>NZ_OY762512.1 GCF_963665995.1 Pleurocapsa sp. FMAR1 | reverse complement strand
ACTCCAAAAGTAGAGAAAAAATAATTGAACGAAAAATAAGATAAAGCAGTTACTACTGGAACAGCTAAAATACTACGTATCATTAGATCCTGATTGACTGACAAAACTTTCAAGAAATATTGTAGGAATAAGTTAAAACTTTGAACTCCAACTGATCTGCTCGTTTTTGATATTGCGATCGTGATGCCATTGCAGGTGAGGGATCTTGATTACTAGAGAAAGTCACGCAATGAAGTAAATTCCAACCATTAATGAGTGCAGCTTTGACCCAATCCCAACCAATCCTAAAATAGCTATTACCACGAAACCAATGAGTATCAACCCATCTTCGTTTGCCAATACGAACTACCTCAACACCTTGGGCACTAACGTAGAGAGTAGCCACAGATAAGATAAACCACAAACGGGACAAAGCGCATACATCTCGAATCATCGAGCGTTGAACATTCCAACCACCAGATTGGTCATCTAAAAAATTCGCTTCGATATCAAAACGTAATCCATATTCAGCAAAGGTTTGTAGAGTAGTTTTTTCATTACTGACAATTGCCCATAGTTCGCCGTTAACGTTGTTGCGACCAAGAATCACATGAACTTTGCCAGAAAATTCACCTTTGTGAATCTGTACGTTGTGTAAGCAAATTGCCTCTGCTAAATGAAAGTGAAAGTTTTTAGGTTGACCAGGGCTTCGCCCTACACGATGCGAAGCATCGAAGTCGTCCGAAGGACGGACGATCTGGGCGATAGCCCTGTGGCGCGAAGTGTGAGGTGAACGCTCTCTGCGTTCCGACGTCTCCTCGGGAACGGCGACGGACAGAGAGTCCGTGTATGAAGTAAAACAGCTGCATGAAGTATGAAGTATGAGGTATGAAGTATGAAGTAAAACAGCTACTTCTTCCTTCGTATGAGGTACAAAAAATCTTTCTTCCTTCTTCCTTCAAACTTCTTCCTTCAAACTTCGTAAACAGCTACTTCCTCCTACATGCGGACAAGTCCTTTGTTCCACTATAGTTGCAAGCCCCGTCGTTCACGATCGCTCTTAGTTTGGTAGAGGTACCAGGGCTTCGCCCTACACGATGCGAAGCATCGAAGTCGTCCGAAGGACGGACGATCTGGGCGATAGCCCTGTGTATGAGGTATGAAGGCGCGAAGTATGAGGTGTGAGGTATGAGCTACAAAAAATCCTTCCCGAATTCCGAATTCCTTCAAACTTCGCGCCTTCAAACTTCTTCCTTCGTATGAGGTACAAGCCCTCGAACAAACTTGAAACTTCGCGCCTTCATACTTCTGTCTTCAAACTTCTGTTGACACCAACTTCCACGCCAAATCCAGGTATTACTCTTAATTCGGAGACGATAATGCCATCCTAGTTGAGTTGTCAGCATGGTCATCAATTCGGTATGTATAAATCCTCGCTCCGCGAGTAAAATTACCTTAACTGATTCTCGTAGCCTAACTTGTGCCTGCTTAATCATCTCTCGATAATCGGTAACTGAAATACTAGCACTTTCATGGTTCATCACTCTCCACACCAACGGTAAAGCTCTCCCTCGATGAATAACCCAAAGCCGCACAAGGCAATACTCATCCCAGAACAGTGAAGTGTCTAATGCCAAAAATATTTTTGATTCTGACCAATCATCAAGTGCTGCTTTGACCAAGGACTTTCTGATTCGATGGACATTGATTCGAGGATTGTTTAGCCAACGCTGAATACGTCTCTGTCTACCCCCAGCCAACTTCCCTCGACCAGGGATGTACATCGACCATTTTGTCAGGTTGACATTGCCCGTGTGTATTAAAGCAATTATCATCCAAATACAAGTTTGAAGATGACATAAATGTAACCAGTCAGTAGCTTGACCAGGGCTTCGCCCTACACGATGCGAAGCATCGAAGTCGTCCGAAGGACGGACGATCTGGGCGATAGCCCTGTGGCGCGAAGTGTGAGGTGAACGCTCTCTGCGTTCCGACGTCTCCTCGGGAACGGCGACGGACAGAGAGTCCGTGTATGAAGTAAAACAGCTGCATGAAGTATGAAGTATGAGGTATGAAGTATGAAGTAAAACAGCTACTTCTTCCTTCGTATGAGGTACAAAAAATCTTTCTTCCTTCTTCCTTCAAACTTCTTCCTTCAAACTTCGTAAACAGCTACTTCCTCCTACATGCGGACAAGTCCTTTGTTCCACTATAGTTGCAAGCCCCGTCGTTCACGATCGCTCTTAGTTTGGTAGAGGTACCAGGGCTTCGCCCTACACGATGCGAAGCATCGAAGTCGTCCGAAGGACGGACGATCTGGGCGATAGCCCTGTGTATGAGGTATGAAGGCGCGAAGTATGAGGTGTGAGGTATGAGCTACAAAAAATCCTTCCCGAATTCCGAATTCCTTCTTCCTTCAAACTTCAAACTTCTTCCTTCGTATGAGGTACAAGCCCTCGAACAAACTTGAAACTTCGCGCCTTCATACTTCTGTCTTCAAACTTCTATTGACTCATCCATTGATTCAAGGCATTGTAGAGACGGGAGTTTTGATTCACAGTATTCTGAAATTATGAGTGGTATCTAATCTCAGAGTGCTGACTCCCCTTGCTTTGTGTCAATCCCTCAACTCTTTACTGAATCTCTATTCTCAGGTTTTTCTCTTCATCTTTTGTCAGTCAACCAGCTTCAGTTGTCCGCCAACTATTTTCTACTAAAGTAAAAAGAGATTTCCCAGAGATGAATTTTTGAACTAAATACCAGTGTTTTTCGTGGGTATTATCTATCTGAAAATAATTAGATAATCAGGAATTCTAGGATGTTTTAATTGAGCGAGAATACTAGCTTCTCTTTCAAACATTTCTAATATTTTCCAGTTGCTTGTCTGCTGTAGAGATAAAACCTTTAAAGCTACTAATTGTTCGTTTTTAAGATCGAGTGCTTTGTAAGTTTCCCCGCCTAGACCTGCTCCCAAAAAATCTATAATCCGATATTGCTCTACTATTAGTTTTTCTAACTCATGCTGCATTTTTAAGATATGTCTGAAATAACTTGCTTTCTATATGATTAATTCAATTATAAATGTACGATTTAAACTTAATGTAAAGCATATAAATATCCATTATCGCAGAAAGTGTAGATGACTTTATCAGCAATTACAGGAGAAGAAAATTGGATTGTTGAGCTTCCTGCAAATCTCTTACTTAAGTTATTGAATATTTGAGGTAGCCAGAGATTAGGTTTTAAGATCCACCAATCGGGTTCGGGTGCAGCAAACTCCCATAACTCTTTTCCCGATTCTGCTTCAATTGCATTGATAGCTCCTGAACGCTCACAATAAATAATTCCATCTGCTAGTGAAATACTGTTGATTCGTTGAATAGCACGCCCTAATTTCTGCCATGATTTTTCCTGGCTTTTAATATTTATCGCACACAGAGAACCAATGCCTATCCCTATATAGATAAACTCGTCGTCAACTACTAGTGGGCATAACGGAGAAAGGTAATATGTATCCTCTATCTGAGATTGCCAGATTTCTGTTCCCTCTTCAGCATCTATGGCATAGATAATACTATTTTTAACTCCTATATAAACCACATTATTAACTATAACAGGAAGGGAAAATAGCCATCTTAATTGACCTATTTCAAATTTCCATTTTTTTTGCCTTGTATTAACATCTACGGCATAAATATTACCATTCTCACTACCAATATAAAGAACTCCATTTCTCAATGTAGGAGGAGTTACGGCCATATCTTTAATAGTTTTAAATCTCCATTTTTCCTGACCAGTCTCCACATCTAAAGCATAAAGATTTCCATCTATACAATTAGCGTAAAGAACATTATTGTAAATTACTGGATTGGAATAGCGAATAAAATTGATTGATGACCTCCACTTTATCCTCCGTGTTTCAATACTTATTGCGTAAAGGTTTCCATTCTTTTCACTAGCGTAGATTGTTTGATTATGTAATATTAAATTATCTATGCTAGTACTACCTATTTTTATTCTCCAATTTGAGCATTTATTGCATACAAATATCCTTTTTTATTACATAGATAAATTACTCGATCAGTAATAACTAAAGGACAGTTAAGACCAGTATTTGATGGGATTATTTCTGGATTAGAATCTATTAGTAGCTTCCACTTTATTCCCCTTAAGTTGCGAAGACCTTGAGTTTTATAAATTCCAGTACGCTCTTTATTAGCCCGATACATGATTCACCTTTATGAGACTGTCCGTATAGTACCCAAGATTCCATAGGTAATTAACCTAAAAAGCAAAAAAATGATTTGAGCATATTTCAGTTAAAGACACAGAGATAAGATCAACAACAGCTAAAGGTCGTGAATTAAATAATTTATAGATTGTAGATTAAGCGTAATGCAGTAATATTCAAATCTTGAATTTAATAAAATTTTCGTAATTGCGATCGCTTTATACGTAGCACAGCAGCAAACCCAGCCAAACAAATAACAAGTTGAAATTTTTGCTCAAACAATCAGTTTAAGTTTCTATCCCGTCCAGAAACTAGATAAGATAGATAACTAGTAGCAGGTAAGAACTAATTCATTTCTTAATCATAGAAATATTGCTGATTTATGGCACAGATAGAAACTAGAACCGAACCCATGATTCTCAACATGGGACCTCATCATCCTTCAATGCACGGCGTTTTACGCCTGATTGTAACTCTTGATGGGGAAGATGTAATCGATTGTGAACCCGTAATCGGTTATCTTCATCGAGGTATGGAGAAGATTGCCGAAAACCGCACCAGCGTTATGTATGTTCCTTATGTAAGCCGTTGGGACTATGCTGCGGGGATGTTTAATGAAGCAATTACAGTCAATGCCCCCGAAAAGCTAGCTGGTATTGAAGTACCCAAGCGCGCCCAGTATATTCGGGTGATCATGCTAGAGTTAAACCGCATTGCTAATCATTTACTGTGGTTAGGTCCATTTATGGCAGATGTGGGCGCACAAACTCCCTTCTTTTATATTTTCCGTGAACGGGAGTTGATTTATGATTTATGGGAAGCTGCTACTGGACAAAGATTAATTAACAATAATTATTTCCGTATTGGTGGAGTATCTGTTGATTTACCCTACGGTTGGATCGACAAATGTGAAGATTTTTGTGATTACTTCGATCCCAAGATTGATGAGTATGAAAAGCTAATTACCAATAATCCTATTTTTCGTCGTCGCGTTGAAGGGGTAGGAACAATTAGCCGTGAGCAAGCTATTAACTGGGGTTTATCAGGACCAATGTTAAGAGCTTCTGGGGTTAAATGGGACTTACGCAAAGTAGATCACTATGAATGCTATGACGACTTCGACTGGGATATACATTGGGAAACTGCGGGAGATTGTTTTGCCCGTTATTTGGTGCGTATCCGTGAAATGCGCGAATCGATTAAAATTATTCGTCAAGCTCTAAAAGGTATTCCAGGCGGTGCTTATGAAAACCTTGAAGCACGCAGGATGGACGAGGGACGCAAATCTAAGTGGAACGACTTTGAGTATCAGTATATAGCCAAGAAAGTTGCGCCGACGTTCAAAATACCTGAAGGAGAACACTATGTTCGCCTAGAAAGTGGCAAGGGTGAACTAGGAATCTTTATTGTTGGCAATGATAATGTCTTTCCTTGGCGTTGGAAAATTCGCGCCCCTGACTTTAATAACCTACAAATTCTGCCAAATATACTCAAGGGAGTTAAATTAGCAGACATCATGCCTATTCTTGGCAGTATAGATATCATTATGGGTTCAGTTGATCGCTAGATTCAAAAAAAAAATAAACGTTTTTGTAAGGTGGGCAAGTCTCATCTTATTTTTTTGGGAAAATATTTCACAAGTCAAAACGGTAACGACATTTTTGGCGATCGACTTCTAGATATCGATTGTTATCCTTTGGTAAATCAATATCCAATAAACAATAAGAAAAGAGGCTTAAAGCCTCTTTTTTACATATAGATGGTATGAGCCGAGTTGGATTTGAACCAACGTAGACATAGCCAGCGGATTTACCGATAATTTTGGGTCTAAAGCCTCGCCGTAGAACGGCGACTTTTGATGTAGTATTCATGGTACAATTATTGAATAAAAACGTATAAATTGTGCGGTTCGTCGGGTTTAGGAATTCCTAGAAAATAGGAATGTATGAAACTCCAGGAGAAGGCGGAGATAAAACCGCAATGTAACCTGAACTGACACTAGGATATGGGTTAAAGTAGAAAGGTCGAGGTGAGTGTTACCACTACACCCCTCCCGTCCGAAACCGAGCGTGAGAGATTTCTCCTCACTCGGCTACTCAACATATTCCCCATTGTCAGTGGGACATCCTACTCTTTGTTGTCTGAAACTATTAGAAAATCATTTTCATTCCAAAGCCAGTTAGATTTAGCTAGTGTTTGGTTGATGTAATCCATGTATTTTATGAATCTTTGATTTCTAATAAATTCCATGTCAAGGGCAGTTTTTTCGTCATGGCAATGCCCATGTAGGAGTTGTAGATTCTTATATTCGTCTTTACCACCGAGGGCGCGAGGAATATTGTGGTCAGTTTCTAACAAATCTCCTTCACGAAAGCGTAAGCAACACCAGGAACACACACCTTTTTGTCTCTTGAGCAGTAATGCTTTTCGAGAAGGCATATCGGGGCTACGTCCCATCCTGGTATTCCAATAGATTAATTTCCCGTCAAATGGACTGGCATCACCTTTAACTTTCACATATTCAATGCTACTGCTTCCAAATTCAGTATGTGTTAGTAACCGAAGGGGATTTTTATCTCCTTTTCTGGTTGCGAATACCCAGTTTCTATTACCAATGGTTGTCCAATACTTTTTAATTGCTTTTCCCCAATCACCAGTACGGTGACGACTCCAAGCTCTAAGTTTTTGGAATACGAGGTAATCTTGACCTGTTAGTACTCCTGTTCCCTGAGCATCAGAAAATGAATAATAATTTGTCCATCCTCGGATAATCGGGTTAAGCTGCAAGCAGGCGACGGCGGACAGCCTCGATGCATCGAGGCTTCCGTGCGCCTCAACTATAAGTTTTGCTTGATGGGAGTATTTGTGTTTCTTAAAAACATCTTTAATCTTTTGTTGATGTTTCTTACAGGCAAATTTTGATGGAATAATGAATGTTCTAAAACCAAGTTTTTCTTTGGTGCTGGGATGTATTGAACTTTTGTATTTTCCCACCCGAAACTGTCGAATGTGATAGCCCAAAAAGTCAAACCCAGCTTGTCCATCTTCGCTTTGCTCTGAAATTAAAGTGTGGGCGATTCTGGTTTTTGAAGGTTTTAGTTCCAGTCCCATGTCTTTTAACCACTCAGAGATTAATTCTCTGCATCTTTTGACTACATTTAGGTCATGATGTATTAGAAGAAAGTCATCTGCATACCTGATAAAGGTAAGAGATTTGACCTTTTGTTGCCAGCTAATCTGGCTGTTTGGTTTATCTTTCCTTTTAACATCAAGAGTTTTGGCAAACTTCATTAACATCTTTTCCATCCCGTGTAGAGCAACATTAGCAAGTAAAGGGCTTATAACCCCACCTTGAGGTGTTCCTTCGGATGTGGCAGTAAATACCTTTTGGTCTATGACTCCAGATTTTAACCAAGCTTTAAGTTGTTGCCTGAATTTGCCCGTGTAACCGAGTTTCTGTAGTAAGGCTAAGTGGTTGATTTTATCAAAGCATTTTGCAATATCAGCATCCAGCACATATTTGGCTTTAGATTGAATTGCATTTTTTATTTGCTTGATAGCATCTTGACAGGAACGTCCTGGTCGAAATCCGTAGGAATTGCTCTCGAAGAGAGCTTCCCATTCTGGCTCTATGGCGTGTTTTAATAACGCTTGTAAGGCGCGGTCGTGCATTGTTGGGATTCCAAGTGGACGTTTTTCATCCTTTCCAGGTTTGGGTATCCAAACTCTTCGAGTAGGTCTACTTTTTCCTATAAGTTTGAGTTGTCCTATGAGTCTAAGACGTGCTTCTGGAGATAGTGATTTCTTACCATCCACTCCTGCTGTCTTTTGCCCTCTATTATCTTGAGTTACCCGCCGAATCGCTAAGACCTTATTTGACCAAGACCTCATTAATGTCTTTTGGAGTTTTCTAACTTGTTTTACATCTCCATGACGAGATGCTGCGTAAATGCGCTTTTGTTGCTTAAATCCCCCCTAGCCCCCCTTATTAAGGGCGGAATTGAAGGGGGGATTGCCAATCGATATCGTTCCATCCCACAGTATTCGGTTTAATTGAATCTGTATTAGGCATATTTGCTACTACTCGTACCTTTACACATTGATATATTGCGAGTCACGTTTGCGTATCTTGGGCGTTACCCCATCCCTTTTCAGGCATTACCCGTTGATTCGGGTTAAGCGTTGGCTTCTTGACCCATCTTTCTCAATCTCACCATACGGCTTTGACGATGCCTACCAGTTAGTCTGGGGATGAGGTTGAGTTACTTCGTTCCTGTATTCCTTTGCTGTATATGACGGCATATATAGTTGATTGGAGTCCGTTAGGGTTCATCTATCCACCTATGTGAGCTAATTGTGCGTTACGTAAAGGAGGGAAATTTCGTAAATGTAGGCTCGTCCCGATGTTTCGGGTCGCAAGGTGTGGTCTTTGATACCACTAGCTTATACTCCTTGCTATCTCTTAAAGATGGTTCAGAAGATGATTCGTTTTTTCTACCCCACGATTTCCTATTCCTTGGTATTACCCTTAGTCCAGGTCGGTTATAGAACTCATGCTAGCGAGTAGGCGTTTTCAGCAATTTACTCTCTCGCGTTCACTCCCGCTTTTAAATCTGGGTTGTCATCCCAGAGATAAGGGAAACTTCTCTCTCTCGTCGCCGAGAGGGACGCTGTGTGCTTTTTCCTCCGCACAAGAGGACAAGGACTTGACGTTCTAGGTTAATAGCCTCACCTTGAAGAAAATACAAGTTATCATTCTGTTAAGGATTAAAGTGCGAACTCAATCCATTATTGGATTACTTAACAGAAGCCCTACATCTCTCTTCAAAGAAGATTTCGTAGGAACGAATCGCACCCCACCATTAAAGAGAATAATGACTCCCTATCTGCCTACAGTGAGTAAACTCGGAATTTTACAGGCTCAAGCTGGGAACAGGACGCAATCAGAGGTAAAGCAGATACACCACACTGGCGTTGACGGGGAGATGTAATGGGTAAACAGGTTCTACAAAAGTGCCTCAACGTTGAGCCATAATCTGAACAAACAATATGGACTTCACTACCGCAACTCTCACAGAAGTTTAATTTGGCTAGCTGTTTCTCCGAGAAGGTAGTAGGTAAAGTGAACCACCCTAAAACATCAGTCAATCCTAGTATCGGAACGAATAAAAACGTAGCCCCAGATTTTAGGGGTAAGAAACCTGAATAGGATGGACGAGCATCGGAAACTCTGGCTACGGGTAGGACAGGGCGTAACTGCCTTTAGGAAACTAGACAATGTTCAATCGAGTAGGAAATAATTATGACGCATAGCGCACGGCGCGTTTTTTGTAAGAGTACTCTTACAAAAAAGCCGCCTTAAGTTATAGCGATGATTGGGAATTTAGAGACTGGAAGAAATTCCAGAAAATATTATTTCGCCTACAAAAGAGAATATTCAAAGCAATTAGAGATGGAAACAAGGCTAAAGCAAGAAGGCTTCAAAAGCTAATTCTTTCCTCTCATTCAGCTAGAATGCTAGCAATTAGGCAAGTAACCCAGCTCAACACTGGGAAAAAGACGGCAGGGATTGATGGCAAAAAGTCTTTAACGTTCAAGGAACGATTCCAATTAGAGGAAACTCTAAATCAAAATACAAAGACATGGAAACATCAAGGTCTAAGAGAGATACCCATCCCCAAAAAGGATGGTTCAACTAGACTACTAAAAGTCCCAACAATAGCCGATAGAGACGGAGAGCAAAGCTCTCCAGCCCGCTAGGGCGGTCTGCGCGTATGCGCTGTGCAATGTCTTGTCAAATATGCTCACTTTACCAGCACACGAAGCTACATTCCATGCCAAGAGTTATGGATTTAGACCAGGACGAAGCACACACGATGCCCAAAAAGTCCTATTTCTAAATCTTAACAGCAAAGCTAACGGAGCAAAAAAACGAGTCTTAAAAATAGACATCGAAAAATGCTTCGACCGAATAAACCATGCTGCAATCTTAAATGAGATTGGCGTTGGTAAATCAAAGTATGGTTTTTCAATTTTGTATCAAACTTTATTCAAAAAAAGCTTAAAGCTGCACGCTGCGGATGCAGCGAAGTCGTCCCCTTGAGGCGACGATCTGGGCGAATGCCCGTGCGATTCGTTCTTCTTAAACCTAGACAACTAGGGGGACAGAAGACGTTTTTAAAGTAACCCATTTTGGGTAGAGTTCGCACTTTTTAATCCTTTAGAAACGATAACTTACACACCATCAATGTGAGGTGAACAACTAGTAATAGCAAAAACCAAGTCATTGCGTCCTTGTGCGGGACGAAAAGCATACAGCGTCCCCCTCGGTGACGAGAGAGAGAAGTTTCCCTTACATCTGAATTGATAACCCAGATGTAATCTGCGGGAGTAAAAGCGGAAAAGAGCGATAATTGCTGAAAACGCCTCACCGCAAGCAAGAGTTCCATACCCGACCCTAGACTAAGATTATCTCAAGGAAAAGGAAATCGTGGGATAGACAAACGAATCATCTACCGAACCGTCTTAACGCTCAAGCAGGGGATATAAGCTAGTGGATAATGCCACACCCTGCGTTTGAAATAACAAATAGAACTTAAGTCTGCTAATTTGGGCTACCTTAGCAGCGCACAACCAGTTCAATAGGCGGAAAGATGAATCCTAAAGAACTCAAACCAATGGTATGTAGGAACGAAGTAACCTCGCCTCACCCCCAGAACAACTGGTAGGTATCAAACCGTATGGTGAGACGGGAAAAGATGGGTCAAGAAGCAAATGCCTAACTCGATACAACGAGTAATGCCAGAAAAAGGATGGGGTAATGCCCAGGATAAGCAGACGTGACTCGCAAATGTGTCAAGTGTAAAGGTACAAGTAGTAATAAATATGCCTAATACAGATTCCGTAAAACTGAAGACTGTGGGATGGGACAATATCGATTGGCGAAAAGTTGATAGATACGTCTACAAGTTACAAACGCGCATTTACGCTGCTTCTCGTTGTGGAGATATTAAACAAGTCCGAAAACTCCAAAAAACACTATTGAGGTCTTGGTCGAATAAGGCTCTCGCGGTACGACGGGTAACGACAGAAAATCGAGGCAAGAAAACGGCAGGTGTGGATGGGATTAAAAACCTATCTCCAGAAGTCCGTGTGAAACTCATAGGACAACTTAAACTTACAGGCAAAAGTAAGCCTACTCGTAGAGTTTGGATACCTAAGCCTGGAAAAGATGAAAAGCGTCCATTAGGAATTCCCACAATGTACGACCGCGCCCTACAAGGAGTAGTGAAAGCTGCTCTCGAACCAGAATGGGAGGCTCAATTTGAATCTTCATCCTATGGATTTCGACCAGGAAGGTCATGTCACGACGCAATCAGACACATAAAAGATGCGATTCAGAAGAGAGCTAAGTACGTTCTAGATGCTGACATTGCAAAATGTTTTGATTGTATTAACCATAATGCTCTCTTAGACAAACTAAACTACAGAGGAAAAGTTCGGCAACAAATAAAAGCCTGGCTTAAATCTGGAGTAATTGACAAAAGAGTATTTACTGCTGTCACTGATGGAACGCCACAAGGCGGAGTGGTTAGCCCGCTTTTAGCGAATGTCGCCCTCCACGGCATCCAAAGAATGTTAGAAGAATACGCCGAAACACTTAATATGAGGGAAGATAAATATCCTCATCGTACATTAAGTAAAAATCGTAAGATTCAAACTCTGGCATTCGTAAGATACGCCGATGATTTTGTGGTCATACACAAGAGCCTTGAAGTAATCCAAAAGTGTCGAGAATTAATTTCTTATTGGTTAAAAGACATAGGCTTAGAATTAAAACCATCCAAAACCAGAATTGCCCATACTCTTATTCCAGAGTACAGCGAAGACGGAAAAGTAGGGTTTGATTTTCTCGGATATTACATCCGACAATACCCATCGGGCAGACATAAATCTGCAAAAAATGGGGCAAATCAAATCATTGGTTTTAACACACTCATAACCCCTTCTAAACAATCCCTTATTAAGCATCAAGAAAACATTAAAAAGACCATTAAGAAGCATAAACACGCTTCTCAAATCGATTTAATAAACGATTTGAATCCCATCATCAGGGGATGGTGCAATTACTACAGCTTTAGTGATGCAAAAACAACAGGCGAATTCTCAAGGCAAGACCATTTGGTCTATCAAAAACTGAGAGCATGGGGTAGGTTTCGATGTAAAAATCTGAACACCGCTCATAATAAATACTTTCACCAATTTGGTGGCAGAAACTGGGCATTCACAACCAAAAAAGGAAACGCGAATTCCCTTCGACTACTTTTTCATGGCAAATTTGAAAGCAGTTCAACTAGCTATATAAAAGTTAAAGGTGATAAAAGCCCTTATGACGGCGACCTAGTGTACTGGAGTACCAGAATGGGTAGAAATCCAGAGTTACCCAACACAAAAGCCTTATTGCTTAAAAAACAAAAAGGAAAATGTAGCTGGTGCGGACTCTACTTCCATAACGGAGATCTGTTAGAAAAAGACCATATTTTAGCTACCGCTTTAGGTGGCAAGAATGAGTTTAGTAACTACCAACTACTCCACGGTGGAAAATGTCACAACGAAAAAACAAATTAATGATGAGATTGATATGTTGCGTTGCCGAGCGACGCGATCGCTCTTTTTATTATAAAATTATTTGAATTAGATTTTTGTTTCAACATAATTTGTAAAATAACCCATAGCTAATAAAGGTCAAAAAGCTTTAAGTTAGATTTAACCAACAATACTTTATATTTTTTGCAAGAGTCTTGATTAACAGTAGTCATTTTTCAGATAGCCATATTTTCTCTTGTATATAAGTATGTAGACAGGCGTAGTTGTGTATAAGATACTAGAGATCGAAAGCCCAATACCCTTATTTTCTAACAATTAAAATAACTTAGCTCTTTAGAATAATTAATCATTCAATGAAATTGTTTATTGACCAGCTTATTGAGCAAATTCAAGCAAAAAGAACTCCCTGCATCGTTGGATTAGATCCTGCTTTGGAGAGAATACCTGAAAGCTGGTTACAAAAACAGGGTATTACTCAAGAAAGTAGTTTAGTTGATTGTGCCGAAGCGATTTATCAATATAATCTAATGGTGTTAGATGCCGTTGCCGATCTTGTTCCTGCCATAAAACCTCAAAGTGCCTACTATGAGTTGTATGGTTCAGCGGGAATTGTGGCATTGGAAAAGACTATCACAGCAGCGCGCGATCGCGATTTATTGGTAGTGTTAGATGTAAAACGGGGAGATATAGCCTCTACAGCCACAGCTTACGCCCAAAGCTATTTACCAAGTAAACCAGCACACCCTTTAGAAGCTGATGCCATTACCATTGTTCCTTATTTGGGTGAAGACTGTCTCGAACCATTTTTTGAAGAAGCAACAAAATGGGGGAAAGGTATATTTGTCTGTGTAAAAACTTCTAACCCTGGTGCTGCGATAATTCAAGAACAGCAAATAGATGGCAGATATCTTTATGAAATTATTGCCGATTTAATTAAACCTGCTTCAGATAAAAGTATCGGCGAATCTGGCTATAGCGGTATTGGTGCAGTCGTCGGCGCAACCTATCCTGAAGCAGCTATTCGTCTACGTAAACAATTACCTAATAGTTTATTTCTTGTTCCAGGTGTAGGCGCACAGGGAGGAGGAAAAGAGGGCATCAAAGCCTGTTTTAATGCCGACGGTTTGGGTGCAGTAGTTAGTAGTTCTAGGGCAATTATGTATCCTCATCAATACGATGCTGCAGATTCAAATCAAAAAACTATTAGACAAGCTGCGATCAATTTGGTTGGTCAGGTGAACGAAATTTTAAAGTAACAACAATATTTTTGGTGTCTGGGGAATACTAAATTATTAATTTAAATAGTATTGTTCATAACTAATAATCCTGCTGCTGGTATCCAAGCTCCTAACGAAGGAGTCGATCCAGCCAGTAATATTTCCTATTTAGAACTAGATGAACTAGAACTGTTGTTAGGTGAGATTGAATTCCAATTAAGTCAGACAAAAACCAACAAACAGCGATTATCTATTCTTCGCGAGCGCGTTTTAGTTGGCATTATGAGCCTGGAGGTAACTCGTACTGTCGAACTACATCAGCTTAGGGTGAATTTAATCGTGCGCCAAGGTAAGAAAACAGGATTGAAAGTGTTTGCCAAACGTGCCAGTCGAATTGTGCCTTTAACCGATACTAGAGCTAAAAGAAACAATCTTTGTCGAACATCATACTTTTTTAGAAGATCTTAATTTAGCGATCGCTTTTATGAAACAACTAGGTAATTCTCATTCAAAAAGCAAACAGACGATCGCCTGTTTGTCGGCATTCGTACCAGCTACAATCAAGGTTTGATGACGAACTTCAAGCGGACGAGATCGATAATCTGCTGCGATCGCCTCTATACGTGCCTCATCACTGACAATTTGCTTAATTTTTCCTGGTTCGTTGAGTTTTTGACAGGCGGTATTAATACTATTAGAATCTAGATTGCTTTGGGCGATCTTATCTACTACCTGTTTGAGAATGAGCGATCGCTGTCTCAGATTCTGGTCGATAATAGCAGTGGATAAACCAGCTTCTAGTAGTAGTTTAAAAAGTGCGCCAGCTTCTGCTGCTGATAACTGCTTGGTATCTCCTACTAAAATTACCTGATTGTTAAGTAATTTCGCCTTTTCTAGTAATTTACCTATTTTTAATCTTGTCAAATTTAGATTAAGAATGGTCAGCCTTGAAAAAACTAGAGTTGGAGACTGAGTTAGGATGAACTGAAATATTTTGCTGCGGTACGGGAATTAATATTCCTGCCTTATCAAAAGCTAATTTTAGGCGCAGTCGATATTCTCTGGCTACATCAAACTGTTTGAGAGGTCGGGTTTTAATCCATATTTTCACCATCAATCCGCGATCGCTAAAGTCATCAATACCCATCACTTGAGGTGTCTCGACTATTTGCCATTGCCATTGAGGATCTCGACTCATTTCAATAGCAGTTGCTTCAATAATCTTAATCGCTGCCAAAGTGTCGGTCTCATAGGCAACGGGAATGTTAAGATCGACCCGCGACCAACTTTTAGTCAGGTTAGCTACCGCTCCCATTTGACTATTAGGAATAGTAATTAATTTCCCTTCTGAGTTTCGTAGTTGGGTAATTCGTAAGTTAAGCTCTTCTACAGTACCTGACCAAGTTCCAGTGTCGATAATGTCGCCGATGCCATATTGGTCTTCAAGAACGATTAAAAATCCGTTGATAGTGTCTTTAATCAAATTTTGAGAAGCCAGAGAAAGTGCTACTCCTAATAGCCCTGCTCCAGCTAACAAAGGAGCAAGATCAATGCCAAAAAGAATTAAACCAACAATCGCCCCAACTACCAACCAGCAAATAATTGCGACCCACTTAATTGCACTAAAAATAGTGGAAACCCTCAGTTGCGATCGCTCAGTTGCTATAGGCGAAATAAAAGGATTAGTGTTGATTGAAGAAACAAAGCGATCGATAAAAACATGACTTAAGCGAATAGCAGTATATATTCCTAATACAACCAGTCCAATTTTAAAAGGAATTCCTAAGCCATTAAGCAGCCATACCTGTAAAGCTCTAGTGTAGGGAAATAAATATAAAGATGCTAATATTCCGCCCAGCCAAAGCAAAATTTGAACGTCTAATAATAATCTATTCTCAATAGCCTGTAGGCTGCTTTTAATCTGTAGCTTGGAGGCAATATTTTCAGTGCCGACAGCAGCTTGGGTCTTGGTTCTAGTTAACTGAATGCGCCGACGTAATTTTAATAATATCAGATTAGCGATCGCCACAAGTCCAAAAATTCCACCAGCGATCTTCCCTTGACGAATCAAAAATTTTGGTTGTCGCTCTTGTTTAGCTTTTATTAAAGCCTGTCGCAGAATTTGGCTTAACTGTTGAGCCCAGGTAAAACTGCTTACGTTTCGCAGCTTGGCATCTAGGTCAGTTACAGTTAAAAGATATCGACCATTTATATTAATGGTTGGTAAACCGTCAATATTTGTTACTGTTGCCTGTAGATCGTCACTTCTACTTTGAAAATAAGCATTACTAATTTGTTTTAGATTACGCTTGATTATTCGGATTCTTTCTGGTAGGTTGCTATCTAAAGCAGTGACTTGAAATACTTTACGACCATCTAACCAAATCCATTCTGTAGTTGGCGTTGCCGTAGAGTTAGATAAGCTAGACAGGGAAGAAAATAAATTGACTCCACTTGATTTCGGTGTCGATGGCGTATTAGTCGGAGAATTAGAGGTTTGAGCTATTGTTGGCAAAGTAATACAGATTAATCCCACAGCCAATGCGATCGTCAGCAAAAATTTGAGGCGAGCTAGTGAGAACAACATGAATATAAGTAGATAGGCAGAATAATTTATAAAACCCAAAAAGCTGATCTTTTTCCTACACCCTATCCTCTATCCCCTGCCAAAACTAATTTAAAAGTAGGTTTAAAGACATCGGATTTAGTATTACTCTATAAAACTAGTTTAGGATCTAACGTAGAGTATCGATATAAACAAAATACTAGGAATGAGTTTGCTTTATATACTTTTAGGGGCTTTCGCTGGAGCTTTGAGCGGGCTGATTGGCATTGGCGGTGGCGTGATTATCGTTCCTTCTTTAATTTTTTTATTTGGATTTTCCCAGCAAGAGGCACAAGGAACAACTTTGGGGCTGTTGGTTCCGCCAATTGGAATTTTGGCAGCGTGGACTTACTATCAACAAGGATATGTAAATTTCAAAGTGGCAGCTTTGATTTGTCTTGGTTTTGTTTTAGGAGGCTTGTTGGGAGCAAAATTGGCAATTAATTTACCTAGCAACATTTTAGAAAAAATCTTTGGTATTTTATTGCTACTAATTGCTTTAAAAATGATTTTTAGCAATCCTAGTGGTAGTAGTCGATTGTAGAAAGGCTATTTCAATTAGATTGACAATTTATATTTTTAGATTCTTTGACTACCGAGGAAGCGATCGCCTGATTATCGGTAAATACTGCCAAAAGACTACAGCACCAATGGCACAAAATATTCCTTCAACTAGCATTGTTGAGGGCGCACCGATTAAATAGGCTAAAACACCTGCAAACAGATTACCGCAGGGCAGCATAATCGTATCGGAGGCAATGGTATATATTCCCATAACTCTACCTCGTTTGTCTTCGTCGGTCATGCTCAAAATCATCGTATTACTGGCAGCATTCTCAATAATTAAAAACAAGCCAATAAAACCAACCGCAACAAACGATAACCACATTACCTTTGATTGGGAAAAGATAACCAGTACCACTCCTAACATTGCTGCTGAGATGCCAAACAGCCTTTCCAAACCAACCAAACCAGAACGCAGGCTCAAATAAATAGCACCAGTTAATGCTCCAACTGCTGAAACCGTCATCATAGAACCAAAAGTACTAGAATCACCACCGAGAATTTCTTTGGAAAAGATGGGAACTAAAGCAATTAAAGGCGTACCCATAAAATTAACTAAAGCCAGCAAGAATAAAATAGAGCGAATTGGTTTTGAGTTAAAAACATAGCGAAAACCTGATGCTAATTCTTGTCGATTAAATTTAGCTGTGGTGGAATCAGACGGCTGATGCAAAATCTTCATCGCCATTAGAGAAGCCAAGATAGCAAAATAGCTAATTCCGTCAACTAAAAAACAGCTTCCTGTACCAAACTTAGATATTAATACACCCGCGATCGCCGGACCAATCAAGCGCGCAAAACCTGAAAACGAAGCATTAAGAGCGATCGCATTATCTAAATCTGCCTTGTCGTCTATCATTTCTGGTAAAAAAGCCTGACGAGTCGGCACATCTAGAGCGTTAGCCATACCTTGGATAAAGCTGAGAATAATCAGATAGCCAAGATTAAGAGACTGAGTCAAAGCCAAAACCGCTAAGGCAAAAGACTGCACCATTGAAATCGTCTGGGTAATTAATAAAACCTGGCGGTTATTCTGGCGTTCTATAAAAGAACCAGCTAACGGTGCTAATATCAGAGGGCTTTGACTGAGAAAGCCGAATACCCCTAACAGCAGTGGAGAATTAGTCAGATGGTAGACTTCCCAAATAGCAGCCACATTATTCATCCAAGTTCCAATTAAAGACGTTCCCTGTCCGAAAAAGAAAAGGCGATAATTTTTAGAATTAAGAGCGCGTAATTTTGATTTAAGCTGAGAGAATTTCATTAATTGCTCGGCAGTGTTACTATGCGGTTGTTAGATTATCAATTAAGCAACGGCAAGAGAAAATCGAAAAGTACTTCCTTGACCCAATTGGCTCTCAACTTCTATTTGACCACCCTGTAGTTCTACTAAGCGACGAGAAATAGCCAAACCAATACCGCTACCTCGGCTATTGCGATCGCTTGCTAGACCAGAACGCCAAAAACGCTCAAATACATGGGGTAAATCTTCAGAGGCAATTCCTTGTCCTGTATCACTTACAGCTATCCATACTCGGTTTGACCTTTGCCAAACCCGCAGTGTAATTGTGCCTTTTTCTGTATAGGATACGGCATTACCTAGTAAATTGATTAAAACCTGTTCCAAACGGTCTAAATCCGCTAAAACTAAGGGTAGATTAGTTGGATATTTTAAATGAATCGTTAATTCATCCAATAACTGAGCCTCAAATTTTTTCACTAAGGTAGATAACAAGGGATACAGCTTAACAGGTGCCAAATGAATAGACAAATATCCTGCCTCGGCTTTAGATAGTTCCTGTAAATCATTAACCAATCGCTGCAACCGTCTAGTTTCCTTCATTAGTCGCTCGTAAACTTCTGGAGTGGCTTCAATATTACTGGCGGTAATTCCTTCTAAATAGCCATAAATTATAGTTAGTGGAGTTCGCAATTCGTGAGTGAGATCGCTGACCAATTCTCGACGACGTTGTTCTATTCCCTCTATGCTGCTAGCCATATTGTTAAAGCTAGCACTGAGTCGATTTAGCTCTGGTATATCGCTAGGAGGCAATCTTTCACTTAGCTTACCTCTAGCAAACTGCTGCGTTACTCGTTCAATTCTCAGCATCGGTTTGGTGATACGGCGAGTAACCCAAATACTTAACCCTCCCGCCGTTGTCGCACCGATGATTACTGACCATAGAGTACTACTGTGCCAAGCACTGTTAAAGCCTTCAATAACATCAGCACGAGAGTCTTGAAAATCGAATCCCTCATTCTCAATTTTTTCTATGTGTCGTGCAAACAAAATTGGCGAGGCAGTTTTGCCGACAATCACCAGAAAACTTACTGCCACAATCATTACTATTAGATGAGAAAAAAACGCGTCGCTAAAGATAAGGGTTGGCGCTTCAGAGAATTAACTATTTTAAATTCGTTTTTATTTTCAGACAAAATAAACTTCTTGTATGAATATGTATTTTAAATATTAATTACTAGAACAGCTATAATTCACTCTTACCTTTTACAAAGATAGTTAAGAATAATTTGTGCAAGACTATTTAGCTTTTTCGTCTTCAAATTTGTACCCCACTCCCAATACTGTCTTAACAAATTGAGGATGAGCCGTATCTGGCTCAATTTTCTTCCGTAATCGTGCTACATGAGTATCGACAACGCGATCGTCTCCATAAAAGTCATCTCCCCACAGACGATCAATTAGCTGAGTGCGATTCCAAACGCGGTTAGGTTGACTGGCAAAAGTATTGAGTAAATCAAATTCAATTGTGGTTAAATTTAGCTGTTGCTCTTTACCGTCATCAATTTTAAATGCGGTGCGTTGGGTTTCATTAACTATAAAATGTTGGGTGCAGTGTTGCAGATCTTCTGTATCGATTTTTCGGAGGCTGCGTCTGAGTAAGGCACGAATCCTCGCTATTAACTCTGGCGCACTAAAGGGTTTAACTAGATAATCGTCCGCCCCTGTAGATAAGCCTACTACCCGATCTATTTCTTCTCCCTTTGCCGTTAACATAAGGATAAAAGGATCTTTGCCAACGGTTTGACGGCGAATACGGGTACATACTTCCAATCCATTCAAGCCTGGCATCATCAAATCTAGAACAATTACGTCTGGTTGCTGCTGTTTAAATGCTTCTAAGGCTGCTATACCATCGCGACAGTGGAAGCAATCAAATCCCTCTTTTTCTAGATTGATAGTAATTAAACGAGCAATTTCTACCTCATCTTCGACAATTAATACTTTATGAGTCATTGGCGATCGCTCTTGCTTTATGATCGAATACTACGACAAGCAGGATTATTGTATCAAAATAATTGTTTTGTCAAGGGATTACACCGCCGACACATTTGCGCCATACTACTATGCTAAATTTTAGATATTAATTTGTATAGAAAAATACATCAACTTTTGCTCAAACACCCTAGATAATGGAATCAATACTAACTAATGCTTTGGAAACATTTAATGAATATAGTGGTTGGATTGTCTGGAATTTATTTTTAGCGTTTATTCCTTTATTTCTCAGCTTCTGGTTATTTCTTAGGCGTACTAAAAAGCGATCTTTACTTTGGTGGATTGGTTTTGTTGCTTTTATTTGTTTCTTACCAAATGCCTCATATTTGTTAACTGATATTATTCATTTAATTGCCGCAATCCGAGCAGGCTATTCTATTTGGATTACCACTTTAATTTTTATTCCTTTACATTTATTAGCGATCGCCCTTGGTTGGGAAGCTTATGTAGTTTCTCTAATTAATCAAGGTTTTTATCTAAAAAAACAGGGTGCTGGTAGATTTATTTTCAGCAGCGAATTAATAACTCATGCTTTGAGTGCGGTCGGCATTTTCATGGGTAGGTTTCTCCGTTTTAATAGCTGGGATTTATTAACTAAACCACACATTTTGCTGGCTTCAACAGTAGATGATTTGACTACCAAAAAGCCTTTGTTAGTCATAGCGATCACCTTTATTGTTTTGACTATTCTCTATTGGTTAACTAAACAAGTTACTTTAGGAACTTTATTAAGAATAAAGCAGTTTTTATATATTATAGATTCTCAAAATAAGCCAAGATAAAAGAAAATTAAGTAAATTTATTATCAAAAAGTTTTAAGTTTATAGTCGTTAGTTTTTAGTTCAATCTGACTACTAAAAACAATTAGGTCTAAGATCTCACTACCTTGAGGTGTCTACAATCAGGAGGAAGCGATGTCGGACGAAGGCTTTAGCCGCAAGTGTTCCTTCGACATTTCAGCCGTCCGTGTAGAGTTTAAGACTCTATTTGATGCACGCTGCAAGGCAGCGAAGTCTCCCTTTGGGGGACGATCTGGTTGGCGGCTTTTGGGTAGGAATCTTCCCACCCAAAACGCGCCAAGCGAATGCCCTGCACTAGTAACTAGCAAGCGTGGTAATAGATGCGGTGATTACACCTTTCTCGCAGGGACTACGGCGCAGCCGTTTATCGCAAATCTTGGTCACTATCAGGAAACAGAAAGGTGATGATTAATAAAGCCAATAAAATAGGTAAAGGTAAAAAGATTAAGAAAAAGAAAGGTAATAACATAGCTTGTGACTCACATTATTGATTGGTTTAAATAAAAGTTGAATTTATAAAATTTAAAAACTATGCTGATTTATAAATTTGTCTTAAGTTAAATAAAAAACTATGCTGATGCTGTCTATACTGACGAGCGGCTTATTTTGTTTCGGATTTAAATACAATAAAAAGTTGATGTGTCGTTGATGTGTCAGTAGAATAGCAAAACAATGAAAGGATTTGAAAGTGATTGCCCGATCTTTGTTATTATCAACGGATATCTACAGCCAAAAATAGGTTTATGAATCAAAAAAGACCGCCTTCACTGGTAGATAAGCTAACTCAAGGTGCGCCGTTGGCAGTCTTACTGGTTCTGTCTCTTTTGATTTTGTATCAACTACGATCGGTTTTAGAGTTAATTGCGATCGCCATTTTACTTTCGCTGATTTTGCAAACACTGTTGCATCAGCTAGAAAAACTGATTAAGCTGCGTTGGTTAGCGGTTTTAGTTTTAGTTATTGCTATTCTAGGCTTAACTATACTCTTGCCTATTGTTATCCTGCCCGATATTTTAAATGAGTTTCAGAAATTTAGCTCTAAGCTACCAGAATATTTAAGCAGTTTAACCAAAGAGTCTCAGGATCTTCATGCTAGATATAGTTTTATTCCTGATATCTCCCAGGAGATTGCCAAACTAAATAATTTTCTCTATGGACTTTTAAAATCGTTTCCTGTTCTATTAGAAACAGCTTTTGGAGTTACTGTAGAAGCTTTTGCGATCGTTATTTTGGCTCTTTATATCACCTATGACTCTGGCTTCTTTACTGAAGGCTTATTACGCTTGACTCCTCGTCGTCATCATCAACAACTAAGACATATTCTCGAAACTATGAGATTGCGACTTCAAGGTTGGATGAGCGGTACTTTTCTAGCAATGCTGTTTCTGGGTGTGGGAGTAGGCATCGGACTTTGGCTGCT
This sequence comes from Pleurocapsa sp. FMAR1, assembly GCF_963665995.1. NCBI lineage: Bacteria > Bacillati > Cyanobacteriota > Cyanophyceae > Pleurocapsales > Pleurocapsaceae > Pleurocapsa > Pleurocapsa sp. FMAR1. Next base: position 5,406,819 of record NZ_OY762512.1, on the reverse strand, counting down.
GGGTATTCCTTTATCTTTTCCTTTTGCCATAATTGCCGCTTTATTTGAGGTAATTCCCATTCTTGGCAGTTTTGTCGGCGGTTTTTTACCTGCCTTAGTAGCTTTGACTATCTCACCGCTAAAGCTTATATTCGTGTTGGTTCTATTTTTACTTCTCAACCAGATCGACACGCATATTTTTCAACCTATTGTGGTTGGACAACAGGTTAACTTACATCCAATTACCGTTATTATTGCCGTTTTAGTCATGAGCGAACTGCTAGGAATTATCGGCTTGATCTTTGCTATTCCTGCTGCGGTAGTAATTACAACTCTGTTTGCTGAATTTACTGCCAAGCCAAGTCTTTCAGAATCTGCTTTAGTTGAGTCTTCAGAATTATAATAATATCTTTGATATAAATCAACAGTTAAGAACGCGAACAGTTTTTAAACGGTAATCATTAATTAGAGAATTTCTAACAAATGATCTCGTGTGTATACCACTCTAGGATGTCTCAAGTTGCCTTTATTCCAAACTAGATAAAGATTGTTACGAGGATAAAATTCTTTCTGATGTAAAAGACAAAGATTGCCAGTCTGTAGCTTTTGTTCACACAAATATTTAGGCAAGACAGTATAACCTTGACCAAAAGAGACAAGCGATCGCACTATTCTTAAATCGGCAACAGTCACCGTCGCCTGAATATTTAGTTGAATTTGAAACACCTCGGCAAAATATTGACGAATTAATGGTAAATCCTCATCGTAGGCGATCAAAGGTAAACTCAATAACTGCTGTGGATCGAATGGTTGAATTAAATGCTGTCTTTCCCAATCAGTAGCAGCAACTAAAATTAAAGTCTCCTGCTCAATTTCAGCATAATCTAAAGCTTTACTTTGAGGTTGAAATGCGGTAATTGCTAGATCTACTGTGCCATCATCTAACAGTTGATAAATGCGTTCTTTTCCACCTAAATGAATCCTGACTTTAAGATCGTGCGCAAGCAAAGATGCGATCGCGGGTAATACTTTGGCATCTAAAAATTCGGCTGGGGTTGCTATATGGATTATACCTGCAACGGTCGCAATACGCGATCGCACCGCATTAAACTTAGTTTCGATCTGTTCTAAATGAGGGGCAATAGATCTGGCTAAATCATTGGCGATCGCAGTAGGCTTTATTCCTCTAGCATGGCGGATAAATAGTTTCTTCTCCATTAACGCCTCTAAAGATTTAATATGTGCTGATGCTGCTGGCTGGGTTAAGTGCAGTTGATCGCTTCTTACAAGACAAATCTGCTGTAGCTGCAACTGATAATACTCAGGCGATCGAAGACATCGATTTTAATCAATACGATGCTGTCTTTTTACCAGGGGGACACGGTACGATGTGGGACTTGCCAAAGAGTAAACCTTTAGCGAATATTATCTCCCAAGCTTATGCCCAAGATAAAGTAGTCGCTGCGGTGTGTCATGGTGTTGCGGGTTTAGTTGGGGCAACAAAACCTGATGGTAGTCCTTTAGTTAACGGGCTACAAATTAATTCTTTTACCAATGCCGAAGAAGATGCAGTAGGACTTTCTGACGCTGTACCCTTCATGCTGGAAACTAAGCTAAGAGAATTAGGGGGAAATTTCCAGAGTGCTGATAATTTTGAACCCTTTGCTATAAAAAGCGGTAATTTAATTACTGGTCAAAATCCAGCCTCTTCTGAACTAGTAGCAAATAAGCTTTTAGAAACTCTACAAGCTAAAGTTCCAATACAGAAATAAAAATGTCAGTGCTCGCAACATAAGCTAATTTCTGACTCAAAGCGATCGCTATTTTCTCATCTTCTTATGGGTTGAAGATTCTGCAAATACAGTAAATCCTAATCTTGCATATAAATTTTCCGCAGGATTACCTTTAACGATTTTTAACCACAATTCTTTGTCTTGTAATTGTGCTTGCTTAATGATTGATTGAATTAGATTCGTTCCTATTCCTTGTTTTTGATATTGCCTATCAATCTGAATCTCTGCTAAATAAATATCTGTTTTTGAAGTAACGATCTTGATAAAGCCTAAGATTTGTCTTTTCTTTTCAATTACTTGGTAATCTTGTCGAATGAAACAAGCTCGAAAAAGTTTAGGATTCCAGAGATAAACTTTTTCAACATAATTTTGCATATTTTCAGCGTGAATTTTATCTAATATCTCGATATCATCTGCTCTAGCTTGACGAATTATATACGGTCTAGAATTGTCACACTGATTGTTTACGCTCATCTGCTGAGTCTAAATATATTTGATTTAATTAAGAGCGATCGCTTGCCAAAAGAAACAAAAGCAAAACTAAGATTTGCCCGCTTTACTAGATCTACTAAAGCATTTTGCTATGCAAGATTTAATTTTCCCAAAATTTTTATGCTTTATCTGTTATTTATCATCCCTTAAGAAAGTGTGCAGGTATACAGCAAGCACGTTCATAGTTAAAGACAATTAACTATAGTTAGTAAGAGCAAATATATTCCCATGCTCTACGAAAAAGCTTATGCAACCCAAGATTATTGTTTGTGGCTTAGGGCGTACTGGTTCTAAAATATACAGTTTGTTAAAACAACAAGGTGCAGAAGTCGTAGCAGTTAGTGAACGTCCAGTAGATAGATTTCCCAGTAAACAAATTATTGTTGGCGACCCACGCAACAACACCACCCTAATTCAAGCAGGAATTAGACACGCCACGACTTTAGTTTTAGTTAATGATGATGATGCTTTAAACCTAGCTATTTTGACTCAGGCGAAAGTTTTAAATCCCCAGATTAGAATTATCAATCGTCTCTTAAATCATACTTTAGGCGATCGCCTGGATTTGACCTTACCCGATCACTTTACAATGAGCGTGGCTGCTCTTTCTGCCCCACTATTCACTTTTGCAGCCCTAGGTAATAAAGCTATTGGTCAACTACAGTTATTTAATCGTACTTGGCCCATACAAGAAGAAATTATCGATCGCGATCATCCCTGGTTAGGTATAAAACTAAATGAACTCTGGGATAATCCTAACCGTATGCTGATTTACTACCTACCCGTTAAAGGAGAAACAGATCTAGTTTCGGCAGTCAAACAGGGTAGTCGCCTACAATTGGGCGATCGCTTAATCGTCGGCACAAAACCTAATGTTGTTACCAAACGTCGATCTTGGCAGAAAAAAATCTTAAAAGCAATTTTAAATCTTCCTCGTTATCAGCATTATGCTCGTCCTGTAACTTTAGTTAGTCTTGCTCTACTAACTGTAATTTTTATTGCCACTTTAATCTACGTCAGCGTTAATCAACAGATTTCCATCCCTGATGCCCTTTATTTCTCTGTAGGTATGATTACTGGCGCAGGAGGAAAAGAAGAAGTTGCTGAAGGAGGTTCTGATTACATCAAGGTTTTTACGGCAATCATGATGATTGTTGGTGCGGGAGTGATTGGTATCTGTTACGCCTTGATCAATGATTTTGTTTTGGGTAGTCGTTTTCGGCAAACATTAGATGCAGCCAGAATTCCTCGACAAAATCACCATATCGTTTGTGGTTTAGGCGGATTAGGAATCAAAGTTGCTAGTCAACTCCATGCTCAAGGACACGAAGTCGTAGTAATCGAATCCGACCCCAATAACCGTTTTTTACGTTCTGCTCGTTCTAAACGCATTCCCGTAATTATTGAAGATGCTAGTACACCCTCGACTCTCAAGGCAGTTAACATCAAACGCGCTACTAGTTTGATTGCTATTACTAGTCATGACACAACCAACCTAGAAATAAGTCTTACTGCCAAAGCATTGTCACCATACATCAAAACCGTAGTGCGTAGTGGCGATCCTCAGTTTGCTCAATCAATGCAGGAAGTATTTGAATTTGACCATGTTTTGTCTCCTGTAGAGCTTGCAACCTATTCCTTTGCAGCAGCAGCTTTAGGAGGCAGAATTTTAGGTAATGGTATGACTCAAGATTTGCTCTGGGTAGCTTTGGCAACCATGATTACGCCAAGACATCCATTCTTCGGTCAGAATGTGGAAACTGCAGCAGTTAAAGGAGATTTTGTGCCTTTATACTTAGAAAGAAAAAATAAAACCTTACATAATTGGCAATTATTAGAAACATCCTTGCAGCCTCAAGACATTTTATATTTAACAATGCCCGCTAGTGGCTTAAATCAGCTATGGCGTAATCCTAGTTCTGATGATTTAATGCTCGATCGCTTAGAGGATAGTTTCAATTATTAATTATCCATTAATCAACGCAATTAAATTAAATAATTGGGAAGCTTAAAGCAATTTGAGATAAAAAAGTAAAGTAAGACTATTAACTTTGCTGACAAAAATCTTTGACATTTAAAGTGTAGTTATACAGTTGACCAAACCAGGCATTAGATAAACTTGCTGCTTCAGGACTATTGATTACAGAATCAACAAAATCTCGCCATTGAGGATCATTCCCTTTAATAATCATGCCATAGCGATCGCAGGTTAAGGGAATTTTTGGTACGAGGGGATATTGCTTTGAAGATAGTTCCTGCTGTTGTGCCACAGCACGCAGCAAAATACCGTCGCTAATCATCGCGTCGATCTTGTTTTGCTCAACTGCCTGTATTCCTCTAGTTCTTGCAGTTAAGCCAGCGTACTTTTGAATAGTAGCACCTGGATATTTTTTAGCAATAAAATCTGCCGTTGTCGTATTACTAATTACTCCTAGTTTTGCACCGTCTAAATCAGTTTTAAGATCGAGGCGATTTTTATTTTCTCGCTTAATCAGAAATTGTGTTCCCGTAACAAAAAAGCCGGTAGAAAAACTAATATTTTTTGGTATGTCAGAGCGAATAGTATTAGGACCACATTCTAAATCGACTGTATTACTTACCAGAGTAAAGCGGTTTGCGGGGGTGGACTTAAATAATTTAGTACTCAAAGTATTGCGCTCTAATTTTTCGGTTAGCTGTTGTTTTAAAAGAGCAAAAAAATCAAGACAATATCCTTGTTGATTGTTATTGGCATCTAAATAGCCAAAAGGCGGTGCATCTTCTCTAATGGCAACGTTTAATACCCCTGTCCGTTGAATTTTGTTAAGAACAGGCTCAGATGTAGCCGATGTAGCCATCGTCAAGAAAAATATGCTGATGCTGAGAAAAGATACGAGATTTAGATTCATGTTATGAAAACTAGAGTTGCTGCGATCGCCTAAAGTTCAAAGAAGAATTCCTGGTTTCTAATAGTTAACTACTGTCTAAAGCCAAACCTTATTCTTTTTATCTAACCACGCTTTGGACATTTCATATTTCATAATTGAAATATATATCATCATTTTTCGGCAACGTCTAAATTTAAATCAAATCTGGTAATTGAAGCCAAAAGTTAAAGCATTTTTTCGAGAAACTGACGAGCGCGATCGCATTCTGGATTAGTAAAAAACTTGCTGGGTGGTGAATCTTCCGCCAGTCGCCCCTGGTCGAGAAATAAAATGCGATTGGCTACTTCCCGCGCAAAGCCCATTTCGTGGGTGACAACTGCCATTGTGATTCCAGTTTTGGCTAAATTCTGCATTGCCTCAAGCACTTCTTTAACCGTTTCTGGATCGAGGGCGGAAGTAGGTTCGTCAAATAACATTACTTCTGGTTCCATCGCCAAGGCACGGGCGATCGCTACTCGCTGTTTTTGTCCCCCTGATAGCCTGACTGGATAAGTGTCTGCCTTCTCTGGAAGCCCAACCTGTGTCAGCAATTCCATTGCCTTGCCACGCGCCTTAGCTGTAGTGACATTTTTAACTTTAATTGGTGCGTAAGTTACATTCTCTAACACCGTCATGTGGGGAAAAAGGTTGAAATGTTGAAATACCATGCCCACCTTTTGTCGCAACTTTAGTATGTCGGTTTTAGGGTTAGTAATATCTGCTCCCTCAATATAAACCTTCCCAGATGTCGGAGTTTCTAGTAAATTTAGGCAGCGCAAGAAGGTTGATTTCCCCGAACCAGACGGACCGATGATCGCCACCACTTCTCCTTTGCCAACCCTAGTGGATATCCCTTTAAGAACTTGCAGTTTGCCAAAGGATTTAGATAAATCTTCGACTCTAACTGCTTCTTTGTAATCTTTGTTCGAGTGCATAGCCTCCCCAAGTTAAGAACATAACCATCACGTAGTAAACCGCACCAGCAAATAGTAGCGGTTCAAAATATATATACTTTTCTGCTCCGACAATCTGAGCGCGACGCAATAGATCGGCAACACCAATAGTAGATACTAAAGCCGAGTCTTTAAGTAAAGCAATACTTTCGTTGACCAGCGCGGGTAATATGTTTTTGACTGCCTGGGGCAGAATAATATCCAGCATCATTGGTTTATAGGGAATTCCCAACGATAACGCGGCTTCTCTTTGTCCTTTATCTACAGCCAAAATACCACCGCGAATTGTCTCAGAAATATAAGCCCCTGAATTAAGGGTAAATGTAATCACCCCTGCTACCAGAGCAGGAATATCATAGCCAGTTAGCTGTGGGGTGGCGTAGTAAACGAGCGCAATTTGCAACAGCAGTGGCGTACCGCGAAACACAGACGTATAGGCGTTAGCTAACCAAGTTAGAGGCTTAATATTAGAAATTTTGAATAGAGAAAGAATTGTTCCCCAGATAAAGCCAAATAGAGCCGAAAGAGCCGTAAATAACAGTGTTGTTCCCAGACCTCTTAAGATAAAGGGAATACTCGGTGCGATTCGGGCAAACGATAAGGCACTATTATTTGCTTCTCCTGCTGGTGTCGCCGTTTCCTTGCCGTCGCCAAACCACTTATTAACTAAACCTTCTAGTTTCCCGCTTTCCTTCATCTCTTCGAGAACGCGGTTAAAATCATTAACAAAGGGAAAATCTTTAGGAAAGGCGATCGCCGAACCAGCCTCTTCGGTATTGGGAATTGTCTTAAATTCTAAATCGGGGTTAGCAGCAACAAAGCCTTTGGCGATGGTATCTTCAATAATTGCGGCATCAACTCGACCTGCTTTTACCTCTTGAATGATTTCACTGGTTTTGTTAAGAGACTTAGTTGGCATCCCCTTTACTTCTTTGGTTAGGGTTTTAGCCGCTTCTTCTTGAGTCGAACCAAGCTGCACGCCAACAGTCTTACCTGCCAAATCTTGGGGTTTAATTAAGTTGCTTCCCTTTTTTGCAACAATTGTGTTTTTAGCTTCGTAGTAAATTCCTGAAAAGTCTACGTTTTTTTTGCGCTCTGCGGTTGGGGTCATGCCAGCCATGGCAAAATCAGCCCGACCCGATTGCAAAGCAGGAATAATCCCGTTAAAGTCGGTATCGCTTATCTTTAACTCAAACCCTAATTCCTTAGCAATGTAGTTGGCAATATCTACGTCAAAGCCGATAATTTTATTACCAGAGGCGGTATCTCTAAACTCATAGGGAGGATAGTCTGCCGAAGTAACCATCTGCATCTGTGTCGGCATTTTCCCCGACTGCGCTGCAATCCTTGTTGCTCCTTGAATGAAGGCGATCGCTAGCACTATTATTAATGATGCAGTTGCTAGTATTACTCTACTTTTTTTCCTCAGCAGTATTTTCACCACAGCGTTACTCAAGTTTTTATTAGGGGGCTAAAGCGCGATCGCTTTCTTGATGCGCACAGTTGTAGACAACACGAGGCTTAGTGACTGTTTGCAAAAAGAAAATAAAATTCTTCTGCTGTTGGGTAGTGTAGTGTTTGAGGTAATGAGGTATTTGGGGCAGTGAAGTTTCTACTTTATCCTCATTACTTCTCCATCCTCTCTACCTCTCCATCTTCACCACTTCTCCATCCTTAACATTTACTTTACAAACAGTTTCTTATACTTTAGTACAAGTTCTTTCCTGCAAGATCCGTTGGCTGTGTTGCCCCCTTGAAACAGAAAAACTCCCCCACATTTACTGTTGAACTCGCTAGAGTATCCCATCGCTTTTTTATTCTTTAAGTAACTAGTGACGAATTAAAAATATTGACGCTAGCTACTTTTGGTAACGGGATTATATCAATAGTCTACTTGCCAAAATTGTATCAACACTAACTTTATATTTTACGCCTCGAAACCCAAATATTAAAAATACGCAAAATGGGTTTGTTGCCAATTGACTTACTTAAAACATTACAAATCAGCAACGCCAGAAATATCAAGGGTAAAAACACAGCTTGGGCAAACCTAGGGCTTCGTCCCAACCCATCATCAGATTAAGGCACTGCACTGCTTGACCTGCTTGACCTTTAATCAGATTATCAATAGCAGATATCACTATCACTCTTCCTGTACGGGAGTCTACCTGAATGCCTATATATGCCAAATTAGTTCCACACGCCCACTTAGTTTGAGGATAAACACCACTAGGTAGAATTTTGACAAAGCTTGATGAGCGATAGAAAGCAGAATAAATAGTCAACAAATCTTCTCTAACTAGACCAGGATCTCTCAAGGTTGCATAAACCGTTGAGAGTATTCCCCGAACCATAGGAATCAAATGAGGAGTAAACTGTACCGTAATCTCTTGATGAGCTAAGGAGCTACAAATCTGCTCAATTTCAGGGGTATGACGGTGATTAGCAACTCCATAGGCTGCCAAAGAATTATCTACTTCTGCCAATAGCATACTGGTTTTTGCCTGACGACCTCCTCCAGACGTACCCGATTTGGCATCTATAATAGCGGTTGACGGGTCAACTAAGCCATTTTTGAGTAATGGTGCTAGAGCCAACAAACTAGCGGTAGGATAGCAGCCAGGACAGCCGATTAAAGCAGCTTGTTTTATTTGTTCACGATGTAACTCAGGTAAACCATAAACGGCCTTGCTAGCGATCGCTTGGTCATTGCGTACTTTTTTATACCAATCTGTATAAGTGTCTAAATTACTAAAGCGATAGTCCGCAGAAAGATCTAATACTTTGCATCCTTTCTCGATTAAAACTGGAGCAATATCGCAGGCTAAACCGTTTGGCAAACCTAAAAACACAGCTTCGCAGCGAGAAGCAACTAGATCTAGATCGATTTTTTCGACATTAAGGTCTACACAATGAGCCAGATGAGGATAAATAGAGCCATACTGTTTACCTGCGCTGCTATCACCGCCTAAATAAACAATTTCTGCTTCAGGATGTTCTAAGAGAAGCCTAACTAATTGAACCCCCCCATATCCAGAAGCGCCGATAATGCCGACGGGTTTTTTAGCTGAATTACTCATAATGATGCGCCTCTAGTGAATCTTGATTTAAGCTGCTTTTTATTAATGATCTATAGTTTAAGCACTATCAGGAATTTTAAACGCAAACCAGAGAAATTATATCTGAGCGACTGTGTTTTTTCTAATAATTAAGATCTTGAGTTAGCTATGACATCTGGTAAAACCACATAAACAACGACTCAAAATATGTTTAGAATATGAGTAAGTAAGGGAAGCTCTATAATCAATAATCAGTGAAAGATTCAAAATATTAAATAGAATGACCGTAGTTGTCTTTGGCAGTATCAATTTAGATCTAGTTATAGAAGTTCCTCGTTTACCCGTGAAGGGAGAGACAGTTATAGGCGATCGCTTTTTTGCCGTTGCGGGAGGTAAAGGGGCTAATCAAGCAGTAGCTATAGCTAAATTAGGCATACCTGTAAGCCTTGTTGGTCAAGTCGGTGAAGATAGCTTTGGTCAAACCCTCATTTCAGGTTTGCAAGCCGAAGGAGTAGACACCAGCGGTATTACGATCAATCCCCATACCTATTCTGGAATTGCCTCAATCGTAGTCGATTCTACGGGAGCGAACACCATTGCCTGTGCCGGGGGAGCAAATAACCTAGTTAGAGAAAAGGAGTTAGAGCAATTCAAACTTTTACTTCCTCAAGCAAAAATAGTGCTTTTAGAGCTAGCAATTCCCCTTGCTACAGTTTTAATAGCGGCCAGGGAGGCAAAAGCTAACGATTGCTGCCTAATTCTCGATCCTGCTCCCATAAGATATGAATTACCAGAAGAACTGTATAGCCTGATCGATATTATTACTCCTAATGAGGTAGAGGCAAGTCAGTTAGTTGGTTTTACTGTAGATGGAGTAACTACCGCCAAACAAGCAGCATCTTTCCTGCATCAAATGGGAGTAAAAAACGTCATTATAACTTTAGGTAGCCAAGGCTGTTTATACAGCAACGAGTCAGAGAGTTTTTGGATTAAGTCTATCCCCGTATCTGTAGTAGATACAGTGGCAGCAGGAGACGCTTTTAATGGCGCGTTAGCTGCTGCTTTGGCTTTGGGCAAGTCTTTGAAAGATGCAGTGCAGTGGGGAACAGTAGGAGGTGCTTTAGCCGTTACTAGAAACGGTGCGCAATCTTCTCTGCCAAGCAAAGATACTTTCGGGCAATTACTTAATCAACAAATATTGTTGGAATAAAAAATTATGCCAGCATACTCTCAAAAAAAAAGAAAGAACTCAATCTTTCTCCTTTAAAAGCTTTTAACAAACAAGATTATTTAGCTTAGAGACTCTAAATAATCCCTAATTAAATTTCTTCTTCGGGGTTGACGTAGCTTTTGCAGGGCTTTAGCTTCTATTTGGCGTACTCGTTCGCGAGATAGTTCCAAACAACGACCAATTTCCGCTAGAGAAAAAGGTTTCTCACCGCCAAAACCAAAGCGCATCTGGATAACTTCTCTTTCGCGAGTAGTTAATTCAGAAAGAAGATAGTGTAAATCCTTCTGTAAAGACTCCCGCATTAAAGTTTCTTCAGGAGAAGCACTTTCGGTTTCTAACAAATCACCTAATTCTGTATCTTTTTCTTTTCCTACCTTGATTTCCAAGGATACAGAACGAGGTACGCGCAATAAAACTTCGCGAATTTGCGCTGCTGTCATATCTAGCTCTTGGGCAATATCCTCAATTTTGGGCGTGCGTCCCATTTCTTGAGAAATTTTGCGCTGGGCTTTTTTAATTTTATTCAGCTTTTCAGTAATATGAACGGGAAGGCGGATAGTTCGGCTTTGAGTGGCGATCGCTCTGGTGATGCCCTGACGAATCCACCAGTAAGCATAGGTACTAAAGCGATAACCTTTGGTGGGGTCAAACTTTTCTACGGCTCTTTCTAAACCCAAAGTTCCTTCTTGGATTAAATCAAGCAGTTCTAAACCACGATTTTGATATTTTTTGGCAACAGAAACCACAAGGCGCAAATTCGCCTTGATCATGTGTTCCTTGGCGCGGATGCCATTTTTTTGAATTCTATCTAGCTCTTTAGTATCGCAGCCCACAACTTCTGCCCAGGCTTGTTTGCCTACGGCTATTTTTTCTTTTAATAAAGAGATTTCCATACCCAAAGCTATAGACCATCGTTTTAGGGAGGGACGATGACTAAGTTGAGTTACAAGGCGATCGTATACATCAACCAGTTGAACAAATTCTTGCAGAATGGTATTCTCTGCTTCAGCAGCTTGAGCGCGTTGCTCTAAGATATTAATATGACGCTGAACTTTTTGCGCCTCTGAAACCTCTTCATCTCTTTCTAATAAAGGAACTCTACCAATTTCTTGTAGGTATAGTCGGACTAAATCAGTAGTAGTACGAGTGCCTCTTCGAGCAATATGTTCTGGATCTGAACTTTCTAAATCAAGTTCTACAAGTTCATCGGGCAACTTATTAGAACTATCTTTGAGTTCCAAATCTAGATCGATGTCAGGATTAGTGGCAGGATTATCTTTTTCGGTTTTAAGGTGTGAAGAACTAGCAAGCATGGCGATTTCTTAATGACGACTCCAGTGAAGGTTTTGGATGTGACTCCTCCTCTGTGAATAGATTGCCCAATTCATAACAAAAAGCAACATAATTGAAATTCTTTTCGTTATTTATCAGTTTTCGGGTCTATTCTCAGTAATAACGCGGTTGGCTGATGGTTATTAAAATTACAGTGATTCAGGAAAAGCCGACAAATATTGCTTTCTGGTGAGTGGAAGAATTTGCGTCATTAAAAGTTCCCTAAAGAAAACAAGGTTTATATTTCTTTACAAAAAAAGTTAAGCTATTCCTCAATTAAGGCTGCTTAATTAAACTTGCGACCCTTGTTATTTATGGAATACAGTATTTTCTGAGCAAAATTAGCCAAAAATACGCAAAAAAAGAACCGTCTTTGATTAACGGTTATCTAAGTGGAGTAAAGTTATGATTGAGTAAGTAATTACACGGGAAATGTATTAGGCTTTGAAGCAAGTCAGTTAGGCTTCTGTCGAGGATAAAGCTGCATCAAAGCCCTAACCTGTTCTGCATGATAAGAGCTACGGGTTAGAGGGCTAGAAACAACCTGTAGAAAACCAATTGATTCTCCAAACTCTTGCCAGGCTTTAAACTGCTCAGGGGTAACAAAATCTTTAACCCCCAAATGATTCTGAGAAGGCTGGAGATACTGCCCAATAGTTAAAATATCGCAGTCCACATCTCGCAAGCCCTGAATTACCTCTCTAACTTCTGCGTCGGTTTCCCCCAGGCCAACCATGATGCCAGACTTGGTGTATACCCAGGGAGCAATTTTACGAGTTTGGGTTAAGAGTTCGAGCGATCGCAAATATTCTCCTTGAGGACGTACTCTTTTATATAGGCGGGGAATAGTTTCGGTATTGTGATTTAAGACATCGGGTTGAGCAGCAATGATAGTTTCTAAAGCTTCCCAGTTGCCACATAAATCGGGTATGAGTAGCTCAATTGTGGTTTGAGGAGAAACTTTACGTACCTCTTCGATACAGCGGACAAATTGGGATGCACCCTCATCTGGTAAATCATCGCGGTTTACGGAAGTGATCACCACATGATTTAGCTTAAGGCGACGTACTGCCTCTGCTAGCTGGACTGGCTCATTTGGATCTAAAGCCTGGGGTTTTTTCTCAAAATCAATATCGCAATAAGGACAGGCACGGGTACAGGCAGGACCCATAATCAGAAAGGTCGCTGTGCCAACGGCAAAACATTCCCCAATATTAGGGCAAGATGCCTCTTCACAAACAGTATTTAGCGACAAATCGCGCAAAATCTCTTTAACGCTGCCTACTCGTTCCAACTGTGGGGCTTTAACTCTTAACCAATCTGGTTTTAACGTCACTCCTTATTGCTCCAGCTTATTAACTAATGACTATTGTTGTTTATTTTATCTTGTCTCTTGGTGCTTGTAATAGATTTCTACTGATATAGCTTAAGAATCTTGCAGTCACTTACGATTCAAACCCTTGGTGAGGTTGAGTTGATTAACTGCATAGCAAAAGCGATCGCCTCTAGAAATTGTTTCTCCATGAACTATCGGGCGATTCTGGGTTGTATAAGCAGTGTGGCGATAAACTAGCAAAGGATGACCTAAAGGTACATCTAAATATTCACTCAGTTCGAGATTAGCATTGGTACATTCGATAATTGCAGCAACACGCTCGATGGGATAATCATGGCGTTCTAAAATCGGAAAGGTCATGTTTTGTTTTAACTCTGTGGCGAACTTGTGACCTATTTCTGGCAAAATGTAGGTAATATCAACGCCTCCAGGCACTTTATCCGTTAGCAGCAGTTTTTTTTGGAGGTAAGCAGTGGGATTGTTTCGAGGTAATTGCAGTATTTTTTGAACTTTTGTTGAGGTGGTAACAAGCTCAAAGGTTATGTTTTGCAAGGATAGTTCAATTCCTTTGTCTGTTAGGTCATTTTGCAGAAACGTTAGCGGATTAGAGAGAGTATAAGCTACTTTGCGTTGCTCATTAACAAATACTCCTTTTCCTTGATAAGTGGTCACTAAACCTTGTTGAACTAAATTAGCGATCGCTCTTCTAATTGTAATTCGGCTGACTTCCCATTCTTCGATTAACTTTCTTTCACTAGGTAATTTATTCCCTGGTAAATAACTACCATCGATAATCTGCTGGTGTATTTGTTCGGAAATATTTAAATGAAGTGGTATCTGCTTTGGCGATCTTGACAAACTTATTTATTTGGTCACATTAGTTACCAAATTATTATAACAAGTTGCTATATTTGTGTTAATCTAAAACTTGTTATAATAAGTGAGCGACCGAGTTAAAACATGAACAGTCAAGCCACAATCAAATCAGTATCACCCGCCCGTAAGCCAAAACAAATCTTAGACCCTTCAGAATTAAAGACCTTAAATACTCGTTCTAATTGGCGAGGATTAATTCAATTTGCAGGACATATCTGCGTGATGTTTGGTAGTGGGTATTTGTGGACAACGGCAGATAATTTGTTAATTAAAGTACCAGCTTTAATTATCTACGGCTTTACTTTTGCTGTCATGTTTGCACCTTTACATGAAAGTTCTCATCGCACAGCTTTCGCTAACAATCGCCTCAACGATAGTGTTGCTTGGATAGCGGGACTCTTATCTTTTTATAACAGTGATTTTTATCGTCGCTATCATAAATGGCATCATCGCTATGCTCAAGTTAATGGAAAAGACCCCGAATTAGACGATCCCAAACCTAGTAACTTTAAAGAGTATTTAATCGAACTAAGTGGTTTTAACTGGTGGGTTGGAAAGTTTAAAAGCCATTATAAACTAGCCACAGGTCAGCTAGAAGATTATTTCTACATCGCTGAAGATGCGCGAGATGAGGTGATCAGATCTACACGTTTACAACTAGCGGTTTATGGAATTGCGATCGCTATCTCGATAATATTCCATCAACCTTGGTTTTTTACCCTTTGGTTATTTCCCTTAGCTGTAGGACAACCAATTGTACGCTCTATCTTGTTAGCCGAACATACAGGATGCACTAATGATGCAAATCCTTTAACTAACACTCGCACTACTTTAACTTGGCTTCCCTTGATGGCGTGGAACATTCCCTTCCATGCTGAACACCACCTTTATCCTTCGATTCCCTTTCATGCTTTACCCCAAGCGCATCAACAGTTAAAAGATCATTTTGAAGTAGTCGAGAATGGTTATGCAAAAGTGCATCGGGACATCATGACCTCTTTTTAATCGGCTTAGTATATAAATGAACAAATAAATAGCGATCGAGTAATTATCTAGATCGATAAATGGAAAAGCGATCGCTATTTAATTATTATTTAAAAGACTGTTTTAAAGTTTTCTAATCCATTCAAGGTCTATTATTTTTTATTCAAATAACCTTCTTTTATTAGAAAAGCTCTTAAAGCTGTAGGGAAATCAGGATATTTGCCTACTTCTTCTTCTCCTTGATAAATTTCTAATCCCCAGTCAGAAGTGCGATCTTAATTAGCTAGCATAAATTTCCAACCTTCTTCATATTCTCCTAACAGGATTTTTTCGGCTACATATCCAGCTAAAATGCCATTTACTTGATAACCTTCTTTTTTAGATTCTAGAAATGCTTGATACATTTGCCAAGCAGTTGATTTGAGTTCTTGAGAATATTGACGGGTAACATTTTTAAATTCACCGTTATTGAAACTTAAAATTAGAGATGGAGGAAAAGAACCTGCATAACTACTAAACGTATAGAGAAAAGCGTTATCTGCCGTTAAAAATTCAATTTTTTCATCTCCGTTTAAATCTTTGAATTCTCCACCCCCAGAATTTAAATCGCCTGTTTTTATCTCAAAAAACTGATGTTTTTGCCAAGTATAAATCCTAAAACTAGTGCAGCAATGCGCTCCTCCACTGTTAGTAGAAATAATTACTTCATGAATATTGTTTCCATCCAAATCTTTTAATAAAATATTACTGTTATTAAAAGTAAAAGCTTTTTGCTCCCTCTTTTCTACGTCATTATAAAAAATACGATAATAGAGGTTTTTATCCTCAAAAGAATCTCCTTGCTCTAAATTAAAAGGTTTATAATTGACTAAAACTTTAACTGCACCCATAGTAAGTTCTCTGTCTTCAAAAGCAGGAGTTTCATAGTCAATGTTAATCTGTGTTTGAGCCTGGGCTGGATTAACTCCAGCTAAAATAGCTGAGGACAAAATAGTTAAAAATATAGATGAGTTAAGCATAAGAAATGAACCATATAAATTTGTCATCAAAGATTTTTCTTGGTAATGCAGAACAATATTAACAGAAGCAATAATAATATATAAAACCTATAGGGCATTAAATAGCGATCGCATATTATTTTATTCGACCTAATGCGACCAAACAGAAACCACTTTTACTATTTTATTTTCTTCATCTATCGAATAAACTAGACGATGCTGAATGTTAATACGTCGAGAATAATAACCATGCAAATCACCAGAAAGTTTTTTGCATGGTGGTAGATACGGATTTTGCTTAAGAACTTCAATTAATTGATTAACATTAGTAGCTAAATTGGCAGCTCGTAATTTTTTACCATCTTTTAAAGCCTTACGAGAAAACTTAATCGTCCAAGCCATTTAACTTATCCATAAATTCTGCTTCTGATGCCCATTCATCATTTTCAGCTTGCTTTATGGACTCGACCATTCCTGGTATAGATTGCAAATATAATGTTTCTTGTATGCTTTCCCAATCATCTTTAGAGATTAATATTCCATCACCTTTACGAGAGGTAATAATACAAGGTTTGCTTTCTCGATTAACTTGTTCTAATAACTTAAATAGATTTGCTCTAGCCTGACTCGCACTATGAATATCCATAATCAATTTCTACTCGTACTAATTATTGTACGTCTTTAAATTTAAAATTACTCACCGCCTCAAAGCAACATGAATCAAAATACAAATTATTTCGCGATCGCAGATTTTTCCCTGCAATGCGAAAAAGTACTATCCGAAGCAACAATAGTATACAAAACTTATGGGGAATTAAATAGCGATCGCACTAACGTTATTCTATATCCCACATCTTATGGGGCAAACCATAAAGATATCGAATGGTTAATTAGTTCTGACAGTATTCTCGATCCAAGTCAGTATTTTATTATCATTGCTAATATGTTTGGCAATGGCTTATCTAGTTCTCCTAGCAACGATCAAGCCTGTGGTTTAGCAGAATTAGGATTTTGGTTTACTCATCTTGATAATGTTCGCGCTCAAAAACAGCTACTAGACAGTTTGGGAATTGAGAAACTAGCTTTAGTCTATGGTTGGTCGATGGGGGCGCAACAGGCTTATCATTGGGGTGCGCTATATCCTGAATACGTCGAACGAATTGCTGCTTTATGCGCTACAGCACGGACAACAGATCACAACAAGATTTTTTTGCAAAGTTTACGCACGGCACTAACCGCAGATCCTGCTTGGAATGGTACTTTATTTGAAGATATCCCAGATCGCGGGTTCAAAGCTTTTTCCCGCATCTACGCAAGTTGGGCAGCATCTCAAGCTTACTATCGCCAGGGACTTTATTATCAGTTTGGTTATGAGTCTCTAGAAGATTATTTAGTCAGAGGTTGGGAAGCCAATTATCGTCAACGCGATCCTCACGATTTATTAGCAATGATTGATACTTGGTTGCATTGCGATGTTAGTAATAATCCAACTTATCAAGGAGATTATCAACAGGCACTAAAGGCTATTACGGCTAAAACTTTAGTCATGCCCGGTGCAACAGATTTATACTTTACTCCTGAAGACTGTAAAGCGGAAGCTGATTTAATTCCTAATGCTAAATATCTGCCAATTCCTTCTATTTGGGGACATCGGGCGGGAAATCCCTATCAGAATCCTGAAGATGAAATGTTTATTAAAAAAGCTGTACGGGAATTTTTGCTTGAGAAATAGACAATTTAATAATTCGATCTAATAATCTTTAGAAAGTTCAATAATTATATTTGTATAAAGTATTGACCTAGAAAAGCAATTATTGTTTGCTGTATATATTTATTATTATTTTGCTGCTTATAATCTAATGCACTATGGATATCCTCAAAAATACCCCACATATACAAGTTTTACCTCATATATTAATTCTGATAACTCATTACACATCGCACAAACAATTACCAATCTATTAACACAAGAAAGAGGTTATTATTTACTGCCTAGACTTCCATACTTAGCAATCAACATTGAAAAGCTGGATAGACGTTATTGGAGCGCTCGACCACCTTTGTTAATAGTAGCTTTAGCTTCTGGAAGAAATGGTTGGGCAGTAGTTCGGACTTACCCTAATGAATGGTTGTTTTTACGAGCTAATAGCATTCGTCCAAGACTCTCAGATATATCAATAAAGTTAAAATGCAATGCCTTTTATTATAGAGTAATACATGATGCTGATAATTTATTGATGGAAGTCAATTCAAAAGGTGATTTTAAATTCAATTTCAATAGGTTTCCTCAATTTTCTTTGATCGACGTGCCAGAATCATTTTTTAAAACAATGGAAATAGCTAAAGAAAAACCTAATGGTGGATATTTTTATAGAGACGAATGTAGCGGAGAATTAATTACTATTAAATTGGCGGAATTAATAAATTCCTACCAAGATCGATGGGATGGAGACGATCTATATTATATGGTCTATCAAAATGCTAAACGACTAAAAGCAATGAATATCAAACTTTTATATTTTCTTCCTCCAGATGATTATCTTCGTACTCTTCCTCGCTATAATGACGAGCCAGACGATCACTATGATTTACTGCAAGGTCATTGGTACGAATCACCATTCTAAATCATTGGAAATCAATAATGAAATTGAGAACGCCGTTTTTTATTGTTTGGGATTTTGAATTTAATTTTACTTAAGAAGAGTATTAACGGTAATTTTTATACTAGACCTCTTGCATGAATAAAAGATTAATTATTTTGCCCTGTCTTGGTGCGCGTTCCTTGGCTGCTGTTTCAGCAGCAGGGTCGCACGGCTTTAACCCTTACCCTTTTACCTCTCGATCAAGAAGTCTAGTCTATATGGGTCATTTTACTAGCCATAATTTGACAGTAACCTGTTTTCCTTCACCTAATCAAATTATTTCTTTTGTGTAAATCCTACTAATAAAAATTAAGAATCAATCTATAGTGAAAGAGTAATTCTTTAAAGAGTAAATTGATTGTGTCTCGTTTTATCTCAATTATCATTGGTATTATTATTACCCTATCTAGCAGTCTAATATTTACTGCCTCGGCTGTTGCAGCTATTGGCTTAGATAATGGTCATTTAGCTGCTTGTCCTAGTTCGCCTAATTGTGTTGTTAGTCAAGATGGGGATGAAAAACACGCAGTTGAGCCTATTACTTATAAAAGCGATCGCGCTACGGCTAAAGAAACTTTATTAAAAGTCTTGTCAGTTGTACCCCGCACTGAAGTTATTGAAGATACAGATAACTATATTTATGCTGAATCTACCAGCCGTATTTTTAAATTTGTCGATGATGCCGAATTTTATTTTCCTGAAGACGAAAATATAATTCAAGTAAGATCTGCTTCACGGGTAGGAGAATCAGATTTAGGAGTTAACCGCCGACGTATCGAGCAAATTCGCTTAGCAATGCAAGATCTAGGCGTTTAATATGACTATGGAAATTTCTGCCTAGCTATGCCTTATCAAAATCAATATCTTCTTAACTGGTTGCAGCAGCAGTTTCAAATCAGTCTAGGCAAGCCCGATTTCATTCGTGGAGCTTGGATGCTTTTAGTATTGAGTGGTCCGCTTGCAGTCGGTTTTTTTCTAGGTCAGCCAAAGATCAGTGCCATCCCAACAATCGCCGCTTTCTTGGTTGAGATAGTCCCTGTAAGCGGAGCTTATCGGCATCAAGTTACAGCAAGAGGGATTGCAACAGTCGGTATCACCCTTGCCTTGCTAATCGCCAATTTGGTGAGCGGTAGCTTTTGGCTAGCTATCATAACCACATTCGTGGTTATTTTTTTGCTTGCTTTAGCTAGTCTGTTTGGATCGGCAATGACAAGCGCTAGCTTTGCTACTTCGATAATGTTTGTTATTGCCTTGGCTAGATTCTCTTCATTTCCCAATCTAACTGCGGTACTCGAACAATGCTTGTTTTGCTTTACTGGTGGACTGTGGGCAATGGCATTATCTTCAGCTTTATGGATAGTGCGTCCACACACACCTGTGGTGCAGGCTGTCGCCGATTGCTACCTGACTTTAAGCAAGCTGGCTCATTTGGTAGGTGAAAAAACATCCCGTTCACCAAAGCAAGAAGACTGGATTGAACAATTCTGGCAAGCCCAAGATGCAGTAACTCAAAACTTAGCTTCTGCCCGTAGTATTTGGACATCGATTTGGACTAGGGAAAAAGCAGAAAGCCCTAGAGGAAATCAACTACTAGCATCAATTGAAGGCGCTAACCAAACTATCAATTCTTTAGTTGCTGTAGTAGAACTCAAGGCGATCGCCTTACAAAATCCCTTATTCAATCATTTACAGCCAGAAACAGAGCAGGTAATAGAGCAAGTTGCCATCAGTTTACAAAGATTTTCGACTGCCCTCAAGAAAAACCGAAACTTTATACCTTTAGAAGATTTGCAACGAAGCATAAAAGCCTTAGAGTATCAATGGCAAAGATTACGCAATCGGGTTTACGAGCAAACGATTGAAATTCAAGCTGATGAATATGCAAGTTTAGTCAATCTGCGCAAAATAGTAACAAGCCTAGTCGAATTAGCCCAGCAAATTCAGGCTGATGCCAAAATTGCCACAGATTTGACCTTAAGCTACGGCAGGTCAAAGAGATTCTTCTCAACACCAGAACCTATCTCTTGGTTAGATACAATTAAAAGCAACTTCACTTTTCGCTCGGTTACTCTACGTCATGCTTTGCGCCTAGCAGTAGTGGTAACCATTGCCCAGTTAATTGCCAATGTATCACCCATACCTAAAGGCTATTGGATTACCCTGACAGCCATGATTGCCCTAAAGCCTAACTTTGGAGGAACGTTTCAAAGGACAGTACAAAGAGTTTTAGGCACTGTTGTCGGCGGTATGATCGGCATTAGTTTAGCGTTGGCGATCCACAATCCTCTAGAGATTGCCCTAACAATTTTGCTACTGATGTTTACCGCTGTATCTTTACGTTCTCTTAGCTACAGCCTTTTTATTACGCTGCTGACACCTATAATTATCCTGCTACTAAACACTTTTGGAGTCGGCAACTGGCAACTGGGAATTGCCAGAATTGCTGATAGCCTAATTGGAGGATTATTAGCACTTTTGGGCAGCTATCTACTTTTTCCTAGCTGGGAACGACAACGGCTTCCCGCTCAGTTAGAACAAACCATTCGAGCTAATCTAGCTTATTTTCAAGTTGCAATCGATGAATACTTACACAGAGAAGATCGGACTTCTGAAAGTTCGCTCCCTCGGTTGCGTCATCAGGCAGCCTTAGAAAATGCTAATGCCGAAGCTGCTGCCCAAAGATTATTTAGTGAACCTCGTCATGTTCGAGGAGAGATTGAACCTGTGATAACCCTGATGCTCTATATTCGTAGCTTGTTTATCTCAGTGACTACTTTAACCGAACATAGCAGAAAAGTTAACGGTGTCGATCGGCTTGCCGAGGTCGAACAGCTTACCGAAGCAATCGAGCAGGTATTAGATAATCTAGCCGATACGCTCAATGGAGGACAAAAGCTTCTGCCCCTACCACCCTTAGATGAATATCTTTTGGCTATTAGCGATCGCATCAAGCAGCTACACACCGCACGAATTTCAGAAATTGCCACACATCTCACGGCAACAACTACTTTGCAAGCAGTCCGAACACATACGCCAGTCGCTACTGAGCTAAACCAAATTGTTAGAGCCGTGACGATTATGCATTGCACCATTGATAGAATTTAATAATCAAATAGACCCCCTGCATAAAGGGCGCGATCGCTAAATTCAGCCTATAATTATACAAACCAGCAATCAAATTAAAACGTAATCCGAATCGACGACGACGATTACGATCTGGCTGTGCCAGAATCCGAAAAATCTTCAGACACCGAATAACGTGTTCGACTTTTCTCTTTATTCATGCAAGAGGTCTACTAAAAAAAAATAGGAGCGATCGCCCTCAAGATTTATCAGGGAAATAAGCTATCTCATCAAATTTTATCGCAGCACACCCAAGGACTAAGACAGCCAAAACTTGAGGGGTATATTCAAAAGCTTTTTATCTTATTTAGAAACAGATTATGGGATTGGCTGTTTTGGACTAATTTATTGACTTAATCAGCACGATCGCTCAGAATAGCCGCAAAATTAACTGCCAAAAATGATTTCGGCTTTAGAAAAAGTTCTGCTCAATTTTAGCCAGGACTTTTCTTATTTGCTGCTTTAAGGGAACACTAGCAATAATCATCGTCTTACAATCTATGAAAGCAAACTCATTTTTCTTTTATCTGCGTCATAAGCCAATAATTGTTATTTCAACTGCGATCGCTCTTTTTATAGTGGGATTAAATCAATGGTTACAACACCAAGATAGAATTGCTAATGCTTTTTGTGATGCCAAATACGCTCACCAAGGCTCAAGTCAATGTCTGAGCCAGAATATAAACATAGCCCCCAAAAACATAGCCCCAGAAAACCAACATCCTCTTCAAGCCCCAGAAATAGCCAAGCCAATTTCCCCAGCCAAGAAGGTTCAGCCTCCCCCCAAAGCAAACCCCAATGTGTCTTTAGTCCCAGCTACGTTCAAGACTACTAAAGCTTTTGAAGAATATAAACCTGAATATACAATCGCCATTGCCGATTCTAGCAACTACGGCGATCGCTTTAGCGCTGACGTTTATGATCATCCTCTGCATAATTCAGCGCTCGCTGTGCTGCATGAAACCGTTGGTTCGGCTATGAGTGCTATTAATACTTTTAGAACACCTCATAATGATATTAGTCAGCAAGTTAGTTACCATGCTTTAATTACCCTCGATGGTATGATTATTTATCTTGTCCCATCTGATAAACGGGCTTTTGGGGCAGGAAACTCGGTATTTGAGAGTAGTCAAGGAATTGAAACAGTTAAGACTAATATTGATTTACCGCCATCAGTAAATAATTTTGCCTATCATATATCTTTGGAAACACCACCAGATGGACGCAAAAATCAGCCTAGCCATAGTGGTTATACAGATGCTCAATATAAGGCTTTGGCTTGGCTGTTATCCCTGAGCAACATTCCCGATAACCGCATTACTACCCATAAAAATGTAGATCGATCTGGTCAGAGATTCGATCCTAGAAGCTTTGATTTTGATGAATTTTTTCAGATTTTACATACTTATCGTCAACCAAATGAAAGCAAGGTATCTACCCAAATTAATTGATACCATAGTAAAGTAATGAAACCAAAAAGCGACCAGCTTTGGTAGTAAGCGATCGCTCATCGTTTAGCTATCCTAGAGAGGATGCTGTTAGGAAAACAATAAATTGGCTAGCATAGATTAAAACTTATCAGAACAAATACAGAATTAAAATAGTGACTAAAACAAATTTAGATTTTCTGGCTCAAACCGACCCAGATATTGCGGAAATTATCGATTTAGAATTAAAGCGTCAGCGATCGCACCTGGAGCTAATTGCCAGCGAAAACTTCACCTCTCCCGCAGTTTTGGCAGCCCAGGGTTCGGTCTTAACTAATAAGTATGCCGAAGGCTTACCAGGTAAACGCTACTATGGCGGTTGTGAATTTATCGACCGTGCCGAACAGTTAGCCATAGACCGTGCCAAGCAGCTTTTTGGTGCAGCTATGGCAAACGTTCAACCCCACTCTGGCGCACAGGCGAATTTTGCCGTGTTTCTGACTTTACTAGAGCCTGGAGACACTATCATGGGTATGGACTTGTCCCACGGTGGACATCTAACCCATGGCTCGCCTGTCAACTTTTCAGGAAAATGGTTTAACGTCGTTCAGTATGGCGTAAATAAAGACACAGAACAGCTAGATTTTGAGCAAATAAGAGAATTAGCTCTGGCTGAACGTCCTAAACTGATTATTTGTGGTTATTCTGCCTATTCTCGTACTATAGATTTTGCTAAATTTAGAGCGATCGCTGACGAAATTGGCGCATACTTACTAGCTGATATTGCTCATATTGCTGGTTTAGTGGCTACAGGTCATCACCCCAATCCTGTTCCCCATTGTGACGTAGTTACCACTACCACCCATAAAACTCTTCGAGGACCTAGAGGCGGTCTGATTTTGACTCGCGATCCTGAACTAGGTAAAAAATTAAATAAATCAGTATTCCCTGGTACTCAAGGTGGTCCCCTTGAACACGCAATTGCTGCTAAAGCAGTGGCGTTTGGCGAGGCACTCAAGCCAGAATTTAAAGAGTATTCCGCCCAGGTAATTGCCAATGCGCAAGCAATGGGAGAAGCTTTTAGAGCCAGAAACATCAAGCTAGTGTCTGACGGTACAGACAATCATTTACTTTTACTTGACCTACGTAGTATCGGCATGACAGGCAAAAAAGCAGATGCTTTAGTTAGTCAAATTAATATCACTGCCAACAAAAACACTGTTCCCTTCGATCCTGAGTCTCCTTTTGTAACTAGTGGGCTACGTTTAGGTTCTCCTGCTATGACAACAAGAGGAATGGGGGAGACAGAATTCCAAGAGATTGCTAATATTGTCGCAGACAAATTACTTAGCCCCGAAGACGAGGCTACTCAAAGTGATTGTCTAAATCGAGTAGCAGCATTATGCGATCGCTTTCCTCTTTATCCTTATTTGGAGATTCCTGTACCTACCAAAATTAAAGGTTAAGAAAACGGAAGCGTTATCTTGTTAAAGATTACTCGGTCTACATAAAATCGAGTAATATTTGACGGTTGATCTACTTTGTGCTTTTATTATTAGGTGTTCGAGAACTCCTATCAGATGCCTATGGAACTATATCATCTGATTGCTTTTCTGATTTCTGTAACTTTTGTGTTATGGACTATACCCGACGTTAAAACCTTGGGTTTGAAGTTGGGTATAGTAGATCGACCAAACGCTAGAAAAATTCATAAAGACCCCGTTGTACGTGTTGGAGGGGTTTCAATTTTTGCTGGAACAATGACTGCCTTACTAATTGTTGGGCTTTTAGGCGGATTTTCTGCCTTAGCTCCCCACAAGTTAAATGAAATTAAGGTCGTTATTATTGGTAGCATTCTTTTCTTTGGGATTGGTTTTGCCGATGACCTATTCAATCTCACTCCTATTTCGCGGCTCTTGATGCAAATTGCTGTGGCAACTGGCTGTTGGTATCTGGGAGTTCGCATCGAATTTCTGTCTTTTCCCGTATACTCTTTAATCAAGATTTACTGGCTTAGTCTGCCCATTACCGTAATTTGGTTAGTAGGCATGGCTAATGCGATCAACTGGATTGATGGCGTTGACGGTCTAGCAGCAGGAGTTTCTGGGATTGCTGCCTTTGTGATGCTGGTAGTAACCCTATTTATGAATCAGCCTGCTGCTGCCTTGATTGCTGCTGCTTTGGCGGGAGGGGCTTTGGGTTTTTTGCGCTATAACTTCAATCCTGCTCAAATTTTTATGGGGGATGGGGGAGCATATTTTATGGGCTTTACCCTGGCAGCAGTGGGTATAATTGGTCTGGTTAAGACCACTTTTATCACCGCTGTTGTTTTACCTTATCTAATTTTGGCAGTGCCTATTTTAGATGCGTCGGCGGTAATTCTTTCGCGAATCAGCAAAGGGAAGTCTCCTTTTGTTGCCGATAAAAGCCATTTCCATCACTGGTTGCTCAAATCAGGCATTTCCCAACGTCAAACTGTATTGTTAATTTATACACTGACTTTTTGGGTTGGTAGTTTGGCTTTAGGTTTTTCTAATATCCCTAGTGGCTGGGGCTATGCTATTGGTGCAACAATGTTATTAATTTGGCAGGTTTGGCAAGTTCGGCAAGTTTGGCGATCGCGCCACAGCCATAAATAATAGATAAATATTAAATCTAGGGTGGGCAAATATTTAATTGCAATTTAAGAACACACTTAAAAAATGCTTTTGCCCACCTTACATCTGCTTTTTTAGTTACAAGCATATAGCCTAGTTTTTTAATAAATAAAATCAATGAGCGCGGAAATTATTTGTATTGGTACAGAATTACTTTTAGGCGATATCCTGAATACCAACTGTCAGTATTTAGCTCAGGAGCTAGCCAGTTTAGGTATTCCCCATTACTATCAAACAGTGGTTGGTGATAACGTAGCTCGGATTCACCAAGTATTAGATATTACCTGCGATCGCTCATCTATTTTAATTTTTACTGGTGGTTTAGGACCAACGCCAGATGACTTGACAACAGAGACAATTGCTAGTTTTTTTAATACTCATCTCGTCGAAGATCGGGCAATAATTCAAGACATTAGCAGCAAATTTGCTTTGCTGGGGCGAGAGATGACCCCCAGCAACCGCAAACAGGCGATGGTACCTCAAGGTGCCAAAACTTTGCCTAACCCTACAGGAACAGCCCCAGGTATTATCTGGCAGCCCAAAGATGGCATTACCATTATGACTTTTCCTGGAGTTCCTTCAGAAATGCACCGAATGTGGCACGAAACCGCCGTTCCCTTTCTGAAAAGTCAAGGTTGGGGCAAAGACATCATCTACAGCGAAATGATGCGGTTTCGCGGTATTGGCGAGTCTGCTCTAGCAGAACAGGTAAACCATCTGTTTGAATCTAATAACCCTACAGTTGCTCCTTATGCTGGTAAGGGAGAAGTTCGCCTACGGGTTGCAGCTAAAGCTGCTTCTCAAGCAGAAGCTTTAGCCTTAATTGAGCCTTTAGCCACAGAAATAAAAAATATTGCGGGACTCAATTATTTTGGTAGTAATGAAGAAACTTTAGCTTCTGTAGTCGGGAAACTATTGCAAGCTGCCCAGCAGACTTTAAGCGTTGCCGAATCTTGTACAGGAGGAGGCTTAGGATCTATGCTGACGGATATTCCTGGTAGCTCCAGCTATTTTTGGGGAGGAATAATTGCCTATGCTAACCAGATCAAAGAAGGTTTGTTAAACGTTAATTCTCAGGATTTAGCTAAGTACGGGGCAGTGAGTGAAACTGTTGCCGAGCAAATGGCTTTAGGAGTCAAGCAACAGCTACATACCGATTGGGGAATTAGTATCACTGGTATAGCTGGACCTGGAGGCGATACAACCAACAAACCCGTGGGTTTAGTTTATATCGGTCTTGCCACTCCAGAAAATAAGACTATTATTCAAGAGTATAAGTTTGGTCATCAAAGAGGACGCGAACTAACTCGTTATTTGAGTTCTTGTTCTGCCCTCGATTTATTGCGTAGAACTATGATAAAAAATTAAAAGATTAAACGCTAAAATTAAGCAGATCGAGCAACAAGGCGTTAGACTAAGCCAGGTTGTCACCGATGCTTGCGGCGCGGGTGATGATGAGGCGGGAGAACGGTCGATTGAAGAGATGAAGTTTACCAAGGATGCCATCTTAACTAACGTTGGTAATCCCATAAAGGAAAATAGGAGAGTAATTCTTTACTGGAATTTTGTATATGTCAGAATTAACTTTATCGTGTCCAACTTTTGTTTATCATGTGATCGTCAAAAACGGTAAAATTCGTCATAATCAACACCCTCGACACTTCCTTTAAGTCGGTGAAACCGATGGCGCGTTTTTTGTATGAATATTCACACACGGCAGCTTTTCCAACGGAGTGTCTCGCAAAATTACAAATGCAATGATTGTGGTCTTGACATCCTCTGGGCCTTCAAAGTGCAGAGATTCCTCACCACGCCCACCTAAAAAGAAGGTCGCTGAATGGGGTTAAGGTTCAACATAGATTGCCTGAAACCAGGTCTTATGCCTACTCCCACATTCGTTTAGAGTCTCGGAATGTCCTCTCGCAACTTAAGGATACCGAAAATATTATTTTTTAGATGTCTTTAGGATGACTTATTCATTGCCCATCAACTATTTTCCTATTACTGGTTCAGGCTCGGTTTCACAACTCAATGTTGGTATATCGACTGCAAACAAGGAGTGAAAATTTTAACCACACTTATAATACCATACAAAGCCGTCGTTCTACGACGGGGCTTGTATCCCAATTTTCTGATCAATTTGTTGAAAAGCCTAGATAAAGAAAAATTTCAGAAGATATTAAGCAGCTAATAGATCGACTGCTCTTAGAAAAGATTTCATTAGCAGGAATTGCTGGCGCATTGGAAATCTCTGAACCTTGGCTACAAAACTATATCAATCGCGGCGGCTTTTGAGTAAGAAGATTCTTACTCAAAACGCGCCTAAAAAATACGAGTCAGTTCTTAAACAAGTAAAGATTCGAGCTAAAAAAAAGCGGTGCGACCCCCGCGCATGGTTCAACACCCGTTAGCATTCCCTTGCGCCTGTCGGCGACGCGGGGTCTTGACTCAGTTTGCTCGCCCTCGACAACCAAGGGGTACCCCCCGCAGGTACCTCGCCCTCGACAGTTCCAGAAGACGCGGGGAACCCGCGCAACGGACTCACCTGCGGACGAAGCGTCCTTGGTCGCAACGGGGGGAACCCCCGCAACGGTTTTGCGAGACAGCCTTGCAGGAACGGCGGCTTTTGGGTGAGAAGCTTCCCACTCAAAACGCGCCTTGGCTTTCCCTCCGCAGACGAAGGACTTGTACGCACGTACTGTCGAGGGTGTCACGCAACGGAGGAAACCTCCGCAACGCAACTGTCTCACCGCGTCTTTTTAAGACGAATCGCGAACGCGCACCAAGACAGAGAAATTGACTATTCAATGTAAGAAAATGTGGTCGTTTGTAAGCAATAAAGGTAATCAACAATGGGTTTGGTTATTTTTAGATTTAGAAACCAAGGAAATAGTGGGAGTTTATGTTGGCGATCGCATTCGAGTTAGTGCCAGAAAACTTTGGCTCTCATTAACTCCTGTATATCGACAGTGTACAGTTAGTTACACTGATTTTTGGTCAGCATATGAGCAAGTAATTCCTTCAAAACGTCATAAAGCCGTAGGAAAAGCGGATGCGACCCCCTAAAGGGTTTGCCAGTTCCCTGCAGAGAGTAAGGCGCACTTCCGCAACTGACCCGTCCGCAGAACTGGACTCACCGCGTCGCCGACAGAAGTCAGACCCCCGCGCATGGTTCAACACCCGTTAGCATTCCCTTGCGCCTGTCGGCGACGCGGGGTCTTGACTCAGTTTACTCGCCCTCGACAACCAAGGGGTACCCCCCGCAGGTACCTCGCCCTCGACAGTTCCAGAAGACGCGGGGAACCCCCGCAACGGACTCACCTGCGGACGAAGCGTCCTTGGTCGCAACGGGGGAAACCCCCGCAACGCTTTTGCGAGAAAGCCTTGCAGGAACGGCGGCTTTTGAGTGAGAAGCTTCCCACTCAAAACGCGCCTTGGCTTTCCCTCCGCAGACGAAGGACTTGTACGCACGTACTGTCGAGGGTGTCTCGCAACGGAGGGAACCTCCGCAACGTAACTGTTTCACCGCGTTGGCGTAAGACGCAAGGGAATGCTGACTTAGCAAGACAAAGGCGCACTTCCGCATATACGCGCACCAAGCAGCTGTCTCTACGTGGTTCAACTAGACCATACAACCAAAGGTAATCAAAGCACCATTACTCTATACCAACTGGCTGGATTCCTTTAGCGGTCAGTTTTTTTGCCCAAAGTGTAATTAATCCGATTCGAGTCTTATCCTGACACTAGTATCGAACTCGTTGATATCGTTCCACTTTGTCTCAATTCTGATTTAGAATCTGCTGTAGACGTTGTCCTAGTTTTTTGAAAGCCTTCGACTGCTGCTTCTTTTTGTTGGATGTGAACTGGGCGGGGAACTTTTAATTTAGCATTTAATCGATAGCGTACTAACTGATGTACTCCTATGTAGCTCATTTCTACATCATGCACTATCCGAAGCGCGGACAGCTTTGAATTTCTTTGTAACTAGAGAATCCCTGTTCATCTTCCAATTCCTGTTTCTAGCTTTCTTCAACCTCGGAATCTATTTTTCTGCTTCTACCACTACTTTTTCCCTTTACTAGTAAAGCATTAATCCCTCACGTCCGACAAAGGCTTTAGCCGCATGTGCTTCTTAACCATTTTGATACCGTTGTTCTGTGTTTTCCTATTAGCTTCGCGAACGCATTTTCGCTTTGTACTTGCTCAGCTCACTTTTAAGCCAGTACAAAGTCTGGATTCTTTCTTTTAGCTTTTGGTTCTCAGTT
Organism: Pleurocapsa sp. FMAR1; assembly: GCF_963665995.1. Taxonomy (NCBI): domain Bacteria; kingdom Bacillati; phylum Cyanobacteriota; class Cyanophyceae; order Pleurocapsales; family Pleurocapsaceae; genus Pleurocapsa; species Pleurocapsa sp. FMAR1. The sequence continues at coordinate 5,376,766 of NZ_OY762512.1, read as the reverse complement.
GAGTTTAGGAGATTTTTCAACTCGTTAACTGTTTCTGAGATTTTTATCTTCAGTACTCGGCTCATCTTTTGCTAATCTTACTTTCTCTCTGCTTATATTTTTATCATTCTTTTTTGTATTTCGTATTATGAGCTTCTGCTTCTTCTGCAATATGGCGTTCATAAGTTTTTAATCCATCTGTATAAAATTTAGTAATTCCAAATGGTTTTAGTTGATTTCTTCTTTTAAGATATCGCCCTTTTAACCACAAAATTACAACACTACCCATGGTGCGAGGAATGATCGTATTCTACATTTTTTTTGCATTACGTTTAGTTACTAGTTAATTACTTTTGCTAACGGTATCCGTATGTCGGCTGTACCTTTAGTAACTTATTTGTGCGCGATATTTAAATCCGAGGCAATCGCTCTAACTCGCTGAACCACTGATATTGTGTATTCATAATTCGGTACTGGCGCGTTTGGAACATAGCTTGCTTTCTGAACCACATCGGGAGGTGCATTCCTCATAACTTCGATGATTCGATCTTGGTAAGTCCGATCTACAGTCGGTGCGAGCAAAATGGAACTGGGAGGAACTGTGTGAGAGTCAGTATAAAAGACTCTAAACTTTGTCTGGCTAAATTGTGAGCTGTAAAGATTGAATTCTTTGGTAGAAAGTGCCCCCGCAGTTACCTTTTTTCGAGCAACCCATTCAAGAATGGTTTTGGGTGTTGGTGCGAGTAAGACTTCGGCAAGGGTTAAACCGTAAAGATTATAAATTGGGAAATAATACCCCGTAATCGAGCCAACTTGACCCAAGGCAATAGTTTTTTCCTCCAATTGCCTCAATTCCCGAATTGAGCTATCATTACGAACGACAAAAATAGAGCGGAGATTAGTTACGTCCTCCTGCATGGGAAAAAGAGGAAGGTACTGAAAATCGGCAATGGCTATTGCTGCTACTCCAGGAGGTGCAAAGACCAAAGACCAAGCTTGGCTCTGAATGCGATCCAACGCTTTGCGCTCATTGAAAGTTGGCTCGATTTCAATATGTGCTTTTAATATCGAACTTAAGTAGCGATTAAAACTTGTATAGCGGTTGATAAGTTGTTCGTCTTGGTCATAATCAATGACACCAATAACCAAAGGAACGGTGTTTTTTTGTGCCGATTTGCAGGCACCAACCGCCAAAGATAAAATTATAGATTGAAGAAAGAACGAGCGACGTGAGAGATGTAAAGGCATCGATTTGAGAAGACAAGTGTTTTAGTTCGAGTTGTTTCGATTTACTTTACTTTTTTTTCAATTATCGCACATTATATTGGCTTTTTAGTGAGGCGATTAAGTAATTCCTTTTCCTCGTCAGTAATCGGAGTAGTGTTGCAAAAAGGCAAGATAAGAGTGGGAAAGAAGAGACAACCCTCAAATTACCCCTATTGTGTCACCTTTTGAGAATCAAACTATAATAAAAAAAGTTGCTGTTAGTTGTGAGGTAGACAGGGTAATGGATGTAGAATTACAGATTCAAAACATTTAAAGCGATCGCCCAAAACGACAGTTTCCGTAATCGATCAATATTGCTCTGCTGATCATAACCTATTTTCTGCTCTGTCCTTTACCTATAAGTTTACACTATTATGGTCAGAAGAATGTAGCAATTTCCAAGTAGAAGCGATATGATGTAATCTTTGTAATCCTCGCCCAAGAGTTCGGCGTTGCTCAATAAGCAGTGGATTAAGTAGGAATAGGTACTCTTCAAAATCTTAAATAATGCATTAATAATCTAATAGAATACTTGAGCATTTAACTTGATTTTAAGTAACATAAAGTTGAGCGATGCAGCCGAGCTTAACTTTATGTCTCAACAACGTGGTTGGATAAGAGTCGCCAAAACATCAGCATCCCCGACGCTAAATCTCGTATTTTCACCTACATACGGCTAACTATGAGCCTTAATACTCTGGTTTACTGAGTTTTGGGCAAAACTTGATGTTTTTTTGCGGGAATATAAATAGCATAAATACAGTACCCATCTGTAAAATATTTTCGACGCTCCCAAATTTTAATTCCTTGCCAGACTGGCATCGAGGACATTTCAGATTAATCAAAAGAGTTTGTTCAACTCTTTCTTTTTAACAAATCCACTCTCTATTCAGCAACGTTAAGACATTGGCGGTACTGAGCTACGCTCAGATATATCCGCCTCGTTTATAGTGTAGGACTTATCTTCCCCCAAACCCCCGAAGTTAATTATACGCGCAGCTTTATTTTTTGTTCCGTTGCTATGGGATCGCCATATAGTCAATTGTTCCTGAGAGAAAAGCCTATATGTATATATGGGCTTTTCTTTCGCTCTCTAAAAATTTAAGCGATAACTTTTTAATTTTAATTAATACGTAAGTCTAATTGCATTAGCTAGAAAATTGCTTAAATTGAATATATCGAAATGAATTAGATATCTGCTTATGTTGAATTCGATTCTTCAAACCCTTGCTGAAATGTTGGCTAACGGAGCTGTTCTCACTAGCACTGAGCAAATAGACTTTAGTCATCCTGCAAGTTTAGAAAATAGAGATAGAGACGGATCGCTTAATCTCTATCTCTATGATGTTCGAATCAATAAAAAAATGCCAAGTAATGGCAGGCAGGTTGAACGCCATTTTGATAACTTACGGCCAATTGCACAAGTTTCTAAATCACCCAGTTGGTTTGATATCTCCATTGTTATTACAGCTCGCGATCGCACTGTATTAGGAGAGCATCAACTTTTGTCTGAAACTTTACTACTGTTAATGCGCAGTCCCCTATTGCAGGAAGAGTTTCTAACTCCTGACCTTCGCGGTCACGGTAACTTATCGTTATCAGTTACTAACGATCCGCCTATTGATGTAGGAAGTTTATGGAGTTCTCTTTCTGTTCCTATACGACCTGCTATTTATTTAACAGTAACTGTTCCCTTTAATGTATGGAGAAAAACAATCGTACCTTTGGTCACTGAACGAAGCTTTGGTGTTGATAATTCAATTTCAGATATTAGCAGAAGCAAAGCTAAAGTTCAGCGAGTTGCTGTTGCTGGGATTATTAAAAACATTCTAAATTCAGAGCCATTAAGACGAGTTGAGATCGTACTTGAAGGAACCGAAAAACTAGCAATCAGCAACAGAGAAGGGTATTTCTTCTTTGAGAACCTGACTTTTGGAAACTACACTTTACATCTTAAACGATTCGGCTATCAGTCTAAGAGTTGCGATGTTTTTGTAGGCGAAGAATCATATGTTCCCAAAGAGATATTACTTATGCCCTCCTAGTAAATTTACACATCCAATTATCTAAGTTAAGGAGCAATTAACATGGCTAGGTTAGACTACTTTGCCCCAGGTGTTTATGTTGAAGAAGTCGATCGCGGAAGTCGTCCGATTGAGGGCGTTAGTACATCGGTCGCAGGCTTTATTGGCTTTACTGAAGATATACGCGGTGGTGCCGAGATCTTCAAACCAATGCTAGTCACAAGCTGGACTCAGTATCTTGACTATTTTGCCCGACGCAGTTCAAATGGATTCACGGATTTCGATGCCTATTTACCTTTCGCAGTAAGAGGATATTTCCTAAACGGCGGTGGACGTTGCTATGTGACCAGTATCGGAACGCAGCTACCAGGTATCAATCAAAATCAGGCAAATCGGCAAGCACCGCTTTTAGAGATCCAAAGGCGTGGTAATCGTCCCAGCTTAAATTTATCCATCCGACCCGAACAGTTTGACAACGGATCTATTACCGTCGAAATTCTCAATGGACAGCCTCGTGCATTACCTCCAGCTAGTGAGAGCAATGAAGAAAACGGTTTTGAAGAGAATGGTTTTGAAAACAATGATTTTCAGAAAGTAGATGACTTAGAAGTACTCCACAATCCAGCAGAGTTTTTCTCTTTAAAAGTGTGCCGAGATGACCAAGTGCTTGAGGAATACAACCATCTAAGTATGGATCAAAATCCTCAAACCCAGGCTGCTACATATGTTGTTGAAGCTCTGAAAGACTCTGAGTATATTTTGATTGCAGATATCGCTCAGCCTGGACTGCCCTTAACTAGACGACCCTTAAATGGCGAATACGAGCTACTGCCTCCAGTGCCTATTTCTACACCTAGAAAATTCGCTCGTGAAATTGAAGGCGATCGCGGCGATCGAACTGGCGTGATGGGAATCTTTGAAATTGACGAGATTACAATGATCTCTTTTCCAGATTTAATGCGAGTTTATGAAGCTGGAATTTTGAGCCTTGACCAAGTTCATGGCGTCATGGAAATCATGATCTCTATGTCTGAAGGTGCCACAAGTGGCGATATGCCAGGACCAACGAATCGAATGGTAGTGTTAGATCCTCCACCCGATCGCGTTAAACCTCAAGATGTTGTTAATTGGTTAGATGAATTTGGTCGTCGTTCCATGTTTGGCGCTCTCTATTATCCGTGGGTTAGAGTACCCAATCCTGGAAACGCAGGGCGATCGATTCTAGTTCCTCCTTCTGGTCACATGATGGGCGTATGGGGCCGAACAGATGAAACGCGGGGGGTTCACAAGGCTCCTGCAAACGAAGTACCCAAGGGAATTACTGGTTTAGCCTATGATGTTAACTTTAGAGAGCAAGAACTTCTTAACCCGCTAGGGATCAACTGCATTCGTAAATTTCCTAACCGAGGAATTCGGATTTGGGGTGCCAGAACTCTGGTTGAACCAGACAAAACTGAATGGCGCTATATCAGTGTCAGAAGGCTCATTAGCTATATCGAACGCTCGATTGAAACAGGAACTCAGTGGGCTGTCTTTGAGCCAAATGACGAACAGTTGTGGGCGCAAGCGCGATATTGCGTGATGAACTTTTTGGAGCGCATCTGGCGCGAGGGAGCTTTATTTGGTGCTACTCCCGACCAAGCATTTTACGTAAAATGCGACGCTGAAAACAATACGCCTGAAACGATGACCTTGGGTCGTTTGTATGTCGATGTTGGTGTATGTCCTGTACGCCCAGCTGAATTTGTGGTCTTCCGCATTAGTCAGTGGAATGCTCTGGAAAATGAAAACAACCAATAACTTGTTTTAGCTCATTTATATTAAGTAAAAAATAGGAGAAAGTTATGCCAGAATCAGATAGATTTGTTTTAGCCTCTGGTTTTAGCCTTAGTGGAGGCACTTTAGGCGGAGAAGTAATAGTACAAAGCTTTAGTGGTTTAGAAATGAATGTTGAAGTATCTTCTAATTCTGTCGGTAATCAGGCGGGAGGAAAGAAGAAACTAGAACCTAGACCTGGCCCAACAACGCCTGGAGAACCATCGTTTGTTTGCCCAATACCTAGAAATGATAAAAAATTAGCGGATTGGTGGAAAAAATTAAATCCTAATGCTCAGCTAGGTCAATATAAAACTGAGGATTTGATGTTCACTTTTCAAGGGGATGGTGGAGCAGTTCATGCTCAATGGCAACTAAAAGGCACTTTCCCTATGCAATACAAGGTATCTGATGCAGAAACTAACGATTCCGAGCTTGCTTGTGAAACAATTCAACTGTGCGTTACAGAAATTGAGCGGATGGTGTAATGTTCGCGAAGATGGAAGAATAAATACTCCAGAGGTAGACACCATTATATGGTGAGTAATACTGTCAAACGTACCCTATTACCGAGATTCTACCTCAACCTTTTTCTCTCTAACGCTCAATTAGAAATCTATCACCCCCAACAGCCACTCACCTTGACAACAGAGAATCTAAAGAGTGGTAGGTTCGAGACTTACTCCAAAAATATCACTCTCTAGATAGGGGGTTGCCAAATCCCATCTATAGTTCGACCGAACAAAAATGGGATGAAATAGCTAACCGTAATCTTAAAAAGACTTCAATCGATCTATGCCTAAAAAATCAACTTTATTAATGGCAGCTGGCTTCTCTATAACCCTGCAACTTGATGGCTCTAATGATTCTGTGGACGGAGTTTTTCAGGGGTGTGATGGGTTTGACTTTACCCAAGAGGTTATCCAGTTTAGAGAAGTCACTAACGAGCGCTGGGGGAAGGCCAGTAAGGGACGCTCCCGCCTGACTAAGCTTCCTGGTAACGCAGTGGGTGGAAATATAACCTTACGCAGAGGTATGACTACTTCCAAAAGTTTTTGGCTATGGTTTTCGTCGGTGCAACAGGGAAATTGGTTCAAACAGCGCAAAAATATATCAATCACTTTTCATGAAGCGAGAGAGGCTAAAGCCGCCTTTCGGTTTACAGAAGCTTGGCCAACTAAATACCGGATTGGAGAGATGAAAACGGATTCAAGTGATGTAGAAATTCAGGAGATCGAGATCGCTTATGAAGGGTTTGAACAAATATCAATTTAGCCATTGCTGAATTGAAGAATAATCTGGGATTATTCTTTGAAAATCTTAATAGCATTTAGAACCTCTGAAAACCTGTTTAGCGAAAAGTTGAGGTTCACCTTGGCATTAAATTCCGCCCAACCATACAAATAGTTTTTTAGGTAAAAATGTATGAGTAATGGATTAGCGATCGCAGCGATAACGGCTGTATTCAAAAACTTGTTAGAAGACGGCTTAGTTCAAAATGCAGCACTGTCTAGTATGGGAAATGTGCTAGTAACCACACTTCCCCCAGACCAAATCTCTATTGGAGTCGATGGTCAACCTCAGCTAAATCTGTTTCTTTACCAAGTTGCACAAAACCGTAATGCAGACTTAGGCAAAAGCGATCGCAACCAGCCTGTCTGTCATCAAACTAGTATAGAAGAAGATGCACTTCCTCCCTTAGCCATCAATCTCCATTACGTATTGACCGCTTACGGAAACAAAGACTTTCAGACGGAAATACTGTTGGGTTATGTCATGCAGCTCATGCATCAAACTCCGGTTTTATCTAACGCTAGGATTCGAGCAGCACTAAATCATGTCGCAACCATCAATCGTTCTGGTCTTTTGGCACAAGCGATTGAATCGACTTCTGTTGAAGCTTTGACCGAGGAATTAGACCAAGTAAGGATCGCACCAAACTTGTTTAATACAGAACAGATGTCAAGATTGTGGTCGCTCTTTCAAAGTTCTTATCGACCCTCAATTGCTTACGAAGTTTCGATGGTATTGAATGAATCTCAGAAGTCTTTAGTTAAGTCAAGTTACAACTCACAGATGTTGTATCAACCGCGTATTAATAAAGTTACCGCATCTCCATCGACAAATGGCGAGATTGTCGCGGGCAGTAGTCTTATTATCTATGGGAAAAACCTTAAAGGAGATGTGACTCGGCTTCGAATAAACGAAGAAGAGAATTTATTAGAACCACAAATTGTTGAACATAACAGAATTTTGTTTAAACTGCCTCAAAATTTACAGGCTGGGGTTCAAAAGGTTCAAGTTGTTCATCAACAACTGTATAAGTATAAAAACGATGAAGATTTAGAGGTAGTGTCGAATGAGCAAACTTTCGTTTTGCATTCAATCATAGACGATAATCTTACTCTAGCTCTTCAAGACTAATAAGTGCGATCGCACTTATTAGCCTTAAAACAGATGCGCCTTTTGCCACCACTACAACCATAAATTTTTAATTCAGGGTTATTTTGATAGATTTTGACCGTTTAAACACTATTTAAAGCATAGGGAATATTAGCAATGCGAAGATTTATTGATGATATACGCCATCCGCGACAGGCAAGAAGAGAACGAAGAGAACAAAGAGCTAGTCGGCAGCAGCAACAAGCAAGACCATCCCAACCGCCACCGCAGCAAGCAGAACCGTCCCAAACAAATAGTCACGATAGTCAAGAAAGTCGCCAAAGACATCGCCAATTAGCTCTGGATCATCTAAATGGAGATATACCATTTATAGATGATTGGGATAGACAATTTCAAGGAGGTGACACAGAAAGTATTAGACCAACTCAACAACAACAACCATTAACAAGTAGATTTTCTACTAATAGTAGTGACACAGAAAGTATTAGACCAACTCAACAACAACCATTAACAAGTAGATTTTCTACTAATAGTAGTGACACAGAAAGTATTAGACCAACTCAACAACAACCATTAACAAGAGATTTTCTACTAATAGTAGTGACACAGAAAGTATTAGAGAAAGTCGAGACTTCAAAATACAAAAAAGTTGCTATGGGCAAGGCTGTACCAGCAAGTGCTGGTGAAGGATTGGAAACATGGGGATTAACAGATTGCAGCGCGATTGCTATTCTCTCTAACTTTGATAGCCAAAGTCAGACGTATGGGGATATGGCTTTGTTTCACGTTGCAGGTAGCCATGAAGAATCCGTTGCAAACGAGAGTGGAGCAATCTCAGTACTTCAAAATATAGCAAAAGGAGAATATACAGCGGTGATAATCTATGGACATGATTCTGCAAGCGATACAGCGAAGTCGATGTTCACAGGACAAAAAGGCATCAAGGATCTTTTAAGCGGTGCTAATAAAAAGGAGGAACATACAGGCAGATATGTATCGATAGATAGATCTGGGAAAGTGACGACTCAATAAGTGATTGGTTGAGTGTATATCACGATCTGCTGGTTAAGCTATTTGCGTTTGCTAAAGGATGCTTACCGTCGTAAAGCACGGTTCGTCGAGTGTTATTGAACAGTCAAGAGTATTGTCCTTAGCCCTAACAGTCAGTATGCGATCGCGGCTATAAAACTGCTCAAGTGTGGAGATTTGAAAGCTTAAGACAACTGTTTTTTCAAGGCTGTAAGTAGTTACATAATTATCTTCATCGCGATCGCACCAAGTGTGAGAAATTAGGCAAGTCATTGACGAGTGTAAAAGTCGCTGGCTGAATTTGTGCCTTTAGACAATCAAGAATTGTTGGGAACTTCGACAAAAGTCTAATTGCATTCACTTGCTTAGCTCTTAATCTATAAGCATTGAGGTAATAGCCTCTAAAATCTTACTATTATTTATTGACCGCCTACGGAAACAAAAACTTTCAGACGTAAATTTTGAGTTTCAAGGATCTCCTATTAATGTATAGTTCAACAGATTTTAATGTCTGGTACCAAGCCAACCAACATTATTCATTTGCCGCCTTCGATCTAGTCCACAATATTTTACAAAACTTTATCAATCAATCTAAAAACGACCCTGATGCAAGATCTTCAAACACCGATTGCGATCGCTCTAAACTCCTGAATATAGCTTCTGAAATGTCATTCCCTCCAGCTTTTGAGCAAATTTGTCAAAGATTTAGACTTTCAGAATTTGAGTTTTATATACTGGTTTTTTGCGCTGCCATTGAACTCGATTCGCGTTTTCCAGGGTTATGCACTAAAGCTCATAATGATGAGAACTACTACTATCCAACATTTGGGTTAGCTCTCAGAGCCTTACCAAATACTCATTGGAGTGCATTAACTCCTGGTGGAGTACTTCGTTACTGGAAGCTCATCGATTTAGGTTCGGGGAATAGCCTTCTGAATAAACAATTGTTTATAGATGAAAGAATCCTTCATTACCTTCAAGGTATCCCAACGATAGACCCATTACTAGTAGGACTTACTGAACCACCTTCACGTTGTCCCAATCAACTAATGTCCTCTCACCAGAGCTTAGCCGATAAAATAGCCCCGTTATGGCATCCAAGCTCATCTCAAAATATTCCCCCCGTAATTCAACTGTGCGGTTCAGAAATAGAAGATAAGATAGATATTACCCAAGTCGTTTGTCACCAACTTAGGCGACGCATCAGTCTTCTGAACTGCGATCGCATTCCTCTAAACTCTAACGACTTAACTGCTTTCACTCGCCGATTGAAGAGAGAATGTATTTTAGAGCATAAAGCGCTTCTGCTCAATTGCGATGATACGGATCTTTTCGATCCAGAACAACGTGCTGCGCTCAATCAACTCATGGAGGAATTTTCAGGGTTTATCATTATCACAACGCGCGTTCCACTCCAAGAGTTAAAGTGTAAGATGATTCGCTTTGATATTCCCAAACCAGAACCCCAAGAACAGTTAATTACCTGGCAAGTCTCTGTAGACGAACTCAAAACCCAACTCAACGGACAAAGCAGGTTAATCCCAAACTCAGAACAGTTGTCTCAAGATTTGCAAACACTCACATCTCAGTTTTACCTAAGCACTTCTACAATTCGTAGTGCCTGTACCGCAGCCATTGGACAATTGACAACGCAATCTACTTTTTCCTTCAAACAGGCATTATGGGAGAATTGTCGCGTTCAAGCGCGACCTGGTTTAGATAAACTTGCAGAGCGGATTGAATCTAAATTGACTTGGGAAGATTTGGTATTACCGCCCCTACAAGAGCATACGTTGAAGCAAATTTCAGCCCACGTTCGCCAAAAGGCTAAAGTATATGAAAATTGGGGATTTGCAGCCAAGAATAGACGTGGACTGGGTATCACAGCTTTATTTTCTGGTCCTAGCGGAACGGGAAAAACACTTGCTGCTGGAGTGCTTGCCAATGAGTTAAACTTAGATCTCTATAAAATTGAATTGTCCTCAGTTGTGGGCAAATATGTTGGCGAAACCGAAAAAAGTCTCCAGCGTATTTTTGATGGAGCAGAGAGTGGTGGCGTTATTTTATTATTTGACGAAGCAGATTCAATTTTTGGTAAACGGAGTGAAGTAAAGGATTCTAAAGATCGCTACGCCAATCTTGAGGTTAGTTATTTGCTACAGCGAATGGAATCTTATTCTGGACTAGCCATTTTAACCACAAACTTGCAGAGCAATTTGGATTCTGCCTTTCTGCGACGGTTGCGCTTTGTGACTCAATTTTCTTTCCCAGATGCGGCGCATCGAGAAAAAATTTGGCAACGAATTTTTCCCTCGAATACCCCCACTCAAGGATTAGCTTTTGAAAAGCTTGCTCAGCTCAATACTGCTGGGGGAAATATCCGCATTATTGCCCTTAATGCTGCCTTTGTAGCGGCTGATGCTGGAGAAGCTGTCCAAATGAAGCATATTTTAACGGCTACTCAAACTGAGTATGAGAAATTAGGCAAGTCATTGACGAGTGTAGAAGTCGCTGGCTGGATTTAATCAAAGTTTCAACGCCAGCAAAAGGCACTTTTTAGCCTTAAAACAGACGCGCCTTTTGCCACTACTACAACCATGAATTTTTAATTTAGGGTGATTTTGAACCAGATTTTAACCGTTTAAACAATATTTAAAGCATAGGGAGCATTAACAATGAAAAAAGCGAAAGAAAAAGGGAAAAAGTTTATTAATAAAGTACGCCATCCGCGACAGGCTAGTCAGCAGCAGCAACAAGCAGGACCATCCCAGCAGCCACCGCAGCAAGCAGGACCGTCCCAGCAGCCACCGCAGTATCTGCAAGCCATGCAGTCCTCTACTTTGGGCAAGGAAGACACAAGCGATCTCCCAGCGGGAGGTTCTCCAATACCTCAAAATCTGCATTTTTTCTGGAAAGGAGAGTCACCTGGAAGGGAGAATCAAGAATGGCCGCACCTACAGCAATGGGGAAATATGGGAGAAAAATCAGCTGGATGGAATAAGACCCTCTGGACCGATAGTCCTAGCATCAATGAATGGCAGGAAAATCATCGAGACAAGCTGAAAGAACTAGAGAAAATGAATGTTAACGTTAAACCAGTAGAGGAAGAAATAGACCCAAAAAATAAACATGTTTATGACTATGCGGTGAACCATAATGCTAGGACGATGGCATCAGACGTGGCAAGGTATAGCGTCTTAAAAAACCATGGCGGAATCTATGCTGACTTAGACATAGCACCAGGCAACTTATCTCTACCTAATTATGCAGACCAGGAGGGAAAGGAGATGCTAAGTTCGGGGAGATTACCACTTTGAAGAACGAGATTAGTCCAATGGTACGAGATAGTCAAAGTGTACTGCGTAATACGCCTGAGTCAAAAGCTCCTTTCAAGGAACGACTGCAAGAAACAGCAGACAAAAAATATACAAATGGAGAGTTTAACAACAACTTAATTGCCGTAGAACCAAATAACCAAACAATCAATCTAATGATTGACGAAATTTCTAAACTCAACGATCCAAAAGAAAATAATCCTCTCGACATAAATAAATCGGAATTGGATCAAAACGCTCCCTTTAAGACTGGACCTAATATGGCAACAAGAATGATGCGAAAACAGCTGGGACTAGAACCAGGACCAAAAGCAACGCCCACAGGGGCTCCGCAGGCAACGCAATATATGAATCCTAAATTGAAAGACCATTTGATGAAGAATATAGACTTGGTAACAGATGTAAGTGAACGAGATGAACGAGATAAATAGCACTGACTTGAGCTATTCGTACAGTTTTTACAACACAACACCAAAAGTAAAACAATGTACGGCGAACCCAGCAGACAAAAAAAAACAACGTCACGCTCTAGTTCGAGGAGTTTTACTTCATCTAGGCGATCGTTGAACCAGGTTATCAGTTTGATGCTATGACAATTGCCATGGACAAGAAAACAGGTAAAGATTTAGGAACAGTGAGGTGGGGCTTTGGAGTTGGACGAAATGAGCAAGGAGAATCAAGACTTGATACTCGCTATCCAACACTTTTGGAAGATGATTTGAAGTTAGAAGGTGCAGCAGGTGAAGAAGCTCGCGAATGGGATCGCGTTCGCAGGGAAGCATACAGGCAATGGAACCAAGCTGCACCTGGACAAGAACGAGCAAATGAAAACCACAAAAGAGTAACTCGAATTCCAGGAATAGATTAAACTTCCACCAATAAAAATTGATTAACTAATAAGTGGCTCACTAAAGTAACCAGTAACAGCAGCCAAGCTGAGGTTCATACACAGAAATTGGAAAACTCTTTATTTAACTAGAATGCGAGGTTTTGCAGAGAAGCAGACAAGTTATACCAATTTTGGAAAAGAAGGCTACAGATAGAGGATAATTTCTTTAGTTGAATTTTTTGAAGAATTATGGCAGGAGTCTATCACTTAAATATTCTAGAAACCGAAGCAGAACTCAAGCAACTATTAAGAAAAGAAAAAACAGGCTCAGGAAAAGAAAGAATCCAACTACTTTATCTGCTTAAAAGTCAAAAAGCTAAAACTATTACTCAAGCTGCAGAATTTTTAGGAAGACATCGAGTCACTTTACAAGATTGGTTAGCTAAATATCGTCAAGGAGGACTAAAAAATTAGAAGAGGCAAACTGCTAGTTCAGTCAAACCAAGAAAGATTCCAGTTTGGGTCCAAAAAGCTTTGCCCAAAAAATTAGAAGAGCCACAAAGGCATGAGCAATCGCCTAGAAAGAGAATTTAACAAGACTTTTACTGAACGTACTGTAGACAAAAAAGTACAAATGCAAAAAGAAGTACTCCATTATGAACTTAGCGTGACTCAAACTAGGTAAATTGTAAACTACCAACATTACAAAAATAGTCTCCCAAAATATGAGAGGCTATTTATTTTGTCTAATTAATAATTAATTCTTAACTGCCAAAGTCAGACCATCAGCAACTGGTAACATACTAATTGTGACTCGTTTATCTTGATGTAGTTTTCGATTAAAATCGGCGATCGCCACAGCCTGCTCGTCTAATTCTGGCTCGACAAGATCTCCTTTCCACCACAATACATTATCAATCGCGATTAGACCTCCAGGGCGAAGCAACTCTAATGTCTTTTCATAATAATTGAGATAATTGATTTTATCCGCATCGATAAAGGCAAAATCAAAACTACCAGCCTCACCCTGGGCAATTAAGCGATTTAGAGTATCCAAGGCTGGTGCAATCTTTAGATCAATTTTGTCGGCGACTCCAGCTTTCTGCCAATAGCGATGAGCTATTTGCGTAAACTTTTCATTAACATCGCAAGCAATTATTTTACCATCCTCTGGTAATGCCAAAGCTGTCGCTAGGGAACTATAACCCGTAAATACGCCAACCTCTAAGGTTTTTTTAGCTCCAATTAACTGTACTAACAAACTCAAAAACTGCCCCTGAACGGAAGATACCTGCATCATACTCATGGGGAGTTTTGCAGTTTCCTGACGTAGTTCGGCTAACACTTGTGGTTCTCGTAATGAGACAGACAATAGATACTGATATGCTTTCTCGTCGATTCCTGGTTTGGTAGTCGTATCAATGTTTGGCGAATTCATAGTTTATATCTCTTCTACTTTTTGTACTTTATATTTGATTCGATATACCAAAGTTTGATTGATTCACCTGCAACTTAAGATGAGATTATCCTCAGTAATACATTAATTGCTCTATCTAAGGGTAATTGCCAATCTAGATCATTCATTATAGGAGCTTTGATAATTGCCCGTCGTTTCTTTTTTGCTTGATGCTCATATAAACAATCAGGATGGCGATCGTTGTAGTAAAAGCGATGGTAGTTCCCACCGTACCGAAACCCAGTCCACCATTTTTTACTGATTGAGATAATAAATCGCCAATAGATGCGCCTAACGGGCGAGTCAAAACATAAGCCAGCCAAAAGGTTAAGACTGCATTGATGTTGAAACGATAATAAGCGATCGCAATTATGGCAATTACCGAGGCAAATAGAAGTGCCGACACTGCATACCCCAATTTCAATCCCTCTGCTAACAAGTCTCCTGCTGCTGTACCCAAGGCAAAGGTTAGTAAAATAGCCACCCAGTAAAACAGTTCTCTTTTGGTTGTTTTAATCGAGTGCATCGCTAATGTGCTTTCACTGACATACCACCATGCAAATAACCCCAATAAAGCCAGAGTAAAAACAACTGTAATTGTTACTAAACTCACTCCCATTTCATCGACAAGGCGATCGGTAATTAATGTACCAACGATGCTAACTAAAACTACTACAGCCCAGTAACTAACGGGTACATACTGTTTAAGCCGAAACTGATTCCAAAGCACAACTGCAAGTAAGGCACTCATCAGATAGGATGTAGCTGCTAAACCAAAATTCATCGTAAATGCCAGAAAATCTGCTCCAGTCTCGCCAACGGTAGTGGCGCATATCTTGATAATCCAGAAATAAAGCGTTACCTCTGGAACTCTATTCAACATCTTTTTGTTCATGATGTTTAATTCCTAATGGACAACTTATTTTAAGAATTAAATGTCAGGAACTTTGCAAGAATATGGCTAACTTCAACTATTTTTTGGTTCTTATTAGTTAGTAAAAGCCATAGGTAGGCTTACCGTAAAACAACTGCCGATATCTACTTGACTGGTAACGGTAATTGTCCCTTTATGGCTATAAATAATAGCTTGTGTAATTGCTAATCCCAAGCCAGAACCTCCTTTGTAATAGGAACGAGAGCGATCTGCACGCCACAAGCGATCGAAGACTAAATCTAAATGTTCGGATGCAATACCTATTCCTGTATCTTCTATGTTTACTAAAAGTTCTTGACCAATTCTATTACCAGTAACTTCAACTTCTCCATTGGCAGGAGTATATTGAATCGCGTTTTGAATTAGATTAGTAAAGGCTCGTGCCAATTTAGCTTCATCTCCAATTAAGCATAGGTCATTTTCAATCTCAGCTTTGAGTTCAATTTGTTTGGTTTGTGCCTGAGGTCTGTATAGATTAACTGAGCCTATAAGTAGAGTCGTCAGATCGATCTTTTTAGATTCAAAACTAGAGACTTTATCGGCTCGGGTTAGTAACAGTAAATCTTCTGTAAGTTGAGACATTTGATCGGTTGCCATAGAAATTGCCTGAAATTTTTCACCATCGCTCTTTCGCATTCCGTCAGAATAGGTTAAAGCTACCTCTGCATTAGTACTAATTGCCATCAAAGGGCTTCGTAGTTCGTGAGAAGCATCGGCGGTAAACTGCTTCAAACGTTTAAAACTTTCTTCAATGGGCTGCATTGCCTGACGATTGAGCCAACCACTACCCAACCCACTAAGAAACAGAGCAACAAACGCACCAGCAGCCAACCCCACATCTAATCGAGCGATAGTTTCGTCTATTTCTTCTAAAGATTCGCTGAGGCGAATATGACCGATTAACCGCCTACTATTGTTTTCAACGATCGGCAAAGTTACTATCAGAAGCTTAATTTTATCGCTTTGAGTTTGAACTGTTCGCTCGGCATTAAAAGGTAAAGTAGGAGCATAATTGGGATCTCCCTGTTGTTCGATTAATCGTTTCTGAGTATCGAACCATTGAAAAACCTGCTGATGAGCTCTTAATTGTTGTGGAGAGAACTTTGTTTGCAACTCCAATTGTCCATGCTCTAACTCGGAACTGGCAGCAATTCCCTGTGCTACGGCTATTAATCGTTCGGTTAGCTGTTGTTTGAGATTACGAATAAACAATATACGCACGACAAAAGCCGAGCTTGACAAAACTAGAGCCAAAACCAGTAAGTTAGATAAAAATAAGCGATAGCGAATTTTTTGAAACATCATAGTTAAGGGCTAATTTTATAACGAACTCAAACGATAACTAATACCATAAACCATTTCGATTAATTTATTTTTACTTCCTGCTGCTTTAAGTTTTGAGCGTAGGTTAGTAATATGAGTTTTGATTGTTCCTTCCCCTGATAAATTGTCAAACTCCCACAGCTTATCGAGAATAGCCGAACGAGTTAAAATCTGTTGGGGATGGCGTAAAAAGTATTCTAAAATTAAATATTTTTTGGGGGTCAAAGAAAGCAAGTTATTTTCATAGGTTACTTCCCCCGTACTAGGATTAAGCTGTAATTCTTCATAGCTAAGAACTTGTGGCTTGAGTTCGTAGCTTCTGCAGGATAAAGCCCTAACTCTTGCTGCTAATTCTTTGAGTCTGAATGGTTTTACTAAGTAGTCGTCTGCTCCCGCATCTAAACCAATTACATTGTCATCGGTAGTATCTTTAGCTGTGAGCATAAAAATTGAGGCTTTAGATTTAGCCTCTTTTAACCGCTTACATAAGGTAATGCCGTCTAATTTTGGCAGCATCAAATCTAATAGAATCATCTCAAACTCAGCCCCTTGAGCGTATTCCCACCCCGACAAACCATCGGTAGCTATTTCTACTACGTAATATTCGTTTTTAAAACCTTCTGCTAAAGGTTTGGCAATGCGATCGTCATCTTCTACTAATAAAATTCTCATGGTGCTTTAGCTTACTATCCAAAAGCAATTAATCCTAGCTAATTAAAACTTTACCGCGATCAAATATTTCTCTATTAGTACCAATCCCCGTGATTTCCACTCTATCTGAATATACTTCAACAGCAGCAAAATCCAATCTAGGAACAGAATAGGCAGTCCAGTCTGACTCACCGACATCTCTTAGCTGTGCGCCATTGCCACAGGTAACATATGCTGTACCTTACTTGCTTCAATGGGTTCGGTACGTTCATAGTCGTGGTCGTGTCCGTTGAGATAAAGCTGAACTCCATTACGGGCAAACAAAGGTGACAGCTTATCTATTAGTTCGGGACTACTGCCATGAGAGCCAGAGGAATAAAGAGAGCGATCGCTAAATAGCGACTGTCGAAATTTGTTTTCTTTTTGCCTGACTAATTCTCTCATTTTCTGATTGATGGTTTCCCAAATTCCTTTCTTTTGCCATCTTCGAGCTTTAGCTATATACAGTTGAAGCAGGAGGGAAATTCTGAGGAAGATATTCCCACTGACATCCTGTTTTTAAATGATAGTAAGCATTTCCGCCCGCTCTAACGGCGACGCGGTGAGTCCAGTCCCAGTCCTGCGGGAGGGAAACCCTTCCGCAGGGAACTGGCGAACCCCTAAAGTGTTCGCATCCGCTTTTTTGCTGAGTTTTCTCATGTGGACGGTGTTTGTTTTCAGCAATATCTTGATTGGTTCACGTGGATCTCATCCAAAACAACTACATTTAATTCAACTTGATAATGGTCGTTGGCATATTTGGTCTGAACTAAATTTACCAGATAATGTAATCTTGATTTTCTAACCTCCTTACAGTCCTCAAGTTAATCAGATTGAGCGACTGTGGAAAGAAATCAAAAAGCACCTTAAATGGGAATTATTCGCTCATCTCGATCGCCTCAAACATAAGCTATCGAAAGTATTATCACATTTCACTTTCTCTACGATCGCATCTATTACAGGATGGGACTTTATTTTAGACGCTTTATTTGTAGCAAACATTTAAGTAATTCATATTATAATCACTCCGACCCGAAATCATCGGCGTTTTCATCACAGATTAAGGGTCTTGCACACTTTTGCTGAATCAAGATCGGGCGATCGCTACAAAAAGATTTTGTGCGTAAATAAAATGAGAGCTAAAAAAAGCGGTTATTTATGTCACAAAATCACCCTTTTAACAATTCTCACTTACTACCTGGTTTTTTTGTCTCAAGATAACTTCTTGGTCAATCAGTGAAGCAGAAAATCAACTAACGATACAAGTCGAAACAAAGAATATACAGGCAGTTTGTCCGATTTGTAATTCAACAAGTGATCGAGTTCATAGTAATTATCAGAGATCGCTACTAGATGTATCTTGGGGTAACTATTCAAGTCTGCTTGAAGCTTTCAACTCGAAAATTATTCTGCTCTAACTCAAATTGTGAACGTCGAATTTTCACCCAAAGATTACCTAAAATAGCAGCATCTTAGGCGAGACGAACAGAGCGATTGAATATTCAATTTACTAAAGTAGGTTTAGCACAGGGGGGATTACCAGGCTCTCGTTTGACTCAACATTTGTCCGTTAAAATTAGTCGTCAGACCTTATTAAGATTAGTGATGAAGATGCCATTACCATTTCATCCTGTACCCAGAGTTCTAGGAGTAGACGATTGGGCATATCGCAAACGCCATACCTACGGCACTATTTTGGTAGATTTGAAAACTCGTTAACCAATAGAATTACTTTTTAACCGCACAGCTACAACTTTAGCTGAGTGGTTACAAGAACATCCTGGAGTAAAAATTATTTCTAGAGATCGGGCGAAGGCTTCTAAAGAAGGAGTATCACGAGGATGTCCAGAGGCTATTCAGGTGGCAGACTGCTTTCACCTACTACAAAATTTAGCTCAAATGTTAGAAGTCGTGTCAAACTAATATAGAAAATTACTTGAAAATGTTGAAGACTAGACCAATAATTGTCCGATTATTGAAGACAAAAAAGTTTTAGCTCAATCTATTCAACCTCCTCTAAATCCTATCAAGGCTCTTAAACTTGCCCAAGTAAGACGAAAGCAAAGAAAAGAAAAATAGGACAAAGCATGGGCTTTACACAAAAAAGGTTATGGGGGAAAAGCAATTGATCACCATTTAGGAATTGGAAAAAGTACAGTTTTTCGTTATCTTCGCAGCCCAAAGTTTCCTGAAAGGAAAGGACGAAGTGATAAAGGACGATGTAAAGTCTCTCCCTACAAAAAGTATCTTCAGTCACGATGGAATTCTGGCTTTCATGATACCCAAAAACTTTATCTTGAAATTAAAGAACAGGGCTACGAATGAAGCTATGTCACTTTAGCTCGATATACTCACCGTTTGCGTGAGGTACAAAGACTTAAACCAAGAGAAAAACCTAGTAGACCAGTACCCCTAGTATTTATGATGACGGTACGTCAGGCAGTAGCAGTGTGGTCAATTCTACGCTATACCATCAATCAAAGTGAAGCTGAAACCAAAGCTATTAAATTACTGAAAAAACAACATCCCGATCTCAATACGGTCATTTCTTTAACAATGGATTTTGCCGATTTAGTTCGTCGAAAAGCGGTGCGACCCCGCGTCGCCGACAGGCGCAAGGGAACGCGCACCAAGAAACAAAATAAATTAGCAGAATGGTTAAAAAACGCCGAGGAAAGTAAGATGAGAGCAATTACTGGTTTTGCTACCAAACTGAAAGACGATTTAAATGCTGTCAAGAATGGAGTGACTTATCAATGGAGTAATAAGCAAGTTGAAGAAAAGTTAATCGACTCAAGATGCTCATAACGTCAAATGTCTGGTCGTGCCAGTCACGAACTACTCAAGAAAAGATTTTTGTGTCCTGTCTAGTAATCGGCGATCGCCCGATCCTGATTTACCAAAAGTGCGCAAGACCCATAATGTGAGTCGAAGCAAAATTATAGTTTCATTTAATCTGGGCTGAAAACGCCGATGATTTCGGGTCGGAGTGATTATAATTTCAGGTCGCTACAAGTAACGCTGGGTGATTTCCAGGTTGTCATGTTCTGCTAAGATAGCAACTTTTTCTAAGCTGACTCCTGCATTAACAAGATTTTTACAAAATGTATGTCGAAGTTGATGGGGCGAAACATTTTCTAAATCGGTTTGTTTAACGTATTTTCGAGTATGTGCTTTCAATTCCTCTGGGAGTCATTACCCCTCTTTGACCGATAAACAGCAGTTGGTTACTACCTTTTTGCTTATAATATCCCAGTTCTAATAATATAGATCGCGCATCTTCGTTGAGAGGAATAGTTCTTCTTTTTAAACCTTTGCCATGATTGACACTCAAGCATCCTTTTTTGGGACTAATTTTGATATCGTTTTAGGTTAAGGCACAAAGTTCGGAAACTCTCAATCCTGTGTTTAATAGTAGTTTGACGACCGCAATGTCTCTAGTTTTCTCTACTATTCGGCATAGGGTGTGTTGATCGAGTCTATCCAACCATTTTGCGGCTGAAGCTTGTTCTTTTATGGGTTGAGGAACATGAGGCAAGCGATTATCGGGGAGATAACCTTTTGTTCCCACCCAATTGAGAAATATACGGAGACTTTAAAGCTTACGATTAATTGTTTGAGGCTTTAATTGTAATGCCTTGTCTAGATAGTGTTTATACTCTTGTAAGTCAGTAGGAGTAATCAATCTAGGGGCAAATTCTGTATTTCCTTTGGATTCTAACCACAGCGTCAAACTCTTTAAATCGCAGAGATAGTTTTTAATGGCGTAAGCACTTCGTTCTGATTCGGTTAGAAACTGCACGAAATTGTCTCGATAATTAATCGAGTCTTTTGTAATAACTAGAGCTTCAGATGTAGATAGATTTCTGGCACTGCGCAATTATACGCTGAGTTTTTTGATCGATAGTCGTGCTAATTTCCTTTAATTATACGTTCAGTAAAGCCAAACTCGACGTACAAGTCTATTTATGCACACAGTTTAATCTTTTACTAAATTAAGTTATATAATTCTAATTATACGAGAGAGCATTGTTTTTTGTCCGTTTGCCGTCGCCACGCCCACTTTCTTTTTACTTTAATGTATGTCTCGTCTACTCTCCAAGAATCATTAGTAGCTTCGAGATGTTTTCTACTCCTTTTCTCTATTTGAGGTGCGTAAATCATCATCCATCTATATATTGTTGTGTGGTCTACAGATAACCCTCTTTCCATCATTATTTCTTCTAGATTTCTGTAACTGAGGGCGTACTTTGGATACTAACGAACGCAAAGTAAAATTACTTTTCCTTGAAAATGTTTTCACTTGAATGGTTGCTGTGAGTTCATTTAACTTAGTAGTTATTTGTACCTAAATTATAATACGTCGCAATTTTTAGTTTTTGCAACAGAACCGTATTAGTAATGGCAAAGAAGTTGCTGATCTTTCTAGATTTACTTGTTTGATTGATTGTAAGAGATTAATTAGAATCTCTAATAACAAGTAATTGCATAACTTGAGATATTTTTGGAAATGGGTTTAATATAATTCAGGTAACATTATATGACGATAGGTTTAATGACTCGATCTTCAGCCTATCTTTTTTTGCTACTTGTCTCAAACTCCCTCTTCCTCTACTTTATAGTCTAGATTGTCGCCCCGCTAAACTTTTGCGTAGTTCATACTCTAAAAATAGAAAAAGCATTCCATCCTATCATAAAATCATTTTGCAAGAAGTCTAGTATATCGACTCATAAAACAAAACTAATAAACTATATTTTGCGAAAAATTACTTACTTTAATATAAACTTTTTATCAAAACATAGTTTATTTACTGTACTCATTTACAAATTTTTTGAGCATACTATTAATTATTCAGGAAACGGAATTAATTTGTAAGCTTAAGCTTCAAACATATTAAATATTTGTTCTGTTTGATATTTGTTTATTTAAATTTGCATGATGTTTGAAGATTTTAGTGATGCTCAATCTATGTTGATTGGCGAAATTGGTCAAGTTATTGACTTAAAACATGTCAGTCAAACTATTGTTCTAGAGAACAGCTACGCTAATCCAGTTGTATTTGCTCAACCCTTATCTCGAAATGGCTCCGATCCAGCAGTAGTTCGTATCGAAGATATCAAGGCAGATCGCTTCACGGCTCGTGTTCAAGAACCTAACTACAAAGACGGACGGCACACAGGCGAAAATTTTAGTTATCTGGTGCTAGAAGCAGGCACTTGGGAATTAGAAAATGATACCCAGCTTGAAGTTGGAACTCTTAACTCAGATGCCGTTACTAATTCTGATTGGGAGCAAATTGACTTTAGCACCGATTTTTTAAATACTCCCACAACTTTTAGCCAGGTACAAACCGATAATGGATCTAACTTTGTTCGGACTCGTCAGAAAAATACCTCTGCTCGCGGTTTTTCTCTAGCAATGGAAGAAGAAGAAGTATTAAACACTTCTCATCCTGCGGAAACGCTTGGCTGGATGGCAATCTCAGCCGGAGCTGGCAGTTGGAATGGGCTCTCTTATCAGGCAGGAAATACGGGAAACCGCGTAACACACGAATGGAGTACGCTTAAATTTGAAAATAGTTTTGAGCGAGCTCCACAATTATTAGCTTCTCTGGCAACTTATGATGGTACTGACTCGGCAGGGGTACGCTATCAAAATGTGAATAGTCAGGGAGTACAAATGATGGTAGAAGAGGATACTTCCAGAGATCTAGAACAATCTCATACCACTGAAGACATCAACTTTTTATTAATAGGCGGAAGTGGCACATTGACTGCTTCAACTCCATCTACGTCTTCACAGACTTTTTTCCCAAAGACAAGAGAAGCATGGGAATGGCCTTTTGCAACCGAGTCAATCTGGAACTTACCCCTCGGTAGCAACGCCGTCTACCAACCAGCAAATTTAGAAACAGGACTATGGACATCAGCCGATAACGAATTACTCTTCCAAGTCTCAGAAAACGCTCCACTAACCAGATTATATGCTCCTGGCAGTTGGACTAATCGTGCTAGTGGCACTAAAAGTCCGACAGGTAATCCTGCTGACGAAATTTATATTCGCTTCCCCAAAGATCAACTAGTTGCCGATGCCAGTCCTTCCTCAACTCCCAACAATGTTGCCTCAATACTTCAGCCAGATGGCGAAACCGTAGTGGCGGTGGCTCCTCTGGCTCGAACCAAACCAGGAGATTCCGTCTATGGCTGGTATTATGGAGAAGAAAATATCTATGGAACGGGAATCACTGGTGCTCATGGCGGTTCTGGACTTTCTGGACTTGGCGGTTCGATTCGACTTGGAGAATTAAGCGACAGCGAACCAATTCGCCATGCCTTAAAAATTAATGTCTGGGCAGATAAATATCTCTACTATGACAATGCGGACAAAACACCAGGGTATCGTTGGCCCGCCTACAAAGCAGATAATTATGCTGCTGACAACTATGGGGGAACAAATGCCAATTTTGAGATGGGTTCATTACTGGCAATTCCTCCGAATGTAACTCCAGAGCAACTTGGTATTGAGAGTTTACCGGCCCTTAAACTGTTTTATGCCCTGCAAGATTATGGAACTTATGTAGTTGATGATACGGCTTGGAACGTAAGCGCGTTCAACTTGCAACAAGGAGTTGAAGAAAAATTCGAGCAGACCTATGGCTATACTTATTCTACAAATGACCAGAATAGTCAGTGGTTTCAAGAGTATTATGCTTTAGTCGAAAGTTTGCATTTGGTTACCAACAACCGCCCCACCGCAATTGGCGGTGGAGGTGATACTAGACGCGCTCCTCTGGCTCCCCATTTTGCTTCTAACTGACATTCCGCGCAGCTAGCGGGGCGACAATCTAGACTAAAGATAGAAATTTCAGGGTTGTGTCGCAAAAAGTTAATAAAAACAAAATAACTCTGTAATTATCTAATTTTTTAGACAGCAATTTCAAAGAGAGACGCTACAAATTTGTTTTGCATGATGACGTCATTTTTGTTAACTCCTTTCACTTGACCTTTATCAATCATTCGCATAATTTTAATACCTCTAATTGTTTTCCCTGCTGTATAAAATGATTTATATCCTAAAGTAGCATTGGTAATTTTTTTGACTCCTCTATGGTCTTGTTCCACTAGATTATTTAGGTATTTTACTTGCCTTATTTTACCTTTTTTATCTAATACCTTTTCTACTTTTAACTCTTCAATAGCAAAAGGATAAGCAGGATTTTTATCTAGATTAATCACTCTTAGCTGCCCAATGTATTTGGCTTTGAGCATCTTTTTGAAAAATCTTTTAGCAGCGAGCTTGCTTCTTATGGCACTGAGCATAAGAAATTGTACCTAGTCTCTTATCCCTCTTCTGTCAGTTTCCGAAAATTAAACTATAATAAAAAAGTTTTTGTTGGTTGTGAGGTAAACAGGATAATGGATGTAGAATTACAGATTCTTAAACATTTAAAGCGATCGCCTACACCGACAGTTTCAATTAATGCGAACGATATTGTGACGCTTATAATGACTTGTTTTTTGATGTGAAAAATTATGAATGTTTCAAATATTTACGTGACTGGAATCATTTCACTAATTAAAAGGAAATCATTACCAGAGATTGCTAAAGTAGTAGGAATCTCATCACCTCAGTCACTACATCACTTTCTAGCTAATTCGCCTTAACTAAAAATATATAAAGTGGATGCGACCCCGTGTCGCCGAAAGGCGCAAGGGAACGGGCGCCAAGGAGGCAAAAAGATTGAGCGTAGCAGGCAAAACCTGGAAATTAGCAACAGTTACTTTATTTTTGTTAAGAGTGTAATTAGAATTGTTAGTATTACTTTGCTCTACTTTTTGATTAGCTTGAGCGACTAAAGGTTCTAAAATAAGAGAGGTCGAGCATAATACTAAAATTGCCAAACAACGAAAAGAGCAATCAAGGAAATGATTTTTTAAAAGCATATCTGTTTGTATTGTAATTTGTAATTTTCGAGCGTATATACCCAAAAGATTGGTAGACAGTTAACAGAAAATATGTAATTTCAACAAAAAGAAATACATATATGGAAGGCAATTTGTACAAAATATACAAAATAAAATTATTAGTCAGGAGACGAAAAACTTAATTGACAAATTGCAATTGAAAATTATTTTCTTGGCAAAAATTGCAGAAGTCACAGAGGTTTCAGAAGAACGAATCGCACGCGCGTACGTGCAGATCCTCGTCACGGACACGAAGCGTCCAGATTTTCTTGGGAAACTATAAGTGCGGAGCATCGCACGACTGGTAAAGCATTCGCTTTGCACGTTACAGACCTATATGAATGACAAATACGAGACAATTCCTTAGCAAGTTGAGGTCGGAAATAAAAAAGCGGTGCGATCCCGCAGAGGTTTCCCATGCTAAGGAACGCGTACCAAGAAAAGGCAAACTAACAAAAAGAGTGCGATGAGATGTCTATCATGGATCCTCTAAGGGGTACTCTTCGAGAAGGCTTTGTTTACGACAGTTCCGCAAGAGGGGACATCGCCCAAGTACGCAACGCAAGTTGTAATAACAAATTTGCATTACCAACGTCTCCTGTATGTTTTTCTGATCTCTATTTAGATGCAGGAGATTTTAACTAATGCGGTTTTTAAGTTGCGTGTCCAAGAAATCAGACTATGATGAATTCTAAAATATTTTAACAGGCAACCAACTGGGGAGAAATAGTTTCTTTTTCAGTAGTGAGGTTTTCAGCAGCAGGAATTATCAAAGACTGTTGTAACCCATGCGGGTACATCATTGATCTACTACCTCTCTCAATCCGTAAATGGAATTGCCCTAGCTGTAATAGCCATAATCTGAGGGACTATAACAGTTCGCTCAACATTTTAGCCGTCGGGCAGACGGTGTTTGCTTGTGGACTAAGCCAATAGCAGGGATGTGTCTTTGACGTGAGGAAACGCCGAATTTAGTTCGGCTTGTTCCACTCACGTCGCGACAGATCTAGTTAACTTGGGATGAATCAAAAATCCCCCTAGCGGAGCGTGCTTTGTGCCGTGGGAGTGTCAATCAAATACTTAACTTGTCGTAACTCGGTTGATAGAGATAAGGCTTGAACCGATTGCCGACTTTTCACTGCGGATGGATAAGCGGGATTTTTATCTACGTTAATTACCCTTGGTTTTTGAGTATGGTCAGCTTAAAGGCTTTGATGAAGAAGCGCACAGCCCGCGAGTCAAAGGTTTCGCGACTCGTATAGAACAAAGCAAGAAGCGTTAAGCAGCTTCAGCGTCTGGTTTGGCTGTCAACAAAAAGTCGAGGGTATTACCTTGACTATCCACTGCTCGATAGAGATACTTCCAATGTTTCTTGACTTTGACGAGCGACCCCCGCGCATGGTTCGACATCGGAAAGCATTCCCTTGCGTCTTACGCCGACGCGGGGTCTTTCCTCAGTTTGCTTATGCCGGGAAACCCGTCCACCGCAACTGTCTCACCGCGTCGCCGCTACTGCGCAAGGGAACGCGCGAGTCGTAATATAAGTCTCATCGACACCCCAAGAGTCATTGGGGGGCTTGAGATGAGGACGACAACGCTGTTCCAATTCTAGAGCATAATCTAAAACCCAGCGATTGATAGTGCTATGGTCAATTTCGAGTCCTCGCTCTAGCATCATTTCCTCTAAGTTTCTGTAGCTGAGAGGATAGCGACAATACCAGCGCACGTTGACGAGTGACCCCCTTAAAGGGTTCGACAGTTCCTTCAAGTCGGGGAACCCGCCCAACGGACTGTCTCACCGCGTCGCCGCTACTGCGCAAGGGAATGCGCGAGAAGTAGGATAATTTCAGGTAGAAAGTGTCGCCATTTAAAGGGGTTAGATGAAGCCATAAATCAAAGTAAGTGAGAATTAGCAAGTTCTCAAATTAACACTTTCTAGTGCTATCTCTTCGTTTTTGCGACACAACCAAATGGTTAGCCTGTAACCTCGCGCAGCAGCTACGAAGGCGAGACCAATGCCAGTGTCTTTGGATGTCGCTTCGACAAGCCTAGTCTTACCCAGCTTGATACGACAAGCTTGCTCCAACGCATCGATCATGCTGACCCCGACCCTGTCCTTAACGCTGCTGAGTGGGTTAAAAACTCAAGCTTTGCCAGGATCTTAGCTCTGCAGTTCTGTTCAGCGGCTAAGTGCTTTAGTTGCACTAGCGGAATATTGCCAATGGTATCTGTGTTCGAATCGTAGATGCGACCTCGACCTACTGTCATAAGAGCGGTCTGCGGATCATCGATTGGTAAAGAGTCAGAGATTGTTATTAGTTTCCTTCGCTTTTCAGGAGATGTCGGAACAAGTAAAGTAGCAATTGATCGCTATTGTTTGTAGACCAAGAAACCTGCGATCGTATCTCTAAGCGCTTCTGGCTCATCAACCCGAATTAAATGACTGCTGTTATTAAAGATTCGCAGATCGGCATTGGGGATTTTACTGGCGATTTCTTCAGAGAATTCCGGTGGACAAATCCAGTCATGTCGCCCTCCAATCACTAAGGTGGGTGATGTAATTTTATGGAGCTGGTCTAGCAGGCTGTAACAGCGCAGAAACCCACCAAAGGCAACATTAGTGGCATCAGGAGAGAGCGTCATTGGGGGCGATGCTGGCTGAGGTGAGTTGGGATTATAGGTGAACGAGTACAGCGGCATCATCACCTGGAAGAACTCGCGTAGTTGTTCTTCATTCTCAAACGCGCCATCCCAGAGTCGTTGAGCGATCGCCTTTTGTTCCTCTGTTCCACGTTCTGCAAGAATCTCCTGTGCCCGAATTAGAAAGCGGGAATCTGCCACCGTGGAGACAACAATCAGATGAGAGACGTACTGGGGATAGCGAATCGCATAGGTCAGCGCCACCATGCCGCCATAGGAAGTCCCAAGGACTATAATTTTGTCTACACCCAGATATTGGCGTAGGGCCTCCATGTCTTCGACATTATTGTCTAAAGTGTAGGTTTCCTTGGCTCCCCGTGCTGACCGCCCTTGCCCGCGATGGTCGAAATAGACTAGTTGCAGCTTGTGGCTGAGCGGTGAGAAGGTCGGTTTATCCGGTGTATGGTCGCCACCAGGTCCACCGTGAATGATGAAAGCGACGGGCTGCGATTGCCATTGCGCTCCATCTGCCACTAATCCCGCGCCGACAATATCAAAGTAAATCTCTGTATCTCGGATCTTGGCTCGCATTAGATAATTCTCCTTTTTACAGCATATAAAGCCTATTTGACATCTTAGGTGTTGGCTGCAAGCCTTCTGAGCATTAGCCTGACGGGTAGTCCTAAATAAGTAAGGACTCATTGTAGTAGTGAATGAAGTACCAAATCGCGCCGATGTGATTCTCTAACTTTTTGGAAAACGAGAGTGTTTTACGCACTAACCTGAAGACGCGTTGACGCAGCGTACAGTTAAATCGTTCGATGCGATTGGGTTTGTCTCGTTTCTTTGCTGACTGTCCGGCGTTGCTAAATTATACCATTTACCAAAAGTAGCTGGAGACTTAATATAGCATTACGTATGAAAGTTAGGACATAATAGAAGAGAAACGAGCAACTGATAAATTAATGGCATCTCCCTACAGTTACGATTTACGCGCTAAGGCGATTAAAGCAGTAAAAAGCGGAGAAAAGAAAGTTGATGTCTGCCGAATGCTTGCTATTAGTCGTAATACATTAGATTTATGGCTTAAAAGAGAACAAGAAACAGGAGACTTTAAGGCGATTGCTAGTTATCAAAAAGGAAAAAAACCGAAAATTAAAAACCTTCAAAAATTCTGGGAATTTGTGCTGCAACATAACAATAAAACGCACTACTCGAATAGCTCAACTATGGGGCAATAATCTAACTCAGCAAAACGTGAGCGATGCTATGAAAAAGATAGGCATAACCAGAAAAAAAGCGGTCAGACCCCGCGTCGCCGACAGGCGCAAGACAAAGGGCTTGCCCGCATGTACGCTGACCAAGACAAACCTATGGGTATCAAGAGAGAGATGAAGAGAAAAGAAAACAATTTCTAGAACGTATCAATCAAATAGATAAGAGCAAAATAGTCTATGTGGATGAAGCAGGATTCGATAATCGTATCGGATTATCCATACGGTTACAGTCTGAAGGGGACAAGGTGTCATGCACTGAAATCGGGCAAGAGAGTAGCCAGGGTTAGTTGGATTGCTGCATTGAAATCTGGAAAAGTCTTTGCTCCACTAACGTATGAAGGATGTTGTAACCGTCATGTATTCGAGACTTGGTTAGAAAAAAGCTTGCTTCCTCAATTGAAGCCTGGTGACATCATAGTCATTGATAATGCGACTTTCCATAAAGGACAGAGTATCCAAGAAATCACCCAAGAGGCAGGATGCGAAATTTGTTATTTACCGCCATATTCTCCTGATTTAAATAAAATAGAGCGTTGGTGGTCTGTTCTAAAAACATGGATGAAGCAGAGAATTTACGACTTTGAGAATGTTAGAGAGTGTGTTGATTCTGCTTTTTCACAATGTCCTAACGTATTCGCGTAATGCTATATGAAGGCAAAATTATTATAAAAGCCAATGTCAGGAGTTTCTGTCGCCAAGCATTCGCCGTAGGCGCAGTAGCGGCGACGCGGTGAAACAGTTACGTTGCGGTGAAGCAGTTGCGGTGGACAGGTTCCCTGGCATAAGCAAAGGCACGAACCCGAAGGGAGGTTCCCTCCGTTGCGAGACACCCTCGACAGTACGTGCGTACAAGTCCTTCGTCTGCGGAGGGAAAGCCAAGGCGCGTTTTGAGTGGGAAGCTTCTCACTCAAAAGCCGCCGTTCCTGCAAGGCTGTCTCGCAAAACCGTTGCGGTGAGGCAGTTGCGTTGCGGAGGTTCCCTCCGTTGAGCAAAGGCACGAACCCCCCTTGGGGTTCCCCCCGTTGCGACCAAGGACGCTTCGTCCGCAGGTGAGTCCGTTGCGCGGGTTCCCCGCGTCTTCTGGAACTGTCGAGGGCGAGGTACCTGCGGGGGGTATCCCTTGGTTGTCGAGGGCGAGTAAACTGAGTCAAGACCCCGCGTCGCCGACAGGCGCAAGGGAATGCTAACGGGTGTTTCACCCTTTAGGGGGTCTTGACTCAACGGAGCGATCGCGCTATCAACTTTAATCTGCTTGAATATGCTCTCACTCTTTGTTCTAGTGTTTAATTAAATCAATACATTACAGCACTTTAATATTTTGATAGCCAGATTAATTTTAATAATTTACTCGCATTATGAAGATGTATAGTGGGCGAAGCTAAACGTCGTAAACAACTCGACCCTAACTAGGGAAAATCCGACATACTCAAGAACAAGCCAAGTGTTCTTGAGTGTGCTTGCCAACATATTGACCATTAATGTTGCGTAAGACCTGGGGAATTGGCTTGGCAGCGACAAAACCTAGTTTTCCAGTTTTTGTGTTGTTGGCGGCAACAACTCCAGCAATATATTGCGCCTCATCAATGTAACCAAAATAAGTACCGACATTTTCTGGCATTCCCTCTTTATAAAGGCGTATAGCCGACATACCTGCAATAATAAGACATGACGCAAAGTTTTGTAACTTTTCAAGTTAATTCAAGGTCAAAATATCAACATAAAGGGATGTTTCTGCGAGACTTGAGTAAGGGCAATACTTGCTAGTTGCCTTATTTTTCAGACTTTTTTTCTTTCATCCCGTCGTACTACAGTCTTTCTTTTTCGGGAATGTTTTTTGATGGTGCCTCCTAAAAAGCCAAGCCAGGTTTAACCCGACCGACTGGGAAAAGGCACTGATGATTTTGGACAAGTGCGAACAGGTGATCTGGCATCTGCTCAACTCCCCCAGTACTCTCCAGGAAGATCGTTTTTTTTAACAGTAATTCTGCCAACTTTCTTACCTGACATTCTCAATAATTCATCACCTGAAAATTCAAAACCAAGCTTTAGTGCTATTCGCGCAACATCATCTGCAGTTGATGTTGCGAGCACCTCATTTTTAAGTGCAGGTTCAAACTGCATTTTCTTTAAAAATGCCTCGAGTTGATCTAAAGCCATATTTGAAACTCCTATTCTCGCTGGTAGTGTTGCAAATTTGTTGATAAGAATTATAACAGACTATGAAGATGCATATTGTTTGGTTTTTCTTTTCTTGGCTATTAAATCGCAATCGCAGAAGAGATTGATTTTCCCCGAAGTAACTTTTTCAATCGTTATTAGTTCGTTTTGCAGGTTGGCTCCGTACGCAGCCTGCGTTAGCAGGCAAGTCGCGTCTAGCGACGCTTTGGCGCATTTGCGCCCGCGCTGCCACATTAATTAAGAACAAAAATACTTAATAATAAAGTATTATACAGCGGTTTGCATATCAATGTGAAACAATAACTCTAAAATATCAAAAGTGCGATCGCTAATATTTTAAAAAGCGTGAAACCTTACTCATCAGATCTAAGAAAAAAAATAATTGCTAGTCATGAACAAAGGCGCACTGCCGTATGTAGAAGTATCAATACGAAAATTAGCCAATCAGTTTAAAGTAAGCAAAGGAATGGTGTGGAATTTGGTAGAACTCAAACGAAAGACAAAAAATATTGAACCTAAAACAGCTTCAGGTGGAAAACCTAGCCAATTAAAAGCAGAGGAGCAAGAACTAGCCGCAATGGTAAGACAGTAGTCAAGCAGCAACAGACGAAAAACAACAGCAACAATTAGAATACTGGTCACAAATCAAAGGAGTAGAAACTAAAAACCTCATCTTCTTAGACGAGATGGGGGTGCTGCTGGGCTTAATGCGAACAAGAGCAAGAAGTTTTCAGGGACAAAGAAAGAGCATATGATTTTAAACCGTTTGATCGAGGCAAGAGAATCACTGTTATGGAGGCAATGACCCAAAATTCAGTCTTGGCAATTAAAATAATCGACAAGGGCACGAATGGACAGAATTTTCGACAATTCTTAATTGAAGAGTTGGCTCCTAATTTGTCGAAGGGTGCAGTGGTAGTAATGGATAATCTACCTGCGCATAAAGTAGATGGGGTGACTAAAATCATCGAAGATGCTGGTGCTAGGGTGGTTTATCTTTCTCCCTATTCACCTGAGTTCAATCCCATAAAACATCTCTGGTCACAGTTGAAGATATTTTTACGCAAATTTAAGCCGAAAACTCACAAAGCAGTCGCTCAATCGTTAAATATTGCTTTAATCCTATCTAATCCAGAGCATTTTCGTAACTGGTTTGCTCACTGTTGCTACTGTACCAATTAGTTATGCAAACCGCTGTAATTAAGGTGAGCTATGAATTGTTAATAGCTATACATATAAAATATTTGGTATAGCCATTTAAGAGGATGTCTGAAAAGTATTGAATTATGCCAGCCTTCTTAACATAAGGCGAATCATAGCGACTCGAATTATAGTTTCCCAAGTTGCAGGTAAGACTTCATAATCCTTGTTTAAACGACGACACCAATTGAACCATCCGAAAGTTCTTTCAACTACCCAACGCCGAGGTAAGATTTTAAATCCCTTTTGTTGGTCTCGAGGTAGGATGGTTTCTAAAATCCATCGAGAAAGGGGTACTCCCCGCATCTGTTATCCATAACCCACTTCATGAATTCTTCTCCTCTATAATCCTCCATCAACCCAAATTTTTATTAACCGCCAAAATTGAAGATGCTCTTTTTTAACTTGAGCAAAGACTAGCTTTGCTCAAGCTCGTTCGGGTAGATTAGCAGCAGTAACTACTACTACAATTAAAAGCCCTAAAGTATCTACTAAAACATGACGTTTGCGCCCTTTAATTTGCTTAGCACAATCAGATCCAACTTCAGTATGAATCATAGTTGCGGTCTTGACAGATTGACTATCTAAAACTGCTGCGCTAGGACTTGGATGACGATCTTCAATGGCTCTAACCCATTTTCTTAATTGCTCATGAATGCGTTTCCAGTCACCACTTATACGCCATTGTCGAAAATAATGGTACACCGTTTTCCCTGAGCGGAAAATCATGTGGTAGTAAGCACCACGCACATCCCGCTACTAAGATGTAAAAAATTCCATTGATTACCCCTCTCATATTTACAGTTCGAGGACGACCACCAGTTTTAGGTTGTGGGATTAAAGTTTTAATCAATTCCCATTGTTCGTCAGTTAGATCGCTACGATATGATTGATTCATGACTCTCGTTTCCTATCTTTTTAAGCTATTGACAGATTAAATGTAGCGAGAGTTTTTTCTTTTTCTCTTAGCGATCGCATAATCTTAGCTTGGGGCAATCATGGTGCATGGTGACAACAGGATTTGGGCGTTGCACAGTTAAAATATGTTAAAAAACTGTTATGCAATGTCCCAGATGTAAATCAAGCAAGATAGTCAAGAATGGTCGCCGAAAAACATTCTGTTATTCTAAAAGGTTTTAAACAAAGATCGATTTATAAATACGATTTTGAACTTTTAAAGTACCTTGATGCTTGACGGCTAATCCCGATAACAGCAATTCTCTTTCCTCTGAACTATTAACTGCAACTATCTCTCCTTGCTGCAAAATTTGGCGATATAGTTCTAGTAGCCGAACAGACTGTTTGCTTTTGAGAAGGCGATCGCGGATAGTTCTTAAATGCTCGGGTTCATCTTGAGATTCCCAATTGGTAATGATCTTGGTTCGCACTAAGTTCTCAATCCACTGGGCTTCTGCGTTAGTAGGAATCGAAGATGAGTCAGTGCGGATCGCTTTACACAGCTTTTGGGTGAGAAAAGGCTGACCGTTTGTCCAGGCTAATACTTCTTTTAGCATCGTTTGCGGATTGCTTATCTCGCTCAATCCTTGCAGTAAAGGTTGAGCTTCATGCTCTTTAAAGCCCTCTAGTTGGATTGCTTGACCGATATTAAAGGGAGTTGTCTGAATGTCGTTCATCAAATCTGAGGGGGTAGCAACACCAAAAAAAGCAAAGGTTAAACGTCGATACTTCAGGTTGATACTGCGCTGATTGTAGCAGGAGCGAATCAAGGCGAAAAAGTCATTGACTGGGAAATTTAAGCCCAAGACGCTATCAATTTCATCAATAAAAATAATGATGTTTTTAGGAGAATCGTCGTCTTGTTGAAGCAAAACTTCTTCGATAAATTGACTCAAACGCTGTACGGGAGAAATATCTTCTCGCTCTTTCCACCAAGTTTTAAGATTAACTTTTCTCAGTAAGCCAAAGCTGCGCCATAGCTCTACTGTAAAGCCTTTGTACCATTGCTCAGGGGTAATATTTTCGCTGCCAATGCGAGTAAGATCGATCGCCCCGCAGCTATAGCCCTCGTGCTGAAAATGGTGGATCATGCGTACCATCAGGCTAGACTTGCCCATCTGCCGAGGATTGAGGACGTAACAAAACTCGCCCCGCTTCAATGCTTTATATAGATGGCGATCGGCCGATCGCACTACATAAGTAGGGGCATCCATCGGTAAACTTCCTCCTACCTGATAGTCAAAGTTAGCGTCGGGTTCGGCACTTTTGAGTAGCTCGTTTTCAAACAGCAGTTGGGCTTGGGTGGCTTTGAGTATTTCTAGGGTTTGTGAAAGTTCTTGAGTACGCTCGACAACTTTTTGCTCGAGAGTGCGGTTGGACTCGGCTAATTTATCTTTAGCTTGTTGCAGAGCCAAATTTTTGAGTTCAAGCTGTTGAGTAAACTGAATGTGCTGTGTTTCTAAGTTTTTACGTTCGGTGATATCGGCAAAAGCAGCGATCGCATATTTAATTTTGCCCTTTTCATCAAAAATTGGTGTAGCAGAAACTTCCAAGGGCATAATTCTATTGGATAGATGAAGTTCAAGATCGTCTTTTTTGACTGTTTCACCAGAGATAGCGCGGGCAACAGGTAATTCTGTTACTGGGTATAATTGTTCTGTGCCAGCTTGATAGACTCGGTAAACTTCTGGCAATTGCTCGGTTTTCACGTCAGAAGAGG
Organism: Pleurocapsa sp. FMAR1; assembly: GCF_963665995.1. NCBI lineage: Bacteria > Bacillati > Cyanobacteriota > Cyanophyceae > Pleurocapsales > Pleurocapsaceae > Pleurocapsa > Pleurocapsa sp. FMAR1. The sequence continues at coordinate 5,341,746 of NZ_OY762512.1, read as the reverse complement.
CATTGCTTTCTTGTGCCAATTTTTTGGCTATTTGGTTTGCGTAGTAGGTTTGCCCAGTAAGATCGTGAACAGATACACCGACAGGCATTGCTTCTAAAAATTGAGCAAGTTGACTTTGATTTTCCTGTAGCTCGGTGTAGAGTTGGGCATTGGTAATGGCGATCGCTGCTTGGCTAGATAAAACTTGGAGAATTTCCAGCCTTTGTTGGGTAAAAGCTCCTGTGGTTAGATTATTTTCTAAATAGACAATGCCTCGAAGTTGTCCGCGATCGAGTAATGGCGTACACAAAAGGGATTTGGTCTGACGAGATTTAATATAGGGATCTTGAGTAAAATTGCCCTGATAAACAGCATTATTTTTCAGCACCGTTTCTTGGGTACGGGCAACATAGTTAACAATTGAGGTGGGGAGATAGCCCTTAATAGGGAGCGATTTTAAAACACTAACGTTTTCTTCATTTACCGAACCAGAAGCTTCAATTAGAAGTTGCCCTTGTTTTTCTAAAATTAGGTAGCCAACCTGCGCCCCCGCATTCTCAATCAAAATTTTCATTAGAGCAGCTAGAAGTTTATCTAAAACTATCTCACTCGAAATGGTTTGAGATGCTTTAATAATGGTGGCTAAATCTAAAATTTCTCCCGAACGAGTATTAGTATTGCTGATTATTCTTAGCTTATCTGTAATCGAAGCGATCGCCGAAGATTTGATTAATAACTGTGGGTATTTGGCTTGCAAATCCTCAACCTTTGCCGTCGCCCCCCAAAGAGAATAAAGATAGTGTGCTTCATTCATATAGACTTGGGCGATTCTAACTTTATCCCAATCTAAATAGAATCTTGCTGCCAGTTCGTTAGCAAGGGCTTCTTCATTGATATATTTATTTTCCCTAGCCTCGGCGATCGCGCGATCGTAAAATTCCATTGCTTCTAGAAAAGAACCTTGAATTCGATGTTGTTCTGCTTCTATTAAGTAAAACTTGTGTAAGTAATTCATCGGCGCACGATCTGCCCATTGCTGCATCTTAGTTTTACGGGCAGTAAGTCTAGCTAAGATTTGTTGTTGTTTGGCAATAGCAACAGAGTGGTAAACAGCAAGGTGTGCCAAAGAATCATAAAAATGAAATAAAGGAATCAGTAAGGTTGCGGTTGCTCCATCTAAATACTGTTGGGCTTTATTTGCGTTGGCTACCGCCCGCTCGTATTCTCCAAATAGATAGCAAAGGTGTAGTTTATTGACGTATAAAGCGCAAAGTCCATAACGATCATTTGCCGACTGGTGAAGAGGTAGCATGATTGATTCATCATAAAGTTCTCCAATCAAACGCTAGGAGCTTTGAGAACAACCCATCAAGTTTAAGACAGCCTGACCGTAAATTTTTAGATAATTAAGGGTATTTTGTTGCTGGAGTTTATTAAAAGCGCGATCGTAGACTGCTATTTCTGATGCTATTTGAGTAAGTTCTTTGCCGGCAAAGGCTGAATGGAATGAGTAGATATAGGCGCAGGTAGTTCCATAGTACAAATCTCCCATTTCTAAGCCAATTTGATAGGCAGATTGCAGAGATGCTAATGAGTTGGTGACTGCTTCTTTCGAGATACTAATTGTTGTGGAAAATACGGCTGTTATTCTCGGTAGAAGTTCTGGTGTTTGTAATTTATCGACAATGTCTAAAGCCAATCGTCCAAATCTATAGCCCTGGTCTATTTCATTAGCTACACCACAGAGGATTAACCCGTAGTTTACATAGGCAAAAGCAGATAAAGAAGTATTTCCATATTGAATAGACAAGTTAACCTGTTTGGCTACCAGTATTGGTAATAGTTGAGGGGCAGCAATATAGACAGAAGAAAAGATAGAACTTGCTATCTTCATCACAGCTAATTTTTCTAAATCCCTCATTGGCGGTAGATTAACTAGATCCTCAATTTGTTTACCAGCTAAATTTGTTTGCGTGGTTGCTAATTCCAGTTGAATATCTAATAATTGGGGGAATTCTGGGAGAGTAAAGTCTAAGCTTTGTAGCAGAGGCAAAGCCATTTGAATTGCTGCTAAATTTTTGTTTTGTGCCTGACATACTTCTATTTTGACCTGATAAACCTTTACTTTATCCAGCAAAGTCTGTGCCTGTTGCAGTACTACTGAGGCGAAATACTCAACTTGTTCAAAATCGCCGTTTAAATAGGCTACTTCCGTTGCTTCTGAATAAAGAGTCAAGGTTAGATCGTAGTTAGTTGTCCAATCATCTGTCAAGAATTCTCGACCTATATTTAGATACTCAAGTGCTGCACTATAAGCATTGGCTGCCTTGGCTTTTTGTCCTGCTAATAAGTTCAGTCGAGCAATTTCAGTTCGCTCAGCGCGATCGCTAATTAGCTGCTGTCCTATGTTGAGATGATCGACAGTTTTAAAGATCTTATCGGACAACTGCTGAGTATTTTGCCAGAGTAAGCGACCAATTTTTAAGTGAGTCCATAACCTTTGCTGTTCGTCGCCCAAAGCATAAGCTCCCTGTTGAATGCGATCGTGTCCGAATTTATAATCTTCAATTAATAGTTGTTCGTTTAATTCTGATACGGGAATAATTAAACCTATATCAATTGCTGGAGTTAAACTTGCCCAAAGCTCTTCCGCCGATTTTTTACCGATAATTGAAATGGTACTGAGGTCAAATTCTGCTCCAATACAGGCTGCCAAACGCAACACTTTTTGGGTAAGCTGGGGCAATTTCTGCATTTTGCCGATCATGAACTCGACCAGATTATCGGTACTACCAATTCTGTCAATCTGCTTAAGATCCCACTGCCAAGATCCTCGATGTTTAGCTTCGGTCACAGAATTAGCATCAAATACTAATAAATTATCTACATAAATACTTTTAAGAAATTCATTAACAAAAAAAGGATTACCCTGAGTTTTTCGCCAGACTAACTCACAGAGCGATCGCACATATTCTCTCTCACTATTTAACGTATCTGCAATTAACTGATTAATCTGATTGAGAGCCAAAGGCTTTAAAATAATTTGATTGACTATTGCCCCTTCTCGACGCAGTTTGTTTAGGGTAATTGTTAATAAATGGGCTAGATTAATCTCGTTATCTCGATAAGAGCCGATTAAGAACAAATATTTAATATCTGCATCCATCATCATTAGTTCGATTAACTTGAGACTAGCAGAGTCCGCCCACTGTAAATCATCTAGAAAGATAACTAGGGGGTGCTTAGAGTCACAAAAGACGCGAATAAAGTTTTTGAAAACCAGATTGAAGCGATTTTGGGCTGCGGTGGCTGCCAATTCTGGCAAGCTTGGCTGTTTGCCAATAATTAATTCTACTTCAGGAATAACATTAATAATTACCCGACCATTTACCCCCAAGGCAGTTAAAAGCTTTTTACGCCAGCGATTGAGTCTGGTCTTATTTTCCCCTAGAAGTTGTTTAACTAAATCTGTTAGGGCATCGACAATGGCAGAATAGGGAATGTTGCGCTGAAACTGGTCAAACTTACCAGAGATAAAATAGCCCCGTTTTTCAGTAAGCGGTTTATAAATTTCTTGTACTAGGGTTGTTTTACCCAGACCAGAATATCCAGTAACTAACATTAGTTCGCTTGAGGCTGAATTTAAGGCTGCTACCCTCTTAAATGCTGCTATTAAGGTAGCAATTTCTGCTTCTCTGCCATAGATTTTTTGGGAAATTTGAAACCGATTAGCCAAATCTTGAGTGGCGATCGCAAAATTGCTTATTTTCCCTGTAGTTTCTAACTGTCTGAGGCATTCTGCTAAATCCGCTTTAATGCCATCAGCACTCTGATATCCATCCTCGGCTGCTTTTGCCATTAGCTTCATCACCATATTGGAGACGACTAAGGGAATCTGGGGATTGATTTGCTGGAGAGGCAACGGTTGCTTGGCTAGATGACAGTGGACTAACTCCAGCGGATCGTTTGTCTCAAAAGGCAATTGTTTGCTAAGTAGCTCGTAAAAGGTGACTCCTAAAGAATAAAGATCGCTGCGGTAATCTAGACTACGATTCATTCGTCCCGTTTGTTCGGGAGAGATATAGGCTAACGTGCCTTCGAGAACGTTAGGGCTTTTTAGACTGGGATTTTCCTGCTGAAGTATGCTGGCAATGCCAAAATCAATGATTTTGAGTTGTCCTGTTGTCCGATTAAAAACTATATTGGCTGGGTTTATATCTTTGTGAATAACTTTGGCTGCATGAATTTTACCCAAATTCTCAACTAATTGAATTGCTATGGGCAAGAATTCCTCTAGCGTCAAAGGTTGTTCCTCGATCCATTTTTTTAAAGATACAGCCCCAAAATCTTCTAGAATAATAATTAAGGTTCTGCCATAGGGTTCTAAACCATAAGCGGAGATCGCCCCATCAAAGTTAAGACTGCGGATAATTTTGTATTCTTGCCTGTAGCGCTTGAGTTCTTGCGCCGTAGGGTAATCCTGTTTCAGTACCTTAAAAATAACGGGCTGATTGTCCGCGGAGCGAATGCCTTGATAGATTTCTGAGTTAAAGCTTTCGTAGATTTTGCTAAGAATTTGATAGCCAGTCAAAGTTATCATGACAAGTTGCTTAAAAAACTAATTTAGATCGCGATTAAGTAGCAAGTAGAGGAGAATGACAGTTTGCCCTTAAAGCAATTCTCTTCTGCTCCGCATTCTTGCACCTCTATATATCTTCACCAATGAATCAATTTACTTTTCGGTTAAGAATGTCACCGCGTCGATGGACAAAAAATTCGTAAGGAACTTTGAACATACTTCGCATAGCACACAAATATCTATTCACATTGTAATGAGATTCTCTGGGGATAATTTGCTTAAAATACTCTGAATGCAAGGTAAAGCCAAAATTGACCATTTTCCCTAGATGAAGTTTGGCAATAGGTCCTTGGTTGAGACAATCTGCATCAAATAGCCAGACTTGGGAATTTTGGGGAGTAAAAACAGTAGCAAAAATATATCCTTTTTGGTCTTGAGGAATAAATTGAACACTGTCCAAAATATATCCTTCAGGACAAACGTAAAAATCTAATAGTTCTTTGCCTAAATCGGACAGAGGGGTATGAGGGTTTTGTTCTTGTTCTGTTTTGATTTGCTGGGTAAGTTCTTGCCAATTTTTGGCTAATGGGACTTTAGCTAAAACTGAAGGAAGATCGTGTTTGGGAAGTTGCTCGTCGGTAAGAATTCTATTTTGATGATCGCGGAAACTAAGGTATTGACGGCGACAGATAAAATCTTGATAATACCCTGCATAAACTTGATAGATAGCAGAGTAACCTCTAGAATCAAAAAGCTCTCGCGGATCGGCAGTGTGCAGCATGGTTGCAAACCAACCAGGATGGATAAAGACTTCTTGGGCGATTAATTGAGCGTCTTGAATTATTACTTTACGCAGTACTCCAGGGTCAAAAGCAAACATCCAAGGTATGCCATAATATTCAGACGTATAGCGATCGCCACTAAAGTGTTTGACATCACTGGGTTTTATCGCTTCAGTTAAACTAATAGTGGCTTGCTGTACGGCAACACAATAAATTTTCTGCTCAATCTGATGATAGTTGCATAAAAAGTGGTAGCTGTCCCCAGCAAAAGTTATGAGACGTGATGGCACAGAATCTGCCTTTTCGGTCAAATCTCGGCGGTTGACTAGATAAATTTGCGTTTTTGGATAAGCCTGTTGAGGCGCAACTTTTACTCCCAATAACGTTGCTACCCCCATCTGAAATGGCATATCGGGAATCATGATCAATTCTTCCGTTACTATTGCCGTATGGGTGCTACCGTCGAGAACTGTGCCTTCTATTTCCCAGTGTTTTAAAGTGCCTTCGCCATCCCAAAGGGTAACATAGACTTCACTCAGCATATCTGTAAACAAATTCCCTGGACGAAGTTCTGACTTCAATTCACAGGTAATAAGTTTTTTAGTATGAGGATCGTAAAAAGGGTGTGCCGTATTTGCCACCAAAGGAAAAAATGAGAGAGGAATAGAAACAATGTGTTCGTCAAAGTAGCCAACAGGCGTAATAGTTTCCAACGTAACTGGATCTACTTCCCAATAACGTCCTGCATCTGCGGTGAGAATCAGCCTTCCACCCATGTTGACTATAGCGGTGTTTGCTATTTCCGCAATTCCGATCAGACCAAGCCTAGCGGGAAAAAATGCTTCTGGCAGTATTTCTGTGAGTGGAGATTGTATTGAATGCCAAAAACTATCCCAAGTGTTCAATTTTTTATGGTGGACTTTAACTCTTCCCTGTTGAGACTCAAGATCCCATCTAATAATTAAACCTTCGCCAGCAAATAAATGGCGATCGTGCTGTCGATGAAAAGGAGCAACAATAAAAACATGACCTGATAAATTCTCTGGCCAAACTCCCTCAATCTCAACATCTTCATACAGATTAGTTGAATTAACAAAATTGCGGAATTTACTAACGTCAACTGACATAACAGATACTTTTAAAGTCTATGAGATTTAAGCCGTGAAAAACTTCAACGATCTTCATTGAATACGCCTACAAAGCTTCATTTATGCCTCTTTATCAATGTATGATTCAATTGATACTTTTATTTGAGGTCTGAATCTTATCTTAGTTTTACTTTTAGTATTTCAATCTCATAAAGCTCATAAAAAAACTCATACATCTTGCGACTTGGCAAAATTTTGGTAGTGTTGTAAAAAGTTTTAGTGGACAGAAAAAATCTGTAGACAACTAATTTTAAAGAGCTGCAATTCTAAAGTGTTCTGGGCGATCGCTATCTCTTCAATAGTGTTCAGATTTTCAACAGCCAAACCCATCTTTAAAAATATCGCCGATATAATTCACAACCAGCGATCGCTTTATCTCCTAATTGCCTAATAACCCCCATACTACTTAGTTTGTAAGCCAGAATATGATCTAAGGTAACAGGCTCACTAGCATTAAAAACCACATCGAGAGCTTGTTCTAATTCAGGCTGTTTTTTCAATGTTGCCCAGTGACGCTGTAGGTGATGAGCATAAATTCCCATAGCAGTAGGAGCAGTTTCTAATAGTTGCCTCAGAGTAATCTCCTGACGACTAAGATGGTAAAGAGCTAAACTAACCAGTGCAGGATGTCCTCCTACCATAGACATTAGCTGTCTAACCTGAACGCCATCTTGCCAGTTAAGTCCGTAGCGTTGAGCTAACTGCTCTACCTCTGCTAAATTAAAATCTTCTAAATGAATTGGTAATCCTACATTAAACGGGGACTGATTTAGCTGAAGAGGAACGTAAATTTCTGTTGAGTGAATTACAATTAAACGCAGCTTTTGCCAGACGGGTAGTCTTTTTGCCTCTTCGTACCACGAGCGCAATAAAGGTAGAAAATCTTTGGCTACTTGAGGATGCTCAAAAACTTGATTCACTTCATCTAAAGCTAAGACCAAGGGAGCGTCAATCGAGTCTAGTATGTAGTCTTGTAAGTAGAGGGTGGAGCTAATTTTACTGCCCATGTCTTCATCCCAATACTCATCTAACATCGGTTTACGCTGAATTTGACGACTAATATTGGCACACAACCAGCGTAAAAACTGATTCAAATCGCTGAGTATTGCTTGGTCAGCTTGCTCGAAGTTTAAACTAACTGTACGGTATCCCTGCTGATTGGCATAATCTAGAATTCTTAATAGCAGCGAAGTTTTTCCCATTTCTTTGGGAGCTTTAATCCTGATTAATGCGCCTGGCTTCGTAATTTCTCGATTAACCTGCTCCTCGATAGAAAGGCGTTTGAGATAAAAAGGAGAGTCTAAAGGTACTGAGCCACTAGGATAAGAAGGTGATCTGTCCTGGTTAATGTTAGGCAAAGATTTTGCCAGATCTTGGTCTGAAAGTTTTGTCTTTGGGTTTGCTGGGTTTGCTGCATAGGACTCTAGTAATAGCCGACAGTTTTTCTTGGTCACGCGTTGACCAATGAGCTGGGAAAGTCGCTGATATAATTCTGGTGCAACAACGGTAGTAAAATAACCAGGGCTATAGTCTGCCTCAATCGCCATTTGATTGTAAGTTTTGTACTGCCAAATGCCCCGCAAAATCATAACCTGTGTGGGATTAAGAGGGCGGTCTTGATTGTCAATAAGCTGACGGTCAATAATCTCAAGGAGGCGATCGAGGTTCATAGCGATTAAAGACTGGTGTTCACACTTTGATATTCTGTTTTAAAAAATAGTTAAATTAGGAGGTTAATAATATCTTACACAGTTTGCCAAAAATATAACTATGAAATTATTATTCAATAATTTGGCGATCGCATTTTTTATAAAGCGATCGCCAACAATAAACTACAACACCAATAGTTATTTCCTCATTATATTCGGATCCAATCTCCGCTAATCCCTCTAAACTCAAAAGTTCCTACCTCTTCACGATAGGTGCGTTTGATATCCCGCAGCATACTAATTGCCAGCTTCTCACCAAGCAAATTACCGCCTGTTTCAAGGCCAGTACCTGGACGGTCAAACTCGTGCGTACATGCGGCTAAAGCCTTTGTCTTGCGCCTTTCGGCGGCGCGGGGTCGCTCGTCAAAGCGAGCATGAGAACCAGAAGCTGTGCCATCGCTACGCCAGTGCATTCCAGCACCATCGCGGAACAAGGTAATATTAGCAATTAGCTTATTAAGCTCACCATGAACCGTCAGGGTAGGACCATTAAAATTCCCTAGCTGCTGAGCGTCACCAACTGGTACTTTGGGATTGAGCAGCTTACTATCAGCAAAAAATGCTTTAGCAATGGTCGCAGCAGCAGCGACAAATACAGAATGTCCTCCAGGATATGAGGGATGAGCGGGAGAGCCTTCAGGAAAAGCTGTTGGCAGCAACCAAGTACCATCTCGATCGAGCCGATTGTTTGCCTGATTTTGCTGTTTGTTATGTTCTAGGATGCGAGCGAGTACTTTAGTATTTCGCCAAACTTTTGCACCTTCTCCAAAAAGATCGTTAAATTTCTCATCGTCGAGTGGACTATTAATTGAATTGCCCAACTCCCCACGACGGAAAAGCTCAAGACGCTGGGCGTATGCCTCTGGTCGTATACGACGATGAACACACCACTTTTGAAACCAAGCGTGCTTGAGGGCATAGACCCCAGCCAGCCCACTCTGAATCGTAATATCTGGACTACCTAGACTACCGAATGCCTCAGATGTCTTTATGTTTCCATTAACGTATGGATTGGCTTTCGATTGCTCAGCCTTGAGACCCAGGAGAATGATTGTCGCCCAAAGACCCGACTGGTGAGGAAAATCAAGATGTACCCACTGACCAGCATCCCGTAAAGTCGTAATATATCGTGTACCGTCAATAATGTCTGAGCCACTAGGATTAATATCCCCATTATTAACTTGTTTCCAAGTTTCAAAATCCGTTAGATAATCAAGACCTTCTCTTGGGTAACGCTGCAACTGGCGAATTGGCTGATTGCCAAACCGAAAATCTTGTAGTAGAAACTGAGAAACGTAAGGTCCTACGTCACAACCTTCATAAGGTCCTCGAAAAATTGTGTCTGGCGAGCATTTAAAGCCAAACTCTTGCTCGAACCCCAAGTTATTCAAGTCCTCGCAAGCATCAGCGATTAGTTGACTGCTGGCATATTGGTCAAACTTCACGTCTCGCGACAGTGCCATCCAATAGCGTTCGACCATATCGACAGCTGTGTTACGACTAGTAAATTTAGGAGCAGGTGCTATACGTGCGCCGTGGGAATCGTTACCGATTAACTGAAATGAGTAAGCATTAAGAGGATTGACAAGCAGACGTTTCCCTCCACCTAGTCGAACATTTTCAAAAGCTGGTTGTGTACCTTTTTGTATAGCTGCAACCAGCGACTCAAAAGATGATTTTTCGACCAGTCCACTCGCATTGTGAGCTAAGGCTTTGCTAAAGGAAGCAAACCCTGGAAAACCAAGATTATTAAACCTTTCTTCGTCCCCGTTGGTTGGCGGTGGTGAAGTTATAAAATCCTTGAAAGCATCTTCAATAGTCAATTTGCGTGTACCAACAGCTTCTTCTCTGCGTTGTTCAAAATCTTTTCCTGGCAAATTTTGTCGTTCGTTAATCATCTAAAATCTCCTTGATTAATGTATTTATGGGTAAGCAATTGCTTTATTTCTAGGACAAGCTATTGAAAGTTATGTCTGCATCAGCGATCGCTGGTTGTGTTCTCAACTATACTTGTCTGCGTTTCATCCTAATTCTGCTTTGGAATTCTCAAACTCATAAAACTCATAGGCAGACTCATTTAAAAAGTCATCTAAAATCTGCGATCGCCAATCAAGTATTAGAGCGGTGTCAATTTAACTTAAAACTATCGAAAAGCAAAAATATGTTCGTATTTACTTTTTTACAAGTAATTTTGTGGTGAATATTATTAGTTTATAAAAAACAATTTTTAGTGATTTTTTCTATATGTTCCTTTATGAGCTTTATGAGATTTAAAAACTAGAAAAAACCTAATATTAAACTATAGACAGTACACAAAAGCGAAAATTTAACCATGACCTCAACTAGAACTCAATCCAAAAAAAATCAATCTACTTATCAACCCGTTAGAAAAGTCACGGCAGGAGTATTTACAGGAGCTTTAGTCACTTTTACGGTATTAATTCTAAATACCTACAATCCTTTTTTTAGACAGAACAACAATAAAATATCGGGTGAAATGGCTGGGGCAGCAACTACTGTACTTACGTTTATTGTCTCTTATTTAATACCTCCTGGTGGAGAAGAGACGCTCGTTAAAAAAGAAGGTGTGACTAAATCGGCAAAAAAGTAAATTGTTTAACTACTAATCCCAGATAGAAAAATGGAAAAAATAGTTGACTTTGTAAAAAGCTTGATTTTTTCCTGAGCCTTGGCAGATTTTGTTGTCGTATTGCTATAGGTTTTATCGTTACCAACATAATTTTTCGCTGAACAAAACATCCATATCGGAAAATTTTTTGGAGCCATTTTAATGAGTATGTATTCTTGGATTTACTGCCTACAAGTCAAAATCTAACTGGCAACATTCGCTAAAATATTACTCGTTTTTTTGATTGTTATCCTATTATCTATTAATAGTTTGTCGTTAGTTCGTCAATCAATTCTGCTATTAGTCGCAGGTGGGGAAGAAAACCCAAATGTGCAACCTTTTGATACTTTAAACTACATGATTAGCTACGGTATTGTTTGTGTGTTTGTTGGTGGTTTGATAGAGACTTTTTGGGGGGTTGAAAAGGAAAATTCTTCCCAATAGACAAGTCGGGGTCTTTGGTAAATGTTTAACCAAATTTGTCAATTTTTCAGAGTTTTAAGCTTCCAAACCCAGCAAGATTTTATTAAGTTCAACTTATTCTCCAATTTCAGCAGAAGTATCTACCATGATTAATCGAGTTTCCGAACAAAAGATGCACCTAGTTAGATGGGTGCTAGTAATTGGTTGGCTTATTCTAATTATCTCCTTGTTTTACGACCCTATTTCCTATCATTTAAGCGATCCGAATAACCTGTATAGCCCTTTTCGCGATCGCATTATCAGCTTGGCAAAATTACCTGCTCAATGCGTTAAAGTTCAGGGAGAGTGTTTAGCCGAAACACCATACCCAATGGGAACTAGGTTTTTTTGGGGCATGATAGTCCCTAGTGCTATTGCGATCGTCTTTGTATTCGGTCACGAAACTTGGCGACGTATATGTCCTCTTTATTTTCTGTCTCAAATTCCACGAGGGTTAGGAATACAGCCAAAACTAAGTATCGATAAAAACCGCTGGCTGGTTGGCAACCATTTATACGTGCAGTTTGCTCTGCTGTTTATTGGTTTGAACTGCCGTATTCTCTTTATCAACTCTGCTCGTTTGGTCTTCGGTTGTTTTTTGCTCTTGACGATCTTCTCAGCTATAACCGTAGTTTTTCTCTACGGTGGTCGTAGCTGGTGTCATTATGTTTGTCCTTTTGGTATGGTACAGATGGTTTTTACAGGGCCTAGAGGATTATTGGATAGCGAAGCACATAAAGCTCCACCGAGAAGTATAACTCAGTCTATGTGTCGAACTGTAGACAGCACTGGACAAGAAAAAAGTGCCTGTATTAACTGTAAGTCGGCCTGTCTGGATATTGATGCTGAGAAGTCTTACTGGGAGCATTTGACTAAGCCAGGTCGTAAATTGGTTCAATATGGTTATTTAGGGCTGGTAAGCGGGTATTTTATGTACTATTACCTATATGCGGGAAATTTTAATTATTATTTTTCTGGAGCCTGGACTCATGAAGAGAATCAGTTGGCAAACGTCCTTAAGCCTGGTTTTTATTTATTTGATCGGTCTATTGCGATTCCCAAACTGGTAGCAGTTCCCCTAACCTTTGCTTTGTTTGTCGGAATATGTTGTCTAATTGGCAGTAAAAGTGAAAAAGCTCTATTTTCTTATTGGAGACGACGTAACCCAAAGATCGAGCGGGAACAGGTCTTACATCGAGTCTTTTCGGTTTGCACCTTTATTGCTTTTAATGCTTTTTTTGTCTATGGTGGTCGCCCAGAAATTTTACGCTTGCCTTGGGTGGTACAACAAATCTTTAATGCCTTAATTATTTTGGTCAGTACTGTTTGGCTTTACCGAACCTGGGGACGTAGTTCCCAACAATATAATAAAGAAGGTCTGGCGCATAAATTACGTCGTCAACTAAAAAAACTATCTCTCGACTTCTCTAGGCTTGCAGAAGGACGTTCTTTGGATGAGTTAAATGCCGATGAACTATACGTTTTAGCAACCGCACTACCCAATGCTACACTACAAAACCATTGTCGAGTTTACAAAGGCATACTACAAGAAGCTTTAGTAGAAAATCTTTTTGAGCCAAGTGTAAGTAAAGATGCTTTACAGCAACTTCGCGAAAAGCTACAGCTTGGAGAAGAAGAACACGATCGCATTTTGGGAGAAATTCTTCAAGAGAAACCTGACCTCTCATATCCAATCGCTTCCTATAGCTCAAAGTTCAGTTTAGCTAAGACAAAGCTCAAGAGCGATCGCTCTGCAATTGAATCAACTCAGCACAATCATTTACACCAAGCACTTACCCAAATAAAAAGTACCAAGAAGCGAACTACAAGTTCCCTCCAAGATACAAATACACCGACAAGAATTAGACGAATTAAGAATAAGTAGTCAGTAAAAATCCGCAACGCCGAATTTATGATATGACGTACAAAATACTACTGTTTTAGCTTTACTCCTTATTTTTTAGTCATTGCCTCGAACGTTTATCTGTTCACTGTGCAACGCCAAAAATTCAAATGAAATCTTATAGAGGTATCTATTATGTCAGTAACAAACATCAAGTCGAGCGGATATGAACAGGCTGGTTTTACCTTTAAAATTACAGCACTTAATGCAGAAACTTGTGAGTTCAAAGAGAAACTGCTGACCCTAACCACAGGAATGCCTAGAAATTATCTTATTGGCAGACATTCTAGTTGTGACTTGGTTCTCAACAGTGCCGAAGTAAGTCGCGTTCACGGTCGCATTTGCTTTGAAGATGGACAATGTTTTTATACAGATTTTGGTAGTACGGATGGCTCTCAAATTGACGAGTAGCAGATTAGAAGCGATCGCCCTTATCTTCTAAAGCAAAATAGTTTGCTTCGCATCGGTGGATTTGTGCTGGCGATCGCTAAAATAAGTAACAGTCATGCCGACAAAATACAACCTTCCGCTCAACCTCGCTACTGGGGTTCGTCAGAAATAACCGTTCGCTGTATACAGGCGATCGCCGAAACTCACGATGTCAAAACTTTTCGCTTTGTTGCCGAACCGCCCCTACTGTTTTCTTATCAGCCTGGGCAGTTTGTCACCTTAGATTTAGAAATTGAGGGTAAAAGGGTGATGCGTTCTTATTCCATTTCCTCGACTCCCTCCCGTCCCCATATTTTAGAAATTACCGTCAAGCGTGTTTCATCGCCGATTGATGAACCTGATGCCCCACCTGGGCTAGTTTCTAATTGGTTGCACGATCGCCTTACCGTTGGCTCTCAGATTAAACTATCTGGTGCGATGGGAAAATTTACTGTCGATAATACTGCCCAAAAACTGCTATTTATTTCGGCAGGTAGCGGTATTACACCCATGATGTCAATGTCCAGGTGGATCTGTGATACAGGAGCTAATACCGATCTTGTCTTTATCCATAGTGCGCGGAGTCCGCGCGATTTTATTTTTCGGCACGAATTAGAGTCAATGGCAGCGCGGTATGACAATTTTAAGTTAGCTGTTACTACAACTGGCTCAGAACCAGGTCGAGCTTGGCAGGGATATACGGGTAGACTAAATGAATTAATGCTGCAAGCGATCGCCCCTGACTGGCAAGAACGTACAGTTTATGTTTGCGGAGCAAATCTTTTTATGCAAGGGGTGAAAACGATGCTAGAAACACTTGGTTTCCCGATGAAAAACTACCACCAAGAGAGCTTTGGCGGTTCAATTGGGCGATCGTCCAAAAATAAAACTGAAGTTGCGGTAACTAAAGTCGAAGCAGCAAAGGTGATATCTCTTAGTTCGAGATGCAGCGAGCCAGACTACACTCAATTTACGGAGACAGAGAATACTCTTATTATTGGTACAACTCATCAATCGCCTGTAGTGGTTTTTACCAAGTCAGATAAAGAAATCTTCTGTGACTTAGAAGATATTATTCTCGAAGTAGCCGAAAGAGAAGGAATTGAACTTCCTTTTGGCTGTCGCATGGGAGCTTGTGGTGCTTGTAAACTACCACTATTAGCAAGAGAGGTTAATTATGATGACGATCCTGTATGTGAACCAGGACATCTCTTATCCTGCATAGCTAAAGCTAGTGGACGAGTTGTAATTGAAGCTTAAAAAGGTTCAATGGTACTGTCAAGTTAATGATGAACAATATGAAATAATATGGAGATGAACCAAAATCTCTATGCCCCTCATCGTTTTCCAGCAGAAATAATTAGTCATTGCGTCTGGCAGACTCTGGAGAGCCTCGCCGTTCCTTTAGAACGTCAGCGCGCTCCAGGGTTCTGTTGCAAAAAATCAAGAAAAAGTTGTGGCATGATTTGGTTGTCAAGTTCATCTTTGAAACCGAAAAAAGTGGCAACTCGCTCAAACGGCTCAAAGTCGTAGAAATTGTCCCTGCCAACTTTGCCGAATTTGGCACAGTTTATGACGAACGTAAACTGTATATAGTGCAGCAACTCATTGACCTTGGTGAGTTACAAAGATATCAAAAAGGTTGGATTTACCATCAGCTAAAAGAATTACCCGAACTGGAATTGAGCCTGGGAGATTGGCGAGAAATAGCACGTAGATTGGGTTACAAAGCTGGTTGGGGTTGGTATAAGTGGAAAGAGATGCTTTCCCGAGCTAGGTGATGGGGTAGCTTGACCGCCTTCGGACGATCAGCCACTAATAAGGTCGCGGTATCCGTTCGGCTGGGAATGGTTAACCTCAATTGTCTAATAATATGTAACCCGCTGTCAGACAAATTGCTAGCAGCGTAGTAATTATTGTACTTAGATAAAACAATAACACTGGTTAATTGAGATATTTACAGCGGTTTGCATATCAATATGAGACAATAAATCTGAAATATTAAAAAGCGATCGCCAATACTTTAAAAAGCGTGAAACCCTACTCATCAGATTTAAGAGAAAAAATAATTGCTAGCCATGAAGAGGGAGTATCGATACGGAAATCAGCCAAACAGTTTAGAGTAAGCAGAGGAATGGTGTAGAATTTAGTCAAACCTAAACCAGAGACATGGAGTATTGAACCTAAACTAGCTACAGGTGGAAAACCTAGCCAATTGAAAGGAAAAGAGCAAGAACTAACCACAATGGTAAGACAGTATTCAGACTACACCTTGGAAGAATACTGCGAATGTTGGGATGAACAAACAGGTGTAAGAGTTAGTGCTAGTACTATGTGCCGAGAGCTACAGAAAACAAAATGGACAATTAAAAAGCGGTGCGACCCCCGCGCATGGTTCGACAGTTCCTTCAACAGCGCGATTATTCAAGCGGAACTAAATTCCGCGAATCTCGCGCTCAAGTCGGGGAAGCCGCCCACCTTCGGCAATAGCTTCAACGCTTTGCCTCGCAACGGACTCAGATGCGGACGAAGCGTCCTTTCTTACCGCGTCGGCGTAAGACGCGGTAAGAAAGTCGCTCTTTGTACGGCGCGTTTTCTGTAGGAAGCTTCCCACAGAAAAGCCGCCTTCGGAAACCAACACCGCGGGAGTGGAATATGCTCCCTACACGGGAGCATTTCCTCCCGCAAAGACCGCGCTGCCTCGCAAGACAAAGGCGCACTTCCGCATGTACGCGCACCAAGACAAAACACTCAGGAGTAGTCAAGCAGCAACGCCAGAGAAGCAACAGCAACGATTAGAATATTGGTCAGAAATTAAGAGACTAGAAACCAAAGATTTGGTGTTCTTAGATGAGATGGGAGTCTTGTTAAGTTTGAGGCGAACTCGTGCCAGAAGCCTTTTAGGACAAAGAGCGTATAATTTACAACCATTTTATCGCGGTAAAAGAATTATAGTAATTGGAGCAATAACTCATGATTACTGTTTAGGGATAAAAACTCTCGACAAAGGGATGAATGGAGAAGATTTTCAACAATTTCTCCAACAGGAGTTAGCTCCTAAGTTATGGTCAGGAGCGGTGGTAGTAATGGACAATTTGCCTGCCCATAAAGTTAAAGGGGTGACTAAAATTATTGAAGAACAGGAGTGCAAAAGTAGTTTATTTATCCCCTTATTCTCCTGAATTCAACCCCATCGAACATTTTTAGTACGCCACCGGTCTCGTCGACTACCAGTTTTACTGGGAGGATAAAGACGCGACCGTGACTGATTCAGTCAAGCAAACAACAGGTCAGGCAGCAAGAAAATTAAACGCGTATCTAGCTGAACATCGGTCGTTGTTTTCGTAGGCTTAAAGGATAGGTTTTCAGCGCTACCCCTATTAAGATGACCAAATGTACTAGTTTGAATTTGCAGGCGTTTTAAAATGCAATTGCTGAAAAACACAAATTACTTTTTGAAGTTTTTTATGCTCTTTTCAAAGATAGTGTAATAAAAGTGTTGGAGGAGCTAAATTCCTCTACAAAATTCCTACTTATTATTCGCGACACAACCCTTTTTCGGGGATTTACGCAAGAAACTCCATTTCGCTTCTCATTTGGCTTGTATCCCGGCCAGGTGGCGCGCCAAAGAGTCGACGATACTCTCGGTTGAATTGCGAAGGGCTTGAATAGCCCACAGCATATCCAGCGCCAGAAACATCCGTTATCTGGCTCGTGAGAAGTCGCCTCGCCTCCTGAAGTCGGATGCGCTTCTGGTACTCTAGTGGACTCATTGCAGTAATTTCGCGAAAATGGCGATTCATCGTCGAAACACTCATTCTCGTAACTTTAGCCAATTCATTTGCGGCGTAGTCAGTCGCATAGTGTTCGTGCAACCATGCAATGGCTGTGCCAACCTGTGATAGTCGGCTATTTGCTTGACTTGCCGCATACAGTGAACGACCCCACGATCCAACGTAAAGTCGATAGAGCAGTTCCTGCTCGTATAAAGGTGCCAGGACATCGATATGTTCGGAGTTGTCGATTAGTTGCGTCAGCCTGAAGGCTGCATCAACGACTTCCGTTGTAGCGGTTCCCGCCTGTAGCCCACAATCGCTTCCTTTCGTTATGTCAGACATAGGGCTTGCTTTAATAGCGATTTCGGCGAGGGTTGTGTGGTGTAAATCAATGCATAGTGCAAGATACGGACTTTCATGACTCGCCTCCAAAATAGTGCCGATAACAGGCAGCTTGACAGTAACCAGGAAGCAATCGCCAGATCCGTACTCAGATGTCTCCTCTCCGAAGAACATTTGCTTTCGGCCAGAGACAACCAAGCAAAATATAGGATGATAGATTCCAGGTGTCCGAATTGTTGGACGGTCGGCTCGAAATATTGAAAGCCGAGGTATCACAGTGTGCTCCATTTGTTCCGACGCGAAACTATGGCGTGAAAGAATCTCAGCAAGTTCATACATTCTGTTCATAGCGATCCGCAATAGCTAAAATCAAAGTATTGCTTGATTCTAGCTATTTTTGATTGAATTGTGCAAAACTTTGAGCGGATTGTTGATGTCTTGTTAGTCGTAAATCTCTTAGTATGTTGAAAGAAAGAGGCAATGTCTCTGAAAAATCACATTATCTTATTGGCTCAAAAGAAGTCGTAAAGTGCAATTAAAGAGAATAATATAGTCTTTATTGCCAGTGGTGGCAGCGTTACATGGGCATACGGCTCATCACGCTTGGCGTTACAGGCTTTCAAGAGATTGAAAGCTGCGTTTAAACATCAATCGTCACCTACCTGTTTTTCCCATTTTTAAATATCTCAATTAACAAAGGAGTTGTAGTATGAACAGAATTACCCTTATTACTGGTGCTAGTCGTGGACTCGGACGAAATACAGCCCTCAGTATTGCCCGCAGCGGCGACGATGTAGTCCTTACATACCGAAGTCGTAGCGAAGACGCTGAGGCAGTTGTCGCAGAAATCAAGGCGATGGGACGCAAAGCGATCGCTTTGCAGCTTGACACTGGCAACATCTCTAGTTTTGCTTCGTTTGCTAAGCGCCTGCAGACGGAGCTACGCGAAACCTGGCAGCGCGAGACGTTAGATTGTCTTGTGAATAATGCAGGACATGGCGATGTCGCTCCGCTCGCTGAGACGACCGAAGCCCAGTTCGATGCTCTATGCAACGTTCACTTCAAGGGTGTGCTTTTCCTGACCCAGGCGTTGCTGCCACTGATCGCAGACCGCGGCCGCATCGTAAATCTGTCATCTGGTCTAACCCGAGTGTCCTATCCTGGCTTCGGTGCTTATGCAGCCGTAAAGGGTGCAGTCGAGATACTCACCGTTTACATGGCGAAGGAGTTAGGTAGTCGAGGGATTGCGGTCAACACGGTAGCGCCGGGAGCAATCGAGACTGATTTCGGCGGCGGTGCCGTCCGCGACACCCCAGAGATCAATAAGGCTTTTGCAGACATGACCGCACTCGGTCGCGTTGGCCTGCCGGATGACATCGGACCAATGATCGCTAATCTACTATCCGAGGACAATCGTTGGGTGAATGCACAACGGATCGAAGTGTCTGGCGGTCAATCCATCTAATCTATCTAACCAAGGTGCATCATCGCGCCGTCGACTTCTAAGACGCGATGATGCACAGCGTTATCCGCCCTGCATAGCTTTGATAGTAGTCTTATGCGGCGGTCCAT
Source organism: Pleurocapsa sp. FMAR1 (assembly GCF_963665995.1). NCBI lineage: Bacteria > Bacillati > Cyanobacteriota > Cyanophyceae > Pleurocapsales > Pleurocapsaceae > Pleurocapsa > Pleurocapsa sp. FMAR1. The sequence goes on along the minus strand of NZ_OY762512.1, from coordinate 5,322,436 downwards.
TCTCGCTATACACTACGGAGATAGCCTACCATGCCCCTAATCTACTTCAATTATCCTACTGGTACACTGTCAAAAGCGGTACGCGATGCTCTAGCCGAGGAACTTACAGATATAGCCCTCGACTGCGAAAAGCTGCCGACATCGCCGTTTGTCAAGAGTACCGTCTGGTTATATTTTAACGAACTACCGTCCGAGAACGTCTATCATGCTGGAAAGTCTGGGGGGACTAAAGTTATTTCCCTTGAGGTTAATGCTTTCGATGGAGGCTTAGACACTGCCGCAAAAAAATTTCTTATTGAGCGGTTCACGGAAGCGATCCGTAAATCTGTAGGGAATTCTTCTGAGGCACTCACTCCGGTATACGTCGTCCTGAGAGATGTTCTGGCGACAAACTTTGGTATCTTTGGTAAAACTATCACGCTTAAAGATCTCCACAATCTTGATCCCAACGCAAACCCTATCTAAGTAAGATTTGCACTTTTCGTCGAACTTAAGTTGGTAAAAGCTATCCAATTGTCGCCTAAATTTCAACGTTGCGATCGCTTTCTACGGTGAGTTTCCAAACTAATGTATCTCATGCAGTAGTCTATCGCAAAAACTATCGATTATTGATTTTGTATCAACCATTATATTCAATAAACACGTCTATATTTCTAGGAGGACTGGACACATGAAGCTGCTAACGTTTGTAAAAGATGGACAGCAAGGGCTGGCGGCGAGTGACGGTGGCGATTTTCATGGCTTGATAAACATGAAAACGACTTCAACAGATTTGCTTTTGCAACTTGTTACATCAGGCGAAAGCCTTTCTAAAGTAGCTACTCGGCTTCTGTCCGAGCCTAAATTGATTCTAGACGAAGTAACTTATTTACCACCTATTCAGAAACCTTCAAAAATTCTCTGCGTCGGGTTTAACTATGCCGAACACGCAAGCGAACTCGAGCAAGACAAGAAGAAACCCGACTATCCAGAACTCTTCACCAGATTCGCCACAACTCTAATCGCCCATAGAGATACTATCCGGAAGCCAAGAGAATCAGAACAGCTCGATTACGAAGTAGAACTTGCTGTCGTAATTGGCAAAAGAACTCGACGCGTGAGCGAATTAGATGCTCTCAACTACATCGCAGGCTACACGATAGCCAACGACGCCACCTTGCGTGACTATCAATTCCGCACGTCGCAGTGGACAGCGGGCAAAAACTTTGACTCAACTGGAGCGCTTGGTCCAGTTCTTGTCCTTCGAGAAGCTCTTCCGCCAGGCTGCAGAGGTCTCAAAATAGAGGGGCGTCTCAACGGCAAGACTATGCAAAGCTCAAGTCTTGATAAGTTGATCTTTGACGTTCCCAAGATTATCTCGATTATCAGTGAATTCACTACCCTCGAACCTGGAGATGTGATCATGACTGGAACACCTTCTGGCGTTGGAATGTCCCGTGACCCCAAGGTATTTATGCAAGCCGGTGATACCTACGAGGCAGAAATCGAGGGGATCGGCGTACTAACCAACTCCGTTATCGACGACTTGTTGTAAATTCTAACAAAATTCGCTCCCGTTATAACTAATCGTAGTCGTCTTTCAAAACACATTTAGAACATATTTAAAACTGTGGAGAAAAACCCCATGCCCAACATCATTCAGTCAAGAACTCAATCCATAAAGCTTGCGGTTCGCGAGACGATGGAAGACTATCTTAACTGCCTAGACAACCAAAATTGGACAGGTGTTGCTCGTTGTTTTACCAACGACGCGGTAAGCCACTATAATAAAGACCCTCAGTCCATGCACGGCGGATGCGACGTTGCAGATTGGTTGCACCAGGTTCTGCAAGTCTACAGTGGCACAAATCACGCACTGAGCAACTTTCATGTAGATCTTGAAGGCGAACTCGCCCGCTGTGACAGTCATGTAATGGCTACTCTTCACTGGGGTGAAAACGGTCAAGGTCGTGTCTCGGTGCGTGCCATCCGTTACCGCGACGAGATGGTTGAGGTCGAAGGCATCTGGTTGATCCGCCGCCGTATCCACGAGCCGAGATGGCAGTACGATGCTCTATCCGCTTCGCCCAGGTTACAGTGAGACAAAGCAAGTCATGATTTTGCTCGTGACTCTAAGCAAGCGACAGAGCCAAAAAAAAACCCGATCATGTCTAATTCTCAACAAGTTTTGCTACATTTACCGTCCATTAATAGGAAAAACCACCCTCGTTGATGCCGTAATTGAGAGGATTAGGCAATTATCTGGGAGGTTTATGTATTTAAAAAACAGTTATTCGAACCTACGATGAACATAGATTAAAAATAAATGGCAGGATTGAAGGTTGTGTTGCGAAAAAATCAAACGAACAAAAAAATTCTACAAACAACTAATTTTTTAGACAGTAATCCCAAAGAGGGTGTGAATAAGATTCCGTTGTCGTAAAATATTCACTTTAGCTATATTCTCAATCTGACCTTTACAAATCGCGTTCATGATTTCATATCCTCTTAAAGTTCGCCATGCTGTACGGAAGAATTAAAAAGCGGATGCGACCCCTAAAGGGGTCGCCAGTTCCCTACAGAGGAAAACCCGTGCGCAGGACTGGACTCACCGCGTCGCCGTCAGAAGTCAGACGCCGACGCGGGGTCTGACGCAAGGGAATGCTGACTTAGCAAGACAAAGGGCTTGCCCGCATGTACGCGCACAAAGCATATGATTTATATTTAGCTGGCTTTTTGGGAAATCTGTGGTCTTGTTCGACTATATTATTGAGATATTTTTGCTGCCTCAATTCACATTCATTTGAGAGAATACCTGATTTTTTAAGTTCTTCAATGGCTACTGAATAAGCAGGATTTTTATCTAGATTGATTACTCTGGGTTGTTTATTGTGTTTGCTTTTCAAGATTTTGATAAAAAACCTATAGGCTGCCTCTGTACAGGACAAAAAATCAGATATAGGGTTGCAAAGTTATACAGAAAAAGGGTTTCATGAAAAGTAACCAAACTTCAACAATCAACCCCTATGAATCAGGTTAACTTACTGCGACAAACTTTAAAACCACTATTAGGATGGCATGGCGCACGCCTCAACTTTCTAGCTTTGTTTTTAATTGCTTTGCTAAGAGTAAAAACAATTAATTTAGTAGAACTAACAACTGGTTTTAGAAGTAATGCCAAAACAGAATCAAGTTATAGAAGGTTACAACGTTTCTTCCGTAATTTTGATTGGGATTATGCTGCGATTGCCAAAGTAGTCATTACTTTGATAGACATTCCACAACCTTAGGTTTTAGGTACAGATCGAACGGAGTGGTCTTTTGCAGAGAAGCAATTTAATCTTCTTTTTTTAGGAGTGGTACATGATGGCGCTGCATATCCGCACGAGCATAGCTCGAAGACGCGACTAAGCGTCGCTTGCCTGCTTCGCAGGCTGCGTTTGGACAACGCTTGAGAAAAAAGCAAACTCTAATGGTAACGAACGCATGGATTTACTTGATCGCTTCTACGATTTATTTCCTGATGCAGAAGTTGCTTATCTAACTGATGAGCGTGAATTTATTGGAAAACAATGGCTGACTTATCTTTTAATTGAGCCGATGATTCAATTTTGGTTGAGAATCCGAGAAAGCGATCGCATCAATGATGAAAAAAGACAACTCAGGGCATCCATTGTCTTTGCCCATCTCCAACCTGGACAAACTAGAGTCTTATATTAATTCCCAAAACTGACTAGAGAGATAAAGGATTAGTAAAACATTTCCAACCTGCTCAAGAAATAATAATGTCTGTAGACAGAGAATTAAAAATTTGGGCAACTTTATCCTTGACATCATCTAAATCAGTGAACCAAAGTGAGCGTAAGCGATATTTAACGTATTCCCACAGTCTTTCGATTGGATTTATCTCTGGACAACAAAGGACTTGTCCGCATGTAGGGGGTTGAAATAATAGAATAATATTATTTGGTACCTTCAGTTTCTTAGCTGTGTGGATAGTCGCATTATCCAACTGAATTATATGTATCTCGTTTGGGTTTTCTCGGCAGAACTTTTCGAAAAATATTCCCATAACAGCTAAATTAAAATGAGAAAATTCATAGAAGAAACTTCTACCAGTAATAGGCTCGATTAATCCATAAATATAATAGTAATCATAATGCCATTGTCATGTTTGTTGTGGTTTTACTCCCTTTAAGGTTATTTTTCTACCTGTTTGCGTTCTAAAGCCTACTCTTGTTTCAGGCTACGACACCAATAAACTATATCTTTATTGCTAGTTTCTTGATTGTTTATCTGCTTGACTATTCCCTTAATTGTTGGTGGGAAATGTTCCTTAAACGCTTCAATTACACCTGGAGCTTGTTTTTCAGGTTGGGGACGAGCTACTTTTAATTTGCTTTTTAGTTCAGATCTAACAATTCTATGTATCGACTTTTATTATTATTTTACTTTCATATTAAGTCTCCAGTTACTTTTGAGAATTGGTATTAGATGCTTAAACGTCAAATGTATGGTCGTGCCAGTCACGAACTACTAAAGAAGCGATTTTTGTGTCTTGTCTAGTAAGGCAAGCGATCGCCCTATTCAATGTTCACCAAAACTGTGCAAGACCCCACTTAATCCTGAAAGTTGCACATAACCTAGCAGCATTTTATTCGCAATTGTTTACTAAACTCATTTAACAAAGAAAATAATATACTTTGATTAGTTAAACCACAACAATGAACTTTAATTGAAAATCAGAATAATCATTTTGGGGCGAGCGCTTTTGATAGTTATCAATTAAAATCGTTTAATCTTTAACCAGATCGATACCGCCATTAGAGTCACCTGAAGTTTATCGAGACTTTCACTGACAATTGTTTGAGTTTTGTTGTCCAAAGCACTGGTTGCCTCATCGAAGAAGAGAATTCGCGGTTTGAGTACCAAAGCTTTAGCAATTAGTAGTCGCTGCCTTTGTCCTCCTGACAAGTTTCCTCCGCCTTCACTTACTACAGTGTGCATCCCCATTGGCATTGAAGTAATATCATCTTTTAATCCAGCCTGGGTTGCTGCCATCCAAGCTTCTTCCAGGATAATTCGCGCTCCACCAGCTAAGTTGTCAAAAATCGAGCCAGACATGATTTTGCCACCCTGTAGCACTACTCCCAATTGTCGGCGCACCGCACTGATGTCTAAACCAGATAGGTCTTGACCATCGTAATAGATGCTGCCTTCTTCTGGGGTTTCAAATCCTAGCAGCAGACGCAAAAGCGTTGATTTACCGCTGCCAGAGCCACCTACAAGAGCAACAAACTCTCCTGGTTCGATGTGGATGTTAATATCTTCTAGGGTTAGAGGTATATCGGGGCGATAGCGAAACGATACACGCTCAATGGTAATTCTACCCATAAGTTTACCAGGATCGGCTTTGGTAAGTTCTACCTCTGGGATAGCTTTTAAAATTGGCTGGGCGCGTTGCCATTGAGGAACGACTTCTAAGGTATCGGTTACGGTATTGCTGACGCTAGTAGCACCCTGAAGAAAAGTTCTAAATGCAGCGTTAAACGCGAGAAAAGTCCCGACGGTTAAACCGACTTCGCCTTTGGTTTGTGCTTCGGTTAATAGCTTGAGGGTAAACCAAAACAACACCCCAGAAATAATAGTTGGCATGACGGTGTTAAACAGTGCCACTATGTCTTCAACCAATTGGGTGCTTAATTCTAGCTGGATTTGGCGACTATAGTTTTTACTCCAGGCGGCAAAAGCGCGTTTTTCTGCCCCTGCTACTCTCAATTTGGAAATGCCGTTAATTAACTGGACGATTTGCCCGAAGATATTGCCTTCAATCTCTAGTAGAGGGCGAACTTTTCGCACCAGAATTGTACCAGAAATAGAAGTTACTATAACCACGACGATTGCCACGGCTACAGCAATTAAAGCCAGCTTGACGTTGTAGTAAAACAATAGCCCTAAATTGAGTAAGCCAAACAATCCAGTAATAAGCTGGATCAGAGTATTACCGCCCAAGCGACGGCGAATCGTACTTATTGAACTGACGCGGGACTGTAAATCTCCAGTGGTATACTCACGGAAAAAAGAAACTGGTAAATTTAGTAGCCTGTCCCAAACCGCAGCTTGGGTAGAAGCATCAGAAGTAGTTTCCACCCGCAGTAAAGAAAATCCTTGAGTCAGCCGAAACAAAGAGGTAGCAAAGGCAGCCAGCACTAAACCACCACCAATTTGTAATAACAATCCGCGATCGCTGTCGGGAATCGCATTATCAATTAAAATTCCTGTCGCATAAGGGGTCAACATTCCCAGTAAGGTAGCAGCAATACCTGTTAAAGCGATCGCGAATATATCTTTAACTCGACCAGATAGGGCAAATTTCAAGACATCTACTACGTTCAGGGCTTTATCGGGTAAAGAACGATAAAACATATAGGCAACAGGATTTAGACTAGCTGCATCCTCGGCATTAATTATAGTGCGAGTTTGGGTTACGGGGTCTAACAGTTCATAGCGATCGCCCTTAACGGGTAAGAGTGCTACTGGTTGTTCTTCTCTATATGCTACTAATGCCCCGCAGTCAGTCGTCCACCACTTATCCCGCAATAAAACCTGTCGCAGTCGCAAACGAGAAGCACGAGCGATCGCTTCAAGTGGTTCTTTAACTCGATTGAGGTTCTCCGAAGCAGAAGGTGGACGAATAGTTACCCCTAAAGCCCTGCCGACAGCCCCTGCTGCCACTAACAAAGGTGCGCCACTGGCAAACAAATCGAGCGATCGCTTCATTAAGGGCGATGCCAACTCGCTCAATGCCGTTACGGTAAGCTGACGGTTAAGGTTTGATTGAGCATTTAACCTATCGAGTTCTTCGGTGTATTCTTGTTTAGTTTGAAACTTGACGTAGGTAAGAAATAGTTTGTGAAGCTGAGAAAGTCCTGCCAGTATCGTATTAGCATCTTGTAGGGTATTAGTAGTTTCCGTAGTTAGCTGAACCGCACCATCTGCCAACAACCAAATTCCGTCATTGATCGGTACAGTTGGCGTAGCATTAGTTAGAGTCAGTTCTTCTTTACCCAGCCAACGCAGGTAACCCTGTTGAATCTTGACCCAAACAACAGTATTTGGTTCTGGCTGCCAAGTTTGACCATTGTTTAGCGAAAATCGCCCCCTTGTTCCTGCCTTTACCTGAATTGGTGGCATTGAAGCAGTCGAGAGAATATCTTTAAACTTATTTAGCCAGTTTTTGACCCAGAGATCGATTTGTAGATCGGCGTTGGTAACTAAAAAATCTAAATATTCTCGATCTATTTTGATCAACTCCGTTTCACCAATCGGTACAGCCAGGATTTGACCGTCAGTCTTGCCCGAACTTGGAACAGTCCCAAAAAGAGCCTCGCCAGATTCGCAGTTAAACAAATAACGCCGATTACCATTAATTAAATTATCTTTAACCGTTACTGCAAAAGTTGCGATCTCGCCAGTTTGAACTAGCCAAACTACCTGCGGATCGTTTAGCAAGATCGGCTCATTACCTTTAATTTTATATATTTGTCCTGGTAAATTTTCTCTACCAATTTGATTAACCATTATTTTAAAATTGCCGTCATAAAGAACATATCTCGTAGGGGCGAACCGCCGTTCGCCCCTACCCTTCCCCACTCTTAATCAACCGTGCATATACCCCTTCTTGCTGCCATAACTCTTCATGGGTACCTCTTTGAACTACCTTGCCGCGATCGAGAACGATAATTTCATCGCAGTCGCGGATGGTACTAAGGCGGTGTGCCACGATCAGACAGGTGCATCCCCTGCGTCTTAGGTTGCGATCGACAATCTTTTCGGTTTCCGAATCTAAGGCACTGGTAGCCTCATCCATAATTAAAATTGAAGGATTGTTAACCAAAGCGCGGGCAATTTCTAATCGCTGTCGTTGACCACCGCTAAGATTGGCTGCACCTTCGGCGAGTTTGGCATTGTATCCCCCAGGCAGAGACTGAATCACATCATCAATTGCTGCATCTCGACAAGCCTGTTTGATATATTTATCGGGGACGGTAGTATCCCACAGGGTCAAATTATCTCTAACCGTGCCTTCAAACATCAAAATATCCTGTTCGACCATTGCCAGTGAGTTAGTTAATAGCTGAGTGGGAATTTCGCTTTTGGGTTTACCGTCGAGTAATATTTCTCCCGACCAAGATTCGTATAGTCCGCTGACCATCTTAGCAACGGTAGATTTTCCCGAACCACTCCCGCCAACGAGGGCAATTCTTTGACCTGGCTTGACTTTGAGGTTAAAGTTTTCGATTAAAGGTGTTTCCAGGCGACTATAGCCAAAGGTGAGATTTTTTAGTTCCAGGTGTCCTGCTAACTTAGGCGTAAATGTTGGGCTGGACTGGTCTTCGCTTCTGTGTTCTAGTTGAGGATCGGTAGGATTATCTAAAACATCATCTAGGCGGATTAAATTACCATCTAACTCTTGTAGAGTTCGACCAAAGCTGACTAAACTATCTACGGGCTGTTGGAAATTTTGCATCATGCCTTGAAAAGCAATCAACATCCCAATACTTAGGTGTCCGTCCATGACTCTTAATCCGCCTACTGCTAGCAAGAAAGCTGCTGATAGTGCCGATAACAGTACGGGCAATACCGATAGAGTTTGATTGGTGACTCCCAATTCCTGTTGAGAATTAATCGCTTTGGTATAGTATCCCGACCAACGGGCAAAGAAATCTGACTCTAAGCCCGAAGCCTTGAGAGTTTCAATACTTTGTAGGGCTGCGATCGAAGCACCTGCTGCCTTACCGTAGTCTTGAATTAATCGCTGATTGGCATCTTTGCGTTGCCGTGAAATAGATTGCAGGGTAATAACGTTAATTAGAGCAAAGCTGACGACGATCGCCGTTAATGCCCAGTCATATTGACTCATAACAATGACATAAAAACCCAGCATCACCGTATCAATTACCGTACTTGCCAACTGTCCTGAGAGAATATCGGCAACCTGGTCGTTTAAGCTGGTACGATTGCTAATTTCTCCTGCAAATCTTTGGGCATAAAAACTGATGGGTAGCCTTAAAATATGCCAGAGAAAACGGCTAGACATACCTACAGCCAGCTTAATCTTGAGACGGCGTAAATAGCGCAGCCGTAGTAGAGTTAATGCACCCTGAAGGATAGCTGCGATCGCCATTGCCAAAAGCAAAGGACGTAACCATTGTTGCCGACCTTGAATCAAGATTTCATCGACAAATATTTGGGTAAATACGGGAACTACCAACCCTACTAAGGTCAGCAAAAATCCTGCTAGCAAACAGTAAGCTAACGCACCCGTGGTTCCCTTCAGACGCGACCACAAAGCCAGCACCATACTCGTCTTGCGACCACCACGCTTAAATTCCTCCCCTGGCTGCATGACCAGCACCACACCAGTATATGCCTCATCAAATTCTTGGAGAGAAATCGTACAAGGCCCCGAAGCAGGGTCGTTGAGATAAACTTTCTCTTTACCCCAACCTTCTACTACTAAAAAGTGATTGAAGTTCCAAAATACGATGTAGGGTAAGGGGAGTTCTCGCAACTGGGTCAGTTCTTTTTTAAAGCCTTTTGCTTCCAATCCATAGCGTCTGGCAGCCTTGAGCATATTAGAAGCTTTTGAACCATCCCTAGACACACCGCATTCCCGCCTTAGTTCTGGCAGGGGTACAATGCGACCGAGATAGTACATAATAATTCCCAGAGCAGCAGCACCACATTCAACTGCTTCCATCTGTAGCAGCGTAGGAGTTTTGACGCGACGACGAGACGGCAGCAATTTTTGTATATACTGCCGAGGATTGAATCGAGTTAAAGTAGAATTAGTAGATACCACTGACCGACCTCAACAAAGGAATAACATAGCTAATGGGCGATCGCTCATCAATCTTGACACGAGCGATCGTCGTAGTTCCAGGGGAAATCTTTAAATTAGGGCCAGTAGAAGAAGACCATTTATAACCGCTAAAAGTACTGCCATCGGTTTGCAGACTAGCAGACACCTGCATTAGTCCTGGTTGGTCTTTAGACACTAAGCCTTCAACCACTTCGGGATTACCAACGACACTGGCAGCAGCTTCTTTAGTAATGGGAAAAGACGAGATTTTATTAACGTTACTCACAATACCGCCAAAGCGTTCGCGCTTAATTGTTTGCGGGGTAATTTGAATAGTCATGTCTGGCTGAATTTTTTTACCATCCTCGACAGGGAAATAAGTAATCCCGACCATTTTGTCTGTTGGATTGTCGATGTCGATATTGGCAATGCGTGTTCCTGCCTGAACCACCTGACCGAGATTAGTCGTAATTTCAAGGATTTTTCCAGCGTGTTGACTGACAATCTGGCTGTTGTCTTTGATTTGCTCGGATAATTGGTTTATTTCTCGCTCTGCTTCCTGTATTTCCTTAGTACGGTTTGTCGAAGTTTCCCAATCTTGTTGGGCGATATTAGCTTTTTTACTCTGGAGTTCCTGTAATTGAGCTTTAATATTCTTAATTTCGTTTAAATTAGAAAGATATTCTTTTAAAGCATCTGCTTCTTTAAAATCTAGCTGCTTAAGTTGAGAATCGGCTTCATTTATCTGAGCGATATTATCAAAATATTCCTGTCGCGCCTGTAGTAATACATCATCAGAAATCGCTCCTTGTTTAAATAAATTTTTTCTTACTACCAGTCTTTTTTTATAGGTAGGCATCAATTCCCGCAGAATTTGTAGACGGCTTTCTGAAGAGGTGCGATCGCGTTTTATCGAGACTAATCCTTTATCTCTTAAAGTAGGACTAAGTTCGGCTAAAATTTCCAATTTTTGTGCTAAAGCCTGACGCTGTTCGGAAATAGACTCAATGTCGCGATCGCTCCTTTGAGCTTGCAGCAAATCAACATCACGATCCTGTCCCTGTAGCTGAACTAATTTAGCTTGGGCTAATTCTAGCTGCTTGCGGAGATCGATCTGCGCTACAGCAGCAATTACCTCTCCTTTTTTTACTCGATCTCCTGGTTCAATCTTGAGTTCTAGTAGCTGTCCCGCGCTTTTTGCCTGAACTGGTACAACTTTACTGGGATAAATTAAGACCCCTCGACCTTCTACCGTTACGGGAATCTTACCGTAAACACTCCAAACCCCTGCTGCTGCGACAATTGAAGCGAGAGTAACTAAAGGCAGCCAGCTTTTAGGATTGACCACCTGCATCAACTGGTCGAGTTTTTCAGGAGAAGCTAGACGTTCTAAAGATTTTTGCCGAAACAGCTTGTTTTCTCGAGCATTAGCTTGGGTAGTCTTCTGCGGTTGGGGTTGAGCATCGTCTGAAGTAGACCGATAGGCTTGGCGAATTTTTTCCCACAGTCCAGGACTTAAGTGAGAATATCCTTTATATATAGAACGAATAGCGTTATGCAATTCGGCTGCGGGAGTATTTTTAAGTAAATAACCCTTTGCCCCCGCATCCATAGCCTGATTTAGATATTCATTAGTATCATGGGAACTAAGCACCAAAATCCGACAGTCGGGGAAACGTTTTGAGATAATCTTGGTCGCCTTAACTCCGTTCATCTCAGGCATTTCCAGATCGATCAGAACTACATCAGGCTGCAAAGACTCTACTTGTTTAATCGCGATCGCGCCATCTTCAGCGATACCTACTACTTCTAAATCTGCTTCAGGTTCGAGTAAAAGCTTAAGTCGCTGACGGACTGAATTTTGGTCATCAACAATTAGGACGCGGATTTTTTGGGGATTAGAAATATTGTCTGAAGGAGATGCAATTGGTCGAACAGTTTTTCCATTCACTTTGAATATTTTTAGGATTTAATTTAAGACAAATAACTTTTCAATAACTTTGTCTTTTGAGATTTATAACCTCAGCTTACAAGTAACAATTCGATTTAACTAGAGCGTTTTTTTTACTGAATCTAACTATTTTTTGGCTATTATTGATTAATTTATAATTTTTGCCAGAATTTTATAAAAAAATCGCTTTCAAAAACTAGATTAAATAATTGCCGAGATAACTCGATCGCTCATAAAACTATAATGATTCCAATGATGCAATTAGCCGAAAGTTTTACTGAGTAGAACAAAAGAAAATATTTATAAGTTTTGATTAATACTTTTGCAGAAAATCTTCTAAAGCTATTGCTATGTTCGGAAAATCTTTGATTATTTTTTTGTCCACTGTCACGAGTCTAACGTCCAAATGTTGAGCTAGTGCTACAAATTCACAGTCATAGGCAGAACAATTGCTAGAATTAACTAGTCCCATAACTTCTGCTGAAGCAACTTTATATTCATTATGAGCAAGTAAAGCTTCCGCCTGCTGTAAAATAAACAGAATCTCGTCGAGAGTGAGCAAATTTTTACGCAAATATAAGCTAAGAACGTTTCTAAATTCACTCAGCCATAAGTCTGGTGCTGTCCACTCTGGATCGTTAGAGAGTAAATCCTCAGCTTGTTGCGATCGCTCGCCATTGATATATAGATAAGCAATAATGTTGGTATCGACAACAATCACGGTCTACCTCGATTTATAGCTTCGTCAAGCTGTCGATCTGTAAGCAGATGCTTGGTTGTTTTTGTTCTCAGTTGGCGAGCAATACGAAGATGCTCATCAACATCAATTTTATGAGTGTTAAGTGTACGTTCAACACAGTATATAATTTCGCTATTTAAGCTACGGTGATGGAGACTAGCAGATTCTTTTAGTTTTTCGTAAAGAGAGTCGGGAATATTTTTTAAAGTAATTGATGGCATTAGTAAATCCACAAAGAAACCGATATGGTTTCATTATGGTTTTTAATTTAGGCAAAGTCAAGTTGAGAGTTCTTGCCTTAACTTGCTTTTGATTGTTCGAGCATCCAGTCAAATCGTTTTCCTGCTAATGCCATGCGGTCTAGAGCAACACCGTTTAATTCATCGGCATATTCTGCCGATTCATTTAAAGATTGCCCTTTATGATACATTCTTCGGCTATGAGCTAATCGAGTTAACATTCCCTGTAGTCTATCTGCAGATAATGCCGAAATAGTGCGGTAAAAGCGGGCGGTAAAACCAATATCTTGCTGTAGTTTGGCAGACAACAAAGAGCGAGATATAAATAGGGTTATAGTTTCTTTGGTAGTTGTAGCAGTTGTAGCAGGTAAACGACCATCGATAAAGGCAGTTTCTCCTACCATTTCACCTTTAGAAAGTCTGGCTATTTCTATAGCTGGATGTAAATTATCTTCGATCGCAGCAAAGATGCGAGTTAAGGGATTGCGATCATCTTCGGTAACGGACAAAGATATTTGACCGCTAAGAAGAATATGAAGAGCATCTACCGCACCACCTTCCTTGACCAAAGTTGTATTAGCAGCACACTTCTGGCGATCGCCATTGGCAATAAACCAGTCGAGGTCACTGTCATTGAGTTCGCCAAATAGAAACAGTACGTCTTTAATTGAACTATCAGGAGCGAGTTTAGTGCGTCCGAGGCGGGTAATAATAGTTTCCAATTTATCAGATAATAGAATGGCGATCGCTCGATAAAAACGGGCTGCAAAATCAATATCTGACTCTAACTTGGCTTCTAGTTGCAGCAGAGGAATAGACAAGACTTGAGATCTAGCGATCGCCGTAACTGTAGTAGCAGGAAGACGCAGATTAATCAAAGACATTTCGCCAACTACTTCGCCACTGGATAAGCGAGCGATTTCTACTCCAGCAGTCTGTCCGTCATCGAGGGCAGCAAAAGCACGAGCTAAAGGATTATTATCTATTTGGGGTACGGTGGACACTAAACTTCCCTCAATTAAAATGTGCAAACAATCTAAAGGTTGTCCCGCTTGCACCAGTTGAGTCCCCGCAGCTAGATCCTGACGACGACCAGTTCCTAGCAACCAATCAATATCGCTATTATTTAATTCTTTTAGTAAAACTTCTGTCATGATTTTATCCTCTATAAAAAAAATATTCTGGTAAGGGCGAATGGTCATTCGCAAGGGTTCATAAACCCCGCCCCTACAAGGTTAATTGTTGCGGTTTGATAATTCGCAAAATGCGATCGCTCATCTGAGATGAAGCTAATTCTTCGATGGTTAGAGAAGTCAAGGTCATCAGCATTATTGTTTGTTCTTCAGTAGGGGCGCGGGTGCGATCGAAGTTCTCTAAATTTTCTGCTGCCGATTTAACCAACCGCTGTAAAATCTTAAAAGCCCCGTCCGAAAGTTGTCCGCGATAGTTTTGTAGTCTACCTCCTTCTCGATAGTGGGTCAAAGATTCTAAACCCAAAAAGCGGAGAAACCAGTCAGCTTTGTAACTACCCGTAGCAGCAACTATTCCCCGATAGTCGGCGATAAATTCATCCAGCAGATTGTTACGCATCGAATTAAAGACGCGACGGGTAAAGTAGTGAGTGCATTCATGTTCTAAGCGAATCGTCAAAGATAAATGTCGCCACTCTGTCTCTGTTAGTCCTAATTCCTGAGGCTGAACGTTACTGTAAAAACCATCACTGAGAATAATAAATCGGTCTTGATACAGTTCTTTACGGGCAGTTAATCGCTTAAATTCAGCCGACCAAGCTAATTCCGAACTACCTGGATTATCCACCGACCATTGTTGCCGATAGCGGTGAATTCTGTCCCAGTTATTATAACCAGCCACCATGCAAGCACCCATAGAATCGGGTATAGTTACAGGTTCGTTACGCTTAGTTATTGCTCTAACTAGATATATAAAATCATCGCGGTTGGTAGTTAGCAACACAGGGATCTCACCCGCCAAACTTTGATGAATGGTTAGCTGTAGTGCTTCTGGCTGTTGTAATAGCTCGGTTGTTACATTAGGCTTAATTCCTTTGCGAGTTGCCTCACGATAGGCTAGCGTTTGACTAATACCTGCTTGAATGGGAAATCTTAGCTGAACCAGAGCATTTTGCAGAATTGACCAAGCACCATTTATTTCGGCTTGAGCAACATATTTTTGCCATACAGCTATATGAGGTTCGGACGGTAAAGAAAACGGGCGCGAGGCTTTAACATCGTCTCGTTCAAAGACATTTTGATTGTAGACTAGCAATTCCTCAGTTTCGCAATCGCTAGCACCAAATCCAGCTAGTATTCTAGCACGTTCTTGTTTATCTGCTTTGTTGTGGCTGATTAATCCCAAATTCACTTGATTGCTCCCGCCAGAACGGGTTCGGGCTTGCTGACAATTTGTTGAGAAATTTCTCTGACTATCTGACTAAAAGCGTGGTTGGGATAGCGCAAACAGAAGACATCGCTACTGGCGAGATGAATGATATCTTCAGATAGAGCAACAATTCCTGCTACATCTGTTTTATAGCTGTCCTGCACTTTGGTTTTTAATGCCTCAAAGTCATAAGTAGGTAGTACTTTATTAACCACCAAAAGCATCTTGGGTACTTGTAATTTACGAGCTACGTCTACCGTTACCGCAGTACCTTGGAAATCTTGACGATCTGGACGGAGAATCACAACTAAGACATCGGAAATAGCGAGCGACAGTAAAGTTTCCTCGTTTAAACCAGGATGAGTATCGATCAGGAGATAATCTAGATCGAGACAGCGAATTAGGTCTTGAAAGCCGTCGTTTAATCTACCTACGTCATAGCCTTCGCGTAAAACACGGGCAATTTCTCCAGCTTTGATACTTGAAGGAATTAGATAAAGCTTGCCATCGACTGGTTCGGAATTGAAGACGCGAGTAACGTCATAAGCAGCCTCTTGAACATCGCAGTTTCCCCAGAGATAATCGTTGAGAGAGCGATCCATTCGATCTTCGTCTAGACCGAAAATGACGTGAATACCAGGGGATTGAATATCGGTGTCGACAATTCCGACTTTGTGTCCCTGTTGAGTCATGGTTGCAGCGACGTTAGCCACCATGTTTGATTTGCCAGTACCGCCACGGAATGAGTGAACTGAAACTATTTTGCACATAATTAATAAATCTCGTAATGATAAAGGATGAATGTTTCGTTGGGAAATTTATGTAACGGCAATTCGCGAATCGCCCCTACGGGGTTTAAAACTGGAACTTTAACCAGCAGTCACTTGTCATCGCGGGTAATAATACTTTGCCTCCAGACAGACTTAAATCGAACTGCATTTTTTGATCTCCTCGATAAACTTCTAATAGGGTGGGAAGATTTTCGTAGTTCCTGCTAATGTTGCGACGATGCGCCCAAATTTTTAACTCTTGTTTGCCTTTGATTGGCAATTGACAGATGGCGTAGCGTAAAATAGGAAATATTCCTCCAACTAGCGAATTACTTAGTACGCCTGCAAAAGCGAGAACGTTAGTAAATGATTGAGTTCGGGTGAAAAATAGCCATTCGGTCAGTATAAAGACAATTACTAGCGGAATAATCCCGATTAAAAAGCGACGCTGATTAAACAAACTCGCTTTAAGGTTATACAGTTTATTTTGTTTATTATTTTGATGATCGTTAATTTTTGGCGGAAATTCAATGCTGTTTATATCGGCATTACTAAACATTCCTTCGTAATCAAGCAGCAGGTTAGAATTTATCTGCAAATCGACTCGCTCTTTAGTTAACGATCGCGCTGCTAAATGTGCCATGCGGTTTTCAATTAAAAATAATAGTGTACTTGCTCGTTTAGCGGGAAATCCAGCTAATGCTTCTTGGCGAGAAAATAATTCGTCTGAAGACATGGTTCGTTAGGGGCGAACGGCCGTTCGCACGTACATAAGTAATAGGTAACAAGTAAAGATATTAGTTAGTTCTTTTCTGCTCCCCTGCTCCTTACTGCCTTTATCCTTTGGGCTTTTTGCTGTAATTGTTGATAATATTCGGCTTCGTTATGGCGACTAACGGGCGATCGCTTTCTGAGTCGCTGTGCTTTTTGCTTTAGTTGCTGAAAGTATTCTGTGCCTGTAACTGCTGCTACCTGACGTTCTTTTTTTACCTCATCAATTTCAAAATTAAGCTGTACTACCTGTTGTTTGAGCTTTTGTTCTCGCACCTCTATTTCTCGCGCCATGTTGATAAAGACGCGCATTAACTGACCGATATCATCTCGCGAACGGGCAAACTTAGTTAATTTATCATAGGCAAAACTATCTTTTTCTAATGCTTGAGATACTTCTGTAAGTTCTCGTATTGGTCTAGCAATGCTTTGTGCCAACAGCAGAGCCAAAATGATGGCAATTGCTCCTACCAAGATTAAACTGCGACTCTGTCGCCAAATCATAGTAATGAGTGAAGACACAAATTGCGATTTTGGCTTATAGACACCCAAGACCCACGGTTGCTCGGTCAAAGGAGTAAAACCAACCATTTGTTGAGTTTGCTCGTCGGCAGGAGAATAGTAACTAGCGTGTCCTGTTGCTTCTGCTCTAACCATTGCTGCTGCTAATTTCGGCAGGTCTAGACTTTCAATTTGCTGTTGCCCGTAGCGTCGATCTTTGGCGATTTGCTGCTGTGTTTTTTTAGATAGATGAGTGAGGCTATGGTACAAAAAAGAGGGGTCTTGATGAGCGATAATTACTCCTAGGCGATCGACGAGAAAAGGAGAGCTTTGAGAATCTCCCTGCATGGTATTCACAATTGTCCAAATTTGATCACCCTGAATTTTTAAGACTGCCACACCAATAATCTTGCCCTCCTCAGAACGTACGGGATGGGAAAAGTAAATTCCAGGTCTGCTGCTGGTCGTCCCGATTAGAATGCTAGAAACATAGGGATTACCTTGAATTGCCGCTTGAAAGTATTCTTGAAAGCTATAGTTTTGTCCGATAAAAGTCGGGTCGCTAGCAGCCAGACAACGACCCTTCTGATTCATAACATAAACAGCATCATAGTCGGGATTAGAGCGAAAAATATTATCTAAAGTTTGTTGTATTGCGACATTATTACCTTTTTGCTGCTCGGTGGCGGTCAAACTAAGAAAGGATACCACGCTTGGCTCTGTGCTAACTTGGACGACAACAGGCTGAAGATTGATAATAAGTTGGTCTAATCGACTGGCAATACTTGTAGACAAAAGCTCCAATTGACGGTATTCACTTTCTACTGCACCCTCAATGCTTTCTTGCAAATTGTAATAAGCGTTAAAGCTCATCGGTATTAACGCTGCTGCCAGCAATGCAGCCGAAACCTTTGCCGCGATCGACCAGGCGGGGGGATATAATAACCGATGGATGCGTTTCATGTTAGTTAAAACCTAATCTGTGTAATAGCCTGGGGATTTGCTACTTGCTCAAATAAAGAAGAAGCATAGTAATTCTTCGTCACCACTTGAGGACAGCGCAGACAGGCAGATTTTCCTTTCTGTTGCCACCAACGACAGCTTGAGCAAATTTGACAGGCGGGTAAAGTGTCCGTTACCGTCGGTAACTGTTCTACAATCCTCGCTGCTAAACGACAATCAGCACCATCAAAATGCAGACATCCCTTTTTATGACAATCAGAAGCAATACGCAGCATCTCGGTTGGTTTTACTGCCGATGGCGGCACTATTTCATTTACGGGTTGCGATCGCTTTAGATAATCTATTTTAGGTGATTTAACTGTTCCACTAACAACACCAAACACCAGGGCATTATCTTTATCTGGCTGTGAATTAGGACAAAGAGTAGTTTCAGAAGTTTTTCTGGCTGCTTTTTTCCAATTGAAATCTGACTTTAGCGAGTAAGTGGGAGATAGAGATTTAGAACTAGCTTTTGAATCTTCAAGCAAACTTTTCCATCCCCATAATTCATAACCAGAGCTAGAATTTCCAAAGCTAGCTTTCTGCCGTACCTTTACAGCCCTTTTTTGTGCCATCATTACTGCATTATAGGCAGTTTTTTCTGACTCAATTGAACTATGCTGCATTTTTGAAGATATCGATTGTCCCATGACTCAACTTTTTGTTAGTCTGTTTCGGCGATTAAAATATTAGTGGAGCTACTAACCCTAGCGTTGGACCAGGAAGCTTAATTGAAGATACTCCTCCAGCAACAGTTTTCAGTCCTTTTTCGCCTAATTCTTCGCTAGCAGAATCAACAAAAATGACTAAGTGTTTGAGAGTAGGCGTATTTTCATAAACGCAGATATCTAAATCTGCTGGTAAACTTTCACCAGTCAATTGGGCGATCGCGCTTTTAGGATTATTGATTAACTCAGCTTTAAAATTTGCATCTCTATGAGCAAGAGCGATCGCTTTTCTAAATAAGGGGTTAGAAGCAACTGATTCATCCTCATCAGCAAATTTAACAGGAATTACAAAATTTCTTACTGTAGCTGTATCTTCGTGAACATCTACTTGAACTGCATCAGGAATGTTAATACCCATCTCAGTCAATATTAATTTTGGCTGACTCACAAATCGATTTTTAAAATCTTCGCTTTGTAATCTGTGTGAAACTTGCTGATAAATTTCAGTTTGCCCACTCATAGGTAATACTCCTCTTTTTTGACTTATTTACTTCGTTACTTTGTTAATAATTACTATTAACAATAAGCGTGATTTTTCTATTTAATTTTGGCTGGTTAAGCTATTACGCATTTGAACTGCATTTTAGAACATTACTACACCCTATCCCCTACACCCGATCGCAACAAGTAAAATAAATACCTAATAGTTTACTTACTTAAGTTTGTCCCAAGCATTACCTACATCAGAAATAAATTCTTTTCCAGTATCAACAACATCGTTAATAAATTCTTTTCCAGCCTCTGCTATGTCACTGAATAATCCGCCACCAGCAACTTCTTCTAGTTGTTCTTCGGATAATTGATTATTATTTGGTTCTTGATTTGGATCGATTTGATTATTATTCATTGGAAATCCTCTTTGTTTATTCTATAGTTTGTAGCTTAGAATTAATTGCTTTGGAGAACAATCAACATCTTTTGTGTGTAGATAACAAATCTTTCTATTTTGTTGCAAATTCAAACAAGGCAATCCGTAAGCTATGTAATTGATTGCCACAATGAGTGAATTCAATCCAAAAAATTACTAATTTCAACAATATCTAATTAATGCAATCGCTCGTAAAGTACAGCGAATCATTCAATTGAAATTGAAGGAAATGGGAGTAACCCTCCATTTACCACGGTTAATTCAGTATCGCTTAGTTCACCTTCATTTAAGTCAGATGCTGCTAAGATTTGTTCTTTAGCTATTTCCCATTCTTCGATATTAAAGTCGTAACCAGCAGCTTGAATAATTTGCTGGCGTTCCTTTGCTTTTGCTGTTTGTTCGAGATTTATCCACGGTTGTAAAGAACTTACTAATGCTTCTAATGAGCTAGTAGTTTCAAAAATGCGAAATAGCCAATGCAGTTGAGCATGACAAAGTTGTGCAGCGTTATCTACTCTACCTGCATAAGCTTCAATCAGTGCAGCTAAATTAAAACAGCTTGCAATTTTTATATATTTAGATGGCGAATTTTCTGTTATCGATTTGAGATATATAAGGCGATCGCTAACTATTTGTGTCCACTTTTGCAAAGGAAGTTTAATCGGGCGATCGTGTGGAGTAAGTAATATTAGTTGAGATTGTGGGTATACTTTGCTCAAGCATATTTGTATATTTTGCTAATAGCAAATATTGAAATTTTCAACGTTCGCATAAAAGAAGTTATAGTTGTCGAACTATGAATTAAGGCAGAATGTCAAACCGCAGGGGCGAACCGCCGTTCGCCCTTACATCTCAACCTGGAAGTTTAACAAGAGGACAACCTAACGTATCAAAGTCCAGCGTTTCCATACCGCGAAGCCAAGGAGCGATACGACCTGGTATTAACTTAAGTGTCCCATCAGGTTGTAGCGTAGCAACCTTATTGCGATCGTCATAAAGAGCTACCGTACACTTTGCTACATCACCATTAGAGCGAATAACTAAAGAGTTAGATCGCGAGGCATAGCAAACATAATTTTCTGGATCTGGCAAATTTTGGGGTGAATCAATATTTTCACCGAACAATTTAGTCTGTAGAGATTGAACTGCTTGCTCTTTCTTTTTCAAAGATAATACTTTAATGGCGTTGTCATTTTCGCCCCCCCAGCGTCCAATTGCTTTGAAAACAAACAAAAATCTTGGATCGGGTAAAAATTCTTTTTTAATATCTTCGATAAGTGGATCTAACAGTTGAAAAGTATCGGCAGAAAAGTGGATACGCAGCAAAATAGAAACTGGTAGGGAGCTATCGCGGATAGCTAGTAGATTAGACCATATCTTATCATAAGTACCTTTGCCGTCAGCACGGAGTCTGCTTTTATTATGAATCTCACGAGGTCCATCTAAAGAAATTTGATAACGTTTAACTCCAACATTTGCCAAAGCCTTGGCTGTCTGATAATCCAACAAGTATGCATTAGTTGTCATTCCGCCTGAATAACTCAGTTGAGGATTCTGTGAGGCTAGATGCTTACTATATTCAGAGATTTCTAAAACAATGTTTTTGGCTACTAGAGGCTCACCACCAAACCAAGAAATATGCAAAGTTTCTAAATCGCCAGCTCTTCTCTTTAGAAGTTTTTTAATTGCTGAAATTATTTCGGGCTTCATTCGTCCTGCTGTAAAATCTTCGTAGCAGTAAGTACAACGAAAATTACATTTTTCTGTTGGCATTATAATAAGCTCGAAATGCTTGTTTGATGTTTTTGCTATTTTTGATAAGTTTTTGTTAGCACCATTTTTAACTATTGTTTTTCCGACGGTATCTATTGATATTTTTTCATTTGCGAAGGAAACAAAACCAGGATTTTTTTCTGAAGTAAGCATTACTTGTTCTCATTAACTAATTATTAAAACAATCGAGCAAACAATTTATTGTGTTGACATTAGCTTTTAGTTGTCCGTATTTCAATATCCAACTTATTACCTATCCAACTTTAAATTTATAGGCTCATGACAAAGATGTAAATAAGCTTTAGCTTCTAATGTGCCATCAGAATTGCAAACAATCTTCACATGACTAATTTTTCTTATAAAAGCAACAGGTTCTCTTTGCTCTAAGAAAATATTTTCCCACTTTAATTTATTATTATCCTGAAATAATGATGCTGATTTTGATACTTTTTTAGAGTATCCAGACCATTCTAAAAGTGTATTTCGTTTAAATTCGCTGCATAAATTTAACTTTACCAAATAATCTAAAAATAATTTCCATCGAGACTCATATTTTGGTTGCTCTGGCAAATAACATTCTAATCCAATTCTAGACATAACAATTTCTCCTACGTCATAGCTTAAACACATATAATCCGTAAATTCAGATAATTTTGAAAGTAAAGATTTAATCTTTTCTTGAGAACCAGACCAACCAATTCGTTTCAAATAGTCCGATATTTGATCTGAGGGTATTAGGCTGACAAATCTTATTGTCTGTTCTGAACGAGATAACATTGCTCCTAAGTAGAATACGCAAGTTTTTGATGGTAAACAATTGACGCAATGTTTAAGATTCGATTTAAAAGCAAAGGATAATTGGCGGTTTAATAGTCTAAAACTTATTTCAATTAGAATTTTATGATTGAACTTATTTCGGTTTAAGCCTAAAAAAATACACGGTAACGGAATTAAAGATGAGTTTTCTTCAATATCAAATTCAAGCCAAATATGTTTTACTTTTTCAGCTAATAAATCATTATTTTTGACCCAATCGTGATATATATTGTTGCAAAATTGCCATTCAGGATATTTTAATAACTCTTCTGATAAATTTATATAAGATTTACTCGATAAATTTACTTCCAAATCTACCCTGGGTTGATTATCTTGCAAACGGCATTCTAATATAGCAGTTGTGAAAGCAGGCAAAATATTGGTTATAGAATCAATAAAAGAGAATGATTTATGAGAAACTAAACTATACTGTGAATCAGGAACAAAAGATTTTATGCATGATTTTATTGGATAATTCATAAGCTTGAATAGTATTCAATTTGACAACACAGTAATAAAAAATCAATATTTAAGGCTAGCTATTAAATTTACAGAATTGTTAATAGCTAGCTTTGATGGTTAACCAAAAAGGTTTGCTAATGCTAGCAAACCTTTTTATTCATATCTAACTAAAAACAAGCAATAACATTAACCCAGCCATCAGCTTTCGCTGCTCCTCCAGCAATAGCTTCTAATTGCTCTTCACTAATTTCTTGGGAAGTATTCATTTCATTAATATACTCTTCGACCTCTTGTCGAGTGAAGCTGTATCCTTTTTCTTGACCTACTTCAGTAATTAGAGCAATCAAGCTATCATTATCACTTGCTTGGTTTAATCGTTCTTGCAAAGCAGGATATTGTGCTACTTCTTGACGTAATTGTTCTAAGTTAGCTTTAGACATTTGTGTTTCTCCTTTAGTTTTTGTGTTTATTATTTTCGTTAGTTCAAAATCTAGCTGACATTTATAAATCTACGATGGAGCAATATTTAAAACAATCTCTTATTTTTGGTTACTATTAACGTTTTTTGCTTCTAATCTCTACATAAATAAACTGGAGATATACCTAAAAAAAAATCATTGCTCATGAGCATATTTCCATAAATACTGTTGGTAAATTATTTAGACTGACAAACTACTTAATTTATTTAAATTAAAAGCTAAGTGATCGACAATTATGAGTAATGAAAATATAGACAATACCAACTTCTCTAATACAGATTCAGTTATTCTTGGTACTTCAGAAGCTGAAACAAAGATTGCCACCTCAAATGACGATCCTGTTCTGGGGTTTGCTGGTGATGATATTCTAATTGGCAAAGATGGTAATGATTCTCTCTTTGGCGGAGCAGGTAATGATAGTCTCGCAAGTGGTCGAGGTAATAATTTGCTTCTCGGTAACGAAGGTAGCGACCATTTAGTAGTCAGTGTTTCTCGTCAAGAACAAGCTGGGAACAATACTCTCAATGGAGGAGAAGGCGACGATTGGCTTTCTAGTGGTGATGGTAACGATCTTCTAGCAGGAGAAGCTGGCAAAGATATTGTTCTGGGCTATGGTGGCAACGATAATATTGAAGGCGGTAATGGTAATGACGGATTAAACGGCGGTAAAGGTAACGATTATCTTAATGGTGGAGAAGGGAATGACCAAGTAGAAGGCGGTGACGATAACGATCTGCTTTTTGGCGGTACGGGTAGCGACTTGCTCAGAGGTTTAGAAGGTAATGATAATCTTACCGGAGACGAAGGAAATGATTACTTTGCCCTTGTTCCTAATACTGGACAGGATACTGTTTTAGATTTTGAAGATGGTAAAGATCGATTTGTATTGACTCCTACTCCCAGATTTGGCGAACAGTTTTCTTTTGAACAGCTAAGTATAACTCAGGGAGATGAAGGAACTATTATTTCCTTAGCAGATACAAATGAGATATTAGCAACAGTTAAAAATGTATCAGCAGACAAAATTAATAAGGACGATTTTATTAATTCATCAGAAATAGAAAACCAATTCAATATTCTCAACGAAGATACTACTACAGGCTTACCGTCGTCAGCTTCCGAAGAACAAAATGAATCGGTAGCTGAAGAACAATCTATACCTGAAGCAGATACAGATAGTGAATCTGTTGTCTCGGTTACGAGCCAGGGTGTAGAAGTAATGAATGTTGAAGAAGCCAGAAATAAATTTGGTGTAGACGGCAGCGGAGTTACTGTTGGTCTATCGTCTAATAGCTACGATCGCTTTTTTGATACTGAGATTACTGCCGATGACGATGTGATTTCAGGAGACTTACCAGGAGAACAAAACCCTGATGGATACAATGATACAGTCCATATATTAGACGATTCGGCTGATAATTCTTTGGCTTTGAGTGCGCCAAGCCTTGCTTTAAATGATGAAGGTAGGGCAATGATCCAGCTAGTTCATGACGTTGCACCAGGGGCAAATATTATTTTTAGAACAGGCTTTAATGGAGCAGATGATTTCGCTCAAGGGATTGATGAATTAGTAGCTGCTGATGCGGACATTATTATTGATGATGTTATTTATACAGAAGAACCTTTCTTTCAAAATGGAGTAGTAGCTCAAGCAGCAGAGCGAGCAGTTGAATCTGGAGTTGCTTACTTTGCATCAGCAGGTAATTATGGTGATAGCTCCTATGAAGCTGAATTTCGACCCGTACAATCGTCCGAGCAATCTATTAAAGGACTTGAGAATTATACATTTCATGATTTCAATCCAGATGCAGAAATAGACGTTTTTCAAGACTTTACTCTAGATCCTGGAGCATCAACTTCTCTTTCTTTCCAATGGGATGAACCTTTTGCTTCTGCGGGGGGTAAAGGTGCAAACGGAGATCTAGATGTTTTTGTTTTAGATGCTGAAAACAATATTGTCGCTTTTGGTGCAGAGTCGAATATAGGTAGTGATGCAGTAGAGATAATTGACTTTACTAACTCTACAGAACAACCAGGAGAATATAAACTTGCGATCGGTCAAAATACTATTGCAGGAGGTTCTCCGCCAAATCGGATTAAATATGTTGATTTTGCTTTCGGAACTGCTGAAGCTGAATATGCTACTCAAGGTTCTACAATTTTCTCACATCGTAATGTATCTGGTGTGGAAACAGTAGGAGCATCTTTGTATCAAACCCCTGAAGAATTAGAATTCTTTTCTTCTGTAGGCACAACACCAATTTTATTCGACAGTGAAGGAAATCGCTTGACAGAGCCAGAATTCCGCCAAAAACCAGATCTTGTTGCTCCTGACGGCATAAATACGACTTTCTTTGGTCAAGATATAGAAGAAGATGGATCGCCTAATTTCTTTGGCACATCAGCAGCTTCTCCACACGCAGCAGGGGTAGCAGCTTTACTATTAGAAGCTAATCCTGAAGCTACACCAGAAGAAATTTATCAAGCCTTAGAACAAACAGCAGTCGACATAGAGTATCCTACTGCTTCAAATCAATCTGGTGTTGGATATGATGAGGGAAGTGGCTATGGCTTAATTCAAGCCGATCTTGCTCTAGAAACATTTGCCAACAATAACGAAATAATCTAGCCCAATTAAATTTAGATTATAGCTATTAATAGCGATCGCCTTTTTTTATAATTAGGGCGATCGCTTTTTGCACTTTTTAAGATATAAATATCTTGAAAAATACGAAATTATTATCAATAATCATTACCAAAGTGCGTCAAAAACGTCTTTGGCGGTATCTACAATTGCGCTTGCAATATCTTTTACAGTACCTCCAGCTACTGCTTCTAATTCTTGTTCATTTAATTCCTCCGATTCAGATTCTTGAGAGATTGCTTTAAGGTCATCAGCAGAAAAACTATAACCAGCTTCTTGAGCAATATTAAATAGTTCTTCCTTGCTAGGTGCTGTCTGTACTTTTTGCTTTAAAGTTGGATTTTGCTCTACATGAGTGAAGAATGCCAAAGCATTTTGTTGTGACATAATTAAATTTCCTAATAACTTGGTGGTATTGAGCTTTATTTAGCTCTAGTCACAACTTTAAATAATAGCTACATTAATTCCAACGATTTATATTTAGATGATTTGTCACTTATTTTTCTTTTTGAAAAACTGCAAATATTAAATAACGAAATTCGGAGATCGCATCTCCCTAAAATTAAGACAATATTTAGGCGATCGCCAAGACATCGTAGATATCAAATGCGATCGCGCCAGAAAACGATAAACTATGCCACACATAAAAGACTGTTCTTAAATATCGCGAAAAGCTAAACTAAAATTAACTTCATCAAGACTTGTCAAGAAAACTCGTCATGACATTAACCACTAATCAACCCCAACAAAAGCTTACTTTTGCTCAATTTTTAGAACAGCTCCCTGACGAAGGACGTTATGAGTTAGTCGATGGCGAAATAATGAGAATATTACCCACCAGGATGCATGAAAATGTTGCAGAGTTTATTAGCGACTCATTAAAAGCAGAAGTCAGGCGATTAAACCTTAACTATAGAGTCTCAGGTAGAATTATGGTAAGGACTCTAAATGCTGAGGAAAATGAACAAGGTCGTCATCCTGATGTTAGTGTAGTGGATAAGACTTTATGGGATTCAAATCTTTCTGCTCATTCTGCTCTACTCGAACCACTTCAATTAGCTGTGGAGGTAGTATCTACTAACTGGGAAGATGATTACGTGGATAAACTGGATGAATATCAGCGTCTTGGTATTGCTGAATATTGGGTTGTTGATTATTTAGCGATCGCCAGTCGTAGTTATCTTGGTAATCCTAAACAGCCTACGGTGTTTGTTTATCTGCTTGATAATAATAAGGTTTATCAATCAAAGGCTTACCGAGGTACTGATAAAATTGTTTCTCGTACTTTTCCAGAATTAAATCTTACTGTCGAGCAAATTTGGACTGCGTAATAGGATAAATAAATTCAAACTTCTAAAGAACGAAAAAAAGTGAACTTTAGGCAAAAAATAGCTCAGTGCGATCGCATCTCCTAAAAATCCAGTCAATATTCAGGCGATCGCACTAGAATCATATATACCAAATGCGATCTCTGTTTAACAACCACTTTCCTTATTCATTCGATGATGCTGTTATCTGTTGGGTTTCACCACCATTAAAAATTCTTCGGCGTTGTTCTCGTAAATTCTCTTCCAGACGAGCATTTAATTCATCCAAATCAATAATATGTTTGTCCATGCGTCTGTTGAGTTCTCGCATTTTGGCAAGATGACGCACTCTGGTTTCTTCGTTCGGAATTTCCATGCTCATGATAAGTCAAAATCCCTCCTAATTTCTGTAATAGTAGCCTTAAAAAGAGTACTTTAGGCAAAAAATAACTTAGTGCGATCGCATCTCCCTAAAATCAAGACAATATTTAGGCGATCGCCAAGAAATTACCGATACTAAATGCGATCGCCTTTTTTGTAATAGGTAGTGCGATCGCTTTCTGTTTCTGAACCCTTGATATTAATTGCTATGGTTGCATTGCAAAATTATTTTTCTAGTAGATAAATGTTGCCCATTTACCCACCACTACAAAAACAGCTAGAAAACTCTGGGATTCGTATATAAATAGTTCAAAAACTGTTTTTTGGTATTAATTAAATATATATGCAGGAACAAGACTTTCGAGTAGTAAAAGAAGTTACTCAATCGGATAGTAGAGGACGCTTGACTTTAGGTCGAGTAGTCAAAGGTAAAAGCTATCGTGTCATGATAAATGACGAGGGACAAATTTTGCTAGATCCTGTAGTGAGCATACCCGAAAGGGAGCTATGGTTATGGCAAAATCCTAATGCTTTAGCTTCAGTCAAACGCGGAATTAAACAAGCCTCCACCGAAAAAGGTCGCGATTTGGGTGATTTTTCTCAATATGTAGATTTGGAGATTGAAGATTAGTGCAGTTTAAGCTGAAATTTCTGCTAGAAGCTTTTGGAATCTTTTGGCATTATGGTCGTGGAAAAGGAGTCATCACGATTCTTGCCATAACTCCTCATCCTTAAAGTAATTTTCAATAACCCCGATGAGCTTTACGCCAAACTTTCGGTGTAGTTCCGACATATTTACGAAACTGGCGGAAAAAGTGACCAGGATTGAGATAACCAATTTCTTCAGCAATTTGTTCGATTGAATAGTTGGTTTCTTGAAGTAAAGCTTCGGCAGCAGCGAGACGACGCTTGATGATCCAGCGGTTGATGGATGTTCCTGTCTGGCGTTTAACTAAATCGGTTAAATAGGCTGAAGAGTAACCCACCGATGTCGCTACATCAATCAAGCTAATAGATTCATGATAATGAGCTTCGATATAATCAAAAATTTCTTGCAGTTGTGGATTGGGTGTAGATGGCAGAATCGAGTTAGAGTCAGCTTCAACTTCGGAGGTTAACTGTTGAAATTGGGCAGCGTATAATTGTTTAAGTGCTTCGCGCTTGGCTAGCTGGGTGGCGATCGCGTCTAAAAATTCTTCGGCGGTAGAGGGTTTAGTTAGATAGTCGTCTGCACCCATTTGCATCCCCTGTCTTAGTTCGGCTTTGCCAGCTTTACCCGTTAAAAAAATAAAGGGAATAGTTGCAGTTATGGGATTTTGACGTAAGGTTTTAAGCACCTCATAACCGTTTAGTTCGGGTAGAAGAATATCGCAAACTACCAAATCAGGTGATTGTTCTCGTGCTTTTTCCACTCCAATGCGACCATTTTTTGCTTCAATCCCTTCAAAACCTTCTGCTTCTAAGCAGTCTAAAAAGATTTCTCTGGTTTGGGCTTCATCTTCGATTACTAAAACCTTACTCATTATTCTTGCTCCAATATTTTAGGTATTTATTTGGTTAGGGAATACTTAGATTCGTTGTCTGTCAATGGAATTAAAAAATTTGGCAATCGCCTGTAGTAATTTCTCTACCGTACAGGGTTTGGTTAAATAGTCATTTGCTCCCAGTCGCATTGCTTCATGACGTTCTGCTTCGTCAGATAAAGCGGACATAAAAATGAAAGGAATCGCTGCCGTGCGAGGATTTTGACGTAAAGTAGTCAAAACTTGATAACCGTTCAGTTCAGGCATAGTCACATCACAAATAATTAAATCTGGAAGATATTTTTGTGTTTTTTGAATTCCCACTCGACCATTTTTCGCGCCAATCGTTTCAAACCCTTCTTCTGTCAGTGCTTCTATGAACATATCTCTGGTTTCTCGTTCATCTTCGATTATTAAAATTTTGTTCATTAGTCTTCTCGACAGCTTATTATCAGTTTGAAGTGTCTTTGGCACAAACAATGGTAATTCAACTTTTACCTTAATTGATGCCTAATAAGATTACAGTACATAATCTTTAGCCAAGACTACCGCTTATTTAGATTTTCGGCTGATAAATCGAGTAAAATGACTATTTTCGCTGATTTGTGCTTTTATTCTCGACTTACTAATATTTGTGGTGATTTTAAAGGTATTTTGACTACAAACGTACTGCCCAGGTCTACTTGGCTTTCTAAAGAAATTTGCCCGCCTTGCAATTCGACAAGTTTCTTGGCGATCGCCAGACCTAAACCATGACCAGGTAAATCACCAACATTGTTACTGCGATGAAAAGGCTCAAAGATTTTGGGCTGTTCGTCAGGAGAAATCCCAATGCCGCAATCTGCTATTTCAAAAACTATTTGTTCGTTATCCCACGAGACGCTAAACTTAATCGTGCTATCAGCAGGGGAATACTTAATTGCGTTACCCAGCAAATTTACTAAAACTAGCTTGAGTAATTTCTTATCTGCCAAAATAGTTTTACGCTTTGACAAGTTAACAAAGTCAATTTTTTGGTGATTAGGCTGGCTTAAATTTATTTCCGCCAATAAACTGTGACAGAATGAATTCAAATTTAATAGTTGAGGGTTAAAGTTTAATTTTCCCGCTTCTGCTCTACCAATTATCAAGACTTCATCCATTAAATGGCTCAAATGTTCTACAGCGGTTTGTAGACGATTGAGATATTTAAGCTGTTTGGCTTCATTCCATTGGTTGAGATGACGTTTTAAAAGGCTGGTAGAAAAAGAAATAATATTCAGTGGAGTACGGAATTCATGAGAAACCATGGAAACAAATTTTCCCTGGTTATGATTGAGTTCTTTCTCCGCTGTTAAAGCTTGTTGAGTCTTAGCTTCTTTCTGTTTGTACTCAGTAACGTCGAACGCCGTAATCATAACGGCTGGCTGGCATTCCCATTCTATTGTCTCCCACCAGCACTTTAACCAGCATTCGCGATCGCCTTTGACTTCAATTTTTAGTTCTTCAGAATAGTTTTGCTTTAGGTTATCTGGTTTATACGCCTTGGGGTTTAACTGATGATAAAAATCCGAATCAATGGATAGTTGCGATCGCGAGTAGCCCATAGTTAACTCGGCAATAGGATTAGCGTAGCAAATTTTCTCTTCTTGAATAACCAAGATCGCAACTGAAGTTTTTTCAATTAAAGTTTGAAATTGATTTTCTGGTTTTCGGGGGATTTTGGCTGTAACTTCCCTCTGAGAAACCAAATCAAAGCCGAACTGTGGCGGATTTTGCTGTTGCAGTTGCAGTTTAGAATTATATTGCTCTGGTATATTTTTATCAAAAGCCATTATTATTAGACCTGTATCCTTACATACAAGCAGATAATTGCGATCCTCAATTCGGTTGCCTTGATTAACTAAGTTAATCTTTTAAAAGCTGTTGCTAAGTAATATACTCTATTTAAGTAGTTTTACCTAACTTTGTTAACTTAAAAATAGTTCATGTTTACCATTTTTTGAGTACGCTTCAGCTAATTTTTCTAATTGACCACAAAAAGTTAACTTTTATCAAAATATTTGTATTCGTATACCTATAGCGATTAATGAACTGGAATGAAATTGTCAAAGTTATAGAAACAGAAGTTTTTAACAAAACGGAAAGACACCTAAAAGAGGTGGAAAGTATTGTGCTGCAAGGGACGTGGCAAGGTAAAACTTACGAGCAAATGGAAGAAACTTGCCAATACAGTCTTAGCTATCTAAAACAAGCAGCAGGGCCTAGACTATGGAAGCTATTATCAGAAGTGTTGGGAGAAGATATTGGTAAAACCAATTTTCGGGTAGTCTTAGAGCGATGGAGTAAGCAACAGCCAGCTAGTTCTAAAATTCAGGTCGAACTATTAGCCAAAAATAAAGCCACTCAAAAGCAAGATTGGGGAGAAGCACCCGTAATTCCTGCACTTTATGGGCGCGATCGCGACTTGAAATTACTCAACCAGTGGATCGTTAAAGATCGCTGCCGTTTGGTAACTATTTTTGGGATGGGAGGGATTGGTAAAACTGCTCTCTCCATTCGTTTTGCCCAGCAAATACAGGCTCAATTCGATTGTGTAATTTGGCGCAGTCTTCATTATGTCCCAGGAGCAGCAGAACTAGTTGACGACTTACTAAAATCCTTTAATTCCCAGCCAGAGCGAATAATAGAAGAAAATCTGGATGGTAAAATTTCGTCTTTAATCGAACATCTACGCCGAGATAAATGCCTAATTGTTTTAGATACGGCAGCAGAAATTTGGCAAAGTGGCGACTTGGCAGGGCATTATCGTCAACAGTATAAAGGTTATGGCGAACTGCTACGACGACTGGGTGCAGAATCTCATCAAAGCTGTTTGTTATTGTGTACCCGCGAAAAACCCAGGGAAATTGCTCTATTGGAAGGTAAAAAAGTTCCCGTTTATTCTTTGCATCTCAATGGTTTGGCGACCCAAGCTCAGTATATCTTTCGAGACAAAGGATTATCGGACACACAGAGGTGGGATGAATTAATTCAGCTATATCGTGGCAATCCTTTGGCTCTGAAGATAGTCGCCACTACGATTCAAGAGCTATTTAGCGGTAGTGTATCTGCTTTCTTGCAACAGGACACCATTGTTTATGGTGATATTTACGATCTTTTAGACGAGCAGTTTGAGCGTCTGTCTAATTCAGAACAAGAAATTCTTAACTGGTTGGCGATCGCTTGTCAGCCTTTATCTTTAATTCACTTACAGTCAAATATTCTCTTGCCTTTCAGTACAGCGGAATTAATTGAGGCTTTGGAATCTTTGGTTCGGCGATCGCTTATTGTTAGAACCATTGTCAACGGGTCAACATGGTTTTCTTTGCATCAGCCTGTAGTAGCTCAGTATGTAATTAGTCGTTCTATAGATTGGGTTTGCGAAGAGATAACTGAAGTAAACAATAGCCAAGATTTCGGTGAACTCAAATTTTTGAGGAATTATGCCTTGACAAGCGATGATGCAGAGATTCACCAACGGCAAATAAATCAGATTGTAACTCCGATTAAAAACAAACTGTACAGAATTTTTCAAGATGAAAGCTTGCTTAAGGCTTGTCTACAGGAAATTTTGCTGTCGCTGAGAGAAAAAACTCCTTTAGCAGTTGGTTATGTCAAACGAAATATTGAGACTTTGCTTAAGGAGTTGCATTCGGATTTAGACAATCAAGTATCTGTATCGCCATGAGTTACTGTATCAATCCCCAATGTGGCGAGCGCTGTAACCCAGATAATTTACAATATTGTCAGGGTTGTGGCTCTAATTTGATAATTCGCGATCGCTACCGCATTATCAAGCCATTACGGGAATTAGACGGACAACATCATACTGAAGTTTTTGAAATTGATGATGGCGGTACACTAAAAATTCTTAAGGTTTTAACTAGCAATCGTCGTCGCTTAGTAGAACTATTTGAGCAAGAGAGTAAAGTGCTAGCACAGTTGTCATATTTGCCAATTTCTCGCCTAGATAGCCATTTTACTTTTGTACCTAAAAACAGTAGGCAAAAACTACGCTGTTTGGTGATGGAAAAGGTTGAGGGAGAGAATCTAAAACAGTGGCTCAAAATTAATGGTAAATTAACTGAAATTGAGGCGATTGACTGGCTGCAACAACTTTTGGCAATATTAGCACGGGTTCACCAGCAGCAGATTTTGCATAGAGATCTCAAACCATCTAACATTATGATTCGTCCCGATGGCAAGTTAATTTTGATTGATTTTGGGACGGCACGAAAACTGACCAATACTTATGTTGAGAAACTAGAAGACTCTGACATTACTAGAGTATATTCTCCTGGCTATACTGCCCCAGAACAGCTTCAAGGTCAAGCAGTGGCTCGATCAGATTTCTTTGCTTTAGGACGTACTTTCGTTCATTTAATGACTGGTATTTATCCTGACGATCTGCCTAAAACTCAAACTAACCAGTTGATTTGGCACGATCTAGCCCCGCAAATTTCTAGTTCTTTGAAAGATTTAATCGATCGCCTAATCGCCTTATCTCTCTCAGATAGACTTCACGCATCGGTAATTTTAGAACAGCTCAACCAAGTCAGCGACCAACCTACTAGAATATGGCACAATCGTCCCCTTAAAAGTTGGCAACGCAGTGCTGTCATAATTTTTATTTCTAGCATGGCGATCGCTTTTTTGGTAATAGGAATAAGATATTTGGGGTGGCTGCAACCTGTAGAATTACAGGCATTCGATCGCTTAATGCAGCTAAGACCAATAGAAAGTCCAGACTCCCGTTTGCTTTTAATTACTATAGATGAAGCCGATATTCAATATCAAAATCAGCAGAATATGTCCCTGCGTTGGTCGCTTTCGGATGAGGCTTTGGCTCAATTACTGGCAAAAATCCAGCCCTATAAGCCCCGTACTATTGGAATCGACATCTATCGCGATTTTGCTGTAGATTCTGACTATCCTAATTTAGCTAGAGAACTACAAACGAGCGATCGCCTTTACGCTGTATGTAAAGTTCCTTCTCCGCAAGACGGCACACCCGAAGGTACGCCTCCTCCTCCTGAAGTTCCAGCTTCTCGCTTGGGTTTTAGTGATTTCGTAGCCGATAGTGGGGATATTATTCGTCGCCAGCTTCTACATTTAACTCCCCCCACTGCTGCTTCGTGTACGGCAGAATATGCTTTTAGCCTCCAGCTAGCACTCGATTATTTAAGTAAAGAAGGAATAGAATCAGATGTTACTCCCAAAGGATATTTGCAAATTGGGACAACTACCTTCACACCGATAAGCAACTATTCAGGTGGATATCAAAACGTAGATGCAGCAGGATACCAAATATTGCTTAATTATCGCTCTTTAAATTCTCCAACAAATATAGCCCAGCAAATCTCTCTACGGGATATTTTAAGCGATCTCATGGCTTCTCAATTAAAAGATTTAATCAAAGACCGTCTGATTATCATTGGCGTTACCGCCTCTAGCAGTACTGACGACTGGCAAACTCCCTATAGTCAACAAAGTTCATCCCTTCAAAAACAAATACCAGGAGTTTTCGTTCAAGCACAGATGACTAGTCAGATAATTAGTGCCGTTGCCGATAACCGTCCTCTTATTTGGTGGTGGTCTAACTTTTGGTCAATCATTTGGATCGCAGTCTGGTCTTTAATAGGAGGAATGCTGGGATGGTATCTGCGTCGTCCGCTATGGTTGGCAAGTGCGGTGACTTTTTCTTTACTAATCCTGTTTACAAGCTGCTGGGCGGTCTTTTTACAAGCAGGTTGGATTCCTTTATTACCACCTGCGATCGCTCTGATGCTAGCTTCAGCTACAACCGCTTTTCTTTACCAAAATTTACCAATTAAGTAGGTAGTTTTTTAATTATCTAGTAATATTTCGCTCGATAAGATTAATATTTGTCAGCTATGACAATTATATTATTTATTTGTAGAGGTCTATGCCATACAATAGTTAACTATATGATGCTGAAGATTGTTAAGCAATGAAATTGTCTCACGGTTGGTCTAAAAAATGGAGACGAATTAGCAATCTTGCTCTGTTTGCAGTTTCGCTCGCTTTTTCAGGAGAATCGGCGATCGCTCATGGGTGAGGTTTGCTGATTGGCGATGCTCCAGGATTGATTGGGAGCAACAAGTTGGTCGGCCTCTGGATTGGTTTTGGTGTATCAACTTGGATCAAAAAGGTGCGTTTGACTGATTGACCTTGTTCGGTTTCAGCCATGAGGGTGATTTCCGAGAGACCAGAAGTCGCTTTCAGTGTCCGAGAACCGCTAGCAGGAACATCGCCTAAAGGTTCGAGTTTAACTTTGAGATCATCCCCTTGTACCTGCCAGTTAAGAGTGACGACTTGTCCAACTTTCAAGAACACTGAGGGATTTACCTCTGAACTTTGATTGTTAAGAGAAAAGTTCGTAATTCGCAACGGCGTTGCCTTTACCTGGACTTGAATTGCTTTGGAGAGTGGCGATTGTTTTTGGTCACTAGACACCGGTTGAAGGTTAATCGCGTAATTACCTGATTTAGCTGGAAGCTTTAGATATACGTTAGAACAAATTAACGTCTCGTTGACTGGCGGTTGACATTGCTTCGTTAGTTCTGAAGGAATTTGCTTTTGAAAATTATAAGTCTTGAGAAGTTCGCGTTTGCCTTCTTCAAGTTGACCTATAACCTGAAGCCGATCAAGCTGACTAAAGTTCTTGATGTTCCAACTAAGGGTTGCAGGCTCTCCTTTTTCGAGTTGGGACTGACTCGACCCAAAACTAACTACCTGCGTCAGCGGCTTAGGTTGAATTGCAACATCGAGTTGTTTTTTGATAGGCTGTTGTACTGATTTTGCTTTGAGCTGAAGTTGAAAGGTGTATTTTCCTGCTAGTCGGGCACCTGTATCAACGTTGGCGCAGGTTAAATCGCGATCGCGAATTTGGCAGTAACGATCTAGTTCCGTCGGTAAGCCTTGACGAAAGTCGTAAACTTGGGGACTGGTTGCCGTTCCATCTTTTTTTGAAAAAATCACCAACTGCTCGAGCCGATCTGAATTTGCGATCGTCCAATTCAAACGTATCCTACCTCCCTCTATATAGCTAGCGCTATCTGGTTTGAATTTTGCCAGGATTGGCGGGGGAGCGGGTTTAAAGAATGCAAACCAAATCAACAAGCCAAGTCCCGATAATACGCCAACACCTGCTAGTAGCCACAGTAGCAGTTGCCACCAAGGGCGTGCTTTCCAGATTAATAACCCCATTGGCAATTTCTCTGGCGTTGGTAATTCCTGAAGATCTTGAAGATTAATTTGAAACGGTAGCTCTGAGCCATACCCAAAAAAGGGACGTTGCCATTTCTGCTTAGGATAAACAGTTAAATTAATCGTTGCTGTTTCGCCAATCAACAAATTGATAGAAGACGGAATGCAGACATAGTCGCACAACTCCGTTTCATTTTGGCTGCTAGCACTTACAGCCAATTCTCGGATCGAATTTCCATAATTTGTTAATCTAAGTCGATACTGACCTGGATTGTGACTAACTTTTCCCTGAATGGTCTCCAGTTCAACACTCAAATGAAGTTTTGGTTTTACCTCTAGGTAAACCAGATCCAAAAAGACCTGCTCTGGGGAATTATCAGAAATGAGTTGTAGAGTCGGCGAATAGCGACCAGCGGGTATATCTACTGGATAATGGAAATCAATGATAATTTTGCCTTCACTCCCAGGATTAAGCTCCAAACCATCGGTACTAGAAACGAGACCTAAATCATTAAGCTCATTGTGAGGATATCGAATCGTGAACCATGTTTTATCCAAGTCAAAACAACAAAGCCGAAACCGATCCACTCGACTGGAGTGGTTGTTCACGACTACTAATAGAGACTGGTGCTGACTGGGCTCAATTAGTAAGGGTTGGGTCGGACTAGTTGCTGGGCAAAGTGAAAAGGTGGGCTTTTGCGATCGTACAGCAATCTGCTCTTTGACTAGAACTTCAAGAGAACCTGGGTAATGAATCGGAGTTTCTTCTGGATAATGTTCTGGAGCATCTACTACTACCGTGTAGGGATAACTTCCTGGTAGAGCTTCTGAAGGAATCTTAAAGAGTAGGCTGACTTCACAAGCCTGTTGGGGATCGAGGGCAACCCGCTTTCTTGAGGATGGACACCATGGCAATATGTCCTGAGCTACGGGATCGATAAACACATCAATTATGGCTCCCTGGTCGCCTTGATTAATCAGACTAATGTGAAGGGTAACGCTCTCCCCTGAAAATCCCTCTAGACGAGTGGGCGGATTCAGTATAACTTTGAGTGGTGTGGTCGTATTTAACATTTTTACAGCTTCTTCAGTAAAGGACTAGCCGAGTATATTAATAGCGGCGGTCAACGCAGGCGAACCAAAATATTATTGCTAGTGAGAGCGGGATTTAGGAAACACTTTTTGCCAACACTGAGACTTGCCCTTGCGCCAAGCAAGGCGAGAGCTTCGACGTTCTGACCGAACGGCGGCGAACTCCAGTTCGCGCGACGCGGGCTTCCTCAGTCAAATGCTATTTCTACACAGATAACTGCCAAATGGGCTTTAGGGAAATAATTGAGTGGTAACTATACCCCGCTTTTGGTAGTAAATTCCTCTCAAAGAGGTCTCAGTTCTTTTGCCTTATTCGTCTATGTCAAAGCGATAAAGGCGGACTCGTGCGTCATCGGAGCCGCTGGCAATCCAAACTCCCTCCTCTGTATCGATTGCATCTAAAGAAGTAATCTTACTATGCACAGTTGCGATTCGCTTCGGTTTTTGAGTAGGCTCGGGAGTGCCTTTTGTGGTCAGATGCCAAGCGAGGATTTGACCATCATCGCCTGCACTCACGAGCCATCGTCGATCTGGAGTAAATAAAATGCTACGAACCGATGTTTTTGAGGCTTGCCACCTCGCCAGTTGTACACAGCTTTGCTGAGGAAGCTGTTCTTTCGCCAACTTTTGTGGTGTCTTTTGACATTGATTTAGGTTCCAAAAAGTAATATAACCATCAGAATCAGAAGCTGCTAGGATAGAAGAATTGGGCGCAAAGCTTACATCCCAGAAAAAGTCGTTTTCTCCACGATTTTGATCACGATCTAAGAGCCTTAGCTGGCGAGGTTCCGAGGTTGCAACATTCCACAAAACAAGTCGCTTAAACTGTCCAGCACTTACAAGGGTCTTTTCATCTGGACTAAGTGCTAAAGTCCAGGCTTGATATGCGTAGCGATCGGGCACCTCTAAAACCTTAGCAGGCTTTGAATCAAAACGGACATCTCTCGGTCTTTGCCAACTCCGAATGATTCCGCTGCCATAGCTGGCGTATAGCGTTAAAGAGTTGCGAGTAAACATCAAATCCAGAATACGATCGCTTGTCGGGTCTTTGGGATCTTTGAGCGTATAAAGTTCCTTCCCAGTGTTGATATCCCAAACTTGAACGATACCATTCTCTAAACCTGCAAAGACCTGATTATTTTTCACTGGAGTTAGTGCTAGGGATCGGATTGCCTGGTCAGAAATTGCAAGCAGTCCCTGGGAAGATTTAGGTTGAGCATCGGTGCAAGTTTTGGCTAACGTTCCCTTACTCAAAGCACCTAGAGGTTTTGGCGTTCCCCAATTCGTTACCCCCCAAGTCCGAATTGAACAGTCATCTGAGGTACTCATTACCAGCGGCAATCTGCCACTCGTGCCGCTGAATTGTACAGCATTAACACCAGCTAGATGAGTGATGGGTATTGGTCTAAATACAATGGCTACAATCATTGAGAGCAATGCCAGTAATAACCATAGGGGTACAATTGGGAAAACCTTCAAGAACAAAATTTGGGTTGCAGGATCGCAACTCCCTAATCTTGGATCTGATAGCCAAGGCTTGACCTCAAATTTTAGTTTTTGTGGCCAACCGACCCAGGAACGACGGGGGGAAATATTTAGGTTCGCAAAAGTTGTCTCTCCCAATGGCAGAACGAGGTTCTCTGGATTAACCTGAATTTTGCATCGTTTCGCGTCTCGACCTCGTACTTCAAGATCGAGTGTTTGCAACAGATTACTGTTATTTTTAAACAACAGTTGGAAGGTGCTGCTACGCGATCGCCAATTGGGAAACCAGGGTCTTTTCGCTGGGATGCGTTGCTTCTGAGGCTGGACTTCAAACCGCATGAACCCAACAGGCAGAACTTCTAAAATACCATGTGCTTCAACAGCAGAACCTATAAGACTTTTGGCGATGATAACGAAGGGATAATCACGACTTACAACTCGATCTACGCCAAGGGGTTGACATGGGAAAGTTGCTGTTATCTCTTCATTTGCTGGAATTTGTATACGCCGCTCAGAGCTACCTGGTAGCCAAGTCGTCTCAAGTGTACACTGCAAGTGCACTTCTAAAGGCTGCGATCCAATATTCTTGACAATCACGGGAATATCTACAATGTTACGAGGATAGACTTGAAACCGCTCGGTAGGTAATCTTACCCTCAGTAGGTTTAATTCACCGCTCGGTTCTATCATCAACCGCAGAACTAATCGTCGTTCCTCAGGGAGCTGGGGCGAAGAAACCCGTACCGTTAGATTGACAACCCCGACAAAATTTGGGAGTGGAGAATCTAAAATCTCGACCTGAAAATTAGTGCGATCGCCAGGTGGTTTGGCTGTTGAGACATCTGGTGAGAGGTGATACCAGTTACTCTGCTTACCTGCTCCTGCCGCTTGAATTTCAAGTTGAAATGACGCAAAGCGATCGCTACGATTGATGACTGAAACACCAAAAGAAACTGACGATCCACCAGGGCGAAAGGTTACATTTTGCGTAGTCAAACTGGCATCGATAACTGAGCTGGTAAGCATAGTAAAGAAAAATATTTGGGCTGCTTTATATTGAATAACAACTTTAATTAGAATAGATCCGACTTCTGTCTAATTAGGTCTAGATCTGGGCTAGCGATACTGTTGGCGAAGTGAATGGCACTGGCGGAGTGCCAAAATCTCTATCCCTGCCCCAGGGGATGCTTTCCTGGGTAATGTGGCAAAAAGTTGAGATAAAACCAATAAGATAAAGGTAAGCTCCATATTCAGCTTTTTTATTTCCAAATTTACCCATCTATTCCAAAGAAGGGGAACTTAAATTCATCAAATAGTCACAATATACAGTAGTTGAACACTACTACACAACAGTTTCAAGTTTTTGCAACACTGCTTTATTAGACAGAAGTCGGATCTCTTCTACCTCAAACTTGCCTATATTTTAGATAGTCTAGCTCTAAGTAGTTGCTTAGAAGTAGATACAAAATTTATACCAACTGGAAAAACTAATAAAAGACTTGATTAACGCTTTTGCTTTTTGTGCCTTTATCTTGGCGCTTTAAGCTACTTCGCTGCTAAATCCAATTGGTACAATTTTAAAAGAATTGTTGCCTTAAAGATAAATGTCTATTGATGTTTGAACCTATACACTCAAAGATTATGAAACAGTCTATGCAGAATTTACCCAACGATCTCGACCCTGCTAAGCAAACATTAGAGGAAACACTCAAACAGGTAGAAGTAAACGATCGCATATCATCCCAGTCTAAATCGGTCGGGAACTCAGTTAAAACTCCATCGCTCAGACCTTCTCAGAACGTAATGAACACCAACATCAACGCAGAACCATTATCAGCACAAATCTCTAAACAGATAACCATTGTGCAAGTCGCACGTCCTCTTTCAAAAGCAGAAGCAGGAAACGACAAAACCATCTTGCAAAACCCAAAACCCCAAGATTCTACTCCTTCAGTAGTATTAG
This sequence comes from Pleurocapsa sp. FMAR1, assembly GCF_963665995.1. Classification (NCBI taxonomy): domain Bacteria; kingdom Bacillati; phylum Cyanobacteriota; class Cyanophyceae; order Pleurocapsales; family Pleurocapsaceae; genus Pleurocapsa; species Pleurocapsa sp. FMAR1. The sequence goes on along the minus strand of NZ_OY762512.1, from coordinate 5,281,447 downwards.
TCGATGACGTATCTTTGCCACAAAAACCTAGAGTGGCACAACAGAGCGGCTCTTCATCTCAACCTACCCAAACCTTTGAGGCAATAAACCGTACGCAAGATCCTTTTGCTCAATTTTCCTTAGAGGATGATTCTAAAAATCTTAATGCTGCTGAGGCTACTGTAGTTCAAAATCACAACAACACCATTGTCCAGCACTCAGATTCTGTTGTTCAAAACCTTACAGAGCGGACTATCATCCAATACTCGGACTCAGCTATTTATAATCCAGCGGAGCAAAGAGTTTATCAAGCAACGCCGCCTTTGTCTACCAATCTGAATCAAACACTTATCCAATCGAGAATGCCAAAATCTCCGCACTTATCAACACTGACGACTGTGCCAAAAAATCGAGCGCATATTCAACTATTCCATCCAAGTATTCGGAATATGTTTCGGACATTAGGCTCGTTCTGGAGAAAGATTGCCCTAAAGCAACCACAATCTCTTTTTCATCTAGGCAGGCAGCCAGCTATGGGGAAGATTTTAGAACTGCCATCTTCAACCCCCCTCAATTATTCTACTCATAATGCGATCGCTTCAGGTGAGCAGCCTAGCTTGGAACAGTATCAGAAAAAACTGCGGGAGTTAGATCTTTGTAGACTTTGTTTGGCAAAAGAATTGGCTAGAAATGGTAGATTTCGTGGTGCGATCTTTGAAGCTAAACAAATTTCTGAGACGAGCTACTTTTTTAAAGATGCCCAGATGCTGATTCAGAGTTGGAAGTAATTTTTAAGAAATTGACGCTCATTAATGATGCGGTGATCTCCATGTCCCAAAATTCTAGTCATACAAGCTTAGCTTACACAGTTGAGCATAACCGCCTGACACAGTTAGCTCAACAGTATCTTAACAATCTGGTGCTAATACATCAATTATGCGATCGCGTTCACGAACGACTTTACAGAAATCTCAAAATTCAAAAAGAGAGAATCGGTAACTCTTGTATAGGAAAACAATAAAATGACTACGCAACAATCCAATTCTAACGTCAAAAACTACGTCACAACTAACCGATTCTATATAGAAATCGGCACAAATATAGTTGCCTCATTTTCAGAATGTTCGGGCATCAGTATTGAAGTGGAAAAGGAGGTATATCACGAGGGTGGCGTAAACGAGCAGCAAAGAATCAGTTTAGGACAAACTCGTTTTTCAGATATCACACTAAAGCGGGGAATGACTGACGATTATACCTTTTCAAAATGGTTAGGCGAATTATTTGAAGGAATAACACAGCGACGCAACGTTAATATTCTGACATTCAATCAAGCTGGGGATATCATGAAGAGCTGGTGCTTGATTGGTGCTATTCCAGTGGGATGGAAACTCCCTAGTTTAGAGGCTGATGGCAATATGGTTGCAGTTGAGGAATTGACTTTAGCCTTTGAAGGTTTAAAAATCGGCAAGCAGTCTGCTGGTGGCGATGCAGTCTCTAGGGATGCGAAGGGATATTTTGCTGAAAGTGCTTGGAAATCAATGTCAACTGGAGCTTGATCGACGTTAAGTAGAACTCGATCGTGACCAAGATTAACCGCCCTATCGAGTTCAAATCAAAACGCTCTAACGGTGCATCTTTAGCTGAGGAAATCGAGCAGCTTTTGTACCACCGTTTAGCGTGCGATCGCGAGCGACGGGGACGGTCTGTAGGCTTTTTAGCTTAGTAACTTTACTGTATTCAAAGGACTGAGGAAAACGCAATGAAACTTGAAAAAGCAAAGCTGATGGTTCATAGTGACCCTAGCGGACAAGCCAAAGATATTGAGTTCATGTTTAATCCATCAGAACTTGATTTTACTCGGCAGATAAATTGGGATTATGACGTAGGCAATCGAGGAACCACTTTATTGCCAAAGGTTAATTTCTCTGGAGTAGAACCCTATTCATTTACCTTACAGAATTTATTATTCGATACTTACGAGACAAAGAAATCTGTTCTCAAGGGATATATTGACAATATTAAAAAGGGTGCGACGGCTCGTAGTAATACTCGTACTCGCCCGCCAGTCTATATTTTAACTTGGCACGATAGTTATTTTCACTGCGTCATGACGAGTTTGAACTATCGACTCACCCTCTTTCTACCTGATGGCACTCCTGTTAAAGCGATCGTTAATATTGGACTTCAAGAAGTCGATCCTGAAAATCTGCCAGGAGGAAAGCCACCAGCAATAGGAGTCCCTGATAAAAGACTTGCCTAAATTCTAAAACCTGCTAAAGGTTATCTCAATCTAAGAATATATCCTACTCAAAGGAATAACCTCTAAATTTTTATTCAACAACACAGAGCGTATCTTGCCAATGCCTACCAAAATTAATCGAACAACGTCTACTAACAATAGTCCAAACCTTTATTTAAACAAGCCTATAATCAAACTAAATGGTACGAAAGCACCAGAAGAACTAATAAATGACACTTTGGAAATTGTTGTGGATGAAAGTTTACACATGCCGAGTATGTTTGTTATTAAAATCCATAATGTCTATGTTAGCGCGAGCGAGAACAGTAAACCTTGGCAACACGAAAAGTACTTTAATATTGGCGATCAAATTTCGATTGGATTTGAGGCTAGTACGACAGAAGATGTTGATTTTCAGGAGGCCGAAATAGAGGAGCGGTTGATCGATGGCGAAATTACAGGCATTGAAGTCGAATTTTCCCATACATCTGAAGCCCATATTATCGTACGTGGCTATGACGTTTCCCATCGACTGCATCGGGGTCGCAACAATCGGTCTTTTCTAAACTGTACAGATACTGATATTGTACGACGTGTCGCTCAAGAAGCGAGGATTAAAATCGGTCAATTAGATGCAAGTGGTATCCCCCACGAATATGTTTTTCAAGAAAATCAGACCAATATGGAGTTTCTACGGGAGCGCGCCGCAAAAATAGGGTTTGAACTCTTTGTACAGAACAACAAGATTTTCTTTCGCAAGCCCAAAAGTGAAGGTTCTTTCAAGCTGGAGTGGCTTGAGGAGGTTACGAGCTTTGATGTAAGAGTTACCAGTGCCAAACAAGTTAGTTCAGTCCAGGTTAATAGCTGGGATTATAGTCAGAAAAAGTTGATCTCAGAAACTGTCTCGAAGGAACAATTGGTCACAGAGACGGGAAATGGCAATGGGAGCAGCATCGCTCAAAAGTTTAAAATGAAACAACCTCCTAAGATGATTGTGGTTGACCAACCTGTAGATACTGCAAAAGAAGCAAAACAGATGGCTCAGGCGATTTGTAATGTGCTAGGCGGAGATTTTGTGACTGCTGATGCCAAAGCTATAGGAGACCCTAGAATTCGACCAGGCAAAGTGATTGAACTTGCAAAACTGGGAACTCGCTATAGCGGTAAATACTATGTAACAGGAACTTGTCACCATTACATCCGTGGGAACTACACAACTAATTTTGCAGTTCGAGGGCTTAGAGAAGGCAGCTTACTTTCTACATTGCCGCCTAAAACACATTTGCAACCTGGTCAAACTCTCTTGGTAGGTTTAGTAACTAATAATAAAGATCCAAAAGGTTGGGGTCGCGTTAAAGTAAAATTTCCCACTTTAACCATGGATCATGAAAGCCATTGGGCTAGGGTAGTGGGTTTAGGAGCAGCTAATAAAAGAGGATTTTATTGTTTGCCAGAAATTAATGATGAAGTGCTTGTCGGTTTTGAACACGGCGATATTCATCGACCCTACATAGTGGGGGGTGTCTGGAATGGCAAAGACAAAACGGTGGAACCGGTTGCTGATACCGTCAAGAATGGCAAAGTAAGACTACGCACCATTAAAACCCGTACAGGACATGAAATTCAATTTGTCGAGGAAGACCATAAAAAATCTAAAGCAGGAATCTATATTAAAACTAAGGACGGACATCGTATCGACATCAACGATAGTCAGAAATTTATAGAAATTAAAACTGCTGGTAGGCATACCATTCGCATGGACGACAAAAGTAGTTCAAAAAAGATTGAAATTAAAACGTCAGGTAGAAATCAAGTGATCTTAAATGATACGAGATCTTTCATTAGCGTTAGAACTAGAGCGGGACAATCCCTCACCTTCCGCGACCTCGGCATGAATGTTGCCCTTAATACCACAGGAACGGTTAATGTAAATGGAACGGCAGGCGTTACGGTTACTAGTGCTGGTGCTGTTAACGTTAATGCTGGTGGTCTTGCCAGTGTTAATGCAGTAGGCGCTGCTAGCATAAAGGCAGGTGGACCAATTTCAGCATTTTCAGTCGCTCCAATTGATTTAACGTCAGTTTCCGCAATCACCATTAAGGCTCCAAAGATTTCAATGCTATCAGTGCCAGGGGGGACAAGTGTTAACGTTACTCCACTGCCAGGGTAGCAAAACCAAGTATACACTCATAAAAATGTTGGCGAAGTTTGTACTAAAAGTGAGCAGCGATCGCTATTTGTATATCATAAATATACCTTAAATTGCTGAGGGGATAATACACTATTGGTATTGAATTACAACACGATGTTGATGGACGAAAAAATCGAGAACCAAAGCAATTTACCTTTCCTAAAAAAATCATAGTTAAAACTTCGATTGTAATGAATAAACTTAATTTGACCCATAAGATCATCTCGTTTCACATTTTTGATTTGACTGGTTAATAATTAATTCGCAGCCTTGTATAACGATGGTCTTGTTCGAGCAAATTATTCAAGTATTTAACTGCGGTAGTGTTCAATAGATTCAGCTAGTAAACTAGACTCTTTAAGCTCTCCAATCGCTTTTAGATAAGCTTTTGCTTTGTCTTTCTTTATTACTCAGGCTACATCTGAATCTCATTGCTTAAGAGCTTTATCGAGGAATCGTTTTGCAGCTTGAACATCTCTTTTAGCAGAAGTGGAGAAAATCAATTGTCTGACCCTGACTATCAATGGCACGAGCGAGATATTTTAATTTCCCAGTTTCTCTAACCAAACGTTAGACTCTTTGACGCAAAGTACAGTTAAATCTCTCAACTACGTTAATTTTACTACTGGTTTTGCTCGCGGTTTCTGGGATTACAAAATTGTAGCAAACAACAGAGCGATCTCTCTAGTAGGAATGAAGCACGAATCGAGAAATGCCACCCAAAAGCATACCCTTTTATTACAAAGCTTCGGCATGAATTACACAAGCAATTGCAAATTTCTCAAAGCACAAAGCCTTAGAGCTTTTTTTAATGCCATTCTAGTTTAACCACGATTACTTAATGCTAAGTAATCTCATTCCGAATCGGACTCGTAAGGCTGACGGGGGGACAACCAAGCTAGACTATACTCTGTATGCGCTTCATAGCTGCCAGACCTTGAAGATAAAATGGCAATTTATTGATAGCAGTTCTCATTAATTTTTCGACCCATTGCCAACAGATATCCATGCTCAATACCCATGTAGTGCCATATAATCCCGTCCAGAAATAACTATGTCTTGGTCTATTTCTACCTTCAATCTTTAGGCGATTGATATATTCTTGATATCCAGTATTCCTAATCTTTAATCCCGCTAAACAACTAGCAGTATATGCAATCGCTATTAAAAGAATTAAATTAGTGAGACGTTGAGAATTGGCTTGGCTTCCTTCGAGATTATAACCACCACTCTTACAATCACGGAACATTGCTTCTATTCCACCACTAGCAGCAAATATTTTAATGACTTCCTGCTTGTTTTCTAGACTTGTCAGTAAATACCAAGGATGGGGTAATTGTTTATTTTTATATTTTCTGCGCCAATAAACTACGACATTAAATCGTTCTTTTCTAACCGATTCTGTAACTAATACTTTAGAATACAAAGTACGTTCTCCTGGTTGAACATTCAAAGTACTGAGAGATTGATATTTCTGATATCTGGGCTTGATTAAAGTATTTTTATTTAATCTTAAAACAAAGTTTATTTTCTTTTTACTTAGCCAGAGTGCTAAAGCCGTACTTCTGTATTCCCTATCCCCAATGACTACTAAATCATACTCTTTAAGTAACTTAAGTACAGGTCTAATTGTAGCTACTTGCTCGTAGAAATTACTACTACCCTTCTTTGATAAGAGTAACCAATAAATTGGTAAGGCTCTCTGCTTGCTCCGTCTTTACGCTGAGGAAACCTCAGCGCAGGCGGTGCGCTTTTTCCAAATAACACTTGCCATTGAAATATTATTGGCTTTCCATTGTGTTCGGTCGATAGTTATGATTAAGCGATCGCCTTGACTAAACTGAGTTGAAATTATCTTTTTGATTAAGGGAAACCAAAGTAAAGATAAACTTAATCTAGGAATAATTAAGAATCTTTGAATCTTTTTTCTTCTGCTTTCACATTTTATTGGATAGGGGAAGCTCGATGCTAATCTTTCAATTCTTACTTGTCGATGAGCCTGCAAGAGCCAAACTAAAATTTGTAATGTCAATAATTCCGAGTCTGGAAGATAAGTTTTGAGATAATCGAGATAAAATAAAGGCAACATTTTAAATTTTATAACTGTCTTCTATTTAACTAGACAGTTATTTTTATTGGTCTCCAGTCCCATAATCTAAAATGAGCGTAATTATTTAATAATTTTACTAGTTTTGGGGATTTCTACCTTGATTATTAAGTCAATTACACTAGTATTTGTATCTGGTTACTAAATCCTCTAAAGCCTTTGTCCTATCTTAATTATCAAGGTTGTCTCCCCGTCAGCTCGTAAGGGCTGTGCGAATTTCCTTTTGTCTTTTGATAGTTGCCTTTTGGCTTTTTATCTACTTTTCCGTTCTCCATTTCCCAAGTTCCACTATCATCGGTATGGTCGAGCTTTTCTAACTTTTCCTTAAAAGCCGCCAGTGCCTTTTCATTGTCAAGAAGTTCTTGCGGGGCTATCCAGTTAGAAAATGCCTCACCATGAGTCCCTGATGTCAAAACCTGATATCCAAGTTCAGCATAGACATATTCATTTAGAATTGCATGAGCCCATTGACAGAATAAACAGTCTTTTTTCACTCCTCCAACATATATGTCTTCCTTTTTTTTGTTTTGAGGCCGTTTATTTCTCCCTGCATGTTCCGATATTTCCTCATGTAAAGCCATCTCGCCGTGCTTGCTTCCATTTTTTTGTTCCCGCTTATCTAATTGATGCCATTGTATTGAGTTATTTTCTATCGCCTCCTTGATTCCACGTAAATTAACACTTTCATTTTCATCTGAATGGTACGTGCCTTCTCTCAAGGCTGATAATTTTGAAATATCTTTTTTCATTCGCTCATCATCATTATGTTCCTGTGAATCCTGTGTTGCTTCTGGTTCGGTAATCTTTAATATTCGTTCTTGAGCTTCAATAGAATCATCCTCCGTTACACGTCTTTTTCCTGAGTTACCTGCTGCGTGTATATTTCCATCAAGCTCAACCATAGCAACGTGTGGAGTTTTACTTTTCCCCTTCAGAACTTCCTTATGAAGCATTCGACTGTACTTATCTAATGCTCGATTGCCAGGATCTCGACGGAAATCCGCCTCTTCTCCCATTTGAACGTCTTCTTCCGAAGTTTGGAATCTCTTGCAGAGATGCTTATTGAACGGAGAAATCCTCTGCTTTAACTTCTCTTTAATTTCTGTTCACTATACGAGCAAACTCAGAGATTAAATAATACTTTTATCTGATTTTAAGGCATTTAAAACAATAGAGTAGTCGCTTTATTATTTTTGTTTGTTAGTAAAAGCTAGTTATTTATTTAAAATATTATCTGCTAAATTTTTTTTTAAACTTATTAACAAACTAGACATAAGTATAGTCTCATTTCATAGTCTGCTAAACTAAGATGAACTTAATCAAGATTAATCTCTAATATCCTCTCAATTACAAGGTAAAAATTATGGAATCAATTGGATACTTTTTTCGTAGAATGTTTGACGGAATTATTGATAGGCTATCCTATCAAATAAGATACAAAATAACCAATATTGCTGACTCTAAGATTAAAGAAACAGTCGAAAACCCATTTAATCAAAGAGCAGAAAATGACCAGCAAACAACAACTCGCCAGGAGCGAAATAATAAATATTAATTGAGAGTAACTCTCTTCCTTAAAATGAAACTGTTTAGTAGTTTTAAATGGTAAGGTAGATAGCCCTAAATTTGTAGTAACTTACTGTAGCAATGGATGAAATACCAGATAGCTCCGATCTATTTTTTTAACTTTTTGGAGAATGACAGAGTTTCTCTAACCAAACGTTAGACTCTTTGACGTAAAGTACGGTTAAATCCCTCAACTACGTTAGTTTTACTACTGGTTTTGCTCGCGGTTTCTGGGATTACAAAATTGTAGCAAAAAACAGAGCGATCGCTCTGTTTTTTGCCGTATAATAATATTTTAAGTGTTCTGGTTTATGTTTTATTTAAGAAGAAGGTTACAATAATGTTTTAACTCTAGATTTACTTGCTAACCAAACAAAAATAAGTTTCATGCATCGCAATTTAAGTTGAATCACCAATCAATTCAACCTGCAAGCAAATCAACCCATCCTGACCAAACTGTAATTTATCACCATTATTCAATGAATGGGGCGCTCCACGAGGTAATAATTTATCATTGAGGTAGCTACCGTTTCGGCTATCATCAACAATCATGTAAGCTTTTTGAGCAATCTCCCAGTAGAGATGAGCATGGGCGCGAGAGATGATACCTGCATGGGGCAGTCCTGTTAAATCGATGTCAGGACGCATACCATCAGCTATACTTTGACGACCAATTACGCCAGACTTCCTAAGCAATACAAAACTTTGTTGGCTCGGATGATGCAATTTTAGCTGAGGACGTTCCTGATTATTAATTGTTGATGAACGCTGGGGCGAAGGAGTGGGAGTTTGAGCATAGTGATCTGTCGAAGCTGCCTTAATAGGCGGTTGTACTGCTTGTGCCAAGGAAGTACCGCACATTGGACAAATTTTGGCTGTGTGTGGTAGTACTTGATTAAAGAAAGAGCAGCTTGGTTCTGGACAACGAGGAATTTGGCTCATAGTAATTGCGCTCCCTAACGATTGCGAGTAGATGACGATAATGTGTAGTTTTTAGGTACAGCTTGCAGCGGCACAAGGTTTGCTTGCTGAAGGAGATACTGTCCATCTTGAGTTTTGAGAAAATTAGCGAAAAGCGGTCCTGATACATTCCCAGGCAAATTATTATCTCTAGGATACGCAACAATCAACGGCGTGCTGAGTGGATAAGTTGCTGCCTGAAAAACCGATATATTAGGTTTTATATTAGGTTTTTCTAGACAAAGATTGTCGGATGGAGAAATAGGCTGCATTGCACCGTTGCTGGTTTCTCTCAGCAGTGGCTGCACTGGGTCTACACTTTTTGAGGCAATTGCTAGAGGGTAAATCTTGCATTGATCCCAGGTTTGGGTTAATAGTCCGAAACTAATTGAGCCAGCTTCAGGTTTTTGCACCTGCTTTTCTCCAGTGGCAATGGAGCGCAAGGTATCAAAGGTTGAACGTTGCTCAATCTTACTAAATTGGGCAATCAGACTCGGATCGTTGCCTAAAACTTTTTGTTGGAACAGGCTTAACGATTCAGGTTCCATCGGTCGATAGGGTTTGAGCGGCAGATCGGGAAAATTTGCACCTAGCTGTTTCCAATTAGTAAGTTGCCCTGTAAAAATCTGCTGCAATTGGGCAAGGCTAATCTTGCCTTGCAACGCACTTGGTAGATTTTGACTTTTGTATGCAGGTACATAGACTAAAAGACCATCATAGGCAATCGTTTCCTGAATTAACCCTTCGGGTAGTTGGGTTGATAAACTGGCGATTGCAAAATTTGCCTTGGCGTTTGCTTTGAGAACTTCATTGAGGGGAGAACGTTGAGGGGCATAAGTTCGGTAGTTAAAAATAGCTGCTGTATCCAACTTGGGTTGGGTCAAAAACTCTCTAACTTGGCGATCGCTCACAGGCTTTTTGTCCAAAACGGTTGTCCAAGTTCCAAGTGCTTCTCCGGTATAGGGATACTGTCCTGGCTGAATAGCATTCACATCTGCAAACGATGGTAAAAGCTGCTTAAAGCTATTCATCTGTGCATCAGAATTTGACATAAATCGGGGCAATAGCAACCATAACAGCCATCCTAATAGAGGCAAAGCGAGTAAACTCAAAAGCCAATATCGAGATTTCTGTTTTGCCGAAGACTCTGGGCTGAGATTTCCCTGAAAATTAGCAGCCGTTTCAGGTTGAGGTAGTTTAATCAAAGCCTGACGCGCCTCTGCCACCGAGTTGAACGGGGTTTCTAACCCTAGCAAACGAAGCAGAAAATCTCTCAGGGGCGGATCGTCTTGGGGCCAATGTTGAGCCTCACGCGAATTTAGTGGTGCGTCAGAACTAGAATGAATCTCTCGATTCGTCCAGAGAGCAAACGCGACTGCTCCGAGATCGATTAAGTCTTGTTGCGGTAATACCATCTGGGGTGGGACAGGGACAAAAAGCTGTTCCCAGGATGCCAGATCGCAAACATAGACGTAGCCGTTATCACTGACGACCAGGCTGTCAAGCCCCAAATTACCGTGGGCAGTTCCTGTGGTTTCAGAGGCTAATCTCGATGGCTGAGTGTGGAGGAAATGTAACGATTGCAATATTTGATTGAGGACTTGTCGTACTCGCGATGCAGAAAATGCTCCTGTCTCTGTCAAAACCTGCTTCAGGGTAGGAAGTGCCGCAATTTCGCCTGAAAAAATTAGATAGACGCGATCGCTTGATGGATCGGCAATGGTATCTGATCGAGTGACCAACCGAAACTCCTGACTCTTTGGGGTGGTTAAATTGCCCAGGGTAACTTGACCCAAGGCTATTCTGCGCTGTTGTGCTTCCACAGCATTAAAATATTGCTTAGGCAGTAAATACTCCTTCATTACAACAGATTGACCATTGCTGGTCTGAGTTCCTCTGTAAAGCCGTCCCATTCCCTGAGACCTAATTAGTTTAGAAATGCGATAGGTGCCTAAGCTGCCCCGAAGTTCAGTTGAAACTGGCAAGGTCGTGGGAAATCCGCATTCTAGACAAAACTTGGCACCTGGTATCTTCTCAGTAGTTTCTATCGGCTTGCGACAGCTCAGAGGCGCATTTTCTGTACATTGGTAGAATTTAGCTAGCGTAGTAGTATTAACAATAGGCATAAAATCTTCTCAGTAGTTAAAACTTAACCAAAATAGTTGAATGAAATTACGACTAAATTAGATTCATTCTGATGGCTGCCACAATGGCTTGTGTCCGACTTGTTACCTGTAGTTTCAAAAAAATATTAGTGAGATGAGCCTTAACAGTAGCCACTGAAATGTAGAGTTGCTTTGCAATTTGATCGTTTGAGGCTCCTTGAACAAGCCAGTATAAAACTTCGTTTTCTCTGTTGGACAGATTGCAGGACTGACCAAGCTGTAAGGGTAATGAAGCTTGGTTTTTTTCGAATTTTCTAAAGAAGCCAGTGGCAACTTCAGGCGGTAAATAGATTTGGTTTTGCATAACAGTGGCGATCGCATCTAGCAACTGCTGTGAAACCTGACCCTTAAATACATAGCCATTTGCCCCCAACTGCATAGCCTGATAAATCCAGTAGTCTTCTTGATGACCCGATAGAACAAGGGTTCTACTCGATATATTACTGTCTCGAAGTTGCTGTAAGAGGGAAAGACCATCCCCCTCAATTAATTCCATATCAATTAGAATTAGGTCGGGACTATACTGCTTGGCAAGGGACAAAGCCAAAGCTGGATAATCCGCTGCCCCAATCACTTCAATGGCTCGATCCTGAATTTGGGAGCAGCCTAGGAAAGTTCTGACTCCAGCCCGGAATTGGTGATCGTCATCGACTAAAAGCACTGATATGGTTTTGGTTTCTTTTGTTTGTGTCACTTGGGTTAACATGCGGTATTGTCCTCTGATAAGTTAATGAATGGAATTAATCGAGGTAGAGTAATGAAAAATTCTGCTCCTTTTCTAGGTGCATTTTTTGCCCATAGTTTGCCTCCGTGATCGAGTACAATTTTCTGGGCAATGGCTAATCCTAAACCTGTTCCCTCCGAACGGCGGGTATAAAAAGGCTTGAATAGCTTTTGTAAATCCTCTGAGGATAGACCAAGACCTTCATCTCTCAAGGTCAGCAAAACATCGCCCTGCTGCTCTTGCCAATTAATAAAAATCTTTGCCCCTTGGGGGCTAAAATGAATGGCGTTACTTAATAAATTACTAATAGCCTGTTTAATTTGAAGCGGATCGATTTTTAAAGTAAGTGGACGATCGGCACAACAAATTTGCAGATCTTTTTCCAAAATCCACCCTTGAAATTCTTCCACGGTTTTATGAACGAGACTGCAGATATCTTGTGGTACAAGCTGCAACTTTTCACTACTTGCAGACTGCACGATCTCAGTGAGAGTTCGATCTAAGTCCTGAGCAGTCTTGCAAATAACTGAAGCTTGTTTTTGCTCCTTACTCTTAGGCAGAAGCTGACTAAGGTTATGAGCATAGAGATTAATTAAAGCCAAAGGATGACGTAACTGGTGCCCTACTCGTTGAACAAGATCTTCTAAAATTTGAATCTTCTGGCGATGTTGCCAGTTTTGTTGATGTTCGTCTAAATATTCACCTATACTGGCAGCAGTTCGCTTGATAAATTGCCGATGAGTATATGACAAAGGTCTATTGGCAAATAGTAGTAAGTATTGATTAGGCTGCCTTATTTCACCAAAATGACAGTAATAAAAGCCTTTTTCTAGTATCTCTGAATCAATCGGCTTTGGCGAGAGGGCGGATGAAGCATTAGCTAACCAACCTTCGGTTTGTAAGTAATCCAAGCTCTCTTTTGCAAAAGGGAAAGGCATTTGAGAGGCTTCAAGAACTTGTTGGCAATCGGGCATCTGCGGATCTTGATAAACCACTTTCGTCCATTGAATCTGTAATTGAGCTGCCAATTGATCGATTTGTAGCTGCAAAAAATGCTTTAGTTTCTGGGTGAAATACTGGGGAGTTCCCTTTTCGGATTGAGGACTTAGATTTTTTAAGAGTTTTATATGTATGGAAGGAGTTCGATCAGAAATACTGCGATCAACGAGTTGCATTGGTTTTCTCCTAAATGATTCGTGTTGTCTTCTTAATAGATGTAGCAAAGATGGACTTATGCACTTATGGCTAAAAAAAGCGTTGCGACCCCCGCGCATGGTTCGCCAGTTCCCTGCGGAGGGAAACCCGTCCGCAGGACTGGACTCACCGCGTCGACGTAAGGCGCAAGACAAAGGCTTTAGCCGCATGTACGCGCACCAAGACAGGCAAATTAACGCCCCCATGTGATGAATTGTAGTCATTCGTAAATCACAAAGGTAATAAAAATGGGTTGGTTAGACTTTGGACGTTAAAACCCCTGAAAATCAATCTGGCTTGACTAGTTACTAGGCAGTACATCTTTCGCTAAAACGACTTTTTACCAATTGTCCGTATTACCAGAAGATACATACAATTCGTAAATAGGATAATTAGTTAAATTAGTGGAAATAAAATCTAGTGGATGGGCATCTGCTTTTTGGGCAGTAAGAACTAACGTGGGTAGTAATAAAACTGATGTAACTAAAGAATGAATTTGTAGTTTATTTAACATCTTCTTGCCCCTTCATTAAATAGGCGATTCGTTTGTTAATTACAATTTACCTAATCTAAAAAGATGAATAAACTACCTTTTCTGTGTAATCACTTGCTGTTTTATTCCTTGAAGCTGGCAGAAAAATGCCACAGTGGTTATCAATTTTTAGGTAGTCCTAAAGATGTAAGGATATAAAATAGGAAATTGTAGATCATTTGATTTCCATGCCAGTAGATTTGCCATCTTGTCCATCATGTAATTCAGAACAAATTGTTAAAAACGGTCACATTCACAATGGCAAGCAAAATTATAAATGTCGCGACTGTGGTAGACAATATGTGGAAAATCCACAGAATAAAATGATCGACCAACCAACCAAAAACTTGATTGACAAATTACTCTTAGAGAAGATTCCTTTAGCTGGAATTGCCCGAGTTACAGAAGTTTCAGAACCTTGGTTACAGAGTTATGTCAATGCTAAATACGAATCAGTTTCTCAGCAAGTTAAAGTGAGAACAAAAGAAAAGGAAAATTAACGATTCAGTGTGATGAAATGTGGTCATTTGTCGGTAATAAAGCCAATAAACAATGGATTTGGTTGGCTTTGGCTGCAAAAACTAAAGAAATAGTCGGGGTTCATATCGGCGATCGCCGTCGTCATGGAGCGAGAAAGCTATGGCAATCTTTGCCCTCAGTCTATCGACAGTGTGCCGTTTGTTATAGTGACTTCTGGGAAGCCTATGAACAGGTAATTCCTTCAAAACGCCATCAAGCGGTGGGGAAAGAGAGAAAAACCAATTACATAGAACGATTTAATTGCACAATGCGACAAAGAGTTTCTCGATTAGTCAGGAAGACTCTATCGTTCTCTAAGAAAATCGAAAATCAGATCGGGGCAATCTGGTATTTTGTCCATCATTACAACACGTCCTTACATCTTTAGGACTACCCAATATGTATTTTTAAAAAGCGAAGCAGAACGCTCAAGCCCACAAAAAGTGAATGCTTTATTTAAAAAAATCCCAATGTAAAGAATAATACAAATTGTTTGACCTGCTTCCTCTATATTTATAGCTTTAGGCAATCTTGCAGTTTTCTGCCAAATAGCGATCGCCTTTAAGCATTTACTCTATTTAAATATGGACATTATTCTGAATGACAGTGGAACTCCTAATGGCTGCTCATCAGTTGTTGAATACAATGACTTTATGAATACATGGTCAGACCACGACTCTTTTGTCGCGAGCGCCGATAATCCTTTCGTTTAAAATTAAAAGAAGTTAGTTTATCGGGAACACTGGCGACTCAACACTAACTTGCCATTAGCTAAACGATAAGCCCCTTGGGGTTCAATAATAGGGTTGCCTGGTTGCCAACCAGTTGGCTTTTCAGGTACATTCCGCACTTCTCCTGTCGGATATTTAAAAGGTAGATTATCTCCAGGACGTACTGGTAAGCTTTCAGTCCCAGTAATAATAAATTTACCCTGGCTTCTATTACCTACTGGCACAACGCAACTATTAGCCACTAATTCATCGGTATTAATCGAGTTATTTGGTAAATCATTAAGACTGTTTTGAATAAAACTCACATCGGGAATAGCAACCGAACCCGATACTGCTCCTGTCGCATTGACATCAGCGCGAGAGTTATTGTCTAGAGTACTAGGATCGGCAGTTAGAGAATTGAGAGTAAAGTTCTCCCCAAAGTAAGCAGGAGTATTTAAGGTAA
Source organism: Pleurocapsa sp. FMAR1 (assembly GCF_963665995.1). Taxonomy (NCBI): domain Bacteria; kingdom Bacillati; phylum Cyanobacteriota; class Cyanophyceae; order Pleurocapsales; family Pleurocapsaceae; genus Pleurocapsa; species Pleurocapsa sp. FMAR1. Next base: position 5,266,095 of record NZ_OY762512.1, on the reverse strand, counting down.
TATTGCCTCCTTTTCCTTCTGGTGCAGAAGCAAAGATATCGCTATCGTCAAAAGCAATAACCGAATCAGCAGTTATATTGATATTTCCGCCACTACCTTGCCCAGAAGCAATATCGCTAGTGAGATCGCTGTTGCCTCGAAGCTTTATGTCCCCTGCATTAATAGTTAAATTACCCCCTGAAGATTGGGTTGAACTAGTAGAGATTGAGCTATCTGTTGCTTGTATAGAATTGGCTATATTGAGAGTAATATCTCCTGCATCAAAATTAGTTTCGCTAACACTTGAAATAAATGCATTATTATCTAGATTGAGAGAATTTGCCTTAATTTCTAGTTTTCCAGCATTCCCTTGACCAAAAGTACTAGCAGCAATTGTTCCACCGTTTCTTGCAACTAAATTTCCTGTTTGAATATTAATATCGCCACCTTCACCTCTGCCACTTGGAAGGGAGTCTGAAGCCTGACGAACTCTAACGTCTAATAGTCCTCCATTAGTTAGAGATAAAGAACCCGCTTTGATAGTTATATCGCCACCGTCGCCTTTGCCACCAGCTTCCACACTACTAAATGAAGCACTGCGTAATCCATTATTCTCTAATCCATCAAAAGTAACGTCATTTCTTGCTTGAATAGTTATATCTCCAGCATCACCCCGTCCGCGAGTCAAGGAATTAATTTGAGAGCCATTAGCCACCGACAGCGAACCAGTCGTAATCTCGATTTGACCAGCATTGCCAACCGCATCACCACTCCCGACATTGTTGAGAATAGATGAACTAGTATCGAGAGAAATTGAATTATCGGCGGTAATGGAAAGATTACCTGAATTTCCTTTGCCTAAAGTACTAGCAGCAATTGTTCCACCGTTTCTTGCAACTAAATTTCCTGTTTGAATGTTGATATCGCCACCGTCGCCTTTGCCACTTGGAAGGGAGTCTGAAGCCTGACGAACGCCAACGTCTAGTCCTCCATTAGTTAGAGATAAAGAACCCGCTTTGATAGTTATATCGCCACCGTCGCCTTTGCCACCTGCTTCGACACTACTAGCTGAAGCACTAAGCAATCCATTATTATCGAATCCATCAAAAGTAACGGCATTTGAGGCTTGAATAGTTATATCTCCCGCATTACCCTGTCCGCGAGTAAAGGAATCAATTTGACTACCATTGGTTACCGAAAGAGAACCAGTATTAATCTCAATTTTACCTGCATCGCCCACCGCGTCAATACTCTCAACGTTGTTGAAAATATATGAACTAGTATCGAGAGTAATTGAATTATCGGCTGTAATGGAAAGATTCCCCGTATCTCCTTTGCCAAAAGTACTAGCAGCAATTGTTCCACCGTTTCTTGCAACTAAATTTCCTGTTTGAATGTTGATATTGCCACCATCACCTTTGCCACTTGGAAGGGAGTCTGAAGCCTGACGAACGCCAACGTTTAGTCCTCCATTAGTTAAAGATAAAGAACCCGCTTTGATAGTTATATTGCCACCATCACCTATAGCACCTGCTTCGACACTACTAAGTAAAGCACTTCCATCAAAAGTAACGGCATTTCTTGCTTGAATAGTTATATTTCCTGCATTACCCTGTCCGCGAGTAAAGGAATCAATTTGACTACCATTGGTTACCGAAAGTGAACCAGTATTAATCTCAATTTTGCCAGCATCGCCCACCGTCTCACTCCTCTCTACATTGTTGAAAATATATGAGCTAGTATCGAGAGTGATTGAATTATCGGCGGTAATGGAAAGATTACCCGTATCTCCTTTGCCTAAAGTACTAGCAGCAATTGTTCCACCGTTTCTTGCAACTAAATTTCCTGTTTGAATATTAATATCGCCACCATCACCTATAGCACCTGCTTCGACACTACTAAATGAAGCACTTCCATCAAAAGTAACGGCATTTCTTGCTTGAATAGTTATATTTCCTGCATTACCCTGTCCGCGAGTAAAGGAATCAATTTGACTACCATTGGTTACCGAAAGTGAACCAGTATTAATCTCAATTTTGCCAGCATCGCCCACCGTCTCACTCCTCTCTACATTGTTGAAAATATATGAGCTAGTATCGAGAGTGATTGAATTATCGGCGGTAATGGAAATATCCCCAGCATCTCCTTTGCCAAAAGTACTAGCTGATATTTTAGCGCGATCGCTCAGACTTAGATTATCTGTGTTAATGGTTAAATTACCGCCATTACCTTGTGCTTGAGATAGAACAGTAGTAAACAAACCACTAGCAAATTGTCCATCACTGCTAGTCGCTGCCAATTCTATATTAGAAACGCGAACAGTAACATCTCCGCCATCTCCTTGTCCAAAAGTAGAAGATGCTATTTGACTACCATTGAAAACTTGAAGAGAATTAGCATTAATGAAAATATCTCCAGCATTGCCGACTGCTTCTGAACGTATTTGATTTAGAATAAAGCTTTCATCTACTGCTATATTGTCAGTTGCATTAATTGTAATATCTCCCGCTTGAGCATCAGGTAAACCCGAATTACTGGAAATACCAGCATAGAGACCACTTCCTGAAAAAATATCAATATTTTTAGCCGCGATCGCAATATCTCCACCTCCATTTCCAATAACAAAAAATCCAGCACCATTAGTTAACGAGACATCTCCTCTGGCAATACTATCGGGAATATTAAAACTCCCATTGCTATTTAATTCGACAATACCTTGTCCTGCTATTGCAGCAATATCGATGCGACCACCACTTGCGACTAAAACACCACCATCAACGTTAACATCGCCACCAAGTAGTGATAAATTCTGACCATCTGGTACTCTCAATCCAATGGAATTATTAGCGATCGCACCTGGAGAAAGCTGATTAAAGAAATAAGCAGACGGATTTATTGTTAATAAATTCGGTGATTCTGGATTAACCGCACTAAAAAAACCTTGTTCGCCAAACTCAACCCCATCGGCAGTAGTGGCAGTAAAAGATCCCTGCACATCTAAACTCGCACCTTGACCAAAAATAATGCCATTAGGATTAATCAAAAACAAATTAGCTGCACCATCAACTCCTAACGTACCTAAGATATTTGAAGGATTTCCCCCTGTAACGCGAGAGAAGATATTAGTTACAGCATCAGGATTAGCAAAATATGCCCCTCTGCCTGCATCCACATTAAACTCTTGGAAACTGTGAAAGAGGTTTTGTCCCCGTACTGCACCACCATCTATACTTTCGCTGGTAGCATCTCTAGTATTAACTACCGAACTTTCAGCACCTAAAGTATTGTCGGGGGTAATCTGGGAAAAGGCGCGCTCGCATTTAAAGATTAATATTCCACTAACTACAAGACTATAAAATAAGAGAGATCGCATCTGCCACATCTCCAGAATTTTTTTGATGCCGTTTTTAATAGTTTTACTAAATCCTCTAGTTTTTTAGGCGAGCGTGTCAAGTCTTTGTCAAAATTTATCCAGCAAAGCAAAAGCATTGGCAATTCTCCTAAAAGGGCAATGTAATCCCTAACTATTAGTTTTATTCCAAGATCGAAGCTTAATCGAATAACTTATTAAGGGAGCGAGATCGATGGATTTAACTTATAGTTCTACTACTTTACAAAGCCTTAAAAGTCTGGCAATTGAAACATATAGGTCATATAATACCTCTTTTGCTACTTTGCAAGATGCTTTGTCAATGGGAGATAAACCCATCGTTGGGCTAGATGGTAATAAAATTTGGCAGCCTCAATATGACCAGTACGGTAATAGCTTAGAGCAAAAAGACGCGGATCATGCTGTTTGGGTAACTGGTATTAACTACGAATTTGATGGCTCGGTGGACATTATTCTGAATGACAGTGGAACTCCTAATGGCTGCTCATCAGTTGTTGAATACAATGACTTTATGAATACATGGTCAGACCACGACTCTTTTGTCGCGAGCGCCGATAATTCTTTTGTTTAAAATTAAAAGAAGCTAGTTTATCGGGAACACTGGCGACTCAACACTAACTTGCCATTGGCTAAACGATAAGCCCCTTGGGGTTCAATAATAGGGTCGCCTGGTTGCCAACCACTTGGCTTTTCAGGTACATTCCGTACTTCTCCTGTCGGATATTTAGAAGGTAGATTATCTCCAGGACGTACTGGTAAGCTTTCAGTCCCAGTAATAATAAATTTACCCTGGCTTCTATCACCTACTGGCACAACGCAACTATTTGCGACTAATTCATCGGTATTAATCGAGTTATTTGGTAAATCATTAAGACTGTTTTGAATAAAACTCACATTAGGAATAGAAACTGTACCAGATGATACTGCACCTGTAGCGTTGACATCAGCGCGAGAGTTATTGTCTAGAGTATCGGGATTAGCAGTTAAAGAATTGAGAGTAAAGTTTTCTCCAAAATAAGCAGGAGTATCTAAGGTAACATTGCCTCCTTGTCCTTCTGGTGCAGAAGCAAAGATATCGCTGTCGTCAAAAGCAATAACCGAATCAGCAGTTATATTGATATTTCCGCCACTGCCTTGCCCAGAAGCAATATCGGTAGTGAGATCGCTGTTGCCTCGAAGCTTTATGTCTCCTGCATTAATAGTTAAATTACCCCCTGAAGATTGGGTTGAACTAGTAGAGATTGAGCTATCTGTTGCTTGTATAGAATTGGCTATATTAAGAGTAATATCTCCTGCATCAAAATTAGTTTCGCTAACACTTGAAATAAATGCATTATTATCTAGATTGAGAGAATTTGCCTTAATTTCTAGTTTTCCAGCATTACCTTGACCAAAAGTAATAGCATTAATTCTGCTTCCGTCAGCAATTGTTAGAGCATCATCCACATCAATATTGATATTACCACCTTTACCTCTGCCACTTGGAAGAGACGCTGAAGCCTGACGAACGCCAACGTCTAATTTTCCTCCATTAGTTAGAGATAAAGAACGAGCTGTAAGATTGATATTTCCTCCATCGCCTTTGCCACCTGCTTCGACACTACTAAATGCAGCACTGAATAATCCATTGTTACCGAATCCATCAAAAGTAACGTCATTGGAGGCTTGAATAGTTATATTTCCCGCATTACCCTGTCCGCGAGTAAAGGAATCTATTTGACTACCATTGGTTGCTAAAAGTGAACCAGTATTAATCTCAATTTTGCCAGCATCGCCCACCGCGTCAATACTCTCGACATTGTTGAAAATATATGAGCTAGCATCAAGAGAGATTGAATTATCGGCTGTAATGAAAATATTCCCCGTATCTCCTTTGCCTGAAGTACCAGCAATAATTTGTCCACCGTTTCTAACAACTAAATTTCCTGTTTGAATGTTGATATCGCCACCGTCGCCTTTGCCACCTGCTTCGACACTACTAAATGAACCAGTGGCTAATCCATTATTATCTAATCCATCAAAAATAACGTCATTTCTTGCTTGAATAGTTATATTTCCCGCATTTCCTCGTCCGCGTGTAAAGGAATCAATTTGACTACCATTGGTTGCTGAAAGAGAACCAGTCGTAATCTCAATTTTGCCAGCATCGCCAACTGCATCAATACCTTGGACGTTATTGACAATCCTTGAGCCAACATCGAGAGAAATTGAATTATCGGCGGTAATGAAAATATTCCCCGTATCTCCTTTTCCTAAAGTACTAGCATTAATTTCTCCACCGTTTCTAACAACTAAATTTCTTGTTTGAATGTTGATATTGCCACCATCGCCTTCACTACCTGCTTCGACACTACTAAATGAAGCACTGGGTAATCCATTATTATCGAATCCATCAAAAGTAACGGCATTTCTTGCTTGAATAGTTATATCTCCAGCATTGCCTCGTCCACGAGTAAAGGAATCAATTTGACTACCATTGGTTGCTGAAAGAGAACCAGTCGTAATCTCAATTTTACCTGCATCGCCAACTGCATCAATACCTTGGACGTTATTGACAATAGATGAACTAGTATCGAGAGAAACTGAATTATCGGCGGTAATGGAAATATTCCCCGTATCTCCTTTGCCTAAAGTACCAGCATTAATTTGTCCACCGTTTCTTGCAACTAAATTTCCTGTTTGAATGTTGATATTGCCACCATCGCCTTCACTACCTGCTTCGACACTACTAAATGAAGCACTGGGAAATCCATTATTATCGAATCCATCAAAAGTAACGGCATTTGAGGCTTGAATAGTTATATCTCCAGCATTGCCCCGTCCGCGAGTAGCGGAATCAATTTGACTACCATTGGTTGCTGAAAGTGAACCAGTTGTAATCTCAATTTTGCCAGCATTGCCAACTGCATCACTACTCTCGACATTGTTGAGAATATATGAACTAGTATCGAGAGAAACTGAATTATCGGCGGTAATAGAAATATTCCCCGCATTTCCTCGTCCGCGAGTAAAGGAATCAATTTGACTACCATTGGTTGCTGAAAGCGAACCAGTTGTAATCTCAATTTTGCCAGCATCGCCAACTGCATCAATACTTTGGACGTTATTGAGAATATATGAGCTAGCATCAAGAGAAATTGAATTATCGGCGGTAATGGAAATATTCCCCGTATCTCCTTGTCCAAAAGTAGAAGCTGATATTTCAGCGCGATCGCTCAGACTTAGATTATCTGTGTTAATGGTTAAATTACCGCCATTACCTTGTGCTTGAGATCCAATATTAGTAAATAAACTACTTGAAAGTTGTCCATCACTGCTAGTCCCTGCCAATTCTATATTAGAAGCGCGAACAGTTACATTTCCGCTATCTCCTTGTCCAGAAGTAAGAGATTCTATTAGACTACCATTTAAAACTTGAAGAGAATTAGCATTAATGAAAATATCTCCAGCATTGCCGACTGCTTCTAAAGAAACTTCATTTGCGACTCTACCGTTATCTACTATTATATTGTCAGTCGCATCAATTGTAATATCTCCCGCTTGAGCATCAGGTAAACTAGAATTACTGAAAACACCAGCATTCAAATTACTTCGTGAAAGAATATTAATATTTTTAGCGGCGATCGCAATATCTCCACCTCCATCTCCATAAACTAAAAATGCAGCACCATTAGTTAACGAAACATCTCCTCTGGCAATACTATCGGGAATATTCAAACTCCCATTGCTATTTAGTCCAATAACCCCTTGTCCTGCTATTGCACCAAGATCGATTCGACCACCACTTGCGACTATACCACCACCATCGACGTTAACATCGCCACCAAGTAGTAATAAATTCTGACCATCTGGTACTCTCAATCCAATGGAATTATTAGCGATCGCACCTGGAGAAAGCTGATTAAAGAAATAAGCAGACGGATTAATCGTTAATAACTTCGGTGATTCTGGATTAACCGCACTAAAAAAACCTTGTTCGCCAAACTCAACCCCATCGGCAGTAGTGGCAGTAAAAGATCCCTGCACATCTAAACTCGCACCTTGACCAAAAATAATGCCATTGGGATTAATCAAAAACAAATTAGCTGCACCATCTACGCCTAATGTGCCTAAGATATTTGAAGGATTTCCCCCTGTAACGCGAGAGAAGATATTAGTTACAGCATCAGGATTAGCAAAATATGCCCCTCTGCCTGCATCCACATTAAACTCTTGGAAACTGTGAAAGAGGTTTTGTCCCCGTACTGCACCACCATCTATACTTTCGCTGGTAGCATCTCTAGTATTAACTACCGAACTTTCAGCACCTAAAGTATTGTCGGGGGTAATCTGGGAAAAGGCGCGCTCGCATTTAAAGATTAATATTCCACTAACTACAAGACTATAAAATAAGAGCGATCGCATCTGCCACATCTCCAGAATTTTTTTGATGCCGTTTTTAATAGTTTTACTAAATCCTCTAGTTTTTTAGGCGAGCGTGTCAAGTCTTTGTCAAAATTTATCCAGCAAAGCAAAAGCATTGGCAATTCTCCTAAAAGGGCAATGTAATCCCTAACTATTAGTTTTATTCCAAGATCGAAGCTTAATCGAATAACTTATTAAGGGAGCGAGATCGATGGATTTAACTTATAGTTCTACTACTTTACAAAGCCTTAAAAGTCTGGCAATTGAAACATATAGGTCATATAATACCTCTTTTGCTACTTTGCAAGATGCTTTGTCAATGGGAGATAAACCCATCGTTGGGCTAGATGGTAATAAAATTTGGCAGCCTCAATATGACCAGTACGGTAATAGCTTAGAGCAAAAAGACGCGGATCATGCTGTTTGGGTAACTGGTATTAACTACGAATTTGATGGCTCGGTGGACATTATTCTGAATGACAGTGGAACTCCTAATGGCTGCTCATCAGTTGTTGAATACAATGACTTTATGAATACATGGTCAGACCACGACTCTTTTGTCGCGAGCGCCGATAATTCTTTTGTTTAAAATTAAAAGAAGCTAGTTTATCGGGAACACTGGCGACTCAACACTAACTTGCCATTGGCTAAACGATAAGCCCCTTGGGGTTCAATAATAGGGTCGCCTGGTTGCCAACCACTTGGCTTTTCAGGTACATTCCGTACTTCTCCTGTCGGATATTTAGAAGGTAGATTATCTCCAGGACGTACTGGTAAGCTTTCAGTCCCAGTAATAATAAATTTACCCTGGCTTCTATCACCTACTGGCACAACGCAACTATTTGCGACTAATTCATCGGTATTAATCGAGTTATTTGGTAAATCATTAAGACTGTTTTGAATAAAACTCACATTAGGAATAGAAACTGTACCAGATGATACTGCACCTGTAGCGTTGACATCAGCGCGAGAGTTATTGTCTAGAGTATCGGGATTAGCAGTTAAAGAATTGAGAGTAAAGTTTTCTCCAAAATAAGCAGGAGTATCTAAGGTAACATTGCCTCCTTGTCCTTCTGGTGCAGAAGCAAAGATATCGCTGTCGTCAAAAGCAATAACCGAATCAGCTTCAATAGCTATATTTCCCCCGCTTCCTTTTCCTACAAAAATATTAGTCGTAAGATCGCTGTTGCCACGAAGTTGAATATCTCCAGAGAAGATATTTAAGTTACCTCCTGAAGATTGAGTTGAACTAGTAGAGATGAAGCTATCAGTTGCTTGTAGAGAATCGGTTACATTAAGATTAATGTTTCCTGCATTAAAATTAGTTGTGCTGACACTAGAAATGAATGTATTATTATCTAGGTTAAAATTAGCATTACCTTGACCAGAAGTAGCAACATGATTTCGCTTCCGTCAACAATTGTCAAAGTATTATCTACATTAATATTAATACTACCGCCCTGACCTCTGCCACTGGAAGAGAATCAAAAGCCTTACGAACGCTAGCGTTTAATTTTCTTCATTAGTTAAAGATAATGAAGAAAATCAGCATTGATATTCACTTCTCCAGCATTACCTTGACCAGAAGTAGCAACATTGATTTCGCTTCCGTCAACAATTGTCAAAGTATTATCTACATTAATATTAATACTACCGCCCTGACCTCTGCCACTTGGAAGAGAATCAAAAGCCTAGCACGAACGCTAGCGTTTAATCTTCCCCCATTAGTTAAAGATAATGAACCTGCCTCAAGATTAATATTTCCCCCGTTTCTGGCATTGCCTACACCACCAGCTTCAACGCTGCTAGATAAACCACTGGGATTGCCATTACTATTGACTCCATCAAAAGTAACGGAATCGGTAGCATTAATGCTTATATCTCCTGCATTACCTTGTCCGCGAGTAAAGGAATTAATCTGAGAGCCATTGGTAGCGGAAAGTGAACCAGTAGTAATATCTATTTTGCCAGCATCGCCCACCGCGTCAATACTCTCGACACTGTTGACAATATCCAAAGCATCAAGAAAAATTGAATTATTGGCTGTAATGGCAATATTACCCGAATCTCCCTGACCAGAAGTACTAGAACTAATTAGTCCGTCGTTTCTGGCAACTAGATTTCCTGTTTGAATATTAATATTGCCACCTTTACCTCTGCCACTTGGAAGAGAATCAGAAGCCTCACGAACGCTAGCGTTTAATAGCGCACCATTAGTTAAAGATAATGAACCTGCCTCAAGATTAATATTGCCACCGACTCCTACACCACCAGCTTCAACGCTGCTATATAAACCACTGGAATTGCCATTACTATCGACTCCATCAAAAGTAACGGAATCGGTAGCATTAATGCTTATATCTCCTGCATCACCTTGTCCGCGAGTAAAGGAATTAATCTGAGAGCCATTAGTAGCAGAAAGTGAACCTGTTTGAATATTAATATTGCCACCATTACCTCTGCCACTTGGAAGAGAATCAAAAGCCTCACGAACGCTAGCGTTTAATAGCCCACCATTAGTTAAAGATAATGAACCTGCCTCAAGATTAATATTGCCACCGACTCCTACACCACCAGCTTCAACGCTGCTAGATAAACCACTGGAATTGCCATTACTATCGACTCCATCAAAAGTAACTGCGTCGGTAGCTTGAATGTAATATCTCCTGCATTACCTTGTCCGCGAGTAAAGGAATTAATCTGAGAGCCATTGGTAGCGGAAAGTGAACCAGTTGTAATATCTATTTTGCCAGCATCGCCAACCGCATCACTATTCACATTATTGACAATATCCAAAGCATCAAGAAAAATTGAATTATTGGCTGTAATGGCAATATTACCCGAATCTCCCTGACCAGAAGTACTAGAACTAATTAGTCCGTCGTTTCTGGCAACTAGATTTCCTGTTTGAATATTAATATTGCCACCTTTACCTCTGCCACTTGGAAGAGAATCAGAAGCTCCACGAACGCTAGCGTTTAATAGCCCACCATTAGTTAGAGATAATGAACCTGCCTCAAGTTTAATATTTCCACCGACTCCTACACCACCAGCTTCAACGCTGCTATATAAACCACTGGAATTGCCATTACCATCGACTCCATCAAAAGTAACTGAATCGGTAGCATTAATGCTTATATCTCCTGCATCACCTTGTCCGCGAGTAAAGGAATTAATTTGAGAGCCATTAGTAGCAGAAAGTGAACCAGTTGTAATATCTATTTTGCCAGCATCGCCAACTGCATCACGAATCAAAACATTGTTGAAAATATAGGAACTGGCATCGAGAGAAATTGAATTATTGGCTGTAATGGCGAGATTTCCTGCATTCCCTACACCAAAAGTAGAAGCTGATACTTGAGCGCGATCGCTCTAAATAAACCACTGACTTAGATTATCTGTGTTAATGGTCAATCTCCTGCATTACCGCCATTACCTTGTGCTTGAGATCCAATACCTAGTAAATAAACTACATTGAAAGTTGTCTGCTAGTCCCTGACAATTCTATATTAGAAGCGCGAACAGTTACATTTCCTCTTGATCTCCTCGTCCGCGAGAAAGTAAGAGATTCTATTTGACTACCATTTTGCCAATCGCCAACTTGGACATTATTGAGAATATAGCATTAATTGAAAATATCTCCTGCATTGCCTTGACTGCTTCTAAATCGCTAAACTTCATTTGCGTGTTAACTCTACCGTTATCTACTAGTTATATTGTCAGTCGCATCAATGTCCGAAATATCTCCCGCTTGGGCATCAGGCTTCATTTGAACTGTTATCTACTGTTATATTGTCAAATCAGGCGAACTCAAACTGCTATAAATGCCAGTTGTGATAGTACTTGCTGAATCAATTCTAATATTTTTGGCGGCGATCGCTATATCTCCACCGCCATCTCCAGTAACTGAAAATTTTGCACCGTTAGTTAACGAGACATCTCCTCTAGAAATATTATCTGAAATATTCAAACTCCCATTGTTGTTTAGTCCAATAACTCCTTCTCCTGCTATTGCACTAATATCAATTCGACCACCACTTGCTGTTAGTCCGCCACCATCCGCTTCAACATTGCCACCAAGTAGTAATAAATTCTGACCATCTGGTACTCTCAAACCAAAGTAACTATCATCGAAAGATGGTGAAGGATTAAAATCGGCAGAAGCTTGAGAATTGTTGGCGATCGCACCAGGAGCAACCTGATTAAATAAATAAGCAGAAGGATTTATTGTTAATAAATTCGGTGATTCTGCATTAATAGCACTGAAAGAACCTTGTTCGCCAAATTCAATCCCATCGGCAGTTGTGGCAGTAAAAGAACCCTGTACATCTAAAGAAGCACCTTCGCCAAAGACAATTCCATTAGGATTAATCAAATATAAATTAGCAGCACCATCTACGCCTAAAGTTCCTAAAATATTAGAAACATCATTACCAGTAACACGAGAGAAGATGTTAGTTACAGCATCGGGGTTGGCAAAATAAACTCCTCTATCCTCGCCGACATTAAATTCAGTAAAACTGTGAAAGAGATTTTGTCCCCGTACCGCACCACCATCAATGCTTTCACTGTTGGCATCTCTGGGATTAACAACCGAACTTTCTGTACCCATATCGTCTGGTATTATTTGAGATAAAGCGGGGTTGGCTTTGCTAAACAGAGTAGCAACCAGAATTAAAGAAGAAAGTTGTAAAGCAGAGGCGAGAAAAGCAGGTTTCATAGAGAAGATAGCAGCAGTTTTCTTTTCAGAATACCTGAAAACTCTTCACGTACTCTAATTATTAAGCTTTTTGTTAATATGTGTTTGTTGGAGATAAAGCGCAAATTCATTTGCATAGATATATACAACAAATGACCGAGAAATTAGCAATAATATGCCAGGCTAAGTGGCAACATCTATATTGAACGATTTCTCTCTAACCAAAGAGAGTATTTTCTTCATAAATACCCACTGTTTCTATAATGTTTTGAGTAATAGTACTCGAAGCATCAGTAGTGCTGATTAAAGATTGAGTAGCTTGCTGGGTAAAGCTATCAGGATAATATTCTGCTGCACCATAGTTAACGTTCCAACCGATATCCCGTAAAGAAGCGATTGTCATTTGGCTCAAAGGCATAGATTCACCAGGATATTCTGCTGAGTGAGTCATTAATTCATTGCCAAAAACTTCTTCACGCCAATGAGCTAGATCCGAACCTGATCCTACTCCAGTAGTCAGAGGAATTGCTGTAGGTGCAAGATTATCGGACAATTGACCGTAAGCAATTCCTGCATAGGTATCGGCATTGTATGTGCCAGTAAGGGGATCGATTAGGTCATCCCATAGAGTACCAATACCCATCACATGACCAAATTCATGAATCATGACACGAGTAAAGCGTTCGAGATCGGAACTGAGAGCTTCTATAGCATTAGGATCGGTATTAATAGAGGAAATGCCATAGACAGGCATAATATTTCCGTTTAGGTCAGTTTCATTTGTGTAAGGTGCTGCGGAAGCTAAAACTCCGCCATCGGTTCCCCACTCTTGAACCTCTCCACCTACTTCGATAGTTAAAGTTTGATTACTATCAAAGCTGCTGTGAGAAATTACGTTTTCCCAAAAATCTGCTGCTTCATATATTCCATCAACCATTCCTTGACTCAAGCCTTCAGAACCCTGTCCCCAAGCAATTTCTATATTGAAAGCCAGAGGATCGCTAACGGCAGCAGTAAAATCAGTTTCTACAGTATAGTTTGTGGTTTGATTATCGCGAGTACCAACTTCTAAAAAATAGTCTCCTGAATCTAAAAAAGAACGAATTGACTCGCTATTGTTACCTATTTCCCATTGCCACGCTGTGACTTCTCCTTGATCGATCACACCATTAGCGTTAACATCATTAATCAAACGAATATCGGCATCGGCAGCTAATCCCGATAAATCCGCCGTAAAAATACCTGATTCGCTAACGCTAAATTCATAGTAGTCAACGTTGTCATTAATTCCGACGGTTTCTTGTGCGCTAAAATTAGCATTGAGATTTCCTAGTTGTAAAGCTGTATCAAGACTATTACCAGGGTCTTGTGCTGTAGGATTATCGCGAGGCTCAGAAGTTCCAGTAGTAGAAAGATTGAGAGTGTAATCAGTTTCAACCCCGTCATAGGAATTGACGCTAACAAAATAAGTACCAGGTTGTATCGTGTTACCGAAAGATTCTGCTTCTGTACCATAGTTTTGAGATACATCTAGCAATTCACCATTGCGATCGTATAATTTGACATCAGCATCACCATTTAAACCATCGAGAAAAAGACTAAAATCACTAGGTTGTGCGATTTCAAACTGATAAAAATCTGCTGTATCGCTGCTACCCACACTTTCGAGAATTGTTGTGTTGCCATTGATCGCACCTAGATTTAGTGCTGTATCAAAGGTTTCACCAGGGTCTGGTGTCGCGGAAGACGAATTAGAAAGAGCGAAGTTTAAGTTATAGTCGGTATCGTCGCCATCATAAGAAACTACAGAGGCATAATAAGTGCCAGCATCAAGAATACCACTAAGAGTTTCTGAAGCAGAATCAGAGTTTTCAGATAAACCAATTAAAATATCGTTACTATCAAAAATTCCTAGATCTGCATCTGCACTCAATCCTTCCAAATCAAGGTTAATTTCTCCAGTTCGATCTAATGTAAATTGATACAAATCTGTGGTGTCAATAGAACCGACAAACTCTCGAACGGTCAAACCGCTATTAAGTGTTCCTAAATTTAGCGCAGTGTTAAAGTTATCTCCTGGTTCTTGACTGTTATTGAGCGAAAAATTGCTGAATTCCCGTGTCTGCAATGTCATCTTTTTTTCCTCATTTGGCTTGATTGCTTAATTTGAAGAATAAGATTTATAGTCAGGAATTACATTCACCTTTTATGTCTGCTTTTTTTCCTTATTTGGCGCGGACTGTTGCACAAAACTGCCATGTTATTAAGTACGTACTCAGTGAATTTACAATTTAAAAAGGTTGATACCTAAAAGAAACATGAAAACCATTTTCTTGTAAAGAATTCCCCTGATTATTCACATCAATTAAGGGAATACCATAATCAACATTAAATAATAATCCGCCACCAATTGCCCAATCCATTCCCAGCCCGATACTAGCAATGGTAGAATTTTCAGGATTTGGTTCGTCATTATTCCAGCCCGTACCAAATTCAACAAATGGATTCAAATTTAAGGTACTAGGGTTTTTCGTGACGGGAATACGCAGTTCTAAAGTACCTAACACCCCGCTATCTGTCACCAGTTGGTTTTCTTCATAACCACGCACCGTACTAACTCCCCCAAGGCTAAATTTTTCTAGGGAAAGTAAAGAATCTCCTGTAAACTGACCGCCAACTCTAGCTATAAATAACACTCTGGGAGATAATTGCTTTACCCACTGAAATTGTCCCTGCCAAACCAAAAATTGACCGTCTGTCCCCGTATCATTAATCGTGGCATCAAAAGCATCAATGCCGATATTAAATTGCGATCGCGCTGCTAAAACGCTTTTGGCATCGCGCTTTACCCAATCTTGGGAAAAACGCAGCACTGTCGTGTTGGATTTACCGTTTTCCACTCCTACAGAAAAAGAATAAGGTTCATCTCCTAAAAAAGGTACGACGGCGACGGATGTCCAAACCAAAACCAAGGGTAAATTCTTGATTAGGAGAACGAGTTAGGGGTTGGCGCAAATCAACAGCATAGGATTCAGTTTCACTTTTGATATCTAAATCGCGAAATTGCGCTTCAATAATGCCACTATCACTATTGTTATAGCTAAAGCCAATCGTTCCATCATAAGCATTCCAAGGAATGGTATAGCCAACATTGTAAATATCCAAACCTTCTGTCACACCATATTCGGCAGATAGGCGATCGCCAAATCCTAAAAAATTACCATGAGCCAAATTAACGCTGCCTTGAAACTCGCCAATACTGGGTGCGCGATAGTTATTGACTCCAATACCTGCTGTAAAACTTCTAGCTTGTTTGACATTAATAAGCAAAACATTACTGCCAGTTTTTTGCCCTGCGGTTAATTCTGCATCCACAGTCTTAAACAAGGGATTGATTACTAAAAGTTGTAATCCTGTTTCTAAATCATTTTTGTTTAAAGGTTTTTGAGCAGCTAGTTCGAGGCGACTACGAAGATAACTTTCTTGAAGACGCTCTAATCCAGTAATCACGATATCTTCTAACTCTCCTTCTACTACCTGGATTGTGACAATACCATTACTTAGGTCTTGATTATTCGCCAAAAATGCCCCAGAAGTTACATAACCTTTGGCTAGATAAAGCTGGGTAATGCGAGAGCGCAAACATACTAAATCTTCAAAGGTAGCAGTGCGATATTTTAGTTGGGAGTTTTTAACTATCTGATCTATCTCCGACTGCAATACTGTATTGCCG
Organism: Pleurocapsa sp. FMAR1; assembly: GCF_963665995.1. Classification (NCBI taxonomy): domain Bacteria; kingdom Bacillati; phylum Cyanobacteriota; class Cyanophyceae; order Pleurocapsales; family Pleurocapsaceae; genus Pleurocapsa; species Pleurocapsa sp. FMAR1. Next base: position 5,249,889 of record NZ_OY762512.1, on the reverse strand, counting down.
ACTACTTTGATGTCTCTAATTAAAAACCGATCTGCATAGTCTTTATTAGGTTGATTAACTGATAGCTCACATTGAGAAGAATTTAAACCACTAGGTATAGAAATTGTTGGTTTATCCTTTTCAGAAACAGGATTGGTTTCGGGAATGGGTTGTGTATTGGGGGGAATTGTTTGTTGCAGCGTTTCTCGTGGCGGAAGCTCGTCGGGTGCTGGTTGGGCATTTAAAGAAAGAGAGAATTTAACTAGACAATAGGCTGAAAATAGAAACTGTAAAGCCAGACGATAAATAGACTTTCTCCATTCAAATATCTTATTTGCTTGATGTAACTAAAAATTAATCCACGGTTGCGGTAAATATATAAAATACCTCAACCGAAAATTATTATTTTTCTTTCAAAAGAAGACCCTCACAGAAGAGTGATAGGCTGAATTTTGAACAGGGTTTAGCGGGGGAAAATCGTAGGTTTTTGACGTATTTTCTGAGTAAATCTATTGTAACACCTTCGTGTAACGATGATCTTGTTCGCTCAAATTATTCAAGTATTTAACTGCTCGATGTTCAACAGATTCGGGCAATAATCCAGACTCCTTCTCTTCCATCGCCTTGGGACAAGCTTTTGCTTTATCTATATTAATCACTCTGACTACATCTAAATGTTCTTGCTCAATAGCTTTGGAGAGGAATCGTCTTGAAGCGATCGCACTATTTCTAGATGTGAATCGATAAACATAATTTGTAAAGGTAAAATCAAGAATGTAGAGAAAGAAGATATTCTAGGTCAAATTAAGTTTATTCACTCTCTATTCGGGATAGCTGTGTAAAAGTGGAAAAAAGACAAGTTAATTTGAGGTTTATCTATTCTCTTTTACTTTTATCTCCGCTTTTTGCAACACTGCCAAAAATATTGATAGAACAGATATTGGGGAAAACTTGGCACTTTTAGGCATTACATCTCATTTAATAATTAATAAAATATTATTTACTATCGAAAACGATAGAGAAACTATAATTCTACGGTTAAAAATAGTTTTATAGGGAATTATCTAGTTGAGGTATGGAGTGGACAAAGCATTGCAATGGTGGTATCAAAAGGTATTAAAACAATTGGAGTCTGAGGCAAACTTGATTCGCGAGCAATTACTACAAGAATCTTTTGCCATACGCCGTAATTTAGAACTATCTTCGCTCAAGCCAAATGAATTAGCTAGCTCGTCTCGTCAAAAATGTGTGGCACAACTAGAACATTTTCATTCTACTCTCAAAGAATTAAGCGATCGCCTTTCTCCTCCATATATTAATGAAGGATTACCTTTTGCCTTACAATATTTGGTAACTAAATGGCGAGAACAATTTCCTTTACGTCAATTTGAATTAAACTCACCTCTAAACTGGCGACAAAAATCTCCAGCCCACGACTCGATCACATTCAATACTTTAGCGGAACTATTAAGTATTCAACTAGCAGAAAATCATTCTTATAATTTAACTGTTATTGACTTGAAACAAAATCAAATTAATCATCATAATCAGCTAAAAATTACTTTTGTCGAGCCAGGAGCAAATAAACAGTTGCCCAAAAAACACCAACAAGAGTTGAAGTATCTTCAAAAATCCTTTGAATGTTTAACCTTTGGTAGTTGTCAAAACATATTGAGCAAAGTTAGTAATATTTGGTATTTTAAATGGTAAAGCTATTAGCATTTAAACTCCAGTTGACAAATATTGTAATAACAAATAGAAATGAACACAATCAATAAGATTACTAAAATATTAGTCATTGACGATCACGATGCCGTAATTAATGGAACTATAGACGCAATTTTTAGTAAATATTCTAGTGCTGATATTATCAAAGCAAAAACAACTCAAGAAGCTTTAGAAAAGCTAAATAGTTTTCCCGATCGAGACGTAGTGATTAGCGATCTTTCACTACCTGAAAAATTAGGTAATAAACCTCAGCCAGAAACAGGCATAAAACTGCTGAGAACCATCATGGAGAAATACCCTTCCCTCAATCTTGTGGTTCAAAGTGCTGATGCGAGGGCTTTAATTCGTTTGCGTCCTCAGATTAACGAACACGAAGGTGGTTTTACAGTAGCAGATAAAAGTGAACCAATAGACCAGATGTTGACTAAAGTTGAATGGTCACTACAGGGAATCAATTTTACCCCCAAAGAAATGCGTACAGGATTAGAATTAAAAGAAGAATGGCATAATTTATTAGAATTAGCTTTTAATCAATCTTTAACTGATAAAGAAATTGCTAAAAAAATGAGTATTGCCGAAAGAACCGTCAGAAATTACTGGACTAAGATTCAAGATGCTTTAGAAGTTTATCCAGAAGACGATAAAAACTTACGGTTACAAACTGAAAAGCAAGCTAGAGAAATAGGCTTAATTGATTAAATTAAACTATCTTATTTTAAAATATTTGTCTAAAACCAATTTTTTGGTAATTAAATGTGGCAAAAAGTAAAAAAGGAAATAGCTATTTGGCGTACTGGAGCAATGCCAGGTATTGCCGTAATCTTTTTAGTTTTTTTAGTAAGGGCTTTAGGTGGTTTAGAATTTTTGGAACTAGCTGCGTTAGATACTTTTCTAAGATTAAGAAGCCCAGAACCTGTTGATAACCAAATTTTGATTGTTGGTATTAATGAGCAAGATATTAACAATTTAGACACATATCCTCTATCAGATCGAGAATTAGCTAATTTAATCACTACTCTTGAAAGTTACAATCCTGCGGTCATTGGTATCGATATAGTTAGAGATAAACCCCAAGAGCCTGGTCATGCTGAATTAAACAAAGTATTTGCGCAAAAGAACATTATTGGGATTGAAAAAGTATTATCAAGCCAAGAAAATTCACGTATTGATGTGATCAAACCACCTGATGCTTTGACCCCAGAACAAATTGGATTTGTCGATGTTTTATTAGATAAAGATGGAAATTTACGCCGTAATTTATTAACCGTAGTAAATAACAATGAGCTTAAATTTTCTCTACCAATTCGCTTAGTCGAACAGTATTTAGCCACTAAAAATATTTCTTTGGAAAATGCCTCCGACGATCCTGAAACCATGCAGGTGGGTCAAGTTAAATTGACTAGAGTTAATCCCCAGACAGGGGGATACATTAGGACAGATGCGAGGGGAAATCAAATTCTACTGAACTTTCGCCGTGGTAAGCATCCATTTCGGATTGTTTCACTAGCAGACATTAAGCAGGGTAAGGTTCAGCCTGATTGGATTAAAAATCGGATTGTCTTAATTGGCATTACTGCCTTGAGTGCTAGAGATGATGTTAGTACTAATGCTGTACGTTCTGATAATACTGGCTTTATCTACGGTGTAGAAATCCAAGCTCATGCTGTTAGTCAAATTATTAATGCAGTCTTGAATAATAGACCGTTACTGTGGGTTTGGCATGATGGTGGGGAATATCTCTGGATTTTTGCCTGGGGATTTTTAGGAATTGCTTTGGCAAGGCTATTAAACGAATCCCCTTGGAAATTAGCAACGGTAATTTTGATCAGCAGTATTTTAGCTGCTTTGATTTGCTATTTATTGTTATTAGAATATGGTTTATGGTTGCCAGTAGTTCCTGCTGTATTGGTGCTATTTCTGAACGGTTTAGGTTTAACAGCTTCAATGTTTTATCGCGATCGCCAAAACTTAAAATTTCAACTAAAAGAGCGACAATATATGATTGAATATATGTCTTCTACCATTCACAATCGCCCCATACAGACTCTTAAAAAGATTTTACGCGATGCCTATTCAAAAGAGCTAGCAGAAGATTGGCTGGTCAAAGAATTACATATCTTAAATGAAGAACTACGGGATGTTGGCAACTTAATTGAAAAAGAAACCGTTGTTGACGGCAATAGTATTCACATCGGAAAATCTGAAGTCGAGCTGCAATGTCCATTAAAAGAAATTCTCTATCAGGTATATAGCAATACTATAATCCTTGATTACCCTCATTTTAAAACTATCAAGTTTAAAATAAACAATTTTGAAGATAGTATTGATGCAAATAAGTTAACACTAGAACAAAAACGTAGCTTATGTCGATTTTTAGAAGAAGCAATTATCAATGTTGGCAAATATGCTGAAGGTGTGACTCGTTTGAAAGTAATCTGTCAGCAAAAAGATAATAAAAGCATCATTCGGGTTGAAGATAATGGCATTGGTTTAGATAGTAAGAACAAAAACTCAGGTGGCGGAACTAAACAAGCAAATGATTTAGCCAAGCAACTAAGAGGAGAGTTTAAACGTTATCCTCGTGAACCTAAAGGTACGATTTGTGAACTTACCTGGATGGCAAATAAAGGTTGGTTTTGGCATTTTTAAGCAAAGCCTTTATCTCCTAGCTGGCGTTGCCACAGCAAACGGACAAAAAACAACGCTCTCTCGTATAATCAGAATTATTCAACTTAATTTAATGAATTTTAAACTGTAACTATGTGTATAAGTAAACTTTTACGTCGAGTTTTGACTGACTAAGCGTATAATTACGTACTCATAATATCTACATCCGAAGTTGCTAAAACTACAAATGACTTGATTAATTTTGGTTCTGTTGCTCGTGGTCATACACATTATTGACAGTGATTTATCAGATTTAGATTTTTAAAATAATCTTAATTTTGCACGAAAGAAGCATCGCTTAGTCGATACTTCTTTTTATTTTTTGGCTGAAAAAATCGCTGAATAATGAATTATAATTTTAATCTGATTTCTCTTTGGTTAATTCCTTTATTATTTCCTACTATTAAAGTGCCAATTTTCGGCATAATCTTAGATATCATCGAATGTTTAAAAAATTAGTTGTATGGCGCGTCGCTCTTTTCATTTTTGGTCAACTCTGTTTACGATCGCTTTGGCGATATCTCTGGCACTAGGACAAGTTTCGCCGATTAAAGCTCAAGTCCTTGATCGCGATTTAGTAAAACAGGGAGTTACCGCATATCAACAAGGAAAATATCAAATAGCGATCGCATCTTGGCAACAGGCTTTATCTAGTTACCAAGCAACAAAGGATAACCCCAATACAGCTATAGTTTTAGAAAATTTAGCTAGAGTCTATCAGCAAATCGGACAGACCGAACAAGCGATCGCCTTTTGGTCACAAGCAGTAAATGAGTACCAAAAAAGAGGAAATAAGCAACAATTAGGTAGAAGTCTTACCGAACTGGCTCAAGCTTATACTAGTATGGGGCAACATCGTCAGGCGATCGCGCTATTATGTGGTGAAAATCAATGTTCTGAAAATTCGGCGATCGCTATTGCCCAAGAAATAAAAGATTCTTTAGGAGAAGTTGCTGCTCAAGGAAGTTTGGGTGAGGCTTATCGTCTGCGGGGTGATTATGCCAAAGCAGTTGATTATTTAAAAGCCAGTTTAAAAATTGCTCAAGCCACTGATAATCAAATATTACAGATGTCTGCGTTAAATAGTTTGGGTAACACCTATAGCAGTTTGGCACAGGTTAGTTATCGTCAAGCAGAATCAGCAGCCAGCAGAGGAGATATTTATGGCAGCAGGGGGGTAGAAAATGCTCCTGATAGCCCTGTGATGAAGCTACGAGCAGACGGCAAACAACAAGACAAAATAGCTTTGGATTATTTTCAAACTAGCCTGGATTTAGCGACACAACAACAAAACTCTTTAGAACAGGTGCGGAGTTTGATTAGTTCTCTGCCTCTATACTATCGTTTATCAGACTCCACCGCAGCAGCAAAGAGTAAACAACAGGCGTTGAATTTAATTTCTACCCTCCCCCCAGAATCAACTACTGTTTATGCCACTATTGATTTAGCTAGATTATTACAACCAGAAAAAGTCAGTTTTACCAGTTGTTATGGTGCAGACATCTTACCCAAAGCCCAAGCCTTATTACAGCAGGGGGTAGATATAGCCCAACAGTTGCAGGATAGCAGAGCAACCTCTTTTGCTTTGGGGGAATTAGGACATACCTATGAATGTTCTCAAGACTATCAACAAGCCCTGAAATTAACCGAAAAAGCTCGTTTAACGGCAGAAAAAGAAAGAGATAGTCTTTACCTTTGGGAATGGCAAACAGGCAGAATTTTACTCGCTCAGGATAAGCCAGAGGCTGCGATCGCTGCCTATGAAACGGCGATCGCTACCCTAGAAAGTATTCGCGACAATATTCTAACTGCTAATCGAGATGTTCAATTTGACTTCCGCGATACTGTCGAACCGATCTATCGTGGCTTAATCGCTCAAAGATTAAATACCGCCGATAATGTCTTAGTAGTCGAACCAAGCCAAACCCAACAAATAAAAAACGTCAGTTCAATTTTAACTACAGTCGATTCTTTAAGACTGGCTGAACTACAAAATTATTTTGGCAATGACTGCGCTATTAATGATGTTGCTACCATCAATAAAGTAGATCTGCTAGACCCTAATCCTCACACGGCATACTTCAGCACCATTATTTTAGATGACCGTACTGCGGTAATTGTTAGCTTTCCTGGACGTAAAACTAAAATAGTTTGGCATGGCAATAAAGGAAAAACTGCTATTACCCAAGAAATCAATCAATTTCGGCGAGGATTAGAGAATTTTTACACCCAATTCGATGTGACCTTGGGACAGAATATTTATAGCTGGCTGATTCAACCTTTTGCAGCAGACTTAAACCAAGAACAAATAACCACTTTGGTATTTATCCAAGATGGTTTACTCAGAAGCGTACCGATGGCTGCATTACATGATGGCAAACAATTTTTAATTGAAAAATATGCGATCGCCACTACTCCCAGTTTAAATCTCACCAGTTCCGCTACTTTAAACAGGAAAGACTTAAAAGCTCTAGCTCTTGGTCTTAGTCAAGCATCAAAAATAGATAATGAATCCTTTCCTCCCTTGCCCAATGTCAAACAGGAAATTAGCGAAGTTGAAAGTTTTTTTGCCGAGAGTAAGGGACTATTGAATGCTAACTTTACTCCAGAGCGAGTGCAGCAGGAATTAGCCCAGACATCTTATCCTATTATCCATATTGCCACCCACGGTCAATTTAGTTCTGAACCAAAAGATACTTTCCTGGTTACGGGAAACAATGAAAAACTTACTATTCCCGAACTAGACCGCATCATTCGCAGTACGGCAACGAAAAACGAACTTGTTAACCTAATTACCCTCACAGCTTGTCAAACCGCCGTCGGCGACGAACGAGCAGCACTAGGTTTAGCAGGAGTAGCCATTCAAGCTGGGGCGAGTAGTGCTTTAGCTTCTTTATGGTCGATTAGCGATGAAATAACTCCTATAGTCGTTAAAGACTTTTATCTTGGTTTGCAAGATGAAAATCTCAATAAAGCACAAGCCTTACAAAAAGCACAGTTAGCTTTAATCAAAAAAGATATTTCTCCTGCTTTTTGGTCGCCCTTTATTCTAATTGGCAATTGGTTATAGAAGTTAATAGACGTTGATGTATTCTGTTAGTAGCTATCAGCTATTAGCTTTTTAAGAATCTCGCTCCAGCAGCGTTAGATTATTTTGTTTGTAAAGCCTCAACGATTTGTTTGAGGTTTTGTTGGTGGGTTTCGATTAGCTTGGTTTCTTTGGCGTTTTCTGCCGATGAACTATTATTTGGTTGTTCTATAGCTGCTAGCTGAGAGATTAACTTTAGGGTAAAATCTTGAGCTTGTGGATCGTTGGGCAAAGTTGCGACTTCGGCTAGAGCATCGTACCATAAACCAGCTTGAGCATAGATATTGGCTTTAGTAACAGGATTTGCATCCTGACTATTATTTAATTGAGCTGTGATAGTAGGATCGGCTGCCACTATTTTTACCTGATTATCAACTACCAACGATTGAGAAGGACTGTTGGGATTACAAATAACCGCAACTTGCCAAACATAAGTTTTGCCTGGGCTTAAACCAACTTGTTGTTTGGGTAGAGTATGGGTCATAATTCCCGCAGAACTAGGTAGTTTAGCTTGATATACTTGTTTTCCTTTACCGTCATAACTAGCAGGGTCAAATTCATAAAGCCAAAACTCTATGGGATAAGATTCGCGATCGCCAATATACCAGGTGAAAGTAGGATGAGAAGCACTAGATTGTCCCACATGACTATAAGGGGCTAAAGCTGTGAAGGTAGCTAAATTAGCCTTTTGCTTAGGGCTATCAGAGGTTAGATTACAAACTCCTCTAGTAGCAGCAATACTAGTTGTCTGAGAATTAGGCGCATCATTTCTTGTTTGCGTTTTGGGTTTTTTATATTCTGCTTGAGCAGGATTAGTCATTCCCAGAGATAAACACAATAAGCAAATAGCTAGAAAGTAACTATTGTTAAATCTGTATAAATTGTATAGAGTATTAAGCATTGAAGTAAGTTGATTTCTAGTCATAATTAAATTATTAAACAACTAATACGCCGTGTGCGACTTTCAATTTGAAAAAGAAAATCCCATCTGAGATGATAATGTTTTGAATCTCGATGGGACAATGTTTAATACTGAAGATTTTATCATTGCTGTCTTCTATTGTGTCGATGACCAATGGAATCAAATTAGCCAAGGCAGAAAAATTAGAAAAAGAGGGTTTGCTCCGTCTTTGAGCGACAGTGAAGTAATCACAATTTTCCCCTTTGTATTTAGGATTAGTTCTTCGAGAAATCTATCGCTATGTTTTCCGACACGAGCTGCTATGATTAATCCGCTTAAAGCATCTAAACTGACTCCAATCGAGCAATCTCCCATCTGAATATCATCTGTTTGACAGTAGATGCGGCTAAAGCCTTTCTTCTGTTTTTTTTATAAACGACCACATTTCCTTCGAGGGTTTGATTACTAATGTCTTTAGACTCTCCCCACAGATTTTTGTTTCACTACCGAAATGCCGAGGTTTCCTCGGCTTATTCGACTCTCGCGTTGGCGATCGCGACGAACAGGCAGCCAGAGAATTGTGGTCATCTTTACCAAAGCGTGTATCGACAGTGTGCAGTTGCCCACACCAATTTTTGGGCAGCTTATGGAATAATAATATCTAACAAACGGCATCGGGCAGTGGTCAAAGCGAAACAGTCGCTCATGGGGGAAACTTCCATGAGCGACTGTTTCAACAAGAAAGTCAAACGAGCTATATTGAACGATTCAACCGTACGTTAAGACAAAGAGTGTCACGTTTGGTACGGAGAGCAGCGAGAAAGGACTTGTCCGCATCTGCCCGCGTCGGCGCAAGGGAATGCTCGCCAAGACACTTTATCGTTTTCAAAATTGCTAGAAAATTATATTGGTGCTATTTGAAATTGTAACATTACTACAATGCTTCATTACTTGTTTAGCACTACTCAGATTGCAAATCGATCATCTGCTTGCGTTTCCAAGCAAAATGTAGAATATTTATCCCTAACTCTTGAGCGGTTCTAATCTCAGTTCGCGATCGCTGTAATTGTTCATCTAATCCCCACGATCCGCCTATATTGCCGATTGCTAGAATAATTCCCCCACCAAACAAGAGTTGGATTTTGATTCCATCGATTATTGGTAACGCAGAAAACAGAAACGGCTTTATTCGCAAGGGATGGTCACGACGGGCTTCTTGTAGAGACTTTAGTGGTGTTTGCAACTTTTGAGCTATTGCCTGGACTGATTGAATCAGTTCTGTACTCTTGACGGGGGCATCGACCAGCAAAGTCCCCCCCGACTTCAGGTAGCTTGAAAGCTTCGAGAATTGATGGTTATTCAGCGATAAATCCTGTTGCCCAGTCAAATATAACAGTTCGTAAAGATGCAGATCTTCATCCCAAGTGACTCGATCAACGGTTTCTGCACCTTTTAAGGATGGATAGATATCTTCAACAGCGCGCAGTAAATATGTGAGATTAAAAAAATTTTGGCTACAGTCTTCATCATCTGAGTTGATTTCGGCAATTTGAACCAAGCCTTGGGGTCTTGCCTGTGCTTGACGACGATAACGCAAGTCTAAGTCGCCATATCCTGGAAAAAAAACATCGGCAGGTGTGCAGAGCAATTCCTGCTGTGATGATCGCAGCAGGACGCGACAAAGCTCCACCTCTGACCGCTCAGGGGGACGACTTCTCTCGTCAATTCTAAAAGTTTCCTGTACAACCTCTTGATCGGGGCTTGCCCCTAAGTGATCGGGATCTCGATACTGAGCTACCAAATAAACAGTCACAGGTTCCGACTCCTTTAACTCAGTTGCAATCCGAAAATTGATTTGATGAGGTACGATAATCGGATTTCCTTCTAAATCAATGGCAATTCCTGGCTGAATTTGCACCCAGCGATTGTCTCGATATTGAGCAGCAACATCTTCTGGGGCTGGAATTACCCATACTCCCAACCCGCAAACAATCCCTGGCTGATTGATTGACTGATAGTGAAGATTTTGGCGTTTGCGCTGATAGTCATGGGCGCGTTGCCAACGCTCGGCAGTTAAAAGCAAGCCATCTCTAACTTGTTGGCGCTGCATGGGGGCGATCGCTGGATTTGGAAAAGAATGGGTCATAAAGATATCTCCAATTAGATACGCTAATTCGGTTAAATAAGTTTTAGGTGAGAGACCCCGCCGTAAAACGACGGGGCTTCCTCACCGTTGGTGAATGCCCAACAAAGGTTTGTTTTTATTTAGTTTGTCTCTATCCGAAGGCTGTAGGAGCAAAATGCAGGCTTCTCCTGGTCGATTATTCGCCGTACGAGCTGCTCATCAAGGGGGCTGTTTAACTGGGCGCGTAAGCGCACGTCGAAGTGATAAGGCTTACCACCACCGATAATTGCATCTTCTCCTACATAGGCTAATCCAAATAAACATCCTTGACCAAAGGGTTCGGTAATGCTGATTGATTTATCTGCTTCCCGGTCAATGTGTTCGTCGAGCGGTAAACCTGTATATAAATGTAGATAAAATCGAAGTCCTTTACGGGTTCCGCGACACCGATAAATTTCTACGGCGCGTCGAATTAGCCGCCTTTGATAAGTTAAATCTAGCTCTACATCAATTGGCCAGTCTACCCAGTGAGCTAGAAACGGCAGGAGCGCTTGAGGTGCAGTCAGCGGATCTAGATGCGCCCACATCGAAGTGAAGCTATTCACTACTGGATCGAACGCTTGCTCAAAAATGTTGATGAAGCGATGAATGTAATCAACTTCTTGATAAACTGTTGGCAGAAAAGTAGTATAGGTACTCCTCGGTCGAACGTTTAGCTCAAAATTTGATTCTTGAATTGGATGTGGACTTAACCCCTGACTCAGGCTTTGATTAGCATAAATCGACAGGCAACCTCGAAAGTTGAGCTCATTTCCCTTGCTCTCCTGAAGGGCATCTTGCCCCTCAAAAAAATCGTCAGGAATCAGAAACCATAAGTCAGCATATCTGCTTTTCTTGGCAGCCACTTCTAGGGTTACACTATCGATCGCAGCCTCCATCGAAGTGTCTGACGTTTGCGCCACTGAGTTTTGTAGGGCTATCCCTAATTGAGGTGCGCTTTCAACATCCGTCTGTAGCTGACACCATTTTAAAGGGAATGCTCCCTCCAGCTTTAAAGTGAGGTGCTGAGGTTGAGACTCCCAGTTTTTAATCTCAAGGGCAACTCGACAGAGTTCTCCTGGATGAACCACAATTTTAGGTTGCTGTTGCAAGCCTTCTGTGGCTTCCCCAAGCATTCGATCTCCTCCATGAGCATTGGTTCCAGAAATGTGCATAGGAGAGATATGAAGACTGGCTGATTTGGAGGTAGATGTTGACCCCATATCCTAAATCCTCACTGCAGATTGGTCTGTCAGAACATTCACACTATGTCCTGTACGCGCCTGTGGATCTGCCCAGGAGCAGAGTAAACCCAAAGGGCCAGGATCTATGTAGTTTACAGGCGTTGTTTGTCTGTGCCAAGATTCCCCATTTTTTTGAAGAGGAAACAGTAGGATAGCCCCCAAGTATTGAATTCCTGCTATTTGCTGAAGGATGACCATTATGTCTGACGGATAAAGGGGGCGACCAAAGGGCCAGCCCGTCATTTCTGGACCGCCAGTTAGAGGGTTAAGGTAGCGATAAAGGGCAACTTTGAGTTTGTGGATAATCTCGGCCTGAGCGCTTAGGTTGTTGTAAGCAGGCTCCAAAGTAACTTCGGCTTGAACCGATACGCCAACATAGTTGGGCTGCTGTAGCTGCACCTGAACACCCAGCAAACGTCTTTCGTTTAGATAGTGCAAGACTCGATCGCGTAGAGCCGAATTTAAATTGAAGTTATCTGGAGTAATCCCGCGTCCGAGATCGATGAGATCGGTATTAGCTTGAGGCACAACGCACACGCTGACGCTCCCAGCAGCTTGGTTGGCGGACATCGGTAAAGTCAATGCACGGGCAATTGCCCCGCCGCTGCCCTTGAGAGTTAAGGCCTCAAAATCTGCCGCAGTGACGGCTCGATCGTGCGATCGCAGTATCTGTGGCACTCTCAATACGGCTCGTTCGAGAGATTCGGCATCGGCACCGTTAACGGCAGCATGATGATTGGTCGCGCTGTCTACATAAGGAATTGCCGTCTTCATAAATCTCAGCGTGTTCGCCTGCACGTTTCCCTGTTTACCTCCCCCAGTACGATAGGTAAACGTAATTTCAGCACCACGGGGAGGAATTGCCCCATACTGTTGCTCAATTATTTGCTCGTGAAGGTTTTGACTGGGCGATTGCTCTGCTGGCAGCACCTGCTGTAAAGAGGCACGAGCTTGAGTTTGCTTCTTCAGCGTCTGCGGTTCGCGAATCAATGGTCCAAACTGAATAGTACCCGCCAATGCATCAACGACATAATGCCGATCGTGGGGTTTTGATTCAGCAAAGTCTTCAACCTTCTGCCAGCTTTCGGGAGGCCTCCCCAGAGGAAGAACAAGCAGTTGCTCCCCTCCCCGTCCCTCTAGAATGGGCGCAGTCTCAACTTCAAAGCTCTGCCCTGGTTTCCCGTTGCTGATCCCTAATATTTCCTCTTCTACCAGAACGCATTGACTAGCCTGCACCGCTCCGCCAACCGAACGCATCGCTATTGTTTTAATCCGAGGAGAATTTGCATATCCTGGCTGGCGGTGACTAGATTCGCTGAGAATGCAGCGAATCCAATGACCTTTATAGCCATTAAAACCGTCTGTAGGCCAGCGTTCGGGCAGATGTAAAATTACATCGCCACTCTGCTCGAAGCTATCGTTATCTGCCGTATTCTCATCAAAGCTAAAGCCATTGGTAGTGTCGTCTGCTTCCTGCAAAAGTACCTTTATCCATGACTCGCCGTCCCAGGCTTCCCAACTGCGGGGAGGATGCTTTGGATCTATGCCTGTAGATGTTCCTGGTGCTCCTGTAAAGGCGATCGCTAACACATTTCCTTCTAAACTGGTATCAGGTTCAATTACAAGATAAAAGCTATTGCCAGACTGCGGCTTTTGTGGAAATAGTTCAAATTCGTGAGTCACTGTAAGACCGTTATGTTGACGATGCCATTGCTCGGAACGATCGAGGAGCGATTGAGGAGTATTGCCTGCATCTGGTGCGGATAATATATGTTTTATGGTTGGTTGACCGATTACCAAGTCTTGATCGGTAGTGAAAATGATGGCCTCCTGAGTTTCAGTGCGCTCTGTTGCCACCTCTGTTCCGCGTGGGATGGTGTAGTTTTCTAGTAAATGAGTGCTGAGGTAAAAAGTCAGCCTGACTTGAGCCGGAATCGGCGGCTGTAGACGAATTCCCAACAGTTCTAGAAAAGCTACATAGTTTTTGCGGGGAATCTGATTAAACCGCATCAGCATTTGGTCGGTGAGCCAAGCAAATAGCTCGACCAGGGTAATGCCAGGATCGCTAACATTGTGGTCAGTCCACTCTGGACAATAGCGGGGAATACGCAACAGGCATTCTTCTACTAAATCATCAAAGTTGCGGTCGTCCAGCCGAGAACTGGGAAGCCGAGGTAAAAAGTCAAAGTTCATTATTTTCCACCTTTGAGACTAAATAGAACGGGTAGACAAAACTGTAGGGGTCGGGACAAGACTTGAGATGGTAGTTAACGACAATGTTAACGCGTCCAGCAGTGTCGGGATCTGCACGAACTTCATCAACCTCAATTCGAGGCTCCCATGTCTGTAGTGCTTCGAGCACGTAGAGCCGAATTTTGAGTAAAGTATCGTTATTTAAGGGGGCAAAAGCTAGTTCTGACAAGCGACAGCCAAAGTCAGGGCGATAAACGCGTTCGCCTAGGTCGGTACGCAAAATTAACCAGATTGATTCTTTGACTTTTTGAGCTTCAGCACTTAGCTTAAGTCCTCCCTGTACATTGGTTTGCAATGGAAAAGATAAGCCTGTACCTAAATGTTGATATGACGACTCATTTTTAGGATTTACCATTTCATCGACCTCAAGCTTTGATTACAAGATCTAGAGTATCTGGTGATCGCCCAAATTTTATCAGCCGAAGGTCTATAGAACCCATTTGAGATATTTTTAAGTACGAGCCAACCTTTTGAGCATTAGTCGAAGGAAACAAAGATTGAGCTTAGTATTTGCATGGTCAAGAGTGCGCTCATAATTTTTTACCAAGCTCTTGCACCTTTCCATCCAGGCATTCGATCTTTCGATAACCCATCGAGCTTTGACAGCTACAAACCCTGATTTTTCTACATGCGGACAAGTCCTTTGTGCTTTTTTCTGAGATGAGTGATGGTTTAGGAGACAATTTCAACTTAACTTTTTTCGCGATCGCTGGATAAATTTTTTCTAGCTCATAAATGATTTTATCGGGATGATATCCACGATCCAAGAGAATGGTGATTTTGGGTATGTTCATCGGTTTTAACCTAAAATAATTGAAATGTTGTCAAACAACATTTCAATTAATCCCCAATCATCAGATAAATTAGCCTTAGTGCAGTGAGTGAAGAAGCGGATGCGACCCCCGCGCATGGTTCGCCAGTTCCCTGCGGAGGGAAACCCGTCCGCAGGACTGGACTCACCGCGCCGCCGATAGAGCGGGTGGAAACGCTCCTGTTTAAGAGCCTGTCTTGAGACAGTTGTTCATGGGGGAAACCCCCAAGACCACACTGTCTCGCTGTTCCACACCCGAAGTTCAAGGGAACGCGCACCAAGCGGGGAAAGCCTAAGCTATCAACTGCTATGTGTCTTTTAATTCCCAAGCGTGGATTTGTAGAAACAAAACCCTTTACTTTCAATAAGTAGCTCCACTCAATTAAACATTAAACGTTTTACAGCATAATTTTCCTGTTGACCTCGATTCTCGATGCCTTTAATAATTGCTTTTGCCAAATCATATTCATCCTCAAATACACGACCACCCTATTCTTGGCGTTTGAGAGCGAACGCCAAGCGACATGAGCGGGTACACTCTGCGCCAAGTATTTTCAACAAGCGAGTGGAACATGGTCGGGAAACCCGACCATGTTCCACTCGCTTCAATACGATTCATTTCAGGTGAACAAAGGACTTCTTGCTCAGTAGCCTCAACGGGTCGCAGACCCGCAACGGCTCTTCGCGCTTGTCCACATGTAAGAGTCAGGAAAAATATACTCAATCCTTGTTTTGACCAAATTTGATGTTGTCTTGATTCAGTCGCTTCAAGTCGAGGAATGGGTACTCCCCACATCTGACCCGCCCAACGCGCTGAATCACCTTGTTGAATCATTGTCATGAATTATTACTGTTAGCTTCCCTGTATCAAAGAATCTTTTCATTGCTTCTAGAGCTTGCCAGTTCATAAAACGAAGATAACTTTTTGCTTCTGTTCGTTGCGACCTTCAATGTATACTCAAATTTTTTTTCCTCTTCCCCAACTCCCATAATATTAACGAGCGACCCCCGCCCATGGTTCGACAGTACATGCGGACAAGTCCTTTGTTTCAACAACGCGATACATGCGGGCAAGCGCGAAGAGCGAAGCGAGGCGGTCTTTGCTGCACGGAAATGAGAGAAGACCCCGCGTCGCCGCTACTGCGCAAGGGAATGCTAACGGGTGCCCTGAGTTCAAGGGCTGTCTTGGTTCAGTTCTTCAACGGGGGGAACCCCCGCAACAGACCCAAGCGCTATTCCACTCTCGCGGTGGGGGTCAGGTGCGGCTCACGCCTTCCTCCCATGAGCCATCGCTTCCAACAAAGGCGCACTTCCGCATATAGCCGTTGCGGGTCTGCGACCCGTTGCGGTGAAGCAGTTGCGGTGGTGTGGTTGATCTGTTTCACCTCTGGTTGCTTCCTGTTCCCAGCTTCGACCTCCCGAATTCCGAGTCGGGTTATCGTGGGCAGGTAGGGAGTCATTTTTTCTCCTAAATGGTGGGACTTTAACCCATATTCATCTATCAGTTCAGGCTACATACGGTTTTCTCTCCGTCATCCCCTAGAAGCCTTTCCCCCTCTATTTTCTGGAAGCTCTTTGCTCCAACGAATCGCACTACTCTCAGTCTTCACCGATGACAATGACCCCAAATATTTTCTATTGATCTAAATATTGGCTTTGTAGGTCAACTGAACTGAGGTGCGGACCAACCAAGTTTTTAGAGATAACGCCTTACTATAAGCTTGATGAAAAGCCTCTGCTCCTTTCTGTACAATAAGATCGTCAACTCCTTTTGCTGATTCATGCCAACGAATTACTCTGACATCGACATCAGTTTTAGTAAAAAGTTTGTCTGTTTTGGCGATCGCTGTATTGACATTGGCGATGATACTAGCTTTAGTATCTCTATCAAAGGCAAAATAGGGCGTTGCATCCCTGCGGGATGATCTGATAAAAGTGAAGATATGAAATGTCCTAATTGTCAGTCGAGTCAAATCCGTAAACTCGCGCGTTCCTTTGAACTTCGGGTGTGGAATAAGCTTCTTGAACACAAAGGACTTGTCCGCATGTAGCATTTCCACCCGCTCTATCGGCGACGCAGGGTCGCTCGTAAGAATGGTCATCGTAGAGGAAAACACCCTCGACACTTCCCTTAGGTCGGTGAAACCGATGACGCGTTTTTTGGATGAATATTCACACACGGCGCGTTTTGGGTCGAGGAAATGAGGGAAGACCCACAGCTTCGGACAGAAGCAAAGTCATGCTTTCGCATGACGATGGCACATACGTGCCGTTCGCCGCTACTGCGCAAACAAAGGACTTGTCCGCATGTAATGCTTCCCGATGCTCTCGCGGACTGGAGTCCGCCGCCGTTGCTTCTTGCTCAACCAAGGCTTTAGCCGCAGGTAGCTCGCCCTCGACAGCGCGATCTTGTTGGTTTCCAACAAGATCGCGCTGTCTCGCAACGGGGGTTCCCCCGCTGCAGGCTGCAAAGCAGCGCACGTTGGAACGTGCCGACTTTCCTCCCGTTAGGCGAGGCTCTGGAGAGCCTGTCGCTAGACGCGACTTGGGCGGTACCCCGCCCTGCGAAACTGCTGAACCATGCGCGGGGGGAAACCCCCGTTGCGAGAAAGGACGCTTCGTCCGCATCTGAGTCCGTTGCGCGGGTTCGGTTCGGGGCTGTGGGCGTGATTGCATCGCGCTTAGACAAGACTTGCGTATGCTGAAATAAATTCGTGCCGAGCTTCCTTGCCCTTTACAAAGGGCTTGCCCGCATGTAGCCCCGTCGCGTTGAAACAAAGGCTTAAGCCGCATGTACTGTCGAGGGCGAGCAAAGCGCGAAAGTGCGGTCTTTGCGAGAGGAAATGCTGCAAGCAAGGCGAGAGCTTCGACTTCCCAAAGGGAAGGCGGCGGACGAAGCGTCCGCGGCAGCATATTCCACTCTCGCGGTGGGGGTTTCCCCCATGAGCAACTTTCTTGACTCCTCACCGCCGTGAACGGTCGGTGATTCGTGTGACTAGGGATTAGGGATTGAGGCGAGGATATGGCTCTGTTTAAGAGCCATATTCCACTCCCCCGTTGGGTCTGACTACGCAGTCAAATAACTCCCCCAGTCCCTGTTCGCGCCCTCCCCAGTCCTCAGTCCCAATCGTCGTAAAGCGCGAAAAGCGAAACAGTTCGTTGCGGGGGGAACCCCCGTTGAGGCTCCATACGCAAGAACGACGGAGCTTTAAACCCATCTATTAAACGGTAAGAACTGTCGAGGTTGGGTAGGAAGCTTCCCCCAGAAAAGGCGGCTTTTTTAAGGCGGCTTCCCAACGGAGTGTCTCGCAAAATTATCATTGCCAGCAGTGCGAGCGTCAATTTATCAATGAATATACAGAGCGCGGATATCCGAATGAAGTTAAGCAAAACTGTCTTCGGATGTATGTAAATGACCTAGGATTTCGGGCGCTAGAAAGAGTAACAGGAGTTAATCATAATACGGTAATTCGATGGGTAAGAGTTTCTGCTAGAGTGTTACCAAATGCACCAGCGATGTCAGAAATACCAGAGATCACTGAGCTCGATGAATTACAGACTTACGTTGGTTAAAAAGCGGTGCGACCCCGCGTCTTTTTAAGACGAATCGCGAACGCGCACCAAGACAAAATAAACGATGGTTGTGGACAGTCGTCAACCATTTTTCACCTGGAATCTTAGCTTGGGTACTAGGCTCTCGCTCTGTCCAAACATTTAAACCTCTATGGCAAATAATTAAAGGTGGGAAATCTTTTTTCTATGTTACCGACGGATGGCTAGTTTATCCTTGTTTAATCAACGATTGCGCTCATTTAGTTCTCAAAACCTACATGACTCGTGTTGAGGGTGAGAACACCAGACTAAGACATTGTTTGGCTCGTTTAAAAAGAAAAAGCAGCAAGACCCCGCATCGCCGACAGGCGCAAGGGAACGCTTGCCAAGACACTTTGTGTTATTCCAAGTGCGACGAAATGCTTCAATTATCAATTAAGCTATTGCTTCACTACCTTCACTTTAAAAGTATCCCTCTTTAAATCATCCCGCTCTGATGCAACGCCACTTCTTCTTCTGATTCTGGTTCAACATCTGGTGTGGGTGCTGCTTTTGTTTGGGGTTTGTCTCCACCAAATACAAATTCTGAAGCTAGAGAATCATTAAGAGACTTTCTTGGTTTTTTGGTCATGGTAGTTGCTCGATTAATTCTTTAAATAATTTTTCGTATTCTGATGCAGATTCACTAGCTGGTCTTCCTGGTATGTCCCAGACTGTAGCCGATTGTCCTGAAGTGTCAGCGATCGCTTATTTTTGATGAATTACTGTATCCAATAAAATCGCCTCTAGATTTCTGCCTAGTAAAGCGATCCCCTCATCTTTGAGCTTTGTACCCTTCACTGCCCGACTGAGAAACATTACTGCCTTGGGCAATCCACCCCGAACTGATTGAGCCTGTTTGACAAGTAGCATGGCAATAGATAAGCCGAACGCAGATTTACTCCTGTAGGCTGTACGGGAATAAAAGCTAAATTCGACCTAAATAGAATTGCCCTGGTAGCTTCAGATAAACTGGCGGGTCCATCCACAATTAGATATTCATAATCTGCTGTCAGTTCTGGTATTAGGTGAGGCGGGAACGGGTAAAGGTGACTTTGCCCTAGCCGTTCATGAGTCGATAACGGGAGAGTTGAGTAGCGCGATCGCCTTTTATTATCTCTTGTGTACGGCTGTGGACTAAGGGTTAGTGAGGTAATTGGTTTGACTTGGGATGACTTTAAGAAACACGGCGATGGCGGTAAATGCACTGTCTTTGACAAAGGTTCTAAGACTAGAATTATTTTGATTCTTGATCGGTTATGGCAACAGGTGAAGGAGTTTGAGAAATATCATCGAGTCAAACAGCATCAAAATTTGGAGTTTCAGTTCATACTGTCAGGAAAGTAAAAGCTGCTCTAGAAAATGGTTCTACTACCAAAGATTGACCCTTTCTTGTTCAGCATTCCCTTGAACTTCGGGTGTGGAACAGCGAGACAGTGTGGTCTTGCGACCAAGGACGCTTCGTCCGCAGGTGAGTCCGTTGCGCGGGTTTCCCGCGTTGAAGGAACTGTCGAGGGCGGGGGTTTCCCCCATGAACAACTGTCTCAAGACAGGCTCTTGAACAGAGAAGGCGCGTTTTGGGGCGAGGAAATGAGGGAAGACCCCCTAAAGCGTCGCCGTAGGGCGCAAGGGAATGCTTCCCGATGCTCTCAGGCTCTATCGAGCCGCAACGCTTTGCTTTGCAACGGCGGCGGACGAAGCGTCCGCGAGAGCATATTCCACTCGCCCGTTGCGAGACAGTTGCGTTGCGGTGAAGCAGTTCGTTGCGAAGCAAAGCGTTGCGGAGGTTCCCTCCGAGTAGCGCTATTGCTGAGGGTGGCGGGGTTCCCCCGCTGCAGGCTGCAAAGCAGCGCACGTTGGAACGTGCCGACTTTCCTCCCGTTAGGCGAGGCTCTCCAGAGCCTGTCGCTAGACGCGACTTGGGCGGTACCCCGCCCTGCGAAACTGCTGAACCATGCGCGGGGGGGAACCCCCGTTGCGAGAAAGGACAAGTCCGTTGCGCGGGTTGCCCGCGTTGAAGGAACTGTCAGGGCGAGCAAACTGTCGAGGTTGAGTAAGAGTATTCTTACTCAAAAGCCGCCATCCGTTTCTAGCTCTGACGGCGACGCGGTGAAGCAGTTGCGGTGGTGAGACACTTGCGTTGCGGACGGCAGTTTTTGGGAAACACGCCTCGGGGGAACCCCGCCAACGGACTGTCTCGCAAAACACGCCTCGTCTATGACCCGTTGCGAGACACCCTCAACAGTCCTCTGCGGAGGGAAACCCTCCTGCAAGGCTGTTTCGCAAAACCGTTGCGGGGGGTACCCCTTGGTTGTCGAGGGCGAGCAAAGTGTCGAAAAGGTTCCCTGGCATAAGCAAAGGCACGAACCATGCGCGGGGGTCTGAACGCTTGTTTTGATACCTATAGAGAAAGAGTGTATCATCGTGGACGGATATAATTAATTCGCGGATAGCCATGACCGAACCCTACCCTCTTAATTGGATACCAGGAAAAGCGATGCGACCCACAGCTTGCGAAGCAAGCAAAGTCCTGCGAAGCAGGACGATGGCACGAATAGTGCCATCCGCCGTCAGGCGCAAGACAAAGGCGCTTTGCCGCATGTACGCGCATCAAGACCCAGAACACCTACTGATAAAACAAAGCGATCGCACTACTTGGGAAAGACTATCGCTCGTCGTATCAAAAAGCTTTGAGATTAGTTTTTTTTTGATAAACTGTTTAACTATTTGCTCATCCGAGTATAGAGTTAATCTATTGAGCCAGTTCGATTAATTTATCGTGCTTCTCACAATACTCTTCGGCTTACTGTTGTTTCATGCTCAAATCTTTGAGAAAGCTAACCATACAGTTATACATGGTTACTTCGGCTAAATATTGTTTTTCACCTCCAGCATTGAGATATTGTAAATATTATTTGGCTCTCAATCCTAGTTTGTGATAAGTAGAACTGGCTAACAAGGGATTAAATTTAATAAAGTCCATGAGATATTACACTTTTTTACTCTCCATTGGATTTTAAACAAAATCAGTAATAACTATTGCCCTGCCTCCCAGACCGAATATCCGCTCGTCACCTCAATATTAATACTGCGATCGCTCTATCCGAGAATCTTCATTGTTCCCCAACCAAATGCATTAACTTCCGTACAGACTCATCTCTATTAATAGATACATCAGTCAACTGCTCAATAGTGCGATCGTGTCTTACCTCCATACCTAATATCTAATTTGTACTGCCCTGTCCAAACTTATAGCCAATCATCATTACTTTCCTTTGCTGTTCTAGATTTTCTAGGCTCGAAGTTAGTAAATCATGTTGGCGTTGGGCAGCTTCGTAATCTAAGATTCGGCTTAACACTTTATCTTCAATCTTTAGCTTCTCTTCTTCTTGTTGCCTTTCTAACTCTGCCTTAGCTGCCAATAAATCTGTAGTTCTGATTTCCAGGTCGGCGATCGCCGTAAAAAAATAATGAGAACACAAGGCAAAATCTAGGTTAAGTAATTCTTGTGGCTGATATCTACCTGCCTATATACCTTGTTCGTACTCTTGCAAGAATATTTCGCTTGTTTTAATAAGATTCGCTTTTATATTATGTGGATTTTTATCTAGCAATGCCTAGCCGAAGGCTTCGCCAATTGCCAGGAATCAACCCGATCTAGTAGCTTCACAACCATCAGGCAGACCCAGTTTTCAAAGTGTTTGAGCTATTTTGTTCGGCAATAATAGCATTCACCAACGGTGAGGAAGCCCCGTCGTAAAACGACGGGGTCTCTCACCTAGATAAAATATTTTATTTTGTAGCTTTACAAGAAATTTACATATCCTTGTTACGGTGCAAACCGTTAACAGAAAACAAAATAAAGTTGTTCGATCCACAGCTAACGACTTAAGGTTACTTGGCCGTTTCTTAAGTGCTTAGAGTGTATCGGCTTACTTCACCATAGGAGTTTGACTAAATGCCGAATGAATCTATAGACGTCAGCTATTCCCAGGTACAAGACTGGGGCGATGTTTTTCAGGGAGAAATATCGATCGCTAACAAAGGTAATAGCAGCCTAGCTAATTGGGATCTTGAGTTTGATTTACCCGCTGAAATTACCAATATTTGGGATGCTGAAATAACAGGAAAAGACAACGGGCATTACACCATTGAAAATGCTTCGTGGAATCGTGAAATTGCTGCTGGCGAAACAATAACCTTTGGTTTTACTGGTAATGGCGATGGTAAACCGCAGAATTTTGATATACAAGGGTCGAGCTTTGATAGTCCTAGTACCAGCGATAGTCTCTATAGCACTTCTAATGCCAGCATAAGTTCTGATTTGTCGTTGGATGAGACTTATCAAGGACGGGCAACCTTCTACGATGCAGCTAACCCTGCTGGTGGGAAAGTTGCTTCTGGTTATGACAATCTTTCTGGAGGTGCTTTGGCGGGAATTACTGCCATCAATAATGTGCAGTGGAATAACTCAGAAGCCAGTGGTGGTTTCTTGAAAGTGTCTGGGCCAAAACAAAGAGAAGGTGCAGATCCCATTGTAGTTCAGATTGCCGATTACCTGTACGAACGTGCCGATGGTTTGGATTTGAGTGCCGAAGCTTTTGCTAAGGTTGCCGATCCTGTTGATGGCGTAGTAAATATTGATTATGAACTAATTGGGCCTGGAGACGGCTTCAAAACCCCTTATGGCAACACAATTGGTCAGGGGGTTGTAGCTGAAGGTATTTCTGGATCTAATCCTTGGTATGCTGCAATCAGATTAAATAACCATCGCTATCCAGTTGAAAGCGTGGATATATTGAAAGATGGTGGTGGTACTACATCAATGACACGCGGGGCTGATAACCGTTTTGTGTTTAATAGTAGCTCTGGCATATCTGGACCACAAGATTTGTTGGTGACAGATATTTTCGGTCAGCAAGTTACTCTAGACAATATTAATATTACTGGTGGCGATACTGCCGATCAGGTTACAGGCGAACAGTTCGACATGATTTAGGTCATAGTCTGGCAGTTTAATTAGAATACAGGGTGAGGTGTACTGTACCTCGCCCTACTAAGCCGTCAATATTGGTTTGATATATTAGTCCACAGATGAACGCCGATAATTTTTTTGTTGACCAGATAGTTTTATTGCACTATTTTAGCTTTGCTTGACTTCAGATGATTTATTAGTTAAGCGATCGCTTTGACTACTATTGATTAAATCTATATTCGCTATTTCTCTAGCAGCATTTTGTAATTGCAAAACGTTGGTTGCTTGCTTCAATAGATAGATGGGCAAACAAATTATAGTTAGTTGCCATAAATTTGTATTCCAAGTACCTAAAATAAAGTTGCCAACTAAATAGAAATTTAGATACAGCAGAATTTAAAATAATTCATTACCTAAAATTAATAAATCCATAAAAGATTTACTGCGGTAATAAAGTTTTGGTAGTCCTAAAGAGGTAAAGATGCATTGTAGTGGTGGATGAAATACCAACGGGCCAGTGGAATATGGCTCTTAAACAGAGCCATTTCCTCCCCCCAAATTGCCCTAATCTGATTTTCCGTTTTTTTGGAGAATGATAGCGTTTGCCTGACCAGACGAGACACTCTTTGTCTCCCAAGTGCAGTTGAATCTCTCAACATAATTGTTTTACCTGTTTCTTATTGGTGCGCATTCCCAAGTCCGCGTGGCTTCCCGTCTAGAGATGCCCTCGTGTCGGACGCTTGTGCCTTGCGTCGACGCGGGGTCGCATCCGCTTTGCCTACAGCTTTATGATGCTTCGAGGGTATTACTTGTTCATACGCTTCCCAGAAATCACTCTTCGCGAACTGCACATTGACGATATATTCCTGGGAGTGACTGCCAGAGTTCTCTGGCTTCTTCTCTACTGCGATCGCCGACCTGAACCCCAACAATCTCTTTGGTTTTTGCATCTAGAGCTAGCCAAATCCATTGTTTATTGTCTTTGTTGGCTACAAATGACCACATTTCATCGCCCTGAATGGTTAATTTCCCTGTCTTGGTGAGGGTTCGCGATTCGTCTTAAAAAGACGCGGTGAGACAGTTGCGTTGCGGAGGTTCCCTCCGTTGCGAGACACCCTCGACAGTACGTGCGTACAAGTACGTGCGTACAAGTCCTTCGTTCGTCTGCGGAGGGAAAGCCAAGGCGCGTTTTGAGTGGGAAGCTTCTCACTCAAAAGCCGCCGTTCCTGCAAGGCTGTCTCGCAAAACCGTTGCGGGGGTCTCCCCCGTTGCGACCAAGGACGCTTCGTCCGCAGGTGAGTCCGTTGCGCGGGTTCCCCGCGTCTTCTGGAACTGTCGAGGGCGAGGTACCTGCGGGGGGTACCCCTTGGTTGTCGAGGGCGAGCAAACTGAGTCAAGACCCCGCGTGCGCGAAAAAGCGTTGCGGGTCTGCGACCCGTTGAGCTTATTGAGCAAGAAGCAACGTCGAGCCGCATTTTGCGGCTGGCGCAAGGGAATGCTAACGGGTGTTGAACCATGCGCGGGGGTCGCACCGCTTTTTTTTAGCTCTCACTTGAACTTGTTTAGAAACTGATTCATATTTGTCGTTAACATAATTTTGTAGCCAAGGTTCTGAAACCTAGGTAACCCTGGCAATACCAGCTAGAGGAATCTTTTATAACAGCAGCTTATCAATTGAATCTTTTGTGTCTTGATCGATAATTTTGTTTTCGGGATCTTTTACAAATTGTCTTCCGTAATCTTGACATTTGTAATTCTGCTTACCATTATGGATCTTGCCATTCTTAACAATTTGGTTTGAGTCACAAGATGGAAAAAGGGGTAAATCGGCTGACATATAGCTTAAATGCTCTACATTCTAAATCTTATATCCTTACCTCTTTAGGACTACCAAAAATAGAAAGAAAAAATATAGTGAAGCTATTCACCAGGTAATAAGAAAAAGCGGTGTGACCTTTTTTGAGGCGTGTGTTTTTAGAAATTTAGGTCTTTGCTTAATCCATTGCTCATCGAGCAACGCCAAATAACCAGGCATCAATTGAAAATCCTCCAGGACCAAAAACCAAGAGTACAGTTAACATTAGAATGAAAATGAATGCTTTCTCTTGGCTGGGAGGTTCGCCTTTCCCGTTCGCACCTTCATACTCTCCTTCGGGAATTAGATAGGGGTCTGGTGCTACAAAAGGTAATCCTTGAATAATTTCTAGAACCAGCGCAAATACCATCGAACCCGAAATAGTCACACAAGCAAGAGGAGTCAACAAGCCTACAATTAGGCAAAAACCACCGATAAACATCGATAAAGCCGATAGAAAGCAGAGATAAATTGGCATTTTTAAAGCATTAGACCAGATTTGAAGATGATTTAGTTTCGGATAGCCATGCAGGACAAACAATACTCCTACGCCGACTCGCAAAGCCAATAACGTCGACCCCTGAACACCAATAGGAAATGAAATGTAGAGTGAAGCGAACAGATCTATGATTGATTTTAACATACGTTATTAGTTACTTATCAGTTGTCAACATCTACTATCTCACTTGTAAGGTGACTCAAAGCAGAGACTTTAAATCGTGCCATATCATAGTAACCGCACATCTTCAGCTCGAACCCCTGACAAAAACGCTCAACCTATTATCGCTAGTCCAAGGTCAATGACCAATCACGTTTGATTCATTCGACGACCACATATTGCTATATATTATTTATCTTTTAATATTAGGGAACATTAATAAACCATTAATTTGAGCAATAGAACATTTGCTTTATGACCTCATCAATTGCGACAACACAGCTATCATCACTGACTGGAGTTATTGAGCGAATTACGTTTCACTCCGAAGAGTCGGGTTATACTATTGCGCGGTTGAACACGGGTAATGTCAAACAG
Organism: Pleurocapsa sp. FMAR1; assembly: GCF_963665995.1. Lineage (NCBI taxonomy): Bacteria > Bacillati > Cyanobacteriota > Cyanophyceae > Pleurocapsales > Pleurocapsaceae > Pleurocapsa > Pleurocapsa sp. FMAR1. The sequence goes on along the minus strand of NZ_OY762512.1, from coordinate 5,223,597 downwards.
TTAATTGCGGTAGTAGGTAGCTTTGCCAACATCCAAGCAGGACAGACGCTACAGCTACAGGGAATTTGCATAGAACACCTTCAGTATGGTTCGCAGTTTCAGGTTGTTCAGTATCAAGAGACTAAACCAGCGACGCTGACGGGAATTGAGAAATATTTAGGCAGTGGTTTGATTAAAGGAGTAGGACCTGTTACTGCTAAACTCATCGTCAAGCATTTTGGGCTGGATACTTTAGAGATCATCGAAAACCAAATTTATCGCCTCTCGGAAGTGCCAGGGATAGCTAAAAAACGAATCACTATGATTTCTAGCACTTGGGAGGAACAGAAATCAATTAAAGAAGTAATGATTTTTCTTTCAGGACACGGGGTATTTACTACCTATGCCGTGAAGATATACAAACAGTATGGTGATAGTGCGATCTCGACGGTAACAACAAATCCATACCAGCTAGCAATAGATATCTTTGGGATTGGGTTTTTAACTGCCGATCGCATTGCAGTCAATGTAGAAGTATCACCCTGGTCTAAGTTTCGCTATCGGGCGGGAGTGCTTCATGTTCTAGATAAAGCCAGTGAAGACGGACATTGTTATCTACCCGAATCTAAGATCGTACCTTTTACCAAGGAGTTACTGACCACTGAAGAATATAAAGCAAAAGAAGAAGCGATCGCTGCAATACTTAAAGAAATGATAACTGAAGAACAGTTAATTGAGGCAAAAACCCTGCATCGTCTGTTGGAATTTGACCCAAGCAAGATGGGCTTTAAACGAGACTTGGATAATCAGCTTAATTGCAGTGCGATTGTAGTAGATGAATCTAGCATAGTCGATTTATTCATGGCTCATTCTCTGCTCAAAGCCATACCTAAAGATTGTTTACTGCTGATGGTAGGAGATATCGATCAGTTACCCTCTGTGAGACCTGGAAATGTTCTCAAAGACCTAATTGCCTCAGAGAAAATCCCCGTCGTGCGTCTGACTCAAGTATTTCGTCAGGCAGCAGAAAGTGCGATTATTCGTACCGCCCATCAAATCAATCACGGTCAGATACCCAAACTCGAACCAATTAGCATGAAAGCTACATCTGACTGTCTCTGGCATTCAGGAGGCACAGAAGCTATGGCGTACAAACTATTTGTGAACTAATCGAGCATTACATTCCTCATGCTGGTTTTGACCCTGCTACCGATGTACAGGTGCTGTGTCCCATGACTAAGGGTTTAATTGGTACTCGTAATTTAAACAAAGTGCTACAACAGCTAATCAATCCTCCTGCCGAAGATAAAGCCGAGTTAGTCAGAGGAGATAGTATTTTGAGAGTAAGCGATCGCGTAATGCAGCTCAAAAACGACTACAGCAGGGAGGTGTTTAATGGCGATCTAGGAATAGTTAGGGCGATTGATAAAACCGAAAAGGAAATCACGATTGATTTTGATGAGGCGACCCCCGCGCATGGTTCAACATTTTGCTCGCCCTCGACAACCAAGGGGTGCCCCCCGCAGGTATAGCAATACGTTATAAGGTTAGGACGCTATACTGAATAAATCAAGAAACGAAAGAGAATAGGATTAATGGCATCCCCTTACAGTTACGATTTGCGAGCGAAGGCAATTAAAGCAGTAAAAAGTGGCGAGAAGAAAGTCAATGTATGCCGAATGTTCGCTATCAGTCGTAACACACTGAACTTGTGGCTCAAAAGAGAACAAGTTCAGGGTGACTTCAAAGCGATCGCTCTTCATCAAAAAGGAAAAAAGCCCAAGATTAAAAACCTCCTGCGTTTTCAAGAATTTGTGTTGCAACACAACAACAAAACACAGCAACGAATAGCTCAATTATGGGGGAAGAATCTAACTCAGCAAAATGTCAGCGATGCGATAAGAAAGCTGGGCATAACTAGAAAAAAAGCGGTCAGACCCCGCGTCGCCGACAGGCGCAAGACAAAGGGCTTGCCCGCATGTACGCTGACCAAGACAAACTTATGGGTATCGAGAGAGAAATGAAGAAAAAAGGCAACAATTTCTTGAACGTATCGGTCAAATAGATCGAAGCAAAATCGTCTATGTAGATGAAGCAGGATTCGACAATCGAGACGATTATCCATACGGATATAGCCCGAAAGGAACAAGATGTTATGGATTAAAATCGGGTCGAAGAGTAGACAGGGTTAGTTGGATTGCAGCGTTAAAATCAGGAAAAGTTTTTGCACCGTTGACATATGAGGGATGTTGTAATCGTCAAGTATTTGAGACTTGGTTAGAAAAAAGTTTGCTTCCTCAATTGAAGTCTGGCGACATTATCGTGATTGACAATGCAACCTTTCACAAAGGACAAAGCATTCTTGAAATCGTTCATCATGCAGGATGTGAAATTTGGTATTTGCCCCCGTATTCCCCTGATTTAAACAAAATAGAGCGTTGGTGGTCGGTTCTCAAAACTTGGATGAAACAAAGAATTTACGATTTTGAAACTATCCGAGAGTGTGTTGATTCTGCTTTCGCGCAATGTCCTAATGTCTTCGCGTAATGCTATACCTCAACGGGGGAAACCCCCGCAACGGGTCATACAAAGGCGCACTTCCGCATGTGCCGCAACGCAAGTGTCTCACCACGTCGTTTTACGGCGCAAAGGAACGCGCCTCATCGTGACGGTCGTGATGTAGTTTATGACTATGCCGATTTGAATGAAATTACTCTCGCTGGGGCGACGAGTATTTATAAAAGTCAAGGTTCGGAATATCCCGTAGTTATTTTACCCCTTTATACTCAGCACTACGTTATGCTTTCTCGTAATCTGTTTTACACTGGTCTTACTAGAGCTAAGAAACTAGCGTTGATTGTAGGTTCACAAAAGGCTATTGCGATCGCCGTAAAGCAGGTCAAGCAGCAGCAGAGGTATACGAGATTGAAGGAGAGGTTGGAAAGTAAGTTTCTACAATCGAGATTACCGTATAATTAAGGCACGAAAACTCCCCAAACCCCTCAAAAAACCATGTTTTTGATAGCATTTAGACTTGTTATCCTTCTAGCATTCGCTTACCTATTTGGTTTATTGGTGGCTTGGTTATTCTCGTCGTTTAATGATAGCAACGGTGGTGATGACTTCCGTAATGATGACCCGATACTCCCAAACCACCAGAACCCAAAAAAACCTTGGAGCAAAAAAAAGCCAAAAAGCGGTTGGTGGAGGTCGATGAATCTTATTACCTTGAAGAATTCAATTTAAGCAAAAAATAGTAGTTTGACTAAAATTGTTTATAAAATCCTCTTATGACTGATTCATTGGATCGAGAAAAAGTTTTAGCTACTAATCAAGCTTTTTATGATGCTTCTTCCAGTAAAGATCTGGGAAACATGAACCGTTTGTCGTGGCAAGGTTCGTCCAGTTTGTGTATTCATCCTGGGGGTAAGGTGCTGGTGGGATGGGATACAATTCAAGCTTCTTGGAAATCTATTTTTAACAACACTGATTCAATAGAAATTGATGTAGAAGTTGTTAAGGTCAAAGTTGATTGGGCTATTGCTTATATAGTAGTTCGCGAAACCGTGTTACAGTCGAGCCGAGGCAGAAAACTAAAAGCACAATCAATAGCAACCAACATTTTTTAGAAAATGGCACAAAAATGGTATCTGGTTCAACATCATGGTAGTCCTATCATCCGCTAGTTTTTAGTCAAAAGTGCGATCGCCGTTAAGCAGGTCAGGAGATGGCAACGATTCGTAAATTTTACTGTCATATCCCCCTAATTCATGCGAGCGCAACCTCTATGTGTTGTTTCTAGGTAACACTGTATCGCCACGCGGCAATCAATTTTAAACACTCATCACATTACTCACTGCCAAAAGGTTTTAAGCCTTTGTTTTCAAGCTCAACCTAGCTTTTTTAACTTCATGGAAAATTGTTTGAATTCATGATTTTTTATTTTTCAATAGTCGAGTGTGTTTATCTCGTTACCAGACCATGAAGACTAGTATCAACTGCATTAACATAATTTTTATCTTCCAAAGCAATTGCCGATAATTGATTGGCTTCAACTGCTGCTTTAACCAAATCCAATGCGGTTATTTGTCCGCCTCGATATGCTTGGTCGAGTCTGGCATAGCTGGGAATGCCCAACTCTTTAAATCTACCTCTATAAGCAGCACTAACTAGGTTAAAGGCATTTATTCTTTCGGTATTTTCAAGCTGCTGTATTTGATGTTTATTTTCTTGAGCCTGAAGAATGCCTGGAGAAGCCAAAGATAATAGTAGGAGTAAAGTTGGTAAGGTAATAATCTTTTTCACTGTCTTTATTGAAATGGGTTTACGCCATTTTTCCTCTATAATAGCGGAAACAAACGGTTATGGTAGCGGAAACGGTATAGGAAATGCTTACGGGGATGGTAATGGATATGGTTATGGTTACGGTAGCGAAGATAGTTTAGATGGGGTTTGGCACTTTTATTTGCTACCGATGGATACAATAATCTGACAGAAGCAAATGAAGATAACAATCTAACTGCTGTGACTATACAGTTAGTAGCTGCTGACATCACCATTACTGATGCACAAGCTCTTACATCAGCTTCGGTCAATGATACTATTACAACAAATTGGACTGTAGAAAATATCGGCGATGTGGCTGCACCTGCTAATTGGTATGATTCGGTTTATCTTTCTGATGATGAATAGCTAGACGGTAATGATGATATTTACATTGATGATGTTTATATTTCTGAAAGTTTTAATGAAGGGGAAGAAGAATCAGCCTTACTTTTGTCCGCTCAAGGAGAAGAAGAAGAGCAAAATTCACCAACTTTAAATTCTGGCTACATTTCACTCGTTCCATCCGATAGCTACACAATTACCAAAGATATTAATCTTCCCAATACATCTTCTGGTTTCAAATATCTAATTTTTGCTGTTGATAACTACAACAACCAAGGAGAAAGTAGCGAAACTAACAATACCTATGCTGTCCCAATTGAGCTTTTCGCAAAAGCAGATTTAAGTATTACGGTAACTGATCCTTCAACCGTTTCTTTAGGAGAGAGTATTGATATTGCTTGGACAGTTAGCAATGATGGTTCAGATCCAGCCAATGCTAATTGGAGCGATCGCATTTACATTTCTGACGATCCCGTATTTGACGACAATGACACCTATATTTCGTCTCAATATACAGATGATAATACTCCTTTAGCGCCAGGAGATAGCTATAGCAATCAGGAAAATATTATAATTTCCAATTATATTCAACCTGGATCTCGCTATCTTTTATTTGTGACCGATGACGATAACCAGCAAGGAGAGAGTAACGAAACTAATAATGTTTATGCTGCACCCATTGAAATAAAAGAGCCAAATCTCAAGATTTCCGAAACTGGTGGGCTGGATACTCCTCTTTATGGTGGTGATGTTTACAATATTTCATGGACGGTAGATAACACTGGAGAAGCAAATGCCAATGCTCGTTGGTATGATAGCGTCTACTTTTCTGAAGATGAACCTATTTATTCTTAATTAAGAAATAATCAGGATTCATTAGAAAGTTTAGATTCTTATACTACTGAAGCTAGCTTTTCTATCCCCTATACAGAATTAGGCAATCGCTTTTTACTATTTGTTACCGATGATGATAATGACCAAAGCGAAACTAACGAGACAGATAATGTTCGTGCAGTTCCAATTGAAATAACTCCGCCCGATTTAGTTGTATCTAATGCCACCGCACCATCAAATGCTGCATTAGGAGAAACAATTCCATTGTCTTGGACAGTTACTAACTCTGGAAAAGTTACTGCACTAAATAATTGGTACGATCAAGTTTATATTTCTAGCGATACAGCATTTGATAACTCAGATATTTACGTCACCGAAGAATTGATAGATGCACAAACACCATTAGCAGCGAGGGACAATTACACGATTTCCCAAAATGTAGCCCTTCCATCTCGTTTACTAGGTAATCGTTATCTTTTGTTCGTAACTGATCGCGATAACTCTCAAGGTGAAACTGACGAGACCAATAATCTCAAAGCTGTCGCTATAAATCTCATCGCACCTTCATTAAATCTCGGTCAGACTATCACGAGTACCATCGCCCAAAACAAATATTTTAATGTCAACCTCGATACCGATTCTTTGCTTTATTTCGATGCTTTAACCAATAATGGCAATTTCAAATGGAGTTTAACAGGAGCAGATGGAAAGGTAGTTGATAGTCGCTCCTTTGCTGCATCCGATGGCTATCAAATTAACAATCCAGTCCTCAACTTAAAAGCTGGTAGCTATCTCGCAAGCAGCGACTATCCAAACACAAATATTACCTATTCTTTCCGTCTATCCGACCTTAAAACAGCCAGCATCCTGACTCCAGACACCTCAGTTAGTGACCAGCTTGACCCTGGCAATCAAACCGATCTATACAAATTTGATGCAGCAAAGGAGCGATCGCTTTCTGTTTGACTATTTCAGTTATGCAGGGACTTATCCTTATGGAACGGGAAGTACTTATTGGAGTTTAGTCGATCCTGATGGCAATTATAGTATTCGATCGTCCTTTCAACTCTGATGGGGGTGAATTAACCTTAGCCAAAACAGGAACTTATAGCCTATTAATGGAAGGAGCGATTTTTGAATATCTTTATTCTTCTTACAATGGTAACTACAGCTTTAATGTGCGCTCGTTGACGAAAGAGCCTGATGATTTGACATTAGGAGAAACAGTTACCTCCAATGTACTACAGCAAGACCAGTATAGTTTCACTCTCAACGAAGATTCTTCACTATACTCTGATGCTTTAACTAACAACAGTAACTTTAACTGGACAATTAAAGATACAGACGGCAAGACTTACTACAATCGCAATTTTACACAGTCGGATGGAAAAAACATTGCCGATCCCATCTTAAAGTTACCAGCAGGTGAGTATGTTCTCGACATCGATGGCTTAAATTTAAATCCAGAGCGTCGGTAATAACCTAGGGGCAGCAGATAACATAACTAAAGTATCCCACGCAGATATAGTTCCTACTTTGATATCTGCCCCCGCCACCTCTCTATCTGGGTCAAATGTCGATCTCAGTTGGTCTATAACCAACCAAGGAACGTCCGCCACCATTAGTAGCTGGAAAGATAAGGTATATATTTGTGATAACGCGACTTTTGAAGCAGATCTCGATCGGGTTTTTGGAGAATTTGAACATAGGGAAAGTTTGACGGTAGGGGAAACTAAAGAAATCTCCATTAATACCAACCTTCGTGAAGACATTATTGGTAATAAGTATGTATTGATTGTCAGCGATGCAGACGATAATCTAATTGAAGCTATCGGCGAAAACAACAACGTTATTGCTAATCCCATAGATATTACCCTAGCTCCCTACGCCGACTTAGCCGTTTCCAACGTCACTGCGCCTAACTTAACCATTGATGACCCAGCTAAAGTCAAGGTTAGCTGGAGGGTAACCAATCAGGGTACGGGAACTGGCTACAGCGATACCTGGGTAGATCGAGTTATTGCCTCAAAGGATGGGACTGTTGGCAATAGTGACGATCTTGTCATTGGCGAGTATACCCATACAGGCTTTTTAGCAGAAAGTGAATTTTACGACAGAAGCGAAAATATACTGCTGCCTCCCGCCTTTACTGGCCGCTACAACCTCTTTATCAAGACAGATGCCAAGACAAAGGTATTTGAAAACGGTTTAGAAGAAAATAACGTCGGTGGCAAAGATGGCTTCTTCGATGTGATGACCATCCCCTATGCCGATTTGCAAATCACCGAACTGGACACGACTGGTGCAGCCAATAGCGGACAGCCTATAACGGTAAACTGGACGGTAACTAACGACGGTATCGGTTTAACCAATACTAGCGAATGGTCAGACTCTCTGTACCTAGCTACAGATCCTCAAGGTAAAAATATAGTTGCCGATTTAGGTTCGTTTGACAGGGCAGGAGCTTTAGCCGTAGGTAAAAACTACAATCGTTCGGGACAGGTGATTCTACCTGAATGCATTTCAGGTGAACACTACATAGTTGCTAAAACTGGTGGTCCATTTGAATTTATCTATAACAATAACAACTCTTTAGTTTCCGATCCTTTTAATGTTACCTTTACCGCTCCACCAGATCTTACAGTAACCAATATAGTTGCCCCAGAAGCGATAACTTCGGTAGATATTCCCCAACGGGCGACAGTAGGACAGAGCTTCAACCTTAGCTACACCGTAACCAACCAGGGAACAGGTAATCCTACTCAAACTAGCTGGCAAGATCGCGTTTATCTTTCTCGTGACAAGTTCTTAGATCTACAGAGCGATCGCTATTTGACTTCTTTTGGTCACTCTGGAGGCTTAAATGCAGGTGCCAGCTATACCGTCGATCAAACTGTCAATCTGCCTACAGATTTATCGGGGCCATATTATGTCTTCGTCATTAGCGACCCTGCCAGCAAAGGAACTAAAGCAGAAATATTTGAAGGCGGACTTGACTTTAATAATTCCCGTCCCAGTACGCAACCATTATCTTTAGACTTCCCACCTCCTGCCGATCTTCAGGTTGAAGATATTAAAGTTCCCAATACTGCCCTCTCAGGCGACAATATCAGTTTGCGATGGACTGTGACTAACGCAGGACCAAATGCAGCTAAAGGTGAGTGGAGTGATGCGCTGTACCTTTCCACCGATGCTATTTGGGATATTGAAGACCGTCCTTTAGGTAAGGTCAAGCATAATGGCATAATTGAACCTGGAGAATCCTATACGCAAAATCTAGACACAATCTTACCTCCTGCTGCACCAGGGCAGTACCGCATCATCGTCCGTCCTGATATCTTGAATCAGGTCTATGAGACGGAGAATGAGGTCAATAACTGTACCGCTTCCCCTAATCCTCTTAACGTTACGGTAGAGGAATTAAACTTGGGTGTAGCTAAAGAAACTACTCTCAGTACGGGGCAGTCTCGTCTCTATCAAGTTGAGGTGGGTGAGGGAGAAACCTTACGGGTTAATGTAGACTCTGCCGTCAATAATGCTATGAAGTCTTTATCAAACAAGGAACTATTCCCACAGGCACAGATTATGACTATGCCTACAAGGGCGGTTTAGAAGCAGACCAAAACGTTATCCTTCCCACCACCGAACCTGGAACTTACTACGTCCTAGTCAAAGGTTTCTCTCAACCAAGCAAAAACACTAAAACCCGTATCCTGGCAGAAGCTCTTCCCTCTAGCATTACCGACGTTATTGCCGACCAGGGGGGAGACAGCAAATATGTAACCGCACATATCTATGGCGCAAGATTTGATACAGACTCTTCCCTACACCATTGCCTTTGCAGGTAAAACTTATGAATTCCTGGCTCTAGCCACAGATAACGCAGGTAATAGAGAAGTAGCCAACTTAGGAGTCACCCTACCCGATGATGGCAGTGGCACTAACTTGGGTTCACTAGCCGATGTAGTCCGCAGCAGCGAACCAACTCCCGCCCCTGCTAGTCCACCCAATCCCAACTACAAAACCAACCCTCTCTTTACTGAAGCCAAAGCTGCCCTTCCCAATACAACTAATACAGCTAGCCCATCGGAATTTGATTCGGTATTACGACCCTTTAAAGCCATTGCTTTTGCTACAGAAATTCAGGGCAGCCATGCTAATATTGCTCCACTAGCGATCGCGCTCCTGTTCTGACTCAACTACCCCTCCAGTCTACAAGGGAGAATACCGAGCTGGTCTTTAACCTCAAGGGTAATGATATCGACGGCGATCCTTTACTCTACTCGGCTGTTTCCGAACTACCATCTGGAGCAAAACTAGATAGTCGCACGGGAGAGTTTAAGTGGAAGCCCAACTACGGACAGGCAGGAGACTACAAATTAGAGTTTGCCGTTACCGATAGCAATGGTAGTCGGGATCTTAAGGAGTTTGAGATTGCCGTTACCAACGTCAACCGCACTCCTAGTATTGAGGTTAAGCCGCAGATAGTGGCTTTAGGAGAAGAATTAGAATTTACTCTCTCTAGTTCTGACCCCGATGCAGGGGCGACGTTGACCTATAGCGTTGAAAACTTACCCCTAGGTGCAACTCTAGATAAAGATACAGGACTAGTCAAATGGCAGCCAGCTCCAGGACAGGTAGGAGATTATGTTGTTACCTATCAGGTATCTGATGGCGAAGACATAGCCGAACGCAATGCTCTAATTCGCGTTGAAGCCAAACCAACACTTCCCGTAGTTAATTTAGAATTCACTCCCAGTTTTCCGGCTATTCCAGGGCAGAAAGTTGTTATTAATGCCTTAGCCGATAGCTTTACCGAGATTAAAACGATCTCAGTTTCGGTTAACGGTAAAAAGCTGACCTTAGATAAGCGTAACCGAGCTGAATTTATTGCCGATACTACAGGCAGAGTGGAGGTAGAAGTTACCGCTACCGATGCAGCAGGACGTACTGCTACTAAGACAGAAATACTCAAGGTACGCGACCCCGAAGACAAGGCAGCCCCTGTGGTGGCATTTGGCTTGGGCTTGAATGGTCAGGCTTTTGACAGTGCTACCGAGATTAAGGCGACGGTTAGCGATCGCAATCTTGATGAATGGACTTTATCTTTGAAGGGTAAAGGTGAAGGGGGTGTAGTAGCAACTGGTTATGGCAATGTTAATAATGGCGCGATCGCATCTTTAGATCCTGCTATATATAGTAATGGTTTCTACACTCTTGAGCTAACCGCTACTGATATTAAAGGTCGTACCTCTACTACTGAAATTGTTGTAGAAGTTGAGGGTAATGATAAGAAAGCGCAGTATCAAAGGATTGATAACGATCTGAGTATTGACTTTGGCGGTACTAGTATAGATCTGACTCGTCGTTATGATTCGGTGCAGCGTCAAGAATCTGGCAGCTTTGGTAATGGCTGGGCAAGTAGTTGGGACTTTGACCTGGAGACTGATGTTGAGATTCGCGGTAAGGGGAATGAGGGGTTAAAACCTTTTGAATCTGGTACAAGACTCTACCTCACTACTCCCGACGGCGAAAGAGTCGGCTTTACCTTCCAACCAGTAGCCGAAAAGATTACAGGCTTGACTTACTATCGTCCCGCGTGGGTAGCTGATGATGGGGTTAATTATACCCTAGACTCTACTGATGTACTGTTGAGTAAGGCAGGCAACAGATTTTACGATCTGCAAACAGCCAAGCCGTATAATCCTTCTTTCCCCCAAACCCCCAATTCCCCAAATCCCTACACCCTAACCACACCAGAAAATGTAGTTTACACCTTAGATGCTACGGGTAATTTACAAGAGCAAGTTACAGCAGATGGTACGCGGTTAATTTACAGCGATAGTGGTATCTTGAATCCTGCTACGGGTGAGATGGTTAGGTTTGAAACCGATAAGGCTGGTCGTTTGACTCAGGTAACTGCACCTAACGGCACGGCGGTTGTTTATGACTATGACAAGGCGGGTAATCTAGTTAGTGCCAGAAACCTAGCCCTTGGTGATTCTGTCCGCTACAGCTATGGCGATCAAGGATTGAATCTGATTGCGGGTGATACGGGAGAGGCAATTGAATACTTTGATACTCCTGTAGTTAAACCGCTTACTGGTGATTTGAGTACGGCTAGTTCCTTTACTGGGTCAACTACTACGGGTACGGGAGAGGGTCTGTATAGCTTTGGCTTTAGAGATTCGGAAATCCTCTCTACAAATACTGGTTCTGTCCTATTAGGAGTAGATTTAACTGGTACTGATGAACTGCCAACTATTGAAGGCTTAACACTCCTTAGTACCCAAACAACTGCCGATAGTAGCTTTGCTCTTTATACGATTGATAAAGAAGGCTTGAATTTACTCTCTGTTAACGATGCAGGAGATTATGAACTGCAACTGGGTATTGCAGGGGATGTAAATCGCGATAATGCAGTGGACGGGGTTGATAGTCAGTTAGTCAAAAATGCCCTTGGTACATCGATTGGTGATGCTGGTTATGATGCAGCCTTGGATGTAAATCGCGATCGCACTATTAACTCAAAAGATGTGCAAATACTCGGTAGTAACTACGGTTTCCGTTATAACCAAGCTCCTGTGGTCAAAGATAGTGAAGCGATAACCCATGAGGATTTAAGCGTTGAGATTCCCTTAAAGGATTTGGCAAAAGACCCCGAAGGCGATCGCACTTTCTTTAGAACCAGGGATGTAGAACACGGTCAGGTATCCTTTAGTGCTGATGGTCAGACTGCCATCTTTAAACCAGAGGTAGGCTATACAGGTACTGCATCCTTTAAGCTTTTTGCCGATGATGGTTATGCGGTAAGCGATGCTTCTATTGTGGATAAGATTTAATATATCGAAGGGAGAGCTATCTAGCCGTAATATTTCTCTAAATATTGACGAAAATATTGAAAGAGCTGTCACGGTACAACGTCTTTCTGATGAAATTTATTTTATTGACACTTCAGATCCCAAAGCTACTATTAACAACTCGGCTGTTGGTAGTTCAGACCTAATTCTAGCCAAAGTTCCTATTGGCGATCCGACGCAACCTGATTTACCAAAAGAACTAGCAGCTACGAGTGATGCTTCTCGTATTTATGTTCCTCTGGAAAAAACTCATTCAGTCGCCGTAGTGGATGGCATTGGATTTCGTAATTTAGATACTAATCTTGAAACATCGGGAATAAACCCAATTAATCTTGGTGCAGGAGCGACTCCATCTTCAATTGTTATCAGTTCTGATGACCGATATGCCTACATAGGAGATCGTAATACTGGAACTATTTATATTTTAAATATCGATCCCGACTCCAAGGATTATCATACTCATTCAAATCTTAATATCCCTAGTTCAGGTGCTATTCGTCAATTAGCTCTAAACAGTGATGGAACAAGATTATTTGCAACGACTAATGAGAAAATTATTGCTTTTGATGTAGCTTCTGGAAGCGATACGCAAAATCAAATTATTGGCAGTGTCACAGTAAATAGGGTCTTGCACACTTTTGGTGAACTCAAGAACTAGCGATCGCTAGCCTACTAGACAGGACACAAAAATCTTTTCTTGAGTAGTTCGTGACTGGCACGTCCATACATTTGCCTTTTTAACATCTTGAGTCGATTAACTTGTCCTTCTACTTGCCCATTGCTCCATTGATAAGTCACTCCATTTGTGACTGCATCTAAATCATCTTTTAGTTTGTTCGCAAAACCACTAATGGCTCTTATCTTACTTTCCTCGGCGTTTTTCAACCATTCCGTTAATTTATTTTGTTTCTTGGTGCGCGTTCCCTTGCGCCTGTCGGCGACGCGGGGTCGCACCGCTTTTCGACGAACTAAATCGGCAAAATCCATTGCTAAAGAAATTCCCGTATTAAGATCTGGATGTTGTTTTTTCAATAATTCAATGGCTTCCGTTTCGGCTTTGTTTTGGTTGATGCTATGACGTAGAATTAGCCATACTGACGTACAGTCATCAGCGATTTTTTCGGTTCAAACACTATCGGTAATGGTTTATTAAGTTTTTCTCTTGCCCTGTGCTTCACGCAGACTTTTCGAGCTAAAGTGACATAGCTTCCTTCATAATGTAATTTAATTTCAGCATAAAGTTTCTGAATCGTGAAAACCAGAATTCCATTGACTGAAGATACTTTTTGTAAGGAGAAACTTCCTCGTCCTTTATCACTTCGTCCTCTTTCAGGATGTTAACGAAAAACAGTTTTTGCCAATCCCTAAGTGGTGAGCAATTGCTTTTCCTCCATAACCTTCAACTGGCTTCCGTTCTTACGGCAAGTTTGAGAGCTTTTGGTTCGAGCTAATTGGTTGAGCAACTTTTTGATCTTCAATAATCGGACAATTATTGGTCTCATCTTCCACATTCTTCAGTAATGTTCGGTGTTGATTCAACACTACTTCTAACATTTGAGCTAAATTTTGTAGTAAGTGGAAGCGGTCTGCTATTTGAATGGCTTCTGGACATCCTCTTGACGCTCCTTCTTTATAAGCTTTGGCTCTATCTTTGGAGATGATTTCAACCCCAGGATGCTCTTGTAGCCATTCGGCTAAAGTTGTAGCTGTGCGGTCAGATAACAAGTCTATTGGCTGACGAGTTTCCAAATCTACCAAAATAGTACCGTAGGTGTGGCGTTTACGATAAGCCCAGTCATCAACTCCTAAGATTTTTGGGACAGGGTGAGATGGTAATGGCATTTTCATTACTAACCTGAGTAGGGTTTGACGGCTAATTTTTACTCCTAAGTGTTGAGTCAAACGTGACCCTGGTAATCCTCCCTGTGCTAAACCTACTTTAATAAGTTGAATATTCAATCGCTCTGTTCGTCTTGCCCAAGGTGCTGCTATTTTGGGTAATCTCTGTGTGAAAATTCGACGCTCACAATTTGAGTTTGAACAAAATAATTTTCGGGTTGAAAGCTTCAAACAGACTTGATAGTTCCCCCAAGATACATCTAATAGCGATCGCTGATAATTACTATGGACGCGATCGCTTATTGAATTACAAATCGGACAAACTGCCTGTATGCTCTGAGTTTTAACTTGTATCGTTAATTTATTTTCTGTTTCACTGATTGACCAAGATGTTATCTTGAGACAAAAAAATCAGGCAGTAAATGTTGTAATAAACCAGAATTATCCAAGGGCTGAACTTCTAACATAAATCATCATGCTTTTAATTTCTCTTCCTATTTACTCATAAAATGCTTGTCTGATAGACATTATAAATTTTGAAACCATGCTGCATTTCTTAGCGATCGCCTTATTTTCGGTTCACCAAAAGTGTGCAAGACCCCACTTATTTTTGAAAGTTACAGACTTACTCCGAGCTACAAATAACCGCTCAAGTTCCGTTTTCGGCAAAGTTATTTTCATCGACCTCTCCTCCACCAAAACAATTATCAACTAGAGAAAGAGAATACCTGCGATCGTCTGTCGAATAGGCGGACGACCGAGCCACCGCCATGAACTTTAAGCATCTGACCACTAACCCAACTACCTGCTGGCGAGCATAATCAAAGCATCGCGTTTGCAATATCCCTAGGCTGACCTGTTCGACCAGTTAGATTGTCGGGGTGGAACAGCTTTTCTACGGCAAGATCGATTCCAGCATCACCATAGCCAGCCGTCATTACAGTGCCGATGAGGATAGAGTTTACGCGAACCTTTTGAGCCAGCATATGTGCAATCGAAATCATCATCTGGTCTAGGGCTGCCTTTGATGTGCCATAGGCTAGAATGTCATAAGTAGGCACGGCTGATGAAAATGAGCCAGAATTGCTAATGCTCGGATTCTTTGCCTTGAGCAAATGCGGTAGACACTCCATGGACATACGGTAGGCGCTGATTGTGTTGAGCTTGTAAGAATCAATAAACGCTTGGTCAGAAATCGCTGTCGGATAGTCATGGCGATCGCCCCAACCCACATTATTAATAAGGGTCGATATTCCCCCGAACGCCTCTACGGTCGCTGCGACAACCGCATTTATGTCTTCGGACTTCGTTACGTCGCAAGCCATACCAATGCAATGGCTATCTGTTTCTGCTGCGATACTTGCTGCCGTTTCTTTGACTTTATCGCCTTGAAGATCGGCAATCATCACGTTCGCTCCAGCACTGGCAAGCGTCTTGGCTATTCCTGCCCCGATATTTTGTGCGCCACCTGTGATAATGACATGGTGGTCATTCATGCGGAAATCTGCAAAAGCATTAAACTGTTGAGTCATTAAATCTGTTCCTTGTAATAGTGGTATTTATACTGCTCTGCCAATTTTGAGTGAGTCAGGCATGACAAACGAAAGCTAGATTACACCTCTTAAGCAATACAAAAATATCCATCGGTTGCTTGTGCTGTTCAAGCTAAGCAATAGTTATGAAGGACTTATGAGGAAAATTGATAAATGCTAGATTGCAATGTCTGAAAGTCTTTCGCTCTTTTTAACTTGTATTGATGTACGTGGCGATCTCGGCGATAAGGCAAGGTCAAATAATTTATCTTCTCTCTTCTGACCATATTTCTTTTTAGTTGACTGTAAACTCTTATAGCTCGATCACGGTGCATGAATCCTTTTTCTTAAAGCCGATTGAGTATTTTTCAAACACAGTTAGTGCGATCGCTTTACCCCCAAAAATAAGCACTACTCATAAATTCCTCATAACTTTTATCTATTCTTTTATCTGTTAATGAGTGGGGCTAACAAGCATCTCTTAATTTGCCAAGACAGCATCGATCCAATTTCTTGTTGCGATGCCGACCGCTAGCTGAGTCCAAAGGACTTGCTCCGCGACACGCA
This sequence comes from Pleurocapsa sp. FMAR1, assembly GCF_963665995.1. Classification (NCBI taxonomy): domain Bacteria; kingdom Bacillati; phylum Cyanobacteriota; class Cyanophyceae; order Pleurocapsales; family Pleurocapsaceae; genus Pleurocapsa; species Pleurocapsa sp. FMAR1. The sequence goes on along the minus strand of NZ_OY762512.1, from coordinate 5,207,318 downwards.
GTTAGTCCGTGATTGGCAACCGCAATCGCGATTTAAATAGCCAGTCAGAACGCAACTTTTGATAAGACCTGAAGACAAAGACTGAATTAAAAAAGGAGATAAAATGAGAACTCAGGAACGTAAAAGGAATCAGCAAAATTCTGGATTGATCTTGACGATGGGCATTATCATGCTCATGTTAGGAATTATTGCCCTCACTAGCCCTTGCTTCTTGACTTCTATAGCTGTAGAGCTAATGTACGCTTGGCTTTTACTTATTTATGGCATCGTTCAGTTTATTTATGCCCTTAAATCGGGAAATAGAGGAAGAATTCTATTCAAGCTGCTATTTAGTATTATTTCTATAGTCGCTGCAATCTTTTTATTAGTTTACCCACTAGCGGGAGTGTTTACATTAACTCTTGTTTTGGGGTTTTATATTTTTCTCGATGGCGTTTTTCGTGTAGTTCGTGCTTTCCAATTACGTCCTTTGCCCAAATGGGATTGGATTTTGTTCAACGGCATCGTGAGCATTATTCTCGGCATTCTCATTTGGTCACAAATGGCCAACAAGTAGCAACTTGGTTACTAGGAGTATATGTAGGTGTTAGTCTAATTATCAACGGTATTGAAGCAATAATATTTCCAGCTTCAACATCACTGCCAGCAATAGATCTATGACTCGAAAATCGCTACACATTTTTTATTGCAAAAAACAACAATTTTCATCGTGCAGTATCAATTAGTATATCGAGACGAAACTGAAACCCTATCGACTAAAACTACAATTTGGACTGCTGGTAGAGCTAACAATCCTCTAATTGAATCTCTGACGCAGATCGAGGATGAAAGCAAAGATGAACATGGTTCTTTTTTGGTGACTCCCACTCTGCAATTAGTCGATTTTCCCGAAGTGTTTGCAGCAGGAGACTGTGCGACCGTTAAAGACCATTCCTTACCCCCAGTGTCGCAAATTGCCTATCAACAAGGAAAGGGGATTGCTGATAATCTGATTGCCCTATCTAAAAATAAAGAACCTCATTCGGTTGACGCGAATATGCGGAGAACTTTAATAAAATTAGGACTAAACGATGCAGTTGCCAAGTTATTTGACAAAATGTTGATCCAAGGAAGACCAGGAAATCTAATTCGCAACCAGACTTACTTGAATATGCTGCCAATTCCTATGCATAACTTCAAAGCAAGTTCAGAGTGGCTTACTGACGAAATCTTCAATCGTTATCATCATTCATCAAAGTAGATTTTGAAACCGCTTTGTGAAAAGCTAATAGCTCATAGCTTTTCATCGATGCTACACCCAGAAAGAATTTCATAATTAATCGCACAGCTAAATTTTGTTATGGAATTTGAGCGTTTATGATAACCGAAGCAGTACTACCAATTAGTTAGGGCGTGTCATCAATTAGAAAAATGCGCTCGCTTGGGAAAAAATTCTGTTAAATATCAAACTTAAGAGCGAGATAAATTATGCGATTCTAATTCAATGGGCGTTGTAGTGAATCAGAGTATATTTCTTAAACATTAAATACCTAATATTAAATTAGAAAAGCTAATAGCTGACAGCTAAAAGCTAACTAATTAAAAGCGGAGTCTATTCAACTGAAAACGGCTGTAATGATATTTGACAAAATAATAATTTTAGATCTCGATGAAACACTTATCTATGCAACAAAGAAGCCCCTAAAGCGAGTCCAAGACTTTATGGTGGGTTCATATTTTGTATACGTGCGTCCTCATGCTTATTCGTTTATCGATTTTTGTTTTGCATCCTTTTCTGCGGTAGCTGTTTGGACATCTTCTTCAAAAGACTATGCTGAGGAGATAAGCTTGAATTTATTTGGAGACAGAAAAGAAGATTTGGCGTTTATCTGGTCACAAGAGCGATGTGTCCGTAAATTCGATTACAAACGCTATGCGACCTATTGGATCAAAGATTTGAAGAAGGTAAAAAGACGTGGATACCCATTAGAAAAGATGATCATGGTCGATGATTCGCCAGAGAAACTTTATCGACAGTATGGAAATCTAGTGCGCGTTTTTCCATTTGAAGGATTGTTACCAGATGATGAACTAATACATTTACAGCAATATCTTTCTGTCTTGGCCAAAGTTGATAATGTACGCCAGATCGAGAAGCGGGGATGGCGGTCAAAGATGAGCACCAGCAAAATAGAACAAGACTACTAGTATATAAAAGAAGGATTCAAGACTCTGGTTGCCAATGTTCCAGGTGCAATATACCGTTGTGCGAACGATATTTATTGGACGATGGAATTCCTCAGTGATGAAATTACCACGATTTCTGGTTATCGGGCTAGCGATTTTATCTATAATCAAGGGCGATCTTTTAATAGCATTATTGGTAGTCCTAAAGATGTAAGGATATAAAATAGGAAATTGTAGATCATTTGATTTCCATGCCAGTAGATTTGCCATCTTGTCCATCATGTAATTCAGAACAAATTGTTAAAAACGGTCACATTCACAATGGCAAGCAAAATTATAAATGTCGCGACTGTGGTAGACAATATGTGGAAAATCCACAGAATAAAATGATCGACCAACCAACCAAAAACTTGATTGACAAATTACTCTTAGAGAAGATTCCTTTAGCTGGAATTGCCCGAGTTACAGAAGTTTCAGAACCTTGGTTACAGAGTTATGTCAATGCTAAATACGAATCAGTTTCTCAGCAAGTTAAAGTGAGAACAAAAAAAAAGGAAAATTAACGATTCAGTGTGATGAAATGTGGTCATTTGTCGGTAATAAAGCCAATAAACAATGGATTTGGTTGGCTTTGGCTGCAAAAACTAAAGAAATAGTCGGGGTTCATATCGGCGATCGCCGTCGTCATGGAGCGAGAAAGCTATGGCAATCTTTGCCCTCAGTCTATCGACAGTGTGCCGTTTGTTATAGTGACTTCTGGGAAGCCTATGAACAGGTAATTCCTTCAAAACGCCATCAAGCGGTGGGGAAAGAGAGAAAAACCAATTACATAGAACGATTTAATTGCACAATGCGACAAAGAGTTTCTCGATTAGTCAGGAAGACTCTATCGTTCTCTAAGAAAATCGAAAATCAGATCGGGGCAATCTGGTATTTTGTCCATCATTACAACACGTCCTTACATCTTTAGGACTACCAATTAAAATACTTCTCATGGAGAGGGTAAACCAATAAGCCAAGTGGCGACGAAGCGATCAAACATTTATAGTTTAGGCAATAAATTTTTAATTGGATAATAACTTTAAATTTAAGCAAAAAAAAGAGAGGAATCATAGTTTAAAATGTTTCTCTCTAATCTTATTTATATTTAAAAATTGGCGTTGCATACTTGCGGGATGATTTGATAACACTAAAGAATGAAATGTCCTAATTGTCAATCAAAGCAAATTCGTAAACTCGCGCGTTCCTTTGAACTTCGGGTGTGGAACAGCGAGACAGTGTGGTCTTTGCTGCACGGAAATGCCCTGAATTAAAGGGCTGTCTTGGTTCAGTTCTTCAACGGGGGGAAGCCAAGGCGTGTTTTGCGAGACAGTCCGTTGGCGGGGGAACCCCGCTTAAAGGAACTGTCGAGGTTGGGTCAGAGTATTCTGTCCCAAAAACAGCCGTTTGCAACAGACCCAAGCGCTATTCCACTCTCGCGGTGGGGTCACATGCGGAAGTGCGCCTTTGTCCCATGAACAACTGTCTCAAGACAGGCTCTTGGACAGAGAAGGCGCGTTTTGGGGCGAGGAAATGAGAGAAGACCCACAGCTTCGGACAGAAGCAAAGTCATGCGAAAGCATGACGATGGCACATATAGCAATACGTGGCTAGGTTAGGACAAAATTAGCTAAAATAAAAGCGCTCGCCAAAACCGAAAAATAATGCCTGCTCCCTATAGCTACGATTTAAGAAAAAAAGCCGTAGATGCCTGTTCTAGAGGTGAAAAGAAGAGAACTATTTGTCGATTGATGAAAATAAGCCGTAACACCTTAGACCTATGGCTGAAAAGAGAACAAGAAACAGGAGACTTTAAAGCGGTCGCCGAGCGTCCCACCAGAGAAGAGCGAAAAATTCAGGATTTAGAGAGATTCAAACAGTTTGTTAAACAACATAAAGATAAGACACAACAGCAAATGGCAGATTTGTGGGGAGAGAATCTTACCCAGCAAAATATTAGTGATGGAATTAAAAAGTTAGGCATAACCAGAAAAAAAGCGGTCAGACCCCGCGTCGCCGACAGGCGCAAGACAAAGGGCTTGCCCGCATGTACGCTGACCAAGACAAACTTACGGATATCAAGAAACAGATGAAGAGAAAAGAAAAGAATTTCAAGAGCAACTAAAACATCAACAGGCAAATAACCTAGTTTATGTGGATGAAGCAGGATTCGATAACCGAGACGATTATCCCTATGGTTATAGCCCCAAAGGAGAAAGATGTTAGGCACTCAAATCTGGTAAAAGAAATGAGAGAGTAAGTTGGATTGCTGCATTCAAAGAAGGAAAAGTGTTTGCTCCGTTAACTTTTGAAGGGTCATGTAATCGAGATTTATTTGAGACATGGCTTAAAGAAAGTTTGATTCCTCAACTTCAACCTGGAAATATCATTATTATTGATAATGCTACTTTTCATAAAGGACAAAGTATTCAAGAAATAGTAGAAGAAGCAGGGTGCCAGATTTGGTATTTGCCCTCTTATTCTGCCGATCTAAACAAGATAGAGCGTTGGTGGTCGGTTCTCAAAACTTGGATGAAGCAGAGAGTTAAAGAATTTGAGACTGTTAGAGAATGTGTTGATACAGCTTTCAAAAAATGTCCTAACGTATATGCGTAATGCTATATCTCTGGACAACAAAGGACTTGTCCGCATGTAGGGGGTTGAAATAATAGAATAATATTATCTGGTACCTTCAGTTTCTTAGCTGTGTGGATAGTCGCATTATCCAACTGAATTATATGTATCTCGTTTGGGTTTTCTCGGCAGAACTTTTCGAAAAATATTCCCATAACAGCTAAATTAAAATGAGAAAATTCATAGAAGAAACTTCTACCAGTAATAGGCTCGATTAATCCATAAATATAATAGTAATCATAATGCCATTGTCATGTTTGTTGTGGTTTTACTCCTTTTAAGGTTATTTTTCTACCTGTTTGCGTTCTAAAGCCTACTCTTGTTTCAGGCTACGACACCAATAAACTATATCTTTATTGCTAGTTTCTTGATTGTTTATCTGCTTGACTATTCCCTTAATTGTTGGTGGTAAATGTTCCTTAAACGCTTCAATTACACCTGGAGCTTGTTTTTCAGGTTGGGGACGAGCTACTTTTAATTTGCTTTTCAGTTCAGATCTAACAATTCTATGTATTGTAGAATAACTAATCTCAAGAGCTTGACAAATTAAAAGCCATGTTGGGATTTCTTGGTAACTAACAAATCCTTCGGCTTGGGCTAGTTACGGCACGAATTTTGGCTACAGTTTCAAGATCTAATGTCTTACGTGGTTGGATAAGCGTGGGAAACCCAAGCATCCCCCACGCGCTTTTTCTGTCTGACTGTTTTCGGTGGCTCTTCTAAAAGTTTTTCTATTCCACCGTCACGATCTAACTGTAACCAATAATGTATTGTTGATTCAGATCGCCCCATTATTACCTTACCGTCGCTCTGGGTTTAAAGCCTTGCCCTTATAGCTTATAGCCAGAATCACCCGTCATTCATGCGGGTGAGCAGTCAAAATCAAAAACTTTCGCTCTCTGCTTGAAAGCTTTCTACGATAGCATAGTTTAATTATGCAATAGGTCTAATCTTTTCTAGCTTTTGAGTTCGTCACGCCCCCAGAACGACTTCAGCGATCGCAACGGCAGTGCTACTTTATTCGAGGTATCGGCGCAGTTAACTGCGACCGCAATTACGATAGTGTGAACAAGATTGAAACTTATCGTCTGATAATTCGTCATTGCCACCGAAAGCAGGTGATCGCACTGTGAGGTTAGTAAGCGCTATGTTATTCAACTTCTATCTCCAGAACTTTTTCAAAAGCTGGCATATCCAAGAACGCAACAACCTCCGTTACTTTTTCACCCTCGAAAGTAAAAAACCAGGCATAGCTGTTTTTGTACTGTTCACCGTTAATTAAAGTCGCTTCAGCGTCAAAATGAATAATAACAACGTCACCGTCTTCATAAACCTTCCACTGCGTTGGTTTTATAGGCCCTTCTAGGCGCTCATTAAAAGGCTTAATAAGCTTTTCTTCAAAAGGCTTGCGCGTGTAGGTGCCTGCATATTTATTAAAGCCACTAATCGTCCAGCGCATATCCTCTGACAAAAGCTCGAAAGGGGAGCTAGTACCCTCTTGCCATTGCTGAAAACTCTTCTCGACAATAGCCTTTTTACTTTGCGCCGTCATTTCATTTTGAACAGAAGTTTGTCCCGTAACGCTACAGCTTAGCGTAAAAACAAGCACCATAACCGCTAAGAAACGAAATAGTTTAATCATTATAATGTCCTTTCTTGTTTATCGGAGTTATTCAGAGATATCAGTAGAATAGGTAAGCTCGCTCCATTGTGAAAAATGCCTCATAATTTGACTGGTTCTCTTTAGAATGCACTGGCCGTCGCTCGAACAGTAACTTCATTTTTATTCCAACCCTACTCTATCATAATCACTGTGGCTTAGTACTAGACAGTTTTCTACTTGATCGCGCCTAGCTACTCAACGAGTTTAGTGAGCAAAAGCTAGCAAGATCGCATCTGCCTATATTCAAATCGTTTAATTAATCAGAATCCTGTTCAATGGGTCGCTGACTATCGCCTCGGTTTTTAAAAAAGTAAATAGTCGCGATCGCCATCAGTCCCAGGCTCAATCCGCAAACCCCAGCCCAGCCCCAGTGGCTCCAGCCATAAGCCCCTAAAAATGAACCGAGCGCACCGCCAACAAAATAGAACGTAACATAGACGGCATTCAAGCGACTGTGGATCTCTTTGGGCAGCTTATAGATGCTGGTTTGATTGGAAATTTGGGTGACTTGTACGCCTAAATCAAGTAGGATAACTCCCACCACCAATCCCCAGATTTGATAGCCCAACGTCCAAAATAGGATAAAGGAAAAGGCGGTAGTCACAATCCCAAACCCAAGCGTGAGCCGAGGGCTGCGACGGTCGGCGAATCTACCTGCAACTGGGGCCGCCGCCGCGCCGACTACACCGACCAGCCCAAATAAACCCACAACGTCGCTACCGTAATGGTAGGGCGGCTGCTCCAACAAAAAAGCTAAGGTACTCCAGAAGGCGCTGAAGGCTCCAAACGTCATGGCTCCAATTAGTGAAGCCTGCTGAAGTCTGGGCTGGGTTTGCATTAAGTGAATGAGCGATCGCATCAGCCGAATATAGGACGTTTGCAGCGACGGCTGGCTGAGCGGCAGCACCTTTGCCATCACCACTGCCAGCATCAGCATCAGGCCGCTGGCTATCCAATACATCGCTCGCCAACCCAAGCTGGCGCCCACAAATCCGCTCACCGTCCGCGCCAGCAAAATGCCAATAAGCAGCCCACTCATCATCGTACCTACAGCTTTACCCCGCTTATGGGGCTTTACCAGCTGAGTTGCAAAAGGAACGATCACCTGCGCGGCAATCGTGGTGACGCCAATCGCCAAGCTGGCGACAACGAGCCAGGTCAAGCTTGGCGAAACAGCAGCCAGGGCCAGCGCCACAGCCGTCAGGCCCATCATAATCACAATTAGCCTGCGCCGCTCTAGCAGATCGCCCATCGGGACGAGCAGCAAAATACCCAGAGCATAGCCGACCTGAGTCAGGGTAGGAATGAGGCTCACTGCGCTAGCTGAGGTGTTGAAGTCCTTGGCTATCAGGGTGAGCAGGGGCTGATTGTAGTAGAGGTTAGCGACTGTAATGCCACCGGCGATTGCCATAATCGCCAGTAAAAAAAACTGCTGACTATCTGAGCGTTTTGCTTCCATAAGGTCGGCTCCGAATTTTTGAATTTGTTCTGAGTTAATCAGGGTCAACTTAAAGTAGTCACTGATGGCTTTACACCCGCTTAGTTCTTGAATGAGTTCATCAGTAGGTCTGACATAGCTGAACTCTAAATACACTCCTAACTTCAAAAGAAGAAGTTACAAACTGCAATCGCGGTGTCGTTTCACCTACGATTGATCGATGGTGTTCATCATCTTTTCGCTGTAGCGATCGCCAGATGCCACTCCTACAGGTGCTATCTGATTGAGTTGGTCGAGCATCTCACGACTCAACTCAATCTCAGCCGCCGCCGCGTTTTCTTCCAGGTAAGCGATCCGTTTTGTTCCTGGAATCGGGGCAATGTCATTTCCTTGGTGCAGCAACCAGGACAAGGCAATCTGGCTGGGCGATGCGTTCTTTTCCTGGGCGATTTGTTTGACGCGATCGACCAGCTTCAGGTTGAGGTTGAAGTTCTCCCCTTGAAAACGTGGATCGCTGCGGCGGTAATCGTCCTCAGCAAAGTCTTCAAAGCGCTTGATCTGACCTGTAAGAAAGCCTCGTCCAATGGGACTATAGGGAACAAACCCGATTCCAAGCTCTCGCACGGTAGGTAATACTTGAGCTTCCGACCCGCGTTCCCAAAGTGAATACTCGGATTGAAGCGCACTGATTGGATGGACTGCATGAGCGCGGCGAATCGTGTTTGGGCTTGCTTCGGAAAGTCCCAGATATCGAACTTTGCCTTGCTGAACCAGTTCAGCCATTGCTCCTACGGTTTCTTCGATCGGGACTGCTGGATCAACCCGATGTTGATAGAACAAATCAATGTAGTCAGTGCCTAGACGCTTAAGTGATTCGTCACAGACTTTGCGAACGTGTTCAGGTTTGCTGTTGAGTCCCCATCTTACGCTGCCGGAGATATCAAAGCCAAACTTAGTGGCAATCACAACCCGATCGCGTCGCCCTTGAATAGCACGACCGACAAGCTGCTCACTGGTGAATGGGCCATAAACCTCTGCGGTATCGAAAAATGTGACGCCAAGCTCAATGGCGCGGTGAATCACGGCGATCGATTCCTGCTCATCAGCTTTACCGTAGGCGTAATTCGTCAGCCCCATGCATCCGAGACCTAGGTCTGAGACGGTTAAGCCTTGGGTTCCAAGTGTTCGAGTCTTCATAAATTCTCTCCAAAAAATTGTAGGTTTCATTCAGTCTTGATTCACGGCTTCCACCGACTTCAGCACGATTTGCACATATTCGGTGTCGGCTGCCGCTTAGCCGCTTTGTCCGATCGGTCGGACGATAATCTCATTTACATCCACATCGGCTGGCTGCTCGATCGCAAAGGCAATTGCACGAGCGATCGCATCCGCCGGGATAACCGCCGCGCGGAATTTCTCCACCCACTGCGCTGCCTGAGTATCGCTGATCGTGCTGGTGAGTTCAGATTCGGTATTTCCGGGTGAGATAATAGTGACCCGAATATCCGGCGATTCCTGCCGCAATCCCTCGGAAATCGCCCAGACTGCGTACTTGGTTGCACAGTACACCGCCGCCGTAGGAGAAACGGCATGTCCCCCGATCGATGACAGGTTAATAAATTGCCCAGAGTGCTGCTGCTTGAATGTAGGTAGGGCAGCGGCGATGCCGTGAAGGACGCCACGAATATTTACATCGATCATGCGGTTCCATTCGTCAATCTTCAATGCCTCCAACTTGGAGAGCGGCATCAAGCCTGCATTATTGACCATGACATCAATGCGACCAAACTTATCTTTGGCAAATTCCACAAAGGCTTTTACATCTTCAAGACTGGTAACATCTACAGCTTTAGATTCTGCTGTGCCACCTTCGTTACGAATCGCTTCGACAATCTTTTCTAGCTTTCGGGTGCGCCGTGCGCCCACAACTACCTTGGCATTGTTTTGGGCGAGCAACTTAGCGGTAGCTTCACCGATGCCGCTGCTAGCTCCAGTGATGGCAATAACTTTGTTTTCTACGTTTGACATATATAATTTATAATTTTGCTAATTGTTTTTGTTGGTTTAGATTAACGAAACATACCGCCAGAAATTTCTATTCTTTGAGCGTTGACCCATTGGTTGTCTGAAGAGAGTAAAGATGCGATCGCATATATTTAAGATTATTCGAGTGTGAAGACAATCTCATGCTCGCCTGCTGACGTATAGGGGGCTTGGGTTAACTTCCAGTGCAACCTCTGGTTCTGGCTGCTAGGCTGAGGTATTTGAAGGATTCGGCATTTTAATGACCTCTTATTCACTGATGACCTTATGAATTTATCTGTTGAAGGGTTTCTTGTTTAACGCTACTAAATAGTTTTAACTGTTCAGCACCTTTGCCAACCAGTTACCAGGGAATTTCTCCATCATCATCGAGGAATTTACCAGTAGGTGGATGCTCCATCATGGCAAGCTTAACGATAATTGTCGCTCCTTGTTCAACTGTCCGAGGTGCTGCGTCTGTGCCTAGATCTGTCTGAACCCAGCCAGGACAGATTGAATTGATGCGGATCTGCTCGGGCAAAAGGTCTTTAGCTAGAGCGACCGTTAAAGCATTGAGTGCACTTTTTGAAGCGTTATAAGCAGATGTATTGGTTTCAGAGTACATACTGTCTGGGTTGGTCATTGAGCCTAATGAACCCAGTGTCGATGAAACGTTCACAATCTGACCTACTACCGCCTTTTTCAACAGTGGTAGAAAATAATGAATGACTCCAAATGACCCAAATACATTCGTCTCAAATGTATCCTTGAGCATGCTAACCTCCAGTAAGGAGGGTCGAATCCCTAATGAATACTCAGGAAAGATCCCGGCATTATTAACTAGAACATCGACTTTTTCCCACTTTTTAGTAACCATCTCAGCAGCAGATTGAATCGACTGCTCATCTATAGTATTAAGCGGCACAAAGTGGACATCAGAGCTTCCTGTACGTAGTTTTTTTGCTGCTGCTTCCCCTCGCTCTGGGTCACGCGCTCCCAGTAGGACAATAAACCCATTGTCTGCAAGTTGTCGTGCAACCTCGTACCCAATTCCTTTGTTTGCACCTGTGATGAGAACAACTTTTTTCGTCATTATGGTTTTGACTCTTAATTTATTGCTTAAATTAGTTTGAATTAAATAGACTGACCGCTGGAGACTTCAATTCTTTGAGCATTAACCCAGCGGTTGTCTTCAGAGAGTAACGCTGCGATCGCACCTCCAATGTCATCTGGCACGCCAACACGACCTAACGCCGTTTGCGAGGCGATGAAGTCATTATTGGTTTGATTTTCCTTGCTGCTGAATTATGGTAAACTTCATGACATTTCTCGAAAGTCTGTGCTTTTAGACACTTCCTGCCAGTCATTCAAAATTCCTGTCAGAGATTGAATGTTGGCTCGCGTCCGCTCTAGTGCATCCGATCCCATCACTAAGTGTAAAGGTGGATTGTCAGCCTCAACGACTTTAATGATTGCCTGTGCGCCCAACGTCGGATCGCCAAGCTGTTTGCCAGTTATATCAGCTAGATGCTGCAAGGCTTCGCCACTTGTTGGCAGATAATCAGCAATTTTTGCTGGGCTGTTACTGATGGAGCGATCGCTGAGAAAATCTGTTCTAAATGCACCGGGTTCTACCAATGTGACTTTAATGCCCAATGGCTCAACTTCCTGTGCCAGTGATTGTGAAACCCCCTCTACGGCAAATTTAGCGGCGGCATAAAGACCCGAACCTGCCATTGGGGCTAGTCCTGCGATCGAAGAAATATTGATAATGTGACCGCTACGCTGTTGTCTTAGACGGGGAAGTGCAGCTTTAATGAGCTGAACTACGCCGAAGAAATTCACATCAAACAGATGCTTCATTTCTTCATCGCTAGATTCTTCGATCGCGCCTAGCAAACCGTACCCAGCATTATTGACAATCACATCTAAGCGCCCATGTAATTGATAAGCAGCTTCTACCGTTTGGCTAATTTGCGCTGTATCGGTTAACTCAAGTCCCAAAATTTTTAGCTGGTCAGAATCTCCCTTAATATCTGCTTTCCCGCTCCTTGTTGTTCCAATCACAATGTCACCTTGATCTAGCACAGCTTGAGCCAGTGCTTTTCCAAGACCACGAGAAACGCCTGTGATTAACCAGATTTTTTTACTTTCACTTTTTGCATTAGACATACTGATTTTCCTCTCTTCTATTTATTTTCAATCTATGTTCATCGTAGGTTTGAATAACTGTTTTTTAAATACATAAAACTCGCAGCTCATTGCCTAATTCTCTCAAATACGCCATCTATAAGGATATATTTTTTTTATAATGGGCTATGTAGCTAAACTTGTTGAGAATTAAACATGACCATTAAAACATTGGAGCATGAGACGACTATTGACAAATGCAAACAGATGGCGATATTAATTTCCAAGCACACCGAAGGCAAAGGCGATGGTATCCACGCCACAGAAATCGCTCATCTTGAGTTTAGTCGCCAATCCGATACTCTGAAAACACTAGCGAGCGTTAGCGGACCGATTTTAGCTATTGTGGTTCAAGGTCAAAAAAAAGTATTGCTCAATGAGTCTACTTATCACTATGGTACGGCTCAGTATCTAGTTGTTTCAGTTGATTTACCCCTTTGTGGATATGCCACCGAAGCCACACCAGAGCGACCGTATTTAGGATTTAAGCTGACTTTAGATCCCGTTCAACTCTGTGAGATTATTACTCAAACTCGTTCTAACTTGCTCAAGAAAGATTCAGTTCCAGGCTGGTTTATCAGTAATGCCCAGCCACCCTTAATTGATTGTGCCATCAAGCTAACTCAACTTTTGGATACACCACAGGATATTGCTTTTTTAGCACCAGCGATTATCCGTGAAATTTACTACCGTCTTTTGATGGGCGAACAAAGCGAAGCTGTTCGTCAGGTGGCGACATCTGGTAGTAATATGCAGCGTATTGCCGAGACAATCAAATTAATTAAGGCTGATTTCACTAAACCAATGCGGATTGAAAATCTTGCCGAATATGCCAATATGTCTTCTTCTTCTTTTTATCGCCATTTCAAGGCAGTTACTTCTATGAGTCCACTACAATATCAAAAACAATTAAGATTATTAAAAGCGCGTCAACTAATGCTGGCAGAAAATGCTGATGCAGCCAGTACTGCTTATCAGGTGGGTTATGAAAGCACTTCGCAGTTTAGTCGCGAGTATTCTCGTATGTTTGGTGCGCCTCCAATCAAGGATATTGAACGTTTACGAGTTGCTACTGTTTGAGGCGATCGAGCGACAGTTGTTTTCTTAAGTAGTTTTAGGAGTGCATTTAGATGAATATGAAACCAGTCCCTTCCAAGGTGTCTGTTTTTGCGTCTTATTTTGGGATAAAATTGTAGCTGTAAAAACATGAGGCTTGTCAGTAGGGCGAGTTTTCTTGACCCACTTTTTAGTTTTTTTCGTAGAGCGGGGATGAGACAAAAAAACAGCTAAATTAACTGAAGCTGCCAACTGTTTCAGGATTTTGGTCAAATCAATCAGATTAATCAGATTAAAAACTTGCCATTTTTGGAGAGGAATAGCACCCTCGACAGTCGCTACAACGCCAGAAAGGCGCTTTGCCGCATCTGAAGGACTACATGTGGAAAAGCGCCTTTGTCCGTATCTAACCCGCGCAACGCGCTGTCTCGCAATCATCATGCCACGATATGTATAGCCGTACCAAGTTGAATTAGGACATATTTAAAGTTATTTGCTCGCAAGTAACAAGTAATGAGTAACGAGTAACGAGTTTTAGGAAATGTCTATCACGTTTACACGTAATGCTATACTAAGAATTGCTGCTACGGGGGCGCGTAACTCGTGGGAAGCATCAGCAGTAAAACGTTGTAGTTGTTCTTAAAAACGTCTAACAGGCTGCATTGCCAAGTCATCGAGAATCCAGCCCACTATTCCCGTAAAAACAAGCGCAATTGGCACTCCTAAACCAAAAAATAGACGCGATTGTGCTAGAGAATTTTGAAGAGGTTCAATACAAACAGCAACCTGTAAATAACCCACTAAAGATTGTTCGTATTTCAGAGGAAGGGTTAGCTTACGCAGATTTTTCGGCTTAATCTCACTATTTGAATTAAAGTTGCAGTTGTATTGTATGGTTTGCTATCGGGTTGTCACTAAAGACTGTTGGGGAAGACAATTCCCAATAAACTGTAAAATATTTTTCTGAGAATCATACCAACCAACATAAACTATTTTCGATTCATTGGTGATTTGCAGATTTGACAAAGATACACTATCCGTATCCATCTGCCAGCTTTTCTCTCGTTGCTGATAGGTTGTCAGTGAGGCAATTTTTTTAGTTTGCGCATAAACTTGAGGATCAAATTCTCGCATTTGCTCTTTTACTTGACGATGATAAACCGTAAAAGCAAATAAAATTAAAAGGTAGTCCTAAAGATGTAAGGATATAAAATAGGAAATTGTAGATCATTTGATTTCCATGCCAGTAGATTTGCCATCTTGTCCATCATGTAATTCAGAACAAATTGTTAAAAACGGTCACATTCACAATGGCAAGCAAAATTATAAATGTCGCGACTGTGGTAGACAATATGTGGAAAATCCACAGAATAAAATGATCGACCAACCAACCAAAAACTTGATTGACAAATTACTCTTAGAGAAGATTCCTTTAGCTGGAATTGCCCGAGTTACAGAAGTTTCAGAACCTTGGTTACAGAGTTATGTCAATGCTAAATACGAATCAGTTTCTCAGCAAGTTAAAGTGAGAACAAAAAAAAAGGAAAATTAACGATTCAGTGTGATGAAATGTGGTCATTTGTCGGTAATAAAGCCAATAAACAATGGATTTGGTTGGCTTTGGCTGCAAAAACTAAAGAAATAGTCGGGGTTCATATCGGCGATCGCCGTCGTCATGGAGCGAGAAAGCTATGGCAATCTTTGCCCTCAGTCTATCGACAGTGTGCCGTTTGTTATAGTGACTTCTGGGAAGCCTATGAACAGGTAATTCCTTCAAAACGCCATCAAGCGGTGGGGAAAGAGAGAAAAACCAATTACATAGAACGATTTAATTGCACAATGCGACAAAGAGTTTCTCGATTAGTCAGGAAGACTCTATCGTTCTCTAAGAAAATCGAAAATCAGATCGGGGCAATCTGGTATTTTGTCCATCATTACAACACGTCCTTACATCTTTAGGACTACCAATTAAAATACTTCTCATGGAGAGGGTAAACCAATAAGCCAAGTGGCGACGAAGCGATCAAACATTTATAGTTTAGGCAATAAATTTTTAATTGGATAATAACTTTAAATTTAAGCAAAAAAAAGAGAGGAATCATAGTTTAAAATGTTTCTCTCTAATCTTATTTATATTTAAAAATTGGCGTTGCATACTTGCGGGATGATTTGATAACACTAAAGAATGAAATGTCCTAATTGTCAATCAAAGCAAATTCGTAAACTCGCGCGTTCCTTTGAACTTCGGGTGTGGAACAGCGAGACAGTGTGGTCTTTGCTGCACGGAAATGCCCTGAATTAAAGGGCTGTCTTGGTTCAGTTCTTCAACGGGGGGAAGCCAAGGCGTGTTTTGCGAGACAGTCCGTTGGCGGGGGAACCCCGCTTAAAGGAACTGTCGAGGTTGGGTCAGAGTATTCTGTCCCAAAAACAGCCGTTTGCAACAGACCCAAGCGCTATTCCACTCTCGCGGTGGGGTCACATGCGGAAGTGCGCCTTTGTCCCATGAACAACTGTCTCAAGACAGGCTCTTGGACAGAGAAGGCGCGTTTTGGGGCGAGGAAATGAGAGAAGACCCACAGCTTCGGACAGAAGCAAAGTCATGCGAAAGCATGACGATGGCACATATAGCAATACGTGGCTAGGTTAGGACAAAATTAGCTAAAATAAAAGCGCTCGCCAAAACCGAAAAATAATGCCTGCTCCCTATAGCTACGATTTAAGAAAAAAAGCCGTAGATGCCTGTTCTAGAGGTGAAAAGAAGAGAACTATTTGTCGATTGATGAAAATAAGCCGTAACACCTTATTAGCTAAAATCCGCTCGCCAAAACCGAAAAATAATGCCTGCTCCCTATAGCTACGATTTAAGAAAAAAAGCCGTAGATGCCTGTTCTAGAGGTGAAAAGAAGAGAACTATTTGTCGATTGATGAAAATAAGCCGTAACACCTTAGACCTATGGCTGAAAAGAGAACAAGAAACAGGAGACTCTTTAAAGCGGTCGCCGAGCGTCCCACCAGAGAAGAGCGAAAAATTCAGGATTTAGAGAGATTCAAACAGTTTGTTAAACAACATAAAGATAAGACACAACAGCAAATGGCAGATTTGTGGGGAGAGAATCTTACCCAGCAAAATATTAGTGATGGAATTAAAAAGTTAGGCATAACCAGAAAAAAAGCGGTCAGACCCCGCGTCGCCGACAGGCGCAAGACAAAGGGCTTGCCCGCATGTACGCTGACCAAGACAAACTTACGGATATCAAGAAACAGATGAAGAGAAAAGAAAAGAATTTCAAGAGCAACTAAAACATCAACAGGCAAATAACCTAGTTTATGTGGATGAAGCAGGATTCGATAACCGAGACGATTATCCCTATGGTTATAGCCCCAAAGGAGAAAGATGTTAGGCACTCAAATCTGGTAAAAGAAATGAGAGAGTAAGTTGGATTGCTGCATTCAAAGAAGGAAAAGTGTTTGCTCCGTTAACTTTTGAAGGGTCATGTAATCGAGATTTATTTGAGACATGGCTTAAAGAAAGTTTGATTCCTCAACTTCAACCTGGAAATATCATTATTATTGATAATGCTACTTTTCATAAAGGACAAAGTATTCAAGAAATAGTAGAAGAAGCAGGGTGCCAGATTTGGTATTTGCCCTCTTATTCTGCCGATCTAAACAAGATAGAGCGTTGGTGGTCGGTTCTCAAAACTTGGATGAAGCAGAGAGTTAAAGAATTTGAGACTGTTAGAGAATGTGTTGATACAGCTTTCAAAAAATGTCCTGACGTATATGCGTAATGCTATACGTGCCGTTCGCCGCTACTGCGCAAACAAAGGACTTGTCCGCATGTAATGCTTTCCGATAGCGTTGCGGTGAAGCATTTGCTCATGGGGGAAACCCCCATGAGCAAATGCTGAAAGGGTTTCCCCCGTTGCGAGACAGCGCGATCTTGTTGGTTTCCAACAAAGAGCGACTGTCGAGGGCGAGCTACCTGCGGCTAAAGCCTTGGTTGAGCAAGAAGCAACGTCGAGGCTCGATAGAGCCTGAGAGCATATTCCACTCGCCCGTTGCGAGACAGTTGCGTTGCGAAGCAAAGCGTTGCGGAGGTTCCCTCCGAGTAGCGCTATTGCTGAGGGTGGCGGGGGTTCCCCGCTGCAGGCTGCAAAGCAGCGCACGTTGGAACGTGCCGACTTTCCTCCCGTTAGGCGAGGCTCTCCAGAGCCTGTCGCTAGACGCGACTTGGGCGGTACCGCGCCCTGCGAAACTGCTGAACCATGCGCAGGGGGGAACCCCCGTTGCGAGAAAGGACGCTTCGTCCGCATCTGATACCAAATCCGATTACCAAAGTAAGTATAAAATGGTCATCCCATACGGAAAGCAAAACTATCAGTGTAAAGAATGTCAGCGTCAATTTATTGAAGAGTATACCAAAATCGGATATCCTCTATCGGTCAAAGAAAGTTATCCAACCACGCTCAAAATGTACGTTAATGGGTTAGGCTTTCGCGCCATTGAAAGAGTATCACGAGTCAACCACAATACAATAATTAGATGGGTTAAAGCAGCTGCTAATAAGCTACCTAATGCACCATCTGTTGAAGAAATGCCCGAAATTACAGAAATTGATGAACTACAAACCTTCGTAGGTAAAAAAGCGGTGCGACCCCCGCGCATGGTTCAACACCCGTTAGCATTCCCTTGCGCCAGCCGCATTTTGCGGCTCGACGTTGCTTCTTGCTCAATAAGCTCAACGGGTCGCAGACCCGCAACGCTTTTTCGCGCTTCGCAACGGCGGCGAACTCCTCGGCGGCTTTTGGGTAGGAAGCTTCCCACCCAAAACGCGCCGACAGTTCGCGCACGCGGGGTCTTGACTCAGTTTGCTCGCCCTCGACAACCAAGGGGTACCCCCCGCAACGGTTTTGCGAGACAGCCTTGCAGGAACGGCGGCTTTTGAGTGAGAAGCTTCCCACTCAAAACGCGCCTTGGCTTTCCCTCCGCAGACGAACGAAGGACTTGTACGCACGTACTTGTACGCACGTACTGTCGAGGGTGTCTCGCAACGGAGGGAACCTCCCTTCGGGTTCGTGCCTTTGCTTATGCCAGGGAACCTGTCCACCGCAACTGCTTCACCGCGTCTTTTCAAGACGAATCGCGAACGCGCACCAAGACAAAATAAGAAGTGGTTGTGGACGGTAGTAAATCACTGGCAACCAGGAGTCTTATCCTGGGTATTAGGCGATCGCTATGCTCAAACATTCGAGCCAAAGCGCGAAAATAATCAGAGGTTGGGAATCATTTCTGTATGTTACTGATGGCTGGTTGGTCTATCCTTGCTTGATCAATGATTGCGACCATTTGCTATTGAAGACGTACATGACGAGAGTCGAAGGAGAAAATACACGACTAAGACACTATCTAGCTCGCCTCAAAAGGAAAACTCTTTGTTATTCTAAGTGCGAAGAGATGCTTCGAGCATCAATCAAACTTTTACTCCACTATCTTCATTTTGATACCATTCCTCTTTAGATTATCCCGCAGGGATGCAACGCCCCCTAAACAAATAGCTGGTTCTGGTAAACGAATTTTACCGTTTAATGAATGGGTTTAAAGCCCCGTGCGCAATTCACGATTGAGTTATTAGTGCGAACTGGAGTTCGCCGACTGCCTTTGGCAGGCGCACGTTGGAACGTGCCGACTTCGCAGAGCGAAGGCGAAGCCCTCCAGGGCTTGCTCCACGCGATTGTTATTAGTAGTTAATTGGAACTAAAAACTAAAAACCAAAAACTAAAAACTTTAGAGGCGAGTGGAATATGCCTCCTAGACGGAGGCATCGGAGCGCGTTCCCTTGCGCCCTTCGGCGACGCGGGGTCGCTCCTCATTTCCTCGCCTCAATCACCGACCCTTTTAAGGCGGTGAGCAGTCAATTCTCTTAAACAACTTGAAGTTATGTTGTTTTCTACCATGTGCAGTACACAGGATTTTTTTGCTTTCTTGCTCAACTACTATTTGAGATTTTAAAGTATGCTTTTTCTTCTTACTACTGTAAAATTGCTTTTGTTTTTTTTGGGATGCTCAATTGGTGTTTCTGTAACATCAATTACAATATTTCTTGGTTTTTATTTTCTTTTAATAATTCTTTTTTGCGCCCGCAGTCTAAAATCTTTCTCTTGAACCAAAACATTTTCTATCTTCTTAATTGTCCGAGCAACATTTGATTCATCTAATCCTCAAGATTGTCCAATATGGACCAGAGGAGTGCTGGGGTTTCCCCAGCATACCCACCCTCGACAATAGCTTTAAGCGGGGAAACCCCGCCAACGCTTTGTCTCGCAATCGAGTTGTTGAAAATAAGTTTTGTATTCTCTCAAATATTCGTGCATTCATTAAAACTTAATTTTCTAGACTTAATTTTGATAGTCCCCCAGTTTTTTTCTTCAACCTTTCGTAATTTTCTACTATTTTAACCATCCGCTCAAATGTCTGGAGTGAAATACTTGAATAATTCGCCCGAACAAGACCACCGTTATACGAAGCTGCGAGTTACAACTAGCCAGAATTTTTGTAATTTTTGGAGTGCCAAGAGAACCATTTCTAGTTACGAATCGATGAATATGATCCGTAAGGGTCAAATCAAAAACGTAAAACGAGATGATATTGTAGGTCAAATCAGGTTTGTTCTTTCTCTATTTGGGATTGCTAAGTGAAATTGAGATAAAGCGCGGTTGATTCGAGCTTTACCTCTTATTTTCTACTTTTGTCTTAGCTTCTTGCAACACTACCGTAAAAGCTACGCAACAAAGTTTAATCCCTCAAACAATTTTTCGTGTCTCAGTTATTGTTAAGATTTACTCTTTGGTCTGCTTGTCTGGAGGTTAGTTTTAACAACAAATTTGCTTCAAGTTCTGGTGGTGTTGGCACTAGGTTCATATCTTCGGTAAATGTAACCTGCATCTGGTCGAGAACTGAGTTTCGTTCTTCCTCAATACTTTTAGACTTTGACTTTGACTTGTTCATACCTAAAAATGCAGATAAAAGTCCCCCAGCAATACCAACTGGACCAGCATCATTAAGGACTCCAAGAACAGTACTTCCTACTCCACCAATAATAACGGCATCAGTTACGGAGTCTTGTTCCGAACGCTGGGATGCGAGGTCGCTAGTATTTCTGGCTAAAAAGTCGTGGTTTTGACTGTAGTTGGCAGCATATTTCTCGGCATTTGCCTTGAAGATTTGAAAGCGAGGCGGTATTTTTGAGCCAAGAGCCAGTAGTTTTGATAGCTCCTGGTAGCGGTCGTAGGCAGTTTCATAATCTTCAGACTGAAGGGCAATAAAGCCCAGAGTATTTAGAATATAAGGATCTTCTGGATAGGCAGCGATCGCTTCTCGTGCTAGTTTAGCAACGGCTTGTTTGTGTCGCTCGTTTTGCTCGACCTCCGTAAATTCTTCATCGTTATTATAGTCTTGTTCTTTAATTTCAAAAGATTGATGAGGCAGAGGGCAGTTACCTGGAGGTAAATTTGTCTCGCGATCAAAAGTAAACGGCTGTCTACAGTAAAGAGCGATGAGATTGTTGTTGTAGCTAGCCGCTGTTTTGGTGTTAGACAGAGATAAAACTTTATCCCACTGACCCTGATTAATATATGAGTAAGTTTTAAAGTCGTTGGTTAAGGGATCTTGAGGCAGATTGGTAGTTGCCAAAATCTTTGACCCTGCTTCGATATCGCCCTGTTCGATTAAAGCTACCGCACGATAGAGGTTGTTGACTGTCGCAGTCTCAGGAAAACGTACCTTAGTTTCTTCTAGCCATTCTGATGCTTTATCAAAAATTTCGTAGTTAATTAGAACTTGAGCAAATTTATAGTAGCTTTCCGGACTAGGTTGCTCTCTGGCGCTAGTATAGGCAAGAAGATAATCTGAAGGTAATTTGTCAACATCCTCAGCTTTAGCTTCAGAGTTCCACAAATCTTCGGCTTCTTCTAGTTTGATTTTATCTGGCTGAGCTTGACTGGGTAGATCGGGTTGTGAGGCAATATCGGGCTGTGCTGTTGTGGCGGCTTCTGCCTCTGCTTGTTGCTGTTGTTGACGAGCCTGTTCGGTACGCTCTGCTTCTAGCTGTTGCTGACGACGAGCTTCTATAATACGAGCTTCTTCGGCTTCACGCTGGCGACGGGCTTCCTCTGCACGGGCTTGTTCGGCTTCTCGTTGGCGACGGGCTTGTTCGGCGCGAGCTTCTTCTAGCTGTTGCTGACGACGGGCTTCTTCTGCCTGTTGTGTGGCAATAACTTTTGCTTCTTCTTCCCGTTGAGCCAAACCCGAATCAGTATCTAAAACCACCTCTGTTCCTGCTTGAATAGGCACCTGTATCCCAGGAACTTCGCGAACGCTAACGACGGCTGAATTTTCTTCAACGCTAATTACGGTAACATTTGCACCGATAAATTTGGTATTTGGGCTATCAAGACTGGTTAGTTGAATTTTGCCGCGATCGTATTTACCTACATCATCCTCCTCGCCCAGACTAATAGTAGCCTGCTGGTTCTGAGGACTATAATTTTTGATAATGCCCCGAACGATCTCGGCTCTGAGGGGCAAGCTGGGAACTAGCAGTGCGGCAGTAGACAACAAAAACAAAGATGTCTTCCAACGTACAACTTTTAAGCTATTAGAAGAATCCTTTGGGTCTAAAGACAGGCGCTCGTTTTGACTAAAATTAGGTTTTATCATTATAGTAAGAAGCGGACAATTCAAAAAAATTGCAGGTTTTAAAAGTAATAAAAGCTGACTAAAACTATTTGTAAGTTTAATATTTTTTAGGCAATAGCTTACCTATAGCACATTTAGATCTAGAAGCACTATTTGTCTTGGCAACAGCTATTAACGCTCAATAAAAGTTTAAAAGTATCATAATTTAACCAAGCTCGACAAAATCAAAAAATTGTATATATAGATACCAAAATAGGTGCTTAAAATCTTATCACGCATGACGTAGCTAAAATTTTGCTATGGTGATAATTGTAAACAATTTTATGTAATATTACTTAGTAAAATCAAAAAAAATAGAGTTTAAACCTATATTAATTGATTTGAAACGATTAACCGTTAGATATATCGACTGCGGTTAATTCTAGAATTAAGAACAATAACTTATTATTGAATAGTTACAGGCGTTAACTATCAGTCGTGCGACTAAAATTAAGATTTTTTATTTGAACGATTTGATAATTGAAACGAGGCGATCGCTATATTATTTATTAACAATCCGCTTTGCAGTCTAAGATATGAATCAAGCGTCTAAGCCAAAGAGAATAGCTAGCTATCAAGTAGAGCAGCTTGTTGGGCAAGGTAGTTTTGCTCTGGTTTATGCTGTGAAAGATAATTTCGATCTTCGCCAGCCAGTAAGAGCTTTATTAGAACTGATAATCAAGGGAGATAATGAAGAAAAGAAGTTAAGAAAGCGCACTTTTAAACGAACGGCGGAAATACTCGATAAAGTCAGTCATTACAGCATCCCTAAAGTTCACGCTTTGTTTGAGAGTGATGGGAAACTTTATCTAGTTCAGGAATTTATCCACGGAACTAATTATAGCAAGTACCTAGATGGTGAAAATCCTGCTTTAAGCATCGCTGAAGTTGAAACAGTTTTTTGGTCGGTATTAGATGGTTTGGCTCAACTTCACAGCAAAAAAATTGTCCATCGAGATATTAAGCCGAGCAATTTGATGCGCCGACACACAGACAACTCGACGGTAATTATCGATTTTGGTTCTGCCTGCGATCTAAGTACTTTAAATGCGGTGGAAACAAGCATCGGTACGAACGAACAGCTAGGATACACGCGGATTTATACTCCAGGCTACGCTCATCCAGAGCAGCGAGACGGCATGGCAACCGCCACTCCGCAATGGGATCTTTATGCTTTAGCTAAAACTATTCTCGCTTTGCGCCTGGGCAAGAATCCACCTTGGAATCAGCCCATATCAGTAGAAGAATTAGGCTTTTCACAGCAGATGACTCAGCTGCTTGAGGAGATGCTCAAGACAGAAGGATGTCAGCTAATCGATGCTTGTGACGCGATCGCCCTAGATTTAGAATCAAATCAACCAGTTGCGGTTTCGGCGACGAGAACGGTTCGCAAAGGTAGGCGTAAAAACAGAAAATGGCTGGTTTTAGGCGGATTGGTAACTGCCATAGTAGCTCTGACAGGAGGAATTTATGTTTTCGCGCCCGAACCTATAAGTAGTCTATTTAAAAATGTACGGGTTCCTTTTGTGCCTCAATGTCCCAACTATGTCAAAAACGAGCTAAAGCTACCAGTACCCGATCGCGGTTTTGCAGCTAGGTTTTACTATCCAGAAAATTCTGTAGCGGGAAATTCGACTCTCGAAATTTTACAGTCGGGCAACTTAGTAGCTCAGGCTACAGACGAAGTTCCAGGTTTTATTTGGGTTAAGTCTTTGGCTGATGGCAGTAATTTTCCGACAGGAAACTACACCATGCGAATCACGGTACCTAAAAGTTTGCCTTACGAAAAAGAAGTGACTCTCGATCCTGATTTTCCCATTGCTTATTTGGGAAATGTTGGGGCGATACAGGTTGTCTGTGAGTTGAATGCAAAAACTCCCATAGCTAAGTAAAAGAGCCATCAAGGTCGAGTACAGATAATTAATAATTACTGTCAATATCACTTTTTTAATTTTAAAAACAAATCCAACTACTCAATCGAACCTAATCCTGGAGGAATAAAATGGCTAAAGAAGAACGCTTAAATCGTCAGCAACAACGCTTAATTAATCGCTCGCCCCAACGACTCAAGCAAACGGAGCAAAAACAGACTCGCACTACTCGCACCGAAAGCATCGATACCGTCAAGCAGAGTCCTAAAAAATGGTCGATTGCGGGAATTGCCCTAGCGGGAGTTTTGATCGCTTCGGCGGTGGGAATTGGTTCGCAGTTCAAGTCGGAGGATAAAACAGTTCCCCAGGCTGCTCCTAGTGCTGCGGTAAGTCCCCAGCAAGAACAATCGGCACAAATGTTGCTGGGGCAAGCTAAGTTGTTAGCTCGTCAGGGTGAACCCCAACAGCTAGCCCAAGCGATCGCTATGATTCAAAAACTGCCTGCTAACGTTTCGGTCAGTTCTGAAGCTCAATCCCTTTCGGCAACTTGGTTGCAGCAGATTATGGAGCGAGCCAATAGCGAAGCGGGTACGGGGAAAATTAGCGAGGCGATCGCGATCGCCAATTTAATCCCAGCTAAAAGCGCGCAACACCAGCAGGCGCAACAGCAAATTCAGCAGTGGCAACAACAGCAGACACAAGCGCAGCAGCAAGAGTTTGCCACCAACCTAGCAGAAGCATCTCGCCCCATTCCCTTACCACCAGCAATTTCAGTTCCCCCACCACCGCCATTAACTGCTACCGCACCACAGGTAGCAACCGCAACCCAGACACCAATCAGCACGCAAAGTACACAGTCACAAGCAGCAGTTAAAAGACCAAATGCTGGGACTCCAAAACAATCGACCGCCAACGATCCCTATCTAAATCTTCAGATTCCTCAAGCAAGTATTCCTCAGATACAGGCGAAAGCGACGACAACCCCGACGGTTGCTCTGGGAAACTTGGGTAAACGTCCTGATAGTTACGGCTTTAACAATTTGGTGGCTACTGCGCCAACTGTAGCCATTCAGTTGCGAGACAATGTTGAAGAAGATGGAGATTTCGTGAGCTTGAGGGTCAATGGCGAGGTTTATACCAGCAACCAGATGATCTTTAATCACGGCAAGATATTTATGGTAGACCTAAAGCCTGGTGAAAACAAAGTCGAAATTGAAGGGATTAAAGATGGTGGTGGCGGAATCACTCTAGAAGTTAACGTGGCTGGGGTTGGTAACGTCAACAACCGACCCATACCAGAAGGTTCTGCTGCATCGTTTATCATCAATAGAGAATAGGGGAGTAAACTATGTTCTTAGAAGAGCGATCGGGAAAAGTCTGGCGACTGCATCGAGATCGAGTTTACCAATTAGGTCGCAATCCCGATCGGGATATTCGCTTCGATCTTCCCGATATTTCTCGTCTACATGCCGAGCTTTTTTGGGATGGCGAAGCCTGGTGTTTGCGTGACTGCGATAGCGTTCATGGAACTTATATTGAAGCAGAACAAATTAGCCAGCAGCAGCTATATCCCCATCAGTGGTTTAGCTTGGGTCAGAAATCGGGGGTAATGCTACGTCTGTTACCCCAACTGGAATCTCGGGCTTTAGTTAAAGAAGATTTCTATTATCTAGAGCCGCCTGACTCATCGTTTGACTGGTCGAGCTTTCAGGGACATGACCAGATGCGAAGTCAACTGGTAGACCACGCTAATTTGATTCTTGATGCTAATCTCAATCAGCCAGTTCAAGGAATTCTGCTGCTGGGCGCAAAAGGTCGCGGTATCCGCTTTTTATGTCGTTGTCTGAGCGAACGATTGAGCAAAGAGCGCGATCGCACCTTTAACTTTATCAGTCGAGATCTGGCAGAGGCGAACAACCTCTACCAAGCTAGCAAACTAATTCGCAAGTGGCTCAAGGAGACTAGTAAAAACTCGCCAGCAGTACTTTTGCTGCAAAATTTTGATGTTTTCTATCGCTACCTAGAAAAGGCTCAAGATCGAGACTTCGAGCGCAGCGATACGGGACAGACAACCTGGTGGAATCGCTTTTGGGGTAAGCTTGGCATAGCGGATATAGCATCGGAAAGCGAAAAAGCACGTCAGCTTAAGGAAAAACACGACGACAACCTAGAAATTTACTGGCAGTGGAATTCCGATCCAAAGCATCAAGAGCAAAAAACAATTATCATCGCTTCGGCAGGTAATGTAGCTCAGATTCCCGATGAAGTACAGCAGCCTGGTACGGTTTTTAGCTTTGTACTTTCAGTTCCCCTGGCAAGTCTAGAAGGTAGAGTAGCAATTCTTAATAAGTATCTCCATCAAACAGGTACGCCTCTGGATGTCAAATTAAATTTAACTGCTTTAGCTCAGAAATTCGGTCGAATCAACGCTCACCAAATCGAGCAGGCTGTTAAGGGCGCAGAGGAACATCGCTATAAAAGAGGAGAAATTTGCCTACAGTGGCAAGATTTTGAACCATTCCTGCCCCTTGCATCAGCAGCAATTTGGCAGCATATTTTTCTGGACGAGGATATTGTTCGACCGCTGCCAAAGTGGGCTGAAAGTTTGCGAGGCTGGGAATTATCGAATCCTCAACTATCAGAGGTACCACAGGGAATCATTTTTACAGGGGCATCGGGGACGGGAAAAACTACCCTTGCCCAGCTATTAGCCAAAGATGCTAACTGCGAATTAATTAGCGTCACCCCAGGTAAGATCAAGAGTCCCCTAGTAGGTCAGAGCGTACAAAACCTCCAGGATATCTTTATCGATGCCCGTGCCAAAGCTCCTGCAATAATTCTACTGGATGAAATTGAAGCTATTTTACCCAGAAGAGAAGAACAAGTAGGCGATCCAACTACTGTAGAGGTAGTTAACCAGTTTTTACAGGAGTTCGATCGCCTGAGCGACTCCGCAGGAGTAATAGTTATCGGCACTAGTAACCGAGTAGAACAGATCGACCCTGCCGTATTATCTCGACTTACTGCGCGTATTGACCTCCCGCTGCCAAAGGTGACACAGCGATTGCAAATGCTGGAGTATTTCCTGACCAAAAGCTCGACGCGCACTTTAGAACTTGGTAGGGATATCGATTTAGACTATTACGCTCAACTCCTGACGGGCAAATCGGGTCGGGATATAGAAGCGATCGCCAATCGAATCGTCGCTCAGTTACCAAAATCGAGCCTGAGCCTCTATCGACAAGACTTAGATTCAGTTTTGATTCCTAAAATAACGGGGGAGCTAACGGGAGTAATTTTGCCCCAACGCCTGAGCGTAGAATTGACTCGCACTCTGGCACAGTTTCTTCAGGCTTTTGCCAACCCCCAACTAACTCCACCAGTAGGTGTACTGTTATCTGGCTTTCCTGGGACGGGAAAAACCGAGATTGCCAGAGCGATGGCGCGTCTGGGAGGAATTCAGTTTCAGTCAGTAAGTTCGGGGGAGGTGCGCGATAAATATATTGGCGAAAGCAACCGTAAATTAGCGCGGATTTTTGCTCAGGCTCGTCGTAACGCCCCCACAATCTTGTTTTTTGATGAAATTGATGGTTTGTTTCCCAGTCGCGACGAGCAGAGCGTCCAGCATGAAATCGAACTGGTCAATCAATTTTTACAGGAGGTAGATGGAGTCGGCAACAGCGGACGGGGTATTTTTATTCTGGGAGCTACTAACAGGGCGGAAAATGTTGATGCGGCGGTGCGAGATCGCCTGTCGAAGACGATCGCCATTCCCCTACCCGAACTTGACGAACGGGTAGCAATGCTCAAACTATTTGTTGGCGCTCGCCCTGTCGCTGCCGATTTAGACTTGTCGGCTGTAGCCCTGTTACTCGCAGGAAAATCTGGACGGGCAATTAAAGCCAAAGTAGAAGAAACCTATTATCTAGCTTGTCAAGATTCTGAAGTAGGCGACATAACGCTCGAGCATTTTCAACGGGCTATTTTGTGGACGGGAGATAATAGCAACGTTCCCGACTTAGTTCTACCGCCTGTAATTATGGAACGGGTAGAGCAAACTCTGATAACTCTCAAAAATTTACCTCAGGCTCTTAGTTTGGGGCTACCGCTGCCAAAGGGAATGCTGTTAACAGGTGCGCCTGGTACGGGAAAAACACAGATTGCCCGCTATCTTTCTGCCAAGGCGGGCTGGTTCTTTCGAGCGATTTCTCTTAGTGAAATCAAAAGCACCTATCAGGGCGGAAACTTAAAAAATTTGCAGGCAATATTTGCCGATGCTCGCGATCGCTCTCCCTGCATTCTCTTTTTTGATGAAATAGATTCTCTGTTCCCCCGTCGCGAAAACACTGGCAACAGCCCCGAAGTAGAATTAGTCAATGAATTTTTACAGCAGGTAGATGGTGCAGCCCTCTCAGCCCCAGGAATCTTTTTATTGGGAGCAACCAATCGTGCCGATACAGTAGATCCAGCCGTGGTTTCTCGTCTGCAACAAACATTGGAAGTCCCGTTACCAGGGGTCGGGGAGCGACGAATTATGCTCGAACACGCCCTACAGCAGAAAAACTGGCAGCTTGCAGATGATGTCGAACTAGAAACCGTTAGTCGTCAACTGCAAGGAAGATCGGGGCGGGATATTCAAGGTGTCTTAACCAAGATAGGACAGGCTTATATCCAAAGACAGGGTTGGTCGAGCCAACAGGTGATACTTAATCGGGCTGACTTTGAAAAAGGATTGCTTCCCGCCGTCGAAATCGACCAGTCCGCCTGGGATGAATTAATCCTCAGTCCCGAACTAAAACAAACCCTGCAACAAACTCTCGAACGTTTTTTGCGCTTTTTCCGCGATCCAATTCGTGGCGTTACTCCCCCCCAAGGAATGCTGCTATATGGTCCACCAGGGACGGGAAAAACTCAGGTGGCTAGGGTGTTAGCTCAAGCTGCTGGCTGTCGCTTTATCGACTTATCTATTGCCGAAATGCGATCGCAGTATGTGGGAGAAGCGAGTAAAAGACTGACCCAAACTTTTGAACGAGCTAAACGAGAAGCACCAACGATCCTTTTTATCGATGAGATTGACGCTTTATTTCCCCAACGAGAAAGCAATGTTTCTCAGTATGAGGTCGAACTAATCAATCAGCTTTTACAGGAGCTTGATGGCTTTCGGGGAGGAGCGACAGGAGTATTTGTCATAGGGGCGACTAATTACGCCGAACGAGTAGATAATGCAGTACGTTCTCGTCTGAATAAGCTGGTAGAAATCCCCTTACCCGCCCAGCCCGAACGAATAGCTATGTTACGCCTGTTTGCCCGAGAAATGCCGACTGCTAGCGATCTAGACTGGACGCGCATTGCTCGCCTGCTACAAGGAAAGTCGGGGCGAGATATTCGACAGGTAGTCAATGAGGTAGGTCAGTACGCTAGCGATCGCTCATCTGACGAAGAATCTTTGACTTTGGATATAGATGATTTTCTCACAGTAATTCAGGCAAAAGCACCTCAAGGCGAATTAACCTGGGATGATATTATCCTACCAATGCAGATTAAGGAAGAACTCAAGCGTTTGATTAAGCT
This sequence comes from Pleurocapsa sp. FMAR1, assembly GCF_963665995.1. Lineage (NCBI taxonomy): Bacteria > Bacillati > Cyanobacteriota > Cyanophyceae > Pleurocapsales > Pleurocapsaceae > Pleurocapsa > Pleurocapsa sp. FMAR1. Next base: position 5,177,932 of record NZ_OY762512.1, on the reverse strand, counting down.
AGTCGCTAACTACGCCAATCTACCTCTGGGAATTAATCCCCCCAAGGGAGCATTACTATATGGAGAATCTGGAACTGGTAAAACTCAAATCGCCAGAGTAATGGCTTCAGTAGGACAACTATATTTCAAAAGTTATACCCCCGCAGACATCAGAAGCAAATGGGTAGGACAAAGTTCTCGCAATTTAGCCGATGTCTTCAACCAAGCTCGCCAGCAATCCCCCGCCATTATCTTTTTTGACGAATTAGAGTCCTTGTTTCCCCATCGTGGCGGTATGGGCAGTGGTGATGCAGATTTAGAAAATCAAAACCTAGTCAATCAATTTCTTCAGGAAGTAGACGGAGTGAAAGCTCAAGGGGGTTACGTGTTTGTCTTAGGTGCAACCAATTACCTAGAGAATATAGATGCTGCTGTACGCTCTCGTTTACAAAAGAAAATCACCATCCCCCTTCCTGGAACAGTAGAAATCGAGCAGATCTTAAAGCGTAAAATTCATCCGAATTGGATCTTAGCTGAGGATGTCGATCTAGCCGCGTATATCTCGTTCCTAATTGGTCGTTCGGGACGAGATATTGCTACGGGAATAGAAACCGCAGCACAGCTAGCTTTTGACGACTGGACAGAAGGTGCTTTAATTTTGAGCAATAGTCATTTTCAGCAAGCTTTTAATAGCATGATCGTCACCTAGAATTGTCTTTGAGTCGGCGGAAATTTAGTCAGTATATTCTCAAGTTACTGTGGTAATTTCTTCGTCATTATCTCTTTGCCAGGATAGTGGAATAGGGATATCATCCTAATCTATCTCACAATCTAAATCGGGCTTTAACTGCGAAGTTCTCAAGACTCGGTTGACAATGGCTTGTGCCTCGGATGGTGGAAGCGAATTTGACTTAAACCTAGCAGCAATTTTCGCTACACCTAATTAGGGCTACTATTCTCTTGAACAATCCCACATTCTAATTCTAGAAGTGCTAATAGCTTTTCTTCTAATAATTGCTATATGAAATACTTAAATGTTTGCTACAAACAGAGCATCTAAAATAAAGTCCCATCCTGTAACAGATGCGATAGTCGATGAAGTTAGTTGCGATAATACTTGGAAAATTTTTTGTCCAAGGCGATCGAGATTATCAAACAGTTCCCATTTGAGATGCTTTTTGATTTCTTTCCAGAGTCGCTCAATGGGATTAACTTGAGGACTATAGGGAGATTGGAACAACAAAATGACATTGTCAGAAACTTCAAGCTCTGACCAGATATACCTTAGATAACTACAGGGATATTTTGTCTTTTAAAACTTTTGGCGACAGAACCCTGCATTATACTTAGACCAGTTGCAGATACGGTATTGATTCTTCATTGCATAGATTTGGTTGTGGTAAATTTAATCTAGCATTTTTGAAGTTTTACCCTCCGCAACACCTATTTATGCAACAATGCCAACTAGAACTGTTAAATATTTGAACAATTCAATCGAACAGGACCATCGCTTGATCGAACTTCGAGTTACAACCAGTCAAAATTTCAGGAATTTCTGGAGTGCGTACAAAACAACTTCTGGCTATGAATTAATGAATATGATCCCAAAAGGTCAGAGCAAAAATGTGAAGAGAGAAGCTGGTTTGCGGTGCGACCTGCTGCTTTTTAAGCAGCTAAGGAACGCGCACCAAGAGTCAAATTAGGTTTATTCATTCTCTATTTGGGATAGCTGTGTGAAATAAAAAAAAGGGTGAGTTAATTTGAGAATTGTCTCTTCTTTTCTACTCTTATCTCAACTTTTTGCAACACTGCCATATTATTTCATATTGTTCATCGTTAACTTGACAGTACACTTCAAGGCAAGTGACCGATGTAGCTACCTCCGCCACTAGTCCCAATCACTATCGTGCCAGAAGAATCTGGCTTAAACTGAATATTATCAACCCGCTGCATAGCTAAACCATTATTGAATTGATGCCAAGTTTTACCGCCATCTTCTGATTTCCAAACACCAGTAGCTTCTGACACGGATAAAAACGGATCCTGGTCGGTTGCAGCCATTAATCTCTGGGGATTACGAGGGTCAACTGCAATATCTGATACCCAATGAAAGGGAGTCGAGCCATCATTTTTATTATTAGTTAATTGAATCCACTTTTTGGCATCATACATCCAAAGGCCCTTCTCAGAATAATTATCGTTTTTCTGGTTAACGCTATAGAATGTATCGCCGTCTACAAAATCCATTCTCGTAATGGCACGGGGAGCAGTATCTGAGCCTAGTATTAGAGAATAATCGTTACCTTTTAAATCTTTAGATAACCACAAGCCCTTTTGAGATCCTACATAAAGATCGAATTCTGGAGTTTTATCATTTTCAATTAATTCGTAGATTTCACCAGCATTATTTAGTTTACGAGTCCAAGTGTCACCAGAGTCTTGAGAAAAATAAAGTTTATTACCCCAAATCAACCAAACTTTGTTGGTCTGTTTTGGATGAGCAATAATCCGAAAGGGCTGGGCTCCCTCGGCATCTGGATGTCCCTTAAACTCCCAGGTTTTCCCTCCATCTGCTGAACGATAGACTCCCTTGCCTTTAGAATATTCATATTGACCTTCAGTAGCATAGATCACTTGTCTCTTAGCTGGAGTATTGGTGAAAGAAACATCTCCCCATCCACCCCAATCAGACATACCATTACCTTTTTGGCTTCCAGCCCACCACCAGCTTTTCATGTCGTTGCGACTGATCCACTTACCAGAATCCATAGCAGCTACAGCAGACTGTTTTAGTTTATAGGTATTCCAACGAATATTGATAACCACCAAACCAGAGTAACCATTACCCTTCCAGGTACCATTATAAAGCTGGGTACTGGAAATGTCCTGCCACTTGCTTCCTCCATTACGGCTTTGCCAGAGAGAAACCCCTGTTCCGCCCACTATGTGTGCAGAATCGTGGGGATCGATTGCCAAAGCTCGAAAAGATCTGGTTTGCATAGGATAAGCGGTATCTTGATATCCTGTTGTCTTACTCCAGGTTTTTCCTCCATCATGACTCATAAAGGTGTCGTTGGGACGGGAAACACCAACCAAAACAAGATCGGGATTAGAAGGAGCAAATCGTATATTGTCAAAAGATGTCTCGTTAGATATCCCATCAATACCCTTAACGCTTAAATTAAATGTTTTACCTCCATCCATAGAGCGGTATATTCCATGCCCTTCTACCGTTGCCAAAACAATATCTGGATTTGTCGGATGGGTTGCCACAGTCTTTTGATTTCCTAATGGCAGGTTACCGATTGGAGTATGCCAAGTATGGCCAGAATCGTCACTGCGAAAAAGTCCCTGTTCGGTGGCAGCAAAAAGCCGAGTAGAAGATGTCCCAGCAAAACTTACATCCAAAATGTTATTTCCATCGTCTTTGTTTGTGCCAATGCTAGAAATTTGCTTCCAGCTTTCTCCATCATCGACACTTTCATAAACTTCTCCTTGATGAGAATTAGTTGAATCAGACATTCTTTGATTACCTGTAAACGCCAGTAGGCGTTTGGGTTTTGCAGGATCGATTAAAATTTGCTGAACTGGTGCAGCATATTTTCCCCATTCAAAGTTGGGAAAACCGCTACGTTTTTCCTGCCAGGTTTGACCATAATCTAAAGAGACGTAAGGGCCACTTTTAGTAGCCAGCCAGATCTTGTTCGGCAACTTGGGATCGAAGGTAATTTCCTCAATTTCCCAGCTTTTTAGACCCCGTCCATTAATCCAGTTCTTGCCACCATCATAGGAAACTGTTACCCCTAACATATCGCCACCAACTACTAGTAAATTGCGATCGTGGGGGCTTATTGCCACTGATGAAATCCAGCCACCAACACCAGGTTCTTTAAGAGGTTGCCAAAATTCTTTTTCTGGTTTTTTGGTATTTGCTTCGGCTATTGTTTGCACTTCTAAATTAGGAGTATTTTGAGGATTATTGACCCAGAACACCCCAGATAGGTTCAGATTAGCCTTTTGAATAATTGCTGAGTTGAATCCCAGATTGAATATGCTGATGAGCAGACTAAGTAGACTAAACATGAGTTAAATATTTTACGATTATTTTTTGACACCACATAAAACATTTAAAATAGCAAATTTAAAAAGTTAGTAAAGCAGCTATCACAATCGTAGTAACTCATTATGAAAGGTTTTAGCACAATTTTGAGAACAGAATGCTTTGATTTGATCGTTGAGAATATTTCAGCAGTTCAGTTAGAGCGATCGCTTTATAGAATCATTGATATGTCAATAATCTCTCAACCTAAATAAGGTGCTTAACATATTTTAAATTGCTATGGTTGTATGTTAAATAACACTACGTTTGGTGAAATTGTTGTACTTTATAAGAGGCCGTTAATTTAGTACATTTCACTATCCAACTAATAATGCGTAAGCCTGTTTTAACGCTCTTTTACCAATTTAATCCCTGGCAAAGCAGTATAGGGGGAATACAATCTGTAATCAAATATTTCATTAAATATGCCCCTGATGAGTTTAGAGTCAGACTAGTTGGAACCGGAAAGCCAGGCTCTTCTATAGGAACATGGCAATCAGCAAATTATGCAGACAAAGAAATTGATTTCATGCCTCTAATTGCTATTGAAAATGATGATGTGAGGGGTTTAATACCCACCAGCGTAAAATACACGACTGCACTTCTAGGTCGTAACTTAGCTTCTGACTTTATGCACTTTCATCGATTAGAACCAATGATCACAGCATTAAACTGGTCTGGAGAAAAAACTTTATTTGTTCATAACGATATTCAAAAACAAATTAGTGATTCCCACAAAAATGCTATTCTTTGGAAATATTTTCCTGCTGGCTATTTTGCTGTAGAGAATATGGCTTTTAAAAAGTGCAGTCAAATTTATGTTGTCAATATTGAATCGTTTAAATTCTATCAACAGCGATATTCAGAAATAGCTGACCGCATTAAATATATAACCAACGCTGTAGACCTTGATTTCTTTAACCCTTTAACTTCTCAGCAGAAACAAGAAAAACGAAAACATTTCGCCAAACAGCAAGGTTTATCAGAAAATACGCAATTTATCCTTTTTGCTGGTCGTCTACATCCCCAAAAAGACCCAATTTTATTAATTCGTTCTTTTGCTGCTTTAAAAACTGACAATGTTCATTTGTTAATAGCAGGAAATGGAGAACTAGCCGAGGAGGTACAGACTGAAATTGACTCTCTGGGGCTATCACAGCAGGTAACGATGCTCGGTTCAGTAGATCGGCAAAAGCTGGCAACACTATATCGAATATCGAGCGCGTTTATCCTCACAAGTATTTATGAAGGTCTGCCCTTAGCTGTTTTAGAAGCTCTTGCTTGTGGCATACCGATAGTAACTACCAAAGCAGGAGATACGCCTAACTTTTTAACTGCTAATAGTGGCGTTGTCACTCATGATCGAACCCCAGAAGCGATCGCTAATGCTATTCAGAAAATATTAGCCCAACCACAAAACTATTCGAGAGAAGCCTGCATTCGTGTTGCTCAACCTTATGCAGCCAGAACAATTGTGGAAAATGTTTTTGAGCAAATGTGGCAACATTGGTCACAGCAAAATTCTTCTTTATCTGTTTCCATGACCCAGACTTAAATTTTAGCTTAAAAAACTCGGTAAAAAGCAATGAAAATAGCCGTAATAGGTGTAAAAGGTATACCTGCTAAACAAGGTGGAATCGAACATTATTGTCAAGAACTTTACAAAGATATTACGAGGCAAGGTCATAGCGTCGACTTGTATGCTCGTTCAGACTATACCAAAGTAGATGGCTTTTCGCGCCATATGTGCAATGGAGTACAAGTCATTTCTCTGCCATCTATACCCTTAAAAAGAGGCGATGCCTTTGTTAATTCCTTTTTTGCAGCTTTTGTTGCTAGTCTTAAAAAATACGATATCATTCATTTTCACGCCTTAGGACCATCCTTATTTTGCTGGATACCTCGTTCATTATCTTCGGCAAAAATAGTTGTTACTTGTCATGGATTAGATTGGCAAAGATCTAAATGGAGCAAATTTGCCAGCTCGATTATTTATCGAGGCGAGCAAACGGCAGTTGCCAATGCTGATAAACTGATCGTGGTTTCTCAAGATCTGCAAACTTATTTTCAAAAAAAATACGCAATGGATCCTACTTATATACCCACTGCACCAGCAGAGTACTCTGATTCAGAAGCAAATTCTGATTATGTTAATTCTCTGGGATTAGAACCGAAACACTATATTATTTTTCTGGGCAGACTTGTACCAGAAAAACGCCCAGAGCTATTATTAGAGGCGTTTAAGTTACTTAATTCTCAGAGATGGAAATTAGTTTTTGTTGGCGATACTAGCGGAACTGATAATTTCAAATCTGAGTTGCTCGAAGCTAAAAACGACAAAATCATTTTTACTAATATACTTACAGGAACTAAATTATCAGACATTGTTCGCAACGCTGGCTTGTTTGTACTACCTTCTGATTTAGAAGGATTGCCGTTAGTAGTCTTAGAAGCTATGCGAGAAGGAATTCCTGTGTTAGCCAGTGACATTCCTCCCCATCAGCAACTAATTGGTCAAGATAGAGGTACGCTATTCAAAGCAGGAAATCTACAATCTTTGATAGCCAATCTAGAACAAGTTTTATCTCAACCAACAGAGTCACGAGTTAAAGCAAAAAAGGCTCAGGAATATGTCCAAGCCAACTACAGCTGGAAAAAGGTTAGTTATGAAAATTTGGTTTTGTACACTAAGTTGTCTAAACTCTTAAACAATCAATCACCAAAAAGCGGGAATAGCGATCGCCATAAGTAACAAGAAATAACTACAAAGAATAATTAGAAATACTATTACAAACCCATTTAAAATGATTCGTATTTTAATCGTAGACGATCAAAAAAGTGTCAGAGAAAATATGAAGTTAAGATTAGAAGCAGAACCAGACTTGGAAATAGTCGGGGTTGCTCAAGATGGTTATGGGGGAATTAAGCTGGCAGCAACTTTAGATCCTGATGTTGTTCTAATGGATTTAGAAATGCCTAAGCTAGATGGCTTGGCTGCAACTAAAATAATAAGTCAGCAAAATCCAGACTTGAATGTAATAATCTTAGCTATTCAAGACCGAGATCGACTATTGCTTCAGGCTCTAAATGCAGGTGCTAAAGGCTATTTGCTCAAAAACGCTGATGTCCAAGAAATTGTCAACACAATTCATTTAGTTTACGAAGGTAATAAGTTTGCCAAACATCAGACTCACAGGCTAAACGGCAGTGGTATTGAGAATAACAATGAGCGAGCAAAATTCGCGCTTCCTAAGCTAACAAATGTCAATGAAGTGACAGAAAATGATGCTTATTTTCAAAAAAGAAGCAATCAAACGGCTAGAGCGCAGCCAGAATTTAACTTTTCTACTTTACTTTTTATTCTAAAGCGTCGTTATCCTCCTGCTTTGATGGGATTTTTTGGCGTTTTGTTAGGTGCAGTTTTATATTTGACCTTTGTCAAAAGAACTTATCAGGCTACTGCCTCAATGATTTTGCAAGATCGTCAAGAAAGTATTTCAGAATTGGGCAAGGATTTGAGCAGTATTGTCGGTAGCAACGAATATAGTCCTCTGGCTAGTCAAGTCGAGTTGATTAAATCAAAATCGGTTTTAAACAGCACCCTTAAAAATATTGCCCAAGAAAAAAAAGGCTATTCCCTAGAAAATATCTCTGCCGAGCAAATCAAGGAAAATTTAAACATAACAATCCTTCCTAATACTAATATCATCAAAATAAGCTATGTAAATTCCGATCCAGAGTTTGCATCTGCTTTATTAAATAAAATTGTGGATGCAGTTATCGCTAACAATACTAACAATATCCGTTCTGAAGCTAGCTCAGTTAGGCAATTTTTAGAAACTAAAGTAAGAGAACGGACAGATAAAGTCGCTCAGGCAGAAAAAGCAGAAAATAGTTATCGCCAACAGCAAGGTCTTGTTTCTCTTGATAGTCAGACTGCTAATCTAGTAAACAGCTTAAATAACCTAGCAACTCAGGAGCAAAATATATCAACTCAAATAAAAGAAGAAGAAGCGAAAATTAATAACCTTCAACAACTAGCAAACGTAGATGATGCTAAATCTGCTTATGTTGCAGGTAGAATTGGTCAAGATCAGCAGCTAGGAACCTTGAGAAATCAGTTAACAGATGTTGAGGCACAATTAGCTGCTGCTAAATCTAATTTTACCGACAATAATCCTACAGTAATTGCTCTTCAAGAAAAAAAAGAAAAAATTCTGGCACTCTATCAAAAAAAAGTTGGTGAAGTTTCAGGTGAAGCAGGAACAACACCTTCATCTGTGGCTAACGGAAATAGTCTGGGTCAAACAGAAAATGGCTTGGGTCAAGAAGTTTTCAGTGAGCTAATTACTAATCAAACTCAACTAGAGGCAAATAAAGATAAACTCGCAGCTATACAAACTGAAAAAGAGAAAATAAATAAACAAATTTCTTTATTACCTGACAAAGTTCAATCACTTACAGAATTAGTCCGTCAGCAAGAACAAGCCAATGAAAGTCTTCAGTTTCTCCAGCGTAAACTAGAAGAAGCTAGAATTGCTGAAGCACAGTTAATTAGTAACTTTCAAATTGTCGAGCCAGCCAGCCAGCCAGATGCTCCTAGTTCTCCTAATATTCCTGTGGTATTAGCGATCGCCATAGTCATTGCTACTATTTTGATGGCGGGAATTATTTTGCTGTTAGAAAAGATTGACCGCACTTTGTACGATGGCAAAGAAGTAGAGCAGAAACTACATATTCCTTTTTTGGCTACTTTACCCTATCTTCCCCATAGCACCCAAAATTTAAGCCGAATTAGAGCATTTTTGAACGATAGCAATCTCTATGAACCCTATCGTTTTCTGCTTAAAAGCCTAGAATCTCGAAGGCAAAATCAATTGAAAGTAGTTGTTGTCACTAGTGCGATCGCCGATGAGGGTAAATCAGAGATTGCCTGTCATTTAGGTGTAGTATCAGCAATGCTATCTAAAAGAACTTTAATTATTGATGCTCATCTACATCAACCAACACAGCATAGTTTATTCGAGCTCCAACTTCAGCCTGGATTAAGAGAGATAGTAGAGCATAGTTCAAGTCTGGCGACCACAGTACAGCCGACTAAGATTAAAAATCTTTCAGTTTTAGCTTCTGGAACTCCCACTGCTAATTGCTGGACAATTCTAGAGTCAGCAGCAATTAAAAATATTTTACAAGAGGCTGCGGAGCAATACGATTTGGTAATTATTGATACGCCAGCAGTGAGCAGCAGTTGTGATGCTTATACATTAAGTAAATATAGCAATGGAATAGTGATGGTAACGCGACCTTTTCACACTATTAAAAATGCTTTGGAAAAGACCGTAATCGATTTACAAAAAAGCAATGCTGCAATTATTGGCTTTGTGATTAACAATGCAGCCAAGCAACCGCAAAAGTTAGATGACAGTCTTCAAGTTAATGCTCGTGAGTTGCTAGTTTTACCTAGTTCAAAGCCAACTAAAAATTCTCGTAAAGATGCTGAGGAGATTCATAAATTATGAAGATTAATAATTCTTGGTATCCTGCTTCCTATTTAACTTTAATTGTTGGCATTATTAGTGCTGGCTTTGGCTTGATTCTTGGCATACTAGCCGGACTTCAACCTCTTTTATTGTCTTTAGCAGTTTTTACAGTTATTTTTGTTATTTGTTTTTTTACCTATTTTGAACAGTCAGTACTAGGATTATTAATTCTACGGAGTTCTCTGGATATGTTCTCGGCTCAACAAATTCCTGCTGTTTTTGCCGTTGGTCTTGATGCCTTAACCATATTATATGTATTCATATCACTGCTTCTGAAGAAAAAGATTTACACAGACAAATTTTGGTGGTTTCTTATCGCATGGATTGCCTGCCAAGGATTATGGGTAGGTTTGATCTTTTCAAGAGTTTCTGAGTATGATTCACAACTGTCGATCAATGCTATTGAAGAATGGGTAAGACTATTTTCCTGGGCTATGGTTTATTTCCTAATCATGCAGTTAAAAAGCTATATCAATCCGAAAAAAGTTATAAATTGGTTATTTCTCAGCCTTGTCGCCCCATTGAGCATAGCAATGCTGCAAATTATCTTCCCACCTTCTTTCCTGCCTTCATTCCTGACCTTTTCTACCAATGAAATTGAAGCGGGATCGCGTATCAATGGGACATTAGGGCATCCTAATTCTCTTGCGAGTTTTACAGTTTTATTTATAGCATTATCCTTGTGGAAATTAAAAAATTCTAACAAGCATTTACCCTGGTTGATGTTAATTGGATTACTTGCTTTTGTATTAACAACTACGCAATCTTTGGGTGGTATAGTTCTAATTACTACATTTAGTTCAGCGTATATTGTTACTCGACTCAACTTATTAAATCTTGTTGGAGCAGTACTTCTTGTTGGTCTAATATTATTTCTCTTTACAAGCAGCGATTTTGGACGAGAGCGTTTAGCTTCTCTCTATGAAACCCCTATCTTTAATCAAGATATAAGTTTATCAAACACACTTTTACTCGCACAGCGCGATGGCAATAGTCTTAATTGGCGAATTGCTCAATGGACATATTTGCTCGATTTTTGGAAGAAATTTCCGATTATGGGTTATGGATTAAAAACAGCCAGCAGTATTGGTGTATACAAGAACTATGCGCACAACGATTATATTGCGGTACTGGTGGAGCAAGGTATTATTGGGCTTTTTGTCTTTATTACATTTTTATATGCTCAATTTGCTCATTTAATTAATATTATGGCTAGAACATCTCCCAGGCCGACAAACTCTCAGCTCTATTTATGTTCGGTTTTAATAGCTTTATTAACTGCTATTTGTGTAGCCATGTTTGCCGCTAATGTTATTAGTCAGACAACGCTTTTTTTCTACTGGTTTACCTTGATGGCAGTAGTGGGTTGGGACTGGTCGGAGCAGACGTTCATCGAGCAGGAAAGCAGGTAAATTTCTTACCAACTTCTCAATATCAACACCTTAATATATACGTAAAACTTATGAAACTAGCAACGACAGATAAGATTAAGAATTGGATTTTCGTGTCTGGAGCAGTCCGTAGTGGAACGACATTCACTGGTCGGGTTCTAAGTCTTCCACTAGAGGTGGATTATATTCATGAACCATATAATCAGACCCATTTGACCTATAAAAATACAGCAGCTCACCCATATGTGCGTCCCAGTATAAATACCAAAGATATGCAGGAATATCATGAGTTTACTAAACGTTTATTTAGCTACAATATAACCTTGCCTAACTACATTCCTGAAAACGATCCTTTGTTTAAGCAGGTGGCTAAACGCATTTTTGGAAGTCGAGGGCCTTTTTATCTGCGACTGGCAAAAGCAAATATTTTTCAGAAAGCTGCGATTATCAAAGATCCTCTTGCTTTTTTCCTAACTGAATATCTTTATACGCATTTTCATGTTAAACCAGTTATCCTCGTCAAACATCCAATATCATTCGTAGCCAGCATAAAACGAAAAAATTGGTTTCGTGCGCCTCCTAGATTTATTAATAAACAAGATTTAGTCGAGGATTTCTTTGCAGAGGAGCCCAATTTTTTGGACAGAGAATGGAAAAGTCCTATTGAGACTAGTGCTGCTTATTGGAGAGTGGTGCATAAAGTTCTATATAGTCAGAATAAAAACTATCCTGATTGGCACATTATTAAACATGAAGACATGAGCCAAAAACCTATTGTAGTCTTTAAAAAGCTTTACCGATCACTTGAATTGCCCTGGTCAAATTCAATAGAACGCAAAATTATTGAGATGACAGGGGTAAAAGACTCGAAAAAGGTGACATCAGGAAAAGTTCATAGTCTTCGAAGAAATAGCTCAGAAATTTTTAAAGCCAGCATAGAATCTTTGTCTATAGAAGAACGGAAAGCAGTTTTTGAAATAGTTCAGGATGTAGCTTCGCCAATTTACTCTAGAGAAAGTTTTGCTATAGATTAATACAAAGTAATATTCAATGATTAATTATTTAATGAGCAAATGAGCAAATTGTTATTGTTAACGTATGTTTTTTTGACATATTTTTCAATGATTTACTACGGTAAAAGTAATCTAAATAAAGCAAGTTCTGTAAAGTTATCAAATTGGCATCCATCTTCGGCTCCTTTTCCGAAAACAAGAAAAGCATGGCAGTGGCCGTTTTCCTCTCAATCAATTTGGAATTTACCCCTCTCCAGTAATGCTGTTTATGAACCAGCAAACATCAAATCAGGTCTTTATACATCGGCTGAATTGGAATTACTTTACCAAGTTTCAGAAAATGACCCTCTCATCCGATTGCATGCTCCAGGCAGTTGGACAAATCGCTGTGATGGCGTTAAAAGTCCTACTGGTAATCCCGTAGATAAAATTTACCTTCGTTTTCCTAAAAATAAACTTATCCCTAATGTTAATCCACCCATAACTCCTAATAACAGTGTTGCTATCTTACAGCCAGACGGCAAAACGATAGTAAGCATTGGTTCTGCTGCCCGATGCAAACCAGGAAGTTCAGTCCATGGATGGTATGCAGGAAAAGAAAATATTTATGGAACTGGAATTACTGGTAGTAGCGGAGGTTCAGGACTTTCCACTCTGGGAGGCACGATTCGATCTGAAGAGTTAACTAACGGCGAACCAATTCGTCATGCTTTAAGGATTAATGTCTGGGCTAGCAAATACCTCTACTATGAAGCGACAGATAAAAAACCTGGATATCGCTGGCCCGCCTCAAATGCAGATAGTTACGCTGCTGATAAATACGGCGGGAGGAATCCGAATTTTGAGATGGGTTCATTATTAGCAATACCTCCAGATGTTAATCCAGAAAGCCTTGGTCTGAAAACTTTACCAGCATTGAAGCTGTTTTATGCTCTGCAAAATTATGGAGCATACGTAGCTGATGATACAGCATGGGATGTAACCGCATTTAGCTTACAACAAGGAGTCCCAGAAGAATTTGAGCAAACTTATGGGTATCAATTTGAAACCAACCAAAAGAATAATAGTCAATGGTTCCAAGAATATTATACTTTAGTCAAAAGTTTGCATCTGGTTACCAATAATAATCCCACTTCATATGAAGGAGAAACAGACAGGCTAGCTCCTCTGGCTCCTCCTTTTGTTTCTAACACAAACAGATAATACTGGATATTATTTTATAGGTAGAAAGAGCAATAGCATATTTTCAGACCGCAAATTAATGACTCTTCACAGAGGGAGTCAGTCAAGCTTTTTCTAATTTTCATTTTACTAGACGATCGCATCGCTTTGCGGTAAAGGATTAATCTAATAAATTTTTTCATTCTCTCAAAACTCAAAAATATGAAAATAAATAAAATCTTGGTGACTGGCGATAGAGATATGTTTTCCCGCCATCATTTTTTGTTTGAAGCATTAGCTTCTTATTACGAAACTATAGATTATTTGCCAGTTGACCACAACAGCATACTTAACTTAAATATACTCAAAAATTTTGTCAAGAATATTTATACCAAGTTTCCATTACTTCCAATTAAACCAGCAAGCTCATTCCGCAAAAATCATCGCAAATATATTGAGCAATCATGTCTTGTAGAGCAGAAAATTAGAAAATCAAACTATACTCCAGATTTAGTTTTTCAACTTTTTGGAATGTATTGTCCTTTTTGGCAAAAATATGACATTCCTTATTTGCATTACCTCGACTATACTATGGCTTTAGCCAAGAGAAATTGGTCTTCTTGGGCACCTTTTAAATCGCAATCAGAATATTTTTTGTGGATAGACTGCGAACGTAAAGCTTACCAAAATGCCCGACATCTTTTTACTTATAGTAGCTGCGTCAAGTCCTCTTTAATCGAAGACTACGGCATCGAATCACAAAATATATCAGTTGTAACCCCCTCTGGTCAGTTTCGAGAACCCTATCACGGAAAAAAAAGCTTTGGTAGCAAACAAATTCTGTTTAACGGCTCTCATTTTGAAAGAAAAGGTGGAGATATTCTCTTAAGTGCCTTCAAAATAGTCAGGCAGGCTATTCCTGAGGCTAAATTAGTGATAGTAGGTAATAAATTGCCGACTCTTGAAGACGGCGTTTCAAGTCTGGGTTATGTGTCGTGGCCTTTAGAAATGGAAAGACTTTTTCTAGAAACTGATTTAGTAGTTTCCCCCGCCCGCTGCGAACCATTAGGACAATTTTTGATTGAGGCAATGAATTATGGAATTCCCTGTATAGTCACAGCTCAGGATGGAATGCCAGAAATTATCGAACAACAAGAAAATGGCATTGTTTTAGAGCCGCAAAATCTCAATCTATTAGCTAGCAAAATTATTAATTTACTAAGCGATCTCGACATTTTGGAGAAAATGTCAAAAAATGCCAGATCTAAAGTAGAAAACCAGCTTAACTGGAAAACAATTGGTTTTAAAATGTCGCAGATCTTGGAAAGTCTTTAGGTATATCTTTTTACTTCTGCGATTGCCATTCAAACTCTCAATTACTATTATTTTTTATGGAGAAAAATCATGCCAAAAGTAACAGTCATCATTCCTGCATATAATGCAATGGCTTTTCTTCCAGAAGCCTTGAACAGCGTTTTCAATCAAACTTATCAAGATTTTGAAGTGATTGTTGTTAATGATGGTAGCACTGATGAAACTGAACAGTGGGTTTCTCAGATTGAAGATCCGCGAGTCAACCTCGTTTCTCAGGAAAATAAAGGTTTGGCGGGAGCGCGAAATACTGGAATTGGTCACGCTCAAGGAGAATATATTGCTTTTCTAGATGATGACGATCTTTGGGAGTCAACTAAGCTAGAAAAACAGGTTAATGTTTTAGATGAAAATCCAGAAGTTGGTTTGGTTTATACCTGGGTAAGCTTAATCGATAGTGACGGCAAACCTAGAGGACGAATTTGGTGTAACAGCGAAGAAGGTAATGTTTGGAAAAAACTTTTAGAACATAATATTGTCGAATCTGGTAGCGTGGCTATGGTTCGTCATAGCTGTTACCAATCTGTAGGATTATATGACTGTACCCTTCCTTCTTCCTATGCTGAAGACTGGGATATGTGGTTACGAATCGCTGCTCAATATCACTTCCAGGTGATTCTAGAACCTCTAGTTTATTATCGCGATACTCCCAGCAGTTTGTCCAAAAACTGGCGAGTCACGGAACAAAGCTATCAGATTGTCATTGAAAAGGCTTTTGCTAATGCACCACAAAACTTACAGCATCTTAAAGGGCGTTGCTATAGTTTTGCTTATCTTAATGTCTGTTGGAAAATTCTCCAAACCCCTGGTGAAAATTATCAAAGACTAGTCCAATATCGCCACCAAGCAGTTAGCTGGCATCCTCAAATACGTAAGTCAAAGAATTACCTGCGCTTAAGCTTTGCCATAATGTTAGTCAAATTGCTAGGTTTGAGTAGGTACAACAAGCTAAGAAGTTTAATTTATACCTCCAAGGATAATATCTTGCAGATTTCACGACAATTTACTACCTCTTAAGGTTTGAATATTGTCACCTGAGTTGCGATCGCTCAAACCCGATGGTTACGCCAAAATTAAATCGCTATTCTACGCACCTCGGAGATTAAAGCCTCAGTAAATATTTAAACAATAGAGATTCAAAAATGCCTCAAGTTACCATAGTTATCCCTGCCTACAATTCCCTGTCATATCTCCCAGCAACCTTGGAAAGCGTTTTTCAACAAACCTTTACTGATTTTGAAGTAATAGTAGTTAATGATGGTAGCACTGATGAAACAGAAAAATATGTTTCTTCATTAAACGATCCCCGCTTGAAGCTGATTAATCAGACTAACCAAGGTCTCTCTGGTGCTCGCAACACAGGTATTACCAATGCCCAAGGAGAATATATTGCTTTTTTAGATGCTGACGATCTTTGGAAACCAACCAAATTAGCCAAACAGGTTCGTTGTTTAGAAGAGAGATCTGAAGTTGGCTTGGTTTATACTTGGACGGCTCTGGCAGATCAAAACTGTAAACCTACTGGTCGTTTAATCGTTTCTGATGCAGAAGGGGATGTCTCGGAACAATTATTAACCGAATTAAACTTCATTGGCTGTGGCAGTACACCTTTGATCCGTCAAGAATGCTTTGAAATGGTTGGGTTGTTTGATGTTGAATTAGCTGCTACTGAAGATTGGGATATGTGGCTAAGAATTGCAACGAGCTACCACTTTGCTGTGATTAAAGAACCTTTAGTTTTCTATAGAGCAAATCCAACCAGTTTGTCAAAATCTCATTTATTAATGTGGGAATTTTCTTGCAAAGTGATTGAAAAAGCTTTTCAATCTATTCCCAACAATTTACTAAATCTAAAAAGTCAGACATATAGTTCTCTATATTTTTACTTGAGTTGGTTAGCAATTAGAAATGGAGATTACGAACAAGCAAATTGCTTTCAAAAGCAAGCTATCGCCTATGCCCCTCAACGAAAATATTGCCGAGATACTCTGCGTCTAGGTTTGGCTATTAGACTACTTCAACTGCTAGGTTCATCCAGGTATAAAAAATTGCTAGAGCAAATATATTTTATCCGTAGATCTTTGGCGAAGATTACCTGATTACTTTTTATTTACAAGTAATAGTATCTACTTATTTTATTGAGCTTCATAATCTTGATGGTAATTAATAAATTAAAACAGCAATTTTCAAGTAAGTTTGCACGTAACATTGGTTGGCTAGGAATAGCTGAGCTAGTTACTCGTGTCTTTCGCCTCGGTACAACGGTTACTCTTGCCCGTTTGTTTAGCCCCCATGATTATGGACTAGTGGCTATTATCTACACTGTTCAAGGATTTGCCGAGGTCTTTACTATGAAGGCTGGAATTGGCGCCAAGATTATTCAAGCTGATGAACGAGAATTAGAATCAATATGCCAGACTGCTTACTGGCTAAACTGGCTGCTCTGCATATCATTATTTGTAATCCAATGTATTATAGCTTATCCGATTGCGCTATTTTATAAGGAAAGCGAATTAACTTTGCTTGTTTGCGCTCTTGGCTTAATGTACTTAATGTTTCCCGTATTCATGGTGCAGTCAGCTTTAATTGATCGCGAAAATAGACTCAAAATAAAGGCTTTGTGTACTTCTACCCAAGCAGTTGTTAACAACATCGCGATTATTTGTCTAGCCCTGCTGGGTTTTGGGGTATGGGCGATTGTTTGGGGGATGGTTTTATCTACTCCAGTCTGGATCATAATCACTAATCTTAATCATCCTTGGCGACCTTCAAAAGCATTTACGCTTAAACGCTGGCGAGATATTACCAAATTTGGTAGTAGTATGCTGGGGATTGAATTGCTCGATAAAATAAGACTGAATTTAGACTACTTAATAGTCGGGCGTTTTTTAAGTGTCGAAGCTCTGGGAATATACTTTTTTGCCTTTAGTGCGGGATTAGGTATAAGTCAAAACGTTATCAGAGCTATTATCTCAGCCCTATTTCCATATTTGTGTGAGGTAGGGGATGATATGAAGCTGCTAAAAAAACGCTACCTTAGCAGCCTCAAAACTATGACAATAATTATTGTGCCTTTGGTACTACTACAATCAAGTTTAGCACCGCTATATGTACCAATTGTGTTTGGCTCTAAGTGGAGTTCGGCTGTTCCTATTTTGGTAATTATTTGTCTATCGGCAATTCCCCTAGCATTTGCATCAGCTACTTACCAGCTACTTAATGCAATAGGCAAGATTAAACTGACATTGCAATGGAATATAATTTATACGTTAGTGTTTGCTTTGGCATTGTTGGTGTCTGTTAGATGGGGAGTTTTATGGGTGGCAATAACAGTGTTATTTTGTCAGGGACTAACGTTGATATTTAGCTTTTGGGTACTTAAAAATTTGGCGCTGCCGAATCAGGGGATGAATCGGTAGGGAAGAGTAAATCTTTAAACTTCAAGTAATGAATTAATAATCTGATTGAGTGCTTCAACATTTTTTCGGACTTAGAGTAGCAAAGAGTCTTACGATGTAATCGAGCAATCGACATACGTCGATTCGACGTTGCAAAGCAACGGCGGTGCGCAGAGAGCGCACAGTGTCTGAGTCGAGTATTCTCACCTTTAACTTATGTCATATAGGTTTTGGTTTTACAAACAATTTGGTCTCCATCAGGAATAAAGCCGGGATAGACTGTCCAACCATCTGTTATGTAGAAATAACGGCGTTGCATCCCGCAGGGATGATCTAAAGAGGAATGGTATCAAAATGAAGATAGTGGAGTAAAAGTTTGATTAATGCTCGAAGCATCTCTTGGCACTTAGAATAACAAAGAGTTTTCCTTTTGAGACGAGCTAGATAGTGTCCTGATTGACTGACAAAACTTTCAAGAAATATTGTAGGAATAAGTTAAAACTTTGAACTCCAACTGATCTGCTCGTTTTTGATATTGCGATCGTGATGCCATTGCAGGTGAGGGATCTTGATTACTAGAGAAAGTCACGCAATGAAGTAAATTTCAACCATTAATGAGTGCAGCTTTGACCCAATCCCAACCAATCCTAAAATAGCTATTACCACGAAACCAATGAGTATCAACCCATCTTCGTTTGCCAATACGAACTACCTCAACACCTTGGGCACTAACGTAGAGAGTAGCCACAGATAAGATAAACCACAAACGGGACAAAGCGCATACATCTCGAATCATCGAGCGTTGAACATTCCAACCACCAGATTGGTCATCTAAAAAATTCGCTTCGATATCAAAACGTAATCCATATTCAGCAAAGGTTTGTAGAGTAGTTTTTTCATTACTGACAATTGCCCATAGTTCGCCGTTAACGTTGTTGCGACCAAGGATCACATGAACTTTGCCAGAAAATTCACCTTTGTGAATCTGTACGTTGTGTAAGCAAATTGCCTCTGCTAAATGAAAGTGAAAGTTTTTAGGTTGACCAGGGCTTCGCCCTACACGATGCGAAGCATCGAAGTCGTCCGAAGGACGGACGATCTGGGCGATAGCCCTGTGGCGCGAAGTGTGAGGTGAACGCTCTCTGCGTTCCGACGTCTCCTCGGGAACGGCGACGGACAGAGAGTCCGTGTATGAAGTAAAACAGCTGCATGAAGTATGAAGTATGAGGTATGAAGTATGAAGTAAAACAGCTACTTCTTCCTTCGTATGAGGTACAAAAAATCTTTCTTCCTTCTTCCTTCAAACTTCTTCCTTCAAACTTCGTAAACAGCTACTTCCTCCTACATGCGGACAAGTCCTTTGTTCCACTATAGTTGCAAGCCCCGTCGTTCACGACGGAAGAGGTTTGGTAGAGGTACCAGGGCTTCGCCCTACACGATGCGAAGCATCGAAGTCGTCCGAAGGACGGACGATCTGGGCGATAGCCCTGTGTATGAGGTATGAAGGCGCGAAGTATGAGGTGTGAGGTATGAGCTACAAAAAATCCTTCCCGAATTCCGAATTCCTTCAAACTTCAAACTTCAAACTTCTTCCTTCGTATGAGGTACAAGCCCTCGAACAAACTTGAAACTTCGCGCCTTCATACTTCTGTCTTCAAACTTCTATTGACTCATCCATTGATTCAAGGCATTGTAGAGACGGGAGTTTTGATTCACAGTATTCTGAAATTATGAGTGGTATCTAATCTCAGAGTGCTGACTCCCCTTGCTTTGTGTCAATCCCTCAACTCTTTACTGAATCTCTATTCTCAGGTTTTTCTCTTCATCTTTTGTCAGTCAACCAGGATAGTGTCTTATACCAATTCTCTAAATGTTGACTACAGATAAAGTAGTTGGATTCTTTCTTTTCCCGAGCCTGTTTTTTCTTTTTCTAATAGTTGCTTTTCTGCTTCGGTTTCTAGAATATCTAAGTGATAGACTCCTGCCATAATTCTTCAAAAAATTCAACTAAAGAAATTATCCTCTATCTATAGCTTTCTTTTCCAGAATTGGTATTAAGGCTTCATGGCAATAGCGATCGCTGGCTCGGAAATCAGAACTACAGATTTATTAGCAGCTAAGGCCGAGTTAAAACGGCAGCAGGAGTCAAAGAAACTAAAAATAGAAGATAAAGTGTTAAGTCTTCTCTTAGATTACGAAGCAGCCAACCGCAAACGTGACTTACTTACTTTTCAGTTAGAAACTTTAGAATAGCAAAGGAAAGTAATGAGGATTAGCTATAAGTTTGGACAGGCCAGTATAAATCAGATATTAGGTATGGAAAATAAAGGCGATTGCATGACCGAACAGTTGACTAAGGTTGAGATTGAAAAAGATGAGTCGGTGCGGAAATTATTGTAGTTAGTTGGGGAAAAGTAAGAAGAGCGAAGATTCTCGGACAGAATGAGAAGTTAATTACTGCTGAGGTGAGGCATGGATATTAGGGGTGGGAAGTAGAGCGATCAATTTTCTTTAAATAAAGAGTAGTTAAAATGTTATATGTAAGTAATATGACTCTTTAAATTGATTTATAGATAAAGATGACTGGAGAACTTAGAAGAAAGTTTTTCTAAAAAATAAGGAATTATTACCTGAGTATTCTGGAATATATATAGTTGCAAACCAAACAGACTTTGTTCTATATGTAGGAAAAAGTAAAAATATTAAGTCTAGATGGAACGGTCATCATCGACATAAACAACTCCTCAGAAGGGATAAAAACGCTGAGCAAGATAATTTTTGTTTGAAAATGTCGCCACTTAAAAGGTTCTTGGGAATTCATTAGAGAGAGTTAAAGTTCTTGTATGTTCGTTAGTTTGTAGCATACTATATGGCTGTTCTCATTTTTTGCGACATAACCAGATCATCGTTACACAAAAATAAGGGTTGTAACCAGTCAAAACTTCAGAAATTTCTGGAGTGCTAATCGCACAATCGAGAGATATGAATCGATGAACACGATCTGTAAAGGTCAAATCAAGAATGTAAAAAGAGATGATGTTGTAAGTCAAATTAGATTTATTCATTCTCTTTTTGGGATAGCTGTGTAAAATTGCCAGAAAAATAAGTCAATTTAAAGATTAACTCTTCTTTTTTGCTTTTATCTCAACTTTTTGCAACACTACCCTCAAGAGTTATTGCCGTTGAGAAATAGAATAATCGGATTCGATTCTTGCTTTAGATCTTTATTTTGATTTCGGAGGTGCTTTTGATAGAACCTATCTACTTGTGGCGCAAGTTTTCAAAGTGTTCTTCTTTTTCTTTACTAATATTGCTGCCGATATCTTGCCAGCCATCACCCGTATATCTAGCCAAGAGATTTTGGTTTTGGTTTAGCTTATCTTGATAGAATACAGCGGTTTGCATATCAATGTGAGACAATAACTCTAAAATATCCAAAGTGCGATCGCTAATATTTTAAAAAGCGTGAAACCTTACTCATCAGATCTAAGAAAAAAGATAATTGCTAGTCATGAACAAAGGCGCACTTCCGCATGTAGGAGTATCAATACGAAAATTAGCCAATCAGTTTAGAGTAAGCAAAGGAATGGTGTGGAATTTCAGACTGGGAGACAACCTTTACAATTCAGATATGACCAAGGATTTAGAGAGTTTAGTAACTATAGCAATCCCAAATCATTTTAGAGAAAAGCTTGGGTATAATGTAAGCAAAAACCGATGACTTTAGAAGAATTAATTGCTAGCCAACCTGACTCAAGAGAATTAAAAAGAGCCTTGGTAGTAAAAATGAGAATTAAACGAATGAAGCATCGAGAGATACAGGGAATCTTGGGAGTACATTCTAGCTATATCAGCCGTTGGTCGAAGAGCTATCAAGAGCAAGGAATAGAAGGGATACTTTTAAAGCACAAAGGCAGTTGTAGCTATTTGAATCAAGAAGAGAGAATGGCAGTCGAGAAGTGGATTCAAGAGAAAAAACAGAGAACCTTATGGGATGTAATTGAATATATCGAGCAGAACTACAAAGTAGTGTATCGCTCGATGCAAAGCTATTACGACTTATTAAAAGGGGCAGAAATGAGCTGGCACAGGGGGAGAAAAAAAGTCCCCGATACAATGAATGTTTGGTGCGGCAACACAATCAGATGATTAATGCTTGGTTGAGCGAACACATCGAACAAATTAAGGCAGGAAAAATCAAAGTATTTGTCCAAGATGAATGTCATCTCAAAGGAGGAGACATTTGCGGATATGGATGGGGAAATCGTCAAGAAAGATTAGAAATTCCAGTCAAAAACTATCGTGATTCTCAAACCTATTACGGAGCAATGAATTGTCTGACAGGTGAAATGATTCTACGTTCTTACTCTACAGCCAATACTAAATCGACGATTGAGTTTGTCAAAGAACTACAGTCTCAAAATCCAGAAAGCAAAATTGCCTTAATTTGGGATGGTGCAAGTCATCATCGTTGTCGCGAATTTCGAGATTTTCTTGCTCAAAATAATCAAGGACAAGAGTGGAATGTCCATTGTCTTCGTTTTGCGAGACAGCGCGTTGCGGGTGTTCCGCCCGTTGTAGCGACTGTCGAGGTTGCTCCCTATGCACCTGAAGAAAATCCCATCGAAAACGTTTGGGGACAACTTAAACAAATGTTGCGCTCGCTTTGTTTTTTGTGTCGCTCATTTCAATTAACTAAAAAATTGTTGGAGATGTTAGTCAAGTATCAATTGTTTGTCTTACCAGACCTGAATAAATACAATGCCCTCTCTAGTATCACTTAGGATTGCTATAGATAAAAATATCAGTGTAATTGACTTAATAATCAAGGAGAAAATCTCCAAAACTAGTAAAATTCTTAAATAATTACGCTCATTTTAGGTTATGGGACTGGAGATAAATAAAAATAACTGTCTGGTTGAATAGAAGACAGTTAGGAAATTTAAAATGTTACCTTTATTTTATCTCGATTATCTCAAAACTTATCTGCCCTCATCAGAATTATTAACATTACAAATTCCAGTTTGGCTTTTGCAAGTTAATCGGCAGGTTAGGATTGAGAGATTAGCATCTAGTTTCCCCTATCTTATCAAATGTGAAAGCAGAAGAAAAAAGATACAAATATTTTTAGCTTTACCTAGATTAAGCTTGTCATTACTTTGGTTTCCTTTAATAAAAAAGATAATTTCTAGTCAATTCAAAAAAGGCGATCGCTTAATTATAACTATCGACCGAACCCAATGGAAAGCTAATAATATTTCAATGGTAAGTGTTATTTGGAAAAAGCGCACCGCCTGCGCTGAGGTTTCCTCAGCGTAAAGACGGAGCAAGCAGAGAGCCTTACCAATTTACTGGTTACTCTTATCAAAGAAAGGAAGTAGTAATTTTTATGAGCAAACCGCTACAATTAGACCTGTGCTTCGTTTACTAAAAGAGTACAATTTACTAGTAATAGGTGATAGAGAATACAGGAGTACAGCTTTTGCGCTTTGGCTTACTAAAAAGAAAATAGATTTTGTTCTTAGATTAAATAAGAATACTAAAATAAAACCTGGTTATCAGAAATATCAATCCCTTGATTCTTTAAATATAAAACCAGGCGATAAAGTCTTATATGATAGTGTTTTAGTTACAGAAAATAATCAAAAAAATAGATTTAATGTAGTAGTTTATTGGCGCAGAAAATATAGTAATAAACAACTGCCCAATCCTTGGTACTTGCTTACCAACTTGAAAAATAAAGAGCAAATTATTAAGATATTTGCGTCTCGTGGTGGGATAGAAGCTATGTTCCGTGATTGTAAATCTGGCGGTTATAATCTCGAAGATTCTCAAGCTAATGAACAACGTCTTACTAATTTAATTCTGCTTATAGCGATCTCTTATACGGCTAGTTGTTTAGTAGGATTGAAAATTAGAAATACTGGATATCAAGAATACATTAATCGTCTCAAATTTGAAGGTAAAAACAGACCAAGACATAGTTGTTTTTGGACAGGAATATACGGTACAACATGGGTGTTGTCTATGGATATATGTTGGTCATGGGTCGAAAAGTTAATGCTAACAGCTATCAATAAACTCCCATTTTATCTTCAAGGTCTTAACGCTATGAAACGCATACAGAGTATATTTTAGCGCAGTCGTCACCCCGTCAGCTCATCCCCGCAATCTCGGAAAAGATGTTAATCCAACAATTAAGAAAGTTAGAAAGAGATGGTTTAGTCCATCGTCAGGTTTACTCTCAAGTTCCTCCAAAAGTAGAGTATTCTTCTATCGACTATGCTGAGAGTTTCAAACCAGTCTTAGAAGTTTTTTGTAATTGGGGAGAAAAGCATCTGAAAAAAATTCCCGATAACAGTTGATTGAGAAGTTGACGCTCGCTTTACCAATAATGCGAGATGAACCTGTAATAATTGCTATGTTGCCGTTTAAGTTAACCATAATCTTAAATTAATTTTTTATTCAAAATCTGTTGGTAAATCTGGTGATCTGTAATACTCAAAAAACTTAAGTAGTTGTGATTTTTTAACTCTCGATTCTGATAGTTCGTTGGAAATTTCTGTATCACTAAAAAAAGCAATCTCACTAACTTCGTTATTAATCTCAGGAGCATTGCTGAAAAGTAATGACAAATTTAGAATAACTGATGCAACGACTCGCGAGATTGTAAGTAGCTCCACTCAATTAAACATTAAACGTTTTACAGCATAATTTCCCTATTGACCTCGATTCTCGATGCCTTTAATAATTGCTTTTGCCAAATCATATTTATCCTCAAATACACGACCACCCAATTCTTGGCGCTGAGTTTTCTTGCCCAAGGTGTAATCAATCCAATTCAAGTGGTGACATCAACCTTCTATTTCCGCCTAAAACAAGAGATCGAACAAAGACGAAAAATTAAGGTTTTGACTCAGTTTGACAAACAATAGATATTCTCTTTATCTTATAGTTCAAAATTTTCCGTAATGCTCAAACTTCCCAAGCTCACCTGAATTTGAAATCGTTTTCCTCTTTCTCCTCTAAAGGGTTTAAGTTGAATGTAGTTATCTTGAGTTCTCGATTGCACTTCTTGGAGAACTTTTCCTGCTTTTGACAACAAAATCAGTTTTAAATTGGGTGGCAAATGTCTCGCTTCACCGCCAGGATGTAGTTGGATTGAAACAACTAATTTTCCATTGGATTCCGCTTTGATTTTTACTAATAATGCTACATTTCGTTCTCCCAACTGCACACCCAAGTTAATGAGTTTAGCTCGCTTCACTTCTTCATCGGCATTTCTAAGACCGTACTCTAAATTTGCTTCTAGGTTGATAAGCGAGTCAATTGTCTGCCAAGTTCCATCAAATACATTTTGCAACCACTGACTTAATTTAGTCGTGCTTTTTTGAATGTATTCTTTTGATGTTGCTGTTGTGATGTTTACTGCTTCTACAGGAAGAGAAATGCTGGTTGGTTTCAAAAAACGGCAATAGAATAACAGGTGATTTGGCTCTGGATCGAATAAAGATAGTGGTAACTGGTAAAAATTATCTTGGGGTTGTGAATTTATGTCCTCGCGATAATTAATCAATTGGTCATAGTTAAGACAACCTCTAAAAATAGCTTCTTCTTGCTCTTCTAATACTTCCAAAATTACGTAAAAATGAGTTGTTAGTTCGGAAGACTCTACAACGTTTCTTGGCAGCTCGACTAGTTCATCTAGCAGATTCTCAGTAGCGATCGCACAAACCTTAAATTCACCGATGTTAAGCCTACCCGTATTCTCAATTATGCGATCGCTCTTGCTAATAGATTGCTCTGGCATTCTCTCTTTGAGCCATTTCTCTAAGGCAAACAATGCCAATGTATTTAAATATATTTGCCATTGGTTCGATTCATGACTTGCTAGTTTGCTAATATTTTTAGCTCGATCCAAATCTTCTGACTCTAACCAAATAGATTCTGGTAATAAAAGTCTAAAATCAGTTGGGGTGTTTGGGTATTTGTGCATTTTTACCTCTAAATATTTTTGGATTAATTAAGTTATATTGTTTAAAATCAGACAAAGCTGTTGAGAGTATACGCTCTCCATTTTGCGGTTTTTTCCTGCCTTAATTTCTTTTGCTGCTTCCACAAAAATTTCTGCATCGGCAAAAGCTTCAATTTGTTCGGTTACGCTTTGAAGATATTCTAGTTTTGGAGGATTTTCGATTAAACCCTTCGAGCGCGCTTTTTCCAAGATATTTACCAGCAGTTTTTGCACGCAGACAACACGCACTTTATTAAGTAGTTCCCCAGGATTTAATATTCGTCTGGCTCGATCCCAATTTGCCATTCCCAGTTTAGGTGCAATATCTTTTAAACTCAAACCGCGACCATAATACAGTTGTAATCCAGGAATAAATTGTTGGGCATAGGTTGCATATGTTTTGCTTTTTTCTAATTTAGTTATCCAACCGCGAACTTCTTGCTCTATCGTCTGAGTTAAAGCTATTGTGAGTTGTTCGTGTATAAATTCCACAAGTTCCTGTTGTTCGACATCTGATTTGTCTGTAGATTCATTGGGTAAATCCGTTCTGGTTGTATAATCGCCAGTATTGGGATCTTGAATCTCCAAAGATTCTCTATTACTCCATACATCATATTGTCTTAGCTGCAATGCTACCTGCTTTAGTTCTTTGAGCAACTTTGCCGTAGTTTTAATAGCGACTCTCGCTTGCAAACAGGCAAGCATTTCCTCTAATTGAACGGTTGAGGGGTCGGGACATCTTTTTGCTGCTGGTTTTCGCTGCCGAACTCTGTCGCGACGGTAGACTAAATGATAGACTTCTACGAGATGGCGATCGCGTTCTGCCAATCGCTCAATTTGTTTGGGTCTAGCTCTATTCAACAGTGCCCAATCACTAAGGTGTCTAAAACCAAATTCGGATAAGAATTTTTTGATTTCGGGATGTTGTTTGGTTTGCAAATATGCCCAATTATCCAAGCTCATTCTCGAGAGAGAATCGGCATCATAGGTTTGCAAAACTTTGACGGTAAAAAATTGGTAAGCAGTTGGTTTGACTTTACCCTTTTTATCTAAAATCATTTGAGTTTTGCGATCGCGACTTAAGATTACCAGAGTTTCTCCGTCATCATTGAGAACAAACGTCAGTAAATCTTGGTAGCTAAACTGCTTGTCACCAGCGAAAAGACTATCCAGCTTGCAGCAGGCTTTGAGAATAGGTTCGGAAACATAACACCTCAAACAAAGACCGGCTTGGGCAAGACTTGCGAGATCTACCGCCGGATCTTTATGGTGAAAATACGAAATCAAATTCGATTTTAGGTCATTATTCTGAGTTTTGACTAATTTTTGCTCGACAAACTCTCGTGCCAAGGGTGCTACAACCTGTTTATATCCCAACCTTGACCCAGCAGGATTGATGCGCCAAATTTTCCAGTATCTTTGTGACACAGTCATAAATATTGCTTTACCTCATATTGATTAATCTTCTATTTCTAAAGTGCATAGATTCATAGTTGCCAAAGTTTTGAACTGATGCAGTTTTTACAACACAACCAGACCATTGACACGATTTAAATTTAAATCAGTTTATCTTTTTTTGATTCAGCAGTTTCATTGCTACTTCTACGCTGGATCTCATTCGATTAAAGGCAATCACCAGAAGACCAATTTCATCTTGGGAATCTTCTTGAAAATTAGCTTTGAGATCTCCGCGGCTTATGGCTTGTGCGGTTCTAGCTATTTTTTGAATCCGCTGAATTACGAAGCGTTTCAAGAGGAGATTAAGCGAAAAAATAATCACAATAAAAGTAGCAGCCAAAATTGTCATCGTAGTCACAAATGAACGACGAACACTGGTCAAAATTTCTTTAGCTGGAACGTAGATAACCTGAGCTGCGACGATTTGATTCAGTTCCCATCCAAAACCGTTTTCGGTACCATAAGTCGTTAACAAGCTCTGAGGAGCTTTGCTTGGACTAGAGTGGCATTCGAGGCAACTTTGTTTTTTTAGGGTAAATGGTCGTGCTACGTAAAATACCTCTCCTTCAGAAAACTCACGCCATCCACTTTTTTGCAAGGAACCTTGCTCTTTAAACTCTTCTACCAGCTTAGTTTCAAACTCGTCTGCCCGATCTCGTAAGTTTATTGGATTAGGTGCGGCATCTTTATAAATAAACTGTGCATAATCTGGATTTTTACGAAAATACTCAAAGACTTCTCTGGCAGCGAAGGTTGGAATTGCCTCTGGAGTAAATTCAAATTCAGTTTCTATTCTCTCTTTTAGAAGAGGATTAATTCGATCTTGAGTATAGTTTCTAACTGCATTTACTGTCTCCATGAGGACTAAACCTTTAGAGCTAACTTCAGTTTCTGCCCGATGCTCAAGTGCCTTCCAAAATGTTAATCCACTGAGTAAAATTCCTATAGTGAAAATAATAATTACAAACGAATTAAATTTAGTGCCGATTTTGATATTCTCGAAGCGAGTCCTGAAAAACATAACTTATTCTTGAGCCTAGTTTTTTTTAAGTAATTGTTGTTTTTCTAAATTAGAGCAATATATTAAGCTTCTTGCGATCGCTATTTAAGTTGAGTCCATAAACCACCGTTTGAATTCAGCAGCTTGTTGAGGCTCTAAAATGCCAGCCGATAGTGTTTCAATAAATTCTACCTGGGAAATTTGAGGAAAGGAAGCTAGAGTATCTCTAACTAAAAAGGTGGCGATCGGTCCGATAATTTCTGCGAGTGCTCGTTCGTATTCACAGATTAAAAACTCGCTAATTTCTGGTTCTTGAGAGATAATATAAGCATCTGTTTGCACTTGGGTGCTGCGCTGAACCTCTTGCAGCAAAGGTATTATCTGCCGTTTAAACTCGGTTATTTGAGAGACACAAAGGTAAGCCGACAACTCTTCTAATAACTGTTCGAGAGTAAATGACTGTGTCTTAAACTGTTGGATTGAGGCAGAGGCGATCGGTCCTATTAGATCTAACAAGATTTTTTCTACATGGGAATATTGCTCTAAAGTTAGGCAAGCTTTGCCATGAGACAACGGGGCCTGCTCCGACTTCGTAACAATGGAAGCTATTTGACTATTTGCTTCAATAGTAATATCAGCTTCAGCATCGGACTCTAGTTTTGGTTTCAGTTTTAGAACCATCTTGGAAGCTCGAATCAAGTTATCGGTATTTGTTTTTGATTCCAAATTAAATAGTGAGGAGCGATGCACAACGCCATCTAACTGTAACCAAGTAGGCAATTCAAGGGTCGGATTTTGGCAACTTATAGGCAACCAAGAGGCTCCAGGAAAATCTTCTTCCAACCCTTGCAATTTTCTGCACGAGCGTCGCATCGCTTGATTGAAAGAAAGCCTATCGATGGCAAATGCTTCTAAAAAGTACTTTAGAAACTCCTGTGCTACTCGATTGGGTACTGGTTCTCGCATCACCACTACCACAGGAATATCTAATCTCTCCAGTGCTGAAGCCAATCCCAATCCATCACAGGAATTGAAGATAGTCAGCATTAGTCCCCGTTCGATGGAAGCTTTAAGTGCCTCCTCTAATTTTTCAATGGTGATGCTATTATTCGTGGGATTTTCGTTAATGTATAGTCGACCAGTTTTTGCTTCGGTTTGGCTGTGTCCTGCGAAAAAAAGGATATCCCAACCAAGAGGATTCCAAAGTTCTGTATTAAATTCTTGACGAGAAGGATTGACAAGAAATGTGGTTTCGGCATCGGGTAAATTTTGGAGAAATTCCCTTTCTGCCCTAACATCAATATTTCTGCTATCGCCTATAATTGCTAAAATTCTAATTTTGTTTCTCAGAATTTGAGTATGTCGAAATTGGCGGTGTTTGTAATCTGATTGACTTAGAGCGATATTTGCTTTTCGATAATCTTGGAAAAATTCCCATTTATGCCAGGGTAGGTGCCGTAGCAACTCATTGTCAGTTTCTAAAATGATGCGAATTTCTTCTGTTAGATTAAGTCGCGATCGCATACGTCGCTCTATTTTTAAAAAATCTGTCGTACTCAGCCAAATATTTAGCTCTTTACATAGCTGCTGGCTCACCCAATCAAAATTATTCTGAGAAACATTGGTAATCCCCACTTCGTCGATTTCTAGCAGATCGTCTTCTTCAACTGCTAGTACCGCAGAACGAGGCAATTGGGAACTACACAGACAGTGGTAGATTGACTGCCAAGTCCGATATAGTTCGATTAATTTGGGCGCAGGTGGTAAACTACCTACAGACTGTTCGGGCAAGCTACTTTCTGCCGTCCAGAGCCGAACAGTTACTTGAGGAAACCCAGTCAGAAGGTCACCGCTTCCTAGATTTAAGATGACCAGCGTACTCATCGAGTAATTTTCTAAAATATAGAAACCATTTAATCTAATAGCCTAGCACTCTAGATGCTCGGACTCTACTTTACATACTAATTTATTTATTCTCATGTAGGGTAGGTCAGGAGTATTGCTACTCCTTTCCCCCCGTAGAACCGAACGTACAGGTTTCCAAGTATTCGGCTCAAGCATTTACTACGATTTTGTTGATTACTAATTGACTATACATAGCTCTTTTTATTTCCCTTTATTATTAGGAGGTTTCTATATTCCATTTACTCCTTCAACCTTACTTCCAGGAAATATATCAAGCTCTAAGTTACGTTTGGATTAAAAGGCAACCATCTAACTTTTCCTTAGATTTAATCTTTCGTATACTCCAAAATATTGTAGTTAACACCTGTGTTCACGTCAGCATCCTTTCAGATTGGGTATATTCCCTATTCACCGAGTTATTTATTACTCTTATCTTTCGATCTGGTGACATTAGCTTTTTGAAGGTGAGGGGTGGCTCTGTTTAAGAGCCATACCCAATCACCTTGTTGAACTATCCTGCTCCCTCTCAAGAATTAGACTTTCCTTGCGGTTGGCTTACTCAGAAGAGACTTGATAGGGGTTTTCCTGTTCCACATTGTTGAGATGCGACGTATTTAGACTCCTGCTCTACTCCTGTTATTCGGGATTGTTGATAGTCTAATAATTTATAATTCTAGAATAAATTATTTAGAATTCAGTAAACCGGTGAATTCCCTAAATCCCTATACCCTAAACATCTTTAAAGGGTATTCTATAATATAGAAGCCTCATCACAGGTTCATTTTCATTAGTCTTGTACGTCTTACCCTAGCCTCTAATAGACTGGATGTTTCAGCTATGTTAAGACATTTAACCTTCTAGCTCTGAGACATCTCTATTACTAGAGATGCCCCTTCGGGCGGGTACAGGCTTGACTATTAAGCTGAAGTCTTTCTGAGGGACTTACTCTCGAATGCGACTTTCAGGTCGCACTAGAATGTTTGTATAATATCTGGCTTGTATTTAATGTTTAGTTATGAAAGTGCTTTTCCTTTGTTCATTTCTATATTTGGCTCTATATCAAGTTACGTTTCAATTCAAATAACTATTGTTATTGTAAAATTAATTTGCCGTATTGAAATTAATACTAGATTAAATAAATAGTTTGGATAAAATTTTTATTATGATTCAATAATAGTTACCTGCTTTATCTGAATTAACAAGTTTTATTATATGGACAACACAATTTAGTTGCTGTACTAAGTACCATAATGTCGGAATATCTCTATTACCTGACCTTGCACTTAATCTCTTTAATGAAAGGTATAATAGTGTACACAAATAATGTGTTGAGGTAGAAACTATGTTGGAACTAAAAGAGGCTCTACAACAAAGACTTGCTGTGCTTAATGGTGTACCAACTAAGTCGCAAAATAAGGCTATTACTAATACCTCAAAAGAATATATTACTCATACCTTGATGCAAGCGGGTATTTTAAACGAGCAAGGTGAAATTCGCGATCTCAAGATATCAGCATAAGTGTACGTCTCTCCACAGATAGTTGTTGGTTTTCATGGCTGCGATCGCTCTACATCCGCTCGGGTCATACAGCAAAATACCCATCTTTCTAATAGCGAAAATAAATACGATTGGCTGGGACACGGTATTTACTTTTGGTCAGGCAGCTATGAAAGAGCTTACTTATGGGCAAAAAACAGTAATAAAGTTTCCGAACCCACTGTAATAGGTGCATTTATCCGATTAGGTAACTGCCTCGATTTACTGGATACTGCCAAAATAGATTATCTCAAACTAGGTTACGAAATACTTGAAAAAGAAGTTGCTAGTTTGGGAAAAGCTTTACCCAAGAATAAAAGTTTTCGTAACGGTATTAGCTTTAACAGAGAAATTGTGAAGTCATCCAAAGAATACACAGATTTAATAATGAAGTGATCGCCGATAGTTTTAACCTACCTGACACCGAAGGTGAAAATAAGAAACTGATACAACGCCATCCTAACTTTATTGATTCTGTTAGGGGTATGTTTCCTGAAGGGGATGAAGTTTATCCTGGCGCGGGGTTTTTATCCCAGAATCATATCCAATTATGTATTGTCAATCCTAACTGTATTATTGGATATTTTAATCCTATTCTACAGAATGGTGATTATAAGAAATTTTAGGATCAGTTATGACTCATACGCCGTGATTAAAATTATTCTTTTAGTGTGTGGCGATCGCTAACTGTGAGAAAAGCCCACCTACTAAATCTAGATGCAATCAAGGGCATCTCCGACAGACACCTTAAAAGAATTGAGAACGAAGGACAACATCCAACCCTAGATGCTCTAAAAAAATTGGCTGCATCTCACGGGCTAGATTTGGAGGATTGCGTAACCCAAGTAAATTAATCTCTTTTCAATACTAAATCTTAGACCTAAGAACGAAGATAGCTTGACGTTGTCTATAATGGGGTTTGAGTAAGTGCGATTCGTTGATGTCAGGAACTTCTAGAAAATAGGAGGGTATGGACATCCAGGGGATGATAGAGAGAAAACTATAAGTACCCTGAACTGATACATAGATGGAGGTGAAAACCCTTCCCTTAAGGAGAAAAGTGACTCCCAATCTGCCCACATCGAGTAAGCTCGGAATCTTACAGAGTGAAGCTGGGAACAGGACGCAATCAGAGCCAAAACAGATAGGCACAAGCCGCGTTAACGGGGAGACAGCATGGATAAAATAGGTTCTTAAAAAGTGTCTTAAACGCGAACCACAATCTGAATAAACAATGTGGATTTCATTACCTAAACTCACGGCATTTCTACTCCATAGCCGTACTCTCCGAGTTGGTAATAGGCAAAGTGAACCGTCCTAAACTGTCAGACAAATCTAAGTATCGGAACGAATAAAAACGTAGCACCAGGTCTGGGGGTCGAAACTTCAGTAGGATGGACGAGCATCAGAAACCCTGGCTACGGGTAGGATGAGGCGTGCAGAGTGCGAAGCACTCAGATCGTCGTCTTCGACGACTGGGAAAGCTTTGCTTTCCGCGCCAAAAGGAAATCAGAACAAACATTGTTGAGTAGAGTATGGTTGGACGCATAGAAAACTATAGCGAACTATGGGAAAGAGCCGATTGGAAGCAATTCCAGAAGGTACTATTCCGCCTACAACACCGTGTAAGGACAAAGCAGTTAGAACTGGAGACATGGCGAAAGCTAAGAACATCCAAAAGCTGATTCTGAAATCTCATTCATCAAGAATGTTAGCTATCAGACAAGTAACACAGTTAAATCAAGGGAAAAAAACTGCTGGAGTAGATGGCTCGGCAAAACTAACATTTGAAGAAAGATTTGAGCTTGAATCTACGCTCAAAAAATCAGCTAGTGAGTGGAAACACGAAAAGTTGAGAGAAATTCCTATCCCTAAAAAGGATGGAACAATGCGGATGTTGAAAGTGCCTACTATCGCAGATAGAGCATGGCAATGTCTTGTCAAATATGCTCTAGAACCAGCTCACGAAGCACAATTTCATGCTAGAAGCTACGGATTTAGAACTGGACGTTCGGCACACGATGCCCAGAAGTTTTTGTTTTGTAATCTCAGAAGTAACTGCAACGGAAAAGATAAAAGAGTACTGGAACTCGATATCGAAAAATGCTTCGATAGAATAAGCCACAAAGCAATCATAAAAAGAGTTATAGCGCCTCAGTTTATTAAACAAGGAATATGGCTCTGTCTCAAAGCTGGGATAAATCCTCAATTTCCCGAACAAGGAACACCCCAGGGCGGAGTGTGTTCACCACTTTTAGCCAATGTAGCCTTAAATGGGATAGAGGATTTAGGCAAAAGCGTTAGATATGCTGATGATATGGTGTTTATTCTCAAACCCAATGAAGATGCTGACAAACTACTAGAAAAGATCAAAACATTCTTAGCAGAAAGAGGAATGAAGATCAGTGAAAGGAAAACCAAGCTGACAGCCACGACAGACGGATTTGATTTTTTAGGTTGGCATTTCAAAGTGCAAAGCCATGGAAAGTTTAAAATTACCCCTAGCGAGGAGAATTTTAAGGCATTTCAACAAAAAGTCAAAAAAGTCGTCAATAGTTCAAATTATGGTGCAACTGAAAAAGCTGACAAGCTAGCCCCCATTATACGAGGATGGCGTAACTACCATCGCTACTGCGATCTGAGTAGTACTAGAGACTCCCTTTGGTTCATAAATCATCGAACTTTCAAAGTATTCAACAAAGAAAAGAAGCAAACTAAGTATAGTGCAGAAGCATTGGTTAGAAGAGCTTTTCCAAAAGTTGGATACAAAGAGAGCAAATTTATTCCCGTCAAGGGTGAAAAATCTCCCTATGACGGTGATGTGATTTACTGGAGTCAAAGGAATAGCCGACTATACAATGGAGCAACAGCTATAGCTTTGAAGGAACAAAACCATTCATGTGGAAGATGTAAATTAAAATTCATCTCAGGTGAAAGAGTACATTTACATCACTATGATGGAAATCATGGAAACTGGGACAAGAGCAATCTTCTAGCAATACATGAAAGCTGCCACGATTATATCCACATGGGCAAAAGTAAAAGCTAAGATTTTCGGAAGCTGGATGCATGGAAACAGGCACGTCCAGATTTCACAGAGAGGGGCGAAGTGTAATAACTTCCCTCGACTCTAACCAACTGATCCAAAAATTTACTCTAAGGCTAATTTTTTTTCTGTATATAGCTTCTAGAGGATATTTTTTTGTGACAAAGCAGCTTGGACTTTTCTTACAGTGTTGACCGACGTTCCCGTCTCCTTTGCTGTTTGACGCAGAGACAGCCCTTTTTTAAACCGTGCCGCGATCGCTTAATTGTTTGGGTTTGGCTAAAAATTGTGCTTGTGATCCAGTTTCGCCTTTGGGTCTTCCGATGTGAATCTTACAATCGCGCTTTTTTTGCATTCCATGACGGATATAGAGAGAAAACAGTCGCTTATCAAAAGGTTTGTTAAAGAGTATTTCTTGTTCGCGATCGCTTAATTATTTGGGTTTCATCCGTCGTAAATCCCGAAGAACTGGTTTAACATCATCAAACTTAAAGTACTCCGTTAAACTACCTATTTGGGAATTGAATTTCTAGCGATATTTAAAATAATATTCTACGTTGCCTCGATGCAACCAGAATCCCAACCCTTTAATTGATACAGTGCTAAAATGTTTGCCTAAGTCCTGCTTAATTTCCAATATTCGCGCTGCTATATCTCTAGTAGTTATGCCAATCTTATGATAAATTTCACCATCGGCTTTAATCTCTAGAAAATATAGGCTATTGCTCAAAATTCGCCGTAGTGTAAGCAAATAAATTTGATAATCTATAGTTATTTCCTGAAGTATTTGCTTCTCTGTCTCAATTGAAGTGCCGTAAGCTGGCTTACCCGATTCAGGTAAAAAATCTTTTTGATCTAACAGGTTTTCTTCAATCTCATCCAGTTTGGCGATTATTAGCGAATCTTGAACCTGATTGAATAACATCAAAGACAAACCTCCAACTGCTAATAATCCTAGCTTGGAAAATTCGTAACTACCCCTACCATTATTGCGATAACTATTGTAGTTTACAACGCCCAGTTCTTCTAAATGCTCACCTCTTCCTCTAATATTGAGCGACGGATTTTTGTTAGTTTTTTTCTCCCAAATATCAATCAATATCTTGAGAATTTTGGGTTCGACTCCTAAGTCAAAGCGATCGTATAAAGGTAGTTCGGGCGATTTTGAAGCGAGGAAACGGTCGGGTTTCCCGACGCAGGGCTGTGCGCCCAGAGCGTCGCTTGACGCGACTCCCCGCATTGCGGGGTGCTTCCACTCGCTTGTTGAAAATGAAACGCGATTACAAGTTTCATTTATATGGGCAAAGTGATGTGCTTTGACTTTACCCTTCTTTGCTGTTAATTCACCTTGGCAGTAGGGACATCTAATCTCGCTTCTACCTCTTGGGCAGTCATGAACTGAAACTAAATTATTATCTTTGCCTAAAGCGTATTGTAACCACATTACCTACCCTTTAATTGATACATTTTTTGTCTAGATCGTCCTATGATTTAAATATCAAATCACTATGACTTCAGCAGCATTAAAATTAGCCAATAGCAATTTAGAAATGTCTCTTTTGCAGGCAGCATCAGATTCATTTACAAGTAACTAACTATACGTATGGCTATTAGACGGCGTTAGACTAAGCCAGGTTGTCACCAACCCGACTCGTCAAATGAACGCAGCATGAGACTTTAACCTCACTGCGCTCCTCTCTTTTCAGACTCATACGTGAGTACCCAATTACAGTAAGGTAGGAATATCGTTGACCCATAGCCAGTCCAAGTTATTGAACCATTTTTGAGTCTTCTCTCCTGACTTTTTCGCTTGATGGAGCTTTATAACCAATTGGTCACTGTACGTTTTGGCATCATGGCAATGTTTGTGTAGTAGCTGGAGATTATCTCTACTATTGCTACCACCCGCCTTTTTGGGGATGATATGGTCAGTTTCTATCAAATCTCCATCAAGGAAGTTAAGATTACACCAATTACATAAACCCATTTGTTTTTTCAACAATTTAGCTGTTGAAGGCTTCAATTCAGGATGCGAACCCTTTCTTTTTGCCCAGTAAATGGTGTCTCCGTCATAGGGGGTTTTATTTCCTCTAACTTTGACATGGCGTACAATTGCTGTTTTAGTATGTCTTTCTAAGGTAATAAAATCATCCTTATATTCCTTACCAAAAACCCAATTATCTTCTCCTATAGTTACCCAGTATTTATCTCCCACCCAGTATTTACTTTTGTTGGGATGTCTTCTATCCGCCCATCTACGTAGCCTTTTGTGAGTTAAATGACCAACTTTTGAGTAAGTTTCTTGACTACACACTGTTCTGTAATAGTTACACCATCCTCTAATAATCGGATTCAACTCACTGATGATTTTTTCTTGGGGTGCAGCTTTTAACCTTCCGATTTTAAGGGAAAGTTTTTCATAGTGCCTCCTAACACTATCGGATGATGGTCTTATAATTGTTTTGAACCCCAATAATTTACCCTGTCCGTTCTTCCCTGACTGGTATTTGCCAACTTTATATTGGCGTATATTGAATCCCAGAAAATCGAATCCTGGTTGATGTTTATCCAGTTCAAGTTGAGTGTGAACAACTTTGGTTTTGCTAAATTTTAATTCAAGGTCGTAGTGGGATAACCATTCACTTATGACATTTTGACAAACCTTGAGAGTATCCAAATTTTTATAAAAGATTACGAAATCGTCAGCATATCTGATTAAAGATGCACCCTTAATTTGTTTAATCCTATTTTCCATTCCGTGTAGGGCTATATTGCTTAAAAGCGGGGAAATTACGCCTCCCTGTGGCGTTCCCTGACGGTTTGGAGTCTTTTGATTCTTCTCAAAGTCACAAATGTCGGCTCTCAACCAGGCTCGGATTTGTCTCCTAATGGTAGGAAATGTATTGAGCTTGGCTAGGAGGTGATGGTGGTTAATTCGGTCAAAACATTTCGCTATATCTGCATCCAACACAAATTTTGATTTATATCTAATCTGGTTGAAGATGGCTTCCACAGCGTCATGTGCGCTTCTTCCAGGTCGAAAGCCATAAGAATTATTTTCAAATCTTGACTCCCATTCTGGTTCTAGAGCAGCTTTAACTAAAGCTTGTGTTGCTCTGTCGCGCATCACAGGAATACCTAGAGGTCGCTTTTCGTTTCTTCCAGGCTTGGGAATCCAAACTCTTCTAATGGGTTGGGATTTATCCTCTAGTTTTAAACCGTTTGCGAGTTGAAATCGCTGCTTTGGGGTCAAGGATTTCACCTGATCCACTCCCGCAGTTTTCTTTCCTGAATTATCCTGTGTGACCAGTCTTACGGATAAAAGTCGGTTGTAATAGGATTTGATGAGGGTTTTTTGTAGCCTTCTTCCTTGTTTGACATCACCATTGATGTAGGCTCGGTAGATTCTCTTTTGCAACTTCCAAACAGCCTTCTGGATTTTACGCCAATCAAGCTGTTTCCATTCCACAGTATTCTGATTTGAATCTGTTTTAGACATATCTATTGCTACTTAATCACTACTTGACTGAAAACAGTGAGGACGTGGGCATATCTTATTCATTACAAATAAGCCTTAGCTTTTTCCTCAATCCTTCGCCCTCTATAGCCTCCTGATATCGGAGAGTTTACGTCTTGGTTGATTACTCAGGTATTTCGACCAATAGCCTGAGAGCTATAGAGGGATTTCCTCGTTCCGAATATTTCGTTGGTATGAATCTTTAGGATGTGTCTGTCCACCGAGCGCGGTTAGTGTTGTGATTGTCATATTCACACTGACAATTAACCAGATGCGCTGATGCCTTTTGGCACAGGGCGAATGCCCAGATCGTCGTCTAACGACGACTGGCGACGCTACCGCGTCGCGTGCCTGTCAGACCTGATTTGGCTGTTTACCCTTAACGATGGTTATGACGGGAAGATTATTCCTTTTACTTCAGAATTAATCTTATCCATAGACTTCTTGCTAGCAGAGAACCAGTTCAGACTACCAGTTAGAGCTACATTTAACCCCGCTTTACGGATTGATGACCAGTCGCTACCGTAGGGGTTATACTTTTACTCCCAACACCGAGAGAGTAGGACTTGATGATTTGAGCTTTTGTTAATATTTAGCACCTTATTACAGGCTCTCTCACCTACACGAAATATTCAGTTGTCATGGTTCAGATACTCATGATTGAGTCTTATCCAAGCTAGTCATACCAAGGGTTTTTACTCCTTGTTTCGACTAAACGAGTCGCACTTAAATATAGGGTTCGTGCGACGAAGTGCAGCCTCGAAAATTTTGTGATTATTTATACCATTTTTTTAGCTGATTGATAAGAAATACAAATGATAACATTGCCTAGTTTGTCTTTTTCTAGGCAAAGTACCATAAAGATATAAACGCTTCTCATGAGGACTTTACCCATGCTACAAACAACCGCCCAAGTTCTATTTTCGGCAAAGTTTTCTCCTCCACCGAAAAAACCATCGACGAGGGAAAGAGAATACCTGCGATCGTCACAAAGGGCTATGCCCGCATGTAGTAAAAGCAATGATTCAGGCCGCTAAAAAATCAGGTCGTCATCGCGTGAGGGATGAGGCAATCATTCTACTGATGTTCCGTCACGGACTCAGAACTGCTGAATTAGTAGCTCTCAAATGGACACAAATAGATTTAGCTGGTGGTTACATTGAGGTACATCGGGTGAAACATGGTCATGATAGTATTTATCCCTTACGCTCTCCCGAATTGAGAGCCTTACGCCAAATCCAAAGAGATTATACTGGTACGAGCTATGTTTTTGTCTGCGGACGCAAAGCTCCTCTTTCAACTCGCTCAATCCGCCACATTGTAGCTAGAGCAGGGGAACTAGCAGGTATTGCCTTTAAGGTTCATCCCCATCAACTGCGCCATGCGTGCGGATACTATTTAGCTGCTCAAGGTCATGATACGAGAGCGATTCAGGATTACTTAGGTCATAAAAACATTCACCGACGAACTCTGTTCGTCCCATGCTGAAAGCATGGACAAATCAAAGATTTGTGTCCGCTATACTCAAATGTCGCCCCAAAGGTTTGAAAATTTCTGGATGGATTAATATAGTTTGTTGTTTCTATTTTGTGTTTTGATAAAAATAAGAAGGATTGAAACAAAAGATTTAAAATATCTTTCAGAGCTATATATATCGGTATTTAGTATTCCACCTTGGAATGAATATTGGGAGTGTGATTGGGCAGAGGAGCGATTAACTTGGATATTTGGTAGTCCTGCAGAAGTAATGATCTAGAATGAGCCTTGACATTTAAAAAGCTAGACCAATGCCAACTTGCCCAAATTGTTCTTCTGAGGAAACTGTTAAAAACGGTCACATTCACAACGGAAAACAAAGATTTAAATGTAATGAGTGCGAGCGCCAATTTATTGAAAATCCTCAGAAAATCATGATTAGCCAAGACAAGCG
The DNA here is from genome assembly GCF_963665995.1 of Pleurocapsa sp. FMAR1. NCBI lineage: Bacteria > Bacillati > Cyanobacteriota > Cyanophyceae > Pleurocapsales > Pleurocapsaceae > Pleurocapsa > Pleurocapsa sp. FMAR1. The sequence continues at coordinate 5,137,573 of NZ_OY762512.1, read as the reverse complement.
CGAGCTAATTGACAGGCTCTTATTAGAAAGAATTTCCTTGGCTGGTATTGCACGTGTGGCAATGGTTTCTGAGAGATGGCTACAAACATACGTCAATAATAAATATGCTCTGGTAGCAAGAACAATACAAGTAACACAAAAAAAAAGGAAAGTTGACTATTCAAGGTGATGAACTCTGGTCATTTGTAGATAATAAAGGCAACAAACAATGGGTCTGGTTAGGGTTAGATGCAGATACTAAGGAAATTGTGGGAGTTTATGAGGCGCGATCGCGATGAATTAGCAGCTAGAAAACTCTGGGATTCGTTACCTTCGGTCTATCGTCAATGTGCAGTTGCTTACACTGACTTCTGGTCATCTTATGGGGCAGTATTTCCCCGTCAACGACATAGATCAGTAGGAAAAGAGACTGGTCAAACGAGTTATATTGAACGATTTAACAACACACTTAGACAACGGGTATCTCGGCTAGTTAGGAAAACCTTATCCTTTTCTAAATCCCTAGAGAATCACATAGGTGCTATCTGGTATTTCGTACATCACTACAACTCATCATTACATCTTTAGCACTACCGGATATTTAACTCTCAAAGTTCTTGTGGGTATCTTGCTACGATAAATGGCGAAATAATTGGAGCAATATTAGGACATTTCTTTCTTGGGTAGTCCTAAAGATGTAAGGATATAAAATAGGAAATTGTAGATCATTTGATTTCCATGCCAGTAGATTTGCCATCTTGTCCATCATGTAATTCAGAACAAATTGTTAAAAACGGTCACATTCACAATGGCAAGCAAAATTATAAATGTCGCGACTGTGGTAGACAATATGTGGAAAATCCACAGAATAAAATGATCGACCAACCAACCAAAAACTTGATTGACAAATTACTCTTAGAGAAGATTCCTTTAGCTGGAATTGCCCGAGTTACAGAAGTTTCAGAACCTTGGTTACAGAGTTATGTCAATGCTAAATACGAATCAGTTTCTCAGCAAGTTAAAGTGAGAACAAAAAAAAAGGAAAATTAACGATTCAGTGTGATGAAATGTGGTCATTTGTCGGTAATAAAGCCAATAAACAATGGATTTGGTTGGCTTTGGCTGCAAAAACTAAAGAAATAGTCGGGGTTCATATCGGCGATCGCCGTCGTCATGGAGCGAGAAAGCTATGGCAATCTTTGCCCTCAGTCTATCGACAGTGTGCCGTTTGTTATAGTGACTTCTGGGAAGCCTATGAACAGGTAATTCCTTCAAAACGCCATCAAGCGGTGGGGAAAGAGAGAAAAACCAATTACATAGAACGATTTAATTGCACAATGCGACAAAGAGTTTCTCGATTAGTCAGGAAGACTCTATCGTTCTCTAAGAAAATCGAAAATCAGATCGGGGCAATCTGGTATTTTGTCCATCATTACAACACGTCCTTACATCTTTAGGACATTTTATTCCTTTTAAAGGTGCAAAAGGATTTGAAATACTAGAATTTTTCGTTTCTCATAAATATCAAAAACAAGGCATTGGCTCTAAATTACTTCATAGACTTGAGTATGAATTAAAAGCAAATGGCTACAATTTCATTACGTTACTGACAGCTAAAGATAGCGAAGCAGAATCTTTTTATTTGCATAAAGACTATCAAATAAACGAAAAATTAGAGTTACTTAATAAAGAGTTTTGATTTTAACAATAAAATGTTTATTGCTCATTTCTAAGCCACTAATGGTTGCAATAACCTCTCTATCCTCTCTTTCATATCCAGCTTGAACAACCCATAAGGATTAACATGACCAAATATCAAAGGTGTAATTGCTTGTAAATCTCTTGCAGTCAGCCTTTTCTGCCAATGCTTCTGCGTCAGCACGCTCTGAATCATCAAGGTGTTCACATACACCAGACAAATCTGTAACAAATGCAAAGATAACACCGATAATTCCTGACTCTCCAAGCGATTCCCTACGGGAATCCGACGTTGCTTGGCAACGGCGAATCGCTCCAGCGATTAGAAGCAAACTCACCACCCTTACCGTAGAAGATAAATTCATTGACCTCATTCCATCTTTCTACCACATTCAAACCCTCATTAATCTCTCTGCGTATAGCTTCTGAGTCAAGATACTGACATAAGAAAATAGTCTTAATGGCTCTGCCCAATTCCATCAAAGCTAGATAGGTAGGATGCTTAAAGGGATTCTTACTAAATCTTTTCAAGATAGCTTCAGTTTCTGCCGTCCCTAACCTTAAAGCAGTGGCATATTTAACGGCGCGTTTTGTGTGGGAAGCTTCCCACACAAAAGCCGCCTTACCATCTGGTCGTACAGAGTCGCGTATCAAATCCCAGTTTATCGGACGAGTCATCACTGGTTCTAAGTTAGGATAAGCATCTGCTTGACCAGCATGAGGACGATCTAGCTTCTGCACCTTAATTCTTTTGAGCCTGGGCATTAACTGAAAACCTAATAGGTGGGTAAAGGCACAAGCTACTTCGCTTTGACCGTGACTGTCCACATCATTCTTCTTTACCTCCATACTGGTACAGTGCCGTAAAACCCCGTCAATCATTGCCGATACTTCACTACTAGAGCAGGTTTTGAGTTGAGAATAGATACAGGTGGAATTCTTCACTGGCGTGCCAATAAATCATTACTCCCCGTCCGCCATAGCGGAGATGATACTGGGTCATTAAATTCTGTTCCCCTGCGGGAAAGTGTTTGCTGTCGCTTGCACCGGTAGTAGTTCCTTCTCCCCAGATATGAGGCAGTCGAATTTCAAAGGTGGCATTAACTATCTCGGCGATCGCACTGCGTAACTGGTCTTTATGGATGTATCTACGGCGAACGTAAATTAAATCTTGGTAGTTTTCACCATCAATTCCTGTATTAATTCTCTTCAATCCCGTATTCGTCCCCATACCAAACAGACAAAGCAACAACCGCTTCTGTAAGGTTTCTCTGTCTAGTATTTTTCTAGTTCCCCTACTTTTAAAGCCACGGGTAAAATCTACTCTCAAGTCAGTTTCTTCGAGAATGTCGGCGAACTCCAGTTCGCGATACAGTAAGTTTGTTTTACCTGAAACCTTTTTGAACTCTTCAATCGAGCAACTACGTTGCTCCGACAGCTTCGCTGGCGACGCGCACTGGAGCGCGTCCTGATTGATACGTTTTTCGGCTCTGTTATCAATCCGTTTGATGATAGTCGTTAGTATCGTATGGCAGACTATCCGTAATCTCCTGGCTGCGTTGAATACAAAAGGCTGCCATCAAAGTGTAGCGAATAGCAGGGGGATGTTGTCTGAGGAGATAGGGAGTTTCGCGATTCTGCTCGATGACGATAGGTTTTGACCAGTTTGGACGATCTGGCTTCCAACAAATTGGTTGGTAAACCAACAGCGCGAATGCGTTTGAGTTTTTCTATTTCAGTCAGGAAACTGCCCAGTCCAACTGCTCCTAAATCGGTTTTGAGGAAGCGGTGCGACCCCCGCGCATGGGGTTCAACACCCGTTAGCATTCCCTTGCGCCAGCCGCAAAATGCGGCTCGACGTTGCTTCTTGCTCAATAAGCTCAACGGGTCGCAGACCCGCAACGCTTTTTCGCGCTTCGCAACGGCGACGAACTCCTCGGCGGCTTTTGGGTAGGAAGCTTCCCACCCAAAACGCGCCGACAGTTCGCGCACGCGGGGTCTTGACTCAGTTTGCTCGCCCTCGACAACCAAGGGGTACCCCCCCAGGGTAAGCGCAAGAAAAATGAAACCGTAATATGCTAGGAAAATCCCGCTTATAATGAGGATTACAAATGGCTAAAGGTTTTGGTGAAACGTCTGTCTCTCTCAAGAAAAATAGCAAATCCTCGTCACTACTGCCAGCACTCGATTGCGAGCAAGTAGAGAAGAAACTATTCGAGCATTTTGAAGACTTAACAGACCCCAGAGGGAAGCAAGGTGTTCTTCATCCATTTATGAGTATTGTCATGATTGCTTTACTCGCTACGATTGGGGGAGCAAAAGGATGGGAGGATATCGAAATTTATGGAGTGAGCCATGAGCCTTGGTTGTCTAGTGTCTTACACCTACCTTGCGGAATTCCCAAGGCGGATACATATAGAAGGCTATTCGAGAAGATATCTCCTACTGCGATGGAGCAGAGCTTTAATAGTTGGTTGAGCAGTGTAGTGAAAGATTTGGGTGGGCAAGTCATTCCCATTGATGGAAAAACAGTTAGAGGTTCTTATGACCGTAATGGTGAACAAAGAGCATTACATCTAGTTAGTGCTTGGGCAAGCAAGAATCGTTTATTTCTCGGTCAAGTCAGAGTTCAGCAGAAAAGTAACGAAATTACTGCTATTCCAGCTCTTTTAGAACTTTTAGATATTTCTGGATGCATAATTACCATTGATGCAATGGGAACTCAGACAGAAATTGCTCATCGGATTCAGGCTCAAGGTGCAGAATATGTGCTGGCACTGAAAAAGAATCATCCTACCTTGCACCTTGAGGTAAAGCAATGGTTTGAAACCGCCCAAGGGTCTAGCTTTGAAGGCATTAAATACAGTCATGATGTCCGCGTCGAATCGGGACACCACCGTCGTGAAAAACGGAAGGTCACAGCCGTGGCACTCAATCAAATGGGGGGTTTATATAAACAAGCTCAATGGTCTGGTTTACAAACTATAGTTCGAGTTATACGCACACGCCATCTCTGGAATAAGACGACCCAAGAGGTGATGTTCTATCTCAGTTCTTTGCCACCTAACGCTCAACCATTAGGTAAAGCTATCCGACAGCATTGGTCGATAGAAAATCAACTACACTGGGTATTAGACGTGACGTTTGGGGAAGATGCCTGTCGCATCCGTACAGGTAATGCTCCTGAAAACATTGCTTTACTAAAGCGATGGAGTATTAATCTACTTAATCAAGAAACGAGTTTCAAGCGCAGCACTCGTCAGAAAGCGAGGCGAGCAGCATGGACAAGGGCTATTTGCTCAAAGTTCTCGCTGCTTCGATTCCCTTACAATCTAACCTGTCTGATGCCTAAATTTTCTTGCGCTTACCCTGACTCTAAAGTTGAATAAACTACGAATTTAAACCCGATAAACTTTTGCCGAACGCCCTTGCCAATCGTAATCAGAGTAAGAACTTTCTGGGAGATTAACCTGCGAAGCAATGTAGGAAATAACAACTTGAGAAATGGAAGATTTATCTTCGGGAAAATAGGCGAACAGTTGAAAATGCTTGAGTAGAAGTGCAAAGCCTATTTGATTACCACCTACTTTTTTTTTGGTTAGTTCTAACTCTTGGGGTAATAGCGTCCAATTTTCTATGAGTTCTTCTGTATCCCAGTTTGGTTAGCGTTCTCGTTTAAAGTTCATCATGAATGCAGATTCAAAACTACCTGTCAAAATTTGGTAAACTTATTAATCAGTCGAAAAATAGGGTTGAGTGAAGGAGAGTACTTCGTTATCTACAATGCTTTCAGGAAATTGGTTTCAGGCGTAGGCTGCACTTCGTCGCACTAACCTTTTATTTCCGCCTAAATAAAACAAGTCATGTAAAGAGTTATCTAGCTTGCTAAATGCTGGCTCAACGTCTCAATCATTTGATACCTTTAGCTGATATCAAATTTAGTTTTGCTGTACAGCCAATCATAAATACGGTCTAGCTCTTCTAAGGTAACTAAACCATACTGCCACAAAATCATGGGAATAGGCGCCGGCTGATCTTCCACAGCACGTTGGACAATATTAATAGAATCGGTAGAAAGAGATAATTCTTCTTTCAAAAACTTAACAAAATTCTTGTACATGGCTGGTTTCATGACTATTGACCTTTTATTTTAATTTCTCAGATTGATTCGTAGATATAACGTATTGCTTGAATAGCAAAAATTAAGCTTATGCTGCACTAAGTCTGAATTCTTACTATTGTTGAAAATAAATAAAACTTTGCCTGTGTTTCAAATCACAGTCGCTTGAAACTTCAATTTTCTTAGCAATTAATTCTTGGCGGTTCAACAAATTAAGAATTTCTATAATGACATATATTGGTCAGTAAGATCACTTAATTTCAGCAAGTACAAAAAAGATAATATTTAATCCTCTTCTTTGCACTCTACCTATCGATAGAAATCGGGTCTAAAATGATAAACTTGCCAGCAAAATCAATCGTTATTAGACAATATTGCCTTGCCAACAATTAAGTTGCTCAACAGTAGCTTAGAATCTGGCGATCGCCCTTTGACTCCTCACCGCCGTGAACGGTCGGTGATTCGTGTGACTAGGGATTAGGGATTGAGGCGAGGAAATGGCTCTGTTTAAGAGCCATATTCCACTCCCCCGTTGGGTCTGACTACGCAGTCAAATAACTCCCCCAGTCCCTGTTCCCCAGTCCCAATCGTCGTAAAGCGCGAAAAGCAAAACAGTTCGTTGCGGGGGTTCCCCCCGTTGAGGCTCCATACGCAAGAACGACGGGGCTTTAAACCCATCTATTAAACGGTAATACCAGATTTGCTTTAGATTTAGATCTTTCAAGAATCAGATTTGCGAATCGTTATCTTATCCCCTGCCTTGATTCCTAGCTCTTTGGCTCTTCCGCCTCTCAATTCAATTACTTTATTTACCAAAGCACCAGGTCCGTATATAGGGCATGGTTCAGCTTTGCAAGGAGGTACATCAGCAGCAATGCTCACAATCTGGTTGCCATTTAAGAAAATCATATCTAAAGATATAGATACATTTTTCATCCAAAAGCTGGCTAGTCGCTCTTGGGCAAAAGGAAATAACATTCCCCGATCATCAGCTAAAGACTCGCGATACATTAAGCCTATAGCCTGTTGTTCTGGAGTTTGGGCGACCTCTAATTGAATAGTTTTTCCTGCCATCTCAGCAGCAGCAGTAATAGGTAACATCTGTCCTTGTTGAATCTCCTCTGAGGCATTGGCAATAGTTTTTTGGGTATTAGCCAAGGAAGAACAACCAGATAATAAAATCAAGAATACAAGGCTAATTTTTAGTTTAATCATTTAAAACTCTCGCAAAACATAACCAATACCTCTGACTGTTTGGATTAATCTTTTATGGTTTTGGCTTTCTATTTTAAGTCGTAAATAGCGAATATACACTTCAATGACGTTAGATTCTCCGCGATAATTGTATCCCCAAACGTTTTCAATTATTTCTTCTCTGGTCATCACCTGCTGAGGATTTGACATTAGGTATTTGAGTAGTTCAAACTCTTTCATGGTTAAATCAATCAGTCTATCGCTTCTAACTACCTGACGAGTACTCAAATCCAAGACTAATTCTCCAAACCTCAACTGGTTAGAGCTATTAACTTCTGGCTGGAGATAAAGATTAATCTGCTCTAACAGTTTGTCTCGTTGATAGGGTTTGAGCAAGTAATCATCTGCTCCAGCCTCTAAACAAGCTACTCTTTCGGCAACGGTTTCTTGTTCGACTAACATCAAGACAGGTATTCGCTCTTGGGCATTTCTTAATTGACGACACAAATCGAGTCCTAGTTGTCCTGTAAAAACCTGATCAAAAATGACCATAGCTGGTTTGTACTGACTCAGCTTTGACCATCCTTTAGTGACCTTTTCAACAACGACAGAATAACCAACAGCTTGAATATCCTGACTAGCTGCCTGAGCAAAAGTACTGTCGGTAAGTAGGAGAATTAACGATGGATCTATATTAGTAGTCATATGTTTACCATTCTAGGTTGAGAGAATCATCGGTAATCATTTAGCAGCTAGCAATATATTTTTCTCGCTGTTTGTTTAAAGACACTATCAAACAACTGTAATCAAGCTTGTTTAAGGAAGCTCAACCGAAGTTGGTTTGGCAATATGGGGCAGTCCCCAACCTAGCTTCTCTCTCAGGACACGGAAAAACTCAGGGGATTGGAGACGAATAAAACGAGCAGGATAAACTGATTTTTCGATTTGAATACGATCGTCAGGCAAAATATAGCATCCACCGTTACCATCCACCACCATTACCATCCGATTAGCAGTGGCAGGAAATATTTTAACAGGTTCGCGATCGCTAAATACCAATGCTCTAGAAGCCAGGGAATGAGGGCAAATTGGCGCAAGCTGCAATACAGGAACTTCAGGAGTGACTACAGGTCCTCCTGCACTCAAGGAATAGGCGGTAGAGCCTGTAGGAGTAGAAATTATAATGCCGTCTGCTGCTACATCTACTGGTGCGTGTTCACCAATTTGTATTTCAAAATGGCACATACTAGTAAGTGGTTCTCGATGCAAAACCATCTCGTTAAGGCTTAATGCTTCCCATAATAAAGCATTATTACGAAATACTCTGACCGTAAGCATAGAACGCTCCTCTATCTTGTAGTCTTGAGCTAAAAGCTTTTCTATGGCTTCGTCTAAATGACTAAGAAAGGTTTCGGTCAGAAAACCCATGTGACCTGTATTTACAGTTAGCAAAGGTATTCCACAGGGTGCAAGCTGCCTACAGGCAGACAAGACTGTGCCATCTCCACCTAAGACTACAGCAAATTTGACATCTCGATCAAAGTTAGATGGGGTCAATTGCTCAATTTTAGTATGACAGACAGGATCACCTGGAGTTGAATACTCCAGTATGCCTCCTACTCCTGTGGTCATACGTACATCCCAGCCAGCAGCAGTGAGTTTTTCTTCTATTTCCGAGGCAATTTTGCAAGCTACTGGCTTGATATCGTTATAAACAATGCCGGCTTTTGGCTTTGGCACAACTAACTATCCTGTGTAATAATCTGGTCGTAATTAAACAAAGCTATGAGCTTAAAATTAACGGTCAATAGCAAATTTACAATTACCATAAACTGAAATTAGATAACCCTTAAATTTTATAAAATAAATTTGAAGCTAATAATAATCAATTCTTAAATTACTATTATCTAGCCTATCGTGGGGCAGCTAAAAATCATAGTCTAGTTTGCCGATCTTCGAGTTAATCCTTTAGGAATCTTTTAGGACTGACCTCTGACCTCATTTTCAGCTAGTGTTTTCTAAGGGCGTACCCTCGACAGTTCCTATAACGGGGGAAACCCCAGCACCCTCGGCAATAGCTACGCCCTCGACAGTTCCTACAACGCGGGAAATTCGTGCAAGAAGTCTAGTAAGTTAGTTAGCCGTTGTTATTTTTTACCGATAAATGCGATTAATATCTGCGGTACTCAATTTACTGGTCGGCAGATCCAGCACGAGTTTTCCGCCTTTAATACCCAGAAGGCGATCGCTATATTGAGTTGCTAATTCTACCTGATGGAGATTGCAGATAACCGTTAGCCCTTCTTGAATGCACAGCGATCGCAATAAACTCAAAACAACGTGAGCCGTTTCTGGGTCGAGGCTGGCAATCGGTTCATCTGCTAGAATTAGACGCGCCCTTTGGGTTAAAGCACGAGCGATCGCCACCCGCTGTTTCTGACCCCCTGACAGGCGATCGGCGCGTTGAAATGCTACATTTAGTAATTGTACTCGCTCTAGTGCAGTCATTGCTTCGTTTAACAAGCTGAGGGGAAAAATTCCCAGTAGACAACGCCATAAAGGCAACTCCTGCAAGCGTCCTCCCAAGCAATTTTCTAAAGCACTGCGACGGCGTACCAAGTTAAATTGTTGGGCTACTGTAGCAATTTGGGTGCGACTGTTACGTAATTCTTGGGGAGAACAATTGGTTAAATCCTGTCCCTGAAACCAGACGCGCCCTCGGTCGGGTCTTACCAGTTGGAGAATACAGCGCAGCAGCGTGGTTTTTCCCGCACCAGAAGAGCCAAGAATTGCTGTAAATGTATGGGGTTCGATCCCAAAGTTAATATCTTTGAGGGCGAATGTCTTGCCATAGGACTTTGTAAGATGTTCGACAGTCAGCATAATAACAGTTAGGGCATTTAGAAATCTTTCTCTTTTATACAAACTCTCAAAATCGCTGCTACAAATCTTTCTCCCCGTCCCCTAGTCCCCTAGTCTCTCAGTCAGTCTTGTAGCCAACATAAATAGAAACGGTATTAAGCTAATCTTTTTCGCAGGTAAGCACTGAGGGCATCAATTAAACTAACCATAGCTAAAATCAAAATCAAAATGGTAGCCAGACGGGGAAAGTCTAGTAGTTTTAAACTAACTAGTAGTTCGTAACCAATACCGCCAGCCCCGACAATACCTAAAATTACCGAAGAACGAACGTTAAATTCCCACAAATATAAGCTAATGCTAATCAGTCCAGGCATTGCTTCTGGCAAGACAGCAAAGGCAAAGGTGCGGATGCGGTCAGTTCCTGTGGCCTCAATCGCTTCAATTGGTTCAGGGGTGATGGTTTCCAGGACTTCTCCATAGAGTTTTGCCATCGAACCAGTGGAGTGAAATGCTACTCCCAGTAAGCCAGCAAAAGGTCCTAAGCCGACAATAGATACGAAGAACAGGGCGAAAATTGCCGTATCAATTCCTCGTAACAGATTTAAAAAAAATCTCAGTGGAGTTGCTAATAACGCGAAAGGAGTAATGTTTCTGGCAACCAGAACAGCTAAGGGAATTGCCACTATAATCGCTGCGACCGTACCAAGAATGGCGATCGCCAAAGTTTCCCAAGTAGCTGCTAGAAAGAACGGTAATTCCGAGAAATCTGGGGGCCACAGTCTTGTCAGCCAGTCCCCCAGGCGAGGTAATCCGTTCCAGAGTTTCTCAACCGAGACTTCGGCAGTTTGGATACTGGCGACCAGAACAGCCAAAGCTAGTAGTCCCCAAAATCCTTGTTTTAATACGCGCCCTAGCCCTCCACGTCGATTGCGTTCGGCTTGTAAAATATCCTCGTACTTAGGCGGGTAGAGCTTTTCACTTGACGGTGTTTGTTCCGTCATTTTAATTTGCCCACCAACTTACCAGTTTCTCGAATTGATTCGTAATTGCTGCCATCAGATGCCACAAAGCCCGTGTAATTCTCTGGTAATAATTTCTGCGCTTGTTCTGGCGACAGATTCACTAAAGCTTGCTGTAACTGAGTTTCAATCTCTTTTGGCAAACCGCCCCGAATCGCAATCGGGTCGTTGGGTAAAGGTTCAGATTGCCAAATAATCTTAAGCTTGGATTTATCAATCCGTCCCTCACTTTCTAACACGTCTAGGTTGCGGTCATAATCTGAAGCAATATCCACTTGGTCGCTAATGACTGCGATCGCCTGGGCTGCATGACTAGCTCCCTCACTATAGTCAAAGACCTCCTTGGGGTCGATACCGCGACGCTTAAATTCGCCAGTAGGAATTAACCAACCAGAGGTAGAACCAACATCAGCTAGACTTAGCTTTAGCTTTGACCCTGCTTTACTTTGAGCAATTGCCTCATCTAGAGTGTCGAATGGGGCATCAGCACAAGCCATTAAAACAGAATAGTAAGTGGGTTTATCTTTATATTTAACTGTAGCGATCGCCTGAATTGAAGGCTCATTATTATTAGCAAGCACATATCCCCACGGTCCTAACCAAGCTGCATCTAAGGTACGCGATCGCAAGGCTTCAGAAATTCCAATCCAGTCATCCGTAACTATTACCTTAGCTGGAAGATTAACCTGTTGTGCTAGTTCTTTAAATAGAGGATCGAATTGCTTGCGGTTCTCATTGGGAGTTGGAAAATAAGGCCCAACGCCGAACTCCAATTGTTTTAGGTCTGCCACAGGTGCATTAGCTGCATTTTGGTTCGTCTCAACCTCTGGCTGACTACTACAGGCAATGATGGTAATCAGGGTTAGAACTCCCAGAAGAATTGCTTTGACCCAGCGAGTATTAATTATCATATTTAATCAGATGAATTTAGACTGAAAGCAAGATAAATTTAGGCTGAATGTACAAAACAAAAATATTGAGGTTTTAAAGCCTAACCTTGCTGGACTTTAAGACCTTAACAGGATCCAATTATTTAGATAATCATCATAGCTATCTACAAAATAAACCCCTCAAAAGCGAGGGGTTTACCTGGAACCAAATATAGTTCACATTAACAAGTGAGAATGATATTATCCTCACCTGCACAAATTTTCTGACGTTTTTTACAGCGCGTTACCACGAGGCAATACTTCTTCAGGAAACTCGAAGTTTTGATGTGGTTGGTCTTGTGATGCCATCCATGCTCTTAGACCTTCGTTGAGCAAGATGTTTTTAGTGTAGAACGTTTCAAACTCAGGATCTTCGGCTGCTCTCAACTCTTGAGAGACGAAGTCATAAGCTCTTAAGTTCAAAGCAATACCGATGATGCCGATACTTGCCATCCATAGCCCTGTTACGGGTACGAATAACATAAAGAAGTGCAACCAACGTTTGTTGGAAAAAGCAATCCCGAATATCTGTGACCAGAATCGGTTGGCTGTAACCATACTGTAGGTTTCTTCTGCTTGGGTAGGTTCAAAGGCTCTAAAGGTGTCAGCTTCGCCACCGTCATCAAACAGGGTGTTTTCGACTGTTGCTCCGTGAATTGCACAGAGTAATGCTCCACCAAGTACACCTGCTACTCCCATCATGTGGAAGGGATTAAGGGTGAAGTTGTGGAATCCTTGAACAAACAGGATGAAACGGAAGATTCCCGCTACGCCTAAACTGGGTGCAAAGAACCAGCTTGACTGTCCTAAAGGATAGAGCAAGAATACTGAAACGAATACGGCGATGGGGCCAGAGAAAGCGATCGCATTGTAAGGACGAATCCCTACTAGACGCGATATCTCAAACTGACGCAGCATAAAGCCGATTAGGGCAAATGCACCATGGAGGGCGACAAATGCCCACAAACCACCGATTTGACACCAGCGGGTAAAGCTCCAGCCTGCTTCTGGCCCCCAAAGGAACAACAGGGAGTGACCCATGCTGTCTGCTGGGGTTGATGCGGCTACGGTTAGGAAGTTGCATCCTTCTAGGTATGAAGAAGCTAAACCGTGGGTGTACCAACTAGTAACGAAAGTGGTGCAGGTCAGCCAGCCACCTATTGCCATGTAGGCACAGGGGAATAGAAGAATACCCGACCAGCCTACGAATACAAAGCGATCGCGTTTTAGCCAGTCATCAACTGCATCAAAGATGCCCTGTTGTGACGGCGCGCGTCCTACTGCTATTGTCATATAGATTAGATCTCCGAAATTATGCTTATTAGGATCGTTGGAATAATTACAATTTTCAGCGACCTGACACGAAAATACATCAAGTCGATTGTGAGAAAAATTAACTTTTCTTTACTTAATATTATACATAATAAGAGAAAGTAAAGAAAATTTCCAGCTCAAATCCAAAGAAAAGTTAAAGTTTTTCTGAAAATTGGACCAAGTTAAAGATGGGAATTTTTGTGAATTTAGACCATAATTTAACTGTTGCAATCTTTTTTAAAGCTCTATGTTCACTATTGATATTGTTCTACAAGACATTCCCTTACCTATTTCCGTACATCGCAAAGAATCTGAAGCAGCCAACAGTCTTTATCAAGAGATACTTCAGGTAATGCGTTCTGGTAGTTCAGACCTCGTCGAACTTACCTGTGATAAAGATGAGGAGAAAAAAGTAGCGGTCAAAGGTAATATGATCTGCGCTGTCAACATTAATAAAAGGTCGGGCGGGATGGCAGAAGGTCGAGTGCCTGGTTTCTTCGCTGCTACTGCCGTTAGCGAATAATGACCTACCCCACTGAGCAAGCGTTAGACAAAACATCAGTTATTAAGGTTAACAACTTGTGTTTTTGCTGGTCGCCTGAAGCCATGGTGCTAAATGATTGCTCTTTAGAAGTTCCTAAAGGGGAATTTTGGATGTTGCTGGGTAATAACGGTAGCGGAAAATCTACCTTATTAAGACTATTAGCAGGGTTGCTAATTCCTGATACTGGCTCTATCGTCATGCCTTATAAGACAGGATTTGTTTTCCAGAACCCAGACCATCAGCTAGTTATGCCCACTGTCGGGGCAGATATTGCGTTTGGTTTGGTGAGTGAAAAATTGTCTATAGTTCAGGTTAGAGAAAGAGTTAGAGAAGCTCTAGATGCAGTCAATCTATTGAATTTAGAAAGGCGACCAATTCATGCGCTGAGTGGGGGACAAAAACAAAGAATTGCGATCGCTGGTGCGCTTGCCCGTAACTGTGAGACAATTTTGTTTGACGAACCCACGGCTTTACTAGACCCTGATACGCAACTAGAATTGGTAGCTCAGGTGAAAAATTTGGTTAAGCAGCGCAATCTTACTGCTCTGTGGGTAACTCATCGCCTAGAAGAATTAGATTATTGTGACGGAGCTTTTTTGCTAGAGAGAGGAAAAGTGATGGCAAAAGGAGATCCTCAACGCCTTAAGGAAAAGTTGCTGGCAACAGAAAGATAATAAACTGATGCTAATTTTAGGTTAGTTATCTTTGTTGAGATAAATTTCTTCAAAAAGCTGATGGTTGATGGCTAAAAGCTAAGAGCTATGAATAATAATTCTGACTGTTTAAGAGTTCAAGTCAGCAACAATATTCATTTTGTTTAACTTTTTGTTAACAATTTTGCTTAAGATAGGATTTAGATCAAAACCTACTCTCCTATAAAACCATTTACTACAATGTTACCTCACTCATACCAGGCGATACTACTCGTCGATGGTTACAATATGATCGGCGACTGGTCGGACTTAAAAGAAAGTCGCGATCGCCACGGTTTAGAAGCAGCCCGTTATGAATTAGTTGAATGTTTAATTAACTATACTGCTGCGGTTGCTTACCGCACTAAAATAGTTTTCGACGCTCACTATCAAGATACTCCCCGCAGTGTAGAAGATCATACCGCTGCTTTATCAGTCCATTACACAGCGTTTGCTGAAACCGCTGATACCTACATTGAAAAATTCTGCGCCACATTTGGCAGAAAAAAATATCAGCAAGAGTCTACTCGGTTGATTGTTGCCACGAGCGATCGCGCTCAACAGCTTACGGTAGTTGGATACGGTGCAGAATGTTTGTCCGCTCCCATGTTAGCAAAAGAAGTAAAACGAGCCGACTGCCAAATCAAAAGCAGAAATAAAAAACAGACCAAGAACAAACCTTCTGGTCGTTTTTTATTTAATACCCTCGATCCCGCAGCGCAAAAACGTCTCAGGCAAATGCAGCGGGGTATACAATAATCCTTTCTTTGATTTGAACAACTATTTTTTCAAAAAACATTGACAGCTATAAAAATATTCGATATATTTAGAAACGTTGCCAGTTGCGCTGTGCAAAAGCAAGCAACAACTCTAAGCCCCCATCGTCTAGTGGCCTAGGACACCTCCCTTTCACGGAGGCGACAGGGATTCAAATTCCCTTGGGGGTACTGAAAAAAAAAAGATCAAAGAGTCAAGTTTATTAACTCGGCTCTTTTTTTTGTTTACTTCAGATGAGACTGCTTTTATAGCTACAGTCAAGAGAGTTAGGACGTAGCATCTTTCAAATTTGAGCTAAAGCAACAAAGGGAACGTCAAATTTAGCAATAAAGTTGTCGGGAAATAAAAAAAAAGAAAGTAAATCAAACTAGAAATTGGTCTTTTTATACAGTCAATCATTACTTTCTTAACTGTCGGATATCTGGCGATAAATTCTTCAACACTAATCATTTTTCACGTCACGGTAAAACCATTTTTGCTCCTCAAGCTTTTTCTAAAAGTTGCAATTTGTGTACCCAGTAATCTGTTTGAGAGCGATGAATGCCAAAGATGAATCCAGCCAAATCAAATGTGGGATAGCATTTAAAATAAAACAGTATGAAGAATAATTTGGCAGTGATTGTTTTAAGCTCGGCTTTCTTCCCCCCTTTTACTGCTCGTTTTCTTGATTCTGATTGTAAAGATTGCTGATACTGCTGTTCAAATGTTGGCAATAATGACCCAAAGGCTTTTTGATTCAATTCGCAGGCTTCTGATATTTTCACGAATTAAACGACAAGGACACAGTTGAGCGACAAAAGAATTACTCATATACAAAACTTAGGTCAAAAACTTCATGTCCAATCGCTAAACTATCGACGTTAAAGCTTATGAAAGAACTACAAGATATTATTACAGCCTGGAAACAGATTCAAGAGAGACAAACGGCCGCTTTGGCTACTTTAGTTAAGGTAGAAGGTTCTGCTTATCGTCGTCCTGGAGCGAGAATGTTGATAACGTCCGATGGTCAACAGGTAGGTACAATTAGTGGTGGCTGTTTGGAAAGTGATGTCGTCAAGCGATCGCAGGTCGTTCTTAAAACTGGCATACCTAGTCTAGTTAAATATGACACAACCAGCGAAGATGACCTGATTTGGGGTCTGGGCTTGGGCTGTCAAGGTGTAGCTTATATTCTCATTGAGCGATTGAATACAGAACAACTAAATGCTTTGAGCGTTGTCGAACAGTGTTTGTCTACTAGGCAAGCTGGTGCTGTGGCAACAGTATTTAAAACTGAAACGACAACCGAAACAAAAAAAAGTAGAGAGAGAGTCTTGCTTTATCCAGACGGTAGGATGGTTTCTAGCATCGATAATCCAGAATTAGAAGCAATTGTTAAGCAGAATATTCAATCGGTTTTACAACAGAAAAAGTCTAGATCTCAAGCTTATGTCTTAACAGAGGGGATAGCAGAGGTTTTTCTAGAGGTAATTGTTCCACCAATTAATTTAGTGATCTTTGGTGCGGGTTTTGATGCCCTACCTGTAGTTCATTTTGCTAAAGCATTAGGCTGGTACGTTACTGTAATCGATCCTCAAGCACGTATCCAGACAAAAGAACGTTTTCAAGAAAGCGATCGCCTTATCCTGGGAACTGCCGATGAATCCACTTCACAAATGGAATTTGACGAACAAACCGTAGCCGTGACAATGAGCCATAACTATCTTTACGATCTAGAGTTCTTGCAGATGCTAAGTACCACTCCCTTAAAATATCTCGGCATACTTGGACCAAAAAAAAGAACTAACCGACTGCTTCAAGATTTGAAAGCTGAAGACTGTATTTTTCCACCAGAACAAGAATTAAACAGTCCTGTAGGATTAGATATAGGTGCAGATAATCCAGAAGAAATTGCTTTATCAATTATTGCCGAGATTCAAGCTGTAATTAAAAATCGTCCCAGTGGATTTCTTAAAGATCGTAATGCCCCAATTCATGCTGAACAACCTCGGCTTGTAAGTAGCAAGTAGTAAGTATATCCCCAAGTCTTCCAGTCTCCTTTTATCCATGAACTATCCTCAAGTTCCTTTAATTTTATTGGCTGCTGGTGAATCTAGAAGAATGGGAACTCCCAAGCAATTATTATCTTACAAAGGTAATAGTCTCATTCGTCATGCTGTCACAGAAGCAGTCAAGAGTAACTGCGATCGCATTATAGTCGTGCTTGGCGCAAACTGCGATCGCATCTCTGGCGAAATAAGCGATTTACCAATATGTGTTACTTATAATACTCAATGGCAACAGGGTATGAGTACTTCGATAGCGACAGGAATCAAAGCCTTACTACAAATGAAGGTCAATTCTGAAGCAATAATAATTGCTTTAGCAGATCAACCTTTTATTAACGCCCAAGTTTACAATCGCTTAATAGAGCGTTATTGTCAGAATCAACTAAAAGCAGTGGCATCTAACTATAGTGACACTCTTGGCGTACCTGCTTTATTCGATCGCACTCTTATACCTGAGTTACTTAAAATGAAGCAAAAAGGCGGTGCTAAACAAATATTAAATCAATACAGCGATCGCGCTTTTAATTTAGATTTACCCGAAGCTGCGGTTGATATAGATACTCCAGCAGATTATCAAAAATTACTAAAAATATGACTATTACTTTAAAAGAACGCCGTTTATATCAGCAAACTATTTTAGATCGTGCTAAAAATCCCCGCCACTTTGGTATAGCTAATCCCGTTAATCGAGCTAAAAAACTTGAGAATCCTTATTGTGGCGATCGCATTAAAATAACTATGGCTGTGGACGAAACAGGCACTATTAATGACTTAAAGTTTACGGGTTCGGGTTGTGCTTTATGTTTGGCTTCTGCCGATTTAATGATCGAGACAGTTAAAGGTAAAACCATCGAGCAAGTGCAAGAAACAATCGAGCATTTCCATCAAGTAATGTTAGGTAAGACCAAGCTAGATTCTGACTACGCTCGTTTAAAAGCGATCGAGGGCGTCAGTCGTTACCCAATTAAAGTTAAATGTGTAACTCTTGCTTGGCATACTCTAAAAGCGGCAATTATCGATTAATCTGAGGATGATTCTTGTATGAACCTTACTGAATTAGGGCGTTGGTGATTTGATGTATGAAATCTAAAGTAATTTATTCGTAGTTATTAGTTTTTAAGTCTCAAATTTAAAGTGCTAATTTTAGCAATCATACCTGGATTCACCAACGCCTAAATTAGAAATCGAAGCACCATTGCTCTATAGCAACTGACCAGATTCCTCTGACGGTTAATTTTCTCGCCCAAGCTGTAATCAATCCTATTAATTCTTAAACAAAAACTATTGAAATGGGCTTAATCGTCCATTTGCCAAGGTTGAGTAAGATTGCCCTCATCTAATATTTTCTTAGGACGCAGAATCAGGACTAGTTGACCAACAATTGGTACATTTGGTTCAGTTTCAAACCAACGTAACTCTAGTTTTCCTTCTATTTCGGCTACAAAATAGCTGCCAACATCCCAGGTTGTATTAGTTCGATCTAAGATGACCAAAACTTCTTCGATATTGCCACCAAGATATTTTGGCAGCAGATTACTTGGACATAAATAGGCTACAGGATCATCTGCTTTGAGAACTGTTTGCCAACCAGGAACAGGTATATAAGTACCGCCCTTAGCCTGTATGTTGCCAAAAGGCTGTTTAATTTCAACTTTGTCTATTGCCTGTATTTCTTGATCACCAAGGGGATATGAGCCAGCCAAAGGGACAATACGGGGCAACTCTTCTTCTGATTCTAAGCGATATAAGGGCAACAACGGTGCAGTGGCACTTTTGACTACGGTAAAGTCACTTAAAAGCTTGGTAATTTCGTCTCTAGCCGTATTTGAATGGGCAAATTTTAATCCTTGAGCAATTAAACGCGATCGCTCTTGAAGATCTCTTTTGCTTTTGGCTCTTTTCCAAGATATATATGCTACCCAATCTCCAGGATGATTAGTAAAGGCATCTGGTAGTTGAGACATCCGCGACACGTCCTGTACCGCTTTGGCTACTATATGCGCCCCGTCTACATCAAGGCGTTTTTCATAAGCAAGCAGGCTAGCGTTAACTCGCTGTTTCTGGTTTAATACCCGAAACTCATATAATACATCGCTGCGGGGTCCTCTAAAGTATTCTAATATCTCTGATGCAACATCACCCTGAACTAAATTATCAAAAACTTGAGCAGCCACAATGACCAAATTTTGCTGGCTATTTTGAAATCCAGTATCTTCAAAGATTTTTTGGTTATCATATCCAGCTTTTTGTAGCTTTTGGCAAATTTGCCCCCACTCTACCCAAGTACCCTCCTTGTGCAAGAGCGATCGCACTAATTCTTGTCCTTCTGCTGCTGATATTTGAGTCTGACTATCTGGAATATTATTCATAGCTTTTAAGTTTACTCTTTCCTAACGTCAGTAATTAAGCTACACCAGGAAAACGACGATATTTGAGCAAGAAACCAGCAATCATTAGCAAAATGATAATTGCTGTACCGATACCAATGGGGCTAGGTAGCCAAAATACGGCTTTAATATGATTTACCTCTCCTGGATGGAGTTGCCAAACTAAACCTTTTTTAAGGGTGTTTTTGATTGGCTGAAGGTTGTTTGAGTCTGAGATGCTGTGAGCAATCCAAGGTGTGTTTAACTGAAACTTCAAGTCAGCCAGAGAATCTTGATCGATGACGATATTTTCTTGTCTACTTAAAATTCCCAACGCTCTCAAGTCTATAGCTAGATCGATGCTGTTACGTTCAACAAAAACTAGATTGCTTTGATGTAAATCCACCTGAGAATTAAGCTCAATCAACTCAACTTTATCTTGAGGGATAGTCGCGTTGGGAACAATAGTAGTTTGAAAAAGCTGATTAAATTTTTGTGCCAATTCTGCACCGTTACCAAAGGGTATCGTCAGCAAAAGTTCTTGAGAATTAAGCTTTTTGACGCTTCCTTTGAAGGTGCGCGATCGCTTTTCTAGGCTATTTAACCATTGTCTAGTATCTGCTGGGGCAAGGCTAGTCAGCTTGTCGTCGACTTTAATATGCTGCGTAATCTCGCCACTGTAGGGAGTTTTAAAATTTACTCCTACTTCGTAATCAACACAGCCAGTTAACAAGGTTGTTAAACACAAAACAATCGGCAACAAAAATTTCACAAAACTGCTTCTTTTCATTATTACTGTACGGGCGAACGGCCGTTCGCCCCTAACTGCTAACTACTTACTGTCTAGCTGCCACTCCCAATTTGGCAAACAGGATATGGGGAACATAAGAACTACTACCTACCCATTCAGGGCGATCGCTCATATCCACTACATTATTGAAGGCTTCAAAAATGTTTCCTGCCACCATTGTATCTTTTACTCTGCCGACAATTTTTCCCTGTTCGACTTTGTAACCTAAATCTATATTGACGGAAAATTCCCCTGCCAAAACATTAGATTGTCCTGCACCCAAAACCTGATCGACAATAATACCTTCCTCCATACCAGCAATAAGCTCATCGACGCTAGTTTTGCCTGGGTCAATACAAACATTGACTAGACTGGGGCTAGGACGGGATATACCACCCCGAAAACCATTGCCACTAGATTTTATACCTTGGCGGGCAGCCCAGCGTCTATCCCAGTAAAACTGCTTGACAACACCCCGATCAATTAAATGTTTTTTGCTGGTTTCTACTCCTTCATCATCAAACTTACAGGCAGAAACTCCAAGGCTAGGATCTTCAAATACATTAATGCGCTCATCAAATATTTTTTCGCCCAACTTGTCAGTTAAGGGAGAAGCTTTTTGCACTATTGATTGACCAGAAAAAATTGTGCCGAACATTCTGCCCATAGTACTACTAGCTGCACTAGGTGTAAACAATACAGGATATGTCCCGCTGGTAATACTTGCTTTGCCTTCTGCGTGCTGATATTTTTGAATTAGCTTGTGTAAAATTGCCTCATAATCAGGCTGGCGATCGCTAACTTCATAAGCATAAGCCTGTAAAAAGTCTTCGCCTCTTACCAAATTACCTGAGATGACTGCACTAAGGCTTTGACCATTTTGCTCGGTATAAACATCGGTAGTAGTAGCTAGCTTTTCAATACCTGAACGACTATGAAAGCTGACATCAACCAATATATCTTGGTTATATTGATGAACTTTGCTGATTAAATCTTCGCCTACGTTTACTAGCTTTTCGGTGTTAGGAAATTGATAATCATCTTGGGGTTCAACATAATTAACGTCTTGAGTAAAATCAAACTCTACAGGATCGCCAATCTCCGCAGTCGCAACTGCTGCATCTACTAGATCCGATAAACGAGTCAAATCCGTAGAGCTAGCAAAACCCAATTTATTATCGGCAATTACCCTTAGAGCAATACCTTCAGATGCTTTTGTTTCTAAAGATTTTAAGCGATTGTTCGCAAATTCAATCGGCGTATCCCGACTAGAAGCATAATAAACCTCAGCTTTAATACCTTTTTTCTTCGCAAGTTCAATTACCTGCTCAATTATCTGATCCTTCATTTCTTTATTAAACTCTGTCAAACTAATTTATTTTTTATGGTGGAAAAAGGAAAAGGAAGAAAGCAAATGTATTGTCTCGGTGAAGGCGAACAGCCCTTTGGGTTCGGCAGTTTGCTTATGTCGGTGAAACCGCAAGTCGAGCGTTCCCTTGCGCCTGACGGCGACGCGGTGAAGCAGTTGCGTTGCGGGGGTTTCCCCCGTTGCGAGACAAAACCGTTGCGGGGGTTCCCCCCGTTGAGGTTATTGTCGAGGGCGAGCAAACTGCTGAACCCTTTAGGGGGTCTCGACCCACCGCAACTGCCTCACCGTTCGCCCCTACAATTTTTCTTCCTTATCCTTCATAATTGATCCCTTTAAAATCATTCTTCTTCCCAATCAGCATTCTGTGCCTCGCTGCCACCGCCAACGGTAACTAGATCGATTTGCTGACGATAGTAGTCTACACTTTTGACTTCTACTTCAACACGATCGCCCAAACGATAAGCAGTCTGATTTTTTCTACCCACCAAACAGCTATTACGAGAGCGATATTCGTACCAGTCGTCTTTTAAAGAACTAACGTGAACTAAACCTTCTACTAGTAAATCTTCGATTTCGACAAAGAAACCATAGGACTGTACTCCTGTGATTAAGCCTTCAAAGATTTTACCTGTACGTTCTTTCATTTGTTCGGCTTTCTTCAGTCCCGCCAGATCTTTTTCTGCATCTTCTGCCTGTTTTTCGCGGTCATTTAAAAATGGTAGCGTAGTTTGAATATCGGTTTCAATCTGCTCTTGGATAGTCGGAGGCAATACTTTCCAGTTGATTTGTCCATGACAACTGCTGCTATTCAGGTCTACACCCTCTTTGGTACGACTGTGACGGCGATCGCGTCCATGCTCAAATACTGCCTTCAAAATCCGCTGAATGATCAAATCGACGTATCTCTGACCAGGGGAAATGCAGTGAGCATAACCATCTTCATAAGCCAAGCCAAAGTGTTTTCCTGGTTTAGTCAGATACTTGACTGGTTTAAAGGTGGTTTGCAACAGGTAATTCAATACCATTGTTGCTGAAGATGTATTAAACTGCTCCGTAAGTCTTTGATAGTCTTGGGAAGATACAGTGTCTTCTACATTAATATTAAGCTCTAAGCCCAGGTTATTACCCAGCTTGATTAAATCTTCTAGTTCTTCTATGTCTGGCTCTGCTTGAGTACAGTAAACTCCTGGTAGTTCCAATGCCTGTAAATGTTCGGCAACTACTTTTCCTGCCAGAATTGTTAATTCTGTTAGCATCGAATGCACAGGTAAGGCGGACACTCCCAAAATTGTTCCCACTCTTCCCTCATCTTTAAAAAGACTATGAATTTCTGGTGTGCTTACTTCTAAACCTCCTCTCTGCAAACGTTGAGCTTTAACTAATGGACTTAGAGTAAAAAACAAATCTGATAACATCGGCACAAGAGATGCTAGCTTTTTGTCTGGTTTTGACTCGCCACTGATTAATTCTTGAGTTTCTTGATAGGTAAGCTGATGATCTACAGAAATTACGGTCGGTGCAATTTGATATTCAACAATATTGCCTTGAGCATCTAGAGTAATCATTACCGAAATTGCCAGACGGTTTTTGCCTGGAATTAAAGAGCAAAGCTTACTAACTTTTTCAGGAAACAAAGGCAAAACTTGCTTGCGAAGATTCACGGCAATACCCCGTTTTCTGGCTATGCGATCTAAGATCGTATCCTGTTCTATGTAGTGAGCTACATCGGCAATGTGGATTCCTAGCTGCCAGTTGTCGGCTGCGGTTTTTTCTAAGGTAAAAGCATTCTCAATCCAGTCACTATTTGCCAGGTTAGACTCAGATTCGATGGTAAAAGTTAGCTTGTCTTTTAAATCTAAACGACTTTTAGTTTCGGCTGCGGGTATACGCGCACTAGGTAATTTTGCAGTAGCAGCGATCGCTTTTTCAGGAAAATCCTGGGGTAAATCATGTTTACAAGAAACAATATCTACATCGGCAGCTTCTTCAGCATCACTGCCCAGCACCTTGGTCACCTGACCTAATGGGGGATGCTGCCCTAGAGGATAGCGCAGGACTGACACGTGAACTAGGTGTTCTATAGCTGCCTGGAGGTCTTGACCATTGTCTTTGAGGTCAAGTTCAAATAATAAGCGGTCATCAAGGGGTATCGCCCGATATTTTTCTTCTTTTGTCGTAACCGTGGCTAACAGCGAAGGATTAGAGCGTTCTAAAATTAACTTAACTTCACCTTCAGGAGAGCGACGACGACTGCCTTCTTTAATAATTTTGACGAAAACGCGATCGCCATTCCAGGCATTACTTAAGTGGCTTTCTCGCACATAAATGTCATCGGCATTTTCCTGATCTTGGATGGCAAAGCAAAATCCTTTACTAGAGCATCTTAATTTTGCTTCGACCACGTCATCTTCATACAGACGACGATATTTGCCTCTTTCTTTGGTCAAGACGCTAATTTTTTCTAAAGCATCAAGAGTTATCTGTAGTTTTTGAATTCCCTCCTCGTCTTCACAACCAAGTTTTTTTTCTAAATTTTTGCCCGCGACTAATTTTTCATCAACGAACTGGGCTAATAATGTAGCGATTGAAAATTCCATCTAAAAATTATCCTTATCCAATAGTAATTTAGTAACTACAAAAGCGAGCGAAGATGACTATGTTAACTCGTACCCTATAGTCTGTAACTCATGCCAGGGTTTTCTGAGACGGAAACTACCTGTTTCACGGTTTGGATTTCCCTGAACAGGAAATCTCTCTTTACATACACAACAAGAGGTTAAGATATCAAAATGTAGGTTGTTGGGTTGTTAGCCTGCATTTTTATAGAGTTTGAGAGAGTTATTGGCTAATATTCTCCTCACTTAAATAATGGTTTTAAAAGTTATGGTGAGATTTATTATCTACCCAATTTACACTTTCTACAGCTAATAGTTTTAGCTTGCGATCGCCAATAAATCGATCATAATATGAATCTCAATCACAAAGACTGGTAGAGTCGAGGGGAGCTATTACGCTCCGCCCCTCTCTTTTAGATCTGTACGTGCGACTTTCACCGCATACGGCTCCCGAATATCTTTAGTCTTTCCGACCTTTGCCCATGTGTGTATAGTGGTGACAGCTTCTGTGATTGGCGATTAGATTCTCCCTGTCCCAGTTGTTGTGATTACCATCAATATGATGTAATTCTACTTTTTCTCCGTAGAGAAATTTCAATCCACAATATCCACATGAATGATTTTGTTTTCTAAGCGTGCTTGCTATTGCTCCGTCGTAATATTTACTGTTTCTCTTTGCCCAGTAGTTTATGTCTCCATCAAAAGGAGTCTTTTCTCCTTTGACGTTGACAAATTTGTTCTCTGAGTAACTAACAGTTGGGAAGGCGTTTTTGACCATTTTGACTGCTTTATAGCGGTTTATAGATTTTTGTTTTAAGAACACTTTGAATGTTCTTTGGGATAATCTCCCTAAATTGAATCTTGAACCGTCCATCTTGCAGAATTTATGGTAATTGCGCCATCCCCTAACGACAGGCGCTAGCTTTGACACTTTTGTTTCCGCATCATAGTTAGAGTTGTTGACGATGTATTTAACTTTGTTACGAAAAGCTTTGAAGTTGTCCACTGATGGGATGCTCCTAAACTTGCCGTTTTTTTGGACGTAAAATTTCCATCCAAGAAAGTCAAAACCATCTGTCGAAGCCGTTACTTTGGTCTTCTTTTGGTTAACTTCCATTCCTCGTTTGGCAAGAAATTCTTCAACTTTGGCAAGTATTTGTTCTGCACTATCTTCTGGTTTTAGTATGAAAACCATGTCATCCGCATAACGAGTACACTTAGATGTCCTTTGTTCCCCAATTAGTTCTATGCCGTTCAAAGCAATGTTAGCCAATAATGGGCTTACAACTCCACCTTGCGGTGTACCTTGATTGGGAAACTGTGGGTTAACTCCGATTTTAAGACATCGACGTATTCCGTCTATAATAAAATCGGGAGCAATAACTATGTCTAAGATGGATTTATGACTTATGCGGTCAAAGCATTTAGAGATGTCTATTTCTAGAACTCTCTTTTTAATTCCGTTGCTTTTGCTTCTTAGATTGTTGAACAGGTTTTTTTGGGCGTCATGTGTGCCTCGTCCTGGTCTAAACCCGTAGCTTCGAGCATGGAACGTTGCTTCGTGTGCTGGTTCTAGAGCATATTTCAGTAAACATTGATATGCTCTATCGGCTATTGTTGGTATTTTCAGTATTCGCTTGCTGCCATCCTTTTTAGGAATGGGTATCTCGCGAAGTCCCTGGTGTACCCAAGTTTTGTAGTTCTTTCTTAGAGTTTCCTCTAAGTCAAACCTTTCCTTGAATGACAATAATTTCTTGCCATCAATTCCAGCCGTTTTCTTTCCTGTGTTTAGTTGAGTTACTTGTCTAATTGCTAGCATCCTTGCTGAACGAGAAGATAGAATCAACTTCTGTAGACTTTTAGCCTTAGCTTTGTCTCCTTCTCTAGTTGCTTTGTATATTCTCCTTTGGAGGCGAAATAATACTTTCTGAAATCCCTTCCAGTCGGCAAATTTCCAGTTATCGCTATAACTTATGCTATGCGTCATAATTATTACCTTCTTAGTTGAACATTGTTCTGATATCCTTGAGGCGCGGAAAGCAAAGCTTTCCCAGTCGTCGAAGACGACGATCTGAGTGCTTCGCACTCTGCACGCCTCATCCTACCCTCTGCTTGGTTTTCCGCTACTCGTCTAGCCTATTCAGGTTTTCGATTCCTGAAACCAAGTATCAGAGTTTTTATTCGTTCCGATGGTTAGATTGACTGATGTTTTAGGGCGGTTCAATTTGTCTATTACCTTCTCAGAGAAGTAGCTTGTCAACCACAAACGCTACGAGAATAGGCGGTAATAAAGTCCATATTTGTTGTTCAGATTATGGCTCCAAATTAAGACATTTTCCTAGAACCTGTTTACCCATGACATCTCCCTATTAGCGGTAGTGTGGCTATCTGTTTTGCCTCTAATTCCGCCCTGCTGCACGCTTTACCCTGTAGGATTCCGAGCCTACTCAGTAGTGCCAGATAAGGAGTTCATCTATCTCTTAGATGGGGGGACTTTAACCTCCATCCAACTATCAGTTCAGGTTACATACAGTTTTCTCCCTGTCATCACCTGGAAGCTTCTATTTCTCTAATTTCTAGAGTTTCGCGGCTTCAACGAATCGCACATGATTTGATTTGTGAGCGTTGGTCAATTCAGTATCTATTGTAAATTCTCAATGCTGATTGGCAAACTTCTTTTTTCCCTAGAGCAATAAATAGTAAATTAATACTAACAAACTAAAGATAAATCTAAGGACATGATGCTAACTAAATTTCGTGAACGATATCCTCAAGGAAGTTTGGTCAGTGAATTGGTGAAAATAGACCGAGGAGTTTACATTGTCAAAGCTTCAGTTGAGATAGACAGTATTGTTTTAGCTACTGGTTTGGCAGCAGCAGACAAAATCGAAGTGGCAGAAGACAAAGCCAGGGAAAGAGCGATCGCCACTTTGGCTTTAGATCTGCATCAAACTCCTGTTTCTAATCTGAAAACAGAAAAATCAGCCGCCAACTCTACCTTGTTAGACTCTAAGCTTAGTAACTCTGAACAGATGCCTTCAGTCCCAGTAAATACAACTAACAACATTAGCAACAATAACGATCGCCTTGAGACTCTATCAAAACCTCCCCAAGCTATTGAGCCTAAAACTGCTACGGCAAAAATAGAACCAGCTATAGTTTCTGAACCGCCAACACCAGAACCTTTTCTCGAACCTAACAATCCAGAAATCAACTTAAATCCTGAGCCAGTAATTAATTCTGGTAATCTATTCGAGGGGACGGCTGCCAAGGATCAATACAGCAATCTTCTAGCTGAAAATAATAATATTACTTCTCAACTGCCAATTTCTAATGTTAATCTAAATCCAGAGTCTGAAGCAACAGAAACCATCGACTTTAATGAAATTAAGCAAAAAACTGATATTGAAATAAAAAGATTGGGCTGGACAAAAGATGACGGACGAGAATTTTTAAAGACTCGTTACGGCAAACGCAGTCGTCTTCACTTGACTGATGAACAGCTATTAGAATTTCTGCGTTACCTAGAAAAAGAACCAACGCCAGTAAAATAACCCAGAAGTTATCAAAGATTTGTTACCATCAAATACTAAATCATGAATTTTGTATCATCGTGTCAAAATAGCAATAATAAAGACAATAAAGTCCACTAAAATAGGAGTTACTCACAGAGGAAAAACCTATGTTACACCGCAAGATTTATCAACTCTGTCAAGATGGTCGTGAAGTTTGTATTTTCTTGCGGGATCAGCAACGCTGGATTGAAGGCGGATGTATTGTTGATTTCGAGGGAGATATTGTGACGATCCGCTATGAGACAGAGGAAGAAGACGAAATTAGCTCCTGGGAGGAAATGGTGCGTCTAGAAAGTATCGGTGCTGTTACCCAAAAGCTGGCTTCGGTATCAAAAACCAACAGTGAAATTATAGTTTCCGATGACTGTCCTGAAGCAGAGCAAATCCATCCTCCCTCACCAGAACATAATCAAGATTAACTATTGGGATAAAGATCTTATAGTTATTTCAATTATTTTCCTAATAGTTAACTGCTTAAAGGTCAATTCGAGCATTCCCTTGCGCCTAACGGCGACGCGGGGTCTCGAAAGAGGTCAGAGGTTTGGAGTCAGAAAAGTTTAAGGCTTTCATCAAAGTTATCTTGTCTAATACGCTTCCTATTTGAAATGACTATAAGTAGGAGGGGTGAATTAAACGCAAAACAAGCGTAAGCAATACATTATGGTCTATTTTCTTTACTAGTTACTCGTTGCTGAGACTATCTTCTAATTAATTTGTCCTACCTACTTAATTAGCTTCTTTTTTGGCTTCAAAAACTGGACAGTAGCCTTCTGGAACTACCTTAAAGCCGTAAAGAGGCGACATTTGATTCCAGCAACGTTGATTACCATAGTGTAAACAGCGATCGCAGCAGTCTAAATCTGATGATATTCGAGCTTGGCTATTAGAACTAAGTAGTTCTCTTTGAGATACTCCCCGAACTACTAGTTCATCTCCCTGCCAACGTGCCTGGATAATGCCTGTATCGGCGATGTTTTTCCATCTAGAGTCGTTACTAATATGATCGGGTAAAATCATGGCGATCGCCGAACCAACCTCATTTAGCTCTCCTTCATAAAAAATAGGCTGAGGTGCTTTTGGCTGTAAAAAGCGATCGCCAATGGGCAACTCTACTAACATTTCATCAACAGGAGCGTGAATCTGATAGCGGTTACGCAATTCTTCTAGACTAGCAAGCTCCAGTAAATAGTTTAACGAGCCGTGGACAAAAATAACGTGCTGGGGTCGTAAATTATGAATCAACTGAGTAGTGTTGCGCCCATCACTATGTTCAGCCAATAAATAAGTCTCAATAGACACCGAAGATAGGCTATGAAGCAACTCTAGCTGTGATGAATCTGGGTGAATGTAGTTCTGAGGATGTTCTGGTAACAAGATCAGCCATTCTTTTGTCTCTGTAGCCGGATATTCCCATAAGTCACTGCGATAATCTACCAAAAATACCCCAGTTTGGTCAGAAGCTATATTTCCCAGAGGATCTAGACGACGCATTTTGGGAGAGATACGTTCATCCCAAAACAAGGATTGATGCTTGGCAAAATTGCGGACAGATACAGGAAATTCAGACAATAAATCTAGATAAATATCACAGGCAACAGCGACAGAATCATCCACCCAAATATCAACATTTTTGCCTGTAAACTGATGGTGGGAACGTAATAATTTGAGTATTTCTTGCCCTAAGCCGATTGGAGGCACGGGAAGTAACACATTTTTATCCTGCATCAAGGCTTGGTAAATACGCTCCATTAACTGCTTTTCTTGGAGGCGACGATGAGGATGGCGCACAGTACCATAACTGCCCTCTATAATTAGAATGTCAGGAGATAGCCCCCGCAAACTATCAATGGACATTCCTTCTACTAGCTGAAAGTTAGAAACAGAAAAATCTCCCGTATACATCACTCTGTAGCTACGTTCGGGGGTAGTGTAGGTAATGACAATAGCAGCAGCACCAGGCAAATGTCCCGCAGGTACTAATTCTATCTGTAAGTCTTGGCTAATGTTTACTGGCGATCGCCAGGATACTGTCGTACACCAATTTAGCTGTTCAAGACTATTTTTATCATGCCAATGAACAGCCAGTAATCTTGACGTAACTTCACTAGTGTAAATTGGCAGTTGCGGAAAAGCCTGATGAAGTTGTAATAATCCCCGACAATGATCGTCGTGAGCATGAGAGCAAAAAATAAGATCTACTGGAGGCTGATTCTGTTCAAGTAGTGCCTGCAAATTTTCCAGACCGCAATCTAATAAAATGCGATAATTACCAATCTGCAACAGCAAACAGATGCCTTCATCTCCGTGACCTGCTCCATACACAAAACAGGATAAAGGCAGGGAGCTAGATAAAGCTTTTCCCTGACTTTTACTCATACAAATAGCTCCTGACAACTGATAAACCACTGGGCGTGGAATATACTGCTTTGTTTAAGATCTTAGGTTATGACAGTCACAAAGTTCGATATTTAAAGATAAGTTAAGCTCAATTTAAGGGTCTTGCACACTTTTGGTGAACTCAAGAACTAGCGATCGCTAGCCTACTAGACAGGACACAAAAATCTTTTCTTGAGTAGTTCGTGACTGGCACGTCCATACATTTGCCTTTTTAACATCTTGAGTCGATTAACTTGTCCTTCTACTTGCCCATTGCTCCATTGATAAGTCACTCCATTTGTGACTGCATCTAAATCATCTTTTAGTTTGTTCGCAAAACCACTAATGGCTCTTATCTTACTTTCCTCGGCGTTTTTCAACCATTCTGCTAATTTATTTTGTTTCTTGGTGCGCGTTCCCTTGCGCCTGTCGGCGACGCGGGGTCGCACCGCTTTTCGACGAACTAAATCGGCAAAATCCATTGCTAAAGAAATTCCCGTATTAAGATCTGGATGTTGTTTTTTCAATAATTCAATGGCTTCCGTTTCGGCTTTGTTTTGGTTGATGCTATGACGTAGAATTAGCCATACTGCTTGACGTACAGTCATCAGCGATTTTTTCGGTTCAAACACTATCGGTAATGGTTTATTAAGTTTTTCTCTTGGTTTAAGTCCCTGTGCTTCACGCAGACGGTGAGTATATCGAGCTAAAGTGACATAGCTTCCTTCATAACCCTGTAATTTAATTTCAGCATAAAGTTTCTGAGTATCGTGAAAACCAGAATTCCATCGTGACTGAAGATACTTTTTGTAAGGAGAAACTTTACCTCGTCCTTTATCACTTCGTCCTTTTCTTTCAGGAAAAGTTGGGCTGCGAAGATAACGAAAAACAGTACTTTTGCCAATCCCTAAGTGGTGAGCAATTGCTTTTCCTCCATAACCTTTTTTGTGTAAAGCCCATACTTGGTCGTATTTTTCTTTTCTTTGCTCCCGTCTTACTTCGGCAAGTTTGAGAGCTTTTACAGGATTCGGAGGAGGCTGAATTGGTTGAGCTACAACTTTTTGATCTTCAATAATCGGACAATTATTGGTCTCATCTTCCACATTCTTCAGTAATGTTCGGTGTTGATTCAACACTACTTCTAACATTTGAGCTAAATTTTGTAGTAAGTGGAAGCGGTCTGCTATTTGAATGGCTTCTGGACATCCTCTTGACGCTCCTTCTTTATAAGCTTTGGCTCTATCTCTGGAGATGATTTCAACCCCAGGATGCTCTTGTAGCCATTCGGCTAAAGTTGTAGCTGTGCGGTCAGATAACAAGTCTATTGGCTGACGAGTTTCCAAATCTACCAAAATAGTACCGTAGGTGTGGCGTTTACGATAAGCCCAGTCATCAACTCCTAAGACTTTTGGGACAGGGTGAGATGGTAATGGCATTTTCATTACTAACCTGAGTAGGGTTTGACGGCTAATTTTTACTCCTAAGTGTTGAGTCAAACGTGACCCTGGTAATCCTCCCTGTGCTAAACCTACTTTAATAAGTTGAATATTCAATCGCTCTGTTCGTCTCGCCCAAGGTGCTGCTATTTTGGGTAATCTCTGTGTGAAAATTCGACGCTCACAATTTGAGTTTGAACAAAATAATTTTCGGGTTGAAAGCTTCAAACAGACTTGATAGTTCCCCCAAGATACATCTAATAGCGATCGCTGATAATTACTATGGACGCGATTGCTTATTGAATTACAAATCGGACAAACTGCCTGTATGCTCTGAGTTTTAACTTGTATCGTTAATTTATTTTCTGTTTCACTGATTGACCAAGATGTTATCTTGAGACAAAAAAATCAGGCAGTAAATGTTGTAATAAACCAGAATTATCCAAGGGCTGAACTTCTAACATAAATCATCATGCTTTTAATTTCTCTTCCTATTTACTCATAAAATGCTTGTCTGATAGACATTATAAATTTTGAAACCATGCTGCATTTCTTAGCGATCGCCTTATTTTCGGTTCACCAAAAGTGTGCAAGACCCCAATTTAAATGATTGAGCAAGCATTTGATAATTACCAATTAGTTTAACAATTAATGGGCTGAACCGTTACCATCATATTTATCGGTGTCATAATAACCGCCCTTAGTACCAAAGAACAAACAGCTAACGGTAAAAATTCCAGTTAAAACTAGCAGAATTAATTTAACATCCATGATTATAAAATCTTGTTTACTAAAGCTCTTCCTATATGATAGTGCGATGTTTTAGAAGCAATTCTGCAAAAAATCTATCAAATTATGCCTATGTGTAGCCCTAATCTTTTTTATTCATAGCACCAACGCCTTGAAACAGCAGAAATAAACCACTAATGACAATAAATAATGCCACAACACCAAATGTCAAATCCATCCAACTGCTTTCCATTTGCTTTCCTAAATTGAAGATAGAATAATCAGTAATACTATTTACATTTTTTCATAATTAATTAGATTAAAATGTTTCGAGTTATAACTCCTGGTTTTGTGGCACAGTATACTCGTTGGACAGATGCTTTAAATAAAGCTAATTCTTTGATACCAAGCTGCAAAGGTTTATTCAAAGATGTGCGTATTTATTATGGAGATAATTTAATTTGGCTTTACAGTCGATCGCATAAATATCCTCAATATATTGGCGCAGGTATTTACGATAAGTTAGCTAAACTGTTTATCGTCGAGGCAATGGAAGAAGAAAAAGCTGGAGAGGTAAAACCAGACGAAATGTCATAAAAAGCATTTATCGAAAAAGCTATTAGTCATTAGCCCGAACATGGTAGCAAATAGCAAAACAACAAAATAGTCATTTTATTTGCTTTTTGTTTTATACTGACTGCTTCACCTACAACTCGCTGCAAACTTACAATATAACATATTGTACTTCAAAATATAGTTACGCTAATAATTTTAATCAAAATAAAAAATACCAAATCATTTTGTCCAAAATGATTTGGTATAGGTTGCCTAGCTAACTGTAGTAAAATCTAAAATCTTGAAGTATGTACAAATTGTCCTCACCAATTTTAAACAAGCCAGTCAATCGGCTATTAGCCGCTCTACCAACCGAAGACTATCAAAGCCTTTCACCTCATTTAGAGCCAATAAAGCTGACTCAGCATCAAGTTCTATTTTATGCTGGAGAAGAATACAAATATGCTTACTTTCCTTCTCACTCAATTGTCTCTACCATAGTGACTATGGAAAACGGTTCAACAACAGAGATTGGAGTTATCGGCAATGAAGGCATGGTCGGGCTGCCAATCATCTTGAATACTAGTTGCACAAACTCTACAGCTATAGTTCAGGTGGCTGACAATGGCTATCGAATCACTGCTAAGCAACTAAAAGAAGAGTTTAATCGTCAAGGAGCGTTAAATCGTCTGCTGATGCGCTACATTCAGGCTCGCATCATCGAGCTTGGTCAAACTGCTGCCTGTAATCGCTATCACAACCTTGAGCAGCGATTTGCTCGTTGGTTGCTCACGCTACGAGATAATATTCAACAAGACGAATTCCAGTTAACTCAAGAATTTATCTCCCAAATGCTGGGGGTGCGCCGTACTGGTGTAACCGAAGTAGCTAGCAAATTTCAAAAAGCAGGCATTATTAACTATAAACGTGGCTTGATACGTATTGTCTCTCATGAAAAGCTAGAGGCTCATGCCTGCGAATGTTACTGGCTAATTGCTAAAGAGTTTTCAAGCTTGCTCGATTGATTCACTTCCTAGCAAAGTTGAAAGTCAACAGTCTAGAACTCAGGCATTGACAAAATAGAAAGGTATGGTTATGAACAGTAATATTCTGTACATCATTACTTAAATCAGCAACATCGAAAGAGTTATACTACTCAGTTGTTGTTTTGTTGTTAAAAAATGTCTATGGTTGACTTGTTGCGATATTGCGCTGGAATAACTCTATGGGCGTGTTTTCTACAAACATCTTGTTTAGCTTCGCAATTGTCTGAAGTTAAAACAAAAGCAAGTTTTCTGCCTAGTAAACTAAATTTATTAACCACGCAGCCAGATTCAGAGATTACAACAAATTCTCCTCGTTATTTAATTACTCAAGAACGTCAAGGTGAGCAAAGAAAATTTCAAATACCGACTAATCAAGAGTTTCAACCATCAATTCCCATTGAAGAAATTGAAGTAATTGAGGTAATTGCCGATCGCCAAGAATATGACGAACAAAGAAAAGTAATTACGGCTCAAGGTAATGTGGTCATGCGTTTTGCTCAATCTGTGATGACTAGCGATCGCCTGGAAATAAATTTAAGCGATCGCCTAGCAGTTGCTAAGGGTAATGTCGTTCTCAAACGAGGTCAACAGGTATTACGGGGAGCAAAGTTTGAATACTATCTAGTTAGCGATCGCGGGATGATTTTTAATGCCAGAGGCGAAATTTATCAGCCTAGTTTAAGTCAAGATACTAACGTTAACCAGAGATTAGCACCAGAACAAACAATCTTCGATCGGGCTTTGAGCGATCGCTTGATTAATGCCCAACCCTTAACAGACATAACTGCTGGCGAGGGTATTGGGGCAACTATAGGCAGCAGCAGAGATATAAATAATAGCAATAATTCCGTAGGTGGGACAATTAATCGTCTGCGCTTTCAAGCTAATCGGCTAGACTTTAGTGGAACTAACTGGACAGCAAGCAATCTACGTCTGACTAACGATCCTTTTTCTCCGCCAGAACTAGAATTACGCGCCAAAACCGCTACTTTTGAACAGGTTTCTCCCTTAGTAAATAAGCTGACTACTACCAAGTCTCGTGTGGTAATTGATGATAGTTTAGCTTTACCGCTTTTAGCTAGTTCTTATGCCTTTGATGGTCGTCCTGGTCGAGGTGCTGGATTGTTTAGTCTAGGATTTGATGGGCAAGATAGAGGTGGTTTGTATATTGAGAAAACTTTGCGTCTTCTCAACGGGACAAAATATAGCTTAAATATTACTCCACAATACTTTTTGGAGCGAGCTTTATTTCCTACTGCTTTTAGCTTTAGCAATTCTGAGGATGGGGGATTTGATTTAGCAACATTGGGCTTGAGAAGCAATTTTCAGGCAAATTTGACCCCTCGCAGCAATTTTGGAGCAAATGTTTCCTTAACCAGCTTTAATTTTAACAATATAGAAGACAATTTACGAGCCAGGGTTGGGCTACAGCAAACTCTAGGTAATGTAGCTAATCCCTATACATTCGCTCTGGCATACAATTATCGCGATCGCCTTTTTAATGGTTCTTTGGGCTTTCAAACAGTTAGAAGTAGTATTGGTGGGGTGCTGACTTCGCCGAATATTGCGATCGCTAATACTGGTGTTAATTTAAGATATCAGGCTTCAATTCAAAACATCAGTGCCGATACCGATAGACAAGACCTTCTTGAGGCAGATAGAAACAATGACCGCATCAACCTGACTCGTTATCAAGGAGCGTTGTTTATTAATAAAAACTTTCCTATCTGGTCGGGAACAGCGTTGCCAAGTACTCAATACCAAGGATTGCGCTATACTCCCGTGCCTGTAGTTCCCTATTTACAAATATATACAGGAGTTTCAGGGGTAGGTAGTTTTTATAGCAATAGTGATACTCAGCTATCTTTAGAGGGAACTATCGGTATTCAAGGACAAATAGGTCACTTTTCTCGTTCTTGGCTCGACTATACAGGATTTAAGCTTGGCTACTCGCAAAATCTTCGTGGGGATGAATCGCCTTTTCTCTTCGATCGTTTAGTGGATCGTCAAATCCTGGATCTGGGTATTACTCAACAAGTTTATGGACCAATTCGTTTGGGGGTTCAGACATCTATTGATTTAAATAATAATCAGGAAATCAGTACAGATTACCTTGTAGAATACAGTCGTCGAACTCACAATATTACTCTGCGCTATAATCCTGTGTTACAAGTTGGTTCTTTTAGCCTCCGCATCAGCGACTTTAACTGGCAAGGAAATCCTCAACCTTTTGACAATGAGGGGATTAGCCCAGTTATTCAGGGAGTTAAACAATGATGCAGTTAGGGCAGTAAAAACTGTCTGTTTAAGAGGATGTCAACTAGGGGTAAAAGACCATGTAGCTTAAAACGCACACAGCGACAATCAAAAATAGATTAACAATAAGCTGTACTTTGATAGCCAAACTAGTATTTTTTTCAAACTGATTTATTTGATGTTTTAAACGATCCAGACTGAATTGCAGATTGGCATCTCGTTCTCTGCGAAAATGCATTTCTTGTTTAACAATGCTTTCTACAGTTTCGTTTAAGCTTTGGGGAGTTAATTGTTCAAATATACTAACTTTTTGTTCGATTTTAGCCAAAACTTTATCAACAACATCTAATTTATGACTTAAGGCAGGATCTTGTGGCAAAGAGTTTTCTGCTGTAGATTTACTAAAGTGTTTTTCTACCAATTTCAACGCTAATTGGAAATAGCCATTGTGAACGTGTCTAATT
Source organism: Pleurocapsa sp. FMAR1 (assembly GCF_963665995.1). Classification (NCBI taxonomy): domain Bacteria; kingdom Bacillati; phylum Cyanobacteriota; class Cyanophyceae; order Pleurocapsales; family Pleurocapsaceae; genus Pleurocapsa; species Pleurocapsa sp. FMAR1. The sequence continues at coordinate 5,100,820 of NZ_OY762512.1, read as the reverse complement.
GCATCGGCTAATTCTTGGGCAGTGGTGTTTTTTAGCCAATAGCCTTTTGCCCCCAACTCCAGAGCATCAGCAATATCCTGCTTTCGGTCATGGATACTAAGCATTAAAACTTTGGTATCGGCAAATTTTTGGACAATGGCTTTTGTAGCTGCAAAACCATCCATAATTGGCATCTCAATATCCATCAAAACTACGTCTGGCCTGAGTTTTGCCACTTGAGCGATCGCGATTTTTCCGTTTTCAGCAAAACCAACTACATTCAGGTCTATTTCTGGTTCTAAATATGCTGCTAAAGTTTTGCGGACAAAATTTTGATCGTCAGCTATAAGAACATTAATCATCGCCATCTTCATCTTTATTTTTGGTAAATCAATAGCAAATAACGAGTTTTGATAGTTTTTCAAAAAACTGACAAAATTATAATGTATAAATCGATTCTTGAAGTATTAACCAATTATTAGCAAGCTACATCTTGAAAATAAGTTTGCTTTTGAGCTTTAAATCGTTGACACAAGATCGCAAACGGCATAGAGCAATTGAATGTTAACCTGATTACTATACACCTAAAATGACAAAAACAATCTTAAATAAGCTTTTATCGGCGGTAATCTTTATATATCAGAATAAATAACAATTGTGACTTCACTATCCTTGTTATCTAATGTTGAACAATTTTTAGAATATTGCAGCCATTCTAGTGCCAATGCTTTTTCTGCCTTTAGCGAACTTTTAAATAGTTTGAAATCTCCTGAGACACAAGCTCAAAGTCGGCGATTTTTTGGTTTAATTTATCAGACTTGGCAGTCGAAAAATCAGCAAGATTATTACTTTTCTTTTGTTACTCAAACGGTTAAAACCTATACTGGCGATCGCCAAGAGCTTTTGCTTTTATTGTTTCCCAGTATTTTTGCTCCTGAAGAATGGTCATTTACCTTTTACGAAGGCATATTACGCTATCCTGCCGAAGAGTTTTATACTCGTCGGGTGGTAGAGTTGGGCTGTGGTAGTGGCTGGATCACTTTGGCGATCGCCTTGAATTCTTTGCCTGAGGTTATCTATGGAGTTGATATCAATCCACGGGCGATCGTCTGTTCGCAATTAAATCTATATTTGAACGCTTTAGATGAACAGGGAAATCCTATTTTAGATAGGGAACAAAAAACTTTAATTGACCGCGTTAAATTTGCTCAATCAGATTTACTAGAGTTTTTTAACGATTATCCCCATCCCCTTGATCGCATTGTGGGCTGTATTCCTCAAGTACTCAATCCAGAATTGGAAGTAATGCGAGATTTGGTTAATCAAGGAGCTAATGACGAATTTCTCCATTCTTTGAGCAATTATTGCGAAAAACAGGGCTATGTAGAGGATCAGTTTGGCTTAGGTCTACTCGCTAAGGCGATCGAGCAGTCAATTCAATTACTCAGACCTACGGGTAAAGTTATCTTTAACTTTGGAGGCAGACCAGGTGCATCCGTACTAGAGCGATTAATGACCAGAAGAGGGTTAGAAATTCGCCATATTTGGCAAACTAGGGTTGAGCAAGATCCTGATACAGATATTTCTGGCTTAGTAGAGATCGAACAGGCTACAGGTCATCGGTTTGAGTTTTTTATGACTTCCCGTAGTAATGTGCCAATTGGTGCTGCTACCGCCCAGGTATATAGCCAGCATGGAGGCAGAATATATCATTCAGTCTCCGTATACGAAGGGGTTTTGGCTTATCCTAACTGGCTCAAGCAAATTTTCGCTGTACTACAGCATCCCAGTTTGCAAGGGGTAAAAAGCGCGCTAGATCTGACGGAAAATGATGCAGATGTGGCAGAAGAAAGATTTTACTGGCTAGCATCCTTATTTAATTACCTCAATAACCAGAGCCATTTTCCCTATGGACTGACAGCAGGAGAACCAGGATTACGCGATCGCCTTACGGCTTACTTTCGCAACTATCATTCAATTCTTTGGCAGCCTGATGATTTAATTATTACCCCCTCTAGGAAAGAAGCGATCGCTAATCTATTAACAATTTATGAGCCATCGTTAATTGTTATTGATGAAGGATTACAGCAGTTACTACCTGTAAGTTACCATGGCAGTCAGCAGGTAATTGAAGCACCGCGACGCATTCCTTTAGTTGGCAAATTAATGACCAAGCTACATCCCCAGCTAGTAATTACAGGACTCAAAGCTTTTGAAATGACTGCTCAAGAGCCTTTTGAAGCTTTAGTCAATACAGCCAAAGAAATTGGCGCACTACTAGTAGTGGATATTTCTGATAATTTAAATCTTTCTAGCAACCCTGTAGACAATGGTTTGTTTGAATATCTAGCAGATCGCGGTCTGCCAAATCATGTAATTTTGCTGGCAGATTTAATCAAAAATAGACTTTATCCGAGCTTATCTTTATGTATCTGCATAATTAATCCAGAGCCAATCCAAAAAGACTTAATCAGAGCAGCAGAGTTGAGCTACAGTCGCGTTTGCTTGATTACCCAATATTTCTATCAGCAGCTTTTAGAACAGTTATTACACTTCCAGACTACCAGAGCGCAGCCAGCTAATAGTAAGCTTGATAAGACTCAAGCTTCTTTTACCTTAGATCGTTCAGCCAATGCCACAAAAGCCTTTGCTCATCCTGCAATCAAAGAAAGCGAATTGCCCTTTAAACCATCAACTATTCGCCTGGACTATGGCGAAAACTGTTTACCAAGTCCTGAAGCACTTAATAAAGCGATCGCCGAAGCCTTTGCCAGACAGGATATCACCTCAGAAGAATGTGAAGTATATAAGCCCTTGTCTGCTATCTGTTCTCAAAAATACGGAATTAAATACGGCGATCGGGCTAATTTTATCTATGGCTCTGGAGTAGCATCCTTATTTAGTGCGGTGGTGCAGAAATGTCGTCAAGAGCAAGGATCTTTTATCTTTCCCCAAGGTGCTTACGGTTATTTCCGAGCAACCCTAGATTTTTATGGAGTTAGAGTACAAACAGTATTGGGACACCCAGCCCAAGGTTTTAAAATCAATGTATCTAACCTAGAGCAGATACTCAAAACTACCGCTAATCCTTGGCTTTATCTTAATGCACCCATTTCTAATCCTACAGGAGCGTTATACTCTGCTCAAGAATTACAGGAAATTATTCAATTAGCTTGGCAATATAAAGCAAAAGTTGTCTTAGACACAATTTTTTCTGGTTTAGAATTTGACCAGTCTCAGCCCAAAACTGATTTATCATGGCTGCAAGATCGCCGTCAAAGCAATTCTAGTAACTTAATTTTACTCGGTGGCATTTCCAAGGAATTTTCCGCAGCAGGGATACGTTTTGGCTATTTATATTCTCCTAGTGCCACTATAGTTAGGCAAATAGCAGAATTTATTCCTGGTCAGCTTCCCCAGACTACTATGTATGCTATGCGTCGATTTTTTGAGGGGGTGGTCAAAGGCGATGCCGAACTTATCCGACATCGAGAAGCTCAAAGTCAACTTCTACAACAAAGAGCCATACAGCTAACGGCAGTATTGCAGCAATCTGGTTGGATAGCCATTGACCCACAAGGCGGATTATTTTTAGTAGCAAAACCGAGTTTCTTCTTGAGCAAAACAGTATCTTACGAACAAGATAATGTTAAATATGAAACAGTCATTGATGGAGATTCTATTACTACCGTTTTGTTTTCAAGTGTCGGATTAACGATCAATGGTGCTACCTGGACTGGGTTGCCAAACTATTGCCGTTTTGTATTATCAGTTTCCGAATCGGAGTTTCAGGAGGCTTTGCAGCGAATTAAAGAGTTTTACAGTTCATTTGAAGTTTGAATTAAGTTGTTCTATCTAGTTTCAGAAATTAGATTTTATTTAGCTAAATTGAAGTAAATAGTATAGGATATGACTAAATCGTATTTTAGAAAATTATTGATTTCTTATGGCATCAATAATTATAAGCATACAAATGAACAATATTAAGTTGATAGATGCCTTAGTAAAAACCTAAATTTTTAACATGGATAAAAAGATATGGCAATCAGGAATCAAATATGAGAAAGTAAAAATAAAAGGCTGAAAACTAAAAGTGGAAGAATTAAATACTTTTATAGAGTCCAATTCTGCCTTCGTTCAATTATTACCTACTTACCTCTGCACAGTGGTGCTAGCTAGCTCCATTCTTGTTCTTGTTCGGTCTTTAGCTGAATTAGTTTTTGCTCGATTTTTTGCCAATTGCCTGGGGTACCTGGAATATCTAATTCTAGCTTGCCTGCATTTAAGTAAAGAAGGCGATCGCAAAAATTTTCAATCAATCCCAACTGATGGTTAACCATGATTATAGTTAAGTTTTGATTTTGGTTTAACTCTTCTAAAACGCTCAAAAGATGATTCGCCGTACCGATGTCTAAAGCTGATGTCGGTTCGTCTAAGAGTAATACTTGGGGCTGCATTACCAAAGCGCGAGCGATCGCAATTAATTGTCTCTGCCCTAAAGAAAGCTGTAATTCAGTTCTATCTAACCATTGAGTCGGTATACGCAGTAAATTTGTCCAGGTGTCTAGCCTCTGGCGAATTTCTGACTCTGGTAATTTTTGTAGCTGTAAGGGATAGCTTAGGGCATCCGCTACTTTCATGCCCAATAACTTAGGTTCTTGAGGAACTAAGACGATTAAACGACGCAGTTGAATTATTCCTAATTGTTCGATCGGTAGATCATTAAAATAAATTTCTCCCTGGCTAGGTGAAACCAAATGATTAAGCAGTTTGAGTAAAGATGTTTTGCCTGCACCAGATGCCCCAACCACAGCTACTTTTGCGACTGGAGGAATATTAAAAGAGATGTCCTGTAATAAATAACTAGATCCTAAAGAAGCCTGTAGATTGACCTGTTCCAAACGCAGAATTGATGGAAGATGGCGATCGCTCATACGCTAATAGTTTGGGGATAGTATACTTGACTATAAAATGCGCGGTTACGACTGTGATTTAGCTTTTGTAAAGCTTAGTTTTGTGTGCGCCTGGGGATCAATTCAAGGACACTGGCCAATCTTCAGAATAATCTAAAATCTTAGAGTAAAATCTAACTGACTTATTACCACTGCTTGAGGAGTAAAGATTTGAAGCTTCTAAAACTTGCTAATTGGCTATCTAATGGAGATTTAGAGCGATATAAACAACAGGCTCAGCAAGCTCAACAAGAGCAGTCAAAGTGGCAACAGATGGAATCTGAGTTAGAAAGCCTCAATGCAAAACTCCAGCAAACTCAAAAGCAATTAGGGCAAACCCAAGCTCAACTTCAGATTAACCAAGGTTTTCAAATTGAGCTTGGAGAAACTCAGCTGAGATTACAAAAAGTTGATGGTGAAGCAAAACTCTATAAAAAAGCATTATTTGAACAGCAAAAACAGTTTAACCTCACTCAGTCTCAATTAAAACATACACAGCAAGCCTTAGCTAGATCTCAAAATTGGCTAGAGCTATTGAAAACACCGATTCAAATTGTTGATATTCAAAAAACTCTTCCCAAACAAAATTTTAATACTCTTTGGGGATTTGGAATCATTACCCCCCAACCTCAATCCATGTCCATCGCTGGGGCAATATTAGTTAAAGGTTGGGTTTTGGGCAAAAAATCGATCGCCAAAACTCTTCGGGTCATTTATCAGACGGATATTTTATTAGAAACCCCCATTAAGCATTCTCGTCCGACAGTGATGCAAAGGTATCCAGATATTCCTACAGCCAATAGTAGCGGGTTTGAATTTTCTATCTCTGTGGCAGGAATACCAGAATCGGCAAAATTCAAGCTGGAAGCTCTTTTAGAGGACAAAACTATTGTTCCTCTATGTGATTTTATTCTAAAATCTGCACAAATTGAATTAAATGACACATAAACTTTTTCCGAAACTCAGTTAGACTGATAAAAATTAATCACCCCATAAACAGGATGATAATAACTATAAAGAAAATATAAAAAAATACTAAAACGTTTACAATAAAATTTGAGGTGTTCGGAGGAACAAAGTGTTTACAAGACTCGCGCAACAGCATCGTCGATTCGTACAGGATCTAGTAATGACTCTTCAAGCCCTGGCGATCGCTTTTGAAAATCAAGGTTACTTAGCATCCTGCTATACCTGTGGTGGTGAAATGAATAGTGCCTCTTTTATGGTTAGTTTAAAAGATGAGCATCTAATTCGTTTTTTAGTTTCAGATTATGGAATTACCTGGACTGAAATGAGAGATGACCGTGAACTAATGAAGTTAGAAGGGGCAGAAGCGATTAATCAATTACAGGATTTAGCAGACCTAATTAAATATCAAACCCAACCGCCTAAATCTAAAGAGGTTAAATCAGAGAAGCCACAGACATTACAATCTGTTTAGCAGTTAATCTCAAATGATCGATATCCAGCTATTAGGGGCGATTTACGACGAAGCAGAGGGGCTGTGGCTAGAATTATGTGTCCAGCCCTTGTAAGCGCCGTACCAGGCATCCGCAATCACTAACGGCTTATTTCAATACCTCTAGACCTTAACTGCTGCATAAAAAATTCTTCTAAAGAAGGTCTTGCCTGGTGAATACTGACTAATTGAGCTTCGACATTTTCTAGGTGAGATACAAATTGATTTGGTTCAACTTTTAATTGACCATGCCAACGGTTATTCTCTTGGGTAAGATTGGTCATCCAGGGAGTTAAAGCCTCCGAACTTCCACCAATAACAATTGCCTGATAGGCATTGCTAGTACCTAATAATTCATCAAGAGATCCCTGGCAGATTAATTCTCCCAGAGCAAGAAAGGCAATGCGATCGCAAATTTGCTCAATATCTGACAAAACATGGGAATTAAAAAAGATGGTTTTACCCTGCTGTTTTAGAGACGAAACAATTTCGCGCATTCGATAGCGTCCCATGGGATCTAATCCTGACATCGGCTCATCCAAAAACACAATTTCAGGATCGTTGATCAAAGCCTGTGCCATGCCTACTCTTTGCAGCATACCCTTAGAATACTGCTTTAATTTCTTCTTGCGGGCTGTAGACTTAGCTAAACCGACTAAATCTAGTAATTCGGCAATACGTTGACGCTGGATTTTTTTAGGAATTTGGAATAACCCAGCAATAAATTCTAAAAACTCCCAGGCGGTAAGAAAATCGTAAAGAAAGGCGTTTTCAGGTAAGTAACCAATCTTTTGCTTAACGGTGCGATCTCCAATTGGTTTTCCTAAAATTACTGCCCTGCCTGTAGTTGGACGGGTAATTCCCAATAAAGTTTTGAGCAGCGTTGTTTTCCCTGCCCCATTAGGACCAAGTAGACCAAAAGTTTCTCCTTGATGAATGCTCAAAGAACAATTTTTTAGCGATTCTATTTTTTGATTCATCCAAAAGCCAGTACGATAAACCTTGCCCAAACTCCAAGTTTGTACCACTGGCATAGAATCACTAGGGGAAATTGATGAAAAATCAGCAGTAGAAGGCATAAATAACCGTCAGTTACAAAGTATATTTGCCTTTATAGTTCCCTAAAATCAACCATTTTTTAACATTTTAATCAAAGTGTTTTGATTAAGCTCAAAATCGAACAATTTAAAAAGCCAATTTTTTAGCAACCCAGGCGAAAGATCCCCACCCCCACTATTAACATACCGAGATCGGTTTTAATTACTGATTAAGCAACATTTCGGCTGGTATTGGTAGAGGACAATTAGCAGTATTAAAAGATAGAGTTGCTGCTAGTGGACGGAATTTGGCAGATTTACCAGGAATTAAATTTATGCCCAAAGCAAATTTTGGCATGAGTACACGTTGGCTTAGTTGCTTAACAATTAATCTTTAAACTTCAGGCACCAATCGAGAACAAATACGTCTACAACTGTTAGACAAACAGATAGAAACTAGACCAGTTTGAAAGCCCATCCACCTATAGCCAGTATTTGCAGATTGTGAATGTATTAATAATGAAGTAGCTGAAGAACTATTTCAACAAGGTTTGTGTTTACCCTTTGGCTCTAACCTAACCGAGTCAGACCCAGAACGAGTAATTATTGAAATTAAAAGTATGTTCACTTCTTGATGAAACTTTATGAAATCTTACTTATTATTTCGTTATCATAATTTTATTAGTTTTACATATGTATTTTTTCTTTAAATATTTTGAATGTTGCTATTAAATATTAAGTATGAATCTCTCACAAACGCCCTTAGATAATCAATACTATTGGCAAATGATTAAAAGGCGCTGGCTGCCTGGATCGATTGTTTTTCTAATTATATTAACTTTGGGTATTGTTGCTACTACTTTAAAGAAAAACGTTTACGAGGCTGAAGCAAGACTAAAATTTAAAAGTAACACCGTTAGTTCTTCTCTGACAGAAGTTGGTAAAGCTTTAGAAGGCTTTTCAACGATCGCGGAGAAAGGAAACTTTATTGACACAGAAACAGAGGTTTTACGTTCAGTTCCTTTAGTTAAAAAAACTATTAATGACCCCAAACTACAGTTAAAAGATCGAGAAGGCAAAAAGCTTAAAGTTGAAGATTTTCTAGAAAACTTAAAAGTTTCCTCGATAACTGCTACAGATATTCTTAAGATTTCCTATGCTAGTCATAACCCAGAGCAAGCTGCCCTAACTGTTAACACTTTGGTCAAAAATTATTTAGATAACAATTTAATAGTTAACAAAGCAGAAGCAGAAACTGCTAGAAAGTTTTTAGAAGAACAACTACCAAGAGCAGAAGATTCCCTACACAAAACTGAAGCAAAAATACGGGAATTAAAAGAATCAAATGGATTTGTTGACCCTGATGAAAATACTAGCTCTTTGATTCAGGGAATGCGGCAGCTACAGGCTGACATAGCCCAAGCTCGTGGAGAAATGGCTAATGCTGAATCTCAGGCTGACTATATCAGAAAAAAGCTTGGTTTAATCGCAGAACAGGCGGTAGTTTCAACTACGATTAGCCAATCTCCAGCAGTTAAAGAGACGATATCTAAACTGCAAAATGCAGAATCCGAGCTAGCGATCGCCAAAGCCCGTTTTACAGGTAATAGTCCCAATGTAGTTGAACTACAACAACAAGTAGATTCTTTATCAAAATTACTCTATCGACAAACCGCCTCTGTTGGCGCAGAGACAGCACGAGATTTAGTACAGAGAAATAAGACAGGAGTAATTCAAGAAGAACTTACCACTGATTTAATTCAGCTAGAAGCTCTTAAATCTGGTCTGCAAAAGCAAATTGACAGCTTGAGCAGAGTTGAAGGCGATCGCCGTGCTAGAATCCAGAAAGTACCAGAGTTAGAGCAAAAGTTAAGTCAGCTTGAAAGACAGCGAGCTTCGTTTCAGTCAACCTACGATGCTTTGTGGCAAAAGCTACAAACTATAAAAATTGCTGAAGTTCAAGATCCTGGCAACGTTAGGGTGATTTCTAATGCCGATGTCCCCGCTCAGCCAGTCTCTTCTCGTGCAGTAGGCTTTTTAGCTGCTGGCTCTTTAGCTTTATTATCCGCAGCTGGAGTTATTTATCTTCTAGAAATTAGTGATAGATCGATTAAAACCATTGACGAAGCTAAACAGCTATATGGTTATACGTCTTTAGGGATAATTCCAAGCACAGATAGAATCAAGCTATTAGCTTTACCAGAATTAAAAGATCAAGACCCCTCCATTCCTAAATTAATAGTCCGAGACTATCCTTTCTTAGCACTCGGTGAGTCTTATAGGATGTTACAGTCTAATATCAGGTCTTTAAAGACTGATAGAAAGGTAAAAACTATTGTTATTACCAGTTCTGGCGTGCAGGAGGGCAAATCTACTGTAGCTGCTAATTTAGCAGCAGCAATGGCTCAAGTAGGCAATAGAGTTTTGCTAGTTGATGCTAATTTATACGATCCTATTCAAGATCGTATCTGGAATACTTATAACGACAATGGCTTAAGTAATGTAATTGCCGATCGCCTAGATCCTAGAATGTCTATTAATGAAGTTATGCCAAATTTAGATTTGCTTACTTCAGGAAGTTTAAATCCCTCTCCTGCAACTTTACTTGATTCTCAAAGAATGAGAATGTTGATAGATTACTGGTCAGAAAGCTATGATTTTGTTATTTTTGATACTCCTTCTTTAGATTTAACTGCCGATGCTCCCATAATGGGTCGTATGGCTGACGGGGTTTTATTGGTAGTCAGACCTGGTTTAGTAGAGCGATCGCAGGCAAAATTCACCAAAGAAATTTTAGAGCAATCAGGACTCAATATGTTGGGAATTGTCTTCAATGGAGTTGAGCCTCAATTTGATTCCCGCTCTTACTACTACAATGCTCTTGAAGAGTCACCAATTATGTTTTCCTATAACAAACTCCCAGGTATTAGCCCTGTAGAGAATGAAGAGCTTTGGGATACTATTTCGCTTATGGTAATAGAGTCTAAAAAAGATAGATTAGATGCCAACCTTAATGAAGATCAGCTGCAATCAGCACCATTGAATAAGCTAGAGTCAATGGTATTTCATTTACAGCAAGATCTAGTAGATTTAAGTAGAGTGGTTAAAGAACAAGAAGAAGAACTTTTATTGCAGCGTCAAAAAGTCAAAAAACTGCAACGACGAGCCAATGTTTCTAATGAAAATGAATTCTATTTAGAAAATCAATTAAATCAGGAGCAAGAAAGAAAACGGATGCTGGATGAAACTCTTGTGGGACAAAGGCGAAATCTGCAAAAGCGTCGAGAAATGCTTTTCCAGTATCAGCAAGTGCTAGAAAGCAGACAAAATGCTAGTTTTAGAGTCTAGTTATTGATTTGTGTTAACTTACTGCTATAAATAGAACTCCGTTTAGGCGATCGCCACAGCTTTTAAATCAAAGATTTTCTCAATTACATCTGCTACGACTTTATCAGGGGTAGAAGCACCAGAAGTTATGCCTACAATAATTTCCCCTTCTGGTAGCCAGTTTTCGACTATAGTAATTTCTCCATCTAAAGGCTTATATTCTAGGCGATCGCGACTTAAAATTCGCTCAACACAGTCAATATGATAAGAGGGAATATGATGCTCAACGGCAATTTCTTGTAAATGAGTAGTATTAGAAGAATTAAACCCTCCAATCACCACCATCAAAGACAAGTCCTTCTCAACCAAATCGAACATGGCATCTTGTCTTTCTTGAGTAGCATCGCAGATAGTATTAAAGCTCATAAAGTGCTGCGTTAACTCAGTAGGACCATACTTTTTCAGCATTGTTTGCTCTAAAAGCCTTCCAATTTGCTCGGTTTCACTTTTGAGCATTGTAGTTTGATTAGCAATACCGACTCTAATCAAATCTCGGTCAGGATCAAAACCATCAGAATAAGCGTTTTTAAACTTAGTCAAAAATTCTTGGCGATCGCCACCATCAAGAATATAGTTAGTCACATATTCAGCCTGTTCCAAATTTAAGACAACTAGATAGCGATCGGCAAACGAACTAGTTGCTACGGTTTCTTCGTGGGCATATTTGCCGTGAATAATTGAAGTGTAGTCCCGTTTTTTATGCTTTTCTACCGAATTCCAGACTTTTGATACCCAAGGACAGGTAGTATCGACGATAGTGCAGCCTTTATCATTCAGTAGCTGCATTTCTGAAACGCTTGCACCAAAAGCAGGTAAAATAACTACGTCTTGGTGACCTACAACGCTAAAGTCTTTTTCACCATTAACCAATTCAATAAAGTCAACGTTCATTTCTCTCAGACGTTGATTAACTGAAGGATTGTGAATAATCTCGTTGGTAATCCAAATTTTGGCGGTAGGGAAATGCTGACGAGTTTCGTAAGCCATAGCCACGGCTCTTTCTACTCCCCAACAAAAGCCAAAAGATTCGGCTAGAAGGATGGTAACATCTCCTCTTTGTAGACGATAGTTGCGATCGCGAATAGTTTGAATTAAATCACTTTGATACTCCGTATTCATTGTTCCAGCCACTTCTTCATCGTGTCCAAATCCCCGACGATGATAGTTTTGGGACTGTTGCAAAGAACGTTTAAAAGCTTTAGTATCCATTTTTAGATCAGTTATATTTTAATTCAATAGCTCTAAGCCAGAAAGGTGTACTCACCGCATCTAGCTCTAAGCTTAATTTATCTGTAAAACGCGACAATCAATAATTAATTATCAATTATTAATTACCCAAACCATTATTTACTTAATTTTACCTACCTACCTAGATTGCTACCAATATCATTTGTTAAATTGGCTTAGTGCTTAAGAAATCGCTGTTAAATCAGTTTGCTTGAGAAAATCAATAAATGCCCAGACTGCATGGGATAAATCTGCGTCTTTAGGAGTAGCCATAACCACGATGCGCTGTAAGGGTTTAGGAAGCTGGCAGACAGTTACACCCTGGGGAATATGAAACACAGATAGCTGAGGTAAAATGGCTGCACCCGAACCTGCTGCTACTAAATTAACGATTGTGTCACTTTCTCGAACTTGTTCTGATGGTTGAAACTGGTAATTTTTAGCTTCAAAGTAATTTTTAATTTGCCTAAAACAGGTATTTTGATTCGGATAAGAAATAATCGGCAAGGCTAATAACTCTGTCCAGCTAATTTTACTATTAACCAAAGAAGATTTATTAGGCGGTAGTAAGACAATATAGTCATCTCGCAACACCTCTATAGCTTCAAGTTCTTTAGCGGTGGGTAAAATAGTAAAACCAAGGTCTGCTTTGCCTGAGCATACCATTTGTTCTACTTGAGGACAGTCTTTTTCTTCCGTGATTTTAATCTCGATCTGAGGATATTTAATTTTAAAGTGGGCTTTTATTTTGGGTAATAGTTGAGATGCTGCACCACGAAAAGCCGAGATTCTAACCGTACCTCCCTCAAGGCTTTTATAACGATTAGCTTCTTGCTTAATATCTTCAACTGATTTTAAAATGCGATCGCAATGAGCTAAAACGCTTTCACCAACAGGAGTAAGATTGACACCTTTTTGGCTTCTAAACAGTAACTGTACCCCTAAATCATTTTCCAAAGTTGCGATCGCATGACTTACTGTAGGCTGAGTTAAATCTAATTCCACCGCTGCCTGACTAAATTTGCCACATTTAGCTACTGCAACAAACGACCTGATTTGAGAAAGTTTCATCAGAGAAATTTTTCACCTTTTACAGAATATTGGCGATCGCTTATTTGTCTTGTCAACTGATGATGGATTGCGTCACATCGAGCCAAGAAGATTAAAAAAAGTTTCAATTGTGTCTCGGTTGCTATCTTCAGAGTAACTTAAGTTCTAATTATTTTCGATTACAGCCTGGGAAATAACAAATTTTAAGCAGGTTCAGAATGCTACTTTTTGCTTTTTACAATTAATTATATCCAGGCAATAATAACTTGTTATCTTGATAATAAAATATAAAATGGTAGCAAAAATTAAATTAACAAATGTTCTCAAAATATTTATCAAAATATTTAAAATAAATACCCAAAAAGATTCGGGAGTTGAAAACATTGTTATTAAAAGCGGGTTGCATAAGCGAACCAGGAAAAGGAAGTCATATAAAATGGAAACATCCCTTAATCAATCGTAAAATTGTTCTATCTGGTAGAGATGGTGCAGATGCAAAACGTTACCAAGAAAAAGAAGTTATGCAGTTGTTAAAAGACATAAAAAAGGCTGAGTTATGAATTTACCTTATAGCATTCTTATTCAATGGTCAGAAGAAGATCAATGTTACGTTGTTTCAATTCCAGAGTTTAGTGATTATTATCAGCCAGTAACTCACGGCGAAACTTATGAAGAAGCTTTGAAAAATGCTCAAGAAGTCTTAGAAATGTTACTTCAAGATAATGTAGCGTTGCCAGCACCCAACTTGTTTCAAACTTAAATTTATTTGCTAAATAAACTTAAATTTTTTCACTAGTAAAGTTCCTGCGCCGTCGCTTCTTTTATCTTGCTTGACATACAAAATGAATGAAAATCTGACGCAAAAAATAAAACATGATTTTGATCTTCTTGCCTCATACGATGGCGATGAATGGGATCATAATAATTACTACCATCAATTTTTACTTGAGCAAATACCTAACCATAGTCAGACAATCTTAGATATTGGCTGTGGCACAGGAAAATTTTCTCTTCTTTTGGCTAATTATACCGATCAAGTTATAGCAATAGATTTATCCCCCAACAGTATCCAGATAGCAAAACACAGATCGCGGCAATTTAACAATATTGATTATCAAGTTGCCGATATTTCACAGTGGAGATTCCCTGTAGAACGTTTTGATGTAATTACCTCAATTGCGACAGTACATCATTTATCTTTAGAGAAATTACTGCCTCAATTGCAGGCTGCTTTAAAGCCAGGAGGGGTGCTGATAATTCTAGATTTATTAAAGTATCAAGGTATCAAAGATAGTTTGAGTGATTGTATTGCTGTTCCCCTAAACTGGTGGTTTTTGAAGACCAAAAATAGGCATATTAAACCCAATCCAGAAGCAGCAGAAGCCATGAGACAACATTTGCTAACAGATGAATATTTAACTTTGTCGCAAGTAAAAGAAATTTATCTAAGCTTACTGACAACAGCAAAAGTAAGAAAGCATTTATTTTGGCGTTATTCAGTAGTTTGGCATAAACCCACTACCCAAAACTAAATGGAAATTGTAAATATAGTCATTCTAAATAGGAAACGTATGGAATAATAGGATTGAGTTGAAAAATCAATCCTATTAGATGACTTATAGTGTAGATTTACGAAAACGAGTAGTTGACTTTGTAGCGACGGGAGGCTCAAAGGCAGAAGCATCAAGAAGATATGAGGTAAGTTTGTGGTGTGTGAATGATTGGTGTCAAAGAAAGAATTTAACTCCAACACCACAACTAGGAAGAAAGCGAAAACTAGATTGGAAAGCACTTATCCAACATATTCAAGAAAATCCAGACGCTCTTTTGAGAGAGCGGGCGCAACATTTTGGAGTCCATACGAGTGCGATTGGATCTGCTCAAAAACAAATGAAATTGACTCGTAAAAAAAACTCTGAAATATAGTGAACGTAAGCATGGTCAACGAATCGCTTTTCTGAGAAATTTGCGTGAGATTGTTGTTTTAGATGGTTCAAATAACTTAGTTTACTTGGATGAATCGGGCTTTGAAGAATATGTTTATCGCCCATATGGATGGTCAAAACGAGGACAAAAAACCTATGGCGAGCGCAATGGCAAAAGAGGAACGAGAACAAGCTTAATAGCAGGAAAAAGAGGCAAAGAATTATTAGCACCAGTTCTTTTTAAAGGAAGTACTAACGCTTTATGGTTTAATCAGTGGCTTGAAGAGCATCTCATTCCCGAATTGAATCCGAACTCTACTCTTATTCTTGATAATGCAGCATTTCATCGGCAAAATGATGTATTTCGTATTGCCGAACAAGCGGGTCATAAAGTTTTGTTTTTACCGCCCTATTCAGCCGATTTTAATCGTATCGAACAAGACTTTGCCATCCTCAAAAAAAGACGTATTTATTCCGCTCCTGGTACTTCTTTGGATGACATCCTTAAATCATACGCAAATTATTTAGAATGACTATATATTTATTTTTGTCTCCAAGTGCCGTGAAAACTATGGGGAATTACGGATGGCAAAGCAAGACGACACACTGGCAGTTCAAACAAGCGATCGCTTTGATAGATTCGGACTTCACTTCGATCTGTGTTGCCGTCAAAGACAACGGTTATTAACCAACCATGTTCTGAATCATCTTGACGCGAAACCAAAATTGGTTCAGAAGGATAACAGTTATCGCCCATATCGGTGATCGCCATATTTCCAGTATAACGATCAAAACAGGCGATCGCATTAAATAGCTCTTGACCAGGTTTTACGCCATAACGATGGACGTTTAAATAGGTATAACGCCAATCTTGCCCTATCTTTGATGGTGCAACTAAGGGAAATTCTCCCGCAGCATCCGATATCTGTTTATTATTAATTACCTCGGCAGTTTGAGGATGGATAGTAAGTGACCATAAAGTTCCTTTGGAGGGAGTTTCGGTGTAGCCAGATGCTACTTCCTTTAGATACTGGTTGGTGTCTAGGTTTTCAAAGCGGGTAAATTCAGTGACGATATTTCCTTCATTGTTGACATAGCCGTTGGCAAAGTGCCACTGAAACCAGGGATCGGTTTTACCCTGACTGACTAAAGATAAATCGTCTTTGGCAAAAATTAAAATCTCTGTGCCTAATTCAGGTTTCCATTCAAGGGAATCACTATAGCTTTTTTGTCCTAGGGCAACAGGCATAAGATTAGCTCTTACAGGAGAAACTAAAAAGACCAAATACTCACCTGCAAAACAAAAGTCATGGATTAAAGGCAGTCCAGACAGAGTGTGAGAATTTTGCTGCTCAAGTTTACCTGTAGAGTCGCAACGATAAAGATTGAGAGTGCTGTTTGCTCCTCCACTAACTCCGTGATTAAATATTTTGCCTGTCACGGGGTCAACTTTTGGGTGTGCCGAAAAAGGTTGTTTCTTTTCTAGACCCGATAGAGTATCCGTGCCAATAGTAGCTAAAGTATTTAAATCTAGAGCATGAGGCTTGCCACCTTCCCAAAGAGCTAATAAACGGTCGGGTAGTGCCAAAACTGAGGTATTAGCAGCATTTTTAAGTGGCTTGAACCAATTATTCCAAAATGCACCTGCTGCGGTCATGCCATAGTTAGGATAAATAAAAGCATCTTCTTTTTGCTCATTTGAATAACCTTGGGTTTGTACATAACGATACATCCCTGTCGCTCCAGAATCAGTAAAATCGACCTTGAGAATAGCTCCATCGCCATCAAACCAATGTCCAACTTGTTGTTGCCCTCTAGACAACCTAGCAGGACCGTTACGATATAGTGTGCCTCTTAGGTCGGTGGGAATTTCTCCTTCAATGATTGATAGAAAAGTAGAATCAAATTCCGTAGCGGGTGTGGCGATCGCTTTTGACCAAGCTTTTTGTTTAGATGAGGTGATCATTAGCTGCTTTTATGTTTTTATAACTAATACAAAAGGTATAGACCAGCGGACAACGGTATACTATCAATGATAACGTTAAAAATTGCGTAAGCTCATAAGTATAGTTTGAGATTAGCTTAATCTAAATATCATATACAAACATGAACTCAGGAATCGATTTACAAGGAAGTTTTGTGCAAACTCTACAAGATTTTGGTCTTTCGGCTGGTTTAGCTAAAGCTGTTTGGCTACCTTTGCCTATGATCTTAATGATAATCGGCGCAACAGTTGGAGTTTTGGTAGTTGTCTGGCTTGAGCGAAAAATTTCGGCTGCTGCCCAGCAAAGAATAGGGCCTGAATATGCAGGGCCTTTGGGAGTATTACAACCAGTCGCCGACGGAATCAAATTAGTTTTTAAAGAAGATGTTATTCCTGCTAAAGCAGACCCCTGGTTATTTACCATAGGACCCATATTGGTAGTTATTCCTGTGTTTTTGTCCTATCTTATCGTTCCTTTTGGACAAAACTTGGTGGTTACAGATCTAAACGTGGGTATTTTTATCTGGATCTCTTTATCTAGTATTGCCCCTATCGGCTTATTGATGGCTGGTTATGCTTCTAACAATAAGTATTCACTATTAGGTGGCTTAAGAGCAGCAGCACAGTCTATTAGCTATGAAATTCCTTTGGCTTTATCTGTACTTGCGATCGTTATGATGTCTAATAGTCTTAGTACAATAGATATTGTAAATCAGCAGACAGGCTATGGTATTTTGGGCTGGAATATCTGGAGACAACCTGTTGGCTTTATTATCTTTTGGATTGCAGCCTTGGCTGAGTGTGAACGTCTACCTTTCGATTTACCCGAAGCAGAAGAAGAATTAGTTGCTGGTTATCAAACCGAATATTCAGGCATGAAATTTGCCCTCTTTTATCTAGGCTCTTACGTTAACTTAGTATTATCAGCATTAGTTTTTGCTGTTCTCTATTTAGGTGGGTGGGAATTTTTTGTTCCTTTAGATCGTTTGGCAGATTGGATTGGTGTTGCCGATACTACTCCCTGGCTACAGGTATTAACTGCTTCTTTGGGTATTATCATGACCTTAAGTAAAGCATACTTCCTAGTATTTATCGCCATCCTATTACGCTGGACTGTACCTCGTGTTCGTATTGACCAACTATTAGATTTGGGTTGGAAGTTCTTATTACCAGTTTCTCTAGCTAATCTCTTGATTACTGCTGCTTTAAAATTGTCTTTTCCTATAGCATTTGGCGGTTAGTCATAGATTACTCCGCCCATTTAGGGAAGAGCAATTTGTGAGCGTTAGTTAAACTAAAAATATTAGAGCAAAGTTAAAACAATTATGTTTAAAGTCCTCAAACAAGTACAGGATTACGCCAATGAAAGTTGGCAAGCAGCAAAGTATATTGGTCAAGGTCTATCTGTTACCTTCGACCATATGCAGCGTCGTCCTGTTACAGTTCAGTATCCTTATGAAAAACTAGTTCCTTCCGAACGCTATCGGGGCAGAATTCACTTTGAATTTGATAAATGTATTGCCTGTGAGGTTTGCGTTCGTGTCTGTCCTATAAACCTTCCTGTAGTTGATTGGGAGTTTGATAAAAAAGCCAAGAAGAAAAAGCTCGATCATTACAGTATTGATTTTGGTGTCTGTATTTTCTGCGGTAACTGCGTCGAATACTGCCCTACTAACTGTCTTTCTATGACCGAAGAGTATGAACTAGCATCCTACGATCGCCACGAGCTTAACTATGATAATGTTGCTTTAGGACGATTGCCCTATAAAGTCACTCAAGATCCGATGGTAACTCCTCTTAAAGAGTTCGCTTACCTACCAAAAGGCGAAGTTGACCCTCACGGGTTACCTAAAGGAGCGCAACGGGCTGGTAAACGTCCAGAAGATATCCTCAAGGAAATTGAAGCAGCAAAACCCAAAGAGGAAGCTAAGACGGAAGGATAAGGGATAAAGGATAAGAGAAATGTACAGCCAATAAGTTATTATTTCTTCCTTGTCTTTGACCATGGATTTTTTTTGTTGATCGAGTAATTATAAAAAGAGGAGATAAAAGTGAATTTAGCTGAAGGAGTACAGATAGTTTCTTTTGGCATCTTGGCAGTAATGATGATTGGGACAGCTTTAGGAGTTGTTCTTTTACCCAAAATCGTTCATTCTGCTTTTTTGCTAGCTGGGGTGTTTATCAGCATTGCTGGTTTATATCTCCTGCTAAATGCCGATTTTGTAGCTGCCGCTCAAATTTTGGTTTATGTAGGCGCGGTAAACGTTTTAATCTTGTTCGCTATCATGCTAGTGAATAAACAAGAAGACTATGTCGAACTTCCTGGTCGTTTAATTCGCAAAGTAGCAACTGCCGTGGTTTGCTTTGGCTTATTTGCGCTTTTGGGAACAATGGTTTTGGTAACGCCATGGTCATTAGACACAACCTCTCCTCAAGTAACTGATACAGTTGTAGCTTTGGGTGAGCATTTCTTTAGTGACTATTTATTGCCTTTTGAATTGGCTTCAGTTCTGCTTTTGATGGCAATGGTAGGTGCAATTATTCTGGCTCGTCGTGATATGATTCCCGAATACTTGGCAACAAAAGAAACTGTTACAACTAGCTTCACCTTGCCAGAACGCCCCCGTGAATTAGCAATTCTGAGTAGTGATAGCGATAAACAAGATTAGTAATGTTAATTATTAATCAGTTAGGGGCGAAGGGTGAGACAGTTGCGGTGGGTCGAGACCCCGCGTCGCCGTTAGGCGCAAGGGAATGCTCGACTTGCGGTCTCACCGACATAAGCAAACTGTAGAACCCGAAGGGTCGTTCGCCCGTACATTAGTAATCAGTAATTAAAGTAATGCAGTTAGAATATTTTTTGCTAGTGGCAGCAGCCTTGTTTTGTATAGGCATTTATGGTTTGATTACCAGCCGTAATGCGGTAAGAGTTTTGATGTCAATTGAATTGATGCTTAATGCCGTTAATCTAAATTTAGTGGGATTCTCTAACTATTTAGACCCTAGCAACATTAGAGGTCAGGTATTTTCAGTATTTGTCATTACGGTAGCAGCCGCAGAAGCTGCTGTTGGTTTGGCAATTGTGCTGGCTATTTATCGCAACCGTGATACTATCGACATGGAACAATTTAATTTGTTGAAATGGTAGTTTAAGCTTTTTCTTGTAACGGATTACTCCGCCACGTCCGACAAAGCGCGTGCTTCTAGATGTGGAACTAAGTTCCACCTAGCCCACGCTCATAAACGCCAGGGGAAACCCCTGGCGATACGTACTCCTAAACGGACGAAGCCTGTCTTAGACCTCTGTAAGGGACAAAAAAGAGATGACAAACTTGCAAAAGTAAACAGGAAAAGGGTTTGATTAAAAGTAACTACACTAAAATCGAACCCTATGAATCAGATTAACTTACTTCGACAAGCTCTCTTTGCCTCATTTAGGATGGCATGGGGCAAGACTAAATTTCCTCGCTTTGTTCGGCGTTGCTCTGCTGAGAGTAAAAACCATTAATCTAACTGAGCTAGCAACAGGTTTTCGTAGTAAGGCACAAACAGACTCTAGCTATAAGCGTTTACAAAGATTCTTTCGCAATTTCGCTCTAGATTATGCTGTGATTGCCAAAACAATAATCGGTATTATGAACATACCCCAACCTTGGATTCTCAGCACAGACAGAACTGAGTGGTCATTTGGAAAAACTAGATTTAATATTTTGATGCTGGGGGTGGTTCGTGAAGGCGTGGCATATCCAGTAGTTTGGAAAATGTTGGATAAAAAAGGCAACTCTAACAGCGATGAACGGATGGATTTACTCGACAAATTTTATCAAATATTTCCTCATGCTCAAGTAGCTTATTTAACTGGCGAGCGCGAATTTGTAGGCAAGCAATGGTTGACTTATCTCCTAATTGAACCGACTATTGCTTTTCGATTGAGAATCCGAAAAAGCGATTCAGCGCGTTGCGGGTTTGTAACCCGTTATAGCGACTGAATCAAGAAGCGATCGCCTTTGTGATGGAAACAAACAATTGAGAGCCTCAATTATCTTTGCCAACTTAAAACCAGGTCAGAGTCAAGTTCTATCTGGTCGTAAATGGTTTTGGGGACGTTCTGTTTATGTTTCTGCTCTACGTCTAGACGATGGTGAGTTACTGATTATTGTCTCTCCAGATTCTTCCTCAACAGCTATCTCTGACTATGGAAAACGATGGGGAATTGAAACTTTATTTGGAATGTTTAAAACTAGAGGATTTTGTCTTGAATCTACTCATTTTACAGATTCAAAGCGATTGAGTAAGCTCGTCGCTTTGATGTCTCTCGCTTTATGTTGGGCGATTAAAACAGGTGAATGGTTACATCAACATCAACCAATAAAAGTAAAAAAACATGGAAGATTGGCTAAGAGCATTTTTCGTTACGGTTTGGATTACTTACGGTCAATTGTTACTGATTTAGATTTAAAACAATCTGAATTTCTTCAATCCTTAAAGTTTTTGTCCTGTACTTAGGTCTTAGACATAGAATAAAGTTAGAATGAATTGAAGTGCTATTAATTTTTTATGGAAGCCTGTTTTTGAAAAATAGTTTTTCCGTTAAATTGATTAGGGGCGCGTGGCTCAGTGGATAGAGCAACAGGTTCCGGTCCTGTAGGTCGGGTGTTCGAGTCACCCCGCGCTCATACTGTATAAAGCTTATAACATAAGGGTTTTGAATGGTATTATCATTACTGCAACTCTTTCTCTTTGTAAAGCTGATACTAATCTGCTTTACTATCTAATACCAAATAAAAAATAGAATACGACACATCTTGTCAGGGCGAACAACCCTTCGGGTTTAGTAGTCGCTTTTGGTAGTGTAGTCAAAGTGTCGATAAACTATAGATAGATATGTAAAAGTAGTTGCTCCCTAAAATATTAATTAAGGATGTTGGTTGAATGACGGTTTGAATGGCGGTGAGTTGTCCTAGTGGTAAATCTACGGATGTGGTAAGAAATGGAAAAACAGGTCAAGCAAAGCAACTCTATCTTCGCCAAAATCAAGAATGTCTTCGTGGCACTTTTATAGCTGATTATACGAATCATGGCTATAAACCTGAAGTGAAACAAAAGATTATTGAAATGGCAGTTAATGGCAGTGAAATTAGAAATACTGCAAGAGTCCTTTCAATTAGTACTCACACATTGATGAAAGAGCTGAAAAAAGCGGTGCGACCCCGCTGACTTTTAATCAGCAAGACAAAGAGCTTCTTGCCGAGATGCCTCGCCCTCGTCAGTCGCAGAAGACGGGGGGAACCCCCCTTCGGGTTCGTGCCTTTGCTCAAGTCGGGGAACCCGACGGGGCTTATAAATCCTGCGAGTAAGGCTTTAGCCGCAACTGACCCACAGGAACAGCCCCTCCCCAACGCGCTGACTCGCAACGGCTACATGCGGCTCACGCCTTTGTTGAAGCGATGGCTCATGGGAGGAAGGCGTGAGCCGCACCTGACCCCCACCGCGAGAGTGGAATAGCGGTGAGAAAGGGGTACCCCCCGCATCTGCCCCTAAAGGGTTCAACAGTTTGCTCAACCTTCTAAAACTAAATGATATTGCTTATTTTCTGTTTTCTCATCAGGTACTAAAGCAACGAAGCGATTTAAATCGATAATTTTGCCAGTCGGTAATTCTATAGTTTTATAGTTTTATTCATGGTGAAGTACGAAGTATGAGGTATGAAGGAAGAAGTTTAATTTGATACTTTACTAATTGTTGTAACTAACAATCTTTGAATTTCGTCTGAATCTTTTAAAACGGATTCTATATAATTGCTTTTTGTTAATTCTACTCTTAGGGAAATAATTAATTGAGTGTTTAATTCTCTTGCAGAACCCAGAGCTATTCGTAAAAATCTTAAATATTCTTTTTGGTTTTGTCTTCCATATCCCTCGGCGATATTGCGAGTCAGCGCGGTGGGTCGAGAACCCCTAAAGGTTTCAGCAGTCGCTCTTTGTACGGCGCGTTTTGGGGTGAGGAAATGCTTCAAGCTCTGGAGAGCTTCGACTTCCCTTTGGGAAGGCGGCGGACGAAGCGTCCGCGGAAGCATATTCCACTCACCCGTTGTATGAAGATTCACACACGGCGCGTTTTGCGAGACAGTTGCGTTGCGGTGAAGCAGTTCGTTGCGAAGCAAAGCGTTGCGGAGGTTCCCTCCGAGTAGCGCTATTGCTGAGGGTGGCGGGGTTCCCCCGCTGCAGGCTGCAAAGCAGCGCACGTTGGAACGTGCCGACTTTCCTCCCGTTAGGCGAGGCTCTCCAGAGCCTGTCGCTAGACGCGACTTGGGCGGTACCCCGCCCTGCGAAACTGCTGAACCCTTGGGGTTCCCCCCGTTGCGAGAAAAAACGCTTCGTCCGCATCTGAGTCCGTTGCGCGGCTTCCCCGCGTTGAAGGAACTGTCGAGGTTGGGTGGGAAGCTACCTGCGGACAAGTCCTTGGTCACAGGAAAGCCGCCTTAAAAAAGCCGCATGACCGAAACCAACACCGCGAGAGTGGAATAGCGGTGAGAAAGAGGTACCCCCCCCAACGGCTTTTCGCGCTTGTCCGCATCTAAGGCTTTAGTCGCTTAGATGCGATTGACGAGGGTGCTAGCAATAGAAACAGAACTTCTTCGGATTTGACTGGTCATTCCATATATTTCGCTTTTAGGAAAATACTCAGTTAACTTGTAACAACGTACCGATAAGTCAACTGCTTTTTTCCAAATAAACTGCTCTTTGTAGATCATGCCTCATACTTCAGTTAATAAATCCCGATCGCAATTTGAATTGCCCTTTGAATACGGGCGAATGAGCTAGGGGTCATTTCGCCATGAGGTCTACGTTCGAGATAGCGTTTCTTTATATTGGTCATAACATCGCACATCGCTACCGATTTAGCATTTAGCCCCCCTTCTGCTTGGTCAATTAAGACACGGCTAGGATTAGCTGCATCAGAAGTATCGCTAGAGAAAGAGACAACCAAGACAGTAAAACTATATTGATTGCGGATATCTATCGAAACCACTACCACAGGACGTTTCTTTATATCCCCAAACTGTTTTAGAGTCTTGGATAAATAAACCTGTCGCTGACGGGGGAAATCTTCACTACTCATATTTTATTTAGATTCATCCCAAGGAAATTCTTCCCAAGCAGCGATCGCTTGTTCTTGCGTTTCCTCTACCCACTCTTTTTCAAATTCAATATCAGCCTGGGAACGGTTTTGATAGAAATTTCTCAACTGTTCTTCGATTTGTTGTTTGCGCAATACCTTCGGTTGAATCATTTGTCGGGCGTAAATATTTTCGACAACGTTGATTTATTTCAGTTGAGTAGGCTACTACCCATCGGTAAATAGTCGTCTGCTCAATTGACAATCCTCTTTCTGCTATCATCTCTGACGAGGGTGCAATAACTTAAGGGATGACCGAGATACCATCTGAGGCAGAGTAAAATAATCTCTCCTTGAAAGTGATGCCATTTGAATGGTTTCTCTGAGTTCGTCTAATTTGGTAGTAAATTAAAGTTTAATTATACTACAACTTTCTTCCAAGTTTTTGCAACACTACCGACCAAATTCTGTTTATATACTTGTGGTTAGCCAAAAGCAAAATTAACAGGATTTTGATCGTAACGATGTCTAACGGGAATGAGTTCTGGCTGGCGATCGCCTACTAAGGCAGCAGTATCTTCTAATGCCGAGCGCAGTCTTTTGGCAGCGTAGATAGACATATCTCTAGGGACATTGATTCTATCTCTTAGGTATCTTAAAGCTACATCCGAGCCTAAAGGTGGAGTGCAGGTTTTCCCTGTCATCATGTTGGTTAAAGCACACCGCAGAGCCTCATCAAACAGGCGATCGTCAGCAGGATTGACTTTGATAATATTATGGCGATGTTTGATTACTCGT
Organism: Pleurocapsa sp. FMAR1; assembly: GCF_963665995.1. Taxonomy (NCBI): domain Bacteria; kingdom Bacillati; phylum Cyanobacteriota; class Cyanophyceae; order Pleurocapsales; family Pleurocapsaceae; genus Pleurocapsa; species Pleurocapsa sp. FMAR1. The sequence continues at coordinate 5,075,903 of NZ_OY762512.1, read as the reverse complement.
TGCAAAGCCTCAGCCCTTGAGGTTTCAGGTTCAGGGTAAGTCACATCAGGTAGTCCAAACCAAGAACCACGGTCTACTTTTTCTTGGTTAAGCAGAGTTTGAGATTCACAGTTAGCATAACATCCTCCCATCTGTGGCGGTAGGTCATGAACATGGGTATGAAAATCACTTTGCGTACCACGGTAGGTAGTTCGGCTTTCCATTGCCTCAAACCACGCAGACATACGCGAATTTTCATCTCTGATTGAATAGCCTTTATAGTAGTAAAGACTAGCATTCATTCTTTCTACATAAGGAGTAAAAATTACGTCGGCGGTACTAAACTCTGCTAAAAAGTATGGAGATGGAGTGTTAGCTATAGCTTCTTCTACTAGACCAATTGCTTCAATAAATTGTTGACGGCTATTTTTTTCTTGTCCAGGAAATATGGCTCGCTGACATAGCCAACTACACCAAGCTCTAAATAATAATCTTTCCAAACGTCTTAACGGCAAAACCTTTGGATCTTGCATACCCAAATACAAAACCCCAAAAGCTTGTTCTAGAGCAATTAGAATATCATCGCTTTCGGTAATTATTTGTCCGTCTAGTTCAAGAGCAGGTAACATTCCCGATGGTACTTGCTGCTTATACCAGCTTTCTTTTTTGCCATAACAAAACATAGTTATCTTTTTGATACGGTAAGGTATGCGCTTTTCTTCTAGCCACAGCCAAATCTTTTGGCAGTAAGGACACCAAGCATGATTATCCCGATATAAAGTGACGCGAATATCCGCTTCTGTCTGACAAAATAGACGCAGGGTAGCTTGAGAATTAGTCAAGCCGTTGACCGTATCTAGCTTGAAATCTGTAAGTTCTGATAGTTGTTGCCAAGTAAGGGGTGTAGTGGTCATAAAAATATCTAGCCAGGATCAGTTTGGTTTCAGGACTATTTCATTCTGAATCGAATGTACCGAAAAATCTCAAGTCCGTTTAAACGGATTTTGTTTGTTAGAGAAGCGTGAGAATGAAATAGCTCTAGTTTGGATTATAAAAGCCATCAGCATTATGCTTTCAGGCTTTTTATTCTATCTCTAATTATCCATCAAAAATGAACCCTTACAAAATCCAACAGAAAAAGTATTAATAGACTATTTTTAGTAGTCCGAATGTTACTCTTGAAACTTGTTTAAACTAGATTCCGAGTTATTGCTAATGATTGCACTATTAAACTTTATTAGAAGATACTGGATATCTACCACACTTTTTATTCTGACAATCATAACTGTTTTATCTCTTCGTCCACTATCCCAACTGCCTGCTGTACCAGGTAGTGATAAGATTCACCATTTTATTGCTTATGGGGTGTTAATGTTGCCTACGGCGTTGAGGAAACCCAAATATTGGCTGATGATTGGCGTTTTTTTCGTTTGTTGGAGTGGCGTTATTGAGTTGTTGCAACCATATGTCAACCGCTACTGTGAATTTAAAGATTTAGTAGCTAATGTTATAGGTTTAATTTCTGGTTTGCTAGTAGCCAAGCTGATAAAATGGCTTTTGCCTAATAGCTTAGATTCAAAATGAATTTTTTATAGCTGCAAAAATACGATATAGCAATACATATTTCAGTTAGGACACTTATTACCTATTACCTAAGAACGGTTAACTAGGCTTGTCTATTATTTAACTTTGTACGGCTATATCTCCTATCTCAATTACCTTTCCCGCTTCAGTTGCAGGTAGCCTAGTATTAATTGCTAAACGAAAAAAATGATTAAAATGCGATCGCTCTGCCCATTCAGGTAAAGTTTTTTTCCTTTGATCGATAAAGGTCTTTTGAAATTTTGGATATGATTTTCCCGTTTCGGGATCGCGGGTAATAACAACACAGCGTTGACAGGGATTTACGCCCATAAACTCTACATTACCGACTTTAAACTTAACCGTTTGTTCTGGGGTGGTAAACAGTCTATCTTCCCAAAAAGCAGGTACACCAGCAATTTCAATGTTGGCGCGAAAGCGACGACGAATATCTTCTGTATTTAGTTCAGGATACCAAGAGGCGATCGCTTCTAAGGTTGCAGTACTAACTATAGTTGCCCCAGGAGAAACTGTATCATCGGGAAACCCCATGCTTAAATTCTGCTTTATTTTGACAGGAAAAGCAAAGTACTTTTCTAGCCAGCTACAAACCGCCTCTGGTTCTTGTTGTAAATTAAAAGTTACTGTTTGTGTTCCCCGTATTCGTAACGATAAGACATTAGTTGCTAAATCGAATTCTGAACGTAAGGCGTGAATTTTCTGGTTACGTTTGCCGTTGACAAAATTGTCATTTTGATCGAATATTGCCCATGTGCGATCGCCTTTTAAAGCTCCAGACTTCAAAACAGTAACGTGATCGACCGCTACAGAATCTAAAGATTTAATTGGGTAAATAAATAATCTAGCGACGTAGGGATTCACAGAAGACAAAACTTTTAAACAACTACTCGAAATACCATTTTATATCTAAACCCTTTAACCTTAACTTCACTCTAGCCTTATCTCATAGCTTTTTACTTTGTAAATTGAATGAGTCGGCTGAAAGATTTTGAGTCATGGGAATGATAGAAACCTTCGGTGAAGGCTGACTTGGCGACTTAGGATTTAACTGGAGTAAAACCCAGTTAATTAGCCCAGATAAAAAAGGTAAGGCAAAACAAATAATTAAAGCGATCGCAATCCAGCGAAAAATGGCAGGTCTTTTATTTCCCTGGGTAGGATAACCACAGCTAAGACATATTTCTGTTTCGGCTGCGTTGAGCGTACCACAAACTTTACAAGGTTCTAGAGACATTTTTAAGGGATGAAGAATAAGGAAGCACTAGTTATTAAAGCCACGTTAAAGTAATAGCCAAGTTTACATATACTATTTAAGAGTTAGCAAATTTTTATAATAGTAATAGTAGTTTAATTCAGGAGTAACCCAGTTGTGGAGTCACGATACAACGCAGCCGAAATAGAACAGAAGTGGCAACACCAATGGCAAGAATCGGCAATTGACAAAACCCCTGAGCGCAATGAGCAACCTAAATTTTATGCTCTTTCTATGTTTCCCTATCCTTCGGGAAACTTACATATGGGTCATGTCCGTAACTATGTAATTACTGATGTGATTGCTCGTCTTAAGAGAATGCAGGGTTATCGAGTGCTGCATCCTATGGGTTGGGATGCCTTTGGTTTACCTGCCGAAAATGCAGCCATCGATCGCGGTATTCCGCCTGCAAAATGGACATTGCAAAACATTGCTCAAATGCGCGAACAGCTAAAGCAACTAGGGCTTTCAATTGACTGGGATCGAGAAGTTGCAACTTGTTGTCCTGACTATTATCGATGGACACAATGGCTGTTTCTTCAGTTTCTTGATGGGGGATTGGCTTATCAAAAAGAGGCTGCCGTTAACTGGGATCCTATCGATCAAACTGTGCTTGCTAACGAACAGGTAGATAATGAAGGGCGTTCTTGGCGTTCTGGAGCAATAGTCGAACGTAAACTGCTCAAGCAATGGTTTTTTAAGATCACTGACTACGCTGAAAAATTGTTGCAAGATTTAGATCAGCTAGAAGGTTGGCCAGAAAGAGTCAAAACTATGCAAGCCAACTGGATTGGTAAGTCTGTCGGAGCTTATTTAGAATTTCCTATCGTTGGTCGTGACGACAAAATTGCTGTATTTACTACTCGCCCAGATACAGTTTATGGCGTAACTTATTTAGTTCTTGCGCCCGAACATCCTTTAACTCCTGAAGTGACTACGACCGAACAGAAAGAGGCAGTAGAAGCGTTTATCGAAGAGATTAAACAGCAAAGTGAAATTGAAAGAACAGCAGAGGATAAACCAAAAAGAGGCATTCTAACGGGAGGAAGTGCAATCAATCCTTTTAATGAACAAGAAGTGCCAATTTTAATCGCTGACTATGTTCTCTATGAATATGGTACAGGGGCAGTGATGGGTGTTCCTGCTCACGATGTGAGGGATTTTAAATTTGCCACTGAGAAGAGTTTACCAATTAAAACTGTAGTTGTTCCTAAAGATACCGACGTAGAGGCAATTAGCCAATCGCCCTTACCTGAAGCATATACTGAACCTGGCATCATAGTTAATTCGGGGCAGTTTGATGGTATGCCATCTATTGAAGGGAAAACCAAAATTATTGAATATGCAGAACAACAGGGTTACGGTAAAGCCAGAGTGCAATATCGTCTGCGGGATTGGTTGATTTCTCGCCAAAGATATTGGGGTTGTCCCATACCAGTTATTCATTGCGAAGTCTGTGGTACTGTACCTGTGCCTGATAGCGATCTTCCTGTTGAATTACCTGAATCTGTTGAATTGTCGGGGCGTGGTGGTTCTCCTTTGGCTCAGTTGGATAGCTGGATTAATGTAAATTGTCCTTGTTGTGGTCAACCTGCAAAACGGGAAACGGACACCATGGATACTTTTATTGATTCTTCCTGGTACTTCCTCCGCTATAGTGATGCCAATAATTCAAACACAGCGTTTGCTCAAGATAAGGTTAATGATTGGCTGCCTGTGGATCAATATGTAGGCGGTATTGAACACGCAATTTTGCACCTACTTTATTCTCGCTTCTTTACAAAGGTATTGCGAGACAGGGGTTTACTTAATTTTGATGAGCCGTTTAAACGCTTGCTCACTCAGGGAATGGTGCAGGGATTAACTTACAAAAATCCTCAGACTAATAAGTATATTCCCTCAGCAAATATCGATCCCAACAATCCTCAAGATCCAGAGACAGGAGATAAGCTAGAGCCTTTCTTTGAAAAGATGTCTAAATCTAAATATAACGGTGTAGCACCAGAAGATGTGATTGCCCAATATGGTGTAGATACGGCGCGGATGTTTGCTCTATTTAAAGCTCCACCAGAGAAAGATTTAGAATGGGATGAGGCTGATGTTGAAGGGCAATTTCGCTTTTTAAATCGGGTTTGGTCTTTGGTGACTAGCTATGATTCTGGCAGCGTTACTGAGATATCGGCAGAACTAACTCAAACCGAAAAAGACTTACGCCGAGCTATTCATACTGCCATCAAAGAGATTTCTGAAGATTTAACTGGAGATTACCAGTTTAATACAGCGGTTTCGGAGTTGATGAAGTTGAGCAATGCTTTGAAAGATGCCAAATGCAATACTTCTCCAGTTTATCAAGAGGGAATTGAAACCTTAGTTCTCTTGCTTGCTCCTTTTGCGCCTCATATCGCCGAGGAATTATGGAGTCACTTAGGTAATATTGAATCTGTCCACAAGCAACAGTGGCGCGAGGTAGATTCTTCTGCTTTAGAAGTAGATGAAATTACTTTGGTGGTGCAGATTATGGGTAAAACTCGCGGTACAATTCAAGTGCCTGCTGGCTCTGATAAAGTAGCCCTAGAAAAATATGCCACAGAATCAGAGATTGCCCAGCGTTATATAGAAGGAAAAGAAATTAGAAAAGTAATTGTTGTACCTAACAAGCTGGTTAATTTTGTAGTAGCGAAATAGGTCGACTATGGCGATATGGGTGGTTAGGCACTGCGATCGCATTTTCAGTGATTTCAATGTAAATTATTCCAACGTCGCAAACCACTCTCTAATTCCTTGAGCAAGGGTTATGGCTAATTTTTGCTGTTCTTTACTGTTTGTAATCCATTCAAATTCTTCAGGGTTGATCATAAAACCCAACTCCAATAAAATTGAGGGTGCAGTATAAGGACGAGTCAGGGCGAGGTTATTCCAAAAAGTGCCATAGTCAGGACGATTTAAGTTAGTAACCAGATAATTTTGTAAAAACATTGCAGGAGCATGAGCTTGGGTGTTGTACCAATAGCTACTTATTCCTTTTGTTTTCTCGGCATCTCCACCATCTGGCAGAGCATTGTAGTGAATCGAAAGAGCTAAATCGGGTTTTATTTTATCAATCATCGCTACTCTTTCTTCGAGAGAAACGTCAATATCTTTATTCCTAGTCACATAAACCGTGGCACCTAATTTGGTTAGCTCTTGCTCTACTAATTTAGACGTTAGTAAGTTAACATCTTTTTCAGGATAGCCTGTTGGACCTTTTGAACCAGATTCTTTACCTCCGTGTCCAGGATCCAAAAGTATTTTGATATTGTCTAATCTTTCTGAATTGGTTTTAATGGCTTTACCTGTAGTCCGACCATCTTCAGACAACATTGAGCCAGCAATAGGTAATAGTGATGCTATAGGAGAGTGACGTATCGAGAATATTAAGCTTGACCCTTTATAACGCAAGTCATAACCCCACTGCTGTTGCGTATGAAGTACAAAAGTATAATCAAGCTGAGTAGGGGATACTTGTTGCCAGTCAAGACGTTTAATTATGGGGTCAGCATTTAGACGAATAGTATCAGTTTGGGCAGTAGTATTGTGCAAGGTCAGAGTAATACTATCTTCTTTTTGTTTAACCTCCACTGGCACAGGCACTTGCAAAGGAAAAACAATTTCAGTTGCCGAATTTACTTGTCTAGAAGTAATGCCTCGAATCAAAGATAGAGGCGGTATATTACCCAACACGGTCTTTGTTTCCGACTCTTCAATCCAGCCACCATAATCTAACCGAAACCATTCTCCTTCTTTGCCTGTTACTCTGGCTCTTGTTCCTTTGGGTAGAGGAGTTAAACGAGAATAATCACTGCTCGCCCCTGTCCTGGCAACTCCCTCATCGGCAATAACTTCCACTACTTTAATGTCTTGAGGAGAAAGAATTGTAATTTCTCCTTTACCTTGGCGAATTACCTGCTTATTATTTTGTTCTAATTCAAAAATGGGCTTACCATAATTAAACGGATAATCCAACGTAGTGCATCCTGCATATTTACCAATATTTAGACTTTGTTCAGGTTCATTTGCTTCTGTTAATACCGCAGAATTTAGTGGCAACTCAACAGAATTTACTTGAGGTAAAAGCATAATCTTACTATTACCTAGCCGTACCGACACATTAGCATCTGGGGTCGCAACTGCACTAAAACAGATTGGTTCATCGACTAAACGAGCAATATCTACTCCTGGTAATAAAGAATCATTTTCAAAAGCTAATCCTAAGGGGATTTTTGGTTGGCTACTAATACGGGTAACTTTTATTTTTATTTCGCGATCGCGATCGCGAATTTTGAAAATGTTTTCTCCCATTTTCAGAGGCAGAGTAGGAGCAAAATGTCCTGCATTACTACGATTTTTAACTAGTTTATCGTTAATGAAAACTCGATCCTGCGGAGGTGCTGTACCAATAAAAAACATTTTCTCGGCGACAGTTTGATGTTCTAGTGGTGGATAAACAATGAATAGAGACGATGGCGATTTCACCTGGGCAGAGGAAGGGGTAGCCAATAGACCACCTACCAGCAGAACAATAGTCATAGCTGCCAGACCAAGAAATTGTTTCATTTGTTTACCACCTAGCTATTAGATTATTTCCATCCTGAGCGATCCATAATCTTAACAGCAGCAGCATTATTTTTGCCGTATGCAGCAACATTAGTAGTATCGTCCTTAAACTCGCCAAAGCTTTTTACTACTTCCCTGAGCGGTGTTCCTTGTACTACAGGATACTCATTATTTTTCACTGCAAAAAATTCTTGAGCTTCGGGGCTAGCAAGATATTCGAGAAAGGCGATCGCATTTTCTCTGTCGGAAGCATTTTTTAATAATCCTGCACCACTAATATTGACATGAGTTCCTCGATTCTCTTGATTAGGAAATATCACGCCAATTTTTGCAAATATTTCTGGCTTATCTTCATATCTAGCTAAATAGTAAGTATTGGCAAGAGTAACATCTCCGAGTCCCGCAGCTACCGCCTCAATATTACCTGTGTCAGTACTCTGGGGAGGACGAGCAAAATTAGCTACTAACCCTTTGATCCATTCTGAAGTTGCTTCCTCTCCTTTTGCTTCAATCATTCCAGCAACTAAAGACTGATTATAAATATTACTTGAAGAACGCATTAAAATTTTGCCTTTCCATTTAGGATCGGCTAAATCTTCATAAGTAGCTAAATCCGTAGGTTTTACTTTATCCTTGTTATACATAATTACCCGCGCCCGTTTACTGAAAGCAAACCAAAGATTATTAGGATCTCGTAAATTAGCAGGAATTTTTTCATTCAAGAGTTCTGAATTTACTGGAGCAAAAACACCAGCTTGTTCAGCACGCCATAACCTTCCTCCATCAACGGTCATCAAAATGTCTGCGGGACTATTTGCACCTTCGCTTTTGATCCTTTCAATCAGTTCATCATCTTTACCTTCAATTAGGTTGACTTTGATACCCGTCTTCTTAGTAAAACCGTCATATAGCTGATCGTCGGTATTGTAGTGACGGGCAGAGTAAATATTTACTTGTCCAGCTTGTTTTGGCGTTTCTTCTGTTTTGGTTTCACTTTGAGGCTGTTCTGGCTGAGTTTGGCTACAGGCAACAACTATGGCTGCTGTACTAGCACCCAAAAAAAAACGCCGAGAAAACCTATTTATTTGATTATTCATACAAATTTATAAAGCTATTTTTTTAGAAAAGAGAATATTTTCAGATTTCCAATCATACAGCTTTTGCTATCAATTCTCAATAAGCTTTCAATAAATGTTCGACAAGCAGTACAAAAAGAAGCTAGATACTAACTAATCTTTTGCAAAGGAAAACCAAGACTTTCTCTCTGTTCTAAGTACAGTTGGGCGACTTGCCTAGCCATATTGCGAATTCTACCTATATAGCGAGTTCTTTCGGTAACGGCGATCACTCCTCTAGCATCTAATAAATTAAAGCTATGAGAACATTTAAGAACGTAGTCTAAACTAGGAATAACTAAACCTCGCTCAATTAATTGTTTAGCTTCTTGCTCATAAAGATTAAATAAACTGAACAGTAGGTCAGGGTCAGAGGCTTCAAAGTTGTAAGTACACTGCTCTATTTCGGCCTGTAAGAAAATGTCTCCGTAGCTCAGGAGATCGTTCCATCTAATTTTGGTGATAGCATCCACATCTTGTAGATACATAGCTAATCTCTCAAGACCATAAGTAATTTCAATTGAAACAGGACGGCAATCAATCCCTCCACATTGCTGAAAATAAGTAAACTGAGTCACTTCCATGCCATCTAACCAGACTTCCCAGCCTACACCCCAAGCACCCAGAGTGGGAGATTCCCAATTATCTTCTACAAAACGAACATCATGATTTTCTAGATGAATTCCTAAAGCTTGGAGTGATTCCAAATAAATGTCCTGAATGTTATCTGGAGATGGCTTAATTAAAACTTGGTACTGATAAAAATGTTGAACTCGATTGGGATTTTCACCATAACGTCCATCAGTGGGACGACGACAAGGTTCTGTATATGCCACAGACCAAGGTTCTGGACCGATTGCCCGTAGAAAAGTTTGAGGACTCATTGTCCCTGCTCCTTTTTCCGTGTCATAAGGCTGGACAATAACACAACCGCGATCGCTCCAAAAACCGTTCAATGTAGCAATAATTTCTTGAAAGGACAAAGACATAAGAAAAATACTTTTTATTTATCTGCCCAAACACCATAGCATGACAGTCTTTGAGAAGATAGACAGAAATGATTTCAAAAAAAGTTCTCAAAAGGGGTTGACTTATAGAGTGAGATTACCTATATTGGTAAATGCGCGGTTGAAAGGCAAACGCCTGAAGACAACGCCCAGAACCTAGACAAAGCAATAGTTTGACAGTTTTAAAAACACCAAGTTTTTTGGATTAAAAACATTAAATTCCATCCCCAAATTTAGTGACTTCGAGATATACATCTTAGAAGTCAATTATTAAGGATAAACAAAGATAAAGAGCAGAAAATCAAGTTAACTCTTGATGAATGAATGTTCATCATGGAGAGTTTGATCCTGGCTCAGGATGAACGCTGGCGGTATGCCTAACACATGCAAGTCGAACGGAGTACTTCGGTACTTAGTGGCGGACGGGTGAGTAACGCGTGAGAATCTGCCTTCTGGATGGGGACAACAGTGAGAAATCGCTGCTAAAACCCAATATGCCGCAAGGTGAAATATTTATAGCCAGAAGAGGAGCTCGCGTCCGATTAGTTAGTTGGTGGGGTAAAAGCCTACCAAGGCAGCGATCGGTAGCTGGTCTGAGAGGATGAGCAGCCACACTGGGACTGAGACACGGCCCAGACTCCTACGGGAGGCAGCAGTGGGGAATTTTCCGCAATGGGCGAAAGCCTGACGGAGCAATACCGCGTGAGGGAGGAAGGCTCTTGGGTTGTAAACCTCTTTTATTAAGGAAGAAGAAAGTGACGGTACTTAAAGAATAAGCATCGGCTAACTCCGTGCCAGCAGCCGCGGTAATACGGAGGATGCAAGCGTTATCCGGAATCATTGGGCGTAAAGCGTCCGCAGGTGGCGATTCAAGTCTGCTGTTAAAGACAGAAGCTCAACTTCTGATAGGCAGTGGAAACTGGATAGCTAGAGTATGGTAGGGGTTGAGGGAATTCCCAGTGTAGCGGTGAAATGCGTAGATATTGGGAAGAACACCAGTGGCGAAGGCGCTCAACTGGGCCATAACTGACACTCAGGGACGAAAGCTAGGGTAGCGAAAGGGATTAGATACCCCTGTAGTCCTAGCTGTAAACGATGAACACTAGGCGTTGCTTGTATCGACCCGAGCAGTGCCGTAGCCAACGCGTTAAGTGTTCCGCCTGGGGAGTACGCACGCAAGTGTGAAACTCAAAGGAATTGACGGGGGCCCGCACAAGCGGTGGAGTATGTGGTTTAATTCGATGCAACGCGAAGAACCTTACCAGGACTTGACATGTCGAGAAGTTCGCTTCATAGCGAATGTACCTTCGGGGACTCGAACACAGGTGGTGCATGGCTGTCGTCAGCTCGTGTCGTGAGATGTTGGGTTAAGTCCCGCAACGAGCGCAACCCTCGTTCTTAGTTGCCAGCATTAAGTTGGGCACTTTAGGAAGACTGCCGGTGACAAACCGGAGGAAGGTGGGGATGACGTCAAGTCAGCATGCCCCTTACGTTCTGGGCTACACACGTACTACAATGGTTGGGACAAAGGGCAGCAAACTTGCAAAAGTAAGCGAATCTCATCAAACCCAGCCTCAGTTCAGATTGCAGGCTGCAACTCGCCTGCATGAAGGAGGAATCGCTAGTAATCGCAGGTCAGCATACTGCGGTGAATTCGTTCCCGGGCCTTGTACACACCGCCCGTCACACCATGGAAGTTGGCCACGCCCGAAGTCATTACCCTAACCTGTTTACAGGAGGGGGATGCCGAAGGCAGGGCTGGTGACTAGGGTGAAGTCGTAACAAGGTAGCCGTACCGGAAGGTGTGGCTGGATCACCTCCTTAAAGGGAGACCTAACCGTGAGTCGAAGACAAACAATTATGTCTCGTACATCACAGGTCAAACCAAGGTCGGTCTAAGAAACAACAAATTGGTGAATTAAGCAACTGTCAAACTAATTGTGTTCTGGTTTCAACTCAGTCAAATGAGTCTAACCAAGATGCGGGCTATTAGCTCAGGTGGTTAGAGCGCACCCCTGATAAGGGTGAGGTCCCTGGTTCAAGTCCAGGATGGCCCACCACTCTTACAATGTTCAATGAACAAGAGAAATGGGGGTATAGCTCAGTTGGTAGAGCGCCTGCTTTGCAAGCAGGATGTCAGCGGTTCGAGTCCGCTTATCTCCACCAAAAGACCAAAGAAATAAAAGCCATAAAAAAATAAAGAGAATAAATTCAGCACTGTCATGGCTACCAAGCAAAAAGGTAGAATGAGGATGCTGGAGTTTTAAACTCTAGCAAGCGAACCTTGAAAACTGCATAATATCTAGAATTAGTAAATGAACCCGATTATCGAGAGATAGGAAGGAAAGTTTACTGGTGATAGAGCCAATAAAAGAACTAAGTAACAATTTAGGTCATAAAAACTAAGGCGATAGTGTAAGAACTATCAAAAATTAGTCCAAGTAGGGACGAGACCCTGCGTCGCCGCAAGGCGAAAAGGAATGCTCGTCAATAAAACCTATTGAGCGAAGAACAAACAGAGTGTTGGAAGTAAGTACTTAGGTACAAACAACCAACAGTCAAAAAGGTCAAGCTACAAAGGGCTAACGGTGGATACCTAGGTACACAAAGGCGAAGAAGGACGTGGTGACCGACGAAATGCCTCGGGGAGTTGGAAACAAGCATTGATCCGAGGGTGTCCGAATGGGGCAACCCAAATGAACGACCTGCTGAATATATAGGCAGGAGCGAGCGAACTCAGCGAACTGAAACATCTTAGTAGCTGAAGGAAGAGAAAGCAAAAGCGATTTCCCTAGTAGCGGCGAGCGAAGCGGAAACAGCCCAAACCATCGACTAAGGTTGGTGGGGTTGTGGGACAGTCACAACGGATTATGAAAGATAGACGAAGCAGTTGAAAGCTGCACCAGAGGGGGTGAAAGTCCTGTAGTCGAAATTGGAAGTAACCAGACTGAATCCCGAGTAGCACGGAGCCCGTGGAATTCCGTGTGAATCAACGAGGACCACCTCGTAAGGCTAAATACTCCTGTGTAACCGATAGAGAACAGTACCGCGAGGGAAAGGTGAAAAGAACCCCGGCGAGGGGAGTGAAATAGAATATGAAACCGTTAGCCTACAAGCAATTAGAGCACGATTGAACGTGTGATAGTGTGCCTGTTGAAGAATGAGCCGGCGACTTACAGGTTGTGGCAGGTTAAGGGGTAATACCCGAAGCCAAAGTGAAAGCGAGCCTGAATTAGGGCAAAGTGATGTCACAATTTGTAGACCCGAACCCGGGTGATCTAACCATGTCCAGGATGAAGCTTGGGTAAAGCTAAGTGGAGGTCCGAACCGACTGGCGTTGAAAAGCCAGCGGATGAGGTGTGGTTAGGGGTGAAATGCCAATCGAACCCGGAGCTAGCTGGTTCTCCTCGAAATGCGTTTAGGCGCAGCGGTTAAAGAATTGATTGGGGGGTAAAGCACTGTTTCGCTGCGGGCTGCGAGAGCGGTACCAAAGTGAGACAAACTCAGAATACCCAATCAAATTTAGCCAGTGAGACGGTGGGGGATAAGCTTCATCGTCGAAAGGGAAACAGCCCAGACCACCAGCTAAGGTCCCCAAGTACACACTAAGTGAGAAAGGAGGTGGGAGTGCATAGACAACCAGGAGGTTTGCTTAGAAGCAGCAACCCTTGAAAGAGTGCGTAATAGCTCACTGGTCTAGCGCTCCTGCGCCGAAAATGAACGGGGCTAAGTGTGTCACCGAAGCTGTGGACTTGCATTTATGTAAGTGGTAGAGGAGCGTTCTGTATAGGGAGAAGCATTAGCGGCAAGCAGATGTGGACAGTACAGAAGTGAGAATGTCGGCTTAAGTAGCGAAAATATATGTGAGAATCATATACCCCGAAAGCCCAAGGGTTTCTTCGGAAGGCTCGTCCGCGAAGAGTTAGTCGGGACCTAAGGCGAGGCCGAAAGGCGTAGTCGATGGACACAAGGTGAATATTCCTTGACTATTATATGGGAGTTTAGATAGGGACGCATGAAAAATAACCACGCCCTGAATGGATTGGGAGTTTTCTACGGAGAACGTGTGGTAAAGCTAGTGCCAAGAAAAGCTATCTAAACGTTGAAGATATAGTACCCGTACCCGAAACCGACACAGGTGGGCAGGTAGAGAATACTAAGGGGCGCGAGATAACTCTCTCTAAGGAACTCGGCAAAATGACCCCGTAACTTCGGGAGAAGGGGTGCCATCGAGAGGTGGTTGCAATAAAGAGGCCCAGGCGACTGTTTACCAAAAACATAGGTCTCTGCTAACTCGAAAGAGGATGTATAGGGGCTGACGCCTGCCCAGTGCTGGAAGGTTAAGGAAGTTGGTCAGCCTCTTAGGAGGTAAAGCTAACGACTGAAGCCCCAGTGAACGGCGGCCGTAACTATAACGGTCCTAAGGTAGCGAAATTCCTTGTCGGGTAAGTTCCGACCCGCACGAAAGGCGTAACGATCTGGGCGCTGTCTCGGAGAGAGGCTCGGCGAAATAGGAATGTCTGTGAAGATACGGACTACCTACACTTGGACAGAAAGACCCTATGAAGCTTTACTATAGCCTGGAATTGGGTTCGGGCTTCCCTTGCGCAGAATAGGTGGGAGACGTTGAGAGCAGTCTTGTGGGATTGCTGGAGTCGAAATGTGAGATACCACTCTAGGGAGGCTAGAATTCTAACTTGCTCCCGTAATCCGGGAGAAGAACAGTTTCAGGTGGGTAGTTTGACTGGGGCGGTCGCCTCCAAAAAAGTAACGGAGGCGCACAAAGGTTCCCTCAGGCTGGATGGAAATCAGCCCAAGAGTGCAAAGGCAGAAGGGAGCTTGACTGCGAGAGAGACAACTCAAGCAGGATGGAAACATGGTCTTAGTGATCCGACGGTGCTGCGTGGAAAGGCCGTCGCTCAACGGATAAAAGTTACTCTAGGGATAACAGGCTGATCTCCCCCAAGAGTTCACATCGACGGGGAGGTTTGGCACCTCGATGTCGGCTCATCGCAACCTGGGGCTGAAGTAGGTCCCAAGGGTTGGGCTGTTCGCCCATTAAAGCGGTACGTGAGCTGGGTTCAGAACGTCGTGAGACAGTTCGGTCCATATCCGGTGTAGGCGCAAGAGTATTGAGAGGAGTCTTCCTTAGTACGAGAGGACCGGGAAGAACGCACCGCTGGTGTACCAGTTATCGTGCCAACGGTAAACGCTGGGTAGCCAAGTGCGGAGAGGATAACCGCTGAAAGCATCTAAGTGGGAAGCCCACCTCAAGATGAGTACTCTCATGGCAATAGCCAGTAAGGTCACGGGAAGAACACCCGTTGATAGGCGCTAGGTGGAAGAGCAGCAATGTTTGTAGCCAAGGCGTGCTAACAGACCGAGGGCTTGACCTTAATTCAAGCAAAAAAACAGCTAAAAGACTTGTCTAGTTTACTTAGTATTTTGGCTCAACTCACACAATTCTAGATTTATGCAGTCTTGAGGGAATGTAGATTCCAAAAAGAATTCCTGGTGCTTTTAGCGCAGTGGAACCACTTCGACCCCATCCCGAACTCGATAGTTAAACTCTGTAGCGGCGAAGATACTTGGGGGGTAGCCCCCTGGAAAAATAGCTCAGTGCCAGGTTCTATATTACTGAAGAAGCTTCTTGGTTAATCAAGAGGCTTCTTTTATAGCTTATAATTCATCAGGGCAGACGCATACTCAAGCAGCTTAAAAGAAATAGCGCCAAAATATCTATTTATAGTGTAGTCAAAGTGTTGCTCAACTATAGATAGATATGTAAAAGTAGTTGATTCCTAAAATATTAATCAAGGATGTTGATTGAATGACGGTTTGGATGGCGGTGAGTTGTCCTAGTTGTAAATCTACGGATTTGGTAAGAAATGGAAAAATAAATAGGTCAAGCAACGCAACGCGCTTCGTTGCCAAAATCAAAAATGTCTTCGTGGCACTTTCATAGCTAATTATACGAATCATGCCTATAAACCTGAAGTAAAACAAAAGATTATTGAAATGGCAGTGGAATTAAAGATACTGCAAGAGTCCCTTCAATTAGTACTCATACAGTGATGAAAGAGCTGAAAAAAGCGGTGCGACCCCGCTAACTTTTAATCAGCAAGACAAAGAGCTTGCCCGCATACACGCGCACCAAGAAAAAGAGCCAAAATTAGAAAAAGTGGCGTTGCTGGGTGAGTAATGTTTCAGAAAATAGTTTCAACTGTATGAAACTTGAGATAGTGAAGTAAGAAGCGGATCGGACATTTCAGCATATCTAAAGATTTAGAATAACAGAGAGTCTTGCGATGTAAACGAGCTAAATAGTGTCGAAGTCTTGTATTCTCCCCCTCAACTCTGGTCATATAGGTCTTACAAACCAAATGATCTTCAGGGGCAATAAATCCAGGATATACTTTCCATCCGTCAGTGACGTAACAGAAACTATGCCAGCATTTAATGATTAACCAAAGGGTATGAAAACTAGAGCTACTGCGATCGCCTACTGTCCAAAGAATAATGCCTGGTTTCCAATAATTAACGATTGTCCAAACCCATATTTTATTGCGTTTATTTCCGATAAAAGTTTGTAATTCATCAATTTCGGTTATTTCAGGAATTTCTGACTCTTCTGGTGCATCGGGTAGCTTTAATCCTGCTTGCCTAACCCAATCCATGATGGTTGTATGATGAATTTCTGTAACTCGTTCAATTCCACGTAACCCCATGCCATTTAAATACATTTTGAGACATAGTTGTTTTACTTCTAGTGGATAGCTACGTATTACAGGCGATTCAACATACTGACGACCGCAATCGTGACACTTGTAGCATTGCTTTCCGCGGCGATGACCATTTTTAATAGTTCTATTTGATTGACACTTAGGACATTTCATCTCTTTATTTTACCCAACTTACCATTACTTATCCAGCAACGCCGAAAAAGTTAATCTTAAATGGTTGAAGCAGACAAAAGCACAAAAATTGACAGTAATAATCCAAAAAGTAGAAGTGGATGAAATAGAAAGCTATGTCGGCCAGAAAATTTACCAAAAATGGCCTTGGCATAGGATTGAGCACCAAACAGGAACAAACGCACGCTTTTGTGTTGGCAAAAAGACAAGCTCGAATGTTTTTCAAGTTGAAAAAGCTACTTCAATCATTTGGAATCAGCAAATTTTACGCCGACAAACTAAAGACATACGAGCGTCATCCTGATAAAGAAGAAAGAACTGTCAGTAAAGATAAAATGCTTCCAGATTGAGTGCCAGACACGGCGAATTTAGTTAGCCATCTGTAATCGCGCTGTTGAGAGAAAGCATCTGACTTTGAGGACTAGAATTACTCATATTACAGAGAAAAACAATCTGCTTTCCTAAGATTACTCAGATGCACGATTTAGTGATTGGTTTGTATATTAATAAGTATGAGTTGGGCGGAGATATTTGATTAATTCAACATCTTTGCTACACTAACGCTAATTTCTGGCGACTGAGAAATTACATATAATAAAGCGCAGTGATCGATAGTAAATACTTGCGACTCCATTTTACAGATTATCGTTGCGGAAGAAATTCCGTTACCAAAAACAGCAGGCGCAGCAAAAAGTTCTCCTGGGGGAATTAGGCGCACTAGTGTTTTCTTACCATTAGCAGCAGTCTTTTTAATTTCTAATTTTCTAATTAAAGCATGAAGCCGTTGCTCCAGGCGATCGCCTTCGTGCATTACTATTTGATCTTGTTGATATTCTCTAACGTGACTACACCGAACGAGACTTTCTAATTGTGAGATCGCGCTTATCTTGAAAGAGCGAGATTTATTGTAATTGAGCGATTAACAAGTAACCTTTAGTCAGCATTTATTGCAAAATAGTCCCAGTTAATTTATTTAAGCCAAAAATTAGAAACCTAAAGGATAAACGATCGGCTTTGCTCTAAGGTCGCTAATCAAGTCTATAAGCAAACATTTAGTAAATTATTGAGTATTTCTGTATCTTTGACTACCTTATACACTTTTGTCATGATATATTGACAACAGCAAATAATTGCCTGATTCGAGATTATTTTGACCAGCGATCGCGAATGCGTAGTCGCTTTTATAATCAATGCTGTTTAAAAAAAACTTCCATCGAAAATACATTAATCGGGGTGTTCTAAGGCGTTGGAGACGTAAATTTTATACTTTACAACAGAGCCACAAACACCAACCAAAATTTTCCTGGCAACATATTGGGCTTTCTTATCTTGGTAGTTTTATCGGCATCGCCATTTTAGCTTATCTTTCAGTTTATAGTTCTTACCCTTTGATTGCTGCACCTTTTGGAGCAACGGCGGTCTTGGTTTTTGGGGTTCGGTGATAGTCCTCTGGCTCAACCACGCAATGTTATTGTAGGTAATACAATAGGTGCATTGACTTGCGTAATTTTAGTACATCTATTTGGTACAGCCCCTTGGGTCATGGCTCTGGCGGTAGCTACCACCATTAAATTAACCCAATTAACCAGAACAGTACATCCACCAGCAGGAGCAGTCGCTTTAGTCGGAGTTTTGAGTAATGCAGATTGGCACTTTATTTTTACTCCAGCCTTAGGGGGGTCAATTATTATCGTTTTAGTTACTGTAATCTTTAGTAATTTAGTTGAGGGTAGACCTTATCCTAAGCATTGGCTGTAAACTTTTATAGGAACTTATGTAATTTTAGTAAATTGCGATCGCACTAAATTGCCTAGGTTGAGTCCAAAAAACTCATAAAATATTTAGCCCGAAGTTCAAGGGAATGCTGACCAAGACACGAAGGTGCCTGCGGGTGAGGGTTGGTCAAGTCTTTAAGTTGAGAAATGTGCAAACAAACTTTTTTACCGCCACCATTCGGTTTAATAAAGCCAAAACCTCTATCATCTTTCCAGGTTATTAATTCTCCTTTGTTTAGAACAGGTTTCATAAAATACTTTCATATAAATGCTTTTTAATAGTTTTCCCAAATTGAATGAAAAAAAGGCGATCGCCAATGATCGAGATTTAACGACTTAAGTTGATTTTCCTTAGCTTGCCACGAAATTATTATCAAATTGACATTACAGTGACAAATGTTTTATTTACACTAAAAAATAGAATTATTTAGTTTCTTATATGTCCACAATTAAAAAACAGCCATCTCGCCAGGCAAAACCAGAAAATTTTTGGCTTGAAAGTGTTAAAACTCTGGGTCTTAGCTTATTTCTGGCATTTGGGATTCGGACTTTTATTGCCGAAGCTCGTTATATTCCCTCAGGCTCAATGTTACCGACACTGCAAATAAATGACCGCCTGATCATTGACAAGATTAGCTATGATTTTAGCAATCCTAAAAGAGGAGATATTGTAGTTTTTAATCCCACCAAAACTTTAGAAGCAGAAAATTTTCATGAGGCTTTTATAAAAAGGCTTATCGGTTTACCTGGAGACAAAGTTGAGGTCAAAAACGGCAAAGTATATGTCAATAATCTTCCTATCAAAGAAAATTACCTCGAAGCACGACCTGATTATCAATGGGGACCAGTAGTCGTTCCTACTAACTCCTATTTAGTTCTGGGGGATAATCGCAACAATAGCTATGACAGTCATTACTGGGGTTTCGTCCCCCGTCAAAATATTATCGGTAAGGCAATGTTTCGTTTTTGGCCTTTTAATCGTATTGGCGATATCGAGCGTCCTGTTTATGTTTTGAAAAACACAGATAACAAATAGTTTTATGAATTCTTGTAGGCTGTTACCGATGTCGAACCATGCGCGGGGGTTTTTCCTCCTTGTTAGTTTAGATTAAGTAGACAAAAGGATTTCTTTTAAACAACTATCAGGTGCAGCTTTCTATGCACATTGGCTTAATACTTTTTAGAGCGATCGCAGATTTATTAACTAGTTGGACAAAATTGAACATCAAAAACAAGAGCATTTAGACCAAACCTCAAGACTGATTTTAGTTAGTTTGTACTCTATCATCAAATCGAAATTTGATTGACACTGCGGAATGTTTACTGCTGGTGCTGATTACCCGATTAACAAAAGCCTAACTGCCAATGCTAGCGTTAACTACGATAGCCTTTAGCAACGATCATGTTAATGGTGTTATCGGTGTAGCTGCAAATTTTAACGGATAATTTTGAAGATAGCATCCCAGAAATTCTGGGATGATGTTTAATCTCTTAAATATGAACTCGCCATCGAGAGCAGTCATGAGTGACAAGGATTTGCTATCTTCTTTGTATCTATAGTTGTAAACTAATTCTGCACTTAATAAGTTTAATTAAATAAGGTAAGAAATTAGAGGTTTTATGTCGAATATTAAGTATGTGGGAATGACCGTCGCGAATCTAGAAAAATCAATAGAATTTTATTCCCAGGTATTATCTTTTCGAGTAACTAAAGATACTGAAGTTTGGGGAGAAGATTGGGAAAAGCTACAGGGAGTTTTTGGTTTACGAATGCGGATAGTCCAGATGCAGCTTGGGGATGAAATAATTTCGCTTATGGAATATCTAACGTCCGAAGGTAAACCGCTTCCTGTGGATTCTGGCAGTAACGATCGCATCTTTCAGCATATTGCTATTGTAGTTAAAGATATGGATCGAGCTTACGAGCATTTACGTCAGTATAGAGTCAGACACTCTTCTACTAGTCCGCAGCAGCTACCTGAATGGAACAAGAAGCTAGGCGGGGTAAAAGCTTTTTATTTTAAAGATCCTGATGGACATAATTTGGAATTGATTGAATTTCCGCCAGATAAAGCCGATGATAAATGGTTGCAAACTACAGATGAATTATTTCTGGGTATCGATCATAGTGCAATAGTAGTCAAAAATGCTCAAGCAAGTTTTCCGCTTTATGGCGATCTTTTTGGCTTAGAATTGATGTTACAGGCGGAAAACTATGGCACTGAATATGAACATATTAGCGGCATCTTTGGGGCAAGAGTCCAAGTTAATAGTATGAAACCTTCCTTAGGCATTGGCTTTGAATTATTAGAATATATTGCCCCTACAAACGGTAAGGATATGCCGATAGATAGTAAAGCTAATGACCTTTGGCATTGTCAGACGACTATTACTGTATCTAATCTGGAAACTATGGCACAGCAATTGCGTACCGCACCCTGTAGCTTTATTTCTCCTGGCATAGTAGAAATGTCTGTTAACGAATTAGGCTTTGCTAAAGCTTTAGCTATTAAAGATTTAGACGGTCATGTTCTTCATTTGGTAGAAGAATAAATCTTGCTAGATTTGCAGTAGGTTAAGTTGTAAGAGAAATTAGTAGGCACGATGAAATTAATGCCTACTAATATGTTTATGTATTAATTTTTTGATTATTAATTTGTTTGTCAACTAGCTTTACGTAGATAGTGCGTATAGCCATGATTTAATTGTTTTTCTTCTGCTTCTTGGCTTAATTTATCTGCTTTTTCTTGCTTTTCTTGACCGCGTTCAACTGCTTGTCGATCGTCAGAAAAATCTCCTAACTTTTCTCTGATTGTAGCTTCAATATCTTCACTTCTAGCTTCTGCTTTAAGCTTTAGTTCTTCTGCTTTATTTTGAATACTCATACATATTATCCAAATTTTAGTTGTTTGATTGAGGATATTATTTTTACTCTCAAATATATTTTATCTTGAGATTGATTGTTTGTTTATAGACTAGCTTTCACTCTGAGAAAAGGTTGGTTATTGATGTAGTATTGCCTCTGTCTGTGGATACTCTTTTATTCTCGATGCTCTATCTGTGGCAAACATTTATTGATTTGGTATCAGTTCGGGTTAATTAATTTAACGGTTTTATCTCACCAATATATGCAATACCAATAATACTCAGTTTCCATTTTTTAGGATCTTTTTTAGTCGGAACAGCTTTATTGAAATCTAACTCAAAATCATTGGGATATTCTGGACATAAACAGATAGATGCGATCGCAAAGTCCTGAGATGTTAAAAATCGTCGCCAAGGTAAAGTAATTAAATTAATAACGTTTTGAGGTTTAATATTATTGACCCAAGAAGAATAGGAGCTAGTAACAATACGTTGTTTGTTAAATTCGATGGTAATAAAACCATCATTAAGATCGGATTTAATAAAAATTGCCATCAGCTTCCCTTTTAAAAGAAACTTTAATAAATTACCTTGATAAATAGTAAAATTTTTTTCCCTAAAAACTGTGTTTTGGTAAACTGATATTTTGGGAGGCTTGAAAAAGTAATTGCCATTCTCAAAAGATTCAAGGAAAGCCAACTCTTCAAGGTTATCACGATAAGTAGGAAATATTTTTAACTGCTTATCTTTCTTTTTTAGGCTGGTTTTAATTGTCTGTAGATTATTTATTGTTCCGAGCCTTTTTAGTTCGTTTACGATAGTCTGAGAAACGATTTGCACTCCTTGAGGTCTAGAGTAGTGAGCATGGTCTTTATCATTATATAAAGATTTAACGTACTCTAAATTATAAGTATTGCTTAATAGTTTAGTAATATTAATTGTTGGCAAACCGTAATGATAACCTGTTTTTTGATAAAGCTCTGATAAATAACAATGAGTATTATAAAAATTATCTAAATTAATGCCGAAAATTAGGATAACTATTAAGCAGTTAGGATTTGATTTGTTTACTTTTCTAACAAATCCCTCTAAAGCTTTTTCTGCTAACTCTAGAGAATAATGGTCTGTTTCAATAGCATGGCGGTCATTTACACAACATTCAAAAAATATAATATCGCTATTTGCACCTATGTCGTATCTAGATTCTTGAATAGTAGCAAAAATGTTAGGTACGCCACCCAAAGAATAATATTTCAACGATGTTTCTAAAGAGATTTCTTTTTTAATGTAAGCATTTAAATATTTAGCATAACCATTTCGCATTACTGAATTAGAACCGCCAACAATAGAAATATTTACCTTAATATTTTTTCTTCCTAGTATTTTTTTGATCATCATTTATTTTAATAATGAAAATGCTTAATTAGCTGTAAATAAAGCGTTTCTCGGTTTATCGAGATACATTGAACTTTTGCTTCCGTACGCTTGCGGCTAAATCCTTTATGGCTTTTGCCTTAAAACAATTCAATTTATATCTGACTAATTTGAGAACCGCCATAAATATAACGTTATTGTAATATTTAGTATCGTTATCTTTTTCGAATAAATCTAATTTTTGCTTATGCCTACTTTCGTCAAAATAGAAAAGGGAATAGTCAACAAAATTGCTTTTGATCAATATGTTCCTGCACACAAAAAATATGTACGCCAACTAATTGCTCAAGGACACAAAGCGAGAACAGGCTATTGGAAAGGATTAGGAGGAGGAATGCTGATTTTTGAAGCAAGTTCTCTTCAAGAAGCACAAACTATAGTCGCTCAAGATCCCTTGATTGCTAACAAGTGCGTAGATTTTGAGCTTTATGAATGGTGCATAGTGGTTGAATAACTCGTTGTATACAGTAATTTGAGCTTTTTAAAACTTTATTGTCAAAGACATGATGACTGAAAGTTGCCATAAATAAAGTAAAAGTCACAAGCAACATCCTGCATTAACTCAAAAAATAGACTATTTTGAACGAAATCTGCTGCATAGCAATTAAGTTATCTTAGAAGTTGCTCGACTTTAATCTATAAGGCGTTAATCGATTTGACAATAATCTCTGATACTCTTAATTAGTGCTAAACCTTTAAATTACGATAGACTTTCAAATACCGATCACAAATTTATTCTGTATATAATAGAGGAGATACTAGTTTGAATACTCAGTCATCAAATAGTTGGCAGCCTTTGCTGGGTGGTATTGTTGCTGCTTTAGTAGCTTTGCTTGCTTTCAATTCATTTGTCATTCTTAATCCAGGTCAGGCTGGAGTTTTAAGTATTTTAGGCAAGGCTCAAGATGGCGTATTGCTTGAAGGACTCCATTTTCGTCCACCATTAGTATCTAATGTAGATATTTACGATTTAACGGTACAAAAATTTGAAGTACCTGCCGAAAGCTCTACTAAAGATTTACAAGATCTTAAAGCTAGCTTTGCAATTAACTTCCGTCTCGATCCGATTCAAGTAGTTGAAATTAGAAGAAAACAGGGAACATTGCAAAATATTGTCTCAAAAATTATTGCTCCTCAAACCCAAGAATCATTTAAAATCGCAGCAGCCAGAAGAACGGTTGAAGAAGCAATTACTAAGAGGAATGAATTAAAACAAGACTTTGATAATGCTCTGGGAGAGCGTTTAGACAAATACGGCATCATTATCTTAGATACCAGCGTCGTTGACCTTAATTTCTCTCCTGAATTTGCTAGAGCAGTTGAAGAGAAGCAAATTGCCGAACAAAAATCCCAAAGAGCAGTATATGTAGCTAGAGAGGCAGAGCAGCAGGCTCAGGCAGATATTAACCGTGCCAAAGGTAAAGCTGAGGCTCAAAGACTATTAGCAGAAACGCTTAAAGCTCAGGGTGGAGAACTAGTATTGAAAAAAGAAGCGATCGAAGCTTGGCGAGAAGGTGGAGCGCAGATGCCCAGAGTATTAGTTACTAGTGGTGATTCTCAAGGCGGTATTCCCTTCTTATTTAATTTAAGTGAAGCGGAGTAGCTTTTGAAGGGATAAAGGATGAGGAATAAAAGCATTTCCTTTTCCCCTCCTATTTTCCAACTATTCCCAACCTAATAAGCTAGCCAATAGGGCTTTTTGGGCGTGCATTCTATTTTCTGCCTGATCCCATACACGCGATCGCTCACTCTCGATCGCCTCATTGGTAATTTCTTCTCCTCGATGGGCAGGTAAGCAATGGAGAATAATAGCCTGAGGATCGGCATGATTAATAAGCTGCTGGTTTACCTGATAGGGTTTAAAAATAGGAATCCTTTGATCTGCGGAGTCTTCTTGTCCCATACTTGCCCAAACATCTGTATAAACTACCTGCGCTCCTTCTACAGCAGCAATGGGATCTTGGGTAACAACAATCTCAGACTTACCCGCAGCAATTTTTTGAGCGCGCTGCACAATATCGGGGTCTGGTTCATAACCTTGAGGAGCAGCAACCCTGATATTTAAACCAGTCAAAGCACCTCCCAGGAGTAGAGAGTTAGCCATATTATTTCCATCTCCTAAATAAGTTAGGGTTTTGCCCGCTAATGAACCAAAACACTCTTGTACCGTTAATAAATCAGCCAAAATCTGACAGGGATGCTCTAAATCAGTCAAAGCATTAATAATCGGAATTTGAGCATAATTAGCAAAGGTTTGGAGATCTGCTTGGGCAAAGGTGCGTATAGCCAAGATATCAAGGTAGCGGTCTAATACCCTAGCAGTGTCTTCAATTGGTTCACCACGACCAACCTGAGTCAAGCTAGGATTAAGATCGATGACCTGTCCCCCTAGCTGATACATTGCCACGCTAAAAGATACTCTGGTACGGGTTGAGGCTTTATAAAATAGTAAACCTAAAACTTTATTGCATTGAATAACTAGTTCTTGATTTTTTAGTTTACGAGCTAATTCTAATAAACTCAGAGTTTCTTCGGCGTTCAAATCGGCAGTGCCAAGCAGATCTCTTCCTTTAAGCTTTTTCATATTGCCAAAATTTAATGGTGAGTAAGAAAGTGTAAGATTTAGGCTGAGATGAGAAGAGTTAATTCTAAAATTAAACCTGAACTTAATCAACTACATTTTTTTGGTTTAAGCTATCGATCGCGCTGGGGAGAGATAATCTGCGATCGCTGGTCAAGAAATTCCTGCTTGAAACAAACGACCAATAATTTCTTCAATTGGTGGATCGTTGACGTTTAAATCTTGTATTTGTAATTGAGCCAAAATCTGAGAAATAGTGGAGGTTAGTTTTTCTCTGGGGATTAAAAATTTAACTTCTTGTCCTTGGATAGATTCAATCTCGCCAAATTCTTTCAATTCTGTCTCTGAGACTGGCTGTGCCAATACCACTTTTACTTGACGATAGGGGGCAAAGCGGTCAAGTAAACCATCAAGTAAGCCGTCATAGATAAGTTGTCCCTGATGAATTAACAAAACGCGATCGCACAATGCCGTAATGTCTGCCATATAGTGGCTAGTCAGCAAAATTGTTGCTCCATAGCGTTGATTATATTCTTGCAGAAACTTTCTGACTGCTACTTGAGCATTAACGTCTAAACCCAAAGTCGGCTCATCGAGAAACAATATCTGAGGATGATGTAGCAAAGCAGCTAACAACTCAGCCTTCATTCTTTCTCCTAAAGAAAGCTTTCGCACTGGCTGATTAAGCTTATCGGTAACATCTAACATAGTCGCCAATTCGCCCAGACGCTGTTTGAAAATCTTGTCGGGAATATTGTAAACAGCAGCATTAATGCGTAAAGAATCTAGAGCAGGTAAGTCCCAAAGTAATTGCTGCTTTTGTCCCATCACTAGGCTGGTTTTGTGTAAAAACTGAGGCTGACGGCGAAAAGGAATATGATCTGCCACCATTACCTCTCCCTCAGAAGGATGGATTAAACCCGTTAACATTTTTAGAGTGGTAGTTTTGCCTGCACCATTAGCACCCAAAAATCCGACCACTTCCCCTGGCTGAATCTGGAAAGTTACATTTTGCACAGCTTTGATTTCGCGATAGGTACGGCGAAAAAAGTGGGTTAAAGTTCCCTTGAGTCCTGGCTTTTTGATCGCTACAGGGTATATTTTACTGAGGTTTTCGACGGCAATGATAGACACGGTTTAAGGGATGAGGGATAAGGGATAAGAAGTATAGTCACTTTAAATAGCAACCAGTTGGTTTTGGGAAAAAGTAACGAGTAATGAGTAACGATTAACCTAGTTATCAATACAAAACTACTATACGCCAACTAATTAGAATGACTATATAGCTAATTTGCTAACTCTCTATTTACATTAGACTACCTTTCAATTATTAAACCTGCTTGACTGTTTTTTTGGCGATCGCTACGGTAGATCTTAAGTTGGGTAACGATAACCTACTACCCAATACCCGCTACCTATTACTCAACCAATTAATAACAGGGCTTAAACAAGAAGTATTGCATTCTGTGCTTGTTTTTATTTACCAATATGTATAGTATATTTACTATGAGTTTTTTTTTTACATAGATTTTAATCTATAAATTTTAATAAACATTATGAATTATTTAGTTTCAGCTCGAAACACTTTAGTTTGGTTTTGTTTTACTGTCTATGTCTTTACAGCGGTTTTTTTATTACCTAATATGCTCGAATTTAGTTCCCAAAACCCAGATATCTCTAATCAACAAGTATTAGAATTTGCTTCTAAATTTATTTTTCGTATTGCCTTAACTTTACCGATGCTTTTTTTACTCAAAAATGCTGTTTGATATTAGTCGTTTTTTATTGGTGATTGAGAAATGTTAGAAGCTTGTATTTTAGCCACTATGTTATGTGGATTTTTTGGCATTATCTTTAAACAAAATCTAGTCATGAAAATTATCTCGATGGACATTATGAGTACAGGAGTCATTGCCTATTATGTGCTGGTAGCATCACGGGATGGTTTGTATACGCCCATTGTGAGCAATAAAGATAATATTGCTTATGCCGATCCTGTTCCCCAGGCGGTTATTTTAACGGCGATTGTGATTGGCTTTTCAATCCAGGCTTTAATGCTGGTGGGAGTAATGAAGTTAGCAAAAGATAATCCGACTTTAGAAACGAGTGCGATCGAAGAGAATAATACGCCATGATCAAGATGACGATCGCCTGGCTAGCTATACCATTTTTTATCGGCTTTGTTATTTATCTGTTTCCCAAGCTAGATCGGATTCTAGCATTAGGAATTGCTCTAGTTTCGACTGCTTACGCCGTGGTGATATTTTTACTCGGTTCACCTTTAGATATTCAGTTACTAGATAATTTTGGCGTTACTTTAATCATTGACCAATTAAGTGGCTTTTTTATTCTTACTAATGCACTGGTGACAGCAGCAGTTATTCTTTACTGTTGGCAAACTGGCAAAACAGCTTTTTTCTATACGCAGCTAATTATTTTGCATGGAAGTGTTAACGCTACTTTTATCTGTGCTGATTTTATTAGTCTCTATGTGGCACTAGAAGTAATTAGCATTGCATCCTTTCTGCTAATTGCTTATCCCCGCACTGACAGATCGATTTGGGTAGGATTGCGCTATCTTTTCGTCAGCAATGTAGCCATGCTGTTTTATTTGGTGGGGGCAGTGCTGGTATATCAAGCGCATCATTCCTTTAATTATGCAGGTTTACGTGGTTCTCCCCCAGAAGCGATCGCCCTAATTTTTCTCGGACTATTAGTTAAAGGCGGTATTTTTGTTTCAGGCTTGTGGTTGCCCTTAACTCACTCCGAATCAGAAAGTCCTGTCTCGGCAATGCTTTCGGGAGTAGTAGTTAAAGCGGGTGTCTTCCCCTTAGTACGTTGCGCGCTGCTGTTGGCAGAAATCGATCCTATTGTCAGGTTTTTTGGCGTGGCTACAGCACTTTTTGGAGTAGGTTTTGCGGTTTTGGAAAAAGATACCAAGCGGATGTTAGCGTTTCACACTATTTCTCAGTTAGGTTTTGTCCTTGCTGCGCCAGTTGTAGGTGGTTTTTATGCCCTAACTCACGGTTTGGTCAAGTCTGCATTGTTTTTAATTGCGGGGGTTTTACCTAGTCGCAACTTTAAACAACTGCAACAGCAACCTATCGATAATAAGATTTGGCTGGCTTTAGCGATCGCTAGTTTTTCAATTTCTGGATTTCCTTTACTGTCTGGTTTTGGGGCAAAAGTCTTAACTAGCAAAAATCTCTTACCCTGGCAGGTGATTGGCATGAATCTTGCTGCACTGGGAACAGCAATTTCTTTTGCTAAATTTATTTTTCTGCCACACGGAAGGCGACTAGGAGAGGGAGATACTGGGGGACATGAAGAGCGGGCGCAGAAGAAGATCCAACCTGGATTTTGGTGGGCGATGGTAATTTTACTAGGGGGATTAATTGGTGCAAATGTTTTTTACTATCAAGCCTATAGCTTACAAAATACAATTAAACCTTTAGCCACTATTGCTTTAGGTTGGTTGGCTTATCTTTTAA
Organism: Pleurocapsa sp. FMAR1; assembly: GCF_963665995.1. NCBI lineage: Bacteria > Bacillati > Cyanobacteriota > Cyanophyceae > Pleurocapsales > Pleurocapsaceae > Pleurocapsa > Pleurocapsa sp. FMAR1. Next base: position 5,047,295 of record NZ_OY762512.1, on the reverse strand, counting down.
TCTTCAAGAAACTAGCAATTAAAATACCCCGTGATTTTGAGCAATTCGATCATTTGATTGGGGTCATGGCAGTAACGTTAGTTTTACTTTTCTGGATAGTATGGAGGCGATCGCAATTCTCAATATAATACTACGACTAACAATTTGGTTTTTACTCACTGCTGATTATAGTCTGGCTAATATTATTATCGGCGTGGCGATCGCGCTGCTATTGCCTCGTAGCTATACATCTCCAGAAGCGTTAAATGATTGGCTACGGGTGTTGTGGGAAATCGTCGTTGCTATTCCTCAAGCTTATATTGAGGCAATCCAAATTATGCTTCGACCCCACAATGAAGAGGATATCGTCAGGAAAAGAGTTAAATCTCGACGGACACCAGGACTAATATTTCTCGATATATTTTTGATTACCTTTACCCCTAAAACTATTGTCGTGAAATATGACGAAGCTGGCTGGTATGAGGTGCATCGAGTTAAACCGAAGGTAAGGAGTAGAGAAGCCAATAGAGATTAGACCTCTTGCACGAATCACTATGAACTACTTATTTAGGAGGCAAAAGGGGAAAGTAATTCGAGCATTCCCTTGCGCCTAACGGCGACGCGGGGTCTCGAATTTAAAGGGAAAAATGATTAATTTTCTATTCATGCAAGAGGTCTATTAACTTTAATAACTGATAAATGAAACAATGGATTCAATTTTGATAGCGATGATTTTAGCTTTATTAATCCCAATCTACGAAGCTTGGCAGGATGACGATATTTGGCAAAAAATGCTGGCATTTGCCAGTATTGCCACAAAAACCTCAATTATGATGCTATTTATTTCTGTTCTACGGGATGATTGGTCAATTGGAGTTGTCGCAGTCCTCATTTTGAGTGTAGGCAATGCGGGATTAATGCTCTTGGCACATTTAATTAAACGGTTAAACGAAGCATAGATTATATAGATGGTATCTGGATAAGAGCGTTTGGCTTGAATAAAAATTTATTGAGGAAAAGTATTTTATGATTGACATTTTAAGTTACAGTCTGTTGATTATCGGCATTATATTCTGGTTTTGGGGAACATTGCCCTTAATTGGCAACAGATCCGTACTATTTAAGCTTCATAGTCTTTCTGTCGCCGATACCCTTGGTTCTATGACTATTATTTTCGGGTTACTACTTAAAATACCCAATGAATGGTCGTTGTTGCTCTTGGCAATTATTTCCTTAGCAATTTGGAATACAGTACTGGGCTATGTTTTGGCGTATTGTTCTAGTAGTGGAAAAAGCAATGATTGATAATTACATCTATGCCATTGTTGCCTTAATGCCATTAGCGGCTTTGATGTTGGTATTCCAAGTTAATCCTTATCACGCGTTGGTTATCCGAGGCATTTTAGGAGCGATCGCAGCATTGATCTATGCAGTTTTAGGCGCAGCAGACGTGGCTTTAACTGAAGCTTTAGTAGGGACAATGTTGGCAATTACTCTTTATGTCGTTGCCGTCCGTTCCTCCTTGGTAATGCGTCTTGGGGTACTTTCAGAAATGAAGGCACGCAAAGATATTAAAGATATTTATTTAAGAGAACTAATAACCAATCTTCAAAAAGTTATTACTCAATATCATTTACGTCTTGAAATAGTCGAATATTCCAACTCAAAAGCCCTAGAAAAAGCACTGATGGCTAAAGAAGTTCACGCTATTTGTAGTAAATCGGCATCAAATAATAGCCCAATGTATCAAACTGCAATCAGAGTGCAGCGTCTGTTTGAAATTATGCAAACCGAATTAATCGCACCAGAAACTACTTTGACCTACGTAACCGTAAACAAAGAGGAGGATCATTCATGAAGTGGCTTTATCTTGCAGCAGGATTAGCATTCTTCGTCAAAATGCTGATTATGCCCAATCCAGCAGCCCAATGGCAAGAAGTTTCCATTGTTGGTTCGATAGTAGAAGATACTGGTGTACCTAATGCAGTTTCGGGCATAATTTTTCGCAATCGTCTTTATGACACAATTTTTGAGGTGGTAGTATTTTCGATCGCCATCTTGGGGACGAAATTTTTGCTAGCAGACGAACAACCTACCGAAACAGTCTATCAATTTAGCGATCGCCCGTCTATGATTCTTGCACGCCTGGGTGCAACCATTGCTGCCTTGGTAAGTATCGAATTAGCAATTCGCGGACATCTTAGTCCTGGTGGCGGTTTTGCTGCGGGGGTTGCAGGAGGAACAGCGATCGGTTTACTTGCCATTACCTTATCATCTCAACAAATGGAAGCAATCTATCAAAAATATCATGCTGCTACCTGGGAAAAGCTTTCAGTGCTGATTTTTATTTCCTTAGCGGTGGTAACTTTAATCGGTTGGAAATTACCGCCAGGAGAATTAGGCACGCTTTTTAGTGGAGGAATTATTCCTTTACTCAATATTTTAGTTGCTGTAAAAGTGGCATTAGGCTCGTGGGCAGTGATTTTACTGTTTATTCGCTATCGAGGGTTATTATGATCTAAAATCTTAATTACAAGTAGTTAAGCGATGTAGTTCCCCGCCGACTCGATAAAAATCAAATCTAGAATTAGACCGAAAAATTTCTGGTGGTAAAAGTTGTTCTTGGTTAGCAAAAGATATATCTAAGTCAAAGTCTTGTTGAGCGGGAATCGTAGCTATTTGATTGGACTTTTGTGGCTGGATTTTAATAGTATCAAAGGCAATCTCATCCGCTGATTGATGACAATATTTATTTAAAGAAGATTCTACCGAAACTAAATGCCCATTACGCTTGATAGTTAAAATAGCTTCTGCTTGTTTACGAGTTGGAACTTGGTTGCCGTTATTTTGCTTGCCAAAAGGTAACAAGACTAAATAAGATAGATTACCATTTTTAGCCTGAAAACCTTGACCATTCTTTAGGAGATACGCAGGAATAAAGATGGAGCTATGGTCACTTTGTTTGGCTTCTCCTGAGTAAAAATAAGCGTTGTCTTTTTGGCAGATATTGACATAAAAGCTGTCCGTCTCAAAAGCGTAAACTTCTTGGTATGCTGCTCCTATTTGCTGACAGTCGTGCCAGTCTGAAGTGAGCCTAAAGGAGTAGTCTGCATCGGTCGAAGCAAAGACATCAACCGCTAGAAAATTAACAATGATAGCAACCGTCGTTGTAGCAATAACTGTTGTCTTCATATTTAATTTTTTTATCATAATGCTGATTCGCAATTCTTGCCCTTCTTAATATTACCCACTAAACCAAAGAACATAGCTCAAGTCAAAATAGTTTTTGTATCCTAAGTTTCTTAAGTCAAATTGGCAATCAGTCGGTAAACCGTATTTTACTGGTCTTTATTTACTGCTCTACAATAGAAATATAGGTTTTAAAACAATAAATATATTTTATTTATTTTTCTCTTAGCGAGATGTAAGTTAAATTCAGGTTAGATAAATATTATGGGATTTTTTGACTCTCAAGTAGTACAAGAAGAAGCCAAAAAGCTTTTTGAGGACTATCAATCTCTGATGACATTAGGTAGCGAATACGGCAAATTTGACCGAGAAGGCAAAAAAATGTTTATCGATCAAATGGAGCAATTAATGGAACGCTATCGCATTTTTATGAAGCGGTTTGAGCTATCAGAAGATTTTATGGCACAGATGACTGTGCAGCAATTGAAAACACAGCTAAATCAATTTGGCATGACTCCCCAGCAAATGTTCGACCAAATGGAAGTGACCCTTAAAAGAATGAAGGCTGAAATTCAACCATAATTTTGCGAAAAACTTATTGCATTTGGCTGTTTTAGCAGCTTAGTCTTTTGCTACACAATCAAAAGCGCTAAGCTCAACGGCATGGCTTCGCTACGCAAATTACCAGTTTGGCAATGCGATAATCTGTAAACATTCTTATCTTATCTGCTAACTAGGTTCTCCTAACTTATTGAGAAAAATGGGTTCTCCATAATCTTCTGATAATTTTTCAATAACATCTAACCCTAGAGGAAAACTGGTTATATAAGGATTTCCTAAATAAAAAGTAAAATAATTATCAGAAGAATTACTGTTAGTTCCCTGACGATAAGCAATATCATTCCAGGAAACTAACAAGGAAGGATACAAAATATTGAAAGGAGAGGTTACGGCAAGATAAAGCCCTTCATCGGATACACCAATACACAAATTACTTAAAGACAAAGAACCACTCTTTTGCTCATGTCTAAAAGATACTCTTTGATTTATATTTTTGTAAAATGCAGTTGGCGGACTGTTTTCAGTCTGATACTTTTTTGATAGTTCTTGCCATCCACCAAAAGAAGAGATTAGCCAAAGTCCCAAACATATTATAAAAGCTGTGAAAAGAAAATTTTGGATCATGCTTATGATTTTTATTTAAGGAAGATTTACAGATATTTAATAACTACCATTTAATTTGTAAATAGCCTTTGGCTGGTTTTTCCAATTCTTCTGGGGTTAACCAATCCATTGCTTTATAAGTACCAAATATTTTATCCCACCAGTCTACTGCCAAGCCAAAATTACAGTCCCACTGATTATATTTATGATGTACATAATGGACAGGCATTTTTAGCCAAACACACTTGGTTGGACATTCATGTTGTAATTGATGAGCATAGGCAGAAAAAGCAGCATAGACAATACTGCCTGCCACAGCACTAATTCCTATTGGTATTGAGATCAAAAACGCCAAAAAGCTTAAAGGAACTACCAGCGCATAATCTTTGAACTCTAATAAAACCCCGTTAGCCGTATTGGCTCGATGATGTTCATAATGAGGAATAATATCTCTACCCAAGCGAGGATCTATGTGCATCCAACGATGTAGCCAATATTCCACAAAGCTTGCAAAAATAAAAGCTGCTACAAAAGCAGTTAAAAGAAGCATAAGCTAAATTTTATTATTGGTTGATGTGCAAGAAATAAAATTATATCTTGTTCTTTTTAAATAAATATAAATTCACTATAGCGTTACGTTTTTTGATTATGACATCAGGTTGGTGGGCTTTTCGCGATCGCGCTGCCTCGCAAGACAAAGGCGCACTTCCGCAGGTATGCTGACCAAGACAAGCCCCTATGATTTATACCGCCCTAAGCAATGGTCTGGCTGTAGTATATTTTGCAGGTAAACCGAAAAGAATTATCGTAACAACCGTATCAAAAGCTTGCAGCTAACGGAAGACCCTAAAAATTAGTGTAGAAATCCCTGCTTTTCCAACTATAAAAACTAACAGACAATGCAATGAGTGAGAAGTCCCAAAAAAGTAGATGGCAACACTATTTTGCTTCTTGATGTTGTTCCAAATACCTCTGAAATGAAAACTCAAACCATTTCGCAAGCAACCTACAATACATTTATTAATGAGATTAGAGCCAATAAAATTCAGCAGGTGACGATTAAATCTCGCTGGATTGAATATCAACTCAAGGCAGAATTTGGTGGTCAACGCTATCGAACTCAAAAGCATGATTCTGATGAAAATTTGATTAGCGTGCTGAGTCGCCAAAACATTGAGTTTAGTCTTGTTAATGATAATTCAGAGTCTACCAATAGTTTGGTGGCGATGCTTCTTTCTTCAGGACTATTAATAGGTGCTTTTGCTTGGCTAGCTAAATTAAGCACTGAAAACGGCGGTATCGGTGTTGGTATGAGGATGGGCAAAAGCAATGCACGAGTCTATAAAAAGAGTAAGACTGGCATTAGCTTTGCTGACGTTGCAGGGGTAGATGAGGCAAAACAAGAACTGCAAGAAGTTGTTGATTTTCTCCAGAATGGTGCTAAATATCGTCAGATTGGGGCGAAAATTCCCAAAGGAGTATTATTAGTTGGTTCTCCAGGAACAGGCAAGACTTTACTGGCAAAAGCCGTAGCAGGGGAAGCAGGCGTTCCTTTTTTGAGTATGTCTGGTTCGGAATTTGTCGAGTTGTACGTTGGTGTAGGTGCTTCTAGGGTCAGAGATTTATTTAGTCAGGCAAAACGCCAAGCACCCTGTATTATTTTTATTGATGAACTAGATGCTATTGGTAAATCTCGTGGTAACAACCCTAATGGCGGTAATGATGAACGAGAGCAAACTTTAAATCAGTTGCTAACGGAAATGGATGGCTTTGATGGCAACGAAGGCGTAATCTTAATAGCTGCTACCAACCGACCAGAGATTTTAGATCCTGCTTTGCGTCGCCCTGGTAGATTTGACCGACAGGTATTAGTCGATCGCCCTGATAAAAGTGGCAGAATAGAAATACTCAAAGTCCATTCTCGTAAGGTAGTGCTGGGGGAAAATGTAGACTTAACCGAAATTGCGTCCCAAACTGGGGGATTTGCAGGGGCCGATTTAGCTAACCTGGTCAACGAAGCTGCCCTGCTAGCTGCCCGTAACAACGGTCAGACAGTATTAATGACAGACTTTAACGAAGCCTTTGAACGAGTTGTGGCAGGTTTAGAAAAGCGATCGCGCGTACTAACCCCTATAGAGCGTCAAACCGTGGCATATCATGAGGTTGGTCATGCTTTTGTCGGTGCCTTGATGCCTGGAGGCAATAAAGTTGCCAAAATTTCTATCGTCCCTCGCGGACTAGGTGCCTTGGGCTATACCTTACAAACTCCAGAGTCAGATCGCTTCTTGATGCTAGAGGATGAGCTTAGAGGCAAAATTGCTACCTTACTAGGAGGACGGGCAGCAGAGAAAGCAGTTTTTAACAAAGTCTCTACGGGGGCGAGTGATGATATTCAAAAGGCAACCGAACTGGCTGAAAAAGCCGTAACCGAGTATGGCATGAGTAAAGATTTAGGTCCAGTTGCTTTTGCTAAAAACGAAGGGCAATTTCTTGAGGGTTTCACTTCTAGAAGAACTGTAGGGGTCGAAGTGGCAGGTGAAATAGATCGCCTAGTCAAGCAAAATATTGAGCAAGGCTATGAAATAGCTTTAAAAATTATCGAATTTAACCGCGATTTGTTAGATTCAACCACCCAAACTCTACTTAAAAATGAAGTTTTAGAAGGCGAGCAATTACAGACAATTTTATCTTTGGTCAAAGCACCAGAGGAACTAAAAACCTTCTTGCAGGGATAGGGTTTTAAAGCTTTTCCGTATCTGATTATCGGATTTGGTTAGCTAATATACAGGCACACAGACAAGCATCTGCGTGCCTTACTGTTTTGATGACTTTTATAATTGAGTATAAAATCCAATGAACTCAAGCCTTATTAATCAATATCAATTGAATTTGGTTTATCCCTATTATTTAGAGTCGCAGGATTATAGTTGACTTGGTCATATCCTTGAGCCTCTAACCATTTGGATAAAGGCTCTTCGTTTAAGTTCAAATGCAAAATACCAGAGGCAAAACCACCAGCAAAGGCAATTGGCTGTTGAATAAATTTTTGTAAGGCAGGTGTGAGTTCGCTTAAAAACATAAAAGTAATGATGATATTAGTTGAATGTGGTTTGTCGCTATTATTTAGAGTCGCAGAATTATAGTTCACTTGGTTATATTCTTAAGCTTCTAACCATTTGGACAAAAATTCTTCATTTAAAGTTCAAATGCAAAATACCAGAGGCAAAACCGCCAGCCAAGGCAATTGGCTGTTGAATAAATTTTTGTGAGGCAGGCGTGAGTTCGCTTAAGAACATAAACCCAAAGACGATAAGCTGCTAAATTTATAAAAATTTAAAAGTTATCTTCAAAATTGTAGCGTGTCTAATTGATTAAATGTAATTCACTAGCTTAATAATTAAAAATCAACGAGGTCATATTTTTTAATGCAAATATGGGTTTTTGCTGGTTACGGTAGCAATTTTTTAGCCTTATTTTAGGAAAGATTATTTTATCTAGACCTTATTTAGAGGCATAGTAACAATGAGTGATACTAAATCCTGTTCGTGTAGGTAATTTATCGGTTTTTCAAGTCAGAGGTCAGTAAATTAATCGTTACCTTTATCAATCGGATTTAGTGTGAGCTGTCAAACAGAGATAATTTGTTATTAGAGTTGAAAGAGAGCGTTCTATACGCCGTACAGTAAGAATATTATGTGCTAAATGATCGCGCCTGAGAGAAAATCGCGATCGTTTAATTAGTCATCTTGCTCTTTTAGTTACTGTTTCCCAAATATTCCAAACCCAAGCAGACTCTCAACCTGAGTGGGACATCTTGATTGAGGCTGCTTAAAGAATTAACGCTCCTCTATTTACCCATTTGTTAATTAAGATCATTCAAGCAAGAAAAAGATAAAATTGATGCTGCAATCTTGGGCAATATTTATTAGGCTAATTAGTGAACTAATTTACTTAAGTTTGTCCTCCCGCCCTGAAAATAAAAATACCTTATGGTTGAGCAGATTAAATCTCAATATTCTATAGCTTGGGTTTCTCAAATTGCCGAAATTCCTCAACCAGACTGGGATGAGTTGGCAAAACCTTTGAATACTCCCTTTCTTGAATGGGAATGGCTAAACAACATTGAAACTTCTGGTAGTGCTACTGCCCGTACAGGTTGGCAGCCATGCCATTTAGCACTGTGGCGCGACGCTCAGCTAATTGGCGCAGCACCACTGTATATTAAAGGTCATAGCTATGGTGAATTTATCTTTGACCATCAGTGGGCAGATTTATCTCATCGCTTGGGTATTGAGTATTATCCAAAATTACTGGGTATGACCCCTTTTACTCCAGCCGTCGGCTATCGCTTCTTGATTGCCCCTGGAGAAGATGAAGAGATACTGACGGAGATTATGGTAGCAGCAATTGATAATTTTTGCGATCGCAATCATCTTTCGGGCTGTAATTTCTTGTTTGTCGATCCTGACTGGGGCGCAATGATGGAAAAAAACGGTTTTCATAGCTGGCTACACCATGGCTATATTTGGTCAAATCGCGATTTTCAAAGCTTTGACGACTATCTCAAAATGTTTAATAGTAATCAGCGCAAAAACATTAAGCGAGAGAGAAAAGCCGTCGTTAAAGCTGGTTTGCATACTAAAACTTATGTCGGTTCAGAAATTCCACGTCACTTGTATTCTGAGATATATCGCTTTTATAGTAGTACCTGCAATAAATTCTACTGGGGAAGCAAATATTTAACCCGTCAGTTTTTTGAACAGCTTTATCCCAACTACAGCGATCGCCTTGTATTAATTGTGGCATATACTGAGCATGACGCTCAAAAACCCGTAGGTATGTCGTTTTGCCTGCGCAAAGGTGAAAATTTATATGGACGCTATTGGGGATGTGACGAGGAATATGATTGTCTCCATTTTGAAGCCTGTTATTATAAACCTATTGAATGGGCAATAGCCAACGGTATTCAAATGTACGATCCAGGTGCAGGAGGCAGGCACAAAAAAAGAAGAGGTTTTCCCGCAACAGCTAACCGTAGTTTGCACCGTTTTTACAACGGTCGTATGGCTAAAATTCTTCATAATTACATCGGTGAGGTGAATCGTGGTTCACAAGCGGAAATTACTGCTATTAATGAAGATTTGCCCTTCAACAAACAACTGCCTTTAAGTTTTGAGGTAAATTAATCAAAATTAACAAGATCGGGTACTAAAAACAACTGAACTATTTTTTGAGATGCTTGCTAAAATCTCATTTATAAAAAATGGTGAGCTATATCTAAATAACTCACCTTAGTAACTTTCCTAGGGGAATTTAATAAATTCTAGCTGGCTTTGACAAAGCTAACGTCACGTTCTTTAGTTGCCCAAAACATATTATGAATTTTCTGAACTGCTTCCATTAATTCATTAGCGTGTTCTGTACTTACTTCTACTTTACAAGCAGAACAAAGTTTAGCAGCTTTCCAAAAAGTATCGTGAAGATCGGGATATTTCTCCAAATGCACAGGCTTAAAATAGTCTGTCCAGAGAATTAATAAATCTTCTTTGGTTTTTTGAGCCTGCTCTTCTTTGATTGTTACATAGCGAGAAAGAGTATTGTGGTAAGCAATATTAGCAGCTTTATCCTCATGAGGAGGGGCTTCCATATCCATAATTTTCTTGGTCATAGAAACCACAGCCTCAGCCGTAATACGAGCCGAAGCGGGATCGTATACGCCACAAGGACCATCACAATGAGCATGAACTGCGGGTGCAGGAGAGAGACTTTTGACCAGGGCAATTACTTGTTTCAGTATCATAATTTATGGTGTTCTTTATTCTAGAATGCGATAAGTGCGATCTGAGTTATTTAAAACAGGAATGATTTTAGATGAGGGTTATGGGATGCACAAAAGATATAGATCGCAATTATATATCTTGTTCCTATCTCAACTTAAGCTTAGTTTGATTCAGGGTTAGTTTGCAAGAGAAATCTGTGATTGTTGGTCAGACTATTTATTGCTGACAGGATTAACTTTATCAATTACGCTCAGGCTACCATCTTCTCCTACTTGCCAAACATCATAACTGCCGACAACATCGCCATTTTGATCGATATCAACGTTACCACTTGCGCCCTGGAAATTAATGTTTTCTCCCTGGCGAACTAGCTTCATCGCCTCGCAGGCATCGCTAACTTCTGTACCAGGAGCATTTGCCACATCTAATATTTTGCTTTTAATGCCTTCTCCAGTATTGGCATCGCTAGCTTCTGCTGCCAACATCATTAAAACTGTGGCATCCCAATTATGAGGGACATAAGCAGTTAGCTCTTTGCCAGTTTTCTCCTTCCACAAGGCCGTAAAAGATTTTAAAGCCTTACCATCTGCCCCTGGTACAGTTCCCAAAGCTCCAGCAATAATAGATTTACCATCGGCAGTTTTACCCACTTGGCGGATAAAATCATCGGAATAAACACCGTCTGTTAGTAGAATAGTTACCCCGTCAGTTAAACCCTGCTCAAAAGCAGATTTTAGCAACACGCTACCTGTCTCGGCGTAAAGAATCGCTGCCACAGCATCAGGTTTACTTCCAAAAGCTGCTTTTGCTTCACTATCCAAGGTTGCTGCTTTAGGATCGTAACGTACTGGCTTGCCGACAATGTTACCGCCTTTTTCTTTAAATGCTTTGGCAAACTGCTGTTCAAATCCCACACCATAGTCATTGTTAATGTCGACGATGGAAACATTTTTAAACCCCTTTTTTTCTGCCAATGCTGCTAATGCCTGGGATTGGTAAGTATCTGGTGGAGCAGTGCGCGCCCAAAATCCATTAAATTCACCTTTTTTCGCTCTTTCAGTAAATACAGGACTTGTGCTGCCAGGAGACACCATCATCACTTTGTCTCTTACTGCAATATCTACTGCTGCACCAGAAACGCTACTGGCAAAAGCTCCTACAACTCCACCAACTTTGTCTACTTCGGCTAGTTTGGTCATGGCGCTGCTTCCCGCACTAGGATCGGTTTGAGTGTCTTCGGTAACTAGACTGACGGGGGCTTCATTAACCCCACCACACTCATTAATTGTGTCCACGGCTAATTTAACGGCGATAGGCCAGTTCTGTCCAATTGAGGATAAATCTCCCGTAGTCGGAGACAAAGAACCTAATTTAAGACCGTTATCTTTTGCACTAGACTGTTTTCCATCAGATCCTCCTCCTTGACAAGAAGTTGCTAATATACCAGCACTCAAACAGACCAAAGTTAATAATGTTTTAGAAGTAAGGCGATATTTTCTTAAATAAGCTAAGTTGAGATATTTCATATTCAAAGTCCCAATTCTAATCCCGTACAGGTTCAATAGACTGGAATTGTACTCGATCTCTTCGCAATCTTTTTCTTGGAGAGATTAAGAAAACATTAAAAAAATATTCTTCTTAAACTAATACGGAGAGGGGGGGATTCGAACCCCCGATGAAGTTTACACCCCATAACTCCTTAGCAGGGAGCCGCTTTCAACCGCTCAGCCACCTCTCCTTAAACGTATCGATTTAAAATTATAACAGATTTATTTGAGCTAGAAAATAAATATAAATTAGGTTGCTCGAATTAAATTATTATTTAAGATGCAGAATTATCGACTGCTGCTTTTACTTTGGCAGCTTTAGCAACTTTTAAAGCAGAAAAAGCTGGCAATTGCCGACAAATAAGTAATTCTGCTGTATACCGCCATAAAATTAAAACATATAGCATAATGTATTAGGTAAAACGCTCAATCTAAAAATTTAATTTATTGATTAAGGTTAAACGAATGGAAAAAATGGGAACTCATCTGGTTGTAGATGCTTGGCAAGCACCAGCTGAATTACTCAACAATCCCGAAGCTATCAAACAAGGATTATTAGAAGCTATTAAAGCAGGAGAAGCGACTTTAATCGATCTGTGTGTTCATCAATTTAGTCCTCATGGTGTAACCGCTACAGCAACCCTGGCCGAGTCTCATATTGCTATTCATACCTGGCCCGAATATGGTTATTTTGCAGCAGATTTATTTTTTTGTGGTGCAGGAAAACCCAAAGTAGCCATAAAAATTTTGCAAACAGCACTACAGGCAAAACGAGTGAGAATGCGCGAGCTTGAAAGAGGATTTGTCCCTAGCCTCTTAAATCCCGTCGGTTCTTTTGAACTTTAATCTATTATTTAGTTAAGCAGTGGTTGTTATTTTTAAGCTAATTAAAGTCGAAAATAGTCAAATCTAAAATTATCTACCAATTAACGGATATGTATCCAGTTAAGCAGCCATAATAGAAATTAGGTTACAGCAACCACAACTAGCACTTCCGCAGACTTATCTAGCTCAATATGACTAACTACTCTATCGATTTTGTCATCAAGCTAGCTCTTATCCTCTTACTAAGTATTCTACCTTCCTTAGTTTACTTAGCTATCTTCCGCAAAGCTAAAGAACGCTGGCAAATGAGGTTAAGACGCGCTCAAATTTTAACTACCTACTCCGATCGCCATCGAGAGAGTTTTCGTAATAATGCTTATTATTACGATCGCGATTCTTATATTATAAGCGATCGCCGTAGACCAATAACCAAATATTTTATTGGTGATACAACCTGTGCTAACAACGCTCGTTCACCCTATATTCGTTGTGCAATCAATCCTAGCGGACCATGTGATGACTGCTCTCATTATGAAAAACGCGATCAAAATTCAAATTAAATTTAAATTAATAGTTTTGAAAGTAGCTTAATCTAGACCAAATAACGGGATTTTTCAATCAGCAGCAGATAACGTAGAATTATTGGCTGTTATCTACTGTCAGATGAATCTTTTCCTGCTTAATTTATTGGAGCTACTAAACAAGAATGTGGTCATTAATTTCAGAATATAATTTTGATCCTCAGCTTATTTTTAATGGTATTGCCATTGGTAGCATCCTCGCCCTGGCTGCAATTGGTTTGACGCTGACCTATGGCATTCTCAATCTTTCTAATTTTGCCCATGGAGATTTTATGACTCTAGGGGCTTATTTAACCTGGCTGGCTAATGACAGTGGTTTAAATATTTGGCTGGCAATGGTCTTAGGCGCAATAGGCACAATTGTAGCTATGCTGATTGCTGAATATTTGCTTTGGAAACCAATGCGCGATCGCCGTGCTAGTGATACCACTTTAATTATTATTTCGATTGGGCTAGCTTTGTTTATTCGCAACGGAATTTTATTGCTTTATGGTGGTAGTAACCAGCTATATCTCTTGCCCATAATTCCCGCCCTGGAATTTGGCGATCTGCGTATTGCCTATTATCGTATAGTGGTTGTGGGTTTGGCGATCGCCGCTATTGTTGCTCTCCATCTGATTTTACAAAACACTAAAATTGGCAAAGCGATGCGGGCTGTTGCCGATAACATCGATCTAGCTAGAGTTTCGGGCATCAATGTTGAGAGAGTTGTACTGTGGACGTGGATAATTACAGGAATATTAACTGCTTTGGCGGGGGGAATGTATGGCTTGATTGCGGTAATACGCCCCAATATGGGCTGGTTTCTAATTTTGCCGATGTTTGCCTCGGTAATTTTAGGGGGAATTGGCAATCCTTATGGTGCGATCGTCGGTGCTTTTATAATTGGCATTGCCCAAGAGTTAAGCGTTCCTATATTGGGTTCAGAGTACAAGTTAGCCGTAGCTTTGGCACTTATGATCATTATTCTTTTAGTGCGTCCTCAAGGGCTATTTAAGGGATAAGCAAGATGATAATGAGGTCAGGGGTCAGAGGTCAGAATTTAATAAGGTTTGAGTCGCTTATAGCCTAAAGATTGGTGCAGAAAATCTTTAGTTTTCAAGTCCGTATAGGAATAACAATATAACCAGTTTCTAAATCTCCTAAAATCAGATTTTTGGCTTCTCCCCAATACCACCAGTAAGCAGCTATATAAGCACATAACAAGCTGTCGAGTCGATCTTCTATAGATTTTAATTCTTTGCCAGTTAGATTAGAAGTATTGCCTGAACTTATTTCAGGTATGCTGTCTAAACTAGAAGTATGCAAAGGGGGTTCTAATTTGGGTAAAACATTAACAATATAGTCTCGTAACTTATTTAACTCTTGTTGACGTTGGGCAATTTTACCTTTTTTATACTTTAAAATTCTATCCAAACCAAATAAATTGACCGTGGCTGGATGAGGAAAAACTTCTATCTGATATCTGCCTGGCTGCTGCGCCTTAATGGTTGGCGCGTGTTGAAAGTTTCTAGCAGCCAAACTTAAGCTCAAGCCTACAGTGCGATCGGCAAAACTACTATTAAGATTAGCTGGATAACATCCTGCATGATAACGACCAAAATGTTTATGGGTTAATTTATCGGCTAATCTCATTCCCGTTGGATTATTAATAACCGTAGGTGCATCTATCGCAATTAAAGCTGGTGCGTCGGCTGATACCCAGGTATCTATCCAGGCTAGTATGGCATTAATTTCTAGGCTAGTAGTGATGTCCAAAAGTTTTAGGGTATTATCTTGCCAAGCCAGACAACATAGACCACTTGCGCCAGATGTCCAGCCAAAATCAATACCAATAAATTTCATCAGCAACGCTCTATTTTCACTGGGCAGTTTTTAACGACAAAAAAAATCAATCGCAATCATGTCGAAGTATCATGATTGCACCGCAGCACAAATCAGCCAAATATTGCTCTATTCTAAAATAAAAATCTGAGTAAAATAGTATTCTCCTTGTTGATTTTTTGCTACTCCAATACCTGTTAAATTGTAGTTTCCCACCATGTTTTGTCTATGACCCTCGCTTTTTATCCACCCTTTAACTGCTTCACTAGCAGGATCGCCATATCCTTGATTGTAAGCTACGTTCTCTGCTGCGCGACTATAGGCAATATTATTTTTTAAAGCTTCTATTCTAGAGTCAAAACCTTGATGACCAAACTCTACTTTTTGTTGCGCCATATTCTGGCTGTGAATTTGAGCTTGATTGCTTATTTGAGTATTTAGTTTCAAAGGTGCAAGATCGACAGATGCGCGATATTTATTCACTTGCTGATGAACCTGTTGTGCTAAATTGCTTAATTCTTCATCTCGTTGAGTCGCTGCTACAGAATTGCTTTTTTGAGTATATTCTTGACTATAAACTTTGCTAGATACTGTCCATGTAAACATTGTAATCACAGCAGTAGATAGAAATATTTTGGCTGGTAAAGCAGTTTGTAAAGAAATTCGGGATTTAAACATGATTCTTAAATTCAGCAAGAAAAGTGATTTCTAGCTGTTTTGTAGTATATTAATAATTCATATTGACATAAATTAAACCATTGCTAATAAATGTTTTCTGGCAATCTTCCTAATTCAAAAAACCAGCTAATCGCAATCTTGACGAGGAAATATAGTTGCGCTACTGCACAAGTCGCCTAAATATTGCTCTAGCAATGCAAACTGAGACAAATTAAGACTATAGTAAATCCAGCGTCCTGACTGTCTAGGAGAAATTAATTTTGCTTCTTTCAGGGTTTTAAGATGAAAGGATAATTTAGATTGGTTAACCTCAAGGCGATCGCACAAATCACAAACGCATAGTTCTTGCTCTTGTAGCAGTTGAACAATTTTGAGGCGTAAAGAATCAGATAGGGCATGAAACCCTGTCATAATATAAATATTTGCAGGATTAGAAACTTGCATCAAGTTTTCTTGAACTAAATTCTTATTAATTAGTTTAGCAAATTAGATCATCAATAACGTTGCTCAATTTAAGCAGCAAAGAACAAATAAGTAGGTAGGCGTAATTAATTAAAAATGATTACTGATTTAAATAGTGAAGCATTTGATTATGCTCCCAGAATAATTAATAGAGCAAAAAGAGCTTTATCCTGTTCTCCCTTTTGCCTCAAGCTATTTAAAGAGATGCGTAATCAAAGCGTACCAATTCAGCAAATTGCTGGCGAAACGGGGATTAAACTGGGTTATGCCACCCAAGCTTTTAGTGAACCAAAAACTGAAGCCAAATTAGTTTGGCTAATTAGTGTAGGCTTGTTAAGACGGGAAGTAGACGGACAGGGATTAACCGATAGTTTTCGTTTAACCCCTTTGGGTAGAAAGATTGTGACCCAATGGGAACAAGAACAAAATCAGATTCCTCCTGCCTCTTTGATAGATCCAGTTTTCAATTGGCTTAATCGTTGGTTAAAATAAACGCTTTAAGAATATGAACTGCTGATCTAGCTGTTATAACAGAGTATATATTCCAGCACAGGAGCGATCGATGAAAGCGATTATGGTGGTCGGGACAACATCTCATGCAGGAAAATCCTTTCTGACTGCTGCACTATGCCGTATTTTGGCAAGAAAAGGTTGGCGAGTTGCCCCCTTCAAAGGGCAAAATATGGCACTAAATGCTTATGTAACATCGACTGGAGGAGAAATAGGACACGCTCAGGCAGTTCAGGCTTGGGCAGCAGGAGTTGCCCCCAGAGTAGAAATGAACCCCATTTTATTAAAGCCTCAAGGGGATATGACTTCTCAGATAATTATTAAGGGCAAGGCTGTAGGTACGGTTAAAGCCAGCGAATATTATGAGAAATATTTTGATTTGGGCTGGGAAGTAATTCAAGAGTCTTTGTATAAACTATCTTTAGAATTTGATCTGGTTGTCTGTGAAGGGGCAGGAAGCCCCGCTGAAATCAATCTCAAGCACCGAGATTTGACTAACATGAGAGTTGCTAAACATCTCAATGCGCCAACTATTTTGATTGTAGATATTGAGCGTGGTGGCGCGTTTGCTCACGTAGTAGGCACACTAGAACTATTAGACCCCCAAGAGCGATCGCTTGTCAAAGGGGTGGTAATTAATAAATTTCGCGGACAGAAAGAGCTTCTCGACTCAGGTATCGAATGGTTAGAGGAAAAAACCCAAGTACCTGTCTTGGGTGTAATTCCCTGGAGTAATGAGCAGTTTCCCGCCGAGGATTCCCTCGATTTGTTAGAAAGAAATTGCCGTCGTAATAGTCAAGATATTAATATTCACGTTATTAGACTACCGAGAATTGCCAACTTTACTGATTTTGACCCTTTAGAGGCAGAATCTTCCGTAGCTGTTAACTATATAGATATTCAAGATTCTCTAGGACATCCTGATGCAGTAATTATTCCTGGAACTAAAACCACTATTGCCGATTTATTAGCAATGGAAAGAAGCGGTATGGCAGAACAGATTAAAAACTATGCTGCTGCGGGAGGTACGGTATTAGGTATTTGTGGCGGATATCAGATTTTAGGACAGCGTATAATCGATCCAGAGGGCTTTGAAGGAGAAGCAGGAGAATACAACGCTCTGGATCTATTGCCAATTACAACTATGCTTTCCCCTAACAAAATCGCTCGTCAAAGACAAATAATTTCCCACTTTCCCCAACCTGGATTACCCGTAGACGGCTATGAAATTCACCAAGGGCGCACTCGTCTTAGTCGTCGTCTTAAAGAAGGAGGAGAAGAAGATTATCGACCAATTTTTGATGATGTTGGCTTAGGATTAGTAGACAAAAATCAGTCTGTTTGGGGTTGCTATATTCATGGGCTATTTGATAACGGTGCTTGGCGACGCTCTTGGATTAATCACTTACGTAAGCAAAGGGGAATGTCGTCTTTGGCTACAGGGATTTCTAATTACCGAGATCAAAGAGAGACTACTTTGAATACCCTGGCAGACATTGTAGAAAAACATTTAGATTTAAAGAAAATTTTGTCTAATTATTATTAAAGGTTATCTATAAAAGTAAATGAGTATTAAGGTTTGTTTTCTGCCAGACAATATTACAGTCGAAGCAGAACCAGGAGAACCAATGTTACAGGTGGCAGAACGAGCAGGAGTGTTTATTGCCACAGGATGTTTAATGGGTTCTTGTCATGCTTGTGAAGTGGAACTAGGGGATGGGGAAGCTATTTGTGCCTGTATTAGTTCTGTTCCTGGAAACATATCAGAATTAACGGTAAATATATACGATGATCCGACTTGGTAGATTTTTTCCAGGTCAAATTGGCTGTATTGATTATCCTGACTTATTACTTATTACTTATTATTTCTTCCAGCTACTTCATATTGCAGAGACTCTAAAGCATCAGAAATATCAACTTCAAATGCTAAAGGCTGGCTAATTTGACGAACCTTAGCAGGAAGACTGGCTACAGAACTGGCAGTGCGCTGACGAATTGTATCCAAGCTTTCAGATGATTGTAGTCTTTTCCCAGACTGCATAACTATTTCTAACAAACCTTGTTCATCATCAGGTATTTCATCTTTTAAACCCAGTCTGTCTGAACTTATGTGACCATCAGTTACTTTACGGAATATCTGTTTGCAACCTGGATATGTAAGCTTGTGGCTAGATTGTTTCATAGTCGCAATAGTATCTATTTCTACTAGCTTATATACCCCGTTGACTGGTACACCCGTGACTAATTTAGTACCAATGCCATAGCCGTCTAAAGATGCACCCTGTTGTTGTAGTTTGCTGATTTCCCATTCATCTAAATCACCACTAGCAAAAATTTTAGTCTCTGGTAAATAGTGGCGTACTTTTTGTGATAATTCTGCCAAATTTCCTGAATCTATTCGTACTCCCCTGACGCTGATTTCTCCTGCATCCCTTTGGGCTTGTAGACGCTGTGCTGCTGCTACAGTGTCGAATGTATCAATAAGTAAAGTTGCGTCAGGAAAGTAATTCTGAAAAGCTTTAAAAGCCTCGTCTTCACTACCAGCGATCGCCTCAATTGCCATAACTAAAGCATGAGCCATTGTGCCTCGTGGTTTTTCTCCTAGCTTTAATGCCGCTAATACATTCGATGTGCCGTCAAGTCCTGCTGCCAAGGCTGCTCTAGCTGCCCAAAGCGATCCTTGGGGACTAAATGCCCTTCTTGTGCCAAATTCAAGAATAGTCGCTTGTTTTCCAGCAACGTCTCTGATTCTTGCTGCTTTAGTAGCAACTATAGTTTGATAATTGATTGTGTTCAGCAGATAAGTCTCTACTAGCTGTGCCTGCCAGAGTTGAGCTTCAATTCTTAAGATCGGTTCGTTAGCAAATACTGCCGTGCCTTCTGGTACTGCCCAAACATCTCCCGTAAAACCTCCAGATAATAATTGCCAAAATGCTTTAGGTGCATGAGCGAATATTCCTGTATCTTTTAATAATTGAATTTGCTCAGAATTAAAGCTAAATGCTTCTAGATACTCCAGTACCTGAGTTAGTCCCATGGCAATTAGATAGCCAAAATCTTGAGGTAAATGCCGTGTAAACAATTCAAAGCTGGCTCTTTTTGTGGCGATGCCTTCTCCTGCATAGCAGGCAATCATGGTTAACTGGTATAAATCTGTTAATAACGAGTAATCTTGGGAGTTTATATTTAGCGTATCTTTTGCTAAAATTGTTTTCATACTGGAAATCTAAATAAATTTTGGTAATTATTACTATAACTATTGCAAAATCGTTTTTGTTTGTCAAGTAGGGGCGAACAACCGTTCGCCCTTACTTGCGTATTCCTGAATTCAACATATCTCCCAGTCCTTCCCCAACCAAAGACAAGCCTGTAACCATAGTTGTCATTGCCAAACCAGGGAAAGTAGCAGACCACCAGACACCCGTAGGCAAAGCATCTAGAGCCAAACGAAGATCGTGACCCCATTCTGGAACTTCAGGAGGTAGACCTAAGCCCAAAAAACCTAAGCCACCAAGAATTAAAATTGCATCGGCGGCATTTAAGGTAAACAGAACAGGAACGCTTTGAATCACATTAAAAAACAAATAGCGAGATAAAATTCTGCTAGTAGGTGCGCCCATCGCCTGGGCAGCTTCAATAAACAACTCGGTTTTAACACTAGTAGTATGGTTGCGAACAATTCGATAATATTGAGGAATATAAGCAATACTAAGAGCTAAAGCTGCGTTTAACACTCCTTGTCCAACCACAAAAGCCAAAGTTACAGACAACAATAATCCAGGTAAAGTATAAATTGTGTCCATAAAGAAGATCAGAACCTTATCAATTTTGCCACCCAGATAGCCACTTACTAAGCCAAGAGGAACGCCTAATATCAAACTAATGGTTGTCGCCAACACCACTACTTTTAAAGCAGCTTGAGTACCAAAAAGAGTGCGAGAAAAGACATCATATCCTTGACGAGTAGTCCCAAACCAATAATCCGCCCCTGGTGCTTCATCAACTGGATTAGCTAACCCTTCTGTGGGGTCTTGTAACCAGCCAATGTCCTGTAATGTGGGAGCAAATAAAGCGATCGCAATACAGCCTAGAGTAATAACTAAGCCGATAATAGTTAAACTTTGGGAGAGAGTAAAACGAAATCGACGAGGTAGTTTAATTGTGGATGTCATAACTCGGTAAGAGATAATAGCTTAATCTGGTGGGCATTATAGCTAAAATTTTGATTTTTCTATCTGGCTATAGAAGCGATAATTGTCGAAATATAATAAATTGTTAAATCAAAGCTTAGATAATTCAATTTAATTAAACATTATGAAACTATCTGATTTAGACGTAAGAAGTATCGATCGCATTGTAGAAATGGCTTGGGAAGATCGTACCCCTTTTGGGGCGATAGAAACTCAGTTTGGCTTACAAGAAAAAGAAGTCATAGCTTTGATGAGAAAGGAAATGAAACATTCGAGCTTCAAAATGTGGCGTAAGCGAGTCACAGGGAGAAAAACCAAACATTTAGCCAAAAGAGATTTTATTGAGGGAAGATTCCGCTGTAAAGAACAGAAATGATCGCTGATTACTAAGCAAGACAAACTTTTATTGTTCATTGATAATTTATTACTGATTATTCTAGAAACCAAAAACTGAATTACGATTAAAAATGACAATAAATCAGCGGTCAATAACCAAAACCATAGTCACGTATCTAATTCTTAGTGCGATCGCTTTTTTGATGCTGTTCCCTCTAATGTGGTTAATTGGCACGTCTTTTAAATCTCCCACCGAAGATATTTTTGCTTTTCCACCGCAAATATTGCCAACTCAACCTACCTTTAAAAATTTTGTCACGGTTTGGCAAAGTTATCCTTTTGGACAATATCTAATTAACAGTACAGTTGTTGCTGTCTCCACCGTAGGTTCAAATCTAATCTTCTGCTCATTAGCTGCCTATCCCTTAGCTCGTTTGTCTTTTCGGGGACGAGAGTTGCTTTTTGCTCTTATTTTGGCAACCATTATGATTCCCTTTCAGATCGTCATGATTCCTCTATATATCTTGGCGGTAAATTTAGGCTTGAGAAATACCTATATGGGAATTATTTTGCCCAATCTCACCTCAGCATTTGGGATATTTTTGCTCAGACAAGCACTAAAAGCTGTTCCTTTGGAGTTGGAAGAAGCTGCACGTATCGATGGCTGTTCTGAACTGGGTATTTGGTGGAATATAATGATACCCGCAATTCGTCCTGCTTTATTCACTCTAGCTATCTTTGTATTTATTGGCTCTTGGAGTGATTTTATCTGGCCTTTAATTGTTTTAGATGATCCAGATTATTACACTTTACCCCTAGCGGTAGAAAATTTAGCTGGTTCTTTTTCCTTAGATTGGAGATTGGTAGCAGCAGGTTCAGTTATTTCTATTGCCCCAATTTTAATTTTATTTTTATTGATTCAGCGATATATAATTCCGACGGACGTTGGCAGTGGAGTTAAAGGATAGTAAAGTAGGGCTATCGACAGTTAAAGCAGTTAGGATTTAATTTTTCTTAATCTCTAACTCCAGAAAGATTAAATTGAAAAAAATACCAACTACAGTATGGAAGCTAAAGAACAAAGCAATAAACATTGCGTTTTAGATAAAGGACAAAAAATGATCACTAAATTCAAGATATATGCAGGTAAATTAACGATCGCTCTAAGCGCGATCGCCTTTACTATCTTTGTAGGTTTTAATTCTTTTACTGCTTCGGCTAATGCCTCAGTAAATATAGAAGCTTTTAATAATCCTTCTGTACTAGCAGCAACAGCATCGGGAATTGGCGATCGGGTTGAAGGCTCTATGCAAGAGGGAATGGGTACAGTCAAGCGTAAAGCATCAAGCGACATAGACAACAAGGCAGAAGGTGCATTAAACGAAGCAAAAGGTAATGTAAAGCAAGGTATCGGCACTGCTAAAAACAAATTAGATGATGCCAAAGATACTGTAGGCGACAAATCAGAAAGTTTTGTAGATTCAGTTAAAGACTTCTTTGACTAAAAAAAGCTAAATAACAATTCAATGGCTATCTTATATAGCCATTGAATTGTTTAACTTATAACCCTATATCTATCAGCAAGTATTTACCATGAGCGAACAACAAGAAAACAAAACTTTTCAAGAAGATGGTATTCGTCCGATTGATAAAGGTGAGATTGATGTAGTAGATTCTTTTCAAGAAGATGGGGAACGACCAATTGCTAAAGGTCGTGATTTTTTAGTAAATAATTCCGAATCAAATGAACCTCAGAAGCATCCAGAAGAAAAAGATAAGGTAAATAGCGTATCAAAAATAGATAATAAGCAGACTACAAATAATCATGATCTAAAGGTTGTCGATACTTTTGAGGCAGATGGAGAACGTCCGATTATGGCTAATGAATACGAAGTTGTCGATACCTTAGATATTGATGGGGAACGACCAATTGCTAAAAGTCCTGATTTTTTAGTAAATAATTCCGAATCAAACGAATCTCAGAAGCAGCCAGAAGAAAAAAATAAGGTAAATAGCGTATCAAAAATAGATAATAAGCAGACTACAAATAATCATGATCTAAAGGTTGTTGATACTTTTGAAGCAGATGGGGAACGTCCCATTATGGCTAATGAATACGAAGTTGTCGATACTTTAGATATTGATGGAGAACGACCTATAACTAGAAACAATTGAAAACTATTTATTTTTCAAAATATTGAAAGCTAGTTTATAAATAAATAATCAATCTGAAGATAGAAGATATTTGAGAGTAAAAATAGTACCTTTAATTATACAACTAAAATTTGGAGAATATATATGGGTATTAAAGATAAAGCAGAAGAACTAAAGCTTAAAGCAGAAGCTAGAAGTGAAGATATTGAAGGTACAATCAGAGAAAAGTTAGGAGATTTTTCTGACGATCAACAAGCAGTTGAACATGGTCAGGAAAAACAAGAGAAAGCAGATGATTTAAGACAAGAAGCAGAAGAAAAATAATTAAATCATGGCTATATGCACTACCTATATCCAGCTAGTTGATAAATAAACAATATTCAACAAGTATCTGGGATAGAAAGTAGTATTGTTCGTGGTGAGGCAGTAGGTTAGACAAATGTATTGACTTAAGCGTGGTTATACAAGCCCTTTGTTTAGCCACGCTGTTGAAGCAACTGCTGAAATCCGAAGGGCTACCAGGTCTTAGCTCTTAGTTTTAATTATCTTTAACATAGATAATTATTAATTATTGTCGTTATCATGCCTCGATTCACCAATGCCACAGATAAAAAAAGGAGTCAAGTACATAGCATTTGCTCTTGTTAATCTAAAGTTAATCATTACTTCTTGTCTTGTTAACCTTAATGCTTTAATTCTTAAGTAAAGATGAATCACAGAATGGCAAATCAAAAATGAGTCAGGAATCAGACAATAGTAAAAAGAACTTTTTGTATCCCAAGGTAAATTATCGGGGTGAACTAACGCCTAGTAATCCTAACAATTTAGTATTTAACGCCAATTTGCAAGAATTCGCTCAAAAAGTGGTTTATATTTGCGGATTGGAAACCAATGGTAAAGTATCTTCTGATGAGGCTTATAAGCAAATTAAACAGCTATGGCATCAGTTAAAAACCTCTAAAAAAGAACTATTAGACCGTCAAGACGAAGAATCTACATAGTTGCAAGAATTATTTAAATTTCGGTAAACTCCACGCTTCAGGCTTAAATTCTGTCATGGAATTAAATACTTGATGTGCCTTTTGAAACAGCTTTTTATCAAATACTGAGTCAGGAATTACCACTACAGACATTCCCGCTGCGATCGCAGCTTCCATTCCTGCTAGAGAATCTTCAAACACCAAGCAGTTTTGGGGCGCAACATTTAATCTTTTGGCTGCCAACAGAAAGATATCTGGCGCAGGTTTTCCCTGGGCAATTTCTGCATCATCTCCCAGGGTGGTTATTTGAAAATGCTTTAACCACTGCTGATGCCTAATGGTTTTCATCTCAAAATGATGACGGGTAGAGCTAGAGGCGATCGCTTGCGGAATATTATGGTTAAATAAATGCTGAGTTAGTTTTTGTGTACCTGGTAAAGCCTCTGCTGTCTGATAAAGAGGATACAGTAACTTATTGCGTTCAACTAAATACTCTTTGGGGGTAATAGGAAGTCCAAGAGTCTCAACTAATATTTTGGCAGAATCTAAAGTCGGTCTACCAGCGATCGCCATTTTAAGCTCTTGATTAAAAGTTTTACCGTAGCGTTGAGCAACTTCTTTATTTACTCGCTCATGGAGAGATTCTGTGTCCAACAGTAATCCATCCAGATCATAAATAATATGAGTAATCATAACTTCTCAGATTTTGGTTTTTTAGTAAGTCCTACTTATAGCGGACTAAATTGACACGGTAGCGTTGTTTTTTAGTGACTGAAACATCTCCTACCTCTAATCTTCCCTTACCCCTGACTGCAATCAAATCCCCTGCCTTAACGTTGTGACTAGCTTGAGTTATTTCTTTCCAATTAACTCTAACATCATTGCTAGAAATGGCACTTGCCATTTTACTACGGGATATTCCAAAGCCAGCGGAAGCGATCGCATCTAAACGCATAGATGCTTCTACTGTAGTCATTTCTTTTTTCTTCGGTGGACGGATTTTTAATTCACTAAATTCTATCTGCTGAGTTTTGACTGCCACAGAGCGCACTTGAGTCAAAGAAGCTGTCAAAAAATCAACCATTTCTGGGACAACTATAGCCTGTGCGCCTCTCTCTCCCAGTACTAGAATATCGCCTACTTTTTCTCTAACAATACCTGTACCTAATATTGAACCCAAAAAATCTCGATGGGTAGCAGGGTCAAACAAAAAATTCCCTGCAATGTCTAATGCTGCTAATTCAACCTGTAATTCATCCAAGGGAATGTCTGGGCGAGACAAAGCAATACGCCTTCTTTCTGCTTGAGCATATCCTCCCCAAGGCAAAGCTTTAATTTCCGTAAGATTTTGCAAGATAGCCTCCACTTCGGCAACCACTGGCGGAGATAAAAAATCTGTTACGACTACTTCCCAGTTGTTTATTGCTTGGTCAGCTTTATCTATAACGCGAGTAATTTCCTTTTTATTCTCGACGCGCTTAAGTAAGTCTTCTTTTGGCAGCATTTAGTTATGATTCTCTGATTTATACTATATCTTAGCGAGAATACTGGTAGGATTTTCACTTCCGTATGACTATAACTGCCTTGCAAACCATCGACATACAATTTTTCCTTTTAGCAATTTTATTAAGCCTTTAATACTTTTGATAGATAGCAAAATATGCCTTTGTAGGGATGTCGTAGCCCCAAAAAATTTCTAAGGTTCTAAATAATGGAATTTAAGACTTTTCTATGACTATTGCCAATAAAACAAGATTTTTTAATAAATATAGTGCAATTTATAGTAGCTTGGCGATCGCCTTAAGCTTCTTATTAACTGGCTTTTATAGCGTCCAGGCAAATGCTCAGAGCAATCCCAGACAATATACCAAAGATTCATCTACACCCGTTGCTGACCCCATTTCTAGTGATGATTCTGATTATCTTAAGGGTATAGAAGCTGGGGATAGTCCCTGGGGTTTTTCTAGCGCATCAGAATCTAAATCTCTAGACAACAATTTAAATCAATTAGGTCAGTTTGATATTTCTACGGAACAAGATCAAAGAAATATAAACACACAGAGGACTTGGGACAAGTTTGGAAGTGGAGAGGAATATTCTGTGTCTATACCCATATATAAATTTTAAATACCGTTAGTTTAAATCTATGATTTTTTAGTTTTTCCTATATAGGAAGTAGGAAGTAAAATCTTGCTTGTTCAGTTTTATACCTCGCGCCTTCCCTTGCTAGGTAAGCATTCCCTTACGCCTAACGGCGACGCGGGGTCTGACCTCTGACGGCGACGCGGTGAGACAGTCCGTTGGGCGCGTTCCCCGACTTGAGCGCGAGATTCGCGGAATTTAGTTCCGCTTGAATAATCGCGCTGTTGAAGGAACTGTCGAACCCTTTAGGGGGTCGCTCGTTTTAATTCTGCCTACTTACTTAGATTATCAAAACCTGACCTAATTGTAAGAGAGTAGCTTTTTTTGATCTCCGACCAATACAGAGCTTAAATTTCGCTCTATATTGCTAATGAGTTTTTTTGAGGCAAAAACAAAAACTTGGTTGATGTTAGTTGGTTATAGGTTTTGGGAATTATATAATTATTGTTGTTACTAGTCAGATATGAGTGAAGAACAAATACTCAATGCAATTACGAATTATTGCCAAGATGACAATATTGTTTTTCAGATAATTACTCAAGATACCAAACTTTATATTTATATTAATCGAGAAACTGAAGATAGTATAGACTATAAAAACCTAAAAAACAATGTACTTTCAGCAATATCTAATTTAGATAATTTAGATATAAGAGAAGTTTATTTGTATAGCCGTATATCAAGAAACATAGAACCAGATTGGCAAATAACTTTTGACTTAAAGCCAAGTAATTTAGATGAAACTATTGATTATAAACAAGATAATACGGAATCTGGAATTAAAAGAATTGATAATAAATTAGACTTTGAAGTACCAAATTCTTTTGCCAATCGAGATAGAAGCGAAGCAAAAAAGATATCTGCATTTGATTTACCTTACGAGTCACAAGTACTTCAAAATTACGAAATATCAAGTGATATTGATGATGATTCAAAAGAAAACAAAATTTTGGCGGAGACAGAAATAGATTTAAAGTCATATTGTTTTATTCGTAACCAAACTCTTTTATCTAGTGAACTTATTGCTCCTAAGTTCAATATTGCTCAATTAACTAAAACTTTTCATGAATTTGCAAGATCTGTTAAAGAAAAACAATTACCAATCTTAAATGATTATTTTCAA
Source organism: Pleurocapsa sp. FMAR1 (assembly GCF_963665995.1). Taxonomy (NCBI): domain Bacteria; kingdom Bacillati; phylum Cyanobacteriota; class Cyanophyceae; order Pleurocapsales; family Pleurocapsaceae; genus Pleurocapsa; species Pleurocapsa sp. FMAR1. Next base: position 5,019,831 of record NZ_OY762512.1, on the reverse strand, counting down.
AAATCTTGTAATCCTAGTACAGCTAATTTTAATCCAGAGGTAAAACTATGGTGGGATAAAATTCTGGAATTAAGCTCAGAAGAACAGCGAAAAACAGCAATTTGGTTAAGTCGGTATTGTTTTAATTCAGAAGAAACTCTTTCAATCATAGAATCAGTTTTTATAACTAAAGCTTCTATAGAAAAAGCTAAAAAAGAAACACCAGAAGAAGAAAATATTCATTCTTCAACAGAATATTCTCAGAAGCTACTAAAGCAAGATGAGCGAGTATCGCCTTCTAATAGTAGAAATAAAGACGACAATACAAACAGAAATTTAAAAGCAAAGTCAAAAAAAGGTGCTTCATCTAAAAAAAAATTACTTGTGCCTATCATTTGGCTATTCCTCACCTTATCTTTCGCAATTATTGATCTTCATAAGCCTCTAATTTCTCTGCCTGTTGCCTGTGAAAATATTGCAGCAGAAAACCAAGCTTACTGTTCTTTGGCTGCGAAAATTGTAGGAGAAGAATCGTTAAATGCTGTAATTAATAACCTACCTGAACCTTTAAAAGAAGAGGAAAATTTAGTACCAGAATCTATGATGCAAAAAGGTCTATTGAATTGTGAACTTTATGGCAATATTGCAGCGGGAGTTCCTTTTAAAGAAGCAGCATCATCCAAAATAGCTCCATTATCTTCATCTACAAAAGAAATACTGCCAGATTTTTATGTTGCCGATGTAGAGCAAACTAATTTGAAAGCGGGAAATCCCACAGTAAGAACTGCCTGTTTCTTCTACAAAGTCAAAAAAACATCTAAACCAGATGACATCAAATTCTTAGCAATGGATCAAATAGACGTTGAATGGCCAACAGTAGCCTATGAACCGACAGAAAAGATTAAATCCTTGCATACATTAAATAAGACTGTACGCACCTACAGTTTTTTGAGCATTTTTGGCATACATACATTTTTTACGGCGATCGCAATTTATCTTATAGCTATATCTGGTATGGCAATTAGGGTAGATTCTCTTGATACTTTATATCAAGCATCATTTATTTTAGGTATGACTAAATCTATTTTGAGTTTTTTTCCAGCAATAGGTTTGTCGATTCTTGTTCCTATGGAATGTTTAGCTTTAGGCATTACGAGCGGTTGTGTTAAAGGATTCACAATAGATTGGATTTCTGGCTACCCGTTTGTAGCTGTCACGGCATTACTTCTAATTTTATTAAGAACTTTATTTTCTTTTCTATTTATGGGCTTATTATCTTTTGTCTTTGGATAGGATAGCATCGCGATCGCTTTAATTTGTGTAGGATTTAATTCACATTGGGTATTTTACTTAAAAGGCTGACATTTACCACCCAAACCATCGACGATCGCACAGGTATTATGAGACATCATTTCGATATAATTATTGCTACCTCCCAAACCATCAGCATACAGTTTTTCCTTTGATAGCTTGGCATTAGCAGCACGGGCAACATTATTGATAACGCGATCGTTAGCTGTTGATTCGGCAAAAATAGTGGGTACTCCTGTTTGCCTGATTTCTGTCGCCAATTCTCGCACTTGGGAAGCAGTGGGAGAAGTATTTGTACTTAATCCTTGCAGGCTGTCATAGTTTTTTAAGCGATATGCCTGGACATAGTAGTTAAAAGAATCGTGAGTTGTCACCAAAACTCTTTGATTTTCGGGAATAGTGGCAATTTGGTCTTTAATCCAAGCGTCAAGCTGCCAAAGCTTTTGGGTTAAATCCACGCTATTTTTTAGATATACATCTGCTGCTGCGGGATTTGCTTGCAGAAATATTCCCTTAAGTAGTTCCACCATTGCCACGGTATTTTCTACGTTGTTCCAGACGTGAGGATCTGGTTCTAAATCTGCTTGTTTGTTTGTATTTGGTTTTTTCTCTTCTGTCTCCTCGTGTTCATCATGTTCAGCTAGAATTGGCTTAGTAACTGCCTGTTCATATACTGCTATCTTAGGTGCGGGAGTTTTTGTGGCATTTAGCAGCTTAATTACTTGCGGTTCTAGCTGATAACCTCCATAAAAAATTATTTGTGCTTCTTCTATCGCTTTACGTTGGGAAGGGGTAGGGCGAAAAGTATGAGGATCTTGATTTCCATCAATTAGACAGGTTAAATCAACAGTATCTTGGGCAATGGTTTTAACCAGATCGCAAATAACATTATGGGAGGCTACGACTTTTGGCTTTGTTTCGGCTTGTACTGCGTTAGCACCATATCCGACTAAGCTAGCTGCAATACTTAAAACAGCAAGATTAATTATATTTTTGATTCTGATATTTTTTAACATAATGGCGATCAATTAAATAAAACATTTCGATTTTGAGCTTTTTCCCTAGTAGCTAATAGCTAATAGCGCGACACTGCGGTCTTTGCTGCACGGAAATGCGTCGTCTCACGGCGCATATTCTGAGGGCGTAATTCTGAGCGCGAGATTCGCGCCAAGGTGCGTCCGCTTGAACAATCGCGCTTGTGGGGTTTCGCGCCCAATGTTGACCGCCCGAATCCACTCTCGCGGTGTTGGTTTCCATAACTTGAGCAAGTGTCGTAAGAAGCTAAGAGCTTTAAACTAACAAATCTGAATCTTGCTAATTCGTAGAAAGCATAATAATGATAATGATTCTAATTATTTTAAGGTAAAATGATAACGAATCTCATTATTGATCGTTAATGTTAGAAATTCGTAACCTAAGCGTAAATTATCGCCACACTTGGGCAGTTGAAAACGTCTCCTTTTGGCTACAGCCAGGACAGCTAGCTGGTTTGTTGGGTCCAAATGGAGCAGGAAAAAGCACTTTGATCAAAGCGATCTTAGATTTGGTACCTATAGCTGAGGGAGTCGTGGAATGGAAAGGTAAACCTGTCTGTCAACAATTACATAAAGTGGCTTATGTTCCTCAGCGATCGCAAATTGACTGGGACTATCCCGTAACCGTCGAGAAAGTAGTGATGATGGGGCGAATAGTTTCTACAGGCTGGTTTCGCAACTACAGTCGTCAGTCGAGATCGATAGTTAGAAATGCTTTAAAAAGAGTAGGAATGTGGCAGTATCGCCAGCATCAGATCAGGGAACTTTCAGGGGGACAACAGCAGCGGGTTTTTTTGGCTAGAGCGATCGCTCAATCAGCAGATTTGTTATTATTGGACGAACCATTTAACAATGTAGATCGACAGACAGAAGCAATTATTTTTGATGTCTTTGGCGAATTAAAAGCCCAACAAAAAACACTTTTAGTTATCAGTCACGATTTAGGCGAAACTCTAAACAATTATGACCAGCTATTATTATTAAATAAAACCTTAGTGGCATCTGGAACTCAAGCCGAAGTGTTAACCAATGAAAACATTAATCAGGCATACGACAGATACTTTAAGCCTAGCTATCAATCACTAACAATTAACCAGCAGCCTGCAAATGTTAACTTGGTTAGTTGAACCCCTAGAATTTGAATTTATGCGTCAGGCGATCGCCATTGGCATATCCTTGGGTATCTTAGGTGCGGTGGTGGGTAGCTATTTGATTTTGCAGCAGATGGGCATGATGAGTGGAGTGATTTCCCATGCCGTGCTACCAGGAATTTCTATTGCCTTTTTCTTGGAAATAAATTTAGCAATTGGCGCATTTGTGGCAGGAATATTAAGTGCTTTAGTGGTCATGGGTATCCAAAAGCGATCGCGAATTAAGGTTGATGCAGCCATGGCGTTAACCCTAACCAGTTTTTTAGCCCTGGGAGTAATTTTAATTACTTCCTTAAAAACAAATCAGGTCAACTTAGACGAGATTTTATTCGGGGATATTTTAGGAGTAACCAGCAGTGATGTTTGGCGCACGGTAATCATTACAGCCATTATTTTGCTATTAACTAGGTTATTTTACAAAGAATTAGAATTTTACACCTTCGATCCTTTAGGGGCAAAAGCCTCTGGTTTACCAGTTAATCTGCTTTATTTTGGCTTAATTTGCGCTATCACCCTCACAATTGTTGCCAGTATGCAAACCGTAGGGGTATTGCTGGTGATGTCTCTATTAGTTGGCCCTGCAATTACTTCCTATCTAATAGTCAAAGAACTATCGCAAATGATGTTCCTTGGAGCATTAATCGGCGTAGCTTCCAGCATTACAGGAATGTACTGTAGTTATTATTTCGATTTACCTTCTGGTGCTGCGATTGTCATGGTAATATTTGCTTTTTTCTTATTAGCATTTACCTTTAGCCCAAGTCAGGGAATCTTGACCGAACCCAAATTTAAAAACAAAATTCAAAGTTGGTTTAAAGGCTTTTTTAATAGATAACTTTTTATAGATCCATTAAATCAACCGTAGCAATCACCAAGACTAAATTTGCTAAATTTCCTCAGATCGCTTTAAGATAATTTCAGCTTGAACGAAATTTAATTTATCATGTCCGATCTACAAAAAAAACTAAGCCAGGACGTTGCAGAGATCAGCTGGAAGGATTTGCAGCCTCACGCTAAAAGAGATGCCATAATTGTGATCCAAGATAAATTGGATCTACCTGAAGTAGCAGCAGCGATCGCTCAAGATAATGCCGCTTCAGTTCAAAATTGGATCACTAATCAATTAATTGCCAAGCCGACTGTCGAACAGTTAACGGAGTGGAACAGTCATTTAGAAAAGGAATTTGCAGCTTTGATAGTACAACCTTTTGTTGTCATCAAAGAAGTAAGCCACAGTTAGGGTAGTTAGGACAGTTTTTTTTAGGAGTTACTTGTTAGCCATTGGTGACAAGTTAAGAAAAAGCAGTTTTAGTCAATGCGAAATCTGGATTGAAAGAAATTTATACGGTGATCGTTATTTAAGGAGTTAAAATTCATGAAAAATATCTTAAAAGCTAATAGCTAAGAGCTAATAGCTAAAAACCGATTGACAAACAACGAAGTATTTTAACTTGTCACAATTACTTAATAGCCAACTGTAATTGCTCAATAATCTTGTCTTCAGTGCCTGAAGCCCAATAAGCAAAACGCCTAGCTAGTACAGGGGCAAATACCAAAGTGCTGGTAAAGCCTGAAAACAAATAAATTCCCTTGATATTAGCTAAATTACCTACTAGAGCGATCGCTTGATTGTTAAACGCTACCAAACAACTGTGGCAAGTACCAGGAATATCTTCCAATAGAGGTAGAACATTACCCACCTGTTCGCGGATTTGTGCTTCTGCTGCCAAAGGATCGAGCTTGGTGTTTGGGTTAGGAGCGATCGCGCTAATTTGCCCTATACATAAGCTACCGTCTTGAAACTGCACTGCCCCAGGATCGAGGATTAGTTTAGCAAGCTGATCGTCAGGAGGATTCCAGGCGGTTTCTGGCTCTAATTCTTGGGCTTTGGCTTGTAAGCTAAATCTTTGCTGCACGGCTGGCATGACCACCGTTGCTAATTCTAAATCTACGGGAGGGGTGGTAATTAGTTGAGCATGGGTGAAATAGTTGCCTATAGTAATGTTTGCCTGTTGTAAAAGCGATCGCGATAGTCCCCCCGCACAAACTACGGTGTTTGCAGCATGATAGAAATCATTTAGGGTTTGCACTCCCGTAACACAATCTTTTTGACGCAGTAAATCTACTACCTCCTGATAAACTATTTCGCCACCGTTACGTTTGAATGCTTGCAAATAGGCATCGGTAGTCTTTTGGGGGTGAATATGACCATGAGGTAGCTTTAATACTCCTGCGATCGCATTAGGATTAAGTAAGGGTTCTAAGATACAGGCATCTTGAACACTTAATAATTCTGGAGTAATGGCAAAGCGAGCGTAATTTTGAGCAATGACTTCGGGATCGTCTTGGCGATCTATGGTTAGTACCAAATCTAGCTCTCTAAACTCTGTTTCTCCTCCTAATTCTTCTGTCAAGTTGCGATGTAGCTCGATTCCCTCTTTCCCTAAAATGCGAGTCAAATCATCTACACCTGACCAATAAGGTAAACCCCCATAGCTATATACAGTAGCGTTATCAGGCTTGGGGTCTTTTTCTAATAAAAGTACCGTAAATCCCTGTTGACTAAGCTCATAAGCAAGACAAGCACCAGTTATCCCTGCACCAATTACAATCCAATCGTATGTCGCCATTTATTTGTTGTTTAGTTGCGCCTTAGCCTGTTGCCAAAGAGATTCTAACTCATTGATATCGTAGTCTGTAAGCGAACCAGAAGCTAACTTTTCCATTATTGTCAAACGTTGAATAAAGCGACGGTTTGTTCCCTGTAAGCCATCAAAAGGATTTAAGTCATACCAGCGAGCAATATTGATTATAGTAAACAGCAAATCGCCTAATTCTTCTTGCTGATGAACTTTATTTTCAGTTGCCAAAGCTTCTTTCAACTCTGCTAACTCCTCATCAAATTTATCCCAAACTCCCTGCACATTTGACCATTCAAAACCTGCTGAGGCTGCCTTGGTAGATATTTTCATCCCTGCCATCAAAGGGGGCAAACTGCGGGCATAACGTTCCAGTTTACGGCTGAGTAACTTGGCTTCTTCTGGGGTTTCACCTTTTTCAATAGCTTTAATTTGCTCCCAGTTTTGATTTACCTCGGCTGCGCTGTTAACTTCTAGATCACCAAATACATGAGGATGACGACGAATGAGCTTTTCGGTGATGCCTGTAGCGACTTCTTCTAAAGTAAAGTCTTGCTGTTCACTAGCTATCTGAGTTTGTAACACCACCTGTAACAGTAAATCTCCCAACTCTTCGGCGATCGCCTTTTTATCTCCGCCCTGAATTGCATCTACTACTTCATACGCCTCTTCAATCACATAGGGAATTAGGGTTTGAGGAGTCTGTGCTAAATCCCATGGACATCCTCCCTCAGGCGATCGCAATTGAGCAACCACTTCAATTAAACGTTGTAGAGCATCTAAAATAGATTGGCTAGTTGACGAATGAAAACTCATGCAAACAATAGCTAACTGAGCTAATTACTTTATTCTTTCATAACTGTATAACAACACAGTGGCATTGTGCAGAATTCAAAAATTATAAATCTTAAAGAGCGATTCGTTCTTATCTTGCATGGTTGTTTTACATAACATTGTTCAACATCGACACTTTGATTGACCAAACAAATATAAAATCTAAATAAATAAAAAATTTTGACTGAGTATATGATCTCCAAGAAGGCTGCTGAGACTAGTAAAACCATAAGACCGATCGCGGCTAGTTCTATTTACGGTATTGTGTTCCACAAAGGCTTTCTTTGGGCGATCGATTCTCAAAGCGGATATTTACTAGAGATCGAACCAGAGACTAACAACACTAAAGTTTTAAATACTCATTACTGGTCAGATTTTTTGGGCGCAACAGGTTTAGCCATTACTGATGACGTTCTTTGGTTTACTAACCGAGAATGTGTTTACTGCTGTTCGTTGATCACTCAAGATTTTGAACCTCAGTTATTTTTGCGCTTAGATTGTGACATTGAAGGGATTGCTGTTTGGGAATCGACTATTTATCTTACCAGTCAAAAACAAGGCAAGATCTTAATTTACGATCGCGATCGCCGTACTAAAATAACCCACTTTTATGCTCCTGGAATTGGGGTAGAAAACATTACCATTAAAGATGAAGAGATTTGGCTGAGTGATACTTTAGAACAAACTGTTTACTGTCTCGATCGGGCAACAGGAGAAACTATCTTTAGTGTTTTGACTCCCTTCACCTCGCCTACAGGGTTGGCTTTCGATCTCGATCGAGAAACAGAAAAAGAGACTTTATATATAGCCTATGCCGATCGCGAGGTCTATATCCGCGACAACCCCAACGCAGAACCCAATTACGAATTGCAGTATCGCGATCGCACCTTTATTCATCCGCTTTATTTTCATTACAATCACGAGCAAAAATATGCTCTTTCCAACGGCTATCTAGTGGAAATGTCTTATGCAGAGGAGGTTTCTCCTCTCGATCCCATCGAGTTTAAAAACTTAGAGTGGCGTATGGCTTTACCTGCTGAGACAAACAGACAGAAAATCAGAGAAGTTAGGGCGATCGGCTTACCGTTTACAGAAGAGGTTAAGGATGGGCAACGAATTGCCGTATTTAAGTTTAATGATTTTAATTCTGAACAGCGTTATATCTTTGGCTGGAAAGCAATTTTAGAAGTCTGGAGTATCAAATATCAAATCAAACCCAACCAGTGCGAAAACACTTCCGAACTTAAGGAGGAATATCAGCAAAAATATCTAACAGATAATGATAATTTAGCTATGGATACGGAGATTATTCGTCAAGCTGCCCTTAGCGCGATCGGCTCAGAAACGAATATTTTGCGTCAAGTCTATAGTATCCGCAACTATGTCTATGATAAATTGGCTTACGGCATCAAACCCCATATTGATACTCCCGATATTGTGCTGAAGCGCGGTGTAGGTTCTTGTGGAGAATATCTGGGCTTACTTCTAGCTTTATGTCGTCTTAACGGTATAGCCTGTCGTACCGTTGGTAGATACAAATGTCCTGGCGATCCTCTCAAGCTAAATATGCCTTTACAGCCTGATTTTAACCATGTTTGGATGGAGTTCTATCTTCCTAACTATGGCTGGCTACCAATGGAATCTAATCCCGACGATCTCTTTGAGGGGGGTCCCTATCCCACCCGCTTTTTTATGGGATTGGCTTGGTATCATGCAGAGATGGCAAAAGATACAACTTTTGAAATGATTACCAGTGAGGGAGTAAGAGTAGAAAAGGAAAAGGTTTCAATCGGCGCGTTAGCTTTAAATCATATACGCTTTGTAATTTTAGAAGAATTAAATCCCGAACATTCTTTGGACGCTGATGTTACGCACTAATTAACCTGTGAAGAGTAGGTAGGGCGGGCGGAAACGCTCCCGTTTAAGGAGCTTGTTCCACGCCCGTCAGGGATTTTATTTTTTTGCTTCCACGCGCTTTATGAAAGTATGGATTTTTCGTTATTCCGCGTAACGTCAGTAAATAAAAAGATTTTTTTTACAAGTTGAATTTGAATAAATTTTACAATTTATTGTAGATAATGAGACTCTAGTTAATAGGGCAGAAAATTAAGGTTAATGTTTACGTCAGGGGTTTGGGGAGGGCGTAACGTCAACGGACATCACAAGGGGGCGAAGAGGTTCGCCCCTCGTGTCCTCCCCAACAGGACGGCGCTTATAAAGGGGCGAATACATTCGCCCCAGCATTGAATTATGGTTTTACAGATAAATTTCATGTATAAGAGAGAGAATAAGCCTCATTTAAACCGCGTCTAATTTGAAACCCATAGTTTTTAAGATAAAGGACTTGTCGGCATATACTGTTCGAGGGATTAGGGACTGGGGACTAGGAATTAGGAATACAAGTTGTTCCTAAAAATAAAACTACAGTTTTCTATGTGGACGCGGTTTAATTCACATCAGGCGTACCAAAGTACCTTCTATAGATGCAAAAATTCTTGAGCTTTATTGACCACATTAGCCAGAGAATCAGGTTTGAAAGGAGAAACCAAGTTAGCCGAACTTACCAACTCCTGAAACGGAGCTTTTCCACCCCGTTGACATAGGGCAATATAGTCAGTTAGGGTTTGTTCAAAATCAGATTCCGCTTTGACCCAAAACTGCATCGCACAGCACAAAGCAAGGGTGTAATCGATGTAGTAAAAAGGATAGCAATAAATATGCAGTTTTTCTTGCCACAAACCACCTTGGGCAGGGTATGCTAAATCGCCATACTGTCGCCAGGGAAGATAACGCGCCTCCATTTGTTGCCACATTTGGTTTCTTGCTTGAGGCGTGGCTTCGGGGTTAGCATAGACTAAATGCTGAAAATGGTCAACCGCACAGCCATAGGGCAGAAATAAGATTGATTGTGCCAAATGAATTTCTCGAAAACGGTCTGCATCATCACCAAAGAACTTATCCATCTGTGACCAAGTTAAAAACTCCAAACTCATAGAATGAATTTCGCAGGATTCATAGGTAGGCCAAAGATAGTCGGTAGGAAGATTACGGCTTTTCCAAGCCTGAAAAGCATGACCCATTTCGTGAGTGAAAACTTCAACATCCCCTTGGGTGCCGTTGAAATTGGCAAAGATATAGGGAACACCCTCTTGAGGAAAACCAGTACAGAAGCCACCACCAGCTTTACCAGGGCGAGTTTTGAGATCGAGAAAGTTGCCTTGGTTCATCAGCTTAAAAAAGCTGCCTAACTCTGGGTGCAGATTATCAAACATCGATTGTGCCTGGTTTAGCATCCAGTCATGATCTCCCTGGGGTTTTGGGTTTCCCTGTAGATCGAATACCGACTCATCCCAAAAGTTAACTGCATCTAAGTTGAGCTTTTCGGCTTTTTTGGCAATGATTTTTTGCGCTAAGGGAACGACATTATCTACTACTCCTTGACGATAATTTTCCACGTCAGCTTCCGTGTAGTCGATGCGCTGCATCCGCTTGTAGCCTAAACCGATATAGTTGTCGTAACCTAACTTCTGCGCCATACCATGACGTAACTTAACTAGCCGATCAAAAATACTGTCTAGCTGAGATTGATGCTGAGTAAAGAAATCCCAGCGGGCTTTTTCTGCTTGATAACGGATATGGCGATCGCTATCTTGAGTATATTTACGAATCCCCGACAGGTTTACTGTCTCTCCTTGAAACTCGATTTCAGCCGAGGCTAAAAGTTCTACATACTGATTAACGAGTTTAGACTCTTGAACCAAATCAGCTTCAATTGCGGGTTCAAAAGTGGTAACATCTGCTGACCAGAGACTAAAAGCTTGCTTGCCTAAAATCGACTCAAATTCTTCTCGATCGGGACTATCTAATAATCTTTGCTTCATGGCGATCGCCAATGCAGTTAGTTTTGGCTGTAGTTCATCACTATATTCCTGCGCCTGTTTATAATCTTTGTTGGTTGTATCTTGACTAAAATGGAGGGAGGTCAAAGCAGACCAATTATCTAAGCGACGACGTAAGTTATCCCACTGTTGTAAAGCCTGTTTTTTTGCCTCTGTAGTATCTGCCTCATCTAAAGCAGCATTAATACTCTCATACTCTGCGCTAACATCTTCTATAGTAGGCGTTTGGGCTTGAATATCGGCAAAATTAAGCGTCGTCTGGCTCATGATTAACTAAAAATAAACAGTTACAATTACACCTAAAATTTTAGCGAAGTTTGCTGCTTCCAAGTATGGATCGAACATTTATTACCAATATACAAAAGCTGATCGAACGCGATCGCGATTTGGCTAAAATAGTTGAAGCTTATGGCTATCCGCCTCAGTGGAAAAGAGATCCTGGTTTTGCGACTCTAATTCAGATTATTTTAGAACAGCAGGTTTCACTCGCTTCGGCTAAGGCAGCTTTTGAGCGTCTGAAGAACTTTGTAGGAGAATTAACTCCAGACAGCTTTTTAGCTTTGGATGATATTGAACTTAAAGCGATTGGCTTTAGTCGCCAGAAAACCAGATATGGTCGTGAATTGTCTCAAGCGATCGCCGATCGCACCTTAGATTTAGCAAGTTTGCACGAACTAGATGACTTAACCATTAGAAAGAAACTAACCGCAATCAAAGGTATTGGTGACTGGACTGTAGATATGTACTTAATGATGGCTTTGCAACGCCTGGATGTATTTCCCTCTAAGGATTTAGCTGTGGCGATCGCCGTCAAAGAAATCAAAAACCTTACAACTCGTCCCAAAGCAGCAGAATTAGAGTCGATTACTCAATCTTGGCAACCCTATAGAGCCGTTGCTACGCAAATTCTGTGGCACTATTATCTTAATCGTCAACCCCTAAAAAAAGCCAAGTGATTTTGGCAATCTCTGACCTCTGACTTGCACAACCTTAAAATTATTAGTAACGCCGATTTTTGCTAAATTTTTTCGAGAATTAAATTAAGACGATCGCTAATTCTCCCCTGCCAACCTGGTTCAATAATATTTGTGCCTGTAGGTTCAGTAATAATTGCTGGGGAATCTATTATATCTCCTGGTTGAAGACTTTCTCTTTGATATACAGAGGCATCATGCCAAGCATCAGCAGTGTAGATAGGAACGGATGTAACTGCTTGAGGTGAATTATTATTTTGCCGTTTAATCAGGTTGAATTCGGGACTATAGGTCGGGCAAATTAATTCGATAGAGATGGTTTCTACCACAAGATCTTTGCCAGCCATTACAAAGCCATAGCGTTGAGTATATTGTTGTTCAAACTGCGATCGCATTGCTGGAATATCAGCAAAATCTACAATCAGGCTAGAGTCTACCCCGCTATATTTGAGATGTACCTTCGCTAAAATTTGGGCTTCTGGTGTTTCAACTACCAATTCTGTTTCGGCTTGAGTGGTTAATGTTTGGAAAGCCTGTTCTAAAGTTGCTAGTAACTCTGGTTTTAATTCTGCTTCAATAGATTTCTCTTTCATAATTCTCATCTCCGCTAGCCCGATACCATAGGCAGATAACACTCCCGCGTAGGGATGAATAAAAATTCGCTTGATGCCCAACACATCGGCAATTAGACAGGCGTGCTGTCCCCCCGCGCCACCAAAGCAACAAAGAGTGTAGGTAGAAACATCGTAACCTTTTTGTAAAGATATCTTTTTAATAGCATTTGCCATATTCGCTACTGCGATCGCTAAAAACCCAGAGGCAATTTGTTCGGGAGTTTTACCGTCTTGAATTTGGTTAGCTAAAGTTTGAAATTTTTCTTGGGCAATCTGCCGATCTAAAGGTGCATTACCTTCGATCCCAAATACTTTTGGAAAAAACTCTGGCTGAAGTTTCCCTACCATTACGTTGCAATCAGTAACGGTTAAATCACCACCCTTGCCATAGGCAGCAGCCCCAGGATTCGCCCCTGCTGATTCAGGACCTACCCGATAGCGACTACCATCAAAGTAAAGAATTGAACCGCCTCCCGCTGCTACGGTATGGATGGACATCATCGGCGATCGCAATCGCACTCCCGCCACTTCTGTTTCTAAGCTACGTTCATACTCTCCTGCATAATGACTGACATCGGTGGACGTTCCCCCCATATCAAAGCCAATTATCTTGTCATAGCCAGCCAAAGCACAGGTTTTGACTGCCCCCACAATGCCCCCCGCAGGACCAGAAAGAATGCTATCTTTGCCTTGAAACAAATCTGCATCTACTAGTCCACCATTGGACTGCATAAACATTAGTTTAACTGGGTTTTGAGCTGTATCTAAGTGTTGGGTAAAGCGATCTACATAACGACGCAAAATAGGCGAAAGATAGGCATCGACAACGGTAGTGTCTCCCCGCGAGATAAATTTAATTAACGGGCTAACCTGATGGGAAATAGATATTTGAGTAAAGCCAACTTCACGGGCAATACTGGCAACTTCTAACTCATGGTGAGGAAAGCGATAGCTGTGCAGCAAAACAATGGCGCAACTGCGTATTCCTGAGTTGTATGCAGCCTGTAGATCTTGTTTTGCTTTTGATGTATCTACAGGAATTAGTTCATTGCCCTGGGCATCATAACGTTCGTTGATTTCTACTACCTGTTCGTAAAGCATTTGGGGCAGAATAATCTCTAAGGCAAAAATATCAGGACGGTTTTGATAGCCAATACGCAGAGCATCTTTAAATCCTTGAGTGATGGCTAAAACAGTGCGATCGCCTTTTCTCTCTAGAAGGGCGTTAGTTGCCACTGTTGTTCCCATTTTGATCGCTTCTATCTCGGCTGTAGGAATGGGCTGATGGCGATCGATGCCCATCACGTCTCTAATTCCCTGAATCGGTGCATCCTCGTATTGTTCAGAATTTTCTGATAACAACTTATGAATTACAATTTCTCCTGCGGGGTTTTGGGCAACAATATCGGTAAATGTGCCACCGCGATCAATCCAAAATTGCCAACGTGAACTCATAGCCAAGTTATATTCTACGCCTGATATATATTATTTTGTTTAAGTTTATTGGTTTTTTGCTGTTGGTTGACACATAAGATGGAAATGCAGCAATAATTTTAATTTTCTCTACGAACATTAAAGAATTTGATGGCTCAAAACAGACTCTTAAATCGTTTGTTAGACAGTCCCTGTTTATTAATGCGATCAATCTGATTTAGTAGTTGTCAGGCAAGATTTATTTTATCGGACGTTTTACTGAACTATCTTAAAAATAGCAAATACCTAGAATGACAAATGTAACACTTCTACCTAAAAAATGTTGCTTAGTTTAACCTTCCCTCTATGAATGCGATTTGATAAATACATTAGTACAATAGTTTTATTGTTAATTTCGAGTGTACAGATGAATAATCCCTCGCAACAAGCTAGAGAAGTAGATACGTCAATTGAGACTTTACGTGCCTTAGCATCGGAAAGTATTGAATTAGCTAGAGTTGTGGCGACTAATCCTAGTATAGATGGGAATTTGTTGAGGGATTTGGTTGTAACGGGAGATTATATTACTCGTCGGAATATTGCCAGTAATTTTAATACGCCGTTCCAGATATTATTAAAATTAATTAGGCAGTTCCCCCAGACGGTATTGAATAATAGTGGATTTGTAGATTCGATTAAACATAATCCTAATTTTTTATTACAGCTTTCTTCTAGGTCTTTATTACATTTATTGAAACAAGATCGACTACCTATTTGTTTTTTGGAATGGGTGGCAGGGAGTCAAGATAAAAAAGCTTTGTTGGCAATTTTGAGACACGAGAATATTCCTACCGCTGTTTTAGAAAAGCTGAGTAAAAGTAAGTTTCCCGAAGTGGTGGAAGGGGTGAAACTTCATATTAATGGGCGAGATAAAAATAATAAATCCCTAGAAGAGATATTATTTAATGCTGTTGTTGTTGCAGATATAGAAAAAGATAGATATGAATATAGTTATGGAGAGAGAGAGTTACTAAAACAACTACTATTTTTGGATATAGTCCCAGATTGGATTCTTCCTATTTTTCATACAGATACTAAATTTAAATTGGCGAATAATAATGATACTTCTTCCGAAGTTTTAGCTCAATTATGCCAGTACATAGATCTAGAAGATAAATGCGATCGCGATAATTTTTATAAGCTTGCTGTTCAACATCCCAATACACCAAGTCATATTTTGGAACAGTTAATAGGCTATGAATCGGAGGAGGTGAGGTTATTAGCCCTAAGTCATCCTAGAACATCAATTGATACTATTCAAGAACATTATCGCCAACATCAAGCAGTCAATAAATTAGATATTGACGTAGAGAATTTAAGAGAGTTAGCAACAAGTAAGGATTTAGAAATTCGCTTGCAGATAGCGCGAAATAGTAAAACTCCTGAAGACATTTTGGCTAGTTTTGCTAAGGCTTCGGAATGGCAGTTAAGGTTAGCTATTGCTTTTAATTTGAAGACTTCCATCGATACTTTGCAAGAGTTAGTTAAAGATAGTTATTGGGAAGTACGTTGGGCTGTGGCGCAAAATTTTAGTACTTCCGAAAATATTTTACATGAGTTACTTAAAGATAAAGATGCTGAAATTAGAGATGTTGCAGAGAGACGTTTAGAAGATACTTCCGAAGCAGCCAACAAAAACTCAGATATTATCATTGCTAATAATATAATTCCCCATCGCAAAAATGCACCTGACGGTATTTATAGAATGAGAATTTTATCTACAGAAATGGGAGTTGTATATAATTCTTATTTGAATAGTCTGAAGATAGAAAAGTTAGATGATGTAGTTCAAAATATTAGCCGTAATAATTGGAGTTATCGTCTTTATGTTTTGAACGAAAATACTCCAGTTGAAATTCTTCAAAAATTAGCTGGTAGTGAAGATGACTACGCTCGAAGTCGGGTAGCTTGCCAATCTTTTATACCTATAAGTATTTTAAAACAATTGGCCACAGATAAATCTACACAAGTACGTATTAATGTTGGGAGAAATATTAATAGCAATGAAGAGATTTTAAACATTTTAGCTGTTGACGAGTTACAGCAAGTAAAAAATGCTGTAATCTGTAATCCTAATATTTCTCTAGATATTTTAGAAAGAGTTGTTAAAGAAGATATAACTAATTTAAACAATGAATCAAGCTATCAGATAGCTCAAAAACTACTTACAGAGTTTTACTGTACTGAAGAGTTACTTTCTTTATTGGCAGAAATAGATAAATTAGAAATACAAGCCACTTTAGCAAGATTGAAAAATCTTTCAGCACATATATTAGAGCAATTAGCAACTAGCCAATATTGGCAGGTAAAAGAACTAGTTGCTAAAAATCATAACGTCTCTTTGAAGGCTTTAGAAATACTAATTCAAGATAATAATGGTTGCATTCGCAATCTTGCAGTTGATCGCCTGATACAAAGAAACGATCCAGTAGTTACAGATTTTATTTATCAGTGGAATTTAGTTAATAACCCTGATAGCGATACAGCTACTATAGATAGTTTGGTTGACAGTCAGTGGTTAGTAATTAAACTTGCTGTTGCTTCCCATAAAAATACTTCTCCAAATATTTTAGAACAGCTTTTAGAAGAAAATGCGATCGCAATTAGGGTTGCTGTTGCTAGTAATATTAATACTCCCGTTGCTTTATTAGATAATTTATTAAGGGATGAAGAGACAAAGGTAGTTAAAGTTGCGATCAATAATCCTAGTTTCCCAATTGAGAGATTAGAAGAATTAGCAGCAGATAAAACTTCTCGCCTGAGAAAACTGGCAATTAAAAGCTTATTAGATCGCGATATTAAAACTGCATCGATATATTTAACCAAATACGCCCGACATTCTACACCTACTTGGAGTCGTTTAATAGCTTTCTTCCATCCCCTAACACCCAAACAGTTTTTAATTAAAAATAATGCTTCTCATATTTGGTTAGAAAGATATGCGATCGCCCAAAATAGTAATACTCCTCGTCAAATTGTAGAACAACTAACCCGCGATGGTAATCAAATAGTTAGGGATGCTGCGGTTAATAATTTAGAACAAAATAACCTCACGGAAGATGACACAGAAGACAAGATTAAAGATATATTCACTAGTTTGTTTCGCGGAGATGACTTATCCCCAGAAGCATTAGAAATTGCTGCAACGCGATCGAATAATAAAGTCTTACTAGCTGTAGCTAATCATCCCCATACCCCTAAAAGTATTTTAGATAAATTAGTTCGACATAACAATTGCAAAATATCTCAGGCTGCTAGCTTGCATATTAATTATGACGATAAAATTCCTAAAGACTGGGAGAATATTGTCGAAAAAGAAATTATCAATTTAATTCGATCTACCGATTTCGATGTTCGTAGAAATATAGCTCAATTAGGCTTAATACCCGAATCTATTATAGAAAGATTAGTGCAAGAAAATAATTCTATTTATGAAGTCGATCTTGCTGTATCTGCATCTAATATTCCAATAGATATTCTCAAACAATTAGCTAGAGATACTGATGAATATATCTGTTTATTTATTGCTAAAAATTCCTATACTCCTAGTGATCTGCTAAAACATTTATCACAACGCTCTGATTATTATCAATATAATGTTTTAAGTGCGGTTGCAGCTAATCCTAATACTCCCATCAGTACATTGGAGATTTTAGCAACAAAAGATAATCCCGAAGTACAAGAAGCACTGATCCAAAATCCTAACACTCCACAAAAAATCAAAGAAAAACTAAATTTACTCAAGCAATCTAATTCTGCGATCGTTAACTTAGATATTCCGACAGAAAAACTATTAATTTTAGCCAAAGATAAAAATAGTAAAACTCGCAACCTTGCTATTTTTCAACTAGAAAATATTGCCAAAAACTCGAACACGCCCGTAAATATTGTGGAAGATTTGGCAACAATTCCAAATACTAAAATCATGAGTGCGATCGCTGGTAATCCCAATACACCAGTTCGTATCTTAGAAGATTTGGCTACTGAAGGCGATCGCAATATTTTTATTAATCTTCTTGGCAATCCTAATACTCCCAAAAATATTTTAGAGCAATTATCAACAGAAATTATTAATCTCGATACATCTACTCTACAAAAAATAGTAAGAAAACCTGATATTTCAGCTAATATTTTAGAACAAATAGCTAAGGTGTCGGATAGTAAAATCCTACAAGAAATTGCTGCTCATCCTAATACGTCTATCTCTACTTTAGAGTATTTAGCAACAAAAACTATTCGGGCTATTTATATAGCTGTAATTAAAAACTCCAATACGCCCGAACACATTTTAGAGCAACTGTCAGAAGAAATAAAGAATTGTGGAATGTATGCTCTAGAAGAAATAGCACAACAACCTAATATGCCTTTGAGTATTTTAGAGGAATTGAGTACTAGTCAATATGCGTTAGTACAAAGGGGTGTAACGAAAAATCCGAAAACACCTGTTAGTATTCTCAAAAATATTATGGGATATGGTTACTCAGGTGCTTGGGATGGAATTGCGGTAAATCCTAACACTACCGTAGAAATGTTAGAGGAATTAATTAACTATTCCACTCAAGAAGGTATTACTAATGATTCTGTACCCGTCTCCATAGCTAAAAACCCCAACACTCCCGTTTATTTGCTAGAAAAATTAGCTGGGATGACTGAAGACAAAAAAAACAAATGGATACAAGCTAATCATGTTCCAATTATACAAGGTCGTCAAATAGCCGTAGAATTAGCGATCGCTTTAGTAGAAAATCCTAATTTACCTTTACACTTTCTAGAATACTTTGCACGAGAAGACAAAGGTGAGCAGATTAGAGGGAGTGTAGCGCAAAACCCTAGAACTCCCATTAATATTTTAAAACAGCTATCTACAGACTCTAATTTATATTGGTATTTATTGCAAAATCCTAATCTACCTCCACAAATTGCAAAAAAAATAGCACGAGATAAAAACGATAGAAGTAAAAGAACGACTATTTACGATAATCCCCATACTCCTCAAAGCGTTTTAAAAAATTTAGCCTTTAATCCTAGTGGCGAAGTGCGCAAAGAAGTAGCAAAACATCCTAATATTTCTTTAGATGTTTTATCCGAGCTTATAGGAGATATTAATAATATAATACGTCAAACAGTAAGAGAAAATTCCAATATACCAACCTCTTTAATTGAAGAAGTAAAAGAAGCTTATTACAATGCTTGTTATTCTACTTCAGCAAAAGAGCTAGCGCAGCTAGCAAATACAGATTGGCATTATGTTAGTGCTGCTGTTGCTAGTAATATCAATACTCCCATTTCTGCTTTAGAACAAATTACTACTAACAAAATATCTTATCTAACTGAAGATTGTGATAATTTAAGATATCGCTGTTTGCAGACTCTTCCGATAATAAGCTCTTTAGCAAATAATCTCAACGCTACCCAGCATATTTTAGAGCAGTTACTAACATTACTAACAAATAAAGATGAAGTATCTGAGGTTATAAAGCAAATCAAAACTATCAGAATTCAACAATATAAAACTAACATCAATCACGCCAAAACGTTGCAAGCGATTGCATCTCATAATAATGCTTCAGAAAATATACTCAATTGCCTTTCTAATAATAAAGACTACATAATCAGATCGACTGTAGCCAACCATCAAAATATCTCGCTTGTTTTACTAGCTAAATTAATTAAGGATAGCGATAAAAGAGTACGCAAAATAGCAATCGAAAACTATCTTAAAAAATATCCCCAAGGCTTATCAGAAGTACTGGCTTTATATAGTAAAAACTCCCAACCAAATATTGCTCGACTACTTACTTTATTACAGCCTCAAATACCAGCTAAAATATTAGTTAAAAAATCGCGATCGCTTTATTGGTTAGAAAGATATGCAGTCGCAACTAATCCTAATACTCCGAATGATATCCAACAAAAATTAATTAATGATCCGAACTCCATAGTTCGTTATATTACATTAACTAATAGTGATTTAAGTTAGGATTAATAGCCAAGGATGAAGGATAAATTAGAGAGGATAGGTAATTTCGCTCTTTATTCCCTGTTATTCACTTTTCGAGTAATTGTGGCTGCTTTACGGCATTTTCAAGCCTGTATCTAAAGTTACACAAAATGCTAATTTCGTGTAATTTAAAATTGAAGTTTCGATCATTCCTTTACTAGGATAATGAGTAATCGCCTTTTATTCCAACTCAATAGCTTTGCTGGTGCTAGATGTTGTTGCTGTTTAATATTAAGGTCTGATGTTACGCACTCATCGATCTGTAAGGCTTGGAGACTTGGGGACTTGAAGACTTGGGGACTTGGGGACTTGGGGACTTGGGGACTTGGAGAACCTTCGGTTAAAGAGCAAATCTTCTCCCCGTCACCCCGTCACCCCGTCACCCCGTCACTCTGTCACAGCAGTTAGATTAAATGCGTAACGTCAGTTAAAGTTTTCTTCAGTAGACCTCTTGTGAAAGTAGCGATCGCGCTGTATTTCTATGAGGCAAGTAACAAAATTCGCTAATAAAACATTCAACCTCAGCATTTGCAGGCTTTTTAATTCACAGCAGACGTATTTTAATTTTTTCTTCATAATCTTAGTTAATCTTAAAGTCTGAGGTCGATTAACTCAAAAACTTCTACTAATATGAAGAATGTACCTAATCTAAGATTAAGGAAGAGAATATAATGCCTCTAACTCTTTCAGGAGAACAACAGCAACTTTTCGATCGCAGCCTAAACACCATTCAAAAGGTTGAAGGTCTTTTTGTGGAGGCAAAAGTACTCTTTCCTGAGTTTCATCCCGACACCGAAGTCCTCAAAAAACAGCTAGCTAATCCTTTCTCTATCTTTATCTGTGGTGAGTTTAACGCAGGTAAATCTAGCTTGCTCAATCAGCTTAATAACCAGGAAATTGCTAAGGTTGGTTTTTTGCCTACTACCCAAGAAATTGAATCTTACAACCCTGAAGGCTTTGGTGGCTTGGCATTTATTGATAGTCCTGGTACCAACTCCATTATTGAGCAACACCAAGAATTAACCGAAAATTATTTACAGCAGGCAGATATTATCTTGTTTGTGACCTCAGTTGAACGCCCTTTAAGTAAATCGGAACAGGACTTTCTTACTTTGGTCGATCAAACTTGGGCGCGTAAAATTATTGTTGCCATCAACAAAACAGATCTAGTTAATGATGATCAAGCCAGACAAATCCGTGAATATGTCAGCGAAGGCTTGGGCAAGATTTTAGCCGAAATGCCGCCTATATTTTCTATTTCAGCGCAAACGGGGGCAGGAATTGACGAGTTAAAAAGCTTTTTACTGGCATTTTTGGCAGGTGGAGAAAAAGTTAAATTAAAGCTACAGGGACCACAAAATTCATTGCTGGTTTATTTAAATCAATTGGAGAAGCAAAATCAGTCCATACAGTCTAAATTACAGTCAGAAAAAGTTATTTTTGATCGCACTTCTCGACGCATTGAAGAAAGATTAGAAGAGTATAATCTTTTATTTGGTATCTTTGGCGATAACATCGACGATTTATTTACCAACCTAATTCAAGAGACGAACAAACTAATTGATAGCAATACTGGCTTTTTGACCGTCCTCAAAAGAAGAATTACCAAAGAAGAAGATTTTGTCGAAGAAAGACTAGCTAAAACAATTAAAGATGTGCAGCTAGATAAAAATCTGCAAGAGATATTCAAAGAAGCCACATCTACTTTCCTTAAATATCGAGAGCGTATTGTCAGAGAAGCAAAAGAAGATTTATCTACCGCTATCACCGTATCTGAGGCAGATTTGGCATTACCGCCGATTAATACTAGTCAGCTAGAGGTTAATGAATTTGCAGCCAGAATCAAAGAAGCAGCCGAAGAAGGATTAGATAGCGTTTGGCGGCTGGGCATCACTGCTGCTGCGACAGGGTTTGGCGGACAGCTTCTGTTTACTGCAGCCTCTGCTGATGTAACGGCATTTTTTGTTGCTGGTCTATTTGCCTTGATGAGCTTTAATGCTCTACCTCGCAAGCGCAAGCAGGTCAAAGCGGAACTAGAACAAACCTACCGTAATCTCCAAGAAAATTACACCAACACCTTAAAAGATACCTTGGCAGCAGAGTTGAATAAGTGTTTACAGCAGTTTGCTGATGTAATTCGACCGAAGCAGGAAGAGATTGCCCAAAAAATAACTACCAGCGAATCAATTGCCACTGAAGTAGAGACTATCAAAGCAGAAATCAAGAAGATTACTACCGAAGTTGAACAACTTTCACAGAGTAATGAGCAAGTGTCTGTAACAAGTTAGTCTGCTGTGAACCTTAGTCAAAAGTATCTAAAGATAATGCGATCGCTCTAATTATCGTGGGCGATCGCCACTAACCAACTCAAGTATAAATTTTAGCAATATCAGCTAAAGTAGACACCTTAAACCCGTTGCCCACTGCTGCCATTTTCCACTCTTCGTCTTTGCGATAGACTTCAGCGAGAATCATTCCCGTCATGCCTTGATATTCTGAACCAGAAAGATTATAGCGAGCTAATTCTTGATTACTTTGGCGGTTGACTAAACGCACAAAGGCATTATCTACCATACTAAAATCTTGCTTGCGCTGTTCGCATTTATAGATGTTGATGGCAAATACCAAATAAGCAATGTTAGCGGGAACTAAAGGTAGATCGATATTAATTACCTCGTCGTCTCCTTCCCCTGCACCAGTTAGGTTGTCTCCCTGATGTGCGATCGCGCTAGAGCTATGTCTTAAATTACCAAAGTAAACTATATTTTTAACATCGGTCAACTTCTTGTCTGTATCTAAACAAAGAACCGAAGAATCAAGATCGAATTGTTTATTCCCTCCAAAAAAACCGCCAGATTTTGGCGCAACATCCCAACCAAGACCACACATCATTTGCTTGAGGCTGGGGTCTTCTTTGGTAAGAGAGATACGTTGTCCTTTTGTAAGATTGATTGCCATTATTTAATTATTAATTGTTAGTTGTAAGTTTTCAATTATTTATTGATAACGATTTAGCAATGCTTCTAAACCACCCTGATAACCAGCACCTACAGCATTAACGCGCCACTCACCATCCTTGCGATAAAGTTCTGCCATAATCAGGGCAGTTTCTACAGAAAAATCTTCTGAGAGGTCATAACGTATCACCTCTTCTTGATTTTCTGCATTTACGACTCTTACAAAAGCATTTTGTACCTGACCAAAATTCTGTTGACGCTTTTCCGCTTCGTGAATCGTAACGGTCATCACTATTTTATTTATGTCTTCAGGAACTTGCTTGAGTTTAACCTTGACTACTTCATCGTCTCCTTCACCTGCACCTGTTCGATTATCTCCTAAATGCTCTACAGACTTATTTGCATCAGGACTGGCAAGATTGTTATAAAAAATAAAGTGATTGTCAGAAATTAATTTTTCATTACTGTTTACCAAAAAAACTGACGCATCAATATCAAAGTCATTTCCCGTGTCGGTAATATTAGTATCCCAACCCAAGCCCACAAAAATTTCGCTTAAGCCTGGGGCGACTTTTTCTAAAGATATACGCTGTCCTTTACTAAGATTTACTGCCATATTTAGTTGTTAGTTATTAGTTGTTAGTTATTAGTTGCTCTACCAGATAGAAACAGAGAAGAAGAAAGACGAAGTAATTTTTCTAGTATTTCTTCATCCTTCATCTTTTCGTCCTTGAAATACTACTTTTGATATCTTTCTACTAAAGCTTGTAATCCGCCTTCATATCCTGCACCAACGGCATTCATACGCCATTCGCCGTCTTTACGGTACATTTCTGCCATAATTAAGGCTGTTTCCACAGAAAA
Organism: Pleurocapsa sp. FMAR1; assembly: GCF_963665995.1. Classification (NCBI taxonomy): domain Bacteria; kingdom Bacillati; phylum Cyanobacteriota; class Cyanophyceae; order Pleurocapsales; family Pleurocapsaceae; genus Pleurocapsa; species Pleurocapsa sp. FMAR1. The sequence continues at coordinate 4,996,101 of NZ_OY762512.1, read as the reverse complement.
ATCTTCAGTCAAATCGTAGCGAATGATTTCCTCTTCGTTTTCATAGTTTACAATACGTACAAAGGCGTTACTTACCTGACCAAAGTTTTGCTGACGTTTATCCGCTTCATGAATGGTTACAGCGATCGCAACTTTATCAACTTCTGGAGGAACAGTCTTCAGCTTCATGTCAATGATTTCATCATCTCCTTCCCCTGCGCCAGTTCGATTATCGCCCCTTTGCTGCACAGACTTTTCTGAGTCTGGACTAGAAAGGTTATTGTAAAAAATGAAGTGTTTATCAGAGATCAGCTTTTCACTACTGTCTAAGAGGAAGATTGACGCATCAATATCAAAATCACCACCAGTATCAGTCGGATTGATATCCCAGCCTAAGCCGATAAAAATTTCTTTTAGTCCTGGAGAAACTTTTTCTAAGGAGATTCTTTCTCCTTTACTCAAATTAATTGTCATTATTTACCTCTATGATTTCTTGCTCGGTTTTAAATTATGTACAAGCAATAGCTATGTTTCTATCTTAAAAGAATCATTTAGCTAAAGAGGCAATTTATAACTATTTATAACTATTGAAGCTGGATTAGCTGCTGCTAAGTCTATTTTAATCATGGCGATCGCCATGATTAAAACAGCTAACTAATAATACCGTTTCTCTTTAAATTGGCGTGACTATAATTGACTGGAGGACTGGGAGACACGAAGACACGGAGATTTATGTGTAGTGGTAATTTAGAGAATTGGTATAAATCAGCGATCGCGCCACGGTTGGAAAAGTTTGGCAAGACTAAATAGTGAGGGCTTTAGCTTCAATACAAACTCCTAAGCAAAAAATTGTTTCTTGTAGAGGTTACGAATCCAAATTCGTGTTCTCGCTCACGTTACTTACTAAGAAACTTATGGTCTAGCCCTAAACCTAACAAACTCCAAAAATTAACCTGGTAGGATGTAGACTGTACACCTCTGACATTAGATTTGATTACTTTTGGCTGTAGATCTTTATCTAAGATAGAGTCCACAACTTCGCTAGCTACACCAGCAGGATTATTAGCAGCACTCAAAGTTACCAAAACTTTGCTGCAATCTAATCCACCTGAAGTATTGGCGCAAATCAAGGGAATTCCTTTTTCTTCCGTGCCAACAAAGCTGATTTGTGATAAATCGTAACCACTTGCAGAATATTCTTCTAGCTGGGTAGAAACATTGTTACATAATTGTTGGGGAGTAGCCGAAGATTTAAAGGCAGTTGCATCACTCTTCCAGTGAAAGATCGGCTGAGTAGCTTTGCTAGCAACAGCTTGTGCTAGGGTAGTAGGTATTCCTTTAATTACTTTGCAGGAAAATTTGAATTTAGGAGCATCTGATGATTCGGCGATCGCAGGTATGCTGACTGATGACATCACTCCCATTACCATCAACGCCGATAAATATTTAGTTTTCATTTCTTGTAGATAAGCTTCCTTGCAGTTAAAATTCTCTAGCCATTGTTAAGTTGAGGTGCTAATATTTTGAATTTTTACTATACTTTGATCTTAAAACATCAGCAGTCTTATGGTTTTTAACTAAATATCCAAATTGATTCAAATAAACTGTTATTCAAAATAAAAAGAACACTCTAGAGTAAAACTTTTTAGTTTTATTTCATACTTCAAGTATAAAAAGTAAAGTTTGGCTTTGGTAAACTTTAAACAATTAAAATATAAACTTTATACGCTCTTCACATTTATTTTTGTTATAAGGTAAATTATCTGCAAACTGCTTTTAGCAAAATTTATCTATATGCAGAAAAAAAACAAGCTCTTAATAATTAATATTTAAAACGTGTTGTTCTTCTTTGCTCCACTTTTCTCTAGAAAATTCATTTTCAGCCCACAATATTTATGACAACAAATCTTTTAGAAGTAAAAAATGTTTACGCTGGCTATGTAAAAGATCTACATATATTACAGGGAATCAACTTCCAAATTGCTCCAGGAGAATTAGTGGCGGTGATTGGTCCTAACGGTGCGGGAAAATCCACCTTAGCTAAAGCTATTTTTGGCTTGCTCACTCCCGCCAAAGGTCAAATCATTTTTAAAGGAGAAAATATCGCCAGACTCAAATCAGACAAAATTGTCAAACGCGGGATGTGTTACGTTCCTCAACTAACTAATGTATTCGCTTCTCTTTCAATTGAAGAAAATTTGGAGATGGGGGCGTTTATTCGCAGTGGCTCTCTCAAGTCCCTTAAGGACAAGATTTATACGATGTTTCCCCGATTAGGTTCTCGTCGTCGTCAAAAAGCAGGAACTTTATCGGGAGGAGAGAGACAGATGCTGGCAATGGGCAAAGCATTGATGCTTGAGCCTGAACTTTTGCTTTTAGATGAACCTTCAGCAGCTTTATCACCGATTTTGGTTAACTCGGTGCTAGAACAGGTAAAAGCCATCAATCAAACGGGTACAGCTATTGTATTAGTAGAGCAAAATGCGAAAAAAGCTTTGGCGATGGCAAATAGAGGCTATGTTCTCGAAAATGGTAAAGAGCGTTTTGAAGGAACAGGAAAAGATTTACTAAATAATCCTAGGGTAGGAGAATTATATTTAGGTGCTGCTTATAAAAGCTAATCTGAATCAAACTGCATTTTAACCAGTGTGGTTTTAATGTTTTTACAGCGCAATAAAAGTTTATGTATTTTTGTATCGTTACTCAGAAATAGCAGATAGTTCCCAGGTATTATAGATGATGGCTTACAAGATTTAGCCACCTTTATAGATTTGGTTTTGATAAACTTTTAGGAGTAAACATGGACTTTGTAACCAACCTTTTTAGTGTTTTTGGTAATATCAACTTTACTGTAATCTTTCAACTGCTTTGTCTAGCTTTGATTGTGATCTCTGGACCTGTAGTGATATTTTTATTAGCATTGCGTGGTGGCGATCTTTAAAAAAATTTTAGATGAGATCTTTTCATAACTGCTCTTTTAGTTGTCTAGATGAGCAGATTTATTTTTTAATACCCTGTAATTTATCAAGTAAATATTTAGTCCTGAGAGAAATACTTGACCAGTCTCGATTGGCGATCGCCTGGGTGGGAAAAAGACTACTAGAAATCCCTACGGCGATCGCTCCTGCTTCAATCATTTTTGAAGCATTTTCTAGGGTTATGCCGCCAGTAGGAATTAAGGGAATCTGACTTAATGGACCTTGCAGACATCTAATATATTCTGCACCACCAAGGGATTTGATTGGAAAAACCTTAACCGCCTTAGCACCACTTTGCCAAGCATTGACTATTTCCGTTGGCGAAAAGACTCCAGGCACAAAGGGTATTTGATAACGAGACTGAGAAACATCAAGCAACTCTTGACTAAAATAAGGAGAGAAAGCAAATTGCGCTCCAGCGTTGACCGCAGCCTGTAATTGCTCTGAGTTGAGAATTGTTCCTGCACCAATAGTACAGTCGGGTAATTCTGTTCGTAACTGAGTAATTAAATCTTCAGAACTTTGGTCAACTTTGCCCTCTGATTCGCTATTCCAGGCAATTTCTATTAGGTTCATTCCTCCTGCTGCTACTGCTACTGCCATTTTGTAAGCGAGGCTTATTTGAGGACAACGAATTATGGCGATCGCTCTATTTTGCTCTAAAACTTGTAACCATTGATCCAACATTCGGCATTATATTAATATCAGTTGATATCAATTAACATACAGGGAACGAATACGATTTTTATATGCTTGATTGTCTAAACCATTGCCGACATTGGCGGTTTGAGGATTAATGTCTTGCTGCAAAATTTTAAGGCGATCTGAGGTAGCAGGATGAGTACTTAAAAAAGTAGGAGGAGAGCCACCTTTGCTTAACAACTTCTGCATAAAGCCTAACATACCTGCGGGGGCGTAGTTAGCCTTAGTTATATCTTCTAGCCCTAAGTGATCTGCCTGTAGCTCGTCAGCACGACTATTAGGACGACTAACGGCTAATTCTACCCCAATTTGAATAGCATTGTTGCGGTCTACTCCTGCTGCGGAAAGCAACCCCTGAGAAATTGCGCGATCGCGCATTTTTTGTATAGCATGACGAGCAGCAATATGACCAATTTCATGACCAATGACGCTGGCTAATTCTGCCTCATTATCTGCTGTTGCTATCAAGCCCTTATTGACGTATACATAGCCACCCATCGTCGCGAAGGCATTAATGTTGTTATCATCAACTACTTGGAAAGTGTAGGGAATATTTGGACGTTGGCTAGTTTTAGCTAGTTGCTGTCCAATCTCATTTATATAGCTGTTGATTGAGGAGTTGCGGTATAGTTTGACTTGACCAGAACTTATTAGCTCTTGATTGATGCCTTTACCTATCTCTTCCTCTTGAGCATTAGAAATATTTGATATCTGAACTATTTGCACTCCCCGAATCATTAGCTCTAGCCAGGAAATAGCATAGCTAGGTTGAACATTTCCCAAGCCAATACCAACGGTAATTATAAAAGTAATTGAACCTAAGGCTAAACGACGATAAAAACGATTAGAAAAGCTAAAATATTGCTGGAACATTGGGGTTGAATAACAATTAATTTAAAGAAAACAAGTGTTATAAGTGACTACCTTGCAAAAAATATGACGGTGTATAAACTAATAAAGTTGCACTGCGTCTTGGCAAAGTTACTGAAGAAAGCCACAGAACTTTGCTTGTTCAAATTAAATTAATTAGTGATTTAAGAAAAATCTATTTGTAAAATGGATAAATCATCTTCAAATTGAAAATTAGGATGCCAACTTCTAACGTACTGTAGTAAACGTTTTAAATCTCGTTCGGGTGTCTGCTGATATTTTTTGAGTAAATTAATTAATCGATCTAAACCCCAATGGGAATTAAACTGTTGTTCAACTTCATAAATTCCATCGCTAAATATGTACAGGCTAGAGTGTGCCTCAATTTGGCACGAAGCATTTACATACTGAATATTAGGAAACATCCCTACAGGTACTCCTGGAGTCTTCAGACGCTGCTCTGTAGCTCTCAAGCTTGGGGTTAGTAAAATTGCAGGAGGATGCCCAGCACTAGAGTAAGTTAAGCTACGGTTTTGGCGATCATAAACACCATACCAGATAGTAAAATATTTATCGTTGCGATCGCTCATCTGAAAAGCCTGGTTCAAGCCTTTTAACACTGAGTCTGGTTGATAATAATCGACGTTGCTCAATCCACGGGATCTCAGTAGGTTGACTACCGCCAAAGAAGGCAAAGAAGCCCTCAAGCCATGTCCTGAAACGTCTAAAAGATAAAAGACCAAATGGCGATCGTCTAACCAAAAATAATCAAAACTATCTCCTCCCAATTGTCGTGAAGGAATAAAACACACATCAATACTTAAAGACGGATGATGGAGAGGCTCTGGTAATATAGTACTAACATACTCGGCTGCTTCAGCTAATTCAGCTTCTAGTAGCTGTTTTTGAATTTGGAGATCTTTGCTTAGTTGATGTAGACGCAATCCTGCTCTAACTCTGGCTTTTAGCTCATTCATCTCGATTGGCTTACATAAAAAATCATCTGCCCCAGCATCCAAACCTTTAACTCGATCTTCTACTGAATCTAGAGATGTAAGCAGAATAAAAAAGGTAGTGGACAATTCAGGAGTAGATTTTATTTGACTACACACCTCTAAACCGTTTTTGCGAGGCATAATCCAATCACAAATAATTAGGGCAGGACGAATTGTTTTGGCTTTGATTAGTCCTTCTTCACCATCACTTGCCAAGGTGATATCATAACCCTGCATACTAAGAGTTCTCTCTAAAAGTAGTTGAGTTGTAAAATCATCGTCAATAATCAGAATTTGAGCCATAGTAAATTGATAGTTTTCTTATCTGATGACCGAAGGTAATGGCAGTCATTGCCTACTGAGCTACAAAGCAGTAAAACTTTTAGGGCTTATGTCAACTGTGACGCTCCTGCCTCAAAGAAGCTTTATTTCCATTAGCTAGGAAAATCATCCGAGGGCGTGTCTTAAGTTTAGGCTATGGCGCTTTAAACAGAAACTTAGTGGTGAATTAAACGGTGTACTCAACTATAGAGGATAAAAAAGCAATTTGAGCGTTAAATTTTTGGCAAAAAGGCGATCGCTATCTTGATGCGCGTACATCTGGCTGAAGCTTTTGCCTTGTGCTTGATAGTGATGCAACCACACGTCTCATTTGGCTACTTGTTAAAAGCCGATGAATTTGTCTCTAAGCAAAACATCAAGTTGCCTTGTTAAACTATAATTACTAACCAATAATTATCCACATTTCTATAACTTTAAGTGTGCTAAAAGCAAGAGAAAATACAAGAGATATGAGAATTAAATTACTATTATTACCATATGTTTATATGGATAACGTTAGTTGAGTCGAGACAATTTTGACGGTGATTTTACTAAAAAATAGTATTTTCAGCCAACTAAAGAGTAAGGTTTTTAGCTTATCCCAAACTCAAGTTAGATAGTCATCATAAAACAAATACTGTAGCCATATTTTTGCCTGTTATGTTTGAACGAGGCATATAATAAGTTGAAAGTCTTACGAACTATTAAAATCAAAGTCCCTAGCAATTTACAATCACTTGATAAAGTGTTAGCTGAATTCAATCAAATCTATCAGGATTTTATTCCCCTTCGAGATTGGCTACAGTGTAGATTAGCTTTGGCTGAAGGATTCACTAATGCAGTGCGACACGCTCACAAAAATTTACCCCCAGATGTCTCGATTAGAATCGAAGTATTTCTCAGTCAAACAGACATAAAAATTAAAATATGGGATTATGGTTCTGCTTTTGATCTACAGAATTTTATTGCCGAAAATGCTCAAAAAAATAATGATTGGCTTGGAAGTGGTCGTGGAATTCCGATTATGAACAAAATTTGCGATCGCCTAAATTATTACCGCACAGAAAAACAGGAAAATTGCTTACTGATTGTCAAACTCTTTGACAATCATCAACCTGATAATAATTCTAATTCGCAGGACACTAACTAATAGTAAATCCGATTAATAAAAACGAATCAGCCATGTCTATTCTTTCATAATAGTGTTTTCAATAACTACCGTTTCTTTAGATGATTTATCAATAGGGTTAATCGGTTTATAGGCTGCTTTTTCTTCATCACAATAGCGTAAAAATTGGCTGCTATCTGTAGAATATGTAATATAGCTATAGGCAATTTTGATGCTGTTACCAATGTGAATAATATCTCCAGAAACTAGTCGGTGTAGAGATTTCTTGCTGCCATTAATCGAAATACCGTTACGGCTTCTTTGTCTTTTGCCTTTACCATCAATAATCCAGTATGAGTAGTCGCTTTTGTCTCCTCCCTCTGAATATCTCATCCAAGCCACAGTAGCATGATGTCTTGATGCTAAGGCATCATTGATTACTAGATCATTATTAGGGTGACGACCTACAGAAAATACATTGACGTTGAGAGAGACAGCCCTTCTCGATTCTGGAGACTCGACAATTAAAACGTGTCTGCCTTTTGCTAAATCGGCTTTATTTAACTTGACTAAAGTAAGTTTGGGTTTTTTATCAGCCATCTGGTTGAAATAGATACTTTTATATCTAACATTGATATTTAAGTAAGGCAGCATTAAAGATATTTTAAGTATAAATATCTGTTAGTTAGGGAAAAAATAAAATAATATGCTGATATTTAGCAAAAAAAATATTTGAATATAGAATTATGATAATTTACTTATTTTCTTTATTTTAGTCTAAAAAAATTGATCGGCAAGAGTATTTGCTCTTTCAAAAGTGAACTTGATTTACCTAGAAAATGTCATCGGTAAAACTATGTAATTTTTAAACCTATAAGTATAATTAATGAGAAACTAAGGGCGTACAGTGAACTTTGAACCCTGCCTCTTGTAAAGATGCCATAGCTTGGGATTCATTTTGCACCCAAAATTTCTGTCCAAAGCGAATAAACTGCCTTTGTTCTCCTTGACCGATCGCAGCAATTACAGGGATTTTAAACTTATTTTGTTCTTGAGTCTGTTCTGCTAAGATTCTTTTTAAATAATTACTTTTTAGCCGATCTAAAGCCTGCTCTGGAGTAATTTCTAACATAATCATTCTAACTTGTTCTATTTCTTCAGCATCATCAATAATTAGCTGATATTTATCATTTCGCTGTTGTGCTTTCCCCCAAACAATTAATTGCTTACCTTCTGCTAATAAGGGTTCTAAATCCTGGTAAGTACTGGGAAAAATTGTTCCCTCTGCTTCCCCTGTAATGTCTTCCATCTGTACAAAAGCCATGCGATCGCCTTTTTTAGTTGTAATTTTGCGGACAGAATTTAACATGACTACTGCACTAATTTTTTCTTTTGCTTTTTGTTCCGATAATTCGCTTAGACTTATAGGAGATAGAATTTGTGCTGCTTGGTAAACTGCCTGGAGGGGATGATCGCTAATATAAAAACCAATATATTCTTTTTCTAAACGTAGTTTCTCCTGTAGCGGATAATCTTCAACTTTAGAAGTGCTAGGTGCTTGTTCAAAAGCAGCTTGAGACTTTGACTCGCCACCACTATTCATCATGTCAAATAGATTAAGTTGACCACTGGCTTTTTCTTTGTGGCGTTTTTGCGCCCAAGATGTCAATACATCAATATCATTAATCAACTGCCGACGATTAGACTGTACTAAATCAAAAGCACCACAGTAAATTAAAGTTTCCAATGCTCGACGATTAACAGTACGTAATTCTACTCTCTCACAAAAATCTGCCAAGGATTTAAACTCACCGCTACTCCTTGCCATCAGAATATTCTCGATCGCACCCTGTCCTAAATTCTTGACTGCCGACAAACCAAAAAGAATATGATGATCATCCAAAGGGGTAAAGTCTTCTTGTGAGCGATTAATATCAGGAGGTAAAATCTTGATTCCCATTTTCTGGGAATTTTCCCGATATTTGTCAACTTTCTCCTGATTTCCGCTACTAGCGGTAAGCAAAGCCGACATATACTCTACGGGATAGTTGGCTTTGAGGTAGGCAGTTTGATAAGTTACATAAGCATAAGCAGTGGAATGAGATTTATTGAAGCAATTAGATGCCACCATGCCATTGGCAAGCAAAAAATTATGATCTTGGGCTACACCTAGATCGTATACGGTTTGTTTACCTAATGATTGACGACTGACAATTTTTACCATGACTTTTCATTGATCATTGAGCATTTATCATTGACAACTGACACTAAATCCGATTAAGAAAAGTATCTTAAAATTTTCAACTTATTAAACAATTATCTACTACCTACTACTTACTAACTAACCCAACAGTTAAGTAACTTACTTGAACAAGATTTAGTATGACCCCGTTTCAAGATGATAGAGAACCAGTATTTAGGTTACAAGTTATAAATCACAGTCAATCTGCAGAGACAGACAGGACTTAGGATCGCTAAAATTATAGTTTATTGAAATACTTTTATTAAATTTGGGGCAACGCCTATCGACACTATATACGGTAAATATAAAGGATTAAAATCAAGTCAACTCAAGCAGCTAAAAAAACTTTATCATCAGAAGTTGCCTGGAGATATTATTGTTACGACCGAGTTTGCTCAAAGGTTGGCTGCTATTAGCACAGACATCAATCAACCAGTCTGCACCTATTTTAATCGTCGTGGACAGGCAATTAGAGTCGGCGTAGGGAATGCCAATCAGACACAAATTCCGCCTCTAGAATTGCCTCGTTATGGTGCCAAGCGTCTTTCAGGGATTCGCTGTATTGTCACTAAGCTCAAGCCAGAGCCACCCAAAGAATCTAGCCTGACGGCAATGGTATGTCAAAGGCTAGATGCCTTGGCTGTATTGACCCTAACTGGTGCAGGTAAATTAAAGAGAGGTGGAGGTGCCACTGGCTATATTCAAGATACTTATCTGGCTCATTTGTTACCTCAATCGGCAATAAATCAAACAGAACAAGAGTATTGGTCGGTATCTAAGCCGATGAATTTAGATGCTCTAACTGGACAAGACTTTTTAGATTTAGTCGAAGGCTTAGAGGCTGAATTTGAACGAGAATATGTAGCACAGCAGGTAGATATCAACCACGATCGCGTAGTTATGGTTGGCTTGCAGGTAGACAAAACTTCCGAGCGAGAATTTGAAGATCGCTTAAATGAGCTTGTGGGGCTGGTGGACACCGCAGGGGGAGAAGTTTTAGAAACAGTTCGTCAAAAGCGATCGCGTCCCCATCCTCAAACCTTAGTCGGGGAAGGTAAGGTACAGGAAATTGCCCTGCGGGTGCAAACTTTAGGGGCAAATTTAGTGGCATTTGATCGCTCCCTTTCTCCTGCTCAAATTCGCAATTTAGAGGCTCAATTTGGCATACGGGTGGTCGATCGCACCGAAATTATTCTCGATATCTTTGCTCAACGCGCTCAATCTCGTGCAGGGAAGCTACAGGTGGAGTTAGCGCAACTGGAGTATATGTTACCCCGCCTTGTAGGTAGAGGACAGGCAATGTCTCGTCTAGGGGGCGGTATTGGGACAAGAGGTCCTGGGGAAACCAAGCTAGAAACCGAAAGACGGAGTATTCAAAAGCGAATTGCCCGTTTGCAGGGAGAAGTAAATGAATTACAGGCTCATCGTTCGCGGATGCGCCAACAACGTCAAAAACAAGATGTTCCTAGTATTGCGATCGTTGGTTATACTAATGCGGGTAAATCCACGCTAATTAATGCTTTAACCAACTCTGAAGTGTATGTAGCCAATCAACTATTTGCCACCCTCGATCCTACTACCCGTCGCTTATCTATTCCCGATGCCGATACGGGTGAACCAAGAAATATGCTCTTGACTGATACAGTGGGCTTTATCCAACAGCTACCACCGGCACTAGTAGATGCTTTCCGCGCCACCCTGGAAGAAGTCACCGAGGCCGATGCTTTGATTCATGTTGTGGATTTATCCCATCCTACCTGGGAAAATCAAATCCGTTCGGTGATGGAAATCTTAGGGCAAATGGCGATCGCACCAGGTCCAATATTACTAGTATTCAATAAGTTAGACCAGGTAGATAGTGAGGCTTTAGCTAAGGCACAAGATGAATTTCCCTTGGCTTTATTTATCTCAGCCAGCGATCGCCTGGGACTGGAAACTCTTCGGCAAAAGCTATCTTTATTGGTTGATTTTGCAGGAGTAGGAAATTAATAAGTAACTGATGTTACGCACTCATCGATCTGTAAGGCTTGGGGACTTGGGGACTTGGGGACTTGGGGAAAGAATTTGCTACCTGCGTAGTTGCCCCTCGTCTCCTGTTCTCTCCGTCACCTCGTCTTCCGCTTCCCCCGTCACCCCGTCACCCCGTCACCCCGTCACAGCAGTTAGATTAAATGCGTAACGTCAGTAAGTAATAAAAAAGGTAGAAACTTTTAAATCTCTACCTTTTTAAACTATTAAACTAATTTAACGATTATTTATCGCTTACGAAGAGGGAAGTAATTCAATCTTCTCTTTTTGCGGTATGATTGCTACCTTGTTTTCTTCGTCGATATCTACCGTTGCAGAATCTCCCTCGCCTAAACGACCAGTAAGTATTTCTTCAGCTAAAACATCTTCTAGAAGACGCATAATTGCCCGACGTAAAGGACGCGCACCGTAGGAAGGATTGTAACCTTCATCTACAAGTCGATCTTTAAATTTGTCGGTAACTTCTAGAGTAATGTCTTTTTCAGTTAAGCGTTGGAACACTTCTTTGAGTAAGAGTTCGCTGATTTCTTTGACTTCGTCTTTGTTTAACTGACGGAAGACAATAATTTCATCAAGACGATTGAGGAACTCAGGACGGAAGTAGCTTTTTAGCTCTTCATTAACCAAAGAACGGATACGGTTGTATTGAGATTCTGCTTGGTCGTCAGCAAACTCAAAACCAAGACCGCCGCCACCTTTTTCAATCACCTTAGAACCAATGTTAGAGGTCAAAATTAAGAGGGTATTCTTAAAGTCTACTGTTCTACCTTTGGCATCAGTTAGGCGACCATCCTCAAGTATCTGCAAGAGCATATTGAAGATATCGGGGTGTGCTTTTTCAATCTCATCGAATAACACGACTGTATAAGGACGACGACGAACTGCTTCGGTTAGCTGTCCACCTTCGTTGTAGCCGACATATCCTGGAGGCGAACCAATCAGTTTAGAAACTGTATGGCGTTCCATGTATTCAGACATATCAAGGCGAATCATCGCGTCTTCCGAACCAAAGAAGTAAGTTGCTAAAGCTTTGGTTAATTCAGTTTTACCTACACCAGTCGGACCAGAGAAGATAAAGCTGGCAATAGGACGGTTAGGATTTTTCAGACCAACTCTAGCTCTTCTAATGGCGCGAGAAGTAGCTTTAACCGCATCTTCCTGCCCGATAATGCGCTGATGAAGGGTGTCCTCCATGTGCATTAGTTTTTCGGACTCAGATTCAGTGATTTTGTTGACTGGAACTCCCGTCCAAGAAGCGACAATGTGAGCGATTTCCTCTTCATCGACGAAGGGAGATTCATCTGTGCCATCTTCTTCGTTTTTCTTGGTTGAAGCAATATTGCGAATTTGCTCTTTAATTTCCATTTCGCGATCGCGCAGTTCTCCTGCCTGATCGAAGTCTTGGGATCTTACCGCGTCGTCTTTTTGCTTAAGAATTTCTCTTAGTTCCTTGTCTAGCTCTTTGGCTGCTGGAGGAAGCTGAGAATTAATTAAGCGGACGCGAGAACCTGCTTCATCAATTAAATCGATCGCCTTGTCTGGTAAATAGCGATCGCTAATATAGCGATCTGACAGCTTGGCTGCTGCTTCTAATGCTTCATCTAATATTTTTAATTTATGGTGTTGCTCATAACGCTCGCGCAAACCATGGAGTATTTCGATGGTTTCTTCTACCGTTGGTTCACCAACCTGTACGGGTTGGAAACGACGTTCTAAGGCAGCATCTCGTTCAATATGCTTACGATATTCGTCGATGGTAGTAGCACCAATACACTGCAATTCTCCCCTCGCCAAGGCTGGCTTGAGGATATTGGCAGCATCGATCGCGCCTTCGGCAGCACCAGCACCAATTAAAGTATGAACCTCGTCAATTACCAGAATTACGTTTCCAGCCTGACGAATTTCGTCCATGATTTTCTTGAGGCGTTCCTCAAATTCACCACGGTACTTTGTACCAGCTACTAATAAACCAATATCGAGAGTAACAACCCGTTTTTCTTCTAAAATATCGGGAATATCTCTATTAGTAATACGTTGTGCCAGTCCCTCGGCGATCGCTGTTTTACCCACCCCAGGTTCACCAATTAGAACGGGATTATTTTTGGTACGACGACCCAAAATTTGAATTACGCGCTCAATTTCTTTTTGTCTACCCACAACAGGATCGAGTTTACCTTCTGCTGCCATTTGGGTTAAATTGGAGCCGAATTCATCGAGGGTAGGAGTTTTGTTTCTGCCTGGTGTGCCACCAGAACCAGCAGCCACTTCGGCAGTTTCTCCTAACATTCTAATTACTTGAGTGCGGACTTTCGACAAGTCTACGCCTAGGTTTTCGAGGACTCGCGCTGCAACTCCTTCTCCTTCTCTAATCAATCCTAAAAGAAGATGTTCTGTACCAATATAGTTATGACCTAACTGGCGTGCCTCTTCTAAAGATAATTCCAGAACTCTTTTAGCTCTGGGAGTAAAAGGAATTTCCACGGCGACAAAACCAGAACCGCGCCCGATAATTTTCTCAACTTCGATCCGAGCATCTTTAAGATTAACTCCCATCGACTTGAGAACTTTGGCAGCGACTCCGGTTCCCTCTCCGATTAAACCTAAGAGGATTTGTTCTGTGCCTACAAAATTATGACCCAAGCGGCGTGCTTCCTCTTGGGCTAACATAATTACTTTTATTGCCTTTTCTGTGAAGCGTTCAAACATGACTTATTTCCATCCACCTGCTGCTTGCCCTTGTTATGGTGATTTTAGCACAGCCTTTTAGTTTCCTGACTCTGCCTATAAGTTGGGGAATTGCGGTATAAAAGTTAACATTTATTATTTTAATTCAATTGGCATTGATTGTGACGTAAGCGATCGCCTAGATTTTGCTGCCATTGAGACAAACTAAGCTGAAAATTGTCTGACTGTATTTTATTTCTCCACAGGATCAAAGCATCGTCTCCAGTTTTTTGATAATAATTTTTACGTTTTCCAGCAACTTGAAAACCAAATTTTTGATAGAGGTTAATTGCTTGAGAATTATTAACATTGACTTCTAAAGTTGCTCGTTCCAACTTTAGGGAGATCGCTTTTGCTAGTAAAGTTAATAAGAGTAACTGCCCGAATCCTTGGCGACGATACTCAGGATCGACTCCCAGTGAGGTAATATGAGCTTCTTCAACAATTGCCCACAAGCAAGCCAGACCAATGATTTTGCTGTGGGTAGTTTCTGCTTCATCCTCAGCAAGATGTAAAGCAATTAAATCGCTGTTTGGACTATCAATTTCTCTAAGATAAGCTTCTGCTGTCCATAAGCCACCTAAACAAAGCCGATCTAAATTAACTATCTTAGGCACTTGAGGTACGGTTATTGCTGCAATTTTTAAAATCTTCACTAAAAAATACTTTTGGTTGGGGTAGTAAGCCAATAGCCAATAGCTTTTACCTGTTTTTTGACATCAACTAGACTGTAAACTAGAAAACAAGAAATAATATAACTTTACTAGCCACCCAAAAAGAAATTATGCTTTCGAGCGATCGCAGTTTACCGAATACTGGACATCGTTATGTTCCTCAAATCACCAGCTTAGACATTCCTCCCTCCCCTAACCAAGAATTACTACCTCTAACTGCCAAGGTCAACAGTAAAGATAATTTGTCAATTGGTGGCTGTGAAATTCAACAGTTAGTTCAACAGTATGATTCCCCTCTATACATACTGGATGAATTTACCCTCAGAACAGCCTGTCGCCAATATCGAGATAGCTTTAATACTTACTACAGTGGTGAATCTCAGGTAATCTACGCTTCCAAAGCCTGGAGTTGTATTGGAGTATGTCGTATTATTGATAGTGAAGACTTGGGTTTTGATGTAGTTTCTGGAGGAGAGCTTTTCACTACCATTGAAGCAGGAGTTGGCAAAGAAAAAATTTATTTCCACGGCAATAATAAATCGACTGCGGAACTTGAATTTGCCGTAGAAACTGGCTGCACAGTTATGGTAGATAACTGGCTAGAATTAAAAACTTTAACTCAGATTGCCTCAGATAAAAGTGGGCAGCCCGTACCGATTATGGTACGACTCACACCAGGAATTGAATGCCACACCCATGAATATATTCGCACAGGGCATTTAGACAGTAAATTTGGCTTCGATCCAAATCAATTAGATGAAGTATTTACTTATTTAAGTCAGCAAGCTAGTCTTAGCTGCATTGGCTTACACGCTCACATTGGCTCACAAATTTTTGAGCGTCAACCTCATCAAGACTTAGGGGAAGTTTTGGTAGACTGGATGCAAAAAGCTCAAGGATATGGCTTACCAGTAACAACTCTTAACGTTGGTGGTGGTTTAGGTATTTGCTACACCGAATCTGATGATCCTCCAAGCATTTCTGAATGGGTAAAAGCGGTTAGTACTGCCGTGGAAAATGCCTGTAACAAAGTTGGCTTGGCTTTACCCAAATTAATGGCTGAACCTGGACGCTCCCTGATTGGTTCTGCCTGTGTTACTGCCTATACTGTTGGCAGTCGCAAAGAAATTCCCAATTTTCATACTTATGTCGCGGTAGATGGCGGGATGTCCGATAATCCCCGTCCAATTACCTATCAATCGGTTTATCGTGCAGTGGTAGCCAATAAAATGTCTGCCCCCATCACAGAAGAGGTTACAGTAGCAGGTAAGCACTGCGAATCTGGAGATATAATTATTAAAGATGCCGCTTTACCCGAAACTGAACCAGGAGATGTTTTAGTGGTAATGGATACGGGAGCATACAATTACAGTATGGCATCTAATTACAATCGTATTGGTAGACCAGCAGCAGTAGTAGTTTACGAAGGGGAGGCAAACTTAATTATTGAACGAGAATCTTATCAAAATTTAATCGAACGCGATCGCCTTCCCGAAAGACTGGTAAAACATAAAAAGTAGACTTAGTATAAAAGCCAGCGTACTTTGTTTTAGTTGCTGGTATTAGTATTTACGAAAGCCTAGAAGCTTTTACCAAATGTAATTTGATACCTTGAATTCCGAGGTTTTTGTCCCGCTAACCATTCACAGCAAATTAATTAAAATAATGTCATTGTCGGGTTTTGTTCCTGACTTAAATCGGGTTTCCTGGTTGCCAGATCTAATCAATATCATCGATCTAGGCTTAGTTTTAGCTTTAAGTTATGCCCTACTGCTAATTATTGGCGAGGGAGAACGTCGTAGTCTTTGGATGGTAAGAGGCTTTATCGTCTTGATGTTGGCAACGGTAGTCAGTGGACAACTGGAGCTAAACTTACTCAAATTTCTCTTAGAAAAACTAGTCCTGGGTTCTGCCGTAGCTATGGCAGTAATTTTTCAGTCGCAATTTCGCCGTTTTTTAGAACAGATTGGCAGAGGAGAAGTTTTAGAGTTATTTAAAGGCTCAGGTAGACCAAAAACCCAATCAGACAGCGTAGTTGAGCGTATTGTAGAAGCAGTTAAAGAACTATCCCAAAACCGTACAGGCGCACTGGTGCTAATGGAAACCACTGGCTCTTTAGAGGAAGAAGATTTTGTGTCTCCAGGAGTGGATTTGAATGCAGAAGTTTCTAAAGAACTTTTGCAAACTATTTTTCAAACCAGCACTTTGTTACACGATGGTGCTGTATTAATTAGTGGTTCGCGCATCCTCGCAGCAGCAGTAATCTTACCGCTTTCAGAAAGAACCGCATCTCGACAGTTAGGCACTCGTCACCGTGCAGCAATGGGAATCACCGAAAGAATAGACAAGTGTCTGTGTATTGTTGTCTCAGAAGAAACTGGTTCAATCTCCTTGGCTGAAAAAGGAACGTTAAATAGACCCCTAACCAGTAGTAAACTAAAAGAGCTATTACAGGCTAGATTTGCCCCGGTAGTAGATCGGGATGCAGTGCGTCTTAGTCGTAAACTTGGGTTTCAGGGAAAAGTTTTATTGGAGCGTATTCAGCGTTGGCGATCGCCTGATTCTCGCAAAAAAAATTAAAATTATTGCAGTTTCCGCAAGAATCCTATTTATTGTAATTTTAGATTAAAAATATTAGTCGTTCATAAATTTATAGTTAATGTTTAATGATAAATGTTCCCTGTTCAATGTTAAAAGATGAGCCTAGAGCCAGTCACTTTGCAACAACTTCCTACAGATTTAATCTCTGACCTTTTGCCCCAGCACGTAGCAGTAATTATGGACGGCAATGGTCGCTGGGCAAAAAATCAAGGCAAGCCTCGCATTGTAGGTCATCAAAAAGGTGTCGATACGTTAAAAGATCTGCTACGCTGCTGCAAAGACTGGGGCATTCCCGCCTTAACTGCCTATGCTTTTTCGACGGAAAACTGGGGCAGACCTCGTGGGGAAGTACAGTTTTTGATGACTTTATTCGAGCGGGTGTTAAGGCGAGAATTACAGGAGATGAAAGAAGAAAATGTCAAGATTCGCTTTGTAGGTAATTTAGAAGATTTGCCTACCTCTCTACGCCAAGAAATAGATCGCTCGATGGAAGACACTAAGAATAATCAAGGAACTCAGTTTACCGTGGCGACTAACTATGGCGGTCGACATGAAATTATTCAAGCCTGTCAGGCGATCGCTAAAAAAGTAGAACAAGGGTACTTAAAAGCAAATCAAGTCAACGAAGATTTATTTGAACAACATTTATATACTCAGGGAATCCCTCATCCAGATCTTTTGATTCGTACCAGTGGTGAAATGCGAATTAGTAATTTTTTACTTTGGCAAGTAGCTTATGCGGAAATTTATGTTACTTCTACTCTCTGGCCAGATTTTGATAGAACTGAGTTTCATAAGGCTTTAGCCACCTATCAGCAAAGAGATAGACGTTTTGGCAAAGTAAAATCTTAAGCAAGCGACTAACTGTTTTGTTGCTTGAGATATGCAAATACAGACTTGTCGCCAATATCAGGGTCGATCGCCTGAATCATTTTTCTAATAGCGAAGACACTAAAGCCGATTGACCAGACTCCTAGTAATGTCTGTTCCATTTCTACAGGAATAATTCCTGCTATATGTCCCAATAGCAACAAGGGGACAATAGGAGTTAAAATCTTTGTTTCCAGACGATTAAAGCAAAAAGCTTCTTTAAAAAAGATTCCTGTTAAAGCAGCAAAAGTAAAGCCTGTACCAAATAGGGTAAGAGGATGATTGTAAATGTATAGTGCCAAAGGTTCATTGGTCTGGGTGGCGATCGCAATTGTGGCAACTGTACCAATTAGCCAAAATCCTTGTAAGACTTGATGCAAAGCCTTCATGTAAATATGAATATAAAATAGGCTAACACCCAATCCTAAAGAAAAGAGGGCAAATAAGGGTGTGATAGCTGGTAAAGCAGCCTTACCTTGAGCAAAAAAAAGATTAGAGGCGATCGCAAAGCTAGCTGCTGCTAAAACTAGTCCTGCACGATAGATAATTACTTCTAGGCGATCGCTTTTGGTAATAGTATAATCGCCAAATTGTCCTTTATAGGTTTGGGGTTCTTTGTCTAAAAGAGCAATCATAATTAAAAACTTATTTTTACTTGAACTATATCTTGCCAGGTAAGCTGTAATTTTGCTTGAGCGTTTGCGCCATTGACCGCAATTTCTATCCAGCCATGACTACCAACTATAGCTATATTTTCGCCTAGGTTGACATCGCTATAAGTCTTGCCCTTATGAATCGTAATATTCTGGATAACTACCTGCCATGTTTTTCCTAAAACTAAACTGCCAGGAATATTAGTAATCAGATTGCCAA
Source organism: Pleurocapsa sp. FMAR1 (assembly GCF_963665995.1). Classification (NCBI taxonomy): domain Bacteria; kingdom Bacillati; phylum Cyanobacteriota; class Cyanophyceae; order Pleurocapsales; family Pleurocapsaceae; genus Pleurocapsa; species Pleurocapsa sp. FMAR1. Next base: position 4,977,136 of record NZ_OY762512.1, on the reverse strand, counting down.
AATGATCTATATATTGAATACAGCCAGTAATTTGCTCAGGAGTTTGTCTTAGCGTTGGTAAATCTAGCTTAGTTAAACTAGCTGAATCGATTGCCTGACCTAATTCTTGAATCTTAACCCCATTAGCTAGGTGTGCGCCAACAGGAGCAAAAATATCTCTGCCGTGAAAAGTGTGGCTGGGATCTGATACTCGCCAATACTGAGGATTGGTTAACTCTACAGCAGAAATAACTCGATCAAGTTCTAAAATACCGCTACAGATACCATTGTCAGGACAAATTACATATCCTTTGCTTAGTTCAATAGCTACGCCTCTTCTACTGCTACCAACTCCTGGATCGACTACCACTACGTGAACTGTCTGAGATGGAAAATAGGGATAGGCATTTAATAAAGCAAATCTGGCTGCAAGTAAATTTTGTGGCGGAATTTGGTGGGTTAGATCGATTACCTGCAGTTGAGAGTTGACTGCTGCGATCGCTCCTTTCATAACTCCGACATAAACATCGCGATCGCCAAAGTCGGTTAACAAAGTCACAATGCTACCTGAAGCCATAATTTTGGAATTTTTATTTTGGTTTTAGTCTATTATTGCGATTTATTGACACTCTTCAATCTCGTATCTGAAGTTACAGGATTATTAGGCAATGGTTGATATTCTCTTACTAGGGGAAAAGATTAAGTTCATTATCACCAAATATCAATTTAGTTTTGAGTGCGATTGACAAAGCCAGGGTTTAACGGGCGATCGCAATAATGAATGTTTTGTATTGGTTGTAAAAAGTAAATTTTGCTCAAAAATTAATTAAATAAAAATTAGGAGTTAATAAAAATGGCTTTTCACGGAGATATTTCTTCTAGTAAAGATGCTGTTGGCGTAGCAGTTGTTAACTATAAAATGCCTCGTCTCCACACTAAAACAGAGGTCACAGCCAACTGTCATAAAATTGCCGAAATGATTGACGGGATGAAAGTAGGATTACCAGGAATGGACTTGGTTATCTTTCCCGAATATTCAACTCACGGTATTATGTACGATCGCCAGGAAATGATGGATACAGCTGCCGTTATTCCTGGAGAAGAAACCGCAATTTTTGCAGCAGCCTGTAAGCGAAATAAGGTTTGGGGAGTTTTTTCCCTGACAGGGGAAAGACACGAAGAGCATCCAACAAAAGTTCCTTATAACACTTTAATCTTAATGAACGACGAGGGCGAAATCGTCCAAAAGTATCGTAAGATTATGCCTTGGTGTCCCATTGAAGGCTGGTATCCAGGAAATAATACTTATGTTTCAGAGGGACCAAAAGGACTAAAAATCAGCTTGATTATTTGCGACGACGGCAATTATCCTGAAATTTGGCGCGATTGTACCATGAAGGGTGCAGAACTGATTGTACGCTGTCAGGGGTATATGTATCCAGCTAAAGAACAGCAGATTATTGTGTCCAAAGCGATGGCATGGATGAATAATACCTACGTAGCGGTTGCTAATGCTTCTGGCTTTGACGGGGTATATAGCTATTTCGGACACTCGGCAATTGTCGGTTTTGACGGACGTACTTTAGGGGAATGTGGCGAAGAAGAAAACGGCGTACAGTATGCCACTCTTTCTAAATTTTCTATCCGCGACTTCCGCGCTAATGCTCAATCCCAAAACCATATATTTAAGTTAATGCACCGTGGCTACACTGGTTTGATTAACTCTGGAGAAGGTTCAGAAGGCGTACAAACCTGTCCCTTTGATTTTTATCGCGATTGGGTACTAGACCCCCAAAAAGCCAAAGAAACGGCAGAGAATATTACACGCTCTACCGTCGGTACAGAGGAATGTCCCATCGAAGGAATACCAACAGCAGCTACAGAAGCTCCAGCACAGTTAGAGCCAATGCCACAGCTAGAAACAAAATCAGAACCCAGCTTAGTCTAGAGCCTCACTATTTAGACAAAATTCCAGTCGGCTAAATATTTTGCGACCAATGGAGAGTCAACCAATGCTTGATTATAAAATCTTCGATCTTGAACAGGTTACTCTTCAGTCGGGAGCGACGTTACGAGATGCCAAATTGGCATACAAAACTTATGGTACTCTTAACGCCGATAAAAGCAACGTTATTGTTTATCCGACTTGGTATTCTGGGCAACATTACGACAACGAATGGCTGATTGGGGAGGGTATGGCACTCGATCCTCAAAAATACTTTATTATTATTCCTAATATGTTCGGGAATGGTTTATCTTCTTCACCTAGTAATACTCCCCCTCCTTATGACCGCGCTAGATTTCCTCACGTAACTTTCTATGACAACGTTGTGGCACAACAGCGTTTAGTTACAGAAGAGTTTGGCATCGAGAAGATTGCTTTAGTTACTGGCTGGTCGATGGGAGCAGGACAAACCTACCAGTGGGGAGTCAGCTATCCAGAAATGGTCGAACGCATCTTTCCTTTTTGTGGTTCTGCTAAAACTAGCTTGCATAATATTGTCTTTTTAGAAGGGGTAAAAGTTGCGATTCAAACTGATGTAGCTTGGCAAGAAGGATGGTACGAGCAACAACCCAATAAAGGATTGAGGGCTGTCGGTCGAGTTTATGCTGGTTGGGGGTTATCCCAGGCTTTCTATCGCCAAAAGGTGTATCTTCAGATGGGATATTCATCCCTTGAAGATTTTTTGGTAGCTTTTTGGGAAGGCTTTTTTCTGCGTAAGGATGCCAACAATCTTTTAGCTATGCTATGGACTTGGCAAAACGGCAATATTGGCAACACGCCAGGATTTGAAGGCAATTTTGAGCGAGCATTGGCAGCCATTAAAGCTAAAGCGACCGTGATGCCAGGGGAAACCGACCTCTACTTTCCCCCAGAAGATAATGAATATGAAGTAAAGCAGATGCCGAATGCCGAGTTTATCGCTATTCCTTCGATTTGGGGTCATTTTGCTGGCGGCGGTATTAATTCGGTTGATACTGAGTTTATCGATCGCAACATCAAAGAATTACTAGCACGATAGTTACGTAGTGTCTGTGGCTATCGTGCTAATACTTATTCTTGTAGGCAAACGATTTGATCGACACTTTTAGCAAAATCTTCTAATGTGCGATCGCTTTTCTTCCATTCCTCATAGTAAGCAATACCAATTTGTTAATAGTCTATAAAGATTTAATGATTGGTAGTGTTTATGCTGGCAAAAATGCTATCTTATATATCCAACCATTTAGCGTACACGATTTTTTATCAGATATAAAGTCCACGATGAACAATAAACGTCAAGACATACTAAAAGAACGCTAGTCGCAGCCACCGCGAGAGCATGAGAAAAAGCTTAGATGTACGACTTAGAAGCTGCTAGAGCTAACGGAAACGAAAAATTAGTCAAACAGCTAGAAGCAGAAGCAAAATATCTTCATCTCTAGACAAAAGCCCGATCGCTGGAGATTAAGAATCTTTAAGCAACTAAAATTATAATTTAAGTATTGAGAGGGTTTAGCAAGCTGAACCCTTTTTTATTTATAATTTTTCAAAAGTCACAGATTAGACCTCTGACATATATTTGTTGTGCTGTTTAAAATTCGTCTCTTTAAGACACAAAAAGGGACTTAAACCTGTTTAGCTAACAGCTAAAAGCTTTTGTTAAATAAGGTATTCATTAACTTACCAGATAACAGTAAGCTTGATTAAGTGGCGTTTGTAGCAAAAAAATCAATGGCAACAATTAACGATAATTACCTCAAGCTCAAAGCAGGATATTTATTCCCAGAAATTGCAAGAAGAGTTAGTGCTTATGCAGCAGATAATCCCGATGCACCGATTATCAAGCTAGGTATTGGAGACGTTACCGAACCTTTGCCCGCAGCCTGTCGGGATGCAATTATTAAAGCAACTCATGAAATGGGCGATCGCGCCACCTTCCAAGGTTATGGTCCAGAACAGGGATATCTTTGGTTAAGAGACAAAATCGCTGAACATGACTTTCAATCACGCGGTTGTGATATAGATGCGTCCGAAATCTTTATCTCAGACGGTTCTAAATGCGATTGCGGTAATATTCTTGATATTTTTGGCAACGATAACAAAATTGCCGTTACCGATCCTGTATATCCCGTATACGTTGACACTAACGTTATGGCAGGACATACAGGAGAAGTCAGCGAAGACGGCAAGTATGAAGGCTTAGTTTACTTGCCTATTAGTGCTGATAATAACTTTACGGCTGAGATTCCCACAGAAAAAGTAGACTTAATCTATCTTTGTTTTCCCAATAATCCTACTGGCGCAACCGCTACCAAAGAACACCTCAAAGCTTGGGTAGATTATGCCAAAAAGCATGACTCGTTGATTTTATTTGACGCAGCCTACGAAGCATATATTATCGATCCAGATTTACCCCACTCCATTTATGAAATAGAAGGGGCAAAAGACTGCGCGATCGAGTTTCGTTCTTTTTCTAAAAATGCTGGTTTTACTGGTACTCGTTGCGCCTTTACGGTTGTTCCCCAAAACCTAATAGGCAAGGCTGCTGATGGTACTGAGGTTAAACTTTGGCAACTTTGGAATCGTCGTCAGGCAACTAAGTTTAACGGTGTTTCTTATATTGTTCAAAGAGGCGCGGAGGCAGTTTATTCTCAAGCTGGACAAGAACAAATTAAAGAATTAATCAGCTTCTATTTAGAAAATGGCAAAATCATTCGCGAAAAGCTAACCGCAGCAGGAATTGAAGTATATGGCGGCATAAATGCCCCCTATGTATGGGTAAAAACTCCCGACGGATTGTCTAGCTGGGATTTCTTTGATAAATTACTATTGAACTGCAACGTAGTCGGTACACCTGGATCTGGTTTTGGTGCAGCAGGTGAAGGCTATTTTCGGATCTCTGCATTTAACAGCCGAGAAAACGTTAACGAGGCAATGAAAAGAATTACCGAAAAATTTAAAGCTTAGTTAGATTTATTAAATCAGCTAGATAGTTTTGTATTTAGCTGATTAAACTTAGCTACTTATATCAAAGATATTTAAGAATTGCCATAACTACCCAGGTGAAAGAATTGATATCTCATATAGCTTGCCACAATATTACTAAGAAACATTTCTAAGGCATTGTTATAATCAGTCATCGCAGCATTATGAAGTCTAGCAGCAGAAATTTGTTCTTCGGTTTCGTTTAATGATTCTAGTAGTTGAGTAACGTGCTGATTAAATTTTAATTTGGGGTGATTTTTAATCAACGCCATAATATTACCGATGCTGCGGGAGATTTGATTTTTTATACTTAGTCGTCGCTCTGTGCCGACTTCTCCAGACATAGCACGCGATCGCAATCTGGTAATTTCCGCTAAAGTTTGCTGTTTAAATTCCAGATGATTTTTGACTTGCGAGAATAAAATAGTCCTGCTAAAAAACGCCAAAAATAGTAATTAATCTAATTTAAAGATAATTGTTTTTGTATCTATAATTCCCAAAAAAGTTGAGAATTATCTCAGAAGAATATGAGCGATTAAATTGAATTAATAGCTATGGCGAAATAAAAGGTATTATCCTAAACTAAAGCAAAATGTCTAACAGACAAATAATTTTGTTCTTATGGTTAAAGTTCTTCACTTATCAGATATTCATATCGGCAGTGGTTTTTCTCATGGCAAAATCAACCCCGAAACAGGAATCAATACCAGATTAGAAGACTTTGTAAATACTCTTCGTATCTGCATAGACAGAGCCATACAAGAGCCTGTAGACATAGTATTGTTTGGTGGCGATGCTTTTCCTGATGCTACGCCTCCGCCTTATGTTCATGAGGCTTTTGCTAGTCAGTTTAGACGTTTGGCTGATGCTCAAATACCCGCAGTTTTATTAGTAGGCAATCACGATCAGCATTCTCAAGGTAGTGGTGGTGCTAGCTTATCGATTTATCGTACTTTGGTAGTGCCAGGGTTTATTGTTGGTGATACCATTACTACTCATCGTCTGGCTACTCGCAGTGGCGAAATTCAAATCATTACTCTTCCTTGGTTAAATCGTTCTACTTTACTAACTCGCCCCGAAACAGAAGGATTAGCACTAGCTGAAGTGAATGAAATGCTGATCCAAAAATTGCAGCCAGTCTTAGAAGGGGAAATACGCGGTTTAGATCCGCAGCTACCAACTATTTTACTTGCTCACTTAATGGCAGATAGGGCAAATTTAGGGGCGGAGAAATTTTTAGCAGTGGGTAAAGGCTTTACAATTCCCATGTCGATGTTAATTCGTCCAGAATTTGACTACGTAGCTTTAGGTCATGTTCACAAACATCAAAATCTAAACCCCAGTAACGATCCTCCTGTTGTCTATCCTGGCAGTATTGAGCGAGTTGATTTTAGTGAAGAGAAAGAAGACAAGGGCTATGTCTTACTAGAAATTGAACCAGAAAAAGTAGACTGGCAATTTTGTACCCTCCCAGCGCGCCCTTTTTTGACTATTGAAATAGATGTTTCTAAGACAGAAGATCCTTTAGAAGCCGTTTTAAGTGCGATCGCCAAACAAGAAATTACCGATAAAGTGGTGCGTCTGATCTATAAATTGCGATCGCAACAGTTGGACGTAATCAACACTTCTGCTATAGATCGAGCTTTACAAGCTGCCCATAGCCACAGTATTCGTCCAGAATTAGTTAGCCAGCTAGCCCGCCCTCGTTTGCCAGAATTAGGCGTAGGCAATACTCTTGACCCGATAGAGGCATTGACTACCTATCTAAATAATCGCGAGGATCTTCAAGATATTCGACAAGATTTATTAGAGGCAGCCTCAACTTTGCTCAATGCGTAACCTAAATTCGCGATCGCCAAAGAAAGGAGTAATTGACCGTTGATCAAAATAAATGCGATCGCCTTAATTACTGGTTCAATAGCAGTATGGCAAACAACTCCGCCTTCGCCTCAGCAACAGTACACTCAAAAACAAAGTGTAATCAATTGACTAAAATAACGTCTTTTCAATTACAACCGCAATTAATTATTGCTCAGGTAGAACAGCCCCAACGATCGCCACAAGATTCTATGATTGATTATGGAGCGGAACATCTAATCGATTTTGGCGTTGTTTTGATTGCCTTCACGCTCATTATCATTATTGGCATGATTAGTAAGCAAACAGCAAAGGCACTTCTTTTTGCTTTGGCGTTGTCTACTTTTTTAATTATTATTCTGTGGAATATATAGTCTTTTTATGACATAACTAAAGAGTGAGAAATTTGTTAACAAATTAAGTATAGTCAGTCATAATCATCTAAATGATTAGTCCAGAATATTATTTTATCAGTGACCTTCACATTGGTGGTGAGGGAAATTTAACAGTTTGTGATTTTGAAACCGAATTAATTGATTTTTTGCAGCTTTTAGAAAGCAAAACCAATTCTACCGAGTTAATTATCGTCGGTGATGCCTTTAGCTTTTGGGAGATGACGCGCACTTCACCCACAGAAAAACTAGAAATTATTATTGAGCAACATCCGAGATTGTTTGAGCAGTTTAAACGTACAGGTGAAAGCATCAAAATTACTCTGTTGCCAGGAAATCATGATTACGAACTCGCTTGTTATGCTGAATTTAAACAAACGCTTCAAGCGTACAATATTAATTTAGAAGCCAAAGAAGTTATTACTCGCCAGATACAGGGAAAAACCATCTGGCTCGAACATGGTAATCAGCACGATAGCTTTAATCGAATTGCTGATTTCGGTAATCCTCATGTTACTCCTATTGGTTACTATATTGTTAGCCAAATTGTAGATGGGTTAGTAGAAAGGTCACGCTTGGGCAAATATCGCTGGCTCAAAGATATCGAATCAGTATATCCCAATGAGCAAATTCCCTACTGGTTTTTTTCTAATTATTTTTACAAAGAGATGAGTCTTTGGTTGCGCTGGATTTTATTACCTTTTTTGCTATTGCTCAGCGTCAGTGCTTTTATATTAATTAGTGCCATCTTAGAACGAGCAGGAATTGTTACCAGTGGCTTTTTCTCCAAACCCTGGCTAGCATTTTTACACAATTTTGGTTTTGCAGGTAAAGCTTTAGATTTTACGGTAAACCTAGTTTTATTTATTGATACGCTATTTCTTGGAAGCTTAATTTTAGTATTAATTCCTTTATCGTTTGTGTTTAGAGATATCAAAAAAACTTTGCGTCGATATGGCTATAAAGGTAAAAAAGGTCTAAAAATTCACAAACAAAGCTACTATCTTCAAGCTGCACAGCAGGTTTTTGAACAAGACAAAGATGTTTTTGCTTTTGTATACGGACATACTCATCAACCTTCGTTAACTAAGATAGACGGTAAAGACTCTGATTCAGGCGATCGCTATGTCCTCAATACTGGTAGCTGGCTCAAAAAACTGAAGCGGATTTCTTCTATTTTTCGATTTCTGCCAGCAGTTTACTATCCTTCTTTTCAACTTAATTATTTTAAGATTTTTGTTAACAATGACCAGATTGAAATTTTATACGAGTGTATACCCAAACAGGTTGAGTCTGGTTTAACGCCTTTAGAAAAGCTAGCAATAATAGGTCGAAAAAAACAAAAACCAATTTCAATTCCGCCACGAACTATTATTCAACAGTCTGAACACAGCAAAGTTTAGTTCGTCTTAAAATTCAAAAATTCAAATAGAAGGAATGTTAATCTTTAATTTTAATGCAGGATTATTCTCCCAGCGATCGGCTACGTGAGCGTAAATACAGGTAGTTCGCGGATCGCTATGTCCTAATAAATCCTGTACTTGGCGCAATTCGGCTCCCGATCGCAGTGCTAATGTACCTGCCGTATGTCTGAGGCTATGGGCAGAAACCGTTCTTCCAGGAGTATGCTTGAGAGAAGCTTGCTCTAAATATTTATCAACTACTAACCTAATACCACGGCGGGAGATCCTATTGCCGATGGAATTAGTACCTGTGGCAATAAATAATGGTCTAGTAGGTTTTAAGATTTCTCCTCTTGTTTCTCGTTGATGTAGATAATCAACCAAAAGATCGGCAATATCAGGAGTAAGAGGAACAACGCGAATGCTTCTTTTACCTTCTACCCTAATACCCAAATTTCCTCCCTGTCTAACCAAGCTGGCAATATCGGCACGGTGGAGTTCAACAGTGCGAGGTCCTTCTAAAGCCATAATTGCTAACATGGCTTTATCCCTAGCAGATTTTAGAGTGCCATCATTGGGAATAATACCTAAAAGGCTTTCTACTTCTGTTTGCTCTAAATAAGTAATTTTCTCGGCTGGATCGCGTTTTTCTCGTGGTGGTTTAACTCCCGTGGCAGGATTAAGGGAAATTAAGCCTTTTTCTAGCGCAGCCTGATAAAAACGACGCACTACGGCAAGCTTTAAGGCAATAGTGGCTGGTTTATATTCTTTTTGCTTAATCATCCAGTGACGATACTTTTTAATGTCTTCTTTTGTTACCATTACTGGATTTAACTGACGGCGATCGCACCAATTTAAAAACTGCTGTAGCTGCCGAGTGTACGTCTTGAGGGTATCTGTAGAGGCATCTCCCGCACTCACGTCTATATCCAGAAATTCAGCAAAAACTACTAATAAATTATTGGTGGTAATGGGGCTAAATTGGGTTGGGTTAGTAGTAGCTAGCATTAGTTGGGTGCGCCTAATTTGGCACGATCATAACATAGCCATTTGATTTGGCTATATATTGGGCATCAGTTATTACAGCAGTTTTCAATTGGATAGACTATGTTCGGGATTAACTAGTTTTTAGCTATTAGCTTTTAGCTTTTAGCTTCTTGACACAATAGCTCTATGAGGGTTTCCCTCATAGAGCTATTGTGTCGCTTTTCAGATTAAACTTGTGTGTTTTACTCAATTGAAAAGCGCAGTAACTGATGTTACGCAGTAATTAATTTATGAAGCCTAGATAGTAGGTAGTAACTTATCTGTTTGTATCGTTTATGTGGCTCAAGATTTTTGTCTTCATTGCGTAACGTCAGTTATTAAAACGCGAACATCTCGTAACTCTATATTCGACACTCCCAAAAAAAGCGATGGCGATGTGCTTATCTTAATGAGCAAATTGCTGCTTAGTCTATCTGCCAAGATTGTAAACATTTCCAAGACCAATCTGGATTTTTTTGATAAAAACGTAGTTCCCAATTAACATTAGCTTTTATGTCAATCATTACCATTGCTAATTTCTTTAATTCAGCTTCATCTTCAGGATTAAAATCATAAGCCAAGCTGAGATGTAGCCAATCTTTTAATCTTAGTTTTTCTGGATAGTTTAAAAGGGTTTTTGTTTGAGCAAAGTTAGTAATTAGCATTTTAAGACTATCAGCTTGCAATTCTAAACCATGCCAATTTTTGTTAAAAGCTAATCGTTTTATTTTTACATTAAGAGATAAATTTGTATTCTTTGCTCCAGCGTATGCTTTATCCAAAGCCTGAATATAAATAGGAATTGAATCTAATTTAGCCGTAAAAAATCCAGTCAAGGTACAATGAGGCATATATTTATGCGCCTTATTCTCTCGATCTAATTCACGGCTTCTATGCAAATAATTTTCGATCTGATGATTCAATTCTCCTACAGGACAAGCGTAGATAATAAATTGATGATTGATAATTGACAATGAACAATTACTCCTTTTAAGCTACACGATCACCTTGTTTATAAACCTCTAAAATTCTGGGAACAACACCATCATCATGAACTGTGATAAAGTCGGCTTTTTTTCCTATTGACAAACTGCCTATTTGCCGATCTAAATTAATTGCTTTAGCTGGATTTAAGGTAATGTATTTAATTACTTCATATAGTGGTTGATTGGCTTCTTGACTAATAATAAATACTGACTGTAATAAACTTCTAGGTACATAATCAGAAGAAATAATATCAACCAAATCTAATTTCATTAATTCCATCGCTGAAACGTTGCCAGAATGTGAACCGCCTAAAATCACATTTGGCGCACCCATAAGGACTAGTAAACCATGATTATGAGCTTCTTTGGCAGCATCAAGGGTAGTGGGAAATTCTGCTAAAACTACTCCTTCGGCGATCGCGTCCCTAACATGATCGACTGTGGCATCATCGTGACTAGCCAAAGAAATGTTTTTTGCTTGACTTAGTTTAACTAAAGCCTGACGGTTGGCTAAGGCGTGTTGACGTTGGTTATCTAAACGCATGGCAATAAACTCGTCCATCTTAGCTTCGGGTACACCATGTCTACTTGTGTAGTATGACTTGTACTTATTGATATTGACAAATTGACGTTGCCCAGGAGTATGATCCATTAAAGATAGTAAGGCTAACAATGGATGTTCTGAATAAGGTTCGATAACATCGTAGAGATGTTCGTAGCCTAGTTCGCAACGTAAGTGTAATAAATGATCTGTGCTAAATCTACCTGCTGCTTGCCCTTGGACAATAGTATCAATCATCGCTGCATAATGATGTATGCGTAAAGAATCATCTTTTGGGGTAACGTCACCAATGGCGATCGCATCACAGACTGTAGTAATTCCAGCACTTATTAAATCGCGATCGTGGTTAACTGCTGCTAATTCCAAGGGAAACCTAGCTTTAGGACGAGGCGAGATACACTTTTCCAGATTATCAGTGTGGAGTTCAATTAATCCAGGCAAAAGATAATTACCGTCTCCATTTTGCCCCTGAGATACTACTCCTGGTTGAATATCAACAATAATTCCTTCTCGAACGGCGATCGTACCTAATATTTCTTCATGGGGTAAGAGCAAGCGATAATTAGTGTAAATTTGTGACTGCATCTTGTGTAGCTTTATTTAGATTAACTTGCAGTTTAAAACATCTGTTGCTAAATACAAATTCAGAACAGGCGAGCGCTATCTTCATTAGTAAAAATATATGTGTATGCCAAGGCTCGAATAATGATATCTTGCATAAGATTAATTCGATTGAAAACTAATAAGTTAGATTGAATCAGGTTTATATATCCACTGAGGTAATTTATGACAAAATACGATGTGTACGCTCTTGGTAATGCTTTGTTGGATATTGAGTTTGAGATATCAGTCGAAGCACTACAAAATCTGGGCATAGAAAAAGGTGTCATGACTTTATTAGATCGAGATAGTCAGGACAAAATAGTTAGTAACTTAGCAGAGTACTCTCAAAAACGTTCTTGCGGAGGTTCAGCAGCCAATACCCTGATTGCGGTAAGTCAATTTGGCGGTAAATCTTTTTATTCTTGCAAGGTTGCTAATGATGAACCAGGAAACTTTTATACCCAAGATTTAATTGATTGCGGAGTTACTACTAATTTAGAAAATCAGACTGCTGAATCAGGAGTGACAGGTAAGTGTTTGGTGTTTGTTACCCCCGATGCCGATCGCACTATGAATACTTTTCTGGGTATTTCAGGCGAGTTTAGTGATGCAGAATTAATGCCAGAAGCGATTAAAAATGCCGAATTTACCTACATTGAAGGTTATTTGGTTAGTGGTGAAAGTAGCAAACAGGCAGCGATCAAAGCTAAAGAAATTGCTCAAGCTGCGGGAAACAAGGTAGCTTTCACCTTAGCTGATTTTAATATGGTGAAATTCTTTAAGCCAGGTTTGTTAGAAATAATTGGTTCGGGGGTAGATTTTCTTTTTGCCAACGAGGGCGAAGCGATGTTGATGGCGGATACTGAAGATTTTGAGGTTGCGGTTGACCATCTTAAAACTTTGGCTAAAGGTTTTGCTATTACTCGCGGTGCATCAGGTTCAATTATCTTTGATGGCGATCGCTTAATCGAAATTGCCCCTTTTCCTGTCAAGGCGATCGATACTGTTGGTGCAGGAGATATGTATGCAGGAGCATTTTTGTATGGTATTACTAACGGCATGAGCTATGCAGAAGCAGGGCGTTTAGCTTCTCTGGCTTCCTCAAAAATAGTTACTAGTTTGGGCGCACGCTTAAAAACAGAAGAAGTTCAGGCTCTTTTAAATGAGTCAAAAGCTGCTTGATAACTGATAATAAAACAGCGATCGCCTGTTAGATCATCAAGGCGATCGCTCATAACTAATTTAATAACTAAAATATTTTTGCTTTATCTTCACTTTACAAATAGCCGAATCTCATTAAAGTTTTAATTAAGAAGAGTCTTGCCTGGACTTCTACAATTCAAAAAAGTGTAATCTTTTTACTAAGTTGCTAATTGTTCAAGAAATTAGTCTGAATAGATTTTGAGCGATTATTCGTGGATTGCGAACAATTTATGCAGCATAAATTTAATTTAGGCAGGTTATTATGTCTTTTTCAGCTTATCTGTTTCAAAATAGCAGAATACCATTTAAAAACGAAGATAATAGAGCTATAGTTTTTATCGATTCAGGAGTTCCCAACTACGATACTTTGGTGCAAAAGGTTATACCAGAAGCTAGAGCTATTCTAATTGGCTCCCAAACCGATGGAATCAAAGCAATAACTCAAATACTAGTAAACAGTAATTGTCAAGAAGTCTATATTGTTGCTCAAGGTTACCCAGGATGCCTATATTTGGGAAATAGTGAATTAAGCATAAACACTTTAATTCAATATGCTTTAGAGCTTCAAAGCTGGTTTATCGATCATAAGTCCAACTTAGATATTTCGCCCAGGCTTTCACTGTATGGCTGCAATTTAGCCTCAGGAGATGTGGGAGAAGAATTTATAACCAAGTTAAGCCAGATTACAACAGCTAAAATAGTTGCCTCGATAAATACAGTTGACCAGGAAATTTTTAGTAATTATTAAAGGTCGATTAAAACTGTCTGTTCATTGCTGCTTCAAAAAAACCAACCATAGGAATGTAATCCTTGACCTAGCAAATTAACTCCCAAATAGCATACCCAGACGACGACAAAGCCCACAGCGGCCAAAATTGCAGGCTTTCTTCCTTGCCAGCCACGGGTAATTCTCGCGTGGAGATATGCCGCAAAAACTAACCAGGTAATGAACGCCCAAGTTTCTTTAGGGTCCCAACTCCAGTATGAACCCCAGGCTTCGTTTGCCCATACTCCCCCAGCAATAATGCCAATAGTCAACAAGGGAAACCCTAAACCAATGACGCGATAACTAATATTGTCTAAGGTATCAGCCAAAGTGAGACGTTCTGGAGAAAGAGTGGCTGTTTCTGTCTTTGGTAAATCAAGCACTGCTGTATTACCAGTAGTACTAGCGAAAACATTATCTGTATCAGGAGTATTAACAGTTTTGTGCTTTACTCTCTCGCGAAAACTACCAGTACCAACCGAACTACCTTTAAGTTCAACTTTTTGTCCACGAGTAATAATTAAAAAGCCGATGGCGATCGCACTGCCTACCATTAAAGTAGAATAACTGAGCATCATCACGCTGACGTGCATCATCAGCCAATTAGATTTTAAGGCAGGTACTAACGGTGCAGATGCTTGCATTTCTAAAGGCAAACTTAGGGCTGCAAATGCGGTAATACCCATTGCTACAGGGCTAGTAACGACCCCAACTAAACGGCTACGACTCATTTTTTCGGCAATAAAGTGGATTGTGGTTACACCCCAAGCCAGAAAGAACAAGGATTCATAAAGATTGCTCAGAGGAAAATAACCTGCCTCTAGCCAGCGAGAACCTAGTAAAGTTGCCATACACAAGTTAGCAACCGCCATCCCTGTAGTTCCCAAAGTATTTAAATAAGGAAGATTGGGAAAAGCTGCCCCAGTCCAATAGATCAACATGGTGACTAACAATACCCCAAAGGAGGCGTTGTCTAAAATACTTTCAAGTGTAATTAAATCCATAGTTTTTTTTATAATCGTTTTTAAATTGGTTTCTCGCCGTCTTATTACAGCTTATTGTCTAGGAAACCCAATTGATCATCTCTTTTTATAGTTTAAAGACAATTCGGTAGTCCAGGTAACTAAATTAGTAATCAGGTAGGGGCGATTCGTGAGACAGTTGCGGTGGGTCGAGACCCCGCGTCGCCGTCAGGCGCAAGGGAACGCTCGACTTGCGGTTTCACCGACATAAGCAAACTGAGGAAAGACCCCGCGTCGCCGTTAGGCGCAAGGGAATGCTTTCCGATGCCGAACCCGAAGGGCGAATCGCCCCTACTCACGCAGAACATAACCTACGCCACGAACTGTTTGAATCAGACGCTGTTCTTGTTGTTCTTCTAACTTCAGGCGCAGATAGCGAATATAAACTTCAATGATGTTAGAGTCCCCCATAAAATCGTAACCCCAAACTCTTTCTAAAATTTGATCGCGGGTTAATACTTGACGAGGATGGGAAAGCAAATACTCTAATAAATCAAACTCTTTAGCGGTTAATTCGATAGAGCGTCGATCGCGAAATACTTCACGAGTAGAACGATTGAGAGTAAGATTGCTAAACTGGATTAAATCTGTTTCCTCTTCTTGCTCACGACGTAAATTAGCTCTAACTCTGGCAAGTAACTCCTCAATGCTAAAAGGCTTAACTACATAATCATCAGCCCCAGCGTCCAAACCCAAAACGCGATCGCTTACTTCATCTTTGGCAGTAAGAATAATAATTGCTACTTTGTCTCCTGTCTGGCGTAGACGACGGCAAATTTCAGGTCCTGAGATTCCAGGTAACATCCAATCAAGCAAAATCAAATCAGGCTGAATTTCCCTAGCAGCAGACAGGCCTGCAAAGCCATCGGCTGCATGAGTTACCTGATAGTCTTCAAACTCCAATTCCATCTTAATAAACTGAGCCAGCTTAGGTTCATCTTCTACCACCAAAATATGCGCCTTCATAACTAAATAATTGGTTTTATTGATTTTTAGGAAGTCTGGGAGCATTGGTTGAATTTATTGGACCTAAAATTTTGTTGAGATTCCTTAGCTGATCTGCTGTTCCCATACAGATTAATGCGTCTCGTTCTAAAATAAGAGAATCTCCCGTAGGACCTGCAATCAAGTTGCCATCAAAACGGCGAATTGCCAATACTAACGCCCCTGTCTGCGATCGCAATTTAGCCTCTCGCAAACTTTGACCCACAAAAGGACAGGCTTCAGAATCAATTAAAAATTCTTCGAGATAGTAAGAACGATTAGACCCTGTAATAATACCATCAACAAAGTCCATTACCTGAGGTCTTAATGCTGCTGCTGCCAGTCTTCTTCCCCCTGTAATATAAGGGGAAACTACCGCATCTGCCCCTGCCCTCTGTAACTTTTGTACCGCCTCTTCGTTACTGGCACGAGCGATCGCTCTTATACGTGGATTAAGGGTTTTGGCTGACAAAACTGTATAGAGATTTTCAGCATCTGAAGGCAGTGCCGTTACCATACAAGTTGCTCGCTCAATTTTGGCACGTACCAAAGATTCATCTAAAGTAGCGTCACCTAAAATTACCGTGTATCCTAACTGTTTAATTTCTTCTACTTCTTCTGGGTTATCGTCAATAATAATAAAGGGAATACCTTCAGCGAAAAATTCACGGGCGACATGACGACCAGTACGCCCAAAACCGCAAACAATGTAATGTTGATCTAGAGATTCAATCAAACTCTTCTCCTGTCTTAGTTTGATGCCTTCTTGAAAATAGCCCTGAATTAGAGCTTCGGTAAAACGATTGACAATGTAAGCAATGGTGAATAACCCCATTAAGATTAAAGTAATGGTGAATAATTGCCCTCTTTCTCCTAATGGATGAGTCTCAGAATACCCCACCGTGGATAGGGTAATTACGGTCATATAGGCTGATTCAATAAAAGTCCACTTCTCGACTTTCCAGTACCAAAGAGTACCAATTAAGATAATGCTCGCTAATACGACACCTCCCCGTATTAACTCTTTTCGTAAACGACCATACTTTTCTTCAAATGTATAACTATACATGTAAAATTGGCTGCTGTTTTTTGACAACAGTTGTGCCTAAAATTGATTACATTAAGATGTAGGTCTGATTATTTGAACAAAATCCTCGTGATATCAGATAACAACTGCCATTTTAAATGTATTTTTCTGAAAAGATAAACTTTATCCAGGAGCAACCTAATGGTTCAATCCCCGCCTATAGACAATCTAACTATCTCCCAGAAGACCGAATTCGACCGCGATCGCTTCGATCAAAGCGTGATGCCAACCTATGGTCGTTTTCCCATTGCGATTGAGCGAGGAGAGGGCTGTCGTCTTTGGGATACAGAAGGGAAAGAGTATCTTGATTTTGTGGCAGGGATTGCTACCTGTACTTTGGGTCATGCTCATCCTGCTTTGATTGCTGCGGTCAGCGAGCAAATCAAAAAGCTGCACCACGTTTCTAATCTTTATTATATCCCCGAACAGGGACAGCTTGCAGAATGGTTAGTTAACAATTCCTGTATGGATAAGGTATTTTTCTGCAATTCTGGGGCAGAAGCTAACGAGGCAGCAATTAAGTTAGTCAGAAAGTATGCCCACACTGTTTTAGATAAAGTCGAACAGCCAATTATCCTCACGGCAAAAGCTAGTTTTCACGGACGTACTTTAGCAACCGTTACCGCCACAGGACAAGAAAAATATCAAAAGGGCTTTACGCCATTACCTACTGGATTTGCCTATGTTCCTTATAACGATATTACGGCGGTGGAAAATGCGATCGCCGATCTCGATGAAGGTACTTTAAGTCGCGTAGTCGGGATTATGATCGAACCTTTGCAGGGTGAAGGCGGGGTGCGTCCAGGAGATTTAGAATATTTCCTTAAGCTACGCAAAATCTGTGACGAAAATAATATCCTCTTGGTTTTTGATGAAGTCCAAGTAGGGGTTGGCAGAAGTGGCAAGCTTTGGGGTTACGAAAAGTTAGGAGTAGAGCCAGATATTTTGACTAGTGCCAAAGGTTTAGCAGGAGGCATTCCCATCGGTGCAATGCTCTGTAAGGATTCCTGTGCAGCATTTGAACCTGGTAATCACGCTAGTACCTTTGGGGGCAATCCTTTTGTCTGTGCTTCTGCTTTAGCCGTATTGCAGACTATAGAAACTGAAGGCATTTTGCACAATGTTCAGGCAAGAGGCGAACAGTTAAGAGTTAGGCTAAGAGCGATCGCCAAAAAGTATCCCTCCTTATTTACCGAGGTGCGGGGTTGGGGCTTGATCAACGGCATTGAATTACGTGCCGATATTGATTTGACCTCGATTAATTTAGTCAAAGCAGCAATGGAAGAGGGTTTACTCCTTGCCCCCGCAGGTACAAAAGTATTGCGTTTTGTACCTCCTTTAATAGTCTCAACCGCCGAAGTTGACGAGGCTGTCAACATTTTAGAAAGAGCGATCGCCAAAGTAGCTTGAGTAATTATCCTTGTTTAACTGGTGTTACGCATTTAATCTAACTAGTGTGGTTGGCGACGAGGTGACGGGGTGACGAGGAGCGTAGTCTAGTTGAATCGTCCCCAAGCCCCTACGTCCCAAGGTCTTACAGATCGAGAACGCGCGTAACATCAGTTAAGTAATGCGGGTAGTTTACAGACCCCAGATTAAGCTAAACTTGCCTAACAACAAGAACGCTCCTCCCAATCTCATGATTAGCAAGAAGTTCTTAGTAACTTTATTCGCCCTATTTACAGTTATTATCGTTGGCATTACGCCCCCAGCCGTAGCGCAATTACCCTATATCCAAGATATAGCAGCTTATTCAAGGTTTTTACGCCAGGTACAGGAAAAATCTTTTAATTCTGCCTGTATTCGTTTAGATGGACGCTGCTTATTTAAACTATCTGCTATAGATTCTGAACTTCTATCTGACAGAATTGATGAGATTCAAAAACGCTTTGCAGAAGCAACGGCAAGCTATTTAGCTGATGACGACAATCAACCCAAAGTCATTGTCAAGCCAAATGGTAATTTGCAGGATATCTATCTGGTTTTGGGCGACCAACAGGAGCGTTTATTTACCGTAACCAATTCTGATGCCACAGCCAATGATGTTAGCGTACCAATTAGAGCGCGACAGCTTAGTTCGGAAATTGAGCAGGGTTTAGAGATAGCGAAAAAAGAGCGATCGCCTCAATATCTCCGCAAAAAACTAATCATCGGCTTATTAATCCTTGCCTTTATCTGGGTCGGTAATTTTCCCTTGACCTCAGAAATTAGAAAACTAGGTAAGTTGGCGCGGAGGCTAGCACCAAAAGCCTTTTCTAAAACTTTACCCCTGGCAACTCAGCTAGCGCACCGTCAAAAATGGAATATAACCGAAATTCAATTTCGCTTATTGCAACTAGTTCAAGTGGCACTTTGGGGTGGTGGGACTTTATATGTTTTGAATTTATTTCCCCAAACGCGAATTGCTGCTTTTTTGCTAATTGCTGCTTTAAGAATTCCTTTGCGTATTGGTCTGATTGTTTTAGCTACCTATATTTTGATCCGCCTCAGCTACTTCTTAATTGCCAAGCTAAGTGCAGTTGCGATCGCCAGCCAATCTGCTGCCGTAACGGTCAATCAACGAGGTAAATTACGCATCAATACCACGACGAGAATTTTACGCAGTACTATAACCATTCTATGGTCAGTAATTGGCATCTTATCAGCCTTTTGGATTAATGGAGTTAACCTGGCGCCAATTTTAGCTGGTGCGGGTATTTTGGGTTTAGGTCTATCTTTAGCCTCACAAAATCTAATTAAGGATGCAATCAACGGCTTTATTATCATTTGGGACGATCGCTATGCCGTAGGCGATATTGTGGATATCGGCGGAGTCAGCGGTTTAGTCGAAAATATTAATCTGCGGATTACTCAGTTAAGGGATGCTGAAGGCAGGTTAATTACTGTGCCTAATAGCGTCGTCGAAATTGTGGCAAATCGTTCTAGTCTCTGGTCTAGAGCCGATATTACTATCCCCGTAGCTTACCAAACCGATATCGATCACGCCCTCGATGTAATCGATCAGGTAGCCAAAGTTATGACTCAAAATCCTGATTGGCAGGAGCGCATTTGGGAGTTTCCTAATATTTTAGGCATAGAGCAATTTAGCGATCGCGGAATTTTAATTCGTGTCTGGATCAAAACTGAACCATTACAACAGTGGGATGTAGCTAGAGAATTTCGCCGTCGGATCAAAATTGCCTTTGACCAAGCAGGAATACCCATACCCATTCCTCAACAGCAGATATTGTTTGATAAGAAAAAGATAATTAGCAATCAACAAAATCTTAATAATTAACAACCTATCACTATTGATACACTGTCAAACAATTATACTTTTGATAGAAGCGATAATTTTCAATCTTGTCTACAGTCGTATAATACTAAAAGCAAGGAGACGATAATGAAAAAACTAATTCAAATTATTAAAAACTTACCAATCAAGCAGATACTAACAGTATTTTTAGCAAGTTCTCTTGTATTTGTTAGCACTGCCTGTAACAAAGGCGATGTTGCTCAATCAGAAGGCAAAGGCTATACACAGGCAGCAGAACCTACGGCTGATACCTATGATGAACGCAACGATAACCAATCATTTGAAGGTGGCATGAATGGCTACAATGACGATCGCCGATATGATGCTGGAACAGCAGCTAAAGCGAAAGAATTGGTTGATACTGCCAAACGTCGCCAAGCCGACAACTTGGGCGAATTTGTAGATAACGTGGGAGAACGCTCAGTACTTAATGAAGATGTCAACGAAAAAGCCACAAAAGCGTTTTCTCGTAAATTGGAAAACAACAAAGATAAAGCTTTAGAGTACATTGACGACAAATCTGACAAGTTAAAAGGCAATCTTGAAAGACTTCCTGGTGAAACTAAGAAAGTCATAGATGAAGCTGGAAATACTGCTAAACAAGCAATAGATGATCGAGTCGCGCTACCTAAAAACAACTAAAAGAAATAAAAAATAATTTTGATAAAAATGTGATCTAAACTGGTAAGTCTTTCGAGGCGCGATTTATTCGCGTCTTTAATTATGGCAAAATTCGATTACTCTTTAGACTACGCTAATTTGAACCTTCGCGATCGCCCCGATCTTTATCAGGTAGGCAAGGGAGAGCAGGGAGTTTTATTAGTAGAGCCATACAAATCAGAAATATTACCCAGTTGGCGATTTAAAAACCCTGAAATAGCCACCAACTCCAGCGAAAAAATCTACCAGATGTTCTTAGAATATTTAGAGCAAGATGATTTTGTTGGTGCAGACATGGCGCGTAAATTTTTGCAAATGGGCTACACTAGATCGAGACGCTACGCTAATCACAAAAGTGGTAAGAAATATCGCAGCAATCCTCAAAAAGCAGGCTCTCAAGCAGCAGAAAAAGAAGCTCGTCAAGAGATATTGCCCCTAGATATAGATCCTGTCAAAGCCAAGTCAGCAGAAATTTTTAAGGCAAAGTGGCAAGAAGCAAAAGTAAATAGCAAATATCAACAGCTATTAGAGCAACACCAGCAGAAATACGCTAATAACCAAGCTAAAAATGGGACAAAAACAAATTAGAACAGGCTCTCGCGTTTCTTGGAATTGGGGCAATGGCACAGCAGAAGGAAAAGTAAAAGAGATTCACCATCAAGATATAACCAGGAACATAAAGGGAAGTAAGATTACTCGTCACGGCACTGATGACAACCCTGCTTACTTGATTAAACAAGAAGATGGTACAGAAGTTTTAAAGCTTAGAAGTGAGTTGAACAACAATTAACAGTTATCTTTGTTTCCTTATCCTTCATCCCTTAGATTATCTCTCTTTAGCTAGATGCGATCGCCACTATAAAATAGCAAAATCATGGCAAGATCAGTGGTTTTTTATTTTTATAGATGCAAATACGAATTAAAACGGTATTCCAGCTTTTTAAAGAGGCGTTTGTAGAATGGCAAGAAGATAAGGTTACACTTCTGGCTGCTGCTCTTGCTTACTATACGGTGTTTTCTATAACTCCTCTTTTGGTAATTGCGATCGCAATTGCTGGTGCTGTTTTTGGTCAAGATGCCGCTAGAGGGGAAATCATTGAACAAATTAACAGTCTAGTTGGGAAACAAGGCGCACAGATAATTGAAACGGGTTTGGCTAATGCCGATCAGCCAAAAATAAGTAGTATTGCTTCAATTATTAGTGTTATTGTCTTGCTTGTTGGCGCATCAGGGGTGTTTGCTCAGCTACAAGAAGCATTAAACACCGTATGGGACGTTAAAGCTAAACCAAGAAAGGGGAAGGGTAGCATCTGGGAATTTATTCGCAAACGTCTGCTGTCTTTCGGAATGGTGTTGGCTATTGGCTTTTTACTTTTAGTGTCTCTCATTACTAGTGCCATGTTGTCAGGCATTGGTAAATTACCAATTGATTTGCTGCCTGGCTTTACTTTTTTCTGGCAACTACTCAATTTTGGAGTTTCCTTTGGCTTCATCTCCTTACTGTTTGCCCTGATATATAAATATCTGCCTGATGTCAAAATCCGCTGGAAAGACGTTTGGGTAGGGGCAACAATTACTGCCTTCTTATTTACTATCGGTAAATATTTAATTGGTCTATATTTAGGTCAAGGTAGTTTAGGCTCGGCTTATGGTGCTGCGGGTTCTTTAATCGTTTTTCTGGCTTGGGTGTTTTACTCGGCTCAAATTCTTTTGTTTGGAGCAGAATTTACCCAGGTTTATGCTCGCAAGTACGGTCAAAAAATCCGCCCCGATAGTCATGCAGAATTAAATGAAACATTTTAAAAGGTTGTTAATTTATCAAACGCCCAAAATCTATATAGGTTCAAATGATTTCTGGTCAATACACAATTTTAATAGTTGACGACTCCACTGAAGAGAGGGCAGTTTATCGTCGCTACTTAAATCAAGAAAAATTGTCTGTATATCAGCTTGTTGAAGCTGAATCTGGAGAAAAAGGTTTGTCGCTTCTAGAATCGATACAGCCAGATTTGATTTTGCTCGGTTATCTTCTGCCAGATTTTGATGGTTTAGAATTTTTGACCAGATTAAAACGACAATTGGACGTAATTCCCCCAACTATTATGATTACTGGACGGGGGAATGAAATGGTCGCCGTAGAAGCGATGAAAAGCGGTGTAAAAGATTACTTAGTTAAAGACAAATTAACTCCTGAAATTTTAACTACTTCAGTCCAAAGAGTTTTACAGCAGCATCATTTACAATCTTTGTTGACCAAGAACATAGAGAAACAACAGTTAATCGCCGAAACTTCTTTACGCATCCGTCAAACTTTAGACATATCATCAATTCTCGATACCGCAGTCAAAGAAGTTCAAATATTGCTCAATTGCGATCGCGTTGTAGTCTATCGTTTTGCCCCAGATCTGACTGGTAATATTGTTGCCGAGTCGGTTATATCAGGTCAGAAACCGTCTTTGGGAGCAAACATAATTGATACTTGCTTCCAAGAAAAAGGATTAGATAAATATGAACGAGGAGAAATATTAGCCATAAATGATGTGTATAAAGCGGGATTTTCTCAGTGTCATCTTCAGTTACTAGAAGAATTTCAGGTCAAGGCAAATGTGATTGTGCCGATTTTACTTGCTCCTTCCCAAGTAAATAGATCTATTTGGGGCTTATTAATTGCCCATCAGTGTAGCTATAGTCGTCATTGGCAAAAAGATGAAATTGAACTACTAGATAAATTGTCGGTACAGCTAGCGATCGCTATTCAACAGGCAGAGTTGATTGATAATCTGCAAAGTGAATTAAAAACCATAAAGCAGCTAGAAACAGAATTAGAACGGCTGGTTCAGGTATTAGAAGCTTCTCAAGATTATATAGGATTGGTCGATACAGCAGGCAAAGTTATCTGGAATAATCCGCAAATGAAGCACATAAGAGGGATTACTGATGACAAACCTGCCTACCTATCTATTGTCAACTACTATCCTGATTGGGCATATAAGATTATTCAGGAAGAAGGAATTCCTACGGCTATTGCTCAAGGTAGTTGGCTAGGGGAGACTGCAATTCTAGATCGAGAAGGGCAAGAAATACCCGTATCTCAGCTAATATTGGCTCACAAATCTGCTGATGGCATTGAGTATATTTCTACGGTAATGCGGGACTTAACTAAGCAGAAGCAGACGGAAAAATCCTTACAGGAA
This sequence comes from Pleurocapsa sp. FMAR1, assembly GCF_963665995.1. Lineage (NCBI taxonomy): Bacteria > Bacillati > Cyanobacteriota > Cyanophyceae > Pleurocapsales > Pleurocapsaceae > Pleurocapsa > Pleurocapsa sp. FMAR1. The sequence continues at coordinate 4,953,148 of NZ_OY762512.1, read as the reverse complement.
AGAGTTCTGGAGCTTAAATGGGTCAATCGAGAACTGCTTAAAACCACCGCCCTATTAAAAAAACGTAACCAAGAATTAGATCATTTTGCCTACGTTACCTCTCACGATCTCAAAGCACCGTTACGGGCGATCGCCAATTTAGCTACTTGGCTAGGGGAAGATTTAGCAGGAGAAATTCCTGAAGAAAACCAACAGCAACTTCAGCTAATGCAGTCTCGTGTTCAGCGTTTAGAAGGATTGATTCAAGGATTATTAGAGTATTCTCGTGTGGGGCGAAAAAATAACCTAGTCAAAACTATAGACGTGGGTAATTTAGTCAAAGAGGTAATTGATTCTTTGTCACCACCTCCAGAATTTAGCATATTTGTCGCGGCTGATTTGCCCACCATCAAGACCGAAGTAGTATTACTACGACAGGTATTTGCTAATTTAATTGATAATGCCATTAAATATCATCCCCAAAAATCAGGCAAGATAACTATCTCCGCCCAAAATAAAAATGACTTTTACGAATTTGCCGTATCTGATGATGGACAAGGTATAGATCCCCAATATCATGAGCGAATCTTTACTATTTTTCAGACATTACAGGCTAGAGACACCTTTGAAAGTACAGGCATTGGCTTATCTATTGTCAAAAAAATTGTCGAAGATCGAGGCGGTATGGTGAGAGTTGAATCTAAACTAGGTGAGGGATCTACTTTTTTCTTTACTTGGCGCAAACAGAGTCAAAACGGCGATTAATTTTATAGTCATTCCAGATAAAAACCATACGAAAGAAAAATTTTGTAAGTACCTCAAATTCTTCTGACTTCTGACTTCTGACCTCTGACCTCTGACCTCTGACCTCTAACTTAAAACCAGTCAATCACGAGGAAATTAATTGGAATGACTATAGCTAATATCTATTAAAGCAAAGCGATCGCCTGAGTCTTAATTGGCGGCGATCGCTTTGATTTGTCTGCTTTTGTTTAAACCGAATTCCCGTTATACAGGAGTAGCGATCGCATGACCGACACACCAATCAATTGTGTCGTAAGAGTTTTCAGTTGGGGTAACTTTATAGCCCAAACCCTGAAGAAACGACTCTAATTCTTTATACTTGTGATCGTAAGCAGTGCGATCGCCATCATCAATTTCATAAATAACAGTGGGTTTATGAGTTTTCATGGTTTCGGTCATGCCTTTTAACACATCTAATTCTGCTCCCTCAACATCCACCTTGACAAAATTGGGTGGCTGAATCTGGTTTTGAGCAATCAGATCGTCAATTGACACTAGATCTACGGTTACTTCTCCTGCCAGATCGGGTGGCGCATCTGCCGTAGCTAGGGCGTGTCCTCCAGAATATTGAGCTAATAGTAGCTGCCCTGACCCTGATGTATGGGAAACAGCTTTTTCGATGACTTCAACCTGACTAAAATTATTTAGTTGGGCATTATGACGCACGCTCTTAGCGTTTCCTTTACCTGGCTCAAAAGCATAGACTTTGCCAGTATTGCCAACTAATTTGGCAGCAATAACCGTAAAAAAGCCGACATTTGCGCCAATATCATAAAAAACGTCTCCATCCTTTAGATGTTGGGCAAAAATATTTTGAATCGGTACTTCATAAGTTCCTAATGCCAATTCTGGACAAGATTCTCCTGTATTAAATTTTAATTCTTTGGCAATGCCGTTTCTGACGGTTACATCTCGCTGGCGCAAACCAGCCGTAGCCAGACGATAGCCCAATGAACCTGGATTAGATGCTGCTAGCTTTTCGAGAACGTTGACGGGAAACAACGGTAAAACGCGAAATATTGCTTGTTTAATCATGATTTTAAGAAGTTAAATAATAGTACGACGAAAGATTTCTTGAGTTTGAAAGAAACATTCTAGCCACTCTCCATTGGAAACATCTTCAAGCAGTCCCCAATTTGGATCATCAACTAAACGCTCCATTTGGGTTTGGTGTTGAGCTAAAGCAAGCTGTTTTTGGGCTTTGACTGACTCAATTTCCACGCGATAATTAAATTCTTGTAGTAGCTGCCGACCTAAGCCAGCCTTAATACTAGCCTTAAAATATCCTATTTGAGAAGTGCGATCGCCCGATCTATTTGTCCAGGGAAAATGATGCCAGTACCAAACGGGATATTCATAAACAATAATTTGAGGATGGTTTGCCAACGCTGCTAAGACTATGTTCGTGGTAGCTTTATGGTCTGGATGGGTTTCGCGAGCATAAGGGATAAATATCTGTTGAGGTTGGTCTTGTAAAAGTAGTTGCTCAACCCGTTCGACTGCAATTGCCGTTTTCGGCTCTAGTTCTCCATCACGAAAGCCAAAAAACTCCACATCATCTGAGGATAATCCTAAGCATTCAGCAGCTTTAATTGCCTCCTGTTGACGCAGCGTAATCAACTTGTCTTCAGGTATAAGATGATTATGAGAACGACTGCCATCAGTCATAAAAACTACCTTGACCTCTGCCCCCGCCTCCCGTTTACGAATGATTGTGCCACCACAGCCTAAAGTCTCATCATCCTGATGGGGAGAAAAAACGATCGCCGAGGCTGACAACTCTTTGGCAGGCAGGGGTTTTATTTGGTCAATTTGCTGGAGATAGCGATCGCGCAACTTCTTTCTTAGAGTCATCTGCTTTGATATTTACCCCCATAGTTGCGTAATTAAAGACTAAGCTTTTAGCGATCTGTTCCCAAGTATAATACTGCAAAACCCTTTCTCTGCCAGCTTCTCCCATTTTTCTGGCTGTCTCTGGTTCAGAAATTATGGCTGTAATGGCATTAGCTAAAGCCTGGATATCTCCTGGATCGCTCAACAAACCAGTCACACCGTCATTAACAATTTCTGTCATGCCACCAATTTTGGTCGCCACTACTGGTGTTTGAGTCGCCATCGCCTCTACCAAGCTCATGCCAAAGGCTTCGCTTAAAGATGGATTGATTACTACATCTGCTTGTTGGTAGTAAGGTAATACTTGTTCTTGAGGTAGGGAACCGGCAAAAATTATTTGGTCAGACAGGTGAGGAGGAATTTTACTCTTAATATATTCCAGGTAATTAACTCCATAATAAGGTTCTAGAGCCTGCACCTCTGGTTCATGCTGTAGATCGAACAGCATTTCTTTAGCAACTATAATATGAGGTCCGATAATAGTTAAGACAGCATCAGGGTATGTAGCTGTTACTTCGATGAAAGCATCTATTAGATCGTGAACTCCCTTTTCTGGTGAAATACGACCAACAAAAAGCATTTGTGGCGCATCTTGGCTATTTTGTGGACGAGTAGCGGCTGGAACAAAATAATCGGCATCAACTCCATTATTGACCGTGCGACAAATTCCCGCGTATTCAGGAAAGCGAGTTGCAATTTTGTTAGTTATGTAGTCGCTACAGCTAATAATTAAGTCTAGCTTTGCCAGCCTTTTGGCGATCGCTTCTTGGCTCAGACGATTTACCCATTCGCAATGAAGATGTAAAACTATTTTGGCATTGGGGTTATACTTGCGAACTATCGGCACAAACTGAGAATGATTGTGAATATGAATAATGTCACTACCTCTTTGAGCAGCATCCCGTGCAACCTGCCTACCATAACCGTAATGAAACCAAGTAGAGGCAAAATAAGGCAGCAGAGAGCTGGTATTAAGCCTTTTTGCGATCGCTCTGGGTATTTTCAGTAAACTATCTAGCCGATGAGAAATTCCTCTGTATTCTATTTTATCGGAAGATAAGTTTGAATCTGATTCTTGAGAAGGATTTAACTTACTTTTGCAGCCGTAATAAGTTATCTGGCAATACTTTACTAGACGACGACTAACCTGATAACTCCATATTCCTGTTGAGTCGCTACCTTCAGGGGGAGCAGCTATTGTCCAAGGTTGATTTACTAGAGATAATTTCAAACTAATTCTATCCCCTATCTAAGTAATAAATTAAAGTTAATAAATAAATTAAACTAAGAATATCCCGTTTTTTTTGGAATTGTAAATATGTCTTTAGAAGTATCTAAATATGTTTTTAGAAGTGTCTAAATATGTCTTTGGAAGTATCTAAAAAATATTAATAAGCCAATGTTTTTTATTAGCTATTGACCGAGACAAATAGCTTATTTACAAGTTTAACCGTAATCTCTTTGATTGTCTTTATATTTACTCAAACTTTATATTTAATTTTTTTACTTGCTGAAATTTTGAGAGTCTCTTTATACAAGCTTTATATTTAGAATCTTATATCTATGTAATATATTTATATATAAAATATATTACCAAATAAAGCAATTTACAGGAAATAAAACCAACTTTGAAATTAATAATAAACTCTAAAAAATCAATAGTATAATTATATAAGGTCTGAGCCGTTATAATTTGCCCACCTACTTAGTGTTGAAGAATTTAAGCCGAAAAATAAAGAATATATCGCAAAAACCTTTAGTTAAAAACAGTCTTTGGGAACTATTAGCAAAAGCGATTAATTTAGGTTGCCAAGCAGCATACTTCACCCTGATTGTCCGTGTCCTGGGTACAGAGAATTATGGTGCTTTTGTGGGAATTACTGCCTTTGCTGCTTTGATTTTTCCTTTTGCTAATTTAGGCAGCGGAGACGTTTTAATTCAACAGGTATCGAAAGACAAAAAAGTGTTTCCTACTTATTGGGGGAATGCTTTACTAATTGTTTTTTTGGCTAGTCTATCTTTGACCCTTGTTGCTTACTTTATCTCGCCAACCGTTTTTTCTAACATAGATAATTTACCCGCGATCCTGGCAATTTTGTTAGCAGATTTAGGCGGTTTAGCTATCTTTGTTGTCAGTGCCAAGGCATTTATGTCTTATGATTTGCTTAAAAATTCTTCTCTGCTACAAATTATCGGTACAATCACTAAGTTTTTAGCGGCTATAGTGTTAGCAACCTGCTTTAGTCAACCAAGCTTGTTGCAGTGGTCATATTTATACTTATTGAGTTCATTAACTACGGCATTAATCGGCATTATCTGGATCAACAAAACTTTAGCCAAACCCAAATTAGCCCCTAAAATCCTACCTACTATGGCTCACCAAGGATTGTACTTTTCGATTGGTGAATCGGCATACAATATCAACTCCAATATAGACAAGACAATGTTGGCAAGTATGGCAACTTTAGAAGCAACAGGAATCTATGGTGCAGCGTATCGGCTGATCGAAGTTGGTAGTATTCCTATTTATGCCGTGCTGGGAGCCTCTTATCCTAGATTTTTCCTGGAGGGTGCCAAAGGAATTAAAGGCTGTTTAAGTTTAGCAAAACGTTTATTACCTTTTGTGGCAATATATAGCGTTATTTCCCTAACTGGATTTTTGTTGTTTGCTCCCTGGATAACCTATATTTTAGGAGATGAATACCACAATGCGATCGCCACAGTTCGCTGGTTGGCACCTATCCCGATTATTGGTTCAATCCAGTTACTATTAGCTGACACCCTCACGGGGGCTGGATTTCAAAAAACCCGCAGTGCTATTCAAGTCACAACGGCTTTAGCCAACGTGGGTTTGAACTTCTGGTTAATTCCCCTGTATTCTTGGAAAGGAGCAGCCTGGGCAACATTAAGTTCTGATAGTTTTCGAGTTGTTTGTTTGGCGATCGCTGTAGCTTGGTTTTATCAGAAACAAAAAGCAGCTTAGAAAAGCTCGATCTTCTTTGGCATTATTTAGAATATCTAGGACTCTCTAAAACGCCAATAGCTTCATCAATCATCTCGATAATTGTGGGAATAAAAGAAACTCCATAATAAGGAGTATCTAAAACACTATTAAAAGGATCGTAATCTCTGATTGTTAATCCATTTTGAGTCGGAGGAGCAGTTGACACAAGCTTAAGACAGTTATTTTCCATGGCTATACTACGAACCTGCTGAGTATTTTGTTTGATTCGAGAGCGGAGTTGAGCAGCATCTAAAAAATAGTCTTGTCTGTGAAACCAATCATAAATATCTTGTTTAAAGGATAAAAGTAGTTGAATTTTTTCTAAAGTAAGTGCTGTAGGTGTGTGAGTATTCATGGGGAAATAAGTGTAATGTATTTACGCCGATAATAACTGTTATTATTACTCTAAATCTGGCACTTTTTTTACATTATTGCCAGATTAAATTTTGAGTTTACCTTAGTTGTTAACTGTAAATTTATTGGTTATGCTGGTCAGATTTTCTGACGATAAAATTACTAAAGCCACTGCCAGTATCATTTCCCCATTCCCAATTAGCTACGATGCCAACGCGATTGATCTTTAAAGCATTAGCCCAGGGATAAACATCAGTAAGAGCGCGATATAAAACGGTTTGATTGTTTACTCGTACCGAATAATGATTACCATCAAAGACTATCCTAAGAGTATAAGGTTGCCCAAAAGCGATCGCCCGACCAATATTTGACCACACCGCATCATAAATTTCTTCAAAGCCAGCAATACGGAAAAAACAGGAAATTGACTCTCCTTCATAAAAGTCATCCAGCCAGGTATTGATAATGATGTAATTATCTTTATCCTGCCAAAAAATTAGACCGCCTCGCCCTTTTTCTCCTTGACCTCGTTCTTTTCCAGGAGGAACAATGGTTACTGACACATCAGCAAAGCTAGAATTATCTACCGCCACAGTATAGGCAGTGCGATCTGGATTAGGATTAGCAACGTCGGCTTTTACTTTGGCAATGCCAGATTGTAAAATTTCAAAGACACCTTTGCCGATAGTTTTTTGCCAGACTTGGTTGCCCAACAAGGTAGTCTTGCCGCTTAGATCTCCCTCCCAGTTGTTAAAATCATCTTCAATGACAATATCTTTGCCTTCTTGCCACCAGGGCAAATCAAAATCGAGAGTGGGAAGAGTTACAGTACGGGGATGAGCTTCAAAATTCTGTAAATACAAATCAGAATTTTCGTTAGATATAGCTATGCCTACACCTGTAGCAGTTGCTAATCGTTCGTCGGTATAATTGCCAATTAACTGACCATCAAAATAGATTTTTACTTCTTGTCCATCATCTAATATTTGTAGATGACCCACTCCATCGGCAATTAAAAAGTCTTCAGCACAGACCAATACTTCTTTTTGTCCAGCCTCAATCAACTGAAGACATATTCTATGATTGTCGATCTCACAACACCAGTAATTATGGCGATCTTGAAATCTCCAGACTATGCCAATGGTAGCTGATTTATCTTCTGGGGCGATCGCACTCTCCTTATTGCTAAAGCAAATTTTAGCGTGTAATAGTCCAGAAGTGGTCTGAGGCTTTAAAATCGCCAGACTATCACTTTGCGTGGCTATCAAACCTTGTTTGGTGCGCTCAAAACTACCAATAATAATCTGCCAAGCTCCTCCTGCTTCGGCAGGAACAGAGGCAAGATTTCCTGTTCCTATTAAGGCATCTGCACCATGAGCCGTACCGTACCAAGTAGCTAGTGCCGAAATGGTTTCTACCTTTACCCCATACACTCTAGTATCGGCACGAAAGCCAATTTGACCGAGGACGCTTTGATAAACACCTGCATAAAGAGTTGGTTCAAGATTAACAGTATCAATGGCTACTGGACGAAGCTGCGGAAAACTCGGTAAGCCATAAACCTGCGGTATAGAGGCTGCATAGTAAGCTGCCCCCTGCTCTCTTAAAATCACCACATAACATACAGGCACATTCTGTAGTCCCCGTAAAATCGAGAGTAGTTTTGTACCTACTTTAGCTAGTAACTCGCCGTTTTCTGCTCCCGTGGCGCGAATAACAAAATTATTGGCGTTTTCAGGTAGGTTACTAGGTACGGCATCAGTAAACCAACCCACTGCCAAATTATCGTTAATTTTAGGTAGGGGAAAAAACTTAGTTACCTCTGCTGCCATGCGAAACCAACTAAGTAAACGTCTTGGTGTTGCTGATTTGTGCTGGCTTCCTAACCAGGTAGTAACCCGTTTCAATATTGATTCAGTTTCGCTACCTTTTAACCAGCGAGGAATCCTTTTATAAAGCCATTCAATCGTCTCAGCCTGAGAAGTATTATGACCATTAAGCAGCAATACCGCCATAGTCAATCCGTTGGCTCGCTGATATTTGCCGTAGGCAATACCCTGTCTACCCCAACCAGGTTGAATCAAAGGCTTGAAACGCAGAGCATGATTGTCAATGGCGATCGCCTTTTCTCGATCTATTCCTTTTCTTTCAATACCAGCAGCAGTTTTACTCCCAATAGTCTTACCACTGGCAAGATCATCTGGAAAATTATCAGAAAAAAATTCATTCATTCAACTCCAACTGTCTCTACTGTTAGATTAATCGTAAATTTTGTAATTGTTGTTCTTAGCTATGATTAGGGAATAAGATATTGCTGCATAGAGCGCCCAAAAAGAACTACTCATACTATTTATTGTTCCCTCAGTCAAATTAGACAACAGAACGTAGCTTAAAAACAAAAGAGGCCAAAACCCTTCTGGGCTGTTAGTTCTTCTTAATAAAGCTAAAGATTGGGATATTGTAATCACAAAGCCGATTAAAAAAACACCCAAGCCGATAATCCCTATAGACAACCAAATATCTAAAAATCCATTGTGAGCATAAATTACGCCTATCCCCGTTGCTAATTGTATATAGCCAGAAGGGCCCTCAAAACCATTCCAAAATGCTGAGAGTCCATAACCCAACCAGGGATGTAGCTGAATTTGATCCCAAACATATTTCCAGATTAGGGTTCTGCCCGATAATGTTGTATCTTTACCTACAGAACTAGTGAGTGCATCCTCGCCTACGTATCCAGCCAAATAAACCAGAACACCGACACCGACAATAATTACAGCTAAAATTGCCGAAACCATTACCTCATATCGCCAGCGAAAGATACGATAAACTATGCACAGCATCAACATGACTAGAAATGTCCCTAAAGCTGTTGTAGACCGCGACATTACCATCGTACCGCAGCTAAGAACCAGCAAAAACCAATAAATCCAGCTATTTTTTTGATTACTCAAGGCACTTAAAAAGAAAATTACCCCAGAAGGAGCCATAAATGCACCAAACTGATTTTTATGAGTAAATACACCGCGAACAGCCCCTTCATGCACTCCACCCATCAGACCATATTTAGGTATTGCCACTACAAACAAAATACTTAAGATCAATAACAATCCATAAGTCCAAGTCAGCAAATTCATCTGTTCGGACAAAGTATAACGGGTTGCCAGATAAAGTCCAAAAGCAGTAGTACCGAGGGCGTAAACAGCAAATCTAAAAGTTTGGGGTGGGTTAATAGACCAGAAATAGGAAAAACAAACAATTGCCATTAAGATAAAGAGCAACTTATTGCTAGAAAGTACAGGGAGAACTCTTTTCCATCTCATTGCCAAAAGAACAAAAGTCACAAAGTAAACCAGCAAAGACATTTTGGCGTTAAGAGACAAATCGTAAGCACTTAGTGCTATACCGTCACCTTCATTTGCTCCTTTGGTCAAAAATAGGGGAGTAATAGCTTCGGATAGATGAAATAAAGCGGCTATTGAAAAAACAAATTCAAAAATTCTAAACGTTTTGCTAGTATTATTCGTCATCATAGCTGTTCATTTAGCTTAATTTACTGATAAAAAGTTTCGATATAAAGATAGATAATATAATAAATCCTAAAGTTTGAATTGGCACACCTTGCCAACTAAAATGCTTAAGCAATCAAGATTAATTTTTTACTCATAAAATAAATTCTTAAGTCGTTTAAAAGGTTATGTGTATCGCTAACTAACTTGCGTTTATGGTAGCGGTGACTTGATTTCAATCATATCAAACATATCCTGCGCTGACAGGATTTTGGCATTAATAATGACATGACTATGTTTGATAGCTGTTTAAGTGTTCAACTGTGAAACAATTGGATTTATTTATGTTGGTGAATTAAGACTAAACACTTTAGTTGGTATTAATTTTCTTAAAATTTAAGTAGCTACAATAATTATTTAAGCTTCTGGTTTTAAATAATCCCGTTGGCGATCGCATTTTTACCCTTTGGCACATAAGCAATTAAATGTTTTATTGTCTGGCTTTAGTTAATAATGTAAGTATAAATTCCAAATAAATAACAATTGAGTCTTGACAGACTATCTCAAGGGTGAATTAATCAACCTGCGCCGTAAAGTAGATTTACAGGTTAGCTATCATGCTGGAACTAAGCCAGGATTAGTTTTTTTGCATGGAGGATTGGGAAATCGATTTAACTGGCGATCGCAATATGAATTTTTTAGCGATCGCCATAGACAAGTATTGGCTTATGATTTGGCGGGACACGGACAGTCTAGTGCTTACGATCGCTATTCTGTGGGCAGACATTGCCGTGATTTAACTCGCTTACTCCAACGCTATCAGATAAAATCACCAATTCTTTGTTGTCATAGTTATGGTGTCCCTTTGGGTTTAGAGTGGGCAAGATATAATTCAGCTACAGCCCTAGTTTTGATCGCAGGTGGCACTCACGATCTTGCACCTTGGTGGGAAATTCCCCTAATCAAGTTTTTAGCTTGGGGAGGCAGACACCTTTATCGCTTTCCCAAAGTGCAGTCTTTGACAAACCGTTTATCTAGCAATCATCAAGGCAAAAAAATAGAACAGTTTTTGGCAGAAAGCCCTGTTCCTCTCGAACCCCATCCTTACGAAGCGTTAGAAATTTTTTGGGGCTACAATTTTTGGCAACGTCGCCAAACCCCGATGAAAAAGAAAATACCTATCTTAGTAATTAGTGCTGGTCAAGACTCAATGTTTACAAAACAGATGGGACAAGAGTTGGCAAATAGTTTTCAGCTAGGACAACATTTACATTTACCAGAAGCGGGACATCTATTGATTGCCGAATATCCGCAAGTGGTGAATCAAGCGATCGCCAATTTTATCGACCGAGTAAATAGTGTAGATTGAATTCTCTAATTCATTTTTGAGCGATCGCCATAGTTTTTATTGGGGCTATATTTCATTTAATTACCGTAATTAAATGGTTTCTGGCGGTAAGTAATTAGAATCGAGGACTTCAGCGATCGTAAAAGGACAAAGAGTTGGAAAAGTATCGATAGGTAATCCAGTCTCATCAGCAACCTGTTCTCTGCTATCTTGATAAGATTCTTCAAATACTTCCTGGAAATAGCGTTTTAAGCTAGGACTAACTTTAAAATCATCTCTTAATCTACGTCGATGTTCTCTGATGCTAGCTTTCCAACTATTAGTTTTCTTTGCTGGTTGATATTTATATTTGAGCAGATGTAACAGCAAAATAATTAAATTACTTTTTACTGCCCGTTTTTCACTTCTGCCCATATCTTCGATTTCTTCAATCAAGTTAGCTGCATCAATTTCAGAAAAATTCCCATCTTTGATTAATTGAGCAGTATAGGATAACCAAAGATAATAATCACGGTTATAAAGATTCTTCGTATCTGTAATTGAGGACAGTTGAGTAGCCATGTTGATACTCTAATAGGAATATTTATAGTTCAATTATACTTTGCAGGGATAATTAGGCATTACAACCGATGCAGTCAATTCAATCAATAATCGCGAAAACTAGTTTAGTTATAATATCAATACACTCAAATTACAGTATTCTTGCTGTTAACTTCAATGACTGCCACAACTACAACAAAAATATTCTCCTTTGAGGAATATTTACAGTACGACCAAGATCCTGATAGTCGTTACGAACTGGTAGACGGCAAACTAGAATTAATGAACCCTCCAACTTTTCGCCATATTCTGATTAGCGACTTTATTCAGGATGCTTTTAAAGCAGAAATAAATCGCCTTAAACTCCCGTGGTTGGCAATTAGAGAAGGGGGAATTAGGACAGGATGGCGTAAATCACGCATTGCCGATGTGTATGTGGTTCAAAAAGAGCAAGTCATGGATTTGTTAGATGAATCTGGAGTATTAAAAACTTCCCCTTTATTAGTTGTAGAAGTAGTTAGTCCTGAATCGATCAAAAGAGATTATCGCTATAAGCGATCTGAATATGCAGCGATAGAAATCGATGAATACTGGATTGTCGATCCCATAGAACAACAGGTCACAATTTTAGTATTAGATGAAGGTTTATATGAGGAAACTATTTTTACATTTGAGCAGGAATTGGTTTCACCTACTTTTACAGAAATTAAGTTAACTCCCAAACAAATTTTTATTGCTGAATAAAGAGCGATCGCTTTTTTTGTTTTGCTTTTATTCGGCGATCGCGCGAGCGCCGTTACGGGGTTTGACGGTGTTCATACGAGGCGATCGATCGGTAATGGCGATCGATTAGGATGCAGGTACTAATTATTCCAGATGCAGATACGGATAACCTTCGATGAAAGTTAAACATTATAATTTAAGAAATTGTAATGCGATCGCTTTAAGCTAAAGAATAACGAATGAAAGAGATTTTTAAAGACGTGAAGGTAAAAGAAATTCCTAATTTAATATCTAAGCTGGGATTATCATCAGAGCAGACAGTTAATCTAACTATAGAACAGAGAGACAAAAGCGATCGCAAAAAATAGATCCACATCAATATGACAATTCATCGCTGCAAATCAATTTAGAAAAATCAACTTGACTCTGGCAATTTGACACTAATACTTTATCGCTTCGCTCTTATAATTTTATTAATTCAAAACTAATTTGAATTGCTCGTTCGACTTGTTTCATTGATGTCAAAGTAAGTTTACCTAACCGTTTAATAAGTCGTTTTTTATCTATAGAGCGAATTTGATTGAGCAATACTACAGAATTATTACTAAGTCCGCCTTCGGGAGGTTCAATGAAAACTTCAGTAGGATAGAGATTGTCATCATACTGAGAAGTAATAGCTGCAACAATTGTAATAGGGCTAAATTCATTGCCGATGTCGTTTTGGAGAATTAAAGCAGGACGAGTTTTTCTGATTTCTGAACCAATAGTAGGGTCGAAATTGACTAAATACACTTCACTACGTTTCGGTAACATTATTTTTGGTTTTCGAGCCATACCTCTTCTTCGAGATCGAACCAAGTTTCAGCAAGATTTAAGTCTCTTTGCGATCTTTCAATAGCTCCCTGTCTTAACTGTTCTCTTAGTTTTTTCTTTTCAACTTCAGTAATATAATATTTGACTGCATCGTTGATAAAACGACTGCGATCGCCTTTGGGAACTATGTGATTGAGTAATTCAATAGTTTCGTTTGGCAAAGTGATATTAATGCGACGATTCATTCTCTATCTTGTTTCAATAAGTATTTTTAATACACATTATTGGTGTGTAGATTTAATCTAGCAAAAATAATCGCGCGATCGCCCCTACAGGGTTTGGCGGTCTTCGTACAAGAGCGATCGCCATTCATCGTAATGATGTGAACACGATCGGTAATTGCGATTAATTATTTAATTATTTCAATTTAAGATTTGCTTGTCTTGGGCGGGATAGCTTCAACTCTGCCATCAGGATAAACTTTTAATTCACCACCAATACTCTCAATTTTTGCTTCTGCTATCTGACGGATGCGTTCGTCTTTTGCATTATTCCAAACCATAAACCAGACACCTACTTGTGCTTGTTTTGTATCAGGGTTACTTGCTAAAAATTCGGCTGTATTTTTAGCAGACTTTGGCAATTTTTTGATTTCCAGCTTGATTAGCCCACTCTGCTGACATTTGATAAGAATTTTTAGCTGCTTGCAGATCTCCTAAAAATAGAATTTCATCTACACCTTTATATAGCCAAACATAATAAGCATCAGGAGTACTAGCTGACATTTGAGCTAAACCTTTATTCATTATTGCCACAGTACGTTCTGGCGTACCCGCAAACATAGAAGAGGCAGGAGAAATAATTATATAGGCACGACTAAAGAAGGATCGTTTTGGGCAATTACTTCTAAGATAATCAGCACTTAATGAATAACCAGTTGCGTTTCTAGCTTCGCCATCGCCAAAATATTGGATGAACTGCAGCATTGTCCAATCTGCAATTAGATTATCTAAGCCAAAGGTTGGCATTTTTTTCAGAAAAGATAGTTTTAAATTCTGCCGATTTTCTGTTTTAAATAGGTTTCTTTGTTAAGGTTTTTTTTGATATTTTATCAATCTGAGCAAATTGTAAATTGCGATTATAGATAATAAATAGTATTGCTCCTAATAATACAACTTGGTTAGTTAATCGAAATTTAGAGCTTTTTAATCATTGGTTTTGATAAAAACAAATTTGAATAAACAATAAAAAAAAAGTTAAATAATTTAATTTTAGTTAAAAAATTTGAGTAGTGCCAGAAGTGCAAGCAGGAACACCAGCAGTAACAGTAGCAGGAATTGGTGCGATTGCACCATCAACAGTATTTTGTTCGCAGACTATTCCTATATAAGCACCAGATGTAGTTTGACCTACAGCAGAAGAATAATCTTTGATCTCATTTTCAAAGAACCTATGACTGTTGCTATATTAACTGCTCCTTGAGCATTTGGAGTTCCGATATCAGCATAAGTGTAATATTTACCTGTAAAGACGAGCTGGCAAATTAGTTTAAAGTAGTAAAAGTTCCATTTTCAAAACGATAACCTTGTTGAACTCTATTAATAGCACCGAAATTTATTTTTGCTTCGGCTTGCCTACTTTTTTCTACTTGTCGAGAAGATTTGGTAAGGCAATAGCACCAAAACACCAATAATAATTACTACAACTAATAATTCAATTAAAGTAAACCCTGGTTTTTTTAAGTCTGGAGTTATCAAATAGTTTTTTAATAATTTGAACATAAGTTCATCTTATATTTTAATTGTATTTTATATAAAGTTTTTAAGTAAAAAAAAAGAGCATTTTATTTATATAAAATGCTCTTTTATTAAACTATTTAGTATCAAGCTAATTATAGTGCAGTGGAGGCACCAAGACAGGCAGGAGCAGCAGTAGCAGTACCTGGCTTGCTGCAATAGGTCAGTAGCACCGTTGACTGCGTTTGATTCACAACAATTGACCGAAATGTACCATCGCTTTGTTGACCTACAGCAGCAGTGTAGTCTAAGATGTCGTTTTCATAAGTGGCTTAGCGGTTGCTCCTTGAGCTAAGCTTGGACTGAAGTTGAAGTAGCCTAAATCGGTGTAAGTATAGTTACTACCAGTAATACCCATAAGTACCTAGCAGGAGATCCACCAGTAGGGGGAGTACCAATAGGAGCAACAGCAGCAGCCACGTTAACAAGTTGAATCACTCCAAAATTTCCAGTTTCTAAACGATGAGCTTGTTGAGCGCGGTTAATTGCACCGAGGTTGTTTTTCGCTTCAGCTTGTCTTCCTTTAGCAACTTGACCTAGTAGGTTAGGTAGAGCAACAGCAGCCAATACACCGATAATGATTACAACAACTAATAGTTCGATTAATGTAAAACCTTTTTGCCTTTTTTGTTACGTAGGTTTTGTAATAATTTAGCAGTAAATACGTTATTCATGGTTATATCCTTCAATTAATAAGAGTTTGTGTTTTGTGTGTTTGTTTTAGGTTTTTCTTTCCTACTTAGAAATTACCCAGGCGATCAACAAAACATATCATCATTAAAAAAGTTTTTTTAGGAATGTTTGCTAGTAATAACTAATAGTATTAACAGCGATCTAAATCACATTTATTATGTATCTTTGAAGAAGATTAAATTAATGGTTTTGTTTGCCCCCCTAGCCCCCCAAGTATGGGGGGAACAGATTGAATGGTGTTTGATGTTGATTGATGGGTGGTGCGATCGCGCTTGATGGTTTTCGGGTCAATAGTTAAATTAAAAGTCCCCCAGGTTTGGGGGATTTAGGGGGCAGTTAAATATGCACATCGGCATTCCGCCCCCCTAGCCCCCCAAGTTTGGGGGGAACGATTGAATGGTGTTTGATGTTAATTGATGGGTGGTGCGATCGCGTTTGGTCATTTTCGGGTCAATAGTTAAATTAAAAGTCCCCCAGGTTTGGGGGATTTAGGGGGCAGTTAAATCATTTTGCCCCCCAAGCCCCCCAAGTATGGGGGGAACGATTGAATGGTGTTTGATGTTGATGAATGGATGGTGCGATCGCGCTTGATGGTTTTCGGGTCAACAGTTAAATTAAAAGTCCCCCAGGTTTGGGGGATTTAGGGGGCGGTTAAATATGCACATCGGCATTCCGCCCCCCTAGCCCCCCAAGTTTGGGGGGAACGATTGAATGGTGTTTGATGTTAATTGATGGGTGGTGCGATCGCGCTTGATGGTTTTCGGGTCAACAGTTAAATTAAAAGTCCCCCAGGTTTGGGGGATTTAGGGGGCGGTTAAATATGCACATCGGCATTCCGCCCCCCTAGCCCCCCAAGTTTGGGGGGAACGATTGAATGGTGTTTGATGTTAATTGATGGGTGGTGCGATCGCGTTTGGTCATTTTCGGGTCAACAGTTAAACTGAAAGTCCCCCATGCTTGGGGGATTTAGGGGGCAGTTAAATCATTTTGCCCCCCAAGCCCCCCAAGTATGGGGGGAACGATTGAATGGTGTTTGATGTTAATTGATGGGTGGTGCGATCGCTTTAATTATCAAGTCAGAAGTTAAATTAAAAGTCCCCCAGGCTTGGGGGATTTAGGGGGCGGTTAAATATGCACATCGGCATTCCGCCCCCCTAGCCCCCCAAGTATGGGGGGAACGATTGAATGGTGTTTGATGTTGATGAATGGATGGTGCGATCGCGTTTGGTCATTTTCGGGTCAACAGTTAAATTAAAAGTCCCCCAAGCGTGGGGGATTTAGGGGGCGGTTAAATATGCACATCGGCATTTCGCCCCCCAAGCCCCCAAGTATGGGGGGAATAGGTTGAATGGTGCTTGATGTTAGTTGATGGGTGATGCGATCGCCTTAATTCTCAGAGAAAGAAGTTAAATTAAAAGTCCCCCAAGCGTGGGGGATTTAGGGGGCGGTTAAATATGCACATCGGCATTCCGCCCCCCTAGCCCCCCAAGTATGGGGGGAACGATTGAATGATGTTTGATGTTGATGAATGGATGGTGCGATCGCCTTAATTATCGAGTCAGAAGTTAAACTGAAAGTCCCCCAAGCGTGGGGGATTTAGGGGGCGGTTAAATATGCACATCGGCATTTCGCCCCCCTAGCCCCCCAAGTTTGGGGGGAACGATTGAATGGTGTTTGATGTTAATTGATGGGTAATGCGATCGCCTTAATTATCGAGTCAGAAGTTAAACTAAAAGTCCCCCAAGCGTGGGGGATTTAGGGGGCGGTTAAATCATTTTGCCCCCCAAGCCCCCCTAGTATGGGGGGAATAGGTTGAATGGTGTTTGATGTTAATTGATGGGTGGTGCGATCGCCTTAATTATCGAGTCAGAAGTTAAACTGAAAGTCCCCCAAGCGTGGGGGATTTAGGGGGCGGTTAAATATACACATCGGTATTTCGCCCCCCTAGCCCCCCAAGTTTGGGGGGAATAGGTTGAATGGTGCTTGATGTTAGTTGATGGGTGATGCGATCGCCTTAATTATCGAGTCAGAAGTTAAACTGAAAGTCCCCCAAGCGTGGGGGATTTAGGGGGCGGTTAAATATACACATCGGTATTTCGCCCCCCTAGCCCCCCAAGTTTGGGGGGAATAGGTTGAATGGTGCTTGATGTTAGTTGATGGGTGATGCGATCGCCTTAATTATCGAGTCAGAAGTTAAACTAAAAGTCCCCCATGCTTGGGGGATTTAGGGGGCTATTTATTTATGAACTACAAACCAAGAATTCGTGGGACAACTCCCGAAATAGAAGAGGCTGCGCGGAGATTAAGAAAGAACTTAACGACCGCAGAGACACATTTATGGTCAGCCTTGAAAAACAAACAGCTAGAAGGGTTACGGTTTCGTCGCCAGCATCCTGTAGGAAATTTTATCTTAGATTTTTATTGCGCTTCTTGTAAATTGGTTGTGGAAGTTGACGGAGAAATTCACAATCAACAAACAGATCGCGATCGCGCTAGAACCGATAAATTAGAAGAACACGGTTATAAAGTATTGAGATTCAGTAATAAACAAGTATTGAATGATTTGCCTTGGGTTTTGGAACAGATTAAGGCGATTATTTCGCCCCCCTAGCCCCCCACTTGGGGGGAACTTATTGAATGGTATTTGGTGTTGATAAATGGAAAAGTCAATTTCGGTTGGTATTGCTAACTTAGCTTAATAATACTCAAGCCATAATAAAAAATTGCTGTTATCTTTTTGGGATTGATAGCATTTCAAACTATGGAAATTAGTAACTTTAACTTTTATAAGAATAAAACAGTCATACCTTATCTGTACGGCTTTCTCTTTGCCCTAAGCATTATATTAATTAATCCTTGGGGTGGAGAGGATTGGGGAAAAATTTGGATTGAACCTAAATTATTGGTTATTCAACTACTTATTATCCTGAACTTATTAGTAGTCTTACATCATGTAAGTCGTTATGCCTTAGTGATACCCTCCGCCTGGAAGATAGGATTTGGTCTTTGGTTATTATTTCTAGGTTTTGGAGTAACTTCAACTTTCTTAAGTCCCTTTCCCTTACGTTCCTTTTGGGGTCTACCATCGCTAGGTGACGGTTTATTTTACTGGTTTTTTGTAGCAGCTTTTGTGGTTAGTAACGCTTTGTTGCTGCATTTAAAGCCCAAACTTATTCGTTATCAAGTTTACGGTCTTCTGATGGGAGGAGTAATTTTAGCTCTTAGTATTTTTATTCAAGTTTATGATTGGCGCATCGACTATACTACTACCTCTGGACAAATTAGCAAGATAAATCCAGAAATGCTCAAAAGCAAGATCTGGAAGGGACAAATGCCTATTGGCTTTTATACCAATCGTGGGGAAGTTGCTTTTCCTTTAGCTATAGAAGTAGTATTAACTCTGTTGGGATTACTTTGGGGCTGGATCTATCCCCCTCTTGCAGGAGTAGTTTATTTGCTTGTATGTACTGCTCTCTTCCATACCAAGTGCCGAACTGCATTATTAGCTCTACTTGTAGCGTTGACCTGTTTACTTGTACGCTTTCGTTCTGACTCGAAAAAGCGGAAAATAGTAATTTGCTACGGAGTAGGTTTATTTTTAGTTAGTTATCTAATATTTAAAACTTCAGCAACGTTGCTTACGCCAGAATTAACATCATCTGCTTCGTCCGAATCTGTCAAGCATGGCATCAAGCTTAATGATTTTACTTCCTTCGGCATTCGCATGGATTTATGGAAACTATCATTACAAGGCATCGCCAAACGACCTTTATTTGGCTGGGGCTTTGATGGTCTTGGTATTGCCTTTCCCTTCATTGCTGATTGGACGGGACAACATCAAGGTTATTTGTTCGATAAGGTGGACGTAGCTGAGATTTTAAGTTTAAAAGAGTTTCTCTTCACATATTTAGGGGTCGATGGCATGGTTCATGTAGGAGTGATCATGGTTCAGAAAGCCCATAACTTAATTATAGATACTGCTATCTCCGTCGGAATTTTTGGTCTTATATCTTATATTTCCCTGTTGATGTTCTTTCTTATTTGCGCTTTCAAATCAACGTTATTGGGTATTGAGGCAGTAGCCATAACTTATCTAGTTTATACTCTTACCTGGTATGAATCAGGTCAGTTTAGTCACCTTGGTTGGTGGGGGTTAAGCGTCGGTTTAGGCTGTACGAGATTATTTAAAGGCAAGAAGGAGTAGGGGCGAATCGCCGTTCGCCCCTACAAGATGTGTGGTGATGCGATGTTGATGTATGTATAGGATTTGAAATGGTGCGATCGCATTTGTATGTATTTTAGATAAGGCGATCGCTCTTTTATCTTAATAAACTCTATACTGAAGTTAAATTACTCGCTTGTAAAGGATGATGATGCAATAACATCAATTGATCTGCTTTTAAAGTTTCTAAAGCATAAGCGCATCCTGTAGTATTGCTAAACTCAACTTCAAAAACTTCAGGTTCGTATTGTTCCACAATTGTTCCTACTTGACCACGATACAATTTTAATTGTGGTAAATCTTCGAGCAAGGCAACTGTATCAAGTAATTTCATACTGTGTTCTGGATTAAAGTACATAACAAGTAACTAAACGAGAAAAGTCTTCGCCATTTTTAACTATCCAAACGCTATGAATTGTTGCAGTTTTGTTCTCACGATTTAAAGGAAAATCAATAATATATTTTTGACCATATTGATTTTGGCGATCGGCAGTTGCTTCATAGTCTTTAACGGCATTTAGTAAAGCAGTCTTAAGTTCTTCTAGATCGTCAAGATCTAAGCCTAATGCAGATTTAAATACACGAGCTTTATGCTGCCCATCAGAATGATTGAAATTAAGACAGTATCCTGCTAGTTTTTGTTCGCTGACAACCGCCCGTTCAGGATTGGGAAGTTTTATATTTTTGATTGTACATCCAAATTACTCTGTGTTAATGGAAAGTGCATAGCGAAGCCATGCCGTAAGCTTATCGCCTTTTTTGTATATCGAGAATTGGAAAGATGCGATCGCCTTTGTCATTTAGAGAATTGGGGAGGTGCGATCGCCAATACTAATTTATTCTTTCTAGTTCTTTGAGTAATTCAGGAATACTTGTCTGCATAGCTTCCCAAAGAACTTTTAAATCTACTTCTTTATATTTATGAACAATCCGATTACGCATTCCTTTAATTTGCCGAATAGGAATCTGTGGATTGTTAGCAATAAAGCCTGAAGATAGTCTATTTACCGCTTCACCAATAATCACAATTTGATACAGTACTGATGATTGAGTCTTAAGATCTTGTGCAAAAGCTTGCCAATCTAAATCTGCACAAAATTGAATACTTAGTTGACAAGCTCTAATAAGATCTAGAAGTATTTCTCGATCTTTGTTCATAGATAATCTTGGCGTGATTGAGAATGTTTTGTTTACGTATCCAATTGTGACTTTGTTCTATCGATCGCTTAGTAACAAGATCGACCTGTCGATTAAACAGCCTGCTAAATTGCGCTTCAATCGTGTCGAGATCGAAAAAAGTAATCTTCGCATCTTCGGCAAAGCTTACCAAAAGGTCTATATCGCTTTGAGGCTTAAAATCATCTCTCAACACCGATCCAAATAGAGCAAGTTCGGTAATTTGCCATTGCTGACAAATTTTCTGCAATTGAATTGGTTGAATTTCAAAACGCTGATTGAGATCGATTATCTTCATTCCAGAATTTTAGCTAAGTATCAAGCAGTATTTTAGAGAATTTCGCGCTGTTGTTGTTTAAAGAAATTGAGTAAAGTGCGATCGCACTTCTTAAAAAAAACGCCAAAAGTCTTGACTAGAGATCGCCAAACGTGATTTAATTGAAATTGAAGCTTTCATAATGGGAAGATTTGCACCTATCTATTTAAGTCACCACTCCCATCATAAAAATAATTTTACCATAAAGTGCGCTCGCCAAAGAAACTTTAATTTTAGAAAATTTTCGCGCTGCTGTTTTTAGAAAAATTAAGCAAGATGCGTAGCGAAGCCTTGGGCTTATCGCGCCTCTGGCATAATATTAAACTATTCTTTCTAATGCTTGCTCAACAAAAGTGTTGAGGCTGACATTTTGTTTTTTTGCTTTGAGAGTTATTTGACGATGCAATTCAGGTGTAATACGTAAGTTGAATTGACCAGAGAATGGCTTGTCTGGCTCTTTGCCTTCTTTTTTACAGTCTTCTAAATATTCATCAATCACAGCTTCAAAAGACTGTTTCAACTCATCTACTGTTCTGCCATCAAATGAGATTACATCTCTAGTACTATAATTTGCGATCGCCTTGGTTATGTAGAGAATTGGGGAGGTGCGATCGCACTTTACTTGGTATGAATCAGGTCAATTTAGCCATTTAGGTTGGTGGGGTTTGAGTGTTGGCTTGGGATGTACAAAGTTATTTCAAAGTAAAAAAAAACAGAGTTAGTTAAGTATAGTTTTTGCGATCGCGAAGCCCTGTAGGGTGGGCAAAAGCTAGAAGATACAAAAGCGTTTTGGGAAAAAAGCTTGCCCACCAAATTTAAAAACCAGACAATCAATAGTTTGGTTTTGGTGGGCATAAGCATGAATATTATTTATTGTCTTCATCACGGTTGTTCTCTGCCCACCCTACGAATCTGTTGCCCCTACATGATGTGTGTGATGCAATGTAAAGCGATTGCGCGAGCCGCGCCGTAGGCATCGCCTTTTTTTGTAGATCAAGAATTGGTGAGTAAGTCCTGACTATGTATCTCCAGCTTTGGCAATAATTTCTTGCAAAACAGGAGAGAGATTTTCGTTTAATTTTCCTGCACGAATAAACTCAGCGTAGGTATCAGCTTCAATATCTAAAAGCTGTTCGTTTAGCTGTTCCATAGTTAAAGCGCGGAGGTCGTCATTTACTTGCTGCATTTTATCAATTTTGTCTTCAATATTTTGCAGTTGTCCTTTTACTAGTCCCTGTTGATAACGATAGTATTCAGGATCGATTTCTGAGGCGAGTTCATTATTGTTTAAATAGTCAAGAACGCGATTCATGGCTACTTTTCTAGCCAGTAATTCTGAGTATTCCTGACGCAAAGGCTGATCGCCAATGAGATTTAGGGTGCTTAACAACCACTTAGTACTCAACCCTTGTACCAACAGCGTAAATAAAACCACTCCAAAAACTGTAGTAATAATTTCTTGTCTTCCCGTAAGGACTACAGGGACACTTAAAGCCACGGCAATAGAAACCGAACCCCTTAAGCCACCCCACCAAAGGACAGTTTGTTCTCGTAGATTGGTTTTAGTTTTGCTGACTAAATTACTAAGATTGCCCAAGCCAAAAATAACGATCGCTCTGGTAATTAATACTGAGGCGATCGCCACGATAATTAGATCAAAATTATTACGCAGGCTGGCAAAGTTTATTTGATCGCCAATCAGCAAGAAAACAATAGAATTAACAAAAAATGCCAGAAAATCCCAAAACTCGGAAACCAAAAGCCTTGTACGAGGATTCATGCCAATTCGTGAGCCAAAATTACCCAGGATAATTCCCACTGTAACAACCCCAATTACTCCAGAACCGCCTAGTTCTTCGGTAATTAAATATGTACCATAAGCTGAAACTAAGGTTAAAGACTGCTCTACCAAGGGCAAATCGAATCTTTGAGTTAGATAAGAAATTCCAAAACCAATTAGGCTGCCAATTCCCAAGCCAATACCCACAAAGGTTAAGAAGCGAATCATAATAGTTGAGATACCAAACTCGCCATTGCCCAAAGGAATATCAACCAAGAGCAAAAAGGCAACTACCGCTACGCCATCATTAAAAAGACTTTCTCCTTCCATAATGATAGTTAGGCGTTTGCTTGCTCCCAATTCTCGAAACAATGCCACCACTGAGACAGGATCGGTAGCAGACAAGCTTGCACCAACCAAAAGTGCTGTAGCCAAAGACATATCTGTAAAATAGCTCAAAGGGAAGGCTACCCCAACCACAGAGATAACTACTCCGACAATGGCAAACAAACTAACTGGAAATAAACTATCTTTTAAACTTCGCCAACGGATATTCCAAGCTGCTTCAAATAGCAGAGGGGGTAAGAAAATCTCTAGAATTAGCTCTGGAGAAAGAGTTACTAAGCGAATATCCACAAAAGCTAAACCTAGTCCGACAATTACTAGAAGCAACGTATAGGGTATTTGTCGAAACCAGCTAAAAATTCTGGAAATCGTTGCTACGCTCAAGGATACAGACAAAACTATTAAAAATTGCTCCAAATTTCCTTTGATGGAAATTTCAGCTACGCTCGGTTCTACAGATAAAAAAATTGTTTCCATAAACTCAGCAAAATACGGTTCTAAATATGTTCCACATCATTGTCGTAGATTTATATAATATGACAAAGGCGGAATACCCAAACTATCTCAGTTTATATTTTGAATTGTATCTTCCCTATCTTCTTGCATACTTCCAAATCATGACTTGAGTTACATACTTATAGGTTGAGTCTTAATTGATTCAATTAGCAACGTAATGTAGACTATCTTTTGAGCAATCGGATAACTAAATATTTTCTCATCGTTTAAAAACAGCATAAATTAGTAACTTTAGCAATCGATACTGAAATTTAATTTGCCTACATCAGCAATATAAAATAGTTTAATTACATTTTAATCAACTAATTTTTACAATCGATTAAAAAATATACATTAATTTTTTGATCAAGTTATCAATTAATATAATTTGAAATCTAAATTTAAATTGTGTTTTTGCAGTAATTTAAGTTACATAGGTATATTTAATGATTAGTATTTTATTAGTAGACGACCAGGCTCTTTTATGTGAAGTTTTAAAAACTTGGCTTGACGTTGAGCAAGACCTTCACGTGATAGGAGTTGCTCATAATGGTCAAGAAGCGATCGCTCAAGTAGAGGAGTTGCGACCTAATATCGTCTTGATGGATATTGATATGCCTAAAATGGACGGCCTAAACGCAACCAGCATTATTCGCCAGCGTTTTCCCAATACCAAAATAATTGTTTTAAGTGGTCATGATGATGCTGCTTATCTAGGAAAATCCATGCAAGCGGGAGCAAAGAGTTATTTACTAAAAAGCACTACAGCCGAAGAACTAGTTCTTAAAATTCGCTCAGTTTATAATAATATTAATTTACTTGAACCTGTTGCTGAGAATGTTGATTTAGATTTTTTACAAGTTCAGCTAGATGAATTGTTAGAAACTTATCGTCGTAAACTTCAAAATCAAATTCAAGAACATGAACAGTCTTTAGATAATACTAATTTTTTACAACAGCTAGAACAAAAGTTTGAACAACGTATTGCTGAACTTGAAGACAAGTTTAATACTAACCAAACTAACAAAATTGGCGAACTAGAACATAAAAATCAATCTAGCTGGCAATCGGTACGCAAAGAGCTTATTAATGTTAACGGTCAATTTAATCAAGCAAATCATAATTTGAGTGCGCAGTTTAATCAACAAATTAACAACCTTAAGCAAGATTTAGATAATAAGCTGTCTAGCGCACTAGATGATTGGTCTCGTCAAAGAGCAGCCTTACAAGAATGGGCAGTACAACGAGATGAAATGCGCCCTTCAATGGAAGAATATGAAGCCAAAAATCGCCACGAGCTAATGTCTGCTGTTAATCCGATAAGATCTTCTTTGAGGGATGTAGAGAAACAGATAACAACCGCTAGACGTTGGGCAATTATCAGCGGATTAGCCGCGGTTATTGCTTTAGGTCTTTCTGGCTATCTTTTATTCTCTCAAACTATATTTAATAACTCAGGAGTTTCTTCTATTGACAAGATTCTTAAATAAACCAGTGCAATTAGTGCAATGTATTTAGCAATAAACATAATGAATAAATTTGTTTGAGCATCGTGATGAATTTTATGATTTCACCGCGGTCTTGAAAATAATTAATCAGATTGGCGCACAGGGTCAAAATGGATGTAAACCAGTGTAGAAGTAGGTTTGGAAGTTAGAAGTATTAAAAAGGCGATCGCCCATAAAAAAAGAAACAGAGCAATTTTACTCTTATTTGAGATATTAGTGTTAAAATTTAGACTGAGAATCAAGAGATTAACGATTAAGTTTGTATCCAGTATCTAAAGGTCTTTTCCGTAGAGTATTGCGCTATTTCTTTTCCTATAATCTTGTCTCTCTAACACACAACACTCATTGAGTAGACAATTAAAAGTATGTCAATTTACGTAGGCAACCTATCTTACGAAGTAAATCAAGAAGATTTAAGCGAAGTCTTTACAGAATATGGAACTGTTAAACGGGTTCATATTCCTACCGACCGCGAAACAGATCGTCCTAGAGGATTTGCTTTTGTAGAAATGGAGTCAGAAGCTAATGAAGATAAAGCTATCGAAGCTTTAGACGGAGCAGAATGGATGGATCGTCAGCTTAAAGTCAATAAAGCTAGACCCCGTGAAGATAATAGAAATAGCGGTGGTCGTCGTAACAACCGTTTCTAAGCATATTTGCTAAATTAAGAAACCAACACTTTTAGGAATTAAGCAAATTAGTTCTAAGTTACTTTATTTGGAGACAATTTGTTTTTAAATCAGTAATAGCAAAGTGTTGAAAATTAAAATTTAAAGCATTCGCTTTATAAACCAGAGCAAAAGAAATTATTTGTCTTGCTCTGGTTTTATTTTGGCGTTCAGGGGAGTATTGTTTACTTATTAGAACAGATAACTAAATCTTGAAAGTTAGCAACTCCTTTGGTGACAATTTGCCGAATCTCAAAAAAATCACTCCAGCGATCGCGAATATCGAAGATATTCAGCTTTATTAAGGTTTGCCAAAGGTATTTCTGTTTTTTTGTTCATTATAAGCCCATCTAAATTATCTCGAACTCAAGTAATTAATTAAAAAACCACAGTTAAATAACTAACTGTGGTTAACAAAATTATTGATAAATAATAAAATACTCAAGAGCTACCTTTCTAAAAAGTAAAGGTTGTTTTAAGCATAAGGTTTTCAATTTATCTATTAAATTGATAAAACCCGATCGCAGCTATTAGTTTTATCTGTTATAAATTGATGGATAGAGAGGATATAGCTAGCGTCGGACAAACCTCCTTACGTTTAACTTTAAAGACCTTAATTACATAATGAACTAGCCTTTAAAAATATCCTCTCTCGTGTTTTTTAGCAAACTTAGTCAGACTTCCCAATGAAGTATTTTGTCGAGTTAAATTTAATAGTGTAGTGTACAAAAATTTTAACTAGAGTTATACGATATTGCACAATAACTAATGTTAATGCTTAGACTTGATAAAAACCAATTCTGGTTAAGATTGCGAATTTTTACTGTGCTACTTGCCCATATAGAACGGCATAATAACTATAAATAATTCACCTATAATTTACCTAAGATCTAATTGAAAGTTACTGTGTAGATTCTTAGCGGGGGGTACTTGCTAGAATCTGCCTTAAAAAGAAGATTGGTGTGCTTCTTTAGTACCTGTCCATAACCTAACATCATCAATTGTCAAAAACAAGATGTGTTCACCAATGTTTACAGTATTCAAAATACTGCAACATTGTTTTAATTTTGATTTACTTTTTGCTCTAAATAAAACAAACATTATGTCCTCTGCTGCCGTAACTAATTTTGCCACTTCAAATAATACAAAACCCTTGTTAATTTTAGTCGATGGTCACTCTTTAGCCTTTCGTGCCTATTATGCTCTTAGTAATTCTCGTCGAGGTCCTTTGATGACTTCGACAGGAATTCCCACCAGTATCTGTTTTGGATTTATTAATTCTTTATTGCAGGTATTAGAAACAGAAAATCCTCAATTTATGGCGATCGCATTTGACTTAGCGCAGCCCACTTTCCGCCATGAAGCTGATCTAAACTATAAAAGCGATCGCACAGAAACTCCAGCAGACTTTATCCCTGATATCTTAAATTTGCAGGAGTTATTAACTGCGTTTAATCTGTCCATCACCACAGCACCAGGATACGAGGCAGATGATGTATTAGGGACTATTGCTACTAAAGCCAGTGATGAAGGTTATCGGGTCAAAATTGTTAGTGGCGATCGCGATTTGTTTCAGCTAGTAGATGATGAACGCGCAATTAGCGTTTTATATTTGCACAATCAAACCTTTAAGAAAACGGCTCACAGTTACACTGAGTTTGATCGGGCGATGGTAGTTGAGAAAATGGGAGTTACACCCGAACAAATTGTAGATTTTAAAGCTCTTTGTGGTGATAAGTCTGACTGTATTCCTGGGGTCAAGGGGATTGGAGAGAAAACGGCAGTCAAACTCTTAAGTGACTATTCAACTTTGGAAGAAATTTATGACAATATAGAAAACATCAAAGGAGCAACCAAAAATAAATTAGAAACGGGAAAAGAAGATGCAATTCACTCTCAATTTATGGCACAAATTCATTTAGGTTCACCTGTTGAAGTAGAATTAAATGACTGTAAGTTAGTTGGTTTCAATCAAGATCTTGTCTTACCAAAGCTCAAAGAATTGGAGTTAAAAAAAGTTATTAGCAACTTAAATAAATTACAGCTAAAACTTGGTGGTGAAACAGAAATAGAAGCTATTGAGGTTCAGCCTCAAATAAAGAAACAAACTTCAGATAATAATGGTCAACTATCTTTGTTTGCTGATCGCTCTGAGGTTGAAAATGAGCCAGAGATAGAACCCGTAGAGCTTTTTAAGCCTCAGCTTAATACACAAATTATTGATACAGAAGTAAAATTAAAACAATTAGTTGAAATTCTCAAAAAACATACCAATTCTGAGAAACCTGTTGCTTGGGATACAGAAACTACATCTTTAGAAACCCATCTTGCTAAGTTAGCTGGAATTGGCTGTTGTTGGGGAGATAAAGATACAGATATTGCCTATATTCCTTTGACTCATACTGAGGGAAGCCAGTTAGATAAAGAATTAGTTCTGTCTACCTTAAAGCCAATACTCGAAAGTGATAAATATCCTAAAGCTCTACAAAATGCCAAGTTCGACCGCCAAGTTTTACATCATCAAGGAATTAACTTGGCAGGAGTAGTTTTTGATACTATGCTTGCTAGCTATGTAATCAATCCCGAAATGACTCATAACCTGGGAGATTTATCTGAGCGTTACGGATTAGAAATTAATGCTAAAAGTTATAAAGACTTGGGAATACCAAAAGGAAAAACTATTGCTGATTTAAATATTGAAGTTGTAGCAGATTATTGCGGACTAGATTGCTACGCTACTTATTATTTGGTGGGTAAGCTGAAGACAGAATTAACTAAGTTTCCTGAGCTAAGTAAATTGCTGTTAGAAGTAGAGCAACCATTGGAGCCTGTATTAGCAAAGATGGAAAATACGGGAATAAATTTAGATACTAAATATTTGCACAAATTTGCTCAAAAACTAGACCGAGATCTATTAAAACTTGAACAAGAAACTTATCAAGCAGCAGGAGAAGAATTTAACTTAAGCTCTCCCAAACAGTTAAGCGTAATTTTGTTTGACAAACTTGAGCTAGATCGCAAAAAATCGCGCAAAACTAAAACAGGTTATTCGACAAATCAAGCAGTATTAGAAAAGCTAAAGGGAGATCATCCTGTAATTGACAATATGCTGGAATATCGTACCTTAGCCAAGCTAAAATCTACTTACGTTGATGCTTTACCTGCTTTAGTTAGAAAGTCTACCAAAAGGTTACACAGTGACTTCAACCAGACCGTAGTTGCTACTGGCAGATTATCTTCTTCTAATCCTAACCTGCAAAATATTCCCATTCGGACTGAATTTTCGCGTCAAATTCGCCAGGCTTTTATTCCTCAAGAAGGTTGGCTTTTAGTAGCAGCAGATTATTCACAAATAGAGTTAAGAATTCTGGCTCATCTTAGTCAAGAGCCAGTACTAATTGATGCCTATCGTCATAATCGAGATGTTCATAGCGTCACCGCTAAACTTTTATTTGAAAAAGATAATATCACCTCAGAAGAAAGACGTTTAGGTAAGATAATTAACTTTGGCGTTATCTATGGCATGGGAGCGCAAAGATTCTCTAGAGAGTTAGGTTTTAAGGCTGAAATAGGTAAACAGTTTATCGATAAATACCGTCAAGAGTATGCCCAGGTTTTTAAATACCTAGAAGAAGTAAAAAAACAGGCGATCGCTTTGGGCTATGTTAATACTATCCTGGGTAGAAGACGCTATATTAATTTAATTAGCGATCGCCTTAAAGAACTAAAAGGAATTGCACCAGAGGCGATCGCTTTAGACAGCCTTAACATGAGCTATATCGATGTGCAAACTTTACGTGCAGCAGCTAATTCCCCAATTCAAGGTTCAAGTGCAGATATCATCAAAATTGCTATGATCGAACTCGATCGCATTCTACAAAATTATCAGGCGCGGTTATTGCTTCAGGTACATGACGAACTAGTCTTAGAAGTACCCCCCGAAGAATGGTCAGAATTACAGCCGATTATTAAGTCAACGATGGAAGATGCGGTGAAGTTAAGTATTCCTCTGGCAGTCGATATCAGTGCAGGCAAAAACTGGATGGAAGCAAAGTAATTGTTCAATGGTAAATGGTAATTGATAAATGAAAACAGAGTTTAATTTTTGGCAACAATGGTATCCCCTTTCTCCTGTTGAAGATTTAAATCCCCAACTACCGACAACGGTAACTGTATTAGGAATTCAATTAGTTATCTGGAAACCTCAAAATGCTGATAGTTATCAAGTATTTTTAGATCGCTGTCCTCATCGGTTAGCACCTTTAAGCGAAGGCAAGATAGACGAAGCTACGGGGAATATCATGTGTAGTTATCATGGTTGGCAATTTGACAGTCAGGGAAACTGTACTCGCATACCTCAAGCGGATAATCAGTTGGTTGACAATCAACAGCTATGCGCCACTGTCTTTCCTGCGCGCCAAGCTAATGATTTATTGTGGGTCTGGATGGATGCCGAATCGCCAGATATTGCAGCTAAGACTCCATTACCCCTATCTCCTCAAATCGATGCCGAGAAAGGCTTTGTTTGGTCTTCTTTTGTGCGCGATTTAGCATACGACTGGCAAACTTTAGTTGAAAACGTTGCCGATCCTAGTCATGTACCGTTTGCTCATCATGGAGTGCAGGGAAAAAGAGAAAATGCTAAACCCTTGCCTCTCACAATTACCCAGTCTAGAGCAGATTTAATTGAAGCAACTACAGGCACACCTTTTAAAACTACTATTACTTTTCAACCACCCTGTCGCTTGGAATATGCCATATCCTTTGGAGAAGAAAAACAGATAGGTTTAATTACTTACTCTATCCCTGTTGCTCCTGGCAAATCTCGAATCGTTGCCCAATTTAGCCGCAATTTTGCTCAAAATCTTCAGCGTTTCACACCCCGCTGGTGGGAACATATCAAGGTACGCAATCGGGTCTTAGATGGGGATATGATCCTCTTAAGTTTACAGGAGCATTTATTACAACAGCGTGGTAGTTGGCAAGAAGCATATAAACTACCCACCAGCGCAGATCGTTTAGTAATTGAGTTTCGTCGTTGGTTTGATCGCTATTGCCAGGGGAATTTGCCTTGGCAGCAGCTAGAATTAGAAACAACTTTTGCGCCTATCAATATCGATCGCCATAAATTATTAGATCGTTACAGCCAGCATACTCAACACTGTAGTAGCTGTCGCCAAGCTGTAAAAAATATTCAACGCCTGAAAGTAATTCTAATTGTTAATTTTATTCTGACTATTTCTTCGGTGGCAGTAATGAACAACGATCTTAGGAGTAGCTTTGGTTTACCGTTAACGATCGTTGCTCTATCAGGTTTAGGTATCTGGAGTTGGTTGAGGTATTGGCTGCAACCTAAGTTTTACTTTGTGAACTATGTTCATGCAGAAAGATAAGCGTTATCGAGCTATTAGCGATCTGTAGGGTACATTCATTTCTGGTGCGCGCTTAGAAAATCCACATCATAAACTAAATAAAATAGTAAAGTCAGTCCTAAAAGCCTGAAGGAGCTTATGAGTGAAATCATATGTAGGACTGACAATGTATAACTTATCTAAGGGTCATGGCTTTCCTGTGACAAAGAAATGAATTTTTAATGACAGTCTGATTTTTATAATCTATATGCGTAGAGATTGGTACAGTTTGACAATCTGAATCAGATTATTATTTATTAATAGTAAAGATCGAGAAGTTTGAGGGCAGTATAGGAATAGAGCAAAATTTGCTGCAATTTATCTGACAAATATCAACATATATAAATCAAATCACTACAATGCGTCAATTTATTAAACAGACTTTCGCTAGCACTCTTGGTAGCATGATTGGCTTATTTCTTTTTATTACTCTGGGTGCAGGCGGATTAGTTTTTATTTTCTTGACCGTAGTTGCTAGAGATGAAGATTCCCCAGGAATTAAAGATAAGTCAGTATTAGTTTTCGATCTATCAACCCAATTAAGAGATTCAAAACCTCCTATCAACATAGCTCAGGCTTTTTCTAGCAAGGAGCAAGATACTATTACTCTGCGTCGAGTGCTGCAATCAATAGACCAGGCAACTAAGGACGATCGCATTGTAGCTTTATTATTGGATGGTAGAAAGGGTAGTAGTCTTAGCGGTTATGCCACCATCGAAGAAGTGAGAGCAGCTTTAAATAAGTTTAAGGCTGCGGGTAAAAAAATTATTGCTTACGATGTAACCTTAAGCGAGCAAGAATATTATTTATCTTCTCTGGCTGATGAAGTGATTGTCAATCCCATGGGCATGATAGAACTAAATGGTCTAAGTTCCCAGCAAATGTTTTTCAAAGGCGCGCTAGACAAATATGGCGTAGGCGTGCAGGTAATTCGAGTTGGTGATTATAAATCTGCGGTTGAACCTTATATTCGTACCAATCTTAGTGAAGCAAATCGAGAACAAACTAAAGCCTTATTAACAGATTTATGGGGTAAGTTCTTAAATACCATAGCTGACAGTAGAGGTTTAAACGCAGATAAACTACAAAAAGTTGTCAACCAGCAAGGATATCTTGAGCCTGAAGAAGCTAAAAAAATTGGCTTGATCGATCGGGTAGGTTATTACGACAATGTAGCCTCCAAGCTGCGAGAATTTACAGGCGAGACTGAAGCGACTGAGAAAGAAGAAAGCTTTAGGCAGGTTGAGCTTAGTGAGTATGCCGATCGCACTATTCGCCCGAATGAAGCCACTTCCAATGCTGGGCAAAAAATTGCCGTAATTTATGCAGAAGGAACAATTGTCGATGGGGAAGGTAGCATTGAAACCATTGGCGGCGATCGCTTTGCAGAGGATTTGCGTCAACTAAGGCAAGATAATAGCGTCAAGGCGATCGTGTTGCGGGTAAATAGTCCTGGTGGTGGGGCGACAGCTTCAGATGTAATTTTACGAGAAATACTGCTAACCAAAGAGAAAAAGCCCATCATCGTCTCTATGGGTAATGTGGCTGCTTCTGGAGGCTACTGGATTGCTTCGGGCGCAAATGAGATATTTGCTGAAGAAAATACCATTACAGGGTCAATTGGGGTTTTTGGTTTACTGTCAAATATTCAAGAAATTGCGAACAAAAATGGTGTCACCTGGGACGTGGTTAAAACAGGCAAATTTGCCGATATTGATTCAAATGTGCGACCCAAAACTAAGGCAGAGCTTGCTATTTATCAAAAATCTGTCAATAGAACCTATCAACTCTTTGTGAACAAAGTAGCCAGCTACCGTAATCTTCCCGAAAAAAAAGTTAACCAGATCGCTCAAGGTAGAGTATGGTCAGGCAAAGAAGCAGTAAAAATTGGCTTAGTAGATCAGATTGGCGGCTTAGAAAGTGCGATCGCCTATGCTGCGAAAAAGGCTGAACTAGGCACCAATTGGCAGCTAGAAGAATATCCTCAGCAAAATCGCTTTGAAACTGAAATACTCCAACGTTTGTTTGCTGTAAAATATCTCGAATCCCAAGCAACAATTGACCCACTGACTGCCGAGTTTTTAAAAATCAAACAGGAATTATCCCTCTTGCAAGGATTTAACGATCCCAGTGGCGTTTATGCCCGCCTGCCTTTTAATTTTGAGATTGATTAAAAATATCAGTGCCAAATAATGTACAAACTGTATGATTTTCTGCCATCAGGCAATAGCTATAAAATTCGTTTACTATTGAGTTTATTGGAAATTCCTTTTGAAAGAATTGATGTCAATATTCTGAATGGAGAAACCAGAACACCTGAATTTTTAGCAAAAAATACTAATGGCAAGATACCTCTGCTGGAAATTGACTCAGATAAATTTCTGGCAGAATCGAATGCAATTTTGTACTATCTCAGCCAGGAGACAAAATATTTCCCACAAAATAATTATGCTCAAGCCCAGATAATGCAATGGCTTTTTTTCGAGCAATACAGCCATGAACCTAATATTGCCACTGCTCGTTATTGGATTAGTATTCTCAAGCAATCAGAGAAATATCAAGAGCAACTAAAGCATAAACAAAAACTAGGTTATGCAGCACTAAATGTCATGGAACAATATTTAGTGCTGCATAATTTTTTTGTCGGCGACACTTATACCATTGCTGATATTGGTTTATATGCCTATACTCATGTTGCTGATGAAGGAGGATTTGACTTAAATAAATATCCAGCCATCCTGGCTTGGTTCAAACGTATCGAAGCGCATCCAAAACATATCTTGATTACAGACATTTGCTAGAACATCTCTACTTGATTTTTTAGACGACATTCTTCACCAAAACAATAATTTTAAAAGTTACATATCGAGGTAAGGTTATTTCAGCCTAATATACAGATGAAATATTTATCTTTCAGGCTATAGTAATTTTGTAGTTCCTAACTTATGCTGGTATTTTCTAAATAATTATTAACCTAGATGAATAGAAGAAAATTATTATCAACACTGAGCGTATTTATTCTCAGTTTAGTTTTAACTATTAGCTGCTCTCAAGCTCCTAAATCTTCTGATTCGGGTACTACTGTCCCGAGTACACCTAAAGGGGATGCTATTGTTATCGGCTATAGTAACTGGGCTGGCTGGTGGCCCTGGGCGATCGCCGAACAAGAAGGGTTGTTTGCTAAAAATAATGCGAACGTCCAAATGAAGTGGTTTGACGGCTACATAGAATCAATGGAGGCTCTTGCTGCTGGTCAATTAGATGGTAATTGTCAGACTCTCAACGATACAATTTCTTTTGCTGCGGATGCAGTCAATGGAGAGGTGGCAATTTTGGTTAATGATAATTCAGCAGGTAATGACAAAATTATCGTTACCAAAGATATTAATAAAATCGAAGATTTAAAAGGTAAAAAAGTTGCCGTTGAAGAAGGGGTGGTAGACGATTTCTTATTAACTTTAGCTTTAGAATCTAAAGGCATGAAACGAAGTGATGTAGAAATTGTGCCTTTAGAAACTGGGGCTGCTGCTGCTGCTTTTGCTTCGGGAAAAACTGATGCAGTGGGTGCTTTTCCGCCATTTTGGCTGACTGCACTCAAGCGGGAAGGTTCTAAAGAATTAATTTCCTCTAAAGCGTTTCCTGGAGCAATTCCCGATTTGTTAGTAGTTACTCAAAAGCTGATTGATGAAAAACCAGATCAGGCACAAGCACTAGTCAATACTTGGTTTGATATCCTAGACTTTATAGCCCAAAATCCCCAAAAAGCTGATGAAATTCTGGCAGCCAGGGCAGATGTCACAGTAGAAGAACTTCAGATGTTTAAAAAAGGAACAAAAATATTTACCATTGAAGAAAATTTAGAAGCCTTTAGTGATGGAGAAGATATGAAACATATGCCTTTTGCTGCCAAGAAAATGTCTAAATTTATGGTAGATGTTGATTTTATTCCTGAAGCACCAGATTTAACTAAGATATTAGATAACCAGTTTGTTCAGTCTTATAAAGCTGCTAAATAGATATTTTTAAAGTTAACTGTTGTGTTTTTTTTTAAGTACAATTTCAGCGATAAGTAGCTAAAGCATTCTAATTGAAACTTTAGCTGCTTATGCTATCTTAAATAGTCTAAAAAGGCGAAAATCATTGATATCTAATTCTATGAATATTAATTAGAGCAACTAAAATTAAAACACATATATACCGCATATACAATGTCTAATGTAGTGTCTGAAAGCGATTCAGCCAAAGTCGTAAAATCTAGCTTGAAACCAACTATTATTTGGCGTATAGCTGAAAATATTCCTCAGTCATTATTTTGGGTTTTAACTAGTTTATCAATTGCAATTCCTTTGTTAGTTTGGTTATTAATATCTAAATATTCGGGAATAGAATCAATCTTTTTACCATCTCCAAAAGATGTAATTGAAGCTGTAGACGAACTTTGGTCAAAAGGATATTTAGCTACTGATTCTTTCAGCAGCTTT
Organism: Pleurocapsa sp. FMAR1; assembly: GCF_963665995.1. Classification (NCBI taxonomy): domain Bacteria; kingdom Bacillati; phylum Cyanobacteriota; class Cyanophyceae; order Pleurocapsales; family Pleurocapsaceae; genus Pleurocapsa; species Pleurocapsa sp. FMAR1. The sequence continues at coordinate 4,917,290 of NZ_OY762512.1, read as the reverse complement.
GCTAGGGTAAGCATCGGCTTTCTTTTGTCGGCTGTAGTTGCGGTTCCTTTAGGTATTTTGATGGGAACCTTTCCTAGCATTCGAGCTTTATTTGAACCAATTATTGGCATTGTTCGCTATATGCCAGCACCTGCTTTTATTCCCCTTTTGATTATTTATCTTGGTATTGGTGAATCTCCAAAAATTGCTTTAATATTTATTGGTACGGTGTTTTTTAATATTTTAATGATTATGGACAGCGTGAAATTTGTCCCACAAGACTTAATCGAAACAACCTACACTTTAGGCGGCAAACGCTGGCAAGTATTATCACAAGTAATCACTCCTTATATTATTCCGCGTATTATTGATACATTTCGGGTAAATATGGCTGCTTCCTGGAATTTGGTAGTAGTAGCTGAACTTCTAGCAGCAAATGAAGGTTTAGGTAAAAGGATTTTATTAGCTCAAAAGTTTTTGAGAACAGATGAAATTTTTGCCTGTTTAATTATCTTAGGCTTAATTGGTTTTGCGATCGATTTGTTTTTTCGTTTATTGCTTAGATTCACCTGCAAATGGGCGTTCTAAATCAGTAATCAGTAATTAGAAATTAGTAAATAGCAATGCACTTAGAAATATCTCAGTTATATAAACAATTTCTGGTTAAGAAAGAACCTCTTGTTGCTCTCAAAGATATTAATATGCACGTTGAGACAGGAGAATTTGTATGCGTAGTTGGAGCATCAGGTTCGGGAAAGTCTACCCTTTTGAGGCTAATTGCTGGTTTGGATCTTCCTACTTCGGGAACAATTACGGTAGATAATGAGCCTGTTATTGGACCAGGGGCCGATCGAGGCATGGTGTTTCAAAAATATACCCTTTACCCCTGGATGTCCGTTCAAAAAAACGTCGAGTTTGGTCTAAAACTTCTGGGAATGACCCCTCGTAAAAGACGAGAGTTGGCTTCTTATTATTTAGATATAGTAGGTTTGGCAAAATTTGCCCAATCATTGCCTAAAGAGCTTTCAGGAGGAATGAAGCAGCGGGTGGCGATCGCACGAGCTTTAGCAACTAAGCCTAAAATTCTCTTGATGGACGAACCTTTTGGGGCGTTAGATATACAAACTAAAGAAAGTATGCAGCAGTTTCTCTTAGAAATTTGGCGCAAAACAGGCTGCACTATTTTAATGATTACTCATGATGTAAGAGAGGCAGTATTTTTGTCTCAAAGGATTTATGTTCTCTCTGCCAGACCAGGAACAGTTAAACAAGAGTTTAAGATTAACTTCCCCAGCGATAAACCTACAGGCGACACGCCCTCGGCAACGCTACGCAATTATCAAATAAAACGCCAGCCGATTTTTCATCAACAAGTAGACGAGATCATGGACTTATTGAGAAACATCTAAATAACGTCAGTTTGGTTTAAACTGAACCAAAAATATTCTCTAATATTTAGCAAATTCTCACCCAAATTTACTTACCTGAATGTTTATGTAATTATGTGTAAATGAAATAACATATTGCTATTTTTCAGTTTAAATATTTTTTATGAGAGTCCCAATTATGCGTCCTTTTTTATTTGTCACTGATTTAGACAATACTTTAGTTGGTGACGATGCTGCACTGCTTAAACTCAATCAGCAATTAGCTAGTCATCGCCAGCAATACAGCAGTAAAATTGTCTATGCTACAGGGCGATCGCTTTATTTATACCGTCTTCTGGCAGAAGCAAAGTCTCTCATTCCTCCAGATGCCTTGATTACCTCTGTGGGGACGGAAATGTATTTTGATCGAGATCATAAACAACACGATCCTGAGTGGGCAAATATTCTGTCTCAAGGCTGGAATCGGCAAGAAATAACGGCGATCGCTAGTCAGTTCAGCGAGTTACAGTCTCAGCCTAAATCAGAGCAAAATCCTTTTAAAATAAGCTATTATTTAGCTCAGGCGGTGGCAAAACAAACTATTGCCAGTTTAACATCTGCTTTAAGCGAGAAAGGTTACGACATAAAATTGATTTACAGTGCTGGTCAAGATTTGGACTTGTTACCCAAAAACGGTGATAAAGGTTTAGCGGTACAGTTTTTACGTCAAAAATGGGATTTTTCTGCCTCGACAACTATAGTTTGCGGAGATTCTGGTAATGATATTTCTATGTTTAAAGGACAAGAAAAAGGTTTAATTGTCAGTAATGCTAAAGATGAACTACTTCAGTGGTATGAAGCGAATAAAAATGACAGCCTGTATTTAGCACAATCTGCTTGTGCTGGAGGCATTTTAGAAGGCTTAAAGCATTTTGATTTTTTGTAAATTATAGGCTTATAACTGTCGATGAAGATTCTGAGCAAAAAAAACATCATCTAGAAGAAATAATTGTAGATGTTATGGCTAAAGTTCTCAGAGTTTTGCTTGTTTGCTTTTACTTATATATGTTTACTTTATTGCCATTACCAGCCAATGCCCAAACAGAACAGCGCAGCTATTTAACATTAGAGATACTGCAAGATCGAATAGATCATCTGGTTCAGCAAGAAGGCAGAGATACTATCGATTTAAGCAATTACATCATCGATCTAGCGAATCCTGATAGCGATTTTAATCTGCAATTCTATCAAAAAATAAATAATATTATTAGCCGTGCTGGTAATCCTCTTAGTCTAAATTTTAGTAATTCAATTATTCAGGGTAATTTTCAACTTAATCAGCTAGGAATCAATAGCTATATAGGCAGTGCCTTATCCTCTGTTTTAACTATATTAGAAAAAGCAAAAATTAATCGATATTATCCTGTCCAAAATAATCTAAACCAGCAGGTGCCGAGAATCAATATATTTCGTGGCAGTCTCAAGTTTAATGACGCTATTTTTACAGGAGAAGTAGATGCCTCTAATAGTTTATTCTTACAACAGGTAATAGCCACTGGTGCAAAGTTTCAAAACATAGTCAAATACAATCATTCATTTTTTGGTAAAGAGGTAAACTTTAGCCAAGTTGTTTTTAGTCAAAATATTAATTTTAATCTTTGTCATTTTTTTGCGGTCGCCAAATTTCAACAAGTAGAGTTTCAGGGAATTACTGATTTTAGTAATAGTCAATTTGAAGAACTAATTGAATTTAACGATTCACTGTTTAATCAGCTTACTGATTTTACCCGTAGTGTGTTTATTAAAACAGCTAACTTTAGCAATAACATTTATCGCGATCGCCTAATTTTTGCTAAAAGCAAATTTTTAGATTCACTACTTTTTATTAATACGACTTTTGAAAAAAATATTACCTTTCGTAATAGTTACGCCAATTTTCTGATCGACCTACAAGATGCTCATTTACTTGAGCGTATAGACTTTAGTAACGCTTTTTTTACACCGAGAGCGACTATTAATACCTCTGGACTAGCCTTTGACAGTGCAGAAGCCAAATTGATTGGCGAAACCAACATTATTGGCAAATATATCAATGTAAATCGTTTAGAAGGTAATGAAACTGTCTTGCGAAACTTAATTCGTAACTTTCGTAGTTTAGAACAAATAACTGATGCTAATCGGCTTGAATATAAAAGAGAAAAACTGCGAGCCAAACAATTAAGTGAGCTAATAACTAAAACATCGTGGCAAAAAATATTAACCTGGAGTTGGCTTAGTTTAATTCCACAGTGGTTGGGCTTAAATTTATTATTGCTCTTAGGAGACTACGGCACAAATATAAATTTGCTATTCAGTCTTGGCATGATGGCGATCGCTTTTTTTAGCGTTTTATTCTGGTTTATCGATCGCTATCGTCCTCATATTTCCCAGCCAATTATACCCAATCGCTACGAAATTATAGTTATGGCTATCAGCTATCTCAGCTTGACTTGTCTGAGTATAGTTAACATTTTTATCATGACGGAACGACCTTGGCTAACTTTACTATGTATTGGCATTATCTTCTTACCAATACCAGCATTGATTACAAGTTTGATTTATAAACAGGGGAGATATCATAATCTGTTAAATACTACATATTTTGTCGAAGATGGCTCGTTTAGAGAATTTAGGCTCTTGTTAGGGCGTTTACCAATTATGCCTCGATTTCCCTTTTTTCGCGATCGCTACCAGCCTATCTTATGGTGTAGACGTTGGAGTTGGCTAATCTATTACAACTTTAGTTTAAATAATATTTTCAAGCTAGGATTTTATGATATTCGTCTACGAGATCGACATCTTCCTGGACTAATCTCTACCTTAGTCTGGTATCAATGGTGTTTGGGAGTTTTATATATTATTCTGCTGCTGTGGACTCTTTCTCGAACAATTCCTGGCTTGAATCTTTTGATTTACTTTTAACAATGAGTGAGAATTAATTGCAATGGATAAACTATAAACTTTATAGCTAATGCTTACTGAGCATTTAATTGGCTCTTGAATATTGACCTCAACTTCCTTAGCTTGTGTTGGCAACAATAAGTAATTTGGACTGGGATTGAGATTGGTTGTGTCAGGGATTGATTTTTGAGAGGGTTTATAATGTCCCTTGTCGAATTTAATGCCTGGGCTATGGTTGCGCCTATTGCAATAGCTATACCCATACAAAAAGCTTGGATAAGCTGCTTTTCTTGTATCACTCTTCACTCCTTTTTTAGCGAAAATAACTTTTTACTTGCCACTTACTACTTTCTACTTACTACTTCTTTGACCAAATTGTTGATTAATTTGCCGTCTTCCATGTGAACAATGCGATCGGCAACATCAAGGATGCGATCGTCGTGGGTAACTAAAAGGATTGTGCTGCCCTGTTCTCTTGCCAGCTTTTGCATGATATTCACTACATCTCGACCCGATTTACTATCTAATGCTGCTGTAGGTTCATCAGCCAGAACGATCGCAGGACGAGCAACCAAAGCCCGTGCGATCGCCACACGTTGTTTTTGACCCCCAGATAATTCATCGGGGTAGTAATCTATTCGCTCGCCCAAACCCACCTCTTCTAGCATGGCTGATGCGCGATCGCGCATTTCCACTTTAGAATACTTACCGTGTACCTCTAGACCCATCTGCACATTTTGGCTAGCGGTTAAGCTGTTGTGTAAGTTATGCGCCTGAAAGATATAACCGTTATTGCGTCTAGCTTGTACCAATTCAATTGAACTCGCGCCACAAAGTTCTTTGCCGAGAATTTTGCAGCTTCCCGACTGGGGCGATTGCGCTGTCGCGCAGCCTGCGGATCGCAATCCACTAACTAAGGTCAATAAAGTAGTTTTACCCGAACCCGAAGGGCCAGTCATTAAAACTATTTCACCGCGATCTATTTCTAAATTAATGTCAAATAATACCTGTTTGCGGAGTTCACCCTTACCAAAATAGTAATCTAAATTATGGATGTCTATTACTGCTTTATTTGTTACTTGCTGATTGTTCATGATTGGTTGTTGGATGGTAAGTATCTTAAAGCTGATGGCTAAAAGCTAAGAGCTAAGAGCTTTTATCAAATGATGTCTGCGGAATCGGCTGATTGCAGCTTTCTCGTGGCGATCGCTTTATAGTCCTTTATTTTGAATTTTTGCCTTGAGTCTATGAATTGTATCTAAAGTCAATTCTGGTTCAGGATTAACAACCTCTCTTTGAGATAATACCTTTTCAATCTCTTCTGCATCGACTTCTTTTAGCTGTGTTAATAGTTTATTAAAATTCTCTTGCTGTTTCTCTATATTTTCTTTTGAGATAGTTTTCACTGTGTAAGCAGAACTTACTTGGCGGGTTAATGCGTAAACAATATACTGATTTAAAGAAATTCCTTCTCCTTCTGCCAAATTTGACAACTGTTTATGTAATGTTTCTGGTAATCTCAATGTCAATCTACTCATATCTTCCTTATTTACTTTGCTAACTCAATGATTAATTCTGTGGGAGTCATTATCTGTAAATCTAATGATTCTTGCGCTCTACGAAAATCTTTGATATTTAATGTCACTACTATTGCTGCTGCATTCATTCCACAATCAATTACTAAATCGTCTCCTGGATCTGGTGAAGTAGGTCTCCAAGAATAGTAAATAGGAGCAAACTTAGCTTTGCTAATTAATGTTGTTAAAACTGGCTGCAATTTTAGCCAACGGGATTGAGAAAGCTTACGGAATAAGACATCTACATATTCATAAGCTAAAGCGTTAGAAATATGTACCTCTAATAAACCCGCAAGCCAAATATCAATTAATAAACCCGATGCACCTCCTTGTTTAGTCAAACCTTCAAAAACAACGTTTGTATCTACGACAATTCGCATTAAAATAATTATAGCTGCGACATCAATATAGCACCGTATATAGTGTCACTCAGAATATATCGGCAGGATCGGCTGATTGAAGCTTACGAGTGGCGATCGCTCCTGAAATACCGCACATAACGAGCGTCATAATCAAAACTGTAATTGCTCTAGATACAGGCATGAAAATGGGTAAAGCAGTTGCTGCTGCTGTTAATTGATATAATCCTATCGCCAGTCCCACACTGGGAAGAAAACCTGCAAAAGATAAAATTAGAGCCTCCTCAAGCACCACAAATAGAAGATAAGAATTTTTATAGCCCATTGCTTTGAAAGTGGCGTATTCTGCGATGTGGTCGTTGACATCGGTGGAGAGAACCTGATAAACAATGACAATACCGACAATAAAGCCCATTGTTGTCCCCAAGGTAAATATAAAACCAATAGGAGTACGTTTTTGAACGTAAGCTACTTCTTTCTCAACATACTCCTCATGGGTATATGCCCGAACATCTTCAGTCAGATGAATATTTAAAGCCTGTCTTACTGCTACTGGATCTTGTCCTGGCTCAAGGTCAATAAGACCCAAACTAGGTGTTCCCTGTTCCTTTCTCGGAAATAAACGCAGAAAGTTTTGGTCGCTTGTCATTAATGCCCCATCATCAGCAAAAGAAGCACCTAATTCGAATAGACCAGTAATGGTTACGGTAGTGCGATCGCTTTCGGTAGCTACAGTTTGTCCCTGTTCTACTTGAGCAATTACCTCGTCATATTTTCCTCTGGAGGCGCGATCGAATAGTACTGTGTCGGGAATTTTGACTTTATCTAGCTGACTATTAACATCGGGTAAATCAAATGCGGGACGTTCTGGATCGAAACCAATTACCATCATCGAGGTCTTTTCTTTGGTCTGGGGATTACGCCAAGCAAGAGAACCAATATAAACAGGTTCGGCTGATTCTACCCCAGGCACATCCATCGCTTGATAAAGTCGCCGTCGCGGAAAGGTATATAGCTCGTTGAAATTAGTTGCTTGGGTACTGAGTAAAACAATGTCCCCATTAAGCATCCTGGAATATTGGGTATTACTGGTAAACAAAGCATCTTTAAATCCCAACTGCATAAACATTAAGATATCTGCAAAGGCAATTCCCGCTAATGCTGTAAACATTTTTATCTTGTTGTGCTTAAGCTGTAACAAACCTAGTGGGGTACGATTTTTTAATGATTTGAACATGATTTTTAAATTGATCAGGACAATTGATAATTAACAACGGGCAATTAATAGCTGTTTGTCGATCCTCAGTTCTCAAAACTTCCTACTTCCTACTTCAATTCTCACGTTCACCTGTAAATTAGTCAGTCCTGCTACTTTCTGACTGGATGCTTGGTCTAGCTTGACTTTGACCTCCACAACTCTGGCATCTATATTGCTAGTGGGGTCGGTGTTGACTACGTTTTGTCTTTCAATTTCCAAGCCAATTCTTTCTACTGTTCCCTGTAGTTTTCCGTCTATAGCACTACTAGTAACTGTCACTGGTTGTCCTAGCTTGACCTTGTTAACGTCGCTTTCGTATACTTCGGCTACTGCATACATTTCTTTGGTTTGTCCAATCCTGGCGATACCTTCATCGCTCTTTACTATCTCTCCTGGACGAATCATAGTTTTGATTACCGTTCCTGCTTGGGGTGATTTAATGTAGGCGCGATCTAATTCGGCTTGAGCAGTTTTGACTGCTGCTTGAGCCTGTCTAACTTCTGCCTCTGCTACCGCCATATCTACAGGACGAACTTCAGCGATTTTGTTTAAAGTAGCTTTGGCTTCGGCTAACTGTTGCTGTTGAGAAGATTGAATGCGGTTTAGGTTGGCTTGAGCTTCTGCTACCTGCTCTTTTGCCGTAGCCAATGTCAAATACTTACTATCTCGTTCGGAAGCGGAAATTGCTCCATCTTTATATAGTTGTTCGTAACGTTGGTACTCCACCTGGGCATTATTTAATTCTGCTTTTACCCGCGATACAGTAGCAGTTTGCGCCATAATATTGTTACTTCTTTCTGCCTCGATACGAGCGATCGCAGCTTCTTGTGCCTGAATTTCTCCAGTTTTTGCCCCCGCCTTAACTAAATCTAGATTTGCCTGTGCCACTCTTACCTGTTCTTGGAACTGATTTAAGGCTGCTAAAGAGCGATCGCGACTATCTAATACAGCAATTACCTGACCCTTTTTAATTTCATCTCCTTCGTTGACCAATAATTCATTAATGCGATTTCCTGACGCAGCCGAAGAAACTGAGATTTGAATTATTTCCCCACTAGGTTCTAGTCTGCCTAATGCGGTTACGGTTTTGATTTCTGGCATTGTCTGGACTGGTATTTCCGACTCAGAAGTATTTGCTAGGCTCAAGCGATAAACTGTTACACCACCGACTAGTAAAGCCAAGCCAATAATTAACGCGGGTATTTTTTTTACTAGCGGTTTGCCAGATTTTGTTTTATTGTCTACTGTATATTCCATAGTTGTTAGGGCATTTTTATTATCCAACCGAACTGTTTAGTTTAGCTTTATTTCCCCTATGCCAAACTAAACTAAATAGTTTTGCAACGCTTTTTTATTCCTAAAAAAAATGACTGAAATTAAGCAAAGAATTTCCGAACGGACAAAATCAGAAGCCAAGACGGCAGCTGTATTAAAAGGGGCTATGAAAGAGTTTCTGCAAAATGGCTACGCTGGCACCAGTATGGATAAAGTAGCTAAGTCAGCAGGAGTTTCCAAAGCGACGGTGTATAGTCATTTTGGAGATAAAGAAAATCTATTTAATGTAGTGATACAAGATTTGGTTAAAGATGAATTTCAACAGTTTATGGGTTTGGAGAAACCTCAATCTTTAGAACAAGATCCGAAAATAGTGTTGTCAGCAATGACAACTAAAATGCTTGCCAATTTCCAAAACAATCGCTCTTTCCAAGATTTTATGCGAATCATTGTTGGCGAATCAGGGCGTTTCCCAGAATTAGCTAAGGCTTATGTCAATGGCGTGGCTAAACCTACTATTGAAATCCTGACCAAGTATTTAAAATCTCATCCCGCACTAGAATTAGCAGATCCAGAAGCCACGGTTAGAGTAATGATGGGAACAATGGTTTATTTTGTGATGCTCCAAGAAATGATGCACGGTAAGGATATTGTGCCATTAGAAGGCGATCGCGTAATTAAAACCTTGACCGATCTTATTACTAGAAACCAAGATTAATAAAGTACTATTTCATAGACTTGTGCTATATGCCGATCATTATTTGCCCAGGTATTCATTCTTCTCAGTTAAGCGAGCAGTTTATTCAAGCAACCAAAAGGCTTATGGAGCAACATCAGTGCTTGATTTTACCTACCAATAAATACCTGCCCTACTCTGCCGTAGATGTGTATCGATGGTTAAAGCAACAGTTATCTCCTTTAGAAACTCAACCATTAACTTTTATTGCTTTTAGTGCAGGAGTAGTAGGAGGGTTTGGCGCAGCTTTGGCTTGGCAGTTGCAAGGAGGCAAAGTTAAAAGCTTTGTCGCTGGGGATGGTTGGGGAATGCCTTTAGTTGCTAGTTTTCCTATTTATCGTTTTAGTCACGATTACTTTACTCACTGGAGTTCTGCTATTCTAGGTGGAGGAAATAAAGGCTTTTATGCCGATCCTCAAGTGGAGCATTTAGACTTATGGCGATCGCCTGATAACTGTTATGGATGGCAAATAATTAGTCCAGGTTGCAAAACTTATTGCTCTTTAACAAGATATTTAGAAAGCATTTTAAATTTCCAACCTCCGAACATTTACATTTTTTAATTAGCTATTTCTCGACTTGGAGGACAAACTATAGTCATGTCCCTATAGCAATCGCGATCTTTAGTAAAGAAGTAGGGAGTAGGGAGTAGGGAGTTGTATTAAACTTCTTTAAATACAAAATTACTATCTCTAAAATTAATTGGAATGACTATAACTTAATGTTTATAGATATAAAGGTATAAATTAAGCTGATTTTTGTTACATAGCAGACAATAGATTTTACAATAAAATAATAAGCAAGTTAAATAACGGATAGCAAGCGTGGTATCTACAAGTATTCCTAAAAGCTCACAATCAATTCAAACCTCCCAACGTCAGACAGGCGCATTTGCCCTAATGGACAGTTTGCGTCGTCATGGCGTAAAGCACATATTTGGCTATCCTGGAGGGGCAATACTGCCAATCTATGATGAACTATATCGTGCCGAAGCCAGAGGAGAAGTTCAGCACATTTTAGTACGCCATGAGCAAGCAGCCTCTCATGCAGCAGATGGTTATGCTCGTGCCACAGGTAAAGTAGGAGTTTGCTTGGCAACTTCTGGACCAGGGGCAACCAACCTAGTTACAGGTATTGCTACGGCACATCTCGATTCGATTCCGATGGTGGCAATTACAGGACAAGTATCTCGTGCAGCAATTGGTACTGATGCTTTCCAAGAAATAGACATTTTTGGGATCACCACTCCTATCGTCAAAAATTCTTATGTGGTGCGCCATGCCAAAGATATGGCAAGAATTGTTGCCGAGGCTTTTCACATAGCCAGTACGGGTCGTCCAGGACCAGTTTTAATTGATATACCCAAAGATGTTGGTAACGAAGAGTTTGACTATGTACCTGTGCAGCCAGGCAAAGTAAACCTCAGAGGATATAAACCTACGGTTAGGGGAAATATTCGTCAAATTAATGCTGCCTTGAAGCTAATTGCACAAGCAGAAAAGCCTCTAATGTATGTGGGTGGTGGTGCTGTGGCTGCCGATGCCCATGCTCAAATTAAAGAACTGGCAGAGAAATTTCAAATACCAGTAACTACTACTTTAATGGGACTGGGTTCTTTTAATGAACATAATCCTCTGGCGGTAGGAATGTTGGGAATGCACGGTACAGCTTATGCTAATTTTGCCGTTAGCGAATGCGATCTGCTAATTGCTGTTGGCGCCAGGTTCGACGATCGCGTTACGGGTAAGCTAGACGAGTTTGCCAACCGTGCCAAGGTAATTCACATCGATATCGATCCTGCTGAAGTAGGTAAAAATCGCTTGCCTGAAGTGCCAATTGTCGGCGATGTGCGTAAAGTATTAGAGCAGATCTTAGACAGGGCAAAAGAGGCTGATTATGATTCTGTTACAACTAAGCCTTGGCTGGATAAAATCAATCACTGGCGCGCAGAATATCCTCTACCTGTCCCCCATCCAGAAGAGGGTTTGTCTCCTCAAGAAGTAATTGTCGAATTGAACAAGCAAGCTCCTCTAGCCTTTTATACCACTGATGTTGGTCAACATCAAATGTGGGCTGCTCAATTTCTTAAAAACGGTCCCCGTCGCTGGATTTCTAGTGCAGGTTTAGGCACAATGGGCTATGGTTTAGCGGCTGCCATGGGCGCGAAAGTAGCTGTACCCCATGAAGAAACAATCTGTATTAGTGGTGATGCTAGTTTCCAAATGAATCCTCAAGAATTAGGAACGCTAGCGCAATTTGATATTAACGTTAAAACCGTAATTATCAATAACGGCTGGCAGGGAATGGTGCGTCAATGGCAGCAAAACTTTTTTGGAGAAAGATATTCTTCCTCTAATATGGAAATAGGTGCGCCAGACTTTAAAATTCTGGCTCAAGCTTATGGTATCAAAGGGATGATTGTGCGCGATCGCTCTAAATTAGCAGATGCAGTTGCCGAGATGCTGGCACACAATGGCCCAGTACTAATGGATGTACGAGTAACTAAGGATGAGAACTGCTACCCGATGATCGCTCCTGGTAAAAGTAACGCTCAAATGTTGGGTTTACCTCAGAAGGAAATTAAAGCTACTGAACACAAAAACTGTAGCAACTGTGGCGTAACTAATCCTGCTGCCAATAATTTTTGCCCTGAATGCGGCAGCCAACTTTAAAAAAATATGGCGATCGCGAAAATGTCAGAGACTACTCTGCCACGTCCCGCATGAAGCTGTTCCTAAACGGAACAGCACGGGGACTAGCGGGTGTGGAACAGCGAGACAGTGTGGTCTTGGGGGTTTCCCCCATGAACAACTGTCTCAAGACAGGCTTCTAAACGAAGCCGTTTCCACCCGCTCTAAACGGACGGAGTAGTCTCTGAGCGTTGATCGACTGTAGGGGCTAATTGCGATTCGCCCCTACACAAATCTGATGTTATAACCTAAAAACTTATTGCTAAGTAGGTAGGCGTAAATAACTGTAAAACCAGAAAAACTAAAATTGGGATGTATCAACTATCCTAACTGTACGGGCGAATGCCCCTAACTGATTACTCATACTAAATCCGATTGACAAAGGTAGTTATCAACTTCCTGACTTCTGACTGTATCTCCGCCGTCGGCAATAAAAGTCAAGCGCAAGCCCTTGACCACCTTTTTTGGTCACTTGCTAATTCATTATCTTGGTTATGAAGATTCTCTTCCTTCAACACGTAAAGAAAAGACATTAGTAGAGATAATGGTGATAAGCCTAACGGCATGGCAACTTTACGCAATACCGATTATTACCAGTCCATATATAGCCCTCTCCTAAGAAACAAAATCAGTCACAGAGGGTGAGATGGACTGAAGGGTTGAACAAGATGAGAAAAGCTGATGAACTAGCTCAGTAGTCAGCGTAAAACGGATATTTGAAAGAATGCTTAAGCAGTGATGTAATGCCAGACTCTTTTTTAGCTGCTTATATTAATATGAAATCCAAAAGAACGTTAGAAATAAAGGAGAGGAAAAAATAAATTGAGAACAGTCGTGAGTGGTGTAATCAAAATAGAAATTTTAGAAATAGTTGATGAATTAAGACAACTGCTCTAATCAACTGAGACTAAAGAGGTTAAAGAAAGAGTACAGACATTATACTGGCTGAAAAGTAGTCAAGTAGAAACAACAAAAGCGATCGCTATAGTTACTTTTGGCTACATTTTGGGTAAAAAACAGGTGTGTAACTTACGCCTTTCAAGTGAAAGTTGCACACCTGCTTTTAAAAGAGCAAGCGATGCGGATGGCGAGACTCGAACTCGCAAGGCGTTAGCCACACGCCCCTCAAGCGTGCGTGTCTACCAATTCCACCACATCCGCATAATAAGCAATAACTAATCTACCATATATTCAACTAAATTGTTTTTCAAGTTACCGAGAAAGTCGAGATTCTAATATTTTTTTGAATTTCTGACGCTGTTGGGGAGTAAGTATTTCTCTGGTGGCTAACATACTTTCAAAACGTAATGCTCCTATTTCCTGACGCAAAATTACTAGCTCTTGGTTTTTAGTTCTAATTAATTCAACTGATTCTGTGCCAATCATCATGTCGGATAATTGTTGCTGTAACACTGCAAGATTGTTTTTTTTCTTGAGTATTTGCTGCTTATATCGATAATGTATCTGTTTGATTTTTTGTCTTTGTTCATCAGTCAAATTTAATTGCTGTATAAGACTTTGGGGCTGTTGTTTGGCTTTAGTCACATCATTATTGACAATGATACTTTTCGCTGTAGAAGAATGTTGATTATTAGGTGAAAAAGATAATGGCGAAACGGCTAATCCAAAACGACTATTGGCTATAAAAATTGATATGGCAGCCAAAAATAATAAGCATTGCCACTGAATTATTGGCATATCAAAAATCAGTAATAAAATCAAAAAATAAATTAGGTTGTGATGCTAAAACTATTATCTATTATTGAGCCGAGACTGATAAAGCTGGCTGAGGTTCAATAATATCTGGCAATAACCAATATGCCTCAGTTTCTTCAGCAACGGCATAATCAGCAGAATTAAGAGTGTCTTGCCAATTTTTAACCATAAAGTTCTCTAAATCTTTTGGTTCAATAGCAATACGAGCAGTTTTTAGACCAAAACTGACAGAGGTGAATAAAAAGCCTGTAGCAATAGCACTAGGAATAGTCCAGGTAGCTTTTAGATGTCGTTTTCGTTCTTTGACTCGCGGCTCAAGAGAATCAATGATTCTTTGTTCTAAATCAGAATGTGCGTTTGAAGGAGTTGACTTATTGTGCCGTAAAAAACTGACGAGATTATTTCGGTTATCGTTATGAAACTTATTCATGATGAGTAATCTTAAATTAAAAAGATATTCCTTGTTGATCTAAAAAGTTTTTTAATGAATTTCTGGCATGAAATAGACGAGATTTTACCGTTCCTACTGGTATATCTAGAATTTCAGCTACTTGTTTTTGAGGTAGGTCTTCTAAGTCATGGAGAACCAAGACTGTACGATGTTCGTAGCTTAGGCTATCTAAACCTCTTTGTACTAGATCTTGATAGTGCAGGTGCATTAAATCTGGCGTATCCTGAAGGCTAGAAAGATCTTTACCATAGTTTAGCTGTTCCTTTTCCCAAGATTTCTCATGGGAATCTATTTTTTCGCGACCTTTGGCTAATTTTCGTCTTTGATCCGTTGCCACGTTCCAGCTAATGCGATACAGCCAGGTAGAAAAATGTTTTGCTGTTTTTAACTTGGGTAATCCTTTCCAGGCTTTTAAAAAAACTTCTTGTACCAAATCATCTAATAGAGGAGTTCCACAAAGCTGATAAAGAGTTGAGCGCACTCGCTGCTGGTAGCGTTGGTAAAGCAGTCGAAAACTCTGGCGATCGCCTTTTTGACACAGCCATATCAATTCTTGTTCTGTCTGCACTCGGTTCTCTGATTTTGCATCTGCTGTACTTGCTTCTTCACCGTCGTTACTCAGAGCAAATATTATTCTCTGACTAGCAAATATTTCGCTCATTTTCCAGAAATAGTTTTCAGTACTTTTTTTTAGACTGAATATAGCTAATGTTGGTTCAATTTAAAATCAATTCTTTAATTATAAGCTATGCAAAATCAAAACTATAGCTGCTCCCAAAAATATTAGTCCTATGTTACACAAGCATTTTCGCGTTTTTTTATGATTAATCAACAACAATAATTGTGATTTATGTTTCTCAAATACGGGCTTATATTTAGCTACTATCGGTCGAGAATATGCCAAAATTTTGGATTTGTATGGACGTATTTGCGATCGATTGCCTAATTGCCGCCAGTAATTTTTAATTCCAGAGTGTCTGCCCAACTCTCTCCTATTTTGGTGAGAATTGAGCAGTATTTGCTGTTGAGTCAAAGATGGTTTTGAAACTCGGAGCAAAGCATTTTGGCTCACAGAGGTTACGTTTATAGGGCTATAACCGCGATCGCTTAATGGCTGAGAATGATCGAATTGATTTGAAGCAGATTTACTTTGGGTAGTTTTATTGGCAGAAACCACCGATTCGGCTAAATTAGCTTCAGCTATTTTAGCTTTTTCTTCTATGTTAGCAACTTGAATTTTATTTATTTGTTCTGATTTTGCATAATCAGATGTTTGGGAAGAGGAGTTTTCTTGATTTACCTCAACTGAATTCAGGATATTAGTTTGAGAAAACTTTTGTTCTAGCACTACCGAATCACTAGAATCTGTATTCTCAAGTTTTGTGGAAGTATTTTGCAAGCTATTCTTATTTTCTAACTTTATTTGATTAGTTTTTTTAGTGTCTAAAGATTTATGATCATTTATATTGTAATTACTAACGCTCTGTGATCTAGAAGAACTGTGTTTAGCAAGAGGAGGCTTTATCTTACTAGAATAAAGCACCTTTGCAAGTAGTCTAGACTCTATTTGAAAGTATCCATTATCAACAGCCAAAATAGCCTGTTTCAAATCCTTCATCAGACTGTTTTTTAATATGTATGCATTTGCTCCAGCTACCAATGCTTGAACTAAATATTTTTTTTCTTCGTGACTACTAAGAATAATAACTTTTGTTTGGGGAAAGAAATGAGTAATATATTTTGTGACAGAAATACCATTCATGCCTGGCATTTCAATATCAAGCAATACAATATCAGGACGCAAGAGATTGATTTGCTTAATTGCACTTTGACCATCTTTGACTGTTCCAATCACTTTTAATTCTCGATCTTGATCCAACAGCGATTTTATTCCCTGTTGGACTAGGTTTTGATCATCTACCAATAAAATACGGATCATTGTATATTCAAATTAAGCTTTTATAATAGTAGTATTATTCCCTAAAGAATTTTTTCAAATCATTCTTGAGGAATATTGTCGATATGTTTGAACACTTAAAAATTAGTTTATTACAAAGATGCTTTTGTGAGTTAAATATTACAAAATAAAATAAATTTTGAGTTATTTTGTTACTCTGTTTTTACGAAGTAAAAAGCGTAAGAAGTCTTCTTCTCAATGAGATTGAAGGATAGTTTTTTTCTAATAAGATAGTAAAATTTTAGAGCAGAAGTATATAATCTAAGCACGTAGACAGAAACAACTATTGTAAATAGCTGTGCAAAATTAAATCCCCCATAGAAACAATTAGCTGAATATTGCCCAAAGTAAATGTATAAAATCATACTTTCCAATTAAGATAAACATATTTTTAGTCAGCAATACTTAATGTTCACTTACATTCCAGTCAAGTACGTAACTGTCGATCGCAAACGCAGATTAAGTTTTAACGGACAGGCTTATCCTTCTGTTAGCACAATTTTAGCTGCCACTAAACCCGAAAAAGACCGTCTGGCTTTACAAAGATGGCGTAAGCGAGTTGGAGTTAAACAAGCACAAAAAATTAGTACCGATGCTTGCCGTCGAGGTACTTCTATTCATACAGCAATCAATTATTTTTTGGCTGGTCAAGATTTACCTGATGATGTGCCAAACAATCCTTACTGGCATTCTATTGAACCAGTTTTAGAATCGGTTGGCGAGGTTCATTTAATTGAATCGGCAGTATATCATACAGAATACAAGTATGCAGGACGTTTTGACTGTTTGGGGTCATGGGAGAGAGAACTTTGTGTTTTTGATTGGAAAACAGCCTCTAAACCCAAAAAAAATGAATGGGTCGCTGATTATTGTCTACAATTAACTGCTTATACCGCAGCAATTAACCATCTTTACAAGGTGCAAATAGATCGAGCAATTATTGCGATCGCCCTACAAGATCAGCCCGCGCAAATCTTTCGCCTCAATGCCGAAGCTCTCAGCGAATACTGGCAGCAGTTTCTAATCAGACTGAGACTGTGGGAGCAACAGCAAGCTTAATCGATTTAGGTTGAATCCATCACCGAAATTTAGATTTAAATAATTATCTTGAATACAATAGAACTAGCCCCACATAAATAATTAAATCGCAATGGACTTTTTTACCAACATTCTCAACGCTATTGGTTCAGGTGCTACAGCCTACATTTTGGCGAACAGATTACGAGATCCGCAAACTCGTCCTAACACCCTAGCAGGTTTTCAACTAGCCGAATCTGGAGCAGTACCTTTTTTGAGTAATCTAGCAGCAAGAGCCTCTACAGAAGGAGATACCTGGCTAGCCGAGAAGCTAACGATCCATGCTGCCGATGAAAAACGCCATGGTCAAATCTTTGCTCATGGACTCAAGCAGCTAGGAAAACAGGTAATGACTTTTGAGGAAAGAAAACAGCAGAGCAAAAAAACAGAAAAGCCTAGTCCTTTCTTTGGTAAGTATTATCGTGATTATGATCCAGCATCACTCAAAGCTGACAAAATAGATTGGCAGGTGTTTATGGCTAGCACTTATATCCTAGAGCTAGATGCCAGTAAAGATTTTGCACGGATGGCAAGAGCCTTACCCGAACACGAACCTAAAAGCCGTAATCTACAGCAGAGTATCCTCAGCGTCGCCGAAGACGAAACCAGACACGCAGCCTACCTCTATGAAGCAATGCAGCGGAGATTATCGAATACACAGGTAGATGCTTTAGTTGCCGAATGGCGCAAACGCAAAATTGATGCCATGTTTGCCATGGTTGGCAATATGTTTACGGCTGGCGATAATTCTCGTTCTTTGGTCAAAGACGACGCACCTACGGAAATCGAACAGCCCGCAGCAGCATCTATTTCCATTCCTCTGACTTCTAATAATTAAATGAGGTTAGAGCAAGCTTAATTTAGGTGATTAATTAAATCTAATTTTTATTTGGCGATCGCATCGACAAATAACCAGGCTTTTGTTAAGTTCGCGAACTTCGTGATTCGGATCACAGTGTTAAGCCAGGTAAGCAGCTTAGACTATAGGCTATAAATAACGCTGACCAACCAATATAAAAGGTCAGCATATAGCAATCGAACCCAGATAAAGTAAAACTTGTCTGGGTTCAGTATTATTCAGTCTTTTTCAGTTTGATAATTGCCTGACGAAAACCCAAAACCACTAAAATATTGGAAAGAGTTAAAAACAATTCTGCGCTGCCATGAAGCCAATCGACATTAGCTAATTCTTTTCCGTAATGGGCTTGAGCATAGATGCCCGCAGGAATTGTAACTATCACAAAAATTAATAGAACATAAAAGCCAATTAAAGCCAAGCGTGGTGTTTTTCCTGAGCGAGTCATAAACCACAAAAAACCAAGATAGGGAAACAAAGAGATGGCAAATAAACTTTCTTTATTCATGATTTACCGTTGATTGAGAATTAGGAGTATTAATTCTGTTCTGACGAGAAGCTTTCCAAATTCCCCAAGCAGCAATACAGACTGTAGTATTTCCTACTACAGTCATTGATGCCTGCAAGATAACCAGCCAGTCAAGAGATTGAGTATTATCAAAAAAGTGCCAGGTACAGGCACACATAGCACTAACTAAGGCAGGCAACATAGCAAATGATAAATTATACCAAGAGCGATCGCCTGTAACCTCTCCATACTGCCAAATGTAGTAAATAGCAGCAGCCCATTCAAGGACGCTAGAGACATGAACTATCCAGGTTGGAATTGATAATGCGTGCATTACTGATGTACGGGCGAACGGCCGTTCGCCCCTAACTGATTACTAATTTAATAGCACTATCTAGATAGCTTGTTTTCTACCCATTTAATAACTTTCTCACCTAAGCTGACATTATTAAGGCGATCTATTTCTCTGATTCCTGTTGGACTAGTAACGTTAACTTCCGTTAAATATCCACCAATTACATCAATGCCTACAAAATAAAGCTCATCAGCTTTTAATTGGGGCGCAACCAGCGCGCAAATTTCTTGTTCTCTATCGGTAATATCTATCTTTGCTGCTTTGCCCCCTACTGCCATATTGCCTCTAAAATCATTACCACTAGGAACACGATTAACTGCGCCAATGGGTTCACCATCTAGCATAATGATTCTTTTATCACCTTCTTTAGCAGCAGATAAATATTCTTGAACCATTACGGGTTCGCGCCCTCGGTAAGTGCTAACTTCAATTATAGAATTAAAATTGCGATCGCCCGCTTCTAAAAATAAGATTCCCTCTCCTCCTTTACCACCCAAAGGTTTTAAGACAGCAGATTTTTTCTCATCTATAAATTTGGCAATTACTAACTTATCTTGGCTGACGATAGTTTCAGGGATTACAGAGGTAAATTGTAGGGCATATACTTTTTCGTTAGCAGTTCTTAATCCTTGAGGAGAATTAACTACTAAAGTTTTACGGCGATCAATTAGATCTAATATGTACGTCGTATACAAATAAGGAACAGTAACAGGAGGATCGGTGCGCATAAATACAGCGTCCATTTCCTCCAGACAAGTTAAAATTTTGCCCTGAATCTGATACCAATCTGTTTCTGCCTGCCAATGTTCATCAACCAACTTTACCGGTTTAAGATTGACGGCTTGTAAGTATCCCCAAGCCTTTCCCTCAATAATGCTCAGTTGATTGGCGACCGTAATCCAAACTTGATGACCTAATAACTGCGCTGCTTCCATCATGGCAACACTACTATCGTGTCCAGGATCTAGTTTGGCTATAGGATCAATGATAAATGCCAGTTTCACGCTGTTACCTTTAAGTTAATTTCTCTGCACTCCTAATTTAATAAGGTACAGTTTCAGAATACATCTCTACAATAGAGGGTCTAATTCTCCATTGCCTTCTAAAGCATAAAGATTATCGCATCCGCCAATATGGCGATCGTTAATAAATATTTGCGGTAAGCTAGATTTGCCATTAGCTCTTGCTCTCATCTTATCCCTGGCATCTTCATCTCCATCAATACAATATTCACTATATTCAACTCCTTTTTCGTCCAATAGACCTTTGGCACGAATACAAAACGGACAACGACTCCAGGTATATATTTCTACTTTTACTGCCATAGTTATAGTAAATATTAAGTATTATTACGCCTTCCCCATCTTAAACTGATTTGTTAACTGAGTGAAACTTTTTCGGTAGATATCTTAGCTAATGATAATTTCTACTTATAATTCAGTAAGATTTTGGTAGGTATTTTTAGTCTATAAATTTAATATTTATAGTTATCTTTCCATTTTGTTGTCCTCAATAAGCTGCTTTAATTCAACAAGTTTTAATGATTTTATTCAGTATTTTGAGTGCTTGTAGGTCTATCTGTTAGTTTTCACTATATATTTGGGAACTCTTAAAAATAAGACTAAGGAAGTTCTCGTATTTCAGAATCAATCAACCCTTGGTTGCTCAATTTGCCAAAGTACAGTAGTCATAACAAGCTACTAGCCTGAAAACACAACTTCTTGGATAAATTAACTTATATCGAACTTACATAAAATGGAATCAGCTAAAGTTGTTAATAAAATTCTGCTAGCTTCCCTTGCTTTTGGTGTAACCTTTGGTGTTGGAATGTTAGTAGTAGAGAATGGAAAACTTAAAAATGCCCTGATGGGTAGTGGTGCAGTAGGATCTATGGCTTGCGTAGCGATCGCTTTGACAGCTAACGGTAAAAAAAATTCTCAAGAAATTCAAAATGATAACGTATCAAATATTCAGCTATCCGAACTTAATAGTCAAAAATCTCAACTAGAGCAATCTTTAAACGAATCTACTGCAAAAATGGAAGCGGTAGAAATTGAAATTAACTCTCTACAAACCGAACATAATCAGCTATTAAGTATAATTTCCAATTTAAATAATCAAAAGGAACAACTAGAAGCAGAATCAAATAATTGGAATGAGAAAATTTATTCGAAAAAACAGGAATTAGAGGCAACAAGTAGTCAGCTTATAGCAAGTCAAAGACAGAAAGAAGAGTTAGATAAAAATATAGCTGACTTAGAAAGTCATAAGCAAAATATAGAATTAGAAAAAGGTAGCCTGCAAGCAGAAGCAGAAAAACCTTCATCTATGCGACAACTGGATAATCTAATATCCCCCATTGAAGAAACTCCTACCAATGTAGAAATTGAACAAGAACCAGAAGCACTATTTGATTCTGATGAATTTCTCGAAGAGGAAGATGAATCAGGAGAAAATCTGCAAACAGAGATGAATCCATTTGCTAACTTTTCTGAGGAATCGACAACAAGCATAACTGAAAATAATTCAGAGCTAGAATTAGCAGATCAACTACTTGGCTCATTTGATGAATCTGAGCTTCAATCATCTGATGACGTATCATCAACAATAGAAAATGTAATTGAAGAGTCTAATTTTGAATTAGAAGAAGAAACTTCCAATTCAGATGTGTATGAAAATTTTTATCAATCAGATAAAGAGGAATCTTTGGCTGAAGTTGAATCTGACGACTTGAGCGGAGAATTTGAAGACGACAACTCCACGCAAAAACTAAGCTTTGATGAATCTCCCGAAGCCGAATCTGATGAATTGATGATGGGATTTGAGTCTGAAAATCAATCAGAGTCCGAGGCATTTAGCCTAAAGTCAGAGTCAGAGGAAATGAACTTTGACGAATCTCCCGAAGCTGAATCTGATGAATTGATAATGGGACTTGAAGATGATGACAACTCTTCAGAAGTATTTAGTCTAGAGTCAGAGTCAGAGGAAATGAGCTTTGATGAATCTCCCGAAGCTGAATCTGATGAATTGATAATGGGACTTGAAGATGATGACAACTCTTCAGAAGTATTTAGTCTAGAGTCAGAGTCCGAAGAAATGAGCTTTGATGAATCTCCCCAAGCCGAAGCCGATGAATTGATAATGGGACTTGAAGATGATGACAACTCTTCAGAAGTATTTAGTCTAGAGTTAGAGTCCGAAGAAATGAGCTTTGATCAATCTCCCCAAGCCGAGTCTGATGAATTAATGATGGGACTTGAAGATGAAAATCAATCAGAGGAAATGAGCTTTGATGAGTCTCCCCAAGCCGAGTCTGATGAATTGATAATGGGACTTGAAGATGATGACAACTCTTCAGAAGTAT
This sequence comes from Pleurocapsa sp. FMAR1, assembly GCF_963665995.1. Taxonomy (NCBI): domain Bacteria; kingdom Bacillati; phylum Cyanobacteriota; class Cyanophyceae; order Pleurocapsales; family Pleurocapsaceae; genus Pleurocapsa; species Pleurocapsa sp. FMAR1. The sequence goes on along the minus strand of NZ_OY762512.1, from coordinate 4,894,825 downwards.
TTAGTCTAGAGTCTGAGTCAGAGGAAATGAGCTTTGATGAATCTCCCCAAGCTGAATCTGATGAATTGATGATGGGATTTGAAGATGATGACAACTCTTCAGAGGAAATGAGCTTTGATGAATCTCTCGAAGCCGAGTCTAATGAATTGATGATGGGATTTGAGTCTGAAAATCAATCAGAGTCCGAAGAATTAAGCTTAAATGAATCTCTCGAAGCCGAGTCTAATGAATTGATGATGGAATTTGAAGATGATGACAACTCTTCAGAAGTATTTAGCCTAGAGTCAGAGTCCGAAGAATTAAGCTTTGATGAGTCTGCTGAAGCTGAATCTGATGAATTAATGATGGAATTTGAAGATGATGACAATTCTTCAGAGGAAATGAGCTTTGATGAATCTTTCGAAGCCGAGTCTAATGAATTGATGATGGGATTTGATGATGATGACAACTCTTCAGAAAAATTAAATGATTTAAGTTCTTTAGAGTCAGTTGAAGAACAAATTGATATGTTGACTCAAATGTCTGATGAATCATTAGGAGAATTAAACGATTTATTAGATTCTGTCAAAGTGGACGATACTGAAGAAAAAAATCAAAAATTACATGAAATATATCGAGAAGATTAAACCTAATTTCTAATCATGCTTTTGTTCATCAAACATTCTGCACAAAGACTCAGAAAAACCTGGGTCTTTTTTTATCGCTCTGTAATTCAAACATGAAGAATTGATAAACTAAATATTACACAAAGCAATTAACGAGCATAGTAGAGACAAATATGGGAAGCGAACAAATTACTTTACTCTCTAGTCGAGAAATTGAAAAGATGCGTCGAGCAGGAGCTTTAGCCGCAGAACTACTAGATTTCTTGGCATCAATGGTTAAACCTGGAGTAAGTACCCTAGAAATCAATGATGCTGCCGAGAAATGGACACAGAAAAGAGGCGCAATTAGCGCACCTTTGGGATATGGTCCTACAGATAATCCTTTTACTGCTTCAGTTTGCACCAGCGTTAATGAAGTGATTTGTCATGGCATTCCTAACGCTAAACAAATCTTAAAAAATGGCGACATTATTAATATTGATGTAACCCCGATTTTAGATGGCTATCATGGCGACACTTCTAGAACTTTTTTTGTTGGTACTCCTTCGGATACAGCTAAAAAACTTGTTGAAGTCACAGAGGAATGTTTAAAAAGAGGAATTGCGGCAGTCAAACCAGGTGCGAGAATTTATGATATCGGCATAGCAATTCAACAGTATGCTGAGTCGCAAGGTTTTTCTGTAGTCAGAGATTTTGTAGGGCATGGGGTTAGCCATATTTTTCATACCGCACCTCAAATTCCCCACTATCATGATCCAAGACAGAAACGGAAATTTAAACCAGGAATGGTATTTACTATTGAACCAATGATTAACGAAGGGACTTGGGAAGCTGTGATGCTCGATGATGGTTGGACAGCAGTTACCAAAGATGGTAAGCTTTCTGCTCAATTTGAACATACTATTGCAGTTACCAAAGATGGGGTAGACATTTTAACTTTACCGAATTAATATTCTGAGCGACGAATATTAAAACAGCACCAGTCTTTTCTTTTCCACAGTGCTGCAACAGTCCACCCCTGCTGTTCTACAACATCAGCGACCCGATCGGCTTGAGTTAATAAAATTCCACTTAAAATTGCCCAGCTTTTTTCATGGGTGATGTTGTTAAAATGAATAACCAAATCGACTATGGTATCAGCCAAAATATTACAAATAATGCCATCAAATTTTTTATCTACTTTAATTAATTGTTCAATGCTGCCATCATGGACAATCAGATTATCTCGATTAACATGGTTTAATTGACAATTACTTCGGCAAGTTTTGGTAGCTAATTCATCAGTATCAACTGCATAAACTTGCTTTGCACCAAGCAGAATTGAACCTATAGACAAAATTCCCGATCCACAACCTATATCCGCTATGATTTTGCTTTCAGCCTTTTCATACAGTCGCATTTCTAGAGATTCAAGACACAATTGTGTAGTAGGATGAGTTCCTGTTCCAAAAGCTGCGCCAGGATCGAGACGCAAAATCAATCTATCAGATTTCTCTGGAGGAGTTTCCCAAGCTGGATAAATCAAAAAGCGATCGCCAATTTCCATAGGTTGCCAGTGTTGCTTCCAGCTACTTGCCCAGTCTTCTTCATTTATTAAATGCCATTGAGCTTCTGGAACTGACACTTCTAATAATTTGGCATCTTGCTCTAGCCAAGAAGATAAGGCTGCCAAATCTAGTAACTGAGTTTTTATTTCAGGAATATACGTTTTAATCAAAATCTGTTGATCTGTAATTAGTTCCGACTCTGAGTTCTTTTCGTTGTCTAAAATTTTGACTTCGGTAGCTGTTCCAGAACAACCAAACTTTTCAAGTCTCCAAAAGACTGATTCTTCCAGTATTGGCTCGCATTTTATGACGATCTCCCACCAGCGATTAGACATGAATTTTCTTAGATTATAAATTTTATAGGGATTATCTAACGTTGAACCTGAATGGTATTTTTTAACCAACGACTATAGGTCGTTTTCGCTATTTAAGTTTGATCTTGCTCAAGACAGCAGAGTAATCTATGGCTATCAAGGCTTATAATGTGATTAGGCATTTTTTAACTTAGTTATTTTAGTGATCTCAGAGCGAAATAAGCAAAATACAGTTTTTTCCTCACCACTGTATGCCAAGATTTCAGCTTTACCCACTTTTTATCGTTCTGTTGATAGTTTTCCCAATATTGTTAAACAATTCATCAATACTAAAGAATTTAAGTCGGCAAGTTGTTTAAATCTTATTCGTCTAACAACAAAATTGGTGAAATTTACTATTAACTTAAAAATAGTAGATTTCACCAATAAACATTACCTAGGCATCATCTTGACGTGATGATTAATTATGCAGATAACTTCACAGTATAAGCATCTCTAATTCCATCTACCTTGGTAATTTCTTGCAAAATGCCTTCAGGTAGGGGATCATCCAAGCTCAGAACCATTACTGCTTCACCTCTGACAATCTTACGACCAACCTGCATACTGGCAATATTAACGTTATAACTACCTAATAAAGAGCCAATTTTGCCGATAATTCCTGGCATATCTCTATGAAGAGTAAACAACATATGATCGTTGGGTGGAACATTAATGGGAAACTCATCTAAGCTAGTAATTCGTATTTCTCCTTCGCTCAATAATGCTCCTGTAACTGAATGCTTGCCATTGGCTCCTTGGGCTTCTATATGCAGTGAACCTCCAGAATAGTCGCGGGTTGAGCTATCTTTGGTTTCAATAACTCTAATGCCTCTTTCAGTCGCCTCTATGGCTGCATTGACATAATTAACCCTCTCTCTCAAAGCCTCAGATAGCAATCCTTTTAAAGCAGCAACAATTAGTGGTTGACTATCGTTGTTAGCCAATTCTCCCTGTAAACGTATATTCAACTCATTAATTCGTCCTCCAGCTAACTGACCAGCCATCGTGCCTAAAGTTTCTGCTAATCTTAGGTATGGTCGTAGTTTTTCCATTACATCTGGGTTTAAACCAGGAATGTTGACTGCTGAACGAGCAGGAAGACCCAATAAGACATCTCTTATCTGCTCTGCGACATCGATCGCCACATTTACCTGAGCTTCGGCTGTAGAAGCTCCTAAATGAGGAGTCAGAACTAGATTTGAACCAACGACCGTTAATGGTGATTCTTCTAAAGGCTCATTGGCATAAACATCTAAAGCAGCACCACCGATTTTTCCTGCTTGAAGTGCTTCTGCTAAGGCAGCTTCATCAATGATGCCACCACGAGCGCAGTTAATAATACGCGCATTGGGCTTCATTTTAGCTAGTGCTTCAGCATTAATCAAATTGGCAGTTTCTGGAGTTTTGGGAATGTGCAGAGTAATATAATCTGCTTCTTTAAACAGTAAATCTAAATCTACTAAGCTACAGCCGATCCTCTCGGCTCTTTCTGCCGAAACAAATGGATCGTAAGCCAATAATTTCATGTCCATTGCCCGTGCCACCTTAGCAACGTGCGCGCCAATTTTCCCTAAACCAACTACACCAAGAGTTTTCTTGTAAACTTCATTACCAACGAATTTCTTACGCTCCCACTTACCGCTTTTGACGGATTGGTTGGCATCAGGAATTTGGCGAGATAAAGCTAGCATCATTGCTAAAGCGTGTTCGGCAGCAGCAATAGTATTACCCTCTGGAGAGTTGACCACGACAATACCTTGACGCGTAGCAGCTTTGACATCAATGTTGTCTACTCCTACTCCTGCGCGTCCAATAATTTTGAGGTTCGTACCAGCCTCAATAACCTCTGCTGTAACTTTAGTACCCGATCGCAACATTAAAGCATCATATTCGGGAATTATTTTGATTAGTTCTTCTAAAGGTAACTTGGTTTTTACGTCTACTTCGGCGACTTGAGAGATAATATCGATACCAGCTTGATCGATAGGATCGGAGACGAGAACTTTTGCCATAGTCATGAATTGTAGTCTAATTCCCTTGCGTCTTGTTTTTTCACCTGTAAACTCAATTCTTTGTGCTAGAGAGTAGCAAAACATTCGCCACTCTCACCAATATTTTCCAACCTCTTGCTTTAGGTTTTGGTTATTGCTTGAGTCTGTGCAGTAGATCATTGTAAAGGTAAAAGTAGCTTGGAGCTTCTTTTTGTTAAGAAGATTTTGGATTTGCTGTTGCTTTATTATATTGATTAATCTCAAAAAAACTTAAGCTTTTTTGAGATTAAAAATGGTTAATAGCTATACTGCTTGCGGCAAGAGCTTTGCTAAGGCTTCAATTTTTTGGCGTAGACCCACTAATATTTTTTTGAGCCATAAGGGTGTTGACGATTTTGGCTCTGATTCTAATGTATCGGGTAATTTAGTTTCTGGAATTTTGATGGCAATCTGCTGTTCAGTTATTTCTACGGATTCGGGTTGAGGTATTTCAATTTTTGCTAATGGCTCTGCTCGATCTGAGTTAATTTTAGTAATCTCAATCACTTCTGTTGTTTCAGATTTTGTTGCTTCTGCTTTTTTTCTTTCGTCTGTATTGACCTTCTCTATTTTTAGTTCAAGGTCTTTGTCGCCAGAAGAATAGTTAATATTATCCGTTTGTTTTTCTTGGGTAATTACTTGATTATCAATGTTAGTTGTTGGCTCAATAGTTGTTTTTACCTCGTCACTATTTCCAGGCATTAATTTTGAATATTCACTGTTTGGATTATGAGCAATCGTGCTGATTGAATCAGATTGATTACTTAACTGTTCTTCGTTTTTTATTGCTGGTTTAAGTTTAATAATGTTTGCTGATTCGTTAGAATCATCTTCTAATTTAATTGATTCTTCGACTGGTATTTGTATAACCTCTGGTATTTTTACAGGTTTAATACGATCCTTCTGCTCTACTATGAATAGGGCTTCAGCTAAAGATATTTGATTAGTTACTAACAAGTCTAAAGTATTTTGTTGCTGGGGATCGTAATTAATTACCCTCACAGTATTATTAAAACTATTTTCAATGTCATTACCAGCTTCATCAATTAATTCTAGCTGAATCCAATTTTCACCTAATTTTAGTCCTGTCAAATAAACAGGCTGCCAATTTTTGAGCATAAAGCTTTCTCCATTTACCGTTGCTTTAATGCGCCAATTTTTAAGATTAGGATCACTTTGTGCCACGGCGTGTAAAGGGGCATTAGTTAGATAATAATCAAGTAAAAAGGGTTCTGCACCATAAGTTCCTGTGGGGGTGCTATAGGTCAGCAAAGGCAAATTAGAATCGGTACGGTTGTTGTTGGTTTCTGTTATTACACTAAAGGTAACTTGAGCATAAGCACCATCGTTTTTGAAACTTTCTCCCCAGGGACGAGAGGCAAATACTCTTAAAGTATGAGTTCCTGGGCTTAAATCCTTGAGAAGAATAGGTTTTCCTAGATCATATATTGATTGAGATGGCTGATTATCTAAAATCAAATCTAAATGATTTCCTAGTTTTAATTTTTCGTCTTGAAAGATTGGTAAATCCTTTATCTGTAGCTGAACATCAATGTCTGTTTGCTTAAACACCTTTTCGGCTTGAGGAGCAATAATCCTTACTTGAGGAGTAAATTTTTCTAAGTCTTGGTTTAACTCCTTGATGATTTTAGGCGTGGCTGTTTCAGCTAGATTACTGCTAGTAGCATCTACAAATATGGTGTTGCTCAAGCGATCGCTAAAAGAATTGTCTACATTTACTTGTCCACAACCTATTAAACAACCTAAACAGGCTAGCAATAAACAAAGTCTAATAGTATTCATCGATACCTTATCTATAATTTATTCATAAAAAGTTTGAGAAATTTTTTAACTGACCCATGCCAGCCTTTCCCCCTATTACTAAGTTACATCAGGATAGTAGCGATTTTGAGTCAGGGGGTTATATTGTCTTTTGTAAAGATATTTTTTTTTTTGTATACTTTTGCCTGAAAATGTCTGAGGTGCAAACCTAGTCAGTTCAATAGTCGCGTCCATTTAAAATTTTGTTAAGCTTTACACCGGTTGCTGAATTCTAAGTCTTATGATCAGATACAGTAATGCCTGTAGCTCGAAACCTAAAACTATTAGGAGAAAGCAAGCTAAGGTTATATAAAAAGCAGTGATTTTCGCTCTTTTTACATAATAAAAAACTTGTTCTTCGGAGCAAGAAAATCTAAATCTAAAATCTATTGCTCTGAGAGGAGAATCCTCATGACAATCAGCCCTCAAAAAGAAGAGGCGAAAGTCAAGGTAACAGTTGATGTAGATCCAGTTCCTACTTCTTTCGAGAAGTGGGGTAAGCCAGGTCACTTTGACCGAACTTTAGCCAGAGGTCCTAAGACTACAACCTGGATCTGGAATCTTCATGCTGATGCTCACGATTTTGACAGTCATACCAGTGACTTAGAAGATATTTCGCGAAAAATATTTAGCGCACACTTTGGTCACCTCGCGGTGGTTTTTGTCTGGTTGAGCGGAATGTATTTCCACGGAGCCCGCTTTTCTAACTACGAAGCATGGCTTCTCGATCCAACCGCTATTAAGCCTAGTGCGCAGGTAGTCTGGCCAATTGTTGGTCAGGATATTCTGAACGCCGACGTTGGCGGTGGATTCCACGGAATTCAGATCACGTCTGGTTTCTTTTATCTTTGGAGAGCTTCTGGCTTTACCAACACAACTCAGCTATATGCTACTGCCATGGGCGGTTTAGTCATGGCTGGCTTGATGATCTTTGCTGGTTGGTTTCATTACCATAAAAGAGCTCCTAAGCTGGAATGGTTCCAAAACGTGGAATCAATGATGAATCACCACTTGGCTGGTTTATTAGGCTTGGGCTGTTTGAGCTGGGCTGGACACCAGATCCATGTATCACTGCCAATCAACAAACTATTAGATGCGGGAGTTGCTCCAGCAGATATTCCTCTGCCACACGAATTCATCTTAAATAGAGCTTTGATGACGGAATTATACCCAAGTTTTGCCGAAGGGTTGCGACCTTTCTTTACCCTTAACTGGGGCGTATATTCTGACTTCTTAACCTTTAAAGGTGGTTTGAACCCCGTAACTGGTGGTTTATGGTTATCTGATACGGCACACCACCATTTGGCACTTGCTGTCCTGTTTATTATTGCTGGTCATATGTACCGTACCAACTTTGGTATTGGTCACAGCATGAAAGAAATTTTAGACGGACATAAAGGCGATCCCTTATTGTTTGGTGGAGAAGGTCATAGAGGTCTATATGAAATCTTGACTACTTCTTGGCACGCTCAGTTGGCAGTTAACTTAGCTATGCTAGGTTCTGTGACAATCATTGTCGCCCAGCATATGTACGCGATGCCTCCATATCCCTATATGGCGATCGACTATGCTACTCAAATATCGCTGTTTACTCACCATATGTGGATTGGTGCCTTCTTCATTGTTGGTGCGGGAGCGCACGCCGCTATTTATATGGTGCGTGACTACGACCCAGCCAAGAATGTAAATAACGTAGTTGACCGCGTACTTCGCGTTCGCGATGCAATTATTTCTCACCTTAATTGGGTTTGTATTTTCCTTGGCTTCCATAGCTTTGGTTTATATATTCATAATGACACCATGAGAGCTTTGGGTCGTCCCCAAGATATGTTCTCAGATACGGCGATTCAGCTACAGCCAATTTTTGCCCAGTGGATACAGAATATTCATACTCTTGCTCCTGGGAACACTGCTCCTACAGCTCTTGAGCCAGTTAGCTATGCTTTTGGCGGTGGTGTAGTTGCAGTTGGTGGCAAAGTAGCAATGATGCCTATTGCTTTGGGTACTGCTGACTTTATGGTTCACCACATCCACGCATTTACTATCCATGTAACTGCTTTGATTCTGTTAAAAGGCGTTCTCTACGCTCGTAGTTCTCGCTTGGTTCCAGATAAAGGCAACCTTGGTTTCCGCTTCCCTTGTGACGGACCTGGTCGTGGTGGTACTTGTCAAGTATCAGCTTGGGATCATGTATTCCTAGGCTTGTTCTGGATGTATAACTCCATCTCTGTAGTGATTTTCCACTTTAGTTGGAAGATGCAGTCGGATGTATGGGGAACGGTAGCACCAGATGGTACAGTCTCTCATATTACGGCGGGTAACTTTGCTCAAAGTGCAATTTGTATTAACGGCTGGTTACGTGATTTCTTGTGGGCGCAGGCTTCTCAAGTTATCAATAGCTATGGTTCGGCTTTATCTGCTTATGGACTTATGTTCTTAGCAGGTCACTTTGTCTTTGCTTTTAGTCTCATGTTCCTCTTTAGTGGACGTGGCTACTGGCAAGAGTTGATTGAGTCTATTGTTTGGGCTCACAACAAGCTAAAAGTGTCCCCAGCTATTCAACCCCGCGCTTTGAGTATTATTCAAGGTCGTGCTGTGGGTGTAACTCACTATCTTTTAGGAGGAATTGTTACTACTTGGGCATTCTTCTTAGCAAGGACGCTCTCGTTGTAAACGAGTCTTGTGTTGATTGTGCCAATCAGACAGGATAGCTAAAGCTTTCAGTTGAGGTTGTCTTGAATGATTGGTCAGTCTAACTATAACTTTGAACTATTGGTTCAAAATTATAAATAGTAAAGAGAACTTAACGGTGAAAAATTTAAGTTTAATAACTTGTATTAACAACCGTGTTTTAACAAAATTACTGCCTGATAATATTTAATATTGAAGGTGGTAACCAAAAGCCAAAAATGAGTGGCAAAAAATAGCAATATTAAACTCATTTTTCACCCTACAGGAGAATTCTACCCATAACCTATGGCAACTAAATTCCCGAAATTTAGCCAGGATCTCGCCCAAGATCCGACTACTCGTCGGCTCTGGTACGGAATTGCAACTGCTCATGACTTTGAGCTTCATGATGGTATGACCGAGGAAAATCTTTACCAGAAGATTTTTGCCTCCCATTTTGGTCATATCGCCATCATCTTTCTGTGGACTTCCGGTACTCTGTTCCATGTGGCTTGGCAAGGTAACTTTGAACAGTGGATAAAAGATCCTTTAAACACTAGCCCGATCGCCCATGCGATTTGGGATCCTCACTTTGGTAAAGGCGCAATTGATGCTTTTACTCAAGGTGGTGCTTCTAATCCAGTAAACATTGCCTATTCTGGTGTATACCACTGGTTTTATACCATTGGGATGACTACCAACCAAGAGTTATATCAAGGATCGATTTTCTTATTGATTCTTTCTTCTGTCTTCTTGTTTGCTGGTTGGTTGCATTTACAGCCCAAGTTCCGTCCTAGCCTAGCTTGGTTTAAAAATGCTGAGTCTCGCCTTAACCATCACCTAGCTGGTTTGTTTGGGGTAAGTTCTTTGGCATGGACTGGACACCTAGTTCACGTTGCTATCCCCGAATCTCGCGGACAGCACGTAGGTTGGGATAACTTCCTTTCGACTCCTCCTCATCCGGATGGTTTAGGACCTTTCTTTAGTCTTAACTGGGGCGTGTATGCTCAGAATCCTGATAGTGCTAATCATATATTTGGTACTTCTGAGGGAGCAGGAACAGCTATCTTAACTTTCTTAGGTGGTTTCCATCCTCAAACTGAGTCTCTCTGGTTGACAGATATTGCTCATCACCATTTGGCGATCGCAGTAATCTTCATCATTGCTGGACATATGTACCGTACTAACTTCGGTATTGGTCATAGTATCAAAGAGATTTTAGAAACTCACAAGCCACCTCAAGGCGGTTTAGGTGAAGGACACAAGGGAATATACGATACCTTGAATAACTCTCTCCACTTCCAGTTGGCTTTAGCCCTGGCTAGTTTGGGAACGGTTACTTCTTTGGTAGCTCAACATATGTATTCCCTACCCTCTTACGCATTTATTGCCAGAGACTACACCACTCAAGCAGCTTTATATACTCACCACCAATATATTGCTGGTTTCTTGTTGGTTGGTGCGTTTGCTCATGGTGCAATCTTCCTCGTCAGAGATTATGACCCTGAAGCAAACAAAAATAACGTGCTGTCAAGAGTCTTGGATCACAAAGAAGCGATTATTTCCCACTTAAGCTGGGTATCTCTCTTCCTTGGTTTCCATACCTTGAGTTTGTATGTACACAATGATGTGGTAGTAGCTTTTGGTACGCCTGAAAAGCAAATCTTGATCGAACCTGTATTCGCTCAGTTTGTTCAAGCTGCTTCTGGTAAAGCTCTCTATGGTTTTGATACCTTACTGTCTAACCCCGATAGTATTGCTCAAACTGGTGCAGCTTGGCTGCCTGGTTGGTTGGATGCTATCAACAGTGGCACCAACTCTTTGTTCTTAACAATTGGACCTGGAGATTTCTTGGTTCACCATGCGATCGCGCTGGGTCTACACACAACTACTTTGATCTTGGTCAAAGGTGCTTTAGATGCTCGCGGTTCAAAACTAATGCCAGACAAAAAAGACTTCGGTTTTGCTTTCCCTTGTGATGGCCCTGGACGTGGCGGTACTTGTGATATCTCTGCTTGGGATTCCTTCTACTTAGCCGTATTCTGGATGCTCAATACCTTGGGTTGGGTAACCTTCTACTGGCATTGGAAACATCTTGGTATCTGGCAGGGTAACGTTGCTCAGTTCAACGAAAACTCTACCTACCTTATGGGTTGGTTCCGTGATTATTTATGGGGCTATTCAGCTTCTTTGATTAATGGTTATAACCCTTACGGTGTAAACAATCTTTCTGTTTGGGCTTGGATGTTCCTCTTTGGACACCTAGTTTGGGCAACTGGTTTTATGTTCCTCATCTCTTGGCGTGGTTATTGGCAAGAGTTGATCGAAACAATTGTTTGGGCGCACGAGCGTACTCCTCTAGCTAACTTAGTTCGCTGGAAAGACAAGCCCGTTGCTATGTCTATCGTTCAAGGTCGTGTAATTGGTTTAGCTCACTTTACGGTGGGTTATATTCTGACCTATGCGGCATTCCTGATCGCTTCTACAAGTAGTAGGGTAGGTTAGCGATATTCGCAATTTACTTTGTAACTAAGTAATTAGTTCCCCTGCCTTTGGGTGGGGGAATTTTTTATGGTTTAATTACACATTCGTAGCTTACCAAGAGTTACTAAAATCTGTTAAATTTTCAATCATAAGTGAAACACTACAGATTAAATATGCCCCGCAATAAAGCCGAACCGCCGAACCATCCTCTATCTCGATTGCTACGCTATGGAGATAAATATAAAGCTATTATTTGGCAAGCTGTAATATGTTCTATCCTCAACCAACTTTTTGATCTTGCTCCCCCTGCCATCATTGGGGCTGCGCTGGATGTGGTAGTAAAAAAGCAAGACTCGATTATGGCTCGCTTTGGTATTACTGATATTTTTACTCAGCTTGTAGTGTTATCTTTACTGTCGGCAATTGTCTGGGGCTTAGAGTCAGTATTTGAATATGCCTATACAAGACTATGGCGTAATCTGGCACAGGATGTTCAACATGACATACGTTTAGATGCCTATAGCCATGTTCAAGACCTGGAGTTGGCTTATTTTGAAGAAAACAGCACGGGGGCATTATTGTCTGTTCTTAATGATGATATCAATCAGCTAGAAAGATTCTTAGACGTTGGTGCTAATGAAATTATTCAGGTAATTACTACAGCACTAGTTATCGGTGGTTCATTCTTTATCTTGACTCCCGACATTGCCTGGATGGCAATCGTTCCTATTCCGCTTATTATCTGGGGATCCGTGGCGTTTCAGAAATGGCTTGCACCTAGATATGCAGAGGTAAGAGAAAAGGTAAGCTTACTCAACTCCCGATTATCTAATAATCTTAGTGGAATTACGACAATCAAAAGTTTTACTACAGAAACTTATGAGATAGATCGTTTAAGACAGGACAGCAACGCCTACAGGAAGAGCAATCAAAAGGCTATTCGCTTATCCGCAGCCTTTATTCCTTTAATTCGTCTGGTTATTTTAGCTGGTTTTACGGCAATTTTACTTTATGGTGGTCTTCAAGCCGCATCAGGAACATTGGCAGTGAGTACATATAGCGTACTTGTGTTTCTAACTCAGAGATTATTATGGCCCCTAACCCGTCTGGGACAAACCTTTGACCTCTATCAAAGAGCAATGGCATCTATTACTCGCGTCATGGATTTATTGGATACGCCTATTGCCATTCATTCAGGAGATATTGCTCTACCACTATCAACCATTAGAGGAGAGGTAAGCATCAACAATATTACCTTTGCTTATAATCAAAGACAGCCTGTAATCGAAAATCTTTCCCTGCATATTCGGGCAGGTCAAACTATTGCCATAGTTGGTGCCACGGGTTCGGGGAAAAGTACCTTAGTTAAATTACTGTTACGACTCTATGAAATACGCTCAGGCAATATTACTGTAGATGGTAAAAATATTAAAGACATAGTGCTATGGGATCTGCGTCGCGCAATTGGTTTAGTTAGCCAGGATGTATTTTTGTTTCACGGTACTGTCAGAGAAAATATTAGCTATGGTTCTGCTGATGCCAGCACAAACAAAATTATTGAAGCAGCTAAAATTGCCGAAGCAGATCGATTTATTCGAGAATTGCCCCAAGGTTATGACACCGTTGTGGGGGAAAGGGGGCAAAAGCTCTCTGGAGGACAAAAACAGAGAATTGCGATCGCCAGAGCCATTTTAAAAGATCCACCAATCTTAATTTTGGATGAGGCAACTTCGGCTGTAGATAACGAAACAGAAGCAGCGATCGCTCGTTCCTTAGAGAAAATCACTCAAAATCGTACGACAATTGCGATCGCCCATCGTTTATCTACCATCAGACATTCTGACTGTATTTATGTAATGGAATACGGTCAACTGATTGAACAGGGAACCCACGAAGAATTATTAGCTAAAGAGGGCGTATATACTAACCTTTGGCAGGTACAAACTGGCTCTAGGAAGGGCAAACAACTAATCACATAAGCTGGAAAAATCCAATCCAGTATGTAGAAAATATTTTACATATCTTTTTGATACTCTTCTAGCAAATCTAAAAGATTAGCCTGGCACTGCTTCGGCAATAAGTCATTTAAGGATAATTCAGTTTTTCCTCCGCCTAATTGAACGGGAATACCTTGCAAAATGGCGGTAACTGAATCTTCATCCAAAGAGTCCTCTTCCAAAAGAGAATATACTTTTTCGGCAACAACAGTATGTAGATGAGCATCGTTTAAATACAGATGCCATTTAGCTACATCAATATAAACGTTCTCGCCAATTTGGGCTGCTAAGTTTTCTATTTGTTGTGTACTAGCCATTAGGTTTTAATTGTAGTGTAGTCTGCGATCGCTTTTATATATACAAAGTGTAATGCTAATATGCCAAACCAAATACCGTTTACCCACAGTAACCAGGGCCACTCTGCTGATTTGAGATTATGCACAAACCATAAGCCAGAGTTAGTAGCAGTATAAACTCCTACATGAATCGCAAAGTTTATGAGATCATCTAAACGGCGATATTCTGGATCTGTTTTGCGGTCAGGTTCGCGAGGCCAACGAGGAGGCATAAATTACTTTTTTAAATTGAATATAGTTATCTGATCTTAGCTTTATTGTATCGGTTTAGCTGCTTTCTTCAGCAAAATAGTCTCCTGACTTCCCCCCTGTTTTACTTAGCAAACAAATTTCGGAGATCTCCATTGATTTCTCCAGTGCTTTTGCCATATCATACAATGTCAGGGCAGTAACCGACACAGCAGTCAATGCCTCCATTTCTACTCCTGTTGAACCTTTGACAGCTACCTTAGCCGTGATTTCGTATCCAGGCAAATTGTAATCAGGGGTAATGTCTACCTCAATTTTATGAATAGGTAAAGGATGACAAAGAGGTATCAAATTGGCAGTTTGCTTGGCTGCCATAATCCCAGCGATTTTAGCTGTACCCAATACATCACCTTTGGGAGCATTTCCTGCTTCAATAGTTTTCAATGTAGCCAAAGACATTTTAATTTTGCCTTTGGCTACAGCCTGACGACGAGTCACTTTTTTGGCTGAAACATCTACCATTTGAGCCTCTCCGCGATGATTTAAATGGGATAAAGACTCAAAATTATTATTTTCTTGCATTGGTATCTAAAGTTCTGCTACTATTAAAAGCTGTTGGGTTTGTTCAGTAAGTTACTGATTGCTTAACTAAGGGCGAGTAGCTCAGTGGATTAGAGCATTTGGCTACGAACCAAAAGGTCAGGGGTTCAAATCCCTTCTCGCTCATTTTTCTAAACTAATCTCATTTTTTGTAGTAATTTCCTATAGAATAGCGATTTTACTCTATCTAGTTGATTATTAAATAAATTATTTCTTGATTCTATACTTATAAGAATAACTTATTAGTCGGTAGCAGCTTTTAAACTATTAAAAACTGCTAGGGTATTGTAGAATTCAGGCGATCGCTATGTATAGCGATCGCCCAGCTCGTTTATATGGTTTGGAAAACATTCTACGTCCTGAAATACAATGGTGTAGGAATCCTTTTTCCTTCATCCCTTTAAAGTATGTCTTTCCACTTTTCATCCTGGTCGATTAAAAACCTTGTTCCTACTGTGGTTACATTTTTAATTTTGGGTGTGGTGGGCATTAGTTCGTTTATGGCATTGGGAATTGATGATTCGCCTAATATTGATGTGCCGATTGTAACTATTAATGTTACATAAAGGGGCGTTAGCCCAACGGAATTAGAGACTCAGGTGACCAAAAAAATTGAGGATGCGGTCGCTAATTTAGATGGGATTGATGAACTAAGCTCAACTATTACCGATGGTAGCTCTAATACCGTAATTAAATTTGATTTGGGGATAGATAGCGATCGCGCCGTTAATGAAGTCCGTAATGCTGTTTCTCAAGTACGTCCTGATTTACCCCAGGATATAGATGAACCAAGGGTAAACAAGCTACAGTTTACGGGGGGTACGGTAGTTACTTATGCTGTTTCTTCTGCTCAACGTTCGGTGGAAGAGGTTAGTAACCTAGTAGACCTGACCATTATTCCCGAAATACTCAACGTTGAGGGAGTAGGACAAGTAGACCGCTTGGGGGGAGTAGATCGAGAAATTAGGATAAATCTTGACCCTCAACGATTACAGGCTTATGGTATTACCGCCACAGATATTGATGAGCAGATTGCCCAGTTTAATCTTAATCTATCGGGAGGGCGATCGGAAGTTGGGGACAGAGAGCAAAGTGTGCGTACTTTAGGTAGTGCCAAAACCGTTAATGATCTGCGAGCTTATCCGATTGAACTAAGTAATGGAGATACTGTTCCTCTGTCTAACTTTGGGGAAGTTGCCGATGACTTTGAAGAATCGAGACAAAAAGCATTTCTTAATGGACAGCCAGTAGTCGGCTTTGCGGTTAAAAGAAGTTCAGGTACTACTGTAGTTTCGGTAGAAAAAGCAGTGACCAAAGAAGTTGCGGAGTTAAAAAATACTCTTCCCAAAGACATCAAGCTTCAGCTAATCTTTACCCGTGCTGATGAAATTCGGGCATCTTATCAAGGAACAATTAACGCCCTAATCTTAGGCTGTTTGCTAACGGTTATGACCGTAGGTATATTCCTGCGGGACTGGCGAGTTACTCTAATTACCGCTACAGCTTTACCTCTATCTATCATTCCTACCTTCTGGGTAATGAAAACTCTCGGCTATACCCTCAACAGCATGAGTTTATTAGCTTTGGCTTTGGCTGTTGGTAATCTGGTGGATGATGCAATCTGTATGATCGAGAATATAGATCGCCACCTGCAAATGAACAAGCAACCATTTCAGGCAGCTTTAGATGCAGCTAGGGAGATCGGTTTGGCTGTAGTCGCTACCACTGCAACAATTGTGGCGGTGTTTATTCCTGTGGCGTTTATAGGTGGCATTCCTGGTCAATATTTTCAACCCTTTGGAGTGACGGTGGCGGTGTCTACCATGTTTTCTACCTTAGTAGCCTGTACTGTCACGCCGATGTTGAGTGCTTATCTACTTAAACCCAGGAAGCAAGCGTTTAAATATCCTCGCTTTCGGGCTTTTAATGCGGTGAGTTATGACATTACTCCCTACGGCAGAGAGAATAGAGAAATAATTCCCCAAGCTGCACCGAATTTATTTGCTTCTTCTCAAGATTTAGACACAAATGCGGGAGCAAAATTTCAGCCCTACCGTTTTGTACTTAATTTGGCTTTAAGAAATCGGATTACTACTTTAATTTTGGCAGGAGCATTTTTCTTTGCTAGTTTGCAGCTAATTCCTTATATACCCAAAGGCTTATTTGACGCTGGAGACACTGGACTTAGTACTATTCAGGTAGAGTTACCTCCTGGTTCAAGACTAGAAAGCACCGCAGCCGTTGTTAAACAGCTAGAGCAATTATTAGATAAACAATCGGTAATCAGAAGTGTCTTGTCAGAGGTGGGGGAAGATGATCAGATTAATAAAGCCACGATCTCAGTTAAGCTGCTGCCAAAAACCGAACGATCGCTTTCTCAACAAGAGTTTCAAGACCAAATGAGAAAAGCCTTTGCAAAAATTCCTGGGGCAAGAATTAGTTTTCAGAGTCAAGGGGCGGGTGGCAGTAATAAAGATGTTTCCCTGATTCTACGCAGCAACAATCCAGAGATCTTAGTCAAAACTGCCGATGAGTTGGAAAAGCAAGCCCGTGAAATACCAGGACTAGTAGAAGTGACCTCTAGTATTAGCTTAGTTGAACCTGAAGTTATTATCCAACCCGATCCTCGTAGGGCAGCAGACTTGGGAGTTTCCGTCCAGGCGATCGCCAGTACTGCTTCTTTAGCCTCAATTGGCAATAGTGACTTTAACCTAGCAAAGTTTAATCTAAGCGATCGCCAGATACCGATCAGAGTGCAGATAAACCCTGACAAACGCCAAGATATAGAAACTCTCAATAATCTGCGTATACCCAGCCGTGATGGGACATTAGTGCCACTCAAATCAGTAGCCACAATTAGCTTAGGAAGTAGTCCAGCTACTATCGAAAGATTTAATCGCAATCGTCAGGTAACGGTTGAAGGAAACTTACAGGGATTAGCTTTGGGCGATGCGATCGCTCAAATTCGTGCTTTACCCGCAATGAAGTCTTTACCTCCCGAAGTAAAAGAAGAACCATCGGGAGACGCAGAAATTATGCGGGATATCTTTGGTCGTTTTGGCGAAGCATTAGGTTTAGCTATTTTATGTATCTATGCCATTTTGGTACTGCTGTATAATAATTTCCTTTATCCTTTCGCAATTTTGGTAGCATTACCTTTATCCGTTGGTGGCGCGCTTCTAGGACTGTTGAGCGCCCAAAAAGAACTAGGACTATATGCCCTAATCGGCATTGTCTTATTAATGGGGTTAGTCACCAAAAACGCGATTCTACTGGTAGACTTTGCCTTAGCAGGACTCAAAGAAGGGAAGCCTTTGCGTAAAGCGGTTGTTGCTGCTGGGGTATCGCGCTTACGTCCAATTTTGATGACCTCTATTTCTACGGTAGCGGGAATGATGCCAATTGCCCTAGAACTTGGTGCAGATGGTGAAGTTCGCAGCCCAATGGCGATCGCCGTTATTGGCGGTTTTACGACTTCTACCCTTTTGACTTTAGTAGTTGTACCTGTACTATTTACCTATGTCGATAGCTTTCTACGTTGGCTGGGCAAGTTTTTAGGATCTCGCCGTGAACAACAATCTAGCACTCAATTAACTGTAGGCAATAAATAAACTAAAATATCAAAAATGATAACGCAGCTAATCGAATTCGGTATAATTGGGAATGTTTTAAATAGGTAAGACTTAAACACAGACAGTTTAAAAATTAATTAATGAAGTTTCGATTTATCGATCTATTTGCTGGTATAGGCGGAATTAGGCTAGGTTTTGAGAGTGTTGGCGGAAAATGCGTTTTTTCATCTGAATGGGATAAATATGCTCAAGATACTTATGAAGCTAATTTTGGCGAACGTCCTCAAGGTGATATCACCCAAATAAAACTTGAAACAATTCCAGAACACGATATTTTATTAGCAGGATTTCCTTGTCAAGCATTTAGCATTTGTGGCGATCGACAAGGTTTTTTAGATACAAGGGGAACTTTATTTTTTAATATCGAAGAAATTCTTAAAACTAAACGTCCTTATGCTTTTTTACTAGAAAATGTAAAAAATTTAAGATCTCATGATCGAGGACAAACGTTTAAAACTATAATTGAACGTTTAGAAGCTTTAGATTATCATGTTCATCATACAATTTTAAACTCTTTAGATTTTGGCATTCCTCAGAAAAGAGAACGAACTATTATTGTTGGCTTTAGAGATAACATAAAATTTTCTTTTCCTAACCCAATTAATATTAAACCTAATTTATCAACAATTTTAGAAAATGATTGTGACGTTGATTCAAAATATTTCGTTTCTCCAGAAATAAGAAAAAAAAGAATACTAAAGGTTAAACCAAACTATCCAATTCCTTCTATTTGGCATGAAAATAAAAGTGGTAATATTTCCGCTCTTGAATACTCTTGTGCTTTGAGAGCAGGAGCATCTTATAATTATCTTTTAGTGAATGGAATCAGAAGACTAACCCCAAAAGAATTACTTCGACTCCAAGGTTTTCCTGATAACTTTAAAATTGTTGTGCCTTACACTCAAATTCGCAAACAAACAGGTAATAGTGTAACTGTCCCTGTAATAAAAACTGTTGCTCAAAAAATGATTACGAGTATCGAATTAAAATCTCCTGCTGCACCCGAATGTATTCAACAAGTCGATTGCGAGACAAAGCGGTCTTGTTGGTTTCCAACAAAGAGCTATTGTCGAGGGGAGAGATGCTTTCTAACCGAAAGCCTCTCTCGACTTCAAAATCAATATAAATCATCGAGTAGGAGTTACTAATGCTGCCGATCGCGGATTGGATATTTTTGCTAACTTTGGTGCTGTGGTGCAGGTCAAGCACTTGAATTTATCTGAAGAAATAGCAGAAGGAATCACTGAAACAATTACAGCCAATAAAATTGTAATTGTATGTAAAAATGCTGAAGCAAAAATCATCAATTCATTACTGACTCAGATAGGATGGCGATCGCGCATTCAAAGTATTATTACCATTGAAGAATTATCAGATTGGTACAATAGAGCCTTAACAGGAAAATATCATCTTTTGCTAGGAAACAATCTATTAGAAAATATTAGAGAACAAATTCAGCTAGAATTCCCTTCAGTTGGTAACAAGGAATTTAATGAGTTTGTCAAAGAGAGAGGATATGACCAAATTCAATGTGATAATTGGAAATCTTTTTATATTGAGTAATTAAAACGCTGTGTGCGACTTTCTACGAAATAATAGTGCTTCCAGCCGATTTAGAGCGAATCTATATTTCTGAAACCTAATAAAATCAACAATTTAAAAATAGTTGCACACGGCGTAATTAAATAAACAGACAACAAGCAGAAGAATATTTTTCAATAGTTGATAATTGATACAGTAGGAAATATTACCTTTTCGTTATAATCCAATGTATAGATGTACAAAAGAACAGCTTTACTAAATAACGATGTTGTGGAGGAGACGACATTGGACGAACTAAAGGCAGGATTAGGATTAGCGACAGAAGAAGAACTACAGCAGATCACGCAAATATTATTTCATCGCCGCTTTAACCCCCTCGATTATTGGCAAACCCCCGAACCTTTGCAGATTCAAAGTCAAGATTGGAATGTGTGGATAGATTCGTTGGATCAAAGGTTTCGTTACCTGGCAGCAGATGGCATGACCGTATTGCGAGGGCGCACTCAAGAAATATCCTATCGAGAAATATTGATCAAAGTCTGTCACTATCTGAAGATTCCCTATTCTGTAAGGATGAATGCGGTAGATATTGAAGCGGAAATCTTCCTGCATTTAGTTAGTAAAGCCTGGGACAAGCTACCGACTCAGGAACAAAACTCACTCAAAGCACAAATTGGTAATTCCTTAGCAGCAGCAAATCCGCCTGAACCTTTGCCAGTTCAATTACAGCATAGCCCAATCAAAATACTTGCCCAAGGCGGTAGCATCGTCGCAGTCAGCACGATTTTAAAATCTTGGTTACTTAAACATATTGCTCAACAGTTTGCGATTCACCTTGCTACTTATCAGGCAGCTAAGTCAGCCATCATTAAAGGGGGAACAACCGCAGTTGCAGGTTTAGGCAATCAACTAGCACTTCAGGCAGCAAAAAAAGGTATGGCGGTAAATGCAGCGCGCTATGGAGCAACCAGAGGCGTTTTTGGTTTATTAGGGCCTGTGATTTGGGGCTATTTTGTCGCCGATTTAGGCTGGAAAGCGATCGCCACTAACTATGGTCGAGTAATTCCCATTGTTTTTACTCTTGCACAAATTCGTCTAATTCGTGGAGACTATCTGGCAATAAGTTAAGTATTTTAGATAATTAATCGCTTTTTCTCATAAAACTCACTTAGCTAAAATAAGCTGTTAGCTTTTATCTATGAGGTATTTACTTCTATTAAGCTCTTAGACAATTAACCTGATTCTTTCTCATAAATCAGCAGGGCATAAACAATTTGTTAAGAATGCCCAGAGTTACCTAAATACCCTAGAACATATAAGAGAGAAAGGAAATTATCAGTAAAATTTCAATATATGACACACTTTCCTTGGTTAACTACGTGCATCCTATTTCCCATCGCTGCCTCTCTATTTTTGCCGATAATTCCTGACAAGGAAGGTAAGACTGTTCGTTGGTACGCTCTAATCATCGGCTTAATTGATTTTGCCATTATAGTTTACGCTTTTTATCAAGACTATGACTTTAGTAATCCTAATCTACAGCTAGTCGAAAGCTATGCTTGGATACCCCAGCTAGATCTTAATTGGTCAGTTGGTGCAGATGGTTTATCCATGCCCTTGATTTTGCTAACGGGTTTTATTACTACCCTGGCAATGATGGCAGCTTGGCCAGTCACCTATAAGCCCAAGCTGTTTTATTTTCTAATGCTGGCAATGTATGGCGGACAAATTGCTGTTTTTGCCGTACAGGATATGCTGCTGTTTTTCTTAGTCTGGGAACTAGAATTAGTTCCCGTCTATCTCATTTTGTCTATTTGGGGTGGAAAAAAACGCCTCTATGCAGCGACCAAGTTTATTCTCTATACCGCAGGAGGATCGCTGTTTATCTTGGTTGGAGCTTTGACTATGGCATTCTATGGCGATACAGTTACTTTTAACATGAGTGCGATCGCAGCTAAAGATTATGCCTTTAATCTGCAATTATTTTTATACGCTGGCTTCCTGATTGCCTATGGTGTAAAATTGCCAATCTTTCCTCTTCATACTTGGCTTCCCGATGCCCACGGTGAAGCAACTGCCCCTGCCCATATGTTGCTGGCTGGTATTCTTCTGAAAATGGGGGGATATGCTCTATTACGGATGAATGCGGGAATGCTGCCCGATGCCCACGCTTTCTTTGCCCCTGTCTTGGTCATTTTAGGGGTAGTCAACATTGTCTATGCAGCCTTAACCTCTTTTGCCCAACGTAACCTTAAGCGCAAAATTGCCTACTCGTCTATTTCTCACATGGGTTTTGTATTAATTGGCATAGCCTCCTTTACAGACTTGGGAACAAGTGGGGCAATGCTACAGATGATTTCTCATGGTCTAATTGGGGCAAGTCTTTTCTTTATGGTTGGGGCTACCTATGACCGCAGCCATACCTTGATGCTGGATGAAATGGGCGGTGTGGGTCAAAAGATGAAAAAAATCTTTGCCATGTGGACGACCTGTTCTTTTGCCTCTTTGGCATTACCAGGAATGAGCGGTTTTGTAGCTGAGCTGATGGTGTTTGTTGGTTTTGCTACCAGTGATGCTTATAACTCTACCTTTAAAGTATGTATTATTTTCTTAGCTGCGGTAGGGGTAATTTTAACTCCCATCTACTTGCTTTCTATGCTGCGAGAAATGCTTTATGGTCCAGAAAACAAAGAATTAGTCAATCACGCTAACTTGGTAGATGCTGAACCTAGAGAAGTATTTATTATTGCTTGTCTTTTAATACCCATTATTGGTATTGGTTTGTATCCTAAGTTAGTTACCCAGATTTATGATTCTAGCATCACTCAACTAACTGCCAGATTGCGTGCTTCTGTACCAAGCTTGACTCAGGAAGCCAAGGCTAAAGCACCAGCTAGCTTCTATTCGATGGTGTCGTTAACTGCACCCGAAATTGAAGCACTAAGTAGTAAATAGATTAAATACAAATCAATCTTTAGATAAGGGTTTGGCAATGCTAAACCCTTATTTTAGTTTTTATTAAAATCTAAAAGTGCAAAATTTTTGAATTAATTGAGGGAATTTTATTGCACAACCACGAGATATAGCAATCGAAGTAAAGGTTGAGACTATAATATAGCAATACGTGGCTAGGTTAGGACAAAATTAGCTAAAATCAAAGCGCTCGCCAAAACCGAAAAATAATGCCTGCTCCCTATAGCTACGATTTAAGAAAAAAAGCCGTAGATGCCTGTTCTAGAGGTGAAAAGAAGAGAACTATTTGTCGATTGATGAAAATAAGCCGTAACACCTTAGACCTATGGCTGAAAAGAGAACAAGAAACAGGAGACTTTAAAGCGGTCGCCGAGCGTCCCACCAGAGAAGAGCGAAAAATTCAGGATTTAGAGAGATTCAAACAGTTTGTTAAACAACATAAAGATAAGACACAACAGCAAATGGCAGATTTGTGGGGAGAGAATCTTACCCAGCAAAATATTAGTGATGGAATTAAAAAGTTAGGCATAACCAGAAAAAAAGCGGTCAGACCCCGCGTCGCCGACAGGCGCAAGACAAAGGGCTTGCCCGCATGTACGCTGACCAAGACAAACTTACGGGTATCAAGAAACAGATGAAGAGAAAAGAAAAGAATTTCAAGAGCAACTAAAACATCAACAGGCAAATAACCTAGTTTATGTGGATGAAGCAGGATTCGATAACCGAGACGATTATCCCTATGGTTATAGCCCCAAAGGAGAAAGATGTTAGGCACTCAAATCTGGTAAAAGAAATGAGAGAGTAAGTTGGATTGCTGCATTCAAAGAAGGAAAAGTGTTTGCTCCGTTAACTTTTGAAGGGTCATGTAATCGAGATTTATTTGAGACATGGCTTAAAGAAAGTTTGATTCCTCAACTTCAACCTGGAAATATCATTATTATTGATAATGCTACTTTTCATAAAGGACAAAGTATTCAAGAAATAGTAGAAGAAGCAGGGTGCCAGATTTGGTATTTGCCCTCTTATTCTGCCGATCTAAACAAGATAGAGCGTTGGTGGTCGGTTCTCAAAACTTGGATGAAGCAGAGAGTTAAAGAATTTGAGACTGTTAGAGAATGTGTTGATACAGCTTTCAAAAAATGTCCTAAC
The DNA here is from genome assembly GCF_963665995.1 of Pleurocapsa sp. FMAR1. Lineage (NCBI taxonomy): Bacteria > Bacillati > Cyanobacteriota > Cyanophyceae > Pleurocapsales > Pleurocapsaceae > Pleurocapsa > Pleurocapsa sp. FMAR1. The sequence goes on along the minus strand of NZ_OY762512.1, from coordinate 4,870,874 downwards.
GTATATGCGTAATGCTATAAAATCTCGCGCAAAGAGGTCAGACCCCCTAAAGGGTTCAACAGTTTGCTTATGCCGGGGAACCCGTCCACCGCAACTGTCTCACCGCGTCGTCCGAAGGCGCAAACGAAGGCTTTAGACGCACGTAATGCTGACCTAGCAGAGGCGCAAAGAAATTAAAAGATGTCCTAATCAATGATTTGATTGCTATAGATAAGCCGATTTTTCAAAAGCTAAGAGCGCAGCGCGTACGCGCAGTCCGCCCTAAGCGGGCTTCACAGTTTTGCTGTGTGCAGCTAATAGCTAAGAGCTTTTGAGCAGATATCTTATCAAATCTAAGTTTTTCAGTAAGCCCTACATACTCATAAACTCTTCACCAATAGTAGGATGAATACCAAAAGAATCGTCCAAGTCTTGTTTAGTGATTCCTTGACGCACAGCCACACCAATACACTGAATAATATCTGCTGCGTGTTCTCCTACCATGTGTACGCCAACAACTTTCTCTTCCTTACCCACCGTAATTAATTTAATCGTTACCGTTTCTTGGTTTGCCTCATCCGCTAGACTATAAAGCATGGGAGTAGTGCGATCGCAATGGCAGTTGATCCGATCTCCATATTTATCTCTAGCCTCTGCCTCATTCATGCCAACAGTAGCAGCTTCGGGGCGAGAAAACACTGCCGAAGTGACGTAAGTATAGTCAATGGACTTTGGTTGTTTACCGTATAGAGTTTCTACCACTGCTAAAGCTTCGGCTTTGGCAACAGGAGTCAGAGGAACACGATCTATACAGTCTCCTACAGCATAAATATGCTGGTTTTCAGTACGACAAAATTCATCTACCTTAATTTCTCCTTTATCTCCTACTTTGACTCCTGCCTTATCTAGATCGAGGCTTTTAGTATTTGGTGCGCGTCCTGTTGCCAGCAATACCCGATCTGCGGTAATGGTTTGCTCGTCAGATAAGTGAAGTTGTAATCTATTTCCAGCCTGTTCTATTTTCTCGGCAGTAGTTTCACCAATAAATTCGATCCCACGCTCAATTAATCCCTGCTGTACTGTTGTTCTTAGATCTTTGTCAAATCCAGATAAGATAAGTTCACTAGTGTCCATAAACACAACTTCTGCACCAAAGGCATTCATCATGCTGGCAAACTCTACGCCAATATAGCCACCGCCAACAATTGCTAGCTTTTGGGGTATTTCTTTTAGCTGAAACATTTCTCTAGAAGTAATAGCTAAATCTTTTCCTGGAATGTCTGGCTTGATAGGATGTCCACCTACAGCGATTAAAATTTTATCGGCACTAATTTCTTGGTCGTTTACTTTTACAGTGCGACTATCAATAAACTTTGCTTCTCCATAAATTAGCTCAATTCCTTTTTCTGCAAATGTCTTGGTAAAAGAATTGCTAATACTATCAAGTCGCTGATGGATCTTTTGCATCAATAAAGACCAATCAAGCTGACGCTGACATTCCTGCCAGCCATAACTAACCGCCAATGATTCCTGAAGCGCAAAATCGGCAGCATACACCATCAACTTTTTAGGAGTGCAGCCACGATTAAGACAAGTTCCACCTACTTTTTCTTTTTCTATTACCGCTACTTTTGCCCCATATTCCGCAGCTTTTTGAGCTGCTGCCATTCCCCCTGTACCTGCACCAATAATTAGAAAATCGAAGTTAGCCATGATTAAATTACTTAATGTTTCTTTACATTATTGTACTTACAATTATGTTTTTCATCTTTCATAAGAGTGAATCGATCGCCTTTTGCCACTCCTGTAAATTTGTTTGAGATGATAGATCGGTTGCTGGCGCACCATTAATAAAAAAAGTCGGGGTAGACCAAACTCCTCTGAATGCTGCATATCGTGCAGGTGTCCTTGCTTGGTTATATATTTCTTTGCTGTTTAATAGTTCAATAAACTTGTCTTTGTCTGACCATTCTGTAGCATCGAGGGCATAATCGGCTAAAAGATAATGCAAGTCTGTTTGGGTTTTATCTTTAAAAGCATCCCCTGCAAATTCTTTTTGATGGTCAAAAACATAGTTGACAAAATCAATAAATTTCTGAGTGTTATTTTCTGCCACGCCGATCGCTGCTTTGGTTACATCCCAACTCTGGCGATGATTGCTCAATGTCATTGGCTGAAATATGAAGTGTACCTGTTCAGCAGAATAAGCGGCAATTACCTGCAAGAATGTCTGCCAACCTTTTTTAGAAAAAGGACACTCAAGATCGAAAAACATTTCTACAGTGATAGGTGCATTAGCATCACCCAGCTTATAGCCACTGGATCTTCGAGGAATGGGAATAGACATGATTATAATTGGTAATAGGTGTTTATTCTCGAATAAATTATATTATTTGTGATATTACCAAGATTAGGCAAATGATTTGAGGAACTTATGAGGAAATTTTTGGTTAATTAAAATGATTAACTTTATCCCTCGATGGTCTGGGAAGCGATTGGCTAAAATCAGCTTATAGTTAGTGATGAGCTTAATAATATGGTTTCAACAACTTATAAATGGTCGATAGATAGATGGCACGAACTAGTGGACTCTGGAGTGTTGGAAGGACAAAGGGTGGAGTTGTTGGAAGGAGATATAGTTGAGATGAGTCCCGAAGGTGTCGAGCATAGTTTTACTAATGAGAGTATAGTTATTTATTTGCGAAACAAGCTATCTCAATTAGCTCATGTTAAAGAATCCCATCCTATCACTTTAGACAACTCCGAACCCGAACCAGATATTGCTATTGTTAGATTGCCTTTAACTATTTATCGTACTCGTCATCCCTATGTAGAAGATATTTATTGGTTAATTGAGGTGTCTCAACGAACACTTAATAAAGATCTGCAACAGAAAGTTACTATTTATGCCCGTAATAGTATCTCTGAATATTGGGTAATCGATCTAAAAAATAAGAAGTTAATTATTCACACTCAACCCCGTCAAGATAAATACTTGCAAGTAGTTGAATATCAATCGGGAACAGTAACGCCTCAAGCCTTTCCCAATATTGAGATTGCGATCGATAAGTTACTGTTGTATTGAGTCAGCGATTATCTTGTATGAATAAATCCAAAATAACCAAACTTACTCCAGAACAAGAAGAAATTATTTCTATTACTAAAAAAGAATGGATTAAAATTGGTTTAGATACCAAATCTGGAAATAAAGAAGCAATCATTTCAGCAATCATTTCCATTTACTCTAATTTAGGATTACAGCCACCAGCAAAAATAGAATGGCTCGATCCTAAAACAATACTTAGACAGTCAATGTATTTTAATTTTACCTACTATCCCGAACAAGATAGTCCTATAAATGCCAACTATTATAATTTTAAGATAATTTATGCAATCAAAGAAACTATTGATAAATTTTTGGATAAAAATCTACAGATTAATTTATATAATTTGATTACTAAGCCAGTTAATGAAGCAGTTCATAATTCACTCTGGTCATCGATAATATTGAGAGTAATGGATGAAGTAGAATATAATTTTGAGGCAAGTCTTGACGATTCAGATCTTAGATGTGTGGGAGATGGTGAATCTGGGTTTTTTCATTTTTACGATTACTATCTATCAAATTATTTATTTGGTATATTTGCTTATTACGATTATTTGGATTTTATAGACTTACCAATACCTAATATAAAAGAATGGCTGATATTAGCTCAAAATTCTTGGCAATGGCAATTTAAAGATACAGCTAAATTAGTTATCAGACCTGAAATTAATTTAGATTTAGAACAAAGATTACATAATATAGGCAAGCCAGCAGTAATTTTTGAAAACTATAATCTATACTACCATCATGGTAAAAAGCTTTCTGAAAAATACGGACAATTAGAACCTAAAGATTGGCAATTTAAATGGTTAGCTATCTCTCCAGCACCTTACATTAAAGATATTTTAGTTAAAGAAACAAATATCAAAGAGCAAGAATTAGATAGAAAAATAGAAATAGAGAAAGAGAAAATATTTGCTAAAATACCAGAATATAAAAATAAATATGAAATTGCTGCTTATTCTTCAGCTAGAATAAATAGAAGAAAAGCATTTCAAGTAATAAAAGCTGCATATTCTTTAGTTCTAAAAAATAATTACTTTACTGACCAAAAAATACCATATACACATATTTGCTCTAGTCCTCTTGCAGCTTACCAAATAATTATCAACTTATATAAAAAAGGATTTATACACAAGTTAATGAACAACTATATAGTTAGTTGTCTTATAGGTAGAGTGCTTAATCATATAAGAACAAAGCCAGAAAAAATATTTGGTGAGCTTGAAAAACAATTCAATCTGAAAATTTATAAAAGAGAAATAAATAAATATTCAAAAATAGAGAAGAATAGTATTTTTAATAGTATAAAAAAGTTATTGAATGAAAAAAATGAGACTAAAATATTAAATCATGAAATATTTCTCAATCCTGAAGATTTATCTTTTGAATTGACTTTGTTTAAGTTTTATCTTCAAGAGCTTAATACTAATCTTGAACCTCAATTCATAGAAAGAATTTCTTTACTTGAGGATTTAGTCGATAATTGTGGCTGGCTTTTTTGTTTTGAAAACTTGTGCATTGTTTGCGATCGCCCAAACAAAATCTTTTTAGACGAGCGAAAACGCATTCATAATATTGGTTCTCCCGCAATAGAATTTCTTGATGGCTATCATTTTTACGCTCATCATGGCGAAATAATTCCTCAGAGATATGGAAAAATAGATCCTAGCCAATGGAGTATTGAATGGATTTCAAGGGAATCAACCGATCACTTAAAACAATTGTTAATAAAAGAAATAGGTTGGAAGCGTATTGTTCGAGAATGTGATATTCAAATTATAGACAAACAAGAAAGACACGAACTATTAAATATACAACCTAAAAATAGTCCTTTTAGTTCATCATTTAATCTTTTAGTAGATATTAATAATGACGATGTAACATCTAGTTTTACGGTCATAGACTCTAATATTAATACAGTAAAAACTGCTTTAATCTCTCGTCCTTGGGAGATTATACCCTTTTAATAGTAGAGATTGGATCGAACGATAATAGTTAAGATCGCATTGTATTGTGGTTTGACAAGTTCATAAGCGAGATCGCCTTTCATTCCTACTTAATGGCTTTGCTGGTAGCAGTTGTGTTTACTGGAAGAAAGGACGGTTTTCCCTCGTAGCCAATAAACGTTCAGGATAGTTGATTTAGCTCGATTATTGTCAATTCCCAGTTGTTAATGTTTCGTGGAATTTTTGAGATAAGCGATAAATTACGATATCTCATAATTCTCTCGTCTGAATCTGTATAGGATGCGATCGCTCTTTATCTCTACTCCGCTTTAAAATTGATTCGGAAAATTATTTCATTGAACTAGCGTTTAATAGCTATGAATAAACGTACTTTGTGCCTTATTTGCTAAATCACCAACACCTTTAATTACACACCAGAAGTAAAATAACTTTTGGTTCCTTTAGCATCTAAAGCTGTTCCCAAGCGGTTTAGTGCATGAACATAAGCTGCGGTACGAATATCAATGGTTAAATCTTGGCTAATACTCCAGGTTTTCTCGGCTTCTATGAGCATTTTGTCTTGAAGGCGTTGATTTACTTCTGCTAATGTCCAGTACCAACCACTACGATTTTGTACCCACTCGAAATAACTTACGGTAACTCCCCCCGCATTAACTAAAATATCAGGAAAAACGTAAATGCCTTTGGCTGCAAGAATTTTATCAGCATCAGAGTTAATTGGGCCATTAGCCACCTCAAAGATATATTTAGCTTTAATATCTGCTGCATTACTAGCGGTAATTTGATTTTCTAAAGCAGCAGGAATTAAGACATCTACATCTAAAGCCAATAACTCTTGATTCGATATAACCTGATGTTCGACAATGCTGCATACACTATCATGACAATATACTGCCTTCATTTCGCGACTCTGATTTTTGTGTTTTTTAACGCTAGTAATATCCAAACCTTGAGGTGCATAAATGCCGCCTTGGGAATCACTAACAGCCACTACTTTGTACCCCGCCTCAGCGAGCAAATCTGCTATAGTTGCACCTGCATTACCAAAACCCTGAACCGCAACGGTAGTTTCTGAGGGAATAAGCTTAAATTTGGGCAGCATAGTTTGAATTACGGTAAATGCGCCCATTGCTGTAGCGGTATCTCTGCCTTGGCTTCCTCCCAGAGCTAATGGTTTGCCTGTAACTACTCCCCGACATAGCTGCCGTCGAATCGTGCTGTATTGATCCATCATCCAACCCATGATGGTGGCGTTGGTATATACATCAGGAGCAAGAATATCAATATCTATACCGACAGCATCGGCGATCGCATCTATATAACCGCGACTTAATCTTTCTAACTCTGCCTTGGATAATTCTTTGGGATTAACGATAATGCCTCCTTTTGCACCACCAAAGGGTAAATCCAATAAGGCACACTTAAAGGTCATCCAGAAAGCTAGTGACTGCACCTCGTCTAGAGTGACATGAGGATGATAGCGAACGCCTCCTTTACCTGCGCCTCTGGTGTCGTCGTAGCGCACTCGATAGCCAGAGAATACCTTTAATTTGCCATCGTCCATCCGCACGGGAATAGATACGCTCAAGCTTGTCTTGGGGTGCTGCAAGCGAGCGATCGCATCTTCAGAAATCGTCACGTGCTTTAAAGCCTCTTCTAATCTTTTACTAGCATCAGCTAATAAAGAAGCTCGATTGCTTTTGTCTGGCATTGCTGTTCTTCAAATTTATTGATAACTATTCTTATAACTTATGTTTTGAAGGTGTCTAGTTTCTGAGATGATACTTATTTTTTAATCTTTGTTCACAACTCTTTGTTTTTCGTTTTTCAATAGCTTTTAGCTTGAGTTATAGGTACGCTGTCACTTCTTTATTTGTTTGGGTGCGTTTAGAGTATTTAGCGATCGCGAATAATTTTAGTGTTTACCAACTGAAAAATGTTCTTTTTCAAGATTATTTGATTCAGCAGCTAGAAAATCCCGATCTCGAAATAATTCTTGCGTAAGTTATATGTTGGTATTTATTAGCTAAATTTTTTATTTAGAACATTTAAAATAGCTTTATTAAGCCTAATTTACATGGTTTTAACTATAAATTAATCGCCCATAATATACAAACTAGTATGATTAGCAATTGCTCGTAAATTCGATTATTTTTAAATCTATTTATTATTTGATGCAGATTCAGAATGAAAGTATCTAAGCTATGAATATCCAAATGCTGGTTAAAATAACATATTTTTAATCCTTAATTTTCTCTTTACCTCAATCAAATATTGTTAACTGTTGACAAACTAATTTACTAAAATCAGATGGTTTTTAAAACTAAACAAAATTTTTGCTTAACTCTTATATCAGCGGTGTCTTTAGGACTTGTCGCGCAAAATATAGATATTTCTGCTAATAAAGTTAATCTTTCTACCCCCGTTGCTAATGCACAAAGTGTCAGTTTGACTGGTGCTGGTGCATCTTTCCCTGCACCTTTATATCAACGCTGGTTTTCTGAATACAATAAGCAGAATCCTAATGTTCAGGTATCTTATCAGTCCGTTGGCAGTGGTGCTGGGGTTGAGCAGTTTACCCAAGGAACAGTGGATTTCGGTGCGAGTGATGTAGCAATGACAGACGAGGAAATTGCCGCGGTGAAGCAGGGAGTGGCGTTGTTGCCTATGACTGCTGGTAGTATTGTACTAGCGTATAACTTACCTGATGTTGCTCAATTAAAATTTTCTCGTCAAGTATATGTAGATATTTTACTGGGTAAGATTACTCAATGGAACGATACTGCGATCGCCTCTCTTAATCCTGATGCCAAGCTTCCCGACAGCAAAATTACCGTGGTTCATCGTTCAGACGGTAGTGGTACTACTGGAGTATTTACCAAACATCTAAGCGCAATTAGTCCTGAATGGAAACAAAAAGTTGGCGACGGTAAAACCGTAGAATGGCCAACAGGTATAGGTGCAAAAGGAAATGAAGGGGTGACGGCTCAAATTCTGCAAACCGAAGGCGCGCTTGGCTACGTTGAGTATGGTTATGCCAAGCAACAGGAGATTCCTTTTGCCACTTTAGAAAACAAATCTGGAAAGTATGTTGCAGCCTCTGATGAATCTGCTGCTGGAGCTTTAAGTGCTACAACTTTACCAGAAAATCTACGGGCGTTTGTTACCGACCCAGAAGGAGAAAGTTCTTATCCTATTGTTACCTATACCTGGATTTTGGCATATCAAAATTATGATGATCCCAATAAATTACAAGGTTTGAAGGATGTAGTTAACTGGTCATTAACTGATGGACAGGCTTATGCCAAAGAATTAGGCTATGTTCCTTTACCTGATAACGTAGTCCAGAAAGTTCAGGCAAAGCTAGATACAATTCAAGCCAAGTAAAACAACTTTTAGTGACCTATCTTTTTAAAAGTTCAGCATCACTAATTGATAACTAGCAACCGCTTACTAATTATTCCCTGTCAACAATGATGGGGAATTATGCTACGTGGCTTCTAATTTTACTTATCGGCGTAATGTGAGTTTTGGCGTTGCTGAATACGGGTATGATTTGTACAACTATTACCCTTAAAGTTTTTAGTCGTTAGTTTTTAGCTTAAATTAACTACCAATAACCAATAACTACGAGCAGTATTACTTCGGATTTCATACCTGTCTTGAACGAGTCGCTCTTTGTACGGCGCGTTTTGGGGCGAGGAAATGCTCTCGGCTAGAGAGCATATTCCACTCGCCCGTTGCGAGACAGTTGCGTTGCGGGGGTTTCCCCCGTTGAGCAAACTGTCGAGGTTGAGAAAGAATACTCTGTCTCAAAAGCCGCATGACCGAAACCAACACCGCGAGAGTGGAATAGCGGTGAGACCCCGCGTCGCCGTCAGGCGCAAGGGAATGCTCGCGCCTGACAGCCCTTTAACTCAGGGCATTTCCGTGCAGCAAAGACCGCGCTCGTCCGCTAAATCAGCAACGCCGAGTTTTCTGGCTTATTCTAAATTCACGTTACCTAGCACAGTTTTGAATGAGATGAAAAGATAGTCAGTAGACTATGTATCTGTTAGGCTATAGCCTCTAACATGATAATTGCCTAATCCTAATCGGTGTTTAACAAGAAGTGTATCAATGTTAACTACTATTTATTTGCTTGCTTGAGCATAAGCGCGATCGCTTTATCTTTGGCAGGATACTTAGGCAGGTTCAATCTTTATTTTGAGTTTGCTTCAGGCTATAAGCTGCAATTTTTGCTCATGGCTTTATGTAGCTTGGTTTATTTCTTGCTAACCCACGAAAAACTTTGGATTGCTGCTAGTTTGTTTTGCGTCTTGCTCAATTTAGCGGAAATCTTACCCTGGTATTTTAATCAACCAAAGATTACCAACCCTGAGCAATACCAAGCACTAAAGGTATTTTCTTATAATGTTTTGTGGTCAAATAAAAACTACGATAAGGCGATCGCTTTAGTTAATCAAGAACAGCCAGATATAGCGGTTTTTCTAGAAGCCATCCCCCACTGGCATCCTCATCTGGCAGCATTAAGCTCAAGTTATCCTTACCATGTTCGCTCAGAAAAGATGGAAATGGAGGTTTACAGTAAACTGCCACTGGCTAATCCTCAACTAAAGCTTTATGGTACTTATCGTGGCTTAATTATTGCCGATATTAAAGTGGGCGATCGCTTGGTGAGGTTTGTTGCCACTCATGCCTACCCCCAGCTATATTATGGTCGTCCAGGATGGGAGATTCGGAATCAGCATTTGGAAATTGGTATTGGCGAATATGTAAAAACCCTAACCCAGCCAGTTATCGTAATTGGCGATCTAAATGTTTCGATGTGGTCACCTTTTTATTACTCTATGATTAAGCTTTCTGGTTTACACAATGCCCGTCAAGGATTTGGAATCTTACCCACTCATTCGATAGTTGCTCCTCAAGTTGCTGCTCTATCTGCACCCATAGACCATTGCTTAGTAAGTGCCGATATTCAGGTTAAAAACTTTAAATTAGGTCGGGCTATTGGTTCAGATCATCTGCCAATTATAGCTGAACTCTTAATTCCTCAATTACCAGATTCGCCATGATGATAATTGTTTCGATCATTACTGGCGATCGCCAATATTACTTATTCAAACCTTCTCTTAAGGCTTATAGCTTGTAGCTTCAAACAAATCACCCTGATTTTTAATTTACACCAGACGTACTATATTTTCTTATCTCTAAAACTGATATAACTCAACGGAATCGAGTTACGATCATTATGCCTGTAAAATTTGGCGACATAAGAATTTAAACATGGGTTTCCTTTTTGTGCCGTTAGCTTTTTTTAGCAGCAGCACAATATAAAAGGTGTTTTCCTGTGTCTCAAGACCATACACATTCAGCTAATCGTCTTTTGGCAGCTTTGCCAGAAATTGAATACCAGCGTTTAGAACCTTACTTAACGCCTGTCTCTCTTCCAGTGGGAACTGTTTTGCACGAAGGTTCAGAAAAGATCGAAACCGTCTATTTTCCCAATACTGCGCTGATTTCTTTGGTTTCTATACTGAGTAACGGCACTAGCACTGAAATTGCTCTAGTTGGCGGTACGGGAATGGTCGGTCTTCCAGTTGTCCTCAGCAATGGTTATAGTAGTCAGCGCGCCATTGTTCAAGTGCCAGATCATGCTCTAAAGATTTCTGCTCTAGTTTTAAAACGGGAGTTCAACCGAGGAGGAAAGTTACAAAGAATATTGTTAAACTACGCTCAAACCAGACTAAATGAAACTGCCCAACTATCAGTTTGCAATGGACATCACACAATTGAAGAACGTTTGGCTCGTTGGCTGCTGACGGCTCAAGACTTAACTCAATCCAACGAGTTGCCTCTGACTCAGGAATTTATTGGTCAGATGCTAGGGGTTCGTCGTTCGGGGGTAACCATAGCAGCAGGGGTTCTTCAAAGAGCAGGGTTAATAAGTTATTCCCGTGGCAAAATCACTGTTTTAACTCGCTCAGGTCTAGAAAACGCTGCCTGTGAATGCTATGAACTTTTCCATGATAATTTTTATCGCCATTGAATGAAGGCAGAAGTAGCCAAGGGGTACCCCCCGCAGGGAGTTAGGGACTTGGGGAATTCGGGAATTGAGGAAATATTCACTTATTTTCCTTGCTTTTTAACAACCATTTATCAGCACTATTAGTCATGATGACAATTAATCCCAAAATCTGATGCGGACGCAAAGCGTCCAGTTCTCGCTTTGCGAGAATCTGCCCCCTTGGGGCTGCTTGGCTATAAAGCTTTCTTCCCGAATTTACAGCTAAATAGTGACATTTTACCGCAAACTTTAGCCAAACCTGAGTCTCTGCTGCCTCAGCCTCCGCATCATTCAACCTTAGTAAAAAAGAACCCTTGTAGCGTCTTCTGTCTTGGTGGACGTTCCCTTGCGTCTTACGCCGACGCGGGCTTCCACCGCTTCGCCATGCTTCGGCTAGATTGGCACATACTGAACGAGAAGAACGTCGAATTTGATCGATTAAAGAATATTTCTCTTCTTTGGGGAAATTTTTAGAAAGCTTAAATATTTCCATAGCAGCATCGAAGGCAATTTTGTAGACTTCTAAATCTTCGTGGTTGCTAATAAATTTTGGTTTATTTTGCTGCATTTTAGCTTTCCCTAATTCCCTATCTCCCTAAATTCCCTACTATTCTAAGATTTTCCTGGGAATGAAACAGCCCTACCGTAGGGAGTAAGAAGTAATACTTCAAACTTCAATAACTGCACTTTACAATTACGGCGTTGCTGGTTAGAGCGATCGCTCTTTCGCTCTCGATCATTATTCCTTCCACTTCTTTTGACAGAGGATTTAAGCGGTAAACAAAGAATAGATTGTAAACACTAATCTTATATAGTTTTATCCACACTTTTAGGAAAGATCCTCATGCAGCTAAAATTAATTTCCCAACAAGTAGTCGCTATTATTGGTGCTTCTAGTGGTATTGGACGCGAAACAGCATTACAGTTTGCCCTCAAGGGAGCAAAAGTAGTCGTCGCAGCCCGAAATGAACTGGGACTAAATTCTCTAGTGGCAGAAATTCAGGCTTCTGGAGGCGATGCTAAGGCAATTACTTGTGATGTAGCAGACTTTGCAGGCGTTAAGGCGATCGCCGATTATACTGTCGAGCAGTATGGCAGATTGGATACATGGGTGCATTGCGCTGCTACTGGTATTCTTGCTCCCTTTGAGCAAATTACGCCAGAAGAATTTAAGCGAGTGATTGATGTTACTTTAATGGGACAAGTATATGGAGCAATGGCAGCACTACCCTATCTCAAACGAGAAGGAAGAGGAGCAATGATTCATATTTCTTCCATGGAAGGAAGGCGAGCCTTACCTCTGCAAAGCCCTTATTCGACTGCCAAACATGGTCTTGAAGGCTTTCTCGAATCTCTGCGAGTAGAACTGCAACATGAAAAAATACCCGTTAGCGTTACTAGCATCAAGCCAGCAGTAATTAATACGCCCTTTTACAATCATGTACTTACCAAGATAGGAGTCAAACCCACAGGTTTACCACCTTACTATTCGCCTAAGCTGGTAGCTGAAGCTATTCTTCATACAGCCGAACATCCTACCCGCGACTTTATTGTCGGTGATGTGGGTAGGATATTAGATCTAGGTCAACGACTTTCGCCAGAACTGATGGATGCTATATTATTAGCTATTGGTTTTAAAGGACAGCGTACTTCAGAACCAAAATCTGCCGATGGTGCTAACAATTTGTTTGCGCCCATGGATGGCTATACCCAAGTTGAAGGCGATTTTAATGACTTAACTATTCCTAGTATTTCGGACTGGCTGGTCAAAAAATTCAGGTTCAAGTAAGGTAACTTTGTTGTATTAAATATTAATACTCGCTCTCTAAGCGAAAAGCTACCTGTTAAAGTTTAAATCTCATTGGGGCCAATAACCCCAATTTTGTGCCGAAAAGAAAGTTCTCCACCATACCAACCACCAACTCCGAGGAGTGTGGCTACTAACAACGAGACAATTAAACCAACAGGAACGATAAAATCTGTGCCAACTAGTCTTAACCCAAAATTAATTGCGGTTAGGATTAAAGCAGTAACGTTTAGTGCCATGTGCGCCCAACCAGCAGTACGCTTACGAACTCTAGGAACTTTTAAAAAGTCCGACATTCCTATCAAAGCTGCCAAGACACCCGCTACTAAACCCAGTCCGATTAACCAGCTTGAAGCACGCGCCCAAAAAAAGTCTTTTGTCAGCCAATAGCCAAGATCGGTACCAGCAGCAGCAGTTAAAAAAGCCACGGGAAAAACAACGATAATCGGATGGATAGGATGTCCAGCAATTGCTACAGAGCTAGTAACACCATTGCCTAAATACTCGCTCTCTAAGCTTTCAATAATCGGCGGAATATTGGGATAAGGATTTTGTGCGTATTGTTCTGAATCAAATTCTGTGTTGGTCATAAGATTTCTCCTCAAAGCGACAGCTAAAAAAGGTCACTTTGTGATTAATTGGGTTATTAATTAAATATTTGCGCTGCAATCAGTGTCTAGTTGGGTTAGCTGATACTTTAATTAATAAACCGATCGCTTCATACCAACATCTCACCAAAGAAATAGAGAATCTAATTAATGAAAATCAAATTAGTATTTCTATTGATAGATCGAGATAAATTGCAAAGTTATTTATAGGTGCGATCGCTTTTTTATAAAAGGTTGGCTAAAAAATTGTTCGGGCGATAAACTGCCGATGTTTTTAGAATACTGTGTTTCAGGCGATCGCCTAGCTAATGCGATCGCCTTTAATCTATTTTCATTGTTAAGAAAACTATAACTGCACTTTATAATTACTCTTAACGCCATTCTCCAGTAAAAAGAGGTTCAATTGGATGTCTGCTTTTCCTCATCCGTAAGTCATTGAGTATTTCTGCGGTGTCTTTTATCTCGTTGACTGGATGAAGTTCGATTCCCAATTCTTGTTCAATATTAGCCGATGCACCGATCAAAATTAATTCCACTCCCGCATAATCCAAAAATTCTGGCGGATATTAGAAGTATTTAATCATTAATAGCTTAATAGCATATTCACAACAAATTATAACTTTAGTTGGAGGAATTAATGTTTAGAAGTTAGTTAACCTAAATGTGTGTATAATAGCCAAATAAATTTGTTGTTTAGTTTATTTGACCACAATTGAGTAAATTACAAATAAATTTACTTTGATTTTAAGCTATTGACACCAAAAAAAACACATTTATCAACAAAACTAACTATGATACATTTAATTTCTTTAGCCATAAATCGCATCAGTTCTCTTCTAAAAAAAATCCAAGTCAAAAGTTTTCTGACTGCTGTTTTATTAGGAGCGGTTTTATTAACCAATGGTGTTAGCAGTTCTGCCATAAATAGCAAGACTGCCGCTGATGTTGTTGGTGGCGATGTCGTAGGAAATAATCCCGAAAGACCGACAACAACTCGCGAGTGGAGACAACAAGCTCGCCGAACCGAAGATGCTCCCTTGGAAAAAGTCAAAGAGATTGGAAAGGAAACAGGAGAAGCATTAAAAGATTTGGGCAAACTTTATCCAGATGTGGCTGAAAGTACTTTTCCTGACGAGATAAAATAATCAATATTTGCTTATTCAGATAGTAAATCTAATTAAACTTAGATTTACTATCGAATATTTTTGATTGCGCTTGAAGAAACGCCCTAACTCTCCGACCCAAAGCACGACGGAAGTAAGTACGGTAATGGCTATCTAATCAGTTAGAGATAAAGAGATAGTACCGAAGGCGCTACCGCAAAACTGGGATGAGAATTTGTCTGACCAGAATCATAGTTGCGATCGCTATAAAGCCGCGATTATGAATTAAGCCAGTAAAAGCAGAACGAGTTGAGTTTGTTGCCAGATTTCTCCTGGCATCAGGCGATCGCACCATCTCTCAATCTGCTCAATTTGACCAACGCTCAGAGCAGCGCGAAAACTGTATTTTCTAATTGATGACGCGCTCTAGTTATTAAGATTTGTGATTTGAGATAAAATTTTTTTCATCTTTATACTTTCCTAACCGTTTAATTTTCTTAACCTAAACTAGTGTTAATCAGTAATCAGCGAGTCATCCCTGAATTAAATTCATTAAAGGAACGGCGTTTTAGAACTTCAGATTTTGAGCGGGGTAATAAATTAAAAACCTCTCTTAAAGCATCGTCCATTTCTTCATAGGGAACTTGTCCTTTACCGTCATAAACCACCTTACCCTGCTGATTCAAGATAACCGTTTCAGGCACTACGCCACTGTAATAATAAGCTGGATCTTTAGGGGAATATTGCTGCCGATCGATAAAAGAATCAACTGTCACAGGAATAACACTTGCTGCTTGTCCATAAAACGCTTGGAGGCGAGTTACCAAAATAGAAAACTGTTTACAGTCACTACTATCATCGACATAGAATACTAAAATAGCTGGTTTTTCCCGTTTTAAAGAGGTTGGTAAATTCATACGAGGCGGAACTAAAGAACCATTGCCACCAAACAGAAGAAAAATATTGCCTTCATAGCGATCGTCATCTATGGTGGCTAGAGCGGGAGATATCCAAGAAAAAGAAAAAATAGTTATTAATAGGCACACAGTTGCAATTCTCGTAACAAACTGCCTCAATTGAAACTGATTTTTATGCTTAGAAAGTAGGGATTTTAATAATCGCAGCAATATCATTCGTTTTTATCATTTAACATTTATCATTTATCATTAAACATTGAAAGTGTACTTGTCTAAAAAATAGCGGACAAATCTACATTTAATCCTGACAACATATCTTCACCAGATAAACTATGAGGATTGCTGAGTATCTCTTTATCTCTACCAAAACGATAAATTTCTACTTCTTTTTGATCGGGATTAATTAACCAACCTAGCTTGACACCACAACCAATATATTCCATCATCTTCTGATGAGTTTCTAACAGGTTGTCAGTAGGAGACATCAATTCGATCACAAAATCAGGATCGATGGGTGCAAAGCCTCTTTTTTGCTTGTCATTTAAACTATTCCAGCGTTCAATGGCAATCCAACTAACATCAGGCGATCGAGTAGCACCATTTGATAACTTAAACCCTGTGGAAGAATCAAACACTACTCCTAATTTATGGCGATTATTCCAGTACCAAACTTGAGCCAGTAAATCAGAATTTTTCTTACCGCTTTCGCTTCCTGTAGGAGACATAATAATTAGTTTTCCATTGGCATCGGTTTCAAATCTAAGATCGGGATTTTCTCGACATAACTGCTCTAAGGCGCGATCGCTAATCGAATCAGTAAAGGCTTTAATATTAATGGTGTGAGTCATTTTTCTAACCTTAAAATCAGAGGATTTTAATCGAAAGTATTATTCAAATATTATAATTAGCAGCCAAAAAAATATGAACAACAAACCTACATAGACAGCTAGAAAACAGCGGCTATGACAAGGAGCAATGGTAAAAAATGCTACTTTAAGCAGATCGGATACGATTTATAGTATCGAGCCGAATTGCCATCGCTTACTTGATAACTTTGTTGTTCACGATCGTTCTTCAAATTGACCACTAGCTATGGTTCTAAGTACTTATCAATTAACATTGAACGTATCTTAGTTGCTTGTGGTCAACCCGAATTTATTTCACTGTGGTTTAGCATCAGTGTTTTCATTTCCTTGGTTGACTTCCACTACTTCTAGGGTTTGAACATCAAGGGAACTATTTTTGTTTATCTTGTTTATTTGTTCTCGCAATTCACCCATTCTTTTAACTTGGCGAATAGGTAAATTAGCGGTCAAAGAAGTCATTCGTTGATCGTTAGAAAGAGAAAATTCCATTTCCTCACGATCGACTTCAACATAGCGAGCAACTACGTCTAAAATTTCTTCCCGCATTGCCGTCAGCATCTCTGGATTGATACTAGCGCGGTCATGGGCAATAATTAGCTTTAAACGGCTCTTAGCGTGAGATCGACTATTAGCGTTCTTATTCCAGGGAAAAAGCATTTCCACAAATCCGTGAATCATGTTTAAGATTGTTTGCATGGTCAAAAACGAACACAATTAATGGTGTTGTCCGTAAACTTTATTGTGCTGATTAGCCACCAAACATTCGGCGTAGACGAGACAAGAGATTGCCTTGATTTGCCATTAAATCAAGGAATGGTACTTCTTCTCCTTCTAAACGTCGAGCAATATTAGTATATGCTGTCCCTGGGACAGATTCATAGTCTGCTAATACGAGAGGTTCCCCTCGGTTGGTAGCTTCAATCACTTTTTCATCATCAGGAACAACACCAATCAATGGTACTCCTAACAATTCCAAAACGTCTTCAACGCTCATCATTTTGTTTTCCTCAACCATACGAGGCTTAACTCGATTGACGATTAGGTTAATTTTATTTACTCCTTCTGCTTCTAAGAGTCCAATCACGCGATCGGCATCTCGTACCGCAGCAACTTCGGGAGTTGTGACAATTAAAGCTTCTTGGGCTGCGGCAATAGCATTCCTAAAACCTAATTCAATACCCGCAGGGCAATCAATCAAGATATAATCATAGCCTTTGGCTAAGGCGGTAGCTATTTTTTGCATCTGTTCTGGTTTTACCGATTCCTTATTGCGATTTTGCGCAGCAGGAAGCAGCACTAAACCTTTGAGACGTTTATCTTTGACTAATGCCTGTGCCAGACGACATTCGCCAGCCAGCACATCGATCGCCGTGTAAACTACTCGTTCTTCTAATCCTAATAGTAGGTCTAAGTTTCTCAATCCAAAGTCAGCATCAATGAGAGCTACAGAACGATTTTGTTTGGCTATTGCGGCTCCCAAATTTGATGTGGTAGTGGTTTTACCCACTCCTCCTTTGCCAGAAGTAACAACAATTATTCGACTCATATTGTTTACTTACGATTTATGTAGCTGTAATTATTTTGCTTGATGCTTATCAACCCATGCCTTTTTTGACGGGGAGAAAACATAGTTTTTGGCAAACTCTGAGTTTTGAGCCAAACGAATTCCCTCTGTAGTCATAAAAGCCAACTCTGGCGATAAACTTCTTGGTCTTATCTTGGGCGCTCTTGCCACGGCATTGGCAATACGCAGTTGCGTAAATTCCATCTGTAGTGCAGCAATGCGACACTGATGGTTTCCCTGCGCTCCCGCATGGGCAATACCCTTTAAACGTCCCCAGACTAAAATATCCCCAGCGGCGATCGCTTTTCCGCCTGGGTTTAAATCTCCACAAATCACGATTGTTCCTGGGTGGCGTATTTCCACCCCAGAGCGTACCGTATTTTGTAAGTATAATGGCTCTGCCAAAGGAAGAGAAGATTCCTGAGTCGGGTTAGTCAGATTATCTGCTAAAGATTCAGCAATAGTTTTCTGCTCAACAGAATAGCCACTAGTAGCTGCTGCTACCGCCGTTTGCCGACGATTAGTGCTAATGGTTGTCAGAGATAGCTGAACCTCATCTAGAGTTTCGGCAATAGTTTGCAGTTGCCGAGAATCGAGTAAGCGATCTTTGGCAACCAAACATACTTTTGTTCCTACTTGCCAAGACTGCTCTTTGGTTTGTAACAGATGTTTCAATTCTTGCCAAGTTTCTGACCAAGGTAAATCAGAATTAATCTCTGCCTGAGTCGGTAATACTAGCGAAAGTCGCTCGCCATCATTTTTCAGGCAGATCTGGGAATAGCGATTAACTAAGGGAGACGAATCAAGCTGATCGTCAACTTTGTCTAGGGAGATAGTACGCTCAACAGTCATGCAACCATCCTGATCATCCGTATATCTACGTATATCTACTTTTTAGGTAGTTTTCACGCTTCACATACTAACGTAAGTTGCTCTTAAGAGAAAATTAGAAAATTCTTAAGCGATGCCACCGCAGCAGCCAAACTATCTTGATTGCCAACGTTTCCAGGGAATAAAACTACTGGTAAATTAGGAAACTGGGGATGATCTGCCTCAGTCCTAATTACGGAACATCCTGGTAAAATTTGTCCTAAAAGTCTGGCAGCGGTTAAATTTAGACCGACACTAAGAACATCGTTAGAGGTAATTCCGCCTTTACTAATCAAAAAACTAATTTCCTGGGGCAAACCCTGGACGATCTCCATTAGCAGTGCCGAAACTTCGGTACCAAAGCGAAGTCGCTGTTGAGTATTTGCAAAACTTAACTCTTGTCGGCTGGTATAAACTACGGGGGTTTTACCCTGAGTAAATGCTTGTTTAACTTCATCTAAAGTCTGTTGCAAAATGATGTTTTTTTCTTGGGGGCGATCGCGCAAACGCACTACATCAACTTCAATGCCGACTACACCATCTTCTTTCAGTAGCCGATGTAGCTGTTGAGTGGTTTTCTGCACATGAGAGCCAACCAAAACTACCCCAGGTTTATCTGTAGGCTTATAATCACCCATGTTTTCAGCAGCGGTTGGCTGTTCTCCTAACTGAGCTAGAGAGGTCAACAAGCTGGCAGCAGAGCGAAACAGAAAGCGTTTTCCTCTTAGCAGTGGCTTTTAAAATTGCTTTGGCAAATAGATCAAAATCTGCTTGAGTTTCGCCATCAACAACAACACATTGATTATTATTAAGTTCTAATAAGCGTCGCTCAATTTGATCCTTGCGAATATCTTCTAAAGAAAAATTAACTACTTCTGTAGCAGGAATTTTGCCCGCAGTTTTTTGGGCAACATAGTCGGGTAAATAGCTATGACTATAGCCAAACACAGAGTCACGAGCAAATTCTGTCTCCGCTACAGGAGTTTTTACCCCATCGATTAAAAGATAGTGAGTGCTATCTGTGGTGATTCTGCCTCCTTCAAAAAAAGCAGGAGTCAGAAAATGAGCATCAAACCCCCCTAATTCTTGAGCAATAATGTCAGTTTCTACGGGGTAATGTCCTCGAAGAGTGGAATCACTACGGCTGACTACTAAAAAGTCTTTAATTTCTGCTTGAGCGATCGCAATTTTAAGATTTCGACAAATTTGTTGCGTGGTTGCTGCTGCCTGTTCAGGACTCATCGCCCTAGTATTGCTTAAAATAAATACAATTGGTACATCATCGTGCAAACCAAGTTTTAGGGTAGCTACATCCCAATCCATGAGTAACAAACAGCTATGTACTGTCTGTGAACCAGTAGGATCGTCATCGAGAACAATAATCTTCGGCTGTGCTGGATTCATAGTTGCTAATAAAATTTGCAGTTGTTTATATTTTCTTTAACTAAATTCTAAATTTCTTATGCAGTTTATCAAAACTACGTTAGAATTCATGGCAAAAAGTGAAGTATCAGTCTTGAGGTTAGTTAGACCGTTGCCACTACTCAAGGTATTGATCTTAGCCATAGTTCATCTATATTTTTTCACTTATCAAGTCACTTACCAGGACGTTAAAGCCGTTCAGAGGAAATTATTATCGTGCGTATACCTTTAGACTATTATCAAATCTTAAGCGTTCCTGTTAAAGCTACCTCAAGCCAGCTTGAGCAAGCATATAGCGATCGCATAAGGCAGCAGCCCCGCCGAGAATATAACGATCAGGCAATTCAGTCTCGTCAAGAATTGATCAAGCACGCCTATCAAGTTTTAGCCGATCCTAAGCAAAGGGCTAATTATGATGCTCAATTCTTGGTCAATATGCAGCCAGTTGAGTTTTCCATTCCTGAGGCAATAGTATCAGAAGAAAACGAGGAGTCAAGAGAATCAGCTACAGAATCTTTGATTCAAGAAGATCTTCCGCTAGATGTTCGTGTGATAAATCCCACCATAGAAGTTGCTCCTTCACAACTGATTGGCGCACTGCTAATTTTGCACGAATTAGGGGAATATGAATTAGCTCTACGACTAGGTGTAGATTATTTCAACAGTCAAGATTTTGACAAACTATCATCTGAGCAAGAAGTAAAAGTAAGAACCGATGCTCAAGAAAACATTATTCTTTCCTTGACTCTAGCTTACTTAGAGCTGGGGCGAGAACAGTGGCATCGGCGAGAATATGAAAATGCTGCCGTTTCTGGTCAAATGGGAGTCGATTTACTTAATCGCGAAAACTTATTTCCTCAGATTAAAGCAGAATTAGAGCTAGATTTATATAAGCTTCGTCCTTATCGGGTTCTCGAATTAATTTCGCAAAATCAAGCAAATTCACCCGAAAGAGCAAAAGGATTTGAATTGCTCAGAGAAATGCTGCTGCAACGTCAGGGAATAGAGGGCAAAGGACAAGATCGTTCTGGCTTGAACTTCGATCAGTTTTTGTGCTTTATACAGCAGCTAAGAACCTACTTAACTTCCACTGAACAACAGCAGCTATTCGATCGCGAGGCTCAAAATGATTCGGCGATCGCCAGTTATTTAGCCGTTTATGCTCTTTTAGCCAGAGGATTTTGCTTCAAGCAGCCCGAATTAGTCTTACGCGCCCAAAGAAAGCTCGATTATCTCAGCGAAAAGCAAGATGTTGCTTGGGAGCAAACGGTATCTGCTTTGCTTCTGGGACATACGGAAAAAGCGATTTATAAGCTCCAAAACAGTCCAGACAAAACAAAGCTAGAACAAGTTCAGAGACACTCTTTAGACACTACAGATCTATTGCCTGGAATCTGTTTTTATAGCGAACAGTGGTTACAAGAAGATGTAATAGCCCAGTTTTCTGATTTAGCGAACATAAGCTTAACCATCAGAGAATATTTTGCCGATCAAGAAGTTCAGGCATATCTCGAAGAGCTTGCTCCCCCGGCATTGTTATCGAAGATGCCCAATGCTTCTTTTAATTCTCATCAACAAGATACCGCTAATAATCAAAAGAATAAGTCGGTCAATAATGTAGGTTTTTTCTCTCGCTGGCGTAATCTATTGGCGTTTGAAAAGACATCAACCACAGCATCTAACAAGGTTTCTCAGCCTGAAAGAGAGTTAATTACCGTAACAGTAGGTACTTCAACTACTTCAGCCCCGCAAAACAATCATGCTGCTTCTAAGACTAATAGTAAACCAAGGTTTCGTCAAACAGTTCCCCAAAATTCTACTCAGGTTAATTATTCTCCCCCAGCAACAGCAAAATCACCCTCTTTACCTCTACAGCATCAACAAAGGGCAGTTCCCCCAGAGGTAATCCAAAAAGCTCAGGGCAAAGCCAGGCAAAAGCGAATTGCTCGTAAGAAAAAGTTAAGTTCAGCTACCGTTAGGAAGGGCCGGTTATTTATCTTGGGTCTTATTTTGGGAACGGGAACATTAGCATTTGTGGCTATGAAGCTGTTCTTGAATCCTGCTAAGAATGCCAATCAGGCATCTTTGGCGACCGCAATTTCTCAGCCTATGGTTGAGTTACCTGACGTTAAGCCTAAAGTTGCGGTCAAACCTCTGGTAAGCTTTACCGAGCAATCCCAGCAGGTGATTCAAACCTGGCTAACTAGTAAGTCAGCAGCCTTTGGTAAAGAGCATAAAATTGACCAGCTAAATAATATTTTGGCAGAGCCTTTACTAGCTACCTGGCGAAAGCGCGCCCTCTATTACCAAAAGAGCAATTCCTATCGAGAATATGAACATAATATTACCGTGCGCTCGGCAAAAATAGATCCCAACAATCCCCAGAAAGCAACGGTAGATGCAGAGGTTAAAGAGATTGCTAAACATTATCAAGCTGGAAAATTAGATAACGCTCAATCCTATGACGATAATTTGCTGGTGCGTTATCAGCTAATATTTCAAGGAGAAAACTGGCTAATCCAAAATACGGAAGTGTTGAAAACCCTCTAATAAAGGGATAAGGATGATCGAAATACTTTAGATTAGTGATATATCGGCGTAAGATTACTCCAAATTATAGAGTTCAGAATTAACTCGAAAACGATAAAATAGTTTCGTTACTAGCAAACACTTAGTCAATAAAGGACAATACCTGATGCTTTCCTCACTAGTTGCTGACTTTCGCATCATATTTGAACGCGACCCCGCAGCCCGCAATTGGTTTGAGGTTTTAGTATGTTATCCAGGTTTACAAGCTCTTTTTTTTCATCGCTTTGCTCATTGGTTGTGTAAAATTGGTATTCCTTTCTTGCCTCGGTTTATTTCTCATCTTGCTCGTTTTTTAACGGGGATAGAAATTCACCCAGGAGCGCAAATCGGTAAAGGAGTTTTTATTGACCACGGCATGGGAGTTGTAATTGGGGAAACAGCGATTGTTGGTGATTACTCTTTGATTTATCAAGGGGTCACTTTAGGAGGAACAGGTAAAGAATTAGGCAAACGTCACCCCACTTTGGGAGAAAATGTCGTAGTTGGTGGTGGCGCAAAAGTATTAGGTAACATTCAAGTTGGCAATAACGTCCGTATCGGCGCGGGTTCGGTAGTCCTAAAAGACGTTCCCTCTAACTGCACCGTAGTTGGTATTCCAGGACGAATAGTCTATCGCTCTGGAGTTAAAGTAGATCCCTTAGAGCATGGAAATTTACCCGATTCTGAAGCAGCAGTTATACGCACTTTAGTCGATCGCATTGAATCTTTAGAACAACAGGTAAAGCAGCTAAGAAAGTCTGAATCTGAGAGTAAATCTTTGGTTGCAGCAGTATTGTCTGAATCTAACGAACTGGAAAACTGTTCTAAAGTCAATAATAGTTGTTTATTGCGAGATAAAGAAATTAGAGAATTTTTAGGGGAAAGTAGCTTTGATAACTAATGTAGGCGTTGCATCATGATGAGATGGTAAAGGCTGACTGGGGGACTAGGGGACTAGGGGACTAGGGGCTTTGTTTGGTCAACACCGCGATTAGAGATGCTTTCTGACCGAAAGCCTCTCTCGCGGTTAATTTAAGTATATTTAGACACAATTATTTGCTCCAGACAAGCTTTATTTCAACTATTTAAAAATTCGCGCATATATCTATTAACTAACACTGGTTGTTCTTGTTGCACCCAATGACTACAGTTAGGAATATATTTAATCTGCCAATCTCTGACATAAGCTTCTGTGCCATAGGTTAATTCTTTCCCTAATGCAGTATCATTTTCGCCCCAAATAGTTAAAGTAGGAACATCTAAAACTCGCCATTGAGGGCGATCGCTTTTAAACAAAGATTGGAAAATACAGCGATAATAGTTGATCATGGCAGTGAGTGCGCCAGGTTTAGCAGCAGCGTCTTTATACGCCTGAAGATCTGCTGGACTAAAGGCTGTTTTATCGATCGCCATCTCACTAAAGGCATCAGCGATCGCCTGATAGTCATTTAACTGTAGAATAAATTCTGGCAGCCAAGGTATTTGAAACCCAAAAATATACCAGCTTTTAAGTAGCTGTTGAGGAGTTTGCAAGCCAGCGGCGAATTTAGCTGGGTGAGGAATATTAAGCACAATTAGCTTTTCTATCATCTCAGGATAAGCGTAGGCAAAATTCCAGGCGATCGCGCCACCCCAATCATGGGCAACTAAGATACAATCTTCATAGCCCAAACCGCTGATAATGCCTTTAACGTCTTCTATCAACTCAGACATTTTATATGCCTCTAATTTCTCTGGTTTGTCGCTATCGTTATAACCCCGCAAGTCAACAGCAACGGTATGATATTCCTGGGCAAATTCTGTAATTTGATGTCGCCACGAATACCAGAATTCAGGAAATCCATGAAGCATCAGCATCAGCTTTCCTTCTCCTTTACTGACATAGTGTAATTGAATGCCGTTAGTTTTGATGAAACGATGTTCCCCGTAGTTTGTAATAGACATGGTTTAACTAATTGCTTGCTATTTATTTGATGTTTGATGTGAACTCGAAAGGTTTGATAGCTTTAAATAGTAAATACTGCGACAAGAAATTACGTGAGTTTATTAACAGGATAATACTTATTAACAGGTTCATCAGCAAAGAAATTAGGAGATCGCGATCGCAAATTGACAGAAGAGGGGGAATTAGCCGTACTTCAATCCTTAACTCTCGCTTTGAGGGCAAATCTAGCTTTTTTGAGATTATTTTGATACAATCAATCAAGATTTAACAATGGGCTATAACTCAGTTGGTTAGAGTGTCACATTGACATTGTGGAAGTCGGCGGTTCGAGTCCGCCTAGCCCAACTCCTCGTTAGCAAATGTATTAGTTGTTCGTCAAATCAAGAAGCTTTAAAAACTCTGGTAGACGGTGGCACCAAACTTACTCCATATCCCGCATAAATATTGCAAGCTGCACAAAAAGCAGCCTTTGTATATTATATGAATCACAATCTGCTAAAAGCCCTGGCTTTAAGAAGGTACATGACCAGTGGAATCAATTCCGTCAGGGAGTTTCTGAGTGGAACAAAATCAATGAACTAAGTTATACCAGTTTTGTTAATAAGTAAAGGTGGTTTTACTTATTTGTCTTTTTTATTCCTTTAAAAATACTTTACAAGCTGCGTTATCAAAATAATTTAAATTACTATTTGAACACATAACCTGTTTTTTTATCAGTGATATTACTCGTTACATTCATCTTTTAATAAGCAACAATTGAATAAAAAGAGAATTGCTTAACGAAAATGATAATAAAAACAATCAAAACAATTTGTGTTTCTATAGTTCTAATTTTAAGCATAAGCAACAATGCAATTGCTGCTTCATGTACTAGTAATCGGGGAAAATATATGGAATTAAATGATAGCTTAAAAAAAATATTAGTTAACGAAATTCCTGTTCCAGTTAAATCTTTAGATATTGCCGATACCGCATCTTTTAAAAACATGATTATATCCTATGAAAAGAAGTCTGGAGCTACTGTAGAAACTGGAAATAAAATGGATTTATCTAGTTTAAAAGGAGCTACTGGATATGCCATTATAGATTTTACATTAAATGAAAATTTTGAAGAGATTCCAATTATCAAACACTATCTTCATGAAAAATATTCATCGGTTGCTAGTTATATTAAAGTATCTAGCGTAAGAGCAAAAATGATTTTTGAAGATTTAGATAAAAAAGAGATATTAGCACGTGAATTTTCTTTAAAAAAAGGCAAAAACAATTACCCTATTTGTGAACTAAACAATATTAGTAAAGATATTAGTAGTATAGATATCAAGGTATTATATTTTGGAGGTGAATTTCAAGTCTATCATTCATTCATTCATTAAGTTTAATTTAAAATTGTTCATTTCAAAATCCTATTGCCTATCTTCTACTTTTGCGTCTGGTGCGTCTGGTGCGCGAAACTAAAAACTACTTCATTTTAATTCCTAATACTTGTGTATGTGCGCCTCTGGCTTGAGTCACGCCGATAGTTCTTTCAGAAGCCTCAATCATCGGACGACGCAGACTTACAACGATAAACTGTGCTAAGCGTGCTTGTTTTTTGACCATGCGGGATAGTTTTTCGACATTTGCACCATCGAGGAACATATCTACCTCATCAAAGGCATAGAAGGGGGAAGGGCGATATTTTTGTAGGGAAAAGATAAAGCCTAATGCGGTTAAAGATTTCTCGCCTCCAGACATGGAACTTAGTTTTTGTACCGCCTTACCTTTGGGGTGAGCAACTAGATTTAAACCACCATTAAAAGGATCTGCTTCGTCTTCTAACTGTAGATGTCCATCACCATCAGAAAGTTCAGCATATATCTTTTGAAAGTTTTCGTTTACCGCATCATAAGACTCTTTGAATGCTCGTAAACGTAGGGTAGTAAATTTCTCGACTCTTAGCAATAATTCTGTTCTTTCCGCTTCAATAGTATCTAACTTATGGGAAAGTTCTTGTAATCTGGCTTCGGTTTTTTCGTATTCTTCTAACGCTAACATATTGACGGGTTCCATTGCCTCAAGTCGTTTTTCTCCGTTACGAATTTGTTTTTGAAGTTGTTCTACGTGTTCGTGCAGATTGGCAAAGGTAATTAATTCTCCTGCTTCAGTACCGTCTTCATTTACCAACTGTGAAATTTCAGGAATAGGATCGGGCAGTTCTAACTCTTGTTCGGCTATTTGTTGCTGGAGAGTTTGTAGGCTGGCTTGCCTTTCTTGCTGAGATATCGCGAGTTTTTCTAATTGCCAGACTTGTTTTTGATGGCGATCGCGCGACTCTTTAAGATTATTTTCGCTGCGATCGCGTTCTTCTTTTGTTTCTCCTACTTTTGCTGTTAGTTGTTCTAATTGTGTTTCGGTTTCAGTTATTTTTACTTCTATTTCTATTAGCTGATTGTTAATTGTTAATTGTTGATTGCTAATTGTTAATTGTTCATTGTTTAATTGTTCATTGTATTGTTCTGCTTCAGAGATTTTTTCACTCAGGCGTTGATATTTGTTGCTTAAATCTAATAGTTGCGTTTCTGCCTGTCTTAAGTTTCTTTCATGTAGCTGTAGCTGTTCTTCTTGACTGTTAATTATTGCCTGTACCTGTTGCCATTCACTTTGGGAGTGAGATTCTTCTAGGTCTTGTAGCTGTTGTTGTAAGCCTTGTAATTTGGTTTCCTGTTCGGGTATAGATGCGTTTAATATTTTCAGGCGAGTTTGAATTGTTGTTCTTTCCTGGCGATTATTGTTTAGCTGATTAATTAATAATTCTTTTTGACCAGTAAGACGCTTAATTTCTTTCTCTAGCTGTTCAGAGAGCATTTTTTTATCTCTACCTAGCTGTCTTGCCTCGGTTAATTCTTCTACTAAATCCTTGATTTGTGCAATCTGATTTGCTATTCTTTGGTCATAGCTAGATAAGATGTGGTCTATTTCTGCCAAACGCTCTTTTAATGCTTCTACTTGTCCTGATTCACGGTTTGCAGCACCACCAAAATGCAAACTAGAACGACTAGATTTACTTCCTCCAGTCATAGCCCCACTGACTTCTAAAATTTCTCCTTCTAAGGTAACAATGCGATGTTTACCCAATTGAGAACGGGCATTATCAAGGGTATCAAAGACAATAGTACCGCCAAACACATAGGCAAAGATTTCGTCATAGCGAGAGTCACAATTAACTAAATTAATCGCTAAATCAACAAAACCTCGACCAAAACGCATGGTGGCAATGTTTCCTAACCGCGGTGCTTGAATTTTATTTAAGGGTAAAAATGTTGCTCTGCCTCCCCTTTCTCTTTTTAATAGCTCAATACCCTGTGCAGCAACGCGATCGCTTTCGACGACGATAAAGCCTAATCTTCCTCCTGCTGCGGTTTCTAACGCCAAGCGGTAACGCTGTTCTACCTGTCCTAGCTGCACAACTAGTCCTTCTACCCCTGTTAGGTTGGAGTTTAAAATGATCTTGCTAGCATAAGTACCCTGGACTTCTTGTTGTGCTTGAGTGGTAGCTTCTAGCTTATCTAATTCCCGTTGTTTCTCTCGTTGCTCGATTAAAAGACGCTGTTGGGTTTCTTGTTGCAAAGCGCGATCGCTTTCCGCTTCTGCTAGCTGTTGGGCAATTATCTGTACATGACCTTGTTCTTTTGTTACCTGACTAGATAGGGAATTATATTCTGTTTGTTTGTCTTTTAATTCTGCTTCAACCGCCTCTAAAGACTCAGCTTGCTCAGTGATAGTGCTATCTAACTGGTTAAATCTCTCGCTAATTCTAGCTTGTTCAGTACGTTGAGGATTAAGAACATCTTGAATAGCTGATGCTTGACGGGTAATAGTAGCTTGTTCCTGTACCCAAGCTTCGGAGGCTTCGGCGATCGCATTGGCATCTTCTTTACTCTGGGTAACTATTTCTCTGGCTGCTACAGCCTCTTGAGTTAGATGAGGAATAGTTTCACTTTCTAGCTGGTTTTTTTCTTGTTCAAGCCGTTTAATTTCCTGCTGATATTGTTCTAAGTTTTGTTGCGTTTGCACCAACATCAATCTTTTTTGCTGGCTGGTATTAATTAACTCTTCTTGCTTTTGCTTTAGCTGATGCTGCTTGGCTTTTTGAGTGGCCAGATCTGATGCTACCGATAGCTGTTCATCCTCACCCAAGGCTTTTACCTGGGCATTAAGAACTTCTAGCTTTTCGCTGTATTCCTTTACCTCGATATTTAGCTTGGCAATACTCTCAGTTAACTGTACCTTCTCAGTTTCCCCTGCCGTCAACTTTTCTTGTAATTCTGCTTGCTGTTGGTTAAGCGATCGCCAGACTAAAACTTTTTCTTGGTTTTTCTTTTCCTGTACTTTTTCTTTAAGCTTACGGTACTTTTCCGCTTTTACCCGATCTGCTGCCAGGCGATCGCGGTTGGCAATCAATTCTTGAGCAATTATATGACACTTTTCTTCCCTCTCCTGTACTTTATCAAGGGTTTTCCGTGTCTGCTGAATCTTGCGATCAAAAGCTGCTACACCCGCCAACTCATCAATAATTTCTCGTCTTTCTTTAGAGTTCATCGTAATGATGCTGGTAACGTCACCCTGCAACACCACGTTATAACCTTCGGGGTATACTCTTAGTTTTTGTAGCTGTTCATGAACGTCTGTGGCGGTGGCAACTTCGCCGTTGACATAAAACGTTGAAGTGTAGTTACCTTTTTTTGCCACTCTTAGCCTGCGGGTTACCTTCCACTCTAAACTATTTCCGTTGGCGATCGCGACAATTTTTTTATCGTCTTCATCTACTGTAGTGACTGCTTGTTCTGACTCTTCTACATGACCATTACCGTTACCAATATTCTTATCACTATTTCCTATTGCTGCTAAATCTTGTGAAGAGTCAATAGGTATCAAATCATGAGCATCGGTTACCGTTGTCACCACATCTTCTAAGTCACCTAAATCAGTCAAGTCAAAGGTTACAGAAACAATTGCTTCTGCTGCTTTGCCACTACCAATGTGTTTATTATTAACTAAATCGGGCAGGCGATCGGCACGCATACCCTTAGAACTAGCTAAACCCAAGCAAAATAGCAGCGCATCTAAAATATTGGACTTTCCTGAACCATTTGGTCCAGAGACTACCGTGAAACCAGGTAAGATGGGTACTTTGGTTATACCACCAAAAGATTTAAAGTGAGACAGTTCGATGCGCTTTATGTGAACCATGAACTACAGTTTCGACTTGGTAAGATAGATAGTATTTTTATACTAGTTGACAGTCACACTATCGGGAACACTAATGGTTGTACCTACAATCTGCCAAGATGTGTTGAAAAACCCGTATTTTTTTACACTTAGTAATATTTCGTTATCTGAAATCTTGAGAAAATGCCAAATAGTGTAAAACTCGAAATATTAAAAATGTTAGTAAATATGCTACTTATAAAAAATTATTTCCCTAAACTAAGTTAAATTTTAGATATCAAATAATAAATTAAAATGGCTAAGGGTGAAAAGACAACTATACAAAAACCCAGCTTATATTTTAAATCATTAAATTCTGCCAAATTAACAATCCATCCTAGTTTACCCCAGGGTAAATAGCTCAAGGAACTATTATAAACATCAAATTTGAAAGAGTATAAATTTTTAGGATAATCAATGTAAACAGATAGTTTCTTTTGAGCAAAAGTAACCAATATTTGATGAAAACCATAATTATCAAAAACATTGGGAACTAAAAACTCAGGCTGATTCGCGCTGCTTCCTGTTGTCGGTGTTCGCAAACGTAAGCTTAAGTTTTTTTCTGATTGACCAATTATAATATTTTGAGCAACTATGCCATCGGCTATAGAAATAATCCTAGCTGGTCCATTTTGCTGAAAATCTCTAGAGGCAATCGTCAGGAAAAAACTAAATTCATTAGTTTGCTTTAGTTTTTTGTTTAAGAAAACTGCACGGTCTCTTGTTTTTAACCACTGATTCTTATTTAATAAGATTCCCAAGTATTGATATACTCTATTATCTTTGATTTCCTTATTTTCATTTTCTTTTGTTTTAGCTTGAAGAGATTTAGATAATTTTAAGTCTGGGATATTTTGACTTTTATCTTGATAAGATTTTTGCAGATCTGTAAATACAAAAGATGCGATTAAACCAGACAGTTGAGGTAGAAAATTATTATCTTCAAAAGCCTGAATTACTTCTGACTGATTTAAAGCGCGATCGCAAATATATAAACTATTTATATAGCCATGCCAAGGGCGATCGCCTGTAACCTCATTTCCAATTGCTAAATAATAATCATCATCCCAATTTGATAAATTAATACTGTTTAATAATATCCCGATTCCTAAAATAACAATGAAACAATAAATTGCGATCGCCGTAAGTAAAGACTTTAAACTAAGCTTATGACGATTACCAGTTAGAATACCAGCCAAAAACTGAATAATATTCTTACGCCAAAGGTATAAAATTCCACCCACACATCCACCACAGGTATTAAAAATAATATCAGTTAGGTTAGATACACGCGTGGGGAGAAATAGCTGAGTAAACTCTACCGCAGTAGATATTACGGCACTAACTAAACAGCAAATAATCAAAATCAACCAGATATTGCGGTGCTTGTTAGCAGTAATTATAAATAAGCTAATTCCTAGAGGAATAAATAACAGAATATTTTGCCAATAGTCTTTGAGACTGCTGCCAAAATTAAATTTTTCAACAATATAATTTATAGAAAACCCCTCTGGAGTAATAAACTCGAAGGGAGATATAGTAGCGATAAATATACAAAATAGGCTAGCAACTAATAACAGGTAGCTCCAACTTTTATAGCCAAAAATATAATTCATTTTATTTAAAAGATCTTATCTTTGTAGACTTCTAAGTACATGGGGTAACAGCTTCTTGATAAATAGTTCAGGTTCTAAAGGTTTATTTTTAACTACCAAAGAATCATAAATAGACCAGTTAATTGTGCCGATAATACTATTTATAGCCAATTCAAGATCGAGTAATTCAGAATCCAAAAAAATCTTTTCTTCAATTCCTGCTTGAATAATGTTGCTTAAAAAACTACGGTAAGTTTGTCTAGCCTGACTAAGTTTGGTAGTGGCGGCAAAATCTCCGTAGCCAATTTGCAGGAAAAAAAGTTTGATAATCTGCTGATGCTGATGGAAATAGCGCAGAGTCTGTAGCAGAACCAGATGTAGTGCTGCTTCTACCTCTAGGTTTTGTTCTAATGCTTCAGCAATTTGCCGATGCAGCTTGTCTAAATGCTTCACCATAATTTCAGTCAGCATTTCTCTTTTATTTTTAAAATGTCGATAAAACAAACCGACAGATACATTTGCTTTTTCGGCGATCAGCTTTGGCTGTGCTTGATCGTATCCCTGACAAAATAATATTTCTCCCGCATTTAATAAAGCAGCATATCTTTGCGCCACATTATATCTAGGTTGAGTTTTGTTCATAGCTTAAATTTAGATTTGGCAAGAATAGCTTTTTCGATGATATGCTAAACGAGTGAATATTATTCATTTTTGCATTTAGACTATCAAATCAAAGCATCTATTTTATTTATTATGACTTCGCAAATTTTTATTCAGACAAACCATGAACCGTGGCAAGATTTAGAACAGTTTCCAGGAACACAATTTTTACCTTTAGCTGAACCTATAGAACATGGTTCAATTCATCGATTACGGATGAAAGCAGGTACAATAATTCCGTTTCATACTCATCCTTGTGACGAATATGTTTATGTTTTAAAAGGAGAAATTGAAACTAGTGGACAACGCTATAGTATGGGAACATTTTGGATTACACCAGCCAATACCCGCCAAGGAGAACATAAAGCAATTACCGATGTTGAACTGATGACGATACGTTTAGGAAAAATGGGCAAATTTGAGAATTGATCAAATACTAGCTTGGTTGTGATTTTAATAGCTAAACTAAACGGTTTAGTCATATGCGAACTTGATAGCCATGAACCAGATAACAAAAAAAGCGGAATTTCAGCAGCGATCGCCACTCGCAAACTTCAATCAGCCGATCCTGCGGATATATTTAAAAAAAGTTGTTAAAAGTTTACTTCTATTAAAATCGATCTAGATTGGGAATCGAATTATCTTCATACACAATCCTCACGAAAACTTTAAAGACTATCGTATTTTTAAGTTAAATTGTGGCATAACCGTGGTAAATTTTTGCTAACCGCTTGCTTTTCTATTGATTGAAAATTGAATTACTTTTAATTTTTTTATGTCTACTATTGAAACTCAATTAACTACAGTTCGTATTTTAATAGTTGACGATCAAGCTCTAATTCGTCAGACTATACAAATGTACTTAGAACAAGAGTCAGATCTAGAAATTATTGGCTATGCAGAAAACGGAACAGAAGCTTTAAAACAAATTGAAATACTAGAGCCTGATATAGCCATAGTAGACCTAGAAATGCCTGATATGGATGGTTTGACTACGATTCAAATCATTCGCGATCGCTTTATACAGACTAAAATTTTAATTCTTAGTAGCCACGACGATCGACAACATATTAATCAAGCAATTGAAGCTGGCGCGAAAGGATATTTAGTCAAAGGAACTCCTGCTCAAGAATTAGCCAATGCAGTTCGTAGCCTTAGTAAAGGTTATTTTCAGCTTGGACCAGGTTTAATGGAAAAACTTGTTATTTCTATGAGCAATTCGGCTGATGCTAATGATAAATCTTTAGAGCAAAAGTTAATTGTTGCCTTCAAAAAATTTAAGCAGGATACTAATAAGCAGTTGGATGAATTGGTTGAAACGAAATTATTAAAAATTAATCAACACTTTGAACAGGACATGGAGCTTAAAATACTTAGCTCTAAAAAAAGACAAAATCAGCTATTTGCCTATGTCAGAAAGGTAGAATTTAGACTTTATTTATTGCTATTCTTCCAAGCAATTATTTTATTCATAATACTATTTTATTGGCTTATTAACTCATAATCACGTTGTTATAATAGTTTTAATTTCGGTTCGATAAGCTTAATGTTTTTAAATTCAAGAAAGCTATACTAATTTTAATTTTTAGCAGGGATAAACGATCAATAAAGCGATTAAAATTGGTATCGGTAAACACTAAGTAACCTTAATTAAGCCTAAATTTATACCCTATTCACCAAAGAGTCGCTATATTAATTATAAAAATTATCTACTAATTGAATTCTCCCGTCAGAAACTGTGAACTGTAGTTATTTACCAGAAACAATTGCTCACGTCCGAATTACTCAACAATCTTTACCGATGGGAAAAATTGAAGGAGAGGTCAAAGCTGCTGAATACGAATGGCAATTTCGCTGGCGATTTCGTCAACGTCGGCTATCTGTTCAACCTTCTTTGGGAAGAGCTTTGATTCGAGAACCCTTGGAAAGATTTTTAGAGCGTTGCGATTACCAGCTTGAAGCAGGTAGCGACTATACTTTTACGGTTCGGACAAAAATGTAGCGTTAAATATAAAGTAATTGGGAAATGGAAACAAATCAACTCTACTAAAAAATTCTTTATTACTTAAAAATCATGGAAATACAATTTCGGGAATTCAACCCTTTCGATTTATGGATTTGGTTAGAGTTTCCTACAGTGCCTTCGAGAAGGGAACAACAATACATAGAAGAGCTATTTGATTCTTGGTTTTATCTTGGTAAGCTGGGAGGCTATAATGCTGAGAATTTGCTCGTCCAGGATGTGGGTGTAGAGATCAGCTATATGGAATACGACCAAGAAAGTTTAGATAATGCTCTGATGTCGCCCATGCACAACATGGGAGAAATTGAATATTTAGGAGTATGGGGTCGATGTTGGTTCGATCTTGGCACAAGTGATTTAATCGCGGTCGACATTTTGATCAATGCCATGAATCAGCTTAGTAGAGAATTTGTGCAAATCGACAAACTAATAATTGGTGGTGAAAACGAAGATTGGTCAATCAACGAAAATAACACCTCAAAATTTTATAGTGAACAACGATAAGGCTATGTGTAGCGTAATCGCGTTAATCAAATTAACAGCTATTCGGGGAGTGGGTCAATAGTATATTTTTAACATTTAGTCATGCGATCGCCTTTTCGCTCAAATTATCATGAGTTTATGATAATTTTCACACTAGATTAGGCAATTGAGCCACAATGTGCTTCCCAATTTCGATTGAAGCTGTTGCAGCAGGGGAAGGCGCATTACATACGTGCATGGCTTTGTTGCCATTAAGAATTAAAAAGTCATCAACCATTTTTCCATCGCTTTTCAAAGCCTGCGCTCTAACTCCTGCGGGAGTTGGTACAACATCTTGAGCCTGGACTTCGGGAATTAATCTTTGTAAGCTACGGACAAAAATGGCTTTATTGTAAGAACGAATCATCTCTTCAATCCCTTCTTTAGAATACTTAGCTACCAATTTCCAAAAGCCAGGATAGGTCATGGTATCCATAAAGTCTCTTAGTCAAAATCAAATTTTCGGTAAGCTTCCCGTTTAAAGCCCAATACTGCATTGGGGCCAGCATGAACGCTGCCATCAATACCAGGGGTAAAATGTACGCCTAGGAAAGGAAAATTGGGATTGGGAACAGGATAAATAGCTCCATTGACTAAATAACGTTTTTCAGGGGTTAACTCGTAATATTCGCCTCTAAAGGGTACTATCTTGGCTGGTGCTTTTTCTTGAGCTAATTCTGTAATGCGATCGCTATATAATCCAGCACAGTTAATTATAAACTTGGTTTGATATTCACCATTGTTAGTTTCTAAAACATGACCTTCGGCGGTGGATTTAATGCCCTGAACACGAGTATTGTTGTGTAACTCTACACCATGTTCTTGGGCAAGAGCGGCGTATTTCTGACATACTTGCTTATAATCAACAATTCCTGTGGATTTGACCCTAATTCCTGCTAAACAATTTACGTGAGGCTCAATTTCTTTTACCTGCTCTTGAGTAACCTTTGTTACCTCAAGCTCATTAGCCAAACCTCTTTGATAAAGCTCATCTAAAAGCGGTAGTTCATGAGGCTCGGTTGCGACAATGACCTTACCGCATATTTGATAGTTGATATCGTATTTATCGCAGAAATTCACCATTGAACGATTGCCTTGACGACAAAGCTTGGCTTTAAAACTACCTGGTTTGTAGTAGATACCAGAATGGATCACTCCGCTATTATGTCCTGTTTGATGAGCAGCCCAAGACGCTTCCTTTTCTAATAAAGCAGTTTTAGCGTTAGGAAATTTCTGACTAAGAGCCATTGCCGTAGACAAGCCAACAATACCACCACCAATAATAATATAGTTATACATAATATATACTCAATTTATACAAGCCTTATCTCTCAAAGTAAAAATAATAAAGGAGGCGAAAGTTTTCGCCCCCCTAATTCAAAGGCAACAAAAAGCCAATGATAAATAATAAATGTTGAATGTTAAAGTGCTACAACTTCAGTCGATACACCCATATCTTTCAGCATTTTGCTGATTTCTTCTGTATAGATAGCATTCATCACAATTACTTTATCTGGCTGATAGGTTTTAAGAAATTCGGGAGACATAATTTCCTTGCCTACTCCAGGAATATATTTGCCGTGACGGTGGGGGTTAATATCGACAGCATATTGAATTTTATCGATGGTTTTCAGGGTAGTTAAGAAAGCTACGCATTTTGAACCAGAACCCCACACTACGACTTTTTCGCCTTTCGCCTGAGCATCATCTAGATACTTTTTCCAGTACTCTAGCTTGCCTGTGATCTTGTCCGTAAATAGCTGCACATCTTGAGCAACATCGGCTACAGTCTCTTCAAAAGGATGAACCTTGTCTGAAGGCATTTCCACGGGTTTAGCTTCAATTAAAAGATACTGATCGCCATAGTCACAATATAAATCGGTTACTTCAAAACCACTATCGCGGAATAAACGAGCTAGGGTACCAGGGCTAAAGTAGGAACAATGTTCGTAATAAATATCTTCAAAAGCCTGTTCTTTCAAGACTCTAGTATTATCTGGGATTTCAAATACTACTACAGTATCGCGATCGCCAATAGACTTACGGACAGTTTTGATAAACTCAGAAGTTGGTTGAACATGTTCTAAAGTATGACGACAACAGATAAAATCGCCTACATACTCAGAGTGTTTTTCAGAATAGTAATCTTGAATAAAAGTAACGCGGTCTGCTGCTTCACTGTTTACTCTTCCAGGAACTACGCTAGGATCTATACCCACGCCACGATTATTGCCTAGTTCGCACAATAATAAAAGAAAATCACCCTTGCTACAGCCAATTTCAATAATATCTTTATTATGTAAATCGTATTTATCAATTAGATGATTAGCAAGCTTAAGGGAAAACTTATTAAAAGTAGGGGAATAACTCTGCTGATCTTCGTAGTTAGGCGCATAAGCAGACCATTTGGCATCAAATACTGTGTTAGTAATAAAGCCACAGCGATCGCAAAAACCCAGGACAACATCACCGCAAGGGAAATCTTGAGCCTCTTCTTGGCTAGAAATCATCAGGCAACTATGTACAGGAACTTGGCGAACTTCGTAAAAAACTGACAGTTCATGATGTCCACAGTTAGGACAAGAATGCTTTATTTTCTTAGGCTCTGACTTTAAATGCTTATCAGTAGAACTTAAATTTTGCAACATGATTAAATACTCCTATAAAAATTTATTTGACTATTATTAATTCCTTAGTGATAACTTAATTCTCTCCACTTCGCCAATAGCAGTAGAGAGAATTTTAGGTTTATTAACCTCTAAAATTGAGGCAGTTTAACTATTGCCATCCAAAAACTAAACAATTTTGGGATCGGGAATAGGAACAATAAATTGTCCTCCAGATGCTCGATATTCTTGCTGTTGCTCCATAATTTCTTTAGCAAAGTTCCAGGCTAAAATTAGCACATAGTCTGGTTTGTCTTCTAAAAGCTTGCTGGGAGGAAAAATAGGTAAATGATTAACGCTCATAAAGCGACCTTGTTTAAATTCATTCAGATCGACTATGTAGTCTAGAAGAGTTTTATCTATGCCCAAATAACTCAGCATAGTTGTAGCTTTAGCAGCAGCACCATAACCCACAACTCTTTTTCCTTGCTTTTTCAAATCCCATAAGATATCCATCAAAGCAGATTTAAAGGCAGCTACATTATCAGCGAAATCTTGATAGTAGCTGAAGTTATCCACCTGAGATTCTTGCTCTTCTTTTAGCAAAGACTTAACTGAATCTTGAACTGCTTCAGTTTTCTCTATGTATAGGCGCAAAGAACCACCATGTATTTTGGTGCGCTCAATATGGTTTAGATACAAAGAATGCTGTCTAAACAACTTGTCTAAAGCCGTGACAGAGAAATAACACAGATGTTGATGATAGATAGTATCAAATTCACGGTGTTGCACTAAATCAACTAGATAAGGAGCTTCAATCACTGCTACCCCTGTATCTTTTAAAAGGATGGAAAAGCCAGCCACAAAGCCATTTAAATCTGGTACGTGAGCCAAAACATTATTTGCCAAAAAGACATCAGCTTGTTTTCCTTCGCCTTTCAATTTTTGCGCTAGCTCTTTACCAAAGAAAGTACAGATGGAATAGATCCCCGCATTGTTGGCAGCTTCTACTTGTCCCGAAGCAGGATCTATTCCCAAAACAGGAATTTGTCGTTCTACAAAGTTTTTGAGCATATAGCCATCATTGCTAGCTGCTTCAATCACAAAACTATTATTATCTAGATTTCTAGTTTTAATTAAATTTTTGGCACTATCCCCAAAGTGCTTTAATAGAGATGGTGAGACAGAAGAAAAATAAGGATAATCCCGACAAAATAGTATTTCTGGGGGAACTATTTCCGTAATTTGTACTAGACTACAGTCAGGGCAAAAAGCTAGATCCAATGGAGCAGTATATTCGGGAGAAGCTAACTGTTCTTTAGTTAAAAGGTTGTCAGCAAGGGGAGTATAACCGAAGGAAATAATTGACTTTAAGTCAGAATTTCCGCATGAAAGACAGCTTGGCTGAGAAGCATTCATAATATTGCTTATCTATTATTTAATTTACATTGTTGGCTCTACTAATCGAGGCAACCATCAAATGATTGCCCCAATTTTTTCCTATTTAAACATTTTGAAATCAACTTCGCCTTATATTTATATATATGTCAAGCAAAGTTTTTTCATGCAGGTTATTCAATAGTTGCAAGCTGTTCTTTTTGCCAACGTAATTCCCCATTTAGCAGTTCGTTGCTAATTAAATACTTAATATGAGCAATTCTTTGGTATTTAGAACCTTCAAATTCCTCTAAAGTCAAGCCAACTTTTTGATATATTTCGTATAGCTCTACTGCTCCTTTTTGGGCATCCCATTGAGGCTTAAAGCTCGGCAGTACTCTGGTTATTTTGCTACAGTCAACTCGGTAACAGCGTTTATCAGGACCAGCATCAGGAGCGTATTCTATACGGGAATTGGGAACTGTATCTATCACAATTTCCGCCAGATCCTTAATCTGATAGTTGTCCTCATTGCGACCTACATTAAATGCCTCATTATGAATTAGTTCTCTAGGTGCTTCTAATACAGCCAGAAAAGCTCTGGAAATATCTTCAATATGAATGATAGGTCGCCAAGGAGTGCCATCACTCTTAATATAGACTAACCCCTTAGTAAATGCCCAAGCAACTAAATTATTGAGTACTAAATCAAATCTCAATCTAGGTGATACCCCGTAGGCAGTAGCATTACGTAAAAAAGTAGGACTAAAATTATCGTCAGCCAATTGGCTAACATCTTGCTCTACTTTTACTTTAGAAACTCCATAAGGAGTAACAGGGTTAAAAGCAGACTCTTCGTTGAGCAAATCTTCTCCCCCTGCACCATAATTACTACAGGATGAGGAAAAGATAAAACGACTAACCCCAGCCTGTTTAGATAATTTGGCAAGTTTTACAGAAGCTAAATAATTAATCTCTTCTGTTAGTTTGGGATTAAGATTTCCTAAAGGATCATTGGAAAGACCAGCTAAGTGTAAAACTGCTTCAAATCCTTCCAAGTCCTGAAGTTCTACGTCCCGAAGATCTTTTTTGATTTCAGGGATTTCAACAATCCCTGCTCCAAATGTACTTCTGGCATATAAATCAGTATCTAAACCGACGACATCATACCCTTTGTCTAGCAACATTGGAATCATTAACGTTCCGATGTAACCCTTGTGACCAGTCACCAGTATTTTCATATGTTTGATCCTCCCATGTTTTCCAAGGTGCGTTTCCACTAGCCCAGAGAGTTTCTAAACGATTTTTGTCTCTTAAAGTGTCCATACACTGCCAGAAACCATCGTGCTTGTAAGCCATCAACTGACCATCCCTAGCAAGCCTTTCTAATGGCTCTTTTTCCCATTGGGTTTCGTCACCATCTATATAGTCAAAGATCTCAGGTTCTAAAACAAAGAAAGCACCATTAATCCAACCTTCTTTGGTTTGGGGTTTTTCTGAAAATTCAGAAATTTGATTCCCTTTCAAATCTAAGTGACCAAAACGGGCAGGGGGTCGAACAGCAGTGAGAGTAGCTAGCTTGCCGTGAGAACGGTGAAAAGCTAGAAGCTCGTGCAGGTCGATGTTAGAAACTCCATCACCCCAAGTTAACATGAATGTTTCTCGACCGACATAGGGAGCAAGACGTTTGATACGTCCTCCTGTATTGGTTGTAAGTCCAGTATCAATAAGATCTACGTTCCAATCAAGTTTAGAACCACCGTGAGGCTTTACTTCTCCGTTACGGAAACCGACAGTAAGGTTACTATTTAAAGCACAGTAATCAACCATATATTTTTTGATAACTGCACCTTTGTACCCTAGAGCAACAGCAAAGTCTTTAAAACCATATTGATGATAGTGCATCATGATATGCCACAAAATAGGCTGTCCACCAATTTCGACCATTGGCTTGGGTTTATTTTCGGTTTCTTCTGAAATTCGAGTTCCTAATCCACCAGCAAGAAAGGCTACCTTCATAATTTTTCTCCGCTTTGAGCGTATAGAGGCTTATATAAAATTGAGTAATCTGTAATTTTATTAATAAGCTAAATGAGTTTTTACTATTGATTGTGTAAAAGTTAGCTTTTAATTACCTTCATTGTAAATATACCGTAGAGACTTTGGTTTGAAGATTTAGTGAAGTTGTTTTGAGTAAACCGCTTTAGATGAATTTTATTGGTCAAGAAAAATACATTATTGCTCTCAAAGCCTTGGTAATTATAAATTTGGCATCTTGATGAAAACTTTAAAAAGCTGACAGAGGATTGAGCCAAATGATTAATTCTTGCTGCAAACTTTGTAAATTTCGCGACATTTCCTGACTAAACCACTGTCCGATCGCATCTACTGGAGTAAAAAAACTGCTTGATTGCCACTTAACTTTTTGATTGAGGGGGGTTAAATGATTTCCAGTCATGGTTTTCATGGTGATCATATCAGGAAAGCGATCGCTTAAAACAGAATTTAAATTAATTGTCTGATCGAGGTTATCTTGGTTGAATTTCAGCAGCAAATTACGGCGAATACAATAATTTTCAGCAATTAATTTAGTTGTTTCCAAGGGAGAAGGGGTAAACTCCACCTCCAGCATGGGAGCAAGATTAAGCTGTTCCATAAAGGGAATTGCCTTGTTGACAGGATAATTATTAAACGAAATAAGAATATTACCTGCTCTTTCAATATCATATATGCTGCCGATCATCAGATGGAGTTTGCAGCCCATACTGTGTCCTACACCGTATATCGGTAAATAGCTTTTACCCAATTTGTTATTTTTTTGCAGTCTTTCTAAAACTGTTTCAAAACGATTCAAAACATCACGAGCGATCGCAAAATGATCTAGAGTATTTAAAAAAGGAGTGGCAATAATTCCATATCCTGCTTTGCCTAACTGCTCTAGTATTGAACGGTACGAAACTTGAGGCGCAGTAGCCACAAATGCTCCACCTAAAAAATGAATGATTCCTACTATTTCTTGACGAGGAAGATAAACCCAGTTACCAGAAATTTC
This sequence comes from Pleurocapsa sp. FMAR1, assembly GCF_963665995.1. Classification (NCBI taxonomy): domain Bacteria; kingdom Bacillati; phylum Cyanobacteriota; class Cyanophyceae; order Pleurocapsales; family Pleurocapsaceae; genus Pleurocapsa; species Pleurocapsa sp. FMAR1. The sequence continues at coordinate 4,828,997 of NZ_OY762512.1, read as the reverse complement.
TTGCCACTCCATATCTTTTATAGTTCTTGTTATTTATTAGTGCGCAGTATATTAATTTTAGATTAGCAATAATCTAATCTGTACTCCAATGTTTGAAAAAGATCTTATTCGACTATCACAAAGTCATCTTAATCTTCTTAGTATCTGTCCTCCGAAGTTTCAGCAAGTTTATCTAGATGGCTTGACTTCTCTACCTGAACCTGAGCAACAGGAAAGTATGCAGTGGGGAAGTCGATTTCACTTATTGATGCAGCAAAGAGAGCTAACTTTACCTATTGATTCATTGCTAACAACTGATCCAGAGCTAGATCTCGCTTTTAAAGCTCTAGTTCAAGCTAATCGCGATCTTCAAGAACAAAATTCTGATATTTGGCGAGAAGCTGAACATTGTCGCACCATCACTTCGGGTAGCTTTTTACTCACGGTCATTTATGATTTGCTGATTGCTAAAATAGATAGAGCAATAATTCTCGACTGGAAAACATATCGTCAACCACGTGACTCTAAAAACTTAGTTAACAATTGGCAAACGCGACTCTATCTTTATGTTTTAGCCGAAACTTCTGAATATGCTCCCGAACAAATTCAAATGGTTTATTGGTTTGTCAAATCTGGTAAACCTCAAAGCGTTACTTTAGACTATAGTGAACAGCAACATCAGCAAACAGAACAAGATTTGGCAGATTTGCTTAATGAGTTGAAAACATGGTTGTCTGATTATCGACAATTAGGCTCTAAGTTGCCTCATAGAGCTAATTGCGAGCAAAAATGTCCTTATCATCAATTTTTATTGGCAAACGAGACTAACGAATATAGCCATCAAGAGTTAAGTAAATCGATTAAGGAGATTGAAGAAATTTCTATTTAATTAGTATCTCAGAGAATGGCGATCGCAATATTGTTTTATTTAGCTTCAGTTTAAATACTCAAAAGAACAGATATTAATCAAACAAGCCCCAACAGCTATGAGAGGAAAGTTTTCAGATGAATCGATAAAGTGATAATCTTAAAGTTGGCAAAATTTTACACTTTTTTTAAGATTTTACCTGCCATATAAAACAGCTAACCACCAAATAGATATTAGAAAATGGTAGCCACCACAGATAAAACAAACACTGGTAAAATTACTCAAATTATCGGTCCTGTACTCGATGCTGAGTTTCCCAGCGGTAATATGCCCCGTATTTATAATGCCTTAAAAGTAGAAGGTAAAAATCCTGCTGGACAAGATGTCTCAGTTACCTGCGAAGTGCAACAACTGCTTGGTGACAACCAGGTTCGTGCTGTTGCCATGAGTGGTACTGATGGATTAGTCAGAGGTATGGATATTGTCGATAGTGGCGCGCCTATAAGCGTACCTGTTGGCAAAGCAACTTTAGGTAGAATTTTTAATGTTCTTGGCGAGCCTGTAGACGAAAAAGGTCCAGTTAACACAGAAGATACTTCTCCCATTCATAGATCTGCCCCTAAGTTAACTGAGTTACAAACTGCACCCACAGTATTTGAAACTGGGATTAAAGTTGTAGACTTGCTAACTCCCTATCGCCAGGGCGGAAAAATTGGTCTATTCGGCGGTGCGGGCGTGGGTAAAACCGTTATTATGATGGAATTGATCAATAATATTGCCATTCAGCACGGTGGTGTATCCGTGTTTGGCGGTGTGGGCGAACGTACTCGTGAAGGAAATGACCTTTATAACGAGATGATCGAATCTAACGTAATTAATGCTGACAACCCTGAAGAGTCGAAAATTGCTCTGGTGTATGGTCAAATGAACGAGCCGCCTGGAGCCAGAATGCGCGTTGGTCTATCAGCACTAACCATGGCTGAATACTTCCGTGACGTTAGTAAGCAAGATGTATTATTGTTTATTGATAATATATTCCGCTTTATTCAAGCTGGTTCTGAAGTATCTGCACTATTAGGTCGTATGCCTTCAGCGGTAGGATATCAACCTACTCTAGGTACTGACGTAGGAGACTTACAAGAACGCATTACTTCTACTAAGGAAGGTTCGATTACTTCTATTCAGGCAGTGTATGTACCTGCGGATGACTTTACAGACCCTGCTCCTGCCACAACTTTTGCTCACCTAGACGGAACTACCGTACTATCTCGTGGTTTAGCATCCAAAGGTATTTATCCAGCGGTAGATCCGCTTGCTTCTACTAGTACGATGCTGCAAGCAAATATTGTTGGAGAAGAACACTACAACACTGCTCGCTCTGTGCAGTCTACTTTGCAACGTTACAAAGAGCTACAGGATATTATTGCCATTCTTGGCTTAGACGAACTATCAGAAGACGACAGAATCATAGTAGACCGCGCTCGTAAAATCGAACGTTTCTTATCTCAGCCTTTCTTCGTAGCTGAGGTATTTACAGGTTCGCCTGGTAAATATGTAAGCCTTGAGCAAACCATTCAAGGTTTCCAAGCTATTTTAAAAGGTGAATTAGATGATCTGCCAGAACAAGCGTTCTATCTAGTAGGGAACATTGACGAAGCAAAAGCAAAAGCTGAAAAACTAAAGGCTGCTGCATAAATTTAGCTATCAATAACCAGTAATCAGTGATTAGTGAACGCGAATTAACTTGCCAAGGTCTAGTTGAGCGTTAAACACTTTGCTTTTATTGATTGCTGGTTAGTACTAGTTAGATACTGATAATTGATAATCGATAATTGATAAAATGGCGTTAACTGTAAAAGTAATTACTCCAGATAAAACAGTCTGGGACGATAGTGTAGACGAAATTATTCTACCTAGTACCACAGGACAATTAGGAATTCTTTCAGGTCACGCGCCTCTACTTACTGCATTAGAAGTTGGTGTAATGCGTGTTCGCCCTGGAAAAGAATGGAAATCCATTGCCCTGATGGGTGGATTTGCCGAAGTGGAAAACGATGAAATCAAAATCTTAGTTAACGGTGCAGAATTAGGAGATAACATTGATCGAGACACTGCTCGTTCTGAATATGAGCAGGCACAGTCTCGTTTTCAGAAGGTAGAAAATAGCGAAGACCGTCAGGAGAGAATTCAGGCTGAAAGCTCAATGCGAAAAGCTAGAGCGCGTCTTCAAGCTGCTGGGGGCAAGGTCTAGGAAGAGATGAATGATAAAAGGTAAGGGATGAGTAGCTACGCCAATAATTATGTAGCTAACTCTGTTTGTACAATTCATAATTTTGGAAAATTTGCAGGTAAAAAAAGGGCAGAAATCGGTTTTCTGCCCTGATTTATTTAATTGAAAAGAAAAGAAGCGACAATGTTAAATTTTGAAGTCGAAACGTAATCTCATTATTTTGCTTTTTTGATGCGAATCGCCGTAACATCAAAACAACTCAGGCTTAAAGCTTAGAACTATTTAATTAATTAGTTCCAGTAAATTCAATGTGAGGGAACTTAGTCTGCGCTTGGGTCATAGGAGTAGTCTTGCCCCTTTCTGTCCAAAAGTTGATTACTTCGGTAGCTTGGTTGAGAATTTCAATGCTTTCTGCTTCCTCAATCCAGTGTTTTGATTCTATTTCGTCTTTTAACTGTTGCCATGCATCGTTACGAGGCCAGAAATAATAAGCTGTTAAAGGGCTTGTACCTTTGCCTACTATCTGGTCTACTGCGATCGCCACGTTCTTATCTAACCACAAAACTTTTAATTTAAACCTTGTCTCTGACTCCAATTAAACCTCCGAATAATTATATTAAAAAATATTTTACATATTTAGCCAATGATAATTATACAAGATTGCGAACATGAATAAAAATCAATTCAAGGCAATTGTTATTTTCGATATTGATGGGGTAATTAGGGATGTCGGTAATTCTTATCGAAAAGCGATCGCCGATACCGTAGAAGAGTTTACTGATGGTGGTTGGCGACCAACCATGGAAGACTTGGACAATTTAAAATCAGAGGGAATTTGGAATAATGATTGGGAAGCATCTCAAGAATTAACCTATCGTTATTTTGAAGCGATGGATAAAACCCGCCAAGAAGTTCAGTTAGACTATGATCATCTTGTTGAGTTTTTCCAATCTCGTTATCGAGGTAACAATCCAGAAGTTTTCGATGGCTACATTGCTCACGAACCTTTACTCGTATCCCAAAGATATTTGCAACAGTTGAGCGACAAGCAAATTGGCTGGGGATTTTTTAGCGGTGCAACTAGAGGTTCGGCAGAATATATTTTAAAACAGCGATTGAAGCTAGATTATCCAATTTTGGTAGCAATGGAAGACGCGCCAAGCAAACCCGATCCTACAGGGATGTTTGATGCTATATCTCAAGTGGAAACAAATCCAAGCACTGTTCCTGCATTTTATTTAGGTGACACGGTAGCTGATATGTACACCGTAGCAAAAGCCAGAGAGATTGCCCCAGAACGTAAATGGATTGGAGTAGGGATACTCCCGCCTCATGTGCAAACTGCCGACAGACAAGCTGATTATGCCCAAAAATTAATGGCAGCAGGTGCGGAAATTGTCTTAAGTAACGTTGAAAAATTAACGCTACAAATGATTGAAGATTTGAGTAATTAAAATCTCAACTGTGTGAAGCAATAATTGCCTAGAACTAGTTAATAATTTCTTTAAGTATCTAGAAGATGTCTAAAGTATGACTATGGTATATTGATTAAGATTCGTAAAATATATAAATCGTAAACCAATCCTGCTTGGTATTTAGGGAGATGAAAAATATGACTACAGAAGGATGTTTAAGAGTAGGGCAAGAAGCACCTGAATTCATGGCTACGGCTGTATTCGATCAAGAATTTAAGACTGTAAAGCTTTCTGATTATCGTGGTCAGTATACTGTCTTGTTTTTCTATCCTTTAGATTTTACTTTTGTTTGTCCTACTGAAATTATCGCTTTTAGCGATCGCCATGCAGAGTTTGAATCTTTAAATACAGAAATTTTAGGCGTATCCGTAGATAGTGAATTTTCTCACCTAGCCTGGATTCAAACTGAGCGCAAACAAGGCGGTATTGGTGATATTGCTTATCCTTTGGTTTCTGATATTAAAAAAGAAATTAGCAATGCTTACAATGTTTTAGACCCTGAAGCTGGAGTAGCCCTAAGAGGTCTATTCATTATTGATAAAGAAGGCATAATTCAACACGCAACGATTAACAACCTTTCCTTTGGACGCAGCGTCGATGAAACATTACGTACCCTAAAAGCAATTCAGCACGTACAGAATAATCCTGATGAAGTTTGCCCTGCGGGATGGCAAGAAGGAGATCAAACCATGAATCCTGATCCAGTAAAATCCAAAGTTTATTTCTCTTCAGTTGGCTAGAATAACAGTCAGGACAAAATGGGAAATATGTTGAGTAGCCGAGTAAGTCAAAAGGTTCACGCTCGGTTTCGGACGGTCGAGGTGCAGTGGTAACACTCACCTCGACCCTAATAGCAGTCAAATCAAAGAAAATTATAGTCTAGAGAAAAATAAATCCCATCTTCCTGTAGAGAATCTCCTTCAGTCTTCACATCAACTAAAGGAATACCCCAGTCTAAACGGGCATTAAAGTTAGTGCCAGTAGAAAAGTTTAAGCCAACTCCTATAGAAGGTAAAGCAGAATTGCTAACCTCAAGATCATCACTGTTCCAAACCGTGCCAAAGTCAAAGAAAGGGGCAATTTGAACTAAACCATCAATCTTTTTAAATCGTAATACGGGTATTCTTAACTCGGCGGAAGTAAATATACCATTGTCCCCTAAAATCAAGTCTTGGCGATAGCCTCTGGCACTATTGACACCACCTACTCGAAATTGCTCAAGAGGTACTAAAGCACCTCCTGATAACTGAATATCCCCTCGCAACAGAAATAGAAAATCTTCACCAAGTTTTCTTACCCATTGGCTTTGCCCACGCCAAGCAAAAAAGGTACTGTCGGGTTCACCATCATTATTAATTGTGGCATTAAGAGCACCTACGCCAAAGCTAAATTGCGATCGCAACGCTAAAACTTTTTTGTCATTGCGATTGACATACTCTTGAAATAATCTAATCGCACTGATTTTTGTTTCTCCATCCTTATTGGCACCACGAGATAGCTGAAAATCATTTTCCCGTAAAGAAGTCTCACTTTCAGTACGGGCAAGACTCACGCCAATGGCAAATTCTTGGTTAGGTTTAAGTATTAAAGGCTGGCGCAAATTTAACTCGTAGTAACGAGATTTTGACTGAATATCCAAGACATTGAAAGGTTCTTCAATAACATCATTAGAGTTAGTACTAAATCCTGCCTTAATCGTCCCGTTTTTGGAGTTTATGGGTAGGGCATAAGCCACATCAAAACTATCGCTACCGCTAGTATTGGTGTAGTTAAAGTTAAAGCGATCGCCAAATCCTAACAAATTACCGTAGTTCAAACCTACCGAACGTTGGTTTGAGCCGACGCTTGGAGATCTATTATTATTAAAACTAGTGGAAATATTAAATACGTCTGCTTCTGTTACCTGAATATCTAGCAAACTTGTTCCTGGACGAATTCCTGCCGATAGTTCGGCTGAAACATTTTTGATTAAAGGATCGAGACGGAGTAGCTGTAAAGCAGACAAAAGAGACTCCACATTAACTGGCGTACCAGCAGCGGTTTCAATTCGAGAAGAAATATATTTGTCCGACAGATGTTTTGTACCAGAGACGTTGATTCCTTCTAATTTTCCTTCTAAAACTGCAATTTTTACCGTGCCATTATTTAGTTCTTGAGGCGGAATATAAGCACCTGAGTTGACGTACCCTTGGTCAGTATAAAGCTTGGTAATTGTACTGCGGGCTTGAAATAGCTCTGGCAAGGTTAAAGGGCGATCGCGATAAGATTTAATTGCTTTATTTAGCTCTTGTTGACTAAATATACTACTGCCAACTACCTGAAATTTCTTGACGACAATTTGTTTTGGAACATTAGATTGTTTGGCGATAAAGGATTTCTGATTATTAACTTCAGATGGTGTCTGAACTTGAGATAGCAAAGAGGATAAATCACCAGCAGTTTTTTGGGGATCGCTTTCTAAAGTCTTGGTTGTTTGTAGCCCTGGTAAAGAGACTGTTAGAAGTTCTGAATTATCTTTTGTGACTTTTGGAGTCGAGCCAATTTCAACCGCATTTGCCGAGCGTAATCCTGTCAAGGTTGCTATTGAAATTAGTAGCAAAACTAATAAATAAGACGTATATCGATTTATATTCCTGAGATTAAATAGATTTAATGCTAAACACCAAAAAGTACCTGGAGTAAACATATTTATAAGTATGTTTTAATAGAGCCGTTGCCCTAACATTCCCAAAAATACGTAGCAAATAACGTAAAAAACAAAAAAGTTGTTGAATACACGGAGAAGTGAGCAAAAGTTATGGTTGCAAATACTTACTGTTTAATCTGATAGCGCATTCCTGGTAGCTGAGAAACGAGATCCATTATTTCTAACTGAGACAAAATTGCCAAAATTTTACTGGTGTCTAGTTCTGTTTGTTCAACGATCGCATCTAACGATATTGATTCATGAGTGAGCAAACTATAGATTTGTTTTAGCTCTGGTTCTAAATTAGGTATTGATTTGGGCATGGACGAGATACGATCTAAACAGGGCATTGTCCCCAGCATTTCTAGCAGATGTTCGATGCTCAAAATGACGTGCGCCCCAGAATTAAGTAAACCTAAGCAGCCTAAAGATTGGCTATTATCTAAAGAGCCTGGTAATACATATACATCACGACCAAAATCATTAGCAAAGCGAGCCGTAATCAATGCTCCAGAACGTTGAGGAGCTTCAATGATGATTACAGCCCGACATAAACCTGCAATGATGCGATTGCGTGCAGGAAAATGGTTGCGATCTGGCTTAGTTTGGGCTGGATATTCACTAACAATCAAGCCTTGAGTTTTTAAACGTTGATATAAAGAGCGATTACTGTAAGGATAAATTGTATCCACTCCTGTACCTAAGACAGCGATAGTTCTGCCGTTGACTTCCAAGCAACTATGATGAGCCACTGCGTCAATCCCTGCTGCCATACCTGAAACAATACCAAAACCATGATTTACTAAAGCTTGGGTAATTTTATTAGTCCAGCGTTTACCGTATTCAGTCGGATTACGAGTGCCGACAATAGCGATCGTTGGCTTAATGCCTTGGTTTTCGGTAGAATCAACTACGCCTAAATAATATAGTAATGGTGGTGGACTAGGAGTTTCTAAAAGCAGTCTGGGATATGCTGCTTCTGCTGGTATCCAAAACTGAGGATTTTGCTTCTTATGTTCAGATATAAGTTCTGCTGAATCAAATTTTGCTCGTCCCTGATTTAAAGCATTAAAAAACTGACTACTCAAGCCGTCAATCTCGCCAAAAGCGATCGCTGGGGCGTGCCAAGCCTCTTTGAGAGAACCAAAATGCTGATAGACCTTTTTTAAAGAAACCGCCCCAATACCCTTAATTTGCGACCATGCTAACCAGTAAGCTTGTTCTTGTTCCATAAAGTTTTGAAGTTTACTGATGCGATCGCTTTTGCAATTATTGACCAACGGTCACAGATTATTATTAATCGCCTTTTTTTGATTGTCAATTTATCAGTCAGGTTTTAAATAGCATCCTGACGGATAAAACTAGGCATTGTTGAATAGTCACAGATTACTTCTGTGACCGTTGATAAAAGTAAAGTAGGGTGCGTTAATGATAATGTAACGCACCCTACAAGGCTGTTTAATTTAGTATCTGACGTTATGCACTCATCGATCTGTAAGGGCTTTGAGACTTTGGAAACTTGGGACTTGGGGACTGTCTAACTAGAATACGCTCCTCGTCACCCCGTCACCCCGTCACCGCAGTTAGATTAAATGGCGTAACATCAGTTAGTATTATTTCCTTGTCCCTTATCCCTTCAAAAATCGCTTTTTTCTATATAACCACGAACGTCATTAAGGTCTATATAGCGGTCTGTAGCATTGCGTAGTTCTCTGGCGATCATGCCTTCTGTTGAGACTACGGTAATGTGAGTACTTTTTGAGCGCAAAAGTTCGATCGCCCGTTCAAAATCTCCATCACCACTAAATAAGATTACGCGATCGTATTGTTCTACGGTGTTAAACATATCGACCACAATTTCGATATCCAGATTGGCTTTTTGAGAATAACGACCAGAGGCATCATCATAATATTCCTTGAGAATTTTAGTTCTAACCGTATAGCCCAAACTAATTAAAGCATCTCTAAAGCCACGTTGATCTTGGGCATCTTTTAGCCCTGTGTACCAAAAGGCGTTAATTAAAACCACAGTAGGATCTTTAATGAAGTATTCTAATACTCTTCTAGGATCAAAAAACCAGCCATTTTTCTGTTGAGCATAGAACATATTGTTGCCGTCTACAAATATGGATAGACGGTCTCTCAAGTACTTGTTATGAGATTCCATATAATTTTTACCTATAAAAACTTAAATATATTTAATGGCTCAAATTGGCAGCGCAACCAACAGCCATAACATTAAATTACGCCATAACAATTAAATGAATAAACCAGTAGCAATAACTACGACCAAATATTATTAAATAGAAATCTGGCAATAAGCGTTGATTTCTACAGGGTATTACCCGAATAAAATTTAATTTAGGTATATTTCACACACATACCAGTTTAAAACAAAAAAAACCTGGATAACAACTTAATTTGCTGGCGCAAGATTTTTTTACATACGCCGATTGTAATCTAGCTAACAAAAAGTGAATTTCTGAGCAGGCGATTGAGATAAATTTATTAAATCTGATAAGAAAAAGTAGTGTTAACGTTCTACTTAATAACGATCGCCTAATTATCAACAAATTAAAAAAAGATGTATTTTTCAGGGTGATAGTGATAGTTATATAGTGCAGGCGATCGCTTCTGTATCTTCTTCAAAACAAACATAATTTAGACAGTGAGGATTCTCTCTTAATAATTTTGCTAGTAGCCATCCTGCAACCGTCCAAGTTTGAAATTTGCGGGAAGATTTACCAATTAAACGACCATTTTTACCATCATAATATTCAGGCCATTGATCATTCATCAGGCGAATTTCCGCGATCGCCATTGCTCGGTCTGCCAGATCTTCCCGACCCATTTTTTGACAGGCAGCCATCATCATCCACAACAATACAGGCCAGCTACCGCCATTGTGATAAGACCATGGAGTATTTTTGGGATCGCAGCCAGTAATGATTTTCCAACTTAGCCCTTCTATGGCAGGATAACAAAGTTTTATGGGCATTTTACTCACTAAATCAGACCAGCGATGTTCAATTAAGGTCAAAATTTCTTGGGATTGATGTTCGGTAGTCAGCGATCCCATAATTGCTGCCAAGTTTCCCAGAGCAAAAAAGCGAAAATCCATTTTTCCTGGTCCCAAATTACCTGCTAAGTAGCCTCCTTGGTCGGGCATCCATTCTGTTAACCAATAAGGAATTGATTCAGGGTAGATATTAAATTTATTAACTACCGACTCACCAAACTGCTCTGCACGATAACGGTGAATTTGATTTAGTTTTTTAAGATCGAGCCAATAATAATCTCGCAGATGAAAATTCAAGCTGCCGAGACGATTATTAATACTGTCAACTAAAGCCCGACCTGCTGCGTTTTTAACCAGCATTTCACGGGCAGCCCGCAGAGCCATATAAAATAGAGACTGTATCTCTAGAGGATGACCACTTAGTCCCAGCGGGCGATCAATCATGCACGCACCATCAGGAACAAGAAGAGTAGGAGTCATTTCAAATTGAGGACCCAGGCAAATTTCTAAAATAAAGGTCAAAGCCTCCTGAAAACTGCTGCTGTGTGCTAAAGTTTTGTCTCCTGTTGCTTTGACATAAGCCCGCAATAATATAATCCACCACAAACAAGAATCAATTGGAGTGACTCGACCAATTGCCTTATCACCAAAGTCGGCATGAAGGTATTGACTATTTCCCTGAGATTCGACCTTAAAGCTAGCTGGCATTAAGCCTGTGGCTGGCTGATAACAGTCAACCCGCCTCTTTTGCTTTTGCAAACCGACAGTTTCAATCAGAAAATTATAAACAATCTCTGTTTTGCCTTGAATCAGAAATACCAAGGCTGCGGGGATAAAATCGCGAATAAAACACTGATCGTAATTAAGTGCTTCCCTTTCTGAGTCTGTAGCTGCTACTGCTCCCACAGGCTGTTGATTGTAATAAATAATCGATTCTTCTAGAAGCCGATTTGCCTGTTGTTCGATACTTTCTTTTGCTATCAATACCATAAAAAACTAACTTTTAAAACAAAAATAAAAACTAAGGTGAATATTTAATCCAAATATATGAATGAGACTAATTTACTATGTAATCGTATCTTGATATTTGTTTATTTTGAGTTCAAACTTTACTAAACTCTTAAGTATGTCTAGTTTTGCCAGTCAAGCTGTTACAAAAAACAATCTTTAAAACTAGAATAAAGATTATAATAAGCAGTTTAAAATTTATCGCCCAGTATTTAGGAGTTTGTTACACAGTGGTAGCTCAAGCAGATAAAATTACCTTAGATACCCGCTACGAATCTAAAACCCAGTCTATTGCCCAAGAGTTGATCAAAAGTACTAGACAAAAGAACAACATCTTTAATCGGATGCGGGATCAGATGCGCTGGGATGATAAAGTTTTGGACTGGACTATGGCTAACCCAGGGCTGCGGGTACAGATGTTTCGCTTTATTGATACTATTCCTGCCCTTCAGAGTAAAACTGAAATTGCCAACCACTTTCAGCAATATATGAGTACGGAGGAAGTCGAGTTACCAAATGCTCTCAAAGGCATTTTGAACTTTAGTGATGCTGATTCTTTTCCTGCACAAACCGCAGCAGCTACCATTACTAAGGCAGTAGAAACTCTGGCATATAAATATATTGCAGGAGAAAATATAGCCGAGGTGATCAAAACTATCGATCGCCTGCGTAAAGAAGGTATGAACTTCACTATCGATCTTTTAGGTGAAGCAGTAATTACCGAAGTTGAGGCAGAAGATTATCTACAACGCTACATTAATTTAATTGAGCAGCTTTCTCAAAAAGCTCAAACTTGGCAAAGGAAAGAGGGTATCGATCTAGCTGATGGGATCGAATTACCTCAGGTACAGGTATCAGTAAAACTTACTGCCTTTTATTCTCAGTTTGACCCTTTAAATCCTGTAGGCAGTAAAAAACAAGTATGCGATCGCCTGAGAATTTTACTACGTAAGGCAGCAGAAGTAGGGGCAGCAATCCATTTTGATATGGAACAATATCGCTATAAGGATTTAACGCTACAGATCCTTAAAGAGTTACTAATAGAAGAGGAATTTCGTAGTCGTACAGATTTGGGCATTACCCTTCAAGCTTACCTAAGAGATTCTTATCAAGACTTGCAGGGAATTATTGAGTGGGTAAAAGAACGTGGTCATCCTTTGACGGTGCGATTAGTTAAAGGGGCATACTGGGATCAAGAAACGATCAAATCTGAGCAAAATCATTGGCAGCAGCCCGTATACAACAAAAAAGCAGCAACAGATTTAAACTACGAGCGCATGACGCAACTGCTGCTGGAAAATCATGAATATCTATATGCTGCTATTGGTAGTCATAATGTGCGCTCCCAGGCTTTGGCTTGTGCGATCGCTGAAACTTTAGATATTCCCCCTCGTCGCTTTGAAATGCAGGTACTATACGGCATGGGAGATAAATTGGCGCAGGCTTTGGTCAAGCGGGGTCATCGGGTGCGAGTGTATTCTCCCTACGGTAAGTTACTACCAGGAATGGCTTATCTAATTCGTAGACTATTGGAAAATACGGCAAATAGCTCTTTTATCAAGCAAAATCAAGAAGAAAAACCCATTGCCGAATTAATTGCTCCTCCTGTTGCTAACGATGATCGTGCTAGGGGCGAACGGCTGTCCGCCCCTACAGGTAATAATTTTCAATATGCACCCGATACAGATTACGCTGACACTGACAAGCGGACTAAAGCAGAACAGGCATTAGCTAAAGTCAAGCAAGAATTGGGCAAAACTTATTTACCTCTGATTAACGGTGAATATATTGAAACATCCAACTATCTCGACTCCCTTAATCCTTCTAGAGCCAATGAGTTAGTCGGCAAAGTAGGACAAATATCTGTCGAACATGCAGAGCAAGCAATGAACGCTGCTAAAGAGGCTTTTAACTCTTGGAAAGCTACTTCGGCAACAGACAGAGCAAATATCCTCCGTAAAGCTGCCGATATTATGGAACAGCGACGACATGAATTAAATGCTTGGATCTGTTTAGAGGTAGGTAAAATTATTCCCCAGGCTGATGGGGAAGTTTCTGAGGCGATCGATTTTTGTCGCTACTACGCCTCGGAAATGGAAAGACTTGCTACTGGCAAAACCTATGATATTGCTGGAGAAAACAACCGCTATTTCTATCAGCCAAAGGGTATTGCGGTAGTAATATCTCCCTGGAATTTTCCGTTTGCGATCGCCACTGGCATGACTGTAGCTGCCCTAGTTACGGGTAACTGTACTCTCTTAAAACCCGCTGCTACATCTTCAATAATTGCTGCTAAGTTGACGGAAATTTTAGTTGAAGCGGGTATTCCCAAAGGGGTATTTCAATATGTTCCTGGTAAAGGTTCGGAAGTCGGCTCATATTTAGTCGAACACAAAGACACTCACGTAATTGCCTTTACTGGCTCAAGAGAAGTAGGCTGTCAAATATATGCGGACGCAGCCAAGCTACAGCCTGGGCAAAAACACCTCAAGCGCGTCATTGCCGAAATGGGAGGCAAAAACGCCATCATCGTCGATGAAAGTGCTGATTTAGATCAGGCAGTAGTTGGGGTAGTGCAGTCAGCTTTTGGCTATAGCGGACAAAAGTGTTCGGCTTGTTCGCGGGTAATCGTTGCAGCCCCTGTTTATGACGCTTTTCTAGATAGATTAGTTGAAGCCACTAAGTCTTTGAATATTGGTGCTACGGACGATCCTAATATCCAAATGGGTCCAGTAATCGATCTCCAAGCACGCGATCGCATTTTAGAATATATTGCTCAAGGCAAACAACAAAGCGAACTAGCTTTAGAAATGCCTATTCCCGATGGTGGTTATTACATTTCCCCTACTATCTTTAGCAATGTGGCAGCAGATCATACTATTGCCCAAGAGGAAATCTTTGGTCCTGTTTTAGCGATAATTAAGTCTAATAGCTTTGACGAGGCTTTAGCTATTGCTAATGGTACAGATTATGCTCTTACAGGCGGCTTATACTCCCGTACTCCTAGTCATATCCAACAGGCATCAAAAGAGTTTGAAGTAGGAAACCTTTATATCAATCGCAACATTACTGGCGCGATCGTTGCTCGTCAACCCTTTGGAGGCTTTAAGCTTTCTGGAGTTGGCTCAAAAGCAGGAGGACCAGATTATCTAGTCCAGTTTTTAGATCCGCGAGTGGTAACAGAAAATATTCAGCGTCAGGGCTTTGCTCCTATTGAAGGGGCTGAATAATTGAAAGGTTAATTACCCTATTCCTTTGCAGGTGGGGTAATTGACTGTGCTGGTAGTTTTGCTTTTTGTTCTAAGGTCAAAACTTCTGCTTGAAGACGATTAATTTTAGCAACAATCTCTTGCGATCGCTGATTATCTTTAATATAAACCAAAACACTAGACCAGGCTCTAATTTGCGCTTCTTTTAAATCTATTTCATCGGTTGATTTTAAAGATGTTTCTAAGTCTTTAATCGTTAAACTATCAGGAATACTTGGTTCTAAAGCTGCCCATTTGGCTGCTATTTTATAAGATTTAATCGCCGCTTCTTTATCTCCCAAAAATAATAGTTCATCCAAACCTTTAGAAGTCCAAAGTAATGCAGCCTGTTCGGAATCTGGCTCTACAGAAGCTAAAACTTGTTCCATCAAAGTAATAGTTTGTTCGGGATATCCCGCATACATGGAATTAGCAATTGATAGCCTAAGATATGCTTGAGTAAAGCGAGGATCGAGCTGACTAATGGTTTCAAAATAATTGGGAACTAATTTATAACCAATTGTTTCTCTGGCATGGCGATCGCCAAAATACTGCACAAAATTTAAATATGACCAATCAGCAGCCATGTTATCAAAGCCAAGAAGGGGCGTTTCTTTTTGAAATTCAATTAGTTTTGCTTGTTCTTGTTCTTGACTAAGGTAATTAACACGATTTAGTTTTTGGACTGATTGTTTATATTCTTGAGCTTGTAAGATTACAATTCCTGCTAAACAGATAAAGGGCAAAAATGCAGGCAGTAAATTAAGAGTTTTTTTGATAAAAGTAAACGACATATTCAATTGAGCAGGAAAAAATATATGATATTCAGTATATTCTCTTAAGAGATTACACTTATACTATACATTTACCTCATCAATAGCAACTCATCGCTTTGGCAAAAAAAATTAATAAAAGTAGTCTAAAAAACTACGTTTCTTTTGACATCAACGTTTTTAGATTTAGTAGATATAAAACTATATATTTCAAGTTCATCAAAACTTTATTGATTATCTAAAAAGTTATTTGAAAATTTACTAATGAGGTTAGACAAATTCAAGTTTCTCAATATAACTTTTCTTTAGCGATCGCCATTTATAGCCGTATAAATAGGTAGTAGATAGTAACAGTCAAGAGCGTAAATCCGTAATGCTATAACTAATAAGTTTTAAGAAATGTCTATTATGTTTATACGTAATGCTATAAAAACTAAAACAACATAAAAAAATTGCCTCTCAAAGATGAAAGACATTTCTTAAATCAAAGCTGAACTATTTTTTCTAGCCTTCATCTGTACTAATGATTTTGGGTACTCTAAAAAATTCTCCCTGTTGTTCAGGAGCAGCCTTTAATAACTCTTTTTTAGCGGGGAAAGGACTAAGCTCATCAGCGCGAGTAATATTACTAGTCTCAATAGCTCTGGTAGTTGGCGGAACACCAGTAGTATCTAGCTCACTCAACTGATCGAAGTATTCAAGAATACTATTAAGCTGGGTGGTAAATTCTTCTTCTTCTGCTTCAGTAATATTTAGTCTGGCTAAATTGGCAACTTTTCTTACTTCTTGGCGATCAATCATATTTGATTACTGTGTACTGTTCATTTGGTGGGCATTAATAAATATTTTTTGGTAATGAACAAAATTGTGTTTTATGCCCACCCTACAATTAATCGATGATTATTGTTAAAAGAATACATCCATTTCCGAACGTCCCGTAATTTTGAGCCAATTTTGAGCTTCCATGTAGTTGTTAGGTGCAATTCTAATCGCTTGCTTCCAATACTCAGCAGCCTTATCGTAATAAGATTCTGCTTTTTCTACGTCGCCTACTTCCTTGGCTTTTTCCCCTTCATAGTGATAGATAACAGCAATGTTATTCAATGCTTGGGGCATTCTAGGGTTAAGATCGATAGATTCATTATAAAGCTCCATCGCCTTATCGATATTTCCATTGCTGGCATAGATCAAGCCCATATTATAGAGGATATAGCTGCGATCGTTAGGATCTTCTTCGAGGGTTAATGCCTCTTCATAGTTTTCTAAAGCTTCTGCATATTCTCCATCACCTTGAGCAGACATACCATCACGATAATAGGCAAAAGCTTCTTTGGCTTTTTTGTTAGTAGGCAGAGCTTTGAGGATGATGTCTGCCATGACAGTAAAGGTCTTATCTACAAAGTTATCGTTTCTTTGGGTACGTGGCATAGGAAATTTTAAAATTAATTAATCATAGTTATTTTCGATATTAACTCTAAATGCCAATTAAAAACTATAAGTTAAATATAGTTTTAACAGCGTTGCTAAATTGAAATATAAAACTCATAACGGTAAGGTTGCTAGCTTTTAGCTTGTTCACAAGACACCTCAAATTAATTATTGTGATGCACATTCTAATTCAGCAACGCCGTTGTAGCCTATAGCCAGAGTTTTTAGTAACAAGCAGCCAATTCTCTGCTTTTCTTGAGCTAGATAGTAATCTTACAACTTAGATCTCCTGATTTTTGCGAAAAGCGTAAGTTTTCCTTGTAATCTACAGGACAATCAATAACTGCTGGTACATCATCAGCCAGAGCTTTTTTCAAGGTGGGAATCAAGTCTGCTGCTGATTCGACTCGATAACCTTTTAGTCCCATACTCTCAGCAAATTTAACAAAGTCTGGATTTCCAAAATCAACCGAAGTAGAGTGACCAAATTGACTAATTTGCTTCCACTCAATTAAGCCATAGCCGTTGTCATTGAAAATCAGAGTAACAAAAGGAGTGTTGACTCTTAAGGCGGTTTCTAACTCTTGACAGTTCATCATAAAACCGCCGTCCCCTGTCACTGCCACAACTTTGCGATCTGGGTGGACTAATTTAGCCGCCATTGCCCCAGGAATAGCAATGCCCATAGCGGCAAAGCCATTAGAAATAATACAGGTATTAGGGCAGTCAGAGTGATAGTGACGCGCCATCCACATTTTATGCGCTCCCACATCGGAAATGACTATATCTTCTGGATCCATTACCTGACGAAGGTCATAGATAATTTTTTGGGGTTTTATGGGAAAACCATCGTCATTGGCATACTGTTCGTAATCTTCTTTGATTTGATGTCGCAAGCTTACCGCCGAAGTAGCTTCTTTGCCGTTGCGATTACTTCCAGGATATGCCTCGCGATCGCAACGTTTAACGATATCATTAAGTGAATCAGAGATATCGCCAAATACTTCTACTAAAGGAATATAGCTGCTATCAATTTCGGATCTGCTTTCGTCGACGTGAATAATTGTGGTGTCGCCATCAGGATTCCATTTTTTCGGGGAATATTCCACTAGGTCATAACCCACAGCAATGACTAGATCCGCTTCATCAAAAGCACAGCTAATTAAATCTCGCTGTTGTAGTCCAACTGTCCATAAAGATAAAGGATGAGTATAAGGAATTGCTCCTTTGCCCATAAAGGTGTTAGCAACGGGAATACTTAGCCGAGTAGCAAATTCAGTTAATGCCTCACTTGCATGACCACGAATTACACCATTTCCCGCCAGGATCAAAGGATTTTTAGCTTTAGATATAGCAACGGCAGCAGCATTCAGGCTACGGGTTGAGGCATAGGTTTTTTCTCGGTTATCACGATGAAGAGGTTTGCCTTTAAGAGGCATGGCAGCAATATTTTCTGGTAAATCAATATGAACTGCACCAGGCTTTTCGGATTGAGCGACTTTAAAGGCTTTGCGAATAATTTCGGGGGTAGTATCAGGGCGGACAATTTGCGCATTCCATTTAGTTATTGGGGCGAACAATGCAACTAAATCGAGATACTGATGGGAATCAATGTGCATTCTATCTGTACCCACTTGTCCTGTAATTGCTACTAGGGGCGCACCATCAAGATTAGCATCGGCTACACCTGTCATGAGGTTTGTTGCTCCAGGTCCTAGAGTAGACAGGCAGACACCTGCTTTACCTGTCAAACGACCATAAACGTCTGCCATAAACGCAGCACCCTGTTCATGACGAGTAGTAATAAACTGGATTGGAGAATCTCTTAAAGCTTCTAGGATATGCAGATTTTCTTCTCCTGGTAAACCAAAGACGTATTCTACCTCTTCATTTTCTAAACATCTAACTAAAACTTCTGCTACATTTGATTCGCCCATCATGCCTCTTTCCAACTTATCGCTATATAGAATTTTCTGTTCTTACCAAACTATAGCTATTCTGACTCTAAATAAGGTACGGTCAATACCTCGATCTATGTCAGTAAGTTGAACTTTATGCCTTAAGGGGGAATTTGGGGATTTATTTTGATTAGGAATATGTTGATGCGATCGCTTTGATTACGATCGTGCTAGTTTAGGATTTAGTTATCTTGAAATTTAGATTGTGTAGAAGCAACAGGAATAGATTTGTCTGTAAATGGATTAGTCTTTTTAAAAGCTGCACGAACAAATCCTAAAAATAATGGATGAGGATTGTTGGGACGAGAACGAAATTCAGGATGAAATTGAGTAGCAACAAAGAAGGGATGATTTGGCAATTCAATAATTTCTACCAAACGTCCATCAGGAGAAGTGCCGCTAATCTCGTAACCTGTTTCTAGCAACAAACTACGATAGGCATTGTTAAATTCATAGCGGTGACGATGACGCTCGTAAATCACCTCATTGTCATATAAAGAAAAGGCTACAGTGCCAGATTGTAAGCGACAAGGATAAGTTCCTAGGCGCATCGTACCTCCCAAGTCAATTACATCCTGTTGTTCTGGCAAGATATTAATAATTGGATTAGGACTGTTTGGATCGAATTCTGAACTATTAGCATCCTTTAATTTAGCGACGTTGCGCGCCCATTCGATCGCACTACACTGCATTCCTAAACATAAGCCCAAAAAGGGAATATTCGTAGTACGAGCATATTCAATCGCCGCCACCTTACCGTCTACGCCACGAATACCAAAGCCACCAGGGACAATTACCCCATTAACGTCATGTAAATATTTGGCTGCGTCATGAGTTTCGATATCTTCAGCACTTACCCAACGTATATTAACTTCACAATCAGCAGCGATCGCACTATGTCCCAAAGCTTCAACTACGGACAAATAAGCGTCACTCAATTGAATGTATTTACCCACAATAGCAATATTAATCTTCGGGCGCGTAGAGTTCAGTTTAGTAACTAAATCACGCCATTTTCGGAGATCGGGCTGACGTTGTTCTAGGTGCAATAATTCTAAAGTCTGTTGTGCCAACCCTTCTTTTTCGAGAATCAAAGGAACTTCATAGATGGTGCTGGCATCAAGGGAAGTAACCACAGAATTTACGTCAACATCGCAAAATTCGGCTATTTTTTCTTTTATTCCTGGGATCAACGGGCGATCGCTACGACAGACTAAGACATCTGGTTGAATCCCAATTGAGCGTAATTCTTTGACGGAGTGTTGGGTAGGTTTGGTTTTCATTTCCCCTGCTGCGCCGATCCAGGGAATAAGGGTAACGTGCATATAGATAGCATTATTTCTGCCGACATCCTTACGAAACTGTCTAATTGCCTCCATAAACGGCAACGATTCAATATCTCCTACCGTACCGCCAATTTCAATAATCACCACGTCTGAATTAGTATTATTAGCGACACGATGGATTCTTTGTTTAATCTCGTTAGTAATATGGGGAATTACCTGAACTGTACCTCCTTCATAGTCGCCTCGTCTTTCCTTGTTAATTACCGCCTGATAGATCGATCCCGTGGTTACGCTATTGAGGCGAGACATAGAAGTATCAGTAAAACGCTCATAGTGTCCTAGATCTAGATCTGTTTCTGCACCATCATCAGTTACAAATACTTCCCCATGTTGATAGGGACTCATGGTGCCAGGGTCAACATTGATATAAGGATCTAATTTTAAAATAGATACAGAATAGTCCCGCGACTTTAATAATCTGCCTAGACTAGCTGCTACAATTCCCTTACCAATACTGGAGACGACACCACCAGTAATAAATACAAATTTAGCCATAATAATTTCCCATATCCTCTGCCTAATGGTTTTTGAGTTCTAAATTAATTTGATAGTCAAAGTATTAAGGCTTACTCGCTTATTTTGATGTAGATTAAGGTAATCAAGTAAAAAATAACAAACTTATAATGATACTGGAAAAGGACAGCAAATACAAGTTTTTTGGCTCAAGTTTTGCTTAAATATCAATTTGCCAACGAGCAGCTAAGTAGTCGCGCACCTCAAAGAAATCTTGCCACTGAACGTAGGGCTTATTTTCTTCATCTAAATATGCTGGTAGGCGATCGCGAGCAAAAACTAAATCCGCAGCTAATGACATATTAATATCCGTGACCGAATCACCAATGGCAATTTTTTCTGCTGCTGGATATTTTTTCATTACCTCTGCTTTGGCAACTAATTCAGTTTTACTGCCAATTGCCGAATAAACTTGCAGATATTCGCCTGTAACGTCAACATCTCCTGCATAGATTGCTGATACGCCATCAATTAGCTGCTGATGTTTTAATACTGCTTTGACTATATCTGTTAGTCCACCTGAAACGACTACAAAAGGCACTTCACAATTATTAAGAAAATCTATCAATTCTTTCAGTCCAGGACGCACTGGACGGTAAGCAATATATTCAATAATTTGGGGATAATGTATGGCAGAAATTGAGCCTAAAGTTTGCCGTATTCCCTCGATTAGAGTCATTTTACGGCTGTATATTATAGGCAGAAGTTCGGCAGCTACTTCGGGGGCAAATTTTTCCAGTATTCTGACAAAAGTATCCTCAGTGGTAATTGTGCCATCAAAATCACAGAAAACAACTCTAGAAGATTTCATTATTATTAACAAAAAGTAGAACTTAAACTGGTTTCTTGCTTGACCAGAAAACGTTATGATCGACCCATGACTGACTAATTAACAATCAATAGTTAATATTATGGGAGAATCAAAACGTCGTAAAGAATCGCTAGGAAAACAATATGGGCAAAACTCGGAAAGAATTTTGCCTTGGATACCAATTACCAAAGCTCAATCAGAAAAATTTCTTAAACTAACTAGTAAAGGTGCTTGGATAGGTATAGCTATAATGGCTGCTGTCTGGTTTACCGTTAGATTTATTGGACCAGCATTTGGTTTCTGGGAAGTTTATTAGAAAAAGCCTCGGGTAAAATTTTAAGAACTAAAATTAAGATAGACAAATAAAGAGCAGGTTAAGAGATGAGCGAACAAAATCCCTACGAACAACTTGGGGTCACAGAAAATTCTTCTTTTGAAGAAATACAGGCTGCTAAAAAACGCCTGTTTGAGCAGCATAGCAATGATAGTAATGTCGTCGAACAAGTAGAAATTGCTTACGACTCAATCATTATGGATCGCTTACGTTTACGTCAAGAAGGTAAAATCAAAGTACCCGAAAAAATTCGCTTTCCTGAGCGCAGTGTAGAAAAAGCATTTAAAGTACCGCAAATTGTTAAGGAAGACTCTGCTGTTTGGCTACAAGAGCTAATAGACACCCCTTCTCAAGCTGATATTCTTTGGCCTACAGGCATTTTCTTGACTCTATCAGCGATCGCCGTTTTTTCTCAAAATTCAGCAGCTTCTATCGTTCCTCTCCTAATGGCTTTAGGCTTTATTGCCAATATCTATTTTCTCAATCGTAAAGAGGGACGTTCAGGGCGCGCATTTTTAATCAGTTTTATTGCTCTATTTGTCGGTATTGCTCTTGGTACTGGCTTGGCTAACCTGCTTTTCGGTCAGGGTGGTGTAACTGTTTTAGGTGTAGATCAATTTGCTTCTGCGGTAACTTTATGTCTATTTTGGCTAGTAAGCTGTTTTTTACGCTAGCTTTTCATTTTTTGACAACACCAGCACGGGTTAAACAAAATTCATCTTGGGCTAAATGTTTTTGATACTTGAAAAATAGCATTTAGCCTTTTTGCTGTCTTTTGCTCAAAACTTATCCAAGAGAGAAAATTTAAACGATAAAATATAGAAAAAGTAAGTATTTTTATTCTCGTGACCAATAATGACCCCCAACCCTAAAATTGTTCAATCAATTGAAAAGCTAGATTATCGTGTTACCGTTGGCGATGTAGCAGCACAGGCAGGGTTAGAACTAAATTTTGCCCAGCAGGGATTATTAGCCCTGGCAAGTGAGGCTGGGGGACATCTCCAGGTAGCAGAATCAGGAGACGTAGTTTATCTGTTTCCTAAAAACTTTCAAGGAATTCTGCGGAATAAGTACTGGCGACTGCGCTGGCAAAAAACTTGGTCGAAAATCTGGCGGGTTTTGTTTTATATAATTCGGATTTCTTTTGGAATTATTTTAATTGCTTCAATTTTATTGATGGCAGTGGCAATCATTGCCATTATAGTCGCTGCAAATTCGAGTAATGACGATAGAGAAGGTGGTAGTAATAGAAGCTATGGCGGAGGTTTCGGAGGAGGCTTTTTTGTACCTCATTTTTGGTTTGGCGATATTTTTTGGTTGTTCGATCCTGGCTACAATCGTCGTCGTCGCCAGCGCAGAAGACAGACAAGTAATTATCAGATGAATTTTCTAGAATCAGTTTTTTCCTTTTTGTTTGGAGATGGAAACCCCAATGCCGATCTAGAAGAACATCGCTGGCAAACTATTGGTTCGGTAATTCGTAGCCAAAGAGGTGCAGTAGCAGGAGAACAAATTGCGCCTTACGTGGACAAGATGGATCAAGATGAAGACTATATGCTTCCTGTACTGAGTCGCTTTAATGGCTATCCTGAAGTTTCACCTCAAGGAGAAATAATCTATTATTTCCCTGAACTTCAAGTAACGGCAAAAGATAGACAATCAGAACAAATCTCGGCTGCGGGGTATCTTGAGGAAAAACCTTGGCGTTTTAGTCAGGCTAATAGTGGTCAAATTACGATGGCTGCTGGTTTGGGTGTGTTAAACATTGTTTTGGCTTTAGTCTTAGGTAATCTTTTACAGGATGGTACGATCGCAGCAGAATTAGGTGGCATAGTAGCATTTGTACAGTCAATTCTAGTGCTACTGTTTGGCTACGGCGTGTTGTATTTATTAGTTCCTCTGGTGCGCTATTTCTGGATTCAGGGGCGCAACCCGAAGATTATTGAGCGCAATCAATCTCGACAACAAAGAGCGATCGCTCTCAACCAGCCCGATCAATCTCTACGTCAGAAACTAGCCTATGCTAGTCAGTTTGCTCAACAAAAAGTAATTAGCGATCGCGATCTGGCATACACTACCGAAGACGATCTTCTCGATCAAAATATTAGAAATGCTGACAAAATAGATCGAGATTGGCAAAAAGAATTAGAATCAGGCTCATAGGAGTAATCAATAGCCAGTTAGGGGCGTTTTGCCCTTCGGGTTCGGCACTTTGCTCAACGGAGGATACCTCCGCAACGCAAGTGCCTCACGAAAGGCCCGTACAGTAATTAATAATCAAAACATGAATAAAATTAAAGAAATATCTGGTAAAGCGATCGCGGTGATAGGAGATGATATAGATACAGATCGGATAATTCCCGCTCGTTTTCTGCGTTGTGTAACTTTTGATGGTTTGGGAGAACACGCATTTGCTGACGATCGCGCCCAGACTGAGGGCAAACATCCGTTCGATCAGCCTCATTATCAAGATGCTACTATTTTAGTCGTAAATAATAACTTCGGCTGCGGATCGTCCCGTGAACACGCTCCCCAAGCCTTAGCTAAATGGGGGATTAAGGCGATCGTCGGTCAAAGTTTTGCCGAGATTTTTTTTGGTAACTGCGTAGCGATAGGTGTTCCTTGTGCGATCGCTTACCCCAAAGAAATAAAACGGTTGCAGACATTGATTAGCGAAAATCCTCAAGCTAATTTAACTCTTAGTTTAGAAACAATGGAAGTCAAGAGCGATAATTTTTCCGTTCCAGTTGAGATGAATAAAGGCTCAAAACAAATGTTTCTAGAAGGCACATGGGATAATTGTGGACAGTTGGTTGGTAATGCCCAAGGCATTAAAGCTACAGCAGCAAAATTGCCCTATATTAACTGGAAAAATGCGTAGATTCGATTGTTAGCGATCGCACTACCTTCGTCTTAAAGGGTTTTGGCGGGATTGCTTTTGACTTTGCCGATACTACTATATTAGTTCCCTCGATCAATTTAACGATAGTGCTAGTAGTGCTATTTCGGCTTTTGGGGTACGTAACCCTGTGGCTATACTACCAATCGCGTTCTTGAATCTGTTGTTAGAGATGGTGCAACTATAATCAGTCATAGCGATCGAGATGTCTTGAAATTGATGTTTGAACTTTTCAATCTGTAACTCCTGGCTAAAATCAAATTCACATCAGCATATTTAATTTTAGCCAGCTACTTGTCAAACTTAATTTCACTCAATAGAGTAAACAACTTTTGCTTTAACAATCCAGCAGCTTCCTCTTCCGTGACATCATCCGTTGAAACAGACATATTTACCCACAAACAACTCCAGTCTCTTAAATCCGATAAGCCGAAAATCCAAGGTAATAAACGAGAAGAAAGATTATTGTTGGCTAATTCGCTAAACTGTTGAGAAGTAAAGGCTGTTTTTCCACTGGAATGTATACAGGTATCAAGATAAGTTTGATTGTTTTTATTCAGCAAACCATAAGAGCCAATCTGACTATCTAACTTAACTGCTATATCTTCAGGCTTTAGCTGCAATTCTAGATACTGATTCATTAAGCTCAAAGTTTCTCCCCGACTATTAGGAATAAAATATATCTCCATCCCCAAATTGTGTTTCTCTTCCTTATATTTTCTCCCTTCAGTCAATTCATATTCATAAGTCAATTTATCCGTTTTAATTGTCTCCCAACGATTCAAGGCAATACTTTTGGGAAATTTATTCTGATTGGGTTTAATTAAGACAAATATAGCTGATATCAAAATAGCAAAGCTATAGCTACCCAGAATTAACAGTCGTGACTTTTGCCAATTTAATTGAATCATACTTCGTTTATAGCTTCCCTTTTTCTTTCAATTAGCAACCAATAAACCAAAGCTAATAATAAAATTGCCAGTGTCGTAAAAATTTCTGCCCCTGCGCCACCATGCCAGTAATGAAAAGCTGATTTATGATTGCTAGCTACCAAAAAAGCCATCAAACAAAGGCGCATCCCATTAACTCCTAAAGCAATAAAGGTAGAGCATAAGCACAGAAATAATTGCTGTTTTTTCTGAATTGTAAAGTAGAGGCACATTACCAAACATGATTGCCATAACAATCCCAACAAATCAAAGCTGGAACAAGCCCCAGCAATTTTAATTGCTCCTGTGGGTAAAATAACTAAGTTATCGGTTTGAGATACATCAAAGCCGAGATACCATAGTATTAGCCAAGAAATCTTCGCATCTAGGATAGAAATTTTGTCTATAGGGGACAGTACCGCAGCGATATGCTCCCAAGGAATACCAGTTAAGCTGACAATAACAATTTCCCGCCAGTACTGACTTATTTTGCTAGCTTTAGATGCGACTAAATATATTGCTACAGCTGAGAATATAGGATACATTCGCGTAATGACATCAATTGAATGATTGTTGACAACTCCTCGAAATAGCAGCCAGGTAATTAAACTCAAACCAATAGCTGTAGAAATAAAGTCACTCTCAAAATCAAGCCAATTTCTTCTGCGCCAAGTAATTGATAGTGCTGCACACCAAAACAATAAATATACCGAACTATAATCTACCAAACACAAATTGAAGGCGATTAATAAACCAGCAATAGTTAAAAGCCAAAAACGATGATCGTCAAAACTAAGCTTATTTCTTAACTGAATCATTTTTAGTTTAATATCTTGCTCTTTGCTCTTGTCCAGTTTGTATGTTTCCAAATCAAAATAAAACATACACCAGAAATAATTGCTCCAATTGACCACTTCACCGTAGTTTTAAAAAGACTAGTTTTTTGCTGACTAAACTTAGTTAGAAGTTCTTGTTTTGTGGCTGCTTGTTTTTGTTTGGCTTGATCTAATAAATTACTTTTTAATTGCTGTACTGAAGTAACTTTAAGATC
Source organism: Pleurocapsa sp. FMAR1 (assembly GCF_963665995.1). NCBI lineage: Bacteria > Bacillati > Cyanobacteriota > Cyanophyceae > Pleurocapsales > Pleurocapsaceae > Pleurocapsa > Pleurocapsa sp. FMAR1. The sequence continues at coordinate 4,802,442 of NZ_OY762512.1, read as the reverse complement.
GGTAGTCTGTTGATAGTTTTGTAATAAATCATCGAGTTGTTTAGGGCTAGCTTGGTTTAGTTGTTGAGAATATTGTTGAACCTGAGACTTTTGTACATTAACTTGATTCATCATTTGAGCTTGCTCTAGGCGATGAATGCGAACGGCATTACCAACAATTATCGGAATAATTAAAAAGTAACTAATACCAATAACCAAAACAAACCATGACAAAAAAGACAACAGCCTAAATTCAGCTGGTTTAATCAAATCTTGGTCGCGGCGATAAAAGATGAGTAAAAATCCTAACAAAAGACCCCAAACCTTCTCAACCAAGTTACCTCCCGTACTGTAGGCAAAACCAGGCTCAAATACTTGTTTGGAGGCTAATAAAAAGGCATAATCTAATAATACCAAAAATAACATAACGTAGCCGACTAGATTAATAATATGTGTAGATTTTTGTTCAACTGCTATATTAATTTTTTTATAGGTAAGACTACTAGTTCGAGGTTTAGACTGAAAGCTTTTACGTAGTCGCCGAAGACGATATTTCAGCATACAGATTTAGCTATTGTTAGGAGATAGTTATGTTTTTTTATAACTTAGAAAACTATTAATGGCAATCGTTTAGATACGCGATCGCTTTAAGTCTTAATTCATCAGCAAACCGACGACTATCTCTCTTCTGTCAGATTATGAATAGCTTATTTCGTGAAATAAATTTGGGGGAATAAATTTAAAAAATATGACAATGCGAGAATATACTGAAAGGAAAAACAGAGATCTCACTGAAGTCATCTTTAGATAAAAAAGATAGCCTTTATATGTACTTTATATTTTTTCTTTATGCTTAATAAGTATTTTCAAGTAGCAGGTGTAACTATAGCTGCTCTTCTATCGTCAACTATGTTTGCCAAAAGCGCTAGTGCTTTAGATTTCAATTTTTCTTTCAATGATAATGGCAGTAATGTATCGGGAACTATTTTTGGTTTGAATGATGATACTAGCAGCCAAAGCTCATCATCAGTATCTCTTAGCACACCTAGCAATCTAACTTTTAATTCTCCAAACCTTAATTCATTTACCGTAGCTAATGGAGCAATTACTGGGGTTACTTACCGCTCTGGGACGATTCCTAATTTGCGATTTATTGATACATCAGACAATATACAGGGTTCTTATCGCGGAACTAGCCAACCTGTTTTTATTACTCCAGTAACTTTTTCTCAGGTTACAGGTGGGGCGACTCCCGTTCCTTTTGGTGTTGCTCCTAATATGGGAATCTTAATTCTAGGTGGAATGTTTGGAGCTTCTCGCTTACGCAATAAAATAGCTGCTCGCAAGCTTATTAATAGCGATCGAGCAACGTAAATGGTCTAAATCTATAGGCTATGAGGATATTTTATTTCTTTGAAAAATATCTCTGTAGATTGTATAGCAACCGAACTATAGATTATGACAGTGCATTTAACGTAAGGGCGCGTCTTGGTGAGCATTCCCTTGCGCCTATCGGCGACGCGGGGTCTCACCGCTTTCGCGAAACGCCCTTACAAAATCAGCGTAGAGTATTACCCTGGATAGAAATATCAAATTGAAACTACTATGCCCAAATATATTATGTGGGGAAGCTATTGCGAAAACGCCTTAGAAAAGCGTAGTCCTCACCGTCAAGCACATTTGGATGGTCTTGGCAGTCAAAAAGAACAGGGAATACTAGTTACTTTAGGACCAACCAAAGACAATACTCAGGTTTTTGGTATCTACGAAGCCGACAATCAAGAAACTGTTCGCCAGTTAGTAGAATCTGACCCCTATTGGCAAAATGGTATCTGGACTGAGTATCAAATAAAAGAATGGATTCAAGCTTTTTAGATAGCTAAAAAATCAGGAGCAGAATATATTCTGCTCCCAAAAATCTTCGCTTCTACCGATAATAAGTAACGTGAACGTTCAAAGAACTTAAATTCTTAATGTTAGAAAGAAATAAGCTCAGAAAAACTAAGAGACAAAAAGATCCTAACTAATCGGTTTTATAGCAAATGTTTGGCGATTAACTGTGATACTTGTTTGGGCTGCACTCTACTGTAGCGATTTCTGCCTGGCATAATCACTAGATTGGGAGCTTGCTTACATTGCTTCAAACAACCAGTAGTTATAATTTCTACTTCCTTGGTCATGTCTTTAGCTTGTAATGCCTGCAACATTTCATAAGCTGCTTTTCCGCCTTTTTGCCAACAGGTTGAGCTTTGACAAATTAGCACCTTGACTTTTGGTTTAGTGATTGTGGAAATTGTATTAGTGATAGCTTGTTTAGATAGTAACTCTATTCTGTAAGCTTTGTATTCAACCTTTTCTTGATGTAACTTGTTTTTACGCATTCCAGTTACTTTTAAATAGCAGCCAGGTTTGAGATATTTATTAAGAACATTTTTTTGTTCTTTAGCTACGACCATTGAATAGTCTTCTTCTGGGGTAGATAAATAGAGATGTTTGACGCAACCATGAGAATTGACTACAAAATCTTCTAACCTGCCCACAATAGTAAACTCAGATACTAGAGGCTGCACTGATGCCATCATATAAATCTCTACTAAACTAAATTTATTCTAATTGATTTTAATTGTCAAAAAGAGTTTACTTGTCTTGAGGTAAACTAATACCAGATGAAATAAAGTTGGCGACAGATGATATTTAGATAGGGGCGAACAGCCGTTCGCCCTTACAAGATGTGTTGCATTCTATTTTCTATTTGGTATAAGAATGACAGTAAATGGTAGTTTGGCAAAAATTTGATATTTTTAAGTAGGGTTATTTTTGAGCAAGAGATTTTTTTGATATGACATCTACTCCCGATCAGATTGGCGTAGCCGTAGTTGGTACAGGGTTTGGACAAAAAATACATATTCCAGGATTTAAGCATCATCCCCGCACTGAATTAGTAGCTGTATATAATCGCGATTTGAATAAAGCCAAAGAAATTGCTGACGCGAATAAAATTCATTATGCCTACAATAATTTAGATAAAATTCTTTCTTTACCTGAAGTAGATGCAGTAAGTATCTCGACTCCGCCATTTTTACATTATGAAATGGCAAAAAAAGTATTGGCAGCGAAAAAGCATCTGCTGCTAGAAAAACCCATGGCAATGAATGCCACTCAAGTCAAAGAACTATATCATTTAGCAGAGGCTCAAGGAGTTTGCGCGATCGCTGATTTTGAATTTCGTTATGTACCAGCTTGGCAACTGTTAGCCGAACATCTGCAAGATGACTATGTAGGTAAGAAAAGATTAATTAAAATTGATTGGCTAGTAACTAGTCGCGCCGATCCGCAACGGGAATGGAACTGGTATTCGCAAAAAGAGGCTGGCGGAGGCGCATTAGGTGCTGTAGCTTCCCATGCTTTTGACTATATTAGCTGGCTATTTGGTTCAGTATCTCGCCTAAGTGGCTATCTCAATTGTGCAATTCCCGAACGTCGCGATCGCCATGATCATGGCAAAATGAAGCCTGTTGATGCTGACGATACTTGCTTGATTATGCTGGAATTGACAGACGGAACACCCGTACAGCTATCTATTAGCTCGGTTACCTATGCAGGAAGAGGACACTGGGTAGAAATATATGGTGAAAAAGGAACATTGGTCTTAGGCAGTAGTAACCTCAAAGATTACGTTCATGGCTTTGAACTGTTTGCTGCGCCTGCTGGAAAGTCTTTAAAAAAAGTATCTATTCCCAAGGAATTGGATTTTACTCAGGTATTTACTGATGGTAGAATAGCTCCTTTTATTCGCGTCGTAGATCGCTTAGTAGCAGCTATTGATTCTGGCACATCTCTTGTTCCCTCTTTAAAAGAAGGAGTATACTCTCAATTATTAATGGATCTAACTCATCAGTCCGATCGACAGCAGAGTTGGGTAGACGTACCTGATATTGAAGCATTTTTGAAGTCTTGATTACATTTTATGATTATGTCTAAATAAGGACATTTTCTTAACATTTAGTAACAAGTAATCGTTGCTAAAACCATTATGATTTGTGTATAAGAAACAAATAATTTTAACTATCCACTTGCTTTGGCAAAGCAAAACTGTTTTCTGCTAAAAAAAGTGACTGGTGTTTCGGTCTTTTTATAACTCCTTTAAAACAATTTATTCTTATTTTCAGTAAAATTGTATTACGAGGTGAAATATCACTCATGGCATTTGTAACATCAATTAAACGCTACTCCATAGAAACGATTAAAGAAGAAGTCCATAGCTTGATCGAGAGTGGCATTATTACCCAGAATCAGCCGCTAAAAATTTTGTACGATTATTTACCAGCGCAACAGTGGAAGAACATTGAATGTGAACTAGAAAAACACGACTATCTTTTACGCGATCGCATTATCGATCTGGTTGGTAAACTGAAATGGGAAAGTGATTAAAACTTAATTACTATTTTTTTACTCAACAGAAGGATAAGGTTTTTAAGGAAATCTCATCCTTTACTACATCCATCTTCTCAAACGATAAATAGCAATACCAATGTATTCTTTTAAAACTTGAGTGGTGCGGTCAAGGCTTTCTGTATTGGGAAAAAAACTCAGTATTTGCGATTCGGCAGAAAATGTATGCTCAACTAAATTGCGATCGCTAATCAGAAAATCTGTGGGTGCAGCAATGGGATTCATACCCTGCTTTTTAAAAATACCCATAGAGCGTGGCATATGAGCAGCAGAGGTAACAAGAATAATTTTCTTAATGTTTCGACGCTCTAAAATTTCTTTGGTATAAACAGCATTTTCGTAGGTATTTAAGGCTCTTGACTCTAAGAGCATGACATCGCGAGGAATACCCATCAGTTCTAAAATCGTCGCCATACTTTCAGCTTCGGAGGATTCGCCTCCATACCATTGAATCCGTCCTCCAGTCAGGATAATCAACGGAGCAACCCCATCTTTATATAGTTTAACTGCATATAGCAGGCGATCGCCGCGATCGCTCATATCTGGCAATATTCTTGGTGGTTCATTGTTTCTGGTAGCTCCACCCAAAACCACAATTGCCCCTGCCGAAGGCATATTTTTCTGGGGTAGATACTGTCTTTCTAGGGATCTAGTCAAATTATTGCTAACTCTGACATTACTAGCGATAACTAAAATTAAAAAAGCCAGTAGAACAGGAATAAAAGACCAGCGAGAACGTTTAAAATAAAGCCATAAGGCTACTAATAATAAAAGACAGGAAAATCCTAAAGGATAAATAAATAAAGGTAATAATTTAGATAAAAATAAAAAACTCATCGAACATCAAGTAATCAGAAAAACAATTAGCTACGAGGCTAGCATCTTTAGATAATGATGTTGCTGAATGAAAGCCAGAAAATTTAGTGGTCAACCTTCTGGATCTTTCATAACAGCCTGAAGCTATAAACAGCATTATTGATTTATCTCCTCGATGCCTCAATAACATCGCCTTTTACCAATTACAATAGAAATCAAAACTATTGATCTCTAGCTCGATCTCCACTGGAATTGATGTCAGAAGCTCCAGTTTGACTAGAATTATTTTCATCAGTCTTTTTCTCAGAATCTTGATTATTCTGATTAGACCATCTTCTGCCGCCTTTTTTGGAGTACCGAGACGTTGGCTTGCGATACTTGCGAGCGTTAATTTTATTACGAGCAGCTTTTTCTTTCTTAGCGTTACGGCGTTTTGCCATCTGTATAATAATCTCCATTTAAACAACAAAAACGCCTCAAGGAAAAGCCTGTGGAATTAATCCTCTCCCAGAAGCGTAATTAAATTTCAGTTTAAGCCCAATGCTACTAAAGCTTAAAAACGATTATTACGACCGCCACCACTAAAAGAATTTCTGTTCTCACGAGGTCTTGCTTTGTTGACCTTGAGATTTCTTTCCATCCATTCAGCACCATCTAAAGCTTCAATAGCTTTATCTTCGTCTGATTCTGATTCCATTTCTACAAAGGCAAAACCGCGAACCCGTCCTGTTTCACGGTCAGTGGGAATGTGAACTCGTTTTACGGTTCCATATTCTGCAAAGACTTCACTCAAGTCTTCTTGGTTAATCTCGTAGGATAAATTGCCCACATAAATTGACATAAATTGATTGTCTCCTTGTTAGATGTTGCGCTGAGAGACGATAATTAGAAGAGAGCTAAATCAATACATTGTGGCTAAACCCTGCAATACTGAATACAAATTCTATCTTTCATATCTTTTTCTCAGCATTTATACTAACACCTTTATAAATTTTTGTATTAACATAATTAAGTTATGTACAAGCGATCGCCAAACATTTCAAACCGAAAAATAGCATATTTCTGGCAATTCTTATTAGCTTGCTTAGTTACTATAGCTATTACCAATAAAATTAATCCTCAAGTTCAAGCTGCTCAATCTCCCAATGGAACGGTAGGATTTGAATCCGCTGTTCTACTAGTAGATAGTCATACTACTTTTAGTGGCGTTAGGATTAGACAGGCAGTTTACTATTTTGATCTCGAATTACCCAAGAATGCAGGAGAATCGCTGCAAAAGGTAGAAATCAAACAGCGAACAGGGAGCGATGAGATAAGATTTAGGCTGGATAAAACCAAAGCTTATCTCGGAAATCATAATGATAAGCAAGAACAACTGGAAGTGACTACTTCCCAAGATGAAACAACAGGGGCAATTACAGTCAACTTAAAGCAAGCTATCCAACCTGGCAACAAGCTAACTATTGGCTTAAAGCCCAAAAAAAATCCTGACTTTGCTGGAGCATATTTATTTGGCGTTACGGCTTTTCCCGCTGGCGCAAAGCCACAAGGTTTATATCTGGGTGCAGGAAGGTTACAGTTCTATCAGAATAGCGATTCTCTATTTTGAAAAAGAGGGTAATTCCCGACCAAGTACCGACCAAAAACTTAAAAAACCTAACGGCTAATAGTGCTACACTATATAGGCTTTAAAAATTCACACATTCAGGATTTCGGGTGTTTTCGCATCGAGAAAATGTCCCTGGATGGAGGATTAACCCGAAACAAGGAGTAAAAATAATATGCCAGTAGTTTCTCTCGCAGAACTTTTAGAATCTGGGGTTCACTTTGGACACCAAACGCGCCGTTGGAATCCCAGAATGTCCCAGTACATTTATACCGCTCGTAACGGTGTTCATATCATCGACCTAGTGCAAACAGCACAGTTGATGGAAGAAGCTTATGAATATATGCGTTCTTCTTCCGAGCAAGGCAGACGAGTATTGTTTGTAGGTACAAAACGCCAAGCAGCAGGAATTATAGCTCAAGAAGCCTCTCGCTGTGGAGCTTTCTACGTTAACCAAAGATGGTTGGGCGGTATGCTAACCAATTGGGAAACCATTAAAACTAGAGTAGAAAGACTCAAAGAACTTGAGCATTTAGAAGAAAGTGGTGCGCTTGACAAAAGACCAAAAAAAGAAGGTTCAGTACTACGTCGCGAGATGAGTAAACTGCAAAAATATCTAGGTGGCATTAAATCAATGCGTAAAGTGCCTGATATTGTAGTCATTATCGATCAAAAACGCGAACATAATGCGATCGCCGAATGTCAGAAATTAGGCATTATTGTAGTTTCTATCTTAGATACTAATTGCGATCCTTTGGTTGCTGATGTACCAATTCCTGCAAATGATGATGCTATTCGTTCAATCAAGCTGATTGTGGGTAAGCTAGCTGATGCAATCTATGAAGGTCGTCATGGTCAACCAGATAATCAAAATGACTATGATGAACTAGATGAAGGCATTGAAGGGGACGATTATCCTGCCGCTGAAGAAGAAGCAGTAGCCGAAGAAGTTCCTGAATCTGAATCTGGAGACGATAGCGAAGAATAGAATCTTGCTTTGCTAGATACTATAAGTCGGGGGCAAAGTTTTAAGCCCTCGCAAACATAATTTTAAATTATTTTGTCGTCACTAAGTTAATCAAAATTAAAACGAAAAGAATATGGCAGGTATATCGGCAAAATTAGTCAAGGAACTCCGCGAAAAAACTGGCGCGGGGATGATGGATTGTAAAAAAGCTTTGACAGAAAATGATGGCGACATGACTAAAGCCACAGAATGGCTGCGCCAAAAAGGAACTATTTCTGCTGACAAGAAACAAGGTCGAGTAGCAGCAGAAGGATTAGTTGAAAGCTACATACACACTGGTGGGCGTATTGGAGTATTGGTTGAAGTAAACTGCGAAACGGATTTTGTAGCTCGTCGCGAAGAGTTTCAAGAATTGGTAAAAAACATTGCCATGCAGATTGCAGCTTGCCCCAACGTAGAATTTGTTAGGGTAAAAGATATCCCCGAAGCAACAACTGCTAAGGAAAAAGAGATTGAAATGGGTCGAGACGACCTGGAAGGTAAACCAGACAACATCAAGGAAAAAATTGTTTCTGGTAGAATTGACAAGCGTTTAAATGAAATAGCTTTGCTACCTCAACCTTATATCCGCGATCAAACTATCACCGTTGAAGACCTAGTAAAAGAAAGCATTGCCAAACTGGGAGAAAATATTCAGGTTCGCCGTTTTGTGCGCTTTGTTCTCGGAGAGGGAATCGAGAAAGAAGAATCTAACTTTGCTGATGAAGTAGCTGCTCAAACAGGTCAAAAATAGCCTTGCTCAATAGATTAGAAACTAGATTAGTCGTAGATTGCACTATAACTTAACAGCTAGATTGCTAAAGTTTAACAAGTGCATCTATGGCTTTTTTAATAATCTTCTTGCTTGATAATTTTTGCTTTTTTAAAAAGATAGAATTAAGATGAACTAACTAAGTGCTAGGAGATTTTCCCTAAGTCCTAAGCCAATCTCCCAACGGATAACTGAATATAGGATGACAAAATCGATTCAGCAAATTAAACAAGACCTCAACAATTTAGAATCAACTACAGCCAAAATAGCGGTTGAACTTGAAAATCTATACCAAAATTACTTAAATTCCCTTAGCCATTCAGCCAAACAGCAGCTAGTCTTGGCAAGCTATCAAATTTGTACTCAGTTTTATCCTCAATCATTTCTAGGGCTATCTTTAAGCAATCGACAAAACCTACAGCAAGTTTTGAGAAAAATTGGCATTGAGATTGAACCGGCTGTGTCTCTTATTATTGAGCAAAAAGAACTAGACCCACAGCCACAAGAGTTAAATTTGATGGCAGAATTAATTAAAAAATTGCCTAAACCTAAACGCAGAAAAGAAGAAAAAGAAGACAGCGTTAGTGAAGAAAACGAAAACAAGACAGCAGAAGTCGATTTTGCCTCAATCAAGGCTGAATTAGAGAAAATTGAGTTTATTGAATTAGAAGCTTCTTCAGAAGACGAATTAGAGCCAGAAAATACTTCTTCACAAAAACTACCGAAGCAAGAGATTGACCTTAAAAATCCAGAACATCTCGTCTTGTGGCATAAGCAAATTGAACGAACTGTAAAAAAGACATTAGACTACACTTCTCAAAAAGCTAATCGATGTTTGCAGGATTCAGGAATTATACCCGATCGCATACCCAGCAAAATTATTGATGTGGCAATTCAGGCAGATAGTAACAATGGAGGAAGAGGCAGCAACAAACAAAAAAATTCTCCTAATATTATTCACTTGGCAATTGAAAGTGAGCAAGACAAGAATAAGTCTAAATCTCCTAAGAATATAGCTCAGGTAAGCCTATTACGTTTGCGTATAGCTGAACTTGAGTTTGGCGATCCTTTACTCAATGCTCAAAGAGGAAAACTGCGTAATTTAATGGGCGAAATTAGTAAACTAAATAGCCAGTATCAAATAATTAAGCAAGAATCTGATGTCGCAGAAGCCCAAGCTGCATGGCGTTCGAGTTGGTATGAAGATTAATTGCTCATGCTAGGGTTAAGAAATTTTCATATCGTAGCAACTGGCAACCAGAAAAGTAATGGCAGAAGATTATAAGCAAAAGGTAATTGATTCTTTTAATCAGCGAACCACATACGATGATGAAGGAGATATTCATTCAAAAGAAGCAGAGCGTTTATTAGCATATATGCCTCCCAAATCTGGACAGACTATTCTCGATCTTGCTACGGGGACAGGTTTGGTTGCAATTCCTGCTGCTAATAAAGTAGCTCAAGGCTCTGTGATTGGTGTTGATATATCATCAGGTATGTTAGCTCAAGCTAAAAAGAAAATTGCAGCCGAGAGAATATACAATTTGGAATTAATTGAAGCGGATGTAGAGTCAATTAATTTTCAAGCAGAACAGTTTGACACTATTTTCTGCTCTTCGGCAATTGTTTATTTTAACGATATTTCGGCAATTGTTAATAAGTGCTATAACTGGCTCAAGCCTAGAGGATGCCTTGCTTTTAACACTCCCGATCGAACATCTTACTTGGCAGAAATTAAAGTTAAAGTCTGTCAAGATTTATTTGGCATCAATTTACCTCATTTAATTCTACCTCTGTGGACTTCTGAAAAATGCCGTTTATTATTACAACAGTCTGGTTTTCAAAATATTGAGATTGAAAGTCACCAATACAACAAATATAAGCTTGACAAAAATTACGATTCTGTAAGGATTGAGCAAGAATTTTACCCCAAAGGTAATCCTTTATCAAATTTATCCGCAGAACAAAAAGAATTATTACAGGCTGAATACAAAAAAGCTGTTGACCAATTGATTGCAGAACATGGAGAGTGGCAAGTTGCTACAAATTTGTATGTTAAAGCACGCAGATCGGCGATCGCCCGTAGGATGGATAAATAAATTATAGATATTATTAGCAATATTCCAATGCTCATTAAGTAATTAGAAGGGACTTGTATGTACTTAGTAAGCAGTAATAAGTAATCTATAAACATATCCTAAAAGAATCGTGTGTGTAACAATAATTAGCGTTACTCATCAAAGTAGTTAAGCAATTTACACTTAGATCTAAACATGGAACCGCTTTATCAATATGCCTGGCTAATTCCCGTACTGCCTCTATTGGGGGCGATGTTGGTAGGGATTGGTTTAATTTCCCTAAACAAGGCAACTAACAATCTGCGTCAGATAGTTGCCGTCTTTATTGTCTCCATCCTTGGAGCAACAATGGTATTGTCTTTTGCCATTCTCTGGAGTCAAATTCATGGACATGAAGCCTTTACTCGCACTATTGAGTGGGCTTCGGCGGGAGATTTTCATCTTTCAATGGGTTATACCATCGATCATCTCAGTGCTTTGATGCTGGTAATCGTGACCACCGTAGCTTTTCTGGTGATGATTTATACCGATGGCTATATGGCTCACGATCCTGGCTACGTGCGCTTTTACGCCTATTTGAGTATATTTAGCTCTTCTATGCTGGGATTAGTGATTAGTCCTAACTTAGTCCAAATATACATCTTCTGGGAACTAGTGGGGATGTGTTCTTATCTCCTGATTGGTTTTTGGTTTGAAAAGCAACCCGCAGCGGATGCCTGTCAAAAAGCATTTGTAACTAACCGCGTCGGTGACTTTGGCTTATTGCTAGGAATGCTGGGCTTATATTGGGCAACAGGCAGCTTTGAATTTGGCCTAATGGGCGATCGCCTGGGAGAATTGGTTTCTTCTGGGGCTATTAGCGCGTTCCTTGCCACCTTATTTGCCATCTTGGTCTTTTTAGGTCCCGTAGCTAAATCGGCTCAGTTTCCCCTTCACGTTTGGCTACCAGACGCGATGGAAGGACCTACTCCCATCTCGGCACTGATTCACGCTGCCACTATGGTTGCTGCGGGAGTGTTTTTAATTGCGCGGATGTATCCCGTTTTTGAAAATGTGCCTGTAGCTATGGAAGTTATCGCCTGGACTGGGGCATTTACGGCATTCCTTGGCGCAAGTATTGCTTTAAGCCAAAACGATATTAAAAAGGGTTTGGCATACTCCACCGTTTCTCAGTTAGGCTACATGGTTATGGCAATGGGTATCGGTTCATATAGTGCTGGTTTATTCCACCTAATGACTCATGCTTATTTTAAAGCCATGCTGTTCCTTTGTTCTGGTTCGGTAATTCACGGCATGGAAGATGTAGTAGGACATAATCCTTTGCTGGCTCAAGATATGCGTCTTATGGGTGGCTTAAGAAAGTATATGCCCATCACCGCTGGTGCTTTTTTCGTCGGTAATTTAGCTATCTGCGGGATTCCTCCTTTTGCAGGTTTTTGGTCAAAAGACGAAATCTTAGGACAGGCTTTTGAAGCCAATCCCGCCCTCTGGTTTATCGGTTGGGCTACGGCTGGTTTAACTGCCTTTTATATGTTCCGTATGTACTTTATGACCTTTGAAGGTGAGTTTCGTGGTAACGATGATGCTGTCAAACAACAGTTGATGTCTGAAGCAGGAATGGCTTTTGGTCCTGGGGCAATGGATACCAAAGAAGGCGACAGTCATGGACATAGTGAATATCCCCATGAATCTCCTCTAACGATGGCATTACCTCTGCTGGTTTTAGCCATACCTTCGATTGGTATAGGTTTGCTTGGTCGCCCTTGGGAGAATTACTTTGAAGAGTTTATTCACGCCCCAAGCGAAATAGTAGCAGGCGCAGCCGAACACGCTTTTGACTGGAATGAATTTCTGATTATGGCAGGGTTGTCTGTGGCGATCGCCGTAACGGGAATTATCGTGGCACTGTTAATGTATCGTACGAAAAAAATCGATCCTAGTGCGATCGCCAAAAAAGTTCCTACCCTCTATCGTTTCTCCCTCAATAAATGGTATTTCGATGACCTTTATCACAAAGTCTTTGTTATGGGTATCCGTCGTCTAGCCAGACAAATTATGGAGGTAGATTACCGCGTAGTTGATGGTGCTGTTAACCTAACTGGTTTAGCTGCTGTCCTCAGTGGAGAGGGCTTAAAGTACCTAGAAAATGGTCGCGCTCAATTCTACGCCCTGATTGTTTTTGGCGCAGTTTTAGGATTTGTTATTGTTTTTAGTGTTGCCTAATTAGCTTTTAGCCTCTAATTAATTTGGCAAGTCTTAGTGTAAAGCGATCGCTTTTTTTTGAGAAGAGCGATCGCTTTTTTAATATGTTGAGTTAACTTACACTTATGACTATAGCCATACCAGCTATGTATATTCGACTAATTTTTTTCTGATGTTTGAACACTATTTTTAGAATTCAGCCTCAAAGAGAAACGATTGTTGCAAGTATTATTGCTTATTATTAAACTGTAGTTATAAAACTTTAATAAAATACATGATTGCTGATTCCTCTGAATTCAAGAGCTTAAAGAAACTACTAAAAGAGAAAATTCTGTTTGGCAATGAACCAACTCCAGAATTATTTGCCATCCTTACGGTTTACTTTGTTCAAGGAATATTGGGATTAGCTCGTTTAGCCGTTAGCTTTTTTCTCAAGGACGATTTGGGTTTAACCCCTGCTGAAGTTGCAGCCTTAACGGGTATTGCCTCTCTACCTTGGATTATCAAACCACTGTTTGGCTTTATATCTGATGGTTTACCCATTTTGGGCTATCGTCGTCGCCCCTACCTAATACTATCAGGATTTTTAGGCACTATATCCTGGTTGGCTTTAGCTACTTTAGTTGATAGTGCTTGGACAGCAACTATAGTAATTTTATTAACCTCTCTTTCTGTAGCAATCAGTGATGTGATCGTCGATTCCTTAATCGTTGAGAGAGCTAGAGAAGAATCTTTATCTAAATCAGGATCGCTACAGTCACTGTCCTGGGGATTTTCTGCTTTAGGAGGGTTGTTAACAGCTTATTTTAGTGGATTATTATTACAGCATCTCAGCAGCAATCAAATATTTGAAATTACCGCCAGTTTTCCCTTAATTATTTCTTCCGTAGCCTGGCTCATTGCAGAAGAAAAGATTACCAAAGATGATTCTGAGCCAAAAATCTCTCCTGTAAAAGAGCAAATCACACAGCTATGGGGTGCAATTAAACAAAAGCAAATATGGCTACCCATTGCTTTTCTATTTTGTTGGCAAGCCACTCCTACTGCTGATTCAGCATTTTTCTTTTTTAGCACCAACGAATTAGGATTTGAGCCAGAATTTCTCGGTAGAATACGTCTAGTCACCAGCTTTGCTTCTCTAATCGGCATTTTTCTGTTTCAACGTTATTTAAAAACCGTACCCTTTAGAAAGATTTTGGGTTGGAGTACAGTTATTGCAGCAGTTTTGGGAATGACAACCCTATTGCTCGTAACTCATACTAATCGTGCTTTAGGCATCGACGATCGCTGGTTTAGTCTAGGAGATAGTCTGATTTTAACCGTTGTTGGGCAAATTACCTGGATGCCTGTATTAGTATTATCGGCTCGTCTTTGTCCTGAAGGAGTTGAAGCAACTTTATTTGCTCTTTTGATGTCTATTTGGAATTTATCGGGGTTGTTATCCCATGAATTAGGTGCATTACTTACCGCTTGGCTAGGAATTACAGAAAACAACTTCGATCAGCTTTGGTTATTAGTAACTATTACCAATCTGTCTACCCTGCTGCCACTGCCGTTTTTAGGTTGGCTACCTTCAGGAGATCCTCAAGCAGAATCAGCCAAAAAACTAGCTCCTGGGGAAGCTCCTATTCATAGCGCAGGAGGGTTAGCCGAATCTGGCATTACACCCAATCTTGTACCTGAATTTGCAATAGATCAAGGTTTAGAAAAAAAACACGATTAAATATCTGCTAAATTTTAAAACCTTCCAAGTTGTGTCTAACAATTAATGAGAGAATAAAAAGCTAAATCAACTGTTAGCTGTGAATATGAGTTTAGATTGGATTAGCCGAGCCGAGCGTTTAAGTGCCTTACCTCCTTATGTATTTGCCCGTTTAGACGAATTAAAAGTCCGTGCTAGAGAACAAGGACTAGACTTAATCGATTTAGGCATGGGTAATCCTGATGGTGCAGCACCTCAACCTATAATTGATGCTGCGATCGCTGCTTTGCAAGATCCACTCAATCACGGCTATCCACCTTTTGAAGGTACGGCTAGTTTCCGTCAAGCAATTACGGATTGGTATCACCGTTGCTATGGAGTCGAACTAAGTCCCGATAGCGAAGCACTGCCTTTAATTGGTTCAAAAGAGGGTTTAGGTCATTTAGCAATGGCTTACGTCAATCCTGGAGATATTATCCTGGTTCCCAGTCCTTCCTATCCTGCACATTTTCGCGGGCCATTAATTGCAGGAGCCAAGATTCAGCAAATACAATTGTCAGCAGAGCAAGATTGGCTAATTGATTTGAATTCTATTCCTGAAGATGTCGCTCAAAAAGCCAAAATTCTTTATTTTAACTATCCTAATAATCCAACTACCGCTACTGCACCACGGGAATTTTTTGAGGAAGTAGTCAAGTTTGCGCGTCACTACGAGATATTATTAGTTCACGATCTTTGCTATGCCGAATTAGCTTTTGATGGTTATCAGCCTACGTCGCTATTAGAAATACCAGGAGCAAAAGAGATTGGGGTTGAGTTTCATACTTTATCTAAAACCTACAATATGGCTGGTTGGCGTGTAGGTTTTGTAGTGGGTAACTCCGATATTATTCAGGGTTTACGAACTCTTAAAACAAATCTCGACTACGGTATCTTCTCCGCAGTCCAAAAGGCAGCAGAAACCGCTCTTCAGTTACCCGATGAATATATCAAAAATGTGCAGCATCGTTATAGTACTAGACGCGATTTTCTAATCAAAGGACTAGGAGAATTAGGCTGGCAAATTCCTCCTTCTAAGGCAACCATGTATCTTTGGATAAAAACGCCTGTAGGCAAAGGTTCAACGGAATTTGCTCTTGATGTATTGCAGCAAACAGGTGTAGTTATTACTCCTGGCAACGCCTTTGGAGACGGAGGGGAAGGCTACGTTAGAATTAGTCTAATTGCCGATTGCGATCGCCTGGGAGAAGTCTTGAATCGCTTTAAAAAAGCAGGAATTACTTACAATTAACAACCTCGACAGTTTACTCGCCCTCGACAATAACCTCAACGGGGGGAACCCCCGCAACGGTTTTGTCTCGCAACGGGTCACAGACCCGCAACGTAACTGTCTCGCAATTAACAATTTTATCAAAATTAATTTATCTCCAGCTTATTATGGATTTTAAATGGATTTAAATACAGAAATTAAAGGAAAAGGAACTCCTATTCTTTGTTTACACGGTCATCCTGGTTCATCTGCTAGTATGTCTGTATTTACCAATTATCTTTCTCGGCAGTATCAAACAATTGCTCCCGATCTGCGTGGCTATGGCAAAAGCCGCTGTAAACAAAGCTTTAAGATGCAGGATCACATAATAGATCTCACTGCCTTACTAGACAAATATAATATAGATAGCTGTTTACTCTTAGGTTGGTCTCTTGGAGGTATTCTGGCTCTGGAATTGGCTTTAGCTATGCCCGAAAGGTTTAAGGGCATAATTCTCATTGCTACTGCTGCACATCCCCTTAGCAGCCATCCTCAACCTACTTGGCAAGATCAGCTATTTACTGGTATTGGAGGAATCGTCAACTACATCAAACCAGGTTGGCAATGGAATATAGATACCTTTTGCAAGCGATCGCTTTTTCGTTATTTAATTAGTAATCATGCTCCAGAATCGTACTATTATTTAGCCACCGAAGCAGTACCAGCTTACTTTCAAACATCAAAAGCAGCAGATATAGCTTTGTCTACCGCAATTCGACAGGGTTACAATCGCCTAGAAGACATACACCAAATAGAAGTTCCTTGTTTAATGCTATCAGGAGAAGGCGATCGCCATATTACCGCCAACGCTAGTCAAAAAACTGCCCAGTATCTCCAAAACTGTCACTATATAAACTATCCCCAGGTTGCTCATCTTTTCCCCTGGGAAATCCCAGACCTAGTTTTAAAAGATATTCAGCAATGGCTGGGGCAAAACTTTACTTAATAGCTGTATTGCTGTTTTGATTTGACTAGCTTTTGTTACACAAAGATAGCTAAGGTATACTATTTAAACTTTCTATAAACGTAATTATTAGCTGCTAGCATTTATCATTACTAGCGTAAGTTTATTAAATTTGCTTATATCGACTGAATACCGTTGTAATCCTATGTTTAATATTATATGCAAACTTTTTTCGTAATCTGGATTGGTCAAGTTATCTCATTACTAGGTTCTAAATTAACCGAGTTTGCTTTAGCATTTTGGATCCTCGATCAGACCTATCAAGATACAGGGACAATCACTCAATTCGCCCTAACTATATTTTTCATGTATCTTCCCAAGGTGATTATTTCTCCCTTGGCGGGGGTTTTAGTCGACCGCTGGAATCGTCGTTACGCTATGATCATGAGTGATTTGGGAACGGGAATAGTAACCTTGGGGGTGCTTTTATTAGTTTGGTCAAATTCCTTGGCGATTTGGCAGATCTATCTTGTTCTGATAATTTCTTCTAGTCTGAGTGCTTTTCAGCAGCCTGCTTATACAGCCTCAATTACCCAGCTAGTACCAGCTAAAAATTTGAGTCGTGCCAATGGTATGGTTCAGGCATCTTTTGCGATCGCCAAAATTGCAGCTCCAGCGATCGCTGGTTTGCTGATGAAGTTTTTTAGTCTAAAAACAATTTTATCTATAGATATTGTTACATTTATAATTGCCATCATCACTCTAATTAGCGTTAAATTTCCCGAATTCAAACGACGCACTAAAGCTAAAAGAAAAGTTGTCCATCAAGTAATTTCTGATGCCCTAGCTGGCTGGAACTATATCGTTCTCAGACCTGGTTTAATCCGTTTGGTTAGTTTTATTTCCATTAGCTACTTTAGTATGGGAATCTTAGAAGTTGTTCTCTGGCCTTTGCTCTACCAACCAAATTCTACTGATGAATTGGGGTTTGTGCTTTCTATTGGGGGTTGCGGGATGCTTTTGGGCAGCGTGTTGATGAGCGTTTGGTCTGGTCCTAAGAACCGCGTTAGAGCAATTATCTGTTTTGCAGGATTACAAAGCGTAATTATTTTAATTGGCGGGATGAAAATATCGCCTTTTGTTCTGGCAATTGGTATTTTTGGCTATTTATTCTCTCAGCCAATTATCGTTAGCTGTAATCAGGCAATTTGGCAGAGTAAAGTTCCTAGTCGTTTGCAAGGGAGGGTCTTTGCTTTGCAGCAGACTTTAGAAAGATCCCTGGCTATTGGTGCTTATTTATTGGCAGGGCCTTTAGTAGATAATGTTTTCAATCCGTTGATGGCTAAAGGCGGAGTGTTTGCCCAAATACTTGGCAAATTTGTCAACACAGGTATGGGTCAAGGAGTGACGTTATTATTGGTCTTGTTGGGAATTGTTAATGTGCTTATAGTTGCGATCGCCTATCGTCAACCCCGTCTACGACATTTAGAAACAGAATTACCCGATCGCAATCAATTTGCGAATACAAACACCACAATAGCCTAGCTATTTCAGCTAATTTCTACTTTGATGACTCAATCCCAGTATTTAGTTCAAGATGTTGTTTCTTTAACAGTTCAATTATCTTAATTTCAGATTCACTTTGCTTTGTAAAATAAGCCATACTGCTTGACGTACAGTCAGTAAATATCTCTTTAACTTAAACTACTTTAGGTGAAGATTTTGGCGGTTTCTGTCTGGGATCAAGTCACGATCGCTTCACTGAGACAACGGGTATAACGTAACTGTCTTAGTACCCCTGTTCTTGAAACCCTGCATTATATAGCAATACGCGAAAATGTTAGGACATTTTCAACTGATACTGAGTCGCGAACCCTGCATTATATAGCAATACGTGGCTAGGTTAGGACAAAATTAGCTAAAATCAAAGCGCTCGCCAAAACCGAAAAATAATGCCTGCTCCCTATAGCTACGATTTAAGAAAAAAAGCCGTAGATGCCTGTTCTAGAGGTGAAAAGAAGAGAACTATTTGTCGATTGATGAAAATAAGCCGTAACACCTTAGACCTATGGCTGAAAAGAGAACAAGAAACAGGAGACTTTAAAGCGGTCGCCGAGCGTCCCACCAGAGAAGAGCGAAAAATTCAGGATTTAGAGAGATTCAAACAGTTTGTTAAACAACATAAAGATAAGACACAACAGCAAATGGCAGATTTGTGGGGAGAGAATCTTACCCAGCAAAATATTAGTGATGGAATTAAAAAGTTAGGCATAACCAGAAAAAAAGCGGTCAGACCCCGCGTCGCCGACAGGCGCAAGACAAAGGGCTTGCCCGCATGTACGCTGACCAAGACAAACTTACGGATATCAAGAAACAGATGAAGAGAAAAGAAAAGAATTTCAAGAGCAACTAAAACATCAACAGGCAAATAACCTAGTTTATGTGGATGAAGCAGGATTCGATAACCGAGACGATTATCCCTATGGTTATAGCCCCAAAGGAGAAAGATGTTAGGCACTCAAATCTGGTAAAAGAAATGAGAGAGTAAGTTGGATTGCTGCATTCAAAGAAGGAAAAGTGTTTGCTCCGTTAACTTTTGAAGGGTCATGTAATCGAGATTTATTTGAGACATGGCTTAAAGAAAGTTTGATTCCTCAACTTCAACCTGGAAATATCATTATTATTGATAATGCTACTTTTCATAAAGGACAAAGTATTCAAGAAATAGTAGAAGAAGCAGGGTGCCAGATTTGGTATTTGCCCTCTTATTCTGCCGATCTAAACAAGATAGAGCGTTGGTGGTCGGTTCTCAAAACTTGGATGAAGCAGAGAGTTAAAGAATTTGAGACTGTTAGAGAATGTGTTGATACAGCTTTCAAAAAATGTCCTAACGTATATGCGTAATGCTATACGTGAGGACAAGTCCTTCGTTCGTCTGCGGAGAGTAAGGCGTGAGCCGCAACTGACACTCCTGCAAGGCTGTTGCGCTATTCCCCGCACTTGTTGAAACCTGTAGTTCTTCAGTTAACTGTTTTAAGTAGCAAGAAGCCTTTTGTCCAACCACGCTGTTGAAGTGACTGCATTTATGAAGCGATCGCTTCACTAGAGAAGAGCCGATAAAGTATTCAACTAGAAACTTTTAAACAACTTGTTCAGGATAATTAGTAAATATGCCATCTACTTTTAATTCCTGCATACGACTAATATCAGTAGGCTCATTAACAGTGTAAACCCAAGCCAACAAGTTTTGCTGATGTATAGAGTTTACTAAGTCTGGGGTCACAAAATCCAAACCAGCAATAACTATATCAGTCTGTAACTTTTGAGCAATTTTTAGATATTCCCAAGGCAAACCATAAATTAACATCCCAGTTTTCAGAGCAGGATAAAGCGTTTTTGCTTTTATTAATTCATAATGATTGAAAGAGGAAACTACAAAGTCTGTTTCACTCCATCCCTGGTTAATGTATTTTCTAATTAAGTTGCTAACTAGCCTGGCGGTATTACTTCCTTTTAATTCAATATTGATAATAGCTTGTTGATTTACGGTGTCAAAGACTTCTTGTAGAGTCGGAATTTTTTCCCCTTTGCCAGCATCAAGCGATCGCAATTGCTCAAAGCTATATTCTTCTAAGTAACCAGTGCCGTTGGTTGTCCTTGATAAAGTGCGATCGTGAATTACAATTAAGTTATCCTCAACGTTATATACATCGATTTCTACAGCATCAACTCCTAAAGCCAAAGCTTTTCTAATAGACAGCAGCGTATTTTCTGGCTCATGTCCCATTGCTCCTCGATGTCCAATACACAGCATGATTGATAATTAATGATGGATAATAAATAGTTAGCATCTACTTTAAAAACTAGCTACATGATGTCCAACCTAAAGCTAAAAAGCTCAAAACTAGTAAATCTCAAGGTCGTTACTTTACAAAAAGCATTATAAATGAGCATTTTAACTCTACAGAACATCAAAAAAGATTTCGGTATTAAAGAAATACTGCGGGATGCTAGCTTTAGCATTGAACCAAATGACAAAGTAGGGTTAATTGGGGTTAATGGCTCTGGTAAGTCTACTTTACTCAAAATGATTGCAGGATTTGAGCCTACCGATGGTGGTCAACGTTTAGTGAAAAGCGGTGCCAGAATTATTTATTTACCCCAACAGCCAGAAGTAGACGAAAACCTGAGCGTGATCGACCAGATTTTTGCTGATAGCAGTGAACAAATGAGCTTGGTACGGGAATACGAAGATTTGTCCCACAAGATTGCTCAAGCCAAGGGAAATGACCTAGATGCGCTAATGGCTCGTTTGGCTACGGTCAACGAGAAAATGGAGTCCCTTGGAGCTTGGGAACTAGAAACTAAAGCCAAAATTATTCTCAGCAAATTAGGCATTGAAGATTTTGATGCTAGGGTAGGAGATCTTTCTGGAGGATATCGTAAGCGCATTGCCTTAGCTACGGCATTGCTTAATGAACCAGATCTATTGATGATGGACGAGCCGACAAACCATCTTGATGCAGAGTCAGTAGAGTGGTTGCAAGAATACTTGAGTCGTTTTGGTGGTGCTATTTTATTAATTACTCACGATCGCTATT
The DNA here is from genome assembly GCF_963665995.1 of Pleurocapsa sp. FMAR1. Taxonomy (NCBI): domain Bacteria; kingdom Bacillati; phylum Cyanobacteriota; class Cyanophyceae; order Pleurocapsales; family Pleurocapsaceae; genus Pleurocapsa; species Pleurocapsa sp. FMAR1. Next base: position 4,781,015 of record NZ_OY762512.1, on the reverse strand, counting down.
TCTTGGATAATGTTACTACTCGTATCCTAGAAATCGACCGTGCTGATTTATTTACCTATGCGGGTAATTATTCTTATTACCTAGAAAAGAAAGCTTTGCAAGAAGAATCTGCTGCCAGCAGCGATCGCAAACATCAAGGGGTATTAAGACGCGAACTAGAATGGCTTAAAAAAGGTCCAAAAGCTCGCAGCACTAAGCAAAAAGCTCGCATTGATCGCGTTGGCGATATGCAGGACAAAGAGTTTAAACAAGCTCAAGGCAAAGTGGACATTGATACTCCTGGTAGACGTATCGGCAAAAAAGTTATTGAGCTAGAAAATATTACCAAAGGTTACAACGGGCGCACCCTAATTAAAGATTTTAGCTACGAATTTACCCCGCGCGATCGCATTGGCATCATCGGCGGTAATGGTACAGGCAAGACTACCCTAATAAATATTATTACAGGACGTATTGAGCCAGATCGGGGAAAAATAGAGATTGGTAAAACAATTCACATTGGCTATTTCGATCAGCATTCAGATAATATCTTGGATGCCCTCAATCAAGAACAAAGAGTCATTGAATATATCAAAGACGTAGCCGAGGTCGTTACTACTGCTAACGGGGATCAAATCAGCGCGTCTATGATGCTAGAGAAGTTTCTCTTTCCCCCTGCTCAACAGTACGCGCCCATACATAAGCTTTCTGGGGGTGAAAAGCGTCGTCTGTTTTTATTACAGGTATTAATGGAAGCTCCCAACGTCTTAATTCTAGATGAACCAACTAACGATCTAGACGTGCAGACTTTAGCTATCTTAGAAGACTATTTAGAAAACTTTAATGGTTGTGTAATTATAGTTTCTCACGATCGCTACTTTTTAGATCGTACCGTAGAATTTATTTTTGCGATCGAGGCTGGGGGAGAAGTGCGTAACTATCCTGGTAATTATTCTGTCTATTTAGAGCATAAAAAGAAAGCAGAAAAACAAGCAAAACAAGCAAAAAATCAGGAAAAACCCCAGGTAAATAAAACTCAAGATACCAGCAGCAAGACATCCAGCGATAAAAAAACCAAATCTCTATCTAATTATGAAAAAAGAGAATACGAAAAGCTAGAGGCTAAAATTGTTCAGATGGAAACAGACAAGGAAAAACTAGAAAAAGATCTAGCTCTTAACTGTAGTAATTCTAATTTGGTGCAAGAACTATCAGAGAAATTGGCAACCTTAAACGAAGAAATTGATACTAATACCGAACGTTGGCTGGAATTAGCCGAAAGAGCAGTATAAATAACGTTAGTGTCGGTTCACTTAATAACTGATGTTACGCACTCATCGATTTGTAAGGACTTAGGGACTTAGGGACTTGGGGACTTGGGGACGGTTCAACTAGACTACGCTCCTCGTCACTCCGTCACCCTGTCACTCCGTCACAGCAATCAGATTAAATACGTAACGTCACTTAATAAGTATCAGGTGAAGCGAAAGTTTGGTAAGTTAATTATTGGCAAGACAACAGGGTAGGCAGCTAGATGGCTATACCGATTATTAAACAAGCAGTGTATTAAAGATGAACAGTGAAGACAATTCCCGCAATAAGCCTCAGAGTGCCTCTAACTTAGAAGAAATTCGTGCTACCAGAATTGAGAAGGTAGATCAGATAAAGGAGTTAGGACTAAATCCCTATGCTTATAAATGGGAATCAAGTCATCATGCTGCCCAGTTACAGTCAAAGTATGTGGATCTTGCCAGTGGAGAGGAAATAGAAGATCGAGTTGCGATCGCTGGTAGAATTATGGCTCGTCGTGTCTTTGGTAAGCTAGCATTTTTTGAACTGCAAGACGAAACAGGCAAAATTCAGCTTTATCTCGACAAGAAAAGAATCAACAACACCATGTCAGAAGACTTGGTGGGGGCATTTAATCATCTAAAAAAGCTGTCTGATACGGGAGATATTTTAGGAGTCAAAGGTACAATCAAAAGAACTGAAAAAGGCGAACTTTCAGTTTATGTCAGCGAGTTTCAAATTCTGACTAAATCTTTGTTACCCCTTCCCGATAAATGGCATGGCTTAACGGATACAGAGAAGCGTTATCGTCAGCGTTATGTAGATCTGATTGTTAACCCCCAGGTAAGACAAACGTTCCGCATTCGAGCCAAGATTACCGCTGCAATTCGTCGTTATTTGGAAACCAGAGACTTTTTAGAAATTGAAACCCCAGTTTTACAAAGCGAAGCAGGTGGTGCAGAAGCTCGTCCTTTTATCACCTATCACAATACTTTGGAGATGGATTTATATCTCCGCATCGCTACAGAATTACACCTCAAAAGGCTAATTGTAGGTGGATTTGAGCGCGTGTTTGAAATGGGCAGAATCTTTCGCAATGAGGGTGTGTCTACCCGTCATAATCCTGAATTTACTTCTATTGAGGTCTATCAGGCTTACGCCGACTATTATGACATGATGGCGTTAACAGAAAACATGATTAGTGATGTAGCGCAAGAAGTTCTCGGCACAACTAAAGTTACTTATCAAGGTCAAGACATAGATTTAACTCCTCCTTGGCGCAGAGTAACTATGCACGAAGTTGTTGAAGATGCTACTGGAGTAGATTTTGCTCAGTTTCCCGATTTTGACTCAGCTAAAACCGCAGCCAAAGACGCAGGAATTGAAGTACCCGCAGACTGTCAAACCATTGGCAAGTTGCTCAACGAAGCCTTTGAACAAAAAGTAGAAACCACTTTAATTCAGCCTACTTTTGTCATCGATTATCCTGTAGAAATATCTCCTCTAGCCAAACCTCACCGCGATAAGCCTGGGCTGGTAGAAAGGTTTGAACTATTTATGGTGGGCAGAGAAACCGCTAATAGCTTCTCGGAGTTGACCGATCCTTTAGATCAAAGAGCGAGACTAGAGGCTCAAGCAGCCAAGAAAGCAGCAGGGGATTTAGAAGCAAATGATATCGATGAGGACTTTTTAGCAGCACTAGAATATGGAATGCCTCCTACTGCTGGTTTAGGCATTGGTATAGATCGCTTAGTTATGCTGCTTACCGACTCTCCCAGTATTCGCGATGTGATTGCCTTTCCGCTGCTGAAGAATCAAAGTACGGTAGTCAAAGACTTTGATTATGATACAGATAAGCAAAGTCTCCGCATTACCTTTGGTAACGGAAGCGTTTATAAGTATTCTGATGTTCCTGAGTCAGTTTATAAGGAGCTAAAAGAAACTAGCTCTGTTGGTCAATACTTTAATTCTCAAATTCGAGATAAGTTTGGCTTTGACCGTGAAGTTTAATTGTAGTAAAGAGCGAATTTTATCTAGCGGAGATGGCTAAAAAAACTAAGCCTGAATATCTAGATGCAGAATATAAGAACCTAACTGAACTTTTACCGACCATATTTCGTATTCAATGCGTAAATTTTTAGGAAAAGGATCGTTATTTACTTTCAAGTAACGTGTAAAATTACGAAAACGTAAGGATTGACTTGGTTGCTCAAGATCGGTATTCAAACAGTATCGACTCACGCCATACACTCCTCTTTCCCAAAAGTGTCGATAGCTCAACTTTCCTCTACTCTGCATTGTCATCACTACTCGATAAGGAGATATTTCTAGCCAAAACAATCCTCGATCAGATTCACTTTGATGATTAACAAAAGGCGAAGTGGAATGAGGCAGTTTTTGCTGGTTTAATAATAAATGAAATCTTTCTCGATCTTTTTGATATAACGATGCAGTTGCTTCAATTACATTCCAGATTGGTAAATCTGTTGAAATTAGAGAAAGAGAAACAGTTTGGTAGCGGTTAACTTGCATGAGGAGAATATCTAGTAGCTAAAGCTCACTTTGTTTCTAGGATATACCCAATCTTAAGCAAATCGGTAGACTCAAAATCAGTTTGCTGGGAAAACTTGCTAATTGTAAGAGTATTCGTTATCATTGCTAATGGTTACTAAAGCAATCCTCAGTAGCTCAGTGGCAGAGCGGTCGACTGTTAATCGATTGGTCGTAGGTTCAAATCCTACCTGGGGAGTATATAAGTAGTTGGACAAAATTAAATTCAACGTCGATACTTAAAGTCAGAGGTCAGAGGTCAGAGGTCAGAGGTCAAAAGTCAGTAATAATTAACTGTACTTCTTTCTGTCCATGTACTTATAATGCAATCAGGCGAGGTCTAATATTGTCTGATTGGCTTATAGCTTACAGCTAGGAGCTTTGCTCCTTTATTGTTGTGCTTCTGCGGGACGACTATCAGGGATAGATTCGGCAGGGGTAGTGTCTAATTGCCCAGTTGTTTGCTCTCCTGGTATGGATAAGTCTAAATTAGGACCAGTACGAATGATACGACTAGCGGAGTAAAGAGCAAAAACAAATAAAATGCTGTAGACGATCGCAAAAGCAATCAAAGAAGTTAAAACATTACTAGCAGGTATTTGAGAAGCTGCATCCACAGTGCGAATCTCTCCATAAACCGTCCAGGGTTGTCTACCTACACAACGTACAATCCAGCCCGATTCTACCGCAATGTAGCCCAAAGGTGCAGCCAATACCCAGCTTCTAAGCAACCAACTTTGTTGGGTAATATTCTTGGCGGACAGTTTACCTCGCAACCACTGTAAAACCGTCAGTGCCATTAAACCAGCTAAAAGAAAGCCGATCGCAATCATGACTCGAAAAGCATAATAAATCAACCCAATTTGGTGGGGTCGATCTTCTGGGGCATATTCCTTTAAACCGATAACAGGTTCAGATAGCTGAGGTTTAATTTCGAGGATGTAGCTCAATAACCCAGGGATGGAGATTTCCCAGTCGTTTTGTTCTGACTTATCATTAGGTAAGGCGATCGCACTCCAAGAAGGAGACTCGCCCGCAGGAATAGTTTCCCACTGTGCCTCCATTGCAGCCAGCTTTGTAGGCTGATAATGATAAACTTGTTCGCCACTTAGATGTCCAATGTAGAGTTGCAGTGGGGTAACGGCAATGGCGATCGCCAAAACAATTTTAAAAGACAGGGTAAAAAATTCCGAATTGCGCTGATTTAAAATATACCAAGCACTTATGCCCCCAATTACAAACAAAGAAGTTTCCATCGTTGCAAAAAACATATGGAGAACACTATTGAGCATAAAAGGGTTAAAAATTGCCTGAAAGTAATCGCTGACTACAAAATTGCCATCGATAAACTCTCCCCCTGCTGGGGTTTGTAGCCAAGAATTCGCGCTCAAAATCCAGAAAATAGATAAATTCGCGCCAATAGCAACCATAATGGTGGCAAAATAGTGCATGACTGGAGGAACTCGTTCCCAGCCAAACAGCATAATGCCTAAAAAGCCAGCTTCTAAGGCAAATGCCATAGAAGCCTCAAAACCCAAAACACTGCCAAAAAAATCGCCTACAGCTTGGGAAAAAGGAGCCCAGTTAGTACCAAATTCAAACTCCATTGGCAATCCTGATGCTACGCCAATGCCAAAATTGAGGACGTAAAGCTTTGACCAAAAACGGGCGTGATAATAGTAGTTTTCGTTGCGGGTTTTTAGCCATAGTCCCTCGACTACAATTAAGTAGATTGCCATACCTGTAGTCAAAACTGGCCACAACATATGAAAAATTGCGGTGAGAGCAAATTGTAAACGAGACAACACTACCGTATCAGATAAAAATTCCATCAGTACTTTAGTTTGTATAGATTAAGCTAATAATTTGTGACGAAATGATGTCATCAATTTTAATTACGATCAGGATTTTCAATCATCTGTTTTAGTGTAGCGAGTCGTGTTGAGCTTTGCTATTATGTCTTTTCCCTTTTGTCTTAAAAAGCTGTGTAGCATTAGTTTTACAGACATTTTATCGACAATCGAAAACATTGAGTCTGTTTAAATTTGCTAAAAAATTCGCTTCAGAGTTATTTAAAGAATAACAAGCTCGATAATAGTAAAGGCGATCGCTAATTACCGTAGTTGTCAAATTAATTTTAATTAAAAGTAAAATCTTAAAAATACTAAGTACTTAGTTATTTTTGAAAAGCAAAACCAACGCCTTTCTTGCAACTAGAACAACACGCTGGGGATGTCAATGTGAGTTTTCGCACCAAAGTTGCCCTGAAATACCGAACTATTACTGGTGGAAATAGATAACCAGAATTTATTAATATTGAGGTGATTTAATACCTTTACTATTTTAGACAATTAAACAAATGTTGCAATTTCTGCTAACGTGGCTAGCGACAGCCGTTTCACTGATTATTACCGCGTTTGTTGTCCCTGGCTTTGCTGTAGTAAGCTTTTCCTCGGCGATATTTGGAGCAGCGATACTAGGATTAGTGAATGCCATTGTCAAACCGATACTGGTTTTGCTAACCCTACCTCTAACAATTTTGACTCTGGGATTGTTCCTTCTGGTAGTAAATGCGATCGCTTTAGGGTTAGTCAGTTATTTAACTCCAGGCTTGACCATAGCTGGGTTTTTTCCTGCTGTATTTGGTTCAATTGTTTTAACTGTGGTATCTAGCATTATTCATCAGCTTTTTTTAAATACGGAATCATCTAACTAAGCACAAAAAAAAGGGTTGAACAGTGTTGTCAACCCTCAATGCTTGGGAACGCGCTTTAAATTAAATTCTTATTATTATTGAAGAACTAACTTAACGTTTGCATTCTGTAAACCACGCTGTTTTACTTCAGCCAAAGTCTTGTTGACAGCATACTTTTGGTTAATTGAGTTGATTAGCTCGGTTTGGTTGTGCTTTTTAGCAACACCCCAAAGGTCAGCAATCAAATCAAAAGTACCATCACTATTCTCAGACCAACCTAAATCATATTCACCATCTAGGGTAGCAACGATATCGGCACGTAGTCTTTGACCGTTGTAACCGCGAACGTCAGCGTTAGTTTGAACACTAACACCTAAATCACGAAGAGAACTAACTAGAATTTCAGCATCGCTGATTTTAGTGCGTAAAGTGCTAAAGTGAGACATAAGATTTTCTCCAGTAGAAAAGAAGTAAACAACAACTTTAAAATCGATAACCGTCACTGACGGATTATTATAAACTGCTAGCAATTGCTAGCCTCTGCTTCTATGGATTTGAATAACCCATAGAAGAAAGCCTGTTAGAACTCCAGTCGCTGATATTCAGCAACGGAGGCTGATGCAGGTCTGGCTCTTTGCCCAGCCCAATCTCTTAGGGCTGTTACCTGCTCAGTCATTGTTCGAGACAGAGGTAAGGTAGCTTTTATGGCAGCGATAATATCTAACTGCGTAAACTCCCTGTCTTGAGCAAAAGCATCGTACATCGCGGCGATGATCCCTTGCTCAATCTCTGCACCCGAAAAACCATCTGATACCTTGGTTAACTGTTCAATATCGAAGCGAGTGATATCTGAACGTCTTTTTCCAAGATGAATTTGAAAAATATCTTGTCTTTCAGCGGAATTAGGTAAATCTACAAAAAATATTTCGTCAAATCTTCCTTTTCTTAAAAACTCTCCAGGCAATCTTTCTACCCTATTTGCCGTAGCCATAACAAATACAGGAGATTTCTTCTCCTGCATCCAGGTTAGAAAAGAGCCAAATATGCGCCCAGAAGTACCGCCATCGGAATCGCCTGAACCTCCACCGCCTGAAAAAGCTTTATCTAGTTCGTCAATAAATAAAATTACAGGAGAAATAGATTCTGCGGTCTTAAGTGCGTTACGGAGGTTAGCTTCAGAGCGACCAACCGTTGAACCATCATAAACTCTACCCATGTCTAAACGTAGTAAGGGTAGACCCCAAAGACGGGACGTAGTTTTGGCAATTAAAGATTTACCACAGCCAGGAATACCAAGAATTAGCATTCCTTTGGGTTGAGGAAGACCATATTCTCTAGCTCTTTCTGTAAAGGCATTAGAACGTTGTCTCAGCCAACCTTTAAGCTCTTCTAAGCCACCAACAGAATTTATAGTTTCGTCTTCTTCAATATATTCTAAAATTCCGTTACGACGAATTAACTGCTTCTTCTCAGAAAGAACAATGTCAACTTCACTTTCTGTTAAACGACCAGCCTTCACCTGTGCCTTACGGTACACTTTTTCAGCTTCATCTTTGGTCAAACCCAAGGCAGCTTTGAGTAACTTTTCTCTGGTTTCAGTATCTATATTGCTTTTCTTGCCTTTAGACAATCTAGCAGAAAGTACCTGATTAAGTTCTGCTAAGTTAGGCAAAGGATAGTCTAATACTACAGCCTCTTTCTCCAATTCTATTGGCAGTGTCTGTACGGGAGACATTAAGATAATAACTTTATCTGAATCTTTAAAATCGGCGATCGCGTCTCTTAGCCATCTAGTAATAACTGGTCCATCTATAAATGGATGCAAATCTTTAAATATATAAACCCCTGCCTCTTTTTGTCTGATTGTCCATTCAATGGCTGCTTCGGGAGAAACTGTATTGTGCTGCGTTGCCTGACGCGACTGACCATATTCAACCATTCCGCGAGTTACAGTCCAAACAAACACCTTTCTGTATTCAGCATTGTCCTTTGCGATCTTAGAAACCGCTTGCTCCGCACGCTCTTCTTCGGGCGTGATGAGGTAGATTAACGGATATTGAGCCTGTACGAGAATATTTAGCTCTTCTTTCATAATTCGACCCTGCTGAAATTTATTCCTTAATAGCCTTTCCCTACTGCTACCAACTAGTCTTCTCTACAAACAGGAGACTAGCTCTTCATTAGATTCGTCAGCACTTTTTGCTTTACCAGTTACCTTAAGAGCGATTTCATCATTTACTACCGCTTCTTGATTATTTAAAGACATCACTTTTCCATTTCGCATTACCATTGGCTCTTCGCATTCTGGACAAAAATGAACCTGGTGGGTTTTTCCCTGGCTTGAAGCTTCTATCTCCTCTATCTTGTCAGGATACTGCATATAAAAAGCGAGCGCCTTCTCTACAAGAGCCGACATAGACTCTGTGTCTATAGCTGCCTTGATCTTTAACTTTTTGTGCAGTTCTGGAGGTATATATAGAGTTACTTTCTGCTTACTTTGCATATCATTATGTTTAATAATTACCCAGGTATATATGTCAATTTACCTACTTAGAATTATTCTGTCAAGATGCTAAGACGGTTTGACGGTAATATTGTTACACAACTTAATAAAGGCTACTTTCGCTCAAATTAATCTTGGCAATTAGTTAGAGTACTCAAGCTCAAAACAATATCATCAATCGCTTGAACAACAGGAGAACTAGGTTGACTAGTTGATTGATTAGTAATGATGCTAAAAACGAGAGTGCCATATTCTGGGTGATCGATATAACCAGACAAAGCTCTTACTCCTCTAAGAGTTCCAGTTTTTGCCCTTACTGTGCCTTCTGCGGTAGTATGGCGCAAGCGATTTTTTAAAGTGCCGCTAATTCCTGCCACAGGGAGAGAAGCCAAAAAAACATCATTACCTCGTGCATAAGACATGGCTCTTAAAGTAGACACTAGAGTTCTGGGGGTTGCCAAATTATTATGGGATAAGCCAGACCCGTCCCGCAGACGATAGCCATTAGCATCAATCCCTAAATTTGTTAAAGCTTGCTCAACCGAAGAGAAGCCACCTACGTGAGCCAGTAGCACATTTGCATAAGCATTATTACTTTTCTGGTTAGTAACAGTAATCCAATCCCGAATGGACGTAGATTCAATTTGCTCGTTAAGACTAAATTTCTGTAAAGCAGCAGCAGTAACCAGTAGCTTAATATTTGAAGCAGGAACCATATAAGAATCGGGATTATGACTATATATATTTGTTCCTCCTAAAGATTGAACTAAAATAGCCCATTTGCCCTTATCAATGTCTGGACGTTCAATAATTTGGTTGATTACTGGCTCAATTTGATTAGAGCAAATACCTGAAGTATCATTTCTAGGCAGAGTAACAGGAATCTCAATTGAATTCAAACTATCACGACTAATGGCTGTATCAGCAAAAACAGGTAACAGTGAAAAAATAGTAGTCAAACTAAGAAAGCTGGCGGAGAAGAAGGCGCATTGAGACAAAGATATAAATTTCATAGATTGATTGTTAAACTTTGTTAAACCTAAAAAAGCAGTTTAAATAACCGCCAAATCTCAGAAGGTGTGGTATTGTAGTGCTGCTTGATTCGACTAGTTATTTTGATACTCTAAATAATTGAATAGCAATGTAAATCCAGTTTTAAAGATCGATTATCTTGTTTGGCAAGCAAGTTGTCACTTCGGAGAATAGACTGATTGTGAAAGTCGAGAACATCTTCTTTTCCAGGTTTTAATCGATCAATAATAGATTCGTCAAGACAATGTACCTGTATTTTCTGATTTAGACATTTACTTGACCATAAATACAAGCAATCAAATCAAAATCAAATTTATAGGCTTGATGAAGATGTTGGCAAAGCTTTTGTAAAAGGGTTCACAAATTAGGGGAAATATTTGTATATTTGAGATGTCGCAGTTGTTACAAAACAAAATATGTAACAATCGAGATAAAAAGCTGGACGGTAATAATACTATTTCAAGATTAATTGGTAAAGCATTAGCTAAATCAAGCAAATCTTTCAAATATAAAATATAGTATTGTAATTACTTAAACAGCTTATGGTTACTAATTACAGTCCAAAAAACACAAACTATTAGCCCGTAGATTTATTTTTATTCTTGACTTATGCTCATGAAAACATCTGCTAATAACTTGTCTTATATTTCTGATAAGGTAAAAAACATTCCTCGCAAGCTAAAGCGAGAATTTTATAAATTACCTCTCTTACAGACGATACAGGAACAAGCATATCAAAATGCCCTTAAAACTTATGCTCAGTTTTTACCTGAACTTGATGACCAAGGTCTTTCAATTGTGAAAACTTTGCGGGAAGAAGGCTCTTGCATGATTCATTTAGAGGATTTAGCATTGCCTTCAACAGAGGAAATGATGCGAACAGCATTGTCTTTGGCAAACAATCTTCAAAATCCACTATCTAATGCACATTCGAGCAATAGCTGTGAAGTTGGCTCTAGTCAAGAAGATTTAAGAGAATTTCTGGAAATATTATTTTGGGCATTAGAGCCGAAACTACTGAATATAATTGAAAATTATGTTGGATTGCCGATACTGTATCAGTTTTTTGCGATGCGTAGAAGCATTGCCGATGGTAAACCCTCAGGTGTTAGACGATGGCATATTGATTTTGAAGATCGTTGCACTATCAAAATAATTATTTATCTTAATGATGTAGTTGCTGGAGGTGGCCCTTATGAATACATTAGTCGCAGCTTAACCACCCAAGCAGTTAAGAAACTAAATTATGATAATTCAGGCTATGTATCTGATGAAAAAATGGCAACGGCAGTAGCAAAATCAGATTGGACTACTTGTTTAGCTAAAAAAGGAACTGTCATCATTAGTGATACTGCTAGTGTTTTTCATCGCGCTCAACCTCCTACCTTGGACGAACGTTTTTCAATAACTTTCTGCTATACATCCACTAATCCTCAAGTAGTTTGGAATGGTAGAGAAATCTCTCCAGAACAGTGGGAGATTATTGATAGCACTATCAATCAAAGACAAAAAAACTGCTTAGATCAAAAACGCCTGGCTAAGTTTATGTAAACGCTGATGTTTTAGATCTGTTTTTGCGAACAACTATAGTAAGATCTTTATCAAAAATAGACTCCCTAAAGCAGAGAATAAATTCTCTGTCTAACAGAAAAAATCCGTTTAAACGGACTTAAGATTTCAGCCAACTCGCGAGTTGATTTCTTGGTACATTAGATTCAGAATGAAATAGTCTCTCTAAAGGGTTAGACATCAAAAAGCATTCTCTTGCTAGGTCAGCGTCAATGCGCCTTTGTCTTGCGCTTTGCTTCGGCGCGAGGTTTTTTCTCATTTCCACCCACCCTAGATCCCCCAAATTTACAGGTATACGAACCTTTAGCTAAAGTATTTTGGTAAACTGGTTATGGAATCATAACCAGCATTAGATAAAGCGATCGCAACTCGGTCATTATTTTTCCTCAAGCCTTCATAATGAAAGAATACTTGTCCACTTAAATGGCGATCGCGATTAGCTTTGATACACTTAATTAAATCTTTAGTGCTAACATCTTTGCCATTAGCAGTAAAGGCAATTCCTGGGGCAAATTTGGCTAATGAATCGCCCTTAAAAGTCTGACATATTTTTTTTACTTCTTGACTGTAGCCCAAGAAATTAGGGCGATATATCTGGGGATGAATAATGTCAACCAAACCCTTGGCTATCCAAGCTGGAGAATCTTGCAGCAAGTTGCTCAAACAAAAAGGATATACCGCAGGAGATAAAGAGACAATTACTTGGGGTTTAATTGCTTTAACTTCTTGATATACATTAGCCAAAAAGTCAGTAAGTTTATCTGCACGCCACTTTAGCCAAAGTCGATCTTGAAAATTGCTGGGTGGTTGTTTATTAAAGGCTGTTTGATATTGCTTGATAGTATCGCGATCGTAGCCAGAATTTACAGGGGAAGCAGGAAGGCGATCGCATCCTTGGATTCCATCTACACTATAATTACTGACAATTTCAGTGATGATTGACAGCATAAACTGCTGCACTTGGGGGTTAAAAGCATTCATCCAGGTTAAGCCACCCTGTCTTACCCCTGCGCCATCTTTATCTATAGCTTGCCATTGAGGGTATTGTTTTAAAATATGCCCTCCGTCGATCAGATGAGAAGCAGCAAAGCCATATTCTAGCCAGGGAATAACTTTAATGTTGCGCTGATGAGCCTCTATAATGATTTCTGCTAAAGGATCTCGTTGCTGTTGTTCGTAAAAAGGCTCGATGGCGGGTAAATTATATTTACTCATTACCTGACTTGGATAAAGAGTGTAACCCCGATTCCAAACCACAGGAAAAATTAAATTAAATCCATAGGCTTGTAAAAAATCCATCGCCTTGGCAATATTTTCCCGTGACTCTAAAACTCGACTATGAGGACGATTAGCAATCCAAACTCCGCGTATTTCTGACATTAGGTTTGATTAGCAAAATATATAGCTGAAATTACTATTAAGCCTAATAAAAATAAGGGTACTATGAGAGGGTCGCTCATAAAGATGTCATGCTATTAAGTAAGTTAGACATTTTGAATACTTTTTAGATAGTAGATATTTTAATAACTCGATCGTAAACTAAATTTATTGGCGAGAGTTAAATTGATATTCAAGCCATCCCTTTTGTAAGCCGATAGCAAAAAAACGCAGTCAACAATCGTAAAACTATCTTACGAAGGAACAAAAAAACTATCAGCAGTAGTAACAATAAGCTGTAAGTAAGTAAATATTTTAAAAAAAGCTATGACTACCACTTTTTCTCCTTCCAATCTTGAGTCTATATTAGGTAACGAAACCGACGACTTACTAACTTATAAGGCAAAAGTGTCTCAAGATATGCTGCACCTGCCTGGAGGTGACTTTGTTGAGCGCATTTTTATCAATAGCGATCGCAACTCTCAAGTGCTTCGCAGTCTGCAACAGCTATATTCTAGTGGGAGGCTAGCGAATACTGGCTATATGTCTATTTTACCTGTAGACCAGGGAATAGAGCATTCTGCGGCAGCTTCCTTTGCCCCCAACCCAATCTATTTCGACCCCGAAAACATCGTTAAATTGGCTCTAGAAAGTGGCTGTAATGCTGTTGCCACTACTTTAGGGGTATTAGGCATGATGTCCCGCAAATACGCCCACCGTATTCCTTTTATCGCCAAACTCAACCATAACGAGTTGCTTACCTACCCCAACCCGTCAGATGAAATTATGTTTGGTAGCGTTGAGCAAGCATGGAATTTGGGTGCTGTTGCTGTAGGTGCAACTATTTATTTTGGTTCGCCAGAATCATCTCGCCAGATACAAGAAGTCAGCAAAGCCTTTGCTCAGGCACATAAATTAGGTATGGCAACTATTCTCTGGTGTTATCTGCGCAATGACGCTTTCAAACAGGATAAAGACTATCATTTAGCAGCAGACCTTACAGGACAAGCAAATCACCTAGGTGTAACCATCGAAGCCGATATTATTAAGCAAAAACTGCCTGAATGTAACGGTGGTTATGCCGCAGTTGCCAAAGCTACAGGCGAAAAATACGGTCGTACTGATGATTTAGTCTACAGTAAATTATCCAGCGATCATCCGATTGATTTGACTCGCTATCAAGTACTTAATTGTTATGCAGGGCGCAGTGGTTTGATCAATTCTGGAGGTTCTTCTGGAGATAGTGACTTTGCTGATGCCGTGCGTACTGCGGTAATTAACAAGCGGGCTGGCGGTTGTGGTTTGATTTCTGGCAGAAAAACTTTTCAACGTCCTATGGCAGAAGGGATCAAGTTGTTTCATGCTATACAGGATGTTTATTTGTCTGATGAGGTAACTATTGCTTAGGCGTTGTCGATCTAAATAGTATCGTAGGGTGGGCATTGCCGTAGCGCGATCGCGCGCTACAGATGATCATCGCCATGCCCACCGCAATTCTAAAGGTAAAATAATTTAATTATCTATAATTTGGTGGGCAAAAGGCTTTTCTAGTAATGTTTCTAGCTTTGAGTTATTTTTTGCCCACCCTACATCTAGTCATGGAACTAAACAGCGATTTTACTAAACGAGTTGTGCTACATGGCGAACAGTTACCATGGCAGCCTTCGCCAATGGCAGGAGTTGAACGCCGAATGCTTGACCGCATTGGCGAGGAAGTAGCCAGAGCGACCTCTATTGTCCGCTATGCACCTCATAGTAAGTTCTCATCTCACATACATGGTGGAGGAGAAGAATTTATCGTTTTAGAGGGGGTATTTCAAGATGAGCAGGGAAATTATCCCGCAGGTTCGTATATTCGTAACCCGCCTCAGTCTAATCATACTCCTGGTTCTGAACCAGGCTGTACGATTTTTGTAAAACTGTGGCAGTTTGATTTACAAGATCGTACAAGTGTAAGAATTGATGTTCATCAAATGTCTGCCATAAGTGATCCTCAACGTCCTGGTGTTTTAGTAACGCCACTGTTTAAAGATAAACGGGAAGAGGTTCGTATCGAAGAATGGCAAACTGACACGGAAGTTGTGATTGATGCTCCTAATGGTGCAGAGTTATTTGTGCTAGAAGGAAGTATAAGCGAGGGTAAAGATAATTTTCACCCTCAATCTTGGTTACGAGTTCCAATCAACAGTCAGATAGTTGCTAAAGCAGGTGCAAATGGCGCAAAAGTTTGGCTAAAAACAGGACACTTACCTTTTGTATCTGCGCCAAAAGCTACTTAAATAAAGTTAATAATAGTAAATTTTTAATAGGTAAATTATTTTTTTGCTTTGGGAGCAAACATATCCAAAGCTGCCTGATTTTTTTGCTTGTCGGCTGACCAAAACTTACTCAATTCAAATAATTCCTTGGTATTTATTTGTAAATCTTCTGTGGGAAATTTATACATAGCCTCAATCACTGTCCAACCATCAGATTGGTCGGGGTTATCTGCTGCTCCAATCAAAGAAGAACGAATCGCATAAAAACCATTTCGTTGAGGATGAGTTTTAATTGCTGTACCAAGTTCTTGCAAAAACTTTTCGCCTTCAGGAGTATTGGTAAACTGATACATTTCAACGCGATCGCTCTCGAAACGATTGCTCAACCAGTATTTTAGCTGGATTAAATCCTCTTTCTTTAAAAACTTAGAATACATACGAAGCTCTTGGGTCATTTCTCCTGTGGCGGCATATTTTTCTAAAGATTCTACGGATATTTTGCCGTTAAAAGGACCATAAATTAATTTTACCTTTTCAGCACTGAAGGCAGGTTGTGCTATTAATATGAGACTTGATAGACCCAAACTAATACTAATTAAGTTTTTGGAAATATATGAATGACTAATTAAGCAGTTTAATGGCATCTGTATTTTTTGAAAATAATAATATCAGTTGATTATAAACAGTTAAAAACATCTATTTTTAGCTGTTCAGTAGTCCTTTTATAACAGTTTTTATTTCGATTAACGATAGTTGAAATTACGTTTTATAAGATCTTTACTTATACTTTGTAAGTAAATATTTGTAGTTTATAAAACAGGAACTATTAAAAGCGGGTGTCAATAAACACTTGACAATTGTTTAATTTGTTAAACCCCTGGAAACTCCTATAATCTGGATAGACCTAATTTCGAGAAGCACTATGAACCAATCCAATGAATCCCTGCGTACCCTGGCTGTAGACATCGGTGGTAGCGGAATTAAAGTAATGGTATTGGACACAAAAGGTAATCCCATAAGCGATCGCCAGCGCCTAAAAACACCCAATCCTGCTAAACCTAAAGATGTGATCGATACAATCCTGACTCTGGCAAAAGAGCAAGAATTTGACCGTGTTTCAGTGGGTTTTCCTGGAGTTGTGCAAAATGGTTTGATTAAAACTGCTGTTAATCTAGACGATGACTGGCTACAGTATGATTTGGCTACCAGCTTGACTCAATTACTAACTAAGCCCGTAAAAGTAGCTAATGATGCGGATATTCAAGGGTTTGGAGCAATTTCAGGTCAGGGTGTAGAGCTAGTAATTACCTTGGGAACAGGATTTGGTTCAGCTTTGTTTATTAATGGCAGACTAGTACCTAATTTAGAGATGGGACATCATCCTTTTCGTAAAGGAGAAACCTACGAAGAACAGTTGGGTAGAGCAACTTTGGACAAAGAAGGTGTAAAGAAATGGAATAATCGTTTACAAAAAGCGATCGCCCATTTAGGTCATCTTTTTAACTATGACATTCTCTATATCGGTGGAGGAGAAACAGACAACATCAAGTTTGATTTACCTAGCAACGCCAAGATTATTCCTAATATACTGGGGTTACTTGGAGGTATTAAACTTTGGAATTGAACAATGATCGTCGATCATTGATTACTACTCCAATTGATAGGTAAAGATGTATCCTGGACATCATTATCGCTATTAAGATGAACTTCGGTTTCTTGATCCAATACCGCTTCGACGCGATCGTATATTTCCTGAGCTTCTTCTAAGGAATTGCCAATACTTGTTAAGCCGAGTTTGCCATACTCAGATAATGCGCCCATGAGATGAAACACTGTCCCAGTGCGACTACTGCTATCAAAATGGAGTCTTTTTTGAGCAATAATATCCATCAAGTCATCGGGTAATAATCCTCGATACTGCTCTTTTTGCAGGTTATCCGTGGCAATATAATATTTTTCTTGATTTTGCTGGCTTAAAAATTTTCCTGTATCGTAATCAAAAGCACCGTTGGTTAATAATCTTAGAGTCATAAAGGGATGAGTTGTACCGCCTTTGCGTAGATTAATTTCGATCGCCTCGATATCCCATTTTTTTGTTTCAGGGTGCTGTACGGCAATAAAATCTACACTGTAGCGTTCTATCGCTCCCTTGGCTGCCAAAGCTTCTCCCACCCTTAAGCCTAGCTCTTGTAATTCACAGCGATAGTCGGCATCAGCGGGAAAATAACACCCTTCATATGCCTGTCCATGCTCACCACCCAAAATCTGATCGTGGGTAGAGACAATTTCTACTTCCCCCGATGGTCTAATGTAACCTTGAACGCTAGGCGATCGCTTTACTTCTCCTTCGACAAAAGCCTCGACAATTGCGCCTAATTCAGGAATACGCGCCGAAAAAGTTGACCAGGTTTCTCCTACACCCTGAAATTTCATACTGGCTAACTGTTTAGTTAAAACATCAATAGTTTTAGGGCGATCGCCTCGATCGGGAGCGTAATCTTGAATTGGTCTAAGATCTAGTAAAGCATTACCCTCTCCTGAAAAGCCTTCGTTTAGCTTGACTACAATTCGTTTTAAGTCTGGTTGTCTCTGCCACAAACCAAATAGTTCCTCAACCAAATCTGCTACATTGGTGACAGTGTAGCTACCGTCTGGATGGGGAATACCCGCTTCGGCAAAGATTTTACGGCTGCCGTTTTTTGAACCCCAGCTAAGTACCTCTGGAGAAGCTGCCAGCAGAGGAATACCTAACTTTAAAGATAGTTGCTGTTCTAAATCCGTAGAGTTATAGCAAACCATGTAAGATTTATTAGGACGTAAGGCACGCCCTATTTTGGCTACTAGACGAGGACGCTCTAAAATCTTCTGGGTTAGGGGTTTGAGCGAACCATCATAGGTGCTAATTAACAACAGGCGATCGCGAGCATGGGAAAATGGTATTCCTGGTAGTAGTTGCAAATAATAGTCAATGACTATAGGACACAAGGGTAATGCTGTAATATAAATTACCCGCGTTAAAGGATTGCGTAAGCGGATCAAAGAAAAAAGTAGTCTTTCTTCGTAGTGCAAAAACCCTGCTATCTTATCCCCAACCTGCTGATCGACGCTAAAAGAAGGAATAACTAAAATATCGTAGTCATCCTGATCGAAAATATCAACACTTTGCCAAAGTTCACCTTCTACATGAGATTTTGTCCATTCTCGTAGCTGATTCTGTAGCCTTCTAAACCTCGCGGCTGATTCAGGATGAGATGTGTCTACCATATTTACTGCAAGTAGCTATACTTTCGGAAAAAAACTCTAAGGATTATAGTAGCAAGCTAAGAATAATAATTTTCAATCTGTTTTTAAGAATTAACAACTCCTAAACCTAGTTTTCTAATTATTTGACTAAAACATTAGATATTAAGTAGCCTGTTCTATTTTACTTATTAGCACGTAGTAAGTATAAATAGACACTTTTTAACCATGCTTGAAAGAATTTGATAACAAAATATACCTCACTTGTAATGGCATAATCTGATACATAATCTGATATTTTTGCTTGATGCGGATTATAAAATTAACTAGCATGAGTTTAATATATGTAGATTCACTACACATATTTTCTCAAGGTAAAAGCTCAAAATTGCTGTTTAACTTACTGCTCAAAATATTTTCTCTGTCTTAAAGAAACTTTACGTATGGCTAGTAAAACAGTTGGTTAGATTTAAAATAAATCAACAAATTTTAGAATAAATTATTGTTCTAAGCTTTAGTCATTAAGTTTTATAAGCTTTGACATTATTGAGGGTATAAATTAGCAGTAATCTAGAAGCATTAGAAATTAGATGCAGATTAGAGTTTTCCCATGCTTAACAAAATTTTATATGCCGACTCTGGTGCAGAAAACGCTCAAGATATGCTCAAGATATTGTTAGAGCTTCCCACTGCAAAAAGTTCTCAAGTATCAATATTGCGGGTAGTTTCTTCTAAAACAAGTCAAGAAGAGTCTGACGCACAGGAGCAAGCTAAATCTAAAATAGATAATTTGATCGCCAAATTAGGCATAGATCATAGTCAAGTAAATATTAGGGTTGAAGAAGGAGAGGCAAAAACTACCGTTCTCAAGGTAGCTCAGGAAATAGATGCCGACCTAATAATTATGGGATCGCGGGGTTTAGGTAAACTACAGTCTATCTTGAGTAACTCTGTAAGCCAGTATGTTTTTCAACTAACCGATCGCTCTATGCTGTTGGTAAAAGACGACATCTACATCAAAAAGCTCAAGCGGGTAATGATCGCCATCGATAAATCCCCTGCCGCACAATATGCCTTGGACGTTACTTTATCTTTGTTGCAAGGCTATAAAGACGCAGAGATATTTTTAACCCGCGTTAATCCAGATCTCGATCCTAATCTCAATTTATCAAAAGAAGATATGGAAAACAATCCTATCTTAGCTCCCGCGATCGCCAAAGTCAAAAGAATGGGACTTGATTATCGATGCTTAGTTACAGGAGGTAGACCCGCTCAGAAAATTTGTAGTTTGGCAGAAGCTAGAAATATTGATTTGCTGGTTTTAGGCTCTCCCGAACGCCGTCCTTCAATTGCCAAAAATCTCCCTGATATAGAACGTTTATTAGGTAGTTCTTTATCTGATTACATTCGGATTAAAGCTCCTTGTCCTGTGTTATTAGCCAGACAAGAATATGATTAGACTTCTTACACAAAATTTAGGATGAGTTTTGTTTCTGCGATCGCCGATTACTCCACCACGTTCTGCATAAGCGGGTGAAGTAATCTGTGACCGCCTTCTGCGGTCAACCCTGACGCAACTTATCTAAAACGCTGAGATCTTCCATAGTGGAGATATCTCCAACTAATTCTTCTCCTGCTGCCAAATTACGCAAGAAACGGCGAATAATTTTGCCAGAACGGGTTTTAGGCAGAGCATCAGCAAAGCGAATTTCTCCAGGACGAGCGATCGCGCCAATTTCTTTAACTACGTGCTGTTTTAACTCTTGCTTTAGTTCCTCACTTTCTGCATAAGTATCTTCTAAGGTAACAAAGGCATAGACTTCTTCTCCTTTAACCTCATCGGGACGAGATACCACCGCAGCTTCGGCAACGGCAGGATGAGATACCAAGGCTGATTCTACTTCCATTGTCCCCAAACGGTGTCCCGCAATGTTCATCACGTCATCAACTCGACCCATGACCCAGAAATAGCCATCTTCGTCTTTGCGTGCGCCATCCCCAGCAAAATAGACATACTTGCCATCTTTAGGAGGAATATGTTCCCAATAGGTGCGGCGAAAGCGATCGTCATTTTTATATACAGTTCGCATCATGCTGGGCCAAGGGTGCTTGATGACTAAATAGCCACCCTCGTTTTCACCGACGGGATTACCTTCTAAATTCACCACGTCAGCAATAATGCCAGGGAAAGGTAAAGTTGCCGATCCAGGTTTAGTAGGAGTTGCCCCAGGTAAAGGCGTTAGCATAAAGCCACCTGTTTCGGTTTGCCACCAGGTATCGACAATCGGACAACGTTCGCCGCCAATGACTTGATGATACCAGATCCAGGCTTCGGGATTGATAGGTTCGCCTACTGTACCAAGAATACGCAAAGAAGAAAGATCGCGACCATTGGGATGTTTATCACCCATCTTGATAAACGCCCGAATGGCAGTGGGGGCTGTGTAAAAAATAGTTACACCGTATTTTTCGACTACATCCCAAAAACAGCCAGGATTAGAGGGACGAGGTGCGCCTTCGTACATTACGGTAGTTGCACCATTAGAAAGAGGCCCATAGACAATATAGCTGTGTCCCGTAATCCAGCCGACATCAGCAGTACACCAGTAGACATCATTGTCTTTAATATCAAATGTCCACTTAAAGGTCATGTGAGTGTAAAGATTGTAACCTGCTGTAGTATGGACTACGCCCTTGGGTTGTCCTGTAGTACCGCTGGTATAAAGAATAAACAGCAAATCTTCACTGTCCATCTGTTCTGCGGGACAATCATCAGAAGCATTAGCTTTAAGTTCATGCCACCAATGGTCGCGTCCTGGCTGCATGGCAAGATCCTGCTTAGTGCGCTGTACCACTAAGACATTTTGCACGCTGGGAACATTAGTAGCGATCGCCTGATCTACTGCATCTTTAAGAGGCACTATTTTATCTTTGCGCCAGCCACCATCAGCGGTAATAACCAACTTAGCTTCTGCATCTTGAAGACGGGCTTTTAAAGCTTCGGCACTAAAGCCACCAAAAACAACGCTGTGTGCTGCACCAATTCTGGCACAGGCTAACATAGCGATCGCAGCTTCGGGTATCATGGGCATATATATGCCGACGCGATCGCCTTTTTTTACGCCCAAATCTTTAATTACATTCGCCATCTGACAAACTTCCTGATGCAGTTGAGAGTAGGTTAAAGTTCTTGAGTCTCCTGGTTCTCCTTCCCATATCAAAGCTGGTTTATCTCGGCGATGAGTAGTCAGATGCCTGTCTAAACAGTTGTAGGCAATATTAATTTTGCCATCGACAAACCATTTAGCAAAAGGTGGTTGCCAGTCTAAAGTTTTGCCCCATCTTTCAAACCAATGCAGTTCTTTTTCGGCTAATTTTTCCCAAAATCCACAAGGGTCTTGTTCTGCCAGAGCATAGAGTTTTTTATACTCTGCCATACTCTTAATAGATGCGTTGGCAGCAAATTCTGCGGGGGGATTAAATACTCTTTTCTCTTGTAATATTGATTCTATAGTTACTTCTGACATAATTTTTCTTAACTGTATAACTTTCTTACAGTTATTTGTACCGTCGATTTTGCCAGAGTAACCTTAATATTTGCAAAGTTAAGGTAAATTCTTAACGATTATTTAGAGTTGGGTTCGAGTCGGGTAACTTTAAGAGTAAACTTCCCGCCGCTAGTTTCTCCAAAAGCTCTAACTCGCACAATATATTTTCCTGCTTCGGTGATGCGCGAAAAAAGCAAAGAATTAGTCGTACCATCAGGACCATCATCGTTTTCAGCAACAGTTGATCCATCAGCAGCAATTAACATCACCATCGAATCAAAGTTATCCGAGGTAAGATCGATCGCCACCTGATCTCCTTTTTCTAGCTGCACATTATAATCACGGGCAAAACCTCCTTCTCCTGTAGGAATGTCATTTTCCGTGAGTGTATCAGATATTTCTTTGTCTGAAGTAATTGAAGGTGGATCGTATATCTTAGATTCGGCTTGAACAGACAGAGTTTGTAGTCCCAATGTAGCCAGAGCGGTTGCAGCAGCTAATATGTTTGACCAATGAGAAAAAACAAACTTAATAACCATACCGAACTGTAATCTAGATAGCTTCAATTTTTACATTATATATAGGCAGATGAGGTAAGAATGAAATTTCTTCTTGACCACCTATTGATAACCAGCCTTTTTAAGGCGCTCGCCTGGACTGCTTCCTCCTACTCCAGTATGCGAGAAAGTATCTGAATCTAGTATCCACTGGCTATAGGAATTAGCTGCATCTGTCGATAATAAGTTAAAAGCTAAAGGCTGTTTGGCACTATTAGAGATAGTGTTGGAAGTTGATCATTCATTTAAATTAATTCTAGATAAATCTGCTTCTGCTTAGGGATTTAAACGAACGCGATTAATTAATTCGAGCATATATTGCTCACACACAGGTAGGTAGTTAAGCAAAATAGTTTAAAAAAGTAAAAAAACAGTGTTTTCCCGAAAAGCTCATTGGCTACTAAGATTAATTCTTAAACATACATAAGCGATCGCCTTTTTTCTCCAAGAATAAATTTATATAAAGAAAACTTATGGTTAACATTACCAAATACAATGCAAAATACCTTGATAAAGTATTAATACTTAGCTATATTGATTACATAGATAAAAGAGACACATTATTTTTTACCTCGTTTCTAAGTCTGGTTCTAGAAATAGAACACTAATATATATACACACGCAATCATAAAACAAATGACAACCACTCTACAACAAACCCAAACCCAGAATAGCTGGGAAAGGTTCTGTCAGTGGATCACCAGCACCAACAACCGCATTTATGTCGGTTGGTTCGGCGTCTTGATGATTCCTACACTACTTGCAGCAACAACCTGTTTCCTAATCGCCTTCGTCGCAGCACCACCAGTAGACATCGATGGTATCAGAGAGCCTGTAGCAGGTTCCTTGCTTTACGGAAACAACATAATTTCTGGTGCAGTAGTACCTAGTTCTAACGCCATTGGACTTCACTTCTACCCAATTTGGGAAGCAGCCTCACTTGACGAGTGGCTGTATAACGGTGGACCATACCAACTGATTGTCTTTCACTTCCTAATCGGCGTATTCTCATACCTCGGTCGTCAGTGGGAACTATCATTCCGTTTAGGAATGCGTCCTTGGATATGTGTAGCCTACTCAGCACCAGTATCAGCAGCCACAGCAGTATTTCTAATCTATCCACTAGGACAAGGAAGCTTTAGTGATGGAATGCCTCTGGGTATCTCTGGAACATTCAACTTCATGTTGGTATTCCAAGCAGAACACAATATTCTGATGCACCCCTTCCATATGTTAGGAGTAGCAGGAGTATTCGGTGGAGCATTATTCTCTGCCATGCACGGTTCACTAGTAACATCGTCCTTAGTACGTGAAACAACCGAAACCGAATCACAAAACTACGGATACAAATTCGGACAAGAAGAAGAAACATACAACATCGTCGCAGCCCACGGCTACTTCGGTCGTCTAATCTTCCAATATGCGTCCTTTAACAACTCCAGAGCTTTGCACTTCTTCTTAGGAGCATGGCCAGTGATTGGAATCTGGTTAACAGCAATGGGAATATCCACCATGGCGTTCAACCTAAATGGATTCAACTTCAACCAGTCGGTAATGGATTCACAAGGACGTGTAGTCAACACTTGGGCAGACATCTTAAACCGAGCCAACCTAGGTTTTGAAGTAATGCACGAACGTAATGCACACAACTTCCCTCTTGACTTAGCTAGTGGCGACATTGCACCAGTTGCACTGACTGCACCTGCGATCAACGGTTAAGAATTGATTACTTACTATCTTGTAGGTATTGAATAAAGAACGCTCTCCATTACTGGAGGGCGTTTTTTATTGGCTATTTTTTATTAGATACATTATGTATTTTCCTGTACTTCTCCTAATATATAGTAATGGTCAAGAGTGTTAAGACGTATTTTCTAATGTAGGGGCGAATGGCATTCGCCATTAAAATACATTTTGTCCTAATAAAAGTGTCTGTAACTATAATTGATTAGAAGTTTCCAAGTCTATTTTTTACAGTGAAAAAAAGCAGATTAATTATCACAGAAACAGATGAAAGTATTGAAATAATTATTCCACCACCAAGGTTTCATAGTCATATGACTATTGTTTGTATAGTATGCGACCTTATTTTGTTATTCCCTCTGTTATTAATCGCTTATGGATTTTATTATGCAGAACTGGTTTACAAAATAGCTTTATTAATTTTTTCCATACCTTGGCTAGGATTTGGTGTAATAATCAATATCATTTTAATTGCATTGTTTATAGATAAAACTTTGATTAGTGTAAACTCGGAAAAAATCAATATTTCTCATACTTTTAAAAAAGAATCGACAAAGCCTCTTTCGTTCCAAACTGAAGATATTGTCAGTTTGAGAATTTCAAAATCTAATAACAAGCCAGACAATATGTATCCCAGGCTTTATATAGTAACAAAAGAAGAAGAAAACGATATAAGCTGTATATTTACTAATGAAGAAAATATTGTACTAGCTAATAAAATTAATAAATACATCCATAAAGATATAATTGAGTAAGTTTCAGTATAGATATCTCTAAAGTCATTCTGTATGTTGAGGAAGAATAATTGTAAAGGTCGTACCTTGTTCTAGAATGCTCTCTACCGTAATTTGCCCTTGATGATTTTCGACAATGGCTTTAGCGATCGCCAGTCCTAAACCCGCACCTGTAGGTGTGTCAACGTGGCGTTGAAAAGAGCGAGCAGGATCGCCACGATAAAAGCGATCGAAGATATAGGGAAGAGAAGATTCAGCAATACCTTTACCATTGTCTGTAACTTTTACCTGTAGCTCGTATTGACGATGAGATTCTCTAACTCTGATAGTTTTGGGGATAGGTTTAATTAACGCTAACTCTACTTCAACCGAAGCTTCCGTTGATTCTTCTGACGGTTCTGTATGTTCGATCGCATTAGCAATCAAGTTAGTAAAAAGGCGAGATAAATAGTCCCAGTCTCCCCTAACAGTAAAAACGTCTTCTTCATTAAATTCTGCTTCAATTTCAGGCTCAACAATACGTAAGCAAAGAAACAAGCCTTTTTGGGTAGCAGCAAGCCTTTGTTCTTCAATGACATCAATCAAAAGAGCATCTAAAGGTACTGTTTGCCAATCTAACTGAGCCATACCACTATCGGCGCGAGCTAAAAACAAGAGATCGTTAACCAAACGTCCTAGCTTTTGGGTTAGGCGTTCAATAATCTGCAACTGCCTTTGCTGTAGCTGTGGTTCAGCTTCAGGATAGGCTAATGCCATCTGGACGTTGGTTTGAATCGTGGCAATCGGATTGCGTAACTCATGGGAAGCATCAGCAGTAAACTGTTTCAAGCTAGAATAAGAAACTTGAACAGGCTTGATTGCGATTCCCGACAAAAACCAGCCGATGCCACCAACAGAAAGTATCATTAAGCTGATGCCAATAATCAGATCTCTAGTTAGCTGGTTAATCGGTTTTGTGACCTCAAACCAAGGATGGCTTACCCGTAAATAGCCTAAGACACGATGTTCTAACTCCACTTTTTGAACAATTTGTCGCAGAACGCGATCGCCACTCAAATAAACAGTTTCCCCACTGCGGTTAGGATGTAGAGGATAATCTATTGGTTGCTCAAAAGTAGACCAAAGCAAATTTTGTTGGGGATT
This sequence comes from Pleurocapsa sp. FMAR1, assembly GCF_963665995.1. Taxonomy (NCBI): domain Bacteria; kingdom Bacillati; phylum Cyanobacteriota; class Cyanophyceae; order Pleurocapsales; family Pleurocapsaceae; genus Pleurocapsa; species Pleurocapsa sp. FMAR1. The sequence goes on along the minus strand of NZ_OY762512.1, from coordinate 4,754,797 downwards.
GAACCATTCTAAGTCAATATGATCGTCTTCTAGGCTACCTACATTTTGATTAAAGCTAGCATCAACATTCACTCCGTATCTACCTGTGGTTTCTGCTAATGGCTGAATAACCAAAGAACGATCTACTACCTCAACAACGTGTTTAAGAGTGTCGTCTATGCGATCTACTAAGGTATTGCGGACATAAAAATATACTCCAGTGGCAAAAATGAGCAGCAAAACGGCCGTGACGGCCGTATACCAGAGGGCAAGACGACGACGAGTTGATTGAAATAGTAAGTTCATCTACTAATATAATTAGAACTTTTTTGCTGGACTAGTGAATATGTCCCTTTTCTCTCACTTTCTAAAAATTAAATCAAGATTGGTGCGACTGATACTCACATCTTCTTGATTACCTAAATTCTGAATGGCGATCGCTTTCAAACGCGGAAACAAGGATTGAATTGCCAGCTTGGTTACTTTATAGAGTGGGATTTGTTCTTCTAACAGCGATGTTCTCTCCTGCAAGTCTATATAGGCAAAATTTCGCCGATCGAAGGGAAGAGAAGCAAAAATCTTTTGTAATTCAGGGTTGTCTAAAAAGGTTTGGGCTGTCTGAGGATTTGTACCAGGCTTATCTGTAGCAATCAAGGCAGTTTCGGCTGCTAATCCCGATCGAGCGATCGCTAAAGATACGCTCAATACTTGTTCGGGACTAGGCTTAGTTAATGCTGATGATTTATCTAGCCATGCTGATGTCCCCAATATATTTAGATAAGCTACTCCTACATGGGGCTTTTTGACTTGACTTAAAGCCGTTTGATAATAATCTGTGTTGGCTAAATTTAAGTTAACTGCTTGAGCTTGATTGATAGCTTCTCTAAGTATTTGAGGCTGGTTAGCAAACAAGACAAAATTACCCACCACCACGCCTGCCCACGGGGTATTATTAGATTTAAGCTTGGCAGATGACTGAAAAGAGATAATATTCGCTCCTTTATACTGCTCGGTGCTAACGTTACTTTTCTGACTGTAGAAGTTGCGTAAAGATTCTTGAGCTAAATTGGTATTTCTGGTTGCTGCTGCTAAAAGATATCCAGGTTGTGTGCCGTTAGTAGAATTACGGTCATAATCTAAACTAGTAATCCCAAAAGTAATTTCATCTCCTAACCAAGGTTTAAAATCTTGCTGGTAATCAAAGCCGATTTTATTTAGCAAGCTTGTTTCCCATTCATGCCATTGCTGGCGATCGCTAATCCGATTTTTTAAAGGTAAAGAAACTTCTCTCCAAGCATATAATTTTTCTGGATTGGTTAATAATGAAACCATTGCTGGAGCTTGTCTGGGCATAAACATTGCTGCCTGGGGAAAACTATTAACTCCACCTTTTGCCAAATTGATTGAGCTTTGAGTGACAATCCAACCCAAACTACCTATAGCGATCGCAAATATGACCACTGCTCCTGTAATTAAAACCCAAAAAAAAGAACGAAATTTCATTATCTAGAAGCTAATAAATAGCAATCATGACTGTGTTTAATATTATAGGTATTGTCGGTTGGTAAAAAAATTAACAATAAATTTCCTTGAACTTAAGGGAAAATCAAAATATAGTAAAATTATTATTAGTAAAAGTGTATTATAATTTATCCATATCTGAAATCGATGTTCAGCAATTGGCACTGCGTTTGGCACAAGCCAACCAACCATTACAATTGATTGATGTGAGAGAAAGGTCAGAGGCAGATTTGGCAAAGATTGAAGGATTTGATTTATATCCTTTGAGTGAATTTGAACAATGGTCAGAAGAAATGCTAACCAGCCTTCAGCCAGAAGCAGAAACTATAGTTCTGTGTCATCATGGAATGCGATCGGCTCAACTCTGTCAATGGCTAGCCATCAGAGGTTTTAGCAACATCTATAATGTAATGGGAGGTATAGATGCGTATTCACTTGCTATAGATTCGACTGTTTACCGCTACTGATCTTTTTATCGCCGAATATAATCGGCACAGACTTTTTTTATTTGAAGACAAAATAACCCTAAATGCGATTGGAAAAAGCAGCTTAAAATTTAAAACCTATTAACAGTTATCTACTACCCAAAAGTCAACGATACACCGCCGTAAAACGACGGTGCCTGCGTTGACCGCCTTCCGCGGTCAAATAACCTACTTGAATAGGATTTAGTACAGCCCTAACTTTTAAGAGTCTGACTTACAGGCTATACTTTAGCGAAAATTATAGTTAACCCAATAATTAATTATCTTTAATGGCACATCAATCTAAACTGAGTGCAAGATATCAAAATATATTAAAAGCGACGATTAAACATTACATTGCCACAGCAGAGCCAGTAGCTTCTAAAACTTTGGCGCAAGAATATGACTTCAACGTCAGTTCGGCAACTATTCGTAATATCATGGGGCGTTTAGAGGAAGCAGGGCTACTTTACCAGCCTCATGTATCTGCGGGGAGAGTTCCTTCTGATTCAGGTTATCGTACCTACGTCGATCATTTGCTCATTCCCGACGACAAAATTAATACAATGGTGCAGAAATTGCTTCAGCAAGAGTTGCAGTTAGTAAGAGCCAGTTTTGAGGCTTTATTGCAGCAATCTGCCAAAATTCTCGCTGCCTTAAGTGGCTATATTGCTCTAATTACCTTTCCTCAAAACCAAAATAGTACTTTGCGCCATTTGCAGCTTGTACGGGTGGCTGACAATCAGGTTATGTTGATTGTGGTTACAGATTCCTATCAAACCCAATCAATCCTAATGGAATCTCCTATACTAGATAAAGAAGCAGATGAGTCAATTATTGACCATGAACTGCAATTATTGTCTAATTTTCTTGACCATGAACTAAAGGGACGTTCTTTAACAGAAATTGTTACTTTAGATTGGGCAGAAATAGACCGTGATTTTGCCCAATATGCAGGTTTTTTGGGTATATTGCTCAAGCAGCTTAAGCTGGCTTTGCAAACTAGCTACTCAAGTCCAATATTCATTCATGGTGTAGCCGAATTTTTGCGTCAGCCAGAGTTTACTCAGCTTCAGCAGGTGCAAACTCTTTTATCTTTATTAGAAGAACAACAAGAGCAGCTTTTGCCAGCTATTTTCACTTTTCCCGCAATCGAAGATTCCCTCAAGCGAGTGAGTATTAAAATTGGCATGGAAAATCATTTAGAACCCATGCGTACCTGCACTTTAGTTTCGGCTAACTACTATCGAGATGATGTAGCAGTGGGAAGCGTAGGTATTCTCGGTCCTAAGAGAATGCTATACGAAAATGCGATTGCCCTGGTAGAAAACACCGCCGATTATCTTTCTAATCCTTTTCAGGTTTAGATTTATTTACCAGTATCAATTTTGTCGATTACGTAGCAAATTATTAGCCAAACCCCCGCACTAATAAAAAGAGTTAATAATATTTTTAAAACAAATAACCTAACGTCAGATATATCTAAACTAAATTTATACACAAAAGCTGCAACTATTGCTGCCGTAAAAAATCCTAGGGCTTGCTTCAAGCTTGTATTTGACATTCTATTCACAGAAAATATTCTCCTTAATTTTTGGCTTATCAATCTTAATTTGATTGCTCTATAGACAGAGTTATCCTATTAAAGCCTCGATATCATCTGATTGTCGATAAACTTAGATCAACTTGCTATGTTCCCTGTAGGAATAGACTCAATTAATTTGCGCGTATAGTCTGTTTTTGGATGGCGGTAAATTTCTTCGGCGGTATCAATCTCTTCAATCTTGCCCTGGTTCATCACAATAATGCGATCGCTCATAAACTTAACTACGCTCAGATCGTGGGAAATAAAGATGTAGGTCAATCCCATTTCTGCCTGGAGCTTCTTTAAAAGGTTTAATACCTGCGCCTGTACCGAAACATCTAAAGCCGAAACCGACTCGTCACAGATAATAAACTGAGGTTCTAAAGCCAAGGCGCGAGCAATACATACCCGTTGTCTTTGTCCACCAGAAAACTCGTGAGGGTAACGGTTTCTCATGTTGGGGTTTAAACCAACTCGCTCTAACAATTCAGCGACTTTCTTCTGGCGATCGCATTTGATCTTGTGAACGACTAAAGGTTCGGCGATCGCTTTGCCAATATTGATGCGAGGATTAAGAGAATTGTAGGGGTTTTGAAAGACAATCTGCATTTGCCGACGGAGCGATCGCAATTTTTGGCTTCTTAAAGATAAATTGGTAATGTTGTCGCCATCAAAAATCACATCTCCCTGCATGGGTTGAATTAGCCGTAACAAGGTTCTGGCTAAAGTCGATTTACCACAGCCAGACTCCCCCACCAAGCCCAAGGTTTCTCCTGGATACACCTCAAAAGAAACATCATTTACCGCCATCATATATTTTTTAGTTGTGCCAAACATTCCCTTCTGGGGAAAACCCACACGCAATTGTTTAACCGTCATGATAGGCTGTTGCTGAAGTAGCTTATCTAGCCTTTCTTGCTGTTCTGCTTCGGTGACAACTTCACTTAGCTTATGGTCAAGATCTGTTTGTTTTTCGCTAATCTCAATTTCTCCAGACTCAGTGGTAGCTTCATTCATAAAATCTGCCACCGTGGGTAAAATCTTGAGCTGACGTTTCAAGCTAGGACGACAAGCCAACAAGCCTCTAGTATAGGGATGACTAGGATTCGTAAAGACGGTTTTAATATCTCCAGATTCTACTACCTTGCCACGATACATCACGGCAACAGAATCGACTAATTCGGCAATTACCCCCAAATCATGGGTAATAAAAATCAACGCCATGCCTCGTTCTTGACAAAGATCTCGCAACAGATCGAGGATAGTAGCCTGAACTGTGACATCTAAGGCTGTTGTCGGTTCATCAGCGATTAAAACACTAGGGTTGCAAGAAATCGCCATAGCAATTGTTACTCTTTGCAGTTGTCCCCCTGAAAGCTCGTGGGGATAACGTTTGAGAATTTCCTGCTTACGCTGGTTGATGTGACTGGCTAATTCCCTTTCTCCTAAAGCTGCACCAGGATTTTCTGTGAGATACTGGTGTTTGAAGACTTCATCGGCAGGTAAAAGCTGAACCTCTTGTAATAGTGCGATCGCTTTTCTTCTCGCTTCAGCAGATGATACCTTTTGATGTAGTAAAATTGCCTCTGTAAGCTGAAAACCAATATTGTATACAGGATTGAGCGCGCTCATTGGCTCTTGAAAAATCATGGCAATTTCCCCGCCACGATAGCTTCTGCGCTCTGCTTCATTTATCCGCAACAAGTCAACTTTAGATTTACCTTCAGGGGTAAAATAAACCTCTCCTGCCGTAATTTGTCCAGGAGTGGGAACTAAGCCCATAATTGCCAAAGATGTAACCGATTTCCCTGAACCTGATTCCCCGACAATGCCCAATTTTTCTCCTTTTCGCAGTTGAAAACTTAGATTCTCAACTGCCACAACAGGTTTAGTCTCAGTGGTAAATTGGACTTGGAGATGACGAACATCAAGAACAGGTTCAGACATATTTCAGCTTTGGTCAAAGGTTAACAAAATTTTAACCGATACATCGCTAAACGAGAGTTAGTCAATATACAACAAAATTGCTGGATTGATTATTGCCTCACTTTGCGCTTCTCCATTTTACGATTTAGCAAAAATGTATTAGTCTTCTAAAAATAGAGATTCTAAATCTCTATATCCACTAATCACTCTAACGATTTCAATTCCATCATTGATAGAACGATAAAAAATTATGTAGCTAGCCAATGGTAAACCTCGTAGAGATGGTTTGATATCGTCATAACCACGCCCAATGCTAGGAAAATCAACTAAATACTTACATTTCTTTTCAAATTCGCTAAGAAATTTTTCTCCAGCTTCAATATTATGCTCAGAAAAATAATCAATAATTTCTTCTAAACCTTTTATTGCCAGTTGAGAAATAATATATATAATTCACAATCGATTTTTTCGGCTCTCATGTAACTTATCTTGTAGCCTAGAAAGAACCACTTTTCCATCAACGCCTTCACCTTTTTCCAATGATTCAATACCTGCTTCTATTTTGTCACGGGTTTCTTTCACCCATTCATCATATTCAAGCTGCAATCTTTCAAAAACCTGAAACATTTTATCAACTGCTTCTTCTGAAGAATTGTATTTTCCATTAGTTACTTGCGCTTGAATAAATTTTTCTTGTTCTGGTTTTAATTGAATTGTCATCACTTCACTTTCACTCAATTCTTTAATTCTTATTTTATTTCCATTGCTAATCTATTATCGCTTTCCTTTAAACATCATTCTGACCCCTGTTTTGGGTGCGAGAGTAACGCCTCTGCGGACAGGTACTTCTGGCTTACTGTCAATTAGCTCTAGGTCGTATTGAGCAATAATTGTAGCTACAACTAGCTTCATTTCTAGTTTTGCTAAAGCTTCACCAATGCAGCGACGCTTGCCACCACCAAAAGGAAAGAACTCATAAGGGTCAAATTCCCGCTCCAAAAAGCGTTCTGGCTTAAATTTAAGAGGTTCAGGATATACGTCTTCTCGTTGATGAAGAAGATAAATACAGCCCATCAATACTTGCCCAGTTTCTAACTTGTAGTCCATTAGTTCTGTGGGTTCTTGTACCACTCTGGGAAAAGTAAGCATAGCCACAGGGTAAATTCGCAGAGTTTCTTTACAGACAGCATCTAGATAGGGCAGTTTAGCAATTTCCATAGGAGCGGGATCTGCACCTAAACTAGCTATTTCTGCCTCTAATTTTGTCTTGATTTCTGGATGACGATGAACCCAATATAATGCCCAAGCGATCGCCGTAGCTGTTGTTTCATGTCCCGCCAGCATTAAGGTCATTAGTTCATCTCGCAATTCAATATCTTTTAGACCTTCTCCTGCTTCATCTTTTGCCGACATCATTAGAGATAGAATATCTTGACGTTGACTATTATCCTGAGTTCTTCTAGTAGCAAGTTCTTGATAAATCGCTTCATCAATGGCTTTTTGTTGACGGACAAAGTTTCCCCAGGGACTCCATGCACCCAAGTCTTGCTGTAACCAGGGAAAAAATAAGAAAGCTGAAGTAAGAGTTGATTCAAATATGTTTGCCAGTTTAGCAATACGCTGCTTTAATTCAGCCGATCTTTGATTGTCCTGTAAGCCATAAACTGCCTCTAAGATTACCTGTAAAGATATTTCTTGAGTTACCTGTCGAGCAATAAAAGGCTGATTGGGTTCAAGCTGACTAATTATATTATGGGTAAGATCGCAAATTAACTTGCTATAAGTTTGCATTCTTTCGCCGTGAAAGGGTGGCAAAAGTAACTTACGGCGTTGTTTGTGGCGATCGCCTTCAATCAAAATTAGCGAATTATCTCCCACTAAAGGTCTTAAAAGATCGTTATTCTTACTCGAAGCAAAAAACTTATGGCGATCGCTCGTTACTATCTGGCGCATCGCTTCAGGATGATTTACAAACACATAGCCATCCTCGCCAGCAATATCTGCAATAAACATATCAGGAGCTTGTTTAACTGCCGAGTCCATATATTTATCTGGTTTGGCAACCCATTGAAATTTTTGTTGAATAGATGATTGTTTCAGCCTGGGAATTAATTTCATGACCTCAATTAAGAAAGATTAAGCTAGCTATTGTTTATAGTCTAGTAATTTTCTCTTCGAGTTTGTATGTCGCGTAAATGTCGTGTAAATAAGCTGGGCAAATTTACTTTTCAAAAATTTCCATAGCAGCCTTAAATGCTGTTTGATAAACTTCTAAATCCTCATGAGTTTTAATCTTCATCTTTCTCCTAGTCTCACAGATCAATGAGTGCATAACATCAATCATTAATCATTAGTTTCTAGCTCTTTAAGCCAAACCGTTGACTAATTAACTTCCCCGCTGCCATACCTGACAAGACTGCACCTTCTATTTTGGGCGCAACGAAGCCATCTCCTGCAAATACCAAAGGTAATTCTAATAAAGCCAAGCAAGGTTCAAAATAAAAAGTCTTGGGTAAGCTGTAACGCCAACGATGTATCTGATATGTGATTACAGCTGAATCCAAGTAATCTGCTGCTGCGCTGAGCAATTTATAGGCAATTTCAGCATCGTCACTATTCCAATAGTCATCACTGAAACTAGAGGTAGCATGGAGCGTCACGGCATAACCATGGGGAGAAATGCCTTTTTGATAATTATCAGCCAACCAAACTAAATAATCATCTTCTAAAGTTATACCCCCTGGTGCGGGTATATTGCTGGGTTTTTCTAGCAGAGCTAAAACAGTAATACAGCGATGATAACTAATACTTTCTAAAGAGAATCTAATTTCTAATGGTAGAACTATCAGAGAAGCATCTAATAACTCTAGAGCTTGGGGTACAGGAACACTCATCAGCAACATATCTGCCTGATAATGCTTATTTTCTGTTTCCACAAGCCAATGCTTATCATAACTAACCTTTACTACCTTCGTATTCACATGAACATCTAAATCCTGTGCTAAATATTTAGCAATGCCACGAGTGCCATTTACACCACAATAGCGTGGTTTCCCGTCTGCCTCACCAAACCCCTCACACCATTTTTTAATTACTCCCTGCTGTAACCAATCATCTACCCAAATTTGAAACTCTGGCTGCTCAACGTTGAAATACTGCGTACCATAATCAAATACTCCAACTATAGATTCTGAGTACTTAATTCGCCGAGTTGCTAATCGTCCACCAATTCCTCTGCCTTTATCTAATACCGTTACTTCAATTCCCTGACGCTGCAAAACTGTAGCGGTAATTAATCCTGAAATTCCACCACCAATAACGATACAGGTTGCATTGCTTTTATTTTGCCGATCGCCTTTTTGTAACATTTTTTAGGCTTTCTAGATTTCAATAACAGTCGCTTATTAAGATTACAATACTCTAAGAATGCTAGGAATGCTGTTAATCGCTTCTAAATTTTTAATTTCTTCTAATGCCTGACGAAAGTTGCCTTCTTGAACATTATGAGTAACAACGACGATTTCTGCTAAAGCGTCACGGAAGCCAATCTGCACTACTGATTCTAGACTGACATTATGATTGCCAAAGCTAGTACCTAAATGACCGATCACTCCAGAAACATCTTCGCAGAGAAAACGGGCATAAAAACGAGTTTCAATGTCTGCAATAGGAGTAAGATCTTTAAAATCTTCGTGGGAACAACGCAACAAAGGATCTAGTTTCTGATTAGTACCGTTAGTTTGCAAAATGCTAACAATATTAACAATATCCGATACTACCGCGCTAGCAGTCGCTCCTTTGCCCGCCCCAGGACCAAAAAACATTACTTGTCCCAGAGGTTCACCTTCTACCAGAATAGCGTTATAAACATCGTTGACGTTGGCTAGAGGATGATCTTTGGGTACTAAAGTAGGATTAACCCTAACCTGTAGAGAATCGTTATCTTGACTTGCTTTAGCGATCGCCAGTAGCTTGATTACAAAGCCTAAATCGTCAGCGTAGCTAATATCTGTAGCGTTTATCTGACGAATACCTTCACAGGGAATATCTTCCCGTTTAATTCTGCCTCCAAAAGCGATCGCAGCCAGAATAGCAATTTTATCCGCAGCATCGTAACCATCTACGTCCGCAGTGGGATCGGCTTCTGCGTAGCCTAGTTTTTGTGCTTCAGCTAGGACATCGGCAAAATCTGCTTCCTCTTGAGTCATCTGGGTCAAGATGTAGTTGGTTGTACCGTTAATAATTCCTGTTACAGTCTGGATGCGGTTGACTCCCAAAGACTGCTTCAGGGGTTTTATTACTGGTATTCCTCCACCTACGGCTGCTTCTAACAGAACATACACTCCAGCCTTGTTAGCTGCGGTATATATTTCTGCGCCATGACGAGCAATTACGGCTTTATTAGCTGTAACAATATGTTTACCGTTGGCTATGGCTTGGAGAATTAGCGATCGCGAGGGTTCTAATCCGCCTAAAAGTTCAACTATAATATCAATTTCAGGATCGCTGACAATAGCTTCTAAATCCGTCGTCAAAACTCCTGCTGGTAGCTCAGGCGATCGTGGTTTATCAAGGGATCTTACCCCAACCTTCGCTATTTCTATTTCCCTCAGCAAATTATTTCTTCCCGCTGGATCGAGAATAATTTCTGCTGTGCCTGTACCTACAGTACCGTATCCTAATAAACCAATTTTGAAAGCCACAACTTTTGTCCTGAGCGTAACTTTACCTTATCTAGATTAACGGCAATAGGTTATATTGGCTAAATTTTTTTGCTGTTATCGAGAGGAGTTTTATCAATGAACCAACCGACATCATTTGTATCGTGGTCGATGAGAATTGTTTCTGTGTTGGGTTTGCCAGAGTTGTCCTTTGGGAAGGTCGATTATTTGGAAATCGATGTTTAGTTGGGTTTTAGATTGGAGTAAGTCTGACTAGATATTGGTTGCGGTATTATTTAATACATTAGTAATTTCGGGGGTTGAATTATGACTGCTGAAGAATTGCTCAGGAGATATGCTGCTGGCGAAAGAGATTTTACCAAAGTTGATTTGAGTGGGACTGACTTGATCGATGCTCAACTGACTGGAATCAAATTGCGGGATGCTAAGTTGATCTGCGCTGATTTGAGTGGGGCTAATTTGCGAGATGCCAGTTTGAGTGGGGCTGACTTGAGCGGAGCTGATTTGAGTGGGGCTAATTTGCGAGATGCCAACTTGATGAACGCCATTTTGAGAAATGTCGATCTTGTTAAAGCTATCTTGATTGGTGTTGATAGCTACGCTACTGACTTCAGTAAAGCTAATCTCACTGAAGCTATTTGTATTGGTGCTATTTTGAGAGGTGCTAGATTTAGAGATGCCAATCTCACCAAAGCCAATTTCAAATGTGCTGTCATGGAGTGGGCTATTTTGGAAAGAGCCAATTTGGAGAGAGCCAATCTCTTTGAGGTCAACTTTACTGAGGCTAAGTTGATGGGGGCTAACCTTTATGCGGCTAGAGTTGATCGGACTAATTTTACTGAAGCCAATCTTACTGGTATCAGATTTTTCGACTTTTTGAGTGATGTTCGTTTTGTTATGTTTAAAGACACTATCATGCCCGATGGAACTCTTCAAAAAGGTTTGAAATTCTGGGGAGATTGAATCTGGGTCAAAAGATCTTGTCGGTTGGGTTGAGGGACGAAACCCAAAAACTATCGAAACTATCAACTTATTCCATACCAGCCTTGTAGGGTGGGCAGAACATAATTGAGATCGACAAGCGTTTCAGGTAAAGATCTTTGCCCACCAAAACAGGATCGGCGATCTATGAGCAATGCTTATTTCTGGGAGAAGATATAGTTGAAATTCCCCCCAGCTTGACATCAGATTGCCAAAAGATTGCAGCATAGAAAACTGTTCTCCCGTAACGATATCCGCATCAGAACCATTGGTGATATTGACATCATCTAAAGTTACTTGTTGACCAAAAATATCTGTAACTAGTAGGTCTTGTGCGTCATTTAAAGGATAGTTTCCATAGTGAGAAAAAAATTACTTTATAATTTAATCTTATGTTTGGCAGCAATTCAACAGTGTGCTGCATAGTAAGAAAGAATACCGTCGAAATTATCAAAAAATATGTTCAGTTAGCCAAGATTGATAAAGCGATCGCTAACACTTATTTAAGAACAGTTTATCTCGAAATATATGCCATCTTTACTTAAAGTTACTTTGCCGTAAAAGTATTTTCTCTGCCGTAATATCTAGCATAGCTTTTAAAGTAAAACATATTTAATCGTCACTATTACCGATACGTGGCAGAAAATATCAAGATTATAATGGTTGATTAAAGACTAATTGATATTTTAAAATTAATAAGTTATTTACAAGATAAATATAAAGTAATTAGGAGATTTTTGTGCTAAGAAATGTCAGGCATTGGCAACAGCTTGCCCTTCAAAAAAATATCGATCTTAAATTAAGAATTCAAATAGCTGCCAAATTAATTATCTCTTTACTACCTTGTACTTTAATTGCCTTGCCAGTAATGGCGATCGAGCCAGAATCAGATGCTATACAAGACTCTGAGAATGCTGTGCAAAAATCAGAAATCAATAATTTATCCAAACCTAGTTTTTTTCCCGTTTTAAAGCCTATTCATCCTCCCTTACCGTCTGACCTTAAGCTGCAATCTGAACAAAAAATTTCTCCAGGGGAAGCTAGATTGATGACGGAGGAATTAGAAGGACTGATTGGTCGTTTTGAAACAACTTTACTTACTGCTGAGGCACAGGATAGTAATTTAGACATTTCCACAGGGGAAGTAATTAAACATTTACTCAATCAGCAAAATACAGCCAAAAAACAAGTTCAAAAGCCAAGTCTAAAATTTGAATATCAAAATGCTCACTTAGCTTTAAAACAGGCGAAGGAGGGATTAAAGAAATTTGCTTATCTAATAGAGCAAAATCAATACGATCTCGCCCAAGCAGAATGGTCGGTAGCTAAACAAACCCTGTGGAACAACTATCCTATGGATAGACCCATTGCACAATCAGAAATACGAGCAATGTGGCTCGATCGCGGCACAATTGTCCAAGCTAAATCAGAAGCAGATTTGGCTAAAGTTTTTGACCGCATGGCTGAGGCGGGTATAAATACTATTTTCTTTGAAACGCTTAATTCTGGCTACACTATCTATCCTAGTAAGATTGCGCCTCAACAAAACCCTCTGACCAAAGGTTGGGATCCTCTGAAGGCAGCAGTCAAACTAGCTCATGAAAGAGGCATGGAATTACACGCTTGGGTATGGACTTTTGCTGCGGTCAATCAACGTCATAATGAAATTCTCAATTTACCTCGTAACTATTTAGGTCCTGTTTTAGCCAAACATCCTGATTGGGTAGCTACAGATAACGAAGGTAGTCGCTTTCACTATAGTTCGGGAAAGGTTTTTTTAGATCCTGCTAATCCCGATGTCCAGCGTTATCTTTTATCTTTATTAACAGAAATTGCTACTAATTACAAAGTAGACGGTATTCATTTAGACTATATTCGCTATCCGTTCGAAAGTCTTTCGGGTAAAATAACCTATGGCTATGGTAAGGCTGCTAGAGAACAGTTTAAAGAACAGACAGGATTCGATCCGATCACGCTTAATCCCAATCATTACTTGTGGTCTAAATGGACGAACTTTCGTATTGAACAGATAGACAATTTTGTAGCTGCTGCTTCTCAAAATCTCAAGCAGCTAAGACCTGAATTGACTCTTTCGACTGCCGTATTTCCCATGCCAGAAAAAGATCGTTTGTCAAAAATTCAGCAGCACTGGGAAAAATGGGTGAATAAAGAATGGATTGATATGCTGGTGCCGATGACCTACGCTCAAAATAGCGATCAACTTAATATTATTGCTAATCCTCTACTCAGTGAATTCGATCGCGGTCAAGCTTTACTTTTGCCAGGAATTAGACTTTTAAACATATCTGAAGTAGCAGCGTTAGACCAAATACAGCTATTGCGAGGTATGTCTACTGAAGGTTACGCTCTTTTTGCAGCCGACAATTTAAATTCTGATTTCGCTACCGTTTTTCATAATACTCAAGGCAGTACGATCGCTAAACCCAAACAACCTCTACCCCAGAGACAACCTTTTGAGGTGACTTTATCTCGATATCAAAATTTACAGCGAGAGTGGAACTTTTTTCTAACCAATAATGAGTATGGGATTGATGATGCCACTTTACAAGCATGGGGAGAACAAGCAGACAGAGTAGCGATGGAATTACAAACATTAGTGGATGAACCCTCGAATCGTAACTTTTTCTCGACTCAAGTAGCTTTGAATTCTTTACGTCGTCAATTTCCCTATTGGATGGCAGAAACAAAAAGCGTTGATACATATCAAGCAACGGTTTGGCAAAATCGTTTGAATACTCTAGATCGCTTGTTGAGCTATGGAGAAAACAAAATTCTTAGTCCTCATCAGAAAACGGTGGTCAGGTAAATATGCTTGATGTGAATATGCTTCGTTCTGATTTACTAGTTTTTAGCTCTTAGCTGTTAGCTGCAGCGCGAACGCGCAGATCGTCGTAAGACGACTTCACAGCTTTGCTGTGTGCGCTCTTAGCTTTTGGAAACTACGCAAAAACGCAAAACTCGAATAGCGTAGCGTAGTGATTACTCTCTCATAACTCGAAAAACCTAGTATTTTTATAACATAAGCTATTCCAAAAGCAAATTTCAATTCACATCAGACGTTAAATATTAATTTCCGTTCTAACTTAAATATCAGTAAAGCTGGACGTATGCCCTGCTAAAATAACAGTGTCGTGAATTAGCCAACTATTGAAGACATTATGTTGCTTACAGAGACTAATTTAGTTGCCTTGTTATATCTAGTTTTAAGTGGCACATATCTTGTAGTGCTACCAGCAATAGTTTATTTTTATCTCAAGAATCGTTGGTATGTTGCTAGCTCTATCGAGCGGTTAATTATGTATTTATTTGTGTTTCTCAGCTTTCCTGGGATGATCTTACTCAGTCCGTTTCTTAATTTTCGCCCCAAACGTCGCGATCTAAAAGCTTAGGATAAGTTATATGCGGAGAATCGATGCGATCGCAATTAGTCTCGGTGTATTTGTAGCTGCTGGACTAGTCTATTTTATTTTGCAGATAGTTGGCTTAGACGGTATCAATGCAGGAATTTGGACTCAAACCCTATTGGTTATTGGTTTGGTAGGTTGGTCGCTAACCTATTTTTTGCGTGTCGGTAATAAGAAGATGACTTACAACCAGCAGCTTAAAGATTATGAAGAAGCAGTAATGCAAAAGCGTCTTGAAGAGATGTCTCCAGAAGAGCTAGAGAAGCTTCAGCAAGAGATTGAGCAACAAAAAGAAGCTTAACTAAGTAGGCAGGAAACAATAAACCTTGGTATAGATTGACTGGGAGACTGGGAGACTAGGAAAATTCTATTTTCAGTTTAATTATATCGCTCTACTTATCGTGGCAACTTTTATTGAATTATTCAGCATTAAATTTAAAACTTAAAATTAACTTTAGCCAAATGAACTCCGTTGCCCATCGTCTTCAACAACTAAAACAAAATTCTCAATGTGCTCTAATTCCCTTTATCACCGCTGGCGATCCTGATTTAGAAACAACAGCTAAAGCAATCGAAGTTTTGGCTGAAAACGGTGCAGATTTGATTGAACTAGGTGTTCCCTATTCCGATCCTTTAGCAGATGGTCCGACAATTCACGCAGCAGCTACAAGAGCCTTACAGAAAGGAGTTAAGTTAGAAGCTGTTTTGGAGATAGTTAAGCAAGTTGCACCAAAAATAGATGTGCCGATTGTTTTATTTACTTACTACAATCCAATTCACTATCGGGGCATCGAGTCTTTTCTTAAACAGGTAAAAGAGGCAGGAGTCAGAGGTTTAGTTGTTCCTGACCTACCCCTAGAAGAAGCAGATGTGCTGCTTAAGCCCGCAGCAGAAATAGGAATTGAGGTAATCTTATTAGTTGCACCTACTAGTTCGACCGCCAGAATAAAAGCGATCGCCACTAAGTCTCAAGGCTTTATTTACTTAGTATCCGTAACAGGCGTAACGGGGATACGGTCAGAAATGGCAGCAGGAGTCAAAGATATCTTGGCAGAGTTACACAGCACGACGGATAAACCCATCGGCGTTGGTTTTGGTATTTCTAACCCCGAACAGGCAAAACAAATTAAGGACTGGGGGGCAGATGGCGTAATCGTCGGTAGTGCTATAGTTAAACGCTTGGCAGAAGGAACTCCAGAAGCGGGACTAAAAGCGATCGCTGAATTTTGTGCTGCTTTAAAACAAGCGATTTCTTAAAAAATCATGGATATCAAACTATTGCATGAGCGCGATTATAACCTTTGGATAGAAGAAATTAAAAAAGCGATCGCCAATCGAAATCTAGAAAATATGGACTGGGATAATTTGCTAGATGAAATTGATGACATGGGCAAGTCGGATAAACGGGCTTTACGTAGCTATTCTCAGCGATTGATTGAGCATATATTTAAAATCAAGTACTGGGAAAGTGAGCGTAAGCGAGCTTTAAACGGCTGGAAAGTTGAAGTGATCAACTTTCGCACTCAAATCATGAATATCTTAGAAGACTCTCCTAGTCTAAAGAATTATTTAGCAGACAACTATAGTAAATGGTACGAACAGTCTTACCAAAAATATCAAAAAGGTATTCTCTTTGATATGCCTTCATCTGAGCAGATAGAGCTAGAGCAGTTGATGCAAGATGATTATTTTGGAGAGATTTAGCATGACTCACGAATTAGGATAACCAAACCAGGTAGGGTCAATATAATTGATGCGAGCGCAGGGTTCGAGAGTTAATAAAATTTCTTTGCCATAGCTACGGAAATTGACGCGGTTATCCAATAAAGCCATGATGCTTTGTGATTCTCGCAACGGTACTACGGTTTGTTCGAGAGTTTTTAAGGCTGTCGGCAATAAGTAAGCCCGAAACCAATCTTGACGCTGATTTTTGTAGTAAGCAACGCGGTTAGCAACTAAGGGGTTTTCTAAAGATGGTATGGGGAGAGTGGCAATAATCAACAGACTGGGAATTGGTAGCTTTTCTTGATGTTGTTGCCAAAATGACCAACCACAAATTAAGATACTGCGATCGCTTACCTTGGTTTTTTCTACTTTAACCCGCGAACCAAATTCGGCTGCCAATGCTGAACCTACCTGCCCTTGAAGCGGTACATCATCGACAATCAAAACAATTAGGCGATTAAGCCTACTGCTAAGACTGACTAATAATAGACTTTGTTCGATTAAAGCTGGCTGAAATTCGGGTGTGTTGGGCAAAGGAAAGCGATCTGGAATATAAAGCTGGATATGATTGTTTTGTCGGTTGGGAGTAAATTTTAAACTTAACATTTGTGAGTCTAAGCCTAACTGTTGTCGATAAGTGGTTGCTTTGGCTTCAATATCTAAAAAGCCACCAATTATTACAACTGGCTGTTTTTGCCAAATTGGTTTGAGCCTCGTACCAACTTCAGCAGGGGCAAGATTAACGGTAAATAAACCGCGATCGCGATCGCGAGATATCCAAGCTATAGTTAGTTCTGAAGCTAAGTATTGCCCAAATTGTTCAAATTTACCTTTGAGCAGCTTTTGGTCGGCTAAGACTGCCCATAATTGCTTGATTATATTTAATTCTGAATTAAGTAATATGTAATTACCATAAGGATTTTCAGGACGAGTAAAGATAGATTTGGTTAACTTGATTCTTGTGTCGCGAATCAATTCCTGATGCTCAGGAATATTCTCTAATAACTCCTCCCAGTCTGAAGCGGTAATACTAATAGTTAGTTGCTGTCTTGTCCATTCTTCGAGACTTTCGGCTCGTTCGATAATGGTCGGTATCGCCAGGGGAAATTTTCCTTGCCCTCCCAAGCGATCGCCTAACCAGCTTGCAGGAGAAGTGAGCAATAGCTGATCGTCGTCTTGCCAGCGATCGCCAATTCTGACTTTTTTGTTAGTTTTTAACCATGCTTGTAATTTAGGAATTTCGACATCGATTAAATATTGCTGCGTTGTCAGGGGGGCAACTATAACAACCGACCAATCTCCTATCAGTATCGGCATTAAATAACTAAGACAATACTTGCTGACGCTACTACCAGTTTGCATCAACGCAGGGCGACCTAGGCGTAAAGCTCTAGCGATTAACCTTGCCATGGTTAAATGATGGGGAAAATTTCGCTCCCCATTCGCTCGTAAAAAATCCCGCAGGGATGAATGAACTTCTACTTCAATCAAATTTAGATGATCCCACTAAAAAAAACTGCCGTAGTTTCCACTATTACTCAAATTCGCCTTTAGGAAAAGCAGTTGGTTGAACTTTAAGGATTTTAAGCTTACCATCTCGCAAAACTTCCACCTCTAATTCTGAACCAATTTTACTCAGGTCAACTTGTTCTTGTACTTGAACAGAGGTTTTTACAGGGCTACGACCTACTTTATTAATCATGTCTCCTGGCTCAAAACCACCTTTAGCAGCAGGAGAGCGAGGAATTACTTTGACTACAACCACGCCCTTATCTTCAGGAATTTTAAAATCAAATTCTTGGCTAGAGTTAATTTCGCTTTTAATTTCTTCATTTAGGTTAATCATGTGAACCCCTAAATAAGGATGATCTGCCTGTCCCTTGGTAAATAACTGATTAGCGATGCGGTTAGCCGTTTCAATGGGAATAGCAAAGCCCAATCCTTGAGCGTCAGCGCGAATTGCTGTATTAATCCCAATAACTTCTCCTTGGGAATTTAACAAAGGTCCTCCAGAGTTACCAGGATTAATAGCTGCATCAGTTTGGATAAATTTAACTCGCTTATCTGGCACGCCAACTTGGGAACTCGATCTACCCATAGCACTAATAATACCCACAGTTACGGTATTATCTAAACCTAACGGATTACCAATGGCGATCGCCCATTCCCCAGGCATCAAGTTTTTTGCATCCCCAAAACTAACTGTGGGTAAGTTTTCCGCCTTAATTTTGATTACTGCTACATCAGTAAAAGGGTCTGTTCCTAACACTTTTCCTGGGTAACTTTTGCCATCTTTAAGGGTCACCTGTACTTTTTCTGCTCCATCTACCACATGAGCATTAGTAATCAGACGACCATCAGAGCCAATAATAAAGCCAGAGCCTGTTCCTCGTTCTATCTGCTCAGGCAAGGAGTTTGAAGATTTTTTACTCTTATCACCGCCAAAAAAACGCTTTAGTAAAGGATTTCTGAGATTTTCTGGTGATGCCGAAATGTGACGCGAAGCATCAATTCTAACTACCGCAGGACCAACTTTTTGTGCAGCCGTGGCAATAAAATTAACGTCTCGATCGTTGTTGCTTCTATTAACAGGATTAGCCTCAGTTGGTATGGCGGTAGGATAAACTTGAGTTTGTTTCCTTGCTGTTGGTTGTTGAAACTGACGACTTCCAAGAAAGCCCAAACTACCGCCAACTGCAAGTACGCCCAAATAAACACCTAGTTTATTAGATAAAAGTTTCATATCGTTTATTTAATTATGCTGGGCTAAATCCCTAATTCAAATTATCGTAGACACCAATCAATAAAGCTTTCTTAAAATTCACAATAAGCTCATTGTCTCGATCAGATCCAAATCTTGATGCAAAACTTTACTATCTTATTTTAAGGCATTGTCAAGAAGAAAACTGTTATTAATTTTAGTAGCTTCAATACGAACAAAATCTATTTTCTGGGGACGCTCACGTTAATTTTGTAAAATAACATAAAGCATTTAAAAGGCAGTCTATCTCATGGAAGCAACAAAGATTTCAGTCGGCAATATTTCTTTTCCCCCTCTAGGTATTGGTACATGGGCTTGGGGTGATAGTTTATTTTGGGGTTATGGCTCAAACTACGGAGAGACAGAAGTAAAACAAGCCTTTGAAACAGCCGTAGACAATGGCGCAGCTTTTTTTGATACTGCCGAAGTTTATGGTTTGGGGGACTCAGAAAAGCTAATTGGGCAATTTCTCCAGCAAACTAGTCAGCCAGTACAAATAGCTACTAAATATTTTCCTTTACCCTGGCGATTTAATAAACAGGCGGTAGCCGATGCTTTGAGTAAAAGTCTTAAGCGACTCCAGGTTGAACAAGTTGCTCTTTATCAGGTTCATTCGCCCTTTGACTTTTTTATGGGGCAAGAAACTTTAATGGAGGCTTTGGCAGAAGAGGTAAAACAAGGACGCATTCTTACGGTGGGAGTTAGCAATTACTCCGCCACACAAATGCAGCAGGCTCATGATTTGTTGGCAAAGTATGATGTGCCTCTGGCAGTAAATCAAGTTCGCTATTCTCTGTTGACTCGCAAGATTGAACAAAATGGTATTTTAGCTACTGCTCGTCAATTGGGAGTTACCATACTGGCATATAGCCCCTTAGATCAAGGATTACTAACTGGTAAGTATACTCCAGAGAACACTGAAAAAGTACAGGGAGCAAGAAAACTAGATCCTAAATTTTCGACTCAGGGATTAAGTAAGATTGAACCAGTTATTAGCCAGTTAAAACAGCTTGGGGAAAAGTACCAAAAAACACCTGCACAAGTAGCTCTTAATTGGTTAATAGCCCAAGGAAACGTAATTCCTATTCCTGGAGCAAAAAATGCTAAACAAGCCCTGGAAAATGCAGGATCTATAGGTTGGCAACTGAGTTCAGAAGATGTTGAACAGCTTGGTTTATCAGTAGGCAGTTAACAATCTTTTGGCAAAGTTTATTAGCTTAACAATCCTTGAAAGTGATTTTTGAGTTATTGCGATCGCCTTAACCTAATCATACAAGAAGAGAGTTAAGAATTAGTTAGCTTTTGTCTTGTATCTATTAATAAACTATTTAACTCTAGTTTTGCAGACGAGTCATCTGGTAAATGACTATTGCCAAAAGCTGCTTCTAATTCACGCTGCAATCTTTGATATTCTTGGAAATGGTGTTCTATATCAGTTTCTTTTAAGATTGATTTTTCCGATTCTGTACATTTTTGGGCGACTAGATCGCCAATATAAGGTAAGCTAAACTCTTGATTCAAATTGAGCAAATTAGCTTCAACTCTTCCAGTATTCATCAAATAAATTCCTGTAAGCAAAACTCGATAAATATAGAGTAGTGGCTTTATTTGATAAATATTTCCTTTCGTAAATAATCGCCATTGACTCTTTGCAAATCCTAAATAATGATAATAATGATTGCGAGTAATACAGTTAGACGCGATCGCTTTTAATTGCTTATGTTCTGGAGTAGTCTGAACTATTAAAGGGGAATATAACTGCTCTAAAACATAACCATTTCTTTTGAGTAATAAAATAAAAAACTTTTTAAGATCATGAGTTACTAAATCAATTTGTAGACCTGATTTAACCTCGGAAACTTCAATAGTTTCTGCCGCAGAATACAAGCCAATTACCTCTTTGGTCGGCAAAATATGAATACCGCGCAGATCATAATCGGAATCTGGCGAAGGAAATCCATACAAATGTGCGCCACTAATAGTTGTAAATAGAAGTGGATAAGGTTGTGAATGAGCTATTGTTACTAATAGTTCTTGATTAACTTCCATTATAAAGACTTTAAAATTTAAGCATAGTTATTACTCAACCATTCCTTTTCGGGCTTCTATTAATAAAGTATTTGCCTGTTCATAATCTGGACGTTTAGGTAAAAAAGTCTGGTTGAAACTACGATTAAATTTCTGATGCAAATCTAATCGCCATTTATTCACCTCCAGCCAAGGCATATCTCCATTACGAATTGCCAGCAATTCTTCTCTGTACTGGGAAACTTTTACTGGGACAAATCCTGACTGCAAAATTGTGATACCAGATAATAGCAATCGAATTAAGTGCATTGCGTGTTTTAATTTAATTTCTCCTTTATTGCGTAAGTCTTGCTCCATTTTTTTAAACTGAGACATAACATAGCCATTGTAGGTCTGATAAACTAATTGTGATAAAAATATCTCTTTTTTAGCTAATAAGTTTTCAGCAACAGGATTTATATCTTTAATCATTGGAGTATACAAACATTCCAAAATATTTGGATTAGCTTTTAATGCCAAAAGAATGAACTTTTGCAATTCCCAATAACACTCCTGGCTATCATGATTTTCCAATTGTTCGGGAATACCATATAAAGACCAATGCAAATTTGCAGGAGGTAAATAGATTCCTCTCAAATCCGTATCAGAATTTTTATTGTCAAGACCATAAGCTCTCGAACCAACTACACAACGATAGATAACATAATCATAAAGATTGTACTCGTCCAACATATCGCGAGCATCTTGTAGTTCTTGTTTTTGATAGTGCTTGCGAATACTAAACTCATGACGATTCAAAATTATTTCTGAATCGTTGGTCAAACGAATCTTGTAAGCATGAGAATTATCTGTAGGAGAATAAATAATTACTCCGACTTCTCCTTGAAGACAGACAGATTCGTTCTGTTTATTTTTAACTTCAATTCGACTAACAACCTGCGTGCCAATTGGGATAATTAAATTAGGGGGTAGTCCTAAAGATGTAAGGACGTGTTGTAATGATGGACAAAATACCAGATTGCCCCGATCTGATTTTCGATTTTCTTAGAGAACGATAGAGTCTTCCTGACTAATCGAGAAACTCTTTGTCGCATTGTGCAATTAAATCGTTCTATGTAATTGGTTTTTCTCTCTTTTCCCACCGCTTGATGGCGTTTTGAAGGAATTACCTGTTCATAGGCTTCCCAGAAGTCACTATAACAAACGGCACACTGTCGATAGACTGAGGGCAAAGATTGCCATAGCTTTCTCGCTCCATGACGACGGCGATCGCCGATATGAACCCCGACTATTTCTTTAGTTTTTGCAGCCAAAGCCAACCAAATCCATTGTTTATTGGCTTTATTACCGACAAATGACCACATTTCATCACACTGAATCGTTAATTTTCCTTTTCTTTTGTTCTCACTTTAACTTGCTGAGAAACTGATTCGTATTTAGCATTGACATAACTCTGTAACCAAGGTTCTGAAACTTCTGTAACTCGGGCAATTCCAGCTAAAGGAATCTTCTCTAAGAGTAATTTGTCAATCAAGTTTTTGGTTGGTTGGTCGATCATTTTATTCTGTGGATTTTCCACATATTGTCTACCACAGTCGCGACATTTATAATTTTGCTTGCCATTGTGAATGTGACCGTTTTTAACAATTTGTTCTGAATTACATGATGGACAAGATGGCAAATCTACTGGCATGGAAATCAAATGATCTACAATTTCCTATTTTATATCCTTACATCTTTAGGACTACCAATTAGGGTTCATGGAGTTGTCAGATTCTCGACTTGTATTTTAAATAAATTGTATTGCTTTTTTCGCAATCAAAAAAATAGCCTCCACGTCGCTAAACAGGAGACTAATTCAAAGTTTTAACTAAAAAACGTTGGTCACTTTGTTGGTGTACCATTTTCTAGCAGCACTATTGACAAACTTATTAACCTGTTTCCAAGTTAGGTCTGCTACTGCCAATTCTGCCTCGCTTTCTTTATGGATATCAACCGAAATCCACTGAAGGAATTGACCCATTTGCTTCATGTCTAGCTCACCACTACAGGCTTCGGTCAATGCCTGTTGTAATCTAGCTTCAGTCACAAATAAATCCACAAATTCTGCAATATTCTGAGCTATTTCAGGCTCTATTTGGACTGCTTTTTTAGTTTTAACTACCTGGTGTTTTTCACCTTTGGCTTTAAAAATTAATTGTGTATATCTATCCCTTGCCACGATATCTTCAACTTGGGGATACATAACTAATCCTTCTCCCACTCCTTCAATACCAAAGTTATCTTTGACCCAAGGATCTATTTTTTCTACTGCTTCTACCATTTGATTGATAGTATCCGCAGCAGCCTGTAGTTGTTTAGCATCGCCGAAATTAAGATTGACTGGTTGCCCATAATAAGGCAACACAAAGATATCTTCGTTGGGTGCCAATATTGCTCTGATTACTTCGGGACGTATCTCTAATTCAGCAATTTCCTCTCCTACACCACCATATTGGATGGCAAAGACAGCAAACACTTTACGTTCTATTTGAGAGATTGCTACTCCTCTTTGAATACCGCTTCCGCACCACTCACCAAAAATGGTGATGTTAGAATTTCCTTTTAACTGACTAAAATATTTAGTATTTTGTTCTACCCAGGCAGCAAAATCAGCATTATCAGCTTCGTAGGTAATGATTTGAGTCTTTTTTTGGGCAGCAACTTCGCCCGTAGGAGTAATCTGTACCCCTGCATTGGTACCATGAAGTTTGACCTTTGCACGATAAGTAAGTTGGAATGCTTGATTTCTTGCATCTAACTCACGTTTAACGTTATGCAGCAGCTCGATACTCGTCCACTTAATAAAGGGTAACTGCTTTGTCGTAGATGGAGTTTCTGGCTGACAATAAATATCGGCTAAATCCTGTCCTATTTTTGCCTCAACCTTGCCCAATGCCATGCCGTAGGAATATACTCCCCGTAGCTTAGTTGGCTTTATTTTTGTACTATCTTTTAAAGTTGAACCAACTAAGGCGATCGCCACAATATCTCCTAATTCATAGATACAATCTAGGTTAGCGATAATTTCTACTTCTTTTTCTGCTGCTTTTATTGTGTATAGGCGTAAAGCATCAGCGTTGGGATGTTTCTCCGCGCTAATAACTTCCATTGCCATAACGGTCATGAATTTTATATCTCCTGTCATATTAATTAGGAAATATAATGTAGCACAAAATACTATGCAAGTTGCAATATTAATAATACCAATTCTCGAATATAGCGAGAGACTTGGATTGTGTCAGGATGTAGGGTATGGATAAATATAGGATTACGAGTTTTTAGTTACTTTTGAGAATAGGTATTAGTATTGATAATGATATTTTTGATAGCAAACAATATTTCTGTCAATAAAAAAGAGCAAGTTAATTACTACTTACTCCATAATTACAATGAGCCGTTATTGTCAGTTATTTATCCAGATCATTGCCCGTTAACTTTTAACAGTTTCCTTTTTTTCTTCCTGTGCTAAGAATTTTTCTAATTCAGTTATCGCATCTGCATCAACTTTAGTCTGCATCGGGCAGAATTTGGGACCACACATAGAACAGAATTCGGCTGTTTTGTAGATATCTGCGGGTAAAGTTTCGTCATGATATTCCTTGGCTCTTTCTGGGTCGAGAGAAAGTTCAAACTGCTTCTCCCAATCAAAATTATAGCGAGCATTAGAAAGCTGGTCGTCTCTGTCTCTAGCACCAGGACGATGACGAGCAATATCGGCTGCATGAGCAGCTATTTTGTAAGCAATTAAGCCATTACGCACGTCTTCAGCATTAGGCAAGCCTAAATGTTCTTTAGGAGTTACATAGCAAAGCATGGCAGTTCCATACCAGCCAGCCATTGCTGCACCGATCGCACTAGTGATATGGTCGTAACCAGGAGCAATATCAGTTACTAATGGTCCCAAAACATAGAAAGGTGCTTCGCTACACTCTTCCATTTGTTTTTTGACGTTAAATTCAATCTGATCCATTGGTACATGACCAGGACCTTCTACCATTACCTGAACATCATGTTCCCAAGCACGGCGAGTTAACTGTCCCAGAGTTTTTAATTCCGCTAACTGAGCCTTATCACTAGCGTCATGGGTACAACCAGGACGTAAAGAATCTCCCAAGCTAAAGGAAACATCATATCTTTTAAAGATTTCAATGATGTCGTCAAAATGAGTATACAGAGGATTTTGCTTGTGATGATGCAGCATCCAGCGCGCAATAATTCCCCCGCCACGAGAGACAATGCCTGTCAGACGGTTTTTAACCAAGGGCAGATGTTCAATTAAGATACCTGCATGGATAGTCATGTAGTCTACACCTTGTTGGGCGTGTTTTTCGATGATCTGCAAAAAGTCATCGGCACAAAGTTTTTCTATGTCCCCATGTACACTTTCCAGTGCTTGATAAATTGGTACTGTACCAATGGGAATAGGCGAGGCATTAATTATCGCCGTACGAATTTCATCTAGATTACCGCCTCCTGTGGATAAGTCCATCAGGGTATCTGCGCCATATTTAACAGCCAAATCGAGCTTGGCGACTTCTTCATTGATGTCAGAAGAGTTAGGCGAAGCACCAATATTAGCATTCACTTTACAGCTAGAAGCAATACCAATACACATTGGCTCTAAGTTGGCGTGGTTAATGTTGGCAGGAATAATCATTCTGCCTCTAGCCACTTCATCGCGAATCAAATCTACTGGTAAACGTTCCCTGGTGGCTACATAGTGCATCTCTTCGGTAATGATTCCTTGACGCGCATAGTGCATCTGAGATACATTGCCCTGTCCTTGTCGCTTGGCAATCCATTCCGTTCTCATATTTTTTTTTCCTTAATAAACAGCTTCCCTCCGCTGGTGCTAACCAGTCTCAGGTTCTTAGGGTATATCTCAGCCTTACCTTATTAGGCACCCCTAGCTATTTGAGAATATATCATTTTTTCTGGTTATAATTGCTCTAGACCCTGATAAATTAATTATTTCTTTATCCAAACTATTGTTTGTCTGACTTACGCATTGACAGAATGACGAGATGACCTATAAAAAAGAGTCGTCCGCGTGCGTATTTTGCAGTACTTAGACTGCTGGAAAACAATATATCCTCAGCTCATTATTTTCAAAATAAACTTCGCTCTTTGGGTGGTTTTGGCGATCTGCTTGGCACATTTGTAACGCTTCAAACTCTAAACTAGCTCGTCCTGAAGCAGAGCGATAATAATCGTAGGTGCGATCGCCATTAAAATTAATAGCGGTGGAGTAGACATTCCGATTAAAAAAATGCTACGGACAAGACTAACTTTGAAAACAGTAGTTTTTCGCTGCTGGTCGGCATCAAAACAATAACCCAAACCCAGTAGGATAAAGATTACACCTGGTTCTAATAAAGGATGTTCCCATCGCAGCAGTAGGGTAAATGCCAAAACTATTGTTAATATTGCTATAAATCCTATTCCTTGTTTAATTATTAAATTTGTTAGGTAGTCACTGAATCTTTGGTTCATAAGTGAAGCTTGTCCTAC
This sequence comes from Pleurocapsa sp. FMAR1, assembly GCF_963665995.1. Classification (NCBI taxonomy): domain Bacteria; kingdom Bacillati; phylum Cyanobacteriota; class Cyanophyceae; order Pleurocapsales; family Pleurocapsaceae; genus Pleurocapsa; species Pleurocapsa sp. FMAR1. Next base: position 4,728,167 of record NZ_OY762512.1, on the reverse strand, counting down.
CAACCCTATTAATCTTTGTGGTTGGTCAAAATTAATGAGCGAACGCATGATTCGTGACTATGGATTTAGTTCTGATTTTAAATATGTGATTCTACGCTACTTCAATGTAGCTGGTGCAGATCTGGTGGGTAGAATTGGTCAATCTTCTCCTAAAGCCAGCCACTTAATGAGAGTTGCCTGTGATGCAGCTTTGGGTAACATTCCTGCGGTGGGTTATTTGGTACAGATTTTGATACTCCTGATGGTACAGGAATCCGCGATTATATCCACGTCGAAGATTTAGCGGCAGCCCATATAAAGGCGTTGGGCTATCTAGCCAACGGTGGAGAAAGCGAAATACTTAACTGTGGCTATGGTCAAGGTTGTAGCGTTAGGAAAGTACTTAACAAGCTCCAAAAAATTACGGAGATAGACTTCCCTGTAGTTGAGTCTCCTAGACGAGCAGGAGATCCTGCCTGTGTCATTTCCAGTGGCGATCGCCTTTGTCAAGTCCTAGGTTGGCAGCCTAAATACAACAACTTAGAAATTATTTTAAGCACCACCTGACTAATGAAAGACTACACGAGATAGGAGAAGAGGTATGTATAACCAAGCTAGACGATCATTACACTATTCTATCAGAAGCAATTAAGTAACCGTTTTAACGCATACATGAACCTATCCCACTAATAACATTTTAGGTGTTGCATCATAATGGGATGACCTAGGGACTTGGGGACTAGGAGACTAGGAGACTGGGGAGTAATTAATCTTTGGTTTTGTTAAATCATCCCACAACTGTGCAACGCCACATTTTATTAATCCAGATGTGAACGGTAGCCAAAGACAAAAAAGCATCAAAATTAGTTTTTTGGCGTTCCCATCGAATAACGAGACGGCGATATTTGCGTTGATACCAAGCAAAACATCTCTCTTGTTGAAATCTGGGAACAGATACTTTGATTGGTCTGCCTCGATTTTTCAAAAGAGCAGCCCGCTGTCCTTTTGAATCATAGCCTTTGTCTGCTGCTAAAACTTTAACTCTTTTTTTGGGTCTACCTCTTTTGAGTGTTTTCAATTTAACACTATCGTTGTTATTTGATTCGCGTCTTTCGTCAAGCAGTAGGGATGCCACCTTACACTTATTTAAACCAAATTCGGATGCGAAAAGCCAAGCAATTTCTGAGTCAAGGAATGTCGATTGCCGATACAGCGATCGCGGTAGGGATGTCAGATCAGAGCCATTTTAAGAGAATGTTCGGGATTACGCCTGGTTATTATCGTCAAATGTCAATATCATTCAAGACAAACTAGCCTCAATTTTTAGCTACTTCAGATGATGGTTTGAAGGCGAGATTAAAAAATATGACCCAACAAGAAGCGAACTAAGAGCTAATTCCTAAAGTAAATATTAAATAGCAATTCGACGGAATCATCAAGCAAATTAGAGAGCCATAAATCATCGCTTCGCTGTTCTCTACATACATTTCATAATCTTTGCTCAAACGACGGTAGCGATTTAACCAACCGACACCTTTGCCAAGCCTTATCCACCGCAGAACACTTAAGAAAAGGAAACATCAGATCTCTGATGCAAGTTAAAGTAGCCAATAATACATCCTACTTTTGATATAAAAGCTAATTTCATATCTAGGGAAAATTTCGCAAAGACCTTGTTGATTGAACCAATAAAGCTAAAGTGCAAAGGAGTTTTTTGTGAGTCAATTTACACGACGCAAACTGTTGAAATTGGTTGGAAGAGCAGGAGGTGTAGCAGCAGTATACAGCACCATGAAAGCTTTGAATTTGCTCCATTCGCCAGCACAAGCAATCACTAAGCCCAAATTAACTGCTGAAGCAGGAGAAGGGGTCAAAGTGGCAATTTTAGGGGCAGGAATTGCGGGAATGACTGCTGCTTATGAGTTAGGAAAAGCTGGATATAATTGTACAATTCTCGAAGCACGCGATCGCGCTGGTGGTAGATGCTGGACGATCCGTGCTGGGACAGAAATTGCAGAACTAGAAAGCAAACAAACCTGTCCTTTCGATTCTGAAGAACATTTGTATTTTAATCCTGGCCCTGCCCGAATTCCTTACCACCATCGAGAAATTTTAGGTTATTGTCGGGAATTTGGCGTACCCTTACAGGTACGGATCAATGAAAACAGAGCAGCTTATTTTCAGGACGATCGGGCTTTTGGCGGTCAAGCTATTCTCAATCGGCGTGTCGTCAATGACAGTCGAGGATATATGGCGGAGTTGTTGGCAAAGGCAATTAACCAAAAAGCTCTAGATACAGAGATACAGGCTGAAGATCGAGAACGATTGTTAGAGTTTGTCAGTAGCTATGGTAGTCTCGGTGAAGACTATCGCTACAAAGGAACGGATTCTGCTGGATACATTTCACCACCAGGGGCTGGGTTAACCTCAGGAAAGCTTTACAAACCACTAGATTTTTCTGAGCTACTCAAGTCAGATTTTTGGGAATACAAATTAAATTTCGCCGAAGGCTACAATCAAGCAGCGACAATGCTCTAACCTGTCGGCGGTATGGATCGAATTGCTAAAGCGTTTGAAAATAAAGTGGGCGATCGCATTCAATACAACGCCGTAGTTAAGCAGATGCGCCAAACTGGAAATGGAGTCAGCATTGTCTATCAAGACCAGGATGGACAACAGGAGTTGACCGCAGATTATGCCATCTGCACCTTTCCCTTACCTGTCTTAAACAAGATCGATACCAACTTGTCACCACAAATAAAGCAGGCGATCGCCAAAGGAACGAATTACACCAATGCAGTTAAAGTCGGTTTTCAAGCTAACCAACGCTTTTGGGAACAACAAGACCACATTTATGGCGGAATTTCCTGGACAGATCAAGATATCACTCAAATTTGGTATCCTTCAAGCGGATTTCATCAGGAAACAGGTGTTATAGTCGGTGCATATATCTGGGATAATCCGATTGGTAATCCTTGGGGGAAAATGATGCCAGCCCAGCGCATTGCTAAAGAGATCGCTAATGGCTCAAAAATTCACCCCAATTACAGAGAGTTTATCGAGCCTGCAATGGGTGTAACTATCGCTTGGGAAAAAATGCCCTACAGTCTAGGTGGTTGGGCAGAATGGTCAGAAGAAGATCGCGATCGCGCTTATCGTACACTTAATGAGGTGTCAGGATCGATTTACCTAGCTGGAGAACATTTGAGCTATTTAACGGGTTGGCAAGAAGGTGCAGTGTTTTCGGCATATCAAGCGATCGCCAAGATTACCGAAAAAGTAAAAGCGACTCAAGCGTAACATCTAAGGAAAAAATAAATGTTTCGATTTTGGCAAAAAGCAGCTTTAATTTTCATTCTAGTAATAGGATTGTTTATTGGCAGTCTTAAGGTTACTTCCGCCCAAGTAATCAGAAATCCCATTCCTGATTCAGATTTCCCCATCGCTCAATCAGTGGAAGTACCACCTGAAACCACTTTAATATATGTAAGCGGTCAAGTTCCGTCCGTAGTTGATGAGAGTGCCAAACCAGACTCAATTGCAGCTTACGGAAATACGAAAACTCAAACCGTTAATGTTTTAAAAGAAATTCAAAGCATTCTCGAATCTCTCAATTTAACTATGGGTGATGTGGTAAAAATGCAGGCGTTTATTGTTGGCGATCCTGATAATGAGGGACAAATGGATTTTGGTGGATTTATGGAAGGTTATACGCAATTTTTTGGGACAAAAACACAGCCAAATTTACCAGCGAGATCGGCAATGCAGGTTGCTGGTTTAGTCAACCCAGGCTGGTTGGTAGAAATCGAAGTAGTGGCTGTAAAGTCTTGATGTTGGGATTAAAAACGTTCTAAAGCACGGTCAACAATCACTGCCATACAAAAAACGTTTGCCAACAATATCCTCGCTAGCTCTACTTTTAATAGAGCTAGCGCCCAAAAGTCTCTTGTTCTGAAAACTATTTGTGTTGCTAGCTACAGAACTGAATTTATAGATAATATAATTTAAAAGGTATGAAATCATACCTTTTAAATAAACGCATACTGATTGAATAGGCACTATATGGCTACTACTTATCCGATCAAGTCTCCATTCATTAAACGTCACAATCTTTGGACACCTCAACAAATCGATAAAGCGCAGGAAGTGCTGGCGATGATAGAAGAAAAAGGAATCCGCCGAATCCGCGTGGGATGGGGAGATCAGCACGGTATTGTGCGAAGTAAGACAATCTTTGTTCCAGAGTTTGTCCGCACGCTTAAAGAGGGTAAAGACTTTCAAATGGTTACTGCCCTATTTGATACAACTAATCATCCAATTGTTTCTCCCTTTGCAGTCGATAGCCTGGGTGTGCCTGAGATGACAGGATTACCAGACGGTATACTCATTCCCGACCCCAATACTTTCCGAATTCTTCCTTGGGCTAAAGATACGGGCTGGATTTTGAGTGATGCCTATTTGAGTAATGGGCAACCCGTACCCTTCTCTACCCGCAGGCTCTTAAAAGACAAAGTAGAAGCGTTTCGTCAGGATGGATACGAACTGGTAGCAGGGCTGGAAATGGAGTTTTACGTGACTCGCCTTGAAGATCCTATGCTAGAGCCAGAACACTGTGGCTACCCACCCGAACCCCCCAAAGTAAAGATTCTTAGCCACGGTTACCAATACCTAACTGACAACCACAGCGACGAAGTTGACGATGTTTTACGCCTTTTAGAAGATAGCATTCTCGAGCTGGGTTTACCGTTGGCAACAGTTGAAGATGAGTGGGGGCCTGGTCAGTGCGAATTTACGTTTGACCCGATGTCAGCGCTCGAAGCCGCAGATACGGTGCTGTTATTTCGCAGTGCCGTCAAGCAAATCTGTCGTCGGCATGGCTATCATGCAACCTTTATGGCTATTCCAGGGATTCCCAATCTCTTTCCGAGTGGATGGCACCTGCATCAATCGGTCACGTCAACCAGCAGTCAAACGAATGTCTTTACTGCTGAAGACGATTCTAGTATTTTATCTCCCGTTGGAATGAACTACATGGGTGGATTGCTTAAGCACGCTGCTGGAGCTTCGCTGCTGACTACGCCAACAGTCAACGGCTACAAGCGATATCGTCCAGACTCTTTTGCACCCAACAACATCTGCTGGGGAATTGAAAATAGAGGCTCTATGCTACGGGTGATTGCAGCTCCAAAAGAGCCGAGTTCTCGGATTGAAAATAGAGTGAGAGAACCCACCGCCAACCCATATTTATACTTAGTTTCTCAAATAATCAGTGGTCGAGAGGGTATCCGCAATCAGCTCGATCCTGCTTCGCCTGTTCAAGCCGCTTATACCTCGGATAAAGAGAAGCTGCCTTCTAATCTGATGGCAGCGATCGCAGCTTTTAAAGCAGACGATCTATTCCGTGAAGAGCTTGGAGATATCTTTGTGGATTACTTCATAAAGCTTAAGGAGCATGAGCTGGGGCGTTTTCTATCGACTGTTACAGATTGGGAACAAAAAGAGTATTTTGAAATGTATTGATGGTTGACAAGTAAAATTATCCTGGTTGTTCAATGGTGGTTTCATGAAGATTGCGATCGCACAGGCTAGACCGATCTGGCTAAACAAAGTCAAAACCACCCAAAAGGTTTTGCAACTGATGAAGGAAGCCTCTGGGCAAAGCGTTGATTTAGTTGCGTTTCCAGAAACTTTTCTATCGGGCTATCCCTTTTGGATCTGACGCACAGACGCGGTTCAATTCAACGAAATCTCGCAAAAGCAAGCCTACGCCTATTACCTGGACGCGGCGATCGAGGCGAAAGGGTCAGAGCTTCAACTGATTGAAGAAGCAGCTAGAGATTTTGGTCTTTTTGTTTATTTAGGCATAACAGAAAGAGGCGCAGGCGCGACGAGAGGCACCGTGTACTGTACGCTAGTTGCAATCGATCCTCAAAAAGGTATCGTCAGTACACATCGCAAGCTCATGCCAACATGGGACGAGCGGTTGGTGTGGGGGATAGGTGATGGCAATGGACTTAAAGTGCATAACATCTGCGGTGCTAAAGTTGGAGGACTGAACTGCTGGGAAAACTGGATGCCGCTGGCGCGCTTTGCCATGTATGGCGGTGGTGAAGACGTTCATGTCAGCGTATGGCCAGGAAATGCATCTATTTCGGCAGACATCGCTCGGATGATTGCGCTGGAAGGTCGGGTCTGGTCTATAGCCGTTCATGGGCTTCTTTCAATTGAAGATATTCCCGCCGACTTTCCTGTGTTAGATGTTCTGCACGAGCGTGGAGTCACGACTATATTCAATGGTGGATCGTCAGTTATATCACCGACAGGAGAATATGTTATCGCGCCCGTGCTTCACAAAGAACAACTACTGACCGCAGATATCGATCTCAACATAGTTAGACAAGAACGAACCAACTTCGACCCAACTGGGCATTACAATAGACCCGATGTATTCGAGCTTACGGTAAATCGCCAGCGTCTTGAAGCACTATCGTTTAAAGACTGATTTGATAAGCTAAAGCAGCCCAATTAGGTAGCTTTTTGTGGCTAAGATGTGTTCTGTCATGATGGCTCTAGCTAGCTCTGAATCGCCATCCTTGATTGAATTGAGCATATCTTGATGCTGGTCAGTTGAATTAAAAAGAGCCTTGTTACTGGGAGGAACGCTAGATAGCAAATCTGATGATTCAGCCTGGATATCGGCCATTACAATAGGGAGTCTATTCGTTTGTGTCGCTCTGGCGATCGCCAGATGGAACTGAGCATCTAACTGACGATATGCACTGTAGTCATTACTCGCCTGCTTCATTTTATCGATCAAGCCTTGCATCTCGCCAATATGAGCAGGTTTAGCCCTCTGAGCCGCTAACTCAATAGTTCCGAGTTCAATAACTAAGCGATGATCTAGAACTTCAGAAAGAGAAAAGCCTGTATCCTGTATCCGACGTCTCATGCTCAGAACTTTAGAAGAAGCTAAGTCTTTTGAGACAAATGTACCGCCCGAACGTCCTCTTTTGACGACCAGAACGCCCTGTTCTGTCAGCAACCGAATGGCCTCGCGAATAGTCGCACGGCTGACCCTCATGATTTCGGCAATTCTACGCTCAGTGGGTAAGCGATCGCCTGGTTCATAAAGTCCTAACTTAATGGTAGATCCTAAACGCTCTACTGTGACTTCAAACATATTGCTGGTCGGCTTTAAACCTCTGAGAAGAGCTTCAGCAGAGTTTAGAGGCTGGCTAGCCGAAAGGATAATGTTCTCGAGATTGTTTACCATATAGCTAAACTTCGGTTTTGAACCTAACACTTGTTAGTATATGGCGTTTGCTTTATAAAATGAGCCTGATTGAATAGTTTTAAATAAAGATAAAGTATGATGACTGATACCTTTCAAAAAAAAATGTTCCAAGAGATGGAACGCAAAGAGATATTTAACCAAGCCCAAAACTATGCTTTTGAATACGCAGACAACGCCTGTGAGCGAACGGTTTTTCCCACAGATGAGTCGATCGCAAACTTAGAGAACTTCACTGAAGACTTACCTAATAGTGTCGGAGAAACCGTTGAGATTTTAAAGCAGCTACACAAATATGGATCGCCTGCGACGACCTCACAAATAGGTGGACGTTACTTTGGATTTGTCTGCGGAGGGGTTTTACCAGTGGCTCTGGCTGTTCGCTGGCTGGCTGATTTTTGGGATCAAAATTCAGCACTCTATGTCATGTCCCCCATTGCTTCAAAGCTTGAGGAAGTTGTTGAGTCGTGGTTGAGAGAATTACTGGGCTTGCCCAATCAGACCGTAGCTGGTTTTGTTAGTGGATCTTCCTTAGCAACCTTCTGTGGTTTAGCGGCGGCTCGATATCGAGTCTTGCAAAACAACCACTGGGACATTAACAAGCAAGGACTAAATAATGCGCCCAAAATTAGAATAGTCGCTGGTCGCCAAGCTCATGCAACGGTCGCTAAAGCGGTTGCACTGTTAGGCTTTGGCACAGACAACGTGGAATGGGTAGACACTGATAGCCAAGGTAAAATTGTTCTATCTCAGGTTCCTAAACTAGACAAAAGCACTATTGTTACTCTACAAACAGGACACGTAAATTCTGGCGCGTTCGACCCTATAGATGAAATTTGCGATCGCGCTATTAATGCAAATGCTTGGGTTCATATTGATGGAGCTTTTGGTCTTTGGGCAGCTAGCTCAAAGAAACTCCGCCACCTGACAAAAGGAATAGAAAAGGCAAATTCTTGGTCTGTTGACGGTCATAAAACCCTTAATACGCCTTATGATAGCGGTATTGTAATGTGCAGCGATCAAGATGCTTTGAGTCATGCCCTACAGGCTTCTGGCTCATACCTTGCCTATAATGAAAATCGCGACGGGATGCTCTACACGCTTGAGATGTCTAGGCGCGCGCGGGTCATAGAACTTTGGGCGAGCTTGAAATACCTGGGTAAAACGGGTGTCGATCAATTAGTGTTTGGTCTTCATCAAAAAGCTGTTCAAATGAGTCGCGAACTCAGTGCAGAAGGCTTTCATATTTTAAATGATGTTGTTTTTAATCAGGTGCTGGTTGCTTGCGATACCAACGAAGTGACCAATCTGACTATGCACCATATTCAAAAATCTGGCGAATGTTGGGTAGGTGGGACAAAATGGGACGACAAAGCTGCCATTCGGGTTAGCGTTTGCTCGTGGGCGACGACGGAGGAGGATATTACCCGTTCTGTTCGGGCTTTTGTCGCCGCTAGAGACAGTGTTACAGAACCATAATTATCGAATTTGATTTATTCAGGCAACACTCAATAACCATTGCCAAATTAAAAACGTTAGCATTCCGCCAATAATAGTAGCGAGAAGATTTTTAGTACGCCAGCTAATGAGGATAGCTGCGATCGCGCCGACTAGTTTAGCGTTAGTATAACTCAATAAAATTTTATCTCCCGTTGGCATTAATACCGCAGGAACTATAATTGCCGTAAGAATAGCAGGAGGAAGAAACTCCAGTGCGTCAATTAGTTGAGCGGGAAGTTTGATTCGATTGCTAAAAGCTAAGAAAGGATAGCGAATCAGGAACGTAACCACCGCCATCGCCCCAATTAAATAAAATTCTTGTTTAGACATAAATTTTTTAGCTTTGTTTCGTTATGGATTAAGCTAGAACAAATAAAGATCGATCTTTCCCCCAGTCTCCAAATCTCCCAGTCTCCCCGTCAAACTCAACCATCCTATACTGATGCAATGCCCATCTTTTTAGCAACCATACCAGCCATGATTCCTGCTGTAGCTGCCACCATTAAACCTGACTGATAGGGAAAATTCTGAGTCAGTAAAGCTGTAATTCCTGAGACAACAACGGCGATCGCAATTGGTTTATTTCGGATATATGGCATAACCATACCAATGAAAGTAACCGACATGGCAAAATCCAAACCCCAACTGGTAGCATCTGGGATAAGATGACCGATAGTTAAACCAAGCAGAGTGCAAATCTGCCAGTTGGTGTACATAAATATAGCTGCACCAAAGTAATACCAGTGCTTGTGCCTAGAGCGATGCCTACTAGCGGGTGTGGAACAAGCTTCTTGAACAGAAGCGTTTCCACCCGCTCTAGCTTCGCAATCGCCTTCAGCATAACGATTAATTACTACAGCAAATACTTCATCAGTAAGCCAGAAACCGAGGATGATTTTCCAAATCGGCAATAAATCTTGAACGTACCTCACTAAGCTAAGAGAATAAAGTAAATGGCGCAAATTAACCACAAAAGTAGTCAAGATAATTATCGGCAAAGGTGTTCCCGTAGCTAACAACCCCAACGCAATAAACTGAGCCGAACCAGCAAAAACCAAGGCGGACATAGCGATCGCACCACCAAAAGACAAACCACTACTTTGAGCCAGAGTGCCGAAAATAATGCCAAAGGGAATTGCGCCAATAACCAAAGGTATAATAGCTTTTGCCCCAGAAATAAACTCTTTTGATGGCGAATGGCGATCAACCTGGTTTTGATTCAATTTTGCTCCTCAACATTTAGAAATTAACCTAAACTCAAGTTTAGAGAAGCCTAAATTATATTTCTTGTACGTTTTTGCAGTTGCATCATAATGAAACATACTCATCACTACCAGCTATCTTTTTCACTTGCTGTATTAGTTCTGGAAAAAGTTGGAGATGTAAGTGCGATCGCCTTCTAGAACTTCATTCGTCAAAGACTATTCATTTTTAAAATACAAACTCCACTTAATTTCATCAATGTTGCACGAAGATTTTGCCAGTAATTTGCCACTGTTCTTCAATTTTTAAAAGCGATGCAGCGCGTTGCGGGTTCGTAACCCGTTGTAGCGACACAGAGGCTAACGCCTCAAAGTCCCTTCTTACGAAAGTTGTTCATGGGGGAGACCCCCACCGCCAGCGTGGAATAAGCTCCCTAGACGGGAGCATTTCCACTGGCAAAGACCACACTTTCGCGCTTCGGGACGCTGGCGCGGGGCTTATAAAGGGCAGACGCAGCTTCTGCCCACAGCCCCTTGCGAATGCGCCGTTCAAGAAGCGTGAATAAATCTGTATATGTATGGTCGTGCCAGTTTTCGATTTCCACTCGTGCCGATGCTACACTTTTTTCCCAGTCAACTGAACGTATTATGCAACAGAAATTGGCAATCCAATATTTCTCTCTCTTTTAAGTTTAATTAAATTTCATACCATTCCTTTGCTTACCTTGAACTGTTTGCCTAATTTTCTGCTCTCGCGATCGCTATCAAATACACTAGATTGTATTCATGAAGATCATTGTTTCATATCGATATGCAAACCGCTGTATTGCTCAAACAGTTATGTTGTTCTAAATCACAGGTATATTCAGATTTAATAGTTGCTTTATATAAAGCTTAATTTCAAATGAAAAGTCTATGAAGCCGTTTCAAAAACATAGACATCGAAATTTGCTGGTGTTATCAAAGTAGAAACACCTAAAAGTATTTAAGTAGTCTAAATTACTACCTTAATTTAATAACCTTCTGTCTGTGCAATATCAAGGTTCACAGTGCAGTAAGTAGCAAAAAATTCTTATAAAAAGGCTTATTTGCTACACAAATTGATGAAAAATTAATTACTAAAAATTAAAAGCCAACAATAATTATGAAAAATTTTACAGTTACAAACTCGAACGCTTCAGGTAACGGTTCTTTAAGTGCAGCTATCTTAGCAGCGAATGAAAACCCAGGTTTTGACAATATTTCTATCGAAGTAGGAAACATATTTTTAAACTCTGCTTTAACAATCTCTGATTCAGTAAATATTACTGGTGCAGGTACTGTTATTACTCAGACTGGACGCGATCGCATCTTCAACATCAATGATAATAATGATGCAATAGATATCGACGTAACTCTAAATAGCCTCAAATTAACTGGTGGTTCACCCGTTGAGACTGGTGGAGCAATCTTCAGCTATGAAAACCTATTTATTATTGATAGCCAACTTTATGGTAACAACACTGCAAAACGTGGTGGCGCAGTTTACGTAGAAGGAGCAAACCTGAACGTAGTAAACTCTAGCATTCACAGCAACAAAATTGTTGTAGTCGATCAAGGAGCATCTTCTGGTGGCGGTTTATATGTTAAAAACGGTATCTAGATAAAAGTTCAATGCGATCGCCTGCTTTAACCATGCCTTCGACAAGTACAGCCCCATACACCCCTGCATAACCTTCATGGGACTGAGCAATATGCTTAATTAGTTTAGAATCTACTGCTGCTGTATCTGGATTGACGGTGATTACTTTGCATCTTGGATCGCGTTCGAGTACGTTGATTTCTAAGCGATCGCCAATCTTTAAGCGATGACCAACTAAGTCATTTTCATCTATCGATTGGTCATCCCACTTGACATAAAAATTGGCTCGAAACTGCCGTTTATCAATGTTCATCCCAAGCTCTTCTACCAAAAGATCTCGCATTTCCACAGAAAATATAGATAATGGTCGGCAATCATACTGACTTCTTTGGCTAAAGTGCAGGCTGAGATTTTGATTACCCGTCAGAGATTTTAGATGGTCTAAAAAATCATTGTTCTCAAGGCTATAAACATCACTATCTGGAGTTTCAACTTCAACGCTAAACTGATTTTGATCGGGGTAGAGAGAATTGATGCCTGGAGGCATTTTTTGTGCTGCTGCTAAGTTTTCTGGTTGTAGAGTAGCACTATGGTTTTTATAGCGAGGCTGATATAGCAAAAGTGCTTCATAGTCTCGGATAGTGTACCAAGGAAAAGCCCGATTACCGTCGCCGTTAATAATTCCGTATAGGCGATCGCCCATTACGCCAGCGAAAGAGACAAAGATTTCATCAAGGGTTTCCCCCCTCATACTCTTAACTGGGTAACGCCAGATGCTTTCGATTTCACCGATTGGGGACATTTTCTGACCTCATTTACAAGAGATATTGCATCACAGCATAGTAGAAATGGCTTTGTTCAATAGTAAGCAGTGTTACTTTCCCGCTATAGATCGCTAATCTTGAGAGGAAGTTTTTAAAACTATTTATCAAAAACTGAAGCTGACTAACAAGCGAGTCGCAAGTTTTTTAGACACGGCTTTAATATTTCGTGGACGCATATTTTATTCATAGCGATTATCAGGACTTGATATAACAAGTGTGCCAAGTTATACTTTTGCCAAATTAGATCGCCTTTATATTAAAACAAAGTGCAAAATACAGCCTCGAAAAAACTTTTAAGAGAGAAAGTATATTATGTCTGCTACCAAAACCTGGAATAAAGAACCGTTTTGGGGTTTAAGCTACGATCTCGATCCGCAGTGGCTTTTAACTCCATCTCAAAAAGAATTACAGACCAAGTTAATCGAGCTTTGCGCCACTACTTTACGTCCCAACGCCATTGAATCCGATGCTGCTTTAATTTATCCCCGTAAGAATTTTGAGGCTCTTGCATCACTTGGTTTACTAGGGCTTTTAGTACCTAAAAAATGGGGCGGTTTAGGCGAAAATCATACTTGTGCTGCAATGGTGGTTGAAACGATCGCCCGCTATGGTTGTCCGAGTACGGCAATGTGCTATACGATGCACTTGGCAGCAGTAGCAACGGCTTTGTTTCGTGCCAATCGCAACTTGGAACTACAGCAGGTTTTAAAGCGTTTAGACTCGGATGTATTTATTGGCACGCTTTCTTTTTCCGATCCTGAAACTGGTTCTCACTTTTGGTATCCCTTCTCTTCTAAAGCCAAAAAAGTAGCTGGAGGATGGGAAGTTTTGAAAAAAGCTTCCTGGACGACATCTGCGGGCTTTGCTGATTGGTATGTGGTGCAAACTACTAGCCCCGACTTTGATGGTGACTACTCCGATTTATCTTGTTTCTTGGTTTATGCAGACGAAGTACAAGCCGAACCTAAAAAATGGGATGCTCTTGGTTTGCGGGGTAATCAGTCGGGAACTTTATTAGTTGATAATGTAAAAATTCCCCAAGAAAGAATGATCGGTGAAATAGGAGAAGGTGCGATCGCCAATGATGAAATAGTCGATCCGTTTTTCCTGCTTTGTTCTTCGGCTTGTTGGAATGGCATTGCCATGGGAGCGATCGATATTGCTAAACGTCACACAACCAAGAAGAAGCATATTGATGTGGGAATGCGCGTGGCTGACTATCCCACAATTCAGGACTACTTTGGCGAAGCGATTATGGATAGTAATGCCTCTCGTAGTTTTGTATTCTCTATGGCAAAGCTGATGGATGACTTGACTGATAACTGTGATTGGACACTTCATCAGAATGCTTCTGTTAACCCTCGTTCAGCTTATCTGCACTGGTATTGGCAGATTAAATTTATTGCAGCGAAAAACGTAGCTCAGGTTACGGATAAAATGCTTCATGCTTGTGGCGGAACGGGTTTTAAAAAAGAATTAGGCATTGAAAGATATCTGCGTGATGGCAAAGCTGGCTGGGTTATGGGTCCTACCAATGAGGTTTTACGGCAATTTGTGGGCAAGTTTGCTCTGTTTGATGGCTATGAAGCTCTCGACTACTGGAATCAATCAGTAAATGAGCGAGTCCTGCATAATGAGATTAAGAAAATGGATGCAGCAGCTAAAAAACAGTTAGCCGAAGAATTGCTAGCAGAAGTTGCTGAAAAAGAGTCAGCACCAAAAGTCGCTGTAACTTCCAGGGCAAAAGCATACTAAAAAATTGAGGAATACCAAAAATAAAACTTGAAATAAATGTTTATAAGCAAGAAGATTAAATCTTTAGCTCAGAGCTTAAAGCTTTAAGGTTAAAAATAATAGAATAAAGTTCAAATTTAAAAAAGCGATCGCCATAAGTCAAGCATCTTGCCCCCCAAATGATGACACGCCCTAAATACTCAATATATGTAATTTAAATGCAAATTAGTTTAGCGGATAAACTAACTTAATGCAATTACAGTAACAAAAATTAGAATATTGGTTAAAAATATTGGAAAAAATGAGACTAATACCAATTCTCAAAAGTAAGAGAAATAAAAATATACATTATAATTAGTAAAAATCTCTATACCTCTTATCACACCTATATCCAACACCCTAACCCCGAAACATAACACAACCGAAGTCTTTCGCTATTTTAGAGAAACAGCATAATATCCATCAATAGGCAGAGAAATAAAATCCAGAAATAAGAGAATATACTCTATAAATTGGTTATTTATTATCTAATAAGGTAGCTAATATTTGCTGATAAAGAATAAAGAAATAAATGTCAAAATTTGATTTATTAATTAGTAGAAGTTCAGTATTATTATCAGCTTCTGCTGCAATTTTTACTACTGTCGAATCTAAAGAATTAAAAGCGCAGGAAACAGACGCAAACACAACGATTGAAGAGATATCAGAGGATAAAAATAATACTTCAGGTGAAGAAGTAACCGTCAGAGGTGAAGTAGAAAAGGTCGATCCTAGAGTATCTTTTGTTATTGAAAAAGAAGGGTTTTTGGAAGGCGATCAAGTTCTAGTTATCAATGTCTGGGATCGAGTTGTTCCAGAAAATGCAGACGATCTCCAGCTACAGGTCAGAAAACTAAGAACTTTAGTCCTAGCTGATGTCGAGCGTGATTATGAACTAGACCTGGGATTTGGATGTACAGCAACAAATAGAAGCTGAATATAATGAAAAGCCTGTTTTAGTGGTGGATAGCATTTGTCCTGCTGCCAAAAATGAAGGTCTTTTAAAGTAATGGCTAAAAGAGCGATCGCTTTTTGATTAGTGTAAAAATATGTATGAGCCAGTAGAATCAACAAATAAACAACTACCCAACAAACAAAAATTTGCCCGTACCTTTCGCATATTGAGCCGTATTAGCTACTGGATTCATCTAATTTTGGGTACTATATCGGGAGTGACATTATTACTGGTGGTATTTAGTCGTGGCGCGACTAACAGCGGTACTGGGGCAGGTATTTTTATCGCCATGTT
Organism: Pleurocapsa sp. FMAR1; assembly: GCF_963665995.1. Lineage (NCBI taxonomy): Bacteria > Bacillati > Cyanobacteriota > Cyanophyceae > Pleurocapsales > Pleurocapsaceae > Pleurocapsa > Pleurocapsa sp. FMAR1. The sequence continues at coordinate 4,712,728 of NZ_OY762512.1, read as the reverse complement.
TAGCCTGCTGGCTTTAGGTTTTAGAGTCTACTGGGCTTGGCGATATAGTCGTTTAGCCAAAAAATTACAGCGAGTTAACCCTGGTGTTCAACCTAGTAGAACGGAGATTATTCAGATGCTCCGTATCGGCTTATTAGTTAGTTTTGGGGGACTGCTGTTAGCCTTGATCGCCACTGAAATTAGCTTAATTTCTTTGGTTGCAGGTGCGATTGCCCGACCACAAGGGGTTGCTGTATATGAAAGGGAACAGGTAATCAAAATCGCTGACTTATTATTAGTCTTAGCGCAACTCAACATCCTGGGCGCACATTTTTTTGGTGGCGCAAACTCTTTAGGATTACTCAATTGGATCTCAAAAGAGGAAGTTTAGTCCAGTTCAAGAGTAAAAAAAGTTAATTCTGGCGGGCAAAATAGACGTATAGGTGCAATGCTCATGCCTATGCCCGGGTTGACATAAAGCTGATTATTAGGTTTGCCAAAACCTTTTGCCCAACCATCGGCATAAACTTTATCTTTTTCCACAAACCGCAACCACGACCATTGAGGCATACCTGGGACACGCACCTGTCCTCCGTGAGTGTGTCCTGATACTGCTAAGGGGGCTGAGTTGGCTGGAAGTTTCTCAAATGAGTCTGGATTGTGCATCATCACAATTCTAGAGCTGCTGTCGGGTACATTACTCAAAGCCTGCTGTACATCATCTTGATTTGCCCACAGCGAACCAACTCCGACCAAGTATAAAGGCTCGTCATTGTCTGGTAGTTGCAGTTTAACCGCTTCATTTTTTAATACTTGTATACCAGCAGACTCTAAAGCTGTTTCCACACGTTCAGCTAATTCAGTATTAGGTTGTGCGGACTTACTGCTCATACCGTAATCATGATTGCCCAGCACTGCATAAGTAGGAATACCTGCTTCGACGAGGGGACTGACTAAATTGACAGCTGTTTCGATTTTTGGTTCGGGATTGGGAGTGGCGTGGTAAATAAAGTCGCCACTGATTAAGACTGCGGCAGGTTTGACCGCTATTAACTTATTAACGCTGCGACGAGCAGTGTCGGGATTACCAGCCCACATTCCAATCTGAAAGTCAGAGATTTGACCGATTTGTTTGCCCTGCCAGGAGGCGGGAAGATTGGGGATTTTGGCAGTTTCGGTTTCTGTATTGAGAACCTTTGGTTCAATGAAGCTCCAAATTGCGAGCAGTGCGATCGCGCCTAATAATCCCAGAGTCGTATATTTTAATTTATTGGAGATGTTGTTCACAGGTTGAAAAGCTTGATAAACTATACATTACTGACGTATAAACAATTGCCTTTTTCCCCTCCTAATCAAGAGCCAAGACATAGCAGCGAGCCAGGCGATCGCAATTAGAGAAATGAAACGTTCATAAGCACTATCTATATTAGTAGGAACAAAAAAAAAGATTGGTGCTAAAACTGTCCAAACAATTGCAGTTCCCATACTATAACGATACCAGTTTCGACTAACTCTATACAAGCCAAAGCTGAGAAGCATGGTTGTAGCTGCAAATAGCAAAGCTAGGGCATATCTCGGCAATCAAGATGACACTAATGCCAAGTAGCACTAACAACACAGTTTATATTAATCTGCTCAGGCAAACGCATACTAAAAAATTAAGGGATACTGAAAAGCGAAGCTCGAAATAACTGTTCGTGATAAATAACTCAATCCATCATTAATAATTGTTAAATTCGATAGCCATGAAAACTTTTGTTAAAACCGAAAAATATGCGGATTTACCGCCAGCTTTAGGAAATGCGATCGCCGAATATCGCATTAAGCCAGGTAGCGCGATCGCTTTTCAAGTAAAAAAGAACCACTACATTCAGATTATTGATGTAAACGGTTCTCAATGCGCCGACTGGATCGCCTTCAACAATTCAGATTTGACAGAGGAAATAGACAACACCGTAACTCGAACGATTAATCAAACTACAGTCCCCAAAGTTGGCAACAACAGTTATTTTTACTCGTCTAAAATGCGATCGCTAGCTCAGGTGGTTGTTGATACTTGTGGTTATCATGACAGCTTGCTTCTTGCCTGTACCAGTAGCTATTACGAAGCTTTGGGCTATGCTCAACATCCAAGCTGTAGCGAAAATTTTAATCAGGTACTCAAACCCTATAATATTAAACCCAGAAAGGGATGGGCTGCGGTTAATTTTTTTTATAACACCAGTGTAGACCCTAAAGGTGTAATTACGGCTCAAAAGTCGCGATCGCGATCGGGTGACTACGTTGTTTTGCGCTCTTGTGACGATTTACTTTGTGCTACTTCATCTTGTGCTGACGACATCAGTTCGATCAACGGAGATAAATTAACTCCCATTCACGTTCGTATTTATCAGCAAATAAATAACGTCTGATGTGAATTAGGAAAAGACAGAAAATGACAGTTACCAAGCTAATCATCAAAAATCTCTCCTCTGATGGCTTTACTTTCAATCAATGAACCTTTGTAAGTCCTCTGCTTAGTTTTTCTGGGTATTAATTTCCTGTCTTCTGCTAAATGAATTCAAGACACGCGCCCTCTCCTACATATCAAGTGAACGGACGGAATGAGAATAGTTTATCTTGGTGGAGTGTACTTAATGTCAGTTTGATGCTTTTCTATTAGCCGATATAGATATCGATAATTTTACGGGTACTGCATCAGCTACCACTGTTTTTAATGCTTCCATCGGGCATAATAGTATTGCAGAAGATGGGGGGCTTATAACTTAAAGAAACTTCTTCCAAAACAGCATTAGTGAGATCAGCGTTGGTAAGATTAGCAAGACGAAGAACGGCACCAGTAAGGTCGGCACCAGTGAGGTCGGCATCAGTGAGGTCGGCATCTCCAAAATGAACTCCACTTAAATTAGCCCCACTCAAATTAGCCCCACGAAGGTTGGCTTTTTGGAAACCAGTTTGACAGAGAAAAGCTTCACTCAAATTAGTCCCACTCAAATTGGCTTCGCTGAGGGAGCCTTGACTGATGTTGGCATCATGCAAGTTAGCCCCACTCAAATTAATTCCAGTAAGATCCGAATCAGCCAACTCAGCCCCGCTCAAATTGATTCCACTCAAATCGACCCCTTCGAGTTCGGAGTCACAAATGTCGGCGTTGGGGAATTCTCTCTCTCCAGCAGCGTATCTTCTCAAGATTTCGTTAACGTCATCGAACATAATTCGTAAATAAGCAGAATAATTCTATTTAAGTTATAAAAAACTTTTTGATTAACCATTAATAGTACTAGCTTTTTAAATTTTTTTTAATAACTCGATCGATTTGTAGCTGAGATTACAAAAGAAAATGATAATAAATTGCAAACTTGTCATATTAAGTAAAATTCCCTGCAAACATTAAGTTTTCAATCGCAAATCTTTTAGGGAACAAATTTAGAATTTAAACATTACCAAACTTAAATTAATGAACCCTGAAGCACAAGAATTTTTAGGAACATTTGTCACAGAAACCTATTACTATTGGGCATCTGTGTTCATGCTCCTTATTCACGCTGGTTTTCTGGCATACGAGGGAGGTGCGTCTCGCTGTAAAAACGTGCTGGCAACAATGGTCAAGAATTTGCTTACCTTATCCAGCGTCGGGATTTCCTTTTTTCTATTTGGCTGGTGGGTTTACAATGCCTTTCCCTTGTTTCCTGTGGAGGGAGGAATAATTTTTCCTTGGACTAACCCCCAGACGAGCGAACTAATTGGCGAATTGAAAACTTTGGCAGACGCTTCTTATCCTTGGTCGGCAGCTATGGGACCCAATACCGCCGATAATTTAACAGGGGTGTTTTTCTTTGCCTTTGCTCTATTTGCCATGACCACTGCATCAATTCTTTCTGGTGCGGTCATAGAGCGGATTAAAGTAGGAGCTTACGTTGTTCTTTCTATTGTTCTAGGCTCATTTACCTGGGTAGTAGCAGCAGCTTGGGGATGGCATTATAAAGGCTGGTTTTTAACATCTTTTGGATATCATGACTTTGGCTGTTCGGCAGTAGTTCATGGAGTTTCTGGCTTTTTTGCTCTAGGAGTATTAATTAACTTAGGACCAAGAGTAGGCAAGTTTGACGAAAATCGTAAACCCAGAGCAATTTTGCCTCATAATCTGCCTCTGACTATGTTGGGTTTGATGCTGATTTTCGTCGGCTTCTATGCCTTTTTAGCCGCTTGCGTCATCTTTGTTCCTGGTCAAACTGTAGAGACAAGCATTTATGGCACACCCATGACTCTATCCTCGATTGGAGTTAACACTACTTTAGCTCTAGCTGCGGGGATTATTGGAGCTTACATTTCTAGTAAATCCGAACCCTTTTTTACAATTTCAGGTGGTTTAGCGGGTATTATTACCGTCGGCGGAGGCTTAGATTTGTATCATCCCCTGATTGTCATTCCCTTGGCGTTTTCAGGAGCTTTTATGATACCTAAAGTTGCTGCTGCTGTGGAAAGAGCAGGAATTGATGATGCGGTGGGAGCATTTGCGGTACACGGTTTTTGCGGTATGCTCGGAGCTATCCTACCAGGATTTTTTGCCTACGGTTATCCTCAAGCTGAAGGAATACCCGTAATCAATCCTATTGGTCAGATTATTCCTACCTTAATTTGTATTATTATTCTGGGCTTTATTCCTGGATATGGAACGAGTTTTGTCTTGAAAAAATTAGGTTTATTGCGGGTTTCTCGTGCCGAAGAAATAGAAGGTTTAGATATAGCTGACATGGGTGTAGAAGGCTATCCAGAATACAACACAGCTTGGCAATCAACAAATTTAAACACTCACAATACAACTTCAGTGAGTAGTCCTGTAAATTACCCATAACTTAATACATTTAAGACAACTATTAATTAATAGGGAGCAATAAAATGAGCAGTCCTTTCAAAACGCCACAAGAATTTTTAGAGGTCAAAGGTCCAATGTATACTTTTGCCAACAGTCCTTTTTGGCTAATACTTTTTCTGGTTTTTACTGTTTTAATTTTTCTTTGGTTTATTTACGCTAGCTACAAAATTAAAAGCAGCGAGTCCTCACATTCCGATCCTGCGGTCATGAGTGTTTTAATTTTGACTGGCTTTATCTCTTTGGCTCAGTCGGCTTATGTTTCTGGGACAACTGCGGTCGAGGCTTATTTGCAGAATAACAAATCTAATGTATCTTGGGGACGAAAAACAGATACTCCGATAAGAAAAGTAGCCAGGAGAAGCAATAGCACTAGACAAAACTATTATTCATCTCGTTATCGAGACGAAACAATTCGTAGAGGTTAAATAAACCGTTAATTAATCAAGTTAAACTTAAATTCTAAATAATAAAAGCGATCGCGCGATCGCTTTTATTATTTGTTTTAACTATTGCCCTAGAGAGTAGATTTTAACCAAAAAGTAATTAATGACTAACAGGCTTTTAATAATTCAAAACTCTCCTACTGCACCTCTGGGTGTTTTAAATCAATCTATTTGCGATCGCGATATTTCAGTAGAAATTTTGACTCCCTTAGCTGGTGAAAGACTGCCTATTTCTACTGCTTATAATGGTTTGATTATCTTAGGTGGACCGATGAATGCTGAAGATGATGCACAATATCCTCACCTAATGGACGTGGTTCGTCTAGTGCAACTGTTTGCGACAGAGCATAAGCCAATTCTCGGCATTTGTTTGGGAGCGCAGTTAATTGCTAGAGCCTTTGGCAGTCGAGTATATCAACATGATGTTGTTGAACTGGGATTTACACCACTACGTCTAATTCCTACGGCGATCGCTGACGATCCTTTGTTAAAATCGGTACTGCCATCTGATTCTGAGACGGTTCACATAATGGAATGGCACTTTGATACTTTTGATTTACCAGACCAAGCAAAATTGTTGATGACGGGAGACAATTGCCAAAACCAAGCGTATCGTCTTGACGATAATATTTATGGATTTCAATGTCACTTTGAAGTGAACCGAGCAATTTTACAAGGTTGGTTAGCCAATGGTAGAGACTATCTGCAAAGCAATCATCCTAACTTTCCAGAACAACTAGCAAATCAAGCCGATCTTTACCTCAGTCAATCGAATCTCTTTTGCCATAAAGTTATCCATGCTTGGTTAGATCTCGTTAAGTTGCAAGCCTATGAGATGATTGAGTAAATACAGATTAGCTTAACTACTTGAACTAGATTTGACTATTTTTGCCTGATTTTTCCAAATATTCATCGATATTTTGGCTGCTTGATAATAAGGAGAATCTTGAGGGACTAATGCTGCTGCCATTGCTTCTGAAAAGTTTCCTTTAGCTGCGCGACGCTCGACAATTAGATATATTTGCTTGTTCCATTTTGGCGTTTGGTAAGCCTGAATTTAAATGGACAAAGTTAGGTAGCTCGATACTTGTTCTGGTTAAAGTTTTTTCAGCAGATGAACCAGAAATATTAATGTCTTTGAGCTTATAAGATTTAATTTTGAGACCGATGGGTAGAGGATCTACTGATTGGAGTCGTCTGTAATCTAATGGCTCAAAGAACGGCAGCATAGGCTGTTGATAAATATTACAGGTTGCTCCACAGTTTCGCATCTTCAGGATATCTCACTCTTATTTTGCTATTTTGCATAGTGTTTTAGCCTAAAAAAATAGAAGTGTCAACCAGTCTTTAGCTCATGACAGTCATTAATTCTTCAGCCACAAAATTAGCGGTAACATTTTGCACGTCATCTAGTGATTCTAAAGTATCGATTAATTTTAAAAGCGATCGCCCTTGCTCTGCATCGGTAATCTCAATATCACTGTTAGGTATCCAGCGTAACTCCATATCTTTGACCACCAAGTTATACCGCAGCAAAGTCTGATTTAAATTGTCTAAGTTAGTCGCGATCGTATACACTTCTACGCTATCGTCATCGTATATTTCGTAAGTATCTGCCTCTGCTTCTATAGAAGCTTCTAACAACTTTTCTTCGTCGGCAGTTTCTAGAGTAACTACTCCTTTTTGAGCGAACATCCAGCTAACACAACCCGTTTCTCCTAGATTACCGCCGTTTTTGGTAAATGCCGAGCGAAGATAGGCAGCAGTACGGTTGCGATTATCCGTCAAGGCTTCAATTAGCACAGCTACACCGCCTGCACCATAACCTTCATAGCGTACTTCTTCGAGGGTAGCATCGTCATCTTGATATGTTCCTGCTCCTTTGGCTAGCGATCGCTCTATACTGTCATTAGCAACCCCCGCAGCTTTGGCTTTATCGATAGCGGTGCGAAGCTGGAAATTACCATCAGGATCGGCTACACCATTGCGGGCAGCAACAATAATCGCCCGTGACAGTTGAGTGAATGTTTTGCCCTTTTTAGCATCCACTCTCGCTTTTTGCCTTTTGATATTTGCCCACTTACTATGTCCTGCCATAATCTTGCCAAGATTTCAAAGATTTATCTAACACTTTAGTAAATTAATATCATAAATATTAAACTTGCGATCGCGAGTAATAATAGTCAACTCATTTAGCATTTAGCATTTAGCATTTAACATTTAACATTTAGCATTTAACATTGATCAAATAAATTTCTTCGCCTGCTAGGGCAGCTTCAATCAGCTTGGATAGTTGTGATTTAGCTTGATGAATATTGGTTATTTTCATAGCAACATGATGGTTAACAATAGTTTGGCTAAGTCTAGCTAAACTAACTATACTCAAATTTTGACCAACTATTAATCAAGTCAAACAGTCTCATAAATAACTAAAAAATTACAGAACTAGAAGTCGTGTCACAATGAAAGAAGAGTAAAAAAATTTAATAAAAGTTAAAAGAGGGGCTATGGTCGCAACACCAATCAAAACCCAACCAAGGTTAACTATTCAGACTGCTGCAATAACTGCTGATACTACAGCAATTCGTTCTCTAGACTGGGAACGCGATCGCTTTGACATTGAATTCGGTCTACAAAACGGCACAACCTATAATTCTTATTTAATTCGTGGCGATAAGACTGCTTTAGTTGATACTTCCCACGCTAAGTTTCGTCAGCTATATCTAGATACTTTACAAGGCGAGATCGATCCCAAGGAGATTGATTATCTAATTGTCAGTCATACCGAACCCGACCACAGTGGATTAGTAAAAGACTTTTTAGAACTTGCACCCCAGGCAACGGTTGTGGCATCTAAGATGGCGATTAAGTTCTTAGAAGATTTAGTTCATCAACCTTTCAAGCAGCAAATAATTAAAAGCGGTGAGACGATTGATTTAGGTCAAGGTCATGTAATCGAGTTTGTTAACGCGCCTAACCTACACTGGCCCGACACCATTTTTAGCTACGACCATAAAACAGGTATTTTGTTTACCTGCGATGCCTTCGGGATGCACTACTGTTCTGATGCTACCTATGACGAAAACTTAAAGGCGATCGCCAAAGACTATCGTTTTTACTATGATTGTCTCATGGGTCCCAATGCCCGTTCTGTGCTTTCGGCTATGAAGCGCATGGACAAGTTAGGTGAAATTAATATCGTTGCTAACGGTCATGGTCCTCTGTTGCGTCATAACCTTGAGGAACTATTAGACCGCTATCGAACCTGGAGTAAGGCACAGACTAAGACAGGTAAGAACGTTGCCGTATTTTATGTTGCTGATTATGGCTTTAGCGATCGCCTGAGTCAAGCGATCGCCAAAGGAATTACCAAAACAGGAGTAGAAGTGGAAATGGTCGATTTGCGCTCGGCTGACAACACCGAAATTCAGGAGATAGTTAATCGTTCTGTAGGTATTGTTTTAGGAATGCCTCCCTTAAATAGTAAAAACCAAGCAGAGATTACGACTAACTTAGGAACAGTCTTAGCAGCAGCCACAGAAAAGCAGCTAGTTGGTATGTTTGAATCCTATGGTGACGATGACGAACCCATCGATCCGATGTTAACTAAATTCCGTGAAGCAGGCTTAAAACCCGCTTTCCCTGTAATTAAACTTAAGGACACTCCTACTGAGGCTGACTATCAGCTATGCGAAGAGTCTGGAACAGATTTAGGACAGCTTCTAACCCGCAAAGAACTGATCCAGCAGATGAAAGCCCTCGATACTGACTTAGATAAAGCAATTGGTCGTTTAAGCGGTGGACTTTACATCATTACTGCCACTAAAGGAGATGTGAGCAGTGCTATGTTAGCTTCTTGGGTATCTCAAGCCAGCTTTGAACCACCTGGATTAACGATCGCCGTCGCCAAAGATCGGGCAATTGAGTCCTTGATGCAGGTAGGCGATCGCTTTGTCTTAAATATACTTGAAGAAGGCAAATATCAGCCATTGATGAAGCATTTTCTCAAACGATTTAAGCCAGGTGCAGATCGTTTTGCAGGAATCAAAACTCAAACCGCAGCTAATGGTTCACCTATATTGACAGACGCTTTAGCATATCTAGAGTGTCAAGTGTCTAGTAGGATGGAATGTAACGATCACTGGATTGTTTATAGTCACGTCGATCTCGGTCGAGTTTCTAACCCCGATGGTTTAACCGCAGTCCATCATCGCAAAGTAGGTAATCATTACTAAATTTTGTTAATTCTAATTATTTAACTGCGTAACATCAGTTAAATAATTAGGGTAGAATATTTAATCGCTCGAAAGTATTTGAAAACCCTTTATATGGACAATATTTCTGTTTAAAGACTTCTTGCGTAAATAAAATATTAAGTTTTAATATTTCTAATAATCAAGCGTTTAGTCGCTGAAATCAAACCTTTGCTGGCTGCATAATTTTCTCAAACAAATCAACCTGTATTTAAAAGTTTGATGTGAATTAAAAATGTTTAATCTCCTCGATCGCATTCTGCGTCTTTCTCACCGTTAATTTGCTAATTTTAGATCGGGCGTAAAGTTGGCTACCGAACTAGAGGCGGGAAATACTGCCCCATCTAGCTGCATTCTCGTTAAGAGAGAAGGAGCTATTTTACTCAAATTAACATTAGCATCAATCAGAGAAACCTGGCTGTAGTTGCTACGAGTATTGGTTAGCTGCCAACGAAAAGTATAAAGAACTTCCCATTCTGCCTTCTGTTGTTGTGAGTCATAATTTTTGACCCCTACTAAGTTAGTAATAAACTCAACTGCTTCCCCTGGTTTGAGGCGATAATCAGTGGGAGAGTCTTGAAAGGTTATGGCAAATTCCCCAGAGTTATTTGGATCTTGGAAGTAATAGCGTTGTTGACAAAGACTGCATTTGACTAAATCCCAATAGAAAGGAAGATTGTCTGCCCCGTCGTATTGATAACCTCCTATTGGCGGATCATTGTAGGGAGTAACCATAGGTTGTCCTTGATTATCCCGTATGCCATAAGGATCTTTTTCCACATAATTTACCCAGTTAAAATGATCGTAGCCTAAAGCGATCGCTAATTGACTGAGTTTTATGTTGTTTCCTTGACTGTTTTTGGGAGCAAACTGAGTAATAATACTTGAACCAACAAGCCTGTGCTTGATTGCTTGACTGTAAAAAAAATCTAGATTATCTATGGCGACTAACTCGGTCACTCGAAAAGCGCACCGCCCTGGCTTCCGTTCAGGAAGCTTAGGGACGGAGCAAGAATGGTTTCGAGTGCTGCGAGTTAGCGTTGCTAAAGATTCTTGGTGACTAATTGGGGAATCCTTGCTAGTTTGGCAAATACCAACTGTAGTTGACGCAAATGTAGATAATAAAGCACTAAAAGTAAAAGTTTTTAATGAATTCTGGAATTGCATTACAAAATAGCTGTCCGAAACTTTTTATGTACATCTATGCTATTACGTATTTTTGCCTAAGAGATTATACTTACCCTAAATTAGCCAAGTCTTGATAAAAACTAGATGCGCGATGATACATTCTTTACAAAATGCTCAATTGAAGGGCAGCAAAAACTTTTGGTAAATGAAACTTAAAATCAATGAATTTACGTAAAATCGGGCGATTGTTTCAAGAAACCTTTACAGAATGGCAAGCAGATAAAGCACCTCTGATTGCAGCAGCCTTGGCATATTACACGGTTTTTTCGATCTCACCTTTACTAGTAATTGCGATCGCGATTGCGGGGACAATTTTTGGCGATCAGACGGCTCAAAAAGAGATTACAGATCAGCTAATTGCTTTGGTAGGACAAGATGGAGTTAAACCGATTTTGCAGGCACTCAACAACATCAGCCAGCCTAAAATTAGGGGGTTTGCCTCTTTAATTAGTATTGGAGTATTAATAATCGGCGCATCAGGTATTTTTGCCCAGCTACAGGATGCTCTTAATACAGTTTGGAAGGTAAAACCCCAACCAGGGCAAGGAGTTATGCTGTTTCTACGCAAACGTTTATCATCATTTCTAATGGTGCTGGCGATCGGGCTATTATTGATTTTATCTTTGGTATTAAGTGCTGTTGTTGCTACTCTAAGCCGTTATAGAACAGATTTTCTGCCTGGTTCAGCGATTCTCTGGGAAAACCTAGACTTCATTGTCTCTTTTGGGCTGATTACCTTTCTGTTTTGCCTGATGTTTAAATATGTTCCCGATATAAAAATTGCTTGGAAAGATGTTTTTATCGGCTCAATAATTACGGCACTGTTATTTCTGTTTGGCAAGTATTTGTTAGGTTTATATATCAGTAAAGGCAGCTTGGGTTCAGCTTACGGTGCAGCAGGTTCGCTGATTGTCTTTTTGGCATGGGTATACTATTCTGCTCAAATTATTTTATTTGGGGCAGAATTTACTCATGTTTATACTCGAATGTATGGTTCAAAAATACGACCACGTAAACATTCACAAATTGACTAAAAAAGTTTTTAGTCCCTGCGAGGATTACCACGCTTGCTAGTCATTAGTTTATAGCTGAATTACTAGACTTTGCTAGATAAATGCCACATAGAATTAAAATTACAGCAATACAGCTAGTTAAATTCAAATTTTCGGCAAAAATCACCCAGGCAAGAAAGGCGGTAATTATTGGTTTGAGCAAAGTAAATATGCCTACAAAGCTTGAAGAGAATTGCTTTAAACTATAGACCAACAAACCCTGTCCAAAAGTCTGACAAATAACCGCCAGGGCAATAACTGTTAACCAGCCTTGAGTTGATGTAGGAAACATTGGGGTGTCCGTTAAGTAAACTATGGGCAAAATAATTAAAGCACCAAAACCACATCGCCAAAATAGTACTTTAGCCGTATTACAGTCGCGATCGCGCAAATAGCCCACCGTAAGTAAGTTTACTCCGTGCAGTGCAGCCGACAGTAAGGCAAGGCTGTCACCAGATAAATACTCCGTCCCTAACTGTAAATCATCCCAGCCAATTATCATCCCACCAGCTATGGATATTGCCATACCCGTAACAAACTGACGGTTAAACTGCTGTTTTAAGATTAGCCATGCACCTAAACTAATAAATAAAGGTGTTAGACTTCGCAAAACTGTAGAACTAGCAACGCTTGTCTGAGTTAAAGACATTGCCCATAACAAAGATGAAACTGTAGCCGCAACGCTAGCCAGAATTAGTAAACTTCGCTCTTTGTAATTAGGAATATTGTCCAGAAATTGAATCTGCTTAAATTCTGGAGGAGTCTTGATAATTTGCCAACAACTAATAATAATAGTTGCAATCCATAGGCGATTAAAGACAATTGCTGTTGGGGTAAGAAGTTCTATTTCGCTGAGTTTGGTAAATATAGGCGAAAAAGCTAAAGCAACTATCGCTATAAATAAAATTCCTAGGCTTATGCTACTAGCAATTATTTTTTCCCCAGAAGAGAGATCCCTGGCGGAAATCTGTTCAGTTTGGTTATCTGGGATTAGTAAACTATTCTTATTCAAGCTGATGGAATTTTAACAATATCTTGATCGTAACTTAACTTAATGTTAAACATAACATTTTGTCATGTTAGACCTTGGGTAAAAATAAATAATTCTCTGGTTTTTATGAAAAATTACTCAATTTATACTAAATCTTTGTATAAATTGAGTAATTTACGCCTAATGTGAATTAAAAAATGCTTATTCTCGCTTCTAAATGAAATTGGTTTGTAAAAACCAGAATTTATTCCTGGGGGAACTTTCCCCCAGACCCCGCTCTCGCGCATTCCCTTGCTAGCGGGTGTGGAACAAGGCTCTTGAACAGAGCCGTTTCCACCCGCTCTGACGGCGACGCGGTGAGACAGTTGCGTTGCGGTGAAGCAGTTCGTTGGCGGGGGAACCCCGCTTAAAGAAACTGCTGAACCCGAAGGGGGGTTCCCCCCGTTGCGAGACAAAACCGTTGCGGGGGTTCCCCCCGTTGAGGTTATTGTCGAGGGCGAGCAAACTGTTGAACCCTTTAGGGGGTCGCTCGCCTGCTGGGGACGTGACGACCCTCCCCAGACCCCTTCCGTAAACATTAACCTCAGTTTTTTTTATAGTTATCTAGAGTCTGAGTCGGCATAATTATAGTTAAATTCGTCCAGGTTTAATTTAAACAATAAATTTCTCTATTTATCGCAGTGTAAAAGTTTTATATTAAACAAAAAAAAAGTTAATTCACATCAGACGTTATTTATTTCAGAGGTCAATTCGAGCATTCCCTTGCTAGCGGGTGTGGAACAAGGCTCTTGAACAGAGCCGTTTCCACCCGCTCTGACGGCGACGCGGTGAGACAGTTGCGTTGCGGTGAAGCAGTTCGTTGGCGGGGAAACCCCGCTTAAAGAAACTGCTGAACCCGAAGGGGGGTTCCCCCCGTTGAGGTACCTGCGGGGGGTACCCCTTGGTTGTCGAGGGCGAGCAAACTGTTGAACCCTTTAGGGGGTCTCGAAAGAGGTCAGCAAGGTGTACCCACCGCAGCTAGTCAGGAAGTTGACAACTACCTTTATCAATCGGATTTAGTATAATTATCCTTTGTTTTTTGATTAACCGCGCCCAGCATTTGACTTAAAAAAGGCAGTCCAATTAAAGCAGGAATAAAGTAGCGAGAAGTACACAACAAGCCTAATGCTGCCCCCGTTGCTTGACTAAAGTAATCTTGGTAAAAATAAATTATGGCTGCATCACGAGTACCAATTCCTGCAAAGGTTAAGGGGAGTAATCCTGCCAGGATCGCCAGGGGAGAAAGAGCCAAACTAATAATAAAAGGAGTAACGGCTTTAAGAGCTAAGATAAACAGCCAAATTTGTAATAAGTGCAAAAACCAGATAAAAATAGAAGTGCTAGTAATTAGCAATAGCTGTTGCTTATTGTGCCAAAAATAATCGTGCATTTCTCCCCAAGCAGCCTGCATTTTTTGGAGCTTGGTTTTGATAGATTTGGGTGCAATTCTAATACCTAATTTGAAAAATAACTCGGCAAATTGTTGCGAGCTTAATAGCAATATTCCCATAATTAAGCCGATCGCCACACCTGCGGTCATGATCCAAAATAAGCTATCTTTGGCTGGATATAAAATTAAGCCAAAAACGCACCACAGCAGCAGGGAAAGCAAGTCACAAGCCTTCTCAAAAATAGAAATAGACAAAGCCAAGCTACCACTTATATTAGAACGTTCAGCCATAAAATAGGACTTGGCAAGATCTCCCATCTTTGAGGGTAAAATCATATTCAGCACGCTAGCACCCAAAATCAAACGATTAGCCTCCAAAAAACCCAAAGTACGCCGTGGTACTAGCTGCTGTAACCGCCATGAGGTAATCAAAGTAATGGGAATCACCATTGCTAAACTAATCAATAACATCAGGCGATCGCAATTCTGAAAAACCTTCAAAAGATTAGCAAAATCAATTTGAGTATAGATATAAAGCAAAATAGCGACGCTAATTACCAGGGATATAAAGCGTTTGAAATTCATAGATGATTTTTGCTCGTAGCTTTATGCTCTAAGCCGTAAGCTTTTAAAAGTGTATAGGAAAAGATAATAAATTAAATTCATATTTGATTATTGCTAGTTGTGCCTAGCGATGTCTGCTAACGGATGTGGAACAGCGGTCAGACCCCGCGCCGCCGACAGGCGCAAGGGAACGCTGACCAAGACAAGCCGAACTGAATTCGGCGTTTCCACCCGCTCTAGCTTCGCAACCGCAATTTACTATTACTTGTTTTTCTTTTTGTAGTATGGAGATGAATAATATTGGTTTGTTTAAGTAAGCTCAAAAATTTTATATTTACTATTTATGGAAAATAAATCTACTTCTTTACCATTTTTCAGATCTTGGCTAAGTAAGAGCAAGCAGCACTTTAACAGCATTCCCGTTTTAATTTGGTTAAATGCCATCACTATTGTGATTTTGAGCTTACTTAGTATCTATGCCAAGCTTAAAAGCAAAGGGGCAGGAATAGACAATCTGTTTAGCGATCCTTTTTATTTTGGGATTTTCTATCTAGGCTGGTTAACCAGCGTTTCTGAGTTTATGTGGTGTACTGCGATCGCCATAAGCCTTTTTACCGCAGTTTTATTGCCTCCTGCAAACCGACGCTTTCAAATTTTTTTGTGTGCTAGTGCGTTATTAATGTTATTACTCTACATTGACGATCGCTTTCGTTTAACCTTGATTTTGTGTGCCTTTTTTGGTACTTGCAAACTAGTTAAGTTAAGCGTATATCTTCTCTACGGTTTGTTGCTCATTACCTACGGTCGGGGGTTTCGTCGTACCATTAGTCGAACTCCTTATATTCCCTTACTAGTATCTTTTTGTTTATTTGGCTTTTCTAGCGCGATCGATATTGCGCCTATTAGCAGTCGGGGTATTCATGCCATGTTAGAAGATGGGACGAAGCTGATTGGTTTAATTAACCTGACGATTTACTTTTGGTGGATTTGCCAGCAAGAAATCAAAAAAAATATTGAACAAAAATTATAAAAAGATTTCTGCACAAATCCATTGCTAGTTAATTTTAAACCCCTGAAACATCCATTAATTCTTCTACGGTAGAACAGTAATTAGTCATACCAAAGCTGGCAGGAGTGACGGGATTAGTATAAGTAAAGTGGCGATAGTCAAGCGAAAAACGACTCCAGGAGTCCATCTGAATCTGAAAAATTTGAATAAAAATATTAGCAAGCCAAATGTATAGAGGGAAGCGGATATAAGTTCTTTTACCAAAATATTTAGCTATATCAGCGATCACCCGATCTACGGTGATGGCTGGATTACCGATTACCAAGCAGTCTACTTCTGCGTCTTCTTTTTGTGATGGAGAAAACTCAGGATGCTCTACCAAATAGCTAATTACTCCAGCTATATCCTGGGCGTGGATAAAATGAAAGCTACCATCGACGCTAAACCAGCGAATCAAGCCAATCCATTTAGTTACGTCGGTAATACCCGCGCTCAAATGAGAATAAGGTTTGTCTCGATCACCTCCAAAAACTAGAGTGGGAAAGACGACTATAATCTTATCGGCGATCGCTTGTTGAGCAAGTTGAGCAAAACATTGATACTTAGTGCGAATGTAATCATGACCAAATTGATTGGCTTGTAATAATAACTGGTTATTTTGATCTAATATACTGGCGGTAGAAAAATAAATAATTCGTTCACAAACTTTGGGATTGAGTAAATTGATTAACTCCAAAGTTTTAACTACATTAATATCGTAAGTCTCGCTTTCTCCTCCCCATGCAGTAGCAGCTAAAATTGCCACGTTAATTTCTTTAAGTAGCAAATCGCTATAGTCTTCAATACGATACATATCTCCCTGTAGGATATGGATTCCTGGGCGAGCTTGATAATCAAACTGAAGCTTATCAGGATTTCTTACTAGCAAATATAGTTCATGGTTAGTATTTTGAATTAGTGCTTCGCTTATATAGTGACCAATACAACCACTTGCGCCAGTAATAAAAATCCGTTTCATATACATATAAATTCCTTACCAAGAAGCTTATCAGACAACTGTTGCTATTGTCTTTAAATTCACAATCAGGTTACTTTACTTTTTTATTTTTGCAAAGAAATTTAGAACATTTAGCAGTTTACTTGAAAGCTACTGATATTTCTGTTTATGGTTTGGTTGTTAGTGGTTAACTGGAAGATGAATGCCACTATAGGAATATGTAAGAAAGTGCTAAAAATATGATCAAAATCACACTCTATTTTGCCATACTAAAATAATTTTGAATATATATATGTATTAAATTAGAAATGCCCAACCAGGATACTGATTTTCAAAATTGTTTATCAGCACAGCCAAGAAGAGATAACCCTCCTACTAGCAAAGCAACTCAAGAATTAGCTTCAGAGTTATTGATTTTAGTTAACGATGATAGCAATAAAGCAATGGCAATCATCAAACAGATAATGTATTATAGCCCTAACAAGTCTATTGAATGGTATTGTGAGCAAGCCGTTGCCAAGCTAAACCGACAGCTTTACGATGTAGCTAAATAGCTATTGTTTACTATAAAATATGTTATTTTTTACTTATCAATAAAGAAATGATAGCTTGTGTGAAAATCATCCGATTATAAAAAACTAAATACTCTTAATTGTTGATTGCAATAATCTCAATCGAGTTAATATTATCTGACTTAATTTTTATTTGCTGGTAAAAATGCGCCACATCACAAATAATGTCACACCCAAATAACCGCATACTGCTAACCAATCCAATTCGTTACTAGTAATCATTTTTAAATCAATGTCTTAATGTTTGTGGTTCACCATTATCCTATGTCTTGTTCTTTCTACTGATACCACTTCTCTATGACAATGCAATGCACTAAATAAGATTTAACTCTTTTGCGTCTTTGCGCTTGTCAGCATTAGATGCGGCGAACTATGCGCCTTTCTTTGCGCCTTCGGACGACGCGGTGAGACAGTTGCGGTGGACGGGTTTCCAAGGGGCTGTGGGCGGAACCTGCGTCCGCCCAGGCAAGACCTGCTCTTGGTCGGGGAACCCGACCGAGCTTCCTTGCCCTTTATAAGCCCCGTCGGCATAAGCAAACTGAGGAAAGACCCCGCGTCGCCGAAGGGCGCAAGGGAATGCTTTCCGATGTCGAACCCTTTAGGGGGTCTGACCTCTCTGCGTGAGATCTAAACATTAATGGAATACTTATTAACTATTTTGCCAAGAATAAAATATTAATACAGCAGCAGTTTACTCAAATCGACATTAACATTAGGAAAGGCTTGAAGCGTAATCGTTCCCGATTGGTATTCAATAATTTGTGAATAGATACCCTTTTGTGGTTGAGTATGAGCGATCAGCTTTTTGTTCTTTAAATCTATCACCCAATATTCAGGTATGCCGTTACGAGCATAAGTGATGATTTTTTCTTCGAGATCTTTTTTCAAACTTCTATTAGATACCTCAATCAGCAGATAGATATTTTCTGCAAAAGGATGATGTTGACGATAAATAGTTGTTGGCAGTTGAACGATCGCAATATCGGGTTCTGGTTCACTATTATCTAAGGTGATTGGATGAGCATCTCTAATAGATGCTTTTCCCTTAAGCAAGTTTCTAAGGTAATCGCTGACTGATTGATTCGTATAGCTATGCTCAACTCCTTCGGGACTCATTTCAACTATATTTCCTTCTAGAAGTTCGACAGGCTTTCCTTCTAATACACCTGAGTCCACTAACTCGTGCCATTCATCTATAGACCACTTGTAAATAGTTGAAGCCATATTAATTTATCTTTTTTCTATCACCAAATTTTAATAGTTCGCATACCTAGACAAAATAATTTTAGCTCATCAAAATGCTACTGATTTTAACTATTATTAACTGTTAACCGACTAAAGACTAGACTTCTTGTATAAATATTTTTTTTAGATATTTTCGATGTTAGTTTTTAATTCCTGACCTCTGACCTCTGACCTCTGACCTCTGACTTCATACCTAACCAATATTTATGATTCGTGCAAGAGGTCTACTAAAGTTCATATCGTTCTTGCAATCTTAATAATTTCTTTGTAGCCTCATCAGCGTTATCTGCCAATTCAGCAAAAGTAATAAATCTGAGTAATTCTTTGCGTAATAAGTTTCTTTCAACCTCCCAGGTTTCGCGATCTAAATCTGGAGGTATAACAATAGTGTCAAACAAAGTTGCCTGTTTTTTGCCAGGGTGAGGACGCAAAATTCGACCGCGACGCTGAATAAACTGACGGGGGTTACTGCTGCTGGCGAGAATAATTGCGGTTTTGATTGCAGGTATATCTATTCCTTCGTCTAGACAGCGAATGGCGACCAAACCTTGTAACTCTCCCGCTTCAAACTGACGGCATAAAAGCTCTCTTTCTTCTAAGGATGTTTCGGTAGTATAGGTATTGACGCGATAGCCTAGCTTTTTGCCTAATAAATGAGTCACCGCATCAATTTGACGTACACCACTATCTAAATATCCATCACCGCAATAAAACAGCGTATGGCTAGTATTAAGTCTAGATGCCATTAATTCTTGAAGGCAAGTTAACTTATTAGCTGCTGTGGCAATTAAACGCGATCGCTTTGTTAGTAAAGAGGTTAAAGTATCGTTGTTGGCAAAACTATGATTCTTGCTCAAACTCCAGCCAATACGCTTGGTTAGCTTGGCGTAGGCAGATGCTTCTGTAGCAGTTAATTCAACAAAGACAGGATAGTATAAATAGTGAACTAGTGCTTCTTGTTCGATCGCATCAGCTAAGGTAAATTCTGGTTTAATTATTGAGCCAAAATAGCTTAGTAAAGCTTCTGTTCCTAGTTCATCATATTGTCTTTCTGGAGTAGCAGAAAGAGCCAAACGTAAGCCAATATTTCTGGGTAAACTAGACTCGATGCGAGTTGAACCTAAATTATGTGCCTCATCGCCAATAATTAAAGTTTTGGGAGGAAAATATTTAAGCTGAGATTGAAATCCTGCACTTATTAAAGTGGAGTTGGTAGTAATAATTGTTAGAAAAGATTGAGGATTGTTTGTTAAATTGTATAGCTGATTAGATAGTTCGCTTTGCCAATTGTCTACCCGCGTCATGGCAATAACTGGCTGGAGATTAAACTTTTGACATTCTCTCGACCATTGAGTTACTAAATGCCGATATGGGCAGACTATAATTAGTGCCTGAAGTCCTATTTGTTGATAAAGTTCTACGGCGATCGCCAGAGCAATAATAGTTTTACCGCTACCCGTCGCCATCTTTAGAGTTCCTCTGCCTTTGTTTTCTAACCAATTGCCTACAGCCTGATGTTGATAATCTCTCAGCTTTAAACTAGTAGGTAATACAGGAACACCTATATTTTTATAGTTATATTGATAGTTTTTGCTGCTTTCTTTTAAGCGATTAAGCCTGTGTTTTTGACGGTATATATAGGCTAATTCTTGCCATTGTATGTTGTTTAATAAATACATTAAATATAATTTGTCTTATGAGAAAATAAACGGCTGCGCCGTAGTTATTAGTTATTAGTTATTAGTCTAACCAATATTTTTGTCGCTGAAATGGATAGGTAGGAAGACTAATTTTTTTACCACTATTTTTACTTAATGCTTTCCAGTTTATATTTACTCCTAATACATATAGTTGAGCTAGTTCAGAAATAATTATTTGCCAATTATTTAAATCTGGCTTTATTTGAGAAACAATAGTTTTTTGGTTATTATTTGGTATTGTTTGAGAGTTGTCTATCTTCCAATAAATATTAGCTGTATCGCTTGAAACAAAGGGATTATCGATCAAAGATTCAGCTAACTCTTTCAACTCGCTACTAACTTGAGTCGAAACTATTAAAGCAAGTTTAGGATTATGATTAAAACTAACCTTACTTTGCCACAATTTTGATGATGTTTCTTGAGCAGTGTATTGGACTAACTCGGCTTGCAATTGCGCAATAGAAGTAACAGTAAGAGCTATTCTATGATTAAAATGCGATCGCCCTACATTAACCGTATAACAAATATCTTCAATTAAAAGATTGGGGTGTAATTCTAGATAATCAACGTAATTTGCAGCTAGTTGAAATAGAGCTTTTTGGTTTCTGGCAGATAAAGTAAACAGATGCAATTTTTTTCCATCTCCCTCTCTCCCTTTTTCCCTTTCTTCCTTAACCAATACATCAGCCTCTTTAACAACAACATGAGCATTAGTGCCACTAAAACCAAAGCTACTAACTCCAGCAATGCGAGGTTGCGCTGATTTATTCCAGTTGATTGGTTTCTCTGGCAGTTTGAAAGGTAAATTTTGCCACTCTACATTAGAATTAGGCTGATTAAGATGTAAATTGGGGGGAATAAACTTATTTTCTAAAGCTAAAACAGTTTTAATCAGACTTGCTATCCCTGCTGCCGATTCCAAGTGACCAATATTAGTTTTAACCGCACCTAAGATTAATTGCTCGTTATCTTGAAAAACTTTGCTCAAAGCCTCAAGTTCGATCGCATCTCCTAAAGATGTACCTGTACCATGGGTTTCTAAATAACTAATTTGGCTGGGTTCAACTTGACTATTAGCTAAAGCCTGTTTAATTACTGCTTGCTGAGAAAGGCTATTAGGAGTAGTAATGCTGCTGGTGCGTCCATCTTGATTTGTAGCCGAACCTAATAGGATAGCTCTAATATTATCTCGATCGGCGATCGCATCACTCAGTCTTTTTAAGACTACTACTCCGCAACCTTCGGATCTAACAAAACCATTTGCACCCGTATCAAAAGTCTTGCAGCGTCCATCAGGGGAAAGCATTTTTGCCTGAGAAAAATTAATGCTAATTTTAGGAGAAATTAGGCGGTTAACTCCTCCTGCAAGAGCCATATTACACTCGCGATCGCGTAAACTTTTGATAGCTAAATGTACTGCTACTAAAGATGATGAACAAGCCGTGTCTAAAGAGATGCTCGTACCAGTAAAATCAAAAAAGTGCGATATTCGTCCCGATGCCAAGCTGTGAGTATTGCCAGTAGTCAGGTAGGCATCAATTTCTGTATTGTTTCTGCTTAATAGCTGATGCCAATAGTCTATAGCCGAGACACCTATAAACACTCCTGTCCGACTTCCTCGAACTTTGTCGGCGGGAATAGCAGCATTTTCCAACGCTTCCCAACTAACCCCTAGTAATAATCTTTGTTGAGGATCGAGGCTAGCTGCTTCTCTTGGTGCAATGCGAAAAAAACTAGCATCAAACTCCTTTAGATGGGGAACAAATCCGCCATAGGTAGTGCAGATTTTACCTAGTGTACTTGGTTGGGCATAATAATCAGACTTATCCCAACGTTCTGCTGGAGTCTCGACAATCGCATCTTTACCATTTTGTAATAACTGCCAAAACTCTTCTGGATTATCTGCGCCAGGAAAACGACACCCTATTCCTACTATAGCGATCGGCTCATGTTTAGCCTGTTCGAGAGCTTCTAATTTGCCCTGCATTTGTTTCAATGCCAGTAAAGCTTTTTTTGTGGGAGATAATTCCATTCCACTCGTCAACTGCGATTCACCTTTTTTGTAAGGTTGGATTAATAGTTCAGCCCAGTCACGATTATTCGCAACTGGGTTTTTTGTTAAAAATGATTTTCTAGTGAGAAATAAAGCCCGTTAATAGCAAAGGTAATAAAATTAAGGCAGAGACAATTAAGACTATCGTTCCCGCATCAATATCCAGCGTATTCTTTGGTGGTTTTTTCATCACAGCCTACTTTTATATGTTTTATATATGTTAGTTGTCAAACACTCCTTTAAAAAAGTTTTTAGTATTTAGTCTTCAGTTCAATTAATAAGCAGATTTAGGTCGTCTGACAGATGGGACTGGCTTCATCTATGTCTACCTTAATTTAAGACTCCTTAAATCGAACGTGAACCAAACTATCATGAGCCAAAAATTGCTCCTCTGGCTAATCAAAGCAAGCTTTATCGTCTATCTATTGTTTTTTGCTCCTCCTTTTCACTGGGACTCAACCAAATCGCTAATTATCAAGTTATTAACTTTGCAATGGAACGCTATTAATCCAGTTATCTTTTCTTTATTTTGTCTAGTTGGAGTTTGGATACTAATTTACAGTAGCCTATTGTTTTTCGATGGCAGAATGCAGTCTATTCCTTTTTATCCATTTGCTTTGGCTTCTCTTGGTTCGGGGATAGTTGGGTTGATTCCTTATCTAGCTTTACGAGAACCAAATACCGAGTTTTCTGGTTCAAAAGATGCGTGGCTATCTATATTAGACTCTCGCTTGACTGGGATAGTGTTGATGCTGTTTACTCTTGGCTTACTCGTTTATGCCCTGATTGCTGGAGACTGGAGAGAATTCTGGCAACTCTTCACTAGCGATCGCTTTATCAACGGGATGAGTTTAGCTTTTGGTTTATTTTGCTTGGTATTTCCAAGTGCTTTAGGAGATGACATGGCTCGTCGGGGTTACTTGAGAAATTCTCAATTGTTTTGGTTCATTGCACTGATACCGTTACTAGGTTCTCTTGCTTACCTTTGCTGGCGACCGCCAATTAGGGCAACATCATAAACACACTTAACTCGATCGCGATCGCACTTTCTTGTATAAAAATCATTCCATGTATAGATTGTTACTTAACTAATTCAAAATTACTATGTTAAAGATTTGGCAGGAATTGTCGTCAACAATAAGCCTAGCTATACCTTTAGACTGATTGCTCTATCAATGATGGAATGAGTAAAGTTGTTGAAAGTTCACTTTTATTAGCAGAAATTATGGATATTAGCAGACGAGATGTATTTAAGTTAGCTTCTGCATCGGGTTTAGTTGCTGCGGGTCTTGCAGCTTCAAAGCCAATTATTAAACCTCTTTTGGCACAAGATGCACCAGCTAGTGAAGTAATTGAAGGGGAAATGCTTTATCGTCAGCTAGGACGTACTGGAGAAAAAGTATCTGTAATTGGTTTGGGCGGTCATCATATTGGCAGACCTAAAAATGAACAATTCGCGATCGAGCTTATTCAAACGGCAATCGATCGCGGTATTAATTTTATGGATAATTGTTGGGATTATCACGATGGCGGTAGCGAATTGAGAATGGGCAAAGCCTTGCAAAATGGTTATCGCGATCGCGTATTCCTGATGACTAAAATTGATGGTCGAACCAAAGAATCTGCTGCCAAACAAATCGATGAGTCCCTCCAAC
Organism: Pleurocapsa sp. FMAR1; assembly: GCF_963665995.1. NCBI lineage: Bacteria > Bacillati > Cyanobacteriota > Cyanophyceae > Pleurocapsales > Pleurocapsaceae > Pleurocapsa > Pleurocapsa sp. FMAR1. The sequence continues at coordinate 4,688,722 of NZ_OY762512.1, read as the reverse complement.
GCTTACGAACCGACCGCATCGATTTGTTACAACATCATGAAATTATTCGTTTAGAAGACCCCGACCGCGTCTTTGCACCAGGTGGGTCGATGGAAGCAGTACTAGAAGCTCAAAAAGCTGGCAAAGTTCGTTACATCGGCTTTACTGGTCATAAAGATCCCTTGGTTCACCTGAGAATGTTAGACATTGCTAAACAAAACAACTTCCGCTTTGATGCGGTGCAAATGCCTTTAAATGTAATGGACGCTCATTTTAGAAGTTTTGAACGTCAAGTTTTACCCGTTCTCGTCGAGAACGAAATCGGCGTATTAGGCATGAAAACAATGGGCGATCCTTATATTCTTAAGAGTAAAACTGTTACTCCGATTGAATGCCTTCATTACACGATGAATTTACCCACCTCAACCGTAATTACGGGCATTGAAAAAATGCCGATTTTAGACCAAGCATTTAAAGCAGTCAAGACTTTTCAACCCATGAGCGAAGAACAAGTCAATGCACTGCTCGATCGCACTCGCCAAGCAGCAGCAACAGGTCGGTATGAACTATTTAAAACGACTAGCAAATTTGACGGTACGGCTCAAAATCCTCAGTGGTTGGGATGAGAAAATTGAGCTACGTCAAGTAGACTTGCACAAATCAGAAATATCGGTTGAGAATGAGGTCAGAGGTCAGAGGTCAGAGGTCAAAGGTCAGAGGTCAAAAATTTAAAATTAGCAACTGTCGAAAAAGGCGCACTTTCGCATCTGCCGCTAAGACTGCCCCCTCTGGCAATCGAGTTGTTGAAAAAATATATTCATGCAAGAGGTCTAGTAAAATGAGTTGCAGTCCAGATTGTCCAACCATCAATGAGCCATAAAAACATAGTGCAGACGAACAAAATCAGGTACATCCAGGGTTGAGCTAGAGGACGAACATCAGCGGTATTAATACCCGTTTTCTCGGCAACTAAATTAACCATTTTATTAAATCCAGCAATCCGCATGGGCAGAAGATAGGCTTTTTCTGCTGAACTAGTGGTGAAATAATAAACTAACCCCCCTTGTCCTGTAGTCCGCATTTTTAAATTGTCAATTTCCTGCCAGGTCAATGACCAACCCTTACGAAAAAATCTGGGTACCCACTGAGGATAAGCAACTTTGATTTGCTCATCATCTAAAATTACTCTTTCACTAAGAGCAGCATAGACAGCGATCGCACCTATAAAAATACCAATCCATAGGACATTTGATGGAATAGGGGCATTAGTAAAGTCTGCTAAAAAAGGTAGGGGAACTGTCAAAGCGATATAAAGACACGAAAGAGTAATGCGAATAATAGGAGAAATTTTAAAAATGTGCATTTATATAATTACTGATTATCTGCGAGTAATTTAACATTTCTTAACTCTGATTGGAGTAATAATTGACTTCATGAATCAAAAATCACCAATTTGGATTTACGACACCACCTTAAGAGACGGTTCTCAAGGAGAGGGAATTTCTCTGTCCTTAGATGATAAGCTCAAAATTGCCCACAGGCTCGATCAAATGAGAGTTCCCTTTATTGAAGGGGGATGGCCGGGAGCAAATCCTAAAGATGTGCAGTTTTTTTGGCGATTAAAAGAAGAACCACTAAAAAACTCGCAGGTGGTGGCTTTTTGTTCTACTCGTCGTCCTAATTTGGATGCAGTAGAAGATAAGATGCTTCAGGCGATTTTAGCTGCGGGAACTTCTTGGGTAACTATTTTTGGTAAGTCATGGGATCTCCATGTCCAAGAAACTTTGAAAACTAGCCTTGAAGAAAATCTAGCTATGATCGCCGATACAATTGAGTATCTTCGTAGCCAAGGTAGAAAAGTAATATACGACGCTGAACACTGGTTTGATGGCTATAAGCATAACCCTGAATATGCTCTTAAAACTCTGAGAACAGCTTTGGAAACTGGGGCAAAATGGCTAGTTTTGTGCGATACTAACGGCGGCACTTTACCTCACGAAATTAGTCAAACTGTAACTGAGGTAATAGGCGCAATTCCCGAATTAAAGAACAGTGAAGTAGGGCAGCTTGGTATTCATACCCACAATGACTCAGGAACGGCGGTAGCCAATGCGATCGCTGCTGTCAGAGCAGGGGCAACGATGGTACAAGGAACTATCAACGGTTATGGTGAAAGATGCGGAAATGCTAATCTTTGCACTCTAATTCCCAATCTACAGCTAAAGTTAGGCTATCAGTGCTTGGGAGAGCAGCAGCTAGAACAGCTAAGTCCTAACAGTCGTTATATTAGCGAAATAGTCAATCTTGCTCCTGATGATTGTGCGCCGTTTGTCGGGCGATCGGCATTTGCTCATAAGGCGGGGGTTCATGTTTCAGCCGTTGAGAAAAATCCCTTAACTTACGAACATATTCAACCCGAATTAATTGGTAATCAAAGACGTATTGTTATTTCCGATCAATCAGGCTTAAGTAATGTTTTACATTATGCTGCTAAGTTTGGCATTAACCTGAGTAAACAAGACGTTACCTGCCGTCAAATTTTAGAGAAGCTAAAAACTTTAGAAAACCAGGGATATCAGTTTGAGGCTGCTGAGGCTAGTTTTGAATTACTAATGCGTTCGATACTTTATCCTCATAAACAGCTTTTTCAGCTAAAGGGTTTCCAAGTTCACTGCAATATTCATCAAGAAGATAACTTAGCCAGCAAAGCTTTAGCTACCATAAAAGTAGAAGTAGATAGTAAAAAATTATTAGAGGTGGCAGAAGGAAATGGTCCTGTGGCTGCTTTAGATAGTGCTTTACGCAAAGCATTAGTTAAGTTTTATCCTCAGATTGCCGACTGCTATTTAGCAGATTATAAAGTGCGTATTTTGGACGGTAATGCAGGCACAGCAGCTAAAACCCGTGTATTAGTAGAATCAAGTAATGGGGTAGAACGGTGGACAACTATCGGCGTGTCGGTAAATATTCTAGATGCTTCTTATCAGGCACTAGTCGAAGGTATAGAGTATGGTTTATTATTGCAGGCTGCCCAGAAAAATAAAGTAGGTATTACTAATTAAGCAAGGTAATTTAAAATATTTATGACGACTCTCCCTCCCACAACTAAAAGTAGACTAATAAAAATTGCCCAAGTTCCAGGCGTTTGGGAAGGCGATCGTCGTCCATTAGGAAATATGGCATTTCATTTAGACAACGATCAAAATGCCGATGAAGAGTGCGTAATTTGGGTAGATGGCTCTGAAGGAGCAGTTAGGGCAATGGATGTCGTTTCTGAAGAGACAGGTATTGAAGCGATCGCCAGAACCTTATTACGAGCCATTGAATCTCCTCATCATCCTGGACAACCCCATCGTCCCCAAAAAATTATCGTGCGCGATCGCGAACTTCAGTTTTTCTTGCGGGGTGTATTACAGGATTTAGAGATAAATATTGAATATTCTCCTCAGCTTCCCTTAATCGATCGGCTGTTTGAGGGATTTTCAGAGATGGATGATAGTCAACTATCTACTTTGCCAAAACTATACGAAGAACCGATTAAAGAGGTAGCTGACAAAATTTGGCAAAATTCTCCTTGGGAGTTACTAGCCGATAGCGATATTGTGCAGATTGAATTTAAAGATTGTGAAATCGAGCAGGTATATTTGTGCGTTATGGGCATGATGTCAGCAGAATATGGGGTATTGCTATATCGCTCTTTAGATTCTCTGAAAAATTTTCGCTCTGCTGCTTTAGGAGAAAACAAGTCAGCAGCCGAATTAGAACGGGCTTTCTTAGCTCAAGACTGCTGGTTTCTGAATTACGAAGAGGTAGAGTTAGAAGAAGAAGACTTATTAAACATCACTCAAATTGAACCTTTTTTTGGTAGCCTTCATCCTTTTGAGGGAATGCGTCCTTTCTTGGACGAGGAAGAAGCAAAAATAGTTTATATTGCTCTAGAATCTTTGTTGCGCTTTTGTAGAAACAATCGTCAAGCACTAGAGACAGAGCCAATTAAGGCGATATCAAAATCCTATCGCATATCTTTACCAGAATTTGCCAAGGACAAGAAAACCATCTCGACTACAGTTTCTACCTTGCCAGAACTAGCAGAAGAATTATTAAATCTGGGTACGAGCGATCGCGACCAAACCCAAGAAATAGATATTCCTATCCAAGAAGATTTAATCCCTGATGGTGCTTTGATTAGCCTTGCTAGTATTTCTGGGGAGCTAATTGAACAAGCAAAACATCAGTCAAAAACTTACTATCAATCTTTGGGAATTGTATCTAAAGGTAAAACATTGCCGACAATTTTTATTCAAACTACCCGTCCTAAAGCCAAAGAACTAATCACCAAAATTCACGCTGCTGGAGGCTTGAAAGCAGTTTGCTTCAATCCTGGTAACGATCCTTTTAGCGGAGAAATTTATGATTTGGGTATGTTACAAACAGGAAGTGATGAGCTATTTATATTTGCCGAATATTCTCATGATGTAGCGCAGCAGGTTAAAGCCCTAGAAAAATGGCATCAACGCTGCCAACAAACAAAAGGATACTGTAGTTTGGTAATTGCCATGGGAGTGACGGGAGTCAACCGTGGTAATCCTCAAGCAAAAGATATATTGGCTTTATTTGAATTGAAGTCCATTAAAGGTTCAGAATTGGGCATGGGAGTTTTACAATTGATGCCTAATTTTGAATTATAGTCTGTTTTTTAACCTTGATATATTTATTTATCAATAATGATATTTGAGTGCTAGCCATGTTGTCTGGATATTCTACATAACCTAAGCGATCGCTCAACTTTGGTATTGTGACTAAAAATAATCGATCTTAATCCGACCATTAAATAACCATACTATATTGACTTATTTACTATTATTCTCTTTGTACTTCCTTCAATTCTTCTAATAATTAGTTTTATCCTTAATTTTTACCTTTATCTACTATATAAACAGCTTAGTTTATGGCTTATTTTAATGAACATAACATGAAAAAATAGAATTAGTAAATCAGAGCTTGTAGGAGTAAAATATATTGCTTGCTGATTCTAAAATTTTAAATCTTCCGAAAGTAAGTTTGGAAACGAAAGAGTTATTACCAGAATATTCGGGGATATACTATGTTGTTGATGAAAAGCAAATAGTTTGGTACATAGGAAAAGCTAAGAATATATGTAAACGTTGGCAAGGTAAAGCCCATCATCGAATTTATCAGTTAAAACATCTAAAACATAAGTACTTTAATATTTATTACGAACAAATTAATTTCTCTGAACTAGATCGAAGAGAAAAACAACAAATAAAAAAATATAATCCACATCTCAACAATAGTCCTGTTAAAAGTAAAAAAGTTCGTCCTACAGAAACTTTACTGAGAGAAACAATTGCTACTATATCTGACTTCGCTTTCATCTTAGGAGTTGAACCACCTCGAAGAGAAATAAAGGATAGAATCGGCATAGCATGGCTGATACAAGAGCAAATATTAGATTTACCAATTATTCATATCTGTTTGGATTTAAATGCTTTTAAAACCACATTAAATCCTCAATCGGTCAACGAACATCAAGCATTAATCAAAAAAGCATTTAGTACTCGCAAAGCTTACGCAAGTAAATGGGAAGGTTTTCCTAAAGGCTATCCTTTTATGTTTCGTCTAAATGTCAATGGTCATGTTATCGAAGTGAATGATTTGAGTGTTTGGCTAGGAAAGGAAAATACTCAAAAATATAATGATACCAAAATTGCGAAAGAATCATTCAAAGTTGTAACTCCAGAATCACTTTTTACAATTCAAAATTGCAATTCAGAACAACAATCAAACAAAATAAGATTACAAAGAATTAAACCTTACACCTTAGATTTAATTCCTTTACTGTTTAATGAATCGGTAGATACTAAAGCTGTAAAACAAAAATTCTATAAATTTAGCGAAGATCATAAAACAGGAAAAAGAGGAGTAGGCAGTCGTTCTCGCCCAATCAAATCAAGACCAATTGATTCTGATTTCACTACAATTGATGAATTGCTAATAAGTAGAGGAATTGATAATAATAAATACGACAGAGGAAATATTATATATAATAAACAGAGGTATGAAAATCGTATAGGTCTATATCTTCGATGCTTTAATATTAGCACAAAAGCAATATATTTATTTCAACAAACCATTGATAATTAACTTTTTTTAGTCAAAATTCTATCTATGGAATGGTTAACGGTAAAATCATCAATACTTCATTTGACCAATTTGATACTATTTATTTATTAGCTGGAGTAGATAAAAAAGGTTGGTTATTAGTAGAAGAATATTTAAAAGGTTTTGCCAAAGCATCTACGGGCTTAAACAATGATGAAAGTGCTGTTGAAAAATTTTATGTATCGCCACGAAAATTTATTTCCCCAGCGAAAGTTAATATTAAACTGGAGAAAATGAAATATAGCGTTTGGATTCCCTTTGGAATGAGTGAGCAATATTCTACTTTTGAAGCTGCAAAACAAGAGATAACAAGGAGACTTAATGAAGCCGATTTACCAGGATTGAAATTGACGTTCATAAAGGAAAATATCACCAAATAAAAATAGGGGTAATTGAATTAAATACCCCTAGAATTAAACTGTTTAATTATTACTTAAACTTTTGCTTCTTCTTGAACTAACTTATCCCAACCCAATTCTTTCAAGTTAGTATTACGACGTAGGGGACGAGTTGCCAACTCAAGAATATCGCGGGCGTTAGTAAAGCCGTGAATTTGGGCAAAGGTAAATTCAACTGACCACTTTGTATTAATACCCCTGGCTTCTAGAGGGTTGGCGTGTGCCATACCAGTAATGACTAAATCTGGTTTGAGGTTGTAAATGCGTTGAATTTGGTTATAGTTATCAGGTTTTTCAACGATAGTAGGTAAAGGAACACCCATGTCATTACAGGTTTTTTCTAGTAATTCTAGTTCCGCTTTTTGGTAACGTTTGTCCATGTAGGGAATACCAATTTCAGGACAGGTCATACCGCAACGAATAAGAAAACGTGCTAAAGATACTTCTAACAGGTTGTCCCCCATAAAGAAGACAGACTTACCGCGAATTAACTTGATGTAGTCTTCTAGACCCTCCCAGATCTTAGCTTCTCTTTCATCTAATCCTTGAGGTTCAATGTTTAATACAGAACAAATCTTTTCAATCCATGCCCTTGTACCATCAGGACCAATAGGGAAAGGTGCGCCGATAAGCTTAGTTTTACGGCGACGCATCAGGGTAGTAGCAGTACGAGAAAGAAAAGGATTTACTCCTGCTACATAATATCCTTCTTCAATTACAGGTAGTTCGGTAAAGCGTTTGGAGGGTAGCCAACCAGATACTTTGACTCCTTGCTTTTTAAGTTCTAAAGTGAGGTTGGTTACAACAGGATCGGGTAATGAACCAAACAATACTAAAGGCTGATGGTCTTTATACTCAGATTCTTGCTGAGTGACATCCTCTTTTTTGCGCCCGAAGTTGAGTAGGCTAGAAACAGCATTGCGCTCTTTTTTCTCTTCTTCTAATTTAGGTGGTTTGGTAGGACACTTATGCGCCATGGAAGCAAGGACGGTATCTTCCCCTTGAGTAAAGGCATAGTCTAAACCATTAGCACGGGCGGTAACGATCGGAATTCCGATTTCCGCTTCCAATCTGGGTGCTAAACCTTCCAAATCCATTTTGATGATTTCGGTGGTGCAAGTACCAATCCAGACGATTACACTAGGATTGCGATCGCGTTTGATCTGCACACACAATCTTTTTAATTCTTCGTAATCGTTTAACTTAGCGGAAATATCTCCTTCTTCCAATTCCGCCATCGCATAGCGAGGTTCGGCAAAAATCATTACTCCCATAGCATTTTGCAGGAAGTAGCCACAGGTTTTTGTGCCTATGACAAGAAAGAAACTATCTTCAATCTTTTGGTATAGCCAAGCTACACAGCTAATCGGGCAAAAGGTATGATAATTCCCAGTTTCACATTCAAAATTTAATGCACTGGGTTGATCTTGGGCAACGGTCATGTTTTGGTTTCCTCTCTAACTTGGTCTAAATATTGTGAATCTAAATTTAATTGTTGATTTGTTGTTTTTTGCGATCGCTTTTTTAATTCCAATTCAGGGTCAAAATTTAGTCCCAAAGCTTCAACTAATTGTTCTGATTCGGTAGTCAAACCTCCCGCAAAGGACAATAAGCCCTGAATTGATGGCTCTAGGACACTAACAACGCCTAGAATGAAATAACATTCTGGACGACGAGGATCATAATCTCTATCAAGTTCCAAGCTTTTCAACTCTTTTTTGTCATATTCAACATCATCACTCCAGCCACTATCATTATCCATATAGTGCTGTAGCCAACTGCGGTTTGCTTGGTAGTAATTCAACCACTTTTCTTTTAATTCAGTTTTAAATTTTTCTGGTTGTGCAAGAATGTCTGACATGATTTTTCTAGTCCAAATAAATTTGTTGATAAATCTATTTTTCCCAGAATTGACTTTGAAGTTGAAAACTGGCTTAATTTATTATTAATCCTTATTAGAGACACAACAAATTGCATCTCTAAGTTAAATTGCGATCGCTAATTATCCATTGTTCATTGATAATTGTTCATTGATCATTGATTTAAACCATCATCATGTCTAATTCTTCCTCTTTGTCTGCTTTAGCTGCGGGAGGATTTAGGTAGTAGTCAGACAACAAGGAGAATACATCTCTATCTTGTGCTTCGTTGGGGACAACTCCTTCTGGTGCAGCCAAAAGCTGATCGGCAATGTTGAGATAGTAGTCACACACATAAGCTAGGGAAGGATCGCTTTCTGCCATTTCAAACAAGGTTTTACCCTTAACACGAGATACGCGAATGTCTTCAATTAAAGGAAGAATCTCCAACACAGGCATAGGTACGCTTTCAATATACTTATCAATCAAATCCCGCTTGGAAGTTCGATTACCAATCAAACCTGCCAGACGCAATGAATGCGTACGAGCTTTTTCTCTAACGGAGGCTGCAATGCGGTTAGCTGCAAACAAGGCATCAAAACCATTATCAGTCACAATCATGCAGTAGTCAGCATAGTTAAGCGGTGCAGCAAAGCCACCACATACGACGTCACCTAAGACATCAAACAAAATAACGTCATACTCATCAAAAGCATTTAATTCCTTAAGTAGCTTGACGGTTTCGCCAACTACATAGCCACCACAACCAGCACCCGCAGGAGGTCCACCCGCTTCTACACAGCTTACTCCGCCATAACCTTCATAGATTACGTCTTCAGGCCAAATGTCTTCATAGTGAAAGTCTTTTTCTTGAAGGGTATCAATAATAGTAGGAATGAGAAATCCTGTCAGGGTAAATGTGCTGTCGTGTTTAGGATCGCAGCCAATTTGTAATACTTTTTTGCCTCTCTTTGCCAAGGCTGCGGAAATGTTGCAGCTAGTTGTAGATTTACCGATTCCGCCTTTGCCGTAAACTGCTAATCTTATCTGACCCACGTTTGTTTCTCCTTGCTTTTTAATATAAGAGTTTATTTAAGCTCGATCGCCCTTGGCGTAATTTTTGTATCTGGTTTTACGTCCATGTCTGCATTATGAGCTAATTGAACCAGAAAATAAAGGCTGTTTCTCTTTGAAAACTGGCTTTGTAAAGGGTATTTAAGATTATATACCTGTATGTTCGTTTTTAATAAGTTCAATCTTTATTAGAAACCTAATAAAAACTAAAAAGCATATTTTGTGATCTTATTTATAATAAATAAAGACAAAAGACAAAAAAGCCAATTATTAAATAAAAAGCTAGATTATTGGCAAACTCCCTAACTAAAGCAGCTTTAAAATAAGAATTAGCTCAAAGCCTTGATAAATATAGCCTATAGTCTTCAATAAGCTGTTGAGTATAGAGCAGTTATAGCGATCGCAATACTAGTAATCTCGGTAAATACCCACTAATTTCTGGTTGATTAAAGATCGAGATTTTTTTTAAGTAACGAAGAGTTAATTTTTTAGCAATTAGGCATTAAATATCAACATATATAAAGTTTGCTAAAAATTAGGGTCGAAAACTATTGGCAAAGATAGCAGCCTGAGTGCGATCGCGTAAATCTAAAGAGCGTAAAATACTATTAACATGGTTTTTTACAGTACGCTCTGTAATGTACAATTTAACCGCAATTTCTTTGTTACTATGTCCTGTAGCAATTAGTTGCAGTACTTCTTTTTCTCTGGTGGTTAAGAGGGCAAATTCTGCGGGGATATTGGCAATAGCATCAGGTTTTTGTTGAATAGAAGAGTTATTCATTGCTTTAGCCAACAACCCTGGTCCCATTTGACTATAGCCTTTATTGAGCAAACGAATTGCCTGAGCTAATTCTGCTGAAGGAGTATCCTTGAGTAAATAGCCTTGCGCGCCATAGGCTATTGCTTGAGTAACATATTCATCGTCATCAAAAGTAGTTAAGACTAAAATCTTAATTTCTGGTGCTTGTTCTTGAAGAATACGAATTGCTGCTACTCCGTCCATAATTGGCATTCGGATATCCATTAATACTACATCAGGTTGAAGAGAAAGCGATCGCTCTATTGCTATTTGACCATTTTCTGCTTCACCGACAACTTCCAAATCAGGATGAGTCTGCAAAAGGCTGGATAACCCTTCACGCACAATACTTTGATCGTCTACCAACAACACGCGAATCATAATTTTAATGAATTATTAATAATTAAGCTTAGACAAGGGAATTTCCACATCGATTAGACATCCTTGACCGTATTTACTTATAATCGCAATTTTTCCTGGTAACGCTGCGGTACGCTCTTTCATTCCTTGTAAACCAAAGCCAGTAGTATTATCGCTTGGATTAAAGCCACAGCCATTATCTTGTATGGAGAGCAAAATCTTCTCAGCCGTTTCTTTTAAGGATAAGTGTACTTTGGTTGCTTGACTATGTTTGCTAATGTTAGTTAGTGCTTCTTGAACAATACGGTACAAGGCGGTATTAACCTCAGTGGGTAATGTAGAAATCAAATCAATTTCTGAAGCGATCGCGATATTGGTATTAGACTGAAACTCTAGGATTAATTTTTCTATGGTTGTCAAGAGCGATCGCTCTTTGATTGGGTCATTTCTTAAAGTCGCTATAGAAGCACGAATATTAGCCAAAGCATCTTTGCCTAACTGTCTGGCTTTTGCCAAATGACTAGCGGCTTTGAGCGGATCTTGAGTTAAAAACACCGCTGTATTTTCCAACTGAATACTTTGAGCGGTTAAATAATGACCAACTGAATCGTGGATTTCTCTGGCAATGCGATTTCTTTCTTGTAAGGTTGCCTGATTTTCGATTTGTAGCGCATATTCTCTTAAACGACGGTTGGCTTGAACTAACTTAGCTCTACTCTCATACTCTGCCAATAGCGCACCAACTAATAAAAGTACAAATGCTAAGACAAAAGCGAATAACAATGCCGAATTAAAAACCAAGCCAAACATTACTCGCCGTAATTCATCTGGTGGTAAACGTCTGAGAATAGGAGGTAATGGTCTACCCAAACTCATGCCCCACAGACTAATTCTCATCAAAGACATTATTTGTACGGTTAAAAACGAAATATAAGCAAAGATCGCAACACAAACTCTGCCACTCCAAGAAAATAATAAACAGGCGCGAATTGCCACTATTAAAAGTAAAACTGGTAAAATTCTCTCTCCGCTGATTGCCAACAAAGTTATTAACCAACAGAGAACAAACCCACACATAATATGAACTTGTTTTAATAGTTGAGAGTTGCGTGGCAATTTCCAACCCATTAAGCCCAAAATGGCGATACAGAAAATTCCCAAAAAACTAAACCAAGTTGGCTGAAGTCCCGAAAGATGCCGAGGATGAGGATGAGAAATTAATCCACTAAATGAAGTTATTAAGGCAATTCCCAACAAGATCCATTCTAGATAGAGCAGTAATCGAAAAGGGTGTTTATGTTTGAAGTTAGCCATTGATTACCAGGATGATTTTTCAATTTATCTACTTAGTATGAGTTATGGCAATAGTCCTAAAGTACCAAAAAGATTTAGGAGTTTAGATCGAGGTGGTTTAATACTTGGTTTCTTAGGATTGTAATAACTAAATAATTCTCGCTATTTGAGGAGATTTCAATTGATGAACCAGAAAACTTTTTCCGCAATAACAGCAGCTTTATTAATTTTACCTCTGGGTACTTATGCAGCGACTTTAAACCAAGACAATAACGCTCAAGAATCAATGACAACTATGGGAAAAATAGCACAAAATCACGACCAACGAGGAAAAAGAGGCGATCGCGGTGAAAGAATGAACAAACTGCTCGAACAGCTAGATCTCAGTACAGAACAAAAGCAAAGAATCGAAGCAATACAAAACCAGTCTAAAACTGACAAAGAGGCTTTGCGGGAGCAAATGCAGTCACAACGCCAATCCATGCGATCGCTATTAGCCAGTGATGCTAGTACCGAACAATTACGACAACAACACCAAAAAACTGAAAAACTCCATCAGCAAGCAGATAATAATCGCTTTGAGACTATGCTGCGGACAAGGGAAATATTAACCAGCGAACAAAGAGCAAAAATGGCTACATTGATGGAACAACATAAAGGCAAAAGATCTGCTCGCTAACAGACCTTTCTGATAACATCAAATTAAATAGTTCTTACTACAAATATCTCGTAAAGGCGAACAGCCGTTCGCCCTTACAAACGAATATGATCATGAATCGCTCTTTTCGCAAATATCTCTGGCTGGCGATCGCCTTAATGCTGACTATTTTAGCGGTCATATTGCCTACCTATTTAGTTTCATCATTGTCAATACCTTCTACGCTTGCTGGTGTCCAGGCTGCAAAGTGGGGCAATAATGTCACCATAAGTTACATAGATAAGTCTTTTAGGTTTGTCTCGAATGGTATTCCTAACCATAAGCGCGAAGCAGAATATATCGTGCCTAATGCTGGCATGATACTTCCCGATCCGAGTACCGCTCAAGTGGTTTCCGATCCGACGATTGCCCAGAATTATGATTTCACTATTCCACTGCAACCTGTGAAGAGTGATAAGCCCACCCGCACTAATTTGGGAGCGATTGGAGTGATGATCTCTGGTGCGGCGATGTTCAATCCATATGAAGGCGATAACCAGACTGTTGCCCTACGCGACAACTTTACGATGAAGTCTGCCAATGGTCAGGATGTAGCTTTCCTCGATAGTTGTAATGGTCATCCCACGCCGATGGGAGACTATCATTACCACGGTTTGCCCAAATGTATTACTCGTACAGTGGATGCAGAGGGGGAGGCTTCACATATTATTGGTGTGGCATTTGATGGCTTCCCTATTTATGGCGATCGCGCCTTAGACGGCAGCAAGATTACAGTAGATCAGCTTGATGCCTGTAACGGCATAACTAGCGCAACCCCTGAATTTCCGCAGGGCATTTATCACTACGTGTTACCAGATATCAAGGATGTCAATTCATCGATTGGCTGCTTTACGGGAAAAGTGAGTATAGAGATGTCTGATTTTATTAAGCAGCATCGAATGCCACCAAGGCGCGATCTAAAGAGGTCATCCTCCGACACTCACCCCACCACCCCATGAATCTTTATAATCAGCTAGGACAGTTGGGCAGTAATCAGCAAATTGTAGGGTGGGCATGATCTAAAATGACGTTCGGTTTGTTTGGTATTGCTTTGTCATGCCCACCATTCCCTAATTAGTAATCAGTTAGCCTTTCAAGCTAAATTTTGTCCGAACTATTGTGTTATATATTTGAGGGAAATCTATGATGGTTGTTTAAATTTATCATTGGAAGCTTAAAAGCCATGTTACTTAACATATTCTTTATTTCCCTGATGGGTTTTATTGCCCTATATATCCTCAGAGGAATCGGTTTTATTACCTTCCTACCAGGAGGAGTGATTATGATATTGTTACTGACTGCGATTATATCTGGCTTGATATGGGGTATTGCAAAAACTAGAAGATATTGAAAAAGCTCTAAGCAGTATTTGATAAACTATTTTCATAGTCTAATTTGACAATATTAAAAGAATAATTTGAAGGTAATAGTTATTGGTGGTGGTGCAGCAGGTTTTTTTGGTGCGATCGCCTGTGCTGAAGCCAATCCCCAACTTAAAGTAACTTTATTAGAAGCTGGACAAAAGCCTTTAGCTAAAGTTCGCATATCTGGTGGTGGCAGATGTAATGTAACTCATAACTGTTTCGATCCTGTTCGTTTGGTTGAGCATTATCCTAGAGGCGGAAAAGCTTTACGGGGTGCATTTACCCGTTTTCAACCCAAAGATACGGTGCAGTGGTATGAGTCACGCGGGGTAAAGTTAAAAACCGAAGCCGACGGCAGAATGTTTCCTGTTACTGATGATTCACAAACAATTATTAATTGCCTGATGCAAGCAGCAGATAAGGCAAATGTGAAGTTGTTAACTGGAACTGGGGTAAAGACAGTTAAGCAGTTTCATGACGAAGAAAACAAAAGTTATTTTCAGGTTGAATTAAAAAACGGCAAAGAATTAAAATGCGATCGCCTGCTAATCGCTACAGGTAGTAATCCTTTAGGATATCGTTGGGCAAAAAACTTAGGACACAAAATTGAGTCGGCAGTCCCATCATTATTTACCTTGAATGTTAGAGATCCTCGTTTGCAAGGTCTAGCGGGAGTCAGCGTTAGCAATGCTCAAGTTAAGCTGGGTACAGGCAAGCATAAAATAGAACAAGCAGGGGCGTTATTGATTACCCATTGGGGCGTAAGTGGCCCTGCTATCCTCAAATTATCCGCTTGGAGTGCCAGATTTTTATACGATCTTAAATATGATTCTGGCTTACAAATTAATTGGCTGCCTGAATATAACCAAGAAACTTTAAAGCAGAAGTTAATCACAGTAAAAGAAACTAATCCTAAGAAAAAAATAGTTAATTACTGTCCTGTAGAATTGCCCAAACGCCTTTGGCAAAGCTTTGTTAGCTATATAGAAATTAAACCCGACAAAATTTGGTCAGAGATTAGTAAAAAAGAATTAAATAAACTAGTGTTGGAGATAGTGCAAGGACAGTATGAGGTTAAGGGTAAAGGAGTATTCAAAGAAGAATTTGTTACCTGTGGTGGAGTAAGTCTTAAAGAAGTAAATTTTAAGACTATGGAAAGCAAAAAATGTCCTGGGCTATATTTTGCAGGAGAAGTATTAGATATTGATGGCGTGACAGGAGGGTTTAATTTTCAAAGTGCCTGGACGACTTCTTGGTTAGCAGGTCAAGCGATCGCAACTATTTAATTCACTCTATAATATTTTAATCTTCTTGCTTGCCTAAGAGCGATCGCCTAAATAAAAACTGCTATAAATAAAAAGAGGTCGCGCGCGAGGAGAAATACCGACTACAGCAATACGTACTTGCATCAAGACACTTATAACTTATTACTCCCTGCGGGGGGTACCCCTTGGCTACTTACGAGCAGTCATAGATTACTCCGCCACGTCCCGCATGAAGCTGTTCCTAAACGGAACAGCACGGGGACTTCTAAACGGACGAAGCCTTCTTGCGTATGGAGCCTCGCCCTCAGCAATAGCTTCAACGGAGGGAATCCCCGCAACGGCTTCTCGCGCTGCTGTGACCGTTGGTCAATTCTTCTGTCCTAACCGATCAACGTACTGCGATACAATATCATCCATAATCAAAACTGGTTAAGGAGTGGTCTGTGGTTGCCAAGTTTATTTCTCAATTTTGCTTATTTTTAGGTTTAACAATTGCTGTTACTGCCTGTGGCAATCGCCCCAATTCATCTAGCACTCAGCAAAGCAGCACCCTCAAATTACTTTACTGGCAAGCGCCCACTATTCTCAATCCCCATCTCTCCACAGGGTTTAAAGACGCAGAAGCTAGTCGTATTACCCTTGAGCCTCTAGCCAGTTTTGATAATAAGGGCAACTTAATTCCTTTTTTAGCTGCTGAGATACCTAGTACTGAGAATGGTGGAGTGGCTGCTGATGGCAAGTCTGTTACCTGGAAACTTAAACAAAATGTCAAATGGTCTGATGGTCAACCTTTTACCGCTCAGGATGTAGTTTTTACCTATCAATTTCTTAGTAACCCCAAGGTGGGGGCAGTCACTTCTGGTACTTATGATGTGGTAAAAAGCGTTGAAGCAGTTGACGACTATACGGTTAAAGTAAACTTCAAGCAAGTGAATCCCGCTTGGTCACTAGCTTTTGTTGGTGGAGAAGGAATGATCTTACCTAAACATATTTATCAAGCTTACAATGGTGCAAACGCTAGGGAAGCACCAGCCAATCTTAAGCCTGTTGGGACAGGTGCTTATCGCGTTGTAGACTTTAGACCAGGGGATATGGTGATTTATGAACCTAATCCTGAATTTCGACAGGTAGATCGGCTAGGCTTCAAGAAAATTGAGCTTAAAGGTGGTGGTGATGCCACATCCGCAGCTAGGGCTGTACTGCAAACAGGTGATGCAGATTTTGCCTATAATCTCCAGGTTGAAGCCCCCATACTAAAAGAACTTGAAGCAGCAGGACAAGGGGCAGTAGTCTCCAACTATGGCGCGCTGATGGAACGAATTATTATTAACCACAGCGATCCTAATAAAGTAGCCCCATCGGGAGAACGTTCAAGCATCAAGTTTCCCCATCCTTTTTTAAGCGATCGCAAAGTCCGTCAAGCTTTAAACTTAGCAATAGACAGGGATATTATTGCCGAACAGCTATATGGCGTTACGGGTAAAGCCACTCCTAACTTTTTAGTCGCCCCACCAGAATATGTTTCAGCCAATACCAGCTATGAATATAATCCAGAAAAAGCGAAAAAACTATTAGACCAAGCAGGCTGGAAAGACACCAACGGTAACGGCATCCGCGATAAAAATGGTGCTGAGATGCAGATGGTGTTCCAAACTTCCGTCAATCCTCTACGGCAAAAAACACAAACGGTAGTCAAGCAAGGTTTACAGTCTATCGGCGTAGGAGTCGAACTAAAAAGCATTGACCCTGGCGTTTATTTTTCCAGCGATCCTAGTAATAACGACACGGTAGAACATTTTTATGCTGATTTACAGATGTTTACTACGGGCAATACCAGTCCCGATCCTGGTGCCTATATGAATTTTATGACCTGTAAACAAATTCCTCAAAAAGCTAACAATTGGTCAGGAGACAACAATTCTCGCTACTGTAATCCTGAATACGATCAACTGTGGCAAGAAGCCAGTCAGGAGTTAGATCCTCAAAAGCGTACTCAATTATTTATTGCCATGAATGATCTGTTGATTAAAGATGCAGCAGTTATTCCCTTAGTTCATCGGGCTGATGTTGCTGCCTTTAGTAATAGTCTGACTGGCTATCATTTGACTGCCTGGGATATGCGAACTTGGGACATTATGAACTGGAAACGTCAAGAACAGTAATCAATTTTTGGAGTACGGCGATCGCAAACTACACTAGTTCTTCTAAATGAGGTGGTAAATCTATCTCTACAAATCTTTCTATAGGAACTGTAGGAAGTCCACTAAGTTCTTTCAAATCTCGAATTTTTCTTGTTAATATTTGAAGCAAAGTACCATTTTTTCCCAACTCAAAAATATCTTCTTTGTCCAACACAATAATATGTTTGCCAGTTTTTGCCTGAAATAAAGCTTGGCGCAGTCTACAATCGCTAATTTTTCTTTGTCTGGAGGAAGAATTTCTATCTGGAAAACCTGTTGCTCCTTTGAGTGTGAAAAATATTCCTAAACCTGCACCAGTAATATTTTCGTGCATGATGCTACAAAGTCTTGCAAAGTCTTTATCAGGCAATTTACTATTTTTGGCTTTCGCTTCTATGATTATATCTCTCTGAGAAATATCCATGTATAAATGTTTGCAAACTGGATGCCAATTTACATCATCTCCACTAACAATTAAATCGTATTGAGAACTAGCAGATTGAAAACTTTTAAAGCTTGTAATTCCTTTGAAACTATTGAAAACTAAGTAAACAATTTGCTCTAAGATTTTGCCTCGCTCCTGCAATTGACTACTTTTTGGGCTTTCAATTTTTAAGAGTTGGTTAAACTTATTTAAGTAATTATGGATTCTAGGATCTGCAATATATAAATATGAAGCTAGTTTTTCTAATGCAGAACTGTTACTATCCAAAAGTTCTGAGGCTTTAATAATTGTATTGACTAACTCTTCTTGACTCGGCACTGCACCTAACTAAATAAATTCTATTCTGTCTTGAGCTATTGCCATAACGTCAAAATCCAGTTCATCATAGCTGTCAACTGTCTCTCCGCAATGGGGACACTTCCATGGCAGATTAGGAAATCCCTCTCCATAAGATATTGCCCCCGCTGGCACTTCAGGTTCACAGGCGTGATAGATTAACAGCTTATTTTTAGATAAACCATGTGCCTCAAGAATCGCAATAATTGCTAAAGCTTCTGGGAGATTTATTCCTAGTCTAACTGCAAGTTGGTGTGGCATAGCAGTTACACCTGGCTTACTAAAATGCCGACTCAAATCAGCTTTTTGTCTGCCAGATAAAAAATGCAACTGTTTTTTGTAATCAAAACTCAATATTTTCATTACTATAGGACTCAAGTTCCCCTAGTAAAAATTTTAGTGCGCCTGTGCTGCCACCACAATCGCATTTTAGGTGTTGGAGAGAATCTTGAGTAGAAGAATTAGGTTTAAGC
Source organism: Pleurocapsa sp. FMAR1 (assembly GCF_963665995.1). NCBI lineage: Bacteria > Bacillati > Cyanobacteriota > Cyanophyceae > Pleurocapsales > Pleurocapsaceae > Pleurocapsa > Pleurocapsa sp. FMAR1. The sequence continues at coordinate 4,670,014 of NZ_OY762512.1, read as the reverse complement.
CCGAAATAACAATGGGCTTTAATTAATCTATTGTATCTTGACTTTTTATTCAAGTCCTCTTTTTCTAAACTAAATTCATAAGATTTTGTACCCCATTCTTTTATCAAAGTTCTAAGTGCAGCAACTTCTGCCAATGATTTATTCAAATCATCTGTAATTCCTACTGACTCTAAAATAGACTCAGCAAGCTTACCAGATAACGCTTTAAGCCCTTTAACGTTAATTTCTTTGACTTCAGAACTATGGGCATTCAAAGCTACTCCTGAAGACTCTGCCCGAATTCTTATGTGATGCCATTGGTACTGACTATTTCTAATGTATTTATCCCACATATCATGCAAAATAAGTGTGTAGATCTGGTTCAATCCATTTAGATTGGCAAAATAGTGCAATTTCCTGAAAATAGCTAGGAATAAATTTCCAGCAACCAAATGCAACCTGTCTTTCTACTCTCTCATCTGTTGCAGGAATTAGTGTAAACCCGTTCCAAGATAAAGCGATACAGTCAGAGTCTATCTTTGCAATTACAGTCCATCTAATATTATTGCCATGGTAATCAGTAATTCAAAGTGTTCTAATACAGTATTTACTTTGATCCTGATTATCTTCTATTGATCCGTACCATCCATCATCACCAAACTCATTAAGCAACAATTGAGCTTCTCGTTGTTTGGGTATAACTTTTACTTGTCCTAATTTAAAGCTCAACCATTGTCTCGAACGTTTTACATAGGGCAATAAAATTTGCTCAGAAGACAACTTACCTTCTTCAAAAGCTATCGCAATATCTTGAGCTAGTTCAAATTTTTTTCTTTTACTTGAACCTGAAGGCATTATTTGACGCAGAGTATCAAGGGTAAATTCGGGACTATCTAAAAAATGTATAAGAAATTCTTTACCTTTAGAAAAATTATTATCGATAAATGCCCTGCTACCCATAAAGATATATTTATTTAATTGAACAGTGTAAAGTTATGAAATTAGAAAATAATGATATTAAAGATATTTTCACAACTAGAATTAAAAACAGAAAATTTTCAAGACTTTTTCGTAGTTAGTCTCAAATTTCCATATTCATAATAATCTTTTTTCTTGTTAATAAACTATGCAGCGTTATTTTAAAATTCTACGCTTGTTTTGGAGTACGGCGATCGCCACAGAGCTAGAATATCGCCTTAATTTCCTTATTGCCACTATAACCAGCATTGCCAATTTAGTTGGCAGTTTATTTGGACTATTCTTGTTTTATCGTACTGGCTATACTTTTGAAGGCTGGAGTTGGTCAGAAGCGACTATTGTTTTGGGTCTGTTTACTCTCTTGCAAGGATTTTCTGCTACTTTTTTAGTGCCAAATCTCAATAGCATTGTCAAACAAGTCGAACAAGGAACATTAGATTTTGTCTTGCTCAAGCCCATTAGCAGTCAATTTTGGCTATCTACCAAAACTATCTCTCCTTGGGGTTTACCCGATCTGTTTTTTGGCACAATTTTAATTGTCTATGCAGGGAACAAACTAGGCTTGACTTGGCATGACTACTTGGCTAGTTTGATTCCTCTTAGCTTTGGCATTGTCATTCTCTATAGCCTGTGGTTTATTTTGGGTGCAACCAGCATTTGGTTTGTCAAAGTCTATAACGTCACAGAAGTTTTGCGAGGATTACTAGAAGCGGGACGCTATCCGATAGTAGCTTATCCTGCCGTTTATCGCTTCTTTTTTACTTTTGTAGTTCCTGTAGCATTTTTAACTACTATTCCTGCTCAAACAATGTTAAATCGGAGTGAAATAATCTGGACTTTTGGCGCAGTTATTTTGGCTCTTATCTTGTTTAGTTTCTCAATCTTTTTTTGGCGGTTTGCCCTCCGTTTTTATACCAGTGCCTCAAGTTAGCTTAAAGTTAATCAGATGTAGGGTGGGCATCATCAGAAACTAACATCAACGACTATTTAGATAATGCCCAGCAACTAGGTTAATTAGTTCCATCTTGGTCGGCTCTAGATAATCATTAAAGCGGCAAACGCTGAAGATTTTTGTTACTGCCAATAACAACCATTACTAATCCTTCTTTTAACACTTGTGAAGGATTAGGATTGGTTATAAACTTTTCTCCATTGCCGATTGCCAATACATTTAAACCAAAACGTTTGCGCAAATCTAGCTGAGATAAAGTTTGATTGTGAAACTCTCTTGGCACTAGCACTTCTACAATGCTATTTTCTATGTCCAGTTCAAAACGGTCTAGAAAAGCAGGTTGAGTCAGGTTACTAGCTAAGGCGCAACCTGCTTCGTATTCAGGAAAGACAACTCGATCTGCCCCTACTCGTCGCAGAACTTTACCATGAATTTCTGAGGAGGCTTTAGAGACTACTTGCTCAACTCCAGCTTCTTTAACATTGAGAGTGGTTATAATGCTTTCCTGAAGATAATTGCCAATAGCCACAATTACCGTATCCATTTCAAAAATACCAGCCTCTTTTAGAGATTCAGGCTCGGTAGAATCTAATTGAATAGCATGGGAGGCAATTCTTTGAGTTAAAGCTTGATTAACTAGTCTCTCGTCAATATCTGTTCCCAAAACTTCATATCCCATTTTGTGTAGAGAAGCACAGACTGCTCTACCGAAACGTCCTAGACCAATTACAGCAAACTGCCGATTTTTAGTATTGGAGTTAGCTAAAAAATTGAGAGATTTCAATCTTACTTCTTAACCTAGATATACTAACTACTAGTATTTTAATCTATCGGAGATTAGTTATCTTTTATTTTTTATTTATTCAATCCTAATATAAATTAACCGACCAGCAAATTTTCCTCTGGATAGTTAAGACTGCTGGGGCTAGGGTCGCCAATAATTGCCGCTATTAAAATTAAAATACTGACTCTGCCAATATACATAGATAATACTAAAATTATTTTGGAAGCAACTGAAACACTAGATGTAATACCTGTAGATAAACCAACTGTTGCAAAAGCAGAAATAACCTCAAATAAAATACGTAGAAAATCCAATTCAGGATCAAAAGAAGAAATTGAGATGGTCATTAGAATAATTGACGTTGCGGTACCGAATACTACTGCAACTGCCTTTAAAATAAGAGTACTGGGAACTTCCCTTTGATAGAGAACCACTTCATCTTTTCCTCGTAAGACTGATTTGGTGGCGTTGTATAAAATTCTAAAGGTTGTGGTTTTGATGCCTCCTCCTGTACCACTAGGGCTAGCACCAATGAACATAAAGCCCATGGTAATAAATAAACCCGCCGTGGTCATACTGCCTACATCAATACTATTAAAGCCTGCTGTTCTAGTAGTCACCGACTGAAACCAAGCAGCCAAAAGCTTATCTTTGAAGCTAAAAGGTGCTAAGATTTCTGGGTTGTTTAACTCGGTCAATAAAAAAGCGATCGTACCTAATATTAACAACAAAATAGTCGTGCCGACTACAACTTTAAAGTTGAGGGAAAAGCAAAATCTTTCTTGCTTGTTTTTAATTTTATTGGTTAACCAAAGATACATTTCAATAATTACCTGATAGCCAATGCCACCAAAAATAATCAAACCAGGAATAATTAAATTAACTGCCCCAGAGGAATGATAGCCAACCAAGCTATCAGAGAAAAGACTAAAACCTGCGTTATTCCAGGCACTGATACTATGAAAAATAGAATACCATAAACCTTTTGACCAACCGTGTTCAGGAACAAAAACTAGCAGTAATAAAAATATGCCGCTAATTTCACAAATCATAGTAGTAGCAATAATTGAGCGCATTAAATTACTGCTACTACCCTGCAAAAAAGGACGATCAAAAGATTCTTGGATAGCAAATTTTTGTCTTAGGTCAAACTTTCTGCCTAAAAGCAGCAGTAAAAAAGTAGTCATGGTCATATAGCCCAAACCACCAACTTGAGCTAACAATAGAATTGTTAACTGTCCCCAAAAGGAAAAATAAGTGCCTGTATCTACCACCGCCAAGCCTGTAACACAAACGGCAGAAGTAGAAGTAAATAAAGCCACAATAAAACTGTTCCAAGTTCCCGTAACGGTAGCGAAGGGCATCATCAACAGAAGAGTTCCAATCGCAATTAGAGCAAGAAACCCTAGACAAATTGTACGAGCAATAGTCATAAGTCTGATTTACTTGAAGAAAAACTATCTCTACTGGAGCATACCCTAATTAGGGTGTTTAATAGATCTCTCCAAAAGAGGAAGCTTTAAGATGTTTGTGATCCAATTTTACTCGTTGTCTGAATGATCCATTGAACTAGCTCCTGCCATTCTCTCGAACTAGTTAGGCTGCTGACATTAAATTGCACTCCCCAATTGCGAGAAAATTCGGCAAAGCTTTCAATCCAGGTGACTATAGTTTCTATACCTGAATTAGAGCGATATGACCAAGCCTGTTGAAGATATTGAGTTGTTTCTAGTGGATGTCCCGTGTAGTGGAGATACCAAGCAATCCAAACCAATGTACCATAGCGAACCGACTGCTCCATTAGCTTAACTTCTGGAGGTAGATTTGGTTGAGAAAAAAAATCGTTGGTAACTGCCATTAAAGAGCGAGCTTGGGGCAAGCCTTTATGCATAGCACTTTCTCCGTGCTGACGATAACACACGGTTATTTGTCGTAACCATGCAGTTTTACAGCCTTTTAAAGCCAGTTTAAGGACTAAATTGGTATCTTCTGCGGGTGGAAAGCGAGGATCAAAACCACCAACATATTGAAGCCATTCTCGACGAAACATCATCGCGCTCGGTAGCACTGGTTTCCAACGTAGCCAACTCTCTAAATCTAATTCAGGAATTTGCTTCCAAGGACATACATCTAATAGCTTGTTGCCTTCTATGTCTACCCTTTGCCAGCCACTATGGACAATACCTAGGTCAGGACGCTTGATTAAAATTTCTGCCTGAGATGCTAATTTTCCTGGTAAAAAATAATCATCTGCATCTAGAAAGGCGATCAGATTGGCTTGAGCGATCGCAATACCATGATTGCGGGCTGCTGCTACACCTTGATTTTTCTGCTTTACATAGCGAAGGCGATCGCGGTATGGCTTTAATACCTGCTCAGTCGAATCAGTTGAGCCATCATCAATGACGATTATTTCATAAGTACAGCCTTCTTGTTGGAGAACGCTTTCAATAGCTTGAGCAATATAGCGATCGCAATTATAGGCAGGAATAATTACGCCGACGGTTGGTTCTGCTTTAGCAAATTCCATCATTTAGAATCGGTTAGATTTTAATCTCAGCTATTTATTTTAAGGCAGTCTAAGCATACTCTCTACATATTAGGCTGTAACTTGATGACGATAAACTAGTTTTAGTTAGTATTTAAAAAGTCAGCTTAAAATTTAGATTAGATGAAATTTAGCGAAATATGGGCTAATGTAGGTAAATCCAAGATTCATCAAAGATCTATAAGGTTTTTGTCGCGTTCGTTAAGAGTACTCAAACCAAGCTTAATTAACGTAGACTCACCTATAGACAGAGTAACTTATAATTCTCATTATTGAATTAGGGCGTGCCATTATTTGGGAGGAAATAGTACTTTTTTTCTAATTAAGAGTGAGGCACGCTGTCAAGCCAAGCACCGAAGTGCGATCGCCATGTTAATGACACGCTCTAGATTGAATCGTCAGATTATTTGGGTCATTTTGTAATTTGAGTTTGGGTCATTCCCGTTAACATCAATGAGAAGAGGCGAATCTTCAATCAAAAATCTTAAATCTTTCCTAGCTAACCAAGATTGGGAGCAGGTTGTAGATATCTGTCAAAAAGAGATCTCCCTCGATCCTGACGATATTAACTTTTATCCCTATTTGGCAAGAGCCTATACCCAACTAGGAAAAATACCCGAAGCCATTGATGCTTATAAAAAATTGCTGGGTACTCCAGTTGACCAAGCAGAAATATACGCAGAGTTGGGTTTATTGTTTAGCAAGCAAAATAATTATCAAAAAGCGACCTGGAATTATGAACAGGCTCTAGTTTTTAAACCTGATTGGGCAGAATTAAAATATAATCTGGCAGTAGTATTGCACCAATTAGGTAACTGGAGTGAAGCAATTGCTGCCTACAATAAAGCCATTGAAGCCAAGCCTGACTATGCTGCTGCTTATTTTAACTTGGGAGTCCTTTACGATCAAAAAGGAGAACTAGAGACAGCGATCGCCAGCTACGAGCAGGCTATTGCCATTCAGCCCAATTTTACCAGAGCATATAGTAATTTGGGCAGCATCTTTGCCAGACAAAAAAAATACGCTCGGGCGATCGCTATTTTTAGAAAAGGGCTTTATATTGACCCTACTTGGGCAACTTTGCACAATAACTTAGGACAGGTTTACTGGTTTAATCAACAGCACAAGCTTGCCTATAGTAGTTTCCAAACTGCCATCACCTTAGAGCCAAAAATGTCTTTAGCTCATCATAATTTAGGTAAGCTATGGCAACAGCAAGCTAATTACCCCCAAGCAATAGAGTGTCTTCTCAAAGTTACTAAATTAGAGCCAACAAATGTTCTGGCTTTGAGCAACTATGCTGACCTACAGCTACAGATGGGTAATTGGGAAACTACTTTAGACTGTTGGCGACAAATAATTGAGCTAGAGCCTCATTTTGTTACTGCTTATTGTCAGAGAATATTAGCAACCCAACCCGCAGATTTATTAGAAATGGCTAAGGTGGCTTGCGCTCGATTTCTGCAAGCTCTTCAAGATAATCAAAGAGCAGATGCTTATCATTATCTATGGCTAACCTATAGCCAGATGGGAGATGTGCTGTTTGAGTTTGGGGGTGTTTATCAAGCAGAATTTTACTATCAGAGAGCCTTACAAATTAGACCCAAAGAAGCAGAACTATATCTAAAACTTGGCAATTGTCTTGCCAAGCAAAAAAAGTTAGATGCTGCGGTAGCTATTTACCAGATTGGCTTGAGCCTTGAACCAGAACATGCGCAAATCTGCTTTCAGTTAGGTAAAGTTTTAGAGCGTAGTCAAGTTGCTGAAGAGGCAATAAATTATTATGAAGCCGTTCTCAGTCAAGAAATAGATTACACAACTGGCTGGCAAAATTTGCCTGGTTTATTTGCGGTTGAAGAGCAATTATCCGCCCTGCCTAGAGAAATTTATCATTACACTCAAGACTGGGCGAGGGATTGTCAGTTAAAAAATTTTAGCTACATTCAGGTATTGTGGGGAAATACCGATCATACTCCTGAAAGAGTAGCTGGCACAAGACAACCAGAGACAATTAAAATTAACGCTCCTGGTCAGACATCTTATCCTGATTGCGGAGGAGTCAACTGCAATAGCTGTATGGCAAAGTTAATTACACACTTTAAGCCGTTGCAGATTGATAAAGATGCTTATAAATGTTCTTTTGAGTCAACAAACCCAGTTAAGGCTAAATTGCCCTTTGTTGTTACTATTCCCGAAGGTAGAACTTGGGTTGCAGGACAAAAAAACTCATGGATTATTTGTAATGCCGTGGCGGTTATTACTCCTGATAATTATTTGTTAGGAGATTTATCTAGAGACTATCCCTGGTTCTTACCAGGATGTCCCTATCAAGAACGAGCCGAACACAAAATTTTTGCCCAAGATAGCATTCTGCCCAGCGAAAAAATAGAGGGCAAAGTAGCTTTGCTATCTAGTTTGGCTGGTCATGTTTATTATCATTGGATGTTTGATATTATTCCGCGATTAGAACTAATCAGAAACAGTGGTATTGAGCTAGAGGAGATTGATTGGTTTGTGGTCAACAGCATTGCTAAACCCTACCAAAAAGAAACTTTGCAAATTTTAGGTATTCCTGAAGCAAAAATCCTCGAAAGCGATCGCCATAATCATATTCAGGCTACAGAATTGATCGTTCCTTCTTTTCCAGGCTATCTAGACTGGATTCCCCAGGGAACAATCAAATTTTTACGCCAGGCTTTTATTCCCAAAATTAATTTATCAAAGACTGCTATTGGGCAAAAAATTTACGTTAGCAGGGCAAAAGCAAAAAATAGACAGTTAGTTAATGAATTAGATGTAAGCGAACTGCTTTATAGCGAAGGTTTTAAAACTATATTCCTCGAAGAAATGTCAGTCTTAGAGCAGGTTGCAGTATTTGCTAATGCTGAAATCATTGTTGCTAGTCATGGTTCGGGTTTAACTAATTTAGTTTTTTGTTCTCCCGATACTAAGGTCATTGAGCTTTTCTCGCCTAATTATGTGAGAACTGATTACTGGATGATTAGTCAGCAGTTAGAGTTGGAGCATTATTATTTAGTTGGAAAAAGTTTTGATTGTCTGTCTTTGCGCAACTTAATGTATCAAAATGCCCTCACCGAAGATATTTTGGTTAATATTGATGCTCTTAAGCAAATTTTAAAGTACATTCAATAGGAAAATATCCCCATCCCAGTAAATCTCCCAGCCATAATAAAAGTAGGTAGGACAATAATGAATATATAGACAATAATTAAACAGTCTGAGACTTGGAAGTCTATTTTATAGACCGTCGGTGATGGAGTAAACCAATTAATTAACTAAATTTTACCCGTGGATTCTAGCTATTTAATTCAGGCAATTGTTGAGTGCGAGCAGGCAGTAAAAACAGACAACAATAACCAGGAACAACGGCAATCTGCCTTTAAGAACCTGGGCAATTTGCTTCAGGGTATGGGGGAATTTGATCGAGCTATTATTTGGCATTCTTTGGCTGTAGAAGCCCAAACTAATCTTGGGGAGGTATATTGCCAATTAGGAGAACTTTATATTTTAGAAAAAAATTGGCAGGCTGCTTTAGCCTCTTTTGAAAAAGCTTTAGAACTTGTCCCCAATTCTGACCGCATCTATTCATCTCTGGCGCAGATCAATAGCTACCTCCAGCGTAAAGATGCGGAAGTGGATTGCTGGTATCAAGCAATTAAAATTAATCCTAATTTGGTCAATAATAGTGGTTATTATAAGCTAGCCAAAGCCTTAGAACAAAGAGGAAGAGTAGAGGAGGCGATCGCCTGTTATGAAAAGGCGATCGCCGGAGAGCAGGGCTTGATTGCGGCTTTTTATGATTTGGGAGATATTTATCAACGGCAGCATCAGTTAGACAAAGCTCAGGCTATCTACGAGAAAATTTTAAGCGTGCAGCCCACAGAATCTAGGGCGCAATACAAACTAGGCACTATTTATCTGCAAAAGCAGTATTTTGAAGAGGCAATTATCTCTTTTCATCAAACCATTAAAAATGCTCCAGATTTCCCTTGGGCTTATCGAGATTTAGTCAAAACTTTTTTGATGCTGCAAAAATGGGATGAAGCTATTTCTACCTGCTACGCGATTTTAAATCTAGTTGAAGAATATCCCTGGGTATATGGACATTTAGGAGATGCTCTACGGGAAAAAGGCAGATTACCCGAAGCAGTGGCTAATTTTCAACAGGCTTGTAAACATCGCGGTTGGGAACAATGTGTCGCCAATAACTATTTTTTCACTCGCGATATTTTTAGCTATCGTATTTCTGTCTGGGAAGAACATTTACAGTCATTGATTACCGCACCAGGAGTTAATGCCATAGAAGTAGGATGTTATCAAGGAATGTCTTCTTGTTGGATGCTAGATAAAATTTTAGTCCACGAGTCAGATAAGCTTACCTGTATTGACACTAAGTTTGAACTTCCTTTTAAAGAAAACATCGCTAAATCTGGTTCAGAATCAAAAGTAACTTTTTTAGAAGGAGATACCTGTAAATTATTAGCAGACTGTACTCCCAATAGTTTTGACTTAATTAATCTTCAGGATCGCAATAAATTGAGTCAACACACGGAGAAAAATGCCATTCTCGCCTGGAAGTTAGTAAAATCAGGCGGATTACTGATTTTTAATTCTTATGGCTGGCGTAATCCTCATAATGCTCAACAAAACCCTAAAGTCGGTATCGATCGATTTCTCAACTCTGTTAAAGATCGATGGCAACAGGTTTATCGATCGCCCCAAACATTTCAATTATTTATCCGCAAACTATAGGTAAGCCTTTGTGCTGTGACTGTTAGTAAAAAAAAGTATTTATCAAGCATTCCCTAGCTGCCAATGAAAGAACTTTCTCAATTAACTGCCGAGCAAATTCAGCAGGCGATCGCCCAATGTTGTCAAAAAATAACCGCCAATCCTGAATCGGCAGAAGATCGCGCTAATTTAGGAGATTTGTATATTCAACAAAGGCAGTGGCAAAAGGCTCTAAAATCTTATCGAGAGGCGGTGACTCTGCAACCTAATTCTGCCCGATTACATCGCGCTCTGGCGCAAACGCTGACTCGATTAGGCAAGGATCGCCAAGCTGCTGATCATTTATTTAAATTATTTAAATTAAAAGCCGATTCTTTTACCCCCGAACAACTTTATCAGCTTGGTCAGACTTTAGCTGCTCAAGTGCCAGATAAAGCGATCTCCTGTTACCGTAGTGCGATCGATTCCCAAACAGATTTTTTTGAGGCATATCAGGCTTTGGGTGAACTTTTAACTGTTCAAAAAAAATACGAACCTGTCTTGGAAGTATACCGTCTAGGAGTCAGAAATAATCCTGACAATGCCCAGTATTACTACGCTCTGGCACAGGCTTTAGCTGCTCAAGAAAAATGGCTTTGGGCAACTAGAAACTATAAAAAAGCAGCCAAATTAGACCCGTCAGCTAAAGTTTATTATCACTGGGGTTTGGCACTGTATCAACTTCAAGAATATGTTCAAGCTCAAAAGCATTTTGAACAAGCTCTAGATTTAAAGTCCGACTCGCAAATTTATTATCATTTGGCTCTAACGCTACACAAACTGCAAGAAGATTCTCAGGCGCAAGAATGCTGGCAAAAAGCGATCGCTATGCAAACAGAATATTGGGAAGCTTATTATCAACTAGGTATGTTGTGGCAAGAGCAACAGCAATGGCAAAAAGCGATCGCAACTTATCAAAAAGTCATAGCTATTAATCCGCAGTTTTCTCCCGTTTTGTTTAAATTAGGACTGGTTAACCGCAATTTACGGCATTATGAGCTGGCTATTTCTTGTTATCGTCGAGCAATAAAGAGTAATCCTGAAAAATCAGCCTTGGAAACTGAGGTGATTGCAGATTATCAGGAAACCTTGGCAAACTTAGAAACCTCAAATAAATATTCTCGAGCAGATTTGGCAACTTTGTATTATCAATTTGCTAAATTCATGAGAGCTAGAAGTTTCTTTCCAGAGGCAATTACTGCCTATCAAAAGTCTATTAAGCTAGAGCCTAATTACCAATTTCCCTACATTGAATTACAATATACCCCCACTGGCTCAGAACAATTAGTTCAGTTAATAGAATTTTATCGTCAAATAGTAGCTCAACATCCTAAAATTACTATTGCTTGGGGCAATTTGGGAGATGCTCTGACCCAGCAAAATCGTATTGATGAAGCTATTGATTGTTATCGTACTGGTTGTTACCAACAAGCTATTAAAAGCCGTCCCTCTTTGGCTAGATTAAATTGGCAGGAGAAAAAAAAAGGTGGCCCTGATTTTATTATTGCTGGCGCATCTAAAAGTGGAACATCTTCTATCCATTATTATCTTGGTCATCACCCGCAAATTCTGCTTTCTCATAAGAAAGAAATAGATTTTTATTGGCAACATTTTGAAAGAGGAATTGATTGGTATTTAGCTAATTTTCCCACTATTACTGATAGTCCAGATTTTCTTACAGGAGAGGCTACTCCCAACTATCTGCGTTTTCCCCAGGTAGCTCAAAGAATTAAGGATACTTTTCCTAAAACTAAAATTATTATTCTTTTAAGAAATCCTGCTGACAGAGCAATTTCTTGGCATTATCATAAATTAAATACTGGCTTGAGCAATGAAAACCTGGAAACGGCTATAGCCGAGGAAATAAAAAAAATAGCTACTCTCAGTGAAGAGAAAATTGTCAACACTGGCTTTTGCGAACCAGATAATATTTTGAGTAGCCTCTATCTTTACAAGGTCAAGCCTTGGATAGAACTTTTAGGTAGAGAACAGTTTTTAATTATTAAAAGCGAAGACTTTTATGACAATCCTCATGATAATATGGCTAAGACATTTGATTTTTTAGGTTTACCAAACTATTCCTTAAAAGAATATCCTCAAGTTAATCCTGGAACTTATAGCCAAATAGATTCTAAACTCAGAGAAACTTTGGTTGAATATTTTGCTCCTCATAATCTAGAGCTAGAGAAATATCTGGGAATGAAGTTTAATTGGCGATAGAAGCCGTTTTTGCGTTAGTTTATTCTGAATTTGATTTCATTGTTAAGACTTCTCTAGCAATTCTAATTTTAGTTTTGAGAGAAGACTGCTCAGGACGACCATGACCTTCTACTCCATAATAGCTATCAAAAACTGACTGATTGTTAGCTCCTGCTTGGGTAAAGTTTTCAAGATAAAGCTGATAGAAGTTCCAATTTAGTGTATGTAAGTTGTCATTAATATTAGCGAGAATATAGATATTGGGAATGCTAGTTAGTTCTTGTTGAAATCTGTAAACACAGGAAATTTGTTCTCCAAATTTTTCTAATAGTTTTTTTGGCTCGCTAGTATCAAAGAACAATGTCATAAGTTGCTTTCTATACTGTAATAATATTTGGCTGTTTACTGCTAAAACATTAACTTTTTGTTTAAAATAGGTGCTGCTAAGTAATGCGCCAAATGTTCCTGCTGACGAACCAAAAAGCATAGTATTGTTGCAGTCTATTCCTGATGCTTCACATATATTTTCTAGCACTTGGGCAATAAACTTGACAAAATTAAACTCGACTGAACCTACATAATAACTAGAGGTAATACCTGGAATAAATTGACCAGGATCGCTGATGCTAATTACTGAGATATCATCCTGATTAAAAGACGATACGCACCCCTCAAAAGCAATCTTTTTTTGTTTTAAATCGTAGTCATCAGGAGCTAATTTTTTATGTTGAGGATGTGCGCTTTGAAAATAAACGTTTAAATTATCAGAATTTTCTTTAAGATAGCAGAAGATATAAAAAAAAGGAATATTGTATAGTTTTTGTGCTTGGGGATAATAGATTTTGTAAATCACTGGTTCGCCAATACATAAATCTTTTGGCTGTATTGGTTGGCTTGCAGGAAAAAGCTCAATCTCTCGAAAAATACCAGGAAGATAGCCAAAAATCTGGTGATTAAAATGACTAGGGTTTACTTGCCAAGCATAACTAATCAATTTAGCAATATGCTGATATTGCTTTTGCTGCTTGAATATTTCAAACTGAATTTGGATTTTTTTAGCTAAAGCGATCGCATCTTTATCCATCTGGCTTCGATTCTCCAAATAAAATAATTGATAAAAATCTAGTTTACAAGTGTGGCTAATTCTATCTATCCGCGCTTTGGAGACTGTTCAAAACAGTAAAGAGTGTAAATAAAACCGAATATAGCTGACTTTAAAGCGAAATTTTCTGGCTCAATTAAAAGTCCTAAACTATTATGGTGACAACTTTTACTAATTGAAATTTATTGGTCATGCCAGATAACAATCATCGTCATCTTCCAAAAATGCTGCGGCAGGGCAAAGTTAACAGATCTCAAGAAGCTAAACCTCCTCAAACGATTGGTGCAAGTGGCTCAATCATGACCAACTTACAGGATATTAACTGGACTCCTAAAAAATTGGGTTTAGTTATAGCTGCTTTGACTATTCCCTACTTGATTGCAGTTATAGCTGTAATTCAAGCAGGCAATGTTCTAGTTGGATCGATTTTAATAGGTTTGGCTCTATTTGTTGGGTTAGTATACTTAGCTTTACGTTGGATTGACAAATCTGATTTTTAAAATCTGAAAATATTGGATATCGGCATAGCGATCGACTAAATTGAGCTACTTTAGAGTCTGTTTAAAGTTTAGATGAAGATAGCTACTATTTGAACAAGATTAGATGAACAGATCTTGATTCTCAAAAAGCTGTGGAATAATAAAAATAAGACTAGATATTCATTATTATTTACCAATCTTGAAGGGTGCGTTTGAACATAACGCACCCTTTTTTTGTCGATTTTGCCGATTTATGTTTGTCAGCCTCAAATAAATTGACAGCGATAGGGGCTGGTGTAGACTAATGACTATTATTCAACCCCCAAGATTGACTTGAAAAATCGCTCTAGCTACTGGCAGCTTATTCCTTTTATTCGCCCTCAAAGTCAGACTATCCTGTTGGCTTTTATTTGTACTTTGGTTTTTACCGTTTTTTGGCCAATTAAAGCCTGGTTGGCAGGAGAAGTCAGTCAATATATTGGCAAAGGAGATCCTAGCAGTATTGCCAAGCTAGCGGGATTAGTTGCGCTGGTTTTTTTATTACAGGGTATTGCTCAATATGGGCAAGATTCTTTGATGGCAAAAGCTGCCTTAAATGTTGCTTTGGATGTGCGCAAGTTTGTTTATAGTCATCTGCAAAGGTTGAGTTTAAATTATTTTGAAGTAGCAAAAACAGGAGATTTAACTTATCGCTTAACAGAAGATATAGATCGCATCGGCGAGGTGATTAATCAGTTTTTTCATGATTTTATTCCCTGTATTCTACAGTTGATTGTAGTTCTAGGCTATATGCTTTGGCTTAATTGGCAATTGACTCTAGCTACGTTGGTATTAGCTCCCGTAATGGCTTTGGTTATTGGCGCATTTGGTGAAAAACTCTTACAGTATTCACGGCGTAGCCAAAACCGCATCTCCAATCTGTCTGCTTTATTAACAGAAGTGTTAGGAGGGATTCGTTTAGTTCAGGCTTTTGCAGCCGAAAATTATGAACTAAAGCGTTTTAGTTATGAAGCAGAAGCCAATAGGCAAGCTAAATATCAGGCAGAGAAAGCCAAAGCATTTCAGTTTGTGGTGGTAGGTTTTTTGTTGGTAATGACAGTCTTATTTATTTTTTTTCTAGGAGGTTGGCAGATTTCTCTGGGTAATCTAACAGGAAAAGACTTTGTTAGCTACATTACAGGAGTAGCATTATTGATCGACCCGATTACCCATACTACTAGTAACTACAACAGATTTAAAGAAGGACAGGCATCAGCAGATAAAATATTTGAACTATTAGCAATTCAGCCTGCCGTAATTGAAAAAGAAAAGGCGATCGCTTTACAGGCAGTAACTGGTAAAGTTGAATATAGTGCCGTTAGCTTTAGCTATAAAAGTGGTATCCCCGTAATTAATTGCTTGAGTTTACTAGCTTACCCTGGGGAAACTATTGCTCTAGTTGGCTCTTCTGGGGCTGGAAAGTCTACTTTAGTTAATTTGCTACCTCGCTTTTATAATGTTGATAGCGGAGAAATACTGGTTGATGGCGTAAATATTCAAGATGTTACCCTCAAAAGCCTACGTCAACAAATAGGTATTGTCCCTCAAGAAAACACTCTGTTTTCTGGTACTATTGCTCAAAACATTGCCTTTGGAAAAACCAATTTTGAGCTAAAAGATATAGAAACTGCTGCTAAGATTGCTAATGCTCATCAATTTATTAGTGAGCTATCCCAAGGTTATTTTACCTATGTGGGAGAAAGGGGAGTTAACCTGTCGGGTGGACAACGGCAAAGAATTGCGATCGCTCGTGCTATTTTACTCAATCCTCGTATACTAATTTTGGATGAAGCAACTTCGGCATTAGATTCAGAATCTGAAGCATTGGTACAGGAAGCCTTAGAAAGAATTATGCAGGATCGCACTGTGTTTGTAATTGCTCATCGTTTAGCTACTGTGCGACGGGCAGATCGAATTTTGGTATTAGAAAAAGGGCAAATAGTGGAGACGGGTAATCACCAAGAATTACTCGCTCAAAATGGCGCTTATGCTCGGTTTTATGCGCGACAGTTTTACGAAAAGTAAGTATGGTTATCCATCTCAGTCTACAGACCTCTTGCACAAATTACTATAGACTATTTTGCCAATAGGTAATCAGGAATCTAATACTTTATTAGACCTCTTTTACGAATCAGAAATATCGATTGAGAATGAGGTCAGAGGTCAATTCGAGCATTCCCTTGCTAGCGGGTGTGGAACAAGGCTCTTGAACAGAGCCGTTTCCACCCGCTCTGACGGCGACGTGGTGAGACAGTTGCGTTGCGGGGGTTTCCCCCGTTGAGGAGGGCGTGTCGTCGTAGCTTTGCTGCGACGTTTATACCGCCCGTCAAACTGTTGAACCCTTTAGGGGGTCTCGAAAGAGGTCAGGAATTTAAAACTAGTATTGAAAAAATATATTCATGCAAGAAGTCTATTCATGTAAGAGGTCTAAACTTTTTTCTAATTGATGACACGCCCTAAATCATTATTAATAAATTTTGCCGATTCAGCAAGATATTATTGTTACATCGACCTACTTGTGGTGCGATTACACCTAATTGAGATAGTCTGAGTAAGACAGTTTTTTTCTATTTTTTAATAAGCTGATGACCGCTATAAATACTAATTCAACAAATAAATCTCAACCTTCAAACCCTCCTGCTGACTCCAAAGAACAAGTTAGCCATTTTATGAAACAGCTACAGGATGAAATTTGTGCTGGCTTAGAAGAAGTTGATGGGAAAGGAAAATTTAAAGAAGATAGCTGGTTAAGAGAAGAAGGCGGTGGCGGGCGATCTCGTGTTTTGACTGATGGAGGTATTTTAGAACAGGGCGGAGTAAATTTTTCTGAGGTATGGGGAAGCCATTTACCCCCTTCCATTCTCAAACAACGACCTGAAGCAGAAGGACACGGTTTCTATGCTACAGGAACGTCAATGGTATTGCATCCCCGCAGCCCCTATATTCCAACGGTTCACCTGAATTTTCGTTACTTTGAAGCTGGTCCAGTTTGGTGGTTTGGTGGCGGTGTCGATTTAACCCCTTACTATCCTTTCGCCGAAGATGCGGCACACTTCCATCGTACCCTAAAAGCAAGTTGCGATCGCCATCATCCTGAATATCATCCCGTATTTAAATATTGGTGTGACGAATATTTTTATTTAAAGCATCGTCAAGAAACCAGAGGTGTCGGCGGATTATTTTTTGATTATCAAGATGGTACAGGCGAACTTTATAAAGGACCTCATCCTGATAAGGCAGCAGCAGACTACAGCAACAACTTAGGAGAGATAAAACATCGCAGTTGGGATGACATTTTTAGCTTTATTCAGGACTGCGGTAAAAGCTTTTTACCTGCTTACATTCCAATTATCAAAAAGCGTAAAGATCTAGAATACGGAGAGAGAGAAAGAAACTTTCAGCTATACCGTCGTGGACGTTATGTGGAGTTTAATTTAGTCTACGATCGCGGTACTATTTTTGGACTACAAACCAATGGGCGTACTGAGTCAATTCTTATGTCTTTACCTCCTTTGGTTCGTTGGCAATATAACTATCAGCCTGAACCAAATAGTCCTGAAGCAGAACTATACGAAACTTTTCTTAAGCCTCAAGACTGGGTAAATTGGCAAGCTTCTTAACGTCAATTTGGGTGAAAATAATTAGAAGTTGAGGTAGCTTAAAGCTTTAAGCTCTAAGCTTTAAGCTATTAAAGCTTACATCAAACCAAGCCAGGCTAAAAGACCTTTTCCTGTTACGTATTCAATAATAATAATTGCTGCAAACCCAACCATGGCAGCACGAGAATTTAAGCGTTCAGCATAGGAGTTGAAGCCAAATTTAGGCTCTTCTAACTCAGGTGTTACGCTAGGTGTAATATCTTCGGTTTTCATTGCTTGGTTTTATTCAGTTAACAAATCTTTACCTTTGTATTGTAGTAGTTTTTCTTTAGATAAACTAGGCAACAAGTTTGATTTTTCTACGCCTAATGCGAATTGAAATAGGCTTATTCTCTCTCTTCTAAATGAAATTTATCTGTAAAACCATAATTTAATGCTGGGGGAACTTTCCCCCAAACCCCCTGTTGGGGACGTTACGCCCTCCCCAAACCCCTGACGTAAACATTAACCTTGATATTCTGTACTATTAACTGGAGTCTCATTATCTACAATAAATTGTAAAATCTGCCCAAATTCAACTTGTAAAAAAAATCTTTTTATTCACTAAAATATCAGTAGCTTCAGTTAATTTACAGTACAAAGGTTAATTTACATCAAGCTTTTTGCTATTTTTGGTGATGCACTTCAATTACAGTATGGACATTGCCTCTGGGAGTAAAGTCTCCTTTAACAGTTGCTTCTAAGGGATCGCAAGCAGCCACAAAATCATCCAAAATTTGATTTACTACTTCCTCATGGGGAATATAGCGATCGCGATAGCTGTTGATATAAAGCTTTAAGCCCTTTAGTTCTACTACTGTTTGATCGGGGGAGTAGGTAAGATGAATCGTCGCAAAATCAGGATAGCCAGAAAAAGGACACTTACAGGTAAATTCTGGCAAAGTAATATTTATATCGTATTTACGACCGATTCTAGGGTTGGGAAAAGTAATTAATTCGCCTTCGGCGATCGCTCTTTCCCCATATTTCATTTCGTCTACGGTGATTGATTCTGGAGAAGTTGTCATAAAAAACTGTTAAGTAAATCTTATTTACGCCTGATGTGGATAAGCTTCGTTCTAGTTTACTAGCTTTTAGCTCTTAGCTTTTAGCTTCTTGACACAATAGCTCTATGAGGGAAACCCTCAAGACCGCTTCTTGAAGCAGTCGCTCTAAGAAGGAAACCTTCACCGCAAGCGTGGAATATGCCCTTTAACTCAGGGCATTTCCGCTTGCAAAGACCGCGCTGCTTCGCTTTGTGTCGCTTTTAAGAAAACTCAGAAATTTAAGTTTTTTAGCTAGATAGACAGAAAAATCTAATAAGAAAGAACGTAATGTAATGGATTTTAAGATTTTTTAATTCACATTGAACGTTATTTAATTCTAATACTCATAACATCAAAATTAACCTACAGGAGAAAACTGACTCATGGAATTAATCAGACGATCAAAATAGGGTTCAAGCTCATTTTGCTGTGGTGGTGCAATTTTTTGCAGACTAAACAATTTTAACTGCTCTAAGCCTAAAATCATGGCATCTAAAGGAACTTCTAATTCTTGATAAAGTTGCTCCATGTATTTCAAACCGCGATCGCTTGTATAATCTACTGATTGACCACTAATGCCATAGGTAATGCAGCGTAGAAAGTGCCAAAAATCCCGCCAGCAAGCCTCAGCACGCATAGGGGGATACAAACCACCTCCAGGCTCAGTAATTTGGGGATTTGCTGCCAAAACCACGCCTCTGGCTTGAGAAACTATTTCTTCAACATTGTCCCGTAATAGTTTTCCCTGTGCCAAACTTGTAGATAAGTTTGGTAGTACCTTTTGAACCTGCTTTATGTCTTCATCCGTCAAATATCGCCCTTCATCATCCGCCTGTTTAAAAATCTCAACTACTTCGGTAGGATAATTTTGCCAACTATCGAAGTTAACGATGCGAGATTTTTTGATTAGTTCTTTTACTTTGTCACTGAGCATTTTTAAATTCAAGGGATAATAACTTACCTATATATATCTTTCTTTTGATAGCCAACTATTAAACATAATGTAAAGTAAAGTTAAGATGTAATTTAGATTTTTGTTTATGGATATAGAACAAATTAAGGACGCTTTAGACGACTCCAATCCTCAGCAAAGAATGAAAGGGATTAGAGAGTTACGCAACTATGAAGCAGACATTGCTGCTCCTTTACTTTTGGCTCATGTTGGCGATCAAGAATTTTTGGTGCGCTCTTCTGTAGCTATGGGATTAGGCAGAAAAAAAAGCGATGATGCTTTTACCGCCTTATTAAAAATGATGAAATCAGACAAAGATCCTAATGTAAGAGCCGAAGCAGCCAATTCTTTATCATTTTACGGCGATCGCGCAGTAACTCATTTAAGAAAAATGTATGAAGAGGACGATCATTGGCTAGTACGCCGAAGTATCATTGCAGCGATCGCCGATTTAAATTCTCCCCAAGAGCTATTAGAAATCTGTGCCATTGGTTTATCAGGAGATGATGAACCTGTAAGGTCATCTTGTATTAGCGGTTTAGGTCTTTTAGCCAAAACCGAACAACAAACAGAAGCATTAAAATTACTTTTATCATTAGCCGACGATGAGTCCTGGCGGATTCGGCTTCAGGTAGCCACTTCTTTGAAGCAATTTGAGGCTCAAACAGCCATCACGACTTTAAATAAGCTCAAGCAGGATCGGGATCATCGGGTAGTGGGAGCAGTATTAGACAGTCTACTGTAATCTTTAAAGAATACGCATTTTCCTAATCAAAATAAACAAATAAGGGACTCTTTGATAAAATCATTAGAGAAACATTAAATAATATTACAAAATTCCTTAAATGAAATTATTGGTAGTTGGCGCGACAGGCACTTTGGGCAGACAGGTGGCTCGTCAGGCTTTAGATGAAGATCATGAGGTACGCTGTTTAGTACGTAACCCCAACAAAGCGATTTTCCTCAAAGAATGGGGAGCAGAATTAGTTAAAGGCAATCTATGTGATAAATCGACTCTGATTCCAGCTTTGGAAGGGGTAGATGCTGTTATCGATGCTGCTACCGCCAGAATTACCGATAATCTCAGCGTGAAAGAAGTTGACTGGCAAGGCAAAGTTAATTTAATCCAGGCAACTAAAGCTGCTGGTGTTAATAGATATATCTTTTTCTCTATTATTAATGCCCAAAAGCACCCTGAAGTTCCTTTGATGAACATTAAGCACTGTACGGAACTTTTTTTAGCTGAATCTGGCTTAGACTATACAGTTTTAAAGCTTGCTGGTTTTATGCAGGGTTTAATTAGTCAATATGCAATTCCGATTTTAGAAGATCAGGTTGTTTGGGTTACAGGAGAAAGTACTCCTATTGCCTATATGAATACTCAAGATATTGCTAAGTTTGCTGTTCGCGCTTTATCCGTACCTGCCACAGAAAACAAGACTTTTCCAGTGGTGGGATCTAAAGCCTGGACTGCTTTGGAAATTATGAACCTGTGTGAAAATCTGGGTGATAAAAGGTCAAAAATATCCCGTGTATCTTTAGGTGTATTAAGTTTAATGCGTCGTATTACGCGCTTTTGCGAATGGGGACAAAACACCGCAGACCGCTTAACCTTTGCTGAAGTATTAGCAAATGGAGAACCTTTAAATGCACCAATGGAAGAAGTTTACGCTACCTTTGGTTTAGACGAAAAAGAAACAACTACTTTAGAAGAATATATGAAAGAGTACTTCGCTCGCATCATGAAGAAGCTCAAAGAGATTGATTACGAGAAAAATAAAGGTAAGAAAAAGAAAGGCAAAATACCTTATCGTAATCAGTTTTAAGCAGAACAAAGAAACACTTTCGTTGGGCAGGGCTGTTTCATTCTCGCCCTTCCAGAGAATAAATTCTCTGTCTAACAAACAAAGTCCGTTTAAACGGACTTGATACCAATCCCACAAATGTTCAACTAGTTTAAGTTTAGGACTATGAAGGGTTTGGGGAATTAAATCAAATGAATATTTTCAGGAATGTTTAACTTAGCCTAGAGTCATTGCCTTTAATCAAATACCGAGACTTATTAGCCAATGTTAGAACAATTTACCAGTGATAATTACTCTGGCATTTGCCCAGAAGCAATGGAGTATATGATTAGGGCAAACCAAGGAAGTGCCTTGGCTTACGGTAACGACGAATGGACTCAAAAAGCAACCGATTATTTTCGCAATGTTTTTGAAACTGAGTGTGAAGTCTTTTTTGTCTTTAACGGTACAGCCGCCAATTCTTTATCCTTGGCTGCTCTTTGCCAGTCCTATCATAGTGTGATTTGTCATGAATTAGCTCATATTGAAACTGATGAATGTGGTGCGCCAGAATTTGCTTCCAATGGTTCTAAATTATTGTTGGGTCAAGGAATAAATGGCAAATTAACCACCGAAGCTATTATTTCAATTATTAATAAAAGAACGGATATTCACTATCCCAAACCTAAAGTTATCAGCCTAACTCAGGCAACAGAATTAGGAACTTTGTACACAATTGAAGAATTAATGGCAATTAAGGAAGTTGCCCAAAAATATCAATTAAAAATTCATTTGGATGGTGCGAGGTTTGCTAATGCGCTGGTAGCGATGAACAAAACTCCAGCAGAAATAACCTGGAAATGTGGCGTAGATGTATTGTGTTTTTGTGGCACTAAAAACGGCATGGCATTAGGTGAAGCGATTATTTTCTTTAATAAAGAATTAGCCGAAGATTTTGCCTATCGTTGTAAGCAAGCTGGACAACTAGCCTCTAAGATGCGCTTTATTGCTGCACCTTTTTTAGGTTTATTAGAGACAGGCGCTTGGCTAAGAAATGCTCGTCATGCCAATGAATGCGCCGAGTATTTGTCACAAAGATTATCCGTAATACCGCAACTTGAGCTTATGTTTCCTAGGGAAGTAAATAGTGTTTTTCTTAAAATGCCTGAAACAGTGATTAAAGCCTTAAGAGCTAAAGGCTGGAATTTTTACACCTTTATTGGTGTTGAAGGAGTTCGTTTTGTCTGTGCTTGGGATACTACCAAATCTCGAATTGATGAATTAGTCGGCGATATCAAAGATGCGATCGCTAATTTTTCATGAATTTTGAATTCTTTAGGGGCAGATGCGAGAAAGGACTTGTCCGCATCTAGTACCCTTTTCTCACCGCTAATTCACACTAAGCGTAATATATAAGATAATAAGTCTCTCGATTGCTATAGAAAAAATTAAACAATGCGTTTATCTCAATGGAAGTAAAAAGTAATTTAGAAAACAGGGTTATCAAAAAGGTAAATCAATTATCTGTAGAGCAAATTCAGCAGGTAGAACAATTTATTGATTCGCTACAAGCAGATAATTTAGATGACGGATTAGTATTTGCTTCATCAAAGTTAGCCGAATATTCATTCGAGCGAGTTTGGAACAACCCTGAAGACGCGGAATATGACAATTTATAGTTTTGGCGATATTTTACTTGTCCCTTTTCCGTTCACAGATCAAACTTTAGTAAAGAAAAGACCTACTGTTATCATTAGTTCGGATAAATACAATATTCAGAAGCCTGACTTAATTATTATGGCAATTACCAGTCAGTTTAATACCTCTATTAATTTCGGAGAAATGATAATTGCTGATTGGAAGAGTGCTGGTTTGCTCAAACCTTCTGTTATCAAGCCTGTAATCACTACTACAGAGAAAAGCTTGATAATCAGAAAATTAGGTAAATTGAAAAAAAGCGATCGCAACAAACTTGAAGAATTAATGGACTTAGTTTTGGGTTAAAGGTTAGTTTTGTAACCTATGTGCGATCGCCTATTGTTCCTTGATTTTTATTTAACTTCCACGATAGGTACTATAAGACCAAGGAGAAACTAGCAAGGGAACGTGATAGTGAGCCTTGATATCGTTAACGCCGAAACGAAGGGGAATTTCATCTAAAAAAGAGGGATTAGGATAGTCTCCATAGCGTGCAAAATAGTTACCAACAGTGAAAATTAGCTCATATACCCCAGTTTCTAATTCATCCCCTACTAACAACGGTTCGTCAGTACGTCCGTCATGATTGGTTTTGACGGTTTTTAATAAGGTTTTGGAATCTATGTTTAGATCGAGCTTCCAAAGTGCGATCGCAATTCCCGAACCAGGACAACCATTTGCCGTATCTAAAACGTGAGTTGTTAATTTACCTGACATAAATTGATTACTAATTATTTAGATCCCGCGAAGATGAGACTGGTTATTGCGGTGGGCAAAAATAATTGATTTTCAATTACTAACAAATTTATTTTTTGCCCACCATACTACTTTAGGGGGTTGCTCGTTAATGCAATGGTCCACCAAGAATTATTTTGGCGATCGCACCTGTAACATCCTCGGCTTGTTCTTGTTTTAACTGCTCATACCATTGCTTGGTCAAATCTGGTTCTTTATTATAAATAGTGTCGGTGCGCTTGCGGGCTTTTAAAACCAACTTAGCTACCCGTTCTTTTCGTTCTGCTTGATAACGCTTGAGGGCATCTTCGACGCTGATGTTAGTTGTTATCAAATAGCGACATAGCACTTCCGCATCCTCCATCGCCTGACAGCCTCCTTGTCCCAAAGTCGGTGTGGTAGCATGGGCAGAATCTCCTACTAAGGCAATTCTACCTTCAACTAAGCTAGGAAGAGGATCGATATCGCTAATTTCAAGGCGGTTAACCTGTTCGGGGTCGAGCTTTTCAATCAGGTTTTGCACTGGTTGCGCCCATCCTGCAAAGGTTTCTTTTAATTCAGCGCGAATTTCTTCAGGAGGGGTTTTTGTTCCTTGGGGTTTTGGACAACCCATAAAATAGTAAAAACGTCCGCCTCCTATAGGCATCATCGATGCCCTTTTGCCATCGCCAACATAAATTACCCAAACATCATTTTCAGCTAAATCGGGACTAGCTTCTACCAAACCATTCCAGTTAACATAACCCGCATAGCGAGATTCTATTTTTCCACCAGCAAGATAAGTACGCACTACTGAATGAATCCCATCAGCACCAATAACCACATCTCCTGTGGCAGTACTACCATCTTCAAAGATAGCGGTGGCACTATCTACATCTTGCTTAACTTCTACACAGCGCATACCCATTTTTACATCAGACTCGCCAAAGGCGTCGAGCATCATCTGCTGTAAATCAGTACGGGATACAGGATAAGGTCTTTGTCCTACCTGTTCCATTAAAGGAATCAAGTTGACATCATTTAGAACCTCTCCTTGAAGATTACGGTATTCCATGCGGTTCATCTGTCCGCCAATGGCAGCAACTTCCTTACCCAGTCCTAATTTATTTAGAACTTTAATTCCATTCGACCACAGAGAAATTCCCGCCCCCGCAGGACGAAGTTTTGTAGTCTTCTCATAGATTTCTACCTCGTATCCCGCCTGACGTAAGGCAATACCTGTAGCTAATCCAGCCATTCCCGCGCCAATCACAATTGCTTTTAATTGATACATTTTGAATATTTTTTGATTGCTAGTAGTTAATCGTCAATTAATCAAATAAGTAGTTTTTGATGGTAGGTTACGATAGGTTTCAAGACTTGGCTAGATATCTTAAATTAGCTCTCTAACCCACCCTACTTCTAAATCTGATAAATGTTTAATGCTCAATGAAATTATTCTCTGCCTGGCAAAATCAAATTAAGAACTAACGCTGTGAGTCCGCCTGTAGAGATCCCAGAAGCGAAAAGACTTTTGATCAAGGCTGGCAACTTATCTAAAATTTCAGGCACAAAGGTAACGCCCAAGCCCAAACCTAAAGCAGTGGCAAGAATAATTGAGTTACGCTTAGTAAGATTAACGCAGGAGATAATTTTAATTCCTGCTACTGCTACCGTCCCAAACATGACAATAGTTGCACCGCCTAATACTGGCTGGGGTAAAGCTTGGAAAGTTCCTGCAATAATCGGAAATAAACCAAGAATGACAAAAATTACCGAGATAAAATAACCTACATAACGACTGCCTACACCCGTAAGCTGAATTACGCCGTTGTTTTGGCTAAAGCTAGTATTGGGAAAGGTATTAAAGCAGGCAGCAAGAATTGAGTTAACCCCGTCTCCTAAGACTCCTCCTTTAATTCTGCGAAAGTATACAGGTCCTTCTATTGGCTCTCCCGAAATAGCCGAGGTTGCGGTAAGATCGCCAATAGTTTCGATAGAGGTAATTACATACAAAAAGGCAAAAGGAATAAATGCCCCGAAGTTAAAGCTAAAGCCATAGCGAAATGGAATTGGCAAGGCAATTGCAGGTAAGCCAGCTAAATTGCTAAAATCCACTAGTCCCAAAGGTATTGACACTACATAACCGACAACTAAACCAATGACAATAGATGACATCCGTAGATAGTTGTTAGTCGTGCAGTTTAAACCAACGATTACCGCCAAGACTAGGAGTGACACTCCCAAATAAACAGGATTACCAAAAGTTTCATTATTTTGGGCTACTACACCACCGCCCATGGAAGTAATGCCGACTTTAATCAGAGTCAAACCAATTAAAGTGACCACTACTCCTGTCACCATTGGCGTAATAATTTTATTGGCTAAATGTAAAAAGCGACTGATAAATATTTCGATAAATGCACCAAAAAAGCAAAGACCAAAAATCAATCCTAAAGCATCTTCAACAGTACCGCCAGAGCCTTTTACTGCCAATCCCGCGCCGATAATTGGACCGAGAAAAGCAAAGCTTGTCCCCTGAATGCTTAATAAGCCTGAACCTACTGGTCCAAATCTTTTGGCTTGGATAAAGGTAGCAATACCTGAGACAAACAAAGACATACTGAGAATAAAGGTAGTATCGGCAGGAGGCACTTCTAACGCACCGCAGATAATCAGCCCAGGGGTAATGATACCGACAAAACAGGCAAATACGTGCTGCAACGCTACAAAGATTGATTCCACAAACGGTGGACGCGCTTCTAGACCATAAATTAAATCGGACTCAATCGAAGCAGGTGCTTGTGTTTTAATATCTTCTTCTAAAGTTAATTCTTGATTTGTAGGTTGTACCATAATTTAGTTATTAGTTGTTAGTTATCAAAAGAGGCATTTCGCCAAAGCATTAATTTGTGGGGGTTGTTTGCGAACAGCCCTTACAGTTATCCAAAGCGCAGGGTCATAAAAATAAAGCGAGCGATAAATATAGCTGCCAGAATCCAGGTGACTATGGGAACATCTTCAGCTTTACCTTTAAAGGTTTTTAATAGAGGATAGGCAATTAAGCCAATAGATAAGCCTGCTGCAATTGAAAAAGCAAAGGGAATAAAAAAGATAGTCAGAAACGCTGGTATAGCTTCGGTTAAATCCTCCCAGTTAATACTGGTAATACTTGCCATCATCAATACGCCGACAATAGTTAGGGCTGGAGTAGTGGCAAAGGCTGGTATAGCTTCAAAAATCGGTGTAAATATTAAGGAAATAAAGAATAACCCCGCAACTATTACCGATGTAAAGCCAGTACGTCCTCCCTCGGCTACCCCTGAAGCCGACTCCACAAAGGTGGTAACGCTAGATGTTCCCATGACTGCCCCCGCCGTAGTTGCGATCGCATCTGCGGTTAAAGCTCGATTAGCCCTTGGTAATTCGCCATTCTCATCGATATATCCTGCCTGCATTCCCACCCCAGCCAATGTGCCGATGGTATCGAACATATCGACAAAGAGAAATACCAGCAGTACAGCCAGAAAGTCAATCCAGTTACTACCGTTAATTCCTCCTAAGCCGATAAATGCTGCCCCAAATAAATCTTTGGGAAAGGCAGGAATCGAGGCAAATCCCTGAGGTGCGTTAGCTACGCCAAATACCCAGCCCAAAATAGCAGTGCCGATAATTCCCCAAAGTAATGCTCCTTTGATGCGTCGCACCATAAAAAAAGCCGTCAGAAAAATACCAAATATTGCCATCAAGCTTTGGGGCTGTGCCAAACTACCAAAATTGGTTTTGGTAACTTCATTAGCCACAATTAGCCCCGCACCGCCTGTGGCTGTTGCCCCACCTAAGCCGATATAAGCTAAAAATAAGCCAATTCCCACCGTCGTTGCTGATTTGATTGAAGTAGGTACGGCAGTAATTAGATGGCGACGAATATCGGTAACAGTGAGCAGAATAAAGACTAAACCTTCAACAAAGACACAAGCCAAAGCTAGACGCCAATCGATACCCAAACCCAGCACCACCGAATAGGCAAAAAAAGCATTGATTCCCATACCTGGTGCCAGGGCAAAGGGATATTTCGCTAATAAACCCATAATCAGCGTGCCAATACCTGCCGATACTGCTGTGGCAACTACTAACTCGGCAAATAAATCTTTTGGTTCGTTCAGAAAGATGGCATCAGAAAGGATCAACGGGTTAACTACCAAAATGTACGCCATGGTCATAAAGGTAGTCACACCAGCTACGATCTCAGTGCGAAAGTTAGTGCGATAGTAATCGAATTCAAAATAATTGGCGATCGCACCTTGCCAACCCCCACGAGGCGGTTCACCTTTAGGTCGATTTATGTCCTGGCGATCTATAACATCTTGGTCAATATTCATTGCTGTACAGGCGAACATTCGTTCACCCCTATCTTTTACTTGTTACTTGCCAAAAGCTTGCTCAACTTTCGTCGCATCAAAATCCCTGGCTTATCTGTCATCATGTGTTGTTCTATTTTTATATCCAGAGGCACATCATAATCAGTAGTCTCTAATACAGCTTTGTCTTCTAAGGTTACTGCCCGATCGAATGCCACCACGTCTTTTGCTTTCACGTCAGCTTCGGTATCATTTCGCAAACAAAACTGCACAATTTGCGAAGCTGAATCGTTAATTGGGGTCGTGGTATTAACTATGATATGGACTAAGCCGTTGAGATAATTGATCCTCAGCTTGCAGGTAAAGGGTAAATACCAGTCTAAATCTAAAACTCTGGTAGTTATTCCTTCATCCATTTTGAGATTTTTCTGCTGCTGTTCGGGGTTAACCACCCCCAAAGTAGCTGTACCAGTAATACCGTATTCAGTTTCCCTTACTTCTATTGCGTCAGGAACAGGATGAGCTTCACTCCCAAAAGTCGTAGTGTGGACAAAGGTAGGATGAGCTAGATCGAATTCGTTTTCCATCACTCTTAAGCCTGCACAGTGCCAAGTTTCATAAAATTCGGGAATCAAACGAAAACTAGGATCTTTGGCTTCAGCTATTTCAGGAATTCCATTTAGAGGTTCACCCAGGCATACCCACACATATCCGTAACGTTCTTGAGCCAAAAAGGTATTTATTTGATATGTTTTAGGTATCTGGCTATTGTCTTCTAGCTGAGGAACTTTAACGCAGACTCCCGAGCCGTCAAACCGCCAGCCGTGATAGGGACAGACAAGATTGCCGTCGATAACTTTGCCTTTAGATAGCTGTGCCGAACGATGACAACAGCGATCGCTTGCCACTGCTGGTTGACCCAAATCATCTAACCACAAGACAATTTTTTGACCTAATAACTCAAATCCTTGAGGTTGCTCTGACATTTGTGAGGTTGGCATCACAGGATACCAAAACCTTTTGAATATTTCTTCTTTTGTGACTAGCATAAAGGTAAAAACCTAGTCATTAATAATTTTTTGCTTAATATTGCATACTGTATACAGTTAAAATCAATAAAGATGTATCCTCAGCTACTAATTAATTATTTTTCATAAAATTACTATTGGTCATACAACTACGATTTTGATCCCGATTTCACTTAATCTAAAAGTTTAAAAACAAGGGAATGAGTCACGATTACTCAGTCGATCCGCCAGTCACCGTTGTTATTTCACGACGAGTTAAACCAGGATGTGAAGAGGCATTTGAGAAGTTTGTCTCTGGTATTACCGCGACCGCTATGACTTTTGAAGGACATTTAGGTGCTAATGTTTTTCGTCCGAGTAGTTCTGAAGACAACGAATATCAAATTATTTTTAAATTCGATCATGTCAGTAATTTGCAAATTTGGCAGGAATCAGAATGTCGCCGTCAGTGGTTAGCCCGTGCAGAAAGTTTGCGCCTAGAACCAGCTAAAATTAAAATGATTACAGGCTTAGAGACTTGGTTTACCTTGCCTTTTCCCAGGCGAATCATTCCCCCGCCACGCTACAAGATGGCAACGGTAACTTTGCTAACTCTTTTTCCCTTAATCCAACTGGCGAATTTAACCCTTGTACGTTTATTAGCATTATTTCCTTTACCTTTATTGCTACGAAGTTTGATTACTACCGCTATACTCGTATTGTTAATGACCTATGTAGCCATGCCCAGAATGACTAGGTTGTTTTCAAGATGGTTGTATCCGAAAAGAAAATAAAATTTGGTATAGAAGAAGTAGATACTTAAGTTCAACCTCAATTGATAATTCAATGTTTGTAGAAGTTGTTCCTTATAATCCACAATGGAAAAAAGCATTTAATGCCGAGTCTGAGAAATTAATAGCAGCTTTAGCTGAAAACTTAGTATTTATTCACCATATTGGTAGTACTGCCATACCAAATATTCACGCTAAACCTATTATTGATTTTTTAATAGAGGTTAAAAATATTGATTTGATAACAGAGCAAACGTCGGCAATAGAAAAATTAGGTTACGAAGCAATGGGAGAGTTTGGGCTTAGTGGTCGTCGCTATTTCCGTAAAGAAAATCCATCAGGAATTAGAACTCATCACGTTCACATATACGAAACCAATTCTCCAGAGATAAAACGTCATTTGGCGTTTAGAGATTACATGATTGCTCATCCTGAGAATGCAGAGCAATACAGTCAATTAAAGCAAGAATTAGCCCAAAAACATCCATATAATATTGAAGGCTACATGGACGGCAAAAATGAGTTTGTCAAAAGAATGGAAAAAAAAGCGATGCGATCGCAGACTTTCATGAACCAAAGCGATCGCCTATAATATTACAAGCCCATAAGATTATAAAAAGAATTTAATTTATCAATCTGGTATCAAACGGTACTGAAAAGCAAATAACTAAAATTGTATACTTAAAGACACAATCTAATCTCGTTCTTTAGGATGCGCCAAAGTCTGAACTTATGAACGCTTCTAATCTAACTGCTATAGAAGATCTTTCTCAGGTCAAGCCAGTTACACCAGCCTATCCTCAGCTAGATAGTTTCTTAAATATCTTGCGCCTGTTAATTCGCGAACCTTCAGTCACTGGCTGCGAAGACTCTTTTTTTCGGGTACTTAGTCGAGAGTTAGAAGAAATTGGGGTTAAGGTAGAATACTATCATGGTGTTCTGGTGGCACAAGGTAGCAAACCTCATGACTTGATTCTCTCGGCACATATCGATCGCCACGGCTTATTGTGTACTGGAGCTAATGAGTTTCAGTATGCTGCTTTTATTGCCAGCAATCGCAGCGATTTGACAGGAGATTCTGTTTCCGAACAGATGATGCACACCATTGAAAATCGCTTTCAAGGACAGCAGGTACAGGCGCATCTACCTTATGTGGGAACGTATTTAGGTCAGGGATCTATTGTCAACTCTTATATTTGTCCTACCAGAAACAACCTTATTTTTGAGTTAGACGGCTTAGATTTTGTGCAGCCAGGTACACCAATATCTTTTCTCGATCGCCTTAGAGTAGACAATGGCTGTATTTCTGCTCAAATAGATAATGTAGTCAGCGCAGCTATGATAATCTACCTGTTTAGACAGGGTTTCCAAGGCACAGCAATGTTTACCGCCCAAGAGGAAGCAGGAAAAAGCTGGCGTTATGCTCTTTCTTGGTTTCAACGCCAACGGCTAACTACACAGCGTTTGATAATTTTAGATACCAGTCCCTATCCAACTCGCGAAGCAGCAGAAGCACAAGAAATTACATTGCGTCATCAAGATGCCAGCGGTTTTTTTGCTAACGAAATAACTGCCGAATTAGCGCAAAGGTGCGAAGAAATGGGAATCTCTTATTCTTATAAAGATGCTTACATCCAAGCTCAAAACAAAATAAATAATACATCCTATTCTTTGGGGAGAACCGAGTTAGGACGACTAGCCACCGCAACAGAAGGAAAGATCAACGGCACTACTCTGCAAATTCCCTCCACTGAATACCATACTCCTAACGAAACTGCTGCTTTGTCATCGATAGATGCAGTAATTAGGCTATTGATGTCTTATGTAGTCTGAGGAGATATAAGTTTTATTCAAGACAAAACAGCAGTTTCTATTGTCCCTGGTCATCATTAAACTTCACTTCTTAAAATTTAGATCACACCAGTCATTCTTTCACTGTGACATTTTAGAAAAGTCATTTTTGTTAAATAACCATAGTGAATAAGTTTACTGTTTTTCTTCAAAAATACTGTATGGTTGCTTTTGTAGCTATCGTACTTCTAAAAGGGTGTACTATTGGGCTTAAGGCTGTCACTATATCTAACAAACAATCTCAGATCCTAAAGGTAGCTGAAGAAACCTTTGGAGACGATCCTCCTGAAGAATTGTTGGCTTTTCGAGATAACGGAAATTTAGATAACCAGGAATCCTCTTCAAAGTTACTTGATGAACTTGAAAAAGAATGTTTTGAAGGTCGCAAAGAAATCGCAATTTTAGCCCTTACCTCTTCTGAAAAATACAAACAAGCTGATTTTGATTATTCGGTTTTAGAAGTTTTAGATTACTATATTGCAATTGCAGAATCTACAAACGATACTGATAGCTGTAAAAACATTTTTAGCTCAGTTGCCGAAGAATATAGATAGAGTACGAATAAGCTCGATGAATTGTAGTTATGCTTTAAATATATTACTGACGTTACGCAGTTAAAAGAGATTTTAATAATTTCATTGGTTGGTTAAGAACAAAATACCAGTAGTTTCAGATCTCAAGTGCGTAACATCAGCGTCCAGTTACATCAAATGCTCTGTATTGTTATCTAAATCAGCTATTTTTTGTAAGACTTGTTTCTGGTTCTAAAGACGCTGGCTCTTCAACCATCCGATCTTTTGCTGACTTGGGCAAGACAAGATTGAGAATCAAGGCGCAAAGAGAACCGACAGAAATACCTGATTCTAAGACACCACGTAGCTGTTCGGGAAATCCCGCCAGTGCTTCGGGGACATAAGTTACTCCCAATCCTGCTGCTAATGATGCCCCGACAATTATTAAAGAACGATTGGTCATCTCAATTTCACCTAGAATACTAAACCCTGCCACCGCAACCGTACCAAACATCAGCATGATCGCTGCACCAAATACAGGAGCAGGAATAGCGGTTAAAATTCCGCCGATGATCGGAAATAATCCTAAAAAAGCCAAAATTCCCCCGACATAAAAGCCGATATAGCGACTGCCTACCCCTGTAAGCTGAATAATTCCATTATTTTGGGATAATGTCACTGTAGGTAAGGTGCTACAGCAAGAGGCAATAAAGGAATTAAAGCCATCTCCCAACAGTCCACCTTTAAGCCGTCTAATATATTTTGAACCACTAATTGGCTCTCCCGTTACCATCGAAGTTGCAGTAATATCGCCAATAACTTCTAGAGATGTAGCAAAGTAGATAATCGCAAAGGGAATAAAGGTAGCAAAATTAAAATCTAAACCAAACCGAAACGGGATAGGTATATTAAAAGCAGGTATACTTCCTAACTGGCTAAAGTCAGTCATACCCATAAAGACGGAGATAATAGAACCAACAATTAAACCGATAATCACTGAACCCATTC
Organism: Pleurocapsa sp. FMAR1; assembly: GCF_963665995.1. Taxonomy (NCBI): domain Bacteria; kingdom Bacillati; phylum Cyanobacteriota; class Cyanophyceae; order Pleurocapsales; family Pleurocapsaceae; genus Pleurocapsa; species Pleurocapsa sp. FMAR1. The sequence continues at coordinate 4,636,801 of NZ_OY762512.1, read as the reverse complement.
TAAGATAACGATTTGAAGTTGCACTACAAACAGCTACCGTAAAAAACACGGGAATCGAAATTGCCCAATAACGAAGGCTGCCATAATCACCCAGTTCCTTGGCTGCATCTCCGCCCGCCATATCGTACATTCCAAAACGAATCAAAGTCAAACCGATTAGAGTTACGGCTGTTCCCGTCACAAGTGGGGGAAAAATAAGTTGAGCAAATTGCAGAAAGCGACTCAAAATAATCTGGATAAACGAACCAAAAAATCCTACACCCAGAATCAATGCTAGAGTTTCTTCTGGTGTTTTTCCTGCTGCGTTACCTGCTGCAATAATGCTAAAAATAGGTGGCAAAAAAGCAAAGCTTGGTCCTTGAATACTCAGTAAACCCGAACCAATTGGACCGATGCGTCTTGCTTGAACAAAGGTGGCAAATCCAGCCACCAATAAAGTCATGCCAATGATATAGCTAATACTTGCAGCATCTAAGTTTAGGGCGCGACCGATCAAAATGGCTGGGGTTACACTAGGGACAAAAACCACGCAGACGTGCTGTAGAGAAACCAAAAAAGCGGTTTGAAACGGTGGATTATCTTCTAATCCCAAAATCAAGTTACTTTGGTTTGAATTGGTGAGTTCGGTGTTGCTCATCACTTTATTTCCCAATCAAAATATACTGTTTATTGTTTCAATAATTTCAATAAGATGATCGAATTACTGTACCTAGATATACATTGTTGGTTTAGTATCTAATACCTCATCTTTACTCAGCCTCGATTATTCAGTTTCTACCCAAGTATCTTTGCTACCACCACCTTGAGAAGAGTTAACTACTAATTGTCCTTCCTCCATTGCTACTCTTGTTAGTCCACCAGGATAGACATAAATATCTTCCCCTTGATGAACAATATAAGGACGTAAATCCGTATGTCGCCCTTCTAAGCGATCGCCAAATATAGTAGGAATGGTAGAAAGATAAATTGTCGGTTGCGCCATGTAGCTGCGAGGTTGGGATTTAATTTTTTCGGCAAATGCTTCTCGTTCTGATTTACTAGAATTAGTACCGATCAACATTCCATGTCCACCTTCTTCGCTAGCTGCTTTTACTACTAATTCATCCAAATGTTCGAGGACATAGTTGCGATCTTTTTCTTGCCAACATAAATAGGTAGGCACATTGGGTAAAACTGGTTCTTCACCTAAATAGTAATTAATCATCTCAGGAACATAGGCATAGATGACCTTGTCGTCTGCCACTCCCGTACCAAGAGCATTAGCTAAGGCAAGTTTTCCCTGTTGACAGAGATCGGCGATCGCCGCAGTTCCAGAAGCATAGTTTCCCCCCAATTCTAAAGAATCAAACAGTTCTTTATCTCCTCGTCGGTAAATAACGTCAACTCTCTTTAGTCCTTGGTCAGTATGCATTTGCAAATAGCCATCTTCCAGCATAAGATCCTTAGCTTCTACTAGAGAAACTTCCATTTGTTTAGCTAAATAAGCGTGTTCAAAATAGGCAGAAGACTTTTCTCCTGGGGTAAGAATGGCTATATTAGGCTTACTCACTCCATTAGGTGCAGAATTTAGTAAAGCTTTCAAAAACTGCTGAGGGTAATCATCTACAGGAGCGATCGCCAATTTTTCTAAGAGTTGGGGCAGCAATTTTTGCATTATCTGACGATTTTCCATCGTATAGGATACTCCAGAAGGAACTCGCAGGTTATCTTCTAAGACATACCATTCTCCAGAGCGATCGCGTACCAAATCCGTCCCGCTGATGTGACACCAGATTCCTCCTGGTGGTTTTATCCCCCGACATTCAGGAATAAAATTGACGGCAGAATCAATAATTTCACGGGGAATTTTACCGTCTTCAACTATAAGCTGGCGATCGTAAATATCAGCACAGAATAGATTAAGTGCTGTTGCTCGTTGCTTGAGTCCTCTTTCAAGTTTGTGCCATTCGGCTGCGGGAATAACGCGCGGAATCAGATCGAAGGGAAACACTCTCTCTTCCTCTCCCACTCTAAAAGTAACATCTCTCTGTGCAAGAAGCTCCTGGGCAGTTTCTTGCAGATGTTGAAGTTCTCCATCAGCCAGTCCTTGCAACCACTCTACTATAGGAGTTACTTGCGATCGCGGCTCTCCAGAAGCAAGAATATATTCGTCATAGCAATCCTTGGTATCGTACTGACTTAGTTTCATTATTTTAGACAAGCCTTAGTTAAACTATTTTGAGAGCGGAGGATAGAAAAAGTTGTGTCTTTCTTGAGATAACCTAAGTTGAATATCTAAGAAAACATCCCTGCTATCTATTCTCGATCTTTGTCAAATATAAAATTTGTTCTAGATGAACATTTATTTAGTATTGGCGCGATCGCTTAGAGACAAAGATAATAAAACGCGCATATCTCCCTATAGCTTTAACTCTTTATTGCCCAATCTTGTAGCCACCAAGGACAGAGTTTTAGCAATACATTTACTTGCTATTTATCTTCATAAATGACTGTTTATTTAAAACCCCACAGTCTAAGTATTGACAAAATAGAAAAACGAACCAGCAAAAGCATTTTCTATTGCCTGCAAATATAACTTTGCTACATCTGAGATCGCTTTTGATAGATTGCGATAGTAGCTATTCTTCTTCATCTTTTTGTGTATCTTCGTTTAAGATATCTTCTAGTTCATCCGTTCTTTTATGATCGTGAAATTTATCTGATTGATAAGGCATAAACCGACCAGTACTTTTAATCCATCTAAAAAGAGATTCATTTTCTCTAGGGGCAATAATCGATGCTGGTTCGTCTATCGGTTCTTCTTGTAGTGCAGGATTTTTGTATTTTTTGGTCATTTTGGTTATTGCTTCAGGCTTCATTTAATAAATTGCTTTTTGATAAAAGGCGAAGTCATTGCTGTCAAAAGACTTCCATAATCCAGGTTAAAATTTACTCCCCCTCCCACCTTTAAATAAGAGTTTTTGCAGTCGAGAACCAGATGATCGCTACTAGATCCTAAAATTTCTAAATCTCGATCTGGACTTAAGCCAGATATCAGGGTGTCCTGTTTTCCCAAAGCAATAATTGCTCTTGTGTGCCTACCGCGATCGCGAAATACGGGAATATTACCAAAGGCATCCTGACCAGTTTCTCCAAAAGGCAGAGAAGGTTTGATTTTCGATTCAATAACTTCCCCAATCAATTTAAAAGCATTAGTATGTAATTGAGGAATGGCTTTGCGGTTAACCGTTCCACAGCCCAAAAGAATCGATTCTCCCACGCGCAGATTGTTAATTCGCCCGACGTTTTTGGTGGATTTATACCATTCATAGTTAGCCGAGTTTCCCCCAGAGATTAAGGGTAATTTAATTTGAAATTTCCTTTCCACCGCGTCGGTTAGTGCTGATAATTGATTCATTTTTTGATTGTCAGGCTTAATACCTCCATAACAAGCCAAATTACAGCCGAGTCCGATAATTTTGAGATGATCTAAGGGAATAATCTTTTCTATAAACAAGAAAATATCGTCGGCAAGTATCCCTTCTCGCAAATCCCCCATTTCTACCATTAAAATAATTTGGTGAATTTTGTTATGCAAGGATGCGTAATAATTAAGCTTCTCAAGGGTCTCAATTTCTGTATTAAGGCTAATATCTACATCTTCCACAATCGATTCTGCTTGACTTGGGGCAGTGCGGAGTAATACAAACTGAGCGGATATTCTGGCATTTCTCATCCTTTGAATATTTTCCAAACGAGAGTCGGCAATAAATTTGACACCTCCTCGAATCATCGCCGAGGCAATTAAAGGTTCTCCCAATACTGCTTTAGAGACTCCCATCAAAGAAATACCCCCTTGTCCGTAAAGTTCGCATAACATCCGAGCATTATGCTCTATTTTAGATAGAGTAATTTCTATTCTTGGCAGAAACGCTTTCATATTTTTAAGGCAACATCTAGGGCAACATTTAGCATTTACCCTTTTATTAATAAAGGAGGCATCTGAGAATTTTGTTTGTTTTGCCGTACGAGAGAGGGGAAAAGATTATATAAAGCGCGAATAAGTTTTGCACAGCCATAGGTCAAGACATCTGTAGTTGGTAACAAAAGACGGTCTTCATAGCTTTTAATAGTTTCTAGAACTTCTATATCAGTTAAATTTTCATGGCTTAAAGCGATCGCAATTACCTGAGTTTGGCAAATTGCTTTAATTAGACGAATTTCACTAACAATGCTGGGCATTGGTAACAGGGGAAAATCACAGCGAAATTTCCTGCTAGGAGGATGTTGCAAAATAACCCCGTCAGGCATACATCCTTTTAAAATACCTACAGAACTCATAAAGGCGGGATGAGAGACGGCACTTTGACCTTCTACGAGAATAATATCGGGATTTTCTTGTTCAAAGGCCTGGACAACGGCATTTTCTATTTCTCCAACCACAAATTGAGACACGAGCGCGTCTATGGATACACCATAGGTTGCTCCTTGCATTAAGCCTGTTTGACCTGTGGCAACCAACACTGATTTGATCCCTGAATTATTCAAGGCTTTATTTAATTCCACTGCGGTAGTCATTTTTCCGCAGGCGCAGTCAGTACCTAAGACAGCAATCACAGGAATATTAACTTTAGCAATTTGCCCCGTAAAGACATGGAGGTCTTCTAATTTCGGCGGTTTTCTAATGTCTTGAATTTTAACCCCGCACCGAATAGCCATCTCGCTAAATTCAGGATCTTCAGAAAAGAACTCATGAAGACCATTAATGATATCCATCCCTTTAGTCATTGCTTCCAAGACTAAGACTCTTTCAGCAATAGGTATAGAAGCGTCTAAGGGTGCTTTGCCATAAATATAGCAATCGGGAATGTTTGGTAGTTTATCTAAAGCTGACTTTAGGTTAGCAAAGATGGGAATATTGTTTTTCTTATTATCTAATTGTTCTCCTGCATCTTTGCCTGCTAAGGAACTATCAATCACCCCCACAATGTTATAAGTTTGGGAGTGTCTAACTAAACCTGCTGCGGTTTTACCGTCCATTAAGCCAAATTGCTTTTCACAGTAAATCAAAGCTGTTTTTTTTGTAATCGACATTAAAATTATTTTTCTTAGTTAATTTGGAAATTATGCTCAATTTAGAGATATTTGCATATTTAAAATAAGTTGAGCTTGTTCAAAGCAACCACCACCAGAAGGTTCTAATGGAACTTTGAGTAATCGGTTAAAAAGCTGGCATTTCTTGATAAGAGTAGCTACAACGCCAGTAAATATTATTTTCTATCCGTAGATATTATTTAGACAAATTAATATAAGACCTCTTCGAGAGAAAGAGCATAAAGATTTAAAATCGGAGAGAAATTTTATAATTTAGTCAAGATTCCGAAAATATTTCTTAACACTTTTATAGCATAACGTATAATTTGATACAAATAAGCTTGAGACACAACTCTTATTAATCACAGATTTTACTTAATGACTTATAGGGCTTGCGCTCGCATTCGCCGCAAATATAATCGAATCAATAAATTGACTACTTACCGCCGTGGAGAAAACTAGTCAGAAAATGTATCATCGATCGCATCAATTTTAAGAATTTAACTTTTAACTAAATACAGTATGCTTAAATTCCTCAACACCTTAAGAAATGTACCAATTTCGACTCGGTAAAATTGGCAAAGAACTAGAATCAGGAGCGAATTGGATTGCACCTATAGCTTTGTGTATCGCTCTACTAGGAATTGCTTCTGCTTCTATTTTAATTGCGATCGCCTCTACAGAAATTAAGCCCAATGCCATCACTTGCGATCGTTTGCTGATTGCTGCGATCGCCTTTGGAACTTGGAATAACTTAAAAAAAACCAGCAATCTCGATCCAGATTTGCCGTCTGAACCTGTACCTGTATATACGAGTAGGGCGATTTCTTTATTATTAATAGCAGGCATTAGTTTTGCTATTTCGCTTTCACTTTGGGCATGGTCTTTAAGTCAAACTAGCATTGCTAATTCGACTTTACTCAACAACATGATGCCAATTTTTACTACTTTATTTGGCTGGCTAATCTTGCGTCAGCAATTTTCGCCACGGTTTTTAGTCGGCATGGCAGTTGCAATAGTCGGCGCAGTAGCTATTGGTATTGAGGACTTGCAAGTAGCAGATAGTGGTCTAATTGGAGATGGGGCAGCCTTAACCGCAGCCATGTTTTCTGCAATTAGTATTTTGAGCTTAGAACGATTAAGAGTGCAGTTTTCTACCCCAATAATTATGCAGTGGACGAGTTTGGCGGGGGGATTATTTCTGTTACCTCTGGTGTTGCTCACAGAAGATCGATTACTACCGATTTCTAGTACTGGCTGGTTAGCAATTGTTGGTTTGGGTTTAATTTCTCAGGCGATGGGACAAGGGCTTTTAACCTACAGTTTGGCTAAATTTTCTTCAGGATTTGTGGCAGTATCAATGTTAGCAATTCCTTTAATTGCAGCAATTTTAGCTATGGTAATCTTTGCCGAACAGTTAAGCTTATTAAATTGGTTGGCGTTTGCCGTAGTTTTATTTGGTATTTATTTAGCAGTATCGGCAAAGAATAATAATTCAGAATTAATTGCCGAAAAATAGATTTCCCAGAATTAGGATTTAATAACAAATTAAATACGTTTAATGTGAATTAACTTTCTTTTTTTATTTTAGAGAAAACCTATATATCTCGGTAAGTAGAGAGATTTCTTGTTTAAATTAAACTGAGGCGAATTTAACTGTATTATGCTGATTTAGACTCTAATAAATTATAGGAAGAATCGATGTCAATGTTTACGGAAGGGGTCTGGGGAGGGTCGTCACGTCCCCAGCTGGGGGTCTGGGGGAAAGTTCCCCCAGGAACAAATTGTGGCTTTACAGACCAATTTTATTTAAAAGCGTGAATAAGCATTCCCTTGCTAGGTCAGCATTCCCTTGCGCCTTGCGTCGACGCGGGGTCTGACCTCTGACGGCGACGCGGTGAGACAGTTGCGTTGCGGGTCTGTGACCCGTTGAGCAAACTGTTAAACCCTTTAGGGGGTCTGACCGCTAATTCACATTAGGCTTTAAATGGTTTTTACTACCTCACCGTTCGCCCTTACAAATGATTACAGCCACTTTGTATTTTTCCATACAGTATTTATTCAAATTAATGTATATGGTACACAGGTAATTCAGGCAAACAGAAGTTATATCTTTTGGCATAAAAATGAACTACACATTTGATTTTTCCGTAATCTGGGAAAATATCGATGTCTTGCTGGCTGGAGCTTGGCTGACTATAAAGATCTCGTTCCTGGCGATCGCCTTTGGGCTGATTATTGGTATTTTAGGTTCACTATGTCGGACTTCTGACAATAAAATTCTTAATGCGATCGCTTTGGCTTATGTAGAGGTGATTCGCAACACACCCTATTTAATTCAGTTATTTTTTATCTTTTTTGGTCTGCCCAATCTAGGCATCAAGCTATCGGCAGAACAAGCGGCAATTCTTTCTTTGGCGGTTAATTTTGGGGCATATTCTACAGAAATAGTGCGGGCTGGAGTCGAAAGCATTCCCAAAGGACAATGGGAAGCGGGGATGGCGATTGGCTTTAAGAAACTGGCAATATTTCGCTACATCATTATTCCGCCAGCTTTAGCCAATATATATCGAGCCTTAATCGGTCAAGTAATTCTAGCTGTACTGTTTACCAGCGTTGTCTCACAAATTGCAGCCGAAGATTTAACCTATGCAGGAGATTATTTAAACTCTCGCACCTTCCGCAGCTTTGAGATTTATTTTACCCTGGCATTGCTTTATCTAGTAATTGTCTGGCTGATAAAAGGGGTGGCTTTTCTAATTGAAGATCGGGCATTTAAGTTTGCTAAATATAGACGTTAATTGCTATGGACGGATTTACACTTTCGCGTATATTTATTAACTTGGTCATTGCTACTAAGTGGACACTAATTCTAAGCGCGATCGCCTTTATTGGGGGTGGCATTGTCGGTTTTATCGTTATGCTAATGCGGATCTCTGCTAGTAAATGGCTAAGAGGTATTAGCTTTGTCTACGTCGAGTTCTTTCAGGGAACACCCTTACTGCTACAGCTATTTTTGGCGTTCTTTGGTCTTTCGGTAGTGTTTGGCATCAACTTATCTCCTTTAGCAGCAGCTAGTTTGGCTTTGACAGGATTTACTAGTGCCTTTTTGGCTGATATTTGGCGTGGTTCGATTGAATCTTTACCCCAAGGACAGTGGGAAGCGGGTTCGGCAATTGGATTTGGCTACGTAAAACAAATGCAGCTAATTATCCTACCCCAAGCAGTAAGAAGTGCGATCGCACCTACCGTTGGCTTTTTAGTGCAGGTAATTAAAGGGACTTCTCTAGCTTCAATTATTGGCTTTACCGAACTATCGAGGGCAGCAGCTTTGATTAATAACGTGACTTTGCAATCTTTGCTGATATTTGGTTTGGCAGGTTTGATTTATTTTATAGTCTGCTATCCCCTATCCATCTGGAGTCAGCATTTAGAAAAGAAATTATCTTATGAGGCTTAAGAGCGATCGCCATGACCTTAGATTTTCTCAAAGCACTATTTCCCAATGGCTTTAAAAGAGCTTTAGCATTATTCTTTGCCAGTTTTTTTCTGACTGTGGGTATTGCTTCGTGTTCGGGAGGAGATTCAGATGCAGTTAAATCCCAAGCAAATATCTCTCCCAAAAATATTGCCCAGATATCGACAGGAAAGACTTTAGAAGAAATCCAAAAGTCGGGAGAAATCAATATTGCCGTACCTGCTGACTTTCCTCCCTTTGGGGGGGTAGGAGTCAATATGCAGCCTCAGGGATATGATATCGACGTAGCAAATCAAATTGCTAAAGGATTGGGGGTAAAAGCAGAACTTGTCACGGTGGTCGGAAATTACCGCATTCCTTTTCTACAAACAGATCGGGTCGATCTAGTAATTTCTAGTTTAGGCAAAAACGAAGAAAGAGCAGCAATTATTGACTTTTCCCAACCCTATGCACCTTTTTTCTCTGGGGTTTACGGCAGACCTAATATTGAAATTAGTTCTCTTGACGATCTTAAAGGGCAGACTATAGGTGTGGCGCAAGGTTCTTTAGAAGATCTGGAAATCTCTAAGCTGCCTCCAGGTAAGGTAGACATAAAACGCTATGCCAACAATAGTTTGACAGCTTCGGCATTGGTATCGGGACAGGTAGATTTGATTGCCACAGCAAATGCAGTAGCAGCCAAATTAATTCAAGACAATCCCGACCAAAAAATTGAGAATAAATTTATCCTCAAAAATTCTCCTTGTTATGTTGGCATTCGTAAAGGGGATACAAAACTTTTACAGCAGGTAAATAATATTATTGCCAATCTCAAACAATCTGGGAAATTAAATCAATTGTCTATAGAGTGGTTTGGCGAACCTCTGCCCAAAGATTTTGCTACTGCTACTACTTAGCAAAATATAAGTAAACAAAAATTGTAGTAACTTCTACTCCTAAGAAGCAAATTAATCGGTTGAGACTGGGAAAGGGTTAAGGGGAAAAGGGAAAAGATTAAATTGTTTCTCTCTGACGTTAAGAATCAAAATTTTTCGGTCGCTGATGTTACGCACTAATTAATCTGTGAAGAGTAGGTAGTATTTATTTTTCTGCTTCCACGTGCTTGTTGAAAGTATCGATCTTTCGTTGTATTGCGTAACGTCAGTTAGTAAGTTTTTATATTATCAATTGTTTCAGTTTAAATCAGTTAAGTTTTTTTTCTGTGCATAAACTAAATGAACACAAATAATAAACAATAATTTATATCTATGGTGAATTGCAACAAAAGCTACTGCATAGTCTGTATTTTGCTTAGATAATCAGTTTATAAAATATTTGACTGACTACATAAAATGACTCAAACACAACAAAAATCATTATTAATACCGATATTGATTGGAATCATTGTCGGTATCTTAATTGGTGGATTAATTCCCGCAGTGGGAACTTCTGTTTCTTTTATTGGGGAACTATTTATTAACGCCTTATTGATGTTAGTAATTCCTTTAGTAATGACCTCAATGATTACTAGCATTACAGGTTTGGGAGATGTTCGTCAAATAGGAGGAATTGGCGGTAAAACAATCATTTTTTACACTATAACCACAGGGTTAGCTGTTTTATTAGGTTTACTTTTGGTTAATATTATTCAGCCAGGAATTGCCAATACTGAAGCAGATCGAATTGCTCTTAGAGGCGGTCAAGTTTTAGAAAATGTTGACTATAGCATAAGCAATAACACGATTAATCTTGATGGCGCAACTGCCAAAAAACCGTTTGACGATCGCTATATGGCGATTCTCAAAGATCAAAACGATATTCGCGGTACAATTGCCCCCCAGGATAAATTTCAAAACAATAGCCTAACGGTAACTGGCTGGACTAATCCAGCAGGAAAAACAGTAACGCCAAAAGCTACAGGTCAGGGAATACAAATAGATTTGGCAATTGCCGACAAAGTAAAAGGGAAAGAACAAAGCTCTATTGGCGAAGTTCTCAAAGAAGTCATTGTTGGTTTATTACCCCAAAATCTTTTTGGAGCAATGGTCGATAATGATGTACTACCATTAATTATTTTCTCTCTACTATTTGGCGGTGTTTTAACTACCTTGGGGGAAATGGGTGAACGAGTGATTCGTCTGGTAGAAGGGCTAAACGAAGCGATAATGAGAATTATCGATTTGGTTTTATTAACCGCCCCTTTCGGCATCGGTGCATTGATTGCAGGACGTTTGGGCGAAGCTGGGGGATTTACTGGCTTTGCTAGCGAGTTTGCCAGTTTGGGTAAATATGCCTTTACGGTGATTATTGCTTTGTTAATTCACGGTTTGGTAGTTTTACCTTTAATCTTAAAATTCGTTGGCAAACGCAATCCTTTTTCGTATATCAAAAGGATGCTACCCGCTTTAACTACGGCTTTTTCTACCGCTTCTAGTTCTGCCACCCTGCCTTTATCGATGGAGTGCGTCATCGAAAAAAACCATGTTTCCTCTAGAATTGCTAATTTTGTCTTGCCTTTGGGGGCGACGATTAATATGGATGGAACTGCTCTCTATGAAGCCGTTGCTGCTGTATTTATCGCCCAAATTTACGGCATTGAATTAAGTTTTGGTCAAATAGTGGTTATTTTCTTGACAGCGACTTTAGCAGCTATCGGTGCAGCAGGAATTCCTGAAGCGGGCTTAGTGACGATGGTAATCGTGCTACGGGCGGTTAATATTCCCATTGAAGGTGTTTCTCTAATTTTAGTAATTGACTGGTTTCTCGATCGCTGTCGCACGACGGTTAATGTCTGGGGCGATTGTGTCGGTGCTGGCGTAGTCGATCGCCTGGAGAAAGGCAAAGGCACACCAGCTACTGTAGAAGAGCCAGTAGTAGTCCCTACTGCTATCTAATTTAAGGGCGTTGCACCTTCATGGGATGGTAGAGGCTGACTTGGGGACTGGGGGACTAGGGGACTAGGGGACTAGGGGACTGGGAGAATCATTAATCTTTTTTGTTCATAATCATCTCGCAGCTATGCAACGCCAATTTAAGTAGCCTATTCTCGATAAAAACAAGCCAAGAACTATAAATGATACTAATCGTTATCTTTTTCACAGGAATTATAGCTGGCTTTGTAGATGCGATCGCTGGTGGTGGAGGCATGATTATGATTCCAGGCTTAATCTTTAGTGGCTTACCTGTAACAACGGCGATCGCCACTAACAAACTCTGCGGAACTTGTGGTGTGCTGACTAGCTCTTTTAAATTTGCTCAAGCCAAGCAGGTTGATTGGCAAGCCTGTATTTATATGGGTATTCCTGCGGTTTTTGGTTCTTGGTTTGGTAGTCTTTCGATTGGTTTTTTACCTAAAGCTTGGGCAGAACCAATCGTAATTTTATTGATGGTGGCAATTACTTTATTTGTTGTCTTTAAACCTAACTTTGGCTTAGAAAAAGCCGATATGGCGATCGCCAAAACCCATGATTCAATCCAGATTATAAAATTAGCGTTCTTCGGCTTAATTATTGGTTTTCATGATGGTTTTTTTGGGCCAGGGGCAGGTACTTTTTTAGTCTTTGCCTTAGTGTCTATCTGGTCATTAGATTTTCTGCGTGGCACTGGTTCGGCTAAGGTTATCAATCTTATGACTAATCTTATTGCACTCATATCTTTTTGGATTTTGGGTGCAATTAGTTTTCCCGAAGGTATTTTTGGCGCGGTTGGAGTTGCTATTGGTGCTTATTTTGGCTCGACATTCGCTACCAAAAAAGGAGCTAAGTTTATTAAACCGATTTTTATTACCGTTACTACAGTTTTGGTCGGCAAATTACTGTGGGAATATTTTTATCGTTAACCAAGATTTCAAAAATAACTTTCAATATCGAAGGTAAAAAAATGACTAACTTTCAACCGCAATCAAACCTATCAAATACGGCTACCTTAGAAACAAAACCAATTATTCTCGCCCGTGACGTAGAGAAATGGTATGACAATGGTTTTCACGTACTCAAAGGCGTAAGCACAACCATCAATCAAGGTGAGGTTGTCGTGCTAATGGGCCCTTCTGGTTCGGGTAAATCTACCTTCATTCGCACCTTTAACGGTTTAGAACCCTATCAAAAAGGCAGTATCGCCATTGATGGTACTGCGATCGCTCACAATAATAAAGGAATCGAACTATTACGCCGAGAAGTGGGCATGGTATTCCAACAGTTTAATTTGTTTCCCCATTTGACGGTGCTTAATAACATTACTTTAGGACCAATTCACCTGCGAGGCTTATCCAAATCCCAAGCCAAGGCAAGTGCTATGGAACTATTAGAAAAAGTTGGTATTGCCCATCAAGCCAATAAATATCCAGGTCAACTTTCTGGGGGTCAACAACAAAGAGTTGCGATCGCTCGTGCTTTAGCCATGCAGCCTAAAGTGATGCTGTTTGACGAACCTACCAGCGCACTCGATCCAGAAATGGTCAGAGAAGTATTAGATGTTATGCGGAGTCTGGCAGAATCGGGGATGACTATGGTTTGCGTCACTCATGAGGTTGGCTTTGCCCGCGAAGTAGCCGATCGCATTATCTTTCTAGCAGATGGTACTCTGGTTGCTGACACCACGCCCGATGAATTTTTTAATAATCCAAAGGAAGAACGTTTACAAAAGTTTCTCTCTCAAATTTTGCATTAGTAGGGGCGATTCCAATACTGTTCGGTTAGTCTCTTAAGTTATTTCATCCGCCCCCTAAATCCCCCAAAGTTGGGGGATGGGGGGCTTAAACGAACGGTATTGGGGGCGATTCGCGAATCGCCCTAACTAGTTTGCGCTTTTTTGTCGAGCGGAATTTTTAGTGCCAGAAAATCCGTAGGACATTAGAATTGCTGCGGTTTGTGGATTAACTGACTCAGCAGCAGTTTTATTTTTGTGATTAGAAAACGATTTAAACAATCTCATTGTATTGCCTCCTTAGCTGAAATGATTTGAGGCGCGTTCCTTCGGGCTATTCCTTACTTCCGTCCTAATTTACTTGACTTAATTTGAGGATGAACGTTTTAGTTTCTGTATTTTGTAACTAATCGATAAGATTAATACCTATCGCTTTTTTTGCCTTAATTATGAACCAGTCTTAGAAGTCTACACCATAAGCAGAACTTAAATGTCTACTCATGTTGATGAATTTTTCTGTAGTCCAAACATCTGCTTTTTTGTCAGATTTGGCGGAATTTAGCCCTGGATTATAGGCTTTGCCTAGGTTATCACTAAGCTCGATCAATTTTTTGCTGTTCCAAGCTTGATTGTTAGATGTTGCGTTGCGGTTGATAGTCATAACTGATCTCCTTTTTGTTTTCTGTAGCTAAATATACCTTTTGTATATATTTAAATAATAGCTTGAGCTAGATCTAAAAGCCAAGGTGGTAACATCCGTACAAGATATTGTTAAGTGTTTAAAGGTTACTCAGTATGGTTTGTCGGCATTTGCTAAAAAGCTATAAGCTATAAGTTAACTACCTGTGGCGATCGCCAAATAATAAATTAGAATTGTCGTCAATACTAATTTATTATTGATATTGATGTTGTTTTAATTACCAACAAGGTAGTTAAATACACTGAAATAGTCTTTTCAGGTTCATTAACCTGTAGTTAATTAAATATTAACTACGGTTCAAATCTATTCAGATGATTTTGCTAAATTCGATTGATTTACTAGCATTCACCGATATATTTCAATTGTCAAATTCTCATCTGTTGCTAACAACTGAAATCGCCCAAGCCGATCCTTCAATTGTCTTGGCGGGGGTGTTGCTTAGTGCCGTTACTATCTATTTTGCTGCCAAACTGGGTGGGGAAATTTGCGCTGCTTTTGATTTTCCTTCCGTTTTGGGAGAACTAATCGCTGGTGTCATTGTCGGTGTTTCTGTTTTACATTTTTTGGTGTTTCCCGAAGGTGGAATTGAAGCGGGTGATTCCCTAATTATGCAGTTTTTGCAAATGACCACGGACTTAAGTCCAGAAAACGTGGCTGTTACTTTTCATCTCCAGTCTGAAGTGATTTCTTTGCTGGCTGAGATTGGAGTTATTGTGCTGTTGTTTGAAATTGGTTTAGAATCCAACCTCAAAGAGTTGATGGAGGTAGGTACTCAGGCTCTTACAGTAGCTATTATTGGCGTAATTGCTCCTTTTGCTGCGGGTACTGCGGGATTGATGATTATTTTTAACATTCCTGCTATTCCTGCAATTTTTGCGGGTGCTGCCCTTACAGCCACTAGCATCGGCATTACTTCTAGAGTACTCTCGGAAATGGGACAGCTAACTTCTAAAGAAGGGCAAATAATTTTAGGTGCTGCGGTAATTGATGATGTCTTGGGGGTAATTGTTTTAGCCGTAGCAGCAAGTTTAGCAAAAACAGGAGAAGTTGATGTTGGTAACGTTATTTATTTGATCATTAGTGCCACTGGATTTTTAGTCGGGGCGATTTTATTAGGTAATGTCTTTAATAGAAGCTTTGTCAAAATAGTCGAGCTATTGAAAACTCGTGGAGGTTTAATAGTTCCTGCTATTACCTTTGCTTTTGTGATGGCATACTTGGCAACTGCAATTCATTTAGAAGCGATTTTGGGAGCATTTGCTGCGGGACTGGTTTTGGATGAAACCGATAGACGGAAAGAATTACAGCGTCTAGTTGAGCCTGTATCGGATATGCTCGTGCCAATCTTTTTTATTGCGGTGGGTGCCAAAACCAACTTAGGCGTGTTGAATCCAATCAACCCTGAGAATAGAGAAGGCTTAATTATCGCTGCTTTTCTAATTACTGTCGCTATTATTGGTAAGGTTTTGGCAGGATTTACTGTATTTGGTCAGCCAGATTTAGACAAGTTGGCGATCGGTGTTGGTATGATTCCCAGAGGAGAAGTGGGTTTAGTGTTTGTGGCGGTTGGTGCATCTAGCGGTGTTTTATCTCCAGCTTTAGAAGCGGGAATTGTGGTCATGGTAATTGCCACTACCTTTATAGCACCTGCTTTGCTGCGGGTTGTCTTTAAGTCGAATGAAGAGACAGTAGAAGCTTCGTCAGAGATACCTTCTGTTGCTGAGACTACTTCGTAATTAACCTGAGTTGGGGATAAGAAGAGGGAGTAGTAAGCTGAAAATATATCTAATTCAGTACTCCCATCCCCTGTTTATTTTAGAAGAATCGTTCCGCAGAGGCGATCGCCATCTTTAAAGTTGTCCGTAATTATTTTACTCAATAGAGATATCCTTTTCCCTCAATCCTTACCATCATCTCAAACAACATGAATAATATCTGTTTTACTTCTAGCAGTTTTTGCCGATAAAATTGATAGCTTATTGCATATTTGCGTAGTAAATTCCTCACTTTGCTAATTCCTGGCATCCAGCGATACATTGTCCTACTTCATCAAACTCCATTGTTTTACCGCTTAAAGGAACATAGACAGGCACATCGGTAGCTTGGATAAACAAATCTGTCTTTGTACCTGGAACAACTATTCCATCTTGTGTAGCAGCTTCATTGGCATGAGAAGCGATCGCAGAAGTCGGTTGAATCAATTCATTAATTACATATGCCGCTTCTTTTGGTCCTGTGGTATACGTATCACCAATATTAATTACTGCCAACGAAGCACTATATTGATTCCGCACCACTGTTTCTTGCTCTGCGGTAACACCAGTATCGCCTGATAAATACACTACTAGACCATTACTAAATGTGAGTATATAACCAGTCGGTGGTCCAACATAGGCAGTAAGACCAGCAGTTTCTAAATTTTCTCCCAACTCGCCTTCAATAAATTCACCACTCAATCCATTCGAGTGAACTGCGGGGACAGTGGTAATTTTTACCCCGCCAACATCTACAGAAGCACCAAAACGGACAAGCTTTACAGAATCAGGGTTTCCGCCTGAAGCTTCAACTTTATGCGCCAAAAAACTAGCCATCTCACTACCGACGACAATTTTAGCTTGCTTGGCTACGGCAATATCGACGGTATTAGAACTAGGGGTGACATCTTCATTGGCTTCTGGTTTGGCACATTTACCTGCATTGACTGTTGAGATACGGCGATCGCCTAAATGATCTCCGTGGACGTGACTTAATAAAACCACATTTATATTGCCCAAACGCTTATCCTGACCTCCAGCAACGGTTTGCCCTGCATCGAACAGGAGGCGCGTACCATTAGGATCTTCAAAGATTAAGGCGCGATCGCGAGCGCAAAATTCTCCATCATGACTACCTACTGGTGTAATCTTTACCTCAGAAGCATAACTGGCAGAGGTGGTGAAAATAGCAATTGCCAACGTAACTAACCCTGATAAGCATTTTTTCATGTTTATTCGATCTACATTAATTGAGTATTGGCAAATTACCTATAAAATATCATTAAGTGAAACAGTATATAAAAATAGGCAAAAGTTATAACTACCAAAAGCGATCGCTTTTGCTAGAACTGTAGATGGTTTATTTGCGTTAGAAACTTCTTTTGCGCGATCGCCAGTTAAGTACAAAAATTTTTTCAAATGGCTTGTTTCAATGGACGAGTAGTTAATATTTCGCTGGCTGACAAAGATTTAATCGCAGAGATAGGAACAGTAACCACTGCAATCGATTCTCCTACGGCGTTAAAAATTTCTAATACGCATCCTTCTTCGCCACCTTGGGGATGGGGAACAAAATCAACTATAGTAGCGACATCTCCAATTTTTAGATTGTGTTCGGCTATGTTTTGAGTCAGGGCTACTTCTGAGTATAGTTCTAGGGTCATCTCGATTTTAATCTCCTGGTATCAAAGTTATAAATTGAAATTTACCATCGCTTTTTTGTTCTAACCAAATTGTAACTACAGATAAATTAATCCCATTGTCCCCCTGTATCTCTCCTCTCACATTATAGAAAGTTCCGTATTCGCTACTTCTATCTGCTATTGCTTCTACAAATTGATTGAGTTGTTGAAGGGCTGTTTTTAATGTTTGCCAGTTGTCTAAGGTAAAGCCAGCTTGAGCTAAAAATTGAGATTTATCGTTTCTGGGTTTAAATACAAGCAAGTATTTAGTTAGTTTTGCTTCGGGAATAATGGCATCAACAGGAATCTTCATTCTCGAATTTCTTACAAGTTGAACAAGGAAAAGTCGTAACTACCAAAAGCGATCGCTTTTGCTAGAACTATAAATGGTTTCTTCGAGTTAGAAACTTCTTTTGCGCGATAGTTTCTGGCTTTTGATATTTAACGTGAGTTCGCGTGGAAGAGTAGAGCTATTGCAAACAGAGATAATTGAAAAACCGTTTTTCGATGATAAAATTTTAAGTTAGGAAGATCAACAAATCTTTCAAAGTCTTTTCCCTTATAGCTTATAGATTATAGGTTACAGCCCAACCATTTCATGTTCATAACCCGAAAGTAGCGTTATTTACATTCACTGGCTTAAAATTTGATAGGCGATCGCTTTTTACCCGAAATTCTGTCCACCAAATCGTGTAGCAGTATATAAAAACAGGGAATAATAAACAAAGTCAGTAGGGTTGCTAATGCCAATCCCGAAAAGACCACAATACCTAATGGTTGCAAAAATTCTCCTCCCTGTCCCAGCCCTAACGCCAAGGGAAACATCCCGACTACAGTGGTGATAGTCGTCATCAGAATAGGGCGCAATCTTTGTGGTGCTGCTTGTAAAATTGCCGTAGCGCGATCGCATTGTTCTCGTTCTCGAATTTGATTGGCTAACTCTACTAGGATAATTGCGTTGTTAACCACAATGCCGACTAATAAAACTGCACCTACAATTACAGTTATGCCGATTGCCGTTTGGGTAAGAAACAGTCCCCAAATTCCTCCCGCTAATGCTAGAGGAAGAGTAAACATAATTACCAGAGGATCGACCAGGGAATTATACAGTACTGCCATTACTACAAACACTAAAAATGCCGCCAGTCCGCCTAAAACAGCGAAAGAAGACTGAATTTCTTGATTGCTTTGGGCAGCAGAACTCGGCAGACGACTAACTCCTTCTGGTAGATCGATCGCTTGAAAAATTTGCTCTAGTTCAGCCAGGGCTTGACTCAAATCTGCATCTTCATTAAGGCTACCTGTAATTAAATATACCTGTCGTTGATTGATGCGCTGAATTTCTCCAGGGGCTTGTCCAAATTCAATGCGGGCAACATCTCCTAAACGAACTAAGCTACTACTATCCTCGATAAATAAAGGGATTTGCGCCAGTTGAGAAGGGCGACGAATAAAAACCTCTTCAAGCTCGACTCGTACGTCTACCAGACGATTACCCCGTTGCAGTTGAGTAGGTACAGAACCAGCGATCGCCGTTTCTAAAGTATTACCAATGTCTTGAACATTTAAGTTAAGCTCGGCAGCGCGATCGCGATTTAGGCGAATTTGAATTTCGGGCTGGCGGGGATCGGCATCGGGACGAAAGCTAGATAAGGTTGCTCGTTGTTCTAAGGTATTTAATACCTGCTGTCCTGCCCCTTCAAGAACTTGAGTATTGTCTCCTTGAAGGATAATATCGACATCACCCCGAACTGGAGAGTTGCTTAAAATCAAGCCCCGTACTTCACCAGGACTAACCCGCAGGCGAATATCAACTAAGTTGAGCTTGTCAAATTCGGCTGATACCCGCGAGACATAAGCTTCGACATCTGTATCGGGTTTGAGAGTAATGGTGCTAGAACCGCGCAAGGAGTTTTCGCTGGTGTTGCTACCAAATAAAAAGCCCCCAGATGTAGTAAAGACATATTCTGTTTCTGGCTGCGCTAGTAAAATCCGATCTACTTTTGCCATAACTCGGCGATTTGTGGCTAGGGGAGTTCCTGGAGGAAATTGGGCAAACAATCTCGCCTGTCCCGTATCGATCCGAGGCAAAATCTCTTGAGGAACTTGACCGATAATTAAAAAACTACTGCCACCCAGCAGTAAGAAAGTTAAGCCAATTACTAGCAACCGCCGTTGCAAAACTTGTTTAAGCATTATGCCGTAGCGTCTGGTAGCAGCCTCAAATTGACGATTAAAGGCTTGTAGTAACCAAAAACGCCCAATTTTACTCGATTTGCGAATCCCCAGCAAACGAGAAGCAAGCATTGGGACTACTGTTATTGCTACCAAAATTGAGGCAGCCACTGCAAAACTAACGGTAAGCACCAATTCATTAAACAGCAGGGAAATAAAACCACCAATGAGCAAAAAAGGCAAAACGGAAACTAAGTTAGTACTGGTAGAAGCAACCAAAGCCGATTCAACCTCCTGACTGCTAGAGATTGATTGCTCGATCAACTGCTGAGAATTGAGTCGCGTCTTGGCATCTTTACCTGGGGTCATCCCCGCACCCTCGGCGATGTTTTCTAACATGACAATAGAGTTATCGACCACAATACCGACTCCTACTGCCAATCCGCCCAGGCTAAACACATTGAGAGACAAGCCAAACAGCTTCATCAAAATAATTGCTGCTAGTGCTGCTAGAGGAATTGCCGAAACGACGATCACCGTTTGACGGAGTGAACCGAGGAACAGCAAAACGGCGATCGCTGCTAGCCCCGCACCAATCAAACCAGCACCTGCGACATTGCTAATGGCATTACGAATAAAGACCGATTCGTCGAGGGTAGCAACCAATTCCATATCTTCGGGAACTATCCCCGTTTGTCGTAACTGTTCAATTCGCTGTTTGATTCCCTCTACGACCTGAATCGTATTGGCTTCAGGCTGCTTTTGAATGCTGAGTTTCACGGCAGGCTGTTCGTTGAGAAACACAAAAATTCGCTGGTCGGCTTGACCATCAATAACCTGGGCAAAATCCCGTAGATATACGCGCTGGGGAGAGATTGAGTTATTGTCCGTCTCTGCTGCTGTCGAATCATCCACTTCAAAAGAGAGATCGAGAATTTCCTGGGCATCCTCAAACCTTCCCACTACACGAGTCAAAGGTTCGTTAAGCCCTCCCAGAATTCGTCCGCCAGATATATCTTGATTAGTTTCTTCTAATTCGGTGAGAACATCATTTAACCCTACGCCCAAAGCCTGAAGCCGACTGAGATCGATTAAAACCCTTACTTCTTCTTCTACACCTCCTGAGACATCAACCACGGCTACACCCTCAACGACTCCCAGTTCCCGCGCCAGTTCTTCATCAGCAAACACACGTAATTGTAAAGGATCTAAAGATTTAGAGGTCAATGCCAGTTCGTAAACAGGTAATTGAGAAGGATCGACTTTATACAGCCTTGGTTCTTCAACTGTATCTGGTAAGTTAGATCGCGCCCGATTAAAAGCAGCAGTAGCATCGTTTAAAGCGCGATCGATATTCCCCCCTGGTTGAAAGTAAAGGTTTATACTTACCTGCCCTTCGCGAGTTTGCGAAAAAATTTGTACTACACCTTCAGTAGCAGCTAGTCCTTCTTCTAAAGGTCGAGTTACTTCATCTACTGCAACTTCGGGAGAAACCCCAGGTACATTAACTCTCAAGCCAATGCGTGGGTAAGTAATAGACGGTAGTAAGTCTACTTGAAGATTAAATATAAAAAATACGCCAACCACAATTACCGCTAGAGTTAACATCAGAGTGCCGATGTGTTGGCGAATGGCAACGGCACTGATACTAACATTGGAGGGAGGAGAAGTTTTCATAACGAAGGGGCGAACGACCGTTCGCCCGTACATAAAATTAGAAGCTGGAATCTTATAATTCAGATTGTGGTGATTCGGATATAAAGCTAAGACGAACCCGATCGCCATTCTGTAAATCGCCACTGCTACGGACAACAAATTCTTCTCCTGGTTCTAGTCCAGAGAGAATTTCTATCCGTGAATTAGCGCGATCGCCTAGTTTTACCTTGCGGGCTGTAACTATAGCTTTTTCTCCCTCTCGCTGGAGAATAAACATGGTTGCAGTATCTGAGTCGGAATTATTTTGTTTTACCTTTTCTGAGGCTACCTGACCCTCGACAGTTTCTTTAAGCGGGGAAACCCCGCCAACGAACTGCTTCACCGCAACGGACTGTCTCGCAACTGCTGTTTCGGGAACAACTACCCTTTTATCGCTCTGTTGACCAAAATTAACCCGCGCCAGTAACCCCCTACCAATACGGCGATCGCTGTTGGGGATAGTCACTTCCACAGGAATCAAACGGGCAGTAGCATCGGCAGCCAAAGAAATCTGCGTCACTTTTCCCTTAAACGATTGTTTGGGAAAGGCATCTAACTGTACCTGCGCCGTCTGTCCCGCCCGAATCTCTGCTAATTCTAATTCGGAAATCTGTACCTGTACCTGAATCTGGCTAAAGTCTCCTAATCTCAGTATTTCATCACCTATCTGTGCCAAATCTCCTGGTTCTAAAACTCTTTCCAATACCGAACCAGTTACAGGAGAAGTCAACACGGTAAATGACTGTCTTTTTTGCTCCTGGGCAACTAATGCCTCCTGTGCCGCCACGCGACGTTGAGCAGCTACTACGGCAGATGAGCGATTGGCTACTTGCTGTTGGACAGAGCGTAATGCTTGTTCTGCCGTACCTACCGCTGTTCTATCTAGTTCTGCTTCTTGCTCGGAAATCGCCCCTTGTTGAAAAAGCTGGCTGGTTCTAGCAGCATCAGACTGCGTCTGTTTTAGCTCTAGTCGTGCTTGTTCGACCTGGGCGCGGGCATCGTTTACATTTGCTTCTAAACTGGCTACTTCCGACTGGAGGGCAGCAACCTGGGCTTCTGCCTCCACTACCGTAGATGCTGAAATTGAATCGTCGATTCGTACCATTACTTGACCTTGCTCTACTCGATCGCCTACGTCTGCTGTCATATCTAATATTTGTCCTTCAATGCGCGATCGCAAGGAAACTTCTCGTACTGGAAAAGTCGTACCCACATACTCGGTATCTTTTTCTAATGAGCCTTGACGAGCTACCGCCACATCAACAGATGCAGATTTTTCTTGAGGACTAGAAGATTCAATTTGGGCATCTCCAGGAGGTAATAAACCACAACTTGAAGGCAATAATAGTATTCCAGGTATCAAGATCGACCAATATGGCAATTGATAAGTATATTTAATTGCGGAAAATCTGAGAGACATAAATTTTACGAAACTGAAGCAGGCAGTAGCGATTCAATTTCGTTATCGTTGAATCAAACTATATCAAAGTGATATTCTTAGCAATTATATCAATTTTATATTAAGTATTGTTTGTATTGACAGTAACCAAAAATGTTGGAATTAGCTGCGCTTGGTCTATTACTCAAAAAACCTTTACACGGATATCTTTTAAAACAACAGTTAGAAAGATTTATGAGTGGCTGTATCAGCGTCAATTACGGTGCTATTTATCCACTGCTTAAGCGACTGGAAAAACAGGGATATATTCAAACTCAAAAATTGGTAGATGGTGACTCAAATCGTAAAGTATATCAAATAACTGAGTCAGGACGCGATCGCTGGCGACAAGCAATGCTGGCGCATCCCCGTGAAAGCTGGGTTAACAGTCGTTCTCGTTTTATCATCAAATTCTTTTTCTTTAGTCAACTAGAACCAAAGGAGCGAATTAAGTTGATGCAGTTTCGTTTAATGACCTGTAAATTACGGCTTGAAAAACGCGAATCACAATTGGTTGAGCAAGATACCGAAGACCCCTATCAAGCGATCGCTTTACAACGTCATCTAGCCAATCTCCGCTTTGAAATCGAATGGTTAAAAGCACAAATTCTCAAAGAACAGCCCACTACACAATCGAATGAAAACTCTACTGTAAATTATTTATAGCAATCGAACTATAAATTAGGACGACATATTTTGCAGTTTTCAGCAAGTCTTGCCGTCGCTACTATCTTATCCCTGCGCCAGACTTTTAATTGTTTCTGATGTTCTAGAAACAGCCGAATGTAGGTTCAATACTCTTGCTATACGCCTAATGTGAATTGACTTTTTGACTATCAGCTTATAAAAAGTCCAATATTTCAAGAGAAATAAAGATTTTTTTGAGAATTTAACTCAAGCAGATTCAATTCTTCGTCTAAATAATTAGAAATCAACTGATGAGTGAAATCATGATTAATGTTTACGGAAGACGGCACTTAAAGGGGCGAAGAGGTTCGCCCCACGTTGCCTCGGCTTTGGGGAGGGTCGTCACGTCCCCAACAGGCGAGCGACGCGGGGTCTGACTTCTGACGGCGACGCGGTGAAGCAGTCCGTTGGGCGGGTTTCCCGACTTGCGAAGCAGCGCGGTCTTGTTGGTTTCCAACAAAGAGCGACTGCTGAGGGCGAAGGAACTGCTAAACCCTTTAGGGGGTCTGACCGCTAATTCACATTAGACGTTCCTATATTAACTTGAAACAAAATTAGACTCTTGATATGTGGGAAAATCGGTATAACCTTCGGCATCAAAAGAATACCAGATAGCCATCTCTGCATCAGGATTAAGCTCCCAATTGTTAGCAAAACGAGCAACCAAATCGGGATTGCTAATGTATGGTCTACCAAAGGCAATCAAGTCAGCATCGCCAGAAGCGATCGCTTTTTCTGCCGAGTTGCGATCGTAACCACAGTTACCCATTAGCACCCCATCATATACCTTTCTAAATTCTGCTAGGGTCATTGGTTCTCCTAGTTCGTGGAAACCAAAAGCTAAACCATCTAATAAATGTATATATGCCAAATCATAGCTGTTTAATTGTTGAGCAACATAAGTAAAAGTCTCACGGAAATCGGGTGATCCCATATCGTTATAGACACCATTGGGGGAAAGTCTGACTCCTACTTGTTCTGCATCCCATACGGTTAAAATAGCTTCCACAATTTCTTTTAAAAACTGATAGCGATTGGCTATACTTCCACCATATTTATCAGTACGATGATTGGTTTTAGATTGCAAAAACTCATCGATTAGATAGCCATTAGCACTATGAATTTCTACTCCATCAAAACCAGCTTCTTTGGCATTAGCGGCTGC
This sequence comes from Pleurocapsa sp. FMAR1, assembly GCF_963665995.1. Lineage (NCBI taxonomy): Bacteria > Bacillati > Cyanobacteriota > Cyanophyceae > Pleurocapsales > Pleurocapsaceae > Pleurocapsa > Pleurocapsa sp. FMAR1. Next base: position 4,612,331 of record NZ_OY762512.1, on the reverse strand, counting down.
TTTGCGGTAATCTTCTACGACTTGAGGAATTTCGCCAGTCTCCAAAGCTCTAGGGGTTTCATAAGGCTGTTTGCCTTTTGCTGTATGAGTTCCATCCCCTTCAATTTTAATTGCCGAAGGTGCTACGGGAAGCTGGTTATTTTCTTGGAAACTGCTGTGAGAGGATCTTCCTGTATGCCAAAGCTGCAAAAAGATTGGCGTACCTTTAGCGTGTACCGCATCGACGACTTGTTTCCAAGCTTCAGTTTGCTCTGCTGTATAGATACCAGGGCTATGTTGCCAACCCTCTGCCTGTGGGGAAATGCTGGTAGCTTCAGTAACAATCAAACCCGCACCTGCTCTTTGAGCATAATATTCTGCCATTAAAGCATTAGGCATTCTTTCTGCACCAGCACGCGAGCGAGTCATGGGAGCCATTACCACTCGATTTTTTAGGGATAGACCTTTATTTACATTTAGAGGACTGAGAAGATTAGTAATGTTTATTGTTGAAGTCATAATTAACGATAAAGTCTAGTGAATGGTTTCAAAATTGAATAGTTTAACGTTCGTAAATTCCGACTAATCTGGCTTGTGCTGTTATTGAATCGGCGATCGCATCTAGTAATTCTTCTCGATTTAATCCAGCCTTGAGGTCTAAAGATTTATCCAAAGCATAAAGCCAGAAATAATAGTGATGAACACCGTGTCCCGATGGAGGTGCAGGCCCTGTATAACCTTTGCTGCCAGAACTGTTAACCCCTGCGGTAAATAGATCTCCCCCAGCTTCTTCTATTTCGGTAATGTCGGCGGGAATATTGTAAACAATCCAGTGAGTAAATCCCCAAGGTAAAGGTGCATCAGGATCGTGACAAATCAATGCAAGCTGTTTAGTTTCTGGCGGTATTTTGCTCCACTGCAAAGCAGGGGAAACATTCTCTCCATCACTGGTATAAAGTTTGGGGATAGCTGATAAAGTCGAAAATACAGGGCTGGTGATCTCTAAATCTTTGAGTCTTAATTTCATTTTACTGATTACTGATTACTTAATACGGTGGGCAAATTTAGTCGGCAAAAATGAGAGAAGACCCCCTAAAGGGTTCGACTTTAGTTTGCCCACCCTACTTACTGACTCTAGGCGCAAATCTTTTTAACGCTGGCTAAAATTTTTGTCTCCTCCCACCAGGCTTTTAACTTGGGCGTGTTAACTGTAACGGCTGCAAACTGTGGTGTTTGTTCGAGATAAACAAAAATTGGAATTAAATAAAAATCAGCAATGCTAATCATGCTGCCTACGAGGAAAGGACTACCGACACATAAGTCTTCAATTGCCTCTAAAGCTTTTTGAGTTGGCGCGATCGCTTTTTGTACTGCTTCTTGGTCTGTTTCACCTCCCTGACTAGGAACAATCAGGTTTTGAATTACAATTGTGCCAACAGCAGGAGTATAGAGATAGTTATCAATGATTGCCATAATTTGCAACATTCTAGTTTGCATCAAAAGGTCGGGGGGCGCAAACTTACCTTTAGCTAGCTTTTGGTTAATGTAATAGGTAATCGCTGTGGTTTCGTAGATTGTTATACCGTCTATTTCTACCGTAGGCACTTTGCCAAAGGGATGTTTAGCCAGATATGCTTCTGTTTTGTTATCGCCATTAAAAATACCAATATCTTTCAATTCATAGTCATTGATATTAGCTTCTGCTAGCAACAGTCGCACGGTTCGGACATAGGTACTTTGGGGCGTACCGTAAAAAATTAGACTGGGCATAGTTGATAAAATCTATAAGTAGTGGGGTCAGTAATAGCAAGAAAACATATTTATTTTAAGAAATAAGTAATAAATATTGCTATTTTTCTACGTTGCTTTGATGAGCAAATCTTTTTAACGCTGGCTAAAATTTTTGTCTCCTCCCCAATGACGGCTTACGCTAGGTTGAATGCGATGAAGTTGTTTGACTAACCTTTCTCCATTTGCTGACTGCATTGGTTATTTTCTCCTTGGTTGCGGTTGTACATACTTCATACAAAATCCAGGTTACAAAGTTTTATCCTGTATTGAATTAGCTGTGACAACTGCTTTGTTTAATTACCAAACTACTTTAGCAATTGAAGTTAATTTTAGATGTTACTGACCTGCTCGTTCTGCTGAGGAGAAGCCAATTTTCCCGTGAGAGCCGTCACAAAAAGGACTTGAGCCAGAACCTCCCTTCGGGTTCAGCAGTTGCTCTTTGCTGGAAACCAACAAGACCGCACTGCTTCACCACAGCGACAAAGTGCTACAGGTGCTTCAGGTTTGTTTGTTAAGTCAAATTGATTTCCCTCAGCATCAGTAAGGACAACTGAGCCATTAACCAGAAATGGACCGTTATCTAAAGTTGTAATTTTTGTAGTTTCAGCCATTGTGTTTTCTTTATAGTGATAAATGCTTGCACTACTTACTATAAGTTACTACTATTAAAAGTCAACTAGGTACTTTAAAGTAACTAGATAACTATCAATGAACTAGCTATGTTATTAGAAGAACATTTAGAGTGTTTAGAGTGTCCATCAGAGAAACTTCTCGTCTTGTTAGCGGGTCAATGGACACTAAAAATTTTGTGGGTTTTGAGTAACAACGGTCCGACTCGCTTTGGAAAGTTGAGACGCAGAATTGATGGTATATCGGCGAAAGTTTTAACGGAACGATTGCGGAAGTTAGAAGGAGAGGAGATTATTTATCGAGACTACAAAGCAACTATTCCTCCACAAGTAACCTATGGTTTGGCAGATAAAGGAAAAGATCTTACCCAAGTGGTAATGCTGATAGATAAAGTTGCTCAGAAATGGCAAAAGGTTCCTACTTAGAATTTATTGTTAAATTTTCTTTTCAATTTTAGTGTTGCTTCGGCGCAGATAACTTCAACTTTATCTTGCAAGATTTATCATTATTTTTCAGCAACGCCTTCTTTTGTAAGTCACACATAAAATCAACAACGCCTAAAAACGAGATTCAAATTCAATTAAGACCCTACTATTATCTTGGAAATTACTCGAACCCCGAAGCACAAAATTATTGTCAAGGCGATAGCGAAAACCATACTGAGCGCGAATATCGGTATTGAGAACTTTTAGTACAGAAAAGGAAAAATTATCAATTAAGTCAAAAGCAAGTTCTCCTGCTAGGGCATCATTGCGATCGTTATCTCTATTTTCATCAATAATTTGAGTGGGAAAAAGACGCAATTCGCCAATGGGAAAAATATTGTTAAATTCTCCATTGAGGCTACCAAAAAGGGCTGAACCAGCCAAGGTAGCTAACCCTAAAGTACCGTTGCTATTTCCCAAAGCTTCGACAACTCCACCGCCTAACAAAGCAGCAATTTCTGCTTGGCTACGGGGAGGACTACTAGTAAGTTCAATTTTATTATTGCTGATTTGACTAGCAAGCCCTTTGACCTGGGCAGAAATTCTTACGGTTTCTAGCGTTCCCACATTAAAAGCTTCAGGAATTTCTGTCGGCAATACTTCGCTAGGAACTTGTCTTTGTCTGGTTTCTAGGGCTGAACCAATAAGTAATACATCTACAAAAGGATCGAGACCATTGTTATTAGAAAAACGAGCCGTGTTTTGATAGTCTCTAGAAAGGTTGAGTTGAGTCGTAAATAAATTAACCTGACCACGTTTTAAATTAATCGTGCCTTCGGGACTAGGCTCTAGAAAAGTGCCGTTAATATTCAGATTTCCTGTGACAAGAAAAGTAAAGATTGGCGGTTGGCTAATTTGAATATCTTCTCCTAATTGTAGCTTGAGATTCTTGTATTGAGTTACGGCTGCCATACTTTGCGCAGCTGCTGCACGTTGATTGATGGCATTAAGTTTTTGATCGAGATTATTTATATTTTCTATATTATCTACCGTCTTGTTTTGCTCATCTTCACCACCTAAAAAAATCGTACCGTCAAATAAAGTTACATCGCCAGCAATATTTGGTTCTGTAGCTTTACCCAATATTTGTAGTTTTCCCTTCACTCCTCCGTTGTATAGCTTAGGTACATCTATTTTGATATTGTTAAAATCAATGGTGAGCGGATTTTTGGAAACATCCTTGTTAAAAGGAATTGTTCCCGCAGCGAGAATTTCGCCTCCACCAAAATCTCCTTCAAAACTATTAACGCGAATATTATCTAAATCAAAAAAGATTTTACTATTAATATTAGTAATTAAGTTTTTAGGTAAGCTTTTGGCAGCAACAGTAGCATTATTAATAGTAGCCGTGCCTTGAGCGACTAATTTTCTGGGCAGGTTTTGTTGGGCATCGAGAATTCCCGAAATGTCTAGGGCAATTTCTCCCTGACCATCAATCCACTTTAATTCTCCCCCAGAAAATATATCTAATAAAGCCAAACCTTTGTCTTTGACGTTTAACTGTAGTTCAAGGCGATCGCTATCTGGTTCAGTTTTGGCAAACGGTAGCTTATAAGGAATGTTTCCTTTAACGGTTACAGGATCGGCATCTTCGGCAATAATACTGCTGGCAAAAAAGTTTAAACGAGCATTTTGATAGTTAAAACTGCCTTTGGTAGTTTGAATTGAAGTGTCTTTCAAAGAAGCATTATCAATGGTGATTTCACCCCTTGCTTGAGGGTCATCGGTAGTCCCGGCGATACTGGCACTGGCGTTGATTAAGCCGTTAAATTCTAATTCTGGAGGTAAGGAAAATAACTGCTCGATTAATTTAACGGGAACTTCTACTAGTTTAAACTGTCCTGATTGAGTTTTTCCCCCAAACGTACCTGTGAATAAGAGAGTAGGGGTGGATGTTCTATTTTTGTTTTTAGCTTTGTCTTTGACGATATTGTCTTCAAGCTGAATTGAAATCGGTAGTAGGGTCAATATTCCTTGTTTAAGGTTACCCTTGGCAATAACTTTTTCACCAACTAAATTACCCCATCGCCATTTTTCACCTAAAAATTCAAACTGAGAATCTAAGCCATTACTTAAAGAGCCTGACACATTAATCTTGCCATCGAAAGTCCCTTTGAGATTTCTAATGGGAGGAATCAAAGCACTTTGCTGTTGTTTTTGTAAATCAGCCAGCCAAGCTTGAATGGCTGATAGTAACTGTAGCTGTTCAAATACAGACGCATCTTTTAAGCCAACGTCAAATATTGGTTGCTGATTAGGTGGCATAGTAGGCTGGTATAAATCTGCTGCGTCGCCATAAAGGCGATCGCTAAAAATACGGCTAAAATCTGTTAATTCAAAAATTTGCAGTGCCACTAGAATATCCTGAATCTGTCCCCCGTCAATTGAGACTTGACCATCAACATCAATATCATCAGGCTTTTGAATCAGATTGCCTTTGAGCTTATAGACGCTGTTTCTTTGCTGAAATTCAGCATCTTGGATGGCAAAATAATTATCTGCATATTGAAAATTTCCCTGAAGGCGATCGCCTCTGATACTTGCTAAAGCGGGGTTATCGATGACGACATTTTTGCCTGAAGTCGCCAGGGTAGCAAGATTTAAGCTAAAATCTCCTGATAATTTGCCATCTACAGGTTGAGTCGCTATACTGTCTGGGATTTTAAAATCTTTGCTTTTAAGGGCTGCGGCTTTAAGCAGTTTTAAAGGAATATTTTGGGTGGTAAATTTTAAGGTTTCTTGGTTACCTTCTCCTTTAACGGATATGCCGTCATGGGCGATCGCAAAAGCTTGAGGCGAAAAATTGCGATCTAGAACTAGCTCAATCTTATCTAAAGCCTGAGGTTCAGAACCAAAGTCTTCTCCACTCGGCAATAAAGGTGTAGTTAAAACTTCATCTAGCTTTAAGTTGACTCCTGTTTTAGGAGATACCTGAATATTTCCTGCTAAAAAAGGATCGAACTCTACATTTTCTACTTTAAAGTTTCTTAAACCCAAATCACCAGCAATATTTATAGCGGTGGGAGTCCCGCTAATTTGTCCTGAAAACTCACCCCTTCCTGAGTAGTCTAAATTAGCTGCCCAGCTAGGCAGGGGCAAGCGTAACTTTTTGATGTTAATCCATCGCGCTTGGGGAATTTTAAATTCAAAATAATTTACTGCTGCCAATTTATCGGCAATATCGCTAAAAAATGACTTGTCTAGTACGATATACCCTTTGGCATCTAAACCATCTCCTTTTGCCTGTAGCACGTCTAACCGTTTGCCATCCCAAGCTATATCTGCCCCCAAAGGTTGTTCTAAAAAATCGATTCCTTGGCTAAAGGTCAAATTTCCTTTGGCTGCGACGGCGGTAGGACTGAGATTATCTACTTTGCCCGTTACTACTAGCTGTCCTCCCAGTTGTCCAGTGAGCTTTAAATCATCCGACTTTGGATCGGCAAAAAGGCTTAGATCTACTCCCAGGGGCAGTACAGAGGCTTTGAATTTACCATTGGCGATCGCTAGTTTGTCCGCCTCAAAAACTCCTTGAGGCAGGGTTAAACTACCTTTGCCGTTGGCTCTAATTCCTTCTGGAGTAATATTATCCGTAGTCCCTGCTAACTTAAGCTTGCCATTAACTAAGCCGGCAAACTGATCTGGGGTAGTAGAACTCAACTGTTTAAGCTTGAGGTCAATTCCTCGAACGTTGGCTGTCCAATCTCGATCGACTATTTTTAAGGCATCCACCTTGACTTGACCTTTAGCTAAAGCTAAATCGCCAAAGCCATTGATTAAGGTCTGAGGTTGAGAGCGATCGGGTATATTGCCTGTCAGAGAAAAGTCACCGCTAAGATTGTCATTAAACTCGTTGGGCAAATCAGGAAATAAACGCCGTAGTTTTAAATTCTTAGTTTTAGCGTCTGCTTGCCAACTATTATCAGCGATCGCAATTTTAGGTAGAGCAACCGTACCACCAACGGTAGTTAAATTAGCCTTACCTTGGGCTTTAACTTGACTCAAATTACCCAGATCCTTTGTGCCTGAAACTTCAAACACGCCATCAATCTTTCCTTTAGCAATCGTAGTTGCGCTACCTTTACCGAACGGTAAGCTGCCAAATTCTACCCCCAATGTTCTTAGCTTAGATGTCCACTTACCCTGGTCATAATCTAAGTTATCTACTTGAACTACACCATTACCCAAAGTAAAATTAGTCTTGCCATCTCGAAATTGCAGAGTGGATAATCCTGCTTGAGCAGATATTTTGGTTGTACCTGAAATTAAGCCAATATCTACAGGTAGTTTATTATTATAGGCTTTGGCGATCGCTTTACCTGAAACGTTTTTTGCCGAAATATTAAAAGCTAGGTTTTGTAAGCCGTCTAGCTGTAAATTGCCATTGCCCTCAATTTTGCCTCCAGTTTTGGGTAAGCTAGTAAATTGCTTTACTGATAGGGTTGTACCGACTATTTCTAGATTGGCATCAATCTTTTTAAAATCTACTTTGTCGATACGACTAGGACTAGCAGTAGCGATATCAAACTGCACTACAGGGTTGTCTAATGTTCCTCTAACCCTAGCGTTGCCTTTTATTTTGCCTTTGATTGGTACTGGTGTATCTAACTCTAAAGCATCAATTACCTTTTTGGCTTTTACAGGTTCGATCTTGGTATTAATTTGATAATTTCCCTTATCTGCTAAATCGAGTGAACCAGAAGCTTTCCCTGATACTTGACCAAACTTAGTGGCAATATTATCTAATTCAATTTTTGTACCTGCAAAAGAAACCTGACCGTTACTATGACTAAAAGGTTTAACCAAATTAGGGATTTGCAGACTTACATTATTTAAATCTAGCTTTCCTTGTAATTCAGGAATAGGAGCTTTAGATAATGTTACGTCAATTTTACCGTCAATATTTCCTTGATTTAATTCAATCGGTAAAGCCAATAAATTGCTTGCTTCAGAAGCATTTAGGTGCTGCGCTAATACAGATAGATTAATAATTCCTGTTTGATTATTTCCTTGACCATCAACAGTAAACCTTCCCCCTTTTACCAACTGCGCCACAGCATTAAACTGAATTACCTCATTAATAGGGCGAACGGTAATATTATCTATGTCGGCAGTAACAGTTGGATTTAAGGCTGCTTTTTCTGTATTGTAAGCAGCTAAAGAAAGTTGACCACCTTGAAGTTGAATAGACTGTACTTCAACAATTTGCTTGTTTGAATTGTCATCTGAACCAAAATCTGTAGGAGTCCATAGTTTTGATTTATCCTGCTCAATATAGACATTAGGCTTTTGTAAAATAATGTCTAGCTTTAGCTTGCGCTTACGTAAAAAATAAAGTGGCGCAAGATTAACCTTTACTGTTTTGACCGTGACAAAATCAGGATTATCCTCTGTTGCAGGAAGTGCGCTATTGCCAAAATTGGCACCTACAAAGGATATGCTTTTTAGATTTCCTAGTTCGAGGGGACGATGAAGATAATTTCCTGTTTCTTTTTCTACTAAAGGTATTAGCTTGCGCTGCACAAAATACCAACCATAAACTAAGCCACCACCTGCACCACCTAAAAGCAAAATAGCTGTAATTATAACTATTTTACGCCACCGATTAGGAGAGTTTGCTGTACCATTGCTCAGATTGACTGGTTTATCTGAATTTTGCTTCATTTTATGGTTATATTCTCTGGCTGAAGATGCCAATAGCGAAAGCTATATTTTGAATAAATATGCCGTGAGGTTGGTTTTTTAAATCTATGAATATAGAAAATGAATCTTCCTAATTAGTTGCACAATATTAGTTTTTTTAATAAGAACAAGTATAGCCAACCTTAAATCATATTGTTTTTTTGGCAATACAATTACTTTTCTAATTAAAGCTTATAAAAATGAAAATTAAGGTCAAAGTAAAACCTAATTCTGGCAAGCAAGAAATAGAGCAGTTAGAAGACGGTAGTTTAGTAGTTCACCTTAAATCTTCCCCAGTAAAAGGCAAGGCTAACCAAGAGCTAATTAAAGTTCTGGCAAAAAAATATCAGGTTACTCAATCACAAGTTGCAATTAAATCTGGTTTATTCAGCAAGCGAAAGCTGATTGAAATTGAATAATTCAGAATCTAAACAGTTTGTAGTCGCTAAAATTGCTTTTTATACTAATATAAGTATTAATAACTAACATTAACTAATTAAAATTAGCCTGGATAAACTCCACTATTTGTTGATAAATTTGCTCAGGTTCTTTGGTTCCATCAACAGCGATCGCTCTTCCCTTATATTTAGAAAATATCTGCTGATATTGTGAGCGAACTTTAGTTAATTTATTTTTAGTTTCATATATTTCTTTTAGAGAACGTTCTTGCAATCTTTTTACCGAAATTTCGATAGGAATATCAATATATATAGTTAAATCGGGATTAGGAAAACGAGCATTAAGTTGTTGGATAAAGTTAAACTTGTCTACAGTTTCACAATTATATGCCAAAGAAGAAAAATAGTATCTAGTACTAATAACGTGATAGTTATCTTGAATTAACTTAAATACGCCGTCGATTTCATTATATAAATGATCGTGGCGATCGGCAGCAAAGAGATAAGCCATTTGTTCATCAAATAAATTGCGATCGCGATTAAAGACAATTCTTTGTTTTAATGCTTGGCGAATCATATTTCCAATAATGCCATTAGAAGGTTCAGAACTAATTTCAGCTTTTTCTTCTGTAGCTAAAAAATAACTCTTCAACATTTGGGCTTGAGTAGATTTACCCGAACTATCGATTCCCTCAAAAACAATAAAAAGCCTTTTATTCATTATTAATTAATTTAGGGGCGATTCGCGAATCGCCCCTAATAGACCTCTTGCATAAATGTATTTTTTCATTCAATACTGGTTTTAAATTCCTGACCTCTGACCTCTGACCTCTGACCTCTGACCTCATTGTCAACCGATAATTTCTGATTCGTGCAAGAGGTCTACTGTTTACGGATAGAAAACCAAGTTCGTAGACGATTTAATAGTTTAGGATGACGCTGTAACTTTTGCAGATAAAAATTGTTACTTGCCTGATGTAATATTTCAGACATAGTTGGATAAATAGTGGGAATAGATACTGAAGTCAATCCTCGCATCGGATTACAGTCTAGTCTTATTTTGTTTTGGATCATTAAGGCAACGATCGCAATCAATTCGGCAGCGCGATCGCCAACTAAACTACAGCCTAATATTTCTCCATTGGCTCTTACGAGTAGTTTACACAATCCTGTGGTCTTATCTAATATTTGCGCCTGAGTCAGGTTATTGAAATATTCTCTGACTACATAAATATCTTCTCCGTATTCTTGTTTTGCCTGACTTTCGTTCAAGCCCACCCTAGCCAAATTAGGCTGGGTTAAAACAGCCCAAGGAACAGAGTTGTAATTGGTTTTATACCAAGGAAAAAATAAAGTATTTTTGAGAACTAAATTAACTTCATATTGGGCAACATTAGGTAAACTATAACCACCAATTAAATCACCACAGGCATAAATATGGGGATTAGTAGTTTGTAGCTTCTGATTGACATAAACCTTTTGTAAATCATATTTAACATTTACTCCCGCTAGATTCAAACCTGCAATATTAGGCTGACGGTAATCAGCCATAATTATCTCATTGGCTGACAAAGCGCGATCGCCTGCCTGTATCCATTTTTGCCCATTAATTACCTTAATCTGGCTAATTTTAGAATTAGTATAGATCTCAACTCCTTCGGCTTCTAACTGCGCCTGAATCAAGATGGCAATATCTAAATCTTCTTGAGGTAATATTCTTGGCTGCTGAACAACTAAAGTAATCTGCTTTTTAAATCGGGCTAAAGCTTGAGTCAACTCTAAAGCAGTCGGATCGCTACCAATAATAATTATCTTGTCAGGTAATTCAGATAAATCCTGATTGCCTAAGTCTCGTAGAGTCAAACAGTCATTAATAATGTTAGCTTCTGAGGATTGAGGGACAAAATTAGAACCTGTAGCCAGTAAAAAATTACGCGATCGCAATTTTCTCTTACCCACATTAAACGCCAAATTTGGTAAACGGCAAAATTCCCCTTTGCCTTGGATTACATCAACTCCTAAAGCAGACAGGCTAGATAGCGAATTGCTGGTTTGGACTTGATTAATTCCTTTTGCCCAGTTACTAGCTTCAGCGAGAGAAACATAAGGGAATTGCGTTTCTGATGCCGTGGCAAAGGGATTATTAGCCAGTTGATAGTTTAAACGTCCTACCTCACTCAGATTTTGATTGACTAAAGTGTCATTAGGTAAATAATTTGTAGCACCCTGAGTCACCAAAGCAACACGTGCCTGAAGCTGCACAGCAATTTGGGCAGCATATATACCCGCCCAACTACTACCAATTATTACCAAATCATAGTCTACTGCCATGTTGTCAAGTTAGAAGCAGGGCTATTTCATGCTAAATTATCATGCACCAAGAAATCAATTTGGCGAGCGACCCCGATGAGTTTTACTCATCTAGGGAACGCGCGAGCTTGGCTAAGATGTCAAGTCCGTTTAAACGGACTTAAGGTATGAGACAGAGAATTTATTCTCTGGCTAGTAAGAATGAAATAGCTACCTCACAAATCGCCCTTACAAGAATCGGAAGTCACAAGTCATGACCCAAATTAAACCATAGCAGCAATGGCTTGGACTAAGCGATCATTCTCTGCGGGTAAACGTACCGCAATGCGAAAATAGCGATCGCCCAACTCAGGAAAGCTGATACAGTCTCGAATTACAATTTGATAATTGACTAGCAACTTCTGCTGTAATTCCGTCGCCGACTCTGTTTTAACCAGCAGATAATTAACCGCGCTGGCTAAAGGCTGGATGCCTGGTATGGCTTCTAGCTGTTCAAATAATTGCGATCGCGCTGGTTGCAACCAGTTCCAAGTCTGTTGCTGAAACTTTTTATCCTGTAGTGCTGCTGCGGTTGCTGCTGCTGCTAGGGTATTGACTGACCAAGGATCGCGCCACTTTTGCCATTTTTGTAATCTTTCAGGATGGGCGATCGCATAGCCGATTCTTAATCCAGGTAGACAGTAAAATTTAGTTAAGGAACGCAAAATAACTAGATTGGGATAATCCTCAATTAGTGGAATTAAGCTTTGCTCCTGAGAGGGCGTTAAAAAGTCCATAAAGGCTTCATCAATCACCACTAGGCTAAATTGCTCAAGATAGGGCAATATCTCCTCTCTCGTCCATAATTTGCCCGTTGGATTGTGGGGATTGTTGAGCAAGAGTCCAGATTGGGGATGAACATCTACAGGAATTGGCAACGTAGGGGCGTGTCTTGGTGCAAGTGGGGGACTTTTAATTCTTCTTCCCCCCAGATTTGGGGGGCTTGGGGGGCTAGTTCTATCACACTGCGTCAGTCTTATTAAAGATAAAGGACAGGATAATATTTTCCCACCAAAAGCATTTAAAGCCCTGGCATAATCGCTAAAGGCGGGGGTAATTAAATATGTAAAATTTTGTTGCGCTAGTTCTCTGCCTGCCCAGGTCAATAACTCAGCCGAACCATTTCCAGGCAGGATAAATTTAGGGTCAATCTGATGATGTTCGGCTAAATGCGATCGCAATTCTGGATATTCAGGGTCGGGATAGGCATTTAACTGACTGGTACTATTAACTATGGCAGCGATCGCGCTGGGGGGAGTTCCTAGGGGGTTAATGCTGGCGGAAAAATCGATTAAAGCAGAAACTGGACAACCAGCAATGCTGGCTGCCCAATTCAAATTTCCACCGTGTTGTGGTCTGTTCAAGATAAATTAACTATCTTAAAACTACTTTTTAGCAGGGGCTACTTTTTCTTTGAATAGCTTACCAGCCGAAAAAGCAGGAACTTTAGTAGCAGGAATGGACATTTTTTCTCCAGTTTTGGGGTTACGTCCTTCTCTTTCCTTGCGATCGCGACGCTCAAAAGAACCAAAACCAACTAGGGTTACTTTATCTCCATCAGATACAGCTTCCATAATAGTTTCGACGGCTGCGGACAATACAGCGTCAGCCTGTTTTTTAGTTACAGTCGCTTTTTGCGAAATGCGATCGACTAGTTCACCTTTATTCATTTTAGTGGTCTCCTTCTTATATGAATTTGTGGTTTGTGTGTCATGTAGTTCTCGGTATCTAAGAACTTAGAGGTTATCTTCAAAGTTTAATTTGCTATATCGAAGCCCCCTATAATCCCCCGCCCCTCCCTACCCCTCCCCAGAATTGGGGAGGGAACGATTAGTCTCCCCCAAGTTTGGGGGAGATTAGAGGGGGCTGGGACTTTAAAATCTTCTTCCCCCCAATTTTGGGGGGCTAGGGGGGCAAAAGTCAGGAAAGACATAGCAGGAATTAACCTTTTAAATGTCCTCTTAGAGTTAGAAAATGAATCAACATAAAGTGAACATAAGTCCTGTCGTTTGAAAAGGTTATCTGAGAAGCCTAATTAGTTTGATAAAAGCCCCCTAAATCCCTCGCCCCTCCCTACCCCTCCCCAATTCTGGGGAGGGAACGATTAGTCTCCCCCAAGTTTGGGGGAGATTAGAGGGGGCTGGGACTTTAAAATCTTTTCCCCCCAGAATTGACGAGCGACCCTGCTGCTGTTTCAGCAGCCAAGGAACGCGCGAGTTGGGGGGCTAGGGGGGCAAAAACCATTATAAATTTAGCCAATATTAGTCTTTAGATATCCTCTTCATCAGACGGAGTACAGTTCACCAGCCTAATTTATAGCATCTGAGTTCTAAAAACTCACAGTATTTCATAGGCTACAGTTTTTTCACTGCCTTATTCTAAGCTCTACAAGACAAATATGGATCGTTGAAAGCGTTATTTAACATAGATTTCAACAATTTTTTCCATTTTAACCACCGAAATCGAGTCCCAAAACAGGCTACTTACCTGGTTCTCCAAGTGGGTCAACCCCAGATTTTTCAATCATTTCACGGCTTTCTTTACTAGGCATAAAGTTGCTTGCCAGCCCTGCATCCTCATCCACGATATTAGGAGTTAACAAAACTATTACTTCTGCTCGTTCATTAGTCTTGTCGGTACTTCTAAATAAAGCACCAAGCAAAGGAATATCACCCAAAATAGGTACTTTAGAAACAGTAGTTCTTTCTTGGTCTTGAATAATCCCTGACAAAATTAAAGTTTGACCATCCCGCATCCGTACCAAACCAGAACTTACTTGTCGCGTACTTAATAAATTAAGTGTATTAGTTGCACCATTCCCACTATCAAACGCTTGCGTTGCCCCAACAGAGCTAACGGAAGGACTGACGGACATCGAAACAAAGCCATTATCGTCAATCCCTTCTACATTAACGGTTAGTACTAATCCAGCTTCACCTATTTCTGGAGTGACAGTTCTTGTCCCCGACTCCCCATCAATCTCGGTTTTTACACTTTCTACAATTTTTTGTACCAAGCGTACAGTTGCTTGTTGCCCTTCTTGCACTGTTAAAGTTGGATCGGTGAGAACTTTGGCGTTACCACTAGTTACGCGTGCTTCCAGTAATGCGAGAAACTTATCAGGATATTGGAATAGACTAGGCAGCGCCGAGGTTGCTGTACCATCTGTTCCCTGGGTAGTTGTAAAATTTGTAATACCATTATTGCCATCTATAGTTGCAGTTCTTATACCGTCAGTTGCTTGAGTAAAATCAGTTATACCAGCCGTAAAAGGGTCAGAACTAATAGCTGCTTCTCGACCAGGAAAAATTCCTACTCCTCTTTCAAGTCCAGGAACGAAAAAACCAGTTGCTGCATCAACGATACCACTACTAGTACCAGGAACAATAGTTCCTTCGTCAAAATTAAGAAATGTATTCGCACCAGCAAAAGGATTATTGACTATAGGCGGATTAGACAAACGACCAGTAGGACTATTTAGTTCAGCACTTGTTGGTGGCGCAGAGTCACCAAATCTTAGGCTAGCAGAACCATTATCTTGCGAAAAGAAACTGTCATTTATCCCAAAGGAAAAGCTACTATTCACGACATCTTGATTAAGCAAGTTCACATCAATCACCTTGACGTTGACTGATACCTGACGACGACGGGCATCTAGCTGAGTTAGAAAAGTGGTAGCAACTTCTACCTTGCGAGGTTCACCTACAAGAGTGATGGCGTTTAATCTGCCATCAGTAGAAACCTGTAGACCTTTAAGCATTAGTGCTTTAGAACCAGTATCGTTTTCGTTACCGCCATCTAAATCGGTTAATGTTGGACTTGCCTCTTTTCTTTGAACGACTCTACCAGTTTCAGGATCGATGATTTCTTCTACATCGTTAGTTAGTCTCTTTCCTGTTGCACCCTGACTGGCTAGATACAAAGCTGCGTTTTCAACAGTAACCTGGTTCAAGCGAATAGTACGGCTGACTAAGTTACGAGCTTGGGCGGGTAGTTGCTCACCGACATAGATAATATTGCCTCGACGGTTGGCATCTAAACCAGAAACAAGCAGAACTGAATTAAATGCTTCCTGTAAAGGCTGATTTTCTAGATCTAAAGAAATAGTCGGACCTGTTTCTTCGCCATTACCACCTTGATTTCCTTGATCGCCTTGTGCCTGTGCATTACTGTCAGCAAATACTAGGCTTAAGTTAGCAGATTTAGCCAGGAGAGAAAGTACTTCTCTGACTGGAGCATCCCGCAACACTAAGCGCGGAACTGAGGCTGATGAGCCTAAATCTACCATGTCGGGCATAGTATTAATATTGGAAACCGCCATATCGCCTACGGGAGGCGCAACGGCTCTGGGAAGGGTTGCATCGGCTGCGGAACTTGGATCATCCTGGGCTTTATATACCCGTTCTTTGGTATTATTAGAACCATTGTTCTCAATATCAATTTCAGGATTGGGAATTAAAACATCAGGTTTTTTTAAGTCAGTTTTTTGAGCAACTAGAGTCGGTTTTTCATTGTCTTTCGTCTTCTTTTGACCTAGTGCAGATTTATAGGTTTGCTTAATCTGTTTAACTGTCTTATCGCCAAATTGTGATAACTCTCTTTGAAAAGACTGAGCTTTGGTAACGCGGTTGAGGCTAAGAACAAGATTATCTCCCTGTTGCTCTAGTAAATGCTCAATAGGCACATCTGGCTCGGTAGAGATGAGAATCTGAGTATGTTCGCGGTCAACCTGATGAACATCTATTGATTTAATCCCCGCAATCGGATTATCTTGTTTAAAAGAATTTCCTGCGGGCAAATCTAAGTTTGTGTTGAGTAGATTTGCTTCAATAAGATTGTCTTTACGCAGCGTGAAGAAAGAAGCATCCGCACTAGCTTTTGCCCCCCCAGCCCCCCAAGCTTGGGGGGAGAGTGATTTAAAGTCCCAGCCCCCTCTAATCTCCCCCAAACTTGGGGGAGACCAATCGTTCCCTCCCCAGAATTGGGGAGGGGTAGGGAGGGGCGGGGAATTTAGGGGGCTTTTGTGTAGTAAATTTGACTTCTCAGACGACCTCTTATTTGCGGATAGTTTTAACTCTAGTTGATTATTATCTTTATCAAGCTCAATATCGGTAATGTTTCGCTCCGCAGCATTAGCTGGTGCAGCCATTAGCATAACTGTTAATGCTGTCAAAAATCCCAGGCGATCGCAATAATTTTTCACTCTTTTAATCCTCAACCTATAATTAGTAAATATATTTTTTGTAGAACTATTATTTTTTAGTAGCATCAGGTTGTGACTGACTATCACTATCTTTGTTTTTTCTACTTTCCCGTCTGATTTGGCGTTTTTCTCTCTCAGTAAGCTCTGCTTCCTCGTCGGTTTTTTGAGCTTGTTCTAGCTCTTGTTGACTCGGAGGCAATATAGCGTCTAGCTTGATTTGAGTTTTTAACTCTGCTTGGTCTTTAGGAACAATCTCGCTTCTATTACTAGTCAAAATTGCTGTGGGTTTATCCTCTACGGTTGAGCTAATGGTTTGTACCATTAATAAAGGTTGCAATCGTTCTAGATCCTGCAAAATTTGTTTAGTTTCAGTGAAAGTTCCCTTAATACTCAGAGAAATGGTTTTCCGCTTCAGTTTTCCCTGTACTTCAGCACCCAAAGAAGCATCCTCAATCGTACTAATATCCCCTTCAGGCTGGTAATCAATTAAAGTCCCTTGATTGGAAGCAACAAAATTATTTAAGTCAATTAGCAGTGTTTCGAGATCATCCTCGCTAGTAAACATCGTTAGAACACGAGCTTTCAATACTTTCTGGTCAGCTAAGTCTGCTTCTAATTCAATCAGTTTTAATTGCAGATCCCCTGTCTGGATTTTCTCTAACTGTCCTTGAAGCTCAACTTTTTTGGTTAATGCCTCTTTGTACTTTGCTTGAGCAGGATTGACAAAATTAATATAGCCATAAGCAGCTAAAGCAATCCCTGCAACGGCGATCGCAATTCCCGTAACCATAGGCGTAAAGGTAATCCCAAAGGCAACGGGATAATCTTCGGCTAACCCTTTTTCCGTGGCGAAATCATCAGCAAAGGTCATTTCAATACCGCTCCTTTACGTTCTAATGTTTTTAGTCTGGTTGCTAACCCAATCGAACCTTTTTTGGCTATTTCCTGAATTAATTGCGAGGAAGGAGCATTATTTAGCTGTGCCGAAATTGCGTATTTAACTCCTTTGGGAATTTCCAAAGAAGCGTTTTCTGGCAAATCTTCAGTGTTTTCTACTTCGACTGGAAAATCACTGGTGCTAGCACCATTTAATTTAACCTGTTTGCTATCAAAAAATGGCGATCTCTGTAAGAATAAAACAAAGTCATTCACATCATCATAAGAACGTGCCACCCCTGCTAAATTAACCCCGATGGATGGACTAGGTACAGGTGGTGGAGTTGCTTCTGCTTCCCCTTCTTTGGCTTCAGTTGGTGGAGGCGCAGGTGGAGTTGCTGGAGCGGAACTAGTTTGCTGAATTGAATCTACCTGAACTCCTGGGGGAGTGCGATCGCTAATTTCCTGCATAATCGCTGCCCAGGGCTTGATTTTCTCAAATACACCTACCAAAGCAGCAGTTTCTTGCTGTGTCTGCTGAATTTCAGCGTTTGCTGCCTCAATCTTTTTGTTTTGGTTGCCCAAATCGGCAATTTCGCTTTCAATTTGTGTGACTTCCTCTTCTACGGTAGCGGTTTTAGCCTTAACACTTTGTAAATAGCCAAAGGTAATTGCTGGTGCTATCAGTGCCAAGGCTATTCCCACCACAATGGGGACTTTGTCTTCAATGGCGGGTTCTCTTTTTTGAGCAATACTACTGCTCATGTCAGTAGATTGTTCTCCCTCTCTATCTCTAAGAAAATTAATATCTAAGTTATACATAAAGTCGCGCTAATTTCAATAATAATTAATAGATTAAACAATCGTTATTTAACTCAATAAACACCAAATAAACAATATTCAAGCAAACTTAAAGATCCCGCATTCCTAGTCCCAAGACAATTCCTAAACCTGGACGACTATCTGACGCAATATCTTCATTTATATCGAGTCCTAAAGTTGCAATGGGATCGACTTTTATGGTGGGCAAATTTAGTTTTTGAGTAAAAAATTCATCCAATTGACGAATACCTGCTCCTGGACCAGCTAATAATAACTGAACTATTTCTAAGTCTTCACTTTGATTAATATAAAAGTTAATTGAGCGACTTAATTCATCACTTAATTCCCCCAAAATCTTAATCAACGCTGCTTTTCCCGACTCAATTTGCGATGAATCTACGCCCGTTGAATCTCTACTGCTTAATATATCTATGTCATAGAGCATTTCTGCTGACCCTGTAGCTGGTAAGCTCATAGCCTGGGAGAATGCTGTATACATTTGATAAGTACCGATAGGTACCGTTCTCGAAAACTGAGGTACTCCTTCAACTACGATCGCAATTTCAGTACTATCAAACTCTAAATCTACTAATACCACAGCTTCTTTTGAACCAAACTGTCGTAGCTGTTCCCTGATAGTTCTAATTAAAGCAAAACTATTAATTTCTAAAACGCTTAACTTTAGTTGTGCTTGCTCAAAAACTTCAGTATAAAGATCGGTTACTTCTTTCTTAGTTGCTACCAATAAAACGTTAACCTTTTCTATACCATCTTCATCCATAAAATAGCCAAGTTTGACATAATCTAAATCTACCTCTTCTCGCGGATAAGGCAGATACATTCCAGCTTCATGTACCATTACCATATCTTTTAATTCTGCTTCATCTAGTTCTGCGGGAACAGGAATAACACGAATAATAGCCTCTCGCATCGGCACTGCCGTAAATACTTTTGTAGCACTAATCTTATTGGCTTTAAGAGTATCCTTAATTAGTTCTGATAGAATCAAGGAATCAACAATTTGTCCTTCTTCAAATACTCCTTCAGGAATATCTGCTGAGACATTTTTCATCAATTTGTATTGCTGTCCTTGTTTGACTATTTGAGCAATGTTAATTTTTTGGGTATTTATTTCAATTCCTACACTGTCGCCATTCTTGGCAAAGATATTAGTTAAAGTGTTCAGCATACCCTTTTCCTAAGTAGTATTTCCAAACTTGTACCTCATTCTTGGACATGACGATATAATTTAATTGCTGTCCAGCAAAAGCATTTTAAGATTTATCCTTCATTTCATTTATTAATAACTTGTCAAATAGCCAAGTATCAGTTAATAAATATTTGATTTGATTTTATAATACGCTGGACACATTGGATATTGTAGCTGCTATAAATAGATATATAGATAAGTGCTTTTACCGAAAAAAGCAGAATGTATATATAAGTAAATAGTTATAAATACGTACATAACATTGCCATATTTACTTATAAGTAATATTGTTTATTTTGTTGCCTTACTTTTGACAAAACAATGAAAAAAGCTACTTTTATTACCAGATTTTGCCTATGGTTATTAACAGGAGTGATTATAAGCTGGCTATGGGGATGTAATCCTAGTGCAAATAATGATTCTTCCCAGCTTGAATTTTGGACAATGCAGCTTAAACCAAACTTTACCCAATACTTTGAAGATTTAAATACCACTTTTGAAGCTCAAAACAATCCAGTAGAGATAGATTGGGTAGATATTCCTTGGTCTGCTATGGAAAGTAAAATTCTGACATCTATTTCTGCTAAAACAGCACCAGATTTAGTCAATTTAAATCCTAAATTTGCTTCACAATTAGCAACTCGCAACGCTTGGTTAGATTTGAATGAAGTAGTTACCCCTGAAGCTAAAGCAGCCTATTTACCAAAAATTTGGCAGGCAAGCACAATTGAAGTCTGCCAACAAGACAACTGTAAAGATCTGGCTTTTGGAATTCCTTGGTATCTGACAACTACAATTACCATCTACAATCAACAACTTTTGACAGCAGCCAAGATTAAAAATCCGCCTCAAACATATCAAGAGCTAGCTGAAGCAGCCAAAACTATCAAAGAAAAAACGGGCAAATATGCTTTTTTTATCAGCTTTGTACCCAATGATTCAGGGGACGTATTAGAGTCTTTTGTCAAGATGGGTGTAGAGTTGGTTGATGAATCAGGCAAAGCAGCCTTTGATACACCCACAGGGGAAGCTGCTTTTCAGTACTGGGTAGATTTATATCAACAAAAATTATTACCTCCAGAAGTACTAACTCAAGGTCATCGTTACGGAATTGAGCTATATCAAGCGGGAGAAATAGCCTTATTATCTTCTGGTGCCGAATTTATTGAAAGCATTACTAATAATGCACCTAGTATTGCTGAAGTTTCTCAAGCTACCTCTCAAATTACTGGTAAAACTGGCAAAAAAAGTGTTGCGATTATGAATTTGGTCATTCCTCGCGACAGCGAAAAATCTGCTCAGGCACTTAAATATGCTTTGTTTGTAACTAATACCAAAAATCAGTTAGCTTTTGCTCAGGCATCTAATACTCTTCCCTCTACAGTTGAGGGCGTTGATCAATATATAAATGACATCGAACAGCAAAAGACCACCTTAATAGAACAGGCAAAAAAGGTCAGTGCAGCCCAACTTAAAAATGCAGAAGTGCTGATTCCCGTGAGAAAAAATATTCAAATATTACAAAAAACAATTTACGAAAACCTTCAAGCAGCAATGCTCGAAGACAAAACTGTAGAACAAGCAGTTAAAGATGCTGCTGAGGAATGGAACAATCAATCAAGTCTTTAGCGTTGATGATCAAATGCCAAAGACTGAGGTAAATACTAATAATCGTTTTTATTTTGGTTGAATTGCTAACTTTTCTCAGGAAAATCACTGTAACTAAACTTTATTGCAAAGCTTGCGTGAGAACATTATCATTGTCAATAAGCAACAAATAAATGATAAAAGATTGGTATGGCTTACTACACGGCAGATTCCCTAAAAGCAGAACTCAACTCTAAAGGCTGGCGCATGACTCCACAAAGGGAAAAAATTCTCCATCTGTTTCAAAATCTTCCTAAAGGCGATCACTTGAGCGCAGAAGAGTTACACGCTCTTCTAGAACAGCGAAGTGAGTCTATTAGCTTATCTACAATTTATCGCAGCGTAAAGCTAATGGCGCGCATGGGTATTCTGCGAGAATTAGAACTAGCAGAAGGACACAAACATTATGAACTGAATCAACCTTATCCTCATCATCACCATCACGTTGTCTGCATCCAATGTAATAACACTATTGAATTTAGAGACGATACGATTTTAAAACACAGTTTAAAGCAGTGTAAGAAAGAAGGATTTCAACTTATTGATTGTCAGTTAACGGTGATGACTATTTGCCCAGAAGCTATTCGCAAAGGATGGCCATCTGCTTTGCCTACAGACTGGTGCTGTACTCGTGTAATTTCTGAAAGAGAAGCTAAAGAAGAGACAAGAAAGTTAACTCAGTAGTTAGCCACCCTGAATATTCTTAGCTACTGTTTAATTTAATGTTCGAGGGTGCCTAAACTAAAACCAAGAGCTTTTTTCTTCATCATTTGAAAAATGTTAAAGAAACCATTAGCGCGAGAAGGGGTAAGACTGACCTTTAACCCTGTATCTTCAATAAAATCAGGTTCTACCTGCATAATCTCTTCGGGGGGTAAATCATTTAGCCCTTCAATTAAGAAAGCTACCAAACCTTTAACCAGTTGAGCATCAGAATCACCCTGATAACACACCCTGCCATTTTCCAGGCTGGCAGTGATATATACCTGTGATACACACCCTTTGACCTTATTGTTATCTGTTTTGGCTGCCTCAGGCATTGCTGGCAGCTTTTTAGCATACCAAAGCAATTGCTCATATTTTTGTTTGGGGTTTGAGCGACGTTTAAAGCGTTCAACTATTTTCTCTAGCTTGGGAGGTAATGATGTTTCTGCTGATGACATTGACATTATTCGTAAATAAATATTTTTAAAAATAAAAATATAAGTTGACAATTCTAGCTGCAAAGGCAGGGGATTAGCGACCCTAGCCTTGAAGTCACGTAGTTAACTGTCGGCATCGCTTATATTACATTCACTTATTACTTTAGCAAAACAGATCGTTTTCCACTTCATTTTGCCGAATTTGTCCCCCATTCGGATAAACTTTATTTGGATAGGCACAGGCAGTCAAGAGGTTATAAGAAGTGAAAAGAGTATTAGGTATTATTCTTGGAGGCGGTGCAGGTACTCGTTTATATCCCCTGACCAAGTTAAGGGCAAAACCAGCAGTACCTCTAGCCAGTAAATATCGTTTAATCGACATTCCCGTCAGTAACTGTATAAATTCAGAGATTCTCAAAATTTATGTTCTGACTCAATTTAATTCAGCTTCTCTTAATCGACATTTAAACCGCAGTTATAATGTTTCTGGGTTTAGAGAAGGCTTTGTAGAGGTATTATCAGCACAACAAACCAAAGACAATTCTGGTTGGTTTCAAGGTACTGCTGATGCTGTTCGTCAATATATTGATTCGATCAAGGCTTGGGATGTTGACGAAATAATCATTCTTTCAGGCGATCATCTCTATCGTATGGACTACAGCCATTTTATCCAGCATCATCGGCAAACCAAAGCGGATATTACCTTATCCGTAGTGCCAATAGACGATCGCAGAGCTTCTAGTTTTGGTTTGATGAAAATCGATGATCAGGGTAGGATTATCGATTTTGCCGAGAAACCCAAAGGGGAAGACCTCAAAAAAATGCAGGTAGATACAACCGTATTAGGTCTGACATCTGAAAAAGCTAAACAAAGTCCTTATATTGCTTCTATGGGGATTTATGTCTTCAAAAAAGACGTTTTAATCGATTTATTAGAAAGTAACTTAGACCAAACTGACTTTGGTAACGAAATTATTCCTGGTGCAGCTAAAGACCACAATCTTCAGGCTTACTTATTTAAGGGATATTGGGAAGATATTGGAACAATTGAATCTTTTTACGAAGCTAATTTGGCTCTTACCAAGCAGCCTCATCCTGATTTTAGCTTTTATGATGAGAAATATCCTATCTACACCCGTTCTCGCTATTTGCCACCAACTAAGCTCCTTGATTGTCAAATTAGCGAATCCATGATTGGCGAAGGATGTATCCTTAAAAACTGTCATGTTAACCATTCTGTAATTGGTGTGAGAACTAGGATTGAGGGCAATTGCACCATTGAAGATACTCTGATTATGGGGGCTGATTTTTATGAGCCTTTTGCAGAAAGAAATTCTGGTTTGCAAAGCGGAGGAGTTCCTGTAGGAATTGGCGAAGGAACAACGGTGCGTCATGCGATCGTCGATAAGAACGCACGTATTGGTCGTAATGTGCAGATTATCAACAAAGATCGGGTTGAAGAATCTCAAAAAGAAGATGAAGGCTTTTATATTCGTAGCGGTATTGTTGTCATTCTCAAAAATGCAACGATCGCAGATAACACGGTTATCTAAGAACTTAAAATGCAGTCATCAACTTTTGAAAAGTTAGTTTTGAAATCAACAATTGCTGTAATTAGTCTGCTAGCAAAATTTTAAAATATTGGCGAGGGTGTAGTTATATTAGCTACACTCTTTTTTTGATGTGTAATTATAAAGCTAAACTTTTAAAGTAAGATCATTTGAAATTACTATTTTTCTATATATTGCCCAGGATATTCAGACTAGAAAGTTTTATCAGGAGATAGCCATTAATGTCTTCCACTGAATTTAAAGATTACTATGCTATTTTGGGAATCCAAAAAACAGCAAGTGCAGATGAAATCAAAAAAAAGTTTCGTAAGCTAGCTTTAAAATATCATCCCGATCGCAATCAAGGAAACAAAGTAGCCGAAGCTAAATTCAAGGAAGTCAGCGAAGCTTATGAAGTGCTTTCTGATGCTGATAAACGCGCCAAATACGATCGCTTTGGCAAGTATTGGGAACATAGTGCGGCTACAGGGTATTCTAGCAACACTACATCCACTACTAATACTCAAGTTGACTTTGGTGGCACAGATTTTAGCCAATACGGTAACTTTGAAGAGTTTATTAATGAGCTTTTGGGACGTTTTTCTACTCCTGGTACAGACAATGGCAATCAAACTTATTCTTATCGAACTTCTAACAAAAGTAATACCACGGGGTCATATTCCAACAGCAATTTTGATAGCACTTATCAAGACATTAACGATTTCAATCAGCAATCTAAACCAGTCAATAGCGAAGCTAGTATTAATCTAACCTTCTCTGAAGCATTTAGAGGTACTATTAAACGTCTAAACTTAGGCACAGAGTCTTTAGAGGCTCGGATTCCTGCTGGTGTTAAACCAGGTACTCGTATACGTTTAGCGGGAAAAGGACAAAAGAGTACTTATGGTCAACAAAGAGGAGATTTGTATCTCAACGTTAAGTTAAATTCCCATCCCTTCTTTGGCTTTGAGGGCGATAACTTAGTTTGCGAAGTACCTATTGCCCCCGATGAGGCAGTTTTAGGTGCATCTATTAGCATTCCTACCCCCGATGGCATAGTCAGGATGAAAGTTCCTGCGGGAATTCGTTCAGGTCAGGTATTGCGACTAAAAGGCAAGGGTTGGTCTTCTCCTCAAGGCAGTCGTACCGATCAGCTAGTACGTATTGTTATTGCTACTCCAAAACAAATTACTAACCAAGAAAGAGAATATTATCAAAAAATTCGCGATATTCGTAGCGACAAACCCCGTGACAGTCTACGAGGAATCAGCCTTTAAACGATTAACAATGAACAATTGTTAACTTCCTGGTAAATTACGTGGTGGAGTTTCTACGCCATGATAAAATTTGTTTTCCAACTTATTGAGTTGCCACCAAGCTAGGCTGGAGATAAGTAAGCTTGCAGATAAACTTATTGCGCTCCAAGTTGAAGGTATCTCAACAAATAAAGAGATCGGGGGAATAGTTGCCCAAATTAATATGACAAGTGCGATCGCAATTATTTTAATCTTTTTGATATTCTTCAAAGCCTGACTACAGCTAGCGCAGTTTTTAGTGTGGGAATAATAACGGTCTAGTAATTGTTCTTTTGATAAGGCGATCGCTAAATCTTGATTGGGAAAAGGATCGCTATGATATAAGTTAACTCACTGACGCAATTCCGAGACGTATAAGTCTGCTTTGGTAGGGAGATAAAAAGCCTGACTATATTTTTCAACCCCACCCAAGGCTGCTAAATAACGCTCCTGATGATGCAGAAAAATCTGATCGTCTTCCAAAACTCCATTTTGATTAATGTGAGAATACCACTGAGGCGCAAGCTTAATAAAAAAGCGAGGAAAAGGAGAAGCAAACTTGAACGGAAAACGAGCAAACAGACGACATTTACCCTTACTAATTGGTGTTGCATAAACTACCGTTAGAGTACGTCCAAACTGTTTTGAAGTAAGATCGTGCCATATTAAGCAGGGTGCAGTAAAAGTTGTATATTGCGTGCCTAACTTACCCTTACGAGGTCCTTCTTGCCAAACACCTTTAAAACCCTGTTTGCCCGATTCAGTCACCTCTAATTCCACAGGCGCAACATTAGAACGATTGCCAACGGTTTTATGATGAGTATAGGGAATATGACTGGCATCAATTACGTTTTCTAGCAGAGTTAGAGCATCATAGAAAAGATCGCGGAAAATATTTAAGCAAACCCAATCATCTTTATCTTCTTCTATAGGTTCGATAATTGGTACGGGGGTATGAAGTGCATTTTCTTTGATGCCAGGATAAACAAACAATAATCCTTGGGCGATCGCACTAGGATAAGATCTAACGCAAGCTCTAGCAGAAGTATGTGCCTCTCCTCTTGGCTGCTGTTGCGGAATCACTTTACATTCACCATCTCCCGCAAATGCCCAGCCATGATAAGGACATTCTAGTAGTCCCTGTTCATTTACTCTCCCTTCACTCAACGGTGCAAGACGATGAGGACATTTATCTTCAAATACCTGCCATGTCTGCGCCGACTTATCCCACCAAATTACTAGATCTTTTTCTAGCAAAGTAAATCGAGTGAGTTTATGCTTATCCAAATCTGAACCATAGTAAATGGGATACCATGCTTCTTGCGGATCAAAAACAGTAGAGTCACTACCACCAGGTAATAATTTTGCTATGTTGAAATTTTCGCTCGTCTGCATATTATTAATAATTTAGCCTTGTAAATAATTGTTACATAAGTTTTAGAAATAGCTGTATCTCAAAGGCTAGGAAATACCGATTGATTCTGATGCTACTTTTTATGATATTTTTGACTTAAAAATTATTGTCAATACTAATTCAAATCTATTAAGTAAGCTGATGAAAAAGAGTAAATTGTGGCAACGTCAGCTTTTGGCTGGTGCGATATTTCTAACTGCTACATTAATGATTATTGTCAATCCTGGTTTATCATTAGCAGACGAAAATAAACCAGATTGGGAATACGGAGGATCTAATAACCCAACCCACTGGAGTGAACTATCATCTGAATTCAAATCTTGTGAATTAGGTAGCAATCAGTCTCCTATTAATATAACCACGACTCAAAAAGGAAAAGCTGCTGCAATTGAATTTGACTATCACCCCAGTACTGTAGAAGTAATTAATAATGGTCATACTATTCAAGCCAACTACGAACCTGGTAGTACTGTTAAAATCGACGGACAAGTTTACGACTTACTACAGTTTCATTTCCATACTCCTAGTGAACACGAAATTGAAGGCAAGTCTGCTGCTATGGAACTGCACTTTGTCCATAAAAATAAAGCGGGAAAACTGGCTGTAGTCGGTGTAATGATGGATGCAGGAGCAGAAAATCCTCTAATTGCCAGCGTTTGGGATGACATACCTACCGATAATAAAGCAGAAAAAGGCAATAAAATCACCCTTGATGCTGCCAAACTCTTGCCAAAAGATAAAACCTTTGTCAGTTATTCTGGTTCGCTAACAACTCCCCCCTGTAGTGAACAGGTAAGCTGGAATATATTGTCAAAGCCTATAGAAGTTTCGTCAGAACAAATCGAAACTTTTGAAAGCATTTATTCCTACAATGCCAGACCTATTCAACCGTTGAATGGTCGTTCAGTAGAACTACATGAGGATTAAGTAGTATATGCAGGGTGTGTTTTAGTAACTAACAAATATTATTAGACTAAAACACACCCTATCATTCCCACAATTTATGTAACTGTGTAATGCCGTAGGTGATTGTCAATGATTTTGTAGACTAAATCGTCTGTTTATTGCAAAAGTTAGCAACTCTCAAGATCGAGTTTGTCTTGCTGAGAAATTGCATTAAATAAATTCATAAATTTCTACTTAATGTTCGTATAGTAAACAGTACTTTGCTCAGAAAAAAAAGAACTTGCATTTACTTCGTTAAACTGAAACATAAAAATAACGCTAATTAATAAAGCTAGAATAATTAACCAAAAAGCAGTAGCAATTCCAGTTATTTTATTAGCCTGAAATTTTTGCCACCATTGCTGGGGACGAACATCCCGTACCCAAAAAGTTGCGATCGCAGCTAAATTTAGACAAACAATATTAGTAGACACCAAAACAAATGTTTCAATAGCAGATCCCCATAGCCCAGAGCCAATTAGCATTCCTAAAACTACTAGAGGAGGCAACAGTGCTACTGAAACCATAACTCCTACTACTGCTTTTTGCTCTCCTGCTGTCAAAGAAATTGCTCCAGCTACTCCTGAAGCAAAAGCTAAAACAACATCAGAAAGATTTACGCTAGTTCTGATGGCAATTTCCTCCATCCCCAGATCCACTGACACAAACATACCTAATAAAATTGACAGTACCAGAGATATTAGAATTTGTGTCAAACCAACTCGTATGGTTCTAACTGCCAAGGATAAATCGCCAAAAGTAGTAGCTACGCCTAATGCCATGTTGGGTTTGAGCAAAGGGGCGATGACCATAGCCCCAATAATTACTACTTGATTTCCCTCCACTAAACCGATAGCAGCGATCGCCGTAGACAGAATAACTAGTGAAACTTCGGTGCTGTTAAGATAAGTGCTTTCAAATATTTGAGTGTAAACTTCGTGCTGATAGATAGGCTTGTCTTGATGTTTGTCGGAGGATTTCGGCGATTGAATATTTGCTTGACTTGGTATGGTTTCTGCTGGCAATAGAAGTAGTTCAAGGTCTGGAAGGTGTGCTAATTTTTGCTTCAAATCGGCAACTACCGTCTCAACCTGTTCTTCCTCAAGCAAGATGTTGACCAAAAGTTGATGTTGCGATCTAAAAATAGATTCTGTTTCTAACCAAGGATAAGAAGACAGCAATTGTTTTATATTTTTTTCTTCAGCTAAGGGCAAGAAAAATTTAATTAAGCGCAGATTCATTAACGTCAAAATCAAATTGTATCCATAATTAAGTAGTTATAAGGTATGTTTGGCTAAAAATGAATATAAAGACTAGATTTTATTGCACCATAGCGTTTCTTATATTAGCAAGACAATACCAATGAGGCAAAAATGTATCCATGATTAGAGCGATCGCCTTAAAAGGAATCGTCGCCTCAATCTATTTAATATCAAGCTTTAGAAGGCAAGCTGCGATCGCTTTTTTTTGATTAAGATACTATTAATCATTATTAAAAACAAACGATAGTATTTATTTATAACTTAAAGACACATATTTATAGTAAATTATTCAGATATTATCTTGCAGCATTAATAAATTTATTAAGCCAGCTAAATCAAAATTGCAAAATGCTCGTTTAAACACCTATTATGGGTTAGATAACATAAAAAAATGTAGCTTTGACTGGAGATTTATTTCAGCCAAATGGCTGACGAAATATGACTCATAAAAGTAGATAATTTGAGACTATCTAAATTATTAATAACATTTACTAAAGTTAACTTTTCTCATGCACAAGCAAAGCAATGAAAAACAAGTGCTTCAGTTTCTCTGCAAGCCTAAAGGTGGCAGAATTTATTTACTCAACGCTTTGAATTCTAAATCTGAACGAATTTTTATTGAAGCTCTACACAACATCATTGATGCGATGAATAAAGAAATAGCACCCAATCTCTAGCCCAAAGAAATTGGAGATTAATCCCTAACTCTTCTAGACTAATAGTAAATACTTTATATTTCTTAACATGGCTAGAGACTTACGGGGATTTATTAAAATTTTAGAATCGAAAGGACAGCTTAGACGCATCTCAGCGTTGGTCGATCCAGATTTAGAAATTGCCGAGATTTCTAATCGAATGTTACAGGCTGGTGGACCTGGATTACTGTTCGAGAATGTGAAAGGCTCTCCCTTTCCCGTAGCAGTAAACCTTATGGGTACAGTAGAGCGAATCTGCTGGTCAATGAATATGGAAGCCCCAGAAGAATTAGAAACTTTGGGGTCAAAACTAGCCATGCTACAGCAACCCAAGCCACCTAAGAAAATTAAACAAGCCGTGGATTTTGGCAAGGTGCTGTTCGATGTTTTAAAAGCTAAACCAGGACGAGATTTCTTTCCTCCCTGCCATCAGGTAGTTTTAGAAGGAGAAGAAGTAGACCTAAATAAAGTGCCGATGATCCGTCCTTATAGTGGAGATGGAGGCAAAATTATCACCTTGGGGTTGGTAATTACCAAAGATATAGAAACTGGTACGCCTAACGTGGGCGTGTATCGACTCCAGCTACAGTCTAAAACTACCATGACGGTTCATTGGCTATCGGTGCGGGGTGGGGCAAGACACCTGCGTAAAGCAGCCGAAGCAGGTAAAAAATTAGAAGTTGCGATCGCCTTGGGAGTCGATCCGATGATTATCATGGCAGCAGCCACACCCATTCCTGTCGATCTATCTGAGTGGTTGTTTGCAGGGTTGTATGGCGGTAGCGGGGTCAAGCTAGCTAAATGTAAAACTGTCGATTTAGAAGTGCCAGCAGATTCAGAATTTGTCTTAGAAGGCACAATTACCCCAGGAGAAATGTTGCCTGATGGTCCTTTTGGCGATCACATGGGCTATTACGGCGGTGTGGAAGATTCGCCCCTGGTGCGTTTCCACTGTATGACTCACCGTAAAGATCCGATCTATTTAACAACCTTTAGTGGTCGTCCCCCCAAAGAAGAAGCAATGATGGCGATCGCGCTTAATCGGATTTATACTCCTATTTTGCGCCAGCAAGTCTCAGAAATAGTAGATTTCTTTCTACCCATGGAGGCTTTAAGCTACAAAGCAGCGATTATCTCTATTGATAAAGCATATCCAGGACAAGCCCGCAGGGCAGCCCTAGCATTCTGGAGTGCCTTGCCTCAATTTACCTATACTAAGTTTGTGATTGTGGTCGATAAAGATATTAATGTCCGCGATCCTCGTCAGGTAGTTTGGGCAATTAGTTCTAAAGTCGATCCTGTCCGCGATGTCTTTATTTTGCCAGATACCCCCTTTGACACCCTAGATTTTGCCAGTGAAAAAATAGGTTTAGGCGGACGCATGGGTATAGATGCCACTACTAAAATTCCTCCTGAAACTGACCATGAATGGGGTGAACCACTTGAATCTGATGCCGATACGGGAGCGATGGTAACTAGACGCTGGCAAGAATACGGTTTAGGAGATATTGATTTAACAGAAGTGGATGCTAATTTATTTGGTTACGACATGAAGTGATTATTTTTCTGACCCAAGATCTTTT
Organism: Pleurocapsa sp. FMAR1; assembly: GCF_963665995.1. Classification (NCBI taxonomy): domain Bacteria; kingdom Bacillati; phylum Cyanobacteriota; class Cyanophyceae; order Pleurocapsales; family Pleurocapsaceae; genus Pleurocapsa; species Pleurocapsa sp. FMAR1. Next base: position 4,581,376 of record NZ_OY762512.1, on the reverse strand, counting down.
GCAGAAATTTTAGAGCGATCGCCCTTTTAGATTCCTAATGATTTTAAAATTCCTGCTTCTATCAATAATTTACGTTCTTCAATTCTTTCCTGGCGATTCAACTGTAGTAAACGAACTGTTACTCTAGCTTGAGGAGTTAAAGGGGTTATTTTGATATCTTGTAGATGAAAATGTTTCTGCCACTCATTTTTACGGGGATTATAAAGAGCAGTAAGTTTATTTGTGGCTGGATCGATAGAAGCTAGATCGCTTCCTTTATGTTTATTACAAATTGAGCAAGAAAGAGCCAAGTTTTCTAAGGTAGTTTGACCCCCATGCTTTTTGGCAATGATATGATCGATTTCGTGGGCTGCAAAAGAAAAGGCTTCAGGAATCAAACAATATTCGCAACTATGATTAGCTCGCTTACATACCTCCCGTTTTAATCCAGCAGGAATATAATTACTGCTCATTTTATGATTGCGTTTTGAGTTTTAGATAAGCTTTAGCTTTAGCTTTTCGCATCAAATGTTCGAGATATTGATATTGCTCCCAAATTTGAACTTCTGCACTAGTAAGATCATGATCGCGATGCTTTTCTAATAAGCTAGTAATTTGAGTTTGCAATGCTTTTGAAGGACGTAAAGCAATGATTTCTTCTGGCGTAGGTAAAGTAGCCAAAAACTCTAAAACTTCAGCAATACCATTAAATCCATCTCGTGAACTGGCATTTAGCTCTCGCAATCCTAATTCTATGACCTGTGGTAGTTTATCTTCAATAAAATTAAGACGAGATACTAATTCTTCTGAGAGATCGAGAGTTATCTGCATGGAAAAGTGTTTGACTTGGATATTATTATATTAATCTTTTCTCACAATAGCTAGTTCATAAACATGACTTTGAATGACCTAAAATCTTTTGCAGGAATTTTAGAGCGATCGCATAAGTCGGCTTGACTCCGCTTTGTCCCAGGCTTCCTGATGCTAATGTAGCGTTAGTCATCAAGGGATTATCCGAAGCATAGTAAACATAGCGCAAGATGACATTTTCATTAATGCTCTTACGAATTTTTGCTGCTGCTTGAATTGCCTTTTGTAAATGCGCTCCTTCCATTTCCAAGCCGACAACATTCCAAGAAGAACTTCTAAAATATTCTAAGACATCGGCATTTTGCAGGGAAGTTCCCAAAACGGTCAACAAAGCTCCTTCGTGAACAGGGATTTCTACTTGTTCAAAGTCTGACTGGCTCATGTCATTATTAAAAGGATAATTGTCGGCTGTACCTTCAAAAATATGAGCTGTTGGCAACATTAAATCTCCCCTGTTGCCGACTAAAGTTCCTGCTTTACCCATCACGGAAATTGAGTAAAGATTTAGTTTTTGAGATATTCCCTCAGTTTTATAAGGCTTAAGCAACTCATCAAAAAGCTCAAAGGCTTGTTCGCCAAAAGCATAATCCATCACTAGAATTACTGGTTCTGCTTCTACCAAGGCTCGATTTACTTTTAATTCAGGGGAAAGCAGATCTAGAGGTAATAAAGAAATATCAAAAATCTGCACATGAATATTTGTCCCCGCTCGATCTTCAAGAAAATACATTCCCTTCTGTAGCGCAAATTCCAGTACTTCTTGATTGAGAGTAGCATTTTCGGGCAGACTAAGCTCACGAGCAATTTTTTCGATGGTTTCTTCCTTTTCTAGCCTGTATTTTAATGCGGGAAAGGCATAAAGACAATTAAGAATACTGTGCAAATTAGCACTAATAATATGTAAAGGACGCTGCCATAAATTATGTAACCAGAGAAACTTCTTTACCTCCGTTGCCCATTTTTCGCCATGGATATGATTACCAATTCGTTCTCGTAATGCTGAACTAAAGGTAACTTGGCGATCGCAATTATGCTGCATTTCTTCAATCGCGACTCTTCCCAACCAGTAAACTATTTGAAATAAACTATTATTATAGGGTTCGCCTTGAAAAAACCGACGCTCTGCTGCTAGCGTCTCTTCAAAAGTGCGACCTAATAAAGTGCTGGTGTAAGAAATAGCCTGTTCTCTAATTTCAGCCTCCTCAATAGAAGAACCTGCTGAATGCTCTAAAACTATTTTTTCTAACTTGAGCCACTCTTGAGTAGGATGACCATCATCTAAAGCGTGCGCCCTAATTTTGTCGGCTTCGATATAAATAAAAGTAAGATGAGTAAGAATATCATAAATCTCGCTACGCCCTCTAGTCACCTCAATCAACATTGTTTCTTCATCGACTTGATAGCAGTTGCGACGACGTTTAGCAGGAACAATTTTTTCAAAACTGGAATTGTTATAGCCTTCGGCTGCAATTAGCTTAATGAAACGACACCTTTCAATCCCTTTTGGTAAACGAGCAGTTACATAAGCCAGTCCGTCTAGCTCTACTTTTTCCCCGTCAGCCATTGATCCATAAATTTCGGGCTGCAAAGTTAGTAAAGCCTCACTCAAAGCCGAACCCGAAACACCACCAGGCTTATAGTGTCCACGCACAAACAAATGGCGCATAATTACATAAATTCGCTCGATCGCTGCTCTAGATTCTTGGGCGCGAGTGCGAGAAGGCACTGATATAGTCATCGGTTATATAAATAGTAACTCAAGATAATTGCTTTAAAATTAGACTCAATTTTAATTTAAACAATTTAATAATGCGAACTCGATTTGAGCAAAAAAGCAATTTTATCCTTACACTAATTTTTTCATAAGTAGCTAATTATAAAGTAATTGGAATATCGGCAAAATAAGACTGTTTCGTTTAGTTTTTTCTGTTCTAAATTGAAAAAGACACTATTTAAACAATCAAAGTCGCAGCGATCATTTATTATCTATTTCTTTAATCTTTTAATTAATTAGTCTGTTTTATTCAACCCTTCTTTCATTCCTTCTTCTTTTTGCTTAAGATAAGTTTTGCACTCTTTTTTAGTTTTTACACCTATTGTGTCCAAATGATTGTTACATATATTTTTTTCGTTATGGTATTTCTTAGAAATGTTCCATAGCTCTTTATCAGCTTTAACCATTTGTGGAACTAATTTTTGACAATCTACATTTTCATGAATCTTTTCAAATCCACCTAAGCTATCAATATAACAGTCATTTTCCTCATATAAAGCCAATAATTTTTCAGATTTTTTTAAATAGCCAGGTTTTAGAGTTTGAGGGGTGAACAAAGATCCTTCAACTAGGCTTTGTGCCACTTCAAGGTTCTCCTTAGCAAGGATTACGTCTTTATTAGTAATTTTTTTATGACCACAGCTTACTAAGCCTAAAGAAATGAGACTCAAAACCGTTAATAAAATTTTCATTATAATATATTAAGTTCGGTAAAATGATTAAGTAACTAAGTTAACATTGAAAATTTTTATTGACTATGATTCATGTCACATTAAAACAACACATTTAAGCAAGCCTAATAAACTAAAGTAACGATTGCGATTTGTATTTTGCTTATGTTTGTAATAGATAATTTAAAAGTTAAGCTGATTGCTACGAAAGTAAAATTACTCTAGGAATTGAGTGTGACTACAATCACACTCAATTCTTAAACAAATAGTTATTCTAACTTTAAATATTTTGAAATAAATTAGATTCAACAACTCATGATTATGAGAAAAAGCCAAGTCTTACAAAAAGAAGTAGCTGGAAATACAGAAAAGTATAATTCATATCGTGAAGCATGGTCACGAATTAAATTGGCTCAAGAACATGGTTTCTATTTGGAGGCTATTGCAATTCAGGAGAGTATTATTTCAGACCGCCTTATAAGCTATTTACACAGTAAACAAGAAGCAACCTTTTCGGTACATGATAAAAACTTTCCTTCATTCAATAAACTAATTAAAAAATGGCGTTCAAAATTTTCCAGTGGACTGTCATCAGGTAATTATTCTAATCTGATAGATGAAGTAGATCAATGGAGACTTTCAAGAAACCAAATCATACACGCCATAGTTAAATCAAAACCAAGTGAACCCACTCAATCTATTGACTTATTTTTATATCAAGCTAAAGAAGCAGCTAAAACAGGAGAAGCTATTGCTAGAGAGGTATGTAATTGGAGTAAGAATAATAAACGAAATAAGAAGTTTTAATAACTCCTGATTTGCTTTAGAAACGACAATTTTAATCTTGCTCACCTTGAATAAATTTTCGTAGACCGGCGATCGCAATGTGAATGGATGTGAAGTTTTTGAGTCGTTGATAGAAGCTCAACAAAGACTAGATCAAAAGCTGTCTTATTATACAAACGAAGCTTAGTAAACCAAAAGCGATCGCTTTATCTAGAGTTAGTAAAACTAATAACAGAAAGAGAATAATTCCAACTGCGATCGCATTATTTAACTAATTTCTTTTTTATAATTAGCAAACAAATTTTCTGCTTTTTGACGACGACGATTGATATCATTGTTGCGAATATCAAACTCAGCACTAGCGATCGCTTCATCTAAGGTCATGTTAAGTGCATCTAACATCAAACAAGCTTCTTTAAGTCGTGATACTGATTTTTCTCTAGTCTTAATGTCAGGTATTCTACTATTCATGATAGATTCCAGTTATTCTTAATCTTTTTAATACTTACTTCTAAAGCATTAATAGTTAAATCGGCTTGTTCAATTGCTCGATACAATAATTCTAGGGATAAAACTAATTACCCCTACAGCTAATAAGAATTAAAACTTGCCTTTTAACGCAGCGTTACAGCGATCGCATATTGTCGGATCTTCGGCAAAACTACCAACAGACAAAGAATAATTCCAACATCTTTCGCACTTTTCACCGTCAGCTTTGACTACAGCAATATTGGCAATATTTGATTCACTCTTATATTCCGCATCAGGAAGAGAATCGACTAACTCAACTTGAGAAGCTAAAAAGAAATAACGTAGTTCGTCAACGTTTTTCTCACTTAAAGTATCAGATGAATTATAAGAAGCCAGTTTGTTTTTTAATTCTGCATCAGGAACATTAAGCAACACTTTAGCATCAAGAGAAGAACCGATCGCTTTGGCTGTTCTTGCCTGTTCCATTACCTTGTTTACTTCATCCCGCAGGTTACGGATCGTATCCCATTGTAGGGGCGAACGACCGTTTGCCCCTACGCGCCATTCTTCTTTAGTTTCCACCCAACCAGATTCAAACACAGATTTATAACCCGTATCGTAAGGCAAGGCTTGCCAGATATCTTCTGCCATGTGACACAGTACAGGTGCGATCGCTTTGGCAATGTTTTCAATGGCAATTGACAATACTGTCTGACAGCTACGACGACGGAAAGAATCAAGGCTGCTGATATAAAGTCTATCTTTAGCAATATCTAAATAGAAGTTAGATAGATCCACGACACAAAAGTTTTGAATTGCTTGGAAGAAGCGGAAGAATTGATAACTTTCATAAGCTTCGGTAACTTCAGCAAATACTTCGGTCATGCGGTGCAGCATATACTTATCCAATTCTGGTAAGTCTGCATAAGGAATTGCATCTTTTTTCGGCTCGAAATCGTGTAAGTTACCCAGCAAGAAACGAGCCGTATTGCGCACCTTACGGTACATATCAGAAGTCTGCTTGATGATATTTTTGCCGACACGAACATCTGAAGTATAATCAACTGAAGACACCCAAAGACGCAGCACATCAGCACCATAAGCGGGTTCTTGTTTTTGGTTATTGCCTCCTTCAATAATCAATTCGGGGGCGATACCATTACCCTTAGACTTACTCATCTTAAAGCCTTTTTCATCTACCACATAGCCGTGAGTGAGAACAGTCTTGTAGGGTGCAATACCGTTAGTCGCCACGCTGGTAAGTAAGCTAGATTGAAACCAGCCTCGATGCTGATCGCTGCCTTCTAGGTACATATCTACGGGATATTTCAATCTTCCCTTGGCTACCGCAGCCCAAGACGAACCAGAATCAAACCAGACATCCATCGTATCTGTACCTTTGCGATAGGTGCGTCCGTTATGGCGATATTGTTCGGGTAATAACTCTTCTACCGATAATTCCCACCAAGCATCAGAACCTTTTTCAGCAACGATCGCCTTAACATGATTAATAGTCTCTTCGGTTAATAGAGGCTCGTTTGTTTCCTCATCAAAAAAGGCAGGAATTGGTACACCCCAAGCCCGTTGACGAGAAATACACCAGTCAGAGCGATCGCTCACCATCGGCGTAATACGTTTTTCTCCCTGTGCAGGAATCCAAGTTACATCAGAAATAGCCTTTAATGCCTGATCGCGGAAGCCTTCTACCGAAGCAAACCATTGTTCGGTGGCGCGGAAAATAGTAGGCTTTCCTGTACGCCAGTCATAGGGATATTTATGAGCATATTCCTCATGCTTGAGTAATGAACCTGCTTCTGTTAACGCATCAATAATCGCCTGATTACCTGCGCTTACTTTTTCATTGCCTTTTGCTACTACCTGCAACCCTGCAAACTTACCAGCTTCCTCGGTAAACTTTCCTCCATCATCCACAGGCGAAAGAATTGGCAAACCATACTTTTGTCCTGTGATATAGTCTTCCTGTCCATGTCCAGGGGCAGTATGTACTAATCCTGTACCAGATTCGGTCGTAATATAGTCACCACCAATTACTACTTTGCTTTCGCGATCGTATAGAGAATGGCGATAAACAGTATTTTCTAAAGCTTTACCTGTCAGGGTAGTTTTAACCTTTAACTCTACTCCTAAAGTTGTTGATAGTTTCTCGACTAAATCTTTAGCAACTATTAAATTAGATACCCCCCAACCCCCCTTATCAAGGGGGGTTCCGAAGGCGGGGGGATCTATCCCCACCACCGCATATTCTAATTCTCCGTTAACAGCCACTGCTAAGTTACCAGGAATAGTCCAGGGAGTAGTTGTCCAGATAGCTACGCTTAAGTTAGGCAAATATTCTTCTAATTCTGCTGCGCCCTCGCCTAATTTAGTTACAGGAAAAGCCACATAGATACTAGGAGAAGTATGTCCTTCAGGATATTCCAATTCTGCCTCAGCTAACGCAGTTCGAGAACTAGGACTCCAGTGAACGGGCTTTAAACCTCGATAAATATGCCCTTTAAGCACCATTTGTCCAAAAACATCGATTTGTGCTGCTTCGTATTCAGGCTTGAGAGTTAAATAAGGATGTGACCAATCTCCCCAGATGCCATAACGTTTAAAACTTTCACACTGTTCTTGTTGCGCCTGGAGTGCAAATTCTTTAGCTTTTTGGCGCAGTTTAAGCGGAGTTAACTCTTGTCTCTCTTTAGACTTAATTTTCTGTAAAACTTTTAGCTCAATCGGTAGCCCGTGACAATCCCAGCCAGGGATATAGTCTATCTTGTGTCCTTGCAATAACTTATATTTATTGATTATGTCTTTTAACACTTTATTCAGCGCATGACCCATGTGCAATGCACCATTAGCGTAGGGAGGGCCATCGTGGAGAATAAAAGAGTCTTGGGGATTATTCTGTGACAGTTGCTCGTAAATTTTGTTTTCCGCCCAAAATTGCTGTAATTCTGGTTCACGCTGCACGGCATTCGCCCGCATATTAAATGCTGTTTGGGGCAGATTTACGGTTTCTTTGTAGCTTTTTGCTTCTGTCACAGTAATATAACTATCTAAATTTAGTTAGAGGTTTGCTCATCTTCTCATCTGTATATTATTACCCGATCGCACCACCAATTTCAGATTTTTTCCATCTGAGATAATATCTAATATATTTAGCTACAAAAGGTTTGCTAACTTCAAAATGTCCAAAGAACTATGTCCTTGTGGAAGCAAAAAGCAATATTCATACTGTTGTGGGGTGTATCTATCTGGGAAAAAGAAACCAGAGACGGCTGAGAAATTAATGCGATCGCGCTATACTGCTTTTAGTCAAGGTAAGGTTGATTATCTCCTTGCTACTCTGCATCCAGACAAAAGAAAACTTGGCGACAAGCAAGAATTAACCAAAAGTATCAACAATACCCAGTGGTTAAGCTTGACCGTTATTGATACCCAGAAAGGCAAAAAGAATGACGTGACTGGGTATGTTGAGTTTGAAGCAATTTATCAGGTAAATGAACCAGGACAACTCCACGAACGTTCAAGGTTTATTAAAACTGATGGTCAATGGTTTTATGTAGAAGGGGATATCTTACCAGGAACAGTACCCAAGCGTAACGAAGCTTGTTGGTGTGGTAGTGGCAAAAAGTATAAAGATTGCCACCAAGTTTGATGGTTTAATAAGTAGGATGGGTAGAGTGATATGGAGCAAAAAAGATTTACATTCATTGACCTATTTGCAGGAATTGGCGGATTTCACCTGGCAATGCATGAGCTTGGGGGAAAATGCATTTTTGCTTCGGAAATTGATTCATATGCGAGAAAAACATATATTCATAACTTCAAAAATATTTCTCCTCAATTATTTCAAGAAGATCTTTTTAATAGTGACATAAGACATATTGTTGCCGACGAAATTCCAGATTTTGATTTATTATGTGCAGGTTTTCCTTGCCAACCTTTTAGTCAAGCAGGTTATAAAAGAGGATTTAATGACTTTCATAACTCAGAACGAGGTAACTTGTTTTTTAATATTGCCGACATTATAAAAGTTAAGCGACCAAAAGCTTTTTTTTTAGAAAATGTTAGAGGTTTAGTCAATCATGACCAAGGTAAAACTTTTAAAGTAATTCGAGAAATCTTAGAACTAGATTTAGACTACTCATTCTATTATCAGGTTGTCAAAGCATCAGATTATGGTTTACCCCAATTAAGACCAAGAATATTTATGGTAGGATTTCGCGATGAAAATTTTTTCAAAGGATTTAATTTTCCTGAAAAACTACCCTTAAGATTTAACATGAGTGATGTTTGGGGCGGGGTTTGTAGTCGTGAAATAGGGTTTACTTTGAGAGTTGGTGGTCGTGGTTCAAATATTAATGATCGTCGTAACTGGGATTCGTATTTGGTTAACGGAGAAGTTAGGCAACTAACTTATATTCAAGCAAAGAAAATGCAGGGATTTCCCGATAATTTTGAATTTCCAGTAAGTCCTACCCAGGCTATCAAGCAATTAGGTAATAGCGTAGCAGTTAATGCAGTGAAAGCTGTTGGTAGAAACATTATTGCCTACATGAACACTTTAGATAGTAAAAAAATAACAATGAAAAAAACTAAAAATAAAGGGGAATGGTCAGAACTATTAACCTTTGTCAAAATTTTAGCAGAGCAACAAATTTTACTATCAGATGAAAATCTTAATCCTACGGGTGATTATTTTCGAGTCACAAAAGTCACTGGTCAAAATATTAACTTAGAGTTTTTATTAAAAAACAAAAATCAAATAGAAGTATTAAATAAAGATAATAATACAATTAAAATAGTTGAGATAAACGAACTAATAAATAGTAATACAATAAAAAGTTTGGTTGCTAAAATCAAAGCAGGAAAAGGTACTTTTATAATTGGTGACTTTCAAGTTATTCAAGATATTTTAGGTTTGACTATTGTTAAAGGTGGAACCAGCTTTCAAAAAGCTGATATTATTTTAAATATTCAAAATAACATTTTAGCAAAAGAGAATGAAGGCTTTGGTATAAAGTCTTATTTGGGAAGTAAACCAACCTTGCTCAATGCTTCGGGAAATACCAATTTTATATTTGAAATCAAAAATCTAGCTAAAGATAAAGTAGATGAAATAAATGCTATTGATACTAGAACTAAATTAACAGATCGTATTAAGTTGATTGAACAATATGGAGGAATATTTAAATATGTTGCTCCAGAAAAGAAAACTATGGAATATAACTTGAAAATGGTTGACTCTTTGATGCCCGAAATTATCGGTAGTATTTTACTTACTTTTTACAAACATAGAAAAAATTCTATCTCAGATATTATTGATTATATTCATAATAATACTGATTTAATCGAGCAAATAAAGTATGAAGATAAAATTTTTCTGGTTAGTAAAGTTAAGAAGCTTTTGGTAGATGTTTTATTAGGATTTTTTGCAGGTAGCAAATGGGATGGTACTTACGAAGCTAATGGAATTATAGTAGTTAAACAATCTGGCGATCAAGTTGCATTCCATATTATAGATATAGAAAGTTTAAAGTCATACTTGTTTAATAATATTAAACTAGATACTCCTTCTACGACTAGACATAGATATGGCAAGATAATTATGGAAAGTAATAATAAACTATATTTCAAACTCAATTTACAGTTAAGGTTTTGAGTTTTTACCTAATCACCTTACTTAACCTTGAGCAAAGAAGACGATCGCTTTAACTGGGATAAATTAACATTTCCCGTACAAAACATAACTGTTTTAATTTCGGCTATTAGTAACTCAATCAACTCGTCTATGGCTGATTCTGATTCTGATGCAGCCTGAAGAAAAGGAAAAGCCAATCCTGCTAAATCTGCACCTAGGGCGATCGCTTTTGCCACTTCCATACCATCCCGTAAGCCTCCAGATGCAATTAAAGGTAAGTCTGGATATTGTTGGCGAATTTGGACAATACAATCGGCTGTAGAAATTCCCCAATCTGCAAAAGTTTTGCCTAATCTACGCTGTAAATTGGTTTCTGCCCTTTCGCTTTCTACTTTTGCCCAGGATGTTCCTCCTGCACCTGCTACATCAATGACATTTACCCCTGCTTCGATTAGCTTAGTTGTCATGGTTGCAGATATACCGTTGCCGACTTCTTTAGCAATTACAGGTACATTTATTTGCTGACATAGCTGTTTGATTTTAGCTAACAAACCTTTGAATTTTGTATCGCCGTTGGGTTGGATACATTCTTGTAAAGGGTTAAGATGCAAAATTAAAGCATCGGCTTTTAAAATATCTACAACTCTTAAACACTGCTCAATGCCATAGGTATAGTTGAGCTGTACCGCCCCCAGATTAGCGAACAATATAGCATCAGGAGCAAGCGATCGCACGTCGAAAGTATGCGCTACATCAGGATTTTCTACTGCAATCCGTTGTGAACCTACCCCCATCGCCAAACCGTGCTTTTGGGCTGCTACAGCTAAACGAGAGTTAATCATTTTTGCTTGTTCTGTTCCTCCCGTCATGGAAGAAATTAGTATGGGTGCATTTAAAGTTTTATCAAGAAACTTTATATTTAAATCAACTTCACTTAGGTTGATTTCAGGTAAACAGGAGTGTTCAAAACGATATTTATCTAATCCATTAGTTAAATTACGAAACTGAACGTCGTCCTCCAGACAAATACGCAGATGATCGGCTTTCCTAGTTTGCGTATTGGTCATCAATTTTTAACTCCCTAATAAATAAATTTACGTTTAGTAGGCTTATTCTTGCCTGTCCCAGACACATCGTAATTTACTTTTTGCAATATTATCTTACAGTAAAAAACAGAATACTTGAGGTAAGCTGTAATAATTTACCTCAAGTATTCTTGTTATCTAAACTGGAACTTTTAGTTTTGAACTAATTTACTATCTTTTACCGATGTTCTTAGCCATGTTACGGAACATATCCATACTACTATCTGACTGACGACGCTTCTCAGGAGATTGTTGAGTTGGTGCAGGTGCAGGTGCGGATAGAGATGGTTTAAAATCATACTGAGTCTTATCCTGACTATTTTGGATAGCTGCTGAAACGCCAGTTCCAGCCTGATTCTGAGAGCTAGGAGTAGGATTAAAAACGGTATTTTCAGTTATATTCTGATTAGTATTGCTATTTTTAGGAAGTTTGTTTCTGTTATCCATCGAAGAAACGTCGTTGTCAAACGAAAAACCATCTTTGTTCTTGAGGGTTTTAGGGAAAGTTCTTCTGGTTCTTTTGCTAGTTCTCATGTAGTTGATGTCGCCCATACTCTGAGCATCATCAGTACTTAAGAAAAAATCTTTATCTCCCATGATATTTAAATATCTCCTGTTCTATTGATAATTATTTAATGATGTTGATAATTACTTTTAGATTAAAATTCCGCTGCACTAGATTACGGAAAATAACTAAAGATTAATTATATATAAGTATCATCTTACACATAAGTAATGCTAATAGTCAATGAAAATGCGGAAATAATTGAAGCAAAAATCAACATTGAACCTAACTGTAATTATTTGAAATTGTTTCAATTATTAAAAAATAGTCACAAATTACTCCGCCCTAAACCGATGCTGAACCATGCGCGGGGGTCTGTCCGCTGCTGTGAGCGATCGCATCTTCTTTTTTATATTTAGAGAATCAATTTTAAAATTACAATTAGAATTACAATCGCCACAAAAAGTCCCAAACAATCTATATTAAGCGCAAAACAAGAATTTTATCAAAACTTCGTTTGCAGATCACACCCTTTTCATATCTCTGAAATTTAAACTAGAGATCAGCCGTAAAACCTTTTAAATTTCAGAGATATATTTATGTGGTTAACCGCAGCAGGGATGTTTTTAGTCACATCGATCAATTTTTTAGAGCCAATTGTACTTCCAAGTGATTTTAAACAATCATCAACTAACAACAAAGTAATGCGAGGCAATTTAGAGCTTTTTTCGGCTGCTAAAATTTTAGGAACTAGCAAAATATCTTCTAATTATGTATTGAATGCTGAAAAAAAGGCAAACAATACTTTCCCTGCTGCCGTCAGTACTTTCACTGTAAATAAAAATAGTATTGATTTAAATGAAGTTCAGGATGATTTTTCTGAGGATCGAGCATCTGCTTTTAAATCTGGTGTAGCATCTTGGAAAACAGATACCAAGATTGGTTCTTTGAAATTCGACGGCAATTTTGATTCTCAAGCAAATTTAAGAAAAGGCAAAGCTTTTTGGCAAACTAAAACAGATTTAGGCTCAATAAATTTAGCTATCAATATTAGTAATCAAATTAAACCGATTAAAAGTACTGTTGCTTGGCAGACTAAGACCAAATTAGGTTCGTTGGCAGTACAAAGCAACTTTAACGCTCGAACTCAATTTAGCGGTGCAAACGCTGCCTGGAATGCCAAAACCAAGTTAGGTTCAATAGCAGTACAGAGCAACTTTAATAATCGAACTCAATTTAGCGGTGCAAACGCTGCTTGGAATGCCAAAACCAAGTTAGGTTCACTAGCAGTACAAAGCAACTTTAACGATCAAACTCAATTTAGCGGTGCAAACGCTGCCTGGAATGCCAAAACCAAGTTAGGTTCACTAGCAGTCAAGGGTAAATTTAACCATACTACCTTTGCTGGCGGTAACGTTAATGTTGCTACCAATACCTTGATTGGCTCTTTAACTGCCAATGTCAAAATTGATGAGCAATCTAGATTTAATGGTGGCAATGCTTCTTGGAATACAAATCGTTTATTGGGTTCTGATATTGGAGTTGGAGTAAGTGGAGAGTTTGATGATGATACTACTTTTGCTGGTGGCAGTATTAAAATTGCAGCTAAAACAGCTTTGGGTTTGCTGGGAGTTAAAGCTAATGTTGATCGAGAAACTGCTTTTACTGGTGGCAGTGCTTTCTGGAAAGCCCAGACAAAATTGGGTTCGATTGGTTTAAATGCCGATCTTCAACAAGATGGCAGTTTTAAATCTAAAATTGGTCTAGAAATTCCTTTTTAACTTATCAAGACAAGAATAGGCTGAGGTGCATTGTTATTTATAATTTGTTGCTGTATTGATTTAATTGAAAGTTTGCTAAAAAACCAAAAGACTGTTATATTTTCTAAGTACTGAGTTTTCAGGTATTTTAAAGCTTTTCTCAAGGGCATCTGTAAATTAGGTAACTGAGGGCGATTAGCTCAGTGGTAGAGCGCCTGCCTTACAAGCAGGACGTCACTGGTTCAAGTCCAGTATCGCCCACTTCCACTAACGTGTCAGTCTAAAAGGACTTTCCACCAATGATGATATTTATGGCTAATCAGCTTTAAAGTCTGTAAAAACTAACAGTATTGACTCGATCTTATTTTTTTTGCTCAACAAGGTAGTGTATACCAAGTATTCTCTTCTTGTTCACTCGATAGTAGCTCAAGACTACTTTTGACTCCAGTTTCTTGGCACAGGGTAGCAAAATTTTGTAAGGTTTCTAATCTGGCAGATAATTCGCTAAAAGCATCTAGATATTCTGCTACTGCTACTTGCTGATAAATCCAACTGCGATCATACTGTGAAGTATAGGACATCTGAAACTCAACAGCAATATCATCCTGCTTTTCTTGTTTTTTCTCTAGAGATAAATTGCGATCGCCTGAAGAAACATTAACGATTCTCTCTACTCTCTCTGGACTAATGTGCTGTTTGAATACTGGTGCTGTAAATCGATAACCTGTGTTTAGTTCGGGACGTTCAGTATTTAACAAGTTGTCTGTCCATTGTTCGGCATTTTGTTTGAATTTGGGAACTTCTAAACTGAGTAATTCTTGTGCTTCCTCAAACATCCCAACTTCTAATAATAAATATGCTTCGGTCGCTGTAGCTACCGCCCATCCTTGAGTAGCAACATCGGCTAACAGCATCTTCTGAGGTTCTAATTCAGGGGTGATTTGTAATACTTGGTCAGACATTATCATCCGAACTTTAGAAGCAACTTTTAAAGCAGATTGAATGGATGTATCTGGGAAGCGATCTTTCGCTATTAATTCGGCGCGTAGTTCGGCTATTTCTTTAATTAGAATTGTCCGATGAAGTTGATTAATCGCATCCGCGAGATGAATTTGTCCTTGACGATTTGCTTGCACTAATAAATGCAGGTATGCTAATTGTCCAGATAAGACATCAAAACGTTCGTCAATATTTTTAAAACCAGCTTCCATTGACTGCTGCATTTTACCCAAGGAAGTTTGGATTTGATTGAGTTTATAACCCATATAAGCAAACCCAGCGAGGCTAATACCGACATTAAGTACGCTAGCACCTGCTGCTATCTGAGATAATCCTAATATAGGAGACAGCATTTGTTGGACTTGATTCAGCTTGTGAATAGTAATACCGTGACCAGCAGTATCCGAAACAACTTTTACTGCGCCTAATAATGGGTTTGCAGCAAAAGTCATTAAATTACTCGTTAGTGCGGGAGATTCTACTAAGTGACGGACAATTTGACCCGTTGCAGCCTCCCTAATTACACCACCATGTCGTGTCATCGTAGCATTAATTAAACCTTGAATTATTGCAGGGTCTTTAATTAAAAAAGTAGGATTAATAATCATAGGAATTATCTCAAATTAGCGACTGTAAAACTCTGTATTTTCATAAGCTTTACATGACAATCTAGGAGAGACTGTGATTTGAGGCGACTTATTTCCTAATTCCATAAAAGCATCCCGACGATCCATTGGATTAACATCAGAATGGAATCTAGAATCGTTTTTATCTAGTTCTATTTTGACAAAATGAACATCGTATTCAGATGTAGAGGTAACTGGATTGCAATTGTTTAGTTTTTGCTTGATTCTCGACTGATCGAACTTACTTTTTGCTCCAATCCATAAACCTTGAGTTGCGCCATATAGTTTAGAAGCATCTTCTGTTTGCCAGAATTTCTCATTGTTTTTGTTTAAGGAATGAATTAACTCTTGATAGCGATCGCTTTTAATTAACAAAGCTAAGACCTGCTTTTCTTCAACCGAAGGTTGATAAGCTAAATCATTATTTAACTGATTATTATATTGAGATTTATTGCTATCTTCTTTTTTATTGAATAAATAAAGTAATAAACCTATTCCTGTGAGTACAAATGCAATTAATACGATTGATTTAACATTCATTTCTTCTTTAGTCTCCTGAACATTGTGATAAAAGTCTTTATTGGAAATATTCTTCAGCCTGTTAAACGAATTTCCTATTCCTCCCATTATTTTTTTATCTGTTGTTACTAGAAGATTTTGGTACAGTGGCAGAAATTCGCGATAAATTCGATTATCTTGTATCCATTGATTCTTATTTTTGATTATTTCTGTAGATGCTTGAGGAAAGTGTTGATTAATAGACAGTTCCCTACACCAAGAATCAATAGCACAATTTAGATCTCGATTATTTTCATTTCCTGCAAGTTCGTCTAAACTTTGAATGAATTCATCTATAAGAGTCAATGGATTTTGGCGATTAATAGGATTCATCTTTAGGTAGACTCCTGTTGTAATTGCTGATGAGTTTCTGTAACAGCATTTAGTTCTCTTTCAAATTGCTGCCAATATTCTTCTTGCTTAACCCCATCTTTTTCAATCTCTTGTAATTGTTTATCAAAAGCTCGTTCTGTAGACTTAGTTGCCTTATCGATAGCGCGATCGCACTCTTTAACGATTTGCTCCAAATAATTACTAATCCAACGATCAAGAATATCCCAAAGTTTTTGCTTTTCTTGGGTAATTCCCTCTGCCCATTGTCGCGCCATATTTTTGTAATCTGGTAGCTTTAATTCTTGATACTCAATATCTTCATAGACATTTTTAGTAACAGTTCTAGTTTTTTCCTGCTTAAAACAACTACCTTCTGTGTAATGTTGGGTTTCTTTTTTCTTGCCTACTACTTCCCGTTTGCTGGTAGTATTTTGTTTAATAGTATCTGAGAAGTTAAATAGTTCTTTTGGTAATTGAGGCGGATTTTGAGCAATATGATTTTCAAAATCAGAGATGATTACTTTATCGAGATCGAGAGCGGGAAGTTCTTGCTCACAAGCAATTTTTAGTTCTTTAATTAATTTATTGACCAACGATAACAGTCCTGTTTCAAATTGTTTAGTTTGTCCTTGTAAAGTAAATTCTGCTCTAGTGGTAATGGCTTTACGCATTGCATAGTAGAGGGAACGAATCGCTTTTTC
Source organism: Pleurocapsa sp. FMAR1 (assembly GCF_963665995.1). NCBI lineage: Bacteria > Bacillati > Cyanobacteriota > Cyanophyceae > Pleurocapsales > Pleurocapsaceae > Pleurocapsa > Pleurocapsa sp. FMAR1. Next base: position 4,564,608 of record NZ_OY762512.1, on the reverse strand, counting down.
AGCGTGTTCCGTACTACGCAATTCTTCTTTATCGTCGTGGCGAACTTGTCTAATAAAATAACCAGAATCATCTAGCTTAAATTCATTCAATTTACGATTAACTAAGTCATAAGCTTTGGCGATCGCTTTAGCTTTAGGGGGAGTAATAACTTCAGTTAATTCTTCTTCTAGTTCGTAAGTTCCTTTATCTTGTTCAAAAGCATTTGTCACAGGGAAAATGAGTTCTACTACTAAATCTTCTTCAACTTGTCTGACAGTATCGTAAAAAGAATCAAAGCTTTCAATACCCATTTGATCGAGATTGTTGCGATCGCTTTGACTATCTTGTTTTAGCAGGTTGATAATTGTTCTTATTTCTTGCTGAAACCGATCGCGGATATTTTCAACCTCTCTGGCTAGTCTTTCGCTACCATCGATAATGTTTTGCTGTTTGCTTTTTAGTTCTTCTTTCTTACCAATCTTTTTGATGTTGACTTCTACATCGATTGTGTTGACTAACAACCTGTAGCTTTCGAGGACATCGAATAGTGCGGGTAATATAACCAATTCTGAAAAAGACTCTTGGACGCGATCGCGCATACACTTCCAAAGGCGATCGCCACCACTCCAATCATTGACGTGATAGAGAATTTTTCGCATAGTTTCGTCATCGATAGTTTCGCCATTACCCACCCGATCTTCTATATCTCTAAACCGCTTTTTTAACGTTTTATCTTCGCAAACATGAGAGTGAATCAAATTAGAACAATCTTTAAGCATTCCGCTTAAGTAATGACGGCGAGTAGCAGCATCTACAGCAGAATTGCTGCTGTTAGCATTTGTTCCCCAAGCACACTGAGCATAATAAAGAAATCTGCCGCTTAAGGGAATAATGTCAGGTAAACGATCTAAGTTTAAAGTTGCCTGTATCTCTAACTGCAATTGTTCAATTCTTTCGGCGAGCGTAATATCGTCTTGTCCCCTTGAATCTACTCGATTTAAAATAAATATCATCGAGTCAGTACGTCCTTGTAAATACTCGACTACTTTTTTCAATTCTTCTAACAGACACTTACGATGGCGGTCGTCAACTTGTAAATAATCTAAGGCAACTAAACTAAAAGCTTTATGAACCTGTTGTTGAATAACCTTAAGATTGTCTCGATCTTGAATCGACTTTAATCCTGGTAGATCGATAAATTCAATACCTATCCCTTTGGGTAAGCCTAATAAACTAGAATCTTCGGCTGGTAAAATCGGCACATAAGCCGTAACTTGTGGCGCAATCAATTCTTGTTTTTGTCGAGCTTGATGATAGGGAAACATCACCCCGTTACGAATACGAGCGTATATTTCCTTTTCACCTATATTATTCCACTCTCCCGCTAACCATTGCGCTCCCTCTGTTTCTTCTATTAATAATTTGAACTCTTTGGAATGCCTAATCTGATTGACTGACAAAACTTTCAAGAAATATTGTAGGAATAAGTTAAAACTTTGAACTCCAACTGATCTGCTCGTTTTTGATATTGCGATCGTGATGCCATTGCAGGTGAGGGATCTTGATTACTAGAGAAAGTCACGCAATGAAGTAAATTCCAACCATTAATGAGTGCAGCTTTGACCCAATCCCAACCAATCCTAAAATAGCTATTACCACGAAACCAATGAGTATCAACCCATCTTCGTTTGCCAATACGAACTACCTCAACACCTTGGGCACTAACGTAGAGAGTAGCCACAGATAAGATAAACCACAAACGGGACAAAGCGCATACATCTCGAATCATCGAGCGTTGAACATTCCAACCACCAGATTGGTCATCTAAAAAATTCGCTTCGATATCAAAACGTAATCCATATTCAGCAAAGGTTTGTAGAGTAGTTTTTTCATTACTGACAATTGCCCATAGTTCGCCGTTAACGTTGTTGCGACCAAGAATCACATGAACTTTGCCAGAAAATTCACCTTTGTGAATCTGTACGTTGTGTAAGCAAATTGCCTCTGCTAAATGAAAGTGAAAGTTTTTAGGTTGACCAGGGCTTCGCCCTACACGATGCGAAGCATCGAAGTCGTCCGAAGGACGGACGATCTGGGCGATAGCCCTGTGGCGCGAAGTGTGAGGTGAACGCTCTCTGCGTTCCGACGTCTCCTCGGGAACGGCGACGGACAGAGAGTCCGTGTATGAAGTAAAACAGCTGCATGAAGTATGAAGTATGAGGTATGAAGTATGAAGTAAAACAGCTACTTCTTCCTTCGTATGAGGTACAAAAAATCTTTCTTCCTTCTTCCTTCAAACTTCTTCCTTCAAACTTCGTAAACAGCTACTTCCTCCTACATGCGGACAAGTCCTTTGTTCCACTATAGTTGCAAGCCCCGTCGTTCACGATCGCTCTTAGTTTGGTAGAGGTACCAGGGCTTCGCCCTACACGATGCGAAGCATCGAAGTCGTCCGAAGGACGGACGATCTGGGCGATAGCCCTGTGTATGAGGTATGAAGGCGCGAAGTATGAGGTGTGAGGTATGAGCTACAAAAAATCCTTCCCGAATTCCGAATTCCTTCTTCCTTCAAACTTCAAACTTCTTCCTTCGTATGAGGTACAAGCCCTCGAACAAACTTGAAACTTCGCGCCTTCATACTTCTGTCTTCAAACTTCTGTTGACACCAACTTCCACGCCAAATCCAGGTATTACTCTTAATTCGGAGACGATAATGCCATCCTAGTTGAGTTGTCAGCATGGTCATCAATTCGGTATGTATAAATCCTCGCTCCGCGAGTAAAATTACCTTAACTGATTCTCGTAGCCTAACTTGTGCCTGCTTAATCATCTCTCGATAATCGGTAACTGAAATACTAGCACTTTCATGGTTCATCACTCTCCACACCAACGGTAAAGCTCTCCCTCGATGAATAACCCAAAGCCGCACAAGGCAATACTCATCCCAGAACAGTGAAGTGTCTAATGCCAAAAATATTTTTGATTCTGACCAATCATCAAGTGCTGCTTTGACCAAGGACTTTCTGATTCGATGGACATTGATTCGAGGATTGTTTAGCCAACGCTGAATACGTCTCTGTCTACCCCCAGCCAACTTCCCTCGACCAGGGATGTACATCGACCATTTTGTCAGGTTGACATTGCCCGTGTGTATTAAAGCAATTATCATCCAAATACAAGTTTGAAGATGACATAAATGTAACCAGTCAGTAGCTTGACCAGGGCTTCGCCCTACACGATGCGAAGCATCGAAGTCGTCCGAAGGACGGACGATCTGGGCGATAGCCCTGTGGCGCGAAGTGTGAGGTGAACGCTCTCTGCGTTCCGACGTCTCCTCGGGAACGGCGACGGACAGAGAGTCCGTGTATGAAGTAAAACAGCTGCATGAAGTATGAAGTATGAGGTATGAAGTATGAAGTAAAACAGCTACTTCTTCCTTCGTATGAGGTACAAAAAATCTTTCTTCCTTCTTCCTTCAAACTTCTTCCTTCAAACTTCGTAAACAGCTACTTCCTCCTACATGCGGACAAGTCCTTTGTTCCACTATAGTTGCAAGCCCCGTCGTTCACGATCGCTCTTAGTTTGGTAGAGGTACCAGGGCTTCGCCCTACACGATGCGAAGCATCGAAGTCGTCCGAAGGACGGACGATCTGGGCGATAGCCCTGTGTATGAGGTATGAAGGCGCGAAGTATGAGGTGTGAGGTATGAGCTACAAAAAATCCTTCCCGAATTCCGAATTCTTCCTTCTTCCTTCAAACTTCAAACTTCAAACTTCGTATGAGGTACAAGCCCTCGAACAAACTTGAAACTTCGCGCCTTCATACTTCTGTCTTCAAACTTCTATTGACTCATCCATTGATTCAAGGCATTGTAGAGACGGGAGTTTTGATTCACAGTATTCTGAAATTATGAGTGGTATCTAATCTCAGAGTGCTGACTCCCCTTGCTTTGTGTCAATCCCTCAACTCTTTACTGAATCTCTATTCTCAGGTTTTTCTCTTCATCTTTTGTCAGTCAACCAGATGCCTAATAGTTAGTATTCCCCCACTCATTTCTCCTGCTTCAATAGGGGCAATTTTACGTCCAATTAGAGCATTAACAATGGTTGATTTGCCCGAAGAAATTGTACCAATAGTTGCAATAGTAAAATTAGGATTGGCTAATCTAGTTACTGATTCTTCGTAAGCCTGTCTAAACTTTGATAAAGAATCTTGAATATTCGGACTCTCTAAAATATCTGCGTGATTTTGAGCCAAGTCAGCAATACCGTTGCCTAATTGTTTCAAGCGATCGCGAACTTGCTCAAAAATACCGTTAATTTCTGTTGTCATGTATTTATGGTGCGAGAATTGAACACAGCCTTACCCAAAGGCTATATTTATATTCTTCCCAAACAACTAGTGAAAATTAAAAGCTACATTGTTAGATAGTGAAGATATGGCAAAAAGTAATAATTATATAACTATGCAACAGCAGTGCTTACAGCAAACAAAACATTATGAATTACTCACGGCAATATTATGCTTCCTCATGAAGTGAAGTCATAAAAATTGCTCAACGTAATAATAGGCATTCTCCGAGCTTATTGTGGCAGAGTTATGCTTCCGCTTATGGCAAAGTTATCCTTCTAGTCACACAAACGCTACTAGCCAACTTTTAGATCCAATCCTCATCGTCATTATCAAGATCGCTTTGTTGAGATGAACTTTGACTGTAGGTAGAAGATATTGGGGTTTGTGCCGATGTATCTTCAGGGTTATCAAAGTTTTCTGCTTCTAAATCTTCATCATCAAAATCATCTGTTTGCTGCTGATATACATCATTATCAACTGACTTAAAAGTAGGCTCTGGCAGTAGATCTGCTGGCTTATTGCCGTCTATTTCCACAACAGTCAAATCGTCAATATAAGTCAAGAAGATATTCCCTTGAACATCACAAACCGTTGCTGAACAGGATACCTCAGATTTGGATTTTTCTTGGGCAAATAGTTCACTAATAAAACGAGACGGATTAACTTTATCAACTTCCCCATTTATGCCCAACAAAATATACTCATTTCCTGTTCTTCTATGCTTAACAATTGTGGTCATTTTTTTGGCAATTATTATTATTATTAAAATCTGAGTTGAGATTATTTCTAGGCTCTAGGCTCTGAGCTTTTAAATATCTACTTATTACTCCCTGCGGGGGGTACCCCTTGGCTACCTATTTAACATCCGCACCATGACTGCGAGGATCGCTATTGTCGGTAACCGTAACTTTTGATTCTACTTGCGAAATTTGACCTCGGTTATTAGCGTAAGGAATAGGATTGTTAGCAATTAGAGCATCTAAATCAGCCTCTAAAATTCCGCGGGGTTGTTCTCCTATAGATTCGGCGATCGCTTTTCCCTCATTATCCATAAATACAAAGTGAGGAATACCATCAATTCGGTAACGGAGCATTTCTGGCAGCCATTTGGTATTATCTACATTAAGCATCACAAAATTAACGCGATCGCCATAAGCCTGTTTTATTTGTCCCAAATCCGAGGCCATCGCCTGACAACTAGTACACCAATCTGCGTAAAACTCCGTCAGGGTAGGTTTATTATTGTTTAGAGCCACGTCTAAAGAAGTAGATTTTTTCACCTGGGACTCTAAAGATAAAGAACTAGTTTCAGTTTGCAAACCGAAGAACAAAGCAACGCTCAAGACCACTGCTGCGATCGCTATGACTATATTTCTGACAGAATTGTTAGTATTTGGTTCTAGCTGTGTTTCGCTCATTATTAAACTCAGAGATATTATATATTCGCGTTTCTTATTCTATCTATAATCTATAACTCTCCATGAAAAAACGGGTAACGATAACTTTTCCTAAAACGGCGGTGCAAATTCCCATTACCTATCGTTTAGCCAAGGACTTTAATGTGGCTGCCAATATTATCCGCGCTCAGGTTGCCCCTAACCAAATGGGTAAGTTAGTTGTTGAATTGCAGGGAGACATCGACCAAATTGACGCTGCCATCGAGTGGATGAGAATGCGAGACATCAATGTATTTTCTGCCATTGGCGAGATTATAATAGATGAAAAAAGCTGTGTAGACTGTGGTTTATGTACGGGAGTATGTCCTACCCAGGCTTTGGTATTAAATCCAGAGACATTTAGATTAGAATTCAAGCGATCGCGCTGCATCGTTTGTGAACAGTGCATTCCTACTTGTCCTGTAGCTGCCATCTCCACTAATCTTTAAGTTATTCTTGCCCACAACAGCTATTTAGCAATAATTTTTGTACCTTGAAAATGATATAGCTCGATCGCTTTAAGCAATTCTTGAGGGCTATCGACTAAACAGTCAGGTTGATAGTCTAGAAGTATTTCTCTAGAATTAAAGCCCCAACCAACAGATATTATACCAATATGACTTTTGCGAGCCGATCTAATATCTCTGGTTTCATCTCCCACATAAATCACCTTAGATCTATCCAAATTATTAGCTTTAATTACTTGGTTAATTATTCGATGTTTACCAAAGATAGAGGTGCTGGAATAAATATAGCTAAAAAGAGAATTTAATTTGTTCTTGTCTAAAAACGTCTCGACATTTTCTTTGATATTTGAAGTTACAATACCTAAAATATATCCTCTGTCTTGTAGTTCAAATAATGTCTGGGTCATATCGGTAATTGGCAATAGTTCGGCAATTTCTTTGCTTAATTCGGCTCTAATTCTTCTAACCAAAAAAGGTAGTTTAAATATAGATATTTCTGAACGCTTAACTATTTCGCGAGAGCTTAAGTTTTTAATTAATAACAACTCTTCTTGAGCTAAAGCTTTATAACCAAATTCCGTAGACAAGTTGTTGGTAATATCAACAATTGCCTGATATGTATCAGCGATCGTACCGTCAAAATCAAATAAAATTACCTTAGCAGACATTAAATTAAAATTATTAAAAATATATTGTATTAGGTGATTTTCAAGAAACAATTAACTTTCTTCATTTAGATTAGCACGGGCATTCCGTCGCCACATATTAGGCTTAATTCTTCTCAAGGCAGAAGCACGAAATCGCCGATCCCATTCTACTTCAGAAATAGATGCTAATTCATTTAATTGAGGTCGAATATTATCAGGATAAGGCTGAAAATCATTAATGTTTGTTGACTGAGCAAAACGCTGATTCCAGGGACAAACATCTTGACAGATATCACAACCAGCTACCCAACCTGATAAATTATTAGCGATCGCCTGAGGTAATTCTGGCTCACGGTTTTCAATTGTATGATAAGCAATACAGCGATTAGCGTCTACTACATAAGGTGTAACAATAGCCTGAGTGGGACAAGCTTCTAAGCAGCGAGTACAGGTACCACAATGATTGGTATGGGCTGTATCTGGAGTTAATTCTAAATTAGTTAACACTTCACCCAAAAACATCCAGCTACCGTATTTTGGGCTGATTAGATTACCATTTTTAGCAATCCAACCCAAGCCCGCCCGTTGCGCCCAAACCTTATCCTGTACAGGGGCAGTATCTACATAGTAGCGAGTAATAATCGACTCATCTTGCGATCGCAACCAGTTGTTTAAAGCCTTAAGCTTTTTGCCCATAACCTTGTGATAGTCTCGACCCCAGCCATAGCGAGAAATCTTGCCTACCTGTGGATCGTTAGAGTGTTGATGAGGAGTATAGTAATTAAGAGCAACAGCAATAAGCGATTTTACCTGGGGCAGACAGCAACGAATATCTTCTCTTTTTGGGCTTGCCATCCATGCCATGTCAGCTTGATAGCCCAAATCTAACCAGTTTTTAAGATGTGCCACCGCATTATCTTGATGGTTGTCTATCGAGGCAATACCCACCAAATGAAATCCGATCTCCATGGCGGCAGCTTTAATTTGGGAGCTATCTAAGGGCATTTCATACTAAATCCTGTTCAAGTAGATTACTTAACTATTAGGTGGTGGGTAGTTTTCTTTGACTACAAACGACTAACTACGAACCAATACTGTTCGGTCAGTCTTTTAAGTTATTTCATCCGCCCCCTAAATCCCCCAACTTTGGGGTAGGGCTGTTTCATTCTTGTTAAATAAAGAGAAATAGGGAGTTAGGGAAATAGGGGATTGGGGAAAAGAGAAAATACTAATAATTTAGTTCTTCTTTAATAACCATTTATCAGCACTATTCGTCATAACGACAATTAATCCTAAAATCTGATTATATTGGCTATAAAGTTCTCTTCCCTTATCTAAATCCAAGTATTGGCATTTAACCGCAAACTTCAGCCAGACTTGAGTTTCGGCTGCTTCAGCTTCGGCATCATTGAGTTTAGATAAAAAAGAACCTTTATAGCGTCTCCTACATGCGGGCAAGCCCTTTGTCCATGCTTCGGCTAAATTGGCACATACTGAACGAGAAGAACGTCGAATTTGATCGATTAGAGAATATTTCTCCCCTTTGGGGAAATTTTTAGATAGCTTAAATATTTCCATAGCAGCATCGAAAGCAATTTTATAGACTTCTAAATCTTCATGATTACTAATGAATCTTGGTTTATTTTGCTGCATTTTTATTTCCCTATTCCCCTATCTCCCCAATTCCCCATTATTTTAGAATAATTCTGAGAATGAAACAGCCCTACCAATTCTGGGGGACTTTCACAAATCTAGCTCCCCCAAAGTTGAGCAAGGAAGCTTGGCGAGGTTTCCTCGCCTAAAGCAAGTCTTGCTGTTGGGGGCTGGGGGGCTTAACCGAACGGTATTGAACTACGAACTACAAATTAAATATTTAAACTTGCTCAAAAAGGAACATATTTAAGACAAAAAACATCTATTATTTCTCTTGCAGTCTTATCTAATCATATCGCGATCGCTATGCAGTATTTTTACTCCTCTTTATTAACCTTATCTTTACTTGCCATAGGCAATGTGGCAGTTGCCTATGGCAAGATATCTCCTCAACCAGAAAATAAATATTCCCCTGAATTTATCCAGAATTATAATCAGGAATGTCTGCAAACTTCTCAAGGACAAGGATTAGAAAAGCCAGAAGCCAAACAACTTTGCAACTGCACCATCAAGGAGTTTCAGCGACAGTATAGCCAAGCAGAGTTTATACAGTTGACTAACAACTCGGCAAAGGATCAAACCGCAGAGACTGCTTTGGTTGAGGTTGGACAACTTTGTTTTGAAAAGATTTTATATGAGCAACAGTAGTTTATTTTAAAACCTCGTTAGTAATGAACTGTTTAAATAAAGCGATCGCCTCATCTTTAACTTCGTGAGCCATATCAAACTCTTGATACTGCACCAAAACACCAATCTTAGTTAACTCCTCCTTAGCTTTTATGGCGGCTTCAACTGGGACAACAAGATCTTGACTGCCGTGAATAATCATCGTTGGCGGAAAAATCTTGTTTTCTTGAGGTTGAGGCTGATAGTGTAAATAACCGCTAAAGCTACACAAGGCAGCAAAAGGAAGAGTTAAGCCCACATCTAAAGTCATTGCTCCTCCTTGAGAAAAGCCCGCCAGAATTGTTCTATTTAAAGGTACTCCCGTAGAAACTTCTAGAGACAGAAGCCATTCACGCAATAGCTTTCTACTTTCAGCTAAACCAGTAAATTCTTTATTTTCTAAGGCATACCAAGATTTCCCTCCAGGCACTTGAAAATGATCGAAAGGAGCATTGGGAAACATATAGCCAAAATCAGGCAAATTAAGCACTTTGGCAAAAGGAACAAAATCTTGATAATTAGCTCCCCAGCCGTGCAGCACAACTAGTAGATAAATTGGTCTTTCGCCATTGGGCATGGCAGAAATAGCTTCGATGTTTGGCATTATGAATAGTGGCAGAGCTGCACATAATTATTATCTCGACAACTTTCAGCATATAACTTTTCCTTCTCTAATGCTTCATCAAAACTTGATAAATCAAATTGTACTTCATTAAAACTTCATGTCTTTAAGATTAGTTTGCGCTACAATCGAATTACGCTTAAATTGATAGCATAGGGAACAAATAATAATGCCGTTTCTATTTGCTATTTAGTGAGTTCGATTACTTTTCCTTGCTCTATTGATACTTCAATAGGCAAGTTTACTGTTGAATTTTTGGAGAATAAAAGCCATGAATCAAGATTTTATAGTTTCAACCTTAGTCGATGAAAATGATGGTGATTTTAGCGCGGGTGATCTGTCCTTAAGAGAAGCGATCGCACGAGCTAATGACAATGAAGGTGAAGACACGATCTCTTTCGACTCTAGTTTAAGCGGTGGCACAATTGCGATCGATGAATCTTTAGAACGTGATTTAAATATAAATGATTCGGTTACGATCGATGGCTTGGGTCAAGACAGCTTGACTCTAAACGGTGGCTTTATCTTTGACGTTGCCGAATCAGATATCGATCTAGAAATTGATGGATTGAACTTAGTTGGAGGCAAAATAGACAGCTTTGGCGACTTAAGTTTGACCGATAGCGCTATTAGTCAAACCATTGCTCGTTCGGGTTCTTCGGACAATAGTTCGATTATAAGTAGAGGAACACTATTTATTAGCGATTCTACTATTAAAGATAATAGTGGTGGTGACAACATTGGAATTTTGATTGAATCGGGAATAGCCAACATCGAACGTAGTACGATCGCTAACAATGAGGGCGTATTAGGCGGTTCGGGAATTCTCATACTTACCGACGATACGGTAAACATTAGAAATAGCACGATTGTTAACAATCAAAACAGATTTGTGGGCGGTATTGCTAATGCTGGTGGTAGTGACAGAGTTAATATTCTTAGCAGTACCATAACCGATAATAATGGCGGTTTGGGTAGTGGAGGCATCCAGAATTCTTCAGGTACAGTCACCGTAACCAGCACCGTCCTGGCTAATAATACTGGTGGTGGTTTTATTGGCGATATTTTTGGTGATGGTGAATTCATCAGTGGCGGTAATAACTTAATTAGTAATGGCGATGACGCTACTGGTTTTGTCGATGGAGTCAATGGCGATCTGGTTGGTAGTAACGGTGACGATCCTGGTAACCCACAAACCGAGTTATTAATCGACCCACAACTAGGCGAACTACAAGACAACGGCGGTTCAACTGAAACACTGGCACTACTTGATGGTTCTCCTGCGCTCGATGCAGGCAGCGACCCGACTAATTTAAGCACAGATCAGCGAGGAGGGGGTTTTCCACGCAGAGTAGGCAGTAGTCCTGATATTGGTGCTTTTGAAGTTCAAGAAAACGATGGCGGAGAAGTTCCTATCGATTTAGTTGTTTCAACCTTAGTCGATGAGAACGATGGAGATTTTAGCGCGGGCGATCTATCTTTAAGAGAAGCGATCGCGCAAGCTAAATTAGGTAATACTATTACCTTCGATCAAAGTCTAAGCGGTGGCACAATTACCTTAACCCAGGGTGAATTGGCGATCGATAAAAGCCTAACTATTAATGGTTTGGGTGCAGAGAACATCATTATTGATGGAGGCGGTTCTGACAATTTTTTTGATGGTATTCGCGTCTTTAACATCAATGATAATTCTGATGCTGAGTCACAAGTTGTGATTAACGACTTGACCATCACGGGAGGTGGTGCTTTTGTAGGTAGAACTGATAAACCATCTGGTGCTGGTATATATAATACGGAAAATTTAGAAATTAACAACGCTATTATCCGTGATAATACTGCCGATCTTAGGGGCGGAGGAATCTTCTCTGAAGGTACACTAACCGTTAAGAACTCTGCTATCTATAATAACTCTGCTCAACGTCGTGGTGCTCCTGGTGGAGGAATTGCCAACGCTGGTACGGCAACGATCGTTCAAAGCACGATCGCCAATAATAATGTTGACGCGCGTTCACCTGGCGGTGGAATCTGTAATGAAGGAAATTTGACTGTTAGTAACAGTACTGTTAGTGGTAATAGCGATGGTATTGACAATAATGGTGAAGCTACACTTGTCAGTACTATAGTTGCAGGTAATTCTAATAATAGCGATCTACAAGGAGACGATATTATCAGTGGTGGTAATAACCTGATTGGTGGCGAAGCTACATCATCCCTGGATATTGGTCAGGTGGGAGGTTTAGCTAATATTGAAGATAGCGACATTGTAGGTACAGCAGATAATTCCATCGATCCACAACTCGGAGAATTACAAAACAATGGTGGTGCTACTCCCACTCAAGCACTGCAAAAAGGTTCTCCAGCTATTGATGCAGGTAGTAATCCTAACAACTTAGAAACAGATCAGCGAGGAGAAGGCTTTAACCGTACTGTCGGCAACGGTACTGACATTGGTGCTTATGAAGTGCAAGATGGTAATGGTGGACAAACTCCTACAGATCTAGTTGTCTCAACCTTAGTCGATGAAAACGATGGGGATTTTAGCGCAGGAGATCTATCTTTAAGAGAAGCAATCGCATTATCCAATAAACAAGAAGGCAAAGATACGATTATCTTTGACTCAGGATTAAGCGGTGGCACAATTGCTTTGGCAGAATCTCAAGAGCGCGATCTAAATATCAGTGACTCGGTTTCCATTGACGGTTTGGGTCAAGATAATCTAACTTTAGACGGTGGCTTTATCTTTGATATTGCTAATGCTGATACTAATGTTGCTATTGATGGTTTAAATCTCACTGGCGGTAAAATTGACAGCTCTGGTAATTTAACTCTGGCTGACAGCACTATTAGTCATACAATTAGCCGTCCTGGTTCTTCAGACAATAGCGCGATTATTAGTCGAGGCACAACCACTATCAGCGACTCTACTATAAGTGATAATAATGGCGGTGGTAATGTCGGCATTTTGGTTGAATCAGGAACAACTAACATTGAACGCAGTACAATTGCTAATAATCAAGCCGTTCAAGCTCAATCAGGAATTATTGTTCGTAGTGATGCCACGGTAAATGTTAGCAACAGTACAATTGCCAACAACCAAGGCAGATCTAACGCAGGTATCGAGAATGCTGGTACGGCTGAGATTTCCAACACTACTATAGCCAACAATACTGGTGGTTTAGGAGCAGGGGGTTTGATTAACTTCAATGATGCTAATGCTACGGTAACTAGTAGTATTATCGGCAACAGCAATCTTAAGAGTACTCCTATTGGAGATGTATCTGGCAATGGAAAGTTTACTAGTGGTGGCAATAATTTAATTAGCAACGGTGATGATGCCACAGGTTTTGTTGATAGCGATATTGTAGGTACTCTCGATAACCCTATCAATCCACAATTAGGAGAACTACAAAATAACGGCGGTGCAACTGAGACTTTTGCTTTACTAAATGGTAGTTCTGCAATTGATGCAGGTAGTAATCCTAATAATCTAGAAACCGATCAGCGGGGAGAAGGCTTTAATCGCACTGTCGGCAACGGTACTGATATTGGTGCTTATGAAGTTCAAGAGGTAGTAGACAATTCTGCAACCGAGGGTAACGATACTCTCATAGGTACAGATGGCAACGATCTTATTAGTGGTTTAGGAGGAGACGATTTAATTCTTGGCAAGGATGGTCATGATTCTCTTAATGGTAATGATGGTAAAGATATTATTTTTGGGGACGGGGGAGATGACTTAATTTGTGGTGGTAACGGCAGTGATTTGCTCTTTGGTGGAGAAGGAAACGACACTATCGACGGTGGCGCAGGTAAAGATATTATTTTTGGAGGAGGCGGTAACAACACAATTGTTGATAGCTCAGGAAAAGATATTATTATCGATAATTTGAAGGATGGGATGCTAATCAACGGACAACAAATTGGTTCTTTTTTGGAAAACTATGGTCAAGATCTGTTTTCCTCAAATAACTTTGACGTTCAAAGTAGCATTGCTGAAGTTGCTTATAACAGCGATTTGCTTGTTTTTTAGGTAAGAATGATTGAATAGAAAAAGCGATCGCTTAAAACTAACTAGCGATCGCTTTTTTTTTAACATTAAAAATTTTTAAATGTTCATATGGGTCGCAAGATTGCCCTAGCCAAACCACCATCCCCATCTTTTAGCTTAATAGGTAAACAAATAAGCTCATATTCTCCAGGTTCTACCTGAGATAAATCCAGCCCTTCAATTGCCCAGATACCAGAACCTAATAAAGCGTGATGCACCTCAATTACATTACCTTGATAGCCACCAACAGAAAGATAGTCTACTCCAACAGTGCGAACTTTTTTCTCAGCTAAATATTGTGCTGCGCCCGTGGAGATATGCACAAAGTCTTCTACAAATCGATCGGATTTGAGAGCGCGATCGCTATTTATAGTTTTAAATAATATTCTTTCTCCCGCCTGAATATTGTGAGGCTCGATTTCTGCTACCTTAATTTGTTGAGGATCTTTAATCTCAATCACTCTGGCTTTACCAATGGTAGCGTCCAGAGGCATTTGATCGATACCCATCCCGCCTTTAATGAAGTGATTAATACCGTCTACGTGCGTTCCTGTATGCGTCCCAATCGTCAGCTTAGAAACATTGCATACATCTCCATGAGCCAAACATTGGCTAGGTTCAATATTTATAGGCGGATTGTCGGGCCAGTAAGGCATTCCTGGATGAATGCTTAAAGAAATATCAATCCAGCTATTTGATTTGCTCATAGTTTGGTTTATGTTTGAGAGTTATCATTTAATGTAAAACTAAATCATTCATTTCGGTTTCATCATCTAAGTTTGTAGCTCTATTGGTTGTAAGACTAGAAGCTATAGCATCCCAAGTCCAGCCATCATTTTTGATTAAAGCCACCAGTAATCTACGTCGATGATTGATATGGCTAGTAGCTTCGATAAAATTGCGATCGCTCACCGTAGGAATACCTCGATCTCGGAGTAATTCTAGAGGAGTTGAAGCAGGTTCGTGGTTACTGGGTTCGAGATATGCCGACTTTAGGGTGTTTAGGAAAGCTGCACTAGCACGACGAGCAGGGCTTAACGCTGCGGGATCTGGTTTACAATTGGCTGGTAAAGCATACTGCAACAAGGTCATCGCCTCATCAAAAGCTGCAATACTCAAAGGAAGACAGCGCGATCGCTCACTGGTGTGAAAATAATATAAAATTGGGTAGGTTAGATGTTTTTCTCCCATTTCAGCAATCATGGGCGTAAGAGAAATCAGATGTTGATCTAAATTTCCAAAATCACTACCATTCCAGGCTTTAGTCAGTATTTCATCTGCTGTACCTCCTAAAGAGGAAATGTAAACTGCTAAAGTTCTTTGCTCAGTCAAAGCCGAAACTACAGGGAAGAAATAGGCGATCGATAGAGTTACTAAGAAAAATCCGTTAGCTGCTGCCAAACCTGTAAAAAGATGCCAGACTAAACCTCCAGCCAGGTAGTCCCCTCGTCCCAAAGTAGTAATAGTATAAATAGTAAAATAAATCCTACCCCAAGTACTTGCTGGTTCTTTGTTCGAGGAAGTGAGTACAGCATTGTCAAAAGAACAAAAAACTAGCGACCAAGATACCCAAGTCAAGAAGAACCAGGAAACAGCCATACCAACAATTATTAGCAATCCAACCCCTGCTAATAACTTGTGATTTTGTTTAGCTTTGTGCAGCTTAATTGCCCAATGCCATATCCAAGAAGAAAAGCGATTAGTCAAAAAACCACCACCCTTTAAAGTAAGGGTGGTTAATAATACATCTGAAGATGTAACTGCTAATAAAGCAAAACCCAAAATTAACAGCAAAACTGACATGATACTTCCCTTAATGTAACAACCAATACAACAATCGCAGCTTAACCGCGAACGTCGAAGCGATCGAGCATCATCACCTTGTTCCAGGCTGCAACGAAGTCCTTGACCATAAGCTCGTGACCGTCATCAGCGCCATAGACTTCAGCGACTTGACGAAGCTCCGCGTTCGAACCGAAGATGAGATCGCAGCGTGTCGCCGTGAACTTCGTTTCGCCCGTTTGGCGATCGCAGATGTCAAAGAGCATCTCGCGATTGTCAATCGGCTTCCACTCGTAGTCCATGCTAGTCAGGACACGGAAAAAATCGTTGGTCAAGACACCAGGGCGATCGGTGAAGATACCGTGCTTTGAATGATCCCAATTCTGATCGAGAGCGCGAAGTCCGCCGACAAGAACTGTCCATTCAGGCGCGGTCAGCGTGAGGAGCTGCGCGCGATCGAGGAAGATACGCTCCGCCTTTACTTTATAGCCAACGGCCTCATTGTGATAATTTCTGAAGCCGTCCGAGACTGGCTTCAGCCATTCAAAGCTTTCAACATCTGTTAGCTCTTGAGTTGTATCCATCCGACCCGGAGTGAAGGGGACAGCAACAGAAAGCCCAGCGTCTTGCGCGGCTTTCTCAATCGCAGCACAGCCTCCAAGGATAATCAGATCCGCCATCGAGACTTTTTTGCTGCCTGACTGAGCGCCGTTAAAGTCCGCCTGAATTTGCTCGAGGGTCGATAGAACTTCGCCAAGTTCCTGCGGGCGGTTCACCTTCCAGTCTTTCTGAGGATCTAAGCCAACGCGCGCCCCATTTGCACCACCACGCTTGTCGGAGTCGCGGTAGTTCGATGCCGATGCCCAAGCAGCCGATACGAACGCCGAAACAGAAAGCCCACTCGCCAAAATCTTGTCCTTAAGAGACTTGATATCAGCGTCGTCAACGACGTCGTGGTCGAGCGCCGGAATCGGATCTTGCCAGGGCAGATCTTCCGCTGCGACTTCCGGGCCAAGATAGCGCGTTTTTGGTCCCATGTCTCGATGGGTCAGCTTATACCAGGCGCGAGAGAAGGCATCGCCAAAGTAATCAAAGTCATTTAAAAAACGCTGACAGACCTCGTTGTAGGCTGAATCGACTTTTAGCGCAATGTCCGAAGTCATCATCATTAATGCGTGTTCAACGCCTGGCTTGTGAGCGTCTGGCGTCTTCGGCGCATCAAGATTGCTCGGCGTCCACTGAACAGCACCAGATGGACTCTTTGTCTGTTTCCAGTCGTATTTAAAAAGATTTATCAGGTAATTGTTATCCCACTGGGTTGGGTTTGGCGTCCACGATCCTTCAATCCCATTCGTCATCGTATATTCGGCAAACCCAGTGCCTTCGGGGTTTTGCCACCCCATGCCCATCGCCTGAATTGGCGCACCTTCTGGTGCTGGACCGATCTTGTCCGACGAAACCATGCCGTGACTTTTACCAAAGGCATGACCGCCTGCGATTAACGCTACCGTTTCCTCGTCATTCATAGCCATCCGCGCAAACGTCTCGCGAATATCTCGCGCCGAACCGTGAGGGTCACCTTCGCCGTTTGGTCCTTCTGGATTGACGTAAATTAGTGCTTGGTGCGAGGCCGCTAGAGGGTTCTCGAGGTCGTAGTATTCTTCGTCGGGCTTTCCAACCCAGCGAATCTCGCGAGTGACCATCTGATCGGGATGACCAGCATGTACCAGTTCTTTAACTTCTTCAATCGGCTTGCCGTTCCAGAACTCGGATCCCCAGTAGGTAGAGCGATCTGCTTCCCAAGCATCAATGCGACCGCCGCCAAAGCCGAAGGTCTTCAGACCCATGATCTCAAGCGCGCAGTTGCCAGTTAGAACCATTAAATCAGCCCAGCTTAGTGCCGCACCGTATTTCTGCTTGATGGGCCAAAGCAACCGTCGTGATTTATCGGTGTTGCCGTTATCCCACCAGGAATTAATAGGTGCGAAACGCTGCATACCCCGCGCTGCGCCACCACGACCGTCTGCGATTCGGTAGGTGCCTGCGGCGTGCCACGCCATGCGAACCATCTGAGGTCCATAGTTGCCATAGTCGGCTGGCCACCATTCCTTTGAATCGGTTAGCAACGCTTTAATGTCGCTCTTTAGCTGTTTGAAGTCAATCTTCTTGAAGGCTTCCTTGCCATCAAAATCTTGCAGCGGGTTGGCTTGGGGCGAATTTTGGTGAAGCAGCTCGACCTGAAGTCGGTTCGGCCACCAATCATCAGTTTGCGGCTTGGAGCCTAGCGCACCGCCAATGCGGGTTCCACGGAAGGGACATTGTTCAGAAGCGGTGGAAGGGTCATTATTCATTAGGTTCAATCCTTTCTAATAGTTTTCTTTAGTCAAATTGCATTGAGCGCCGCCATTTGCGCCGGTTTGAACGGCGAGTGCGCCTTCATAGCTAAAGTCTTAGCAATCGCTAGATCTGCTGCTACTCCTTTCTAAGGACACATTTTTCGGGCGTATTTATCGTCTGCGGTTCGTCGTAAGAATTACTCCCAGGAGTAATTCAAATTAGAATCGACTTAATCGGTCAATGTTTCTTGATTATTATCTACTGCGATAAATTTTTCTCTCTAAAAGCGATCGTCTTGCTTACTATTCTATCTAAATACTAATTAAATAACCTAAGTGAAAGCGTCTAACTCCAAATAGATAGAGACTTTTTAGTGCGCTCTCTTTGAGAATAGAATTTAGTATAGTTGGAACACTCAGGGCAGTTGGGACAGTTAGACGAGCGACCCCCGCGCATGGTTCGACAGTACATGCGGACAGGCCCTTTGTTTCAACAGCGCGATACATGCGGGCAAGCGCGAAGAGCGAAGCGAGGCGGTCTTTGCTGCACGGAAATGAGAGAAGACCCCGCGTCGACGCAAGGCGCGTCTTGAAAAAGTTGTTCATGGGGGAAACCCCCGCCGTGAGAGTGGAACAAGCCCCCTAAACGGGGGCGTTTCCTCTCACAAAGACCACACTTTTCCGCAAGGGAATGCTGACCTAGCAAGGGAATGCGCGAGGGGAGCAGTTAGAAATAAGACTCAGTGCTAAAAATTAAAACAAGCAAGAGTCTTTATAATTAAAAGATTTCTCTTGCCTGTCTTTGTCTAATCTAATACTTCTAATAATTTATGCCGATCGCTGATAACTACTAAGCATGAGTTAGTAATTGATCTGCTTGTTTAGCTGTTTCAAAGAAATGACGCACATTATCTTCAGGTGTGCCAACTAGTACACCATGTCCCAAATTTAGAATGTGTCCTTGGTTGCCTGCTTTACGGATAGTGTCTAAAATGCGATCGCGAATCAGATCGTGAGAACCATATAGCACCCCAGGGTCAATATTGCCCTGCACCTTCATATCTTTTCCTAGTCTTTGTCTGGCTTCTGCCATATCTACTGTCCAGTCAACGCTAATGATATCTGCACCAGAATTGGTCATGCGCTCTAATAAACCAGCACTACCGCTGACTAAAAGAATCAAAGGGGTGTCAGGATGAGTTTCTTTCACCTTACGAAATACCTGCTGTTGATAAGGCAGCGCAAAGATTTCATAGTCTTGAGGACATAGTTGACCAGCCCAAGAGTCAAACATTTGTACTGCCTGGGCGCCACAGTCAATTTGATAGCAGATATAAGTAGCGATCGCATCAGCCAGCTTGCTCAATAGTTGATGCAAAATAGTCGGGTCGGAAAACGCCATCCCCTTAATGTTGGAGTATGTTTTAGAACCTTTCCCTTCTACGGTATAGGCAGCCAGCGTCCAGGGCGCGCCAACAAAGCCAAGTACAGTGGATTTGTTACCTACTTCAGAGCGCAAACTTTCTAGGATAGTTTTGATAAAAGGTAACGATTCTTCTGGCTGCAAAGGATGTAGCTCATCTATCTGTTTCTGGCTACGAATCGGCGAAGTTATAATTGGACCTTTGCCTTCAGCAATATCCATATCGATCCCTAAGCCTGGCAAAGGAGTAACAATATCTGAAAACATAATTACCCCGTCAGGCTGAAAAGCTTTCCAAGGTTGTAAAGAAATTTCAATGGCTACTTCAGGAATTTCTGAGCGATCGCGAAAGCTGGGATATTTTTCTCTAATATCTCGATATGCTTTCATATATCTACCCGCCTGACGCATCATCCATACAGGCGGACGTTCTAATACTTCGCCACGGGCTGCCCTTAACAACAATGGCGTTTCATTTACTTCGCTCATTTTATAAATTCTCTCTAATCTTTTACTAAAATTTCTTTGGCTAGATCGTAGAATAACATTGGGGCTACCTTGAAAAATATACTGCTAAACTATCTTTACCTTCAATCAAATTCTTTTATTAAATAAAAAATAGACGTAAAATAAATTCTACGTCTCGGAAGTAATATTTACTGCTTTATTTATGACATCATACGGTCTAAAATCTTTTGGACAATTTGCATTCCGCTAATGGCTTGCCAACCAAATAATCCCAACAGCACAATATTAAGCGAAACATGGGTATTGCGAGCCAGACTATTACCCTTTTGCATATAGGGAACTAGTGATGCAGACACAGCAATCAAGCCAGTCATACCCAATCCTGTTAGCAGATGAGGACCAACAAACAGTTTGCCATTATTGATATAGGTGACTGCCATAGCACCTAAACTGCCC
Organism: Pleurocapsa sp. FMAR1; assembly: GCF_963665995.1. Lineage (NCBI taxonomy): Bacteria > Bacillati > Cyanobacteriota > Cyanophyceae > Pleurocapsales > Pleurocapsaceae > Pleurocapsa > Pleurocapsa sp. FMAR1. Next base: position 4,544,271 of record NZ_OY762512.1, on the reverse strand, counting down.
AAAATCATGAAAGCCAGAAGAATCGACCCCATTCTGTGGTGTCGTTGAGTAAAGTTTTTCTTGACTAATTCTTTTCTAACTTCTTTGTCAGCACTACGAATTTTAGAACTTTGAACTCCTAAGTACAAAGCGTAAACACTAGTACCCAACAACACCCACATTAGTATAGGATGACCGAACTGCGACCAGGTTTTAATCCCATCAGGAATAGCTTCTAATGCCATTGTGTTCTCCTTTTAACTCAAATAAGCTTCAATTTTAATAAAATTCAACTTAACATATAGTAACTTTATAAAGCTATTGACTACTAAAAGTTATTTGGCTGAATTTGCTTAGATCATAAAATGCTCTGCAAGAGGCATGAGGGATAAAAATACTACAAAATATCTTGGCTTGGCTAATTTGTTTTACATCTTGCAAGCTAAAACTAAAGCAGATGTGTTTAGTTTAGTCATGGAAACATCACCAAAGTCATTGATTAAATCCTGTCAGCTACCACCCTTACTTAAGCCTGGAGATTTAGTTATGGCGATCGCGCCTTCTGGTGCGCTAAAAACAACCGATGCTTTAGCCAAAGGTATCGAAATCTGGCAACAGCGCGGTTATCGAGTAGAATTAGGCAGCAATTATCAATCTTATTCTGGTTATTTAGCAGGAAGCGATCGCCAACGTCGAGAAGATTTAAAAGCAGCTTGGCATAATCCTGAATGTAAAGCCATTCTTTGTATAAGAGGTGGCTATGGTGGGGCAAGATTATTAGAAGATTGGAGTTGGCAACAATCACAATCAAAAATTAAGTGGCTGATTGGATTTTCCGACGTTACTACCCTGTTATGGAGTTTAGCTACAGTAGGTATTTCTGGTCTTCATGCACCAGTACTGACAAGTTTGGCAAGCGAACCAGAATGGGCGATCGCTAGGATGTTTGATTATCTAGAAACAGGTCAGCTTGATGAGTTACAGGGCAAAGGATATGTGGGAGGCAAGGCTTTAGGCAGATTACTGCCAGCAAATTTAACCGTAGCCACCCATCTACTTCAAACGCCTCTTCAGCCAGACTTTGCTGGGGCTATATTAGCCTTGGAAGATGTTACTGAGTATCCTTATCGTATTGATAGAATGTTAACCCAATGGCGCATGATGGGAGTGCTAAAGAAAATTGGCGGCATTGCTTTAGGTCGCTTTAGCCGTTGTGAACCTTATCCAGGGGCTAGTAGTTGGACAGTTGAAGAAGTATTGCGCGATCGCCTGGGAGACTTAAATATTCCTTTGATTTATGATTTGCCGTTTGGACATGATGGGGCAAATGCAGCCTTGCCAGTAGGACAGCCTGTCGAAATAGATGGCGATACGGGTGTCTTAAGCTGGAAAATAAATTCGGCTGAAATTTCCGACACAAAATAAACAGACTAATCTAATATGTAACAGAACTCAAAGGAGAATTCATTTTGTCTCATACTATAGTTACAGAAATTTGCGAAGGGGTTGCTGATTGCGTTGACGCTTGCCCTGTTGCCTGTATTCACGATGGTCCTGGCAAAAATAGCCAAGGATCGGACTGGTATTGGATAGATTTTGCCACCTGTATCGACTGTGGTATCTGTTTACAAGTCTGTCCCATTGAGGGTGCAATACTGCCTGAAGAACGACCAGAACTCCAAAAAACACCGCAGTAAGAGATGAGGGATGAGGAGAGAAGAGCGGGTAAAAAGCTTATCTTTCCCCTGACTCTTTTCTCTTTTGCTAAAAATAACCAAAATGTATTTCTATTTTAAATAGGGGTGACTGTAATTTTCTGAGTGCATTAATGCAATTTGCGCTGCTCGTAATTTGTAGCTTTTGGTATCAAAGGCTACTTAAACCATGGCAGATAGCAGATAATCTTAGTATATCTGTCCACAAAGTTTTGGTAAACAGCAGGAATCTAGCTAGATAAAAAGCGCATACTTTTAATCTTTTGTCTCCTGAATCAACCACTACTGAGGATAGGTCAACTTATACTCAGTAAAAGGCATAATTCCTAATGGTAGCGATGGGTGTTTTTCCAGCTATCTACTCTACTCTTTCTCCTGAAGCTTTGATAGAGGAAGTGCTAGCTAGATATGAGTTAGGAGCGGTTGAGCGGTGTTTATTTTGGAATCGTGGTTTAAGCGATATCTATTTGATAGACGCTAAAAATCAATCCTATATCCTCAAAATTTCTCACCATCATTGGCGTTCTCAGTCTGAAATTCAATTTGAGCTTGAGTTTCTTGATTTTCTCCATGAGCAGGAAATTCCTGTTGCTAATCCTTTGAAGACTACAGATGGCAAGCTCTTTGTTACTATTCATGCCGTTGAAGGCGATCGCTATGCGGCTCTTTTTCCCTACGCTCCAGGAGAAGTGCCTCAAGGAGATCTAAATTTAGCTCAAAGCCAAATCTTAGGTCAAACTTTAGGCAAAATACATCAAACATCTTTACACTTTCATAACTCGACTCCTCGTCAGCCTCTAGATATTAAATATTTGCTGAATGATTCACTAGCTGTAATAAGCCCTTACTTACGTCATAGAGTAAGCGATTTGCATTACTTAAACAAGGCGATCTATAAAATTAAACAACAGTTGACTTGTCTTGAACAAGTGCCACCTCTTTGGAGCGTTTGCTGGGGCGATCCTCATAGTGGCAACGTTCATTTTACTGCGGACAATCAGATAACTCTATTTGATTTCGATCAGTGTGGTTATGGGTGGCGAGTCTTCGATCTGGCTAAATTTTTACAGGTTTCTCTAAATGCGGGCATCAATTGCCAGGTAAGAGATGCCTTTTTTAAGGGATACCAGTCAGTGCAAGAGCTTACTGATGCAGAAATGTTTTCTTTGCAAGCTTTGACTCAAATGGCTCATATATGGAATTGGGCAATCAGTATTAATGCTGCTGCAATTCATAATTGGTCTAGACTAGATGATTTCTATACGAATAAACGTCTGCATCAGTTAAAAAGATTGGGTAGTGGCGAATGGCAATTGTTCTAAGATTTACATCCGACGCTTTATTTATATTCTTCCTTTTTTTTAACAAAGCTCAAAAATTTTCCTTTTAATCCTCTGGCGATCGCGTTTTTCTATCATGATCATGCTAATTTAGCAGAAGGCTTCGATTAAAAAAGTGTTTCGAGATATTCACGAGTAGCTAAACTAGAATAAACAAAGTGATTATGATTAGGCTTATCTCTAGCCGATTGATCGGTTTTTCTTGGCATTGTTACACCAAGTGAGCATAAGACCTCTATGGAAGAGTTAACCGAATTGAGAAATAACATCATTACAGGTAAATACAGTGATGCGTTAACAATAATCGATGAACTTGAAGAAATAAGCAGACGAGATGTAATTAGAAAAATAGAGTCTTACTTAGTACGTCTAATTGCTCATTTAATTAAGAATCAGTTGGAAGAAAAGTTGACTAATTCTTGGATTGCCTCAATTCGCGACTCAATTAGACAAATAAGAAAGCTCAATCTAATGAGCAAAAACTCTTACTACATCAAGAAACAAGATTGGCAGCAATATTTAGAAGAGGCACTAGAGGCAGCTATTGACGATGCAGCTATTGAGGTTTTTGGCGGTACATTAAAGCCTTCAACAGTCTCAGCTAGGGTGAATCAAGAACAAATCTCAGCAATCGTACTTGACTTACTTGAATTGACTTATGATGTGTCGGGAAAACAGTTGTCGGAAAAAGTGAATACTTTGCTACAAAAGCTTCCAGGGGGAGAAAAACTATAAGCTAAAAAACAACATATTGCGATCGTCTGTTTTTCCTGGTAGCGTTTATTTTGTAATTTAGCAGAGTCGTTTGAATATAAAATTTAGCTGTTTACAGTTTAATTCAGCTAATCTAATAGAATATTCTACTTAAAATACTTTTTAGATTAAAGTATTGACCAACCGTTACAGTAGGTTTCGTCGTTTCACGGCAGTGTAGCGCTGACTGAAAACTAACTCAAAACAAATGAATCCACATTTTACAGAAGCTTCTTCTTTGGCAGCCATCGATCGCCAAGTTAACGGTAATAACCAAAATATTTCACCTGCTCAATATGAAATAATTCGTCAGGTTATTTACCACACGGCTGATTTTGAGTATATTTCCTTATTGAAGTTTTCTGAAGATGCACTATCAAAAGGGGCAGCATCATTAAAAGTTTCTACTCCAATTGTGGTGGATGTTCCAGAGATTCAAGTTAGTATTGTTCCTGAGCTACAGAAAACTTTTTATAATCCTGTTTATTGCTGTGCCACTATCAACAGCGAAACTCGAAATGATAAAAGCCAAATTGCTTCTGGATTAGAAGCATTAGCTAGACAACATCCCCAGGGTATTTTTATCATCGGACAAAGTGAAATTGCTTTGACAACCTTAATAAATTTGATCGAGAGTAAAACAATTAATCCTAGTTTAGCGATCGCAACTGCGCCAGTATTTACTAAACCAGAGAGGAAAAAGTTCTCAGGCTCTTCTTTTCCTCGTATTTACGTTGATGGTTCTAAAGGTAGTGCTACAGTAGCTTCAGCAATTTTAAATAGCTTAGTCGATCTGACTTGGCGGGCATATGGGCAGGATAAGTAGCCAAGGGGTATCCCCCGCAGGGAGTACTCATTTTAGCGATCGCGACGTTTAATATTGCGACTGCGGTTTCTTTTATCTACTCTTGTGGGAGTTACACCGCCCAACTGACGGCTAACCTCAGTAAAAACATCTCTTTGGATATAAGGATATTGTCCTACCCAAAGATTTTGTCTAGGAATATAGGCATCAGAAATCTTATTGATACGACCTAAATCTGGCTGATTGGACAGCAGTAATAACTCAACTGTTTCTCCAGGTTTTATGCCTTTGTAAATCCGCTGTAAAGGTGCTTGAACTGCGACTTCAAACCCTGTTTTATCCCCCAAGATCAGGTTTATCCAGCGTTCGCGATTTTCAATAATTACTAGTTCGCCTCTTTTGTTAACTGTTTCCTCTTCACCAATTAATTCCTCCGTCAAAAAAACATCTAGAACTTTACCACGCCAAAAACCAGCGTATTTGAAGCGTCGGTTGGCAGAATTACGCAAACTTGCCTGATATACAGGAAACCATAACCAATATATAGAAGCAGCACCACCCAATAGCAAAACCAAGGCTTGTCCCTGATCTCCCAATAGCAAGCCTAAAATCAAAACTACAACTACAGCCACCACCGAAATTAGTAGCCGATTTAAGACATCTGACCATTTACCCCAATAATATTTATATTGTTCTCCTGTAGCAATCAAGGGAATTAACTGTTCCATTTTTTCCCTGGTTATAGGCTTAAGCATAAGGAATTTTCAACTAGATCTAAATCAACGCTACACTATTTTTTCTAAACCATATACCAAAGAAGCCAGTTCAGTCACCTTGCGAATGGCAAGTAACACCCCTGGCATATAGCAAGAGCGATCGCTGGTATCATGACGTAGGGTATAAAGTTCACCAGGCGCACCAAATAACACCTCTTGATGAGCAATTAAGCCAGGTAAACGAATGCTGTGAATGGGAATATTACCTTCTGCTGTGCCACCTCTAGCACCAGCCATAGTCTCTTTTGATTCAACTTTTGGGGGATTATAGGCTTTACCCATTTCCCCCATCATTTGAGCGGTTTTGATTGCTGTACCACTAGGGGCATCGGCTTTGCGATCGTGATGCAGTTCAATAATTTCTACGTGGTCAAAATATTTAGAGGCGGTAATGGCTGCTTGTTGAAGCAACACCATGCCAATCGAAAAATTAGGAATAATTAGTGCGCCTGTACTGGCTTTGTCGGCGAATTCGGTGAGATCTTGTAATTGTTTATCCGTTAAACCTGTAGTCCCCACAACTGGACGCACTCCATAGGCGATCGCGCTGCGAGTATTTTCATAAACGCTATCGGGATGGGTAAAGTCTACCATTACCCCCTGTACTTTTTCTTGAGTGGCTAAGACCAAAACACTCTGCAAATCATTCAAAATAGGAACTTCTAACGCCCCAACACCAATGATTTCTCCTATATCTTGACCAAAATAATCAGGATTGAGATCTACTGCGCCGACTAACATCATGTCCTCAGCCTGAGATATAGCTTTGATTACCTCTCTGCCCATTTGACCCAAAGCACCATTAACAACTACGGGAATCGGCGATTTATCTGTCATTTGTATTTATTTTTAGCAAAAGTCCTCAGAAAAGTAATTTTAGATCAAATCAAGGACAATAAAATCGTTTTGTTACACTGAAATTATCCCGCCAAGCAGGATTTAAAGATTATGACTACTTCTCCTAATAAAGCGATAAGTCTAGATGAATTTCTTTTGTTGCCAGAAGGAAAGCCTGTTCAGGAATATATTGATGGCAAAATTATCTGTAAGCCAATGCCAAAAGGCAAACATAGTCGATTGCAGCTAAAGCTTTGTAATCGTATTAATCAAGCGGTAGAAAGCGCAAAAGTAGCCTATGCTTTGCCAAAGCTACGCTGTAGTTTTGATAATCCTTCCCTTGTCCCTGACATAGCAATATTTCTCTGGTCGCGAATCCCCTTTGATGCTGATGGAGAAATACCAAATGATTTTCTACTTTCTCCAGATTGGACAATTGAAATTCTTTCTCCCAAACAAAGAGCAAATAGAGTAACAGGTAATATTCTCTATTGTTTACAGCATGGTTGTCAGTTAGGTTGGTTAATCGATCCAGAAGATCGTTCAATTCTCATCTTCTTTCCTAATCGACAACCTGTTTTGTTGTACGAAAGAGATCGCCTGTCTGTCTTAGAAAATATTGATTTGCAACTTGAGGTGACTACAGTTTTTAGTTGGTTGAAGATGGATTCATAAGACCTCCTGCACGAATCAGAAAACCGAATGAGGTCAGAGGTCAGTAAATTGATCGTTTTTGCTAATCTTGCTGGCTGATTTGGGTAACTTAAGATTATTAGGATTTTTAAATACACACAATATTATTTAAACAAATTTTTAAGCTAGGCAGGCTCTCACCTATGAATAATGATTCCTACTTCTCTAATGATATTCAAGCAGCAATGTTTGCTGATTGTCTTGCCAATAGTAAAGAAATTTTTCAGCTAATAGATACCGTGTTTCCCGTAGATTCATGTCGGCACTACCAAGTCTTACCCTTAAAGTTAGAAGATAATAACTTAACTTTGGGTATGTTAGACCCTAGCGACGAGGAATCATTACAGTTTGTCAAGTCGATCGCCAAGGTTTTTCATTACAATCTCACTCTTAATGTAATTGATATACAAACCCATGAAATAATTCTAAATAGCTATCCTCAAAATTCTCAGCAACAGTCGCAATCACCACAAGATCAAAACAAGACTGTGATTGATACTAATTTTAGTGGCGGAGCAATCCCTTTGAATGAGGCGCAGCTTAACAGAAGAAAACTTGCCGATTCTGAATCAGATTCATTTTCTCCCAAATCAAATATGCCTGCTGGATTAGAAGATTTACCTCCAGATTTAGACTTTTTGAGAGACTTAGATTTAGAGTCTCCATCACCAGCTAAACCAGCAAAATCACAGGTGGATTTAGCAGCAACTCTTTATGAAATTCCTCCAGAGTTTCTCCAGCAAAAAACTTCTAATCGTCTTGACGATCGACCTACCATTATCGACGGTAATCCCGCCGAACTTTTGGCTCAATCAGCATTAGAAAAATCTCAGGCTCAAATTGCTGATGCTGAAATAGAAATTGCCGATTTAATTGAAGATATTGAAAGAGCAGCACCAGAAACCGTTGATTTTCTACCGCAGTTACAGTCTCAGCTATCATGGCAAAAATTGTTGGAGTCAGCTTTTCGACACTACAGCGATCGCCTTAAATTGACTCGCCATAGCGATCGCGGTGGTATTGTAGCTCAAAAAGATGAAAAGACTCAATCTAGTATCAAGCGGCTACCCCTGCCAACTTTTTGCTCTTTAATCGACGAAATAAAACGGATGGCAAGACTGCCGCAAAATACATCTAGTCATCCCCAAAAAGTTGTCCTAGAAAGAATCTATGAAGAAGAGCGCATTTTGCTACGCTTAGAGTTTCTAGTTGAAGGTGAAGACGAAATAATTATAGTCCAAATTTTACGCGATCGCTCTTTACAAATCTATGAGCAAAAGCAGATGGATCGAATTAGTGAACAGGCTTTACAGCTTGCCCAACAGTTGGAAAAAACCCTCAGAAAAATTCAGGCTTGTTTTGATTCTGCCGAATTAACTAACCTCAGAGAATTGCAAACAGTCCAAAGCAGAATTAATCATCAGCTAAGACTATTGGATAAAATTTAAAACCTAATAATTGTAAATAAAATTCCCCAGAAGATTATTCTGAGGAATTTAACGAACCAAATTAATTAAAACTATGATTCATCTTGACCAACAACTTGAGTCTTGAGAGATTCAAACTCCTGTACCAATTCTTGGCGAGATGATTTCGTTAGTAAATAGCGATAAACAAACCAGCCACTATAGCTCAACCCTACCAATTCAAACGTAGGTGCGAGCAAAGGAATATCATTAACAGCTGCAATAACCGCTAAAGTTACTTTTACTGCTATAATGCCTAGAAAAATCAGCAACAGATTAACTAGAGATTTTTGATTATTATCTACAAACTCTTTGATATATTCAAAAATTCTGCTTAAGAATTTTGAGCCTACATTCAAATATTCTTGAACCTGTCCATCTGCTGGAGGTGTTTTGGTCGCGGTTATTTTACCAGGGGTTTCGCTTCTTAAATCTACTGTAGCTGTCTGAGGATCGGTTGTAACTTCTGGAGTAGTATTAGATTCCATATTTTATGCTCTCCTAAGGTTTAAATGAGTATTGGTCTGTTATTACTTTAGATTTGCTGTGATGACTATACTTCTGCTAATAGTACCAAACGCTTTTAGTCTTGAGCTAAAAACTACGTAGGCAATTAACAGTCCCGACAATCTTCACACAGTATCATTCCTAATATTAGGTCAGTCTATAGGCATTAATAGGATATATTTCAGGTTTTAAACAGATTACGAGGATTATTTAGCCCAACCTGCTCGGTTAATCTTAATCACCCGCTTTAGATTGAGCTTATAATAACTTAGTCGAAACCAGTATCTCTCCGCCCAGTGTTTAACTTTAATCTAAAAAGGATACCTCACCTTAAGAAACAATATATCGATTTTGATTTCGGCTTAAATCAGTCAAAAGAACTATTTAAATATTTTCTCAAAAACTACTGCTTACTGTGAAACCATTGCTGGCTTTTTTGATTTAGTCGTTTCAGCATCTTCTTTGCTTGAACGACAATCGATCTCACAAGAGTTGTTAGGACTTTCGATTAATTTTATTTTGTCTAATTCGGCACCAAGTTCTTTAATCGGCGATCGCAATAAATCCGCAATTCTTACGGCAATATTCTCCGCAGTTGGGACAACTTCAGCAAAATAAGGAATATCTTTATTTAAGAACGTGTGGTCAAAAGGTTCAACTACATATTCATCAATGGCATTCTGTAGCGCACCTAAATCCACTAACATCCCAGTGCGATTATCAATCTCACCTGCTACGGTAACTTCTAAATGATAATTGTGTCCGTGTCCATTGGGACGAGCGCATTTTCCATAAATTTCCTGGTTTTCTTCAAAGCTGAGGCTAGGAATTGCTAAACGATGCGCTGCGCTAAAGTGAGTTTTGACTGTTAAAGTTGCTTCCATATTATTTCCTTGATAATCTGCCCAAAGTTCTGGATGTTCAAATAATTGAATATTAACTAAAGGTAGATGAGGCTTAAGCTTATTCCAAATTACCCTAGCAATATTTTCTGTGGTAGGTAATGTTTGCTTAAATTCTTCTGACCAGGCATCATTTAGATGAGAGTATTGTAGCTGGCTAGTAACTTCTCGTTTGATTACCTGTTTAACTACGGACAAGTTTTCTACCATGCCGTACCTGTCTAAATCGCCCTCTAAAGATACGTATAAAACATAATTATGTCCGTGTCCAGGAAAACGGCTACAAGCACCAAAAAGGCGTTGGTTTTCTGCTTCGTCTAATTCTGGCAACCAGTAGCGATGACTCGCGGAAAACTGAGCGCGACGATTAATAGTGCATTTCATACTACTGAGTTAATACTCTTAAAATGTAAAGTTTAGTAAATTATTATCCTATTATAGCAAGGTAGGTTTGTTCAAAATGTAAAGAGAACTGGGCGATCGCATATCCAACCAATCCTATTTTAAACACCTAGGAGAAATTTTGCCTCTTTAATAAGTCCTAACTTATTAGCTTTTGATCGACTAACTTAATCTGTTTAGGAATAGCCTGAGAATCTTTGAGTTGAGCAATATCCTCTAATATCTGTTGCTGTTGCTGCTGGATTGTATCCAAACGAGTCATAATCTCCTGTAGCTGTTCGGGATTATTAGTTATTTCGTAATTAGTGATAGTAGAGTTAACGGGAACGTTTTTAGGTTTTACTTCCCAACCAAATAGAAACTTTAGCAAGAGAAAAGGCGATCGCAGAATCCATAACCACATCCGATCTATCATCGAGGCGATCGCTCGATAAATGGTGATCGCTAAGCGAACAATTAGGACAATGCTGACCAAAGTAATGAGCAAGCTAATTAGAGGATGATTAACCAGCCAGTAAAAAAAAGGATGATTGACTAACCAGCTATTTACAGAAGAGGTTACAGATCTGCCAAGGTTATTTACTAGGCGATCATCCCAAGAAGTTACTTTGTCCATAGCATCCTGAAAAGCAAATGCAACTAGCTGTCTTGAGAGCATAGTAATTTAAAGAGTTGAATAAGTTCAATTTACATTTATTCTAGGCAATCGATGTTTAAAACCACAAAGAATTTCCCAAGATATAGTATCTAAAGCATTTGCCCAATCGTCTGCTGTAATGCTTAATTTGTTTTGTTGTCCAATTAAAGTAACAGTGTCTCCTGGCTGAACATCGGTGAGATGATCGACGTTTAGCATTAGCTGATCCATCGTAATTGAGCCGATTTGTGAGACTAATTGACCAGATACAATTGCCCGTAAACGATTAGATAAATTACGAGGAATGCCATCAGCATAACCAATACCGACAACCGCCACTTTAGTATCTTTTTGCGTTATAAATTTACGACCATAACTTACTCCTTCGCCTGCGGGAATCGTTTTTACCTGAGCAATTTTGGCTTTTAGCTGCAAAACTGGTTTAAGCTCAATCACCTGCTGTAAATGATCGGCAGGATACAAACCATAAAGAGCAAGTCCTACTCGAACCCGATCGTAATGGGTAGTGCGATCGCTTAAAGTGGCTGCGGAATTGGCTAGGTGGATTGAGGGTGACACAAAACCTTCTACCTTTAATTGTTCAATCACCTGACGAAAACGTTGATGCTGCAAGTTCATGATCCTGCGATCGCTTTCTTCAGCCGTGGCAAAATGAGAATAGATACTGGCTATCTCTAGATTAGGTAATTTTTGTACAAACTGCACAAAGGGGGTTGCTTCTTGCCAGTTAGTACCCAAACGAGACATCCCTGTATCTAGCTTGAGATGAACCAATAAAGACTTACCTAAGCCAGTCATCGTCGAAGCAAATGCTAGTGCCTGTTCTGGGTTACAAATAGTAGGCTCTAATTCCCAGGCGGCGATCGCTTTAATATCTTCGGGGGCGTTAACTGCACCTAAAATTAAAATAGGAGATGTAATTCCTGCCTGGCGTAATTCCACACCTTCAGAGAGAGTGGCGATCGCTAGACAATCTGCGCCGTTGGCTAATGCTGTTTTAGCCACGGTAACCGCACCATGACCATAGGCATCGGCTTTTACCACCGCCATTAATCTTGTCTGAGGAGCAAGAAAGTCTTTTAGAGTCCTGACATTATGAGCTAAGGCTGACAAATTTATCTCGATCCAGGCACGTTGACGACTTACCAACAGAGATAAGGAATTAAATTGTTTTTCTGCCGAATAAGCTTTGCTTTGCTGTTGCCAACCCACCATATTTAAATTGGTTTTAAAACCTAATTATTGCTTGCTATAATGCACAAATGTTAGTCGAAAAATAGATAAGGTCAAGACTTTAAGAGATTGTTGGTGAAACAAAGGACAAAATTCTTCTATTGATTATAGATATTGGGGTATTTAGGGTAGTGATGTATTTAAAGTAGGTTAATAATCAATCTCCACCATCTCCATCATCTCCCCTGTCCTTAATGTTTACTTTACAAACAGTTTCTAACTGAAATATCAGCTAGCCTAATTAACACTAAGGATTAAATAATCATTACCAAACTACACTAATTAGTTTGTCTGTGTTACTATTTCTTAATAAATAATATCAGTTGTTATTATGGGTAAGGTTTTAGTACTTAATGCCTCCTACGAACCCCTAAATATTACTAGTTGGCGTAGAGCAGTAGTATTACTGATCAAAGGCAAAGCAGAGCAGCTTGAACACAAGGGTACGGTTATCTATGCAGACTTTCCTTTACCCACGGTGATTCGCCTACGCTACTATGTAAGAGTACCTTATAAAGAGATTCCTTTAACCCGCCGTAACATTCTAGAAAGAGATTGTCAGACTTGTCAATACTGTAAAGCCAAAGGAGATCAATTAACTATTGATCATGTAATTCCTAAGTCTCGTGGCGGAGTAGATACCTGGGAAAACCTAGTAGCAGCCTGTGTTAGATGTAATGTCAAAAAAGGCAGCCGAACCCCCAAGGAGGCAGATATGCTACTACAAACTAAGCCTCGCCGTCCCTACAGTAGCCTACATTTTGAGTTAGTTAAGTATACCAGAGGCGAATCAAATCAAGAATGGAAAAAATATGTGATTGGCATATAGTTCTTAAGTCACAGATTACTTCGCCACGTCCGATATAAACGGATCGAGCTGGCTGTGACCGTTGGTCAATCGCTAAATATATCGGTTGATGATAAACTCAAAACTCTGGATACAAAGAAATATATATATTCTTTTACTTGGTGATTTCGTAGTTACCATAAACACAAAAATATGTCCTCAAACCTTAATACTTCTCTAGAACGTCGTCTCGCTGATAAACAGGTAGCTAATAAACAGCAGCTAGAAGCAGTCACAAAAACTGAGTTTCAGCCAGAAAATAAGAAGGACAGTGTTTTAGAAAATAAAGTACAGAAGTTACGTCAAACTTTAGACCAACATAGGGGCGAAAACCAAATCATAGTCATTCAGGATTTTCCCGATCCCGATGCTCTATCAAGTGCGTGGGCTTATGAACTCATTGCTGCTGAATATGATATTAGCTGCGAAATTGTCTATGGTGGCACTCTATCCCACCAAGAAAATATTGCTTTAGTTAGATTAACAGGTTTATCAGCCCAAAGATTGACCGAACAAACCTTAAAGGAAAAAGATTTATCTGCATATCAAGGGTGTGTTTTGGTTGATAGTCAAGGAACAAACAGCCAGCTTTATCCTGTGGTAGAAGAGGCTGGTATTCCCTTAGCTGTAGTGATCGATCACCACACAAAACAAAAAGAGCTAAACGCTGAATTTATTGATTTACGTCCCCAGACTAGAGCAACTGCAACTATTCTAACTCAGTATATTCAGGCGGGAATGTTAGACTTAGATAATAGCAGCGATGTTCATGTCAAATGCGCTACTGCTTTGATGCACGGTTTGCGCTCTGATACTAATCGCTTGATGCAGGCAAAAGAAGAAGACTTTGTTGCTGCTGCCTATTTAAGTCGTTTTTATGATTCTCAGCTACTAAATGCCGTATTACAGTCAGCGCGATCGCGTCGTGTTATGGATGTAATTGAACGTGCGCTGAGAAACCGGATCATCAAAAAGAACTTCTCCATCGCAGGAGTTGGCTATTTGCGCTATGATGACCGCGACGCTATCCCTCAAGCAGCAGATTTCTTAGTTACCGAAGAAGATATTCACACTGCCGTAGTTTATGGCGTTGTCCATAATGAAGACAATGACAAAGAATTAGTGATTGGCTCATTGAGAACAACCAAGATAACTCTAGACCCCGACGAATTTATCAAAGAAACATTGGGTCAAGATGCTCAAGGAAGATTCTTTGGTGGTGGTCGTTACATGGCGGGAGGATTTGAAATTCCTGTAGGATTTCTTAACGGCTTTAACGATCATTCAGAATTCACCAAGCTCAAATGGGAAGTATTTGATACTCAAATCAAACAAAAATTAATGCGCTTAGTTGAGCCAGAAGGTAACGTAATTTCTGCCGATTAATAATCTCGTTTAAGATTTGCGAAATTAACTGAGGTTAGAAACGGTGAAGCGGAGTTGATTACTAGAGTCTAGTTCACAGGTTCGCTCTTTTCTAACCAGTTGTTATTATGGGACTTTTTACGAAGTTTTGTTAGCGCAGCCGTTTTGATTATCTGTTCTATTCTGAATATTCCAGCCTGACTGTTTTCAAATAAATACAGCAAGTGCCTAAAGCTGCTGGCAAAAAGATAACACCTCTGATATTAAGTGTGTTTGTTGAGGATAAGCGACTTGAGGACGAGTAATTATAATTAAAGGAACGTTCAAATCCGCTGCAACCTGACGTTTAATATCTTCTCCTCCCGCTTTTCCTGAAGCTTTGGTTACTACCATAGATATATTCCATTGTTGCCATAAGGCTTTTTCCCAAGCTAGGTTAAAAGGTGGACGAATAGCAATTAAGCGATCGCTGGTAAATCCAGCCACCAAAGCTGTATCTATAGAAGCAACTTTAGGTAAAATTCTCGCAAACAAGGTAGCTCGATTGTGCCAAGATTGAAATAAAGGCAAAGCTTTACATCCCACCGTCAACAATACTTGCTGTTGTTTTAAATAGTCTGTCGCCAGCAAAGTTTCAAAGCTATCAAGTTCAATTACAGATGTGTTAGTAAACGCATCAGGTTGTGCTTGATAGTTATTTCTTTCGTAGCGTAGATAGGGAATATTTAGTTGATTAGATATGGCGATCGCCTGATGAGAAACCTCTACAGCATAAGGATGAGAAGCATCAACAATGGCTTTTACTTGATTTGCATGACAAAAAGACTGCATTTTTTCTCGATCCATACATCCCACTGCCGTTTCACAATCAACAGAATATAAGGATAAAGCAACCTGGGTGACAACAGTAACAATAAATACTATTTCAGAGGTAATTAGGATTTTGGCGATCGCTGCACTATCGCTTGTTCCACCAATCAGCCAAACCTTCCCTACCATAGACTCTACAAGATCTTAGTAGGGTGGGCAGAAAATAAAATTTTGTTCATTACCAAAAATATACTCAATCAATGCCCACCAAGTAACCAATAATTATCTTCCTTTTAAGGCTTTTTGAAAGTTACGACGATAGGATTTATTACTTACCAATAACACTGGCCATAATAAAGCTAGACCAACTTTTCCAGGTAAACTAGAATCGAAGTTTGTACGGCGATAACCAGACCAAAACTTCCAAATCCCACCAGCGTAAACTACAACTAAAATTAAACCAATCAACTGTAGCATCTTAATACCCGTTAATTAAACAACTAAATTAATATCAAACTATATTATTGATTGTAACAATTGTAAAAATTTCGTCCCTCAAATCTTAGATTTTGATGATTAGTAATATAATTGTCCGATCATTGTTCTAGAATACTCAGAGAGAGTGACCTAAATAATATTGCTGTCATATTAATTAACTGCTTCTTTCTACTTAAGTTAAGATTAGCAGACTAAATAATTACCAGATACAAAAAATATAAACGCCACGAGAGTGGAACATGAGCCTTGCGAAGGCGCGTTTCCTTCCGTCAACATAAAATCAACTAACAAGCAAGGAGGTGTCATGCGTGCAGTGCTAATGGCTGGCGGGTCAGGGACGAGATTACGTCCTTTAACCTGCGATTTGCCTAAGCCGATGGTGCCGATGCTCAATCGTCCCATCGCCGAACATATTATTAATCTTTTAAAACGCCATCATATTACTGAAATTATCGCTACTTTGTATTATCTTCCTGACGTTATGCGTGACTATTTTCAGGATGGTAGCGATTTTGGAGTACAGATGACCTATGCTGTAGAAGAAGAACAACCATTAGGCACAGCGGGCTGTGTTAAAAATATTCAACAGTGGTTAGACGACACTTTTGTGACCATTAGCGGTGATGCAATTACAGATTTTGATTTGCAAGCTGCGATCGCTTTTCACCGCGAGAAAAAATCTAAAGCTACTCTAATTTTAACTCGTGTGCCTAATCCAGTTGAGTTTGGGGTGGTAATTACCGATAAGGACGGCAAGATTAAACGCTTTTTAGAAAAACCTTCTCTAAGCGAAATTTTTTCGGATACGGTTAATACAGGTACATATATTCTTGAACCAGAAATTTTAGATTACCTGCCAGAAAACGAAGAGTCTGATTTTTCCAAGGATTTGTTTCCTCTGCTGCTAGCCAAAGGAGAACCAATGTATGGCTATGTTGCTGATGCTTATTGGTGCGATGTTGGTCATCTAGAAGCCTATCGAGAAGCACAATACGACGGATTAGATAAGAAAGTTGAGCTAAATTTTCCTTATCAGGAAAAGTCCGCGGGAATTTGGATCGGCAACAACACTCATATTGACTCTAGCGCGGTAATTGAATCACCAGCCTTAATTGGTGATAACTGTCGCATCGGGGCGCGGGTAAAAATTGAAGCGGGAACGGTTATTGGCGACAACGTAACCATTGGCGCAGATGCCGACCTTAAACGCCCTATTATATGGAATGGGGCTACGATAGGAGACGAAGCTCATTTACGTGCCTGTATTATCTCTCGCGGGACAAGAATAGAGCGTCGGGCGCAGGCTTTAGAAGGTTCGGTAGTGGGGTCTTTATCTATTGTAGGCGAAGAAGCTCAAATTTCTCCTGGGGTTAGGGTTTGGCCCAGTAAAAGGATTGAATCTGGTGCAATTCTTAATATCAATCTAATCTGGGGAAATACTGCCCAACGCAATCTTTTTGGGCAAAGAGGAGTCACAGGATTAGCAAACGTTGACCTTACTCCCGAATTTGTAGTTAAGTTAGGTGCTTCCTATGGCTCAACCTTAAAGCTAGGTTCAACTGTAATTGTCTCTCGCGATCAGCGTAGCGTTTCGCGGATGATTGGTCGAGCCATGATCGCGGGGTTGATGTCAGCGGGAGTTCATGTGCAAAACCTAGAGGCGACTGCTATTCCTATCGCCCGCACCATGATGGTGACAAATCTTATGGATGTAGCAGGGGGAATTCATATTCGTCTTGAACCAGATAAACCAGATTATTTATTAATTGAGTTTTTTGATCGAAAAGGAATTAGTATTTCTAAGTCTCAAGAAAAGAAAATTGAGGGGGCTTATTTTAAGGAAGACTTGCGACGAGTTGGCATTCAAGAAATTGGCAGCGTTAGTTATCCTAGTGGAATTTTAGATACCTACAGTCGCACCTTTGAAAGATACATTAATATTGAGGCGGTGCGAAATAGCAGTTCAAAAATTATTATTGATTATGTCTATGCCGTATCAGGAGCAATCTTACCCCAGCTTTTAATTAAGTTTGGCTGTGATGCGGTAGTGCTTAATGCCAGTCTTAAGGAAACCGCCGTTGTTGCTGACCAAAAAGAAGTGCTAATCGATCAGCTTGGTCAGGTGGTAGAGGCTCTTAAAGCTAATTTTGGAGTCCAGGTATCAGCCAATGGAGAGCAGTTTATTTTGGTGGATGAAGCAGGTTTGCCCATTCGCGGAGAAACTTTGACTGCTTTAATGGTCAACACGATTTTTACTGCCAATCCTCGAAGTACGGTAGTTGTGCCTGTTCATGCGTCTAGTGCAGTGGAGGAAATTGCCCGTCGTCATGACGGTAACGTAATTCGGACAAAAGTTAGTCCTACCGCCCTGATGGAAGCTTCTCAAGATAATCCTAATGTAGTGTTGGGAGGTAATAGCGATATGGGATTTATTTTTCCCCAACTCCATCCAGGCTTTGATGCAATGTTTAGCATTGCCAAATTAATTGAAATGTTAACTATCCAAGAGCGATCGCTGGCTGATATTCGTAGTGATTTACCCAATATCTGTCACAAATCCTGTTCTGTTCGCTGTCCGTGGAAGGTTAAAGGCTCTTTGATGCGTTATTTGGTAGAAACTCATCCTGCGGAAAATTTAGAGCTAATTGACGGCGTAAAAATAATTAATAACCAAAATGACAATTGGGTGCTAATTTTACCCGATGCTGGAGAACCTTTAGTTCATATCTATGCTAATAGTAGCGATCGCAACTGGGTCGAGGAACAGTTAACCGAATATCGTCTACGAATCCAAAGTTTTGTTGACCGCGAGCCAGATTAATCTGGAGATTAATCTAAAATTGCGCTTAAAATTAGTCATCGATGAAAGTCCAAGTAATAAATAGTACAATTGTTCACATATTTAATAATCTGATTATCTAAGGAGTAGTAAAATGAATAGCTGTATTTTGATGGCGCAGATAGTTAGCGATCCTGAATTACGTTCTACTCAAGATCAAAAGAGCGTATCTTCGATGATAGTTGAGTTTGAATCTACTAGAGAAGGGGAAGAACCAGGCAAAGTACAGGTTGAAGGGTGGGGAAACTTAGCCGAAGAAATTAAAAATACATACAGCACAGGCGATCGCATTATTATTGAAGGAAGGTTGTCGATGAACCTCTTTGAAATGCCTGAAGGCTACAAGGAAAAGCGTGCCAAGCTTGTTGCTTCTAAAATTTATCCTGTGGGTGGAAGTAGCTTAGATTCCTCCAGCAATCAAAATTATCAAGCATCTGGCAGTAACTCTGATAATCTTGTCAATTTTGCTCCCACTCCTCAACCTCAAGCTGCAACCGTTGCTTCTGAACCTGCCCCAGTTAGTTCTGCACCTGATGCAAGCAGTGAAAATGAAGATTGGGACGAAATTCCTTTCGTGCGACCCGTTTACTCCAGAACCAATTTCGGTTCACAGCTATGTGACTCTTGGGAATTACAAGCTAACAGATATTGGGACGGAGTAAAACAGTTTGTTTAATCAAATTGTTTAACTGGATTATTGTGGTATTGAAATTCTACCTCTCTCGACATCAGAGTAACAGCATATCCCACACTTTAAGACTGACTATCAAAAAAAAGTGTACAGCATGGGATAAAAGGCGGTAACTGATAGCCCTAATTAGAACCCCGCCAAGCATAGCTGGATATGACTACGCGAGAAACCTACATCTGACCCATCGTTATTTCGACGTAGTGAAAATGGGATGACACACACGCGACGCGGTAGCGTCGCCAGTCGTCGTAAGACGACGATCTGGGCATTCGCCCTGTACCAAAATGGTATTAGGTGAAATGTAAGATATCAATTTGAATGGGTTGGTATCGATGTCACACAATTAGCCTCGGTGGAAAGTAGGAGTCTAAGTCCAGCGTAAAACGATAATCTGGAACGGAGTAACTTCTTAGTATGCTCTTAGAAATTTTCTAAGTAGGGAGTCAACCGTATGCTACTAGGAAGCAGGATTACCTCAGAAGCCAATGCCTTAAGTAATGTCAAGGATATGCAGACAGAGGTACGGTTATTTGAAAGATAGAGTTGTAATTAGCAGTCAATAAGTTATGAACCAAGCAATGCTTAGGTATGAATGGGAAACTATTCCCTGGCGAAAGCTAGAGAAAACAGTTTTTAAGCTGCAAAAACGAATCTATCAAGCCTCTTTAAATGGTGAGAATCAACTCGTACATAGACTACAAAGACTAGTACTCAAATCCCATAGTGCCAAACTACTGGCAATTAGAAGAGTAACCCAAGACAATCGTGGCAAAAAAACCCCAGGTATTGATGGCAAAGTTGCCATTGAACCAAAGGATAGATTAAAACTAGCCCAAGAGCTAAATATAACTAAGAAGCCACAACCAACTAGAAGGGTTTGGATTCCCAAACCAGGAAAGAAGGAAAAACGTCCGCTGGGTATACCAACAATTGCAGATAGAGTTGTACAAGCTCTAGGTAAAATGGCTTTTGAGCCTGAATGGGAAGCAAAATTTGAAGGAAATTCCTACGGATTTAGACCAGGAAGAAGTTGTCACGATGCAATCGAAGCAATCTTTAAAGCTATTTGCAGGAAAAGAGCATATGTTCTGGATGCAGATATCTCAGGATGCTTTGATAATATCAATCACAATGCCCTACTGGAAAAACTTCAGACCTTTCCAACATTTCGTAGATTAATACGGAATTGGCTGAAAGCAGGAGTAATCGATAAAAATGCCTTTTACAACACTGAATCAGGAACACCACAAGGCGGGGTAATATCGCCATTATTGGCAAACATAGCCCTTCACGGTCTGGAAACAGATACCAAGGAAGCTATGTTACCTCTGCTAAAAGCTCATTGGAAGAAAACAAAAGATTATCCAAGTAGTCGTAAAGTTCTCCTTTCCAATATGAGCATCATCAGGTATGCCGATGATTTTGTTGTATTACACGAGGACAAACATATTGTCGAAAGAAGTAAGGAATACATCGAACACTGGTTACAAAATATAGGATTGGAACTCAAAGACTCCAAAACTAGAATTTGTCATACATCTGATGGAGACAAACCTGGATTTGATTTTCTAGGGTTTAATGTACGTCAACAAAATGTCAGCCTACATAACTGTGGAAAAAGTCGAATAGGCTTCAAAACCCTGATTAAACCAAGTTCCAATTCTTTGAAAAAACATCTCAAAGTCATTAAGGAAAGCTTGCGGAAATTGCGAGGAGCGAATCAAGCAGCAGTAATATCAAAATTGAATCCAATCATTCGAGGTTGGAGTCAATACTTCTGTACCGCTATTTCCCGAAAAGTCTTTGCAAAAGCAGCCCATCAGACTCACCAAAAACTATGGCAATGGGCAAAGTTTCGTCATGCTCATAAAGGACTAACGTGGATTAAGAGTAAATACTTTAAACGACATGGAAATGATAATTGGAGATTTATGGACTCCGATGGTTATTTTTTGTATCGCCATAGTGACCTCAAAATCAAAAATCATGTAAAAGTTCGAGGAGACAAAAGTCCATACGACGGAGACTATCTATACTGGTCACAACGCATGGGAAAACACCCAATGGTTAGAAATAAAGTAGCAATGCTACTGAAAATCCAGAAAGGAAAATGTTCTCAATGTTTAAACTATTTTATGCCTGGTGAAGTTTTGGAGGTACATCATGCGGATAAAAACCATGATAACAACGACAAAACAAATCTTCGGTTAATTCATGGACATTGCCATGACAATGCCCATAGAAGTAGAGGTCTGCATGACAAGCATCAAGCAATTGAGGAGCCGTGTGATTTGAAAGGAACACGCACGGTTTTGAAGCCGAGTCTGAGAGGTGACTCTCAGGCTTAGGTTAACTAAAAAGCCATGCTTAATCAAGCTTATCTAGGAGTGAAAGAATACTGCCACTAAAATACCACAGCAGTTTGAAGGGCGATATAAACTTTTTTTCGGGCGTGGCAAGCCCTCCTGCAAAGGTAAGGCGGGGCTGTTTCATTCTCTTATTTTAAGAATAGGGAAGTTGGGATTTAGGGATTTAGGGATTTAGGGAAGCTTGATAAAAAATTGCTTGTTTAAGGTTGCCGTCGCTAAAGTCAGCCTCGGCTAGTATTGCCTGACTAAAATTTATTTCAGGTAAACTGGTGTTTTTAAGAATTACTTGAGTAAGATTAACCTGTTGAAAATTTCTTTCTCCAGCTTGATATTGCCTCAAAAGTTCTTTTGCATTCATTAATTATTATGGTAAATGACTATAAAGCCAGAAAAGTTTTCTTTACATTGCTTTACAAAACCAGCAGATATTATAAGTCTAAATACTTAAATTAATGATGAATTAAGATTTAGGTAGCTAAAAGCGATCGCTGCTACTTATTGTTATCAAAAATTAAGACAAATCAAAAGCAGACTGTAAATAATTTTCAATAGTTACCTGCCATTGCTCAATATCTACTGCTTGACCTATAGTTAGTCGAGCAATTTCTTTTACATCTATCTTTTTTCTTTCCTTTGCGCCTTCGGCTAGGTCAGCATTACGTGCGTCTAAAGCCTTCGTTTGCGCCTGACGGCGACGCGGGGTCTGACCTCTTAGCGCGAGACATTTCTGATAACTAACTAAAGCCACGTCAAAGCGACAGGGTAATTCTGCTAGTTGAGGGTATTTAGCTAAAAATAAAGATGCTGTTTTGATAATTTTCTCTTGTTTAGCAGAATCAATAGCTAGTAACCCGTTTTCGTCCCAGTTGTTTTTGCTGCGGGTTTTTACTTCCACAAAAGCGATCGCCTTACTTACTCGTTCTTGAGCAATCAAATCGATTTCTCCCCAGCGACAACGCCAATTCTGCTGTAATAGCTCATAGTCTTGAATCTGCAACCATCGCCCGACTAGTTTTTCACCCCATATTCCAATTTCTTTCATTCATTCAATCTTATTGTTTACCCGCAGCTTTTGTCTTTTAAAGATGTTCGTTTAGCTACAGTTTAAAGCAAATATTTGAGGGAAGTTGAAATAGTAATTTAACAGCGGCGACTCTGAGCTAAACATGATTGACAAAATTTTTAATCACGATATCATGCACTGTACCCATGATGCGGTGATTGGTAATTACCTCTATTCTGGTAGGGTATTGGGCATAAGTGAACCCAATGACCTAATTCAACTACATCCTGAGCTTAAATCTCAATGGACGGCAATTACGGCTCACTATAGCAATATTGGTTTGAGTCATAGCCAAAATCCAATTTGGGATGTCTCTTTTGGCAAATTGAAACAATATCCAGATTATGAGCCATCAGTGTTTATTTTTAGCGAAGCTATTAATGAGTCTGGAGAAGCCGATCTCCATCAAGATTGGCAAGATGTTGTTGAGTTTATCAATTCCAAGAATAACTTTATCAGCCTGGCAGAAGAGCTAAATGTTAATATTCCTCGAACCCTTTGTGCTGAAAATCAGTCACAGCTTAAAAAGCATGATAATATTCCCTATCCTTGCTATCTTAAACCTGCGGTTTCAGTAGACGGTGTAGGCATTTATCGCTGTGCAAATCAAGCAGAGTTATATAATGCCCTAACTAAGTTAGATGACCATACACCTGTACAGGTACAGCAAGAAATAATTGCTGATAAATTTCTTAACTTGCAGTATGAGATCAAAGATGAACAAGCTCAATCTCTGGCAGCTACAGAACAAATATTAGATGGTTTTGCTCACCAGGGTAATCGTTATCCAACTGCCTATCAACCTTGGGAATTAGTTGAGCCTATGGCACAGTGGATGGCTAAAAAGGGAATGAAAGAAATCTTTGCATTTGATGTGGCGGTGGTAGATACGGATGATCGAGTAAATTATTTTGCGATCGAGTGCAATCCTAGATTTAATGGTGCTTCCTATCCTACAGGAATAGCTCAAAAGCTTGAGATCGAAAGTTGGTCGAGCGACAATTTTATCACCAAATATCGCTCGTTAGATGAGATTGATTTAGGTGAATTGGAATACAACCCAGCTACTCAAACAGGAGCGATTATCTATAACTGGGGTAGCGTCTTGGTCGGCAAACTTGGAGTGTTACTTGCCGGCTCAATTGCCGAGCAAGATGAGCTTAGACAGCTTTTAAAACAAAGATTGAAATAATCAAAACGTAAAAACATTTAGCAATTGAGGCGAACATCCGTCGCTAAAATGAATTTAATCCCCAATACTGGTTAAAGAAAGCAAATTATAATTAATGAATACTTTTCCCGAAACTTTAGATGCAGCAGTAGAACAAGCAAAAGAAGCTACTCAAGCTGCCCTTAATGATGGCTATAAATTAATTCAGGTAGAATTAGTTGTACCCGAAATTGCCCTTCAGTCTGAAGCTTTGGCTTTGGAATTTGCTAATCTCTTTACTGCTACCTATTCAGGGATAAAAGTGATGTTTCCTGATACAGGTGCAGCAGCTTTAGCAAAACGCAACTGGGGCGAACAGCCATTTCAGGTGACGGATATGGGTAGTCGTTTTACCTCAATCGAAACGCAAATGTCCCCAGAAGATCAAATTTACATCGTTGCCTGTCCTTCCTCGGTAGAGGTTGAGAGGGCGGAGAAGCTAAGTAATCTAGCTGGCGATCGCCCTGTAATCTTTCTCATTCCCCAGCTAGAAGATGTAGCCGTAGTGGGAATTGGTTTAGCAGCCAGACAGTTGCGCGATCGCTTTATTAAAAATATTTATACTTGCTATTATCTGCGTCCAATTGCCGATGGCGCAATTTTGCGCTGTCATCCTTCTGCTTGGCAAGTATGGTTAGAAAATGAGTCGGCAGAGTTGAATTATGAATTGGCGACAGAGCTTTCTACTAAGCCGATGGGAGAAGATTTAGACCGCCTGATGATACAGTTAACTAGCCCTAAAGGTGATGAAAATAGTAACGCTACCCAGCAACAAAAAAAGCCCAGCTTACTAGGTAATTTACAAAAGTTTTTAAAGGCTTTGAGTCAATAAATGTTCAAGATAAATTGGCAACCTTCAAATTTATTAGTTTTAAGCTTTAAGCTATTAGCTTCTTATTTTTTTAGCTCGCCTGTTATTATTCAAGCTACATTTACCTAGCCGTTATTCTCAACATAGCTGGAGAATCGTAATTGCTTTAGTTGATGGTATAGCGATCGCCATACTTTTTGACAGAATTAGAAAATTATGGGAATAGCGATCGCCCTGTGGTATTTCTGACTGACTTTCTACGTCAACTTAATGACAGCCAAGATCCTTACACTCTTAATTTACCCAAGGGGCAACTAAACCTTATATTGTCAGTGGACAACGCAAATTATATTTAAATCAGGTGGCAAGTAAGTTGGCTAACCAAAGCTGTTTTTAGGCACAATATTATTAATGTCTGAGTTTAATTTATCCTTACAGGTTGACAACCAAAAATTAGCAGATTTTATATCTCAAGAAATGCAGTCATCGTTTTTAGAAGATTTAGCTTCTAAAGTAATTTCTTTATGTCAAGGTTTGGGATTAACAGACAAAAACCGGGTTTTAGATAATCTAGCTAAACTATGGTTGCCTTTGGCACTAAATTTAGCGATCGCCAGACAGAAGTTAGGCAGAACATTAATTCCAGGCATTTTAGGAAGTCAAGGAACAGGCAAAAGTACTCTCTGCATCATCTTAAAATTTATTCTTAATGCTTTAGATTTTTCTGTAGCCAATCTCTCTATTGATGACCTGTATCTTACCTATCTTGAGAGACAAGCATTACAGCAGCAAGATCCTCGTTTAATCTGGCGCGGACCTCCTGGAACTCACGATGTTAACCTGGGGTTACAGATAATTGAACAGTGTTTACAGGCGAGTGATGAGCCAATTTTAATGCCTCGTTTTGACAAATCGGCGTTTAATGGTTCAGGCGATAGCACGACTCCTGAAGCTATAACCAAACCAGATATTTTGCTATTTGAGGGCTGGTTTGTGGGCGTGAAGCCGATTGCCGAAAGTTGCTTCGATCTTTCTCCTGCACCAATTATCACCCCAACAGATAAACAGTTTGCTTTAGATAGTAATCAGCGTCTACAGGCTTATTTACCTTTGTGGGATAAACTTGATTATCTAATTGTCTTGTATCCAGAAGATTATCGTCTTAGCAAACAGTGGCGCACGGAAGCAGAACATAAAATGATTGCCAGAGGAAAAACAGGCATGAGTGATGCAGAAATAGATCGCTTTGTAGAATATTTTTGGCAATCTCTTCATCCAGAATTGTTTATTAAGCCTTTAAAAAATACCGCCGATCTATGGGTTGAGATCAAAAGCGATCGCAAAATATATAGTTATTTTAAATAGCAACCGAGTGGTTTTGGGAAAAAGTAACGAGTAATGAGTAACGAGTAACGATTAGTATTTAACCTAGTTATCAATACAAAACTACTATACGCCAACTAATTAGAATGACTATAGTTCTATAACGCTTACAAAAAAAGACTTTCAGCCTTAGAAAATTAATGAGTAACGAGTAAACGTTAAGACATTTCTTAAAACTCGTTACTCATTACTCTGATTCGAGCGTTCCCTTGCGCCTGTCGGCGACGCGGGGTCGCACCGCTAATTTAACTTGGTACGACATATCTGTACACTTGCTACTCAAATACCGTAATTAAGTAATTAGTAAAATCATTCGGCAGTATACAAACAAGCCTGATTTCTTCCTTGCTCTTTTGCTTCATAAAGTGCTTTATCTGCCAAAGCAACTATAAGATCGGGTGCAGTATCAAAGTTAGGTATTAGGCTATGTACACCTAGACTAATAGTCACATATTCACTAACCAAAGAATTTTGATGAGCAATATGCAGTTGGCTAACGCTAACGGCGATCTTTTGAGCTACTCTTAGGGCTTGTTGCTTATTAGCATTAGGCAAAATAATTCCAAATTCTTCCCCACCATAACGAGCTACCAAACCAGGAGTAGATTCAATTACACATTCAATCGCTAATGCTACCTGTTGCAAACAGTAGTCACCAATGGGATGACCATAAGTATCATTGTAGAATTTGAAATAGTCTATATCGCCTAAAATCAGTGCCAAAGGAGCTTTTTCTTGTTTGAGCTTCTGCCATTCAGTAATTAAATAATCATCAAATCGACGACGATTTGCCACCTGAGTTAAGCTATCAAGAACGCTTAGTTTCTCTAATTCTCTATTTGCCAAACTTAAGGCAGCTTGTGCTTTTTGGCGATCGCAGATTTCATTATGTAGCTGTGCCTCTACCAAGTCTGCGTGTTCGGTAGTTGTTTCCAACATGATTTCTAGATCTGCCTTTTCTAACTTAGCTTCGGCTAACTCTTGACGCAGGTGTTCAATTTGAAAGAATAATTGCTCTCTAGCTACTTGTTCATCTAAAAGCGAATTATAATCATCTATCTCTGTTTGGGTTGGACTAGTAACTTCAGCAGCAATGATGCTTTCTAAGATATCTTTATCTAAAGGTTTAGATAAATAAAATCCTTGGCCATACTCACATTTTAAAGCTTTTAATTGAGCCAATTGATTAACTGTTTCAATACCTTCTGCTATAGTATCCATGCCCAAATTACGAGCTAAAGTGACAATTGCGCGCACAATGCCTAATTTCTCAACATTATCACCAATACTATTAACAAAAGAACGGTCAATCTTTAAAGTATCGAAGGGAAACTGATGTAAATA
Source organism: Pleurocapsa sp. FMAR1 (assembly GCF_963665995.1). NCBI lineage: Bacteria > Bacillati > Cyanobacteriota > Cyanophyceae > Pleurocapsales > Pleurocapsaceae > Pleurocapsa > Pleurocapsa sp. FMAR1. The sequence goes on along the minus strand of NZ_OY762512.1, from coordinate 4,516,975 downwards.
ACTCAAAGAAGAATAACCTGTGCCAAAATCATCCAAGGAAAATTCAATGCCAATCGCTTTTAACTCTCTCAGGATGGCAATAGTATGCTGAGTGTCTTCTACTAAAGAGCTTTCGGTAATTTCTAACTTAAGGTTATGAGGATTTAACTTAGTTTCTTGTAAAACCTGCTTAACCTGGGCAACAAAATTGGATAAAGCTAGCTGTTTACTTGATATGTTGACGCTAACTTTCCAATCAGCTAAACCACCAAACATAACTTGCCAGTCATACATTTGTCTGCAAGCTTCTTCTAGTACCCAAAAACCAAGGGGAACAATTAATCCCGTGTCTTCTGCTAGAGGAATAAACTTGCCAGGGGGAATCAATCCTTTTTCTGGATGTCGCCAGCGCACCAGTACTTCAAAACCCTTTATTTGATTGCTGCCCAAAGATATTATGGGCTGATAGTGCAGAATGAATTCTTTTCCTTTAATTGCTCTTCTTAAATCATGTTCAAGCTGTAGCAAAGTCAACGCTTTACCGCGCATTGACTGATTAAATATTTGATAATGAGATTTACTATGCCTTTTGGCATCAGACACCGCTAATTCAGCATCTCTTAATAAATATTCGGGTTTAGTATAATCTTTATTTCCTGGAGCAATACCAATACTAGCTTCAATAAAAACTTCATAGCCATCCAGATTAAAAGGTACACCTAGCTCTTGCTGGATTCTTTCTGCTACATTAGTAGCATAGTTCAAATGTTCAACATTACTCAGTAAAATAGCAAATTCGTCATTCCCCATACGGGCAATAAAATCGTGAGAACGTAAACAAGCTTGTAATCTTTCAGAAATGGCAATTAACAGGCGATCGCCCAATATTCTCCCCAAGCTGCTATTAATTACTTTGAAACGATTAATATCAACAAATAAAATTACAAACTCATACCCCAGCTTTTCTTGAGCAAAACAGATTTCTTGTTCAATATTTTCTAATAATAAATTATAGCTAGGCAAGCCCGTCAGGCGATCGTAACTGACACTTTTGGTGGCGGTCAAGTCGATAATATCTTCTATCGGTGCATACTCAGGCTTTACCTTTGGTTCGCGAATAGCTAAAGATTTTTGCTGATTTAACTCTTGCAAAAACTCCTCTGACACATCTAGCTTACTTAGACTCACCTCTAATTTATTATGCTGATTATCTTCAAGGGCAGTAATTCTTAATGGTAATTCTTCCACCTTAAAACTTAAAACTTGCTGCACGAGATCTTGAGTTTTAGAGCGAATCCAGTCTCCTATAAGAGAAATATCAGCGCGATCGCCTAATACTTGTTCAGCAGCAGGATTTAAGAAGATACAATTACGGCTATCATCAAAAATAATAGCTGCATCATATATTTTTTCTAATAAAAGTATAGAGCTAGAGTCACAATTATTTTCAGTTAGCTGAACTATTTTCCCTGGCTTAAATTGCATTTCATAGAACATTTTATAATTACCAATCAATATGCAGTTGGTTTAACAATTTATTAAATAGGGCGATTTTATTAAGCTGGATAAATTTCATTTAATGGAATTTATCCAACTGCTCAAATAATTAATACGGTATTTATAAATTAAAAGCAGATTGATAAAAAAGCTGTGATTTAGATCCAATATCAAGTACGGATGAATAGTTAAATTAAATTGCTCTAGTCATCGCTCACCAATGATAATAAGTTCATCCTTTCACCAAATATTGTTGTTTTGACAATTTTTGACACCGAATTACCAGTAAATCTTCTAGCTTAGATAGCGATCGCGGACTATGATTAACGACGACTTCATTTGTCAAGATTTTTTCTTACCCTGAATTTAAGTATTAAATGTGAGTTCGATGAATACCTTAATTATGGGGGGTCAGAGGTCAGAGGTCAGAGATCAGAAATACTGAAAAACCGTGAGACGTTGGCTCGTGTTAACACTCATGATTATTCTGGTCGAACTCAGGTTATTAAAACCAATCTTTCTTAACTGTAGTGGGTGAGTGTATTTTAGTTTTGAAGCCAAAATTCTCTATATCACTAGATTTATCTATTTTGGGAATAATCTCTGAGGGTTGGTCAAATTGATTGGTAAAGTTATTAATTAATTCCTGGCTTGCGGTTGTTACTTTAGCAGCCTGTTTTAAAGTTAGGTCAAAATCTTTTTTTGCCCTGGTTGAAATTATCTGGGGCAACGACTGATGAGTCTGAGGATGTTTAGGCTTTAATGTTTGCTTGTGATGATTCGCTTGCGTCGAAGCTAAACGGAGTTTTTGGGTGGAAATGCGATGCGACCCCCTAGAGGGTTCAGCAGTTCCTACAACGGAGGGAACCTCCGCGCCCTCGTCAGTCGCTACAATGGGGGGAACCCCCACAACGCGCTGACTCGCAACGGACTGCTTCACCGCGTCGCCGTTAGGCGCGCCCTCGGCAGTCGCTCTTTGTCGGAAACCAACAAGACCGCGCTGCCTCGCAAGGGAATGCGCATCAAGATAGCGATCGCTGATAGTAAAACCATCTAGTTGAGTGATAGTCTGATTTAAAAAAGGACTATTAGAAATAACTTTTGCTTTGATGTTTAAACATAGAGAAGTTTCAACTGAACATTTAGCAGCAGCCATCCATAGCTGATTATTTTGCTGGTTTGAGTTGCACCAGGAATATATTTTGTCAGGCTGTTTTAGAAGACTATTTATTCTGGGAATGGAATCAATTTTTGTATCTACCTGAATCAATTCTACAGAAGAGTTCAATGATTGATATTGACTCAGCAGAGGTTGTCTACTTTTCTGGTCATAATCTTTAACCAACCACACCTTTTCCATTTGTTGATAAAGAGGTTTAAAACCCCCCAGGTGTTTTTCTGTATAGGCAGGAAAATTAAGGATATTTTTTCCCTTACTCAACGGAGTAACATAACCAACAAATACATATAGTGGTCTACCCTGGTCATCTTTTGCCATCACTTCGACTGAATCTTGTCCAAATTCCATCAAATCTCTTACCATGCAGGTAACACCAACAATGCAGTAAGAATTATTTTTGAATAATGACCAACGAGGGTGATTGGCAAGGTTACGAGCCTGATGAGTTGTGGCTAAGATATAGGCTGATGCCCAGGTGATGTCTTGGTCGGTAAAATCATGGGGAACAGTAATATAGCGAAAATCTAGATGAAAACTACGTCCATAAACAATTGCTGCCCAATTTTGTCTAGACATCGGCTGTTACCTCGCTGCCGTTAAAGTACAAAGAAGCCTGCTGTAATTCCTGAGACAAAAGCTTCATATTCTCTTCAATAGCAATAATTTCGCTTTCAAAGGTTTGCAGTTGGGTAGTCTGTTCTTCTAATTCTGAGGCTTTTAATAGCTGGACAATCGGGTTTGTCTGCTTGAGGGCGTTAACAGCTACAGTTTGATGCTCTAGCTGTGCTTTTAACTTTAAATTATTAGCTCTTAGCTGGGCATAAATAGCAAAGACAATTGGCAGATGAGCATTGACAGGAATAATTTTTCCCCCATTGGGATCGTCACACAATTCTCGTCCCAAACTTACAGGGCAAATCATAACTAGCCAGCCTGAGTTGGGAGTAAATAGTGCTTGGAACAGTTTTTTAACGTCGCTAATAATGTCATCTCTTTCTCGATGATGGCAAAGATCGTATTTAGTGATGATGATCGCTATCGGAAAAGGTTTTTGGAGGCTAGGATTTTTTTTGACGCTCACATATTGCTGAATAAACTGATTCAGGCGATCGCTTTTTAATTCCCGCACGGTGTTAGGAGTAATTTCATTGACTAGATGTTCCCCTGAGAGGCACAGAAATAAACACTCGGATTCAGTTATATACTGAACCAAGTCTGATACATCTTGCTCTGTAGAGCGATCGCTTAATGCTAAACCCCGATAATCTAGCCATTCAAATCCCATCAAAGGACGATAGCCGTAGCTAAAGTCAAACTTATAGTATTCTATGGTCGCTGCATTAGGTGTGGGCCAACGGTCTTCTCCCTCAAGAGAAATTAATTTTTCCCATCTTTGGGTTAGTTCTAAATCTGAGTCCATGTCTTGGGCTGCAAGGGTAAATCCTTGAATTCCCGTTTGCATTACCGCATACATTCCCAGCAAATAGCTGGTTTTTCCTGCACCACTAGTGCCTAACATTGCAATCTTGATATTTTCGAGTTCCATATTCTCTAAAACCATTTACTGGTTTTGGCATAAGCTTGCCGAGCATAAACAGCCTCTGCATGATTAAAAGCGTTCCAGGGATCTGTTACTGCACGATAAAAATTGTTGGAGTTGATTTTTACAGGTAGTTTACTATCTAAACATAATAAATCTAAAAATTCGCTAACCGACTGTAATCTTTTAGTTACATCCATAATCATAGCTTTGGCGATCGCTTCACTTACATGAGAATTAACCTGGGGGGCAATCTCTTTAACAGTTTTTAGTTTAACTCCTGCTGCTCTTTCAATGGCGGAAACGGGAGCTTTTCCAGTTAATAGATGGTATAAAGTTGAACCTAGGGCATACATATCTGTAAATGCCCCATACTTAAGCTTACGCCCATACTGTTCTAGGGGTGCATAACCAGGAGTCAACATTGTCGAATATTTATCGGTGCTGCTGGCGGTAAAGTCCCTAGCTGCGCCAAAATCAATCAATACGACCCTGCCATCATTTGCCAGCATAATATTATCTGGCTTGATATCCCGATGTAAAAATTGAGCCTGATGTAAAACTTCTAAGGCTGCGCTAATTTTGGCGATATATTTCAAAGCTTCTGCTTGGGGTAGTTTACCCTGACGTTGTTTGAGCAGTTGCGCCAGAGTTTTTCCCTGAAGATACTCCATTACCATGTAGGCAGTGTTATTCTCCTCGAAATAATAGAAAACCTGAACAATTCCCGAATGATTAAACTGTCCTAAAGTTTGACCTTCCAGGAGAAATTTTTGTTTAGCATTGCTGTAAGTATCATAGTTCCACTTACCTGCGGATACTACCGTTTGACCCTCTCGCCAGCAGCCTTCGGGAAAAAATTCTTTTACCGCTACGGCGCGATTTAATCTGGTGTCGATGCCTTGGTAAGTAATGCCAAAGCCTCCTTGTCCCAAAGGTTTGTTGATTCTATATTCACCACTTGCCAAACAAGCACCAGGACTTAGCACTCCATTAACCCTGGTAGATACAGCCATAAAATCCTACTCCCTAACACTTACACAATTTTTTTGGTAGACCAAATCAGTGCTTACACTTAATTTTTCATCATAAAGCTAATCTAGTTAGTTTTTTGATTAGTCTATATCTAAATATAAATACCTATTTATGCTAAAGATTACATATAACTGCAAATATATTTAATTTTTTATAGTTACAGTGTATTAAGTTCAGTGCGACCTGAAAGTCGCATTTAAGAGTGAGTCCCTCAGAAAGACTCCAGCCTAGTAGTCAAGGCTGTACCCGCCTGAAGGGGCATTACTGGTAACAGAAATGTCTCACAGCTAGAAGGTTAAATGTACCAATATCAATAAAACATCTATTGGTTTATGGGCTAGGGTAAGACATATATGATTAACATTTGTGAATCTGTGATGAGGCTTCTACAATACAGAACACCCAATGACGATGTTTAGGGTGTAGATATTCAGAAATTCAACCCTTTGATTTGAATTTACATAATTTTCCCTGAACTTGGAAATTATAGACTACCGCGAATATCGATTAATAGGAGTAAAGCAGGAATCTAAATATGTCGTATCTCAAAAATGCGGAACAGGAAAAACCCTATCAAGTCTCTTCGGAGTAAACCAACCGTAAGGAAGGTGTAATTCTTGAGAGGGAGTAGGATAGTTCAACAAGGTGATTGGGTATGGCTCTTAAACAGAGCCACCCCTCACCTTCAAAAAGCTAATGTCACTATATCGAAAGATAAGAGGAATCAATAACTCGGTGAATAGGGTATATACCCGATCTGAAAGGATGCTGACGTGAACACAGGTGTTAACTACTATATTTTGAAGTATACGAAAGATTAAATCTAAGGAAAAGTTAGATGGTTGCCTTTTAATCCAAACGTAACTTAGAGCTTGATATATATCCTGGAAGTAAGGTTGAAGGAGTAAATGGAATATAGAAACCTCCTAACAATAAAGGAAAATAAAAAAGAGCTATGTATAGTCAATTAGTATTACAACAAAATCGTAGTAAATGCTTGAGCCGAATACTTGGAAACCTGTACGTTCGGTTCTACGGGGGGAAGGGAGTAGTAATACTCCTGACCTACCCTACTCCCAGGCACTAAGATGTTCTAATTGTGGAAGAGACTCGTAGCAACGGTTGTTTATCAAGGCTGGGGAGGATATGACAGATAATCTGATTACGGTTGCCGCCAATCAATTTAAGCCCAAAGGTACAATTAAAGACATTCAGCAGTATGGTAGTGGCAATATCAACAGTACCTTTTTAGTTACCTTTAATAGCCAAAAACCATTTATTCTCCAACGGTTGAACACTACAGTATTTACTCAGCCGAAATTAGTCATGGACAATATTTGTATTTTGTCGGACTATGTTCGTCAAAGATTAAACCCTGACAATATTCTCCAAAATCGCCGTTGGTTATTTCCTCAAGTCTTGTTAACCAAAGAGCAAAAAAATCATTGGCAAGCAGCAGATGGTTCTTTTTGGCGTGCCATGAGCTTTGTTGATAATTCCCAGTCTTTTGACACCATTCAAGATCTTCAACACGCACAAGAAATTGGTTATGGGTTAGGTATGTTTCACCATATAGTTAGTAGCTTACCAGTAGAACAATTAGCCGATACTTTAGAAGGATTTCACATTACCCCTGGATATCTCGAACATTACAATTCTGTGCTGGCTACGGCTAAAGTCAAACAGTCTCCTGAGATTAATTATTGCTTAAAATTTATTCGCGATCGCCCTACTCTGCCTCATATTCTCGAACAAGCTAAAGCAGCAGCAAAATTAAAGCTGAGGATAATCCATGGCGATCCTAAAATAAACAATATTATGCTCGACTGTTCTACCAAACAATCAGTAGCCATGATCGATTTAGATACGGTCAAACCTGGTTTGATTCATTATGATATTGGGGACTGTTTGCGCTCAGGCTGCAATCGATTGGGAGAAGAAACCGATAACTGGGAAAAGGTATTATTTGATCCAGATTTGGCAGAGGCTATTTTAAGAGGCTATCTAAAGGTGGCACAGAATTTTCTTACCGCCCATGATTATGAATATATTTACGATTCAATTCGTTTACTGGCTTTTGAATTGGGGTTGCGATTTTTTACAGATTACCTGGAAGGCAACGTTTATTTTAATGTCAGACACGCAGAACACAATTTAGCTAGAGCTTTGGTTCAGTTTAAGCTTACTGAGAGTATAGAAACTCAAGCAACCGCAATACGGAACATAATTGAACATTTGCGATGAAAAAGTCTAGTTTTTCTTTAATCCCATTTTCGGCAAATACCGCACCTAATATTGACATCACTGGCAATATCTCACGGCATCATAATCAGTTAAATATTAAATATCTTGTAAGCAATTTGGCAACAATTGTAATTCCAGTCTCGAAAGCGAATCCCACTCGACAATACGATCTTTGGGAACATACTTGTTTTGAGTTTTTTTTAGGACTAAAAGATACTGACAAGTATTGGGAATTTAATCTCTCGCCTTCAGGAGATTGGAATGTATTTCGCTTTTTGAAGTACCGCCACAATATAGCTGAAGAGACGGTTTTTAATTCATTACCTTCCAACTTACAACAGATAAACATATTAAAGTTAGATCTAGAAGTTAATCTTAATCAAATCATTGACCCCAAACAAGCTTTAGAGGTTGGTATTACTGCCGTAATTGAAAATCAAGATGATCAGCTTAGTTATTGGGCATTAAATCATCCAGCCTCTAAAGCAGATTTTCACGCTCGAGCTAGTTTTGCTGTTGATTTGTAGTTTATGTTTGGTAAAAATTAGAAAAATAGATGAAGATAAAAAGTTTTTTGAGCAAAAAAATTAAATACAGCAATTTTATTTAAAGTTTTGGGCAGAATAAGACCGCACTTAATTTTCAAGACTGCATAATAGTTTTACTGTCATAACAAAAAACTAGATTCATCTAAATTTAGCCGTTAGAATATAACAGTCGCTATTTTGGCAAAAAAGCAATACATACATACTTAGAATATAGTTATATAACAATTAAGGTCGATGACTGAACCAACTCAAGATTTATCTTTAGCCCAAGCACACTCTTTAATTGATAGCTACGCTTTTGATTTGGGAGGTGATGATGCTGAACAACTGCTAGGGTATTGGTTAGAGATATATCATGCAAGCTGGATCAGATTGGCAACTATTGAAGCTTTATATCTGGGACGCTATAAAGCAATTTCTATCGAACATATTTTAAACGTTTGGCTGCGTATTGGTAATCCTAATACTCACTTCACCTTTGAATTTGAAAGACTAATTTGCCGTAAGTTACCAAAGCATTTAAGCGATCTAGGAGATATAATCGATGGCGAAACTAAGACCAGCGACCAACAGCCAAAAATCACTTTTTCCGCTAACGACAAGCTTGTTTCTGACGCTAAAGAATTAAATCGCCAACAAATTATATCTTTGACTGAGGTTAAGCCGACTCAACCAGAAATTAGCCAACCAGAAAACGCTACTTTCACCAACGATACTCTAAACCCAAAAAAAGCTGTTGGAGATTTAGATAGCTTAGATACTTCGCCAAGCAATATTCCTCTAATTTCAACTTTAAGACTTCCTGGCAAATCTGATTGGCGTGAATTTGCTATTGGCAATAAGATGATTCACCAGTTTATTCCTTTACCAGATGTGTCTTCCTTTTTTAACAAGCTAAAAACATTTGGCGAAGAAAAGTTAGAAGGGCAGTAATTTATATTACAATATGTAAAGACAAATCTGCTTTTCGGGAATATAAATTTGATGCGTGTAGCAATCGTTGGTGCAGGGTTAGCAGGCATGGCAACAGCTATAGATTTAGTTGATGCAGGTGCTGAAGTAGAGATCTTTGAATCTCGTCCTTTTGTCGGCGGAAAAGTTGGCAGTTGGATTGACAAAGATGGCAATCACCTAGAAATGGGTTTGCACGTTTTTTTTGGCTGCTACTACAATCTGTTTGGCTTAATGGAAAAAGTAGGTGCGATCGATAATCTTCGTCTTAAACAACATACTCATACCTTTATTAATAAAGGTGGTAGACTCGGCGAGCTAGATTTTCGCTTCCTTACAGGCGCACCCTTCAATGGTCTAAAAGCTTTTTTCACTACTTCTCAGCTTTCCGCAGCAGATAAAGTGGCAAACTCTTTGGCACTAGGAACAAGTCCCATTGTACGAGCTTTAATTGACTCTGAAGGCGCAATGAATACTATTCGCGGTTTGGACTCAATTAGCTTTGCTGATTGGTTTCGTAGTCATGGAGGAAACAACGGCAGCTTGAGAAAGATGTGGGATCCTATTGCCTATGCTTTAGGTTTCATTGATACAGAAAACATTTCGGCGCGCTGTATGCTGACTATTTTTCAGTTTTTCGCTACCAAAACTGAAGCCTCCGTTTTGCGAATGTTAGAAGGTTCTCCTAGTGAATATTTACACAAGCCGATTGTTGATTATTTAGAAGCACGGGGTGCTAAGATTCACACTCGTCGTCGGGTGAGAGAGATTTTATTTGAAGATTCCCAAGACACCACGCAAGTTACAGGAATTGTGGTGGCTAATGGAGAAACAGAAGAAACAATTCGTGCTGATGCTTATGTTTGCGCTTGTGATGTTCCAGGAATTAAAAAAGTAATTCCCCCGCAGTGGCGTAAATGGTCTGAGTTTGACAATATTTATAAGCTTGATGCCGTGCCTGTAGCGACAGTACAGCTACGTTTTGATGGCTGGGTTACAGAGCTTAACGATGCAGCTAATCGCCAGCAGCTAGAGCAAGCTGTGGGCATTGATAATTTACTTTATACTCCTGATGCTGACTTCTCTTGTTTTGCGGATCTGGCTTTAACAAGTCCAGCAAATTACTATAAACCAGGAGAAGGTTCTTTACTGCAATTAGTTTTAACTCCAGGAGATCCTTTTATTAAAGCCAAGAATGAAGATATTGCCCAGCATATTTTAGAACAGGTACATCAGCTTTTTCCTTCTTCTAGAGAACTTAATATGACCTGGTATAGTGTGGTCAAGCTAGCTGAATCTCTTTATCGTGAAGCACCAGGAATGGATCCTTATCGTCCACCTCAGCAAACTCCTGTAGCCAATTTCTTTCTTGCTGGTAGCTATACTCAACAGGATTATATCGATAGTATGGAAGGAGCGACTTTATCAGGAAAGCAAGCAGCTAAGGCAATTTTAGCCAATGCAGAACAGCTAAAGGCAGTAATGGTATAGTCATAGTTTAATCTGTTAAAAACACTTAATCAAAACAATGGCAGACTGGCTAGAACACACTGTACAAATAGAAGTTCCCGTATCCATAGAATTTGTATGGAGTCTCTGGTCAGATCTCGAACAGATGACTATTTGGATGAAGTGGATTGAGTCAGTTAAAATTTTAGAAGATAATCCTGAGCTATCTCGTTGGAAATTAGCTAGTGGAAACTTCAATTTTACTTGGCTGTCTCGTATTGTTCAGGTTGTCCCACAGCAGATTATCGAATGGCAATCTGTTGATGGTTTACCGAACAAAGGAGCTATTCGTTTTTATGCTCGCAAAGATAACACTAGCATTGTCAAAATGACTTTTGCTTATGCTGTACCTGGCATTATTGGCAAACTAATGGATAGCTTAATCGGTAACATTGTTGAGTCTACCGTTATGGCGGATCTTGAGCGTTTTAAGGAATATGCTATTAAAGCTTATGCAGAATCTGAGTAGGATTCAGCAAGACGCTCTGCATATTTTTGATTTCTCGAATATTCGCTCAACCTACCTTTTACATAGAGAGTTAAATCTCTCAAGCATGAACCTTCACGGCGATTTGCTCTTCTTTTTTGCAAAACTACCAAGATTTAATGTCAAGCATCTATTAAACCGCATCTAGGGCGTTCCAAAAGATACCGCTTCGCATATAGCAAGTTTTGATTTAACACTATTTCGTTTTTATTAAAACTCTTTTCAATGTGGAAGGAGTTTAATGTTGCACAATAGAGGCGATCGAACATCCGACTTAGTATATAAAAACCGTATTTATTTTTACGAATATTGATAGATGTTTATTACTTTGAAATTGCGTGATATTAAATTAAACATTCAAATTTAAAAGGAGCAAAAATTATGTCTATTCAAGGCGTTAGCGATCTAGAGTATGATTGGGTAACTGTGCTACATGAGAAAGGCAAAGCTGTAGAAGCATACGATAAGTATATTGAAGATGCAAAAACAGCAGATTCTCAACCCTGTGTTGAATTGTTGGAAAATTTAAAGCAATCTGATTCAGAACAAATGCAAAAGATTAAAGAGCATTTGATAAAAGTAATGCAAAAAGGAAAAATGTAATCATAGATTGTTTTGGCTACGGAGTTTACTCTTCGTAGTCAATTAATAATAGAGCCTAAGTTGATTAGATTGACCAACGGTCACAGCAGGCTTCGTCCGTTTAGGGCGGAGTAATCTGTGACTAGGTATTTGTTGTTAATTTCACTTTTGAAGTTTGACTCATTTGGCGTTGCATCCCGCAGGGATAATATGATAATGCCTTAAGGTATAATTCCAAACCCAATCGAGCATTACTTTTAATTCTCTAGCATGACAAAAAGCCAACAGGCGATCGAAGTCTCCCATATTGCCAAACATCGGCTTGATCGCCTGCATATCCGTAATGTCATATCCCAAGTCTTTCATCGGTGATTTGAAAATCAAATAACATCTACCCCAAAGCAGTAATACAATCAAGTTTGTCAACAATCCCATTTAGATCGCCTAAAGCATCACCATTGGTATCTAGAAAGCTTGAAGGACAAATTTAACAAATTAGAGCGTTTTGCCATTACTCAACTTTAGTTTTCATTTTAAATTTAATTTTCCTGAAGAATTTAGCCAATATCTATTAACTAGCGAATAAAATAAATACTCCTAAATTTTTTAGATACTCCTGACAACATTAACAAAATCACATTCTCATAGCATCTATCTCAAGTTATAAGGTTGTTTTGTTTTCGGCAACAATCTCACTTATCAAATGTAGATTTAATAGTAGATTTTATAGTGCCTTTCGTATCTTCGATCAGTTGCTTAATAGGCTGTTGCTGCTGAAGAAAAACGCGGGCGCAGTTACGTCCAGGCATCCCTGAAATTGAACCTCCTGGGTGAGTTCCTGCCCCTGTAAGATATAATCCTTCGATAGGCGTAGTGTAGTTAGCTATTTCTGGGAGAGGACGGAAAAATACCATCTGATCTAGGGTCATATCAATATGATAGTAGTTGCCTTTGTATGCCCCCAAACGTTCCCCTAATTCGGCAGGACTTTCAACACGACGAGCAATGATTGAGTTTTTTACATTGGGTGCGTAGTCAGCCAGCTTATTAATTACCCTATCTGCAACTTGATTTTTGAGTTCATCCGTCCAGCCAGTACCGTTTAAACCTGTTCCTTCTTTGCCGTGAATCTGATATGGAGCAAAGAATTCGATCCATAGTGTATGCTTGTTTTCTGGGGCAAGGGACGGATCGAGTACGGTGGGTACATCAAGATACATAGAAGGATTTTCATCGGGTATTTTACCCATAGAGGGTAGAGCGTGAGCCTCTTCTACATGGTGTACAGAGTCGGCAATTAAAATTGAACCGATATTAAACTCTTCTCTATGATTATGATATTCAAAACGAGGTGCTTCAGAAAGAGCGCAATCAATTTTGAGAATAGTTTCATTATTATTAACAATACGTCTATCTAGTCTTTCTCGTAAATTAGGATCGGCTGCATTACTCGCTTCAATCGGAATCATATTCAAAAATAGACGACGGGCATCAATGTTAGAAATTACGGCGGTATTGGCGCGATATTCTTCACCGTTGCTGGTTCTTACACCTTCTGCCTTGCCATTATTACCAATTAAAACACTTTCTACAGCGCGATCGCACAAGACAACCCCGCCTTTTTCTTTCACTAAATCGAGCAAAGCTTGAGTTAATGCTCCTGTTCCACCGCGAGGTCTTGCCATACCAGGGTTATGACGCATAGACATCATCATTGAACCAATGCCAATAGTTTTTTGGGAAGGAGGCGCACCAAATTCCGATGCTAACCTAGCTAAAGGTGCTTTAAGAAACTCTGAGTCGAACCAATACTGAAGACTATCTTGAGGAGATGTCAGCATAGTACGAATTAGGTCTAGGGTTTTATCTATACCGCCTATAGTAGAAAGTAAATCCTGAACGTTTTTTAGACCATAGTTACCCGCAATATTTAGTACGGATTTTGGTGGTGCATTAAATATAGGAGTAATGCCTTTGGTTAGACGTTGCCAAAAATCTATAAATTCACCGTATTTCTCAGCATCTCTTTTGTTGAAGCGAGCGATTTCTGCACAGGTTTTCTCGACAGATTTGTGCGCTAAGAAATATTTACCGTCAGGATGGGGACAAAAGGTTACAGGGTCGCAATAAAGATACTCTAAACCATATTTATTTAATTCTAATTCTTCAACTACAGGTCCTAAGTGGATAAACTCATGGTCGATCGCGCAGAGATTAAATTTAAATCCTGGTGCTGATTCTGGCATTGCCTCTTCTGTAGTTGCACCACCGCCAGGAATAGCTCTTTTTTCTAGTAAAGCTACGCTATAACCAGCCTTGAGTAGATATGCAGCACATACTAACCCATTATGACCCGCTCCGATAATTACCACATCGTATGTCGGCATTGTTTGATATTTTATTTAATAATTGCTTTATAAAGCTTAAAATTACTTGGCGATTTAGTTTATCTGTCGATAGTTATAAATAATATTTGATAGGAATGAGAATAAATTGAGGTAAAAGATTGAATACTAAGATGTTATTAATAACATGATGGAATTAAGGTTAGGAAAGGTAGAAGATATATCAGGTATATTGGCTTTGCAAGAGAAAAACCTGTATAACAATTTAACAACCGAACAGCGGGCTGGATTTGTTACAACTCCGTTTAATGAGCAACAAATTAAAGAGTTACTAAATCAAAAAGGAGTGTTTGTAGCCAAAGACAACAGCGTAATGTTAGGATATATTTTTGCTGGCGATTGGCATTTTTTTTCTCAGTTTTAAAGGACGAATAATACAGCGCGATCGCACTTTTCAATACGGACTAATTTGTATTGAAAAGTGCCAAAGAGGTACTAATTTACTTTCACAACTATTTGAAGTAATGCGTCAAGAATTTTTAACTAAGTTCACAACGGGGATTACTTTTATCAACAGTGCCAATCGACGTTCTTATGAAGCTCACACTCGAAAATTGAAGATGACGGTAATCGATCGCTTTGAATTTAACAACAATAATTATTATAATTTAGCTTTTGATACTGCCATTTCTGTTCTCTAATTTGAGACAAGCCAAAAGCTATTGCTAAAGATAGGTGATTACAAACTAAGTTATGGCTAAGTTAGAAATATAGGTTAACTGATATATAAAAATGAATAATATTTGGTACAAAATAGCCCTTTTAGGATTCGTATTAACTTTTGTTTTAGCTCCCTTTGCTGGCTTTGCACCTTTATTTCTAACAATTTTGATTGCTAGTGTTTACTGGTTTTCAAGTTCTATGGTGCAAATACTAGTTTTTGGCGAACCAGAAGAAAACGATCGCCAGACAACCCAGCATGATAATTAAAATGAATCAAAAAAGCGATCAAGCGATCGCTTTTTTGATTCAACGAAGATCTTTACTTTTTTTACCTTGTAATGCAGATTCTTTTTGCTGATCTACCTTATCGATCAAATTTTCGTAAATAGATTTACCTTTCTCTTCTGGTTCATTTAATTTACTGTTAGACAACTCTTCAGTGGTGGTGTCAACTCGATTAGGATTACGAGTTTCTTGATAAGTATCTGTTTGCGCGCTGTAATTATCTCCTGCATAGGCTGGTGAAGTTGTTTGTACATTTAGAATGATAACTCCCAGTCCAAAAATAAAGGCGATCGCAAACGAACGCAACAAATTGAATACATTAATTTTTTTCTGCATGATATTTTTAAGTCGATTACTACTAAAAAAAGCTAATAATTTGCTTAATCTAAAGAGGAATAAGATTTTAACTTTCTCTTAATTAATCAATTTTTACTTGTCTTCTATATACATTTCTGGTTCTACGGCAAAATTATCCATTTTTCCAGCTTCATCAATGATGTAGCCATCTGTAGTACTGACTCCAGTTTCTGCTTCCTGCTCTTTCATTGCTTGAATTTGCTCTTTATTCAATTCTTCGTCTACACCAGAAGGAATAATCATGTCAGGTGGATTAACGTCTGTAGACTGCGCTGTCTGTACCCCAATTTGATTGCCTGGTGCGCCTTTTCCTGGCTCTGCTTTTTCGGGATTGGTTTTAGCGACTACTTTTTTGTCTTGATTGTCTTGATTTTCCATGTTAGTTTTTTTCCTTTGTTTTTTACCAGATTAGTAGGCTCAATAGTCAGAAACATCTATCTTTAGTAACAAAATATATTTTTTTATTTCTTTTTATATCTTAAGAAAACAGTAAATCAATTCACTTTATTTTCTCTATCTTTGAGCAGAAGTAATGATCGTGCCTATAGTACTACAGTAGAACTAGTCATCGAGTAGCATTCAAATTTATCAAAAATCTTATGAGCGATACTACTGTTAAAAAAGTTAGTTCTGACAGTTCACCAAAAGGTGAAATGGGTCAAAAATACCTAGTTGCGGGTAAAACTATGGCTATGCGTCTTTGGGAGCAGGAGCAGCCAGGAGAACCCAAGCCCAAACAATCTAGAGAATATGAAACAGTAGGTTATGTTATTGCTGGGAAAGCAGAACTACATATAGAGGAACAGGTAATCAAGTTAGAACCTGGAGATTCTTGGTTAGTACCTAAAGATGCATCACATACCTATAAAATTACCGAATCTTTTACTGCTGTTGAAGCTACCAGTCCTCCAGCCAGGGTTGATGATCGCGACGAGTAATAAACAATAAATACTAATTGGCAAGATTAAGGCGATCTCAACTGTTAACATCATGTACAGGGCGATCGCTTTAATTTTCGATTGGGAAAAATTAACCCCGCAGCAAGACATCATCTTTGTCAGTTAAAGTGCGATCGCATTTCAACTTTGACAATATCTAATTAGGATAGTAGATACATTATAAGTAGCGTTATGCAAATTATGTAATAAAAATAATATTAAAATGTTACTTAGTACCACTCAGTTATGAATGCTAAAAAGTCTCTTTTGAATGAAATTGACAGCATCCCAGAATCACTAATTCCAGAAGCGCTAAATTTTGTTCAATATCTTAAATACAAACACAAATTAATAAATCAGAAAGGTGTTGAATCTGTTATTGCTGCCGAAGCAACACTATCCGATCTCCCGAATCAAAATGAAAAAATAGAAACTATCTCTCTGAGTGAATCCGCACTTAGCAAAGATTGGTCAACTCCAGAAGAGGATGAGGCGTGGCAGCATTTGTAAAGGGAGATGTAGTAATTGTTCCCTTCCCTGTCTTGGTCAGCATTCCCTTGCGTCTTTCGCCGACGCGGGGTCTGACCGCTTCTCCGATCTGAGCCAAGCAAAACGCCGTCCAGCTTTAGTTGCTGCTAAATTACAAGGAGATGATTTAATTCTATGTCAAATTACCAGTCAAGCTAAATCTGATAATTATGCTATTGCAGTCACTAACGCCGACTTTATTAGTGGCGGACTAAATCTTAATAGCAATATTCGCCCTAATCGATTGTTCACAGCCGATAAAGCAATAGTTCTCTACACAGCAGGTCAATTAAAAGTAAATAAGATGAAGAAAGTAACCAATAAAATCATTGATATCCTAAATTGATGCTAAAAATTAACTCCGCAACGTCACATCAAACTTTTTAACTAAGGTATCGCGAACTTTTTGATGCACAGGATCGACATCTTTGTCAGTTAAAGTGCGATCGCCTGCTTGATAAACTAAGTTAAAAGCTAAACTGCGCTGTCCTTCGGGGACATTTTTACCTTTGTATTCATCAAACACTTCTACCCGTTGTAGTAATTTACCACCCGCTTTACTCATTGCTTTTTCAATAGTTGCTACAGATAAATCTAGTGGGGCAAAGAAAGCCAAGTCTCTAGCTGAACCTGGATAGGTAGAATAAGTTTTAAATTTGGGTGTGGTAATGGCATCTCTATCTAAGGCTGTCAGCAAAATGCTAAAATCCAGTTCAAACAAATACACTTCGTTAGCCAAATCTCGCTTCTGTGCCAGTTGAGGGTGAATTTGTCCAAAGACACCTAAACGTTTGCCTTGCATCCATAAAGCAGCAGTACGCCCTGGATGTAGTCTTTCTTCATGGCTGGCTGGGCGGTATTCAACGCTAACACCCAAATTATTAAAGACGTTTTCTAAAACTCCTTTCGCCTGATACCAAGTCATCGGTGTACCTTTGCCACCATCAACCCACATACCCTGAGAGGTAATATTACCGCCCATAATTCCCGCAACGGAATCTCTTTCTTGTAAGCGATCTTCTTGATAGAATACGCGCTCAATTTCAAAAGCATTGAGCGCGCCATTACCCTGAGACTGATTATAAACAAAAGCATCCAATAAACCAGAAAATAATTCACTACGCAATGCCGAATATTCCGCAAATAAAGGATTAGCTAAGGTAACTTCTTTACCTGTAGGTTTTACTAGGGAATACTGCACCACTTCAGTTAAGCCAACACCACGTAAAATAGCGCGGAGTTTGTTTTTAATTGCGTATTCCGTTGAAAGATAACCAGGTTCGGTTTTGTTAGGGAGAGTATCACAAAAGCGATCATAACCATACAAACGGGCAACTTCTTCAATTAAGTCAATTTCTCGCTCTAAATCGCGATAACGATAGGGAGGAACTTTCACCAGCCAAGTATTTTCTTTCTCTGTCACTGGTTGTAAATTACAGCCTAATGCACCTAAAATTGATTCCACGTCAGCAGCTTTGATGTAACCAATACCGTCTTCATTGTTTACCGTACCTAGGATCTGATTAATTCTACTCAGACGTAATTCAATAGCATCAAGCTTAGAAAAATCGAGACGATGATCGGACATAGCTTGAGCAACAGGAGTACCGCTAGCTAATTCTTGTAATAGTGCGATCGCTCTTTTACAGGCAGATTCTAATTCTACTTGGTTTACGCCCCTTTCATAACGGGTAGAGGCTTCGCTGCGGAGACTTTGGGCGCGAGATGAACGACGAATAGCCACAGGATCGAATAGGGCTGCTTCTAAAACAATATTGCTCGTATTTTCGTCAACTTCTGTTGATTCTCCTCCCATAACTCCCCCCAATGCAACAGGTTTGTTATTGGCGGTAATTAATAAATTCTGAGTAGATAAATTTCGCTCTTGTTCATCTAGCGTTTTTAATTTTTCACCTGATTGAGCAAAACGCACGCCGATAGTTAGATCGTTGTTTGCTGCAACCTGCTGAAGTTTCTCGCGATCAAAAGCATGAAGTGGTTGTCCCCATTCCAATAAAACATAGTTAGTAATATCTACTACGTTATTTATCGGGCGTGTTCCTGCTGCTTCTAGTCGCCACTTCAACCAGTCAGGAGAAGGCGCAACTTTTACCCCTTCAATTACTGTACTGATATATGCCATACAGGCTGCTGGTTCTTGAATCTCAATTACCAGAGAACTATTAGAAGCAATATCCTGTTCTTTGATCTCAGGTAATCTTGCCTCTACACCCGTCAAAGCTGCAACTTCTCGTGCAATACCTACCATACTCAAAGCATCAGCGCGATTAGCAGTAGTCGCCAAATCCAGAATTACATCATCTAAACCCAACAAAGGACGAACATCATCTCCAGGCTTGATATCTTCTTCTGCAAATATATATATCCCGTCGGACTCTTTTTCCAAACCCAACTCCGTTAAAGAACAAATCATTCCCTCCGAAGGTTCACCCCGCAGTTTAGTCGGCTTAAGTTTTAAATTAATTGCGGGTAAAAAAGTCCCTACCGTAGCTACAGTCACAAATATATCGGCTTTGACATTAGATGCACCACAGACAATGTCTAAAAGCTCGTCCGCACCTATATCTACTTTACAGACGCTTAGTTTATCAGCATTGGGATGTTGCGATCGCTCTATTACTTTCCCCACTACCACCCCATCAGCGTTGGCGCGCAGGTCGATTAATTCTTCTAGTTCAAATCCTGCAATGGTTAGGACTCTGCCTAACTCTTCTGGAGACATATTGATATCGACTAATTCTTTTAACCAGTTTAGAGAGACGCGCATCGAAGCCCTTGTTGATGATTTATATATTCCGCTAAAGTATTTTATCGTTAAATCGTTGATTGCTGATAGAGCGATCGCACTTTAACAGAGTTTTCATCACATTCCCAAAATTATTTTACTATTTGGCATTTAAGTTTTTGAGGATTTTTTTTCGCCAAAAGTTCTTTAATTTCTGTGTGTCTTGGTATAGCTTCAAATAAATAATCCAACATCAACGGAGAAAAATTCAGCTAAAGCTTTTGCCTGGGCTTTACTAATACTGCGTTTGCCATTCACTACTTCAGACACTACTCCTCTTGAACCTATTACGCCGATTAGGTTTTCTTGTTTAAGATCACCTGATTCCATTAAATGTAGCAACATTGAATGAGGTGTACCTGATGGAATCGGATATTGCTCATCTTCAAATTTTTCAATCAAAGTAACCAATAATTCGAGGAGCGCATCTTCTTGGGGAGTGCGATCTGCTCTATATTCTAATTCTTGGGCTAAAGCAATAGCACGATCATTTTCTGCTTCTGTTTCGATTACTTTGGGTTGATACTTAGCTAATAACTGAGCATAAGATTCGGGATTAGTAGTAAGGGTCATTTTTCCATTTATCCTTATCGTATTCAGCGTGAGTCAAAATGTATTTGAGATAAATTCTCTGACTGTGGTAGATAATATCGACAATTAAACGGTAGCGATTACCTTTAATGTTAAAAACGGTAAAATTACCTACCGCTTCAGCATTTTTGTAGGTAGCTTGGACTTCGGTTAAATTTTTCCATTGGGCTTTGCTGGCGACTTTATACCAGTTATAAAGAGATTCACAGACATCAGCATGAGATTGGCAATAATCGCGGAGAATCTTTCGGCTGATGACACGCAAATTTATTTTATTTACTAAGAAAGGGTTATTTTTATATATTCTCCATTTGAGAACAAAATGTCAAGACTATTTTTGATTTGAGCTGGTGCGATCTCGCTTTCCCAATAATAGGCTTTAATATAATGAAGCGATCGCCTTTATTATTACTCAACTCAAATCTATTCCAAAAAATAGGTTGCTAAACCTATTTTTGCCAGCGATCGCTCTGCTTGTTTGGCTTTATCCCGATTATTAAACGCTCCTATTTGTAATAAAGATTGTCCCTCGAATACAGTCTCAAAAGCTTCGGGATAGAGCGATCGCACTTCGGTTTCTTCATGGCTATCTAAGGCTTCAACTAAAACTTTATATTTAACTGGGTTGCTATACGAACTACTGATTGTCGGCGGGAATGGTACTGGTTGAGGTTGAGCAGTTTCAGCAGTCGGCACAGAAGAAGCAGCAGTAAACACCAATTCTTTGTTGCCCGTATTTGGCTCAGTTACAGGAGGTGGTGCAGGTAAAGAAGGATTGGCGGTAGTACCTATTGTTGGAATAGGTAGAGGTGCAGGTGCGGATACAGGTGCAGGTGCGGATACAGGTACAGGTGCGGGTAGCTCTAACTGGGCAACAGAGGGTTTATCCGCACTAGGTAAGGGTGAAAGAGGAGATAAGTCTTGAGTTGAGTTACTAAGGGCGGTAAATTCGCCACTCTCAAAATTGATGTCACCTTCGGTTTGCCCACTGGTTTGTGTACCGACTGCTACAATCTCATTTTTAGTAGCGTTTTGAATGTCTAGTTTTCTATTGCTACGGAAAGCATTATTTCCAGGTTCAGAACTAGTACCTAAATCAACTTGAGAATCGGCGATCGCCGTTAAGCCAGAGTCCATAGAATTGATGATCTCATTATCTCGCAAGACAGCTTGAGAATTGCCTTCTAAAATAATACCAATTCGATTGCCGTCAAAGGTGTTTTTGGTTAGAGTAGCACCAGCATTCTGTACGACACTAACCGCAAAGCCTGTGTTTTTAAAAGTGTTATCTGTAACTTGCGGTTGAGAAGTGCCATAAACAAGTAAACCGTTGCCAGAATTATTATAAAAGTAATTATTGGCGATGACGGGAGAACTATTTCCGTTAACTGAAACTCCAGTATTACCATTGCGGGTAAAAGTATTGCTAACTATTTCTGGGCTAGAAGACTCAAGCCATAAACCATGTCCCCGCGACTGGATATTAGTTACAGTGACTCCTGTAATACCTGCTGCATCTTTTAAAGCTGCGATCGCTACATTCTGTCCTGCACCTGTAGGGCTAATAAAATAGCCACCGCCTTGAATAACAGTATTGTAGCCTTGGTTATCAGCATCACCTTTGAGAGTAATTTTAGCTTGAATAACTAAGGGAAAAGTTTCTCCTGTCTCTTGGCTATATGTCCCCGATGCCAGCTTAATCGTGCTGCCAGAAGTAGCTACTTTTAAGGCTTGAGTAATAGTTTTGAAGGGGGCGAATTTTTCACCTGTTTGCGAGTCATCTCCTGTTTTAGGATTAACGTAAATGATATTTTTGTCTAAAGCAGGTATTTGAGCAGTTACAACTTGAGCTAGACTTGGTTGAGCTTGCAGCACAACATTTACAGGCAAAGTAAAGGTCAATACCGCTAATATCCAAGTAAAACGTTTATTCTTGCTAAATTGCTTTAGTTTTCTCAAACTGTCTCGGTAACTTTTTTGGCGATCGCTGCTTTCCATAATCTAGCTCCTTAATAATGGATATTGCTTATGAGTTGAAGTATTAAAATAAATATGAGTGCTTATATCTGAGCAATAATAAATTGGCTTTTAGTAGTTTTGTTCAATTATTTAGTAATTTAAGACTGCACATAGTAAATAACGTATAATTGCCTAAGTTTAAATTTATTGACCCTACATATAATATTTGTCTGAGCGTGAAATTATTTGTTTATCATACTCCTGAAAGTACTCCTACCGACCTATTGCCAGACTGTGCCGTAGTTATTGACGTTTTACGAGCAACCACTACAATTGCCACTGCTCTTGATGCAGGTGCAGAGGCTGTCCAAGCATTTAGTAACATAGAAGAATTGAAGCGTCAATCTAATTCATGGTCAGCAGATAAGCGTTTACTAGCGGGTGAGCGTGGGGGGGAAATGGTAAAAGGCTTTGATATGGGCAATTCTCCTCTTGCCTGCACTCCTAAAGTGGTAAAAAATAAACGATTATTTCTCACCACTACCAACGGCACTCGTGCTTTGCAAAGGGTGGAACAAGTTCCCCAAGTGATTACCGCAGCCCAAATTAATCGTCAAGCAGCAGTTAATTATTTACTCGAAACTCAACCAGAAACAGTGTGGATGGTAGGTTCAGGCTGGCAGGGAGATTATTCTGTAGAAGATACAGCCTGCGCTGGAGCGATCGCTCAGTCGATTTTACAGCAAAGTGATGTATCTAAGCTTAAGCTATTTGGTAATGATGAAGTGATTGGCGCGATCGCACTTTACGCGCAATGGCAAGATAATCTGTTAAATCTTTTCCGTCTATGCAGTCATGGGCAGCGTCTTCTCAAGCTTGATGGAGACGAAGATCTTAGGTACTGTTCGCAAACCGATATTTTGGATGTTTTGCCAATTCAGAAAGAGCCAGGGGTTTTGGTTAAGCGTTAAAAATAGGTAATAGGTAATAAGTAAGTAGGTAGGACAAATTAATTAGAAGATAGTCTTAGTAAGTAAGTAGTAAGTAGGGAATAAAATCTTGCTTATTTGGTTTCATATTTAATTCTGCCTACTTACTTAAGTGTTCCACAAGAATCAGGCGGGGTTGTATTTATCTTTACTTTTTGATAACTATTAGTAGTACTGTTTAAGAGTTGAGTAATGCTAGTTTTTGCTCGCTCATTAGCCGTATTTAAAATCCCTTCATTACAGGCAGTGTCAACAATTTCTGTCAGGGTTTCTCTTTGCGCCAGCGTTTGTAGCTGCGGGGCAACATCGGGACCTAAATTAAGAAATCCGCGATCATAATCATAGACGCGAGAGTTGTTTACGTCGATTTTGCTATCTAATATTTTGGCTGGCGGTAAATCAATTTCAATAATATTATCGCTGATTTTAATATTGCTATCCGTAAGCTTGCTCAAATCAACTCCCGCTCTAATTTCTCCTCTGGCGATATACAATAAGCGGGTTGTCGCTAAGGGGATCTGTCCTAATTTGCGCTCGGCGGTGGCTGGCATAATAGTTTCCATTGTTTGTACAGTGGTGGTTAACTCTTGAATATTTCTAATCTGCTGCACAACTGTACTTGAGCTTTCAATCCTGGGTTGAACTGGCTGAAATTTAAACATATTGCCCATGAAATTTAAGGCGCGATCGCCTGTACGCCAAATACTCAATAAAATAAGTAAAATGGCTAGATTAATACCGCCAGCACTCCAAAATATTACACGCTGCCAAAATGGGTAGGATTTAGATGCTTTCATAAAATTTAAAATTACCAAAGTTCTGGGTTTAAAGCCTTGCCCTAAAGAGCAACTTCTTTAGTCGTTAGTTTTGTTGAAAACCGCCCGATGCGAGACTTATAATTAGATCCCCTTTGTGCGTAGTACTAATAACTAATAACTAGAATCACCGACCCTTTTAAGACGGTGAGCAGTCAAATACTATCTTAAATTTAGTACAAATATTCTGACATTTAACTTATAAGTAAAAATACTAGTGTTTTACGATAAATTTTGTTAGGCTATAACACCGTATATAGCGTTAAGCTTTAAATAAAATTTTATGACTTCATTCTTAGCCAAACCCGACGATGTTATGTCTTCTAACCGCATTTTTAATAAGAGTGGAGATGACAAGGTAGAAAATCGCTCCATTTGGTTTGGTAACACTACCAATTTAATGCAGCTAAATGATGTGCGTTATTCTTGGGCAATTGGCTTGTATCAACAGATGCGAGAGAACTTTTGGATTCCCCAAAAACTCGATCTTACTCAAGATGTAACCGATTATTGGAACCTGACTAGCAAAGAACGTCGTGCTTATGATGGTATTTTAAGCTATTTAACTTTCCTAGATTCAGTCCAAACCTGCAATATTCCCCACATCAAAAGTTGCGTCACTGCACCAGAAGTAAGCATTTGTATGGCAGAACAAATAGCTCAAGAGGGAATGCACAATCAAAGCTATCAGTACATTATTGAAACCGTAATTCCTAGCGATCGCCGTAGCACAGTATACGATTTTTGGCGCACGGACAAAATACTATCAGACCGTTGTGAATTTATCGCCTCTATTTATCAAAAATATGTCGATAATCCTACCCCAGAAAACTATTTTGTTTCGCTTTTAGCCGATTATCTGTTAGAGGGAATTTATTTTTATAACGGTTTTATTTACTTTTATAATCTGGCTTCACGAATGCTAATGCCAGGAAGTGCTGACATTTTTAAAATGATCAACCGTGATGAACTTTCTCATGTTCGACTTTATCAAAAACTACTTCCCGAAGCAATGCAGTTGTTTCCCCATTCAGTTGAACAAATCTACGAAATGTTTGACACGGCAGTACAGCATGAATGTCTTTGGACAAATCATATAGTCGGGGATAACGTTTTGGGCATTACAGAAGCGAGTACCGAACAATACACTAAGTATATGGCTAATATGCGTCTGCGATCGATTGGCTTAGAAGCTTTATATGTCGATGAACAATACAAGAAAAGTCCTTACCGACATCTAGAAAGATTTTCTGATACCAAAAAAGAAGGTCATACTAAAGCTAATTTTTTTGAGGCTGGGGTAACTAGCTATGTGATGTCCAGTGGAGTTGGTGGTTGGGACGAGATATAACTTAAATTTAATAAGTTCAGTTGTTTCATCTAGCGGAATAATGACCAAATGCGTAGCAATATTTGCTTAATAATAAGCAAATATAGATTTTATATTGAGTGTTAAGGCACTCTTTTTTTGTGTAAAAACACTAGGCAGTTATCAACGCGAGATAAATTCGTGCTTGCGCCCACTCAAATCTCAGAATTTAACAAATATAAGCCTATTTTTTCTTAAAAAAAATAAAATGTAAATACCTAACAAATTAAAGATTAAGTAAATTTTTTGATAATGGGTTTAAAATTTAGTAAACACCTATGTATAAATACTGATCTTTTTTTATTGTAAATATGAGATGGTCAAAAAAAAGTAATCTGTGACTTCGGAATACAGGCTGTTTGCAGTGGTAGGTTTTCCTTAGCATCAAATTGATCTAAGTAAAAATATTTATATACTATATATACTATTTTAATTTGCTAATGTTTAAGCTATTTCAAAACCTGCTTCCATCTGAAACTGGAAAAAAACAATCTGACTCAGCAGTTTCTTCAGACTTTAATGTTAATGATTCATGGTCAACACAAATTGCTCAGGCTGATCTTCTTTGGGAACAAGGCAAATTAAGCGAAGCTTTAGCAATCTACGGTTTAGCAATAGAACAATATCCTCATCTAATAGAGATTCAGCAACGTTTAGCAGAACGTTTAAAACAACAGGGAGATTTGGCAGTTGCCTATGAAAAACTAGCAACAGGGTTGAAAAATCATGGCAACGTCCAACAAGCAGCTAACTACTATCGTCAGGCTATTCATCTCAAAGCTTTGACGGAGAATACAAAAAAACAGCTATTTAGAGCGAACATAGCTAGTCTTCCTAGCTCTCCTATTCCCACTTCTACTCTCAAAGAAACAGCATTTTCTTTTCAGCCTCTAACTAAGATCAATTCTGCCTTAACCAAAACTTCTGACTCTCAACCGCCTCTTTCTAAAGTTGAAGTTGAGCTAAGTAATAATATATCTCCTTCTTTTTTAAAACCTCTCAAAACCATTAATCCACAGCAATCTAGGGACATTGACTGGGAAACAGCGCAGGTTTATCTCCAAAAAGCATTAGAACATTCAGAAAAGCAGGAATGGGAAGGTTCAGCACTAGCTTGTAAACAAGCAGTCCAAATTATGCCTAATATGGCAGAGGCTTACAAAGTTTGGGGCAATGCTTTACAAAGAATGGGCAAAACTGGGGAGGCGATGTCATGCTATGCCAAGGCGGTAGAGATAGAACCTAATCTAGCTGAAGTTTATGCTGGAATTGCCGATATTTATACTCAGCAAGAAAAATGGCACCAGGCAGTCAAACATTATCAAAAAGCTATCATCATTAGACCTAGTGCAACCATCTATCGCAACTTAGCTGAAGTTTGGCAGCAGTTGGGGAACTCTGATAAAGCTCAGTTAAATCTTTATCGAGCAAGAGAATTAGAAACAGTTTCTCAAGCAGCTAGTTCAGATTTAGACGATAAGGCTTTATTTGATGCAAAACCCTCAGTAGAAACATACTGTCTCCTCGCTGAAAAATTAGAGCAGCAAAATCAATGGAAACAGTCAGCATTATACTATCGAAAAGCTTTAGACTTAAGCATGGCTCAACCTGCACTACCAGCAGCTATGAAACCAAAACCAAGTCAGCCAAAGCTTTCTCAGCAAGAGTTAGAGATTACTCCGCCGTACAACGACGCGGTGAGAAAGGACGCTTCGTCCGCATCTGAGTCCGTTGCGAGTCAGCGCGTTGTGGAGGTTTCCCCCATTGCGAGACAGTCCGTTGCGCGGGTTTGCAAGGGGCTATCTGACGACGCAGGTTCGGCAGTTCATAAGCCACCCCGTCCCGTTATAGGAACTGTTGAACTCTTTAGCGGGTCTGACCGTTGGTCAAAACAATTAAAGCATGATTATCAGGAAACCAAAACTAATACTTCTACAACCCAGCTAGATAAGGCAATCGAACGCTATTATAAGCAATCTAAGCTGCAACCTAACTCCCCCAAAGTTCATACTGATTTGGGAAACCTGTATGGCAGAAAAAGAAAGTGGCAATATGCGATCGCCTGTTATCGTCAAGCTATAGACCTTAATCCTCAGTATTCTAAGGCTCATCTAAATCTAGCTAGAACCTTATTTAAAATAGGTAAGCAACAAGAATTTATCCAAGAAATGCAGTTGGCTTTGGCTCTTGAACCAGAAATCGGTACAGCTATGGATCGCTTTCATTTGGCCAATGCCTTAGCAGATAAGGGTCAATTACAACAGGCTCTAAGCTTTTATTATCAAGCGATCATCTTAAATCCTCTATTTTCTCAGTCTTATTATCGCCTGAGTGAAATTTTAAGTAATCAGGGCAAACATCAAGAGGCAATAGATTTTTTAAAGCTGGAAATTAGCAATAACCCCAACAATGCAGAGTCCTATTTTTGCTTAGGTCAACAGTTAGAATTAGTTGATAATTGGGACGGCGCAGTAAAAATTTATAGCAAATTGCTACAGATAGAAGCACAATACCCTGGTGCATCTGAAAAATTAAATCACGCTTTAGCCAATAAATTAAAGCTAAATTACAAATCCCCAGACAACCCTGCTAAAACAAGCTCATCCTTAAAAGAGTAAACTTCTGACAAAAAATAAGAACCTGATTAACTTGGTTATTGGTTGATTGTATTTTGCGATCGCTATTTGTTTAAAAACCTGACTAATTGGCGATCGCGATTGAAGAAAGAGATAGCTTCATTGCCTCGTTAGACTGTTAGCTAAAAGGCAATGAAGACGGTATACCTATTTAACTAGAGGCTAATAAACGTCCAATGGTGCGATTCTCGGCTGTGAAAGTAGTTTGAGCTACTCGCTGAATATCTTGGGGAGTGATTTGTTCTAATTTGGTTAGCTCATCAAAAATATTGCGCCAGCTACCTGTTTTAGCGTCGTATTCTGCCAATATACTTGCCATTCCCATATTAGAATCAAGAGTTCGCAACAAACCAGCCTTGAGTTGAGTTTTCACCTGTTCTAACTCCGCAGGTTTGACCGCTTCTGTTTTTAAACGTTCGATCTCGGCTTGCAAAGCAGTTGCTAATTGTTCAATGCTTGTACCTGGAGCAGTTAAGGCATAGACTAACATTAAATTAGGATATTTATCTCCAGGAAAACCATTAAAAACCCTTGTGCCGATAAAGCTACCTGTTTTTCTTCTACCAAAGACTTATAGAGACGAGAAGTTCTACCACTGCTAAGTAGTTCAGAAATAACTTCATACACTATATAGTCAGGATCATTTAAGGCGGGGATATGGTAGCCTTCTAAATACAAAGGCTGGGAAGGAAAATTAACGGTAACTTCTCTGGTTTGCTCTTGGGGAGGTTCAACTTTAGCTACTTTATTTGGTTGAGGCTTAGATTTGAAGCGTCCAAAATAAGTTTGAGCTAATTCTTTAACTTTAACAGGATCGACATCTCCAGCGATCGCCATAGTTAAATTTTTAGGTACATAGTAAGCCTGGAAAAACTTTTGAACATCCTCTCTACTCAAATTTTCGATGTCCTCTTGATAGCCAATTACGGGACGTTTATAAGGATGAATCGTGAAGGCAGTATCTAAAAATTCCTCGATCATCTTACCGATGGGGGAATTATCAGTGCGCAACCGTCTTTCCTCCAAAATTACCTGCTTTTCTTTATAAAATTCTCGGTATACGGGATCTAAAAATCTTTCTGATTCTAAAGACATCCATAGTTCTAGCTTATTAGCAGGGAAACTATAAAAATAAGTGGTACTGTCAGCCGAAGTCGCTGCATTTAAGCCTACTCCACCTGCTGTATCGACAATTTCGCCATATTCATTTTGCTTGACGTACTTACTGGCTTTTTCCTGAGTGACGATAAACTCATCTGTGAGTTTAGCTAACTTAGCATTATTTCCCGACTTTTGTGCCTGTTTGATGTCGGCAAATAAACGATCTAACTTATTTAATTCTTCAGCTTCAGCAGCGTAATTAGTTGTGCCAATCTTTTTAGTACCCTTAAATGCTAAATGTTCTAAAAAGTGAGCCACTCCCGTTTTACCATCAGGTTCATCAACACCACCAACATTAGCATAGGTGACAAAAGAAATAACTGGAGCTTCGTGGTTTTCTAAGACAATAAACTTTAAACCATTATCTAGGGTAAATTCCGTTATCTGTTCTATTACCCGATTCAGGTAAGGCTTAATTGAAGCACTTGATTTGCTTGCTTGGGGTGCAGCCAAAGCAGACATCCCCGCAAAATTCCAGAACAATAAAGCGATTAAGCATACGCTTATACGAGTCGCCATTAGACTCACCCATCGCCCTTTTATATAGTTACAAAAGTAATCTAAATGGGCAAAAAATCGATTTAATCTGCTTAATTTCATCCAATATACCCAAAAGTGTCTCAATTTAGCTATGTACAATCTTACTGCGGTTATATTTTACTTGGATTTTAATGCTTACTGTCTCTGTTAAGAATTTAGTAAATAATGCTTGATTGCAATCAAAGAAAATTATTGTGGAATATTAAGCAATTCCACTGAAAATATAAGCTAAAACTAGATATTTGCAATATTGCTATATTATTAAGCCCATCACAGTTACTAATCAATCACAATTACTATGCCAGTTTTTTCTCAGCAAACCTGGAAGATGCGTCAAACTCCTGCTACAGAGAAGGACACCCGCACTAAAATTTTACAGGCTGCACTAAAACTATTTGCTCGTCAAGGCTATGATGGCACAACCACTAAAGATTTAGCCAAGTCAGCACAAGTAGCTGAGGGAACTGTGTTTCGTCACTTTACTAACAAAAAAGCAATTTTAATTGAAGTGGCTACTGCGGGATGGGTTGACATTCTGACAGATTTACTAATGGAACTTAGCGAAATGGGTAGCTATAAAGCAGTATCGCAAGTGATGCGTCGTAGAATGCTGAATATGCGTAAAAATAGCGATTTGATGCGAGTTTGCTTCATTGAGGCTCAATATCATCCAGAATTAAGAGAGAGTATTCAAGCAGAAGTAATTGACAAGATGACCGATGTGGCAGAAGCTTTTTTTGAAACCGCGATGGAAAAGGGAATTTATCGTCAGATGAATCCTAAAATAGTTGCCAAGGTATTTTTAGGTATATTTGCGATCGCTGGTTTTTCTGAAGAAACAATTCTTGACCCTGATTCATCACCTCAAGCTATGCAGGAAATGGCTGAAGGGATTTCTGATATCTTTTTACGGGGAGTCTTAAACATTGAGCATTGAGCATTGAACATTTATCAAAAAATGAAAATATAGCTTGCTATTTAATCTTTGCTTTATAAAAGCTTAAAGCTAAGAAAATTATTACATTACCCTAAGTGCCGTACTTGAAATGAGTAATGAACAATGAACAATGAACAATGATCGATGGTCAATGTTAAATGAAATGACTATCGTCACTAGATTACCTAAAAGAAGAACTAGAAAATATCGACCTAATCTCTGGTTTGAGAGGTTAATGGCTTTAGTGGCTGTAATTAACATAACCATTGTGGCTTTCGATCTTAGCTATATTCCTTTAAGAGATTTTTGGCTATCTGGTCAAGTTACATTGGGCGGTATTAAGACGGCTTACATCAAATACGATGGCATAAAGTTAGATCTGATTCCTGCGAATATATCTGCATTTATTACTCGCTATGATGCCATTAAGGGCATAATTTCTAACCGAGACACCCAAGAGTATTTAGCCAAGGTAGAGCAGTTAAGAAAAGAATTAGCTGTCAATAGCGTTGATTCTCCTGTTGTCAAAAATCTTTTCGGAGATCTCCGTCGTCGCAGTATTGAAATTATTCAAACCAATGCCTTTTCTGAGGCAAACAAAACAGGGAATTTAGAACGGATTAAAAATAGAATGCGATCGCATCTTCCTAGCCGAGATAATTCAGCTAAGGCAGCATTTTGGCGATATTGGACTCCCAATAATTTTCAGGGCAAAGTCACTGAGGAACTAAACTTTTTTGATAGCGAAATCAAACCTTTAATGGCGACTAACTACTATCGCGCTGTTGGCGATAATGGTGGCTATATAGATTATTTTGGCGTGATTGATTTCCCTTTTGGGGTACTTTTTGCCCTAGAATTTTTGGGACGCACTTGGTTTATTAGCCGTCGTCGAGTGGGTGTAAGCTGGCTAGATGCTATGCTTTGGCGTTGGTATGATATATTTTTTCTGCTTCCCTTTTGGCGTTGGCTGCGGGTCATTCCCGTTACGGTTCGTTTAAGTCAGGCACAAATTATTAACCTTAATTCTATTCAGAAACAGTTAAGCCAAGGATTAGTAGCAGGCATAGCCGAAGACGTGACAGAAGTAGTAATTATTCGCCTAATCAATCAAACACAAGCTTCAATTCGTAACGGTGGTCTTAGCAGATTGCTATCTCAACAAACAGCTAACCCCTACATTGACATCAATGACACTAATGAAACCGCAGAAATTATCAGGATCTTAGCAAAAGTCTTTGCCGATCGCGTATTACCTGCCATTCAACCAGAAGCAGAAACTCTACTAAAATACAGCATCGATAAAGCTTTAAGACAAAGCCCAGCATACCAAGGCATCAAAATGCTTCCTGGAGGCGATCGCACTATGACTACCCTCAGTCATCAGCTAGTCTCCCAAATCTACAGCGCCTTTAGCAGTACCTTACAAGCAGCACTGGCAGAAGATGAACAGTTTGACCGTTTACTAGAAACTCTGGTAGATAACATCGGTAAATCGGTTTCTAGTGAGCTACAGGCACAACAAAGCATGAACAAAATTGAGCTTTTACTAATAGACTTACTAGAAGAAATCAAAATTAATTATGTTGAACGCCTATCTCAAGAAGATATTGAAGATATTCTCGAACAAACCCGAAGTTTACGTAATATAGCTCATAAATAACGCTTAATGTAAATTATCTTCCGTTCAAACTAACTGGTTTCTAGCTTTTAGCTCTTAGCTCTTAGCTCTTAGCTTTTAGCCACTATGAAAAAGTCTAAAGCTCGGTCAACTCAGGCGTAGATAACCTTTTTATTAATTGATAATTGATAATTGATTATTGCTGCACTAAGTTTAAAACATCTTTACTATCGAGAGGATAAGCAAAGAAATATCCTTGTCCATATTCACAGCCTAAACCTCGCAATATTTCTAGTTGAGCTTTGGTTTCAATACCTTCGGCAACAACATCTAAACCTAAACTATGAGCTAGGTTAATAATTGCCTTGATAATATCGTAATTAGTACCATTGATCTCTGCTCCAATAAATGAGCGGTCTATTTTTACCGTATCTACAGGTAAATAGCGTAAATAGCTCAAAGAAGAATAACCAGTCCCAAAGTCATCCAAACATATTTTGATATCTCGTTCTTTTAACTGCTTTAAAACTTTTCTTACTGATGAGGTGTTTTCCATCAGGGTACTTTCGGTAATTTCTAGCTTTAGATCTTCGCCCTTTAAATTCAATGAATCCAAAAGACCGTCTATTTGAGGAATCAACTCAGGATGATAAACTTGGATGCGGGACAAATTAATACTCATTGTCAAAGATGAGTCGGCAATAAATAACTTTTGCCAAGCTACCAATTGACAACAAGCTTCAGAAAGCACCCACTGACCTAAAGCAATAATCTGACCAGTTTCTTCGCAAATAGGAATAAATTTGTCTGGAGGAATTGAGCCAAGAGAACTATGTTTCCACCTGACTAAGGCTTCCAAACAACTAATTTTTCCTGTATCTAAAGAAACTATAGGTTGATAGTTAAGATATAGCTGCTTGTTTTCGATCGCCTTTTGTAAATCGTTTTCTAACCGCAGCTTTTCGACTGCCTTACTCTGCATTCTGTCATTAAATAAGACCGAAGTTTTGACAAAGTTTACTTTGGCATACTGCATAGCTGTATCAGCCGACTGCAAAAGCTGGGCAGGATTTTGGTTGCGATCTTGATTAAGAGCAATACCAATACTGACTGTAGAGCAGATTAGGCTGCTTTTGATTTGAAAGGGCTTAATAAGCTGACGATAAAGATGTTCTGCCCGATTTATAATATCCTGAGGATCGATAATATTTGTAATTAGTAAGGCAAATTCGTCCTCACCAATTTTGGCAACAAGATTAAAATCATTTTCGCTAATATATTCCTCTAGGCGACGAGCCACCGAGATTAGTAGCTGCTCACTAATTTCGTAACCTAAGCTATGTTTTATACACCGAAAGCGATCGATACTCAATAATAAAACAGCTAAAGTACTTGATGATCTATGCCCGCTCAAACTTTGATTATCGGCTTGTTTTTGTTCTTGCTGACGAGTTATTTCACGGCTGAGGTGTTCAAAAAATAAAGTCCTGTTGGGTAAATCGGTTAACTTATCGTAAAAGGCAAGATACTTAAGTCTTTTTTGAGCAGCGCGATATTCTTCTCTCAGTATTGCTTCTCTTAACTCTCTTTCAACGGCAGGAATTAGGCGAGATAGCTTACCTTTGATTAAATAGTCGTGAGCGCCTGCTTTCATGGCTGCTACTGCCGTATCTTCGCCAATCTTGCCTGACACAATGACAAAGGGTAGATCTAGATCACATTCTTTTAATAGTTCTAAAGCAGCGATCGCGCTAAACTGAGGCATAGAATAATCAGCCAGCACAATATCCCAAGATTGGGATTTTTGTAAAGCAGCCTGCATATCCGCTTTGGTGTCAACTCTTTGATAAGTTATTTCATAATTACCTCGTTCAAGTTCAATGGCTAGTAGTTCGGCATCATCTTCTGAATCTTCAACAATTAAGACTCGCAGAAGTTTACTCATTTGGGACTCCAAAAACAGGTGGTAACTGATTAACAGTCAACCAATACGTACTTATTTCTCTAACAAAATTTTGTAGTTGTGTAAAGTGTATCGGTTTTTGAATATAACTGTTACAACCATTAATATAACTGTCTATGAGGTCTTGTCGCTCATTTGAAGAGCTTAAAATGACTGTTGGGATTAATTTTGTCTGTGGATGAGCGCGAATACGCTTTAAAACTTCAATTCCATCCATTTTTGGTAAATTGAGATCCAGCATGATTAAGGCTGGCATGGAAGGTAAATTTTCCTCGTTTAACGATGCAGATGGCTCATTATTAGAATTATTCCCTAATAAATAGTTTAAAGCCTCAATTCCGTTGGACACGACAACCAAATTGTGGGGGATTTCTCCTTGAGAGAAAGCAAGGGTCATTAACTCGCGATCATCAGGATTATCTTCTACTAATAAGATAGTTTTAATTGACATTATATATATGCTGCCGATACTTCTTGGCAGTCAACCACTGATTTATTTGGTTGACTGATTATTAAGATTAATGCTGCTTATAAATTAAAAATAAATAAAATTTTTTGAACGCAAGTGCAAGTATTTCTAGTTTATAGCTTTATTATTTTTGTATATTTTAGTAACATAAAAACACAGCATATCTAAGGGATATAGATGTCTT
Organism: Pleurocapsa sp. FMAR1; assembly: GCF_963665995.1. Lineage (NCBI taxonomy): Bacteria > Bacillati > Cyanobacteriota > Cyanophyceae > Pleurocapsales > Pleurocapsaceae > Pleurocapsa > Pleurocapsa sp. FMAR1. The sequence goes on along the minus strand of NZ_OY762512.1, from coordinate 4,482,207 downwards.
ATTTATTACAGTTAAGTTTGCCAAAACTCGATCTTATTTTGAACATTATATTTTCTTGGAACTGGTTATGAAAAACTAAGATAACTCAAACTATTGTTAATTTATATTATTAAGAGTTATTTTATTTTTGCTACTCTAGCCTAAAGTTCTCAGGCTAATAATTACTATAAATAATTTTACTCAAGATATTTCAATTTGGTGTCAAAAATTTACTAAGATTATTAGCAACTATGGGTATTAAAAACTAAAAATGAATGATTATCCTAATTTGATACCTTACGGATATAAAATTAACGCCGAATTAGGGCGCAATCGTGAAGGAGGGCGCATAACCTGGAAAGGAGTTGCTCTAAATAATCAACGCTCAGTAGTGATCAAGCAATTTTGCTTTGCAACGACTGGCTCAACTTGGTCAGGATATAAAGCTTATGAACAGGAAATCAAAGTATTAGAAAAACTAGATTATCCTGGGATTCCTAAATATTTAGGCAGTATAGAAACAGATGATGGTTTCTGCTTAGTCCAAGAATACATTTCAGCCTCTAATTTGGACAATTTTAGGCAATTATCATTATTTGAAATCCAGCAAATTGCTGGTAAAATTCTTGAAATTTTGGTTTATTTACAGCAACAAAATCCTTCTGTAATACATCGCGATCTTAAGCCTGAAAATATTTTGCTGTCTGAAAATCTACAGGTGTATTTAATCGACTTTGGATTTGCTTGCTTAGGTAGCATTGAAGCATCTGGTAGCAGCGTTTTTAAGGGAACTCCTGGATTTATTGCTCCTGAGCAAATTATTAAACCAACTCTGGCTTCGGATCTTTATAGCTTAGGAGTTACTCTTGTTTGTCTGATATCAGACAAAAGTATTACCGAGATTCGCGACTTTACATCGGCAGATGACCCTTATCAATTGAGCTTAAAATCTTTATTGCCAGAGTTAGAGCGACAGTTTAGGCAGTGGTTAGCAAAAATGACTAATGCCAAAGTAAGCAAGCGTTTTCCCAATGCTTTAACTGCTCAAGATGCGTTATCACATTTAATGTCCACATCTAGTAGTATTTTAGCAGTTAATGACTCTCAATTAAATACCCAGTCTAAGCCAATTATTATCGGTACATTAGGAATTTTTGGTTTAAGTACCGCAGCCACATGGAGTTTGAGCTTTGTCGATCGCTCTACAGAACCAACTTTAGTCAACATAGCGATCGCCACTGTTGCCGCGATCGCCATTGGTATTACCGAATTGGGAGCAGTTGAGATTGCCAAAATAGACCCTCAGGCAAAAACCCAGGGGGCTATTCTTGCCATAATCACTCCCGCCTTGCTAGTTACCCTCAGTGGTATATTCTGGGGCATACAAGAAGCGGTAAGCATAGCAGCAGCGATTACAGTTGGGGAGATTGTGCTTTTTGCTTACTTTTGGTGGCAAATACCCATTGGCAAAACAAATAGCCCTTTAGCAAAAATTGGTTATTTATTAAGTGCGATCGCTTTAGGAATTAGTTTGGGGTTAAAGTTAATCTAACCAACAAAGTATAGTTATGTCCTTATAGCAACAATCGCGATCTTTAGAAAGAAGAAAGAAGTTGTATTAAACTTTTTTAAGTACAAAATTACTAAAAATTTAGAATTTTTAAATTTGCTTGGCGATCGCGCTTTATGCTAAAATTTTTTTATAATGGGAGTGGTGACTTCAACGCTTGACTGCTAATGTTCCCATTATGAAAGCTTCAATTTCAATTAAATCACATTTGGCGATCGCTCGTCAAGATTTTAGAAATTTTTTCCTTTAGTATTCAAAATTCAGTTGGCGTAACAATTAACTGAGTGCCAATTTCGGCGATAAATTCCCCAGGACTGACGTTTTCTAAGATAGCCAAAGTTTCAGCAGACTGTTCTCCTATGGCATCAACATCAAACTTAATCTCCAAACTAGTTTCGCTGAGGGGATTAACAGTAATGTATTGAGTAGCAATAGTATCAGCAAGCGGGTTGCCAGTAAGCTTTAAAAGCTCCGATACGTCCAGGCGATCGCTGCCAAGTTCAAAATCAGCGATCGTATCAGAGTTATTAGCCACCCCAGGATATATTAAAGGGTCAAAGAAAAAAACATCATTTCCCGCAGATCCTGTCAAAGTATCTACTCCTTGACTAGCCATAATTATGTCATTCCCTTCTCCTCCGATAATTACATCGGCTGCCAAAGTGCCGACTATCACATCAGGATTATTTGTTCCTTGAATAACCCCCAGGCTGGGGTTGCCTGAAACGTTGATATCTAATAGTCCAGCACGAGCAAGCGAGGTAGACTGGGCAGGATTCCCAAAAGAATCAGTAAAGCTAATAACGTTGTTTTCTCCCCGATCCAAGGCTATATATTGCGCCAGGCGATCGCCATTAATCTTTAGTCCATCATGACCTAAATGCCAAAAATCAGTAGACCATTCACTATAGTCGAGATCGTAGCTTGCACCATATAATGTACCTTCTTCGTAGACCATATTAAGATCTGAATAATCTGTTGCCAATAAGACATCATCTCGTTGGGTAGCTATTTCCTCTTGGACTTCACGGACTACTTTTAACCCACCATTGATTGTTTCAATGTTTAGAGGAGAAAGACCGGCATTAGTTGCTCCATCTGCCTGAAAACGTCCCGTTGGCACAAGATAAAACTTAACATCAGCATAATTTAGCTGACTGCGCAAATTATCAAAAACTGCCAAAGTAGACTGTTTATATTTTTCTCTAGCAATAGGATCTCCTTCCAAAATATCTCCTACGTCAGATTCTCCTTGAGACCAAACAATGGCAATCTCGTCTGTTGGCTGCGCTCCTTGGACAGATAACCAGTCTTGTAAACCTTGTTCAGCCTGGCGTAAAGCTCCCCCTGGTTGACCCCAATCTGGATACCACCAGACCGTACTATCATCTTGAAAATAACCATTGCCGTCGACCTTACTTCCGCCCACGGCAAAATTGGTTTCTCTCGTATCGCTAGTCACCACATTGCCTTCAATCAAGGCTGTCAAATTTCGATCTAAAATAATCGCTCCAGAGGTATCATTAGCGATCATTCCTGGCTGATATGGATCGTAAATATAGCTCATTTGCTGAGCGTTAGACTGACCCAAAAAAGGAACAAACAAAGTGTTTTGAGTTTCTGTATCTTCCATATAGATTTTAAGTCTTTAGATAGCTAGAAAATAGATTTTCAGTTTTTGAAAACACTTAAGTAATTTATTTAACACAAGATTACTTCAAAAATGCTACAAAGATAGAGTCAAAATAACTATATAAACTACGTAAAATGTCTGGTTTATTCTAGCCAAAGTACTTTGGCTCGTTACCTGGTTTCCATTTGATATTGCAGCCAATGCTGGGTTTTTGTTCAAAATCGACCGTCTTACCCTGTAGCAAGGCATCGATCGCCTGACGTAAATCCTTGCCTGTAACGGGAATATTTGTGCTAGGGCGACTATCATCTAATTGACCACGATATGCCAGTTTAGCGTCTGCATCAAATAAAAAGAAGTCAGGAGTACAGGCAGCAGTATAAACTTTACTTACCTCTTGGCTTTCGTCGTAGCAAACAGGAAAGTTGAAGTTTAATTCTTGCGCCATTTGCTTTAACTTTTCAGGAGCATCTTGAGGATAATTTGCTACATCATTAGCACTAATTGCTACAATGCCTAAAGGTTGCTGGTCATAGTCTTGACCAATGCTCGCTAATTCATTCTGTACGTGCTTAACAAAAGGACAATGCTGACAAATAAACATCAATAGTAAAGCTTGGCGATCGCTAAAGTCGGCTAAAGAAACAGTTTTACCAGACACTACATCCTGAAGCTCAAACTCAGGTGCAGCAGTCCCTAGAGCTAGCATTGTCGAAGCAGTTTTTACCATAATCAAAATCGGGTTGATGTTTAGATCTTATTAAAATTAATTTTAAGACAAAAACCAACCTAAAATAGTCGCTGCTGCCAAAACTCTTATAGTACGTTCATTAAATAATATTATGCGTCTGTATCAAAACAAAAAAGCTATTTTTCGTAATTTCAAGCCATAAATTTATAGTTTAATATCGTATACTGTATACTTGTATTTTGTAATTCATCGAAATAATTAGTAGTCTCTCATGAGTTAAAACTCAAACTATGATTGCTATTGAAAAAAACCAGTCCTTACGGCAGCAAGTATATCAAGCCCTGAGACAAATTATCCTCAAAGGAGATTTGGCTTCAGGAGAACGAATAGTTGAAACAACGTTAGCCAAACAATTACAGGTTAGCCGTACTCCTATTCGCGAAGCAATTGGTCAATTGCAGCAGGAAAAATTAATAGTAGCTAATTCTACAGGTGGCTTAAGAGTTACTACCCTTTCTGTTCAAGACGCAGTTCAGCTTTATGATTGTCGTCTAGCTTTAGAACAACCTGCCATTGTGAGTGCTTGCGAGCAAATTAGCCCAAAGCAGCTAAAGCAGCTTGAAAAATATGTGCTGTTGGCAGAAAAGTTAGCACATCCGTCTAGTAAATCTGATAGCTTGAAACTTCTGGAAATAGATTATCAATTTCATCATCTCATCGCCGAAAGTTCGGGTAATAAATGGCTGCTAACCTTGCTGGAACAGGTTTTTGATCAAATGTCACTTTTAAGAGTGCAAACTACCAAACACAATCCTCAAGTTTTAGAAATTCGCTTAGAACATAGACAAGTTTATAATGCGATCGCCGAAAAGAACTCAGATTTAGCCCAAGCAACTATTAAAGAACATTTAATTGCCAGCAAAGCCAGGGTAGTGCGTGAATTAGAGGCGATCAACAACCCAGAAATTACATCCATTTAAATAAGATCATGACAACAGCATCAGGTATCAAGCGAGTTTTTATCTGTGGTTCAGCTTTAAAAGGACAACCAGACCATCAAAATCTCCAATCGGCAAAGTTTATCAAGACGACTAAAACCCTTCCTCAATATCGTCTTCATGCAGCGGAAGACGGCTGGCATCCTGCTATTTATGCTACCCAAACAGGGGGAATTAGCATTCCTGGTGAGATTTATGAAATGACAACCGAACAGTATGAATATCTGTTGGCAAACGAACCTCCCCATATGTATCCTGATACGGTAAATCTTGAAGAAAAAGAAACGGCGATCGCTATGCTCTATCCTCAAGAGTTAATCGAGAAGCATAACTGGCCCGATATCTCTGATCTCGGAGGCTGGGCAGCTTATAAACAATTATCAATTAGCAATGAACAATGAACAATCGCTACTAATCATTATATCGGTAATTATTAAGCACTTTTTGCTGACCTGACCACAGTTGTAACGGGGAAGTTTTTAATTTTATCTTGTAGACTTCTGGTAGGCATAGACTTACGGAAAGATTGATAGTAGTCTTTACGAGACTCTTCAAATATATAGCGAAGTTGAGCAATAGGATCGTCATGGTGATCGATTCGTAAATCCAGATGAGGATAATCATCATGGTGAACTACGTATAAAGCAGCAGACTGACGACCACGCTTATCGCCTCCAGCAGCTTCTCCTGCTTCTAATGCCTGCAATAATCTTTCGCAGAACTCCATGCCTTCTTTCTCCTGATAGGCATCTGCCATAGCGGTTAAAGTTCGTTCACCCACTAGCATATTACCCGCAACGGAAAAATCAGCAAAAGTTAGATGTCCCGCCCAATCGATACATTCAGAACCAGTCCAAGCAGCAGTCCTACCTTGGCGATCAACAAGGTGAAGTTGACGATAATGACGATCTTCGTCTTCTTCGAGCAAATTAGTAATGATAGCTTCTGTAGTAATTGCTTCTGTCTGATTTTTGCCTAAATTATGTTTGGCTAACAGTTTAAGCCCTCTAATTCCCAAAAGTGGATTAGTTTGTGCTTGAGTTGCGATCGCACCTACATTAGCTTTAGCATGAGGCACTAATGCGCCCACGGCTAGATGCTTTGTTGCCACTGCAACTCCAGTCATTTTTGTAGTTGGATCCCAAGCCACAATTGAGAATGTCATAGATTTTGCTAAATTTATTTATTGATGTAGCTTGTGTATACAAGTATTTGTTCTTCTTGTATAGCATAGAAAAACATAGATCGATTGTGATGGATTTTACCGCGAGGGATGCTCTTGGTTAGAGCGTGTATTTGAGAATGTGTTTACGAAGCAGATTATTTTGTTGACAATCTTTCTATATTAAATTTAAATTTTTGTGTGTATAATATATATTTACAATACACATTAGATAAACTTTATGCGTACCAACATAGTCATTGATGATCAATTAATGAAAGAAGCTTTGGCACTAACTGGACTAAAGACTAAGAAAGAGGCTGTAGAACTCGGACTTAAAACTTTGATTCAATTGAGAAAACAAGAAAAGCTTAAAAATTACAAAGGTAAGCTTCAATGGTCAGGGGATCTCGAACAGATGAGAATTAATTAATGGTGCTTGTTGATACTAGCGTTTGGATTGATTTCTTTAACGGAACAACTACCCCAGAGACTGAGAGATTAGATATTCTACTTTCCTCAACCATTGTCATTGTTGGCGATTTGGTACTTGCCGAAATTTTACAAGGATTCAGAACAGATAAAGATTATCGGCTAGCTAAACAATTATTACAAGAACTCGAACTTATTTCTTTATGCAATATTTCCTACGGGATGAAATCTGCCGATAATTATCGCCAACTTCGCAAGCAGGGAATTACAATTCGGAAAACTATTGACTGTATTATTGCAACGTATTGTATCGAAAATAATTTGCCTTTACTCTACTCAGACAAAGATTTTGAACCGTTTACCGAATACCTCGGACTAAAATCTGCTCTATTACTTTAAATTGCTAACGGCAGATGGAAAATGGCTGGATATCATAATAAAATAGAAGGCGACACATCTTGTAAGGGCGAAAAAAATGACGATCGCCTGACAATCTTAGAAACCCCACCAGCTAATCTACTATACTGCTTCTAAAGTTGTTTTGAATCAAAGGTATAAAATCTATGTGTGGGATCGCTGGGGTAATGTATCATGATTCATCTCGACCAGTCGCTCCTGAAACGCTGATCGCCATGGCAGCAATTCAATCCCATCGAGGGCCCGATAAAGCTGGCTGGAAGGTGATTGAAGACCGTGGAGTTGGTTTTGGGCAGGCGCGTCTGGCAATTATCGACCTCGATCCCGATCGAGCGCAGCAGCCCTTTATCTCGGCTGACAATCAGTATGCTCTAATTCACAACGGGGAATTTTATGATTATAAATATATTCGGGCGGATTTAACTTCGCGGGGTTATCGCTTTGCCAGTAAGTGCGATTCTGAACTAGTGCTGCACTTAACCGATAGATTGGGGTTAGAAGGTGCTTTACCCCATCTACGCGGAGAATTTGCCTTTGCTCTTTATGAACGTTCAGCAGATCGTCTGACTCTGGTGCGCGATCGCTTTGGAGTTAAGCCGTTATATTGGACATTAACCCCAGAAGGCTTAGTTTTTGGCTCAGAGATCAAGGTCTTGTTGGCTCATCCAGACGTGAAGTGTCGTTTTTCTTCCCAAGGACTCTATCACCAACTGATGCAGTTAATGGTGCCTGGAACAACTGCTTTTGAGGGTATATATGCCGTAGAACCAGGACAAACGATCGCTTTTGAGCGTCGAGACGGACGCTTACAAATTCGTAAGCAAAAGTATTGGGATTTAAATTTTCCTCTTCGTAGAGAACGGGGTAAATCCTTGTCGGATGAAGCTTATATCGAGCAGTTACGCCATCATTTTGTCGAAGCAATTCAGTTACGTCTAGAAGCAGATGTACCCGTTGCCTGTTACCTTTCAGGAGGCATAGATTCCTGCTCGATTATGGGAGTAGCAGCAGCCTGTCAGCAGTCGCCCGTCAAGGCTTTTACCATTGGCTTTGACGACCAAGATTACGATGAGACGGCGATCGCTAGAGAGATGGCTCAGGCGGTGTCCGCAGATCAAGACATTTTGACTGTCAAAGGTGGACAGCTTTACGAACACTTTAAGCAGGCTATTTGGCATACTGAACGCAGTATTTATAATACTTTTACCGTTGCCAAGATGTTAATGAGCGAATATGTGCATAACTCTGGTTACAAGGTGGTAGTTACTGGAGAAGGTTCGGACGAACTCTTTGCTGGCTATCCTCAACTGCGTCTTGACTATATACTGCACGGCATGGAAGATGCACCACCCCAAGAAAAAGCAGATTTACAAGCCTGGCTACAGCAAAGCAATAGTTTATTCAAAGGCAACTTACTAGCGGAAAATACCCTAGACGATCCCGCCCTAACTAAGCAAATTGGTTTTACTCCTAGTTGTTTACAATCTTGGCTATCTGCTGCACCACTCGTCTCTAACTTGCTGCATCCAGAACATCGGGCAGCTACTAAAGATTACTCTCCAGGTTCGGCGATCGCACAAACTTTAGACAAAGAGCAATTAGAAAATCGTCATCCTCTTGATAAAGCTCAGTATGTCTGGATCAAAACCCAGTTTGAGTCTCAGGTGCTTGGTTGGGCAGGCGATCGTGTGGACATGGCAAACTCTCTTGAAGCTCGTCCTGCCTTTTTAGACCATCCTTTAGCAGAATTTGCCGTTACCCTACCGATAAATATGCGTTTGCGGGGTCGTCAGGATAAATATATTCTCCGAGAAATGATGCGTCCCCTGCTGCCCAAATCACTATACGAAAGACAAAAGTTTGCTTTTATGGCTCCTCCTTCCCATACCGATATTAAGAAGCAAAAGGCAATGCGAGGACTAGCGGATACTTATCTATCAAAAAGCGCGATCGCCGACAGTGGTTTACTAGATAGTGAAGGGGTAAATCAGATTCTACTGCGTCATGAAAATGAAAATACGCCAATTTCCCAACGGGTGCAGCTAGACGCGGTAATTAATCATCTTTTGAGTGTACAAATGATGCACGAACATTTTGTTGCTACCAATATTCCTCAATTAGCACGCGATCTCGCCGTCGAGCTTGGTTGGATTTAGTATAAAAGCTCTTATTTTTTTGATGATAGTTCTAAATCTAACTGGATCAGCGTCTGTAATAATACATTTGCACCCTGGGTACATAGTTCAGGAGAGGTGTATTCGCTGGCATCGTGAGAAACTCCCATTCTGCTAGGAACAAAGATCATCCCCATATCGGTAATTTGAGCTAATTCTTGAGCATCGTGGCTGGCACGACTAGGTAAATAAGTATAATTTAGCTCAAGATTTTCGCAGCTTAAGGCGATCGCTCTTTGAATATAGGGTTCGGCTAACGCTGGTTCGTTGTGAAGACAGGGATTTAAGCGAATTTGGGTATTAGTAGCAACGGCAATTTCTTCTAGGTGGGTGCGTAGCTGTTCTAGTAGACTATTTATATGCAAACTAGATAAGTCGCGAATATCCAAGCTCATTTCTACCCAGCCAGGGACAACATTGGCAGCATTGGGCAGTACCTCCATTTTGCCAACGGTAGCTACTTGTTGACCAGGAGTATTGCCAATTTTGTTGACAGCCAAAACAACCTGAGAAGCAGCAACCAATGCATCACAGCGCATCTGCATTGGCGTAGTCCCAGCATGATTAGCACTACCTTTAACAGTGATATTAAAACGCCTTTGTCCAACTATTCCCTTAACTACGCCGATTTTTTTGCCCATAGACTCTAAAACAGGTCCTTGTTCTACGTGAAGTTCGACAAATGCAGCTATATCTTGGTTATTACGACGAGCTTGAGTAATATTCTCCCAGTTACCACCAACTCTGGCTAAACAGGTTTGAATATCTGTACCTTCAGGACGACGATAGTATTGGGGATCTTGAATTGTCCTGCCTGAAATTGATTTAGAGCCGATCATACTGCCTTCTTCATCAGTAAAGACAATCACTTCTATTGAGCGATCCAGCCTAATTTGATTTTCTAGAAGCACTTGTACTACTTCTAATCCCGCCAAGACTCCATAAGCACCATCATAATGTCCACCACAGGGAACAGTATCAATATGCGAACCTGTGGCTAAAGCTGGTATATTAATATTTTTACCAGGATATCTACCAATAATATTGCCTGCTGCATCAATTTTTACCTGCATCTTGAGCTTCCTCATCCAGTGCTGGACTAAATTTCGGGCTTCAATGTCTTGCTGACTATAGGCAATACGTTTTACACCACCGTTAGCTAGTTGACCAATGCTCGCCAAACTAGTAATACTTTGATTCAGGCGATCGCCATTTACCTGTAGTTGAGCCGTAGTTGTCGATTTCATAGATTAAGCAGCCGAAGGTAAATAAGTAAGTATACTGTATACAATATTTTAAAGCTAACACATGATTTTCAAGGCATTAGTATCTCTACGTACAGTTAGGAAATTCCAGGAACTAAAATATTAATATTAATATTAATATCTCCGTACTTTATTTAAGTATCTAAAATTACTGTTGCTTGCATATATGTCAATGAATAATTTTCCTGAGTTAGTTTTTAGATGTTAAGAAAAAATATTTCAGGGGAATAATTAGAGTACCAGCCCACACTCATCTCACTGATTAATTAATATGCAAAAATCATTTAATTACAAAAGTTTTTTATTGATTAGTGTTGGTTTAATATTAACAGTAAGCTGTAAATCACCAGCTCTGATATCTCAAGAAGATCCCCAGACTAACAACTCATTAGATTCTTTACATAATCAGCAAACTTTTGGTACCAAACCTGTAGTTGATTTTCACAATTCTTCAGAAAATACTCGTAACAATTTTTTATTAGCAGCAGATTTAATAGATCGCCAACAGGGTAAAGAAGCATTAGCAAAACTACAGGGATTGGATCGAGAATATCCTTTACTCGCTGCTTATGTTTTGCTGGCTCAAGGAAAGGCTTATGAGCTAGAGCAAAATCAACCCCAAGCCATAACGACTTGGCAGGAATTAGCAAATAAATATCCTAATTCCCCCGCTACGGCAGAAGCACTATATCTGTTGGGTAAATCAAATCCTGCTTACTGGCAACAGGCGATCGCCAGATTTCCCGCTCATCCTCGTACCCAAGAAATAATCCGCCAGCAGTTAAGTCAAAATCCCAATCAGCCAAAGCTAATGGCAATTTTGGTCAAATATGCCCCCGATGCACCAGGGGTAGACAAAATGAGAGATCGTTTAGCCACAGAATATGCCCCTGGGTTAACTCCTCAAGACTGGGAGGCGATCGCCGACAGCTACTGGGCAAAATGGGACTACGATAAAGCAGGCAAAGCTTACGCTAAATCCCCCAATACTTCCCGTAATCTCTATCGTGCTGCTAGGGGATATGATATTGGCAATGATAAAGTTACGGCAAAACAATATTATCTACAGCTAATTAAGCAATACCCAAATAGTTCAGACACAGGTTTGGGCTTGCGTCGTTTAGCAATGATTGTCAGCCAAAGAGAAGGTTTGGCTTATCTTAATATGACAATTGAGAGATTTCCCGAACAAGCACCAGAAGCACTATTAGAAAAAGCCGAATTTTTGGACGCGCTTAAAAGTCCACAATCCGCCAGCCAAGCCCTACAAACCCTTTTAGCTAAATATCAACATTCTGAAGCTGCTGCGGAATACCGTTGGAATTTTGCCAACAAAAAAGCTGAAGCTGGAGATTTAATTACAGCCTGGCAATGGGCGCAACCTATTGTGACGGATAATCCAGACAGCCCCATTGCACCCAAAGCAGGTTTTTGGATTGCCAAGTGGGCAGCAAAGCTCAATCGCCCTCAAGACGCAACCAAAGCTTATCAATCTGTTTTAGCTCGTTTTCCTCGCTCATATTATGCTTGGCGATCTGCGGTGGCTTTAGGTTGGGATGTGGGGGACTTTACCACCGTGCGGCACAAAATGCCTGAAGTAGTCAAAGTGAATCGTATTACTCCTCCAGGAGGTTCAGAAACCTTTCAAGAACTATATAAACTGGGTTTAGAACCAGAAGCCTGGGCGCAATTCCAGACAGAAGTTAGCGGTAAAACTGAGTTGACTATCGCTGATGAATTTACCAATGGTTTACTCGAACTATATCAAGGAAAAAATCTGCGAGGTATCAATCAAATTTGGTATTTAAAAGATAGAAATAAACCAGAAGATAAACAACAATGGCATCAGCTACGACAAACCCCTGAATATTGGCAGGCTTTATATCCCTTTCCCTTTGAATCAACAATTCTTAAATGGTCTAAAAATCGTGGGCTTAATCCTTTATTGGTAACTTCTTTGATTCGTCAAGAATCCCGTTTTGAACCAGAAATTGAGTCTACCGCCGGGGCATTAGGCTTAATGCAGGTAATTCCGACTACTGCCAAAAGCGCAGCCAAGAATATTGGCTTAACAAGTTACTCCATGACCAACCCCGAAGATAACGTCAATATTGGCACTTACTATCTCGATTTTACCCATAAAAAATACGGCAACAACTCGATGCTGGCAGTTGCTAGCTACAACGCGGGACCAAATGCAGTAGCAAAATGGGTTAATCGCTATGGTTTGAAAGATGAGGACGAATTTGTAGAGAAGATTCCTTACCCAGAAACCAAAGGCTATGTAGAATCTGTATTTGAAAATTATTGGAACTATATGCTGGTTTATAACCCAGAAGTAGGAAAATTATTCAAGAATTTACCTACTGAATAACTGGTAAAGCAATATGGTTTTAATTTCAGAGAATTCCCGTATTTACACTTGTTAATAGCAAAGGTTATTTTGTAGATCACCCATAAATCAAAGTATATTTTCTTAGTACTAGATTTAACATATTTAAAAATTGCTATTTTTCGATAGTAAAAAACTGACCAACGGTCACAGCCAAATAGAATCAATTAATCTTAGTGAAAAACTACAGTCAATAGAAGAATATTATTTAGCTCAATGTCAACAATCTTTAAATAAAATTGAAATTTTTGGCTATGCTGTCCAAAAAGCTAGCAATGGTCAAGAAGCGATCGCAAAATGGCAGGAGTGGCATCCAGAGCTAATTTTAATGGATATGAGAATGCCCGTAATAGATGGCTATGAAGCAACCAAACAAATCAAATCCCAGCCTTTAGGCAAAAAAACGATTATTATCGCTTTGACTGCCAGTGCTTTTGAAGAAGAAAAAGTCGAAGTTTTATCGTCTGGATGTGATGATTTTATGCGTAAACCATTTCATGACCATGAATTATTAACAAAAATAGGACAGTATCTAAAAGTTGAGTATCTTTATGAAGATGGCAAAGGAATTTCCACCTATGAGCAGTCATCACTTCGGGATTTAACCGCTGAAGATTTAACGGTAATGACGTTAAAATGGCGATCGCAACTATATGAAGCAGCTACGAAGGTAAATAATCAGGAAATCTACCAGCTACTAGCAGAAATTCCCGCTGAATATGAATCCCTTGCTCAAGGATTAGAAACTTTAGTGGAGCATTTTCGCTGTGACAAAATTATTGATTTAGCTAAATCTGTTAACTAATGAGCGTTTCCACTTTAAAGCAGACTAGAGCCAAGATTTTAATCGTTGATGACAAGCCTGAAAATCTTCATTTACTGTCAGAGGCTTTGACTAAAGAAAACTACGAAGCTAAAGGAGTAATTAGTGGTGAAATGGCATTGAGGGTGGCTAATTCGGTAATTCCCGATTTAATCTTGTTAGATTTGATGATGCCAGGACTAAATGGCTATCAAGTTTGTGAACAGCTTAAAGCCAATAGCATTACTCAAGATATTCCGATTATTTTCTTGAGTGCCAGCAACGATCCTGTTGATCGCGTCAAAGCCTTGTGTGCTGGTGGAGTAGACTTTATTGACAAGCCGTTTCAAATCGATGAAGTATTATTGCGGATCAATAATCAGCTAAAACTTAAGTTTGCTCAACAAGAAATACAAAAGCTCAACGCAGAATTAGAGCAGCGGATTCAAGAGCGTACGGCACAATTAGAACAAGCCAATCAAGAATTAAAACACGAAATCAAAGAGCGCGAGCAAATTACTCAGCTTTTCCAAGCAAGTGAAGCCAGATTAGAAAGTATTCTTAATTCTTTAGAAGAAGTAGTTTGGTCGGCGGATGCGACTACTAGTAATTTGCTTTTTCTCAATCCCGCAGCAAGGCAGGTATATGGTCGCTCAGTGGCAGAATTACTAAATAATCCTGATTTACGCCTAGAGTCAATTCACCCTGAAGATCGCGATCGCGTTGAGTTGTCTTTAGCTAGCTCTTTTAATCCTAGCAACGATCTTGAATACAGAATTATTCAACCTAATGGCGAAGTGCGCTGGGTATGGGAACGCAGTCGCTTAATCTTTGATAAAACTGGCAAGGCTCATCGCCGAGATGGAATTATCTGTGACATTACTCAAAGAAAACAGGTTGAATCTGAATTAAGTTACGAAGCCAAACACGACTCTTTAACTAAATTGCCTAATCGTGCAGCTTTTATTGAACGAGTTGAAGAAGCTTTAACACAATCTAAAAGAGATCCCAATTATCTGTTTGCCGTTTTATTTATTGATTTAGACCGCTTTAAAATTGTCAACGATAGTTTGGGACATTTGGTTGGGGATGAATTATTGATAACTGTGGCTGAAATTTTACTTGAGTGTTCTCGTTCTCAAGATTTTGTTGCTCGTTTGGGAGGAGATGAGTTTACTATCCTCCTAGACCAAGTTGAAACCATAGAGTCAGGCAGTATTATCGCTGCTAGAATCCAAACCAAGCTAAATTACTCTTTTTGTCTTCAAGGTCATACTGTCTTTACTAGTGCCAGTATTGGGATTGTCATAGGCAATAATCAATATCAGGATAGTTCCGAAATTTTGCGTGATTCAGATCTTGCTATGTATCGCGCTAAGTCTTTAGGTAAGGCAAGACATGAAGTATTTGACCAAGAAATGTATGCAGAGACTAAAGAACTTTTGGAGATTGAAAATGATTTACGACAAGCATTATCGCAAAATGAATTAACTCTCCATTATCAACCTATTGTTTCTTTTGACAACAACACTTTATATGGTTTTGAGGCTTTATTGCGCTGGAATCATCCGACAAAAGGTTGCTTGTTTCCTGACAAATTTATTCATATTGCCGAGGAAACGGGACTAATTAATAATATTGGCGAATGGGTCTTAGAAGAAGCTTGTCGTCAAATGTACAGATGGCAGCTTAAACACTCTGGTGCAGCAGATTTGAAAATGAGCGTTAATGTGACTAATCAACAAATCAAAAATCCTAATTTTTTAGCTCAGTTAAAGGCAGTTTTAAAGAAAAATCGCTTGTCTGGCGATTGTCTAAATTTAGAAATTACCGAAAGTACCCTGATGGATCATCAGCCAGAAACAATTGCTTTATTTAATCAAATCAAAGCTAGAGGAATTAATTTTAATATTGATGATTTTGGAACTGGCTATTCATCTTTGCAGTACCTAAATCGTTTTCCCATTAGCACCCTTAAAATCGATCGTTCCTTTATTGAAGGAATGTTGAAAGACAAGGAAAATTTTGAAATTGTCAAGATGATTATTTCTTTAGCCAGAACTTTAAAAATTGACGTAATTGCTGAGGGAGTTGAAAATTTAAAGCAATTAAAAATTTTACAAACCTTTAATTGTCAGTTGGGACAAGGATATCTTTTCTCTGAAGCATTAGATAGTAAATCTGCCGAGCAATTAATTAGTCAGTCTTAGACCAACAGTTAGAATTGAAAATTTTTAGCCTTTCAAGCTTGTACATCATTCAAATTTTGTCTGAACTATTGTTAAATGATCTTGCTGCAAATTTCAGCTAACACCAAAACGATAACCCTTGCCATAAACGGTATGAATTAACTGTGCCTGTCCTTTAATTTCAATTTTTCGTCGTAATAGTCGCACTAAAGCAGCCAGGACATTGCTGCTCGGTTCTTCTTCTGTTTGCCAGAGATAACTATAGATTTCTGTGTGGGTTAATAACCGATCGGGGTGCTGCATAAAGTATTTAAGCAGTTCAATTTCTTTTTCCGAAAGATTGATCGCCTTGCCTTGACGATATGCTACCTGATTGACAATGTCTAATTCTAAATCTGCTACTTTTAGGCGATCGCTAGACAAATCGCTACTAAAACCTTCTAAAGTTGAGCGACGCAGCAAGGCGCGGACTCTAGCCAGTAATTCCCGAAGCTCAAAAGGCTTCATTAGATAATCATCTGCCCCTGCATCTAAGCCTGCAACGCGATCGTCTACTGTATCTTTAGCCGTCAAAAATAGTACAGGAGTTGCTAAAAATTGCGATCGCACTTCACGACAAATTTCTAACCCTGATTTAGCAGGCAGCATCCAATCTAAAATTAACAAATCATACTGATGTTGCAATGCTAGCTTCATTCCCACCGCACCATCATTGGCTATATCTACCTCATATCCTTCCTGTAATAAGATTTTACTTAAAGGATCGCTTAATTCAGTTTCGTCATCCACCAACAATATTTTCATTTCTCTTCCTTGATTACTTCTGCCATCAGCAAATAATATCTAAAATAATAGTGATAGAGGTTAAAAGAATAAAGATTTGATTATGCAATATCGACGATTTGGTCGTACAGAGTTACAGATGCCCATTTTCTCCTGTGGAGGCATGAGATATCAATATAAGTGGCAAGATTTGCCCCAGTCCCAAATACCCGCAGCTAATCAGCGCAATCTTGAAGCGACGATTCAGCGTTCATTTGAGCTAGGGATTAATCATATAGAAACGGCTAGGGGTTATGGTAGCTCTGAGATGCAGTTGGGTCAAATACTACCCCAGCTCTCACGGGAAAAATTAATTTTTCAAACCAAAGTATCCCCAAATCGCGATCCTTTAGAATTTCGTCGTCAATTTCAGCAGTCTCTTAACTTTTGCCAATTGGAATATGTAGATCTTTTGGGCATCCACGGGATTAATAATGAAGAAACATTTCAACAAGCTGTACGTCCTGGAGGCTGTCTTGACGAAGCCAAAAAACTGAAGGCCGAAGGTCAAGTTAGACACATTGGCTTTTCTACCCACGGGTCTACAGAAATAATCACTAAAGCGATTGAAACTGGTGAATTTGACTATGTTAATCTGCACTGGTATTACATCAATCAATGGAATTGGTCAGCCATAGAAGCAGCACAAGGGCAAGATATGGGGGTATTTATTATTTCCCCATCAGATAAGGGAGGGCATCTTTATAACCCACCGCCCAAGCTAGTCGAATTGTGCCAACCTCTTAGCCCGATGGTCTTTAATGACTTGTTTTGCCTATCCCATTCTCAAGTGCATACCCTAAGCTTGGGTGCAGCAAAACCAGAGGATTTTGATGAACACCTCAAAGTTTTACCTTTACTTGACAAGGCAGATGAAATATTACCACCTATTTTAGAGCGTTTAGAACAGGAAGCGATCGCCGTATTGGGCAAAGATTGGCTAGATAATTGGCAGGTTGGTTTACCTAGTTACGAAGAGACTCCAGGCAATATTAATCTGCCGATAATTTTGTGGTTGCGTAATTTGGCTTTGGCTTACGACATGACTGAATATGGTCAGGCGCGATATAATTTGCTTACTAATGGGGGTCATTGGTTTCCTGGGGCAAAAGCAGATCGAGTAAAGCAGGTAAATTTGCAATCCTGTTTAGCATCAAGTCCCTATGCTCAAGAAATTCCTGACCTTTTAATGGAAACAGACGAACTACTTGGAGGCGCGCCAGTCAAGCGTCTTTCTCAAAGCTAATGCTAATTTTGGTTTTTATAGCTGTCTATATTCACGTAACAACCAAAAAGCAGTAGTTGTCATTCCAGAGTCATCGGGTTGAATCAGTAAAAAATGTAGTCCTTTGCTAGCTAGCTTTTTTTGTTCATAAGCTTTAGCAATGGATGCAGCCTGTGCTGATTCAAAAGTATTAAATATCCAACGATCTACTAAGCCAGTTTCTAAAATAAAGCCTCCAGATTGACCAACTTCAGTAGGAATGTAGTTGACAAAAGCGGGTACTTGTCGATCTATCCAACGAGCAAGCTGCATTGATTTCCTGCCACCATAAACAACTATGCCAGGGATAGGAATATTAGATGAAATCCCCAAATTGATTGGCGTTAATGATTCTGGTAAACTACGAATCGGGATAGGGCGATCGCCAAATAGCTCGACTATTTGTCCCGCAGCTATATTGGCTATTTGCCATTGATCTCCCCAAATACTCTCAGGCAATGCTTGAGGTGGTGGTTTATCTAACGCTAGAGGATTATAGTTGGGAATGTTTTTATGTCTCTGGGTTAATACTTGTTTCAAAACATCAGTGTTTCTAGTAGCCTCTACTTTGATACCCAACTTTGAGCTTGCAGTAGTTATTAGACCAAGAGATTGAGGGCGAAAGATTTGAATTATTTCTGGTAGCTTCCCGTTTGCTGCTAGCAATATTTGTTTTTCTACCCAGTCAGCATTGGCATCTGCTGAAAAACATTGTGCTGTATGAATTATTTGTTCTTTATAGCTATCTGAAACAACAATACCAGACTGGCAAATGACTAATTCCCATTGTCTATCTTGTCCTGCTGGAGACGGAAGATGATAAAAATCAGCCTGCCAAATATTCATGAAAAATGCTGTAGAGCTTACTTAGTTGCTACTTTATAGCTTAAGTGAAATTGGTTATTGTTGATTAATCGTTGATTCAGCGATCGCTTTTATTTTTTTATAGTTAATTTTCCCTCTATCGTTACGGAATAAACTATCAACGGCAATCCAGTTTTTAGGTTGTTTATATTTAGCCAATTGTGACTGGACTTGCTGCTTAATTATCTTTAGGTCATGATCTAAATTTACGGGAATATACATAGCCGTCACCACCTCTCCCCATTGATGATCTTGTATGCCAATCACACATACATCTTTGACTAATTTGGTTGCCAAAATCACAGCTTCAATTTCGGCGGGAAAAACATTTTCTCCTCCCGTAATAATTTTCTGGCTATTTCTGCCTACTAGATATAAATAATTATTGCTATCAAAATAACCTAGATCGTCGGTAATAAACTCTTGAGTGAAAACCTGGGGATAGTATCCCAAACAAAGAGAAGCACAGTTTATTTTTACCAAACCAATATTATTAAAAGACTGGTTGTTTTCAGGTTCAATAGTAACTTGAGCGTGGGGTAAAACTTGACCGCTGCTGTTATTTCCAGCTAGAAAGTCTTCGGGCTTTAGGATTACAATTCCAGAGGCGGTTTCTGTCATGCCGTAGGTGAGTGCCACTGGAATATTGTAGATTCTAGCCTGTTCTAAAAGCGATCGCCTGGTTGGTGCGCCACCCAATAATACTGTTTTAAACTGATTTAACCAATCAGGAATAGATTCAATTAAAAACTGTAGTTGAGTTGCAACTAAAGAAATGAAATATTCTGATTGATTAATTACGGCAATTGGTTGAGTTTTAACTGCTTTATAAGGAAATATCAATAACTTTCCTTGAGTAATAAACGAGCGCATAAACTGCATTAAACCACTGACATGATATAGAGGTAAAGTACAGAAAGAATTTATTTCTTGACAGTTAAAATAATTTTGAAACGCATTTACCGAAGCTGTTAAAGTTGACCATGTGTGCATAGCAAAACGAACTTTACCAGATGTTCCTCCAGTCGGAATCATAATTAAAGGCTGCTTAGGGAAATCAGATTTTTGAGCTGCTAAATTTTGTACCTTAGCTGTCACTTGAACAATTAAATCATGCGTATGGCGATCGCTAAATATTAAGTCAGGACTAACTAAACTTAATACCTGTTGCCATTCCTGCTGCTGCCAAGCAGGATCGCAGAGAAATATATCCACCTCGGCAATTACACCTGCTAAAAAAGCAGCCAAAAACTTGATTGGCTCAGTTTCAACAATAAATATTTTTAACTTTTTTGGCTCAATTAATAAAGACGATATTTCCGCTAATCTAGCCTCGGTTAACTGATATAAATTTCTACCGATATTCTTTTTGTTATTGATATAAATATTACCGTTTGATTCTATTAAATACTGTTGTATCCATTGAGATTCAGTGTACTTTTTTAATTGCTTCAATAAATCGTGTTTCATTTTTTATATATCAAATCATGTTTTTTAAGCGTTTAATTTAAAAACAATTAAATTAATTATCATGATAAATATAATTACGAGAAAATAACTATTAATACATATAAATACCGAGAATAACTAAAATAGCAGCTAAAAAAGTTATGTAAAAAGACTAATGGCAAACTATAGAAAATAGCTGATAGTTAAATATAACGACTGATATTGCTAAACAAATTGTTTGAGACTATGTTTGAGCGTGCCACTATATTCTCGGCTATCTTTATGTTTATAGTATTTAGTGCTATAGGTCATAAATACTATCAATTTATGGAATCAAAAAGCCAAGCTCCTTTGGCATCGTTTACAAAACAATAGTCACCTAATTTAAACTAGATAACTATTGTCTGAAAATGCTAATTATTTTTTGGGTTTGATATTTTAAAGGCTGTAAATATCAAGCTCTTTTTATTGATGATTCACCCTCAACAAAATTTATCAGGCACAATTTAAAACGTAACTACACTGCGGATCGATTTTCCTTGGTGCATCAAATCAAAGGCTTCATTAATTTGCTCAATAGGCATAGTATGAGTAATAAGATCATCGATATTGATCTTTCCTTCCATGTACCAATCAACAATTTTAGGAACATCTGTACGTCCTCTTGCACCACCAAAAGCAGAGCCTTGCCAGACTCTTCCTGTAACTAATTGAAAAGGACGAGTACTGATTTCTTCTCCCGCACTCGCAACACCAATTACGGTAGAAACTCCCCAGCCTTTATGACAGCATTCAAGAGCCTGTCGCATAACTTTGACATTGCCAATACACTCAAAGCTGTAGTCTGCGCCGCCACCCGTCAATTCTACCAAGTGAGCGACCAAATCTCCCTCAATCTCTTTAGGGTTGACAAAATCAGTCATACCATAAAGCTCTGCCAGAGATTGTTTATCAGGGTTAATATCCACGCCAATGATTTTACTTGCACCTACCATTTTTGCGCCTTGAATGACGCTCAAGCCAATACCACCTAAGCCAAACACCACTACATTAGATCCAGGTTCAACTTTAGCCGTATTGATCACCGCACCCAACCCTGTAGTTACCCCGCAGCCAATCAAACACACTTTATCTAAAGGAGCATCATCGCGAATTTTAGCTACGGCGATTTCTGGCAACACAGTATAATTAGCAAAGGTAGATGTACCCATGTAGTGATAAAGTTTTTCGCCGTTAAAAGAAAATCTACTTGTACCATTGGGCATAACTCCTTTTCCTTGAGTCGAGCGGATCGCCTGACACAAATTTGTTTTTTGGCTGAGACAATATTCACATTGCCGACATTCTGGGGTGTAAAGGGGAATCACCTTATCTCCAGGTTTAACACTAGTAACTCCTTCTCCAACTTCTGCTACAATCCCCCCCCCCTCGTGTCCTAGAATAGTAGGGAACAAACCTTCGGGATCTGCACCCCCTAGAGTGTAAGCATCTGTATGACAAACGCCCGTTGCTTTGATTTCGATTAAAACTTCACCTTTTTGGGGTGCTTCTAACTGAACAGTTTCAATACTTAGAGGTTTATTTGCACCAAAAGCTATAGCTGCTTTGACATCCATGCTTGTTTTTTACTCTTTATTGTGTATAGTCTAAGAAGTTTATCTTATTAAAGATAGGGTAATTCTTTCAAGTTACAGCGTATAAATAAATTTGAGTATTAGTTCATTTGTATTGTCAAACTATCGCTCAAATTCCAGAATTTATTAAATTTTAGAAAATTAATGTCAACTGTTTACCCTTCGACCAATCACGAGTCAAATTCTATTGAAGATAGATTAAAAATTGATTATCTACTAGATGCAAAAACAGCAGAAAAAAACGATATTCAAGATTTAATTTCTGGCTTGCAAAATACACCCAAATCTATTCCTGTTCGTTATTTTTATGATAGCCAAGGCTCTCAATTGTTTGAGCAAATTTGCCAGCTACCAGAATATTATCCTACCCGTACCGAAGCCAGTATTTTAAAACAGTATGCTGCTGAAATTGTTGAGCAAACAAAAGCTATTGAATTGATTGAGTTAGGTAGCGGTAGCTCAACTAAAACTCGCTATTTATTAGACGCTTATCAAGATTTACATACTCCCTTATATTACAGCCCTGTTGACGTTAGTGATACCATCTTGAAAGATAGTGCTTATAAATTATTAGCTGATTATCCTCAATTAAAAATACAGGGAAAAGTTGCCACCTATGATCGAGCATTAGAACAAATGAGTTCTTATGTGTTAGGCAGACGAACAATTATCTTTTTGGGCAGTAGTATTGGCAATTTTAAGGACTCAGAATGCGATCGCTTTATAAACCAAGTTACCGCAGTTTTAAATCCAGGTGACTATTTTTTACTAGGTATAGACTTACAAAAACCTAAGAAAATTTTAGAAGCAGCATATAATGATTCTCAAGGAGTTACAGCAGCGTTTAATCTCAATATGCTGCAACATCTCAATCATCGCTTTCAAGGAAATTTTAACCTGGATTTATTCAGACATCAGGCTATATATAATTCAAATGAACATCAAATTGAAATGTATTTGATCGCTCAACAAGATCAATTGATAAGTTTAAAAGATCTCAATCTCACTCTAAAAGTAAACAAAGGAGAAAAGATCTTAACAGAGATATCCCGTAAATTTAATCTAGAACAAATGAAGCAGTATCTAGGTAATATTTCTGATAAAGAGGCTGAGGGACAAAATTTAAATCTGATTCAAACATACACTGATGAGCAACAATGGTTTGGCTTATTGTTGTGCCAAAAACAGTTGCCTAACCCATAATTCAAAACGGCGAATAGCAAATTAAAATTGAACTAACTCTCTGACCGCCTTCCGCGGTCAGTGCCATCTTAAGCAGCGTAATTTTATAACACTTCTTAATTAATGTAAAAAGCTAATTTAATAAATTTAAGTTGAACAAATAACAAAATAGAGTTATAAAAGACGATTAGTTAGGAAGTATAACTGTGAAAGTATATCTATAATTGTCATGAAAATTCAAGCGTTATTGGGTATTAATGGCTATAGTTTGATTGTCTGTCATTGTTCAGGAAATTCATATCAATTGAGTATCATTGAGCAAGATCGAACAATTATTAATTTTGAAGGAATTTATGCTACGTTGCAAATTGCTATAGACAGAGGAAAGTCTGTAATTCAAAATCTCGATTATTGCCGTCATGATGCTTCTAATCGTGGTTAAAGCTGAACGGCTCAATAATTAATTTAAGGCAAAAATGCCAAGAAAAACTAAGAGTAATGCTCTAGAAAATAAAAAAGAGCGATGTCTTTTTACAAAGTTTTCTCAACGCGAGAAACCCGCGCAACGGAACTTTGCGCTTGACTAGCTTCGCGATCGCCTAACTAGCCGTTAAGCATCGCCGTATTTATTGCTGGTTATTTGAGGATTTTCTATATCTAGCTACATAGACACAAAAAAGCCCAAAACTTTAATTGGAAAATCTGCGAGTACCACCATCATTCCCGCTAGATTCTCTAGGTCTAGCCTTATTCACCTTTAAAGTACGCCCCATCCATTCTGCCCCATCAAGAGTGTTAATAGCTGCTGTTTCTTGAGCGTCTGTCTCCATCTCTACAAAGCCAAAACCTCGTTTGCGACCTGTTTCGCGATCAGAGGGAAGATGGACACGCTTAACAGAGCCATATTCGCCAAAAACTGACTGTAAGTCTTCTGGTGTAACCTCATAATTAAGATTACCGACATAAATCGACATTTCTCTTGCTTCCTGTGTTGAATAATTTAGAAATCGAGAGCAAAGTTACTTAGATTACCTTGCTCATCCCAATGGTTGACATTAGTTTCTGACGTCAATACTAACATTATATTCAAGCTTCAATTTGTTCAAATTTAATCCCCCCCCCCAGCATTTTTATTAAGAACTGTGTTATTTTAATAAAAGTAAAGATACTTAACAAAAACCAGAAATAGTCCACTCCAGCAACTTATTTTTTTACTTGTGACATCCTCTAGTTCAGATCGCTCCTCCTTAAACTCATCTAATATTCTCGGCTTAACTCTTCAACACAACCAAGAGCGTAGAGCATGGCGAGTATTTTTTACCGCTTCGTTTTTAGTTTCAGTACCAGTTTTTTTTCAAGCTCCAATTGTGAGACTATTTCCTGAAATTAGTTTACTGCTAACTTTTTTCTGGGTTGGGTTAGGTTGGTTTCTCTATCAGCGTCCCCAAAGTCGCTGGTGGGGGGATATTATTCTTGGCTTTAGCTGGAGTTGGTTAGCCGGGTCAATTTATTGGGGTTGGCTTCGGTCTGAGCCATTAATTCATCTTCCTGTTGAAGCTATTGGTTTGCCTTTTGCTCTGTGGTGTGTTTGGCGAGGCTGGGGAAAAATTGGTAATTTTTTCTATCTAGGCTCTTTGTTAGGTACAGCTATCACTGACCTGTATTTTTATCTGGTTAACGTCATTCCTTACTGGCGCGAGCTAATGACCGTAGATTTAGATCCAGCTTTAGCTTCACCCATATTTAAGGCTGCCTTAACTCAGGTGCAAACCCCCTGGGGAATCAGTTGGGCAATAGTGCTGGTTAACATCCTTCTGGCAGTTAGTTGGTGGTCTCTAAAGAAAATGGAGCTACACTGGTGGGCATTTGCTGGAGCAGTTTTAAGCACCATTTTAGTTGACAGCTTATTTTGGATTGCAGCCTATTTAGCTTAGTTGCTAACCAGCTATTGTTGCATTGATGAGTTAATTAAAAATCTATGGCTCAAAGTAATAATGTCTCTAGGCGATCGCCATTAGCTTTATTCCAAAATTTTATCTATAGCGAAACCAGCCTATATATACTTAAAAGGCTGCTGCAAGCAGTGTTAACTTTACTTCTGGCTTCTGCTCTCTGCTTTGCAATTACAGAGTTAGCACCAGGAGACTATTTAGATATTCTCAAGCAAGATCCCCAAATTACTCAAGAGCGTATTGCTGAACTTACTCGGCAGTTTGGGTTAGACAAGCCAGCCATAGTTCAGTATGGTCGTTGGCTGTGGCGGGTGGTTACTCAGTTTGATTTTGGTGAAAGCTTTGTCTATTTTCGTTCGGTTAAATCTTTATTATTTGAACGTATACCTGCCACTCTTTTATTAGCCGTGGCATCAATTATTGTCACCTGGGCGATCGCCATTCCTTTAGGAATTTTGAGTGCGGTCAAGCAAAATACGGCGATCGACAAGGTGCTACGGGTATTAAGTTACTTTGGGCAAGGGTTTCCTAGCTTTATCACAGCCCTAATATTTTTGATTATTGCTCAGTTTTTGTCTCCTTTATTTCCCGTAGGCGGCATGACCAGTATCAATCATGACCAACTATCTTTTGTAGGCAAGATTCTCGATATTGGCTGGCACATGATCTTACCTACTATTGCCTTGAGCATCACTAGTTTTGCTGGACTACAGCGTTTAACCAGAGGACAGCTATTAGACGTGCTGCGACAGGACTATATTCAGACGGCTCGCGCTAAAGGTTTGCCAGAAAATAAGGTTATTTATGTTCATGCGCTGCGAAACGCCATTAACCCTCTAATTACCCTCATTGGCTTTGAATTTGCCAGTTTACTGAGTGGTTCATTTATTGCCGAGTTTTTCTTCAACTGGCCTGGTTTAGGTCGCTTGACTTTACAGGCGGTTCAGGCTCAAGATAAGTATTTAGTAATGGCGAGTTTAATGATGGGAGCAGCTATGTTAATTATTGGTAATTTATTAGCAGACTTACTTTTAAAAGCCGTAGATCCCAAAATAAAACTGGCAGACTTGAAGTAAGAAGTAAAAGGTCAGAGGTGAATTGTTTTGGCTCTTACTTATTTACCTAGTTTTTATTTGAGAGGGCTATTGTAGCGAGTAGTGAGAATGTTATTACAAGTAAATTATTTAATTCGTTCAAAAAAAGATGGTAAATATTTGGTCGCTCGTTTACCAGACCAAAATGGAACGGAGGTTAGCTATCTGCTAGTTTTTAATCGAGACTATGACGCACTTAGCTATATAAACTCCCATGGTCAAGAATACAAGGATTACCTTGCCGTAGAAACAGCATCTCCAACTCAGCTTAAAGGATTAAGGCAACGTTGGGGCTATTCTGGTTTTGGCATTGTCAAAGATCCATTATTACCAGAAATTCAATTCGTTGTTTAAAGCTTAAAAATCAAACTTTAGCCGACTATTTAACTGTTTAGATGACAAAATAGGAGTCTAAAGTTAATTGTACGAGTGTCAATGGTAAGAAAATTCATTTTTGCCAGACGAAGTAGCTAAAAAGAAGGTCGTACTTTACTCTTTCCTTCCACTTTATTTTCTTAAGATGTTCAACCTTGCTTTGCTTCTCGAAAAGCGAAAGAACACTACTACGATGCTATTTGGTTTAGCCGTATTCAAGAAATTAAATGTCATTCTCAGTAAAAGTTAATGAGATGTGTCAGGCAGCCAGCAGCAGAACACCCGCATCCTCAGCAGTTAGAGGTTTGGAAAACAGAAATCCTTGTCCAAAATGGCAACCTAATTCTCGAAGTTGAGTAGATTGTTCTTTAGTTTCAATACCTTCAGCTACTACATCTAAATTCATTACTTGGGCAATACTGAGAATTACGGGAACTAAACCTAGATTACTTTTCGTTCCATCAAGGTTTTGAATAAAACACCGATCTATTTTTAGTGTATTGACAGGGAAGGTTTGTAGTTGGCTTAAAGAAGAGTAACCCGTGCCAAAATCATCAATACTAAATTGTATTCCCCGCTCTCGTAATTGTTGGAGTAAAATTTTGGTCAATTGTAAGTTTTGCATCATCGAACTTTCGGTAATTTCCAATTTGATCGATGTGGGATGTATTTGAGTTTTGGCTAAGATGTGATCGATTTCCTCAACCAGAGTAGCTTGATTTAGCTGTTGCGCTGCCAAATTAAGATAAATTTTGAGGTCAGTAAATCCTTGCTGTTGCCACTGAGCAAGCTGATAACAGGCTTGCTGCATGACTGAGTTACCAATCGAACAGATTAAACCAGTTTCTTCAGCGACGGGAAGAAATGAATTGGGAGGAATTAATCCGTGTTGGGGATGTAACCAGCGTACCAAAGCTTCAAAACCAGAAATTTTTTCCGTACTTAAATCGACAATTGGTTGATAGTAAACTACAAACTCCTGTTGTTGAACGGCTCGATGTAAATCTGTTTCCAGCTTTAACAACTGATGAGCAGCTTGATACATTGTGGGAGTAAAAATCTGATATTGTCCCCTACCTAAATTTTTAGCGCGATACATGGCGGTATCTGCATCTCTTAAAATATGTTCTGGTTGTTCGTAGTCGGGGTTGCTCAAGACAATTCCAATGCTGACATTAATAAAAATCTCATAACCATTACAACAAAATTGCTGTTTTAAAATATCTATAATGCGTTCTGCTACCTCGATCGCTTTCTCGATATTGTCCATAGCAGCTAAAAGAACAGCAAATTCATCTCCACCCAAACGTGCTAAAATGTCCTTTCCTCGGACAATAGCGCGCAAACGTTCGGCAACTTTTTTTAAAAGTTCATCCCCTACCAAATGACCGAGAGAATCGTTGACGATTTTAAAGCGATCGCAATCGAGAAACAACACGGCAAACTGGTAAGCAGAATCTATTTTGGCACGATAGAGAGATTTTTCTAATTGCTCCATAAACTCGGAGCGATTGATCGATCCTGTTAGACCATCATAGATCGCCATTTCTCGCAGTCTTTCGTTAGCAGTTGCTAGTTGTTGAGTGCGTTCAGCGACCCTAGTTTCTAACTGGGAGTTTAATTGATGAATTTCTTGTTGCGCTGCTTTTAAAGCCAATTGATTTTGCACCCGTACCAGCACTTCTTCAATCTGAAACGGTTTGCTAATATAGTCTGCTCCTCCCACTGTAAAGGCTCTAACTTTGTCCAGGACATCACCTAAAGCACTAAGAAAAATAATTGGAATAGCAGCGGTTGCAGGATTTTCCTTGAGTTTTTGGCAGACTTCATAACCATTCATGTCGGGCATCATAATATCTAACAGAATTAAATCTGGTGGCAGAGTTTGTACTATTTTTAAAGTCATTTGCCCGTTAACTGCTTTACGCACCTTATAACCCTGCTCGGTAAGCATATTGGAAAGTAAGCGCAAATTTTCTAAAGTATCATCGACAATTAAGATATCTTGCAGTAAAAAGGCTTCTAATACTAAATCTTGATTAATTGCTGATTTGGTATTTAAATTGCGATCATTCATTGGTTTTTAACTGATGCGGGTAACTATTGCTCTAAGATACTCACCATCTCCTCAAATATTTGTGATTTGCTCCCACATAAATGCTTAAATCTTTACATGCGTGCAAGCCCTTTGTCTCTCAAATTTTTGATTTGTTCGTAGGTCATGTTTTTGTTCGCGATCGCATCATTACCTTAATTTTTCTTATTTTCACTCGATTCATACAAGAAGTCTATTGAATAATTTGAGCTTTAGATATCAGTAATTGCAATTAAATTGATAATATCATCGAATTTAAAGCTTTCAATTAAAGTAGTTAAAATGGTAGCTAGCTGTTCTTGTTCTGTGGGAATTTGCTCGATCAGTTCTAATAAACGTAAATCATCTCCTTCAGAAGCCCGCTGACAAACTTCATCAATCCATTTAGGAGACATGACTTGGAGGCTTTCCTTGTTAAGGATAAAATCTGTTGAGTGGTTTTGGGCTGATTTTTTGGTCTGCTCTTCTTCTTGGTAGATATATTCCACTCCCAAATATTGAGCCATTTTGACAAATAATTCCTGGATGCGAAAGGGCTTACGCACAAAGTCATCGCAGCCAAATGCTAAAATTTTCCGACGTTCTTCTTCAAAGACACTAGCGGTTAGGGCAATAATTACCGTTGCCTGTCCCCGTAAGGATTTCTTGATATGTTTAGTTGCTTCGTAGCCATTCATAACGGGCATTTGCATATCCATCCAGATCAAATGAGGTGACCAACTTTCCCAAATTGCGATCGCTTCTGAACCATTGGTTGCTTCTCGAACCTGAAAGCCAACAGAACTCATAATTTTAACCATCAACTCGCGATTGCTGACTTTATCATCTACTACTAAAATCCGAAATGGTTGCTCGTCAGCGATCGCAATTGGCGTACCAGAAAATGTTGATGATTTTTCCGATAATATTGGTGCTGTAATTAAAGGGATCGTAAAAGTAAAAGCTGTTCCCTGCCCAAGTTGACTGCTCACGGTAATTTCGCCCCCCATTAATCGAATAAACTCGCGACTAATCGATAATCCTAATCCCGTGCCTTCAGGTGTTTGCCATCCTGCTTCTGCTTGTCCAAAGGCGACAAATATACGCTCTATTGCTTCGGGACTAATTCCTACCCCTGTATCTTCAACGCTAAAGTAAATTGTTTCTGCTTCGATCCATATCCTTAATTGAACCGAGCCTTGTTCGGTGAACTTAATCGCGTTACCCAGGATATTGATTAATACCTGACGGAGCTTTTGGCGATCGCTTTTGATACATTGAGGAACATCGTTGTCATACTCAATCAATAATTCTATTTGTTTAATTTGTGCTTTGAGTTTTAGTAAATCTTCAAGCTCGGTAAACAAGTTATATAAATCGAAACTGGTTTCGTTGAAAAAAGTATACCCTGCTTCAATTTTGGACATCTCTAAAACATCATTAATCAGACTCAACAGATGTTCGCCACTAGAATCGATGATATTAATATATGATTGATGCTCCAGAGCAAGTTGCTTAGACCTTTGCAAGATTTGGGCATAGCCGAGAATGGCATTTAGGGGAGTCCTGAGTTCGTGACTCATGTTTGCCAAAAATTCACTTTTAGCTCGGTTAGCTCTTTCTGCTTCATTTTTGGCTAAGTTTAATTCCTGTGCTTGTTGTTGAGTCCGTGCTAATAATTCTGCTTGCTGTACAGCTACACCTAGTTGATTGCCCACCTGAATCATAATTTGAATGATTCCTGACTGCCATTGACGGGGAGTAGAAAGCTGATAGGCAAATAGTAATCCCCAAAGATGATCGTTGCAAAAAATTGGTACAACTACGTAAGCTTGCGCTTGTACTTCTTCTAATAATTTTAGGTAGCATTCGTCAAAGTTAGCTTCGTAAACGTCAGCAACGGCACGATAGCTGTTTTTCTGATTAAAAATGTTGCTTTGAGATTCTTGCAAATATGTATCTTGAATTATTTTGATCGCGCAGTCGTCTCGCTCAATGGCTATTTGAGTTACTGCTTGATTATCAACTTGAGAAACTAGCTTAGACCATCCTTTGGCAACCGATTCTGCCACTAGTTGACCGCTCCAATCAGGGTTAAATTGATAAATTAAGACGCGATCGCAGTTAATTGACTGTCTTAATTCTTCAGTAGTATCAGAGAAGATTACTTTTAAATCCAGAGTCTGTCTCATGCGCTGGACAATTCTGCTAACCGCTTGCTTACTTTCGATTGACTGTTGTAGCTCGTTAGTGCGTTTTTGTACTCTAATTTCCAATTTTTCATTAACCAAACGCAGTTTGGCTTCTACTTTTTGGCGTTCGACGATTTCTTTTTGCAATTCTTGATTAATCAGCTCTAGTTGTTCGGGGGTTTTTAGGGATAAAAAACGGGGTAGTAAAGTTGCCATTTCTACAGCCGTGTAGCAAGAGATTAGAGCGGTAAATGCCTGTTCGGTTCCCGATAACCAATAAGCAGGATGCCACAGCGTCCAAATTTCTAATAAATGCCCAGTACCGCAGAGAACGATAAACCCGCCAAACATTATGAAAAAGCTTTGAAAAGGCACATCACTACGTTTGAAGACAAAGTAAAGTAGCATGATGGGAATGGAAAAATAGGCGAGCGCAATTAGCAAGTCGCTGACTACATGCAGCGCGACTAAAGGGGTTTGCCACAAATAACAGTGACCATGTGGTATGTAAGATTTGGGAAAAAGAAGTTTACTTAAAACATCACTCATACTTTTTTTTTGCCAAGTTTTAAAGCAAGTTAAAGATTGATAATCTAATCTAATTTTTAGTTGTGTTCATTTAGCAAAAACTTATGGACTGATTTTATTCTTAGTATTCCCGTTTTTGAACAAAAATTAGCCCGCACTCTTAGTCTTCGCGAAGTTAAGTTATACAACACTAAATAAACAATACTACTGTCCTCTTAAAAATAACCGTCAAGTGAATCTGCTGGTGTTAATTCAGATCAAAGAGTAGACAGTTTGAAGTGGAGCGACAAAGAATTAGCTCAAGGTAGAAAGATCAAAATTAAGGGTTTTCCTGAAGAACATAAAGTAAATTAGGTGAAGAGAGAAAATTAAATGAAATGTACAAAGAAGACGAAATTACAGTAAGCCAAAAGTTGCCTCGTCAACCAAAAAATTCTCAGGATCATCGTTGGCGATTTTGGGCGACCGTACCAATTTATCCTTACAGCAAACGGCGCACTATCCGCAAAGAAATACTCAAAGATACTATTTGGACTTTTGACCAACTCCAGGGCATTTTTTATGTTGTTGTCCCCATTCGGATGACCATCATTAAGCTAAAATCTGGCGGACTATTAGTATACGCACCTGTTGCACCTACCCCTGAATGTATTCGTTTAGTCCAAGAATTGGTGGCACACCATGGAGATGTCAAATATATTATTTTGCCGACCATTTCAGGTTTAGAACATAAATACGTTGTTGGTCCTTTTGCCCGTAAGTTTCCCCAGGCGACGGTATATGTTGCTCCTAAGCAATGGAGTTTTCCTGTCGATTTGCCCTTAAGCTGGCTGGGTTTTCCTGGTAAACGGACTAAGGTATTGCCCCAAGACAGTAGCCAAACTCCTTTTAGTGATGAATTTGATTACGCGATTTTAGGAGATATTGATTTAAGGTTGGGTCAATTTGCCGAAGTTGCTTTTTTACACAAGCGATCGCAGACTCTTTTAGTCACAGACTCGATTGTTTCTATCCCCGCAAAGCCTCCTGAAATTGTTGAGCAGGATCTTTATCCTTTGCTGTTTCACGCCAGAGACAGTGCAATTGAAGCAATATCCGATACTCAAGGCAATCGTCTTCGAGGTTGGCATAGAATCTGTTTATTTGCCATGTATTTTCGCTCTAGCGTCCTAGACATACCCAGTATAGGCAAAACAGTTACTGATGCGGTGCGATCGCCAAATAAGTCGACACAAGCATACTGGGGGCTGTATCCTTTTCAATGGCAGGTCAACTGGGAGGAAGCATTTTATACTTTACGTAGCGATGGACGTTTGCTAGTTGCGCCGATTTTACAGACGCTAATTCTTAATCGCGCTCCTAAAGAAACTTTAGCCTGGGCAGATGCGATCGCGCTTTGGAATTTTACCCAAATTATTCCCTGTCACTTTGATGCACCTATTAGCACAACTCCCCAAGAATTTCGCCAAGCATTTTCTTTTTTAGAATCCAATATTGCTAATTCTCCACGGTTTCCTAAGGCTGACCTACAAACCTTGAAAAATATTGATGCTTTACTATACAAACCAGGTATTATTCCCCCTCCTAAAATTTAGCTAAGTTAACCATTAACAATAAATAAGTAAAAACTTTTGATAAATAAGCTCTAAAGTCGATTAAGTCAAGAAATTTAAACATTAGCCAAACTTAATCTATTTATTAACATTGAAATTAAAACTCAAATAACAACTTGATTATGTTACAAAAAGACCTTGTTTCTAATTACGAGGTAATTTATAGTCAAAAGCATTAAATCAACTGCTAAAATCTTGCCCAGACTAGCCTTTTTAACTAATATGCGCCTAAAGCGAATAATTCAATTCGTAGACATTGAGTGTAAGTAATGTTAGAAGCTAGTTTGAAGAAATAGATTGACAATCTAGCATTTGGTTATTTTCAAAAAAAAAGTAACAATTAAGTTAAGAGATATCTTTTTTATCTACAGTAGCTACATAATATGATAACCATTGAAGAAGCTTTGCATTTGGTCGATAATGGCATTAATCCTGAAAGGCTAAACTCTGTACAGGAGCTTATTTTAACTCAATGCTGGTCTGGCAAAACTTATCAAGAAATTGCTGATGCTTCAGGATACGATCCTGACTATATTAGAGTAGTTGGTTCTAGACTTTGGCAGCTTCTATCATACTCTTTTGGAGAAAAGATTACTAAAAATAACTTTCGCTCAATTTTACGACAGCAAGTTGGCAGAGTAGAAGAGAAAGACAGCACCAAAGGATATATTACAGCCTTAGAACTACCTCAAACTCCTATTCCTTTAGATTCTGCCTTATATGTTCAGCGTCCTCCCATAGAGGAGCAAGCTTATGAAGAAATTGTCAAACCAGGAGCCTTAATTAGAATTAAAGCTGCCAAACATATGGGAAAAACTTCTCTGGTGATGAGGATTCTAGCTCAGGCACAGTCTCGTGGTTATCATACCGTTAGATTAAATTTTTTACAGGCAGAAGATAGTGTAATTAGCAATTTAGAACGTTTATTGCGTTGGTTTTGTGCCAATATTAGCCTTCAGCTAGGTGTAGAATCCAGGCTCAACGATTACTGGGATGAGGATTTGGGTTTTAAAGTTAGCTGTACTACCTACCTACAGGGATATATTTTAAGTCAACTAGATAGCCCTTTGGTAGTTGCTTTAGATGAAGTTCACCATCTTTTTCGCTATCCTCAAGTTGCTCAGGAATTTCTGCCTTTATTACGCTTTTGGCACGAAGAGGCTAATAATGTGCCTATATGGCAAAGATTTCGCCTGATTGTTACCTATTCTACCGAAATTTGTGTTTTTCTTAATCTTAATCAATCATCCTTCAACGTTGGGTTGGCTCTTAAGCTGAGTGATTTTAATTGGGAACAAGTACAAGAATTAGCCAAACGCTACGGTTTAGATAGCATTAATCCTCCTTTACTTCCAGAACAACTTAAGTCTTTAAGAGAAATTGTGGATGGTCATCCTTATTTACTCAATTTGGCTTTTTGCCATTTGGTGACTCAAAATAACGATATAGAAAAACTAATTGCAGAAGCTACAACCGATACAGGAATCTATCGAGGTCATTTACGAAGTCATTTAGCTGCTTTGGGAAAACATCCTGAGTTAGCTACAGCTTATAAACAGGTAGTTCAATCTGATGAGGCGGTAATCTTAAACCCGATCGCTGCTTATGAATTAGAAAGTATAGGTTTGGTAAAGTTAAAGGGAAATGAAACCACTCCTTTGTGTGAATTGTATCGTCTTTACTTCCGCGATCGCCTTCAAGATATTTTCTAAGTTGCTACAAAGAGCGAAACAGTACTAGTTAGTTCTAAAAAAAATTGTAAATGTTATTTTCTAGGCTATGGCTAAGGTTAAGATATTAGTGTGATTAATTTGCCTCAAAATTTGACTAAACCAAGAAAAAGTATTCTGTAGCTAACGAACTGCTGCCCTAGTTTATTTTTATGAATAATCAAACCTACGAAGTTGCGATCATCGGTGGTGGTATTTGTGGCACAGCTTTACTATATACCCTAAGCAACTATACCAATATTAAGAATATTGCTTTAATCGAAAAAGAATCTGATATTGCTTTAGTTAATTCTTATACTAATAGTAATAGCCAAACTCTTCACTTTGGTGATATTGAAACTAACTATACTTTAGCCAAAGCTAAGAAGGTTAATGCTGGAGCTAGCTTGGTTAAAAACTATTTATTAAAAACCGATAGCCAGCAGGATATTTATACCAAATATCATAAAATGGTCTTAGGAGTTGGTCTAGAGCAGTGCCAAAAATTAAAAGATAGATATCAAGAGTTTAAACAACTTTTTCCTGATCTAAGATTGTTGAATCAGGCAGATATAGCAGCCAAAGAACCAAAAGTTCTGGAAAACAGGTCTACAGAAGAAGAGATTATAGCTCTATTTACCGATGAAGGTTATACAGTAGACTTTAATCTTTTGGCTCGCTCTTTTTTAGTTAATTCTCAGCACAAATCAGATAAGAATATTAGCCTGTTGTTAAATACTAAAGTCAAGCAAATAACTAAAAAAAACGATCTATATCAAATCAAAATTGCAGATAAAATTATTCAAGCCAAAACTGTTGCCATAGCAGCAGGGGCGCATAGTCTATTATTTGCCAAATCCTTGGGCTATGGTCTAAATTACGCTTTGCTTAGTGTGGCGGGAAGTTTTTACTTTGCGCCTGGGGTACTTAATGGCAAAGTATACACTGTACAGCGTCAAAAGCTACCCTTTGCAGCAATTCACGGCGATCCAGAAGTCCATAATAGCGCGATCGCCCGTTTTGGACCAACAGCCAAAGTATTGCCACTATTAGAACGTCATAATTACTCCAGCATACTGGAATATTTTCAAACCGCAGGCATGAGTATGAAAGCAGCGATTAGCTTTTTAAAAATCTTGGCAGATCCAGTTATTCGTAACTATATTGCCCTTAATTTTATTTATGATTTTCCTGTTATTGGCAAAAGACTATTTATCAAAGAAGTAAAGAAAATAATTCCCGCAATCAAGCTAAATGATCTTAGCTATGCTAAGGGATATGGTGGCGTTCGACCACAGGTAGTAAATCTTAATACTCAGGCTTTAGAAATGGGAGAAGCCAAAATTATTGGCGATAAAATTATCTTTAACATTACTCCTTCCCCAGGAGCTTCTACTTGTTTGCAAAACGCCTTAGAAGATACAGCCAGAATAGTTGACTTTTTAGCTGAAGGCTACCAGTTTGATCGTCAACAGTTTTTAACAGACTTAGCTTCTGACAGGGCGATCGCTTAAATATTAATCTTATTCAGGAAATATGTTATTATTCTAATAATATAAACCTTAATTTGTTTGCAACCCTCTGAAACTATTAAGGGGAATTAATAGTATTATAGTAACAGAAGACAATCTGTCATATCAAGCTTTAATTCTATTCCCCCAATTAATTTGACCTTGCAATGAGGGTAGATAAATTAATCTAGCCTCGTTGTTTTGTGCCAATATTTATTCAAGCTAAATTAGAATTAGTTCTATATGTATTTGATTGGGCTGAACTAATCCAGCTAACTTTTA
Organism: Pleurocapsa sp. FMAR1; assembly: GCF_963665995.1. Lineage (NCBI taxonomy): Bacteria > Bacillati > Cyanobacteriota > Cyanophyceae > Pleurocapsales > Pleurocapsaceae > Pleurocapsa > Pleurocapsa sp. FMAR1. Next base: position 4,445,958 of record NZ_OY762512.1, on the reverse strand, counting down.
TAGCTCAAGATCTCCAACGCCATGATTGAATATAACAGACAGAAAACCGAGTATTTACAAATTTAATGTGTCGATTATTAGGCTATTTAGGTTCATCGATTCAGTTAGACCGTATATTAATTAAGCCAAACCATTCTTTGATTGTCCAAAGCTATCAACCCCGCGAAATGACTGCGGGGTTATTAAATGCTGATGGTTTTGGCATAGGTTGGTACAACCAGTCAAAACAAAATCGACCATACACTTATAAAAACATCTTACCTATTTGGAATGATGCTAATTTACCTCAGTTGGCAAACTACATCGAATCTAAATGTTACTTAGGATATGTGCGGAGTGCGACTTCCAATCTTTCGGTAGATATGATAAATTGTCAGCCTTTTAACCATCAAAATCTTTTGTTTGTTCACAATGGCTTTATCGATCATTTTCGTAAAACCCTTTACCGACCTATCCGCAATAGCCTAGACGATTTTGCCTATCAACGTATTGAAGGCACTACAGATTCAGAACATATTTTTGCCCTGGTAGTTAATGAGCTAGACAATAACCAAAACACTACTCTTCAACAGGCTTTAACTAATACTATTACTCATTTAGCAAAACTAGCCCAACCAGATGAAATATGCTTTTCTGCCAACATAGTTTTGAGTAATGGCAAAGAATTAGCAGCCTGTCGCTATTCTAACCGTGAGACTAGTCCTAGCTTATACTATATAAAAAACGATTCAGCTTATCCAGAAGCAGTAATTATCGCCTCAGAGCCTATGTTTGAGGGTAATTGGATTAGCTTCCCAGAACATAGCATTATTGGTGTAGGAGAAAATCTTGAAATTAGCCTCAATTCCCTTTCATAAACAATCTATTGCTACAGAACTATACCAGACTCGCCAGAATACTTTAGATCTGCTGTCCATAATCGATCATTCTTTTTTTTCTCATCAGGCTCATCCAGAGTTTAGTCCTATTGGCTGGCACTTTGGTCATATAGCTTTTATTGAAGCCTACTGGATTTTAGAATACCTTGGCGGATACGCTCCTTTATTTCCTGAGTATCAACGTTTATTCTCTGCCGATGGACTACCAAAACAAGAGCGTCAACATTTACCTAGCATGATGGTCATTAAGGACTATTTGCAAGCTGTTAGAGCCAAAGTATTTGACTATTTAAAAATTGCCCCCGTAGCCAAACAAGAGCGTCTTTGGCGGTGGCTAATTCAACACGAAAGCCAACACAGCGAGACTATTACTTTTATTTGGCAACTGCATCAGCAAGCCCACGATTTGCGCCACAACATAATTAATTTTAGTCACTCAACCTCCCAATTTGGCTCTCAAAGCTTGACTGACAAGACGGCTAAATTAGACGCAATGGTCAAAGTTAAAGCGGGGGAGTTTGTTATGGGTAGTAATGCTATTCAAGCTCTAGACAATGAATATCCTGCTCATCTGGTACACCTAGATGACTACTGGATCGATCGTTATCCCGTAACCTGTGGACAATACTATCAATTCATAGCTGCGGGAGGATATCAAAAGCGTCATTATTGGAGTGAACAAGGTTGGCAATGGCTACAGCAAAACCCCGTTTCTCAGCCTTTATTTTGGTCAGATAACCTAGATTGGATCGATCATCCTGTATGTGGGGTTAGCTATTACGAAGCCGAAGCCTATGCAAAATTTATCGACAAAAGACTACCTACGGAGGCGGAATGGGAAAAAGCGGCAACAGGAGCATCTTTAAACTCAAATCATCACCGTATAATTGGACATACTAGCTCGGTAGATGCTTATCTAGATTCAAGTAAATATGGCTGTCGAGATATGCTAGGTAATGTTTGGGAGTGGACAGCTTCTTGGTTTGCTGCTTATCCAAACTTTAATAATTATCCTTATCCTGGTTATTCAGAAGTTTATTTTGACAATCAACACCGAGTATTGCGGGGCGGTAGTTGGGCTACTAATAATTCAGTGCTAAGAACTACTTTTCGCAATTGGTATTATCCAGAGGTAAGACAGATTTTTGCTGGATTTAGATGTGTCAAAGATCGATAATTAAAGCCTGCTGTAACCTAAAAAAAGTCAACAAGCCACTCGTTTTTCTCGATCCATAACAGATTTTTTAACCGTTGGTAGCTCAATCTTCACAATTAACCAACAGCCACCAAGTTCATAGATTCTTGCAAATTAGTTACTACTTCTTCAGCTAATCCAAAAGAAAGAGTCATACCTGCACCACTAAGAGCATTAACAATAGTTACTCCTGATTCTGGATGAGCGATAAATTCGGTTTTTCCTGGTAATTTAGCGTAAACTCCATGCCAAGTCTCAGCAATTTCTAATGAGGGGACGCGAACAAAGGTTTTAAGGTAATCGAGGATATATTGATTTATTTCTGCTTTATCAAAAGGTTCTGGATTCAATCCATGTTCATGGGAATCACCAATAATTAATTCACCTGCTGAATTTTGTGACACCATGACGTGAATGCCCCATTCTGGAAAGTGAGGTGTTTCTATCGAAATTCGGTCTTTTAAGGCAGGTAAAGAAGGACAATCATTAAATGCACTGTAATGAGTTAAGGTTAGTCCGCCACAAAGAGATGTACCAATCCGAAAATTATCTGGTTGGGGTATAGTCCGCATCATCTGTAGCTTAACTTTAGTAATATTGCTTTTCTGATAAACATCTGGATATAAAGTTTCAAAGTCTGCACCACTACAGACAAAAATATGCTTGTTTGCCTTCCATTTTTCCCCTGCTGCAATGAGGTTGGAATATTCAATATTAGTAACTACAGTACTAAAATGAAATTCAATGCCGTATTCTCGATTTAATAAGCTAGGTAATTTTTTTACTGCCTCTCTGGGATCGACAATCATTTCTGTGGCACTCCACAACCCACCTAACAAGCCATCACTCTTTAACGCATGGCTTTTAGCAGTTACTTCACTAGGGGAAAGTAAAGCAACATCAGAATTATCTTTTTCACTCTTAACAAATTCTTGCAAAACAGCTAGTTCATCTTCTCGATAAGCAAGGTGCAGCGAACCACATTGGTTGAGATGAAAACCAGCTTTTGGTGCTACTTGTTTCCAAATTTCCCTGGATTTTAAGGCTCTTTGACGCAGTTTACTTTGGGGTTGTCCTATGGGCCAAATCATGCCAAAGTTACGGATTGACGCACCTACAGCATAGGAATTGCGCTCAAACACAGTTACTTTATAGCCTCGTTTAGCAGCAGCTAGAGCGTGAGCCATACCCACAATACCCGCCCCAACAACAATAATATCTGTCTGATTAATTGTATTCATAGTTAATTAATTATTTGATACAAGCAGTTAAAAAAGGAACAAAATAATTTAGATCGCGAGTTGATAAGTCAACAACTTTTGCTTCGTCATCCCAATGTCTTAATTGCACAGCTTGTTGGGCAAAAGGTAGAGCGATAAACGCTTTTGCTTCTTTTTCGGAAAAAATTCTACCTTGCCACTTTAAACTTTGTTTGGAAGCGGGCGAAAGAGATTCCCAGTAGTTAGAATCGATCGCACAAAGATATCTTTTTGCTTCTACATGAAGACGGACTGGTTCACTAACAGCAAAGCCAAAAAGCTTCTTTAATTGGGGAATTGCTTTATATTCATGAGGGGCTGACCTCGTCCTCGAAGGGCGAGGCTTGTACGCCCCGTGAAAGTCATTCTGGCTAGTTTCCTCCGTGTCTGAAAGAAGATGACCCAGATCGTGTAATAAGCTAGCTACAATTAACTCTTGGCTTGAACCTTCTGCTTCAGCTAAAGTTGCACACTGCAAAGCGTGTTCTAGTTGACTAATGGACTCGCCTCCATACTGGCAATCGCCTTTTTTTTCAAAAATAGTAACGATATCTTCAACAAGCGAGTCCCACGGAATACCGCTTCGCATAGTTAGATTCATGGTCTTGTGAGCAAAATACTGAGATAGGTATTACAAACTAGCTATGAGTGGCTTTAGATCTGCCAAAGAATTCAATAAACCATTATGAGGCGATGTTTCCAGTTGTTCTCTTGTATGCGTACCGTTAGTCACTCCCAAAGACCAACCACAATTAGCATTAACTCCTGCTTGAATATCTGAAGGAGTATCACCAATGACAATTACCTTTTGTGGATCTTTGATACCCAATTTATACATCGCTTTTTGAATCATATAGGGTGCGGGACGACCTTCGTTGTTGTAAATCTCGGATGGAGTTACGGTCGCTTGAATAATCGATTCGGATGAACCGACATAGTTACTGTCTAAACCTTTATCCCAACCAAGTCGCTGCAAAATGATATCGGTAACTTCGCGATAAAAGCCCGTATTAAGAGCGATATTAATCCCTTGAGACTTAAGCCAAGCAAATAATTCCCAACATCCTTCTGTGGGTTGTACTGGTTGAGTATGGTAGTGATTTTCTAAAACTCTTTTAAATTCAGCGTATGTATCATCTACTTTCGTTTCCAAGTCTGGATGATCTTGACCAATTTGTTCTGTCCACAAAGTGTCAAATACTCTTTTTTTCGCCCATCCCATCATGGAGTTAAGGCGATCTCGATCTGCTTTTAGACCACTCTTTTGGGTAGCTTGCATAAAACAGTCAAAGACCTCATTTTCATCTCTGACCGTTGTACCTGCCATATCAAACACGACTAACTGAATTGGAGACATGGATATTATTTTTGTATCTAATGGGTATGAAAACTTGGCGTTGCTGATTTGAAGTATGAAACCAAAAAGTAATCTGTTCGTAGCTCTTAGCCATCAGCTTTTAGCTCTTAGCTTTTAATTAATTTACTCAGTAGTGAAAATTGTAGAATCATACCTCGATTCAGCAACGCCAACTTATGAATTAAATATTTGTCTAGTTGTCTAGATAGCTTTTCTTACAGATTAGCAAAATAAATTTTTAAAATCAATCAAATTTCTGAATCCAAAGAAATTGTCAGCAGTAGTGATCGCGAGAAAAGCCGATTTTGCTTCACGTCTTTATACTTTATTTTAAAGCAGCTTTTAAGTCTGATTCATCTTCAACTAACAAAATCTTCATTGGCGATCTCTATCAGGATATGAAAGTAGTCTTAAAATTTTTAAGCTCTAACAGAGTTATTATTTTAGGGGGTCAAATTTATCTGTCGAAATGCTCAAAGAAAAATACGAATTAAACAATTTAGTGGATGAGGTAGATGTTCAAAACTTATTTTGTTCTTATTTAACTTCGGACAGTATTGATCCACTATGGTTGCAAGGAGATGCTTTGAAAGTTCTTAGTATGCTACCCGATCAATCAATTGATTTTGTTATGACCTCGCCTCCTTATTGGGGAAAAAGACAATATGCCAATGGCGGGATAGGTCTTGAAAAAGATTATCGAGATTATATCAAGAATCTTTGTTACATCTTTGCCGAAGTACAAAGGGTGTTAAAAGATTCTGGTTCATTCTGGCTTAATATTGGTGATTCCTACAAAGCTAAACATTTGTTAGGAATTCCTTGGAGAGTAGCCCTTGAAATGATCGACCATCAAGGCTGGATTCTTCGCAACGAAATTATATGGAACAAAGTTAAAGGAGGTCAAGACAACACAAAAGATAGATTGGGTAATGTCCATGAGCAACTTTTTCACTTTGTTAAAAAGCCCAAAGGCTACTATTACAATGCAGATGCTATAAGGTCTAAACCGTCAGAGTCCAAAGTGGTAAATGGAAAAGTCATATCTGCTACTGGTGTTAGTGGTGTTCGCTATAAACGGCAAATCGAATTATCAACTGAGTTAACACTACAAGAAAAAGAAAATGCATTGAAAGCATTAGAAGTAATTCTCAACAAAATTCGTCGAGATAAATTGTCTGATTTTAGAATGATTATTAGAGGTCAGCAGCGTACTACGCATTCAGAATCAGAGCGGATATCAGGGAGAGCAAAAGAGCTACGCGATCAAGGATACTATTTTCTGAAATATCATCCGAAAGGAAGTAAACCAAGAGATGTATGGGATATTCTTCCAGAGGATACACAAAAGCGTAGAAAACATTATGCGGCTTATCCTGAAGATATTTGTAAGATTCCTATATTGGCGACTTGTCCAGAAGACGGAATTATTATCGATCCCTTCGCAGGAACAGGAACTACTATGCTGGTAGCGAAACGGTTGGGAAGAAAGTCCATTGGTATTGATATATCTCAAGAATATATTGGAATATCAAAAGAACGTTATTTTGCAGAAATCGCTGATGAGTAAAATTGTTGAATTATTCGGACATAATATTCCATCAGTTCCACAAGAACAATGGAAGGAAATTGTTGAGGAACAGATTTGCGTTTACACAAACACTAAGTGTTTTAAAGTTAGAAAAAGTGAGCCAGAGATTTCGATTGGAACTTGTACTGTAAATTATGGAAAAGAAAAACGAGACATTATTATTTGTCCCAAGCGTTTGCTACAAAAAAAACAAGTTTTTACTGATTGCGTTCACTTATTGACTAAGCATGAGCCTGGAAATGAATTTCATGTAGTTTCTGAAGTGAATATACCTGGTGGATGTATTGATTATTTTTTAGTATCTGCTAGAGACAACAAAGTAAAAGGTTTTGTAGGCATTGAGTTTCAAACATTAGACACAACTGGAACTGTCTATCCCGAAAGACAAAGACTCTTGAAATCTTTTGGAATTGATGTTGCTGAAAAAGATGTTGCCTCAAAGAAAAAATTTGGGATGAACTGGAAAATGACAGCAAAAACTATTTTAGTTCAACTGCATCACAAGATTGATACTTTTGAGCATATAGGCAAGCATCTTGTACTTATTGTTCAAGATTGTTTTTTTGACTATATGAAGAAAGAATTTAATTTTAGTCACTTATCAAAACCAAGTAAATTAGGTGATTCTATGCATATACATTCTTACTCTCTCAGAAAAGAGAGTGACTATCTCAAACTCAATCTTTCAGAAATACTCAGTACCGATTCTCAGGGGATCTCTACTTGTTTAGGTCTTCAAGCCGAAGCTAAAGTCGAATTTGCTGAAATTATCAAAAGCATAGAAGCGAAACTTTCAAACAATACACTTTTAACAATCGTGTAGAAATATCATCAGCTTGATATCTTCCCCAAGATAGCAGAAAAAAGTAATCGCTCTTCCCACGCTCGATCAAACAATCATCAATGGTCAATAAGAAAAATTTGTATAGAAATTGCTATCTAGATGTCTATATAGGTATACTAAACATCAGTCGTAGCAAAAGTAGTTAATTTAGACAACAAATCTAGTTTTTAGTCAAGAACTCAAAAAGCAAAAATGGTAATGAACTATGAGGCTTTACCCCTTTATATTCAAATTTCTCAGAAGCTAAGAGAAAGTATTCAGCAGGGAGTGTATCAAGCTGAAGAAAAACTACCTAGCGAACATCAGTTAAGCGATCGCTTTGGCGTAAATCGTCATACTCTACGAAGGGCGATCGCCTTACTAAAAGATGAAGGCTTATTAAGAACTGACAAAGGACGAGGTATTTTCGTTGCTACTCCACCTTTAGAGTATCCTATTGGTAAACGGGTACGTTATAACGAAGCTTTAGAAGCACAGGGGAAAAAAGGCAGTTACGAACTACTCAAGACGGCTAAAATACCAGCAGAACCAGACATTGCCAAAAAATTAGAAATAGCGATCGGCGCACCAGTAGCAATAGTCCAAATGCTAGGATTTGCGGACAAGCATCCTCTTCTTCTGACTACAAGCTATTTTCCTCTAACTATTTTTCCCGATCTATTACAGCATTTAGAGGCGATCGAGTCTGTTTCTAAATTAATGCAAGAAGTTTACGGCTGCGAACATATTCGTCGCAGTACTTATGTTTCCGCCAGACAAGTTAGACCACAAGATGCCAGGACGTTACAGATAGCATTAAACCAATCGATTTTGTTAGTTGAATCTATCAATGAAGATCAACAAGGACGAGTAATTGAGTACGGTATAACTCGGTTTCGTGGTGATGATATGAAACTGGTACTAACTAGCTAAATATAATCTTTGATTCCGCATTACTGAAAGGTATTTTCTTTAATATTTAAAAGTTAAAAAAATCTCTTTTAAAGATTAAACCTCTCTTAACTCAATAATAAAACCTACTTAATAATTCAGGCTTAAGATAATCCTGTTTAGACAACTATACAAAAAAGGTCTTTATCTCAACTTGATTTATGTTTAGTAATAGAAGAAAAGTAATTTTAGGTATTGTTTCTAGTACGACCTTATTCTTATCTGTAGGTATAACTAGTTGCGTTCAACAGCCGCAAGCATCAACTAATACGCCCGATTTAGCTGAGGGGAATAGTGATGCCACCGCAGTAAGCGACAAAGCAGGTAAAGATTCAATTACTGTTTATACTGCCTTGGAAGACGATCAAATCTCTGAATATTTACCATTATTTAAGCAAGAAAATCCTGATGTCAATGTCAATATCGTGCGCGATTCTACAGGAATTGTCACTGCTAAATTGATAGCAGAAAAAGGTAATCCTCAAGCGGATGTAGTTTGGGGTTTAGCAGCTTCTAGTTTGCTAGTTGCCGACGAAGAGGGAATGCTGCAACCTTATGCACCAAAAGGTGTTGATACAGTATTACCCAAAATGAAAGACGACCGCACTCCGCCTCACTGGGTAGGAATTGATGCCTGGATGTCTGCCTTCTGCGCGAATACAGTGGAGTTAAAGAAAAAAGGTGTACCCGTTCCTCAATCTTGGGATGACTTAACCAAGCCTGAATATAAAAACATGATAGTCATGTCTAATCCCGCCTCATCGGGAACGGGTTTTCTTTCCGTATCGGCTATATTGCAACTCAAAGGAGAAGAAAAAGGCTGGCAATATCTGGATGCTTTGAATCAAAATGTAGCCCAATATATGCACTCTGGCTCTAAACCTTGTAAAGCAGCAGGTGCAGGAGAATATCCGATTGGCGTTTCTTTTGACTATCGTGCAGTCAAGCAAAAGAATGATGGCGAACCTATTGAAGCAGTATTTCCTAAAGAAGGTTCGGGTTGGGATATTGAAGCTAATGCCCTAGTTAAAAAAGATAACGTTAAGCCTGAAGCGAAACAGTTCTTAAACTGGGCAATTTCTCCTGAAGTTAGCGAAAAATACGCCGAAAACTTTGCCATTACAGGAACAAAAACTAACGTCAAAGCACCAGAAGGGTATCCAGCCGATCCTACAGCCCAGTTAATCAAAAATGATTTTAATTGGGCTGCTCAAAATCGCGATCGCATCCTTGAAGAATGGACTAGCCGTTACGATTCCAAGTCCGAACCGAAAGAAGAGTAATAACTAGCCAAGGGGTACTCGCCGCAGGGACTAATAACTAATAACTGGTTCTTACTTCATCCCTCATCCTTCAAAACTATGACTTATCCTTCAGAAAAAAAGAGAACTTTTAGAACGCAAAGCGATATCCAAACAGCGCATCATTCTGCTGTAGCAATTCAAAATAGGCATCTATCACAACCTTATTTACAGGTAGAAAACGTTTACAAAAATTTTGGCAACTTCACCGCCCTTAAAGAAATCTTTTTAGATGTTTATCCTGGTGAATTTGTCTGTATGCTTGGTCCTTCAGGCTGTGGTAAAACCACATTATTGAAAATTATCGCCGGTTTAGAAGAACATAGTAGCGGACGTATTATTCAAGATGGTAAAGATGTATCTAATTTGCCACCTTCAAAAAGGGATTTTGGCATTGTCTTTCAATCTTATGCCTTATTTCCCAATTTGACTGCTGCTCAAAATATTGCCTATGGTTTAGAAAATGCCAAGCAGTCTAAACCACAAATCAAAGCTAGAGTTAGCGAATTATTAGACATGGTAGGCATGGGAGGCTTAGAGAAGAAATATCCTGCCCAAATGTCTGGAGGACAGCAACAACGAGTAGCATTAGCAAGGGCTTTGGCACAGTCTCCAGGTTTGTTATTACTAGACGAACCTTTGTCAGCATTAGATGCCAAAGTTAGAGTCAGACTGCGGACAGAAATTGCTCAACTACAAAAAAGACTGGGAATTACTACGGTAATGGTAACTCACGACCAAGAAGAAGCCCTGGCAATGGGCGATCGCGTTGTGGTCATGGACAAGGGGTATATTGCTCAAGTAGGTACGCCTCACGCTATTTATCAACAGCCTAATACTGCTTTTGTAGCTGATTTTATTGGCACGATGAACTTTTTGCCAGGACAAGTAGTTGAACCTGGAAAGGTGCGCTGTGGCACGTTGAGTTTTGATGTACCCCAAAGAGGCATCAATGTTGGCGACAATATAACTGTAGCCATTCGCCCAGAAGATATTTTGCCTCTAAGTGATGAAAATATGGCTAATTTACCAAATGTGTATCAAGCAACAATTGAGGGGTCAGAGTTCTTAGGTTCTTCTTATTTAGTAATTCTACATTTAGCAGGAAGTTCTCAAGAAAAATTATCGATCAATTTATCGATCAATCAAGTAAGAAACTTAGATTTAAACGTTGGCAATACTCTAACGATTCAGCTTCCACCAGAATTGATTCAAATATTTCCCGAATAAATTTTGTAAGGGCGATTTGCGAATCGCCCCTACCGCCATATTGCGTCTCTAAAGAATGTAATTATGACTACTGTAACTAATTCAAGAACGGTAAAACCCCAGAAAAAGGGTCATACTATCACCTCTGAAGACTGGATCATGAGAGCCTTCATTGCTTTAGGCACTCTATTTCTATTGGTTGGGGTGGTTTTTCCTCTCTACCCGATGCTGATTCGCAGTTTTCAAAACCGCAATGGCGATATTATTGGTTTAGCAAACTACGTCAAATATTTGACTACCCCTTCACTGGCTCAATCATTTACCAATAGTTTATATATTGCGATCGCATCTACTTTAATTGCAGTATTGCTGGCATTTATCTTTGCCTATGGAATTACTAGAACGGCAATGCCAGTCACAGGTTTATTTCGTACCTTGGCAATGTTACCTCTTTATATTCCCCCATTAGCTCATGCGATCGGCTTAATTTATCTATTTGGTAATCAGGGTATTGTTACCACGGGGTTTTTTGATCGCCTGACTGGTTGGGACATCAATCTCTATGGTTCACACGGCATTATTATTGGCGAGGTGCTTTACTGTTTTCCTCAAGCCTTAGTAATTCTAATTACCGCTTTAAGCCTCACTGATGCTCGTCTGTATGAAGCAGCCGAAGTTTTACGTACCCCCAAATGGCGTACCTTCCTCACCGTTACTATTCCTGGCGTTAAGTATGGCTTAATTAGCGCGATATTTGTCTGTTTCACTTTAGCTTTTACCGATTTTGGCGTTCCCAAAGTTGTCGGGGGAGATTTTAACGTTTTAGCAACGGATATCTATAAACAGGTAATTGGACAGCAAAACTTTTCTATGGGTGCAACTATCAGTGTGTTCTTGTTAGTACCTACGGTAATTGCCTTTGTGGTCGAGCGCATTATTCAAAGAAAACAAACAGCCTTAGTAACTGCCAAAGCTGTACCTCTAAAACCTAAACCTAATGCTTTCCTCGACTGGACGATGTTTGCTTTTTGCTCTCTATTGGTTGCAGCAGCTTTAACAGTTTTTGGCACAATTATTTTTGCCTCTGTTATAAAAGTATGGCCCTATAACTTTAGTCTTAGTCTGCGCCATTACGATTTTAGTGGAGTTGGCGGTGGCGGTTATGCAGCCTATTGGAACAGTATTCGCATGGCATTCTATACGGCAGTTGTGGGAACAGTCGCCGTATTTATCGGTGCATATTTAGTCGAAAAAGGTAAAGGCGTAGCGTGGCTAAGAGGAATAAACTATTTTCTATCTACTCTTCCCCTCGCATTACCAGGATTAGTATTAGGTCTTGCTTATGTATTCTTCTTTAATCAAAAATTAATTCCCATTCCCATAACTAAATTTGCTTTTCTCAATCCCTTCAACTTTTTGTACGGTACGATGGGCATCTTGGTACTATGTAACGTAGTTCACTTTTATACAGTTTGTTTCCTAACTGCCAATACCGCCCTCAAACAGTTAGATCCCGAATTTGAAGCAGCTTCGGCATCTCTATCTGTTCCCTTTTATAAAACCTTCTGGCGAGTTACAGTACCGATGTCTCTCCCCGCAATTTTAGAAATTGGCATTTATTACTTTGTTAACGCTCTGATTACCATTTCGGCAATCATTTTCATCTACCCTTCGGATTTACCTCTAGCAGCAGTGGCGATCGTGAATATGGATGATGCAGGAGATATTGCACCAGCAGCAGCTATGTCAACTTTACTTGTATTTACCAGCATTGGAGTAAGGATTATTTACTGGTTGCTAACTCAAAAGCTACAGCAAAATACTCAAGCTTGGCTTAAAAGATAATTTTTAAATTTAAATCGTAGCAGATAAAAATAAACTTTTAAGGGAAAAGGTAGGGCGTTGCTGAATTATCATGATTTAGGCGATCGCCCGAACAGTTTTAAACTTAAGATTGTCAAGACGAATTAGAGGGTGGGAAATTGAGTAATATCCGCTACCGCCAAAAGCTTTATCCGACCAGCTTCTACAGTAAGGCGATGAATGCGTAGAGCGAGTCCTTGTTTCTCAAAGTTACGCAAGTCTAACATTTTTTCAGCTTTATCTAGAAACGCTTGGGTTAAGTCTTCTGATATCTCTTTCCCTGGCTCGTATCGAATATCCTCTAGCACGACGCTTCTATTTCCTGGCGCAATTTTGGGGGTTGCCGTAAATGCCACCTCTTTAGTCTCGCCCGATGGTTGTAACTCAACTAGAGCTTCTACCGCTACTGTTCCATCTTTGCGAAACTGGCATTTTTTTTGGGGAACTGTCAGCTTTCCCTGTCCTGTTGTTAAATATGTGTCTAAAACATCAATTTTGGCTCTAAGTTCTGGTGAGTTCAAAGCGCAGTTAAGATCGGTTTCGGTTAAAACTAAACGGGCAGTTCCTTCGGTGGGTTGGGTAAGCTCGATATTGCCTGTTAAAGCTTTCAAAGGATTGACAGCGATCGCCTTTGTCTCAATTTCTAGCGCTTCCACCCGCAAATCGGTTTCAATAATCAATCCTTCCTCTTTGATTAAAAGCGATTCTAACTCGCCATTGGCTAGTTTTTCTGGAGCAGTATTAACTTTGACTTCTAGACGCTCTGCATCTTCTAGTTGAGAAGATAAAGCTAATTCGGCAATTTTGTTGAGTGCTTGCTCCCCAAGATTTTCTGTTCCAAACATATTTATTGCGTATCGCTATTGGTGGACTCATTTTACTCTCTTTAAATATATTAAGAAACTTTAAGCTATGTCTCTGTCAGATGACAGAAATACAATTTGCACGCTCTCAACAGAAAAGAAAATGAATCGAGCAAAATAGCAAATGATTATTCAATAATTCGCTTATTCAGTATAGTTAGAAAGAACTAGTTTATGGCGATCGCCGTTAATTATAGCAATGGTCAAGAGTGTTAAGACGTAATTTCTAATGTAGGGGCGCATGGCATTCGCTATCAAAATACATTTTGCTTTAATACAAATGTCTGTAACTATAGTTAGGCGATCGCAGATATTATTCTATATGAGCAATTTCTCTTCTCTAAATCTCGAACAGCTAGCAGCAAAACTCAAACAGTCACTTGGTATAATCCAAAAGCAAGATATTCAGGTTGTCAGCCAAATATTAGGTTTACAAACAGATAATCAGATACAGGTTGGTGATGATTGCGCTGCTATCCCCGACGGCGATGGTTATTTACTTTTAGCTGCTGAAGGAATATGGCACGTATTAGTAGAGACAGATCCTTGGTTTGCAGGTTGGTGTGCAGTTATGGTCAACGTGAGCGACATTGCAGCCATGGGTGGAAAAGCGATCGCCATTGTTGATACGATCTGGACAGAAGATACCGCTAAAGCCATACCAATGCTGGAAGGAATGAAGGCTGCTGCTGAAGCTTTTAATGTCCCCATTGTTGGCGGACATACTAATTTTCACAGCGTCTATAATGCTTTAGGCGTGTCTATTTTAGGACGGGCAAAAAAGTTGATTAGTAGTTTTGCAGCCCAACCTGGAGATTTGCTAGTTGTGGCAATAGATTTGCAGGGGGAAATGCACTCTAAATTTCCCTTTTGGAATGCTGCTACCAAAGCCAAAGCAAGTCAATTACAAGAGAATTTGACCATTTTTCCTTATTTAGCGGAGAATAACCTCTGCAATGCTGGTAAAGATATTAGCATGGGGGGAATTGTCGGGACTCTATTGATGTTAATTGAAGCTTCTAAGTGTGGTGCGGTTTTAAATTTAGATAATATTGTCTGTCCCGTCAATGTAGATCTAGAAACCTGGTTACTCTGCTTTCCTAGTTACGGATTTTTACTATCAATTAAGCCCCAAAATTTAGATGTAGTCAAAAGACAATTTAACGAAAGAAACATTTCATGTAATTTAGTTGGAGAAATTATCAAAGGCTCTCAATTAATCCTTAAGTCACAACAGCAATCTCATCTATTTTGGGATTTTAAGACAGATAACTTTATCCTCAGCTAATTTTGTTTTGGCGTTGGTATCAGTTTATCGTAAAAAAAAAGGCGATCGCTTTAAAAAACTAGGAAAATAATTAATCGGGCGATCGCCTTTTAACTTTAGATAGGGTGATATTCAATTTAAAAATTCACTTTTAGAGGATAGTTGAATAGGATTGCCACAACGATTTAAGTGATTATCAATATGAGTTTCAACTTCTAATCCTAGATTATTCAACACTTCAATTATTGGTATAGCAAAACCTAATCCTTCGATTCCCATTGCAAATTTTTTAGCGTTTATGATTCCTATAACCTCACCATATTGATTTAATAATGGTCCTCCGCTATTTCCAGGATTTATAGGAGCATCGGTTTGAATTAATGATTGATTTTCAGTTTGGCGAATACCACTTACAATGCCTCTAGTGACTGTAAAGTTGAGCGATAAAGGATTTCCTATTGCTACTACATCTTCTCCAACAATAGGATATTGTGCATGACAAAGAGGTAGTGGTTT
Organism: Pleurocapsa sp. FMAR1; assembly: GCF_963665995.1. Taxonomy (NCBI): domain Bacteria; kingdom Bacillati; phylum Cyanobacteriota; class Cyanophyceae; order Pleurocapsales; family Pleurocapsaceae; genus Pleurocapsa; species Pleurocapsa sp. FMAR1. Next base: position 4,430,885 of record NZ_OY762512.1, on the reverse strand, counting down.
TAGATTAGCAGAGTAATTATTGATTCTTAGTATAGCAATATCAGCCATTCGATCTCTTTTTAAGATTTGTGCTTCTTTAATTGTTCCATCATAAAAACTTACAGTGACTTTATCGTTACCGCTTACTACGTGCCTATTTGTCAATATCAAACCTGTTTTGCTGATAATAAATCCAGTACCAGAGCCAGAATTGGTTTGAATTTTAACTACTCCAGGAGTTGTTGAACTTACAATTTTTTGAACATTGCTATTTTCATCTAAAGATTCAACTGCGGATATTTTTTCTTCAATTAAACTATTTGATTTTTCATTATTATTTTCAACAGAATAAAGCACCTTTAAACTATTTGAGGTTTTTTTTCCAATATCGCTAATAACTGAACCATTAATACGAAGTGTAATATCTGTATTAACACTTGCTTTTTGTAAAGCGAGTATTAAATCACCTGGAATAGGAAAAATACCATTGTCTCCATATATTTTGAATGCCAAACCATCCACTAATACTTCAATTGAATCTCCTACAGGAGTTATATTTTTTCTTTTACACCCTAAAAGTGCATCACAAGCTAATTTTTCATAAGAGAAAATTGATAATTCTTCACCAGTCCATTTAGATATAATTCCTTCTTCATCAAACCGACTAAAAAAACCATCTCCATATTTTTTATAATTTTTATCAAATACTGCAAGATAATTGCCAAACTTTGATTCAACAAAAACTGGCTCTGACCAAGGAACTTTCGGGTCAGGGTTTCTCCAGTCGTTTATAGAAACTGACTTAAAATCAGTAAAATTGATGTTTTTTTTGGGCAATAGCTCATCTTCAAGTCTGTGTGAATATTTGGATTGATTTACATCACATTCAGGACTCTGAACTTTATACTGATATGCTCCTGGACTACAATATAGTTTGTAATCATCATAATTATTTACTTCCTGAGAGTTAGAAATAGATTGAGATAATAAAAGTACAATATTTACTACTCCAAAAATAGTGAAAGTTTTCTTATATAAATTCATGTATGATGAGTAATTTAGACAAATCACTATAAATATTTACTCTACAATCTTAGTTAGCGTAAATATTTCTTTTGTTGATCTAAGTCACTTCTAATGTTCAACAAAATTCATCAATTTATTAATTTCTCTCAAGTTGTATATAGCTATGAGATGGGCAAATGCCCACCTTTTCCATATTACGATTTAGCCGATCAACTCTATTGCTCGTTTAACAAAATTATCAGCAGTAATGCCGTTAAATTCCATAATTTGAGTTGCACTAGAAGCAGTTTCTCCTCGTTTCCAAGCAAAAACGTCTCGTTTACTATTACTACGCAACATTACAGGTTCTAGCATGGCACTCGAACCACCAGTTACCCCGATCAGGGCATTACCAGCAAACATCGCCGAAAATTCAGCATCATTGAGAAAATCACCATCCTGTTCACGAGTGCAAGTGTCCCAAGCCACATCAGTAGGACGATATAGACGACGAGGATTAATTATAGAGATAATTCTTGAACCAATACCCTGAGATTTTAGCTGTTCGGCAGCCTCAAAGGTAGGAATTAAAGTCATGTCGCCAATTACTGCAAAGACAACGCATTTACCTTCGGGAGGATCTATTTCTTGGAGAACAATGCCACCTTTAGCTAATCCTTCCCGTGTTTGTTCTAAAGTCGTGCGAATGGCTAAGGGAGACTTGCTGGCAGTGATAGTTATACCTTTGTTTTTTGTTCCTAATGCCCATTCATAACAGGCTTGGATACTGTTAGCATCACAGGGAAAAAGAGGAAAAATATTACCATTACGCATCATGCCTGCAAAGTAGTTCTCAATTTCAGGACGTTGGTGTGTCCAGCCGTTGCGTCCTTGTTCTAATGCCCCTGCTGTAAATAAAGTAATAGTAGAGGGAGTGGTACGGCGTAATTCGGTCATCGCTTGGGTAACCGTCTGCCAGATAGGTAAACCATTAACAGCAAAGGATTCATAGGAACACCAAAGAGTCCGCGCCCCAAATAAAGCCTGTGCTGCTGCCAATCCAGCACAAGCATCTTCACTAAGAGGTTCGTAAACCTGTCCTTCGGGCTGTTGAAAATAGATTTCGTCGGTGGTGGGGTGAATAATTTTTAAAGCAGTATTGATATTTTTGATGCCTGAGGCTGCATTCCCGTCAGCATTTGCCACAATGAAGTTTTTGTCTTGTTGCCCGACATAAACAGCGATCGCCCCCATGGCTGTAGTGGCAACCTGTTTATCGCCACCAACGGCATATTCTTCTAAGGGAATATTACTTAAATCTGGTATAGAGTATTCTTGTTCGGTAACGGCTGTATGGGCTGCTGCGCCACCATTAGAACGAAGATAATTATTACGTACAAGCTGCCAGGCTTCGGGAGTTAAAGCCCTTTGTTGGAGGGCAGCCATAATATAATCTTTGTCTACATGATCTCCTGGGTAAAGATTATGAGACTGTGCGCCATCTTTATGCACTCCTGAACCTTTAAGCTGTTTGACAATTAGAACTGTTAGCTTACCGCCTAGTGCCGACTTGGCAGCTTTGTCTGTTGCCTCTAGGATTGCCTGAGTAAAAGCCATTCTAGCTTCAAAAGAAAATCTAGTGCTGTTTACATAGTCTCCTGGCTGATTTGTGTCGTCGTAATCTTTGGCGTTAACGAAAATCACTTCTGCAAAACCGTTACCTTTCCAGTAGGCAATCATCTCTTCATTGGTTTTGGTAGAAACCATGCTGTGATGTTCTTGAGAATAACCATTCCAAACTAAAATAGGTAAGAAGTTAGTCACTTTGGGAAAGGCGGTATTAAAATGCCCAAAGCTACTCATGATATAGGGTTCACCCAAACCACCATCACCAATAGTTACAGGAAACAAGACCCCAGGATGGAGTTTTGCCCCTGCCATGGCAAAGTGCTGTCCTTGTCCTAGAGGTCCTGCGGGGCTAAGTAAGCCAGGGATTTGTCCTGAAAGATGTCCTAAAAGCCCGTGCATTTCTCGAAAGCGATCGCCGAGATCTTGAACATTATTAATGTCCATTGTTTCTAGAGAAGTATCTAAAAAGACATTGCTATAAAATCCTGGGGCATGATGACCGACTTCGGTAACAATATTTTTATGTCCTAACATTACCAAAGCAGCAATAGTATCAGCGATACTAGCAAAACCGCCTGGGTGTCCTGACTGCTTACTGGCAGTAATGTGTAGAGTTAGATAGCGTAAAGCATCTGCTGCCAATATAGTTTGATATACTGCTGTCTTATCTGTAGGCGAGGCGATCGCAGTTTGTCCTTCTGCAATTGCTGATGACTGCCCGTATTGCTCAAAACCAGGCAACTGTTCTTTAAAGTGTTTAATCCCTTGACAAAAAGCGGGAATATTAGTGGCAACGGTCATAAAAATATATCCTTCGTTTATCAAACTGCAAGTATGTAGGTAAATCTTACAATTTTAAGCGGTCTGAAAACGACAATATATATCAGTAATTCTAACTGATGCTAAAAGCTTAAGTTAATCGATCGAGAGCAAAAATAGTAAAAGAAGCGTAAGAAAAAAACTTCAATAATTATTTGCTCTTCTTTCTTTGCTCTGGTTTTTCCCATTGTTCAGTCATGTAAAAACTATTTAGTAGACTTGAACGTAAATAAACGTATCATTCCAACTTGAAACTAGTAACAATATTTAACTTATTACAAAGAGCAAAGTAGTACTAAAAATTGCGCCACTTAATAGAAGTACCTGCGGGTTCAACGTAATCTTTAGCAATTTTTCTGCCTGAAAGCATTGTAGAAATACTATCACGAAGATAATGATGATTAACTCGATCTATTGATTCTGCACAATCATCAATTCTGCCCTGATAACGAATGACAGCATCACTATCTAATAAATATACAGTCGGCATAACTTTGACTTTAAAAGCTTTTGCCACATCTTGAGTGGTATCGCGTAGGTAAGGAAAATTAAGCTCATGCCCATGAGCATATTGCTTCATGCCTTCCATGCTGTCGGCGATCGCTTCTGAGCGATGGTTAGAGTCGATGCCCATGACTGTAAAACCCTGGCTGCTAAAGTCAGCTTGAAGCTGTTTAAGACGTTCGAGATATTGCTCAACTTCAGGACTTTCGCTGTTCATGAAAACCACGGCGATCGCTTTTAATTTTTTGCGGTAGCTACCAAGATGATAAACTTCTCGATCGATGCCTGGGATTTCAAAATCAGGAGCATAATTACCTATTGTGTTCATAAATACTATTTCCTATAAAAGTCTTACATATTTTGCAAATACCTAATTTTATCAATTTTATTTTGAATCTGAGTGTGAGCTAGGTCTTTTTGGCAATATTTTGGGCTGCATCGAAAATAAGCAAGAATTTAATCGCTTAAATAAAAATGCTTTCTCTTTTGAACTCGATTATTTTAGCAAGATAATGTAATGTAGCTAACTAATTTGTAAACTAGTTTTGCAGCAGTAAACTCCGATACTACAGAATCTGAAGTCGGTGCAAGCTCCATGACATCGCAGCCTATCACTTGATGCTTGCTAAATACCGTTCGCAGAAATTTAGTTAATTCAAACCAGTTTAATCCTCCAGGTTCTGGAGTTCCTACTCCAGGCATTAAACTAGGATCTAGTCCATCAAGATCGATGGTAATAAATACTTTTTCAGTAGTGATGTGAGAAAGTGCTTTGTCAATCCAGTCTAAATTTTGATAGATATCTTTTGCCCAAACTACAGGAATTTGCTTTTCTTTAATTAACTGCGCTTCTTCTAAACAGATGCTGCGGATACCCACAGGCAAAGTCGGCAACCCCATATCTAACACTCGGCGCATGACACAAGCATGATTATAGATTGAGTCTTCGTAGCTATGGCGCAGATCTCCATGGGCATCAATTTGAATCACCGTAAACGGCTCACTCAAAAGCTGTCGATAAGCCTTAACTATACCTGCGGTAATACTGTGTTCTCCTCCTAAAGCAATGACAAATTTACCATTGGCAATTAACTTAGATACTCTAGCAGTAACAAGATCCATCATCGCTTCTGGAGTTAAATCGGGATTTGTTATGGTACTGGCGATCGCATTTACAGTAAAAATTCCCACTTCGTGACATATTTCTTGTTCAAACTCAATATCATAAGCTTCAAGCTGATCTGAGGCTTTGATAATTGCTGCTGCACCATTTTGACATCCTTTACGGTAGGTAGTGGTTTTTTCATAAGGAATAGGCAAAATGACTACTTTTGCTTCCTCGTAGGTTGTTTGCGCTTCTGAACCAATAAACTGTTTGGCAATCATTTTTTAAGGGATAAGCGATGAGGGACAAGGAAAAAGCTAAAATTTAAGAAAGACAATTAAAGATACAACTTTTATATTTAAGCTTATGATATCGGCGATCGCAATAACTCAAACACCTAAAACCTGGAACTGGAAAGGACACAATATTACTTATCAGCAAGCAGGAGAAACTGGCGCAGCAGTAGTTTTGGTACATGGTTTTGGGGCATCTTGGGGACACTGGCGCAAAAATTTGCCCGTGTTGGGAGAATCTTTTCGTTGTTATGCGATCGATCTGATTGGCTTTGGTGGTTCTGATAAGCCTCAACCAAGTGCAGAAATTAAATACACCTTTGAAACCTGGGGAGAACAGCTAGCTGATTTTTGTCGTGAAGTGGTTGGTAGCCCTGCCTTTTTAATTGGTAATTCTATTGGCTGTATTGTAGTCATGCAAACGGCGGTAGATCATCCTGAATTAGCTTTAGGTGTGGCAGCGATTAATTGTTCGGTTAGGCTTTTACACGATCGCAAACGAGTTACCTTGCCCTGGTATCGTAACTATGGTTCATTAGTTATGCAGCAAGTACTGGGTAATAGGCAAATTGGTAGCTTCTTTTTTAAGCAGATTGCTAAACCCAAGGTAGTACGCAAGATTTTATTACAGGCTTATCGTCACCCTGAAGCAGTCACCGATGAACTAATAGATATTTTGATGAAACCTGCCCAAGACAAAGGTGCAGCCTCTGTTTTTCTGGCATTTACTCGTTATTCACAAGGTCCTTTACCAGAAGATTTGCTTCCCCGTCTTACTTGTCCTACGGTTTTATTATGGGGAACAGAAGATCCTTGGGAACCTGTGGCTATGGGTAGAGAATTAGCTGCAATATCCACAGTAGATGAGTTTGTTGCCTTAGAAGGCTTAGGTCATTGCCCTCAAGATGAAGCCCCAGAAATAGTTAATCCTATTTTATTAAAATGGATTCAACAGCATCAGTAACAATTAATTTTGAACAAACCGCTAGATCGAACATTAATCAACAGAAAATAAGCCTAATATGCGTGAAAATATCTGGATTTGCTCAATGAGCAAAATATTCTCTTATCTATTCATATTTACCTGTTTTAGTAATTTAACCTTTCAAAGCTCGAAGAGTAATTTTGCGATCGCACAAGTATTATCAAGCACCGAACCTCAAGTTAATCCCGTGCTACAACAGGCACAAAATCAACAATTTGAAACACAAGAACAATTATTAAGAGACAGACAACAGCAATTCCAAGAACGGTATCAACAACAATGGAATCAACGACAGCAAGAATGGAAAAATAAAAACAGAATTCAACAGCTAGAAAATCAACAAAGACAAAATCTAGAAAGAGTTCGCCAGGAAAACGACTTTAGAAGACAGCAAGAAATAAACCGTCAAAGACGAGAAATTATTCATCCTCAACATTATAAATAATGGCTATTCTTTTTGGGTAGTATACGAAGAAGTAATCAATAATTACTTGGTAATGCCTAAACTCCTCTAGACTGCTCTACTGCCTCAAACAAAGCTCTAAAGTTGTTTTGAGCAAAACTTGCTTCTTGTCTACGCTTAATAAATTCCAGGAGAAATTTTCTTTAATTGCGATCGCCACTCTAAATTATCAAGGCGATCGCCCTTTCCAGGTGGGCAAAAAATCAATAATTAGCATGACTTATAATGTCTTTAATTTGCCCACCTGGAAAGGGAAGAAACCTAAACAAATAAGTTTTCTTCCCCTCGTTCTTTAATTACCAAAAAGTCGGTAATAACAAATATTTTAGTGATCTCGATCGCAAATAACTAAGAGGAAAAACTATTTTCTTCTACAGTTAAGCTGGTTTCATTTCGATCGGGCGCATTAGACCCAGAAGTATCTTTGTCTTTATTGCCACCACAAGCCTGCGCTGTTAAAGGAGCAGCAATCAAAGCTAGAGTTAGAATACCTGCGAAAATTGATGTAGATTTGAGCTTCATTTATTACCTCTTGATATTGTTAATTGTATTGTCATTAATCAGTATGAAAAATAAATATGACACAGACATGACAGCAATTCGTGTCTTAGCCAAGAAACCTCCAGCTAGCTCTAAATCGATACGTCTGATGTGAATTTGGCTCGCAAATTCACGCCTTTCTCAATTATTTGGGAGGCAAATTTGAAATGCTGTTCCCTGTCCTAGCTCACTTTCAACAGTAATCTTGCCATCATGAGCCTGAATAATTTGTTGTGCGATCGCTAGTCCCAAACCAAACCCACCTGTTTGTCTGGTACGGGCTTTATCTACGCGGTAAAAGCGATCGAAGATATAAGGCAAATCGGAGGCGGGAATGCCAATACCTGTGTCTTTGACCGTAATCAAAAAAATCTGGCGGTGTTTAACAAGCAGCGACAATGCAACCATGCCCCCACTATGAGTATATTTAATAGCGTTATCTAATAAGTTACGAACAGCTTGCTGTAGTAAATCGAGATCGCCGTATATCTCTACAGGTTTTGTTGGTATATCCGAATTAAACACGATCCCTTTGTCTATGGCAAAAGTCTGGTATTCAATAGCCAGAGAATTTAATAATTTTGCAACATCGAACTTACCAACGTCTTGGGGCTTCAACTTGCCTTGATGACGAGCTAGAAATAGTAAATTAGTAATTAAATCGCTCATGTATTTACTCTGAGTGACTACATTTGCTAGACGCTGACGGGGTTGAATCGTATCTTCTGCGGGTGTAAGTAAACCGACTTGAGCGTTACTAAGAATTGCTGCTACGGGGGCGCGTAGCTCATGGGAAGCATCGGCAGTAAAACGCTGTAATTGTTCGTAGGATTGTCTTGCGGGCTGCATCGCCAAGCCAGCTAGCAACCAGCCTACTATACCTGTAAAGCCGAGAGTAATTGGGATACCCAGAGATAAGAGTAAACGCGATCGCGCTAAAGAATTATTAACAGCTTCTAAGGACACCGCAACCTGTAAATAGCCAATTAAAGATTTGTTTTTCTTTAAAGGCAGAGATAAAATACGCAGCTTTGTTTGATAAGTCATATCCTGATGGTTGCAATCGTATTCTATAGTCTGCCATTGACGTGACACTAAAGTTTGACTACCAGGACATTTACCAATAAACTCGCTCAGGTGTTTTTGAGCGTCATACCAGCGAGTACAGATTATTTTTGATTCAGTAGCAACTACACGACTTGGTAAAGATACGTTTTCGGTGTTTATCTGCCAGCTTTTTCCTTGTTGTTCATAGCTGGTGAGAGAGGCAATTTCCTTGGCTTGAGCGTATACTTCTTTGTCAAATTCTCGCATTTGTTCTGTTACCTGACGTTGATAAACCGTGAAGGCAAACAAAATTAGAATACTTCCCATTGAGAGAGTAAACCAATAAGCCAGACGACGACGAGAGAGATCGAACATTTAGTAAAATATGATTGAAGAATTTTGAGGCAAAGCATCGATTGTCTTCTTGACACTTCTTTGTCATATTTAAGCGTCACAATAAATATTAAAACGAATTAAATAACGATATGAACAAATTTTCCTTAAAAACCATCGTCACAACTCTGATTGGTACAGGTATTGTAGGTAGTTTAGTAGCTTTACCCGTTCGCGCTAGCGAGGATAATTTGATTGAACCAACAAGCAACTTAATTTTAAGCCAAGTTTCTGATGGAGAACGTAATTATACTGAACCTTCAGATAATTATAATTTTAAAAACATCATTGGTTTGACTGGTTTAGCAATAGGTACTGGTGTTGTGGGCTATCATTTAACCCGCGCCTACAAGCTTTCTTTGGCTAACTCATTACCTACTGTAAATAACAGCAGTACCTCTTTGCTTACCCGCGTCAGTCCCAAACTACGTCGAGAATTATTGAGGTTAGTGCATAATCAGCAGACAGCAGATCGCCTGTTGTCTGGTACTTTTAACAGTCATCGAGATCGTTCTGCCAATTGGTTAGCCGAAAAAGTCATTTACGATCTCAAACGCGATCGCTAGTTCTTAAAATCGATAAATGAGTTAGCTGTCTTAACCAAGAGATCGGTAGTAATGTCTTTATCTCAATGAAAAGCAAACTTACCATCCTATTTGTTGAGCGATAGCACTTCACCGCATAATTTTAAAATAGCGATCGCCTAAAGAATAACTACTAAAATAAATATCCGTACTCATATTAACAAACAGCCAACTTTGCGGCTTTGTCAACGTGTAGCGCAGTAGTATCAAATAATGGTAATTCTGAGACATCACCTGGCTTGAGCAACGTTTCAATTTCAGTACAACCTAAAACAATGCCTTGTGCGCCCAAAGCTTCTAGCTGGCGAGCAATCCTGACATATTGTTGTTTAGATGTGTCTTTGATGATATTCTTGACCAACTCATCGAAGATAATGCGATCAACCAGATTCATGTCTTCCTTCTTCGGTACAACGACATCAATGCCACGCTGAATATAGTAATCGCGCATATAGTTAGCTTCCATGATAGGTAATGTACCTAGCAACCCAATAGTATCAATTTTTGCAGATTTAATTGCTTCTATTGTCGGTTCGGCGATATGCAAAAAAGGTACTTTGATAGCTGCTTCAATTTGAGGTGCAACCCGATGCATTGTATTAGAAACGCAAAGTATAAAGTCTGCACCTGCTCGTTCTAGTTTCAAAGCTTTATCAACAAGATAATCTGCTGAATCATCCCATTGGTTACTTCGTACAAAGGCTTCAATATTAGCAAAATTAACACTGTGCATAACAATTTCAGCAATATTGTAGCCACCCATTAACTCATTCACACGTTGATTAATTCCTTTATAATAATTGACGGTAGCTATATTACTCATACCACCTAAAATGCCGATAGTTTTCAGAGGAATGACTTGATGATTGGTCATAAAAATAATTTAGTAATAATTTAGTAAATACTTGTTTTTGCTGATTGCTATTGTTTTCTAACTTTTATCCTTTACCAATTTCCTTGATTTTACCTCACCCTCATGCTCTTGTTTACTTCTTCTAGGTTGAAAATCCTCTAACAATCCCATCAAAGCAGGAATTACTGTGGGAGTTAAGAAAGTAGAGAGAGCCAAACCACCCGTTAAGACAATACCTAAACCCTGATAGAGTTCTGCACCTTTTCCTGGAAGAATCGCTAATGGTAGCATACCCAGTACGCTAGTTCCTGCGGACATAAAAATAGGACGCAAGCGATCGCCGACGGCAGAATAAAGAGAAGCATCGTATTCCATCCCTTCTGACTGAAGTTGTAAAGCGCGGTCGACCAAAAGAATAGCATTGTTTACTACTACCCCTGTGAGGATGACAAAACCCAAACCTGTAATCATATCTAGAGGAACAACTACACCAGGGATAACATTAGCAATTAATAGAGATAATAATCCGCCAGTCATTCCCATTGGTACCGTTGCCATGATTAATAATGGGTAGATGAAAGAGCGATACAAAGCGACTAACAGTAAATAGGTAATTACTAAAGACAGTAAGAAAGTAGAGCCTAACTGAAGTAAAGTTTCAGCTAAAATATCTGCCGATCCTGCTAACTCAACTCGCACGCCTGGGGGTAATTCTTGACGTAGGGGAGCGAGAATTTCTTGTTCGGTGCGATCGATTAATGCACCTAAAGGAGCGTCACTAGCCACACTAGCAGTTAGGGTAATCGACCTTTCTAAATCGACGTGGTTAATCGTATCTGCGCCTGTGGTTTCTAATACTTCTGCCACATCGGCTAGCTGCACCCTTTGACCATCACCGTTAAAGATAGCTAGTTGGCGTAGTTGTTCGGGAGTTTCGACAAAGGTATCTTGCAATTCAACGCTAACATCTAGTTCGCGTTTACCATCGACAAATTCCGAGGCTCTAACACCGCCCAAAGCAGCCTGTACCATTTCCCCTATTTCCCCTTCTGATAATCCTGCTTCTGCTAGCCGTTCGCGGTTGGGAATTACCTGTAATTCTGGCGCACCCGTCACAAAATCGGCACGAACATTTTGAATTCCTGGTAACTCGCTTATTTGTTGAGAAATTTGTTGTTGTAATCCGTCTATTTCTGGTAAGTTTTCTCCAATTACCTGCACCTCAAATTCTTTACCAGGATCTTGGAAAATAGAAGCGCGTCTGGGTATGAGAAAACGATAACCAGGGAAATTCGCGCTGGCTTCTCGCAGACGGTTGACTAGACCATTTAAATTATTACCCGTAGCTTCTTCAGATTTAATAAAAGCAGCAATCACCCTTAGCCCTGGACGATGTACGTAAACAGTACGCATTACCTCTGGTTGTTTGCTGACAAAATCTCTAGGTGCTTGAGAAAGTTCTATTGCTTCGGGAATACTCGTACCTGGAAAGGGTTCAGCCAGCCACAAAACTTGGTTGCGGTTTCCTTCTGGTAGATAATCGGCGGGGGGTAATAGTGGGAAACTGACGAGTAACAAAACTATGGGGAGTGCGAGAACCAATAGCCGACGTTTTAATTTACCTCTGCCCAACGACCAGCGAACGGTTTTTAAAAGAAAGTTCTCTAATTTACTCTCTCCTAGACGAAAAATCGCCGAAATTTTGGCAACAGAACGCTCTAGCCAATTACCACCTCTATATTCTGCCCCTGCAAGCATTTGTTCTGCTTCTGTCCGCTTGAGAAACAGTCCCGCTAACATGGGAATTAGAGTTAGGGCTGCAAATAGGGAAAATAGTACCGAAGCCGAAAGGGCAATCCCAATATCAAAGAATAGTTGTCCCGCTTCCCCTGTAACTAATACGATAGGCGCAAATACGGCAACGGTGGTTAGGGTAGAAGCTAGCATCGCACCACCTACTTCCTGTGTACCATCGATCGCAGCTTTCATAGGAGTTTTACCCTGCTGCATATGGGTAAAGACGTTTTCTAAGACGACGATCGCATTATCTACTACCATCCCCACCGCAAAGGCTAACCCCGCCAAACTAATTACGTTTAGGGTACGACCTAATAAGTAGAAGACAATAAAGACGGTAATTAAAGTCGTGGGAATGGCGATCGCAATTACGCCAACTGTCCTTAACGAACCGAGGAACAACAGTAATACTAAAGCTGCGAGTATCGCACCGATAATTAGATTACTCTGGACAAAAGAAATCGATTCATTAATATAGTCATTTTCATCATAGGTAATGTCAAAGGCAATACCTTCCCCTTCGCGATCGAATCTCGCTTCTAGTTCTAGTAAAGCTTCCCTGATTCCTGCCGAAATTTCGGGTACATTACCACCTATCTGACGAATAATTCCCGTAGCTACGGCTGGTTCGTTTTCCCTAATTAAGGCTCGGTCTTGGATAGCCCGACCCATGCGGGCTTGAGCTACATCCCCTAGATAAACTATCCCCGACTCATCCCGACGCAGCACAAATCCTTCTAGTTGTTCGACATCTTCGATCCGACTAACGGTTCTAACCCGATACTCTCTGCGTTCCAACACTAAAGGACCACCGCGAATATCTTGGTTATTGTTGCGGAGAGTGTTAGCGACATCGCCAATGGTAAGATTGCGATCGGCTAAAGCTTTAGGATTTACAATTACTTCTACTTCTCGTTCTCTACCGCCAGAGACTAAAAACTGTCCCACACCCTGCACCTGTCGGAAGCGAGGCACAATTACATCATCAACCAAATCCCGATAGCGATAATCATCGGCAGTAAAACCTTCTTTGGGTGTCAAAATAACCCACATCATAGGGTCGCTGCTACCGCTTACCACTTCCACATCCGATTCATCGGCTTCTGTCGGCAACGCTTCAACCTGCTGTAGTTTATTGAGAACATCCACCAAAGAGCGATCGATATCGCTATTCCAGTTAAACTCAACATTAATAGTACTAACTCCCGAACTACTGGTGCTGGTAATTTCTTGTATCCCTTGAACTTCTTCTAATCTTTCTTCAATCGGACGAGTTACCAAATCTTCTACTTCGGCAGGAGAAGCCCCCAAATAGGGAGTAGTAATACTTATTTCAGGGCGATCGCCTCCAGGCTGTAATTCTAGCGGTAATTGAAATAGTGCCAAAACCCCAAATAATGCCAGTAGACAAAATAAAACACCCGTACCATGTCGCCAGCGAACGGCGGTTCTAATTAAACTCATTGTATGCTTAGTGCTTAGTTGTTATCGAATTGGTAGGGGCGAAGGGTCGTTCACCCTTACCTGTAAGGTTTTCGGCTTTGGTGAATCGAGGTATGATTGCCTGAAGTTGTGTTATATTTTATACTCTTTAAAAAGCTTATAGCTTATGGCTTAGAGATTATAGCTATATGCGTAGCGGTGACGGACACGAAGCTAATTCTTTAGGAATCCTTTAGGACGAACAAAAATACTTTGTATGTCATACACTTGTTGAAAGAGTGCCAGATTTTCTTGTTCGCCTTACTACTTCTGCTTAAATCGAATTCGGGTCAACTAAATTAGCGGGGGGTTTTTCAGGTACAGTCCACAAGTAAACTGTATGCGTTTGACCATCGACTTCTATCTGTTCTGTTCGTTCAGGTTGCCATTCACCCATATCAAAATCATGAGAAACGATGCGCGTTCCAGGTTTTAATTGGCTGAGTAACTGTGGTCTAAGTTGAACATTCAAGGTGGGCAAAAGGTATAGCGTCACGACAGTAGCATCGCTAAAATTACTTTGAAACAAATCTTGGTTGAGGAAACGAACGCGATCGCTAACTCCAGCTTCTTTGGCATTGGTATTAGCTTCTTGAATGCGCTGCGGATCTATATCTATACCCACAGCACGACTGATACCGTAATTTTGAATTGCTGTGATGGGAATGCGTCCATCTCCACTGCCGAGATCGTAAAGGACATCGTTTTGGTCGATATTAGCTAAGGCTAACATTCGCTCTACCACTTCTGATGGAGTTGGAACATAAATTACATCTGGTTCTTTTAATGCTGGAGACTGTGCCGTAGTGGAAGCAGATGTTTGAGATTCGGTAGCTATGGAATCTGCTTTGGTTGATGCACCAATAGTTGAAGCGCATCCAGTGGCAATCGAGCTAAGGGCGATCGCCAATAAAGCAATAGTACGTTGAAATGGAATCATCATAATCTCCTAAAAAAATTAATTAAAGTTAGCGATAGATAATTAGGGGTTGTCTAGTAATCAGTGACTTGAAAGTGATAGGTAGGGAGTAAACTACTTAATCGTTACCTTTTCTGACTGCCTCAAATTCCACCACAGCAAAGGCAGTCCCAGTAGCGGGACGATCGCACCAAGCAAACCGCCCCAACCGGTATAAACTAAACTCGCCCTCAGCATATAAGCACAAATGCCACAAAACATTAGGGGGGTCAGGGGATAAAAAGGCACGCTAAAATAACGCTCGACGTTTCGATCGCGCCTTCGCAGGATAAAAAGCGATATTCCACTCAGTAAAAAGAAAAACCAAAAGGCTGGCGCGGTAAAATCTACCATCGTCTCAAAACCCTGACGGGTAAATGTTCCCACTCCCACTAGTAGAAGTGCGATCGCAGCCTGTAAAATTAGGGCATTGGCTGGAGTATTTCCATGTCCGCGCTTTAAAAAGGCAAAAATAGTCACATCTTGCCCTAAAGCGTAATTGGCTCTTGCCCCTGTAATAATGGTGGCATTGAGAGAGCAGATTGTAGCGATCGCTACCAAAAGACTGGTTAATACTGCTCCTGTTTCTCCCAGACTTAATCGCATCAGATCGGCGACGACTGCTTGAGATTCTGCCATTTGGGTCAGTCCTAATCCTCTGATTAATGCCCAGTTGATCAGTAAATAGAGTGTAGTAATGATACCAATACTCCAAACTAAAGCTTTGACAATGTTTTGCCGACCATTGCGGACTTCGGCAGAGATATAGGCTGCTTCATTCCATCCGCCATAACTGAGCAATATAAACACCATCATCAGACCAAAATTACGGGGAATTGCTGAATCAGACTGAATGAGATTGGTAGTAATAACAGTCGGTTCGACTGTTGAAACCGAAATCAAGGAGAAAGAAATAGCGAGGGCGATCGCCGAAATGACAATTAGTCCTGTAACCTGAAGAAAAGCTAATAAAGTTTGTGTCTGCTTACCCTGTCGAACTCCCAGTAAATTCAATCCAGTTAAAAAGACAATGGCGATCGCCGCATAGATGACAGAAGAAAAATCTCCCCACCGCCATAACTGCGAGGCATAATCCCCAAAGACGAATGCAAGTAGAGCAATTGAACCTGTCTGAATCACGCTCAGGCGCGTCCAGGCAAATAAAAAGGCGATCGCCTTGCCAAAAGAACGTTTGAGATAGTAGTAAGTACCACCAGGATGGGGATAGTTGGTGGCTAATTCGGCATAGCACAACGCACCTATCAAAGATATCACTCCGCCCAGTCCCCAAGTCAATAAGACATTAGCTGTACTACCCGCGTTGGCAGCTACCAACGAAGGCGTTTCAAAAATGCTTGCCCCGACTACTATGCCGACAATTATGGCAACAGTATCAATCAGAGATAGAGTAGGCTTTAGGGCGATTGTCGAACGAACAGCTAATTTCAAAATGCTTCTCCTATAATTTGCAATGTTAAAGCTGATAATTTTGGCATTGGTATTAAAGTATGATTTTTAGTCAGAGCGATCGCGTTTATTTTTTAACCAAGCATCTACAGAAATGCGATTAAAACTCAATCCTGCCAGAAGAATAAATAAAACAATGTTATAAGCCAGTTGACCGCTAGCTCCGTCCCAGTTTTGAATGATAGTAATGCCGTACATCAAAACAGCCATCAAAATAAAACAGGCGATTAATGCCGAGCGCGTAAACAAACCAATAGTTATCAAAATTCCGACTATTAGTTCGACTGGTGGTACTAAAGCTGCATTGACTCTGACTAGAAATTCGGGAATCCAAGAACCCTGCATAGTACTTACCATCGAATCTATAAAGCCAGGAATATTGAAAATTCTAGTTGCGCCGTGATTGAAGTAATTAATCCCAACTACGATTCGCAGTAGAGTATAAGCAGCAACAATATCTCTGGTTTTTAAACTAAGATTAGTTTGATTTTTAATATTGGGTTTATTTTCCAGCATAGTTAAGACATAGTTCAGTGCGTATATACAATCGATAGCTTCTCACTACTGCGATGGGAAGTGAGTCTTTTAAAATTACTCTTTACTCAACCACCTGCACCGCAGCACTATTTGTAAGTCCATCCCCACCTGTGACGACGATTGCCTGTCCTGCTTCTAATTCTGGATTGGCAATAACTACTTCCTTTCCCAAATCTCCAACCATCTCTACTTGATGCTGTTCTGCTCGATTATCATTAACAGCAAACAATAACCATTCATTTCTGCGTCTGGTTAAAGCATCGCGAGGCACAATAAAGGTATCAGTATTTTCTACTGGTACGGCTAGATTTGCTTGAATTGCCATCCCTGGTAACAATTCTTGAGATGGATTATCCAAGCTAACCCTAACTAATTGTCGGCGAGAAGCCGTATTAGCGGTGGGTACTACTGCGGTAATTTCAGTCTCTTGTTGCCAATTAGGTAATGCTCTAGCATTTAGGGTTACTTTCATTCCTGGTGCAACTTGTCCGCTTAAACTTTCTGGCACTTCTAAAAAGATATCCAAGGAGCGATCGCCTACTAAACTCAATACAGGGTCACTTATCTCCACATAATCTCCAGGATCGACATCCCGCGATTGCACTATTCCTGAAAAAACTGCCTTGATTTGGGTGCGCTGCATCCCCAGTTCTGCTTGCTCTACGGCAGCTTGAGCAGCAGCTACTAAACCTTGCTGTGCGTCGATTTCTTCTTGAGTCGGGCCTGCTTGTGCTTCGGATAAAAAGGCTTGAACGCGGAATTTCTCGCTGGTTGCAGTGTCAGCTTCCGCTTTGGCTTCTACCAAAGCTCTTTGGGATAACGCCCCTTCTTCAGTTAAACCTGACACTCTTGATAAATTATCTTGTGCTTCTAATTCTCTGGCTTTAGCTGCATTTAACTCTGCCTGTCTTTGAGCCATAATTTCGGGGCGAGTACCTACCTGCAACCTAGCCAAATTGCCTCTTTCCTGAGCCAGTCTTGCCTGTGCTTCGGCTAGAGCCAATCTAGAATCGGCATCATCAAGAATTGCTACCGTCATTCCAGTCCTTACGCGATCGCCCTCTCTCACCAAAACTTGTTGTACTCTGCCATCTATTTGGGGACTTAAAGTTGCCCTTTCTCCTGCTTCTACTTGTCCTAATAATTCAATCTCCCTGTTACCTGTACCTGTTTTTAGGGCTATGGTTTTAACGGATTTAGGTGGTGGTTCTTGGGTACTAGATTCTACTGTTGGTGCGGGGGAAAGCGTAGATACTTGCCACAAAGCTGCAACTCCTCCTAAAAGCAGAATTGCCCATAACCATCTAGGTAGTGTAATCTTTTTTTTGCTGGATTTTGGGAATTTTTCTGCCTGCTGTTCTTCTGGCTTGTATTCTAATTCTGAAGGCTGATTAGGTGGAATGTTAGCTGATTTCATGATTTTACATGGGTTTATCGGTCGAGAATTCTCTTGGAGAAGAACAAAAAATTTAATTACACTTTATTGAGTATATTTATTTGCTATTTGGGCTGTTTGTTTTATTTGTTTGAATTAACCTTCTTATATTTATTCTTAACTCGCAAATATGACACAGAAATGACAGAACTATTTTTTAGTGCCGATGCCTTTTACCAGCAAGTCTATTGACCTAAATACCTTGCTGATATAGGTTCTTCAACTATTTCTTCATTATTTAACTTGACTTTATAAGCCTTTGCTTGTGGTCTGGAAGCAACAACCTCAACAATTTTTTGTCCTTCAAAAAGTACTGCTGCTCCGTCATCAATCCCAATTCCTGGGGGAAGCTGACCATTTTTTATTAACGAGTGAAAATTAGGTCTACGATTTAATTCGCCGTCGTAGTGTGGCGTACAGCTACCATAAATTAAACCTAAACTTAGCAAGGGACTCAATTTACCACAGTAGAAAGAACTCCGACTTTTTTGGTGAATGAATGGTATAACTCTTTGCTTGAGAAAGAAAACAAATTTAATCTCGAACATCCAAACGATAACCCATGCCGTAAACCGTCTCTAACCAATCTTTTGCGCCAATTGCTGCCATCCGCTGTCGCAATCTTCTAACTAAAGTTGTTACCGCATTGCTTTCAGGCTCGCTACCCCAACTCCAAAGTGCCTGCTCGATTTGATCGCGAGATAATACTTGTTGAGGATGACGCATCAAATATTCCATCAGTTGAAATTCTCTGACGGAAAGCTGTATTTTCTGTTCTCCTTTTTCTAGGTTCAGGCTGGTTAAATCTAACTGTAGATCTGCTAAAGTTAGTGTGTCTCCCGTCCATAAAGGCGATCGCCTGCCTAAAGCTCTTACTCTTGCTAATAACTCTAAAACATCTACGGGTTTGACAATATAGTCATCCGCACCAGCATCTAAACCATCAACCTTATCCACTGTAGTATCTTTGGCAGTTAGCATTAGCACTGGTGAAGTATTACCCAGGTTACGATACTGTCGGCAAAGTTCAACCCCATTAACTTGAGGTAACATCCAGTCTAAGATTAGTAGGTCATAGCCTTTTTCTTTAATTAGCCATTGTGCCGTTGCCCCTTCTTCTACCGCATCAACAATATGTCCCACTTGTGATAAGGCTGCCTGTAAAGGCTCTAGCTGCGCGGGGTCATCTTCGACTAACAAAATCAACATCTTTATTAGGCATTGAATAAGATAGATAAATGATAAACGATCAATGGTAAACAATAAATGTTGCGCTTAGAGTTTTGGTTGCCTTTACCTCTATTGGGACTAGCTTTTTGGCTGATGAGCGGATTAATAACCGACCATAGTTTAAAATACTCTCACCAGTCTGTAAAGTCTTATGAAATTACTGCCAACGAAGCACTATCGGGTAATAAAATTCTATATATCAAAGTTATAGTCAACCGCGACCGCAATACTTCAAGAGTGAAAGTAAAACAGGCAACTCAAGTTTATCAAAAACAAGAGTTTGAGTTAGATAGTGCTGATTTGTCCCAAATAGAAACAGAGATCGCTCAAAAGCTCGGTTTGCCTGCTGAACAACTTAGTCAACTACTACGCTATCAGATTAAAGAATAGAACAGATTAGCGATCGCTAACCTGAGTAATTTCTAGATTATAGCCACCAAATTTTAAATCTCTAAACATTGTCTTGAACGGCGCATTCGCGCCAGCGTCCCGAAGCGCGAAGTTGCGTTGCGGAGGTTTCCTCCGTTGAGCAAACTTCGTAAGAAGGGACTTTGAGCCGATAGGCTCTGTGTCGCTTATGGGGGAAAGCCAAGGCGCGTTTCGCGCTGCTGTCACCGTTGGTCAATTCTCAAACTCGCTTAACTTGTTCCCTTTCCACTGCTTCAAACAAGGCTTTAAAGTTGCCTTGACCAAAACCTTTTGCTTCTTGTCTACGTTCAATAAATTCAAGAAAAAAAGTTGGTTGCTCAAAAATGGGCTGAGTAAAAATCTGCATCAGCAAAGATTTAGCAACAGGCTGATGTTTTAAATTTCCTTGATCGCTATCGACCAAAATTTGGTTATTGGCGATCGCTTGCCACTCTTGCGTACTTAACCATGATTTATGCTTTAGCAGACTGTAATAGGACTGGGGTACGGTTAAAAATTTAAGATGAGGCTGCATCAAAGCCACGTCAGCAATCAAGTTTTGCGATCGCAATGCTAGGTGTTGAATACCCGATCCACCATTAAGATTGATAAATTCTTGAATCTGAGAATTAGTTGAAGTTGGCTGATTAATATTAAACTGCACTTCACCGCTATCATCGATTAAAGCCTGACTGCTTAATCCCGATTTTTCAGTCTGAATATTAAAACTCTGCTGTATTTTAAATCCAAATAGAGACTGATATAGACTTACAGCCGAGTCTAATTTACCCGCAGCAACGTTGAGAACAACGTGATCGATGTGAGTAATATTTGTCTTGAAATTAGCCTTGAGCGAACATGGCTCAAGATCTATATCTGGTAAGCAATAATCAAATTTATCTGAAGTCGCTTCAATTAAAGTATGTTGGATAAAATTCCAGCCAGTAATTTTGGCAGCTTTAAATTTCCCTGGTAACGATTGATAAGTTTGAGGATGCTGTAATATTTTTACTCCTAAGTGCTTTGCCTGACTAACAACTGATTTAAGATCATCTACTCTAAAGGCAATATCTACTATTCCCGAAGGATGAAACTCAAGATACTTGGCAACTGAACTAGTAGTATTTAAGGGCGAAGAAATTACCAAAAAAGCCGAATTTAAGCCAATTACCTCAGTATGAGTGTGTTTATTAATACTTCTGGCGATCGCTTGAAAGCCGACATTGTGGATAAACCAGTCTCTAGTTCTTGCTGCATTCCTAGTGTAGAAATGAACATGATCGATCTTCATAAAGTTATTACTGACGTAACTGTTAAGCCTATCTATTTCGTAGCACAAATTAACCCAAAGCGAATCAATCCTCTAGCATAACCGCGACTCATCAGATTCAAAGATAATGCTCCTTGAACTGTTTGCCAACCTGCTTGAAATAAACCCACAATTGCCTGGGGTGTAATAGCCGAGTCGATTACTACATCCCAAAAAGGTGCAACCGCTATCGACCAATCATCTGATTTAAGCTCATTGAAGCCACATTCAAAGGCGATCGCTCTATACTCGGACAAAGAGATAACATAGGGTAGGCAGTATACACGATAAATTTCTTTGAGGTGAGCAATTTCATTAACAGTTAGATTCCCAGCTAAAGAGTCAGTTTCCCGATGACACCAGGTAGCCAAAATTATTTTTCCGCCTGGCTTTAAGACACGATAACATTCTGCCAAAAACTTAGTCTTATCGGGCATATGTTCACCGCTTTCTAATGACCATACCAAATCAAAAGTATTGTCCTCAAAAGGCATCTCTAAAGCGTTTGCCACTTCAAACCTAACGCGATCTTCTAAATCTGCTTCTGCTGCTCTTTCCCTGGCTCTAAATGCCTGCACAGGAGATAAAGTAATCCCAGTCGCTTTGCTGCCAAACTTCTGTGCCAAATGCAAGGTACTGCCACCAATACCGCAGCCGACATCAATTATGTTCTCTGGCGCATTGTTTTCAGCATAACCAGCCCAAATTAATAGCTCTTCAATTAATTCTATTTGCGCCTGACGACGATCTAATTTGTAGTTACCATTTTTACCATAGTAACCATGGTGCATATGTTCTCCCCAGATTTCTTCCCACAGTCCACTAGAGGCATCATAAAATTCTCGAATATCTTGATATAAGTTGTTACTCATTAATTCTGGTACAGCTATGCGATCGGGCTTGTTACACTCTACCTGAATCTCTTGTTTTTCGCTAAAAATAATGGCATTAAGTAAAAAACCATCAATAAAGGAGCGCAGCTTTTAGTTATTAGTTGTTAAAGAAAGGTTATTATGAGGCTGTAAAAATTCTCTGACGGTTTTTAGATATGCTGCGGGATCTTCTAGCATGGGGAAATGAGAAGTTTTAGGTAGTTCGACATATTTAATGTTGTCGTTTAAGGCTGCTGCCTGTTTACCCATTTTTGCAGGAATGATAATATCCTTTTCTCCAGACACCATCAGAGTTGGTACGCTGATTTGAGCAAACTCTTGGGGCATAATTTCTACAGCCTTTTGGCTGACGGAGGTGTAGATTGTTCCTGCTGCTGCATCATAATCAGCCAACAGGAAATCTTCTAAAAATGCTAGGCGATCGCTTTTGTTAATCGGACGATGAAGAAATCGCGCCATAAACATTTGATCGGCAAAAGGAAATTTCAGAAACCAATTATAGCGAAACTTAACCACGTATCCGCCAAATTTATGAAAAGCAGCAAAGGCTTTGGCATCATATTCAAAAATACCGTTACAGGTAAGAATTGCTGCCTGGACGCGATCGCCATAACGATTGAGAAACAGAGTGGCGATCGATGCTCCCATAGAGTGAGCGTTGATATATACCCGCTCAAGTCCTAAAGCATCTAATAAAGCTGCCAAATCTGCTGCATAGTCCTCCATATCGTAACCCAATACAGGTTCTGGAGGTAAAGAAGAACGACCAAAACCACGCAGATCGTAAAGTAGACAATCAAAATCATCTGCTAAAGCCTCGGCGGTGCTACGCCAATATCTTGCCGAACCTCCCCAGCCATGAACAAACACCATTACTGGCTTAGAGTTAGCTTGCTGGTGACGAATCCATTCATAATGATGACTTACTCCACGAACGACTACTGTAGGCATATGATTATTAATAAACTTTTGGCTGCTTGATATTTAGTCTATGACTTAGGGTCAGGATATTTCTAGTTGTTTTAATTGTCTTAACATTAAAGATATTAAACATGGGAACTACAAAAAATAGGCTTTTAGCAATTATTGTAATTTAAACAAACTAATTGAATCCAAATCACAAAATAAAGTTGCCTGGGGTTGTTGGCGTAAAATAGTTGCAGGAAAATTAGGCGCGATCGCTTTGGTTAAAGTTTTCTCAACTACTCCTGCTTTATGACTTCCCCCCGCTAAACAAAAGATCTTCTTAGCCGCACAAATTGTCGGCATAGTCAGAGTATAGGCATAACTTGGTACAGCATCTAAATTGGCAAAATAACCACCGTTAACCTGTTGCTGACGGGTTTTGGTTTCTAGCTGGGCTAGCTTGACTACATAAGGATCGTTAAAATCGGCAACGTTAGGCTCATTAAAAGCAATGTGTCCATTGTCGCCAATGCCTAACAAGCAAAGGTCAATTTCCTGCTGCTGTAATAAATTAGCATAACGCAGACATTCGCTTAAGGGTTCTGGTGCATCACCTTGAATATAGTGAAACATATAAGGCTGAACTTGCTGTTCTACCTTATGGCGCAAATAATAACGAAAACTTCCAGGATGATCTGCTGTAATGCCTAAATATTCATCCAGATGAAACAGAATTATCCGTGACCAGTCTAATTTATCTTGAACAGCTATTTCACTCAAAAACTGTAGCTGAGAGTTACCCGTTGCTAAAATAATACTTACTGTTTCTTGTTGTGCCAACAGCGATCGCAGATAATTTTGAGCTTGATTAGCTGCATCTTGAGTAAACTCAGCAGTAGAAGCAGCGATTCTGACAGATAAATCATCAACTTTAATAACCTGAGTGTTTTGGAGAGATGGTACAGTACGATCTGTCATATTTAGTAAATCTGATTCCAAAGCAGAACATGAGTAATATATCCGATATAGCTATAAAAAACATCGATGGCGATCAGGAAAAATTTGCCGACTATAAAGGCATGGTGTTGTTAATTGTTAACGTTGCTTCCTACTGTGGTTATACTCCTCAATATCAAGGACTGGAAGAGTTGAATCAAGAATATGGCGATAAAGGTTTGCGAGTTATGGGTTTTCCCTGTAATGATTTTGGCTCTCAAGAACCAGGTTCAAACGAAGAGATTGCCGAATTTTGTGAAACTAAATATGGTGTCAGCTTCGATATGTTTGATAAAGTTCATGCCCAGGGTTCTAAGCAACATCCTCTATACCAAATTCTAACTAATTCTGTTGAACCTCAAGGAGATGTCGCCTGGAACTTTGAAAAGTTTTTGATTAATAAAGATGGTGAGGTAGTGGCGAGATTTGGTAGTGGCGTTACTCCTACTTCTTCTGAATTGATTCAAGCTATTGAAGCAGAATTGGCAAAGTAAATGTTATTAGGGCGTTGCTAATTTAACGTATGACGTACAACAGCAAGACTTGCCCTTGCGCCCTTCGGCGACGCGGGCTTCCTTGCTCAAAGTGTTTCTGTTCGTAGCTATTAGCTATTAGCTGTTAGCTATCAGCTTTTCAAACTTACTTGTGATTTGAGACTTTTTATAGATCATCGTCCGATTGTGCAACGCCGCTATTAGAATAAATGTTTTTTAGGCGATCGCTTTTCTATTCAAAAAGCTCTAAGCTTGGCAATAAAAAAAAGCTGGAAACTCCTTTCTCTTGCTTGTACCTATAGTCGGCGGAGTTTTTGATCCAGATTTAGGAGCATATTCTTTTCTCCATTAGAGATTAACTTTATCTTGACGCTAAAATTAATAATCCCAGCTTTTATGTATTTTTGTTCCAAGGTTATCTAAAATCTAGATCGATAGAAAATGAAATATATGAATGTTTATGAATTAACTTACATACTTAAAACTCGGTTAAGAACTTGATAATACATATTCTATTTTAACCAATGTATAAAATTTATTTTGTTTTTATGAAGCAATTTTAAAGTTTTGATTTAGAATTGCTAATTTATATATTTGTCTCTAGATGATTCGAGCATAATAAGACATACTAATATTTGTAGGGATAGGCGGTAGAGGAATTAACGATGTTGGAAAGAATAATGTTAGCAGCAGTCATAACGTGCTGCATTTATTTGTTTTTAAATTTGGGTGGCAAATCATCTAAGACACCATCTTTTGATGCCCAAAAAGAGACAGTTCCAACATTTTTGCATCGCGTTGCCTTTTTAAATCCCTAGCTAAACAGTTAGTCTCTAGAGAAGTCTTGAGGCGATTTGTCATGTTTTTAGATAATCAAGAGTTGGAAACTATTAAATACAGTATTTGTTTCTGCCCGTGTACCGATTAATTGTTAGTTCACAGTTGCTAAGGAATGGGAATTAATCATCAGTAACTTTGGCAAATATGCGATCGCCAAGCAATTCTTATCTTCGTGGGATAATGTTTTTTAGATTCAGCTAGCAGTAGGCATCGCTGTTTACTTTTATTGCCAAGTTTTTAATTTATCTTCATAGCTTTTTAATTGATTGTTTAGGCGATCGCGCTTTTGCTCAAAGCCTGCTGCAATTATAATTGAGCAAATTCCTGTTACTAAGCCCACAATCCACTTTAAAAAAGAATAAGTTAAAACCAAAATAATTAACTGATAAATAGTCGTCAATATTAAAGTAACTGTACCCACAAATAAAAAGGCTCTAATCTTAAATCCTAAACCGACGAAAATTAAGCTAAAGCTAATAACGCCAGGAATAAGCCCCCAATCTGGGTAAAATAAGGCAGTTACACAAACAAAGCTACTGCCTGCTATACGTAAATAATGGCGTTGTCGGCGATAAGACTTAAAATAAGGATCGAACTGGGCAACGTAAAGAATAGACAGACTAATAATTCCTGCAATCCAAATCAATTCCGTGTTGTATTGCCAAACCAGTCTAATGATGCCCCAGTTAATAAATCCTAAGCTAATATAGCTCCAGCGTAAGTTCTTTTGGTAGTAGACAATGCGTAGATAAAAAGCTGCCACAATTATCAAGCTGAGATAGGAAACATCCTCGGCTGTAATTAGAGTCATCAGCGCAGGAATAATCAAAGCCGTGCGTTGCCAAGGAGTTTTACGCCAGCCCAAGTTTTGCCAGGGTATTTGATAAATCAAAAGGGCAACGGCACAGGTAAATATAACTCGCCAAGGATCGAATAAGCTTAAGCGAGTGATAATTAGACGGCTGTAAACTAAAGTAGCCACTATTTCTACCAAGCCTATATATACCCACCAGTCGTTTGCTTTATTTGCTGTTGCTTTATCGCGTCTACCCTGAATAAGAGCATAAGCGCCAAGACAAAAGCTAGTGGCAATACTAATAAAAGTTAAACGAGGTGCAGCACTTTCTAGAGCAATACCCGCAGCCATAATTTTAAAGATACTGCTCATTGCCCAGTGCAGATGAGCAATCAAAATAACCTTAGACAAGCTAAGATTAAACATCGTTGTTTGACGGCGTTGACGATACCACCAGGCCATTAAACGATAAGTAAAGGCGATCGCAGCAGCTACTAAAGCTAATACAGTTAAGCCATCGGCTACACTTCCTCCTGATGACTGCAACAGTCGATAAATAACTAATTCATAGATCCCAACAGAAATCCCTGCCAAACCGAGATAGTTAATTAGTTTATTAATTTGATTATTATTCTGGCGAGTATTAACTAGAGTCAAGGCTGCCCCCAGAGTTAATAATCCTGTATAAGAGTCAAAGTAGGTAAGTCGCCAGATTATGCCCAAAGCAGCATAAACCAAAGGCACGTAGGCTAAATTCAATCTTGCCCAGGGTGAATCGGTTTGAGCTAACCAAGCAATAATAATTAAACATAATAATCCGAGAATAACATTAGCGATCGCCCAGACTAAACCATTACCTCCCAAAAGCCCAGCTACACCTACCGTTAATAATTCCCCTAACCAAACCAGAGTATATAAAACTAGGTTATTAGGTTGCTGACGATAACGCCAAAAAATAGCCCCTATAAGTAAAATAGTGGTGAGCAAATATTGAGAATATTGCCCAAAATCTTGTAAATTGAGGTAGATAATGCTAACAACAGCTAATTCGGTAGCAATTAAAGCGATCGCCCAATAGTCTGCTGCCTGGATATATTTACCCATCAGCTTATAGTTTTTGGCTTCCACCCCGACTCCCAAAATTCCGTGGGCATTACGTTGAGAGATATAGTCGAATTTGGGAGTGGCGAGCGCTTTTTTTAGATATAGTCGAAACTGATATACGCAAAAGAGAATGACTACACCTACTGGTAGCCAATTCCAATTGCTTACAAAACTACTCAGTAAGTTGGCAGTCAGACTTAAAACAAAACCTAAATGAATTGCGGTAATTATAGTGCGACGCAGGTTAAAGGTATTAATGTACATTAAGCAAATCGCGATCGCCAAGGCAATAAATCTAGTTTCGCCTTGCCCAAATAATAATTGAGCCAAGATTAAAGCTATGCAGCTAAGAGAAGTTGCTAACCGACGCTGTTGAATATTGCGAGTATATTTGGCAATTAGAGTCAACATCCCAGGGATAATTAACCAAACTAAACCCCAGTAAGAAGTTGTAGGAGTCGCTAACCCTTTTACTGACGACAAAAAACAGGTGTAGCTAACAGCAGCTAATAACAAACCAAAATACCAAAAGCTTTGCTGTAGTCGAGATCTAAAAGTAAAAGTAATAATTCTTGGCTGCTTTATTTGACGCAGATATATCCCCCACTCGCCAACCAGGAGTAAAACTAAAATACTGCCCCACGCTGACTGACTCAAATTAGGTAAATTAACGGCAATTGCGTTAATTACGGTAACTAAACCCAACAGGTGAGTTAGGTAAACTAGCGAGTTTCTCAAAGGCTGACGAATATAAGCGACATAGCCTAAAGTAGCCGTAGACAAAAGTAAATTTAGCGATCGCCAAGTAGGATTAGATAAGCTAAGACAGGTTAAGACCATACCTAAAATTAAGGTAAGCCATTCAGCGTATAAAGCTAACTGAAGCTTTTGCCGACGATACAACCAACTGGCAATAAAAACAAACAGAATTACATAGGGAAAAAGAGTTATCCCAAATACTGACTCAGGAAAATATTCAGTTTTGCTAACCGCCACAGACAGATCTAAAGCCTGGCTGCGTAAACTACTAGGGATTAATTCTTTAGAGATATATAAAGTCTGCAAGCCAACTAGAAAAATGGCGGTTAAATCTCGTTTACGCCAATAAAGAGTTAGCCTTTGATTAAATAAATGAATAGCCAAAACGCTTATCCCAATAGTTTGCCAGTAAAAAGAATTTGCCCCCGTAACTCCTGAGACAATGGACATTATCCAAGCCAAGCTTAAGATAAGCAGACTAATAAACTGCCAGATACGGCTTAGAAATATTGCTGTAGTATTTATTATTTCTAACTTAGTTCGATCTTGAGTTAAATAAATTGTCCCTAGTAGCCAAGCGAATAAAGCGATCGCTAAGTTATAGTTTGTATAGGTGCTATCTATTAATCCTCTAGCTAATAGTAATGACCATGCAGCAAATAAAAATAATAAATTATTTCTAGGATATTTTGGTCGTGGTAAGAAGAATTTGTAGTGAATTAAACTAATGGCAATAATACCGCTATATACCGCAATCAGTGGCAAAATAGGCAACTTCCAGCCTAAATGTAGATAGCTAAGTATTAAAAAGAACGGTGCAAAAAACTTGTTTGTGTCTGTTTTTCTTAGTTGAAACTTAAAATAAATCGTAGCTGTCAAGGTAACAAAAGCAATAGCAATAGTTATCCATTCCCAGATATTACTACCCAAACCA
This sequence comes from Pleurocapsa sp. FMAR1, assembly GCF_963665995.1. NCBI lineage: Bacteria > Bacillati > Cyanobacteriota > Cyanophyceae > Pleurocapsales > Pleurocapsaceae > Pleurocapsa > Pleurocapsa sp. FMAR1. The sequence continues at coordinate 4,402,341 of NZ_OY762512.1, read as the reverse complement.
AAGTGATTAATAGCCCAGAAGTTAATCGGAATTAATAAAGTTGCGCTCGCCCTTAATGTTTGGGAAGTTAACTTTAAATTATTCTGTTTACTTGACCAAAATCCAAAACCCCAGAAGCAGAGAGTATAGGCTAAAAGAATTAAATATTGTCCAAACTTAGGAAAATTATTCCACTGACTTGCTGCTAGCACACCAGAAGAAATAACAACCAAAAATATACCTAAAAATAATAGCCAGCGAATACTTAATTCATCTAAGAACCTTAGCCATACTTGCGTAATAATATTAGGCTGGGGTGCAGCTTTAACTAAAGTTTTGGCAGCTACTAAAGAATCTGATTGAGTTGCTGCTAAATTACTGGCAACTTCTATCTCAGGTAAAGGACAGCTTAAATGATGGCGACATATCTTTTTAACTTGTGCTTCGCTAATCAAATCCAACTGCAACCATTGATCTAAACCCTGCAATAAATTAGGCTGATTAGCTTGAACGTATATTTCTAAGCTCAACCAAGAATTAGCTTGAGGATTCACTGCGTCAATGTAGTCATCGTTGTGGGACATAAAACTAGCACAATCAACTTACGCTCCTTTTATATCTTAATTAACGCTAGTTCGGTTGAGCATATGTTTAGGCTTGGTAGCTTCAAGATTTTAAAAGTAGACGGAAAAAAAGTCTGACTTTATATTTGTTCTTAGTGGCTAAGAGCTAAAAGCTAAAAGCTAAAAGCTAAAAGCTAAGAGCTAAAAACCAACAAATCTAAACGATTATTAATTCACATTAAGCGTAAAATATCATTCAAAATTCAAAACATTGTCACACCAAAGACACATCATCTATCTAAATTAGAAAGATAGACATTATAGTTTAATTCAGAAATCAACATTTAATTTTATTTATATCTAATCAATAACTAAATTAAACACTAAACATAAAGCTAAATTAATTAATGACAAAACTATCACCTTGGCAAACAGCAACGGCTTCTGCTTCTCTACTTCTGTTAGGCGGTGGAATAGCCCTGGGTGGCAATTATTTAATCAATTCTCCTCACAGTGTTGCTAACGAATCAGCAGAATCTTCGACAGTCACTAAAGATGAATCTGGTCAAGCAGCGATCGCTCTACCCCAAAATTACGTCAGTAATGTAGTACAACAGGTAGGAGATTCAGTCGTGCGTATTGACGCATCTCGTACTGTCCCAACAAATGCCTCTCCTCTGCTCAAAGATCCCGTCTTCCGTCAATTTTTTGGCTCGCAGATACCCAATATACCCAGTCAACAGGTTCAAAGAGGCGTTGGCTCTGGATTTGTAGTTAGCTCTGATGGTTTGATTGTTACTAATGCTCATGTGGTAGACGGTAGTGACAAAGTAGAGGTGACGCTCAAAGATGGTCGCACATTCAAAGGAAAAGTTATGGGGACAGACTCCTTGACTGATGTAGCGGTAATCAAAATAGAGGCAGACGGTTTACCCGCCGTTACTTTTGCAGATTCCGATCGGTTACAGCCTGGAGAATGGGCGATCGCGATCGGTAATCCTTTAGGCTTAGATAACACCGTCACTACTGGTATTGTCAGCGCTACAGGTAGAACCAGCGCGCAAATCGGAGTTGCTGACAAACAGGTTAGCTTTATCCAAACTGATGCTGCCATTAACCCTGGTAACTCTGGAGGACCATTGCTCAATGCCCAAGGTGAAGTGATTGGGGTCAATACCGCTATTATTCAAAACGCCCAGGGAATTGGTTTTGCGATTCCTATCAATACCGCCAGAGATATAGCTGAAGAATTAATTGCTAAAGGCAAAGCAGATCATCCATTTTTAGGCATCCAAATGGCAGAAATTACCCCTGACCTAAGAAAACAGCTTAAAAGCCAAAGAAATATAGACATAGGCGCAAACAAAGGCATTTTAATTGTAGGTGTCGTCCCCAATTCTCCCGCAGATAATGCAGGATTGCGATCGGGAGACATAATTCAAAAGATTGGCGATCGCCCTGTCAGCAAAGCTGATGAAGTGCAGCAGATAGTTGCCAAAACTCAAGTAGGCGATCGACTACCTTTAACTCTACAGAGCAACGGCAAACAGCGACAAATTGAGGTAAAAGTTGGCGTATTACCTGAACCTCATAAAGCTAGTCGATAACTTCTTATTTCAATTAGATTTATAAGTTTACTCACACCACCAAAGCAATAAGTTAGATTACATTATATTTCTAGCTCATTGCTTTTTTTTTGCTAATTTCAAACCCTTCAATTCTTGAAATTTACTCGAAAACGCTAGTAAACTTTAGCTTTTATGCCGATCTAATTATTTAAAAGCCTAAATTGCGCTCAATATCTCAACACTGTATGATATATTAGTCTTTGTTGAAAAAAGCTACTTTTTAACATAATCCATGCCAGGGGGTATGGCGGAATTGGTAGACGCTGCGGATTTAAAATCCGTTGACCGTAAAAGGTCGTGGGAGTTCAAGTCTCCCTACCCCCATTCGGCTCAAAGCCTCATCTCAACCGACTTTCATCGCAACGACCTTTTACAATCAGCCGTTTTTTGCTCAAATCCTGCTCAAAACTGAATATAGCAACAAGTTTGTGATGAGTGCAACGAGTACTTATGTACCCCAATTTATCGAGCGGTTAATCAAAGACACAAAAAAGACGGGCTGTAAAATATCACAACACCGTCAAACTGTCAAATCTATTAATTGAAATTTACTCTAACATCTACTCGCATGACAGGATGTGCATAAGACTAAAATCGCATCCTGTCATGCGAGTACCTTATTATTTCTATTTTCCCTTGTCTCTATTAGCCTATTTTCTATCGCTTTCTAGCTTTTCTAATATTCTATCTACTAGTACTCTTGTCATTTTTTGAGACTTTATTACTTCCCTCAAACTAGCTATTATTGTTTCGTCTTCTAGTTTCTTTTTTTCTTGGTAGTCAAACCAGTTTTTTACAACTAACCTCAAAGCCCAATCAAAATTTACATCACATTCGGTTGCTAGTTCTTCAACCTTCAACACGTCTCTTTCAAGTGAAAGAGCAATCAAGTCTAGTACCTTATCTCTATCCATGAAATTCTCCTGTATTTTCAATAATTCCCCAAATCCCCAAAACTACCCAAAACCGCTTAATTCAAGCGGAATATTAAAGCGTCTGTTTCTACTACCCCTTTTTGACCTTAGGGTCGCTTAGTTGAATTGCAGCCAAGCAATGTATAATAGAGGCTAATTAGCCTCTTCTCCCATCTCTTTTCTTTTTTTAATTCTGACTTTGAGCAGTACCTCAAGCATCTCATCGTCAAAAGCACAAATAAAACCTAGTATTTTTGCCCACATTAGCTCTGTCGCTTCGTGCATGGTTACTGTTCCGTCCTTTGGGTCTACTACTACCGTTTCGTATTTTTCCCAGTCCTGTACGATTACGTCTAAGGCTCTGCTATAGCTGGTTTTATCTTCTAAAGCTTTAGCCTCTATTATCTCTACTGTATTAATATCCAAGCTAAAGCCCTTCTGTTGCCTAAACGATCTCTTCATAAGCCTCCTTTAATGTCTGTATATTCTAAAAACGTGGCACGTTTCGTTGCACGTTTTCTACTTACGCCTACGCTTTCTACGCTTCTCTTTTCTGGCAGCTAATTCTTGAGCATCTGTCCCAGCATTCAAACCCTGTAAATAAGCCAACAAGTCTTCTAGCTGCTCATCGCTCAAAAGCAACCTAGAACGCTTCTGATAGCGTTTATTGATAACATTCCTACAGGCTGTAACAGACCAACCTAGAATAGCCACCTCGTCATCTATCGCGTGCTTAAGTTCCCAGAACTTAATCGCATCTTGTTGTTTCATCAGATGTAGCCGCCAAAAGAACAGACATATCGTGTTCCAGCAAGTCTAGTTCAGCAAGATTGCTTGCAATCTGAACTGTGTGTTTTTTTATCCATTTTTTTGGTTTTAGACTAGATAAGATTTTAAACTGAGCAGTGTACATTGCTTTTTGGTTTCCTATCCACTTAGGCAATGTTTTTTTGTGTTTTTTGAAAAAGGTATCGTTTTCGGGATATTTGTTTTGAAAATATTCAAACGCTTCAAATTCACGAGTTGCATAAACAGCTAAAGCGTTATAGCAATTTATAGCTTCAAGTTCCGTAAGTTCCATAGCTTTCCTACCCTTTGCTCCATTTTCCTTTTTGCAATCTCAGTCCCAAATCAAGCAGGCACTCTTTGATATCTTTTGGTCTAGGTGCTTCAAACAGCCATTCTTGTTGTACCCATATATCTACTTGACTACGTATCTGTGCGGTATAAAGTTGCAGACCTATCCCCGCACTTTTAGCGTTCCTAGCTTCAGTATTTACAAAGTCTCTAAGCAAGTTACTAAGTCCCGCGCTTTTTTCTGTTTCCTTCTTGAACCAATCCCAATAGTCCTTCATTCTGCTAACCGCTTCTGCGTCATCGCTCCAGACACCAGAGGCAATCCCACAAGCCATCAGGTCAAGGCTAATAGTTCTGTACTGAGAACCTAGCCCTTGTACCGATTTACTCAAGATGCCTCTGGTCGTAATAAAGCTATGGGCTAGCTCAACATCCCAGAAATCCTCAAACAGCTTAGAGAAGCCCTTCCAATTAAGACCGTGTAAATCTAGTAGTTTACTCTGCCAATTGCCATCAGTTATCCCTAGCTCGCTTTTACGCTCATCCGTAAGTTCCTCTACTCGTTTACAAGGGATTACTATCAATCGTCTTTTTAGCTCTTTAAAACGGTCATCTAGGTGTAGTGGTGTAATGCTAGAGAATATCTTTGGACAAAAGCATCTAAACTCTATGTTTATCCCTGTTTCCCTAGAAGAAACAATTATCTTGTCTGTACTTTTGTCATAGCCAAACTTGAACATATTATAAAGTTCAGGGCTATTAGTAAAAGTACTCGCGCTAACGTCGTCCCAAACCATACAAATGTTACTTTCGACGGCTACCGCGCTACCTACTTCTCCTGGTTCTGCTCCTTGCCTGTATGCCCATGCTTTTTTCCTTCCTGAGAGACTATTTCTTATTGCAGCAAAAGTATCACTACTAGAATTAATTGGACTGCCATGTAAATAGCTAGCCACTTTAGCAACTGTTGACTTACCGCTTCCCGATTGTCCATTGAGGAATAGATAAGGCACAACCTTACACAAAGCAGAAGGCAGCATGAAGTAAGCAGCGATAATATCGTAAAAGTCATAAGGCAGAAATATTGTTTGCTTTAAAACGACTAACAGGTTTTGAGCTAAAGTTAATTCGTCGTTATAGAAACTTTCCCAGGTGTCGCCTATCCCGTCTTCAGACTTGAATAATTCCGAATAATCGTACGCCATAGTTATCTAATAATTGCCATTAACATTTCAAAGTAGATTTCAGCAAACCCGTCACCTTCTTCGTCTTTACAGTGTATTTGTCTCGTAAGACTAAACAAGGAACTTTCTTCTGTGAAAGAGGTATCGTTAATATCAACAGCCATTTGTTTTTTAAGAAAAGCAAGTTTATCCTCAATAGATATTACTTTGCTATCGCTACCACCCTTCTTGAAACCCCCACTAAACGGCACTGAGTACTCTGGTAGTTTTCCGCTTAAGTCAATGACCTGAGTGCTTACATTTGTTGCCACCAAGGCATTTAAAGCAGCCTCGTCCATCGACGCACATATCCCGTTAGGTACAAAAGTAAGTTCCCCTTTAATACCACCAGAAGGAGGAATAAAGAAAGCTTCATGCACCTTAATATGGTCATACAAAGCCTTCTCAAACACAGAGGGTTGATGTTTAACTCCCTGCCAGTTACCGTTAGCATCTTTTCCTCTTATCTCGTATTCTCGTCCGTAGATAGGGATGGCGCATAGTCCTGGCAGTAGCGCGTCGCTTGCTTTGAAGCTCCTAACGACCCCAGAATAATTAGTGATAAAAGCAGCCACAATGTAAGCATCATCTGTAGAGTAAACCTTAGCCTCGTCAAACGAGATTTTAAAGTAAGCTTCTGCTTTGTCTCCTCTGAGTTTGCCATAGGGGTCGTCTTTGTAGGGGTCTAAATACTTTACTGTCATTACTGTTCTCGGTATATGTTTGCGTTAAAACGATTAATAGATTGCTTCTGAGAGGATAGAATAATGAGAAGATAGTTTTCTCAGATAGTCTTTTTCTCCTGTTTCGTGTAGCCTCTTGTTCGTTACATATAGCAACTCTGCTATGATTGTCTCTGGGTCTCTATCCTGTTCGAGTGCTAACGTTTCAACTGCGTTGATAGCTAAACCGATTAAGGTAACAAGTCAAACATCGTAAGGTGATTCTATTGGTGTCATGGCAATACTCTAAATTTCTCTAATTCTTTTAACGTAAGCAAGTTCTTTCTAAAATCTGACTCAAGCAGTGCTTTTACTACCTTGTTGCCGACTGGCAGCCTTTCAGGAAAAATAATTTTAAGCTTACGAAAAACGTCAAACTGGTATTCTTCTAAAATGCCTAAAATTAGAGCAAACTCGGTTAAGAATGCACCCTTAGCCTCTACGTAAAGAAAAGGCTTAACCCCTTCAGCGCCACTAGAGATTACAAAGTCAACCTTCCATGTTTTGCCTTTTGGATAAGAAAACCCAGGTGCAATTACCAATACAGGGACTTGCCTTGAAATCTTGTGTTCGCCATACATTCTTTTGAGTTCTAGATAAACTTTAAACTCATGCTGGGAATCAAATCTCCAGATATGAGAAGGTAGCTTAAATCTTTCTCTTACTCGAAATTGCTCTATTGTTTCAGGAGACTCCACGGAACAAGTATTTGAGTTCCAGACAACAGGCTTTGCTTTGTACTTTGGTCTCACTGACATTAAACAGACTCCTCAGAAGAAGACTCTTTAATATCCAAAACTCCGTAGTAATTGTCCCATGCCTCACTGACAAGATTTAGTACACCCTGTTTCCCTAAAACAAAAAGTGTCTTGCATATTCCATTGCCTACGTAGTCGAGAACATACTGACGGTCATAGATAACCCTAAATACGGTTGGTACAGCGTCGCCAATTCGTCGAATACTTCTAACTGTCTCGTATCCAGCTTTGCTAACCATCGCTGGGTGTAAAGCTTTAGCATACTTATTGCCCGTCATTTCTTGCCAGCTAATAGTTTCTATATCAGGCATAATTTTCCTGTTAAATTGTTAATCAAAGTTTCAAAAGTAATCTCTCAGAGCTTTAATCTAAAGGTGAGTAAATTTGACTTTTTAAACTTCATCTACTATCCTTTTTTTTCTTTAGCATCAGCGAAAATACGTAAATTTTAGATAAAAATTAGTTTATTTGTTGAATACTTGAAATTAATATTTTAAATGTAAATAATTGTTTACTAACTATTGACGTTAGCGATTTCAAAAGCAATTATATTAATAACCCTATTCCGCTACGCTCCAAGGAAAGTATACTAGGGGTGGGTGGGCGTAGCCACAGGGAAATAAGTACTTATATAAAAGCTTTACTTGTTCTCTCTTCTAAGAGCATCTTCTAAAAGCGTGCCACGTTCTGTGCCACACTTTTCAGATACACATCTACTCACTAGTCACTTGCTTGATAATTTTCTTGGTAGCCGATATTTCTGTTTGCAGTTCTCTTGTGTCTTTAACTTCTGGTAAATCTTGAATCTCTTCTATCGCTCCTTGAAGTCTTCCGTATCCTTCTTGTCCTTTCAAAGACTCTTCGTATATTGCTCTTAAATTTTCGTAAGCTTCATCTTTTTGTTTGATAATCTCAGCTTGAGTATCTAACTTAACGGCTACTTCAGAAAGCTTGTTTGCACTGCTACCGATAATTAACTGCGTATTAGCTACTCTTAAGCCAACTTCAGGCGCACGGGCAACTCGTATACCCAAACAAACAATAAACACAAAAGCACCTCCAGAAAGTAAGTTTAACGATAGTGGAGGCAATCTAGAAAAATTCCTAGTAATCATTGTTTTACAAATAACTCGTGTTCGTCTTTCCTGCGGTTAATTAGCCCTGGTAAAATTCTTCCCCCACCACGTGTCCAACGACTAAACTCGTTAGCTGCTTTTTGATAGTCTTTGTAATTAAGCAATTTAAGTAAAGTGGACTTACTAAACGCACCAACGCCTACGTTAAAAGTAAAACTGACTAGCGCGTCAAACTGATTCTGATTCAGTGGCACAGTTACAAATCGAGTTACAGCTTTTTCAAAAATACTTAAATCCTCTTTTAGTAATCTCTCTGCTTCAAGATGGCTATGGCTAATCATTTGTCTTTGTGAATTGTAGTTTTTCTTGCTTAACTCCCTTGGTATGCCCATAGCCAATCGTCCAGACATCCGCAGGACACAGGTAAGCATTAGTCCTCAATCCCTCGTACTTCTTTATCAACATAAAGCCAACTTTAGATGTTCGCATTTGTTCATTTTTGACTTCTTTGGGTTGAGTCATCCAGCCAACGTAAGGTAACGCATCTTTTGGTCTAGAAGGCAGGTTTAAGACTTTTCTTGCTTCATCATCGATTAAATAATCTACATCCAGATACCCATCCTCATTCTTTTTACTAGATATTATTTGTATCGCTCGTTCTCTCGCCTTATGAAATGACAGGCTCATCTGTTATCACCTCTGGTACAAATATTGTTTTTTCTAAGTAAACAGGTTGACAAATAAGTGTAATCGAATTTAGAGCTTGACTTGAGGTAATTTTCAAAGTGTCTAAGGGTGAAATCAAAAAAGTCCTCGTAGAAATGTTCCCAGCGTTAAGAGATATTATCTGGCTTAAAACTCTTTTTCCTTCTCTTAAAATTGTAAAATTGACGTTTGCGTAGTTATAATTGTTTGCCGTATTTTCGTCCATAGCGTTCGGATTGTCGTCGGCTACAACATCGGTATTCATTTCTAAAACAAGATAATCTTTAGAAATAGCCGAGAGCAATTTAAACTCGCGAGATGTGTTAGGTTCAATTTTTCCAAGTACTATTGGTGTATAGCTTTCTAAATCCTTTGCCCTGTAAACTAAGCCATCTTCTTTAAATACGGCAATCGAATCTGTACCGTTTAAAATAATATCTTTTTTTATTGAACTTTCCATCATAAAAATCCTAAATCTAATTGTAATCTGTTACTTACCGCTCGTCTCAAAGCTTCTCCTTGTTCAGGTGGCAGTATCGCAGCCAGTCCCTCAGCTAAGGTGTAAACCCCAGCATTTGTCTGGCTGATGCGAGTACTGAGTTGCGATTCTCTAAAGTCATCAAGTTGTACCTGAGAGCTTTCTCTAGTTTGCAATTCTGCAAACTTATCGGTTATCAACTCTTCAATGATTGTTAACTGAGCCTCTATTAAGCCACTCGGTTGATTTGGGTCAACGCCTAGTGCATTGCCAATACTAAAAAGAGCATCTTTAACAAAGTTAAGCGTATCTCCTGTATACTCGTAGACCCGTACGCTACAGTCTTTAAACCAAAACGGTGGAGTGTATCTAAGTCTAAACCTATCGGGACTAATCCGATTTGTTTCAACTATCTGTAACCTATTAATAAACAAGCGTGTCGGTAGACTTTGAAGAACTCCTGTAACAGGATTGTTCCCCCCAGGAGCAAAGTTGTAAACCTGTCTGATATCCCCTGCAAACTGCCAGCTAGGCTTGCCTCTTGTTGTTCCTGCTATAACGGCTATGTAGTCGGAAAACAGACTAACTCCGAGGTCGATAGGAAGTATAGGGGTATGAGAGTTTTCATTGACAATAGTAGCTGTTCTGTTAATATTCGCTACGACCTGCCAATCTTCAGAGTTATCAAAGAATATTAAGTCTTGACCTGCTGGCATAGCTGACTATGTTAGCCTCATTTCTTCTAGGTTACCTTCAACAGTTTCTAAATAGCCGTCAATATTCACCTGAGCCGTTTCAAGTAAATCGATGTACTCCTGAAAGCTAATTTTTTGAGCTAAAAAATCATCTTTGGCTATTTCGACAATAGAGTAAGTCTTCATTAGTCCATCTAAATCACTATCGTTCATGTCCCTAGTACTTCCACTAGGGATAACTAGCTCTAATGCCCTATCAAGCATTTTTAATACTTTTCCCTGGAAAAACTAACTGAAGCTGTTCCTAAAGTGACAACAGCAGCACTTATCCCTTTGCGTACTTCTGCCTCTGCCTTTTCAGTAGCCGACGCACCATAAGGGAAAGTATAGGATTTCCCGTTTTTCTTGTCGTATCTTTCACCTGTAATTTGACTCAATGTTGACGTTGAAGCTGTTCCGTAGTCAAACACAGTTACCTTAGCAGGAATAAACCCAGCTAACTTAACGTGATTTTCAAAATCAACGGTTATCTGATTGCACTGAGTCTGTACTCCTGCTAAAGGAGCAGCCTCATCGGCACGTTTTGACTGAGCAACAATAGTTTCTTTCCCCGCTGCACCATTAAAATAAAAAGGCAGTACACTCACTTTGTTAATTTCCCCAGGCTTGCTATCGGCTGCTCTAGGGTAAACAAGTCTAGTTTTCTTCCCAACGAAGTCTTGAAACTTTTTGGCTACCGTCCCCGTCGGTGCATCAGGAGTTGGTGCTGTGGAATTAGGCGCACGAAGCATTTCTAGTCCGTACTTTAGCCTACTAAATCTTTTAGCCATGTTTATTTAACTTTGAATATGTGTTTTTGATAATGATTCGTGTTTCCTTTGTAGCGCACAAAATCAGCTTTTAAGGCGCATTCTTTAGAGATTCGACCTATGGGGCGCACACTTTTTTAAGCAATTTTAAAAGCTCTTGCTTTAGTTCCCGTTCTGTCTACTAAAACCAGTGGTTTGGTAATACCAGGGATAAATAATTCTGCATAAGAAAATTTAACCGTTGCCAGTGGTCTTTTCTTTGGTTTTTGAATCAATTGTCCCATAACTCTAACTGTTCCAGGTACGTTGTAATTTTTCCCGTCAATATGTTCTCTTAGATTTGTATCCCAGTCTGGCTCGCTATCGTCCTGTATTCTAATCACTTGTTCAATTATTTTTTTTGCATCTGTTTCATCGTCTGTATAAACCGTAAATCTATACGTTTTTTCTTTATCCCAATAAGTAAAAGCTTTTCTTCCTTTGCGATAAAAAAATACTGGCTTGGCAAAGTCATTTAGTATTTTTGTAGCCAATAGATTGATGTTTGTAGTCGTATAATCTTCTTCCCTCCAGCGAAAACTTACCTCGCTTCTAGCGGGTCTTCTACTATTATCAGAAGCCTCGTATTTATCTTCTCTGAAGTGAAGCTTTACTTGAGGATAATAGGTGTTGGATATCTCAAAGTCAGTACTAGGAATACCATAGATATATTCATCTAACAAGTTCCCCGCTTCTACCCACCAAGTCAACATCCTAGCTAAAGTAAGAGTCATCGTATCCGTATCCTTATGCAGACAAATCCGTTTAATTAGTTGTCTAGGCGCAGCCGTACTAAGGCTAGCGTCATCACTACCGTCAACGTCTCTAAAATGCTTGTTTATAGCCCTATTAAAGTAGGTTCTACAGTAACTTTGAAACGTTTCTACATCTGGTTTACTCATTTGATTAACTACCTGTTATCTTATTAAGTACAAGTATACTAATTTAAATAACTATGTCTCAAAAAACACTGACTGATTTTTTTGGTAACAACCATGTTGCAAGTGACAATCTTTTGACTATTGACGTTTCTGAAGTTATGGCGTTTGCGACAGATTCGTATCAAAGTTACAACGTTGCTAGTATGCCACCAGAAGGAATAGTTACGGCATTGTTGGCTTACTGGCATAAAAATAATTATATTGATAACGCAACTGGCACAAGATTGTCTGTAGATAAAAACATACCTTTCGTATCAAATTTAGACACCATAAGAAGAGTTTTGGTGACTAGAGGCAACGAAACTCAAGTAAAGCATGATTTTACCTTTTCTGTTTACACGCAGGACAATAGTAGTTTCAATCCAAAAAACTTAGTGGGCAACTTGTAAATGACAATTGAAAACTGTCCAAGTGGAGTTCAGTTTAAGTATAACGAATCAGATTCATGGACATTGCTTGACGCTGATTCTTACGAGGTAGGTTACCTCTCAGGACAATGTTTTGTCGGCTACCAAGTAAATTTTATGATTGTAATCAGAGAATATCTTATAGATTGTGACCGTGATAGCAAAGGAGACTGTGTTACTGATTATTTTATCAGAGCTTACAAAGACAAGACTGTATCTGGTAGTTTAACCATTTCAGGAAAATTTAAAATTTCTCAATTCCCGTTTAACGTCAGTTCGCATCAACCGACCGTTCAACGTCTTGACGGTTCTATAAAAACCTTAGCCGACTGGAAAGGTTCGTACTCTATTGCAATGACAGGAGTTACTTCAACGGGAAGTTCAAAAGGTGTTAATAGAACTACTGATTTCTATATCCCTTCTCAGTCTCAAGCGGACTATGATACTGTATCTGGGAAGAGATATAACGCTAGACTTTTTTTAAATAATTCTGTTGTGCTTGACACTTGTATTCCTTTGAGTCCAGAGCCATCTGACTGTGTAAGGAATTGTACGTTTACAGCGTATAAAAACAATTCACAAATTTACAGACAGATAAGTGGCAATTGTCCAATAGTTTCGTGTATAAACCAAGCTTGTCCAGAAAATACTTGCGACGTTATGTGTGGTGACACTATTTGCTGTTACAACTCAAAAGGAATATCAGTTTTTAATTATCCAAAGCCGTAGGAGGACAAAAGTATGCCAACGCCATGTGAAGACTTGGTAACTAAAGCAGAATTACAAGAGTTGCGCGACCAGCTAAATGCAGTGATAGGAGAGAAAGAAGAAGGGGGGTCTGTATCCATCTTTGAAGCAGGTAAAAACCCTTTAGTATCAGCAACTTTAATAGGAGGAACTTTTTTAGGTTCAACTAGATTTAGAGCAGCAGAAGCTATAACCAATCTTATAGCCGAACCTGTTACTAGTACTGCGCCTCCTTTGCAGTCTGTCCCGTCTAAGGTTAACTGGTTTAATGTTAGAGGCAATGGTACTAAGCTTCCCCTGCCTGACCTGACGAAGGTCAGCAAAGTAGCAACAGAAGGAGCGGTAGCTACCGAATTAGCAGCTAAGACAGCCGTAACTGCGTCGGCTGGCGTTCTGTTATTGTCTAACTTAGCAAATATAGCTGCATCACTAGGTTTAAACATTGCAACCATCAACGTTTTAGACGCTAGAATCGACGCTGAAGCAAAAGGAACTCAAGTGGCAGTAGATAGTGTTAACGCTGGAATGCTTAGGCTGTACCAAAAAAACCAAGGTGATATTAATGCTGCTAACGCTGAAATAGACGGTGTTCGTGCTGATTTAACTACAAATCAAAACAAGGTTTCTGCCGTAGAAGCAGACGTACGAAGAAACAGGTTTGCTATTGAAAGTGTTTCTGAGAAGCTACAAGAGGCAAACTTTTCTATAGCAGATTTACAGCAACAAACCCAATCTCTCAGAGATGAACTTAGTAATTTTAAGCCAGAAGTTACCGAGGCAATAGTTAGTCTAGACAATACCGTAACAATTATCGAAACTCAGTTGCTTGAAGCAGCAGCAATTATTGCTGAGCAAAAGGTAACGATTACGGAGCTTGAAACCAGAATAGAGGCACTAGAAACGGTAGTAGCCGACCTTGGTTTTACAGTAGGCGTATTAGATGCGCGATTACATATTCTACAGTTTGAGTTCGACCAGCTAAAGCAAGATTTAACTGAAGATAAGGAGTTAGCTAATGCTAAGGCTAAATTGACAGAAGCAAGGTTAATTATTCTTGAACACAGAAACAGCGTCAAAAGTGGTGGAGGAACTTCTGCTTCTGTCAAACAAGAAGTAGCTTCTACTCAAAACGGCTTGCTTGAGCTTGCTAATCGACTTACAGGTACACAAACAGAGCCAGAAACTATTCATGACTATGACCTAGACAACAATTCTCAAAAGTTCAAACAGCAATTTGAAGATTTATTACCCAACATAGAGAGCCCGAAAGTGCAAAAACAACAAATAGAAGAACTGAAAACAGATATTAGTACAGACTTTAAAAAAGAACTCGGTCTAGCTATTGGAACTTTATTACTACCAGGGCTAGTTACTATTCAAAACCAAACTACGCCACAGGCTCTTAGTCAAGGCGCACAGTCAGGTATTTGTAACAGTCTTAATGGAGGTGGTTGTCCCGTCTCTCCAGGTAATCTTAACCCCACTCAAGGACTAGGGGCGATGATGAGCAAGCTTTTAGGGGGGCAAGATGTGCTAAATGCAGGTTTAAACGCTACAATAATTACTCAAAACAACGGGCTAAGAACCATTGCCCAAAGCACTAACGACATTGTTAGTCATCGTGATTATGGACTAAAGAAAGTACAAAGTTTTGCTTCTACCGCTTGGAAGGCTACACATGGGGACAAGATACTTAATGCTATTACTACGGCCGTAGTTATTCACAATGGTGTAATGTTGTCCAGGGGACTAGGCAATACTCTAGCCGATGTCGCCACTATCACATTTCAAGCTATGGGAGTACACGACTCGGACGATAAGCCGTTCGATGTTCAGTCGATACTTAGTGCTAAGTTGACTCAATTAATAGACTTTGCTATAGGGGAAGAAAAGCACAAAGCACTGACGGATAAAATAGCTTCTTACAGCCGTGTTTACCAGTCGGCAGCTAACCTAGCAGACTTAACCTTTAGTCTGTTTGATTCGGCTAGAAACATCGCTGAATCTTCTGCCGTTAACACGGGTAAGATAGGCAACGCTTTAAGAGAGGCAGGAGCAGTCTATGAAGATGCTTACGGAGAGATGTCTGAAAAGTACAGTCCTCAAAATAAAGCCATGCGCAAGCTATCAGGACTTACCGAGAACGTACAGGATTTTGCAGAGAAAGCAGATAGAATAGGAGAAATGAGTGGAGGGGTTATAGAAATCAAGGAGAGCTATGCAGAACTTCAGTCAGAAAGACAAGTACTTGAACATGAGGTTAAGTTAGCCCTAGACCTGAAAAAAGAAGAAAAAGACTTAGCGAAAAAAGATGTTCTCGCTAAAACGGAAGTCAATAATATTGATTTTGACCCCGCTCCGTCTGAAAACAGCTAAATTAGCTAAATTAAATCAACGAGTTTATAGGCATTTCCAGAGAGTGTGCCACGTTCTGTGGCACACTTTTAGAATACGCCTACCTACCTCTTCATCCAAACACCATCAACTATTTTGTAAGCCTCTAGCTTTTGCTTGATTATTTTCCCTCTAGGCTTTTGGATGCCATGCCTCCACAGCTTAACTTTCCATTCACTTTGACCTGTAACGGCTGCCATCATCTCATCTGTCAGCTTCTGCGGTTCTTCCATCTTTATGGTCTTATTGAGTTCTTCTAACTCCTGCTCTAAGCGAGCTATTTGTTCTTCTAGTTTCTCTGTCTTCTCAGCGCATCTAAAATGAATATCCACCCAGTCATCTAATGCCCTTTCCAACCTCTTTAATCTTTCTTCTAATAGAGAACTGTTAGCAATTCCTTTCGATGCCTCTTTATCATGTCTTATCCCTTTCTTTGTCATAGCCTCCACCACTCTTGACTCAGTTACCCGATGCTTGTCTGCGTAAGCCGTTATCAGTTCCTCTTCCGTAATATCGAAATACCCCGTAATTGCTGTTTTATCTTCTGTCATAGCTTCGTTCCTCAGCCTTTGCTGTTAAGTATTTTTGTACTAACTTTACTAGCCTGTCTTCTGTTTCCATTGCTCACAAAAACAGTCACAGAACACCCTAATCAGCGATGGTTACAAAATGGCTCGAAGCCGAAGAATGTCAACTGCTTGACCGAAGGTTTTTTACGCAGTAAAAACAGTTTACGTTCGCAGGTGAAGAGGTATAATACCAGGGCTTGCTGATTAGGGCTGACTCAAGACCTGTAGGTTTCTTGTTGACGTTTTGATTATTTGGTTTTACCATTGCTTTTGTGTAAGAAGAGTTAGTCCTGCATGCCAGGGCTTCCTTTTTTTTGCTTGTTTATAAACAATAAAAAGGACTCCTGTTACAGAGTCCCTTTTTGATAAGCATATTGAGTAAATATATACCTAGTCCAGTAATATGCTTATAGTAGCGTAATAATTTCGTCTTTGTCTTTCTGATAGATGATTGAGAGTATCTTAGCTGATATCTCTTTGTCTTCAGGGGAAGAGGTACAGAGCCTCTTAACGGACGCTAGAGCGGTAACAAAGTCAATTGCCTGTACGTTTGAATCGAGTAGTAAATCGATAGTCGTCTGTGTAGATTGACGCTTCTTGTACGTGCCATCATTCATTGCTTCTGTATGACCAAGGGATTGTGACCTAACCTCTTTTGAAATACCCGCTTGCATCCCGTTAATGTTAGCTAGATGCCTAAAAGCGTGTGTTTCTGTGGTTGTACCATTCCATCTCGTTAAGCATTTGTAGGCGGTCTTATTGTAAAAGTTGCTTATGGATTTCGAGTTATTGCTTTTAGGCTTGTTTGTTGGTACAACAGGAGATTTAAGGTTCAGTTTATCTATCAAGTCAGGATACTTAGGTGGAATCATTGGACGAGCGATACGGTTTCCTGTTTTAACAGTAGTATCAATCGCTGTTTTATCTCCTATGTAAATTAGGTTTTTGATATTACTAGCATCATTAAGAGCAGGTATAGATACACCGTCCTTAGTAATGTAAGCCTCAAATAGATTCTTGATAGCAAAGACTTCACTTATTCTCAAGCCATAGGTTACCTGCATAGAGAACACCCACATCCAAGCTTCTCGAGCATCTGTATTTGACAATTTGCTTAACTCTTTGGTTACACCAAGTATTTCGTCTCTCCAGACAAGAAAACTTTCTAAGTCAGCGTTTTGTAGTTCTTTAAACTTAGTTTGAACAGCGTTTATTTCACACAAACAATCGTAAATATCCGTTCTGCGAATTGTTCTAGAAAGATGCTTCATAGCCGAAACCGCTCCTTCATAAGTTTTGCTGCCTTTTTCCCAACTACTCAAAGCGGTTTCAATACTATTTAGCTCAAAAGGCTTGCCTAAAGGAAGCTTTTTGTAAAAGCGATAGTAAGTATCATTCCAGCTAGTTTGGTCACTGTGATTACTTTTGTCTCTCTTGCGTTTGGTTCTACTCAGCCTCTCCCAAAAGTCATTTTCTACTTTTTTTATAGCTTCTTCAAAAGTTAGCCTGTCGTCAATCAATTGAGACTCTTGTTCTACTTCTTTTTTATACCAGTCCCAAAACTCAGTCTCGCTTTTAAGACTATCTAATTTCTCTTTGACTTTATTAGCCTTCCTAACGGCATCGTTCATCCCGTCGATACTAAAAGTACAATTGCACTTATGCTTGCTTCTAGGTGTGTTAGGAGTCTTGAACTGAAGATAGATATTGTTACTACCTTTGACAAGCGTTACCCCTCTAGGCGTTTGCTTCTTATAGACTTCCCAGTCTTTTCGTAAAGTTTCGTAACCAACTTCAAAGTTATAATCTTTGCTCACTTTTTGCTCACTTTAGTTCTAATGGTTAATAAATAAGGGGTTGAGCCAATGTTAATAGGTTGGTTGGACGGTCTAGTGGGAGTTCAAGTCTCCCTACCCCCACTTCGCTATCGCTCAGTCTTCAAAAGACTTTTGTGACTTAAACCATAACTTTGCCACCTCGGCAAGCTTATGCTTGAAAATGACTTTGGCAAGCTTATGCTTGAAAAACAAACTTTATAGGGATGGAATAGTAAAAGTCTTCTGTATATGCAGCAAGCTTTAAACATTTAGCAAAATAGAATGTAATACGTCAATTGCGATTTGTTCTCAGTGGAGGAGCGTAATCATAAATCAAAAATACAAGAAAATATTTTTAAGTAAATTCACATAATACTAAACATGATTATTCTGAAAATGCTTTAAAACATTTCTTACTTCTTTATATCTAAAATATCCAGGCTTATCTAAATGTTGTGAAACACTCATTTCACTGGGGTATATGCCTTGTAAGTACAATTTTTTGGCAATGGCTTCAACCTCAAGGCAGTAGGATTTAATTTTTTCTTGAGAATATTGTTTTTTGTTGGCAATATATCTTTGAGAAATTTTTTGGCATAGTTCGGGAAACTTTCTGGTGAGGACTCGTCTGTCATATCCAAGTTCATTTGCTATTTCGGTCACAGGAGGAGTTCTTGTTTTGTCAATCAAAATATCTAGTAAATATTTGTCTACAAACTGAGAGTCTATTTTGGCTTTATTTTTACTTGATCGAGCTAAATGTCTATGAAAAACCTCATCATAATTTATGAGCCTTGAACAGATTAGATGCGATTTATCAATTGCCAAAAATTCTATAACAGAAAGATTGAGATGATAAGAAATACTCAGCAAAGTATCTATTTGTGGAATCGATTTGCCTTTAGACCACATCCATACAGTGTTCTTCGGAATCTGGAATATTTTGGCAAAATCAGCAATATTACCTTGTGTAACTTGATTGATGCACAAATTAAAAGAATTTGAAACTAAGTTTCTAGATATTGGTTTGTCTAAACTATGTGAGATTGAAATCAGCTTTTCAATATTTTCATTAACGTATATATGCCATTGTGTTTTATATTTGTTTGAGCTTTGCTGATTTTGAGTTCTCTTTTTTAAACCGTTACCAAGCCATTTCCCACATTTTAAACAAAAACCTACTCTGGAGTTTGAAGCCAAGGGAGAAAGTTCTCGAGCGCAATAATGACAAAGATTTGCGAGAGGAGTTTGGTGTAGGGAACAAGTTTCTACTACGTTTATAGACCAAATAAGAGGCTCATATCTGATTGACTGACAAAACTTTCAAGAAATATTGTAGGAATAAGTTAAAACTTTGAACTCCAACTGATCTGCTCGTTTTTGATATTGCGATCGTGATGCCATTGCAGGTGAGGGATCTTGATTACTAGAGAAAGTCACGCAATGAAGTAAATTCCAACCATTAATGAGTGCAGCTTTGACCCAATCCCAACCAATCCTAAAATAGCTATTACCACGAAACCAATGAGTATCAACCCATCTTCGTTTGCCAATACGAACTACCTCAACACCTTGGGCACTAACGTAGAGAGTAGCCACAGATAAGATAAACCACAAACGGGACAAAGCGCATACATCTCGAATCATCGAGCGTTGAACATTCCAACCACCAGATTGGTCATCTAAAAAATTCGCTTCGATATCAAAACGTAATCCATATTCAGCAAAGGTTTGTAGAGTAGTTTTTTCATTACTGACAATTGCCCATAGTTCGCCGTTAACGTTGTTGCGACCAAGAATCACATGAACTTTGCCAGAAAATTCACCTTTGTGAATCTGTACGTTGTGTAAGCAAATTGCCTCTGCTAAATGAAAGTGAAAGTTTTTAGGTTGACCAGGGCTTCGCCCTACACGATGCGAAGCATCGAAGTCGTCCGAAGGACGGACGATCTGGGCGATAGCCCTGTGGCGCGAAGTGTGAGGTGAACGCTCTCTGCGTTCCGACGTCTCCTTCCGGGAACGGCGACGGACAGAGAGTCCGTGTATGAAGTAAAACAGCTGCATGAAGTATGAAGTATGAGGTATGAAGTATGAAGTAAAACAGCTACTTCTTCCTTCGTATGAGGTACAAAAAATCTTTCTTCCTTCTTCCTTCAAACTTCTTCCTTCAAACTTCGTAAACAGCTACTTCCTCCTACATGCGGACAAGTCCTTTGTTCCACTATAGTTGCAAGCCCCGTCGTTCACGATCGTTGCAAGCCCCGTCGTTCACGATCGCTCTTAGTTTGGTAGAGGTACCAGGGCTTCGCCCTACACGATGCGAAGCATCGAAGTCGTCCGAAGGACGGACGATCTGGGCGATAGCCCTGTGTATGAGGTATGAAGGCGCGAAGTATGAGGTGTGAGGTATGAGCTACAAAAAATCCTTCCCGAATTCCTCCTACATTCCTTCTTCCTTCAAACTTCAAACTTCGTCCGAAGGACTTCGTATGAGGTACAAGCCCTCGAACAAACTTGAAACTTCGCGCCTTCATACTTCTGTCTTCAAACTTCTATTGACTCATCCATTGATTCAAGGCATTGTAGAGACGGGAGTTTTGATTCACAGTATTCTGAAATTATGAGTGGTATCTAATCTCAGAGTGCTGACTCCCCTTGCTTTGTGTCAATCCCTCAACTCTTTACTGAATCTCTATTCTCAGGTTTTTCTCTTCATCTTTTGTCAGTCAACCAGCTATTGAATAGCTAATGACATTATTTTGTTAAGATGACAAGTAATTTGTTAGGTAGTCCTAAACAGGTAAGGATATAAAATAAATAAGCAGATTATTTAGTTTATATGTCAGCAACTGTATTGCCTTCATGTCCATCATGTGATTCAAATCGAATTGTCAAAAACGGTCGCATCCACAACGGTAAACAAAACTATAAGTGCCGAAGTTGTAGGAGACAATTTGTACAAGATCCACAAAATAAAATTATCAGTCAACAGACCAAAGATTTAGTTGACAAGTTGTTGCTAGAGAAAATACCTTTAGCTGGTATCGCTAGAGTTACCGAAGTTTCAGAACCGTGGCTTCAAAGTTACGTTAACACTAAATATGAATCAATTTCGCAACAAGTTCAAGTGAGAACTAAAAAAAAGGCAAATTGACAATTCAATGTGATGAAATGTGGTCATTTGTAACTAAGAAAGCTAATAAACAATGGATTTGGCTAGCTTTAGATGCCAAAACTAGAGAAATCGTCGGTGTTTATATTGGCGATCGCAGTCGTCATGGAGCAAAAAAGCTCTGGCAGTCTTTGCCACCAGTCTATCGACAATGCGCCGTTTGTTATAGTGATTTCTGGGAAGCATATGAACAGGTAATTCCCTCGAAACGCCATCGAGCAGTAGGAAAAGCGGATGCGACCCCGCGTCGACGCAAGGCGCAAGGGAATGCGCACCAAGAAGAAACAGGAAAAACTAACTACATTGAGAGATTTAATTGCACTCTACGTCAAAGAGTTTCTCGATTAGTTAGGAAAACTCTTTCATTTTCTAAAAAGATAGAAAATCATGTTGGTGCTATTTGGAATTTTGTTCATCACTATAATGCGTCCTTACCTGTTTAGGACTACCATTTGTTAATGTACATAAAGGCTAAAAGCAACCATTAGCAATAAAAGTCTATCTCGTGTTCCTACTATTTCAATAAATTTTAGCGTCTGACCTTGAGCAGTTAGAAAAACGAGTTAATAAACATCAAGCCTCAGTTCAATCTCGATTGAAACAATTATCAGGTCAAACATTTACGTTTGCGATCGCATTTATTCTGACTTTTCAGACATCCTCTAAAGATCCATCCTACTTTCAAGTGGATTTTTTAATGTTTTATATCTGTTCATCTAATTAGTTTTGCTGATATAAAATAAATTAGCAATCTTACAAATGAGCGAAGTCACATACTCTGGTTTCTCAATCCTTGTGGTTGCCAATTATAGATATATTTTTCTTTGTAACACTACCCAATTTCTTAAGTTTATTTTTGATGAAGTATCGGTCCAAACTGGATCATTGATTTAGTTGTCTGATATTTCTGACCATTTATAACAAGCGAGTTTGTATGTTTAAAAAACTTTTTTAAAGCAAAAATTTGCTTGGTAGATAAAATTATGGTTTCTGAAGTATCCAAAACAATTCCCCCAAAAGTAAATTTAATTTCCCAATTATTTTGCCCTCGATGAAAATAACCAATGCCGATTGCCAAGCTATTCGAAGGTATCGTCTCTGAAGAATTAATCGCTAAAATTTTTGAGAGATCTTGCAGTTCATCTCTGGCTATAATGATTTTTTCAGGCAGTTCTTGTTGCAGGAGATCGCCTAAGATAATTTTCCCATCAACAAGTGTAATTGAGTCATAATTATTAGTGATCTGAGCTATTGTTTCTTTTTTGTTTATAGGAATTTGAGTGGCTGAGAGAGAAAAATCGGAGCTAGCTAATAAAACTATAAAAACTAGTAGAAGTGGATAATATTGTTTCATTTTAAGTTTGCCCAAAAATTACCCTAATTTACTTTGCGATCGCTTTTTATGTCTCCTTATTGCTAAGTAATTGTGCTGCTTTTTGGTAATCAGCAATAGCAGCTTGACAGTTTTTTAACCGCAAGTGATAAACGTAATATAAAATGATTTTTTCATCTTTTTAACTGATAAATAGACATTGGCTTAAACCCAAAATTTTTAGCGAATAAAAGATTAGGAAATTGCTGAATTTTCTGGTTATAAGCACTTGTTGCCTGGTTATAACGCATTCTTTCAGTGGCAATACGGTTTTCAGTGCCTGCTATTTCGTACTGAAGATTGATAAATAGCTGGCTTTTTTGTAAATGAGAGTCAGTAATAGCATAATTTTGAAAATTAGTAATTGCCCGATTAACTAAGGTTAATGCTTGCAATTTTTCTTCTGGAGTTTTGGCTTGTAAATATCCTTGACGAGATTTATTTAGAAAATCGATAATTTCTTTTTCTTGAGCATAACTTTGAGTAATCTGAACCAGCTTGGGAATGAGATCGGCACGTCGTTGTAATTGATTTTCGACTTGCGCCCAAGCTGCTAAAGGCTCAGAAATTGCTAGATTAAGACTATTGTAGATATAAATTGTACCGAATGCGATCGCGATTAAAAAACACCCACCGACTTTTAAAAAGATTTGACGCTTTTGCTTAATTCTTTCTTGCTGCTCTAATTTTTGCTGACGTTGTGCTTGAACTTTCAGGACGGCTAATTCGATCAATTCTGGCGGAATTTGAACTTCTGCACTTGCCTGAGTCAGTTCTGATAAAGTATATCCTTGATTTTGTTCGGCATAGTATCGAGAAGCTAAAGTGAGAACTTCTGAAGCAATATCTTCAGGAATGCGAATCTCTGAATCTGAATATTTCATCTTTATAATAATCTGAGTTGGATATCAACAATTAATCACATCGTTAATTTAGCGACTATCACCGCCAAGATTAATAACTAGCGCCACCACTACTACTGCCACTACTAGCGCCATCACTACTACTGCCACTACTAGCGCCACCACTACTACTGCCACTACTAATATCGCCAGCGCTGGTGCCACCACTAATACCGCTACGACTACTATTACTACTTGAAGAAGAAGATAAATGAGCAATAGACTCCACAGAAATAGATGGATCAGAAGTATAGATAAATATAATAGGTTGTTGACTACAGCTAGAATATTTCCAACTTTCTAATTTAATACTGCCAATTTCTTGAGCAATCTTTTCTGATTCACTTAATAAATTTTGTATTTCAGTGTCTTCAACTTTCTGCATCTTTTGTTTACACTTGGCACAGAAAATAGGAAGATGATTATCATCTTTTTCGATACGTTTTCTTGTTTCATTTGGTTCAATGAATAGTTTACGCGAACGATGTATAAAATAAAAGAGAAGACCTAATAATATCGGTAGCATCATCAATATAATTGGGAACGTAAATGGGAAGCTGCTAAATTTCAATTCTGGTTCTTCTGGGTTAACTTTTGTTACGGCTGATTGTCGATCTGCCGAAGTTTTTACGGTAGCGATTAACTTTTTAGTTCCTGCCAGAGTTCCTTCATTAAAATGGTTTTGCTTAAACTTAGGGATAATTTGCGTGTCGATAATATTGCCGACTTTAGCATCAGGCAATATTTCTTCCATCCCATACCCCGTTTCGATTTCCGCTAGGCGATCGCTAGTTGAGATTAAAAACAATATGCCATTGTCGCGATCGGCTTTGCCAATTTTCCAATAATTGAATAATTTAGTCGCAAATTCCTTTGGGGATGCACTTGGAGATGTTTCGGGAACGGTAACTACAGCAATCTCTGTACCATCGTCACTTTCCAATTGAGAAATCATTTGATTGAGTTGGTTTTCTGTGCGATCGCTGAGAATATCTGCCATATCTGTTACCCAACCATTATCAGTCTTTCTAGGATTGGGTACTTCCTCAACTGTTAAAGCATGGCTAGGCGATGGAGCAAACATAACCAGCCAACCAACTATACCAATGCCGATGTTTTGTTTGATTTTCAAAATAGCGTTTGCCATTTCTATTACTCCTTGCATTTACTTGATTTGCTGAAGACAAATTCAGAATAATAAAAAGCTCGATCTAATTTCCATCCCCAAAAAAGTGGAAAACTTTACCTCTATTTAGCTTTAAAAATGGAAGCAAGTGGAACAAAAAAAATTAACTGTATTAGATCTGCCTAATTGGCTGAAAAGAAAAGTACAATTGCATACAGTATACAGTTTAGTTTTAAATAGGTAGAGTAAAATAAAGTTGACTATGAGCAGAAGTGGCAAAAGCTCTCTCAAGCAAGACAATATAGCGCAGGGCGATCGCATTAATGATGGGCGAAAACAATTGAGAGCATCAATCATTTTTGCCCACCTTCAACCAGGACAAACTCAAGTTTTATCAGGCAAAAAACTTGTTTGGGGTCGTTTGGTTTATGTTTCTGCTTTGCGTTTAGATGATGTAGTTAATACAAGTTGAAAATAGAAGTGAATCAAGTTGAAAATAACTAGAAAAATCCAGCATCAATCTGCAAAAATCCCCCTAATTTTCATCGCTCGAGATAATTAGGATGGTTTTTCTTGCTCGTTATTTTGTAGTCTTTACATAATACAAAGACCCAAGAGCCTAAATGAGAAATTTAACAGCAAAATTCAATCTGATTACGAAAAAATTGGGTTTAATGGAACTCAATTTTCCAAGATAGTGATAATTATTATCATAATGAGAATTGCTGCTGTACTGCATTATCGGCATTAAAATTAGGAGCGGTAACATCTAATTCGGCAGCGATTTCGCCCCCTTTGCTTAAGAGACTGGTACTAAAAGCATCTTTGAGGGATTTACTGTACTTACTCTGGGAATTATAAAAGATAGCTGCTTTTTGCTTATTTAGTTTTTCTAAGAAATATTGAGCCAAAGAAGTTCCTGCATAAAGATCGCTTGGCACAGTACGAAAGATATAGTCTAATCTCCCGCATTAGCAAGAGATACAGAGGCGCTAATCGCAGAATTAGCCATCTTCACCAATGTTGTCACTTTACCTGCTTTAATACCAACGGTATAGCGAACTGAATTTTGTTCCCAGGTCAACGTAGCATCAGAACAGTTAGCACCACAAGTGGCATCAGTAAAATAGCCAGTAATCCCATTAGCCAGAGCTACAGCCTCGCCTGTAAGAACAGACGATTTGGGCGCGATCGCTTCTGCTGAAGTGCTGCCTAAGCGACAGACACTTGCCCCATTGCAGTCTTCTGTAAAAGCAAGCTGAATTTCGTATTTAGATACATTTGCGGTTTCTAAAATTGCATATATGGTCAGGGAACCGTCTGACTCAGGAATGTAGGCAGGTAAGCGGATAGGAAGCTCTGTTTGCGCTTTGAGTTTTGGCAGAAGTTGGCTAAAAATTGCCTGGGGCTGAGACTGGCTTGGCTCAGTTTTAGCCAACGTAGAGGTTAGAGTAGAGCTAGGAGAACTTGGCAAGGAAGAGGCTCGTGACAAATCCTCAACTGGAGTCATTTGGCAGGCTGATAATAGACCCACGAGCCAAAAAAACTTGAGAAAGTAGTTGATAGTAGACATCTTTGCTCCGCCTGAATTTATAGATCGTCGTGTAGCCTCCCCCTTCGTTTTCTAGACAAAAAGATTTGTTATCGTAGACCAAAAATGAAACTGAAAAGTTGCGATTAAAGACATTAAACTGTACTCTTAAAACTGGTGAATGCCCCAGTATCTATCCTCTAGAAGTGAGTACTGAGGCAGTTGCCAAAATGATCGTGAGTAAGCTGTGCCTACGTTGTCAAAACCTCATAGTATCTTTCTGCATCATCGGCAATATCTTGAGCTATAGCTGGATCGATACCATTGACGATTTGTCTGGCGTTGTAAAAATCTCGATTTTCTCCATTGATGTATTCACTCAATGTTTTGCCAGTAAAATTACCATCTCGCATTCCTTCAACCAAGATTCTGGCAGCATTGTCAGGAACGGTAGCTAGCTCTGGATTGCCCACCAGATCGACACCCAGTTTCTCTGACCAGTCAGTGTAGTTATTCCTGCCAGTGATTTGTACATACCCTCTGCCCTTGAACAGAGGTCCATCTCCAGGCTGAGTATTTCCTAAATCTATTTTTCCCTCATAATCCTCACCGCTAGCGAATTCTTCCATATTTTCCCCTAGACCCGACTCATGGTCAGCGGTCGCCAGAATATAGGCAATTTGTCCAGGATCGGTAACTTCACTTTCTTGAGCTTCACTCAAGATTAGGGGAACAGAGGTTTCAGCAGATGCCCGAATTCCATCCTCGACAGCAGGAGAGTTAATAATTTCGGTGGCATCATACGGCATAGGCAAGGGAATGGGAATGGGAATGGGTTCAGTACCAGGTGGTGGTTCTGGTGGGGACTGAGAAGTACCATTGCCATATAGTTGTTCCTTGACCAAAGAGCCATCCCCGTTGATATCCATGAGAATTTGACCACCTCGTCGCACAGCGATGTTATCCGTATTATTGTTATTCCAGTCACCAACTAAATACTCGTCTTCAGCATTACCATTGCCATATAGTTTTTCCTCGACCAAAGAGCCATCCCCGTTGATATCCATGAGTATTTGACCACCTCGTCGCACAGCGATGTTATCCGTACCATCGCCATTCCAGTCACCAACCAAATATTCGTCTTCAGATGGCGAGGCTGGCTCGACTGCCGTTTCTTCATCTCCACCGTTCGAGCAATTCTTTTGAAGCCTCAAAGTGCATCGGATCTTCATTAGTATCAAATCCAGCTCCCCAATAGAAACCCTCTTTTTCAAAATAGGGAGCTAACTCTACGAGTCCTCTGTCAGTTTTACCATCTGTTTCAAAGTCGGGATCGTCGCCAATATTGATATCGATGGCTGTTCCCCAAGAGTGATTTGATATAGTACCTGGTATAGGACCGGTATCTACACTATTTATCCGACGCAAGTTGTACATCCCAGAATATCCCAATTGCTCATAAAGCTCTGGATTATCTTCTTTGACCTGAGTAAAAATTCGTTCAAGAGCGTCAACCGCAGGCGTAAGTCCAGAAACTTCAAACGGACCTACATTTCGGGTTACGAGAAGCTCCTCAAGTTCTGGACTAACTTCTCCTGTTTCTGCATTACCTGGATCGCCAATAAGATCATACATAACTTCTGGTAACGGTGATGTTAGTCCTTGATTTATTTCTGAATCTGGCGGAATGGGAACGAGTTCAGTGTAATCAGTACCAGGTGTTGGTTCTAGTGATGAAGGTTCGGCTAGCTCGACACTAATCACTTCTCCATCAACACTAATCGTGGCACTGTCGTCTTCAGCTTGCAAATCGTCTAGTTCAGCCCCGCTAATCGTGTCACCTCGAACCAGTTGGGAAAAAATATCGCCTTCATCGCCAGGAGAATCAAAGAGGTTGAGTTCTCGATCGACATAATGACCCATTTCTTCTAGCAACACGCCCTCTACCACATCTAGACTATCGCTATTGTCGCTGAGGAATTCTTCAGAAACATAAATAGTTTCTTCGCCAAAAGCAGCATTGGCATTATTTAGCTCGTTAGCGGAGAGAATTTCAATCTTAGGCATAGTTTCACCGCTAGCCAAGTCCTCAATTACAGCCTTAGCTTCAGTTGAAGATACATCAAGCTCGAAGGCTTGGTTTAACTCGTTGAAAAAGTCTTCACCATTAGCAAATATTTCTAACTGATTTCTAGCTTCAAACACAGACGCTTCTAAAACAGCTTCGCTATCGGTGAAGACATCTCTTTTGGTTGAATCGGTTGAATCTGAATCTATAGCTTTATTGCCAGTAAATGGGTCGCCATGATTCCATTGATAAGCAGAATTGAAATTGCCAGTCAACGGGTCGCCATGATTCCACTGATAAGCAGAATTGGAATTGAAATTGCCAGTCAAGTCACTTTCGGGAAACTGCCATTGAAACTCCATTTCTTTAGTTCCATTGGTAGCTATTATTTCTTCCAACTCAGGGGTGCTAAAACTTCCTGATGACTGAAAATTGTCTTCTAGTTGTAAAGGGTTTGTTTCTATGAAATTACCATTTGGTTGCCAATTAGCTCCCGACGAATCTAGCTCGTTAAAGATCGCAAAATCCATATCTTCTGTCAGCATTGTTATTTCTCCTAACGGAATTACTTTTTAGTCAAAAGCTTTCTTTACAAAAGGTCAGCTATTATCGTTTTTACTTAGACGCTTAGGGAGGAGGTCAGAAGTAAACTTAAAAAGATTAGTAAAGTTATCATGCTTCGCATTAATTTCTCTCCCAGCTTTCAGATTTGATTACTTAATCCTATAAACTCAATCGATGGAAAATCAATCCCCGAAAAAGTAGAAAATTTTAATTAATGAAATGAAAAAGGTGGAAATAAATAGAAAAAAAGACAGTTTTTTCATGAATTATTCAGAACTACCGTATCTGTAAGCTAAATTATAATTAAGGTTAATTTTTTGATAAATTTAATTTTTTTAAGTCGAATTTGATATTATTTTGATAAGTAGCCAAATCAATATTTAGTAATTGAGATTAAATTTAATACAAAAAAACTATAAGTTGATTTTGAGAATTTTCTGCATACTGTATCAGTAGAAAGTAAATGAAAAAAGCTAGAAACATCACCTTAATTATCTGTAGTGGTAGCTTGTTACTGATTCCTACTGCTTGTAGCCACATTCAAACAACTAGCCATAATCAATCTGCTCAAGCTGCTGAAAAAGTATCGACAGAATCAATTCGACAAACCGCCTCGGCGATTACAGTAAAAGTTACCGCAGGTTCTAGTAGTGGTTCGGGGATTTTGGTAGCTAAGTCAGGACAAACTTATACCGTTGTTACTAACGCTCATGTAACTAGTCGCAATGATCGCTATCAAATTAAAACTGTTGATGGCAAGATACATCAAGCAACCCTGAAAAAAAATGAGCAGTCTGATAACCAGAATGATTTAGCCTTATTACAATTCCCAGCGACTGAACAATATACCCTGGCAACTTTGGGAAATACCCAACTAGTTACTCCCAATCAATCAGTATTTGCCTCTGGATTTACTGATGCCTCCGAACAACTGACTTTTAAATTAGGCAAAATTGAGCAGATTTCCCCAAAACCCCTAATGGGTGGTTATCAAATCGGTTTTACTAACTACACTAAACAAGGCATGAGTGGTGGTGCGTTACTTAATGACGAAGGAGAAGTCATCGGTATTTTGGGTATGGGTGCTGCTGCAATTCTCGATAATGCTTATCTTTATGCCGATGGTTCTCGTCCTGATGCACAGACGTTAGAACAACTACGAGCTAATAGTTTTGCTGTTCCAGTTACTCAGATTGCTTCTTCTATCGCCTCGAAGCAAAAGCAAGAAACTCAAGATAGAGCAGGCAGCAAAATTGCACCATCGAAGAAATATACAGGTTTACCAGGCAAGATTGATAGCATTGCCGAGAAAATCACTGTCAGAATTGACTCGAAAAATAACGGCAATGGTTCGGGGGTAATTATTGCTCATAATGGAGATACTTACTATGTTGTCACCGCAGGTCATGTAGTAGAAAACCAAGATGACTACACTATTGTTACTCCTGATGGACAGTCATATCCAGTTGCCAAGGCAACTATCAAAACTTTTGAGGGAATAGATTTAGCTGTTGTGCAGTTTCAGTCACAGCAAACTTACTCAGTGGCGACTTTAGGAAAATATGACATAAATGACGTGCAATGGGTTTTCGTTTCTGGATTTCCTGGTAAACAAGCAGAGACAAAAGTACAACCACCGCGTATATTGACTGCTGGGGCAGTCCAGCCAAAAAACCTGGCAAACTTTGCAGCAAAAGACTCTTATTCCCTAACCAATGGCTATGGCTTACTCTATACCAATCAATCATTTCCAGGCATGAGTGGTGGAGCAGTCTTGGATACTCAAGGTAGGGTAGTGGGGATTAATACTGGTGCAGAAGACGAAATAGTTGTTGGCAAAACAGGGGATGTGGCAGAGATTTCTTTGGGTTATAGTTTGGGAGTGCCAATTAATACTCTGGTAGGATTAGCCAACTCAGCCAAGATTAATTCTGGGTGGTTGCAGCAAGATAGTTCTCAACCTTCTAAGCTAACTGAGGCAGAAATTGCCTCGGTCGTAGAACAATTATTTGATTTTCCAGCACCTTCAAGTAATACCACTGAGGTAGATTGGCTCAACTATGGCAATCAATTATGGCGAGGGTTTCGATTCGATCGAGCTGTTGCTGCGTTTGAGCGAGCCGTTCAACTCAATCCTAATTCTTATCGCGCTTATTATGGCAAAGGTTTAGCTTTTTTCAATCAAAAGAAAGACCGACAAGCAAATGATGCTTTTGCGCAAGCAACTAAACTTGCTCCCGATTTTTATCCTGCTTGGCTTTGGTTGGGTCGTTCTTTTTCATATTTAAAACAATACTCACAAGCTTTAAATGCTTATGACCAAGCTATTCAACTTTCGCCTAAAGATTTTGTATCTTACACCAAACGAGGTGGGGTATTTATAGACTTAAAACGCTACCGAGAGGCGATCGCCGATTTCAACCAAGCTATTAAACTCGATCCTAATAATGCAGAAGCTTACAACAATCGAGGGAATGTTTATCTTAATTTAAAAGATTATCAGAGGGCGATCGCCGATTATAGCCAGGCTATTAAACTCGATCCTAATAATGCAGAAGCTTACAACAATCGAGGGAATGTTTATCTTAGTTTAAAAGATTATCAGAAGGCGATCGCTGATTAGGATCGAGCCCTTAAACTCGATCCTAATCTTGCACTAGCTTACAGCAATCGAGGTCTTGCTTACTCTAATTTAAAAGATTATCAGAGGGCGATCGCTGATCATAATCAAGCCCTTAAACTCGATCCTAATTTTGTAGAAGCTTACAGCAATCGAGGGAATGTTTATCTTAGTTTAAAAGATTATCAGAGGGCGATCGCTGATTACAATCAAGCCCTTAAACTCGATCCTAATTTTGTAAAAGCTTACTTCAATCGAGGTCTTGCTTACTATAATTTAAAAGATTATCAGGTAGCGATCGCCGATTTCAACCAAGCTATTAAACTCGATCCTAATTATGCAAACGCTTACAGCAATCGAGGGAATGTTTATCTTAGTTTAAAAGATTATCAGAGGGCGATCGCTGATTACAATCAAGCCCTTAAACTCGATCCTAATTTTGTAAAAGCTTACTTCAATCGAGGTCTTGCTTACTATAATTTAAAAAACTACCAATCAGCGATCGCTGATTATAGCCAAGCTATCAAACGCAATCCTAATTATGCAAACGCTTACTACAATAGAGCGTTTGCAGATGGATTATCAGGAGACACTCCATCTGCCATAGCCGATATACAAAAAGCTGCACAATTGTATCAACAACAGGGCAATACAGAAGGCTATCAAAGAACACAAGGGTTATTACAGCAAGTACAAGAGGTGAAATAAGCCACTCCTTTTTTTATTTGAAAAATATCAAGCTGCCATAGCTAATTTACAAAAAGCTGCATAACTATTTCAGCAACAGGGAAATACAGAGGAATATCAACAAGTTCAACAAGCATTAAAAGAGTTAAAAGAACTTTAATATTTATAATTTGTAGCCAATTAACTTCAGCATAAAAACTATCTTTTAGTCATATTTATAAAATATAGAATTTAAAAAAATGAACAACATGAATCGCGATCGTGAACATTTAAAGTTATTATCAATTTTTAACTATATATATGGAGGTCTATGTCTATCATTTTTATTGCCATCGCTATTTATTTTTTTTCCTTATATTCCTGATATTTTTAATTATGATATTTTAAGTTTAATATTACTAAGCTTGAGCATATTGAGCATGGGTATTAATTGCATTGGTCCGATCGCTTCGGGACGATTTTTAATAAAAAGAAAAAGATATTGGTTTAGTTTTGCTTTTGCTTGCGTTCAGTGTTTGATTTTTCCGCTTCTAACTGTATTAGGAGTTTTTACCATTATCGTTCTTTCCCGGGATTCGGTAAAAACTCTTTATGGGTTAGAGAATGTCTGAAAAGTTAAAATAATTGCGATCGCCCAACCACGATAACAGACTCGTAATGATAACAACAGGAATAATTATTTTCATTTAATAAAGTTCTGAAAAATTAAGTTCAGGATCAACAATAGTTGAATAGAAATAACTAGAACCAAAGTAAAAAATAATTAAAGCATAATCGCCAAGACAATTGATTTTCTACTTATTTCCATCTTTTTCCCTTAAATAACTGAAGCTTAGTTGAATGTTTCTACTTTTATAGGGATTGAAACTTGTAATAACTTTTTTTTATGATTATCTAACTATTCTTTAGTTTTAATTTAAAAAGAAAAGTTAAATATTTCAGTAAATTTACTTTTTTAAAGCTCAATTTGATATTATTTTATCGTCTAAGCAAATTAATGTTTAGCGAACCATAAGATTTTAGCACTGCATAATTGTTACAAGAACTGTGTATTTACGAATTTTAAATATTATTAGCTCGAAAAATATAAATATTACGACCTGTTGATAAATACCGAAGTTAATGATATGAAAAATAGATATTTGCTTTTGGTAATATGTTTAACTGCAATAAATCTGGGAGTTATTAAAACTGTTTGGGGTTCAGCAGTAGAAAAAAATAATTCTCAATCCACTCAGGTAGACAAGAGTAAATTTTCTAACTCTCTTGTTACTCAAAACTCAGAAGAAGCAACTAGAATTCAGGTTTATAAAGAGGCGAACCCTGCTGTAGTCGAGATTGTTTATGATGTCGAAGACGGACAGATTAGCGGTAGTGGATCGATTGTCGATCCCTCTGGATTAGTCCTAACCAACGCACACGTACTCAAACAAGCATCTTCAACTGTTGGGGTGATTTTAGCAGATGGACAAAAAGCTATAGCTGATGTGGTTGGCTTTGCCGATCGCGATTTGGATTTAGCAGCAATTAAAATACGCGATCGCGATAATTTACCGACTATTTCTATGGTTAATTCGGTAGAGGTAGGACAATCTGTCTATGCAATTGGTAGTCCCCAAGGATTGCAAAACACTTTTACCAGTGGCATTGTCAGTGCTGTCTATCCAGACAAAGGAATGATTCAACACGATGCAGCCATTAATCACGGTAATTCAGGAGGGCCACTGCTGAATTCTCAAGGAGAGATGGTCGGCGTGAATACAGCGATCGCCACTGCTGAAGTATTCGATCCTAATACGGGAGAGGTGATTGGTGAAAGTGATGGGTCAATCGGCATTAGTTTTGCCCTTGCCACTAATTTAGTCCAACCATTTTTAACGGCGATCGAGCAGGGAAATGTACCTGAGTCTGCTCAAAAGCCAGCGCAACCAAGGCAGAATGCACAAGTAAAACCCTTGCCTGCCGAAGCTCAAACATTAACCGCCACTCTCAAAGAAGGTGATGAGGTGCTGCCCAATAACAGCTATTTTCATCTTTACACTTTTGAGGGTCGAGCAGGGGAGAAAGTGGCGATTGAAATGGATAGTGAGCAAATCGATCCATCTTTAAGATTGATATCGCTGAGTAAACCCAAAAAACCGACCTTATTGGAGCAAAACGATGATATTTCACCCACTAACTTTAACGCTCAATTAAGTGCAACTTTACCCGAAGATGGCACTTATTTAATTATGGCGCACACCTTTGAACCAGGAGAATCGGGAGACTATACTCTCAAGCTTTCGCCTCAGTAAGCTCGAACAAGTTTCATTAACCATACATATAATCAAGAGGAAAAATGATGAACAATAAACTATTTTCTGTAATAGCTGTAAGTACTGGAATTGCTATCTCTGGAATAGGATTAAACAGCGAGTCAGCCAAAGCTCAAGAACAAGTTCAATTTGTCTGCGCTCAAAGCTTCGATCAGCAAACTAATCAAAAGCTACCCACCACTTTTGCCTGGACATCGAGAGGGAAAATAGCTGTGGTGCGATGGGAGACAAATGCCTTTAAAAATTTCTCTCCCCAAACAAGGTGTCAAAAAGTTTCCCCCAGATTTCAAGAAGCTTACGATAACGGCGGGATAAATTTTCTGACCAATGGTCGGATCAACCAACAGCCAGTAATTTGCATCGCTCGCGAGTCGGGTGGAGAATGCGATACGTTGCTCATGACCCTTAGACCAGACGATAACCCGATCACTGTTCTAACACAACTACAGGAAGTACTTAATGGTCGTCAGGTGGGAGCGGTACGTCACAGTTCTAATGTTCCGCAATTGTATTATCAGGTTGATTTTGAGAATTTTCTGCGTACTGCACCTGTAGAGAGTAAATAGATATTTATCAAAAAGCTGTTTTTCGTCGATACTAGTCTCCTTTGTTAGGGGGGTCAGGCGATCGCTTTAATCTGCTGACAGACTGACTCAAAAGGATCGATTACTTGCTCGTTAGTAAACCTAATAACTTTTAATCCGTATCCTTCTAAAACTTGTGTTCTTTCCGAATCGTAGAGTTTTCTCTCTGTAAAATGGCGATCGCCATCAACCTCAATAACCAATTTTAAAGCAGCGCAGTAAAAGTCAACAATGAAATGGTCGATTGGTCGTTGTCGCAGCACCCTAAACTTAAATGTCCTTAGACACTCCTGCCATAATTTTTTCTCGGCCAGGAGTAGGGTTACGTCGAAGTTCTTTTGCTCTTGCTACCAACAGGGGGTTATAGGGAAGGTAAAAATCGCTGGTATTGAGATTGGACATTAGTTATTTTTAGTCTTCGTTCTAGGTTCGATCCCCCCTATACCCCCTTAAAAAGGTGGTAACTGGAGCGTAAATGGCGATTGCTCGGAAGTAAATCAAACAAAAAATTAACACAGCAACTCTCCTCTGCCAAGGGAGGAACTAACTCAAAAAGTCCCCCTTTTTAAGGGGGATTTAGGGGGATCATTACTCAATCAGCCAAAAATTATGAAAAAATCATTTTGCATCGCC
Source organism: Pleurocapsa sp. FMAR1 (assembly GCF_963665995.1). Classification (NCBI taxonomy): domain Bacteria; kingdom Bacillati; phylum Cyanobacteriota; class Cyanophyceae; order Pleurocapsales; family Pleurocapsaceae; genus Pleurocapsa; species Pleurocapsa sp. FMAR1. Next base: position 4,367,226 of record NZ_OY762512.1, on the reverse strand, counting down.
TTAATCACTTGCAGTAGCTTATTACTCATCCCTACTGCCTGTAAACAAAGTCAAACAACTAATTATAACCAGTCTGCTGTAGTTGCTAAAAAGGTATCAAAGGAATCAATTCAACAAACCGCCTCAGCGATTACAGTAAAAGTTATGGTTAGAAAATATAATGACAACCTTGATGAAGCTAATTCTAGTAGTGGTTCAGGGGTTTTAATTGCTCAATCAGGAAACATCTATACTGTTGTGACTAATGCTCATGTCATTGGTGATGATAATGGCTCTTATCAAATTCAAACCTTTGATGGTAAAAAACACGACGCAATTCTAAAAAATATTAAGAGCGATCGATCTGGTCAAAAAGACTTAACCTTATTGCAATTTCAAGCAACTGAAAAATATACCCCCGCCAGTTTGGAAGATAACAAACAAGTTACTCCCAATCAAGCAGTATTTACCTCTGGATTTGCTGATGGTGAATATGAGTTAACTTTTAATTCAGGCAAGATTGGGCAGGTTAGCCAAAAACCTTTAGTGGGTGGTTATCAAATTGGTTTTACCAACTCTACTAAACAAGGTATGAGTGGTGGTGCATTATTGAATGACGAAGGAAAAGTTATTGGCGTTTTGGGGTTAGGTGCTGCTGCAATTCTCGATGGTGCTTATCTCTATGCCGATGGTTCTCATCCTGATGCACAGATGCTAGAGAAATTAAGAGAAAATAGTTTTGCTGTTCCTATTGCCAGTTTAACCGCACGGAATGATTTATCCACCACATTAGCAACCACCAAACCTAATCAGTCAACTAAATATCAAGGTATGGTAGGGAAAATAGATAGTATTGCCGAGAAAATCAGCGTAAAAATAAATTCCAAAAATAACGGTAATGGTTCGGGGGTAATTGTTGCCCATGAGGGAGATACTTACTATGTTGTCACCGCAGGTCATGTAGTGACTAATAAAGATGATTATACTGTTGTTACGTCCGATGGACAGTCATATTCCATCGCCAAGGCAACTATCAAAACTTCTCAAGGAGTAGATTTAGCAATCGTAAAGTTTACTAGCCAAGAAAGCTACTCCACTGCAACTATTGCAGACTACATCAATAATCCAGATTTTAGAACGTCGCTATCTGATAGTTTTATTTTTGTCTCAGGATTTCCAGGCAATCAAAGAGAAAAAAACCTAACTGGGGGTCAGATTTCTGAGACTGGAAACCAGGCAGCAGAAATGACCAAAGATTCTTTTTCTCTAACTAATGGCAATGGATTGCTGTATACAAATCTCTCTTTACCAGGGATGAGTGGCGGTGCAGTCTTAGATAGTCAAGGTCGTTTAATAGGAATCAATACTGGCGCAGAAAATGAATATGTAGAAGAAAAACCAGGTCAATATGCAGAGGTTGCTTTAGGTTATAGCTTGGGAATACCGAGCAAGAAGTTGTTAAATTTAGCCAAATTGACTGATATTTCCTCAACAGCTTTAAAAGAAGATAACTCCATACCTTTAAAACTAACGGATCTAGAAAAAAAATCGATTAAAGAGCAATTATTTAATTTCAAAGTTCCAGGAAAAAATGCCACCGAAACAGATTGGCTCAACTACGGTAATCAATTGTGGCGGGCTTCTGAAGGTGAAAAAGCAGCTAAAAAAGCAGTGGCAGCTTTTGACCGTGCGATCGCTATTAACCCCCAAGAATATCGTGCTTATTACGGTAAAGCTTCAGCCTTAAGTAGTCAACAAGCAATTGATGCTTTAAAACAAGCAACTAAGTTAAATCCTGACTTTTATGCAGCCTGGCAGCAATTAGCTTTTAAATTAAGTTACTATGGTGAGTCATCACAAGCACTCGCTGCCTATAACCGCGCCATTCAACTCGAACCTAAAGTTTTTACCAACTATGTTAGACGTGGTGAGATTTTGCAACGTTTAAAACGTTACCAAGAGGCGATCGCATCCTATAATCAGTCGCTCGAACTCCAGCCTACTTCAGAAGCATATGAAAATAGAGGCAACATTAACTTTGGGTTGGAAAACTATCAATCTGCTATTGCCGATTATAACCGAGCTAAGAAGCTCAATCCTGAAGGTAAAAGTCATTATATCAATAATATAGGTATTGCTTACAATCAACTAAAAGATTACAAATCTGCCGTTGCCATTCTTAGTAGAGCTATTAAACAGTCTGATTCTTCTCAAGATTGGATAACAACTAGCCAGCTTTATGATAATAGAGGCGATGCTTACAGTGAGCTAAAAAATTATCAAGCTGCACTAGCCGACTACAATCAAGCTATTAAATTAGATACTTATACTCCAGATCCAGAAACTTATCTCAATCGTGCTTTGATTTACTACCATTTAAAAAATGTTCAAAAAGGCGATCGCGATCTAGAAAAGGGCATACAAATATTAAAACAAGAGTTAACTCCTAATGATGAGCCAAAGCTACGAGATCTAGCGAAGATTTTCAAAGATGCAGGAAAACCAGAAGCCGAGCGAAAAATACAAAGACTAATCCCTTACATAAAAGCTAGTAATCCTATTGCTCAAGGCACTAAATTGGTAGAATCAAAAAAATATCGAGAAGCAGTTAAGCTTTACACCAAAGCTATTGCGATCGATCCTCAGTTACGAGTAGCTTATACTGCTCGTGCTGCTTGTTACTACAATTTAAAAGAGTATCAATTAGCTTTAAAAGATCTTAATAAAGCAATTGAAATTAATCCTAAATATGCCAGTGCATATGCTTATCGTAGCTCTACTTACATAAAGTTAAAAGACGATCGACAAGCACTAAGCGACTCTAACCAAGCTATTAGTCTCAATCCCAAACTAGCATTAGCTTATTTGACTCGTGGTAAAGCTTACTATCTTTTAAACCAGCAACAAAAAGCAAAAAACAATTGGCAGAAATCGGCAGAACTCTATTATGAACATCATGAACCTGGAACTGAACAAGGAGCCAGTTTAGAAGCCAAGCTCAAAAAACTAGAGCAAGAAGCTCAACAGGCTCAACAGGAAAATAATTTAGAATCTTATCAGGCAACGAAGGCAGCATTAAAGCAATTCCAATTAGTTTACTACACGGAGCAAGGTGGAAATTTACTATATGATAGTGAAATAAGACTTACAGGTAAACAAAAAGCCGTAGAATTTTTTACTAAAGCTATTGCTCTTAACGATAAATACGTCGAGGCTTATTTAGGACGTGCTAGAGCTTATAAAGATCTCAAGAATTATCCAAAAGCGATCGCTGACTTCAATAAAGCAAGTGAAATTAATCACAACATTTGGAGTTATGCGGATCTTGCCGATCTTTATATAGATTTAAAAGATTACAAATCCGCGCTCTCGACTTATACCAAAGCTATTGCCATTTATCCCGATTCTGATATTCGTATTAGGCGTGCTGGCATATATTTATTTCAATTAAAAGATTACAAATCCGCGATCGCTGACTACACTAAAACCAGTGAAAATCGTCCTGAATCGCCAGATAGTCACTTAGGTCGGGGTCAAGCGTATTTTTCTTTAAAGAACTATAAGTCAGCCATAGCTGATTTTACCAAGGCTATCCAACTCTTTCCTGAATATACAGAGGCTTATTGGCACCGTAGTATTGTTTATAACACTCTTCAAGATTATCAATCAGCAACTAAAGACCTCACTAAAGCTCTTGATATCTGCAATGCAGATAAAAACAATTTCTGTGCAAAGTTTCCACCTAGCTATGTACAGCTTTATCTAGATCGTAGTGTGAATTACTTTAGTTTAGAACAATATTCTCAAGCCCTTGTCGATCTTAATAAGGTTATTTCAATTGAGCCTAAAAATGTTAATGCTTATTTAGTGCGTGGTTCAACTTACTCTTCTTTGGAACAATATTCTCAAGCACTTGTCGATCTCAATAAAGCTATTTCACTTGAGCCTAAAAATGCTGATGCTTATTTAGTGCGTGCAAAAGTTTACTATTCTTTGAAAGATAAGCAACAAGCTATAGAAAATTGGAAAACCGTAGCCAAACTTCATAAACAACAAGGAGACTTGCCAATTGCCATCCAAGACTCACAAAAAGATGCTCAACTATATCAGCAACAAGGCAAAGTAAAAGATTACCAAAGAGTTCAACAAGCTATAGAAGTATTTAAGCAATTTCAATAAACTGCTATTTGTCTAACCGAGCGATTAGCGATACATACCAAGAGGAAAAAAGTAAATACTATGGTTGTTAAGGTACAAAATAATTCGACGATCACACCAGAACATTTAATGCTGGGATTTTTAAGTCTTGGTGAAGGTGTTGCTGTTGAATTATTACGAGATTTGGTAATAGACACAGAAGCATTTCGTTCGCATCTAATCGAAGCACTATACGGAAAATGAACTCTGACTTGTTCAACGATTTTTGTCGCCGAGGCAGCGAAAGTAAACTGGAACTCATCGACGACAAATTAATTGTCGGTAACACCATAGTTGGCAATTGTCTGCTGTTACGCCAGATTCTTCAGGGCTGGGGAGCAGAAGCAGCAGTAGCCTTGGCTTCAATTTCCCTTTGGATTGAAGCTCTAGCAGCCAGTTTGGAACTTGACCAACGGTCAGAGCAGGCTCCGTCGTTTCACGGCGGAGTAATCTCTGACTCGGCAGAGATAAAACAAGAAGATTTACGCGGCACTATACTCGACTTAAAAGCGATCGCAGCAACTAAAGAATTTGCTCTTGGTGTTGAAGCTATAGAGCGTTTTGTTAGTAATAAACCGTTGAGGAAGGTTCATGAATGTATTGTGGCAGAGTTATGTTTCCGCTTATGGCAAACTTATCTTTCTAGTCACACCACCTTTAATTTTTCCAAATTACTCTTGGCAAATTTATGCTTTATTTTTGAACTTTAGGCAAAGTTATGATTTATTTTTAAAAACATTGATGTGTAGGGAACTACGAAAAACTAATACTTTGCTTATCTGAAATGGCAAGCTTATGGTTGATTAAGTGGCAAAGTTATGGTTTAAGTCACACCAGTTATATCAAGTAGATCTCAAGATAAATTAAATCACGTAGCAAACTCTATTGTAGGAAACGTTAAAGCGATCGCTGCTAATATATTAGACGAAAATTCTGTTGATGCTTTGTTCGAGCAAGTTGGCAGTTTTGACCATTTAGTTGTAACAGCCGTAGCTGATGAAAACTCTCTGCGTTCCTCTTTAGCAGACATGGACACAGAAACGGCTCGACGGGGCATGGAGAAATTTTGGGGAACATTTTTTGCAGCAAGAGCGGCAGTTAAAAATATCGCTCAGGATGGATCGATTACTCTAACTTCAAGTGTTTCAATCTTCAAGCCTTCAAAAACAGGAGGTGTTTCAGTAATGTCGGCTGCTAGTGGCGCAGTTGCGGTGTTTGGTCGAACTCTTGCAGCAGAACTTGCACCCATTAGAGTCAACGTAATTGCTCCTGGTGTTGTAGAAACAGGTGTATGGAGTAACCAAAGTAATTCTGAACGATCTGACTTGTTAGAGTGGGCAGAAAAATCACTTCGTGTAGAACACATTGGACAGGCAGAAGAACTGGCTCAGGCAATATTGAGCCTGATTACCAACTCATATATTACAGGAGTTGTTTTGCCAGTAGATGGTGGTCTGAGTATTACATAAATAAATATCGCCATTGCCTATGCTCAAATTTCTTTGGATAATATTCGATCTGGGTTTGCACATTGTTGCTACTGCACCTCACCCAATTGAGAACCGCTATATTCAATATGTATGTACTCGAAAATAGTTGTCAAAATTACCAAAATTTAGGTAAAAACTGAGTCCAGTCTCTGACAGTTTTATTAATAGTTCTAGCTACTTGGATATGGGGTTCGTCGGCTTCGATGGAAATAATATTTGCCTCGATACCCATGCCCAACTCTTTGATAACTAGATTTGCAGCTTCTAAACCCGTAACATAGGCTTTCTCTTGCGACCAAGAGCCGTGACGGGTGACAATCCAATCTCCACTCATGTATAGATTGGGAATATCGGTTTTAGCCGAGAGTAAATTTTGATAACTACCAGGGAAAAAGTGAGTGACACCTTCTTTGACGCGGATAACGCTGCTGTCTGTAACCTTAGCTGCACCAAAACCAGAGATGCAGGTAGCAAGATCGCGATGTACTTTATCAATAATTTGTTCGTCGCTCATCGATAACAGTTGGTTGGCATGATAAAAATCTGCTTCAATGACAGTATTTGGTTCGTTGTGATATTCATCATGAAGATCGTTGAGGTCGAAAAATGTCCAGCCAGTAGTAGCATCAAAGCCAAAACAAGCATTAGAAGGTAAGGGTATATTGATTTTGCGATCAAACCATAAACGGGTAGCTAAAACATCAATACCTTTTAAATTAGCCAAGTTACGGAATTGGGCATAATTACTAAGGGTGCTGCTGCTTTCTACAATCTTTTTCATTCCTGTAATGCTGATACTAGAAATAATTGCGTCGGCAGCAAAGAATTCATCGCCACATTTTACTCCTGTAGCTTTTCTGGCATCGTCAACCACAATATCGCTAACTCGTTTGTTGGTTAGGACTTTACCGCCAGCCCTTTCTATTTCGTCGATCCAGGGTTGAAAAATTTTTTCGCCGACAGTACCGCGACACCAGACCACATCAAAATCAGGCTGATGCGCCAAAATGAAATAGTAGAGCATTCCCAAGGCTGCTGCTGCGGAACATTGTTCTCCTGGAGCGAATAAACCCACCAATAGCATCGGTTCAAAGGATTCCTTGTAAAGTCTTTCTGATACCCCATACTGTTTAAATAATTCTCTGGCAGTCATTTTATCGTAACTAGCCCAAGCCTCATGAGAATTGTCAAAATCTATGATCGAATAGAGGAGAGGTAAAGCAGAAAGGCGATCGCTTAAAGGCAAACGTTTGAACTTAGTATAAATAAATGTTCCCAAAGGAGAAGGTAAACGAGGTTCATTTTGAAAAATGGGCGATTCTACTTCTAGACCCGCAGGGGAATATTGAGACGAACGGGTAAAGCGAGTAAAAGGATCGAGCTTTAATTGTTTAACTTTACTGAAAATATTGCGGTAAGGATACCAAAAACCATGAATTCCTCCTTCTACGGATCTGCCTCCTGGTGTCTTCCAACCCGCTACCAAACCCCCTGGATATGGTGCTGCCTCCAAAAGAGTAACATCATAACCTTGCTCGACTAAATGGGATGTCGCCCCCAAACCAGCCCAACCTGCGCCAATAACTATAACTTTTTTTGATTCTGACATCTTCATGGTGTGTGTTGATTAGACCGATAGATCGAAGCAAATAGGAAATTTCCAACTATACTTAACCTAATTATATTTGTGTAAAAAAATTTTCTCCCTCGAATTGATAAAAATGGCAACCCGTCACCCTACGGATCGCTATTTACTCTACAAAAAGTGTATTTACTTGGTATAAACATACTATAGGTAATTCACGAAGAGACGCTAGATATAGAAAAAGTCAAGCAAGAAACTATTAAATTCCGCTACATAGAGCGTAGACCGCTCAATATCAAATATTATTGTATTTTGCGGTAATTTAGCCAAAAGTAAGTCAATGTTCGGGGTAAATCACGATTACATCCGATTTAAATTGCAGTTATATTCGACAATATAGCGTTTACGAAATCAAACAATATATCAAATAACTATATAGAAGCTCAACATAACTTAAGTGAGCAAGCAATTGCAACTATGCGGTCAATAAAAATCAGCACGATGAAGCAACCTGAAGTGGGTGAGTTGATTCGTTCGCTTCGGCATGAATTGGAGCTTACACAGCAACAGTTAAGTGTCGAACTGGGAACAGTTACATCCACAGTTAATAGGTGGGAAATGGGTCATTCTCAACCATCGCCAATGGCTCTCAAGTTAATTGAGGCAAAGCTTACAGAGTTGGGGGAAAGAGGTGCGAAGTTGCGATCTCGCTTTGGCGAGGCGCATTCGCGATCGCGATAATTATTTAAATAAATAGTTTCATTGTTATGACACAAAAATATGAAACAATTTGCACCTAGCTTAGGAAGATTAGTAGTTGTGAGTTCTGTGGCTTTGGGTTTAGCTACAGTGGCTAGCTGGTATAACTATCGAGGCTACTGGCACGGGACAATTAGACGAGTTCAAACTGCTGATTTTAATATCCTCTCGCACGTCCTGCCGACTAAATTATCCTATGTTCTAATCAATCAAGACATAGAAGAGTTGCAGCGTAGCCTCAATAGTAACTATGGCTATTTCGGTATGATAGTGACCGATTGTGTAAAACAAGAGCCAGAGTGTTCTAACCAAAAGATTCTTTACTCTACCAATTCTAAATTTGGCTGGAAACAACAATTAGATTCTGAAGCACTATCAGGTTTGCCCTACAACACTTTAAAGAATCCGCCTCCTATACAAACTGAAGCTGGATTTAAAAGTGTGCGGGATGAATTTTGGAAGGCAACAGAAAATACTAACCAAGGACAAATTATTGGGCGAGTTTACTACGTGCGAGGTGTTCCACCCAAGTTTGGTGCTGACTTGGCAGATTGGATTAAAAAATTTCCTGTCAGTTTGTTTAAAGATAGTGGTGCTGACAAGTTTTATACTTTAATTTTTAGCCTTTTCTTAATGGGGGGATTAGCTACCTGGGCAGGGATCGAATTTGTTATCTACAGAAAACAAGTTCATGAAAAAATAGCTCGCGAAAGACAGGAAAGAGTAGATAAAGAAAAAGAACAAGCACTCTTTGAAGCTGTACGATTGAGACAAGAGTTAACCAGAAGAGAGCAAGAAATTTCTACACTTATTGCCCAAAGAGAAAAGATTTTAGCTGAATCGGAAATTATTCAAGATAAAACTCAACAACAAGCTCGACAGTTAGAAGATGAGATTATTCAAACTAAAAGTAAGCTACAGCAAAGCCAACAAAAATACGAACGAGAATTAGCAGCAGAACTGCGAGCTAAAGCTGAGACTAAAGAAATGTTACTGGCTCAGGAGCAAATAATTGCCCAACTTCAACAGAAACAACAGGAAAAGGTTCAAATTTCTGAACAGCTTCATTCTGAATTATCAGAAGCACAAAGTTGGCTAGAAGAACTTCAACAAGATCTATCAAAACAAACAGAGTTTGTAACTAAATTTAAAAAAGAGAATGTCAGTAATGAAGAAGCTTATCGACGAGAAATTTATTTAGGAGAACAAGCCTTAAATCAAGCACAAGAAGAATTAATCAAAACTCGAATAAATAACGAAAACCAAAAACAATTACTAGATACATTAAGGCTTGATAAAAATGAAGTAGATCGAAGATATCAAGCCTTAAATCACCAGCTTGAATCAAATGTTGAAAATGTTGAACAATTAAAACAAGAATTAGATGAAACAAAAACAGAATTAATAGAACAAAGAAATAATAAAGGTTGTCTTGAACTTTTTGAAGAAGATAATGAAAATCTTCGGCAAGAAAATGAAAGTTTAAAGATTAAAATAGATGAATTAGAAAGAAAAAAGTTTCAACAAGAATCCAGGTATAGAGATTATCAACAATATTGTGAACTCTTAAAAGAAAAAGAAGCAATTTATAAAAACCTAGAGATCTATGAAATTGATTTAAGTTCTAAAACTATAGCATTTGTAGGAGGGAAAAGAGACATAAGTGAAAGAATTGCGAAAGACCTTAAGAACGATTTTAAATTAAGAAAATTTATAGATATTCCTCCTATTTGGGAACAGAATATGAATTTTTCTCGCATAAATTCAAAAATAAGAAATGCTCATTTTATATTTCATTTTACAGGTACAAATAAGCATAATTCGCAAAATGTTCTAAGGCAAATAAAACATAGAATAGATGGTCAGATATTTCAAATTAATTCTACAGGATATACAGGAGGACTCAGGGATGTTTTAGAATGTTTAGCTGTCCAGACATAATACTGTTCTGCTTAACTTTTTCTTTTATTTAAAGTAAATAATTTATGGAGTAATAATATGGATTTTTACCCTTACGAACCATTCGACGATAATCAAGCCTAGAAAAAAGTTTGGGAATGGATAAAAGGTGCTTTTAAAGATGAAGAAGATGTAGCATAGTACAGATATTTTATTTTTACTAAAACTGGTAGGCTTAACCGAGTCTAAATTAAACATGACGCAAAAACTAATAGCTCAAGAATGGTTTAATGATTGTGAAGATAGAGAAACACGATTAAAGACTTTTCATGCGATCCAAGCGAAAAAATTGAATACAATAATACAACTTATAAAGCAAACTGAAGAAGCGAGCGAAATAGAAAAGTTAATTGATGAAGTTCCCTCTCTTTATGAAATAGCATACGATGTGCTTGAAAGCCTAAAGTGGAAAACTAATTTTGAATTAGGTGAAGAAATAGAACAACGCATTTTTGAGCAATCTGGTATTAGGATCGACATTCTCGATCATGAGTATCATCGAGAGTATCGAGATGCTAAGGATGCCATTGAGGAAATGTATCAGGATACCCATGAAAGATTATATTGATCGCAAGAAAGAGTAATCAATCAAGCATTAAAGAAAATAGATAATATAAACTTCAAGAAACTTTCACCTGAAGAGCAAGAAGAATTCCTAATCTAGCAAGAAATGGAAGAGATGCAAGAAGATTACGATCCCGTAGTGAGTGCATATATGTCTTGGGATGAAAACAACCAAGGTGAATTTTATTATATGGGTTAACTGCTGCGTGTTAGGTTAACACTTCAAAAATATTCTACAGCTAGAAAAACGTCAATAATTTTGTTTTTTATTTTCAATCATCTACAAAAGAATAGTTTCTTTTGGCATACTCAATGTCAAAGAGGACATTTGCTTCGTGTTCCCAATAACCATTCCAGAAAGCTTCTGAGTGAACTATTGCATGATATTTTAGCTTTCTTAGTCGAGTCGCTAACTGTTCGACTCGTTCGGCATCCGTGTCAGAAAAGACTACCTGATAGCAGTTATCTGAATCAGGCAGGAGAACGAAAACTCTGTACTTTAAGTTTTTCAAATTTTCTAAATTGGTTAGATTGTTTTGATTCATGTTTTGAGTTATTAATTATTAATCGATATCCTCCTACGCACTGAGCGCAAGAGGATATAGTATTGCGACAAGATGATTTATAAAATAATTAGTCTAGAACTACCTTCTCGATTTGGCTTGTCAATCTCGCCATAGAGAATATCTACCCACTCTCCATCACTGGGAAAGTGTTTCGGCTCGACACAAAATACCCAATAACGATAAATCTTAAGGCTCTTACGCACTTGATTAAAAGTTGGTTTTTGAGCTTGCTTGAGAATGCGATAGGCTCGATTTTCGTGACTTGTTAAGAATACTCCCACACGAGTAAATTTGCCCTGCCAGTCCTCTAAATTAATCACTGCATCTAAATAAAGCAACGACCAAACAGTATAAGGATCTTCGGGGTCTTGCCGATGAGCGATCGCTTTTGACCATCTATTAGTCAACTGGGTACTGACCAAAGTAGAAACTTTTTCAAAAGCTAAATCTGTATGATGATATTCGAGTAATTGAAGACGAGAAGCGACGGTGCGAAAACGTAAACCTAATAGAGACATTCATTTCCTCCTATTAATAGACACAATCAGCCCTTGGGACTGGTGAATAGGAGGGCAAAAGCCCTAAATATGTCTTAGCTCACGTCACTAAAAGAATAACGTCGCAATACAATAATACAACACTTTAAAATATAAATCAACAGAAATATATGACGAACAGTAATGCAAAGCGGAGCAGTAATTACAGGAGACTACCGCTACCTACTACGGCGTGAATGGGACAGTAGCAACACCCTCGACAGTCGCTACAACGGAGGGAACCTCCCTTCGGGTTCAGCACCCGTTAGCATTCCCTTGCGCCAGGCTCTAGAGAGCCTCGACGTTCTTTTGGAACGGCGGCACGCGAAACTCGTGCGCGACGCGGAGTCTTTCCTCAGTTTGCTTATGCTAGGGAACCTTTTCGACACTTTGCTCGCCCTCGACAACCAAGGGGTACCCCCCGCAGGTACCTCAACGGGGGTTTCCCCCGCAACGGTTTTGCGAAACAGCCTTGCAGGAGGGTTTCCCTCCGCAGAGGACTGTTGAGGGTGTCTCGCAAAACAGTTTCATTCATCGTGCTGCGATCCTTCTCGTGCCGATGCCCAAGTCAACGATCCGACTATCATTCGCTGTATCAACTTCGCTAAGTCTTGGGGCTATAGCAGATTAGAAGTAGTAAATCTGTTTGCTAGCTCGCACTCCCCACCCATCATTACTCAAGCAAGCAACTAAACCAATTGGCTCTGATAACTATCTCTATATCAAAGACAGTGTTTTCAAGAGCGATGCCTTCGGCTAGGCTTCGCCAATCGCGTCATTTTAGCCTGGGCAAATCATGGCATCTAACGAAATCAGGATTTATCTATTCTTCAGTTGTTGAAAAACCATACTTATCTCTACTCTTTAGGCATTACTAAAAGAGGTTCTCCCCGTCATCCTTTGTATCTTTGTCAAATAACTTAACCTTAAGTGTACGGTACTGTCGCAGTATAAATCCTATTTCTACATATTTAGCAAGCACCATATTAATCCAAGATTTGTTTTATATCTGTCACCGATTCCAACACTAGATCTGGTTCTACATCAGAACGCTCGACTAATTCTTGGCGATATTTACCTGTTTTGACTAAAATTCCCGTCAACCCTGCTTTTTTAGCTCTCACCATGACGACATTTTCTGCGGGTAGTTCTAGTTCGGCTAAGGCTAACTGAAAAAAAGAGTCAGAAGGTTTACCAACTACAGTTGCAGTTTTTCCACTGGCGTATTCCAAACCAGCGACAAAAGCTCCGATATCTAACTGCAAATCTCCTTCAGCTTGCCAGTATTTTCCTTTGTGCAGGGCAATTAGCGATCGCTCTATTAATTAACATCTTAAAGACCTTATTTATCATGAAGTAGTTCCAGCGATCGCCTATATCCCCAATCACAACTACATCTGGTTTTGTATCGGATTGAGAAAATTCGGCAAAATCGCTCTTTACATCCTCAGACAGCAGTAAATGACATGAGGGATTGTTTAATTGCCGTAAATATAGCACTGCTGCATAGGGTGCGCTAATTATTTCCGAAGTAAATATGGGCAGTCCTCAACTAGACTTCGATGAAATGTCTGACGGGATTTAGTAGTTGTATTGGTAACAAACCGACAGGGAAATTTAGTTTTAATCTTGTTAATAATTTCAACTGCACCATCAATAGGTTGGTTATCTGCATACAAAACTCCATTGATGTCGAACAGGATGCCTTTAATGTCAGAGAGAGCGTCTGTCATGGTATGGATGAAAAAAGGAAATATAACCAAGAGTCAGAGAAAAATAAACCTCAGCAATTGCTATTTACCATTTCTCCTTCTCAACTTTTCATTTTATGAGTGATGTATTTTCTTTGGCTGTCAAGATCGAACAATAATAGCCAATACTAGATTTCAACTGTCTTTTAGAGCGAGGTGTACACTATCATGATGAAAAATGGACATCAATACCAATCCTGAAATCCAAGAGTTTCTTCAAAAATATGTAAGTAATTTGTAGTTTACTATTTACTTGACTATGAAAGAGCAATCGCTGTATCAAAGACAGTGTTATGAAAAGCGATGCCTTCGGCTAGGCTTCGCCAATCGCGTCATCTTAGCCTGGGGCAATCATGGAACATGGCAAAAGCAAGATTTATATACTCTCTATCTACTAAAAAACCATACTCATCTTTACTCTTTGGGCATTACTAAAAAAGGTTGTCCCCGTCATCCACTGTATCTCCGTAAAACAACTAAGTCTCAGATATACGGTACTGTTGCGTAAAAAAAAGTTTAGATTTATTCAGTTTTCTTTCTATCGAGATTAGCTAGATTAGGATAAAGTCACACTAAAAATGTCAGCCACATCTTTAATCTCATTTATTAGCTACAGTTGTGTAGCACTTGTATCAGTAATATTCGGCTTAATCTACTTGACTAGAAGCCAGTTCATGCCCTATCACGCAGAAGCATTGAGCTTGTCATGGTCTAAGCTGGAAGAGAATATGCAGGTGTTAATTCTGGCTTTGATGAGAGCAGCAGGTGGAGGGTTTTTGGCTACGGGGTTAGCTATATTTGTCCTGTTGATTATTCCTTTTAGGACTGGAAACACATGGTCGGTCTATACAATTCCTGCTATCAGTCTTTGTACTTCAATTGGAACTTTATACGCGACGCTCTTGGTGAAAACTAAAACCCCTGGAACACCGCCAGTTATCCTTGGTTTTCTGGCTTTAGCATTGACTATTATCGGATTTATTTTCTCGATCATCTAAAATGATTTTCCCTCTCGAAATCCAAGAGTTTTTAGAAAAATACGATTGCGAAGCTAGAGCGGGTGAGAAAGGACTTGTCCGCATCTGCGCCGAATTTAGTTCGGCTTGTCTTGGTCAGCGTTCCCTTGAACTTCGGGTGTGGAACAGCGAGACAGTGTGGTCTTGCGACCAAGGACGCTTCGTCCGCAGGTGAGTCCGTTGCGCGGGTTTCCCGCGTTGAAGGAACTGTCGAGGGCGGGGGTTTCCCCCATGAACAACTGTCTCAAGACAGGCTCTTGAATAGAGAAGGCGCGTTTTGGGGCGAGGAAATGAGGGAAGACCCCGCGTCGCCGTAGGGCGCAAGGGAATGCTTCCCGATGCTCTCAGGCTCTATCGAGCCTCGACGTTGCTTTGCAACGGCGGCGGACGAAGCGTCCGCGAGAGCATATTCCACTCGCCCGTTGCGAGACAGTTGCGTTGCGGTGAAGCAGTTCGTTGCGAAGCAAAGCGTTGCGGAGGTTCCCTCCGAGTAGCGCTATTGCTGAGGGTGGCGGGGTTCCCCCGCTGCAGGCTGCAAAGCAGCGCACGTTGGAACGTGCCGCCTTTCCTCCCGTTAGGCGAGGCTCTCCAGAGCCTGTCGCTAGACGCGACTTGGGCGGTACCCCGCCCTGCGAAACTGCTGAACCATGCGCGGGGGGTTCCCCCCGTTGCGAGAAAGGACGCTTCGTCCGCATCTGAGTCCGTTGCGCGGGTTCCCCGCGTTGAAGGAACTGTTGAGGGCGAGCAAACTGTCGAGGTTGAGTAAGAGTATTCTTACTTCACTCTTCCGCCATCCGTTTCCACCCGCTCTGTCGGCGGCGCTGCTGAACCCTTTAGGGGGTCTGACCGCTGTTCCACACCCGCGCTTTAGGCATCGCATCTTCCTAGACGACCGAGGAGTTCTTAAACTACAATCTGCTGACTTTTATAAGACCATAGACAATGCCGATTTAAGAGTTTGGTCTATCTGTCGAGCTATTTATCAGCTACCCACAGTTGAACTAGTTGAATAGCTCAAGGATAACTTTAATCTCGACAAAGCCATAGAAATCGGTGCGGGAAATAACTATCTCTATCATCACCTGGGCCTCAAAGGCATTGATAACTATTCAGAGCAAATACCCGCAGTCAAGTTGGTTCGGCGAAATACTCAAACAACCTTCAACCAATCCGCTTCCTGTTGAGCTAGCCAGACACTATTACGACCTTCACCGTCGCCTGGAACAAGCACCTGCATTCTCGCGTAAATTCGTTCTTTTTGAGCGACGAGAAAAGCGTTGGGTTTTATGCCATAAGCATAGTCAGATTCACCATACCGTTTATCCCAGAATTCTTGGTTATGCTTTTTAAACACGATTTACACCTGAATAAAGTTGTATGGTTTGGTTCGAGTGCCATCAATAATATACCAATATTAAGATTTTGAATTTATAGCAAATAGCAATCTATTCTTGACTGTCTTCATAGGCGATAACATCACCCTGCTCGTTAGTTATGGCTTTTTTACCATCTTAATTAATTAATATTTCGTTACCAGCTTCATCTCGTTCTACTCTAAGAACAGTAACGCTTTTACCCGAATGTTCTGACCAATCTTGAATAGAAAAACCTGCTGCGGTTTCATCGGGATGTCTTGTAGCCATCTGCTGCCACGCTTTTTCTTCATTATGAGCGTGAATATAATACCCCTGTCTGGCGGTTATATCATCGCGTCCCTTACAGTCACAGGTATATGAGGCATTGCAGGTACATATGTATTGTATTTTAGCTCCTGGCGTAATTCGTTAGCAGTAAAATCGTATCCGTGTTCTTTAGCTAGATTGACCATAGCTGGCGTATCTTCTTTACCCAGAGCTTTAGTAAACTGCGATTTCAAATTTTCGTCTTGAAGAACAGCGATAAAAAAATTAAGGACTGATTGAGGTGCTGGCATGGGCTTTATTTGTAATTATTTCGTTTCAGTTAAACAAGTCCACAATAGTTTGATGTTGAAAAAGGATTGTCAGATGAAACGATGACTATATGCGTAGCGGTATCCCCGATAGACGGTTAGCTACGCGATCGCGCTTTGTTGAACTGACTTATTAATTAAGAAATAGTCGCTGTGGGTTGGTGTTTATTACGTACCTACCGTGGCTACCGATCCACCGTCAACTCGATAATTTGAACCAACTACATAGCTGGACTGCTGAGAACAAAGAAAGGCAATTACCGCAGCCACTTCTTCCACTTTACCCCGACGGCTTAGTTCGATGTGTGGACGTTCTTCTTCTAAAAACGTTTCTACTGCTTTTTCAAAGCTGATTCCTCTCTCTTCGGAGCGTTTTTCCATCATCGCATTGGTCATCGGTGACTCAACATAGGCAGGAGATACAGTATTAACTAACACACCATCTTTGGTATAAGCCTTAGAGAGATTCTTAGCAAGATTTAACACTCCTGCTTTCATGGCACAATAAGGCATATCATCAATATAGGGATTTACTGCATCTTCCGAACCCAGCAAAATTACTCTGCCCCAACATTTTTGCTGCATGGAAGGGATAAAAGCCTTGCAGACGCGCACCACACCCATGAAATTAATCTCTAGGGTTTCGTACCAGTCCTCTTCAGTCAAGCCCAAAAAGTCTCCAGTCGCGCCAGTAATACCCGCGCAGTTTACCAAAATGTCAACCGAGCCATAATGGTCGATAATCTTCTGCTTTGCTGCTTCAACTTCTACCATCTTAGTCATGTCAGCTACAACTGGTATTGTTTCAGTCTGTTTGGATAGTTCTTGTGCTGCTGCCTCCAACTTTGACCGTGTTCTACCGACTAGAGCTAGTTTGACACCTTCGGAGGCTAATAAATCTGCGGTGGCTTTACCTATACCAGAACCGCCACCAGTGATTACAGCGACCTTATCTTTGATTCCAAAATCCATATTTATCTCTGCCAGAAAATTAACTATCTAACGCTGAATTACGTCATCGTCTGATTCTACGTCTAATTCTTCACAGCGGATAGTTTCAATGCGCGAATATGGTGTCATTCATTCAAAACTTCAAAGCGAATCTGAACCTCTTGGTGGTCAAAGTAATCAACCAGTACGGTGATGAAGTTTTGAAAGTTTATGAAGTGTAGCGGTTATGTGACCCGTAGCTAGAGCGATCGCTTTTCACCACAATGGCAATTGACCTTCACTAACTGGACTATATTTGTCCCTGTGCAAGCTCAAATGGCACACAGCACAGACCGCCTGAAGGTTGGAAACTTGATTGTTCTTTGTGTCGTGATTGCGATGATGCACCTGAAAAATATCCGCCGTCCATTGAGAACGAGTTAAACTATCTGGTTTTAGATGCGGCTAAAGCCTTTCTCCTGGCTTGTAGCATTTCTTGCCACAGCAACTACACTGCCGATTGCCTACGGCAATCCGACATCGCAAAGCGATGGCGAATCGCTCCACGCGATTGCAGCTTTTTTTACTGACAATGCTAGGCTGTTCCAATTATCGGGGTAAAGACTCGGATTTATGGGCATCTTAAAAAGCGATCGCCGAACAAAATCATCTTAAGGAATTAGATTATATTCTTCTTTGTAAATTGATAATTCTGACTCTTCTAAAATCTTCGGCTGCATAGAACACAAATCCTCGAACACTGTCTCAACATCTTTGAATTTATAATATTCGGTTAGTTTGCCGATACGGTAATTAAACTTTGTATAGCGATGCTTGAAGTATAGTTCTGCATTACCCCTGTGTTGCCAAATACCTAGTACATCAATACTTATGTCTGAATAGTGTTGCTTTAAATCTCGTTCAATTTCAGGTATGCGATCGCTGATATCTCTACTCGTCACGCCTATCTTATGCAGAGTTTTACCATCGCACTTTATTTGAAGAAAGTAGAGAGTAAATCGAAGTATGCGTTGTAACTGTAGACGATAAATGTTTAAATCGGCTAGTTTTTCCTCTAACAACTCTCCTCCAATCGCTTTAGCCATGAACATTGAGTTCTTCAATCTATCAAGTTCGGACAGTATTAACGGTTCTTGTACGGCATTAAACTCTGATAAAGATAGTCCACCGACGGGAATTTTACCCAGGTCAGTAAAATAATAGCCTTGAGGTGTCCAGCTAAATAGCTTTTTCATCTCCAGTTCAAAGGGAACAGTGATAATAGCGTAGTCCGTGTGTCCGTATTCGCTCCACAGGTCTTTTAGTAGCTGAAAGTGTTTTGCCGATAGCTGAAGGTGAAAGTTATCGTATAACGGTAATGATGGTAATTTACCTTTTCTGACTCTAAGACAGGTTTCTCCACTGTGGGCGAAGTGGTGTTGTTTAATTTTGCCTTTCTTGGCTGTTAAATCGCGATCGCAAAAAGGACAGACTAAGTTAGTTTTGCCTGAAGTAACTTCGGAGATTGTGATTAATTCGCCTTTGGGGTTGACCCCATGTTTGAGCCACATTGATTGAGAACAAAATTACTGAGTAAACAGGTACATAGTAGCCTCGAACTAATAAAGTGATAATCTATACATCAGATGATTTTGGCTCGGACAGCTAAAAAACAGCTTTTTGCAGTCATTCTCAACCTCAACTTCAGTCTCAGTTAGATATTAATAGAAAGTATCGCGGTGTTGTCTATGATGACTAAAGCTTTGCCTATGATGCACAAGCTACATTGAAAATTCCGCAGTCAAGGTTGTCAAGGCAAAATCGTTGATGATCTCGTGTCCTACTACGGTTGGATGAACCGTATCATAGAAAAGATACTCATCAACATTAGCACCAACAGTAGGCGTTAGAGTTGTGGGGTCTAGATAAGGGTCACTTACGTTGATTAAACCGTAATCACTGGGATTTTCTAGAACATCGTCAAAAAGAGAGTTGAGGTCGAGGATAACAATATCAGCACCCGTTAGCGAGTCGTTCAATTCATTAACAGTTTCTTCTAAAAAGCTGTTGTGAGTTTCAGTTAAATTGGCTAAAGAATCAGCTAATTCTGAGGGGGTTGCAGGAAGTTCTCCCAAATCTCCCAAATTAGAAACTAAAAAGTCACGCGCTCCGATATCGTATAGAGACTCTATTTCTGACTCTATGTTATTGACGACATCTTCAGGATTAACACTAAGATCGCTATAGTCATTTCTGCCACCTGATATTATATAAAGAGCATTAGAATCGGCTGTTTTATTTAATAGTTGATGGTCGTCAATGAACCATTCTACTTGTTGCTGTATTCCTGGGATTAAATCTCCAAACTCACCCGCTCCGTTTTCCCCAGTTTGTGCGCCGCCGAAAGCAAAATTAACGCTTTGTTTAGTAGTATTGCCATCAAAGTAAGGACTAACCTCTAAATTTAATCCGTTATCAAAATCAAGTGTCAAGGGAAAATCAAGCTTGCTATCAGGAAAAAGTCCTGAAAGTTCGGTAGAGGGGGTTACGTCAAGCTCTAGTTCTGCTGCTAATTGTTCGACCCAAACCAAACCATTAGAGAAGCGTCCTTCAAAGTATGGCGGAGTTGGCGGAGTAATCGGAATATCTAAACCCAAAAAGTCTTCAAATGGTTGTATGGCAGTGGTTGCGTTGAAGATATTTCCTGGGTCGGAAAGACTATCGCTAAAAACGTATAATTTATCAAATTCTGGTAATTCGTCAGAATCGAATTTGTTGTTATCTATAACACTATTAATTTGACTGTCAAACATACTATTTAATCAAATTGAATTGAGGGATAAGCCTGAGCCTCGACCATAATACTAAAGAATAGAGGTGTCTGAATACTTTTAGTTATAATTTGAGATCTATCTTTAAGAAGCTGATGCTAGGTTTACTTCTAAATCTGACCAAATGGTTTACCGTATCTATGCCAGTTCTCTTTATTAAACGGAGACTGCCACCTGTTAATCAATTCTCGCTTCAACTTCAATCGACTCGTGCGTAGCGAAGCCATGCCGTAGGCTTATCGCTTGGTGTATCGTACCAAAAAGCACTACACATTTTAACTTCTAAGTCATGCTTGCGGTGCAGTTCGACATAATTCATAAAGTAGTTTTTACAGTCATGAGTACTATTCCATCTCCGCTTGGCTGTCTGCATAGTCTCGCCCGCATATAGCAGCAGGGGCAGAGCATTATCGATGATGAAGTAAACACAAATCTTTTCTTGATGTTCCTGCATTATTACCAAGCTGAACGCCCAAAGGTATTTCCATTGAGAGAATTGTATCTTGGGGTGCTATTGCACTATAGTTGGCATCTTCAAAATTTATTGCTTCAGCCTCTGCCACCGAAAAAGTGCCGCCGATGTCAAGGCTAGCATTTGGTCCAAAGGCAATGCCGTTGGGATTAATCAAAAATAGATTGCCGTACCGTTAGCGCTAATTAAGCCATCAATTAAAGAAAGATTTATCCCCGTAACTCTTCCTAAGATATTTGTAATGTTGGCATCATTGTTAAAAGATGCTGTTTCACCATTATCTACATTAAATTCTTCAACTAAGTCAGCATTCAGATGCAGACATTCGTTGCTCTGTGGTCAGAAATGCAAATTGCCCTGAAGCTCTAATCGCAGAACTAGCAGACATGTTCGCAATCGAGTCAGAAGATATCAAGCCTCTGCTAGAAGAACCAACCTAGTTTCTTTTTTCATGGCAAGCCTATTTCAGCGTAAAGTCTTACAACGGAGTGCTTAGAAACAAAACCTGCTTTTCTTGACATACTTGCTCTTTGTACGGCGCGTTTTGGGGTGAGGAAATGCTTCAAGCAAGGCGAGAGCTTCGACTTCCCAAAGGGAAGGCGGCGGACGAAGCGTCCGCGGAAGCATATTCCACTCACCCGTTGTAGGAAGCTTCTGTCCCAAAAGCCGCATGACCGAAACCAACAAGACCCGTCGCTCTTGTATGAAGCTTCCTACAAAAAAGCCGACGTGCAGTGTGTCGCTTCTCAAGCTAAAAAACAACCTAAACAGGTTGTTTTTTTTCTTTTGGTTAGGATATCGTTATCCTAAATAATCTTGATTTCATTTGCGAAAAGTTTTTAGTCTTTAACTGGCAAGCGTAATACTTAATCCTTGAGACTGATAACTGACCAAGGGGTACCCCCCGCAGGTACTAATAGCTAGCAAGCGTGGTACTTACTCCTTGGAATTACTGCATTGCCGTTTGTCCCGTCAAATTAATAGTATCCTGTGGAAATTCCTTGAGAATCTCTTTATCGTTGGTGACAAGCTTGCATGATAGCTGCCGAGCAAGAGCCACATATTCGCAGTCATAAGCAGAAAGAGAACATGAGTTTGTTAGCTTCAAGATATCACCAGAGTCAAGTTCAAATTCATTACCCTGGAGAAGCTTACATGCACTATCGATGCAGCTTTGGCATTCCTCTAACCTAAGAATATTTCGCCTGAGATAGACTGTGAGAATACTACTAAATTCTGAGCGCCAGAGATATGGAGCCACCCAGACGGGATCTTTTTCATAAATTGCTCTGGTCTGCTGAAGTTTACTATCCTTCTATATATATATAGGTAGGCGATAACGTTAGTATCGACAACAATCACTTTATGCTCTACCTTGATTTTTAAAATTCTCTAGCTCGGATTCTGTTAAATAATGTGCCTTCGTTTTTGCTCTTAAAGAGTCAATGCTACTAAGAGTTGGAATTTTACGCCGAGAAGGATTTAATTTCTGCTCAAGCTGAAAAATGATTTCAGAGTTCATACTCCGACGAACGCGAAGCGCGTTCCGACTCGCTCAAAGCGAGGCGAATCGGCAGAGCCGATTACTAATAGAACTAGCATGAATTTTCTTTATCAGGCTATCGGGAATATTCTTGACAGTTATACTCTTTGAGATGGTTGCATTTTGGATATTTATTAATTGTACCTTTTTTCTATTCACAGGAAAAAAAGATATAACTGTACGGTATATAACCGATTGGAGCAGTCGCCAAAATGGCAGTAAGGTTAAGAAAGTGGGGCAACAGTATTGGATTACGGATACTAAGCTACCTCGTAAAAAATTGGAACGTTGATGTTGCGGACTCTATATGGTTGTTACCGAAATCACGACGATTTGGTCACATTGTTATTTACCATCGTCATAGTTGAGGCTGGTATCTTTGCCGAACCATAGAGGTTATACCTTCCTGCTTTCTCAATCCTAACTAGACAAGGATATCGTCTCAAGGAAGAAAAAGAACAAATTTTGTTTTCGCTTTTACATTCATCCTCATAGTGAGTTTGCCAGACTCTTGGAGTCAGCATCTGGAGTTCGGGATGACTAAAAATGAATTGAGCCATTGACATTACACTGTTGTTACTTTCGTTCATGGTTTAACTAGTTATAGGTGCTAAATACAGTTCATATCATACAGCAAATTTAGCTAAAAACGCTAGTAAATTACTAGTAAACCGTGACTCAATAAAAAGAGTTATCTAGACACCCCGCTTCAGAACTTGCAAGATAAGACTGACGTAATGTGTTGAGAACTAGTATCTTGGAGCCAATTGATTACTGTAGAGCATGGGTCGAATTGCCGCCAGAGCAGAGAGGCTACCGTAAAGCCTGCATCGAACAACTGGCGAAAGCAACTGGTTTGAGCGAGACTACTATTGCCAACTGGGGCAAAGACTTTGAAAAGCGCCCAGACTATATAGTTCATACTCTCTCAATCGCCAATAAACTCAATCGTATTCGTCAAATTATCGATGAACCTTAGCTATGCTATCTTTAAGAAAATTATTGTTAGCAAATTACTAGTAATTTTAACTGCTCTTTTAAACGATTATAGTCGAGGATTTGAGTATCCTTTTTTGAATGATGCGATCGCTACACCGAATCATCTATCCAGTCACAGTGAACAGGTAAATTATTTTCAGCAAACTTATGTGTGCATTGAGGGCAAACGCCAGTGAAGAATGGATGATTATCTAATATTTTTGTTTGTTCTGACTGGCTGTAACGAGAATGTCTATTAGCAATCAGTTCGCCACCATACCAGCTATAACCTTGTGGACTCCATTTTTCTTCTATGTGTGCATTTGGGCTGGCTCTGAAATCCAAGCATTTATCAGTCTCTTAAATATCAATCAAATGCTTATCATCCCGCAATTATGCAATGCCAGATAATCTATTTACTTTCGTTCAATTGACGTACTACTCCACCGTGAGCTTCAACTATAGCTTCTGCCATTTGCTTTGAGGCAAATTTATTAGCTTTTTCTATCCCTGGCTGAAACTTACCCGAAAGGGTTAAATAGTGAGTGAAAATGCCTACTTTTTTTCAACTATCCACATAGGGCGTAGCGAAGCCATGCGCCCTAGCTTTCACGACTTAATTCAACAAAAATATGAGTGATGTAACAATCTTATTTGAAAGCATCGAAGCAGCAAAAGAAGCCTTTACGACTCTTAAACTAATGATTGACGTAAGCTAATCCTTCTCCCATTAGATTTCGCAATTGTTCTGCTGGTTGAGTAGCTTGAAAGTCCAAAAATGCTCTGCCCGTGGTCGAGTCGAAAGGGTTGGCAAAAGAAAAATGATTTGCTCCTTCAATAAGAAGCAAATAACTATTACCTCTATCCCCTGCGATCGCTTCGGTAAAGATACCTTAATTCAGTTTGTGTCTACTTAGAGTTTTGTAATTTTAAACACATAATTTTTAGCTTGATTCTGTCAATCTAAAACCCATCAGAATAAAGCCATTACATTAATGGAGGTAATTTAATGGAGGCTATGACTGCAAGCAACCAAAAGCAGACCACGATGCTTCCAGTATTAGAGGCGGTTAATATGTCTAAGCGGTTTGGTAGTTTTGTAGCTCTCGATCGCGTTACCTTGAAAATAAAGCCTGGAACGGTTCATGCTTTATTAGGAGAAAACGGGGCAGGTAAAAGCACTCTGGTTAAGTGCATTATGGGTTTTCATCAGCCTACGGAAGGTGAAGTAGTTATTGACGAGCGAGCGCGTCAAATTAATAGTCCCCGTGATGCTCACAAGTACAGCATTGGTATGGTTTACCAACACTTCACTTCTGTACCTGCCATGACCGTAGCGGAAAACTTGGTACTTTCGCGTTACGATAAGACTCAATTGATTAACTGGAAACGAGAGTCCGAAAATTTAACAGAATTTATGGCAGGCTCACCTTTTAAGGTGCCTTTAAATGTTCGGGTGGCTCAATTAGCTGCGGGACAAAAGCAGAAATTAGAAATTCTCAAACAGATTTATCTTCAGAGTCGCATTTTAATTTTAGACGAACCTACTTCTGTATTAACTCTTCAAGAAGCAGACGAGGTATTAGGTTTGCTGCGAGAAGAAGTAACTGCTGGCAATTTAAGTGTTTTACTGATCACTCATAAATTTCGCGAAGTAATGGCTTTCTGCGATGAAGTCACCGTGTTGCGAAAAGGCAAGTTGGCGGGAAATGGCTTAGTCAAGGATCTAAATATTTCTGACTTGGCGGAAATGATGATGGGCGAAAAACGCGAGGTGCAGCAGATCGAAAAAACAGTAACTTCTGCTAGTAAAACTGTTATAGAAATGAAAAATATTTGCGCCAAGCGAGATGATGGACTTCTAGCAGTTAAAGGAATAAATCTAAAAGTGAATAGCGGTGAAATTGTCGGGATTGCTGGAATATCGGGGAATGGGCAAAAAGAACTGGTGGAAGTATTATCAGGTCAGCGTTCGGCAACTTCGGGGACAATTTTAGTTAACGATGAAATCTATCAGGCAACTCGGAAAGAAATGTTTCGTCACCAGGTTTTTTCCCTGCCAGAAGAACCATTACAAAACGCTTGTGTTCCTAATATGAGTGTTGCCGAAAACATGGCACTACGAACATTCGATCTCCCTCCCCAATCTCAAGGTGGATTTTTAATTTTAAAAGCTATTCGCCAGGCTGCTAAAAGCCTAATTCAAACCTTCTCCGTCAGTACTCCATCTCCAGAAACTCCCATAGCCAATCTTTCAGGGGGAAACGTCCAGCGTGCTGTATTAGCCAGAGAATTATCTTCTCCTAAAATTGAGTTATTAATTGCAGCTAATCCCTGCTTTGGTCTAGATTTTGGTGCGGTAGATTTTATTCATCGCTCAATTGTAGAAGCTAGAAATCGAGGCGTAGCCGTACTGCTTGTCAGCGAAGACTTAGACGAACTGCTCAAGCTGTGCGATCGCATTTTTGCCATTAGCGAAGGAAAGCTGGTTTATGAAAGTGCGGCTGCTGAAGCAGACCTTAACACTATTGGTCAACGCATGGCGGGATATTAGTTTTATGTAGGGAAGTAATAAGTAATAAGTAATAAGTAATAAATTAAGCTATGGTCTTAATCCCAGCCCTGCCCTACGAATATGAAATACCCAGCCTCGATCGCGTGGCGTTAGTAATTATTGATATGCAGCGAGATTTTTTAGAATCAGGGGGGTTCGGAGAGGCTTTAGGTAATGATATTAGTCAACTGCAAAAGATTGTGCCAACTGTCAAGCAGATCTTAGACACATTTCGCGATCGCGCTTTACCTATTTTTCATACGTTAGAAGGTCATCAAAGCGATCTATCTGATTGTCCACCATCAAAGCTACAGCGAGGTCAAAACCAGCTAAAAATAGGCGATATGGGTACTATGGGTCGAATATTAATTTTGGGAGAACCAGGTAACAATATTATTCCCGAATTGCAACCTCTTGCAAATGAGATAGTCATTGCCAAACCAGGTAAAGGAGCATTTTATCGAACCAGTTTAGAATCTTGGTTACAGGAAAAAAATATAACTCACCTAATCCTTACTGGAGTTACTACTGAAGTTTGCGTACAGACAACAATGCGCGAAGCTAACGATCGCGGTTATGAATGTTTGTTAGTTGAAGATGCCACTGCCAGCTATTTTCCTGAATTTAAACAATCTACCTTAGAGATGATTCGCGCTCAAGGAGGAATTGTGGGGTGGACTACGACGAGTGAAAATTTCATACAGGCTTTGTCTTTTAGTGGAGGCTATGTCAAAAACAATAAGTTGGATATGAGCTTTTATGAATAAACTGCTGCGAAATTTGGTTTTATTCCCAATTGAGGTGTTAAACACGGTTTATTTCAACCCTAGGCTACACGAAATTGCAATTAGCACTAATTTCTAACAAACTTGCTATGAAGAGTATAAATATATGAATAAAAAAAGTTTAAAATTATCCCGTCGTCAGATTGTTAGAGGCATATTAGCAACTACAGCCTTTGGTTTAACCGCGAAATTTGGCACTGGATGCACTAACCAAGCTTCATCGGATGAAACCGCCTCGGAAGCTGAACCAATTGTTGTCGGCTTTATTTATGTCGGTTCTAAAGATGATTTTGGCTACAATCAATCCCATGCAGAAGGGGCAGCAGCAGTTGCTCAACTGCCTGGGTTTAAAATTGTCGAACAGGCTAATGTTCCCGAAACTCAAGCCGTACAAGAGACAATGCGGGAGATGATAGAGATAGATGGGGCGAAAATTTTATTCCCTACCTCTTTTGGATACTTCGATCCGCACATTCTCAAAATAGCTGAAGAATTTCCCGAGGTGCAGTTTTTCCATGCTGGAGGACTTTATAAAGAGGGAATGCCAGAAAATGTCGGTACTTATTTTGGTTACATTGATGAGGCGCAATATATTGCTGGAGTTGTTGCCGCCAACAACACAAAAACTGGAAAACTAGGTTTTGTCGCTGCCAAGCCGATTCCCCAGGTCTTACGCAACATTAATGGCTATACATTAGGAGCAAAAAGCGTTAACCCTAAAATTACTACTCAAGTCGTGTTTACAGGAGATTGGGCTGCCCCTGTAAAAGAAGCAGAAGCGGTTGACAGTATGGTAAATCAAGGTGCTGATGTCATTACCTGCCATGTTGATAGTCCCAAAGTAGTCATCGAAACCGCGAGTAAACGAGGGGTTTTTTGTACGGGATACCATACCGATCAGTCGGCATTAGCACCCAAAGCCTATTTGACTGGGGCAGAGTGGGACTGGAAAAGTGTTTATACTCAGTATGCAAATTTGGTCAAAGAAGGTAAAACACTGATGAATGGAGAAATTCCCCATACAATTCGTGGCGGTCTTCCAGAAAATTTTTGGAAACTATCTGCTTATGGACCAGCAGTAAGTGAAGCGACTAAATCAGATGCCGAAGCAGTTAAAGACAAATTTGCTAATGGAACTATGGTAATTTACACAGGAGAACTTAAAGATAATCAGGGAAAAATAATTCTTCCCGATGGCAAATCTTACCAACAAACTGCGCTCGAACTAGAGACAACAGATTGGCTAGTAGACGGGGTGCAAGGAAGTGTTTAAATGATTGATCGATATAACTGGCGTAAAAGTTTAGAAGCAATTTGTATTCCAGTGGGTGCAGTTTTGGCAGCACTGATTATCTTTGGAATTTTTTGTGCCGTAGTGGGGGCAAATCCCCTGGAGGTTTACGGCTCAATTTATAAGGCAGCCTTTGGCGGATGGAGTGCTTGGCAAAGAACATTTATTCAAGCTTCGCCTTTGATGTTGAGTTCTTTGTGTACTGTACTTCCAGCCCGTTTGGGATTAGTAATTATTGGCAATGAAGGTGCATTAGTCATGGGGGGATTAGGTGCAATTATAGTTGGGCTTGCGTTAGATGAATCTTTATCTCCAGTACTGATTCAAATCAGTATGGCAATGGGAGGAATGCTGTTTGGCGGAATTTGGATTGCGATCGCAGGAGCCTTGCGTCATTATCGAGCCGTGAATGAAACCATTAGCAGTTTGCTCTTAAACTATATTGCGATCGCCCTACTCAATCATTTAGTGGGCGGACCAATGCGCGATCCGAGTTCTCTGAATAAGCCGTCAACTTTTCCGATTGCCGAAATTAACCGCTTGGGTGATATACCTGGTACTCGTATTCACTATGGCTTAATCTATGGGCTAATTGCCTGTGTTGTGGCATATGTCTTAATTCAGCGCACCACCTTTGGTTTTGCCGCTCGCACTGCTGGAGGAAATGTTCGTGCCGCACAGATAGCAGGACTCCCAGTCGGTAAATTGACTATTATCATCTGTTTTTTAGCAGGTTCTTGTGCAGGTTTAGCAGGCATGGTTGAGGTAGCGGCAGTTCAGGGCGTGGCAAATGAATCTCTCAATGTAGGTTACGGCTATGGCGGTATTTTAGTCGCTTTCGTCGCTCGTCATAATCCCTTGGCAGCAGCATTGGTAGCGACTTTGCTGGGTGGTATTTTGGCTAGCGGTGGCATTCTACAGCGATCGCACAATCTTCCCGATGCTACAGTTCTAGTTTTCCAAGGTTTGGTTTTTTTGATGGTATTGTACAGCGATTCTCTTTATGGACGTTTTGCTTTCTTTCAAGAACGAAAAAAACCCCTCAGTAATCTTACTCCTGATGACCAATTGTCTCGTGTTTAGTTCAATGACTAACAACTAACAACTAATAAAATATGGCTACAGAAGCATTAGGTTGGTGGGGCGTACCACTAGGCATTATTGCTGGAACATTCAAGGGTAGCGTTCCCTTTTTGTTCGTCAGTTTGGGAGAATGCCTCACCGAAAAAAGCGGCAAAATTAACCTAGGATTAGAAGGGACTCTATTAACTGGAGCGATGAGTTCCTATGCCATCTCCTATTTAACGGGTTCTCCTTGGCTGGGGGTATTGTTTGCGGGACTGGCAGGAATGGTTTTAGGTGTGGTTCACGGCTGGCTCTCTCAACAGCCGAGAGTTAATGATGTGGCAGTAGGCATTGCCATGATTATTTTTGGTAGCGGAGTTGCATTTTTCCTTGGTAAACCTTTTATCAAACCTGCTGCTACTCAACTTCCCACGCTCGACTTGGGTAATTGGAGTAGTATTTCTCAAGTCCAAGCAGCACTTAAAATTAGTCCTTTATTTATTTTGGGAATCGCGATCGCTTTTTTAATGCAGTGGTTTTTTAAATCTACTCGCTGGGGCTTGTACATCCGCGCTGTAGGAGATTATCCCGATGCTGCCAGGGCAATGGGCATCTCAGTGTTTAAAGTCAGAATGCTGAGTGTTACCATCGGCAGTTTTTTAGCGGGAATTGGCGGTGCTTCTCTTTCTCTTTACTATCCTGGTGTTTGGACAGAACAAATTTCTAGCGGTCAAGGATTGATAGCAGTAGCACTAGTAATCTTTGCTCGCTGGAATCCAATTCAGTGTCTTTATGCTTCGCTATTGTTCGGCGGTGCGCGCTCAATTGGACCTGCCCTGCAATCGGTAGGAATTGATTGGGGTTACTATCTTTTTAATGCCATTCCCTACGTCTTAACTTTGGTAATTATGATTATTACCTGTTCCCCCAAACGACGGTTGACTGGCGCACCAGGGGCATTGGGTACGAATAAATGAACAATAACGGTAAGGGCGGTTCGCGAATTGCCCCTACTAACAACTAACAACTAACAACTAACAAAATTATGAGTGGACTTGGTGGCTTAAATAAATCTCCTGCTGGGGTCGTTCTCGGTATGGTACAACTTCAGTTACCTAACGTGGTAACGCCCGACGATTTGGCAGCGCAAACCCAAAGAATTTGCGATTTAGTAGGCAAAGCTAGACGCAATATGCCAACCATGGATCTAGTCGTGTTTCCAGAATATGCTTTGCATGGCTTATCTATGGATACCAATCCAGAAATTATGTGTCGCTTGGATGGTGCAGAAGTGTCAGCTTTCAGGGCGGCCTGTCAGAAGCATAAAATCTGGGGCTGCTTTTCAATTATGGAATACAATCCACACGGTAATCCTTACAATAGCGGCATTATTATCGACGATCGCGGGGAATTAAAGCTTTACTATCGCAAATTACATCCTTGGGTTCCCGTCGAACCGTGGGAACCAGGTAATTTAGGTATTCCCGTGTGTGAAGGACCAAACGGCAGCACCATCGCCCTAATTATTTGCCATGATGGAATGTTTCCCGAAATGGCGCGAGAATGTGCCTACAAAGGGGCAGAAATTATGATTCGTACCGCAGGTTATACTGCACCGATTCGTCATTCTTGGCGCATTACTAATCAAGCCAATGCCTTTTGCAATTTGATGTACACTGCCTCGGTCTGTATGTGTGGGACAGATGGAACTTTTGATTCCATGGGAGAAGGTGCAATTGTCAACTTTGACGGTATGCCTTTAGTTACAGGAAGCGATCGCCCCAATGAAATAATTACTGCCGAAGTTAGACCCGATCTAGTGCGCGAAGCCCGTAAACACTGGGCAGTAGAAAACAACATCTATCAGTTTGGTCATCGGGGTTATGTGGCGGTCAAAGGTGGTGCCAAAGACTGTCCGTATACCTATATGCAGGACTTGGTTAATGGCAATTATCGCTTACCTTGGGAAAATGAAGTAGTTCACACAGACGGTACATCCTGCGGTTTTCCCACACCCACTAGAGAATATCAGGCATTACCCATGTCCGCACCAGTCGAGTCATGAGCGATATTGAGCTTGCCGTCAACGGAACTTTAATGCGGGGGTTGGAACTTAATCAAAATCTTCTGGCAGTAAAAGCTACTTTTGTTAAAGAAGCCTTTACTGAACCTGCATATCGCCTGTTTTCTATCGATGATGTTCACCCTGCCATGATGCGTGTGTCTGAAAAAGGTAAGGCGATCGCCGTTGAAGTTTGGGCTGTTCCTCCAGCAGGTTTGGCTAAAATACTGCTCAAAGAACCTCCAGGCTTGTGTATTGGCAAAATAATGCTCGATAATGGGTCAGAAATTCTCGGTGTTGTTGGCGAATCGATTTGCTGCGAAAACGGTAAAGAAATTACTCAATATGGTGGCTGGCGTAACTATATTAACTCCCAAAATTAATACTTTTCTTTTGTAAGAGCGAAACTTCAATGACCGATCGAAATCCATTGCAATTAGATGTCTCTGCCGAAACCGCTAGCGTGCATGAATCTCCACCGCTAAAACCCCAAGCCACAGATATGATTTATGGATTGGAGGCTAAACCTGCCTTGCCAGAAACTCTTGCTGCTGCTCTACAACACGTACTGGCAGCCTTCGTTAATATCATTGCCCCTGCCCTCGTGGTCGGGAACAGTATCGGTTTGGAAGCTAATGATATCAGCTTTCTAGTTAGTATGTCGCTGTTTATCTCTGGTATTGCTACATTCATTCAAATTCACCGCATCGGTCCGATTGGTTCGGGTTTATTAAGCATTCAGGGAACTAGTTTTGCATTTGTCGGAACGATTGTGACTGTTGGCACCGCCGCGATCGAGTCAGGACGTTCGCCAACTCAAACCTTGGCTAACTTACTGACTATTTGTCTACTAGGTTCATTTATTGAGATTATTCTCAGCCAGTTCATTAAACCCCTCAAAAAAGTCATAACTCCTCTGGTGAGTGGTATTGTTGTCGTGCTAATTGGGTTAGTTTTAATTCGGGTAGCGGTTACAGCAATGGCAGGTGGTCCAGGTTCAGAGGAAGCGGGTACGTTTGCCAGCCTAGAAAACCTTGGTGTTTCGCTACTGGTATTAACTGTAATTGTTGTCCTCAATTGCACTGGCAGTAACTTCCTTCGTATGTCAGCAATTCTCATTGGCTTAGTGGTAGGCTATCTCGTTGCCTTGCCTCTAGGTATGCTGAACTTTAGCAGTTTGGGTCAGCTTCCTTATATAACTGTGCCGATTCCGTTTCGATATGGATTTGATTTTAGCTTGGCTGGATTTATTCCTTTAGCGTTTTTGTATGTAATTACAACCATTGAATCCATTGGTGATTTGACCGCAACTTCAATGCTAGTAGGAGAACCCATTGAGGGGGAAATCTATTTACGGCGAGTCAAGGGAGGAATTTTAGGAGACGGAGTAAACTCTTTGATTGCAGCGTGTTTCAACACATTTCCTAACACAACTTTTAGTCAAAATAACGGCGTGATTCAATTGACAGGTGTGGGCAGTCGCTATGTAGGATATTTTATTGCTGGAATTTTAGTGTTGCTAGGACTATTTCCGCTCGTTGGAGGATTGTTTCAGGCTATGCCTCAACCTGTTTTGGGGGGCGCAACGCTGCTGATGTTTAGCTCAGTTGTAGCATCTGGTATCAAGATTCTGCAAGGTGTGAATTTGAGTCAGCGCAATACGCTAATTTTAATTGTTTCTCTAGGACTTGGTATGGGGGTTTCGTTTGTACCAGAAATTTTAGAAAATACGCCCTATTTAATCAAAAGCGTTTTCTCCTCTGGCATTGCTACAGGAGGGATAGCAGCCCTCGTTCTTAATATAATAGTGCCTGGCGATCGCGAGTAAAAAGTTCGCAGTCTCGACCAGACATCTCCAACAACCTGTACGATGACAATTACTCCAGGGGCAAACTTATGCTGACTATAGTATCATCTTTACCCTCTATACTCCTGATGTACTATTCTATCCGATGCAAGTCCACACAGAGGTCGCTCTTTAAGAAGATGAGCTTGGACTGAGCAGATTGACAATCACTAATCTCAACAATCTCAATTCGTCATGTTACCTATGTTTATTTCAGCAGAACCCTATCCCTATCCCTATAATGGCGATTTGCGACCTGGAAACACGGTGTTGTTAATTATCGATATGCAGACCGACTTCTGCGGTATTGGGGGTTATGTTGATAAGATGGGCTACAACCTATCGTTAACCCGTGCGCCAATCGAACCGATTGCTAAAGTCCTTGGAATAATGCGAGATAAGGGTTTTCATATCATGCACACCCGCGAGGGGCATCGCCGCGATCTAGCAGATTTGCCCGCCAATAAACGCTGGCGGAGTCGTCAAATTGGTGCTGGAATCGGCGATCCAGGTCCGTGTGGCAAAATTTTAGTACGAGGTGAACCTGGATGGGAAATCATTTCCGAACTTGCCCCTCTTCCTGAAGAAACCATTATTGATAAGCCAGGAAAAGGCTCGTTTTATGCCACCGATTTAGACTTAATTTTAAAAGGTAAAGGCATCCAAAATATTATTTTATCAGGCATTACCACCGATGTTTGCGTTCATACGACGATGCGTGATGCTAACGATCGCGGTTATGAATGTTTGCTGCTGTCTGACTGTACAGGGGCAACGGATTACGCTAATCATTTAGCAGCGTTAAAGATGATCCAAATGCAAGGGGGTGTCTTTGGTACAGTGGCAGATTCTCAAGCATTGATTGAAGCGATCGAGACTATGTAATATGAAACACAAAAAATAATACAGACAAATCCTGCCCCAGTTCCCTAATCTATTAGTCATGCCATTTGTAGCAATCATTTAAGTATTTTGTATTACTATGGCGAGAATGGAACAGCAGCACCCTCGACAGTCGCTACAACGGAGTTTCCCTGCCTTCTGATTCAGCACCCGTTAGCGTTCCCTTGCTAGGGAAGCGTTCCTTTGCGCCTTCGGACGACGCGGTGAGAAAGGACGCTTCGTCCGCATCTGAGTCCGTTGGGCGGGTTTCCCGACTTGCGAAGCAGCGCGGTCTTGTTGGTTTCCAACAAAGAGCGACTGCTGAGGGCGAAGGAACTGTCGAACCCTTTAGGCGATCGCTCGTCAAGAATATTGTTACATAACTTGACAAAGTATTAATACTTAGCTATATTGATTACATAGACAAAAGAGACACATTATTTTTTACCTCGTTTCTAAGTCTGGTTCTAGAAATAGAACACCAATATATATACACACGCAATCATAAAACAAATGACAACCACTCTACAACAAACCCAAACCCAGAATAGCTGGGAAAGGTTCTGTCAGTGGATCACCAGCACCAACAACCGCATTTATGTCGGTTGGTTCGGCGTCTTGATGATTCCTACACTACTTGCAGCAACAACCTGTTTCCTAATCGCCTTCGTCGCAGCACCACCAGTAGACATCGATGGTATCAGAGAGCCTGTAGCAGGTTCCTTGCTTTACGGAAACAACATCATATCTGGTGCAGTAGTACCTAGTTCTAACGCAATTGGTCTTCACTTCTACCCAATTTGGGAAGCAGCTTCACTTGATGAGTGGCTGTATAACGGTGGACCATACCAACTGATTGTCTTTCACTTCTTGATCGGCGTATTCTCATACCTCGGTCGTCAGTGGGAACTATCATTCCGTTTAGGAATGCGTCCTTGGATATGTGTAGCTTACTCAGCACCTGTATCGGCAGCCACAGCAGTATTTCTTATCTATCCACTAGGACAAGGAAGCTTCAGTGATGGAATGCCTCTGGGTATCTCTGGAACATTCAACTTCATGTTGGTATTCCAAGCAGAACACAATATTCTGATGCACCCCTTCCATATGTTAGGAGTAGCAGGAGTATTCGGTGGAGCATTATTCTCCGCCATGCACGGTTCACTAGTAACATCTTCTTTAGTTCGTGAAACAACTGAAACCGAATCACAAAACTACGGATACAAATTCGGACAAGAAGAAGAAACCTACAACATCGTCGCAGCCCACGGCTACTTCGGTCGTCTAATCTTCCAATACGCATCCTTCAACAACTCCAGAGCCTTGCACTTCTTCTTAGGAGCATGGCCAGTGATTGGAATCTGGTTAACAGCAATGGGAATATCCACCATGGCGTTCAACCTAAATGGATTCAACTTCAACCAGTCGGTAATGGATTCACAAGGACGTGTAGTCAACACTTGGGCAGACATCTTAAACCGAGCTAACCTGGGTTTTGAGGTAATGCACGAACGTAACGCTCACAACTTCCCGCTTGATTTAGCAAGTGGCGCTCAAGCTCCTGTAGCATTAACTGCACCTGCAATTAACGGGTAATAATAAAATAGAGTTAGATAACTCTCAAAGAATTTAGTAAAAAGCGTTCTCGCCTTGATAAAGTAACGAGAACGCTTTTTGCTTTCAAGAATACTCAGCTATAAATATAAAGTTCATCTCCTAGAATTATCATCATGTTTTTAATCTGTTTACTGTTAATCGGTTTGATCGCGAGCGCAACTGTTACCGATACTGAACTTTCTACTGTTGAGCTTGCAGAATTTATCCCTGTTCATGTTCGCCTAGACAAGGCAGACAGCTTGAGAAAGTTTGGCTAAGACTGTATTACCTCAATCTCAACTGTCCCTACTGCATACTGTTCTCTCACTTATGGCGATTGCACTATCCAAACTACAATAACTAAACTTCAAACTACTCCCACTCAAAACAGCAGTAGTTATCTGATTAGGTTCAATAGGTATCTTGACATCTTCTGGGAAATCTACCGTTAGTTCTCCGTTTGAATAGATGTCTGCATCTTTATCAGCCTGCTGTAGTTCTTGTAGAGGCTGTACGGCACTTTCATCATTGAAACTAAGATTTATTATTTTAGTCTTGGCAGCTTCGTCTACTTCAATAGTCACTTTGCTTGTAATTATCTGCTCGCCAGTCTTATAAACACCTTTACCATCGGCATCGCTCGTCCAAAAGCCAGCGAGGATCGCATAGACATTATAAGTAGCAGCATT
Organism: Pleurocapsa sp. FMAR1; assembly: GCF_963665995.1. Lineage (NCBI taxonomy): Bacteria > Bacillati > Cyanobacteriota > Cyanophyceae > Pleurocapsales > Pleurocapsaceae > Pleurocapsa > Pleurocapsa sp. FMAR1. Next base: position 4,331,349 of record NZ_OY762512.1, on the reverse strand, counting down.
TTGGTTATAAATTCTAACGATGCCATCTCTCAAACCTAAATTCTGTGAAACTTTTTGAGTTATTCCCCCGCCGTTAGCCAGATGGATTCCCAATGTTGGTAGAGCGATCGCCATACCTAAAACCCATAGTTCGCGACTCCCCACCAATCTTTAGTCTGCGTCTTGGATTTGATACGCTAATAGCCCAGACAGGTTCGGGATAAAATAGCTGTACTCTTTGCTTGGTGAAGGTATCGCTAAAACAGGCACTTAAGACGACCTAAAGGTAAGGCGATCGCAGCTTTTATGTTGCCATGTAGAAAGAAATAGTTAACAGCTAGACCTACCGCAGTAATACCCGCCGTAGCCAGCCAAGAATGAGTAATGGAACGATGAGGAAAACGATCCTCGATCCAAGAGCTAATCGGATAGAAGATTTCGCCAATGGTGCTAGTAGTGGTGTTGACGTCGGCAAGCTGTGAGCCGAGGATAGCTAAACCTAAAGATAAAGGGCTAGCAGTGCCAAGGATTAAGGAAGTTCTAGAGAGTGCGATCGCTGCGTGAGTAATGGACATCATGAGCGGATGAAAAAGTAGAGTTACTTTACCAGTTAGTTTGAACAAATTCTTCAGTAGTCGTATTTTTTATAACGCCTACCTGTAAACCATCTAGAGATAGATTAGGATTAATTTCGGTCTGACGCTCTTTTTTACTCAAAAAACGAGTTACTGTCGCCCAAATTTGTTGAGAAAAAGCGATTCCTTGAACATCTTGGCCGATGGTGTTGAGACCACATTCGAGATGAACTGTCTCTTCTTAAACTAGAGAAAAACAATTTTCCAAAGTGGAAGGTAACTTTACTAATTCTATGCCTAAGTCTAAACACAGCTTGTCAGCTAAATGCTTTTGAAGTCCAACAGCTAAGTCACTACAGTAATCAGTCCACCGCTGTGACTCATCGATATAGCAATACGTGGCTAGGTTAGGACAAAATTAGCTAAAATAAAAGCGCTCGCCAAAACCGAAAAATAATGCCTGCTCCCTATAGCTACGATTTAAGAAAAAAAGCCGTAGATGCCTGTTCTAGAGGTGAAAAGAAGAGAACTATTTGTCGATTGATGAAAATAAGCCGTAACACCTTAGACCTATGGCTGAAAAGAGAACAAGAAACAGGAGACTTTAAAGCGGTCGCCGAGCGTCTTACCAGAGAAGAGCGAAAAATTCAGGATTTAGAGAGATTCAAACAGTTTGTTAAACAACATAAAGATAAGACACAACAGCAAATGGCAGATTTGTGGGGAGAGAATCTTACCCAGCAAAATATTAGTGATGGAATTAAAAAGTTAGGCATAACCAGAAAAAAAGCGGTCAGACCCCGCGTCGCCGACAGGCGCAAGACAAAGGGCTTGCCCGCATGTACGCTGACCAAGACAAACTTACGGGTATCAAGAAACAGATGAAGAGAAAAGAAAAGAATTTCAAGAGCAACTAAAACATCAACAGGCAAATAACCTAGTTTATGTGGATGAAGCAGGATTCGATAACCGAGACGATTATCCCTATGGTTATAGCCCCAAAGGAGAAAGATGTTAGGCACTCAAATCTGGTAAAAGAAATGAGAGAGTAAGTTGGATTGCTGCATTTAAAGAAGGAAAGATGAAGCAGAGAGTTAAAGAATTTGAGACTGTTAGAGAATGTGTTGATACAGCTTTCAAAAAATGTCCTAACGTATATGCGTAATGCTATATTTATGTCAGAAAACCAGCCCTTAAACAATTCTCGTTTACTACAACATTTACTACCTGATTTTTTTGCCTCAAGATAACATCTTGGTCAATCAGTGAGACAGAAAACAAACTAACAATACAAGTCAAAACCCAGAATATACAAGCAGTTTGTCCAATTTGTAATTCAACAAGCGATATTGTTCATAGTAATTATCAGCGATCGCTATTAGATGTATCTTGGGGGAACTATCAAGTCTGTTTGAAGCTTTCAACCCGAAAATTATTTTGTTCAAACTCAAATTGTGAGCGTCGAATTTTCACACAGAGATTACCCAAAATAGCAGCACCTTGGGCGAGACGAACAGAGCGATTGAATATTCAACTTATTAAAGTAGGTTTAGCACAGGGAGGATTACCAGGGTCACGTTTGACTCAACACTTAGGAGTAAAAATTAGCCGTCAAACCCTACTCAGGTTAGTAATGAAAATGCCATTACCATCTCACCCTGTCCCAAAAGTCTTAGGAGTTGATGACTGGGCTTATCGTAAACGCCACACCTACGGTACTATTTTGGTAGATTTGGAAACTCGTCAGCCAATAGACTTGTTATCTGACCGCACAGCTACAACTTTAGCCGAATGGCTACAAGAGCATCCTGGGGTTGAAATCATCTCCAGAGATAGAGCCAAAGCTTATAAAGAAGGAGCGTCAAGAGGATGTCCAGAAGCCATTCAAATAGCAGACCGCTTCCACTTACTACAAAATTTAGCTCAAATGTTAGAAGTAGTGTTGAATCAACACCGAACATTACTGAAGAATGTGGAAGATGAGACCAATAATTGTCCGATTATTGAAGATCAAAAAGTTGTAGCTCAACCAAAACAAAGCCGAAACGGAAGCCATTGAATTATTGAAAAAACAACATCCAGATCTTAATACGGGAATTTCTTTAGCAATGGATTTTGCCGATTTAGTTCGTCGAAAAGCGGTGCGACCCCGCGTCGCCGACAGGCGCAAGGGAACGCGCACCAAGAAACAAAATAAATTAGCAGAATGGTTGAAAAACGCCGAGGAAAGTAAGATAAGAGCCATTAGTGGTTTTGCGAACAAACTAAAAGATGATTTAGATGCAGTCACAAATGGAGTGACTTATCAATGGAGCAATGGGCAAGTAGAAGGACAAGTTAATCGACTCAAGATGTTAAAAAGGCAAATGTATGGACGTGCCAGTCACGAACTACTCAAGAAAAGATTTTTGTGTCCTGTCTAGTAGGCTAGCGATCGCTAGTTCTTGAGTTCACCAAAAGTGTGCAAGACCCCAAAATAATAGAGAGATAAAAATCAATGCCTGCTTCGGCTAGGGAAATTAGCCAGTTTCAGAAGATAGAATAGCCTATAGATTTAAAGCTAGCGGTTGCTGTAGGTGGTTTGGGCTTAATAGGTGCAGAACTTTGGTGGTTCATGTTTAATAAAACTAAATCCCAGAAAGCTCAAACTAAACAAGGGATTCAAGAGGTTAATATTATGGTAGACGATGGTTATACACTCGACAGAATCGAAGTAACTGCTGGCGAACCTGTTAGATTAAACTTTTATCGTCAAGATCCTAGTAGCTGTCTAGAACAGGTATTATTACCCGACTTCAATAAAGCATTGGATTTGACTCTCAATCAAACTAATTCTATAGAAATCGTACCAAAAAAACTAGGTGAATATATCTTTACCTGCGGGATGAATATGTATCGAGGAGTAATTAAAACAGAAGCTGATGAAAGTTGATTTATTGGCTAAAAATAATGACCGATGGTTAATTATATAGTAGTAGACGAACGGGAAAAATACTGCCTCTATTGAATTGGCTCTCGACTTCAATACTACCCCACTGAGCGATCGCAATTAATTGGCAATAATCATTGAAAATAGAAAATATCTAGCATTATTCATAAATTTTACGACGATGAGCAATAAAAATTACATTGACTATAACTAATTCATCTTCTATAGAATAAACAACTCGGTAATCTCCCACTCAAAGCGCGATAATAGCCAGAATAAGAACCTTTTAATGGCTTGATGTTGGAATGAGAACGAGAACTATTTTATAGGTTTTTGAAGCATCTTGCTAATTTTTTAGCTAGAGTTTTATCGCTTTTAGCAAAAACTTTTTCAGCTTAAGCAAGATAACCAAACTTTATACATCGTCTCTAATCATACGCAAATCTTTAGTTTTTCCTTCTTTAACTTGCCGATTTGCTTTTTTGAAAGCAGACTCAAAACCTGCAATACTTAATAACTCTTTCGTTGCATCGGCATCATTCTCACTTGTTAACTCTTCCCATAATTCAATTGGAACAATTACAGCAATCCGATTGCGAAGCTAGCCGTTAGGCATCGCCTTTTTCATCGGATATATATTTTAGATCGGGCATATTCATCAAGATGTTATTTAAATATTCGGTTTGATTTATTTTATCAAATGGTTCTTGGTTTGACGATCTCCTGAGCTACAGCCAACACTAATCTTGAATCTACCATTTGCCGAAAGCGATCGCTATTTCTCTCCTCAAATCATTATAAAGATTAGAGCTTATTTTTCTATTGAAATATTGATTTTTATATTTTTGATTTTAATTAAAGAATGCTTTTTTATGCTAACTGCTACTGCTTTATTAACAAAGAAATATTAAATCAGCATGAAATTTAAGTAGGTCAATAGCAATGAATCAAGACTGTTCCCTTGGTTAGATGAAATGATGGTTTGTTTATTTGTAATTTATAACTTGAAGGCGAATAAACTCGTTTTGATTAATTATTAGGAAAGCAAAATTATGACAGCTACTCAAACTCAATCATCCAATTTAGAATCTTGTATTCAGGCTTGTCTGGATTGTCTAAAAGACTGCGAGAACTGCGCTACTGCCTGTCTCAACAGCGATATGGTGCAAATGATGTCCAAGTGTATTGAATTATGCCGTGACTGTTCTGATACTTGCAGTCTTTGCGCTCGTTTGATGATGCGTAAATCGGGTATTCACGCTCAAATGTGTGGCGTATGTGCTGAAGCTTGCGATCGCTGTGCTGAAGAGTGCGGAAGTCATGGTAGTGACCACTGTAAACGCTGTGCAGAGTCCTGTCGTCGTTGTGCAGAATCTTGTCGTCAGATGGCAGCAGCATAAATATAAGACGTTGTGCTTACTTGCTGAAGTGCAAAGGTACAACGTCAAAAATTCGATTATACAATCTTGACTCTCTAGTTTACTAGAGAGTTCAGACTTGAAATAAGACCTTCTTTCAAGTCATTTATACATCATTAGTTTCGCCAATTTTCTCAAATCTATTGTTTGAGGTAACAGTGACAATTAGGCTTTTCGATTGTCGATTGAGCGATCGCATTTAATGTAGTCCCTGCTAATAAACCACCGCCAAAAGTTCCTGAAATAGTAATAAAAGGCACGCCAGAATCGATTAGCAAACGCTTTGCAGCAGGAGCATGACTAAAGCCAATGGGCATCCCAATGACCAAAGCTGGCTTTATTTGTCTATTTTTTACTGCTTGACAGATACTTACTAATACAGAAGGAGCATAGCCGACGACTATAATACAGCCAGGTTTTAACTGAAGTAATTTTTCTTGCCAGGATTTACTCTGCCAAAATTCTTGCTCCGCCTCGGCAACACTAATAATATGCGGATTATCAATCAAGGTATCGACATGACATCCGAGATGGGCAAGCCGAGGACGATCTAAAACAGCCGTAATTGCCCGAACATCTGTAACAATCTGACAGCCAGATTTTAATCCTTCACGAGCAGCAGCGATTGCCTGCTTACTTACTCTCAGAAAATGCACTAGGCTCACATCTCCACAGGCTAGCACCAGTTGAGAAATTAAATCGACTTCAATTTCCGATCGCCCTGATAAATCTGGTAAAAGATTTTCCAAGGATTCGGGAAATCTTTCTGGATGAGCCAGTGTCGAAGCATCAAGAGCTTTCCATAGAGTATCCATTTGGTCAAAGTCACCTTCAAATGATTTAATCTGATCGGCATTTAATAGCTTTATTTTGGCGATCGCCTCGGCTCGAACAGTTTGACAGGCGCGATCGCCTCCTAACACTCTTTCTAAAGCAGACGCGGTTTGTCGCAGTCTAGTTATTTGTTGAATTACCGCATGATAATGCTGCTGTAGTTGGTCAATTAGCGTAACTGTAGCTGCTCGATCTGGTTCATTTTCTAGTAGCTTGCGGATATGCTCTAGCTGAAATCCCTGTTGTTTGAGTGCCACAATCCGTTGCAGATATTGAACATGGTTTTGGGTATAGAGACGGTAATTGCTCGGCGATCTAATTGCTTCGGGTAGTAAGCCAATTTGATGATAATGACGCACCATGCGAGGCGTTATCTCCCCTCCCACTTTTTCCGTCAGCTTTTTGATAGTTAGGTATTTAGTAGACATGAAAATTTTGCTCTATACACTTGACCTTAACATTAGTGTCAAGGTTTATCTTAATTGAAGTAATTAGTATTGTGCGAGTTAATGGCTCAAAGATATTTAACAAAATATTCATTCAAAGGAATTCTACAAAAGCATCCAGATGCTTTAGCTGCTGCTGCCTGTGCGATTCTCATTTTCCTCGGTTGGTTGTGCCTTCATCGGGATTTGATTAGTATTGCTCTGTTCATTTTTCCTGCTGCTTACGTTATTGGCGGTTATGAAAGCACTAAAGAAGGATTGACGACTTTATTTCAAGAAAGAGAGTTAGATGTAGATCTACTAATGATTGTGGCAGCTTTAGGGGCAGCGATCTTAGGTTTATGGCAACAGGATTATTATTTAATCGTCGATGGCGGAATGCTGATTCTGATCTTTGCTGTTAGCGGGGCTTTAGAAAGCTTTGCCATGGGGCGTACAGAGCAAAATATTCGTTCTCTGATGGCGACTGTGCCAAATACCGCTAGAGTCCTCCAAGGAAATGAAGCAGCAGAAATGGCGATCGCGAAATTACAAATAGGAGATTTAGTCTTAGTAAAGCCAGGAGAATTAATTCCTGTCGATGGTCTGATTGTAGAAGGTTGGACTAATGTTAACCAGGCATCAATTACTGGAGAGTCTATTCCTGTTGATAAGCAGGTCGGGGATGAAGTTTTTGCAGGTACGCTTAACGGAAATGGAGCTTTAAAATTAAAAGTAGATCGATCGCCTGAAAGTAGTCTGATCCAGCGAGTGATTCAGCTAGTAGAAAAAGCCCAAACTGAAACTCCACCGTCGCAGCAATTTGTCGAACGATTCGAGCGGAGTTATGCACGAATTATTGTCTTGCTAGGACTTTTGTTAGCAATTTTACCGCCATTGCTTTTAGGTTGGGACTGGGAAACGACAATTTATCGAGCCTTAATCTTTTTAGTCGTAGCTTCTCCCTGCGCGTTGATGGCTGCAATCATGCCTACCCTGCTATCGGGAATTGCTCGTGGTGCTAGGGCAGGAATTTTGTTTAAGAATGGGGGACAATTAGAGAAAATCGGCAAAATTAAGGCGATCGCCTTTGATAAAACTGGTACTCTAACTACGGGAAAACTAGAGGTAGTAGAGGTTATTCCCATAGAAGGACAAAAGAGCGATCGGGTATTGGAGTTAGCTGCTGCCATAGAATCTCGTTCCGAACATCCTATCGGTGAAGCAATTGTCAAAGCAGCTAGGCTAAAAAAACTGCAACTACAAGATGCTAGTAATGTCCAAGCAAAGCCAGGTCTGGGAATTGTCGGTGAAGTAGCAGGAAAGACGATTCTAGTAGGAAAAACTGCTTTTGTTCGGCAAGAAATTGGCGATTTAGATGAGAAAATTATCGATGCCAATAAACATTTAGAAGAAGAGGGCAAAACTGTTATCTGGGTGGTTGAATCCCAACGGGCGATGAAGTGTGGTCTTGCGACCAAGGACGCTTCGTCCGCAGGTGAGTCCGTTGGGCGGATTCCCCGACTTGAAGGAACTGTCGAGGGCGGGGGTTTCCCCCATGAACAACTTCATCAAGAAGTTATTGGCTTAATAGCCGTTGCCGACACTATTCGACCAGAAGCAGCAGCGTCGATCAAGAAGTTGAAACAACTGGGCATTGAACAAGTAGTGTTGCTCACAGGAGACAATAAAGGTACTGCTAATAGTGTTGCTCGAACTCTGGGTATAGAAGAAGTTTATGCCGAACTTCTGCCAGAAGATAAGTTGACGGCTATCCAAAAACTACAGCAAAAGTATCAAAACGTGGCAATGGTGGGAGACGGTATCAACGATGCCCCTGCACTTGCTATGGCAACAGTAGGTATAGCTATGGGTGGTGCGGGAAATGATGTCGCTATTGAAACTGCCGATCTAATTTTGATGAGCAATCGTCTAGAAAAACTAGCTCAGGCAATTAGCCTGGGTCGTCGTGCTAATCGCATCATTAAACAAAATATTACTTTTGCCCTTTCATTTATTTTCCTATTATTAATAGCTAACTTTACAGGTAATATTAATATGCCTCTGGGGGTATTTGGGCATGAAGGATCTACGGTTTTGGTAATTTTGAGCGGTTTACGTTTGTTGCTGTAACATACTTTTGTGTCGGGAAAATTCATTTTTTAGACTCTAAAACTTATCAGTCTATTTATTCAGACAACAATACTGAGTTAACACAGCTTTAAACTAACTTATTTGATAATGATACTTATTATTTTATTTGAATGTCTATTCCTGTAATCAAGTAAAGTTATTAACCGCTTTGCTTTAATGACACTTAGGCAGTCGAATTATAAAGGTACTTCCCTGACCTACTTCGCTTTGAACATTAAGACTGCCGTTATGAGCTAGCGCGATCGCCTTAGCTATTGCCAGCCCTAATCCAGCACCACCTTTACTTCTAGAACGAGCTTTGTCTACACGATAGAAACGGTCAAAGATGCGCTTTTGTTCTTTTTTAGTGATACCAATACCTGTATCTCGGACACTAATTATTGCATCGTGATGTTCTTCGATAAGACTTAAGGTAACTTTTCCTCCTGCTGGGGTGTATTGAATCGCATTCGTTACCAGATTAGTAATTAAACGATAAAGTAATTGGCGATCGCAAATTACCTTAATAGGTTGAGATACTCTAATTTGAGAAGTGAGTTCGATTTCTGAAGCTATCGCCAGGGCTGCTAAATCTTCTTCCACTTCAATAATTAAGTTTGTCAAAGCAACTTTTTCTCTCTTCTTATTAGAGGTATTGCTGCTTATCTCGCCGTCAATACGGCACAGAGTTAATAAATCTGCTACTAAATAAGATAACCGCTTATTCTGTCGCACTATACTTTTGAGAGTATCTTTGGCTTTATCTTCAGATAGATTAGGCAGCATCAAATTAGATTGAGCCGTTGCTTGAATAGCTGCCAAAGGAGTTCTCAGTTCGTGGGCAGCATCGGCGGTAAACTGCTGCATTTGTTGATATGATTGATAAATAGGGCGTATAGCTAATTCTGCTAACCACCAGCTAGCAGCCACTACCAATAACAATACCAAGGGAACTCCCAGCAACAGTACCCACCTGACATTAGCAACATAAGTATCAAAATCTTGAAGACTTCTACCAACTTGGAGATAACCCCAATCTTGAGCTTTTTGAGTATGCAAGAGAAATGAAATTTGCCGATAGCGAACACCATCAGCATCCGTCAGAGTTAACCCCTGCTGATGGTTAAAAACCTGGGGTAATTTAGGCTGCATCCCTGCTACTGCTACTAAATCTTGAGACAAATTGAACAGACGTAAATAATACTTATCCTGCCCGATTACGCCTAATCTAAGAGACTGAAGGCGATGTCTTCGACTAACTTCGTAATCGCTTTTATAACAGCCTGTGCCGACGATGCAAGTATTGGGCAATAGATTCTTTACTTCTGGTTCGAGTTTTCCTGGTTGCTTAAGAACGGCTAAAAGACTGTCGTGAAGAGTCCCCGCTACAGATTCTAATTCTTGATTGACGCTAATACGATGTGCATGGGCAGTCGCTTCATAAACTCCCAAGGCACAAATTAGCAGAATTATGCTTATAATGCCTGCATACCAGCTAGCTAGTCGCCAGCGCGATCGCAAAAAAAGTCTGTCTTGCTTCACGTTAAATGTTAGCTGTAATAATTTAGACTATCTTTGATGTTGAAAACGATAACCCAATCCGTAAACAGTTTCTATCAAATCATTGCAGCCAGATTTAGTTAATTTGCGTCGCAGTAAACTAATTTGTGCAGCTACAACGTTACTAGGAGGTTCTGCACCAAATTCCCACAGTTGTTCTAAAATCTGGTCGCTGGTAACAATTTGATTGGGATGCTGCATAAAATACTCTAACAACTGAAACTCTTTCTTGGTCAGTAACATCTGTTTTTCTCCTGATTCTTCCCGAAGCCAAAATGTATTAGTACCGTAGTTTAAGCTAAGTTTACCCACCTGTAATCGTCGGGGTTGTAGTTGAGGAGTTCTTCTTTGTAATGCTCTTAATCTTGCTAACAATTCGGGCATATCAAAAGGTTTCACTAAATAATCATCTGCCCCTGCATCTAAGCCAGCTATTTTATCCTCCATCCTGTCTCTAGCCGTCAGCATCAATATAGGCAAAGGTTTTTGCTGTTTTCTAATCCGTTTAATTAACTCTACACCTGATAGTCCAGGCAATAACCAATCAAAAATTCCCAGATGATATTCCAATCGCTCGTCTGCTAAATATTCCCAAGCATCAAGACCGTCTAAAGCCCAATCTACGACATGATTACTGTAGTTCAAACTCTGCTTAATCGCAGCCCCCAAATCTGGTTCATCTTCAACTAGCAAAATCCTCATTGGCTATTTTTAGCTATCTGTTTGGTTACAACTTCTTATCTTGCCATGAGATTATTAAATCAGAATGAATTGAAAAATGGCGATCGCTCTAATTATTCGCCACTAATTTCTACTAACTTTTCTCCAGTTTCTAAAAGCTCCAAAGCATTCATCAACGTAACACTCAAAATTTCTTTGAGCCTAGCATTTGATGTATTTCCGCAAGTTAACCAAATAATCTTCGGTGGTGCATCCAAGCGATCGACTAAATCTACGAAATCGCTATCTTTAGTCAGAAAAATGACTTCTTGAGCTTTTGCTGCTGCAAAAATTTCCAAGTCTTCGGCATCTCTTAAACCAATATCGCGTAATGCCAATGCCGTAATTTCAAATGTATTATTAATCCAAGTAGCGATCGCAGGTGAAAGATGAGCATCAATCCAAATCGTTGTCAGGGGATTAATACAGGATGATTTAGCTTGCGAGAAGCATAGGCTAAAGCTGCTTTTAAGTCATCCATTTCTAAATCTGGCATCTCTTCTAAAATTTTCTCAAAGCTTAGTCCTGCTGCCAAAAGGTCTAAAACATCAGACACTCTAATTCTCATCCCTCTTATGCAAGGACGACCACCACACTGTTTGGGATTAACTGTAATTCTTTTGAGTAGGTCAAGCATAATTATCACTTTATTATGATAATTATCATAATCAAATTCCTGGGAAAACGGAGTTGTTATATCTTAGCAAGCAGAAAAAAGCGATCGCTGACTATTTCGGTTACAACTTCTTATATTGCCATGAGATTATTAAATCAGAATAAATTGGAGAATGGCGATCCGTAGGGTACGCGGTAGCGTAATCGCCTATTAATTATTCGTAGTGTTTCCTTGGCTTTGAATCCTCCAGTTTAGATCACAGCACATTTACCCAAAAATCGGCGGTTATAATTTTGCCGTTACGGTTAAATTGACCCCAGAGTTTGTATTTTCCTGGTTCGGGAAATTGAGTTTCAAAATCAACTTTACCTAAAGCTGTTCCTTCAGTTGCGTGGGCATGAATATAATCTTCACTGGTAAGAGTATTTGACTGCTTGACAATGATTAAATGTCCAGTTTTTCCTAAGTAGGGTTGCAAGTCTTTTACGGGAGTATTGGTAGCTGTATCTTGGATATCGAACTTTAAAGTAAGTGGTTCGTTGGCTTTGATTTGTTCTTTATCGGTACTAAAACTAACTTTGGTCTTACCAAAAGATTTAGTTGAACTTTTGTCGATTTTTGCCGAAGCCTCTTTAGTTCCCGCTACTGATAGGTGCATCAGAGAAACTCTTTCGGCATCTCCTGCGGGTTTATAGTCACTAAAGAGGGTATAATTTCCTGCCTTTGGCAAGCTGGGTTCAATATCAAATTGTCCTTGATCGGTATATTTGGGATGAATGTGAGCAAAAAATTCGAGATCGTCGCTAACTACAATTAAGTGCATCCGCTTTTCTAAGGATATATCAAAATTACTCACAGGATTTCCTGCTGAATCTTGAATATTTATGGCTAGAGGAAAAGATTGATTTGGTGCGATCGCATCTGGTACTGTTAGCTTGGCTTCAGTCTCGGTTTTAACTGTCTCCTCTTGCATATTGCTCATATCATGATGGGAATTGCCTGGAGTGGATTCACCATCCATATTCATATTATTCATGTCATGGTGGGAACTATCCTCATCCATATTGCTCATATCATGATGCTCCATTGATTGCTGTTCTTGATCAGAAGCATCAGCAGTTTTGGAAAGCAGGGAACAACCTTGAAACAAGAATAAACTCGAAGCAAATAGAAAAGTAGGAATAAAACGATTCATAGAAAACTCCTGTAATGTAATTTAAAATTCAACTATTTATTAAAAGCAAAACGACCATTAACTTTTTCGCCATTGATATTTGTCTGAATCACGGCTTGATATGCACCAGATTCTGCTGTAGGCAGAACGCCAGTATAGTGTCCACCCTCTGCGTCATAGGTAAAATCGACGCTTTTTTGTTCCCCCGACGGTAGCTGAATTTGACCTGTTACTTGAGCATCGGTAACTGGTTCGTGAGTGTCCCCAGACTGGAGATAGAAATCGAGGTGAAACTTATCGGCTTCAGCTTCGGGAACAAACTCTAAATGATATTTTCCTGCTTCGATAACTTGTCCGCCAGCAGCAGGCTGAGAATGGTCTTCAGTGGCAATTTCAGTTGTAGATTCGGGATTTGCTTCCGTTGTCGGTTCAGGTTTGGGTATGGGAGTTGGCGTAGAACTTGTCGGACTAGAATTATTACAAGCAGCCAAAAACATTAAGCTGGCGGTACTCAAACCTAACAGGATAGTGTTAATTTTTTTCATGATTTGCTTCTAGTTTATTTGATTATTTTGGGATAGTTAGTTGCAGTTTTACTGTTAGCGATCGCTATATTTTTCTCTTGATAAATACCAGGAGCGTTACTACTTTGTTTAACGATAAAAAATTTGCCAAATTGAGCATACAGGGCGGGTAAAACTAATAGAGTTAAAGCAGTAGAACTAAATAAACCTCCTAATACTACAACTGCTAAAGGTTGCAATATTTCCTTGCCTGCCCCTGTACCAATGACTAAGGGAATCATGCCTAAAGCCGAAGTTAAAGCCGTCATTAAAATGGCTACTAAGCGTTCCATTGAGCCTGTATATAGTACTTTTCGTAATGGCATTTCCTGAGCTAATTTCTGGTTATAATTGTCAACTAATAACAAACCATTTCTAGTGGCTACACCAAATAGGGTAATGAATCCAACCATGGAGGCTACCGAAAGAATACCTCCGCCTAAAGCCACCGAAAATATTCCTCCAGTTAAAGCTAAGGGTAAATTAAGCATAATCATTACAGTTGCAGCTATAGATTTGACGGCAAAATACATTAGAATGGCGATAACAACTAAAGCCAAAATACCGAAAATAATTAAGTTTTTAGCAGCTCTTTGTTCCGATTCAAACTGACCTCCATATTGAATAAAATATCCTGCGGGTAAAGTTACTTTATCTTTAACTTTTGCCCGAACATCGGTAATAATTGAACCGATATCTCGTTCGGCAACATTAGCAGAAATTACCATCAATCTAGAAACGTTTTCGCGATTGATGGTATTTGGTCCCGTACCATAGTTAACCTGGGCAACTTGAGCCAAAGGAATTTTAATTCCGTCTGGAGTATCGACTAATAAGTTACTAATAGTTTCAAGATTATGGCGATCGCGCTCAGGCAACCAAACCACCAAATCAAATAGCTGTTGGTTATCTAGCACCTGTGAAACAACCTTGCCATTGAGGGCGGTTTCAATAACTTCTGATAGTTTGCCGATAGTTAAGCCATAACGGGCTGCTGCTTGGCGATCGAATTTAATTTGGATTTGTTTTATCGGTACTTGAGGTTCGAGTTGCAGATCGACTACGCCTGGAATATCTGCCATAGCGTCTCTTACTTGCGCCCCTAAGTTGCGAAGTTGGTCAAGATCGGAACCAAAAACCTTAACGGCGATCGCACTTCTTACCCCTGATAAAACTTCATCCATACGGTGAGAGATAAAACCGCCTATACTGGGGGCAACTCCTGGGAGTTTGGCAAATTCCTCTCTCAGCTTGGCAATACTGGCTTCTCGATCTTGTACACCTGCTTCACTCAACTCAATATCTAAATGTCCTAAAGTTACACTGCCAGCATCGGCATCTCCTGGGGCGCGTCCCGAACGCAACTGTACACTATCAAAGCGGGGGTCATCTTTGAGGGCATCTTGAATGGCATATCCTGCCCGATTGGTCATCTCTAAAGATACTCCTGGATACAGATTGATGGCATTAACTAAAGAACGTTCTTGAAATTCTGGTAAAAAGACTCTGCCTAGTGAAGTAAAGACAATTAAGGAAGCAACAAAAGCAGCCGTAGCAATTAGTAGAACAATACTGGGAAATTTTAGCGAAAAATTAAGGGCGGGACGATACAAATTCTTAGATAAACGAGCCACCCAAGTATCATCATCGGGTAAGGTTTGATTGGCTAGTAAAAAGGCACAAAGCGCAGGGGCAAGAGTCAAAGCCACCAGGGTGGAGGCAAGAATCGAGATTAAATAAGCAAGTCCCATAGGTGCAAAAATCCTGCCTTCTACTCCCGTTAAAGAGAAAATCGGCGCAAACACGACGGCAATAATTACGGTAGAAAATAAGACGCTGACTCGGACTTCTAGCGAAGTGTTATAAACCACCTGCAACGGATCGATCGGTTTTGTTGACGCTTGGTTGGCTCGTAAACCACGATAGCAGTTTTCCATATCGACAATTGAATCATCTACCACCGAACCAATTGCAACGGCTAATCCTCCGAGAGTCATAGTGTTAATGCCCAAACCGAATAAATTCATCAGCATTAAGCCAATCAATAGGGACAAGGGAATTGAACTGAGGCTAATTACTGCCGTGCGCCAATTCATCAAAAATAGTAGGAGAATGATTGAAACGATAATAATGCCGTCCCTGAGAGAATTTCTGACGTTGCGAATCGAAGCCTCGATAAAATCGGACTGACGAAAAGTGACTGTAACCTTAACGTCTTTGGGTAAACCAGCCTCCAATTCGGCGATCGCTGCTTCTACAGCTTTAGTAACCGTAGGGGTATCGACCATCGGTTGCTTATTTACCATCATGACCACTGCGGGTTTACCATCAAAACTGCCATCCCCCCGTTTTAAAGCTGCCCCAAGACGAACTTCTGCTACATCTTTGAGCAAGATCGGCGTACCGTTTCTGGAGGTAATTACTGAATTTTCCAAATCTTGAATCGTTTCCACCCTACCGATACCGCGAATTAATAGCTCATTATCCTGGGCAACTAAAAATCCTCCCGCAGCATTGCTGTTGGCTTGGGCGGTAGCTTCTGTCACCTCAGCTAAAGAGACATCTAAAGCCTGTAGTTTATTTAGCTCGACTAAAACCTGATACTGAGGAATATCGCCCCCGTAGGCAATTACCTGAGTTACCCCAGGTACGGCTAATAAGCGATTGGTAAAATCGCGATCGACTAGCCGTCGCACATCCATTAAGGTGCTTTTTCCGCCCTTTTCCACCGTAAAAGCGTATTGCAAAATCGTACCGATGGGAGAAGAAATCGGCGAGATTTCTGGTATCTTAACTCCTTCAGGCAATCTAGAAGTAGTCTGCTGTAATCTTTCTGTAACCAGTTGACGTGCCTGATAAATATCCGTTCCCCAGCCAAAAATTACTTTAACTACCGAAAGTCCTACCGCCGAAGCAGAGCGCACAGTAGTAATTCCAGGCGTACCGTTAATCGCACTTTCAATTGGTAGAGTCACCAAAGTTTCTACTTCTTCTGGGGCAAGTCCTGGGGCTTCAGTTTGAATTTCTACCTGGGGAGGGGCAAAATCAGGGAAAACATCTAAAGGCATTTGGGAGACGGTAATAAAGCCCCAAATAGTAACCACTACTGCACCAATAACTACTAGCCAACGCTGGGCGATCGACCATTTAAGAATAGAATTAAGCATAGTATTTAATTAATCAAGATTTTTAGAATCGATCGCACTAATTGGCTTCTCCGATTTAGCAAGCGGATCTTTCTTGTTATTAGTTGGTTGATAAATAAGTTCGTTAGTAGCTTGGGGTTTTTTGCTGGTATTGCGTCCCAAGAAAAAAGCGACTGTAGCGATCGCCCCTGAAGCAATTAACATGAATAGTAAATAGAGAGAATTAGGCTGAGATGTTTTTTCTGTCGGTTCTGTATTGGTTGCTGCTTCTGGTTTAGGAGTACTACGCAAGGATTGAGCGTAGAGCATGGTTGCACCCTCTGTAACAATTTTGTCTCCTGCAAATAAACTGCCTTGAATTGCTACTAAATCCCCGTAGGTTTGCCCTAAAGTGACATCCACTGGTTGATAAGAGTTATTGCCATTCTCGATATAAACTAACTGTTTGTCATTGGCATCAATTACGGCATTGGTAGGTACTGCTAAAACTGCCTCTGCTGTCTTATCCGTCAATACTTCCAACTCGGCAAACATCCCTGGCTTGAGTTCTTGACTGGCATTGTTTAATTTAGCTCTAACCGCCACGACGCGGGTATCTCCTACGGTGGGATCGATTTGAGCAATGCGACTGACAAAAGTTTTATTAGGTATACCTGCAACCTTAACTCTGACTTGTTGACCAATCTTGACGCGGGCTAAATCTCGTTCGGCAATATTGGCAGTTGCTAAAACTTCTTGGCTATCAACAACCGTCATTAATTTAGTGCCTCTATCTTCAATAGATTCCCCCAGGGTAAGATCTAAACTAGCTACAGAACCCGAAATAGGAGCGATTACCGTCACTAAACCGCGATCGTTGGCAGTGGTATTTAACTGTTGCAGTCGCGATTGATAGTTATTTGCTGCTAGTCCCACACGAGATTTGGCTGCATCTACCTCTACTCTGGCTCGTTCTACTGCTGTTTTAGCTTCTAAGACTTGACGAGAGGCGATCGCTCTGGCTGAAACTGTTTTAGCTTCTAATAGCTGATTTTGCGAATTTAGCATTTCCCTACGTGGTAATGCGCCTTCTTTAACTAATTGCTTGTCTCTATCATAGTTATCTTGAGCTATACTTACATCTGTTTTAGCTGCTGCAATTTCTGACTGGGCAATTTTTTGTTCGTTGGCATAATTAGCTTCAGCTTCTTTTAAATTGGCTTGGGCTTCTCTCAGTCGGGCTTCAGCTTCTGTAGAGCGATCCAAAGATCCAGCCCGCAACTCCAGCAATTCGGGACTGGCAATAACTGCTACGACTTGACCTTTGCTAACCGTATCTCCTGGCTGAACTAATAATTCTGTTACTGTTCCCGCAGTCGGGGCTGTAATTGCTATTTGCTTGTTAGGCTGGGTTTCTATTTGTCCTGTAGTTTTAACGCCAAAATTTAATAACTGTTTGCCCAGAGGTTGAGTAGTAATCCCCAATCGCTTCTGAGTTGCTTCGTCTACCTCAATTCCTATTGGTTGAGCCGTAGTATTATTCTCATGGCTGAACTCATCGCCATGACCACCATGTGCCAAAACTATTGAAGGTTGGGATATCGGCAAGAGTAAAGCTAGAAAGATGATCAGTTTTTGCTGTGTCTTCATATAATCGCAGTCTCGATAAAAGCACACAAGAAATGTAGCTATTGATCCAAAAGTAACCTACGAATATGAAATCAGAATGAAATTGTTTTCAGATTACTCCGAAAGAGCTAGCTGCTGCTGGCGAAGAGATTAAAAGAAGGACTTTGAGCTTGTCCGAATGGGCAGCATGGAAGATCTGTTTGCCTCAAACAAAGAAGCGATCGCGGTAAATCCAGAAGGTGAAGAAGAAGTTATGCGGGACGTGGCGGAGTAATCTTTGACTCCAAACATACCGATAACCAAACATGACCATCGAATCAAAAGAAGAAATTGAATGGTTTGCTGGTCATCTTTTAACCTGGGCAAAGTGTAATCTAAGAGATCACCCCTGGCGTAAAACTGACAGTCCCTATGACATTTTGATTGCTGAATTTCTCTTACAGAGAACCGATGCCGATACTGTAGCACCTATCTATGAGGTTTTCTTAACTCGCTATCCTACTCTAAATGAAAGTGCGATCGCGCCAGTTGAAGATGTAGCTAAACTATTGCAACCATTGGGGCTGTTCTTCAGAGCCGAGAGACTGTCCACAACTGCCAAGATTATTGTTGAGAGGCATAAAGGCAAAGTACCTCAACAAGAAACAGAATTGCTAAAGCTCCCAGGTATCGACAAATATACAGCCAGGGCGATACTTTCACAAGCTTTTAACCGACCAGCAGCAGTAATGGATACTAACGTTGCCCGTGTTTTAGAGAGGTTTTTTGGCATTAAAGGAGGACGAGTTAAATCTTGCTGTAAGATTTTATCTGGTGCAGCCGAAACCATTGCACCAGATAAAGAAGTAAGACATTGGAATTTAACTCTATTGGACTTTGGAGCTAAAATTTGTACTGTTAGAAATCCTAAATATTTTAAATGTCCTCTTGCTTCTCGATGTTATTAGTTTAACTTAAATTAATCAGTCATAAGCCTACGGCATGGCTTCGCCGATCGCCCGACAATCAAAATTGTCTAAAATTTTTAGACAAAGAAGTAATATATTCAGTAAAAATGATAATTACTAATCTAATTCATTATTAATTGTGGAAAACGAATATTCTCGTTCTCAACAGCGGAGTGGAACATGGCGAGGAAACCTCGCCGTTTCCTCCGCTCAAAACCGAAACCAGTCAAATCTTGTCTTTGCTTTAGCTCACGAACTTCAACAATACATAGAAACAAATGCTGCTCAACAGCGGAGTGGAACAAGCTCCCTAGACGGGAGCGTTTCCTCCGCTCAATTCGACCCTAATATTTATGATAATATCAACCATTGGCGTGCGGGAATTCTTTCTCAAGGCACGATTACGGATGAAAATTTGTTGGAAATAATTGGATATATTGGAGCAGAAAAGTTACAGGAATTGATTGAGTTGGCTAGTTCTAAAATTGCATCATAATAACTAAAGCCAGACATTCAATCTTTGTCGTAGATAGGATAGTTTTAGTGTTCCCGTATTTAGATATTTTAAAAATGGCAAAAGCGATCGCTCTCATGGTCGATTAATTTATGAGAACTGTTCCAATCACTCTGATAGTCGTGCCATAACGCCTGAAGTGCAAGGGAATAGTTCTTTATCTATTGGGGATTTGGCCGTATTAATTCTTCAACAGTCATGGCAATTAGCTAAATTCTCGGTCGAGTTTAATTTGGGAGAATACACTTTTTATCAAAAAGTTATTAGTACTTAGCATTTAGTTTTTCAAAGTATTTAGTTTTTAGTTTTTAGTTTTTAGTTCCAATTGATTACTAATAACTAATTACTAGGGCGAAGTCATTTTATTATTCAAAAAAACTTTTTAACTTGGCAACTGTTCAACTGTTAGCAGTGTTCCTGTTAAATTCGCTCCATTGAGTGAAATGTTATTCAACTCTGCTCCTCTTAAATCTGCTCTTGTTAAATCTGCACCATCTAAGTTAGCACCACTTAAATTTGCCTCCTTCAAACAAGCTTTCTGTAATCTCGCTCCTTTAAGGTTGGCACTTGTCAAATTAGCTCCACTTAGGTTCGTCCTCAACAAGTTTGCCTTGGTCAGATTAGCTCTTGTCAAATTAGCTCCACTAGCATCTGCTGCTGACAAATCAGCATTGCTTAAGTCTATTTCAGTCAGGTCAGCTTCATTGAGGAAAGCATGACTCAAACTTGCATCTTTTAAGCACTGCTTTGAAAGAAGAGAACATCTTAAATTAGCATTGATAAAATATCTTTCTCCTTTCTTGTAACGTTCTAGCAATACTTTTTCTGCTACTTTGGGCAATAGAGCTACGCTGTCTCCACAACAACACCATTTAGCACCTATTAAAGCTGCTGCTGAAGAGACGGCTACTCGGTCATAAGTAGCTAAGGTAATGCTGTTACAATTGTCCCATTCTCCATCCAACATGAAAGCTAGTTCGTTAGCAGATGCAATCGAATCACACAAAACCACATAAGAGTTGCGCTTTTGGTACTTGTAAAACGTTTTAGTTAACTGTTGTAATAAATTATTCATAATTCAAAAGTTAATTCAACCAGCAGCGATCGCATCATTTTCTTAATACCCCTGATATTCCATTTCTATCAACATGGCGATTGGACTTGCGCCCTACGGCGACGCGTCTCTCGCCATCAATTTCTCTGGCTTACGGATAACTAATGCAGTATTAGTTTCAGGGTTGCCATCACTATCATCTTATCTTTCTTTTTCCAACCATTCAATCAATTCAACTGTGGGTAGCTGTCGGCATTGTTTATAGTCTTATAAAAGTCAGCCCTTTGTAGTTTAACGAGTCCTTGTTCGTCTAAGAGTAGGCATCGCAATCGTATTTATGTAGAAATTCTTGAATTTCGGGATTGGTGTTAATATTCATTCTTTACATAAAAAATCTGTAACTTGAGAAATATGAAACTAATATTTGTCTACAATGCCGATAGCGGTTTGGTCAACACGCTAATGGATATAGGTCATAAAGCAATTAGTCCTCAGACTTATCAATGTAATCTCTGCGATTTAACTTTCGGGATGTTCAAGGAAAATAAAAAGTGGAAGGAATTTAGAAAAGAATCGGATACAGAGATGGAGTTTTTGCACAGAGACGAATTTGAGCAAAAATATGGCAAGCAGTTTGACTATCCATTAATTCTCAAACAAGACGACGAGTTGAGCGTCGCGATCTCTCAAGCAGAATTAAACCAGATTCAAACTCTAGATGAATTAATCGAGAGGGTCAAAATAGTAAGCCAGTTGCCAGCAAGTAACTAAAAAAGGAAGCGATTTCTTGAATTTCTGCTGAATGGGGATTTTCTGGCTTTTTTCTCAGTCTCATTAGCATTATTCCTTAATATTTCCTAATCTATAGATATCAACTATTTTCGCTCAAAAATATTCCTGTCATGTCTTCTAAAATTTCAATTATTATTCCTACTTTAAATGAAGAAGACGTATTGGCAAGGACTTTACATAATCTAACTCTTTTAAATCCTTCTCCCTTTGAGATTCTGATCGTAGATGGAGGCAGCCAAGACAATACTTTAAAAATTGCGCGGGAAGCGGGAATTTCAGTGCTTGTCTCTGACACGGCAGGACGTTCGATACAAATGAATTTAGGGGCGAAGGTAGCAAAAGGCGAGCTGCTTTGTTTTCTCCATGCTGATACATTAATACCTAACGACCTGGCTGCAATTATTGAGAAGATTCTAGCCGAGCCGACTATTGCTGGGGGCGGTTTTATTTCGATCATGACTGGCTCATTACAAACTCGCTGGGGTGTTTCCCTACATAATTATTTAAAAACTTACTACGCATCATTAATCTTTCGACCTCATTTATTTTTTAGAGGTTTACGAATCTTATTTGGAGATCAAGTAATTTTTTGTCGTCGCAGCGATTTTTGGCGTTGTGGCGGTTTTGACATCGAGTTACCGATTATGGAAGATGCAGACCTGTGTATTAAGTTATGTGAGTACGGTAGAATTCATTTAGTAAATCGCATCGTGCAATCTAGCGATCGCCGAGTTGCCAAATGGGGTGGGTTCAAAGCTAATGCTATTTATATTTATATTGGGTTTTTGTGGGGAATAGGAATCTCTGCCGACTATCTCAAACAATTTTATCAAGATGTTCGCTAATTGAGTAAGATAATGCTTCAATTCAAAAGACTGAGTTGGCAACTGATAAAACTGTTAATTCGGCTTCAATTCCCAGAAATACAGCAATTGTCCCCAAAAGATTTAGCGGTTTGGTTACAAAAAGATGGTGTATCTAAACCGCTACTTTTGGATGTAAGGACTAGGGAAGAATATGAAGTCAGTCACCTTAAAAATGCACGATTAGCTCCCAGCAATCTTGAGGACTTAATCGAGGGGGGTAAAAACGATTTTTCCACTCCAATAGTTGTTTATTGTTCTATCGGCTATCGCTCTTGCCAAATCGCCAGAAGACTTCAATCTATGGGATATCAAACGGTTTTTAATTTGAGTGGTTCGATTTTTCAATGGGTCAATGAAAATCGTCTAGTCTATCGAGACAGCAAACCAGTTAGTGTAGTTCATCCTTATCAGAAATTTTGGCAATACTTACTACTCAATAAGAATATTCAAGTTAATCTTTAAGTTCTAAATTGCAATACTTAATCAAGCCTATAGAGCGAGCGCTACTTATTTTTTAGCTGTTAAATTACTATAAAAGGCAGTAATATCCTACCTTTGAGGCTTTATCCTAGGCTAAGATGACGCGATCGCATCTTTTAAGACTTTCTAAGATAAAGCGATTGCTCTTTCATAGTAAACTACAAATTACTTGCATATTTTTGAAGGAACTCTTGGATTTGGGGAGAATAATTCACAATCGTTAATTAATCACTCTTGATATCTGTGTCTGATTTGGCTTGGTGTAATGGAGGGCGATCTGCTCCCCACAAAACTATATTCCCTCCTCCATACTGAATCAGCATTAGTAATCCGCCCAGCATTGCCAAGTTTTTCAAGAACATTGCTTGCTCTATTTCAGTAGAAAAGTCAGTATGAAAAATCAAGGTAGCGGGAATCAAAAAAATTATCAGCATACCTGCTCCCCATCGGGTTTTGATTCCCAACAACACCGAAAGTCCGCCCAAAATTTCTAAAGCGATCGCTGCTACCAAGAAAACAGATGTCAATGGCATTCCATGAGCGGACATATTTTCAATTGTGGCAAGGGGGTTCATAATTTTATTGATTCCCGACCAAAGAAAAATAGTGGAAAGAAAAATACGGCTCAAAAGCGATAAGTAATGATTTACCCTATATGATTGTTCGTGGGCGCGATCGCATTTCATTAATTAAATTTTCGGCTTGAATACTTTAGGCTTAATTGTACTGCAAAGAGCAGGCTGCTTCGCAGCCAGTCGCGTCAGCGACGCTCTGAGCTGGACAGCTCTGCAAGGATGACGAGGAAAACCTTGTTTAGTAATGCCCAAAGAGTAAAGATGAGTATGATCTTTCAACAACTGAAGAATAGATAAATCCTGCTTTCGCCATGCACCATGATTGCCCCAAGCTAAGATGGCGCGATTGGCGAAGCCTAGCCGAAGGCATCGCTCCTGTGAACACTGTCTTTGATATAGCGATCGTTATCATTGCCGATTGGTTTAATTGCCTGTTTGAGCAGTAATGGCTTGGGAGTGCGAGCTAGCAAACAAGTTGACTACTTCCAATCTGCCATAGCCCCATGATACAGCGAAGTTGATACAGCGAGTGATAGTCGGATCGTTTGTTTGAGCATCGGCACAAGAAGGATTTAGCATGATGAAGGAAACGGTTTTGTGATCGCTGTCCCATTCATGCCATAGTAAATAACGATAATCGCCTCTTATTACTGCACCACCCCGTATTTACGATTTCCAGCCTCCTTGGTTTCCCATAAGATTATGACATTACAAACCAATTAATCATATTGCGATCGCCGATTGCTATCTTTTACTCATAAAGACCTCCGAGCATAATCAGTTTCTCATGACAATCGAGTTATAGTACAAAAAACCCAGAGCGTGAAACTATCGGGGTTTGGCGATCCCACAATCATAACGACCAACTCTTCAATTCTTTACCAGTCTGAGAATTTTATTACCGTATATGACAATTTTAGGTTTTTATTAAAAAACGTTAAATTAGCTCGACATAATTGTTAAATTGTGAATGTACATCGATTCGTTATTTCATCAAGGAGAAACATCGTGACAATTGCATCGATCAAAG
Organism: Pleurocapsa sp. FMAR1; assembly: GCF_963665995.1. Classification (NCBI taxonomy): domain Bacteria; kingdom Bacillati; phylum Cyanobacteriota; class Cyanophyceae; order Pleurocapsales; family Pleurocapsaceae; genus Pleurocapsa; species Pleurocapsa sp. FMAR1. The sequence goes on along the minus strand of NZ_OY762512.1, from coordinate 4,307,411 downwards.
TTTTATTTTCAAGCTAGGAAGGTTTCTGTTGCTACTTGTATTCATGCTTACGAAAGCCAACTATCAGAACCTTAAATAAATTTGCTCTTGACTTGAAAAATCGTTCCATGTATTCAACAACGAGACTTGCGCTTGGCGAGGAAACCTCGCTGCGCTTCCTCGTTCATTATAGGAGGTAATAATGTCGAAACTGAAAAAAGATAAAGAGCATATAGTCTTTATAGATAGGCTCATAGAAAAATATCAGCACCACCCCAGTATGCAAAGAGTAAAAATCTTAAAAGATAAACTCAAACAGGAAAAACTGGAAGATAAGAGCTTTTATCAGTCCATCAAAGAGAAAAGAGCTACGAGCCACTAAAAAGTCTGATGCTTAACGATACCCGTTCGTTAAGCATCTTTCTGATGCTGATCGTGCTTGTAATTATGGTGAGACACATTTTCTTATTTTAGTTTGTTGGGGAGATAAGGCGATCGCACTCTTGGTATTAATTCTTCAAGCAAGCTATTTAAGATACTGTAGTAATCCGCAAGGAATTTCAATTTGTTGATTCTCTAGTTGTCCAGAATATCCAAACTGACTAGCTTTGTAATTTAAGTCATATTTCCAAGGTGAAAAAAGGTTGTGACATATACCGAGATAGCTGTCTAATATAAACCAATCTCTAACTATCTTTTTTATTTCCAAACAATTATTTAAAACTTTATATTTATAGTCTCGTATTTAATAGAAAAATCATAATAACCTTCCCTATTATCTATATATGTAATACATAATAAATTATTAATTATTATGTATTACTATCATGGCTAAAGGCGATCATATTTATATTCAGAAAGGATTAATTACTCATCATGGTATTGATTGCGGAGACGGAACTGTAATTCATCACAGAGGAAAACCAGCAGGAGGAAGAATTACAAAAACTTCTTATAGTGAATTTGCTGAAGGAAAACAAGTTTATGTCAAACCTTGTTCTTATAAATTTTCTGCTGATGAAATCGTAAGAAGAGCAGAAAGAAGATTGCATGAGCAAAACTATAATTTATTTTCTAACAACTGCGAACACTTTGCTATGCGCTGTACTACTGGTCAGTCTAATAGTCAGCAGGTAGATAACAGCGTGACTGCTAGGCATGCAGGTGTGGCTGCTGCTGGTGGTTTGCTGCTGGTAGAAACAACTGTTCCTGCTGCTGGTTTATTAGGTGCTGTAGGTTTTACCACTACGGCAATGTTGCCACCAGTAGCCATAGCTGTAGGTGCTGCATTAGCTGCTGGTGCTGTTTTTGTTGCTTTCAAAAAACTTTCAGAATTAGACGATAAAAGACATTAATTGCAAATCAGCGATCGCCTTTGTATGAAATAAATTCTCTTCGGCGATCGCAATTACACGACTGATATTACTTGCGCTCGCACGTTTGATAAATTCCTATAATGGTCATAGCTCTTAAAATAATGGTATGAGCTATTTAACTTCATGATGACAATTTCTTATGAGCGACAAAGCTAATCTTAAAATTGTTTCCCTACTTCCTTCTGCTACGGAGATTATTGACTGTTTGGGTTTGACCGAAGCTTTAGTAGGACGCTCCCACGAATGCGATTATCCAAACCAAGTCAAAGATTTGCCCGTCTGTACCGAAGCCAGACTTGATAGTAGTAAAAAAAGCGGTGAAATTGATGCCGACGTTCAGAGTCTGATGCAAGAAGCTCTGAGTATTTACAAAATTAAAACAGAAGTCTTAGAACGGCTTCAACCTACTCAGATCGTGACTCAAGACCAATGTGATGTCTGTGCGGTTAATCTACCTGAAGTCGAGCGTGCGATCGCTAAACTAATTAATTCCCATCCTCAAGTTATTTCTTTACAGCCAAATTTATTACACCAAGTCTGGACAGATATCGAACGAGTAGCACAAACTCTGGGAGTAGAAGCTCAACCAGTTTTAAATAAGTTACAGTCTCGTCTCGATGCGATCGCCAATAAAATTAAAGACAACGAAAAACCCACTGTTGTTGCTTTAGAGTGGACTGAACCACTGATGGTCGCGGGAAACTGGATTCCCGAACTAATTGAAATCGCTGGAGGCAAACCGCTTCTAAGTTTCAAGGGCGAACATTCCCCTTACCTATTCTGGGAGAGTTTAATCGAGATCGAGCCAGAGATTATTGTGATAATGCCTTGTGGCTTCGATTTGAAACGTACCGAAAAAGAATCTCAAGTTTTAACCCAACACCCAGGCTGGAAGAGTTTAAAGGCAGTTAAAAATGGCAAAGTTTTTGTCGTTGATGGCAATGCCTACTTCAATCGTCCTGGTCCTCGGCTGGTTGATTCGGCAGAAATTTTAGCAGAAATTTTCCATCCCCAATTATTTGATTTTGGTCATCGGGGTAAAAGTTGGAAGCCATTTTTATGAGATAAATAGAAAAAGCGATGTCTTCGACTAGCTTCGCAATCGCTTTACTTATTAGCCTTCCGCCGAAAATAGTACGGGAATATTATTTTTATGGGTTTGTCGTTGGTTAAATTCACTAGCCAAACTTTATTTTAAAATATGCGTCATTAGGCTTGATATTGCATATCTCTGCCATCGATGAGAAATTTGTGAAAGAAAAGGTTATTTTCAAAGAGACTGGGACTTTTAGGGTGGGTCACCAGGGCGACCTCATCTTTGGCAACCGTTAATATATCGCTATTAACATCCCAACTAAAGCGATCGTAAATTAGATCTGCTTCAATCTTCTGAGCCTTAATAACTGCCAACTTTAACCCTTCTGGTGTAGCTGATAAGCCAGGGGAAATAGTATATTGCTTTGGCTTGATTCCGTCTTCTGGCTTTGGGGTAAAGTACTTCGCAACGTTAAACGGTTACCCCGCTGCATTATCTTAATTTTCTCAAGCTTAAACTTAGCTCGTTTAATTTTTTCTTGCACTAAATTTGAGCTAAATTACACTCTTAAAATAATAAGACTGATTTAATTACTTTAATTATTTAATTTTAAGAGCTAAGCCAGAAGTACTGTTTGTACGGAGAGGGGGGGATTCGAACCCCCGTGAAGTTTGACCCCCAAATAGTTTTCGAGACTACCGCATTCAACCGCTCTGCCACCTCTCCAGATTGGGCATTACATCATAGTTATTCTACTGAGGTTTTGCTGTTTTTGCCTATTATGCCTGCTATTTTTTACAAAAGTATGCCTACGTTGCTACATAGCTTATTTGCTTAACGTCAAATCTTGATTTATAGTTTGATTGCTATGCCAAGTAAAGAGAACCGCGACTCTTCGATTGTGTAGTACAATTTCTAAGTTTTAGCATCTATCTTGATTTTTATGGGGACAAAATTAAACTCTTTTTTTGAACATCAAAAATCAGGTTCAATACTCAAATTTGTTTTAGTTTCCCTGATCTTTGGTTTAGCTTACACTCAAGATCCTATCTATAATTCGGTTGAAAACCAAAATACAAAATTTTTGCACGGTTTAGCTAATGCTGGCTATGGTTTTCTTAACGAAGATTGGGTTGCAAATACAATAGATCCCCTTCCTGCTTTTACATGGCTGGTGCAAACAACGTATGAATATATTCATCCAGAATATATGTTTTATGTGTATTATTTTTGCTTATTTGGCATCTATGTTTATAGTATGTTTGCTATAGTTGACTATGTTTTTAATTTTAATAAATCCCAATTAAAATATCTTGTTTATTTCGCTGCATTTATTGTTATTCATACAGTTCATCTGAAAATATTTGAGTTCGATACAGGAATTGATTTACACTATGGCGTAGCTCTGCAATATATCTTAGGACCTGTATTTCAACCATCAACATTTGGTGTTCTGCTTATTTGCTCAATCTACTATGCTCTTGATTGCAAATACTATTTAGCGGTATGTTTAACTGCGATCGCTGCTACTTTTCATCCGACTTATTTAGTTAGTGCAGGCATCTTAACTTTTTCTTATCAAGTGACGATTTTAGTCAGAGAAAAAAACATTCTTAAAGCAATTTTAGTTGGTTTATTATCTTTAGCTTTAATTTTACCTGTGTACAGCTATATGTCTTTGACCTTTACGCCGACAACTCCCGAAATTTGGCATCAGGCTCAAGATTTTATTGTGCGCTTACGAGTGCCTCATCATTCTTTACCTCAAGTTTGGTTGAAACAAGATGGTCATAAATCTTATATTCAAGCTCTACTGGTTATTATTGCTTTATGGATAGTCAGGAAGATAAACCTTTTTTTGATTTTGCTAATTCCTTTTGTTTTAACGGTAGCTTCAACGATTGTTCAATTAATAGTAGATAGCGACACCATTGCCTTTATAGCTCCTTGGCGAATGTCAATTTTTTTAGTGCCAATTTCTAGCAGCATAATTCTAGGTAAAATTGTATTTTCAGCTTTTGATAAATATCAGGTATCTATAGCTAAATATCAAAAGTTAATCACCCGTTTAAGCATTGCAATTATTTCTATCATAGTTATCGCTGGAACTGTAGATCAAGTTTTGTCTTTTGGCTATGGAAAGACATCAAATCAGATGATGGATTTTGTCAAAGAACAGAGACAATCTGGACAGATTTACCTTGTGCCACCAGATTTAGAGAGCATGAAGAAACTTAGACTTCGTACTGGAGTACCTATTTTCATTAATGATAAAACGCATCCCTATAAGGATACTGAAGTATTAGAGTGGATCGATCGTCTTGGTCAAGCTAGAGAGTTTTATCTTATGGGCGATAAGCCTAATGACACGGCAACCCTACGCAGTTGTCAGTTGTTAGATAATCTAGCTCCAAAGTATAGCTTAACCCATCTGGTACTCTACAAAGAACAGCGCAATCTTAAATGCGATAAGCTTAACGGTATGGCGACCCTACGTCTTAAGCCAGTTTTTAACAATAAAAGTTATCAGGTTTTGCAGATTGAAAAGTGACCTTCCTAAAAGGTAAAATCCATTGCAAAAGTGCGCTTTTGTGACGGCGACAGTTTGTTTAGTACATAAGCAAAATTAATTACATAGCGATCGCCATTAAGGCAGATATATAATTATTTATCTATTTTATTAACAAATCACATTAATAATTTGACGTTCAAGACAATCGCTACTTTACTTTATGCTTGATAATTAATAAATATATGGGTCAATATTTTATCAAAAGATTATTGATAGCTATACCAACCCTCATAGCTATTAGTTTAATTGTTTTTACCATTTTGGCGTTAGCACCAGGAGATCCTCTGGGAGAATTTGCTTCAAATCCTGCAATTACAGCAGAAGTGAGAGAAAATATCCGTAAATCTTTAGGTTTAGATCAGCCAGCCTATATTCGTTATTTCAAGTGGTTTGGCTCATTTATTCGAGGCGACATGGGCTATTCTTTTAACAGTCGCAGTCCTGTGGCGCAATTACTATGGCAGCGTTTGCCTACTACCCTTTTAGTTGTCGGGACAGCTTATATCATTGGTTTATTGATTGCTTTTCCCCTAGGAATTATTTCAGCAATCAAACGCTATTCTATTACGGATCAAGTAATCACGACGATCGCCTTTTTGGGTTTTTCGATTCCGCCTTTTTTTACAGGCTTACTTTTTATTATTATTTTTAGTGTTAAGCTGCGCTGGTTTCCCTTTATTTTCAATAGCACTTTACAGGTGACAGATTGGCGAAGTTTTATTACCCAAGCCCAACAGTCAATTATGCCCATAGCTGTTTTATCGTTATACCATGCAGCAATATTAATGCGCTTTATTCGCTCGGCGGTTTTGGATGAATTAAAGCAAGAATACGTCACGACAGCTTTATCAAAAGGTTTAACTAAATTTGCCGTAATTAAAAATCATGTCTTGCGGAATGCTTTAATTCCTGTAGTAACTCTAATTGCTCTAGATATTCCCACTATTTTTACAGGTGCATTAGTCACAGAACAGGTGTTCCGCGTCCCTGGTATTGGCGCATTATTAATTGAATCTATTTACCGTAGTGACACCCCTGTGGTGATGGCAATTACCTTTATCTACGGTATTTTGATTGTCTTCTTTAACTTATTAGCTGACTTAGTTTATGGTATCTTAGATCCGAGGGTAAAGTATTAATATAAATATTAATACTTTACGCAGTGAAGGGGCTTCAATACTTCTTGTTTAAGAATTAAGCAGTATTGATAATCGAAAAAATCATTGGTTCTGAAAAGCGGGACATTTCTCGATGAAGGGGTTTTTGAGAAGGGAACTGGGAACGGGGTTTTTTAACCACTCAGGGATTATGTCTCCCTTGTCTGGGAGTAATTTTTTCAGCTAAAATAGCTTAAATTAACCTTGAGAAAAAAAGCGCACCGCCCACGCTGAGGTTTCCTTATTTAAAATAGATGATACTTTAGAAAGGATTATCAATCGATCGCACTTTATACGAAACTCTTATATCCACCCCAATTTAGAAAACTCAATGAGAATTAAATTCAAAAGACGAAGTTTCGGTCAATTAATGTTTTTCAGCACCGTATTTACTGTGATTGGAGACTGGTTTAAAACTGCCACATCACAACCAACCCAACCAACACCTACTTTAACTACAAAAGGCGCAGAAGTTGCTTTTAAGATTAATGGTGTTGAGCAAACCGTGAATATCGAACCCAGGGTAACTTTGCTCGATGTACTGCGAGAGAGAGTCGGGCTGACGGGGACAAAAAAAGGCTGTAATCATGGACAATGTGGAGCTTGTACGGTATTGGTTGACGGAGTACGTATCAATTCTTGTTTAGCTTTGGCAGTTCAGTATCAAGATGCAGAAATTACGACGATTGAAGGCATAGCTAATGGCGACGAGTTAAGCCCAATACAGGCAGCATTTATCAACAACGATGGTTTTCAATGCGGTTACTGTACCTCTGGTCAAATTTGTTCTGCCGTAGCAATGTTAGATGAAGTCGCAGCAGGAGAAGCAAGTATTGTTACCGCAGATATCAGCAATCTTGATGCACCGATTGAATTAACCGATGCGGAAATAAAAGAGCGTATGAGCGGTAATCTCTGCCGTTGTGGTGCTTATCCTGGTATTGTTGCTTCGGTTAGAGAGGTTTACGAACAGGCGTAAGTTTTTAAAGTAGAAAGTAAATAGAGCTAATTACCGAATAGGACTTTGAGAGAGCAAACATAGATTTAATAATATGAAAACTTTTGATTATACTCGCGCTAGCAGCACAGACGAAGCGGTATTGGCGATTAATAGCATCGAACAGGCAAAGTTTCTCGGTGGGGGGACAAATTTGATCGATCTGATGAAGGATGGTGTCGAACAGCCAGACCATTTGGTCGATGTCACTAAATTGTCTTTGGCTGAGATTGAAGAATTGCCCGACGGTGGTGTGAGAATCGGCGCAATGGCGCGTAATAGCGATACTGCAAATCATCCTTTAATTCGCCAACGCTATCCTGTATTGTCTCAAGCTTTTTTGGCAGGGGCATCGCCTCAGTTGCGTAATATGGCTACAGTGGGGGGAAACTTGATGCAGCGTACTCGCTGTTACTATTTTACCGATACCTCTATGCCTTGCAACAAACGCGATCCTGGTTCGGGTTGTGCAGCCATTGAAGGTTACAATCGCATTCACGCTATTTTAGGAACAAGCGAACAGTGTATTGCAACTCATCCTTCTGATATGTGCGTGGCGTTGGCAGCTTTAGATGCGGTGGTGCGGGTACAGGGAAGCAATGGGGAAAGAGAAATAGCGATCGCCGATTTTCATCGTCTACCAGGAGATACACCCCAAATCGAAACCAACTTGCAGCCAGGGGAATTAATTACGGCGGTGGATTTACCCGCTTCGGACTTTAGCAATAAGTCGTATTACCTAAAAGTGCGCGATCGCAATTCCTATGCTTTTGCTTTAGTTTCTGTAGCTGCTGCTTTAAATATCCAAGATAATCTTATTCAAGATGTCAGAGTTGCAATGGGTGGCGTGGCGCATAAACCCTGGCGGGCTTTTGAAGCGGAAGAGATGTTGGTAGGTAAACCAGCAAATGAAAATACTTTTAGACAAGCTGCTGAAATCGCTTTAGCAGGGGCGCAAACCTACGAACACAACGCTTTTAAGGTTGAGTTGGGTAAACGAGCGATTGTAAGGGCATTATCTACTGTTGCAGCTTCGGCTTAGGAAGTAGTGAGTAAAACATCGACATTTTTTTCTCTATTAATTTGTTAAATATAATTACCTACAAATCATGAATCAGGTTATCGGACAAGCTAAAAAAAGAGTTACGGGAAAACTCAAAACTACAGGGGGTGCCAAATATGCTGCGGAATTTCCCGTTGAGAATGTCACTCATGGGGTAATAACTACTAGTACCGTTGCTAAAGGAAGTATTGCCAATATTGATACCAGAGAGGCCCAGGCAGTTCCAGGAGTAATAGCGATAATTACGCATCACAATGCGCCTCAACTGCCTTTTAAACCAATTCCCCAAGAACAGCAATTTACTGTCGCCCCACCAGGATCAGAATATCCCCAGACTCTCTATACAGATCGCATTCATTTTTACGGACAGCCTGTAGCGGTTACTGTCGCCGAGACTTTGGAACAGGCAGAACAAGCAGCATCTTTGATTCAAGTTGAGTATCGAGAAGAAGAACATAGCGTCAGTGTGGAAAAAGCCGAACAAGCAGGTCAATTAATTACGCCTGCCGATCGACCCGACCAGTCTCGTGGTAACCCAGAGGCAGCATTAGCAAATGCCGAAATAAGTATTGACGTTAATTATAAAGTTCCCACCGAACATCATAATCCCATCGAACCCCATGCCACGATCGCTATTTGGTCAAAGGACAATTTAAAACTCTACGATAAAACTCAGTGGGTAAAAAGCGTACAGCAACATCTGGGTTCTGTATTTGGTATTCCCGAAGCAAACGTGGAAGTTATTTCACCTTTTGTCGGTGGTGCTTTTGGCTGTGCAGGGCGTATTTGGCAGCAAACTATGATCGCACCTATTGCTGCTAAAGTTGTAAATCGTCCTGTCAAGCTGGTTTTGTCCCGCAAGCAAATGTTTAGTATGACGGGGCATCGTCCTTATACTACTCAAAGGATTGCGATGGGTGCAAACAAAGATGGTACTCTAACCTCAATTATTCACGAGGCGACAGCAGAAGCTGCACAATTTGAAACCTATACCGAGAAAGTACTTAATGCTTCTCGTTTTCTTCATGCCTGTCCTAACGTACAAACCAAATACAGACTGGCAAAGCTAGATATTTCTACACCTACCTTTATGCGTGCGCCAGGAGAAGCACAGGGAGTTTATGCTTTAGAGTCGGCACTTGATGAACTATCTTACGAACTGGGAATCGATCCTTTAGAGTTGAGACAGATTAACTATGCCGAACAAGATCCAGAATCAAATTTGCCCTGGTCGTCAAAAGCTTTAAGAGAATGCTACAAACAGGGGGCAGAAGCTATGGGGTGGAGTCAACGCAACCCCCAACCGCGATCGATGAGTGAAAACGGAATACTTATCGGTTACGGGATGGCAACGGGTACTTATCCGATGATACGTAGAGAAGCAACTGCCAAAGCCCGCATTTTACAAGACGGTACAGCAGTGGTACAGAGTGCTGCATCCGATATGGGTCCTGGAACTTACACTACCATGACTATAATTGCCTCCGAATCTTTGGGCATACCAAGCGATCGCATTACTTTTGAGTTGGGTGATTCTAGCTTTCCTTTCGCCCCAGCACACGGTGGTTCGACGACGGTAGCCTCAGTAGGTTCTGCGGTTAAGGCTGCTTGTGAAAAAGCGCGATCGCAGGCTTTAGCATTAGTTAAACAGATAGATTCTCCTCTGGCTAGAACTAAACAAGACGACTTAAAAGTGGAAGATGGAAAAATATTTGACCAGCAAAACCCATCCCAAAGCTTAAGCTATGCTGAAATTCTTGCCCAAGCTAACCAGGAATCTATTAAAGCCGAGGCGACATCAGAACCAGGTTCGGAAAAAGAAAAATTTTCAATGCACTCCTTTGGGGCGACTTTTGTAGAGGTGCGGGTAGATGAACTACTGGGAGATATTAACGTAGCGCGGGTAGTTTCTGCTGTAGATGTGGGACGCATTATTAACCCTAAAACAGCAAAGTCTCAGACTATCGGTGGGGTTGTCGGCGGTATCGGCATGGCACTACAGGAGCATACTTACCTCGATTCGCGTTATGGCAACTATCTCAACGCTAACTTAGGAGAATACCTTGTACCAGTCAATGCCGACATTCCCGAAATTGAAGCAATCTTTTGTGGAGAACCAGATTATCATGCCAATCCGCTTGGTGCTAGGGGAATCGGTGAAATAGCCATAGTTGGTGTAGCAGCAGCAGTTGCTAATGCAGTTTATCATGCTACAGGTAAACGGGTTCGCGATTTACCAATTACGCTAGATAAATTATTGTAAAGTGACAAGATAGTTAGAGAATACTCCGCTGCGTCCGACAACAGCATGGTTCTAGATGCGGAACTTGATTCCGCCTAGCCCACGCTCATATAACTTTGTTTCAATTGTTTATTTCGTTAGATAGAGGTCTGTGCCTACCTTTTCTTGTTAATAAATAAGAGGCGTTGTCATAACAGTGGCTTTAAAAAAGCAAATTTTTTCTGTTGTGGTCAACAACTTCAATTTACCAAAAGAATTTTTCAGAGTTTTAATAGTATGCCTAATCAAGAACAACCCAACTCTATAAATCGCGATCGAGACGAATTCGATCAAGATCTCAATCCTAATCCAATGGCTGGTCAAAATACTGGTCCAGAAGCCAACCAACCAGGAAGATTTGAACGCACGGCTAAAGACATAGATAAGTTACAGCAATTAGAAGACTTTAGTAATGATGAGTTAAAACAAATTCCCATTTTAAAATCAGGTACTCGTCTTCAACAGGGTGCAACCTATATCAATCTTAACGATCCTAACCGCGAGGAATTTACGGGGGTGGGAGATATGTCAGTTGATGATAATAGCTTAATCGTACCCAAAGACAGAGTAGGCTATCTAATTTGGAATCGTTTAATTGGCGTGGAAAGATAAAGCTTTAAGCTTTATCTTTCAAGGGGTAAGCGAGTTCGAGATTTTATTACCCCAGATAAGTTGCTATAAAAATTAGCCATAATGATAGGGATTCTTAATCAATAAAGGTAATTATGTCCAACATCAAATCATTGAACATAGCTGGCATTCCTGTTATTGTAAGTCCTCCTCCTAACCAGGATAGTCCTGCGCCGTTGATTATCCTTTGGCATGGTTTTGACACACCAAGCAGTGAAGCAATGTTGGCAAAAACCATGCCATTAAAAGAAGTACAGGCTTGGAAAGCTTATCCTGAGTTGCCGTTATTTGGACACTTAATGAAAGCAGGCAATATAGAGGAATTAACGCAGCGACGGTTAGAAGATTATCTTTTACAACTGCTGCTACCTACAATTGAACCAGCCCTACAAAAACTACCCGAAATTGTCAGCCAATTGCAAGCAGAATTGGGAATCGATCCGCAGTTGGGAATTGGACTATTTGGTTTTTCAGCAGGTGGTATTACAAGTTTACTTACTTTAATTGAAAGTTCAGTGAACATTAGTGCTGCTGTCCTAATAGGTGTTACCAAAGATATGACATCAGGTATAGATATGGTTGAGCGTACAACGCAGCAAAATTATCAAACCTTAAAAGAACAATATTCTTGGATTGAAGAGCGACATAAACAATATAACTGGACTGAAGCGTCGCGTTCGGCTCAACAACGCTTAGACTTTGTAGAACGTGCTGCCGAAATTGTCCAGCGTAAACCCATACCTGCAATTTTATTAGCCCATGGTGTCCAAGATGAAATTAGGACTCTGGAGGAGGCAAAAACCTTATATGCTGCTTTAAAAACCCAGTACGAACGAGCAAAACAACCAGAGCTTCTATCCTTAAAAACATTTGAACATCTGAAGCATCGTCTAGACTTTGAAGCTGCTGAAAACAATCCCCAGATGCACCAGGATCTAATCGAACTTCAGCAGGTAGTTGCAAGGTGGTTCAGCCAATATTTGAGACAATTTTGATTGGCAAATTGTTGTAAAGTGACAGCAAGACAAGTTTAGAGTAAAGGAAAGAAATAAGTATGAGCGATTCTAACTCAGATCGGCACTTCTCAATACTCGACCAAATGCCACTACAAGAGAGGCAAACGGCTTCTGTAGGTTCTAATACGATCGCGGTGAAGTTAAATATTAATGGGGAGAAACATGAACTGCAACTCGAACCCTGCGTAACTTTACTCGATACCCTGCGGGAATATTTGGGCTTGACGGGTAGTAAAAAAGGTTGTGACCACGGACAATGTGGTGCTTGTACGGTTTTAGTAGAAGGGGAACGGGTGATTTCTTGTCTCTCCCTAGCAGCAGCACACGAAGACGAAGAAATTATTACTATTGAGGGTCTGGCAAAAGATAATAAGCTGCATCCCGTACAGGAAGCTTTTATTAAACATGATGGGTTTCAATGCGGTTACTGTACCCCAGGACAGATTATGTCTGCTGTAGGTTTGATTGCTGAAGGACAGGCTCAAACTGATGCGGAAATTTGCGAGTTGATGAGCGGTAATATTTGTCGCTGCGGGGCTTATTTAGGCATCCTAGAGGCAATAAAAGAAGCAAAAGGTAGTAGTGAGGTAGCGGTATGAAACACTTTACTTACGAACGGGCAGGCGATCGCACAAGCGCGATTACTCAAGTCGCTCAAAACCCCCAGGCTAAGTTTATTGCGGGGGGAACTAACTTTATGGATATGTGGAAAGAAGGGGTGGAAACTCCCGAACGCCTGATCGATATTCGCAAGCTTCCAGGTAATATCACATTTAACGATGATGGTGGGTTGCGTCTTGATGCCTCAACTACTAATTCTCAGGTTGCTTATCATACCCAAGTAGGCGATCGCTATCCTGTATTATCTCAAGCAATTTTAGCAGGGGCATCGCCTCAGTTACGCAACATGGCGACAACAGGGGGAAATTTGATGCAGCGCAATCGTTGTTCTTATTTTCATGATGTTTCTTATCCCTGTAATAAACGCCAGCCAAATTCTGGTTGTCCCGCTATCGAAGGAATCAATCGGATGCACGCTATTTTTGGTACGAGCGATCGCTGTATTGCTGCCCATCCCTCAGATATGTGCGTTGCTTTGGCAGCTTTAGGTGCAGTAGTACAAACCCGTAAACCGAATGGGTCAGCAAGAAGTATTGCTTTTGAAGATTTTCATTTGCTTCCAGGAGATACTCCAGAAATTGAAACAGCCTTAGAACATGGCGAACTAATTGAAGCTGTGGAAATACCATCTTTACCCTGGGCAAAGCGATCGCATTATTTAAAAGTGCGCGATCGCCATTCTTATGCTTATGCTTTAGTTTCAGCAGCAGTAGCTTTAGAGATAGAGGGAGACAAGATTGTCAATGCCAGAGTAGCCCTGGGAGGAGTAGGCACAAAACCCTGGCGATCGCCTGAAGCCGAATCGGCTTTATTTGGCGCGGTGAATAATGAAGAAAACTTTACAGCAGCAGCAGAAGCAGCATTACAAGGAGCGCAACCCTATCGTTATAACAGTTTTAAAATCGATTTAGCTAAATCGACACTGGTACAAGCATTGTTAACCGCCTCAGCAATGGAGATAAATTAATGACCAGCACTCAAGAAACTAAAATTCAACAGGTAACGGGAAAAGATATCTCGCGGGTAGACGGAAGGCTCAAAGTTACGGGAGAAGCCTGTTACTCGGCTGAATTTCCCTTAGAAGGAATCACTCACGGCTATTTAATTCAAAGCACCATCGCCAAAGGAAGAATTAAAGTGATCGATACTTCTACCGCCGAACAATTGCCAGGAGTATTAGCAATTCTAACTCATCAAAATGCACCCAAGCTAAATTCTCTAGAAGGTGGCGATATGGCTAGTGGTCTTGCAGGAGAAAACCTTTTACCCTTACAAAGCGACCAAGTTTATTTTGACGGTCAACATATTGGCATTGTCATCGCCGAAACCTATGAACAAGCAAGACTGGCTGCTTCTTTGACTGAAATAACTTACGCAACAGAAGAACCCGTATTTGACCTGGAACAAGCAATAGAACATTCAGAAAAATACGATGCGGGGGAAAGATTACAGCCCAGTCGGGGAGATATAAAAAGCGGACTCCAACAAGCATCAGTCACTATCGAAGAAACCTATACCACTCCCTTAGAACATCACAACCCGATGGAAACTTCGGCAACTACCGCCGAATGGAACGATGATGAATTGACCGTATATGATTCGACTCAATGGGTTATGGGTACGCGGGGAATGCTGGCCAAAGGCTTGGGCTTACCTAAAGAAAAAGTACGGGTGATTTCTCATTTTGTCGGTGGTGGTTTTGGTTGCAAAGGAAATTTCTGGACGCATCCTCTATTAGCTGCGATCGCAGCTCGTCAAGTCAATCGCCCTGTCAGGTTAATGTTAACCAGACAGCAGATGTTTTCTGCTTGCGGACATCGCCCCCGCACCATTCAAAAGCTGACGTTAGCAGCAGACGAGACGGGCAAACTAACTGCAATTCGCCATCTTACCGATACCGAAACCTCATTTATCGGCGACCATGCAGAACCCTGTGGCATGACTACCACTTTACTTTATGCCTGTCCCAATTTGGAAGTTAAACATAACATAGCTAGAGTCAATATCGGTACGCCAACGCCAATGAGAGGTCCAGGCGAAACATCGGGTACTTATGCTTTAGAATCGGCAATGGACGAACTAGCATATAAAGCAGGTATCGATCCAGTAGAGTTTCGTATTATTAATCATGCAGATCGACATCCCCAGTCCGATAAACCTTGGTCGAGTAAACATCTAATTGAGTGCTATCACCGCGCTGCCGATGCTTTTGGTTGGCAAGATCGCGATCCTCGTCCTGGTTCGATGCGAGATGGAGACGATTTGATTGGTTGGGGGATGGCAACAGCAACCTATCCAGGCTATCGCTTTCCCGCCTCTGCTAAAGCCCAAATTCTGGCTAATGGTCGAGTAGTGGTTAGTAGTGCTACTCACGATCTCGGTACGGGGACATACACAATTATGACCCAAATTGCTGCCGATACTCTAGGTTTACCCATAGAACGAGTTAAGTTTGAATTGGGCGATACCAAATTACCCCAGGCTTCCGTATCTGGTGGTTCTTCCACCGCAGCCAGCGTCAGTCCTGCGGTACGTTCGGCTTGTGAGGCTGCTTGTCTTAAGCTGATTGAACTAGCGATCGCCGATTCCGAATCACCACTTTATAATTACACCGCAGAAAACATTATCACCGAACAAGGACGCATCTTTGTGGCGGAGTCTCCTAGTATCGGTGAAACGTATCAGGAAGTTTTGCAACGTCATAATTTGCCATTCGTAGAGGCGCAAGTATCTCCCCAGGATAAAGGAGCGCGTTATAAATCTATCGCAGCCCGTACCAAACCTGGAGTAGTAGAAGATGAAGGCGGAGCGGATAAATTTGCTGTTAATTCTTTTGGGGCGCATTTCGTCGAAGTTAGAATTAATCCCCGTCGTAATCAAGTTAAAGTTAGCCGTATAGTTGGGGCTTTTGATGTGGGACGGATACTCAATCAAAAAACCGCTCGCAGTCAAATTTATGGCGGGACGATTTTTGGCATCGGCATGGCATTGATGGAAGAAACGCTGCTCGATCCCCATTCTGGTCGGGTAATTATTCACAATTTAGCTGATTATCACGTACCAATTCAGGCAGATATTCCCGAAATTGAAGCAATTTTTGTCGAAAAGCCCGATTATCACTTTAATCCTTTAGGCGTGCGGGGCATAGGTGAAATTAGCACCACTGGAGTAGCAGCCGCCGTTGCTAATGCAGTCTATCACGCTACTGGTAAGCGGGTTCGCGATTTGCCGATTACCCCAGATAAGTTGCTGTAAAAGAAGTAGGGAGTTTTGAGATTCGATTAAACTATGAATAAATAAAAATTGAGTAACCTCTATGACAGCAAAATACATAGCCAACAAGACCAGAACTCTAACTGCTATCTTGTATTGGGAAGAGGACGTTTATGTAGCAGAGTGTCCTGAAGTAGGTACGGCAAGCCAGGGGGAAACCCTAGAAGAAGCTTTAGCTAACTTGAAAGAAGCTACAGAACTTTATCTAGAAGATTTTCCAGCATTTAAAACATCTCCTCGCATAGTTACTACTTTTGAAGTAACAAATGCCTATCGCTAAACTATCGACGTTAAAGCTTATGAAAGAACTGCAAGATATTATTACAGCCTGGAAACAGCTTCAAGGGGAGCAAACGGCTCATCGATAATCCAGAATTAGAAGCAATTGTTGAGCAGAATATTCAATCGGTTTTACAACAAAAAAAGTCTAGATCTCAAGCTTATGCCTTAACAGAGTGGATACACACAGCAGCTAGTGTATCAAAAGCAGCAGAAGACGCGATCGCTCTTGCCGATGCTTTAGTTGATTTTGAGCATAATGTATTAGATGCCTTAAAAGCCTGGGAATTGGAACAGCTTGCTTTGGGAATGCATTCCGCACTTTAGATGTAGGAATAGATAACATTAAGACAGTTATTGGTTATCAATAGTTTTTTCTCAGTCAAAAATCTTAAACACTAGCCAATCGTTAGATTCATTAAGCTAACAGTATCTTTATACTAAATACCACTGTCGTTATTTACTTTTTATTAGCTATGTGTGGACGATTTACTTTAAATACAACAGCCGATGAGATTGCCCGACAATTTGAGGTGGAAGTAAACGAAACTATTCCTCCTCGTTACAACATCGCTCCGTCTCAGCAAATATTAGCGATCGCACAAAAATCAGCAGCGCGATCGCTTTTGATGATGAAATGGGGTTTAATTCCTAGCTGGGTTAAAGACTTGGATAGTTGGAAGAGTAATCTAATTAATGCTCGTGTGGAGACAGTTGCAGAAAAACCGAGCTTTAGAAGCGCATTTAAGCATCGCCCCTGTTTAATTCCCACTTCAGGATTTTATGAATGGAGTAAAGACAAGCAACCTCACTTTTTTCGTCTCAAAGACCATCAACCGTTTGCCCTAGCAGGATTATGGGAATCATGGAACAACGGTGAAGATGAGCTTGTAAGCTGCACTATTATCACCACCGAAGCAAATATCGAAGTCTCCAAGGTGCATCATCGAATGCCAGTGATTATTCAACCAACTGATTATGATTCGTGGTTAGGTGAATTGGAGCGAGGAAGCCCGCGTCGCCGCCAGGCGCAAGGGCAAGTCTCGCTAGACAGAAAACAATTACTTGATGCCTTACCTAAAGTTGCTCTGGAACTATATCCAGTAAGCAAGAAGGTAAACAGTCCTAAAAATGATACTCCTGACTGCATCAAGCCAATTAACTCTTATTGACGTTTAGTTTTTTTGAGACAAACTAGAGGCACTGCTCAATAATGTTGCCATGCCTAAAATTCCTGAGTGCGATCTTCCTCCTTTATACTTACTGTTACTTTCCTTTCTTCTGGTTATAGAGAAAAGCTGTTCAAGAAAATGAATAAACGTTTAACAACTGCCATCTCTTTCATTAGCATGACAATAGGAATTTGGTTAACTTCAGAAACCATAGCAAGAGCAGACCATTCACTTGCTAACGCCATGTCTGACTCGGAAACTATCTCTCAAGCAGTAGCTCAGATTCAGTCTACTCACGATGTTATTTGTGACACGGATAATTCAAATCAAATCTATCACTATCCATCAGAGAAAGGAGAAGCAGGAAGTGCCTGGAAACAAATTGCTTTATGCTATCAAGACGAAAATTCTCTAAAAGAAGCGCGTGAGTATTTTATCAATGGTGGCTCACTGGGATTCTACGGTGCGCCAGGTATTATGGGTGTTCTAATTGTTTCCTATACCTGGGAAGACTATAAAGCAGAAAGATTAATCTCTATTGAATACAAATAATTCAAGTCTAGAACGGCAATCGAGTATTAATGTTAATCAGTTACTGTACAAAAAAAGAGGCAACCTAATCAAAGATTTGCCTCTAAGTTTCAAATTATTTTATTGGGTGCATCACGATCTAGAAAATGATGCTTAACTAGCAAGGGCTACATCATACCGCCCATGCCGCCCATGCCGCCCATGCCGCCCATGCCGCCCATGCCGCCCATGCCACCCATGCCACCCATGCCACCAGGTGCAGCAGCTTCGGGTTCGGGTTTCTCTACCACTAAAGCTTCGGTAGTTAGAACCATTCCCGCAATAGAGGCTGCATTTTGTACTGCCGAGCGAACTACCTTAGCAGGATCGATAATACCTGCTGCAATCATGTCGCCAAATTCGTTAGTCAAGGCATTGTAACCAATATTCAAGTCAGTCTCTCTAACTTTTTCGACGATTACAGAACCTTCAGCCCCTGCATTACTGGCTAGCTGAGATAAAGGAGCTTCTAAAGCTTTAGCAAAAATGTCTGCTGCTACCTGCTCTTCAGTATCCTGTAGCTGCTCTTTAAAACCAGCTAGTTTTTTAGCTAGGTGAATTAGAGTTGTGCCACCACCAGGAACAATACCTTCATCTACCGCAGCTTTAGTCGCGTTGAGTGCATCTTCAATGCGTAGTTTACGGTCTTTTAGTTCAGTCTCGGTAGCTGCTCCAACTTTGATTACAGCAACGCCACCCGCTAATTTAGCGATGCGCTCCTGTAGTTTTTCAGAATCGTAATCTGAATCAGTTTCTGCTAACTGTTTGCGTAATTGTTCTACTCGTTTTTTGATGTCTTCGCTATTACCAGAGCCAGAAACAATAGTTGTATCTTCTTTAGTGATCGTAATTTTTTCTGCTGTACCCATCATGTCCAGGTCAACATTATCAAGACTTAAACCAACCTCTTCTGAGATTAACTGTCCGCCAGTTAGTACGGCAATATCTTCTAACATTTGCTTACGGCGATCGCCAAAACCAGGAGCTTTAATCGCTGCCACATTCAATACGCCTCTAGCTTTGTTGACTACTAAAGTAGCCAGGGCTTCTCCTTCTATGTCTTCGGCGATAATCAGTAAAGGCTTGCTGTCGCGAGCAACTTTCTCTAAGATGGGAACAAGATCGGCGATCGCGCTAATTTTTTTGTCAGTAATCAAGATGACTGCACCGTCAAATTCCACAACCTGTCTTTCTTGGTCGGTAACAAAGTAAGGAGAGATATAACCGCGATCGATCTGCATCCCCTCTACTACATCTAGTTCTGTAGCTAGAGAGTTAGATTCTTCTACGGTAATTACACCATCTTTTGTCACCTTGTTCATGGCTTCGGCGATCATTTTACCGACTTCTTCATCATTTCCAGCAGATATTGTAGCTACTTGAGCGATCGCATCCCCTGCTACTGGTTTAGCTACAGCCTCTATTTCTTTAATCAAGAAAGCTGTAGCTTTATCAAGACCTTTTCTCAGGGCAACAGGATTAGCTCCTGCTGCAACATTTTTTAAACCTTCTTTGATTAATGCCTGGGCAATTACGGTAGCAGTAGTTGTTCCATCACCAGCATTATCTTTGGTTTTGGAAGCAACTTCTCGAATTAATCTTGCACCAGTATTTTCTAAAGGATCTTCTAACTCAATTTCTTTGGCGACGGTAATTCCATCATTGACAATTTGAGGCGCGCCAAACTGTTTTTCTAGTAAAACGTTACGACCTTTGGGGCCTAGAGTGATTTTAACGGCATTAGCTAGGGCATTAACTCCTTTCTCTAATGCTCGTCTGGACTCTTCATTAAACGAAACGATCTTCGCCATAGGATTTTATTCGTTAATTCCGCTACATATTTCATTTGCAAATTTAGCACTCATCGAGGACGAGTGCCAGATTATATTATCTAAATTTTTGAATTAGATAGTCTTGTAGTGATTACCGAAACATTAATCAGTTACTTCTAGATAAGCAGCTAGGCGAAATTAAATATAAGTCAAGGGTGATAATTACCCCTTCGACTTATATTTTTTATGTCTATAAATAGGAATATTTAGTTTTATGTCGAGCAAAAATTACCCCTCCCTATTAGGAGAGTAGGGCTGTTTCATTCTCAGAATTATTCTAAAATAATGGGGAATTGGGGAGATAGGGGAATAGGGAAATAAAAATGCAGCAAAATAAACCAAGATTCATTAGTAATCATGAAGATTTAGAAGTCTATAAAATTGCTTTCGATGCTGCTATGGAAATATTTAAGCTATCTAAAAATTTCCCCAAAGGGGAGAAATATTCTCTAATCGATCAAATTCGACGTTCTTCTCGTTCAGTATGTGCCAATTTAGCCGAAGCATGGACAAAGGGCTTGCCCGCATGTAGGAGACGCTATAAAGGTTCTTTTCTATCTAAACTCAATGATGCCGAAGCTGAAGCAGCCGAAACTCAAGTCTGGCTGAAGTTTGCGGTTAAATGCCAATACTTGGATTTAGATAAGGGAAGAGAACTTTATAGCCAATATAATCAGATTTTAGGATTAATTGTCGTTATGACGAATAGTGCTGATAAATGGTTATTAAAGAAGAACTAAATTATTAGTATTTTCTCTTTTCCCCAATCCCCTATTTCCCTAACTCCCTATTTCTCTTTATTTAACAAGAATGAAACAGCCCTACTATTAGGAGAGGGGCCCAAAGAGGTTAAACAGGCATTCCTAAAATATCCTCAATCTTAGGCATATCTTCAATTGAAATTACTCTACCTTCATCTTCAAAGTTATTAATTTGATCGAAGTTAAGATAACGATACAAATCGCTTTCAAAGGGAGCAATTTTTTCTTTTACAACTGCCATGTATTCTTCTACTGTAGGAATTTTACCCAACAAAGCACAGACAGCAGCTAATTCGGCTGAACCTAAGTAAACCTGTGCGCCTTTGCCCATACGGTTATTGAAGTTACGGGTGGAGGTAGAGAAGACAGTAGCATTATCTTCGACGCGGGCTTGATTACCCATACAAAGAGAACAGCCAGGCATTTCGGTACGTGCGCCAGCAGCAGCGAACACGCCATATACTCCTTCTTCACGGAGTTGTTTTTCATCCATGCGAGTGGGAGGACAAACCCATAAGCGTCCTTTGACTACTCCTGCACCTTCTAAGATTTTGGCAGCAGCGCGGTAGTGTCCAATGTTAGTCATGCAAGAACCAATAAACACCTCGTCTACTTTGTCTCCTGCACATTCTGACATCAATTTAACGTTGTCAGGATCGTTGGGTGCAGCGACAATGGGTTCTTTTATTTCATTAAGGTTGATTTCAATCGTGTCTGCATATTCTGCATCTTTGTCAGCCGACATTAACTCAGGTTTGGCTAACCACTGTTCCATCTTGGCTACGCGACGCATCAGAGTACGAGCATCGTTATAACCACGGGCAACCATATTTTTGAGCAACGCCACGTTAGAACGCAAGTATTCGGCTACAGTATCTTCGCTAAGTTTGATAGTGCTACCAGAACAAGAACGTTCAGCAGTGGCATCAGTAAGTTCAAAAGCCTGTTCTACTTTAAGATCGGGTAAGCCTTCCATTTCCATAACTCTGCCGTTGAAAACATTCTGCTTGTTCTCTTTGGAAACAGTAAGTTTTCCCTGTTGAATAGCGACCCAAGGAATAGCATTAACTATATCTCTGAGCGTTATGCCTGGCTGCAATTCTCCAGTAAAGCGAACTAAAACAGATTCAGGCATATCCAAAGGCATCACACCCAAGGCAGAGGCAAAAGCAACCAAACCAGAACCCGCAGGAAAAGAGATACCCAGAGGAAAACGAGTATGAGAGTCACCACCAGTACCAACGGTGTCGGGTAATAGCATTCTGTTTAACCAGGAGTGAATAATACCATCTCCTGGGCGCAAGGCTACCCCACCACGGGTAGAGAAGAAATCAGGCAAATCTTTATGAGTTTCGATGTCTACAGGCTTGGGATAAGCTGCGGTATGGCAAAAGGTTTGTAGAGTTAAATCCGCATTAAAACCAAGACAGGCTAATTCCTTTAATTCATCTCTTGTCATTGGTCCAGTAGTGTCTTGAGAACCAACAGTAGTCATCATGGGTTCGCAAGATGTCCCAGGGCGAACTCCTGCTAAACTACAGGCTTTACCCACCATTTTTTGTGCCAAGGTAAATCCTTTACCTGTATCTTTTGGCATAGATGGGCGAGTAAATACCGTAGAAATTTCTAAGCCCAGTGCTTCACGAGTTTTATCGGTTAATGCCCGACCAATGAGTAAGGGAATTCGTCCCCCTGCGCGGACTTCATCTGTAATAGTGTCGGGTTTAAGGCTAAAGCTGGAAATAACTTTGTCAGATTCGTTTTTAATTTCACCTTTGTAAGGATAAATAGTTATTACATCACCTGTATTCATCTGGGCAACATCACACTCGATTGGTAATGCCCCAGAGTCTTCGGCGGTATTAAAGAAGATGGGTGCAATTTTATCTCCCAAGATGTATCCACCAGCTTTTTTGTTGGGAACAAAAGGAATTTCATCGCCAATATGCCATAAAACAGAGTTAATCGCTGATTTTCGAGAAGAACCAGTCCCAACTACATCACCTACATAAGCAACAGGATGACCTTTTTCTTTTAACTTGGCAATAGTTTCTAACCCGTCTGGCATCTTGGACTCTAACATTACCAAAGCATGAAGGGGAATATCGGGACGAGTTGTGGCGTGGGGTGCGGGAGATAAATCGTCGGTGTTGGTTTCTCCTGGTACTTTAAAGACCGTAACGGTAATCTCTTCGGCTAATTCTGGACGATTAGTAAACCACTCGGCGTTTGCCCAGGAATCAATTACCTGCTTGGCATAATCATTACTTTCTGATAATTCTAAAACATCGTTAAAGGCATCAAACACTAATAGCGTCTTGCTTAATGCCTTGGTTGCGCCCGTTGCGATCGCACTATCATCAGACTTTAATAAATCTACCAAAGACTGAACGTTATAGCCACCAATCATCGTCCCCAGCAAATGCACTGCATCAGTAGCCGAAATTACGGGACATTTAATTTCATCCTTAGCCACACCAGTCAAAAACCCAGCTTTCACATAAGCTGCATCATCCACACCAGGGGGAACTCTCTCCCTTAACAATGCCAGCAGTTCTTCTTTTTCTGATTCAGGAGGATTTTTGAGTAATTCACACAATTCTGAAGTTTGCCCAGCCGTCAAAGGTAATGCGGGAATGCCCAAGGCTGCTCTTTGGGCTGCGTGTTTTCTATATGCTTCTAACATCTAGTACTCCTCTTCTATATGTAGATTTATTGCAGAATATTTATTGTCTCATCGATCTCCCTCATTCTTTTGTTCATAGGGAGAACTTTTAAATTAATACATTTATATTTATTGTATTGATTTTACAGAACTAACTGCACGCTCTTTTTTTAAGCAACTAGATTATTATTTTACAAGCTACTTAATGAGGTGAAAGTGTGAGTGTTAGTGACCAGGAAAGAACTGTTAGCGATCGCATTAAAAGATTTTCGAGCAAATATTTACTTATCTCTGTATATATCCTCTTTACTCTGACAAGCTGTAGTTTGCCCCAGAGAGTAAGTGCCACCGAGAGGATGTTTCGTAAGTTTTCCCTAGAATTTGTCGATTACTATCAAATACCCAAAGCAACATTCAAGGAGACAAAGATTGGTGGACTATCGGCGATTAATTATGAGCGTCAACAGGATAAATTTTATGTATTATCAGACGATCGCAGTCAACTTGCCCCTGCCCGTTTTTATACCTTTAGGCTTAAGGTTGAACAGACAAATGATGGGATTAAAATAGCTAGTTTTCAGCCCGAAAATGTTACTTTTCTCCAAGATGAACAGGGCAACTATCAAGCAGGTAGTATCGATCCAGAAGGATTAGCTCTTTCTCCCAGAAATACAGTATTTATTTCCAGTGAAGGCAATCCGACTGAAAATATTGAGCCTTTTATTGCTGAATTTGCCTTAGACACGGGCAAAAAAATATCAAATGTCCGTATACCACAACGTTATTTGACAGGAAAAGAACCAGAACAGCCTCAAGGAATACAAGAGAATCTGGCATTTGAATCTTTGACAATTAATAGTGTTGGTTTACCTCAAGATCCTTTTCGTTTATTTACCGCCACAGAATCAGCCCTATTACAAGACAAATCTTTTGCAAAAGAAGAACAGGCAAGAATTCGCTTTTTACACTATGTCATCAATCCTATTGGCAATCCAGTTTTGGTGGCTGAACATTTATATCTACTTGAACCCGCACCAACAGAAGTTATTTCCAATGGGCTGACAGAACTAATAGCACTACAAACCGAAGGCTATTTTTTCAGTTTAGAAAGAACCTTTGGCTTTACTGGGGCTGGGGCAAAAATATTTCAGGTAGTAGTCGGCGATGCCACTGATACGACTAATATAGCCAGTCTTAGAGGTAATATAGCTCAAACAAGACCTTTAAAAAAGCAACTATTGTTTAATTTAGAAGACTTAGAAATTGAGCTAGATAACTTAGAAGGAATGACTATTGGACCTCGTTTACCTGATGGTAGTCAAAGTTTACTTTTGATCAGTGATGATAATTTTAATGATCAACAAATTAGTCAGTTATTTTTGTTTCGCCTAGTAGAAAATTAAAACAATAGAGTTCAAAAGTATCATTTACTTACAGGGGTTACTTGAAAATTTTGTGGCTCAGGTAATGATTCTCCCTGGGATTTTGATAACTCTACTAAAAACTGCAAAGCTTCTTGAGCATTTTCTAAAGCCTGCTCGTAAGATTCTCCTTGAGCATGGCGATTTTCCCATTCAGGCAGAGTTGCTACAAAGCAGTTATCTTTTTCAGACCACTGAATAACTATCGAGTAAAGATCGTTCATTATTATTTATTTCCTATTAATATGAGCAATTGCTAAGATGGTTTAACGTCTCTGTTATAGCCTGACTCTAAATAAATACCCAAAAATCCTCTAAACCTTGGCACTCTCAGCTATCAAAATTGACTCTGTGCGTTACATTTGACGATTTGCAGCTTACAAAAGCGATCGCCTTTAAAGATCTAACTATGGCAGCTATTCCAGGTCTTGTCTTTGACCTTAAGCAATGCGCTGTCGTCTTTATTCCAAAATAGAACATCTTTATTTTGATATTTTGCGCCAGAAGCTGCGCGTATTTGGTCTAAAACAACGGTAAGCTCTGGTAAATACAGTGTCACCTTGCCAGGACTCGTGTGCGTACTAAACTTATATTCATCACATTCATACACTATAGTTCGAGCAGCTTCAACTGACCTATCTGCGGATGCTTTGCTAAACGATGTGTCGCAACTAATGATTAAGGCAAGAACAATCAAGAAAATAGTTTTCAGATTAAGAAGCATTTTTAGTAAATACAAATCTTTTTTAAATCAACTGCGATCGCAGATCGCGCTGTTAAGACGTAGAGCATAATCACGTCATGATTATTACTAAACTACAAATTTTAAGTAGTATAAAGAAATTAACATAGGTCAAGAGGCTCAATTTATCAATGACATTAACAGAAGTTTTGATTTTATTGCTTGTTGCTGCGATCTGTGGCTCAATTGGGCAATCACTAGTTGGTTATTCAGCAGGGGGTTGTCTTGCTTCAATTTTTGTCGGCATTATTGGAGCTTATTTAGGAGTTTGGCTAGCTAGAGAATTAAGTTTGCCTATACTGTTTGCCGTTGACGTTGGCGGTCAAGCTTTTCCGATTGTTTGGTCAATTATCGGTTCGATAATATTTGCAGGCATTTTAGGTTTAATCAATCGCTCAATCTCAGGAAGAAGATAAGTAGAAGTGATTAATTATTTTATTAAAAATTCAGGCGATCGCTACTAGTTTAATATTTACTAATTTATTGGTAATTTCAGCTTATTTTTTTGCCTTTTTCTGCTCTGAACTCGTTAAACTAACTTGATGATGACTATGTAGTTTTACGGGGAAAAAGTGGTAACTGTATTACAAAGCATATTGTGGGTTATTCTGGGAATCCTAATCTACCGAAAGAAAATTGTTGGCGATCGAGTACCAAAACTTCTGGGAAAAACTTTATATTGGCTTGGCGTACCATTACAGATTTTTGCTCTAGCTCGAAAATCTAATTTTGAAAAGATCGTTTGGCTGCCAATTACTGTTACCGTAACCGTTCTGTTGTTAGGTTTGGCATTAACCTTACTGATTCTTCATATACACAAAAAAAGATATATCAATAGCTACCATATGTCGGTTATGTCAAATAATCCACAAAATTCTATCGAAGCTAGATATTTTCCATCTTCTAATAGCGCAATTAGCCTAGACTTCTTACCTTTTACCAATGCTGGAAGAGGAAGTTTTATTATCACCTCAATTTTGGGTAACACAGGCTTCATTGGTTTAGCTTTAGTGCCACATTTTGTAGATCAAAGCTATTGGAGTTGGATTGTCTTATATGGAATTGCTCATAATGTTTTAGGAAGCTATGGATTGGGTGTATTAGTAGCAGATCGATATAGCTGCTTAAAAGAACAAAGCAACTGGTTGAATCAATTGAGCAGTATAGTACTTTTACCTTCTCTATGGGCTTTTGTCTTTGGCTATCTCAGCCAAGGCTTAACTCTGACTAACTTGGTTGAAACAGGAATTTCCCTAGGAACTACGATCGTCTTACCTGGAGCTTTTATCTTAATTGGAATGCAGTTGGGTATGTCCCAACAATGGCAGAATTTGAAAACGGGAGTTTTTTCCACGCTAATTAAAATGCTGGTTTTGCCAGGTATAACTGGATTGGCATTAACTTTTTTTGGTTTTGAGGGTGATGGTCGTTTAGTATTAGTTTTGATGTCTGGTATGCCTACGGCATTTGCTAGCGTTATTTTGGCAGAAGCCTATAATTTAAATCGGAATGTGGCTGCTAGCGGTATTTTATTGAGTACCCTATTTTTACCGATAGTTCTCTTTGGGTGGCTGAAAGTTTTCTGATTTTGCTTTTTCGGTTTTGTTACTGGGTTGAGAGATATTAATTAATGTATTTGAAATCATATCCCGCACCAGAGGATGTGCCTGGTTGTATCTTGACTAAAACTCCTTTTACTAAGCGATCGCCTGAGCTTTGAAAAGTAATATCGCCCAAAACTCCAGGAACGGAAAAGCCTGAATCGGTCAATACTTTCTGTAATTGTTGTCGAGCAGTCACACGATTAGAATCATCGATTTGACTCAAACCAGCAATTAGAGCTTTCGTCGCGTCATAGGCTGTAGCGGTACGCCAGCTTCCAGCCATACCCCAAAGCCTCTCAGCCTCTATGTTAAACGAAGAATTGGCTGTAGCATCAGGATGCCAAGCAACAGGCAGAATCATGCCGTTGGTATCAGAGCCTCCAACCTTTAAAGTTTCGTAGCCGTACATTGAATGATTACCCAATAAAGTCAAGCGATTTTGATTAGATTGAGCTACTTGCAAAGCCTGATTAATTTTGTCTACCGAAGGAATAAGTAAGAGAGCTTCTGCTCCATCAGCGATCGCTTTTCCAGGAATTTCATCAGCATTAAAATTATCACTGCCAAAATCACACTCAGTAGCAGTAATTTCTCCATCCAACTCAAACACAGACAGAGAAAAGTCCTCTCTAAACGAACTGCTGGCAGAATCTTCTGAATCAGAACAAACGGCTATCTTTTGTCGATGCAGCTTCTCTATCGTATATTCTGCCAGAGTCTGTGCCAATATTCTAGTAGTAGGTGTAGTTCGGAATATATAGTTTCCTGCCTGAGATAATTCTGTGGCAACGCTAGTAGGAGAAATCATTACCAAGCCACCCTGTTGATATATTGGTGCTGCTGCGATCGAAGCACTACTAGAATTATGACCGATCACAGCCTCCACTTGAGTATTATCTACAAACTCAGTAGCAATTTGCTTGGCAACTTCAGGTTCATTGTCATCATTGGCAATAATGATTTGAAGTAGATCGTTCCTGCCACTATTGGCGATGCCATTTTTGGAATTGATTTCGTTTTGTGCCTGAGCTACTCCACGTAATATTTCCTTGGCAACGTCTAGAGTTCCACCAATTGGTACGCTTACACCAATTGTTATTGCATTGGGATCGATTGCGGCAATAGAATTGTTCAGATAAATCAATGCCTCTGGATCGTTTGGATAAGTTTCTAAAGATTTTTGAAATTTACTTATTGCCTCACCAAAATCTTTTTTTGCATACATCTGTGCTGCTAACTGCTTATCAGGATTGTTATCCGCACCAATTAAAATTTTCTCCCCCGAACTAAATCTATTTTCAGCTTTAAAACTGCTTTGTTTTTGGTTTGCCTGTCCATTTTCGCTGGAAGCTGTCTTTTGGCTGCTATCGGTTTGATTTTGAAATATGCCTATTTGTGGACGAATGAGTAACCAAATAGGCAATGAGATAATAACAAGAATCGAGAAAATTGTGATTACTTGATTTTTTTTATTCATGATAATAATACGGAAGTAGTTTTTCTCATTCCTTCCCTATTTATGCAAGAGGTCTAATATAAAAGACAACTTTGCCATTATGCTGAAGCTAGTCGATCGATGAAAGCAGGGCAGAAAGCCAAGATCTTGATTTAAAGCAAACATAAATAAATGGAAATTTTTAGACGCTAGATTAAACATGGACTGCTTGTCAAAAGTTTCGGTAATCTTTTTCCATTGCTATCAGGGCGTGTCATCAATTAGAAAAAAAGTACTTTTTTCGCTATTTTAACGACCTACTGCGTCGAAAAATAACCTCCGTAGCCCTGCTATGCAGAACATTTTTCTCCTTGTATCTCGCTAAAATATTCTCAAAAGCATCTTTCCCCCCAAATGATGACACGCCCAGCTAAAATAAAATTTAATCTACTTTAGCTGTGAAAATTAAGCTCCAGCCCAATTCTGGTAGTCCTCTTGTTTCTATAATTGGTGCATACGCCACAAGATAAGATGAGCCACCTATTGTTTCTAAGTCTACAGATGATGAGTTGTTTTGTCGCCGAATACGAGAGAAAAAGAAAGAACGATCGATATACGGGTTCAAGTTTTCTATATTTTTAGTAGCAATAATTCGTCCAATTCCGTTGACGAGGAAAAAACCAAGAGATTGACCTGAATCACCAACAATCAAACTTAAATCATTTAAATCAGCAGAGATTTTTTTTTGCACCTTATCAAATCTGATTCGAGTTTGAGTGACAAATAACAGTTTTCCTCTTTCATCAAAAGAAGGAGCTGCCATATACATATAGGCAATTCCTGTTTTGGTCGATTTTTGGTAAGGAATGATAACTGGCTTTTTAAATTTGACTACTTGCTGGTGGTAATCTATATCGCTGCTGTTGTTAGTTTCTGTTCCACCGCTAAAAACTGTGTCTCCAGTTTGAGCATCAATAACTACATAACTATCCATACCGTCTGAATTCGCTAAAAAATTCTTCTGAAAATACTCTTGCTTGCGCTCGATAGACCAAGCCGACCAAACAGAAAGATTGGTGAGGAAAGGACTCGCAGCCATTTCTTGAACCTGAAGGTATTGTGTGCCAACAAATTGCTCTAAATTACGAGCAGCTATTACTGTTTTGGTCTTTATTTCTGCTTGGCTTGCTGCTAATTCTTGCTGTGCTGAATTTTTTTGCACTACGTAGTAAGTAACACCAGAAAACAAGATTGCACCAGAGAGGATGGCAAGGGTCAAAATTGTCCGAGTAGAATTTGGAAAATTTTTCTTGAGATTAAAGTATGGAAGCTTTTCATTAACTATTCTTTTGACACCAGATGCTTCTAAGTCAACCGCTTCTACGCTTACAGTTAGTACTTGGTCACATTTTTGGCAGCGATTATCTGATAGGGAATTGTACATATAGAGACAACAAGGGCAAACCACCTTTTCACCTAAAGCAATACTTCTTAAGGGGGGCTGATCTTGAGTAGACATAGGCTTTAGTAAATCTAGTTCTATATATTGTAAATATTCAAGATTAAAGTACTAAATTGTCACTTTATCGATTTGTGTAAAAGTAACAATTTGCGAGTTTAATTTAAGATATCGTGTCAAAAGACTAAAAACAAGTACTAGCTTTTTTTGTTAATTAGCGTTAATTTTTCTGACATTAAAATTAAAATTAGCCAAACTTGTTATATAAGATTTATAGCTTGGTTTAGATGACAGAAATTTGACGATGCTAGTTGTATAGTTGTGAATGAAGAGAATACAACATAGGGATTAAATCTTGGTAGCGATCGCCAATAGTTTGAAAAATCTACTTATATGAGCATGATTTTTCGAGTAAATCATTAATACTATATGACCAACGGGGACTCCTAAACGGTAAGCCATGCGGACTTGGGAATGCGCGAGAAGGGTTAAAGGGAAAAAACAATCCTTTACCCCTTCCCCTTTACCCTAATCGTCACCGATAAACTTGAATCGTTAAACGAGAAGTATTGCTTCGATTCCTTTGATTACTTTCTTGGCATTGCCACTATAACGTGAAGTCACCTCATAGAATTAGCAATGCCCTTTTTTGCTCATTTTGCTAAGTTCATAGAATGCTCTTTGAGAACTTCCAAGGGAACATAATTTAGCATCGACTCATGGGTAGCTTCTAAGTTAATTGGTGGGGCAAAACCCGTATCTAAAGCCTCTTTCCAGCGCAATGCACATAAACACCAGCAATCTCCTGGTTTGAGTCCTGGAAAATTATACATTGGCATAGGAGTAGTAAGATCGTTGCCTCTTTCTTTGCTAAAAGCCAAAAACTTAGCGGTAACTTCGGTGCAAATTACGTGAACGCCTTGGTCTTGAGGACCTGTTTCACATTTTCCTGTGCGATAAAATCCTGTCATGGGCGATGTGCAACAAACTTTAAGTTCTCCACCCAAAACATTCTTAGCTGATGTCATATCTTATTTTTCGGGGAAATTTTGAGACAGTAATTAAATTCTAGCTAAAGTGAGAAAAAATAGCGATCGTGCAAAGAAGACGCTCATCTAAGAACACCAATTATCAATAAACAATTGTTTAATAGAATAGACAAGCTTGAAACTAGTAGCTAATCAAGCAATATATAACCTTTTCAAATAAAACAAAATTGATTTAGTGACAAGAGCTATCTAATACTGGATAATCTATGAGACATACATAAAGTTATCTTTAATGCTTCTCGGCTAAATTCTACTATGCCATCTCCATCTATAAAAAACCGTATTGCCTCCGTTTTAGAGTCACCACAGCTAGATCTATCAGTAGTTGTGCCGATTTATAACGAAGCTGAGAGTGTAGAGGCATTAGTAGAAGCGATCGCCAATTCTGTCAGAGAAACCCAATTAAGCTACGAAATAATTTGTGTGGACGATGGCTCAAAAGACGGTTCAACTCAGGTACTAACCAACTTGGCACAGAGACGTGTCGATTTAAAAGCGGTAATCTTACGGCGTAACTATGGTCAAACTCCAGCGATGGCAGCAGGATTTGGGTTAGCAGAGGGAAAGGTCATTGTAACTTTAGACGGCGATTTGCAAAATGATCCTGCCGATATTCCCATGCTGCTTGCCAAGTTAAACGAAGGCTATGATTTAGTTAGTGGCTGGCGCAAAAATAGACAGGATGCAGCATTAACTAGACTGCTTCCCTCTAAAATTGCCAACCTGATTATTGCTAAGGTAACAGGAGTCAGACTACATGACTATGGTTGCTCCCTCAAGGCGTATCGCTCTGAATTAGTTGCAGATATGAACCTTTATGGAGAGCTACATCGTTTTTTACCAGCATTAGCATATATCGAAGGGGCGAGAATAGCAGAAGTACCAGTGCGTCATCATCCTCGACGCTTTGGACAGAGTAAATATGGCTTGGGTAGAACAATTCGGGTAGTAATGGACTTGTTGACCGTCTTCTTTATGAAGAAATTTCTGACTCGTCCTATGCACGTCTTCGGTTTAGGAGGCGTAATTTCTTTGGCTGCGGGAATAGGAATGGGTGCTTATCTTACCATTGTCAAACTATTT
This sequence comes from Pleurocapsa sp. FMAR1, assembly GCF_963665995.1. Taxonomy (NCBI): domain Bacteria; kingdom Bacillati; phylum Cyanobacteriota; class Cyanophyceae; order Pleurocapsales; family Pleurocapsaceae; genus Pleurocapsa; species Pleurocapsa sp. FMAR1. The sequence goes on along the minus strand of NZ_OY762512.1, from coordinate 4,275,338 downwards.
TTCGCTCAAAACATTGGCGATCGCCCTTTATTAATTTTAGCTGTGCTGCTAGTCATAACTGGGGTTAATTTATTTTGCTTTGGCTTAGTAACTGAACTACTAATGCGTACCTATCACGAATCTCAAAGAAGACCAATTTATCGCATTAGAGATGTTTTTGGTCAAAAATAGACCTCTTGCACGAATCAGAAATATCGATTGAGAATGAGGTCAGAGGTCAGAGGTCAGTAGGTTTAGGCTGTTTGCCAGCTCATGTTTTAAGTATGTTTTGACGGTGAGGGACGCGGACAAAGGGCTTGCCAGCATGTTTTCCGACCCTTGTCCAATCACCGTGTTGATAATTGGATTTGGTATAATAACCCCGAATTAATAACTACGGCGTAGCCGCTTGTCTTAACATCAGCTTTTTTAGGCGCGATCGCTCTTTTATAATCGGCATCACCTAATAAATAAAATCTTTCTAAAGATAGAAATTTAGATAGATCAAAAGTTGTAAATTTTTTATAATAGTGAGCGAAACATTTTTAAAAATGTTCCTTTTAGTTCTCTACGGCAGAGGTAAAAGTGCTAGTAAACAGTAATTCAGTTATGAAAATAAAATCGATTTAGTGTTATTGGCAGTGCAGTCGAAGTATTAACATGAAGACAGGTTCAGATGGCATTTCTCATACAGCTACAGCAGTAGGAATTTTAGTTCAGCTAGCTGATGGTAGTATCCAAAGTTGTAATAGAAATGCAGAGAAGATATTAGGTTATCCTGCTGAGAAAATGATTGGGGTTGCTGCTTCAAATCCTGCGATCGCCTTTAGTAATTCTAGAAGTGTAGTAACTGCCTTAGAAACGGGACAGCCTGTTGATGGGGAGATGAAATTTTATCAGCCAGATGGTAGCTTGGTATGGCTTTCACTAAATTTTCAGCCTTTATTTTCAGCAGGCAGCGATCGCCCATTAGGAGTAGTGACAACTTTTAAAGATATCACCGCAGCAAAAAGAGATCGGGAAAATCCGCAGAAGTTAGAGTTAAGCAAAGATTTTAAACTATTTGCCGATGCTATTCCTGGAATACTATACATATTCGACGCAATTTCTCAACGCAATCTTTATATTAATTCTCAGGCTTATGATTGCTTAGGCTATACTCCAGAACAGATTCTAGAAATGGGGCAAGAGTTTAGAACTAAGGTCATGCACCCTGAAGATAGGGCTTCTTTGACTCCTCACATCCAAAGGCTAGAGCGATCGCAACCAGGAGAAGTATGCAAACTTGAATATCGAATGCGTCATAAAAATGGCGAATGGCGTTGGTTTTGCACTCAAGATAGAGTACACAGCCGTACTCAGGACGGTAAGCTAGAGCGAATATTAGGTATTGCCAGGGATATTACTAATCGTCAACAGGCGCAAACAGCTTTAAAAGAAAGCGAAACAAGATTAAAACTAGCTACTGATGCTTCTGGCATCGGTATGTGGTTTTGGGATTTGGTTGCAGATACCCTAGAGTGGACAGAGCAGTGTAAAGCAATCTTTGGAGTACCTTCTGATGGCGAATTAAGCCACGAAATATTCCTAAATACTCTCCATCCTGAAGATCGCGATCGCACTAATCAGGCAGTAGAACAGGCTTTAGCTAATCAAACAGAATACAACATCGAATACCGTGTTATTTGGTCAGATGGTAGCGTTCACTGGATCGTAGCCAAAGGTAAAGGTTTTTATAACCAAGCAGGCGAACCAGTCCGCATGATGGGTACGGTACAGGATATCAGCGATCGCAAACAAATAGAAGCACAACTCCGTCACAGCGAACACCACTTGAGAAGAGTTCTAGACAGTCTATATACCTTTGTCGGCGTAATGACTCCTGATGGGATCTTAATTGAAGCTAATCGTACCGCTTTAGACGCTGACAATCTGCAACCAGAGGATGTTTTAGGAAAACCCTTTGCCCAAGACTATTGGTGGTCTTATTCGACTCAAAGCCAAGCACAGTTAAACGAGGCGATCAAACGAGCAGCAGCAGGAGAAACAATTCGTTTTGATGTTCAAGCTCGCATAGGGACAGAACAGTATATTTTGCTCGACTTTTCCGTCATTCCCTTGTTTGATAGCAACGGCAAGGTAGAATATTTGATTCCTTCTGGTATTGATATTAGCGATCGCGAGGCCAACAAACAGGCTCTAACGCAAAGAGAACAAGAGCTTAAGCTAATTACCGAAGTCATTCCTCAGCAGATCTGGACGGCATTACCCAATGGCGAAATAGACTATTTTAATCAACGCTGGATAGATTACACGGGAATTTCTTTAGAAGATACAGTCAATAGCGGTTGGTCAATTATTCTGCATCCCGAAGATTCAGCCAAAGCTATGAAAAGTTGGACAAAATCAGTAAGTTCAGGTAAGAAATATGATATGGAGGTTCGCTTGCGCGGTGCAGACGGAGTATATCGCTGGTTTTTAATCAAAGCCAGACCATTACGTAACGAACAGGGAGAAATTATTAGGTGGTATGGGACAAATACCAGCATTACCCGAATTAAAGAATTAGAACAAAGACTACGGCAACAAACCGAAGATTTGATCGAGGCCAACCAGCTAAAAGACGATTTTCTGGCAATTGTTTCTCATGAACTACGCACACCCCTTAATCCTATTCTCGGCTGGTCACAATTACTGGCTTCTGGCAGACTTGATGCTGAGAAAACAACAACGGGAATTGGGATAATTGAACGTAATGCCAAACTTCAGGCACAACTGATTGACGATTTATTGGATGTTTCGAGAATCTTGCGGGGTAAGCTAAATCTAAATAAAATTTCTCTCGATCTTGAAATGGTTATAAAGTCTGCACTAACTACAGTTCAATTAGCAGCCGATGCCAAATCAATTAAAATTGAAACTGAATTTGAACCCAATATTGGACAGGTTTTAGGGGATGCAGGTCGTTTACAGCAGATCGTTTGGAATCTGGTTTCCAATGCCGTAAAATTTACCCCAGAAGGCGGTCAAGTTTTAGTTAAGTTAAGCAAAATAGGTAAACAAGCATTACTTGAAGTTCAAGATACAGGACAAGGAATCGATTCAGAGTTTTTACCTCACGTATTCGATCGCTTTCGTCAGGCAGAAGTTGGTAATACCAGAGAGTTTGGCGGCTTGGGTTTGGGTTTAGCCATAGTGCGCCACTTAAGCGAACTACACGGGGGAACAGTTGCCGCTGCCAGCGAAGGCAAGGGAAAAGGAGCGACATTTAGCGTCAAATTACCACTTATAAATACACCTACAGCAGAGCCAATAAATATTAATCCCATCGATCTATCAGTAAAGCCAAATCGCTTTAGCGGTATCAAAATTTTGGTAGTAGATGATGAAGTAGACTCGCTAGATATACTCACTTTGGTTCTAAAACAAGAGGGTGCATCAGTAACATCGGTAGCATCAGCAGCATCAGCCTTAAAAGCCCTAAATAAATCAACTCCCGATTTAATTGTTAGTGATATCGGTATGCCCAAAACTGATGGTTATAGTCTCATGAGTCAGATTCGCGCAATGTCTAAGGAGAAAAATATACCAGCGATCGCCCTTACGGCTTATGCTGGAGAAGTAGATCGGCAGCTTTCTTTAGATGCGGGATTTAATCGACATCTTGCCAAACCAATTAATATTCCTGAATTGATAACTGTGATTACAGAATTGGTGCAGTAGGAGCAAAAAGCGACGCGATCGCTCTTTATCCTCAATCCGATTAACAAAGTGTACTTTTGACCTCTGCCCTTTGTACGGGCGAACGGCCTCTGTTCGCCCCTAACTGCCCTAACTGTTAACAGGCTCAGTATATCCTTGAATAAACTCTGGCTCAAACTGACGCAATAATTTCGTAGCTTGTCGAATCACACTATCCGTTCCCTGGGTGACAATAATATACTGCCCTGCATTAAGACGATTACGATAGGTCAAAGCATCTCCACTGCCTACGGTTAAGCCAACACCACCGCCAACAACAATTGCCCCCAATAACCCAGAGACTGCGCCTAAGACACCACCAATAATATGCTCGGTAATTGAATTAGTAAAAGAAAAAAGTTCAATGCCTGTAAGTACGTTAAACGCATATCCTGCAACAAAACCAAAGGGAACAAGCATATAAGCCAGCTTTTTTGCTCCTTTACTGGCCTGTTGACTAGGATCGATTAAACCAAAGTCATCCGCACTTTGATAACCTTCACCCAAAATAGTGATTTTTTCAGTTGGTATTCCATCTCGGCGTAATACCGAGTATGCTTCTTGTGCCTGTTGTTTGTCGGCTAAAACTGTAACTAGATAATTCATATTTTTGATTCTAAAAGTTCTGGTTGTATTTGATTAAGTTCAGCTAGATATTGCTGTTCTAGCTGTTTTGCTACGCCATCCCAGCTAAACATAGACTCGACTCTTTTTCTGGCATCTTTTTCTAGCTGTCTACTCCAGGCAGGATACGATAGTACATGATTAATTGCTTCTGCAAAAGCTTGCTCATCCTGAGGTGTTACAAGTAGACCAGTCAACTCATTAACAACAGTGAATTTTAGCCCTCCCACATCCGAGGCAATAACTGGCGTTCTACAAGCCATCGCTTCTATTGCCACTAAACCAAATGGTTCGTAATGGCTGGGGACAACACAAACATCTGCTGCTGCATAATAATAAGTCAAGTCTGCGTGTTCGATACGTCCTGCAAAGGTAGTTATTGCTTCTAGTTCCAATTCTCGAACAATATTTTCAATTCGTTCTCTTTCTTTGCCATCTTTTTTGCCAGGAGCACTGCCACCAACAATAATTAATTTTAAATTGGGATGTTGTTTTACTTGATTACAACCTACTGCTCTAACTAAGGTTTCAATACCTTTACGCCGATCGAAACGTCCTACGTACAAAACAACTTGGGCTTCTGGTTCGATATCTAATTTTGCTCTACTTTCTAGCCGAGATACACTGCCAAAACGCTCGATATCAGTTCCGCAGGAAATCACGGCAATATTTCCTTGTGGTGACAAGAGCGATCGCATATCTTCTTGTTCTTGGGGCGAGGTGGCAACGATCGTATCAGCAGTTTCTAAGCACTGTTTTTCTATTTCTAAACGGGTTTTAGATATTTGCGGTATATTCTTAACCGCTTTGTATTTAACTGCGCCCAAGGAATGATATGTATGCAAAAGCTTACTCGACTGGCGTTTTTTAAGCTCCATTCCCACCCAAGCAGAAAGCCAGTAGTTGCTATGAATAAGGAGATAGACAGTCTCCTGCTGTGCTTGAAACTCTAAAAAAGCTGTAACAAACTCTGGTAGGTGCTGAAAAATTTCTTGTCTTTTAATAAATTTTTTTGCTCCTGCAACTAAACGAATTGTGCGACAGTTGGGACTATGTTCAACAATTGCTGCTTGCTCTTGGCTACTGCGACGGGTAAACATATCTACTTGCCAACCCAAACGGGCTAGTGCTTGTCCTACCTTCCTGACATATACATTTTGCCCCCCCGCTTCTTCTTCTCCTATGTCGATGGCGGGATCGCCGTGAACTGAAATGAGAGCTATTTTTTTTTGGTTGTTAGGAAGCATAACCTTGGCATTCTTATATGAACTGTTTTAATAATTGGTATGTTAAGATAACAGCTTGGTCAGGGCAAAAAAATATCTGCAAAAATCAGACTCAATAACAAATGTGCCAATGTTATTGGAGATTTTGCTTTCTTTGCGTTTAATAGCATTAGATTTTTGTTGCTAAGATAAAACTGCTATTCTTTAAACTTATTAATATTCTTCTGACCAGACATCTTTCCCTGGTCGTACTTTGATTTACTGAATCTAATATCAGTATCAGGACTGACCAAAAAACCATAGTTTACCCTACAAAAGTTAGATGTGTGTTTTTTTTCTTCGAGCTAGGATATACAAAACTACACAAACAAAAGAGGAGCGAAAATAGATGACAAAAAATGCGCCTCACATTTGTTTATTACTAAAATTGCCAGATTGTAGGCAAAATCATACTAAAAAAAATCAGAATTAGTTTCGAGCAATAAATAATTATATATGAGATGGTTTTACGATCGCTTTTTGGAACTAATTATCTATCCTAGTATTTGGGTTGCTGCGGCGATCGCGTCTTTGGGAATATACACCCAAAAAATACTGGAATTGGGTTATGGTTGGCAACCAATCGCTTTGATTTTTGCTTCTGCTTTAATACCCTACAATTTAGACCGTATTTTCGACTCCTATATACAAGAAATACCTGATGCTAAAACTCAGTTATTTTTTCGACAGCCTTATATTTGGATCTTATTGTGTACGGCGATCGCAAGTACTGTTATGCTATTGTACAAAGCCCCTGCAAATGTTCGCCTAGTTAGTATTGCAGGTATTATTCCTTTACTTTACGGTACACCCATATTCCCTTGGAAGCGGGAGTCAAGATGGCAGTGGTATCGCCTCAAAGACATTCCTGGTTCAAAAGCTTGGACTGTTGGCGGTATCTTAACCTATGCCGTAGTTGCTTTGCCAATAGCTTATGCAGGCTCACAATTCGATTCTGTAGCAGCGTTAGTTACCTTGTTTTTGTTCGTTTTTATTGTGACTAATTCTCATGCTTTTGATATTCGGGATATTCAATCCGATTTGAAAAAAGGTGTAGTTACTTTGCCAATCATAGCGGGAATTAAAAAGACAAAAATAATTTTGACGGTAATGAATATATTGACGTTGCTAACTATAACCACCTCATGGATAACAGACATTATGGCTTACCATCCAGAGATGATTATAGCTATAGCAGTTAATCTAATTTATATTTGGAAGATAAGTACAGATACTCCCCGATGGGTTTATAGTATTTGGATTGAAGGGCTGTTATTTGTGCCGATATTAGGTAGTTAGGCAATTGAAACTTGCTTAATATCTATATTTAGTTTTATGTCATACTCGATTCCTTTAACGGAGAAAACCCCGCAATTAGTCCTTAGATGCAGAAGTGCGCCTTTCTCGCAAAACGTGCCTCAACTTCGCCCAACGCCGACCCCACGCGATCGCATTATAATTAAGATTATGATCAAAGTTAAACCTCGGTTTCAAAGCTTTGCCGAATATTTATCCTACGATGATGGCACGAATAAGCTGTATGAACTATTCAACGGAGAGTTGATTGAAGTGCCACCTGAATCAGGAAACAATGTGCAGATTGCCACATTCTTATTGCTGCAATTTGCCTTGCTTGTAGGCTATCGTCGAGTTAGAGGGCATGGGTTAGAGGTCGAAGTCAATGGAGAACCAAGAAATCGTTATCCCGACCTGACAATTCTTCGAGAAGAACATATTCAACAGTTAGCAAAACGTAATACGGTTCGCCTGACAATGGCTTCTCCTTTGCTAGTTATCGAAGTTGTCAGTCCTGGTGAGTTACAACGCGATCGAGATTACATTGCCAAGCGATCGCAATATCAAGATTGCGGTATCCCTGAATATTGGATTATTGACCCTGATGCTCAAACGTTACTAGTATTAGAACTTGTTGCTAATACTTATAATGAGGTAGGTAGTTTTTCTGGAGAAGAGTTAGTGCGCTCGCCACAGTTTAAAGAACTTAATTTAACAGCAGCACAAATCTTTGCCTCAGCTAATGTTGATACTTACGATAGATAAACTTTTGGTTGCTCTAAGAGTAAATAGAAATAATTTCAATTAAAAATTAAAGATTGCTCGTGAAATATAAACAGCTAGGCAGTAATAAAATTAGTGCGATCGGTTTAGGTGCAATGCCGTTATCAATATCAGGTCGTCCGTCAGAAACAGACGCGATCGCCGTTATCCATAAAGCTCTCGATCTTGGCGTGACTTTAATCGACACCTCTGATGCTTATTGCCAAGATGAATCCGATAAACATCATAATGAAAGCCTGATTGCTAAAGCACTGCAACAGTACTCAGGAGATACAAGTTCGGTTACGGTTGCCACTAAAGGGGGTTTGTTGCGTCCTGAAGGCAGATGGACTCAAGATGGCAATCCCGATCGCTTACGAAAAACCATTCGTGAAAGCCATGCAATTCTGAAGGGTTCTCAACCAATCGATCTTTGGCAATACCATGCGCCAGATACCAACTATACAATTGAAGAAGCTCTAACTCCAGCTAAAGAAGCTGTAGAACAAGGATTAATACGCTACGTTGGCGTTTCTAACTTTAGTGTCGAGCAGATCGAACAGGCTCGTAAAGTAGTAGATATTGTTTCAGTGCAGAATCAATATAATCCTTGGCATCGTCAACCCGAATTTGATGGTGTATTGGATTATTGTGAACAAGAAGGATTAATCTTCTTTCCCTGGAGTCCTCTAGGGGGAAGCAGTCGCGTTAGTCGTTTGCAGGATATTCAAGTTATTGCCGAATTAGCTAAAGATAGAGAGGTTTCAGTTTATCAAATTGTTTTAGCATGGTTGCGAGCCAAATATGACTGTATCGTACCGATTCCTGGTGCAAGCCATATTTCTAGTATTGAAGATTCGGTTAAAGCCATTGATTTGAAACTTGACAACCAAGAGGTAAAACGGATCGACGAGCAACTTTCTAAATAGCCAACAAAAGCGATCGCCAGTTTTTACTTTGTTGTCGATAATTTTATTAATGCTTTGAAATTATCGATGACGGTTACAGTTTAAGTTGAAAAAGTTTTTTAATTTATTAAATCTATTGGTAAAATGCTAATTTTATTATGCCGATAAGTTTAATAGAAAATGAACGCAAGCGAACAACGCCTTCCACTTCCCCCTTTCAATCAAGACACAGCAATTCAAAAAGTGCGGATGGCAGAAAATGCCTGGAATACTCGCGATCCTCAGAAAGTAGCACTAGCTTATACATTTGACAGTATCTGGCGTAATCGTGACGAATTTTTTCAAGGTCGCGATAAGATAATAGAATTTCTAACTCGCAAGTGGCTTAAAGAACTAGATTATCGGCTTATAAAAGAGTTGTGGGCATTTGACGACAACAAAATAGCAGTACGCTTTCAGTATGAATGGCATGATGATTCAGAGCAATGGTATCGCGCTTATGGAAATGAATTATGGGAATTTGATAAAAATGGCTTGATGTCTCGTCGAGAAGCCAGTATTAATGACGTTAAAATTAGAGTAGAAGAACGTAAATTCTTTTGGTCAAGAAATATAAGACCAGAAGACCATCCAGGTTTAACGTAATTAGGTCTTTAGAATTATGCCCGCACCCAAAATTGACAAAGCGCGAGCTATTGCAGCTATAGCTGAGTTATTTAGGGAACAAGGTTATCATGGCACATCCTACGCTCAAATTATGAAGGCTTCTGGTTTAGGAAAAGGAAGTTTTTACAATTATTTTCCAGCAGGAAAAGTAGATATTGCCAAAGCCGTATTGAAACAGATTGACTGCTGGTTTGAAGAAAATATATTTGCTCCCTTAGATACAAACGATGTCCCAGAAAAAGTCTTCTGTAAGATGTTTATAGCAGTCAATACATATTTCGATAGTGGACAAAGAATCTGTTTATTTGGAGCTTTTGCTCTTTATGATGCTAGAGAACCGTTTTCATCTGAGATTAAAAGCTATTTTCAACGATGGATAGAGGCTATTACCACTTATCTACAGAACCAAGGCTTGTCAGAACCAGAAAGCCGACACTTAGCACAGTGTTCGATGGTGGCAATTCAAGGTGGACTTGTAATGGCACAAGCTACTGATGATACAAATGTTTTTACGCAGGCAACCTCAGAAGCTAAAAATATGATGCTAAAAGCTTTAAAGTGAGTGTTGAAGATTTTGCGCGATCGCACTGTCTACAATTTAAACTACAATTACAATAAAGCAACTATTCAATAACTTTTTGATATTGGTCAAGATTGTCTTTGCCTAACTGCTCTATATCTTGAAAGACATCATTTAAAGATTTTTGTTTTAACCATTGATAATGTTCTTCGGTATAGTTAACCTCCCCAGGACTAAAGTGTTGAATAAATCGAATTGCATCTACAACTCCCAAAGAATCCACTAATGCTTTATAGCCTTGTTCGATAATTTCATTCTGGGTTTTCATTGTTGTTATCCTCCATTAGCATTATTTGAGCGAACCACTGTAAGGGGTTATTTACTTTTACCTTAAGTAATTGGGCATAAGTTTGACTCTTTTTAACGAGGCGGTCATCTGTGTCGCTTAAGTTACGGGCGAGGGCGATCGCACTGTCTACAATTTGAACTATAGTCATTCCAAATAGCAACCAGTCGATCTTCTGAAAAAGTAGCGAGTAGGTAGTTAGAGACGCGACGGGGCATATAAACTCTTCGGGTTTCCCGAAGAGACAGCCCCTCAAATTTCGCGTCTGTACTAGTAGCAAGTAAAATTTACCACGATCATTAATACAAATTAACCATCTCTGAAATTAATTGAAATGACTATAGAATTTAAAATGCCCTAAAGGATAAACGATCGCTCGTTAGAATAAAAGCCTATGGCGAAAACACCAGTTGATTTATATTGTATAAGTTAAGCGTTTATGAATTTATCATATAAAGATCTCAAGTTTATTTTAGAGTCAATCGATCTCCTTTTAAATCAATACAACACTCGGTTGGAAAAAATTGAAGACTCAAAAGAACATGAGGATGAAGCTTCTGATTTAGCTAATGACTGTATGTTTTTGGAATCTTTGAAATCAGAAATAGAGCAGAATATAAATGCTGAAAATATAGTTTATTCGAGTGTTTCATCTCAGACCAAATCAAAAGAGACTCTAGAATCCTTAACAGAATCAACTTTGCAGTTATCAATTAACGAACGGCTATTATTAGTAGAAGCCATTACACAATCTATCCGAAAAGAAACTAATCTAATTGCTAGTTAGCTGTTCTGATAATTACAAAATGCGATCGCCTGTTTATTAGTTCATCATGAATAATACTCATTTTCAACAACTAATTGATGAATCAAACATCATCAATTTAATTAACCGTTTTTATTTCAGCGTAGATATGCGTGATTATGAAATTATGCGGAATTGTTTAACGGATCGAATTGAGTTTGATTACACCGCCCTCTTTGGGACGCAGATGCCTCCTACCGCAGATGAATTAGTAGAAAATGTGCGACTCAATCATCAGGGACTTCGAGGCATACAGCATATTACGACTAACCATCTTGTTATCCTTGAGGAAGACAAAGCAAAATGTCGAGTAAACTTTCAGGCACAGCATTTTCTGCCTAACGATCGCGGTAATAGCTTATGGACGCTAGGAGGACGTTATTTTTATAGTCTCGTTCGTACACGAAAGGCATGGAAAATTTATGGCTGTACCGTTCATGTTACCTGGACAGATGGCAATTTACAGATTTTCGATCTTGCCCACGAATAAGCAGAATAGTCTGGATGAATTTAACTACAGAAGAATAGAGTATAGAGTCAGGTAAGGGAATTAGGGGGCTGCTTACCAGCAAAGACAGCATCTAAATTATCCAGCAACAAAAAACCCATCTGGGTGCGAGTTTCTATCGTCGCACTGCCAATATGGGGTAAGAGAAATACATTAGGTAAAGTTTGATAAGCAGAATTAATTTCAGGCTCTCCTTCAAATACATCTAAACCAGCAGCTTGAATTTTGCGCGATCGCAAGGCTGCAGTTAAATCTTCATCTACTACCAAACTACCACGGGCTGCATTAACGATAATCGCTCCGTCGGGTAATAATTCAATCCGTCGAGCGTTGAGGAAGTGTTCGGTTTCGGGGGTGGCGGGACAGTGAAAAGAAAAGAAATCGCTTACCCTTAACAAATCTTCTGGATCGTCGTGAAAAATTGCTCCTGACTCTTGTTCTGGCGAAAGCCGATGACGATTACTGTAATGAACCTCCATCTTAAAGGCTTTGGCTCGTCGAGCAACTGCCCTGCCAATTCGTCCCATGCCTAAAATACCCAGACGCTTACCCGTAACTTCCGTACCAAGTAGTTGAGTAGGATGAGGATCGCTCCATTTGCCTTGACGTACTAGCTGCTCTCCTTCATAGGCGCGACGGGCAGCAGCTAGCAGTAATAACCAGGTTACATCTGCTGTAGCATTAGTTAACACATCGGGAGTATTAATTACGTAAATGTCACGCTTTTTGGCTGCTTCGAGATCGATATGGTCATAGCCTACAGAGAAAGTGGCGATCGCCTTTATTTGTTCGGGCAATTGAGCGATCGCTTCTGCATCTAGAGAATCTTGCCCAGTGATAATTAAAGCATCTGCTTGATGACTACCTAGCAAGAGTTCTTCTATAGAATAGGGATGGTCGTCTTGATTGAGACAGGGCAGATAATCTTTTTCTAAACGTGTTTCTACAGCATCGGGTAATTTGCGGGTGACTAGCACCGTCGGACGAGTCTTCATGTCGTAATTAAATGTGTGCAGGGGGCAAAGGCGCGAGGGAGTTTAGATTTTAATTTGAATTGTTAGTTAAATTTGTTGTAAAAAATCGGCTTCAATAGCTAACGGACTTTTAGTAAGACTTTGGTTAACAAAGTTTTCCAATGTTTTAGATGACAAGTTGGGTAACAGTTTGCTAGTAGAAATTTTTCTATACTCTTTTTGTAGTTGATAAAAAGTAATTTTATTATTTCTCCAGAACCAGACTTCATTTACACCAATGGCTTGATATTTATTAAGATCGTCAAGGCTACCACTAGAAAATATGACTTCAATCGCCAAATCAGGAATATCTTTATCAGTATTGAAAGCGAAACTAACGTCTGGCTCTTTTCCTGCCAGTGGTTTATTTTCTAATCTGGTAGAACCCAGTGGAAAATAAAGTAGACTGAACTTTCTACAGTAAGCAGACACTAAAATAGCAATGGTTTGGGCAATTCTTTCGTGATTCTTACTGGGAGACACTAAAGTAATTACTCCATCGAAATAAGAGACTCTATAGCCTGGGTATTCTTCAGAATCAAATTTTTCATAATCTATCCAAGTCATTCCTGCCAAACACAAAGTTTGGTCTTGTTTTTGAAGGCGATCGCTATCTAAAGGAAGCTTGGTATTGATTAACATAACCTACTTGAACGTAATTAATTACATATTATCTAAGGTTGTTTTGTTACTATTTCCAAGCTTAACATTTTAGCAATAGACTTCTAGCAAAATTCAATAACGCCGATTAATTAATAGCGATCGCAATTTTGCCTGCTGCGTGTTCTGTTTCACTATAAGCGTGAGCATCTGCTATTTCTGAGAGGGGATAAGTGCGATCGATGACAGTTTTAATCTTACCTGCTTCGATTTGTCTCGTAAGATAAACAAGATCCTTTGTATTAGATTGAAGCATAATTACTTCTGCTTTTTGGTTGGGCATGAGCTTCTGTTTCCATTCTTTTAGCTGGTCATCGGCAGTTGGCTGAGTCGTAATATAGACTCCATCAGGTTTCATGACAGACTTACATTCAGGTGGCGTGCGATTGCCAACCACATCAAAAACAATGTCGTATTCGACGTTATCTTCGGTGAAGTCTTGCTCCTTGTAGTCAATAACGCGATCTGCACCCAAACTTTTTACCATTTCGACATTGCTACCGCTGCAAACTGCCGTAACCTCGGCCTTTAATACTTTAGCAATCTGAACGGCAAAAATACCAACTCCCCCTGAAGCACCATTAATTAGTACTTTTTGTCCCGCTGCTATGTTGCCTTTATTTTCCAAAGCCTGTAGTGCAGTCATGGCAGCTAGAGGTACTGTTGCTGCCTCTTCGTGGGTCATATTGTTCGGTTTGGCAGCAGCAACCCGTTGGGAAACCGCAACATATTCGGCATAAGCACCTCCCGTAGATTGGTCGAGACGAGCATAAATTGAAACGCCTGGTTGAAATCGATTAACGCGATCGCCTACTTCAACAACTTCACCCGAAACATCGTACCCTAAAAACATGGGAAATTCACTGCCCGAACGATTTTTCAGCAGACCTTTTCTAATTTTCCAATCAATAGGGTTAATGCTGCTAGCATGAACCTTAACTAGCATTTGGTCTGATTCAATCTGGGGTTTAGCAACCTCTTTAATCTGCAAAACTTCAGAAGATCCATAGCGATCGATAATTGCTGCTTTCATAAATGTTAAATCCGTTTTATTGAAACAGTAAGTTTGACAAGTCAATAGAAGTTTGAAGACAGAAGTATGAAGGCGCGAAGTTTCAAGTTTGGAAGAGGCTTGTACCTCTACCAAACCTCTTCCGTCGTGAACGACGGGGCTTGCAACTATAGTGGAACAAAGGACTTGTCCGCATGTAGGAGGAAGTAGCTGTTTTACTTCATACTTCATACCTCACACTTCATACTTCAAGGGCGAAGCCCTGGTCAAATAAGATATGGTGCAATACTGTTCGGTTAGTCGTTTAAGTCTGGGGGACTTCTTTGAATCTAGCTCCCCCAAAGTTGGGGGCAGGGGGGCTTAACCGAACGGTATTAAAATATGAGGGATGAGAATTGAGGATAAAAAGCAAATTCTTTCCTTCGTCCTCATAATTCATCCCTTAAGGGCGAAGCCTCGATCACTCCCCTTGATATCCCTGGATGTATGACTCGGCTGTCTTCATCATTCTGTCGGAATTGCTTGCTTTTGCCAACGTTGTTGAACTAGCAGAAGTCAGAATTAAACCAAAGACTACTTTAGCTGTCACATCTAGCACTGCATAGAAAAACGCTTCCCATGCTGTGCCAATAGCCGTAATTCCCTGCGCTCCTAAGATCCAGACAATTGGGTAGCAAATCCACAATACAACCAGCAGATTACGCATAGTAGAAAACAGCTTGCTTACTTTGTCGTCACGACGGCGAGCAGTGGCACTATATTCGCTAAATAAAGCCCACAGAAGAGCCACAAAAGCCCCGCAACTAATTACATACCAGATAAAATTTTCTGGAGGAGTTGTCAGCGAGGCAATAACCCCCGTGACGATCATGAAAATATCTGCACCAATAACTGCGCCAATCAATTTTGGTCTTGCACCCGCGAGAACACCTAGATCGAGAAGCAGCAATGGTGTAGTGACAATCCAGTCGAGATAGCGTCCCCAGTATACCTCTTGACCACCTGCTAAAGTGATAGTGTGACCGAGAGCCATTGAGAGATACATACAGGCAGCCCAAAGACAGATAAAGAAGCTTATCATGCTAAACTCCATGCCTTCTCTGTGACGGTGAGAGATCGCTCTTATGCCTAAAATTACGAATCCAATTACCATGCCGATAAAAGCTACCCAAAGCCAAATTTCTGTCCAACCTTGTGGCATTATTTTCCTCCTATTTTTTCAACTTTTACTTCAACTTCAAAAATTGGTTTCAATCGTCTTCAAGATGTTTGAAATTTTATACTCATCTTCTAGATAGATTGTATTTATCGCCTCTCAATGAACCTAAGTTCACAAGCTAGATTACTTTTTAAGTTAATTTCTAATCTGCGAATTATTCTTCTTTCTTTAGACAGATATAACAGTCAAAATTATATGTAAATTTGTAAACAAAAAATTAAAAAATATTGGAGCAAAATATTTGTTTTTAAAAATAGTTTCTGTACGATTTCAAACATAAATATAAAGTTAAATCTTTAATAGCTTATAGTTAGTAATAATTATCTATAACTTTAGACTGATGAAATTGTTTTCTACTTCTAAATAAGCTAATAGAAGCAGAGATTGGTAAATAATTATGATTCGGGTAGTTCACAAGCGGATACTACCAAAGGTCATGTTCATCCAGAAAGATCATCTACCGAGCATTCTCAATGATTTGGCTTCAAGGAGACATTTCAACTAATCGTGCGCTACTTAATGTCTCTTTTATTCATTTTGCGATCGCCAAATACAACTTTAGTCTTATCGCTAACAATTATTTATTTAGTTTTAAATTTTTAATAACAATTCAATGAAAAAAATTCGTCATCAAGATCTTCAGCGTCAAATAGTAAATTTGATTTCTATTGTAGAAATGTATATTCCCTTAATAGAAGAGATTGACAAAAGCAAAAATAAGTTAAGCGCACTTCCTACAGAACTAGATAGTTTAAAGCAGCAGTTGGAGTTTTTGAAACTCCAATCATCTCAAACAAACTTCTATGATTCACAAAATTCTATTTTGCCATCGCCAATTAAAGAAACAGATATTAAATTAGATTTTTTAGTGGACGATTTAGAGGGAATATTTGTTTACCTAACTACTTTTGAATCTAAGCTCAAAAATATAATTGTTTTAAAAGAAAGGCTAGAAGCCGTGCAAGAAGAAAGAATTGGTGGCTTTACCCCAGAACGAATTTATAGATTACTTGAAAGAAAAGACCAAAGCTCCCAGCATGATAATATCCCATCACATAAAAACTTCCGCTCTCAGAGTTTATGGCAAAAAATAGCTAACTATAAATATTCAAAAAAATTAGCTATAGGTACAGCTTTGATATCGGGAACTATCTTGTTATTTAGTATGGTTTCTTATTCTTCAATGAACCAACAATCAATTAACGATAATACTACCCAGGAAATTAAACAACAATAAACTTATTCTCGATAAAAGTTATCACGAAACAGCCCATAGCATTCGCAAGCAGAATTTTCTAAAGCAGACCGAGTTAAAATAGTAATTTTGCCACGAGAATAACGAATCAATCCTGCTGATTGAAGAATACCTGCGGCTATGGTTACGCCCGAACGACGAACTCCTAGCATATTACTAATAAATTCCTGAGTCAGAGGCAATTCATTAGATTGAGTTAAATCCTGAACCGTCAGCAGCCAACGAGCCAGACGCTCTTCTATTGTATGATGACGGTTACAAACTGCTATTTGGGCAGTCTCATTTAATCTAGTCTGGGTGTAGTTAAGCAACACCCTTTGCAACTCTTCTCCTCGGTCAAACTCCCGTTTTAAAACGATAGCAGAAATCTTCAGAGCATGATCTGGTACTTGAACTATGGCACGGTTGGCACTATAACCATTGCTGAGAATAACTGGAAGACCAACAATTCCCGTCCCGCCGATTATACCAATTTCGGTAGTCAGACCGTCGCTGAGAATGTTAACCACAGAAATCAACGCGGTATTGGGGAAGTAAACGGTTTCAATCTTTTCTGAAGCTTCGTATAAAACAGTTCCCAAAGTCATAGAAGCAGGAGTTAAGTAAGGCTCTAAACGCTGGTATTCAATTTCTGGCAAGGCAGCCAGAAGACGATTAGCCGAATGCGAATGGTTTTGTGACAAAGAAAAACCTCTTTATTAATTTGTGCTGCTGCTAAAAAAGCTAACGGCACAAAAAGGAAACCTATGTTTAAATTCCTATGTCGCCAAATTTTATAAGCATTACGATCGTAACTCAACAAAGTTGAGTTACGATCGTAAAAAAATAAAACATACTTTTCAGGCTTTTCTGAGTAATCTCTGACCGCAGAATGCTGTCCTTCGCTTCGTCCTAAACGGACAGAGTAATCTCTGACTGGCTAACTATACTAAAAGCTTAATTTCAAAGCATTTACAGGAACATCATCCCAAGAATCAACTGTACGCAGACTGGCAATCCAGCCGTTTTGCTTTTGTTCTTCAGTCAGATCATTTTGCCAATTTTGATGACAATTTTCTGCTGCATCTTTATTTTGACAGGCAATACAAGCATGGATTAGCCCACCTGGATCGATCTGTTCGTTTACCCAAATAGTTGATTTTGACATTATTTTATAATTTGTATAGCTATAATTGGTTAAAAATTGAAGCATGGGTATAGGACTTACGCACTCGCCCCCTAAATCCCCCAAGACGAGCGACCCCCTAAAGGGTTCGACAGTTTGCTTATGCCGGGGAACCCGTCCACCGCAACTGTCTCACCGCGTCGCCGTCAGGCGCAAACGCCAGTTCCGTAACTCGGGTCACAGACCCGCAACGGACTGGCTTGGAAATGCGCGAGTGGGGGACTTTTAATTCTTGTTCCCCCAGATTTGGGGGGCTAGGGGGGCAAAACTCTTTAAACTGCGTAAGTCCTAGGGTAATAGAAACTATTAACCAAAAACCAATATTTATAAATTTTAGGCAATAAGACTTAATTAATATAGCAACTTACTTTGTTGAATAGTGCTAGATAAATTTTATTTCAAAATCTTATCAAGATTCTGGCAAATTGCTCATTTTACCTAAATCTAAGACTGCTGCTAATTGATTTTCGTCCATTAAACCTGCCTCTAAAACGATCGCTCTGATAGATTTTCCAGTGGCTAAAGACTTTTTGGCTACATCTGCTGCTTTTAGATAACCAATATGAGTATTAAGAGCCGTAACTAAAGCTAAACTGCCTTCAGCATAAGCCAAGCAGCGATCGCGACGGGCAGTAATGCCTAGCAAACAACGCTTACTCAAGCTATCAATAGTATTGCCTAAGATTTCGATGCTGTGAATTAAATCATAGGCGATCAGAGGCATCATCACGTTTAATTCTAACTGTCCTGCCTGGGCTGCAAAAGCGATCGCCGTATCGTAGCCCATCACTTGAAAACAGACCATTGAGGTCATTTCCGCCATTACAGGGTTATATTTTCCTGGCATAATTGATGAGCCTGGCTGCACAGCGGGTAGCTGAATTTCTTTAAATCCTGTTTGTGGACCTGAATCCATCAGACGCAAATCATGGGAAATCTTGACTAAATCTTGTGCTAAATTACGTAAACTCCCTGAGACGTTTACAAAAGGACTCATGCTTTGCATGGCTGCCATTAGCTGCGGGGCGGGCTGTAGCGGTTTGCCAATAAATTCTCCTAGCAATTCGGCTGCACGATGACGATATTGAGGATGGGTATTTAATCCTGTGCCTGTAGCACTACCGCCCAAGCCTAAGCTATACAGATCGCCAGCAGCAGCTTCAATTCTCCCCTTATGGTCTTGTAAAATTTGCCCCCAGGCTTGAAATCCTGCTCCTAAACGCACAGGTACAGCATCCTGCATATGGGTGCGACCAGATTTAACAATATCCTGGAATTCTATCGCCTTTTGCTCAACTGCGGCGATCGCACTATCTAAAGCAGGATAAAGAGTTTTGTCTAAAGCTAACAATGCTCCAACCCTGATCGCTGTAGGAATTACATCATTGGTAGACTGACCATAATTAACGTGATCGTTAGGACTAATTTTCTTGTAGTTACCTTTCTCATCTCCCAGTATTTCTAAAGCTCGATTAGCCAAGACTTCGTTGACGTTCATGTGATGAGATGTTCCCGCCCCAGCTTGATAGACATCGACCACAAACTGATCTCGCAGACTTCCCTCTAAAACTTCATCCGCAGCTTTGACAATTGCCTGACTAATTTCTGAGTCTATACAGCCTAATTCTCCATTGGCGATCGCTGTAGCTTTTTTAATCAGGATGCAGGCATCTACATAAGTTGCCAAAGGTTTGATACCGCTAATCGGAAAATTCTCTGTAGCTCTTAAAGTCTGAATACCATAATATACGTTAGAGGGTATTTCCTTTGACCCCATGGAGTCTTTTTCGGTGCGATAGTTGTTTGTCATCTTTCCTACAGATATTTCCAGATCTTGTCCCAAAACTCAAGATACAATACTATTCGACCAGAAAGAGAAACTAACAAACTTTTTTCCAGAATAATTAGAGATTGTCATTATCTCCTTCGCTAGGACTCTGCATTTTTCTCGATAATCATTTAGTATTTTTAAAGTAGCCAATTCTAATAATCAAATAATAGTTTCGCCAAAACGTGATGGCAATGACATAACTCTGACACGCGATCGCTCTAACGTATTAAGTAAATCGCTAAGCATAGTAAATGCGATTACACTGCGCGTAACCTGAGGAAATTGGTAATGAGATGGATTTACTGGCTAATAGAAACCTATTTGATCGATGCTTTTTTGCTATCTGGTGCTTTATTTATGATTCAGATATTAATTCGTAATTCTCCATCTTAAAAACCAAAAGATACTTAAAGCTTTCAAATCAATAAAAAAGCAAACAATTTGACAAAGATTAAAAATGAGCGTTAAAGACCGACACTACGACATCATTATTATCGGTACGGGAGCGGGAGGAGGTACCGTCGCTCACGAACTCGCACCTACAGGCAAAAAAATCTTGCTTCTAGAGCGTGGCGAGTTTTTACCTCGTGAAAAAGATAACTGGAATCCTACCGAAGTCTATCAAAAGCAACGCTACTATACTGACGAGGAGTGGTGCAACAAAGAAGGGAAAACCTTTAAACCCCAAACCTGCTATTGGGTAGGTGGCAATACTAAAGTTTATGGTGCTGCACTATTGCCTTTAAGAGAGCGGGATTTTGAAGAGGTACAGCATAAAGGCGGTATTTCTCCAGCTTGGCCGCTGAAGTTCCCAGATTTTGCTCCCTACTATACTAAAGCTGAAAAACTTTTCAACGTTCACGGAAAACGAAAAGAAGACCCCACCGAACCACCCGCCGAAGCTGACTATCCTTATCCCCCAGTTAGCCAAGAACCTTTTATGCAGAGGATAGTAGACCAACTCAGCCAGTTAGGGTTTTATCCTTTTCATTTACCAGTAGCAATAAAACTCAATGAAGTAGATAAAACTTTATCTGAATGTATTCGTTGCGATACCTGCGATGGTTTTCCTTGTTTGGTTCACGCTAAAGGCGATGCTGAAGTTAACTGCGTCCGTCCAGCGCAGACTCATTCTAATTTAACCTTGTTGACGGGAGCTAAGGTAGTCAGGCTACATACGAGCGAGTCTGGACAAGAGATTACGGCAGTAGAAACCAAAATTGGCGAGCAAAAACATTTATTTTCTGCCGATTTGGTAGTCGTTTCCTGTGGTGCAATCAATTCATCTGCTTTGTTACTCCGTTCGGCTAATGATTCCCATGCCAACGGACTAGCCAATAGTTCCGACCAAGTAGGACGTAACTTTATGAAACACTTGGCAACCGCAATGGTATCTCTGCAAGATGAGCCTAACGAGTCGGTACATCAAAAAACTATCGGTTTAAATGACTACTACTGGGGCGAACCTGATTTTCCTTACCCCATGGGCATGGTGCAGAATACAGGCAACGTCAAAGCAGGCATGATGCCCGCCGATTCGCCACCGCTGCTTGCTCCTTACGTTAAGTTGACACCAGAAAATGTTTTAGAAGTGATGGCAAAGCATACTACAGGCTGGTGGTTGCAAACCGAAGATTTGCCCGTTCCTAATAATCGCGTGCAGTGGATAAATGGTAAGCTGCATTTAGACTATACCCCTAACAATACGGAAGCCAGAGATCGCTTGATCTATCGCTGGACTTCAATTCTCAAGGCAGTAGAGCGCAGCACCAAGCACGTTATTCCCTTTGGTATTTATCCCCGCAACTATTTACCACTGTCGGCGGTAGCTCATCAGTGCGGTACTTGTCGCTTTGGCGTAGATCCCCAAACTTCTGTTTTAGACATCAACTGCCGTACTCATGATGTAGACAACCTCTATGTAGTCGATGGTAGTTTCTTTCCTTCCCACTCTGGAGTAAATCCCACTTTAACTATTATTGCCAATGCCATTCGCGTAGCAGAGCATTTAAAAGAACGTATGGGAGTGCCTGACCTTGCTGGGTTGGGGGAAGTGATAAGTAGGAAGTAAGAAGTAGCGCGAAGTTAAGGCGCGTTTTGAGAAAGAGTACTCTGTCTCAAAAGCCGCCGTGCGTTGCGGGGGTTCCCCCCGTTGAGGTACCTGCGGGGGGTACCCCTTGGTTGTCGAGGGCGAGCAAACTTCGTAAGAAGGAAGTAATAATTAATAAGTATAGGAGAACAACAATGAACGAAGAAAATAAGAATAAAGAGCGGCAAGAGCAAAAAATACCAGAAGTTACCCAGAAATCAAAGCATAATGCCTTGGAAACAGGAATTGGTGCGGTTGGTGGCGGTGTAGCTGGTGCTGCAATTGGTAGTAAATTAATCGGCGGTAAAACTGGTGCTGTAGTAGGTGCGATCGCTGGTGCTGTAGTTGGCGGTGCAATGAGTGATGTAGTCGGAGAAGATCTAGAACAACTCGAACAAAAGGCGATGGAAGTTTTAGGAGAAGCTCAGGGAGAAAATGAAATTCTCGCCCATTATTCTTGGGAGCAACTGCAAGCCTTATCCAGACCGCAAACTTAAATTTTGGCATAAAAAATACGTTTCAGGCTAATGCTTCGAGCCAGCTTAAAATTTATTCTAATTAAAAGAGAAAAATGACGCTAAACTACGATCTAAACAACAAATAAATCTCTAGGAAATATAGATAAAAAAAGAGCAACATGATGATACTTGAAAACAAAATAGCTTTAGTTACAGGAGGAACATCGGGAATTGGTAGAGCTACCGCGATCGCCCTAGGAGTGGCTGGGGCAAAAGTTGTTTTCTCAGGTCGGCGCGAGCCAGAAGGAGAAGAAACGGCTG
The DNA here is from genome assembly GCF_963665995.1 of Pleurocapsa sp. FMAR1. Taxonomy (NCBI): domain Bacteria; kingdom Bacillati; phylum Cyanobacteriota; class Cyanophyceae; order Pleurocapsales; family Pleurocapsaceae; genus Pleurocapsa; species Pleurocapsa sp. FMAR1. Next base: position 4,252,895 of record NZ_OY762512.1, on the reverse strand, counting down.
GATTAATTCGCGATGCTGGTGCTGAATGCTTATTTGTGCGCTCCGATGCGTCAGAAGAAGAAGATATCAAAGCATTAGTACAGAAGACGGTGGAGACTTATGGACGACTCGACTGTGCTTTCAATAATGCAGGTATCGATCCACCCCAGAAACCGCTGCACGAACAACCGATCGAGGAGTTTGACAAACTGATGTCAATCAATGTGCGGGGACTCTTTTTGTGTATGAAATATGAAATCCAACAAATGCTGTCCCAAGGTGCTGGGGTAATCGTTAATAACTCCTCAATGGGGGGTTTAATTGGTTTTCCAGGAATGTCTCCCTATATCGCTAGTAAACATGCAGTCATGGGGCTGACGCGCTCGGCAGCCCTCGACTATGCCAAGCAAGGCATTCGGATTAACGCAGTCAATCCTGGCATTATCGCCACTGATATGATCGATCGCCTGGCAGATGGGATGGATGGGACGGCTGATGATTTAGCGTCTACGGTTCCTATGGGGCGCATGGGACGGGCAGCAGAAATCGCTCAGACTGTGGTTTTTCTTTGCTCTGATGCTGCTAGTTATATTACTGGACAACCTTTGGCGATCGATGGTGGGTTTACAGTGAATTAAAAATGCGGCAGATCCACAATTTGTACCACCAAACCGATCATGGCATCTGATTCAAAAAAAACTATTTTTGCGGCGATCGCTATGTTAGCAGCGATCGCCATTACTAAATTTATTGCAGCAGGGATTAGCGGTAGTTCGGCTATGCTCTGTTGAAGGTATTCATTCGCTAGTCGATACAGGCAATGAATTACTATTATTATTAGGCATCCGTCTGAGTCAAAAACCAGCAGATGCTAGCCATCCTTTTGGCTATGGTCAGGAATTATATTTCTGGACTCTAATCGTAGCGATTCTCATTTTTGCCCTCGGTGGTGGAATGTCTTTTTATGAAGGCGTAACTCATTTAATCGAGCCGTCTCCTTTAGAAGACCCATTATGGAGTTATATTGTTTTAGGCTGTGCGTTCGTGTTTGAAGGGCTGTCTTGGCGCGTGTCTTATCGAGCGTTATTATCTAACAAGAGCGATCGCAATATTTGGCAAGCAGCAAAAAATAGTAAAGACCCCACTATTTTTACGGTTTTATTTGAAGACTCTGCTGCTCTTTTGGGTTTAATCGTCGCTTTTTTGGGCGTTTTCTTGGGTCACTTATTCAAAAATCCTTATTTTGACGGAGTGGCTTCGATTATTATTGGCATCATCTTGACAATGGTTGCCATTTTGCTGGCTTACGAATGTAAAGGTTTATTAGTAGGTGAAAGTGCCGATATTGCGACGATCGACAGTATTCGCCAAATAGCCGCCGAAGATAGGGCCGTTAAAGAAGTAATGCGCGTTCTTACTTTGCATTTTGGACCTGAGGAAGTATTACTTAATATTGAAATTGTCTTTCAGCGAGAACTATCAGTTGAAGAAGTAACAGAGGCGATCGACCGTTTAGAAGCAAAAATTCGTAGTCAGCATCCAGAGATTAAAAATCTCTTTGTCGAAGCAAAATCTTTCTCACGTCGTCATTCATAAAAAGCGATGCGATCGCGCTTTATTATGGTGGAAGAGAACTGTTTAATTTATACGTTTCTACTAATTTCTCAAGACTTTGTAAGTTTAATTAATCATGGTAAATTTTCGCGGTCAAAATCAAGCTTTTGGTCATCCAGGAATCGAACCTCGCTGGACACAAGGCAACAAACAGGGTGTAGGTACTGCTTACTCAACCTCTAGCCGTATTTGGTTTACCCTGTGGAATGGAGTTATTACCGAAGTTTATTATCCTACTATCGATCGCCCTCAGATCAGAGACTTGCAGTATTTAGTTAGCGATGGAGAAAGTTTCTTTCATGAAGAAAAGCGTCATTTAAAAACTAAAATCCAAGAAATAGACAAAAACGCTTTAGGTTACTACGTTACTAATGACGATCCCAATGGAAATTACACAATTCACAAGGAAATTATCAGCGATCCTCACCTACCCTGTATTTTGCAGCATACTTGGCTGACTGGTAGTCCAGAATATCTCGCTCGACTAAAGCTTTATGCTCTTTGTGCGCCTCACTTGAATGATGGAGGTAAGCATAATAATGCGTATGTAATCATAGCAGCGGGACGAGAAATTTTGGTAGCCCAAAAAGACAATACTTGGCTAGCTATATCAGCCACAGTTCCTTTTAAACGTCTTTCTTGCGGTTATGTCGGACACAGCGATGGCTGGACTGACTTAGCCGATAATTATCAGATGGATTGGGAATTCGATTGCGCCGAGGATGGTAATGTGGCTTTGATGGGAGAACTCGACCTGTCAGAAAAAACTGAATTCACGCTAACAATTGCTTTTGGCAATACTCTGCACCGAGCGACAACTAATCTTTTCCAATCTTTGGGTATTCCCTTTAAACAGCACAAAGAGCGTTTTATCGACCAATGGAATCGAACTCACGATCAAATTCTGCCTTTAGAAGAAGTAACTCAAGATAACGGCAAACTTTACCGCAATAGCTTTAGTGTCTTACTCGCTCACGAAGATAAACAATATCCAGGTGCGATGATTGCCTCCCTTTCTATTCCCTGGGGGCAAGTAAAAGGAGACGATAGCGAATATGGTGGCTATCACTATGTTTGGCCACGAGATTTAGTCAACAGTGCGATCGGCGCCTTAGCAGCAGGTGAGACTGACACACCCCTAAGAGTTTTAATTTATCTAGCCAATTCCCAACATCCAGATGGGGGTTTTGCCCAAAACTTTTACGTCGATGGTGAAGTAAAGAGGCGAGGACTTCAGCTAGATGAGGTGGCAAAGCCAATTATGTTAGCCTGGCATCTCAAACAAGCCAAGGCTTTGGGTCAATTCGATGCTTATTTTACAGTAATTTCAGCAGCTAAATATTTAATTCTTCAAAGTCCCGTAACTCAACAAGAAAGATGGGAACAGTCGAGTGGGTTTTCTCCAGCTACTTTAGCCGTAACCATTGCTGCCCTTATTTGTGCTGCTACCTGGGCAAAAGAAGCTGGTGACGAGGATACAGCACGGTTTATTGAAGATTATGCCGACTTTTTGGAGACACATATCGAAGCTTGGACGGTAACTACAGAAGGTACACTAGACCCAGAGATCCAACGGTACTATATCCGCATTAATCCAGCCGACGTTAACGATCCTCAGCCCAATGAGAATCCTAACCAGGGTATGCTAAAAATTCCCCATCGCCATCCAGATTCCCAACAAGAATTTCCCGCCAAAGAAATTGTCGATCCCAGTTTTCTCGAATTAGTACGCTATGGCATTCGCTCTGCTGACGATCCTTTGATTGTAGACTCTCTTAAAGTGGTAGATAAAATACTAAAAACCGAAACTCCCTTTGGCCCTGTATGGAAACGCTATAATCACGATGGACACGGACAACGAGAAGATGGTAGTGCTTGGGATGGTTGGGGTACGGGGCGGTCTTGGACGCTACTAACAGGCGAGAGAGGAGTATACGAATTAGCAGCCCGTCGAGATCCCAAACCATTTATTCGCGCTATGGAAAAAATGGCAGACGATACGGCGTTACTACCAGAGCAAGTTTGGGATGCGCCCGATATCCCCGATGCCCATATGTACTTAGGTACACCTACAGGTTCGGCGATGCCCTTGATGTGGTCCCATGCGGAGTATATTAAATTATTGCGCTCGGTTCGTGACGATCGCCTTTTCGATTTAATTCCCGAAGTTGTCGAACGTTACCAAAAAACCAGCGATCGCTGGCAAATTGAAGTTTGGCAGTTTAATCGACAAGTGGCACAAGTCAAGCCTAAATCTTTACTGCGAATTCAGTGCGGTCGCGCATTTAAATTGCATTGGACGTGGAATGACTGGCAGACGATTGAAGAAACGTTCTCAAGTTCTACAAATTTAGCAATTTATTTTGTCGATATTCCGATTCAAAAGCTGGAAACATTATTAGTTGAGTTTACCTTTTTCTGGAGCGACTGTAATAGCTGGGAAGGACGGAACTATCAGGTTGCAATCAGATGCGATCAATAATTTTCAGCCTAACTACGATTGTAGTATCGATTAAAAGGCTAAAACAAGGCAAGCTCAATCGCGAAAGTTGATACGTAATCAGGTAAAAATAGCGTAAATTACTATTAACTGAAATTTGCGACTTGCCAAGATCATGAATCTAAAAAACCAAGCAAGAGAATTAAAAAAAGAAGTCAAATCTTGGGTCTTTAAATTACAAAATCGCCATAAAGAACAATTTAATTGTCCAGTCTGCAACTACACTGGTGCTTTTAAAGATTTGAAAGCTGCTACTGCTTGGCGCAAGCACGCTCAATGTCCCAAATGTAGAGCTTTAGAAAGACATCGTATTCAATATTTAGTAGTTGACCAGTTATTATCAAAGCTCGATACTTCGACTTTGAGTATGCTTCATTTTGCGCCTGAAAATTTTTTTCGAGGTTATTTTGCCGATAAATTTGGTAGATACGAGACAGCCGATCTTTATATGCCAGAGGTAGATCATCGGGTAGATTTACAAAATCTTCCTTTTGCCGATCAAAGCTACGATTTTGTTTTTGCTTCTCATGTTTTAGAACATATTCCTGACGATTTAAAAGCGATCGCGGAAATTCGTCGTATTTTAAAACCCAAGGGAATTGCCATATTACCTGTACCTTTAGTGGCAGAGCAAACTATTGAATATCCTGAACCTAACCCTAAAGAGGAATATCATGTCCGCGCCCCTGGTCTGGAATACTTTGAACGCTACGAAGCTTACTTTAGCAGAGTTGAGCGAATTAACTCCGATGCCTTACCTACCAAACATCAGCTATATGTTTACGAAAATCGTAGCCAGTGGCCCAGCAAAGATTGCCCTTTACGTTTAGCTATGGAAGGAGAAAGATTTCTTGATGTTGTACCTATTTGCTATGTTTAATTTTAGCTACCTGCGATTGCCTTAGCTTGGTGTTGCGATCGCATTTCTAGATATACCAATAAGGCATTAACATCGGCTGGATTGACTCCACCGATTCGGGTTGCCTGACCAATGGTCAAAGGCTTGACCTGATTGAGTTTTTCCCTTGCCTCCATCCGTAGAGTCTCTACTGTGAGATAGTCTAGATCTTGGGGTAATCTGCGCTGGGTATGACGGCTGATTTGTTCGATTTGGGTTTGTTGACGTTTGATATAGCCAGAATATTTAAGGTCAATTTCTGCCCCTTCTGTCTCGGCTATATTTAGTTCAGCATTATCTAGCCCATAGTTTTGCAAATCAGCATAATGAAATTTGGGACGGCGCAACAACTCAGCTAGAGTAATCGATCCTTTGATATTTTGCTGATTTTCGCTGGCGATCGCCATTCCTACTGCATCTTGTTCTTTAATGCGAGTAGCCTCTAGCCTTGCTTTTTCGGCTATGATTTTCCCTTGTTTGTCGGTATATAGCTGCCAACGGCGATCGTCAATTAAGCCTATTTCTCTACCCAAAGGAGTCAAACGGCGATCGGCATTATCAGAGCGTAAAATAAGACGATATTCTGAACGACTAGTTAACATCCGATAGGGTTCACGAAGATCTTTAGTACACAGATCATCAATCAGCGTACCCAGGTAACTTTGTTCCCTAGAGAAAATTACCTCTGGTTCACCTCGGACGAATTTAACAGCGTTGATACCCGCAACCAAACCCTGTGCTGCTGCTTCTTCATAGCCTGTAGTGCCGTTTATTTGACCCGCGCTAAACAGCCCCTCAACTTTTTTGGTCATCAGGGTAGGGTAACACTGGGTAGCAGGCAAAAAGTCATATTCTACCGCATAGGCAGGACGCAGCATGGCACATTTTTCCAGTCCTGGTAGAGTTCTAAGCATTGCTAACTGCAATTTTTCGGGCAGTCCTGTAGAAAATCCTTGGATATAAAGTTCAGGGATATCTCTGCCTTCTGGCTCAATAAAAATCTGATGGCTTTCTTTGTCGGCAAAACGAACAATTTTATCTTCAATACTAGGACAGTAGCGAGGACCTTTAGCATCCACCCAACCACCATACACAGGAGACAGATGCAAATTATCGCGAATAATTTTATGAGTTTCGGCGGTAGTGCGAGTTAAATAGCAGTTCATTTGCTCTCTTTCTACCCAGGCTGCGGGGTCAAAACTAAACCAGCGCACTATCTCATCTCCTGGCTGCGCCTGCATTTTGCTATAGTCTACCGATCGCCGATCGACTCTAGCGGGAGTTCCAGTTTTTAGCCTGCTGGTTTCAAAACCCAATTGATTCAAGGTTTCTGTCAAACCTGTAACGGCAAACTCACCTGAACGTCCTGCATCCATCGATTTATTGCCAACCCAAATCTTGCCACCTAAAAACGTGCCTGTGGTGAGAATGACGGCTTTAGCAGCAAAACAAGTCCCAAAATAAGTCTCAATCCCAATTATTTCGTCATTTTTACCCAGTATTAAATCGGTAACCGTACTTTCGCGAATACTTAAGTTTTCTTGATTCTCGACGATTTGCTTCATCACCGTAGCATATTCGCGCTTGTCAGTTTGCGCCCGTAATGCCCAGACCGCAGGACCACGAGAAGCGTTAAGCACCCTTTTTTGCAGATAAGTGCGATCGCTTACTTTGCCGATTTCGCCTCCCAAGGCATCAATCTCGTGAGTTAACTGAGACTTAGCAGGACCACCCACCGCAGGATTACAGGGTTGCCAAGCAATTCTGTCTAGATTAAGGGTCAACATTAAGGTACGACAGCCTAACCTAGCTGCTGCCAAGGCAGCTTCACAGCCAGAGTGTCCACCACCGACGACGATGATATCAAAAGCATCTTGAAAATCTACGGGATGAGATACGGTCATGTTAAATAAGAATCAAAACAGAGAAATACTTATAAGTTTTAGAAATTGAAGAATGTCTAGCTGGGGCGATCGCCTAACCTAAGCTTCGCTCAACTGCAATTTTATAATCTGGAGTTTATTGTAACGTATATCAATTCCTGCCCCATTTTGCTTCCGCTGCTCAGTTTTAACTAGCAAGCTTTGATGGATGAAAGCTTACCCAGTAGACGGCGTAAATAAAGTGACTGTCGAATAATCTATCAAAGCCGATAAATCAGTACTCCCTGCGGGGGGTACCCCTTGGCTACTTCCGCGTAGCGGTACTAGTAGCTTTAGCAGTTTTTACCGTAGTTGAAACCATTGCTGCTGTTAACTGTTCAGCAGATACGCTAAAGGGTAATCGATGAATATCCGATTGAGGCTGAGTGGCGATAATTGCTACCTTGCGTAGTTGAGCCAAGCTAATATTTTCTAATCCTAAATCTTCTAAAGTTTTTGGCAGACCAATTTCAGTATAAAACTTAATTAGCTGTTGCCTGGATGATGCTGCCAAAATATTACCCTGCACCATTTCTTCTAAACGTAACTGAACTAGAATACCGTAGGCTACCTTTTCTCCGTGCAGTACGTCATGAGCTTCTACAAGATGGGTCAAGCCATTATGAACCGCGTGAGCAGCTACAGTTCGACATTCTGCTCCTCCAAGACCGCCGATTACCCCTGCCAGCAAAACCGTAGCGTCAACTACTTCGCGCCATTCATTACTATCAGGTTTTTGTAAAGCGATCGCCGATTTTTGGAATAGAATATCTCGCAAAATTCGCGCCTGCTGTACCGCCGAAATTAACAAGGTAGCTGAAGATTCACCACTACTAACTGAAGCCTCATACCATTTAGCGATCGCGTCGCCAATACCTGCAACCAAAGTTCTTTGAGGAGCAGTACGCACCAAACCATAATCTAGAATCAAAAGCTCAGGACAACGGCTAAGAGTTACATCATACTCAAACGCTCCTGCCTCAGAATAAATATTTGATAAAGCCGTCCAGGCAGCACAGGTAGCTCCAGAAGTGGGAATGGTAACTATTGGTAAACCACACTGATGAGCCAAAAGTTTCGCCGTATCTAAAGCTTTGCCACCACCAACACCAATAACTAAATCTGCCTGATGTTCTGTGGCTAAATTTTTTAATTTAATCAGTGAAGACTCGGCACAATCTGGACTATAGCTGGCAGATTGGCTAATTAGTTTCTCAGCCTTCAGCACAGGCTCTATAAAAGGCTTAATAGTCTTCAGGGTATTATTACCGCCGATCACCAAAGGACGCACACCCAATTTGGCAATTTCTTGACCTGAGTTTGCCAAACAATGTTCACCCCGCAGCACCCGTGCAGGAGAGATGGCTAAGGGAGTATAGCTAGTTGCTGTTTTATTTGCTGCTGCGGTTTTGCTCATGTCTGCTTCAATTAAGTATTTTTAGCTGGAGGTAGCTTGTTTATATTCTGAGAAAACACCTTAATTTCAATATCTTTGTCTTCTCTAGTAATTAGCGATCGCTTTGCTTCTCCTAAAAACAGAGGTTGAGAAACACCCGTCTGGGGATGTAAAACAGTCCTCAATTTGATCGTAAACTGGTTATCGCCATTTGCGCCAGTCCTACCATAAGAATATAGATCTGAGGCTGCCTGAAGCAAGGTCGGTTCGATAGCGGATTTCTCTATATCTGGAGCTACGGCTACTACAGCTTGATTTGCCCCATTATCATAAATCAAGGAATAACGTGCTGCACCAGGAATTTTTGCATGGGGAAATAAACCTAAACCCAGGGCAAATATTCCAGTCGTGAGAACTCCCATAAAGCTGGTTACACCTACAAGACGAAAGCGAAACCCCCAACCGACGACAAAAGATACAATCGCTACGAGAAGGCAAATAATTGTCGCAATACCTGACCATTTGGCATAAAAGAAAAGATCAGTTGGCAATGTCATATTAAGTTATTAAATAATTTAGTAGATATAGTCTAGAGCTACAAGATAAAAAATAGGCATCGATAGCCTTAGCTAGTCGATACCTATTATCTTGATATGAAAATAATATCAGTTAGATGGTCAGATTGCTCAAAATCAGCTAAAAATCATTAGACAATTAGGATTTATTTGCTTTTACTTCAAGGAGCTTTGTTCCCGAAATCTTTGATAGCATCCCTCGTACTTTAGTTGTTACCATCATTTTTCATATCATTTCCAGTGTCTTTCATGGCACCTCCAGTATCTTCCATGGCACCGCCAGCTTTATCTTTCATGTCACCTCCAGCATCTTTCATAGCATCTCCAGCGTCATTTGCACCATCTTTCATGGCACCGCCAGCATCATTTACAGCATCTCCAGTGGCATCGCCAGCATCATTTACGGCACCTCCAGCGTCATTTGCTGCACCGTCTACCCCATTAGGGGTTTCTGTTTTGTCTGCACAGGCTCCAAATAAAAGAGATAGAGCAACAAACATGGGAATGGCGATAGTTTTAATATTCATAATTTAATACAAAAAAAATTACTAGACAACTTAAGTGATACTCGATCATTCTAATAGAGTCAAAGGAAGATTGAATTTTTGTTGTTAGGCTGATTTAATCTCGCCCAACCTCAGCAAAAATTTCCGCCAGTATATCACCTGCTCCTTGTTCTCGCAATTTAGCTGCCAAGTCTTTGCCCAGTTGCTCTGAATTGTGACGATCACCGCTTACGGTGTCCTTAATCAGTCTTAATCCATCTAGACTAGCTACCATTCCTTTGATAGTTAAATTATTATTTTCAATGCTGGTATTAACGCCAATTGGCACTTGGCAACCTCCTTCTAGCTCTCTCAAAAATGATCTTTCTGCCAAAGCGCGATCGCAACTGTCGGCATCTTCTAATGCTTTTAAAATCTTGAGAATTTCTTCATCGCCTGCACGACATTCAATACCCAATGCACCTTGTCCCACTGCATGAAGCGAAATTTCAGGAGAAATAATTTGGTGAATGCGATCGCTCATATCTAATCGCTGCAAACCAGCCACCGCTAAAATAATCCCGTCATACTCTCCCGCATCTAATTTAGCCAAACGAGTATTGACATTGCCGCGAATATCCTTAAATTCCAAATGAGGATAGCTGTGTCGTAGCTGTGCCAAACGTCTGAGGGAAGACGTACCAATTACCGCACCAGCAGGAAGAGTTTCTAGTTTTCTATCCTTATTTTTTTCATTAACCGCTAGAGCATCGGCAGGATCTTCTCTTTTAGTTACACAACCTAACATCAACCCTGCGGGTAAATTAGTCGGTAGATCCTTGAGAGAATGTACCGCAAAATCCGTTTGATTGTTGAGCATTCCCGTCTCTAGCTCTTTGGTAAACAAACCTTTGTCGCCGATTTTTGCCAAAGGAACATCCAGAATCTTATCCCCTTTAGTACTCATTTTCTCGACTTCAAATTCAAGATCGGGAAAATGCTTTTCTAACTCTGCTTTTACCCAGTAGGTTTGCACCAAAGCAAGCTGGCTTTTCCGTGTGCCGATACGCACAGTGCGTTTAGAAGTTTCAATTGAGGATGTCATAAACAGTATCTTAAAAAAATCTAATAAATCACCCAATCTAGGGTATCGCAGTTCCTGCAAACGTATTGGTTAATTTTTGTTTTTATTTTAACTTAAGCTTAATAACCATAGCGATCGCTTTTGTTCATGATTAGCAGTTGAAACCCTCTTTGCCGACGGAATTCTTGCCAAATAAGGTCATCAGTAGCTAACTCTAAATATTTTTTTGGATTGAGATCGACCGCTTTTTCTAAACTCATAATTGCCCAATTATGATTATGCTGTTGAGCATAGCAACAAGCAAGCTGGTACCAAGCTGGATCGAAGCGAGCGTCGAGTTCTAGAGCTTGATTGTAATTATAAATAGCCTGCTGATATTGCTTCTTCTGCTGTAAAACCCTGCCTTTTTGATACCAAGCCCAGTAATCATCAGCTTCAATATCTAAAGCGTGGTCGTAACTTTGCAAAGCCAATTCTAATTTACCCCAGTGCTGTTGTGCTTCGCCACGACGATAAAAAGACCAAAAATCTTGCGGACGCAACTCTAAAGCCCGCTCGTAGTATGATATTGCCTGTTCGTAATCTTCTAACTTACGCCAAGCTTCGGCAATACGGTAAATTGCCCAGTAATCTTGGGGATGGGCAGCTAGAGCTTTCGTAAAACAAGCGATCGCCAGATCGTATTGGTTTAATTCAACAAAGTAAATATAGCCTTGTTCATACCATGCCCAGTAATTGTTTGGTTCTATCTTGGCAGCATAGGCATAACATTCTATTGCCTGAGAATATTCGCCCAAAGTTTCTAAAACTGCACCTTTGCGATACCATGACCAGTAATCAAGAGGTTTATAGTTTATGGCGCGCTCATAGCTAGTTAATGCTTCTTGATAATAGCCTTCTAAACGTAGCTGATTACCTTGTCGATACCATTCGGAATAACTATCTGGACGGCATTCTAGGGGCTGATACATTTTTTTCAATGTTTAATTTAATTTTGATATCTAAAGCGACCTATTTATATCTAAGCGTAATAGCGAGATAATGAATACCAGAAAAGTTAGGAATCGATAACCGTATTCTATTTAATTGATTGATTTAAATCAGTATTAATCACAACTATTGTATTGGTTCTAAGTTACCACTCAAGGTACGCAAAAACTTCTGACTTCTAACTTCGTCGTTTCCAACCCTAAATAAATTTTACAGTCCTTTGTCTATAAACATTCTCGCTCTGGTTTTAATTTCTCTGCTTGCTGCTTATGTCGCCTGGAATTTGGGTGCAAATGATGTGGCGAACTCTATGGGAACATCCGTCGGTTCAAAAGCAATTACCCTGAATCAAGCAGTTATCATCGCTGGAATTTTAGAGTTCACGGGAGCGGTAATATTTGGTAAACAGGTATCGGCAACCTTAGCCACCAAGGTGGCCAACCCTAGTTTGTTTATCGATACTCCCCAGACGTTTTTAGTAGGCATGATTGCGGTTTTGCTTTCCTGTGGTATTTGGTTACAGGTTGCTACCAGCAAAGGTTTACCCGTGGCTTCTTCCCATGCAGTCGTAGGTGCGATCGCAGGATTTAGCTGGATAGCTATTGGTAAAGAAGCGATCGCCTGGGGCAATATCGGCTTGATCTGTTTGGGTTGGATTGTAACTCCTATAATCAGTGCCATTGTGGCAGCAGGTTTATATAGTCTGTTGCGCTACTGGTTATTTGAACGGCAAGATACCTTAAAGCAGTTAAGAGAATGGATTCCCTGGTTAAGCGCAGCTTTGATTAGCATTTTTGGCATTATTGTTTTGCCTACTGTTGTACAGCTACCCGTTTTTAATTACCTTGTGCTACCAAAGCAAACTATTAGCTTGGGTATTGGCTTAATAGCCACTACAGGAATTACTTTGTATAGCTGGAATCGCCTAGACGAATATCAAAAACAATGGTTTGAGACTTCAGTTTTAGAAAAAATTATGGGTAAGTTTCAGGTGCTTAGTGCCTGTTTTGTGGCTTTTGCTCATGGTTCAAATGATGTGGGCAATGCGATCGCGCCTTTAGCAGCCATAGTCTATATTTTTCATACCAACGAAGTACCAATTAACAGTTTAGAAATTCCTATTTGGATTTTGGTCTTGGGAGGTTTAGGGATTGTGGCAGGATTAGCCGTACAGGGAAAAAATGTGATAGCTACTGTCGGTGAGAATATTATTACTCTAGTACCTAGTACTGGTTTCTGCGCTGAGATCGCCACTGCAACTACGATTCTACTTGCCTCTCGTATCGGTTTACCCGTTTCTACTTCCCATGCCTTAGTTGGTAGCGTTATCGGCATTGGTTTAATTTCTACTAATCAAGAGGTACGTTGGTCAACTATCAAGTCTGTAGTTTTAGCTTGGGTAATTACCCTACCTGTGGCAGCGGTTTTAGGTGCAGTTATTTTCTCTTTGCTATTGCCTTTGTTTTAATCAGCAGAACGTGAGTTCGACGAAAAATTACAAAGCAAGCAAAAGGCTGAGACTTCTGCTAAAAGTAGTATTTCAACAGATGCGGGCAAGCCCTTTCTCAGCCATAAAATTAAATTCTCCAAAGCGATCCTACCGAAATTTTTTGTGATCTAGATACGCGATTTTGATAAATTGATACTAAATTCGATTGGGAAAAGTATCTTAAAATTTCCAACTTATTAATCAGTTACTTATTAAACAGTTGCCTACTACCTACTACCTAACCCAACAGTCAAGTAACCTACTTGAATAGGATTTAGTATGATAAGCCTACGGGATGGTTTTGCTAGACAATGAATGAAAGAGCAGTATGCAGTAACAAATGCTTATTGCACAAGCGTTGCTTCTTTAGGTGAAAGCTTGAGTAATTCTGCACTGGACTCCCAAAGTTCGGTTGCTTTCTTCTCATCGTAGGATTCATCAGAAGATCGAACTTCCTCCAGTCCATCGAAATATTTACCCGTAGTACCATTAAGTGAGGGGTCGAGAATGAGTCTAGCCAGAGCGTTGCCCATTGTTTTAGAGTCTCTAGCGCTATCCATGATAGACTGTGGAACATTTGCGACGAAAGCAGACATTTCTGATTCGCTGCAGTCTCGATAAAACTTTGTGTCGAGCATTAAACCTGGGTTGAAAGCATTAACTGTAATATTTGACTGTTGCTTTTGCAAGCGACGGGAAAGCTCGTAAGCACAGAGAATATTGCAGAGCTTAGAAGTGGTATAGCGTTCCCGCCCCGTGTTTCCGATGTTGGCGTTATTATCGTCATCGGTGGGAAATGCGAGGGCTTTTGCAGCTTGGTATTGCGGGTGAGGCATTCCAGTATTGGCATCTGGATCGTGTACGCTGCTGCTGACAAATACGATGCCAGAGCGATCGCTCATCTGGGGCAAAAGCAGATTGACGAGTAGAAAGTGTCCTAGATGGTTTACACCAAACGTCATCTCAAACCCATCTTCTGTATAGAGCGTGTCTGAAACGAGTGAAATTCCTGCATTACAAACGATCGCCTGTAAAGGTGGACGTTCTCCAGTAAGAAAGTTTTTTACGAACTGACGTACTGATGCTGTGGATGCTAAATCAAGACTCATACCTTCAATATTTGGGTATTTAGTTTCAGCTATTAAGGTACGAACGGCTTCTTCAACTTTAGACAGATTTCGACTAGCGATGATGATCTGCCAGTCTTGCCCAGATCTGGCGATCGCCTCAGCGCAGGAATAGCCTAAACCACTGGTTGCGCCAGTAATAATAACAGTTTTGTTTGCTTTAGTTGAATTTTGCATAGTATAGTGTCTAACCTGTAAATTTAAGAACTATGTCAAACTTAAACTATGGAGTATACTCCAATGTCAAGTACTAATTCTAAACTTCTCAACCTTAGTGTTTTATGTTGATTAGCGAACTCTCCCAAAAAACAGGATTCTCGAAAGATACAATTCGTTTCTACGAGAAGACTGGACTCCTCAACTCAAACAACAAGCGTGCAGAAAATAACTATCGGAACTACGATGATGAAGTTGTGTCGCGTTTAGAGTTTATCAAGCATGGAAAAGCCCTGGGATTTACCCTCAGGGAAATTAAGCAATCGATGGATGAGTGGGACATACTTTCAAACGAAGATAAGGCGCGGCTAATTCGCAAAAAAATTGAAGAAATGGATGAGAAGATCGCTCAACTTCAAGAGTATAAGTGCCATCTTGTCGAAAAGCTAAAACGCCTGGAAAGCAAGGGATAACAAGGTTTTGAAGCCAAATAGCGAGAGATTACTGGTCTGCATTTCAGTGTTATCTGCGTCGGCTCAACTTTATCGTTGGGCAGAGGTTGGTGATTTATAGCGCCCTTTCGACAGGCTCTTATTCGCCGCTCACGCGCAGCACGATTTTGCCCAGATAATGCTTTTTCATCGCTTCTTGCGCTTGCGCGACCTCTTCGAGCGGAAACGTCTGCGCGATGTGAACTCGGAAGTCGCCGATTTCGGCCAAGGTGTTGAGTTGACGGAACAATCGCTCATCCCCATAGCCGTCAGCCTTAGTCAGTTCCACGCCGTCGGGCGCTACAGGTTCGGGCATCACGCCGTTAGGGAAAGAAATCCTCCCGCCTTGCCTCACCAAGTCTAACGAGTCTTGCACTTGGTCGCCCATGATCAGCAGAAACGCTTTATCAAAGCCATCGGGTGCAAAGGCGCGAGCGCGTTCGATCACGTCATCGCTACGCCCGTCAACAGTTTCGTCAGCACCCAATTCTTTAGACAATGCCACGCCGTCATCGCCCGATGCGATTGCAAAGACGCGCGCTCCCATCCGTTTGGCAAGCTGCAAGGCTACATGACCCACGCCACCGCTCGCGCCCCACAGCATCAGTTGGGTCTCGTCATCGATGCCTAGTGCCTCCAGGTTACGCAACGCCGTCGCACCAGCGATGGGAAAACCGCCCGCCATCATCATATCGAAGCCATCAGGAATGGTCGCGACGCTCTTTTCTGGCACCACGACGTATTGCGCGTAGGAACCGCCCTTATCGTTCATGAAGCTTTGGGCGTAAACGCGATCGCCGACGGCAAAACGCTCGACACTGTTGCCGACAGCAGCAATGATGCCAGCACATTCACCACCCAGTACGCGCGGGAAGTGAACTTCGTTATATACTAGATCACCTTCGCGCTCCATCGCGTCCCAGATGCCAACTCCAGCGATCTCGATGCGAATCAAAACTTCGCCTGCCTCCACTGGAGGTACAGGTAAGGTGTGCAAAGTCAGCTTGTCAGAACCGCCGAAATCGTCCACAGCCATTGCTTTCATCTGTTGGGGAATGTCTTGCATGATTACCTCATCTTTTTTGCTTGCTTTGGTTGAATTTTGCATAGTGTCTTGCCTGTAAATTAAACAACTATGTCAAACTTAAACTACGGAGTATACTCCAATGTCAAGTATTAATTTTAAACTTTGATATAATGCCATTTATTGTTGTTCGCTTATCGAGTTTGGAAGACATTCTGTACCATTGGCTTGTCTATCCTTGCTGCTGCACGATCTAATTCTGCTATTTCTCCTGCGTCTAGTTTCCAGTCTTTGGCAGCGATGTTTTCTTGAGCCTGTTTGATATTTTTTGCTCCAGGAATGGGAATTGCACCTTTAGCAATACACCAGTTAATCGCTACTTGAGACATGGTTTTATCACGGGATAAAGCGATCGCACTCATACAGTCTAAAAGCGATTTGGCTTCGGGGACTAGTCTTTTAAACAGTAAGCCTCGTAAGCCTTGGGGATAAGTGCTAGGGTCAGTATATTTGCCTGTTAAGATACCCAGACATAAGGGACTATAGGCAATTAATTTAATACCCAATTCGTCACAGGTAGTCTTGATATCTAATTCCGTTACAGGATAGGTTGAAAGCAGAGAATACTGCACCTGTAAAGTTGCAATGGGAATGTTGCGACTACTAAATTTCTCAGCTACTTTTTTCAATCTCTTTGTTCCATAGTTAGATAGTCCCACTCCTTTAATCAATCCTTGTTCGTATAGGTCTGCCAAGCCGTCTAAAAGCTGCCATTCTTGCCAAGGAAAATAATTAGCCGTTGACCAGTGCATTTGCGCTAAATCCACCCTACCCATCCGTTGTATTGAAGCTTTCCCCGCAGCTACCATTGAACCTCTAGTTAATCGCCAGGGATAGGCAGCTAATTTAGTCGCCAGACAGATATCATTTTTATTCAACCCTGTATATTCTTGTGCAAATTTCCCTAGTAGCTTTTCACTCTGACCATTAAACTTACCCGTACCGTAAGAATCTCCAGTGTCAAACAAAGTAACGCCACGATTCACGCAGAGATTAAATACTTCCTGTAGCTGATTATCCATACTTTCGTCATAACCCCACAACAGGCGGTTTCCCCACGCCCAAGTCCCGCAACCCATTAGGGGTAAAGTTAGTTTTTTAGTAGTTGACATAATAACTCTTTATTTTAATTTGGTAGGATATAAAAATAAAATCGGCTAAAATTAGCGGAATAAGCCTAAGTTACCAGAAAAATATCAATTATTTGCCAAAGTCTAAAATCTAATTAAAACAAATTTTATTCTGAGAATGCCTTGTATTAAATTGAAAAATGCTAACTCAAAAATTACTATCTAATCGCTTTACTTTAGAAGAATATCTAAATTTTTCTCAGGTAGATTCGGAAAAAATATATGAATTAGAAAATGGACAGTTACGAGAAATGCCACCTGAATCTTGGCAAAATACTAAAATAGCTATGTATTTGCTAATGGAAATAGCTAAGGTTATATCTTTTGAACGTATTTCTCTCAAAACCGAAATAATTACTAGTGGCAATCGGGTAAATGCCAGAATTCCTGACTTAGTTGTTTTATCTCCTGAAGGACTATCGGAAATAGAACTGTACAAACGTGCTGTTGTGACTCTAGATATGCCTCCTCCAGTTTTGGTAGTCGAAGTGGTTTCTCCAGGAAAAGCTAATCGTGACAAAGACTATAGATATAAGCGTTCAGAGTATGCTGCCAGAGGAATTGAGCATTATTGGATTATAGATCCTCAAGAGCAAAAATTTGTTTGTTTGCAACTCCAAGATGGTTTATATGAATCAGAAATTCATGATGTTAGTAGCAAAATGATTTGTTTTGACAGACCTTTCAAACTAAATCTAGATTGTAGTCAAATATTTCCAGTGTAGTAAAAGGCATTGGTAATTTAACGTATTAGGTATAAGTATGAACTCGCAACTCCCTTTAGGCTCAGTAATTCAAGGTTCTTTAACCAAAGGCTTAGAAGTAAGATTACACCCTGATGTATCAGTTGAAGATATGCGAGTCGGTAAATTTTTAGTAATTCAAGGAACAAGGTCACGTTTCTTTTGCTTATTAACTGATGTATCTCTTGGGTGTTCGAGCGATCGCATTATTGCCAATCCTCCACCTATTGAAGATACTTTTTTACGGGATGTCTTAGCAGGAAGCGGTACTTATGGTACTGTTGCTCTTTCCCCCATGCTGATGTTTACCCCCACAGCCACTCAGAGCGATTTTCCTAATTTACCTATAGATCCAGATAAGGATACAAGTTTGGGTTCTCTGCAAGCTCAAACTAGCATTGATATGGAATTATTACCCGTCAAGACAATTCCTGCCCACTTTAGTCAATGCTACGAAGCTACCGAACATGATTTCCGCAGCGTCTTTGGTTGGGAAGACGATCCTTTTCGTCGCAATTTTTCTATTGGTGAACCTTTAGATATGAATGTGCCTGTCTGTATCGATCTCGATCGCTTTGTAGAACGTAGTAATGGAATCTTCGGTAAATCTGGAACTGGTAAATCTTTTCTCACTCGTCTTCTGCTTTCGGGAGTTATTCGCAAGGATGCAGCAGTCAATCTGATGTTTGATATGCACTCAGAATACGGCTGGGAAGCAATGAAGGAAGGAAAGCAGGTAAGCACCGTTAAAGGCTTGCGTCAGCTTTTTCCAGGGAAAGTAGAAATGTATACTCTTGACCCCGAATCTACCAAGCGCAGAGGCGTTAGGGATGCCCAAGAACTTTATCTTAGCTACGATCAAATTGAAATTGAAGACCTAAAGTTAGTCTCTTCCGAATTAGGTCTATCTGAAGCAGCAATGGATAACGCCAACATCTTATACAACGAATATGGTAAGTCTTGGATCATGCGTTTGCTAAATATGACCAACGAAGATATTAAAATGTTCTGCGAAGCCAAACAAGGTCATCAAGGTTCAATTTCTTCTTTGCAGCGCAAATTGATGCGTCTAGATAGCCTAAAATACATTCGTTCAGCCTGTCCCCACAACTATATTGAGCAATTGATTCAAGCTTTAGATGCAGGGAAAAATATTATCATCGAATTTGGTTCTCAGTCTAATATGCTGTCCTATATGCTGGCAACAAATATGATTACTCGTCGTATTCACTCCAGCTACGTCAAAAAAGCCGATCACTTTTTACAAACCAAAAACCCCCTCGATAAACCCCGCCAGTTAGTAATTACCATTGAAGAAGCGCACCGTTTCCTTGATTCTAGTATTGTCCACCAAACCATCTTTGGCACGATCGCCCGCGAAATGCGTAAGTATTTTGTTACTCTTTTGGTGGTAGATCAGCGTCCATCAGGAATTGATAACGAAGTCATGTCCCAGATTGGTACACGGGTTACCTGCTTACTAAACGACGAAAAAGATATCGAGGCGATCTTTACAGGTGTTTCCGGAGGAGCTAATTTAAAGTCGGTATTAGCTAAACTAGACTCCAAGCAACAAGCTTTGATTTTAGGTCATGCCGTACCAATGCCTGTAGTAGTAAGAACTCGCGCCTACGATGCTCAATTCTACCGCGAGATTGGCTGTACCGACTGGGAAGAAATGCCCAATGAACAGGTATATGCAGCAGCAGAAGTTGCCAAAGCAGATTTAGGTTTTTAAAAACTTTATGTAAAGATTACTTGGTTGAGCAGCTTAAAAATCTAGCTCTCGAACTCTGACTAAAGTAAAAATTGCAACAATAATGAACCAATACTGCCTATAAATTTACCTACGTTACCCATTCCTCCTTCTTGCTGCTCTGCATTATCTTCTGCTTTCTGAATCAAAGCCATTTTTTGCTGAAAATCCGTAGCAGTTTTGTAGCCTAGTTGATGTTCTTGTTTTTTAAATAACTTAGCTGCGATCGCCGTATTTTTTTTAGCTTCTGCTCGTCGATCGAAGTTATATTCAATAATTGCTAATCCTAGGTAAGATGGAGCTAATTCAGGATCTATTTTAATTGCTTTACGGTAATTGGCGATCGCAGCATTATAATTTCCCCGCGCTGCTTCTTTTACTCCCCAACGGTGAAACTGTTCTGCCGATGCAGCCGTCTCAGATAAACCTTTAATTCCTTCTAAATGAGCAGAGTCAAGATCGACTTCGGTCAAATTCGTGTTGCCTACATAAGCATTTCTGAGATCTGTACCAGCCAAATTTGCGCCTGTTAAATTTGCCCCCGTTAGATTTGCTCCATTTAGGGATGTTCCTGTTAAATTTGCTCCCGTTAAATTTGCTCCTGTTAGATTTGCCTGACTCAAATTTGCCCCCGTTAGATCCGCCTGAAGCAAGTCTGCCCCCTTCAAATCTGCCTGTACTAATCCAGAGCTATTTAGGTCACATTGAGAACACTTTTTAGTACTTAAAAGTTGATTTAAATCAGTTAAACTTTCGGATTGAGCAGGTAAAGATAAAGCAATAGTTGTTGAAATAACGATTACAGATAATAATTGAGGTTTCATAGGTTTTAAAATAGAGCGCGAAGATTCCGCTATTTTAGCCTCTATAAATTTCAAATGTAGAATACTAGTAGACATGAGCGTAAGTGAAGACACCATTTAGTTGACCTCAAACCTTGACTATATCTAACTTGCTACTTATTACTTATTACTTATTACTTATTACTTATTACTTGCTATCTGCTACTTGCTACTTGCTACTTATCTTTTCGGATCGAGAGCATCCCTAAGCCCATCACCAATATAGTTAATACTTAATACGGTAAAAAATATTGCCATGCCGGGAAAAATTGCCATATAAGGAGCAGAAGTTAAATAATCTTTTGCCTCAAATAACATTCGCCCCCAAGTTGGCACATCAGGAGGAAAACCTAAACCTAGAAAACTCAAGGTAGATTCGGTAATAATGGCGTTACCAACTGATAAGGTAGCAGCCACAATAATGACGCTTAAAACATTAGGAAATAAATGTGTCCATATAAGCCGACTTGGTTTTGCACCGATCGCTCTGGCTGCGCTGACAAATTCTAACTCTTTGAGTTTGAGAAAATCTGCTCTAACTAATCTAGCTACCGACATCCAATTTAATCCACCTATCAGCAAGACAATTAAAATAAATATGCCTAGTTCTGCCCCTGCAACTTTTTTAATCGAATCGCGAAACAAATAAACAATTAAAAGTAATAAAGGTAATTGAGGTAATGCCAAAAATAAATCGGTAATTCGCATTAAAATCCCATCAATAATACCGCCATAAAAACCAGCGATCGCGCCCACAATTGTACCGAGAAATATCGCCACCAGCATTGAAGCAATACCCACCGTTAAAGATACTCTGCCTCCCTGCAAAATTCTCGCTAATTGATCTTGCCCTAAATCATTTGTACCAAAAGGATGTTCCCAGCTAGGAGGCGCAGAAGAAGCCAGGAAGTCTATTTTATCAGCGGAATTAGTATAGATAAGAGGAGCAAAAACAACCGCCAAAGTAATAATTAGAATTACTATCGAGCCAAAAACAGCAGGCTTGTCTCGTTTATATCTGCGCCAACTATCCAACCATAAATTACTCTCAACTTGTTTAACAGAATTCATGTACTAACTACTGATTACTGATTACTGTCTCAGTATTATCTTGCTTAACGGGAGTTTTGGCAGAGGGCAATGAGCTTTTCAGGGAACGTTTGCTACTGTTTTTGATTTTTTGCTCTGTGAAAAGGCGATCGCTATGACTAAAATTAGCTTTTTACTATTAATAATGAAATCTGCATTGAGCAATCAAAATTGAATTAGATTCAACCGCATAAACTAGTCTATGCTCTTTGGTTATTCTTCTAGACCAGAAGCCAGACCAATTGTATTTGAGTAGTTCTGGGTCGCCAATGCCATCAAAAGGTTCTTTTGGGATTTCTTTGATTAATAAGTTAATCCGCTTAAGTATTTTTTTATCTGTTTTAATCCAATACTGGTAGTCTTCCCAAGCTTGTTCGTCAAATACCAGCTTCATTTTTTAGTCATCTTCAGATTCTTTAATTAACTGATGTTCTGTTCCTTTTCCTTGGCGAAGATTCTTAATAGCTCGATCCAATCTTTGTGCATTATTTCGACCCGATAGTAAGTGAAAAGTAGCTTCATAGGCTTTAAAATCATCTAAACTCATTACTACTACCGAGGGTGCATTTTGCCTTGTGACGATAAGTGGCGTGCAATCTGCTTCAATTTGATTTAGATGAGTAGCTAAGTTTTTTCTAAATTCTGTATATGTTACTGTATCCATGATTTATTTTTGAAAGCAACTGTACATATCATTGTACATTTAATGTCAAGATAGATATTATGTGTTTTGCGATCGCTCTAGCTTAACTTTAATTAATTTTATGGATAACAGTTTCTCTTTCTGTCTGATTTTCAGCCTTGTTGTCGTTTCCACAGATTAAGATGAGCAAATTGATTGAATCGATTTGCTCACTTTTAAAATTAATTTTTCTGCCGATACAAAACATTAACAATTAGCCTAGCAATAATTTTAAAAAAGCTAGGCTTACGTCCATTAGAGGTAGGAGATACTGAAGGTTCTTGCTCTTTGTTTTCCGATTCTTTTACGGCATCAACTTGTTGTGGTTCTGAAGTTGCTTCTGACTCTATTTCAGCTACATCAGTATCTTTGGCTGCTTCTGAGTCCGTAAAGGTTTCAAATGCTGAATGCTCTATTGCTGAAGATGATAATTTATGGCACTTATTGAAAAACTCTCCGAGTTTTTGACTGTCTTCTAAAGCTGTTTGACGTGCGTTGGTAGCACACTGAGCAATGCCATCTTTGCCAATGTAAGAAAGCCATTTTTCTAAATCTTCTCTGACTAAATAATTAGTGCCATCGTCAGGAAATTGTTGACACAATTGCAATAGGTCATCGGCATTATGGGCTAGTTGACCATTAGAAAAATAAAAGGGCTGGGTCATGATCTTTGGTTGTATTTTGTCAATCAAGAAAAAAGTCCAACTTTATCTTGGCACAGGTATATTAATACAAACCTTCATAAAGCCTAAATCTGTTAACTTATTTTAGTTAAATAAGTTTTTTGGGACAAAATAGCCTTATCCTGAGTATTTATTTTCTATCCTGCTTGTTGAGAAAGCACGCTTGCTCTTTGTTTTAATAACCTTAAAGCTCTATTCTTAATTTGTCTTACTCGTTCCCTGCTGATACCGCACTGATTGCCTATCTGTTCATAAGTCATTATTTCGCCATCTTTCAAACCAAAGCGAAGAGTAATTACATCTCGTTGTTTAGGAGACAAAGTATCTAATAAATCTTCAACCTGAGAACTTAATTCTTTTTCATAGATAAAGTCCGTAGGCGAAGCTGAATCATCTGCTAATATTTGCCCTAACTCGGTCTGATTGTCATCAATGGTTACATTGAGGCTTCTTGGCTTAGTAACTTGCGAAGCTCTAAGAATAGATCTAAATTTTTTCTGGCTAATATCAAGTTCAGCAATTAGTTCATCTTCACTGGGTTTTCTGCCCAGTTCCTGAGACAATTGACGAGTGACTTTTTTTATTTTGTTGAGGTCTTGAGTAATGTGAATTGGCAAACGAATAGTACGAGCTTGATTGGCGAGCGCTCTGGTCATGGCTTGTCTAATCCACCAGTAACTATAGGTAGAAAATTTGTATCCTTTGCTTGGGTCAAATTTTTCTGCTGCCCTCATTACACCAATACTACCTTCTTGAATCAAATCTAAGAAGGACAAACCTCGATTCTGGTATTTTTTGGCAATAGAGACTACTAGACGTAGGTTTGCTCGAGCCATTTTTTGTTTGGCTCGTTGTCCTCTGCGAACAATCTTTTCTTCTTCAGCAGTCAAATCATCTTGCTCTAATAAAGGCATCATCGCCTGAATTTGATTTGCAAGCTCAACCTCTTCTTCTCCTTTCAGTAAAGGTGTACGTCCAATTTCTTTTAGATATTTAGCGATAGTATTACTTGAATTCATTTTTAGCTGTTTAGATTAGTTATATAATTAGCGGTTTTCCTTGATTAATTTATGTATAAGAAATCGACAAAGAATCCTGTTCAACTTCGTCTTACTCTTCAATAAGTTAACTATGAAAAAAAATTAGATACTTTACATAAGAATGAAATTGTGTCGCGCTACAAGTTTGCTCTTACTTTTTCTACGTATATCAATTTTTGGTCGTGGTACACATCCCTCTAAAGCAGTAAACCCAAAAACTTCTCCCCGCTACTAAAAAACGCCTTTGTAGTTAAACTGCAATTAAATGCTTAATTGTTTTTGACTCCAAACAAAGAATCAACAATATCTTTTTCTTGGCTAATAAATAATTCTTTGTAGAGATTCTCTTTGTAAAACATTTGCTTGTGCATCTGTACGAGTAGCTCTTGCGCTTCCTCACGGGATAGCTGCTTGACCCGACTTTCAAATACTTTGTGATTAAATTCTTGTTCGACAGAAAGGCTATTTTCTAATCTTTTCATTGCTCTTGCCCTCTTTATTTTATATATACATTGTAAACAAAGTTTAAGAAGACTTGACTCTATCTAGAGTAGTAATATCCGAAATTTAGTCAAAAATTTTTAGAAACAAGGCGATCGCCATTGTCCATAAATACAATTAACTTTTGGATTCATATTCACTTTTTTGCATAATCAACTTAGCAATTAAACCAGTCCAGCCAGTCTGATGAGATGCGCCTAAACCTGCGCCATTATCGCCATGAAAATACTCATGAAATAGAATCAAGTTTTGCCAATGAGGATCGGCGTAAAATTTGGTAAAATCTCCGTATACTGGTTTCGATCCGTTGGCTTTGGGTAAAAAGATATTAATCAATCTTCTTTCTAATTCTGATGCTATTTCCTTGAGACTTAGCATTGTACCCGAACCTGTGGGGCATTCTACTTTAAAATTACCATCGTAATAGTAGTCAAATTTCTGCAAAGATTCTATTAGAAGATAGTTGATGGGAAACCAAATAGGTCCTCGCCAGTTAGAATTACCCCCAAACATTTTGGTCGGCGACTCGGCTGGTTCATAAGTTACATCGTATTCTTCATCATCAGTCTCAAAGACGTAGGGATGTTCTTGATGATATTTAGATACAGAACGAATGCCGTAATCACTGAGAAATTCAGTTTCATCTAGCATTTTCGCCAATAGAAGACGTAACCTATCCTCATTAACTACTGCTAACAAACGACTAGAATCATTGTCGCATCCTTCCATACAGGCGAGGTTGCGACTAAGCTGAGGACGTTCGTTAACAAACCAATCAATACGGTTTTTAAAGCTGGGTAGTTTTTCTAAAGTCTCTTGTTGAATAGTAGTTACAGCCAGTAGAGGAATTAAACCGACGAGCGATCGCACTTTTAGATTGATATTTTCACCATTAGGAAGATGCAAAACATCATAATAAAAACCATCTTCCTCATTCCATAAGTCTGCGCCTTCTGTACCTAGATGGTTCATGGCATCGACAATATAAAGAAAATGTTCAAAAAACTTACTGGCAATATCTTCATAAATGTCGTTATCCCCTGCCAACTCTAAAGCAATAGTTAGTAAGTCCAAACAATACATTGCCATCCAGCTAGTACCATCAGACTGGGATAGTTTGCCTCCTGTGGGTAAGTCGCCGCGATTAAATACACCAATGTTATCTAAACCCAAAAATCCACCTTGGAAGACATTATTGTTTTCGTCGTCATTTTGATTTACCCACCAGGTAAAGTTCATCAACAGCTTTTGGAAAACTCTTTCTAAAAACTTCTTGTCCGAACGCCCGTATATTTTTTGTTCAATGTTATACACTTGCCACACAGCCCAAGCATGGACAGGCGGGTTGACTCCACTAAAATCCCATTCATAGGAGGGCATTTGTCCGTTGGGGTGCATATACCACTCACGAGTAAGTCTTTCTAGCTGTTTTTTAGCAAAATCAGGGTCAATCGCTGCTAAAGGAATCATATGAAAGGCTAAATCCCAAGCTGCAAAATAGGGATACTCCCACTTGTCGGGCATAGATATGACATCATCAGTGTGAAGATGTATCCAGTTACTCTTGTTGCCGTTTTTCCTTTCTGCTGGTGGTTCGGGTTGAGATGGATCGCCTTTTAGCCAAGTATCAACTACATAATAATAATATTGTTTGTTCCAGAGCATCCCTGCAAATGCCTGACGTTCAATATTTTGTAATTCTAGGCTTTTTTGATGAGGAGATACACGCTGATAAAATTCGTCAGCTTCTTGTTGACGCACTTGAAAGGTGTCATTAAAAGTCTGCCCAAAAGGTGTTTTCAGATCTGGCTGATTAGATAGTCTTAGCTGTATACCTGTGGTTTCCCCCGCACCTAATTCTAAGACGTGATGAATAGCGAATTTAGTGCCAATATTATCGGGATTAACTGCGTCTTCTTCTTTGTCTACCACGTAACTATTAAAGGCATCTTTGACGTAGGGGGAATCGTTGGTTGTCTGAGATAACCTTTGATAATTAGTGTTATTTTCGGTAAACAGTAGGGGTGTATTATCATCATGAGCGCAATACAGCCATCGTTTACCCAAATCAGGATGCTGTGTTTCAATAACGCTGTAGTTTTCTGAGCGATCGTATATTTTTAATTTGGGTTTTTCAACCTCATAACCCCAAGACCAAATATTCCGAAACCAGAGTGTAGGCAATAAATGAATGGTTGCACTTTCTGCTGCGCGGTTGGCAACTTGAATATAAATTAAAATATCTTCATCGCTAGCTTTGGCGTATTCAATGGTGACATCAAAATATTTATCGTCCTCAAAAACTCCTGTTTCGATTAATTCAAATTCTCTATCTTCTAGACCTCTCTCCTGGTTTTTCTTGGCTAACTCATCATAAGGAAAAGCTGCTTGAGGATACTTGTAGAGGAACTTCATGTAAGAATGGGTAGGAGTGTTATCAAGTTGAAAATAATACTCTTTAACATCTTCTCCATGATTACCTTGAGAGTTAGTTAAACCATAAAATCTTTCTTTTAAAAAAGGGTCATTTCCATTCCAAAGCGATAAAGAAAAGCATAACCTTTGGTGATTATCAGAAATACCCGCAATACCATCTTCTCCCCAACGATATGCCCGATAGTGAGACTGTTCAAAGTCAAAGTAATCCCAAGCTGAACCGTCGGCACTATAGTCTTCCCGTATAGTACCCCACTGGCGATCGCTTAAATAACATCCCCATCTACGCCAGTATGCTTTACGCTCTCTATCTTCTTGCAACCTAAGTTCTTCTTGAGTAAGCTTTTGATGGTCTGGCATAGTTTCTGGTTAAGATAGTTATCGATATCAGCTTATGTATTAATTAACATTAACATTAACAATTATTAATAAGTTACAGGTCAGCTTAAATGATATTTTTTTAGTATTTATCGTTCTCAGGGTAGATATATGTAATCTTTATTACCTATTTCTCTGGTTAGATATTGAACGCTGAAAATCTTTCTATATATAGATGTGCGATCGCTTGAAATGTTGCTCTAATAAAGATGAAGTTACACAAGCAATTATCTTTATACTCATGCCAAAGTTAAATATCGGTCTAACAGAAGAACAGCGACATGGCGTAATAGAACTCTTGAATCGAGATTTAGCCAATCAATACTTATTGATCATCAAAACCAAAAAGTATCACTGGGATGTTATTGGGCCTCAGTTTCGTACCCTACATACCCTTTGGGAAGAGCATTACGAGGCTTTAACTCTCAATATAGATGCAACAGCCGAAAGAGTACGCGCTTTGGGTGGTTATCCCATAGGCACAGCAGCAGGATTTATTCAGTACGGTACTATTTCAGAACACGCTAGCGATTTACCCAACGCTAATGAGATGGTAAGCCGTTTAGTACAGGATCACGAGCTAGTTATTCGCGATTTGCGAGAAGATATCGACAAGTGTGGCGATCAATTCCATGACGAAGGTACGGCTGATTTTCTAACTGGCTTAATGGAACAGCACGAAGAAATGGCTTGGATGTTACGTTCCTTCTTAGAAGGTGAAGAGCTAGAATCTAGTGGCGATCGCCCTGGTGCAGAAACTAAACCAACTGTTAATGCCTAGATAGATTTTGTCTAGTCAAAAACCATAAACAAAAGCATTTTTGAGGAGGAATTGAGAGAAGATGGCAGATTATACAGCCGAACGTACTATCACCGCAGTCTTAAAAGAAGAAGAACAAATAGATAATATTGTCCGTCGTTTGATCGATCGTGGCGTACCTCAAGACCACATTTCGGTAATGGGACAAAACTTTCAATCTCAGACTCGCATTACTGGATTTATCAGTAAAAAAGACGTTGTGCTGGGTGGCTTGCGTACTGGTGCTGTCTTTGGCTCTTTATTTGGTTCTCTTTTAAGCTTATTTACTGGTATCGGCGTACTATTTATTCCCTTTATTGGTTCGGTTGTAGCGGCTGGACCAATAACCTCTGTACTTTTAGGTGCTGCCACTGGAGCGATCGCTGGAGGTGCGGGAGCGAGTTTGGCTTCGGCTCTAGCTACTTTGGGAATGCCCAAGGAGAAGGCTGCGGTTTACGAGACTCGCGTCAAGGCGGGTGAGTATTTATTGATGGCGGAAGTTCCAGCTAATAAATCTGGAGAGTACCAGCTATTAATCGAGGGCGCAGGAGGAGAAGAAATTCACATTAATGATTCTACCTTGCCCCGTCCTTGTCCTGGTCGCTGTGAAGGAGCAGAAGATTTATCCCCGGAAATTCGCTCTCATCTTTCAGATGCAGCGCAGCAAGAGTTTATCGCCAGTTATAATGCTGCATTTGATGAAACAAACAATGAGACTCAAGCAGAGCATAAAGCTTGGGCAACCATCAAAGACAAATATGATGAAGACGAGAATGGCATCTGGTCAAAATCTAAAGTAGCATCATAAAAATACAGCGATCGCCATAACCAGGATTTGTTATGGCGATCGCTGTATTGATGCGCTTTCCCAAGTCCGCGTGGCTTCCCGTCTAGGGATGCCCTCGTGTCGGACCCTTGCGCCTGTCGGCGACGCGGGTTCGCATCGCTGTTCTAAATACTTATTAATATTCAATCCTTCAACGAAAGGGTTGATATTTTTTTGCTATTAACTAATATCATTTTTTAAGTGTTGAGATGGCAATAATTCTTTCTCAGAAAGTTATTGATGGCGCGACTCAGTATCAAAAGCTTGTCTCGGTATTGAACATCAAATAACAAAACGAGGAGAGTAAAGCTATACGTATATTGTTTCAGGCTTTACTTTCCTCGTCTTTTTTGCTCATGTTTGAAGCAGGTAGTTAGTCTAGATATCCCATAAGACTATCAGTATCATCTGATTCATTAGATGCTATAGGACGATTTCCCATAATATAAGACTCGCTGATTTGAAGAGTGCTAGCAGCAATAGGACGATTTCCTGATATGGCTATAGTACTACTAAATTCAACGGGACCCTTGGAAACTGGGCGATCCGAGCCGACAGAGGAATAGGTGTGAACTATTTCTATGTGACTTGGTTCAATGGGTCTATTTTGAGGTAGCATTGCCCTGGGCTGCACCGATAAGGCTAAAGCTTTGTCGTCTGTCTTTGTAGTTTTGGCTTTAGTTTCGGTTCGACTCTTAGTAGCTGTGGTTTTGGCGTTAGTTTCATCTGCCTGAGTACTGCTGGTTTTATTTTCTTCAGCCATTAGGATTATCTCCTGAACTTAATTTGATAAAGTTATTGGTTGAGTTACTAATTATTGATTACTTTTATTTTTTTTAATAACTTCTCTTATTCTTGCATTCTCTGGATTTGGCGACAAGAGTTAGTTAATCAGAATAAGTTTTGGTTATCTTTACTACTGTTTATAGTTGTGATGTCAATCTAAGCTCAAAGACTCAGGACCACCTGCTTTTATCTGTAACAAAACTTCACCTAATTGTCGCCAAATCAACGCTCCAGTAACAATAGTGAGTAATAAAGCAACACCATAGGCGGGAATAACTCCAAAACTAAAGATTAAAAAGCCTCCTCCCAGAAACAGCCAGGATCCAAAACAAGTTCCCAAATAACTAGCAACTAGGATGGGATTATCCAATTTGAAAGAATTTTCTGCCTCAGAATTTCTATATGATTCCTGTAATTTTTGTTCGATTAATTTTTCAAACACTAAACCAAAAGTAAAAGCAACAAATAAGCCAATCAGGGCTGCAAGATAAGGTGGCTGTGGGAAATAATACATAAAATTATTAACTTTAAAACTCAAACTAAATGTTTTATTACTTTATCTTGAAGTGGTAGCAGAAGGAATAATCGCAGCGACGCTATCAGCAGAGATCTGACGAAAAGTATTAAAAGCTAGGTCAAGTATCTTTTGCGGTTTAATATCGTCTTGAATTAAACTCCAGAGTCTTTTCACCTCATCAGTATGC
The DNA here is from genome assembly GCF_963665995.1 of Pleurocapsa sp. FMAR1. Taxonomy (NCBI): domain Bacteria; kingdom Bacillati; phylum Cyanobacteriota; class Cyanophyceae; order Pleurocapsales; family Pleurocapsaceae; genus Pleurocapsa; species Pleurocapsa sp. FMAR1. The sequence goes on along the minus strand of NZ_OY762512.1, from coordinate 4,222,710 downwards.
AGGCGATCGCCTTCAGTTAAAGCAATAAGTAGCTGCTGGCGCAAATATTGACCTTCTTCTGAAAGAATATACTGTAAACCTAGGCGGGCTGTAGGCAATAGATCGAAGTTGTCATCGGCACTGGCGATCGCAATCATATTTTCTAATCTTGTCCACTGGAATTTGCCGTCTTGAATTAAAACATCTAGTAAACGTCGTCTTAACTGAGGCGATTCACCCGTTAATAGCCTCTGAGATACATAGGGATAAGACACCTCGACAATTCTGAAGTCGGGGTTAAGGCTAAGTGCTAATCCTTCTTGAGTAATCAAAGAGCGAATAATCAGGGCAAACTTAGCAGGTAAGCGGAAAGGGTACTCGTACATTAGTTCAGAAAACTCGTCGGTAATGGTCTTAAAGTTAAAATCACCGACGCTTTCACCGATGGCATTACCCAAAACTTTTTCTAATGCTGGGACAATAGGCTGAATATCCGTCTCAGGAGTCAAAAAGCCCAAGCTGACAAAATCTCTTGCCAAACTCTGATAGTCACGGTTAATTAGCTGCACTACAGCACTGGCTATAGTTTCTTTCATCGACTCACTAAGCTGATCCATCATGCCAAAGTCGATATAAGCCATGCGACCATCAAGGGTAGCAAATAAATTACCAGGATGAGGATCGGCATGGAAAAAGCCATATTCCAATAGCTGACGCAAGCCTGAAGTTACACCAATTTTAATCAGATTGTCTGCATCCAAACCTGCTGCTGCTAATTTATCTAAGTCAGTTAGCTTGATGCCATCAATCCACTCCAAGGTTAAGACTTTTTCGCTACTAAACTGGTTATAAATCACTGGCACCTTAACATCAGGATCGCCAGCAAAATTAAGAGCAAACTGTTCGGCGTTTCTTGCCTCGTGATAATAATCTATTTCTTCAAATAGTTTCATCCCAAATTCATCAACAATTAGAGCCAAGTCATGACCCAAGTTTAGCGGTAGCCAAGGCTCTACCCAAACCGCTATACGTCTCATTAAATAAAGATCGAGATTGAGTGTAGGACGTAAATTAGGACGTTGAACTTTTACAGCCACATCTTCGCCAGTATGCAGCACCGCCTTATATACTTGACCCAAGCTGGCAGCAGCCACAGGGTTAGCGGAAAATTCTCGATAGGCTTCTTCGATAGAGCGTTCTAGCTCCAATTCGATGATTTTAAAAGCAATTCGGTTATCAAAAGCTGGAAGCTGATCCTGAAGCTTAATTAACTCATCTAAAAAATCCTTGCGAATCAGATCGGGTCTGGTAGAAAGAGCCTGTCCTACCTTGATGTATGTAGGGCCTAGTTTGGTTAAGACTCGGCGCAGTTCAATAGCTCGCTTTTGCCGATTTACAGCCACTCTATTTGTCCACTTATCGAATAAGAGATGCAGGGCAAAATTGCCAAATAGCCAAATAACGGCGATCGCCCGCCAGATTACCCGCAAAGGTCGCCAACGATACTGAGACCCGATCGCTTTGGCATCATAGCGCGAAGAATAAGTAGGTTCTAGCTGAGAATAATCCATTGTTGCTTGCTGAACGCCTGGACGTACAGATAAATGCTTTTCGCTCTTGAAATCCACCTTTGTCTACCGACTTAATTAATTCTCACTTTTTGCCTTCAAAGCAATATGTGATGTGATTACTATTAATCATAATAGTATACAAAACTACATTTTACTTAGCACTTTATGATGTTTTAGTTTATAATCCGCTGTGGCAGTAAACATATATATAGACTAAGTAGCCACTGCTACGGCAATCATTTCTTCGGGGGTGAGGTGAGAGTGAACTATTTGACCATCTTTAAACCAAATAATTCTTTCAGTTAGTTTAGCTACCTCGGACTCGTGAGTAACCATAACTACGGTAATGCCACTATGATGTAGTTCGCAAAAAATTGCTAATACTTCTTTGGTTGTATGGGAGTCTAACGCTCCAGTAGGTTCATCTGCCAATAATAATAATGGTTCGTTAACAATAGCCCTGGCGATCGCAACTCGCTGCTGTTGCCCTCCAGAAAGCTGATTTGGTCGATTGTGAACTCTATTGCCTAAACCAACTTTGTCTAAGGCTAGGGCTGCTCTTTCCTGCCTTTCCTTGCTAGGTATTCCTGCATAAACCATGGGTAACATAACATTTTCTAAGGCACTAACTTGAGGCAATAAATGAAACTGCTGAAACACAAAGCCGATTTTGCGGTTGCGAATTTCTGCTAAATCTTCATCAACTAATCCTGCTACTGCTATATTGTCTAAATAATATTTTCCTGCGGTTGGTCGATCCAAACAGCCAATTATATTCATGACTGTAGATTTGCCTGAACCAGACGCACCCATTATCGAGCAGTATTCTCCCTGATGGATAGTAAGATCGACTTTATCTAAGGCATGAACTGTTGTATTGCCACTACCGTAAACTTTTTCTACTGCTTCTAGGCGAATGATGGTCGGCTGAGATTGGGAAAACTGATTAGATAGATTCATACGCAAAGGCGATCGCCTTGACTCAAATAACATATGTTTCTATTTTGACAATTCTGAATAGATTCTGTAATTAAAGCTGCTCAAAAGAAGCTAACAAAGCTCAAACTATTTTTTATTCAAAAGCTTAAACAGGCTTTGCAGGTTAAAATCATCCCAACCCAAAGCAGCAGAAGTTTCAATAGTTAGTTCTCCTTGTTTGATACTAGTTTTCAATGCCGATTTATTTTTTAAGCTAGAAAAAAGAGCTTCTAAAAGCTGTGATTGATTTCTAGGCATACTGTAGTATATTTTGTTATTTTCGATTCTAATATTTTCTGGTAGCACAGCATTGGGAACTTTGCCTCCTAGAAAATTTTGCCAACCAGCTATGAGGTAACGGTAAATAATATTTTTTGTCTGAAATTGAGGTGTTGTTAATAAACGAAGTTCACCTTCAATATTATCTTTATTCAGAGTTATCTTTTCAGAAGTAAAATGAATTTTAACTTTAACTTTATTATGTTCTACCGTAGCAATAAGTCCTTCTGATGAGTCTAATTCTAGATTTTTCAATTGTTCAACTCTATTCAAGGCTTGCTGACAAAAGAGTAAAACAGTTTTTTTCTTAAGAATTAATTGCTTGTTACCCGAATCTAATGAGATATATTCTTTAATTATTTCTCTAAGAGATTGTTTTGATTCTTGAACCGTTGCTTTGAGTTTATTGAGTATACCCATGTTTAGTCTCCTTTAGGACTTGAGTTGATTTAGTAATTTTAATAAACAATGTTAATTACATATTTAATATAAAAACAAACAAAGTTTTAGTAAGTGATTAAAATCACGATGGTTCGGGCATTTTTACTAACGAACCTATAAAGCTTGCAGGAGAAAAGTTACCAAAATTTAGCTTTTTTTATTGTTAAAGACATTTAACAAGGACTTTTCTCTTTTTATCTTGTTGCTTGCAATAGTCCTCCTATATACGCTATACTTACCTCTGAGCAAACTCACGGGCGAGTGGCGGAATTGGTAGACGCACCACACTCAAAATGTGGCGAGAAATCGTGAGAGTTCGAGTCTCTCTTTGCCCATCAAAAGTATACGGAGTCTTGGTTTCAAGATTCTTCAATAAATTGATTTGAGTTCAACTTGGCTGGACTAGGTTTAAATTTCACCTAATTATTACCCAAAAATGAGGACTAACATTAGTATTTGTTTACAAAATGCTGTAGTCTGACAACGGACAGAACATTGGCTAAAGGCGTTAAAATGCAGCTATCACCTTTCCCAAAATGACGAATCTGGCAGATTAATGATAATATGCCCATATTTTGGGATTTACAAAACTGGAGATCGCACCATGAAATGGCTTATACGATTACAAGTTCGGTAAGAAAGATAGTTGGCTGTACCAACTATCTTTGATTATTAGTCTACTTTTTGAGTTATTTGTTGTCCTCACCGCTAAAAGAGCTAATTTTTGCCAATATTTCGTTAAAAGCTTTACGAACTTCTAATAGTTCTTTCATCCATGTATTTGATGACGCGATCGCATCTTCGTTTTGTTTTCTAGCATCGGCAATTTGTTGTTCTATTTCGCCATAAACCTGTTTGTCAAATTCATAAAATTGAATTTCTACCTGATGTTCTAAATCTTTAGCTAGTTTTTGAAACTGGCTGGTAATTTGCCGACGGGCATCAGCCATATCTTGTTCTTGTTTTCTTTCTTTAGCCACATCAGCCACATCTAAAGCCAAAGCACCAAACGCAAAAATCGGTCCAAAACATTTAGCAAAGTTGCCAATATTTTTAGCTATTCCCACAGCTTGCCAGGGTTTAAATTTAAATCCTACAAATTTACCCACACCTAATACTGTTTGATGCAAGCCACTACCAGCGACATCCATACCTCGTAAAAAGCCAGTTTTGCCAGCAGTGTTTAAAAAGCTTCTACTAGCATTTTCTAAAATATTAGTACCTATATTGTTAGCAATATCATTTAATCCAGTAAATTGGTTTTTTAATGCGTCAATATTAATTCCTTCATAAATATGATTTACAGAAGCATCTAAAGATTTCTCTATATAAGCAATATAAGCTTGAGCTAAATTTCCTTGCAATACTTTTTCTACTTCTTCTCTAATATCATTAACTGCTTCATCAAAGACAAGTTGTATTTCTCGCCCAGCTTTCTCATACTGTTTTTCTATTTCTAGATTGACAGTTTTTTGCTTGTATTCCCATTCGCTTTCACTGCTAATTTTGCCAACATAGCTAGCTAATTCTACTCCTTCTTGAGCGATCGCAGCAGATAATCTCAAAGCAATACTTTGAATTTTAATCTTGACACGGTTGCGTTCATTTTTTACCTGACGTGACAACTGATTGAGAATTTCAAAAAAGGTTGAATCTCCTCCAGAATTACGTGCAAGTTCGGCTTGTACATCATTAACTGCGCTTAAGGCAATACGAACGGGAGTATCTAATTTTGCCAGTGAACCGCGACGTTCGACAAATTGATTTAGTTCTTGAATAAAAGTCTCAAAGCGACTAATTTCACATAGAAATTCATCATTTTCATCCGCACCGTCGCAATAATCTTTGGCATCGATAAAACATACAGGAAAATCATCAAGGGAATATGGTTTTAGTGCTTCAGCTAAACTATGGCGATAGTTAATTATTTTTTCTGCTTCTTCCCCTGCTTCATCAGACATTTTGTTAACTACCAGCATCATTTTCCAGGCATAGCCTTTTTCGTAGGCTAGCTTTTTAAAATTCTCTACTGTCACCGAATCAAATAGCATATAAGTCAGGGAGAAAACCAGTAAGTCAGCTTTATCGATCGCTTCATAGGTAATAGCATCGTGATCTTCGCGATCTGTAAACAAGCCAGGAGTATCAACGATCTTAATATCATTCCAGTTATAGCTAGCGGTTTTGTCTGTGGCAATGTCTGCATCAATCTTAATATCTCTTTTTCCCGTAAGTGCAGAAATAATCGTTGATTTACCCGCGCTATATTGCCCAATAAATGCCACACTAATCAAACCTTCTTGTTTATAATTCTGTAAATCTCGATCTAATTTGGTTTTAATTTGATTGAAATTTTCATTTGATTTTTCTGATAGAAAACAATTTAGGTTTTTGCAAGCACAATTAAATTTTTCGGTAATAGCAGCAGCATTAAATTGTTGATTATTTTGATTCATCATCATGTACCTAATAATATTTATTAATGTATTTTGGCTAGAAAATTAATATTTTAGTAAGGCTTGATTGAGATATCTTCTTGAATTACTTGTTTCATTTCTGACAAAGATTTTTTAAGCTCAATTTCAGCTTTAGTCTGAATAGTTATATTTTGCCCAAAATGGCGATTAACTTTAGCAATAACTTTCTTTACATTTTCAACAGTTAATGGTTCGTATTGATCCATTGACCAATCAATTATGCGCTTGGCATATCCACAGTTAAGATAGTTAACCGTTGCATCCAAACTATTTTGAGCTTTTTGTAATCGATTTGAGATATCATCCAAACCTTCAGTCAATTCATCAAAATAACTGTTGATACTTGTGGATACATTAGAAGAGTATTTTTCAAAGTTTTTAGTAGCTTGCTTGATAACAGATTGTTTTTGTTGGTCAATCTGTTTGCGAAGAGATTGAGAAATATTTTCTACAGCTTTACGACGTTTTTCTGCTTTCGATGTAAACCAATTAGAAATTAGATTTAATCCAGTACCAAAAATACCTATTGCAATACCGATACCAGCAAGAGGAGGAAAAAGAGCCAAACCTACTCCTATCGCAGCTATAATGCCACCGCCAATTTTAAACAGCTTTTTATCGTCAAATGAATCGTGACCATTTAAGTCAAACCTGTCAACATTAAGCTTGGAAATTAGCTGTAATTCTTTACCAATTTCTTCTAACGATTCTTTAATTTCCTGATTAAATTTCTCGACGGCTTCTTCATTAGATAATTGAAGACGCTTTTCAAGATTCATATCTACAATGTTTTGTTTCCAGGCTCGATTTAATTCTTGCTCTTCAGCCTTCCAATGATTTTCTGCAAATTTAGGAATGGCATTCACAACATCTTGAAAAGCAGCCTTAATTTGTTGCTCTAAATATTCAAAACTATCTCTTTGAGATTTTCTAATATCCCCACGTATATTTCCTTGCTTAGATTTCAAAGTACTACCAAATTTTTGATAAGCCTGTTTTTGTTCGCTTATCCATTTATCGGGTTGCTGGATTGCGCCGACAGTAGAGCCTAAAAAAGTTTGCGATCGCCTGATTGTTCCATGCTTAATTAAAGATTCGCGAATTGAATCAAGAAAGTCTTGTATTCGACTAGCTTTGTAGAGTTTGTCTTTGTTTTGTTGATGTTCTGGTTCACTCGATAGCTGTGCAGCCAAAAGCATTACAGGAACGATATCAAAGTAGTCATTTGCATAATGCTCGCTAGCATAACGACGAATACGATTTATATGTCCGTCAATACCACTTTTACCATCTTTGGCAAATAGCTTGTGGGGATTTTGAAGAAAGTGTTGCAAGCGTTTGGAGTCGCGAAGATTATATTTAAGATTGAGCAGAATAATTAATGGTTTTGTTTTCCCTTTTAACTGTTCTAAAAACTTAAACTCTGTCTCTTGAATACTGTCATTGGTAACGACATAACAAATAACATCCGCTTCATCAACGATACTTTTGGCGATTTCTTCATCGCCTCTCCCACCAGCATCCGCAGCGCCAATACCAGGAGTATCAATAATCCGAATATTTTTCCATTCGTAAATACGATTAAAGCGAGTAGTGCGCTGTTTTCCTACTCCAATCGATTCCCAACCTTCTTGGGTAATAATGGAATGCAAAGTACTTTTACCTGCCTTAGTTCTTCCCATAAAAGCAATGGTAAAATAGCTCAATGCTCTTTGTTTTGCTTGATGAGACTCTTTAACTTGGTTTAATTCTCCAAGAATTTGTGTATCAAGATGTTTTCTACTCTCGTCTAGCTGTTTGGCAACTTCTTTAGCTGTGGTAGCTTTAGTATTTTTATCCTCAATTCTTAACATTACTTCCCCCAGGCTGAAAATTAATGTTTTAAGAGTTGCTTCTGTTTTATTAAAAGCTAATTCTGCATATTGATAATCTTCTTGAGCAATCTTAGAACACTGTTGAATTGCTTCGTCATATTCATGTCCAGATAATAAAATCTTTCGTTCTAAGCATTCAACTTTTTTGCCAATTGCTTCGGGCGCAACTTTACTAGCCATGTCGATTACGGCACGAGACAAAGCGGATTTTTTTTCATTTTTAAATAATTTGGCAGCAAAAGATAATTTGGCTTGATCGCGATCATTACTACTCCGAACTTGATTGCTTGAGCTTTCTGCTTCTGTAGTAATGCGATCTATTTCTGTATTCGACCAGTTCCATATATCAGCAAGGCGATTTAGCATTTCTCTTTCTGATGGTGCAAAATAACCATCCGCGTAGGCAATTGCTAAGATTTGTCGCATTACCTCCGATTGCTGTCCCACAGAAACTTGCTTTGCAATATAATCAATCGTGAGATGATGGCTATCCTGTGTCAAAATCTTATCCATCTCATCTTTAGTTTGTTGTGAGATGTTGGCGCGATCGCTCAATTCATTTAAATATTTAATCTCTTCAGAATGAATTTGCTGATCTGCACAGACAAGATGAACCAGTAATAAAAATCCTAAATCTAATTGCTTTGAACCAACTGTAGAGGAGTAAGACATCAATAATTAAATCCTAAGTTGAGATTTATCCTTTAATATAGATTTCCCAAAACTATAGAAAAATTAACTTGATATTTTTACGGCTTAGAAATTCCTACTACTGGTTAATAGATGCTTAACTTGACTTTAGTTTAGAAAAAATAGCCGATATAAAATGCGGAGTATATGCAGATGTCAAAAGCTGCTGAATATGGACAATAAAATAGACCTCAGCTACATAGTCTTTTTGTCGTAAGTCGGAAAATTCTTTTTGCGCTTCATCAACGCTTAGGCGAGTATTTCATCTTAACTGCTAACTGCTTTGACAATAGATTGAGAAATAAACGGTAAAATATTTTTATTCTGGGCATTGTCTTTGCCTTCGGTAAAAACAGTTAATAAATAAGGAGATAAGTTGGGAATCTCAATATATGCCGTATCGTGGCGTACTCGACTCATCCAACCACCCTTAGACCATATTTGAGCATTGCTGGGTAAACCTTCCCCCAGAAATCCTGTAATTTGATTTTCGCCATCATTGTCAACAAATTCTGCGGGATTGAGACTACGCTTTAGTAGCTGCATCATTTTTTGCGATCGCTCTCTAGATACTGCAACTCCACCAATAATGCTGTGTAGTAATCTAGTTACTGCATCTGTAGTCAGCATATTACGGTTTTCCATCAATTCTCCCAAGAATGCTCTTTCTCTACCGTAAGCACCATCACACCAAGTCTTTTGATTGACGTTAATACTCTCTAATTCTGACCAACCTAAAGATTTAAAATAGCGATTAACTATGTTGCGTTGCTGTTGCCAAGTTACAAACGGTTGCGATGATAATTCTGGACCACTAGTCGTACCTGTTAAGACATCGACAATTAAATTAGTCGCATCATTACTCGAAAGGATAATCATATCTCGTATAGCTCGATCTAATTCTAAAGACTCCGCTACCATTCCCCCTTGAAACCATTCTTGTATAGCTACCAGATAAAAGAGCTTAACTATACTCGCAGGATAAATTCTTTCTACTCCGCGATAGCTATAGCCTTTTACTTCATATTGCCAAAATTCCGCAGCAGATAATGCGCCTCCTGTATTAACAATGACAGGATCTTCATATACAATCCAGGTCAGAGCAATTTTATCTCTAGTTAAGTCAGGAAATTTGGCTCTAGCGTTTTGCAGAATATTTTGAGCAACTTTAGCTAGCTGTTCATCTTGGCGGAAAAAAGGCATAAAACAATTAACAATAAGACTAAATTATTCTAACGTTCAGCTTATCGCGCTCAGAAAATCTTGACAGGTTTAAGTAATGGTTGGAGTTTCAGACAAACTTTGCGACAATAGCAAAGACTCAATTATTTAATAAGACGTTGAGGATGTATCTCGACTTGGATCGAAGAAATTAATGGATAGCGATCGCCAATCTTTAGAAACAATTACCAAAGTACCAACATCACAGCAGCAAAAACAAAATAACTTTTGGGTAGTTTTTAGCTCTACTTTTATCACTATTTTTCTAGCAGAAATGGGTGATAAAACGCAACTAGTTACCCTCTTGATGAGTGCTGAATCTCAAGCACCCTGGGTTGTTTTTACTGGTGCGGCTTTAGCTTTGATTGCGACTAGTTTGATTGGGGTTTCGGTTGGTTATTGGCTATCGAAAAAACTAACTCCCGAAACCCTTGATTTTTCTGTAGCTATCTTATTGCTGATCATTACCGCCTGGTTAATTGGCGATGTACTTAATCTGTAGTTTAAATGCTCAATGCTTAATGCTCAATGTTAAATGCTTAATGTTAAATGCTCAATGAAATATGGATTGGCAACTAATTGGAATCAGCTTTGTTACAGTATTTCTGGCGGAAATTGGTGATAAAAGCCAGCTTGCTGCGATCGCTCTTGGTGGAAGTTCAAATAACCCCCGCGCCGTATTTGTTGGTTCAACTATCGCCCTGATCTTAGCCAGTTTTTTGGGCGTTTTGGCTGGTGGTGCGGTAGCGCAATTTTTACCCGAAAAGCTTTTGAAATCTCTGGCTGCAATCGGCTTTGCAACTATGGCGTTGAGAATACTTTGGATAAATGAAGATAGCTAACTGAGCTTAATTTTGCTTATATTCTGTCAACAATTTGGGCAGATAATCATAGCCGTCTACGCCAATCAAGCCAATAATTTGCGCTCGCTGTTGCCCCAGAATAGCCGTAAAGTCTGACTCGCCCAATTGTCCTTGAATGATTGAGATCAAACCTGCCACCTGTCGCCACTCTACCGAGTTGATTTGATTTAGTAAATACATTCCCAGACTGCCAAAGGCGATCGCGGTAGGGATATTTTCAATGCTGTAGTGTGCCTCTGCCAGATAAGAAAAGCTTAATCCTTGAAGATAGACATCCCTAGAATACTGAGCTAATTCTGCTCCTTTGGTCAAAGATGCGATCGCTGCTGTTGGCTGTTCTAAAATTACGTAGGCAATACCTAAACTACTACAGCCAAAGGATTGACTCTGTAAATCACCCTGTTTTTTGGCTAATTCCACTCCTTGCTCTAAATAACGAATGGCTTCGCTATAGCCTTCAGGTGCCATATTATCCAACTGTCGGGCTGCAAACACCTGGGCATAGCCTAGGTTAACCGAAGCGTTGGCTTCTCCCAGCTTATCGCCTACCTGTCTGGCTGCAATTAAAGCTCTTTGGCTATAGTTAATCGCCTCACTATATTTTTTTAAGTTAACGCTGGTACGGCTAAGATGATTGAGATTAGCTATTTCACAGGCATAATCATCCGCTTCAATGGCAATCTCTAAGGCTTCTTGATGAAAATCGACGGCCTTATCGTATGCGCCAATTGTGCGTTGAGAATAGCCCAGTAAGGTTAAAATACGCGCTTTTTCTTCTGTTCCCTCCACCTGCTTAAGGGGTTCGTCAAAATAATCTAAAGTATCTTGTAAATAGTCCCCAGAAAAGGAAGCAAACACCCCGCTATAAAGAGGGAAGTCTGGGCGTTGGGCAAAAGTACGCAAAATTTGCAGCATTGCCAAAAAGCAGCCATCGGCTAAGGCAGGCTTGCTATCGATAAATACCTGCCACAGTTCACACCAAATAGAGGCAAAAGTCAGAAAAGTGCTGTTGGATAACTCCTTACCAAACTTAGAATTATAAGGCTGCTGATCGAACCAGGTTACTAAACCTCGCTGGAGATACTGCAATAAAATTGCCAATTCTACCCAGGCTTGCAGTTCTAAATTATTGGCAACCCTGGCAAAAGCGATCGCCGACTGTTGTTGTGCTAGGGTTTGAAATAGCTGCTTGGGTAAAGGACTAGGGACTTTTTGCGCCCAAATACGCCAAGGATTTGGTTTTTCGCTGCCAAATCCCGCAAAGCTACTTGCCGAACCATACATCCAGCTAACTAAATCTCCTTCCAAAGCGGTAAAAGATTTTAAACCGCTCGTAATACCTGTAGCTAGCTGCTGCCATGACTGAGCTATTTCGGCATTCTCCTGCCCATCAGCAGCAGCTTTTAAACTGGCGGCTAATTTATGTAGCTGATCGATGCTTAAAGCTCGATCTAGATTGGGATCGATCGCATCCACCGTGGCTAAAAAGTAATCGTCAGGATCGGCAGCTAAAATATCTTGTGCCGTCTCGTTGATTTCGGCACTAACTTGATTCTCTGATTGCCAACGCAACCACTGCTTTTCAATGGTTTGTAATGCTCTTAGTACCCGTGCTGCTTTAAGTTTAGTGTCTAATTGCGCCTTAGTCGCCTCAATGCGTTGATTAAGACAGCGTTCTAATATTTCTCCTGTACCAGCGTCTACTTTTTCCAGCAAGATTTTATAAACTCGCTCAAAGGAGCTAATTTTTCCCTGGAGAGTAAGTTCAACGATTTGGTCGATGAGGGCAAAATAGCGATCGCTTAGTGATTCAGACACAATATTTATCAGCTATGGGTAAGTAAAAGGCTATAAATTAACAAATAATTGTCAGTTTAAAATTTCTAAACTATTTATGACTAATACTGAAGAAGTGACTATTATACCCCGTACTCCCAGTTTGATATTGAGTTGAGCAATATAATAATTGATTGTTATTGCCAAGCTAGACAATAAATCAAGCTACATCAAAGAAACCGCACCGAGGGCGGATAGAAATGACCCCAGACAAGATTAAACTGTTTATTGTCGATCGCGATTCCATATTTCGCCTGGGTTTACGTACTGCCATCGCCCAATATCCCAATTTTGCCATTGTGGGCGAAGGAGACATGAGTAATGATACCTGGCGGGAATTGACTCAAGGCTTGGTGCTTAATGTCTTAGTTGTGGGTAGTGGTTTCCATGACTCCACTTTAGAAACCTCTAGTCTAGAATTTTGTCAACAGGTAAGACAGCTATATCCTCGCTTACCTTTGTTTCTTCTAACTACTAATTTTACCCCGAAAAGGCTGGCAAAGATTAAGTCTTTGGGTATCAATGGTTACTGCGATCGCAGTTCTAGCATTAATACTATTATTGAGGGATTACATACCGTTGCCTATGGCAATACTTATTGGCAAAATAACCCAAAAACTCGCCCTAAACTCTGGCAAACTGCTTTATCTCGCTTTAGTCAGTCTGGCAGAATAGAACTAGAAGAAACTCTGAGAGAGATTGACGAGCGCTTAAGCAATCCTAATTTATCAGACTGGGATAGAGTATTTTTAATTGGTCGTAAACGAGAATTATTAACGGCTCGTTGGCTATCTAATCGTTTAGTGGCAGAGGAAATTGTCTTAAGCGAAATCCCCGATGAAGCAAATGAGGGGAAGCTAGTTCTTTCTACCCCTACGGAGTTGACTCCTCTGCCTGTTTTTGCAGATTCTGCTAACAAAACAATTTTTGAGCGAGTTGCGATCGATATCCAGCTAGGCTTAAGCAATCGAACCAATATACCTTTAGAAATTGATATTCTTCAGCCAGAGATTCAAAAGAGTTTATGTCATTTAATTTTAAAGCGTATCGGCGATACAGTTACCCAAATTCCTATTGCTAATATTTTAGAGCAGAATTATCTAGATTATTTACAAGACGTTTGGTCATGGAGTATAGAAGCTTTTTTTACGCAATATTATGGTCAATTAACTCTAGAAGAAGAACAGCAGTTAAGTAATTTAATTGAGCAAGAATTTACGACAGTTGAGCAAAATATTTTTAACTATATCTATGGTATCCCAGAGCTTTTTGCCTATCTAGTTGGTGAACCAGGGTTAACTATCGATAATGTAATTTATCAGTCTGATGCTGCTGAATCGATCGCACACATTGAATTTTTACTGCACAATTTGGTTATTCACTTGGCTAACGGTGTCATGCAGGTAATGCTAAATAATTTTTATGACCTAGAAAACTTTAAATATCAACTGTATAAATTAGAGTATAAAAGCGATCGCCAGTTAGCTCGCTTTCGCAATCAATTATCTTGGAAATATCGCCAGGAAAAGTATTTTGAACATCCGCAAAACATTTTTGAAAGTCGCCATCGCCTCTTTATTCTAAGTAATGGTATCAGAACTTTGTTTCTTTATGCTCCCCGCAAAATTGAATTAGAACAATTATCGGGAGTCCCTTGGTTGACCACCATTGTCATTGAAATTCGTGATGCGATCGCTCCTTTAGCCAGAAAATTTATCTCTCTGACTGGTAGTGGCGTAGTTTTTGTTTTAACTCAGGTGATTGGCAAAGGATTAGGATTAATTGGTAAAGGCATAATTCAAGGAATTGGCAGCACTCTTAAAGACGTTAATCGCCGCAAGTAATACCAAGCTTCTCAACTAGTAGATGTGAGCGTAAATAAAACTACCATTCATAAATGGTCAAAGCCTCACAGTCAGGGCTATTTCATTCTTACTAGCCAGAGAATAAATTCTCCGTCTCATGCCTTAAGTCCGTTTAAACGGACTTGATATTTTAGCCAAGCTCGCGCGTTCCCTAGATGAGTAAAACTCATCGGGGTCGCTCGCCAAATTAATTTCTTGGTGCATGATAATTTAGCATGAAATAGCCCTGCCTCACAGTTAAATGCTTTTGACTTCCGCGCAGCGGTACTAGGTAAAGTCTGAGACAGAATATTGAATGTTGATAGCTTTATGTTGAATAATGAATGAAGATTAGAACAAAAAAATTTATATTTTTACAATAATACAATGCAAGATTTCTTTCAAAACGTTTCTCGCTATCCCCGCTACTTGATCAGCGTTAGCCTAGGAATTTTTTGGTTTTTCTTTCAGCAATTAAAGCCTTTTCTGAAAAACCCTGTAACCGCGATCGCTCTAGTCGGTTTTTTGGTAGGTACTTTCTCTCTGCTATATCTAACTTTAGAAGCTATGTTAGGGATTAGTTAACTTTAAAGATTTAGTATGATTCCAATTAATGATGAGAATCCTACCTACAGCACCCCAATCGTAGTTTATGCCTTGATAGCTATCAATGTCATAGTTTTTCTCTATGAAATGTCTTTAGGTTCAGGTTTAGACGGCTTTTTTCAGCTTTATGCTGTCATTCCCCAGCAGTTGAGTGCTAGCTTTAATGGCACACCCCCCGATCAACCTGTACCAGAACTAGCTACCCTAATAACCTCCCAGTTTTTGCATGGAGGTTTGCTGCACATTGCGGGAAATATGCTGTTTTTATGGACATTTGGCGATAATATCGAACACGATCTCGGACACTTTAAATTTCTTTTCTTTTATTTACTTTGTGGTGTTTTAGCGGGGTTGACTCATTGGTTTTTTGGGATGCAGTCTATTGCTCCTACCGTTGGTGCAAGCGGTGCGATCGCTGGAGTTATGGGAGCGTATCTGGTTAAATACCCCAAGGCAAAAATTGTAACTTTTCTGCCTTTATTTATTATTTGGACTACTGTACGCATCCCTGCTGTTTTTTTCCTAGGGTTTTGGTTTGTACAACAGGCAATTAGTAGCGTTGCTTCTCTGGGGATACAAGAGGCTTCTGGAGTAGCATATTGGGCGCACGCGGGGGGCTTTATTTTTGGAGCTATTTTGGGTCCTTTGTTAGGCTTAATGAGCGATCGCCGTTAGCTAAAATAATCTTCTCATGATTTAATCTCATCATCTTCAATCAAGCGATCGCTCCTAGCCATTTTATTTTATTTACTTCCCTAATTCTTTAGATCTCTGAGTCGCAGTCTTGACCGCTTCAATTAAAGCCGAACGAAATCCCAGACTTTCTAATTTAGCCACCCCTGCAATAGTTGTTCCTCCAGGACTTGTTACCCGATCTTTTAATACACCTGGATGTATCCCTGTTTCTTTAACTAAGGTTGCCGTACCTAAAACTGTTTGGGTTGCTAACTGAAGCGCGATCTCTCTTGGCAGTCCTGAAGCGACTCCACCATCGGCTAATGCTTCAATTACCAAGGCTACAAAGGCTGGTCCCGAACCTGATAGTCCCGTTACTGCATCCATAGAGGATTCTGGAACTTCTACTACTTCGCCCACGGCAGTAAATATTTTTCTCGCTTGCTGAATATGCTCTTTTGTTGCTTTCGTTCCTGGTGCGATCGCCGTCATTCCTGCTCCTACTGTAGCGGGAGTATTGGGCATGACACGAATTACTGGCTGGTCTGGAAAAGCCTGCTCTAGCTTATCTAATGTTACTCCAGCCAAAATTGAAACTACGGTGCTGTGGTTGTTGGGAGTAATGTCTTTGACTACTAAATCGAATATCTGGGGCTTAATAGCCAATAATAATATTTCTGCTGCTGCGATCGCAGCCTGATTGTCTTCTGTAACTTGAACCTGATATTTCTGAACCAGAACTTCACGTCTTTCGTCTCTAGGTTCGCTAATTAATATGTTATTAGCTACGAAAACTTGCTGTTTTAAAAGGCGAGATAAGATAGCTTCTGCCATTACCCCGCCTCCAATGATACCAAGGCAAATACTATTAGATTTCATGCTGTGATTAATCACTGGGCGTGTAATAGCGGTGCGACCCTGCGGATTTTTAATCCGTCAAGGAACGCGCACCAAGACAAGCTGCTTGCGAAGCAGCATTAGTTGCGGCTAAAGCCTTACTGCCCACTAATAATACTATTTATTCAGCTTACTGAGCAGCTGCGTTAGGCTGTTGTCCCCAAGCATCAGGTGCAGGTACACTACGTCTTACATGAGTCTCTGGAGTGTGTACGTCTTTGAGGATTCCTGATAGACTGCTAACTTTGACTGAGCTTGGAGTAAATAAAAAGATGCTTTCGCCTACGCGCTCTTGATGACCATCCATGGCATAAGTACCACCCGCGATAAAATCAACTGCTCTTTGAGCTTCTTCGGGGTTCATCACATTTAGGTTTAAAACCACAGACTTGCGTTCGCGCAATGCCAAAATCACCTGGGGCATTTCTTCAAAGGAATGAGGTTCAATTACTACTACTTCTGAATTACCGTTAGCTAATCCAGGCATACCGATTACATTATTTGGTGGCTTCATTTCTTGTTTGCGGTTAGTTGTATGGTTACTGGGAGATGCAATTTTAGTTGATTCTGGTTGATGATTAGGTGTCGAAGCGATGAAGGTTTGACCATCTACTGCTTGGCTATGATCGTATTCTTCATAACCTTCCTCTTCGTATTCGCCTTCAAATCCAAAAAATTCTTTTAAGGTATTTAACATATTGCTTAGATTCCTAATTAATTTACGACTTTAAATTAGCTGATTAAAATATTTCTTTAAATTATTGCTGAGTTATATAGTTAATGGAAAATTGAACATCTTTTGTGGACATCTTATTTTTGTAAGTTATCTTGTGATAGTTTCAACTTTGAACATTTAAACTAACTAGCAATTTCATTCTCGGTTTTTAGGAGAAAGTGGCTGTATTTGCAGAAATATTTTGTTTCGGCGACTCGATTCTACACCAAACCATCACAAATGTTCGGTGTAGTAAAGTCTATTTATTGATTTAAATTGCTTCCTGTTGGTTTTTCTTTACAATTCTTTATAGTTTTGGCAACTAAGCTCTAATCCTTATAGTTAAAAAGAAAACTTGATATTATATATATAGTTTTTTAGGTTGCAAACGGTTACTGCGATCGCGATCGCACTCAAAACTATAAAATGCGTCTAATCCCATCAAGATCTAGAAAACTCAGCTAGGAATTAGCGTCGCTAAAAATTGTTCTGCCCAAACGGATCATAGTTGCTCCTGCTGCGATCGCCTGGGGATAATCTTCAGACATTCCCATAGATAATTGCTCCATGGTTAGATTAGCGTAATTCTTCTCTTGAATTGCTGCTGCTAGCTTTTGAGTTGCTTGAAAAGCATTTAGTGTTTCCGCCGGAGAAAGTCCTAAGGGCAAAATTGTCATTAACCCCTGTATATCAAGCTGATTAAATTGATTCAGTTTCTCTAAGTCCTCCCAAAGTTCTGTTACCTGCCAACCATATTTATTAGGATCTGGTAGAATTTTGACTTGCAAAAAAACTTTAGGCACACGATTCAACTCTGCCGCCAATCTATTTAATCGCTGTGCCAAAGCCAAACTGTCCACTGAATGAATCCAAGCAAAATTCTCAATAACCTTCTTGGCTTTATTTTTCTGAATATGTCCAATAAAGTGCCAATTAATATCCCCTAGTTTTAACTGTTGCTGTTTAGTTAGTGCTTCTTGAAGACGATTTTCCCCAAAATCCCTGACTCCTGTCTCATAAGCCTCTTTCATAGCCTCAATGCTTACTTGTTTTGTGATGGCAATCAACTTGACGTTTTGGGGAATTTTCTGTTTAATTAAATTGATTTTTTTTGCAATAGATCCTGTCATTAAATCAAGCCAAGAATTGGCAATTAAAAGAAAGTGCGTTTGTAAATCACTTTAAGTTGCTCATGTTTTTCGATTTCGCGATCTAATAATAGTTGTCGCAGCATACCTTCTACCAACATTCGAGAGTCTGTCCTACTAATAGGATCGAATAACGAAGAATCACTGTTGAACGTCACTATAAAAAATAAACGTTGAGCGTAGAGGGTGGTAAATAATTCTTGATTATCCTTGAGGAGACATATTCTGTATAGAAGCCCGAAGGTAGGATGATTTAGATAGACTTCACTTGGTAATTTATTCACTCTGCAATTTAATTAGTTTTGCTAAATGCTAGGACTACACGAATATTCTAAAAATTATACTATTGGGCGATCAATATAAAGGGCAATATAAAGATAAATGTATAGCAATGATGATTAGTGAGTAAATAGGGAATAATTGGCTAGTTAAAAAAGATAATTTTGGCTACATATAGGGTAATATAAGCTCAATAATATTTTTATACCGCTATATATAGTTGATTTTCGGTTATAGTATAAAGTCAGCTCAGCCAAAAAATTTCAGTCTCACATAACGTATGCAGCCAGCCCTACCGTTAACCAGCAATTCAGTATCTAACCCTACTTCAGATCGAGGAAGATCATCAACTACACTTAAACAGCATTCGGCAGACAATTCAGCTAATAAGTCATCTTCCTTACCTAAGCTGGAAGCCGACACCCCAAGCATTCAGGTAGTTAGAAGAGACGGTTCTTTGGCAGACTTGAATATTACCAAGATTCGTTCAGTAGTGGAATGGGCTTGTGCTGAACAAGATGTTAACTCGATCACTTTAGAAGCAGGCTTAACTACCAGACTTCGCAATGGTGTAAGCACTAGAGATATTCAAGATAACTTAATTGATTGCGCTTTGGGTATGTGTAGCCCCACCGAACCTGAATGGCGGTATGTAGCGGGTAGGCTACATATTTGGAGTTTGTGGAAGGATACCCAGGTAGCCCGTGGGTTTGGCTATGGAGATTATGCGAGGGCGGTTCAATGGCAAATAGATAGAAAACGCTACGATCGCCATATTTTAAAATATTCTACGGCTGAACTAACCGAAGCTGGCACGTGGATTAATCCTGAATGGGACAAAGATTATGATTATGCAGGGGCGGTTTTATTAACTAAACGCTATTTGTTAACAGATGAACTTCCTCAAGAGGCTTTTCTTACCTGTGCTTTGTTACTAGCTGCTAATGAAAAGCCAGAAATAAGATTAGCCGTTGCTAAAAAGTTTTATCAAGCGATCGCGAAACGAAAAATTTCTTTGGCAACACCAATTCTAGCTAACTTAAGAGTGCCTAATGGCTCATTGAGTAGCTGCTTTATTATCGCTATGGACGATAATTTAGAAAGTATTTTTGAGGAGATTACCAACGCAGCCAGAATTTCTAAAAATGGTGGTGGTGTTGGAGTCAACGTTAGCCGTATCCGCGCTACTGGTAGCTGGGTAATGGGAAAAGACAATGCTTCTGGGGGAGTTATTCCCTGGGTTAAGCTGCTCAACGATACAGCGATCGCAGTTAATCAGGGTGGGCGTAGGGCTGGTGCAGTCACCATCGGTTTAGATATCTGGCATTTAGACGTACCTGAGTTTTTGGAAATGCAGGCGGAAAATGGCGATCGCCGTCGCAAAGCCTATGATGTTTTTCCGCAACTGGTAATTGTCGATGAGTTTATGCGTCGGGTAGAGGCAAAAGAACTTTGGACACTAGTAGATCCTTATGAGGTTAAAGAAAAATTAGGCATTGACTTAGCTGAACAATGGGGTGAAAATTTCAACGCTGTTTATGCTCGTATAGAAGCGGAATTAAATCGGGAAATTAAGCTATATAAACAAGTAGATGCCCGCGAATTATTTAAGCATATTATGCGGAGTCAGGTAGAAACGGGAATGCCTTATCTAGCGTTTAAAGATACTATTAATCGAGCAAATCCCAATAAGCATCAAGGCTACATTCCTGGAGTAAACCTTTGCTGTGAGAGCTTTAGCAACGTCAAGCCAGGATCAGAGGCTCACTGCTGCAATTTAGTATCTCTTAATCTGGCTAACGTAGAGTCGGCAGAAATAGCTGAGATGTCCCAGCTAGCCGTCAGAATTTTAGACAATACCATCGATATAACTAAGCCTCCTTTTGCCGATAGCAAAACCCACAACGATAAATATCGCACTATTGGCGTGGGCTGTATGGGATTAGCTGACTGGTTGGCGAAACGCCATTTAACTTATGAAAGCCTAAAGGAAATTAGTTATCTGTTTGAAGAGGTAGCTTACTGGTGTACTGCTGCTTCAATGGAATTAGCCAAAGAACGCGGTGCCTATGAAGCTTTTGCGGGTAGTGAATGGAGTCAGGGCAAATTATTAGGCTCGAAGTGTTTAGATGAGATTCTAAAGCTTGCTCAAGATCCAGAGCGTTGGGTGCAGCTTGCTCAAGATGTGCAAACCTACGGGATTCGTAATTCTCATATTACAGCGATCGCGCCTAACACTTCTTCTTCTTTGGTACAAGGCTGTACTGCCAGTATTTTGCCCGTCTATAGCAAGTTCTTTTACGATAAATGGGCAAAGGGAACAGTACCTATAGCTCCACCCTTTATTCAAGACTGTTTTTGGTTTTATCGTGAAAATAAAAGCTTAGATCAAAAAATTGTAGTCAAAGCTGTGGCGGTAATGCAGCAGTGGATCGATACAGGCATCTCTATGGAGTTACTGTTTAACCTTAATCAAGGAGTGTATTTTCCAGATGAACCAGAAAGAGCAGTAAAAGCCAAAGACATTTTTGAAACTTTAGTGATGGCGTGGAAAGAAGGCTGCAAAGCTGTTTACTATGTCCGCACTGTGCAAAAAGACGATTTCAAAGAATCTTCTAGCGAAGGCTGTGCAGCTTGTGCAAATTAAGTTTAAGAGAATTAAATACACTATTAGCGTGTTTTAAGTCCATCGACGAAAGAACGCGCCGTTTTCTCCAGCGTTAACAGTTAGTTGTTCTATTTGACTCATTTGTGCTGCGTTCAAAGGAGTGTAATTGCGTGCTACGGTAACATTAGATTCTAATTGTTCGGGGTTTTCGGCAGCTATGATGCAACAATGTACCCCAGATAAAGAGAGACTGTACCCCATGGCTTGTTCCATACTAGATAAAAGATCGGGTTTTAATAAATTACCGTATGCGGGGACTTTCATAGCGATTACACCGACATTGTTTTCTCGTGCTACTGGCAGTACAGTACGGGAAAATGGACGAGGATGATGAACATCGGCAGCATTTAGGGAAATCAAAGTCGTGTCGAAATCGTAGCGACGCAAACCCTCGGCAATAATTTCTGGTTCATGATGTCCTGTAATTCCCGAAAATTTAATTAATCCTTGCTCTTTGGCTTCTTCAACAGCTTTGATTGCACCATTCTCGCTAAAAATAGTATCTAATTCATCAATAAAGGAAACGTGATGTAACTGCCAAGAATCGAGATAATCTGTCTGAAGACGTTTTAACGATTGTTCCAATTCTCGCCAAGCACCATCATAATCTCTGGCTGCGGTTTTACTATTGAGATAAATGCGATCGCGGTAGGTCGGTAAAACCTTACCAAAGCGTTCCTCTGAAGGACCATAGCTGGCTGCGGTATCGTAATATATGATGCCTAATTCTAAAGCTTTTTCAATCAAAGCAATGGCTTCAACTTCTCGACCTTCATAGGAAATGGGAGTTTGCCCCGCTCCTCCCAAGCCCAAGACTGGTAGACTACTCTGAGTCTTGCCTAATACTCTTTCTGGCATTGATTTAGTTGTCGATGAAGAGGCGGGGGTTGGTTTTTTCATTAAAGCTTGGCTGCCAATAGCTGTTGCTGCTACTGCGCTACCTACAAGGAAGTTACGTCGATTGGTTTTTCGGCTCATAATTTTTTATTTTAGCTTTAAGAAACATTTTAGCGAGAATATTTCGCTCTTCAACAAACAATTAGAAGAGCGAACATCATTTCCAGAAAATCTCTCTTTGGGATGGTGTTTATCTTTCTTTTAACTGTGAAACTAAATGATAAATACAATCATAAAGACTATGGAAAAGACGTGGTTCGATAAAATCTTCCGTGACAGTAATGGTAATATTGTTATTGCTCAACCACCAAACTTACCTATTATTGTCTGGGGTGTAGCTAGCTTGCTCAAACTAATTCTTACAAGTGGCTTGATTAGTGTAGGGTTAGACCTAATAGCCTTTGGCTCTTTGTTTACTTGGGCATGGCTTGAATTGTTTCAAGGCGTTAATTATTTTCGCAGGATGCTAGGTTTTGTTGTGTTAGTTGGATTTGTTGGGTTAAGAATTTTCAGTTATGACACAATTTAAACTTTAATTGCTGCTGCTCCTCAAGTTGCCTTAGAAAGAAGGAAAATTGCCAGTGAAAACGCGCATTGATCGCGAATATTTTCACTGGCGATCGCTCTAGTTTGTAACTATTTCTGACTCAAAACTTTTAATATTCCTCTAACAGATATTTTTTCAGCTTCCAATTTCTCCACCTTTGCCACTAACCGCTTTGGAAGATATAAAGCAGAATTAAATCAACACGTATGATTTTGAACGATGAACAGTGTTATTACGGATGACATCATCTAAAATAGTAATAGACAACTTTTAAGTCTTCTTTGGATATTTAATTTTAGAAATACGGATTTAAAAACCCTCGACGTGTATATTTATTTTAAAGAGGAATATTTGATTATTAAAGTAATTGCATGAGTAAACTAACTAATATTTTAACGGGTGTAGGTATAGGTGCAGTGGGCGTACTCGCTATTACTCAATCATTAGATTATTTAAACGATCGCGATCCTAAAATTTATACCGATTTGAATTCTCAGCAAGCAGATTATCTGCCTGATTCAAATAGAATGTATCTCAAAAACAATCAAGCTTCCAGTTTTAATAAAGCAATTAGCCAAGCTAAAGAAATTCAATCAGATTC
The DNA here is from genome assembly GCF_963665995.1 of Pleurocapsa sp. FMAR1. Lineage (NCBI taxonomy): Bacteria > Bacillati > Cyanobacteriota > Cyanophyceae > Pleurocapsales > Pleurocapsaceae > Pleurocapsa > Pleurocapsa sp. FMAR1. The sequence goes on along the minus strand of NZ_OY762512.1, from coordinate 4,199,624 downwards.
TCCTTTTTTCCAACAGGCGCAAGCTGACATTACTCGCTGGAGTAAAGTGATTTTGGATATTGCTTATGGAAGAGCTAGTGAAGGAGATTTGTCAGGTGCGATCGCTGCTGCTAAACTTGCGCCTCAAAATGATTCTTCGACTAAATTGATTGCTCAAAAGGCAACTGAAGCAGTTCAAATATGGCAATCAAGAGCGCAAAAACAGAATCTATACCAAAATTATTTGGCTCAAGCAAAATCAACCATCAAACCTGGGCAAGCTTCATCCTACAATAAAGCGATTGGTATATTACAGAAAATAAACCCAGAGGTCGAGCAATATTCAGAAGCTCAAGATCTTATTGAGCAATGGAACGAGCAAATATATCTTATTGCTGATCGTCGAGCTAAAGACGGAAATTTGAAACAGGCAGCAGCAGCAGCAGCCTTACTATCAGAAAATTCTCCTTATTATGAAGAGGCAAAAAAATGGCAAACGAGTATGAAAATGCCTTAATATAGCAATCAGAAATGGTTTATAAGCAAGAAGCATACATTAATAGCTTAGAAAAATTGCTCGTATCAACGAAGTCATAGAGACTATGCCAATTTAAATTTAGCTAGTGTTACGGATCTGCATCATTGCGATCGCTCTCATTCTACTAATGCGGTTACAGACTTACTTTGCACCTAACTCATCAATAAAAACCAAGTTTTGGTACTAATTCTATTTTTAAGCCTTCTTTGGCTTCATAGGCATTAATTACCCGTTGCCGTAGCTCGACTGAACAAAGAGCTAGCCTGCATATAAAAGCTGGCATGAATCGAGCTTAATTTATTTTCTATTTAAGCTTATCTAATTTCTGCTCTACTCAACTGAAAACCGCTCTTGGTTTATCTCAGATAGAAACTTCAGCTTTTCAAGAATATAACCAACTCTTCCAGTTTAGACCAGGCAATACCACTATTGATAATTTCTCTGGCAACATTTACACCCTGAAGGTGATCGCCAAAAGCGACTACTTCTCCCACCTGCAAAGCCAGCGAAGCATTTAATACCACTGCATCCTGCTGTGCTTTACTTCCCTTTCCTTGAAGCACGTTGGTCAAAATTGCTGCATTCTCCTCAACTTCTCCGCCTTTAAGCTCTTTTAAAGAAGCGGGTTTTAGACCTAAAGCTTGGGGATTAACAACACCTGGCGTTACTTTTCCCTGATTTAACATCATTAAATCCGTAGCATCTCCTAGTCCTGCCTCATCTAACCTTTCTCTACCGTGAAGAGCGATCGCTTTAGAAATTCCCAGTATATTCAATGCCTCTGCCATGCTACTTAAAAATAAGCGATCGTAAACGCCGATTACTTGACCAGTAGGGCAAAGAGGATTTACCAGTGGACCAAGAAGATTAAAAACTGTTCTAACTTTAAGAGTGCTGCGTATAGGCGCAACGCTTTTCATAGCAGGATGCCAGCCACGGGCAAAGAGAAAAGTAATCCCAACTTCGTCTAATGCTGCTCTTACTTTAGGTAAAGATGCAGTCAAATCAACGCCAAGATATTCTAAAACATCGGCTGAACCAACTTTACTAGAAGCAGAACGGTTGCCGTGTTTGGCTACTTTTATTCCTGCTGCTGCTGCAATAAAGGCTACTGCGGTGGAAATATTAAAAGTAGATGCACCATCCCCTCCAGTTCCACAGGTGTCGATAACAGGATAATCATAGATAACTTGGTCTTGTTGCAAAGATTGGGATTTTAACACCTGTGCCATTCCTGCCAACTCTTCGGCACAAACTCCCTTGGCTTGGATAGCTGCTAAAATTGCTCCAGATAATACATCTGGAATTTCTGAGCCTAACCATCCCTGCATTAATTGAGATGCTTGGGTTTGGGTCAACGATTGTTTGTCTAATAGTTGTTGTAATAAGCTCGAAAAATCTGTTTGATTACTATTTTCCATAATTATTTTAGTGATTTAAAGGACGATTACTCCCACGGGATACAGAAGAAGATTTACAATTAGAAACTGTGTTCTTCTAAGCAAAATTTGCTTAAAAATAAATTTAATCCATGAAATATTTTCTCCGACTAAGTGCATTTTTGTTGCTGTTAATTCTTTTAATTGTTCCTTTACCAGCTATAGCAGGGAGTTCTTCTTCGGTTACTCCCTCAACTTATAGTGAATCCGATTTGATCAATAAAGACTTTGCTGGCAGGGTTTTACAAAGCGTAGATTTTGCCAAAGTCGATTTAGAAGAAGCAGATTTTAGCGATGCAGATATTCGAGGTGCGGTGTTTAACGCTTCTAATTTGGCTAATGCCAATTTAACTGGAGTAGATTTTAGCTATGGCTTTGGATATTTGACTAATTTTAATGGCGCAGATTTGACCAACGCTAATTTTCAAGAATCAATCCTCTCTTTTTCCACTTTTAGAGATGCCAAAATAAATGGCGCAGACTTTTCCTTTGCAGTTTTGGACAAATCGCAGGTCAAACAACTTTGTGAAAATGCTTCAGGTGTTAATCCAAAAACAGGAGTAGATACCCGCGAATCTTTAGGCTGTAGGTAGAAAAACTAGACTGCTAAAATGCGATCGCTTTTTGATCATATTTATTCTATTTAGGCTATCGCCCAAATGTTAAATTGAACAATAACTGCAAGTTTTTAGTCTCTCATACGTATTGAGTAGTAATCAATAATTTTCTTAATTTTGAAACTACTAAATAAGCGTATGAAACTGACTTATCGAGGCGTTAGCTATCAATCTCAGGCAACAGAAGTTCAATCTAAACAACTTGATTTCGTTAGTCGTTGGGCTAAATACCGTCTTTCAAGCGATCCTAATTCTAATGAAATTATTTTAATTAGACCGATACATTTTTACACTTATCGGGGTGTCAGCTACACAAAAAACTTTGTATATGATACCTGCACTAAGATTCTGCTCAATATAAACTAACAATAGCTCAAAATATATTTAAGATAATGTCTCAAACAGTTTGGATAGCCAGACACGGAAACCGTCTCGACTTTATTAATCCAGAATGGTTTGATACCGCCCATAGACGTTACGATCCCCCATTGTCTGTAGATGGGGTAACACAAGCGGCAGAATTGGGGCAAAGACTCAAACAAGAAAACATTTGCCATATTTTTGCTTCACCTTTTCTACGGACTATCCAAACCGCTAACGAGATAGCCCAGGTTTTGAATCTGCCGATTAAGCTAGAGGCGGGCTTAAGTGAATGGTACAACCCCAAATGGATGACGGAAAAACCAGAAATTCATCCCCAGGATTTTTTGACAACAGAATACCCTTTGATTGATTGGAATTATAAATCCTATTTAACTGCTCAATATCCCGAAAGGAGAGCGGATGTTTATGGACGTACAGAAAAAACAGTCAAGCAATTAGTTTCTCAGTTTTCTGAAGATATTTTAATCGTCGGACATGGTGTAACAGTATTTGGCGCAGCTAAGGGACTAGTGCCTAATACACCTGATTTTAAAGCTGCTCTTTGCTGCTTAACTAAAGCTGTTCGCCACAATGATAATCGCTGGAATTTAGACTTTTATGGTGATACTTCTCATCTGAGTAAAACCGAAACCCAAATTAGGTTAAATTAATGCCACCAGCTATGATTATGATTACAGAGCATCTAGAATCCACGAAGATGAGACTGTTGGTTTTTGGTGGGCATAAGCAGGATATCTTGATTGACAAGATGATTAATTATTTTTTCTGCCCACCTTACGGATGAACAATATAAATGTTAAATGTTAAATGTTAAATGATTACTTTGCTACTACATCTCGCGGTTTGGAAGAAGTTGCTGCTCAAGAATTAATCAGAATTGGAGCAAAAAATGTGCGCACTGACTTTACAGGGGTTCACTTTCAAGGCGATCGCGAATTACTTTATCGGGCTAACCTTTGGACAAGGACAACTTTTCGGATTTTAATGCCTATTGCCAGGATCAAAAGTTTTGACGGAGATGAGCTTTATCGCAACGTGCAAAAGCTAGATTGGGAAGAATATCTCGACCCAAATATGACGATCGCCGTTACCTGTACAGGTAAGAGTAAAAATCTTAATCATACTCACTTTACGGCTTTACAAATTAAAAATGCGATCGTCGATCTACAAAAGAGTCGGCGGGGAAAACGCTCTAGTGTAGATACAGAAAATCCTGATTTGATTATCAATGCTCACATCGATCAAAAGCACTGTATCTTAAGCTTAGATAGCTCAGGCTCTAGTTTACATCGTCGTGGATACCGTCCTGCTATGGGTGATGCGCCGATGAAAGAGACTCTCGCAGCAGCTTTATTAGAAATGGCAGAATGGACACCCGACTTACCCTTTCTAGACCCGATGTGTGGTAGCGGTACATTACCGATTGAAGCAACTTTAAAAGCTTTAGACATCGCTCCTGGACTATACCGAGACTTTAGTTTTCAAACTTGGTTAGATTACGACCATGACCTGTGGCAAAGTTTACTTAAGCAAGCAAGCGATCGCCAGAAAAATAGTATAGATATACCGATAATAGGCAGCGATCGCGATCTAAAAATTATCAGACAGGCTTTTGCTAACGCTGAAAGTTCTGGACTAGAAGACTATGTAAAATTCGCTCGTCAGGAAGTTTCTACTATTGAAGCACCAGCAGATCGAGGAGTTTTAATTTGTAATCCTCCTTATGGCGTAAGATTGGGCAATGAAGCTGAATTAGGAGAACTATACAAGCTGCTAGGAGATATCTTTAAACAAAGATTCAGAGGCTGGACTGCGTATATTCTCACAGGCAGCATGAAGCTATCAAGACAAGTTGGCTTAAGAACTTCTAAGCGCATTAAGTTGTATAACGGTGCAATTCCCTGTACTCTCTTGAAATATGAAATGTATTAGCATTTAACATTTAACATTAATCATTTAACATTAATCATTAAATGTCTAGTAAACAAGTGCGTAAAGCAATTATTCCTGCTGCGGGTTTTGGTACGAGAATGTATCCAGCTACCAAAACGATGAAAAAGGAACTGCTGCCTATTATCGGCAAAGACGGTAGAGCCAAGCCAATTATTCTGGCGATCGCCGAAGAAGCAATTAGTGGAGGGATTGAAGAAATTGGAATTGTGGTGCAGCAAAGCGATCGCGATTTATTTGAGGATCTGTTCAAGTCTCCCCCCAAGCCCGAATTATGGCAAAAACTTTCAGCCGAAGATAGAGAATATACCGAATATCTACAGGCTATAGGCGATCGCATTACGATTTTGACCCAAACCAAACAAGAAGGATTTGGTCATGCTGTTTTTTGCGCTCAAGACTGGGTAAACAATGAGCCGTTTTTGTTGTTATTAGGAGATCATATCTACACCTCGGATACTGAGTTTTCTTGTGCCAAACAAATGCTCGATATTTATCAGCAAACAAATACTAGCGTTATCGGCATAACTCCCATGAATGCAGATATTATTCATAAAGCAGGTTGTGTTAGTGGGACTTGGCAAAAGTCACAATCGATTTTAGATATTGCCCAGATCTACGAAAAACCATCTTTAGAGTATGCCAGAGAACATTTACAAGTCCCAGGAATGCCTGACGATCAATTCCTCGGTATTTTTGGTATGTACGTTTTAGAATCAGAAATCTTTAATTTATTGGCAGCAGAAATAAATCATAATCAACGATTTAAAGGAGAATTTCAGTTAACAACCTGTCTCGATAAACTAAGACAAACTAGTGGTGCGATCGCTTATCTCGTCCAAGGAAAATATTACGATACAGGAATGCCTTTATTTTATCGACAAACCATGATTGACTACTATTTGAACAGTTTTGATTCAGAGCAAGATAATTGAAGGTAGAAAAAGTTCTAAGCCTTTATACTATTTGCAGCTATAGATAAAATTTTATTATATTAATTTAGTTGTAGCATTGTATGTTGATATAATTCACTACTACTTTTATTTTTATTAATAATGTTAAATGCAGTAACAATTCTTTCAAAAACATTGACTATATAATACGGTAGTGCAGAATAGCCAAGCAGTAAAACAAAATAGTAGCAAAAATAGTTAAATGAGCGATCGCAAAGTAGCTTTGATTACAGGTGTTACCGGTCAAGACGGTTCTTACTTAAGTGAATTTCTTTTAGAGAAAGGTTATGAAGTTCACGGTATTATTCGTAGAACTTCTACTTTTAACACCGATCGCATCGATCACCTTTACGTAGACCCCCATAGTCCCCAAGCCCAACTGTTTCTTCATTACGGCGATCTAACTGACGGCACTACTTTAAGACGTATTTTAGAGCAAGTTAAGCCTATTGAAATTTATAACTTAGGTGCGCAGTCTCACGTTAGAGTCAGTTTCGATTCTCCAGAGTATACAGTTGACTCCGTAGCCATGGGTACTTTGCGTCTTTTAGAAGCAATAAGAGATTATCAGCAACGTACAGGCATCGAAGTTAGATTTTATCAGGCAGGTTCTTCAGAAATGTTTGGTAAGGTTCAAGATGTTCCTCAAAAAGAAACCACACCCTTTTATCCTCGTAGCCCTTATTCCTGCGCTAAAGTCTATGCCCATTGGCAAACTATAAATTATCGTGAATCTTACGACTTATTTGCCTGTAACGGTATCTTGTTTAATCATGAATCTCCTCGTCGTGGTGAAACCTTTGTGACGCGCAAAATCACTAGAGCCATAGCTCGGATTGTTCAAGGAACGCAACAGAAACTATACTTGGGTAATCTAGACTCAAAAAGAGACTGGGGCTATGCCAAGGATTATGTCAAGGCGATGTGGTTAATGCTTCAACAAGATCTGCCCGATGATTATGTCATCGCCACAGGAGAAACTTACCAAATTAAAGAATTTTTGGATATTGCTTTTAAACACGTAAATCTTGACTGGCACGACTACGTAGAGTTCGACCCTCGCTATCTTCGTCCTGCTGAAGTAGATTTGCTAATTGGCGATCCTACTAAAGCTAAACAAAAACTGGGATGGCAGCCTACCGTTACCTTTGAAGAGTTAGTTCGGTTAATGGTAAATGCTGACTTAATCAATTTAAATTTGTCTACTCCTGATGGTAGTCATGATTGTGACAATACTTCTTTACGCAGAAATTTCGCCACGATTATTGATTAGATAAAAACTAAATAGCTTAGTAAATACCTGTATACATTCAATTACAATTAGTAATGTTAGATTTACAAGACAAAAGAATTCTAGTTACTGGCGGAACTGGTTTTTTAGGCAAACAGGTTGTAGACCAATTGTGTAAGGCTGGAGCAACTATTGGTAAAATTAGCACACCGCGATCGCGTGCCTTAGATCTGCGTCAGTGGTCAAATTGCCAGCAGGCGGTCAAAGAGCAAGATATAGTCGTTCATCTTGCTGCTCATGTGGGTGGTATTGGTCTAAACCGAGAAAAGCCTGCCGAACTGTTTTACGACAACTTAATGATGGGTACACAGTTAATTCATGCTGCCTATCAAGAAGGTATAAGTAAGTTTGTCTGTGTCGGTACAATCTGCGCCTACCCCAAATTTACTCCCGTCCCCTTCAAAGAAGATGATTTGTGGAACGGTTATCCTGAAGAAACTAATGCCCCCTACGGTATTGCCAAAAAAGCTTTACTGGTTCAGTTAGAAGCCTATCGGCAGCAATATGACTTTAACGGTATTTATCTCTTGCCCGTTAATCTTTATGGCCCTGAAGATAATTTTGATCCCAGTAGTTCTCACGTTATTCCTGCCTTGATTCGCAAAGTCTATGAGGCTCAACAACGTGGAGATAAAGAATTACCAGCCTGGGGAGATGGTAGCCCGACTCGCGAATTTCTATATTCTACTGATGCAGCGCGGGGTATTGTTATGGCAACCCAAAAATATAATGAAGCTGCGCCAGTCAATTTAGGTACTAATCATGAAGTACCCATTAAAGATTTGGTAGAAACTATTTGCGAGTTAATGGATTTTCAAGGAGAGATTGTCTGGCAAACGGATCAGCCTAATGGTCAACCTCGACGTTGTTTAGATACCCAAAGAGCAAAAGAAAAATTTGGCTTTGTGGCAGAAACAGAATTTCGCCAAGGCTTAAAAAATACTATTGACTGGTATCGTCAGCACGCCGAGTAAAAGCAGTCATGAACTCATTACTAAGATGGAGATCGCTTTAAATCAACTTTTGCTTAATTAGAGAAGACGCGATCGCTTTATTCTTCTGGCAAAATTAAAAGATAATTGCGATCATAGTTATATAATTAGATGCTTATAGTAAAAATGCTGACCTCGATTGTCTGGGCAGCAATAACTTCGTTAAGCTTCGCTAACGCGCTTTGATAATAACCATGCTTAATCCAAACTTGGAAGCAATCGAACTTAATAAAGATGAGTATCAAAGGTACTCGCGCCATATCATTCTGCCAGAAGTAGGATTAGAAGGACAAAAACGTCTCAAGGCAGCTAGCGTTCTCTGTATCGGTAGTGGTGGTCTTGGTTCTCCCCTTTTGTTATATCTTGCAGCAGCAGGTATTGGCAGAATTGGTCTAGTAGACTTTGATATTGTTGATAGTTCCAATTTGCAACGTCAGATTATTCACAGTGAATCATGGGTAGGCAAACCAAAGATTCAGTCAGCAAAAGACCGTATTCATAGTATTAATCCCCATTGTCAGGTAGATTTATACGAAACGGCTATTAGTTCCGAAAATGCCCTAGATATTTTAGCTCCTTATGACGTAGTTGTTGATGGTACAGATAACTTCCCTACTCGTTATTTGACTAACGATGCTTGTGTATTGCTAGACAAACCTAATGTCTACGGATCTATCTTCCGTTTTGAAGGACAGGCAACGGTCTTTAACTACCAGGGTGGCCCTAACTACCGCGATTTATATCCCGAACCACCACCACCAGGAATGGTTCCTTCCTGCGCCGAGGGAGGAGTATTAGGGGTTCTCTGTGGCATTATTGGCACAATTCAGGCAACAGAAGCAATTAAGATTATTTTGGGTGCAGAAAATACCCTCAGCGGTAGATTACTGCTTTATAATGCTTGGGACATGAAGTTCCGTGAGCTTAAGCTGCGACCTAATCCTGAGCGTCCTGTAATCGAAAAACTAATTGATTATCAAGAGTTTTGTGGTATACCTCAAGCAGCAGCAGCAGCCAAAGAGGCAGAAAATATGATCCCAGAAATGTCGGTCAAAGATTTGAAGCAGCTTATGGATAGCGGTAAAGATGATTTTGTCTTGCTAGATGTTCGTAATCCCCATGAATACGAAATTGCCAAAATTGACGGTTCGATTTTAGTTCCCTTGTCTGAACTAGAAGACGGCAGCGGCATAAATAAAGTAAAAGAATTAGTTAATGGTCATCGTCTTATTGCTCATTGTAAACTCGGAGGGCGATCGGCAAAAGCTTTAAATATTCTTAAAGAAGCGGGAATTGAAGGCACAAATGTCAAAGGCGGTATTGCCGCTTGGAGTGAGGAGATAGATTCTAGCATTCCACAATATTAGATAAAAGGAAAAAGGATATTTCAATTGCTTATTTTCCTCATCCCTAATCCTTTTATATTTTCTCATTCCAGTTTTGGTGATCTACCCTTAATATGGGTGTGAGTTAAAAATATTGTTAAATTGCCATGCAAATTCTAGTAAAGGTTATTCGTTGGACTAGTTTAGTTTCTTTACCTGTGTTTTTATTAGCTATCCCCAATTCTCCAGCGATCGCTGGTGATATTGGTAGTTGTGCCGATAGTCTAATTCTTGATGGTGTTGCCAAATCATCAGCAGCAGCAGCTTGTTCAGATGCTTTAGAACCTAGGTTGCTTGCTTCTTGTGTTCAAGATATTAAAGCTAATACTGATATAAAGGGAGATGATGCTTTGCAGTCTTGCTATCGTGTTCGTAGACCCAATGAGTTGGCTAGTTGCGTCATCGATATTAGTGATAGTTTAAAGCAAGTTAAGTCTGGTATGGCTTTGGATAACTGCCGTCGTAGTCTGCTGCCTGCACAATATGCTGAGTGTACTCTTGATTTGACAAGCATTGAAATATCTAGCGAAAAAGCTATGAAAAGCTGTATAGCAGCAGAGTTTACACCTAGTCAAGTAAATCCAGAAACTGCTCAATAATATTTATCATTACATACATACGAATGATTGATTTGAGAGCGATCGCTTTTTACAAAATAAAGAAAAATCGCTCTCAAATTTAGTAAGTAGTCAAAAGCATAGAGCGTTAATTATAAAATACATCTGCCCCAAGAAATACATATTTTCGTTAGCTCAATAAGTAATGAGAGCTATGTTTAATCATCGTTTATTTTTTTAAGCAGTTGATATAATTCAACCTAAGATAGATAAAATATTGCCACAAATGTTTGACTATTAATTAGTAGCAAATACTTCTTAAAAATAGCAGTCACCCGAAAAAAGTATTTATAACTGCAAATCTTAGATTATCGATAAGCTTTCTGACTTTAAGTTTAAAAAAGAAACAATACGATATTAGCTAAAAATATAATTCGTAATCAAGAATTAAAGAGTAAAAGCGTATCACGTAGTAATTTAACGACAAAAACCAAATTAAAGAAATACAGGAATAAGCATGGATTTTGGCATAAAAGATAAGGTAGCCGTAATTAGTGGAGGAGACTCTGGCATGGGCAGGGCAACAGCCAAGTTGTTAGCAGCCGAGGGCGTTAAAATTGCTTTAATAGATAAAACTAATGATGAATTAAACACAACCGCAGCAGAAATTAACAAGATTGGTGAAGCCATATCAGTAACCGCCGATTTAACAAACTTAGAAGCAGTTGAAGCAGCAAAACAACAGATACTTGAACATTATGGTACGGTTCATATTTTAGTCAACTGCGCTGGGATAACAGGTTCAACCAAAGAATTTTTAAGTCTAACCGATGAAGACTGGTACGAAACTATAGATGTTGATTTTATGTCTGCGGTAAGACTGTGTAGAGCTTTTATTCCCTCTATGCAGAAAGAAGGCTGGGGCAGAATTGTTCTCATTGGTTCAGAAGATGCCGTGCAGCCATACACCGATGAGATGCCTTACTGTGCAGCAAAAGCTGGAATACTCAATTTAACCAAAAATCTATCTAAAGCCTTTGCTAAGGACGGTATTTTGATCAACTCGGTTTCTCCTGCTTATATCGCCACACCGATGACTGATGCCATGATGGAAAAACGAGCCAAAGAAAAAGGAATGAGTTTTGACGAAGCAATTGAAACTTTTCTGGATGAAAAACGCCCTCACTTAGAATTACGTCGTCGAGGCAAGGCGCAAGAAGTAGCTGCGGTAATTGCCTTTCTTTGTTCTCAACACTCAAGTTTTGTCGTGGGTGCAAATTATCGAGTTGATGGTGGTTCTGTAGCCACCGTTGGTTAATTTGTTCTATAAGTCAAAAGTCAGTCTTAGAGCCGTTCGCCCCTACTTTTAATCTAAGATAAAACGACCGTCATGGGAAAAGTTACGGTAAAAGTAGAGCCTTTTTCGAGTTGGGAAACTAAATCAACTTTGCCTTGCAGTAGCTTGACTAGCTTCTCAACAATGGCTAATCCTAAGCCAGTGCCATTGCCCAGTGAACTAGCTCGATAATAAGGTTCAAAAATATGAGTTTGTACTTCTGGGCTAATACCTATACCTGTATCTTCAACCGCAATTGACCATCGATTATGGTCATTGCTTTTACAGGTAATTCTTATAGTTCCTGATTCGGTGTAGTGAATAGCGTTGCTAACTAAATTAGTAACCACCTGCTGTAGTCTTAATAAATCACTTTGTACCAATTGGGGAGCGTCATTGTCATCAAAAATTATTTCCAGATTTTTTTGATTGGCAGAAGGTTCAAAAGCTTCCGTAACTCCGAGGATTAGCGATCGCAAATCGAGCGCTTCCACGTTCAAGGGTATTTTACCCGCTTCATAACGAGACATTTCCAGCACGTCATTAATTAAACGCAGCAATTGTTTACTATTTTTAATAACTTTTCTGGTCATTTGTAGATCCAGAGCATTTTCTCCTTGAGTAGATCTTTGCTGTTGCTGCATCAAAAGGCTAGAAAAGCCCATTATAGAATTAAGGGGAGATTTGAGTTCATGTGCCAAATGAGCCAGATCTTCTTTTTGTGTCTCTACTAGGCGCGTTAATTCTTGATTGGTTAGTACCAGTTGACCTCTTAGCTGCTTGAATTCTTCTAATCGCCCATCTACATAGCTATCTAGAGACAAAGAGATAACTTGATCTACTACCGAATCAATAAGCTCTATTGCCTGAAACATTTCATCTTTAGAGCCAGCTAACAAATCTGACTTCAAGGTAGCAAAGATAATTGTCCGTAATAAACTATATTCCCGCATAATTTCAGCCACGTCATAGCCTTGTTCGGCTCTAACAAATCCATGCTCTAAACCACCATCTTTTAACTGTTGCGGTTTATCGGTTATGGAATCTGAGAGTAAACTAGCCAGTGCTTCTATAACTAGAGGAATGCTGTTGCGTACCGATGTATGGGCAAGACCTTTGGAGCTTTTGATGTCTATATTTTGGCGAATGCTTTCGATCCAACTTTCAGCGATGGTGTTGGTTTTTGCTAGCAGAATTTTGCCAATATCGTTGCTCAAGGAACATTACCAAATCATATACTTGCTAACTTACTACAATAATACCTATATCTATGGGATGTCAACAAAAGTAGGCATTGATAATTTGATGTATGAAATCGATAATAAGAACGCTTGTAGCTCTAAATGTCCTGACTGTTATTGTTGATTACATATTTCTTAATATAGGATAGTCAGGCAATTTTACTTAATTCCCAAGACCAACGGTCAATTTACAGTCAAGGACATTCCTATGGTCAGCTCAAAGACTACGATAACGCTTCAGCTTGTTATAGTGAGATGATTCGCCTTCAGCCCAAATTCCCTGCTGCTCACAAAGATCGAGGCTATATCCACGGTAAGCTCAAAAATTATCCCCAGGCGATCGCCGATTATTCTATGGCGATTGATTTAGACTCAGAGGATGGGAATGCTTATTATCATCGTGGCAATGCTTTCAATTTCCTGCAAGAATATAAACAGGCAATTATGGATTGCGACCGACGTATAGCCTTAGAGCCTGATTACTGTAACGCCTATTATAATCGGGGAGTTAGCTATAGTTGTCTGGAACTATATCAAGAGGCGATCGCCGACTACAATCGAGCAACAGTCATCAAGCCTTAGTCTGCTCTAATTTATAATAATCGGGGCAATGCTTGCAAAAAACTCCAGGAATATCAAAAAGCGATTGCTGACTATACTAAAGCCATTTTCTTCGATGCTGACTATAGCGATGCCTACTACAATCGAGGACTAGTTTATTATATTCTTCAGGAAAGAAGCAAATCAAAGATTTAACTTTAGCTGCTAATTTGTTTCAAAAATAGGGCAAACAGGTGTTAGGACAACAAATTTTCATCAAAATTCAAAACCTGCATGGTAATCAAGAGGTTGTTAGACAATAAGTAATGGATAAAGAATCGACATCACCAGATTATCAAAATATTTTAGAAGAGCTACGTCTAACTCTCATTGACGATCCTGAAAATATTGATGCTTATTATCGCCGTAGTGAAGTATACTATGCCCAAGGAAACTATAGTACGGGCATCGAAGATTTAAATGCTGTTTTGCAGCGCGATCGCAATAACTTTTTAGCTTACACTCTACGCGGTTATGGTTATGGACAGCTAGGAAAACAACAAAAAGCGATCGCCGATTATACCTGCGCCATCGAGCTTTGTCCTAATTACGCCAAGGCGTATTTTAATCGTGGCACTGTCTACAATCAGTTGGAGGAATACTATCAAGCGATCGCTGATTTTAACCAGGTAGTCAAATTAAATCCTGATTACAGCGATGCTTATTACAATCGAGGCATGGCACACAACAAGTTAAAACAATATCAGCAGGGAGTTTCTGATTATACCCAGGTAATCCGCCTTAACCCAGAAGATGCCGAAGCCTATTACAATCGCGCCAATACTTATAATAAACTTGAGCAATATCCTCAAGCATTAGCTGACTATGCTCAAACAATTAGCCTCAATCCCCAAGACTTAGAAGCTTACTACAATCGCGCTAACGTCTATCATAAAATTCAGCATTTAGATAAAGCGATCGCCGATTACACTCATATTATTAACTTTAATTCCCGTCATGCCCCAACTTACTACAACCGAGGCACATCTTACTTAACGGCGCAAAAATATCATCAGGCGATCGCTGATTTCGACCGAGCAATTAGCCTTAATAAAAATTATGCTGAAGCTTACTATAATCGGGCGGTAGCACACAACAAAATTCAAGAATATCCAAAAGCGATCGCCGATCATCAAGCTGCTATCAAACTCAAGCCCAACTACGCAGAGGCTTATGGCAACTTGGGTTTAGTTTATCAAACGGTGGGAGAAAAGCGTAAAGCAATGAAAAACTTAGATTATGCTGCAACCCTATTTAAACGACAAAACAACCAGGCTTTATATAAATATGTACTGGGTAAGTTAAAAGAAATTAAATAAGCTGGTTAAAAAGTAGTTTAAAGGCTGATAACCTATAGCTGAAAACTTTTTGATAACCTGAGTTCAGGATAAGCCCAAACCCTTGATCTTTCGTTGGCTGAAAATACTATTCCTTGATAAAATCAACCTCAAAATCGTCTTAACCAGAACTGACGTTAAAATAAAAATAAGCCAGAGGTCACAAAGACTTTGGCTAGATCGTGAAAAGTACGCTTTATCAATCGGATTTAGTATTAATTCGGTTGCCACTAGATCCTATCCATAAAAAGATGATTTCCCTCAAAGACCACAACCAGATAAACTTGAACTTGTTCACCGCTCTATGTGAACAATAGATTTATCTGATAATAATTAACACTGATCTAAAGTGTAATAATTTCTTAATTAGCATTGCTAGACTAAAGCTAAAGTATGAAAAACAGATCGGTTACTTACCAACGTCAATCAAAAGCTGATAGCTACAGGTAATATTAGCCAAAATTTTATACTTCGTGAAACTAGCAATGTTTTTTAATTTACAGCTTTACTCACACACCAAAAAATAAATTATGACTGCAACAACCACCCGTTTTCCCATTGATTTAGGTGCTTATAAGCGACTAGCTTTAGACCCTAACAAGCCTACCTTAACAGCCGAACAAAAAGAAACTTTAACAGCCAATATTCAACTTTGCCGTGAGGCGATCGTCTTTTTTACAGCTACCGGCGGAGCTAGAGGCGTTGGCGGACACACGGGAGGACCTTTTGATACTGTTCCCGAAGTGATGATCCTCGATGCTTTCTTTCGTGGTGCGCCAGATATGTTTGTACCGATCTTTTTTGATGAAGCAGGACACCGTGTTGCCACACAATATTTAATGGCGACCTTAAATGGCGATTTGCCTCAAGAAGAATTGCTCAAGTATCGTGGTGCAAATTCTAAGCTACCTGGACACCCCGAATTAGGCTTGACACCTGGGATTAAATTTAGTTCTGGTCGTTTAGGACATATGTGGCCCTTCATCAACGGTATAGCCTTGGCTAACCCAGATAAAGTAATAGTTTGCTTGGGTTCTGATGGTTCGCAACAAGAAGGTAATGACGCGGAGGCTGCTCGCTTGGCAGTTGCTCAAAACCTAAACATCAAGCTATTTATCGACGACAACGATGTAACTATTGCTGGACATCCTTCTGATTATCTGCCTGGTTATGATGTTGGTCAAACCTTGACTGGTCACGGTTTAGAGGTTAATACGGGAGACGGAGAAGATATTGACTCTCTTTATAGCCGTATGTGCGCTGCGGTAACTGGAAATGGTCCTGTGGCATTAATCAACAAACGTCCTATGTGTCCAGGAATTGAAGGTATTGAAGGTTCTACTCACGGACATGATGTAATTGCCGTCGATAAAGCAGTTTCCTATCTCGAAAAACATGGACAAGGTGCAGCAGCAGACTTTCTCAAAAACATCAAAAAATCGAGCAACGACTATAAGTTCTTAGGAGTTAGCGACAAGGTTGGTTCCAACCGCAACGTCTTTGGTGAAGCGGTAGTATCTGTCCTCGATAAAATGAGCGATGCCGAACGTAAAGAAAAAGTTATCTTTATAGATAGTGATTTAGAAGGTTCTTGTGGTTTTAAACAAATCCACGATGCCCATCCAGAAGTGTTTATTCCTTCTGGAATTATGGAACGGGGTAATTTTTCGGCTGCTGCGGGTTTTGGCATGGAAGAAGGCAAACAGGGAGTATTCGCCACCTTTAGTGCTTTCTTAGAAATGTGTGTTTCTGAGATCACCATGGCTCGTCTTAACAAGTCCAATGTCTTATGTCATTTTTCTCATGCTGGTATCGACGACATGGCAGACAACACTTGTCACTTTGGTATCAACAATATGTTTGCCGACAACGGACTAGAAGATGGTTATGAAACTCGTCTCTATTTCCCTGCCGATGCTAACCAAATGACTGCCTGTGTAAATAAAGTATTTTATAACCCAGGTATGCGCTTTATTTTCTCCACTCGCTCTAAAGTTCCTATGATCTTAGATGATGCGGGTAACGAAATGTTTGGTGGCGACTATACTTTTACTCCTGGCAAAGACGAAGTAATTCGTGAAGGAGACGCAGGCTATATTGTCAGCTTTGGAGATGCTTTATATCGCTCTTTGGATGCAGTAGAACGCTTGAAAAAAGAAGGTATCAACGTTGGTTTAATCAATAAGTCTACTCTGAATGCTGTCGATGAAGAGATGATGGCAAAAATCGGTAAGGCACCTTTTGTTCTGGTTGTTGAGTCTTTTAACCGTCGTACTGGTTTAGGCAGTCGCTTTGGTTCTTGGCTACTTGAGCGAGGCTTGACTCCTAAGTTTGCTTATCTTGGTGTTCATGAAGAAGGCTGTGGTGGACTTTGGGAACAGTTTCCCTTCCAAGGTATAGATCCAGAAGGCATTATGAGTCACGTTAAAGGCTTAATCTAAAAAACAATTTATAGAGTAAGGTTTCCATACCTTGCTCTTTTTTTATTAGGCAACTTATCGGGCTTCGCCCTTGAGGTCAGAGGTTAGAGGTCAGAGGTCGTATACTTCATCCTAGCTGCGGTGAGTACACCTTGCTAATTGTATCAAGACCTCTTTGAACGAGAGGGGTGTGCGGGTTTCCCACGCATACCCAATCGAGTTGTTGAAGAGGAAATGTGTTTGGCAGAGGTCTAAAACCTAGCATCATTCGAGTAAACTTCTGCCTTCATTCTTCTGCCTTCTGCCTTCGTTTATGAACGTTACCCCAATCAGTTGTGAATCAGCTAGATATTAATAAAGTTATCAAGTCTTTGAGTTCGTCTAGACTAGCAATGCTATTTATGTTAGACCCCCTCAAGGATTTTTAAATAAGGCTTCTTCTAACTTCATAATCACAAATATCCGAGGTTAAGACCAAAAAGCCTTTTGATAACAAACCTAAAAGCCATTGTTCGTAGTCAGCAGCCTCACCTTGTATTTTATGATTAGCAAGCAATCCTAAAATACCAGTATTAATAAAAACGATCATTGTGGAGAATACAATTTTCGTTCTAAAATTCTTTGCTCATCAACTGTTTTTTGAAAGTCAGTTAAGAATTTTGCTCTCTTCTTAGATTCTTCATTACTCATAAGCTTGTTTCTGGCAATTCTTTTTCTGAGTAACTCGATCGCTGGTTGGTTTTTACGTCTTTGTTCTTCTCTATCCCATGCACCATTGTCATTCTGCTTGGACTTCAACTTTAGATGTTTTTTAACCGATGTTGCTTCTTGTACATCTAAGGTGATCTTCCGATCACAGACTTTTAATATCAAATGATATTTTTGGTTTGCTGCATGACATGATTGGGTAGCCAATTTTAGAGAGGACAGATAGCAGCAGGATTACCACCGAATACTTTATCTGTAAAAGCATTGACTTAGAAAATTGACAATTTCATAATAGACTCAAAATTCTGAAATCTTCTTTTGATAGCAGTTTAATGCTTTATTTTATAAAAATACTGGCGTGGATTGAGTGCGAGATCGCTCTATTCCAGACCAGCATTTTAGCCAAGACGCGCTACTACCAAAATCAATCTTTGCTCCCTGAGACTCCTACTCAAAATACAAGCACTCTTATAGATCTCAAATGGGTTTTATAAGAGTGTATAGCTATCAACCTACACTAATGACACTTTCCATGACCGTTTACTGAAGGTGGCACATCCAGGGCGGGATTAGCATCAAAAAAGCCGATGGGTTTGAGCTTAAAACCGATATACGCCACGGGCATTACCGGCCAGTCTTCGGGACGAGTAACATGATGCTGTCCGAAGGTGTACCAGAGAACAACATCGGTATCTTCAACAGAGCGATCGCTTTGTGTCCATTCGGTAATACCTGCACCTCCTGGATGCTGGTTGGGATAGTCTCCCGTACTGTACATTTCATCGGGACTGAAAGGTGTTACCCAAAGATGCTTATTCATAAAGCCCGCCCGTTTAATCACGCTAGCTTCGGGATGAGCAAAAGGCAAAATATTATCTCCTGGCATTAGTTTATAGCCTACGGGTTGTCCCAGACTGTTAAAGCTAGAAGGATTGACAATTTTCCAATAACGACCTGAAAAAGGGTTGATAATTCGCTGTGCTGCTAACTCGGTATTTAAAGGAGTAGACTTTGCAAAAAAGGCATTACCATAAGGGTTGGTTTCCCCTAAGGGTTCGGCTTCGGTATTTACTTCGTAAACTGAATTATCACCGCCGTCAACGCACATATCTAAACGAACATTGAAAAAGTGCTGGTGAATTGGCGCATTTAGCTGGGGTGCCACTAGCGTACCGTATTTGGGATCTTCTCCTGGCATAGCGGACGCGGTGTTAACGATTCCTGTCAGCTTAATTTCGTACTGAATCGTGCCATCTTGGTAAAAGTACCAGAAAAAGCCATATTCATAATTACCTACCGTAGAAATAAACGAAACTACTAAGCGACGCGATCGCCTGACCTCTGCTTGCTCTGTACGCCAGTCTACGTGCTTCCAAAGTATACCAAAGTCTTCTTCGTGCATACATACAGCATTTTCAATGGTGAAGACATCCCCTCGGCTATTGGTCATAAAGGCATCGAAATAACGAATCACTCCCAGACAGTCGCAGCCTAGCTTTAGGGAGTTAGCTAATGTTCCCACTCCATATTCACCTACGTCAAAAGCATTTTTGCGATAGTGCTGTGGACGTGGATCTCCATAGGGAACAACCATATCTGATAAAGAGGCGCGATAAACAATCGGTCGCACTCGTCCGCCATCTTCATAGCCGATAGTGTAAAGAACTAAACCTTCGCGGGGAGTAAAGCCGATGCGAAACTGCCACTTTTGCCAGCGCACAAATGCCCCTCTATTTCAAAGCTAGTACCTTGAGGCTGAGTAATATTTAGAGGTTTGAGATCTTTGCGAAATTCATCGATAAACTCTTTGGCGTAGTTTCCCGACTGGGGCGGTAAGGGAACAACTCCGTGATCTTCGACCCGAATTACCTCCATCTTATTCAAATCTACAACAGGAATTACTCCCTCAATGGGACGGGCATAACCGTTATCTGTCGGAGTGGATCGCACCCAGCATAAAGCCCGCGATAATCGCTGTCCTTTTTCCGATTCGATACCGTAGTAACCAGCCGACCAAGGATCGACCATTACCAAATCAGGGTCTTCAATTCCTCGTTTTTTAATCGCTGCTTGAAATTCAGGGCTAGCTTTAACCGCAGCCTCGCATTCTTCAAACTCATCGAGCATAATTGAAGGCTGTACCCCTGGTATATGCTGCCAAGATGTTACGGTTTCTGAAGTTAGGGACACTACCGCTTCATAGGTAGCCCCGTCAGCATTATCGAGAATAATAATAAAAACTTCACGCTCAAGGTTATCATCCTCTTCAAAATTGAAGACAGCTTGCTTATCGGGTTCTTTGAGAGTGACAGTTGGGAATCTAATCGTTTTGCCTAACTGTTTTTCTCGTTTGAGAATACTAACCGCCGCTTTAATTTCCTCTGCCGTTAATGGTTCGAGGGGATGCTGGGGAGAAGCGAGGTTGCGGAAAGTTTGCGATCGCGTTGTGGTTGTAGTCATGATAGTAAATATTTATGGTCAACAGTCGTAGGGGCGAAGGTTGGTTCGCCCTTAACTTGTAATCAAAGAAGGAAAAGAGGTTCTTGTTCACGATGTCCTGCGTAGACAGCCTCACCATCTGATTCTGCTAAGAAAGTTACTACGGTTTGGGGAGTAAAAATATAAATGTCTCCTGGAGTTGCTTCATATTTAACTCCCTGTTCGTCTTTAACGCATATTTTGCCCTTGAGTATTACCTTTACCTCTAAATACTCGTAGAGAAAGGGAAAATCAATCGATGGCTGCATGGCAAAACGACCCAAAGAAAGAGGTCTATCTGCTTCGGAAATAGGCAGGTCGATAATTTTACTTTTGTGGTCGGGAAGTTCGACTATGGGCGCAACTTCAATTGTTTCTGGCGTACCTGCTTTAATTAGTTGAATCCCTGGTTTGGTTGAGAGTACAGGCTGACTTTCCCCATTCTGACTAAACATTGGTGCTTGTTCGCGATGAGCCATATAAACCGCTTCGCCTTCTGAGTCACAGAGGAAAACTACAGAAGTTGGGGGAGTAAAAACAATAACGTCCCCGACATTGGCTTTATGAATTACCCCGTCACTATCTTTGACGCGGATCGAGCCAGAAATAACGATCTTTACTTCTAAAAAATCGTAGTCAAATGGTAAATCTGCGGACTTTTGAATCGTAAAACGTCCTGCGGTCAATGGCTTTTCCGTATCTGTAATGGGAAATTCTACGATCTGACTTTTTAATCCAGGGAAATCACAGCGTATGGCTAAATCTGCCATATCTGAAATTGCACTTGCTTTAAGTACCTGTACTCCTGGTTTAGCTGCGACAAATTCTGATACTTTTTCTTGAGCTTGCATAATTATTAGTGATTAGTGGTTATTAAGAGATGATAGGAGCGTGATTAATTGCTATTTGCTATATGCGCGAAAAGCGATGTCATTTGAGACTTGCTACTTGCTACTTGCTACTTGAGAAGAGGAAACCAATTCTGATTCAAGATCGAATTGAGACAGCCAAGTTAATACAGTTTCGTGGTAGGGACTTAAGCCTTTATACTCAACTAGATCGGGAGGAAGATTTTTCAACACCTGATCTAGTCTTCTTGTCCAAATCCGATTAGTTAGAAGTTCTTCCAAGCTAATCATGTAAGTATGGATGGGAAACATCAAACCGTTACTGCGGGGTAAACGGACAAATCGCTGTACTTCAACTCGCAAATGTACCTTTGCGCCACAGTTGGCTAAAGTGACTGTATTGCGTTCGTCTTTCCAGTCGGCATAGGTATCGAGAGATGTATCCAAGCGACGGTTAACGGTCATCGTCCAGTTAAGTCTTGTCCAAGGTTTACCGATCTGTACCCGCATTAAAAAGGCTTTAGCTTTTTTGAAAACGCCCAGTTCATGCGCTCGTGGTACGGGTCCGTGAAATTCTTCAAAGCGCATTCCTGCATCAAATCCTAATGACCAACTGGCAGGAAAGGTAAGTATTCCTGCATCCATAAATAAATCGCCTTCGCGTTGATCGAGTAAGATAATATCTTCTTGAACTTGACGAGAGATATATTCAAATGGTTCGTAGGGTAAGGTTGATTCGTCTAAAAAGGTAAAGGTATCTTTGAGGTTAAGCTTTTTGTTCTCCCAAGTCCAGCGATCGCCATTTTGAGTTAGAGAAAAAGATTCGGGGTAGTAATTAGCCAAATCATTCATAATTATTTCAACCACATCCCACTGAGCAACTTTCATGTGAGGGAAAGCAAAATAGCGTCCTTGTTTACCTTCAGTTAAAATGCGATCGCGTTCCTTTATTTCGGCGTGATAGTGTTCGTCAACATCAAAGATTGCCTGATTAGTTACGGGTTGAATATTAACCGCATACATATAAGAATCATTCTGAAAAGGAAAAGGGAAATTTTTAATTGCTTCGGGGCTATTACTCATTTTTTACTCACGATGTAATTTTTTTATTCTGATTTATAGGTTTTAAGCTTTTAGCTATTAGTTTTAAGCTTTTAAGAATATTAGTAAAATTTGTTACACTCAACTTTCTATACCTAGACAAACAAAAAGTAGGTTTTCGGACAATCTTTTCTTACTTATTTGATTTTCACAGATCGATTACTAATTGTTTACTTTTTGCGCGAGAGATACAAGCCAAAATACGGTCTTGTGCAGCTTTTTCTTCTGAAGAATAATAACTATCTAAGTGAATAATTTCTCCCTCTAAAACTTTTACTTCACAAGCCCCGCAGCCACCCGCGCGACAAGAATAGTTAGCAGCAATATCAGCAGCTTCTAGTGCTTCTAATAAAGTTTGATCTGGGGTTACTTCCACTTCTTTTTTAGACTGAGCCAGAATAGCAGTAAATGGCTTAACTTTATTGGTTTTAACCGCTCCAAAAAGTTCTCTATGAATCGCCGAATTAGGATATCCTAATGCCTGTGCCGCACTGCGACAATCTGCCATTAAACTATGAGGAGCGCATAAATAAAGATGAGTCCCTAACGGTTGCTCTTTGAGAACTTGCTTCGGATCGAGGCGATCGCCTTTTTTACTAAAATAAAATTTAACTTGGGAACTGTATTGCTGCTGTAGAAATTTGTAAAAAGCGCATTCTTCTGGAGATTTAGCAGCGTAATGTAATTCAAAGGGAGTTTTAGATCTACTCAAAGCAGTCAGCATCGAAAGCAAAGGTGTAATGCCAATACCTCCAGCAATTAAAACATATTTTCTTGCTAAACTAAACATAGAAAAAGAGTTTTTAGGAAACCCAATATTTAATTCTGTTTCTACCGATAATTGATGTAAATATTGAGAAACACCACGAGAGTTTTCGCTTAAAAGTACCGCAATTTCATAAGAATCTGTTTTATAAGGAGAACTACACAAAGAATAGGAATTATAGCGTTTTTTTTGTTTTAGAGTAATTTCTATCGCCACATGACTTCCAGGAGAAAATGCTGCAAGCCTCTTTTCATCAGCACTAACTAAGCGCAGACTTTTTATTCTTGGCGTTAATTGGGTAATTTCTGCAACTTTTACAATTTGCTCGTTCATCAGAAAATCTTGACAACAATTATCGTTTATTAGTTAATTCATTAATATGAAACTATCGCTCAAGCAAATTTTTAAATAGCTTGAACATCTAATAAATAATAAATGTTAGAAC
Organism: Pleurocapsa sp. FMAR1; assembly: GCF_963665995.1. Classification (NCBI taxonomy): domain Bacteria; kingdom Bacillati; phylum Cyanobacteriota; class Cyanophyceae; order Pleurocapsales; family Pleurocapsaceae; genus Pleurocapsa; species Pleurocapsa sp. FMAR1. The sequence goes on along the minus strand of NZ_OY762512.1, from coordinate 4,176,259 downwards.
TGGATGAATAAAAATAAAAGACATCGATTAGATAATTATATTACTTCAGCTAAAATATAATTTTCTGTATATTTTAAAACTTTTTCAAGCAAAATTTTATTCAATCTATAGTCATTTCACCCTCGCCAGTCGCTTTAATGGGTCATAGACCATGGGGCTTATAAATCCCGCAGCCAAGCTACGGGAACAGCCCCTCCACAACGCGCTGACTCGCAAATAGAAATCATACGAAAAAGGAAAAATTTTGTAAGTACCTTAAATTTTTCTGACCTCTGACCTCTGACCAGCCAATCATGAGGAAATTAATTGGAATAACTATATTATGTATGTACGTAATTAAAATCATATAAAAAGTAAGGCATCGCTCTATTCTAAGAATGATATAGCGCGATCGCCTTTAGCTGTGGAATCCAAATTTTTAATCAGCAATTTAGAGTATTATCTAACTCCCAATTACTAATATGATTACTGTATTGATTCCACTGTTGGTATTTTAATTTTAAATAAGAATCTACAAAATCTTTTCCCATAGCTTTTGCCAAAACTGTATTATTTTCTAGACAGCGTAAAGCATCTAATAAATTACCAGGAAGAGATTTTGCTTTATCTGATGATGGTTCGGTGTAGCTATTATTATTAGAGCGATCGCCTGGATCTATTTTACGCTCGATACCATTTAATCCTGCTGCAATAATTGCACTCGGAAGCAAATAGGGATTTACTGCGCCATCAGACAGTCGAAATTCAAACCGACCAAGATCGGGAATACGAATCAGATGGGTGCGATTGTTACCACTATAGCTAATAGTATTAGGCGACCAAGTTGCACCCGATACTGTATTGAGGGCATTAATCCGCTTGTAAGAATTAATTGCAGGATTGGTAAAGGCGCACAAAGCAGAAGCCGACTCTAAAACTCCGCCAATAAATTGATAGCCGATGGTGGAAAGTTCTGATTCTGATTTTTCGTCTTCAAATAAATTAGTCTTGCCTGTATTATCCCAAACAGAAACATGAGTGTGACAGCCGTTACCAGTTAGATCGGCGAAAGGCTTGGGCATAAAGGTAGCACGAAACCCATGTTTCTCGGCAATACTTTTAGCCATGTACTTAAAAAAAGCATGGCGATCGGCCGTAATCAAGGCATCATCATAAGTCCAGTTCATTTCAAACTGCCCGTTACCATCCTCATGATCGTTTTGATAAGGTTTCCAACCCAAAGTCAACATGGCATCGCAAATTTCACTAACCACGTCATAACGGCGCATCAATGCCTGTTGATCGTAACAGGGTTTAGAAGAGCGATCGCGACTGTCGGAAATTTCTAACTCATCCGCCGATAACAGAAAATATTCGCATTCGACCCCAGTTTTAATCGTGTATCCCCGTTCTGCGGCTGCTTTAAGTACCTGCTTTAGTACTACCCTAGGACTCTGCATCAGGGGATCTCCATTTATATAGAGATCGGCTGGCATCCACGCCACATCTGGCTGCCAAGGTAACTGAAATAGACTATGGGGATCGGGCATGGCGAAAATATCGGGATCGGCGGGACTCATATCCAACCAAGCAGCAAATCCGCCAAATCCTGCACCACTTTTTGCCATTTCGTCGATACTTTGGGCAGGAACAAGTTTGGCTCTTTGCACGCCAAATAGATCGGTAAAAGAAATGAGAAAATAACGTATTTTGCGATCGCGAGCTAGTTCTGATAATAACATCGTGGTTGACAATACCTCACACAACTAACTCTTACTATGAAGCGATCATCTGTAGATGTTTGTAACTACCACTACTATTCACTCTCATCACCATAAAAAAATCTGGCTATCTCTGCTGAAAGATAAAGCTAATCAACCGTAGATGAATATTTTATTTTTAGCTGTCTGAGCAAGAAAGGGGTAATCCCCGCATCTAGCCCTGACATCTGTACTGCCAAGTATGTAGCAAGACTGGCAAAGCCTTGCTTTGCGTGGATGGAATAGACAATACGAAATAGTTTTAACAACAAATCTATATGTGTTAAAATACTAGCATGAGAAACGTAGTAAAAGTAAGATTGTATCCATCATCAGAACAGCAACTCTCTCTCGCCAAAGCTTTTGGAAGTTGCCGTTATATCTGGAATTTTTGTCTTGCCGAGAATAATCGGATATATAAAGAAACTGGAAAGGGTATATCTGCTATTACTATGAAAAAGTGGATTCCTCAATTGAAGAAAAACGAGAAGACAAAATGGTTAAAAGAAACTTATTCTCAGTGTCTTCAGTCTTCAGTGATTAATCTTGGTATAGCTTACAAAAACTTTTTTGAGAAACGAGGAGGTTATCCTAGTTTTAAAAGCAGGTATGGCAAGCAATCTTTGCAGTATCCACAAAATGTCAAGGTAATTGATAGTGGTCTTAACTTCCCTAAGATTGGAGAAATTAAAGCTAATATACATCGTTCATTTGATGGTGAACTTAAGACTGTTACAGTAAGCAAAACCAAAACTAATAAATACTATGCTTCGTTGTTATTTGATAATGGATTACCCGAACCAGAGTCAAATATTAATGGGAAAGTGTTAGGGATTGATTTGGGCATTTCTAGTTACTGTATTACCAGTGATGGAAGTAAGTATGATAACCCACATCATTTCAAAAAGCATGAGCATAATTTAAAACGTAAGCAGCAAAAATTATCTAGGAAGCAAAAGGGTTCAAACTCTAGAAATAAAGCTACAAGGTTAGTAGCTAGAGCGCATGAAAAGATAAGTAATGCTCGTCAAGATTTTCTACATAAACTGTCTCGTAAATTGGTAGACAAAAACCAAGTTATCGTTTGCGAGAATTTGAATATAAAAGGGATGGTTCGTAACCACAAGCTAGCAAAAGCTATCAGTAATTGTGGATGGGGAATGTTTCTTAATTTTCTGAAGTGCAAGTGTAAGCAAGAAGGAAAAGTTTTTCTTCAGATAGATAGATTTTTTCCCTCAAGCAAAACTTGTAATAACTGCCTGAATGTAGTTGGTAGCTTGTCTCTTGATATCCGCACTTGGGATTGCCCAAGCTGTAACACTCTTGATATCGACAGAGACGTTAACGCGGCTAAAAATTGCAGAGATGAAGGCATCAGAATATTGTCTTGTGGGACGCGAGACACTGCCAAGGGAGGCAATGTAAGACAACGCAGAGGGCGCAAGTCAACTGTTGTTGCTGTTGCCGATGATTTTGGAAGCCCACATCGTAATCTTTGATTCGGTGTTGGGTAGTTCACTATTCAATTAACCCCTGCATCAATTCTTTGATGTTTTGTTTGATTGTTTCTGGGGTATAAGGTGCGATCGCTTGCCAAGAATTAAAAGACAAGCTATTCCAAAGATTGACATCATTATAAAGTCGTAAAATTTGTTCAGCAAAGTCTTCAGTATTGTTAGCCTCTAAAATTTGTTCAGGCTGAAGATTCATGCCTTCGGTGCCAATTTCAGTCGAAACTACGGGCAAACTATATTCTAAGCTCTGACCTATTTTTCCTTTCATTCCTGCTCCATAGCGAAGCGGGGAAACTGATAGCTTATGGCTTAAAAAATAGGAGCTAACGTCATCTACATATCCAGTCACCGTAATTTTATCCCCTGCTAAAGCTTTAACTTCAGGTGTCACGTTACTGCCAAGCAAAGTTACTTTAATATCAGGCTGTTTTTGCCATACCAGAGGCATGATCTTTTGGCATAACCATAAAATTGCATCAACATTGGGGGGATGATTATAGCTACCGATAAACAATATTCCTGAGCGTTCATGAAAACTAGGAATATCTCCTTGATAGGGAAAATGAATGTTAGGCACGACGGCTACTTTATCTGTAGATATTGTTTTTGGTTCAAGCTGTGCCTGTAATATTTCTTGTTCGATCGCAGTTACGGTAATAGTTAAATCTGCCTGCGAAGCTAGGCGTAATTCTGTGGCTTGCATTCGCTGCCAGTCTTTTGCTGACTCTGGGCTTTGTTTTGCTGATAATTCCCAGGCTCTTTTTAACCGTAGATAGTGCAAGTCAATAGTGTCGTAGATAACTTTAATTGACTGTTTTGATTTAATTAATGATGTGTACTTTTCATTTAGTTCGGGGCGACAAATCCAAGCCGCATCAATCAAAGATAATCGCTCGTTTATTTGTTGGTCGATAGTATTGCCGTAACCCTGTTGAGTATAAAGAACTTCTATTTGTAAATTCTCCATAACTGAGGTGTATGGTTCAGCTTTATAGCCATTATCCGCAGCAAAAATTACGTGAAAATTAAGAGATTTAAATATTTTTAGCAGTTCAAACAAACGACGAGAACCAGACTCCTTGTCGTAGCAAGGCATATAGCTATCGATAATTAGGATGGTTTTGTTGCCCAAATATTTCCTGCTGGCTAAAGGAACATTGGCAACGCCAGTGTTAGGTAAATATTGACCGTTGAGAACATCTTGCCACTTTTGTCGAAATTTAACTCCATTGACTAGCTGATATTTTTTAGTACCACTACTGGTAGAAGTACCAGAACTAATTCCCTCGTAGTGAATCACCTCTGACTTGGGCTGATACATTACCTTAAGCCCTAGTTGGTGACGAATAGCAAAACAAAGATCCGTATCTTCATAGTAAGCAGGGGCAAAATCCTGTTCAAAACCCTGAAGTCGCTCAAAAATCTCTGTCCTAACCATTAAGCTGGCTGCCGAACAGTAGTCTACAGGACGCAAATAATTATATTCAGGGGCATTGGCATTATCTTGTCTGCCATAGTTCCAGCCTGAAGCATCTTGCCAAATAATTCCCCCAGCCTCCTGTAAAGCACCTTGAGCATAAATTAATTTTGAACCTACTGCACCTACCTGATGATCTTGGTCTAAGACTTCGATTAGGCTTTCAATACAGTTAGGCTTGATTTGCGTATCATTATTGAGGAAATAAAGATATTTGCCTTTAGCTAAGGATGCTCCTTGGTTACAAGAATAGATAAAGCCTTGATTGGACTGATTGTTAACTAGGTTAATTGCCGAAATTGGCTCTAAGATTTTTTTTGTCTCATCCGTAGAACAGTCATTAACCAAGATAATCTCGATCGCCGTAGACTTATGGACATTAGTGGCGATCGCTTTTAAACAGTCTAGAGTGTAATTTAGCTGATTGTAAACAGGAATGATAATTGAAACCTGAGGCTCGTTACTGTGGGGCAAAATCTGCTGTAGTTCTGCCCCCAAGGACTTTAAATCTGACTGACTATATTCAACTACAGCAGTCGATACATTGCTAATATATTGCCCGACATTGCAGTTGGGTCGCTTCAGCAGAATTTCCTGTAAACGTGCCATTGCTGCACCGTTTTTTGGCTGAATTTGCAAAGCCATCTGATAAGTAACGATTGCCTGATCTATTTCTCCTGAGCGTACTAAAATATCCCCCAGTTTGAGATAAAACTTCAGATTAGTTTTATCAATTGCCAAGGCGTGATGGTAAACTTCGGGATCGTCAGGATTTTGTTCAATAGCAAGCTGAAAATGTTTTAGGGCCACCTCTCGATCCTGTTGACTACGGCGAAATAGCGCGTCCCCCAACTTTAGCTGAATTTTAGGCAGATCTGGCTGAATTTTAGCTGCCTGTTGGTAGAAGTCCACCGCCCGATCCCAGCGATCGAGTTTGCCGTAGGCTTCAGCTAGATTATAGTACGACCAAGGAAATTGGGGATTAAGTTTAATTGCCTGTTGATAGATGGTAATGGCTTCTGACCATTGTTCTAACTGAATTAGAGCATAGCCCAAATTATTATATGACCAGAAAAAATCAGAATTAAGCTCAATTGCCTGACGATAAGCGACAATAGCCTCTGACCATAGTTCTTGGTGAGTTAAAACCTCTCCTAGCTGATGAAAGGCAGCACTATTTTTAGCATCGTATTGAGTTGCTCTTTGATAACAAAGAGTCGCCTGTGACCACTGTGATTGCAGCCGATAAAGACTACCTAAACGATAGTACAATTGAGGATCATCCTGTCCATGTTTTAAAGCCTCAACGTAGCAGGCGATCGCCTTTTTTATAGCTCCCATCTGCACTAATAATTCTCCCAAACCCAAATATGCAGCTATAAGCTCAGGCTGTCTGGCTATAGCTCGACGATAGCAGGTAAGGGCTGACTGTTGGTTGCCCCAACTGACTAGGTTTTTGCCTAACTCTAAATACTCAGCAGCACTTACATTTTCATTGTCCAAAGAAATAGCCTTTAACAAATGTTCAGCAGACTGTTTTTTGTCTCCAAGTTGAGTTTGAGCGCGGGCTAAATCGCGATATGCCTTCGCCATTTTTGGGTTTAAGGCGATCGCTTTTTGGTAAGATTCAACTGCTGCTGACCATTCTTCTTTTTTAGTATGCAGAGTGCCTAAACTGTAGTATTGTTCGGCTTCTTGGGCAAAGAATTTAGAAGATTGTCGATTAGTTTGTACTGGTGTAACAGCTTGAGGATTAGTTTGAGAAGCGTTTAAACTAGCAGAATTAGTTAGCTTCAAAATTACCTGACAATATTTGGCTGCTTCTGACCATAACTCTAATTGCTCACAAAGAACAACGATTTCTCGATATGTATTTACTCTTCGTGGTTCGAGTTTGGCTGCCTGGAAATACTGTTCTAAAGCAGGCTGAAATTCTCCCTGTTGCTTTAATAGTTGCCCCTGTCGTAAATATTCATCTAAAGATTGAACTGAATTGATAACGCTTGTGGAAGATTGCTGGCGTTCTAAACTAGAAGACAAAACTTTGGTTGACCTTTTCTCTATTTCATCAGCTTGAGTTAGATAAACCTGGGCTTTTTCAGGTTGTTGTAGCTTTTGATATACCTTTGCTAGCTGTCGGTATACGCCAACCAGTTCAGGTTTAACGTGAATTGCTTTTTGATAATGGACAATAGCTTGTGACCATTGTTCTTGTTTAGCGTAGAGAAAGCCTAGATTGGCATAGACTTCAGCAAAATTTGGCTCAATAGAGATTGCTTGAAGATAATAGCCAAGAGCTTCTTTGATTTTGCCTGTTTTTTGGAGGGCATCACCCATTAACTTATAAGCGTCCGTTAGTTTTTGATTTAAAGCAAGTGCTTTAGCACAGGCTTGAATTGTTAATTGCCACTCTTGCTTTTGCCAATAAATCTGCGCTTGATTTAAACAAACTTGAGCCTCATCTATCTGGATCATCTGCGTTATTAGTAAAGAGAAAAGTCGATTTGCAGTCTTCAATCGTCAGAAATTTGAAAATATGCCCTAACTAATCAAAGCAGCATATTAACGCTACTTTCGGGTTATGAACATGAAATAGCTGGGCTGTAACCTATAACCTATAACCTGTAACCTATAACCTATAACCTGTAATCTATAACCTGTAATCTATAACCTATAACCTATAATCTATAACCTATAACTTATAACCTATAATGGAAAAGCCTTTGAAAGATTTGTTGATTTTTCAAACCTAAAATCTGATCATCGAAAAACGGTTTTTCATTTACCTCTCTTTGCAATAGCTCTACTCTTCCATGCGAACTCACGTCATATTAACGCTAATTATCCACAGCAAATTTGAATCAAAAATTCATTAGCGGTCAGCCTCCCCATCTCAATTAAGCGAAGTAATATTGCCAAAATCATCCCAACCGAGACAGGAAAGTAAACCACTTTTACACTCAAACTAAGGGGGACAAACAAGAAATGGTGAAGATAACACCGCTGAATCTAACATCAAAACTTGTTTTTGCCCACTAGTGTAATTAATCTCAATACTTAACTTAGATTTGGTTCTGCGTACACCTGATCGTAATAGTTTTTGTATTCGTCGCTTAACAAAGGTTGCCACCAATCGCGATTGGCTAAATACCATTCCACAGTATGGCGCAAACCTGCTGCAACGGTTTCTTGAGGAGTCCAGCCTAGCTCCCGTTTAATTTTGCTGGCATCAATGGCATAACGACGGTCATGTCCTGCACGATCTTTGACAAAGGTAATCAGATTTTTAGCAGGAGTAATGGGTAAATCTGGTGCAAGCTCATCCATTAGGCTGCATAGCTGCTCTACCAAATCGATGTTTTTAACTTCGTTATTTCCCCCAACGTTATAGGTTTCTCCTGGTTGACCTTGATGAATCACCACATCTAAAGCACGACAGTGATCTTCCACATAAAGCCAGTCGCGAATATTTTGCCCATCACCATATACAGGTAGAGGTTTACCCAAGAGGATGTTAATGCACATTAAAGGGATCAGCTTTTCTGGGAAATGATAAGGTCCATAATTATTGGAGCAGTTAGTGATCATCGTCGGCATTCCGTAGGTATGGAAATATGCCCTCGCCAAATGATCGCTTCCCGCTTTAGAAGCCGAGTAAGGACTGTTGGGAGTATAGGGTGTGGTTTCGGTAAAGGCGGGATCGTTAGCTTCTAAGCTGCCATAGACTTCATCAGTAGAAACATGGAGAAAACGGTCATTTGGCTGCTCTCTTTTGTTCCAGCGTTGGCGAAACGCTTCTAAGAGGGTAAAAGTTCCCACCATGTTAGTTTGCACAAAGGCTCCAGGACCAATGATCGAGCGATCTACATGAGATTCGGCAGCTAAGTGTGCCACAGTATCAATATTTTCTGACTCTAGAAGATGATCGATCAAAGTGCGATCGCATATATCTCCCTGAACAAACCTTAAATCAGAATTGTTTTCTAAACTCGCTAGATTAGCTTTATTCCCCGCATAGGTTAAGGCATCTAAAACCACGACGCGATCGCCTTGGTAACTGTTGCACCAATGATGAACAAAATTAGAGCCAATAAAACCTGCTCCCCCTGTAATCAATATTCTCCGAGGCTTTCTATTATCTTGTTGCATAACTTGTTGATTTTGTGTATGAAATCCCTAGGTAGAAAATACCGTATTGTAGCAAAGGTCGTCACTAATTTCCTTAATGTCAGTAGATTCCTGGTGGTGGTTTGTTCAAATCTGAAAATACGATTGTCAGTAATTACATTAGTGATTTGCCTGACCTATTTTAGTAGATAAACAGTTTTGACAAACAACTGCACAACGATGCCTTCGGCTAGCTTCGCAATCGCTCCTGGAAAAAGTGTTAAGTCTTGGCAACAGTTGGGATTAAACCTAGCTTCTCGTATCTACGGTGGACGAGATGTTGTAATGGCAATCGACCTGACTGAAAGCGTTGGTTTAAACGCGGAAGGGCGTTTGCGTTTAACTCAAATTATTGAGGATAGTTTGCAGTCTGGGGATACTGTTTACGTTGTTCCTTTCGCCTCCCAGATTAATCCTCTACAACCAGATATTAATCCTTTAACACAGCAGCGTGGAATTAAATTTAAGGGTAAACCAGCAGATATCGAACAGATTCTAAATATTCTACCTTTTGAGTCGCAAATTAACCTCAGCAACACCGATATTCAAAATGCGGAGTTGTTTACCTATCGTGGACTGGCACAGCTTAACCAGTGTCGTCTGGCGGATAATACTGCATTAAAGCCCCAGTCTATTGTCTGGCTAACAGATGCGCCCTTATTAACTCAGCCTGGAATAGATTCAGCTACCTGGATTGAAACCCCTGCTAATAGTTCTTTTCGCCGTGCTGAAAGTTCTGCTAGTCAAGAAAGACAAAGTTGGTTAGATGCTTTACCTATTAAAGAGCGATCGCAAACTATTACCACCGACAACAACCGCACCTATCAGCTTTCAGTAGTTGATATTGCCCCTACTGTACAGGAATTTTGTACGCCCGCACCTGGAGGTAAAGAAACCTGTTTGGTAACGCCCTATGTCGTCAAATTGCTACTATTTCCCACCCTGATAGGAATTATCTTATTAGGAATCGGCGGTTTTTGGCTCAAGTATTTAATAAGTCTTAATAAACGATGGAAACTAAAAATTACTTTTGAATCTGATGGGGACAAAGAAGAACAGGTTTGCTATCTCAAACATAAACAAAAAATAGCGATTGGGGATGATAGTTTAAACGCTATTTTCTGTCCTGGTGATGAAGTAAGAGGCTATTTACAAAGAAAAGGAAATCGTCTTTATTTGACTCCCTCAAAGAGCCTACCAGTTTTCTATCGCGAACAAGAGGTAAAGAAAGATATAGCCATAGAACGTAATAGTTTTAGGCTTAATTGTCCTTTCAAAGATCAAAACTTCGACCTTGCTATTAAATTAACTAAATAAGCCCTATGAATATTAAATCAGAAGCTCAAAGCCAAAAAATTAGACGCACTATCTGTATTGGATTAGGGGGAACAGGGAAAGACGTTTTGATGCGTATTCGTCGTTTAATTGTGGATAAATATGGCAGTTTAGATGCACTCCCTGTAGTTAGTTTCGTGCATATAGATACGGATAAGGCTAGCAGCAATGTTACAGGGTTACGAACGGGAAATTTTTATCACGGGGTCGATTTACGTTTTAGCAATGCCGAAAAAGTTGCAGCAACAATGAGCAGAAATGAAGTTAGCAACTTCAAGGAAGAAATGGGACGTAAATCTAGTAACTATGAAGGTTCGCCAGGGGTCTATAAAAATATTGAATGCTGGTTTCCTCCACAGCTACTAAGAGATTTAAAAGCCATTGATGAAGGCGCACAAGGAATTAGACCTGTAGGAAGATTGGCATTTTTTCATAATCATCGCCAGATTAAAACTGCTATAGAAACAGCCGAGAAAAAGACTTTAGGACATGAAGGTAAATTAATCCAGCAGGGGTTAGTTATTGATAATAAGTTAAGCATTTTTGTCGTTGGTTCTTTATGTGGCGGTACGGGTAGCGGAATATTTTTAGATACTGCTTATTTCTTACAAAAGATGTATGGCGGTATCGAGACACAAATTAGTGGTTATTTAGTAACTAGTCCCGAACTTTATGGTAATACTCCAAGTATGAATGCTAATACTTACGCTGCACTAAAAGAATTAAATTATTATGCAACTGTGGGAACTAAGTTTAAAGCTTATTATGACTTACACAATCTTCAGTACGTAGAAGAAGAACGTCCACCTTTTGATTATGTTTATTTAATATCCAATCGTACTAATAGTGATTATCGTATTTTGGAAAAAGCCAAACTGTGTAATATTATTGCTCATAAAATTAATCTTATTTTTGCTGGAGAATTATCTTCAGCCGTTACCTCAGATAGAGATAACTATTTAGAGCATTTTATTGAGCTAGATAAACATCCTCGTCCTAATGTACAGCGTTACCTTTCTTTTGGTCTGGCAAAAATATATTTTCCTCGCGATATTGCAGTACAGGTATCTTTAAATAGAATCAAACTTAAACTAGTTAAGTATTGGCTACAGGGAGAAGGACAAAGCCCCGATGCCAAAATATTGCTAGAAAGATTTTTGAATCAATGGTATACAGAGGGGGATAAACAAGAGGGATTAATTAATAAACTGCGTCAAGCAACTACTGATGGAAACAAGACCTTTAGTAATGCTTTGAGTAGCTGGCGTAATGGTTTGGAAAGTAGTATTGCCGAATGCGAAACTAAAGACGATCGCGAGAATTTAATTACTCAATTACCTAAAGCAATTCGCGAACAATTTCATAAGGTTCAACCAGGAGAGAGCGAAAGTAATCGTGGAGTTTGGCTGACTAATATTAAACAAGCTCGCGAGGAAATTACACGAAAATTAACTAAAGATATCGATCGCTTTTTAATGACCCTGCTTCATCCCAATCAACCTGACTTTTGTTTGGCTAATACCCGTGCTTGGTTAGAAGCTTTAACTACTGAACTAAATAAATCCTATCGAAATATAGAAGATAGAGTAAACGGGAATGGTAAAATTCACAGCCTGGAAGAGATTGAGAGAAAATGGCTCGATGCAGCCCAAACTATTGAAGATATTGAAAGTAAAGGTGGCTTGTTATCTTTCAATAAAAAGAAAAAAAACAGCCAGTTTCAAGAAGAAGCCAAACAGATTGTTGGGGAAGTTAATAAATTAATCAAACACAACTTCGATTTTGTATTAACCCGTGAAACATTAGATATAGTCAAAAATCTTCAGCAGTACGTCAACGACTTAAATACCAAAGCCAGCAACTTTTATAACCAGCTGCAAAACGTTCAGCAAGCATATGACAAAAAAGAAAAAGAACTAAAACAATTAAACACCGATGAAATGAGCGGAGAAGCAATCTTTGCCGATGCAGATAGCGATAGTTGCTATCAAAGTCTATTACCCGATCGCGATCGCATTTCGCAGCTTGCTTTAGTTACAAACAAAATTACTGAAAAGATTGGTGTAGAAGAATCACTTTTTACCTGTCTCGATGCTAGTTTAATTGACGAAACCCAATTAATTGAAGAAATTAATTTAATTGTTGATGGTTTATTTAGTTCCCGTAGTTTAGATCGGGTACAGTCGGCAATTAAACGGTTTCTAGAAAACTACTCTTTAAGCGATCGTGCAACCCGTCTCGAACAAATATGGAGAGAAGCCGAACCTTTATTACCCCTAAATATTAACGATCCTTACTTCGATCCAATTCTAGAAAGCAAAATTCATATAAGTATTGGCTTTAAAGACACCGATAACCGCGAGGTTACTCAACTCAAAAATATTCTCAAAAATGATATAGGTATTCAAGATAGTTGGTTCAAACCCATTCAAGCTGAAGATGAAGTTGTGTTTGTTCGCCACTACGGTGCTTTTCCTTTAAGGCTAATTCAAGGCTTAGAACAAATGCGGAGACATTATTTAAACCAGAGAGGTTATGGTAAAACCTTTCTACATAACGATTATCGCATTATGTTTACTGATATCATTCCTCCTGATGCGCGAGAAATGAGACAGCTACAGGATATCTTTTATCCCTCTCTAGCCTTTGGCTTACTTCCCTATAACCAGCAGACGGGTTTACATGAGTTGCAATATTACGATCGCCTGCGAGATACACATCAAGTAAATACCCTCAGTAGCGTTTGGGATGAGGCTTTAGAACAACTAGCAAACGTCAAAGATATGGCGGTGGCTTTGAATGGGGAATTAGATAAGGCGATCGACGATATTACCAACAGCCCGAATAAATGGGAATCATACTATTTACCAAAGCTGCGAGAATTTGTCGCCGTAGTCGATGAGTTACCAGAAGACGATCCCAATTATCTATACAAAGAAACTGTCGTCGGTACAAGAGAAACCCTGGATACAAAAGCTCAAGAAGGAATCATTAATCGTTTCTGGCGACGTATGGAAGAGAAGTTTAATCAACAAAAGGCACTCGGTTCACCTTCTCTATCCTCTCAAGATCGACAAAGGCTATCGGCAACCACTACGACTATAGATGATGATAATCAAATATCGACTGAAGTTATCGAACCAAAAGCAAATCAGAATGAGATTTTGGATGCAGAAATTGATAATGATGATTCATCCAAAAATAATACAGAAATAATTGCTAAACTAGCGCAGCTTAAAAAATTAAGGGATACGGGAGTAATTACAGAAGCAGGATTTAAAGCCAAGGAAAAAGAAATACTAGATTTGTATTTTTAAACCTAGTTACTCAACTAATAAAAAATAAATTACTAATCCTCTAAAAGCTATGCTAAATATCTTAAATATTTTTCCACCTTCTTTAATGTTACTGACGGTTATTTTAGTTATCTTACCGACTATTTTTGCTGTTTTACTACGTCACTCTCTTTATCGATATTTAATTGGTTCGGCAAATAAGGTATCGAGGTTACTAACTTATGAAAGCCGAGGAAAACAACCACAAATTGTAGATAACTTAGAAGCTAGATTCAAACAAGCAAGCCAGAAACTCGAACAAGTAAATACTATGGCTTTAATCGATGGTTTATATAGTCAAGAAAGATTAAACTTTTGGAGGATATCTCTGCGTTGCGAACAATGGGATTATTTTTGCCAGACATTGCCTAATTTACTATTAGCCTTTGGATTATTAGGTACTTTTATTGGTATTAGTTCTAACTTGTATAACCTAAGTCAAACGATAAACTTTAATCCAAATGGAACAGATATTGGTGTTAGTGATTTAATACAGCAATTGCAAAAACCTTTACAAAGTATGGGAATAGCATTTTCTACTAGTTTGATTGCGATCGCCTGTAGTTCAATTCTTATTGGAATTAATTTACGCTACAATACCAACTTCGCCAAATCTCTTTTAATTAGTTCACTAGAAGACTATTTAGATAACATTTTTAAAATTCATGTTCAGGGTGATACTCGTTTAGATAAAGCTGTCGATCGCATGGTAACACAACAACAAGAATTTCTAGAACGATTTCATGAAAAAGTCGGACAGGTATTAGAAACTACTATAGGTGATGCTGCAAACAAAATGGTAGCTGCTAATCAAGGTTTTCAAAATAATGTCGATAGTATGGTTAACAGGTTTAACGATATATCTAGCACAATGGCTGCAAGTACCGATAGTTTTCAAGAATCAGCATATAGTTTAAAACAACAGATGGAAACCGTATGCGAAATAGTACCTAAGTTTGAAACTTCAGCTTACAAAATAGAATCAGGCTCTAGACTATATTTGCAAGGTGCAGAAAAAATAGAAGCCAGTAAGTTTTCAGAAAACTTAGAAAGTATTACGACAGATTTAGCTCACACTCAAAAGTCTTTTTCTCAGTCTACAGCTTTTTTGGGCGATCGAGTCCAGAAAATTAGTGAAGGTCATCAACAAGCAACAGATTTAGCTAAACAAGTTTATACTCAATTACAAACCGCCTCTAACAAATTACAAGATAGTGCAGTAGGCTTTATCGAAGCAGCAGAAACATTTAAACAAAGTGACTTCGCCGATAAGCTAACTACTGCTACTAATGAACTAATCACTATCCCACAACAATTTAACGAATCAACCGCAATTTTACATCAGTCTAGTGATGCTTTGGGTAGGGCGATCGATAATATTAATACCTCTACCCAAGAAACCAACAGTTTAATTGAGCAAGTAAATAGCCTAAATCAGAAATCGAGTGATTTACTAGAAAAAAGCGAGCGCAATATTCAACAAGAGATTGCTAGTTTTAATAATATTCGATCTGAATTAGGACGTATGGTAACAAGCCTAGATCGACACAAACAGCAAGTTGATACTAGTCTTAATAACTTGGGAGAAAGAATATTTAAAAGCTTTGAGAAACAAACAGGTAATAATCTTGTCGAATTACAAAAATTGACATCTGGAATTAATCATAATCTTAATTCTTTACAACAAACTCAAGCAGAGACAGCAAAACTAATAAATATCTTCCAATCAATAAACTCTAACTTATCTAACTTAGCTAACATCTCAGAACAACAAGGAAAACAAGCAAATTCCAATCTAAGCGGTATTGGTATAATAAGCGATCGCTTATTAAATAGTTTTGAACAGCGAGCGCAAAATAACCTTCAAGAAATATCCAACTTAATAAAGCAAATCAATACTATACCCTCAGAAATAGCAAAACTAATCAAGGCGATCGAGAAACACGAACAACAAATGAACTGGGATCTTAACAATTTAGGTAATAACATAACCAATAAAGCCAATCAGCAAATAAATACCTATAACCAGCAAATCAAAAGCCTAACCGAAAAATTCAATAAAATTCTTTAAATCAACTTTTAACTCAAAAACAACCACCTATTAGCGTCTCTGCGCGAAATAAAAAAATTACTTTTGACCTGAAACCAATTACTCTTTCGTATCTTCTTCTTAAGAGACAAAATATGTCTAGACGCTCTTTGTATACGTCCCCAAAACAAATAGAATCAAGCAGCATTTTTCAATCATTTACCGATTTGATGTCTAATGCTTTTATGATATTATGTCTATTACTGCTACTTGTACTATTTCAGTCACTGAAATTAAATAAAGATTTAGAAGAGGCGAATAAACGTCTACAATCAGCATCGCCAATTGTTATAGATGAAAGCTCAGGAAATTTTAAATTCAAGTCAGGAAGTGCAGAATTAAATCCACAGCTAAAAAATTATATATCAACAAAAATTAGTCCAGACATAAGTAAAATTTTACAATCAAGAGAAATTGATTTTATTCAAATAATTGGACACACTGATGGTGAAGGTACAAAACAAAATAGTAACCTCGATAAAACCTTAGAAACTGTTGCCCAGGGTACACAACCAGTCAGTAAATTATTAGCAGGTTCAAACGCAGATTTAGGATTAATGAGATCCCTAGCAGTAGTGCAAGAATTGCAAAATACTGGACTACAAAATGTGGAATTTAGAGCCTATTCCGCAGCACAATTATATTTACCTTCAGGTAGACTAGCACCCCTTGACCGAAAACCAGATGAGACTAGACGAAGAATTGAGATTCGTTTTATTCCTCCTGGTCAATCAAAATAGGCTATACAAAAGCCTGATTTGTCCCCAAGGCGATTGCCTTTTTTGACTCAAAATATATTTATTTGACATTGAAGACAATCGCTATTTTCTTAAAGTACAACTAGTTAAATAAATTAGCTGTATTGATAACGAATAGAATCATAGATATTGAGGTATTGCGCTCCAGCATTCTTCCAAGAATAGTCGCATTCCATGCCCTGCTGGACTAACTGCTCAAATTCTTTGGGATAATCGTAATACAAGCCGATCGCTCTTTCCATAGCTGATTCTAAAGCATGGTTGTCCATCTGATAAAAGACATAGCCATTGCGTTTTTCGGGAGCATGATCTGGGTCATGATCGCGGTCAAAAACAGTACTTAGCAAGCCACCAACACCCCGCACAATAGGTACTGTGCCGTATTTTAAGCTAATTAACTGAGTTAGTCCGCAGGGTTCAAAGTTACTGGGAACAACGATCATATTTGCCCCTGAATAAATCAGATGAGCTAGTTCTTCATTAAAACCAATTTCAAGATGTACGTCAGGATTATCATTGAGGAAATATTTTTCATGGAGGAAGCGATTATTAACCTCTGCCGAAGTTCCCGAACCCAATAAGACAAACTGAGCATTATGTTGCAAAGCATAGTAAATCGCATGATGTACTAAATGTACGCCTTTTTGCTGATCTAAACGACCTATGTAGGCAATTACAGGCTTATCGGCATCTTGCAAAAATAGTCGCTCTCTCAAAGCTTTTGTATTTTTGGCTTTGTCAGTCAAGCTATCTACATCATACTCAAAGGGGATAAGCTCATCTAATTTAGGATTCCACAGCTTATAATCGATACCGTTAAGAATGCCACTAAATTTGCTTTGATGAATTTCTAGAGTATGACCTAAGCCATAGCCAACATCAGTAAAGCGAGCTTCCCAGGCGTGGTGGGGAGAAACGGTGTTTATATAATTGGCATAAACGATCCCGCCTTTCATTAGGTTTAAAGCAAAGGGATTAAAATTATCTCTCAGGCGATCGTAGTGGAAGTAGTAATCTGGTCTATTTAAACCTGTGGCTTCTAAAATTTCGTTGCCACAATTGCCCTGATGTCTAAAGTTATGGATGGTGTAACAAACTCTTTGGCGTTCCATACCATGATACTGATACATTTCGTATAGCATTACGGGGATCAGTCCAGTTTGCCAGTCATGACAATGAATAATGTCAGGACGTTTATTGCTCTTAAGCAAAAATTCCATCGCTGCTTTACTAAAGAAAGCAAAGCGCATCGGATCATCTTCACCACCGTAGACATAACCACGATCAAAAAATTGATCTTGGCTTTTGGACTGGATGAAAAAGCATAATCTGCCATGTACCCAACCACAGAAGACATCACATTTAATTTCGCCACCATACCAAGGTACACCTAAATCTTTGTATGCCTCGTGCAAACCCCAAATATGGTCGTATCTCATACAGTCATACATCGGCAGAATTAGTTCGACACAGTTACCGCGATTTTCTAATTCTCTACTCAGCCCATAAACCACATCTCCTAAACCGCCAGCTTTAATTACAGGAGCGCATTCGGAGGCAATCTGCACGACGTACATACTTTGATCCTCTCTTAATAAAACTTTATAATTATCTATTTTTATTTAAGATTCTAGACCACAAATTCAATTTACGTGGATTTAAGCGAAAAAAAGTACAAGAATGTTATCCAAAATAGCCTGAAAATGAGAAAAGGCTGAAAAACTTACTTTCTATTTTCGTCACTTTTTATTTTAATGCAAGGTTGTTATTAGTGAAGATCGATTACCTTGCCACGAAAAACAATATAGTTATAAATGTTATAAGCCAACATAATCGGGATCAAAAAACCGACAAAAATAATCATAAATACTAGAGAGCTAGGACTAGCAGCAGCTTGGTAGATGGTGATTTGGGTAGGAATAATATAGGGGAAGACAACTAATCCTAATCCTAGAAATGAAATAAAGAACAGCAATAGAGTCCAAACAAAGGGGCTATTTTCTTGTTCTAGATAAAGGCTTTTCAAGAGTAGAAAGATTAATAATGCCCCTAACAAGGGAATCGAAGCAAAAATATAAACTAATGGTGCTTCAAAAAGCTTGGTTCTAACACTTTCAGAAAAAATCGGCGTAGTAACGGTTAAATATACTGCACCGACAAAAGTAGTTATCGCTGAAATTCTGGCAGTCGAGTAATGGGTCGTTTGTAGTTCACCTTCAGTCTTTAAGATTAAATAGGTTGAACCAATTAGGACATAGCCTTGAATTAGAGTTAAAGCCACTAAAAGCGATCGCAAACTCAACCAGTCCCAAGTCCCGCCAATAAAATGACCAGCACTATCTACGGCAATACCCTCTAAAATTGCTCCTAAAGCAAATCCTTGACCGATGGCAGCCAAAAAACTACCGCCACCAAAAGCTATATTCCAGAGGAACTTTGTTTCCGAGTGTTCCCGAAATTCAAACGCCACAGCACGAAATATCAAGCCAAAAATCATGATCATAATCGGAATATACAAAGCCTGAAGAATTGTGCCATAAGCTAAGGGAAACGCCCCAAATAACGCCCCTCCCATCAAAACTAACCAAGTTTCATTGGCATCCCAAACATTGCCCAAGCTAGTCATTAATATGCCACGGCGTTCATCGTCAGATGCAGTTATAGAAAGTATTCCTACTCCTAGATCGAAGCCATCTAGCATCACGTAGAGAAACAAGAATAATGCCAAAATAGTAAACCACACCTGGGGCAGAAAATACTTAAGAGGATCCATTATCTTTAAAAATATAGGTAATCAGTTTGAGAATCTTTAATAAACATATCTAATTTTGCTGTCTATGGTAAACGAGGGACGAAATGCTTCACTAAAGCCGATTAATTTTGATTTGCTGGCGAAAAACGGCTATCCTGGTAATTTTCTTAATTAAGAATAATTTTAATACTGTGGATAATAGTGTGATTAAAGTTAGATTTGCTATTCCTGATGAAGCATCCCTAATTTATAAATTTATTCAAACAAAAGCCGAGTTTGACCGCGGTATTGGGGCTTATTCAGGAGTAATTGAAACTTCTGAGGATAAGATACGCAAAACAATTTTTCGCAATAATCCTTTTGCTTATGTTCTGTTTGCCGAAGTCGAGCAAAATACAATTGGATTTGCGCTGTATGGATTTAGATATTCTTCTTTTACAGGACAACCTAATATTTGGTTAGACGATCTGTATGTCGAGCAAAACATGAGAAGCAAAGGTGCAGGAAGTTTATTAATGAGCGAACTACAACAAATTGCTTATAAAAACAATTGTACTCATTTAGCTTGGACGGCGGATGCTAGAAATACTCGCGGACTAAAGTTTTATTATGGTTTAGGTGCAGAAGTTATTGAACAACAGGGCGATCGCTGTTTTTTCCAATGGAGTTTGCCAAGAATCAACCATTAAGCCAAAGTTAACTTTTCAATAGATAACCGTATATCATTTTATAAGCTATTTTTTGCTATGGTTTGGTTTGTAGCAACAACTAACTTCAATAGACGTAAATGACCGATGAGCAATATCTTAATTAGTAACGATGATGGTATTCTTGCTTTAGGTGTACGCGCTTTAGCCAATACATTGGCACAGGCTGGTCATCAGGTAACGGTTGTCTGTCCAGATCGCGAACGTTCTGCTACTGGACATGGGTTAACTCTTCATCAACCTATTAGAGCTAAAGAAATTGATTCTGTCTTTGATGATAACGTGATTGCTTGGTCTTGTTCGGGAACTCCTGCTGACTGCGTTAAGTTTGCTCTTAGTGCTGTTCTCAAAACTCGACCCGATTTTGTTTATTCAGGAATTAATCACGGTCCTAATTTGGGTACAGACGTTTTGTATTCTGGTACGGTATCAGCGGCAATGGAGGGAGTATTAGAAGGTATACCTAGCGTTGCTTTCAGTTTAGCAAGCTTTTCCTTTTTAGAGTTTCAGCCCGCAGCAGATTTTGCTCTAAAGCTGGTGCAGCAGATGGCACGAGAGTATCCTAAACCACCATTATTGAGCGTTAATATTCCTCCTGTACCAACCTCAGAAATAACGGGAGTATTAGTTACTCGTCAGGGTTTACGTCGCTACATTGAGAAGTTTTCCAAAAGACTAGATCCTCGTGGGAAAAACTATTACTGGCTAGAAGGAGAAATTATTGAGGATATTGAACAGCCAGAAGATATTAATTTACCGCCTCATATTTTGACAGATGTTCAGGCAATTCGCGATCGCTATATTACCATTACGCCCCTGCAATATAATCTTACCGATGCAACAATAGTTAAATATCTTTATGAGCAAGAATTTCAGGTAAATTAACAGCAAAATTATCTAATTTGCATTACTCAAATCGCGATCGCCAAAATCATAAAAGTTTTGGGTAGCATTTTTTAACAGTTAGTTCAAGTATTACTTTTTGTTTGCCCTCTTATCATCTTGTCGAAAATAGGTTAAGATTTCGCCCAACGGATTCCTCTCAATAAACACGGAGATTACTAAATGTCTGCTCTTCGCCAACCTGATTTGACCACTGAATATTATTCGCCAGAACTACAGCCAAAAAATAATAATCACCAATACCAAGTAGTTAAGCGTCCTCAAGTTAAACGAGCAAAAGTAGTAAAATCTCGTAATTTTTCCCAGTCAAATGTTCTGCCAAATAACCTCAAGACTTTATCTTCTTTACAAAAAGGATCTTTTGGTTTGGCTTTAGTTTCTATGACAGCAAGCATTGGTCTTTATATATCTACAGTACAAATTCCTGAGCTTTGGAGTCAGGAATATCAAAATCTTGAAAACCTACAGCTTCAAGAACGTCAATTAGTATCAATTAACGAAACTATTAAATATCAAATTGCTAAGGAGGCTGGTCAAAATAAACAGCTTGCTATCTCAACACCAGAGTCAGCCTTGTTTATCAATCCAGCTGAAGTTCAAGTTAAAACTGCTTCTCAAATTAACGTCAATCGAGTTAAGGTAGCTAATTTAAAACTCAATAGTTGGGGATATTAAACTATTAATTTTGCTGTAGATTCTTGTAAACCAATTCTTAATAGAAAATATAGAATTGCCGTTCAACAAGATTGCATTTTATAGTTATTTGACAATCAATAAGCAATAGCACAAACTCAAAATATCTTTAGTGATTCTTCGTTGGTAAATTTTGAGCCAGCGATTATATAGATAGCATTGCCTAATATCAAATTACTTGTGATACAAGTTTATCTTTAACAGAAACTTTATTAATGCTGATTTGTTAAGCTTTTTTTAAATGATTGCTAATTAATTGTCAAAGATAGTATCAATACTATACAGCTTATGGGTTAATTATGACCAAATCTAAGTTTGAAATTCCCCTAAAATCAGCTAAAAGCCGTAAAGTCCAAATTAAAGCCAAATCTAATTATTCAACCTCTAAACGCCGTCACCGAAATACAAACCCTAAGCAAGCACATCAGTCTAATCAAGCCATACTGCGCTTATTCATAGTTTGGGGAATATTAGTTATAGGCGCGCTAAGCTTGGCTACCAGACTTTACTATTTACAGATAGTTAACCCTGTAATAGTCTATGAGCAAGCACCTCAAGGAAAAAAACTAACTCAAATAGCACTAGATCAACAAACCACAAAGTTACAATTCTACATTCCTCGTCGCCAGATTGTAGATAGCCAACAAAATGTTCTAGCAACAGATCGCATTACCTATACTCTTTATGTCCATCCTCACTTGTTCATAAGAAACTCCCAAGCAGTACCTGCAAAAGAAATCGCTGAAAAGTTAGCAAATATATTAGGGACTAAAACCCCTGAAGAATTACTAACAATTTTTAGTAAGCAAGATTGGGGAATACTTTTGGCAGAAAATTTACCAGAATCAGCTAAAGAGAAAATCGCAGCACTACAAATCGATGGTTTGGATCTCAAGCAAAACTATACTCGTTTTTATCCTCATAAAGAAATGGCAGCAGAAGTTACGGGATATGTAAATCGAGATAGTAGCCGTACTCCTCAAGCTGGGGTTGAGTATACTCAAAATAAGCTACTAGAAAGAAAGCCAATTAGCTGGAAAATGAAGCGTAGCTTTGACAACAATAAACCAGTGTTTTATCCAGGTAATCTCAAAAAATCTCAACAGCTTTTTAACTTTGATGACCTGCGTTTACAGTTGACTATCGATCTGCGTTTGCAAGAAATTGCCCGTAATGCTTTAGCTAAACAAATGAAGGAATATAAGGCAAAGCGAGGTGCCGTAATTGTCATGGATGTGCGTGATGGTGCGATCGCAGCTTTAGTCTCAGAACCCACTTACGATCCCAATACTTATTATAAATACAACGATTTTGGACTGTTTAAAAATTGGGCAGTTACCGATCTTTACGAACCAGGCTCAACTTTTAAACCGATTAATATAGCCTTGGCTTTAGATGCAGGGGTGATTTCTCCCCAGGATACGTTTAATGATACGGGAGAGATTCAAATCAAGGATGCCTTGGTGCGTAATCACGATTTTGCCACAGAAGGAGCGCGAGGCAAAATAACTCTAACACAAATTCTTCAGCACTCAAGTAATGTAGGAATGATCAGGGTAATGCGACACATGAATCCCCTCGACTATTACCGAGATTTACAAAAAATAGGTATTGAAGATGAGGTAGAATTTGATATTCCTGGATATACTAAGGGTAGACTCAAAGACGAAGTAGAATTTACCGTCAGAGAAATCGAACCAGCCACCGCAGCTTTTGGTCAAGGCTTTTCTGTCACTCCTCTCAAACTAATTCAACTTCATGCAGCATTGGCGAACAAAGGTAAACTAATTACTCCCCACGTAGTTAGAGGTTTGTCAGATTATAAAGGTTATTTACATTATTCTCAGCCTCCCCACAGCAAACAGATATTTTCTCCTAAAACTGCTACTACTGTTTTAGAAATGATGGAAAAAGTCGTGGAAGACGGAAGTGGTTATGCTGCTAAAATTCCTGGTTATCGGATTGCAGGCAAAACGGGAACGTCCCAAAAAGCAGTGACTCAAGGTGGTTATGATAAAACTGCTAAAATTACCAGTTTTGTTGGTATCTTTCCTGTAGAAGCACCCCGTTACGCAGTGTTAGCCGTAGTTGATGAGCCTCATGGTAAATATACTTTTGGCTCTACTGTAGCAGCACCTATAGTCGGTTCAGTCATTCAGGGAATAATTAATATTGAAGGTATACCTCCAAATAATCAAGTCTCTAAATCTTCTAGATAAAACTTTTTAGCGAACTTAATGGCGCATTTTACAAAACTTATTTAAATATTCAATTTCAACAATTTATCTAACGATAATGATTAGCAAATTATTTTTTGATTAGTTCTCATGATTTTAGAAGTTGCCATACTAAAAATTAAACCAGCCATGAATCAAGAGTTTGAGGCTGCTTTTAGCCAAGCTTCCAGTATTATTGCTTCGATGCCAGGATATATCGATCATAATTTACAGCGGTGTGTAGAAGTAGATAACCAATATTTATTATTGGTCAATTGGCAAACTCTAGAAGATCATACCGTTGGTTTTAGACAGTCTGAGAAATATCAAACTTGGAAAGAATTACTACATCATTTTTACGCTCCTTTTCCTGTAGTTGAACACTATGTTCAATGCTTATCGATCCATTCTGGTACACCGCTAAGAATTCCCCGTAGCTGAGTCAAAGGTTCTCCTACTTTAATGCCATATTTGGTAATTTCAAATTCTCTTAAAGTCCGCTCAAAATCCGACACCCTTTTCTTTAATACACCGATCGCCTTACGTAGCTGACCATCTAATTCTAGATAACGCATAAAAATCAAATTATCTGCTAAATAAGAAAGTCCTCCCTCGGTAACGCTAAATTCTCCCCCTGCAATGGAGTGGGTTTCGTTAATTAAAATAATCGTCACTCCCATGTTTTTTAGATACTGACAAAGAGAATGTAGCTGACGCACCAAATCTTCTCCCTGCATAGAGAGTCTATAGCCAGATGTGCTGTCAAGCATCACTATTCGGGCATTGTTTTGCTCTACTTGAGTGCGAACTAAATGAACAAATTGATTAGGGGTGTACTGGAGTGGCTCAACGGAAATCACCCCTAGAGTATCGCGCTCAAGCATGGCATGAACGGGTATATTAATTGCTTCACAACGCTTGAGCAAAGTTTCTGTCCCCTCTTCAAAAGCATAAACGACAGAACGCTCTCCCCTACCCGCAGCTTCTTTCATAAACTGCATCCCAAAGCTGGATTTACCAACTCCTGATGGTCCAGTAATGATGGTGGTTGTTCCTCGTTCAATACCGCCGTGGAGTAATTCGTCGATTTCGGGAATACCAGCCGAAATAGTTTCTGGTTGAAACTCGCGCTGAAGAGTTTCGGGAACTAAACGAGGGAAAACTTCCATACCGCGATCGCTTAAAATCAGATCGTGAATGCCTTTAGCAAAATCAGAACCTCTAAACTTATTGACTTTGATGGTGCGTCTATCTGAGGTCATCTGTAGCTCAATTACCCCATCACTCATAAACTGTAGATCATCATCAGGATGGCGATCGCTTCCTTCAGAAGTAAACAAAAGAGTAATGTTGCGTTCTAACATAAAGCGCAAAAAAGACTGCACCTGTTTGCGAAACGAGAAAGGATCTGCTGTCAAAAAGCGAAATTGAGTTATAGCATCTAAAAAGATACGTTGTGGCTTGATACGTTCAACCGCATCAATAATCTTTTGGGTTATGGGTGCTTTTTCTACTTCAGCAGGAGAAAAAATATCATAGCTTTGATCTTGGCTAAAATAGTCTTCTGTGGGACTGAGATCGAGAAACTCCACTTGCTCCAAGGATATTCCTATTTCTTGGGCGTTACCGCGCAGCCTAGCTTCTGATTCGCTAAAGCTAATAAATAATGATGTTTCTGCTTGAGCAATGCCAGCACCAAGAAAATGAAATCCCAGAGTAGTTTTACCGCTACCTGGTTGACCTTTAATTAGATAAGCTTGGTGAGTAATTAAGCCGCCTACGAGAATTTCGTCTAAACCATCTATTCCAGTAGAAATGCGTTTTGTACTCATTTAAATGCTTTAAAATTGTTCTGGTGAATATTTTAGCTGGTTTACGCCCCTAAATTTCCAAGATATTGCTTATTTTTACCCTAAAAATAGCTTAATTGTCAGCATTCTCAACACATACTGGCAGGCAAATAGTAAAGCAAGTCCTATTGGGTTCAGACTCTAGATAAATAGCCCCACGATGACGATTTTCCACAATGCGCCGAACATTATCTAAACCCAAGCCAGAACCTTTACCTACGGATTTGGTAGTAAAAAATGGCTCAAAAATACGAGATTTGATTTCAGGAGGAATGCCTGTTCCAGAGTCAATAATTTTTATTTTCAGGCGATCGCCTTCATTCAAAGTAACGATCTCAATTGTGCCTTTGTCGTCGATCGCATCGATCGCATTATCGATTAGGTTAGTCCAAGCTTGATTTAGTTCACTGCCATAAGCCTGGATCTGAGGCAGAGTGCGATCGTAAACGCGGTTGATTTTAACTCCTTGTTTTAATTTATGAGACAATAATTGCAGAGTGTCTTCCAATCCTTGATGAACATCAACTAGCTGTTTAGCACCACGATCCAAGTGAGAATAGGAACGCATAGACTGAACTAGCCCAGAAACTCGCTCCGCACCCCGCAAACCCGATTGAATCATCGTCATTACTTCAAAAGATAAAGCCAGCCAGCGCAAACCCATATCCCGTAATTCCGTAGAATCGTCTCGCCAACGGGACATCAGCCGATCGAGAATTTTTGTCTCTACATTCCCTGCTGCTAGAGGTTCTGATAGCTTCCAAGCATCTTTAACCCCATAGTCTTCTAGCCACTCAAGAATTGCGTCTTCGCGATCCATCATTGCCAGTGGTTTAGAGCGATCGTTATTAATAAATTCATAACCATCGTCTCTGACCTTAAGCCATTCTTCTGTATGCTGATCATCAACATTATGCTGTCCATAAACTAAGTTCATACGCTGTAGTTCCAGCACGGCGGGGGTAATATCTTTGAGGGCGCGAACTACCGCAGCAGCAGGATTATTGAGTTCGTGAGCTAAACCAGCAGCTAATGTGCCCAAGGCTGCCATTTTTTCGCGATTTTGCACAAATGACTCTAACCCTCGCACTCGATTTTGGACTATCTTAAATATAGTTCTCTCAAAATCACGGCATTCGTGTACTATCTCCAGAAAATCTGACCCATTAATTTCGTATAGGCGACAGTCAGTCAAAGCCTGTAGGGTAACAGGTACAAGATCGTCGCTAAGAATCTGAATTTCTCCAAAGAAAGAAAGATTTTGATGCTGCCCCACAGGTATTTGTAAGCCTTCGCTCAATCGAGTAACACTGATGCTGCCTGAAAGCATAATAAAAAAGCCCCTTCCAGGATCTCCTTCTCTAACTAAGATTTCTCCTTTGTTAAGCTTTATTTCTGTAGCGCGATCGCAAATCCACTCCAGGCGATCGCTTGATAATGTCTCAAATAGTTCCAGCCTCAAAAGTTCTTCCGAACACAGCATGACAAAATATCCTAAAAAATAATAAATACTAGTGTTTTAAAAGAACTCATAATTGTGACTTTATATGAAATACAAAAAAGAATGATACGGATAGACCTTTTCTCAGTCTCTTAGTTACCTAGTCTCCCCGTCAGCCATAGTCACGCAAACTTTAAGAGAAAAGATATTATTTCTGTAAATACGCGCACCACTTAGCAGCTAAAGAAATATCCGTAAAAGGTATTTGTCTAGTTTGTTCTTGGTCAACAAAACTAAATTCTAAGGCGGTTTTACCCTTACGAGGAAGATTATTAGCTTCTTCTGAACTGTTTGAAGTAATGCCGACAGGTTTATCGTTTACTAATAAGTTAATCTCTTTCACTTTATCTAAAGAAAAGCTATCTAAGTTAATCATTCCTTTGCGGGTAGGCTTCCCCCAGGTGATTTGACGATTTTTGACACCCAAAACAGAGTAGATATCAAACTTAGCATTATCAAAACCTGCCGCCCAAATTTTATAAGCCTCTAACTTTTGGTATTCATTCCAGCCACTCCATGCTAACCAAATAAATACCACCAGCAAGGGCAGCCATAATAATCCTCTTTCCATGCTTTAGATTAAATTTCCTCAGTGACTTGTTTTGTAAGGTGGGCAAACTAAAAGTAGAATTCAACAATGCAATAGAAATTAATTTTGCCTACCCTACTTTTAATTACTGTTTTCAACTTCAATTATTTCGCCACCAAGTAAGGTGGGCAAACTAAAATATAGAATTCAACAATGCAGTGAAAACTGAATTTGCCCACCCTACGTCTGACTCTCCACTTCAATTATTCCGCCACCTAGAACCATTTCTCCGCTATAAAATACTGCTGCTTGACCAGGAGTTATGCCAAACTGGTGTTCGGCGAATATAACTTTGATCCGAGAATTTTCAATTGGAATTATTTGCGCGGGGACAGGTTTTGAGCGATAGCGAATTTGAACTTCGGCTGGAATTGGGGCAGTCGGTTCGGCAATAGAAACCCAGTTTAACCTAGAAACAGTACATTCTAAGCGTCCTCCTGCATGGCGATCGCCTACTATTACCCGATTCATCACTGCATCTAACTTGACTACGTATAAAGGTTCAGCAGCAGCAATACCTAAGCCTCTTCTTTGACCAATAGTGTAGTGGTGAATGCCCGTATGTTTACCCAAGACATTCCCCGTCATGTCCACAATATCTCCTTCTTTTTGATTAATATAGCGGTCTAAAAAAGTTTGCATTGAGCCATGAGCCTCTACTAAACATAGGTCTTGACTTTCGGGTTTATCTGCTGTGGCTAAACCAAATTCTGCTGCGACTCGACGAGTTTCTTCTTTAGTTTGATTTCCCAGAGGAAAAACCGAACCTGCCAGCAATTCTTGAGTGAGATCGTAGAGAAAATAAGACTGATCCTTATGACGATCTACGGCTCTTAAAAGCTGATAGCGATCGCTTTGATGATCGTAATTAATACGAGCATAATGACCCGTGGCAATTTTATCTGTGCCTAATTCTTTTTTGGCATAGTCCAACATGGGAGAAAACTTCACCGCTCGATTGCATTGAGAACAGGGTAGGGGAGTAATTCCTGCTTGATAACCGCTAACTAGAAAATCAATAATATTTTCTTGAAATACATCTCGACTATCCACAATATGATGAGGAATTTCTAATTCTTCACACAGTCGTGCAGCATCCACCATCCCTTCAGAACAGCATTGACCTTTACCCTTCATTAACCAGAGGGTAAGACCAATTACTTCGTAACCTTGATGATGTAGTGTGGCAGCAGCAACAGAACTGTCAACTCCGCCAGACAAGCCGACAACGACCTTATTCATGGAATTAACTGATATAAATACTAACTTCTATGGATATTGAGGATATTTAGCAAATAATAATATCCTTTCTTCAACGATAACAATTTGCAACTGGTGCGATCGCAATCACGCACACATTCTCTACAATATCTTATCTTAATAACAAACGAGAACGAACTAAACTAAAATCGGGCTGTATGCTAGATAAACGCTGATGTGCAGATTCAGCCAACTCCTCTGTCTGACTTAAATACTCTTCTACAAAATCTCGA
Organism: Pleurocapsa sp. FMAR1; assembly: GCF_963665995.1. Taxonomy (NCBI): domain Bacteria; kingdom Bacillati; phylum Cyanobacteriota; class Cyanophyceae; order Pleurocapsales; family Pleurocapsaceae; genus Pleurocapsa; species Pleurocapsa sp. FMAR1. The sequence continues at coordinate 4,147,141 of NZ_OY762512.1, read as the reverse complement.
TGTCGAAGATAGTAACAATTGGGCTGTATGCCAAGTTGCATTCAAAAACAGCGGATTAATGGCAAAATAGGGGATGAGATTTGCGATCGCGCCCAAGAGTTACGCAAGACGCTCAAGGGTAAAGATGCCCTGGTAAGAATATTGTTTAAAACAACTCGTTTACTGTATCGTGAGTTATTGTCTCAAATTAAATCTTAGATAGATGTACCAAGGAAGTATAAAAGAGTTACATCAGCAACTAGTCAACAAGGAACGTTCGGCAGTCGAAATTACCCAGGCGACTCTAAAACAGATTGAAACAGTCGAACCAAAAGTAAAAGCGTTTCTGACTATAACTGCCGATCAAGCTTTAGCCACTGCCCAAGAAGTAGATGACAAAATTGCAGCAGGGGAATCTATTGGCATACTAGAAGGCATTCCTGTGGGTGTTAAAGATAATATGTGTACCAAAGGGATTAAAACTACCTGCGCTTCGCAGATTTTGGCTAACTTTGTGCCTCCTTATGAATCTACCGTCACCCAGAAACTAAAGGATGCAGGTGCGGTACTTATAGGTAAAACCAATCTGGATGAATTCGCTATGGGAGGCTCTACAGAAAACTCTAGTTTTCAGGTTACAGCCAATCCTTGGGATTTAGCAAGAGTGCCTGGAGGTTCTTCTGGTGGTTCGGCTGCTGCTGTTGCTGCTGGAGAGTGTGTAGTTTCTCTTGGTTCAGATACAGGGGGTTCAATTCGCCAGCCAGCTTCTCTTTGTGGGGTAGTGGGAATGAAGCCAACTTATGGTTTAGTTTCTCGTTTTGGCTTGGTGGCTTTTGGTTCATCTTTAGATCAAATTGGACCATTTGCTCGTAGTGTAGAAGATGCTGCAATTGTGTTGAGAGAAATCGCTGGACACGATCCTAATGATTCTACTAGTCTAAAAGTAGATATTCCTGACTATACTCAATATCTGCAACCAAAACTCAAAAAAGGCTTAAAAGTAGGCATCATCACTGAAACTTTTGGGGAAGGAGTAGATCCTGTAGTTGCAGAAACAGTCAAAAAAGCGATCGCTCAGTTAGAAGAGTTGGGGGCAGAAGTTAAAGAGATTTCCTGTCCTCGTTTTCGTTATGGTATAGCAGCATATTATATTATTGCTCCTTCAGAAGCCTCAGCAAATCTAGCTCGTTATGATGCTGTTAAATATGGTTTACGTCAAGAATCAGACAACCTGCTAGAGATGTATACCAATACTCGCGCTGCTGGTTTCGGGGCGGAAGTAAAACGGCGCATAATGATTGGTACTTATGCACTGTCTTCAGGATATTACGATGCTTATTATCTTAAAGCGCAAAAGGTTCGCACCCTAATCAAACAAGATTTTGAGCAGGCGTTTGCAGATGTAGATGTTTTGGTTGCACCTACTGCGCCTACCACAGCATTTAAAGCAGGAGATAAAACTACAGATCCTCTAAGTATGTATCTTCTAGATTTAATGACTATTCCTGTTAACTTGGCAGGTTTACCAGGCATGAGTATCCCGTGTGGTTTTGACGAAAAAGGTTTGCCCATTGGTTTACAGTTGATTAGTAATGTCTTGCGGGAAGATGTTCTGTTTCATACTGCTTATGCCTACGAACAGGCAACCCAATGGCATAAAAAGCAACCAAAGATTTAACAGGGATGAGGGATAAGTAGGGGCGGTTCTGGAACCGCCCCTACTTTATTTACTTAAATATCGTCGGGTATTACCCACTTAGGGGGTTCTGATATCTTTTTCATTCTGGCTATCTCTGCCATTTCCAACATTTTGTCTAATGAAGTCTCTTGAATAAAATTAGAGGCTTCATTTTTATACTCAGTATTCGGACAGCGATCGCCTAAAACGCAGCCCTTGGCGCAATCTACAGCGCAATTTACTTGATCGGGGTTCATGTTCTCATTCTAAAATTCGTCTTCAAGTATTTTAGTATTTTCTAACTGCTGTGTAGTAAACTACCAAGTTATTTTGTGCTTAAGGGAATGATTGGTGGCGATTTAGCAACTAGCTACTAGCTGTTTGAAAAAGTTTATTTGTTTAATAGTAGGCGATCGCATATTTTCACAATTAAACTAATTGCTCACATTGTAAGTACATGAGCTATTTTCTTATAGTACGATCAACTTGAAATCTGCTTTGATATACAAAACAAAAATAATGTTGCTTAATCGAGTTCCAGAGATATAAAGCTATGTTGATCAATGCCAAACTACCGTTTGATTTAAATCATCTCAGTCAAAAAGACCAAACTTTGAGTCTAGCAGGGATGAATTGGGCTGATTATGAAAAATTAGATTCTCAAGAGTATTTAGGTTATCGAGTTTCATATTTTAATGGGGTAATTACTTTAGTGTCTCCCAGTCAAAATCATGAAGTTATAGCAGAGGTAATCAACTATTTAATTGTGGCATATTGTAGGCAAACAAACTTGCTTTATTATCCTATGCGTTCAACTAGATTAGTTAACAAACCTTTAGCAGCAAAAGAACCAGATGTTAGCTTTTCTTTTGGTGCTAGAAAAAGCATTCCCGATCTAGCTATTGAAGTAATATTTTCAAGTGGTAGTATTGACGATCTTAAGAAATATAAGTCTATAGGAGTTGCAGAAGTTTGGTTCTGGCAAGACAATCAGATTACTTTTTATCAGTTAGCAAATGATGGATATACTGAGATTGCTAATAGTATATTTCTGCCTAATTTAGCTGCCAGAGATTTAGAAAGTTTTGTTAATCGAGGATTTAGTGAAAGTCCTTTGACAATAGAATCAGATTTTATTAATTTTATTAAATAACCTGGGTTGCCACAAGGCGAGCGCAATTTCGATGGAAGTCATGGCGATTGATAGTAGGCAAAAGATATAGTTGCTATCACCAGAGTTACGTTATCTTAGTAAGTAACAAAATTATAATCATCAGGAAGTGGCAATGAAAAGATTAATGCTGCTGTGCCTATTTGTTTTTGCAATTGGATTTGCCCTATTCAATTTCAAAGGACTGGCACAATCAGGAGAATTTGACTCCATTATTTTAGATTTTAAAGAAGATGTGCCGATCGCCAAAGTCAGTGATGAAATTCAAGGACTTTCTCAGAAATATAATCAACAGGTTAATTTAAATAGCGTTTTTTCGATTAGCGATCGCATTTATATAGTCAAGGGTGACAAAAAAACTCTTAAAGAATTAAAGCGATCGCCCATTAGCCGAGATACTGAATATATTGAAGCTAATTATCAATATAAAGCTTTTGAAGCCCCTAACGATCCTGATTATAGTAAACAGTGGAATTTCCGCAACATTAATATTGAAAAAGCTTGGGATGAAACCAAAGGAGAAGGTGTTACCGTCGCTGTCATTGATACAGGAGTGAGTAAAGTACCTGATTTAAAACTGACTAAGTTTGTCAAAGGCTACGATTTTGTTAACGACAAAGAAAATGCTGATGATGATAATGGACATGGTACTCATGTAGCAGGAACTATTGCCCAATCGACCAACAATGGTTATGGAGTAGCGGGGATTGCCTATCAGTCAAGCATCATGCCTTTAAAAGTTCTCTCTGGCAGTGGTGGAGGAACAATTGCCGATATTGCCGAATCGATTAAATTTGCTGCCGATAATAGTGCAGATGTAATCAATATGAGCTTGGGCGGTGGCGGAGCTAGTATCATGTTGGAAGAAGCGATTAAGTATGCCCATAGCAAAGGGGTAGTTATTGTCGCTGCTGCGGGTAATGAAGGTCGCAATGCTGCTGCTTATCCTGCTCGCTATCCTGATGTAATTAGCGTCTCTGCTATCGATGCTGCGGGAGATAAGGCATCTTACTCAAACTTTGGTGCTGGGGTTGATATTTCTGCTCCTGGAGGCAGTGAAACGGGTAAAATTATTCAAAATACGGTCGATCCTAGCAGTGGAGAATCAGTATTTGTTGGTTTTCAGGGAACTAGTATGGCTGCTCCTCACGTAGCTGGAGTGGCTGCCTTAATTAGAGCCACAGGCGTAGAAGAGCCTACAGAAGTATTAAATATTATCAAGCAGTCTTCTCGCAAGATTCAAGAAGACCATCTAAATCATTTTGGTGCGGGAAATCTTGATGCAGGTGCAGCAGTTCAATTGGCTCTTAAAGGCAAGATTAGCTTTAATGATTTCTTCCGTTGGTTACGTAAGAGTGGCTATCTCAACATTGGTTTCTGGATCGATGGTGGGGCGGTAGCTCTGTTGCCTAAAATAGGCATGGTGCTTGGTTCGTACTTATTAGCTTGGTTTTTACGTAACTATTTACCTGCTAGCTTGGCTCTCAATAGCGGTTTGATTTTTGGTAGCTCTGGGCTATTTTTCCTTCAAGGACTATATATCTTCGATCTTCCTCAATGGCCAATGCGCCTATTTGGGAGTTCTTTACCCGAACTTGGCAATGTAGTATTAGGCAATTCTAATCTCAATCCTTTGTTTGCCAGTGTTTTAATTCCTTTTGTTTTAACTATCTTTTTACTGGGGAATTCTAGCTGGAGATGGTTTGCTATTGGTTCGAGTATTGGTGTTGCTGCCTGCTTGGGTGTCAGTGCTGTAGTCGATCCTGGTATTTGGCTTTTGGGCAGTGGCGCGATCGCTCGTACTTATCTAATAGTCAATGCTCTTCTCTGTCTAGGTTTGGCATACTTAGCTAGCAAAAAAGAAACTCGAACAGCAAGGATTTAAAAGGATAAGAAATGAGACAAGTTGATTTTCTATCTCCTTAATCTATTAAATATTACAGGTACTGAGTTCTAAGTTGCTAAGATAATTTGGAACTCAGTTTTTTATTGATTAGATAGCCACGATGAAAGTAATAGGAACAATCGAGAAAAAGGGCTTTGGCTTTGGTGTTTGGGCGTTAGTGACCGATGATGGCACAACCTATCAACTCAAAGACCCCGTAGCAGAATTACAAAAAGAAGGAATAAAAGTAGAAATACAAGGGAAAATCCGCGAAGATATTATGACTACTGCTATGATCGGTCCTGTCTTAGAGGTTGAATCTTATAAGCTGCTTTGAATTATACTCAGTTCGGTTTATGTGATTTAGAACAGGCGATCGCTTTTAATACAATTAAAGATGCAAACCTTATAAGCACAACAAAATTCACAAAATCTAACTTTTAAAGAGTTTGAAACTCTGTTGGAACAAAGTGGCTGGCTATTGGCGCGTCAAAAAGATGGTTTTCTCCTAATAGTCAATCATTACCAATCCAATCTCGCAAAGATGGCAAAGCGAAGATTTATCAAGTTCAACAGTTCATTAAATGCCAGCAAAAAGGAAAATAATGTCTTTAGATAATTACAATTTTGATGATTTTATTATCAATTTGTATGTTGATGAGCAAGGAGACTGGTTGGCACATTTTCAAGAGATTCCAACTATTTCTGCATTCGGGGATACGCCTCAAGAATCATTAGAAGAATTGAAAAACGCTTGGGAATTAGTCAAGGAAGACTATCAAGAAAAACATCAAGAAATTCCAATAGCTAATAATAAATTAAAAGTTACTAATTAAAAAGGACAGTTTAACTTTCCGCAAGCAGACTAATTCCCACTTTTTAATGCAGCCTCACTTTCAACTTCTTTAGGCTGAGAAGAATTAGCTCGCGTAGCCCGAAACATTCCAAAGCGACAAAGACCATTACCAAAAGCTAAACGCATAAGTAACAAGGTAGGCACTTCTCTCAACGATTTAATAAAGCCAGACAAACCAAACAATATTAGTCCTTTGGGTTTTACTATTCCTTGCCAGATAGAATCAATCCAAGAGGGAAGAGTTGCTTGTGTCCAGTCGTCGGTAACAACTTCTCCTTTCACCAACCCTGTCTCAGCCAAAAGCTCTGAAAAGCCTTCAATACTAGAAAATGCAGGATGTGACCATTGATCTAATAGCTGCTGCATGACAGGTTTTTCCCAGAAGTTGAGGGGGATTTGGCGATCGTCACGCTGATTCCAGTCTGCTACAACCAAAATACCTCCAGGCTTTAGTACTCGTAATAACTCCTGGGCAAAAACTGCTTTATCAGGCATATGTGGTCCCGCTTCAACTGACCAAACCACATCAAAACTGGCATCAGGGAAAGAAAGAGCCATGGCATCATCTACCTGAAACTTAGCGTCAATTCCTGGCGGGGTTAATTCTTGGGCGCGTTTAACCTGTTGTGGGCTAATAGTGACACCTGTAACCTTAAAACAATAGTCTTTTGCCAAGATACGACTGCTGCCCCCAATGCCACAACCAACGTCTAATAAAGTAGTCCCCGTAGATAATTTATCTAAACCACCCCACTGCACCATTTCATGCACAAAGTCATGTTTGGCAGCTATAAAGTCTTTTGATTTTGCTGGTGAACCATAATGTCCTAAATGAATATGCTCTCCCCAATAAAACTCCAAAATTCCGTCTTCAGTCCATTCATCGTAAGAATTGGCAACAGAATCAGCAGATTGATAACTACGGGCGGTTAATAGATAAACAGCAATACTAACTGCTAGCAATAACAGCAGTAACCCCGTGATGTAAAGTAGATTCATTTAAAATAGACTAATATTTTTTAAGCAATAACTTTGATGTTTTGTTCTTCTGGTAGAAATACCGCTGGCGACAGGTTAAAAAATTGAGCTAATCCTTGAATATGACGCACAGTTAATTGTCGTTTCCCATTCAAGATATCAGAGATAATAGACTCTGTTTTAAAGACAGGAACGAGGTCTTTTTGACGCAACTGTCTTTCAGCTATCAAAACTTTTAATAGTTCTACACCGTAAATATCGGCAATTGGTTCGCCTTTTTGTTCGTACTCATAAACCAATGTACCCAAAAGATTAAGGTAATCTAATTCTTCAGGACTTAATTGGGGGCGGTCAAGCAACTTATCTATAACCACTTGTGTTGCTTCTAACTGTTCGTCATTAGTTATAGTACGAGGCGGGAACTGTTGTAGCAATTGAATATATTTATCGATCATAAAAATAAGATTTGGCTTAGACAAAAATTAGGATAGAACAAAAGCAAATACATAATCGAGATTCGGGGCTATTTGTAGTCAACTCACTTGAGAGTTACTGATTATTGATACCATTCATCTTTTTTCCAATCCTCTCTATCATATTCAGCATGGGTTAAAACAAACCGAATAAAAACTTTACTCTGTTTGTAATCAACATAAGCAATTAAGCGAAAATTGTTGCCTCCAATGTTAAACACAACGAAGTTTTTTACTCTATCTGCCGAAGGAAAAGTTTGACAAATATCGTTAAAACAATGCCACTGTTGTTTTATAGTGAGTTTATACCAATATCTTAGACTAACCTCAGCAGTAGAATGATTGCTCCAGAATTGTTTAAGTCGAGAATATGAGATGACGTGCATCAAGTCTCCTTGTTAATTGACAACATTCATCTTGTTTCTCTCCTAAACGCAATTTTTAGCTCCACTATCTCAAACTTAGCAAATTGCGAATTTGAAGTCAATCACAAAATAGCAAAGATCGCGATCGCACTTTTGGCATGGCATCTTCGAGGAAAATATTTAAATCAACAAAAATAAAGTTAAATTGTCATTGTTCTAAAAGACTTTCGATTACATGAGAGTTATATCTTGTTTTAACGTCCTCAAGTATTTATAATTATTGCTAGATATTTTTATTTGGTATATATGACACTATCAGAATTAAAATCGGGCGAAATAGCTGTAGTCGAGAGCATACAGTTAAAACGCCACAGTCAGGGGTTAGGTAAAAGGCTGGCAGCAATAGGAATTATTCCCAATAAGCAAATTAAGGTTATACGTAAAGCTGGCTTTGGAGGGCCGTTGCACATTCGCGTCGGTTCTACGACTGAAATTGCGATTCGCCACCAAGAAGCCGAGATGGTTCGAGTTCGTTATCCAAATTCTCATTGAATTGAGACATCAGATATGAACGGGTTAAATAACAAAACAATAGAATCTTAGATAAATCTATGACTTGCCATAATAACAAGACAACAATTTCAAGACGCGATCGCAAATCACCTGACTCGCGAGATCGCCTTAAACGAGTTGTATTAGTGGGAATGCCCAACACGGGAAAATCAACTTTTTTTAATCGCCTTACGGGTGCTGCTGCTGCGGTTGGTAATTGGCCAGGGATGACGGTAGATTTTCTTCAGGCTCAAATTAAAATTGACGGCAAACTTACAGAATTAGTCGATTTACCAGGTATTTATGACTTTGACGGCTTTTCTGAAGATGAGAAAGTTGCGCGAAGTTTCCTAGACAAATTTCCTTTTGATTTAGTGGTAGTGGTGCTTAATGCCTCTCAGATAGATAGACAAATTTCTCTACCTCTGCAAATAAAAGCTTTAGGTCTACCCGCAGTTGTTGTTCTTAATATGGCGGACGAAGCAGAGAAATACGGGGTGGTAATTGATACTGATGAGTTATCAGAACGCTTGGAGATGCCCTGTGTCCTCGTAAGTGCCAAGTACGGGAAAGGATATGCTAACGCCTACCGAAAAATCTCTTATGCTCTTAAAGGACAATCCCAGGAAGTCAAAAATATTCAACCCTGTTTAGGCAACTGTGCCGATATTACTCCTAAGAAAATTGAATCGGTTTTAGCAGGGGCAGTAACCATGCCTCAGAATGTGGGGAACAATTTAACTACGAGGCTCGATCGCATTCTATTACATCCAATTTTGGGATTGCCTCTATTTTTTCTGGGGATGTATTTAGTTTTCTCACTCATTTGGAACTTAGGCTTACCTGCTCAAGGTTTGGTAGGGGATATAACCGACTGGTTGCAAACTAGCCTTGTTGAGCCAATTCTCCAGCCTTTTCCTGAAGTTGTGCAAAGTTTTTTTATTGATGGCATCTGGAATGGGTTGGCTACGGTAATTGGTTTTGTGCCTTTAATCATTCTATTTTTTATTTTGATGGCGGTTTTAGAAGATAGTGGCTATCTTTCTCGTTCAGCTTATTTAATGGATGCGTTAATGGTGAGGATTGGTTTAGATGGTCGCAGTTTTGTGATGCAAATGATGGGATTTGGCTGTAATGTTCCAGCCTTGATGGGAACTAGGGTAATGCGTTCTCAATCATTAAGATTCCTGACCATGCTAATTATTCCTTTTGCTCTATGTTCGGCTCGGCTTCAGGTCTTTGTCTTTATTATTGCTGCGGTCTTTCCTAATGGGAATGGGGCAATTGTCTTATTTTCTCTCTATCTACTCAGTTTCGTGGCAGCGATCGCAACGGCTGCTGTGTTTCAAGGAGTGTTTAAAAATGATGAACCGTTTGTTTTAGAACTACCTCCCTATCGCTTCCCCACTTGGAAACAGGTAATTGTTAGAGGTTGGGGCGAAGTCAAGCATTTTTTAACTAGAGCATCAGGGTTTATTACCTTTGGCTGCATTGCGGTGTGGACTGTTACTAATTTACCCCCAGGAGCAACAGGAATAAATACTATTGGCGGTCAGGTGGGTGAATTTCTTACACCGATTATGGCTCCTGTGGGTATCGATCCTTACCTAACTTTGACTCTAATTTTTGGTTTTGTAGCTAAAGAAATTGTAGTGGGTTCGTTAGCGGTAATCTATGGCTTAAATGCGACCGCCGTGGGTGGTCATATTACCGAAACAGTAAGCTTTGCCCAAGGATATAGTTTTTGTATCTTCTGCTTACTTTACACTCCCTGTTTAACTACTGTTGCCACGCTTTTGAACGAATCAAAGTCGTGGAAATTTACCTTGTTTTCTTTGGCTTTTTCTTTAGGATTAGCTTGGGTATCAAGCTTTTGTTTTTATCAAACAGCTTTACTGTTAGGATTTCAATAACTAATACTAAACTTGCATTGCAAAAAAAAGCTTTTATAGCTCTGAAGACTATTTAAGCAAAAGGCTAAGAGCTTTCAAGCTATTGGGTTCAACAAGTCGATTAGAGATGCGCGTGAACCCCGCGCATCTCTCACCTTCAATTAGGAGAAGTTTAAAGCCTCTTCTAATTAAGCTAATAGCTAAGAGCTAACAGCTAATAGCTACGGCGAAGCCGTTTACTTACTTTTGTTTCTTTGACGACTAAACCAGGACTGCAATTGTTGACGACAAGCAGCCTCTTTAATTCCCGCTAACACCTGTAGTCGGTGATGAGAACATTCACTATCAGGCAAATTTACTACGGTACGAATTGCGCCTGACTTTGGCTCATCTGCACCATAAACAAGCAAACTGAGGCGTGAATTAAGGATTGCTCCAGCACACATAGGACAAGGCTCTAAGGTGACATAAAGAGTGCAGTCTTGCAGACACCAGTTTTGCTTTACTCGGCTTGCATTACGAATTGCTTCAATTTCGGCATGGGCGGTAGGGTCTTGATTTTTTTCCTTTTGATTAGCAGCCTCAGACAGCAAATTTCCCTGAGAATCGATAATTACAGCCCCGACAGGCACTTCTCCTGCTTCCCCTGCCTTATGTGCCAATTCAAGAGCATAGTTCATCCAATGACAATGAACTAAATAAGCACTGTAATCTAGCTGGTCAAAAGTTTTTTCAACGTTATGATCGCGTGATGACAAATGTTTTGCCATTGAGTAAAACCCTTAAAAATATACACAATTACAGATTTACCTAATCTTAAAAACTATTAAACTATCGTTAAACCTAGCAATACAAATATTTATTTTTCAGCCTAAAGATGAAAGCAGCAGAAATATCAACTGTTCTAGAACAGTTATTTGACCAAAACGATATCAAGCATGACGTAAACGAAGCTTGGCAAATTAAAAATTCCCAGATTCATTTGCTGGTAATTCTCTCAGAAGATAGTTCCTGGTTGAGACTATTAACCCCTATTGCAACAGCCTCAGAAGCCCAGTCATTGTTACCTCAGCTATTGGAAGATAATTTTGATCTTACTCAAGAAGTTCGCTATGCAATTAATCAAAATGTTTTATGGGGTGTATATCAGCATCGCCTAGAAAGTTTAACAGCAGAAGATTTGAAAAGCGCGATCGCATCTCTACAAAATCTTATAGCCAAAGGACTTTCAGGCTCTTTTAATCAGTTGATTGAAAAACAAATCATTCAAATTGTTAAAGCTGCCAAAGCCCAAGGACAAACTTTAGAAGCTACCTATCAGACTATAGATAGATTCTACCAAGAAGGGGTTATGGGGGGAATCGATCAAGACCCAAACCAAAGAGAGCAATTTTTAGCAGCCTGGAAGTCTCAGCTAGAGCGTCTGTGGTCTGAGGTAGAGGTTTAACTTATGTTCCTACTTTCAATAGAGAGTAAATTGCTTGGGTTAGCTATTAGCTCTTAGTTATCCACGATAATTGAAAAGCTAAAAAGTAAATACTTATGAACAATCAACAAACAACTACTAACCATCAACAACAAAGGGATTTAGTCGCAATTCTCAAAGAAGATTATCAACATTTTCCAGAGAATCAAACTTTTGATATTTATGCAGACAATGTTTATTTTAAAGATCCTTTAAATGAATTTCGGGGAGTTAAAAAGTACCAGGCAATGATCGGCTTTTTAAACAGCTTTTTCATCAATGTCGAGATGGAAGTACATGACATGAGTAAACAGGATAACTCGATCAAGACAGAGTGGACATTAAATATGACTCCACCCCTGCCTTGGAAACCGCGCTTATCAATTCCTGGCTGGAGTGAATTAGGAATTAACGGCGATAATCTAATTTCATCTCATGTTGACTATTGGCATATTTCACCCTGGAATGTTTTGCGCCAAAATTTCTTTTCGGGTAAAAAAGCGTCACAATAAAATTAAGTAATGTAAATATATTTAATATAGGATCTAAATTTTTATGCGGGTAATTTTAATGACTGGCAAAGGCGGAGTAGGTAAAACCTCCGTTGCTGCTGCCACTGGTTTGCGTTGTGCGGAGTTAGGCTATAGAACCTTAGTACTGAGTACCGATCCTGCACACTCTTTGGCGGACAGCTTCGATCTTGAATTAGGACACGACCCAATACAAGTCCGTCCTAATCTTTGGGGGGCAGAACTTGATGCCTTGAGAGAATTAGAAGGCAACTGGGGTGCGGTGAAGCGTTACATTACTCAGGTTTTGCAAGCCAGAGGTTTAGACGGCGTGCAGGCTGAAGAATTAGCAATTCTGCCAGGGATGGATGAAATCTTTGGTTTAGTCAGAATGAAGCGTCACTATGATGATGGTGACTACGATATTTTAATTATTGATTCAGCACCCACAGGAACGGCTTTAAGACTGTTAAGCCTCCCTGAAGTTGGAGGCTGGTATATGAGGCGTTTTTACAAGCCTTTACAGGGAATGTCCGCAGCTTTGCGTCCCTTAGTTGAACCATTTTTTAAACCGATTGCAGGTTTTTCCTTGCCTGATAATGAAGTCATGAATGCTCCCTATGAATTTTATGAGCAGATAGAAGCTTTAGAAAAGGTTTTGACCGATAATACTAAAACTTCGGTGCGTTTAGTAATGAACCCCGAAAAAATGGTGATTAAAGAGTCCTTGCGCGCCCATGCTTATCTAAGTTTATACAATGTGGCTACAGACTTAGTAATAGCAAATCGGGTAATTCCTGATGAGGTGAGCGATCCTTTTTTCCAACGCTGGAAAGAAAACCAGAAAGTTTATAAACAAGAGATTTATGATAACTTTCATCCTTTGCCAGTCAAAGAAGCTCCTTTGTTTCCTACCGAAATGTGTGGCATGGAAGCATTAGAAAAGCTTAAAGAAATCTTGTATAAGGACGAAGATCCTACTCAGGTTTATTACAAGGAAAACACGATTAAAATAATTCAAGAAGAAGGTAACTATAGTCTTCATCTATATCTGCCAGGAATTCCCAAAGAAAAAATCCAGTTAAATAAAACTGGCGATGAGTTAAACGTCAGAATTGGTAATCATCGTCGTAACTTGGTTTTACCTCAAGCTTTGGCAGCACTTGAGCCATCAGGAGCAAAAATGGATGATGATTATTTGAAAATTAGCTTCAAGAACATAGCGAAGGTTTAGATCGCTATTACATTAAACGTAGGTGGGCATGGCAATCTAGATCAGCTAGCGAAAGCTGCATAGTGTTAATGCCCATCGAAATTTCAATCGTGAATATAGGCTCACAATTGGCATTGTGTTTGCAAAGATAAAATTATTTGATATTTGATTTTGGTGGGCAAAGATTTATACCTGAAATGCTTTTTGTTCTAGATTATTTTTTGTTTATCCCAAAAAGCGATCGCTCTTGTAAATCGCTTAAATAGCGATGCGTCAAATCAAGTACAAGGAATTGAATATAATTTCTTCAACAAGTCAAAGATGAACTAAAGCAAAATCTATACTAATATCTGGTCAGACTTACTCTAATCCGAAACACAACTAGACATTATTTTGCTGGGAATAATGACTTTAATTTTGGTGGGCAAAGATTTACACCTGAAATGCTTTTTACTCTAGATGATCTTTTGCCCACCCTACATTTGCTCGTATGGACGTTTTCTGGAAAGTTGCTGCTTATAATAAATTGGCGATCGCCTGTTCCAACTCTGACTGCTCTAAGGTACTAAGGACAAACACTTCCTGTACTGTTTTTCCTTGGCGGGCAATAATTTTATAGCCACCGCGAATGGGAACAGATATCTTCAGCTTCATTTTGGGGATATGGCTTCTAGTCTTTTTGATTCTGCCTGGAGTAATGGTGGTGATTCCTTCACACTTAACTAGTTTTTCCAATATAGGAATCAAACCAGCCAGATGAGTTGAGTGATTCCAGACTAACCGACCATCAGAAGACATAATCTTTACTTGCTTTTACTACTTGATTTTAAGCTTTTTCTAATGGTGCCATAGTTAATCCAGCGCGCTTTAACTGTTGGTGATACAGTTCTGCTTGCTCTTGGGGACCAACCCAAACTAGAGCCTGTCCTTCAAAATGAATCTGTTCAGTTAACTCTTGGGCGCGATCGCCACTCATGCCTGGAATGTATTTCATCAGGCATTCTATGACGTGGGGAAAAGTATTAAAGTCGTCATTTAGCACAATGATTTTGTAGTTGGGATAATGCTGTGTGATGGTTTGACCAGCTTTCTCTTTAGTTACGGTGGGAGTGAAAGTCATTCCAATAAATCCTAAAGTTATGTCAATTAAACAATGTTTATCTAAACACTAGGTTAGCAGGTTGTAGATTAACACTTGGTCTTAATCTGCAACCTGCCCAAAATTCTAGTTTACCTATTTTTAACAATTTCTTCAAAATTGATTGAGCCAGTGGCGATTAGCCTTGAACGAGAGGGGTGCTGGGGTTTCCCCAGCTTACCCAATCGAGTTGTTGAATTTGCTAATGTTTAACTTTTACTATCAGATTGATGAAAATTGCAATTGGCTGGCTTTATCCGACACTAATGAGTACTTATGGCGATCGCGGTAACGTAATTTGTCTGCAAAGGCGTTGTCAGTGGCGAGGAATCGAGGTAGAGATTGTTTCCCTTACCAGAGAAACAGAGGCGCAAAAATTCAGCCAAGTAGATTTAATTGTGGGTGGAGGCGCGCAGGATCGTCAACAAGAAATTGTCATGCGTGACCTGCGGGGAGAAAAAGCCCAAGTTCTCAAGGAAAAGCTCGATCGCGGAACACCAGGAGTGTTTACCTGTGGCTCACCCCAGCTTTTAGGACACTATTACGAGCCAGCATTGGGTAAAAGAATTGAGGGTTTAGGGCTACTGGATATGGTAAGTCAACACCCAGGTATTGATGCCCAACGCTGTATAGGCAACTTAGTATTTGAAATTACCGCCAATCCTATCGCCTCTGAATTAGAGCAGATGCTGGGAGAAAAAGCGATCGCAATTGGCTTTGAAAATCACGGCGGTAGAACCTATCTTAGCGATGTGCAGCCTTTGGGTAGAGTAATTAAAGGTTATGGCAATAACGGAGAAGATAAAACCGCAGGGGCATTTTATCAAAATGCGATCGCAACTTATGCTCATGGACCTTTATTACCCAAAAATCCTTTTATTGCAGATTGGCTAATTAAAAAAGCCTTGCAAAAAAAATATGAGCAAGAATTTATTTTAACTCCTTTAGACGATTCTTTAGCTGTTGCAGCACGCAAAGCCATGTTGCAACGTCTTGAATTATCAAACCTGATGGCTACAGTTTAGAAATTAGTTGTTAAACTTTGCATTAGTTGCGTGCGTTGCAACACAATTTACTTTAATATTGCAATCAGACAAATTATGCAAGAATATCTTGCAACTTAAAAAGAAAACTGTCGTAAAAGGATTTTTTCCAAGAGTTATTGTCTTGTCAAGCAAGATTAAAAAACTCAAGTAAACACTTAACCTAAATACGACAGAGCTTTCATTCACCAGGAGCTATTTTTTAGCTCCACTTCGTACATCTTATGCAATTGCAACCAAAACTATGACTGGAAAAGTACTAGATAATGGTTCTGCTGGAATTTTGGTTCTCATTCTGCCTCTTGCCTTTGGTTTTGTGGTTTTATATCAGCTATGGCCTTTTTTGCTAGCATTAGCAGCATTAATCGTAGCTTATAAAATTTGGCAAAATATTCAGTGGCAAAAATGGTGTGGAGATATCAATCCCTACTTTAATCAATTAATTAAAGAAAATCGGGGCTACCTAACTCCAGTGGATCTATCCGTTAAAGCAAACCTGACTGCTAGAGATGCCAAAATTTTTCTTAGCCGTAAAAGCGAGGAATATGGTACCAAGCCTAAAAATGTTAAAGATAAAGGCGTTGTTTATTATTTCCCTACTGCCAGTGCTTTAGGCAGTATTTTTGACGATAGTGAACCAGATCAGGCTATAAACTCTTATCAATTAGCAGCTAAAGAATCTAACAAATTATCGGTTAGAGGTATTGCTCAATTGGCAAAACAAGAACAAAATTCAGGAATTAAAAACCTAGACGATTCTCAAGAATCATCTGCCGTCGCTCAACTAACTAAAGCAGAGACTTCAACTGCAATAGATACTGAATCTGAAGTCGAAGATTTAACAGATAATCAACCGACTTCTATTGATGCTGGACAATCATTAATTCAAGCCGAACTAGCAAAACGTCTCGATCTTAATTCCAGTACCGTTGGTAGAAGGAAATCTGAGCCTGATTTTGAAGAGTGGAGTCAAAGCAAAGATCCAGAAGGAGTAGCCTGGAAATATGAACCAGAAACCAAGCTTTATGTAGCAGTCGTTTCAAACTAACTGCTATTGTTTGAGCGTTGGATTATTCTAAGTTTTATTTCGTTCAGATATTGCTAAGTTGATTTTAACAAAAATATTAAGCAATAGGCTTCGGCAGAAATTAAAACTTTAAGCTCTTGAATAGTAAGAGATTATCTCGATTGGCAAAACTCCGTTGTTCTACGGCGGAGTCTATTTGAACAAAGGTTAGAAGGTTAAATTCGCTACGTAGCAACTTTACTCCCAGTTCACAGCCTCTCAAACGCCTTAAGTTGAGAGAAAAGCATTTTTACATAAAGACTAGAATACGTCCAAGTTTGTACTTATTCCCTACTCCTATGCAGAACCAAGAACCTTTTGTCTTCGACCAAGAACGCGCATCTGCCTATGACAAACGATTTGCTAAGTTGGCTCCTCTGAACGGCGTACTTCATTTACTTACCCGTGCGCTACTCTCTGAACTGCCAGCCAATGCACGAGTTCTCTGTGTTGGCGTGGGTACTGGCGCAGAATTGATTAATCTCGCCCAAGCATTTCCCCAGTGGCAGTTTACGGCTGTAGAGCCTGCGACACCTATGCTAAATATCTGTCGCCAGCAAGCCGAAAAGACGGGTATTGCGTCGCGCTGCACTTTTTACGAAGGCTATCTTGATTCACTGCCGACCTCGGACGCTTTTGATGCTGTCACTTGCTTTGTAGTGCTTTATTTCCTGTTTCAGCCAGATGAGCGACGCAGCTTTTTACGTCAAATTGCCTCGCGACTTCGCCCTAATGGATATTTGGTTATGTCTACCTTGGCTGCTGATATGTCCACTTCAACTTATAAAAGTTTGTTTGAATTTTGGCTGCGAATGTTGAAATCTGAAGTAGCTATTGAGGAGGTTGAAAAATTTCGCACTTCTTATGGCAAAGATGTCGCTATATTATCGCCCCGGGAGGTTGAATCAGCGATCGCATCAAGCGGTTTTGATGCTCCCGTGTTGTTCTTACAAACCCTTCTTCTTCATGCTTGGTATGCCAAGCGATCTGCATAAATTAGAATTGATGTCACCTTTCTATAATTCATAGTTAATCAACATACAATAATTGCTAGTCCTTTTCAAATTCAAATTCTGTGACTGACTCAGGAAATAGCGATCGCATTTGGCAATGGCAAAGTTGGCAGGATTATTCTTACCTAACCTGTAATGTATTATCTAACTGGCAACATGGCTTTTTTACTAAGCAATTTTATCCCCGTACTCCAGAAGATTTAACTCTATTTTTGCAACCCAATACAACTGCTTATAGAGTTAAGCAGGTACATGGCAATATAGTATTAACAACCCAAGAAATTGAAGAAAAAAATTGTTTAGCTGGCTCTTTTCCTGATGCTGATGGAGTTATGAGCCAACAGCCACAACAATCTGTTTGGGCAGCTAGTGCGGACTGTACTCCTGTTTTGATTGGAGATATAGTTACGGGTAAAGTCTGTGCTATCCATGCAGGATGGCGAGGTACAGCAAAAAAAATAGTTTCGGGTGCGATCGCTCGATTTCTAGAGTTAGATAGCAAAAAAGAAAACCTGCGGATTGCTATTGGTCCAGCGATCGCTGGTGAAGTTTATCAGGTAGGTGAAGATGTTGCCGTAGAAGTGGGCAAAACTATTGTTGCTGATGCCCAAAGCAAAACTGACGCTGAAATATTAGCAGCATTAAGGCAATTACCTAATTCCCCGATTTCGCCTGATGACGTACCAGGAAAGGTACGTATAGATGTGCCACGGGTAAATCAAATTCAGCTAGAACAATTAGATATTAATCCCAAATATATAGCGATCGCACCATACTGTACTTATCAACAAAGCGATCGCTTTTTCTCTTATCGACGCACGGGGGAAAAACAGGTGCAGTGGTCAGGAATTGTTAGTAGGTAGTAGGTAGTAGGTAATTTTTACTACACAGTTATCTATTAAAAGTTCTTAGCAGTATGATTTGTGACATCAAATTCATAACGTTGCTTATAGTTTGTCTCACCGTAAAGATTAAAGGATATAGTCGGCTCGTCGCCAATAGATTCAACGCTGTGAATAGCACCAGGCATAAAGCTAATGATTTCTCCTGGTTGCAGAATTTTTTCTCCAACTAACTCTAGGCGATCGGGATGTTCAGCAGTTGGCGATCGCTTCCAAAACCGATTTTTTTCTTCGCCACTTATTAAAGCCACGATTCCCCACACACCATGATTATGAATTGGTGATACGCTTCGGGGTTGCCAAGCTACCATCTGTACTGTTAGAGGATATTCTGGTTCACGATACAGCATTTTGACAGACCAACCAGTTTTAGGCGAAGGCTGATCGTATTCCATCTGTAACCAATAAGAACTGGTTAACAAATGTCGCACTAAAGGCATGATGGCTTTAAGGCGATCGCGATCGCCAGGAATATCCAGCAATATATCTTCTAGATCGCTTAGAAAACGAAAAAGGCGATAGGGATCTACGGTTAACTCTGTTTCTTGAGGATAATAAGCTTCGGTCGAACTATCATCATCAACAATCCAGTTTTCGCAGTCTGGGTTGGCTTCAATAAGGCGATCGCTAGTATTAGTTGAAAGATTCTGAGGCATAATTTTTTAACGGGTAAATGCTTAGTAGTAAATAAATTACAGATTGCTAAAATATTTCACTTTCACTTTTTTCTATAGAAAGTATAATGCCTACAAAAAATTTTAATAAGTTACCCATACAAATAATAGCTTTAGTCACAATAGCGATCGCCATTATCGGCTGTGGCGTTTTTCCATCAGCCAGATCATCGGCAGCTATCACCTCTGAAGAATGCACATCAGATAAATCTTTTGTGTATGTTCCTGCTGGAGATTTTATTTCAGGCAGCGATCGCCAAGAACGAGATTATGCCTATCGTATTTCGGCTGAGTCAATTGCTGATACAGACGCAGAGATTAAACAAGCCGAACGAAAACTACGTAAAACAGGTTGGTTTGATGGGGAAAGCGCTCGCCAAACTTCATCTCTTCCAGGTTTCTGCATTAGTCGCAATTTAGTTACCAACCAAGACTATCAAGAATTTATTCAAGCTACCAATTATCAAGCCCCTGGAATTAGCGAAGCAGATTATCAAAAACAAGGGTTTTTAGTCCATCCCTATTCCAAGGTAAAAGAATTTCTCTGGACTAATAATACATATCCCCCCAATACCGCTCAAAAACCAGTTGTGCTTATATCTTACCAAGATGCCCTAGCTTATGCTGACTGGAGAGAAAAAACGGAGGCAGCTTATCGCCTACCAACGGCGGAGGAATGGGAAAAAGCAGCCAGAGGAGAAGATGGCAGATATTTTCCTTGGGGTAATGATTGGCAAAACCAAGCAACCAACTCAGCAACTAGCGAATTGAATTATACTAGCGAAATTGGCAAATTTCCTCTAAGTAAAAGCGTTTATGGCGTAGAAGATATGGCGGGAAATGTCTTTGAATATACGAGTTCGTTAAAATATGATGATACTCGCGTCACCATGAAAGGCTGCGGTTGGGACGATTTACCTGGTTTTTGTCGTGCTGCTTACGAACACACTCGTCCAATTAACTCTCGCCATATTTTGTTTGGTTTTCGTTTAGTTAAAAAGTGAATAGTTTTAAGTTTTGGATTCCAATAAATTTAGTGCCTTTTGTTTAATATCAGATAAACTACTAATCATTTTCAATAGCTCTTCTTCCTGGTAAGCACCACCAGAAGCTTCTAAAGCAGCATTTCTCAAAGCAGGAGGAAAAGCGTCATCAATAATTTCTTGTAAAACTTCGGCTTTGGCGTAATAGCCTCCTGATTTACGCCTTTTGTTGATTCTGTTGATTTGCTCTGCTGAATTGAGAATAGAATTTGACCATGACCTAGTAGTTTTTCCTTCAGCTTCTTGTTTAATCAAATGCAGCAATAAGATAACCGTGTAGCTGTATATTTTGTTAAGCTTGTCTTCTAGAGACATTTCTTCTAGTTGATCAACGATTTCTAAAGCTTTACTGTAATCTCCTGATGTAATACTTTTCCTTAACTCGATTAACTCTTCCATTTTAAATACTGAAATTGCTGGCTTAAAAATGCTGCACCTGATTGAATTTTAGCTAAACACTACGGTTTTGTTATCGTAGACTAAAACTCTGTTTTGTAGATGCAGCCTGACAGCACGGGATAATACTAACCGCTCAAGATCTTTCCCTTCGCGAATCAACTCGGCAATAGTGTCTTGATGATTAACTCTAGCAACCTCTTGCTCAATAATTGGACCTTCATCTAAATCTTTGGTTACGTAATGAGCTGTAGCACCAATAATTTTAACTCCCCTAGCATAGGCGCGATGATAAGGTTTTGCTCCAGGAAAAGCTGGCAAAAAAGAATGATGAATATTAATAATATTCGGAAATTGAGTGATTAAATTGGGGCTAATAATCTGCATATATTTAGCCAAGACTATTAACTTTATCTCGTATTGGCGTAAAAGCTCTAGCTGTTTTTCTTCTTGCTCGGCTTTATTGTCTTTGGTAATCGGTAAATAATGAAAATCGATGCCAAACTGCTGGGCGATCGCTTTCAAATTAGCATGATTACTGATAATTAAAGCAATAGTTCCTGGTAATTCCTTAGTTTGATTACGCCAAAGCAGATCTAAAAGACAATGTTCTTGTTTAGTGACCCATAGTGCAATCTTTGGTAAAGTGTCAGAAAAGTGTAGTTGCCAAGTGGCATTTAAAGGTTTGGCGATCGCCTTAAAAGCTGTAGCTATTGCTTCACGAGGTAAATTGAAGCCTTCAAGTTGCCATTCTATACGAATCAGGAATAAACTTGTAGCGAAATCTGCATGCTGAGCGGCATGAATTATATTACCCCCGTTAGCATAAATAAAGTTGGCAATCTTAGCAACTAATCCAGGGCTATCAGGACAAGAAATTAGTAAAGTTGCGGTAGGTTCGCTCATGTGTGTTCAGCAAATAATATTTTTTACAATAACTAAAAATGATGTTTACCCAAAGTAAACAATCACAATATACTCTCAATTATTTAAGACCTCAATATTTTTTTTAGTCAAACTTAATTTGATACTCTATTTTTGGGCAAACTAAAATTATCTAGCCAACCATATAATTAATTTAAGTAGATATATTTATTTTTCTTATAGCTTTAAGATTTAACTTGAAGCGGATCTTTTAAATACGGCAGATAATGCTATTACAAATTTATACATATACATATTCTAAAAATTCCAGACTCTGGGTGAATCATCTTTGACAATCTCTAGAGGCAAAACTAAATTTACCTTTCCTGGTTCAAAGTTGAGCAACAAAGCAATATTCGGTCAAAAATAACTATTATGAGCAGTCAAGACAAGTCTTTAGAAACAAATGACAATCTAAATGAACCTTCAAAAGCTTCTGAAGGTTCAGCAGATTTATGGACAGAAGACGATGATTCTGAGATAGTAACAGAATTTATATCTGCCGAAACTTTAGATTCTGAAGAGTCTTCAACAGCAGAAACTGACCAGACCAAAAAGAAAGTTTTGTCAGATGCCGATTTTGATAACTGGGATTTTCGCGATCCACTATTGGCTGAGGATGGAAATACATTAGAGTCGAATCTAGTTTTAGATAATTCTCCTGAGCAAATTAAATCAAGTCCAGAAGTAGACGAACTCATCACCAACGATTCTCAACAAATAGATCTAGTTGAAGCAGACCTTCAAGAAAATATTGCTAAAGAAACTGATTTAAATAGTTCGGCAGATATAGAATTTGATGACTTAGAGTCTTTAACAGAAGCACTATTAAATCTAGAAGATTCCGAAGACATTCAGCTTGATGATTTGAGCGAGTTTGAATCATTAACAGCCAAATATGCTCAGGAAAATAATTTAGAAGAGATCGATCTAAATATTTTAGATAAATTAGATGACTCAGCTTTAGACTTAGATAGTGCTAAAGATCTACAGCTTGATAGTCTTGAGCTTAATGATTTTGAAGGCTTAAGTGATCTAAATTCGCTGACGGCAGAAGGATTAGATAATGATCTCGACGGCATATTAGACTTAGAGACAGAAATAGAGTCTTTAGATTCTTTGGTGCTAGAGTCTACATCTGAAACAATAGAAAATTCCTTGGATTCTGATTTAGAATTATCATCCTTGGACTCATTGCTTGGCGATGAGGTTGATTCCTTGCTAGAGGTTGTACCTGCTGCTTTTGAGCGACCCAAGGTTAGTCCTGCACCAGTAACTGTTAAAGTAAGTAACGAAGTAGCCGACCTTTCACCAGTCAATCAAGCCCAAAGTTTTGACCAAACAATGAGGGTTTCGGTAAAGAAACTGGATGACCTCAATAACTTAATCGGAGAGCTAGTAGTTAAACGTAATCGTTTAGAGGATGATCAAGAAAGATTGCGTCGCTTTTTAGATAACCTACTAGGTCATGTACAGTCTCTAGGAGATGCTGGAGCTAAAATGCACGATATGTACGAGCGATCGCTTTTAGAAGGAGCATTAATCGCTAGTCGTCAGTCCCGTGCTAACTCAGCGGTGGCTGCTGGTGGCTCTGGTTTTGGTAGCACTAGAGAAGCTCAAGCAGAAGGATTAGACGCGCTAGAGATGGATCGCTTTAACGGCTTCCACTTAGTTTCTCAAGACATTATTGAGCTAATTGTCCGAGTTAGAGAAGCTGCATCAGATATTCAGTTTGTGGTAGATGAAACGGACAAGGTTGCTCAAACTTTCCGTCAGGTAACCGGCCAGTTGCAAGACGGCATGAACTCTTCGCGGATGGTTGCTTTTGAGCAAACGACTGACCGACTACCTAGAGCAATTAGAGATATTTCCCGTAAGCAGAAAAAACAAACTCAACTTTATGTAGAAGGTAAAGATGTGCTAATCGATAAAATGATCGTCGAGCATCTTTATAATCCCATGACTCACTTGGTAAACAATGCCATCTCTCATGGGATTGAAAAGCCTGAAGAAAGACTGAAAAAAGGTAAACCAGAAGTAGGAAATATTAATATTCGTGCCTTTATTCAAGGGAATCAGACTGTAATTACCGTTCGTGATGATGGGGCGGGAATCGATCTTGAAATTGTCAAGCAAAAAGCGGTTGAGAAAAATCTCATCACTTGGGCGACAGCACAAAATTTGACAGAACAACAGGTTTATGAGCTGCTATTCCATCCAGGCTTTAGCACTAAAGACCAGGCTGATGACTTTGCTGGTCGTGGTGTAGGTATGGATGTAGTTAATACCGACCTCAAAAAAATTCGTGGCTCGGTAAGCACTGAATCAGAAGTTGGCAAAGGTACAACTTTTACGATTCGCTTACCCCTTGTTTTAAGTATCTGTAAAGCCCTAACCTGTGTAGACGATAATACAAAGATTGCTTTTCCCATTGACGGGGTAGAAGACACCAAAGAATATTTACCCAGTGATATTACAACTAATGCCAACGGTCTGCGCTGTATTACCTGGAAAAATACCTTGTTACCGTTAAGACCTCTCAAGACTCTACTTAATTACAATCGCAAAATTCGTAGGGCTGGAATATATAATGCAAATCAAAACAACGACGATACTATTTCTGTAATTATTCTGCGCAGTTTAGATAATTTGTTAGCAGTTGAAGTAGATGAAGTTAAAGCCGAACAAGAAATCGTAATTAAACAAATTGATGGCGCAATCCCGAAACCACCAGGTATAGCAGGAGCTACAGTTCTGGGTGATGGTACAATCATGCCGATTGGTGACGTACTAGAGCTAATTGAAATTGCTCAAGGTAAGAGAACTATTGAAATTGGCTTTGATGTCCTGGCTGGTGAAGCTGCCAGAAAACAGTTCCAGGCTGAAAGTATTCAGCAAGAGCCAATGGTATTGGTAGTTGATGACTCGATTACGGTTCGAGAGCTACTATCAATGAGTTTTAATAAGCTGGGCTATCGGGTTGAGCAAGCTAGAGACGGTCAAGAAGCTTGGGATAAGCTGCGAGGTGGTTTAGTCTGCGACATGATCTTTAGCGATATTGAAATGCCTCGCATGAATGGTTTAGAACTGCTGTCTAATCTGCATAAGGATCAATCCCTTAGATCTATTCCTGTTGCTATGTTGACTTCTCGTGGTGCCGATAAACATCGACAAATAGCTAATGACTTGGGTGCAAAAGCTTATTTAACTAAACCCTACACCGAAAAAGATTTGATGGATGTGGCGCAACATTTGATTGACATCAATCGGGCAAATAAAGAAGCTGAATCCGTCACCGTTAACTTTAATCGAGTTAAAAACAATCTGGCAGAAGCGGAATTTGAGAATGCGCCTCTAGTCCTAATTATTGATGACTCGGTAACGGTACGAGAGCTATTGTCCATGACTTTTAAAAAGGCTGGTTATCGTGTCGAACAAGCGCGAGATGGTCAAGAAGCCTGGGAAAAACTAAGTGATGGTTTAGAGTGTGACATCGCTTTCTGTGATATCGAAATGCCCCGCATGAACGGTTTAGAACTGCTGTCTCAACTGCAACAAGACGAAAAACTATCATCTTTACCGATCGCCATGCTAACTTCCCGTGGAGCGAAAAAAATGCGGAATATAGCAGCGTCTCGCGGGGCAAATGGCTATTTTGTGAAACCTTATGTAGAAGATGATCTATTAAAAGCAGCTAAAAGAATGATGGATGGGGAAACGTTAATTAAAAATGAGGACGAAGGCTAGGTAAGTCAGAAGTAATCAGTTAGGGGCGAAGGGCCCTTCGGGTTCGACATCGGAAAGCATTCCCTTGCTAGGTCAGCATTCCCTTGCGCCTTCGGACGACGCGGGGTCTGACCTCTGACGGCGACGCGGGATCTTTCCTCAGTTTGCTTATGTCGGTGAAACCCGCAAGTCGAGCATTCCCTTGCGCCTAACGGCGACGCGGTGAAGCAGTTGCGTTGCGGGGGTTCCCCCCGTTGAGCAAAGGCACGAACCCTTTAGGGGGTCTCGACCCACCGCAACTGTCTCACCGTTCGCCCGTACAGAGAATGTGTAGGGTGGGCAAAGCAAAAATTGGACTTCACAATAAAGTCTGAATTTGCCCACCTTACGTACAAGATTATTTTTTGCTGTATTCGTAGAAAAAAAGTAAACAGGGTTGTAAATGATAAAAGCTACAGTATTTTTAGGTGTTTTTTGGATATCAAACCTATGGGGAATACAGTCTACAATTGCTGCTGAAGCTAAGGCTCAAAAGCTAGATCTCGAAATTGGAATTATTCAGCGTTTGGGTGCCAAACCGATGATTGATGGAGATCCTTTAATCCAAAAAGTTAAGATCAATAGTACTTCTGGCGATTCATTAAAAGTTAGTTTTCCCGATCAAGCATCTATTTCGGCGATTGAAACCAAAGAAGTTGTGTTAAAGGTAGATTCTACCCCTCTGACTAAACCTAAATTAGAAGAAAAGCTGATTTTAAGCGATCGCTCTACCTTTGAAACTGCTGAAGATAGTGCCAAATCTTGGCAGAAACTGGGGATTGAGGTAGAGGTGGCTCAACCTGGACGCTGGCAAGTCTGGGCAAAGCGAGATGTTTACAGTACTCCTTTGGTTCGTCGCTGGCTGCTTCATAGTCTAGAAGCCAATGGTTACGATAGTCCCTATCTTGATACGGAAGTCTTATCTAAAAAGCCCGATATTATCTTGAAAATTGGTGAAAAAGAATACAACCAAGATCAAGTAGAAATTACCAGTAGCAAAAACTTAGTTGAGGTTAACACTACCGATAATTCTCAGGCTGCTCGTACCTATGGAGGCAGTCTCAAGCTTCAACCTAACGCTTATGGAGAGTTTAGCTTAGTTAATCATGTTCCCCTAGAAACTTATCTGCGGGGAGTTGTTCCCTATGAAATTGGTGCAAATGCCCCTGCTCAAGCGGTTGCGGCTCAAACAATTATCGCCCGCACCTATGCCTTACGTAATCTACGGCGTTTTAAGGTAGATGATTACCAACTTTGCGCCACCGTCCACTGTCAGGTATATAAAGGCTTGAATGATACTAATCCTATTAGTGACCAAGCGATCGCTCAAACCGCAGGTTTAGTTCTTACCTACAAAAATGAACTAATTGATGCTCTTTATTCTTCTACTACTGGCGGGGTAACGGCTAGTTTTGCAGACACCTGGAATGGTGCAGAACGTCCCTACCTTCAGCCTGTAATTGATTCCTCTCGTCCTCTTTGGGATCTGGTAAAACATCCCTTAAATAATGAACAAACCTTTCGTCACTTTCTGAAAATGACTCAGGGGTTTAATGAAACAGGAAGAGAAGGCGTATTTCGCTGGCACAAAACCAGAAGCATTGCTGACTTAAATCAAGATCTGCGTACATACCTGCAAAAAACTCGCGATCCTCTCGCTGATTTTAATACCATTAAATCAATGGAGGTTCAAGAGCGATCGCCCTCTGGCAGAATGTTGACTTTGGCTATCGAAACTGACAAAGGAAAACTAGAGCTACACAAAAATGAAATTCGCAGTGCCTTAGAGCCTCCTCGCAGTACTTTCTTCTATCTTCAGCCCATTTACAATAAGCAGAAGCAGTTACAGGCTTATGATTTTATTGGTGGTGGCTTTGGTCATGGCGTAGGTATGAGCCAATATGGTTCTTATAATTTGGCAAATCTGGGTTGGTCAGCAGAGCGAATTTTGGCTTTCTATTATCCCCAGACTGAAATTAAGCCATTAGATGACAGCATCGTTTTCTGGCGGGATGAGTCTCCAAAATCAATTAGTAAGAAGTAAAAATTATTCTTCTAATAAAAAGCTTGTTTGGCTAAAAGACTTATCTTTGATGCGTCTATTTACACGCTCAGGAATAGCATAATTATCCATAACGTGAGCTTTGCCAACTAAGACAACTATCTGGGACTGAGGATGATTGTTGTAGTAACGAGCGATCGCATCTGCCATGGTCTCATCCCACAATACTTGTGCTGCATAGAAATTTTCTTGATCGCTGCTATTTCCCTGTCCATTTTGAGCGTGTGCTTGATAGACTTCTGCCATTTTTTGACGATATTCTTGATTATCCAGCTTAATTTCCGCTAGAGGTAGAATATAGCGAAAATTACCGTCTTTTAAGCTATCTAAGCCAGTTTCAGCTACCTTTTGCGTAACTTCTGCGGGAGTATTTAGAGCAATTAGGGGGATTTTGTTTTCTTGAGCAAAGCGTAAAATAGGAGCATAAAATTCCCAGTCAAAACCCCAGCGAGTATCGTATTCAGTTTGCTCTCTTAACTCAGCCTCGCTAATTTCTCCTGATAAATAAAGATCTAAGATTGGTTGAAAAGGACGCTGAAACATTTCTAAGCCAATTGCTAGTCTTGTCTTAGAATTTGCTTGAGCTTGATCGAGTTGAGTGATAATTTCTAACTCTGCTGCATGATGTTCAGCGCGATCGTGATTTTCTCCTAAGTAAATTACGTCATACTGTTTGAGTTGATTAATTTTCTGTTCACTGATAATCCCTACAGCCTTTGCAGTAACGTTAGTCGCTTGATTTGGGTATTGAAAAATAAATCCCGCCAAAAATGCGCTGAAGAAGCAAATTAGGGCGGGAATTTTTAATTTCATGAATGTATTAGTTTTTCGCTAGCGATCGCCGTTAACTAATGTTTAGAACGGCAATCTAGCATAGGTTTTAGCCTTTTTGTGTTTACAGAAATTTCGTCAAGTTAACTAAATTGAACTTAAGCTAAAGATGCCATTGTTACATCATTACTGGATAAAACATCCTGTAGTTCATCTGCTTCTACCGTTTCTTTCTCAATTAGCATTGCGGCTAAACGATCAAGAATGTGACGATTTTCTTGCAAGACCTTTTTAGCACGACCATAGGCTTGATCGACATAGTTACGTACTTCTTCATCGATCGCTGCTGCGGTTTCGTTGGAGAAATCGCGGTCTGAGGCAATATCGCGACCCATAAAGACATTACCGTTTGAACGACCCAAAGCTACAGGACCAAGGCGATCGCTCATTCCAAAACGAGTTACCATCTGACGCGCTACTTTAGTTACCTGCTGTAAATCATTAGAAGCACCAGTAGTAACTTCTTCTTCGCCATAGATAATCTCTTCAGCTAGACGACCACCGAGGGCTACAGCCATTTGGTTTTGAAGATAAGAACGAGAATATAAGCCAGACTCCATGCGATCTTCACTAGGGGTAAACCAAGTTAAACCACCAGCACGACCACGAGGAATAATGCTTATTTTCTGTACAGGATCGTAGTCAGGCATCAATGCACCAACTAAAGCGTGACCAGCCTCATGATAAGCCACTAACTCTTTGCGTTTTTCGCTCATGACGCGGTTTTTCTTCTCTGGTCCTGCCATGACGCGATCGATTGCGTCGTTGACTTCATCCATTGAGATTTCAGTTAAACTGCGACGAGCCGCTAGAATTGCTGCTTCGTTAAGTAAATTTGCTAAGTCAGCACCAGTAAAGCCAGGGGTACGACGAGCAACTTTATTTAGGTCTACGTCTTTAGCTAAAGTTTTACCGCGAGCATGAACGTTGAGGATTTCTTGACGACCTGCATAGTCAGGACGATCAACTACTACCTGACGGTCAAAGCGACCTGGACGCATTAAAGCGGAGTCTAATACATCAGGACGGTTGGTAGCAGCAATCAAGATAATGCCTGTATTGCCTTCAAAACCATCCATCTCGGTTAGCAGTTGGTTAAGAGTCTGTTCGCGCTCATCGTTACCACCCCCTAAACCAGCACCACGCTGACGACCAACGGCATCAATCTCATCGATAAAGACGATACAGGGTGCATTAGCTTTAGCTTGCTCAAACAGGTCGCGGACACGAGAAGCACCCACACCCACAAACATTTCGACGAACTCTGAACCAGAAATACTAAAGAAAGGTACGCCAGCTTCACCAGCTACCGCTTTAGCTAGTAAGGTTTTACCTGTTCCTGGAGGTCCTACAAGTAATACACCTTTGGGAATTTTTGCGCCAATAGCGGTAAAGCGATCGGCATTTTTGAGAAAGTCTACTACTTCAGTAAGCTCTAGCTTGGCTTGCTCAATACCAGCTACATCGCCGAAAGTTACCTGAGTTTTTGGCTCCATCTGCACTCTAGCTTTAGACTTGCCAAAGTTCATGGCTTGTGAGCCTGGACCACTTTGCGCTCTTCTAAGAAGGAAAAATAATCCAACTAATAATAATATGGGGAATAAAAGACTGCTCAAAGCTCTAAACAACCATCCTTCATCACTTTGAGGCAGAACGGCAATATCAACACCGTTATCACTCAAAATATCAATTAATTGAGGATCGTTAGGTAGGTTAACAGTTATAGGTGTGCCTTCACGGTCAATAACTTGCGCTTTAGTGCGATCTGCACTAATCTTAACGGTTTCTATTTTATGGCTCTGAACTTCGTCTATTAATTTGCTGTACGCCCAAGTTTCACGTGTTTGAGGTTGCTTATCTAAAAAGGCAGTGCCTAACGCTACCACTACTATGGCTAACAAAACATACAGTCCTGCATTGCGCCATTTTTTATTGTTATCTTTACTCACTCTGACAGCCTCCCTGCGCTGAAGATTAGGAATCTTTTTACTTTAATTTTAATGATTTCTGCTTTGTTGCTCTTTGTTAAAGATTATTTAGATAATTATAAGCTGAATACACTGACAACATCGGATTTGACCAACGGTTACAGATTACTATCTGCAAGCATCATCTAAAAATCCAGCCTTTATTACTCTTTTAAATTTTAACCTTGTTAACTTATGTTAACGTTTCTCAGGAAACATTTGCCAATGAATCTATAGAAATTGCTGAAAAGCCTATTAAATTTATTTTACTCCTACAATCTATGCTCTATGCCACTCCGTCTAAAAATTGCATTACAGCTTGATTGAACTGCTCGGGAAATTCTATCAAGCTATTATGTCCGCCTCGCTCCAATATCACTAACTCAGCTTTGGGGATCTTAGCAGCAAGTTCTTCTGAATATTTTAGAGGAATAAAGATTTCATCTCTACCAATCAGCACCAAAGTTGGAACTGAGATTTGGCTAACTTGCGATCGCGTGTCATGTTGCATCAGCGCAGCAACCTGTCCTGCAAAACCTTGAGTGGATTGTGGATGAGGATTATTGAGTGCAAGATTGATTAAATCCGTCACAGTTTCGTCATCTTCAAAAAACTCATTTGTGTAAACCCACAAGCAGATGTCTCTCATCCAGGTTTCTATAGACACATTTTCGTTGAGCATTCTGATCCAGGTCTGAACTAAATGTTTTGCTCTAGCAGGAAACTGGGTGGCTGTTGCGTTTAACACTAAGCTTTTTACCAACTTAGGATATTTCAAGGCAATTGTCTGGGCAATCATACCACCCATTGAAAAGCCCAAAATATGAGCATTATCCACCTTCAAAAATTTTAATAAGCCGACAAGATCATCCGCCATCATCTCGGTTGAGTAATCTTGATTAGGAGCATCAGTTTGTCCAACACCACGATGATCGAAGACGATAACCTGATATTTTTGTGAGAGTACAGGAACTTGGTTGAACCATGTGCTGCTATCCATGCTTAAACCGTGAATCAAAACTACAGGTTCACCACTGCCGTGAACCTCATAGTACATTTCAATATTACCAATCTTGGTTCTGGGCATTCTGTATCTCCTGGTTAGAATCGCTCTAATTATCTGTTGAAGCAGAATCTTGGCTAGATTTAATTATCTGGGTACTTATCACCAAGGTAAAATCTCTCCATTGGAATGCCAAAAAGTTCCTGTATTGTTGAGATCTAATTCTTCAATACGAGTCAGTAAACCTTTGACTGAAGTTTCGGTGGTAATTCCTGAATCGGTAAAATTAGTCATACGAGTTTTAACCAACCCTGGATGTAAAATAGCCACCGCAATACCTTTAGGCTTTAAATCATGAGATAAAGATTTACCTGCCATCGATAAAGCTACCTTGGACATTCGATAGCCGTATGAGCCACCAGATGTATTGTCCTCAATTGAACCCATACGACTAGTCATCAAAACAACTTTTGAGCCATTATCTAAATTAGATAAAAGTGCTTTGGTAAATTGCAACGGTGCGATCGCATTTATCTCAAACTGCCGACTTATACTATCAAAATCAAGCTCTTCTAAGGTGTTCCGCTCTACTATTCCCGCATTATTAATCAAAACATCAATCTTTTTTCCATTGAGTCTTGCAACTAAACTATTGACTGCTTGTTCAGAAGTAAGATCTACATCCTTTTCTATCTGTACCTCCAAAGCTTCCAACTCCTCAGAAGGCGATCTGCATACAGCAATTACCTCATGTCCTTGTTCTTTTAGCTGACGACAATACTCTAAGCCGATGCCTCTATTTGTTCCCGTAATTAAATATGTTTTTGTCATTGTCAATTTAAGCTAAATTTATTTTTTATTAGGCATAGGTTGCAAATCCTCATAATTTACACCATCAGCTTTAACAGTCTTGTCTATTTTTAAAATTGGTTTTGCTTTCTCTTCTGGTAAAAAATAAAGTTGTTTTTTTCCTTGTTGAAAAAACTGCTGCGAGCCACTACTCGAATCAATCAAGAAGTTTGGTTGTCTAACTGGTCTAACATCATTATATTGAAGAGTTTGACTTAAATTTTGAACTGTATTATCTACGCCATCAACTGATTGGGATCTGGCTAGATTGGCAAATAATATTGCAGATGCCAATCCTGTTAAGAATAAAGCCTCTTTTATAATACGACTACCCATTACTATTTTCCCAAAAACTACCTTAGCTGTATTTTACTATCTAGCTAATTTGCAGATCGCCTTGTAGTACAATAAAACTATATTGAAGAAAAAATCAAATATAAATAAAATTAGTTTTGCACTATTGATTGGCTATCCCTTATAACTGTCATTTAGGAGTCAGCTAAAATTTTTATTTGTGGCTTAATAGCGATCGCAAAATCATATCAGCTTTAAATCGGGGATTAAGCCTATAGTTAAAAACGATCACAGAAAGCTTTAAGGCGGTCACTAAAGCTTTTGTGTTAGAATCTTTGAGTGTTTTTTCATTAAGTAATAAATACGAAGCTAATCAGGCATTTTTCGGAGAAACTACATGGCTAGCACTTACGATGCAGATCAAATTCAGGTTTTAGAAGGTCTGGAGGCAGTACGCAAACGTCCAGGGATGTACATTGGTTCGACAGGACCAAAAGGACTGCATCACTTAGTATACGAGGTAGTAGATAATTCTATTGACGAAGCACTTGCAGGTTTTTGTACTCATATAGAAGTTGATATTAATCCTGATGGTTCAGTCACCGTCACCGATGATGGACGGGGTATTCCCACGGGCATCCATTCTAAGACAGGCAAGTCAGCTTTAGAAACAGTAATGACTGTTTTGCACGCTGGGGGTAAATTTGGTGGTGACGGAAGCGGTTATAAGGTTTCGGGTGGTTTACACGGGGTAGGTGTATCGGTAGTTAACGCTTTATCAAAATTGGTAGAGGTAACGGTTTGGCGAGATCAAAAAGTTTATCTCCAAAGCTATCAAAAAGGAAAAGCTCAAGGACAGTTAGCTGTAAAACCAAATAAAGACCAGCCTAAGCGCACAGGAACTTCAGTTCATTTTGTTCCTGATGAGACTATCTTTAGTGAAACAACCACTTTTGAATATGATATTCTAGCAAAACGGTTAAAGGAGTTAGCTTATCTCAATGCGGGCATTAAAATTACCTTTAGCGACCAACGCCTAGAAGAAATACGCCAGGATATATTTTGTTATGAAGGTGGCATCAAAGAATATGTCCAATACATGACGCTAGAAAAAGATCCTCTGCATCAAGACATTATTTATGTCAATAAAGAGAAAAATGGCGTAACTGTAGAAGTTGCTTTGCAGTGGTGTATTGACTCCTATAGTGATAATTTATTAGGTTTTGCCAACAATATCCGTACCATTGATGGGGGTACTCATTTAGAGGGTTTAAAAACTGTCCTGACTCGGACAATGAATACCTTTGCCCGCAAGCGTAACAAAATTAAAGAAAATGAATCTAACCTTGGCGGGGAAAATGTCCGTGAGGGTTTAACTGGAGTCGTATCGGTTAAAGTACCCGATCCTGAGTTTGAGGGACAAACAAAAACCAAGCTGGGTAATACAGAAGTTCGCGGCATAGTTGATTCTCTTGTAGGAGAAGTTTTAAACGACTATCTAGAATTTAATCTTAATGTTGGCGATGCCATTATCGAAAAGGCCGTTCAGTCTTTTAAAGCAGCCGAAGCAGCCCGCCATGCGCGAGAATTAGTTCGCCGTAAATCTGTTTTAGAGTCTTCTCCTTTACCTGGAAAGCTGGCTGACTGTAGTACTCGCGATCCTGAAGAATCAGAAATTTTCCTTGTGGAAGGAGATTCTGCGGGTGGTTCAGCAAAGCAAGGCAGGGATAGAAGATTCCAGGCAATTTTACCCCTGAGAGGTAAAATCATCAACATCGAAAAGACTGATGACAGCAAAATCTACAAGAATAATGAAATTCAGTCAATGATTACCGCCTTGGGGTTAGGCATCAAAGGAGACGAATTCGATCCAACTCAACTGCGCTATCACCGCATTGTAATTATGACGGATGCTGATGTAGATGGGGCGCACATTAGAACATTGTTGCTGACGTTCTTTTATCGCTATCAAAGGGACTTAGTAGACCAAGGCTATATTTATATTGCCTGCCCTCCTCTGTATAAACTAGAACGAGGACGCAACCATCAATACTGCTATAGCGATCGCGAATTACAAGAGCGTATTGCTGAATTTCCCGCCAATGCTAACTATACTATTCAGCGATTCAAAGGGCTAGGTGAAATGATGCCCCAACAGCTTTGGGACACGACAATGAATCCTGAAACCCGCGCTATGAAACGAGTAGAAATTGATGATGCAGCCGAAGCAGATCGAATGTTTACTGTCTTGATGGGCGATCGTGTTGCCCCCAGACGAGAGTTTATCGAAGCCAACGCACCCAAGTTAAATCTAGATGATTTAGATATTTAATTCTTGTCGGTTTACTCATAAGCTAAAACGTCATAAGATAAGGGTATCTCACAATCAATTATAAGAGATACCCTTATCTTATGGCTGTTTCTCGAAAGCTACGCAGGAATAGCGGATACAAGCAGACCGTCGGCAATTTTAGTAGCTGCAAAATGAAGACGGGTGTTTAGTATGATTCCGCGCTTAAAAGAGATTTTATGTACTGGCTGGAATTCGATCCAGATGTTGTATCTTATATAACGCCAGCTATTTCATTTGATTATTACGAGTCAGGCAAACTCAAACAATATGTTCCCGATTTTCAAGTTATTCGCCGCCATAAGAAACAAATTATCGACGTTAAATCTAAAAAAACGCTTGAAGGCGATCGATACAAGCTACTCTACCAGAGACTGTTAAATATTTGCGATGGTGCTGGATGGACATTTGTTGCTTTGAGCGAGTCGGAAGTTCGACGAGAGCCAATCTTCTCAAATATCAAGTTACTCTATCGATATGCACGAGAAAATTTTAGTATTGATGAATATCGAGACTGTTTAGAAATTGTTAGATCTCAAGTGCCAACTTCGTTTTCTGGTATTTATCAGATTCTTGACTGCCATAAAATTCCTCGTAATGTACTGCTCAAGTTAATCTTTTGCTGCTCAGTCAAGATAGATCTTAAGCAACTTATTCAGTTAGACAGTGATATTACAGCAGTCTCGGAAAAAATTGATTGGGAGAGATTGTTAAATGTCTAAAATAAAGCTGCGAGATGGATTGAAGTTTGAACTACACGGACGAGAATATGAATTAATCGAAAGGATATCTTTAGGAGACTGGAAAATCCGTAATGTAGTCACAGCAAGGGAAACTAGCTTGTCAGAAACTGATATTACAGATCTTTTGTTTAAAGGAAAACTCCAGTTCGTCACAGCAAAATCTCAACAACACATTAATTTTCCCGATCTGAGTGAAGCAGAAAAAAACAATGCAATTTGGAAAGAAAAGTATGTAAAGAAAGTCTTGGAAGAAGGCATAAATAAGTCTACTAAAAAAGCATTAGAACCAATTATTAAAGAAGTATATCGTCAAATAAAACTAGATGAAAATATTCCGCAAAAAATTCAAAATAAACCTAAACCTTCATTTAATGCGGTTTATCAATGGGTCAAAAAATATAAGCAATCGGAAGGAAACATTCATTGTTTAGTATCAAATACCAAAAAGAAAGGCAACCGTAAATCTCGACTACAGCCAGAAGTTAACCAAATAATAGAACAAGCAATTGATGAAATATACCTAAATCGCA
Source organism: Pleurocapsa sp. FMAR1 (assembly GCF_963665995.1). NCBI lineage: Bacteria > Bacillati > Cyanobacteriota > Cyanophyceae > Pleurocapsales > Pleurocapsaceae > Pleurocapsa > Pleurocapsa sp. FMAR1. The sequence continues at coordinate 4,111,532 of NZ_OY762512.1, read as the reverse complement.
ATCAAGGTTCTATTAAAGACACCTACGACCGCGTGATTGTTTTAATTGTGGAAGAAAATCAGTATAGACAATCTTTGAATTTGCCAGAGTTAAAAATCCCTAACTATATGGCTATTCGTAATACCATCAAAAAAATTCCCTCACAAGAGAGAGATAAAGCTAGGTTAGGAAAGAAAACTTCAGACTTAATTCATCGATCTGTAAGTGTCGGCGAAGGTTTGAATCCTACAAGACCCTTAGAAGTCGTAGAAATCGATCACTGTAAGTTGCCTTTTTTTGTTTTGGATAATGAACATAGATTACCAGTCGGTCTACCTTGGCTTACATCTGCAATCGATGTGTATTCACAGACGGTAGTTGGCTATTACTTGACTTTCGATCCCCCTAGCTATCTTTCGGTTATGTACTGCTTGTTGCACAGTATTAGATCCAAAGAATACGTGAGATCGACCTATCAACCTGTAAAAAATAAATGGACTTCTTTTGGGTTAATGGAAACTCTCAAAGTCGATAATGGTACGGATTTTCGAGGCAAATCATTAGAAGATGCTTGCAGAGAACTAAAAGTAAATTTAGAGTTTTGTCCTGTTCGGATACCTTGGTATAAAGGTACAGTAGAAAGATATTTTGGCAGTATTCAGAAACAGTTAAGTGGCAAAATTCCAGGAAGCTGTGCCAAGTTTATGGAAGAAAATGATTACGATCCCAAAAAGCAAGCAGTTGTAACGCTACACGACCTACAGGAAATCATCCATATCTTCTTGATAGATGTACATAATCAAAGCTCGCATACTAAATTGAAGAGTACTCGCGCTTCAGTTTGGGATCACGGAGTCCAATCTTATCCAGTTTCTTTGCCTAGTTCTAACGAAACTTTGAAGGTTTTGTTAGGCGATATTGAAGAGAGAACTATTAGTAGAACAGGAATTGAGTTTTATTACTTATTTTATAACAGCGATCGCCTGCAAGAATTACGCGATCGCTATGAAGCAGGGGATTTCCGTAGAAGAGACAAAATTAGAAGCAAAGAAAAGGCTAAGTTCAAATATAATCGTAACGATATTTCAGTCATTCACATCCGAGATCCTCAGACAGGAGAACATCAAGCAGTTCCAGCAATAAATCAGAATTATACCCAGAATCTCTCTTTGGCTCAACATAGAATTATTCACCGATATGCTTTGAACCACGGATTTATTCAAGGCGGAAAAAATATAGATGTTGTGGCATTAGCATTAACCAAACAGGAAATTCAAAATATTATTAACGATGCGATTAAAAAAAACAAAGCAGCCAAAACTTCCAAAAAAGTAATCAAATAGGCGTTGGTGAATTAAGGTATGATTTAAAAACTCGCGCTCGCTGATTGAATAACTAACGAGAGTTAAATTTTCAGGCAATGCCCTGAATGTAAATCTACTCACATCAATAAAAACGGAAAGAAAAGAGGCAAACAAAACTAGATCTGTGTTGAGTGCCAAAGACAATTTCTAGACTGTTATCAAACTCAAAAAGGTTATTCGGACGAACTAAAACGAGAATGCTTGATAATGTACGTTAAGGGAATGGGTTTTAGAGCAATAGGAAAAGTAAAAGGAATACATCACGTCACTATTATGAACTGGGTTCGCGCAGTGGGAGAACTTTTACAGAAATGCCTATGATCCAGAAACAATTCCACAAGTGGGAGAATTGGACGAATTAGAAACCTTTGTTGGTCATAAAAAAACAAAATATGGCTTTGGACAGCAGTAGCTCACTTTCAGCCAGGAATTTTAGGTTGGGTTCTTGGGGATCATAGTGCAGAAACTTTTGAACCACGATGGAGGGTAGTTAAAGAATGGCAGTGCTATTTCTACGTAACCGATGGATGGAAGGTTTATCCAGGTTTTATTGCAGATGGCGCTCAAATCGTTTGTAAAACCTATATGGCGCTTAGTTGAAGGTGAGAATACTCGACTAAGACATTATCTGGCTCGATTACATCGAAAAAGCGGCAAGACCCAGCGTCGCCGAAAGGCGCCTACGGCGAACGCTTGCCAAGACACTCTTTGTTATTCCAAATCCAAGAAAATGTTAGAGCATTCGATTCGTTTACTTCTTCATTATCTTAGATTTTGGGATGTCCCAGTTCCTTATATAAAACAATATTCTCATTTTTAGCGCTCGCTTTATTCCCAAATCATACCTCGATTCACCAACGCCAAAAATTCTCTAAGCCGAAACTAAAACAGATTCAGCTAGTACCACGGGGCTTGCCTTACCAGCTAGATCCGTTTTTTAAAGGGTTAGAAAATTATCTATTTAAAAATTAGTCGATCAAACTAATCAAAAAAGATTTATTCGATACAAAATCCCAGAATAATGCTGTGAAGAAAGAGAAAAGAAAGGATAAGTTATTAAATCCTTTAGCTCAAAATTATTATTATCCTCGTCTTCTATCTACTTAATCTTACGAGTTTTGGGATTACCGTTATTTTCTTCACTCAAATCAGCAACGCCGAGGTTTCTACTATATCGGCGATTGCCACCTCCTTAGTTCGGTTTTACTTCTTGGTAAGAGACTATAAAAACAGATACTATCAAAACAAATAGAAAAGTATCGCCTTGCCCAGATTATATTTGGGTACTAAAGATAAGAGAAGCAAGAAGAGGTTTAAGTATTAAAGTGCAAAACTGGTTACTACAAAATTTAAGTGATGTACTAAATCGGGAATTACAAGCCGAGGGTACTTGTATAATAAATAATAATTCTGATGCTCAACAAGTAACCGAGAGCAATAGACAGAGATACTATAGCGAAAAAAACCGTCTAGCAGAATTAAAAGCTCAAAAAGAGTGGAGTGGAGCGATCGCTTCAGTAGAAAAGCTACTCCTGTCTGAAATTGATTCTAACCAAAAATCTCTACCCCATCAAAAGCAGGGACTAATCTTTTCTGCGCCTGTTCCTTTATTAAGTAATTCTAATTTAGTTACCTGTTTTCAGTCGGCGGTATTCACCAAAGATGCTTTCAATACTAACGCTTTAATGCCCTGCCGTCATTCTGTAGAAACCAATCAAGCAGTTAATGAAGATGCTGCATCAGTAATTAAGCTGCCTTTAGTTCCTCAAGATCCTATTAGTCAAGAACAGTTTTGTTTAGTTCTAACCGCTAACTTTGGTCTGGTTATGGTTTTAGGCAAAGATAGGGAGTCAGCTACTAAGTTCCATTTTTCTTTCGATCCGATAACCATCGGTGAAGTTTGGGCAACATTGCGATCGCGCTTAGTCGTAACTAACTTTCATTATCTAGAACAGTTAGATAATCTAGTGAAGCACTTTAGTCCACCAAATCCCAGCTATCGCCTAGTAACTAACTTTAGCCGTCAATTGCTGCACAACATACCCGATTCGGCTACTTTGTCAGTAGCTAAAACTCGTCAAGCTGAAAATATTCCAGCAGCTTCAGAACTGGCTAAAATTAAGTCCACCTTGGCATCTAAAAAGACTACCAGATATGCCGAAATGGAACTGTTACAGGCTCTTACTCATGAAGTAAGAACTCCCCTAACTACTATTCGCACCTTAACTAAGCTGCTGCTTAAGCGTCAGCAGGATTTCAAACCCAACGTGGTGCAGCGGTTACAAACTATCGATCGCGAATGTACTGAACAGATAGAACGCATGGAGTTAATTTTTAGTGCTGCGGAATTGGAGTCCACTCCTCCCGCTGCTAAACCAGTGCAGTTAGTACAGTTTTCTTTGGAGCAGGTATTTCATCAAAGTATTCCCCGTTGGCAGGAGAAAGCCAAACGTCGTCACGTAGATTTAGATTTTACCCTCCCCTCAAAACTACCAAAAGTGGTAAGCGACCCTGCTATGCTAGACAAGGTATTGACTGGGTTAATCGAAAGCTGTACTCGTAGTCTGCCGACTGGAGGACACATCGATGTCAAAGTTTCCACCGCCGGAGATCAGCTTAAATTGCAGGTGCTATCCCAAGCAGGTAATATTGATAATCCACTTAAATCTTTGGGGCAATTACTGGCTTTTCAACCAGCAACAGGATGTCTCAGCCTTAATCTAGACGTGACTAAAAATATATTTCAGGCTTTGGGAGGAAAACTCACCGTTAGACAGAGACAAGAACAGGGTAAAGAACTAACTATCTTTCTTCCTTTGGGTAACTCACATCACAATCCTAACCTACAGAAATCTCACATACAAGTCTAGATTTTGAAAAACATATTCGATCTGCATATCCTTTGTCTCTGATTCATATCTACAGATAAATCACGCGCCTGAAATTTATAGTTTTTAGTCGAAAACGGTAGAGTAATACCTGAGTGAGCTAGGATTTTAATTAACGTATGGTTTAATCGAGAATTAATTAATGAACTATCTAATTGCTGTTTTATCCGATCGCTTCCAAGCCGAAGAAGCTTATACAGCGTTAGAAAAAGCAGGCATTCCCTTGAATAAAATGGCGATCGCAGGCAGAGGCTACAAAACTGCCGATGAGCTTGGCTTTATCGATCCCATGAGGCAAGCTAAGAATCGTGCAACTTTTATGGCATATTGGCTAATTCCTTTTGGTTTTATTGGTGGATATGTGTTTAACCTGATTGCAGGATTAGACAATTTAGATTGGGCGGGAGATCCAGGTAATCACATAGTAGGCGGTATTTTAGGTGCTATTGGTGGTGCTATGGGCAGCGTTTTTGTGGGTGGTGGCGTTGGTTGGGCAATGGATACAAAAAGCGACACAGTTCCTTATCGTGACTATCTAGATGCTAATAAATATTTAGTCTTAGTTGAAGATTTTGGTGGTTTGAGCGATCGCGCTCTTCCTATCTTACGTAAACTATCTCCCGAAAAGATTGAAAGTTACCAAGCTTGACTGGTTAAAAATAATCGGTTATTTTATGATTACTTAATGCTATGAAAACTAATCAAGATTTTTACCTGTAGTATAACAAAAGTCAAATGTAATGAAAAACAATTCAAGCAGACGACTGGTTATCATCGGTATCCTCTTATTATCTACAACTGCTCTACTTTTAGCAGTGGCTTTAAACAGTTTTTATAGTGAGAATGTTGCCCAAGACGAGAAAAATTCCCAAAAGACAGCGAAAGATTACAATCCTTATGAAAAGTCTAATGGAAAAGACAAGCAGAAGATTATCTCCGCCCCGCCTCCAGCAGCAGGCAGTGGTAGTGTAGAAATTAATAATGATTTTAAAGAAGGGATTCCTACTGGTACGTATTCACATCCACCCAAAACTATTAGATCTTCAGGAAGTTCGAGTCTTTCTCCAGGAAGTCCTCTCCAAGATAATAATTCTAGCGTTGAGAGAAATAAGTCAATTGAAGAAAACATGGCTGCTGAAAATGCTCAGTCAACGATTCCCAACTATAGTCAGCCATCCTCTAGTAATAATTTTAATAGCTCGTCAAATAGTTTGATTAGTCCGTTAGAAAATAGTGCATCAGGTAGTAGTCTGACTAGTCCGCTAGGAGACAGTCCATCTGTAGAAATTCCGAGCAGTCAAGAAAAGTCAAAGTCTAATACTATAACGCCTTCTCCTCTTGGACAGTCTTCTTCAGGACTGTCTCGCTCACGGTAGTCTTTTTGAATTTAGCTGAAAAAATACAGTTGCTAAGAAATATCTGAGTTTTTAAACAAGTAACCAATTAAATATAAAGATCCGCACAAAACAACTAAGGGTTGTGTTGCGGAGTTATTAGCAGAATCAACTGCTATATCCAAAGCAGAAAAAACACTGTCGTAAGTTTTACAGTTACTTAAATGGGGACAAACCTGTTGAGCTATTGATGCCAGTTTTGCAGGTTCAGCACTACTATGATCGGGTACGGGAACTAAATGTAGTTCGTCTTGAGGTTTTAAAAGCACTTCAAATATGTCTGCGTGGTCTTTGGTTGTTAGCATACCCATAACCCAAATGACAGGCTGGTTTAAAGTATTAATATAGCTTCTAAGAGCGATCGCAGCAGCAGAATTATGCGCCCCGTCAATTAACAGAGGATGATTTTTCCAGGTTGTCCACTGTAATCTGCCTAGCCAACGGGTTTTATTCATTCCCGTTTGAATCGCTAGTTCAGGAATATGCCAACCCTGCTGCTGTAAAATTTTAATCGTGGCGATCGCGATCGCCGAATTACTTAACTGCACTTCTCCCAATAGGGGCAAGGGATATTTAATATCTTGGTATTCTGCCCAGCGAGCATCATTTTGTGCTGATAGATGAATTCCTTGGGCTGGCTTAATCCAAGCGATCGGCGCGTTCAATTCTCGCGCTTTTTCCACTACCACCTGTTTAGCTTCAGGGGGAAGTTGACCAACAACAGCAGGGCAATTTGCTTTAAGCACCCCTGCTTTTTCTCTAGCAATATCAGCGACAGTAGGACCAAGACGCTGCCAATGCTCTTTGCTTAGGGAAGTAATAATACTAACTAAAGTGCGATCGCTAACGTTAGTAGCATCCAGTCTACCACCTAACCCTACTTCCATCACGGCAATGTCTACCTGTGATTTAGCAAAATAAAGCCAAGCTGCTGCGGTAATCACTTCAAATTGAGTCGGGCTTTGGCAGTCAGGGTCAACAGCTTTTGTAACCTCCTGGAGGATCTCAATTAAAGCTGGGATAGTTATTTCTTGCTCGTTAAGACAAATCCTTTCAGTCCAGTTTACTAAATGAGGGGAAATATAGCGTCCGACTCGATAACCACTTTCCGTCAAAATCGAAGACAGATAAGCGCATACAGATCCCTTGCCATTTGTTCCTGCAACATGAATAATCGGTACTTTAGCTTGCGGATTTCCTAGAGCAGCCAGTAGTTTTTCAATTCTAGTTAAACCCAGATTTACGCCAAAACGTTGAAAAGGCTCTAAAAGAGAACTAATATCTTCTTTGACTGGCATGGTCTTGACTCTGTTCAAATCATTATATCAATTATCATAAGCCAAACTGGAAACCTGAACTTTAATGATTATTAAACTTAAACTAAATCCGATTGATAAAGGTAGTGATCAATTTACTGACCTCTGACCTCTGACTTCTGACCTCTGATCTACCTAACCTTAAAGTGTTCTATCCGAACAGAATTTAGTATCACTCTCGTCCCGCCATAAAATTACTGGCGTTGGTGAATGCGTAAAGCGTTGCTTATTTTGGCAATAATACAACGCTTTTTTAAAGTTTAACGATCGCCCAAAGCAACTCTTGCCTGTTCGCGATCGTCAAAATGAATTTTCTCTGTACCTAAAATTTGATAGTCTTCATGTCCCTTGCCAGCGATCAGTACCCCATCTCCTGACTGTGCTTGCTTGATGGCAGTGGCGATCGCCTGGGCGCGATCGCTAATAACCATTGGTTCAATCGTTAGAGGAATCCCTGCTACTATATCTTTGAGAATCTGTTCGGGGTTTTCGGTACGGGGGTTATCTGATGTAACCACCGCCACGTCTGCTAGTTCGGCGACAATTTTACCCATCAAGGGACGTTTAGTGCGATCGCGATCGCCACCACAGCCAAAGACACAGATCATTTTCCCACTAATAAAGGGACGGGCAGCCTTGAGCAAGTTTTCTAAACTGTCAGGAGTGTGGGCATAATCGACGATAACACTAATATCTTGTTCAGGAGTAAGCTGGACTCGTTCCATTCTGCCAGGTACGCCTGCAAACTGAGGTAAGCAATCTATCAGGACTTGTAATTCTACATCTAAATACAAGGCTGTTCCCACTGCTGCCAAGAGATTAGCTAAGTTAAATTGACCAACCAAAGGAGAATTAAAAGCCATCTCGCCTACGGGAGTATGCAAAGTACCTCTAACTCCCGTGGGTTGATAATCTAAATTACTGGTATATAAATCCGCAGCCCGATCGTTTACGCTATAAGTCCAAACCTTGCTGCTATCAAGCCGATTAATTAAACGCTTACCATAAGCATCATCTAGGTTAATAATGGCTTTACCTTTGAGATATTCGGGAGTAAAGAGCGAAGACTTCGCCTGAAAATAGTCTTCCATATCCTTGTGATAGTCAAGGTGATCTTGAGTTAGGTTAGTAAAGACTCCCACTTCAAAACTACAGGCTTTAACTCTACCTTGAGCTAAGGCATGGGAACTAACTTCCATTACGGCGTATTTATTTCCCGCCTTTACCGCTTCTGCTAGCTGAGACTGTAATTCTACAGAAAAAGGCGTAGTATGGATAGCAGTTTGGCTATATCCCTGCCAACGGGTATAGAGAGTACCTAGTAAAGCTGTCGGCTGTTGCGCCTGAAGTAAGAAATATTCAATTAAATGACTGGTAGTAGTTTTACCGTTTGTGCCAGTTACGCCAATGGTTTTAAGCTTGTGGGTAGGATAATCATAAAAAGCTGCGGCGATCGCACTACAGGTAGCAATCATATCCTCAGTTTGAATCACACAGGCATCGGCGGTGGGAGGCTGTTTATCCGCTGCACTAGGAGTTACCACTGCTGCGATCGCACCTTGCCCCAAGGCACTACGCCAAAATTCTCCGCCATCAACTCTTGTTCCTGGCATCCCAATAAATAAATCTCCCTGTTTGCACGCATGAGAATTAGTACAAACTCGATTGACTTCCAAATCTAAAGCAGAATGTTCTGGTTGCTGAAGATTTACCTTCGCTAATAGTTCCCGCAGCTTCATCATATTTCTTTTTGAGTAAACAAAAGTTTCTACTACATTTTGGACACTTTTTTAACCTAAGATTGTTAAATTTTTCTGTAACATTTGCTCTAGTTTGGCCACCGAAGCACGAGGAGACAAACGAGGCAATGTTTTTTCTGCTTCAGGTAACTTTTGACAGAGTACTGGAATTTCATACTGATAAGCAGCAAACCAGTTCTCATTAGTATTGATATCGCGAATTTCTAACTCAAAATCAACGTTGCTTACCTGTGCCAGTTTTGACTGCAAACCTTCACAAAGATGGCAGCCTGGTTTGCTGTAGAGAATTAAGTGCATTTATTTTAAAAGGCGTTGATGATTTAGCGAACGAGCGCGGTCTTTGCTGCACGGAAATGCCCTGAATTAAAGGGCTGTCTTGGTTCAGTTCTTCAACGGGGGGAACCCCCGCAACAGACCCAAGCGCTATTCCACTCTCGCGGTGGGGGTTTCCCCCATAAGCGACTCGTTCAAGACAGTAATGACTTACAATATAGTACTGTTCGTAGCTAGTAGCTTTTAAAAAATTGTATGTTTTTGGTTGATAAGTAAAATATGAGTTTAGCATTACGCATTTACCAACTCCGTAAATAAATAGAAACGATTGATAAGTGTATTTGTTCATCTGAATAGACATTCAGGCAAAATAATGAGTATCATTATCATATAAGCTAGTTTAAAGCTGTATTAACTCAGTATTATTGTCTGCATAACTAGACTAATAAGTTTTAGAGTCTAAAAAATGAGTAAAGTTGACCAATCGAAAAAACAAGCCTCCTCAGAATCCGACGCACCGACTTGTGATTCCTCTTTAGTTCATTTAGAGCAAGTACGCCGAGTGCAATCTCAAATCGTAACCACAGAAAAAGCACAACAGATGGCTCAGTTTTTTGGGGCAATGGCAGACCCCCATCGGCTAAAACTTCTTTCTGCACTATTCAAAGCTGAACTTTGTGTCTGTGACTTAGCAGCAGTAGTAAAGATGAGTGAATCTGCTGTCTCTCATCAGTTACGTCTGTTACGAAACCTCCGCTTAGTTAAGCATCGCCGTGAAGGTCGTAATGTTTATTACAGTCTGGCAGACGCGCATATTGCTAATCTTTATCGGGAAGTAGCAGAGCATCTGGACGAGGTTTAATCCTGACTTTCGTTCATTGCTCAATTGCTTTTTTTGAGATATTATCTGAACAAGTATTCAATTGTTCAATTGTCAAATTGCTTTGATAATGTCAAATCAACATTCTTCTGGCTGCTGTTCTACCGTCGAAAGCCATAAACATGAAGGTCATGACCATCAGCCACGCTCATAATGATTCCGACTCTACGCTCTGAACTTATTCCTTTAAGTATTGCGATAGTTTTATTTCTTGTTGGCTTAATTTTTAACCAGCCTTTGCATAATACCCCTGGAGCGATCGCTGAATACGCAGTTCTAATTCCCGCCTATTTGATAAGTGGCTGGAGTGTTTTAACTAGTGCGGGACGTAATATTTTGCGGGGTCAAATCTTTGATGAAAACTTCTTAATGACTATTGCTACCATAGGTGCGATCGCCATTCATGAAATACCTGAAGCCGTGGCGGTAATGCTGTTTTTCCAGGTAGGAGAAATGTTTCAGGGGTTTGCAGTCGGGCGATCGCGACGTTCGATTAAGTCATTGTTAGAAGTACGCCCCGACACGGCGAATCTCAAGCTAGATGGTGAAATTAGAGAGGTTGCACCAGAAAAAGTAGAAGTTGGGGATATTATCATTATCAAGCCAGGGGAGAAAGTTCCTTTAGACGGGGAGATATTAGCGGGTAATTCCCAGGTGGATACTTCGGCACTGACGGGTGAGTCTATACCTCGAACTGTAAGAGAAGGAGAAACGATCCTAGCAGGTGCGATTAACCAAACAGGTAGTTTGACCGTTCGAGTAACTAAACTATTTGCCGAATCTTCCATTGCTAAGATTTTGGACTTGGTGGAAAATGCTAGCAGTAAAAAAGCCCCAACCGAGCAATTTATTACTCGCTTTGCTCGTTATTACACTCCTGTAGTGGTTTTCTTATCTTTAGCCGTTGCCATCTTACCGCCCTTATTAATTCCTGGTGAATCTAGCGAACTATGGGTTTATCGGGCGTTAGTCTTATTAGTAATATCCTGTCCCTGCGGATTAGTGATTAGTATTCCTTTGGGTTACTTCGGTGGAGTCGGCGGTGCAGCAAAAAGAGGAATCTTAGTTAAGGGTTCGACTTTCTTAGATACTTTAACCGATGTCAAAACGGTTATTTTTGATAAAACAGGAACGTTAACCGAAGGTGTATTTCAAGTTACTCAGATAACTCCCTATAACGGCTACAGCGAAAAGGAATTATTAACCCTAGCAGCTTTAGCAGAATCTCAATCCAATCATCCTGTAGCGCGATCGATTGTTGAAGCTTACGATGGTGCAATTGCTGACTCTGATGTTACCGATTACGAAGAAATCCCAGGACACGGTATACGAGCCAAAGTTCAGGGAAAGTCAGTATTAGCAGGAAACGATCGCCTGTTACACCGAGAACATATAGAACATGATACCTGCAATGTTGAAGGTACGGTAGTTCATTTAGCAATAGATAAAAAATATGCGGGTTATATCTTAATCGCCGACAGAATTAAAGAAGATGCTTCAAGAGCGATCGCCCGACTCAAAAAAGCAGGAGTCACCCAAACGGTAATGCTAACGGGAGATAACCGAGTTGTGGCTAAGAATGTTGCCAGTAAACTCGGTTTAGATACCTACGAAGCCGAATTACTACCAGAAGATAAAGTAGAGGCGATCGAGCATTATATTCGTAAGTCTGACAAAAAAAGCAAAGTGGCTTTTGTCGGCGATGGAATTAACGATGCACCTGTAATTGCCAGAGCCGATGTAGGTATAGCAATGGGTGCATTAGGTTCAGATGCAGCGATCGAAACTGCCGATGTGGTGCTAATGACCGATGCTCCTTCTAAAGTGGCAGAAGCAATTAATATCGCTCGTAAAACTCACTCTATTGTCTGGCAGAATATCATCCTGGCAATGGCAATTAAAGCTTTGTTTATTTTACTAGGAGCAGTTGGAATAGCCTCTCTTTGGTCAGCCGTGTTTGCCGATGTAGGCGTAGCACTGTTGGCAATTCTCAACGCTACTAGGGTTTTAAAAGGCTAGATAAAGTAAAGTGCAGTTACAATACGCATCTACTTGGTTATCGGCGAATGATTGTGTTATGCTGGTTTATGATTCGGACTCATGCAGTATTAACGCCCGAACCTTGTCAGAGCTTGACGGCAGCAGCAATAAGGGATGCTTAACACAGGCGTGATATCCGAATCACTTTTTATAGATGCGTTTTAGGATTTAACTCACTACAGTTGTTGAAACCGAATTACTCTTATTGATCATGACAAGAGGAATTAAAAACATACCTAAGAGATTTATCGCTTTTCAATTTTTAATTCTAAGTTTAATTAGTAGCTGTACTCAAACCGTCAATCGCCAGACAGTAGATAAACAGAAAACCGCAACAACAGAATTAACTATCTCTGCTGCTGCTAGTATGCAGGATGTATTAACTGATATTGAAGATCTTTATACGCAACAACATCCTCAAGTAAAGATAGCTCTTAATTTTGGTTCTTCTGGTTCTTTGGAAAATCAAATAGAACAAGGCGCGCCGATTGATATCTTTATTTCTGCTGCACCAAAGCAAATGAATGATTTAGAGGCTAAAAAGCTGCTACTTGCTAAAACTCGTCAAGATTTAGTTAGAAACCAAATGGTTTTAATAGTACCGCTCGACAATCAATCAATTGTTGATTTTGCTGATTTAGCTAAAGAATCAACTAAGCAAATCGCTTTAGGAGAACCGACAAGTGTTCCTGCGGGACAATATGCTGAAGAAATATTAACTAACCTAAATATTATTGATGCGGTTAGACTTAAAAGTGTTTATGGCAAAGATGTACGTCAAGTTTTAAGTTATGTGGAGACGGGCAATGTGGATGCAGGAATAGTTTATCGTACCGATGCAGAGTCTTCTAAACAAGTCAAAACTGTTGCGATCGCACTCCCACAAACCCATAGTCCTATAATATATCCTGTTGCCATAATTAAAGATAGCAATCATCCCCAAGCTGCTCAACAGATGCTTCAGTTCCTCTTCTCACCCAAAGCTCAAGCTATTTTTAAACAGTATGGCTTTGTGTCAATTAATAATAAACAATTAACAACTGAAGATACTTCATTTTGCTTTACCTGAATTTGTACGATTAAATCTTTTGTTAAATAGCAGTGTTTTAGCTTCCGTTTGGATATCTCTCAAAACAGCAGTAGTCGCCACGATAATTACTTTCTGCTTGGGAGTTTTGGCTGCGTGGTGGATGAGTCGATATCAGGGTAAAGGTAAAGGTTTAATAGATGGCATTTTTACCGCACCTTTGGTATTGCCACCAACAGTAGTAGGATTTTTACTGCTGTTAGCTTTGGGTAAAAATGGATTCTTAGGACAACTACTAGATTTGGTAGGCATACGAGTAATTTTTACCTGGTATGCCACCGTCATTGCAGCCACAGTAGTAGCTTTTCCCTTAATGTACAAGACTGCTTTAGCAGCATTTCAGCAAAATAATAGTAATCTCATTGCCTGTGCGAGAACTTTAGGGGCTTCAGAAATCACAATTTTCTGGCGAATCATTTTACCTTTAGCTAAACCTGGACTGATTGCAGGAACTTTATTGGCTTTTGCTCGTGCTTTAGGTGAATTTGGGGCAACTTTGATGTTAGCGGGGAGTATTCCTGGTAAAACTCAAACCATACCTATCGCTATCTTTTTCGTTGCCGAAAGTGGGGCGATGGATCGGGCTTTATGGTTGGTAATTATTTTATTGTTTATTTCTTTAGTTGTCATTATGGGAGTTAATTATTGGGAACACCAAAGTAACGTAGATCGGGGCAAACGGATATTTTTTCCTAAAGAAAGAGGCTATTCGCAAACAGCCTTTAGAGAAAGTAAGCAAATAGAAGAGATAAAGTTAGAAGTAGATATTCAAAAACAACTACCAGATTTTTTATTAGATATTGCTTTTACAATTAATAGCCAGCAAAATCCGTTAGGTATACTAGGAGCTTCTGGCGCAGGCAAAACAACTGTTTTGCGCTGTATTGCGGGTTTAGAAACCCCAGATAGAGGCATAATCGTTCTTAATAACAGAGTTTTATTTGATTCAGCAAAAAAAATTAACCTACTACCCCAAGAGCGCGCTGTGGGTTTAGTATTTCAAGATTATGCTCTTTTCCCTCATCTTACTGTGGCTGAGAATATTGCTTTTGGGATGTCTATTACACACTCAACTTCAGTAATTAAAAAAGAAGTAACAAAGCAATTGCAAGAAGTAAATTTACCTTTATTACACGATCGCTTTCCCGCCCAGCTATCAGGAGGAGAACAGCAAAGAATCGCCTTAGCCAGAGCTTTAGCTAGCAATCCTGCTGTAACCTTGCTGGATGAACCATTTTCGGCTTTAGACACAAATTTAAAATCTAGATTAATTAAATTGCTCCGCAAGCGTTTGACTAATTATCCAGGTTTAACTCTGTATGTTACTCACAATCTGGCAGAGGCTTATTATCTTTGTCCGCAATTATTAATTATCGATCGCGGAAAGGCGATCGCTTTTAATCAAAAACAAAATGTTATCAATCATCCTCCTAACCTCAAAACGGCTCAAATAACAGGATGCAATAATTTTTCTCGTGCCAAGAAAATATCATCTCAAATTATCGCAGCTATAGATTGGCAATGTGAGCTACAGGTTGAGCATCCCATACCTAAAAACCTAAGCCAGATTGGGATTCATGCTCATGTAATTACCTTTACCAAAAATGAGTCAGGGATAAATATATTTCCCGTATGGCTGACTAAATATAGCGAATTTCCTAACAAAGTTATTGCGTACTTAAAACTTCATTCCACGATTAATAATGCAGAAGATTATCAGCTTGAAGCAGAAATAACTCTGCTTGAGTGGCAAAGACTAAATAAGCTAGCTTTTCCTTGGTACATTCATCTGTCTCCTCCTGAGATAATAATGTTTGATGCTAAAGCACCTAATTAAACATCGTTGTTTGAATTATTTACAATACAGTTACTATCTACTAGATTTAAGTTGCCTGTAGATCTAACTGAACAAGATAAAACAAATTTGAGTAAAGCAGGAGAAACATTGGATTCTAATTGGGATATGTTTTTGTTTGTTTTTGCCGACCAACTGCTATTAACCAGCCAATTTTTGTCTAATAAATAATTAGCTGTAAAAGCATTATTATCTAACAGTAAATAATCTACTTTATATTTTTGGATAAAAGATTTTAAAACTTTTGGATTTGGACTATATTGAGCCTCTAATAGATCAATTGTTCTTTGTTTAAATTGATTATAATAGATAGGATGATAAGCAAAGGCAAATTCACCTCCAATCAAAATTGACCGTTGGGAAAATGCAGGAATATTATCAGCATCTTTGCTTAAGGATGCAACAAGAGTATCTTTAGGCTGCCCTGCCAAATATTGATATATCTCCGTTGCCGTACCTATTTTCCAATTTTGACACCAATTAGTAAATACATAAGGGATAGCAGGAAGTACAATTATTGTGATGCTAAAAATAGTAATTACAGCAATTTTAATTTTTTCTGAAGTCTTAAAAGAAGTTTTCGACTGAAGCTTTTTAAGCAACCAATTTTTAGCTATATCGATTAAAATCGTTAAGACAATTGCCGTGGTAATTGCCATAACCAACCGCAGACTATGATATGTATAACGGTTTGGTAAATGTAATTTTGGCAATAAAATATGGGCAGCGATAAACATTAAAATAGATGCGATCGCAACCTGAATTAAAATGCTGATTTTTTTGGTAATTAACTTGGTAATCGGCAGTTTAGTTTTAAGTAAAAAAGGTAATGCCAACCCACTCCAAACTACAGACGGAAAAAGAGGCAAACTTAAGCCACTATCGCCAGCCAGCCAATAATTAAACCAACCACCACCAAAAAACGGAGTTCTACCACCAGAATTAAACTCTGGCATTTGCTGCATCTGTTGGGCGGTAACAAGGATTGCTAGTTCTGGTGGTTTTTGAACCTGGGAAAAAAGTGCGATCGCCGTAACTATTCCTCCCAATATCCACCAAATATAGGGTTCTTTTTGGGAAGTAAATTTAAATAATATCTTGTCCTTTACTATTAACAAGTTCAAACTAAATACTATTATTTCAACTAATAATAACTGAGGATAAAATAAGCCTTGCAATAGCATTAATAATAAACAAGCAACAAGCTCCTTTTTGGATAAATAATATAAAAATGCTGCCAAGATTGGATAAAGAAAAGCTCTAGGTGTTGCCGAAACCAAATCGTCATTTAGCCAAATGAGTTGATTGACGAATAAGCTACTTAAAAATGCACAACTGGCAAGAGGTAATATTTCTAAACTAAATAAATAGATATAAACAGTAGTAATTAGACCTAGTATTGGAGGCAATATTTTTGCCAAGACAATTGGCTGAATGCCAATTTTTGCCATTAAAAAATATAGTGCTTTAAATCCCAAAGGAGCAAGACTTTGAAAATAGTCAGCAATTAGATCGTTAGGAAATAGCTTTGGATCGATAAATTTTTGTAGCCAAACTACATGATGTCTGGCATCATCTTGAACTATGTATTCATGGCTAAATACCTGATAGTAAAAAAATAATCCGTAATAAAGAGCGAATAATAAACTTACACCCAACCAGAAATAAAAATCTTTGTTGTTGATTTTCACTTGCTCTTCACCATTAAACATTTTAGTAGTATGTCATCTTAAGAGCTAAAAGCTAAGAGTTACAAAAAATATTATTTTATAAGTCAATTACTGTCTTGAACAAGTTGCTCATTGAGAGAAACCCCCACCGCACTTATTCGCTAAATCAGCAACGCTAAAATTACGAATAAATGTAAAGCAAAAAGACGCTCCGAGCAGGATCTTATTCAAAGCTACTCTGATGCTATTTTACGAGCTTCTCAAAGAGGAAAATTCCTAGATAAAAAAATTAATCCGTGTTATTTCCTGTCAAATTGCTTACAATGCCATAGGAGTAAAATTACAGAAAATTTTGTAATTTCTTGATAAATCTTGTGTAAAAACTCCTGAATTTCTGTTTAATATTTACCAAACTTATGGCGATCAAGGCTAAAATCGAAAAATATCGCCAGCTTCTAGTTAATAATACCCGCTAGAAAATCTATCTCAACCATGATACACAAGGATCAAACCGTTATTTGTCAGCAGATAAGCGATCCAAATAATCAATAGTCAAGTTAAGTGTAATTAGACACAAGCTAATTTCAACTTAACTAAAGTTAACAAAAAAAATATCATTAAATTTTCACTGAAGGAGCAAGAGGAAAACGGCATGACCCAAGCTAACCAAGTTCTAGCAACGATCGCCAATCCTGGAAACGACTGGGAAAGCCTCATTGAAGAGGATTCCAAAAAAGTAAAAGACAGTGTCGATCTTAAGCCAGCAGCAAAAGGCAAAAAGAAAAAAGCTACTGGTACTAAGCGTGTCGAACGTGGCAGAAAAAAACCTTATACTGAAGATTCTATTCGCATCTATCTGCAAGAAATAGGTCGCATTAGACTTTTAAGAGCAGAGGAAGAAATTGAATTAGCCCGTCAAATTGCCGATTTATTGGAACTAGAAAGACTAAAAGATAGTTTAGAAGACGGTCTAGGTCACGAAGCTAGTGACGAAGAGTGGGCAAGAGAAGTAGACATGGAATATCCCAAATTCCGTCGTCGTCTCTATATCGGCAGGAGAGCTAAAGACAAGATGGTGCAGTCCAACCTGCGGTTGGTTGTTTCCATCGCCAAAAAATATATGAATCGTGGTTTATCTTTTCAGGACTTGATTCAAGAAGGTTCTCTTGGTTTGATTAGAGCAGCCGAAAAATTCGATCATGAAAAAGGCTATAAATTTTCTACCTATGCTACTTGGTGGATCAGACAGGCAATTACCAGAGCGATCGCCGATCAGTCTCGCACTATTCGCCTTCCTGTTCACCTATATGAAACTATTTCTCGTATTAAAAAAACTACTAAACTACTTTCTCAAGAGCGAGGACGCAAGCCTACAGAAGAAGAGATTGCTACTCGCATGGAAATGACGATTGAAAAGCTCAGATTTATTGCTAAATCGGCTCAATTGCCTATCTCCTTGGAAACACCCATTGGTAAAGAAGAAGACTCTCGTTTGGGCGATTTTATTGAGGCAGACGGAGAGACTCCAGAAGATCAGGTGTCTAAAAGTTTGCTTAGAGAAGATTTAGAAAGTGTGTTAGACACTCTTAGCCCTCGCGAACGAGACGTTTTGCGCCTACGCTACGGTTTAGATGATGGTCGCATGAAAACATTAGAGGAAATTGGACAAATTTTTAATGTTACCCGCGAGCGTATTCGTCAAATTGAAGCTAAAGCACTACGCAAACTGCGTCATCCTAACCGTAACAGCATATTAAAAGAATACATACGCTAAATATTTTAGTAATCTGTCTCTAGATAGATAGTTAGTAGAGAGGTCAACAAATAATTGCTCGATCTCTCTTTAAGTTTTTCTAGCTGCTGTAGCTGTACGACAGCAAATATTCAGTCTGTACATCTGGGCAATAGTTTCGCCCTGCTCTTGAAGTTTCCCAAATAGCTAGCTGCTTACAAGCAGTGTTTAAACACCTCATTCTGGTATTGGCACAAGTCCAGTTGTGATTACTGAGGTACTCATCAATTGCTTGAGATTTGATGAAATTATTACCGTTGAGAATCCGAATAATCATCACATCTTTACTAAGCGGTTTCTTAATGGGGTTAGCACCAGCACCGTTCAATGCTTGGTATTTTGCTTGGTTTGCTTTAGCTCCTTTATGGATTTTAATTAGACAGCGAAAGTCTTTAAAACAGATAGCTATTCTTGCTTTAGCTTGGGGAGTTGGCTATGACGGCATGGCTTTGTTTTGGATCACTGGAATACATCCGATGACTTGGATGGGTGTTCCTTGGTTGGCTAGTTTAGCGATCGCTATTTTTTGCTGGGTTTTTATTACTTTATGGGGTGCAGGAGTAGTAGTAACCTGGGCAATTCTAATCGGCTTTGTTAGTAAAAGAATTAGCAATAAAAAATTATTTAATAGTCTGATTTTGGTTTTAATTGGCGTAGCTTTATGGTGTAGCCTAGAAACATTATGGAGCTATAGTCCTTTGTGGTGGCCCGCGATCGCCTATACTCAAAGTCCCCATAATTTAGTTATTTTACAGTTAGGCAAAATCTCAGGAGTTAATACCGTTGCAGCGATAATTGTTGCGGTTAATGGTTTACTGGCAGAAGCTATTTTAGCTTGGCGGAATCATGCTGATTTTAAAATTAAACTATTGTTGATAACTTCTCCTTTAATAGTTTTAATTACAGGTCATCTTGTAGGCTATTATCTTTATCAAATACCAGTATCAAAAGATAATCTAGCACCGCTAAAAGTCGGCATTATTCAGGGAAATATTGCCAACGAAATCAAGCTATTTTCCGCTGGCTGGAGTAAAGCGATCGCTGGCTATACTTCTGGTTATCAAAGACTGGCTAAACAAGGAGTAGATGTAGTCTTAACTCCTGAAGGTGCTTTACCTTTTTATTGGCAGGATATCATTGACGGCTCTAGTTTTTATCAGGCTGTAATTAAAGCCAAAATTCCTGCCTGGATAGGTGCAAACGGTAGAGATGGCAGCAGTTACACTAATAGTATATTTACTTTAACTGGTGAAGGGAAAACCTATAGTCGCTACGACAAATATAAGCTTGTTCCTTTGGGAGAATACATCCCCTTTGAGTCTGTGGTTGGCAAATTAATCGATCGCCTTTCACCCTTAAATGCTCATTTAGCTGCTGGCAAAAGCAATCAGATCTTTGATACTCCCTTTGGGAGAGCAATTATTGCTATCTGCTACGAATCTGCTTTTCCACAGCATTTTTGGCGACAGGCAAAAGCAGGGGGTGAGTTTATCATTACCGCATCAAATAATGCTCATTACAGTACGACGATGCCCGCTCAACACCATGCCCATGACGTGATGCGGGCGATAGAAACCGATCGCTGGGCAGCTAGAGCCACAAATACAGGCTACAGTGCGATTGTCGACCCTCACGGTCATACTCTTTGGATCTCAGATATTAATAAATATGCAATTCACGCTCACACTATCTACCGTCGCCAAAACAAAACTCTGTATGTGCGCTGGGGAGACTGGTTAACTCCTACATTGCTTTTTCTAAGTGGATTGGGATTTATTTATAGTCAAATGAAAAAAAATGTTTAATTCTTTTAAAGACAATTGTTAGTAGTGCAGTATACTATAAGATAGCTATAGACGATCCCTATTAGTAAAATTACAAAAGTTCATCTTTTCTTGAGGTTGGTTACCACCCCATGAAAGATAAATATTAAAGTAAATTCTATTAGTAGAAGTATTATTTTTTCCCAAAAAACCGTTAAACTGGTCGTACGATATTTTAATACGACGAATAAATCATGGTGGTATATTTTGCTATTAGCGCATTACTGATTTTAACTGCTTACCTATTGGGATCAATTCCGACGGGATATATAGTCGGACGTTATCTGAAGGGAATTGATATTAGAGAACATGGTTCAGGTTCAACAGGAGCTACAAATGTTTTGCGAACCGTGGGTAAATCCGCGGCGATCGCAGTATTGGCAATAGACTTAGTCAAGGGTTTATTAGCATTAGCTATAGTTAACCTTTTTTATTACTTTTCCCCCAGCCAAACTTTACCCGTTGACTGGCACACTTGGTTAATTACAGGCGCAGCTTTAAGTGCCATTATCGGACATAGTAAGTCTATTTGGCTTAACTTTAGTGGCGGTAAATCAGTTGCTACTGCTTTGGGTATTTTGCTGGTGATGAACCCTGCTGTTGCTTTAGGAACTCTAGCAAGTTTTGGAATTACTTTAAGTATCTCCAGAATAGTTTCCCTCAGTTCAATTTGTGGCGCGATCGCAGTTAATATTTTAATGGTTGCCTTGAATCAACCTCCAGCCTATTCAATCTTTGCCATTTTAGCAGGATTGTACGTGATTCTACGTCACAGAACTAATATTCAGCGTTTAGTAGCTGGTATTGAGCCAAAGATTGGTCAAGCATCATAACTGCTAAGACAATCAAGGCATTGATTTCTATACATAAAATATGAACTTTCAAACAAGTTTTATAAGATTCCAGTAAAATCACTCACTTTTACTGGAATCTTTGTTTAGAAGCTAAGAAGATTACGGCTAAGAGCTTTAAATGAAACTAATTCACATCAGACATTTTTAATTATCTTCTCAGGCAGACAAGCTACAATAAAATCACAAGCAGAAAGTTTTACATACTAATAATAGTAGTAGTTTTGAAGGTCAAACATCGAGACAGAAGCTTACGGTTGCTGCTTTGAGACAATTCTAGTTGAAAAAATTAGCATCAAGGCTCATCATATTGAGAAAAGTATCCAATTTTCTCTTTGAGGACAGAGAAAGTAGGATAATCAATCAAGAATAAATAGATAATCTGTTATTAGAGAACACGGCAGTATGCATTTAAGTGAAATAACTCACCCAAATCAGTTGCACGGTTTATCAATCCGACAACTTGAGAAAATCGCCCGCCAAATAAGAGAAAAACATTTACAAACAGTTGCAGCTAGTGGAGGTCATTTAGGTCCAGGTCTAGGCGTAGTAGAGTTAACTATTGCCCTTTACCAAACTTTGGACTTAGACCGCGACAAAGTGACTTGGGATGTGGGACATCAAGCTTATCCCCATAAATTGCTTACGGGTAGATACAATAAATTTAATACTTTACGGCAAAAAGATGGTGTCGCTGGCTATTTAAAACGAAGTGAAAATAAATTCGATCATTTTGGTGCGGGTCACGCCTCGACAAGCATTTCCGCAGCCTTAGGCATGGCGTTGGCAAGAGATGCCAAAGGAGAAGATTTTAAATGTGTAGCAATTATCGGCGATGGTGCTTTGACTGGGGGGATGGCACTTGAAGCTATCAACCATGCAGGACATCTGCCTAACACTAATTTGATGGTGGTGTTAAACGATAACGAAATGTCTATTTCTCCTAACGTAGGGGCTATTTCCCGCTACCTGAACAAAGTTCGACTATCCGATCCCGTGCAGTTTCTTTCTGACAACTTAGAAGAACAATTTAAACAGCTACCCTTCTTCGGTCAATCTTTAACCCCAGAAATGGAAAGAGTCAAAGAAGGAATGAAACGGCTGGCTGTGCCAAAAGTTGGGGCAGTAATTGAAGAATTAGGCTTCAAGTATTTTGGCCCCATTGATGGACATAATTTAGCAGAACTAATTTCTACCTTTAAACAGGCTCATAAAGTACCTGGTCCTGTATTAGTTCATGTGGCAACTGTCAAAGGAAAAGGGTATGCGATCGCTGAAAAAGATCAGGTAGGCTATCATGCTCAAAATCCTTTTAATTTAGCCACAGGTAAAGGTATTCCCGCCACCAAACCTAAGCCTCCTAAATATTGCAAAGTATTTGCTGATACTCTAACTACCCTGGCAGAAAATGATCCGAAAATTGTGGGTATTACCGCAGCGATGGCAACAGGTACAGGTTTAGACAAACTCCAAAGCAAATTACCCAAGCAATATATTGATGTCGGCATTGCCGAACAACACGCTGTAACCCTATCAGCAGGAATGGCTTGTGAAGGAATGAAGCCTGTAGTTGCAATTTATTCAACGTTCTTGCAGCGAGCTTACGATCAGATCATTCATGATATCTGTATTCAAAAGCTACCTGTCTTCTTTTGTTTAGATCGAGCAGGAATTGTCGGGGCAGATGGTCCTACTCATCAGGGAATGTACGATATTGCTTATTTACGCTGTATTCCTAACATTGTTGTCATGGCACCAAAAGACGAAGCTGAACTACAGCAAATGGTGGTGACAGGCATTAATTATAACGATGGTGCGATCGCCATGCGCTATCCCCGTGGTAATGGTATTGGTGTACCGCTGATGGAAGAAGGCTGGGAACCTATTGAGATTGGCAAAGGGGAAATTCTTCGCAGTGGCGACGACTTACTTTTAGTTGGCTATGGCACTCAGGTATATCCTGCTTTACAGGTAGCTGAAATATTGAGCGAACACGGTATTGAAGCTACAGTAGTTAATGCTCGCTTTGTTAAGCCTCTAGACACAGATTTAATAGTTCCTTTAGCTAAACGTATCGGTAAAGTAGTTACCCTAGAAGAAGGCTGTCTTATGGGTGGATTTGGTTCGGCAGTACTAGAAGCTCTTCAAGAGCATAATGTTCTGGTACCAGTCGAACGCTTTGGCATACCAGACATTTTGGTCGATCATGCTTCCCCCGATCAATCAAAGGCTAGTATAGGCTTGAGCAGTCCTCAGATGGCAGAAAGTATCTTGAAAACCTTCTTCGATAGTAAAAATAAAGAACCCTCTGCGGTTAGCTAAACAGGTTTAGTTCTCTAAGGTTGCTCAAATATTATGACAATACACGAAGTGGCACTCAAAATACAGCACTAATCAAATAGTCCCCGTAAGCTATTAATTGTGTGTGAGGAATAAGTGTAAGAGAGAAAGGTTTTGGGGTCGAAACACGGCAAGACTCCCAAAACCTTTTTCTTATGTAATTCAAAATATTTAACGCTACTTTCGGGTTAAGACAATTTTGATGGTAATTTCACGAAGGAATAGTATTTTCTGTCAAGGAAAGAATAAGACTTTTAAGTTATCCCGAACTCATGTTATTTAATTATTTAACCGAACCTATATCATGGAGCTTTAAGCTCATTTGTTACCAATGTAAATAAGGTAATTA
Organism: Pleurocapsa sp. FMAR1; assembly: GCF_963665995.1. Lineage (NCBI taxonomy): Bacteria > Bacillati > Cyanobacteriota > Cyanophyceae > Pleurocapsales > Pleurocapsaceae > Pleurocapsa > Pleurocapsa sp. FMAR1. The sequence goes on along the minus strand of NZ_OY762512.1, from coordinate 4,087,871 downwards.
GAGCGTTTGATTCACCTAGAAATGTAAAATAAAAAGAAATTAGAGGATTGGATTAAGGCGATCGCAGCTAGAGCCAGAAAACTTGGGATTGCCAGTATCTATTTATTTTATCTACAATGTGCTGCTTGACATATCAGCTTGTATAAAGTTTCTTTACTGTGACATAACTGCGTTATTAATCGCTCGAGATTTAAATACAACTATTTTGTCATGAAAGTTTTAGATATTCCGTGGTGATAGAAAAAAATAGATGGTAAAATCTGATACATTACAGGAGCAAATTCGGACTATCCTGTATGAGTACCAAATTTCATTATTTGGTATTTCACAGTTCGTGGGACTCTAAAGGTATCAGTAGTAGTTGCTGATGCCTTTTTCTTTTTTTAATCTATGCTTAGTTCACAAAAGCAAGTATTAACATCATATAAAAAGTAACTATAAATTTCCTCAGCAATTTAACTGAATAAAATACAATCAATTCAGTAATTGAGCCTATATGTCCTTATTAGAGCAGCGAAAGCTAGGGATTGCAAATTGCGGGATTCGATTTGCTATCTTTATCTTAGGTTAGATCGAGTGCAGATAATTACTTCAAATAAAGTTACCCCCTAGTTCCTAAAATTCCCAATCCCCTGTATCAAAACATTTAACTATTCAATCAAACCCAATTTTAGAGGGAATTGAAAAGACGAAGGTAGATGTAACAGGTAAAATGATAAAGTTTATTGTTAACCATGTCTCTGAAGTGGACAATAGCGATTACTCTTCGGGTACGTTTGGCGATCGCATTAAGTATTAAGTATAAAAGTGTCAGAAAATACGTTTGAAATTGCCAAGGAAATAATTGCACCAGGAAAGTTACGGCGTTTTGAGCTTCCTGTAAGCCGATTAGCCACTCAAACTTTAGTTTCTCTGCCTGTTACCGTGGTTAACGGCGTTGAACCAGGTCCCAAGTTATGGTTAAGCGCAGCCATTCATGGGGATGAAATTAATGGCGTAGAAATTATTGCTCAAATATTAGGCAGAATTAATCCTCAAAAGTTGCGGGGAACTATTATTGCTGTTTCCATTGTCAATGTATTTGGCTTTATTGAACAATCGCGCTACCTTCCCGACAGAAGAGATTTGAACCGTTCTTTTCCTGGTTCAGAAAGTGGTTCTTTGGCTTCTCAATTAGCCAATTTGTTTATGCGTGAAATTGTTCAGCGTAGCACCCACGGTATCGATCTACACACCGCAGCAGTTCATCGTATTAACTTGCCTCAAATCCGCGCTAACTTGAAAGATGAAACTACTTATCGTTGTGCTAAAGCCTTTGGCGCACCTGTAATGATGCACGCTTCTACTAGGGATGGATCTTTGCGCCATGCAGCCACCAGAAAAGGTATTCCCGTTTTACTGTATGAAGCAGGAGAGGCTTTACGTTTTGACCCTTTGGCAATTGAGGTCGGAGTTAAGGGAATTTTACAGGTGATGAATTGCTTGGAAATGTATCAAGAAGATCTGGTTTCAAGAGTCTCCGATTCTTGGGAAACTAACAATAGCAAGTGGATACGGGCTTCTTGTGGGGGGATTTTTCATCTTGAAGTTAACTTGGGCGAGAAAGTGACTAGAAGACAAGAGCTAGGCTATATTACTAACGCTTTTGGAGAAAGACGAGTTGCAGTAAGAGCTAGCGTCACAGGTCTGGTTATTAGCCATATTCAAAATCCTTTAGTTAATCAAGGTGATGCCATTATTCATCTGGCGATAATTTGATCGTACTTGTTTACCCCAGTCTTCTAGTCACTTAGTCTCCCCATCAGCCATAGTCACGCAAACTTTAATATAAAAGATATAAGTATTGCCGAAGTTCGCCTTTGTGCTGTGAGCGTTGGTCATAGTCCTAAATCGACTGCGACACGATGCCCACAACTCATGCCCGAAAAAGCAACAGCATTTAAACCTTGACCAGGGAAAGTACTATCCCCAACACAATATAGTCCTGAGATCTTGGTACGATTAAAAGGCATTCCCAGTAAACCAGCTAGCTTACGGCGAGGAATAGGACCATAAGTACCATCTTCTCTGCCCAAAAAACGGCGATGAGTCCGAGGTGTGCCAACTTCTTGATAGTCCAATGCTGCTGATAGTCCAGGAAATATTGTTTCGAGTCTTTTAATTAGACTAGCGGCAACTTCTTCTTTTTTAGCTTGATACTCATGAGGAGTCAATCCTTGCCACTCTTCGATCCAGCTTGGGGTAAAGCTATGAATAATATGATGTCCCTCTGGAGCTAAACTAGGTTCAAACAGAGTAGGAATAGAGACAAAAATAGTTCCTTGGCTGTCTTCAAGCTTGTCCCAATTTTCGAGGATAATATGATGACATTCCGTACCTTCAGGTAAAACTTTGGCATCAACCCCCAAGTGCAGACTAAGAAAGCTAGGAGATTTTTTATATCTTTGTTGCCACTTTTGTTCTTTTTTGGGAGTATTTGCTGAAGGAACAAGTTTACCAAAAGTATCCCATCTAGTAGCGTTGGAAACGACTTTTTTAGCGCGATATTCCTTACCTTGTGCGGTTTTGACCCCCACTGCTTTACCATTTTCGAGCAGAATATTAGTAACTCTAGTTTTGTATTTAATTTCTCCACCTGCCTCAATTAATCCCTCAGCCAGCTTTTGAGCAATTTGCCCGACACCGCCTTTGGGGTAGTTAATGCCTCCATAATGGCGATCGCTAAATACCATTCCCGCATTAATCATAGGAGTCTTCGCAGCAGGCACAACTGACCAGCAATAGCATTCCATGTCAATAAAATTAAGTAGTTTAGGATCGCTAATATGTTTACGAGCAATATCTCCCGCATTGATAGGTAAATACTTTGCTAAACCCAAACAAGATAATGGCTTCTGGAAAAACACACGCATCAAATAGCGAGGTTCTTCTAATGAAAGTAACTCCATCGAGTTGAGGTAATTAAACACATCCCAACATTCGCCATAAAAACCGCGAATACCTTTTTCTTCGTGGGGAAAAATAGCAACTAGTTCTTGTAAAAATTCTTCGTAGTCGCGATGAACCTTGAGTTCTAAATCATCTGGTAAATGGTAATGAATTTGAACTGGATCGGCAATGGCTTCAATCTTCATGTCTACCGCATCTAAAGCGCGAGTCAGTAAATTGGTTGTTCCTTTGTCGCCCAAACCAAAAATCATTGATGCACCGACATCAAAGCGATAGCCTTCTCGCTCAAAATAGCCGCCACTACCACCAGGAATCAAATAACGTTCTAAAACTAATACTTTTGCTCCTTTGGCTGCTAATTGGGTAGCCGTAACTAAACCCCCAATGCCAGAACCAATAACTACCACATCATAAGTTGTAGTAGGAGTGATTGTTGCAGTCGCGCTCATAAATTGTAAAAATGATGAAAAAATTTAAATTGATGCTCTTGTTAAATATATAGTCTATCGTTAATCTCCAGTTTTTAATTCTATGTTTAACATCGCAACTTCTTAAAAATTCATTCATTTCAGACTATCGTGTTCTGTCAAAATCCGCTCTACCCTTGCTTCCTCAATTCTGGTGGTCAATTTTTTCCCTTCATGAATATCTCTTTGAGTTTTAGTTAGGCTGATAGTTGAACCAACGGTAAAGGTCAATCCCATGCCCATAAAACCTTTGACCCAACCATCTACGGGTAAGTATAGTATTCCTATTGCCGTAGCCGAAATAGAAAGAACAAAAGATAACCAAGTTTGAACTACCCAAGCTGAACTATGATCTTGGTTAACTGATTTTCTGCTCATCACCATAACTTGCTCCACAGACAAAGTTTAATTACCAAATATTTTAGAGAAGTTGGTTTTTATAAGACTACAGTTAGGTGAAAGTTACTTGGTTGGATTGATAGACGCGATCGCATCTCAGCTATTTTCTCTAGAATAATTATTTAACAGGTTGCGTAGTATCAATAATGATACTAATATATTTACATGGCACAAATTAAAAAACTTGTAGCCCAATTTAAGGAAAATCCCAAAAACGTTAAATTTAATGATTTAGTTAAAGTCTGCGATCGCTATTTTGGTGATGCTAGACAATCAGGCTCAAGTCATTGTGTATACAAAACACCCTGGCACGGAGATCCCCGTGTCAACATTCAAAGCAAGAATGGTTGTGCAAAACCTTATCAAGTAAAACAGGTTCTAGCAGCAATCTCAAAAATAGAGGAGATGAAAAATGGTTAATTACGAACACTATAGCTATAGAGTTATCTGGTCTAGTGAAGATGGAGAATATGTAGGTCTATGTTCAGAATTTCCTAGCTTGTCTTATCTTGATGAAAATCAGATTGCAGCACTCGCAGGTATAAATAATTTAGTCAAAGATATTGTGGTTGATATGGAAGCTAACGGTGAAAAAATTCCTGCTCCTATATCGGAGAAAACCTACAGCGGTAAATTTCAGGTTCGGACAACCCCTGAACTTCATCGTATGTTGGCCATACAAGCAGCAGATGAAAATGTCAGCTTAAATCGATTGATAAATTATAAGTTAGCTTGCTAAACCAAATCATCGCCGTGGCAGTCAAAATATTTTGTAGATGAACCTTTTTAAAGTACTAACCTTGCCATGTCATTAACCAGCCAAAACTTCAACTCGCGCATGGATCGGGTACAGCTACCGTTGATTCCTTTTGTGAGTGAATTAATTCGACGCAATCCAGGCACAATATCATTAGGACAGGGCGTAGTTGCTTATCCGCCACCACCCAAGGCGATCGCATCTTTGCAATTATTTTTAGCTCAACCAGGCAATCATCTATACCAAGCCGTCACAGGAATTGAACCCTTAATAGAAGCGATCGAGACTAAACTTGCTCAGGATAACAAAATTAAAGTTGGCGATCGACACTGCATTGTCGTGACTGCTGGCAGCAATATGGCATTTATGAATGCAGTCCTAGGGATTACCAAGGCAGGAGACGAGATTATCCTTAATACTCCCTATTATTTTAACCATGAGATGGCAATTACCATGGCTAATTGTCATCCCGTATTAGTTAGCACCGATGCCCAATATCAGCTAGATATTGAGGCTATATCAAAAGCAGTTACACCAAAAACCAAGGCGATTGTGACTATTTCGCCCAATAATCCTACGGGGGCAGTATATACTGAGCAAAGCTTAAAAGCAGTAAATAATCTCTGTCGCGATCGCGGTATCTATCACATTAGCGATGAGGCTTATGAATACTTTACCTACGACGGAGTTAAGCATACTTCTCCTGGTGCTTTTACAGATAGTCCCCATACTATTTCTCTTTTTAGCCTCTCCAAAGCCTATGGCTTCGCTAGCTGGCGCATCGGCTATATGGTTATTCCTCAACACTTGTTAATGCCAATAAAAAAAATACAGGATACCAATTTAATTTGTCCTCCAGTGGTTTCTCAATATGCCGCCTTGGGTGCATTGCAAACAGGAATTAGCTATTGTCAACAACATTTACCAGAGATTGCCAAAGTAAGAGCTATTTTTACCAAACAGCTAAAGTCAATTCCAGAGATCTGTAACGTTACCACTGGAGATGGCGCGTTTTATTTCTTTTTGAAAATCAATACCGATCTTAATGATTTAGATTTAGTTAGGCAGCTAGTCGAAAAACACCAGGTAGCAGTAATCCCTGGTAGCACTTTTGGTATGGAAAATGGCTGTTATCTCAGGGTGGCTTATGGTAGTCTGCAACTGTCTACTGCTGAAGCGGGAATTAAACGATTAATTAGCGGTTTGAAAAATATCTGTGGATAACTTCTAATCTGGCTTTGCAGTCTATGATAAAAAGAGCGGGTTAAAAGGAGATTGATGACTCAAATTAAGTTAATGCACGGCAAGCTTCATCGCGTCAGGGTTACAGAAGCTAATGTAAATTATGTTGGCAGTATCACTATCGATCGAGACTTAATGGACAAAGTTGGTATCCTGCCTTTAGAAGAAGTAGATATAATTAACCTAGAAAATGGTAAACGCTGGTCTACCTATGCGATCTCAGGAGAAGCAGGTACAGGAGAAATCTGCCCTAATGGTGGTGCAGCCTTGCTATGTAAACCTGGAGATCTCTTGATTATTATTGCCTATGAATATTGCGATCGCGCTAAGGTTATGAGTAGTGGACATCAGGCAAAGGTGATTGTAGCTGATGAAAACAATCGCTGTCAAAAGTTTATTGAACAGAATCTGGTTGTCAATGGCGATCGCCTAGAGCTATCTCAACCGTCCAATTCTCGTAATCCGAACTGAGAAACATATGACTCAGGAGCAAATTAAGAGCGAACCAACTTGGCAGAAGGTAATACGTCTGTTGCGTTGGGATAAGCCAGCAGGAAGACTAATTTTGATGATTCCTGCCCTGTGGGGTGTATTTTTGGCTGCTAAAGGAACACCTCCTGTTCTTTTGGTGGGCGTAATAATTTTAGGTACTTTAGCCACTAGTGCAGCAGGTTGTATAGTTAACGATCTCTGGGATAAAGATATTGACACCCAGGTAGCTAGAACAAAATCTCGCCCTTTAGCATCCCGCGCCCTGTCAGTAAAAGTGGGAATTGCTATTTTTATGGTTGCTTTAGTCTGTGCTGCCATACTAGCCATTTATCTTAATCCTCTCAGCTTTATTCTCTGTGTAGCTGCTGTTCCTTTGATTGTTTTCTATCCTTTGGCAAAGCGTGTATTTCCTGTTCCTCAGTTAGTTTTATCCTTAGCTTGGGGTTTTGCAGTGTTAATTAGCTGGACTGCTGTAACGGCAACTATTGAACCTGCTACCTGGTTACTTTGGGGTGCAACCGTAGCCTGGACGATGGGTTTTGATACAGGTTATGCCCTATCCGATCGAGAAGATGATTTAAAAGTTGGCATCAATTCTAGTGCTATCTTTTTTGGTAAATATACCCCAGGCGCGATCGCTATTTTTTATGCTATTACAGTAGGCTTGTTGGCTTGCTTAGGCTTGGTGCTAGCTTTAGGTTTGGCTTTCTGGGTTAGCTTGGCTTTGGCTACGGCTGGCTGGACATGGCAATATCTTAAACTGCGTCAGCCAAATATCCCTCGATCTGTTTATGGCAAAGTTTTAAAACAAAATGTCTGGTTAGGTTTTATCTTGCTGGCGGGAATGATTTTAGGTTATTTAGCTTAAAGATTTATCAGATTTATTTGTAGAATTTGAATAGGATTTAATTTGCTAGTGCGATCGCTTGTCACATCTAATACTAAATTCTCTAAATCCTTGTCGGCAATATTTAATTCATGATTATTCATTCCTAAAAAAGCTTCCATCACACCTAAAGCTGTTCGCTTATTGCTATCAATGAAAGAATGATTCTTAGGTAGTGCTAAACAAGTAATGATGAATTGTAGTGATGGATGAAATACCAAATAGCACCTATATGATTTTCGACAGACTTAGAAAAAGACAAAGTTGTCTTGGCGAGCATTCCCTTGCGCCTAAATGCGGAAGTGCGCCTTTCTGTCGACGCGCGCAGATGCGGCTAAAGCCTTAGATGCGGGGAAACCCTCACCGCCAGCGTGGAATAGCAAACCAACTTCTTTACCTACTCTGTGGGCGCAGTTAAATCGTAAAATGCGTCTTCCTGATGTTAGGGGCGAACGGCTGTTCGCCCCTACAGAATATCAAATTGCTTTACTTACCAATTTGGCTGCATTATTTTCCATTGCACGAGATATTAATAATCGTCCTTGGGCAAATATCCGCATCCAGCTATGGCTGAGAGAGTTACGGCGCATGGTAGCTAATATTAGCGATCGCCCTGCACTAGCTTTTGCTGACGATCTGACTACGGAAGAATCGGGCAAAACTCTGTCTGTAATCCACTGTCGCGAATGTGGTGCTACTGGTTGGGGCAGTTTACGACGCAATCATAATGACCAGCAGCTTGGTAGAGATCTTAGATCGTTTTATACGGCATTCTTTAATCGTAATCCCCTGATTGCTTTTATCTTTCCAACTAAAAATGACGAAAAACACGAAGAAAAAGAAAGGATTGAAAGAAAACTGTGTCAGGACTGTCTGAGGCTGAATATTCCTAAAGCTACTCACTGTCATACTTGTAATGGAAAAAACTTACTCTTAGTCATCGAACCGAATATAGTGCGGCAAAGAAGCAATAACGGTTCTAAATGGCGAGAATCTAGTCATGATTGCCCGTTTTATAAGGCAAAAAATAATCTAGCTATTTTAGGTTCGCGTGCTGCTAGTTTGGCTAGTGCTGCCATTGGTACTCTGTTTGCTTCTACCTATAACGATGATAAAAAACTAATTACCTTCTCCGACTCCGTACAGGATGCTGCCCATCGCGCTGGTTTCTTTGCTGCCCTTACTTTTAGGACTACTTTACGTACCGCAATTAAACAGTATCTAGACGAACGAGGTAAGGGCAAAAACTTAGATGAAATCATTCCTGAATTTAAACAATATTGGCGATCGCAATTAGGTTCGGATACAGATTACGTCGCGACTTTTATTCCCTCGGATCTAGAGTCGCTGTATGAATGGGAAGAGTTAAGGAAATTAGGTAAATGTAGTCCACAGTTAAAAGAATATTGCGATCGCCGTTTGGATTAGGAAATAATCTCCGAACTAAGTCTTAAAACCTCTTTTGGTGGTTTTTTAGAACAAACTGGTACTTGTGCTGTAAGGGTCAATGTCGAACAATTACACCAAGCCACAGCAGAAGTATTAATTAAACTGCAAAACGAACTGGGACTACATCATATAAGCGATCGCACAGTACAGCAATTCATCTTGGGCATTATTCATTACATGAGGCAAAAAGGCGGAATCTTACATCCTTCAACCAAACAATATATAGAACAGGATGGCAATATTTTCTTACAAAGACCAACATTCATGCCCAATATGGGACCCGCTTCGCTTAAACCGAGTTATCCCATAGAAGCCAGAACTCATCAGCAATTTGAACCAGTTATTCTTAAAAACTCTACTTGGTGGGAGAATTGGGCGTTTAAAAATTTCTTCGATATGCAAGAAGCTACCTTAATTGGCGCACAAGCACCAGCTATTTATCAACATACTTTTAATACTCTAGTTGAGTTTGGTCTTTTGGGCGATCGCCATACCAATAAAAACGCTAAAGTTTGGGGCATCGAAACCGCAGCAATACACAATAGATATAGATACTAAAAATTTATCCTGTTCTAATTGCCATCACTCTATTGTCGCTGCTTCTACAGAATTATCTTTATGGCAAGGAATGTCTTGTTTGCAGTCTCAGTGTTCGGGACATTACGAGGAGACAACAGCAAAACTAAACTTTTATAAAAACCTCTACTCCAAGGGTAATGTCAGACGCATTTTTGCCCAGGAACATACGGGACTACTAGAAAGAGAAGCTAGAGAAGAACTAGAACGTCGCTTTATCTCTAGTCAACATCGTTCTAATCCCAATTTACTCTCTGCTACCTCCACCTTAGAAATGGATTTAGTTCGACAATTTTGTGGGGCATTTTTTTCAAGGATGTCATTTGGGCGATCGCTTCAAGAAGCCGTTGCGAGGCAAAGCGGTCTTGAGGGTTTCCCTCATAGAGCTATTGCCGAGGGCGAGGCTATTGAGTAAGAAAGGGGTACTAGATGCGGACAAGTCCTTTCTCGCATCTGCCCCTAAAGAGTTCGACATCAAAAAGCATTTCCGTGCAGCAAAGACCACACTTCATCGCTTTATCTGGAGTACATAGTTGCTATCGACTCAATTATGAGAAGAATATGAAAAAAGTGATATGATGATGAAATCAGGTTCACTTTTTTTTCTATGGCACAAATTATTTTGAGACGAGGCATTATCTTATTCTTTAGCATAACGCTAGGGATGTGGATTGCTGGCTGTAATGGGACAGAGGAAACTTCATCAGCAGACACCGAAGCTAAAAAGAAAGTCCTTACTACTTTTACTGTCATAGCAGACATGGCTCAAAAGGTGGCAGGGGACAAGCTGGTTGTGGAATCGATTACTCGCGTTGGCGCAGAAATCCACGGCTACGAACCTACACCTAGCGACATAGTAAAAGCCCAAGATTCTGACCTGATTCTCTACAACGGCTTGGGTCTGGAACGCTGGTTTGAGCAGTTCTTAGGCAGCGTGAAGGATGTGCCCTCGGTGGTACTGACAGAAGGAATTAAGCCGATTCCCATTGCGGAAGGCTCTTATGCTGACAAACCCAATCCTCATGCCTGGATGTCGCCTCGCAATGCGCTGGTCTACGTCGAGAATACTCGTAAAGCATTTGTGAAACTAGATCCAGAGAACGCAGATACCTACAACGCCAATGCAAAGGCATATAGCCAAAAACTAAAAGCCATTGATGAAGAGCTAGAAACGGACTTGCAGCAAGTACCCGAAAACCAACGCTATTTAGTAAGTTGCGAAGGGGCATTTTCTTATCTTACTCGCGACTATGGCATGAAAGAAATTTATATGTGGCCTATCAATGCCGAACAGCAGTTTACTCCCAAGCAGGTACAGGGCGTAATTGAATCCGTGAAAGCAAACGATGTGCCGACTATTTTTTGTGAAAGCACCGTCAACAATGAAGGACAAAAACAGGTTGCGAAAACAACAGGGGCAAGGTTTGGGGGCAACCTCTATGTAGATTCCCTTTCCACCGAAGAAGGGCCAGTTCCCACCTATTTAGATTTACTCGAATACGATGCCCGCACTATTAGTAATGGTTTGCTGGCGGGTAGTAATAAGTAGCCAAGGGGTACCCCCCGCAGGGAGTAATAAGTAAGTAAGTAAGCAATTTAAAAGATTATGCAATCTGCAACTCAAACACTCGATATCAGCGTCAATAACCTCAGCGTTACCTACAGCAATGCTAAATTAGCTCTTTATAACGCTAACTGTACTGTAGAACCAGGCTCTATCACTGCTTTAGTAGGGCCAAACGGCAGTGGCAAATCTACCTTATTTAAATCCATCATGGGTTTTTTAAAACCCAGCCAAGGACAAATTCGCGTTGCTGGTCTGCCCGTGCAAAAAGCTCAAAAACGACAGTTAATGGCGTATGTGCCTCAGTCGGATGAAGTGGACTGGAATTTTCCCGTGAGCGTATTTGATGTCGTAATGATGGGACGTTACGGCTACATGAACCTGTTGCGTATCCCTGGTTCTAAAGATCGTCGGCTGGTGATGGAAAGTTTAGAGCGAGTGGGTATGATTGATTTTCGCACTCATCAAATCGGCGAACTGTCTGGAGGTCAGAAAAAACGAGCCTTTTTGGCGCGGGCTTTGGCTCAAGAAGGTAAGGTAATTTTACTCGATGAACCCTTTACGGGAGTAGATGTTAAAACAGAAAAACGGATTATCGATCTGCTGATCCAGCTACGGGACGAAGGACACACCATTTTAGTATCCACCCACGATTTAGCTTCGATTTCCACGTTTTGCGATCGCACTATTCTTCTCAATCAAACTATTCTTGCGTCTGGAACAACTGAAGAAACCTTTACCGAAGAAAACTTAGCCATGACCTTTGGTGGTTTACCAGTTAATAGCCTACGTCAGATGTTTCATAATTCTGAAGTAAAGGCAAGGTATGAGTAATTTAACTGCCAATATTCCCCTGGTAGACTGGCTGATTGAACCCTTGCAGTATGGATTTTTAGTTCAGGCTATCTGGGTTAGTGCTTTTGTCGGTTTAGTCTGTGCGGTGCTTTCTTGCTACATTACCCTTAAGGGCTGGTCACTAATGGGAGATGCGGTTTCCCATGCGGTTGTGCCAGGGGTAGTAGTGGCATATGCCCTCAATATTCCCTTTGCTATCGGCGCGTTTGTCTTTGGATTTGGGGCTACAGTGGCGATTGGCTATATTAAATCAAAAACTCGCCTTAAAGAAGATGCCGTTATTGGCGTAGTGTTTACTGGCTTTTTTGCCCTTGGTTTGGTGTTGGTAACAAAAATTCCTAGTAATATTGACCTATTTCATATTCTGTTTGGCAACGTTTTGGGCATATCTCAACAGGACATCATTCAAACTTTGATTGCAGGTACGATCACTCTGGTGGTGATTTTGATACGACGTAAAGACCTGCTGCTGTTTTGTTTTGACCCCAATCACGCTAAAGCGATCGGTCTTAACACCCAGCTTATGTATTATACCCTGCTTTCGGTGCTGGCTCTTACCATCGTCACTGCCCTACAAACCGCAGGTATTATTTTAGTTATTGCCATGCTGGTAACTCCAGGATCGACAGCTTACCTGTTAACCAATCGCTTTGACCATATGCTAGGAATTTCTATCGCTACCAGTGTCTTCTCTTGTGTAGGTGGGACTTATCTTAGCTATCATTTTGACGTATCTACAGGTGGAGCGATCGTGGTACTAATGACGGTGCTATTTGTTGTGACAATGGTATTTGCACCAAGGTACGGCATTTTGGCTCAGAACTCTCAACGGCACCAAGAGCCTGTTTTCGATGGAACAAAGAAGAAACTTTAAAGAGCGATCGCGAAACACTCCTTATAAGTATTGCTTTAATTGAATATATTTTGATCGATGTGCAATTTTACGCTTAAAAGTTAGAATCGGTGTTTGATAACTACAAGCATTGATTTCTAAGTTCATGAAAAAATTAGCATATGTTGGGCTTGTTAGTCTTTTGAGTTTATCTGTAGTTTCATGCAGTGAACAATTTGATAATCAAGAGCTATCAACAGACTCAGATAAAGAAGTAACCAACGAGCAAAAACTAACATACTATGCAAACGACCTCGGTATTAGAGTATTACACTCTTCTTTAATATCTATTAACAAGCTTGGTGCTGCCCACTCTGCGTATGATAACGAAAATCAGTGCCTAACCACGATGGAGTTTACAACAGCACCTCAGTTATGGGAACCGCCTTACTATAAAATCTTAGAATCTGCTACTCAGGGCGAAAAAAAGGAATACAATTTACCAGGAATTACTGGAATCAACACTGTTAGTCAAGAAGAAAATTTATCAATTTTTTATGGCGAACTTTTATCTTCGCCTCTTGCAAGTAAGGTTTTGCAAATTCGTACTGCTAATTTAGAATGCCAAGAATTACATTTAACTATTTTGGATGGTATATATCAGCAATGTAATGAAATAAGAGCTAAAGTCAGGTTAACTCAGTGCGATAAATGTATCAACTTTATTCTATGTAGAAAGTTTAAGTAAAAAGATTGCTTTAACTATAAACAAAGATACTTAGTGAAAAAATTGAGCTTAATTACTAACAATTATTGCTAAGAAAATAATAATATGATACCTTAAACATTATTCGGTTCTAATGAAAATCAGCCATTAGAAGTAATGGGGAAAGATTGGTGTAAATCCAACGCTGTTCCGCAACTGTAACGAGAAGATTAAAACTCTCTAAGTCAGAATGCCCGCCGATGCTAACACTACATGAACAAACTAATCTGCGAGGTACAGATGTTTAAACACTTTCTAGTTTCAACAACTATTTATTATCTGTTTGGAATATTGCCCACCACGTTACGGCAGCCCACAGAGTAATTATTAAACGCAGTTTTACCAAGATTTTAAGCGCGATTCCCAATAGCAATATTTTGAGTAAATTGATTATTACTCAAGCTGTTTTGCTGGCAACATTAGCAACTAAATTGATTATTCTAATTGCTAAAAGTCAAGCCAAGAGCTATCAGAAAATAGTGTTTCAATCGCTATACAGAATAAATCTGCTTGGGTAAAACCTAATAAATGATCAACCAGTAAATAGGGTATGAGATTGTAGTTGATTTAGGTTAGCAATCTACTTCATACCGCATAGTTTTTGATGCCGATTCGCTCTCAATTTGATTCTTATTATTAATCGAGTTGTCGTTCTTTTTTCCTTATTTTAATTCACCTATTTTTTTGAAATCACCATGACTGAACATACATTATTAGTTTGTAGCCTGTGTCGCTTTTCCGAGACTCAAAAAAAGAAACACGGACTGTCGGGAGGACAACACCTGATCGAAGAACTGCAAAAAGGTTTGGATAATTGTGACTGGAGCGATCGCATTACTATCCAACCCGTATCCTGTATGGCAGCTTGTCGCCGTTCCTGTGCCGTTACTTTAGCTGCTAATGATAAGCTGACCTTTGTTTTGGATCGACTTGCACCTATAGAATCTGCACCCGATTTATTAAAATTTATCGAGCAATATGTTACCTCGCCCCAAGGGAAAGTTCCTTACCGAGAACGTTCTAAAGCTATTCAACAAGCTACCTCATTTATTTTACCCCCCTTAACCAATTCTCATTAATTAAAGTGTATTGCATAATTAAATTATGTAAAAGATCTACTGAGTAATGGGATCTTGAGAGAAAGCCAAGCGTATTTGTTCTAGTTGTCTAATTTTTTCGACGGCGGTTTGAATTTCTTGGTAATGATATTTCATTAGCTTTAAATCTGTAGCAGGATCGAGATTCTGTAGCTGTTCTGCACAGTAGATCTGACGCTTTTGGTAGTTTACCTGTTCTAGAGAAGCGATCGCTTCTGCTACTCTTATATCTGCCCGAAAAACATCTTCTTGGGTTTTTTCATCTAAATGAAACAGTTTTGTCACTGTATTCATTTTTTTAGGAAAATCTAAACTACGGTTATGTAATTCACTTAATAGTGGATTAGCATTCTCTAATGATGGACGAGGTAAATTATCTTCAATGGCGATAATTTGTTGCCATAAAAACCGATGAACAGCAATGCTAAATAATAAGTCTTTGCTTTCTAGCTGCTCAATAATCTGCTCTCGATATCGAGAATAATGAATATAAATCCTCAGCAATAAAGTTTCTGCTTGTTCTAATAGTTCACTTTCAGGATGACTGGCGATCGCAAAAGCTGGTTTAGCTGAGTCAGAATTATTTTTCTGCTGCTTAGTAAAATTTCTCTGATATCTAGGACGAGGCGATTTGATTTGTGACTTGAGGGTAGCCAGATTTTGTAAAACTAGTCTGGCATCTCCCTGACTAAGAAGTTCGGCACATTGAGTTAAGTAATGGTTGCGTTGATTTGCATCCTGTAATTTATTTAACAGCACGATCATTGCTGCTGCTACTTGTTGAAACTGATCGGCAGCCTTCATGCTTTTGTCTGCCGTTAAGCGGCTAATTAGCCAATCCAACCATAAGGGGGCAGCTTCTAAAGCCTGATAATATAATACTGCGCCATCTTCCCTGCTTTTAACAAATTCATCCGCATCTTTGCCACCAGGAAGATTGAGAATACGTAGCTGTACTACTCCGCCATAGACTAAATCTTCGACTTCAGCGATCGCTCTTTCTGTAGCTTTTTTGCCAGCATCATCCGCATCAAAGTTAAGAATTACCTGTTTAGAAGGAGTAAAGCGCAGTAGCTGCTTAAGCTGATTTTGAGTAAAGGCTGTACCCAAAGATGCCACCACATTACCAATACCTGCTTCGTGAAGTGCGATCGCATCAAAATAGCCTTCTACTACCACTGCACAGTCAGCTTGGCTGATATGAGTCTTAGCCCGATCTAAGGCAAACAAAGTTTTACTTTTATCAAATAGAGGTGTTTGGGGAGAGTTAAGATATTTTGGCTGATCTTCTTCCTTCAGACTCCGACTACCAAAGCCGATAATTCTGCCCTGGATGTCCATAATGGGAATCATTAGGCGATCGCGAAATACATCGTAATACCCGCCACCTGTTTTACGGGGTTTAATTAATCCTGCTTGTTCAACAAAATTAACAGGATAGCGTTTTTGCTCAACTAAATATCGATAAAGGGTTTCCCAACCCGCAGGCGCATAACCTAGTTGAAACTTACTGATAGTTGCGTCTTCTATCTGTCTTTGATGACGCAAATAATTAAGTGCAAATTCTCCAAAAGACTGATGGAGAGCGTGTTGATAAAAGCTGGACGTGACTGCCAAGATTCGATATAGTTCTTCTCTAATACCTAGCTGACGCTGAATTTCTTGTCTTTGCTCAGGCTCAACTGTTTTAACTTCTACCTGATAGCGACGTGCTAGATCTAAGACAACCTCGGCAAAAGACTGTTTGCCAATCTCCATCAAAAACTTATAGGCATTTCCCCCAGCACTACAGCCAAAACAATAATATAGCTGCTTGTCCTGACTAACGCTAAAGCTAGGAGTCTTTTCGTTGTGAAAAGGACATAAACCCAGAAAATCTTTGCCTCGTTTGCGGAGAACAATATGCTCTGAGATGACATCAACAATATCAACTCGCTGCTGTACTTCTTCAATTGTATCTGGATGAAGTCGGGGAACTTTCACTCGTGTTTGGTAAACTTAAATGATTCGCAATCCTTATAATAATCAATTTTGAGTTACGTAAACTGAAATAAATCTCTCAGATTCTAATAATTACTATTGGTCACCATGAAAAAAGTTTCAGCTTTGGGGTTGGATGTTGGTAAAAAGCGTATGGGAGTAGCTGGTTGTGATGGCACAGGCTTGATTGCTACTGGTCTAACTACTATTTATCGAACTTCTCTGGCTGAAGATATTCAGCAATTAAAAGAAATAATTAAAGAGAGAGAAGTTGAAACATTGGTTGTCGGTATGCCCTACACTTTAGAGGGACATATTGGCTCACAAGCAAAACAGGTTCAAAAATTCGCTGACCAAATAGGCAATATTCTCCAGTTGCCGATTGAATATGTTGATGAGCGTCTAACCTCTGTCGAAGCAGAGGCGCAACTCAAGGCACAGAAAAAATTCTCAACCCGTAATAAAGGCGCGATCGACCGCCACGCAGCAGCAATAATTTTGCAACAGTGGCTTGATATTAGACGCTCTAAAATGATAAGAGATAGAGGATGAGGAACTGAGAAGGCAGCAATATTTTATTTCCTCATCCATCATCCTTATTAAATTGGCATAGGATCTGAAATACTAATATCTTTTATGGGTTGTTTCGTCAAACACTGCCAATGACAAGTAAACAGATCGGGCTGTTGGGTTTTAAGGGTTATTAGAGCAGGTGCAGCAGGGAAGGGCCATAGTCTATCAAACACAATCTCCCCATTGTACAGACTAAACTGAAGTAGGTAGGTTGCTGGTGGCGCATCTAAATTTTCTAATAATTTTTCGGCTAAACTATGAAGAGATTTAAGCTGGCGACTTGGTATTGCCACAGGCTGCTCATAAGAATTGGGCATAGAGCCTTCACCAATTATCTCTGCATATACAAGTTCATCAGATAGAATTATTGGTAGCCATAAATGTCCTAACCAAGAATCACCTACGCTTGTTTTAAAGCCTAAATTTGTTTCTACCCAACGTCTTCTAGCATTAACGTCTTTACAGGCAGAATATATTTGCTTTTGAGCAAAATCGAAATATTCTGGCACTTGAATGGTTAAAGGGCAGTAAATTGTCTCTGAATCCCTATTTTTCTTAATAACTTTAGAGTTAGAGTTTTTAGACCAAAGAGTTGCCGCCGAAACAATCTCCACCTCCGTTGATGAAGAATTTTCGGCGATACTTCGCTGTAAGGCTTCAACCATTTTTTGCGTTACTGGCGACGCTGCAATTAGCTTTCCTTGTTCACTAACGTCGGCATTGATGATAATTACAACTTTTTCCATTCCCCTTCCATCGTTATAAAATTTTGCCATAGCTGTCATGAGTCGAACAGTATTTTTTCCGAGATACTTGAATACTTGATGATTAAATTGCTAATATTACGCTTCTCGCTGAGTAAAAAAATAGTTCGTGATATTTGTAGGGCATAGTTGAATTATGAATTTATCTAGTTGGGAGTTGTAAACTAACAGTAACCGCAGCCAAAGCAACAAACTTTAGGCGATACTAGAATACAAGTGTAAAATGCTGGTCGAAAGCCTCGACATAATCATCATACTTGCTGTTTTTAAGTAGTCGTTTATATCTACATCAAGTCTAACTTTTAAGCAGTACTTATCATAGTTGCTTCTTGACTAAATTTTCAAGATTAGAGGCAAATAACTTAATAATGTAAACATAAGGTAACAAAATAACTTGAGAATAACGAATTAGCTACCTTAAACAAGGGTTAAGTAAGAGAAATTAATTTAAGATACTAATTTCTAAATGCTGTTTTTAACCCAAATCTAGTTTACAAATTACCAATTTACAATTAGGATATGGAACTACTAGAATATCAGGCTAAAGAATTGTTTAAGATGGTGGGTATTCCTATTCTACCTTCTCAGACTATCAAAGATTCTAGAAAAATTAAGCAACTGCAAATTCCTTATCCAGTCGTTTTGAAGTCTCAAGTTAGGTCGGGAGGGAGAGGCAAAGCGGGAGGTGTCCGTTTTGCTGCTAATACTATTGATGCGATCGCGGCGGCTAGGATTATCTTTAATTTGTCTATTTTAAATGAATACCCTGAATTTATTTTAGCAGAAGCTCACTATAATGCCGAGAGAGAGTTTTTGCTGGCAATAGTTCTCGACTATGATTTACAACGCCCTGTGCTGCTTGGTTCGGCATTAGGAGGCATGAATGTAGATTCATTGTTGGCTAATTTACAGCAGGTAGTAGTCGAGTCAGAATTTTCTATATTCTATGCCCGTCGCCTAGCTGCCAATATGGGACTATCAGGTCAATTAATTTGCTCTGTTAGCGAGATTATTGCCAAAATGTATCGCTTGTTTGTCGAAAAAGATCTAGATTTAATTGAAATCAATCCTTTGGGAGTTAATAGCAAAGGAGAGTTGATGGCACTAGATGGAAAAATTACGATTAACGATCACGCGCTGGCAAGACAACCTATAGTTGAAACCTTGAATTTTTCTCAATATCAAATACAAGCTAATCAACATAATGTTGTAAAATTTAACCAAGATTTTGCTCAGGCTAGATGGCGTTGGTTAGATTGGCAAAATAGCGCAGGTAAAATTGCCATAATCTGCAACAGTTTTGATTTGGCGTTATTGACATGGGACTTACTTGAGCAAAATAAAGTTTCTCCTGCCTGTGGTGTTTTAATTGCCCAGAGCCTGAGCAGCACAGAAAATAACCCTAAATATCAAGAGCAAATAGCAGAAATTCTCGCCGAACTGGAGTCGGTGTCTGGCATAAAAGCTATTTTAGTCAATATTTGGGAGACAGAAGCGGTCAGTCGAGAAGTTATTGAGGCGATCGCTAATTATGCCCAATCAATCGCTAAATCAGCCTCATCTGCTAATGAACAGCCGAAAGCCGAAAGCGATCAAGCAAATAAGCCTACATCTATCAAGCAGACAAAATCTTTAACACCAGTTGAACTCGACCCTCAACCTCAGTTTATCTTACGATTATTAAATAAAGACAATCTAAAAGATATAAAAATTACCGAGACTATGTATTTGTCTAGCAATTTAGAAGCAGCAATTGCCCAAGCCATAGCTGTGGTTAAATCAAATTAAAGGTTTTTTTTGTTCAAACTTGTTAAAAGTAAAGCGGTGAGACCCCGCGTCGCCGACAGGCGCAAGGGAACGCTCACCAAGAAAGAAGAATATATTTCATACTAAATCCTGTTGGTATAGGTTACTTAAAAAAGAAGTCCCGAAGATTAATTCATCCCCCAGTCTCCTAGTCCCCTCGTCTCCCAGTCAGCCTACATAAATAACCTCTGTCAATCGGATTTGGTATCATAGCTGAGTTGATGAGTTTTGATTCTGATTTGAACCGCTCTAATTTTTTTAATAGAAAGTTTTTCTGCTATGAACTGGTTTTCACCCAAAAAGGTAATTGTCCAAGGAATTACAGAGTCTCAGGCTGCTGTTTATGCAGTGCAAATGAAAGCCTCTGGCACTGAAATTGTAGCGGGAATTAGTCCTGGTAATGGAGGCAGTGAAGTTGATGATATTCCCGTTTTTGATTTGGTAGAACAGGTACTAAACCAAGTTAAGCAAATTGATATTAGCCTAATTTTTGTAGATCCCTTTCAAGTACTTGATGCAGCAAAAGAAGCGATCGCTGCGGGAATTAAGAAAATTATTATTTTTACTGCAAATGTTCCTCCTTTAGATACGATTGAGCTTCTAAAATATGCTCAAGCTAAGGACGTGCTAGTTTTAGGTCCTGGTAGTCATGGAGTTGTGATTCCACAGCAAAGTTGGTTAGGTAAGTTAGAGCCTCAGTTTTATCGCCCTGGAGAAGTGGGGTTGCTCACCACCAGCCAGCACCTGTCCTATGAGGTAGCAGCAGAATTAAATCAGGCAAATATGGGACAGTCCATAGTTGTCAGTTTAGGGGAGGATCGAATTGTCGGCTCTAGTCTGCCTCAGTGGCTAGCAATTTTGCAGTCAAACTCAAACACCAAAGCGATCGTTTCTATTTGTCAAAGTATTAATCAAGCCGAAGAAATTACTACCTACTGTAAAAATAATGGCGACGATAAACCAATCATTGTTTACGTTGCAGGATTAAAAGCACCTCAAGAAAAGGTGTTTCGTGATGCAGTGACAATTATTAGCAATAATTTATCTAGCTCTATTCCTGCTGTCAATCGCGATCGCCAAAAGATTAGCAAGCTCAAAAAAGCTGGTATCAAAATAGCTAGAAAACCCAGTGAAATTCCAGCAATTATTCAAAAGGCATTATCTACTACTACCTAACTAAGTCGGTTCTAGTTTAGCCCTTTTGTTGTTTATACAGTGCCTTGAACTGTCGTTGCTGAACTTTATGATCGACAATGGGTTGAGGATAATCGTAACTGGCTCTTTCTAACTCAGGTATTTTACCCGTTACCAAATACTCTGTTTCCATTGAGCTTATTTCGGGCAGCCATTGACGGATGTATTCCCCATCTTGGTCAAATTTAGCTGCTTGAGAAGCAGGATTAAAGATGCGTAGCGGTTTAGGATCCATCCCGCTAGAGGCACTCCACTGCCAACCACCATTATTAGATGATAAATCACCATCGAATAGCTTCTGCATAAAATATTTTTCGCCCCAACGCCAGTCAATAATTAGATCTTTAGTTAGAAAGCTGGCAACAATCATCCGACAACGATTATGCATCCAGCCAGTTTCGTTTAGCTGTCGCATAGCCGCATCGACGATGGGATAACCCGTTTTTCCCTCACACCATGCCTGAAATTTGGTTTCGTCGTTTTCCCAAGGAAAGTCTTTAAATTCATCGCGATATGAGCCCTTGGCTAATTCAGGAAAGAAAAACATACAGTGCTGATAAAATTCTCGCCAGGCTAGTTCTTTTTGCCAGGTAACTACGCCGTTTTTGGCTTCTTCGCTGCGACAGTTAGCTAACATATCTAAAGTTGCTTGCCATACGCTGCGAATGCTTACTGCGCCAAACTTTAAGGCTGCACTGAGGTTAGATGTACCATCCACATAAGGAAAATTACGCTCTTCTTCATAACAGTAGATAGCGCGATCGCAAAATTCTTCTAGCTTCTCTATTGCTGCGGTTTCTCCTGGCTCAAGCATTAAAGGATTTTCCCACACGTAGCCCAAATCTTGGGCAGTAGGTAGGGCGATCGCGCCAGCCTGGTTGGCTGTTTCTAATTCAGCTTTAGTTAAACCCGATAGCTGCTTAATTTCTTTGGTCGTTTTTTGTTTGTCCTCTTGATTCCAGCTACGCCAAAAAGGGGTATAAACTTTATAGGGTTCACTAGAAGATTTAGTTAGCACATCGCCTGGGGCATGAAGTAGCTGATCCCAAAAGTTTTTAGTCTCGATACCTTTTTCTTTGAGCGCATCGGTTACAGTACGATCGCGCTCTTTTGCATAAGGTTCAACATCTAAGTTCCAAAATACTGCCTTTGCCTTAAGTGCGATCGCTATCTGAGCAATAGCTTTTTGAGGTTTTCCTTGCACAATGATTAATTGACTACCAAGCTGCTGATAATTTTGCTCCAACTCCTGTAAGCAGCCAATCATATAGGTGACTCTGGCGGGGGCAATATCATCGCGATCGAGAATATTAGAGTCTAGACAAAATAAACCGACTATTTTTGCAGTTTGCTTTGTTGCTGCTGCTAATCCAAGGTTATCAGAAATTCGTAAATCACGACGATGCCAAAAGAGTATTAAATCAGACATGGGTTACTCAACGCTTTTTTTTGTTTATCTTAGCGTTTGTGAACTAACCTGACTCTCTATCAAAGATTAGAGAGCGAGAATTCTCATTCTATTTCTTTAAAATTATCTTTAGAAAAATATCTATCCTTTACCTCTACCGAAATCAAAATTAATCACCAAACGGTAACTCAACGAGCCTCTAATAGCAACCTAGGCTGTTTATATATTGATGTTCCACAAATTATGTCAATGGTTAATCAATTCCCCATTCCTGAATCAAATCAAGAAGCTAAAGCAATGCGATCGCCGTACTAAACTCAATACAAAATGTAGGTTCTACCGTGACTATGACTGACAAACGAACTAGTCAACAAGATCTATTTATTCTTTTTGAGGATGATTAAAACCTGTTAAGACACATAGCAACTCTCGTTTTGTCTAAAAGTTGAGAGATTGTCTTATTATTAATCTAAATTATTAAAGAATAGTCGATTGATAACCTTTCCTTAGTTTGCAGATTTTAAAAAATCAAGCAGTAAAGATTGCTTTTAAAATTTCATTAAGGTATGGTCTTCTATAGATTTAAGTCAATTGAAAAAATAATAACAATAGTTTTTAATTAATTATTTGGTATTACCATATACAAAACTATTTTGTCAATAATTAATAACTTAGAACATAGTAAAAATTACCAACATAATATTTTAAATTATTACCATGCCAATTACCAACACAATTGACTTGAAAAACGTCAAGGGCGATATTTTCGGTGGTGTTACCGCTGCGGTAATTGCCTTACCAATGGCTCTGACCTTTGGTGTTGCTTCTGGTGCGGGAGCTTCTGCTGGGCTTTGGGGCGCAATTTTAATTGGCTTCTTTGCAGCTTTGTTTGGTGGAACTCCCAGCCTTATCTCTGAGCCAACTGGTCCGATGACAGTGGTGATGACTGCCGTAATTGCCACTCTAACGGCTGCCGATCCCGAAAACGGTTTGGCAATGGCATTTACAGTCGTCATGTTGGCTGGCATTTTTCAAATTATCTTTGGATTTTTTAAATTAGGCAGATACATTACCCTGATGCCCTACACGGTGATATCTGGCTTTATGTCGGGTATTGGGGTAATTCTGATTATTTTGCAGACTGCGCCATTTTTGGGGCAAGCTAGTCCTAAGGGCGGTGCTTTAGGGACAGTGCAAAATTTACCGACCCTGTTTGCAAATATCAATCCTTTAGAAACTTTGCTGGCTGCCTTAACTCTAGGGATTTTATTCTTTTATCCGTCCAAGCTCAAGAAATTTATGCCTCCTCAGTTACTGGCATTAATTTTGGGCAGTATAATCGCCATTCTTTTCTTTGGTAACGCTGATATTCACACTATTGGTAAAATTTCAGTTGGCTTACCTAAGTTACAGATTCCTACCTTTGAGACAGCTCAACTGCAAACAATTTTGGTTAACAGTTTAGTTTTGGGAATGTTGGGCTGTATTGATGCTTTGCTAACTTCTTTGGTGGCTGACAGTCTAACTCGTACCGAACACAACTCTAACAAAGAATTAATTGGTCAAGGTATTGGTAACTTGGTTTCTGGTTTATTCGGTGGTATTGCTGGTGCTGGGGCAACCATGGGGACAGTAGTTAATATCCAAGCTGGTGGTCGGACTGCCTTATCTGGCATAACTCGTGCCTTGATTTTACTCGTAGTTGTTTTAGGTTTAAGTCAATATTTAACAGGTATTCCTAATGCAGTTTTAGCAGGAATAGCTTTTAAAGTAGGTTTTGATATTGTGGATTGGGGTTTCCTCAAGCGCGCTCACAAAATTTCTCCCAAGGCAGCCTTAATCATGTATGGGGTAATTATTCTCACTGTTTTTGTAGACTTGATGGTGGCTGTTGGTGTGGGTGTATTTGTAGCTAATATTCTGACTATCGAACGTCTGTCTAATTTGCGAGCCGAAAAAGTCAAAGCTATTACTTATGACGATGAAGAAATTGTACTCAACGATGAAGAAAAACAGTTATTAGAAAGAGCCAATGGTCGCGTACTCTTATTTTATCTAAGTGGTCCGATGATTTTTGGGGTAGCCAAAGCCATCTCTCGCCAACATAATTTGATTGATGACTATCAGGCATTGGTTTTAGATATGTCGGAAGTACCATTTTTGGGTGTGACTTCTGCCTTAGCTTTGGAAAATGCCATAACCGAAGCATTAGAAAAAGATTGTCAGGTATTCTTAGTTGGTTTGCAAAATCAAGCCGAAGAACGCTTAAGAAAGTTGGGTGTAATTGTAAAAATACCCAGTAAAAATTTTATAGGCGATCGCACTATTGCCTTAAAACAAGCGGTTGATTATGTCGATGAACATATTGCCGACTTTGAAAATTACCCTGTTAGTTCTCAGGCAATTGGATAGTTTAGAGCTTTTAGCTTCTTGGCGCCTTCTCTGTCCAAGAGCCTTGTTCCACACCCGAAGTTCAAGGGAATGCTAGCGGGTGTCGAACCATGCGAGGGGGTCTCGAAAGAGGTCAGGAGGGAAAAAGCCTGTTTGCCAACTTATATTTAAAGTATGTTTTGAAGTCGAGGGGTGCGCCCGTCTAGGGCGCATACCCAATCGACTTATTGACGGTGAGGGACGCGGACAAAGGGCTTGCCCGCATGTTTTCCGACCCTTGTCCAATCACCGTGTTGATAACCGGATTGGGTATTAACTGTCTTATACGTTAAATCAGCAAAGCCAATGATTAATGCTTACCAATGAATCTGACTCAAAATATAGCGTAGACGATCATAATCATCTTTTAAAAGTGTGCTGAGAGTACGACCGACATTAACTAACCAATCGCGATTTGCTTTTCGCTGACGATAAATATCTCGTACAGATGCTGCAACTAAAGATTCTACGGGTATATCCTTAGCCTGTAAAAGGGTTCTGAGGAAGTCTAGTTTTTCGGTGAAGTGAATTATTTCTTCTGCATCACAGTGATAAACAGATTGATGAATTTGAGGTGGACGAGGAGGTAAATATTGATATACTTGACCTAATTTCGCTTTATTACCATTAACGTTCGCGGGTGTTTCAAAACCGACAATTGCTGCTTTAAACTCGGTTTTGAGCATGGCGAATATTTGTGGCTGCTGTTCTCGCAACTCTTCTAAAGATAAGCCCAATGCTCTAGCGCGATGAACAGAATCAATGGGACTAGTGGTGACATAAGTAACCACGGACAAAATTTTGTTACCAGATTCTTCATCAAAAGATTTAATCCAGCTACCAAAAGGAGGCATTACAGGAAATTTTAAGTCTTCAGGTTCAAGACACTGAGCTAAATATCCAGTTGTAGAGGTTTCAATCACCTCCCCAATATGTTTGGGGTTGCGATCGTCAACCGTAAATTGAGGTAGGGGAAGACGCATTTTTAAAGAATGAGGGATAAGGAATTAGGTTTTTATCCCCGATATGATAACGTTATTTCTTCTTCTTGGTTAAATCTACGGCTTCAAGCTCAGATAGATTAAAGGTTACTAGCTTATCCCAGTTGCCTCCTTCAAACAATACCGCAACTCTACCATCGTCTATACGCTGTACTAAGCCTTGAAATTTATAGTAGGTGTCATCAGAATTAGTAATTGTTACAGTTGCCCCAGGTAATATCATCATTTGCTTTAATGCGATCGCTTTTTATATGGTTATTATTTAGCTTACCAAGTAAACTTAGTTAGGTTGATAATCAAATTGTTGAATACTAGGGAGATTGCTGATTGCCTATGTTTGGCAATTTGCTGTTTTTTTCTGTTTTCGCCGTCTTAGGAGAAACAAATAATGCTTCAGACATTGGTTTAATTGCATTACTAGTTTGAACCTGTTGGTCTAGTTGGTCGGTAGTAGAAACCAAATTACTTAAACCATTAACCAAATCGCGAACATTTTTTAAAAAGGCAGGATCTCCAGTAAATGATTCGAGATCTGCGGTAATTTTCTGGGCATTGTCAAAGGTAACTCTAGCCGAGTCTAGGGTTTGTTGAAGGCTGACTAAACTTTCGTCATTGCCAAAGGTTGTCGAGATGTTTTTTAAGTTCTTAGAAGCTACCGCTGCATTTGCGGTTAATTCTGATAAATTAGCTGCTAATTTTTTTGTATCGGCGGTATCAACGGTTTTATCTAGTTTGGTAACTAAACCTTGCAGGCGATCGCTAGTAGTTTCAACACTAGTTAGAGTAGTGGTCAGGTTGGTTTTGTTTTGAGTAATCAACTCATCGACATTGTTGGTTAACCTGCTTATTTGTTCACCAGTTTGCTGATAGGTTTTGGCTGTAGACACCAGTTCATTAGAAGTGTTATTTGCCACGTCAGTTATCGTTTTAGTGGCATCAGACACAGAAGCCACTTCTTGCTTTAGATCATTAACTAAAACCGAAGCTTCTTTGGTAAGCTTGCCAATTTCTGCTGCTGCTATGCCAGCGTTTTCCACCGCCGAGTCCACTTTGGCAACAAACTCTGGTTGACCATAAGCTTTGCTAAAGCGATAAGTATAAGGCAATAAATCATCTAGGGTAATGCCTTTTTCTCCTTGAAGACGAGCATTATTACAAATAATTTGAGATGAATCGCAGTTAGAACTAACGGGACTCAAATCAGCCGATTCTTTGGGTAAGTCAGACTCAGGCACAATATCAACAAAGGTATCTCCAATTAAACCCGAACTTCTGGCTTTAATTGTGGAATTTTTGGGAATTAAAAGATCCGTGGAGTCAATTTCAATTACCACATCAACTCCATTGGTACTAGGCTTAATCTCGTCAATTCTGCCAACTTTTAAACCTCGATAACGGACCCCGTCTCCTAATTGAATGCCATTAACATCAGGAAAATCAGCAGTAATCTTGTAGCTTTTATTCCCCAAGGTAACACCTCGAATCCACAAGACTATACCTCCAAACACCAAAATACTAAATATAATTAGTAATCCCACCGAACCTTCTCTGACAGTGCGCGATCGCAGCATATTTTCCTCTCACCTTAAGCTTTTTAGTTTAATCAACCACACGAATTGGACCTTCAACGCTACCACTGAAAAACTGCTTTACTAAAGGGTTATCAGTAGTATCAATTTCTTCAACCGTTCCAGTCCATTGAATTTTGCCTCCATATAAAAAGATAATCCGGTCAGCAGTACGGCGAATGGTACTGTGTTGATGGCTAACCATAATGTATGTACCACAACCCCTTTCGGTACACTGTAAATCACGCACTAAATCTTCAATCACGGTAGAAGCAATTGGATCTAAACCTGCGGTTGGTTCATCATATAAAATTATTTCTGGTCTGCTTTGAGGATTTTCTGGATTGAATATAATTGCCCGAGCAAAGCTAACTCGCTTACGCATCCCTCCAGACAACTCCGCCGGAAAACTCTTATTCGTTCCTCCCAAACCAACCATTTCTAGCTTTGCATCAACTAAATCTTTAATCTTGCGCCGACTGAGGTTGGAATGTTGATAAAGAGAAAAGCCGACATTTTCTTCTACGGTTAAAGAGTCAAATAGGGCATCCTGTTGAAACACCATACTTATGCCGAGGGAATTTTCTTGGTCTTCTATTAAGCCTGTTTGCTTTTGCCCACTCATATAGATTGACCCTTTGTCGATGGGCATTAATCCAGCGATCATCCTCAAGATAGTAGATTTTCCTGTTCCTGAAGGACCAATAATCACCAGTGCTTCAGCTCGATCTATCTTCAGGTTTACCCGATCTAAAATTGCTTTGTTACCAAAGGATTTACTGACTCCTCGCAGTTCAATTAAAGGGACTTGAGGATTTTGTTGCGCTGTTGTTTGGTTGTCGGTAGTTAGTGTCACTGGCTTTGCTTCTCAAAAATTTTAAACTTAAATCTAGGATTTTCCGTACCTAACTAAGTCTTATTCTTCTAGTTCTAGCCCAAAAATACGCGCCACTGATTTTCGGACTTTATAACCCGAATCAATAGATTCTAGTGGGTCTTTGCGTAGACGATGGCGTAAACAAAGAACAATTACGCGGCGAATATCATCAACCGTTACTTCTGTACGTTCTTCCAAAGCGGCGATCGCTTTAGCAGCACGGTTGGTAACTATATCTCCCCGCAAACCATCTACGTCTAACTCTGAACAGATTTCGGAGATTTTCACCCGTAGATCGTAATCAATTGTTACAGAAGGCAGTAACTCTTGTGCCTTGACAATCTTGTTTTGCAAAGCAATTTGTTCTTCAGCATACTTCTCGCCAAAAGAACTGGGATTACCATCAAATTCGGCTCTTTGTTCGACAATCTGCACCCGTAGATTTGGCTCTTTTACAGTGCGAATCTCCGCGTGCATCCCAAAGCGATCTAATAATTGAGGGCGAAGTTCTCCTTCTTCGGGGTTGCCCGAACCCACCATCACAAACTGGGCAGGGTGGCGAATCGAAATGCCTTCCCTTTCTACAGTGTTCCAACCACCAGCAGCCGAATCAAGCAGCACGTCTACAAGATGATCGTCAAGTAAGTTCACCTCATCTACATACAGAATGCCCCGATTAGCTTTAGCTAGCAATCCTGGTTCAAAAGCCTTTACCCCGTCAGACAAAGCTTTTTCAATATCGATAGTTCCACAAACTCGGTCTTCGGTTGCACCAAGGGGAAGATCGACCATCTGCACCTTTTTCTTAACGGTATTAATTGGTATTTGCTGGTCTATTTTTTGTTTAACTTCATCGCTCATCAAGTCTGCATCATGAGGATCGCTATTAAAAGGATCTCCTTCTACTACTTCAATTTCGGGTAACAGGTCAGCCAAAGCGCGAATAGTGGTAGATTTGCCTGTACCGCGATCGCCCATAATCATAACCCCCCCAATCTTAGGATCGATAACGTTGAGCAGAAGAGCTAACTTCATCTCTTCTTGTCCCACAATAGCCGTGAAGGGAAATACCTGACGACGGGTCTTAGCAGGTACTTGTAGTGTTGCAGTCATATCAATCCTTGTTTATTAAGCGGTTACGTTGGCTAATGGGAAAAGTAGCCACTAAAATCTTTTTATTTAATCAATTCAATATTTCTTAATTGTGCCATGTTTCACGATTCTTAAGCTAAGTAAGTGGGTGAAATTAAATATAAATTTGTCGAAGGATTAAATGCAGGGGCGAACGGCCGTTCGCCCTTACAAGGTTTATGTGTCTTAACATTTGCTTCAACTGCTGTAAGTTATTTCTTAAACTGTTTTTCTACAGCACTAACTAAAAAGTCTCTAGGGACAAATCGAGGAACATTAACTAAAAGCTGATTAGCAATACCACCTGTAACAATAGTAGATTCTTTTTTCTTCATTGCCTTGAGAGCTTCTTTTACTACTGTTTCACTCTCGCTCATGATGCTAGAACTTGTTCCTGGAAAATTATCGGGAAAGTCTGCTCTTTGCCAAAATCCTGATTCAGTTGGACCAGGACATACCGCCAAAATATTAACTCCCGTGTCTTTATTTTCCGCCCAGAGTGCTTCGCTAAAGTTGAGGACAAAAGCTTTTGTTGCAGCATATACTGACATATAGGGCAGCGGTTGAAAACCAGCGATTGAAGAAATATTGATAATTCCCCCACTACCACGCTGCTGCATCAAGGGTAAAAACAAGCCTGTTAATTCAACTAATACAGTCATATTAAGTTGAATCATGGCTAACTGTTTGCTTAAAGGGCGATCGCAAAACGTTCCATAATCGCCAAATCCCGCATTGTTAATCAACAGATCGACCGTCAAACCTTGAGCTTGAACCTGGTCAAATATTGCCTGTCCTGCTGCTGGCTCTGTCAAATCTTTGACTATAACTTCAGTTTTTACCTGATATTTACTGCTTAATTCTTGAGCTAACTGTTCTAATTTATCTTGCGATCGCGCGACCAAAATTAAGTCTGTATTTAAACTTGCTAATTCCCTGGCAAATGACTCACCAATTCCCGAAGATGCTCCAGTAACTAAAGCCGTACTCATGTTTTAAAAATTATTATTGCTTTTGTTGCAAATTGTAACGCAACTTGGCTCGGTAACCATTGACCCATTGATACATTGTTAATCGATCGTTGATTTAGTCTGGATACCAAAACATCCCCTTAATTCCTTCAGGATCGACAATAAAGCCGAGTCTTTGATAGAATTTAACTACTTGGGGATCGGCAAACAGAGTAATATTGCTTATATCTGCACTGCGTAGCTGAGAGATAGAATACTTCATCAATGCCTTACCTAAACCTTGACCTTGGTATTTAGGATCGACTACTACATCCCAGATAGTCGCATTAAAAGCATGATCGGAAGTAGCGCGGGAAAAGCCAATTAAAC
The DNA here is from genome assembly GCF_963665995.1 of Pleurocapsa sp. FMAR1. NCBI lineage: Bacteria > Bacillati > Cyanobacteriota > Cyanophyceae > Pleurocapsales > Pleurocapsaceae > Pleurocapsa > Pleurocapsa sp. FMAR1. The sequence continues at coordinate 4,057,468 of NZ_OY762512.1, read as the reverse complement.
GTCTTTTTTTTCCTTTGACTTCCCACATCGAAACCACTAAAAAACTATGCTCTATGGCTATTTTAACTTTTCGTAGGGGACGACGCGCCCAGCCAACGCGATCGCAAAGCTCTTCAAGCTCATAATAATCAAGATCGCGATCGGTGCTAAATACTATTTGGGGCTGAGAATCGTCTTTACTTCCCAAATTTAATACTTCTTCACCAGATTCAGTAGTTTTCGAGGTATCTACTGCATCTGGATTGTTAAATAGTTTTTTCCAAAAGACCATGCCGATATGGCTTACTGATTTGTGGTTTTAATACGATATTTTTATATATCTTTGTTATATTAATCTATTTTCAGACCCAAAAGCAGATCTCAATCCAAAAACTATTTGAGACATAACTTAATATTAGCCTCTGACATTACGCATTTAATCTAACTGCTGTGACGGGGTGACGAGGAGCATAGTCTAGCTGAACCGTCCCCAACGGTGCGCGTTCCCTTGCGCCTTACGTCGACGCGGGGTCGCACCGCAAGCCTCCAACTCCCCCCGTCCCCAAGCCTTACAGATCGATGAGTGCGTAACATCAATTAGCCTTGACGGGGACGAAGGGATTAGCCGCCCGTTGCGCTCCTGCAATCAATGGTCAAAATTGACACAATAGTAGAGCTAGGATTTGTTGAAAATGTGATGATACGATAAAAAGATGCCATCCATAAATATATTAGAAACACCTCATGTCTATGAGTTAACTGCTCCTGTTGACAATCTCAAACAACCTATTTTAGTTTTCGTTCATGGCTGGCTTTTAAGCCGTCACTACTGGCAACCCATAGTAGAACTATTAAAATCTGAGTATCAGTGTTTGATCTATGATGCCAGAGGTTTTGGTGAATCTATCGCTACCAAAGCACCAACAAGTTCAAACACTCTCGATAATCACTACAGTCTTAGTGCTTATGCCCAAGATTTAAAATATTTGCTGGAAAATCTGGAAATTAAACAAGCATGGGTCATTGGTCACTCTTTAGGGGGAAGCGTTGCTCTTTGGTCTGCGGATATGTATCCCCAAGTGATTAAGGGTGTTATTTGTCTTAATTCGGGAGGAGGAATTTATCTTAAAGAAGAATTTGAACGTTTTCGTAATGCGGGTCAGCAACTGGTTAAGTTTCGTCCTGGTTGGTTACGTAATGTTCCTTTATTAGATGTTTTGTTCTCTAGAATGATGGTGGCTCGTCCTCTAAAATTGAAGTGGGGTCGGCAAAGAATTATTGATTTTATTCAAGCCGACGAAAAAGCAGCTTTGGGTGCGCTTTTAGAATCCACTACCGAAACGGAGGTTCATTTACTGCCTCAATTAGTTTCTCGTTTAAAACAGCCTGTATATTTTATTGCAGGAGAAAAAGATCGGGTGATGGAAATCAAGTATGTCAATCACCTAGCTAGCTTTCATCAATTATTTACCTCAGAAGATAGCAACGTATTTGAAATTCCTAACTGTGGACACTTAGCCATGATCGAAGCCTCTGAAGAAGTATTTGCAATCATTACCAAAGTTTTGAACAAATATAGAGTATAGACTTAACCTGAGATAATAAAGTAATTAAATTAAAAACCATTAATAACTAAAATATCAACTACAGCATACAGAGCTATTTTTGATGGTTAATTTAACCTATCTTAATAAAACAATCTTAAAATAACTAATGTTAAACGGATCAGAATCTATTGCCACTTTTATACCTATTGCAGCAGTCCTTGCCATACTTATTTGGGGGTACAATAAATCCAAAGCCTATGGTAGATTAGGAATGCTAGCGTGGCTACAGTCAATCGTTTTAGTAGGACCGTGGCTATTATTTTTTGGTCTGTTTTCTGTCGGCATATACCTTAACTTAGTTGGCATTCTATTTTTGCTGGTTACTTCAATTGCTGTTTATATCTGGTTAGGAAAGCAATTAAGAGCAGAAGGACAAGAAGCTTTGCTACAGCAAAAGGCAGCCGAGAGAATTAAACGAGAAGCACAAATCTTAGAAAAAACAACTCAATCTTCTGACCTTAAAAAATTTGAGCAAAACACAGAGCCAGAAATATCGCCTATCCCCGATCAAGATTTGGCAGAATTAAAAGGGATTTTTGGCATCGACACTTTTTTTGCTACAGAAACAATACCTTATCAAGATGGAGCAATTTTCAAAGGAAATCTGCGTGGGGAAGCAGATACCGCATACTCCAGAATGAATCAAAAGCTAGAGCAATCTTTTAATGATAAGTATCGTTTATTTTTGGTTGAAAGTCCTGAAGAAAGACCTATAGTAGTCATCTTACCCAAGATAAACGATCCTCAGACTACCACCCTGGCTCAAAAAAACATAGCTCTAATTTTATTTATCGGCACAATTTTGACCAGCCTAGAAGCCGCTAGTTTATTACAGGGATTTGATTTATTTAGTGACTTTGGACGTTATGGTGAAGCTATTCCCCTAAGTTTGGGATTATGGACTATTTTAATAGCTCACGAAATTGGTCATAGAGTGATTGCCAACCGCTACAATGTTCGTTTAAGTATTCCTTTCTTTCTACCTAGTTGGCAAATTGGTTCGTTTGGAGCAATCACGCGCTTTGAGTCATTGCTGCCCAACCGCACTGCATTGTTCGATATTTCTTTTGCCGGTCCAGCTACAGCAGGCATCATTTCTTTATTATTATTGGTTTGCGGTTTAATTTTTTCTCATGATGGCAGTATGTTTCAGCTACCAACGGAGTTTTTGCGAGCATCTATTTTGGTGGGAACTTTGGCAAAAGTGATTTTGGGTTCAGCTTTAGAGTCAGCAGTAGTTGATATTAACCCTTTGGTTGTCATTGGTTGGCTAGGTTTGGTAATTACTGCCTTAAATCTTTTACCCGCAGGTAAATTAGATGGAGGCAGAATCGTTCATGCAATTTATGGGCGCAAGACTGCTCGCAGAACCACTGTGGCAACTTTAATTATCCTGGGAATTGTGGCTTTGTTTAACCCTGTAAATCCCATTCCTCTCTATTGGGCAGTGTTGATTTTATTCTTGCAACGAAATTTAGAGCGTCCTGTTCAAAATGAGTTAACAGAACCTGATGATAGCAGAGCAGCTTGGGCTTTATTGTCCTTGTTTTTAATGTTGACGACTTTGATTCCTCTAAGTGCTAGTCTAGCTGGTCGTATTGGCTTGGGCTAGTTTACAGTTAGGATAGTTAGAGTAGTTGAGACAGTCTCGATCTCTTTTAAAAGGACGCTACATGACACACCCTAATTATCAATCGCATTTATGTCTTCAGTTAAAATCTTCAGACGTACAATTTGCTCTCCTTCTTCATCCAAAGGTACTTCGATAATATCGCCAGTTAGAGTTTCTAAGCAGGTCAAAAGCGATCGCAAGTGAGGATTAGAAGCCCCCGTTTCTACATAAAGGCGATCGGCAACGTTGCCCATGCGTTTCCAGGTAGTAAAAAGTTTGCCCACAGTTTGCTCTAAAGTAGTGGCTTGTTTAACCAAGTCCGCAGCAGTGTTAATACACTCTAGTCTTAAAGCCTCTTCTAGTGCCATCTCCATATCTACCGCCTTATCTCGCAGGGTTTGCACCTGGGCAGCAGCATCAAGATATTTGGCTAAATTCTTGGCTTCGGCGGTCATCAGCTTGACCGTATCAATATCAGGACTTTCGGCAATTTCTCTTTTAATTTCTACTAGATGAGAATCGGGTAACTTTTCCATTTCCCGCACCAAAGGAGCAAGATGACGGGCGGGCAAAATTCCTGCTGCTGCTTTTTCTTTGATCTCATCGGGGAGTAATTCCGAACTCATGGCAGTCCACTCATCAGAAAGCTGCTTTACTTCACGGCGAGTAATGCGATCGCCTTTTTGAGCAGCCTCGCTTACTAATTGCTGAACTTCAGGGGCAGATTTGGCGGTTTCTACAAATGCCCGCTTACTAAAATTATTAATGCTTTCTGGGTCTAACTGTCCATCTGCTAAAAGTGTATCGGCACTATTTGCCAATTGAATCAAAGCGTAAGCCTGAGATTTAGTAATTTCGCGATCTTTGAGCCAGTTAAGAAATCCTGCCCCTCTACCTTCACCGCCTTTCTTTTCCCTGTCTCTAACCGAGCGTAAAATACGTCCGCGCCAAATGTCTGTTTGCAGATCAAAGCGATCACAGATCTTCCAGATCGTATCTAATTGATGTTGGAAATCTGACTCACCAATTGCTTCATCTTCAGGATCGGGCAAATCAAAATTAAAATCTGCGGGAATCTCCAAAGCAGCAACGATTTCTTCGTTTGATACGCCATTTCCATTAACTACGGTAGCTTCACTCATGCGGGGCAAAATATAACAGTAAAAAGCAGATTAGCACAGATCGAGATTGCAGAAATTTCAGAATCTCTGAGCGTTGGTGATTATGCCAAACAACAGACCATAACCATAATCCAACAGACAAAACCTATACACTGAGATATTTTAAGGTACTTGTGTCAGACAGCTAGGTCGGTTTGTATCCATGATTTTTGCGTAGCTTCCTGGAAATCACCAGAGGGCATCTCTTAAAGTTGTGAGACGCCCTAGATTTTATGAATATTTTGACTTATAAGTCAAAATATTCATACCGTTTTTACTCATAAATCAAAAAATTTTGTAAAAATTAATTTATAAAACTTTTAAATCCTTATTCGATAAGAGTTACAAGATTTGTTAAATTACTAAACCACATTTAGTAGATAATTGGTAAAAGCCGCAGTAAAATAGAGCTACCGCATAATAATCGATCTTTTTCAACAAGTCGATTCTATATGCCGAACTAAATTCGGCATATAGAATCGACTTCAAATTGGCTTTGATAGAATTTATCTGTACTGAATTATTCGCAAAATATCTGCTTCTTGGTAAGTAGCACACTGTGACTTTCAATCACGAGCGATCGTGAATCAAAGTATGCTGCTTAACGCCTTGTGGCATTTATGGTGGTTGCAGCCCACAGTCTAAAAAGCCCAATTGATATGCGCTTGTAGACAATTTTGCAATCACCATAATCGTAGCACACTCATTTTGATATAAATTGGATAATAATTTTGCGGCGTTGGTGAATTAAGGTATGATTTAAAAACTCGCGCTCGCTGATTGAATAACTAACGAGAGTTAAATTTTCAGGCAATGCCCTGAATGTAAATCTACTCACATCAATAAAAACGGAAAGAAAAGAAGCAAACAAAACTAGATCTGTGTTGAGTGCCAAAGACAATTTCTAGACTGTTATCAAACTTAAAAAGGTTATTCGGACGAACTAAAACGAGAATGCTTGATAATGTACGTTAAGGGAATGGGTTTAAAACCCAGAGCGACGGTAAAAGGAATACATCACGTCACTATTATGAACTGGGTTCGCGCAGTGGGAGAACTTTTACAGAAATGCCTATGATCCAGAAACAATTCCACAAGTGGGAGAATTGGACGAATTAGAAACCTTTGTTGGTCATAAAAAAACAAAATATGGCTTTGGACAGCAGTAGCTCACTTTCAGCCAGGAATTTTAGGTTGGGTTCTTGGGGATCATAGTGCAGAAACTTTTGAACCACGATGGAGGGTAGTTAAAGAATGGCAGTGCTATTTCTACGTAACCGATGGATGGAAGGTTTATCCAGGTTTTATTGCAGATGGCGCTCAAATCGTTTGTAAAACCTATATGACGCTTAGTTGAAGGTGAGAATACTCGACTAAGACATTATCTGGCTCGATTACATCGAAAAAGCGGCAAGACCCAGCGTCGCCGAAAGGCGCCTACGGCGAACGCTTGCCAAGACACTCTTTGTTATTCCAAATCCAAGAAAATGTTAGAGCATTCGATTCACCAACGCTTAATAATCGTACCAATATGCTGCGAATTCCTTTAGCAGGTGGCAGAGTTGAATGTAGGGCAGCCGATATTTCAACCAATCTCTATCTTGGTGCAGCAATGATCTTAGCAGCAGGATTAGAAGGTATCCGAGATGAATTAGATGCTGGAGAGCCTCACACTGAAAATATGTACGAATATAGCTTGGATGAATTGACTGCCAAGGGAATTCAATCTTTGCCCCGTACCTTGGGAGAAGCGGTTGAAGCCTTCGCAGCCGATCCCTTGAGTAAAGAAGTAATGGGAAACACCATGTACCAGACATACATCAACTATAAGCAAGGGGAATGGGAAAAATATCATAATCACGTTTCGGATTGGGAAATTAAGCGTTATCTAAAATTCTTTTAATATTTCTCACTTTTACTCATCTTCTTCCAAGGCTGGTAGATGTTTGTATTAGACCTCTGGCATAAATATACTTTTTCGATGCTAATATTCAATTCCTGACCTCTGACTTCTGACCTCGATACCTAACCTAGATTTATGATTCATGCAAGAAGTCTATTCTAATTTCCAATTACTATTAATTAATGTGCCAGTAGAAGTTACTCGATAATTGTCAATTAAAAAGCACAAAGCGCAAGAGTTAGATCACAGTAATTCATTACCTTTTGGGAAGAAAAAATGTCCGAGCAAAGAACTGTAGTTTTTGATATCATCGGCACTTGTTTTTCTCTAGAAAAGCCTCGACAGCAATTGATTGAATTGGGTGCGCCGAACTATACTTTAGAACTCTGGTTCGCTCAATCATTAAGAGATGCCTTTGCCTTTTCTCATGCAGGGGAGTATCAACCGCTCAAGAAGTTTTTACAAGCTGAATTGCCACGAACTATGAAGCTGCTGGATATTAACCTAAGTTCTGGGCAGTTGGAACAGATTATGACAACTTTTAGCGAGCTAGAGTTACAGCCTGGGGCAAAAGAAGCATTTCAGACCTTAACAGAAGCAGGTTGGAGAGTTTTAGCTCTTACCAACGGTAGCAAGAACTCTACCCGTGACTTATTAGAACGGGCAGCAGTACAACAATACTTTACCGAGATTTATTCTTGTGATGCGATCGCTTTTACTAAACCCCATCCTGATGTTTACAAGATGATTCAAACAGATAATTTAGAAGAGACCTGGCTAGTTGCCGCTCATGCTTGGGATATTGCTGGGGCTAAAAGTGTTGGCATGAAAACTGCTTTTGTCAGACAGTTAGAGAAAGATTATTTAGAAGTTTATCCTCAGCCACAGGTTACGGTTGAGAATTTGTTAGAAGCCGCTCATCAAATCATTAATACTCCTAAATGAACTAAATCTTAGTGACAAACGAAGTTTAATAAAAGCCCAAGCAGGCGGGGTCTGTTAAAGCAACTTCTCAATCAACTCGACAACGCCATCTCCGCAACTTTTAGTCATTACCCAATCAGAAGCCTCTTTTAGTACAGGTACAGCATTATTCACCGATACAGACAGACCGCCTAATTTCAATAAAGGCAAATCGTTTTCTCCGTCGCCGACAGCCACCACTTCATCAGGGGATAAGTTCATTTCGTTCAAAGCAGTTCTCAATCCAAAATCTTTATCAACACCCTCTGGCAGCAGCATTACTGCCCCTTTGTTATAGCTAATCTGCCACGCCAAACCTAATTCTTTGATGACTTCAATTACGGTTGTATCGTGGGGAATCTCGGTAGATATAATTCCCCTTCCTACTCTCAATGGTTCGACTTGCCGTTGCTGTAGGGCTTCAATTAGAGAATTGGGAGGTGGCGAACCCAATAATTTTTCTTCTCCAATAATCGGCAAAGAAAGTAATGCTCCATTTTCTGCCACAATACAGTCAAATGATTTAGCCTGGGGAAATACATCGTAGAGATTATCGAGTCGCCTTCCAGTTACCAAAATCAGCGATCGCCCTGTTTGTTGCCAATGTTTTAAGGCTGAATAAGTAGTTTCGCTAACTTTCCCTTCTGTTGCTATCGTGCCATCGTAATCGGTTGCAAGTGCTTTGTATGACATAACCTAAATTATATTAGCGATCCATCTAGACCATAACCATACTATATGCAACGAGACCAATCGCAATTACGAAGTTATTTAGCAGAAATTTCTTCAAGCTGATATCTTAGGCGATCGCTTTCTTTACCGTTGGCAAGCTGTATTTGTGCTGCTGAATGGGCGCGGAACTGTACTCCTTTAAGTTTTCCTGTTTGCTTTTGTACCTTCTATTCCTTCACAATTTTTAGGGCGTGCATTAAGCCCAGATCGGCGTTAGATTCAAGTTTAGGACTTGTCTACAAGCTTTCTTCCCTAAGCTGCTTTTTCTAGCTGCCGATCTCATTTTTTTTCCAAATTGGCTAACGAAAGATGATTCCTAATTGATTTTTTCGCACTCTTGTAATGCTAATTGAATTTTTTCTGCTAATACTTGAGCATGAGGTACTTGAAGAATTTCCAGGTGTTCTCCAGGTACATCATAAATAGATAAACCTGATTGAGCTAAATCTTGCCAATCTAGTTTGGAATCCATATTATGAGCAGCTCGAAACATATTAATTTTTCCTGGATATGGCTGTATGGCATAGCCTTGATTGACTTCTTGATGCTCTTTTCTGAGCCGTACATAATTAGCTTTATCAAAATTGCGGCTTGTTTGGTCGACAAAATTCTCTCGCACCCAATCAATTTGGTATAGCCAAGCTCTAATGTTGTCCAAATTATTGCCGATGCGCCACTTGACCAGATTTGAAATATGACTTACTCCTAGAGAGCGAATTTTATCAAGATGAGCCAATATACGCTCTTTAGCAGCAAGCTGTTTGCGAATTGCGTTTTGATTCGGACAATAAGTATCTATCATGCCCAGAAACCTAACTTCATGCCCCTGAGATACTAATAATTGTGCTATTTCGTAGACAATTAAACCACCAAAAGATACCCCTAGCAAATAATAAGGTCCTTGAGGCTGGACTTTTTTTAGGTTGTGGGTGTAGTATGCTGCCAAGCGTCTAATATCTCTAGGATGAGGTTTATCAGATTCATTGCTCAAAAATGATGATAGTCCATCGATAGAGACATTTGAATGTAGATATTCAGCCAGGGGAAGATAATATTCTAAGCCATGTCCCAAAAAATGAATCGCAAACAGGTTTGGTTGAGAATTTCCCTGTTTAATTGGCACCAAGCATTTGGGAGCAGAAAATTCTTCTTCTTGACGAATGAGGTTAGCTAAATTTTCAATATTAAATGCCTGAAAAATTGTGGAGAGGGGAATTTTTTGTTGGTATTTATTTTCAATTTCCGCTACTAAACGTGCTGCCAAAAGAGAATTACCACCCAATTCAATAAAGTTATCCCGAATGCCTATTTGTTTGATGCCTAAAATTTCTTCTAACATTTGCACCATCTCCAATTCTAAGCGATCGCGGGGGGCAACAATGGGTTTTGGTAATTCATCTGTATTCAAGGCAGATAAGGCAAGTCGGTCTACTTTTCCGCTCGTAGTTAGAGGAAAAGCAGCTACAAAAATAAAATCCTTGGGAACCATATAGGCTGGTAATTTTTGTTGAAGATAGCTTTTTAACAACTCTGCCCTGGGTGATGCTGTTTTAGTTGGCACCAGATAAACAGCTAAAGTTTCCCCTAATTTATTGCTACGGACAACTACCGCTGCTTCTTGGATCGATTCATGTTGTGATAGTACTGCCTCAATCTCTCCCAGCTCAATGCGCAATCCCTGGATATTAACTTGACGATCTAAACGACCAAGAAATTGAATCGAGCCATCAGACAGATAACGTCCCAAATCTCCTGTTTTGTATAGACGCTCCCCTGGCATATAAGGATTATCAATAAATTTTTCTTTGGTCAATTCGGGTCGATTTAGATAGCCGTGGGCGACTCCAGCACCGCTAATATGAATCTGGGCAGCAACGCCGATAGGCACAGGTTGTAGATAGTCATCTAGTAAATAAACCTGCATATTAGAAATGGGAGAACCTACAGGTAAAGATTTTAAAGAATTATCTACTTGAGTGGGGACATCATAAACAGTTACCACTCCCGTACCTTCTGTTTGACCGTAGAGAATAGCAAACTTAACGTGAGCAGCAAAGGTTTCTTGCCAACAATGATAAACCTCTAAAGTAACCTGTTCGCCACCAGTAGCCACTAAACGTACGGAATTATCTTGGATACTCTGCTTGGTTTGGGTATCGAGCTGACGAAAAATATCGGCGAAACTTAACCAAAATGAAGGAACGCGGTCAACTATGGTGACACCATAACGTTTGATCAGATCGAACATTAAAAGTGGATCGCGCTTTTCTAGTTCAGTTAAAATTACAACAGCAGCACCTTGAGTCAAAGGCATTAAAAGTTGTCGAGCCGAAGCAATTAGAGCAATTTGTCCGCGATGGAGATATACGTCTGACTCTTTGATATTAAGAGCTATTTGCAATGAACTAGCATAGTGACTCAAATTGCCGTGGGAGGTCATTACTCCTTTGGGCTTTCCCGTTGAACCAGAAGTATAAACAATCAAAGCTAAGTCTGAGAGTGTAGCTTGACAAGGACAATTATTTTGAGGATGCTGCACTATCACATCGCGATCGCGATCTAAACAAATACTGGTTTTGATTTGGCTGGGTATTTGGTCTAGTAAACTGGCTTGAGTTAATAAGGTGGTGATCTTGGCATCTTCTAAAATAAAAGCTTGCCTAGATTGAGGATTTCCTAAATCTAAAGGTACATAGGCAGCTCCCGCTTTGAGAATCCCCAATATACCAACTACCATCATGACGGAGCGTTCTAGGTAAATACCAACCAAAGACTCTGAGCCAATCCCCAAACTCTGCAAATAATAGGCTAATTGGTTAGCTTTTTGGTTTAGTTCCCCATAGGTTAGCTGTTCTCCCTGACAGATAACTGCGACTGCTGTGGGGTTACTCGCTGCTCTTGCTGCAAATAGTTGATGAATACATTTAGTTTCTTGGTCAACCTGGGTTGAATTCCATCCGACTAGAACTTGCTGTCGTTCTGCTGTCGATAGCAAAGATAAAGCTGAAATTGGTACTTGAGGATTGGCAACAATTGACTTTAGCAATATCTGATAATTGTTACAGATACGTTGAATAGTCTCATCATTATATAACTGGCGATCGTATACAACTTGGCAAATTAAATAGTCTGACTTGTCTATAATATCGATAAACAATTCGCTATTAGCTTTTGTTTTAGTCGCTCCAACTTGAGAAGTTTGTGAAGAGGGATTAAATCTAAATAAGATCTGAGATATGGAAGCTAGGGAAAATTCTGAGCTTTCTTTTTTTAAAGCTTTAGCTAAAGCGACGAGGTTTAGGTCTAAATAATTACTAGCTGCTGAAATTTGTGTTTGGGTTAAGGCTAATAGCTCGGCAAAGTTTTGCTCGTCTTTAAGAGAAACTCTAATAGGTAATATTTCTAGCTTTGTTTTCTGATCACCATACAAGTCCAAACAGCCGACTACAATATCTTTTTGGCTAGTATAGCGATATAGTAGAACTTGAAATGCACTCAGCAAGATCGCCCCAAGTGGGACATTTTTTTGTTGAGAAAAATTTTTCAAGGCGATGCTTAATTCTGCTGAAAATGCAACTTCTTTTTGCTTCAAATTCTTCTGGCTCTGAACAATTGTATTTTCAGTTGCAGAATCAATTGCCCTTACTTTATCCGTAGGAAAATTTAGGATTGGAGCAATGTTTTTGAGATTTGTTTGCCAATAATTAATAGCTGAATTTGATTTTTTGGCGAAAAATTTATTTCTTAACAGCATAAAAAAACAATTAACTAGGTGGGTGAAATTAATTAGAAGATAGTCTTGGTAGGAAGAAAGACGTAGCCAAGGGATACTAGATGCTGTGATTACACCTTTCTCGCAGGGAGTAAAAATTAGCGAATAAAATCTTGCTTATTCGGTTTTATATTCAATTCTGCCTACTTATTTAACTAATATTTAATTTTGCCTAATATGAATGATCTTTGCATTAAACAATGGAATTTGAAATTATACTACCAGTAAAAGAAAAATTATGCTACAAAAAAAAGCATCAGTTAAAAAATGATGTGATTTGTAATAATTTCTTTTAATTTCATTTATTGCCATCTGGGCACGTTTTTTCGCTCACGTTCAGCCAATAATCGCTTACCAAATAGCTTATATTAATTCTCGAAAGTAACAATTTAGTAAAGGTCAGAGGTCAGCGGTCAGAGGTCGGAGGTCAGAGGTCGGAGGTCAGAGGTCAGAGGTCAGAGGTCAGAATAAATAAGACATTAGTAAGATTAATCTTGATGAACAAAAAATCTCGATCTATCCAGCTATTTTTGATAAACAGTATTACTTATAACTACGTTGGGTTAATTCCACATTGTCAAACTCCAACTGTTCTGTATGTAACTCTGGAGTCTTTTCATCGCCTTTGTATTGCCAAGCTGCAACATAAGCAAACTGCTCATCATTACGTTGTGCCTCGCCTTCTGTTGTTTGGCATTCAACGCGAAAGTGTGCGCCACAGGATTCTTCTCTAGCCAGGGCATCCCGCGCCATAAGTTCACCTAATTCCAAAAAGTCGGCGACTCTACCCGCAAATTCTAAATTTTTATTAAAAGTGTGAATATCTCCTGGAATAATCACGTTTTGCCAGTATTCTTGTCTCAAGTCTGAAATCGAGGCGATCGCTTTTTCTAAACCTGCTCGATCGCGCGACATTCCCACACAGTCCCAAAGAATATGACCTAGCTGGCGATGAAACTCAGTCACGGTTTTATTTCCCTTAATACTCAGTAATTTACTTACTTTAGACCTTACCGTGGCTTCTGCCTCCTCAAAAGCAGAGTGGGTAGTTTCTACAGATGGTAAATCGGCGGTAGCGATATAGTTGCCTAAAGTGTAGGGAATGACAAAATAACCATCGGCTAACCCCTGCATTAAGGCACTTGCGCCCAGGCGATTTGCCCCGTGATCGGAAAAATTTGCTTCTCCTAAGACGTGTAAACCAGGAATAGTACTCATTAAGTTATAGTCTACCCACAAGCCACCCATGATGTAGTGTACGGCAGGATAAATACGCATCGGTACTTCATAGGGATTTTCGCCTGTGATCCTTTGGTACATTTGAAATAGATTATCATAGCGATCGCTAATTATTTCTTTGCCCAAATTTTTAATGGCATCTCGAAAGTCTAAATAAACCGCTAGTCCTGTTTCCCCAACTCCCCTACCTTCATCTGTAATCTGTTTGGCATTCCGTGAAGCCACGTCACGCGGAACAAGATTACCAAAGCTGGGATATTTAGTTTCCAGATAATAATCTCTTTCCGCTTCAGGAATTTGACTAGGATGACGCTGATCTCCTGGTTGTTTTGGTATCCATACTCTGCCATCATTCCGCAACCCCTCACTCATCAAGGTTAACTTCGACTGGTATCCTCCCGTCACAGGGATGCAGGTAGGATGAATCTGAGTGTAGCAGGGATTGGCAAACAAAGCCCCTCGTTTATAGCATCGCCAAGCAGCAGTAACGTTAGAGTTACGGGCATTAGTAGAAAGATAAAAGACGTTGCTGTAGCCTCCAGTACAAAGTAATACTGCATCCCCTGCGTAACGTTCTATTTCTCCCGTAATTAAATTGCGAACAATAATGCCTCGTGCTTTCCCCTCAACTAAAACTAAATCCAACATTTCTCGACGGGAAAACATCTCAATTTTGCCCTCGGCAATTTGACGAGACATGGCACTATATGCCCCCAACAATAACTGCTGTCCCGTTTGTCCTTTGGCATAAAAGGTACGAGATACCTGCGCCCCTCCAAAAGAACGATTCCCTAACAGCCCTCCGTATTCTCTGGCAAAGGGAACGCCTTGAGCCACACATTGATCGATAATCTGATTACTAATTTGCGCCAAGCGATGCACATTTGCTTCACGAGAACGATAGTCGCCTCCTTTAATGGTGTCGTAAAACAATCGCCATACCGTATCCCCGTCATTAGGATAATTCTTGGCACCGTTAATGCCCCCTTGTGCCGCTATGCTGTGGGCGCGACGAGGAGAATCTTGAATGCAAAAACTTTTGACGTTATAACCCAATTCCGCCAGTGTAGCAGCAGCCGATGCACCCGCCAAACCTGTGCCGATAATTAAAATCGTATGCTTTTTCTTATTAGCAGGACTAACTAACTTGCAGTGATCTTTATAATTGTCCCATTTGTCTTCTAGTCTACCAGCAGGAATTTTAGGATCGAGCATCTTTAAAGGGATGAGGGATATAGTAATTTCAAATAGCAACAGTAGAGATTTCTAGCGAGTAACGAGTAACGAGTAATGTTTAATTTTGTATTGAAACAAAATTACCATCTCTGAAATTATTGAGATGAGGAATATAAAGTTTTACTCAGCTTGCTTCTCTAAATTATCCTAGTTTAACTAAAAAATTTACTGAACAGTTTCTGCTTTTCCTAGTGGTGAGAAGCGAATTTCAATTCTACGGCGGTTGGGATCGCTTTGCCGATTGACTTGGGCAAAATTCCCGTTGGGAAGCTGTATTTGGGCTGCTGAATAGGCGTGAAACTGGACTCCTTTAAGTTTTCCTGTTTGTTCTTGTACCTTCTGGAGTTCTTTGACTACCTCTAAGGCGCGCATTAAGCCCAAATCGGCGTTAGATCCAGGTTTAAGACTGTCTACAGACTGTTTTCCCTGAGCTACTTTTTCTAGCTGCTGATCTAAATTGCCCCCACCAGAGTTTACTTGACCATCAGTATGCCCGATAATTTCGACAACGTAGAGGTTGCGCTGTTGGCTAATTTTTTCAATGCGATTGACAAGATCTTTGGTGATGTAGCTTTTTAATTCTTGCGGTAGACTCGCACTACCAGAGTCAAACTGGTATCCCCCAGAGTCTTGAATTACCACTACAGGAGGCGCAGATTTTAAACGCTTTATTTCTGATTGTAAAATATCTGCACGATTACGACTTTGTTCGTTGCTACTGAGTAATAGTCTTTTTTTTTCGTTGCTACTGAGTAATAGTCTTTGCAGTTCAGAAGAAGCTTTTTTAAGCTGGCGCACGTTAGAAGTGCTTTCTCCTAGTTCATTTTCTAAAGTAGCAATTTCTCTTTGAAGTAAACGCACCTGTCTTTCAGTATCACTCAGGTTTTGCTTTGTTTCTTGGGCAGTATATTTGAGAAACAAAGACTTGAATAAAGCCAACAAAAGAAACAGGCTAATAATCATAAAAGCATTAGCCATCAAGTCTGTAAAAGAGGGCCACACGTTGAGGCTTTCTGTGGCTTCATAACTACGTATTTTTCGTTTTTTATTCATACAACTGTTTATTACCTAACGTGAGTTCGGGATAAGATTCGCCTGGAAGAGTAGAGCTATTGCAAAGAGAGGTAATTTAAAAACCGTTCTTCAATGATGAAATTTTAGGTTGGGAAAATTAACAAATCTTTCAAAAGCTTTTTGGTTATAGGTTAGAGGTTACAGCTCAACTATTTCATGTTCGTAACCCGAAAGTAGCGTTACCTATTACTTGCTATGGGGTTTGAATTTTATTAATCAGTCTTGATAGTTCTAGTTGAATTTCTTTTAAACCTGATTGTTCAATAAAATTTTTCTGCTTATTGAGGTCAATCAAACTGGAATATTGCTGATTAATATTGCTTACCTGCTGATTTAATTCCAAAAACTTTTTAGTCAGTTTTTGCATAGAGTCTAAATTATGATCGAAAGAGAGGGTAGACTTTTGCAATACCAGAGAAGATTGAGAAAATTGATTTTGAGCGATCGCCAAATTACTAGTAGCTGAATCAAGTTTTTCAGGAAAGCGACTATTATCAAAAGTGTTGGCTGCGTGTTCAAAGGTGGCTGCGCTATTTTCGATGCGGCTAAAAGCTCTCGTCATGGATGCTTCAATTGTGTTTCCTAGTTTATACACCATGCCATCAAAGTCCTGTCTAAATTGAGAGATCGCTTCTTCTAGAGAACTTACAGGCTGTATTGTGGGTAAATAGATATTATCGATGTAGTCTTCGAGATGGCTGAGTAAACCTGCTTTAACAATATTGGTATTCCACAGTAAGTTCAAAACTGTCAAAAGAGAACTACAGGCGATCGCAATTAAACTGGTAGTGAATGCTACCCCCATACCCTGTAAAGGCTGGTTTAATTGTTCGACCAAGTTTCTTACATCATTAATATTAATCTGGGTAATTGTCTGACTTAAACTAGACAAGTTAAATGTAATACCTAAAAAAGTTCCTAATAGCCCAAAAGACAGCAGCAAATTAGGTAGAATACGACACAAACTATCAATAAACTCGCATTCTAAAGACATACCCAAAAAATAAAATTTTTCTTGACTATAGATTCCTTCAATTACCGAGGCTGTATTAATTTGATCGGGATTGAGATTAGTATCTATAAACCTCTGTTCTAATTTGCTAATAATTTTAGGAGTGGATTCTAACTTCATTCCTCCTAATAGTTGCCGACTTCTCCCTGCTAAATGCTTTAAATGTCGGTATAAAGAATAACGTAATAATATCGCCAAAATAGTAGGCAATATTACCAGAAAAATCGCCAAAATTATTAAATAACCAGGAATTAAACTAAAAATATTTAATATTTGTTGCATAGTCTTTAAAAAAGTTGGTTAAATTACGCCATAGCCGTCAGTGTAGCTAAATTTCACAGCAGTTTTAATTTTGGCATCAACTCGATTGAGTAGGTAAACAGAATTAAATATGAAATCACAAACAAGATAGATTATTAGGACTTAGGCACTCAATTTTAGGTTGAGACTGGGAAAAGGTTAAAGGGTAAGGGTTAAAGGATTTATTTTTCCCTTTGTCCTTGCTAAAACCTTGATTTTTCTTCACTGCGTAAGTCTTGATTATGTAGCTTAGTTAATATCGATAGTTCATAAATCAAACTGCTCTAACTGTTGTAATATTGCAGTAAAGAATGATTAAATTGATAATAGTCTAACGGTTTCACCAAAAGGAAACTGGGATAAATCTAAGCCACCAGGAGTCACTACCCACAAAACGGGTAATTCTGGGGCAGTATCGGGAAATGTACCGTAACCATCCGTAAGATAAACGCAGACTGCGGTTGTCATTCCATCCCAGCCATGACTAACTTTACTGAAAAAGGGGACAAAAGACGTTCCTCCGCCTCCCTGGGGTTGGGGAATATCGCTATCGGGATTTAATTCGTAAGCACCATAAACATCTGCATCAGCATAATAAAGTTCGCATTCTAAATGAGGATAGGAATTTAAAATCCCCTTGACCTCACTCAAGAACATTTTCAGTAGTTGCTCGTCAATCGAACCGCTAGTATCTACTGCTACATATACTTTTACCGATTCTCCCTGTAAAGTTTCTAGATATAAACCTCGACCAATAAAACGACGATCAAATTCTGTATAATCTGTAGGTGTTTTGACTAAATATCGCCATAAATAACTGCGCCAGTCTAGCTGCGATCGATCTAATGCGCCTAATTCCTTGATCATTCCTGCGGGTAAATTTCCCTGATTAGAAGTGCGGGCAATTACTGTTGCTTGCTGCATCGCATTCTGCCAGTGGGATTCTAATTCTGCTTTTTTAGCTTCCGAGAGGCTATCAAATTTACTGCTTATTTGCCCTGGAGATGCCAGCCTTTTTTCGTCGGCATTACCTGCTGGCGCATTGTCCAATAGATCGAGAATACTCAAACAATGTGAACAATCTTGTTGTGGCAATAGCTCATAAATTTCTTCCACGCTAAGATGTTCCAATTTAGGATCGCGAATACCTCCTTCTGGCAATTCAAAACAACCTTGTTGGCATATTATGCCATTAACCACAATATCAGCCGCTATATTCCAGGTTTCTTTTTCTCTTACTCCTCTGCGTAGAAAATGAAGCAACGCTGCGTGTAGAACTTCGTGTAATAGTATGCCATCTTGTTGAGGTGCGCTAAGAGACTGTAAAAAGTCGGGATTAAAAAAGATATCTTTGCCGTCAGTTGCAGCAGTAGGAATATCGGGAGTTGGTATAAATTTGGCGAATAAAGCTAAGGTAGCAAAAAAAGGCGATCGCATTCGTAAACGAAGCAACGACGCACTGATTATTTTTTGACTAGTTATTGGTTGATTCATATATTTATTTACTAAATTAATGGCATAAAATGGCATAAAATAGCATTGACTAATAATTTGATTATAAACCAATGAAAAGTATGAATATTTCTCTACCTGAGTCCATGCGTGCTTATGTAGAAGAGCAAATTAAAAATGGTGATTACGGTACAGTAAGTGAATACATGAGAGACTTGATTCGTCGCGATCGCGATCGCAAAGAACAAAATAGATTAGAATCTCTTTTATTGGAAGGCTTAAACTCTGGGGAAGCAACCCCGATTACAGAAAATGACTGGGCGGAAATTCGCGCTGTTGTCAAAGCTAAAATCGAGCAAAAACAATAATGGGCAAAGTTCTCAAACGTCCTATCGTTATCAATGATTTAATTGAATTAGCTACATACATAGGCAACAATAATTTGGACATTTCGGATGATTTTCTATTAGCAGCAGAAAACACATTTGCTCAACTAGGTAATTTTCCTCAGTTGGGTAAATCTAGCAAATTTGATAGTCCTGAATTAATAGATATTAGGCAAAAGGCAGTTAAAGGATTTGAGAGTTATTTAGTTTTTTATCGGTTGATTGAAGATGGAGTAGAAATTATTAGGGTAATTCACGGAGCAAGAAATGTAGAAGATATTCTTGAATCTGATTTGGATCGAGATGATTAACTATATTTTAATTGATTAATGTAGTTTGCTACGCATTCGTAAACGAAGCAACGACGCACTGATTATTTTTTGACTAGTTATTGGTTGATTCATATATTTGCTAAATTATATTTGTGGCACAAAATCATCTTAAGGATTTCAATTATAGAGAAACACTACCTCTAAAAAATTGATTGGGTAGATATTTCTACTACCCTCAAAAGTAATATTTCGGCATACCTAAGAAAATTATGCGCGGTAAACAGAAAATCGATACAGTCGCAATTAAAGATTTATACCAAACCGATTATCTCTTATGGTTGCAAGAAACTAGCCAATTATTGAAAGCTAAAGATTTCGAGCGTTTAGATTTAGAAAATTTAATTGAGGAGATAGAAAGCTTGGGAAGAAGCGAGCAAAATAAGCTGATATCTAGTCTAAGACTTATCTATCAACATTTACTCAAGTGGCAATATCAACCAGATAAAAGAAGTAAAAGCTGGAGCAATACAATTAGTAGAGAAAGAGATAATATTAGCGATTATCTTGAAGATACTCCTAGTCTAAAAAATTTATTACAAGACAAAACTATTTTAACTAAAGCTTATCAACGAGGTAAAAGAGATGCAATGAGAGAAACGGGAGTTAATAATTTTCCTCAAGAGTCTCCTTATTCTGTTAAGCAAACTTTAGATAGTAATTTCTTTCCAGAGAATTAAATACTGGATAAATAAATTTAAGCTAACAAAAAAGGCGATCGCATTCTCAAATGCAGTAGCGATGCACTGATTATTTTCTGACTGGTTAATTGCTGATTTATTTTTTTACTGATCGCAAGCATATTTTAAAGATATGCTGATAGCTTATCAAAAATTTCAGTTGGTGTATTTTTATTATTTACAACAGCATTTTTTACAGATATGTGTTCATCATTAGCAAGCATTTCTAAAACATGAACGGGGACGTTGGGATTTCTGGCAACTGCTCTTACAATATGTTCTTCATGATAATATTCTAAATCAGCTAACCTAGCCAAAATTTCTGCTGAGGTTGTCGAACTACGAGCAAGAGATATTCTGATGAATTCAGTATGAGGATTTTCTAAAAAAAGCAAATTAAAAATTGGATTATCCGTAATTACTTCAGAAAACTCTTTACCTAGTCTTTCTAGAACTTTGATAGAAGTATTTGGATTGCTTGCTACATATTGACGAGTTAATTTATCTTCGCTATTAGCTAATTCTGCCAGTATTTCTGGTGCAGTATTTTCATTTTGCGCCTGTTTTCTTATTTCTTCGATATTCATCTTCAATATCTATATAACTTTTATTGCTGTATTAATTGTTCCCAAAACAGCAAATATATTTGATTTTAGACAAGGCGATCGCAAAAGTAAATACATAAGAACTACCATAAATCATTTTTCTGCATCACCTTAAAACTAAAGCAGGTCGCTTCACAAATGAGAATAATTCCTATTTGCGAAGCGACCTGTAGCTATATATCCAAGTTGCGTTAATGCCAAATAAGACAGGAGAATTTTAAAAGCCAACTAATTCTTGAAAATCTTTCAAAAACTTCTGTAACTGGCTATCCTGTTTAACCAACTTTGCCAATGCACCCATTTGTCCTCTACTTCGCATCTGACGGAACATATCAACGGCAAATAACTGTACCCATTCGGCAGTAGCTTTCTCACTTAACCAGTTAAAAGCGTTATAAGCCTGGTTAGCATCGGTAGCCCTAACGGTTAAACCTGTGGTGGTGGCATATCTTACCGATGGTTCTTCAGGAAAAGCGATCGCATTACCATTTCCCTGTAAAATAGGTTCTAAGTTGGGCAGTGTTTTGTATAAGGTGATATAAGCTGCGAATTCTGCTGCTGCGCCTTCTCCCACCGCACTAGCAATATCTAAGCCAGCATAATGTAGATCGCTTGCCATTACCCAGGAACGAGGAGAACACCAAGCGGGTTGCTGGGGATCGAGCTTGTGTAAGAGAGTGGAACGAAAGGAAAGAAAAGCAATTATCTGTTCGTGTACCTGCTTTTCCAGCGCATGAGCTTTAAAGCTGTCAAAATCGGCTTCTACCTGTAAATGCAAGAATCGATTAGCCAAGGGTGTAGGCATATCAAACACGGCTGCGCGATCTTCTTTGCGATTTCCCGCAGCCCAAACATACCAATCTTCGGGAACGATATAAGAACCCACCCGACGATCTAAAATTAGCTGCTGCGCCACTCCCTGTAAAGCTGGAGGTGCCATATTTAATTCATCCATAAACAAGATTCCCTTACCTTTTCTGGGAAGAAATTCAGGAGGATACCATTTGGATATACCATCTATGGCTACAGGTAAACCCCGCAAGTCGGTAGGTGCGAGTTGAGACAAGCGCACGTCAACAAAATCGATCTCATGTTCTTGGGCAAGTTGAGCTACAATACTAGATTTTCCGATTCCTGGCGCACCCCAAATCATAGTACTGATTTTGATGTTTTGGCTAATAAGTTGATTGAGGTAGTTTTTTAGTTGGGTTGGTGTCATGTTTTATTTCGCGCAGAGACGCAGAGAAAGAATATGAGAATAAGATCTATTTTTTTCTTTAGAGTTTGGCCTTGGCAGCAGCGCGAACTATTCGATTACCATCTTCTGCTAATCTTTGAATAATGGGATAAGGTGTATTAGGATTTTGGGCTATAGCATATCTTTCCAACCAAGATGAAGAGCGGGAAATTTTGGCTAAGACAGATACTGGAGTTTCAAAGTTTAATAAAACTGTTAAGCGGTTGGAGGCAGAAATAGATGATTCCCATCGGTCTAATAATCTTTGCTCCTCCGCCATTATTTGTTCTAAAACTCCCTCTTTATAAAAAGGAGATGTTTCCCATTCTTCTAATATCTCATCTGATGCACAGGGATTACTGGCTGCTGTTCTGCTAACAGTAATATCTTGATGATTCACTAATTCCTTTAGAAGTTCTTCCGTTGCATAGAAATTGCTAGCAAGACTCTTTAACTCATTTTGATTTAAAGTTTTTAAAAATGGCATTCCCCAAACTTCAGTAATGTATTGTGGAGTCTTACAATTTAACGAGGCACTTTTGCGTACTAATTCATTTTCATGAGCTAACAATTTTTTTAAGCTGTCTGTAGTTATGTTAGGATGAAATGCTAAAATTTGTAGACTTAATGATTGCTTCTTTTTATGGTCTGAGCGTTTGTATTTATAATCGAAAACTGCTTCATCAACACACAATTCAATAAACTCTCCTGGCACATAAAGATTATTGATAAATTCTTGAGGATAATCTTTAGATATAGGTATTATAAAAGTAGCATTAATAAATTGTTTATATTGATGGGAATACCATCCTTTTTTGAAGGTTTCTATTAGTTTTTCTCTCAAATATTCTGATGTATTCGGGTTATTAAATACTGGAACTCGTGCATGCCAAGATTTGTTTACTAATTGTAAAAGATGACAAGCTGATAATTTATTGTTTCTACCTAATGCTTTATGAACATAATCACACATACCATTACTATGATTTAGAATAATTTCTAGAATATATACTGGAGTATCTTTATTTAGTACAATTGCTTCATGAACTCCATAATGATAGTTAGACCTAGCTAATTCTTCTAATACTTCGTTAGGTGTACTAGGATTAAGAGCTAAACGCCTACCAATTTGATAAGTATCATGATGCTCAAGCAATTTATTAATAATGTCAATTGATATATGAGGATTACTAGCAATATCCAAAACCGATCTTTTTTCTCGCATTAACTCTTCTACTTCCTTAAGCGTAACTTGAGGATAGGATTTTTTCTGGTTAGTTCTAGATTTTTGATAATAAGAAATAGCTGGTAGATATTCGTATAACTTTATTATTTCACAGACATCTCCAATTATTTTTTGATAGCTTTGATCGGTTTCTACGAGCTGTTGCTGTATTTTTGCTTTTACAAAGTCTTTGTAGCTATCTGCTGTATTTTGATTTGTAGAATTAATATGTAATTCAGTTGCTTCTTGTACTTGATAGTTTCTGTTTTTTGCTAATTCTTTTAAAGTCTCCTGAGGAGTTTGAGGATTCATTAAAATAGCTAACTTTAGTCTTTTATCACTAGAATTAGCAGCATATTCAATCATTCTTGTCGATACCACTCGCTTTAACAAACTGCATAAAGCATTAGCTAATGTACCAGAAAAAAGATCGGGAGTCTCTAGCAGTAATAAATCAATCGCAGGATTATCAAATACTTGCTTAGGAAATTCGGCAGCTAATTTTATCAATACGTCTGGAGGGATATTGGGATTGATTACTATATTTTTACGAACAATTAAATCAGTTGAATTAGCTAATTCTCTTAACTTTTCTGGTGCAGTACTTTCGTCTTGGGCTAATTGTCTTGCTTGGTGAATATCCATTACTTCTAATAAAATTAAATAAATTAAATTAAGTAGTTAAAAAATATTGATTAACTTAAATTAATTAAAAAAGTATTTAATCAATATGCGCTATAAATTCAATTATTCCCAAACTTAAGCTTCTAGAACAAATTCACACAAAGAATCTTTGTTAGCTAGCAACCATTACATTCTTAACTAAATCCTGCCAAATCTAGGCAAAATAGGTTATCAAGATATATGTTCGCCAAGAAAACAGATCATGCAACTATTGGATCGAGTTCGTTTGGGTTTGGCTGTAGGGGTCGCAAAAACTGTTACAGGAGTGGTGCGATCGCTGCGCTTGGGTGCAGCTTCTGTTCTACCAGGAGAAATATCTCGTCGTCTTCATTCCCGCTTGCTGCCACTATTATTTGAGCAGGTAAGCAACGGGGTAATCTTAGTAGTAGGGACAAATGGTAAAACTACCACCTCTTTGTTACTCAAGCAAATTTTAAGCGATCGCGGTTTTAAAGTAGTTCATAATTCTAGCGGTGCTAATCTTCTCAATGGCTTGATTACTGCTTTGTTAAACAGCACAAATATGACTGGCAAACTTTCTGCTGATTACGCCATCTTAGAAGTAGACGAAAACATTTTGCCCCTAATTTTGAAAGATTGTCAGCCGAAGTATATTCTGGCGTTAAATCTCTTTCGCGATCAGCTAGATAGATACGGTGAAGTAGATACAATTGCTCAACGTTGGGTTAAAGCGATCGCACCCTTACCAGCAACAACTATCGTTTTAAACGCAGACGATCCCAGCCTTTCTGGTCTAGGACAAAAGCTCAAGCAAAAGGTTCTTTATTTTGGACTTAACGAACCAGAATTATATCTTGATGAGATTCCTCACGCCGTTGATTCAATCTATTGTCCTAGCTGTGGACATCTTTTAGACTATCAGGGAGTTTATCTTTCTCATCTAGGAGATTATCGTTGTCCTAGCTGTGGTTTTGAGAAAAGCAAAACGTCTTTGGACAGTAAAGAATATCCGCAAATTTTAATCGGGGTTTATAATAAATATAACACTTTGGCAGCAGCTTTGATTGCTAAAGAAATGGGCATTGAAACTAACCATATCTTTAGTACGATCGAGAACTTTAAAGCTGCCTTTGGGCGCGCGGAAGAACTAGAAATTGATAACAAACAGGTTCGCATAATGTTATCTAAAAACCCTGTCGGCATGAATGAAACAATCAGGGCAGTAAATAACATTAAAAAGACTGGTAAATCTGAGGTAACACTATTAGTATTAAACGATCGCATTCCCGACGGTACTGATGTCTCTTGGATTTGGGATGTAGATACCGAAGAGTTGGTTAAGCTAGGGGGGACTCTAATTGTCAGCGGCGATCGCACTTACGATATGGCATTAAGATTGGCTTATAGCTCAGAAGAAATTGAAGCCGATAAAACAAATTTTCAACTATTAGTTAAAGAGAATTTACAAGAGGCAATAACTACTGCTCTAAAACATACCGATAAAGAAGACACTTTGCATATTATTCCTACTTATTCAGCAATGTTAGAAGTTAGAGAAATTTTAATCGGACGCAAGATTCTTTGAGCTTAAGGCTTAATAGTTACAGGCTGTTTTTGAAGGCTTAAATATTAAAGTAACCCTTTATATAGTTCATGTTTTATGCTATTTTTACCATTATTTTTCACTTGATACATCAAACTATCTGCTCTTTCAAGCATTTTATCAACTGAATTTGATAATTTCACAAAAGTAACAGCCCCAATACTAAAGCTTACGTCGAATGATTTTTCTTTAACCTTAATCATTAATTCTTGTTGTATACGTTTTAAAACTAACTGAGTTGATTCATAATTTGTTTCAGGTAATAATAAAGCAAACTCATCGCCTCCTAAACGAGCAA
This sequence comes from Pleurocapsa sp. FMAR1, assembly GCF_963665995.1. Lineage (NCBI taxonomy): Bacteria > Bacillati > Cyanobacteriota > Cyanophyceae > Pleurocapsales > Pleurocapsaceae > Pleurocapsa > Pleurocapsa sp. FMAR1. The sequence goes on along the minus strand of NZ_OY762512.1, from coordinate 4,032,419 downwards.
AGACATCAGTTTCACGAATACATTGAGTAACTGTATTAGCAATTAAACATAATAATTTATCTCCTTTGGCGTGTCCAAACACATCGTTAACTGACTTAAAATTATCTACATCAAAATATACCAGAGTTAAGCAACGCTCGTTACGTATACTTCTCTTGGTTTCAGCATTCAGCATTTCTATAAAGCAACGGCGATTATATATTTTGGTCAAGCTATCAACACGAGCTAAATTTTTTTCTCGTTCATAGGCATTTTTAAGAGCCGACATTAAATGAACCACTATTAAAAATACGCTCAATCTAACAAGAGCATTCCAGATTAATATGACAGTACTTAAGTCTGTTTTAGCTGCCTTCTCAGCTATGTACCAGCTAAGCGTACAGATAATTGATAATAAAATGCCTGCTTGCTCATCCAAATACTTAGTAACAATCAAGACTGGAATCAGATAACAAATTGACAGGTAAATATCGACAGTAATCAAATAATCGAGTATGCCGATCAGCAAAACACTAAATATCCCAATAATCAAAGTGCCACGATTAGAAGTAGGCATAAAACAAAGCAGAGTTTTGATATATATCTTTTTTAGGCAATAGGTTAACTCGATTATCAATATATAACCACTGTGAATTCATAGCATTTTTAAATAATAAAATTTTAGAGTGACTAAGAAGGTACTGCTGAAGCTTTTGAAGTAATAAAGGCTGAAGGTAAAATTCGATTGAAATATCTGAAAATTTCTAACTACTGCTTGAGAATTTGGCGATCGCGCCACAGCTATATCAGCTAATTACGAATTAGAAATAATGGGTAAACACACTGTAAAACAGCTACCGATATCTACCTGGTTGGTAACGGTAATTGTCCCTTTATGGTTGCGAACGATCGCTTGGGTAATTGCTAATCCTAAGCCCGATCCTCCTTGGTAATAAGAGCGAGAACGATCTGCTCGCCACAGACGTTCAAAGATTAGATCGAGATGTTCCCTTTTAATGCCAATTCCCGTATCTTCTTACTTCTTACTTCCTACTTCCTAGTGACCCCAAACGATAGCCAATGCCATAAACTGTTTCGATTAAATTATCCTTACTTCCTGCTGCTTTAAGTTTCTGGCGCAAGTTAGTGATATGAGTTTTGATCGTTCCTTCACCCGATGAGTTGTCAAATTCCCAAAGCTGATCGAGAATAGCCGAACGGGTTAAAATTTGCTGGGGATGACGTAAAAAGTATTCTAGAATCAAATATTCTTTTGGGGTTAATGAGAGTGAATTATCTTGATAAGTTACTGCTCCCGTACTAGGATTAAGCTGTAATTCTTCGTAGCTAAAAATTTGTGGTTTAAGTTCGTAGCTTCTGCGAGATAAAGCTCTGACTCTGGCTGCTAGTTCTTTGAGTTTAAATGGTTTAACCAAATAGTCATCTGCTCCCGCATCTAGCCCAATCACCTTGTCATCGATAGTATCTTTAGCAGTAAGCATCAAAATTAATGCCGTAGATTTAGCTGTTCGTAAACGCTTACAAAGCTCAATTCCATCAAGTTTTGGCAACATCAGATCTAGCAAAATTAGGTCAAACTCAGCCCCCTGAGCATATTCCCAACCCTCCAAACCATCCCTGGCTACTTCCACTACATGACGTTCGTTTTTTAAACCTTCTACTAGTGGTTTAGCAATGCGATCATCGTCTTCTACCAATAGAATTCGCATAATCTTATTTCTTATTTGTGGCGATTCATTTTAGCGACTTAAATTTTTTAACCAGAAAACTAATAAAGCACCTGTTAAAAACCAAATACAAATAATAATTACAGTTGCGTGACGATAGAATTTATTCTTAGGCGATCGCAACGCCGTTTCTGCTTGACGACGACAATCATCCATAATATCGGTTGGAATTAGTTTCAGAATCAGAGTGATTGCCAACGGCAGTAAGATCAGATCGTCAAGCAGTCCTAAGACTGGGATAAAATCGGGAATTAGATCGATGGGACTGAGAGCATAAGCGATCGCGCAACTAGCTAAAAATTTTACGTACCAGGGAATTCTCCCATCTTGGCAAGCATAGTAAAGAGCATAGATTTCTTTTTTAAGTTCTCTTGCTTTTTGTCGCCATTGTTTCATTGTCAAAAGAAGGCAGAGGTCAGAGGTCAGAGGTCAGAAGTCAGTAGGTTTAGTCTGTTTGCCAACTCATATTTAAAGTATATTTTAATAATCGAATTTGGTATTACTTATATAGCATTACGTGTGGACATTGGTACTTTTGGTTAAATTACTACTTCCTACTCACGTTCACTCAGAAGTACGCTTGATATTTCCCCCCTTTACCCAACCTTCCTGCTCACTCCCAGGAATTCTAACTCTTTGCCACTTGCCATCAGCAGACTCTTCGAGAATGATAATATTTTTCTCAAAACCTACTCCGCCAATCCTGTCAGCATTTACGTCGGGTTCGGCTCTTAAACTTAGACCTTGAGGCCAAGTAACCTCTGCGCGATAGGCATTGGGCGGTAGCTCAGATTCAGGTTGGGATTCTGGTTTAGTCTCCTTCTCCTGAGCTAACTTCTCTGATTCTTCAACCATATTAGACTTAGGCTCTAAAGGTTCAATACTTGTGGATGGTTGAGTGTCTTTGGATGCTGATGGTTGTGCTGGGACTTCAGGAAAAACTGGTTTTTTTGGCAAGGTAGACATTTTCTTATAGTAAGCAAATATTACTGTGCCTGATAATCCCGCAATTAAACTAATGCCGAGAATAAAGCCCAAGATAAATTGGACAGTGGATGATAAACGTTGAACAAAGGTAGATTTAGTCATCTATTAATTAAGTTGACTTTGAATGCGATCGCTTAAACCATTATTTTTAGATGCCAGACGAGCTTTTCCCGCTGCCACCCATTTTTGCAGAAATTCAATTTGTTCTTGGGCTGTTTTTGCCAGGGGAACAATTTGGCTTGCAGCCTCTAGGATATCATCTGTAGTAAAATCACGATTTTGGCTAAAGCCAATGTGCATTGCTTCGATGATCGTCTGTTCAATTTCTGCCCCAGAAAATTCTGGTGTTTCATATGCTAACCGCTTGACATCATAATTGCCTGGGTTATGGGGACGTAATTTAACTAAATGTACTTTAAAAATAGCCTGTCGTTCTTCTTGATTAGGTAATCCCACAAAAAATATCTCATCAAACCTGCCTTTTCGCAACATTTCTGGAGGGAGAGAGCGAATATTATTGGCTGTAGCCACGACAAATACAGGCGATTTTTTTTCTGCCAACCAGGTGATAAACGTACCAAAAACACGGCTAGTAGTGCCTGAATCTCCTTTTCCGTCTACTCCTGCAAAACCTTTATCAATTTCATCAATCCATAATATACACGGAGAGAGAGCTTCGGCTAATTCGATAGTTTGGCGAGTACGAGATTCTGATTCTCCTACCAAACCAGCAAACAAACGTCCTACGTCCAACCGCAACAAAGGTAAATGCCAGTGATGAGCGATCGCTTTTGCCGTCAAAGATTTTCCTGTTCCCTGTATCCCCACTAATAATAGTCCTCTGGGATTAGGCAAGCCATAAGCTCTAGCTTGCTCGCTAAATGCTCCTCCCCGACGCAGTAGCCAGCTTTTAAGGTTGTCTAGACCGCCTATATCGGAAATTTGTTCGGTGGCGGGATAGAAGTCTAATATTTGCGTTTGCCGAATTGACTGGCGTTTTTCTTCCAGGATTAGCTCTACATCTTCTTGTTCAAGCTGACCTGTACTGGCGATCGCTTTAGTTAATACTCTTCTAATCCTTTCTGTAGAAAGTCCTTTAGCCGCTCTGACAAATTCAGTTAAAAGTTTATCAGACAGAGTTTGTCCCGTTGCCGAAATTAAACGAGTAATTTCGGTTTTGATTTCTGGGGTAGTGGGCAAAGGGAAATCAACTATCGTAATGACTTCGGCTAATTCTTCGGGTATGTTAACTTGAGGAGCAATAATCACGATATTTTTTGGTTGTGACTTTAAGATCCGCGCTAGGTTGCGTAATTCGCGAGAAATAGCAATATCTTCTAAAAAACGCTGAAAATCTCGCAGTATAAATACTCCTCCTGCCTTTTTGGGCATATTAGTAATAAATTCTAATGCCTGTAGAGGGTTACGCTTACCAAAACCTGCATTATTAGGGTTTTCTTGATAGCCGTTGACAAAATCCCAAATAAAAACATTGCGCTTGCCTACTTTCTCGGTGACAGCAGCGATCGCTTTTTCTGCCCTTTCTTCCTCGTTGGTAGGCAGATAAATCAAGGGATAACAGGCACGTAATAGAAGGCTAAACTCTTGTTGAAAGTTCATTCTGAAAATTATTTTATTGCTTGTTTTTAAATATTTATCTTATTCTTAATCATACGTCTGATGGGAATTAGCTATTCCTCTTTTAACCTCGAATAGGGACAAATAGGGTTCAGCTTTTCTTAAAGGATACCGCTTCACATATAGATTTTAGCTTTTTTTGAATAGGCTACCTAACCTCGCCTAAGCAATTATTGTAATCAATTATCTCAACTGTCTTTACCAACAAATATCTAAATAAATAGCCAAAACCTTTTTGTCACTGCTTTTTAATATTTAAATCGAAAGGTATTCTAATTAACAATTTTTTTATTTATTGATACTTAACATAGTTGCAAAGATTCATTTTAGATATTAAATGTCCTGAGCTTATTCAAAGTGTAGGAACACGGTAATAGATTACTGTTGGTCAATACTCTAACAAAATTAAGTTTGCTTTTTAAGAACAGATATTCGCTTATCTGTTTGTATTTTACACATCCCTTATATAAAAATTTGTCAATAAAATTTAGGAGTAAATATTATGGTCGGTACAGTTAGTAATCAACCCAAAGTAGTTTATGGCGCTTGTCCTCATGATTGTCCAGATACTTGCTCAATGCTAGTAACAGTTCAAGATGGTCAAGCTATTAAAGTAGAAGGAAACCCAGACCATCCATTTACACGGGGGACTTTGTGCGGGAAAGTAAGTGACTATCTAGACCGCGTTTACAGCGAAAAGCGTGTATTGTATCCGATGCGCCGAGTCGGAGCAAAAGGCAGTGGTAAGTTTGAGCGCATTAGCTGGGATGAAGCTTTAGATGAGATAACCACTCGTTTTCAGCAAATAATCGCCGAACATGGGGCTGAAGCAATTATGCCCTGTAGTTACCTGGGTCATGAAGGCTTACTTAACGGATTAACAGTTGGAGATCCCTTCTTCAATCGTCTGGGAGCAACTGTCACCGAACGTACAATGTGCGCTTCGTGTAGTAGTACAGCTTTTATGATGACCTACGGTCTAACTCATGGAACTGACCCCGATACATTTTCTCATTCTCAATATATTGTTCTTTGGGGCTGTAATGCCCTAAGTACCAATGTTCATCTGTGGCCTTTTATTCAAGAAGCTCGTAAAAATGGAGCAAAGCTGGTTTCTATCGATCCAGTACGAACTCGAACAGCCAAACAATCCGATTGGCATCTTCCCATCCGTCCAGGAACAGATGGTGCTTTAGCATTAGGAATGATGCACGTTATTATTAACGAAAATCTTACCGATGACGATTATATCGAGAAGTACACTGCTGGTTTTGCTGAATTAAAGCAGCGCGTACAAGATTACCCTCCAGAAAAAGTTGCCAGTATTACAGGAATTTCAGTAGAAGATATTGTTACTTTTGCTAGAGAGTTCGCCACAACTCAACCTTCAGTAGTACGTATTGGTGTTGCTTTAGAAAAACAGGCTGGAGGCGGTCAAGGAATCCGTGCTATAAGTTGTTTACCAGCTTTAGTAGGGTCATGGCGACACTTAGGAGGTGGAATGTTACAAGCCCCTATGTGGCCTTTTCCGATTCGCTGGGACGTAGTTCACCGTCCTCATTTCATCAAACCAGGAACAAGAGTTCTCAATCAGTGGCAACTGGGGCGCATTTTGACGGGAGAAGTGCCTCTCGATCCACCTGTAAAAGCGCTGTTTGTCTATAACTGCAATCCTGTAACTCAAGCTGCTGAACAAAACAAAATTATTGAGGGGCTTAGTCGCGACGATTTATTTACGGTAGTCAGCGAGCATTTCTTTACCGATACAGCAGATTACGCCGATATTGTTCTACCCGCTACCACCCAGGTAGAAAATCTAGACTTGATGTTCTCTTGGGGACATACTTATGTAACTCTAAATAATGCAGCTATTCAACCAATAGCAGAAGCTATCCCTAATACGGAACTGTTTCGACGTTTGGCAGAGCGCATGGGTTTTAAAGATGAGTGTTTTCAATTGACTGACGAGCAGTTGGTGATGGAGGTACTTGATTGGTTTGCACCAGTCTTAGAAGGTATCGATCTAGAAGTTTTAAAATCAAAAGGCTTTGCCAAACTGAAAATTGAGGCAGTTCCCCATGCAGAGGGCAATTTTCCTACACCTTCGGGGAAATGTGAATTTTTATCTAGCCTGGAGTTAGATAGTAGTTTCGTGCTGCCTGCTTTTCGTCAGGGATTTGAAGAGTACGAACCAGGTGAGCCAATCGATCCTTTGCCAACTTATACTCCACAAAGGGAATCTGTGCCAAGCAATCCCGAACTAGCTAGTTGCTATCCGCTTAGTTTGATGTCGATCAAGTCACATCAGTTTATTAACTCTTGCTTTGCCAATCTGCCCAAACACGCCAAGCTTGAGGGAGAATCACAGATAATTATTCATCCCGATGATGCTCTTAAGCGCGGTATCTCTAAGGGGCAAATGGTGAAGGTATATAACAATAGGGGAGCTTTCCAAGCGCCAGCGATGCTCAGTGATATAACTCGCCAAGGAGTTGTGGTTGCGCCAATGGGTTATTGGCGAAAAGTCAGTCATGCCAACAATACGATAAATGCTGCAACTGCTGCAACATATACAGATATGGGACACGCAGCAGCAGTCGGTGATTCTCTGGTGGAAGTTGAGCTTGTAAATAGCTAACCCACTGAAGAATTAGTCAGGTAGCTTTTGAGTAAAGAATGTTGTGTATGTAGTGAAAATTATAAAGTATGAGCAATTTTTTTCAATTCGAGATGGATTTTGCTAGTTCTTTAAGATGTATTCCCATGTAGGTAGGCTATAAGTTAGACCTGTGTAGCATAAAATTAAAGCTACCTCAGTGGAATCAATTTTCTACTAGCGATCGCCAAAAGCTTCTAGATTTGCCTTGTCAAACTCCAAAAGAATTAAAAGTTTCTCTGACCTAGGGCAATGCAAGAAACGAAGAGATGTATACTGAAATCCTTCAGAAGATACAGAAGGGTCAGGCTATCTTAATTTATCAGCAACAAAATTCAGATAGGCCGTATCAAGAGCCAGCACCAACACCGCGATTGGGGGGAGGAAACGCGCCTTTGCAAGGCGCATGTTCCACTCCCCCGTTGGGTATGGCTCTTAAACAGAGCGGGTGGAAAGGCAAGGGCGCGAGGTGAGACAGTTGCGGTGGACAGGTTCCCTGGCATAAGCAAACTGTCGAACCCGAAGGGCGTTCCGTTTAGGAATGCCCTTGTGTCGCCCGTCCCGTCCAGGGGGCTTGTTCCACACCCGCTTGCCACCCCTCGCGGTCAAAAGAAAAGCGATCGCAATTATTTGACTGGTGATGATTTACTCTTCGGGCAGAGTAGTGATAACTTTTGTCCGCGCCTAAATATTTTGATGCCAGCGTTTGATTGCTTCAACCTGTTGTTAGCTGCATCTAATAACTTATCTATCTTGTCCAAGATGAGCTTAACCCGATCTAAAAGTGACCTAATTTTGAGCCATCTTTAGCTATCTTTGACTATGTTTAGCTATCTCTTGAACATAGCTAAACATATTCAGAAGCAATGAAGGCGGGTGGAAAGGCAAGGGCGCGAGGTGAGACAGTTGCGGTGGACAGGTTCCCTGGCATAAGCAAACTGTCGAACCCGAAGGGCGTTCCGTTTAGGAATGCCCTTGTGTCGCCCGTCCCGTTTAGGGAGCTGTCTTGAGACAGTTGTTCATGGGGGAAACCCCCGCCCTCAGCAGTCGCTTCACTTGGGCTTTGCCCAAGTGAAGCGCTGCTTCGCAAGACCACACTGTCTCGCTGTTCCACACCCGCGCAGAGAACTTTTAAAGCTCTCTCCTCTATATGTAGTGGGCCGAGTTGGATTTGAACCAACGTAGGCATAGCCAGCGGATTTACAGTCCGCCCCCATTAACCGCTCGGGCACCGACCCTTATGCACCACAATACAATTTAGAATCATAACATAGGATTGTGATCTTTTTTGCCGAGAATCAAAATATAGCTCATTTCCCTATTTCCAATTGATTGCGATCGCTCTAAAGCTAGACTACGTAGGCAGACTTTAACGCCCAAGAAATCAAAGCAATAATGCTACCAAAAATAATAACTGCGGATACAGCAACCAAGATAGGTTTATCTGCACCATCAAATTTCATAATTCCACGATTTAAGTCAGACATAATTATTTTGCTCCTCTATCCAGTATCTAAGAGATATATAAAATTGAAATCACTTTTGTACAAATAGTCTAGCGTTTATCTTTTTGCTCGTCTAGATTAGTAGCGGCACAATGATTATTTTCGCTGAGGAAAATCCTTTATGACTACTAATCCCATTGTTACTCAACCCCTTTATGATCTGGTCGTTTTTAAAAACGAAACAGATACTAACGTCAATTTATCACAACACTTTGACGATCCTTTTACCACTGGAGAGGTAGCTAGTTTTGAACTAGCTGATAATTCTTTGGGAGGCGGGGTAACTAATGTCCTCTTATTCGATCAGGCTGAGGCAGGCGCGCCAAAAACTGTAGACAACTTTAGTAACTATGTGCAAAATGGTGATTATGTAAATTCGATTATCCATCGTTCTGTACCAAACTTTATCGTGCAAGGAGGAGGGTTTACAGTCAAGGACTTAGGGATAGAACAAGTTCCTGCCGCTCCGCCTGTAGTTAATGAATTTAGTGCAGATAGATCTAACCTTCGAGGTACGATGGCGATGGCAAAGTTAGGTGACGATCCTAACAGTGCTACTAATCAATGGTTTTTCAATTTAGCTGATAATTCTGCTAATCTAGATAACCAAAATGGCGGATTTACTGTTTTTGGCGAGGTGCTTACCAATGCTGATTTAGAACCTGTAGATGCGATCGCTGCTTTGCCAATCATTGATGCTAGTGGGGCAAATCCTGCCTTTACTGATTTACCCGTAATTGCTGAAGATCCTAATAATCCTGTAGTAGAGAGTGATGCTAATTTAGTCGGTTACAGCAATATCTCCATATCTCAACAGAATGAGCTTGAGTTTGAAGTTGTGAGTAATTCTAATCCTGATCTGGTCAATGTATCGATTAACGAAGGCGAACTGACACTTGATTATGCAGATAATCAAAGCGGTACAGCAGATATTAGCATCAAGGCTACAGACTTACTTGGCGATTCGGTGGAAGACACTTTTACAGTCAAAGTAGCAGATCGAGAATTCGATCCTGATGTTCTAGGTTCAAGCGTATATCGCTTTTTAAATCAAAATACATCAACACATTTGTATACCACGTCTGAAAATGAACGGGACTTTATTATCAAAAACTTGCCGAACTACGTTTCTGAAGGTGCTTCCTATGTCAGCGTCGATTCTTTGACGGGTAGCCCTGAACCACAACAAGTTTATCGTTTTTTGAATCAGAATACAGGCACACAGTTGTATACTATTTCGGCAACGGAAAAAGATTTTATTGCTAATAATTTAGACAACTTTAGTTTAGAAAGTGAGTCCTTTTTCGCCTACACTACACAACAGCCAGGAACAATTCCCATCTATCGTTTTTCACTTCCTGAAACTGGATCGCATTTTTACACACCTTCAGCTTCAGAAAAAGATTTTGTCGAAGATAACTTACCTAACTATCAATCTGAAGGAATTGCTTACTATGCCTTTCCTGTAGATTTATAAGTCTTATAATTAAGGTTGTTAAGTATAAATATTGTTCATTGTTTATTGTTCATTGTTCATTGTTCATTGTTAAAGAGAGCTTTTTCAAAGCAGAAAGTGCGTGCAGCTTAACTTTGCGATCGCTATCTGTGGCAAGCTGTTCTAAAGTTATTTGAGCGCAACTACAGCGTAATTCTCCTAAAGATGTAGCTAAAGCCTGTTTAATCTGGGAGTCACAAAATGCTTGATTATCTTGCCAAAAGTTTACTAATACTTGAGCAGCTTGTTGCTGCAATTGTTGAGCAGTGATTCTACCCAGAGTAATTATAATTTCTTGTCGAACTAATTCACTCTTATTAGTCAATGCCTGGTTTAGATAATCTATTGCCGAGCTTATTTCACTCCAGCCCAAGGCTTTAATTAAGTCTAGCTTTAAACTAACTGGGGTAGTTTCTGCTTGCAAGACTGAGAATAAGACAGCATTTGCCTCTTTAGTCTTCATTCTGCCCAAGGATACTGCTGCTTGACGGCATACCTCCAAATTTAAATCAAATAGAAGAGGTCGTAAATGATTTATTAAGCCAAATTCTTGACAGAGATCTGAGCGAAACCCTAAAGCGATCGCTGCTTCTTTTCTAACGCTACTGGCACTATCCTCTAACGCCGTAATCAAAACGGCAGGAATACGGGGATCGTGGAAGCTACTTAAGGCTTTAATGGCGATGGTGCGTAATTCTGGCTGGGTATCTTGAATAATTTTAAGTAAAGGTTCAATGGTTTCGGCAGTGCGGATGTAATATAAAGACTGCACTGCCAACCGACGATATTCAGGTTGGGCGTAAAGCTCTACTAAAGCATCAATGGCATTATTACCAATTTTAGTTAAAGTTTTCCCAGCGATCGCGATTAACTCTTCATCGGTGGTTTGCTGGAGTAGTTCTACTAAAGTCAAGACTACTTTTTGATTGGGGAAATTGCCTAAAATCTGGCAAATAAACCAGCGTACCTCGGCTTCTGTAGTTTCATCTTGCACCAAAGAAGCTAGGGGAGGAATTAAATCTTCTCCAAAACTGGGTAATAGCTTGGTGATCTCCCACTTATGTTGAAAATCGGCTTTGAGCAACATTTCTAATGCCAAATCAAATGCTGTTTGCCATTGTGCCGACTCTAAAAGCAGCAGTTTAGCTTCGCTTTGAGGTAATTCTTTTAGACAGTTGCTAACTTCTAGCCAATCTTGTTTTTGTGCTGCTTTTTGGGCTGAGTCGAGAATTTTTCCGATCGCCGACAGTGATTGAGATTTTGATTTATTGACTGCTTCTGATTTAAAATAGGTCACGCGATCGCCATCACACTTATAATTATTTTGGGGACAATTAAACGTAAAAATTGAACCTTACTTTTATTGTTATGTTATTTCTAATCGTTATTTAGTAGCATAGACCACTAACAATTAGTTGTTCATGTATTTAAAGAATCAAATCAATGCGTTTAGATCATTTTGTCCGCAACTAGTCACTCAAATTAATGAGCAGTAAGCCTCAGACAATAGTAATCAAAATAGGTACTTCTAGCTTGACTCAGCCTACAGGAGAAATTGCGATCGCCACTATTGCTTCTTTAGTTGAGACTTTAAGCTACTTACGTTCTCAGGGACATCATATTGTCTTAGTTTCTTCTGGTGCGGTGGGGGTAGGCTGTGCCAGACTCAATTTAGCCGAAAGACCGCGCAAGATGGCGTTAAAGCAGGCTGTGGCTGCGGTAGGACAGGGAAGACTAATGCGGATTTATGATGATTTATTTAGTACTTTACAGCAGGCGATCGCTCAAGTTCTTTTAACTCGCCGTGAATTAATGGAACGTAATACTTATGTTAATGCTTCTAATACTTTTAGAGAATTATTGGGTTTAGGAGTAATTCCTATAGTCAATGAAAATGATACTATTGCCGTTGATGAATTAAAATTTGGCGACAATGATACTTTATCTGCCTTAGTTGCTAGCTTAGTTAAAGCAGATTGGTTGTTTCTCTTGACTGACGTAGATAGAATGTATTCTGCCGATCCCAAAACCGTCCCCGATGCTCAACCTATTAAGTTAGTCAGCAGCAACGAGTTTCATCAGCTACAGGTAAATGCAGGTTCTAGTAGTTCTCAGTGGGGAACAGGAGGAATGGCAACCAAACTGTCCGCAGCCAGAATTGCTACCAGTACGGGGGTTAGAACCGTGATTACTCAAGGAAAGCAACCGCAAAATATCCTCAAAATATTACAGGGAGAAGATTTAGGAACGCAGTTTGAACCACAGCCTCAGACAGACAATGCCCGCAAACGCTGGATCACCTATGGTTTAATTCCTATGGGCAAACTATATTTAGATACTGGTGCAGTCAAGGCAGTTACCAACAAAAAAACATCTCTATTGCCTGCGGGTATTATCGCCCTTGAAGGAGATTTTTTTGCTGCTGATGCAGTACAGCTATGCAACAACGAAGGTATGGAATTAGGCAGAGGCTTAGTTAACTACAGCAGTAACGAGATTCAACAAATAAAAGGACATCATTCTACTGAAATTGCTGAAATTTTAGGTTATGACGGTGCAGATACGGTGGTGCATCGTAATAATTTAGTTATCAATGATGTTCAGTAATTTAACATCAGTTGGAGTTACAACAATCAAACGGCTAAGACAGCTTTAAGCCTGCGGTTTAACTGTACAGATTAGGATCGAGTCAAATGTACAGATAAAGCGAATTCGACTCTATAGTTCTAAATATAAAACCCTAGATCAATTGATAATTTACTTGCATTCAAAAGATGCAATTAGAGAATTATCTTCCAGTAATAGTTCAAGTTGTTCAGATGCTTTTAATTGTTGGCGGACATGAAGATCGATAAACAAACCAACTGTCTCCGCTATGATTGAGCGAATTTGAGTTTGTGGTTGAGAAGAAGGAAAATCTAAAGCAGCAGCTGGCAAAGTAGAATCAAGGCGATCGACAATAGAAAAGTGATTTGCTCCTTCTATTACGACTAAATAAGAATCACCTTGTTCTCTAGAAATAGCTTCTCTGAATGTACGTACAACTGGAGTTGCTGCGGTTGCCCATTCATCAATACCATAGATACTGCTGTTCCTAGCAATTACTCCATCATGAGTACCTCCAATTAGCAACATTGGTACAGAATTTGGCAAAGATAAAATAGTACTAGACTCGTATCCTATTTGTATTGGAGCAGCAGTGTGCGCTCCGTAACTAAACGCAGCAGCTACTTGGCTAAAAAACTTAGTGTTAGCGCTTTCTAAAGCTACCCTTCCACCACCAGAATGCCCGCCTAAAATAATCTTTTGAAGATCTAATAGACCTGCTAATATACCGAATGTGTTTAATTGCTCTAATTCAGCTAAAAGTGAAGGTAAAGCCGAAGCAGTAGGTACAGTACCGTAGACATCAGGTGAGAGCGCAGCGAGATCGACACCAGGAGTAAGTGAAATGTTACCTGGAATATTTTCTGCCAGCCAGTTGAATAAAATTACTACTAATCCGCGAGCGGTTAACTTTAAAGCCAACCATTCGTACATTGCTAAATTACAGTTGACACCACTGAATAAAATTACTACTGGAAAAGGAGCTTTAGCTTGATCGGCAGGATAAGAAGAGAACGTTTGCTGAGTATCTGGAGCTGATGCTGGATAAAATACTTTGAGTTGTATTGTATCGTATGGTGGTTGAGCATTTTCGACTTTAGTGGCTTTCCAAAAGGCTTGAACAGTCATATATTTATGTATTAATCTTTATCAGTTAGTATAAGTGACAATTTCCTGGTTTTGATTCAGCATGGATATCAATTCGCAAATATATCATACGTCTGATGTAGATTAAAAAGGTTTATTCTATCGATTCTATTTGAGATTTATCTGAAAAAACCATTATGACCAACGGGCGGAGTAATCTATGACTCAACACTGAGGAAACTTTTTGACTACTACTCGTAGCTTCTCAAAATATACATTGAGTTGAAATCTTTAGTAAGAATTAGGAAGTAATAAGTAGAGAGTAGTAATTTACAAAATGTAAAACACGTTTACACGTAATACTATACATACTAATAAGCTTTAAACAGTCTCAATAAATTCACGTAATTTCTCATCATACTTAAACCATTCACCTATTAACCTTAGATCATAAAACTGATCGTGAAATGCTTTTTCTTTTTCTTTTGCCTCGTTATTAGAATTGACTTGAACAGTCTTTAACAGAATTAATTCAATAGGATTTGCAACTTGAAGCGATCTTTGCCTCTTTAAAACGTCTTTTGCTCTGCCAATCTTGACTGCGTTACTATCAATATTTAATATGAAATAAATATATTCTTGTGTATTTAATATAGCCTTTTCGTTTAATAATATTTTTACGCCACCTGGAGTAATTAAAATATTTTCTCGGCTAATCCAAGTTTTGAACCATTCGATAATTTTCTGATTAGAAAGTGAACGAGGATAAATAGAAATTTTAATTTTGATATTTTTTCTAATCAAGAAGAACTCTTTATGTTTGTAGCTCAATCTAACTGGTATTTGAGGATTATGAAAATATGCGCTTCCGCCAATGAAAAAATATATCTTTCCAAGCTCAATTTTATTCATTAAACTAGGCTTACTATATTTCCAGGCTCTTGCATATGAAATTCCTATCGTTTTCATATTAATCTGTCTTTAAAGTTGTCTGATAAATTCTTGTAATTCATCATTAAATTTGAACCACTCACCTAACAATTTTAGATGTTTGAATTGTCTGTGCAATGATTGTTCTGTATCTCTTGCCTCTTTGCCAGCTTTTTTATCTATGATTTTGAGTAGCTTTAGATAAACAGGTGTGCCAGTTTGTAGAGACTTCATTCTTTTATAAACATCTTTTGCTTTGCCAATTTTGATGGCATTGCTATCAGCATTAAAAATAAAGTAGATAAATTCAGTATTATTTCTGATAGTTTTTCCATCTGAAGATAGCGTTCTACCACCAGGTGTAACTATTTTATCTTTGTAACTAATTAAGCCTCTGAGCCATTCAATAACTTTTTTATTGGAAATAGAGTGAGGATACACTGAAAACCTGATGATTTTGCTATTGCGAACAATCACATAATCTTTAGTTTGCCAAGTAAGTATTGCTAACTCATTAGGATCATGAAAATATATTTCTCCCCTATCAAAACAATGGTTTTTTCCTAGCATTATGTATTTCTAAACTACTTCAAATGTTTATATAATAAATCTGTCAGTGTTGCAAAATCAATACGATACAAATGTATTAATCAAAAAATTTTGCCTACAAAACGCGATCGCGCTATTCAACAAAATCATAATCAAATAGATATTTATCATTGATGTGCGGGAACTCTAGATTAAGTAGTACAACCTATTTGGTCTTATGAGTTTTCTGACTCCTCAATGTTCTGAACTAGCCCATAACGTCAACAGCATCTTAGATTTAGTAGCAGAATTAAATACAAATCGGCAAGATGTTCGAGTTGCTGAAGCCTATTTGAAAAATGCGATGCAGCGCGTTGACAAACAGCGTAGTCTCTTAACTTGTCACGATTGATTGTTTATTGATAAATATCCTTCAATTAAAATATCTGAATTAATAACCTGAGTAGTTATTTGTTTTAATTGCAGTGCTTCTGTCATTTTGCTAAAGCCTAAATCACCGACGGGGGATGGTGCAGATGTTCCACCGATGATTTTAGGGGCGATAAATGCCATTACTTTTTGAATTGTACCATCGGCGATCGCACTAGCTGCTAATGTCCCACCACATTCCCATAATATTTTAGATAGTTCTTTTTGGTATAGATGTTCCATGGCTATTTTGGGGGTGAGTTGAGTAACCTCGATAATTTCTACTCCCTTGTTGGTTAGTTTTTTCTGAAGCACGGGGTTACTATTTATTTGCGTAAAGATTAGAGTTGGAGCAATATCGGTCTGCCAAAGGTTGCATTCAGTAGGTAAATCTAGGCTACGACTCATGACGACTCGCAGGGGATTATGTTTTGTTACACCATGAGTAGTTAAGTTCGGGTTATCTTTACGTACCGTATTGCCGCCGATAATTACCGCATCGCAGGTGCTTCTTACCTGATGTACTAGATGACGGGATGCTTTTCCTGTTACCCAAGCACTATGTCCTGTGGTGGCTGCGATTTTGCCATCTAAGGTCATGGCATATTTAAGTATGCCAAAAGGCTGTTGATAATTAATACGGTGAATAAAGGCTTCATTTAGCTGACGACAGGCAGTTTCTTCTACCCCGACTATGACTTCTATTCCCGCATCTTCTAGCTTTTTGATTCCGCCTCCAGCCACGCGAGGATCGGGATCTACCATTCCCGTAACTACCTTGGCTATCTCTGCCTTAATCAAGGCTTCTGAACAAGGTGGTGTTCTGCCGTAGTGATTGCAGGGTTCAAGATTTACATATACTGTTGCGCCTTTGGCTTCTTCTCCCGCAGCTTGTAAAGCAAATACTTCGGCGTGGGGTTGTCCTACACCTGGATGAAAGCCTTCGCCAAGAATCTTGCCATCTTTAACTATAACTGAACCTACTAAAGGGTTGGGTGTCGTTTTTCCTGCTGCGCGCTGTGCCAACTGTATACATCTCTGCATCATTTCAGCATCAAAAGCAGATATTTTTTGTTCATCTTTCATAGTTATTAAGACTAGCACTTGCTTGATGACCAAATTGCGATCGCAATTTGGTCATACTTTCGTGATTTTTGCAAAATTTTAATTTTTTTATTCTACGTAAATTTACTGTAGTCGTTAATAAAAATAGCGGATATAACTGCGGGGATAACTATAGGTTATGTCCATTATTTTTTTT
Source organism: Pleurocapsa sp. FMAR1 (assembly GCF_963665995.1). Taxonomy (NCBI): domain Bacteria; kingdom Bacillati; phylum Cyanobacteriota; class Cyanophyceae; order Pleurocapsales; family Pleurocapsaceae; genus Pleurocapsa; species Pleurocapsa sp. FMAR1. The sequence continues at coordinate 4,015,570 of NZ_OY762512.1, read as the reverse complement.
TAATTAATTAAGTTTCTGGCAATCAACTTAATTAATGACCAAGGAGCTATTAGTCAGTGATAGAAATTAATATTATCAGTTCAACTCCTGGCATTAGCACTCATGCACAAATTTTACAGATAATTCAGGCGAGAAACACTGGTATAACTATTAAAGAAATTAGCAAAATTGTTAATCGTCCTGTTTCTATGATTCAAGTTTGTCTCAAAGACTTGATTTCTTCTGAAGCTATTTTTATCCGTAAGAATAAAGTGGGTGTGGGGTTGATTTACTATCCGAAATTTTAGTAGTTACCCTAGTTGAATAATAAGTAATGAGTAACAAGTAATGAAAAGAACGGGATGGATATTTTTAGGATTGAGTGTTCTGGGCTTGATTTTGTCTTTTAGCGTCAATAATTTATCTCTAGCTAAAGATAATCAAATTAGTTACGATGTAATAAAGCGATCGCAACATACGATCCATACTATTACTATTCCTCACAACAGTAATTATCTTGTTGCTCCTAAAATTTCAGGCGAACTCAAATCTATCCAAGAGTTTGTAGAAGAAAAAGATAACGTTGTTGCAGCTATCAATGGCGGTTACTTCGATCCTGTAAATCAAAAGACTACTTCCTTTATTACTCAAGAATCAAAGATTGTCGCCGATCCGCGTTTCAATGAAAGGCTGGTAGACAATCCTGATTTAAAACCGTATTTGGGGAAAATATTTAATCGTGCTGAGTTTCGTCGTTATAGTTGTGGAAAACAGACACAATACGATATTCAGCCACACTTCGCACCCATACTTTCTAATTGTACATTAAAAGCGTCTTTAGCAGCTGGCCCTGGTTTATTACCCAAAGATACTTCTGTCGCCGAGGGATTTACTGCTTATCAAGATGGCGAAAAAATCCGTGATGCGATCGGTAGTGATAGTTTAAATGCCAGAAGCGCAGTCGGGATTACGGACAGTGGCGACGTAATTCTAGCTATGGTGGCGCAGCAGCCACAACCTCTTGATTCAGGCATATCTTTACCAGAATTTGCCAATTTCTTGTCTAGTCTCGGCGCAGTCAAAGCAATGAATCTGGATGGAGGAAGTTCCGCTTCTCTGTATTACGATGGTCAAGCTGTCTATGGCAGAGTAGACAAAGAAGGGAATAGGATTCAAAGACCGATTAAATCTGTTTTGCTAGTAACTAAAGAGTCATAAAACTGGCGATCGCGCTAATGTCATTTAATCAAACACAAAACGTATATTAATCTATATTAAATTGCTATTTCAAAATAAATCAGGACGGGTTTTGATGGTTTGTACAGCTAAAAATCATCAAGTTAAGATCGTGAATATAAAAACCAAACAGCCAAGTATTTTACTCGATCATCCTCATCACAATGCCGAAGTCCCTACCTGGCATCCTCAACTGCAATGTCTTTACTGGACAGATATTCCTCAAGGAAAAATGTATCGCTATCATCCTCAAGGAAAACCTGAGCAAATCTATGCTGGTGAACCTGTAGGTGGTTTTACTATCCAAAAAGATGGTTCTTTGCTGCTGTTCAAAACCAAAGGCACAATTGAACATTGGCAAGAAGGACAAATCAAAACTATTGTGGCTGAGATTCCTGCTGAGAGATTAACCCGCTTCAATGATGCGATCGCCGATCCTTTAGGAAGAGTTTATAGTGGTACTGTAGCCACTTCCGAATGTTCTGGGAGGCTATATCGTTTGGATTTGGATGGTTCATTACAGGTCATCATGGAGGGATTAACCGTTCCCAACGGCATGGGATTCTCTCCAGACCTCAAGTATTTTTATGTTACAGATTCAGATACTCGTACTGTTTATCGTTTTGAATATTATTTGGCAACGGGGGAATTAAGCGATCCTCAAGTTCATATTTTAACTACCGAAATCGATGGCGTTCCCGATGGATTAACGATAGACAGTGAAGGATATATTTGGTCTGCGCGTTGGGATGGGGGACATATTTTTCGCTACAGTCCAGAAGGAGAAGAAGTGCTGCGGATTCCCTTTCCCACGGCTCTAGTTAGTAGCTTAACTTTTGGTGGTGCTGATTACAGCAGACTGTATGTTACCACCGCAGGAGGGCAAAATCGCTCAACTGAAGATAACTTAGCTGGCTCTATTTTTTATCTCAATCCTGGAGTCACGGGTAAAGCAGAGTTTTTATCTCAGATTGATGTTGGTTAACTTTATAATAGACTAAGCGATTAGCTAACTTTATTATAATATGAAGCAAGTTAACATCCACGAAGCCAAAACTCATTTATCTTAGTTGCTGTCTCAAGCTGTTCTAGGCGAAGAGATAGTCATTGCCAAAGCAGGAAAGCCTATTGTTCGTCTAGTTCCGATTAAAGAACCTCTTAAAGACAGAGTTTTGGATCAAGATGAAGGTTTATTTGTAGTCCCTGACGATTTTAACGATCCGTTACCAGAAGATATTTTGTCTGCTTTTTTCAAGTAACCTATAAATATAATCAGACTTATCGATCTCAAATTCTCAATTTAGAAGAATGACTAATGATTGAGACCATAGACATTAGAGCCTTAGCTAATCCCATTACAGAGCAACAATTCGAGCAATTGTGCGCTCAGAATCGAGATACAAAATTTGAGATGACTAGCCAAAGAGAATTAATTGTCATGTCACCGACAGGAAGTGAAAAACGAAATATTTAATCCATAGTCTTTAGTACCAACAAATAAATAGAGCCGTCTTGAATGTAGCTTGCTTGCTTAGTAGTCATTGTCTTAATTCCTTTGATTTAATAATGTTTGTTTTCTTGTCTCTTATTATGTATATAGTTAAACTATACTGTCGAGTAATTTATTTAAAATAATCTTTACATCATGTATATCAATCGTTTTAAATATTATTGCTTTCGCATATTAGTTCTAATGCTGCAATTATCTTTTGAGATCTAGTTAATTTTTTGTTCGTATTGTCTAACTTGTCTACTAAATAACTAGGACATAGAAAGTTAACTTTTTTATCACTAGCGGTTGCTTTTAGTTTTGATGCAGGTCGATCTTTGACCTTAAGTTTTAAATATTGCTCAAAAGCATTAATATATCTGTCCTTAAGTTTTATACCAGGAGTCAACTTAATCCGATCAAGTAGGCTTTCAGGACAATAAAAAGATAGCTGCTTAGTACTATCATTAATAGACTTATCTTTTTTTACAGTATTGCGATCTAGTTTACTAAGTCTATTGCCAGATCCAGGATTTTTATACTTAGGATGTTTTCTAATGTAGGTTTTGATCGTATTAATCGATTTGTTAAAATGCCTTGCTATTTCAGTTAGAGTTAATCCTTCTTTATACATCTGATAGTAGATAAAGGTTTTATTAGTTGAGTCGTCTAATTTCGCTTTTTTTGTCATGGCTACTGCTAATATAGTTTTACTAGATTAACTTTAAAACTTTATTTTTACCATATAGCGATCTGGGTCACATACTTGTAACTAAAATGTAGATAATCTGAAAGGATACATCTTATCCCAGGTTATCCCATGTTGAAAAAACTACTATTATCTTGTGCTATAACTGCATCCATGGTTGCTCCTGCTTATGCTAACTGGCAATTTACTGAATGGGGAATGAGCAGAGACGATTTATGGAAATCAAGTCCAATTGCTATGAGAAAAGATTCAACGCTTACAAAATGCGCACACTCTTATTACGAGTCAGATTGGCAAGCAGGTAAATTAAAATTTATTGCGTGCTACGGATTCGATCCTGCCAATGACTCGCTCAATAAAATTCAACTACACTTGAAAGATTATTCCGAAAGGGATTCTTTTTACGATGCTTTAGTAGCTAAATATGGACAACCAAAAATAAATACTAATCTAAAGGAAATTAGATTGATTTTTTATGAATGGCGTTCTGATACTAGTCTGATTACCTTAGTTGATAATAGATTTGAGACGGGCAATCCTGAAATGTATATTGACTACGAGTCTTCAGAGTCAAACATCGAAACAGAGAACAAGCTTTGAATATTCTTAGCGGTCGCATATCAAATGTACAAAAAAAATTATCTAAAAAGTCCAGGTATTGATGATTATTAGGGCATTAGATAACCGATCCAAAAACCCAACCGATCTAATTTTGGCGATCATCAGTGTAAAATAGTTAAACGCCGATCAAGATGCTGTAAACATCCATCGGCAAGTACGTACAATGTGTTAGGAATCTAGGCATCATGGAAAATTCTGACCTAATCTGCATTTTAGAAGAAATTAAAACCCAATAATTACCTGCCACATAGCTACAGCCAAAACTACGGAGGCTAAATGCTGGGGTAAGAGATACTTAAGTTGCTGACGAGCAATTTTTTGAGTTAGCAAAATAGAAAACAGCACGCCAAATATTAAACAGCATCCCTGTAAAAAAGCAATTACTGCGGGGTGAGCAACTAAGATAGGTAGACCTGCACCATCTAAGCCGAAGGTTGCCATAGTTACGGGTAATATTTTTCCCCCTTCTGCTAAACCCAAGCGAAGATAGTGAGCCAAGTTCCCTGCTAAGACCAAAGGTAAATAGCCATAAGCCAGTTCAACAAACTTGCGGGGTTTATATTTATTATTTAATTTACCCACAAGTTCGGTTGCGATTTGCGCCAGCAGAGGTACAGCCAGCGGTAAACTCAAAGCGATAACGGATACTAAAGCATGGTTGCTAAATTGTTCAAGGTGCAGATTTAAACTCAATCGAGCTGATATTTCTGGTAAACGGTGTAAAAAAATTACGTTTAACAACAGAAACAGCAAAGCTACTTCATAACTGTGAGGAGTGTGGGTTGTCCATAGTTCAATTCCAGGGGGACGCAGGTTAACTTCGACCGAGCGATGGGGACAGGCTTTTAAACAAGTCATACACAATACGCAGTCTTTATTGTCCGTTAGCTGTGCAGGATGGGAATACAAAGGACAGCCATTGGTTTCTTGTCCCTCTCCTTTGGCTGGGCCTCCTTTGTAGCATTGATAGGTAGTGCATTCTGCCGAGCAAGTACCCTGTTGCGCTCGCAATTCCGTCATGGAAAGTTTGGCAAACAAGCCATTCATCCCGCCGATGGGACAAAGATAGCGACACCAAAAACGACGTTCAAAAATGGCAGAAAAGATCATTGCTCCTGCGGTAATGAGTAGCAGCAAGCAAGCGGAAAGATAGGCGGTGTTTTCCAAATCCCATAATTCTTCCCATAGCAAAATTAGGGCAAACAAACCAAACAAAAACCAGCCACCCCATTTCTCCGCAGTATTTCTCGGCCATCTTTTAAGCTGTCGCGGAAATAGAATTAGCGATAGCTTTTGGGTGATTTCGCCATAAATCATAAAAGGACAGACGGCGCACCATAACCTGCCAATCAAGGGAAAAGTAACTAAAATTAGAGGCCACCACCAAGCCCAAAATAAGTTTAAAGCAAAGTTATGCTGACGGTTTTGAGGGGCAAGAAAAAGGACTAAAACAATAAAGGCAAAAAAGCTGGCGGTAAAGCCATAATTGATTTTGTCAGGATACCAGTCGCTACGCAGGAAGTAACGTAGTTTGGGATATTTATTGAGGAGATTTAGGCGATACTGTTTCTTTTTACTTTGGGAGTGCCAAACAACTTCTTCGGTAATGTCATCACAACCCTGTAGCTGAGTTAAAGCTCGCTCGATGAGACTTTCTAGTTCCCTGAGATTGTTGGGAAAATCATAAGCCTGAAGGTTTCTGATTGCTTCGGGGGTTATCTTGGTTTTTCGCAGACATTTGTTGCGTCCAATCAAATTTAGATAATAATTGATTTGTTCATCTAAATCAGCTTTTCGCACTCTTAGGGGGGGAACTTTAATCAAATTGGCGACTACAGAGTCGATCGCCTGTACAGTTTGTTCAGAAATAAGAATTATTCTGGCTTGAGAAGATTGTACTTGCGGGACATTTCCCCCAGGACGCATTACAGGGGTATACTGATTATCTTTAATTAAAGCGGCGATCGCATCTATTAATTCAGTGGGTAATAAATGTATATTATTTAAAACCAAAGTTCCTCTATCTAAGCTGGCAATTAGTCCAGGTTTCCCACCGCTACGACCAAACAACTCTGCACCACTAGTTTGTAATTTGGCACAATCAACTTTAATAATTGGTTGTCGGCGAGCGGCTGAACCAAAATGAATTAAAGCTGCTGTATTATCCTTTTCTAATCCTGGTTCACCAAAAATTAGTACCGAGTCTCTGGTTTGAGCAGCCTCTTTAATTTGCGATCGCAATCTAGTTGCATAACGGCTTTTACCAATTATTCCCCGTTTAGCTTTACTAACTAGATAGGGTCTTAAAGTTATCTGACGCTCTTGTTCAAACTGTAGCTTGTCTGATAATTCCCTAACCTCTGTAGCTAACTGCTGGGAAAAAGTCTGAGCAATTGCGGGGTATTGCTCGACTAATTTTTGAAACTCTGTCCCCTCAAGAAACCAGACTTTAGTTTCACTAACGGTCTTGATCGTATATTGCGTCGGCTGATTTAATAACAGAGCATATAAATTTAGTACCGTCCCTGATAATAAGCTGCTGGGATGGGACTCTGATTGACTATCGCTTAATACTTTTCCTGTATGAATAATATACAAGCCATCAGGCTGGGTATTTTCAGTAACAACGATCTCATCTGTGGCAATTGTTCGCTCATCTAGTAAAGATGCGATCGCCTTTAGAACTTCTAATGATAAATTACCCAGACAAGTTTTCTGCTGTAAAAAAGAAACTAAGTCAGAATTCATATTTTAGCCATCACAAGTTAAGTGATACAACCAGATTAGCTTATGTAGGTGAAACAAGGGCAAGAAATAAAAAGAAATTTTATTCCTTGCCCTCAATTTTCATCCCTTATCCCTTGAGAGTCGCTTTAGTACTCCTTATTTTTGGTAGTTGAATAGTAGGTAATTGCTTATTTGCCTTTCATCTGCTTGCTTTTAGGTTGTGCTTCAGGAAAATCAGGCAATTACTCTTAAATCTATTCTCAAGATACGGAAATTACCCCTCTTTTGTCGCATTCCCTGGGAGAAGTCTTTGCACTAGCCCTAAGCATAGCGGTCGCCTTACTTTTAGGACTAGGAACTACCTATCCGAAAGAGCAGGGTTTTCGTCAGCTATCTACAATTGATACTGAGTACATTTTTTGCAACACAACCAATTTAAAAGTGACATCAGGTCAAATAGATAAGCCAAATGCTGAAAATCAAATCTGTCACGGGGAACCTTCTTAAACCAAGCCAACTCAGCCAACTGTTGAGTATAACTCCAGTGTTATCAAGTCAGCAGATAGGCTGGAATGGAATCTTGGTCGAGCAATATCAATATTATTCAATTCCAGGCAAAACAGAAGAAAAAGAAATTCCTGCCCTGTCAGATCATTGGCTGATCTTACCTCTAGGACATCCCAGTCATTTGAGCCAGAAGTCTGACAATCGCTTGCATGAGTCCCTTTTTCAAAAGGGAGACAGCCTTTTGGTTCCTGCTAAAAAACCAACCTACTGGCGCTGTCTGGGAAGTCAGTTATTCCAGACAGAACTACATATTCACTTACAGCCGAAGTTGATTGAACAAGTTGCTAAAGCATCTGAAATAGATACAGAGCGGATCGACCTCGCGAATCATTTTCGTAAGCATGACTTGCAGCTTCAACATATCGCCATGTTGCTTTTAGCTGAGTTGCGATCGGGTGGCATAATGGGACGATTATATGTCGAATCTTTAACTCAAACGTTAGTCATTCATTTGCTGCGACACTATGCTGAGGCTGAGATTGTACAGATTGTTACATCAAAGAACAGAAGCTTAACTCGTATTCAGTTACAGCAAGCAATTGACTATATTCACACTCACCTCGATCAAGATTTATCACTCTCTCAAATTGCCTCACTCATCAATATCAGCCCTACTTACTTTGCCAGCTTATTCAAACGCACCACAGGTATTTCTCCTCACCAATATGTAATTGGACAGCGAGTGGAACGGGCAAAATTGATGTTGTCAAAAACGGATTTGGCGATCGCAGACATTGCCTTACAAGTAGGCTTCTCCAGTCAAAGTCATCTGACTCAACAGTTCAAGCGATTCACAGGAGTAACACCAAAGCAAGTTCGCTCTTCACCATAAGAATCTGACAAATCATCGTAAGAATCTGAAAGAAATTGAGTGTTGGAAGTCATTACACTCAATTAAATACAACTGGTTTCATAACAAGAGGTAAAAATCATGATAATTGAAAATAAGGTGGCTTTAGGACAGGTACTTTTCGCCGGAGGATCGGGCTTCGTGGGGCGCGCTGCCGTCAAGTGGTTCCGTGAGATGCACCCCAGCGTTCCAGTGCTCATTGGAGGACGGAACCTGCAAGCCGCAGGCGAAGTCGCTCAGGAGGTGGGCGCTGCCGAGGCCGTTGCCATAGATCTTGATAAGCCTCGATTGGGTCTCGGTGAAGACGTCGCCGTAGCTGCTGTGGTCATGTTAGCTCCTGAAGCTGGACTCAAAGGACTAAGCTACGCGCAGGACTTGGGCATCCCTTACCTGAACATCAACGCTGCCCTCACTGAAATCGGCCCCGAGTTGGCGATGTTCGCGCATCATGCGACCGCAGCACCCATCGTGCTTGCCAGTCACTGGATGGCAGGTGCGGCCACGTTTTTGGCACTCAACAGCGCCAAAGGCTTCGAGATTGTCCAATCTATCAGGCTCGGCGCAATCGTCGACGAAAATGATCCAGTCGGTCCAGCAGCACTCGAAGACATGGAGCGGGTGCACGGGGCTGCTCCCGCCGCTCTGGTATTCGAGGGTGGGCGGCGCGTATGGCTGTCCGGCGACGACGACAAGGGCAAGTTCGAATCAGTTGACGGTCGATTCCTTGATGCCACCGCATTTTCCACGTTCGATACCGCGAGTCTCCATGCCGCCACTGGGGCATCAGATGTACGCTTCGACCTGATGAATGGTGAATCGTCCAGCCGCCGCCGAGGCGGTGAAGCGGCGACCGAGATCGTCGTCGAAATCGAGGGCGAGGCCGATGGTCGAACGAAGCGTTCGCGATCAATGCTGGAGTTCAAGTATGGCACAGCCTCACTCACGGGTCTCTGCGTCGTTCTTTCTCTCGCGTCGGTGTTGGGACTCAACGACCGTTCTTCTGCCCGCCCTGGGCTTTACCTACCCGAACTACTCTCGGATACCAAATGGTTCCTGGATGAACTCCGCAGTGCGGGAGCGACTATCTACGAAGACTTTAAGTAAACTCTTCGACCAGATGGTCAGCGCTCGGCTTATAGATGCAAAAGCTGTTCTGCACGGCGTACGAGCCGACATACGTGCAAAACAAAACATGATGTAAAGTAATGTAAACTTCGACCTTCCTTTCAATTCATCCAAAACTCCTGAAACCGCTTTGGAGAAAACTCTGTATGTATAGCGAACACAAATCTTTGATTTGTCCATGCTGAAAGCATGGGACGAACAGAGTTCGTCGCTGAATATTGCGATGACCAAGATATGCTTGGATAGCTCTCGTGTCATGTCCTCTATCTACTCGCAAGGTAAAATCCGCAGGCGTGCCTTAACATATGAGGATGAACGCTCAAAGATAATTTTGCCCTAATTCTAGCGCGCTTAATAATTCACGACTGCAGTAGCAGCAGCCATGACTGTACCTCTCTCTAAAACAAACAGATAATTTGAGTCTGGATAATCTCTCTGCAATTGCCTTCTCTGAGTTCAATACCACGCAGAGGATGAGTGGAACTTACATCATGCTTGAGCCGATTGATATAAATCGTGCCACTAGTAAAATCAATCTGTGACCAGCGCAAAGCGACTAACTCAGATATTCTCAACCCATGACGGTAAGCTATTAAAATCAGAGTTGAATCCCGTAGCTTGTGCCTACCAAGCAGTCGCAGTAAGTATGTGTTGTAAATGAACTTTATCCAAACCCATATAGCGAGCAGAACGCATATCAAAACCGCGAACAGCTTGAGAAATTGTCTCTTCAACTCCAGCGCGTTGATTGTAAGTATTTAACCATGTTTTTGTCTCTTGTCGCTTTCTCCTTCTATCTATGGCAAGGTGTTCTTCTTTATGGCGTAGAGTAAGTTCTCGTGCTTCCTTGTTTGAACGAGTACACAGGTGGCGAAATTGACACTCTCGACAAGCCTTACGGGGAAATTTTACTCTGATTACTTTGCTTCCCCATTGATCGAGGAGAAAAGTCCATTTTTTAGTAATCAAATGAACTTTGTTGTTCTCACAAGTTTTAGCTATTGCGCCAAACTCCAACCTCTGGTACATTTTACTTTGCCCTGAATCACAGTATTAAGGTATTGCAGTCTAATACCGTACTTCTTGCCTAATTCTTTGGCTGTGCAATGTTCAGATATATTTCTCTTTTCGTTTTTCCAACTGTAGGTATTTTGATCTAAGGGTATATCTGACTGTTTGGCAGTATTTACTTCAACGGTCGAAATTAGCTCGGTAACTGAGTTTTCAATTAAAATTACAGGAGCAGTTAGCTTACCAATTTCTGAGTTGGAAGCAGCCAAATTTAATCTTTTCATACCATCTTTTACAGTTAGCTTCTTCATCCCAAATCGGCTTGTAGCACCATCAGCAGTAAAAATAATAGGAGTAGTAACACCTGATTGCAAAAGACTTTGAGCTAATTCGGGATCGGTATAGCTTTCTGTGGGAACTAGAAGTGCAAGTTCTTTGAGGGTAGCTTGATAGGTAATCTTTTTCATAGTTAACTTGTTTTTGTCACTACTGATTGAGAGAATGTTTACGCCAAATATTCTTAAGCGTGAAATTGATGATGATTGAATAGTACCTGATAAATTCAACATCAACTTCGCTTTCTTTTAAACCGCCTAATATAGGCGCTTATTAAAAAGATTTATGACACTTGGAGAAGAAAACGATTTGCTGATTTGCTAAAGTTTACAAAAAAATTTATCAGTTACTGCTCATCACATATTCAAGAATTCTCTAAGTGTAAATCCTAGGTGAATGGATGTTCTTACGCACATTGTATTCATCTCAGCAATTTTACTCATCCGTATTTTTACTGTTTTTAGGTATTGTTCAGGAATATTTGCTCAAAGACGACAACTGTAATTTACAAGAATCAAACTTCTTGTTTGATAATCGACTTGTTTAATAATTAACATCTAAATAGCAAAATCGAGATCGATTTCCATATGTCCATAAAGTATCTAGAGCAAAAATTAGTTCAAGCTTCAGATAACAATAGAAGCCGAGTACAATGATAGCTTACTCATTTATACAACATTATTAGTACACTAAAAAACAAATTATGCACTAAAATGTATTTTGACACATTTTAGCTATTGATTAAGTTAAGTTTTCTTTTGATTGTTCATAAAAAGCCAAATCTATACCTATTATTATAAAAATGCTATTGTCAGTCAGTATCTGCTATTAATCTGCATTTACAAATAGCATTAAATAAATATTGTTTGCCCTTTTGAGTCTTGATTTTCCTGGTAACTAATCTAAATGCACTTGAATTTTTTGATGAAGACTAATTGTAAATAATAAGGTACTTGTTGCTGATAAGAATTAAAGCATTTTTTAAATCAAAAATTGCCTAATCGCTCTAATTTAGGGAATTGTCTTTAATCGCCAAAGTGAAAAAATAATCATGAAGTCCAAGAATCAAATTTCAGGTTTAAAATCGCCTAAACAAAAGCTGATTCAGATTATACGTAACGTGCCACTGTGCTTAGTAATAACAGCACCAATTGTTATTGATATCGGCATTACCTGCAGCTTAATAAAATATTTTTCTTTTGATAGAGATAGACAAACTATAGAAAATATAGCTAAACAAGCACAAAATCAAATTAGCGATCGCTTATCTTCACGTCCGCATAAATACCTAAGTAATAATAGGGATCGACGCTCAGAGATTACCTCAAGTTCGGATCTAAGCAAGTCAAATTTGCCCAAGATTTTGCAGCAGGTAGACGTTCCCTTGGCGGCAAAAATCTTAATTGTTCGAGAAAATACGGTTGTAGCTACTAATTTTCAGCAGCAGATTAAGAGCAATCAGGCAATCATAACGGCACTGAAACAATCGTTGTCTAAAATAGAAGATATTGAGGGTAAGCCTTTCGGTTTTACAGCTAAACAGCAGAATTTTTGGGGACAGATATATCCTTGGCAGCATCAAGGTAGCCAAGACAAGCTAATAATTGTAATACCTCAATCTGAATTAGCTAGCTATGTTGCCACAAAGCCTGAAGAACAAACAAAGCAATATTTAGCTTACTTATTACCGACAATTTTATTAGGAATAATAGCCTATCTTTGGATTAGCCACAGGTTCAATCGTTTACAGCAAGAGATTTCAGTAGCTTTAGGAGAAGATGCTGAATCTGACGACGACTTTTTTCAGACAGAATCTGCTGTGACCGTTGGTAATTCTTTAAAACAAACTGCTGCTCAACATCGGAAAGCTAACCAGTGCGCCTCTCGGCGACGCGGGGTCTTGACTCATAAAGCAAGATCTCAATCTATGACAAACTCCCTTTTGATAGATATGAGCCATGAGTTGCGATCGCCTTTAAATGCCATTTTAGGATTCGCGCAGATTATGCAGCAAGAATCATCCCTGACGCGATCGCAACAAGAAAATATGGCAATCATTAATCACAGTGGCAAGCGGATGTTGTCAACGATTAATGAGTTGGTAGACTTGTCTAAAATTGAAGTTAATCGTCTAGTTTTAGCCAAAGATAGCTTTGATTTTTATCTTTGGCTTGATAGTTTTGAATGCAGCCTCAGACATAAAGCAGATAATCGAGGTTTAGATATTTCTCTAATTAAAGATTCTCAGCTACCACAATATATTTGCGCCGACGAAAGGAGATTACGTCAGATCTTGACTAATTTAGTCAGCTATTGCTTACAACACAATCAGAGCGAATCAATAATTGTTCAGATAAGTTCTTCTGCCGTTAATTTAGACTCAATTGAATCTAAGCTGCAAAATCTTCATTTTGTCATCGAAAATCTTAATTTCTCTCTCGCCTTACTAGAGCTTGTAGACTTATTCGATCCTGCCCTTAGCGTTCGCCAAAAAGGCAAGTTTTACGATCATAGTCCTTTAAGTTTGCCTATTAGTGGTCAGCTAGCAAAACTAATGAAAGGGGACATAACCGTTGAGCATGATAACCATCGACAAGGAAGAATGATCTTGCGCTTGGATCTGGCAATTGAAGTAGTTGCTAGTCAAGAAGTAGAGATTAAAGCTGAATCTTCTCCTAAAAAAGTCATTAGTCTAGAGGTAGAGCAGCCTAATTATCGTGTTCTAATTGTGGATGATTCTAAAACCAACCGTAAAATTTTGGCACAGATATTAGAAAAAGTAGGCTTTGAAATCCAAGAAGCAGCTAACGGCAAAGAAGCAGTTGATATTTGGCTGCACTGGCAACCTCATATGATTTGGATGGATATTCAAATGCCCGTGATGAATGGTTATGAAGCAACAGAGCAGATCAAATCTTATCCTCAGTCTAAAAGTCTGCCGATTGTGGCATTTTCCGCTAGCAGCTTAGAAGAAGAGCGATCGCTATATCAAGCTTCAGGATGTGATGACTTTGTAGAGAAGCCTTTCTCGGAAAATATTATCTTTGAGAAGATTGCTCAACACCTAGGAGTACGTTATATTTATCAATCGATAACACCTTCACCCAGCAGCTTTAGATTAACTGCAAATGCTTTGAGAGTTATGCCCGATAGCTGGATAAATCAATTAGAACAAGCAGCAGCAGCATTAGACGACAAGTTATTAACTCAGCTAATACAAGAAATTCCCCCAAAACATTGCGATCTGCAAGATGCACTGCAAAAACAGATCGACAATTTTGATTTTGATCAAATTCTTGATTTAGCTCAAGCAAAAAGCCCGTAAACAATCAATCTTACACACTTTCATCTTTTACACGCAAAAAAAAACGATGATTTCTTTTTCCACTCAAGACATCAATATTCTAATTGTGGATGACATGGCTGATAATTTGAAAGTTCTCGCCAATACTCTGAGTGCGCAAGGCTATCAAGTACGCTGTGCTAAAAATGGTTCGACAGCATTACGAGGTGCAAGTGCAATTTTGCCCGATCTAATTTTGCTAGACATAAAAATGCCCGATCTAGATGGCTACGAAGTTTGTCAAAGACTTAAGGCAAATATTTTAACCTGCAATATACCCGTAATTTTTTTAAGTGCCTTAGATGACGTATTGGACAAGGTTAGAGCATTTGAAGTTGGGGGAGTAGACTTTATCAGCAAACCAATTCAGGTCAAAGAAGTATTGGTGCGGGTTAAAAATCAAATTGCCCTCCAGTTGGCTCACGCTAAAATAAGTCAGTTAAACCAAGAGTTAGAAATAAGAGTTCAGCAGCGGACAATTGAGCTAAAAACCGTTAATCAAAGCCTCCTCAGAGAAATTAATGAGCGTCAGAGAATTCAGCAAAAGTTGGTTTACGATTCTCTCCACGATGGCTTGACGGGGTTAGGTAATCGTAGCTTATTAATGGAAAGAGTTGAGTGGACTATTAAACACGCCCAACGTCATCCAGATTATATGTATGCTTTGTTATTTATCGATCTCGATCGCTTTAAAGTAATTAACGATAGTTTAGGTCATTCAACTGGCGATCGATTATTAATTGCGGTGGCAAACTCACTACAAAAATGTCTACGAGAAAATGACCTAGTAGCACGTTTGGGAGGAGATGAATTTGTTATTTTACTAGACGGCATTAGCAGTATTGAAGATGCAACTATGATCGGCGATCGCATTCAAGGAAAATTGCGATCGCCTTTTGAACTGAAAGGTCAAAATATTTTTACTAGTGCCAGTATCGGCATTGTCTTTGGTTCTCCTGACTACACCAACGCTGCGGAATTGCTGAGAGACGCTGATATTGCCATGTATCGTGCCAAAGCTAAAGGAAAATCGCGTTATGAAATTTTTGACATGGCTATGTACCAAGAGACTCTAAAGCTATTGGAGTTAGAAAATCATCTGCGTCAGGCTGTCAAACGTAATGAATTTGTGCTTCACTACCAGCCAATTATTTCTTTAAACCATAGTAAATTAGTTGGTTTTGAAGCTTTAATTCGTTGGCAACATCCTACTAAGGGTTCTATTCCTCCCGTCGAGTTTATTCCCCTTGCCGAAGACACAGGCTTAATTTTAGAAATTGGCGAGTGGTTACTAAAAGAAGCTTGTCAGCAATTAAAGCAGTGGCAACAAAAGTTTGCCCAGATTCCTCAAGTCGCTTCTCTCAAAATGAATGTTAATATAGCCAGTCAGCAGCTACAACAACCAGAGTTTATCCAAAAGCTAGATCGTATACTACAAGAAACTGGTTTAAACGGTAATTGTTTACGTTTAGAGATTACAGAAAGCGTCTTGATCGATCCAGAAGGATGTATACAAAATACCCTTAAGCAGATTAGAGAGCGAAATATTAAACTTAGTATTGATGACTTTGGAACTGGCTATTCTTCTTTGAGCTATTTACGCCGATTTCCCATTGATAATTTAAAAATAGATCGCTCTTTTATCGAACAAATGAACTATGATTTAGAAAATTTGGAGATTGTTAGAGTAATCATTACTTTAGCCAAAACTTTAGGCATGGATGCTATTTCTGAGGGAGTAGAAACACCTCAGCAACTCCAGCAGCTAAAAGCTCTTGGATGCGAATTTGGTCAGGGATTTTTATTTTCTAAGCCTTTACCCTCTATTGGAGTTGAATCAATGCTAGCTCACTATCCAAAATCGTTTAATGAAAATTACCCTAATTTTAACTGAAATTATATTTACCCTATTATTCTCCATACAGAGGAACAAGCCCTGCTTTTCTAACTATTGCTTGACCTTCACGAGACAGTAACATCTGGGCATAGGCTTTTCCTGCCAACTGATCGGGAGTTCCATCTTGGCGAATAACTAAAAACAATCTTCGCGTCAGGGGATAGTTACCGCTTTTAAATATTTTTAAATTAGGCTTTCCTGCTATCAAGGGATTCATATAATTACGGGAATTTTCCTCAGCTAAACCAAATACTTTAATTAATTGCTGATTTTGAACTAAAGATGAAGAGGCAAAAGATATTGTCCCTGGCGTGGCGATTACTTTGCGCAAAGCAAGAGTATAGTTAGAAACATATTTAGTTGTTGATGGGATGGCAGATGTATTATCTAAGTTCAATAGCTCAATATCTTCTGGGCTAAGTAAAACTGGAGTTATAGGCAGATCCTGGTCTCCTAACTGTTTCCAATTAGTAATTTTGCCAGTGAAAATATCCCTAACCTGATCTAAACTTAAACCTTTAGTAAGAATCTGATTATTTCCAAAAATGACAATACCGTCAATAGCAATGGGAACTTGTTGCAGTTTCATGTCCCGTAAGCGTGCTTGAGAATATTCTCGGTCAACTAAAGGGCGACCATTGAAAGCAAAGCTGAGTTCGCCATCGAGAAGCATTTTAATGCCATTGCTATAGCTTTGATCGTTGTTTAAAGGTTTAGTATATCTCAAGTCAAAGTTAGGGTGTTCCCAGAGCATGGCATCATTCATACCATGAGCAACTAAAGAAGCAAAATACAGTGCGCCTCCATAGCTAAATAAGCCGTCAGGTACTTCTGGCACTTGACTCATAGAGTCGTAAAGAGCCAGACTATCTCCTTGAGAAGAAGTAATGTAGCTAGGTTGACGAGAAATAAAATAATTAACCCAAAGAGCGATCGCAATTGCTAAAACCGCTAAACCACTCAGCACGCTTGGCTTGTGAAGCTCTTGCCTAAAACCATTTGCCGACAACTTAAGTGCGTTTGCACGCTGAGGCTTAACTACGAGCGGTTTTGTGGCTAATGATTTATTAGTATTAGGTTCATCAATGCTTAAGGGATAAAAACAAATTTCACAATAAACGGCAGAATTATGGTTTTCAAAACCGCATTTAGGACAAATATGCTTTTGATTCTTAAGTGTAAAAGCTTTTCTTTGCTGATTATTTGACTGCATAAGCTTTGATAAAATTTTGATTAAAGATTTTGGTTAAACTGGGTTTATTATCGATAGACTTTAATTTATTGACCAAAAAATCGGTAATTTTGAAGGCAGCATAGGGTAAATGTTTCATATTATCTCCTTCACTAAAGGCTTCCAAGTTCTCCTCAAGGGTGAATATTTTCGTTCCCTCTTTAAATAATTGAAATTCTTCATTGTTTACTCCAGCCCTATCTGCCAAAATTTTATCGGCTTGGGCAGGATAATCGGACATAAACTGCAAAATGTCAAACCAGGTATCAATTAAAGCCTGTACTTGTTCGGGCTGTTCTTTGATTAACTTTTGGCTTACGACTAAAAGATCGGGAATTGCTCCTGGAAATTCTTTGGATGAGGCTATTTCCTTCGCTCCTTTTCTTTGCAGCGCATTTAACCAGAAAGGAGGAAACGCGCCCACTGCATCAGCTTGCCCAGCAACAAAGGCTTCTGCTGCTGCACCAGTTTCAATATCGATGATTTGTACGTCATCTCTGGACATTCCCTCTTTTTCTAGTGCTAAAGTTAAAAGAAAATCATCCACAACTCCCGCTTCAACCGCTACACGCTTATTTTTCAAGCCTCTGACTCCATTAATTTCCGCAGCAGCAACAATTTTGTCATTACCGGCTGAGTTGTCGTTGACCAAAACTGCGACTTCCCCTTTTACTGCATCTACGGCAAAGCTAATTGTATCGTTGAGGGTTTGACAGTTGCCGTCTATATAGCCAGAAGCCAAATCTTCCATCGATTTAGTATAATTGTCGTACCATTTAAGCTCGACATTAGCTCCATTCTTGGTGAATAGATCCTCAGATTCGGCGATCGCCCAGGGCCACCAACCAGCCCAACTGCTATAACCAATTACCACTGCTGGTTTTGTATTTTGAGGAGCAGTGCCAGAAGCCTTTGAGGGTATTCTGTGCCAGTTGGTTGTGATTACGAAGCTCAACAATAGAGAGATAGCTAAAAACCAAATTTTCTTTGCCATTTGCGATCGCCATTTATCGTTGATTGGACTACTACTTTTAAGAGCTATCAGCTATAAGCATCAATCAGAATTAATAGTGTTAACATCTGCTTAATTTTTTAATTAATTCTAAATTATAGTGATCATAGAGGAAAACGCGACTTTTTTAATATTTATAGTAACTACCTACCACGGCACAAATTACGCCAACAGCGATCGCTTGTAGTTGCGATCGCTGCGTAAAGCCGTATTGCAAGGGTTTAAATATGGTTTCCAACATTTAATTTAAAATAAGGGATAAGCAATTATAGATACAGCATGGAAGAATTAATCAAGCTACGAAGAAGTATCGAAAATAAAAACTATTTAAAAGCCCTGCAAATTGTCGATGAGCTAGAGGAAATGTCGGTAGAAGACAAGCTTAATAAGATATATAGCTACATGATTGTTGTACTTCTACACCTTATCAAGCAATCTGCTGAGAATAAGCTAACAAGATCGTGGGAGCTTTCGATTGCTAATTCAGTTAAGCAAATTAATAGAACAAATCAAAGACGTAAAGCTGGTGGATATTATGCCCAACAACAAGATTTAGAAGAAATAATCAACGATGCTTTTGACATTGCTTTAAAGGGGGCAGCTATAGAAGCGTTTGATGGTGACTACAGCCAAGAAGAACTTTTGAAGTTAATCGATCCCAAAAAAATTAAAAGCCAAGCACTCTCTTTAGTTGATTATTAATAACCCCTAATCCGAAGACGATTTAGCTAATGGCTATGCCTTTTATTAGCTTGGCGATCGCGCCATTGAAGATGTATTAGACTCATTTATCAATTATCAAGTTAATTAATACTTCTCCCATCTCTTTACAGCCTACAGCCTTCATCCCTGGTGACATAATATCTCCTGTACGGTAGTCGCGATCCAAAACTCGGTTAACTACGTTCTCAATTTCGGTTGCAGCATCGGGGGCATTTAAACCGTAACGCAACATCATCGCTGCACTGAGTACCTGTGCCAGAGGATTTGCTTTATCTTGTCCAGCAATATCGGGTGCTGAACCGTGGACAGGCTCAAATACTCCAGGTGTACCCGCACTGCCTAAGCTAGCAGAGGGTAACATCCCGATACTGCCCGTTAGCATCGCCGCAGCATCAGAAAGAATATCACCAAATAAATTACCCGTAACGATGGTATCAAACTGTTTGGGGGCGCGTACTAGCTGCATTGCTGCATTATCTACGTATAAATGGCTTAACTCTACATCACTATAATCCTTTGCCATTGCCGTAACGCGATCGCGCCATAGTTGAGAAACGTCTAGTACATTAGCTTTATCGACTGAACATAATTTACCGCTGCGTTTTTGAGCAGTTTCAAAACCGACTTTGGCAATGCGATCAATTTCGCTGACGCTATACGCCATCGTATTTACACCCCTTTGTTCTCCCGTTTCGGTTTCAAACACTCCTTTAGGCTTTCCAAAATATATACCGCCAGTCAACTCCCTCACCACCATAATATCTACTCCTTCTACTATTTCTCGCTTCAGAGAAGAAGCGTCAATTAGCTGAGGTAAAATAGTTGCTGGTCGAAGATTAGCAAACAATCCTAGTCCAGCACGCATTGCCAACAAGCCAGTTTCAGGACGTTGATTGCGGGGTAAGCTATCCCATTTGTAACCACCAATTGCCGCTAACAAGACTGCATCACTTTGACGACAGGCTGTTAATGTTTTTTCGGGTAAAGGTTCTCCTGTTTCCTCGATCGCAGCACCGCCAATCAAAGCCTCAGTAAAGGTAAACGTTAAATTATGTTTAGATGCGATCGCCTTTAATACTTCTACCGCCACAGCCATAATTTCAGGGCCAATACCATCCCCAGGAAGTAAAGTAATGTGGTAGTTTTTAGTCATAATAGCTGTTGAACTTTTCTGAGAAATGCAATTTGGCAATAGCTATTAATTTACCATTTACTAGTGATTCAAAGAGGTAGAGTTAATTATTTTTTAAGTTGTCATACATCTGCCCATTTGCGGAGAAGATTAGCAATACTCTTAGAAACCAAGTCAAACTCTGGGGTTTTGCCAGATTTAACAAAGATAGCGCGACGAGCCGTATCTAAATCAAAGAGAATTTCGCGATCGCCCGCATCGCGAATTGTACTCTGTACCCAACCAACAGCAACTAACCTTATTCCTTGAGTCACAGAATTAACACGGTGCAGGGTAGTAGAAGGATAAACTATAGCCGAACCAGCTTCCAGCTTATAGCTTTGTTCCTCTTGCACTCCTTCAATGACTAGCTCTCCTCCCTCATAATCTTGGGGCGAATTCAAAAATAAGGTAAAGGAAACATCAGAGCGAGATAGGCTAGAGCTACCTTTCATCAGCGCATTATCTACATGGGTGTCGTAAGACATTCCCTCGCTATAGCGACTGAAGAGCAGTGAATGAACTGCTTTGGGACGAACGGTTGATTGGAATAGAACATTATCGGCTAAAGCAACACCAATCTTTCTTTGAAGTTCTTTTTGAAACGTTCCTGTTTTTAGTTGCTGATTGTTTTTAACCAATTTAGCGTGCCAACCTGCCGTAAGCTTACCATCAACAAATTCTGCTTGTTCTAAAACTTGTTTAATTTCGGCTAACTCATCAGGAGAAAGAATTTGCTCAATTGAGAAAATCATAACTTTTGACTTTTTAACTCTTGAATTGATGCTTTGTAGTTAACGTGAGTTCGCATAAAAGCCCAAACCTTTGCGGACAACGGGTAATTGAAAAACAGTTTTTCTAAATAAAATTTTATATTTAGGGGATTGAGAAATCTTTCAAAAGCTAATAGCTAATAGCTAATAGCTGATAGCTACCTCAACAGACTAATCTTGTTAACCCGAACTCACGTTAGTTAATAACATTCTCCTGCACATCGAACTTATTTGTTAAATTCGATTTGAGTTACTAGAGCAGAAATTTCACCAGGCTGTTTGATGGGTTTTGCGGGTGGCTCAATAGAGGGCCAAGCTGTTTTTAATTCTGCCAAACTATCGGTAATCACCTTATGTCCTTCTGGATCTGCCTGGCTTTTTTGGTCAGCTACGGTTTGATATAGCTGATCGGCATAAAAAACAAATCCTCTGGAATCTTGATACTCTACCACTTCTACAAACTGATTGTTGGCGATCGCAGCTTTGTATTCAGCCTCAGCATTTTTTAGCATCTCCACCATTACATTTAGCACAAATTCTGGGGAGTTACGTTGTTCTTGGGGTACAGCAGCGATCGCTTCATCAATAGAAGCCTCCGACTTAGCGAACAATGTTTTCATTTCAGGAGAATCAGGAGCAGATATTGCTAAATCGTGAAGCTGATTTAAGGTTGGCTTAAAGTCGCTCACTCCCTTTTCTGGTAGTACAGTTTCGATATCGCTATAAAGTTCTTCTACAGGATGACCAATATGCGGTTCGGCTTCTTCATAGTTTTTTTGAGCCATCAATTCTTTGGCTACAAGCAAATGACCTTTCATCAAACCTAGAGAAGTCATATAGTCTACATTGGGATCTCCAGTAGCAGTTCCACCTTCACCACCGCCTTCTGCACCCTCACCGCCTTCACCGCCTTCTGCACTTTGTGCCAATAAATAAGTTTGGGAAGTAGATGCCTCTAGGATATTATCGGTTTCATGGGCATTTGTAGGTACAGCTTGAGTCCCCACTGCTGTTGCAAAACCACAGGCTAAAAATAATTCTATAGTTTTAATTCGAGTAGACATAAAATTTTATTTGGCATTTACTACGTAATTGTGCTGAATTAGTAATTTACTATTATTGCGAATTTAAGTCAATAATTTTGAAAATAGTAAATTTATTTTTAGGTTGCGCCAAATTATGTATTCTCAGAGATTACGTCAAAATAACCCATACAGCCATATTCAGCAATATAGTCTTGATGGGGATGAAACATATATTTGCCAGGATACTTATAAGCAAATTCTAAAATATGTCGTTCGGCTGTTCCCATCGTAATTACGTCACTTTCTTCATTGGGTTCTAGACTTCTTCCTGTCCGATAAACCTGAAACATATTGGCATGAATATGAAACGTGACTGCTGGATCGAACTCAATCATGTTGAGTACATAGAGACGAATCAACTGATTTTGATAAATGGGAATTGGGTAATCGCGATAATAGTTGGGAATACCATTAAAAGCATATAGTTCGTTTTTGCCATCAGTATCGAGATCGTAAGCACCCATTACCATCACCATTTCATCGGCAGGGGGACGACCTTCTGGGGGATCGACAATAAATAGACCATACAGTCCTTTGCTTACATGACGAGTAACGGGAGCAACATGACAATGGTAGGGATAAACGCCATAGAGTTCGGCATCAAATTCATAGATCATTGTTTTGCCTCTACGTACAGATGTGACTCCATCCATTTCAACTGGGTGAGTGCCATGAAAATGCAGGCTGTGAGAATGCCCATCTTCGTTATGAAAAATAACGCGAACGCGATCGCCCTCCGTGGCTCTCAAGGTAGGGGCGGGAACGCGATTGTTTAAATTCCAGCTAACAAAAGTAATGGCACTATTAAGCTGTAAAGTCGTGCTGTGGGCAGCAAGTTCAAATTCTCGGATGGTGCGCCCAGCTTCTTCTTTGACTATGCCATAGTTAAAATCTCGCAAAACTGCCATCGGCTCAAAACTTTGAGCTAATGAATTATTGATTTGGGGAAGGGGAGGAATTTTAACTGGTTCAGCAGCCTTAACCTCACTGCTATTAAGCTTTAATGCCGTAGCAGAAATGCCTGCTGCCAATAAACCCCAGCGAATAATTTGTCGGCGACTTCTCAGTTGACGGTCTAATGGGAATATATCGGACATAAAAAATAATTTTATACTTGAACAAATCAGTCCTATAGAAAAGTGCTAATTAAATAATTGCATATTTTTCCTAATAAAGAAAATTAGTTTACCGACCTCACTATAAATACGTAAACAGAAATTAATTTACCTTGACTATGATCGAATTAAGTATATTTTCGATTAGACTAATCGATATATCAGGAGTAAATTAGATCCGACTCAAATAAAGCTACGCCAAATTTATTCGGAGAAATAAATCAAAGTGGGTTTTCTTAATCGTTTTAAGCTTTCGCGGGACATGGGTATCGATCTAGGTACTGCTAATACATTAATTTACGTATCCGGTAAGGGAATCGTCTTAGAAGAACCTTCTGTGGTGGCAATAGATCGCAAAACGGAAATCCCACAGGCATTTGGTAAAGAAGCAAAATTATTGTTGGGTCGCTCTCCTGAACATATACAGGCTTTGCGTCCGCTCAAAGATGGTGTAATTGCTGATTTTGAGGCGACAGAAGCCATGATTCATGAGTTTGTCAAACGAGCTTTTGAAGGTAACCCCTTAGTTCATCCCCGCATGGTTATTGGTATTCCCAGCGGAGTTACCAAATTAGAGCGTCGTGCCGTAATTGAAGCAGCTTCTAATGCAGGGGCAAGAGAAGTAGATTTGATTGAAGAACCTCTGGCAGCAGCTATTGGCGCAGGATTACCTATTAGTGAACCTACAGGTAACATGATTGTCGATATTGGTGGTGGCACAACGGAGGTAGCGGTAATTAGTTCTCAGGGCAAAGTAATTAGCGAATCGATCCGCATCGCTGGAGATGAATTAAGCGAAGTAATTGCTAATCATATAAAAAGAGAGCATAAGCTAGCTATTGGCGAAAATACAGCCGAAGCGATCAAATTCAAGCTAGGTTCAGCTTATCCTGTGGATGAAGCCAACAATCGCACCGTAGAAGTAAGAGGTTTGCACTTATTGTCAGGCTTACCTCGCACCATTGAAGTTAGTGAATCAGAAATTCGCCAATGTTTACAAGAACCAGTCAAAAGTATTATTGAAACGATTAAACTTACCCTTGAGCAAACTCCCCCAGATTTGGCTGCGGATATTATTGACCGTGGCATTATGTTGGCTGGCGGAGGAGCATTGTTAAGGGGGCTAGACGTTTTAATTAGTCATGAGACAGGAATTGTCACTCATATTGCTGCTGAACCTTTAAAATGTGTCGTTTTAGGGACAGGTAGAGTATTGGAAGATAAAACCTTAGATCGAGTATTTAGCGATCGCTCCATACTTATTTAAATTGTCATTACCAATTGGATGAAATATGGATCGCTGGTGGGATAAATTTGGTTTTCGCACAACAATAGTTATAGTGGCTTTAATAATTGCCCTCTTAATTAGACAAACTCAGGCTGCAATTGTATCAGAGATATATTATTTTATGGTCAGTCCTTTTCAGTCCCAAAAGCAGCTAACTCTAGAGGACAGACTAACCAACGCTCGTATTTTAGAGTTGGAACAGCGGGAAACAGAATTAGAACAGCAAAATAAGCAGCTAAAACAGTTGCTAAATTACAGTTCGACTCAAACAACCAAAACTATATCCGCACCAGTAATTAGCCGTAGTCGCGATCGCTGGTGGGAGCAAGTTACCCTAGGTAAAGGTAGCCAAGATAATATTAAACCAGGTTTTGTCGTATCGGGAATTGGCGGTTTGGTAGGCAGAGTTACCAGCGTTACCCCCCACACTAGTAAAGTACTGCTAATTAGCGATGATACTAGTCGAGTTGGCGCAGTTATCAGCCGTAGTCGTCAATTGGGCTATGTTCAAGGGGAAAAAGCATCTAGTGTGGTAATGCACTTTTTTGAAGAGGTTATAGACATTAAACCTGGAGATCAAATAGTCACCTCAAATCTGAGTAAGCTATATCCGCCTGGTTTACCTATTGGCAAAGTAAAACCGCAAAAACAAAAAGAAGATGCCGTTTCCGAAATAGAAATAGAATTAACTGCACCTATTGATGTTTTAGAATGGGTTATTGTTCAACCTTTTGAACCAAAGATTAAGTAATAGATAATTTAAAGAATGGGAAATAAAAAACAGACATCTTTTGACAGCTTGAAAATTTTAAATGTCCTGTTTATTTTTGCTTCTGTAGTTATATGTTCTTTTTTAATGCTGTTGCATATTCCTGGAATGGAACTGTTAGGTACAAATCCTAATTGGCTGTTAATTTGGGTAGTTGCTTGGAGTATAAAGCGTAATATTTGGCAAGGTGCGATCGCAGGCTTGATTATGGGCTGTATCTATGACGGTATAGTTACTAGCACCCCTTCTTATATATTTAGTTTTGTTTTGATTGGGGTGCTAACTTCCAGTCTGCAAAAACAAAAATATATTGGAGAAGACTTTATCTCTGTAGCTTTTATTGTCTTTTTCATGACAATTATTGCTGAAACAGTCTATGGATTGCAATATGCAAGATATCACTTTTTTAGTATCTCAGAAATTATCGACAAGTATCAGCAGATAGCTATCATCTCGGCAATTATAAATAGTCTCTGGAGTCCAGCTTTTTATTATCCTTTTGATCTTTGGAATAATAAAATGACAAAAGGAGCAAGTCAGTTTTGATAGAACAAATGAAAAAGCAAGATGTAACTATAACCTATTTAAAAGATTAAAATTAATCAGGCAAAAGTTGATTTAAAGCGATCGCAATCTTCGGAAAAGCTAGAGGCGAAATCGCACCTGTTTTGTATTCGGCAATTTGCATATAACCGTCAGCTTGAGGTTGAGTATGAACTATTAGTTTTTGATTAACTAAGTCACAGATTACTCCGCCCTAAACGGACGGAGCCTGTCTTGGACAGCGTTCCCTTGCGCCTGACGGCGACGCGGGGTCTGTCCGCTGCTGTGACCGTTGGTCAATTACCCAATATTCAGGAATGCTATTGCAAGCATAAATAATTGTTTTCTGTTCCAAGTCCTTCTTGAAACAATCGCTGCACAACGCGAAGCGTTGAGTCGCGTCTAGCGACGCTCTGGGCGCATAGCCCTGCGGGGAAACCCCCAAGACCGCGTTGTTTCGCTTCCTCAAGGTTTCCTTAGAAACTTCTATTAGCCAATAGATATTCTCTGGATAGGGATGATGGGCATCATAAATACTCTCTGGTAACTGAACAATGGCGATATCTGGTTCTGGTTCGCTTGCTCTCGAATAGGGGGAGTTGTCTAAAGTAATCGGGTGGGATTCATAGACTTCCGCTAATCCATCTAAAAGCTTTCTCAAGTATTTAACAGCCCTATGATTGGTATTGCGGTGAGGGACTCCTTCGTGACTCATGGCAGTTATTTCTCCCTCTAAAAATTCGACTTTTTTACCAGCCAAAACTCCTGAATCAACTAGATCGTGCCATTCTTCAATTGACCATTTATAAGTAGTTATAGTCATATTATTGTTTATGCTCGATCGATATTTTAAGGATTTGAGATCTATCTCTAACTTTCTCCATAATTTTGATAGCTTCTACCACGACATTTTATAGGTTTTTCGGACAATTGTAATGTGAATATCGATAAAGATGAGTCTGAATGGAGATTATTGCACTTAATTGGGGAAAAGTAAGAAGAGTTAGGTAAAGCATGAATATTAGATGACAACTAATGAACTACAAATCGAAAAAAGAGATTGCTCAAAGTAAAACTACTATTTTTTGGATTGTTTTAATCTTATTATCTCTATGGTTGGGTTGGAAGGCTCAGAATCAAGAACCTGCTTATTCTTTTGAACAATATCCAACTGAGAACAATATCATCAAAACCAAAGAACAAGAAATTAAAGTAAGCCGAGTTTACATAACCAAATCATTTGTAGCAGGTTTGACAAACGAAGTTCGCACTGCGAAAGGAAAATATTTAGTTTTAGAGGTAGATGTTACTAACACTAGTAAAAAAACAGATTCAATAGAAGACCATAGTTTAAAGCTTAAAGATAACCAAGGAAGAACTTATCAACAAGATTTTTCAGTTGAAAGTGATTTGATTTGGAATAATAAAAATAAGTTTGACGAAGGTTTAATTTTGCCTGGAATGACCAATAGAGATCTATTAGCTTATGATGTTCTCGAAGATGCTCAAGGAGTGACATTAAATTACAGAGACTCGTTAGGAATGGAAGAATATACTATTCCAATTACTCAATGAAAATTGATAAAATGTTTAGTCCGCTTAATAAACGATTTGTCCTTGGTCAATGAGTTAAACCTATTTAAATTCAATATTTTCATACAGATCGGCAATTTTGAACTGTACGTCCACTGAACTCAAGGTTAAAGTCATTTCGGAGTCGGTATATTCCGATAATAACCATTGATGAGCATTCGTTTTAACGTAATGTTCGACCTGAATTTTATATTGATCGATCAAAAGATATTCTTGAAAAGTCTCAATCGTGCGGTATGCCACAAACTTTTCACTGCGATCATAATCTTTAGTTGATTTTGATAGTACTTCCGCTATTAAACAGGGATTCATCACCGTATCAGTTCGACTTTCCTGAAGCTGAATTGGTTTTTCCAGAACCATAATATCGGGATAAGTATAGAGATTGCGATTGGAAATCCAAAGACGCTGATCTGTAAAAAAAGTTTCATAAGGTTGTTCTTTGAAAGCGAGTTCAAGAGCAATCAGTAAATTACGGCAAATTCTATTGTGGTTGGGCGTACCTCCTGTCATTAATCTAATTTCTCCATCGTCATATTCATGACGTTCTTCTGAGAGTATTTCCCAGTTTAAATACTCTTCAGAGGTGTAAGTTTTCTTCTCAAGTGCCTGTGTCATTTCACCTAATATTCAATATTTATCGCTGAAGAAAACCATGTTTGCATAGTTAAACCAAAGTATCTAAATGCTGAATCAACTGTTGCGCTTGCAACACGCCTTCTATTCTCTCTGCGGGTTGACCATCTTTGAATAAAACTAAAGTAGGTAAAGCTTCTATTTGATACTTAGTAGCCAGATTAGGATACTTATCGGTATCAATTTTGACTACCTGAAGGCGATCGCGTAAATTAGCCCCTACCTGTTCTAAAATTGGGGTCATCATCTGACAAGGACCACACCAAGTTGCGTAAAAATCTACTAAAACAGGAAGCTCTGAACCTTTCAATAGATCTTCAAAACTGGAGAATTGTTTTTTAACTGCCATAGCGATCGCCTTATATACAAGTAATTGAGTCGCGAACTAGTCTAAGGGACTAATAAGCCTATATGATAGCTAAGTTAATCAGAAGTATCAGAATTTTGTTGAGTTTCTTAAGCTTATTTCCAAGGGGCAAGATATGGAGTTATTACCAGAAAATTTACAGCATTTGAAAGATAAAGTAGCATTAGTCACGGGTGCTTCTAGGGGAATTGGTAAAGCAGCAGCGATCGCTCTAGTCGGTCAAGGCGCAAAGGTTGTGGTCAACTATGCTCGTTCAAGTGAGGCAGCAGAGGCTATAGTCCAAGCAATTACCGCAGCAGGAGGAGAAGCAATCGCATTACAGGCAGACGTTTCTCAAGCTGAACAGGTAGATAATTTAATTAAACAAACCCTTGATAAGTTTGGGCGCATTGATGTTTTGGTAAACAATGCAGGCATTACCAAAGACACTTTATTACTGAGAATGAAGCCTGAACAATGGCAGGCAGTAATTGATTTAAATCTGACTGGAGTATTTTTGTGTACCAAGGCAGTTAGTAAAACCATGCTCAAGCAGCGTAGTGGCAGAATTGTTAATATTGCTTCGGTTGCAGGACAAATGGGTAATCCTGGACAGGCAAACTACAGTGCAGCTAAGGCTGGAGTAATTGGCTTTACCAAAACCGTCGCCAAAGAGTTAGCTAATCGTGGTATCACCGTTAACGCTGTAGCACCAGGATTTATTGAGACTGACATGACCCAAGATCTTAAGTCAGATAAAATCATCGATTTTATTCCCCTTGGTCGCTATGGCAAGCCAGAAGAAGTAGCAGGCACAATCCGCTTTTTAGCAGCCGATCCCGCAGCGGCATATATTACAGGTCAAGTATTTAACGTTGATGGGGGAATGGTGATGGCTTAAATCAATTATCAATTATCAATTATCAATTATCAATCCTACTGGTAGTTCTTGGATTCGTCGGGCTAAGTCCTCCGAAGGTTTTGAGTTGTTGTACAACACCATAGTAGTACTTTCGTTTTGTTTAAAGCCGATACGCTCGTAAAAGCTTTGCTGATGAGTGGTAGTTAAATAAACTCTTTCTACTTTGCTAACTAAAGGATGAGATATGACGGTTTCTACTAGCTTTCTGCCCAAGCCTATGCCTTGATAATCGGGGTCAACTATTACATCCCAAATTCCTGCACGGTATACACCATCGGAAGTTGCTCTAGCAAAGCCTATAAGACGTTCTGCGTCCCGGACTGTAACTACAGGATTGCTGTTGGCGATCGCAATTTGTAAGTCATTTATATTTCGTTCTTGCGCCCAAAAAGCTGTTTTTGCGAACAGGCGTTGTAGCTGTACGAAATCTACTTTTGATTTATCGGCACAAAATTGAACATGACTACAATTCATTACGGTTGATACCTCTTAAAAAAATTACCAAAAATCTTTGGATATTTACGTATAAATCTAGCTTGATTTGTTCTGGTTCAAGTGTGATTTAAAACATCAATTTATTGGTTGTTGATTTTTTCCATTTTACAGATATATATGCAACTTTTTGGCTAAATATCCAGGATATGTGTCCTTATTTCCTGACATTGAAAATGTTTAGTATTAGTCAACTTTTTTGAGTAAGTTAAAGGAAGAAGCTAACTTGGATCAAATTATTCTTGTTAGGCGTTTTTTAGATTTACACACAACATTTCGACGAATTTTATTTCAAATTGGCTTCTTAGAAAACTTTATGAATCAAAGCATATTACTCATTTCAAATTCTTCTGCGCCCACCGTTTGACACTGCAAACCTCGATTCCATGCTGGGCATTAAACGTCTTGTCTATTTCCCATGAGACCCCTTTGCCCTCCGCGAACACAACCCTATATTTTTTAATCAGGTTGCCGGGATCTTTCGCTAGTTCGTCTTTCAACATAGGCACACTCCATTCCACTCGCTGCATCTTCCGACCCAAAACGGAGTCAACGATGTCCGCTAATTGCGCGTATGTGACTGTATCTCCAGCCGTGTACACAATGCGGTTAACAATCCGTGGTTCGGCAAAAATAATTTCCGCCGTTAAAGCACCGATGTCCTCGGACGTGGTGACAGTGACAGCGTTATCCCAACTTCCCAGTGCGTGTATCATATTTTGCGTTAAGTCGACTACGCCGAACGAAGGCTCGAACAAAAAACTAACGAACATACCCGTCGAAACTATGACCCATTCCAGGCGCTCTTGCGATCGCAAGAGGTTGCGTACGTCCAACTGCACGTCAAATAGATCCTGGGAGTTGCCTTTGCCGATAATGTCGTAGTCAACGCCGAATTGCCAGGGAAAATAACGCTTTACGCTAGCATCAAGAACTGCGCGAGCAAGCTTGAGTTGGATATCACGCCCAGCCACGAAGCCAGTGCAGCCGATTACGGTATGGAAGTCCTTGAAAAGACGGGAGAGGTCGCAAATGGAGTCGGTAGCGAGGTCGCTGGGTAAGAATCTGACACCAAGGGATTGAAGTTCGTCGAGCTTTCGTAGTTTGCTGGGATCGTGAGAATTAATTGTTGAAGGGCGGAGGAGGACTGTGAGAGTAGTGCCAGGAAATAAAGCTGCGCGCTTGGCTAAATTGCGAAGAATAGCCATGCCGAGTTCACCTGCACCCAAGACAAGAATGGGAGTGTTATTCATCAATTGCTCCTTAGTTTATATTTTAATGTGAGATTTTTTGCTCGATAAAGCACAAGCTATGCGATCGCCTTGAAGTTAAATACGTGCCTTCAATCACCATCTTTCCATCGTAGCGATTTTTTAATTGAAGATCGAGTATTGTTTTATTGATACTATGTTTCTTATTAGTAAACTTTGAAATCACTATGGACACTTTAAGTAGCATGAAAGTTTTGTGTCAGGTAGTCGAATTGGGAAGTTTTGTAGCTGCTGCCGAGCGGCTAGATTTGTCTACAGCTATGACTAGCAAACATATCATGAACTTGGAGCGACACTTAGGCGCACGTTTGTTGAATCGAAGCAGCCGACATTTGAGCTTAACCGAGGCAGGTATAGTGTATTACGAGCAATGCCGAGAAATTATCGACAATTTGGAAGTGCTGGAGGCAGCAGTAAAAAAAACGGCAGTCACTGCACGTGGCGTACTTAAGATTACTGCTCCGATTTGGTTTGCCAACCCATTATTTACTAGAGCCTTAACGGAATACCGCTCTTGCTATCCAGATGTTTTCTTGGAGCTAAATTTAAACGATCGGATAGTTGACCTAGTGGAAGAAGGATTTGACCTAGCGTTACGTGTAACCTATAAAAATCCCAATCCTTCATTGCTTACACGACGCATTTGCCCGATTCAATTCATGTTGGTTGCTTCACCTGACTATTTACGAAGAAATGGACACCCAAAAAACCTCAACGAACTATCGAAACATATAGCTGTTACCTATCAATACTTGCAGTTTGCCGATAAAATATTTTTTGATAATCCTAGCGAGCGGGAGAAAATAAAACTACCATTTTCAGTCCGCTCCAACAGCACTAATATGCTGTATCAGGCTGCTCTAGCAGGCATGGGATTAGCGATATTGCCAGAGTGGTTGATTGAAGGCGATATTACCAGCCGACGACTGGAGGTTCTGAAGCTAGACTGTACCTTGCCAACCTCATTCCTTTATACTGTCTACACAAGTAGAAAATACCTATCACCTAAAATAAGGACTTTTGTAGATTTTCTAGCAGAATATTTTTCTGGCTTGTCTTCAAAAGATTAGGTGGATGATGGATTGAGGTGGTAATTAAGATTGATAGCTAGATTAAGGAAGAATATTTAATTATGCTGAACGATTATTGATGAATTCTCAACGTTTGGGAATATTGTATGCAGTTTTAGCTTATGGCATCTGGGGATTGTTTCCGCTGTATTGGAAACTTTTAGGCTCAATTCCTGCTCTCGAAATTTTAAGTCATCGTGTCATTTGGTCTAGCGTATTACTGTTGGGGGTTTTGTTTAGCTACAGGCGTTGGCAAGAGTTAGGCAAGCTGATTTTAAAACCAAGGCAATTATTACCTTTACTCGCTTCAGGCAGCATTTTGGCTTTTAATTGGGGATTGTATATCTATGGAGTCAACAGCGATCGCATTATTGAAACTAGTTTAGGATATTTTATTAATCCTCTGGTTAGCGTGCTGTTGGGTGTAATTATATTGCGCGAGCGACTTCAATGGTTACAGTGGCTTGCGTTTAGTTTAGCAACTTTCGGTGTTGGCTACTCAATTTTTGCAGCGGGGCAAGTTCCTTGGATTGCTTTGGGTTTAGCTTTTTCCTTTGGGATATATGGATTTTTAAGAAAGATAATTGTTGTTAAACCATTACTGGGGTTGGCAGTAGAAACCTGCTTATTAGCTCCTGTAGCGATCGCTTATCTTACATGGCACAATGACAACCACTTTGGACAAAATGGGTTGATTACCCTACTCTTGATTGGTTGTGGGGTTGTAACATCTGTTCCCTTGTTTTGCTTTAATAGTGCTGTACAACTGCTACGACTTTCGACTATCGGGTTTTTGCAATACATTGCACCCAGTCTGCAACTAATAATCGGAGTTTGGTTATATCATGAATCCTTTACCAGAAATAATGCGATCGTCTTTGGCTTGATTTGGACTGCATTAGCAGTTTATTCGGCTACTTCTCTTGTCAATCGCAAGGCATGAGAAGAAACAATCAAAGGATGTTTCTCAACAAGAAACTGATAAAGTAAGGTGATTTAATTCTGTTAACATTATTTTTGCTCAACCAATGGATAATTTATATGATCACTATTGCCTTACCCAAAGGCGCATTATTAAAAGACAGTATCGAATTGTTTCGCAATCTAGGCTTAGATTTTAGTGCCTTTCTAGATAAAACTAATCGTCAGCTACAAATTAGCGATCCTACAAATACCGCCAAAGCTTTATTGGTTAGAGCGCAAGATGTTCCTGTATATGTAGAATATGGGCAAGCGCAACTGGGAATTGTTGGCTATGATGTATTGCGGGAGAAACAGCCAGAAGTTGCTAACTTGATTGACTTGGAATTTGGTTATTGTCGTCTATCGGTAGCAGTTCCTAGCAGCAGTCCCTATAAACGTTCGGTTGAACTGCCGCCTCACGGCAGGGTGGCATCTAAATTTGTTAACTGTGCCAAAGAACATTTTGACAGTATTGATTTACCTGTAGAGATTGTTCCTTTGTCTGGTTCAGTAGAATTAGGACCAATTACAGGAATGTCTGAGGCAATTGTAGATTTGGTTTCTACAGGTAAAACACTCAAGGAAAATGGCTTAATTGAAACCGATATTCTTTATGAAAGTAGTGCTAGATTGATTGCTCATCCTCTTAGTTATCGACTAAATCGCGACAACATTAATGATTTGGTAGCTAAACTAAAATCGCGGGACGATTAGCTATAGGCTCTAAGCGCAGGGCTAACGCCCATATCGTCGCCCCAAGACCAAGGGGTACCCCCCGCAGGTACGACTTCGCTGCATCCGCAGCGTGCAGCTATAAGCCGTTTTCAAAGTCGCTTTAGACTATTTTACTGTCATAATTTGAATTAGAACTGTTTAATAATTAATGAAAGCTAACAGCTAAGAGTTAACAAGACAGATATACTCTGTTTCCAGCTACAACTAAAAATTATGACCATCGCTTCTCCCCAGCCAGAAATTAAAACTAAAAAGCCAGAAAATGATTGGCGGTTATTTCTGAAGCTAGTTCCTTACGCTCGCCAAAGCAGAGGAATACTAATTGTTTCTTTGGTTTTACTCATTCCTTTGGCTGTGGCTGGTGCAATTCAGCCTTTGATTGTTGGTCAAGCTATTTCCTTGCTTAAAGAAGAATCAACCTGGAGTTTTTTGCATGGGGTATCTATCAAAGAGGGAATTAATCTTTTATCAGGGTTGTTGTTAATCACGGTATTAATCAAGCTGATGTTCTCGTCAGTGCAGGGTTATCTGGTACAAAAAATTGGACAGGAGATTACTGCCGAAGTCAGACAAGATCTGTTCACTCACGTTACTTCTTTAGCCTCTAGCTTTTTTGATCGCACTCCTGTGGGCAAACTAATTACTCGTATTGCTAGTGATGTAGAAGCTTTAGGAAATGTTTTTGCTAGCGGTGCAATTGGCGTAGTTAGTGATTTTGTTTCTATTCTGGCGATTATAGTGATGATTTATCTCACTAACTGGAAGCTGGCATCAATTCTGGTTTTTATGCTGATTCCCGTGACGGCACTAATTATTTATTTCCAGCAGCAATATCGTAAAGCCAACTATAAAGCCAGAGAGGAACTATCTAGGCTCAACTCCATGCTGCAAGAAAATATTACAGGAATTAATATTGTGCAGCTATTTCGGCGGGAAAAATACAACAGCGAAATGTATCGCTCAATTAACGAACGCTATCGCTCAGAAGTTGATAAAACTATCTTTCATGATTCGGCTGTATCGGCGACGCTGGAATGGATTGCTTTAGTTGCGATCGCAGCGGTTCTTTGGGCAGGAGGGATCTTTGTGCTTCGGGACACCATGCAGTATGGAGAACTAACGGCGTTTATTCTCTATGCCCAACGGTTATTTAATCCCATACGTCAGTTTGCTGATAAGTTTACCATGTTTCAGTCTGGGTTTACCGCGATCGAAAGGATTACGGAATTGTTAAGAGAACCCATTGAAATTAGAGATAAAGTCATCTCTGTTGCCGAGGGACACCGTACTTTGTTGTTAAATGATGCTAGTAACTCTCAAACAGGCGAAATTCGCTTTGAGAACGTTTGGTTTGGCTACAAAAGCGATGAATATGTAATCAAAAATTTAGACTTCACTATTAAACCTGGAGAAAAAGTAGCCTTAGTCGGTCCTACAGGTGCGGGAAAAAGCTCTATAATTCGCTTGCTGTGTCGTCTTTATGAACCAAGTAAGGGCAGAATATTGGTAGACGGCATTGATATTAGAGATATTCCTCAAGCAGATTTACGTCGCTACATTGGTGTGATTTTACAAGAAAGCTTTTTATTTGCGGGAGATGTCAAACGCAATATTACCTTGGGTGACGACTATTCCCTTGAAGAAGTTAAACAGGCTGCTAAATTAGTTAATATTGATAGCTTTATTGAAGATTTGCCTGATGGCTATGACACAACCTTACGGGAGAGAGGTACAAACCTTTCGGGGGGACAAAAACAGCTTTTGGCTTTTGCGCGGGTTGCCATCCGTAATCCTCATGTTTTGATTTTAGATGAGGCTACTTCTAGCTTAGATGTATCCACCGAAGCTTTGGTTCAATCAGCTTTAGATCAGCTACTGATCGATCGTTCGGCAATTATTATTGCTCATCGTCTTTCTACTATCCGTAACGTAGATAAAATTTTGGTATTAAAGCGTGGCGAGTTAGTAGAATTTGGTAGTCATGATGAATTATTAGCTACCGAAGGATTATATGCCAGCTTATACAAATTACAAATGCTAGGAAATTGATTTAAGTGCTAGGAGGAAGTTAAAAGCTAGAAGTTAATAATTAAGGATTTCAAGGGGCTGTTGAGATTTAAGACAATGTTGTTTTTATTGAGAATGTATATTCTCTGCAAAAAAAGTTTGTTTTACTACTAATTAATATTGATATTTATATCTTTATGTAGAGCGACAACCAAACTAACTATATTAGGCTCGTTATAATTACAATTTGGCATAAATAAACTCAAGCTAACCTTTATCTCATAATTAACTTAAGGAAGCTAAAACTTTTACTACACAGTCAGTTGAAGAATGCTTTTTTGTTCTCGTTTAATTTCTAACTGGCTTGAGCAAAAAGTTCTCAAGGCATATAGCTTATAGCTATCCTTGGCAAAACCTATTCTTGACTCGAAAGTAGCGTTAATATAAAACTGGTTGCATTTTAAGCCTAAAAATATAGTACTTGGAAAGTATCACGATGTTTGAGGTGTATGTCTAACATTTATAACTTGAGTAGTTCCTCAGCTAATTCTGGAGTAGATTTATTACAAAAAGAATGGAAGGAATTCAATCGCTTTCATCTTGAAGGAGAATATCCTTGTCCTGTTTGCCGTCACGGTAGAGTAAGAGAGATGCCGATGATGGAAACCTTTGCCTGTGGCTTTTGTCAACATATTTTTACGACAAATTTTGACAAACAATTGTTGAAGATGGCAGACAGTCAATTGCCCTTAACCTGGTACTGGAATGGTAAAACCTGGAAGGGAATTCATAGGGAAGGTGCAGAGATAGGCTGGGTTTATTTGTTATTTGCCTTTGGTTTTGTCTGTATTCCTACGTCAATTATTGCTTCTGGAATGTATTTATTTCCACCAACAGAGGATAGTCTACTGTCCTGGCTTCCCTTAACCTGGACAATTCTTACTTTTTGCGCCCATCTACTTTGTGTTGTTTGGCTAATAATTGAATATTATCAATTTCCTGTTTTTCTTTACTTTAGAGCTTTGAGAAGAAAACTATTCTTACTAGGTAACTAGCTGCTTTTGGTTATAGGAAAATTGTGAGTGAATTGATAAGCTAATTTAGCCAAATTTTTGGTGAAAGAGTAAGGGAAGAAAGAATAAAGATTGATGCTAATACAGCTTATATTTTATGTATCAGAGCAAAATTGTCTTTCTTTGTCTGTTCTTCCCTTAACCATTTCTCATCTTGCTATCGAGTAATCTTTAATAAATTAACTCAGTAGAGAATTAGGACTAGGAGCGATAGGTAATGTTCTTCCTTCTACCTGATCGAAGTAAGGCATTACCTCTTCAGTGTAGTCAATAGGCAAGACAGCACAGACGTTTTCATGGGGGCGAGGAATAATTACCCAAGACTCTAACGTTGCTCCTTCTGCTTTTTTTACTGCCTCGATTCCCGCAGCCATAGCCGTTTTTACTTCAGATACGTCACCGCGAATATTAACGTTAAAGCGCGCACTACCTACACGAATATAACCAACTAAGGTCACTCGACCTGCTTTTACCATAGCATCGGCTGCTGCTAAAATACCTGGGAATCCTTTGGTTTCAATCGATCCTACCGCAGATTGAGACGGCATAAATTTGCTCCTTGAAATTATTAATTATAAATACGAATAAAAGTAATGCTTAATTACATTTACTGGCGGTTACAGCAGACTTCGTTGTCTTATTTTGATTCACTTGATAAAAATAGCGAAGTAATCGGTAACGAGTACTAATTTTAGCTGACTGACGGTGATTTTTATAAATTTAGTTTTCGCTGTAGAGTAAATTAAAAGCGATATTGCTCTACTTCTTCGGTATAGGCGATAGGCAAAACAGCAACTACATTATCTGGTGGGTTGGGTACAGTATAGTGAGTAGTCACCTCACCACCAAAAGTATTTTCTGCTGCCAGTAATCCTGCTTCCATAGAAGGTCTAACTTCGGCAATTGGACCACGAATAGCAATTACAAAAGTGCCGCTTTCTCCTTTATCAAAATAAACTAAGGTAACGCGACCAGCTTTTAACATCGCATCAGAAGCAGCTAAGACAGCAGGAAAACCAAGGGCTTGGATTACTCCTACTGCGTGTTGTTGAGACATAAGTTTTTCTAACTTAAAAATGAAATTATAGTAAGATGATTGTTTAAACTACTATATCTTGATTGCGCTCGGTTCGGATATAGTAGCAATAATGCGATCGCAACCCGACTTTGGTTTTGCCCACTGATAGATATGTTCTTGGGGCTTTCCCCAACACAAACCGAGATAAATTTCTGTGCGGGCTGCGTCTATTTCTGCCCATTCTGTTTGTTGAACTAGCTTTTGCAGATAGCCAAAGGTGATTTTTTGATGATGACTACCGTTGTTATCAAGACGATTGTTAACTAGCCAGAAATTCATTTTGTCCGTCATTGAATACCAAAAATCCAGAATTTTGGTTCGGGCGGCAATTAAAATATCTTTATCTCCTGGGACAGGAATCAATTGATTGTGTATTTCTGGATAGGTTATGCTTTGTCCAGCAAAAGTACAGGTGCGCCAAATAATTCCTGATACTTCGTGCTGTCGCTGATATTTGTGGATTTGAGAACGAAAATCGCGATAAGCAAATACTTTATTGACCTGATTCATATCTAAGGCTTTTGCTACGACAGGATCGTTTAGCCTTTTCGCTGATGATAAGACAATTCGTTTACCTTTCCAGTTTTCTTTTAGCTCGCAGTCTAGTATTTGGAGTAGTTCTTCGGTAGTATAGATCATCAGTCAAATAGCAGCTATAGCCTTTATATTTTTATTGTATCTCTGCTCTCCACTTACTAAACAGGGTTTTATTTTTGATTAAGCTATATTTGTAGCGAAACGCTTTAAGAGTTGTAAAAAAGGCATTTTAAGACTACATTGGAGTTCTTATGCACTTTTAGCGAAGCTTAAAACAGGGTCACTATCTTATTTTTAGCTCAAGTAAAGACAATATAGCTAATTATAATTACGCCGAAAACGAGAATCAAAATGATGCTTTTTCCTTTGATTACATGGGCTACATAAGACTTGCAGGTTACTTATATCGTTGCTTCCGCCCTTAGCCAGAGGAATAATATGATCTATATTTAGTCGAGCTTCGGTATTCTTTTTACCGCAGCTTTGGCATTGATGGTTATTTCGCTGCAATACATATTTTTTAACAGGCTGAGGAATATTAATTCTCTGTATTTTAGACATTGTTAAGAAATGGTCTGACGGATGTCATCTAAAGAATTGCTGTTTTGTTGAACGTTATTAATTGTTGCATCTTCTGGTTCATCAGGACAAAATTCTAAAATTACTCTCATTCTTACCTTGCCTTTTTTCCATTCTCCAGATTTAGGTTCTAAAATTTCGGCATCAACACCTGTATTCCAAGTATTAACGCGAGGAGGAGTTCCTAAACCAGCCTGTCTTAATTTTTCTTGTAACTCATTGAGTATTAATTGTCTAAAAAAAGTGTTTATATTTTCCATAAACTTACAGACTTTAAATGTCGTTCCATTATTAAAAGAAACAACCGCATTAGAGTCTTCATGTTCCATTTGCTTGAAATTAATTTCTGAGTTCATCTTAATAATTCTGATAAATTATATAAATAATACTTCTACTGATTTTCTTGTCTAATGTCATCCAGCATTGATTCTGGTCGATCGGGAATAAACTGTAAACAGATCTTTATTTTACCTTTTTGCCATTGTTGATTGGGAGATAGCATTTTACAAGGCACTCCTTTGTCAATCCATATCTCTTTCTTATTACGGTCAATGTGTTTGCCTAGTCTACTTAAAAACTCTTCAGCTTTATAAGTATGATGATTAATTAAAACATTATTTTCTTTATCATTAATTGAAATTACTTCATCGCCATTGATAAATTTATTTGCTTCTTCCATTATTAATTACTCCTTTGTTTGGATTATTAGTTAGCAGTATCTATTTGATTACGAATATCATCTAGAGAATTTGGACTATTATTTATTTCGCGCAGAGACGCAAAGACGCAAAGAGATTTAAGAAATATTTTAGATTTCCTAATCTATAGTTTGGTTATTCTCCTTGAAGTTATGAGTTACTTTGATTAAATTCTTGACGAACATCATCAAGAGGTGATTTATCTTGTTCAGGTTGATCGGAAATAAATTCTAAAGATATATTAATTTTTAACTTCATTTTTCCTGTTTTCCATCCTGAAGAAGTAGCTTTAAGAATTTCACACTTTTCTCCATCTTCAAACCATAGTTTTGCATCACATTTGTTTGCTAACTTTTGGGTAATAGAATTACTTATATAATAAATAATGTGACCTTCAAATGCTGATCTAACAAGAGCAAATAATTTACTAATATAAATAGGATCTCTTGAATCAAAAGAAATAACGTCTCGATTATCGCAGCTACTCAAATGTTCATTTGGTTTTAAATCAATACTGGAATTTGTCATTTTATTGTTTAATTTGGATTGGTGTTATCTACTTTTATTTGGCAAATATCCTCAAAAGAGTTACTATACTATTCATTTGCATGATTGGGCTGTGTATTAACTGAGTCAATATTTACACCTATTTCTTGTCGATCAATAACTGGTAATTGATGGTCAAATAATTGGAGCGATCGCAAGCATTCGTTCAAGCCATTTACTGACTGGTTATACTGTTTTATTTTCTCTTTTACTTCTAACTGTAAATTCTGATTGAGAGCAATTTTAGCAATAGCTTCCTGTTCCAAAGTTTGTTCTAGAAATGCTCTTGCTTGGGGATAATATTGTAAGATTTTCTCTGCTTGTTGTTGCGCCATTGGTAACAATTGGGTTTTGATAGTTTGGTTGATTGTTTGACGGAAATTGCGACGAATTGTGGTGGAAACTTTTGGTTCAAAATCTAACTTTAATAGCTGACGGATAGCAGGTTCGGCTTCAACCATGCTGGCGCAGTCATAACCTTGAGAAGTCTGCTGTAATGTCTGACGAAACTGATAGATAGAAAACGTTCCTTCATCATAAAAGCGTGGGCTTTCCCGAACATAGCAATCGCATTCTGTTTTGGCTTCACTAACTAGGGCATGAATTAATTTAGCTTCTAATTCTTTTAATTCTGTTTGAATACCAGTATCTTCACCCAGTAAACGATCCAGTTGACGGTAATATTCTTGTTGTTTAAAGCGATCGCTCAAACGCTGACAAAAGTTTTGAACTAACACCTGTGATGCTGCAACTAAAATAACCTCAAGTTCGTTAGCCAAGTAGTACAAAGCTTCTACCAACACAGCAATAAGAGGCGCGGTTGCATTACGGGGATGGGATAAAGTAGCGCGACTATAAGCACCCTGTACGGAAAAGGTTTGCAGGAGTTCATCAAGACGACTTACCATTTGCGCTTTAAGTTTTTGAAAGTCTGATTCAAATTCAGAATTTTGATTGGTAACGATGGAATTTACTTCATTTTCTAAATGTTGCGAGAATTCTTTACCAATTACCTGTAGCCTTTGGTTAAGTAGCGTCAACTCCTGAGTCTTCATCGCCTCAATCTCATGGGGTTGATTATCTAACTCTTGTAGTTGCTTGAGGTAATGCTGTTTAAGGTTGTTACAGATAGGCTTGAGATCTTCAGCTAGGTTAGCAAATAGCTGAGGGCGTTTTTCTTCGGTTAGGTAGCGACTAATCGCACTACGAAATTCTTCAATGCCACTATCGGCAATCAGTTGTTCAATTAAGGGCGTACCAAATTCGCTGAGGATGCGAGTATAGTTTTCATTCTGTGTTTCGTAACTATTGACGGATACTCTAAAGTTCGTGCGAGTAAGTTTACCTGAGTTGGCACAGTAATTATTAAATTCACTCACAAACTGGGGCGTTTCTTCCTCTCCCCCAATCCCTTTAACACTTTCGACAAATAGAGAATTTAAACCAAAGCGATCGCTGATGTTGGTAGATTTGACTTGACTACCGTAGAATCCTAATAAGCCACTGGTTTTATATACCCGCTTGTTACCTCTAAACTCACTTTGAATCAAGCTATCCAAACGCTGTCTTAATTGTCCGTTATACCAAGTTTGATCGATGCGATTAAAGACATAAAAAACGCGATCGCGTATTCCTAGATTAGATTTCATCTTTTCCATCAACTCGGTTTCTTCTGAAGTCATTTCTCCAGCCGAAGCGGGTTTAAGCACACAAATTACTGCCGAGGTGTCGGGATGTTCGATTTTGCTGTAGGTAAGTTCGGCATCTTTTTTTACAGGCGCGTCAATACCTGGCATATCTACCAAAACATTACCGTCTTCTAAAAGGGGATGATGACAGTAATATTCAACCTTAGTCAATACTGCGCTATTACTACCCCGTCTGGCATAAGTAGCTGCTTGGGATAAATTAGAGAAATTAAATTCCTCCATCGAATAAGTATTATTTTTCTTAGCATCAATGCGATCGCGATTTGCTGCAAATCCTTTTAGCAGTAAAACTAAAGCATTAGCCTTTTTTGCCCTTTCTGACTTACTTACACCGCCTTCTTGTTCAATAATTACAGCACAAGTCTGATGCAGTAAATTGATTATTTCTGGTTCATTAATATTATCTTTTGCTGATAATCCCAAATGCTGGCATAAACTAAGGGCTTGCTGTTTAATTTCTGCTTCACTCAAAAAAGTTAGAACCACTCTTTCGGCTTCGGGTTCAGCGTATTCTATGTAGCATTCTGTGCCTGTGGCGTGTCCTTCGGCACTATAAAGCAATTCCCGTTCCAAGAGTGCATTAATCAACATCGATTTGCCTGCACTAAATGCCCCCGCAAAAACAATTTCAAACTTAGGCGCGATCGCCTTGCTCAAAGAGGCTTCGGCAACTCGAACTTGCTGATTTTTATTTAATTCTGCTACTAAATCTAAGATGCTGTTGACGTTATGGACTAGTTCAGAACATTGGGGAGTCAGAAAACTCATAAGACTAAATAAGCTGTAGTACTTAATTTAGAGTTCCCTCACGTCAACGATAAATATCTATCTAATTATGATTTTGTTAAATAGCGCGATCGCATTTTGTAGGCAGAATTTTTTGATTAATACAACAAACTAGGGGACTTAAGCTAAGACGAAGATACCTTGTTAGCTGAAGAGGAAGTTGATGTTTCTGCTCTTATTTTTCAAAGTGGAGTAAAGGATTGCTTAGCCAGTTTTGCAGTTCAAATAGATGCTTTAGAACCTACCCAGCTTAAAGCAGAATTAGCTATGCCAATCTGTTCGGCAACAGCTAGCAATCGTGTCTTTAGACTGTGTTAAAGACTTGGCTCGTGAAGCGTTTAAACTGTGGGAGCGATCGCTCGCTTTTTTTTTCAATTACGATCTGAGTTCGGATAGAATAGTTGCCAGCTTTCTTTCGCATTAAGAGATTAGGAAAAACCAGTAACAAAATCAATCTAAATTTATAGTTATTTAGCTGCAAAAAATGAAAAAGCTTTTACAAGTATCACTAACAATAGGAATTGCTTTCGCTATTCCATTAGCTCTATCAATTTCATCTGACGCTGAAATCAAAGCTCAGGCAAATCTTGCCCAGTCTCAACCCCAAAATAGCCAAGCTAAAAAATTTGTCTTTGATTTTAATAATAGCTATGATTATGCTGCTTGTTTGGACGTAATTTTATTGGCGTATGAAAAACGCAATGCTGAACTAAAAAAAGTGTATAAAAATGATTGTGCCACTAATGTTTTGAATACCTTCGGTAACAATTTATCGAAAGATGTCGCTTTACAGTTGGTTAAATCGGCTGATTTACACGCTACTAAGGGATTAGGAGCTCCACTGTATCCTACTCTTGGTCTGAGAAGAAGAATAGCGATCGATCTCGGATATGTCTATGTTATAGACAAAAGCAATCCCGATATATTGAAATATATTAATTCCGAATCGAAATAAATTGCCCACCAGATGCAAAGCCAATCATTCTGGAGCGCACTGTTAATTTTTGCCCAAACTATCAACTTTTTGGCGTATTTCGGGATTGTACAAGCGTAGATAGTTCCAGTAGTTGCCGAATACTCCTTCTACATAATCTTTGGTTTCGGGGAAGGGGATTTGCTCTATAAAGCGATCGCGATCATTAAGATCGTATTTAGTCAACCAATCATTAACGTTACTAGTACCAGCGTTATAGCTAGCTACTGCTAATAAAGAATTATCTTGATAGCGATCGTGATTGTGTTTGAGATACCAAGTACCAATCTTAATATTGTCATCGGGGTTAGTTAAAGAATAGTTGGGCAACTGTATTTGTTTTGCTATCCAATTAGCAGTGGGTGGCACGATTTGCATCAAGCCTATTGCCCCGACTGCCGAATCAATTTTGGGATCAAAAGTAGATTCTTTGCGCATTACTGAAATAACTAGTAAAGGATTAATTTGTTCTTGTTGAGCATACTCGCGAATTTTTGACTCATAGGGAAAAGGAAATAAACCCTGCCAGTAGGCGGTTGTTTTACGCAAAGCTTTCCACTGTTCTAATTCTTGGGGATCGTCGCGCTTGGTTAAATCCCAAATTTCCTGCATTCCTGCGCTATACTGACCTAGCTCTAGCTTTAATATCCCTTCGCTAAACTGCTCATTGACGGTTAGCTGTTGATGCTGCTCAATTTCTGACTGCAAAAGTAACCAAGCATCATGATATTGTCCCAACAAATACAGTTCCTGCATGGCTTTAGAACCCGTTGGCAAAGGGCTGTAAGTTTTAGCCAAATCTAAGGCAGGATTAAGAGAACGTACTTGCTCAAAGTCTCCCACCTGCCAATTTAGCTTAATTGCCGAACGCCACGCCCAGTAGGATTGAGGATATAGTCCTATAATCTTTTTAAAGACTGTCTCAGCAGCAGCAGGTTTACCCAGATCGGTTGCCCAAATTCCAGTTTGAT
The DNA here is from genome assembly GCF_963665995.1 of Pleurocapsa sp. FMAR1. NCBI lineage: Bacteria > Bacillati > Cyanobacteriota > Cyanophyceae > Pleurocapsales > Pleurocapsaceae > Pleurocapsa > Pleurocapsa sp. FMAR1. Next base: position 3,970,985 of record NZ_OY762512.1, on the reverse strand, counting down.
AAAGTGCTTGAGGAGCAAAATCTAGTTCTAAGTTAGATTTAACAACAGGCTGCATCCACTGCCAAGCATCTTTTTTGTTGCCTTTATTGGCTAATTCTTGGGCTATTTTGCAGCGATACTCTACTGCTGCTGACGAATCGCCGTATTTATTTAATAGCCGATCGCGAGCTTGAGCTGCTGCTTTATACTTGCCGAAACGTTCATGAATAATTGCCTTAGAACGATAAGCTTCAGGAGCAACATCAGGAAATTTGGCGATCGCTTTTTCTAAGTAAACTACCGCTTCATCACCACTAGAAATGCTGGCTAAATATAATAAAGCCTGTCCCGCTTCTCTAGCATCATGGTATTCACTAATTAGTATTTGATAGCCAAGCCTAGCAGCATCCAGATTACCGTTACGATGAAATCCTCTAGCTACACGATAAAGATTGCGGGGTGTGTCAGGAGCAAAAGCGTAAGCGTCTGCTGCTCTGCGATATTCATCCTCTCGCCAGTAGCCATTGGCGATCGCTTCCCAGTCTTCAGGAGTTAATTTTCCTGAGTATTCTAAGACAAGGCGCTCGCGAATTTTATTTAAGTCGGCATCTCGACTGTATTTTGCCAACAGCAGCAACAGTTTAAACTGGTCAGGATTTTGCTGCAAACCCTGACGAGCCAGCTTTTGAGCTAGGGGATGATAGGGAAATTCCCGAATTAATCGGGCTTGATGTTGGGAGCGATCGCCATCTAATAAAGATATAGCATTAGCAGTAATCGGCGATCGAGGATAGTTTTCGATTAGATCTTCTAAAGTTCTTTGGGCAGCTTGTTCTTCTTTATTTTGCTGATAAGCCTGGGCGGTTTTAAATAATATTTGAGGACGTAACAACGGGTAATCTTCAGCTAATCCTTGAAGGTAAGTTAAGGCTAGTTTGCCCTGCTGCTGTTGAATCAAATCCGTAGCTAATAAATAGCGAGCGCGATTACGGTTAATGATTATTTGTTGAGCAGAATCGCCATTTCCTTCAGCGTTACTCAAAAGTTTTAATTGGTTAGCTCTAGCAGTAGGAGCAAGCGATCGCAAATTAACTATAGGTGATACTGAACCAACTTGTTCTTTTCTCGACTGGGAAAACAGACTGCTTTGAACCTGCCAAAACCCCCAGCCTAAACTGCTAATCAAAACCAACAAAATTAGTCTTTTGTGCTTTAAAAAAAAATGGGCTCGATGTTTTGCTGGCTTGCGTTTGGGTTTTTTCGAGCGCAGGTGGGATTTTAACATGAAGGTTACTTTGCTTGGACTTATACCTTAGATTCTGACTGGATTACCAACTGCTATTACTATCTGTAAATCAATTATTTGGAACTATGGTTTATCTCTCTGCGTCAATTGCTCATAACTAAATCTCTCAAAGAAATATTTTTACCTAGTCATGTTTAACGCAAAATACTCTAAGATAACCACCTCTATTTTTACTACTCTTGCTATTTCGCTAACTACGGTCGCTAATTTTGCCAATATAGCCCAAGCACAGCTTTTTCCCGAACAAACACCAACTAGGGACAGAGAATATAACCCACCTAGAGACAGGGAATATAACCCACCTAGAAATAGGGAATATTATCCAACTAGAGACAGAGAATATAACCCATCTAGAGACAATGACCAACAACGCGATCGTTTTCCTGCTAGTGCGTCTAATACCGTCCCTGAAGGCTTTGTTATTCCCATAGAATACGACAAAGACAAAATTCTAGTAACTCCTAAAGAAACTACACCTGTAACTTTGTTGGTAGCAGCTAATGTGCGAGATAGTCGAAAAAATACCTTAATCCCTTACGGTAGCGAGATTTCAGGAAATATTCAACCTAGTAATGATGAAACTGGCTCATTGTTTGTTGCCGATGAGGTTATTTTTCCTGACGGTACAAGCCTACCCATTGAGGCAATTTCTAATGTTATAACCCGCACAGAAACTGTCAAAAAAGGCGCAAATGCGGGCGATATCCTTAAAGGTGCTGCTATTGGTGGTGGTGCTGCTGCCGTATTATCAGAAATCTTTGGCGATATTGGAGCATTAAAAGTCCTTGGAGGTGCTGGGGCTGGAGCGCTCGCTGGGCTGTTGTTGGGAGGAAACAAAGCAGAGCTAATTTCTATCGATCCCAACAACGACTTAGACCTAACTGTGCAGAGAGATTTTACAGTCCGCTAAAACTTAAGCAAATTTTAATTGTCTGGCAAGATTTTTAAATATTCATAGTTTAATTTTCTTTGTGAAATAAGGATTTGACTATGATACTAGCCTGTTACTTGAGAAACAAAATTTTCAACAAATTGCTTTTGTTCCTCCCAGGATGCGCCTTCTGGCGCATCTTGCCAATCAGATTTTTGAGCAAATAGGTCATAAGCTTTTTGCCACTCTTCATGATTGTCTTTGTTGTCTTTCATGTATTGGCTGAGTTGCTCAACCGTCATGTTTTCTAGTGTTTTAGATATATTTTGCTTTTCCATTCTCGTTAATAACAATTCTAATTTGTTTGTCTCTAAAGCCTGCTTCTATCCGAATTAACTTTTCAGCTTCTAGATATCGAAATACCCGTATTGGTAAGCCTTTTGAGGTTAGAAATTCGGACAAAATACAAGCTTTCAGTGCTTGTTTTGCTGTAATCATTAATATTTAGTTTTCAAGGTGCTTCATATAGGTTGAAACTCCCTACCTTTTACTTTCTATCGATGTTGCACCGTTAGTTCATTTGTATGGTATTAATACTGTTTTTTCACCAGACATTTTAGCTACGTTGAAAGATAAAGGTTACTAAATCTCCTTTTCCTAGTGAAATGCGATCGCCTGGTCGTAGGCGATGGCGATTACCTCTTACCAAAGAAGAATGATTTATATAAGTTCCATTAGAACTGCCCACGTCTTCGATATAAAGAGTGTCTCCTTCAATCCGAATGTCAGCATGAACCCGTGATACTATTTCTGAATCAGGAAAACCAGCTACGTCTATATCAGGAGGAATTTGACCGTTTGGTTTACCAATATGAACCACATCTAAGTCTAAAGGCAGTTTTATCTTAGTATTGCTTTGTAAATGAAGTAGGCTGACGGTTTGTAACTGTAGTTGAGTTGCACTTGCTGCATAACTTTCTCTATCTTGAGCGGGTTTAGGTATAGACGAACCAGCTTGATTATTAAGATTAATTGATTCTAAAGGAACTCCAGGTGGTGCTGATGCTGGTGGCTCTTCAAAAGAAGGTTCTGAAGCTACTTGGGACTGCTCAAAATCCAAACTTAAATCGGCAGTATTTGATTCCCAGGATAAAGTTTCTTCATCAGCAGTTGAATCATTATATTCTGCTTCAGTTGCAAATTTTGTATCTGGTACAGAAGATTCAGAATTAACTGCTGTCTCTGGCTCTATAATCTGCGATACTGGGTAAGTTTGTCCAATGGTCATCATATCTTCCTCTTCTTGCTCATCCCAAGGGCTTTGGATTGGTAATCTCATAGAGGTTTCGGGTAAAATATCCTCGCTGGCTGCTGATAGAGGCATTTCTTCTGGCAGGGGAATTTCTTCTGGCAGGGGAATTTCTTCTGATGCGAATGATGTTTCTGCTAAAGAAACTTCGGCAAAGGGGTTTTCTGCTTGTAAATTAAAACCACATTGACCACAAAAAGTAGCATCAGTTTGTACGGATGCACCACAGTTAGGACAGCCAACTGTAGCGGGCAAAGGAGTATAGCAATTTTCGCATTGCAAAGATCCTTCTGGATTTTGATGATTGCAACTAGGGCAAGTAATCATAGGTATTTTTTTAAACTGACTATTACACTGCTACCGACATAGATATTTTTTTATCCCACTATATACTACCTTTGGCGTTCTAGTTTTTTACAGATCAATAGAAAAGCTAGGCAATTTATAGTTCGGCTGCTGCTTGACGATCCAACAGCCAGATAAGTTCTCCTTGGGGTTGAATCAAACGAGAGGGGTAATTTTGAGCATCACCTTGGGAGGCAAATACTTCTTTTAAAGCAGAACGTTTATTTTCTCCAGCAACTAAAAAGACAACGCAACGAGCTTGATTAATCAAGGGGACGGTAAAAGTAAGACGAGGCTGACCATCTTTATTGCCTACGGTAATCAAGCGATCGCTAACGGACAAGGCTTCAGTTTTGGGGAACAATGAGGCTGTGTGTCCATCATCTCCCATGCCCAACAAGATTAGGTCAAATTTGGGCATTTCTGTCTGTTTAACTCCAAAGAACTCTTGCAGATCCTGCTCGTGTTTTTGGGCAGCTTCAAGAGGGTCTGCGACGGTAGTATCCATAGGGTGAATATTGCCCTGGGGAATGTCAATTCTGTCTAGTAAAGCTTGACGGGTCATCAACTGATTACTGTCATTATGGCTAGCTGGCACATAGCGTTCATCTCCCCAAAAAAAATGTATCTTCGACCAAGGTAAAGGCTGACTAGCTAAAGATTCATAAAGAGGTTTTGGGGTGCTGCCTCCTGCTAAAGCGATAGTAAATTGATTTCTTGCTTCAATAGCTGCTTGTAGGCGAGATAAAAGAATTTCTTGCGATCGCTTGATCAAATCAGTCTTGTCGGCTAAAACTTCAACAATTCTATTCATAATATCTACAAGTTTATTTCCGAATTTGGCTAACATCAATAATCTTAGTTGAAGATTAGAGGCTGAGGTTTCTCAATTTCATAACCTTGAGCATAGTCAATACCTATTTGCTTTAAGTTTTGCAGAATAACATCGTCTTCTACAAATTCAGCGATAGTTTTGATGTTCATGATTTGACTGATATGATTGAAACATTCTACGGTCGCATAATCAACAGGGTCATTGGCGATATTCTTAATAAAGCTACCATCAATTTTTAGATAATCAACGGGTAAATTTTTCAAGTAGGTCAGAGAACACATACCGCTACCGAAATCATCTAGAGCAATTGAGCAACCTAATTTCTTTAACTGCTTGATTAAAGTTACTGCCTTACCTAAATTAGAAATCGCTACTGTTTCGGTAATTTCAAAGCAAATAGTCTCAGGTGGAATAGCATAGCAATCAAATTGTTCTTGAAGAAAAGTAGCAAACTCTTGATTATTAATACTCGCTCCCGAAAGATTGATGGTGTATACGTTAGTTGGATGCTTTAAATTTTGCTCTTGTCTAGATTGACAGTAAGCTTCATAGCTAGCAAAAAATGTAGTGACGACCCAACGATCGATCGCTGGCATCAAATCATAACGCTCCGCAGCAGGAAGAAATGCACCAGGAACAATTATTTCTTCTGATTCGCCAATTAAACGGAGAAGTATTTCATAATGAGTGCGATCGCCATTATCTTTGAGGTTAACAATTTTTTGAGCATAAAGACAAAAGCGATGCTGCGCGGGGTCGTATGTACGCGCATCAAGACAAAGATCTTCCTCTAAAGCTCGGTTTAATATGGCAATCCACTGTCTTTGTCCCCATTGTTGGGCAACTATAATATCTTCGTAGTAAAGATGGACGCAGTTACGACTTTCTTTAGCTGCGTAGCAAGCTGCGTCAGCCTTATTTAATAAACTGGCTAAGTTGGTTGTGGTTGAATCTATAGCAACCAAACCAATACTAACTCCAATCTTAAATATCTTATCTTCCCAAGAAAAGCGAAAGTCGTGAATTAATTGTCTGAGTTGATTAGCAATTGTTTGCGCTGTTTGTATCGGACATTGATGAAGTAAAAGTCCAAATTCATCTCCTCCCAAACGAGCAAAAATATCCGAACTACGAATTCTTTGCTTCAGTAACTTAGTTACCTGTTTTAGTAATTCGTCTCCAGCAGCATGACCGCAAGTATCGTTGACAATTTTAAATCTATCTAAATCTAAATAACAAAGAGCGTGGTCTATTTTATTAGCTTGAGATTCTTGAATTGCTGAATCTAATTGTTGCTCAAATTTGCGTCGATTATATAACCCAGTTAAAGTATCGTGAGTAGCTTGCCAAGATAATTCGTGAGCTAAACTGCGAGCTTCAGTCACATCGTGGAAGACAATGACCGCACCAATAAGGTTACCTTGACGATCTTGAATTGGTGCTGCTGAGTCTTCAATGGCATATTCACTTCCACCACGGGCGATTAACACAGTATCACTAGCAAGCTCGTAGATATGATTTTCTCGTAGAACCAAATCTACAGGATTAACTACAGGTTCTCTGGTATGTTGGTTGATAATTTGAAAAATTTTGGCTATTGGTTTTCCTTGAGCTTCTGCTGTCCCCCAGCCAGTTAATCGCTCTGCTACTGAATTAACGAATTTTACTTTACCTAAAGCATCAGTGGTAATGACTGCATCGCCGATGGATTTTAAGGTAACTTGAGCTAGCTCTTTTTCGGCAAAAAGGTTTTGTTCCATTTCTTGGCGATGGTTGATATTACGAGCCACCCAAATAACGATAGTTTCAGATACGGGGGAAATATTGACGCTAAACCAGTCCAAAGAATTATTGAGCTTAAGACTGTATTCAAGGTTAATGGCTTGCTGAGTCTGCAAAACTTGTCGTATCAGGCTGCGATAATTCTCGGCTTCAGCACCATGAAATAATTGAGCATCAGTTTGTTCGATTGTTTGATGGTGAGCATTACCATAGTTTGAATTGTAAAATTCCCTTGGTAAAATTTGAATTGAATCATTAACCAACTCGATAGTTAAAACCAAGTCAGTCATGGCTTCAAACATAGCGCGCATTTGAGCTTCGTTCTTTTGTAATTTTTGCTCTAGTAGTTTTCTCTCGGTAATTACTTCACAAAGCATCACTAAACCAGCGATTTTACCTTCCAAATCATGCCAAGGGCGTAGTTCCCAGCGCAACCAGTCAACTCTGCCATCAGGTCGAACAAAACTATCTTCCTCACTTTTGAGAAACTCAACCTTTCCCGCTAGACAGTCTCGATGATCTTGTTTCCAGCGTTCGGGGAGTTCGGGGAAAATTTCATAATGAGTTCGCCCAATAATATTTTTTTCTTTTAGCTGATAATCTTCAATCCAGCGATCGCTTATAACCAAATAACGCATTTCTCGATCTAACATGGCGATCGCTGCTGGAGTGTGACGGACGAAAAGCTCTAGTAGGTTAGGTAGTTTAAAGCCTAGATTATTCATTGCCATACTCAAATTCTTCAATTATGGCAATGTTTGATTGAGGATTATTTTTGAAAATACTTTTTCAATCAAAGACAATTGCCTTTTTTAGTATTCCCTGATAAAGCTACAGAATAAACAGCAAGACAAATTAAAAGCATTAGCCTGAATCTTTGGCATTCCTGCTAATACTTTGATGTTCGAGGAATATTAATCAAATGCAGTAAGTAGCGTTAACAAATTAGATTTTTGTCGCTCAAAATTATGGCCCTGAGAAAACCGCCTCTTCAATGTCTTGGCGACTCAAAGAATATTTAAATGAACGACTAAGGTTTTGACTTGCCTCTTTTGCATCGTAATAGCGTACGGTCAGTTCTTCCACGTCTAAACAAATCTCTGCTTTCCAAGCAAATTTGTCAAGATACCAGCAATGAAGATTTTCTCGATCTTGATTACACCCTTGACCTCGTAGCCAGTCTTCGATGGTTGGTAAGCTGTGATTGTATAAAGGGGTGTCTGCCTCTGGTAAACTCATAAAAATTGTAATAATAAAATTCCTTTTAACTTATCAAACTATAAGGTATCAAAAAAACGTATTTAATGATTGATTTCTCTTTTCCCCTCAATAACTAGGTGACTTTAATACGTTAACGCTGACTAAAGGTGTCGCCTTGAAATCCTTTTGTACAAGACTATTTTGTACTTTTTCTGTTAAGCGATCGCTTATTTGTCGATCGGATAAGGTAATATTTTGTGGACGTTGGACATAAATCAAACACAACAAGGTATTTTGATCCTTAATATCGGCTCTAGTAAAACTAACGCTGGATTTAACTAACTTACCTAAATCGCTATTGTTAACAACTTTCTGAACCTCAGCATTGGCACGCTGTTCTAAACTAGAGCGTTGCAAATCTGGATCGAGAGAAAACTGCACGCTCAATAAAATAGCTAATGCCGTAGATGTAATAGCTAAAGTGACGGGAAAAATCCACTTACTTCCTCGTTTGTAGCGCGCTCCTTGGGAGGACAATCCATAGATACGAAAAACAATCGCAGCAGCTAGATTAATCCCTATTAACTGCAAAATCAAAAGAAATCCACAGTTAAAGGTCATGCTCCACATCCCCAAAGCAACTGCCATTCCTAGAGTTCCCGCAGGCGGTGCTAAAGCAGCAGCAACCAACATTCCTACCGCCGTCCCCGAAACTAAACTACTCCGTTCTGACTGCACTAAATTTAAAGCTCCCGCAGCACCACCAACTAAAGGTAGCAAAACCGACACAGAAGAAACCTTGCTACTTTCTACCATTGAATTAGAAGCTAGATCTTGACTCAAAATTAAGCTCAGTAAACAAGTCACCGTAGCAGTTACCAAGATTGCAGTTACATAGCGAACTAAACTTTTTTTGAGTAATAAACCGTCTCCCCTAGCAGTGGCGATCGCAAAATTCATCGCCGGACCAGCAAAAGGAGCAATTAACATTGCTGCCACCAAAAGAAAGCTGCTGTTAGTATATAAACCAATCCAGACGATAATTCCGCCAGCTATGGCATAAGCGATAAAACCTTTCCAAGAGCCTACACTTTGTAAACCAGCTAAAAATACTTCTAAAGGACTTTTGGGTTCAACATCAATCACTTTGTCAGGAACTTCATCCACAGGAGGTCTAAGAGGCATTACTCCACGAGGAATTAAAGTAACGTGAAGGTCTTCAAAGTCTTCTAATTCTCCGAGAAATTTCTCTACCTGAGAGTTAGGAACATAAGCTATTACTAAATCGATCTCTCCTCTAGAGGTATTTGCTGCTGTTTGACTTAAGTTAGCTCCTTGAAACTCTTGTTCGGCTAATTCGATAATCTTCTTCCCTTTCCCAAGCTGTACCTCAATCAGTAGCTGTCGCATTTTTATCGATCATTGGTCATTAACAAGTAATTCAAAAAGGGTGAAGCATTAAATATTCATCCTTCTTACTCCTTAATTTGATTGAGTATCTGCCAGATTGAATCCATCTTGAGGATTAAAAGTTATGATTTTAATCCACCAAAGTATGATTTCTTACAGTTTCTATGTTTCAGTGAGTTAAAAAAGGTTATAACTGAGACAAACAGCGCGGTCTTTAAATTTGTCACGCTCAAGATTCAGCAATTAAATGCTTATCAACAAAATCGGCAACCTGCTTTGGTTTAACCTTGGTGTAATGAGCTTTGTCAGGGAGCATGACTAAATTAGGAGCTTTTTTGCATTTGTTTAAACAGCCTGTTTTTTTAATCGAAATCTGCTCGCTTAAATTGCGATCGCTCAATACGGATTCTAATTCTTCAAAGACTTGTTGACCACCTTTTTTCCAGCAGTTGGATTTTTGGCAGATCAACACTTTAGCTTTGGATTTTGTTTTGCTGTCAAACACAGGCAGCAAAGAAACCTGCTTAGTTTTGATTTTGGCAGATTGCTCCAGGTTTTGAGGCACTAAAGTAATAGTTTGGGCTTTGTATTTGACCTTACCCGTTTTGGAATATTGTTTAAGCTTTCCTGCTACCTCTAGCTTAGACTCAAGGGGTAGTTGTGAAATCTGCTTTCTCAGCTTTTTGCTGACCTTGATCCAAACTTTATTTTGCTCGGTAGCCAGCTTAATGTATTTAATTTTATTTTTCTCAAGCTTAATTTTGCTCAATTTTCCACTGAGATTAAAAGAAGAGACTGCATTACCTGCTTTTTTCATCGTTGCTCGCTCAAAATTATTTGCTTCTACGATCGTACCTTATCTGCCAGCAATCATCTAAGCATCCAATCAATTCCTGACGAGATCCATTAAATTGTCTAACTACACTCCAAATTTGTATAGCAGTAGCTGGACTATGCAAATGAACCAGCAAAGGCTCATTGGTTGAACACTGGCAATTAATCTCTAATTCCTTGAGGCGACGAAATACATCCCAGCGTGAAGACCACTTAACCGCTAAAACCTGACTAAGTTTATTCTGTTCTAAATGACAAGAGGGTTCTAGATTGGCTTTTTTTCGACTTTGGGGATAGGATTCGCGATCGTTGTTAATCATTGGTTATTGAGAATATTAATCAATTAGTTTAATTAAAAAATTATAGCTGTTAATCGATAATAATTATCAATAGAATTTAGATAATATTGCCAAGCTTAGAACTTAAAGCTTTTTGACCGCCGAACGCGCTCCTCTTTAAGGCAGTGTACGCTGACAAGATTGTTGCTGCTGAAGCTTAGTTTTTATTTTGGGCGGTAGCTCGAAAAAAGCCACTTGATAAAGACTTTCAAACTCTTGTTGAAAATGCTGGGCAACTGTTGGGTTATCGATCGCAATCACAGTTTCATCGTTGTTACTATTAGCAGCCTCAGACCAATTTTGTGAGCCAGAAATCACGGTTTGATCGTCCACTAGGGCAAACTTGTGATGAAGCTTATCTCCCGCATTTAGGTTGGCTATACCCATAGTTTGCAGGGGTTGTTGCCAAGGATTGTTACCAGTTTCGGCTTGACAGAGAGAATTTTTTCGCTTCAAAGAGTCATTGCTGAGGGTAATGCCTCGCATATCTAATACTTCACTGTAGTAACGAAAGGCAAAACCAGGGTCGAAAACACCTCGTAAGCTCAACCCTTGGTGCTGTTTTGACTGTAGAGTATTAGCTATTTCTTGGTCACTAAAAACAAACAATGCCAAATCAATAGACTTGTTAGCCTCATTGATTGTCTTGGCAATTAAACCATTAGTACTATCCTGCCAATTCTTGCTGCTAGGAGTAGGAGAAAATTGAACTGTAATCTGGGTATTTTCTGCTTGAATAGATACAGGCGATCGCCAAGGTTTCTTTAAACCAAATCTGCTATTTAATCCGCCTTGATTATTATCTCCCCACATATAGTTAAATTCTTCAGTAAAAAACTTTGCAACCTGGTTATTATCAATAGTAAGTAAATGATTAACATTACCTTTGGTATTTAAATTATCAATATCTCCATGAACACCACTGAGGGTTAAATTCGCTGACCCTGTGACTACTTTTTCGTCATCAACTACCATAAATTTATGGTGCATCAAACCGCTTCCTTTTGAGCCATCAGCAGCATCGTCAATGACAGGAATACCTGCCTGTTCTAAAATCGCTAAAGCGTCTCTCTGGGCAATTTCGTGATCGCTTAAACGACCATCCTGGTTTAGATCTACTAACTGAAAAAACTGATTATATTTTAGGCGATCGCGTTGCTTTAACTGCTTAATTTGCTGTGCGCTTAAACTACTCAAAGGGCGACTATAGTTATTATCTAAAATTACTCTTATTTTTACCCCTGAGCGATAACTTTGAGCTAGAGCCTGAGCCACTAATGGTAAATTTAGCTCTTGCACAGCTAAATCGATATTAGTTTTTGCTTTTTCTATCTCGTTAATTATTACTGCTTCTAAATTATCACCTGAATGTTCTATTTGACGATAAGGATCGATGTAAGTATCATCATTACTTTGTCGATGATTAAAATAAGCTTGAATAAATTTATCTTGAGGTAAATTAGCTTGTCGAGAAGAAGTTTTCTGACAGGCGGTAATTAAAGTTATGCAGGATAAAATCCAAATTAAGCGATACATAGACTAAGCTAAAGCTGCCTAGAAATAAACCTTTCCACCATAAGCGATCAAATGATAAATCAACCAGTTTTTTAATCCCAATCAAGATAAAGTTTTTGATTTTCACACACGGGTTATTGGGTGATAAGATACCTGAAGCCTCAAAGCCATCACCTCTCAAGACCGAAACAAAATGGTAAGACATAACCTATGCTTAGACTAAATATAATTAACTCTTCTGTGCCTCGCTTATTGTTTTTGACTTTATTTTTAATTGGTTTTCCTATTGCTTCTATTCAGGCACAGTCAACAACTACTCCCGTAGAGTCTCAATCGACTGAAAATAAAGCCGCCGAAGGTAATTCTCTTCCCTCAGCCAGCATTTTTAGCATCGAAGGCGGAAAAAAACTAATGGCAGAAGCCGATAAGGCTATTGATGCTCAAAATTATGCTCTAGCATCACAGAAATTGCAGCGTGCGCGTCAGGTATACAACCAACTATCTAACTTCTATCTCCAGCTATTCAATAGCACCACTGGAATAGACAATGCTGCTGCTGAATCTCAGCGCAAAAAAGCTTTGGAAACTGGTGTTGCCAGGGACAATGCAACCTATCAGTTGGCTTTAGTTCATCGAGCGCAGGGAAACCCTGAATTATCTATTCCTTTGCTAATTCAAGTTGTTACCTCTCAAAGTCCAGGAATTGGATTGGGTAAGAAGGCTTACGATCAGCTATTAGAGATTGGTTTTGTAGATACGCCTCTTACTATTTCTAAACCAGATTCTACTCCTCTGCAAAATCCAGCACCTACTCCCCAGTCTCCTCAGTCTCCCCCTGATGCTGCCCCTCAAGCTCCAAACCCAGAAGCTCAACCGCCAAGTGTAGATCCAACGATTCCTAATCCCTAATAACTTAATTACATAGAGCAGATTAGGTTTAGGTTACAACAACTAAATACTGTCTAAAATTAAAGTCTATACCCATTCTACTAAAATAAAATATGATTAGCCCTGAACAAGTACAAACAATGATTCAAGAGAAACTGTCCAATGCCAAAGTTAAAGTTGCGGGCGATGGACAACATTTTGAAGCCATAATTGTATCTCCAGACTTTGCAGGCAAATCCAGAGTCAAACAGCATCAAATAGTTTATGCTGCACTGCAAGCTGAGTTGGCATCAGAAACAATTCATGCCCTCTCTCTTAAAACCTACACTCCTGAAGCTTGGCAGGCTGCTAGTAGCGCTCCGCTTAAGTAGCGAGTAACAAGTAACGAGTAACGAGTTAAATTTTGCTACTAGTCTCAAGCTAAATAAATGACTATTTAAATTTAAGCCCACATCTACTAGTCAAGCTGTTTAAGCTCAATCATTTAAAATTGTTAAATGATCTAATGTTTTGAAGTTTAGTAAGATCGAATTAATCGCTACAAATAATAGCTGGCGTTATTTAGTAAATTAAGCAAAATAGGTAATAAAGATTTATGACACCTGAAGTAAAAACAAAAATTGATCGATTACTTAATGACAACAAAGTCATGGTATTTATGAAAGGGTCGAAACTGATGCCCCAGTGTGGTTTTTCTAACAATGTAGTGCAAATTCTCAATACTCTGGGTGTTCCTTACGAAACCGTAGATATTTTGGCAGATCAAGATATACGTCAAGGAATCAAAGAATATTCCAATTGGCCTACTATCCCTCAAATATATATTAATGGGGAGTTTGTTGGCGGTTCAGATATTGCGATCGAACTGTATCAAAGTGGTGAATTGCAACAGATGGTTGAAGTTGCCTTAGCTTCCTAGAATCTACTGCCTATAACTTTAAAGAGACGGCTGTAACTATCCGTCTCTTTCGTATTTCAAATAAAAAATTATCTAAAATTTTCCAAAGCTTTCGAGCGAGTTAATAGTAGTCTGTGTCAGTTTCCATTTGTGTTTGAGGAAAAGATCGCTCAAAATTAGAGGGATCTCGTAGAAAGCTTAATGCTTGCTCTTCTAATTTATGAATCTGGTATTGCTCAATAAAGTTGCTGTTGCGCAAACAAGCAATATAGCCATCCAAATACAGTCTAATTTCCTCAAAGCTGTAGCGTCTACACCAGAGGTTTACCATTCCGTCGGTGATTGTTTGATAATGCCGAATTGTTTGCGGATCTTGAAGAATCATGACTATTGCTTAATTATTTTCCTTAAGTTGTGGGTATAAGTTGAACTGTTATTAAGTTTTTTGACTTTTTATCATTTTACCGCGATCCAAGTTAGAAAGTCTCAAGCTTGAGAACTAATATAGGTGAACGAAAAAACTATAAAATAGCTGAAAAGCTTTATTGACATTGCCGTCAAGTTCGATAACGGGCGATCAATAATCAAATACGGTTTGTAAGTAAACTAAATTCAATATTAGGAACTAGAGAAAAAGAAGTAAAAAGCATTTTTTCTATTAAACTTCAGCAATATATCTAGTCTTGGTTTCAACCCACCGTTTACAGCAACTTAATAAGATAATTAACAAAATTAATTTATGTTCGATATTGCTACTTTAATTGCTCAGGTGCAACAAGAAGCACAAAGAGAAGATTTTCCGATAGATATTCCTGTATATAAATCTGCTGGACTTGAGCCTACTAAGCCAATTCTTTATGCAGGAAATTTACAAAGTCCTCTATGTTTTTTTGGTCGTGATTTAGGTAAAGATGAGGTTCATGCTGAACAACCTTTAATTGGTGCTTCAGGAACAATGGTCAGAGAAGGTTTTTATTATGGAATTTATAAACAAAAAGCCCCTTCAAGAAAAGATTTAGACGCTACGATTATTGAGAGAGTTTTATTAACTAATACTGTGCCGTATAAGCCACCAGGAAACAAAGCTTATTTGATGAAGGTAAAAAAAAGATTTCGTCCTTTTATAGAAAGATTATTTGTCTTTCACTGGCAGGGAAATCAGATTATCCCTCTTGGAACAGAAGCTTTTAAATGGTTTGTTCCCTATGGTGCAAAAGGAGAAGTTGAGAGTTTTTATAAAAGTAGCGATCGCTTTGAAAATTCTCTAAGGGTAAATCTCAGTGCTACAGACGATATGGGCATGACTCATCAACGTTCAGTGAAGTTGCTACCCTTGCCCCATCCTTCTCCCCTAAATCAAAAATATTATGAGGCTTTTCCAGGAATGTTACAGAAGCGTTTGGCACAAGTCGAGTTTTAAATAAATGTTTGCTGTAATTCTCTCTAGTCTTTTTTATGGCAAATCTGTAATCAGCAAGGCCAAAAATTAAATTACAATTCTTATCCAGAAAGATTTTGTCGAACTATATACGGGTAGGATAATTAATAGATCTTTACCAAGACTATAGCTGTGGAATCTGAAAAAAATACTCCCATCGAACATCAAAACGTTCCTATTGCTCATCAAGGCTTGCATGGCTTTTTATATAGTTCTGACCATGAGCATAGTGCTGATGCCTCTACCGTTGCCCCGCAGTCTGATGGAACAGCCATAGTTACTTTATCCGCATGGTCAGAACAAGCAGAAAATGCTAAAGTTGCTGGAGTTTATGCAGTTTTGGATAGCGATCGCCTTTACCAGTATGTTGGTTATTCTAGAGATGTTTTACGTTCTCTTAGGGGACATATTGCTCAAAACGGGACTCAAGTATGTACTTTTGTTCGGGTTCAAACTTTTAAGTTTCCCAAACGTCAAGCAATGGAAGCACTTAAAAATGATTGGATAGCAGAAATTAATTATACTCCCACTGGAAATACTGGAGAACAGGGAACTTGGGCGCAAACAATTGGTGAAGCAGCCAAAGCTGCTATGACCAATGGCGAACGTGATGCTTATGAGGATAAGAAATTAAAGCTACGTAAAGCAATGGCAGATGCCACTTTAACTGATGAATTAACATCACAAGCTATGCAAAGCGAGGTCGAAATCAAACGCCGTCACCAATTAGAAGTAGCAGTCAAAAACGATGACTGGAGTTCAGTAATTGACTCTCAAACCTAATCAATACCTAATAATCTGCCATTACCGTTAAAACTCCAAGGCAAAGATGAGGTAACAATTTCTAGTTCTGCCGAGCGATCGCGCCTTAGAAAGATTAACATCAGTGACTTGGTATCTCAATTAAAGATTGTGAGAAAATTCGTCCCGAAGGTTCTAAGCCTTTTGCTCCCGTTTGTATTTTGCAGAAAGTTTGGAGTAAGGAGTTAGACCACTGGACAACCAAAGCTTTAAAAGATGCTTTTGCTAAAGACTTAAACCTCAATATTTTGCTGGATGCAGAAATTTCTCTACTGCAAAACACAATTCTTCAAGGATAACAAGATGGTCATTGGGACATGAAAGTAGGAGAAAAGGTTTACATCAACATGGCGATTGGACAAGCTGGGGAAACCCCAACGTCCCTCGCCATCAAAAGCGATGTAGGGGCGAATGGTCATTCGCCCTCACCTGAATCAATTGAATTTAGCGATCGCCTGATTCTCTATCGTCGGGGAATTTTACAACCACCCGAACCTAGAGTAATTGAGCTAAATGCTCAGGTAATGCCCAGTTTAGCCTCGTCTAAACCTGTCCGAGTGCGCTGCCAGGCAAAAGGAGCATTAAAAACTAGTCTCTATCAAGATGGAACGTTAATTACCCAAGAGTTTCGTCCTTCCGATGAATACGAGACGACAATTGCTAATACAACAGTATTTAAAGTGCTTGCTGATTATGGCAATGGAGAAACGGCTGAGCAGGAAGCTAGAGTTGTTGTTGGTTCAATTATAGATCCACCACCCCTGCCACCTCCACCAACAGAGACTTTGAGCGAATTAGATGGCACTGTTAATAAAGTTTTTACTAGCTTAATCGATCTGTGTGGCGATCGCAAAGTTCAAGAGATTGAATCAATTGAAATAGCGGTAGATAAATTGCTTGACTACCGTAAATTGGGAACAGCTATTCCTTTGCTAAGCTAAAGTAGAAACTGCCTTTATCAGTCTATCTAAAACATTCTTGAGCGATAAAAATTTGCTAACTAGAACCTTTCTTCTGCTGTTTTTTTACTCTAATCAACCTATTTATTAAACTGTCTTGATTTCGCAGATATCCGTGTAAAAAGTTAAGGTAGTCCTAAAGATGTAAGGATATAAGAAGAAATAATTTTGTAGAGCAAGATGTTAATATCCTGTCCTTCTTGTAAGTCCAAGCAAATTGTAAAAAATGGAAAAATTCACAATGGAAACCAAAATTATCGTTGTCGTGACTGCGGTAGACAGTTCGTCGAAAATCGACAGCAAAAAGTTATTAGTCAACCGACCAAAAATTTAATTGACAAGCTATTATTAGAAAAGATTCCATTGGCGGGGATTGCCAGACACTGCGTTGGGAAGGCGGCTTTTTTGTGTGAATATTCATACAAAAAACGCGCCATCGGTTTCACCGACTTGAAGCAAGTGTCGAGGGTGCAAGAGTGACAGATGTTTCAGAACCTTGGCTACAAAACTACGTCAATGACAAATATGAATCAGTTTCCAAGCAAGTTAGCGTGACAGCTAAAAAAAAGCGGTGCGACCCCCGCGCATGGTTCAACACCCGTTAGCATTCCCTTGCGCCAGCCGCAAAATGCGGCTCGACGTTGCTTCTTGCTCAATAAGCTCAACGGGTCGCAGACCCGCAACGCTTTTTCGCGCTTCGCAACGGCGGCGAACTCCTCGGCGGCTTTTGGGTAGGAAGCTTCCCACCCAAAACGCGCCGACAGTTCGCGCACGCGGGGTCTTGACTCAGTTTGCTCGCCCTCGACAACCAAGGGGTAACCCCCGCAGGTATCTCGCCCTCGACAGTTCCTTCAACGCGGGGAACCCGCGCAACGGACTCACCTGCGGACGAAGCGTCCTTGGTCGCAACGGGGGGAACCCCCGCAACGGTTTTGCGAGACAGCCTTGCAGGAACGGCGGCTTTTGAGTGAGAAGCTTCCCACTCAAAACGCGCCTTGGCTTTCCCTCCGCAGACGAAGGACTTGTACGCACGTACTGTCGAGGGTGTCTCGCAACGGAGGTTCCCTCCCTTCGGGTTCGTGCCTTTGCTTATGCCAGGGAACCTTGACTCAGTTTGCTCGCCCTCGACAACCAAAGGGTAACCCCCGCAGGTACCTCAACGGGTCATAGACGAGGCGTGTTTTGGGTCAGAGTATTCTGTCCCAACAGGCGAGTGGAACAAGCCCCCTAAACGGGGGCGTTTCCTCGCCTCAAAAACTGCCGTCCGCAACGCAAGTGTCTCACCACCGCAACTGCTTCACCGCGTCTTTTTAAGACGAATCGCGAAGGCGCACCAAGACAGGAAAACTGACCATTCAGTGTGATGAGATGTGGTCATTTGTTGGCAATAAAAGCAATAAACAGTGGATTTGGCTAGCTTTAGATGTTCAGACTAAAGAAGTGATTGGAGTTCATGTCGGCGACCGCAGCAGAAAAGGAGCTAGAAAACTTGGGTCTTCTTTACCTCCAGTCTATCGACAGTGCGCCGTTTGTTATAGTGATTTCTGGGAAGCCTATGAACAAGTAATCCCTTCCCAACGCCATCAAGCCGTAGGAAAGGAGACAGGACAAACTAATTATATAGCATTACGCATATACGTTAGGACATTTTTTGAAAGCTGTATCAACACATTCTCTAACAGTCTCAAATTCTTTAACTCTCTGCTTCATCCAAGTTTTGAGAACCGACCACCAACGCTCTATCTTGTTTAGATCGGCAGAATAAGAGGGCAAATACCAAATCTGGCACCCTGCTTCTTCTACTATTTCTTGAATACTTTGTCCTTTATGAAAAGTAGCATTATCAATAATAATGATATTTCCAGGTTGAAGTTGAGGAATCAAACTTTCTTTAAGCCATGTCTCAAATAAATCTCGATTACATGACCCTTCAAAAGTTAACGGAGCAAACACTTTTCCTTCTTTGAATGCAGCAATCCAACTTACTCTCTCATTTCTTTTATCAGATTTGAGTGCCTAACATCTTTCTCCTTTGGGGCTATAACCATAGGGATAATCGTCTCGGTTATCGAATCCTGCTTCATCCACATAAACTAGGTTATTTGCCTGTTGATGTTTTAGTTGCTCTTGAAATTCTTTTCTTTTCTTTTCATCTGTTTCTTGATACCCGTAAGTTTGTCTTGGTCAGCGTACATGCGGGCAAGCCCTTTGTCTTGCGCCTGTCGGCGACGCGGGGTCTGACCGCTTTTTTTCTGGTTATGCCTAACTTTTTAATTCCATCACTAATATTTTGCTGGGTAAGATTCTCTCCCCACAAATCTGCCATTTGCTGTTGTGTCTTATCTTTATGTTGTTTAACAAACTGTTTGAATCTCTCTAAATTCTGAATTTTTCGCTCTTCTCTGGTGGGACGCTCGGCGACCGCTTTAAAGTCTCCTGTTTCTTGTTCTCTTTTCAGCCATAGGTCTAAGGTGTTACGGCTTATTTTCATCAATCGACAAATAGTTCTCTTCTTTTCACCTCTAGAACAGGCATCTACGGCTTTTTTTCTTAAATCGTAGCTATAGGGAGCAGGCATTATTTTTCGGTTTTGGCGAGCGCTTTTATTTTAGCTAATTTTGTCCTAACCTAGCCACGTATTGCTATATCGAGAGATTTAACTGTACATTGCGTCAAAGAGTTTCTCGTTTAGTCAGAAAAACACTTTTCTTCTCGAAGAAGATTGAAAATCATGTTGGAGCAATTTGGGCGAGTGGAATATGGCTCTGTTTAAGAGCCATATTCCACTCGCCCGTTGGTATTTTGTCCATCACTACAACGCATCCTTACATCTTTAGGACTACCAGAATTTTATTAGTGGGATAGCCTCAAGTAATAATAAAGAATAGTCCCTGCGAGAAAGGTGTAATAGATGCGGGGAGTACCCCTTTCTCGCATCTATTACCACGCTTGCTAGTTATTAGTTCCAATTAAATAGAGTCTTACACTCTACTCAATCGAAGACATCGCATGGGCGATCTCTGTCTAATCACCTTCAATTAAGTTTTTAGAAGGGTTTTGCTAAACTAAATACTGCACGCTGCTTCTTGCTCCGTCCTTATTTGCTCCTAAACGGAGCAAAGGGCGGTGCGCTTCGCAGCGAAGTCGTCGTAAGACGACGATCTGCCCCAAAGGGGCTGCAATAAAAACTTTTTGATAAAACTGTTTCGTCCTTATCCCTCCTTTCTTAAAATATGCCTCGTCAGCGTCAGAAATCCGATCTTCCCACTAAAATTTGTCCTGTATGCGATCGCCCTTTTACCTGGCGTAAAAAATGGTCAAAGTGTTGGGACGACGTTAAATATTGCTCAGATCGTTGTCGTCGCCGCAAACAATCTGATAATAGTGAATCATAAACAGCATTTATGTAGGGCTTCCATCTACAATGATGCGGTTGTTAATTTTCAGTGAAGCAATTTAATTTATGTCAGCTAATCAAGTACAGCCCAAGCTAATTATTCACGGTGGCGCAGGAGGACATATCAGGAGTGAGAAGGGTGAAGCGGTAGTCCGCCAAGCCCTTCATTCGGTTGTTGAAGAAGTATATGACTTACTCGCTTATGGAGCTAGTGCTACTGATGCTGTTATTTTGGGGTGTAGACTGCTAGAAAATCAACCAATTTTTAATGCAGGTACAGGTTCTGTACTTCAGTCTGACGGACAGATACGTATGAGTGCTGGTTTGATGGATGGCTCGAAGCAACGTTTTAGTGGGATCATTAATGTATCCCGTGTTAGACATCCGATTGAACTGGCGAAGTTTTTGCAGGGAGAAAATGATCGCGTATTATCGGACTATGGTGCGTTTGAACTACTGCGAGAACTTCATGTGCCTAAGTACGATCCTTTAGTAGAGATTCGCCTGCAAGAATGGATGCAGGAACGGAATGAAAATTTTGACAAAAAAATGGCAGGAGTAGTTGCCGAACAAGCATTAATTCACGAGCCACGAAAAGGAACAATTGGGGTGGTTGCTCTCGACAAAAACGGTAAAATCACCGCAGGAACTTCCACAGGGGGCAAAGGATTAGAAAGAATTGGTCGAGTGAGCGATTCTGCTATGCCCGCAGGTAACTATGCCGATGCCTCGGCTGGGGTAAGCTGCACAGGAATTGGCGAAGAGATTATGGAAGAATGTTTAGCTGCCAAAATTGTGATTCGCGTTACCGATGGTATGTCTTTAGCGGATGCCATGGAAAAATCTATGAGCGAATCACGCAGTCGTAATCGAGATTTAGGCGCAATTGCGATCGCTGCTGATGGTACTATTTCTTGGGGTAAAACTAGCGAGGTTATACTAGCTGCTTATCATGACGGTAAACAGATTGGCGATACCCTTAATTGGAATAATCAGGAAGAACTAATAGGTTATCAGTAAGTAGCTTTTGATTCTGTGTCTTATAGGGAGCGATTAGGCTAGACTTAATTTAATCGCTCCAAAAATATCTAAAATTAATTATGGCGATCGCCTGACACTCAAACCTAATTCCCGAAAGAGCAAAATTATCAAAAATGAATAAAGAGGATTTAATCAAACATCTATCTTTAGTTGAACATATTGAGGGTGGTTATTTCTCTGAAACTTATCGCTCAGAAACAAGTATAGCAACCTCAAGAACAGGAAGCGATCGCAGTATACTCACTTCTATCTACTATCTGCTTACCGACGATCGTCCTATCGATTATTTTCACAAGAATCAGTCAGATATTTTGCATTATTTCCAAGCAGGCTCACCGATTACCTATCTAGTTCTTAGTCCATCTGGAAAATTGAACAAAGTCAAGCTTGGACTTAATTTTGCTCATGGAGAAGTAGCGCAGCTATTGATACCAGGAAATCATTGGAAAGCTGCCGTACTTGAAACAGGGGAATTTGGTTTATTGGGTGAATCTGTAGCTCCAGGCTTTGATTATCGCGATATGGAATTAGGAAAAGCAGACTACTTTCAAGACGCTTTTCCTGATTTATGGTTAGAATTAGCTATTTATGTAAAGGATTAAAAGTAACTAAAACAGCCAATCAATTTTATTATCCTCATCCCTCATAAATTACCTGACGGTAAAAGATTTTGCTGCAACTTCAAAACTGTCTTTAACTTTATCCCACCGTCTTTGAGGGGTAGACAGACTAAAGGTAAAAATTTTACCACGACTAACGGAAACGCTAGCAATATTATGTCTTTCTTCTCGATCGGGCAAGTTTTCTTCATATTCTAGAAGATAGTAAGTTTTGTCTTTGTTTTGACGAGATTCGGCTCTGAGAAATTCTGCTTTTTTATCAGGATCGGTATTATTAATTACTTTGAGCAGACGATATCCAACTTCTGAGGGATCGCCTAAATCTTCTAAGGTTTTGTCATCAGGAACATTATTAATAATAACGCTAAGATTTTCTGTTGTCTCTACCAAATCACGAAATACGACATCTACGGTTTTTCTAGCAGATGTTCCTAAATTAACGGGTATCCAACCGTTAGGATACAAAAACTCATAACCTTTACTAGTGTTGACGTAACTTTGTAAGCCAGTTACTCCTGTAGAACAACTTGTTACCAATAAGCTTAAAACAATTAGCAAGCCAGCGAAGAAAGACTTGAACATTTTTATGTTATTACCTCTATAAATCTTGTTTTTAATACTATTACTTTGCATTTTTATTGTCTCATAGCATACCAAAGACACCAAAGCCAAACAAATGCCCCGTGCTGCAAATATGAAAACACGAGGCAAAATCATAATAGTTTTTTTTTATTTGATGCTTAGAAATTAGCTGGCAGTAGATGCGAATATTGCGACTGCTATGATACCGCCCACCAGCAAAAACCCTAGCACTCCGAGAATGGTATAGTTGCGTTTCTCAGCTTTATCAGGCTCGTCGGCTGTATACATTTTTGGCTCTTTAGCAAAGTTGTTTAATATTCCACCTTCTTCTTCTGTATATGGCATAAATTTTTAAATCCTCTTATTTTTATTTGTAAACCTTAATAAATAGTAATCTTATTTATCCGATCGCACAATAAAAAAGCTCTCAGCTTTTCACTGTTTGGTATTTTCCTATAGCGATCGCCTTGGTTTTTCAGCTAAAAGCAAATAAGGAAAATGTTACAACGGTAGTAGTTCTTATGCTCTACTTGAATAATTTGGCATGATATTCTCTTTGTTTATTAGCTCGATAGCCAATCAATCTACCTTAAAAAGCAATCGGCATCGGTCTAGGAGTAAAATCGCCCACTTAGGTTCATATATTGCCCTGGGAGCTTTACAGGTAGTTTGCTCCCTGGGGCTGATTGGCTATTGGACGAAAAAAGCAGTAGCAGCCGAAGAAATCGTCTTAAGTTATGGAGCATTAGAGTTTCCTGTCTCAATTAAGTCTCTAGAAACTTATGCCACTACAGGAAAAATTGAAGGAGAGTTAGCCAGCTATGCTGGATTTCTGACCCCAGAACAGTTACAGAAATTTAAAGTGGGTTTAACAACTAGTGCGGATTTTGACCATTTAGCGATCGCTCAATTTCTCTATTCTTTTCAGGGAGAAAAAATTTTAGACCGAGTTTCTAAAGTAATTAAAACCAAAGCTCGTCAACCTGGGTTTTATGCAATTCGTTCGGCGTTGATTTTGGCAGCAGCAGACGCTGAAGATGGTGGATTAACTCCTCTTAACGTGCTGAAGAAGTTTCCAACCAAAATACTGCGAATTGATTCGAGACAAGGATTAGAGATCATTAAAGATCTCAGTCAAGTGGTTAAAGGCAATCAGCGCGCGATCGCTGCTGTGCAAGCTGAAGCCACAAAAGAAAGCCAACTAGCTGTGACTGCCCCCAAAACTATAAATTCAGATTTATTAAGCCCAGGTAAATATTCATACCGTAAAGAGCTATTGACGATGAAAGATAGCCGTCGCGATGATCCTTCGGGTCGGTCTCGCGAGCGCACTTTTCCCGTAGAGCTTTATTTACCTAAAGTTAAAAACAGGCAGCCATTGCCATTGATTATTATTTCTCATGGTTTGGGTAGCGACCTGACTACTTTTGCTTATTTTGCTAAACATCTTGCTTCTCATGGCTTTGCCGTTGCTGTACCCGAACATCCAGGCAGCAGTGCTAGACAAATTCAGGCTTTGTTAAACGGTTTAGTTAGAGATGTAACTCCACCCAAGGAGTTAATCGATCGTCCTTTAGATATTAAGTTCGTGCTGGATTATATAGCCCGTAACTATGGCAAAAAGATTGATACCAACAATGTCGGCATGATTGGACAGTCTTTTGGAGCATATACCGCTTTGGCGATCGCAGGAGCAGAATTAAATTGGCAAACTCTAAATCGAGATTGTACTAATTTAGATGATTCTTGGAATTTATCTTTACTGCTTCAGTGTCTAGCATTACAGATTCCTGTTGTAGAAACTGGCGTAAATCTTAGAGACGAGCGCATTAAAGCAGCAGTTGCTATTAATCCTTTGACTAGCTCCGTATTTGGCGAACAAGGCTTAAGTAAAATTAAGATTCCTGTAATGCTAGTATCAGGTAGCGCAGATCCCGTCACGCCCTCTTTATCTGAACAAATTATTCCCTTTACCTGGCTAAAAACTCCCAAAAAGTATTTAGTACTGCTAGAGGGTGGGACACATTTTTCCACTCTTAACGAGTCGGCTGGGAGTATTCCTGTTCCTCCCCAAGCGATCGGTCCCGATCCTAAAATAGCTCAAGGCTATGTTAAACAATTAGGATTAGCGTTTTTTAGTACTTACATTACTAACGAGCCAACCTATGCTCAGTATCTTAATGCTCAATACGGATCGATAATCAGCAAACCAGCCATGCCCTTGAGTTTGATAGAATTTCTAGATTCAGAATCTCTACAGCTAAATTAGATAAGAGTAGATGAAATTGGCAATTAGAGATAGTGCGATCGCTAAAATCTGCCAACTCAATGTAACCCTAATTAATTACTGCTAAAGAACTCCTGCGTTGCCTAAACCAAGAATAATTCCTGCGCCCAGAATATGACCTAAGCTAGTAGTTGCCAGTAGTTCAGGTAAACCGAAATTACTCCATACTTCAGGTTTGGGTACGGGCAAGCTAGGACCTTGCCCTGAATTTTGAATCGCATAGCGACCAATGGCAATACAAAATAAATTAGACATAATCATGACTATTGCCACGGTAGGAGTCCAATCGGCTGTTGAAGGGGTGTATTGAACTGCTAAAAGAAAATTAGATATCATTATGAATCTTGACTCCTCTGCTCTTTAAATATTTTTTAGACTACGTTTGTTTATAGGAATTATAAAAATCTCTCTCTGGAAAACCGCGTTTCTTCTAAATAATTAACAGTAGTTCAAAGTTTTACTAAAAAAATACGGTATTATCTGGTTTTATTACATATGCGAGTTAAAATCTGCGGAATTACTCAAATTAAACAAGGTCAAGAAATTGTGGCATTGGGCGCAAATAGCTTGGGCTTTATTTGTGTGAAGCGATCGCCTCGCTATATTACTCCAGCTAATATTAAGGCGATCGCCGATAATTTATTACCGCGAGTTGATAAGGTGGGAGTTTTTGCCGATCATTCTTTAGCTGAAATTGTCACGGTAGTTAATACAGCAAATCTAACTGCGGTGCAGCTACACGGCTCAGAAACTCCCGACTTTTGCGCTCAATTACGTCAGGCACTTTCTATTAAAATTGAACTAATCAAAGCCTTTCGGATTAAAACTGCTGCATCCCTGCTAAATACTAAAGCCTATACAGACAAAGTAGATACTTTGCTTCTAGACGCTTATCATCCTCAAATGCTGGGTGGCACAGGCAAAACTATTGACTGGCAGGACTTAAAGCAATTTAAACCAGCTTTACCTTGGATGCTGGCTGGGGGATTAAACCCTGATAATATCGCCGATGCCCTATCTCGCCTCCAACCCGACGGGATCGATCTTTCTAGTGGCGTAGAGCGATCGCCTGGAGACAAAGACTTAAATAAGGTAACTCAACTCTTTAAGCAGTTAACAATTAACAATTAGTAGGGCAATTAGAGAAGAGACAAGCGGTCAGACCCCGCGTCGACGTAGGGCGCAAGGGAATGCTGACCAAGACAGGCATGACTTGTCTGTACTGGGCAGTTTTCCTGAACGACAAACTAATAGGATAGGTAATCTGAATCAGGGTATTATAACCAAAGTTATTATTATCTGTTCACTCGTTAAAAAGCTTATAGCTTATAGCTGACAGCCACGAACAGTTTAATGTTGAATTTTATACATAAATCAGCAACGGTATATGAAAGTATTAGTAGTGGGCAATGGTGGCAGAGAACATACCCTAGCCTGGACATTATTACAATCTTTTAACGTAGACGAAGTTTTTTGTACTCCTGGCAATGGTGGCACTGCAACTATGTCAAACTGCCACAACTTAGCTTTAGCTGTGGATGATTTTGCAGGTATTGCCGATGCGGTTAAAGCCAATCAAATTTCTTTAGTGGTAGTAGGACCAGAAGTTCCTTTATCTTTGGGAATTGTCGATTATTTACGAGAGCGTAATATTGCTGTTTTTGGACCGACGAAAGAAGGCGCGCAAATAGAATCGAGCAAGTCTTGGGCAAAAGAAATTATGACTCAGGCAAATGTCCCTACTGCCAAGTCTAAGACTTTTACTAATGCTGCTGCTGCCAAAGATTATCTTCGCGCTCAAGGTGCGCCGATTGTGGTCAAAGCCGATGGTTTAGCTGCGGGGAAAGGGGTAATTGTGGCAACTACTATAGAGGAGGCGATCGCAGCAGTAGATTTACTAAGGGATAATTCTGGTAAATTAGTCATCGAAGAATTTCTTACAGGCTCAGAAGTATCGGTTTTGGCGGTTACCGATGGTAAGACTATTCGCCCCCTGTCTCCCGCCCAGGATCATAAACGGATCGGCGAGGGAGATACGGGCAAAAATACGGGCGGAATGGGTGCTTATTCTCCTGTGCCATTAGTAACGCCAGAGTTAATGACAAGAATTGAACAAGAAATCTTGCAGCCTACTTTAGATATTCTCAAGCAAAAGAAGATTGATTATTGCGGAGTACTGTATGCAGGTTTGATGATTACCCCTGAAGGTGAACCAAAAGTAATTGAATTTAACTGTCGTTTTGGCGATCCTGAAACTCAGGTAGTATTACCTCTTTTAGATACGCCTTTAGATGAGATTTTACTTGCCTGTGTCGAACAAAAATTATCACAATTGCCGCCAATCAAAACCAAAGCAGGTAGTGCGGTGTGCATAGTGGCTGCTTCTGGAGGCTATCCCGATACTTACGAGAAAGGCAAGGCGATCGCAGGAATAGCTGAAGCTACCAATAAAGGTGCAATAGTATTTCATGCAGGTACAAAACTAGAACAAGAAGAAATTCTTACCGATGGTGGTAGAGTGCTAGGAATTACTGCTATTGGAGATGATTTTGAGCAGGCGATCGCTTCTGCATACAATGCAGTAGAATCAATTCAGTTTGAGCGAATGTATTACCGTCGTGACATTGGGCATAAGTACAAAAACTAAAGGTTTATAAGATTTTTTTTCTGTTCGTCAGCCCAGTTAATACACTATAATTCACTTAACTTAATATTTATTTAAAACCGATTACATTGCTGACCTTCATTACTAAAATCAAAGAAGTTATCTCCCTCTGGTGGTCTGATTTTACCCTCCAGACTAAGCTGATGGCTGCTGCTACCTTGATAGTTTCTTTGATTATGAGCAGCATAACTTTCTGGGCAGTCAATACAATTCAGCTAGAGTCAAATATTAATGACACCCGCTTTGGAAGTGATTTAAGCATCTTAATTGCTTCCAATGCAGCACCCTTAGTAGCTGAAAATGACTTAACAGGTTTAGCAAATTTTTCCGATCGTTTTTACCGCAGCACCTCCAGTATTCGTTACATAATCTATGCCGATCGTGCGGGGAGTATCTTTTTCGGCATTCCCTATTCCCAAGCAGAAGTCCAAAACTCTCTGACGATCAAACGTCGTATTAAGCTACCCAACAACTACGATCCAAATATTGATTTGCCCTTTGTGCGGCAACATCAAACACCCAACGGACAAGTAACCGACGTTTTTGTGCCTCTACGGCACAACAATAAGTATTTAGGGGTGATGGCAGTCGGCATCAATCCCAATCCCACAATTGTGGCTTCGACCAATTTGACGCGAGATGTAACAATTGCCGTATTTATTACGATCTGGGCAATGGTAATTTTGGGCAATGTATTTAATGCCTTGATGATCACTAAACCGATCAAAGAACTGTTGGTAGGGGTAAGAAACATTGCTGCAAAAAACTTTAAGCAACGAATCGATCTGCCTTTGAGAGGCGAGTTAGGAGAGTTAATTAGTAGCTTTAATCAAATGGCTGAGAAGCTAGAAAAATATGAAGAACAAAATATTGAAGAATTAACCTCAGAAAAAGCAAAGCTGGAAACTTTGGTATCTACCATTGCTGATGGGGCAATGTTAATCGATCCAGAAATGCGGATTATTTTAGCCAATCCTACAGCCAGAAACATTTTTGGTTGGGAAAAAGAGGCGATCGGTGAAAATGTTTTGCATCGTCTGCCTTCAGAATTGACGGTTAAGCTAACTAAACCACTTTATCAGATGATTGATAGCAAGACTGAGCCAGAAACTAAGGTTGAACCAGAAAAGTCTATTTCTTCAGAAGCAGAAAAACATCATCTTTTACCCACCAAAGACGAATTTCGGATTACTGTAAACAAACC
This sequence comes from Pleurocapsa sp. FMAR1, assembly GCF_963665995.1. NCBI lineage: Bacteria > Bacillati > Cyanobacteriota > Cyanophyceae > Pleurocapsales > Pleurocapsaceae > Pleurocapsa > Pleurocapsa sp. FMAR1. The sequence goes on along the minus strand of NZ_OY762512.1, from coordinate 3,942,481 downwards.
TGTATCCAGAACTATTCGGGTTTTACTCCGTCGAGTTGTCGATGGCGGTAGCGAAAATGTTAAGGGAATTGCCATGACGGTTCAAGATATTACCCGTGAAGTGGAGTTAAACGAAGCAAAAAGTCAATTTATCAGCAATGTCTCCCATGAATTGAGAACTCCTTTATTTAACATCAAGTCTTTTATTGAAACCCTCTCAGAATATGGCGAGAATTTAACTCACGTTCAAAGAAAAGAGTTTTTAGATACGGCTAACCACGAAACAGATCGTTTAACTCGTTTAGTTAATGATGTTTTAGACCTATCTCGCCTAGAATCTTCTCGTGCCTATAGCCTCAGTGAAGTAGATTTGATTCAACCCATAGAACAGACTTTGCGAACCTGCCAGCTAAACGCTAAAGATAAAGGAATTGAATTAGATCGGGTGCTTGAGTCTAACTTGCCTGCTGTATTGGGTAACTACGATTTATTACTACAGGTATTAACTAATCTGGTGGGCAATAGCTTAAAATTTACTAATTCGGGCGGAAAAGTTACGGTTAGAGCCTACGCAACCAAAGCTGATTCTAATACATTACGCCAGCCAGCAGTTAGGATAGAAGTAATGGATACAGGAATCGGCATTTCTAAAGAAGATAAAGATGCTATTTTTGAGCGTTTCTTTAGAGTAGAAAATCGAGTTCACACCCTTGAAGGCACTGGTTTAGGTCTTTCTATTGTCAGAAATATAATTGAAAAGCACAACAGCAGAGTTTATATCGATAGTGAAGTTGGTGTCGGCACAAGCTTCTGGTTTGAATTACCAATTTATCAGGCTGAAGTTAAAGAAGCTGCTGAAGTAATAAGTAAGTAGGTTGGGAAGCGCGATCGCATTTAATCTTATCACCACAGAGAATAATTATTTTCAGTAATCAGCATAGCCGTTGGCAAGTACAATAATCAACATGAAAATTGTCTTTTTTGGTACTCCTCAATTTGCCGTTACTACTTTAACTAAACTCTTAGAACACCCTGAGATTGAGGTTGTGGGAGTAGTGACTCAACCAGATAAAAGAAGAGGTAGAGGCAGTAAAACTATTCCCTCGGCGGTTAAAAAAATTGCCAGAGAACATAATTTAACTATCTGGCAACCTCGAAGAATTAAAAAAGACCAAGAAACTTTAAATAATCTCAGAAATACTCAAGCAGATGCTTTTGTCGTCGTAGCTTATGGACAGATTTTATCCTCAGAAATCTTAGAAATGCCCAAATTAGGCTGTATCAACGTTCATGGTTCGCTATTACCCCAATACCGCGGTGCTGCGCCGATTCAGTGGAGCATTGTCAATGGCGATCGCCTTACAGGCATCACTACTATGTTGATGGACGAGGGTATGGATACGGGAGATATGCTGCTCAAAGCCGAAACCCAAATCAAACTTTTAGATAATGCCCATAATTTAGCTGCTAGTCTCGCCACTCAGGGAGCAGATTTATTGTTGGATACTCTATTCAAACTAGAACAACAGCAGATTTCACCCACTCGGCAAGATAACAGCCAGGCTACCTATGCACGATTAATTGATAAGTCTGATTTTATAATTGATTGGTCAAAAAGTGCAGTAGAAGTACACAATCAAGTGCGAGGCTTTTTCCCTAATTGTGCTGCCACGTTGCAGGATAAAAAACTAAAAATAAGTGCTACAGTTCCTCTTACCCAAGCTACTATTCAAGACCTGCCAGAAAAATACATTAGCATTAAACAACAATACTTAGAATTAGCCTCGCTTTCAGGTGAACCAGGAGAAATAGTCAAAAATATCAAAAACTTTGGTGCAGTTGTGCAGACAGGTTTAGGCTTATTACTCCTAGAACAGGTACAGCTTGCAGGGAAACGCTCTCAATCTGGTTGGGATTTTGTCAATGGAATGCGTTTGGCTGTCGGTACTAAAATAAATAACGGCTAAATAAGCAACTATCTAATCGACATTTTCTATAGCAAAATTAATTATGCAAATTATATTTCTGTTATATGTATTAAAATGGTTCGGACAAAATTTAATTATTAACAAAACAACAGCTATCGAAGCCCTTTGTAAGTTGAATATAACGGTAAATCATTCTTTTTAACTGCTTTAATTACTCTAATTGTTGATGTGTGTGAATAATAAGTATTTAATCTTGGCAAATAAGTGTGACAGTATTGTCATAAAATTGACACATTTATGAAGAGGTTACTTGCTATTGTTCTTAAAAGTCAAAAAACTGACGGTAATGATTTAAAGCATAAAACTTTAGATTTTAATTTTAATATTTTTAGTTATTGGCTTTTTCAAAATGGACAAGAACATTAGTCTTACTATTTATGCCCCGATTCAGTAGCGTCTATTTTTCAAGCGATATTTATATTACCGATTTTGAACTAAGCAATATTACTAGCATTAACTAAAAATACACTTTTTCATGGTAAAATTACCCCAAAGACACATAAATACTACAAAGTTAGGATATAGAATATGCGAATAATAATGTTAGGTTGTGGTGGCTTTATTGGTAGTCATCTTTTAGACAGGCTACTTGATGAAGGTGGTTTTGAAATTCATGGCTGGGATCCTAGCGATCGCAAAATAGCCAGACATCTTACAAATCCCAATTTTCATTTACATCGAAATACGACTAATTCACCTGGAGAGTTAGCAGAAATTGAAAGTGAAATTGCCCAAGCTGATGTCGTCTTTAACTTAGCCGCTATCTGCAACCCAGCGGAGTATAATACTCGCCCATTAGACACGATCTATGCCAATTTATTCGATATCTATCCAATTGTAGAATTGTGCGCCAAGTACAAAAAATGGTTGGTTAGCTTTTCTACTAGCGAAGTATACGGTCGCACTTTATCGAGCTACTTACCTGGAGATAATTACAGCAACCCCGATTTTTACGAACTGCGAGAAGACGAAACGCCACTAATTATGGGACCAATTTCCAATCAGCGTTGGACTTATGCCTGTGCAAAACAGATGACCGAACGTTTGATCTACGCCCACAATCAAGAAAACGGTATGCCTTTTACCATCATCAGACCGCTTAACTTTTTTGGGCCAAAGATGGATTACATTCCTGGTCGAGATGGTAGTTCCGATGGCGTACCTAGAGTTTTAGCTTGCTTTATGACTGCTTTGTTAGACAACAAACCAATGCAACTGGTGGATGGTGGACTCGCACAGCGCACAATCGTATCTATTCATGATGCGGTTGATGCTATGCGTCTAATGCTTAAATTTCCAGACAAAGCTCAAAATCAAATCTTTAATATTGGCAACCGCAATAACGAAGTAAATATTGCCGAACTTGCTGAGTTGATGCGTCTTACCTACGCTAAGATTACGGGTGATTTAAGTTATAAAAATCATCCTATTGTTAATACTACCTCGAAGCAATTTTACGGTGAAGGATATGAAGATTGCGATCGCCGTATGCCCGATCTTAGTAAAGCAGAAACATTACTGGGTTGGACTCCAACAAAACCTTTGGCAGAAGTGTTGTTAGAGACAATGAGCTATTATCACCAACAATACGCATCTCCAGTGCAAGAAAAAGTTAGTGCTTAAAAAGTTGGACTTCTTGCATGAAGAAATTTAGAGATTCTAGAAATTATTATCAATCCTTTAAATTACACATTAAAAAAGTATTTAAAGACTGATAAAGATAATTTGTGCAAGAAGTCTGTTGAAGTTTAAACTAATATTATAATTAGCATTTTAGAGAAAAAATTTAGTTAAAATACTAACGGCAGATATAATTATTCATCCCCTCAGTAATTAGTTTAAAATTGCTAAATGAGAGCCAAGTAAAATTGAAATATCACGTCCCACTGAGAAAATTTAATGATTTGGAACGGCAAAAAACACGAAGTTTAGAAGCGCGATCGCAAAAATGCCCTCGTAACGATGTCTGGATGCTTGGTGAAAGATTGGATGCCACTTTTTATGAACCACGCTCAGGCTCGGTTTCGTTCCCAGATCAACTTCGGGGCAAAATCACGGGCATACCACACTATTGGGAATATGCCCGCAGAGTAACTTCTAGACTCGGAGAAGATGATTTTGTTTTTTGTGAAGGGGAAGGATTAGGAATTCCATTCGCTGCTGTTAATAGTAGTAAGAAAAATCGACCCAAAATCGTAGTACGCTTTCACAATATTAATCGACCTCGTGGAAAGTCAGCCTTAAGTTTATATCGCGTCGCCGACAAAATCGATTTATATGTCGCTCATTCCCGCGCTCAACTCGATTTTTTGCGAGACTATTTGCATTTACCCGAATCTAAAATTGGTTATTTTTGGTATACAACCGATTGTAAATTCTTTAAGCCAGGACAGCCATCTGCCAACAAAATTCGCCCCCTTATTGTCAGCGTTGGTTTAGAAAGACGAGATTACCATCTACTAGCTGCGGCGACTAAAGATTTAGATGTCGATGTTAAGATTGCTGGTTTTTCGCAATTTGCACCTGGACTAGCGCGGAATTTCCCCAAAACTATTCCTGTTAATATGTCCAATAGCTTTTATGCACTACCCGAATTACTTCAGCTTTATCACGATGCGGATCTAATTGTTGTCTGTGTCAAGCCTAGTGATTGGTCTGCTGGTGCGACAAGTCTAGTCGAAGCAATGGCTTGTCGTAAACCAATTGTCGTTACACGAACTGAAGGATTGAAAGAGTATTTGATGGATGCAGAGGCGATCCTTACAGTCGAACCAGGAGATGCCAAAGCTTTGCAGCAAGCGATCGCTCATTTGCTAAATAATCCCCAAGAAGCAGAAGCAAGAGCAGAAAAAGCTTACCAGCTTGCCATCAAGCGTCATCAAGTCGAACAACAAATCGAAACCATCGCCACATTGATGGAGAATATTTGAGTAGGCATTGCTGGATGATAGTCTTATGAAGAAAACACAATAGACATTATTTGATATTAGATATTTTTGTTTGTGTTGTTTCGCGCTTTCATATTGTGGAAAAGAAGACTGGATATTTCAGGAAAAATATCCAGTCTTCTAGGCATAACTGCGATCTTCGGCAAAGATAGTGCTTTGACAAGATAATAAAGTGCGGGAACTAAAATGGATTTTGCTAATTACTCACCTAAAAGCTCTCTTCTACGCCGTTCTTTTTCTTCTTCTGTCATTCTTTGACGTATGGCAGTGTATTCATTCCAGGCTTTGTCAGCTTCATTTTGTATACTAACGCGATTGTTTATTTGTGCTTGTTCATCGCCCAAAATAGACATTACTTCTTTTCTTTGGGATGGTTCGAGTGTCGTAAACCATTCTATGAATGCCCCAATCATTTTTCTTCCTGATGGATTTTTATTATAGGCAACTACACAAGAAGGACACATATAGCTATATCTCTTGTTCTGGGTTTGATAATCATTACCATAAAACATATCAACGTAGCCACCATCTATCAAACCTGAAGATAGTGCTTTAAAACCATCTGCGTCTGTACATTCTTGACTTTCACTGTTTTTAGAGACGAGACAATCTAAAATAAATGTTTTGCTAAAAGTATTAGCTTCAGCTAAAAGAGAAACTGCGACTGCGACTGGATATCCAGGTAGCATCTCCTTTGTTGAAACTAGCCAAGGAAATTGAGAGATAACCTGTAAATAGAAATATCTAGATTCAATACAATCTCCAAGAAGATATCCATCTGCATATTCTTTACTGGGAATTTCCCCAGTTTTATATCCCATTTGTTGATAATATTCCGATGACAATACATCTTTCTGGCAACTTTCAGCAACCTCAGTCAAGAAACTCATATTAACTTGTGCCACACTAGCTTTGGCTGTTGAAAGTATTGCAACACCAGTTACACAAGCTGCAATTAAGCTTTTGGATACAACATTTTTCATTATTTTTTCTCTCCACTAATTACGCTTTCTAAATCACTTGAATCACTCTTGATTGAAGTTTTTAATTGCCAAGGTCTAGGAGCTTCTAATGCTGCTTTGAGAGCAGCTTCCTTTTCAGCTTTAATAGCATTTTGTTCTTCTCCTTCAGCTTCAGCTTTTAGCGCAGGTTCTTTTTCGGCTTCAGCAGCAGTCAAATCTTCTTCGTTCCCTTCAGAAATTTGTCTTCTGCGAATGGCAGCTTGCCTTTCTTGTTCTTTTTCTATTGCAGCTTGTTTTTGCTGCTCTGCCTGAATAGCAGCTTGCTTTTCTTGTTCTTCAATTTTTGCCTCTCTCATTCCTTGCAAAATAAAAAAAGCAGCTAATGCTGTAACTATCAAAGAAACTACTCCCAAAATGGCAAGCATTATCGGCTTTTTTTGAAAGAGTCATTTTTTGGTTTGGTCATAATTTCATAATTAGGATGTGTATATAAGCATCCAAACTAGTGTTCGCAAATTGACTTTTAAACTAAAAGAAATCGGAAAAATTAGACTATGAAAGAAAATTTACTTCTGGTATGTTGCTCACTTCAATTCAATACGTTTAAAGTCAGCTATTCTATATTTTCAGATATCAAACAAAGAACTTAGACATTATTAACACTTCATATTTTTGCTCTTTTTTGATTGTCCAAATGAACAAGTAGCTTCCATTTTCAATTAAGACAATAGGTAAAGCAGTTTGTATTTACTGTTTAAGTCAAGTGGATGCTGAAATACAACTAAGTATATTTACTTTAAATTTTGTAATATTACTTCTTGAGTATTTAAGCGTAAATAAAAAGTATTTGATGACTATACATAACAATAAATACTTAAAGGCAAACTAAATGTTTAATAGTATATATTTAGTTTAAACATAGTTAATTTTGATAATATACGGCTATTTTTGGAAAATATAAAAATATGAAGCTGCTTTAAAAAAGATTCAATTTAGAGCAGAAATTTTTATAGAAAGGAAATTTTTACATGGGAAATATAGTCGGAATTGATTTAGGAACAACTAATTCAGTTGCTGCATTTAAATTTGCTAATACAGAAATAGTTACCGCGCCAGATAATCCTGCGCCCGATCGCACACTTACTCGTTCTGTGATTGCGTTGGAAAACAATCGAATTATTGTCGGAAACGATGCTTATAAAAAGCTAAAAGCCGATCCTGAAAATGTCGTTATTTCAATCAAAAGACTTATTGGTAGAGGGTTTGGGGATTCTGTAGTTCAACAGCAATTAGATCGTTTTGCTTACAAAATTTCTAAGTCAACCAAAGGTACGGAAAATAGCCTTTCGGTATGGCTAGATAGCAAAGAATATGAGCCTGAAGATATTAGTGCTGAAATTCTCAAAAAGATTGTTCAAAATGCCCTAACTTATCAAGAGCAACAAGGGCAAAGAGAGAGAATTACTAGGGCTGTAATTACTATTCCTGCTTATTTTAATGATAAGCAAAGAAACGCAACTCAAATAGCAGCAACTAGAGCAGGATTAGCGGGATCGGAACTATTGCCAGAACCTACCGCAGCAGCAATATCCTATGGTTTCAAACCTAACTCCGATGATGTTAAAACCATTTTGGTTTATGACTTTGGTGGTGGTACTTTTGACTCATCTATAGTAACTGCTGCTGGCAATCAATTTATTGAATCTGGTAAAGCAGGGGATTTATGGCTTGGTGGTGATGATATAGACGATCGCCTGATAGATTTTGTAAAAGAGCAGATAGCAGAAGCAGAAGATTTGGAAGATATAGATAGCTTAATTAATAAGATGCCTCATTACCAGAAAGCTCGTTTTATGGGCGATCTAAAAATGGCTGTAGAACAAGCTAAGATTCAACTCAGTAGCAATTCTAAAGCTCAAATTATGCCTTCTACCCCGCTACTAGATGATTTAGGAATGGCGATCTCAATTGAGGTAGAGATTACTCGCGAACAGTTTGAGGGCATGATTTTACCTATGGTAGAACGTTCTATTGCTGTTTGTAAGGATGCAATTAAGTATTCTGATTATCCAGAGGATATGATTGATGTTGTTTTACTGGTAGGTGGTTCATCTCAAATTCCTCTGGTACAGCGTAAGGTTACAGAAGCTTTTGGTGCAGACAAAGTAGTAGTTCATCCCGTCCAATGTATGCAGTCGCCGAAGGTGCTGCAATTACTGCTGCTGGTTTGATTGAGAAAGTAGGTACAGTTTCTCGCGACTATTGTATTGAATTAGTTAACGATCCTCGACACAAGCTAATCAAACAAGGAGATATTCTTCCCATTAAGACTACTCATACTTTTAAAACAGAAGCAGATGGACAAAGCCTAATTCACTTTAAATTTTACAGTCCCGATGATGTCAGTAAAAGGGATGATGAACGAATAGGCGATATGTGGTTAGCACTTGACAAAGCATATCCTAAAGGAACGGAGATTTTGGTAACAGCAGAGTTAGATGAAAAAAATAACTCACTTCAGACTACAGCTATTTTAAAAAACGATCCTTCGGTAAAAGTCAGTTGTTCTTTATCAACAGGGGGACAAGATGAAAGTATTTCTCGCGACGTTGAGGAGACTATCAAGCAACTTAATGAAGAAGGTAATTTAACCGAACATGGAGTTCAAGAAGCTTATCGTATTGCTGGAGAGACAGTTAAAGCTGCTAATCAAATTAAAACTCAAGATGGCAACATAAGAGAGGATCGAGCCAACGCAGCCAAAGAAAAATCACAGGAGTTAAAACGATTTGCTGATGATGATTACGATACTGCCAAATTCTTTATTAGATATTTTGAGTTTATTACCCAAGAGTGTGAATTTCTGCTTCCCTCTAGTCAGAAAGAACGACTGGAAACATTATCTAGGGATTTAAAAAAGGCGATCGCTGATAACAATATTTCTGGACTGCACGCTCTTACTGAAGATGCTCGACGTGAGTTAGACAACCTTCCCGAAAAAGTCAATTTAATCTTAGCTTGTCGTGATGGAGTTGCTAGAGCGCATCAAATAGAGCCAAGTAAAGCCAGAGTTATGGCTGGTAAATTATCTCAGATGATTGATGCAATGAGACGGGAAGACGGTTATGAAGCAGAAAGACTCTTCAGAGAGTTAGCTGAAGATGTTCGTCATTATATAGATCAACCGCTTCCTACTAGTAACAACAGTATTGCCACAGGATTAACCCGATAACTGCGCCCCCTTATCCCGATCCCCCCAACCCCCCTTGCAAAGGGGGGCAAAAGGCAGGGAGACTTTATTTAAATTTTCATCCTCCACATTCTTAAAAAGTTATGTCAGTAAAGTTAACTTGTCCAGTTTGCGAGCGATCGCAAATTGAAGCCAACACTTGTCCTAATTGCGAAACCGATCTTTCTACCTACAGAATGCTGGCAGAGTTGCCTGTAGAAATAAAAGAACAAAAACGAACTATTCCCATCTGGCTACCTGTGGGTATAGCGATTTTATTTCTGCTACTGGGTATTGGCTTAGGATTTGCAGGTAATTCTGTTATTGCCAAACAACAGCCACAAACTACACCAACTTCTACCACTGCTTCTAATCAAACATCCGAAACTAAACCAGATCAATCAGTCGTATCTCCTACCGTTGCGGAAAAGCCTGAGTCAAAATCCTGTGGTGGCTTTAACTACGTAGTGCGAAAAGGAGATTCTTTGTCCTTAATTGCTTCGCGGCTTTATGGAGATATTAACTCTTGGTCATTAATTAGTGAAGCTAATCCAGCAATACAAGGTCGAGAAAGTTCGATAGAAATTGGAGAATTCTTATTTGTCCCTAATCTTAAGAACAATTGCTAAAACATTTAATTTCTTTAATTAAAATTCCAAAATAATCAAGCGTATGCCATTTTTACTTTTTCTTATTATTTTAATAGGCTTAGGTAGCTTTATATTTATCCAATATCAAAAGCACCATAAAGCTAATGAACTTTATGTTGAAGCCAAAAAATTAGAAACGAAAGATACTAGAATTTCTGACGATACAACTAGGCTTAAACAAGCTCTTTCACTATATAAGCAGTGCAGTAAATTAGTTAACAAACCTGAGTTTGTCAAAGCTGCAAATCAATGTCAGCAAAAAATAGACGATCACCAGAGATTTCAGCAACTATTAGCTAATGGTAAAAAATATGCTATAGGTAATTTTTTTAAAGAGGCATTAACTGAATTTATTAAAGCCCAAAAACTTTTTTCTACCACTGAATTAAAGGGTGAAATATCCAAATGTCAAGAAGGTATCAAGCAGCAAGAAAACTATGAAAAGGTTTTAAAACAATCTGTTCAAATAGCTAAACAAGGGCAATTTCAAGAAGCAATCGATTTACTTGTACCGATATTAGACAAATTTACTCGTGAAGATGGACAACAGTTATTAACTAAATTAAAACGAGTAATACAAGCTAAAGAATTATATAAATCAGGTCTAGTTGTAGAGAAAACAGGCGAATTAAATCAAGCAAAAGCTAATTACGAACAAGCATTAGGTTTAATACCAGAATTTGACGAATGCAAGATTAGATTAAGTATTTTAGCTGTTAAACATAATCCCAAACAAGCAATCTCTTATTTAGAAAGAATAGATGGAGAACAAGCAGCTTATATTCGTGGTTTTGCTTATACTAAACTTGGAAACTGGCAACAAGCAGATCGAGAGTGGCGATCTATTTCCAAAGTTAGTATAGAAGTAACTCAACGTCCTATGCTTAAAAGTTTGGCAGAACGCGATCGCTTAAATAGTATTTGTGAAATAGAAAAACTTTTAGATCGAGGACAAGTAGAAATTGCCAAATCTGTCAGCCTGGAATTTATTGAAAAGTTCGGTCTTGATACGGTAGTAAAATTTAATTTAGAGAACCATATTCAGCCTTTTTTAGAGCGTCAAATTTGGGAAAGTCAAAACTGGCAAGAAATAGCTGCAAAAACCGAACAAATTTGGTTGAAACAACAGGATATCAATTCTCTACACAACTGGGCGATCGCTAGCTATTATCTTTCTCAGACAGATTCAAACAAGTTAGGCTATTTTATTATTGCTTGGTCAACAGCTTTAGCAAATATTGAACACAATCCCACACTACAAAATGTTCCCTGGTTAGGAAGCAACTCTATTGATATAAAAGATGTTTCCGCCAAACTAAAGCAAGTATTAGAAAATGCGATCGATGCTGTTAAAGATGATGATATTGAAAAGTATTTAAAATTAAGGGATATTTATCGTCGAGATATGGTTTCTTTTTATCAAGGAGAAAATTCTTCTATTCTTGTTGGAGTAAGAGTCAATAGGATTTTTATTCCATCTGGTTGTTATCAGCGTCATCGCCATAAGTTAACAGAAATTACTTTCCCTGTAGAAAAACTATACAGTAAGTCTATGCAAGCAGCATTATATACAGATTGGGGTTTAGCCGTAGCAGCTTGTATGGAAGGAGATACGGCGCGTGCTATTAAAATTAAACCCTATGAAAATCCATCTTGCGAAGCAGATAACTTTGCCTGTTATTTTATGTCTTATCATGAAGGCTGTCACTATTTACAAAATCTGGAATGGCGTAAAGCAATTTATCCACTTCAACAGGCTAAATCCGAAATAAAAGCCAAGTCTGATTGGTGTAAGGAAATAGATAGACTCTGTGAATTACAGCGTAAGAAAATAAACGATTTTGATGAACATCTACAGTTCAGTAATTTTTGGTATGAGCTTTTAAATAGTCAACCTTCTAGAAGTTATTTTGCTGAGTATAAAGGTAGACAAGTTGCAGAAAAACTATCAAACGAGACAATTAGCTATGAGCAAGGATTGAAAAAACTTCAAAAGATTAAAGATATCGATCCCAACAACTCTTTTATCCTCAATTTGATAGAAACAGTTGAAATGCAAGTAGAGCTAGAAAAAATTAGTCGCGTCATGAAACGCGAATTTAAAGAAGGTGTTCAAATAGCAAAAAGATCGCGCCACGAAAAGGTGCGTTTCAAAGTTGCCGAGGTTTGTATCAATGTCATCCTCGAAGCTTCAGAAAGCCGTAGTCTGTACTTTGATGGAATGTACCAACTTGCACAGTGGGCTTATGAACTTTGCCCACGCGAACCAGCATTTCAAGAGATTTACAACAGTTTAAGAATACATCGCTGAAAAGATAAAGATATCAATATATGAACAAACAATCGCCTACACCAAACCCTTATGATGTTTTGGAAGTATCCCCTGGAGCATCTAACGCAGAAATTACTAAAGCCTTTGCTATGGCAATGAAGCGTCGTCAATATCCAGCAGATGCGATCGCTCTTGCTCGTAAAAGCTTAATGAATCCTGACGAGCGAATTATTGCCGATTATTTACGTCCTATTCTCAGTAATATTAAACGTTTTAAACGCAGCGATTTATCTGCTTTAGATAGACTAGCACCCAAGCTAGAATTTTTATCAGAATTTGATGGTTTAGATCGGGCGATCACCGAAAATAATTCTCAATCGGCTACTCAAGTATCTACTTCGATTAAGCAGCTTTCAAACGTAGCAGAAAAACTTCAGTTAGACATCGGCAAATTTAAAACCTAGATTTTTCTAATATAGCATTACGTGTAAACGTGATAGACATTTCTCAAAACTCGTTACTCGTTACTCATTACTTGTTACTTGCGAGCAAATAACTTTAAATATGTCCTGTCTTGGTGCGCGTTCCCTTGCGCCTGTCGGCGACGCGGGGTCGCACCGCTAATTTAACTTGGTACGGCTATAAGTAGGTGGGCATAAACAACTGTATAGTCATTCTAAATAGGAAACATATGGAATAATAGGATTGAGTTGAAAAATCAATCCTATTAGATGACTTATAGTGTAGATTTACGAAAACGAGTAGTTGACTTTGTAGCGACGGGAGGCTCAAAGGCAGAAGCATCAAGAAGATATGAGGTAAGTTTGTGGTGTGTGAATGATTGGTGTCAAAGAAAGAATTTAACTCCAACACCACAACTAGGAAGAAAGCGAAAACTAGATTGGAAAGCACTTATCCAACATATTCAAGAAAATCCAGACGCTCTTTTGAGAGAGCGGGCGCAACATTTTGGAGTCCATACGAGTGCGATTGGATCTGCTCAAAAACAAATGAAATTGACTCGTAAAAAAAACTCTAAAATATAGTGAACGTAAGCATGGTCAACGAATCGCTTTTCTGAGAAATTTGCGTGAGATTGTTGTTTTAGATGGTTCAAATAACTTAGTTTACTTGGATGAATCGGGCTTTGAAGAATATGTTTATCGCCCATATGGATGGTCAAAACGAGGACAAAAAACCTATGGCGAGCGCAATGGCAAAAGAGGAACGAGAACAAGCTTAATAGCAGGAAAAAGAGGCAAAGAATTATTAGCACCAGTTCTTTTTAAAGGAAGTACTAACGCTTTATGGTTTAATCAGTGGCTTGAAGAGCATCTCATTCCCGAATTGAATCCGAACTCTACTCTTATTCTTGATAATGCAGCATTTCATCGGCAAAATGATGTATTTCGTATTGCCGAACAAGCGGGTCATAAAGTTTTGTTTTTACCGCCCTATTCAGCCGATTTTAATCGTATCGAACAAGACTTTGCCATCCTCAAAAAAAGACGTATTTATTCCGCTCCTGGTACTTCTTTGGATGACATCCTTAAATCATACGCAAATTATTTAGAATGACTATAAAACCCGAAAAACTACAATTTTGCTGTATTACTTATTACCTATTACTTATTACCCGCCCAAATCATGTCACTCAACCCCGATATTCGCGACCAAGCCAATTTTTCATCGAAGAAGCTCAAGAACTATTACAGGTACTAGAAACAGGTCTTCTTGACCTGCGTGAAAACCATAGTACCCCAAAAGTTCATGAGTTGATGCGTGCTGCTCACTCGATCAAAGGTGGTGCAGCCAGTGTTGAGTTAGGGGCGATTGAATTATTGGCTCATCGATTAGAGGATTTTTTCAAGGCTCTTTATAGCGATCGCGTTGATTTTGATGGGGAATTAGAAAGTTTATTGTTACAGGGATATGATTGTCTGCGTAATCCCCTCATTGGAGAAATTGAAGCAGGAACTTTTGACGAAGAAGAGGCTTTATTAGCGGCTGAACCAGTATTTGCTGCTTTAAAAGTCCGTTTGGCAGATGCTTTCAAGAATGCTGATAATTATATGCCCAGTTCTAATGATTTGGGAGTGGATATTGTCTCTTCGATCTTTGAAGTTGTTGTCCAGGCTTTAGAACACCTACAAACCGTTGCAGCTAATCCCGCTAATTATAATTTAGAAGAGGAATTACAGGGACAGCTAGATATGTTTGCTGGTTTCACGGAGTTGTTTAACCTGCCAGGCTTTAGCGATATTGTGCAAACGTCCCAAACAGCCTTGGCACAGAACAGAGATCGCATTTTAGAGATAATTCAGGCAACAGTCGCTGATTATACTTTAGCAAAAGAGCGGATCTTAGCAGGCGATCGCGAACAATGCGGGGAAGTATCTTTTGCCTTAAGAGAATTAGCCCAAGCTTACTCAGTCGAAGATAGATTTCTCTCAGAAATAGACAAGCTAGTTCAACAATACAGCCATCACAACTAACCGTAACCAGAAAGCAGAATTTTAATGACTTCTGACTTCTGACCTCTGACCTATTACTTGCAGGTGCAAAAGGTTATTGAAACATAATCCCACGTATGGTAGCAGGCTGAGTCATGTTGATTTAGCTCATATAGCAGAACAAGAAGTGGCTATTGTCGATCTACACCAAAAGTTATTTAAAATTAGCTTGCTCCAAACCTCTCAAACAAAAGGTTATTTTATCATCAGCCAAAATATTACAGGAGCATGAGGAATCATGGTAGCAGAATCTCCTAGTTTGATTGATGTTCCCGCAGCACAGATTCGTCTTATACCTAATGCTTACCGACAAGCCGATACTTTAAAAATTGCCAGTCATGTTACGGTTATTCCTCAAGACGACAATACTGCACTGACTGTTTTTATTCTTGATTTAGCAAGATTAGTTTAAGATTAAACTTAAAGCAGTTACCAATATTTATTATTAGCTATGAAGCTAGCTAAACGTCTACACCTTCAACACGCTTTAAAAGAATGGGCGATCGCCATTGAAGCTTTAAATCAAGGCGATACTATCATCCTGCTGCGTAAAGGAGGTATTCGCGAACGGGGTTTTCAGGTAGAACATTCTTTTGTTTGGCTATATCCTACCTACGAACATCAAAAACCTCATTTACTTAAGCCAGAATATGTTTCTAAAGTTGTCTCCGTGGAGTCTGGCTGGCATCCAGAACAAGTAACTATTAAAAGTTGTGCTGAAATAACAGATATTTTAGCAATTGATAATATTGAGCAAATAGAGGCACTGCAACCATATCATATCTGGAATGAACAAATGATCGGCGATCGCCTTAAATGGAAGCCTCAAAAACCTTTGATAGTTTTACTACTAAAAGTTTATCGTCTACCTCAGCCTCAATCTATTCCTTACAGTAATGCTTATGGTGGCTGTAAATCTTGGATTGAATTGAATTTACCTATTGCTACTGATCGATTAATTCCAGCTATAGAAGACAACCAATATAATCAAAAAGTGGTAGAAATAAAAACTTTGCTTGAGAGTTAAACCCAGGAAAAGCCCCACGCCAGCACATATTTAACGCTACTTTCGGGTTAATAGCCTTGTTTTTCTTGCTCAATAAGCTCAACGGGGGAAACCCCCGCAACGACTTCTTGAAGCAGTCGCATAACGAGGCGAACCCTCGAACTGCGCTGCTTCGCTTTTCGCGCTTTTAGAACAACTTCTTTTAGCTATTAGCTAGAATCACCGACTTAAAACTTATGCGCCGACTTCAGCTAGATAACGATGAACAAACATAATGGCGATTGAACCTTCCCCTACTCCAGAAGCTACCCGTTTAACTGAATTATGTCGGACATCTCCCGCGACAAAAATACCAGGAACGCTAGTTTCTAGTAAAAAAGGATCGCGATCGCGATTCCACCCCCGAAAATGTTCGCTTTTCTTCAGATCTGCCCCTGCATAGATAAAGCCTCGTTCATCTTTGGCTACTAACCCATCTAGCCATTCGGTTTCGGGTTTTGCCCCAATAAAAACAAACAGAGAATTGGTTTCTACCTGTTCGGTTTCTCCTGTTTGGTTATGGAGTAAAGTCAATCCTGTCAGGCTATTTTCTCCGTGTACTTCAGTAACTTCGGTGTGGGTTAATACCTCAATGTTATCGGTGGCATTTATTTGGTCAATAAGATACTGAGACATACTTTTAGTTAAAGAGTCTCCCCTGACTAGCATCGAAACTTTGGCAGCATACTGAGAAAAATACATGGCTGCTTGTCCTGCGGAATTTGCCCCACCAATGAGATAAATATGTTCATCTTGACAAGATAAAGCCTCGGTTTTGGCTGCACCATAATAAACACCTCTACCTGTCAGGCGATCGCATCCTGGTAGATTTAATTTACGCCAATATACTCCCGTTGCTAATAGCAAGGCATGACAATTGATTTCGCTACCGTCGGCTAACTTGACAAGGCGATAGGGATCTTCTAGTTTTATTTCGACAACTTCCTGGGGGGTCAGGATTTCTACCCCAAACCTCTTTGCTTGAGTAACGCCTCTTCTGGCTAAGTCATCTCCGCTTAAGCCCACAGGGAAACCGAGATAGTTTTCAATCCGAGAACTTGAACCCGCCTGTCCACCAGGGGCAGAACGTTCAATCATCACTGTACTCAAGCCTTCTGATGCCCCGTAGACTGCTGCTGCCAAACCCGCGGGACCTCCGCCGACAATTACTAAGTCATAGAAAGGTTTGCCCGCTTGGGTTTGTAACCCAATCTTTGCTGCTACTTCTAGGTTACTGGGCTGTTCTAATTTATCGCCGTTGGCAAATAATACCAGAGGAAGTTTAGGCTGACTGTCTTGGTGAGATACATATTCAATTAGCTTGGTTGCTTCTGGTTCAATTTCTACATCCATCCACTGATAGGGAATCTGGTTACGTGCCAAAAAGTCTTTCACATTATGGGAATAAGACGACCAGCGATCGCCAATTACTCTAATTCCTTCAAATGCAGGACGATACACCGCCAACCAATCTTCTAATAAATCATCCAAGACAGGATATAGCTTTTCTTCTGGAGGATCCCAAGGCTTGAGGAGATAATAATCGAGTCGGGCGGTATTAATCGCCTCAATTGCAGCATTGGTATCGGCATAAGCTGTGAGTAATACCCGTTTTGCTTTAAGAAACATCGGCGCGGCTTTTTCAATAAACTCCACCCCGCTCATTTCGGGCATTCTTTGATCGGTGAGGAACAAAGCTACTGTTTCATTGCGTAACTTAAGCTGTTCTAAAGCCTCAATTGCCGATGCCCCAGAGTTAGCACGAACAATGCGAAAGCGATCGCCATATTGTTTTCTGAGATCGCGAGCGATCGCCTGTAGTACTTCTAAATCGTCATCAACGGTCAATATTGTTGGTTTAGCCATTTTAAAAGGATGAAGGCGAAAGGATGAAGGATGAGGAAACACAGCAATTATATCGTAGGGACGAACGGCCGTTCGCCCCTACTTATTGCTCAATGTTAATATCACAGGTAATTAAACGACCTAAAAAGAAATTAGTCATCTTCGATCCATAGGGAGAATTCCACCAGCGAGAAGGATGACAACCCAAAGGCGCATTAAGACTAAAATCCAATTCATCACAGGGAAGCCAACGATTATCTTTGCGCCATCCTAAGTGTTCGCCCCAGATTTCGATTAACTGTCGGTTTTGCTCAAGGATGGTATTAAAACCACCGCCCAGTTCTTGATATATTTTTAACTGAGGACTAAAACCAAAACGACCATCACTGTATTTCATCCATAAGCGATCGATTACGATTAAATCATTACAGGGAAAGTGCTGTATATCTTCGGGAGTAAGCTCTTCAATTTCTTTAGCTGTTACCGACAGAATCAATCTGATAGTTTCTTTGTCCGCTTCAAACCAATTACTTTCTATTAGATATTGTTGAATCTTTCTATAGCGATAGCGATCGCCTAACAACATTAAATCATCTTCAAACTGAGCTATTTTAGCTGGTAATTTAGACACTTCCCCCAAATTATTTTCCAGATTATCAAAACGGCGGGTTAATTGACTTAACTGTTCTTGAATCGCCGATAGCTGTGTCGTAAGTTGCTCAACAACTCGATCTTGATTGTCGCTCATCAGTCCATTCACTTAAACTTTAGTAAAAGGGTAACATTATCAGTCAATGATGAGTATACAGCTTAGTCAAATTCACATCAGGCGTAATCTTCAAGATCGCACTTCGTGAGGTGGCGAAGCCAATCGCGAAGGGGGTGCGCTTTGGTCGTCGCTTTTCTGTTTATCTGGCGATAAAGATTGTCCCTTAGAATCGGCACTTTTATCAATTGCCATTAGCAAGAGATAATTTAAAATTGTTCGCAGTAAAATAATTGCGGCTAGTTGTCCGAGGTCGTTCCAAGTTGGTGTGATCGTCGTCTTTAAGATGCTTCCTCCAACCAAAAAACTTAGTCCTAGAGAAAAAGCATAGCCTAACTCTAATCGACTTCCTTGAAAGGCGATCGCCGAACTTGAATCACTAAAAATATGCCTGCCGTAAATTATTAACGCTTTAATTATTCCTGTAATAATCACAAACAGTGCTAATAACTGACACAAACTAACTACCCAATTATTGAGAGTGCTGACTAGATGTACAAACATTGTTGTTTCTTATTTAATTAACGTGTCTTTGGCGATACTTTTGACGATCGAGTGTTCTAGTAAAATAACTTAAAACTAAATATATGCTTACTCAATGGGACTATTTTCTCAAAAATTTAGGGGAATGGCACGGCTCATTTACTCGTTTTTCACCTAAAGGAGAAAAGCTAACAGATACTCCAACTCTAGTTACCTTAGAAGGACTAAATGAAAATAAAAATGTCCATCAGGTAGTGCGCTACCTACCACCAGATGAACCCAGTCGCGATGTAGTGGTAGATTATGACTCTCTCAATCGCAGTATTATTTTCTTTACCAATGGTGCTTTCTCCCAAGGAAGTATGCAGTGGAGTCCTTACAGCACTTTCGGCGCGGAGTTTGGCTTAATTGATAATGATTTTGGCGATGGCACTCGTAGACTGCGAATGGTAGAGCTTTATAATAGTGCTTCTGGGTTAGATAAAGTGGTATTAATTAGGGAAAAGCTGCCCAATAGCAACGTTCCCCAAAGACCTGCTTTAACCGTTGCTAGTTTACTAGGAGAATGGCAGGGAGAGGCAACCACTATGTATGCCGATCTGAGAAATCCTGATACCTTTACTAGCTACTTACAGATCGAGCAAAAAGACAGTGAGCATATAGAACAGAGTTTGTCTTTTGGCGATCGCACTATAAGCTCCATTGCCAGAATCGAAAACTCGAAATTATTATTTGAAAATAGCAGTATACCAACCCAAGTTTTGCTGCTACCTGATGGAGCATCCTGCAATTGCCCTTTAAAGATCCAACTCGGTCACAATTTTGTCTTAGAAATGGGTTGGTTACTCAAACCAGATACTAGACAGAGAATTATTCGTAGCTATAACGAGAAAGGTAACTGGGTTAGCTGTACTCTAGTTACAGAAAAAAAGGTCAGATGACGATTTGTCTTGAGTTTAAATTTGAACAATTTGCGATCGCCTTATTTTTTAAAATGGACTGGGCATTCAAAACAACCGTTAAGCCCTTCAAATTTGGAGGGCTTTTTATACATTTTATGGACAATTATTTTGTAGATAAAATTTGCTGTTTAACAAGCTAACGGCTAAAAGCTAACAGCTTAAAAACCAAAGTAATTTACCTGATATTTATCTCCGCTTCATTTGAAAATCAGTGTGTTTACGAATTTACACTCTTTGATCGATACAACTATATTGGGTTAGTAATAGTATAAACGGCGACAAGTGTAGACGGTAATAAATTCTTTTTATCTAATCTAAATTACTTCGCTTAAATACCAAATAAATATTTTTAGTTTTATATATAAAAAGCTTTCCTTAATATGAAAAATAAAGAGTTATATAAACTTTTAAAAAAAAACAAATTTAATGCTAATTCTGGTTTTACTTTAATCGAACTACTTATTGGTTTATTCATGAGTATTTTTGTTATCGGCGCATTGGGTTTTGGTCTAGTCACAGTATTAGGAACTACTCAAAGCGAAAATTCTAAAGCAAAAGCAAGAAATGAAAACTCTCGCGCTTTGGATTTTATCTCTGATGAACTTAGGAGAGCGAGAAAGATTGAAACTAATGCCACTAATGCACCTAGATTTACAGTTTCTGGCGCAACAGTAGTCTTGGCATTAGACATTCCACTAATCAATGACAGTGTGACATTAGATACAGATAGTGACCCTAATATCAAAGACGAACGAGTAATATATTATCTTAAATCAAATAGTGGTACTAATTGGAAAGGACCCCAAGTTTTATATCGATGGGGACCACCATTGAATGCGAATGGCGAGTATTCTCCAAAACCTGCAGGGACAATCAATTCGTGGACAGAGCAAGCATTAATTGATGGTATTAATAATACGACTGTAACCTCACCCTGTACGACTGGAACAGTTACACCAACGAATCCCACAGGTTTTTATGCTTGTATTACTGGAACTAATACCGCGCAATTATTTCTTACAGGACAAACCAAAACTGCTAGTGGCGTAAATAATGATAGTCAAACTAATGATACTCAGGTTGTAGCTAGAGCTAGAGAAACCCTTGCATATAAAACAGATGAAAATACATCTGTTGTTTGGAGTGTTGAAGGTTTAGGGGGTAACTATAAATGCAAAGACAGTGCAGAACCATGGTGGCATATGCGAACTGATTTTAGTAATTCTGCAACTCCTGTTAGTTGGACTCAGAATCCAAATAGCACTACACAAGCTCAACCTCAACCAATTGAAATAAAATCCGATCAACCTCTAACAATTACTTCTAATCCTATAAATGCGACGGGCTGTAATAGTAGTTCACTTGCAGTAGCTCACACTGTAAACTTTGGTAATCCTACAACATTTAATGGTGAGTGCGATCGTGATCCTGCTTTAACTGGAAGTTGTCCTTCAGTTGCTGATAAGCCACGAGTCAAAGGTGATTCCAATGAAACTGTTCAATTTTTTAAAAAAGGTTCTAGCGTTCCCAACTATGGTGGTAGTGAATTAGGGCAACAAACTTTAGGTAGATTTTTGTATGACAAAGGTTGGGCAATTATCGATCGCGATAATAATACTACTACAGGTACCCAGACCGAAATTCTGAATAACCGAAACACAAAATTTAAAATTCCAACTTCTGTGACCGAGATCGACGCTTATAAAGTTTATGTAGACTCGTTAACAAGTTTGACAGCAGAACAAAAAACAGCAGAAAAAGCAAGATTAAAGCTTTTAGGGGAAGATCAACGAATCATTGGGTTTGAAATTGGTGTTCATGCTAGTACTACGGAACCTGGATTTGATTTACAAGATAATATTTTTGTTGTTACCTCAGACGTATTTGAGAAAAAATTTGCTCCTAGTTGTTTTTCTGGTACTGCATGCTCTGCTGCTACAGGCAGACCCACTTCAACCTAACCCATAAGTCAATAATTATTGTTTATTACGTTTTTAATATCAAATTAAACTGTCTTCGCTACAGATTAATCGTAAGGGCGAACGGCTGTTCGCCATACAAAAATAATGTGTTATGTTTTCAAATTAAAAGAGAATATACAGCCAAAATTGAAATATACAAGACAGCAAGTGTCTTAATTCAGATTTCTAATCTTCAACCTGTTGCCCAAGGTTAGATTTTTTCCAGTTGTTCTGCTTCTGCCGCTTGAGCATGATAGATTTCCCAAGCATTTTGCAAATTAAGCCAAAAATCGGGACTGTTACCAAAGAACTTGGATAGTCGCAGGGCAGTTGAGGGGTAATGCCTCTTTTTTGGTTAACCAGTTCGTTGACTCGTTAATAGGGTACGCCAATTGCTTGAGCTAGTGCTTATTGAGTAATTTGCATTGGCTCTAAAAACTCTTTGAGTAACATTTCTCCTGGATGGGTTGGTGAGAGGACATCTGAAAAGTCGTTTCTTGACATTAGAATTTTGGGTCTTGCCCCCCTAGCCCCCCAACTCGCGCGTATATGCGGCTAAAGCCTTTATCTTGCGTCTTACGCCGACAATTCGAGCATTCCCTTGCGCCTGACGGCGACGCGGGGTCTCGAAGCGGGGTCGCTCGTTAAATTTGGGGGGAACAAGATCTAAAAGTCCCTGCCCCCTCTAATCTCCCCCAAGTTTGGGGGAGACCAATCGTTCCCTCCCCAGAATTGGGGAGGGGTAGGGAGGGGCGGGGGATTTAGGGGGCGTTGATGTAACAAATTAGACTTTTCAGACAACCTCTGAGCGATATTTAGGTATTTTCATAAAAGGGACTAAAATTCAGCCTTGGGAGCAATCATTCCTTTGATACTTATTTTTTTAAATAAACAAACCTACATCAACAGAGAAAAATTCAGCCAGAATCTTTGCCTGTGCTTTGCTGATACTGCGTTTTCCGTTAACCACTTCTGAGACAACTCCCCTTGAACCTACTACTCCCACCAAGTTTTCTTGCTTTACGTTGTTAGACTCCATCAAGTGTAAAAGCATTTGTTGAGGCGTACCTTTGGAAATAGAATAATGTTCATCCTCAAATTTCTCGATTAAAGTAACTATTAATTCAAGAATCGCATCTTCTTCAGAAGTACGATAGGCTTTATGTTCTAATTTTTGGGCTAGAGCAATGGCGCGATCATTCTCTACTTCGCTTTCAATGACTTTGGGTTGATATTTTGCTAGTAACTGAGCGTAAGATTCGGGATTAGTAATAAGGGTCATTTTTCCATTTGTCATTATCGTATTCAGCGTGGGTTAAAACGTATTTAATATAGATTCTTTGACTAGGATAGATAATATCGACTATTAAACGATAGCGGTTGCCTTTGATGTTGAAAACTGTTAGGTTACCTACTGCTTCGGCAGTTTTGTAAGTAGCCTGTACTTGAGTTAGGTTTTCCCACTTGGCTTTACTAGAAACTCTGTACCAGTTATAAAGAGCATCACAGGCATCAGCATGAGACTGACAATAATCACGGAGAATTTTTCGGCTAATGACACGCACATTATATTGACTAGATTTAATTCTTTCTTTATGTTCTCAAAAAGAGAATAAAAAGTCAAGAGGCTTATTAAAACAAAAACAATAGACTTCTTGCACGAATCATAATTAACTACTTGAGAAAGAGGGAAAGATTAAGGGAAAAAGCGCACCGCCCCGCTTGAGGTTTCCTCAAGCATAGGGACGGAGCAAGAATGATTAATCTTTTATTCATGCAAGAGGTCTAATGATATTACGAACCTCGAAGCAGTCTTATTCTTTCTTACAATTATTGACAGATACCGAACCAGTACTAATGCCTGATTTTTAATAACTTCAACTAAAAGATAGAATGAATACAGTTTGCTTGTTTGATTATGGTTGGAACAAACGTCAATATCAGTAAAAAAGCTCAGGAACTTTTAATTAAAGCTGCTGCCGAGAGAAAAGTTTCTGTAGAAACCCTTGCTTCAGAAATACTAAATGAAAGTATTCAAAATAAGTTCTCCAAAATCAACACTGGTGCAGCAGTGGAAAAAAAATATAGCCCTAATCCTTTGGCGAATATGCAACCCTACGCCTATTATGCCGATCCCGAACAACCCGCTATTCCTCAAGAAGATTGGAATATGGAAAACTTCGATGAAAAGACTTGATGATTGTACTAGATACTCATATTTTTGTGTGGTTGAATCAAAACGATCCTAGATTGACCAATTATCATCGTCAGGTTATTGAAAAAGAAAGAGAATATGGACTAGGAATTTCTACTATCAGTCTGATTGAGATAGCCAGACTGGTTAGTGCTGAAAGAATTATTCTTCCTTTACCGATTCAAGAATGGTTTGAAATCGCCTTGTCACAAGAAGGAATAATTTTAATTAGTATCACTCCTGCGATCGCAGTTGAGGCACAAACTTTACCAGGTGATTTTCATAAAGATCCAGCAGATAGGATAATTGTGGCTACAGCAAGGGTATCTAATATTTCTGTTGTCACAGTTGACAAAAAAATACTTGACTATTCTTTTGTCAAGACTATTGCGCCTAATATCAGCTAATTGTCATTGAAAAGTTCTTGAGTAGCGAAATCGCGCTTAGAGTTGGCTTGATGCTAAAAGTTCTGTAAATCGTTATTTGTCATGATAATATGTACAAAAAAATGTTTCCTATATCTACTTCCTATACCGATGCCAGACAAAATTTGGCTACCTTGTTGAATCGAATTGAACAGGAAAATGCGATCGCTCTTATTACCAGAAGAGGGCATAAAGATATTGCCATTTTACCTGCTGATGAACTGACTGCTATTTTAGAGAGTTTGCATTTACTGCGATCGCCTAAAAATGCCGAGCGATTGTTTGCAGCTTTAGAGGAGTCGAGAGTTCGGGATGGACTGCCAGATGAATTAATTGAGAGCGAAGGTTTGTCAGAATTAATCGATAAATGCCAACCGTAAGATTATCTTTAACCAAAGGTTTCGAGAAGATTTAGGCTGGTGGTTTAGAAAAGACAAGGCTAAAGCAAAGAAAATTCTAGATTTAATAGAAGCAGTGACTAAAGATCCATTCAAAGGTATTGGCAAGCCTGAACCCTTGAAGCATATAGCAAGTGATGTTTGGTCGAGAAGAATTACTCAGGAACATAGATTAGTTTATCGAGTAACCGAAAGATTTGTCGAATTTTTGCAAGCTAGATATCATTATTAGAATATTCTTTCCTTAATGTTGTAGCCTCGGTTCTTCTGACTATATGCGGCTAAAGCCTTTGTGACTTATAGCAGTCGAAGCAAAGGTTAAGACAACTATTATTTGTTTCGCGCAAAGACGCAAAGAGATTTAAGAGATATTTTAAATGTCTTAATCTATAGTTCGGTTGCTATATATCACCTCAAAGTGACCTATGGAAACAGAATTTAGTATTATTCTGTCTGGCAGTTGCTGCCAGAAACAGAACCAGTCTTACTGCCGTTATAGTCACCAACTCTTTTAATACCAGTACCCAAAGCAATTACAAAGCATTTTTGTAAGTCAGTATAGTCTGAAGATAAAACAATAGTTCCCATTCTGGTAGTGCTGCCTCTATAGGAAAAGGTAATATTTGTTGCGCCTGTAAAATTGCTGCGGACAGTTATTTCGTCATTTAGATTGCGATCGCTTAGTAAACAGCCCGCATTGGCAGTGATTTTTTTAGTATTGGGGTCTATATTGATTTGACAGGATTTACCTCGAACCATAGCTAACCGCTGAGTTTCATTGATTGCCCCTAATAGCTGCTGTAATGCTCCTTGCAATCTAATACGACTAAGTAAACCAAGAAAGTTAGGAACAGCGATCGCAGCTATAATCCCAATAATAACAAGAACAATCATCAGTTCTGTCAAAGTATAACCGCGATCGCTTTTTTTTGCTGACTGTAGCATTATTAATTTCTCTGGTTTAATAATTTAGCAGTATAAAACAATAGTATTTATTGACAATTAGCATATACAGGTGTTGCACCCGCAGCGATAGCTTCAGAATAATCTCCCGATCTCTGCGAACCCAATAGACTATCTATAACCACACATTTTCGCGAATCTGTGCCATTAGGAATAGATACAACTAAAAGAGGAGTTGCCCCAGTTATATTGCCTTTACCTGAAAAAGTAATTGGGGTTGTAGTAGAGTTTAGTTGAATTTTGTAACTATCGGTGTTTAATTCTCTATTGCTTAACAAGCATCCACCAGAAATAGTACTATCAGTAATATTAACATTAATAGAACATTGCTTCCCTTTACGCATAGCTTGTCTTTGAGCTTCTTTTAACGCTCCTTCTACTTGCCTTTGTGCCTGATTGACTCGATTGCGATTGAGCAAGCCAAGAAAGTTAGGAGTAGCGATCGCCGCAATTACCCCAATAATGATAATTGTGACGAGCATTTCAATTAAGGTAAAACCAGAGTTAGATTTACGGGCAGCGTAAAGCGACATCAGGGATAATCTCCACATAAGTTTCTGCGATCGGTTCATCTCCAGTACCAATAGCTCCGCCATTTTTGTCTTTAAAATTAGTACCGTCCCAATTCCAAACTTGATAGCCAACCTTTAAAGTTCTATGAGGGGCGGTACTATTATTAGTTGTGCTACTTATTTCAAAACGCCTTAAAGCTAACTGCTTACCACCTGTATCCAGAGAACCGTCTGATTTAATTTTTTTAATGATGGTCTTGGTAAGTGAGGTACTAGTTGCGGGGCTTGCTGCCGTTTCTTGAAGTCTATCCCAAAGTGCTTTAGCATAGCTATTTTCATAGGCTGTTCTTGCAGGTATTTCAACAGGTATAGGAGGAGTTGCTGATGGTGCAGCAGCTATTGCAGACGTATCTATTGGATTACATACAGGATTAGCTTTTGGCGAATCTCCTGTTGCTGGTGCTGGTGGTGTTAGAGTTGTGCTACCTAGTCGGTTAATCCTTTCAATATCTTCCTGGATCAGTTCATTAGCTCTTTGCTTTTCTTGTGCTTGAACTTTCATTGCCATAGCATAGACCAAGCTTTGCATGGATACAGCAACGAAGAGCAAAGCAATTAGCAGTGAAATAAGAATTTCAAAGGTAGTAAAACCTGTTTCTTTTCGAGGCGTTCCTTTTTTAAATTTGAACAATAACAATAACAATTTATTCATAAGAGTTTAATTTACCTGCTCCGTTTTCCAGTTAGTTGGGCTACCAGTTATTGGTCTGGCGGTTCTGCGGGCGGTTGTGCTATAAAATCTGTAAGCTCTACCTGAAGTGGAAGCATCATCGGTGGTAGGTTCTCTGGTGATCATGTCTGGAGAAATAGTAGTTGCTGTAGTTGCTGCTGTTGATGTTCTATTATTAACGAAATCTTTAACCCAAACAGAGCCATTAATAGTGACTTTTCTATTTCCATTAATAGTTAAGGTACTATTAGGGGCATGGATAAAGCCGTTAATGGTGACATCTCCACCAGTAGCATTGATTTCAAGGTTGTTATTGCCATTGACGTATATTTCAAAAGCATTTGAATCATTGGCAACGGGACTAGTACTACCAATTTTTACATCTCTACCAGATGCATTGATAGTAAGAGATTGATTTAGTACCAAGGTGGTTCTAGCAACTCCATCAGTTAATAAATCTGTATCTACCAACGGTGAAGTTAGAGACGAAGGGTTAGATGGATGTGAAGGTGAAATATTAGATCCAAATTCATAATAGTAGCGACACAATTTGATATTGGAGCAATTAGTATTATTGGCATCTGGGTTAAATGGGGAATGTGTAGTAGCACCAAAAAGCAATCGCCCTGTTGTACTATTATCGGGAGTATTTATTGTACTTGGTTCACCAGTAAGAGCATCTCTCGCTTTTTCAAAATCTCCCTTATCAGCAGGAACTGTTGCTGTTGGATTAGAAACTTTTGCAATTGGAGGCAAATTGCGACTGTCGCTAATAACTGGTCTTGTTCCTGTCGCTAAACTAGGAAAATTTCTACATCCATCAATTGCTGTGGCTTTATCGGTAATAACAACATTTCCATTGCCGATAGTTAAATTACCCAGTTTTGTCGTGGTGCTATCGTAATTACCAATCCATAAAGCAGGGGCAAGATTCTTCACATCATCGAGATTAATGCGAATGGGAATATCTACCTGAATTTGCGCTTCACTGTTATCAGATGCTGTACCTTTGATTGTTAAAATACCTCTAGCATTATTATTAGCAGTATCATTTGTCATATTAAATGTACCGTTGGCAATCGAAGTAGCAGGAGGATTATCATTGGTATAGTCATAAGAAACTAATAAGTAAGAGCCAATAGTAAAACTATCTGTAGAGTCACCATCATTATTAAGAATCTGACCATCTTCATCCAGACTAATGTTTTTAGAAACCCCTGGAAGAAAACTGGTTAAATTATCACAAATTTGCGTTTGTGTTCCCCACGCGCTTGAGTCATATACTGTTAATATTCGGTTACGATCTAATAATTCTCTATATCGGGCTACGCCGACTTCGGCGATCGCCAGAGCATCAGAGCGTGAATTTTGAGTGATGGCGGTTAAATTCTCTTCATTAGCTGTGGTAATGCTTACTGCGGCTAAAAGAAGCATCACCAAACCCAAGGCAATTACCATTGGCAGAGTAAAACCCTCGTCCCTGGCGCGACGCTGTAATAGAGTTTTTAATAATAATTTCATGTAAAGTTAGAACTTACCAATAGATATCAACAAAGGTATTAGAACCTACGCATTTCAATTAATTTAGCCCCCCTAGCCCCCCAAATCTGGGGGGAAAGAGTTTTAAGTCCCCCCAGATTTGGGGGATTTAGGGGGCAAGCGCGTAAGTCCTAGGTATATAAAATCCAGCCTTAATTGTTACCTAGAGTACCCAAAAGAACTGCGATCGCGATCGTTGACAAGCAAAAAATAAACTAATACCGTTTGGTTAAGCCCCCCAGCCCCCAACTTTGGGTGAGTCAGATTCAGAAAAGTCCCCCAAACTTAAGCGACCAACCGAACAGTATTGAAAAATAATCTATCTCACAAGAGTACACACATTCATATCGCATTACATATGAACGTTAGGACGTTCGGTTAAATTACTACTCCCTACTTTTTACTTTTTACTGTCTTGGTGCGCGTTCCCTTGCGAAGCAAAACCGTTGCGGAGGTTTCCTCCGTTGAGGTTATTGCTGAGGGCGCGCCTGACGGCGACGCGGGGTCGCACCGCTTTTTACTTCCTAAAAATAATAGCTACTATAATGAGGCATTTTAAACAGGCACTAAATCCATGACGCTGATTGACTGGTTAATTGTCCTTGTATATTTTCTGCTCACCATTGGTTTAGGAGTGTTTCTTTCTCGCAAGGCATCCCAAAGCATGGAAGACTTTTTTGTTTCAGGGCGATCGCTCTAAACACATATCAATTAGAACTGTTAACATTTAAAATTTATTACGAAAACGAACCATTGTTTCTGTAACGACAACAAAACTATCAGGAATTCTGGGAAGATACATTAAAAACAAACGCTGTAAGACGTTAATTTTATTTGCAGAACGTTCATCTTGCAAACGCATCAAAATTATTCCTCTGTGGGGACATTTTTCTCGATAAACCTTTTCCCCAAAGTCTTTGTCATTGGTAATCAAATGTATGTAATACCTCTAGCTTCTTAGAGGTTGTCTGAGAAGTCTTATTTGTTACACCAAAGCCCCCTAAATCCCCCAAGCTTGGGGGACTTTTTTCATATTCCCCCCAAATTTGGGGGGCTAGGGGGGCAAAACACAGGATTAAAAAACTTATTCAGATATCAGGGCTATTTCATTCTCGAAAGCCAGAGAATAAATTCTCTGTCTAAATATATTAAGTCCGTTTAAACGGACTTGGACTTTAAGCCAAGAAATTCATTTCTTGATTAATTATAGTCAGAATGAAATAGCCCTGTTCAGATATCCTCTTCATAAACTGAAAATACTTCGTAACCTTGTTCTCTCAGCCAAAAAGCCAATTTAATACCAGCACACTCATCTACTAAGAAACGCATTTTATAAATTTCACCTACTTTTCACCTACTTAGTGGCATAAATGCTGTAGTTTCTAGAGATTGAGAAGCAAACAATAAATAAGCTCTAATATCTGCTTCTACTAAACCATCATATTCTTCAATAATCTCTGCTATTGATGCACCGTGACCCAAAAGATTGAGAATATATTCTACCGTAAGGCGTGTCCCTTGAATTACGGGTTTTCCTACCATTACTTCAGAATTGGTAGTAATACGGCTTAGTAGTTCTCGATCATTCATAGTTAATTTATGATTAAAGTCTTTATTAATAGCTTAGGCAATGAATTAATCTGCTTGCTTCTCTATAATATTCTATGCCTTCAGTCTGATGAACAAGAGATTATCAAAAGATAATAGCTACTCTTTTCTTAAAGCTAAAAGCTATAAACTACGTCTAATGTGAATTGACTTTTTAACTATCAGCTTATAAAAAGTCCAATATTTTAAGAGAAATAAAGATTTTTTGAGAACCTAACTCAAGCAGATTCAATTTTTCATCCAGATAGCTAGAAATTAGTTGATGAGTAAAGTCATGGTCATGGTTAATGTTTACGGAAGGGGTTTGGGGAGGGTCGTAACGTCCCCAACAGGGGGTCTGGGGGAAAGTTCCCCCAGTATTATATTTTGGTTTTTACAGACAAATTTTGGATAGAAATGGAAGAATCAGCTTTTTTTCTTGGTCAGCATTCCCTTGCGCCTAACGGCGACGCGGTTCAACAGTCCGTTGCGGAGGTTCCCTCCGTTGAAGGAACTGTTGAACCCTTTAGGGGGTCTCACCGCTAATTCACATTAAGCGTATAATGAGGCATTTTAAACAGGCACTAAATCCATGACGCTGATTGACTGGCTAATTGTCCTTGTATATTTTCTGCTCACCATTGGTTTAGGGGTTTTTCTCTCCCGTAAGGCATCCCAAAGCATGGAAGACTTTTTTGTTTCAGGGCGATCGCTTCCGTGGTGGTTAGCAGGGACAAGTATGGCAGCGACCACTTTTTCCATTGATACACCTTTATATATTTGTGGTGTGGTAGGTAGTCGCGGTATTGCTGGTAACTGGGAATGGTGGAGTTTTGGTATTTCTCATGTAATCATGATTTATATCTTTTCTCGTTTGTGGCGACGTTCGGAAATTCTTACCGATGCAGAATTAACAGAGGTGCGTTATGGCGGAAATACGGCTGCTGTTTTGCGGGGGACGAAAGCTTTTCTCTTTGCTGTGCCGATTAACTGTATTGGTATTGGTTACGCCATGCTAGCGATGGTTAAGGTAGTAGATGCCTTAGAACTTTGGCAAAGTTTGGGAGTTAATCCAGGGGAAAACATCAAAATTTGGAGTGTAGTCGGCGTTAGCGTTATAGTTTTAGTATATTCTGGCTTTTCTGGGCTATGGGGCGTTGTGACTACGGATTTCTTTCAATTTTTTCTGGCTTTACTTGGTGCGATCGCCGTAGCAATTGTAGCCGTCAATCATGTAGGTGGTATTCATGAACTAATTCCCCAAGTTCAACAAGCCAGTGAGATAGATGTTTTGTCTTTTTTCCCTGTTCAATTCAGCAATGGCAGTATGGGGTGGAATGATGCTGCGGGAATTACCGCTACTACTTTTTCTGCTTACTTGTTTCTTCAGTGGTGGTCTTTTCGTCGCAGCGATGGCGGGGGAGAGTTTGTACAGCGTTTGGCAGCAGCAAAAACTGAAGCCGAAGCTGAAAAAGCCTCGTGGTTTTTTAATATCCTTCACTATGGAATACGTACTTGGCCCTGGATTATAGTTGCTTTGGTAGCTATGGTTATCTATCCAGATCTAGAAGATAAGGAACTGGCATATCCAAAATTGATGCTGGATTTTTTGCCTCCTGTAATGTTGGGTTTGGTGGTGACTTCGCTGATTGCAGCCTTTATGAGTACGGTTTCTACTTCGATTAACTGGGGTGCATCTTATTTGACCAACGACCTTTACCGACGTTTTCTCAAGCCTAACGCTAGTCAAGCAGAATTAGTGATGGTAGGTAGAATCGCCTCTGTTTTAGTGACAGTTTTTGGGGCGATCGCTGCATTTTATTCTACTGATATTACCACTGTTTTTCGTTTAGTAATTGCGATCGGCACTGGGCCTGGGTTGGTGTTGATCTTGCGTTGGTTTTGGTGGCGAATTAATGCTGCTGCGGAATTGACTGCTATGGTAGGCGGTTTTATTATTGGGCTAATTACCAGTATTTATCCTCAACAAATTATCGACCTTTTTCCCATATTTGAACAAATATTAGGCGATTTCGGTTCTAATCTCCTATTTATTTCGGTTGTAACTGCCTTGCTGTGGATTACCGTGATGTATCTTACTCCTCCAGAAGCCGATGCTACTTTAGATAAATTCTATCGCCGAGTACAGCCAGGAGGAATAGGCTGGAAGCGTCAGCGAGAGAGAACAGGTATTCCTGCTGCACAAAATTTAACTCAAGATTTAATTAGAGTGATTGCTGCCACCTTGCTTTTATTTGGCTCAATGTTTGCGATCGGTGGATTTTTGTTGCTGCAATCTTTGACAGGCTGGATATCCCTTACTGTGGCAGTTATAGGTGGCTTCTGGCTACGTCAGATAAATAAACGTCAACCTGTATCCATGCCTAGACCTGGGCTTTTGAAAGATAAGGGATAAAGAATAAAGGATGAGAAGCGTTTGAAAAATCATCTTTATCAAAAATTTACGCTTGTGACAATATATTTAGTGAAATAATAGTAATTCAGTAAGTTTACATAGTAAATTACATTTGGTGTATGTTTAATATAGCTCTATATACCAAATAGAAGACACGATCTATGAATAAAAAGCACCTATATACTGCCTTGGTCGGTTGCGCGATCGCGATAAGTTCGTTGCCCGTCCAGGCAGAAAAAAATCCTAATAAAAAATCTGCTAATACTGCCTTTGTCTGCGCTACTCAAGAAGGTACGCCAACAATGTATGCCTATACTTCAGGGCAAGTGAACCTCAAGCCAATCATGAGTTGGCACTCAGAATATCTACTTCCAAAACAGTCTGGCAAAGAAATTTGTCAGCAAACTGCCAACAAATTACAGGCTTCGTATCAGCAAAAAACAGCCAAATATCTGAAGGCAGAAAGTCTAGAAAAGAAAAATTTAGTTTGCTTAGTTACAGAAGAAAACCAAAACTGCGCTGATAAAGCCAGCGAGAAGTTGTTCAGCGTAAATCCTAACTACAATGCAGGTTGCGTTTTAAACAATATGAAGCCTTTAGAGTGTAAGGCATTAAAAAGTAGAGGTAATATATATAGCTTTGACGACAAACCATATCAACCTGTATGGTGGCCGTGGTGGTAAGCTGCTTAATAGTATATGCAAAAAGTTCCTAATATCAATCAAAATTATTAGTTGACATTGGGCATATGGTTAAAAGCTTATTTAGGTTTAAATAAATATACAAGAAGTCGCTACTTATTCTTCTGTCTTAATGTTAAACGATCTAAAACTGTGGCTATTGTTTGCTTTAATCTTCCCTAGTTTATTTGAGGCTTGTTACTAACAATTACACTTAGGTAAACAATAGCTATTCTAATATAACAAAACTTATGCAACAAAAAATAGCTTGATAGAAGAACTAAAAGTCTAAAAAAGCTATTGTTCTAAGTCAAGGGTATTTCGGTATTCACTATGTTTTTCATCTCGATTAACTGCAAATAAGAACACAAAGCCCAAGTTATATATAGAAATATTTGAAAAATTACCCACGTAAATGTCAATTATTAATAAGTTCAATAAGTCCCTTGTGCAAATTGCTAAGTTCTCTTTAATGAACGCTTTGTTTTTATCAATGAGCAGTGAGATTAAAGCTGAAGTTCCTGACAATATAACTTCTAAATCATCAGCAAGTAATTTATTAGGAAATACGATTAAATCTACAAAATCAGAATTAAAATTCAACTTTACTTCTTTTAACAATCTAAATATTAATAGTACTGTAGCTGCCGAATCTTCAGAATCCTCCTCTCCTGCCGATAGCGGTATTCCATCATTACGTCGCCAACCCACAGGGGGAGAAAGATTTGAACCAACAAGAATACCACTACGAATACCATTTACCCAGCAGCCTTATCGAGCTTCCCCAAGTATCACAATTATTAATCCATCTGCCTATGGTGCGTCCTGGAGAAGTGCGGGAATAGGTTTTGGTTTCCAAGATCGTGTTCGCTTCCGAGATAAAGCAGACGGAGTAATAGGTATAGGTTTCGGTTTAGGAAATCCCTCAAAAAACATTGGCGCGCAGATTGGAATTAGTTTAGTTGACGTAAGTTCACCATTCAGCGACGGAGCAATCAATCTTAAGTTGCATCGTCGTTTACCCAAGGATTTTGCCGTAGCTATTGGAGTACAAGGTTTAGCTACATGGGGTAATACTGATGGGGGTTCTTCAGTTTATGGAGTTGTTACGAAAAGATTCAAATTACGTGAAGATAGAAGCAAAGCTTTTAGTGAAATATATACAACTGTTGGAGTAGGAGGTGGGCAATTTCGTTCTGAGTCTAATATTAATAACGGTAATAAAACACTAGGTATCTTCGGTAGTTTAGCAGTCAAAATTTTAGATCCTGTGGGATTTGTGGCTGAGTGGAGCGGTCAAGATTTAACCATTGGTACTCCTATTGTTTTGTTTAGAAAATTACCTCTTGTAATAGTACCTGCTCTAACAGATATTGCTGGTACCGCTGGAGATGGCACAAGATTTATCTTTGGTTTTGGCTATACTTTTACTTTTTAAAATCATTTTACCTTTTAGGAAAATATCAACATGAAATTATTTCAACTGCCAGTCAAAATACTTTTAGTTCTAATCTGGTCATTGTTAGCTACTGATTCAGTTCGTTCTCAAACAGGGAATATGTCGGATATTACATTGCCAAATCCCAACGAAATTATGAATGGTAGTCCTACAGATGGCAACACTGCCGATAGCAATACTTTGACTGAAACAACGGGACTTTCTGACGCTTTAGAAACTCCTTCTGATAACTCGAACACCTCTTCAGGGAGTACTAACCAAAATTCAAATCAGGCAGTTCAGGAAACACCCAATGCTGTTGGAGGTTCATCAGATACAAGCTCATTAGATACGAACAAATCGCCAGCCACAACTAGTACTCCAGCGACGGAAAAACCCGCTCAAGAAGAGGAAACACCCGCTCAAGCACAAGCAACAGAAAAAGCCGCTCAGGAAGAAAAAAAGGCTGTTGAGGAAGAAAAAAAGGCTGTTGAGGAAGAAAAAAAAGCTGCTGAGGAAAATGTAAATACAGGACAATTAGATCGTGTTGCTTATGAGGTACAATTCCAAAACGCTCCTACTGATTTAGCAATACAAATGCAGGAGGAGTTTCAATTAAATCAATTAATTAATTCTTCAGGATTACAAATATATGGCAAAGTGCCTTCTGTTCGGGATATTTCTCGCAGATTGGCTGAATTGGAACAGCAAACTGGTAAAAAGGCTGCATTTATCAATATATCACTGCAAAAAAATCAGCTTGAATCATTGGCAGTGCTGCCCGATGATTCAAAATCTGCTGCTGCTAAAAGTTCTACAGTTGCCTCAAGCGATCTTAAATCCACAGATCTGCCTCAATTAAAAGAGACAACTATACGGAAAACTGTCAAGGACACCTCTAGAAAAGATGTAATCGCGACTGCAACTCAATTCCGTGAAGAGGTTAGTAACGCTAGAAATTTACAAGATACTGACTACAGGGAATCAGGGCAAAAACTTTATAACGTATTAATTAAACCTTTAGAAGCGCAATTGCAAGCTAATAATATCGACATTTTGGTTTTCTCAATGGATTCGGGATTACGTTTATTGCCTCTAGCAGCACTTTATGATGGTAAACAATTTTTAGTCGAAAAATATGCTACGGCAATAGTTCCTAGCTTTGGTTTAACAGATACTCGCTACGTAGATCCTGCAAAAAGCTCTATTTTGGCTATGGGAGCTTCAGAATTTACCGATCAACCGTCATTACCAACTATGGGTATAGAATTAAAAACTATTGTCAGCGATCCTCGTAAAGGAGAGGCATTTCTGAATAAGCAGTTTACTATTCCTAACTTTATAGCTCAAAATAGCCGTAAAAATTCTTTTCAGATTATTCATCTTGGCACCCATGCAGAATTTAAAGCAGGGGATTTAAATGATTCTTATATTCAGTTTTACGATGGTAAGCTGAGAATTCCCCAACTACGAAATATATCAGATAAGCTTGGTTGGAATACCGCCAACACGCCAATAGAATTGTTGGTTTTAAGTGCTTGTGACACTGCTATAGGAGACGAAAAAGCAGAACTAGGTTTCGCAGGATTGGCAGTACAAGCAGGCGTTAAATCAGCATTAGCAAGCCTTTGGTATGTTAGTGATTTGGGAACATTAGCTCTGATGGGTGAATTTTATAATCAATTAGATAGTACTTTGATTAAAGCTGAAGCTTTGCAACAAACTCAATTAGAAATGTTGCATGGCAAAGTTAACATTAATGATAAACGCGTTGATTTATCAAATGGAGAAAAATTGGCTCTACCAAAAGAGTTTCCTGAAGGTAATTTATCCCTTGCTCATCCTTACTTTTGGTCGTCTTTTACATTGATTGGTAACTGGAACTGATTAAGTAATAAAGTAGTTAGCTAATAACATAGCTCCTATAAAGCGATCGCTATTTAATTAGTAATTAGCGATCGAGTTTTCAAATGAGAATTGAACCCAAAGACAAATTGAACTATTCGCTCTCTACTAATAACTCAATGGAGCGTAGTCTGACAGATATTTTCTGCTCAAGGCTGCGCTATTTTGATAGCTGTTTATGATTGGAAAATCAATAAGGTTGGGATATTTACTCCATAACAAAAATTACTTATTCCAGCATCATAGAGATAAATGCAGATAGATTATTTCTTCTATCAAGAGCGATCGCAATTTAGCAACCAACTAATTGCTATTGTTTTTTTTGCTTAAGCTACCTATAATCAATCAAATATCTCTTGTAATCTTGATGCAATAAGAGTTTTACTTTATTATTAAACCGTTAATTATAAAATTTTTTAATTATAATTTTGGTATATAGTGATTTTTAATTTATATTATTTTTATAACCTTTAGTAATTACTTGAATCAACTACAGATTTTGACTGTACTTCTCGTCTTCTCTTTTCGATCATTTTACTAATACAATTCTCATACTGCATAAACTCATAATTGCAGCCTATAAAATAAATAACTAACTTTTTAGATAAATGAGCAATAGTTATGGCTTTAAAATCATTTAATTTGAGTCATCTTTAATTTTATGAATAGATATAGCACAGTGATTTGTCTAGGAATAATATTTACTTTTGTAGCGAGTAAAAATGCGATCGCTCAATCAAAAAATATAAATTATATTCATGCTTGTGATCGAATTTCTCAACAGGTTTCCTCATCAATAGATAACATTCAAAAGACGGCTAAAATCAAGCAGAATATTAATCAAATTGAGCAACCAAAAACTGTTTCTGGTAATACGCAAACTAGCTTTTGGTGGGCAACAGAACAATTCGATCCCTTTGGCGGAAAATTAGTGCAAAATTGGCTTGCTTATCCTAAAAAGCAACAAATAAACTTAATTGTTAATTGGCAATTATGGACTATGCTTGACTATTTAGGACGTTACCGCTTTGTTAATCAGTTTGGAACGGTAGCTAGAAAATATGGCTATAATCTTAATATTTTCAATCAAAAAGAACAATGTTTAGCAACCTATAAATATAGTCGTGTCAGCAACCCTCCTAAATGGGAACTTCATCTAGAAAAGTTAGGAGAAGATAGTTTACAAATTGAACCTTTAGAAAGCTTTAAAGGAACAAATAATAAAGGGGTTTAAGAATGGATGAGGGCTAAATTGATAATTGTTATCGTTAGGCAGAGATTTTCATAATCAGATTAAACACCTAGATCTTGCATTGCTAAACGAATTTGTTCAATACGTCGGCGGTTAACTCCTAAATCTGATTCTCCTACTCGTGCAGCAGATCTTACTTGAATTGCATTTTCGTCTTCAGGAAAATAAAATTCGGCATCATCGACAAATTTAAAAATACGGCTGGTAGATTCAGCATGAATATAGTTATCTGTATCTTCAATAACTTCAGTGCGGGGTACAACTGACAAGACTTTTAATAAAGTTTCTCTAGCCGTAGTGCGATCGCTTTTATAAGTAATAGGCTCAACTGCGTGTTTTTCATCTCCATCTTGACTAACAACACAATTAGGCGAACTAGGGCAAGCAGCTAAATGACCATTATCTAAGCCAATAGCTGCAACAGCCGAGGCAGTAAATATTAGACTGCTAGATAGGGTAATAATAATACCAATGATAATTGAGATAAAACCAGACACAATCAATTTACTCTTTAAAGAATTACTCTTTCACTATAAATTGATTCTTGATTTTTATAAGGTCATTTACGACGATGTGGGGCAAATTAGTAAATAGTAATCGGCGATCGCATAACCAGAATTAGATTTGGCTTCTTGTCTGCAAAATAAGCTAACATTTTATGGCAATTGTTACCTTACAGAGTTTATGCCCAAAGGCGAAATTATTGGATTAGGAAGATCGGGAATTGCTGCTGCGAGATTACTCAACAAAGACGGTTGGCAAGTCACCTTAGTAGATTCGGCAACAGAAGAACAAATCGCTTCTAAATCTAACGCGCTTCAACTACAAGCAGCACGACAAAAGTTGATCGCCCAAGGAGTTAGAGTTCAGCTAAATAGCAGTCTGACTCTAAAATCTTCAAATGCAGCAGATCTAATCGTCGTCAGTCCTGGTGTACCTTGGGATACTGCCAGCTTAGAGAAAGCTAGAAAACAGGGTATTGAGACTATCGGCGAGATCGAATTGGCTTGGCGTTATTTAAATAAGATTCCCTGGGTTGGTATTACGGGAACTAACGGCAAAACTACTACTACAGCTTTGATTGCAGCAATATTTAAGGCTGCGGGTTTAAATGCTCCTGCCTGTGGCAATATTGGCAATGCTGCTTGTGAATTAGCAATTCAAAACTTTGATGCTGCTAACCCCAAAGCTTTTGATTGGATTATTGCTGAATTAAGCAGTTATCAAATTGAATCCACTGTGGAATTAGCACCGCAAATCGCTATTTTTACTACTTTCACCCCGGATCATCTTGATCGCCATAAAACTTTAGAGAATTATTATCAAATCAAAGCTTCTTTACTTCGTCGCTGTAAGCAAAAAATTATCAATGGAGACGATCGCTTTTTAGAACAGGCAGGATTAGAATTGGGCAAGGATGTTATCTGGACAAGTGCTAGAGGCAAAGATACTTTCCGAGATCACCGCCGTTTAGAAGTTTATCTTGAAGATGGTTGGATTGTAGCCTTTGGCGAACTTATTGCCCCTGTATCCCTCTTTAAAATGCCAGGTAAACATAATCTACAAAATCTCTTGGTGGCAGTTGCAGCAGCAAAGTTAGCGGGAATTGAGAAAAAGGCGATCGCTCAAGCTATAGCTTCTTTTCCTGGAGTGGAACATCGCCTCGAATATATTTGCACCCATCAAGGAATTAGATTTATCAACGACAGTAAAGCCACCAACTACGATGCAGCAGAAGTAGGCTTAAACTCCCTTAATGCTCCTGTCATCTTGATTGCAGGCGGACAAGCCAAAACAGGAGATGATCTTGCTTGGATTGATACCATTAAAGCTAAGGCTGCTACAGTACTGCTTATTGGCGAAGCAGCACCAGCTTTTGCTCAGAGGTTGAGCGATCGCGGTTATGATAATTATCAAATCGTCGAAACTATGGAAAATGCGGTAAATCGAAGTATTACCCTAGCTCAAAAGCAACAGGCAAAGGTTGTCTTACTTTCTCCCGCCTGTGCCAGTTTCGATCAATATCTCAGCTTTGAAGCGCGAGGCGATCATTTTCGACAGTTGTGTATGGCATTACGGTAAGCTATTAATTGTTCAATTTCCCAGAAGTTACTCAGGAAATTCTCAGAGAATATGTACGACAACTTTAATCAATAGTCTGGTTTGGCACAATAGGATTACAATTGGCTAAATTATTATATTGGCAAATCAAATTTATGCGCAGCAAACAATTTTACGGCTTTATTTTCTCAATTGCTTTAAGCATATTTCTCATTCTGGGAAGCTTGGAGTCAAACGTTAGCATGGCAAATGTCATCGATGACACCAAAATACAAACTAATAAGACACTGTTTTCCCAGACTAGCCTTATTGCTCAAGGGACTAGTGAAGAGTTTACTTTACCTCCTTTACCTTATGCCTATGATGCTCTTAATCCCTATATCGATAGCGAAACAATGACTTTGCATCACGATAAACATCATGCGGCTTATGTTAAAAATTTAAATGAAGCGATCGCCCAACATCCTGAATTAAAAGGCAAGTCAGTAGAAGAGCTTTTGCTCAATTTTGATACTATTCCCGAAGATATTCAGACCACTGTACGCAATAATGGCGGAGGTCATGCTAACCATACAATGTTTTGGTCGATTATGAGTCCTGATAGTCAAGGTAAACCTACAGGTGCTATTTCTGAGGCGATTAA
Source organism: Pleurocapsa sp. FMAR1 (assembly GCF_963665995.1). Classification (NCBI taxonomy): domain Bacteria; kingdom Bacillati; phylum Cyanobacteriota; class Cyanophyceae; order Pleurocapsales; family Pleurocapsaceae; genus Pleurocapsa; species Pleurocapsa sp. FMAR1. The sequence continues at coordinate 3,902,135 of NZ_OY762512.1, read as the reverse complement.
TGATACTTTTGGCGACTTTGAAACCTTCCAAGAAGAATTTAATACTGCGGGCAAAGATCGCTTTGGTAGTGGTTGGGCGTGGCTACTTATGAATGGTGATGGCAAGCTAGAAGTTGCCAGTACAGCTAATCAAGATAGTCCTTTAACTGAAGGAAAATATCCTATTATGGGCAACGATGTTTGGGAACACGCTTACTATCTTAAATATAAAAATAAGAGAACAGATTATCTCGATGCGTGGTGGAATGTAGTCAATTGGGACGAGGTGAATAACCGTTTTCAACAAGCAAAGAATTTTGTTGGCTAGTCATAAAAATATTCGCAAATTAGCTGAGATTAGCGATCGCTCTAGAAAAACAGGAATAGTTTTGCTCTTCCTTGTCTGTGCTAGTTTTGATTGATATCTCAGCTTTGAAGCCCGTGGCGATCATTTTTGCCAACTATGTTTAAAGTTACAGTAAACACACCGCAACCTAAAGTATACCTTGAACGCCATTAATCGCCTTTGCTTCAGCTTCTTCGTCCTCTGAAGGATCTGTGGCAAAAGGAACATTAAGACCCTTGACACAGCTTGGTCTAGACTCAATTTGCTTCAACCATCGTTGTAGGTTGTGCAATTCTTCGATAGAAACTCCAGCCCACTTATAACTACGCGCCCAACTCCAATTAGCAATGTCAGCAATAGAAAAATCACCAGCTAAATATTCATTATCTGCCAAGTGTCGATCTAAAACTCCATATAGTCGTTTGGTTTCTTTTTGATAACGTTCAATAGCAGCAGGAATTTTCTCAGGAAAATAACGATAGAATACATTAGCCTGTCCCTGCATTGGCCCTAAGCCGCCCATCTGAAACATTAACCACTGGATTACTTTCGATCTTCCTTTAGTGTCTGTGGGCAATAGTTTCCCTGCTTTTTCGGCAAGATAAATCATGATTGCGCCAGATTCAAACACTGCAAAATCATCGTTGTCGCGATCGACAATCGCAGGGATTCTGCCATTAGGATTGATAGCTAAGAAATCTGCTTCCTTCTGGATACCAGTGGTAATGTCAATTGGATGTACGGTGTAGGGAATATTTAATTCTTCTAATGTACAAGATGCTTTGTAGCCATTGGGTGTTGTCCAAGTGTATAAATCTATCATTGGAACTTATTCTCCGTTAATCTTGGAAATTATTGATTATTTTCATTTTATCGTTTGGTTTTTACCGAAAGGACACATTAATCTATAAATTAACTCAAAATCATATTGCTTAATTTCCAACAAGCCCAATCTAAATCTGAATCCCCAATGTTTTTTATTAGTAATAAACTCTAATTTTTCGATTAAAGGTCTAATTGATATTTCTTTGCAGTCTTCATATTTAGCATTTTTGCGGTATGGCTGAAAATCGTCGTCGATTGCAACCTGATAAACATCTCGCTCTTTTATTTTTGCTATTGCAGTAAATGCTTGAACTGGTTTGCCATTTTGTAATGATGTTTTGGGAGAATAAAAAATCATGATATCGTCTGGCTGTAATTTCTTAACGGTAGCTTCTTTACCATGTCCTGCTTGTACAAAATCACCTTCTTTTCCTAACATCACCTAATCTTTAGAAATTGTATTGATCCAACATTTCATCAACCTATATTTTGATTATTTTCACTAATAACTGCACTGTTAAATATTTTAATTTTGTAATAATTCAGGAGTAAAACCGATGCCTTTTTTGACTAGTTCTCTGGCTAATTCAAAATTCCATTCTGATTTTATTGTTGGATTAATGTGTTTATGCCAAGAGTTATAGGTTATCTTGTTACCAAAAGATTGAATTAATTCAACTAAGCTATCAGAACCACCAAAAGGATATGCACGAGGATTGTAATATAAACAGCCTTGATTTTCTTTCTCTTTGACCAAAGCTATCAAAGAGTAATCACTATTAAAAATGGCATCTAACATAGATTCAAAATACCAGTTACCAGGAGTTTTAAAAAATGGATGTTGTATACGAATTTCAGGCTCAGTTAATTCTAAAAGTTGCCAATATATCATCCCCTCCTCACTGTCAAAATCAAAGGTATTAGCAAACCATTTAACAGCTTCATCATCTAAATAATCTTTCCAAGGAAAATTATCAACTGGATCGATGCCATCTAAATTATTTTTTTGCTCTAGATACAAATCCTGCATTAAATCATTTTTAACTTCCTTCAGTTTCTCAAACATTTTTTGCAAACAAGCAAATCTAGCCAGACTAAAAATTTTAAATTCGATGTATAAATATTCATCTTTCATATCGAAGAACTTTAATTACTTACACATATTAATCATGAGCAAAAAACAAGCAAATTAGCTATTAATTTGAATCAAAAACTTAAATTACTTTTTAACCAAGAAAAGCTTAGTAAACAAGTTTTCTTCAATAATTAGCTCAGAAGTTAATCTAGATAAAACTATACTAATTACCGCAGCTTTGAGCAATCTATTTGGCTTGTTCGGTAGCAAGTTTGATTCCCAAGCTGATAAAAATTACTCCTGTTATTCGCCTAGTAATGTTTATCAAGCGAGTTTTGGAATGCACAATAATCGAAGCATTAGCTGCTAAAAAAGCAATAAATAGACACCATAAAGTTCCAGTGGCAACAAACAAACAACCAAGAAAGAAAAATGAAAACATTTTATAAGTACTAGCTGGAGCGACAAATTGTGGTAATAATGATAGAAAAAATAGCGCAACTTTCGGATTAAGAATATTGGTCAAAATTCCTTGGGAATAAATATTCCATAAGCTTTGATTTTCCGCTGCAATATCAATATCATTTGGGGAACTTTTGTTGATAAACATTTGGATACCTAAATACACCAAATACACAGCACCAATCCATTTCACGATCGCATTTGCGATCGCGCTAGTGGCTAAAATAGCTGAGAGTCCAAATGCAGCAGCAGCTGTATGTAATAACGAACCTGTACTGATACCCAAAACTGATACAATACCAGCTTTTCGTCCTTGGGCTATACTGCGAGCGATAATATATAAAGTATCTGAACCAGGTAACAAGTTGAGGGAAGTTGCTGCTAATAAAAAAACAGAAATATTTTGTGTACCAAACATAATCAAATTTTGAAAGAAAACTATTTTAGATAGAGAAATATATTTAGGATACTATCGCTTGATTATCATTTATATATCAAAATTTAAAGTTGCTCAAACTTCCAATTTGCTTTTACTCACCTAAATAAAATTATTTAATTTAGTCAGATTATAACAATGCAGAACAATTAAAAAACCAACCAAGCTGTAATCTCTATTTTATTAGTTACCCATGATAATCGTATTTTAGATGTAGCCGATCGCATCATTCATTTTAGAAGACGGCAAATTAATTAACAACTTAACTAAAGAGCAAGCAGCTTAGTCTTTGGCTCTGCATACCTTATTTTTAGACGTTTTTGCCCAAGGACAGTATGCTCATAATGCTTTTAATCCATGCAATAAAGGCATAGTAGATTATATCTCGTAACAAGAGATACAAACTGTACTGGAAAATCTACATAATCTTGTAGGTAATGATGCCAAACACATCCTTACTCCTCATTCCTTTATAAACCCCCAAGATCTAGATTTATGAGTACTGAAGCTAACACCACAATCAAACTCAACAAAGTAGAAAAAGTCAAAGCAGCTAAAGACGGGCTAGATGTAAAGGGTGAGCTAGAGCATTTTGCTAAAATTGGCTGGGAGGCAGTTGATAAAACAGATTTAGAAACACGCCTTAAATGGTTAGGAATTTTTTATCGTCCTGTTACGCCAGGACAGTTTATGGTGCGGATGCGCGTTCCTAATGGCTTTGTTACCAGTGAGCAAATGCGAGTATTGGCTGGTGCAATTGAACGCTATGGTGATGAAGGTACGGCAGATATTACCACTCGTCAAAATATACAGCTGCGAGGCGTAAGACTAGAAGATATTCCCGATATTTTTAGTAAGTTTAAAGGAGTAGGTCTAACCAGCATTCAGTCGGGGATGGATAATGTCCGCAATCTTACAGGTTCGCCTACAGCAGGAATCGATCCCGATGAATTAGTAGATACTCGCGCCATGAACCAAAAGGTTCAGGATATGATTACCAACAGTGGTGAAGGTAACTATTCTTTTAGCAATTTACCCCGTAAATTCAATATTGCGATCGAAGGTGGCAGAGATAATTCTATTCATGCAGAATTAAATGATTTAGCCTTTATTCCAGCCTATAAAGATGGTGTTTTAGGCTTTAATGTCTTGGTAGGAGGATATCTTTCCGCTCAACGCTGCGCTGAATCGATTCCTATGGGAGTTTGGATACCTGCAAATGATAATGATGTAGTGGAATTTTCCCGCGCTGTACTAACTGTCTACACCGAAAACGGCGGTAAAGAAGGTCTAAGAGCTAGTCGCCCTAAAGCCCGTATGATGTGGCTGATCGAAACTTGGGGAATGGAAAAGTTCCGTGCAGAGATAGCCAAAGAATTTGCTAAAACCTTGGCAGATGCTGCACCCGAAGACGAAATTACTCAAGATAAGAAAGATCATTTAGGAGTACACCCTCAAAAGCAAGAAGGCTACAGCTATGTTGGTTTGCACGTTCCTATGGGGCGATTAACCGCTGAACCCATGTTTGAATTAGCCAGATTAGCTGAGGTATACGGTAATGGTGAAATTCGCTTGACAGTAGAACAAAACGCCATTATTCCTCACATTGCTAACGAAAATGTCGAGACTTTTTTAAGTGAACCTTTATTAGAAAAGTTTACAATTAGTCCTAGTACTCTTACTCGCTCAGTTATTTCCTGTACTGGAGCGCGTTACTGTAATTTTGCTTTAATTGAGACTAAACAAAGAGCCTTAAAACTAGCTCAAGAACTAGACCTAGAATTAGATATTCCCAACCGTGTACGTATTCATTGGACGGGATGCCCCAACTCCTGTGGACAGCCTCAAGCAGCTGATATTGGCTTAATGGGAACTAAGGTACGTAAAGACGGCAAAGCTATAGAAGGAGCAAAAATATTTGCGGGAGGTAAGGTCGGTCAGGGTGCAGAATTAGGAACAGAAATTAATAAAGGTGTTGCCTGTGAAGATCTCAAAACCACGTTACGAAGTTTATTGATTGAAAAGTTTGATGCCAAGCTAAAAGATGGTGTAGTTATCCAAGAACTTTTACCTACTGTAGAAACAGTAGAAACACCAAAGTCTGACACAAATAATTCATCAGCCAAGACTAGTACTGCTCAAGCTACCAAAGTATTTTTTGCTAACTCTTGGAAAGAAGCAGCTTGTCCTGATAGCGAATACATTTTAGACGCAGCCGAAAAAGCAGGCATCGAAATTGAAAGTAGCTGTCGTGCAGGTACTTGTGGCACCTGCACCGCAACAGTCTTGAAGGGAGAGGTAACTTATGAACAGGATTATGATGCTCTAAGTGATTTAGAACCTGGACAAATTTTAACCTGTTGCTCTAAGCCAGTCAGTTCAATAGTAATTGATGCTTAAGCATTGAAATAATCTTGAAGATTCAGACCCAGCCAGATAGTTTTCTGGTTGGGTTTAATTTTGTGCAAATATTAACTGCCTTATACTAAATCCTGTTCGGATAGAACACTTTAAGGTTAAGTAGGTCAGAGCGGGCGGAAACGCTCCCGTTTAGGAAGCTGTCTTCAGACAGTTCTCTGCGGAGGGAAACCCCTGGCTGCCTGACACAAGTAGCTAAAAGAGTCGAAATGCGGTCAGAAAAAAGAAAAGGTAGAGCAATTATGGGAAGCTGAAAATGAATAGTTTTAGCCTTATATTCCATGTCAAGATCTAGCCCTCTTTATCATCAACTGCTGAGTCTACTGAGTCAAGATTCCACATACAGAGATTTCAGGCAGATCAAAGCGTTAGCTTGGATGATCAACGCGCTGATATGTAGCAGCAAAATTAACCTTAGTGAGTGGGAATCTTACGTGATAAGTAGGGCGAACCAAGCACAGAGTATTGAGCGAAGATGGCAAAGATTCGTTCATAACAGTCGAATTAAAGTCAAATCTCTGTATGTACCTCTAGTAATGGCGGCAATTAGTAACTGGAGTGGACAACGCCTCTATCTGGCACTGGATACAACAGTTTTATGGAATCGATACTGCATGATTCATCTTTCTGTGATTTGTGGTGGTAGGGCAATTCCTTTCTTATGGAAAGTAATGGAACATAAAAGTTCAACAGTAGCATTCAAAGAATACAAAACCATGCTGAAATTTTCACGTAGATTACTCCGCAAGTATCCTGATGAGATGCTTCTAGCTGACCGAGGTTTTGCCAACCATCAGTTGATGAATTGGCTCACCACTAGTCAATGGCACTATTGTCTACGCTTACCCTGTGACGTAACTATTCAGGGGGCAAGGAGACATCCTATTGAACTGAAATATCTTTATCCGCCAAAGTCAGAGGCGATTTTGTATCACAATGTTGGACTATGGCTCGATGGAGAATGCCGAAGCAACTTTGTCTTAGCCAATGTCAAGGGGACAAAAGAACCTTGGGCTGTTATTACTGATGAAGACCCGACTCTACAAGCTTTATGGCAGTAGGCTCTAAGATTTCGTATTGAAGAATTATTTTTAGATTCTAAATCTGGAGCTTTTCAATTGGAAGAATCTAAAATTGCCAGACAGCCCGTTGCGCGGGTTTCCCGCGTTGAAGGGACTGTCGAGGTCGCGATCGCAAGGCATTGGAACGTTTATATTTGGTGGTAGCCTTAGCACTTTTATTTGCGACTACTCATGGCATGACAGTTCAATTGAAGGGACTTAGAAGTCAAGTAGATCGGCATTGGGAGAGAGGTTTAAGTTATCTCAAAATTGGGATCAGATGGCTCAAAGGAGTTTTACATAAAGGTCGTAGTTTGTTTGACCCTACACCTTTATTTTCTCAAAATACTTTGCCCTGTTTTGCATCTTCAAAGGCTAGAAGAAAATACTATGATGCCATTTCGTTTATCAGAATTTCGGAATTAAAGTGCTTAAGAGTTTAACTGTCCTCAAATAAATGTGTCAGGCAGCCAGGGGAAACCGTCCTGCAAGACTGTCTCGCTGTTCCACGCCCGTCGGTCAGAGGTCAGAGGTCAGAGGAATTATAGCTATTTCAAGGAAAGAGTACTTTATCAATCGGATTTGGCATTAAATATTTAACCAGCTAGCGATCGCATTAGGAAGAGGTAACACAATCACGATCAACAAAGCTATAGCTAATAAGCCCAAGAAATCTCGTTTATTGTCAAGCTCGGTCACATCATTAAGAGCAGGCTGATCGATTAAAGGAATTAACCACATCACAATTGTCCAAATCCAAAAGTAAGGATGGATTAGGGCTAACAATAAAGCTAAAATACGGGTGATTTGTCCTATGGCGATCGCCATTTTTTGTCCAAACACGGCGTGAACAATATGACCACCATCTAGCTGTCCAATCGGCATCAAATTAACCGCAGTGATAAACAAGCCAACACAACCTGCTACTGCTAAAGGATGTAGTTCAATCGCCATTTTTGCCGTTAGAGAAGAGCCTAAAGCTAATTTGGCTAAGAGACTAAGTAGAAAAGATAAGCGCGGATCTTGAGCTTGAATGTTAAATATGGATGATTCGTCTAAAGGAACAACACTAGAAAGAGACAAACCCCAGATTAAAGTGGGAATAACCACTAATAATCCTAATAAAGACCCAACAATGGCGATATCAAATAAGGCTTTGCGATGGGGAATAGGCGACTTCCTCTGTAAAATTGCTCCCAAAGTCCCTAAAGAGAAACTATCTAGCAAAAAAGGAAAAGGAATAAAGTAAGGCAGGGTGGTACGAACTTTATAGTAAGCAGCTACAAAATAATTACTAAACTTCTGCACGGCAATAATCGATAGCAAAGGCAAGCTGTAAACTAACCCTGGTAATACCAAGCTAGGATCGGATAGCAATTTTTCTGAAGAAGTACCATTAATGGTAGCTCCAGCGACAGTGGCAGTGACTAGAGTAATCACAAACAATACCAAGGCAAGTCCCATGCGTTGATCGCTTTTTACCTCTCCTTCTTCTGCCTTTGCCTGGGGATTAGGCACAAGGGCAAAAAACGGTTTGCCTTTAAAACTCTCTTGAAAAATTAGAAAAAAGCGATCGCCAAAGGCTTTTTCGACGTTATTTTTTATTTCGTGATAAGCTTTTTCAGGAATAGTCTTGAGCTTCCCCCGACAGAAAATTGCTTGAGGGCGATAATCAATATTTTGTAAATAATAAACGTTCCAAGGAAAACAGTTGCGTAGAGCAGTTTCTTCGGTGCTATCGATGGGGCGAGGCGTGGTAGTTTTTGCAGTAGGTTGAGCCATCGCTATATTTTTATTCTTACTTGTTTCAACAGCATCTTTAGCATCTTTTGGTTTATCTATTCTTCCCCTCTGAACTAGCCATCCGTACAGTAAGGGACATATAATCAGAGGAAATAAAAGTACTGGTAAAGGTAAAGGCTGTTGTTCCCCAAAAATATAAGTCCAAATCGTCCAAATACAGGATGGCAACATGATGATCAGCCAACATAGCCACACTGGTGCTGTAGTCTTGTTTTTGAGGCTGCGATTGACGAGCAGATAAGTAATTGGACTGAGGACAACTAATATTAACCAGAATTTCATAAAAAAGTGTTCCGAATCTATATGGGGAATTCTTTGCTTAAAAAACTATTTTGGACTGTGGATTTAAGTATATAAATATAAAAAGAAGATGCCATTAGGCAATTATTCATAGAACCTTATTTTCTAGAATGCCCCAAAACTCTACAGAAATTACTGCAAGCCTTGGTAACGCTAAATCTCCTCGTCTTATTTTGCCAGGAATATTTGCGTTTGCGCCTAATAGAGATACTTTAGGTGCTACCTCTTATTTAATTGTAGATAAAAGTGGCAGTATTCTCCTCGATTGTCCTGCTTGGAATGAAGTTAATCAAAAATTTTTACAGTCTCAAGGCGGAATTAAACACCTAATCATTACCCATCGAGGGGGAATTAGCAAGAGCATCATGCAGATACAGCAAGAGTTCGATTGCCAAGTAATAGTGCAAGAACAGGAGGCTTATTTGCTACCAGAAATCAAAGTTGTCTCTTTTGCTGATAATCTAACCATAAGCCCAAATTCAGAGCTTATTTGGACTTCTGGACATTCTCCTGGCTCATCTTGTCTTTACTATTCTCAACACGGGGGTGTTCTATTTTCTGGCAGACATTTGCTACCAAAATCTCCAACAGAAATTGCTCCTCTTCGCACTGCTAAAACTTTTCATTGGTGGCGACAGTTAAATAATATCGCTAAATTACGCGATCGCCTTAATCAAAATACTCTTAAATATATTTTACCAGGCGCAAATACAGGTTATTTACGGGGAATGGGTTATATCGATAACGCCCATGAACAGCTATTATCATTAGATTTGGCTGCGTTACGTTTTGCTGAAATAATTTAGAGGTTATGATTTGTTGATTTGGTGGGCAAAGATCTTTGTTGTAAATATTATGGCGATCGCGTGCGTATATTTTGCCTACCCTTCAGGCGATCGCTTTGAAATAGTTTTTAGTGATTTTACTTAGTATTTTGATTGTTGTTTAAGGGAAATATAAGAATAAATGCCGCTGCTACAGCAGTAATATATTTCTTTTGAATTAAATTATGAAAGCAACCGAAACTAATTTACTTGAATTTTTAAGAGAACCAAAACAATTTGTTATTCCTATTTATCAAAGAACTTATAGCTGGACTTTACAACAATGCCAGCAATTGTGGAATGACATTATTAAAGTGGCGCAAGAGCAAACAATTTCAGGTCATTTTTTGGGATCGGTTGTCTATATTGAACATGGCTTGTATCAGGTAACATCTCTACCTAAACTATTGGTTATTGATGGACAGCAAAGACTAACAACTATCTCGTTATTATTGAAAGCATTAGCTCACGTAGTTGAAAATTCAGAAGACAAAGCAAAAGTAAAAAGTCAAAGAATAAATAATTATTTTTTGCTGAACCAGGAAGAAGATAAAGAAGATAGATATAAACTACTTTTGACCAAGAGTGATAAAGAAACATTTGTTAAATTAATCGAAGATCAAGAATTACCAGAACAAGTATCCCGTCGAATTAAGGATAATTTTGATTTTTTTGTTAATCAAATCAACAAAAATCATATTAATCTTGATAGTTTGTATTCAGGTATTAGCAGATTATTCATTGTAGATATCAGTTTGGATCGCGAACGAGATAATCCTCAGCTTATTTTTGAGAGTTTAAACTCCACTGGATTAGAACTGTCTCAAGCAGATTTAATTCGCAATTATATTTTGATGGATTTAGAATCAAAAGAGCAAGCCTATATTTACAATAATTATTGGTATCCAATGGAGCAAAACTTTGGTCAAATTGGTTATGCAGAACAGTTTGACAAGTTCATACGCTATTATCTGACTATTAAATCTAAAGCTGGTGCTATTCCTAATATTAGAGACGTATATAATGGTTTTAAAAGTTATGTACAAAAGAATTTAGATCTATCAATTGAAGAAATAATTAAAGATATATATTGTTATTCTAAGTATTTTGTCAGTATTGCTTTTGAAAAAGAAAATAATCAGAAACTCAAAAAAATTATTGAAGATATTAATTATTTAAAAGTTGATGTAGCTTATCCTTTCTTACTAGAAATATATAACGATTGGATTCATAATTTAATTAATCAAGAAGATTTAGTTGAAATTTTCAAATTGGTAGAAAGCTATGTTTTTCGCAGAGCAATTTGTGGAATACCTACTAACTCAATGAATAAAACTTTTGCTTCCTTAAGTAGAAATATTGACAAAAATAATTATTTAGAAAGTATTAAAACAGCATTTGCCGTAATGACTTCTTACAAGAGATTTCCCGACAATGCAGAGTTTTGCAGAGAGATAATAGTTAAAGATATTTATAATTTTAGAAATTGCAAATACTTGCTAGCTAAGTTGGAAAATCATACTCGTACTAAAGAATTAGTAGATATAGAAAACTATAGTATTGAACACGTTATGCCACAAAATTCTAATTTATCTTTAGAATGGCAGCAAAATTTGGGAGAAAATTGGCAAGAGGTACAAGCTAAGTATTTACATACAATTGGTAATCTTACTTTAACTGGTCATAATGCCAAGTTAAGCGATCGCTCTTTCAAAGAAAAACAAAATATGAAAGATGGTTTCACTGATAGTCCTTTATATTTAAACAAAACACTGGCTAAATTAGACATCTGGAATGAAATAGAAATTAATAATCGAGCAAAAGTATTAGCAGATATTGCAACCGAAGTTTGGTCGTTTCCATCTATTTATATTGATCCTGATTTTTCTAAAAGTAGTATATCAAATAACTCCACTCAAAACAAATACAATAAACATCTTCAAGACAAAACATTAGAATTGTTTAAAATTATTCGTCAAGAAATTCTCAATCTAAATTTATCAGTAAAAGAAGAATTTCTAAAATACTATATTGCTTATAAAACAATTAAGAACTTTGTTGATATATATCCTCAAAAAAAATGTTTAAAATTGACATTAAATATGGGTTTTGATGAAATACAAGATCCTTACAAACTATGTAAAGATATCTCTAAATATAAATTAAATGGAGATGTTGAAGTAACTTTTTCATCTTCATCTGAAATAGAGGATATTATGTTTTTAGTTCGTCAAGCTTTCCAAAAACACAATAACCAATAAATGAAATTGACATTTGTTTATTGGTTATTGTTCATTGTCTATTGTTAATTAAACCGTAACTCCTTCTAATTCATCTTCTGTAGACTCGTATAACTCTCTCAACTTATCTAACTTTTCTTCATCGGCATTCCATAAGCCTCTTCCTTGAGCCTCAATCGCTCGTGCGACAATATTACGAAAGGCTTCAGGATTGGCATCTCGTAACTTTTGTGCCATCTCTGCATCTAAAGCATAGGTATCAACTGCTTGATCATATACCCAGTCATCTTTAAAATTGGCTGTACCACCCCAACCGATTAAAGCCGTCATGCGCTGAGAGATTTCATAAGCACCACCAGAACCTTGATCAGCCATTGCTTCTGCCCATTTAGGATTAAGTAATTTGGTGCGGTATTCCATGCGGAGTAAATCTTTTAGCTTGCGGGGAGTGGTATCTTTAGAAAAGCTTTCGACAAACGAGGTTTCTACTTCCTTTCCACTTTGTTTTTCCGCTGCCAATTTTAAACCGCCAGTGTTACCATAGTACTCCTGGATGTCGGTTAAGCCGTATTCAACAGAGTCAATTTCTTGGATAATTTGACTGCTTGTCTCTAATAACTGCGATAATACTTCTGGTCTAGCCTGTCCTTTATCCTTGCGTCCATAACTAAACACGTTACGGTTTTTCCAGGTGTCCGCAAGTTCATCACTAGATTCCCAATTACTATCTACCACTTGGTCGTTAACTAAAGAACCAAAATCACCAGCAGGGTTGGAAAACATTCTGGCACTGGCATTGTCTACACCCTGGGCTTTTAATGCCAAACAATGCTTGCGAATATAGTTATTATCTGCCGATTCCTCCGCTTCTGCTGCCCGTCGGAATAAATCATCTAGCAATTCAATAATATTGACAAAAGTATCGCGGAAGATCCCCGACAGGTTAGCTAAAACATCAATGCGAGGATGTCCTAATATTTCTAAGGGGATCAATTCATAGCGGACAATTCTTCCCGTACCTTCCTTGACAGGTTCAGCACCGACTAACTCTAGTAAAATACCTAAAGATTCTCCTTTAGTTTTAATTGAATCCAATCCCCATAACATGACTGCTACCGTTTCAGGATAAGCGTCCTTTTCCTCTAAATTCTGCTGAATAATCTTTTTAGCAATCTCTTTTCCTCTTTCATAAGCAGCAGGAGAAGGCATCCGATAAGGATCTAAAGCATGGATATTTCTACCAGTGGGTAACACACCACTACCATCGCGTAATAAATCCCCTCCAGGCGCGGGGGGTATATATTCACCGTTTAAACCTCGCAGCAAATTAGTCATCTCATCAGTATTCTGCACCAACAAGTCCCTAATCTTCTCTCCCTCTTCTAACTTAGAAGTTAACTTTGCGTCATTACTTTGCGTCTTTGCGTCTTTGCGCGAAACTATCCCATCAATCTCACCTTCCGACAACCCTCCATCAAAATACGCTTCCAAATACGACTTCAACTCTTCTTTGCTAGGCTTTTCTCCCAAAACGTGCAGCCCAGAAGAAAACAAACGCTGTTCTAATACCTGCAAGTATTCATATACCTGAACAAAATATTGATTAATTACATTTTTACTAAATAACTTCCCATTCTCGACGGTAAAACTAATTCCTTGTTTTAAACCCTCTGTAAACTTACAGTCTTTTTCTAAGCCAGCATCAACAATCTTCTGACAGATAATATCTCTCAAGGCATAATTCTTTTTAGTGTCTTCTCGATACTCTCCAATCAATTCCCGCAGGGCAATTAATTCTTTGTATAAACCCGCCCGTCCGTAAGGAGGAACATTATGAGAAACCAAAACGCCATAACCCCGACGTTTCGCCAAGATTGATTCTGAGGGATTATTGGCTGCATAGATATATAAGTTGGGAATATCACCTAACAAAATATCTGACCACGAATAACCCGTATTGCCCAAAGGTGAACCAGGAAGCCACTCTACTGTACCGTGCATTCCAAAGTGGACTACCGCGTCAGCCTGATATTCGTTTTGCAACCATTTATAAAAAGCCGTGTACTGGGGATGGGGAGTTAAATCTTTTTCAAACATCAACCGCATAGGATCTCCTGCTATGCCTAACGGTGGCTGTACTCCTATCCAGACATTACCTAACTGGATACCTCCAAGTTGAAACTCATCGCCATAGGTTTTAAGTCCTGTACCTGTTAAGGATTTCCACTGCTTTTCAACTCTGGTAGTTTGCAGATAGCCCAACCATTTTTCTAAAGTGCGGACGTTTACTTGAAATCCCCCCTGTCCTTCTTTATTAAGAGGGGCTGATTCATCGGCTTCTTTTACCTGCTTGATAATCTCTTCGCCATCTTCGGGTAATTCGCCTACGTCATAACCTTGAGCTTTAAGTGCCTGGAGAAAATTTAATAAACTCTTAGGTACGTTTAATAGTGCTGCTGTACCCGTCGCGCCATAACCAGGGGGAAAGCCATATAAGATCACCGCAATTTTTCTAGCTGGGGTAGGAGTATGACGCAAACCAATCCAGTTTTTGACTCTGCCAGTTAAACGATGAAGTCTTTCGGGTACAAGATAGATATCTTCTCCTACTAAACCACCTAAAGGGATAGTATCGATCGCACCATCTAATTCAGGCAGGGAATACAACACTACACTCTGTAAACCACCAATACCCTGACGAGTCCAGGAATGGATATCTTGAATGAGTAAAGGTGCAGCAACTATATAAGGAACATTCTTAGCAGTGAGTATTCTTTTAGCTACTTCTACCTGTCTGCCAGCCTCCATCGATCCTGCGGGACCGCCGACCAAGGGAAAGCCAATAGTTGAAACAATTGCATCTACCTTAACTGCATCATCCTTTAGCGAAAGTATTTCTTTATTACCTTGCTGTCTTTGTTCTTGTTCGTAGGTAGTTGTCATCCAGTCTCTAACCGCCACATGACCTTCTACACCGTTGATGAATATAGGTAAAGGGATTAATCCCTGGGATGCAAAATGTTTGATTAACTGGGGTATATAAGGCTGTTTGGTAATCACGTGTTTGCGATATAACAAAATTCCGATGACTGGTAGGGGCGTGTCTTGGTGCGCTTTCCCTTGCGGAAAAGTGCGGTCTTGGGGGTTTCCCCCATGAGCAACTTTTTCAAGACGCGCCTTTCGGCGACGCGGGGTCGCACCGCTTTCGCGAAACGCCCCTACATCGGGAATCTCCCTTACATCGTCTTTCGCCCCTACGTGTTTGTTGTACCATTCCAGATAATCCTGTGGCGACGTAAAATAACCCTGATATTCGGGATGCAATAAACCCATATTAGGGGTTTCAACTGGTTGGGGAATATCACCGACGGTTAAATCGAGATATTTCTCTGCTAATGTCCAACACATCGAAGCAACATTTTCTGTGCCTCCTGCATTCCAGTAACCGTAAATAATCAACCAATTACGCAAATCCTGTACTTTCTTCCCAGGAATGTATTTTAGTAATTTAGGTCCTGTTTTTAAAAAGCTAATATAGCCAGCTAGCTTATCTTCTTCCTTGCCATTACCAAACTTACTGAGAATAAATTTAACTGGCTTGGGCATTCCCTTTGGCTTGTCGCCAATGGCAAATTTACCCAACTGCGTCAGACTCATCAACTCCAAAGCCGACTCAAATACAAGCCTGATGGGAATATTTTGAACTCTTTCTCTTAACCACATTACCTGGTCGTAATCAAAAAGCAAGCTACCAAAGAAAACATCGGCAGACTGTAGCGCAGTTTCTACCTTAGCAGGATATGTCGTGATATCGCGATCGCTAAAGACAATTACTTCTAACGCCTCACAACGTGCAGTAGCCATCGACCCAGCCTGGCGATACAGGTTAGCGTTAAAAGATTCAAATCCCGCAATCAAGACAATACGTTTCATACACTCTTATTCTTAAAATTTCTTTATATATTCTTACTTTGATTGTAAAAGTAATTTTCCTAAAAAGAAATTGTAGAAAGTCAAGTTACAAAAAAAAGTCAAGATAAAAGGGTAAGATTATACAAAGGTAAGAATTAAAGATACAAGGGTAGAAAGCCAATATACAAGGGATATTTGGTAGTCCTAAAGATGTAAGGATGCGTTGTAGTGATGGACAAAATACCAACGGGCGAGTGGAATATGGCTCTTAAACAGAGCCATATTCCACTCGCCCCAAATTGCTCCAACCTGATTTTCAATCTTCTTCGAGAAGAAGAGTGTTTTTCTGACTAAACGAGAAACTCTTTGACGCAATGTACAGTTAAATCTCTCGATATAATTAGTTTGTCCTGTCTCCTTTCCTACGGCTTGATGGCGTTGGGAAGGGATTACTTGTTCATAGGCTTCCCAGAAATCACTATAACAAACGGCGCACTGTCGATAGACTGGAGGTAAAGAAGACCCAAGTTTTCTAGCTCCTTTTCTGCTGCGGTCGCCGACATGAACTCCAATCACTTCTTTAGTCTGAACATCTAAAGCTAGCCAAATCCACTGTTTATTGCTTTTATTGCCAACAAATGACCACATCTCATCACACTGAATGGTCAGTTTTCCTGTCTTGGTGCGCCTTCGCGATTCGTCTTAAAAAGACGCGGTGAAGCAGTTGCGGTGGTGAGACACTTGCGTTGCGGACGGCAGTTTTTGAGGCGAGGAAACGCCCCCGTTTAGGGGGCTTGTTCCACTCGCCTGTTGGGACAGAATACTCTGACCCAACCTCGACAGTTCCTTTAAGCGGGGTTCCCCCGCCAATGGAATCTTTTCTAACAATAGCTTGTCAATTAAATTTTTGGTCGGTTGACTAATAATTTTTTGCTGTCGATTTTCGACGAACTGTCTACCGCAGTCACGACAACGATAATTTTGTTTTCCATTGTGAATTTTTCCATTTTTTACAATTTGCTTGGACTTACAAGAAGGACAGGATATTAACATCTTGCTCTACAAAATTATTTCTTCTTATATCCTTACATCTTTAGGACTACCAAAATTCTATCAATCGAATTATAATTATGTTGTCGTCGGGCATTTAACTGGTTCGAGTTCGATATCCTACTATCCGAACCCTCATATAGTGTCTGCGAAAGACGCATAGTTTTAGTAGGAGAAAGATTAAGGCGATCGCGCTGCTCCGTCGAATTACTTCTGCCGTTGTCATGGGTTTAGAATGAGCGATGGTAAAGGCAGTAATAAGCAGACTACCAAATTTTAAATTAAGTAGAACTCTTATTTGAATAAACAGCAGATGTTTGACAGCATTAATTCCACTTCTCTCAGTCAGGCAAAGCTATTAAAGTTTTCAAGATATCTATCTCTGTTCTTGATTATATCTGGAATCGCGATACGTTTGATTCAATACTTCAATAATCGATCGCTTTGGTTTGATGAGGTTAATCTGGCTTTAAATATAGTTAATCGCTCTTATGGAGAATTGACTCAAACTCTAGATCATAACCAAGCAGCACCTTTAGGGTTTCTCTGGGTTGAGAAATTGGCGACGCAGATTTTTGGCAATAATGAATATGCGCTGCGGTTGTTTCCTTTGGTGTCTAATCTTGTAGCTTTTGGGGTTTTCTATCAATTAGTTTATCGCTATGCTTCTCCTCTGGCTGCACCTATTGCGATCGCTTTATTTGCTTTTGGTCGTCATACTTTATACTTTGCCACTGAACTTAAACAATATTCTAGTGATATTGCGATCGCGCTAATATTATTTTGGTTTTTGACTAAAATCGGTCATAAAATTCTCAATACTCAAGAAATTATTGGCTATGCACTATTAGGCAGCTTAGTTATCTGGTTTTCTCATCCTTCTATATTTATGCTCGGCGGAATCGAAGGCTATTATCTTTTAACTGCTGCCAATAAACTTCGTTTCAAGATTTTAAATAACCGTTTGCTTGTTTACCTAGCTTGGCTAATTAGCTTTGGTTTATTTTATTTTCTCACCATTGCTAACACGATGAATAACGAAGATTTAGCTTCATCCTGGAGTTCTAGATATCCAGCTACTTTTTGGGATATTGAGTGGTTATTTGATGCGTTGGGTAGATTTTTTTATAACCCGATGGGATTTACAGGCATAACTGACGGAATTGGCATATTTGCCTTTATCTTTGGTTGTGTAGCTTGGTATAGCAAAAATAGAGCTTTTCTTGGTGCTTTAATTGCTCCCTTTGTTGCTACTTTAATTGCTGCCTATCTTCATCAATATCCTTTCCGCGAGAGGTTAGTTGTGTTTCTCGTGCCTTTAGGAATCATCATAATCGCCGAGGGAATTGCTTGGTTATTAAATAAATTTCAGACTGCTAAAGTTATCAAAAACAATCGCTTTAAAACTTCACTTCTGGCAGGGTTGTTAGGTGCTTTCTGCCTTGTGGCTTTAACTATTCCTCCTATTACAAGAGCCAGCAACTTTATAATTCATCCTGAATTAAAACATGAAATTAGACCAGTAGCCGAATATGTTTTATCTCACAAGCAGCCGGGAGACACAATTTATGTCTATTCTTTAGGCGCACAGGCATTTACTTATTATGCAGCCAGACTCGGTTATTCAGAACAAGACTATATTTTGGGTTTGGGTAATTTATCATACAAAGACAAAGAAGCAACTCAAAACTGGCAAGAATTACGGACAGATATAGAACCTTTAAGGGGTAAATCTAGGGTTTGGTTTGTACTCCGCGCCGAAGAGGATGAAGAAACAGCAATACTAGAATACCTCAATCAAATTGGTCAGCAGATCGATGTATTTAAGCAACCTGGCGCATGGGCTCATCTTTATGATTTGAGCAAGGTTAGGAGATAATAGTACACTGCTTACCTACGAATTTCAAAACCTTGATATTGTTCACCAGTATCTTGAATAACTTCAAAATTTAGATCATTTACTACAGCCGAAGGTGAACCAGATCTAGCCCATTCAATTAGTGCATCAACAAGTTTGGTTTCTCCTACGGTAACAATTTCTACATTGCCATTTTTTAAATTTTGCACATATCCCCGAACGCCTAATTGTTCTGCTTTTTTGCGAGTATAGTACCTAAATCCTACACCCTGCACTTTTCCTGAGACAATTATTTTTGCTTGCTTCATAGTTAAAATAGCTTTTTAATATATTGCAGAATATCGGGAATATCACTTTCAAAACCGTAATTAACAGCAAAATAAACCACAAAAAACATTTTGCGTTTAGATTCGTATTTAATTCTTGACCAAAAGTTTTCTTCTATATTTAACCTCGATTCCAAATGGTAATGCCTCCTGGTTGATCGATTAGAGTAATACCTTGAGCCTGTAGTTCGTCTCTAAGGCGATCGCTTTCGCCATAGTTTTTATTGGCTCTAGCATCATTGCGCTGCTGCACCAAAGCATCTATTTCCCCATCACTCAAGCCTTCGTTAATATTCTCACCAACATCTTCAATCTGCACTGCAAAACCCAAAATTCCCGCAAGCTCAATTAAAGTATGCCATTGTGTTGCCAACTCTTCTGTTGCCGTTTTGGTTGTTCCTTGATGGATTAAAATATTGCCTTCCTTACTTAGATTCTTGGCAATTTCAAATAAAATCGCTAAACCACCCGCAAAGTTAAAATCATCGTCTACCGCTTCTTTAAATCGGTTAACTAATTCTTTGTTTTGATTGGCGCGATCGCTAGAGGCTGAAAAAGCTAACTTTTCGCCATATTGATAACCAAATAGCAATCCTTCTTTTAAAGTCTCCCAGCTATTGGTAGCTGTAGCCAAAGCTTCTTCAGTAAAGTCTACAGGCTTACGATATTGAGTCTGCAAAATAAACAAACGTACTGCCATTGGCTCATATTTATCTAACAACTCGCGGATAGTAATAAAGTTACCTAAAGACTTAGACATCTTTTTCCCTTCCACAATGATCATGCCGTTGTGCAGCCAATAGTTAGCCAGGGGTTTACCCGTTACTGCTTCAGATTGAGCAATTTCGTTTTCATGATGGGGGAAAGTCAAATCTCCACCGCCGACGTGAAGATCGATGGTTTCTCCTAGTCTTTCTCTGACCATTGCCGAACACTCTATATGCCAGCCAGGACGACCATTTCCCCAAGGAGATTCCCAAGCTGGTTCACCTTCTTTAGCAGCTTTCCAGAGAGCAAAATCGAAGGGATACTGTTTCTTTACTTCGCGATCTTCGACTCCAACTCTGCCACTAGCACCAGCCTGCATATCTGCTAATTTTCTACCTGATAGCTTGCCGTATTCAGGAAACTTCTGCACAGAATAATAGACATCTCCCTCGGCAGGATAGGCAAAACCCTTTTGTTCTAATTCATAAACCAAACGCTTGATGCCATCTAGGGTATGGGTGGCGCGAGGATAAGCATCGGCTTTACCAATTCCTAGCTGTTCCATGTCTTCAAAGTATGCCTCAATATACTTTTCAGAAACTGCCTCCATTGAAGTTCCCTCTTGTCTGGCGCGGTTGAGGATTTTATCGTCAATGTCAGTAAAATTTTGAATGTAATTTACTTGATAACCACTCCACTGTAGGTAACGACGCACCACGTCCCATACTAGACAAGTTCTAGCATGACCAAGATGGCAATAATCATAGACAGTTATGCCACAGCAATACATCCGCACTTTATTCTCTTCAATGGTTTGAAACGTTGATTTGGTGCGGGTAAGAGTATTGTATATGTTTAAAGTCATGAGCGTGGTTTAAGTTGGGATGTTATTGCAGACTCGCAAATATTGAAGTCAAAAGTCAAGAGTTAAGAGTCAAAATTATTTTTAGTCTTACTAGTTTACATTTTTGGCGAAAGTATGGCGTTTTCAGAATACTAAGATCTAGCAATTAGCAGAAATAACTTTTGAACAGTTTGAAGATTTTCTGAGCGACATGGGAGTTTACTACTTTTTTTGGGCAAAGTATTTATATATGCATATTACACAAAACAATTTTTTGGCTGATTAGATTATGACTACAACTAACGTGGCATCTGCCGTTAATCCCTCGACTATTACTGATTCTATTGAAGAACTGTCCATCATTATTGCAGCACAAGACTTAACACCTACCATGATGAGCCAAGATTTTCTCAAATTTAGTGGCATCATCCCCAAAGAATGGGAACTCTCCCAGCAGCCAGTACTAAATCCTAATTTGGCGCAGTTAAACTTTACCAATGGTGTCGGCATAATTGCCCAGCCTCATACCATTACAATACGAGAATCTTTGGGAAATAGAAAAGTAGAAGAATTAGCGATCGCAACTGTAGCAGCCAAGTACATTGAGAAACTGCCTCACGCAGACTATGTGGGCTTGGGAATGAGTCCTAAAATTTTGATGCCTTTTCCTGATAACCCCGCCACTGTGCGCGAATTTATTACTAGTAGCCTACTTGGTGCTGGCTCTTGGAAAAAAATTGGTCAAGCTCCTGTACAGGCAAGCATTAATTTAATGTATCTTTTGGATAGGTGCCAATTGACCATCAGCGTTTCTGAAGCTCGACTACAGCAACTTGAACAACCACCAATAATGGCAATTTTGTTTTCTGGCAATTTTAACTACAGCGTTAGTCCAGAAGGAAACCAAGAGAAGAGATTAGCCCAGGTGCAAAGCTTTTTAGATAACTGGAAAAATGATTTAGCAGAATTTAGAGACATAGTTAATCACAAGTTTTTAGACTCTGATCCTGGCAATGCCGAACAATTTATGGGTGAGACTAGCCTTTTTCCTGGTCAAACTCTCTAGCTTTTTGGGACATAACCATTACAATAGTAAGGTTGTCCTCTTAAATTAAATAATTATGGCAGTACCAAAGAAGAAAACTTCTAAATCGAAACGTGATAGTCGCAAAGCAGTCTGGAAGCGCAAGGCAGCAGTAGAAGCTAAAAAAGCTTTATCTCTGGGTAAATCCGTCTTGTCTGGACGTTCTAATAGCTTTGTCTATCCTCAAGATGATGAAGAGGATGACGAAGAATAGGTTTTGTCGATAAGTATAGATTGGGAAAGTAATGGTGTGTGCCTTAAGGTTACGCACCTTTGTTTTTTACTAGAATTAATTTAAACGAGAAGTTTATTAAACTGACAACTATGGAGAGAAAATTTTTTACTAAACCAGAAGCAGACCAAAAACAAAGAGTTCCTCCTGGTCAGTATCTAGCTAAGGGGTTTCCTGTTCTCACCTATGGAGAAACGCCTCAAGTTTCTACTGATAATTGGCTGTTTAAAGTATGGGGTTTGGTTACACCTAAAACCTTTGACTGGTCAGATTTTATGAGTTTGCCCCAGCAGGATATTACCGCTGATTTTCACTGCGTAACTCGTTGGTCAAAGCTAGATGTACAGTGGAGAGGAGTCAGGGTTACAGATTTTCTTGAGGCACTTGAGATTGACCCCAAAGCAACTCATATTTTGCAACATTCCTATGGTGGTTACACGACTAATTTGCCCTTGGATGACTTTGCCCGCGCCGAAAACTTTTTTGCTCATACCCTTGACGGCGAACCTCTACCTGCCGAACATGGAGGTCCGATGAGATTAGTTGTGCCTCATTTATATGCTTGGAAAAGTGCTAAATGGATCAACGGCATCGAATTTTTAGACCACGATGAATCTGGTTTTTGGGAACGAAATGGCTATCATCGACGGGGAGAGCCATGGGCAGAAGAACGCTATGCAGGTCGATAACCAAACCTTAACCACATTAATAATTTGCTTAGGATGTTACTAGGTGCAAATTTTAATGTATATGTAATATTACTGATAATTTAAGGTATTTATTTATGCTGTGTTCAGAAATCCAGCCTCCAGTCGAATCTAAATTGACTCAAACAAATCGCATCTTACTAGTTGAAGATGAAGACTTAATTAGAGAGATGGTTGTAATTGCTTTAGAAGAAGAAGGTTTTGAGGTTCACACCGCCAGCAATGGTAGAGCAGCACTAAATATGCTGCAAAACCCCAACCTGAGCCAAGCAAAATTAGCTCCAGATTTAATTATTTTAGACCTGATGCTGCCTGAAGTTAATGGCTTAGATATTTGCCGTTTATTGCGCTATGAAGAGGATATTACACCTATCTTAGTAATTAGTGCCAAAAGCAGCGAAACAGACCGCGTATTGGGCTTAGAGGTAGGTGCAGATGATTATCTGACCAAACCCTTTAGTATGAGAGAACTTGTAGCTCGTTGTCGTGCCTTGTTGCGTCGCCAAAGATACACAAGCTCGTCTTCTAGTTCTAGTTCGGTTCAAAAGTATCGTGATATAAATCTGTTTGCTGAAGAGTGTCGGGTTGTGGTCAGGGGTTCGGAAGTAAATTTGTCTCCTAAAGAATTTCGTTTATTAGAATTGTTTATGAGCTATCCCCGTCGAGTTTGGTCTAGGGAACAATTAATCGATCAAGTTTGGGGTCCAGACTTTTTGGGAGATACCAAAACCGTAGATGTTCATATCCGCTGGTTACGGGAAAAATTAGAAGAAGAACCTAGTCAGCCTGAGTATCTGATTACAGTTAGAGGTTTTGGCTATCGCTTCGGTTAATATTTTTTACTAGATATGTCTGATGTAAATTAAAAATATTCGATCTTCCCATTCTGGTTGAAATTTATCTGTAAAACCATAATTTAAGACTGGGGGAAAGTTCCCCCAGTCAACACTCTCGCGCTTTTCCAAGTCCGCTTGTGTTTCCAAGTCAAACACTCCAATTAGTTGCTTTTAATATACATTTGGAGCATTTCATCCATTTATTTTGCCAAAAATATCGTTACTTATTCAGCAACGCTAAATAAAATTATCTATGCCAAAATAGGAGCGAACTTTTCCCTTAGCTATAAATGAACAGCTTATCTTTATCTGCCAACCCATCCTTGGAAATGCTTTGTTCTCAATATTGGCTTGACTGGCTATAAAAACAAAACCTCAGCATTGCTCTAAGCACCTATCAAACCAATCGTATTTTTTAAATTGGTTATAAAACCAGACGGAACACTCTCTACATTTGAACGTTTATTCGAGCGAGCAATGGGGTTGTATGATACTTCATACAAGAGATGAAAAATCGTAGTGAAATAGGCAATTATCGGCTATAACATTTTATATTTAATTCCGCCTAGCTACTTACTTAAGCGTAGCGATACTAAACTCCACTACCTAAAACAAACAAACTAATTAATGTGCCACTATTCCAGAGGCTATGAAGTAACATTGGAGCTAAAAGATTACGCGATCGCGTGTAGACTACTCCCAGGACAATACCTAAAGTAGCTAAGGGTAAAACTTCTGATAAGCTCAGGTGAGCGATCGCAAAAATAAAGCCACTCAGAACAATTGCGCCCCACACTGGCAGATAGCGGGTCAAAGAAGGTAACAAAAAACCTCTAAACATTATCTCTTCAAAAATCGGTGCCGCGATCGAGGCTGTACTAAAAAATACTGCTAACGCTACTTTGTCCTGTGCTTGCAAAGCTAAAAATAGCAATGGGTTACTTCCCCCTTGTCCGTGCCATATTTGCTGATTAATCAAAGACACCAACAAGACTAAAGGTACAGCAGTTAAATAGCCTCCAAACCCCCAAATAAACCAGTTGCTTTTCAGCTTAAATTTAAACCAGTCTTCAGGTAAGGGAAGAAAAGACTTAATTGAAAAATAAAGCACTGAAATACCTCCGGCGGCCATCAAGAAATAAGTCGCCAAAACATATAAAGCCTTGATTCTGAGAGAAAAATTAGCAGGATTAAGCTGAAAAATACCTAACAACAAAGGTATTACAAAAATAGGTAAAACAACTTGACTAATAAAGAAAAAGCCAACAATCAAAACCTGCCAGGTTATTTCCCAATCCCAAGGAGTTTCCCATTTGTTGTTATTATTTGTAGCCAGAATAGAAGTCTCCTTTTTGGTCAACCCCTGCACAATTAAGAAGACTAATAAAATCACTCCGCCTATGCCACCAAAAACAGGAATACCACTAATTACGGCTAGCTTGATGATTGAATTAGCAGCAATTTGTATTTCTTTAGTTTGTAGCGCAGCTAAATCATTGGTTCGATTGTTAACCCGATCCAATTGTGCCAAAGCCTGATAGCGAAACCAACTATCTAAATTGTTTTCAATAATTCCTACGCTTGCTTCTAATTCTGGAGATTTACCTTGCCATAGTTGCTTAAGTAACGTTGCCGTTTGCACATAATTATCTTCAGGGTTATCGATCCGCTTAATTTCCCGCTCCCAAATCGCAATCGCCTCTTCTGGCTTACCCTGTACCGCCAGTAAGATTCCCTGTTTTACACCCAATTCATTAATAAAGCGATCTAATGCGCCTATTTGCTGTTTAAGCTGTGTTTCTCCAGCAGCATTTGCTTCTGGCTTATTGCTAACCAGGTCTGTATTCGATGTTTCTAGCTGCTGTAGCTGAGAGCTAAAAGTCTGACGACTAGCTGCTGATTCTTGGCGAACTTTTTGATATTGTTTGCTAGCCGAGGAGTAGGGATCTTCTCCTACTAAAGAGCTAACTGCACTGTTGAGATCGAACTCATCTGTAGGACTCGATTTAAATTCTGCTACCTGGAGGACTAAATTAGTTTGATATAGCTCTAAACGGCTTTGAATCTGTGGTTGAGAAAGACTGTTGTTTAGAGAAAAACCAATCATAGCGATCGCAAATATGGTCAGTAAAGCTAGAATTATTCGCTTAGGTGTCATTAGATAGGGAAATTAATAATCATTATTTTCTTATATGCCTTTGGCATTATCCCCTTTCCGAGAATACTTATCAATCTTTTAAGTAAGGGCAACTAATGAATAAAAACTTACAATACTGGAGATTCTTCGGTTTGTGGATACAATAACTGAGGTGAATCAATTTGGAGGATTAAAAGATTGGCTACTCGTGTAATTATCGTTCGCCACGGACAAAGCACCTATAACGCTCAGAAGATAATTCAAGGTCGTTGTAATGAATCTGTCTTAACTGATCGAGGGATTGCTGACGCGCAACAGGTAGGGCAAGCTCTCAGTGACGTAAAGATTGATGCCTTTTATTGTAGTCCTTTGCAGCGAGCAAAAAAGACGGCAGAAACGATTCATGCAGGTTTAGCGAATCTTCCCGATTTAGAGCCTACAGACAAATTGATGGAAATTGATTTACCTTTGTGGGAAAAACTAAAAAAAGATGAAGTAATGTCCAGATTTGCTGATGATTATCGTCAGTGGAAAGAAAATCCGCAAGAATTTAAGATGATTCTCGAAGACGGTACAGAACACTACCCTGTACTAGCTCTCTATCAACAGGCACAAGACTTCTGGCGTGAGGCAATCGCCCAGCATTTTGGCAAAACAATTTTGATTGTGGCTCATAACGGTATCAATCGTTGTCTAATTATGAGTGCGATTGGCATCTCAAGCGATCGCTATCATTCGATTCAGCAGTCTAATTGCTGTATCAATATTATTAACTTTTCGCTTAACTTTGGCGACTCTGTACAGCTAGAATCTCTTAATCAAACATCCCATTTAGGTATTCCAGTTCCCCCCACTCGTCCATCTCACCAAGGACCTCGTTTGTTGTTGGTGCGACATGGAGAAACCAACTGGAATAAAGAATCCCGCTTTCAGGGTATTAGAGATATTCCGCTTAATGATAACGGGCGATCGCAAAGCCGTAAAGCTGGCACGTTTCTACAGAATGTACCGATAGATTTTGCCATCTCAAGTCCTATGATGCGTCCCAAAGAAACCGCAGAGATCATCTTGGAAGAACATCCAGGTGTCAAACTACAGACAACTTCTGAATTGATTGAAATTTGTCATGGTTTATGGGAAGGGATGTTAGAGACCCAAATCCAGACAGAGTATCCTGACTTGCTGCAACAATGGAAAGATAAACCCGAAACAGTACAAATGCCAGAAGGAGAAAATTTACAGCAGGTTTGGGATCGAGGTGTAGCAGCCTGGAATAAAATTGCCGCTGATTACAGTAATACAGACACACCTAAAACAGTTCTAGTAGTAGCTCACGATGCCATAAATAAAGTGATTCTTTGCTATTTACTTGGGTTAAAGCCAGATAACTTTTGGAACATTAAACAGGGTAACTGTGCAGTTAGCGTCATCGATTATCATAACGGCGCATTAGGTAAACCAGTAATGCAAGCCATCAACATTACTACTCACTTAAACGGTGGAAGCATCATTGACAAAACCGCAGCAGGAGCATTATAAGACAATGAACAATCATCAATTAATCAATATTTAATAGATTACTAAACTTAATCTATAACTTTTGGCTAGTTTTATTGTTTGCCTAATTAATAAATGAAAACATTGATCAATCATAAGTAAGATGTTTCTCCTCAAAATTAACGTCAGACTATAATCGTTAGACAAAATTAATTAGAAATTGGAGTAAAAGCAGCTTATGGCAGCTACATTAGAAACCACCAAAAAAAATGCGATCGCTCGCAAATTAGCAGATATGAAAACTCTGCAAAATTTAATGATTTCCAACGAAGAAAAGTTATTAAAGGCAAGTACTGATAACAAAAAAGTTTCAGAAACCTTAACAAATATGTTAGAGGATGATCGCAAAAGTTTAACTGCAATTGACGAAGCTATTGCTGAATTGGAAGTGACTTCTCAACCTAGTGATACTATTACCGAAATGGTGCAGGTTATGGAAAGTCTTATGTCTGAAAATGATTTGGACATATACGAAAAATTTATGCAGCACGAAGGGCTAAAGCATCAGTTAGTGATGACTGGTTTATTGGTACATAAAGCAGCCCAAGCAACTGACGGTATTTTACAGAAATTAGTAGACCCGATAAACAAAGTCAACTTCAAGAACCGCGCCCATCAAGAACAATTAAAAGGCTCAATCTACTATTATGGCGTGCGCCAGTTAACAGGGAACGAACCAGAAGACGGTATTTGGGCAGCAGCAGAAGATGGGATTGCTGCGCTTAAAGGTGTATTTGGCGGTTTAACTGACTAAATGCTGATTTAAGCTTTATAGCCGTGGGATAAGCTTGTAATGCGTGTCTTGAAATCTAAGCCTTTTGCTAGATGGAAATAGCATCGGCTTAGTAATACTTTAGAGTGTGTAAATATTGCTGATTGTTTTTGTAAGAAAATTGCAAACTATCTACAATGTTTTATCTACACTCACAAGCAAGGAGCTACTCAATGTTATTGAAAAACAAGCAAGACGATGAATTGATCGAAATTTCTGAAATAGACGAGCTAATCGATCCCTTCAAAGATAAAGTAACAGGTCAAATGCAAGCTGGTCAAAACGAACAGCCGCCAGAACCTTTTGATAAGCAAAATCTTGTTTTTCCTTCTGGAGAAAGTCTTCCCCAATGCTGGTTAGACAGTAACTATAAATTAAAGTAGCCTGTTTATAGCGTTTTTATATTTTCAAAAGGTTTAGTTTTAATGCTTTGCTTGATTTTGATAGTTACTAGTCGCTAGTTGCTCAATACTTAAGTTTTGCCTAACTAATGAGGCGAAAGACACAAGAAATTAAAAATATAAATTTCAAACCGTAATGACAAATGGCTTAATCTAACTATGTAAGCTTTTAATCGCTGCGGTTTTTTTCTTCGTCTTTTCCAAAGCCATTTTGACTCGGTGCGCTTACATATAGCAATACGAGGCTGTGTTAAGATACTCCCTGCGGTGGGTACACCTTGGCTACTTTTTACTTTTTACTTTTTACTTACGAGCAATTAAATTTTTTTTCCTGTCTTGGTGCGCGTTCCCTTGCGCCTGACGGCGACGCGGGGTCGCACCGCTAACCGATTAACGTACTGCGATACTATGTAATAGGTTAGGAAAAAACTTTTCAGGCGATATAAATCGATTATAGACAAAACGATTTTGCGCCTTCATTGTATTTAGTTCTTTATCAGTTGTTTGCTCAAAATGCTTTAAAACAAAATCTCCAATATTTTCTAGAGACTGAACTGGAATCTTGACTATATGTAATTTGTCTTCAAAGGGAATAACTATATCAGTGTCTAAAACCACTGGTATACGTCCTGCATTTAAAGCCATGTAAAAGCGTCCAGAATAGTTACCAGTTCCTCTAATACACAAAATATAGTCGCATTTACTTGTATTAGTTACAAACAAATTTTCTAATAGTTGTTGATTAGTTTCATTTTTAAAATAGTAGCTTTGATAGGGATCGCTAATATCGAAATGACCCTCAATTCTTGTATCTAGTGACAGAATGTTAATAGCTAATGTTCTTAATTTTAGACTCATGCCTTCTCGAAGTTTAATATTAACCTTGTGAGCTAATTTACCTTCAGCCAAAACTGCTTTGGCAACTTTCGCGGGTAACATTAATTTCCCTAGCTGGGATAATTTGCCTATAGATGATATAGTCCCGCAAAAACCAATTGCTGGCTTTAATTTTTTAGGTAATGCTATTAAAGCATCTAGGCTTTTTTTAGTCCTATAATTACTCCAAAAAGGACATTCTATTTCAAAAGGTTTTTTCAAGCTTTTATACAAACCACAGCGCAGTATTTTAGCTGTTGGTATTTTTAGAAAAATATCAGAATCACTAGTTGCATCAATAATTAGAGGCTTATTATATTGTTCAGCTTTTTTTGCTGCTGTGAATACAGATCTATCAAAATTTAGAGTTTCTGGATGAAAAACTTTATTAGGATATACGGCTAAATCACAGTCTTGAATTGAACTGACCTCTGTGTATTTGTTTTGATGTATAAAATTGTCAAATATCTTGTCTCTGTTTCTAGATCTCAAAGACCATAATAATTC
The DNA here is from genome assembly GCF_963665995.1 of Pleurocapsa sp. FMAR1. NCBI lineage: Bacteria > Bacillati > Cyanobacteriota > Cyanophyceae > Pleurocapsales > Pleurocapsaceae > Pleurocapsa > Pleurocapsa sp. FMAR1. The sequence continues at coordinate 3,872,559 of NZ_OY762512.1, read as the reverse complement.
TACACGAGTATCTACAGGTGCATTGAAAGTATAAATTTTCATTAGTTGTTGTCAACTTCAAACTACTATTTAAATATGTAATTAACAAAAACAAACAACTTAGCATAGCCGATCTTAAAAATATTGTCAGCAGTAAAAAAAAATTAGATTTATGTATTCATTATCTGTACTATTTTTCATAGAAGTAATTAACTTGTATAGCTTCCAATTAAGCTAGTTTTAAAAAAATAATCGCTAAATGTGTAATACAATATTAGTAAATAAAAGGTTAACTAGTTTTAATCGTATTGTCAAACATAATATTAAAATACATAACTATTACAAAAATATAATGAAAAACATTATGATTTTTTACCTATTTAAACTGTAAATTAGTTAGTAGTTATCATATATTAATTATCTAGCTGATAGTTTATTGACAATAGGACAAAAAATAGCCTTTAACAAAAAATCTGACTAGACTATACTATTATATGAAGTCAAACCTACTAACTTTTATTCCTTTCAAGTTTAATAAACCAATACTAATTTAAAAGTTTAAGACAGCTGCTAATTATAGTTAATTATGTTGTGAGTAATGTCGAATAGCAATTCAGCCAATAAATTTTCTGGTTTGTTCCTAGTTTGGAAGCAGTATCAAAGAAGACCTGAAGTTCTCGCTCCTCTGATTAATTGTGAGCTAAAGTTTATTCCTCATTTATTCAAAAGTAAATATTTACGACCTTTAGACTATCTAATAAAACTGGTAGTAAGCGTTCAAGCTATTTTAACTAAAAAGCCTGATTTTGTAGTGGCTCAATGTCCTCCTACCTTTAGTGCTTTGCCAGCTTTACTTACCAAAACTCCTTATATAATTGATGCTCATAATCCTTTATTTCAAGTGGAAATGTGGCAAAGCTTGCCTCTAAGCAAAGCTTTGCTAAAAAATGCTTTGGCAATTATTGTTCACAATGCCGAAATGTTTCAGTTAGTTTCCAAAATTTATCCTCAAGCCAAGCTGTTTACAATTTCCGATCCTATTAAGGCGATCGCGCCAACCAAACCCCAAAAACGCCAAGCCAAACAGATTTTAGTTATTGCCTCATTCGATCCGTGGGATGAACCAGTAGATTTATTGATTGAAACTATGGCAAAGCTGATTGAATATAACTTTGTAATTACCGCTGATATTAACAAGCTGAATGCAAAAACGGCAGCCAGTTTGCAAAGATTAGATAATGTCACCTTGACTGGTTTTCTAGCCACTGAAGAATATCATCAAGTCTTATGTTCAAGTTTGGCATCTTTAGTATTGACCACTAGTAATGCAACTCAACCCAGTGGTGCCTGTGAAGCTTTATCGTCAGATACTCAATTAGTTATTAGCAAGACATCATTAACTGAAAAATTATTTGGGGAATGGGCTGTATTAGTAGAAAATTCTTCAGAGTCTATCGTCAATGCGATTAGAGAATTAACTCTTAAAAAAATAGATTTGGGTGAATATCGTCAACAATGGAACAAAGCAGTACAAGAGGAAATTTTTGCACTAACTAGATTAAGTGATAGGTAAGTATTTAAATAAAAACGAGTATTTTTTTAGTGCGTACAATAGTTTAACGTTTAGGCGCATTATCAAAAGCGTTGGCGATCGCATACCAAGCCAGTTTACGATTTAATTGAGCGTCTAAAGGTAAAGGTCGCTGGAGAGTACCATCTTGACGAGGTTCATTTTTATCTTGTATCCAACTATAGCGATCGCTCAATCCCCAAGTAGCTACAGCAACTACCGCAGGTTCATCTAGAGCGACTGCCAAAAAATCTTGATAGGCTTGGGCAACAGCGCGATCGCGACGGGCAATATCTCCTTGAAGATATTTATCTGTAACATCTAGTTCAGAGATAATAATTTTTAAGTCTAAATCAGCCACATCCCTAAGAAACTGACGCAACTTTTGGGGGCTAAACTTATCATTCATAGCAGCATTCAAATGAGCCTGAATACCAAAAGCATCAATTGGAGTTCCCTTAGCTTTTAAACTTTTTAGCAGTTTCAATGTGGCAATTCTTTTAGCTTCCTGTTCGGGAGTGTCATAGTCCAGCCCAAATTCGTTATAGGTAAGCATTGCTTGAGGATCGGCTTGTGAGGCAATTTGGAAAGCAAGGTTAATGTAATCTGTCCCCAGAAAATCAAGCCAACTAGGAGATTTTACGTCATTAATACCACTTATCTTTGTATCTCGAAATCCATCTGCTCGACCATCTTCAACATTAATTGCTTCATTGACTACATCCCAGGAATGAATTCTACCTGCATATCTTTTTACTACAGTGGTAATACTATCGCTCATTATATTTTTTATTTCTTGACTAGTCGTACTGGGGTCATTAAATTTAGCCAGCAGCCAATCAGGAGTAGAGCGATGCCATATTAAAGGATGTCCTCGCAACACCATGTCGTTTTCTGCGCCAAATTTAGCAAAGTAGTCAGTTGCAGTAAAGTCGTATGTACTTTCACTAGGACGAATACCTCCCCAATTCCAGTAGAAACTAATTACTAAAAGACGACACTCTTGCACAAGCTGAGATTGAAACAGGGGATCTTTAACAAAATCCTGGTATCCCGCCTGAGGAAATGCTCCATATAACAGTCCATTAGGGGCAGCGCGATCGCCTAAAGGAGTTGTTCCCTTTGCCGAAAAATCTTCTTTAGGTTTGCCCGATTCTGAAATCCGCTCTTTTCTAAATTTCAATTTGCCCGCTATTACTACAGCAATACCTGCTAAAGCACTTAAACCCAGTAAAAAAGCTCGCCTTGTGATTGATTTGCGTTTTTTGCCCATCTGAAAGATTTATTCTTTTAAAGTATTTAGGAGGTAAATGTTTGATTTTGAAATAAACTTAAATTTCTTTTTTTCTTTTTCTGACCGCTATCGATCTGCAATCGAACTGTTGTCAGAACGTACAAAAACCATATGTAGGTCGGCATAACAATTGTAGAGTGAGAAAGGTTAGTCATAAATACATCCGTCAACATAAACAGAGGCACAAATGATTCAGGGCTGCGATTGCCAAATATTAATTTTATTGCCCTACCAACGTTATTTAAAAAGGATAAAGCAAATATCATAAGTCCAATCAAACCCACGCTAATAATAATATCTAAGAATCCATTATGAGCATGAACTGCCCAGTCTCCAATTAGACGAAAAATTATAGCAGCAGGATTATCTGAACCTCGCCATGGTTGCCAAAAACCAGAATATCCATAACCAAACCAAGGGCGTTCTGGAATAATCTCCGTGATTAATAAATTCCACAAAGGAACTCTTCCCGTAAAGGTCATATCTTTTCCTAACAAAGACATCGTATTGTTAGGGTTGCTGAATAACCAAATACTAGGTGCCGCAAATATTGACAAAATGAATGTAAACAGAAAATTAGCCTGTAAAAAAGTTAGCTTTCTAAATATTTGCGGAATAAATATTATTACTATTAAAGAGAGAAAAACAACAAATGCTCCAGCAGAGTTAGCCAATTGCATAATGACAATGCTCAGGACACAAAACAGTAACGATCGCCGGCGATATTTAGAATTTTGCGTAGCGTTTAACAACCATAATGCAGCAGTTAATGCCATCATATTTCCCAAATTGATAGGATGACCAAGAGCTCCTGCCCATCCTTTTTCATTGAGTCCTTCCGAAGGAACAAAAATAGCCAAAAAGGCACTTAAAAGGGCTACGAAGGTTTGATTCCAGCGTAATAATTCAAGAAGTTGTCGCCAATTATACTTTCTAGCAAAGTAAACTGCAAAACTGCTAATAAGGACTAAAGATATTGCTGCTTTTAGAGTTATGAAAGGGGTTGCTGACCAAAAAGCCGAAAAAACTGTCAGACCGAGATATATGCTTAAATAATTTTGCTGAAAAAGAATTATTACATTTAAGATAATTTGACTGACGCGAACTCGCAGCAAAATAAATACAGCAGCGTAGACAACAAATAGAAAAATGGCTGAAAACAAGTTTTTTTCAGGACTTCCCAAGGAAGCAAGATCCAAATGGGAAAAAGGAAATATGCTAACCCCAGAGACAACAAACAAAAACATATAGACGGCTAATTGCTCAAAAATCGAGGCGATCGCTTTGTCTCTTGTAAGATAAAATAAGATGATAAAACTAGCAATTAAAGCAACTAATGTTGCCCCCAATACTGGTGGATATAAAATTAGGTCTATCATAATATTTAAAATAGCTTTGCTGAATTAAGTTTTAGACAACTACAGTTAAGCTTATTTACGTACTTCATTAATTGCCTAATTATCCATAGTTTCCTTAAAAAGAGATAAATAACGACTTGCTTGGATCTGCATAGTAAACTCTTGTTCTGCTTTTTCACGAGCGCGGTGGGACAATTTCTGATGTCTTTCTTCTTTTTCTAGCACCCAAGCAATTCCTTGAGCCAAGTCTTCAGTTTGGAAAGGTTGGGCTAAATAGCCATTTTTTTGGTGTTCGATCAGATCGGGTATGCCACCAATATCAAAGGCGACACAAGGAGTACCACAGGCGATCGCCTCCATGATAGTGTTAGGTAAGTTATCTTGAACTGAAGGCAAGACAAAAATATCCGCAGCCGAATATACTGCCGCCAAAGAAAGATCGTCGTTCAAATTGCCTACATAGTGAGATGGTAAACCAAACTCAGGTAGATTATCAGATCGAGAAGCTCCAAAAATTACCAACTCTAACTTATCTTGCCACCCAGATTGACTCAACTTTTGTAGTACTGGTTGCAGAAATTGAAATCCTTTTCTTTTGTCCCTAGTTGCTTTCATTGACCCGAATAGAACTAGTTGCTTGTCTTGAGGTAGACGAAGCAGTTTTCGCGCTACCTGGCGATTAATTGGTCTATACTTTTTCGTGTCAATACTATTGGGAATTACTTTGATTGGTAAATCTTGAAATAAGTAACTCGAACTGGCACACTTAGCCAACCAATAGCTAGGACTAACAATGGTCAGATTGAGATTTTTCCAGGCTTTTGCTTTGCGTTGCCATACCCAACGAGATAAGTCCCAATCTTTGCTGCTGCCAAGTAGAGGACAGCTACCACAAGAAGCCATATAGCGATCGCACTCACGACTATAGTGGCATCCCCCTGTAAATGGCCACATATCATGAAGCGTCCAAACCAAGGGTTTGTTTAACTTTGCCAGAGTTTCAATCTGTAGATAACTATTACAAATCCAGTGTAGGTTGATCACATCTGGATTAAGTTGAATAACTTTAGAAGCAATCTTATCTGGAAGCCATTGAAGAGAATAAAAACTATCATGATCGCGATAAAATCTCAACGGCAGTTGACCTAAACTTAGTCTTGACCCAGCAGTAATTTTTCCTATACCTGATTCATCTGAAAAACCAATAACTTGTTGATCGTCAGTATGCTTAGTTTGGACTAACATCTGAGAATGATGATCGATATTTTTAAAGCCTTGATGTAATCGATATGCCGCACGTGCAGCGCCTCCCTTAACATCAGAAGTACTAAGAAGCAAAACATTCATAATTAATAATGAATAGCTACAGGTAGCTATATCCTGAGTCGGTTATAATAACAATTAGTTGAGGTGAAATTTCAAACAATTAACTTCACGAAAAATGCTTATTTTGCAAACGACTTTAGTTTTATAAACAGCGACCATTAGTTTTAGTTTTGTTGAGATTTTCCAAACCAGTTTGCTGTTTATAAAACGCTACTACACTGATTCTAGCTTTTATTTAAAGTTGTTGTAAGTTCATCTTTGGGTTAATCTGAAGTTATGACCATATTTCCCAAAATCTTTCGATTTTAACGCCAATCTTCTTAATAATACCTAGATAATTGAATAAAGTTTTCTGTGTAAATCTATCTGCTTGTGTATCACGAATTACATATGGTGGATGTTTCATAGGAAATTCTATTGCTTCTACGGCTAGATTGCTATATAAGCTTTTTTCATTATTCGTGTTAGTTGATTCTAGACCAAAACCAGTATTGGAGATTAAATTTACGTTTGCCAGAATGCTCAATTTGCTCTCAACCCAACAGGAAAATGTCCATTGAAAGTCCCAGTTATCTATACGTTTATCATGCTCATATGTAGACTGAAAAATCTCACTCCAGCATTTTTTCGCCTCTGGATCTTGCAATATGTTACGCAGCAAATTCTTCGCTTTGATTTCTGGCCAAAGCTTCATATCAAAGTCATAATACTGCCAGGATCTTCTCCAAGTTGCCCAACCCCAGATGTGGGGATAGCGAGAGAAGTAATAACTATATTCAGTTTTGTTGCGTCCTAGCTGGACATTTTGACCAGATATCGAAGCAATTCGTTCATCATATCTATACCTCTTCAGCAGTTCTTCACAAAAGCGAAAGAATGTAGGATGAGGTAAACAATCATCTTCTAAAATAATGGCTTCTGGTACTTGCTCAAATACCCAATCTAAACCACTAGAAACTCGCTTGGCGCAGCCCAAATTAATTTCTGAATAGTTCTTTAAAATTTCGCAATCCCAGTCAACTCGATCTATAATTTCTCTTGCAGCAGCACACTTTTCCGCTTCTCCTGGTTTGTCAGAACGAGAACCATCTGCAATTACCAAAAGTTTAGGTGGTTTGGCTTGGCGAATTGCCTCGAATACTTTTTCAGTCGTATCTGGTCGTTTAAAGATTATAAAAACAACTGGAGTTTCAAGCTGAAAATCAGGCATCTGTTCTTCGACAGTTATAGTTGGGTCGATCATAGAAACTTGCAAACTATAACTAATTAGTCATTAAGTAATTAATCATTTAATTTTACATTTATAGAGAAAATCATGATACGAAAGTTGATCCATTGTGTTTTATGGCAATCGATGAGGATTCGCGGTTAATTTCAGCATTATACCTATATTATCTATAAAACTTATAGTTATCTCTGGTAGAAAGTTTTAATTAAGGTTTTCATACTTTTAAGACATCATCCGAACTCAAATTACCAATAATCTCGAATTATTTGATTCTGTTGAAGGATGTCTGGAATCTCAGATGCTTGAGGAGAAGTCCAAAATTCATTGAATAGACTTTGGAAAAAGGGTTTTGTATCCCACCTTTGTCCTCGAATACCAAACAATATTTGAGTTGCACCTCCGAGATGAATTGCTTTCTTACCCAAATCTTTAACAAAAGCAGCTAAGGGTAAGCCGTAGGCACCACATCCTATAATCGCAATCTCAAATTCTCTTTTACTAATTTCATCGCGCATATAATCAAAAGCATCAAACCAGTTATTAAAGTTACAATCACCACCCATACTCTGAACTGCTTTAAAAACCTGGAGATCAAAATCTGGTAGGGTTTGTGGATCTTTAAACAGTCGATTCCTACTATTTAAAAAATTTTCCTGGATTGATTCTGCAAAAGGGTGAACGACTAAAACCCTTTTACCTTTAAGCAGATAGCTCCAAGGATTCTTATGAAAATAAGGTTCTAAAGAATATAGCGGGACAAGATAAGCTTCTGGGCATAAATTTTGAATAATTTTCGTTTCGCCTAGAGGATACCAAACACCTAAGAGATCTACTTGCTTAATTGAGTCAGAGTTTAATTGAGCAAATTTATCAAGTGACAAATCATCAGCAGGAAAAAATCCTGAATTATTAATCATCTGGTTTCTAATCCAATCTTTGTATTGCTGTTTAGGTCTCTTCCTCAAAAAAAAATCTGTACAAGCAGCTTCAGTTGATCCGAAGCGAGAAATCATTAAGGGAGTATCTAAAACTAAAAAACTTCTAATGAGATGATTGACAATTTCTGCCTGTACAAGATTTTTGTAAACTTTATTGGTTTTTGCAGATTTTAATCTTAGGGATTCTTTGGCTTTTTTCGCAATATCAATTATTTTTTTGCTCATAAAAATTAAGTATCTCGTTAAAATATTCAAAATTGAATTTGATCGAGTTCTTAAAGAAGGAGATTGAGAACGAGCTGAAACGAGTAAAATATTCAGCCATTAATCGTCTACTGGGAGATCTTTCTAATGAAAATTAGGTTTTAATCAACGATAAGACATTTATCATTTAGTTTTACATTTATAGAGGAAATCATGATATGACAGTTGATCCACTTGAACGTACAGATCGGAAATATATTCATCTATTTCTTCTTTAAATCTTGCCTCGATTAACATATATTTTGGTTTATATCGTTTAAAATCAAGTCCTTTCAGTACATTTAATTCATACCCCTCTACATCTAATGAAAAAAAATCAATTTCTTCAACATTACATTCATCTAAAATTGCAGTTAAGGTTTTAGTCGGGACTTTTATTTCATAGGAAACCACATCTCTTTTATTACATTTCTTTTCACCTATAATCCATTCTTTTAAATAATTTGTTTCAGCATCATTACTTTTAAGAGCTCCTTTTACAAAAGACATTAGGTAGGCATAACTCATAGTAATATGTGATTCTTTAAAATCAGCAGAAACTAAAGCATAATTAAATACTTTTGAATTTTTTCGTTCACGAACACATTTATTATAAAGATCTGGTATTCCTTCTACTAAAATTCCCTGCCAATCTCTGAATTTTTCAAGATAGTAAGTATTACTTTGATTGAAGCCATCATTTCCACCAACTTCAATAAAAAAACCATTTCGATAATCCAAATATTTTTCTAATTTACGATCTATATCATTTAATGATGCTCTAGAATATTTGGATGAGCCAAAAGCTTCGTATGACTTCCTCCTAACCAATTCGTATTTCTTTTTAAAACTTTGGTATCGTCTTTTGATACTTTGCATATGAATATTTAGCTTTGGTTTAGTTATGTGTACAAGTAATCAATAATAATCATTGGATTTTTACGAAAAAACTTTTCTGATATTCCTCAAATAAATTAGGTTTTGACGCCAACGTAGTGGTATAAATAAAGCCTTAGTCAACATCCAGGCATTTTTATATACTGGAGGGTAAAAAATACAGGATAAGTAAGTCGCAATAGCATATGATGTTACAGTAGCGATCGCTGCACCAACGCCTTCATACTGAGGAATCAACAAAAAATTTAGAATTATATTAGATAAAGCTCCCAAAGAAGTCGCCATCATGCTGAAACGAGTAAAATTTTCCGCCATTAACCATTTACTCTGAGCTACTCCCAAAAAAACAAAAGGACTAGCCCAAATATGTAATCTTAAGATTGTGCCTACCTCAGCATATTCTTGACCAAGCAAAGTAGTAGCCAAAATATCTGAGACAAAAGTTATGGGAATTGCAATTGCCAAAGCAAGCCAAGCCATCAAATCATATAGCTGCTGTATTTTATTTTGATATTCCTGCTGGTTTCTTAGTTTAGCCTGAATCAGTGCGGGAAATATAGAAGAGCAAATTGCTCCTGGTACAAAGTAGCAGGGTTCGGATAATTTTACCGCTGCTGCATAGTTACCTACGGCTTTATTTCCTGCCATATTACCCAGCATTACCTGATCGATTTTCATATAGATCAAAATCATTACGCCAGACAAAATTAGAGGCCAGGAATCTTTCATTAATTCTGTCGCTTTTGACCAACTGATCTGCCAGCGAAGAATAGACTGACGGCTTTGATTATAAATCCAAATCATGCCGATTGCTTTTAGCACAAATTCTGCTAGAAACACCCAGGCAAATGCCATCAAAGGGAATTTTCCGAAAATTAGGACTAATTTAGCCGCACTTGTCAAAATTAGTTGTCCGCTTCTGACGACAGCCATTGGTTTTGATAAGACTTTTGACTGAAACCAAAAGTCGATGATCTCAAAAGCAGTAAATACTAAGCCAATGCCCACAATCACTGTCATCCAGCGAATTTGACTATCATTACTGAAAATCCAAATACCGATCCCAATCAAAGCAACTGTAAATAAAGAGCCAATCAACTTCAGCAAAAAAGCTGTTCCCAATATTTCTTGGGTAGACTCTTCGTCCTTGACTAGATTGCGGACTACGATTTGATCTAAACCTAATTTGGCAATCACGCCAATTAGACCAGCAAAACTGATGCTATAGCTTAATTTTCCATAATTTCCTGGACCGAGATATCGTATTACATTAATGCCCACAAAAAATGATATGCCCATCATAAAGACGCGCTCTGCGGTTAACCAGCCTATACTGGAAATAATTTTCTTTAATCCTGGGCTTAGTTTTTCATCTAATAATTTGAATTTGTTAAGCATTTAATCTTCAGAAATCAATCTTGAATAAAGATTTTTGGGCAAATAGCTTACTGATAACTTTTTGGCAGCAGCCTTCAACTGCTGCAAATGTTGAGGATCATTAATAATTTCTTTAATTAAATCAACTAAATGGGGATAGCTATCAAAAAATAGGGTGCAGTCACTAAATTCTGAAGCTACATTATACTCTTTTGGTAATAGCCCTGGTTTAGCTGCCCTCAGCATATTAAAAATCATACCTGACTCTTTAGTTTTGCCATAAACCTCAGTACTGTTTTTACTAATAAACTGGTTATTAAGCAATAAATCAGAACTGGCGATCGCCCTATCAAACTCTTCGCCATAAACAAAAGAGTCATGATAGAGAACCTTGTAGCCAGAGTTTTGCAAGTCTGCTATGGCATCTGTCATTTCTGGCTGTTCACGCTCGGTAACGTATCCTAACAAATAAAGTTCCAGGCGATCGCTTAAGGCTGCTGCATTTTCTTGTAAAACTTTAAACACCCCTAGATAATCCCTTTTTGCCTGAGTAATTACACCAGGGATACATATTCTTAAAACTTGGTTCGACTCAGATAAGTCTTCCATTCCCTCATAAATAGCAAAAGGAAATACGGTAATTGGTGACTGGCATGAATACTTTAATAAAACTTCCTTTTGTCCTTGACTATGGACTATGATTCGTAGCTGATAATTTTTATCAAACTGGGTCAATATTTTTTTTCTCAGAGGTTTGTAAACTAAATAATCCCTAACCGTCCTGGCAATTATGCGTGAATATTCTCTGTTTTGATCCTTGTTTTTAAGGCTGGGAATTAAAGTATTAATAGCTCTATTAAAGTCATCGTTATACCATTCTTCACATTGATGTACGTGAAGCCAGATTTCTTTAGTTTGAGGCTTGAACCCAGCAAACTCAGAATAGTTGTCGAACATAGTACAAATATGTATCCGATCAAAAGCAGTATTTTCTATATCCTTTAGCAGATTTTTTAGAGACTGATTTTCGCTTACGTTTAAGACTACTAAACTAGAATTTTCTGGTAAACCATTTTCTTCTAAAGCTTTTTTAATTGATGGCAAAGTGTAAACGATGATCTCGTTGTGGGGATTGCTGGCATAAGTTTTGAGCAGACCATTAACTGCCGAATAATGGTTTGGTTCACTAACTTCAATTATTCCAATAAGCATAAAATTACGAATTGACCCTATTTTAACTATAAATACTTACGTAAAAACAACTAGATATCTTAAATTACTTAATCTGTCTAGATGCAAACATGATCTCTGTTTAAAGTCTACTATTAATACCAACATCAATCTACAAGGGCTGTGTAAATTACTACTAAAAGTGTCTATTTTCCAACTAAAAACTTAGATTTTTAAGCCTAGCAATCATATCACTATTGTATTTTCAGTTTGAAACTTTTGTGCCAGTTTTTTTACTGATTATGTATCGACACATCAGAAAATTTCATGTATCATAATAAAGCCTTGATAGTAAATATACTTAATAGTAAGTACGCAAAACCTTCATAAATCTTTGGGGATTATAAAGTTTATGCAAAGGTCGGGTAGTTAATCTAAATAAACGGTTAAAAACTAAAGTTAAATATGGGTGTAGCAATTGTCACTGGATCGGCGGGTTTAATTGGCTCTGAAGCTGTAAGATTCTTTAGCAGTCTAGGAATGGACGTTGTTGGTATTGACAACGACATGAGAAAGTTCTTTTTTGGAGAAGAAGCTTCGACGAAGTGGAATCGCCAAAAGTTAGAAAAAGAAATTGATAGTTATCAGCACCGTGAAGTAGATATAAGAGATTACGAAAAGATCGAAGAAATCTTTCAACATTTTGGTCAAGATATTGCTTTAATAATTCATACTGCTGCTCAACCTTCTCACGACTGGGCTGCTAGCGATCCCTTTTCCGACTTTACGGTTAATGCCAACGGAACGTTAAATCTTTTACAGGCAACTCGTGAATATTGTCCTGAAGCAGTATTTATCTTTACATCTACTAATAAAGTATATGGAGATCTACCCAATGCCCTGCCTTTAAAAGAGCTAGAAAAACGCTGGGAAATAGATTCTGCTCATAAATATTATGATGGAATATCGGAGGACATGAGTATTGACCAGTGTAAACACTCTTTATTTGGAGCTTCTAAAGTTGCAGCAGATGTTCTAGTTCAGGAATATGGACGCTACTTTGGCATTCGTACAGCTTCCTTTAGAGGCGGTTGTTTAACAGGACCAAATCATTCTGGAACTGAGCTACATGGCTTTCTGGCATACTTGGTAAAATGTACGGCTATTGGCAAACCCTACACAATCTATGGCTATAAGGGAAAGCAGGTCAGAGACAATATTCATTCTTCTGATTTAATTGCAGCTTTCCACGAATTTTACAAAAATCCTCGCGTTGGGGAAGTTTACAACATTGGTGGTGGACGAGAAAGCAATTGTTCAATGCTAGAGGCGATCGCCATTGCCCAAGAGCTTTCGGGCAAAAAACTTGATTATTCATATACTGAAGATAATCGTAGTGGCGATCATATCTGGTATGTGAGCGACCTTTCCAAATTTAAATCTCATTATCCAGACTGGTCACTCAAATACAATATCAATCAGATTTTAGCGGAAATTTACGAAAGTGGTGTCGAGAGGTGGAATTAAATGCTTAATCAAGGAAAATACTCAGTATTAGGAATCAATGTCTGTGCTGTAGACTATGAGTTTGCCGTCTGCAAAATTACCTCCGCGGCTAAAAACAAACAGCCTTGCGCCGTTAGTGCCTTAGCCGTACATGGCGTAATGACTGGATTTATGGATCGTACCCACGCCAGACGTTTAAATGGCTTAGATTTAGTTCTGCCCGACGGTCAACCTGTGCGTTGGGCATTGTCCTGGCTATACAAGCAGCAGCTACCAGACCGTGTTTATGGTCCTAACCTGACTCTCAAAGTAGCCGAATCTTTGACAAAAGAAGGCTTGAGCATATATCTATATGGCAGCGAAAAAGAAACTCTAAACAAGTTTGCTCATAATTTAGCTCAACTTTATCCTGGATTAAAAATTGCGGGAATGGAAGCTTCTAAATTCAGAAGACTTACCGAAGAAGAGCGTTTAGAGTTGGTTGAACGTATCAAAGCATCTGGAGCTAATGCCGTCTTTTTAGGTCTTGGTTGTCCCCGACAAGAAACCTGGGCTTATGAGTATCGAAACCTCTTAGGTATACCAATTTTGGCAGTTGGTGCTGCTTTTGACTTCCATGCAGGAACATTACCTCAAGCTCCCAAATGGATGCAAGATGCGGGTTTAGAATGGTTTTTTCGTCTAATTCAAGAGCCAAAAAGATTGTGGCAGCGTTACGCAATTCTTAATCCTCTATATCTTTGGAACGTATTTCAGCAGTATTTAGGTTTGAGAAAATTTGCGCCTAAAATGCCCAATGGCGATGAAAAACTAGAATCTTATGGCTAAATAGTTTGGGTAAATTTGATGTGCTTAAACGGCGTATTTTCGTGATTAATATTTAAGCTTAGGAGGAAACCAACATTCTTAGCTAATTAACAAATCAACTTGATTATCAATACGAGCAACGTAATATTTGGTCGTATTTTTTTATTCAAAACTAGATAAAGCTATAGGCACTGATACCACAACAATAGACTAGGTTGAGCATTTGAATGTTGCTCCCAAAATTTTTTTAACGCTCTTCTGCTAACAACTCGCATTCAATACAGCATAATCGCAATTAGTCCCCGATTTTGATAGGCGATCGCATTTCCTCATATCTAATCCAATACATAGATATGAAAATGGCTAATTTAATTATTTATTTATTTAATCTGGGAACACTTAGGTTGAGGATTGATCAAAAAATAAGATACCTAAAATGATTCAGACGATTACAGATAATAATAAGTTTTCAAGATCTATTCAAATTGAACAAATTGTTGCCAAGCGTCAACCATTAGTCAATCAAATTGAAACAGTTCAAAATAATCTCAATTTTATGTCTAATTTGGTGAGTGAAATTGGAGATAAACGAGATAGGTTACTAGAACAAGTTGATGATGTTACGATTGTCACTAAACTAGAACATATTGACTGTAGATCAATTGTTAATCAAATCAGTACAGAATTAAACGCTTTAGAAAAACTAAAGTCTCGTTTTTCCCGTCGTACTTTAAACATTGGAGTTGTTGGGAGAGCTAGACAAGGAAAAAGCCGTTTGCTACAAAGCTTGACTGGATTGTCTAAAGCCGAAATTCCTGATGGTGACGATCAACATTGTACAGGGGTAAGAAGTAATATTTATCATCATGCAGGAATAGAAACTTACGCTGAAGTTTATTTTCATTCAGAACACTCTTTTTTAAATGAAGTTATAGCACCTTATTATCATCAGCTAAGTTTAGGTGTTGTTCCTTTATCATTAGAAACGTTTGCCAATTTTCCACTACCAGAAATAGACACAGTAAAAGCGGCTTTGGACAAAGCTAAATATAAACATCTTGGTCAATATCATCAGCATATTAATCAATATCGTCAGTTTTTTTCACAAACTGTTCCTAAGCGAATTAGCAAAGAGCAAATTCGAGAATATGTTGCTCAAGACACTGTTGAAGGCGATCGCACTTACTTTGCTTATTTAGCTGTCAAAAAAGTAGATATTTACTGCTCATTTCCCAACCAAGATATTGGACAAATTTCTTTAGTAGATATGCCAGGCTTGGGAGATACAGGGATTGGCGACGCAGAGCGTTTGATTAAAACTTTAGGACAGGATATTGATATAGTTTTATTTATGCGTATGCCCAAATCTATGGGAGATGTTTGGGCAGAAGTAGATGTCGATCTTTATGATTTAGCCAACAGTGCTTTGACAGATTTGCCGATTAATGAATGGTCTTTTATGGTTCTCAATCACGTTGCTACAATTGACAATTATAAGAACTGTATTAGTTTAAAAAATGATATTACCAATCAGCATATAGATGTTCAAGACGTTATCATTTGCGACTGTGCAAACAAAACAGAAGCACAAACAGCAATTTTAGATCGAGTTATTGATTATTTGACTCATAGAATTGATATTTTAGACAATAAGTATGCTTCAGCTTGCCAGTATAGATTATTAGAACTTCAGCGACAAATTAAAGAGGAATTAGACAAAGCTGATGTTGCATTTGGACAAGCTACAAGCTATGACTGGTCACGTTATTCAGTTCGCCTATTTCATAAACTTTGGAATGAACTAAGGGAGAATCTAGAGGGGCTGACAAGATCTATGATTCGACATAGAGATGCCGAAGATATTAATTTCAAGTTAGCAGTAATACAAGCTATTAAACATTGTCGTAATCATCCTGGTGTTCCCAGTGTCGAGCAGATTCTTAAAAAACGCGATCGCCATGGTTCATTTGAAAGTGCCTACTCAGAATGTCAACATGAAGTTAGAACTCGATTATCAAAACGCTTTTTAAATCTCAATATTGCTTTGAGGGAGTCTCTTGATAAATCAAAATCTCAAGTGTCTAATGTATTAGCAGAATATGCCAAATTAAAGTACGTAGCAAAAGGGGAAGGAACTGATTTTTTACTCGATATAGAAAGCAAAATACCAGAAGATTTGGCTGATTTAAAATTGGGATTTTCAACATTAGCAACTTTCGACTTGCAATATCATGGCTTAATTCAGCATCGTATCAGAAAGCACTTGGATGTTTTAACTCCAGACAGAACTAGATATAAGTTTAATGACTTGTTTAGTAATTTCTTTGGTCAACCTAATTCTAATGAAGAAAAAGCAAAAAAAATATACCACCATCTTTGTCAGGCTCAGATAGAAGCGGTTAGTAATTGTGAGAAAGAACTAAAAAATATACTAGTTGAACCTAGTCAAGCAGGTTTTGCAATTGTCGAAGAATTTGTTGATCGTGTTGTTAGAGCAGAAGGAATGAGAGAAGAATGGGAGATTTTCTTGCAGGAATTTGCATCTCAAATTTGGCAGGAGAAATTTGAATCAGTAAACGCTAGTTCTCTACTCAAAAAAGAATGGATTGATACAGTAAAACAAGCACAGAATAAAAATAACCTAGAAGACTTCAAGTTTAATTAATATCTATAAAAAGGCGATTGGGCTATGGGCAGCGTAATCGCAATTGGTCTCCAATTTTGATAGGCGATCGCATTTCCTCATATCTAATCCAATACATAGATATGAAAACAGCTAATTTAATTATGATACAAATTGATTTGCACTGTAGCTTTAAACTAAATTAAATAGATTTTTTTACATGAAAAAATAACGTGACTCATTTTGGTATTATTTGCCCAGCAGCAACAGGTCATCTTAACCCGATGACGACTCTCGGTTATGAACTCAAACAACGAGGACATCGCGTTACCGTAATCGGCATTGAAGATGCTCACTCAAAGGTTCAGGCAGCGGGATTGGGATTTCAGGTAATTGGCAAGTCTAATTTTCCCAAAGGAGCAAGCAAAGATTTTTTTACTCACTTAGGCAATCTCAGTGGATTGAAGGCAGTCAAGCACACACTTCAATGGATTGCCGATTATGCAGATACCGTTTTGCGAGATGCCCCAGAAGTGATTCAGAAAGCAGATATTGAAGCATTGTTGGTAGATCAGGTTTCTCCCGAAGGAGGTTCGGTTGCCGAATATCTAGGTATACCTTTTATAAGTGTGTGTAGTGCCATGATGCTAAATCAAGACTTAAATGTGCCTCCCTACTTTACTTCTTGGGATTACGATCCTTCTTGGCGAGGACTTCTTCGCAATCAATTGGGTAAAGTACTGCGTAATAGTTTAGCAAAGTCTCTACGCAAGGTTATTAATGGTTACCGCCAGCAGTGGAATCTATCTCCCTATAACAATTTTAATGAATCTTATTCCTCATTGGCTCAAATTTGCCAACAGCCACGGAAATTTGAATTTCCGAGAAAGACACTACCAACTTGCTTTCATTTCACAGGCTCTTTTAGCAACCCAGCAAGTCGAGAGCCTGTTTCTTTTCCCTATGACCAACTAACGGGACAACCACTAATTTATGCTTCGCTGGGTACTGTCCAAAATCGTCTGCTCTGGATTTTTCAAATGATTGCCGAAGCCTGCGTTGATTTAGATGTTCAATTAGTTGTTGCTTTAGGCGGTGGAACTAGTCCCGACTCTCTGCCAGAATTACCTGGAAATGCGATCGCTGTTGGCTATGCACCTCAATTAGAACTATTACAAAAAGCAGCTTTGACCATAACTCACGCAGGCATGAATACAACCCTCGAATCTTTAAGTAACGGTGTACCAATGATAGCTATTCCCATCACCAATGACCAACCAGGAATAGCAGCACGGATTGCCTGGACGGGTACAGGAGAAGTAGTACCATTGAAAAAAGTAAGCGTTGAGAGGCTACGCAAAGCGATCGAGCAAGTCTTAACAGACGATTCTTATCAAGAGAATGCTCTAAAGCTACAAGAGGCAATTAAGCAAGCTGGGGGAGCAAGTAAAGCTGCCGATATTATCGAACAGGTGGTTTCTACAGGTAAGCCAGTTTTATAGTCATTCCATTTAATTTCCTCATGATTAGCTGTTCAGAGGTCAGAGGTCAGAGGTCAGAGGTCAGAATGGTGTACCCATCGCAGCTAGTCAGAAGTCAGGAATTTAAAACTAGTATCGAAAAAATATATTCATGCAAAAAGTTTGTTGTTAATAACTATTTACTTGATAACTTTTTAAGACTATCTATCATATTTAGTAAACCCATAACTATTAGCCTTTAATTCTCTATAGATTCTTTTTTAGCAGCGATCGCCAGTTGCACTTGAGGAATTTGCCGTAGCTGATCGATTACGTCTACTACCTGACCATGCTCTACGGTTTTATCAGCATTGATTATTACCGTAGCATTTGACTCGGTTTTAATAAGTTTTTCAATCTCGGTTTTTAACTGATTCAGTTGAGCGGGTTTACTATCTATAGTTAACTTGCCTTCTTTGTCTAAACTTACGGTAATCTGTTTAGCCTTTTGAACTACGGCAGTTTTAGCACCAGGCAGATTGACGGGTAAACCTTCAGAGCGAGTCAAATAGAGGCTAGAAACAATAAAAAATACTAAAATTGCGAAGATCACATCGATCATCGGCAAAATATTAATTTGGGGTGGTAAATCTGGTTCTTCAGGTAAGCGCATGATTTAGATTGTTGTTAATTTGACAATAAAATTCAGAGTGACATTGCACGTAGCTTTTAGCCTCTATTTTCGATAAATTTCTTGCTGTTCGTATTTATCAAGGTGAAATAGTTCCAATTGTCCCCCAACTTCTTGAATTAGGGCGATTTGCTGTAGGTATAGCCCTCGAAAAATACTGGCAAAAAAGAGAGTGGCGATCGCCACAATTAATCCTGCTGCGGTAGAAATCAAAGCTGTACCAATACCTCCTGTAACTCCTGCTGCCTGAGATGATTCTATATCACCTAATTTTAAAGAAGATAAAGCAGTGATTAGACCTAAAACCGTACCCAGCAAGCCTAATAATGGCGCAACACCGATTACTGTTTCCAAAGAATTGTTAAATCGCTTCAAGATTGGTATTTCTGCTTGAGCAGCACTTTCTAATGCCAGCTTGAATTTTTCTGGTGTCGAGCGCTCTAATGACAGGGCGACAGAAAAAATGCGGGCAATGGGTAAATTGAGGTGACGTTTGAGCATGATGCTAGCTGCTTGAGAATCTTCTCGATATTGGTTGAGCAGTTGTTTTACTACACTGTTTTGCCCACGGGATATCTTCAGCCAAAAAAGCGATCGCTCTAAAATTATTGCCACAGAGTAAATTGATAGCCCTAATAAGGGAATCATAACCACCCCACCACTTTTTAAAAGCTGTAGTATATTTTCCATAAATTAAATCCCGTTTTAATAGATATAAATGTTAAAGCTAAATTGAACTTCTAACGCCTTTAAAGGAAACTCAGGAGGCAAAGGAGCAAAAGGAGCAGAATTTTGGACTGCATCTAAAGATTCTCGATCTACTTTTTCTGAGCCTGAAGTTTGGGTTACCCTGAGTCCTGTAATTTGACCATTTTTTTCAATATTAAAGCTTAGATAGGTAGTATATTCTTCCGCTCCATAAGAGGGATTCCAATTGCTCTTGACTCGCCGTTTAACCTCGGCAAAATAATCGCTCAAGTCGATATCCTTGAGAGCATTTAACTGAGAAGGATTGAGAACATCTTTATAAGCTAAAGCTTCTGGGCTAAAAAACGCATCTCCTCCACCATTAGCAAGAGTTTTTTTATAATCTCCACCTAATAAACTAGAGGCACTATTACTTGGAACTGCCTCTGAACCTGATTTGGGAACGGTTTGGGATGGTTCTTTTGGTGGTAAAGTGGTGGCGACAGATGATTCTGGTTCTGATTTGGCTTCAGGTTTGGCTGATTCAGATGTAGGTTTCGGGTCTATTTTTGAGGTTGAAACAGTATCTGGATTTGATAGTAGTGGCTGACTGTTTTTAGGTAATTTAGTTAAATTCGGTTCGGGTTCGGGTTCAGGTTCGGGTTCAGGTTCGACTGGTTCGGGTTCAGGTTCAGGTTCAGGTGAGGCTACCTGGGGGGCAGGAGCCGATTCTTCCAAGGGAGTTGATGCTGGGGGAGGGGCTGTATCATCGCCGATTTCTCGATCGGTAGAAGTTTTCTTTGGCTCAACTTTTTTTTCGGCAACAGAATTTTCTGCTGCTCTTTTTTGCGTTTCTGGTGGTGGTTCTTTGCTAGATTCTTCGGGAGGAACAACCACAAATTCAATGGGTTTACTATCTTCAGGTTTATCTTTAGCAATAGGATGAAAGCGTTGATATACGCCAAAGATGACTAAGCCCAAACTATGAATTAGCACAGAAGCTAAAATAAACAACAAAAGTTGTTGACGACGAAAACCAGAATAATTTTTGACTGGGGTTTCTTGATTGTTTCGATTTACTGGTTTCACCTCTGCCATTATTCAAAATCGCCTCTTACAACCAAATAATTTACTGGGTAATTTTACTTGCATTTAACCCTAACAAATTTAACTTACTGATTGATAAGTTTTTAATAAGATATAGAAATTGCTCATTACAGATAGACGACTTGTCGATTACTAGAAAAGTATTTTAGTCGGTGCTTAGAAGCAGCTTATGTAGTAGAAAAAATCACTTAAGAACAGTATTTGGCTGATGATTTAGCTCGGTTTATTCTCTCTGCTGGGAAGGGGCTATCTTACAGGCTAAGGTTGCAAAATCAATTACAGCGGTTTTCAAATGAATAGACCACAGTGTTCAAACCAACCAACAAGATCATCATCAGAAATTTGCTGATTAACGATCTCAGTTAAAGCTTGGTTGATTGCGTCGGTTGTTCTTGCGCAGAGGCTTTTGCCTCTCAGTCGTCGTCTTCGACGATCTGCGCACGACGCAGGCATTGTTTTAATTTAGACCAACACAATTCTATGGGAGAAAGATCGGGTGAGTAAGGAGGTGAAAAAACTAATTTTGCTCCAGCTTGGTTGATAATTTCCCGAATCTTAGTAGCTTTGTGAACAGAAAGATTGTCCATCACGACATAAGCTCCTACCCATAGTTGAGGGACTAAAATCTCTTCAATATAGATAGGTGCTAAAAACATCTGTGTTGACACTTCGGGCGCAAACTCATCGTCGCAATCAAGCCATCCATGCTTAATGCTCCAATTACAGAAATGTTTGAACCTCGATTGCGAGGACAGCGCTCGTGTAATCTTTCGCCACGAATTGCGCGACCTCTTAACCGTGTCATGCCTAAATTAATTCCTGATTCATCAATAAAAATTAGATTATTCGGTTTCTAGAGTTTTAGGTAAGCTTACCAACGCCCAACAGCGCGATTATTCATGGCGACTCAGGTTCGCCGAATCTCGCGCTTAAACTTAGCTTTTTGACATCGTCACCTGGCGATGATTGAATAAGGCATATCAACAAATATTATACTTGGAAGTTTTGGTAATGATAGATGCTATCTATGGCGGTGAAGGCGATGACCTTTTGTATGGTTATGCAGGCAACGATAGAATGTCAGGAAACATGGGCAACGATAGTATCTTTGGCGGTGAAGGTAACGATAGTATCTTTGGCGGTGAAGGCGACGATAGTATGGTTGGTGGCGAGGGAAATGACTCTATATGGGATGGTATTGGAGATGATGTCTTAGATGGTGGTAACGGTAATGATAGGTTAGATGCTTACATAGGAAACGATACACTAATTGGTGGGAATGGCGACGATTTACTGATGGGTGGTGAAGATGTCGCTTGGGAGTTTAGCAAAGATTGGGGTCCTGATAAAGATGTCTTAGATGGTGGTGCAGGCAATGATACCTTATCTGGTGGAGCCGAAGAAGATTTACTTTATGGTGGATCTGGTGACGATAGATTGGGGGGAACTTCAGGAGATGATACGCTATTTGGTGATACAGGTATGGATAGTCTTTACGGTGGTGTAGGAGACGATCTTATATTTGGAGGTGCTGATAGCGATCGATTCTGGGGTAACGAAGGCAACGATAGAATGTCAGGAGACGACGGTAATGACAATCTGCTCGGTGCAGACGGTAATGACATTCTCATTGGTGGAAATGGTCAAGACACGTTAAATGGAGGTTCAGGCTCTGATATTTATGTATTAGAGCAGAATAGCGGTAAAGATCTTGTACTGGATTTCCAAGATGGCGTAGATTTTCTGGGTTTATCTGAAGGATTAAGCTTTACTGACTTGACTTTTGTCTCTATGGGAAACGTTAACGGAACAGAAATACTAAAAAATGGAGAGCTTTTAGACACCTTATACGGTGCTAAACCTGACTCGATCAATCAAAGTGATTTCGTTACAGAAGGATTCGACAAAAATTCATGGAGCTAATATCAATTCTCGTGCATTGGCAAGAGAGATAAAGTATTGGTGAAACATCCCTAACCTGTTTTCGTTGCCTGAAGATTTTTCCGATTCTGGCACAGCCTTACCGTAATCATCGTCATCGATTTGAATTGCGCTTTAAGCCGATGCAAACTTTGACAAAGTTTGCATCGGAGCGGGTTTTAACTATATCTACCTCCAGTAAGATTTAATACCTCTGCTTAATTCAGTAGTATCTAGTCTAGGCGACTGGTCTACTAGCGACTTTAGATATTCCCATCAGTTAGGCAATAAGCAGACTAGAAAAACAGAGCAATTAATTTTAAGTTAACAAAATAAAGAGCAATTATGTCTGAGATTCAAAACAAAATAGTTATCATCACAGGAGCAAGTAGTGGACTAGGGGAAGCTACTGCCCGTAGACTAGCCAAAAGTGGAGCTAAATTGATGCTAGCTGCCAGACGAGAAGATCGCCTTAAAGAGTTAGTTGCTGAGATTCAAAAAGATGGTGGTACAGCAAAATATCAGGTCACAGACGTTAGCGATCGCAATCAGGTAGAAGCTTTAGCCAAAGCTACCCACCAAGCTTATGAACGTATTGACGTTTTAGTCAATAATGCAGGTTTGATGCCCCTATCACCTTTAGCTGCAAGCAAGGTAGATGAATGGGACAAGATGGTAGATGTAAATATCAAAGGAGTCCTGTATGCTATTGCTGCGGTAATGCCGATCATGCAGCAGCAAAAATCTGGTCATATAATCAACCTCTCTTCTGTAGCAGGACACAAAGTATTTCCTGGAGGAACAGTCTATTGTGCCACTAAGTTTGCTGTTAAAGCTATCTCAGAAGGAATCCGACTAGAATCTAATGGTGAAATTCGTTCAACCAATATCTCTCCTGGGGCGGTAGATACAGAGTTAACCAACACTATTTCCCACGAGGAAACAGCAAAAAACGTCAATCAACTATATGGAGTAGCTATCGATGCCGATGCGATCGCTCGTGCCATTGCCTACGCTATTGAACAACCAGGGGATGTAGATGTTAACGAGATGATTATCCGTCCTACCAAGCAAGAACTATAAAATCAGGCTCTCTAATCTTTTGTCTACGCAGGAATACAAAATCTGGTCGAGAATTCAATCTTTACTGGTTAGGATGCAACTTCTTTAGAATAAGTAGCGTCTGAGAAATTGTTAATATCAGAACTTAACCAAAGTTATTCAGATTTAGCTTATATTTCTATTTATGTTTCCTATTCTGTTTCTGCGTAGTCGATGGCAAAGATTAATAAGTGCGACGTTGTTTACCGTTATAGCTTTTACTTTTATCCCTTCATCATTACAGGCGCAATCTCCTAAGCCAGGAGAAATTACCCTCAAGTCAGATGTTCAAGAATCTGATTCCCAAACGGGTATCATTACCGCTCGAGGTAATGTTCAAATTGATTATCCAGCCCGCCAAATTCAGGCTACTGCTGCTCAGGCACAATATTTTAGTCGTGAACGTCGCTTGATTTTGACGGGAAATGTTTATGTGATTCAAGATGGGAACAGTATGCGAGCCGAAAGCATGACCTATTTAATCGATGAAGGTCGCTTTGTTGCTACCCCCAAAAGCAATCGCCAAGTAGAATCAACCTATATTATTACCAACCCGCAATGATTACTGATTAACAAAAAACCTGTGGCATTAATTTTAGAGAATATCCATAAGTCTTATGGCAAAAGATGTATAGTTAAGCGCGTTAATCTTCGGGTGTCCCCAGGAGAAGTTGTCGGACTACTAGGCCCTAACGGTGCAGGAAAAACCACCACTTTTTACATAGCTACAGGTTTAGTCAAGCCCGACGATGGAACAGTCAAGTTAAATGAGCGTCATATAACCACCTTGGCACTCCACAAACGGGCGCGTTTGGGCATAGGATATTTAACTCAACAGGCAAGTATTTTCCGCAATCTCAGCGTTCAGGATAATATTTTACTGGTTTTAGAGCAAACAGGAATTCCTCGTCCCGCCCGCCCAATTCGTCTTGCACAATTAATGAGGGAGTTTCGCTTAGAAAGAGTAGCCAACACTTTAGGCTCTCTAATTTCGGGTGGAGAGAGAAGACGAACAGAATTAGCCAGAGCTTTAGCAGCAGGGCTAGACGGTCCTAAATATTTATTATTAGATGAACCATTTGCAGGGATCGATCCGATTGCGGTGGCGGAGATACAGGAAATTATTGCTCAATTACGCGATCGCCAAATTGGTATCTTAATTACAGACCATAATTTTCGCGAAACCTTAGCCATCACTGACCGCGCCTATGTAATGCGAGACGGTCAAATTTTAGCCTCTGGCGCAGCCGAAGAACTGTATAGCAATCCCTTAGTTAAACAATATTATCTGGGAGACAAGTTTCAAAAATAAATCTGATACTAAATCCGATTTGAACAGAACATTTTAAAGTGATACAAGTAGGTAGGTACAATTGATTACTAATGTTACGCACTCATCGATCTGTTTTGCTTGGGGACTTGGGGACTTGGGAATAGAGTTACTACCTGCGTCTATTACGGATACCGCTTCTTGCGGATGGAGCCGCCTCAACGCGGATTCCCCCCGCAACGGCTTCTCGCGCTACACATATAGTTGCTTCTTGTCTCCCCGTTACTTCATCACAGCAGTTAGATTAAATGTGTAACCTCAGTTAATTAGAAACTGGTTTGGGCAGATAATAAATAATAAGTTTGAAGCTGTATTTAGTAACTCGATCATTAACTAATGAAAAAAATTGCTCTTTTTGGTACAAGTGCAGATCCACCAACTATAGGACATCAAACTATTTTATCTTGGTTGTCCCAACACTTTGAGCTTGTGGTAGTTTGGGCATCAGATAATCCTTTTAAACAGCATCAAACTTCTTTAAAACATCGTACACAGATGTTGCATACGGCAATCAAAGATATTAGCTTAACTAATAATAATATTAGCCTGCATCCCGAATTAAGCGATCGCCGTACTTTAATTACGGTCAAAAAAGCCAGGAAAAAATGGGGACAAAAAGCAGAGTTTACTTTAATAATTGGTTCAGATATCTTGCAACAGATAAGTAGCTGGTATCGTATCGAAGATTTATTAAAAGAAGTGAAAGTTTTAATTATTCCTCGTGTAGAATATGATATTCAAGAACAAGAATTAGAAACATTAAAAGGAGTTGGGGGAAAAGTTGCGATCGCCAGTTTAAATGCCCCAAAAGTAGCTTCTAGCACTTATCGTCTGCAAAAAGATCGAAACTTAATTACTCCTACCGTTAATGATTATATTATTCAACATAATTTATATGAAATAAAAACAAATCAGCATAGACAAGAAAAAATAGTATGAAAACTAATTCTCAAATTAAACCCAAAACTAAAATCAAATCAGAGAGTTTAGCTGATTTTAAAGTCGGTGTAGATAACGTTATTTTTTCGGTTGATACTACCTATAACCGCGTTTTAGTTTTGCTACGTAAAAGAAAAGAAGAACCTTTTAAAAGCCACTGGAATTTACCAGGTACATTAGTACGTCAAGGAGAATCTCTAACCGATGCTGCTTATCGTACTTTAGCCGAAAAAATTCAGGTAGATAATTTATATTTAGAACAACTATATTCCTTTGGTAATCCTGGTAGAGATCCTCGAGAAGATCCTGATAGCTTTGGGGTCAGATATTTATCGGTAAGCTATTTTGCTCTGCTTAGATATGATAATGCCAAAATAATTGCTAAATCAGATAATAGTATTTCTTGGTACAAGGTAAACGAGATTCCTGAGTTGGCTTTCGATCACGATCAAATCCTCAGCTATGGCTGGAATCGTCTTAAAAACAAGCTACAATACAGCCCTATTGCTTTTGATGTCTTGCCACTAGAATTTACTTTAAATGAAGTTTATCAGCTTTACTGCACAATTTTGGGTGGAAACTTTTCTGACTATTCTAATTTTCGTTCGCGTTTATTAAAGTTGGGTATTTTATTAGATACAGGAGTAAAAGTATCTCGTGGTGCTGGTCGTCCTGCAAGTCTGTACAAGTTTGAGTCAAAAGCTTTTGCACCTTTAAAAGACAAGCCTTTATTGTTTATTTGATTTGTTTGTTATTATTAGCTATTAGTGAAAATAAGATTTCTCAAAATTTGCACAACTTCTTGCGGTTTTAAAACTGAAACCTGACTCATCGAGCGTAAATATAATGCGATCGCCATAAAATAAATTACCTTATAAACAAGATCTAAATCTTTTTAGTTTTTGAAGTTTTTTTGTAACTATGTTTAATCGGAAATAGCCAAGTGAGAGCTAAAATATTAAAGCCAAGAAAAAGAAACAAAATAAGATGAGCTACGATCATAAATTCCTCGTTAAAGATAAACTACACTTGATATTGATGAATGCAGTAATGCTTAACAAAATCGTTTTAGGTTAGCAAGTTTGCCAGAAGTCTAATAGACTTAAACTCCTACAGGTTGAACTGAATATTTTAATAATTTGTTTGGCATCTTTATATCTTGTGAAACGATTAATTCTAGATAAAATTTTCCTAGTTGATTAGCCACGCCATCCCAGTCAAATAACTCATAAACTCTTTCTCTGGCAGAAACGCTCAACTTTAATCTCCATTCAGGTTCGTTCATCAAGCGAAAAATTGCTTTAGTCAAGACAAACGAATTTCGAGCAGGAAATAGTAAACCTGTTTGTTCATGTTGAACTATGTATTTTAAACTATCTGCATTAGCAGCAATTACAGATGTCCCACTTGCCATAGCTTCAATTGCCACCATTCCCAAAGGACTATAATGATTAGGCACTACACAGACATCCGCAGCAGCATAGCATACCGCTAATTTTTCTCGGCTGAGTCGTTCATCAAAAGTAGTAATGTTCTCAATGCCTAAATCCCGCACCCGTTTCTCAATTCGTTTTCTTTCTAGCCGATTATGTGAATAGCGATGAGAATTGCTAACTAAGGTCAGACGAATATTACCTGCGCTGTGCAAATAGGGTTTGCTAACTGCTTTTAATAGAGTTTCTAATCCGTGACGATGATCGAACCTGCCAACATAAAGAATATTGAATATATCAGGCTTAATTCCTAGTTTTTGTCTGGCTGTTTCATGGGCAACCGAGCCAAATATTCTAGTATCCGTAGCGCAGGGGACAATCTCGATGTTACCTTTAGTAGAAACTAATTCTTGTAGGTATTCTTTTTGCTGAGGGCAAGTGGCAATACTTAAATCGGCTGTTTCTAAACAAGCTTTTTCTATTGCTAAACGAGTCTTGGCAATATTGGTAAGATTGTTAGTATGAGCATATTTTACAGCACCAAGAGAATGATAAGTATGGACGTGTTTGAGAGGCTGCGTTTTCTTAAGTTCCATACCTACCCAAGCTGACAGCCAATAATTAGTATGAATTAAACCATACTGAATTCTATTAATTATTTGAAACTGACGTAGTTGTTTGAGAAATTCTGGTAAGTAACCAATTAATTGTTGTTGGGAGATATATTGCATTACCCCAGCATTGAGGCGAATAGTTCGACAATTAGGATTATGCTGTACTATATTTGCTTGGACAGCATTGGTTTTGCGAGTAAATATATCTACCTGCCATCCTAAACGAGATAAAGATTCTGCTAAGGAACGCACATATACATTTTGACTTCCAACTTCCGTAGCAGGATCGCTATAAACTGAAATTAAAGCAATTGTTTGAGATGGATTCATCGTTATAAATATTAATAATTATTGTGCAGGAATTAAACATGAGCTATAAGATTGAATTTGCTCTAACTTAGATGGTTTTGATGGCTGACAAATACTTGAAAAGCTATTAAATTCTGAACGACAGTGTTGACAATACCAGTAGAAGTTTTGAGAACGAAGATGAAGCAGTAAATTATGGGAACAGCAAATGCAAGTATTCATGGTTTTTACCCCAAAAAATAAAAAGCTTAACAACAAATGATTTGTTGTCCTAAGCTAGCAAGCACTTCTTTCATAGCTATGTCATTGTTATGTCAGTATTGACAAAATTCTGACAAATCATCAGTGCGATCGCTTTTAGTGCTGTTTTATAGTTACTGTAACTATGATGAAAACCAAGTAACAAAAAACGGTTCGGAAAAATGTCTAGTCAAGGAACAATCATCCACAACAAAACATTCGGTTGAATAGTTAAATGAAGGTTGTTTAAAGTATTCTTCCTATTATCGAAAATGTCGGTGAGGCGATCGCTTTAAATGTTTGAGGCGAGGAAATGAGAGAAGACTGCCTAAAGGGTTCGATATCCAATTCCCTATCTACATCTCAGCTACCAGCAACTTATGCTTTCGAGCATTATATTAATTAAAGAAGTAGCTGCTTTTAGCTGCCCAGAAACTTTAACTAAGCTAAAGTTTCTGGGCAGTAGCCCAATCCCTTGGTAAACTGCTGGCGGAATGCCTCGATATCTTTAGTATCGGGTTTGCCGTGAGAAACCACTGCTACCTGATAGCGACGCATTACTTCTACAGGAGATTGACCTGTTTCTAAGCTCCAAAACACCATTCTAAGTCGCATCTGCGGTTCATAAGCAATACCTAGTTCGGACATAAAGGCTTTAAAGTCTCCATGCAGTCTAGGTTTAAGAGCTTGGGGGAAACGAATTTTGACAATCCAACCGTCTATTTGATGAATTACAGTTAAACAAGCGTTTGATGTATGCTCCATATTGAGGAGATAATCGATTGTTCTGAGAGTTACGCTGGCATTTGCCAGAAAAAAAAGATAATCCATAAATACCATTTTCACTGAGGCTTACTTATAGTCTGACAATGAACAGGTCAGTTGCGCTAGGGGAAAAGCACCCGATTTTTTGAACTTCTTATAGGGGATATTACCCAATAGGGATCGCTTGAAATAAAATAATAAATGAGCATGAACCAGGATTTTTTACTGTCTAATTATACTTATTATCTACCTCAAAAGCTTATTGCGCAAACGCCTGCAATTCCCAGAGACAGTTCGCGTTTACTGATAGTAGATTCACCTACATCTTGTGTTCATAGGGTTTTTCATGATTTGCCCCATTGGCTTAAATCAGGGGATTTATTGGTTCTCAACAACACCCGTGTGATTCCTGCTCGTCTACACGGTCATAAAACTAGTGGTTCTAAAGCTGAAATTTTACTAATCGAAGAAAGATTAGATAACTGTTGGCTGGCTTTAGTCAAGCCAGGTAAACGCTTTACCCCTGGGGCAAAATTTCTGTTTGAGCCACAGAATAATACTCAGGCAATAGCAGGTTTTCAGCTAAAAGCTACTGTAGTTGCCAGAGATGAAGCAACAGGGGGGAGAATTTTGCAATTTGAGCTACCTGAAAATAAATCATTGTGGCATTTTTTAGAGGACTACGGAGAGTTACCCTTACCGCCCTATATTACCAATCAAGAAGCCGAGCGCGATCGCTACCAAACAGTATATGCTCAAAAGTCAGGAGCGATCGCTGCACCTACCGCAGGACTGCATTTTACTCCAGAATTATTAAACAAATTACAACAGCAGGGTATCGAACAAACTTCTATTACCCTCCACGTAGGAATTGGTACTTTTCGTCCTGTAGAGTCGGAAAATATTCTCCAGCACTCCATGCACCAAGAATGGATTGAGGTTAGCCAAGCTACGGTCGAGCAAGTTTTAGCGACCAAAGCCAGAGGCGGGAGAGTATTTGCCGTGGGAACAACCGCAACTAGAGCATTAGAGGGAGCAGCAAAAATGGCTGCCGAGTCGGGAAATATCCTCAAGCCTTTTCGAGGCAAGACTGATTTATTTATCTATCCAGGTTATCAATGGCAGATAGTAGATGGTTTGATTACTAATTTCCATTTACCAGGCTCTAGCTTGTTGATGCTGGTAAGTGCTTTAATTGGTAGGGAACGTTTACTAGATCTATATCAGCAGGCGATCGCCTTAAATTACCGTTTTTATTCCTTCGGCGATGGGATGCTAATTTTACCCACAGCTAGAAGCCAAAAGCATTAGACTTAGCACTGATGCAACTAATCGCCAGATTGGGGTAATAATTTAAACTTGGCAGTAACTTCAGCTAAAGGCAAAGAAATTTGTACTGTTGTCCCTTGTCCTTCTCCTCCACTGTACAAGGATATATGACCCTGCATTAATTCGATCAAATTGCGAGAGATTGCTAAACCCAAGCCAGTACCACCAAATTTGCGAGTAGTTGAGCCATCTGCCATGACAAAGGGACTAAATAATTTATCCTGCTGACTTTTCTCAATCCCAATTCCCGAATCTTCTATAGTCAGTAGAATTTGCTGGGAGGGTTCTAATTCCCCATCGCTAGAATTGGTGCTGTGATAATTTTGCGCGCTCGACAAATTAGGTTTTAAGTCAGCATTCTGGGGCCAGTCCGTTGGGCGAGTTTCCCAACTTGAAGAAACTGGCGTTTGCGTCTTACGCCGACGCGGGATCTGACTTTTGGTTTTAAACAGCCTTGGCTCATATTCCTGTGAAGGGTCATGATAGTCTCCAGAAGCTAACAGATATTGATGATTCTCTGCCTCACCAATAATCTCTTCGATAATCTCGACTTTAATAGCAATGGTGCCTTGTTCGGTAAATTTGACGGCATTGCTGACCACATTAATTAATACCTGCTTAAGCTTGGCTGGATCTGCCAAAACATAGATATTCTCTAACCAACTTGGTCGATCTAAGGTCAGATTTTTATGCTGAATTGAGACTAAATGCAAATCAACTACTTCATCCAGTATCTTTTGCAGGTCAACTTTTTCAATCACCACAGAAAGTTTACCCGCCTCAATTTTAGAAATATCTAGCACATCATTAATAATTCCTAATAAATGGATCGCCGCATCATCTGCCTGCTGCAAAAATTCTCGCTCTTCTTCTTTACTATCACAGTAGCCATCTCGCACAATGCGAACACAGTTAATAATCCCGTTGAGGGGGGTTCGCAATTCATGGGAGGTAGTTGCTAAAAATTCGCTCTTGAGTTTATTAGCAGTTTGAGCTTCTTGCCAAGCCGAAACAATTTCTTCTCCCCAGGCTCGTAATCGACTAACCATATCATTGAGAGCTAGAGAAAGCTGATTAAACTCACGGATTTTGAAATTTTCTGGAAGGCGATCGCTAGTAGACTGAAAATGATCTTCTTTAAGAGAATAGTCTCTAATGCGCTCTAGAGGACGAGCCAACTCCCTCGAAACATATAAAGTAGCTAAGGAGCAGGCTGCAATTAACCCTAAAGTCATACCCACTAAAGCTTGGCGAATATCTTTTAGGGGTTCTAAAGCTGCATCAATCGGACTAACCGCCAAAATTACCCACTTTTCCTTGCTGCTTGCGGTCACAGGAGAAGGAATAGAGCTATATCCTGCTACTAACTCTACACCATCTGTTTCAAGATAAAATAAATGGAGAAAATCAGGCTTGTTGGCGATCGCATTTTTCATCAAGTCATTTAATCTTGGAAAATCAGGCATCTGCTTGATATTTCTTCCTACCCGCTGCTCAAAAGGATGAGCCAAAATAGTGCCGTCTTCATTGATGACGACGGGATAACCCTCCAAAGAGCCTGGTTCAATAATTTCTTGAGCTAAAATAGCCGACTTGACGCTAAGAGCATAACGAAGGTTGCCATTTTGATCGTAAACTGGAGCAGTTAACCAGAGTTTAAGCTGTCGTCGTAATGGATTTTCATCAACATCTTCTGAATTTTGCACCAAAGAAGTTGAGGGAACTAATAACTTGACATTTATTTGTGCAGGAGTAGTTAAAACCTGTTGTTTTTTCTTTTGCCAAGTAGTACTCTCTAGTTCTACTGGTTCTTTGCAGTTGCTGGCGGCTATTTCATTAGTATTAAGATCTGTAATTTGAGCGCATAAGATATCTGCGGGTAATACTTGTTTTAACTGCGCGATATATATTTTAGGGTCAAATGTATTTGAACCTTTGATTGCTGCATCACTTGCAGTAGCCAAATTATTACGGAGAGCTTTGGTTGATTGTTGAATAATTTCTCCTTTTCTGACGGCACTTTCTGTCAAGTTTTGTCTAGCGGTTTCTAAAAAAGCCGATCTAGCTTTTTGATAGGTAACGTACACTCCTACTAGCAAGACTGGAACGCTAACTAAAAGAATGCGCGAGAGTAATATACGTCGAAAGGAAGATTGACCAAGTGCCATAGGAAAAGGTTTAGGCTCACGCTTAAACTATATCTCTATTATTGTATTTTTAATGATATCCATTCAAATATCATTTGCCCTGCTTATAGGTAAAAAATGAAGTAAGCATGGTCTTTAAAAGCCTTTAACTAAACGACACGGTAGAATTTATTTTTATTTTTAATGAACAATAGACCGCAAATTACAGCTATTCTAGCAATGACTGCCGATGGTAAAATTGCTGACTATCAAAGATCTCCTGCTCGTTTTGGTTCTGCTAACGATAAAATACACCTAGAAAAACAGGTTTCTTTAGTAGATGGAGTACTATTTGGTGCTGATACTTTAAGAGCTTACGGTACAACCATGTCCGTGTCCAATTTTAAGCTGATCCAGGGACGAATAGAGCGATCGCAATCATTACAGCCAGTACAAATTGTGGTCTCAGCATCAGCAAATTTTGATCCTCACTGGCGTTTTTTTCAGCAGTCAATACCGCGATGGTTACTAACTGTACCTAGTGGCGCAGAATTATGGCGAGGTAAAAAAGAATTTGAACGTATTTTGATTATTCACGATACTAAAGAAAACAACTCGACAATCAATTGGGCATCAACTTTAGTACAGTTAGAGGGATTAGGGTTAAAAAAACTAGCCATCCTCGGTGGAGGAGAATTGGTAGCATCTCTTTTCGCCGTAGATTTAATCGATGAGCTTTGGTTAACTGTTTGTCCCGTAATTTTTGGGGGTAACAGTTCTCCTTCTCCCGTTGACGGAGTTGGGTTTTTGCAGTCTCAAGGAAAAAAGCTAAAGCTGCTAAAAGCCAAGCAGATTAATGAAGAAATTTTCCTTCACTATCGAGTACTAAACAATGAACAATTATAGTCATTCCCATTAATTTCCTCATGATTAGCTGTTCAGAGGTCAGAGGAGTTTAAGGTATTTGTAAAAGTTTTCCCTTTTCGTATGGTTTCCACTCGCAAAGATCGCGCTGCTAAGGGTGAAATGGCTATATCAATGAACAATTTGTGTTTTTATATCTTTGCTATCTTCAAAAACTACGGGCTTCTAATTAGATGGGTTTTCATACATATTTTGCTAATTCTTATTTAGAGGCGCGTCAAAATTTTCTAATTTCTTGTTTAGATGACGCAACTTTAATTAAGTCGTGGCAGCATCCTTTAAGGGGTATGACAGGAGAGAAACTATATGTCGATTTGGCTTGGTTTGGCAGTCTTGCTGCCCAAAAAGTCTTAATATTATTATCGGCAACTCATGGAGTAGAAGGATTTTCAGGTTCTGGTATTCAGGTGGGTTCGCTCAAAACTAATTGGCATAAACAGGCTGACAATGATGTAGCCATAGTTATGATTCATGGACTTAACCCGTGGGGAATGAGTTATTGTCGGCGCGTTAACGAAGATGGAGTAGATCTAAACCGTAATTTTCTCGATTTTAAGCAACCACTTCCCAAAAATAATATTTATTATGATTTAGCAGATATCATTGTTCCTTCAGAATGGACGGTGGAAACTCAAAGGCAAACTCTCCAGCAATTATTTGAGTATCTGTATAGTCATGAATTTTCAGCCGAAGCAATAGCTCAGGGACAATACAGCCATTGGTATGCACCTTTTTATGGTGGAGAAGTTCCTGCTTGGTCAAATCGTATTTTTCAGAGAATAGTTGCTCAATATCTTCAGGATAAGCAAGCAGTTGGCTTACTTGATTATCATACGGGATTAGGACAGTACGGCACTGGTCAACTTATGGGCATTGACAGCGATCTTCACACCACAAATTTGGCTGCAATGATTTGGGGCGATAAATTAGTTATGACTGGTTCGGCTAATTCGGTTGCTGTTTATAAACCTCACGGAACATTAATTGCTGCACTTCAAAACAACTTAGATCGATCAATATGTCTTGCTGCTGCTTATGAATTTGGCACAATACCAGAAACTGAAGTATTTGACGCGCTGCGCGCCGATCGCTGGCTATATTATCACGGGGATGTAAATAGTACCCAAGCCCGAATAATTAGACAAGGAATGATCGATGCTTTTTATAGTCACGATCCTGATTGGCAAGAATCAATCTGCCATCTTGCTTTTACTGCCCAAGCAGAACTATTGGCAGGTTTAAAATCTCTTTGAGTTATTTCCTTTTTTATCAAAATAATTCTTAACAATTTTTGGTTTTTAACCTTTTTTTAATTGTGGAATACAAAACATTAACTGCTATTTTCTTAATAGGATATTTCTGATAACATTTGCTGTAGTGCTTCTATATTGTTGATATGTTCAACACTTAAAAATGAGTTTAAAAATAGTCAAGAATTATGATACAAGCTTCGCTCTTGATTCGACAGCTAAAGATATTTTATTTGGCTTGTTGACAAATAAGACTTTTACCGACCAGATTAGCCAAAGACTTCACGAAAACGAGATTCATTTTACTAACCAAGTTTTTCAACCTGTTCCCTATAGCCAACATACACCCAAGGGAATGCCTCCAGAGTTCGAGAGATATCATGGTTCTGATGACTACGTTATTATTAATGTGCCGCCAAATTTTATGTTCCAAGCCAAAATTTTTAAGCCTAGTCGTTTGTGTGCCATCTATCGCAAGCTCTAACTAGCCCGATTTGATTGAGCAGAATAAATAATGAAGTTTTAGTTGGGGGGAATATTCCCCTTGGCTTATTTCTTGATTGATTTAACTAAAATTTGAACAATTAATTTATAGCATATGTCTATCCAGGTCGAAATCCCGTCTCTTTCAAGTTTGAAATATTTGGCGTATTTAAACAATGATGGGTGCATTGATGAAGATATTCAAGGAAAAATAGGAGTCTATGCAATTTTTGATCGAGTTCAAGAATTGCAGTATGTAGGCTATTCCCGCGACGTTTATCTCAGCCTCAAGCAGCATCTAATTCGCCAGCCTGAAAACTGTTACTGGGTAAAGCTACAAACTATTACTCGCCCCAGTCGCAAAATATTAGACGATATTGCCTCGGCTTGGATAGCTGAAAATGGACAAACTCCTGTAGGTAATGACATCAACCAGTCTCTTTGGAGCGAACCTATTGATGCCAATCCGACTATGACAGAGGAAGAAAAGGCACAATATCAGCAAAACGATGAATTAGGACAAACTAAAATACGAAAGAAGGTAGCCAGACGCGTAGAAGCTAAGATTCAACAGCAATTAAGCGATCGCGGAGTTAAAATGAATATTCGCTTCAATCCTAAACTAAAGGAAAAAGGTCTATTAGACTTAAAGTAAATAATCTTTATTTAAAGTTGTCATCGGCTGTACTAATTAATTCATAATCGTCTTTAACTACAAACCAAGTTCTAAATTAATTATCACTCGATACACCTAAAGTATGAAAGCTGTACTGCTAAACAACCGCTATCGCATTATCAAAACTCTGGGGAGGGGAGGTTTTGGTGAGACATATTTAACTGAAGATACTCATATGCCTTCAGGGCGTAAATGTGTGTTAAAGCAGCTTAAACCAATCGTCAAGCAGCCAAAAACTCCTTTGTGGATGAAGGAAAGGTTTCAGCGAGAAGCAGCAATCTTAGAAGAGTTAGGGGAAGGCAGCAGCCAAATTCCTCGGCTTTATGCTTATTTTTCCGAAGACGACAAGTTTTACTTAGTACAGGAGTGGATTGAAGGGCTAACCCTAGAGCAATATTGGCAACAATTCGGAAATTTGCACCGTGATGAGGTTAGGCAAATTCTGGTAAAGCTTTTACCTGTATTAGATTATGTTCACAGCCGTCGTATTATTCATCGAGATATCAAGCCTGAAAATATTATTCTCCGCCAGGGAGATAAGCAACCATTTTTGATTGACTTTGGGGCGGTAAAAGAAGCGATCGCTACAGAAGTAAATCAATCTGGTAGTACCTTTTCCGCTTCTATTGGTACTCCTGGCTATATGTCTTCAGAGCAAGCAGCAGGTCGTCCTATATACTCTAGCGATCTTTATAGCTTGGGCTTGACCGCAATTTTCTTACTTACGGGGAAATCTCCTAATGAACTAGAAACTGATCCCCAAAATGGCGAAATTGTTTGGATAGAACACGCCTTTAACCTGGATTCTGAGTTAGTTGCCATACTTGATCGAGCAATTAAATTTCATCCCCGCGATCGCTTTAGCACTGCTCAAGAAATGCTAAATGCTCTTAATAGCGGATTTAATACTGCTCAATCTAGCAATCTTACAGGAGCAACCTTAAATCTTGCCCCAGGGATAAATTCCCTTGCTAACAACCATACATTCCCCAAAAATAGCAGTAATACTGTTGCTATAGCCTCCAAAAACAGTAAAAAACCCAAAAAACGCAGCCTATTAGCAACAGTGGGTTTATTTGCTCTAATTGCTACGGGAGTTGCAGCAGGAACTTTGGCTACAGGTTTTATCGTCATTTCTAATTTATTCAAATCTTCTGAACCAGCCCAACAACAAGCTCAGGTTGAGCAACAGACCCGCAAACCAGATATATTTCAACCCACCAAAGAAAAGGCACAAGAATTACCCACAGCAAAAAAGAAAAAAAATAGAGACGAAATTCAGCAAGAAAAGCTAGAAAAAATTGCCTCAAATATTAAAAAAGAAGAGCAATCGGCAACAGAAATAAAGGCAAATGATTCAGCAGCAACAGACAGCAAACCATCCAAGACCTTAGCCAAGGTCGATCCAGATCCAGCGTCAGAAATAAATATACCAATTTTGACTACAGGAACGTCGGAAAGCGAGCTAGTCAGCACTCTAGGACAACCAAATTCTGAAAGAAAAGGCTGGCAGCCAAACAGCAAAGTTCTTGATTACTACAATGTAATTCCCGATCGAGTTAATCTTAGCTATCAATCAGATAACACAGGTAAAATACGTCAAACAGACATAGCTCTTAATCAATCGGTAAGCTTGGGGGCAATGCAGCAAACCCTGGCTAAACTGTTGGGAGAAGATGCTCCTGCTGATATTAAAGAAAAATTACGCAGCGTTTATAATCGTCAAACTAACTTTAGTTTCTTCAAGTTGAATAATCTAGAGGGCAAGGTTCAGCGAGATTCTAAAGATAGAATCAATATTTCCGTCTGGGAAAGTGGATTTCAGCAATGAGCAGAAGTTTACTAGATTGATTATCTTAACTTCTCTAACTTTTATTTTGGACATTCTCCAAGAAAACTCAAAACTTACGCTTTGCTTTAGACAAAAAATGTAAAATAGACGACAGATACTTTAGACAAACTGTCAGCAGCAATTGGTTATATGAGTCAGGGAACACTATTTGATAAAGTTTGGGATTTACATACCGTTGGCACATTGCCTTCTGGTCAAACTCAGCTATTTATTGGTCTACATCTAATCCACGAAGTAACCAGTCCCCAGGCTTTTGCGATGCTGCGAGCCAGAAACCTCAAAGTATTGTTTCCTGAGAGAACAGTTGCCACAGTCGATCATATTGTGCCGACAAAAAACCAGGCTCGTCCTTTTGCCGATCAATTAGCAGAAGAGATGATGCAGGCACTAGAAAAAAATACTCAAGACTATGGCATTAAATTTTATAATGTTGGTTCTGGTAATCAGGGCATAGTCCACGTAATAGCCCCCGAACAAGGTCTAACTCAGCCAGGAATGACCGTTGCCTGTGGTGATTCTCATACCTCGACTCATGGAGCATTTGGCGCGATCGCTTTTGGCATTGGTACCTCCCAAGTCAGGGATATCTTAGCTTCCCAAACCCTTGCCCTAGCTAAACTAAAAGTTCGCAAAATTGAGATAAATGGTAAATTACCTCATGGGGTATTTGCTAAAGATGTGATTCTGCATATCATTCGTCAACTTGGAGTCAAGGGTGGAGTAGGTTATGCCTACGAATTTGCAGGCACTACTTTTGAAGGTATGAGTATGGAAGAACGAATGACTGTCTGTAATATGTCTATCGAAGGTGGGGCGCGTTGCGGATATATAAATCCCGATGAAACCACTTTTACCTATCTCAAAGGTCGGGATTTTGCGCCTCAAGCAGAAGCCTGGGATAATGCGGTTACTTGGTGGCGCAGTATTCGTAGCGATGATAATGCAGTTTACGATGATGTAGTTACCTTTGAAGCTGCTGAGATTGAACCAACCATAACCTGGGGCATTACTCCAGGACAGGGATTGGGTATCAATGAAAATATCCCTATGGCTGATGGTTTACCTCCAGGAGAGCGAGCGATCGCCCAAGAGGCATATAGCTACATGAAATTAACTCCAGGAAAACCGATTAAAGGTACAAAAATTGACGTTTGTTTTATTGGTAGCTGCACCAACGGTAGAATTAGCGAT
This sequence comes from Pleurocapsa sp. FMAR1, assembly GCF_963665995.1. Lineage (NCBI taxonomy): Bacteria > Bacillati > Cyanobacteriota > Cyanophyceae > Pleurocapsales > Pleurocapsaceae > Pleurocapsa > Pleurocapsa sp. FMAR1. Next base: position 3,833,816 of record NZ_OY762512.1, on the reverse strand, counting down.
CTAAGGGAAGCTGCAAAAGTTGCTCAGGGGCATCATGTGGCATCGGGAGTCAAAGCCTTTGTTGTTCCTGGTTCAGAAAGGGTAAAACAAGAGGCAGAAGCAGAAGGCTTAAATACAATTTTTAAGCAAGCGGGGTTTGAATGGCGTGAACCAGGCTGTTCAATGTGTTTGGCAATGAATCCAGACAAACTAGAAGGAACGCAAATTAGTGCGTCCTCTTCTAATCGTAACTTCAAAGGTCGCCAAGGTTCATCTACAGGCAGAACATTACTCATGAGTCCGGCAATGGTAGTAGCAGCAGCGGTCAAAGGTCAGGTAGCTGATGTGCGAGAGCTTTAGTATACATTTGCTTGAGAAAAGAAGATTGCGTTAAATATATTTTCCTGGAAATGCGCGATCGCGCATTTTCAAGTAGAGTTACGAAAAATAGCGGGATTATGAGATATTGTTGCTCATGTTTACTTGACGATTGATGACCAAAAAGATATCGTTAATGCGATCGCCAACTTCTAAGTTGCTCAAATCTCTCTCCATAATCAATTCATCTCTCTCAATGTTTTTTAAATTTATAGACTCTTTTAGAAAATTGAGGTAGAAATGCCTTTTTTTATAAATTTACACTAGAGCTAAAAAATAGAATACAAAAATATTTTACTGATATTTATAAGCTGATGAAATCAGCTATCTTATTGCTGAAAATTTATCTAATTGATAGACCTTTAGATAGATGAACCTTAGATAGATGTTTTTTATCCAGAAGAATGCAAATATTAGGAGCGTGAATAAAAATAGCTCTCTTGCACGAATAAACTATTCACTTTTTTATCTCTTGTTTAGATAATTAACAACGATTTGTGTAAAAACTCTAATCATATTTCGCTAATTTTAACTTGAATCAATTCAACGATTCAAACTAGCTAAAGATACAAATAAACTAAGGAGAAAAATATGGACAATTACAATAATATGGACAATTACAATAATATGGATAATTACAATAGCATGAACACGGATAATCATAAGAGATTCTATAAACGTGCTTCTGGACTATTTTATAGTCGCGACGAAGCAGAAGCAGCAGTTCGCGCTCTCAAAGATGATGGTTATGACATGGATCATGTATCTGTCATTGCTAGAGATGCCGATCAAATAGGCGGACACGAAACTACCGAAGATGCTGGTAATAAAGCTGATGATGGTGCTGCTACTGGTATAGTAACAGGTGGTGCTTTAGGTGGTCTAGGTGGACTATTGGTTGGTCTAGGAACACTAGCAATTCCTGGTATTGGACCAATCTTGCTAGCAGGCGCAGGAGCGACAACTCTGGCAACTACATTGGCTGGTGCGGGTATTGGTGCTGTTGCGGGTGGACTGATTGGAGGTTTAATTGGTCTGGGTATTCCTGAAGAAAAGGCAAAAATATACAATGATCGTGTTAAAGGAGGAAGCTACCTAGTCATAGTCAATGGCACAGCAGCAGAAATTGCCCGTGCAAAACCAATCATGGAGCATAATGGTGTAGAAGAATTTGGCATTTACGATGTCCCAGGTGCAGCAGCTACGGCTGTTACTGAAGTAGATGAAGATATCCGAACTAGAGCCGATGTAGCCGATCACGATAAGATCAGACTATACGAAGAACGCTTGATGGTCAATAAGCAGCGTGCTAAAGCTGGCGAAGTTTCTATTGGCAAACGAGTAGAAACTGAAACTGCTAACGTTTCTGTTCCCGTAGAGAAAGAGCGTATCGTCATTGAACGTACAAACGCTACCTCTGGCACTGCTGTTGCTCCTGGTACTGCTAACTTCACTGGCAACGAAGTAGCAAAAGTAGATCTTTATGAAGAAACCGCTGACATTCAAAAGCAAGCTTTTGTTCGTGAAGAGGTCAGTGTTCGCAAAGAAGTAGATACAGAAACCGTCCAAGCCAGAGAAACTATTCGTCGTGAAGAATTAGAGATAGACTCAGACGGCGATGTTATTGAACGTTAACCGCATCAGGCATTGAGCATTAATTAGCAAGAAAACAAAGGCAATTAATGTTCAAGACCTGATAGCAAATTTTTTACTTCGTAAGTTTCATAGGCAATCACAAATCTGTCAAAGATTAAGTACACAAAATTAAATGTGCAGCTATGTAATTTTCTATTTAGTTGTCACATTTTTGAAAATAATTTATATGTCTGTATTTTTAGTCCTTCAGCTTGATTGCCTTGGCAATTTATCGAGTTGATGGTGATACTTTCGCCACAGTTAGTCAATAAAATCAATTATCCATAAGCGAGACAACACAATGAATAAACTAACAACATTTTTACTAGGTGGTATTTTACTTTTTGGCGCAGTCGGCTGTGATGTAGCCAGAACTAGTGCTGATGCCCCTACCTCGGACGATGGAAAAGTAGAAAACCCTGGACAGGTACAAGATACCAAAGAAGATGCTACCAACGAAATTCGCCAAAAGCAGCTAAATTCTGATATTCGCGCCAGAGAGCAACGTAACGATATTGCAGGCAACCAGGAAAAAAGAGACGATTCTGATCTCGAGAGTGAAATTAGAGCAAAATTAGAGGCTAATATACCTCGTTCTAAACTAACTATACAAGCAAAAGATGGTAATGTAGCGATCGCGGGAACTGTTCCTGGTGATAAAGAATATTCAACCATTGAACCTTTAGCTAAAGAAATTACTGGAGTTAACAATGTAAATATAGACAATGTAAAAGTAGTACCTGGGCCTGAATCATAGATTTAGCCTTTAGTTAATTCCCGACTCGTCAGATACGATAGCCAAGCTTGAAAGTTATACAAGTAACTTTCTATGTAAGAACATAACTATTTATGTTTAGCAAATAAAATGAGTTGGCACTAGTCTCTGACGAGTTTTTTACTTAATTTGCTTTTAAATAACTGATCATGTTTAGCGATTTTAATCCATTTTTAGAAATACTAATAACAGCCCCCATAGGATACGTAGCAATCATCATTCTGCTACGAGTATCAGGTAAGCGAACTCTAGCAAAATGGAATTCTTTTGACTTTGTGGTTACCATTGCCCTCGGTTCAGTTTTAGCCAGCATACTTTTATCAACTAAGGATGCTTTTGGTAAAGGAATTTTGGCATTTGCCCTGCTAATATTATTTCAATACGTTATTACCTGGATTTCGGTGCGCTCTTCAATAATTCAAAAATTGATTAAAGCAGAACCAGCGATGCTTCTTTATCGAGGAAAAATGCAGCAAGACATTATGAAGCGAGAGCGCGTTGCCGAAGGGGAAATATTGGCAGCTTTACGCAGTAATGGTTTATCGGCAATAGAAGACGCTGATGCCGTAATCTTAGAAACAGATGGAAGCTTTAGTGTTATTCAAAATCTTAACGACAGTTCTGCTTCTGCTTTGAAAGATGTTCGGGAGTTCGATCGTACTAGAATGGCTCGTGCTAATTAAAAATTTGAAAATGCTGCTCATAACTGTTGTTTGCTTAAAATAATGAAACTTTGGCTACATTACCTTTTTTGCTTTTTTAGTATTATTCTTTTGCGTTACTTTTTGGTTGCAGGAGGAACTTACTGGCTGTTCTATTCCTCTGACCACAAATCTTTGGTCAAAAGTCCTGTAAATCTCAAGTTTCCAAGTCGCAAGTTAATCAAACAAGACATCACCCTATCTATTATTACGACGATCGCGCTATCTATTTGTGCTGCGATAGTAATGACTATTTATGATTCTGGCGCTACTCGTTTGTATTGGTCAGTTGATAAACATGGGGTATGGTATTTGATTGCTAGTTTTTTAGGCGTGATTTTGCTACAGGATACCTGTTTCTACTTTTTTCATCGCGGATTTCATCATCCCCGATTATTTAACTGGCTGCATCGTGGACATCATCACTCCAAGCATCCAACACCCTGGACATCTTTTGCCCTTGATTTTCCTGAAGCGTTAATTCAAGGACTGTTTTTAGTGGCGGTGGTTTTTATAATTCCACTCCATTTTGGTGTTTTGGCTTTGCTGCTAATCACTATGACTATTTGGGCATTGGTTAATCATCTTGGTTTTGAGCTATTCCCTAAATTTCCTCAGCATTGGCTAGGCAAATGGTTGATTAGTTCGGATCATCATTCTTTTCATCATCGCCATTACGCTCAACATTATGGGCTTTATTTTACCTTTTGGGATCGCTTGCTGGGTACTAACTAAAGCGAATAAATTTTTTATTTAATACAATCTGAGGACATTTAGAACAATGGATAATTTTTCTAAGGATGAAGCTGTACAGACTGACCTTTACAACAACGATGTAGACAAAATACAGGCAGGAATACCAGAAACTTATCAAATTTCCTTGCTAGAAGAGAAATTAGTCGTCAAACGTAGCAAGCTCAAAGTTGGGGAAGTGGTTGTTCGCAAAGAAGTGGAAACGCGAATGGTACATTTGCCCATTCGCCGTGAAAAGTTAATTATAGAAAAAGTAGGTGCAACTAATGAACACCTAACAGAGGTTGATTTAGGAGAGGGGGAAATCAACGGCGTTAAGTTTAGTGAGTTGGGCAATACGAATGATATTTATCAAGTACAAAGTGGTTTTATTTCTCTAGAGGCGGTCAAACAGCTATTAGCTAAGATTGATAACCTTTATCAGAATGAATCGGGCGCTGGGGCTAACATCCAGCCTACGGATCGTTCTAATTCTAAAAATGTTAAAGTGCGCCTAGAGATAATTACCGATAATTCTCAATCTCAACAAACTTTTCAAGATCTTTGCGATTCTATGGATAGTTCTTTTAACTAATAAAAGTCCTTATTAACTAATAGGAGAAACTTAAAAACAATAGTATTTGTAGTTGTTAACTACAAATACTATTCATTGCATCTATGGATAGATGTCTTCACTTTTTCTTCTTACTAATATAAACAGTATGAAAAGGATTAATCATCCTTAAACAAAAAACTAATTAGGCTTTAGCTATTTACACAATGCAATATCAAACAACCGCAGGCTGGTCGCTTATTACTTCGGGATTGACCACACTTTTACTTAAGGTTCTTCCTGGCAACTCTCTCTGGTGGGGAATCGGATTTCTAATTATTGGTGCTGTTGTGCTTTTCGTTCGCAAAAGTGATGCTGTCAATACTTAGATTTATTGCATCAACATAAATAGAGGCGATCGCCTCTATTTATGTTTTTTAAGCTGCATTTTTTTTAGAAAAATGCAGCTTAAGATTTAGGCTAATTAAATACAAATCAACCTCATGATAGATAGAGATAGAATAAATGAATTATCTAAACTTAAAATAATCAAATACTCTTTATTTCTTGAATATTATGACAACTTTATCAGGGAAACCTATTTCTTTTTGGTTAGATTCTACTGCCAAAACAAGCTTTCCCAAAATTGAAAATGTAACCGTTGATGTTGCTATTATTGGCGCAGGTATTACAGGTATTACCGCAGCATATTTACTTAAAAAAGCAGGAAAAACCGTCGCCCTAATTGAAGCAGAACACATAGCAGCCAGCGCTAGCGGACATACTACTGCTAAAGTTACCTCTCTACATCAGCTTATTTATGCAGATCTGATTGATAAAATCGGTGAAGATAAAGCCAGACTCTATGGTGAATCAAATCAGGCGGGAGTGGAGTTTGTTGCCTCAACGCTACAAGAAGAGGGAATAGACTGCGATTTTCAACGCAACGATACTTATAGCTTTGCTGAGAAGAAAGACAATCTAGACAAGGTTCAAAAAGAATATGATGCAGCAGTTAAGTTAGGTCTTCCTGCTCATTTTGTCAGTGACACTACTTTGCCTTTTGAGATTGCAGGCTGGCTGCCTGACACAAGTAGCTAAAAGAGTCGAAATGCGGTCAGAAAAAAGAAAAGGTAGAGCAATTATGGGAAGCTGAAAATGAATAGTTTTAGCCTTATATTCCATGTCAAGATCTACCCCTCTTTATCATCAACTGCTGAGTCTACTGAGTCAAGATTCCACATACAGAGATTTCAGGCAGATCAAAGCGTTAGCTTGGATGATCAACGCGCTGATATGTAGCAGCAAAATTAACCTTAGTGAGTGGGAATCTTACGTGATAAGTAGGGCGAACCAAGCACAGAGTATTGAGCGAAGATGGCAAAGATTCGTTCATAACAGTCGAATTAAAGTCAAATCTTTGTATGTACCTCTAGTAATGGCGGCAATTAGTAACTGGAGTGGACAACGCCTCTATCTGGCACTGGATACAACAGTTTTATGGAATCGATACTGCATGATTCATCTTTCTGTGATTTGTGGTGGTAGGGCAATTCCTTTCTTATGGAAAGTAATGGAACATAAAAGTTCAACAGTAGCATTCAAAGAATACAAAACCATGCTGAAATTTTCACGTAGATTACTCCGCAAGTATCCTGATGAGATGCTTCTAGCTGACCGAGGTTTTGCCAACCATCAGTTGATGAATTGGCTCACCACTAGTCAATGGCACTATTGTCTACGCTTACCCTGTGACGTAACTATTCAGGGGGCAAGGAGACATCCTATTGAACTGAAATATCTTTATCCGCCAAAGTCAGAGGCGATTTTGTATCACAATGTTGGACTATGGCTCGATGGAGAATGCCGAAGCAACTTTGTCTTAGCCAATGTCAAGGGGACAAAAGAACCTTGGGCTGTTATTACTGATGAAGACCCGACTCTACAAGCTTTATGGCAGTAGGCTCTAAGATTTCGTATTGAAGAATTATTTTTAGATTCTAAATCTGGAGCTTTTCAATTGGAAGAATCTAAAATTGCCAGACAGCCCGTTGCGCGGGTTTCCCGCGTTGAAGGGACTGTCGAGGTCGCGATCGCAAGGCATTGGAACGTTTATATTTGGTGGTAGCCTTAGCACTTTTATTTGCGACTACTCATGGCATGACAGTTCAATTGAAGGGACTTAGAAGTCAAGTAGATCGGCATTGGGAGAGAGGTTTAAGTTATCTCAAAATTGGGATCAGATGGCTCAAAGGAGTTTTACATAAAGGTCGTAGTTTGTTTGACCCTACACCTTTATTTTCTCAAAATACTTTGCCCTGTTTTGCATCTTCAAAGGCTAGAAGAAAATACTATGATGCCATTTCGTTTATCAGAATTTCGGAATTAAAGTGCTTAAGAGTTTAACTGTCCTCAAATAAATGTGTCAGGCAGCCAGGATTGCAGGTGCAGTTAGGTTTACCAATCAGGCTCAATTTCATGTTCGCAAGTATCTTTTACACCTAGCTAATACTATTCCTGGTGATGGCAGCTATATCTTTGAAGATAGTCGAGTGCAAAGCGTAGAAGAAGGAACACCCTGTACAGTATCCGCCAACAATACTATTTTGCAGGCTACTGAGGTACTGTTGACAACTCATTTGCCGATTATGGATCAAGGGCTGTTTTTTGAAAAAACTACCTTTACTATGCTATCCTACTATTCATAGGCTTTGAGCCTTCTATAAACATAATACGCAGTACGTTTTAGGGAAAAACTAAGGAATGGCTAAACTAGTATCTGAGCAACTACCTAACGACGGTGGATACCATATACCTCAATTAGTAGAGGCAGCTAACGCTAGGCTCAAGCAGATAGGCAGACAAGGCAAGAGAGCAACGATTGCTGCTAAGAACGGCTCTTTAACAATTCGGTTCACTTATCATGACGGCAAAGATAACTCGCAAAAGAACTTAGGCTTAGGAGCTATTGGTGCTAGTCCCAAAGGTATACTCGAAGCTGAGAGGATAGCTGGGTTGGTAACAGGTCAACTAATGGCAGGTAGGTTCGACTTGACTTGGTTCAATCAGCAGATAGGTAAGGATACCTCTGAACAGACTAAGCAGCTAACCTGCAAAGAGATGCTAGAGCAGTACAAGAAGCATTACTTCAAGCAAAGGAAAGACAACAAAACGCCTGAGAATGGATGGTATAAAATGTACAGCAGGTTAGAAAAGGCTGCTGCTGTTGACAATAAGCCTCTATCTTCATCTCTAATCAAACAAACTATTGAATCAACAAAGAGCAATTCAGCCAGCAGAAAGGAGGTACTGAACGGGTTGACAAATCTTTTAGGATTTTTTGAAATTGAAGGACACAAGGCACTCATTGAAGACTACAGGAGAAATAATAAGGTCAAGCCCAAACCGCTTAATGTGCCTACAGATAGGCGAATCATGGAAGTATACTCAAAAGGGTTTGCACCAGCTTATAATGCTCAAAAAAAATGGCTTCATCGCTATTCACAATGGCAGTTCTTATTCGGCTTGCTAGCTACCTATGGATTGAGAATACATGAAGCTTGGCACATAGCTAACTGGGATAAACCAGTAACTCTAAAAGATGGTGACTGGGTAACAGTAGATGTAGGCATTGATGAAGAAATATCAGTACAGCACGAGGGCAAAAATGAAGTAATTCCCGCTATTCTCGACCTCAGCAACAAAAACCACATTTTGTGCATTAAGCACGATACTAAAACTGGCTTTAGAATGACCTTACCTATATCCCCTGAAGGTCATGACTGGATAAAAGAGTTTAACCTTTTACAGCCTCTAAATCTACCTGATATCGAAAATCCTATGAAGAGAATGGGGGAAAATCAGTCTTGCAGCAAAGGCACTAGTAAAACGGCTAAATGGTTTAACAAAAAAGGGTATGGCTTCAAAGCCCATGACTTGCGCCACGCTTACTCTATACGTGGTCATGTACTTGGTTACAATCCTAAAGCTTTGGCTGATAGTAGTGGACACTCTTTAAGGATGAGTGGCAATAACTATGTGCAATACATGAAGCTTGAAACTAAGCTTGCCAATCTTCTCAAAGCATCAAACCAACAACAAGAAAACCGCTCTCAGTTAAAAGTATTTAAAACAGAAAACGCCTCTCTGAAAGCTCAATTACTATCTAAAGATAATGAAATTGAACTACTGCGAACCAAGCTCAAAATGTACGAAGCTATCGCCGAAAATAAGAATCGAAAATAATAACTAACAGTCAATCTTTTGACTGGGCTTCAGTTAAAATAGACTAGTCATAGTTCCTGAACGTCTCGCACCTTGGTGAGGCGTTTTTTATTGTTCTAACTATCAGCTAACGCTATTTGCCAATATTAGCCAACTAAACATAAATCATAGCTACTTACTCATACTTATAGCATTACGCATATACGTTAGGACATTTTTTGAAAGCTGTATCAACACATTCTCTAACAGTCTCAAATTCTTTAACTCTCTGCTTCATCCAAGTTTTGAGAACCGACCACCAACGCTCTATCTTGTTTAGATCGGCAGAATAAGAGGGCAAATACCAAATCTGGCACCCTGCTTCTTCTACTATTTCTTGAATACTTTGTCCTTTATGAAAAGTAGCATTATCAATAATAATGATATTTCCAGGTTGAAGTTGAGGAATCAAACTTTCTTTAAGCCATGTCTCAAATAAATCTCGATTACATGACCCTTCAAAAGTTAACGGAGCAAACACTTTTCCTTCTTTGAATGCAGCAATCCAACTTACTCTCTCATTTCTTTTACCAGATTTGAGTGCCTAACATCTTTCTCCTTTGGGGCTATAACCATAGGGATAATCGTCTCGGTTATCGAATCCTACTTCATCCACATAAACTAGGTTATTTGCCTGTTGATGTTTTAGTTGCTCTTGAAATTCTTTTCTTTTCTCTTCATCTGTTTCTTGATACCCGTAAGTTTGTCTTGGTCAGCGTACATGCGGGCAAGCCCTTTGTCTTGCGCCTGTCGGCGACGCGGGGTCTGACCGCTTTTTTTCTGGTTATGCCTAACTTTTTAATTCCATCACTAATATTTTGCTGGGTAAGATTCTCTCCCCACAAATCTGCCATTTGCTGTTGTGTCTTATCTTTATGTTGTTTAACAAACTGTTTGAATCCTGATTGACTGACAAAACTTTCAAGAAATATTGTAGGAATAAGTTAAAACTTTGAACTCCAACTGATCTGCTCGTTTTTGATATTGCGATCGTGATGCCATTGCAGGTGAGGGATCTTGATTACTAGAGAAAGTCACGCAATGAAGTAAATTCCAACCATTAATGAGTGCAGCTTTGACCCAATCCCAACCAATCCTAAAATAGCTATTACCACGAAACCAATGAGTATCAACCCATCTTCGTTTGCCAATACGAACTACCTCAACACCTTGGGCACTAACGTAGAGAGTAGCCACAGATAAGATAAACCACAAACGGGACAAAGCGCATACATCTCGAATCATCGAGCGTTGAACATTCCAACCACCAGATTGGTCATCTAAAAAATTCGCTTCGATATCAAAACGTAATCCATATTCAGCAAAGGTTTGTAGAGTAGTTTTTTCATTACTGACAATTGCCCATAGTTCGCCGTTAACGTTGTTGCGACCAAGAATCACATGAACTTTGCCAGAAAATTCACCTTTGTGAATCTGTACGTTGTGTAAGCAAATTGCCTCTGCTAAATGAAAGTGAAAGTTTTTAGGTTGACCAGGGCTTCGCCCTACACGATGCGAAGCATCGAAGTCGTCCGAAGGACGGACGATCTGGGCGATAGCCCTGTGGCGCGAAGTGTGAGGTGAACGCTCTCTGCGTTCCGACGTCTCCTTGGGAACGGCGACGGACAGAGAGTCCGTGTATGAAGTAAAACAGCTGCATGAAGTATGAAGTATGAGGTATGAAGTATGAAGTAAAACAGCTACTTCTTCCTTCGTATGAGGTACAAAAAATCTTTCTTCCTTCTTCCTTCAAACTTCTTCCTTCAAACTTCGTAAACAGCTACTTCCTCCTACATGCGGACAAGTCCTTTGTTCCACTATAGTTGCAAGCCCCGTCGTTCACGATCGCTCTTAGTTTGGTAGAGGTACCAGGGCTTCGCCCTACACGATGCGAAGCATCGAAGTCGTCCGAAGGACGGACGATCTGGGCGATAGCCCTGTGTATGAGGTATGAAGGCGCGAAGTATGAGGTGTGAGGTATGAGCTACAAAAAATCCTTCCCGAATTCCGAATTCCTTCTTCCTTCAAACTTCAAACTTCTTCCTTCGTATGAGGTACAAGCCCTCGAACAAACTTGAAACTTCGCGCCTTCATACTTCTGTCTTCAAACTTCTGTTGACACCAACTTCCACGCCAAATCCAGGTATTACTCTTAATTCGGAGACGATAATGCCATCCTAGTTGAGTTGTCAGCATGGTCATCAATTCGGTATGTATAAATCCTCGCTCCGCGAGTAAAATTACCTTAACTGATTCTCGTAGCCTAACTTGTGCCTGCTTAATCATCTCTCGATAATCGGTAACTGAAATACTAGCACTTTCATGGTTCATCACTCTCCACACCAACGGTAAAGCTCTCCCTCGATGAATAACCCAAAGCCGCACAAGGCAATACTCATCCCAGAACAGTGAAGTGTCTAATGCCAAAAATATTTTTGATTCTGACCAATCATCAAGTGCTGCTTTGACCAAGGACTTTCTGATTCGATGGACATTGATTCGAGGATTGTTTAGCCAACGCTGAATACGTCTCTGTCTACCCCCAGCCAACTTCCCTCGACCAGGGATGTACATCGACCATTTTGTCAGGTTGACATTGCCCGTGTGTATTAAAGCAATTATCATCCAAATACAAGTTTGAAGATGACATAAATGTAACCAGTCAGTAGCTTGACCAGGGCTTCGCCCTACACGATGCGAAGCATCGAAGTCGTCCGAAGGACGGACGATCTGGGCGATAGCCCTGTGGCGCGAAGTGTGAGGTGAACGCTCTCTGCGTTCCGACGTCTCCTTGGGAACGGCGACGGACAGAGAGTCCGTGTATGAAGTAAAACAGCTGCATGAAGTATGAAGTATGAGGTATGAAGTATGAAGTAAAACAGCTACTTCTTCCTTCGTATGAGGTACAAAAAATCTTTCTTCCTTCTTCCTTCAAACTTCTTCCTTCAAACTTCGTAAACAGCTACTTCCTCCTACATGCGGACAAGTCCTTTGTTCCACTATAGTTGCAAGCCCCGTCGTTCACGATCGCTCTTAGTTTGGTAGAGGTACCAGGGCTTCGCCCTACACGATGCGAAGCATCGAAGTCGTCCGAAGGACGGACGATCTGGGCGATAGCCCTGTGTATGAGGTATGAAGGCGCGAAGTATGAGGTGTGAGGTATGAGCTACAAAAAATCCTTCCCGAATTCCGAATTCCTTCTTCCTTCAAACTTCAAACTTCAAACTTCAAACTTCGTTCGCCTTCAAACTTCTTCCTTCGTATGAGGTACAAGCCCTCGAACAAACTTGAAACTTCGCGCCTTCATACTTCTGTCTTCAAACTTCTATTGACTCATTCATTGATTCAAGGCATTGTAGAGACGGGAGTTTTGATTCACAGTATTCTGAAATTATGAGTGGTATCTAATCTCAGAGTGCTGACTCCCCTTGCTTTGTGTCAATCCCTCAACTCTTTACTGAATCTCTATTCTCAGGTTTTTCTCTTCATCTTTTGTCAGTCAACCAGCGTACCTACTCACAAACTTTTCAACAGCTAAGTAGGCAACTTGTAACTAGCTATATTTCTTTTGCACTATTTTTGAAGCTTAGGATAAAACAGAACAAAGATACTAAACAGGTATCGACAGGCAAAAAAAAAGAAGCCTTGTCAAACAAGACTAACTTTCTCTCTTAAGCAAAATGATAAATCCAAATAACGAAAATAGCAACCATCAATTTTCTGCTACTCAAAAAAGCTTTAGTAATACCCCGCTATCCCTTCGTAATACTCTACCTCTTTCTACTAATAGCTTTAACTCTCTTTTACCTCTTCTACTAGACTCCCCTTTTCCTCTAAAAGTATTTCTAATTCACTTAGATTATCTTCGTGTTTCTAGTAACGAATTAACAAAGAAATCTTTCAATAGACTTAAACATCTTTTCTTCTCAGAAAGAGATTCTAAAACTATTAATAAGCCTTGGCATCTTGACGACGGTATGCCTAGAAGTAAAAAATACAATTACACAATAGAATCCAAATCAGGAATAATCTTAGGCTACACTAAAAAAGCCAAATACAGGGGTATAAATACCAGATACGTCTATGACATCATGATTCAACTTTCAGGCTCTTATTTCGCCAATTTAAGCCTACTAGAACAGACGAAGTTAATAAACTACCTAAACAGTAATTGGAAGCTTAAATGCCACCGTATAGACGTAGCTACCTCTACTTCTTCTAAAGAACTATTCCCAGTACCTCAGATAGTAGAAGCCCGTCAAGAAGGTAATCACTTTGGCTTCGATAAGCCAGACAAACAATATCTAAAGCTAACTAATCAAGGTTGGTCAGGTACTTTAGGAATAGGTTCTAGACGTTCTCAACATACGTCAGAGTCTACAAAAAAAACAAAAATACATACAGATGGGAAGCAGAATTAAAGCAGAATAAAGCACAAAAGTTATTTAATAAGTTAGCTGACTTAAGCAAAGAAAATGATAGCGGTAGTCTACCTACAAAAGATATCCAAAAGGCTTTACTTAACGCTGCTCTTGGCAAAATAGATTTTAGACTTAAAATTGCAGGTGTGTCTCCAAAAAACAATACCATAGAAAGAACTAAACAGCTACTTTTCTGGAGTAAATTTTTGAATACCGTATACTCATTAATTGAGAATTAATCTATCAGTAATCAGGCTGAAAATAGATAATCTAGCTGATAGTTTCGATCACACATAAATACATCAAAATAAGGCTTGATTGGTGTCTACTAACCATTGGTAACTAATCAAGCTTTCTACTGTCTAAATAGCCAAATTAGACACAGATAAACTAGGTCTATCTCTTCAGATAAGAAGCGAAATGAATACCTACGAAATAACATCGATTCTTTAGATTTAAACTAACCAAAATACTGCTAAGTATCTGCACCTTCCTAAATCGTAGTACGAATCGTACTATGATTCTCAGATACGTACTCAAGCTTTAATTCTTACTCTTACCTCAACATCTACAGCGACCTAGTTTCACATCTGCTACAGCAGCTTTCAATAATCCTGCTTGAGTAAAGCTAGAAGTCAAAACGCAAGAAGCGTAGACGTACCTGAGAATCGTATTGCGATTCATATTACGTTTCAGGAATATAAACATACTAAAAAGTACGTTTTTATCTGAAACATCTATAGTCCACTATAGGGTCTGTCAAACAGACGCTTAAGTTAAAAAAACCGCCTATATAGAGACAAAATTAGATTTTATTTTCTAATTGCTTATTAGGTATAAATGTACTTAGTTTATTTGTATTACTTTCTAAGGAAAAGCTAAGGAGCGAAAGTGGATGCTAAAGTAGGTATATTGTCAAGTCTAGGCTTCGTTCTAAGGAAAAGCAAAGGAAAATAGCACTTCTCTAATTCCTTAAATCGCTTAAACCTTTATCTGTACGGTGTTTTATCAAAGTAGAGAAACTTTTTGCGAAAACTTTTCCTCAACGTTCTTACATTATTGGTGCCAAGATTAATCCAGAAAAAGCACCTGAAGGAATGTATATTGGCGTAGGTAAAAACTATCACTCAATTCGTACTACTCCCACTGAGGATGGAGGCTTGCTACTGCTAATTGGTGGTGGTAGTCATAAAGTCGGAGAGAAAAGCGAAACAGAGGAATCCTATCAACAATTAGAAAGCTACGCCCATTCTCATTTTGGCATCGATAAAATCGACTATCGTTGGTCAAGTCAAGATTACAAATCTTTTGACCAACTTCCCTATATTGGCAAGTTGACTCCTGTAAACGAACATATTTATGTAGCCACAGGCTTTAGTCTTTGGGGTATGAGTAAAGGCACCATGGCGGGCATGATTTTAGCTGATTTAGTACAGGGAAAAGAAAACCCTTGGGCTGATTTATACGATTCACTTCGAGCTACGCCTTTTGTAACCAAAGAATCGATTAAAAACAATAATTTAGATGTGGGAATGCACTGGGTAGGAGATAGGCTTAAAGGCATCCAAAACTGGTCTACCGATGATGTCAAACCAGGTGAGGGAAAAATAATTACTCTCCAAGGCGAAAAAGTCGGGGTTTATAAAGATGAAGCAGGTAAAGTAACAGCGGTCAATGCTACTTGTCCTCATCTTGGCTGTATTGTTAACTGGAACAGTGCTGAAAAAAGTTGGGACTGTCCTTGTCATGGGGGACGTTTCACCTGCCAAGGGAAGGTAATTCAAGCTCCTGCACTCAAAGATTTAGAGCCAAAAGTTTTGTCTTAAATTAATTTTTTGGCGTTGCTGAATGTGTAATGCTAAAAGTATATTTAGCTTATTTATTAAGTAGTGATGGTTTCTTAAAAGCTTAGAGCTTAGAGCTTAGAGCTACCAACAGTCATCCTTTGTACGACATTACTTGATCAGCAACGCCAATTTTTTTATTTACCGTGAGCAAGACGGGTGAGTCGAAAAGCTTACCCGATAATATTTAAAAGCGATCGCCTTTAAATATAGCAATCGAATTATCGATAGTGAATCAATCGAGCAACCGAGAAAACTCTTTAGCAATTAGCCAGTAACATTCGCAGGCATGAGCTTCTAGCTTTTCTTGAGAGACAATACGTATCAAGCCACGTTGATAGTGAATAATGTCTGCTTTTTTAAATTTGTTAGCTACTTCGGTTACACCAGTACGGCGCACTCCCAACATTTGCGAGATAAATTTTTGAGTTAACCCGAATTCATCTTGTTGAAGACTGTCTCGTAGCATGAGCAACCAACAAGCAAATCGCTGCTCGAGGTTGTGATAGCGATTACAGGCAGCAATTTGACCAACCTCGATTATTCGAGCTTGAATGTAGCGCATCAGCAGACAGTTTAATGCTCCTTGGCGATTAAACTCTGCTTTTAGTCGTAGGGCAGGAATTCGATAACCATTGCCACCCACCTGAACCATAGCGGTAGAGTTTGTATAACCAGTATTCAAGATAATTGGCAGTCCCACCATGCCTTCATTGCCAATGATTCCAATCTCCATTGTTGAACCGTTTTCCATAATCGCCACGGTAGAAACAATTGAGTGAGAGGGAAAGTAAGCATATTTGTAGTCTTCTCCAGCATTATAAAGAATTTCATTTTGAGTCAGCTTTACTGGTTCTAAATAGGGGAAAAGGTGTTGATAATCTTCGGTTGGTAGAGTAGCTAATAGCCGATTGACTGGCTTGCTTAAATTTGGTGAGGACAATTTGTATATATCTCAAAATTTTCCTAGCGTTAGCTAGGCAACCTAATACTAAATCATTTTGGACAAAATGATTTAGTATTTTTTGTTTTGGCGTTGCTGAATAATTAGTAATTTGAGCGATCAAAAACAAACTTGTTAGTGTTAATTAATCAGATATACCAAGACAAATAACACTAACCAAATTACATCAACAAAGTGCCAGTATATCTCTGCTGCCTCTACGCCAAAATGGCTGCTGCTAGAATAGTGTCCTTCTTCGCGCGATCGCCACAAGACACAGAGAATTAATAATACTCCTGTCATTACGTGTAGACCGTGGAATCCAGTCAAGACATAAAAGCAACTAGCAAAAAGATTAGTAGTTAAACCAAACTCGGCATGAGAATACTCATATATTTGTCCAGCTAAGAACACTGCGCCCATAGCGGCAGTGATGCCAAACCAAGTTTGTAAACCTTTAACGTCGTTATTTTTAAGAGCAGTTTGTCCTCGATGCATCACAAAACTACTAGCTACGAGGATCGAGGTATTGATAATTGGGATCAGCAACTCTAATTCTGGCATACCTTCAGGAGGCCAGACTGGCATAATCGCTCGATAGATGAGCAACGCAGCAAAAAAACCGATAAAGGTCATACTATCGGAAACAAGAAAGATATACAGACCAAACATTCGATAATCGGGATGTCCATGATGTCCATGATCCGCTTCTTGTTCGGAGGCGATGCCTACGGCTAGCTTCGCATTCGCTATTTGTGATTTATTATCTACTGTTGAACCTTGCATATTAAATTAACTGATTTTGTTCTAATTGATTGGTTAAGACAGTTATTAGTTGTTAGTTATTAGTCAGGAGATGAGGAAATCAGGTTGAAGTAAAACTGTTTCTTTCTTCATCCCTGTCTTGGTCAGCATTCCCTTGCGCCTTCGGACGACGCGGGGTCTGACCGCTATCCCTTTCTATCGCCCTTCTGCCGTTACGGCTGCCAACATATCTTCTACGTCTTCATCCCCATCGATACTTTCGCTATCTACACCATAATCATAAGGTCCCGCCCATAATACAGGCTCTTCTTCAAAGTTTTCAATAATTGGTGGGGAAGCAGTTTGCCATTCTAAAGTTAATGCGCGCCAAGGGTTGCGACCAGCTTTTTTGCCTTTATACAAACTCCAAACAATATTAATTATGAAGGGGAAGGTAGATAGTGCCAGAATATATGATCCAATAGTACAGACTATGTTGAGAGTCTGAAACTGAGGATCGTAAAGGGCAATACGACGGTTCATACCCTGTAAGCCCAATTGGTGCATGGGTAGAAAGGTAATGTTGAAGCCTACAAAAGTCATAATAAAGTGAATCTGACCCAGGGTTTCATTAACCATCCGCCCAGTCATTTTAGGAAACCAATGATAGACCGCTGCAAATAAGCCAAACACCGAACCGCCAAAGAGAACATAGTGGAAGTGAGCCACAATAAAGTATGTGTCGTGGACGTGGATGTCAAACGGCACAGCAGCCAACATAACTCCACTTAAACCGCCAATTAAAAAGGACGAAAGAAAACCAACTGCAAAAATAAAGGCACTGTTGAGGCTGAGTTTTCCACCCCAAATAGTCGCACACCAGCTAAATACCTTAATCCCTGTAGGCACGGCAATAATCATGGTGGTTGCCATAAAGAACATCCGCAACCAGCCAGGAGTACCACTAGAGAACATATGGTGCGCCCAGACAATTAAGCCTAAGAAACTAATTGCCAAACTAGAATAGGCGATCGCTCTATATCCAAAGACTGGTTTACGAGCATGAACTGGCAAAATCTCGGAAATTGCCCCAAAAAAGGGCAAAATCATAATATATACAGCAGGATGAGAATAAAACCAGAACATATGCTGGTAAACTATTGGATCGCCACCCCCCGCAGGATTGAAAAATGCCGTGCCTGCAAGCAGATCGAAGGAAAGCAAGATTAAAGCTGCTCCTAATACGGGAGTACCAATTAAGATCAAGCCTGAAGTTGCTAACATTGACCAGCAAAACAAAGGCATACTGTGAATGTCCATATCGGGAATCCGCATTAGCAGGATAGTAGTGACAAAGTTAATTGCCCCCAACATCGAAGATGTTCCCAAGATCAAAATACTGAGGATCCAAATCTCTTCTCCCGATTTACCACTTACCAGACTCAAAGGTGGATAAGAAGTCCAGCCAGCTTGAGGCGCACCGTTAAAGAAGCTACTCAGCAATAAAATACCGCCTGGGGGGATCATCCAAAATGCCACGGCATTAAGACGGGGAAATGCCATATCTTCTGCCCCAATCATCAAGGGAATCAAATAATTAGCAAATGCTGCCCCCGCAGGGATAATCCACAGAAACAACATAATTGTTCCGTGCATAGTCAAAAGCTGATTATAAAATTCAGGTTGCACAAAATCAGGATCGGGGGTAGAAAGTTCAGTCCGCATTACTTCGGCTAATGCGCCACCGATAAAGTAGAAAAGGAAAGCAGTAGTTAAATATTGAATACCTATTACTTTATGATCGGTACTAAAGCCAAAGTAATCTTGCCACTTTCTTTGGGGATGTTCATCATGTCCGTCTATTGTAGTCGGGACATTTCTTTCTAGTGTTGTACTCATTCTGTATGTAATTTATAAAACCTGATTTATCTATTTTGGAAGCTTTTAGCTTTTAGCTTTTTTATCTACCTATTTCTCTTAGGTTGGGTCAGCGACTAACTTTTAAGTATCAAAGATAAATAAGTTTGTTCTTTTTGTAGCGTAACCCAACAAAACTAAGGCTTCAATTGTGCTAAAGCATTTGCATCTACTCCAATATCTTTAGCATATGGTGCTAAAAATTCGGCATCAGCATTGGGTGCAGGATTCATGGCTACGGATTCATTATCACTATTCATAGCAAAAGTATTTTCCTGAATCCACTTTTGATAGTCTTCCTCGCTATCTACATAAAGCCGAGTTTTCATTCCGCCATGATATGCGCCACAAAGTTCGGCACACACCACAGGATATTCCCCGACTTTATTAGGTGTAAAGACCAACTTAGTTTCCCTACCAGGAATTACGTCCTGCTTGATCCTAAATTCAGGCAGCCAGAAGGCATGAATTACGTCGCCCGCCGTCATGTTCAATGCTACAGGGCGATCAACGGGAACGTGTATTTCTCCTGAAATTACGCCACTTTCTGGATAGGTAAATATCCAGGCGTATTGAATACCATTAACCTTTACTTCTAGAGGGTTTATACCTTGATCGGAGTCTGGAGAAACGCCTAAACCTAAAGCAATATTCTGCCTACTCGGATCTAAAGCCACTAATTCTGAGTGATGATGGGCATGGGCTAACTGAGGACCAGAATCTCCTGCTGCCATTGGATCTAATCCCCCCATACGGTTGTATATTTCAAAACTATAAATGGAGAGAATAAAAACAATTACTGTAGGTATGGCAGTCCAGACAATCTCTAGAGGAACATTCCCCTCTATTGGAGGCCCATCAGTGGTATCACCTTTTTGGCGACGAAATTTAAATAGGGAGTAAACTAATACCCCTTCTACTAAAAGAAATAAACCAGTGGCAATGGTCATCATAAAGTTAAAGAGTTCATCCACATCTCCTGCATCACTAGATGCTGCTACAGGAAGAAGCCCATGATTTTGTCCATACCACAGACTTATTAAGGTCATCGCAATTCCAGCGATGAGAGTAATTATGTTACCAGGAATATTCACGTTGATAGATGTTGGATAATGTTTACAAAAATTGGTGTTAGCGGATCTTCTTTTAGGATCTGATTTATTGGCTTTATCTACAGTTTATTACTTGTGAATGGAAATTTTTGAGATAAATAATACTAAAATTTCAGCTAAAAATATTTTGTTGTCTATTTATTAGGGTAAAGCAAATTTCCAGAAGATAGGTAGGTTTGATGCTCAAGTTCTAACTGCTAAGTTTAATTCTTTATTATTTGTTTGGGATCTATAAAACCACAACTATTGCCCTAGTCTATAAGTTTGCTTCTGTTCGCAAAATTTAATTTTTTCTTTATAAAGTTTGGAGTTTTGTCAAAGGCTTCACCAATCTAATCTGAAGAATATCTAAAATGATCAACCTATCAGAAAAAGGTCGTTAAAGTATTAGTAGAGGAAAGTAAGACAAGACCTAAGAAAAAATAATAGTTTATAGTTTGAATTTCAAGCGAATACTATTATAAGTTTGGTAAAGTTTTTTTCCATTTAATTAGTCAAGTGTGCAATGACAGAATCAACTTTTCAACCACAAACCAGCAACAGAGAAGAACTTCCCCGACCCCAAGTTTGGATTCGCCGTTTAGTTTGGAAAATGGCGATCGCCACACTACTTTTGATGGCTGTAGGCAGTGCCACTAGGGTTATGAACGCGGGGTTAGCCTGTCCAGACTGGCCTTTATGTTATGGTCAGCTTGTACCAACCCGACAGATGAACCTCCAGGTGTTTTTAGAATGGTTTCATCGTTTAGATGCTGCTTTGATAGGAATTAGTGCGATCGCCTTATCTGGTTTATCCTGGTGGTATCGTCGCCTATTGCCAAAATGGCTGCCTTGGGCTGCTACCTTTGCCCTATTTCTCATTGTTTTTCAGGGTATTTTAGGCGGACTTACAGTTACTCAGCTATTGCGTTTTGATATTGTTACAGCACATCTAGGCACAGCATTACTATTTTTTACAACCTTAATCATTATGGGAACTGCCCTGCTGCCTTATCAGGGAACAAAAACCGCAGCAAAACTAAGTTGGTTAGGCTTGAGCGCAGCAGCTTTAGTTTATCTGCAAAGTATTTTAGGAGGTTTAGTTGGCTCCCGTTGGGCATTGCATCAGTGTTTTGGAGGTTCTCAACTGTGTAACATCATGAATGCCCATATTTTAGGAGTTGTTCCCCCTACTTTGGCAACCATTGCCTTGGTTTGGTTTGCTAAGAAAACTCCTGGCTTACATAAAAATCTGCGTATTTTAGCTAACGCAGCAGCAGTATTAGTTAGCATCCAAATTTTACTGGGGTTTGCTACGTTCAAACTGCACCTTCAGGTTGAGCCTTTAACAGTTACTCATCAGGCGGTAGGTGCGAGTTTGTTAGGAGTATTAGTTGCTTTTACGGTGTTAGCTATACGAGATCAGAAACAACAGGCGATCGCTCAATAAAATCAAAAATACTTTACACTACTTTACATATAATCACCATAAATTAAAGGGAAAATCATAATGACAGGGACAAGTCTAGCCCGCCAAAATCAAAATTTAGCTGAAGTGGTTAAAAGCTATTATCAGCTAACCAAACCCCGTATCATTCCCTTGCTGCTAATCACCACGGCTGCATCAATGTGGATTGCTTCTGAGGGCAGAGTAGACCCAATTTTACTATTAGTTACTTTATTAGGGGGTACATTAGCAGCAGCTTCGGCTCAAGTACTCAACTGCATCTACGACCAAGATATTGACTACACCATGACTCGGACACGCAAGCGTCCAATCCCTTCAGGTAAGGTGCAGCCTCGTCACGCTCTAATTTTTGCTGCCGTGTTAGGCATACTTTCATTTTCGTTGCTAACTTTGTTTGCTAATTTATTGGCAGCATTATTGGCAATGTCTGGCATTATTTTTTATATGCTCATTTATACTCATTGGCTAAAGCGACACACGACCCAAAACATTGTGATTGGTGGTGCTGCGGGGTCAATTCCACCTTTGGTTGGTTGGGCTGCGGTAACAGGCAGTCTAGGCTTAATCCCCTGGTTATTGTTTGGCATCATCTTTCTGTGGACTCCTCCTCATTTTTGGGCTTTGGCACTGATGATCAAAGAAGACTATGCCGAAGTGGGAATACCAATGTTGCCTGTAGTTAAAGGAGAAGCAGAAACTGTTAAGCAAATCTGGGTTTATACTCTGTTAGTAGTTCCCTGTAGCCTATTGTTAATGTATCCTGTAGGGAATTTGGGTATTGTTTATGGTGCGATCGCAACTTATCTCGGCTATAAGTTTATCTACAAGGCTTGGGAATTAAAGCAAGATCCAACTAGCAATCAGTTAGCGCGGGGGATGTTTAAGTATTCCATCTTCTATATGATGTTATTGTGCGTGGCGATGATTATTGATACCTTGCCTCTAACTCATCAGTTAATAGGCATGGTGTTTACCTGCGGTGGATAATTTTAAAACTACCTAGTGTGGATCGATAATATGGCATCAGAATTAAAGATCGTTGACTATATTTCTGTCCACACCACACTGTAGTATTTGAATCGATGGATTATAAACTACCCCTTATCAAACTATTTATTTGCCATTTACCTAAAAACTTGGAACTGCATCCAAGCTAAAAGCCCTAAAAAATAAGTTTGGGGCTTTTAGCTTAAGATTTAATTTTAAGAAGAACGTTCAGCCTTGACTAACTACTACTATTGTTTTTGTTCAGAATGTCAATCTCAACTGAAAGTTAGAAAGTATTAACAAAATAGCTAGTTTGTATCCAGATGGTCAGCGAGAGTTCTTACACTATGTAAATAACTTTGATCGTTGAGAGTAGCTTCTGATAGCCTACCTGCTGAGATGGCAGTTTTAACTAAATCTCTAGGTTGTAATTTGTTAGTTTTAATTGCGCTAATAAATCTGCCACCAGAAGGAATTCCTTGATCTGTAAAACGACCTTGATAGGCTGCTGATACTAAATTAGACGGACTAACTTCGACGATATTATGTGCTTCTTGACTGTTGGTAGTAACTTTCTCTTGAGCCAATAAGGGGGAAGAAAAACCGATAGTTGTTAATACTGATAAAGTGATAATTGAAGATAGTTTCATGATCTTGTTCCTATAAATTAATTTTAGTTTTGAATCATTCTTTGCTTGATTCAATTACTATATTGAGCTAGGTCACTTAGATAATGATGAGGAAGATCTGAAGAAACAATAAGATATTGCTGGGAAAAACTAACCAACAAATCAGCAAATATTAATGTGCATAATTTACAATCAAACAAGTCTAAACTCTTCGATAAACTCAACAGGAATTACCAACAGCGATCGCATTATTTGGTATATCTTTAGAATCAATCTTTGAGTAAATAATCAGAAATTGTTAAGTTGGCTCAATAATTTAATATGTGATATTATTGTAATAATTTTAATACGAAGAGGACTATAATAATGAGTATTGAAGATAGAGTTAAAGCTACTGCCAAAAACGTTGAAGGTAAAGTCCAAGAGGCAGTGGGCGAAGTTACGGGTAATCCTCAAGACAAAGTTGAAGGACGAGATAAACAAGCAGAAGCTCAAGTCCAGCATAGTGTAGAAAACGTTAAAGATAACATCAAAAAAGCGATTGATTAAGTTAATTAGTAATTTTTACTTATAGCTTATTTAATTTATGCAAAGGTTTGGAGTAGCTAAGCCTTTTTTGTTGATGGGTAAGCATTTTAAGCATTTTTTAGTAAAGTGTTTGATGTAATAATTAAAGAAAACATCAAGACTTTTTAAATTAAAATATAATTTTTAAATATTGAAACATTGAATTCACAGATTGTTTTTGAATATTTACCAGATATTAAAGATCTGCCTCTAATTTTAGCTGGTCCAATTTTACGACGTACAGAAGCAGACAGCATTACTGTTTGGTTGGCATTAAAAAAAGCGCAATCGCTTTTGCTGCAAGTATATGAGACAGAAAACGAAGGTCAAGCCATTAGTGAACTAATATTCCAAGGTCAGCGCGACACAATCCAATTAGGTGAACATCTTCATATAGTTGCCATCACCGCCAAAGCCACGGGCGGTAAATCCCTTCAATCAGGCGAAATTTATGCTTATAATGTTTACTGCGATGGCAATGGTTACAGCCTACTCGACGATATCCAAACCAGCAGCTATAGCCTGAGTTATTTTTCCCATCAGCTTCCTACTTTTTCTCTACCACCCGCTGATTTAAACCAGCTAAAAATCGTTCATGGCTCTTGTCGTAAGCCTCATGGTGGTGGTAAAGACACTCTATCTTATTTAGACAATTTAATTCTAGAATCAGCACATTTAGCAACCGAAAGACCTCATCAGCTATTTCTCACAGGAGATCAGATATACGGTGATGATGTTGCCGATCCTATTCTTTGGCTAGCTCAAGGTATTAATCAACTTTTGTTTGGTTGGTCGGAAGAGTTACCTCTAATAGAAGGAACAATCTTGGCTAACGAGATAATTCCAGGTAAACGCGCAGAGATTGCCCGTATTGAAGGGGGATTGACTGCCATGCTAGAAAAAACCCCCCAAAAAGCTAAAAGCCATTTATTTAGCTTTGGTGAATATGCTGCTGCTTACTTGTTGGCTTGGTCGCCAGTATTGATGCCTGTAGATTTTCCCTCTGGCAAAAGTTTATTCAAAGACAGCAAGAAGTCACATCATTGGCAACAAGAACTTGAAGATATAAATAGCTTTGTCAAGGATTCAAACTGCGTCAGGCGAGCATTAGCTAATATTCCCGTGTATACTATTTGCGATGACCATGACATTAGCGATGATTGGTATCTGAATCGGCAATGGTGCGATCGCGTTTTAGGGAAGCCTTTAGGCAAAAGAATTGTTCAGAATGGTTTATTGGCTTATGGTTTGTTTCAAGCCTGGGGTAACACACCCCAAAAGTTTGCAGAGGCAACAGGAGGAGAAAAGCTACTGCAACTAGCCTCTAAGTGGTTAGCTTCAAAAGGTCAAGATGTGTGGGCAAAACAAAAATGCGATCGCTATTTGGGCATTCCTGCTACTGACCCGTCAACAGGATTACCTCGATTAGAAACCGACGCAGACGTAGTTATCCTGGCGCGAGACAGTGAAGCTATTCCCTGGCACTACAGCGTCAGCAGCTATAAACATGAAGTTATTGTGCTAGACACCCGTACTTGGCGCGGTTACCCTCCTGAAGAAGATAAAGGTCTAGAACCGCCTATGTTACTATGCCCTAGAGCTTTTGAACAACAGCTAGAAAGCCCTTTGAGCCAAAGTAAAGCAGAAATTGAAGCCACTATAATTATTTTACCGACAAACTTAGTTGCCTTAGGCATTATCGATCGCATTCAGCAATTTGAATTAAGTCGCGGTCGTGTATTTCATAGTGATGTGGGAGATTCTTGGAATTTTCACGCCGACGCTTTTGCCCAGCTATTACTTACTCTTTGTCAACAACGTCAGCGAGTAATTATTCTCTCAGGAGATATTCACTACAGTTGTGCAGTACGTTTTTCTCATTGGTTTTATGATGCACCTGAAGGTTCTGTATTAGTCCAGCTTACCTCCAGCGCGATTAAAAATTCCGAGATGGCTACTCGCGTGGCGCATACCAAACTTAAATCTTTGTTTCCCGAAAAAACTGAAAGCTGGTTGGGATGGAATAACCCTTTAAAGCTGAAAGAAATTTCCCCCTCTGGCTCGAAACAAAAGCAACAGTATTTAGATGACTCAAATTCACTTCCTGATTGGCAATATCGTATTGAATGGTGCAAAAGACAGCCAGCCCAATCATTATCTTGGCAGCAGTCCCAGGAAAAACTTACCCCTAAAGGATATAGTTCTCGTAGTCCTGTTGCTCTTAGTCTTTGGCAGAAGTTTATTGCTAGCTTGATTTTTTGGCTGTGGCGCAATTCTTGGTTACAGGAGGGTTCAGAAGTTATCGGCAGAAATAACCTCAGTTTGGTCAAGTTTCGCTGGTCAACTACTAAAACAGTTATTCAAGAAAGTTACTGGCATCCTCCTTGGAACAATACTGGTGCGGTTAAAAGCCGTTATGAGGTTTCCTTGGAAGCCGATCCCTTGCCTCCCTTGCCAAAAATAAAGTAGCTACAGTAATCCTGTGGTTGAGTTGAAAGATTACTATTGTTTCCTCTACTCCTCTACATCTGTGACAAGAGCTTGTAAATTTCACGCTTAACCTGAACCAAAAGATCGCGCACTTGATTTGTCTGTTCGGGGTTACCACTTCGAGCAGCGTGTGTAACAGCATCATTCAACTCTGTCAAAGTACGCCGCAACTCGATTAATTCAGAAGACTCCTTCGCTGTAGAGTTACCGTAAACTTTTTCTGAACCAAGCTGTTGTTCGCGCTCATCCAATAGCTGTCTACCACTGTCTGTAATGGTGTAGACACGTTTGTCATCGATTTGCTCGCTAGTTAAATAACCCTTTTCTTCTAGCATTTGCAGCTTTGGATACACCGATCCTGGACTAAGGCGACGAAAACCACCGCGACGATTTTCTAACTCTTTTATCAGTTCATAACCGTGCTGGGGTCGCTCAGATAGCAAGCTAAGCAAAATAAACTTTATTTCACCACGACGGGTACGAGGCTCATCCCTCCACCTGCCACCAAATCCTCTTCGTCTTCCTGCAAATTTCTCACTGGCGAAAAACTGAATGTCAAAATTTTCTCCAGCCCATGCTGGCGAAAAGCGCGAATCGAAGTATTCAAACATAGTTGACCTCATAGTTGTCGTTTTTGAATTATTGTTTATTTGATATATCGCGATATATCGTTATAGTAACATAAGAATATATTTTGATATGGGATAAACGATCGAAAAGCCATTTCAAGAAGAGAAGATTGTCTTTAATAAGAGCGATCGCTTTATTCAATCCTCCACCACGATTTAAAATACGAATATAAATCATCTGTAGATGTAATAGATAAAATGATAGTGCCAGAAAAAATTGGTGAGATAATCTATGTTATGTCTTTAATTTAAATTGCTATTATTTTCTAAACTGCCTTTGATAAAGGCTATTAAAATATACCTATCTCATAGTTCTATTAAAAACTAAGATAATTTCTGGATGTTAAAATATGATCTTCACGGTAAAAGAAGCCAAATCCGTTGATTTAAGCCAAATTCGCTCTGAAATACGCAACTTGCAGCTAAATTTAGTTGAGTGGCGACGTAGCCTACATCAGAAACCAGAATTAGCTTTCCAAGAACAGATTACGGCAAAATTTATCCAAGAAAAACTTCAGTCGTGGAATATTCCCCATGAAATAGGTATTGCCAAAACTGGTATTGTCGCCACTATTATCAGTAATTTTCCTGGCAAAGTCTTGGCTATTCGTGCCGATATGGATGCTTTACCAATCCAAGAAGCAAACGAGGTTTCCTATAGATCGCAACATGAAGGCAGGATGCACGCTTGCGGACATGATGGACATACGGCGATCGCTCTTGGTACAGCTTACTATCTCTCGAACCACAAAGATAGCTGGCAGGGGACAGTAAAAATTATCTTCCAACCCGCCGAAGAAGGTCCAGGGGGAGCAAAACCGATGATTGAAGCGGGAGTGTTACACAATCCTGAAGTGGATGCAATTATCGGCTTACATCTGTGGAATAATTTGCCTCTAGGCACTATAGGAGTTCGTAGTGGTGCATTAATGGCAGCCGTAGAGTGTTTTCGTGTGTCGATTTTAGGTAAAGGTGGTCATGGGGCAATGCCCGATCAAACCGTAGACTCAATTGTGGTTGCTAGTCAAATTGTTAATGCTTTGCAAACTATTGTTTCGCGTAATGTCAAGCCTTTAGACGCTGCGGTAGTAACCGTAGGTGAGTTACACGCAGGTACAGCATTGAACGTGATCGCCGATACCGCCAGGATGAGTGGCACGATTCGCTATTTTAATCCTGAATTAGAAACTCTTATTGGTAAAAGGCTAGAAGCTATCATTGCCGGTATCTGTCAAATGCACGGCGCAAACTATGAACTAAATCACTGGCAGCTATATCCACCTACAGTTAACGATAGTGCGATCGCCGAATTGGTGCGCTCAGTGGCAGCAGAAGTAGTAGAAACCCCCATGGGAGTTGTGCCAGAGTGCCAAACTATGGGAGGAGAAGATATGTCTTTCTTTTTGCAGGAAGTGCCTGGATGCTATTTCTTTTTGGGTTCAGCCAATCCCGATAAGGGTTTAGCCTATCCCCATCATCATCCTCGCTTTGACTTTGATGAAACAGCTTTAGGAATGGGTGTAGAGATATTTGTCCGCTGTGTAGAGAAGTTTTCAAACGGTGATTATTAATTAACGTCTATAAATAATAGTTATGTCGATCAAAAGCCTTATATTTCAGCTTTTAATCAACATTCAAATAAATCTTTTATAGCTTAATTTTTTGGCAACTATTTATTTGATTCAAATCCTGGAAGTGTTTGATTTGCTTTACAGTATTGCCCTAACCAAGTTATACCGCTTAGGGAACGAAAGGGAACTATAAACAAATCTGTTTTCGGTATTTCCAAATTCACTTTTACTCCAGAAACTCCAATGCCAAAAAGCTGAAGCAATGGCGATAAATTCTTTGCTTCTACGCCGAGTTGACAAAAACCCTCAAGCAATGCTAGATGATTTTTTAGGGGTTCAATAGCTTCTGCCTGGACTTCTCTAATAGTGGTCTGAACCTCTGGCAGTTCTTTAGCAATTGTTGCTTCAGTTTCCTGGGGATTTAATCCTAATCCCGCAGCCAATTCTATAGTTTCATAGAACATAGGCAGGACAAATTGCTCTACCAAACCAACTACTCCCTGAATTATAGAAACAAACTGACCAGCCTGTAACCGAATAGTAATTTCTCCATTAGCATTAGACACTTTCACTAAACCCGCATGATTCTCAGGTCAAAACTCCGATCAAAGAAGCATTGACCTGAGAATCATGCTGGACAAATAAGGCTGTTCCCTTAGAAACCACTTTAGCTTGAGGAGTATTAATAGTGCTTTGTCCCTGTTCTGGACGGATCATGACCAGCGCAGCACCACTAGTCAATTCAAAATTACGTTTACCTTGAGGAAAGCGAAAGGTAGTTTCTGCACCTGTTCTTACTATCGTACCTTCGTTAAATAGGATATCAGCACGGGAGTCGGCATTAGTACGTATAGAATCTCTGGGTACAATTACATCACCTATTTTAGCCTGATTCCAGTTTGGTTTATCTTGATGATTTATGTCTACTTAATTACGTATTTTATAAATTTCCGCTTGCTTGACTACTGTGCTAGCAGAAGTTGTACCAGAAAAAAAATAAGCTATACACAAGCTGAAGATTAACGTGAAGCATAAGCTAACCAGGAATTTTGATTTTTTGGTAAAAAACTGCTGCATAGAAAACAAAAGCAGACGTATTCAAAAAATGAGGTAATGCAAACTTAATACTGATTTATCTGAAGGAATGAAGGACAAGGAAAAATTTTTAGTCCTCATTAACTTTTAATTAGCTAATTTAGAAATGGTTTGAGCCATGTCAAAATCTTTTTGGGTTAGTCCTCCTGCATCATGGGAAGTGAGAGAAACTTTTACTTTGTTATAGGAAATTTCTAAGTCGGGATGATGTTGTGCTGCTTCTGCTGGTTTAACTAGTTTATCGACAAAATCGATCGCCTGGACAAAGTTTTTAAATTTAAAGGTACGAGTAATGGTTTGGTCTTGTTGCTGCCATTGGGGTAAGGTTTGAATTTTCTGGTCAATTTCAGTTTGATTCAAAGTCATAGTCTTGGCGGTAAGAGATTGAGGACATGAAATTAAGGCGATCGCCATTACCAAAAAGATTCTCGGTAACGATCGTTTTAAGCTGATAAACATTACTTTAATTGTGCTATTTAGACGGTTTCACTCACTTCTGAATGATATTTTTGTTCTATAGGAGACATTAGAGCATAAAAAGGCTGATGCAGACTAATCAACTGCGCCAAAGTCTTTTTTAGCTGAGTGCGGGGCACAATTGAATCAATAAAACCATGTTCTAATAAATATTCAGAGGTTTGGAATCCTTCGGGTAACTTTTCTCTCAAAGTTTGTTCTATTACCCGTCTACCTGCAAAACCAATAGTAGCTTTAGGTTCAGCTATAATAATATCTCCTAACATAGCAAAGCTAGCGGTAACTCCTCCCATAGTAGGATGAGCTAACACAGGAATATATAGTAATTTTGCTTCTTGGTGACGTTGCAAAGCTCCTGAAATTTTTGCCATTTGCATTAGGCTAAACATACCTTCCTGCATTCTTGCTCCACCAGAAGCACAAATAATTACTACGGGAAATCCTTCGGCAGTAGCGTGTTCAATTAGACGACAAAGCTTTTCTCCGACTACGGATCCCATGCTGCCACCCATAAAGCGAAAATCCATCACCCCCAAAGAAATAGGTAGACCATCAGTTAAACCCGTACCTGTTGTCACCGCATCAGTTAGACCTGTTTTTGCCTGATAGTCCTGTAATCTTGCCTGATAATCTTTGCGATCGCGAAATATCAGGGGATCAATTGGTCTAATATTTTCGTTTAGAGGTTTCCATGTATTAGCATCGATCAATTGCCTGATTCTTTCGTCACTATCAACTTGATTATGATAATCGCATTCAGGACAAACTAATTGGTTAGCCTGTAAATCTTTTGTATATGCCACAGAAGCACAAGCAGTACATTTTGTCCATAGTCCATCAGCAATTTCTCTCTCTTGCAGCTTTTGCATCGGTAGTTCTGTTTTTCTGAGGTTGGCGAACCAATCAAATAAAGAAGACATAATTTAAGTTTTTTTATAAAGTTTCAGCTTTCTGGATTATCTTCTGGAGGACTTAAAAGCAATAAAGCTGTCCACTGATCTTTAGATCTTACCTGTAATGCTGCTTGACTTCCCTCTCCAAAATAAATACCCGCGCCAATATTAAGGACGCGACTAGGAATATCATAAGCAGTCAATATTTGCTGCATCAACTCTGCCTCCCAGCGAGCTTTAGTCGTCTTTAGTGTAATCCAAGACACCGATCTATACTATTTTTTTTGACTACTATTACTATAGTGTCTATTTATATACATTTTTGCTTCACGGGGTGACAAAGAATTTAAAGGGTAGACAAACAGTTGGCTCTAGCAGCGAAATGCTAAGAAAAAGGGGGTCAAGCTAATTCCTGCTGCGATCGCCATTCAAACAATTTTGATAATTAAAGGTAATTATACAAAAAGCGACGTCTAAAGCGCGGGTGTGGAACAGCGAGACAGTGTGGTCTTCGTGAGAGGAAACGCCCCCGTTTAGGGGGCTTGTTCCACTCTCACGGCGGGGTTTCCCCCATGAACAACTGTCTCAAGACAAGCTTTTTGAATACAAAGGCTTTAAGCCTTTTTTGATTCACTCGCTCATGAGACAAAGGGCTAGATGCGAGAAAGGACTTGTCCGCATCTAGTACCCCTTTCTTGCCGAGATGCCTCGCCCTCGTCAGTCGCAGAAGACGGGGGGAACCCCCCTTCGGGTTCGTGCCTTTGCTCAAGTCGGGAAACCCGCCCAAGGCAACTGCTTCACCGCAACGCGCTGACTCGCAACGGGTCGCAGACCCGCAACGGCTACATGCGGAAGTGCGCCTTTGTTGAAGCGATGGCTGCACAACGCTTCGCGTTGAGTACAGCGCATCCGCGCCATCGTCTGCGGAGCACAAAGGGCTTGCCCGCGTGTGACCCCCACCGCGAGAGTTGAATTGCTTACTAGCTATCTTACAAACTGAGGCATAATTTCGGCTGCGGTAAATAAGCCAGTAATACCACGACGGTTTAAAGCTATACCAGCTTTGAGATAACCAAAAGCTGGACCACACACGTTAGCTGCCATACTAGTTTCATCTCCCAAGCTGAAAGTATGGGTAGATATTTTTCCTTCAAAAGTACGTCCTGTAACTTTGACATTAGTACTGAGGGGTTTTTTCGGGTTACGAGTATCTACCACCCCACCAACGGTAACTCGACTGCGATCGCATATTCCTGCTAACTCCAACATGATATCGTCGGCGTGTTCCATGTTTTCTAGGGAAATAATACCGTCAGTTTTATCTAACAACTGGGCAACTTCGCGATCGCTCATTGCTCTGGCTGTTTCGACATCGTATTCTGGCATATGAGCAATATCTTCTCTGATAGTTGCCCGATAAGCCTCCCAATTAGCAATACCTACACCAAAGGTAATCTTAACGCTATGAATTTCGGCATAGCTTTGTGCTGCTACTGCTGCTGCTGCTGTTAATAATCCAGGAGTTGCACCACACCCTGTTAAATATGTAATTCCCGCCTGTTGTAAATCAGATTGCAATTCTAATAATTGTTCAACCGCGCTAGTGCGTTTAAGGGCATCTACCAAAACTCCTTGCCATCCTGAATTGATAAACTTCCTGGCAACATCTGCCATAAAAGTATTAGGTAGATTGGGCAAAGCCAAAAAGTAGCCATCTACTGCCCTATTATGGGTGATTAGATCTTCAATACTGTTGTTGCTTAGAGTCCCCCATTCATCTAAGTAACCCACCGAATATCGGTTGTTATAGGTGGAGATTGCTGTATTCAAATTTAATCCCGTAGGGTTGTAGGCATAGCCTTTTTGATCTGCTGCTGCTACTAGGGTCATCTCTCCTTTAGGATCTAAAATCCTGGCTGCTGCCTGTCCTAAACCTCCAAAACCCATAACGCCAACTTTGATTGGATTAGCTGCTTTGTCGATAATCATTTTTAGCTCTAAGGTCTACACATAATAGATTTTATTATCCGAGCTTATTGCTCAAATTGCTCAAATTAAATAAATAAATTAAAAATTATCTCTACCAATAGTTACAGACTAGTTTGTTGATTCTAAAGGATTATTGTATCTTTTTGTTAATAAAATATTTTTTTTCCGCCTCTTGCTCTTGACTCAGGACGTGGTTTGCGGAAAACTTAAAATAGGCAATAGTAGTTAAACTAATTATTATTAAGTTTTGATAAGATTCCCATAGTATTTAGTTAATTGCTCAAAATATCTATATAAAGAGCGATATAACAAAAAATAGTGGCTCTGTAAACTATTTGTTAGTTTTCAACAGTTACAGCTTGATGCTAAGTAGGCGATCGCAAATACATGGAAACACTTGAATTCATTATTTATCCCGATGGTCGGGTTAAAGAGACAGTAACTGGTATTGTTGGCTCATCTTGCCAAGAGGTGACAGCAGCAATTGAAGAACAGTTAGGGGTGGTTATTGACCAAAAACCTTCTTCTGACTACTATGCTCAGAATGTTACTCAAACAGCTACTGTAGCTACCCAAAACAACTATAGTGATTGGTAATTTAACAAAACTAGCCCAATAGCTTGTTTAATATCTAATTCATTTTCATAGAGGAAATTTATGTCACATTTCAGCAATATTAAAACTAAAATTCGCAATCTAGATTCTTTAAAAGCAGCGCTTAAAGACTTAGATGTAGATTGGAAAAATGGTCCAGGAATTGTCAGAGGTTATCAAGGAAAAACCCACAAGGCTGATATTGTTGTTGAACAGTTAAACAACTATGATTTTGGCTTTTGCTGGAATGGCAAGGAATACGAACTAGTGGCAGATTTACAGTATTGGCAACAGCCATTGACTGTAGATGGCTTTCTGCGTCAGGTTACTCAACGCTATGCCTATCATACAGTTATTAACGAAACTAGCAATCAAGGTTTTTCCATTACAGAGCAAGCTAAAAATCAGGATGGTTCAATTCGTTTAGTCGTTCAACGTTGGAGTGCGTGATGTCTAATTTTTCTCCTCTAGAAAAAAGCGGTTTTGAGCCAGAATTAGGAGGTGTTATCCGTGATAACTCTCAAAGAAGCGGTTTTGAACCAGAATTAGGGGGAGCATGGCGACAAAAAGGAGTCTATGTTGATGAAAACATTTGCATAGGTTGTAAAAACTGTACTCACGTCGCGGCTAATACTTTTTACATTGAACCAGACTATGGTAGAGCCAGAGTGTTCAACCAAAATAGCGACACAGAAGAGCTAATCAACGAAGCTATAGATACTTGTCCAGTAAATTGTATTCATTGGCTTGATTATACCGAACTCAAGCAGATGGAGCGCGAGAGAAAATATCAGGTAATTCAAAACTTGGCTATTCCTCCCAATATGAGGCGATCGCAATTAAGAATGGGTAAGAAAGCAAGAAAGCACAATAACTAATTGATTTTCCTAGAAATAATTTACAACACAATAAAAAACCCGATTTCAGCCATTATCGGGTTTTTTGTTGGTTTCCTACTTAACCATGTCAACTGATATTTCATCAGACTTGTCCCAAAGCTGCAACTCATTGTTTTCAGCCAAGAAATCTCGTATTTTTTGGCGATAAATATTTCTGTATTCATCAAAGTCATATTTATCTACCCTAATACCAAAATCTTTATTTTCTTCGCCTTGTAAAATCTTGGCAACTTTATTATTTGTTATAACTGAATAATGACTGCCATCAAAAGTATCATCAGGATTTTTGGTAATTTCTGAGGGTGCAGAAAAATCATACATTGCATCATAACTTTGAGCTATTTTATAATAACTTAATAACTCACAGTCGGTTAAATTTCTGCCGTAAGTATCATTGACTATACTCCAAGCAGATCTGGGGGGTACATAACCAATAAACTTAGCTTGAGGAAAAATTGCCCTCAGTTGTACAAAAGCTTTTACTGGTGAAAGATCGCATCTTTGCGGGGAAGCAGGTTTATAAAAATCTGGCTTATACTCAGGAGCGCTGGCAAAATCTACTGGTTCAAAGTTTCGATCGTAATAATTTCCAGGATCGGGACTAACCCCCAATAGAGTCATAACTGAAAACAATAAAACATCAGCTGATAAATAAGCTTGCAAAGGCGATTTAGTAGTTAAATTTCGTAGAGATACAGGCTCTTGTTGTGTTCTATCCTTTTCCACAAAATTTAGACCATCTACGCCGACATAGACTATTTTAGGCTTTATACCTTCTTCTTTTAAAGATTCAGCATAATTGATAAAATCAGGTATTTCGCCTCCTTTAATAGAGTAGTTAAAACAGCGATCTTGGCGAAAATTGTCTGGTCTTAAGGCAATAACTCTAGAACTACCAAGAATAATGCAATTGTAGTTTTCTTTATTTTCGGTTCTAAAAAATAAGTTTGTTTTGGTTATTCTTTCATTAAAAGCAAAATTTTTGCCAGTTATAATATTGCCATGATTGTACCATAAAGGATCGATTAGCCAATTAAGACCAGCCACAGAACCCAATATTATAAAAGTAATTAGTCCGTAAAGCCCAAAACTGAATTTTGAATCTGTATTTTTTTTGGCAACGTTGGATTTAGACATTTCTGAAGTTCCGCGTTTACCTAATTTTAAAAACTCGTTGGCTGCACTTTTGAAATTCATTTTTAGTATCTTTAGTATATATTTTAAAAATTAGAATTGGAAATATAGAAACTCGCTAACTCTACTAAAACATAGCAAAGAGAGTGATGTTAATCCTGCTACAATAACTGTCCAAATTTTGTTTGGTCTCCAAGATAAAGATTGCCAAAATTTTTGTTGCCATTGAGATTGATTCTGTTCGATAGGCTCAGTAAGTGTTGGACTATAATTCCCCATCCATTGTTGGGTATTAGGAGTCAACCAAGCAATGAGCAAGAGAATAATAATGCCAAAAGTAGCATATTTTTGACTGATACCGACATTAACGCTAAAACCTAAAAATCCTACCCCCAAATTTCTTAAAAACCCTAAATAAGGCTCTAGAAAAGGTGCTAATTCAATACCATCAAAGCCAAACATAGACTTAAGCATCAAAATAGCGGTGGCAAAACTATTAGCACGAAAAAAGACCCAAGAAACAACTACAGCCATAAAGGTTGTTATCCATCCTATACCACGAAGTAGCCAACCATCGTTTTTCAAATTATGCCCTAGACTTTTGCGCCAAGAACGATATAAATGATTAATAACTAAATAGAATCCTTGTAATCCACCCCACAAGATAAAAGTCCAGCCTGCACCATGCCATAATCCCCCTAGCAACATAGTAATTAACAGGTTAAAGTAACGTCTAAACTCCCCTTTGCGGCTTCCTCCCAAAGG
The DNA here is from genome assembly GCF_963665995.1 of Pleurocapsa sp. FMAR1. Lineage (NCBI taxonomy): Bacteria > Bacillati > Cyanobacteriota > Cyanophyceae > Pleurocapsales > Pleurocapsaceae > Pleurocapsa > Pleurocapsa sp. FMAR1. Next base: position 3,797,653 of record NZ_OY762512.1, on the reverse strand, counting down.
TATATATAAATAATCGCGCAAGAAATGAGAGAGAGTAATATGCCATCTACGCCAAAAATCAACAATACTAATTGACTTGTAAGGTGAATTGAAATTTATCGGCAAACTGATTCCGAACATATAGGCTGCACCAATTGCCATGTCACAATAACCAGAAAAATCAAAATAAAGCTGTAAAGTATAGCCTAATGCTCCTACCCAAGCTTCAGAGAAGGTCAAATTTATTCCTTGAGATGCTGCTGCAAAAGCTAAATTAGAAAATTCGGCAATGCGATCGGCAAAAACAACTTTTTTGAATAAACCAGCCATAAAAAACGTCAAACCTATGGCTAGATTAGTCTGATTAAACTTATAGATAAACGTTGTTTCAAATTGCGGTAGAATTTCTTTATGATGAACTATTGGTCCTGCAATCAATTGCGGAAAAAAGCAGACAAACAGCATATACTTCAAAATACTGTATTCTTTAGTTTCACCTTTATAGGCATCAACTAAGTATGCTATTTGTTGAAATGTAAAAAAGGAAATTCCTAAAGGAATTACTATAGTCGGAATAATAAAATCAGTTTTGACAAAATAATTTATATTGCTAACTAAAAAGCCTGAATACTTAAAGTAGCAAATCAACCCCAAGTTGAATATAATACCGAGCAAAAGTGTTGTTTTCTTGGTTTTTGTTTTCTTTAATACATTTCCCAGTAGATAACCTAACCCATAGTTAACTGCGATAGATATCAAGATTAAGGGAAGATTTAGAACCTTATACTTAGCATAGAAAAATAGTGAGGCAGCAACTAGCCAATATATGGGCATTTGCTGTTTGATATACTCTGGTTTTCTACTAATTAAAAAGAAACCCAATAGAGTAATCGGCAAAAACAGAAAAATAAATTCGAATGAATTGAAAAGCATAATTTTAGAGCAAGAATTATGGGTAATTATTCAACGCCAAAGATTTTCAAATTTTTTATTTAATATTGGTAGCGAATGTATTTAAACATAGATAGTCAAAATAGTTTTTATAAACTGCTAATTTAGCATACTATCTATAGATTCATGAGAAATCTTAAATTGAAAAATACAGGCTATTTATTGAATTATTACTGTTCATTTTTTTAGTATCTGTGATCTGACGACGATTTTATTAGTGTTGAATCTCTAAATCAATAAGCAAATTCATAATTTTATTAGATATAGATATATAAGTTTTATTTTGTTGTTTGCCGATATAAGTAAAAAGCAATTAACCACAAAAAAACCATTCTTAATGAGTCAGAAATTAAGGTAGCCCAAGCAGCACCCTGCCAAGAAAACTTGGGAATAAGCAATATATTTAAACAGATATTGAGAATTGCAGCACCTACTTGGACTATGCTTCGAGCCTTTTGATTTCCTGAACCCGTAAGAGAATCTGCTGCTAAATAGGTGAAAGCTGCGATCGCTGGTAAAGGTGATAATAGTAACAATGCGTCAATAGCATCTTTGTATTCTTCACCTAAAATATTGGGAATATAAGGAGCAATAAAGAAATAGCCAATGACGCTAGCGATCGCATAAAATGCTATAAAAGGCAGCAGACGTTTGGCAAGGCTTAAGCTACCTTTAATTCCCGATGCGCCACGCTGAAAAAACCTAGTATAGGTAGCACCAGATAATGCCAAAAGGGGAACGTTACCAACATCAATAAAGCGATAAGCTGAACCATATATTCCAGCAGCACCAACACCAGCTAATTTACCCAGCATCGATTTATCTAAGCCTGCATTGATGTTACTAGCTGAAGCACTAATAGCGAAGTATAATCCCTGACCAATATTAGATTTAAGTTCTGATAAAATAGGTTTTGGTAAACCTACCATTTTATGAACTATTAAGACAGTAATAACAGAAGTAACTACCGAACTGGTGAGGTATAAATAACTCCAGGTGGCAATACCTGGATTCTCAAAAAAGGCAGCCAAACACAGAGCAGCTAGCAGTTTGCCACAAGTATTCAATATTCCCAACTGTGCTGTCTTTTTGACCATGTCATTAGCTATTAAAGCTTTAGACCCAAGATCGTACAAGGCTAGGCAAATGAGATCTGATATTAAAATCAGCAGGATTGTTCCCCATACAATGTTTTTGGGAAATATCAAGGGAGATATTAATAACAAAGCTAAAGTTAAAAAAGAACCGTTAGCAGTCAAGAGAACCAGCGCATTGCCCCAATAGGTACTAAAGCTAGCTTTATTAGTCGAAACATTTTTGACTAGGATGTGTTCACTACCCAAAGCAACAAAGGGAAAAATAATTGATGCGCAAGCAGTAACAACAATAAAAGAACCATAATTTTCTTTTCCCAATATACGGGCAACGATAACAAAGTATCCAGTTTGCATGACCACGTTAAACAATTTAGATGACAGCATCCAGAAAGTATCCCGTGCCAGATTACTATGGAATAGATTTGTTGCTTTGGATTTTATCTCTGTTATATTCATGATTTAGGTAGAATATGATACTTGTGATATCAAAGCTTTTCCATCCAAATGTTCTGGTATTTTTGCATTCATCAAGCTCAAAATTGTTGGAGCTAAATCTACAGCTTCACCAGCAGATAAGTTAGACCCAGCAGGAATATGATCTCCTTTGGCTAATAGAAAACCTTGACCTATATGACCTCCTGCACGACAGTGAGTTAAAGGCCCAACACGACCTAATCTTGGACTATCAACAACATCTGTAACTGGTTCTTGCCACAATACTACTAAGTCTGCATCAGGTAGCTTAGGATCGTCGTCCAAAGGAATAGTACGGGTTTTAACTACTTGTTTAACAATTTTTTTACCTGTTCTGCCATCTTGAAGGTCATAAAGAATTTCAGTCAATTCTGCACACAAAGCATCGTACTCCGAAGGTTCGACTACTCCATTTCTATCTCTGCCTTTGAGATTGATGCGGATATGTCCATTGGTAAAGGCAGGCAAAGCAAATGCTTTCATTTCTGGCCACAAAGGCGAGTACCACATACCAGGCATCCAGCCCATAGCTAATTCCTGTTCAATTGGCTCATCCAAGAGGCTATAGGGTGAGAGTAAACCATGTTTTTTACCTCGCAAAAGCTTTTTATGAGTCCAAGTACGAAAAAATTTTTTAAGCGGATTGGGTTCATAAACCTGACTCCAAATTTCTCCTGGCCAAGAATTCCTGATTGGTTTTGTAACCATAGGCGAGGGAATAGAACCAACTTTTCCTGGAGCGATCGCCGCTTTGCCATAATGAAAACGATACAATAGTTCTGGCAATACAGCCATACTTAATAAATCAGTAAAGTTAGCAGCCATACCGTGAGCCGAAAAGCAGACTATATTTGCATCTTTAGGAGCTTCTGCTAAAATTTCGCCAATTGCGCGATCGACGTGCTTATAGGTTTTTAATAAAGGATCGGGTTTAGTACCATTATCCGTAAGGTAGTTATAGGTGGGATGATCGGCTTGACTATGGTTATATAGATCGTGACCAATAGTATGAGTTTCACCAAATACCATCAAGAATAAATCCCAATCATCTTGCTTGAGCAAATCACGAGCGATCGCCGAATGCCCATCAATACTTTTTCCTGCTGCTTCTTGAATCCAGGTAACATATTCTGGGTTCCACCACAGCCCATTATCATTATGTAAAACAGGGTTTTTGCCATATTTTTCCGTAATAGCCGCAAAAAGCTCAGGAGGATTAGAAGCACTAACAGTATAAGGATAATGTCCACCCCAACCCAAAATCTGCGCCCCATTGACATCATCAGAAAGAGTAGTTACTGGAACATCTAGAACTGCAACTTTATAATCTTTTCCTAGGGCATAGAAAGGAGAATACTCCTGATAGTCATAACCGCTAGTGACTACATCGCAGACAATTTCATAGTTTTCTGGGTTGTAGCTAACTGTATCCCAATAACCCAGGGTATCAGCGCGACATCCAGTCGAAAAGGTTGCCCACAAAGGTTCAGTAGTCGAATATTCGGTAGGCACACCACAATAATTCACCGTGTTGTCCAAACGACCGTAAATTCCTGATTGACGAATTTTGCTTAGATTGGGAAGATGTCCAGCAGCCATCCATTCTTCAATTAGCCTGGGTTCTGCTGCATCCAAGCCTATAACAATAGTTGATTTTTTCATTTTTTTAGAGAAAATAGTTACTTTAAGTTCTTAAATTACATTTACGAATCAAATGCTTTGGTTATGTATGTCTAGGCAGGAGCAGTTTTGGAACTGCTGCTCTCAGGAGAACTTGAAAAGTAGCTTTTACTGTATTTAGCATGATAGGAATAGCGGTCAAATTCGTTAGGCTTGACTCCATTAATGACCATTCCCAATACTTTTTGAGAAAGGTTAGCATTGGCTATAGTTTCTTGCGCTAATTCAGCACTCTCGTTTTCCACTACCCCTGGTCTACTTACAAAAACAATACCATCAGCAAGTTTAGTCAAGGTCAAAACATCAGCAGTCACAGCTAAAGGTGGAGCGTCAATAATAATTAACTCATATTCTTTTCTGGCTTTGGCTACTAGTTCGCTCATTTCTGTTGAATCTAATAAAGCAAGTGGATTAGGAGCAACTATTCCAGTAGTTAGCAGATCTAACTGCTGCATTGGCTGAGAAACAACCTGAGCTAATGGTGTTTTATGAGTTACAACATCCTTGACCCCAGCTTTGTTACTTACTTGCCACAGCTCATGTTGAGAACCCTTTCTTAAGTCACCGTCAATTAATAAGACTTTGCGACCTAGTTGAGACATCGCAGCAGCTAAGTTGGCAGCAACGGTAGATTTACCCTCTCCTGGAACTGAACTAGTCATTAAAATAACTTTTGGTTGTCGCTTAACAGCTAAAAACTTAAGGTTAGTTTGAATCATGCGATAGATTTCGCTGGCAAAAGAATCAGGTTCTCTTTGGACAATAATTCCACTTTGATGTTCTTGTAGAGTATCCAAAGGAATAATACCCAGTACTTGATAAGCAAACTTTTGTTTTATTTCAGGAATAGTTTTCAAGGTGCGGTCCTGCATTTCTAGCAAAATTGCAGTTAGGTTGGCAAGGAATAATCCCATCAAAACACCCAAAGCTAATAACATTACTCTGCCTGTGCTGCCTTGTTGAGGAATTTGACCCTGCTCTATAACCTCAGCATTACCCGTATCTTTGTTGAGCAGTAATCCTAGATCTCCTTTACTATCTAATAGCGTGTTGTAGGTAGATCGAGAACTATCAACTTCACGAAGTAAGGATTGTTCCTGTTTTTCTAGACTCGGAATTGCTTGAGAACGAGCTAAATAAACTTTCTGAAATTGGTATAAAGATGATAATTGTGTTTCTAAGTTTAATTCATCTATTTTAAGATTAATAAATCTTTCTAATTGGTTATCTTTGACACTATTTCCACCCTGCAATAATCCAGCCGAAACTTTTCCACCAACATATTGAGTAATAAGCTGCTGTAGTTGAGAATTTAAAGCTTGTTTCTTTTCATTTAAGCTAACAACTGTGGGATGGTTATCGTTAAAACGCTGACGTTCTTGGGATAACTCTGTTTCTGTTGCTTGTTGTTGAGCAAGAATGCTTTGCACTTGAGGCGTGTTAGCTAATTGATTAGCACTGATCGCTTGATTTAAGTTTAGACCCAACTGATTTTGGATACTTTGAGCTTGAGCTTTCTTACCTTGAAGCTCTGCACCTGTAGTAGAAATTTGGCGATTGAGATTACCCAGATCGGCTACTAAAGTTTTCTTCTCTTCCTGTAAATCTACGACCTGATTTTTTTCGTAAAAATTCTGTAACCTTGATTCTAAACTTTGAAGTTTATTCTCAATTTGGGGAATTTCTTTGGTAACAAAGCTATTTGCACTAGCGGTTGCAGATTTATTACTACGAACTTGTTCTTTGATGTAGACATCCATCAAGGTATTTACTACCTTAGAAGCTATTACGGGGTCTGGATCATTGTATTGCACTTCAATAACATCAGTTCCGCCAACGATATCTACTACCAGTTTTTTTTGTAGTGCCTTGACTTTTAAAGGTTTGCCTTCTTCATCCTCTAGTTTTAACTGATCTATAGTTTGCTGTAAAACTGGTTCTGAAGTTACACGCAGCTTTTCTGTACTCAGAGGAGTTTGATTGTCTAATAAAGACCGAAACTCATTAGTACTGCCTTTAATATCACTTATTGAACCTATAGAATTTTTCTTAAATAGTATTTTGCCTTCGGATTTATATGTTTTTTCTAAAAAGCTGCTCAAGAAGGCAGTGGTACCAACAGTAAAAACAAAAACGGCTAAGGCTGGAAGCCAACGGCGTTTGAGCTTGAGAAAATATTCTCCTACATTAATATCAAGTCCTTCTCGCTGGCTAGGATAAGAACCATTATTTTTTTGCAAGTTAGTCATAGTGTTTTCCTTAAAGGTAATTTTAACGCTGCGTATTTGTCTAAAATAATCTCTTAGTATTTACTGTTATAAAAAATTTATAGGCGATTAGACAGGTGGGTATCTTAAAGTTTTAGTAAAGTTAGGGTTAATTAATATAAAAATATTAAAAAGCAACTAAATTATTAGTTTTTGTCAAATATTTAGCCTCTATCATTATATTTATTGCAAATGGGAGTTCACAGTAAATGTCTAGCCAATTTTTCAAGATTATTTTTTTTGACTATTTAATTTAGTTTACTAACTTAAAATTGCGTTTGCTATTTAAAGTTATTTGTAACTGACTTATATTAATTTTGTAACACTTCGCATAAAAATTATAAGTGCTGTCAAAAAGTATGAATAGCCATAATCGCTGACTATTGTTTATTAATATAACCTTTATATTTTGAGGTTGAATTGATTTAAATCACTTAATCAAAAATCAACTCATTTGGGGTAAACATATTGATTGTCTAAAAAAAAGTCTTATTCAAAACGCCTTAAATCAAACAAAAAGGTAGTCTATTTGATTCTATCTTTTAATAAGAGATATAACCAGAATAAAACTGCTATTATATATCGATAAAAATTTTAAAATAGTGACTAAAGTTATTCTTTCTAATTAAAATTGCAGATATTAGTGGAAAATACTGAAATATGCCTATCATTGAAGTGGAACAATAGCAGTATAATTACGTCTTTATATCTAATAGAATTTAACTATACGTATTCTTAAATTTAAAACTAATTAAAAGTTCACTAGAAAAAATCAAGTTTGATTATCTGGTGATTATAGAAATAATTTATTTTTCTGCATTAGAAATGATTAATTTATTCAAATCCAATGTTATCAATATTTTAGTATTGACTATTGCTGTAGTACTAGGTAATAGCAAGACTATCATGGCAGAGAACAACTTAAAGCAACTTAAAACAACTCAAATAAATCAAGTTATTACAGGTGAATCTGGTGGTTCTAATGATAGTCAAGGCTGTGGCTTTATTAGTAATACTCCCAATTATAAAATGAACCTAGAGCAAAGAACGGACTACATGAGATTGACGGTTCAGGCAAATGGGGGGCAGCCAACTTTGTTAGTGTTAGGACCTAATGCAGGCGATCGCTTTTGTGTTTTAGGTGATGAGACATCAGGATTAAAGCCTGAAATTTCTGGAGTATGGGAATCAGGTAGCTATCAAGTATATATTGGCGATCGCCTTGGTGGTCAACATCAGTTTACCCTAGATATTTCTACGGATAACTAATTCTCGATCTGCTTAATTACCTTCTTCGAGAACATTAGCCGATGGCACTTCTACTGCATCAACATCTATCGTCCCTGGAAGGGTCATGCGGCTAAAGCTATCTCCTTCTACTTGTAACGCTTCGCCACAGTTAGGACAGTTAAACTCAGTATTTTTAAATCCAGTAAACTCATAGTTACATACTGGACATTGAGCCTGGGTTAATTTGCGTTTTAGCCACCACTGAAATCCCCAAACAGCTATGACTGGAAGGATAAATAAGAGGGCAGTTACAATCAAAAAGCTGCTGACTATCCATTTGAAGCCAAGACTAGCCCAGACAACTGCGATTAAGATTAGGCTACCCCAGCAACCAAGACCAGATATATTGTATTGCAGTAATTTATTATAGCGATCGTTCACTGTTTTAGTTACTCGCCTGTTGTATTTTTGTTTTCCAATTTTAGTTTATCTTTCTGCTAAAAAGGCAATTGCAGCTACACTTCTTTGTAAAAAAGCATAACTGCAATTAATTTATTTACGTTTAAAAAGCAAAACTCTAAATTTATTACGCTGGTTTGTATGCAGTCCAATATTTACTGACAAAGTGATTTTCTACCTTGATGTTGGTAAATCCTGCCGTTGTCAAACGCTCTTCAAGATTATCAGTTGTATAGTGTCGGTAATAGGGTTCGTGAAATATAGCAGGGAAATTATTCATCATGGGTTGAAAATCTGGAGAATCGATCGCCTGCATGGAATCACAAATGACGAATACGCCTCCTGGCTGTAAGACACGAAACGCTTCATTAATTACCTGCTGTCTGGCTGCTGCTGGAAGTTCATGAAACAGAAATACAGAAGTCAAACCATGAAAATAGTTATCTAAATAAGGCAATTCTTCGCTATTAGCCTGAAGCAGTTGGGGTAACTCACCTGAAATTTCAGAAAGTAGCTGATTGGCTTTACGCAAATATGCGGGAGATAAATCTGTCCCAAACAAAGATGCTTTAGGTAAAGCACCACGAATCATACGTAATGTACGCCCCGTACCACAAGCCACATCTAATACCTTTAGCTGTTGAGCTGGTACAGTAGAAAAAGCCTGTAGTCCTGCTTTTAAGGGCGCGAGGATACGACGACGCATAGCATCAGCAGCACCATTAAATAAAATCTCTACCTGTAAGTCATAGAGATTGGCAGACATATCGCTTAGATAACCATCTGTCTGATAATGAAAGTTTTGTAAATAGTAGTCAGGATAGCCAGCTTTATCGATAGAGGCATCAAATCTTTGGAAATCTTTCAACCCTAAGCGTTCCCAAATTTTGAACATATCTAGCCATACTTCGGGATAATAGCGGAAAAAGTCAGACCAAGGATTATCAAATAGTAAGCTACGAGGATAAACTCCTGCTTGAGCATCTTGCCAATCTTGTTCTTCGAGTTTTTTTAGTTTTACCTGAAGTTTTTCAAATACTTCAGGAGAAAGAGGCTGGCTTTTACTTTTTTGTTCGGGAATAACTGTATTAGTTAGGCGATCGCTTACAAGCTTATGAACAAAGCCAAATACTTTTTTGCTTTCTTGGAAGCCTTGATAGGCTAACTTGGTTAAAGGTTCAGGGATAAGTTGGTCTAGGTTAGGAGTTGATTGCATGAATGTAGATGGCAATAATAGCAGTTTGACTTAAGTTTTATTTTGTTTTGTGTCGGGTAGGTCAGGGGCATTGCTGCCCCTTTCCCCCCTAAGAACCGAACGTGCAAGATTTCCAAGCATTCGGCTCAAGCAATATCACTCATTTTTGATGGTGAGTTTTGTGATCACAGAATAAATGCAATAAAACTAAATTATTAATGTTGTCTTTACCACCTTTACTTCTTGGAATAATATGGTGAAGATGTAGTGCTTCATCATTAAATAATGATTGACCACATACAGAACATTTATATTTTTGTTTATGTGCTATGTACTCTTGTCTTTTGTTTAGCTTTTCTGCCTCGGATTTATTAATCTTTTGACTTCTCTTTTTCCAATATTCTTTTAAAGAAGGATCATCGGGAGATGATTTTTTTGGAACTATTGAATGTCTTTTGATTTTTACCCAGGCAAATTTTGTGATATATTTACCATTGCTCTTTTGCTTCTGGTTAAAGTTCCTCGGCTGTCATATTATTTGACACCTAATGCTTTTTCCATGCCGTGTAAGGCAATATTGGCTAAGAGAGGGCTTATTATTCCGCCTTGGGGAGTTCCAGCAATCTGGGGATGAAAAGTGTTCTTTTCTACATACCCAGCTTTAAGCCATTTTTCTACATGATTTCGATAGGGAAAATTCCCAATGATTTCTAATAGTTTAATGTGGCTTATCTTGTCGAAACATCCTTTTATATCGGCATCTACAATCCACTTTTTTGTCTTGTTAGGACGTGCTATAAGATATATTTTTCCTATAGCGTCGTGGGTGCTTCTGCCAGGTCGAAAACCGTAGCTAATTCCTTCAAATTGAGCTTCCCAACATGGTTCTAGAGCATTTTTAACAATTGCTTGTATTGCTCTATCCCTAATTGTTGGTATGCCTAATGGTCTTAATTTGCCATTCTTTTTAGGAATGTTTACTCTTTTAACTGGCTTGGGTCTGCAACGGCGGTCGAATACCAAGTCGTAAGACATGGCTAACCTTTGTTGCGGAGTATTTACCACAATCTTGTCAACTCCAGCCGTCTTTTTTCCTTGATTGATTTGTGTTGTCTTCCTGATGGAATGGACAATGTTTGACCAACTTCGGAACATTAACTTTTGGAGATTTCTGACTTTCCTCCAGTTATTTTCTTGAGTTGCTTTGAATATACGTCTTCTAAGATTTCTAATATTTAAATTGACTTTATACCAATTGATATAGTGCCAATTTGATATTCTCGAAGTTACGTTTGCATTATTTTGCATCTAACTTTTCCTTTCGAGTTCAAAATATTGATTGCATGATATTCAGCAGATATCACCTGTCTACGTCAGCATCTTTTCAGATTGGGTATTGCCCTATTCGTCCAGTTATTTATTTCTGTTATCTTTCGATATGACGACATTCGCTTTTTAAACTTTCCTGTCCCTAATAAGAATTAGGTTTTCCTTGCGGTTAACTTACTCATTGAAATGAGACTTATTAGGGGTTTCCCTGTTGCACATCTTTGAGATGCGACACACTTAGATTCCTGCTATACTCCTGTTGTTTCGAGATTGTTGATAGTCTAGTTATTTGTTATATCGGTAACTAATAACAAGCCATCCCTAAGAGAGAGGGATAGCCTTAATCTCTCTACACCTAAACATCGTTTATTTGGTGTAGTCTTATAGTTTAGAAGCCTCATCACAGATTCACGCTTTGTTAATCTTATGTGTCTTACCCTAGCCCTTTCCTATCCAGATGTTTTGGAATTAGTCGGGACAATTAACCCTCTAGCTTTGAAACATTTCCGTTACCAGAAATGCTCCTTCGGGCGGGTACAGCTTTGACTATTAAGCTGGAGTCTTTCTTAGGGACTCACTCTAGGATGCGCCTTTGCAGGTCGCACCGATATATATTAAGTATAGTCAACTGGCATTTGGAAAATAAACCTAGACACAAAAAAAGCAACTGGTAATTTAATTGCTAAAAAAAAGATCTTCCAATGTAGCGTCAGTTAATCCACGTACTGAACTACATCATTGGTAGGAAAGCGAACTTTAGGATCGCTAGAATGTTTGTCATCTTCAGCGCGATATCCCGCAGCACATAAAACAACTGCACTATATCCTTTGCTGTTTAAATCTAAGATTTCATCGTATTTACCAGGAATAAAACCTTCCATCGGTGCAGTATCAACCTCCATCATGGCAGCACAATTCATAAAAAAGCCCAAGGCAATATATGCTTGTTTGGCTGCCCACTTATTAACCTCTAAAGGAAAAGGTGGATCTTGAAGATAGCCTTTGACCATGTTGGCAAATCCCTGAAGATTGTCTGAGCTAACTTGCTGTACTTCTGCCATTCTTTCAATGTAATGATCGACATAATCATTGTCAATATCTTTTTTGATAGCGAAGACAACTAAATGGGAAGCTTCAACTATTTTTTTTTGTCCCCAGCCAGGTTCTAGCAACTTTTGACGTATTTCAGGATTGCGAACTACAAAAAATTGCCAAGGCTGTAAGCCAAATGAAGAAGGAGATAATACTAAACTTTGTTCTAAACTTTTCCAAATGGCTTCAGGAATTTTTTTACTTGGGTCAAATTTTTTGGTTGCATAACGCCAGTGAAGTTGTTCCAATACTTGTTCTGGCTTTAAAGGTGGGTTACTCATAATCGAGATCTTAATTTGTTTACCTGTAAGATACAGCAGTTTTAAGTCTAAAAGCTTGAGAATAAATTACCAAAGTACCTATACATTTAACTTAAGATGTTTAAAAAAGCGATCGCGTTTACGCGAGCAGGTGGTTAGATTCAGTTATTATATTTAACCAAAATTGCTCATCAAGCAATTTTTAATTTTTTTCCCCAGTCTCAAAAGTCTTTTATTGAAATCCTCATAAGTGAACACAAATAGCTGATAAGTTGAAAGTTAGTAAAAAATACGACACAAATTATTAAGTTGTTTAAGAGGTAGATAATGCGAATTTTAATGATGGGGGGAACTCGCTTTATTGGGGTTTACCTGACTAAAGTTTTGGTTGAGCAAGGACATGAAGTTGTATTGTTCAATCGAGGTAATCATCCTGCACCAGAAGGAGTAACTCAGATTCAAGGCGATCGCAAAAATGCAGAGCAACTTAAAGAAAAGCTGTCAGGTGAAAGTTTTGATGCCATTTTTGATAACAATGGCAGAGAATTAAGCGATACTCAACCTTTAGTAGAAATTTTTAACGGCAAGGTAGAACATTTTGTATATGTAAGTTCGGCTGGCGTATATCTTAAATCCTCTCAAATGCCCCATCTAGAAGGAGATCCTGTAGATCCCAAAAGTCGCCATAAGGGTAAACATCACACCGAAGCTTATTTAGCCGAGTCGGGTATTCCCTGGACTTCTATTCGTCCAGTTTATATTTATGGGCCTCAAAACTACAATGATTTAGAAGCCTGGTTCTTTGATCGCATTGTAGGCGATCGCCCTATACCAATTCCAGGTAATGGAATGTTTATTACCCAGTTTGGTCATGTTCAAGATTTAGCTATGGCAATGGCTAGTATTTTAGGTAACGAAACTGCTATTGGCAAAATCTATAATGTTTCAGGCGATCGCTATGTTACTTTTGACGGTTTAGCCTACGCCTGTGCAGAAGCTGCGGGGAAATCACCAGAAGATATTAAGCTAATACATTATGACCTGGCTCAATTTGACTTTGGTAAACGTAAGGCTTTTCCCATTCGTCAGCAACACTTTTTTGCGGATATACATCAAGCAAAAACTGATTTAAATTGGCAACCTAAGTATGACTTGGTATCAGGTTTAAAAGATTCTTTCCAAAATGATTATTTAAATTCAGGCAGAGATCACTCAGAGATTGATTTTTCTTTAGATGAAGAGATATTAGGCAAAATATAAATCCAGCCAGAGATTAAGCTAACTGCTACTGCTAACCAAAACAAGACTATGCTTAGGGTATCCCATTGAGGAGATAGGGGAGCAATTAAAAAAGCGATCGCCATAATTTGAACTACGGTTTTAAGTTTGCCCCAGATATTTGCGCCTGAAATGCTGCTGTTGCCTGTTAAGTTGGGATTGACGCGCCAACCTGCGATCGCTAATTCTCTAGCTAAAATTAAAAATACTCCCCAGGCAGGAACAAGCTGTAGCTCAATTAAAGCTAGTAGTGAGCCTAAGACCAAAAGCTTATCTACCAAAGGATCGAGAAACTTGCCTAATTCCGTTACCAAATCTAGTTTGCGAGCTAAATAGCCATCTACCCAATCTGTCCCTGCCGCAACTACAAAAATCCCCACACAGAGCCAACGGTTGTCTGGTGTGGGGTCATTGAGTAGGTAAAGAATAAAAGGAAGTCCTAGAAGACGAGATAGAGTAATCCAAGTGGGAAGATTCATAAGCTACAAAATAATTGAGCGTGGAAGCTAAGATTAATCATAGTGTTTTCTATATTCAATTTTTAACACGCTCCTTTACGAGCCACAACCACCGCAATGGTTTTGATAATTAAGTTAATATCGTACATAAAAGACCATCTTTTTTGATAGTCAAGATCCATACGAACCACATCTTCAAAATCTTGAATTTGGGAACGACCTTTAGCTTGCCATTCCCCTGTGATACCAGGCTTGACTTTTAAACGTTGAAGATGGTGCGCCTGGTACATAGCAACTTCTTCAGTAGTGGGAGGACGAGTCCCGACTAGGCTCATTTCACCCTTAAGCACGTTCCAAAATTGAGGAAACTCATCTAAGCTAGTACGACGTAGAAAATGACCGATTGCAGTAATACGGGGATCATTATCGTTTTTGAAAATGTGTCCTTTTGCCTGATTTTCTACCAGATGCTTTTTAAGATCTGCATCGGCAATCATCGAGCGAAATTTCCAAATTCTAAAAGGTTTGCCTTCAAAACCACAGCGAATTTGGCTATAAAGAAGCGCGCCAGGGTCGGTAAACTGCATGGCAATCATTATTGGCATGGCAATAATAGCTGTAAAAGTTAGCCCTATAATTGCTCCAAATATGTCTAGTATTCGTTTAGATTTGCTTGTTACGGAGGGATGAACTCTACGTTCTATAGGTAACGGCAGAACTTTTATGTTTCTAAGCTGAAAATTAGTAGGTGAAGTCATGAAAAAAATAATTTATAAAATTGGGTTAAGTCTAAGAATTAATAGCTTTTAATTATTATCTTTATGCAATCTTATGTGTTTAGCAGTATATATTGCCAGGAATTAAGGGGTTCTTCACCAAATCTTTAAAAAATCATTGATAATTTTAAAGGTTTCATGTTTTTTTAGTTTTTAGCCCAATTATTTGTGCTAAAGAACTAGCAAATTGGATTAATTAAATAAACAAATTTCAAAAGCCCTAAAAAAATATGTCAATATTGTGTAGTTTCAAAATAGGCGTATATTGATAATATAAAGTGGCTTTAGTAGCCAAAACATAGCTTTTTATCATGATTTTTAATATTAATAGTTTACATTTTCAAAAGTTTGAAAGATTTCATTGACTCAAGTTTGTTTAGGTATCTAGTGCATATTTAATTATTTTCCTTTTTTTGATGATACAAAGGAGATATTTATAACGAACTTATAGTAAATAATAGATTTCTTTATGGAAGACCAATCCCGTTATCTAGAATCTAATATCAATCTTGAAGAACTAATGGCTTTAGTTCCTTTTATGTCTGATTTGCCAGAAGACAGCATACAAAAAATTGCTGGTCATTTTGTGACCATATCTCATCCAGCTAATCAGGTACTCTTACTCGAAAATGATTGGGGTGGCTCAGTCTATTTTATTTTGGAGGGATGGGTGAAAATTCGTACCTACAATCTTGACGGCAAAGAAGTGACCCTTAATATCATTGGCAGAGGCGAAATTTTTGGAGAAATGGCTGCCATGGATAAAATGCCGCGCTCGACTGATGCTATTACCTTGACCAAGACTCTGATTGGTAGAATACCAGCAGAAGATTTTGTCAGTTTAATCAACAACGAGCCTATGGCTGGAGTTCGCTTAGTTCAGTTAATGGCAAAGCGTCTACGCCAAGTTAACCGCAGACTTCAACTAAGAGAGGCAAACAGCATTTCTAGAGTTGCCGACGCAATTTTGTTTTTGGTTGAAGGACAGGGTACAGAAGGGGAAAAAGGCACAGAAATACCTAACTTACCTCATCGAGAAATTAGCAGTCTAAGCGGATTAGCTAGGGAAACCGTCACTAGAGTCTTGACTAAGCTAGAAAAAAAAGGCTTGATTCAAAGAGATGCTGACTCGATGCGTATTCCCGATTTGCCTGCTCTAGAAGACACTATCTGCTAAGATACTCAGATCTCCTAATATTTATTTATCTATAATTTTTGTTGGTTAAATCAACTAGATAACCTTATGTCTACAGAAGACCATAAAAACTCATCATTTGATGCTGCCAAACAAGCTGATGATGAGATTAACTGGGTCGATCAAGAGGATTCTGCGCTACCTCAATCTGAGAGATTAAAATCTTCCCAGTCAAAAACTAAGCAGGTAAAAACTCCGACCAACACTATCGTCATGGTAGAAACTGCCTTCTTAGCTAGCGCAGCTAGTTTAGTGTGGTTAATTAATTTTTATTTTCCTGTTGGACCTGTTTTAAAAGTTTTCTTTCCTATTCCTATTGCTTTGATTTATTTAAGACGGGGTAATCGCGCTTCTTGGATGGCAGCAGTTGTTTCAGGGTTATTACTCTTAGTCTTGATGGGCCCTACTCGTAGCATTATTTTTTTAATGCCTTATGGTTTGATGGGTGTGCTATTAGGAGCTTGTTGGCAGCGTCAGGTAAGTTGGTTAGTCTCGATTGTTTTTGGTGCAGCTATTGGCTCATTGGGGATATTTTTTCGCTTTTGGCTGACTTCAATACTTGTAGGAGAAAATCTTTGGATATATGTAATTACCCAAATTACACAAATAGCGGACTGGCTATTTTTAAAACTAGGGATTTTGGCTGAGCCTAATTTTGTTTTGATTCAAGCGTTAGCTTTTGGCTTAATTATAGTTAACAATCTGGTTTATTTGTTTGCCGTTCATTTGGTAGCCTTAATGCTGCTAGATCGTCTTGATAATCCTATTTCTCGCCCTCCTGAATGGGTTAGAGTGTTACTAGATTATTAATTAGAAAGCTTACGGCTTAGAGCTTGAAGCTTCGCAAAAATGATTCATGTTTATTCTCAGCTACGCTCAGGAATTAATTGGTTAAGACAATATCAGCACAAAAAGCCTTGTTTCGCCTGTATTTTAGGCTTTACCGCCACGGGACTAATTCCTGGTATTTCCGCTGCGGGTGCAACGCCACAAGAGCGGGAGTATACAGCGATCGCTGATGCTGAATTTTTGGCTAAAGGAGTACAAAAGAATTATCAACATCCTTTACCTATACTAACGGCAGGAGCGTCTCCGACCTTTATTTCTCGTGCAGTAGTAGAAGCATTAAACATACCAACCTATATTTTTAATGCTGGTTTGCCCCATCAGCCGACGGTAAATACGATTGATCTTCACGGAGTTCCTGCTGCTTGCGTTGCTTCTGGTCAAGCTTTACCTCTTGAAAAGGTCGATCACCTATTTAAAAAGGGTCAGGAGTGGGGCGAAAAACTAGCTAATACAACTGATTATTTGATTATTGGTGAATGTGTTGTCGGTGGCACAACCACGGCACTGGCTCTATTAACGGCTTTAGGAATAGAGGCAAAGGGAATGGTTAATAGTAGTCATCCTCACTGTAATCATGCTCAAAAATGGTCTGTAGTGCAAACTGGCTTGGATAGAGCAGGTTTATTAAATCAGTTTAACGATCCTTTTACAGTCGTAGCAGCAGTGGGCGATCCCATGCAGATTGTGGCAGCAGGAATGGCACTTTCGGCTAGTCGTCGAGTGGGAGTGATGCTGGCAGGTGGAACACAAATGTTAGCGGTATATGCTCTAATTAAAGCGATCGCTAAACAAAATAACATATCAACTCGACTGTCTCAAATTGTAGTGGGTACAACTCGCTGGGTAGCAGAAGATCCCACAGGCAATACAGTCGAGTTGGCTAAAACTATCGGTGGAGTCCCCCTATTAGCTACTGGGTTAAATTTTGCCACTTCTGGTTACCCTAGTTTTCGTGCTTATGAACAAGGATATGTCAAAGAAGGTGTTGGGGCTGGTGGTTGCGCGATCGCTGCTCACCTCTCACAAAACTGGACTTCTACTCAGTTGCTTACCATTATTGAAACCTTATTTGCTCGTTATCGCTACTCAAGAATGAATTCTGTAGGTCAATAACTGTTCTTCTAAAGCTGCAATACGGTTGTAAGCTGCGGTAAGCTGCGCTGTTAGACGACGAATTTGAGTATCAGGGGCTAAATTTTCGCTGTTAGAATTAGCACTACTAGTACTGCTATTATCGTCTACCAAAACATCTTTATGAGTAAGCTGATAGTCTAATTTGCCTTGCCGATTCGCAAAACCAGCTGCGCCTGAAGCAAAGTTTGGTAAAGAATAAGAATCATGCTCTGTGCGCTTTGGCTGCTGAGAACTTAATTCTTGAACCTGGGTGCCAATTTGCTCAATCAACTGGTGTAATGTATCTATTTTTGCTCGTAGTTCGCTGATTTGTACTTGCAATGTATCCATATAATTTCTGGCATTTATTAAGATTATGTTTTATATGCTAAAAGAATTGTTTGAAAAAAATACCACTATTCCTGATTCATTTAATAATTGCTCAATTGTGTTGGTAAAAATATTGAAACTACTCAAAAACGCCAAAATTACCTAAAAACCGTTGATTAATATATTTATGGTTTAGGAAAAACAGTTGGTTTCAGCTAAGTATTTGTACTCTTTTATTTTTAGTTTTGAATCTTGATGAATTATCAGCTATCTCGACGTTCTTTTATCCACGCTACTACTTTTATAGCTTTAACTCAGGCAATATCAGGATGTAGCAATTCCAAAGCAGATTTCAAAATATTTTTTCTCGAAAATTCTATTCCGCCACAGTTAATTAAAGACTTTCATCAGGCAATTAATAACCAGGCAAAAATAAATTTTCAACCTCAAGCTCAACTAGAACAAATTTTTGATTCACTTTTAAATTTGCATCAGGGCAAAGAGTCAGATGCAGACAAAAGAAAGCTATTCGATCAAATTCTCAGCAAACCTGTAATCTATCCTAGTTTGACTACTCTGGGAGATTTCTGGCTATCTTCAGCAATCAAGCAAAATCTGATTCAACCTTTAACAACCAAGGACTTAGCTAGCTGGCAAAAATTACCCGCTATTTGGCAAAAAATAGTTCAACGCAATGACCAGGGAAACTTAGCTGCTGATGGTCAAATTTGGGGCGCACCTTATCGTTGGGGAAGCACGGTAATTGCCTATCAAAGTAAAAAGCTAGACAAAATGGGTGTAACAATTAAAAATTGGAGCGATCTGTGGCAACCAGAATTAGGCGATCGCCTTTCTCTCTTGGACTCTCCCAGAGAAACTATTGGTTTGACTTTGAAAAAACTAGGGCATTCTTACAATACCGAAAATATAGACTCTATACCCGAACTAGAAACAGAGTTATTAGCATTACACAAACAAACAAAATTATACAGTTCAGATCATTATTTAGAACCATTAATATTAGGTGATACCTGGGTAGCTGTTGCTTGGTCTACGGATATACTTCCTTTGCTTAAACGTTATCCCGATATCAAGTTAGTGATTCCCGCCTCTGGAGCTTCTTTATGGACAGATATTTGGATAAAACCTCAAGTATCAAAACTAATAAATAATAACAATTCTTTTAAAACCATTGCCGAATGGATTGACTTTTGTTGGCAACCAAAAGCAGCAGAACAAATATCTTTATTTACTGATGGAATTTCACCAATTTTGTCGACAATCAAACCAGAAGAACTACCTTCAGATTTGAGAGATAATCTGCTGTCAAATTCTCAAGTCTTAAATTCGCCAAAGAGCGAGTTTTTATTACCTTTGTCGGCAAAAACAGAACAACAATATCGAGATTTATGGCTTAAAATTCGGCAATCGGCAGAGAAGGAATGAGGGATAAGGGATGAAAGAGGAAGAGAAAATAAACAGAGATATTAATCACGAGGCTATTAAAGAGAAGTTTAAACAAGTTTGGGGATATGATGACTTTAGATCGCCTCAAGGAGAGATTATACATACTCTTTTGGCTGGTCGAGATGCTCTAGTTATTTTGCCCACTGGTGGAGGCAAATCAGTTTGCTTTCAGTTACCTGCGCTGTTGCAAACAGGTTTAACCCTAGTAGTTTCTCCTTTAGTTGCCTTAATGGAAAATCAGGTTAACCAGTTAAAACATCTGGGACTATCTGGGGCATTGTTACACAGTGAGTTGTCTAGAAGTGAAAAGCAAAGAACTTTACAAGCAATCGAACAGCAAAAACTAAGCCTTTTGTATTTATCTCCTGAAACTTTATTGAGTATTCCAGTTTGGAAAATTATCTCCCAACCAAAAGTTAAAATTACGGGGATAATCTTAGATGAGGTACATTGCTTGACCCAGTGGGGAACTACTTTTCGCCCTGCTTATCGTCGTTTGGGGGCGGTGCGCCGTAGCCTATTAAAATCTAAACCGACTGGCACAAAAATTGCGATCGCAGCTTTTACCGCTACAGCCGATCCTCAAGCACAGCAAGAGATTATTAAAGCTTTGGAGTTAAAGCAGCCTGAGACTTTTTTAGTTAGTCCTTACCGATCTAATCTCAGTTTGAACATTAAAACGGTTTGGACACCCAAAGGCAGAAAGCAAAAGATGTTGCAGTTTATTCAAGCTAAACAAAAGCGATCGGGTTTAGTATATGTTCGCTCTCGTCAAGATAGCCAAGCTTTGGCAACATGGTTTCAATCTTTGAGTTATTCTGTTGCTGCATACCATGCAGGGTTAATTACGACAGAAAGAAGAAAAATTGAACAAGACTGGATCTCAGGCAAAATTCAGTTTGTAATTTGCACCTCGGCTTTTGGCATGGGGATCGATAAACCCGACGTAGCTTTTGTGGTTCATCATCATGCACCTGAATTATTAGCTGAATATATCCAAGAAGTCGGCAGAGGTGGTAGAAACGGTCAACCAGCCGAGGCTTTGACCCTAATCAGTGAACCTACTAGCTTATTAAATCCTGAAGATAAGCAGCGAAGTCAGTTTTTCAACCGTAAATTAGAACAACAGTATCGCGCCTCACAGCAGCTAATTAAACACCTACCCAGTAAAGGGGAGGTTGCCAAAATTAAAGAACAGTTTCCCCAAGGAGAAATTGCTCTGGGCATTTTACACAGCTTGGGTTTAATAATTTGGCAAGACCCATTTCATTACTGTAAACGCTCATCTAATTTAGCCATCGAAAGCTTGGCTGCCAATCAAAAACATCACCAAAGTCAGATGCAGCAATATCTAAAAACTAAGCAATGTCTTTGGCGCTATTTGTTACAGGCTTTTGGATTTGAGCGAGAAGCGCAAGGGTTTAGATGTGGTAATTGTGGTAACTGTCGCCGATAAATTTAGTTAAATTAACAAAGTTTCTGCTTTAGTAACGCGATCGCTGCTTTAATTAAGAAAAGATTAAAGAAAAATTTTGGTTAAATGGAGCAGTCTGAGGCAGTGAATAAAGAAGAGCGAGAAAGTATATTATCTCAAGTAGAAGCAAAATTATCTCAGTATCATTCTGCCTCAACATCAAAAAGATCAAATTCAGAAATAGTCTCTAATCCTTTCTTAAGACAGTACATTTTATTAGGATTTGCTGCCAAAGGAGTTGTTTACTTTTTGATTGGCATCCTAGCGATTGAAGCTGCAATCTTACCAGAAAAAAAGGCAGCAGGAACCTACAATGCTTTAGAACACCTATCCAGACAGCCTTTAGGCAGCGTACTTTTGTGCCTCTTGTCAGTTGCCTTGCTTGGCTACGTAATACGTCGATTACTTCAGGCAATAATTTATCCTGGACACGCTGCAAATTTTAGTTATAAAGGCATATTACAAAGAACGGGCTATATCATAAGTAGCCTGAGTTATGCTGGGATAGCTTATTCAGCGTTGAACGTAGTCTTTAGATTGGGAAAATATGACGATAAAATTAAGCACTCGGTAGAAAAGTTATTTGAGCAGCCAATTATAGGAGAAGCTATAGTTTTGATGGCAGGAATTGCCGTAACTGGCGTGGGAATTGCCTATTGTCAGGGTGCTTATACTGGTTCGTATATTAGTAAATTCACCTCAGCTAATATGGATCATCGATTAGAATACTGTGCCAGGCTGATGGGAAAAATTGGCATAGCAGCCAGAGGTATTGCTTTTATAGTTACTGGTGGTTGTTTGATTCTCGCTTCGGTTGCATCTAATTCCGACTTGGCAGGAGGGCTGCAACACGCTTTTCGGCTTTTAGCAGCACAACCTTTAGGCTGGTTATGGTTAGGATTAATTGGCAGTGGATTTATTGCCTACGGAATATATATGTTAATTGCTGCTAGATATCGGTTTTATACTATTAGGTAAAGGTGCGATCGCACTAATTGATGACCGCAACCACGCCTGCACTACTTTGTTACTATTCAGGATTTTGAGCAATAATCTTTTGTATTTTTAGTCTAGTTAAATATGCTTAATAGCGTAATTAAACATACTTAATATTTATGTTATCTAAATATCAGCACCCTAGACAAAAAGTAATAGCGAGCTTTTATTTATAGTCCTTTAAATTTGCCAATAAAAGTATTACCTGTTACTTTATATGCAAAATAATGTGTTTAAAATTACTTTTTACTTATGGGTCTTTTGGAATAAAAATAGCTTATTGTTCTCAAACTTACAATTTGCTGTTGTCATTTTGAAAGAAAGAACTTATAAATGAGAAGGTTTATTCAATAGGGAGTGTTTTAGATTATGTCCTCAGTTATTAGTTCTATAGACTCAGCCGTCGCTGATTTTGTAGCTGATGGTTTAGAGTTAATTGGAACAAAGGGATTTGATGCATTAGTAGGTTCAAATAAAGGCGATTTAATTAAAGGACTTAGCGCACCTGATTTTTTACGTGGTGCTGCTGGAAACGACTTAATTGATGGCGGACTTGGTGGAGATTTTGTTGAGGCGGGTGAGGGGAACGATATTGTTCTTGGTCAAGGTGGAAGTGATGTTATTTTTACTGGTGGAGAAAATGATTTAGTTGATGGTGGTGAAGGCAACGACGTTATCTTTGGTGAAGGTGGCGACGATTATCTCTATGGCAGTTTCGGTGATGACACCATTTTAGGTGGTGACGGTCAAGATACTATTAATGGTGGTCTTGGCAATGATCTGATCTTTGGTAATGCTGGAGATGATCTATTTGAATTTGATGCTCAAAACTTTGATGGCACCTTTATTAATAGAGTTGGAGACTTTACTTTAGATGAAGATAGCCTAGTTATCAAAGGTACAAGTGATGCTGATGAAATATCTTTCGATTCTAAAAATGGCTTAATATCTATTGACGGCGAAGTTGCAATTAATCTCAATACTATTGGTGATTCTACGGACATGGACATGGAGAAAAATGATGATGGTGATTTTGAATTAATGTAAATCCATCTAAATTACTTCCTTAATATACTGAGCATAAACAAAAATAGTTTATGCTCAATTTTTTTAGATATAGGGAGTCTTTTAAGAAATTTACTAATTGGAAAAGCTGTTTGACTTGGCAAGCTTTTCCCGCACTCAATCCTAGCTCGATACAATAGAAAGGCTTTTTAAATTAAATTATGTATGAGCAGAAGACTAATTTCTTGGTTAAGTTTAGGGTTAGTGACAATTTTTTTATCATTTGCGATTCGGCTTCCAGCGATCGCCGATACTCCTAAACACTATACAGAATTAAAATTTTCAACCCCGCCAGAAATTCAGATTCCCGATTATGAACGTTATGAATTAGATAATGGCATGGTGGTTTATCTTATGGAAGATCGAGATTTACCCCTAATTAATGGTACGGCTTTAATTCGCACTGGATCTCGCTTTGAACCTGCCAATAAAGTCGGTTTGGCAAGCCTAACAGGGACTGTAATGCGTAGTGGCGGTACAGAAAATCATCTCGCAGCCGAGTTAAATCTAATCTTAGAACAAAAAGCAGCTAGCGTCGAAACTAGTATTGGCGATACTTCAGGTAGTGCCAGCTTTAATACCCTCACTGAAGATTTAGACACAGTTTTCTCTCTATTTGCCGAAGTATTGCGTCAACCAGCTTTTGCTGCCGAGCAATTTGCGATCGCCAAAAAACAGGAAGAAGGAGGAATTGCCCGCCGCAATGACGATCCTCAAAGTATCGCCAGTCGTGAATTTGACAAGCTAATTTATGGTGCAACTAGCCCCTATGCTCGAACTGAAGAATATGCTATTTTGGCAAATATTTCTCGCCCAGATGTAGTTAACTTTTATCAAAACTATGTTCGTCCCCAGAGCATAATTTTAGGTATAGTCGGGGACTTTGATTCCGCTCGGATGATCGAAAGAGTGCAGTCTGCTTTTGGTGATTGGCAGGTTGATACTTCTCTACCAGCTTTAGAAGCACCCGCAGCAACCCAAGAAGAAGATCGGGGTATTTTTGTGGTAGATCGCCCCAAGGCAACTCAGAGCAATGTTTTAATGGGTCATATTGGAGGGCAGTTTAACAGCCCAGATTATCCAGCATTAAGCGTTTTAAATGGCGTTTTAAACGGTTTTGGAGGACGCTTATTTAACGAAGTGCGATCGCGTCAGGGTTTGGCATACAGCGTATACGGATCTTGGAGTCCTAGCTATGACTATGACGGTTTATTTATTGCAGGAGGACAAACTCAAACCAATAATACTGTTCCTTTTATTAAAGCTATTGTCAGTGAGATCAAAAAGCTACGTAATAGTTTAGTTACAGAAAAAGAATTAGCAAATGCCAAAGAATCAATTCTTAACTCTTTTGTGTTTAACTTTGAGAATCCTAGTCAGACCCTTTCTCGTCTGATTCGTTACGAATACTTTGATTATCCAGAAGATTTTATCTTTGAATATCAGGACAAGGTGCAAAATACAAATGAAGAAGATATTTTAAAGGTGGCTCAAAAATATCTTCAACCAAATCAGATAGTTACTTTAGTAGTAGGTAATCGTCAGGCAATGAAACCACCTTTAAGTAGCCTAGAACAAGAAATAAATCTGGTAGATGTTACTATTCCTCGACTAGGACAAAGTTAACTTTTCTCAATCTAATTATTTTGTTGAACATGGCGATCGGGAAAATAATCATTATATTTTTCCTGGTCGTAATGATAGACGGTGCGAATAGGGTAAGGAATATTGATGTCAGCATCATCCAAAGCTTTTTTAATGGCGATCATTGCTATAGTTTGCACGTTGCGTAGCTGCTTTTTGGAAGAACCTGTCCAGTAATGCACCATAAAATCAATAGAACTGTCATTAAAATTGACTATATCAATCTCAGGTGCAGGGTCTTCTATTACTCCAGAAACACTTTTGATAGTTTGTTCTAAGATTCTAGCAGCCTCTGGCAAAGAAGAATTGTAGTCCACCCCCACAGCCAAATCCGTTCTCCGAAAAGGATAGGCTGTAACTACTTTTACCGCATCAGTAAACACGGTAGAGTTGGGCAGTAAAATTTTTTCTCCAGTATAGGTGCGAATTTTAGTAGTGCGAATACTAATGTTTTCTACTTTTCCTTGGTAGTCATTAATCTCTACTTCATCTCCAATCCTAAATGGCTCTTCGACCAATAAAATAATCCCTGCCAAAAAGTTTTTAAATATATCTTGGAAGGCAAAACCAACAGCTACTGAACCTATACCTAAAGTAGCGACAATATCTCCCAAGCTAAATCCAGGAACAGCTAAGATGCAGGCAAGCAAAATACCAATTGTCCACACGCCAATACGACAAATTTTTCTGAGTAACAACTGTAAAGAAGTACTTTTAATCGTGCGTCTACCCGTTTCGTCGGCAAGTTTTAGGACTACCTGCACTGCATATTTAGTCAAAAACAAAACGATCAAAGCCGACATTACACCTGGCAAAGCTGCGATACCCTGATCTAGTAATTTCAGCAGAGCTCTGACAATAGTATTGATAATCTCAGTCATACCTTATCTACTCATAAACATATATAGACATATGTTTTAACATTCTTGACGGTAAATAACGAAATTTTTAGCTGAACATACAACCAATCGATAATTACTACCATTCGTAGCTTGAAATATTTCCTTAAGTATATTTATCTACGAAATAATCACGAAAATGCTGTATCCAAACCTGTAAAATATTAATTAAGGCGTTAAAAAGTGCAGATGCTATAAGCCAGAAACTCCTGCAATTGTTCGCTTTTGAGAGGTATTTAGGTAAATTCATACATTATTTACAAAAATACTTCAACAATTACCGAAACTTTATACCATGTCCACATATTCACGGATATACTGAGTTTAAAGAACAAAAAACGCCAGTTATTCTGTCATATCAATAATATATATCAGTAAATCCATGGAAGATATTAGTAAGTACATCACCTCGATCCAACAAGAAGTTGTGGCTGAGGAAAAAACCGTAAAAATAGCCAGACTAATTATTTTATTAATCAAAATTGAAAAAGAATTGGCTACCGTAAAAGCAACTTTAGCTAAACTACAAAGTCATCAAAAAAAATACAACCAAAATTCTCAGCTATCTGGACAAATTGAGCAAAAAATAGCTACAGTCAACCGTCTTTCTGAAAAAATTAGCAAAGCCAGGCTAAATTTGAACTACTATTTTATTTAGTAAATACTTTTGCTACTAAAGAAGCTCATAATTTAATAGCGTCATTAAGTAATCTTGTTTACTTTACGACCTTACCTATCTTAGTTTGATAGCTAATGTTAGCTAGACTTATAAATCAATAAGAAATCATAAAATAATTTTCTCTAAAGCTGTTGCGGATAGTTAATTACTCTGTCTTAAAATAACTAAGTCGTCTTAAACTAGCGATTGACAGTACTTCAGCTTTTAAAATTTGCTCTTAACTAAAAACAGGTAACTTAGCCTATGTACTAAAGGATCGGTGTTACCGATCCTTTAGTTTTTA
This sequence comes from Pleurocapsa sp. FMAR1, assembly GCF_963665995.1. Taxonomy (NCBI): domain Bacteria; kingdom Bacillati; phylum Cyanobacteriota; class Cyanophyceae; order Pleurocapsales; family Pleurocapsaceae; genus Pleurocapsa; species Pleurocapsa sp. FMAR1. The sequence continues at coordinate 3,771,134 of NZ_OY762512.1, read as the reverse complement.
TAATGAACCAGCGCAATAATGCTTGATTTTTTAGACGTTCTTTAATAGATAATCTTGGATGATTTTAACAATTCTCTCTGAAGCCTGACCATCACCGAAAGGATTAATTGCTGTTGCCATTTGTTGATAAATAGCTTGGTTTTCTAGCAATTCGGCAGTGTAATCTAAAATTGCTTGGGGATCTGTACCAATTAGCTTTGCAGTACCAGCTTCAACAGCTTCTGGTCTTTCTGTAGTTTCTCGTAAAACTAATACAGGCTTGCCTAAACTCGGAGCTTCTTCTTGTAATCCTCCTGAATCTGTCAGTAGCATATAGCAACCAGAAATTGCTCCCACTAATTCTGTATAGTCTAAAGGTTCGGTCAAAAATACTCTAGGGCGATCGCCTAATGCAGCTTTAATTGGCTCTCGCACTGTAGGATTACGATGCAAAGGCAGAAGTAATGCTGTATCGGGAAAACGATCTAAGATAGCGTTAAATCCCTGCAAAATGTCTTGTAAAGGTTTGCCCCAATTTTCTCGACGGTGTACCGTTGCTAGTAAGACTCGGTATTTAGACCAGTCTAGATTAGGTATTCGGCATTCAGGTTTATTATTCGCCACAGTCAAAAGAGTATCTATTACGGTGTTCCCCGTATGGTGAATTTCTCCTGTAACCCCAGATTTTTGTAAATTTTTAACAGCTAATTCTGTTGGCGCAAAGTGAAATTGAGCAATTTGCGAGATTAAACGGCGATTAGCTTCTTCTGGATATGGATTATACAGATTATTAGTCCGCAAACCAGCCTCAACATGACCTACAGGAATCTGATGGTAGAATGCTGCCAATGCAGCAGAAAAAGCAGTAGTTGTATCCCCTTGTACAAAAATTAGTTTAGGTTGGACTGTCGCAAAAATTTTTTCTAATCCCAGCAAACTATCACAGGTAATACTAGTTAATGTTTGTTTTGGCTTCATGATTGCTAAATCATGGTCTGCACTCAAGTTAAATAACTCCATGACTCGATCTACCATTTCTCTGTGTTGTCCCGTAAGAATAAGATGAGTTTTAATTTGAGCAACAGAATTAAGCTGCTTGATAACTGGAGCTAGTTTGATTGCTTCGGGACGAGTTCCTAAAATTACCCCGACAGAAATAGTTGGTGTAGTCATATTTATTCAATAAAAAGCAAAAACTAGATTGGGAACAATCAGAAACAGTGTCGACTATGAACACAGAAAAACCCAGTATACACTGGGCTTTATTCTTGAGCATTTATTCTAGTTAGCTAAAGCTGATGTTTCTTGTTGATACTTTAGCTATCTTTCAGATGTAAGCAACTATAAAAAAGACGAGGACTAGAATAGGCTCTAATCCTCGTCATCTATAATTCATTGTTTTAAATTTAATGATTGTTATCAAACTGGCAAGTCAAAGGACAAGACGCATAGACTGGCAGATTAACTAAATCTTTTTGTCCGTGTAGCCAACTCAACCAGCTTACTTCTTCAGGATGAATTCCTTTAAAAGAAAGAACTGCTGCACTAACTAAAACTACAGCAATATTTAAGCTAAAAATACCAGCCGTAACGACCAAAACCGCACTGGCAGGGATAACAGTTTGCAAGATAATGGTAGCTAAAATACCAATCGTAACGATTAAAGCTCCTACAGGAAATCCAACTACTAACAAGCATACCGTTAAGGTAAAGCTCCAAATCAAGAAGCTCTTTACTAAACCAAAATAACTATTCTTTCGTACTAATTCCATTTTTTTAAGGCTAAACAACAACAACTTATGGCGATAATTATGAACTACTGCTAGCTCTCTTTACTCGTTAAGAATAAGTATAAAAAACTTTAATAAATAAAATTCATTTTTTAAATATAATTTTACAATTTGCCTAAAGGCAAAATGTAACTCAAGTATAGGTTTTTGGTACTGATGACTATTGATCCCTAGTTATTTGTTGACCTTAATAACTAATATTGCAGCTAATCCTATAGATATAAAAGTTTTATTTATGTTTTATAAAATATATAAATTGTAAGTAAATTACTAAAAATAAGTATTTATACTTAGCATTTTCAAAAGCTTGATTTGAATAAATATGTCTGAATTATTAAAACTAACAATAAAAAAAGTTAAAGCTAATTGGCAATAAATATGTTTTACTAGACTAAATTTCGTAAACATATCAAAGAGTATCAAAAGCAAAAAATAGTTTTGGTTAATCAATAACACAAATTGCTAATTATTAAAATAGAGGAACAGAAAGTAAAAAAATCTTTCTAAAAACTAAAAAGCTTAGAGGGACTAAAATGCGTTCTAAAAACTATAGTTGTTTATGCGATCGCAGATAATTTACTCAAGGCTGTTGAACATCAAATAGTCTAAATAATCGGCGATCGCTATGTCTAGCTCAATAATACCTTCTTCTAGTTTCGAGTGATAATGGTTCAACTAGCCGAGGAAAATATACGTGCAAGCCCTTTGTCAGCATTTCCTCGCTTTAAAGTAGATGCAGTTTAACATTTAATCGTCAACGAATTTAAGCTTCAGATTCTAATGTCCCGATAATTTTAATTGTAAAAGACGAGGCAGATAAAATTAAAACAAATAGAAGAAATTTATAAGCTTGTTTTAGGGCAATTTTGATTACGCCTCAGATTTGTCACAAATGGTAAATTGTTCCCACTGAGAAATAGCAGGATGACTTAAAACTTGAGCTATTTTCAATTTATTGCGAGAACCAACCAAAATTAAAGAAACATTGCAGTAACCAAGGAAATTTAAAAGCTGATTGATGGTGTTTAAAGGATGAAGATAGCTTCGATCTATAATTACCATTTTCAAGGCTGCTGCTTTGACGATATCTAATAAAGATTGATTGGATTTAAATTCAATATTTCCTAATTTAGAGGCTAATTCCTCTCTCAAAGTATCTAAGAATTGATCTGCACTTTCTTCGGGAAAAGCCTGATAGTAAATAGCTGGAGTCTTAGAACTATGATCGATACTTTCAATAAAACTTTGAATACCTTCAAAACTACAAGAACAGGTATTTTCAATGATCACGCCGCTTTCGCAATGGATTAGCTTGGTTTTGAGCCAACTTAAAGTGAGAGTAGATTTAGTTTGGTCAATCATTGCCATAATGTTCTATCTATTTCAGCTTAGTTTAGCAACTTTTGGGTTTAAATAGATTTATAAAAAGATAAAAGTTTTTTCAACTGTATTTTTACTTAAATTCTGATTTAAACTGTAGTTGAATACACAACCTTTTTTTGTTCCTATGAATAGACTATAGTTAACATAATAATCAGGAAGCATCAGCTATTTAGCTAAATTCATTAGTAAGTTATATTTTTCTTTTAATACTCATTATTAAATAACTTATAAAAGCAAATACCAAAGTATTTAATATTGTTTTTGATATAGAAAATAGATACAAAAAGCAGCATAAAATCAGAAAAATTATGCTTGAATATAACTAATAATAGCTATGCAATTTAAATGAGAAATTATATTTGTATATTTTGGTAAATTAGATTGCATTTATTTACGGCCAACCAAAATTCAGCCATTAGTCTGATTATTTGTTTTAGATATTTCTAGATAGATTAAGTGGTTCGTTTGGATTTAATCTATTAATCCGATCGCTTAAATCTAAAGCGGGTTGAAGTTGTCCTGATTGAAAAGTACGGCTCATCACCACATAAATAGAAGTGCGATCGCAGCCAATATCTGCTGCTACTACATTAGCCCAGGATTCCGCCGTTAATCGATCCTCAACGCACCAGCAACCGTTTTGCCAAGATAAACGTCGGCAGAATTTAAAAGGTGCGTCTGTCTTACCCGTAATTAAGATTTTTTGTAATATTCGACGAATTAGATTAGGAAAAAACCGCCCAAGAGATAACATAACTAGACGCAGAATAATTAAATTGAGAGAATTCATCTGCTTTTGTTTTGCCCAGCCCAAGTTTCCAGCGATCGCAATTTGATTTGCTTCTAGCTCAATTTCGTAATTGCCTACCAAATGCGCCACTGCATTTTTGAGCTTATTACCTTCTTGGACTAATAGAGAAAACTGAGTATCTGAAGCAACTAACTGACCATCACGAAATAGCTTAAACACACCACCTTTATTCAAAGCCAAATATAATTCAGTTGTGCCACGACGCTCGATCAAAATACCACCTTGCTCTAGATAAACACGTCCCTGGGGACGAGGCTGCAAAGTCGGACGGATGGGAATAAAGTCGCTCCAGGCTAAAAGATAGTTCCAGGTATGATGACCAATAATGCGATCGTCAGCATAACAAGAGCCTAAACCATGAGCAAGTCCCTGTAAAAAGCGATCGTTGACATTTAATGCTTCTGGTAGCCATTTACCTACCAACTCAAAGCCATGAGGAAAAAAATTGTAGGTGTTGCGACTAGTATATTCTCCCCCATAAGAACCATCAGGATGGACAAATTGGGCTGCAAGTTTGACTGCTAAGGCGATCGCTCTTTTAAGTTTGTCACTTGGATTAAGCTCATATATGCGCGCTAAACAGGAAATAGTCAAAGTATGATATCCAGGATCGCAACCCTCATATTCAATAAACCAGCCTTCGGAGTTTTGCCAAGCTAGCACCTGTTCTAAACGCTCTTGTTTATAGACATCCCAGCGATCTATTTTAAGCAGATTACCCAAAGACTCTAGGCTCAAGACAATTAAAGCCTGATGATTAGTTAAACGTCCACTTTCTTGATGTTTTGCTAACCAGTCTGCTCGTCTACAAAAAAACTTAAGTACTTCAGAGTTGTCTAAACCCATTAGTTTATAGCTTTCAATACAGGCAAGCAAAGAAAAAGCTGCTGCCCCCGCTGCTCTTTCGTAGGGAAAATAATCATCACATGAACCGTTAAGATGACTACTTCTGGCTGCATAAACAATACCTGCTTCCACCCACTCTTTAATAGCTGGCTGTTGATAAAAAATATTGTTGTTTAGGTTACAGTGATATGCCAAAGCCAAAGGGTAAACGAATTCCTGTGACATCCCCGCAGGAAAATCAATTACTTTATACTGCCAAAAAGTACGATCAAAACAACCATAGGTAGGGCTGTGACGATTGCGATCCAATAGAGTCAAAATTTTGGGAATCTGCGCCAATGCCTCGCGAGCAAATAAATCTCGATTACTCATATATATAGTAGTCAATGTATAGGCTAAGACGGCATTGTTGCACGAATAAGAAATAAATGAGATTCTAATTTAAAGCAGCGTTGTTGTAAGAATAAAAAATATGCGATCGCACTTCCCGCAATTAGAATATTAGCAAAATAAAGCTATTACCCTGCTAGATTGTTCCCAATGAGAGGATATAAATTATGAAAATCAATTATAGATAATGTTTTTCAGTTTGGAAATCTCTATCTATAAGCGATCAAGATCGTTAGCTAAAAAACAATCCCTCAGAACAATTTAGGACTGAGGGATTAGATTAGGACAAAGTATAATAACGACACTTAATTGAGCAAATATATTTCTAGGAAAAGTATTTCTAGAAATATATCTATGTTGAAGATGCTTAACTCGCTAATTTTAAATTAGCCTGCACCTGACTCAGGTTCTTTTTCTTTAGCTGGTGCTGGATCTTGTTTAGCAGAGGGTGCTTTCTCCTCAGGGGGTATTTTCTTCTCAGCGGGTGCTTTCTTCCCAGCAGGTGCTTTTTTAGCAGCTTTTTTGGGAGGAGGAGATACTTCCTTGACTTCTGCTTCTCCAAAGTTATTGGTATTCACGCCAGCATAGTTAACTTTCTCAAAGCGTACGACTACAGGGTAACGAATACCGCTTGTATCTACCGATGCTACTGAGCCAACTTCATTATACCAATAGGATTCTGGACGAAGAATTCTGACTGTAGACCCTCGTTGAACCATAATTGATTAGTCTCCTGAAAATAAATTTTATTTTGTTTTCGATAAGAAAATACCAAAGGCAATTTTCTTATATAGTTAGTCTATGGCTAGATAAAAAAATACTAGCTATTCAACTTCACTGTCCAGTTTATCAAACCTACCTAGCCATAAATTCTTACGAAACATAACAATTTACGTTACTGGCTAAGTCACAGATTATCTCGATTAGCCAAAGCTGTGCCGTAGGCTGTTGCTATTAGATGCCTGATGCTAGATGACAAATTAGCTATTACAGTTTCCAATATCGTAATTTGCTTGAAAAGCTATATTTCCCATTAAAATATAGTTAAAGATTCTTCACAATTATTAATTTACTGATTATGACAACATCCGAAAATAAATACGAAATTGAAAAAACCGAGCAGGAGTGGAAAGAAACCCTGACTCCAGAGCAGTTTAAAGTATTACGCAAACATGGTACAGAAAGAGCAGGAACAAGTCCTTTAGATAAAGTTTATGATCAGGGGACTTATGTGTGTGCTGGTTGTGGTCAACCTCTATTTAATGCTGATGCCAAGTTTGATAGCGGTACAGGATGGCCCAGTTTTTATCAGCCATTAAAAGATGGGATTGATACAAAGAGCGATCGCTCTTTATTTATGACTAGAACAGAAGTCCACTGTAGTCGTTGTGGCGGTCATTTGGGTCATGTATTTAATGATGGTCCTAAACCTACTGGTTTACGTTACTGTATGAATGGTGTATCTCTAGAATTTACTCCAGAAAAATAGTGGCATCATGCCTTATCTAGTGATTTAAGATGGATTGGCGTAAAAAAACTCAAGGTATATCTTTGAACGTCAATTATTTCTTAAAGCTGTTATCTATTCAGATTGGTTGGCAAGTTGCTTTAGTTGGCATTGTCAACCTTCCTCTTTTAGCTCAAGAGTCTAAAATTCCCACTAATACTGTTAGCGACAAGCTAGATATTCCCGAAAAGGTCATCAAAGAAAGTCCGACTCTACAACGCTGGCTCATAGAAGTTCCTGATGTACTAGAGGATATTCGCCACGATCCGAGTTTTGACACTCGCTTTCGTTTAGGTTTTACTACTTTTCCTTCTAATAATAATGCAGGAGGAATTAATATTGGTATTGAAGATATATTTATTGGTCGTACTGGCTTAACCCTTAGTGCCGACTACCAATCAGCATTTAATGGCGATCGCAATGCTTTTGGTGCAGACTTAGATTATTTTTTATTCCCTTTAGGTAGCTATATTAATTTTGCGCCGCTGGTTGGCTATCGTTATGTGCAGAGCAATGACTTTAATACCGATGGTTTGCACATTGGTTTAAGGTTGATGCTGGCTCTTTCTCGCACTGGTGCAGGAGATATTTCTCTATCACAAAGCTTTATTTCTCCAGGAAGTGAAACAGAAGTGGGTATAACTTCATTATCTGTTGGCTATGCCGTTACTTCTAAACTGCGCTTATCTACGGATTTAGAATGGCAAAACTCCATAGAAAACAACGATAATCGTGCTGGAATTAATTTGGAATTGCTATTTTAGAAGATCAAACATCACAAGATAGAAACCTAGTGAATAAATAATCTGAGCTATTGCTTAGTATCTGACGTTACGCAGAATAGCAAAAAATCAATACTTTCATCAAGCGTAGGTCAGCAGAGAAATAAAATCTACTACCCACTATCCACTACCTATTACCTACTACCTGTTTTTCACAGATTAATTAGTGCGTAACATCAGTTAGTATTTAATACCTGCTGCTGATAAAGTTTGCTGCACTTCTTTTTGAATTGTATTTACTTTTTTTACCCAGGTAAAACTGGTAGCATAACCCCTCTCATACAGTTCGGCGGGAGTAATAGATCCATCACTCAAAGCTTTGATACTTTCGGCGAAAATATTAAAGCACTCAGAAACATCAGGACAAGTTTCATAGCTAATCATCTGTCCATTTTTTTCTAAGGTTATACAGTCATCACTATCGCACCTTAGACCAAAGTGGTTGCCCTTGCCAATTATATACTCTCAGTTACCACTCTCTTGACGGGCGATCGCCAGAGTCAGATCGAGAGGAATACCGTATTGTTTTTGAATTCTTTCTGCCTCTGGTAAGATGCTATTTAAGTATTTACTAGCGGTTTTTTTAGTAGATACAGATACCTGCTGGGCGATCGCCATAGGTGTAACAGCCATCAACATAGTAAAAATCGCTAACTGATTAAAATATTGCCGATTGAATAATTTTGAAATCAACCTCATTTCTATATATTTATTTTTATAATTTTGATTTGAGATCTAGTTTAGTGGAAATCTGACTGCCATACTCCCAAATAAATATTGTCATTTTTATCCCTTTCGATACTTCCTGACAAATCTCCCAGCCTAAACGAATATTCATTTGCCTGACGCTGGTATATTTTTTTTAACCCTTGGTTTACCGATGGAGTAATATTACCCTGAAGCAAACTGCCTAAAATTTCGGTGGTTGTTCCTAAACCTACAGAGGGTGCAATCGCCATTTCGGTTTGTCGCAATTTATTGGTATTAAGATCGAACAAATAACCTATATCTATTAAGCCATTACCCCTGCCTTTATAAATCCAGGCACTACTGTTGACCCAGTATCCTTTTTGAATGGCGTTAGGTTCTCCCAGAACTTTTCTTAACTGCTTTTTTTGAGTCCCCGTAGCAAAAATAGGTACTTCAACTAAATCTTTTGATTGAATATTAAGCATATATGGCTTTTTACTGACTGCTTTGATTGAATGGGGTAAGGTAGAAGGGAATGGTGTTGATGGTTCAGGCAATTGAGGAATAAAAGTATTTTGGCTTGAATTCCAGTCGTATAGAGCAATTATGCCTGCACCTAAAAAATAAAAGCTACTCAGAATGTAAATGATGATTTTCCACCAATTGAAGTCATAGATTACTGCGCCGTAAAAGAGGCGAGACTCCGCGTCGCCTTCGACCAATGCGGAATTACTCCGCTGCTGTGAGCGTCGGTCATATTTGCTTTGTCGATCGGCGGCTACAGCTTTGGAAGTCGAAATAAATAAGCCTTTAGACTTTGATGACGGTGTATCAAGATTAAGGTAGGAATTTTCTGGCTTGTGCTTGTCTAAATATGGCTGAGATTTTATTCGTAGTAAAGCATCGAGCATTTCTTGAGCCGAACTATAGCGATCGCTTGAGTTTAAACTGATAGCACGAGCAAGAATCGCTGCTAACTCAGGATCTGTATGACTTATTTCTAAAGGCATTTTAAAGTTGCCATGATTTAAATCAATATGCAAATCCTTGGGATTTTTAGCCGTCAGTAAATAAACTGCCGTCAATCCTAAGCTGTACAAATCACTAGCAGGTACAGGCTGACCTAAAGCTTGTTCTGAGGGAATATAACCATAAACATTGTTGCAAGAGAATATTCGCTTGTCTCTACAAAAATCAAAGGTTGTGACTATCTGCCTAATACTGCCAAAGTTGATCAGCATCGGCAGATGATCGTTGTCGCGTAAAATGATATTTTTGGGTTTAATGTTTTGGTGAATTACTTTTCTTTTGTGCAGATAGTTCAACACTTTTAGAAGTTTGACTAATATCTGTTTAACCTCTATGGCAAATAGCTTACCCTTAGTCTCAACTTTTTCTTTTAAAGTTGTGCCTTCAATTAATTCCCGAACTAGATAATAGCCTAAAGAATCTTTTGAATAAGTATAAATTTGAGGAAGATAAGGATTACACAAGCTTAATTGTTTAAGATGGTTTGCCTCTTTTTGGAATTCTTCTTGTATCCATTGAGCAACCTCTGGTTTTTGGACAAACGGTTGGAGTATTTTAATTACACAACTACGTGGTGGATTTTGGTAAGTGTCTAAAGCGAAAAAAACCTTACTAAAATTACTGGTACGTTCTATATGTAAAATGGAATAGCGATTATCTAGTAGAGTTTGAGCCTCTGGCATTGTAATCTAATTAATTTATCTAGCTATAGTTTTTGTATACATAAAGGCTATAAGGCTATATCCAGCTTTAATTAAATGTAGTAACAATAATTAAAAGTTACAGAATAAATAAATTATTTTTATCTCTCTTTGTTCTAGTTAAATTTACTGGTCAAATGACATTTGCTCGCAATATTATCTCTGCTTAGAATAATACGAATTTTAAGTGTAAACGGTCGTTCCCCCTTACACAAACCTGATGTCATAACCTAAAAAGGTAATGCTATACAATATATTAGGTTACGTAATAATCTAAAGTTGAAAAATTATCGAGATTTATGAGCGATCGCGAAAATGAGTATAGTGCGATCGCCATTGCTTGATCGTTCTAAAGTTTTTGGTAGCTGCCAAAAAGCGCGATCGCACACCAGTTTAATCGTGCTAGATTTTCCGCCATTTTTTTTGCTCTATCTCCATTGTCCTTTCCCCTTTACCCCTGCCAAGAGCCTTATTTTAGGTTTAACTGCGTAAGTCCTAAGTTTGATAATTTAACTCAATTTGACCTCACAATATAGTCTTACCATTGATAGCCTTTGTTTGGCGAATTGTTATAATCTGTGACTAATCTCTAACTTTTTTCATTTGGCTTATAAATAATGAATGCTAGACAATATGATCCTGCTACTCAAAGCAATCGTCAATCAATTTTATAAAACTTCAACAAGTCATTAAGATCCTCGCCAGTAATATGTTTGTTATTTTAAGTCCCTAAGTTACAAATTGATGAATTAACTAAATTCGATAATGATCAAAATTTTTCTTGTAGACGATCAATGCCTAATCTTGGAAGCACACCAAAGAGGCTGGTTGACTGACAAAAGATGAAGAGAAAAACCTGAGAATAGAGATTCAGTAAAGAGTTGAGGGATTGACACAAAGCAAGGGGAGTCAGCACTCTGAGATTAGATACCACTCATAATTTCAGAATACTGTGAATCAAAACTCCCGTCTCTACAATGCCTTGAATCAATGGATGAGTCAATAGAAGTTTGAAGACAGAAGTATGAAGGCGCGAAGTTTCAAGTTTGTTCGAGGGCTTGTACCTCATACGAAGGAAGAAGTTTGAAGGCGCGAAGTTTGAAGGAATTCGGAATTCGGGAAGGATTTTTTGTAGCTCATACCTCACACCTCATACTTCGCGCCTTCATACCTCATACACAGGGCTATCGCCCAGATCGTCCGTCCTTCGGACGACTTCGATGCTTCGCATCGTGTAGGGCGAAGCCCTGGTACCTCTACCAAACTAAGAGCGATCGTGAACGACGGGGCTTGCAACTATAGTGGAACAAAGGACTTGTCCGCATGTAGGAGGAAGTAGCTGTTTACGAAGTTTGAAGGAAGAAGTTTGAAGGAAGAAGGAAGAAAGATTTTTTGTACCTCATACGAAGGAAGAAGTAGCTGTTTTACTTCATACTTCATACCTCATACTTCATACTTCATGCAGCTGTTTTACTTCATACACGGACTCTCTGTCCGTCGCCGTTCCCAAGGAGACGTCGGAACGCAGAGAGCGTTCACCTCACACTTCGCGCCACAGGGCTATCGCCCAGATCGTCCGTCCTTCGGACGACTTCGATGCTTCGCATCGTGTAGGGCGAAGCCCTGGTCAAGCTACTGACTGGTTACATTTATGTCATCTTCAAACTTGTATTTGGATGATAATTGCTTTAATACACACGGGCAATGTCAACCTGACAAAATGGTCGATGTACATCCCTGGTCGAGGGAAGTTGGCTGGGGGTAGACAGAGACGTATTCAGCGTTGGCTAAACAATCCTCGAATCAATGTCCATCGAATCAGAAAGTCCTTGGTCAAAGCAGCACTTGATGATTGGTCAGAATCAAAAATATTTTTGGCATTAGACACTTCACTGTTCTGGGATGAGTATTGCCTTGTGCGGCTTTGGGTTATTCATCGAGGGAGAGCTTTACCGTTGGTGTGGAGAGTGATGAACCATGAAAGTGCTAGTATTTCAGTTACCGATTATCGAGAGATGATTAAGCAGGCACAAGTTAGGCTACGAGAATCAGTTAAGGTAATTTTACTCGCGGAGCGAGGATTTATACATACCGAATTGATGACCATGCTGACAACTCAACTAGGATGGCATTATCGTCTCCGAATTAAGAGTAATACCTGGATTTGGCGTGGAAGTTGGTGTCAACAGAAGTTTGAAGACAGAAGTATGAAGGCGCGAAGTTTCAAGTTTGTTCGAGGGCTTGTACCTCATACGAAGGAAGAAGTTTGAAGTTTGAAGGAAGAAGGAATTCGGAATTCGGGAAGGATTTTTTGTAGCTCATACCTCACACCTCATACTTCGCGCCTTCATACCTCATACACAGGGCTATCGCCCAGATCGTCCGTCCTTCGGACGACTTCGATGCTTCGCATCGTGTAGGGCGAAGCCCTGGTACCTCTACCAAACTAAGAGCGATCGTGAACGACGGGGCTTGCAACTATAGTGGAACAAAGGACTTGTCCGCATGTAGGAGGAAGTAGCTGTTTACGAAGTTTGAAGGAAGAAGTTTGAAGGAAGAAGGAAGAAAGATTTTTTGTACCTCATACGAAGGAAGAAGTAGCTGTTTTACTTCATACTTCATACCTCATACTTCATACTTCATGCAGCTGTTTTACTTCATACACGGACTCTCTGTCCGTCGCCGTTCCCAAGGAGACGTCGGAACGCAGAGAGCGTTCACCTCACACTTCGCGCCACAGGGCTATCGCCCAGATCGTCCGTCCTTCGGACGACTTCGATGCTTCGCATCGTGTAGGGCGAAGCCCTGGTCAACCTAAAAACTTTCACTTTCATTTAGCAGAGGCAATTTGCTTACACAACGTACAGATTCACAAAGGTGAATTTTCTGGCAAAGTTCATGTGATTCTTGGTCGCAACAACGTTAACGGCGAACTATGGGCAATTGTCAGTAATGAAAAAACTACTCTACAAACCTTTGCTGAATATGGATTACGTTTTGATATCGAAGCGAATTTTTTAGATGACCAATCTGGTGGTTGGAATGTTCAACGCTCGATGATTCGAGATGTATGCGCTTTGTCCCGTTTGTGGTTTATCTTATCTGTGGCTACTCTCTACGTTAGTGCCCAAGGTGTTGAGGTAGTTCGTATTGGCAAACGAAGATGGGTTGATACTCATTGGTTTCGTGGTAATAGCTATTTTAGGATTGGTTGGGATTGGGTCAAAGCTGCACTCATTAATGGTTGGAATTTACTTCATTGCGTGACTTTCTCTAGTAATCAAGATCCCTCACCTGCAATGGCATCACGATCGCAATATCAAAAACGAGCAGATCAGTTGGAGTTCAAAGTTTTAACTTATTCCTACAATATTTCTTGAAAGTTTTGTCAGTCAATCAGGATTAAACCATAAAGCGTTAGTACTTCCTTTAAAAAGAACTGGTGCTAATAATTCTTTGCCTCTTTTTCCTGCTATTAAGCTTGTTCTCGTTCCTCTTTTGCCATTGCGCTCGCCATAGGTTTTTTGTCCTCGTTTTGACCATCCATATGGGCGATAAACATATTCTTCAAAGCCCGATTCATCCAAGTAAACTAAGTTATTTGAACCATCTAAAACAACAATCTCACGCAAATTTCTCAGAAAAGCGATTCGTTGACCATGCTTACGTTCACTATATTTCAGAGTTTTTTTTACGAGTCAATTTCATTTGTTTTTGAGCAGATCCAATCGCACTCGTATGGACTCCAAAATGTTGCGCCCGCTCTCTCAAAAGAGCGTCTGGATTTTCTTGAATATGTTGGATAAGTGCTTTCCAATCTAGTTTTCGCTTTCTTCCTAGTTGTGGTGTTGGAGTTAAATTCTTTCTTTGACACCAATCATTCACACACCACAAACTTACCTCATATCTTCTTGATGCTTCTGCCTTTGAGCCTCCCGTCGCTACAAAGTCAACTACTCGTTTTCGTAAATCTACACTATAAGTCATCTAATAGGATTGATTTTTCAACTCAATCCTATTATTCCATATGTTTCCTATTTAGAATGACTATAAAAGTCAAGCTTTAGGGGATATTAACACTAAAGCTAGAAATAATAAATACAAGTCTGGTCTTAGTAAAGCCAGTCCAGTGCCGATTTTTAAATCGCTCAATCGGGATCGAATTCAAGCTGTAGACTATTCTATGTCAGCCAATTTCTTAAATCAAGCCTCTAAACCATTTAAAACTATTGGCAATTCCAGGAAATTCTGGCACAAGATTATGTTGTTGTTTACGGCAATTATCAGCGTAATTTTATCAATAATTATCTTTTGATTAGTTGTTGTTATAAAACAAATTAGTCAATTAAAGAAACTATAGTTAACGTAAAGGCCACCAAGCAACTTTATCGCGAGTTGCTCCATAAACTACCTTCAATTCTTCTGGATTAACTACACTCAGCAAATCATTTTGAGAACCTTTTTGGGATTTAAGCAACCCAACCTTTGTCATTCCCTTTAAAACTTGTTCGACCGTGCGATTATTTAGTTGGCAAGCTTTGGCAATCACATCTACGGGCAAATCGAAGACAAATACTCCATCAGCTTGAGGTTGATTACCTAGTCCTCTTTCTTGATAAATCAAAGCTCTTAATAAGGCTGCCACGGCTTGAGGAGGGTAAGTGCTGCAATTGAGCAGATGATATTGAAATTTTTCCTGCAATTCAAACATCAGCCCATAACGCTGACGAAATATTTCACATTCTTGATGTATTGATTTAATCACCTCAAGCGGAATTTTAACTACGTCTGCCGTTTTATAAGCTTCTACCAAACTAGGAAAACCACTGGAGAAATTACCATAGCTCAAAGCCAAATTTTGCATTCCAAAACAGCTATTGGCATAGGTTAGGGCAATAATACGGTCTAAAGGAGTGGTGCGAACAACAATTGGTCCACCCTGAATTACTACATATAAATATTCTAAAGATGTATCGGGGCGAAATGCCGTATATACAGGGCGACTAGAGTATAACTTTTCCTCAATAAACTGCTGTGAAGCGATTTGTTTGGCTAGCCACGATCGATCCAAATCCTTAAACAAAAAGTTATTTTGAGTCAGATATTTAATTATCTCTGATTTTTGAGATTCTACAGTTAATTTGCTCATGTTTAATTGCTATATGCTCTAGCTAAATTAAGGATTTTTCAGGTGCAGTAAATTTTAAAATTAAGTAGGATTAATATTCAATTGCATTTTAAAACGCTTAAGATTTATTCGTGATACACTGACTTAGAAATTAATATCTCTAGGGGATTAAGCATGGAGACGCGACGATTTTCTAGCCGTATTTTCGCTTTTAGGACTCGTAAACAACTATTTTTATTAGCATTGGTAGGTCTTATTGCCTCCTGCGCCATTGGTTTATTTTCGTTGGTTGCTGATTCTGGTTTCGAGCTTTCTTGGCAAGGATGGGCAACAATTGCCGTTACTCTCGGTGTTTTTGTGCTTAACGCGATCGCGACTTTACCCGCAGAAATTATTTTTTTAGGTGGTACGGGAGTTTTGTATGTTAGCGGCATTTTGAGCGAGTCAGATGCTTTGGCTGGGTTTAGCAATCCAGGCATGATTACTGTAGCCGTACTTTATATTGTAGTTACTGGTTTATCGCAAACGGGAGGTTTAAACTGGATTTCCCAAAGAGTTTTAGGCTTGCCCAAAGGACAAAATGCTGCTCTATTACGTTTGATGACTCCTGTAATGGGCATGAGTGCTTTTCTCAATAATACTCCCGTAGTGGCGATGTTTATTCCTGTGGTGAGTAATTGGTCTAGAAAGCTGCGAATCAGTCCTTCTAAATTAATGATTCCCCTGAGTTATGCAGCTATATTTGGGGGCATTTGTACTTTAATTGGTACTAGTACCAATTTAGTTGTTAATGGCTTATTGATATCGGCGACAGATTTACCTGGCTTGAAGTTATTTGATTTAGCGGTAGTCGGATTGCCCTGCGCGATCGCTGGGATGATTTATTTGTTTGTTGCTCATCCTTGGGTCTTACCAAATCGTCAGCCTGTAATTAGCGAAAACGATGATGTGCGCCAGTACACCGTAGAAATGATGGTTTCTAAGAATAGTCCCCTAGCTGGCAAGAGTATTGAAGATGCGGGCTTAAGACACCTACCAGGATTATATTTAGTTGAAATTATGCGCGATCGGCTCGTTATACCTGCGGTTAGCCCCAAAGAAATTTTGCGAGATGGCGATCGCCTGGCATTTATTGGCATGATTGATTCAATTGTGGATTTGCATCGCCTCAGAGGACTACAGCCTGATACTGATGAAGTGTTCAAGCTCGATACTCCGCGCTCTGAGAGGTGTTTAATTGAAGCAGTGGTATCTAATACTTGTCCGATGGTGGGTCTAACCATTCGCGAAGGTAAATTTAGGACTCAGTACAATGCTGTGGTCTTAGCTGTAGCCCGTAACGGCGAACGTTTACGAGGCAAAATAGGTAGTATCTGTCTGCGACCTGGAGATACTCTATTATTAGAAGCCAACGCCAATTTTTTAGCTCAACAGCGTATATCCAATGACTTTTATCTAGTTAACGGTATTCCTGATACTGAGCCTCTACGTCACGAAAAAGCGACTCTGGCGATCGCAATTTTGGCAGTTATGGTTTTTCTAACTGCTTTTGGCTTGATGAGTATGCTCAAGGCAGCAATTTTGGCTTCAATCGTTATGATTTTAACAGGCTGCTGTTCCTCAATTAGGGCATTGCGTAATATTGAATGGTCGGTACTATTAGTAATTGGCGCAGCTTTGAGTATCGGCAAGGCATTAGAGTCTACGGGGGCAGCAGGAGCGATCGCATCTAGCCTGACTCATTTTGCAGGAGATAATCCCTGGCTAGCTTTAGCGATAATTTATGGTGTTACCAATATTCTCACCGAAGCAATTACCAACAACGCAGCAGCAGCATTGATCTTTCCTATTGCCCTAGCTTTGTCTAAAAGCTTGGACGTTAGCTTTATGCCTTTTGCGATCGCTATTATGATCGCTGCCTCCGCCAGCTTTTCTACTCCTATCGGCTATCAAACAAATCTGATGGTATATGGACCAGGAGGCTATAAGTTTACCGATTTTATGCGCGTCGGTATTCCCCTAAATATTTTATTTTGGCTGATTACAGTTACTCTAACTCCCCTATTTTACCCTTTTTGACAATTCCAAACTGGTCAGAGATTACTCTGACCGTTGGTTAACAAAAGCCTTCCTGCTTCTTCCTTACAGGACGAATAAAGCTGGCAACAGGACTTGAACCTGCGACCGGCTGATTACAAATCAGTAAAAGGCAATGAGCATGAAATAGAAAGTATAAGATGAAAGCTATACCCATACAGGCTTTTGGCTTTTACTTGCTATTTCCTAATCGATAGTTTTTGAAAAGCGATCTAAATACGATCTAGATTTTAAAGAGCGAAATAGTAGTTAACAAAAAAGCGATCGCCCCAATAATTGTGAAAGAAATCGAAAATTACATTGGTAGACACTCTTTTATTATTAGAGACTAATTTTTTGTTTTTCTCGTTTTTTGCCTGCGCTATCAGACCAATTACAGCGATCGTATCGAATTATGAAACAGCGTAGCATTCGTTTCCTGACTCTGTAAATTAACATTAGGCTCTTTTTTCAGGTGGTGTGTTTAGTCGTTTTATACAGGCTGGTATGTTGAAATAATAGTTAGCATAGACACTATCAGGCGATCGCCTGTCTTGCACTTCAATTCCCAATCTAAAAGTTCCATTTTCGACGGTGGTTCTTAAGTTTTTGCCAGAACTATAGCCAAGCTTACGATAGGCATCTTTTGTTGGCAGAAATTCAACATCGCTCCGTATTTCGTAGTTAAATAAACGAGAAAATATAGCTTCAATCTTGGCTTCTACAATAGCTTCTATTTCAGCTTTGTTCATTAAAAAACTCCATTAATAGAAATACTCAAGTTAATAGCCGCTCATTGTGCTGAAGATCACTTAAAATAATTAGTCTTGCTAAATTCTTAATTTGAGATTTTAGCTGTTCAAACAAATTCTTTAAGAAAACGAATTATTCCAGAAGAGTCGTCGAATAGCACCTCTGCCGTTCCCGTCTTGCCATGTCTCGCCTTAGCCAAAATCAATTCTAAAATTCCTGGTTGTGAAGTCTTTCGGTCATAATATTCATCCCGATAAGCAAAGATAATATTATCCGCTACCATCTCTAGAATTCCCGACTGAGAAAGATCTGACATCAACGGACGTTTATTCTGTCTGCTTTCTACACCTCGACTGACTTGGGAAAGAGCTAAAATTGGCACATCTAGCTCTCCCGCCAGTTTGTATAGTTCTCTAGCGACATCACCAAGATCGTAACTACGATTGCCACCACTATCGGTAGCCATCATTTGTAGATAATCTACTATTACCAAACCTAACCTACCTTCTCTAGCTTTGACCCGACGACACTCAGAAGCAATCCCAGTTACATTGATGCCGCGATTCTCATTCATGTAGAGGGGTAACTCCATCGCAATTTTGACAATCTTGGCAATGCTATCCATTTCAGCTACGCTTAGAGAAGAAAGTTTAGCGCGATAACCGCGAAGACGTTCGACAGAAATTGGAGTTAGATTTAATTCCTGATAGCAATCCATACGACTCATCAAACTCCAAAGTCGATACTCTAACTGATACTTATACATTTCCAAAGAAAAGATAATTACAGGTAGCTTGTGGATAATCAACTCTTGAAGAGCCATAAATAGAGCGATCGCGCTTTTGCCCATAGACGGTCTACCAGCCAGAATAGTTAAGGTTCCTGGTTCAAATCCGATCATCAGAGCATCTAACTCCTCAATTCCAGTAGGATAGATAGGATTATCAGCTTCTAGCAGGTTAAATGCTGACATGGCAATTTCGCTATTATCTTCAGTATCAGATTTTAGCTTTTGTTGAGAAACACTAAAGATGGCTCTCTGCGAATCATTTAAAACCCGTTCGAGTTCGATAGTAGAATCATAGCCCAAGTCAACTATTTTATTTCCCGCTTCAATAACCTTACGTCGCAAATACTTATCCACAATCAAGTTGGCGTAGCGATCAATATTGACTGCCGAAACAGTACGATTTAGTAGTTGAGCTAGTTTAGTCGTACCGCCTACACGGTCTAATCGGTCGCGATCGCTCAAATAACTGCTGATTGCCATGAGATCGGTAGGTTCGCCTCGATGATGGAGTTTTAAGGCTGTTTGATAAATTTCACGATGAGCTAGGACATAGAAGGCTTCGGGTTTTAATTGTGCTTCGATCCGATACATTGCCTGTGGGTCGAGTAAGATTCCACCTAAAATCTCTTTTCGGCTTCGATATTGGCTGGAGGGAGATTTGGTTCGTTCATACTAGACCTCCACGAACTGTTTTGCCAGCAAAATCTCGATCTATGCTCCAATTACGTAAGGTTTCGCAACCTTGGGCAGTTTTTTGACTGAGAGGTTTGGCAACTGGTTTTGATTGGCTTTCTAAACTATTAATACTACGCTGGTGATCGTGCCTCGATCGATCTATTTCTCGTTCGATTTTTACGTCTGTATTCGGTTCTAAATGCTGCTCTAATTGTTTATTTTGTCGCTTTAAAAATTCTTGATATCTAGCGATCGCTTTTTGTTTGGCTTCAGAGATAGTAGAACTTCGGTCGGAGTTTGCGAAGCTACTGTTTTTTTCTTCTCGAAATTTCTGGTAATACACCTCCCAGCGATTCTGCCGTGCTTTTGTTTGACTGGCTAACCAAGCTTCAAGATCGTTGATGGGCTGATTAAAGTTTTGAATTTGCTTCCGAACAAATATAAAAAAAGACTCTCGCTCGCTTTCTGAGAGAGAGTCTTTAAAGTCTATATAAGTCTTAGACTTTTGAAAGCCATGCTTAGTCTTGGTTTCAGGCGATGCTTGTTGTCTAGTCGCACATTCTGTTGTCTGACCACACTCAATGTTGCGTGGAAGCACATCTGGTTGTGATGGCACAACTGGTGTTGTCTGGTTGCAATTTAGTTTTGTAGTAGCAACATCTGCTGTTTTTTCTTTCGAGAGAAATCCTTTAGGATTAACTTTGATATAGACCTGGAGCAACTCCGTTTCCAGAAAACCTTTGCTCTCTAAAGACTTTAATGCTCTACTAACAGTAGAACGGTGCATACCAGCTTCTTCTGTAGATAAATCTTTCGCAATCTGTGCTGGTGTTATATTGATACCTTTGTTATATGGATCGGTAATCCTCAAATAGTAGAGAATTTTAATTTCTGAAAAAGTTAGCTGCTTAATACTTTCCAGCCATTCTTCAATTTGGATGGGATAGAATTTTCCTCTAATTTTGGTTTGAGTCGTCATGATTAGTGAAAAACAAGGTGTAGCGAATCTGTGCCTCTTAAGAGGCACTTATGTTTTAGAATGTCAAAGCTAAAATTAATCTATTGAGTCTTACGACCGCGTTTTTTCTTTTGATTAGAAGGCAAAAAGGATAAGTAAACTTCAATACCTCTTTGGCTGATTGACTGACAAAACTTTCAAGAAATATTGTAGGAATAAGTTAAAACTTTGAACTCCAACTGATCTGCTCGTTTTTGATATTGCGATCGTGATGCCATTGCAGGTGAGGGATCTTGATTACTAGAGAAAGTCACGCAATGAAGTAAATTCCAACCATTAATGAGTGCAGCTTTGACCCAATCCCAACCAATCCTAAAATAGCTATTACCACGAAACCAATGAGTATCAACCCATCTTCGTTTGCCAATACGAACTACCTCAACACCTTGGGCACTAACGTAGAGAGTAGCCACAGATAAGATAAACCACAAACGGGACAAAGCGCATACATCTCGAATCATCGAGCGTTGAACATTCCAACCACCAGATTGGTCATCTAAAAAATTCGCTTCGATATCAAAACGTAATCCATATTCAGCAAAGGTTTGTAGAGTAGTTTTTTCATTACTGACAATTGCCCATAGTTCGCCGTTAACGTTGTTGCGACCAAGAATCACATGAACTTTGCCAGAAAATTCACCTTTGTGAATCTGTACGTTGTGTAAGCAAATTGCCTCTGCTAAATGAAAGTGAAAGTTTTTAGGTTGACCAGGGCTTCGCCCTACACGATGCGAAGCATCGAAGTCGTCCGAAGGACGGACGATCTGGGCGATAGCCCTGTGGCGCGAAGTGTGAGGTGAACGCTCTCTGCGTTCCGACGTCTCCTTGGGAACGGCGACGGACAGAGAGTCCGTGTATGAAGTAAAACAGCTGCATGAAGTATGAAGTATGAGGTATGAAGTATGAAGTAAAACAGCTACTTCTTCCTTCGTATGAGGTACAAAAAATCTTTCTTCCTTCTTCCTTCAAACTTCTTCCTTCAAACTTCGTAAACAGCTACTTCCTCCTACATGCGGACAAGTCCTTTGTTCCACTATAGTTGCAAGCCCCGTCGTTCACGATCGCTCTTAGTTTGGTAGAGGTACCAGGGCTTCGCCCTACACGATGCGAAGCATCGAAGTCGTCCGAAGGACGGACGATCTGGGCGATAGCCCTGTGTATGAGGTATGAAGGCGCGAAGTATGAGGTGTGAGGTATGAGCTACAAAAAATCCTTCCCGAATTCCGAATTCCTTCTTCCTTCAAACTTCAAACTTCTTCCTTCGTATGAGGTACAAGCCCTCGAACAAACTTGAAACTTCGCGCCTTCATACTTCTGTCTTCAAACTTCTGTTGACACCAACTTCCACGCCAAATCCAGGTATTACTCTTAATTCGGAGACGATAATGCCATCCTAGTTGAGTTGTCAGCATGGTCATCAATTCGGTATGTATAAATCCTCGCTCCGCGAGTAAAATTACCTTAACTGATTCTCGTAGCCTAACTTGTGCCTGCTTAATCATCTCTCGATAATCGGTAACTGAAATACTAGCACTTTCATGGTTCATCACTCTCCACACCAACGGTAAAGCTCTCCCTCGATGAATAACCCAAAGCCGCACAAGGCAATACTCATCCCAGAACAGTGAAGTGTCTAATGCCAAAAATATTTTTGATTCTGACCAATCATCAAGTGCTGCTTTGACCAAGGACTTTCTGATTCGATGGACATTGATTCGAGGATTGTTTAGCCAACGCTGAATACGTCTCTGTCTACCCCCAGCCAACTTCCCTCGACCAGGGATGTACATCGACCATTTTGTCAGGTTGACATTGCCCGTGTGTATTAAAGCAATTATCATCCAAATACAAGTTTGAAGATGACATAAATGTAACCAGTCAGTAGCTTGACCAGGGCTTCGCCCTACACGATGCGAAGCATCGAAGTCGTCCGAAGGACGGACGATCTGGGCGATAGCCCTGTGGCGCGAAGTGTGAGGTGAACGCTCTCTGCGTTCCGACGTCTCCTCGGGAACGGCGACGGACAGAGAGTCCGTGTATGAAGTAAAACAGCTACATGAAGTATGAAGTATGAGGTATGAAGTATGAAGTAAAACAGCTACTTCTTCCTTCGTATGAGGTACAAAAAATCTTTCTTCCTTCTTCCTTCAAACTTCTTCCTTCAAACTTCGTAAACAGCTACTTCCTCCTACATGCGGACAAGTCCTTTGTTCCACTATAGTTGCAAGCCCCGTCGTTCACGACGAAAGAGGTTTGGTAGAGGTACCAGGGCTTCGCCCTACACGATGCGAAGCATCGAAGTCGTCCGAAGGACGGACGATCTGGGCGATAGCCCTGTGTATGAGGTATGAAGGCGCGAAGTATGAGGTGTGAGGTATGAGCTACAAAAAATCCTTCCCGAATTCCGAATTCCTTCAAACTTCGCGCCTTCAAACTTCAAACTTCGTATGAGGTACAAGCCCTCGAACAAACTTGAAACTTCGCGCCTTCATACTTCTGTCTTCAAACTTCTATTGACTCATTCATTGATTCAAGGCATTGTAGAGACGGGAGTTTTGATTCACAGTATTCTGAAATTATGAGTGGTATCTAATCTCAGAGTGCTGACTCCCCTTGCTTTGTGTCAATCCCTCAACTCTTTACTGAATCTCTATTCTCAGGTTTTTCTCTTCATCTTTTGTCAGTCAACCAGCCTCTTTGGTGTGCTTCCGGGCAAAAAATATTTACCAACCAATTTATGATTAGTAGACTGTTGTACTTAATTGTTCGTGTACTTATGTATTGAAAGTGTATTCCTTCACACCAGTAAAGTTTACGATACGACTTTAAGGTATGTACCGAGATATCTAATTTCTCGGCAATTTTGCGTTTACTGAGCCAAAGACCATCTTCTGGATTTTCAACTTTTGAGACTATAGTGGATAAGTTTTTCATACTACCCCCCGATCCGTAATTGAAATATCCGATAAAGCTGAAAGTATTCTTTCAAAATAAAGGTCTTTCGACTTGAAACGAAATTAGTTAAAATGGTAGTCCTAAAGATGTAAGGACGTGTTGTAATGATGGACAAAATACCAGATTGCCCCGATCTGATTTTCGATTTTCTTAGAGAACGATAGAGTCTTCCTGACTAATCGAGAAACTCTTTGTCGCATTGTGCAATTAAATCGTTCTATGTAATTGGTTTTTCTCTCTTTCCCCACCGCTTGATGGCGTTTTGAAGGAATTACCTGTTCATAGGCTTCCCAGAAGTCACTATAACAAACGGCACACTGTCGATAGACTGAGGGCAAAGATTGCCATAGCTTTCTCGCTCCATGACGACGGCGATCGCCGATATGAACCCCGACTATTTCTTTAGTTTTTGCAGCCAAAGCCAACCAAATCCATTGTTTATTGGCTTTATTACCGACAAATGACCACATTTCATCACACTGAATCGTTAATTTTCCTTTTTTTTTGTTCTCACTTTAACTTGCTGAGAAACTGATTCGTATTTAGCATTGACATAACTCTGTAACCAAGGTTCTGAAACTTCTGTAACTCGGGCAATTCCAGCTAAAGGAATCTTCTCTAAGAGTAATTTGTCAATCAAGTTTTTGGTTGGTTGGTCGATCATTTTATTCTGTGGATTTTCCACATATTGTCTACCACAGTCGCGACATTTATAATTTTGCTTGCCATTGTGAATGTGACCGTTTTTAACAATTTGTTCTGAATTACATGATGGACAAGATGGCAAATCTACTGGCATGGAAATCAAATGATCTACAATTTCCTATTTTATATCCTTACATCTTTAGGACTACCCAATTTAGATTATGCTGATTTAAGCGATGTTTGTGGCACGGCTATTTCTTTTAGGAATGCAAGCTTAAATAAAGCTAATTTGAAGAATGTAGAGTTTAATGAGAGTGATTTTTCAAAAGCATCTCTTGTTGAGGCAAACTTAGAAAATGCTCGGCTTAAAAATATATGGTTCGGACAAGCAGATTTAACCCAAGCGAATTTTAAAGAAGCTTGTTTGAGTTTTACTAATTTTGAAAATGCCAATATGTATATGGCAAATTTAAGTGGAGTCGAAGGTGTTAGAGTAACTTTAAAAAAAGCATTTTTAAAAAAAGCCAACTTAAAAAAAATAAATTTGGTAAATTCTTTTTTTGATGATGCTAATTTAAATGAGGCAACTCTTGAAAAAGCAACTCTTGATGATTGTTCTATTTATGGAGTTTCATTATGGGGAACTAAAGCTGAAGAAATAAAGTTAAACAATGTATATATTTCTCCTAAAATCAAGGAATCTCTTACAATAAATAACTTGAAGTTAGCACAAACCATCTATTTGCATCGCGAAAATCCTTCGCTTACTAAAAAATTCATTCAATTATGCCAGATGGAGGAAGAAGCAGTCAAGTTATCAAATATTATCATCAAAAAATATTGTGAATACAGCCAGACTTATGGATTTCGTATTTGCAGCAATATTGAGCAAAGAAGAAGCAATAGTATAATACCTTATTGTGAAATTAGAGAAACTGACAATACGTATTTATTTGTGAAGATTGTTCATTTATTGCAAGGTGGTTTTTTAAAAAAAGAGATACATGAACCTCGTATAATCTTGACAATAGATGATGGGATTGTAGAGAGTAATCTCAATCCAGATGATATTGAAATGCTAAAAGGAATGGTTGAATATGAAGAAAAGACTCAGAAAGAGCGAATTGAGCTAATAGCACCAATAGTTATAAGAATTCTCGATGTAACGAATAGTGATGAATTTATTGACGAAAATTATACTTTAACAAAAAATAAAGGAGAAGTTGCTGTGGTGACTAATTGGGAAGCAAAAATCGAATTGATGAGAGTTAAACCTGAAGGAAATCAGTGGCAGATTATTAATTCTAGTTTGAGTAAAGATAACTGCAAAGATATTCAAAACATTATAGAAAAATTAGAAAAATCTTCTTAAAATATGAAATAATCGGCTTTGAATTTTTGACCTAATTTTGTCGAACATTATGCATAATAAGCTAGATTATTTTCTACTATTTTAATGTATGTTTATTTAGTAGAAATTTATATATTAGCAAAATAGAACTGAATTACTTATATCGACCGACTATTTAATTTATTTACAAATAAATTAGTACTATGCAAGTAGCTTTAGAAAAAATTGTTGTAAAACCAGGTCAGCAATTATTACTACAAGATATTAACTGGCAGGATTTTGAAGAAATCTTAGAAGAACTAGGAGAACATCGCAGTTCCAAAATTTCATACAGCAACGGAGTATTGGAAATTATGGTTCCCCTACCAGAACATGAAAAAGACAAAGAAATAATTAACGAAATCGTCAAAATCTTGCTTGACGAATTAGAAATTGATTTTGAACCTCTAGGTTCGACAACATTTAAGAATAAACAGATGATACAGGCTGTCGAACCAGATTCTTGTTTTTACATCCAGAATTATCAAGTTGTCATTGGCAAGAATAGATTAGACTTAGAAATCGACTCTCCCCCAGATTTAGCTATCGAAATAGACATAACTAATAGAACACAGTTAGATAACTATCTGTTGTTAAAAGTTCCTGAATTGTGGCGATACACTAGAAAAGGGTTACAAATTTATTTGTTAGAGGAAAATCATTACACAAAATCTCAAATAAGCTCCAATTTTCCTGACATTCCTATCGTCAAACTTATTGAAAAATACGTTAAACAAGCTCAAACTGAAGGCAGAGGTAAAGCAATTAGGGCTTTTAAAAAGTGGGTTAGAGACAATCTTTGAACGCGCTGTGAAACAAATTTTTGCCACTTTTACTCTACAGTCTCATCTTGCATAGCTGAAGAAGCTACAAAACTTTTGACTTTATTTCAAAACTTCTTAAGATTAACTTAGTTTTCGTTACCTATATGACCAAAAACGCAAAAACTAATGTTGTTGTTTTATACTGGGTCACTCGGCAAAGCGGATCGGGCGTACGAAAAGGCACTAAAGATCTAAAGTATTATCTTACAGAGCGATCGCTCCAAAGTTTCCAGCTTAGTATTATGGCTGGGGTCAAGTATTCTTCTAACCTCTTTCTCATCCACACTCAAAACATTAGCAAGTTGGGTTTGATTAATGTTTTTCTCCTGCATTGCTAGCCAAATTGAAGCTTTAAAGGAGGTCTGTAGTGGTGTTGTTACCGTATATTCGTTTTCATCTGGTTCGGAAGGAACGGGAATTTCTGAACGGCGAATAACTCTGTTAGCGATCGCTTCTTCCAAACAATCAGCAGCTTCACTGAGAGCATCCTCAATACTTTCTCCTTGAGTAATAGCGGTCACGGTAGGTCACGAAAGGTAACTGTAAAACCACCGTCTACTTCATCGGTTGTTAAGGTTACAGGAAAAGAAAAGCGACTCTCTGTTTGATTGGTTTTAAAATTCATCTTCTTTGATTCCCAATTGAGCAAGCGTGCTTTGTAAGTGCCAATTTTGAGCAAGGAAGCGCGCCGAATTTAGTTCGGCAAGCGCAAGTCTTGCTAGAACTCATCTTTGAGATTCCGAACTACTGTAAATTTTTCGCCATAGTAAAGTGTAATATGGCTACCTTTGCCACGACTTTTATCTATAGAAATTGTCTTACCTTTAGCTTTAGCCAGTTTTTTCACTCTCTTGATAAATTCATTACCTGTCATGGTTAATGAGAGGACATATATGTCCGATACCATTTTAGCTAAGTATACGGGAGCTTTAGCAACTAAAACAAACTTTTTTGCTTGATTTTATGATTGCTTGCTTTTTTCTTCGATTTACCTTTCTTTTTGCTGTGTAATCCCTGTTCAACTTCCTCGGCGTAGCGATGATGGTTTAATTGCAGCAAACGGTCTAGGATTTCGCGTCTGGCTACTTCGCTGATGGTGTAACGGAGTCACTGTTTCATGGAAGCCACGTTGTAAGGATGAATGATGAGGGATGAAGGATGAACTGTCTCTACCTTTTTCATCGTTTCGCTTTTATCATTGCGAAGAAACACCTCTGGAAATTCCAATTCCCAATGGAAAGTATGTAATTGGGGTAAAATAGCTAGAAACGAGTATCGGTGCAATCGCGCAAGTCTTTGATTTTGGCGTTGGCTTGGACTAAGAGATGAGCTTCTTCGTTTTGGTCTTGAGAAAGTTGACGGGTTTAGCTGCGATTTGTTGGCGAAGGGGAATGGCTTCATTAATTTCTTGCCGCAGGCAATCGCTACCTCAACATTCAACACTGCTTGTATACAGTTATTCATGGCTGAAATTGAAAGTTTATTTAAAATTTCAGACATACTATTGTTTATTTGTTTTTATGTCTTCGTTCGTATACGGTGACGATGCGCTCTAAAGTTTCATCGTCGAATAGATGTAACGCCTTATTTAACTTCTGCCAATCGCGCCATTTTTCCAGACAGTAAGCATCTTTTTCTAACCGTCGGTCAGTCCAGTTATGTTTTTGAAGAATTTCTCGACAGAATTCATAAAAATTAATGTGCCAATTGAGGTTAGCTACGGCTTTTTGCAAAGTAATAACGTTCATAGTTCGATTCAGAATTAACTTCACAAGTTGCTGTAGGACTTTTATTACATCAGAAAATCTCTAGATTATATTTTTCTTCGCCTAAATCTCTTTTTGTCATCTCATTAGTCAATTCGCCACTAGCGAGTTTGGCTTTGGTTTCATGCCAGCCTGAAAGATAGTAACAATTATCTGAGGCTGGAGTTTCTAAAGTTAAAGCATCATTTTCACCATTGATGTACTCAAATAGAGCATCTTCATCTCTCGAACTAAGTTGTGAATAGTTCATAGTAATTGTTATCTAATAAACTTCATTCACTCCTCAGCACGAGACAGTAATTATTTATTTTTTATCTAACTTGTTTTCTATTTAATCCTAATTACCAAACTGGTTTCGGTTTCTCCCCAATCAGCCCAAGGAAAGTCATCTTTGCTAGTCTTCAAAGCTTGTTTTAGATCGTTTAGCTTGGCTTCTACTTTGACTCGCTGATATTCTTCTGGCAGTTCTTCTGGTGCTACTTTGAGAACTACTGGCTGTCTGGTTTGCTGATAAATAGTTGAGTATTTACCCTTGACTTTGTTAATTCCTCGTTCCTGCATTGCTAGCAAAATGTACTGCTTTAGCTTACTGGCAGAGTTAAGTTGGCTGGCGTATCTGACTTTTAAATCATCAATCATCGATTTAATTGCCTCGGCTTCTTTTTCAAGGCATTTAGCAGCATAGGCAGCAGACTCTAGCTTTGCTTTCCAGTCCTCCTCTTGACCTAACCATTGTTGAAAAAGCTCTTGGGAACGTTCGTCTTTTTCGGCTTCAGTTAATTCTTCGCTGTTGGCAATTTCGGCGATCGCATCTTCTAGTTCGATTAAATCTTGAGTTTTGTTCCAAAGATTATTGTTCATGATTTGTATTTTCTTTGTTATGTAGATTTCATTTGCCCCGAAGGACTTATTATTGTTTTTTAACTTTTAATTTATTTGATATCCTTGTTATTAACGAGGCAAAAATATTAATCATGGAAAGTTTAAATCAATTAATAGGCGACCGTGTAACAAAACACTGCGGAAAGACAGAAACAGAGTTGCTAAAGTTTTGCCAGTTACAGTTGGTTGTAGTGCAAGAGAAGTCAGCGTTAATGATTCGTTGTCCAAATATTTGGACTGAAAAGCAGTTACGCGAACGTTTGCTGTCAGGTAATTTCGGTCAACTTTTGCATGGTCTTGGTATCGAGCGGACAGTTCTTGCCATTGGCGAGAACTGTAAACTCTACTGGTGTTGGGATCTAACCAGCTTTTCTTTTAAAGGCTACTTTATCAATGGAGACTTAACTAAGCTCAAAATTGTGAATATTCCCACAATCGAGGAATTGGAAAACATGGCAGGCAGGTAATAGTTACTTACCTGTCATGTTTTTTTACTTAAAAGTCAACTTCGACTTCTTCTTCTTCGTAAACTGGTTTGGCGGTTGGAAGTTCTGGGAGTTCTACCTGTCGCTCGTTCATCCTTGCAGCATAAACTTGGTGTTGAGCATCAAATAACTTTAACTCTTCTGCCTTCTTTTGACCAGGGCTTCGCCCTTGAAGGCAGAAGGCAGATGGCAGATGGCAGAAGGAAAAGCAGCTACTTCCTCCTTCTTCCGTCAGGATACAAGCCTCGTCGTTTACGACGAAAAGGGTTTGGTAGAGGTACAAGCCTCTTCCAAACAAGTTACCTTCTGCCATCTGCCCTTGTAGCGCAGCGTCTTCTGCCTTCTTTTGACGCAAGGTGTAAAACACTGCCTGCCATTTACGAAAAGCAGCCTTTTTTTCTTGTTCTTTGAGTGTGGGAACCTGAAATTTGGATGATGGAGCGTTGTGATCGATCGTCATGATTTGATTTTCCTCGTGTTATTTTATATGCTGATTTTTCTTATCCCAGCTATCTCTGGGGCAAGGGGTGGAGGCTTCAAAAGTCAATGGGTTTAGTTTTTGTTAGCGAGTTATTTTCTGTTCGGAATACGGTTTTTAACTTAGAGTTTGTGGACGAAGCGAACCAACCTATAAGCAGAAATTAAAGATTTAAAAGCAGCAAAGCGAGTCCTATAAACTCTTTAAAAAGCATATTTCGCTACAGAAAGTTAGAGCTTCACAAAGACTCCCTTGACGTTTGGAGTCACCCCTTATAATAAAAAAAGCTGAGAGAAGAAACCTCTACTAGGTGCTTCGATAACGCAATCAGCACTAAGTAACGTATGAGGCTTGAATAATAAGTAATACAAATTATTACATTGCCCAGTTTGTCTTCTTTTAGGCAATATTTTTGAAATTCAATACAGGATTACAATACTTTAGCATCGTTGTTTTGATGTGTCTTAACTTCTATTTTAAGGAGCGTTTTTTTCGATAGGTGCGTTCAGGAAAACATTTATGTAACTTATATTCTGGCGACCGCTTAAATTTTAAAGATCGAACTCTGTATCTTTTGTATAACAAAGGTTTCAGAGACAGACTGCACTCGGTCGCACGAACCCTATATTTAAGTGCGACTCGTTTAGTTGAAACAAGGAGTAAAAACCCTTGGTATGACTAGCTTGGATAAGACTCAATCATGAGTATCTGAACCATGACAACTGAATATTTCGTGTAGGTGAGAGAGCCTGTAATAAGGTGCTAAATATTAACAAAAGCTCAAATCATCAAGTCCTACTCTCTCGGTGTTGGGAGTAAAAGCATAACCCCTACGGTAGCGACTGGTCATCAATCCGTAAAGCGGGGTTAAATGTAGCTCTAACTGGTAGTCTGGACTGGTTCTCTGCTAGCAAGAAGTCTATGGATAAGATTAATTCTGAAGTAAAAGGAATAATCTTCCCGTCATAACCATCGTTAAGGGTAAACAGCCAAATCAGGTCTGACAGGCACGCGACGCGGTAGCGTCGCCAGTCGTCGTTAGACGACGATCTGGGCATTCGCCCTGTGCCAAAAGGCATCAGCGCATCTGGTTAATTGTCAGTGTGAATATGACAATCACAACACTAACCGCGCTCGGTGGACAGACACATCCTAAAGATTCATACCAACGAAATATTCGGAACGAGGAAATCCCTCTATAGCTCTCAGGCTATTGGTCGAAATACCTGAGTAATCAACCAAGACGTAAACTCTCCGATATCAGGAGGCTATAGAGGGCGAAGGATTGAGGAAAAAGCTAAGGCTTATTTGTAATGAATAAGATATGCCCACGTCCTCACTGTTTTCAGTCAAGTAGTGATTAAGTAGCAATAGATATGTCTAAAACAGATTCAAATCAGAATACTGTGGAATGGAAACAGCTTGATTGGCGTAAAATCCAGAAGGCTGTTTGGAAGTTGCAAAAGAGAATCTACCGAGCCTACATCAATGGTGATGTCAAACAAGGAAGAAGGCTACAAAAAACCCTCATCAAATCCTATTACAACCGACTTTTATCCGTAAGACTGGTCACACAGGATAATTCAGGAAAGAAAACTGCGGGAGTGGATCAGGTGAAATCCTTGACCCCAAAGCAGCGATTTCAACTCGCAAACGGTTTAAAACTAGAGGATAAATCCCAACCCATTAGAAGAGTTTGGATTCCCAAGCCTGGAAGAAACGAAAAGCGACCTCTAGGTATTCCTGTGATGCGCGACAGAGCAACACAAGCTTTAGTTAAAGCTGCTCTAGAACCAGAATGGGAGTCAAGATTTGAAAATAATTCTTATGGCTTTCGACCTGGAAGAAGCGCACATGACGCTGTGGAAGCCATCTTCAACCAGATTAGATATAAATCAAAATTTGTGTTGGATGCAGATATAGCGAAATGTTTTGACCGAATTAACCACCATCACCTCCTAGCCAAGCTCAATACATTTCCTACCATTAGGAGACAAATCCGAGCCTGGTTGAGAGCCGACATTTATGACTTTGAGAAGAATCAAAAGACTCCAAACCGTCAGGGAACGCCACAGGGAGGCGTAATTTCCCCGCTTTTAAGCAATATAGCCCTACACGGAATGGAAAATAGGATTAAACAAATTAAGGGTGCATCTTTAATCAGATATGCTGACGATTTCGTAATCTTTTATAAAAATTTGGATACTCTCAAGGTTTGTCAAAATGTCATAAGTGAATGGTTATCCCACTACGACCTTGAATTAAAATTTAGCAAAACCAAAGTTGTTCACACTCAACTTGAACTGGATAAACATCAACCAGGATTCGATTTTCTGGGATTCAATATACGCCAATATAAAGTTGGCAAATACCAGTCAGGGAAGAACGGACAGGGTAAATTATTGGGGTTCAAAACAATTATAAGACCATCATCCGATAGTGTTAGGAGGCACTATGAAAAACTTTCCCTTAAAATCGGAAGGTTAAAAGCTGCACCCCAAGAAAAAATCATCAGTGAGTTGAATCCGATTATTAGAGGATGGTGTAACTATTACAGAACAGTGTGTAGTCAAGAAACTTACTCAAAAGTTGGTCATTTAACTCACAAAAGGCTACGTAGATGGGCGGATAGAAGACATCCCAACAAAAGTAAATACTGGGTGGGAGATAAATACTGGGTAACTATAGGAGAAGATAATTGGGTTTTTGGTAAGGAATATAAGGATGATTTTATTACCTTAGAAAGACATACTAAAACAGCAATTGTACGCCATGTCAAAGTTAGAGGAAATAAAACCCCCTATGACGGAGACACCATTTACTGGGCAAAAAGAAAGGGTTCGCATCCTGAATTGAAGCCTTCAACAGCTAAATTGTTGAAAAAACAAATGGGTTTATGTAATTGGTGTAATCTTAACTTCCTTGATGGAGATTTGATAGAAACTGACCATATCATCCCCAAAAAGGCGGGTGGTAGCAATAGTAGAGATAATCTCCAGCTACTACACAAACATTGCCATGATGCCAAAACGTACAGTGACCAATTGGTTATAAAGCTCCATCAAGCGAAAAAGTCAGGAGAGAAGACTCAAAAATGGTTCAATAACTTGGACTGGCTATGGGTCAACGATATTCCTACCTTACTGTAATTGGGTACTCACGTATGAGTCTGAAAAGAGAGGAGCGCAGTGAGGTTAAAGTCTCATGCTGCGTTCATTTGACGAGTCGGGTTGGTGACAACCTGGCTTAGTCTAACGCCTAATTATACCTGCTCAAAATGCTAATCCCAATCACAAACCCTAATTTCTCCCTCAGTCTTGTATATCTCTACTGCTGCTTCGAGAGAGATCGCTCTTTAACTGTTTTGAAACGTTTGCTTTACGAAATAGGCGTTTCAAGCTGTATCAGCTTAGTCCCAATAGCTTCGATAGTTTTCTCCAAGTAGAAAGATATTTTTGTTGAATAAAATGTCAATATAAAAGTAAAAAATAGTATAATTATACTAGTTACCAATTATCAATAACCATCAATAATCGTGAGCAACTATCAAGACTTTGGCTTCGCTAGTAATGAGTACAATGGCGAGTTAACTACCCCTCCTTATTGTCAGTTTCTTAATGCTGGGAGTAAAAATTACGGCATAGCAATTACGCCAGCTAATGTCCAGTTAGCTGAGTTTGAACTAATAGATACTTGGCAACCGCTAGAGCATGAATTTAGCGACGGTACGACAGAGACGCTTTTAGTAACTCAGCAGCCAAGACTGCTAATCTTAAATCGCTCTATGCCTTTAATGAGTAATGAATTTGAGACTATAGCCTACAGTAAAGCTAAGTTTCATTCGGGGAACTATAAAGCCTTTTCTTATCTCGTAGTTTGGTTTTTAGATAACTTCAACAAGCCGTTGTCAAAACTACCATTCCGATTAAAGTGTTCGGGCTACTCAGGCTATACTTTTCTAAAAAACTACAGCTATTACAACAATCCCGATTCTTTTTGCCAAAAATTTCTTACTACTTACAAAACGCTGAGTTGCGATCGCGCAATTAACAAGAATGATGTCTTCTATGCTCATGGCGTTTACCAGCCAACACTTATTAGACAGAAAGCAACTTCTAGCGTTAACGGTCAATCTAGTTTTGCCGTGATGACCGATAGCTTTATCGAACCAACTAAAGATAATTTTGCTTCACTAATTATTAAAAATGGTTCTAATGCTAGCAACCAAATTAAAGAATTTACCCAGACTACTAAACCCTGGTTAAAGACAGAAACAGTAGAACACGAGCATGATGAGAATGAGGTAAGCCAATCGACTGAACCGAAAGGGCAAAACGGTATTAAAGCGGGTTTGACCCCCGAACCAATAGCTTTTTAAGCATACTTAAAATTGATTATCGAACTAGTACATAAGCTAAGAATGACTAGTCTTGGCTTCTTGAGGCAAAACTAGCGAGAGTGTTATGAAGGGCAATCTCGCTAATTCTACCCCAAAATAGATAGCTGGTTAATTTTTACCTTCTAGTCTCTCCTTTAACCTTGTATACCTTTGCTGCTGCTTAACCTGCTTCACAGCGATCGCAATAGCTTTTGACGAACCGACAATTAACGCCAGCTTCTTAGCTCTAGTCAATCCAGTGTAAAACAGATTGCGTGACAGCATAACGTAGTGTTGAGTATAGAGAGGTAGAATAACCACGGGATATTCAGAACCTTGGCTTTTATGTATTGAGGTTGCCCAAGCTAAGGTAATTTCATTCAAGTCTGCATAGTCGTAAGTTACATCTCGACCATCGAAGTCGATAGTCACTTCCTTTTCAGTATGATCGATCGCCCTGACTATTCCCAAATCACCATTAAAGACTTCCTTATTGTAGTCATTCTTTAGCTGCATTACGCGATCGCCTATCCGTAGAATACTATCGCCTCTAACTAATTTTTCTTTATCTTCAGATGGAGGATTGATTAACTGTTGCAGTACTTTGTTTAAGTTGCGAGTTCCAATTAAACCGCGAGTCATGGGACACAATACCTGAACATCAGTAGCGGGATTAAAACCAGCTTGAGGGATGTAATGCTCGATAAGTTCACAGATAGTCTGTACGCCGTGTTCTGCTTCTGTTCCCCCTGAATGCCAGAGACAGTCGGAGGTAGCCTTCATACTGATTGGTTCGAGTTTGGGTATGTGACCGTGATTGATTTGGTGAGCAGTACGGATAATGGCACTCTCGGCTGCCTGTCTGAATACCTGAGTCAGACGCACGACGGGAATCTTCTCCGAACTAATCAAATCTTTGAGGATATTTCCAGGTCCTACGGATGGCAACTGATCTATATCTCCCACCATTAAAAGTAAACAATCTTTAGGTATGGCTTTAAGTAGAGAATGAGACATAAATAAATCCACCATACTCGATTCATCTACTACAATCGCACTGCAATTGAGTTGATTATCCAAGTCGCGTTTAAAACCCATCTTACTGGGGTCAAATTCCAACAGCCGATGTAGGGTTTTTGCCTCTAAGCCCGTCATTTCAGATAGTCTTTTAGCTGCTCTACCTGTCGGTGCAGCACAAGCAATCTTTTTACCCATCGCTTTCCAGAGAGTAACGATAGTGCGAGTCACAAAAGTTTTTCCCGTTCCTGGTCCTCCA
This sequence comes from Pleurocapsa sp. FMAR1, assembly GCF_963665995.1. Taxonomy (NCBI): domain Bacteria; kingdom Bacillati; phylum Cyanobacteriota; class Cyanophyceae; order Pleurocapsales; family Pleurocapsaceae; genus Pleurocapsa; species Pleurocapsa sp. FMAR1. The sequence continues at coordinate 3,735,707 of NZ_OY762512.1, read as the reverse complement.
GTGAGAATCACTACCTTTTCTAATGCTGCCGTTTCTACAGCCTGCAATTGCTGGGGTGATAATTGAATTTGATTGGAGGCGGTAAAGCGATTAATCCAGCTTTTTACGCGAGCGCTATCTACATCGATTTTGGTTTCTAGCTTCTGTTGTAGTAGTTTAGCTAAATGCCGTTCACTGTGGAAGAAACTGGGCTTGTAATAAAATATTTCATCATCTATTTCTCTAATTAACTGTTCTTCGGTGACCATCTCTTTAAGTATATTGGCGATCGCACTTTCTTCAGGTGCGGTAGAAACCGAACTTGGCTCAGATATTACGGACGATTCAGCCAAAGGCTTTTTGCAAGAGTTACGCAAAACTGCACTAACGACCGACGCGATCGCCTGTGCTGTCTTATATGCCGTGTCTCAGTCAGATGATGTGGATGTTAATGAAGTGATTGTTCGTCCAACGGCGAGTGCATATTAATTATTAGAAGAAAGTACTTAAGTTTGACGCTCATTCTAAAACAGAGACGATTCCACCACTATCGTCGAGTTTATATCCCATCTTTTTCTCAGTGATGAAAATTGGGTGATCGATAAAGTTTAAGTAGGTTGGATCGCAAGCTTGAGTTCGCATTAAATAACCTCAACTAAAAACTAGCAAAAAAATATGATGATACTTGAAAATAAAGTGGCCTTTAGTCACTGGTGGAACATCGGGAATTGGGCGAGTAACTGCGATCGCTCTTGGTACTGCTGGCGCAAAAGTTGTTTTTTCAGGCAGACGCAAGGAAGAAGGAGAAAAAACGGCTGCACTAATTGGCGATGCTGGCGCAGAATGTTTATTCGTGCGCTCATACCAATTCTCCATGAAGATGCACTAAATTAATAATAATGATACGGTATGAAAAAATGGGCAATAAGTTTGAGGTAGAAGTTAACGAAAGCCAAGAAGAATTAAAACATCGATTGCATTACGCAGTTACTGCAAGTAGCAAAGAGAGATTGCAGATGCTGTATTGGCTCAAACAAGACGCGATTACGCTCCGCGTACCCCGAAGGGATCGCCAGCAGAAAAGAACTATCTCAAAAATTGGGCGATCGATGAATCGACAATATATCGATGGCTAAAGAAATACCGTCAAGGAGGTCTGAAAAATTTGCTTGATGTCAAAACCCCTCCAGGTAGGAAAAGCCAAATTTCTGTAAGAGAAATGAATCAGTAAAAAAAACGTTTGAGTCAACCTCAAGGATTTAAAAGTTATAGAGAAATTCAAGAGTGGCTAAATCAAGAATTTAGCATAGATCTTGCTTATAAAAGCGTACACAAAATTATTCGCTACAAACTAAAAGCTAAACTAAAAATACCACGTTCACAAAGCCAGAAAACCAAACCTCAAGTTCAAGATGCCTTTAAAAAAAACTCAAAGACATCATCAAAGTATTAATTGACCATTTAGGTACGGGACAGCAAGTTCGCTACTGGTGTCAAGATGAGAGCCGTTTGGGACTTAAAACATTGACTGGCAAAATTATCACTCTTCAAGGTATCAAACCTCAAGGTATTACCGTCGCTCTGGGTTTAAAGCCTACCCCATCGCAGGGTACTTGCCCTTCGATATAGCATTACGCATATACGTTAGGACATTTTTTGAAAGCTGTATCAACACATTCTCTAACAGTCTCAAATTCTTTAACTCTCTGCTTCATCCAAGTTTTGAGAACCGACCACCAACGCTCTATCTTGTTTAGATCGGCAGAATAAGAGGGCAAATACCAAATCTGGCACCCTGCTTCTTCTACTATTTCTTGAATACTTTGTCCTTTATGAAAAGTAGCATTATCAATAATAATGATATTTCCAGGTTGAAGTTGAGGAATCAAACTTTCTTTAAGCCATGTCTCAAATAAATCTCGATTACATGACCCTTCAAAAGTTAACGGAGCAAACACTTTTCCTTCTTTGAATGCAGCAATCCAACTTACTCTCTCATTTCTTTTACCAGATTTGAGTGCCTAACATCTTTCTCCTTTGGGGCTATAACCATAGGGATAATCGTCTCGGTTATCGAATCCTGCTTCATCCACATAAACTAGGTTATTTGCCTGTTGATGTTTTAGTTGCTCTTGAAATTCTTTTCTTTTCTCTTCATCTGTTTCTTGATACCCGTAAGTTTGTCTTGGTCAGCGTACATGCGGGCAAGCCCTTTGTCTTGCGCCTGTCGGCGACGCGGGGTCTGACCGCTTTTTTTCTGGTTATGCCTAACTTTTTAATTCCATCACTAATATTTTGCTGGGTAAGATTCTCTCCCCACAAATCTGCCATTTGCTGTTGTGTCTTATCTTTATGTTGTTTAACAAACTGTTTGAATCTCTCTAAATCCTGAATTTTTCGCTCTTCTCTGGTAAGACGCTCGGCGACCGCTTTAAAGTCTCCTGTTTCTTGTTCTCTTTTCAGCCATAGGTCTAAGGTGTTACGGCTTATTTTCATCAATCGACAAATAGTTCTCTTCTTTTCACCTCTAGAACAGGCATCTACGGCTTTTTTTCTTAAATCGTAGCTATAGGGAGCAGGCATTATTTTTCGGTTTTGGCGAGCGCTTTTATTTTAGCTAATTTTGTCCTAACCTAGCCACGTATTGCTATATATGAAATACTTAAATGTTTGCTACAAATAAGGCATCTAAAATCAAATCCCATCCTGTAACTGATGCGATCGTAGATGAAGTTAATTTTGATAAGACATCAGATAGCTTTTCTCTTAAGCGGTCGAGGTTATCGAATAGCGACCATTTAAGATGCTTCTTGATTTCTTTCCACAGTCGCGTGTGGGGGATTGACTTGGGGACAGTAAGGAGGCTGAAAAAACAAAATTACATTGTCAGGAATCTCAAGCTCTGACCAAATGTGCCAGCGACCATTATCTAGCTGAATAATGTGTAATTGCTTGGGATAAGCCTGAGAAAACCAATTAAGGTATTGTTGAAAACAAACACCATCGACATGAGAAAATTCAGCAAAAAAACTCGCTCCTGAACGAGGTTCAATCAAGCCATATAACCAAAGATAATCGAAGCACCATTGCTCAATACCAACTGGTTGAATTCCTCTAGCAGTTAGTTTCCTGGCCCAAAGTGTGATTAGTCCAATTCTCGATTCACGCTACGACACCAATATCGAACTTGCTTATATCGAGCTACTTTATCTTGATTCTGGTGAAGAATTTGCTTAAGACGTTTTCCTAGTTTTTTTTAAAGTCTTCGACTATTCCTGCCTCTTGTTTGATGTGAACTGGACGAGGAACTTTTAACTTAGCTTTTAATCGATACCTGACCAACTGATGAACCCCTGTATAGCTCATTTCTACATCATGAACCACTCGCAGCCAAGTTTGAACCTCTTTATAGCTAGAAAATCCCTGTTCATCTATTAATTCTCGCCTGAGACTTGCTTCGACCAATGGATTGAGTTTGTTTTTTCTCCCGCTACTTTTACCTTTTGTCAGCAAAGCGTTGATGCCTTGTACTTTGTAGCTACTTAGCCATCTCGATACTGTGACTCTATGTTTTCCAATTAAGTTGGCGATCGCTTTTGTTGTTTGTACTTGACCACTTTTGAGCCAATACAATGCTTGTACTCTTTCTTTAACCTCCTTCGTCGCAGTTGACTGGAGCAGTTGTCTTAATTCGTCAACTGTTTCCAAAATTTCTATTTTGATTACACCACTCATTAAGTTCTCAATTTATTTTTCTCTCTCCTTTATTTGTAACATTCTTTTTTGTATTTCATATTATTAGTTATTAGCTACTAATAACTAATAACCGTGACATCGCACAGGAGCAGTTCTCGCTTATGTCCTTGCTCCACATGAGGATGCAGCCCTCAAGCAACTTCAGCAACTGCTTGCCCCGTTTTCAATCGAGCGATTCTACACTGATAGTTGGGGTGCATACTTGCGACTGTTAGATTCCCAGAAGCATACGGTTAGCCAGACCAACACTCAGCGGATTGAGCGTAAGCATTTGACTGGCTTAACGGCCGATCCGCTCCCAGACGATCGTCACCTTTGCCCCGCCAGGCCTCTGAAAATTTTCGATCATCCGATTGCCCTGGACATCCAGCGTCAGCTCCTTCGTGGTTCGGACGTCCCCGATCACGTTGGGAAAGTTGGAACCCTCGACGGTGTTGCCGCTGAAGTTACCATTGGCGTCGACCGTGTACCGGCCATAGATGGCGAACGCGCCCGCCATCGCCGCGGCGTTCTCCTGGTCCGTGCCATCGCTGCGCTCGTTCGATTCAAAGCGCGGAACGCGCGGATCGTTCAGGAGCTCCACGAAGTGCAGATCGCGCGTGAATGTGAGCATGCCATGTGGCTCGGTCCCGTAGGGGTACGACCTCTCGCCATTCTTCTCCAACGTCGCCGAAACCGGACGCCACGTTCCCACGACCTCGTTCGGAACTTGCGCCCCTGTCGACCGAAAATCGGCGCAAGCCACTGACCACAGCGAGATTCCCAAGCCCAGCGCGGCCATTGTAACGCGCGTCGACGAAAAATTACGGTTCATAATGCCACCATCTTATTAAAGCAATTAAGATCTTATTAAAGCATTTGATTGGACTTAAAGAAATATACTGCCAGAAATTTCGATTCTTTAAGCATTGCGACGACTTGATCGAGCAGTTCCTGCTTACGAAAAGTACCTACACCTGCACCCGTTCCAGACACTGTCCAGGTTGCATCAGGAGTGAGTAGGTCAAAGACACTGCCAGTTTTGTTGCGCCAATTGTCGAAATATTGCTGGACGATTTGTTTGTTGCGCTGTTCAATTGTCTCGGTATCCGATAAGTTTGCTGCATGGAATTGAGTTACCTGAGTGAACTTAGCGATCTCTGGAGATCGATCTAGCGATTGTTGTTGATTCAGTGTGGCTCGATCGAAAATTGACACGACCTGCGCCCGAACAGTTGCTTTCGTAGCATAAGCTGTAGATCGTTCCTAGAATAGCGATCGACCCGATTGAAACTCAAATTAAATGACGCATCATTACACCTTTAAAACTTTTAAACTTTTAAAAGTTTTAAGCTAGCATCGATCGCAGACATCATCTGCCGTCAGCAGCGATCGCCATGATCCAAACCAGGTAGGAAAACACAAGGGTTAGTACTAAATTCAAGAAAAGGAGTGACGAATGGCGACCACGATGACGCTTAACCTACGATCGATCGAGCATACTCATCATTTTCTGGTTGTAGCGATCGCCCGATGCTGCGCCGACAGGTGCCGCTTGACTGAGCCTATCGAGTACCTCATGGCTCAACTCAATCTCAGCCGCCGCCGCGTTCTCTTCCAGGTAGGCTCTGCGCTTGGTTCCTGGAATCGGCACAATGTCATCTCCTTGATGTAGCAACCAGGCTAGGGCGATCTGACTAGGTGTTGCGTTCTTTTCCTGAGCAATCTGTTTAACGCGATCGACCAGCTTCAGGTTTTGATTGAAGTTTTCGCCTTGAAAGCGGGGATCGGTGCGACGGTAGTCGTCCTCAGCAAAGTCTTCAACGCGCTCGATCTGACCTGTCAAAAAGCCTCGTCCAATGGGGCTGTAGGGAACAAACCCGATGCCAAGCTCCCGAACTGTAGGTAAGACTTGGGCTTCGGCTCCCCGTTCCCAGAGTGAGTATTCGCTCTGAAGGGCACTGATCGGATGCACCGCATGAGCACGGCGGATAGTGTTCGGACTCGCCTCCGAGAGTCCCAAATAGCGGACTTTGCCTTGCTGAACTAGTTCAGCCATTGCGCCCACGGTCTCCTCGATCGGCACGGCTGGATCGACTCGATGCTGGTAGAACAAATCAATGTAATCAGTGCCTAACCGCTTCAGCGACGCATCACAAACTTCGCGAACGTGTTCAGGTCTACTGTTGAGTCCTTGCCGCACATCACCGGAGATGGCATGACCAAATTTGGTAGCGATCACAACTCGATCGCGTTTGCCTTGTAGGGCACGACCAATTAACTGCTCGTTGGTGAACGGGCCATAGGCCTCAGCGGTATCAAGCAAAGTGATGCCGAGTTCAATAGCGCGATGAATGACAGCGATTGACTCCTGTTCATCAGCGCTGCCATAGGCATAGCTCATGCCCATGCAGCCAAGACCAAGTGCTGAGACGGTCAAGCCTTGAGTTCCAAGTGTTCGAGTTTTCATAAATAATTCTCCTGAGATTTCAAAGTGCTGAGGGGTAGCTAGTGAGTTGATTGATAGGCTTTGTCAGAAGCTGCCAAGCCTTCGAGCGCCATGCCAAGCTGAACGCCCTCCGCAACCCGCCTGCTGAGGCGTTGACGGAGCGTTACAGACATAAATCGGGTTAGCATCTGCGGCTTTTTCGAGAGCGATTCCGCGATCGCTTGAGCGCGGGGCAAGACTTGATCGAGCGGGACAACCTCGGCGACGACACCCCATTCTTTAGCTTCTTGTGCAGTAAACGAGCCGCCTGTGAGCGTGAGATGGCGTGCCCGATTGAGACCTAGCACTTCTTCCCAGATTAGCGCCACACCATCACCGGGCACTGTACCGAACTTGGGATGCGAGTAGTCTGAGAATACGGTTGTATCAGACACAATGGCAATATCCCCCATCATTACCCATTCGCTGTGGATACTAGCTGGACCATTTGCTGCTGTAATAATGGGCATTTCCAGGTCTACCAAGCGCTGCATCGTAATGCGTCCCCGCGAGAAGATTTCATCCCAAACTGCTGGCTTGGTGAGATCACCGAGGCTTGTACGATCGATATCAGTCATGAAGCGATCGCCAGTGCCAGTGAGAATTAGCACGCGGTTATTCCGGTCTTCGCCAATTTCATAGAGCGCTTGCGGGAACTCGATCTGCATCGGACCACTGAACGCAGCGGCTCCACCGTTGGTGTGAAATTGCAGCGTTAACACACCAGATGGACTGCGGCTTAAATGCAGGGTCGAATAGCGGTCAAAGTAGTCGGGAGTATTTTGCATGATGCTTTCCTATTTTGGGTTCAATGATAAAAACTAATGTATTGCGGGCGTTGCTGAGGGTTGGCAAAGGCTAGCAGTGGGATAACCAAATGATTTTTCTCACGTCAGATTGATGTTTAACCACTCTGTCCAATCGATCGAACGATGATTTCATTCACATCCACATCGGCAGGCTGCTCGATCGCAAAGGCACACTTCATTTAAAGGCGCTAATCGAGTCTTCTCCCTGCGACCACCAGACACCGAGCTTAATTCGTCGTATCTTCCAGCCTTCTGCTTCGCGCACAAACTCCCAGTCGTATGGTCCGCCCATCGAAATGAGCTCATCGGGCTTTTGGCTATCGGCAATTCCGATAAACCACATGAATCCGATACCGGTAGCTTGGTCGCCGGAGACCTCAAAGTCCATGTTAAGCAGTTGGTGTTCCATCGCCGCGTAGGGTGTCTCTGCTGCCACAACCTTTTTGCGGATCGCCTGCCGGCCCTTGAGGACGCCCCACGGACCAAACTCGAATTCCGCGTCCTCAGCCCAGTGTGCGATCCAGCCGTCCCAGTCTTTGAAGTCGAGCGCACGCCAGCCGCGAATGAGTGTGCTGCGGATCGCCTCTTTGTCCTCCAGCACCTGTAGCCGCTGCGCGAGTTGTGCGAAATCGGGTGTATTCATGTTCATCTGTTTCATTCCTTGTTGAGCTGTTTAGTGAGATGTGGCTTCACCGATGCCGCTGCTTGCGTCAGCGATCAGCACGACTTTCCGTGTGTTTTCGTTAATCTTCATGAGAGTGTATCTCATAATTCATAGTTGTTTTATAGTTGTGGGTCTGAATCACCATGTAGTGCTGTGACTTCTGCGATCGCGCGGTTACTTGTTCTCTTCGCGGTACAGAATCATGCCGCCGTGATAGAGTACGCCATCGCGAAATTCGCCGTCGGCGGTAAAGCCAGTGTCATCAACGTAATCGATGTGGTTGCCGGTGAGGGTGTAGCTACCCTGATAGGCACTTTGCTTCTGACCGCGTGCTTCGTCGTAACGCCCATTGGGTAGAAGTTCGTGGCGGATATAGCCGTCCTTGGTCACCCACATACCTACATAGGACTGCTGACCAGTAGTTTGTGTGACTACTTCGGTTTGAGAGTTTTGAGCTTCTTTCATAGTTTGTGAAGGGGATATGTTTTCCGGATTTAAGTAGGATCGGGGTGAACAGCCAATCATCAGTAAAACGACACTGAAACAAAGGGGAGTAATCTTAAAGCGTTTAGGGGGTCGATGAGTTGTGTTGCTCATGTTTTTTCTGTTGAGTTGTAGAGTCTTGGGTGGGACTGGATTACTGAGCAGTACTAGACCTTCGCAAAGACGCAGTAAATACTTCCCGCAATGCTTGCGCTGCATCAATGGAGCGGGGAAATCCAGCCGTGACTGTAGTCAGGTAAACGATTTCTTTGAGTTCATCCTGTGTCGCGCCTAACCTGAGCGCATAGCCCGCATGGATCTTCATCTGTGGCAGATTACCCTGGGCAGCAAAGGCGGCAACGGTCGCAAGCTGACGAGTACGATCATCTAGTCCTCTACGCGACCAGACTTCGCTATAAAACCGTTGCCAAATCTAGGAAATCTGTACTTTTAGAGACTGCTTCCCAAGCATCTAGATTTTTGGTCATTGCTTCGAGTTTTGCGCGGGTTCGTTTTAGGGCATCCGATCCCAGCACCAGGTGTAAGGGCGGATCTTCCGACTCAACGGCTTTGATGATTGCCTGTGCGCCCAAGTTCGGATCGCCAAGCTGTTTTCCGGCAATGTCAGCTAGATGCTGCACCGCCTTGCCGCTGGTCGGTTGATAGTCTGCAATCTTGGTGTGGCTATTGACAATGGAGTGGGCGCTCAAAAAATCCGTTTTAAAGGCACCCGGTTCAACCAGAGTCACTTTAATCCCCAGCGGTTCAACTTCTTGTGCTAGCGCTTGTGAAACCCCTTCTATAGCGCTTTTAGCTGCCGCATACAGACTTGAACCCGCCATCGGTGCCAAGCCTGCGATCGACGAGAGGTTCACAAGATGTCCGCTCCGCTGTCGTCTGAGATACGGCAGTACCGCCTGGACCAGGTGAACGACTCCAAAGAAGTTCACATCAAACACCCGTTGAATGTCTTCGTCACTGGTCTCTTCGAGTGCGCCCAGCAAGCCATAGCCAGCATTGTTAACGATCACATCCAAGCGCCCATGTAGCTGATAAGCCGCTTCTACTGTCTGTTTAATCTGTGCCGGATCTGTTAATTCAAGCTCAAAAAGTTTAAGGGAGTTAGCATCTCCACTGAGATCGGCTTTTCCGCTGCGTGTGGTACCAATCACAATATCACCTTGATTCAGCACCGCTTGGGCAAGTGCTTTGCCCAAGCCACGGGAAACACCTGTGATCAACCAGATTTTCTTGTCGTTTGTCATAACCTTATCCTCTTGATGTTGTACTCGAGTAGCTTCATTATATGAGCAAAAATCGGGGACTTAAATGCACAAACCTCGCAGATGATTGCCTAATCCTCTCAAGCCAGATCTTGGCAAAAGAGATATTTCCTATAGCAATCCTAGGTGGGTTGTGGAAAGACAGCATACTCAAATAACTTTGGGAAATTAAAGGTTCGACCGTGAGTTACAAGTTCAAACAGTAGTTTGACAAGAGAGAATGAATTACACAGGTGGTAAAACTCTCGTAAGAAGCGTTTAGCCTGCAACCAAACATCTTCTACGGGATTTTGTTCGAGAGCATTGGGTGCGAACCGAATACAAACCAGTTGCCAAAACTGTTGTTCATGTGCAACATTGAGTGATTGCAAGTAATCTTTCACTTCTTGGGAACGATGATAACTGGCATCGTCCCAAATAATGGCAATCCGTTGATTGGGACGCTGGGTTTGTAAATAGTCTAGAAAACTGATAATATGTTCGGAGTTAGCTATAGGATAGGCTTGAGTCAAAAACTCGTGATTGAAGTAATCTAATACCCCATAATAGGTTTGCTTCTGGCGCTCGTTGACTATAGGCACTTCAATTCGGCGATTACTCTTACCCTAGATATAACCGCAGACATCTCCCCACAGTAGGTGACCCACTCCTGCTCGGAAAAACACACTCATTTTTCCTGTTCCTATCTCCGGTAGCCATTGACTTAGCTGGGCAAGAATTTCTAGTTTTTTTTTGCACTAACTCTGGATCTTTTTTTGGGTTGCACTTTTGCGTTTTCTTCCAACTAATGCCTGAAAGCGCAAGCTGGATTGGGAAGCCTTGTCGCGCCATATTCAAGAACATCTTTAGGGATAGGTATTTCCCGTAATCCTTGATGTTTCCAGGTCTTTGTGTTTTGTTTTAGAGTTTTCTCTAACGGTACTTAAACAATTTTAGAAGTCAAAATGAGATATAATGCTTTTACTGATTGAGTTTAACATTATCCTAGATAGCGATCGCGCTTCGATAAAAGAAACTACTCCTAACGGGACTTAAACAATTTTGATGTTCAAAATAAGGTAAAATGCTTTAGTGAAAGGACTTGAGCATTATTCTTTAAGGCGATCGCCATCATGAGAGAAACCACTCCCGCAGCCATGCCACCTTGTTTCGATAAATGGTGTAAACGCTTCGATGATTTGTTAAGAACAAAGGCACAAAAACGAGAGTTTAGAAACTATTTAGGAGGATTATTGGGAGAAAGTGAGCGAAAAAATTTATATCAGATGGCTTCAGACTCTGTAGGAGTAACTTACCACAAATTACATCATTTCTTAGCAGAAGCTACTTGGTCGGCAGAGGAGATAAATGAACGTCGTTTAGAAGTGATGAATAAGTGCAGTTAGACCAGAATTAGTCGAGGTTTTAGTCTAATTGTGGATGATTCGGGACATCGAAAAAGCGCACCGCCTGCGTGACGCGAAGCTAATCCTTTAGGGCTGAGGTCTCCTCAGCGTAAAGACGGAGCAAGAAGTGGAAATTTCACGGCAGGAGTGTAACCGTTCATTCCCCCCCCTGCGAAAAAAGCAGAACTCGAAGCTAAATAATTCTCATTCGAGTAAATTGATGTATGCTATGAACCATGGCTAGACTAAACAAAGATGATTTAGCACAAATGAATCGAAGTTACTTCCAATTGTTGTCTCAAGAGAGATTGGTGGAACTAGCAGATAATTTACATATCTTAGCTACGGACTTATGGGAAAAGCAGCAGCAGAATTCAGAAAATAGCTCCCAGCCTCCATCACTCGATAATCCTTATCATCTCAAAAAGACACAAGAACCAGAACACCCTAGTTCAAAATCTGAATCCGCCACAGTCAAAACAGAAGAGAAGCAAATAAATGAGTCGAGAGTCAAAGAAAAAAAGCAAAAATCCAAGAGGAAATCAGGCAAACAATTAGGAGGAAAAGGTTTTGGTCGTCAGCAAACTTTAAAAGCAGAGGTAATCATTCGACACTATCCCCTTATATGTGCTGCTTGTAATTACGATTTAAAGGAATCTGAATCTCAAAGGTATATGGGATATTATGTCTTGGAACTAGAACCAAAATTATTCGGGTTAAGAATCGTAACTCAATTACATCATTACTATCGGACAACTTGCAGTTGTGGTCATTGCACTGATGAGAAACCAGGAACAAGATTTGTTTCTGTTATAGAAGGAAGAAACAAAGATTTACAACTAACCGAATATGTTTTAGTAGGAGTATTCCTGGCAACTTTCATCGCGAGTCTTGGCGTTCGCTACCGAATGAGTCGTCGAAAAATTCAAGAGTTTTTAAAGGATTGGACTAACACCGAATTAAGTATCGGAACTATAGATAGGTGTGTTAGAGAGGCGGGAATTGCTTGTGTGCCTGTGGTTGAAGAATTAGTGGAACAACTACAAAAATCAGATATTCTACAAATGGCGTGAAACCCATTGGTACGAGAGGGGAAAGCTTCATTGGTTATGGGTGGCAATCAATACTAAAACTGCTGTATTTCATATTGGCTCTGGTCGAAAAGAAGAATTATCTTATTTGGTTCGAGAAGCTTTTATGGGTTGGTTAGTAACGGATGGTTATGCTACATATCGTTCTCACCCCAAAAGACAGAGATGTTTAGCTCATCTGATTCGTAAAGCGATCGCTATTACCGGTGCGATTAACCAAAAAGCGCGAAAATCCGTTGCGGGGGTTCCCCCCGTTGAGGATATTGAGCAAGAAGCAGCCCAAATCGGACAATGGATTTTGAATGACTTAAGAGAATTAATTGCCCTGATTGCCGATGCCAGTGAAGATAATCGTCTTTCGAGAAAACGGATAGCTGGCTTGAGGCGGGTTTGTCATCTAGGAAAAAAAGCCGACCATGCTAAGTTACAAGCTTTAGCTAAAGAAATACTCAACGACTGGGATGCAGTGGTCGCTTTTGTCAAAAATCCTGAGTTACCGCCCATTAATAATGAAGCAGAAAGGGCTTTACGTCATGCTGTAATTGCCCGCAATATTGGATTTGGTACTCGTACTGGCGAAGGAAGTTTGGCATACAGTTCGCTGCTCAGTGTGATTGAAACCTGTTGTCTGAGAGAGCTTAATCCTTGGATTTATATAGCTTCGGTTTTAGCTAATGCTCGACGAGGTCTTGCTCCACCACAATTTCCTCTTGGAAATTAATTGATGGACATAGGGCTTCGCTGCTTTATGTCCCAAATTTTTCTGGCGTTTTTGTAGGGGGGGAATGAACGGTTACGGCAGGAGTAGGTCGTCAGTATATAGGAGAAATCGGCAAAACAGATAATGGGAATGTAGTAGTAACAACTCATCTATACCTGATTGACTGACAAAACTTTCAAGAAATATTGTAGGAATAAGTTAAAACTTTGAACTCCAACTGATCTGCTCGTTTTTGATATTGCGATCGTGATGCCATTGCAGGTGAGGGATCTTGATTACTAGAGAAAGTCACGCAATGAAGTAAATTCCAACCATTAATGAGTGCAGCTTTGACCCAATCCCAACCAATCCTAAAATAGCTATTACCACGAAACCAATGAGTATCAACCCATCTTCGTTTGCCAATACGAACTACCTCAACACCTTGGGCACTAACGTAGAGAGTAGCCACAGATAAGATAAACCACAAACGGGACAAAGCGCATACATCTCGAATCATCGAGCGTTGAACATTCCAACCACCAGATTGGTCATCTAAAAAATTCGCTTCGATATCAAAACGTAATCCATATTCAGCAAAGGTTTGTAGAGTAGTTTTTTCATTACTGACAATTGCCCATAGTTCGCCGTTAACGTTGTTGCGACCAAGAATCACATGAACTTTGCCAGAAAATTCACCTTTGTGAATCTGTACGTTGTGTAAGCAAATTGCCTCTGCTAAATGAAAGTGAAAGTTTTTAGGTTGACCAGGGCTTCGCCCTACACGATGCGAAGCATCGAAGTCGTCCGAAGGACGGACGATCTGGGCGATAGCCCTGTGGCGCGAAGTGTGAGGTGAACGCTCTCTGCGTTCCGACGTCTCCTTGGGAACGGCGACGGACAGAGAGTCCGTGTATGAAGTAAAACAGCTGCATGAAGTATGAAGTATGAGGTATGAAGTATGAAGTAAAACAGCTACTTCTTCCTTCGTATGAGGTACAAAAAATCTTTCTTCCTTCTTCCTTCAAACTTCTTCCTTCAAACTTCGTAAACAGCTACTTCCTCCTACATGCGGACAAGTCCTTTGTTCCACTATAGTTGCAAGCCCCGTCGTTCACGATCGCTCTTAGTTTGGTAGAGGTACCAGGGCTTCGCCCTACACGATGCGAAGCATCGAAGTCGTCCGAAGGACGGACGATCTGGGCGATAGCCCTGTGTATGAGGTATGAAGGCGCGAAGTATGAGGTGTGAGGTATGAGCTACAAAAAATCCTTCCCGAATTCCGAATTCCTTCTTCCTTCAAACTTCAAACTTCTTCCTTCGTATGAGGTACAAGCCCTCGAACAAACTTGAAACTTCGCGCCTTCATACTTCTGTCTTCAAACTTCTGTTGACACCAACTTCCACGCCAAATCCAGGTATTACTCTTAATTCGGAGACGATAATGCCATCCTAGTTGAGTTGTCAGCATGGTCATCAATTCGGTATGTATAAATCCTCGCTCCGCGAGTAAAATTACCTTAACTGATTCTCGTAGCCTAACTTGTGCCTGCTTAATCATCTCTCGATAATCGGTAACTGAAATACTAGCACTTTCATGGTTCATCACTCTCCACACCAACGGTAAAGCTCTCCCTCGATGAATAACCCAAAGCCGCACAAGGCAATACTCATCCCAGAACAGTGAAGTGTCTAATGCCAAAAATATTTTTGATTCTGACCAATCATCAAGTGCTGCTTTGACCAAGGACTTTCTGATTCGATGGACATTGATTCGAGGATTGTTTAGCCAACGCTGAATACGTCTCTGTCTACCCCCAGCCAACTTCCCTCGACCAGGGATGTACATCGACCATTTTGTCAGGTTGACATTGCCCGTGTGTATTAAAGCAATTATCATCCAAATACAAGTTTGAAGATGACATAAATGTAACCAGTCAGTAGCTTGACCAGGGCTTCGCCCTACACGATGCGAAGCATCGAAGTCGTCCGAAGGACGGACGATCTGGGCGATAGCCCTGTGGCGCGAAGTGTGAGGTGAACGCTCGTCTCCTTGGGAACGGCGACGGACAGAGAGTCCGTGTATGAAGTAAAACAGCTGCATGAAGTATGAAGTATGAGGTATGAAGTATGAAGTAAAACAGCTACTTCTTCCTTCGTATGAGGTACAAAAAATCTTTCTTCCTTCTTCCTTCAAACTTCTTCCTTCAAACTTCGTAAACAGCTACTTCCTCCTACATGCGGACAAGTCCTTTGTTCCACTATAGTTGCAAGCCCCGTCGTTCACGATCGCTCTTAGTTTGGTAGAGGTACCAGGGCTTCGCCCTACACGATGCGAAGCATCGAAGTCGTCCGAAGGACGGACGATCTGGGCGATAGCCCTGTGGCGCGAAGTGTGAGGTGAACGCTCTCTGCGTTCCGACGTCTCCTTGGGAACGGCGACGGACAGAGAGTCCGTGTATGAAGTAAAACAGCTGCATGAAGTATGAAGTATGAGGTATGAAGTATGAAGTAAAACAGCTACTTCTTCCTTCGTATGAGGTACAAAAAATCTTTCTTCCTTCTTCCTTCAAACTTCTTCCTTCAAACTTCGTAAACAGCTACTTCCTCCTACATGCGGACAAGTCCTTTGTTCCACTATAGTTGCAAGCCCCGTCGTTCACGATCGCTCTTAGTTTGGTAGAGGTACCAGGGCTTCGCCCTACACGATGCGAAGCATCGAAGTCGTCCGAAGGACGGACGATCTGGGCGATAGCCCTGTGTATGAGGTATGAAGGCGCGAAGTATGAGGTGTGAGGTATGAGCTACAAAAAATCCTTCCCGAATTCCGAATTCCTTCTTCCTTCAAACTTCAAACTTCTTCCTTCGTATGAGGTACAAGCCCTCGAACAAACTTGAAACTTCGCGCCTTCATACTTCTGTCTTCAAACTTCTATTGACTCATCCATTGATTCAAGGCATTGTAGAGACGGGAGTTTTGATTCACAGTATTCTGAAATTATGAGTGGTATCTAATCTCAGAGTGCTGACTCCCCTTGCTTTGTGTCAATCCCTCAACTCTTTACTGAATCTCTATTCTCAGGTTTTTCTCTTCATCTTTTGTCAGTCAACCAGGTCGCATAGTCATTTACTTTGGCGTAAAGTCTACCAATTGAGCAAACCATGAAGATTTATTTTGCTTGTTTAATCTTTTTTGATAGTGACATTTTTAATTATTTAAAACTACTGTTTAAAGAGTAATTTACATTTCTTATTGTTGATATTTAAAAATACCCAAAAATATCCAATCTATATTTATTTAAAAAACGAAGGTAATTTATTTTATTCTCACCAAGGGTGCATCAGGGGTGGAAATTTAATCAGTATAAATTTAGCTGGGTAAATTGCAAATTTATCTACTGAAGGTAAATTTTTACTGGTTCAAAAAGTTGTTTGTTTGACAAAAAAACTGGCACAATAAATAAAAATGAGTCTAAAAAATAATCAATGAATCAGTCGGAACTAAGTCCAATAGAGAAAGCGATCGCTCGTAAGATAGACAAAACTAAAGACAAGGCATCAAAACCAGGATATTTAAGAACGCTAGTGGCTAAGTTGCACTTGAGGATTGAGGCAGCTTTAGCTAGAGGATGTGAATATGATGACTTGGCTGAATCGATAGCAGAAAGTGGAGTCAAGATTAGTGCTGCTACGTTAAAGCAATATCACACTGAGTATCGTCGTTCCTTGAATGAAGAGGCACAAGACACATCTAACACTGTTAAGTCAATATTGCCGACCGAACAGCCAGAGGAAATCGAAGAGATAAGTGAGAGAGTCAATAAACCAAATCAAAAACAATCAGCAATAGATAAGTTATTTGCGAGCAAATAAACCATCATGGTCAAGGTCAAAATAGACAAGACAGAATCGACAACTACAATCATTCCGACTCGTCCTGGTATTCAAATATCTAACTGTAAGAAAGGTGGTGTAGGCAAAACACTACTCTCTAAATTAAAGGCTGCTTACTGTTTGGAATCAGAACTGGATTTCTATGCGGTTGATGCCGATAGACAGGAGAGTTTTTTGAAAGCCTATCCGCAGTTTGCCCTACCAACTCGCTTTAGTGAATTAGATAAAAATCTGAAGATACCAGACCGCATTTTGGATTTGGCTTTAGAGAAATTAGTGTTGGTAGATTTGCCTGGGAATGTGGAAGAGGCGTTTAATTATTGGCTAACGGCTAGCGATATTTTAGAGGCTTCAAGGGACTTAAATGTAGAGATTCAGAATTGGTATGTGCTGGATGATTCGACGGAATGTTATGAAGGGTTTTTGAGAACCTTAGAGTTTGTTAAGGATAATGCGACTCATATATTGGTGAGGAATTTGGGTAGGTGCGAAGACTGGGACAGCTTTGACCAATTTATTACTCCCCAGTTAATCGCTGAATATCAGTTGAAGGTGGTTGACTTGCCAAAGTTGAGGTTTGATACAGCGACGACGGTGTATAAGAATGCTCTTAGTTTTACTGAAGCCAGAAGACATTCGGAGTTTAGTACGGCTCAGTTGGCAGGATTGAGAGGATATATGCGACGAGTATATTCTGTCTTGGAAGGTGCTGGTTTTAATGTTGAAAGTTTAAAGGTGAATCAGTGAGTTATTTGAAGAAGCCAACTTTATCTCAGCAGCAGAATGAGCTACGAGAATTGATAGATGAACGGCTCAAGAATGAAGAGTCAAGGATTAGACAGCGAGTATATCGATGGCTAAATGACAATCAGTATTTTGTTGATAATGAGCTGTTTGATTTTTATTTATGTGTGGCTCAGAATATTGCTGCTGTTGAGGTGCTAGGTGCTTCAGGAGAGAAGATAGTTAAGGCAAAAAAAGAGTTGGAGGAGTTTGCAGAAGCTTATGCAACTCAGGTAGTTAATATATCTAATTGGATGCAGGAGAAATTGGAGAGCCAGTTACAGAGCGTTCAGTCTAATCAGCAGAAACTAAATACAAAGCTGGTTGAGGTATTAGAAGGATTGACTATAGAGCATCGGAATCTACAGATTGTTTCAACTGGCTTGGTTAACTCGGCTTCGGTGTTGTTGAAGAAGCAGAATCAATTGGTGGTGGAAACGGAAACAGCAAGAAGGTATGCCCATCAAACGGTAATGCTTGCTTGGATTGTTTTAATAACAAGTTTACTGGGATTTGGCTTAGTATATTTGTTTGTTCAAAACTGATTAAAATCAATTTGCAATAGAGTCACACTTCGTCACTACTGCCATTCAATTTTAGAAATAATGGGCTAATTTAGAAAAGATTTAGAGTATGTGGTAGTCAAGAAATGAGGTTAGAGGATTTAACTAAAGGCGCAACGGTCAATGGAGTATTGCCAAATCAATTGATTACTGTCATTGAGGCAAAATGGTATGGTTCAGATGTTATTGAACTAATTTATAAAGAAGCTAATGGCAGTATTGATAGTGAATTAATCTACCGCGATCGCGAGCATGAACTAGAAATTGTCACTTCATCTTTGCCTTGGAGTTTTAATGGCGATGGCAGATTATTACGTTTAGTCAGCGAAGCTCACCGCATTCAGTTAGCTCATCTTTTTGACCCCATGCTGGCGGTGCATACTTCTTTAGTCGAGCCTTTGCCGCACCAAATTACAGCAGTTTACGGCGATATGTTACCCCGACAACCACTGCGCTTCTTACTAGCAGACGATCCTGGGGCGGGAAAAACTATTATGACAGGACTGCTAATTTCTGAATTACGCATTCGGGGAGACTTAAATCGCTGTCTGATTGTCTGTCCAGGTTCTCTGGCTACCCAATGGCAAGATGAACTAGATCGACGATTTCATCTACCTTTTGATATTCTCACGAACGATCGCATTGAAGCAGCCCGTAGCGGAAATGCTTTTACTGAGATGCCTTTGTGTATTGCTCGTTTGGATAAACTGAGTCGTAATGAAGACCTCCAAGCAAAACTACAACAGACTGATTGGGATGTCATTGTTTGTGATGAAGCACATAAGATGTCTGCTTCTTTTTATGGTGGTGAAAGGAGAGAAACCAAACGCTACAAGTTAGGCAAACTGTTATCCAGTTTGACTCGCCATTTTCTGTTGCTAACTGCTACGCCTCACAATGGCAAAGAAGCCGACTTCCAGCTATTTATGGCATTACTGGATGGCGCGCTTTGAGGGTAAATTCCGCGATGGAGTACATACCGTAGATACCTCTGACCTGATGCGGAGATTGGTAAAAGAGGACTTGCTCAAGTTCGATGGCAAACCTCTATTCCCCGAACGCCGAGCTTATACCGTCGAGTATCATCTGTCAGATTTAGAAGCGAAGTTATATTCAGCAGTCACCGAATATGTGCGGGAAGAATTTAACCGCGCCGATGCCTTGAGTAACAATGGTAGAAAAGGCACGGTAGGATTTGCCCTAACTATTCTCCAACGTCGATTAGCCTCTTCTCCCGAAGCTATTTATCAATCTTTGAAGAGAAGGCACGAAAGACTGCAAAAACGGCTCAAAGAAGAAGAATTAGTCAAGAGAGGACAAGAAGTAGAGTTAGACTGGCAAAACTTACCAGGAGTCAAAGAAGAAGATTGGTCAGACTTTGAAGATGACCTATTCAATGATGAACGAGAAACTACTGAGGAAGAATTAGTTGACCGAGCCACTGCTGCGCGAACCATAGCAGAACTCAAGGTAGAAATAGAATTACTACAAAAACTAGAAAAAATAGCCCTACAGGTCAAGCTTAGTGGCATGGATCGTAAGTGGGAAGAACTGAGTCGCATCCTGCAAAATGAAGCCGAATTATTCGATGTTAGGGGACATCGGCGCAAACTGGTTATCTTTACCGAACATCGTGACACTCTCAACTATTTAGCCGCTCGCATTCGTAATTTGATTGGCAAACAAGAAACAGTAGTTACCATCAGTGGCGGTTCGGGGAGAGAAGAACGGCGTAAAGCACAAGAAGCCTTTACTCAAGACCCAGACATTCAGGTGTTAATTGCCACCGATGCTGCGGGGGAAGGGATTAACCTACAACGGGCGCACCTGATGGTCAATTATGACCTCCCCTGGAATCCCAACCGCTTAGAGCAAAGGTTTGGACGGATTCATCGTATCGGACAAACCGAAGTCTGTCACCTCTGGAATCTTCTAGCAGCAGAAACTAGGGAAGGGGACGTATATCTCAAGCTACTCAAGAAACTAGAAGTAGAACAAAAAGCATTGGGAGGTAAAGTGTTTGATGTTCTAGGTCAAGCGATTGATGGTGTGGAGTTACGACAATTACTAATTGAAGCCATTCGCTATGGAGATTTACCAGAAACTAGAGCCAAACTAGAACAAATAGTCACTAATCGTTTAAATCGCGATCGCCTTCAAGACCTGCTTTCCGAAAAGGTTTTAGCAAGGAATGCGATGGATATTACCAAAATTCAGCGTATTCGCGAGGAGATAGAACGAGCCGAAGCTAGAAAGCTGCAACCCCATTTTATCGGCTCTTTCTTTATTGAAGCCTTCCAACATTTAGGAGGAGTAATTCGTCAAAGAGAACCCAAACGCTATCAAATTACTAACGTTCCTGCCATTATTCGCAATCGCGGTCGTCAAATTGGCACGAGAGAGCCGATTTTAACCTGCTACGAACGGATTTGTTTTGATAAGGAGTTAATTAGTGTTCTAGGTAAACCTTTAGCTGCCTTTATCTGTCCTGGTCATCCTTTATTAGATGCCACCATCGATCTAGTCTCAGAGCGTCATCGGGATGTGCTGAAGCGGGGAAGTATTTTAATAGATGAAAATGACCCCAGTGAAGAAGTAAGAATCTTAATTACGCTCCAGCATTCAATCCAAGATGCTAAAACCGATCTATCGGGGAAACGAAGGATTGTTTCTCGCCGAATGCAGTATGTAGAAATTATCTTGGACGATTTAATGTCCTCGACTGACGATAAAGAAACAACCATTCGTAATGCTGGTTATGCTCCCTATCTCGACTATCGACCTTTACTTGAAGACGAACAAACAGTTATAGAAACCTTCTTAGAAGAATCTAATCTACCAACCGATATTGAAGCCGAAGCAACCAAATATGCCATTTCCCAGATAGTTCCCCAACATCTACAAGAGGTCAAGCAGCACAAAGAAGAACTAATTGATAAAACTTTAGTAGCAGTAAAAGATAGACTTACTAAGGAAATAAACTACTGGGATTATCGTGCAGCCGAATTAAAATATCAGGAAGAAGCGGGTAAAACCAACGCTAAAATCAACTCGGCTAAAGCTAGAGTCAGAGCAGATGAACTACAAGCTAGATTAGCCCGACGTATCTATGAATTAAACCAAGAAAGACGCTTATCTCCCTTACCTCCTGTGGTAGTAGGAGGAGCATTAGTTATACCAATGGGCTTGCTACACAAACTACAGGGTAAAAGCCAACCTAAAGCTCAAATGTTTGCTAAAGAAACCAAACGGGTAGAAATGTTTGCTATGAATGCAGTTATAGCAGCAGAGAAAAAACTAGGTTATGAACCTAAAGATGTAAGCAGCCTTAAATGTGGTTACGATATTGAGTCACGCATTTCCGAAACAGAAGCGTTGAGATTTATCGAGGTCAAGGGCAGGATTGAAGGTGCAGAGACAGTTACAGTTACCAAGAATGAAATTATTACTGCTTTGAATAAACCTGAAAACTATATTCTGGCAGTGGTGGAAGTTTCGTCTTCTGAAGAATTTACTGAAGGAGATGCTTCTAACGTTTATTATCTCCGACAACCATTTCAAAAAGAGCCTGATTTTGGCGTGACGAGCGTTAATTATAATTTGAAAGAATTAAAAGAACGAAGTCAAAAACCTTGCTAATAAATTAGGCAGCCGACTATTAAGTAAACTGCCTTAAATCTCTCTTTGAGAATAATTCTAAGTTTTTATTGGCTTAACATCTTGAAGCAAGTTTTTTACCTAATTTTTCTTGCTCTACAAGCTCATTCCAATTTTCTTCAACATTGCTGAAATAGCAAAAGTTAGAATCGTTGCCATTTTGTAGCTTGGCTGCTTGTAGACCATCGACAGCTTGAGAGGCTTGAAGAGTTGCTGCTAGACTCCCTTTAATTAAACGAGATTTTTTTCTAGTCGCCATGCTCTTTCGCTCCAATACTAGCTTTGTCTATCTAAATACAAATTCTGTTATCTTTCTCTAAAATGATAGCAGGAGTCAATCATTTACTGTAGTTTTAGAGTCTGTTAACGTTCTTTGCAAGATTTAAACGATAATTAGTTTCCAAATTAATCCAAAATTCCACAGTAGTTTCCAACGCTGCCGATAATTCTCTAGCTGTCTCTGGAGTAATTTGTTTTGTTCCTTTGATAATTTCGTTAATTGTTTGTGCTGGACGATTGGTCATTTCGGCTAAATCTTTTTGTGTCCAAGCACGAGCATCTAATTCTCGTTGTAAAATGCGTTTTGGTGATATTGCCCTAGCTGGTGTTAAAGTATTGCTCATTTTTGCTTCTCCCCTTCCTTAGTGATAGTTCTCAATTTGGTTTTTAAGTAATACGGTATTACGGTATAACTAAATATAGATATTTTAGTAAACGAACGTTTATATGTCGATCGCAAAAAGCAAATTAACCTCTAAACTAACTCAAAAGTATCAAGCGACTATTCCACAAGCAGTAAGAAAAAAACTAGAAATCGAACAAGGCGATCGCATTATCTTTGAAATAGAAGATGACAAGGTAGTTCTGAAAAAACTATCTCCTCTAGATTGGGAATACCTAGAGTCAGTGTCCGCTACTCTGGGTGAATGGTCGTCTGAGGCTGATGAGAAAGCTTATCGTGACTTATAAACAATACTATGTAGTAGTTGTACCTTTTCCTTTTACAGACGGTACGGCTACTAAAAAACGTCCTGCTTTAGTGATTTCCGATGCTACGGCATTTAATAAATCAATAAAGAAAAGTGTCATGGCAATGATTACTACGGCTTCTCATTCTCCCTGGGCTTTAGATGTGCCGATTTCAGATTTAAAAAGTGCAGGACTAAAAGCCAAATCGATTGTCAGAATGAAATTATTCACCTTAGATGATGCTTTAGTAATCAAAAAGATTGGTAAATTAGCAACAGGCGATCGCGATCGCGTCCAAAAATCGCTTCAGCAATTATTTAATTTGGAGAGCGAAAATTAATTAAATTATCTATGGTCAGAAAAATGAACGCACATCGTATTAAAACTGCTCTTACTGAAAACGGTAAGCTATAACTACAAAACTTGCCTTTCAAAAAAGGTGATGAAGTAGAAATAATTATTTTGGAATGTAGTTCATTAAAAACTATCTCTGATTCTCATCCATTAAGGGGAACAGTTATTGGCTATGATAATCCTTTTGAACCCATTGCTATGTCTGAAAATTAGGCAGCACAACCTGTGTCACCTGAATGTGTTTTTATGAGGATTTTAGTGAGATACAAATGCGCTACCAAAGTGTATCTTCCTAGTATAAACTGAGGCATTTTCAGCAATCTTAATGCTAGGACAGTTGGTTGTTCTATCTGCCAACTTCATGACCTACCGCAAAAAACTAATCGAAGTTTCCATGCCTCTTGAGGCAATAAACCAAGAGTCAGCCAGGGAAAAATCGATTCGGCACGGACATCCTTCTACGCTTCATTTGTGGTGGGCAAGACGACCTCTAGCAGCTTGTCGGGCGGTATTATTTGCTTCATTGGTAGACGATCCTTCAGCACATCCAGACAAGTTCCCCACCGAAGAGGAACAACAAGTAGAAAGACAGCGACTACATGATCTGATTGGGAAGATCGAGATAGAAGAAAAAAGTGGAAAGTCCAAGCAGGTAGTACGAGGCTTGGTTTCCTGGGATGATATTAAAACCAATGAAAGGGGCATCTCGCCCATCATTGAAGCAGCACAGAAAGAGATTGCTCGTTGTTTGGCATGGGATAATAATCACGAACCACCTACCGAACCCGAAGCAGTCAGAAACTATTTACAAGAATACGCTCCACCAGTTTACGATCCTTTCTGTGGTGGCGGTTCGATACCTTTGGAAGCTCAAAGATTGGGCATTGAGGCTCATGGTAGCGATTTGAACCCTGTGGCTGTATTGATTACCAAAGCTTTGATAGAAATTCCCCCTAAGTTTAAAGATAAACCACCAGTCAATCCAGAAGCGCGTAAAACCAAAGACATTAATCAATGGCGAGGAGCGCAGGGACTAGCGGAAGATGTGCGCTATTACGGTAAGTGGATGCGAGATGAGGCTGAAAAACGTATCGGTCATCTTTATCCGAAGGTTTACCTCACCCCCCAGCCCCCTCTCCTATTAAGAGAGGGGGAGAAGAAAAAATGTGAGGTTTCCCCTGAGTTGCAGAAAAAGATGACGGAAATTGCTCGCAAGTTACGCAGAGAACAAACAGCAAGTGAGGCTATTCTCTGGGAAGCTTTGAGAAATCGTAAGTTGGAAGGAAGAAAATTTCGTCGTCAGCACCCTATTGGTCAGTTTGTAGTTGATTTTTATTGTGATGTTGAGGGTTTAATTGTAGAAGTTGATGGTAGTGTTCACGAATTGCCAGAACAGCAAGAATTAGATCGGCAGCGTCAGGTTTTACTTGAATCATTGGGTTTGCGTTTTGTTCGTTTAACAGCCAAACAGGTAGAAAACGATCTTTTATCAGCATTAGATACTATACGGAGTGCTTTGTCCTCATCCCCTGAAAATTGTTCCCTCTCCTCCCAGGAGAGGGCTAGGGTGAGGTCAGAAGAAGCTACCGTAATTGCTTGGTTGTGGGCGAGAACGGTTAAATGCCCCAATCCTGCTTGTGGTTGTCAAATGCCTTTAGTTCGTTCTTTTCAGCTTTCTAAGAAAAAAGGTAAAGAGGCTTGGGTAGAACCAATTATTGATAACAGTCAAAGTCCGCCAGTAATTAAGTTTGAAGTTAAAACTGGTGAAGGTGAACCAATTGAAGGAACAACTAGCCGCAAGGGTACTGTATGTCTTGCTTGTGCTACTCCTAACAATCTCGACTATATCCGTAGCGAAGGAAAAGCAGGACGAATGGATGCTCAATTGATGGCAATTGTAGCTGAAGGCGACAGAGGAAGAATTTATCTACCTCCTAATGACGAACATGAGAAGATTGCTGCTTCAGCAAAGCCAGAATGGAAGCCTGAAACAGAATTATCTACCCATCCTCAGTATATGGGGACACCTCGTTATGGAATGATTAGACATTGCGATCTTTTTACCGAGCGGCAATTGGTTGCTCTAAATACTTTCAGTAATTTAGTTAGTGAAGTTAGAAAGAAAATCAAACAAGATGCGATCGCTGCTGGAATAGCTAATGATGGTTTATCGCTTAGTGGAGGAGGAACAAACGCAACGGCTTATAGTGATACCGTAGCAACTTATTTAGGACTTGCTAACAGTAAATGTGCCGATAAATGGGCTGATATTGTAGCTTGGGATAACAGCAGAGATAATGTTAGCCATGTTTTTACCAGACAATCAATTCCTATGGTTTGGGATTTTGTAGAAGCAAATCCATTTAGTAATTCTTCTGGTAACTTTAACGGAGCGACTAATTGGATTGCCAAAGTTACTGAAATTGCATCCTGCAATTCTAAGGGATTAGTTCGACAGGCAGATGCGACAAATATTTCTAGTAATCACTTAAAGCCAATAATAGTCTCCACAGACCCACCATACTATGATGCTGTTCCTTATTCAGATTTGTCCGACTTTTTCTATGTTTGGATGCGACGTTCGTTAAATAAAATTCATCCCGAACTTTTTACTACATTGGCTACTCCCAAAGAAGCAGAATTAGTAGCAGATCAATATCGTCATGGCAGTCGCAAAAAGGCACAAAAGTTTTTTGAAGATGGATTAGAAAAGGTTTTTACTCAAGTAAGAGAAACGGCTCACAATCGCTACCCTTTTTCTGTCTATTACGCTTTTAAACAAACCGAAAGTGAAGCAATACAAAACGGTACTAGTCAAAATATAGCCTCAACTGGTTGGGAAACCATGCTTGAAGGTTTGATGAGGGCTGGTTTTTCGATTACTGGTACATTACCAATGCGTACAGAACTAGCCAATAGAATGAGAGGTCAAGGTTCTAATGCTCTAGCTTCTTCAATAGTATTAATTTGTCGTCTCCGCCCAGATGATGCTCCTTCCGCTACCCGTCGTCAATTCCTCAAACAACTCCAAAAAGAATTTCCCACCGATTTAGCAACCCTACAACAAGGTAATATCGCTCCTGTAGATTTGGCTCAAGCAAGTATCGGATTGGGAATGTCTGTCTTCTCTCGCTACAGCAAGGTATTAGAAGCAGATGGTAATCCCATGCGCGTCCGTACCGCCTTACAAATAATCAACTCCTATATCGATGAATTCTTGAACGAACAGGAAGGAGAATTTGACCCCGATACCCGTTGGGCTTTGACTTGGTTTGAACAATATCAATTTGAAGAAGGACAATACGGCGATGCGGAAACCCTTTCTAAAGCTAAAAATACCAGTATCAAAGGCTTAGAAGAAGCAGGAATTCTGCTAGCTAAAAACGGTAAAGTCAGACTGCTACAACGAGAAGAATTACCCGAAAACTGGAATCCAGCAAAAGATAACCGCACTCCCGACTGGGAAGCTACCCAACACCTAATTCAAACCCTCGATAAACAAGGAGAAACTGGTGCAGCAATACTATTGGCTCAATTAGGAGACAAAGGGGAAGTCTGTCGAGATTTAGCTTATCGCCTATATGTAATTTGCGATCGCCAAGGTTGGACACAGGAGGCAATTTCCTATAACAGCTTAGTGACTTCCTGGTCAGAAATATCTCGTCTAGCTGCAATGGAACAACAGCTAGAAACAGTCGTACAGGGAGAATTAGTAGTATAAATAAGTAAACTCGATGTTCCAAAACAATGAATACTAAGCTAGTTGAATCTCTGGTTCAAGTTATTAATTCTCTTTCAGAAGAAGAAAAGAAATTACTGGAAGAAAAGCTAAAACCACAGTCAGGTTGGGAAGAACAGCGAAGCCGAATTATTAAAAGAGGAAAAATAATTAGCGATCGCAATCAAGGCAAACCTCTATCACCATCTGTAACTAAAATTATCCATCAAATGCGGGAAGAAAGAGATGAACAACTGATGCAAGCTTGTTGTCCTCAAGACGAAGATTAACGATCTAGAAGACACGATTATTCAGATTCATCTATCGATCCGACCTCCTTTGGACTAACTGAAGTGATTTCCGTGCTGAACCGTCGAAAATCTTTAACGTTAAAAGTAAGAATATGACTCAGCCGATGAACTAGCATGAATGCCACCAAACGAGTATCGTGAACATTTACTCCTTTGACTTCATAAGTTTTTACCAACCGTTCCCACTCAGGATAAATTTGCTCTGTATCGGGTAGCAAAATAAATAACTCTTTTAAACGTGCTATTTCTGCTGCTGCTTCTAAAGGAGAAATCCCTAATCCATTTTTAGCTGCGGGACGAGTCGCTACATTCCATAATTCAATCAAATTTTGTGGAGCAACAAATAAACGTTCTCCCGATCTTCTCAAAGATGCGATCGCTTCCATAGTAATGTGATAATTTGGATCGTCGGTTACTATGGTTCTGAGGAGAATATTAGTATCTAAAAGGTAGGACATTACCAGCGATCGGAATACATACTTTCTCTACTCATTGCTGCTTCACTCAATACAGGTAACTTTTTGGCTTTATGGCTTTCCGACCAGTCGCGAAACGCGGACATCCATTCATCATCAGTAGCCAAATCGAAGAAATGGTTTTTGCTAACGTCAGGTTTAGAACTCAATTCTGATAAAAACCTTTCTAAATGTGGCTTAATCTCTTCTGGAGAACGGGAAGTTATCTTCGATAATGCGCTAATTGCCTGTTCAAACTCCTGGCTATTTGATGCAGAAGTATCTTTGTGAATTTGATTCATTGTTTTACTGCGATCGATGTCCGAACTATCTGGGTATTTATTTATTATCTCATTGATGTAATTTAACTTTTGTTTGATTTTTGGGAACTCTAAGGTACAGCACCAGTAACGTTAAGGCTTCCCAACATGGCTATTACCAATAAAGAAAGAGTAGGCAGAGCATTAGACATATTAAAAGAAGGCTTATACCCCTTCGTAGAAAGGGAAATGCGTTCTGCTTATAACGAACATTGGGAAAACCATGCTCTCAGTCATTTATATGAAGACCGCAATCTCAAGCGCACTACTGCCGAACGCTTACAACAGGATGTAACCGATCTAATTAACGTATTTTTTGGTGAATGGCATAATGTCTTCAAAAAAACTTTAGGACACGCCGAAAGAAATTTGGTTGGGGAACTTAAAACAGTTCGTAACGATTGGGCGCACGGTAAAAATTTCTCTACAGATGATGCCTACCGCGCTTTAGATAGTACTGCTAGATTACTCTCTTCCATTTCTGCACCCCAAGCGGATACGGTTGAAAAACAGAAACAAGAACTATTACGTCTGCGCTTTGAAGAACAAGCCCGCCATGAAAAACGTAAGGCTACTAATGTGGTAATTGAAAGCGATCCTCAAGGCGGTTTAAAACCCTGGCGAGAAATTGTAACCCCTCACGATGATGTAGCTTCTGGACGCTTTCAACAAGCCGAATTCGCAGCCGATTTATGGCAGGTATATCTAGATGATAAAAACTGCGCCGATGAATATCGCGATCCTACAGAGTTCTTTCACCGCACCTATCTTACTGAAGGACTTAAAGATTTACTCGCTAACGCTTTAATTCGTCTCAGTGGCAAAGGGGGCGACCCCGTAATTGAACTACAAACTAACTTTGGTGGTGGTAAAACCCACGCCATGTTAGCTCTGTACCATTTGTGTTTTGGAGTTTCTGCCAAAGATTTACCTGGATGTGAAACTATTTTCACGGAAACTGGAATTGATAATCCGCCCAAAGATGTTAACACTGCTGTTCTGGTAGGAAATAAAATCGATCCTGGTACTCCCGATCGCAAAAAAGATGGCACGGTAGTTAAAACTCTCTGGGGAGAAATTGCTTGGCAACTTGGGGGCAAAGAAGGCTATGAAATGCTAGCAGAGGCAGATGAAAACTCTACCAATCCTGGTGATAAGCTCAAAGACCTATTCAACCGATATTCACCTTGTCTAATCCTCATTGATGAATGGGTCGCTTATGCCCGTCAACTACATTATGAAAAGGATCTTCCCGCTGGAGATTTTGATACCCACTTTACCTTTGCTCAAACCATAAGTGAATCAGCTAAAAATGCTGACAAAACTTTACTGGTAGTTAGTATTCCCGCTTCAGATATTGAGATTGGTGGTGATAAAGGTTTTG
Source organism: Pleurocapsa sp. FMAR1 (assembly GCF_963665995.1). Taxonomy (NCBI): domain Bacteria; kingdom Bacillati; phylum Cyanobacteriota; class Cyanophyceae; order Pleurocapsales; family Pleurocapsaceae; genus Pleurocapsa; species Pleurocapsa sp. FMAR1. The sequence goes on along the minus strand of NZ_OY762512.1, from coordinate 3,706,682 downwards.
AAGCTTTGAACCGTCTCAAAAATGCTATTGGTCGGGTAGAGTCTCCTTGGCAGCCTGCCTCCGCCGAAGAAAGTTTTCATATTGTCCGCCGTCGTCTATTCAAAGATATTATCGATCCTAGTTTATTTACTGCCCGTGATACTGTAATTCGAGCATTTAGTCAGATGTATCGCGACCAAAAAACTGAATTCCCCGCAGAATGTCGTGAGAAAGATTACGAAAGAAGAATTACAGATGCCTATCCGATTCATCCCGAACTATTTGAACGTCTATACGAAGATTGGTCTAGTTTAGACAAATTCCAACGCACTCGTGGAGTATTGCGCTTAATGGCTAAGGTCATTAGTTATCTCTGGCAAGAAAACGACAAAAATCTGATGATTCTTCCTGCCAATATACCGATGGCTGATTCTCAAGTACAGTCAGAATTAACTCGTTATCTAGACGACCAATGGCGACCGATCATCGATAAAGATGTAGACGGTACTAACTCTCTGCCTGTCGATCTCGACCGTCAACATTCTAATTTAGGACGCTATTCTGCTTGCCGTCGGGTAACTCGAACTATTTATATGGGTTCAGCACCACTACAAAAAGCTGCCAACAAAGGCTTAGATATCCGCCGAATTAAATTGGGTTGCACCCAACCAGGAGAAAACGTTGCGACCTTTGGTGATGCTCTACGCAGACTGACTAACCAAGCGACCTATCTTTATGTCGATAGTAGTGAGAGATACTGGATTGATACTCAACCCAACGTTACCCGTACTGCTGTTGACCGCGCTACCCAGTATAGAGAAGACCAAACTTGGGATGAAATTATTAGACGGCTCAAGCTAGATAGAGAGATGGGAGATTTTTCTGGTGTTCACATTGCACCTAATTCATCTTCTGATATCCCCGATGAATCAACAATGGGAGTTAGATTGGTGTTACTCCAGCCTAACCTAACCCATAGCAGCAAGGCCAAAGATAGTGATGCCCTAAAGTCCGCCAAACAAATACTCGATACTAAAGGTACTGCGCCTCGCTATTGTAAAAACCTTCTAGTTTTCCTAGCCCCCGATCAAGGTAAACAAGAAAACTTGGTGAGATTGGTAAATCAATATTTAGCCTGGGAATCAATAGTCGCCGATTCAGGCAAAAAAAATCTTAACCTTAATGGCTCACAGAAAAATCAGGCTGAGAAGAAATTAAAAGACGCAGATAAGACAGTTAAAATGTCATTGCAAGATACCTATCAATGGTTACTAGTTCCAGATCAACCAGAACCTACAGGCGACCTTGAATGGGAAGAATATCGTCTTTCAGTCAAAGATTCCCCTATCCTACAGGCTAGTCGTAAATTAGGTCATGAAGAACACCTAATTACTACCTATGCTCCTGCTCGTCTGACCCTAGAAATTCTCAATGATTATGTCTGGAAAAATGACAATCATATCGACCTTAAAACCCTCTGGAAATATCTAACTAATTACCTCTATTTACCGCGACTCAAAAACGAACAGGTTTTATTAGATGCGATCGCAGATGGAGTGGGAAAAGATTTATGTTCTTGGCAAGAAAACTTTGCTTATGCCAATGGTTTTGATGAAGCCACAGGAAAATATTTAGGATTGACAGCTGGTCAGCCAATTGTTCCCAATTTCAGCAGTTCTGATTTTTTAGTTAAACCAGAAGTAGCATTAGCCCAATTCAAATTTGAAGAAGAAGAAAGACAAAAATCAGAGTATACTTCTAATAAAAATATTGGAAATGGCAATGCAGTTCAAAGTGCTAGAGATAATTATAAAACTAATGCTCATTCCTCTAATAACAGTAGCTTGCTAAAATCTAATTCTTCAACAAATATTATCGTTGAACCACAACAGCCTAAAAAACGTTTTTATGGCTCTGTAGCATTAGATTCGGAACGAATCAACAGAGATGCTTCGCAAATAGCTGATGAAATCTTACAACATCTAACTAGTCTGGTCGGCGCAAAAGTAAAAGTTACTTTAGAAATAGAGGCTGAAGTAGAAAGCGGTATACCAGAAAATGTGATCCGCACAATTAGAGAAAATTGCCATACACTTAGGTTTGAGTCCCAAGATTTTTCAGAAGGTTAAATCAAATTAGTTTGAAATTGGAACATTTAGATCTAAACAATTTTTCTGCTTCTAAAAACTTAATTAAACTATAAAATGGTAGAAAATCGGTAGACAGTATTATTTTCAACAAGCAAAATTAAGATTACGAAAGAGATACAAGACTTTATTCGACACTTTGGGGTAGTGAAAGTCGAGAATTCAATTTTAATTAAACTCACTCTGACCAAATGTAATCGTGAGATAAATTTTCTTTAAGAAGAACTGATAATCAATGAATACAAATTAATGTCAGCAACTCCTGATATTAAACAGCTTTTGAACTTTGGGTGTAAATTGGGTGTAATTGCGTTTTGTAAACCCTAGAAATATTGCTACAAAAGGATTTGTTTGAGGACTGAAAATCCTCATGTCGGCGGTTCAAATCCGCCTCCTACCATTCATTCTATGTATATCTATCGAACATATCAATGCACAGAAGGTGGTAATGGTCGGTCGCGCCTCGACATTAGTATCTCATACATCTTCCTCTCCTGCTCTTCGTTAATCCACCTTTGGTAGGTTTGGTTGTGAACCAGATTTGAGTGCGCCATCATCCTTGACGCCATAGGGTTAGGCATAAATCCCATAGCACGAATTGCCCAGGCATGACGAATCCAAGTAGGTTTGCAAATACCGTAGCGTTTGAAAGCGCGAGTAACCCTACTGCCCAGATCGCGATTGTCCTTACCTGATACTTTGGGAAGAGATCTTGGTTTGTAAAGCTCCCACTCCTGCCACCATTCGGGATAAAGACACCAGATTTTGCGAACGCCGTAATGTGCTTTGCGGTAGCTAGAGATTAGGTGCCCTGGAGCTTTTCTAAGGCTTTTTAAATCAACATAGAATAGTTCGTGATTGCTGATGCCGTATGCCGCCATAATTCCAAAAGCATACTGCCATTCGGAGTTGGGAATACTATGGTACCACTCGACAATAGTGCGATCGCTGGGAATAGCTTTGAAGGAATTAGCCGAATTGTAGTTTCCCCGATAATTTTTTAGATCGATGTCGATCTTGGCAAAATTAGCCAGAGCTTGTGCCACCATACAAGCGCGGATTCGCTGTCGGGTATCGGGTTCGGTGGTTAGAACCAATTCTTTAAGAATGTCGTCGCTTAAAAGTTCACCTGGAGACAAACGGCGAAACATCGCTTCGTATTCATTCCTCCAAGTGATTAATGTAGAAGGATTGCGCTCGCGGCGATTGAAGTAGTCTTTTTCAAATAAATCTAGCCAGTAACTTACTGTTTGGGTGGGGCCTTCTACTTCCGAATTGAGCCACTTGTCCCAGCTAAAACGCTCTAAAGCCAAATCCGCTGCTAACTCCTGCGCCTTAATCTCCGCCATTTTGATTCCCGCCGAATTTAAGTAAACTCCGAGGGCGATAGTTTGTTGGCTGCGACGATCGCCTTTTCCTGGTTTTGGCGGCAACACTCCTCTGAGAGATAGCTTTTGACCTCTTCTAAAAATGACCACTCCGCTATGCGATTGCCTCAAGCGATCGTTAGCCTGCGTGAGAAGCCGCTCTATTTTCCCTTCAGTCATCAATCTAGATCCGATCTAATTTCGATCTAAATTTTACAGGTTTCTGGAGGTTTTTGAGGGTTTTTCGAGGTCTTCTAATAGGCTATAAAGTCGCTGCATCGCTTATTTTATCAAAGCTGGCAACAGGACTCGAACCTGCGACCGGCTGATTACAAATCAGCTGCTCTACCAACTGAGCTACGCCAGCACATCGAAATATATAATAACAGACTATTTAGTACATGAGCAAGTTTTTCTTGGGGTTAGTAAATTTTAACCCCAAATCCTTATGCCATGCTGCTTTCAATTGCCCAGCGAGCCAGTTCAGTACGATTGTTAAGACTAGTTTTATTGAGCATATTTGATACATGACTCTCAATAGTCCTCTGGCTGACGTTTAACTGTTGAGCAATTTCGCGATTTGCCATTCCCTTAGCTACTAGCTGTACTACTTTTAGTTCTGTAGGAGTTAATTCTACATTGTGAGGCACAACAATAGTAGGCACACCATCTAAACCTTTAGGACGACCTTGCTCCCAACGTTTAAGCTGACTCAGAGAAGATTCTACCTGAGCGACTAATTCTTCAGGTTCAAAAGGTTTGACCATGTATACATCTGCACCTTCATTTAACCCTTTAACTCGGTCTTGACTTTGACCTTTAGCCGAAAGAAACAATACAGGAATTCGATTGGTAACTGGTTCTTCACGGATATGTTTTACTAAAGCGTAACCATCCATTTCTGGCATCATGACATCACAAATAATCATGTCAGGAACATTTTGATCTAGAACTTCTAGAGCTTCTCTACCATTTTCTGCTGTGTCTACGTTATATCCTCTAAATTCTAAATAATCTTTAACCAGCAAAATTAAATTTGGGTCATCATCTATGAGCAGCAGTTTTTTATTATCTTTGGAGGAAGTGTCTTTCATAGGTAATAGTCTTTAGCTTTTAGCTTAGGCGCGAATCAAATTCACTTTTTGTTATCTCTCTCTATTTAATATATAAAGTATGAGAGAGATTACTGAGCGATAAATTTAAGAATATGTTAATTCAACTAGACGGCAGTAACTTAATGTTGTCTGTCACAACTGTGGAATTACACAATATACAATCTAACCTCGATCTAATTTTTCGACACCCTTTTACTGTTAAATTATGGGAAACTTAGCTTTAGTTAAAGTTTTGGTTGTCCATGACCTCAAATAGTATTATTTAAAATTCAGGGCTAGAAAATATTTAATACTTAGGTAAGATCTCTTTTTACTCCAGGTATAATTACCAGAAAAAAATAACATTTAAGAAGTTTTACTAACAAAGAATGCGCTACTTTTTTACTTATGGTTATGTTTACTGAACAGCTAACTCAAATAATAAGATCCCGTCGTTCTACTAAACCGCGTCTTTTCAATGGTCAAAAAATAAAAGATGAGATCATCTGGAAGATACTAGAAAATGCCAATTGGGCTCCTAATCATGGCTTAACTCAACCCTGGAGATATAAAGTATTTGCTGATTCTGGATTACAAAAGTTAGCTAATTTTCAAGCAGATCTATATCAAAAACTTACCCCCTCCGATAAATTTCAACCCGAAAAATGCGATCGCCTGAAGTCTAACGTGCTTAAGTCTTCTCATGTAATTGTTATCTGTATGCAACGGCAAACAACAGAAAAAATACCAGAGATCGAAGAGGTAGAAGCTGTTGCCTGTAGTGTACAAAACATGGCATTAACCGCAGCAGCCTACGAAATTTGCAGCTTTTGGGGATCGGGCGGTATTACCTACACTGAAGAATTAAAAAGTTTTCTGGGTTTGGCAGAAAAAGATAAGTGCCTGGGTTATTTATATCTGGGATATAGCGATAATCCCTGCACAAAAAGCCATCGTCAACCAATTAAAGATAAGGTGGAGTGGTTTGATTAGAGTTAGTTGTTAGTTGTTAATTGTTAGTTCGAAAGGATACCGCTGAGTCTGATTCCTGTCGTTTTGGGTCAAACGCATATTGTTAGTTGTTGAGCAATTCTAATAGTTGGGCTTCGTTTAGTTGAGGAATGCCTAGTTTTTCGGCTTTAGCTAATTTAGAACCAGCGTCTTCTCCTAATAATAGATAGTCAGTTTTTTTGCTGATCGAACCCGTTACTTTTCCTCCCGCTTGTTCTATAAGTTGTTGAGCTTCACTGCGTTTTAAACTAAGTAAAGTTCCTGTGATCACAAAAGTTTTACCTGCTAATACTTGCTGAGATTGAGCGACACTATCTAAGGTAGATTGACTAGAAACAAACTTTAATCCTGCTGCTTGTAACTGTTTAATTAAAGTTCGATTGTCCGCTATTCTTACCCATTCAAAAACTGACTGGGCTATTTCCTCGCCAATACCATAAACTGCTTCGATTGACTCAAAAGATGCCTGAGATAACTCCTCAATGGTGGGAAAGTTTTCAGTCAAGATCTTGGCGTTAACGCTGCCTACGTAACGAATACCCAAGCCATATAAAATTCTGTCATAGTCTTGATTTTTTGATTCAGCGATCGCCTGAATCAGATTCTCGGCTGATTTTGTTCCCATTCTTTCCAAGCTGGCAATTTGTTCTACAGTCAAAGTGTATAAATCGGCAACAGAATGTACTAAACTGTTTTTTATCAGTAGTATGGCTATTCTTTCGCCTAAACCGCGAATATCTAAAGCATTACGGGAAGCCCAGTGAATAATACTGCCTCGGAGAATGGCTGGACAAGAACTATTGATGCAGCGAGTAACGGCTTCATCTTGGGGGCGAACTAAAGCCGAATTACATTCAGGGCAGCTAGTTGGCATCTGATAAGGGACGGTACCATCAGGGCGTAAATCCTTGAGAACACGGACAACTTCGGGGATAATTTCTCCCGCTTTGCGAACAATCACCGTATCACCAACGCGGATGTCTAATTCCGTAACGCGATCGCTATTGTGTAGAGTTGCTCTTTGTACCGTTGTTCCCGCTAGCTGCACAGGCTGCATCACAGCCATGGGCGTTACTGCCCCAGTACGACCGACGTTGACAATAATATCTTTGACTACGGTGGGAGATTCCTCGGCAGGATATTTAAGAGCGATCGCCCAGCGAGGAAATTTTTGCGTAAACCCTAACCGTTGTTGCAGTTGATAGTCGTTTACTTTTACCACTACACCATCAGTCAGATAGGGTAAGTTTTTTCTGCCCGTATCCCACTCCTGAAAGTATGCCTCTACTTCTGCTAAAGATGCACACAGTTTACGATTAGGGTTAACCAAAAAACCCATTTGCTGTAGTATCTCTAAAGATTCCCACTGGGAATCAATTTTCTGCTGCGTACCATCAGTATGCAAAGTATAGGCAAAGAAATTTAGCTTACGTTGGGCAACGATTTTAGAATCTAGCTGACGCAGTGTACCCGCAGCAGCGTTACGAGGATTAGCAAATAAAGCCTCTCCTGACTTGCTTCTGGCTTGATTGATTGCTGCAAATACATCTAAAGGTAAAAATGCCTCTCCTCTTACCTCTACTTTTGCAGGAGGATTATTTAAACTTAACTTCAGGGGAATGGTGCGAATAGTTCTAATGTTTTGAGTAACTTCTTCCCCCGTAACTCCATCTCCACGAGTTGCACCCCTAACTAAAATACCGTCTTCGTAAGTTAAAGCGATCGCGCTACCGTCTATTTTTAACTCACATACATAGTTAAACTCAGGCATATTTTCAATCTGCTTTTGCCAGCGAGTTTGCCATTTAGCCAATTCTGCCGAGTTAAAGGCATTTTCTAAACTATATAGAGGAATATTATGTCTTACGGCAGTAAACCGCGATGCTGGCTTGTCCCCTACCCTTTGCGTAGGACTATCAGCGGTAACTAATTCAGGATATTCTGCCTCTAAATCCTGTAGCTGACGATACAGCTTGTCATATACTGTATCCTCCATAATGGGTTCATCCAAAACGTAATAGGCATAACCCGCTTTTTGAAGTTGTTCTCTCAACAGAACAACTTTTTTCTTTGTTTCAGGCGTTACGGTCATTTCATTTAGCATCGATCATTTAACATTTATCATTGGTTTGGAAGTAGGCTTAAAACCGTTAGTCAATGTTCAATAGTTATAACTCGATTACGAAAGGAGACTAAATGATGAGGAAGTTCTAGATTTTCGTATTCCTCCCAAGAGGCATCCGTAATTACCAAAGTGCGATCGCTATTTTGTGTTCCAATAGTTAATTGATTCAACAATGTTAGTCCTCTCCAGCAAGCGATCGGCTTTAATGCAATTATACTTTGTTATCTTTTTCTAATCACTCACACCATAGATAAATAACATTGGCTTTTAACCCAGAAATACACAAACAAGTTTGGCAAAAACTTAACCAGAGTCAAATTATTACTGAAATAGACAATATCTCGTTTATTCCCATATTTGTCTTCGATAGCATTAACTCTACCAATATAAAACTCTGGGAATTGATCGATCGGGGAGAAAAAGTTCCTGTAGGGGTAATTGCCCTTCAGCAAACCGCAGGTAAAGGACAATGGGGGAAAAATTGGGTTTCAGCAGATGGTGGACTATATTTATCTATTGCTCTAGATCTAGATTTAGATTTTCAAGACAATTCTCATTTAGTAATGGCGACAGCCTGGGGAATTGCTACAGTTTTACGACATCATGAGCTACCAGTAACTATTAAATGGTCGAATGATTTGATTTTAAATCAGCGTAAGTTAGGAGGGATAAAAATTGAAGCTCGTAATGTGCAGAATAAAATAGCTAAAGCAGTTGTGGGAGTGGGAATTAATTGGCGTAATTCTGTTCCTGATGTTGGTATTAGTCTTGAGTCTTATTATCGAAACAAACCCCAGCCAAACATTGCATCTCTAGAAGAATTAGCAGCAATTACTGCTTACGGAATTGTTTTCGGATATCAATATTATTTAGCAGTAGGAATTGAGCAACTATTAGCTAATTACCTAGCAATACTCGATAGTTTAGGCAAACAAGTAACAGTGAATAACTGTCCTGGGGAGGTAATGGGAGTAACTACAGATGGTAGGTTAAAAGTAAAATTGCGATCGCCTGGAGCAACCACAGAAATTAATCTCGCCCCAGGACAAATCAGCTTGGGATATTAAACAACTAATTTCGCCATTCCTAAAACAAAAAGCGATCGCTCTAAATACTAAGTAGTATTGATGTTCGACCATTTAAGTACTTGAGTGGTTAGAATAAAAAAATACTGGAATTATAGCTATGGACGCAATCACATATACTCAAGCTCGTAAAAACTTTACTACGGTAATGAATCAAGTTTGTGACGATCACACCCCAATCATTATTACTCGCCAGTCAGAAAGTCCTGTAGTCATGATTTCTTTAGAAGACTATAGTGCCATTGAGGAAACAATGTACTTACTAAGAAGTCTTAAGAATGCCCAACGCCTCTATAAGGCACTCGAACAATTAAAAGAGGATAAGTATCAACAACGAGAATTGATTGAAAAAGATGAAATAGAGTCCGCTTAATTCTCTATGGACATCATGTTTTTAGATGATGCTTGGCAAGATTATTTGTATTGGCAGAGGACAGATAAAAAAATATTTAAACGCATCAATCAATTAATCAAAGATACACTAAGAACTCCCTTTGAAGGAATCGGCAAACCCGAACCTCTTAAGTTTGATCTGTCGGGGCTTTTGTCACGTCGAATCAATCAAGAACATCGTCTAATTTACCAAGTTAAAGACGAATACATTATCATCGTTCAATGTCGTTATCATTATTAAACATTAATACTAAAAAGACAAACCAGGATCAATTAGGTGATTCTAGTTATTAATTATTAGTTATTTCAAACTAAATACTAAATAACAGTCGCCGTAAACGGCGGAACTTCAGACCCATTTATTAAATGATAATCAAGATCGAGTAGGAATTGATAATTGATTAATTGTTCCAGCTATCAAAAAAAGAGTCTTGACTAATTCCTGTCAGACGACGATATTGAATTACCGCTTCAGCTTCGCTCAATCCTGCCACAATGTCTACCGCCATGCGGGTTTTTTCTTGATTCATTTCGGTGGGGTTGGCTATATTTTCTTCAATTTCTAGAAATTCGCGCACAAAACGAGCAGGAATGAAGCTTAAATCGCGATCGCCAATTGCTCCTAAATAAATGTCAAACAGGGTTTTGATAATTCTTTTTTGTCCATATCTTTGAGTAGCCATGCGGGGATTAGAAATAACGTAAGCCCAAACAATACGTTGAAGAAACTTTAGTTCTTCTTCTCGTTGACGATTGTATCTCAAATAACCGCGATCGCCATATTTACGGCTTAACTTAACTGACTGGACATAGGTTTGAATTAATTGAGAGCTAATCCGTTTAATCTGAGCTTTTTGTTCAAAAGAACCAGGACGATATTGTCCCTTAAGATTATAGGTAGCATTAAGAAAGCGTTGAAATCGCAGAGTGTCAGCTTTAACTACCTTTGCTACGCGATTGTTAGGTAACTCCCGAAGCCATTCTAAGATAAAACGATCTAGCTCATCTCCATCTGTTGCCAACAACTCCAGAGGAATTAAACCAGCCAAATAAAAATCCTCCAAATCATGAACGCTGTAGGTAATATCGTCAGCAAAATCCATAATGCTAGCTTCAATTGATTGAGCATCATTAGCTTGTGAACGAGCAAAATCAAAGGCTGGCTGGTCTAAAGTATAGATAGAATACTTGCGATGTTTTTTAGAAGTAGGATCGGGCGATCGCAACCAAGGATATTTTAAGACTGCATTCAAGGTAGCCTTAGTCAGATTTAAACCATAATAGTCGATCCGATGGATTGCCAATCTGGTCAAGATCCGAAATGATTGAGCATTGCCTTCAAAACCATCTGCTAAACCTGCCTCTACAGCGCAAGCATCTAATTGTTCTTCGGCAGTGTGTCCAAAGGGAGGATGTCCTAAATCATGAGCTAAGGCAGCAGATTCGACTACATCAGGGTCAACTCCGCCAATCTTTTCGGCTACATCTGGCTGTTCTGCAACTAGTCTTTCTGCTAATCTACGTGCTACCTGGGCTACTTTCAGAGAGTGGGTAAGACGATTATGGAATACATGACCCTCTTGAGAAGTTACTACCTGGGTAATGTGTGCCAAACGTCGAAATGCTGAAGAATACAAAATGCGATCGCGATCGATCTGAAAAGACTTGCGACTATCTCCTGGTTTATCGCCTTGATTTCCAAAAGGATTATGTTGTCTTTGATGTCTATCCAACATGAATAATCCCTACCATCAAAAAGCGTACTTTCATCTAGATAGTACGCCTTAACAAACTTTTTAGCTGCATTTCTGGTAAAAAACTACAAAATCTCTAAATCCCAAGTAGAATTAAATTTAGCTTTTCCTTCTTCAACCAATCGCCATGCAGCTTCCTTGAGAGTACGATGAGACAGTTTTGATTGACCGCCTAAGTTAAGCCCCAAATCCTGTAGACTCATGGGCGTTTGCTGTGACTTTAATTGAGTTAATAGTAGGCTTCTTGCTTGTTTTGCTTGTTCGACAGAAGATAATTTCATTGCAGGTACTAGTCAAATTGATAATTTAGGGAATGTATACTATATGTAGCGGTTAAAGATGCTTTTTTTTACTTCAAACTCTACCTATAGTGCCACGGATCATTATGCAACAAGATTAGCAAATCTGTACCTTATTTAATAAAATTTTTTAACCGTTTCATAACATTAAATCTTTTTGATGCTGTCGAAGGTGAAAGGAAACGCACAATACAGTAACGAACCGACATTAAGCTGAAATATTTACTCGTTCTTCTCCTCCTAAACCAAAAGCCTCGTGAACTGCATTTAAAGCTTTGATTCCTTCAGATTCGGCAATCACACAGCTAATTTTAATCTCCGAGGTAGTAATCATTTGAATATTGATTTTTTCTTGAGCTAAAGCAGCAAAAAATTTAGCAGCTACCCCTGGATGCCCGATCATTCCTGCACCAACTACGCTTAATTTGGCGATCGCCGTATCCCCTGTAACGCTGCCACAGCCAATTTGTTGATTTAATTCGCTAATTAATTTACAGGCTTGTTCTGCATCTGCTTGCTCGACGGTAAAAGCAATGTCGCGAGTCGGCACATCATTCACAATATGACAACGCTGAGATTGAATAATAGCATCAACGCTAATATTCTTTTTCGCCAGTAGGGAAAATATTTGCGCTGCCATTCCTGGAGTGTCTGGGACGTGGCGTATGCCAATTTGAGCTTGTTTGGTGTCTATAGCTATTCCCCTTACGGGGGGATGTTTTCCTGGATACTTATTAACAGCTATTTCTTTTTGAGAGCTTAGATCGATATCAAAAGCCTGAGAAAGTAAATGTAAAGCGCGATCGCATTCTGATTCATTAATGACGCAGCTAACTTTAACTTCAGAAGTGGAAATCATCTGAATATTAATCTTGGCATCAGCTAGAGTCTTAAACATCTTGGCAGCAATACCAGGACGACCAATCATCCCCGCACCAGAAATAGCAACTTTAGCAATCTTGCGGTCAACCATCACTTCCGCTTCTGTGGTAGCAGCGGGATGGGTACGTAAAGAAGGTGCGATCGCTTCTGCTACTGCTTCTGCTTGTTGCAGTACTCGATTAACGACTGTAAAAGCAATGTCGTTACTGTTTCCCTCATGAATTGACTGAATGATTAAATCTACGTCAATATTACGCTGGGATATTTCCCCAAACAGACTAGCTGCCACCCCAGGAAAATCTGGTACTCTTAATAAGGCAATTTTTGCCTGATCGCGGTCTACTTCTACACCGTCAACCGCCTTGGCAATTTCCATTCCCTGTAAAGAACGAGGTTGAGGTAAACGGGATACTACTTTAGTTCCAGGCTGATTGCTCCAGCTAGATAAAACTACCAGAGGCATTCCATAATTACGAGCAATTTCCACGGCGCGGGGATGTAATACCTTTGCTCCTAAACTGGCTAACTCTAACATCTCATCAGCAGTAATTTCTGACATCAGTTGTGCAGAGGGAACAAGACGGGGATCTGTAGTCAAGATTCCAGGTACATCAGTATATATTTCGCAACGATCTGCTTTGAGTGAAGCTGCTAAAGCCACGGCTGAAGTATCTGAGCCACCTCTACCTAAGGTTGTAATTTCAAAATCTTTGATACTGCTAACTCCCTGAAAACCCGCAACTACAACTACTTCTCCTTTATCAAGGTGTCTTTGTAGGCGATCTGTAGATACCTGCAAAATTCTGGCACGATTATGTTCAGCTTCGGTGACAATTCCTACCTGCGCTCCTGTCAAGGAAATAGCTGGCTGTCCCAACTCCTGTAATGCCATACTCAAAAGAGCAATAGTAACCTGTTCTCCTGTAGATAAGAGCATATCCATTTCCCGACGGGAAGGATTATTTGATACACCCTTAGCAAGCTTGACTAAAGTATCTGTGGTTTTTCCCATCGCTGAAACCACTACTACTAAGCTGTTTCCTTGCTTTACGGTTTTTTGCACCCTATTGGCAACAGCTTGGATGCGCTCTATTGAACCAACAGATGTTCCGCCGTATTTCTGAACAACTAAAGCCATAATCTTTTCTTTCTATCCCACAGGAAGCATCGCTTATATTATCAGTTATTTGTCATAAGTTACCATGTATTAATGAGAATTGGTTGTTTGAGCAATAGCGATCGCATCACCTTAAACCTACTTAACCTTAGTTGCCTTATTCGCGCCTCTTTCCAATTCACGCATCTTCTTGCCACGCCAAATAAGTCTTACTGGCGTACCCGTAAAGCCTAGCTGATCGCGAAACTGGCGATCAATATAACGACGATAGTTATCGTTAAAACGTTTAGGCTCATTTACAAATAAAGCAATTGTGGGCGGTTGTGCGCTTACCTGTGTACCGTAATAAATTCTGCCCTGTTTTCCCTGGCGAGTAGTTGGGGGCGAATGCCAGCTAACGGCTTCTCCTAAGACTTCGTTAATTACAGAAGTGCTGACGCGACGGCGATGTGCCTCGGCTGCAATATCTACCAAATCGAGTATTTTATTGACTCGTTGACCAGTCATAGCACTAATAAAAATCGTTTGCGCCCACTCCATAAAGTAGAGACGACCCATGATTTCTTTCTTATATTCGTTGATTGTGCCAGTGTCTTTTTCAACCGCATCCCATTTATTGACGACCAAGATAACTGCTCTACCTTCGTCAATAATGCGTCCTGCCAATTTGAGATCTTGTTCGGTAACGCCATCAAGAACATCAATTACGAATAGCACCACGTCTGAGCGCCGAATAGCTTTAAAAGCACGGTTGATACCAAAGAATTCTGCACCATAGTCAACATTCTTTTTACGTCTAATACCTGCCGTATCAATCAAACGATAGGTTTGTTCTCCTCGTTGCACAATCATATCGATCGCATCACGAGTTGTACCAGACACAGGACTAACAATCGAGCGTTCTTCTCCTGTTAAAGCATTCAGCAAACTTGATTTACCTACATTCGGGCGACCAATTATAGCTACTTTGATCTCGTTATCTTCTACTAACTCATCTGGTGGAGGTAAATGAGTTAGTAGTTCATCTAATAATTCTCCTGTCCCGCTACCGTGAATGGCAGAAATGGCATAAGGTTCACCTAAGCCTAATTCCCAGAATTCCGCAGCCTGAGCCAAACCTTGTTCGATAGACTCACATTTATTAACTGCCAAGAGTACGGGGACAGATTGACGACGTAACCATTCAGCAATTTCGCGATCGCCAGCCGTTAAGCCCAATTGACCATCGACGACAAAAATTGCAGCAGAAGCATCTACTAGTGCAGCCATAGCCTGCTGGCGAATCATGGGTAAAAATTCAGTATCATCATCAAAGACAAGTCCGCCTGTATCGACAATTTGGAAGTCTCGGTCTAGCCAAAATGCGGGACGGTAAGTGCGATCGCGAGTGATTCCTGGTTCATCATGAACGATCGCCTGTTGATCTCCAGCCAAACGATTAACGAAGGTAGATTTCCCAACATTGGGTCTACCAATAACAGCTACAATAGGTAATTTCATATTCTGTTGAGACGCTACACATTACGCCTGTAAATTTGATGATTGATGAAGAGAATTAGTTTGCTTTTAGGCAAGTTAACACATATTTAATGATAATTGATTTCTGATATGTGGAGGTAGAAGGGCGATCGCATTTTAAAGCAAGAGAGTTATTTAGTTTTAATCTCGCGCAAAGGCGCAGAGGCGCGGAGAAAATGTTTTCGTGCTAGGGTTGAATGATTTTTTGCACAACAAAACTGGCTAATTGACTAATGTTTTCCGATAAAAGAATTTCACTTTCTTCATCTGATATTTCGATGTGAAATTCTTCTTCAATGCTCATTATAAAATTAATACCGTCCGAGTCTCTGACCTCATCATAACTAGAACTAGAGCTACCCCAATTAAAACTATAGATTCTACCTATACCTAAATCTTTATTGAAAATAGCATTTGACGTTATTCTCTCCTCTTCTATTTCTAATTCTTCAATAATTATATTTTTAATTCTTATAAAAGCATCAAAATCAGGATTAGCTTGTTTAAATTCTTTAAATTGCCTTTGCTCTTCTTCTTTTCGCTCTTTCTCAATTTTTTCCTCTTCTGCAATCTTTGCTAATTTTTCTGCTTTTCTAATTCTTTCTTCTTTAATTTCTCTGGCTAACCTTTGAGCTTCTAATTTTGCTCTGACTCTTGCTTCTTCGGCAATCTTGTTTCGTAATGGTTCAATTCGTAAATTCAGAATACCTCTAATAAATAAAAAATCTATTTGATATCCACTTTTAGTATATATATCTGTCGCTACTCTCCAAACGACCTCATTACTTTGATACAGAATTGTACTTAAAGTATCTTCACTACTTTTGGGTAAAAGGCTATCAATACATTGATTAACAGCATATTCTAAAATTTCGAGTTTATAGTTTTGATTTTCAACACTCATAAAAAAATTCCCAGGAAATTATCCATATTAAAATGATTCCCTTTTTCCTTCAAAACTGTATCAAATACCTTTGCGTCTTAGCGCAAAACAAAAAATCCACCAAAATAATTAAGCAGCAACTAATTATTTCTTAGTCTTGGATAACTCATTCAACAACGCGCTAACGTTAGCGATCGCATCGATGCCAAATCATTAATGTAATTTTCTTTTTAAAGCGATCGCCTTCGTATCTTCAAAATCACTTATACCAAATTAAATAGCTTTCCTCACCATTCGCCCCTACAGAAATTATCTGATGTATTCTCAATTCAAAGTGGTACTACTAGAAATTATGGCGTTGCCCAATTGTAGTGCTATACCAGTATTGTGCTTACCTATTAAGAACTCAAATACTAGTAAAGCGTCCCTGTACGCTATTACAAGAATCAGCAACGCCCAAAAGAACGATCGTCAGCATACATCCTTAGCAAGAAGAAACTCGATCAAAACTTATTTAAGCTCAGAGAAATTACTTAAATATAGTTCGACTCATGAGTTTACAATCAATTGCCGAGTTCAGCCCCGAATATTATCAAGAAAGTTCTCTCTCCAGCGATCTTGTTTCACGTCCAGTCTTTATTGCTCAAACAGATGAAGAAATAGGCACTGTCGACGATATTCTTGTAGATGAGTCTGGACGTTTCCGTTATTTAGTCCTCAATGCAGATTCATGGCTATCTGATAGAAAATTTTTACTGCCTATCGGTAAGTGTCGTGCTGCTCAAAATAACAACTCGATCGCCTTGACAGGTATTAATGGTAAACAAGATCTCGAACAGCTACCTCCCTACGAAAGCGATCGCCAAATCGATTATGACTATGAAGAAGATGTGCGAGGCATATATCGTCAACTTTTAGCAAATGACGATTCAACAATAGCTAATTATGACCGCGACAGTTACAGCTACGACAACGAACCCGAACTTTATCAAGTACCGCCAGAAGAAAACCAAACTTTCAAACTTTACGAAGAAAAATTAGTTACCCACAAAGAACGCCATGAAGTAGGAGAAGTCACCATAGGCAAACGGGTAGAAACAGAAACAGCAGAAGTAGAAGTACCTATTGAGAAAGAGAAAGTAGTCGTCAAAATACACGAGGTTGCCGAAGGGGATGTTCCTGTCGAGCCAGGAGAAGCTACATTTGAAGAAGGTGCGGTAGCTAAATTTAAAGTTTATGAAGAAACCGCAGATATTGAGAAAAAAGCATTTGTTCGTGAAGAAGTAGAGGCAAAAAAAGTGGTAGACAAAGAAGTGGTTAATGCCTCGGAAACATTACGAAAAGAGGAACTTGAGATGACAGGGGAAGAAAATATAGAAATTGAACAATAATTAGCATTAACTGTGTTGAGGAGAGTATACTCGCTCTCTTCAACAGTTAGCTCTTATTCGATCACAAATAAGAGTGAAGATGTTTCCTACTTTTGGAAATTGTAAGTTTAACTATATATAGCAATAGTTTCTATTAATCACCGTACTATGGAGGGGCGGTTTTTTTATGGCGATCGCAATATTACCTTAAAACTACCCTATGATTGAAATAGAAAAACTTCTCTAAAATCTCTAGGGATATTAAAAAAAATATGTTTGTAATAGCCATAAGACTTGTTGCCCTTTTAGCAATCTCTTATTTATTTGGTCTGCTAGTAGCTTTGTTGTTTTCGCTGTTCAATGGGGATAACGGTGGTGATGACTTTAGCCAAGGTGATCCCGATGCTCCTCAACCACCTGAACCAGGAAAAACCTTAAAGCAAAAAGGTAAGAAGCGGTTGGTGGAAGTTGATGAATTATATTATCTTGAAGAATTTGATTTGAACAAAAAATAATACCTATCTACGATTTAGCCAAAGTTAATAAAGTAGGGTGGGCAAATTTAGTTTTGAAGTGCATCTTTAAATTTAGTTCTTATTATTTGCCCACCTCAAAAGATATAGAGTAATTATTACATCGTTGTAAAAAGCTGTGACCAGTTAGTAAGAGCAGGTCTTTCTCCTTCGTTGGCAATCGAAAAAGCTTTATTGACAGTAGTGTCATAAAACAATGACTCAACGCAGACATTAGCTACGTCAACCCGACTTGCTTCACCGTTAAGATCGTCGCCAAGTTTAATCTTTACAGCTTTTTTGCCATCGGTTTTAGCACGTAATAAAGTGTTTAAGTCATAAGAAGTATATGGACCATCAATCAATCTTCCAGGGCGGATAATAGTGTAAGGTAAGCCAGAAGCAATTATGGCTTTTTCTCCCATGAGTTTGGCATCCAAAACTCCAAAAGCGTTAAGGATATTGTAAGGAAGCTCATCTTTACGTAATACGCCACAGGAAGAAACGAAAACAAACCTTTTTAAGTCTTGTGGTGCAGCAGCTAATAAATTTTTTACACCTTCTCCATCTACCGCTTCAGGGCTATTAGCAGGCTGAAATAAACTGGCAAAGTCCCATCTTAAAGATGGAAAAGCAGTTGTTCCCGTACAGCAAATAATGTAGTTGATGCCGTTAGTCGCCTCAAGTAGAGTATTTGGATAACGAATATCTCCCTCAACTATTTCTACTCTCCCTTCAAACATAGATTCGGCTTTAGATCTGTTTCTAGTTAAAGCTTGAATGCTTAAGTCTTTTGCCAATAATTTTGCTACCACAAGTTGCCCCACCCCACCAGTAGCACCAGCAACTAAAATTTTGTCTGAATTGGAAATCATATTATTTTTTATTTAAAGCTTATAAATCATTTTAGAAGCTTTTGATGATCATAGAGCGATCGCCTGAAGCTGTTAATTGCTCAATAGAAATATTTGCTTCTTAGTACACAGATATCCGCCATGCTCAAATCAGCAGTCGAATAGGTAGCAGCTACAGCTATTTAATTTATCTTTTAGTTACTCTACAAATCTATGTTGAAATTTTACTATAAAACACTTTCTCTATATTCTCGACCTGTGTGGATTGCGCTACTAGAGAAAAAACTTCCTTTTGAGTTGATTGAATTAAACCTTAATGGAGATCAATTGCAACCTGAATTTTTAGCCATAAACCCTTTTGGGCGTGTTCCTGTACTAGTAGACAATGACTTTGTGATCTTTGAATCCTTAAGTATTTTGGATTATCTCGAACTCCAGTATCCATCTCCTTGCTTTTTACCTACGGACATTAAGACATTAACTGTTGTACGAATGATAGTAAATGCTCACACTACATGAGTTGATTCCAGCTATGCTCACTCTGATTCGTGTAAAAAATGACGAAAATGAGATTAAGCAAGCTAACCTGCAGATAATTACCAAAATAGTGGGTTTAAAGCCCCGTCCTGAAGTACGGCTTCTTGACGCACTTCTTCCTCGACGGAAACCGCCAAGACCAGAGTGCGTCGCTTTATATTATATTTTTTGCATTGTTTATGCGTATATGATAGCATAATTTCATGTTAGTATTAGAAGCAAAGATATACGGAAAACAAGTTCAATACGCTGCGATGGATGAAGCCATCAGAACGGGTCAATTCATACGCAACAAAGCACTACGCTATTGGATGAATAACAAAGGCACGGGGAAATATGAACTAAGCGCGTACTGTAAAGTACTGGCTGCCGAGTTCCCTTTTGCCGAGAAGTTAAATTCAATGGCAAGACAGTCTAGTGCCGACCGAGCTTGGGCTGCAATATCTCGCTTCTACGACAACTGCAAAAAGAAAATAGCGGGAAAAAAAGGATTTCCTAAGTTCAAGAAACATTCTCGTTCGGTTGAGTATAAAACTACGGGCTGGAAGTTATCTGAAAACAGAAAAAAGATAACCTTTACTGATAAGAATAATATTGGACAAGTCAAGCTAAAAGGTACTCGCGATCTTAATTGGTATGACATCAAACAAATCAAAAGAATCAGAATAGTTAGACGTGCTGATGGTTTTTATTGTCAGTTTTTGGTAGATACAGACAACCGAGAAAAGATAGAACCAGCTTATTCTGAGATAGGTTTAGACGTTGGCTTAAACCATTTTTATACCGACGATAAAGGAAATCAAATAGAAAATCCTCGCTTTTATCGTACAGGTGAAAAAGCACTTAATCGCTTAAATAAAAGTAAATCTAAAAAGTATGTCAAGGGAGTTAAACCTCAGTCAAAGAACTATCACAAGGCTAGAAAAAGATACGCTTTGAAGCACCTTAAAATAAGTAGGCAACGTAAAGATCATGCCGTAAAGTTGGCACGATGCGTAGTCACATCTAACGATGTAGTAGCATACGAAGATTTAAGAATTGCGAACATGGTAAAAAATCACAACCTATCTAAATCAATCACCGATGCTGGCTGGTATCAATTTAGAGTTTGGCTAGAGTATTTTGGGTACAAGTTTGGCAAGATAACTATTGCCGTACCACCACAATATACTTCTCAAAATTGCTCTGATTGTGGAGCAAAGGTAAAGAAAGCTCTCAGTACCAGAACTCACAAATGCAAGTGTGGCTGCGTCTTAGATCGAGATGAGAACGCAGCCCGTAACATCCTTTCATTAGGACTAAACACCGCAGGGCGTGCGGTGTCAGCCTGGGGAGACAAAACCTCTATCTAAGCTGGTGAAAACCTGCTTGGGTAAGTTTTGTCTGTGAACTAGGAATTCTCTCGCCTTCAGGCAGAGGAGCGTCAAAATGCTTAATTTTTTAGAGAAGCTTCTTAGCAATAATTTATATGTTGCGGGGGATGAGATTAGCCTAGCCGAAATTGTTGCAGGCTCGCTCATTATTTGGTTGCCTTATCTAAACGTTACTCTATCAAGCTACCCCAAGGTCGAGTTATGGTCTAATCAATTAATGCAACGCCCAACTTGGCAAGCAACTCAACCAAACCCAAGAATTATTCAAGATTAGCTAAGGCGCATTCAGAAATTACCAAAAATTAGAGCAAGACAGTGGAAGCAGAAGCATTAAAACAAGCACCACAATCGATACAGGCTAAATAATCGAAAGCGCGACGCTATTCTCTTTCGTGAGTAAGGAATTAGCATCGGGTGCAGTTTAATTAAAAACCTCTCCTGTTTCCTGTAAAGAATGGAGGCGGTGATAAATACCTCCTTGGTTTAATAACTCTGAGTGATTTCCTACTTCAATTATTTTCCCTGCGTCTAACACTACAATCTTGTCAGCCTCGCGAATAGTGCTAAGGCGGTGAGCAATAATAAGAGTAGTGCGAGTACCTAGGATAGACCTCATGGCTAGCTGAATCGAGCGTTCTGACTCATAATCTAAACTAGACGTTGCCTCATCAAAAATTAGGACATCGGGATTGACAATCAATGCCCGTGCAATGCCTAAACGTTGTTTTTGTCCGCCAGAAAGCCTTACACCTCTTTCGCCGACTACAGTTGAATATCCTTGGGGTAATTCATCAATAAATTCATCAACTCTGGCGATGCGACAGGCTTGTTTGACTTTTTCTCTGTCTGCTTGAGGATTACCGTAGATCAGGTTATCCCAGACTGTACCATTAAATATATCTACATCCTGATGGACGATCGCCAGTCGGCGACGATAGTGTGCCACATCTAAAGTGCGAATATCCTCCCCATCGATTAAAATTGACCCTTGAGCGGGTTCAAAATAGCGAAATAGCAACTTAACTAAAGTAGACTTTCCCGAACCAGAACGACCAACTAAAGCAACAGTCTGATAGGGTTTTATGTGCAGGTTAATATCTTGCAAAATTAGGCGATCGCGATCGTATCCAAAGCTAAGATGATTAAATTTTAATTCACCCTGAAATTTATAGGGATTGTTTCTTACATCTTCTTTTACTAAACTGGCTGCATCCACTCCAGACTCTAGCTTCATAAAGTCGTGAAAACGTCTCATAGAAGCATACCGACGGGCAAAGATTTCGGCTAGTTGGCTGATTGGTTCTAATTCGGCATAAGCCATGCTAGAAACTGTCAGAGTAGTCACAAAATGACCCAAAGTAATATTACCCCTAACGGTGGAAATTAAGGTAAATAACAAAACTAAAAAGACACAGGTTTGAATTACAGTCCGCGACCAGGTGATTAAATTTACGTAGCCGCGATGAATACGATAGTTGACGTATTTAAATTCTCTTTCAAACCGCTGTTGTTGCCTAGAATATTCTTGAGCTTCGGTGGCAAAAGATTTGACGGTTTTAATATTGGTAATAATTTCTGAGGTACGGCTTTCGGTATTTTCCTGATGCTTTGCTAATAATTCTTCTTTACCAACTAGGACTTGCAGGTGTTTGAGGCTATATCCCAAAATTACAATAAAAGAAAGCAAAAAAGCGATCGCAATTCCTGGTGCAATAAACAAAATCATTACAAATATACCCAGGATACGCGCCAGCTTAGGTATTAACTGCCCTGCAATCTCAGGATATGTCCAGGTATGATTTTCAATGCCCCTGGCTATTCTACCCGCAATGCGTCCAGGATTATTTTCATCGTAGTAACCCAAGGGTAAAGTTAGAATCTTGCCTACCACTTTACTAAAGTGATCCCGTCTAGCTTCTAAGGCGATCGCCCAATGATACCATACCCCAATCCAAGGCTGGATTGGCGATCGCACTACGGTAACTATAAAAATTATTCCTAGCAATACACCCAAAGATAACCATTGAGAGTCAGGGAAGTTGCCAACTTTTTGAACTACGCTGATTAAATTGGCTAAAGGTCGATCCAATGGCTGATTAGACAAGACATTAAGAATCTGTCCAATACCATAAGGAACAATTAAATCAATAATTTCAAATAGGCTAGAAGCAGCGATACTAAAAATTGCGATCGCTCTATACTTACGGAAATAGTTAACCAGATCGCGCCAAGAAGACATTCTGCTAAAGGATGAGGGATGAGGAGTAAGGAGTAAGGAGTACAAGCTATTCAGCACACTGACGGAAAAACTGCTTAGATATATACAGGCAGTCAAGTCAGTTAATTAACAAATTTCATAAATTAAATATCTAAATGTCTTCTAATTCCATTTCCACTATAGCCATTCCTAACCTGCATCGCTTAGTTTTTGAGAATGGCATCACGTTAATAATCGTTGAAAACCAAGCTGCTGATATCATTTCAGGTCGCTTTTTCCTTAAAAATGCTGGCACAATTGTTGAAAAACCAGAGCAAGCAGGAGTCTCTCAATTAGTTTCGGCGGTGATTACCAAGGGGACAAAAAATTTATCGGCGTTAGAAATTGCCGATAAAATTGAGTCTATTGGTGCGGGATTAGGCGCAGATACCTCTACTGATTATTTTTCCTTGAGTTTAAAAACCGTATCGGCAGATTTTCCGCCTATGCTCAAGCTTTTAGGTGAGATCATGCGATCGCCTACTTTTCCCGAATCAGAGGTAGAATTAGAGCGCAAGTTAACTCTTCAGGGAATTCGTTCACAAAAAGAACAGCCATTTAACGTGGCATTCGATCAATTACGTCAACAGATGTATCCGAATCATCCCTATGGCGTTTCAGTTTTGGGGACAGAAACTAGCGTTGCTAACTTATCTCGCGCAGATCTACAGCAGTATCATCAAACCTATTTCCGTCCCGATAATTTAGTCATTAGTCTGTCTGGAAGGATCACCAAAGAACAGGCAACAGATCTCATTTCCCAAGTCTTTGGTGATTGGCAGAAGCCCAATCAGCCTTGTCCTCCTGTCCAGATAACTTCTCCTATCCCCAATCCTTCTCAAGCAGAAATTATCCAAGATACCCAACAGTCTATCGTCATGCTGGGCTATTTAGGCACAAAGGTAAATCTGCAAGATTATCCCGTCTTGAAGCTTATTAGTACCTATTTGGGTAATGGATTATCTAGCCGTTTATTTGTGGAATTGCGAGAAAAACGCGGACTAGCTTATGATGTGTCGGCATTTTTCCCTACTCGTTTAGATACAGCACCATTTATTACCTACATGGGGACAGCACCTACTAATACTGAGATAGCTATTGAAGGATTGAGCAAGGAAGTAGAACGATTAACTAAAGAAACACTAACAGAGGAAGAGTTACAGGGAGCAAAAAACAAGCTCTTAGGACAGTATGCTTTGGGCAAACAAACAAACGGCGAAATTGCTCAAACATTCGGCTGGTATGAAACTCTTGGTTTAGGAGTTGAATTTGACCAGACTTTTCAAGCTACTATTCCTCCTATTACTCCTGAGAGGGCGAAAGAGGTGGCAAACCGTTACTTAAGTCAACCCTATGTTTCTTTGGTGAAGCCAGAAGCTTAGGATAATCATGTTCCAATAGAGCATTTTCTATCTATGTTTGTGCTTTCTAAAGACTAATAACTATAATCCGAGGTGACAATCGTTAAACTGTTACACATTCAAGCGTGTTTTTGAGATAGATAGGCAAAAATACAAAGAGTGTGAGGAGTGAACTATCTAAGAAGCTTGTTTTTGGGATCGAAACACGGACAGAACCCCAAAGGCAAGCTTCTCTTTTATAGGTAGGTGTGTGGCATTTAATCTTTGTCCAACAGACAGTCACCCATTATCTTTAAAAATTGTTTGTGTAACAATCTCAATTGTTTTAACTTTTCATGTAAAGAAGTAACAAGAATTATCTTCAAAACAACACGATTATTTAAGTCAAATACAAAAATGTATTTTACTCTTATGATTCACGCTATATTCCAATTAGAACCTATGCACCTATTAAAACAGCAGTATGTAGGCTTTTTAAAGATTTAGCGTGAATCTATAACAATATGACTTGGGTAAAAAGCTTTTGGCAATTCTCTCGCCCTCACACTATTATTGGGACAAGTCTTAGTGTGCTGGCGTTGTACTTTATCTCGTTAGCCACTACGGGTAATTCTGTAACAACAACAAATTTAGAACAGATGTTGGCAGTTTGGTTAGCCTGTCTGTGTGGCAACGTCTATATTGTTGGTTTGAATCAACTTTACGATGTAGAAATAGATCGTATTAACAAACCTGAACTTCCTCTGGCATCGGGAAAGTTTACTATCAAGCAAGGTAAGTTAATTGTAAGCATTGCAGGTATTTTGGCTTTACTAACTGCTAGCTTATCAGGAATATGGTTATTTGCCACTGTAGCTACTAGTTTAATTATTGGTACAGCTTATTCATCACCGCCAGTACGTTTAAAACAGTTTCCTTTTTGGGCAGCTTTTTGTATACTCACTGTACGGGGAGTTATTGTCAATATTGGTCTGTTTCTACATTATGGGGATAAGTTAAACGGTAGAGAAGCTTTAAATCCCTATGTATGGACGTTGACTTTATTTATCTTACTGTTT
This sequence comes from Pleurocapsa sp. FMAR1, assembly GCF_963665995.1. Taxonomy (NCBI): domain Bacteria; kingdom Bacillati; phylum Cyanobacteriota; class Cyanophyceae; order Pleurocapsales; family Pleurocapsaceae; genus Pleurocapsa; species Pleurocapsa sp. FMAR1. The sequence goes on along the minus strand of NZ_OY762512.1, from coordinate 3,681,706 downwards.
ACAGTAGCGATCGCCATCTTTAAAGATGTGCCAGACTTAGAAGGTGATAAACAGTTTAATATTAATACCTTCACCTTAGTTATCGGCAAGCTAGCGGTATTCAACCTTTCCCGTGGAGTAATTAGCGTGTGTTATTTGGGCATGATTGGGGCGGGTTTGTTTTGGTTGACTTCTTTAAACGTTCGCTTTTTTATTGCTAGCCATTTAGTCTTATTAGGATTACTGTGGTGGCGTAGTCGTGATGTAGATTTATCAGAAAAAAGTGCGATTGCTGATTTTTATCAGTTTATTTGGAAACTCTTTTTCTTAGAGTATTTACTGTTTCCCATCGCCTGTTTCATCTGAGCGTAAGTCAACAATTTTATGAATCAGGCTAGAAATATAATCAGCCTGACTCATAATCATAAAATGACCACCTTTTTTGACGCTAAAATCTTCGTGGATAAATCTATAGGGAAAAATGCGATCGCCTTCACCATGAATATGATAAATATTATTAGGAATTAGCTCATTTTTCCAGGTAACAACTTGATCTATTGCCCATTTCATAAAATTAGCATTAGTGTCAAACAAAATTGCGTTAAACAACTTTCGTTCATCAATAGTTCTGAGGCTAAAAAACCAGCTTGCTAAAAATCGACTAATCCAAAGTATAAGCTTGGCAGGTAATAGGCGATGAATTGGTAGCCAACGAAATATCTTAAAATAAAAAGGTACTTCCTGTCTATTTTTCGTACTAGAAATCAAAATAACCTTTTCTGCATCAATCTGTTTGGCTATTTCTACGGCAATTATGCCCCCAAAAGATAAGCCGATTAAAATTGGATTATCTGATTTAATTTGAGTGGTCAAACGTTTAGCATAATCAGCAATACTTTCTCCTTTTTTGGGCTCTAACCAATAAATATGAATAGGCTGATAACCTTGAAACTTTAGCTTTTGAAAAACCCTTTGATCTGCACCTAAACCACTAATACAGTAGATATTTTTAAGAGCATTTTCTAGTTTTTCCGTAAGTGTTGGTTGAGAATTATCTTGGGAAATAGAAGATTTAATGCTTGAGTCTGACATTCTAACTTTAAGGCGACGATTTTAAATATAATGCTCAAAAAAGCTTTTAACTGGCTTTTAAATTCTTACAAGCTATTCTTTTTCAATTAGAGAAGATCATTATCACAAGTTTATTTTAAATAATATGATCGAGTTGTGCTTTAGACCACATAATGAACCACTACAAACCCCACACAGTGGTTATCATGGTCATCAAATCAATTCTCAATACTTTGAAGGCTGGTATTTTCGTCTAACTCTGCCTGACGTTAAACAAACCTTTGCCTTGATGTATTCCATTGAAGATCCTCTGGGAAACCAGCCAAATAGTGGTGGCGCAATCCAAATATTAGGCATTGACGAAGCCTATCTATGTCGTACTTTTTCTAATGTAGAGCAATTTTTTGCAGATAGAAATAGCTTGAAGATTGGGCATTGGGGAAAAACAAATTTAACTATAAAACCACGGCTTCTAACTACTACAGAATTTGATCGCTTTATCAAGGAAGGATATCAGGCAACGGCTACTTTAAACCAGGGAAGCATTTACGATCCTGTAAGAAATGAATATTGTCGCTGGGAATATCAAATCAAACCTATTTATGGTTGGGGAAACTCGCAGCAACTCCAGCAATCAACCGCAGGCTTGTTATCTTACCTGCCTATATTTGAACCAGGATGGCAAATCACTATGGCTCATGGTTTGGCAACAGGTTGGCTAGAATGGCAGGGTAAGCGATATCAGTTTACTAATGCACCAGCCTACAGCGAAAAAAACTGGGGTAGCTCTTTTCCTCAAAAGTGGTTTTGGCTTAACTGTAATAGCTTTAATAAGCAGCCAGACTTGGCTTTAACTGCGGGAGGCGGTATTAGACAGGTGTTATGGTGGCAAGAAGAAGTCGCTCTGGTTGGCATCCACCATCAGGGAAAATTTTATGAATTTGCTCCCTGGAATTCTCAAGTTAATTGGCAAATAGAACCTTGGGGTAAATGGCAAATGCAGGCAACATCTTCTCAATTCAGAGTAACACTTACAGGAGAAACAGATTTACTTGGTACGTATGTGCGTACCCCCACGGCTAAAGGTTTGGTTTTTAACTGTCGCGATACAACTAAAGGGAAGTTAAATTTGGAATTGCGTGATAATGGCAAGGTAATTATTGAAGCAGATAGTAATTTAGCGGGTTTAGAAGTTGGTGGCGCACCTTGGGATAAAGCTTGGATATTTTGAGTATTAGAGTTAAACCCCGTCTGTCAAACGAAAACCGTAGTTTTTGAATCGGAGATTTAGCTAGTCAAACAGCAGGATATGATTTCTACTTGCTACTTGCTACTTGCTACTTGCTACTTGCTACTTACGAACAGTCAACTTAAAAACTCCTGGTTTCAACAGCGTGGTTGTACAAGGCGAACTAAATTCGCCGTACCCCACGCTCAAACTGGATGCGGTTTATTTGAGGCATTGTATAATTGCGGATAATGTTGAAATCAACTTAATTATGACTGCTATTAATATTTCTGCATTTGTAGATAAAATAAGCGATCGCCATCTGGAAAAATTATGTTCGGATAACCCTGAAAGCAAATTTGAAACTACCCCTAAAGGAAGATTAATTGTCATGTCGCCAACAGGAAGCGAAAGCGGAAAGCGGAATGGAGATTTGTTCTTCCAAGTTGAATTGTGGAATCGTCGTTACAAATTAGGAGTTACTTTTGACTCTTCTACTGGGTTTAAATTGTCAAATGGTGCAACAAGATCGCCTGATGTCAGTTGGGTAGAAAATGCTAAATGGGATAGTCTAAGTAAGCAGCAGCAAAGGAAATTTGCGCCTCTAGATCCCAATTTTGTTATCGAACTAATGTCCCCCACTGACGATCTAGTAGAACTGCAACAGAAAATGCTCGAATATAAATCGTGTGGGGTTAAATTGGGGTGGTTGATTAACCCTGATGATAAAGAGGTGGAAATTTATCGTCCTAATGTAGAAAAAGAAATTCTGAGCAATCCAACTAGTTTGTTTGGAGATAAAATATTATCTAATTTAACTGTAGATTTATCTGAGATATTTTAATATCGATTAATTTACAACTTTCAAAGGAAAACCCATCCCCAACAAGTAAAAAAGTGTGTCAGGAATGGATTCGTAATTAATTAAAAAATTGTTTCAAAAAGCCATTTAAGCAGCTTCTAATAAACCACTATGTCTTAATAATGGTTCGGTTTGTGGTTCTCTGCCACGGAATGACTGGAATACTTCCATGGGGTGCAAACTACCGCCAAGAGAAAGTACAGTATCTTTAAATTTCTTACCCACAGACTTAACTGCTTGTTCGTCCTCTAAGCCAGCCTCTTCAAAAGCTGCAAAAGCATCGGCACTAAGTACTTCTGCCCACTTATAGCTGTAATATCCTGCTGCGTATCCTCCAGCAAAAATATGCCCAAAAGCACAGAGGAAGTTATCTTCAGAAATAGGTTGCAAGACGCTAGTGGTTTTTGCCAAGCGATCGCGCACATCATTAGGAGTTTCTTCGCCTCCTGGTTGATAGTTGGAATGGAGTTCCATATCTAACATTCCAAAGTGTAGCTGACGCAGCATAGCCGAACCACTCATGTAGTTTTTGGCTGCAACTAGCTTTTGATAATATTCTTCAGGAAGCGTTTCGCCTGTTTCGTAGTGTTTTGCCATACCAAAAAGAGTAGGGCGATCGTAACACCAGTTTTCCATAAACTGACTTGGTAATTCTACCGCATCCCATTCCACATTGTTAATTCCCGATGCACCCACATGATCGATGGTAGTTAACATATGCTGTAAACCATGACCAAACTCATGGAAGAGTGTAGTTACTTCTCCAAAGGTCATTAGGCTTGGTTTATCATCTACAGGTGGAGTTTGGTTACAGATAAGATAAGCTACAGGAAGACGAGTAACCGTTTTACCTTCTACGGTCATTTTTGCTCTGCCGATGCAGTCGTTCATCCATGCACCACCGCGCTTTTCAGCGGGACGAGAATAAGGATCGAGATAGAAGAAAGCGATCGCATCTCCACTTTCATCTACAATTTGAAAATACCTTACATCTTCATGCCATACAGAGGCTTGTCCATCCGCAGCAGTAATTGTTACGCCAAAGATACGGTTAGCTAAATCAAACAAGCCATCTAATACTCTAGGTAACGAGAAGTAAGGACGTAATTCTTCTTCATTAAAATCAAATTTAGCTTCACGCTGTTTTTCTGCCCAATAACCGACATCCCAATGCTTAAGATCTTCTTGTCCTGCAAAAGCTTTTAACTCTTTAAATTCTTTGACTGCTGCATCATAACTTGCACCACGAAGATCATCCTGTAGCTTCTGTACTGCTGCTACATCGGGTGCCATTTTACGTGCCAAACTCAACTCTGCAAAGTTATCAAAGCCGAGAATATTTGCTTTTTCCTTTCTTAATTCCAAGATGCGATCGATATTACCGCGATTATCCAATTCACTACTAGAAGCGCGAGAAAGAAAGGCTTTGTATAGCTTTTCTCGCAATTCCCTATTAGTAGCGTATTTCATATAAGGAATATAGCTAGGATAGTCTAAAGTCACCACCCAAGGACCATTTTCAGGAGTAGCGTCTTCATCTCCTTCCGCTTTAGCCGTTTGCGCCATCAAGCCTAAAGCACTAGGCGGTAGACCTTCTACGTCTTTCTTGTCAGTTAGCTTCAATTTAAAAGCTTTAGTTGCATCAAGGACATTGTTAGAAAACTTAGTCGAAAGTTCGGCGGACTCTAACTGAATCTCATTAAATCTGTCTTTAGCTTCCCCTTCCAAACCAACACCAGACAGTTCAAAATCACGAAGAGAAGACTCCACAATACGTTGCTGTGCGGGTTCTAATCGATCCCACTCTGCACCATCTTTTATCCCTTTAAAAGCTTGGTACAAAGGCTTACTTTGACTTAACTTGTTGTAGAACTTGACTATCTCTGGCTGCATAGTCTCATAAGCTTCGCGCAACTCAGGACTATTCTTCACACTCATCAAATGTCCGACAATTCCCCAACTCCAGCCTAAACGCTCTTCCAATTCTGTTAGAGGTATAACCAAGCCAGACCAAGTAGGAGTTACATTCTTTTCTAGTTTGCTAATTTCCTCATCTAACTCTTTTAATAGCTGTGTTATTGCAGGAACAACCTGTTCTGCTTTGATTTCGTCAAAGGGTGGTAATCCTTTGCCAATTAATAAAGGATTTTTGGTAATAGTTGCGTCTGTCATGTAAATAAATGCTTGCAGATTAATAGTTATATTTATTTACCCTAACGCTTTATCTGTATGTATTGCAGTGGCAAGCAGGTTGGGATTACCGAAATTTTGATTATTAAACTACCTTGGGTTGCTCATAATACATGACGATTTTCTTATATTGATCCGCATATTCGTGAATTTCATTAAGATTATTAATTGCAAATGTTTCCGACTCTTTACTGCCATCGTCATTTAGAGAAAATATTTCCAGCTTTTTTTTCTCTGGATTGTTGAAATAAAAGCGAGCAATTTGTCTACGACCATTATTATCTAGAAGAATATTACAATAGCTAGCCGTATCTCTATAAGTTATGCGAGAAGGTAATACCAATGAACTTAAAATTGCTCTAATTATGTAATATCCTTCACGTTCGTCTTCTGTAAATTCCGTATTTTTTTCTTTTTCCTCTAATTCTTGTGCTTCTTCCTCTGTCTCTAATTTTGGTTCTGGTGGATTAACGGCATTATCTAGAAGATGTTTCATTTCTTCTGTGATAAATTCCTTAATACCCCTAAGAGTATATCCAAAAAAATCTTCTTTTAATTGTCCAGAGAAATCGTTTTCAGGACATAATTCTCTAAAAAAATATTTGAGAAAGTCTTCATCAGGTGACTTCATCTGTTTTCTGAGCAAGGCTTTGATTCCACCTACATATTTGAGTTCTGAAGCGGAGCTAATTGCATCTTTGAGATTAAATGTAGATTTAGTTAAATTGGAAAGTTTTTTAAGTGTTGACTCATTTAATTTAAGTAAATTAAGCTCTAAAAAAGGAGTTTTATCCATTTTATTTGGTCTTTCTAAATCTGTGTAGAATTTATAAATTACACCATTTGTCAAAATGCCAATTCGAGCCTCGGTTGCCATAAAATAAGCAAATAGCTGATTATATTCGCGATAATTTCCCAAATCGCTGCCATAACATTTGCATTCAATTAAGATTAATGGCTGTCCATTTTGAAATATTGCATAATCTAATTTATAGTTCGTACTAGCTCCTACGTTGGCATCATATTCTGGTATTACTTCATTTGGATCAAAAACGTCATAACCTAATATATTTTGAATAAAAAGCATTACTAAAAACTGTTGCGTGGCTGCTTCAGTTTTGATTCCATCTAATTTTTGAGGAATTGTAGCTGCAAATGCTTTAACGCGATCTGTAAAGTCCATAAAATTGTAATCCTATATCTTGTAGTGTGAGCAAGCTAATAGAATTATTGTTCCCAGAATAACTATGCAAATAACAAGTTTTTAATCACATTCTTTCAGACTTCAAGCGATCGCAACTAATTAAAGATATTAAAATAGTCGTATTGCGATCGCTCGATCGCCTAAATTAAAAAATCTATTCCTATTAAAAAATACTAGCCAGATATGGAGCAATATAATTACGTCCTCTTTGAATATAATAGGTAGAGAAAAGGTATTCATAGTCTTGTTTCACGCAATCCATTGCTAGTTTTAAATTTTTAGCACCATAAACAATAAATTGTGCTGTTGACGAAGCATAATACTCTCGTTTCATACCAGGAACATTTTTCTTGAAGGCATTGCAATACATTTCACGACCATTTTCGATGAAATCTTCAACTTCAGGAGCAAAAACAATTGTTCCCTTACTGGGAAAGTAAACTTTTTTGTTTTTGATAAATCCCATGACCAGCTTCATACATTGCCGAGTATCTTCCACGGACAAGCTTTCTTCATCCTGCCTGCGAAATCCCCATTGAGTACAGCCGTTAGTCACTTCCAATACTCTTAAATATGCAAGTTTATTTAATTCTTCTTGTCCAAATTGTTCAAACTTGGCAATATATTCCTCAACAAGATTTTGAAATCCCTGAAAATCTGTCTGAAAATAAGCTTGTAATTCTTCAATCTCCGCTAATTGATTCCAGTCTACTTGTAATGTCAACATAGTTATTGAATCAGAGAGCTACACCTTAAAGTTAACTGAGAGATTCATTAATTGGTTAAACTATTTGTGTTTTATTTGGATTTGCAATTCTAGTAAATAATGTCTCAAAGCATCCTCATGCTTATATCTAGCCAGTGCGATCGCGTTATGGGTGCGCTACTAGAAATATAATCAACTCCAGTTTCCGCTACAGCATGAATAGTTTTTAAAGTGATATTGCCTGACGCTTCTATTCTGATTCTAGGATTTGTCTCGCGAATTGTCTTTACTGCTTGAGTCATCAACTCAGTTGGCATATTATCTAGCATGATAATATCCGCACCATGTTCTAATGCTTGTTCTACTTCTTCTATATTTGTTGTCTCCACTTCTATGTTTAAAGGATAAGGAATATTGTTTCTAAGAAGTGCGATCGCCTGTTCAATTCCCCCTGCTGCCTTTATGTGATTGTCCTTAATCATCACTGCATCATCTAATCCCATTCGATGATTAACTGCACCACCTACCCGCGTGGCATATTTCTCCAACACTCTCAAACCTGGGGTAGTTTTCCTAGTATCAACTAATCTAGCTGGCAAATCATTAATCTTTTCTACATAGCTACGAGTTGTTGTGGCAATCCCACTTAAACGCATCGCCAAATTTAATGCTACTCTCTCTCCAGTTAATAAAGCCTCTCTACTTCCTTTAATGCTGGCGATTTTTGTTCCAAACTTACAAAAATCTCCTTCTTCTACATCAAGAGTAAACATTGCCTCTCCATCTAATAGTTTGAAAACTCTAGCCGCGATCGGTAATCCTGCAACTACCCCATCTTCTTTTGCTATCCATATTGCTTGATTATCTTTGACTTCTCCTGCAAATAATTCCTGAGTGGTGAAGTCTCCTCTACCGATGTCTTCTAACAACCAGTTTTCTAGCAGGCGATCAACAATTATTAAGGAAGGTAAACTAGTCATAAAATTTTTTCGCTCTAAAAAAAAATAATTCAAGATGTTATAACACTATAGCTAGCAAAGCTTTGATGTAAAAATTAGCTCTCAAAAGAAAAAAACTTTCCCAAAGGGGTTGACTTATAGAATGAGATTACCTATATTGGTAAATGCGCGGTTGAAAGGCAAACGCCTGGAGACAACGCCCAGAACCTAGACAAAGCAATAGTTTGACAGTTTTAAAAACACCAAGTTTTTTGGATTAAAAACATTAAATTCCATCCCCAAATTTAGTGACTTCGAGATATACATCTTAGAAGTCAATTATTAAGGATAAACAAAGATAAAGAGCAGAAAATCAAGTTAACTCTTGATGAATGAATGTTCATCATGGAGAGTTTGATCCTGGCTCAGGATGAACGCTGGCGGTATGCCTAACACATGCAAGTCGAACGGAGTACTTCGGTACTTAGTGGCGGACGGGTGAGTAACGCGTGAGAATCTGCCTTCTGGATGGGGACAACAGTGAGAAATCGCTGCTAAAACCCAATATGCCGCAAGGTGAAATATTTATAGCCAGAAGAGGAGCTCGCGTCCGATTAGTTAGTTGGTGGGGTAAAAGCCTACCAAGGCAGCGATCGGTAGCTGGTCTGAGAGGATGAGCAGCCACACTGGGACTGAGACACGGCCCAGACTCCTACGGGAGGCAGCAGTGGGGAATTTTCCGCAATGGGCGAAAGCCTGACGGAGCAATACCGCGTGAGGGAGGAAGGCTCTTGGGTTGTAAACCTCTTTTATTAAGGAAGAAGAAAGTGACGGTACTTAAAGAATAAGCATCGGCTAACTCCGTGCCAGCAGCCGCGGTAATACGGAGGATGCAAGCGTTATCCGGAATCATTGGGCGTAAAGCGTCCGCAGGTGGCGATTCAAGTCTGCTGTTAAAGACAGAAGCTCAACTTCTGATAGGCAGTGGAAACTGGATAGCTAGAGTATGGTAGGGGTTGAGGGAATTCCCAGTGTAGCGGTGAAATGCGTAGATATTGGGAAGAACACCAGTGGCGAAGGCGCTCAACTGGGCCATAACTGACACTCAGGGACGAAAGCTAGGGTAGCGAAAGGGATTAGATACCCCTGTAGTCCTAGCTGTAAACGATGAACACTAGGCGTTGCTTGTATCGACCCGAGCAGTGCCGTAGCCAACGCGTTAAGTGTTCCGCCTGGGGAGTACGCACGCAAGTGTGAAACTCAAAGGAATTGACGGGGGCCCGCACAAGCGGTGGAGTATGTGGTTTAATTCGATGCAACGCGAAGAACCTTACCAGGACTTGACATGTCGAGAAGTTCGCTTCATAGCGAATGTACCTTCGGGGACTCGAACACAGGTGGTGCATGGCTGTCGTCAGCTCGTGTCGTGAGATGTTGGGTTAAGTCCCGCAACGAGCGCAACCCTCGTTCTTAGTTGCCAGCATTAAGTTGGGCACTTTAGGAAGACTGCCGGTGACAAACCGGAGGAAGGTGGGGATGACGTCAAGTCAGCATGCCCCTTACGTTCTGGGCTACACACGTACTACAATGGTTGGGACAAAGGGCAGCAAACTTGCAAAAGTAAGCGAATCTCATCAAACCCAGCCTCAGTTCAGATTGCAGGCTGCAACTCGCCTGCATGAAGGAGGAATCGCTAGTAATCGCAGGTCAGCATACTGCGGTGAATTCGTTCCCGGGCCTTGTACACACCGCCCGTCACACCATGGAAGTTGGCCACGCCCGAAGTCATTACCCTAACCTGTTTACAGGAGGGGGATGCCGAAGGCAGGGCTGGTGACTAGGGTGAAGTCGTAACAAGGTAGCCGTACCGGAAGGTGTGGCTGGATCACCTCCTTAAAGGGAGACCTAACCGTGAGTCGAAGACAAACAATTATGTCTCGTACATCACAGGTCAAACCAAGGTCGGTCTAAGAAACAACAAATTGGTGAATTAAGCAACTGTCAAACTAATTGTGTTCTGGTTTCAACTCAGTCAAATGAGTCTAACCAAGATGCGGGCTATTAGCTCAGGTGGTTAGAGCGCACCCCTGATAAGGGTGAGGTCCCTGGTTCAAGTCCAGGATGGCCCACCACTCTTACAATGTTCAATGAACAAGAGAAATGGGGGTATAGCTCAGTTGGTAGAGCGCCTGCTTTGCAAGCAGGATGTCAGCGGTTCGAGTCCGCTTATCTCCACCAAAAGACCAAAGAAATAAAAGCCATAAAAAAATAAAGAGAATAAATTCAGCACTGTCATGGCTACCAAGCAAAAAGGTAGAATGAGGATGCTGGAGTTTTAAACTCTAGCAAGCGAACCTTGAAAACTGCATAATATCTAGAATTAGTAAATGAACCCGATTATCGAGAGATAGGAAGGAAAGTTTACTGGTGATAGAGCCAATAAAAGAACTAAGTAACAATTTAGGTCATAAAAACTAAGGCGATAGTGTAAGAACTATCAAAAATTAGTCCAAGTAGGGACGAGACCCTGCGTCGCCGCAAGGCGAAAAGGAATGCTCGTCAATAAAACCTATTGAGCGAAGAACAAACAGAGTGTTGGAAGTAAGTACTTAGGTACAAACAACCAACAGTCAAAAAGGTCAAGCTACAAAGGGCTAACGGTGGATACCTAGGTACACAAAGGCGAAGAAGGACGTGGTGACCGACGAAATGCCTCGGGGAGTTGGAAACAAGCATTGATCCGAGGGTGTCCGAATGGGGCAACCCAAATGAACGACCTGCTGAATATATAGGCAGGAGCGAGCGAACTCAGCGAACTGAAACATCTTAGTAGCTGAAGGAAGAGAAAGCAAAAGCGATTTCCCTAGTAGCGGCGAGCGAAGCGGAAACAGCCCAAACCATCGACTAAGGTTGGTGGGGTTGTGGGACAGTCACAACGGATTATGAAAGATAGACGAAGCAGTTGAAAGCTGCACCAGAGGGGGTGAAAGTCCTGTAGTCGAAATTGGAAGTAACCAGACTGAATCCCGAGTAGCACGGAGCCCGTGGAATTCCGTGTGAATCAACGAGGACCACCTCGTAAGGCTAAATACTCCTGTGTAACCGATAGAGAACAGTACCGCGAGGGAAAGGTGAAAAGAACCCCGGCGAGGGGAGTGAAATAGAATATGAAACCGTTAGCCTACAAGCAATTAGAGCACGATTGAACGTGTGATAGTGTGCCTGTTGAAGAATGAGCCGGCGACTTACAGGTTGTGGCAGGTTAAGGGGTAATACCCGAAGCCAAAGTGAAAGCGAGCCTGAATTAGGGCAAAGTGATGTCACAATTTGTAGACCCGAACCCGGGTGATCTAACCATGTCCAGGATGAAGCTTGGGTAAAGCTAAGTGGAGGTCCGAACCGACTGGCGTTGAAAAGCCAGCGGATGAGGTGTGGTTAGGGGTGAAATGCCAATCGAACCCGGAGCTAGCTGGTTCTCCTCGAAATGCGTTTAGGCGCAGCGGTTAAAGAATTGATTGGGGGGTAAAGCACTGTTTCGCTGCGGGCTGCGAGAGCGGTACCAAAGTGAGACAAACTCAGAATACCCAATCAAATTTAGCCAGTGAGACGGTGGGGGATAAGCTTCATCGTCGAAAGGGAAACAGCCCAGACCACCAGCTAAGGTCCCCAAGTACACACTAAGTGAGAAAGGAGGTGGGAGTGCATAGACAACCAGGAGGTTTGCTTAGAAGCAGCAACCCTTGAAAGAGTGCGTAATAGCTCACTGGTCTAGCGCTCCTGCGCCGAAAATGAACGGGGCTAAGTGTGTCACCGAAGCTGTGGACTTGCATTTATGTAAGTGGTAGAGGAGCGTTCTGTATAGGGAGAAGCATTAGCGGCAAGCAGATGTGGACAGTACAGAAGTGAGAATGTCGGCTTAAGTAGCGAAAATATATGTGAGAATCATATACCCCGAAAGCCCAAGGGTTTCTTCGGAAGGCTCGTCCGCGAAGAGTTAGTCGGGACCTAAGGCGAGGCCGAAAGGCGTAGTCGATGGACACAAGGTGAATATTCCTTGACTATTATATGGGAGTTTAGATAGGGACGCATGAAAAATAACCACGCCCTGAATGGATTGGGAGTTTTCTACGGAGAACGTGTGGTAAAGCTAGTGCCAAGAAAAGCTATCTAAACGTTGAAGATATAGTACCCGTACCCGAAACCGACACAGGTGGGCAGGTAGAGAATACTAAGGGGCGCGAGATAACTCTCTCTAAGGAACTCGGCAAAATGACCCCGTAACTTCGGGAGAAGGGGTGCCATCGAGAGGTGGTTGCAATAAAGAGGCCCAGGCGACTGTTTACCAAAAACATAGGTCTCTGCTAACTCGAAAGAGGATGTATAGGGGCTGACGCCTGCCCAGTGCTGGAAGGTTAAGGAAGTTGGTCAGCCTCTTAGGAGGTAAAGCTAACGACTGAAGCCCCAGTGAACGGCGGCCGTAACTATAACGGTCCTAAGGTAGCGAAATTCCTTGTCGGGTAAGTTCCGACCCGCACGAAAGGCGTAACGATCTGGGCGCTGTCTCGGAGAGAGGCTCGGCGAAATAGGAATGTCTGTGAAGATACGGACTACCTACACTTGGACAGAAAGACCCTATGAAGCTTTACTATAGCCTGGAATTGGGTTCGGGCTTCCCTTGCGCAGAATAGGTGGGAGACGTTGAGAGCAGTCTTGTGGGATTGCTGGAGTCGAAATGTGAGATACCACTCTAGGGAGGCTAGAATTCTAACTTGCTCCCGTAATCCGGGAGAAGAACAGTTTCAGGTGGGTAGTTTGACTGGGGCGGTCGCCTCCAAAAAAGTAACGGAGGCGCACAAAGGTTCCCTCAGGCTGGATGGAAATCAGCCCAAGAGTGCAAAGGCAGAAGGGAGCTTGACTGCGAGAGAGACAACTCAAGCAGGATGGAAACATGGTCTTAGTGATCCGACGGTGCTGCGTGGAAAGGCCGTCGCTCAACGGATAAAAGTTACTCTAGGGATAACAGGCTGATCTCCCCCAAGAGTTCACATCGACGGGGAGGTTTGGCACCTCGATGTCGGCTCATCGCAACCTGGGGCTGAAGTAGGTCCCAAGGGTTGGGCTGTTCGCCCATTAAAGCGGTACGTGAGCTGGGTTCAGAACGTCGTGAGACAGTTCGGTCCATATCCGGTGTAGGCGCAAGAGTATTGAGAGGAGTCTTCCTTAGTACGAGAGGACCGGGAAGAACGCACCGCTGGTGTACCAGTTATCGTGCCAACGGTAAACGCTGGGTAGCCAAGTGCGGAGAGGATAACCGCTGAAAGCATCTAAGTGGGAAGCCCACCTCAAGATGAGTACTCTCATGGCAATAGCCAGTAAGGTCACGGGAAGAACACCCGTTGATAGGCGCTAGGTGGAAGAGCAGCAATGTTTGTAGCCAAGGCGTGCTAACAGACCGAGGGCTTGACCTTAATTCAAGCAAAAAAACAGCTAAAAGACTTGTCTAGTTTACTTAGTATTTTGGCTCAACTCACACAATTCTAGATTTATGCAGTCTTGAGGGAATGTAGATTCCAAAAAGAATTCCTGGTGCTTTTAGCGCAGTGGAACCACTTCGACCCCATCCCGAACTCGATAGTTAAACTCTGTAGCGGCGAAGATACTTGGGGGGTAGCCCCCTGGAAAAATAGCTCAGTGCCAGGTTCTATATTACAAGCAAAAAGACCATCTTTCCGAAAGTGAAGTGGTCTTTTTGCTATTTGCTATCTAGATAACGAGAACAGCCTAACAGTTTTTCAAGTATTTTTCCTTTGACATCTTCTGAAGTATTATTATTTTCAGCGATCACAATCAGAATTTCAACATCAGATAGCTTTAAAACTAAATTAGCTAAGATATACAATTAGGATTTCTAACAACCAAACGTGTTACTCCCATCCCGCCCGAAAAATACCGAATTAAATGACAAATATGACGAATTGTATTTTTGATTTGTTGTGGTGTTTGAAGTCGGTGAGGTAGAAAATAATTACTTAGTTTTTGTTCTATTTGCTCAATAGTTACGTTTAACGGTAAGTGATGCAAAAATCATAGTCTTAATAAGTGAATAATATAGCATTACGCGAAGACATTAGGACATTGCGCGAAAGCAGAATCAACACACTCTCGGATAGTTTCAAAATCGTAAATTCTTTGTTTCATCCAAGTTTTGAGAACCGACCACCAACGCTCTATTTTGTTTAAATCAGGGGAATACGGGGGCAAATACCAAATTTCACATCCTGCATGATGAACGATTTCAAGAATGCTTTGTCCTTTGTGAAAGGTTGCATTGTCAATCACGATAATGTCGCCAGACTTCAATTGAGGAAGCAAACTTTTTTCTAACCAAGTCTCAAATACTTGACGATTACAACATCCCTCATATGTCAACGGTGCAAAAACTTTTCCTGATTTTAACGCTGCAATCCAACTAACCCTGTCTACTCTTCGACCCGATTTTAATCCATAACATCTTGTTCCTTTCGGGCTATATCCGTATGGATAATCGTCTCGATTGTCGAATCCTGCTTCATCTACATAGACGATTTTGCTTCGATCTATTTGACCGATACGTTCAAGAAATTGTTGCCTTTTTTCTTCATTTCTCTCTCGATACCCATAAGTTTGTCTTGGTCAGCGTACATGCGGGCAAGCCCTTTGTCTTGCGCCTGTCGGCGACGCGGGGTCTGACCGCTTTTTTTCTAGTTATGCCCAGCTTTCTTATCGCATCGCTGACATTTTGCTGAGTTAGATTCTTCCCCCATAATTGAGCTATTCGTTGCTGTGTTTTGTTGTTGTGTTGCAACACAAATTCTTGAAAACGCAGGAGGTTTTTAATCTTGGGCTTTTTTCCTTTTTGATGAAGAGCGATCGCTTTGAAGTCACCCTGAACTTGTTCTCTTTTGAGCCACAAGTTCAGTGTGTTACGACTGATAGCGAACATTCGGCATACATTGACTTTCTTCTCGCCACTTTTTACTGCTTTAATTGCCTTCGCTCGCAAATCGTAACTGTAAGGGGATGCCATTAATCCTATTCTCTTTCGTTTCTTGATTTATTCAGTATAGCGTCCTAACCTTATAACGTATTGCTATATATTCAGCTAAATTAAAATCAGGAGAGTAAGAAGGGGTACGAAAAAACTCGACTTGAATTTTCTGGTCAATTTCTAAGGTAGACATGAGAGTTTTCAATTGAGACTTCATTTTGTCTTTATAAGTCGAATTGTTGTCGAAAATAATTGTGACCTTACGATAGCTTTTATTTAATAAATCATCACATAGCAAACCAAAATAGCTGGCAATATCTTCACTCTTCGATTTGGACTTTAGTTGTAGATATTCTTCTCCTGTTAAAGCATCCACACTCAACAGTCCGCTAACCTCATGGCGTTTTCTCTTTTCATTGCTAGGAATCTTGGGTCGGGTATTTTTCTCTGCTCATCCATAAAAAATACGCTTGGCGGTCATATACAGCAAATTCGTCAAAAAAGAGGATTTTTTTATCTTCACCTCTAACTTTAAGCTTTTATTTAGTAACTCGACAAACTGTCTTTGTTTGGCTTTATTTGCATTAACATAATCTTGATGACCTTTTTAATATGAAAGATTCAGCTCTTGAATAATTTCATAAATACGACTATTTTTTAACTGAACATTCCAGTTTTGTTCAATGACTTGAGTCATAATTTTAGCTGTCCACAAATTCCTATCGATACCGTAGTCAATTGGAGTTTGTTGCAGAAGCATTTGTTTAAACTGTAGCTTTTGAGCTGGGCCTAATTTTTGTGGAACTCGATGTCTGATTGATTCGGTTAATTTTTCTAATCTGCCGTCGAGGTATTTATCAATCCAATTAGTCAAGGTTTTGTAAGTACAATCTAACGACTGCGAGACTTCTCTTCTCGTTTTACCTTCAACTAAAAATTTGATTGCTAATAATCTTGCTCTTAAATAGCTCTGTTGATTCTGGTAGTATAGCTTTTGCCACTCAATTGCTGTTTTTTAAGTTTTTGTGTCCGACTTCCTATTTCTACCGCTTTATTTCAACTTCTCTATTTTAAATAATCTTATAGTGGGATGGGAGTAACTCTTCATTTACACTAGCTAGAAATTCTAACCTCTTGGGTGAAGTCTGCTCATTTACAGCTTCTTCTTTAAGATTTACAGGAATATTTTTATTTATTTGTATAAGCAGTCAACCGCGATCTAATTTTCCAATAAATCTAATACCGCTTTGGACTGTAGCTTATTTTTAAACCAGATTAACCTATTTGGTAAATCAGTAAACTTTACCCCAGCCTTTTCTAAGTTTAATCTTTCAGAAACAGCAAGAATTAAGTTTTCAGTGTCACCACTACGCACCTGATAGAATTTTTTCTGCAAATATTGTGGTCGCCAGTAGCCCACAATTTCTAGAAGAAATTCTCTGCCGTCTGGATGAACTAGACGAAAGTCAGGAATCATTACGCTGCCTGGAAGAGGAATTAAGTCGACCTCTCTTTCTAATCGCCATTCAGTTTTTGTTTTCGCCCAACTTTTAGCAAAAGAAGCCTCTAGCATACTATCATATGGTTTTCCTGGGGGATAGTGAGAAACTAAATCACAACGACCGCTTGCCAGGTTAAACTTACCTGTCTTAATATTTCCAGAGTATTGATCGCGGTTTTGTAATTTAGCCTGGAGACTCCATTCTGTTACATGAAGCAAAGCTGGAATCATTTTTGCCAAAGCTAAACCATATCTGGTGCTTGCTTTGAAAAGACTAGCTGGACCATCCATAGTCAACGTAAATCCAGTATCAGCATCTCCTTCTATATATGCCATTAACTGAAATAATTTGATATAGCGAAACAGTAATTTGTATTCTCCAGGATCATTACGGTGCGCATTGATAACAACGTTGGTGGCATGGTAAAAAATGCCCTGTACTTGAGAAAGATTGTAACGATGAAGCAATGACTCAGAAATTGGTGCTTCAAACTGAGTTAGTATACGATTTTCTTGCAGGTCTGCGTATAATCCTGCTTCAATTTCAGTACGAGATACAGCATATTTTAATTCATCAGACAGACAGAGAGAAATTGCTTCTAAAGTATCGCTGCGATTATTAGGTATAGTTGCTGTTTTAGCTGCTTGTGAGAAAACTCTTTGCCGAAGCATTGGTGGCTCAAGAGGACTAATAATTTCCAAAGTAGAAAAGGTATTACGTAATATATGAGCTAGACCTCTTATCAATCGATAATTCGGGCTGTTTCCTTCTAGGTCTAAAAGTCGCCGATCTAGATCCCCTTGATTTTTACCTATGCAATCTTGAAAACAATTGATTATATTCTCTGCTATACCTAAATTATGACCATTAATTTCTAACTTCTTAGGTATGATTGTTTCGCCACTACGCCTATAGATAAGTAAGTCACTTTTTAACATCTGAATTTCAATAAATCTCTCACGGGAAAGCTAAGACCTTAGTTAATATCAATAGTAAATTGAATATGCTCAATTTATTAGCTTTCAAATTTAAATATAAGAGCGATCCTTATATACATCTCGGTATAAATAAAAAAACAGGATCGGCGAAAGATATAATTATTAAAACAAGTTTAGCGATTTTACTCAATCTGTAGAACGATTAATTTCTGTCTATCAATTTATGCCACCATCTAACTTAGAAACTTCCGTCAAAGACAAAGAGAAAGAAAAATATCTAAATGAACTTCCAGATGAAGTGGAGATGTCACTGTTCGATCATCTAGAAGAACTACGCTTGCGTATTTTCTATGCTTTAATTGCAGTAGCGATCGCAGCTTTAGGCTGCTTTGTTTTTGTCAAACCTTTAGTTCGGATTTTGGAAGTTCCTGCTCAAGGTGTAAAATTCTTACAGCTAGCCCCAGGAGAGTTTTTCTTTGTATCTATCAAGGTAGCTGGCTATAGTGGGATGGTGCTGGCAAGTCCGTTTATTCTTTATCAGATTGTTCAATTTGTCTTGCCAGGATTGACTAGAAAAGAACGTCGTCTACTTGCTCCTGTAATTTTTGGCTCTAGTATTTTGTTTTTTGCAGGTTTGTTTTTTGCTTATATTGCTTTAATTCCTGCTGCGCTTAATTTCTTTATTAACTACGGCAGTGATGTAGTTGAACAATCTTGGTCAATTGATAAATATTTCGAGTTCGTATTACTTTTACTATTTAGTACGGGTTTAGCGTTTCAAATTCCTGTAATTCAGTTGATTTTGGGTTTTTTAGGGATTGTTTCGGCAGCGCAAATGTTTGCAGGTTGGCGTTATGTAGTACTTGGCTCGGTAGTTATGGGGGCAATTTTAACTCCTTCTACCGATCCTTTAACTCAATCTTTATTGGCTGGTGCAGTGCTAGGACTATATTTTGGCGGTATTGGTGCAGTCAAATTACTGGGAAAATAACTTCTGATATATTATTGCGATCGCTTTATCGTTTAACCGTATTATTTATTCTCCTGACTATACTATCAAAATACCAGTTTAATATAGGGCTTAAAAGACTATGAAATCGATTCAGAATCGTTAACTCGGTTCCAGGAGCGATCGCAAAATTCCCTTTTTCCACGCCTTGAACAATCTGTTTTGCTACTGCCTCGGCAGTCAAAATTTTGGCTGTAGCGGTAATCTTTTTAGTTTCGACAGGTTTTATTTTATTTTCTGCCTCTAGCTGAGGAGTGTCAGTATCAGGGGGATATACAATTGTGACTTTGATACCCTTTGGCTTTAGTTCGCCCCTAAGAGATTCTGCTAATCCTCTTAGAGCAAACTTAGAAGGGCAGTAAGCTGTATAACCATAAATACCGATTAATCCCGCACCAGATGAAATTAAGACTATATTTCCCCTTTTTTGCTGTTCCATAGCTGGTAAAACGGCTCTAAGGGCGTAAAGAGAACCAAAATAATTTACCGCCATAATCCGTTCAAAAACTTCTAGGGGAATTTCTGAAAAGTAACCAGGATGAGTTATTCCCGCCGAAGTAATCAGCATCTCTGGTATTCCTTGTTGGGCTATCGCGCCCTTGATAGCGATTTTAATAGCAGCCGAATCAGATACATCGGCTGGAAAAATAAGCACTTGTTGGGAAGTTCGAGCTAACGTAGCTATTTCCCGTTGAGCAGTGGCTAACTTTTGGCGATCGCGAGCAATTAGGGAAATATTTGCGCCCTGTTGAGCTAATAACTTTGCCGTAGCTTTCCCAATACCGCTAGAGCCACCTGTAATAATTACGTGTTGATTTAAATATTTCATGTAAACAAAGATTAATATGGAAAAGCAAACGCTATCTCTCAAAGTTGCTCATATATGTTAGCCAAGCGTTATTATTTTCCATTTAAGACCATAAAAAAATTGCTATATAACTTTACTATAATTGCGATCGCGTTATTTATCTCTTGTTATATTTATGGTTCAAAAATAGAGCCAAATTGGATTGAAGTAGTGCCAATTCAACTCACAATTCCTAACTTAAGTCCAGCCTTTAATGAGTTTAAAATTGTACAGATTAGCGATCTTCACAGCAATCGCTTTATGCCTACAAAAAGATTAGATAGAATCATCAAGCTGGTTAATCAACAAAAGCCAGATGTGATCGCGATTACAGGAGACTTTATTACTAAACACGAAAATTTTAATAGTCAGGAACTAGAGGAAAAATTAAGCAAATTAGTATCTCAAATAAGCACTTTATCAGTTTTGGGCAATCATGACCATAAGGGAAATGCAAATGCTACTGATAACCTAAAACAAGCCTTGGTAAACAGTAATGTAACTAACTTAGATAATCAAGTATATGTGATTGAGCGAGGTACAAAAAAACTAACTTTTGCTGGAGTTGACGATCCTTACTGGGGAAAACCAGACTTAGATCGAGTAATTAAGCTTCTACCCGATGATAGTGCTGCCATATTATTGGTTCACGAACCAGACTACATCGCCAAAAGTGCTGCAACTCATAAATTTGCGCTCCAGTTGTCTGGTCATTCCCATGGAGGACAAATTAAAATTCCTTTTCTTAATCCTTTTATACTACCTTATGGCGGGAAAAAATATTTTGCTGGTTTAAATCAAATTGAAGATACTTTAGAGTATACCAATCGCGGTTTAGGCATGACGGGTTTACCGCTGCGTATTAATAGTCGCCCAGAAATTACTGTCTTCACTCTTCATAGCTTGAGCTAAATTGTTCCAACCCTGTAGCAATTTGAATTACCTGCATCAAATCTTTAATGCTGCGACAGTCGGCCCGAAGCAGACAAGGATAAACTTTTAGTCCTTCAATTTGGTTTGCAGCTTCGGTGGTTCTAGTGTCTAAAGTTACTATAGGTAGGGCAGTCAAATATTCAGAAGCTTGGAGAGATCGCCAATATTGAATAGGATCGGCAATTTGATGTCCATCCAGCACAATCACATCTAACTTCCAAATACGGGCTAAAGTGTGTGCCTGCTCCAAACCATCAGCTTCAATAATACGATGTTGATAATGATGTTGTTGGCTGATGTTCGTCCAATCTTGTTCTGCCCAATTTTTCAGATTAAAATTCAAACCATTATCGCTATTGATAATTGGGTCAACCATTTCTGGTTCAGGATAAAGGCAAAGCACAGTCAAATTTTTCTTTACTTTGTCTTGAGTATTAAAAGCTAAATTATCTGAACAATAGTTGCTCATCTCAGTTTTGGCTTGAGGTAGCAGTAAAGTAAGCTGACAACCATCTGTTGAATAGTCACTTTGTATTTTTACCTGAGCAATCTGTGCCAAATATTGGGCAATAACTAAATTTAAACCAGAACTTTGCTGAGGATAACCAAAATTGTCAAAATTGTCAGTGGATGATGCCAACTCAAAATCACTCATCAGACCATTGCTAACTATGATTGCCGTGCATTCTTGCCAACTTTTGACCTCAATGGTCAAGATATTACGGACTGGTTCACAAAACTGGAGAGTTTCCAAAATTAGGTGAGAAAGTATAGTCGATAATTGTACTTTATCAGCGATCGCCTTTTCTGCTCCAGGCTCTATATCTAATTTTAATTGAGTCTCTAGAAAAAAATTTGATTCTGCTGCGCTGGCTAATTTATATTTGCTCATAGCCTGTTGAAAAAGCTGAAGACAAAAAAACCTCAGATCGATTGCTTCTGGCTGGGGCTGAAACTTCTCGACAGTGAAACTAGTTAATTCTATTAGATCATTAACAATACTCATCAGCTTTTGTCCACCATGATAAATTAACTGTGCATAACGCAGTTGACGCTGATTAAGTTTTCCTAATTGTTGGTCTTTAAATAGGCTAGATAAGCCAACAATGCCAGTTAAAGGGGATTTTAGTTCATGACTAATTGTTTCCAGCAGTTTGTCTACTAATGTTTCAGTAGTTGCTGATGCACCATCTGCAAGCTGTATGGCAACTGAATCAGCAATAGATGCCTTAGTTGCCAAAGTAAGCCAACACTCAGAAGTATCATTGTCCAAAAATTTATCAGTATTCAGAGAATCTGCCATCATTGGCTGGGATGAAATTTGGAGCGTATTAGCGATAGTTCGCTCAAAGTTTGCTGCTAAATATCTAAGTATTCGTGAGGTTTATAGCCTTCTTTGTAGCTTACCCAACTCATCAATTATTAAATATTCGCGATCTCTCAATGAAACATCTTCTAAATTATTTAAAAACTCTTGCAGTTTAATCTTGCCCGAAAGAGCGATCGCTGACTTGATTAAATGTTCAAAATTTTTGTATTTTAGGTGAGAAATATCTTCTTGACGAGCTATTCTCGGATGACTAATCATGGCTACACAATCTCTTTGCCATAGTTGAGCCATCAACGATAGCAAATCTTGAGAGCTAAGTGTTCCCCAGGCATTATTTTTTAAGGGAAGTGCAATTATTTGGCAATTACCATGCTTAAAAATATTTAAGATACTCCCCAAATCTGCTTCTGGTTGACAGATGGGAATTGAATAGGCAAAATCGTTCAGAGTAAGAGCGTGACTAAACATAAATTCTCGTTTTTTTGTCTTCCAGAAGAGAAATTGGCTAACGTCTACAGCAGACTAGGTTCTACCATTCTCGAGCAAAGCAATTTTAGACTTATTAGCAACTATTGATTTGACCAACCCTTAGAGATCACTCCGCCTTTACAAGGCGGAAAACAGTTGACATTATGCTCAATTAAAAAGAAATTTTATCTTGCAATTTAGCCAGTCTAATTTAGCAAGATGCTATCTCTATATATTTATACATCTTATTACCTTTGGTGAGTTGGTTCACTATTGCTTTAAATTGTGTTTTATTACAATTCGCAAAGTCGAACAATAAATGTTAAATTTTTATAAATATTAAATATTTAATATTTATTGACGTTATTAAAACATCGTCAGTTCATGGTGCTTGCGTTCTCTGAGCATCATATAGGCTTCTATGGGCTGCTCTAGTCTTGATAGCGGTGCCTTATTTTATTTCAGATTCAAATGTAACTCTGACAACCATAACGTAGAATTTACTCAGCAATGTCAGATTATCAAGACAATTTTTGTTCAACTGAAAAGATTAGAAGCAAACTGCATATTTGTTTGTTTTATACCCAACAGCAGTTGGCTAAATTAGTTATTGAGCGATTAAATAGCGATCGCTTTAAAGTTAAAGATCTTAGTTTAAGTAGTAATCTAGTTGGTTTTTTGACCGACAATGAACAGATAGACTGCATTGTTTTAGTCAAAGATAGTCAATCAAGTTCAGCCTTGGAGGAGTTATGGCAATCAAGAATTTTACTGCCTATGGTAATAGTCGAGACTGAACAGCCTGCTAATCCTAAGCTTGAATTAGCAGATGATTGCAACTTTCTTGACGATATTACTCAAGCTTGCATTATTTATCATCAAGCAGAAATACATCTGTATCCAACTCAGCTAGCAGAAATCAATACTTATATTAACCTGGCTATTACTACATTTTTGAGCCTCTCTCCTAGTTCTAATCTTAATATTCACAAGACTATAAATGAACCAGAAACAGAAAAAGTGCATAGATCGCTTGTATTACAACAGCGTCGGCTAACGGAAAAAATCCAAGCAAGACTGGAAGAATATTTAGGGATTTATTACAAACGCCAATCCAGCCTTTTTTACCGCAATCTATCTAAACAAGAGCAAGAAAAATTAGACCAAAAATTAAGCCAAAGCTACTGTCAAATTTTGCTGGAATACTTTAATGAGAACTCAGAAATAAATAAGCTAATTGATGAGTTTGTCGATCAAGCTTTTTTTGCTGATATTTCTACTTCGCAAATTCTCGAAATACACATGAAATTAATTGATGAATTTTCTTATCAGTTACAAATAGAAGGCAGAAATGATGACATTTTGCTTGACTATCGTTTGCCACTGATTGATATTACCGCTCACCTTTGTGAAATGTATCGTCGCTCTATTCCTGGAGGAGACTTCTCCCTAGAATTATTGTTTGCAGTAGAATAATATTAAATCTTGGGATAAAATACTTTAATGTTGTGCAAGTTCCAAAAGCGCAATTATACATGGTGCTTCGCTTCAATTTTCGCGCTTGCCTGCATATAGTCAGAAGACTTTGGCTAGATCCATAAAAAGAGTGTTTTATAAATCAAATTTAGTATAAATGGTTAATTGCTTTGCTGCTAAAGGGTAATTTGGTATTGGAAACAAAGCCTGCTTCAAGCTCAAATTTATAACAACAATGCCCAACTATATTAAGTCAAGTAAAATTATGAGCGCGATCGCCTCATCTCAACGCATAAATTATTCAACATTATGGATCAATTTAGAAAAACCTATGTACTCAAGCTATACGTAGCGGGAAACACACCAAACTCAGTTAGAGCTTTGAAGACTTTAAAGGACATTTTAGAGAAAGATTTTCAGGGAGTTTATGCTCTTAAAGTGATTGATGTCTTAAAGAGTCCTCAGTTAGCTGAAGAAGACAAAATCTTGGCAACTCCAACCCTATCTAAGGTTTTACCGCCTCCTGTTCGTAAAATAATTGGCGATTTGAGCGATCGCGAAAAGGTTTTGATTGGCTTAGATTTGCTTTACGAAGAAATCCGTGAGCGAGAAAGGTAACGTCATATTCATCGCATTGGATGTAAAATATTATACTGCCGTGACCAAAGTTAAACGGCGATTGCTTTAAATAAGCAAATAAGAACCATCATTCTTAGCTTAGATGAACGAACCAAATCCTAATCAACCAGCAACAGAACTATCTACCAAAGGAGTTCGCAAAATCCGCACCATGATTGAAGGATTTGACGAAATCACCCATGGCGGTTTGCCCGCTAATAGAACAACTTTAGTTAGTGGAACATCTGGTACAGGTAAAACCCTGTTAGCCATTCAGTTTCTTTATCTAGGAATTGAATTTTTTGATTGTCCTGGTGTTTTTGTTACCTTTGAAGAATCCCCAAAAGATATTATTGAAAATGCCTGTAGTTTTGGCTGGGATTTACAAAGCTTAATCGATCGCGGCAAATTATTTATTTTAGATGCTTCCCCCGATCCTGAAGGGCAAGAAGTAGTAGGGAATTTTGACCTATCGGCATTGATCGAACGTATTCAGTATGCAATACGTAAATATAAGGCGCAGCTAGTCTCAATTGACTCGGTTACGGCAGTATTTCAACAGTATGATGCAGCTTCAGTAGTAAGGCGAGAAATTTTTCGTTTAGTAGCCCGTCTCAAGCAGCTAGAAGTTACTTCTATCCTAACTACTGAAAGGGTGGAAGAATACGGCTCTGTTGCCCGTTTTGGAGTAGAAGAATTTGTTTCGGACAACGTAATTATTATCCGCAATGTCTTAGAAGGAGAACGTCGGCGACGTACCATTGAAATTCTCAAGCTGCGGGGTACTACCCACATGAAAGGAGAATATCCTTTCACGATTACCAATGACGGGATTAATATCTTTCCCCTTGGTGCTATGCGTCTTACTCAACGTTCATCTAACGTACGACGTTCTTCAGGAGTTAAAACTCTCGACAAGCTCTGTGGCGGTGGCTTTTTCAAAGACTCGATTATTTTGGTTACGGGAGCAACAGGAACAGGCAAAACTCTATTAGTAAGCAAGTTCCTAGAAGAGGGGTGTCGTCAAGGTGAAAGAGCCGTACTGTTTGCCTATGAAGAATCTAGAGCGCAGCTATCTCGTAATGCCTCCTCTTGGGGGGTAGATTTTGAGGAGATGGAGCGTAAAGGCTTACTTAAATTACTTTGCTGTTATCCAGAATCAGCGGGTTTAGAAGATCATTTACAGATGATTAAGTCTGAGATTACTAATTTTAAGCCTGCTCGCATCGCGATCGATTCCCTTTCGGCGTTAGCTAGGGGAGTTAGTAATAATGCCTTCCGTCAGTTTGTCATTGGCGTTACTGGTTATGCCAAACAAGAAGAGATCACAGGCTTTTTTACCAACACTACCGATCGATTTTTGGGGGCTAATTCAATTACCGAGTCCCATATTTCTACTATTACCGATACGATTATTCTTTTACAATATGTAGAAATTCGCGGTGAAATGTCTCGTGCCATGAACGTCTTTAAGATGCGTGGTTCATGGCATGACAAAGGTATTAGAGAATATGTGATTAGCTCTGATGCACCAGAAATCCCCTTTATTAAAGAATCTTTTCGTAACTACGAAGGCATTATTAGTGGTTCACCATCTCGTGTATCTTTAAACGAAAAAAGCGAGCTATCAAGAATTGCTAGAAACGTCAAGGATATAGGTATTGACTCAAAAGACGAAGGATAAGCTATAGAGTATGACCTTCCGTAAAAATCATAATTGATAATTATCAAAAACCAGACAATATAGCATTTCTCAGTTTACTGAAGTACATCTAACTTCTGCCTAGCTGCGGCGAACAAGCCTTGCTGCCTAGCTGCGGTGGGTACACCTTGCTGCCCTCTGCCTTAAAACGATTTACTTTGTACCTGACTAATTTGAGAACCGCTAT
Source organism: Pleurocapsa sp. FMAR1 (assembly GCF_963665995.1). Classification (NCBI taxonomy): domain Bacteria; kingdom Bacillati; phylum Cyanobacteriota; class Cyanophyceae; order Pleurocapsales; family Pleurocapsaceae; genus Pleurocapsa; species Pleurocapsa sp. FMAR1. The sequence continues at coordinate 3,655,491 of NZ_OY762512.1, read as the reverse complement.
ATTGTTTGTAGATAACAATCAGAGTAAGCAACTAATGCTTTTACCTTACACACTTAACTATCAATAAACTGTTTAACTCAACTGATTTTAAAAATTTTAGGATATGCTGGTGAGGAAATAGCTGGGAACTAATTGTTTTAAACCAAGAAGTTAGCTATTGAGCGAATTCGCTCTCTCAAAAAACATATTTGTCAGACAGAGCCTTGTAGGTATTTTGAATGAGCTATTGCCTAAATCCATCCTGTCCCAAACCAGTTAATCATCCTAAGTCTAAACTCTGTCAAGCGTGCGGAGCAAAATTGCTGTTACATGGTCGCTATCACTTAGTTAAAGGTTTAGGTAAAGGGGGTTTTGGCGCAACTTTTCTAGCTGCCGATCTCGCTCTTCCAGGAAGACCTTTGTGTGTAATTAAGCAACTACGTCCCAATACAGACAATCCTAACTTCTTGTCCATGGCAAGGGAATTATTTGAAAGAGAAGCCAGAACATTAGGCAGAATTGGTAATCATCCTAAGATACCTAGACTGCTAGATTATTTTGAGGATCGCAATCAATTTTATTTAATTCAAGAGTTTGTTGAGGGCAACAATCTTCAGCAGGAAGTCAAAAAAATTGGCGTTTTGAATGAGGCAAAGGCAAGACAGGTACTCAAAGAACTTTTGGTGATTCTGCGAGATATTCACGCTCAAAAAGTTATTCACCGAGATATCAAACCTGCTAACATTATTCGCCGCGAAATAGACGATCAGTTAGTTTTAATTGACTTTGGAGTAGTTAAAAATCAAGTTGACAATATTAGTGCAGCAGGTTCTAATCAAACGGCATTTACTGCTTTTGCAGTCGGTACTCCTGGCTTTGCTCCTCCTGAACAGTTAGCTATGCGTCCTGTTTATGCTAGCGATGTCTATGCCCTTGGTGTTACCTGTATGTATTTAATGACGGGAAAAGCACCTAAAAATATGGATTGCGATCCCATTACTGGAGATATTGATTGGTTTAAATATGTTGATGTCAGCGATAGTTTTGCGGAAATTTTGACCAAGATGCTAGAGGTAGCGGTCAAAAGCCGTTATAAAAGTGCCGAAGAAGTATTGCAGGTACTAGACTTAGAAAATCATGTAGATAGCCTATCTAACAGTATGCTTAGTTTTCCTACCGCTAATGAGCCTCCTAGTACTCTTGCTAATCGCTCAAGAATGGCGTACTCTCGACGGGATACTACATCTAGTTCTAAAGGTGACATCAGGATGTCCCGTCAGACAGGCAGAATGGCTTATACCTCCAGATATTCGAGAAATGCTGCTCAAACTAGTGCTAGTTCCGCTTCTTTCAGTCAAGCTGCTAAAAACCCTCCTAAGCCTGCAAAAATTTCGGCTGAAGAGGTTTTAAAAGCCTATAGTTCTGGTAGAAAAGACTTTGGCTTAAAAGATATGACCATGCAAGATCTACAAAAAGCCGATTTATCCGAATCTAAGTTTCACGATTCTAAATTAATCAGAGTCAACTTTCAGGGAGCAGATTTAAATAAAACCAGCTTTACAAGTTGTGATATGCGTCAGGCTATGTTGCGTAATGCTGACTTAACTCGCGCTCTGTTTAATGCTGCCAATTTGGAAGATGTAGATCTTCGTGGTGCAAATTTGAGCTATGTCAATTTTAGAGACACTAAGCTCAAGGGGGCAAATCTCTGTGGTGCTAATCTAAGCAATACTAATTTAACTAAAAAACAGCTAGAAGAAGTCAAAACAAACTGGATGACTATTATGCCTTCAGGAAAACGAGGATTTTGGTAAAACGTTTAAAAATCATACCCTGATTCACCAACGCCAGCTTACTCAGTATTCTCAGAAAAAATAGCCTTTTCTAACTTAGAGATCGCCTTTTCTAAATCATCATTGACAATTTGAACTTCAAATTCATCTTTGGCTGCCATTTCTTCTCTAGCAATCTTTAACCGTTGGACGATTGACTCTTCTGAGTTTTTGCCTCTGCTTCTAATTCTCTGTTCTAGTTCCTCAATAGAAGGAGGCATAATAAAAATACGGCAAGCGGCAGGAAACATATTGGCGATCGCTCTAGCTCCTCTTAACTCTATTTCTAAAATGACGTAGTTTCCCTGCTCGATTTGTTCTAATACCTGAGCTTTGGGCGTGCCATAATAATTTCCCGCGTATTCTGCCCATTCTAAAAGTTCATGATTAAGAATTGCCGTTTCAAAGTCTTTTTGACTCAGAAAATAATAATTTATGCCTTCGGTTTCTCCTGAACGAGGTTGTCTAGTAGTAGCAGAAACAGACACCCGTAGTTGAGGATAGCGTTGCAATAGTAGACTGACAATCGTACCCTTTCCTACACCACTTGGTCCTGTGATGACGATGAGTTTACCTAGCTGTTCTACTGACATTGATGATAATCTAATCTAGTTAGGATTCTATTCTTTATTAACTACAAATCGATGAGCCACAGTCTCAGGCTGTATTGCGGACAATACTACATGAGATGAATCTGTAATAATGACAGCGCGAGTACGGCGACCATAAGTTGCATCTATTAATAAGCTTTTCTCTCTTGCTTCGGTAATAATCCTTTTGATAGGTGCGGATTCTGGGCTAACAATAGCAATAATACGATTAGCGGAAACTATATTACCAAAACCAATATTAATTAATTGAATATCCATAATTATTTGTGAATTGCGACTTTTAGAGTGATTTATCGCCAAGTTTAGAAAATATAATTTTAATATTATAGTTAAAAACTTTGATTTACAAGCAAAATGGCATATAGACGAGGTTATTTTCGGAAATTTTAGCTTTTAGCACCAATCTAAACGCTTTGTAGCCAGAATTACAGTAATTTAATTATTTATTTGAACTTTTATTATATTTACTATTATGCAACCAGTTGACTACACGACCTTGATGGCAAGCTGCAATGAACTTAATCGAGACTGGATTCCTGCTCGTATTGAGCAGATATATCAACGCGATCGCTTTACCATCTCTTTAGCTTTACGCACCCTCAAAGCCAAGCCTTGGCTGACTATTTGCTGGCATCCTGAAGCAGCCAGAATCAATATTGGCGATCCCCCACCCAGGGTTAAGGACACTTTTACCTTTAGCGATCAGCTTCGCCATCAGCTTAATGGTTTAGCTTTAATTGATATTAAGGCGATCGCAGCTTGGGAAAGAGTCTTGGATCTCCAGTTCGCCAACCGTCCAGGAGAAGCCCCTCTTTGGCATTTATACGTAGAGATTATGGGCAAATATAGTAACGTCATTCTTACCGATGCCGACCAACAAATTATTACCCCTGCCCGTCAAATTAGTGCTGCTCAATCTAGTGTGCGTCCGATCCAAACTGGTCAAGGTTACGAGATGCCCCCACCCCTGACTGGTACAACTCCTAAGCTAGAAGAATCTTCTGCACGCTGGCAAGAAAGAGTAAGCCTAATTCCTGGTAATCTGCAACGTCAGTTACTTAAGTCATATCGTGGTTTAAGCCCTAGAGTAGCAGAAGAAATTATTATTGCAGCAGGTTTATCACCCCAGCAGAATACAGATACTTTAGAAGCTGAACATTGGCAGGAGTTATTTAGCTACTGGCAAAAGTGGCTGATGGTTTTAAATAATCGTCAGTTCGATCCTGGCTGGTTAGCCAATGGTTATACAGTCTTGGGCTGGAATAAAATTGAATCAGCAGAGCGAGTGCAAACTTTACTTCATCACTACTACACCGACGAGGTTAATCAACAGCAGTTTAAGCAACTGCACCATCAGCTAAATCAGAAATTAACTAATCTGCTCAAAAAGCTAAACGTCAAAGCCAATAAATTCCGTCAACGTTTACAACAGTCTGCCGATGCGGATAGCGATCGCTCCTCAGCAGATTTGTTAATGGCACATCTTCATGAATGGCAGCCAGGCATGAAGTCAATAACTTTGAATGATTTTGAAACAGGCAAGCCAGTTAAAATCAAGCTTAATCCTGAAAAAAACGCGGTGCAGAATGCTCAGGCTCTCTATAAAAATAGCCAGAAGCTAAAAAGAGCCAAAGGGGCAGTTGTCCCTTTGCTGGCAGAAGTAGATAGTGAAATTAATTATTTATCTCAGGTGCAAACAGCCTTAAATCAGCTACAGGGAGAAAAAGTAATTGGTAGCTCGGAAAATCTCCACGCTCTAGAAGAAATTAAAGAAGAGCTAGTTCAACAAAATTATTTTGCTGTCGAACGTCAGGCAGATGACAGAAAAGTAGACCGAGATACCCAACCCTATCGCTATACTGCTCCATCTGGATGTGAAATTTGGATTGGACGCAATAATCGTCAAAACGATATTTTAACTTTCCGTACTGCCGTAGAATATGACCTCTGGTTTCATACCCAAGAAATACCTGGTAGTCATGTATTGCTGCGTTTAAATCCAGGTACAGTTCCCAGTGAGGCAGATCTTCAGTTTACTGCCGATCTGACAGCCTATTACAGTCAAGCTCGCGAAAGTGAACAAGTCCCAGTGACGTATACCAAGCCTAAATATGTTTACAAACCCAAAGGTGCAAAGCCTGGAATGGTAATTTATAAACAAGAAACAGTTATTTGGGGTAAACCTCAAGTAGCCAAAAAATATCTTTCTCAAAGAACATAAACTTTAGTTGAGAGATCTAAATCACATCATTTCATAACCTGCTAGCGTAAAATTGGTGTAACAGACAATACGGTTATTATTTTTTTACAAAAATAGCGTATCTTCTGTTACAATTCTTAGTTAAGTCAAAGATTGAAAGTTGCTTTTTCGGGAACGCGCAACAAAAGATTTTTCCAGGCTTAAATAACAACAACATTTTACTTAGCCAGCGATCGCGATCGCTGGTATTTTTTTTAGGTAATAATAAAATCAGAGATTACTCCGCCCGTTTAGAGCGGAGTAATCGACGATCGTCGATCGATATCTTTAAGTGGACATCTACCTTCTCATGAGTTACGTAAATCAAGTAAACCAGAATTCAAAGACAGCCACAGAAGAGGAAGAAGATTTATTTGATTATGCTTATGAGCAGCCAGGCAGTATGCCAGGTACGCTCAATATTGAAGATGATGCAGACTTACCTGAGATAATTTTAATTGACTACAATCGCGATCGCGTCAAAAGAATTAACAACCTAACCCCTGAAGCCTGTGCCGAACATCTCGATACAGAATCAGTATCATGGCTTGATGTTAAGGGTTTGGGTAGCGAAAACATTTTGCAAAGACTAGGCAAAGTATTTGGCTTACATCCTTTGGTATTAGAAGACGTGGTTAATGTTCCCCAAAGACCAAAGGTTGAAGATTATCCGCAACAGTTAGTAATTATTACTCAAATGGTTATCCCCAAAACTTCAGGAGAGGGGTTTTGGTTAGAACAAGTGAGTTTGGTAGTCGGCAAGAACTATGTATTGACCGTACAAGAAAAACCAGAAAAAGACTGTTTTCGACCAGTGAGAAGGCGAATTAAATTTAAAAAAGGAAACATTACCACCATGGGAGCAGATTATCTAGCTTATGCTCTTTGGGATGCAATTATAGATGGTTTTTTCCCCGTTTTAGAAATTTATGGCGAAAAGATAGAAGACCTAGAAGACGAAGTTCTTTTTAATCCTACTAACCAAAGTTTGGCTAAAGTTTATCAAATAAAAAGAGAACTATTAGCTTTACGTAGAGCAATTTGGCCTCAAAGAAATGCCTTAAATAAATTGATCAGAGACGGTAGTAGCTTTGTAGATCCAGAGATTTTAATCTTTTTGAGAGACTGTTATGACCACGCTGTACAAATTATTGACATTATTGAAACATACCGTGAATTAGCCTCTAGTTTAACCGATATTTATCTGTCTGCTATTAACAATAAAATGAATGAAGTTATGAAACTATTAACGGTAATTTCCAGTATTTTTATTCCTCTGACTTTTATCGTTGGTATCTATGGCATGAACTTTAATCCCGACAAGTCTCCTTGGAATATGCCAGAGTTAGACTGGTATTGGGGATATCCTTTTTGTTGGCTAGTCATGATAGCGATCGCAGCTTCTTTGATTTATTTCTTTTGGCGGCGAGGTTGGTTTGAAAACTTTTCTAAAATACCCAAACAAAAATAAAATTAGCGGATTGAAGAAACAAATTCCTTGATGATGTAATTATTATCTAGATTGGGAAAACTAAAAGATATAGTTCGCTGCTTAAATGTATCTTTGCCCAACTAAACTTATCTCGATCGTGAAATATTAAACGTCTCTAAAAGTTTAGGACTGATAATAAATAACTTATATATGTTACAAACCAAGTCTCAAGAGCCAATTAATCGTAGTGTAGGCAGACAGTTGCAAACAATTCCTCTTGCCATGGTAATTAGTTTGATTCTTTTTGGAGGAATTGGCTGGCGTTTGAGTTATTTACAAATACAACGGGGAGACTTAAACCAATTAAAAGCCGATCAAAACCGAACTCGTATTGTTCCCAAACCACCAGTTAGAGGCAGCATTCTAGATCGTCAGGGAAAAGTTTTAGCCACCAATCGTTCATCTTATTCTGCTTACTTGTGGCCCAAGGCATACAAACAAAAAAACTGGGTAAAAAACCGCGATATTATTGCTGCAATCTTAAATATTGATGCCCAAGATTTACAAAAAAGAGTAGAAGAAGCAGGATATAACTATCCGAGCTTAATTCCCATTGCTCGTCATCTAACTCCAGCGCAAATTACGGCACTAGAAGAATATCATTCTCAGTTTCAGTGGGTGGAAATAGATATTGGCAAAGTAAGATACTACCCCCAAGGAAACTTTGCTGCTCATATTCTCGGCTATACAGGGGAATTAGACCAAGAGCAATTAGAGCAAAAAAAATCAAAAGGTTATCGTCTTGGGGACGTAATCGGCAAAATGGGCGTAGAGTCTGGCTATGAATCTGAACTTAGAGGCAAATGGGGTGGATTAAAGCTCGAAGTTGATGGTGGAGGACGCATTATTCGATATTTGGGTGAAAATCCCGCCAAATTAGGCAAAGATATTAAATTAACCATTGATGCTGATGTGCAAAAAGCTGCCGAAGCTGCTTTAGGAACAAGAAAAGGCGCAATTGTTGCTTTAGATCCTAATAATGGCGCGGTGTTGGCGATGGCGAGTTATCCTAGCTTCGATCCCAATATTTTTTCTACTTCTGTGACGACAGAAACCTGGAAGGAATTACAGGCGCAGGGTAATCCTTTCCTCAATATGGCTTTACGGGCTTTTCCTCCCGCTTCTACATTTAAAATAGTTACCGATACAGCAGGAATGGAATCGGGAAAGTATCCTCCTAACACTATTTTGGGTACATATCCCTATTTATCTGTCGGGGGGACAAGATTTGGAGAATGGAATAAAAGCGGTTTTGGACCATTAGGATATGTATCTGCCTTGGCTTGGAGTAGTAATACTTTTCATGGTCAAATTGGACAGGGAGTTGGCGGCGAAGAGTTAATCAAATGGGCAAGAGCTTATGGTTTAGGGAAATTAACAGGCATCGAATTACAAGGAGAAACAGCAGGACTGATTGCCGACGATGCTTGGAAACGCCGTAATTTTGACAATTGGGGCTGGACTGTAGGGGATACGGTTAATATGTCGATCGGTCAAGGGTTTACCACCGCCACGCCTTTACAAATAGCCGTTATGTTTAGTGCGATCGCGAATAATGGATATCGAGTAAAGCCTCATTTACGAGAAACAGATAATCAAACCAAACAAGCTCAAAGAGTAAACCTAAACCTCAAGCCCACTACCTTATCTACTATTCAACAAGGACTTAGAGCCGTAGTCAACGGAGGAACAGGGACAAAATTAAATTCTCCTGATATTCCCCCAGGGGCAGGAAAAAGCGGTACGGCAGAAGCACCTCCAGGAGAAGCTCATACTTGGTTTGGAGCTTATGCCCCTTTTGATAAACCAGAAATTGTGGTGGTGGCTTTTGCTGAACATTCTGGTGGTGGCGGTGGTTCGGTAGCTGCACCTTTGGTAAGACAGGTAATGGAAGCTTATTTTAAACTTAAAAAGTAGTGTGTTTGTATTAAAACTAATAGCTGATGGCTGATAGCTAAAATCAGTTGACAAACAATACACAGCCTTAACTTGTCACCAATAAATTAGCACTGATTAATAATCATTGTTTTGTTGATAAGCTAGATAGATCGCCTCTAAAAATTGGCTGTTACTATAGTTTTCGGGAACTTTTTCTAACAAAATAATTTCTTTAACCTGTTCGGCTAATTTACGGCTTAATTGATGCTGATATTCCAACATAATATTTTGACGACGCTGGAGAAAATCGCGAATGGTGGCAAAATCTTCTGGCAGTAAATTAGTTATCTCAGACTCAATTTTTAGTTGAACCGCTAAATCTTGAGCTTCTGGGGAAATATCAAAATTAGCAGATTTAGATGCCTGTTCATCTTGAACTACAAGTGTCCCTGCAACTAAATCACCGATACGTTTCTCTTTTTGAGAAAAGAATATAAAAAATACGCCGATGAACAAGATATCATCTACTGGTCTAAGTAATGCTCGTAAAATAGCTTGAGGCAACCTTTCTGGCTTACCGTTATCGCGAATAACTCTAATTTTTGTCCATTTTTTGCCTGGAGTTTGTCCCTGCCAGAGGGTTTCTAAAATTACAAAATAGCCAGCATAAATGGCAAAAGCAACGAGAGATTGAATTGCTATAATCCACTGTGCAAGTAGGTCTGGATTTGAACCAAAAATAAACCCTGGATCGATTTGATAAGCAAAGAAATAGCTAACTCCCCAAGTTAGTAAAGCAGTCAAGCTGATAATTATGTAGTCTATGATTAAAGCAAATGCGCGATTGCCAATCCCTGCTAAAGTAAATTCAAGTTCGACGCTTTCTGGAGTTTGTAAATTAATTTGATTAAAAAAACGCATATATATCGAGCCTAGAAAACAATAATTAATTTAGGCTTTGAGTCTAGCTCGATCTAGCAGAGGCAACTGTGATTCCAAGCATAGATATAGTTATAGTTACATCCAATTAATACTCGATTAGTATTTTACCAAGATTTTGTCTGCCCTAACTACTACCCAATTTGGAAATATCAATGTTTAATGATTAGTGTTCAATGTTTAATGCAAGACTGTTATGTCCGCAGGGTCATTCAAACAAGACGGTTTAGGCTGGCGCATAGATTTAATTAAACGCAGAATTGGTGAATGGATCGAATATAAAACCTCTCAATTAAATACAGACTCCTGGGAGCTAGGATGGCTCAAATCTAAGCTACTCTGGCAAATTGTCAAATTCTGTATCTGGTCGCTTCTGGCTATTTTATTAGTTTGGCTGACATGGCAACTATGGCTTGGCTTGCGTCCTTACTGGAAACGCTGGCAAAGAAAAAATAACCACTCTTCAATCATCGATAAACCTACCAATACACCAAAATTTTCTCAAGCAGACTGGTTAGAGCGATCGCAAGCAGCCAGAATTGAAGGTAACTATCGTCAAGCAATTTTTTGTTTATATCAGGCGATGTTGCAGCTACTAGATGAGCGGGGAATTATTGCAGCGAGATCTAGTCTTACCGATGAAGAATATCGGCGATCGCTTTCAAAGCAGGATCTATCTAGCCTCCAAGCCTACGAGCTATTGCTGTCTAGTCATCAAAGATTATGTTTTGGTAGGGCGCAAGCAGATCGCTCTTTGTTTGAGCAATGTCAGCAGGCATATAAGCAAATTGAAGTTAATCCCAAGGGATCATAATGCCAAACCTTCGTCAACGTCAATGGCTGTTTGCAATAATTGCGATCGCTGTAATTCTTATTCTAACTTTAATTGCTGCACCTAACGGTGACGGCAGTAAAAACAACAGTGGCTCAAGCTATGGACGCGCTCCTGATGGTTATGGTGCATGGTATGAATATATGTCGAAAAAGGAAATACCAATCAAACGTTGGCAAAAGCCTTTTGCCCAATTTGTTAAAGATAATCATCAGGGAGTTACCTATATTAAAATCCACAGTAAAGCTGATTTTTTGTCTAGCACCCTAGACTTATCTAAAGATGAGTCTAGCTGGGTAGAAAAAGGCAATACTCTGGTAATTCTGGGAGTTAATCTACCAGCCACCGCAGCACCTTTTCAAAGCTTTATACCCTATCGAAATCGACCTTTATCAAGCAGTCAAATCAAAATTGAAACTACTCGCCGTTACATATTTCCTAGCCAAAATCCCAGCTTACTCAGCGATCGCTATGGCACTATTGTTTGGTCAGAAAAACTCGGTCAAGGCAAAGTTATCTACAGCACCACTCCCTATTTAGCAGCTAATGCCTATCAAGATTCCCCTGATAATTATGAATTCCTAGCAGAGTTAGTTAGCCAAAATCAAGCTATCTGGGTAGACGAATATATTCACGGCTATAAAGACCAAGAAACCATTGTTAAAGAGCAAAGAGAAGACGTTCTAAGCTATCTTGCCAAAACTCCTTTATATTTATTGTTTATACAAATGATAGTTATTGGTAGTGTCGCTAGTGCTGCTGCTTTTCGTCGCTTTGGTGTACCTATTGTCTCTAAAACCGCAGTCATAGATAATAGTACAGCTTATATTGATGCTCTAGCAGGAGTATTAGAAAAAGCTAACAGTACAGATTTTATTATAGATACTATTGCTAAAGATGAACAAAGAAAACTACAAACATCTCTCGGTTTGGGAAAATCTCTAGTTGACGACAAGACTTTAATTGCTGCTTGTCAACAACAGAAACAAGAATCAGCAGCAGACTTGAGCCAATTATTGCAAACTAGAAATAATCAGAAAATCAGCGATGCAAAGTTAATTACCTGGATCCAAAAATGGCAGAAAATTAATTCTCAGTAAATCTACGGCTAGTTTTGAAAATATAGCGTTTCTCGTATTAACGAGGTACACTTTGGTTCTGTCACCGAACTGGTGACTGGTGAGTGAAAACGAAACTCCTGGGCAAGGGAAAGCAATCCCTAATCCCTAATCCCCGATTCCTAATCCCTAAAGTCAATAAATTCTGTACCTCATGAGTCTGAGAACCGCTATAAGTGAGTAATAATACAAGCTTTGATAATTGGTTAGGGTTAGCAATTGGCAACTCCAGACTCCATTGGGCATGGTTTGAGCAGTATACTTTGATTGAAACCTGGGATACCCAACATTTATCAGTCGCAATCAAACCCAATCAGTTACCTCAGCAGTTTTTAGCTAACCAACTACTTGAAAAACAGCTTACGCAAATACCAGTTTATTTAGCTTCAGTTGTCCCAGAACAAACAAAACTTTGGCAAAATTATGCTGATTTAAAAATAATAACTCTAGAAGATATTGAATTAGAAAATATTTATCCCACCATGGGAATCGATCGCGCTTTAGCAGCTTGGGGTGCAGTAGAAACTTATAGTCAAGCCTGTTTGGTAATAGATGGAGGCACAGCCTTAACCTTTACAGGAGTGGATCGACAAAAAAGACTTGTAGGAGGCGCAATCTCGCCTGGATTGCGATCGCAGCTTACCAGCCTCAAGCAAAAAACCGCATTACCAGAGATAGAACTTCCTCATACCTTACCTCAACGTTGGGCATTAAATACCGATGAAGCGATCGCCAGTGGGATTATTTATACAACCATCTCTGGTATTTTTAGCTATATTGCTGATTGGCAGCGACAATTTTCCAATCATCAAGTAATTTTTACTGGAGGAGATGCTGAGTTACTCTGGCGATATTTGCATCTGCAATCTCCTCAAGTTGCTCAACAGATAATAGTTGATCGCAATTTAGTTTTTCAAGGTATACAACTCGTGTGCCAAAATCACTTAACTCCTTGATTATTCTTAATTTTATTTAAGTATTCTTACGGCTTACAGCTTTGATTCTTATCAATAACAATAAGTATAAAGTAGTTACTTGAGCTTTATTGAAGAATGTCAGATAATATCTTTGCTTGGTACTGGACAATTACACTTATGGTTTTTGTTTATTGGTTAATGCTTTTCTTCTATGACCAAAGTACTCCAAAAAATGATTTGACATCCTGGGCTTTTTTATTAATTACACCTTTTTTCTGGCCAATTGTCTTGCCTATATCTAGTTGGGAATTGAGTCGTAAAGCTCTTAATAATATTTTACTTTAGCTTTAGATAATATTGGCTATAGTTTGGGTTCAATTTTTGCTTGAGGAATTTCTGGAGATATATTTCCTCTATTGGTTTCTGGTTGTGACTTAGGATCGATTCTTAATTGATAACCCATTTTGGCAAACTGCTGAACAAACTGAGTTTGATTGTATTCTTGATTAGACTTGGCGGTAGTTTTCTGTTTCCGCATTTTTTTTAGTTTAGCTTTTCTACCCATAATTTTTGACTTGTTATTGATGATATTCAGATAAATTATAATCTAAAGACTTTAAATTAATCAGTAAATGAAATATTAATTTGCAATGTTGAGTGAGTTTTGTTCTGATAGACATTTATAATATGTTTAAATAGCTGCATAAAGTTTACTAGAGTATAAAAATAAAATTGCATCATTAACAGTAAATACGAGCAGGATTATCAGTTCAACTATTCTTTGATTGGTGATCGTCAAAAGCCAATTATTTTATTTTTTCATGGTTTTATGGGAAATAGTAATGACTTTTTAGAATTAATTGATTTAATTTGTCCACAATTTTGCTGTCTTGTAGTTGATTTACCTGGTCATGGTAAAACTAAAGTTAGGCAAGATGATAACTATCAAATACCTAATATTTGCCGAGCATTAATTCAACTCATAAAAACTCTAAAAATAAAGTCTTGTTTTTTAGTAGGCTATTCAATGGGAGGCAGAATTGCCTTATATTTAGCTATTCATTTTTCTCATTATTTTAAAGGAGTTATTTTAGAATCTGCTTCTCCAGGATTGCGAACACAAGCAGAGCGAGAATTGCGCATTAAACAAGATTCTAAATTAATAGAAAAACTTAAATATCAAGACTTTGCTTTATTTTTACAGCAATGGTATAGCAATTCTTTATTTACTTCTTTTACTTTGCATCCGAATTATCAACAGGCGATCGCCAAAAGATTGGATAATAATCCTCTCAAACTGGCTAAGTCTCTACTTCATGGGGGTTTGGGTCAGCAACCGTCTCTTTGGAATCATTTACCAGAAGCCCACGTACCGATGCTGCTTGTAGTGGGTGAGCTTGACCAAAAGTTTATAGCTATTAATCAACAAATTGACCTCTTATGTCGCTTTTCTAAATTAGAAATTGTCAAAAACAGTGGTCATAATGTTCATTTTGAACAGACTTTAGAGTTTGTTCAATTGATAAAGTCTTTTATACAAAGCATCGATTAAAGATTGATTACTAATTATTTAAACTTAAATATAGTCAATGTAATAACGATACAGAAAAAATACTTCAAGCTAGTGTGACAATTATATATCAAGCCTTGAAATGCGATCGCGCTTCCCAATCAATAAAAAATTAAATATTATTAAATATTTAGTTTCTGAAAATATCATAAGGTAAAACCCCACAGACATTAATTTGTAAAAAGCGCGATCGCTCATTCAACTAAGCGATCTACCTTCTGGCTTATTTCATCTTTAGCTTCATCAATTATTGCTGAAGATTCGTCCGTTAATTTTTTGATTTCTTGACGTTTGGCTTTGGTAATTGGTAGCTTCTCAGCATTCTCTGCAAGCTTATTTGAAGCTTTCTGTACCTTGACGAGGGCATTAGTTGTCTTTAGCTTGTATTGGGCAGCTTCAATCTCAAATTGATTTGCCCTAATAATTGATAAAGATGTGCCTAGAGAAATGGTCAAAAGTGCGGCTTCTGCAAAGTTCCAGAATATACCTGTCGGGGAATTGTTGTTGTTAGTCCTCACCATCTTGCTTTATACCCCCGCCAGTCAACGTGAAGAAAGGACGGATATAGTCCCAACCCGCCATTATGCGTCATGCTTAAAAAAGTGTAAATTTTGCTTGGCAGATAATAATCGCTGCAAATATCTACCGCATCGCCAAACTGATGTCTGCTATCTTCTTTACCGCCGACAGCGCGATTAACTAATGCAGGACGATACCAGCTATTTACCTTGATTGGGCGATTTGACAGGTTAGCCCGAATTTCATCGAGGGCGATCGCTGTTTTGACAATGTTTTTCTCGATAGCGATCGCGCTAATAACTAGCTTTTTATTTAAAATTAGATTCTCAATGTGACGAGTACAGTTACAGGTAACTTCTCCCCAGGAAAAATGAGAATTAGCGTATATAGGAGTTGAGACGTAGACAACTTTGCCTGAAGGTAGAAGCATTACACAAAGTCCGTTACTATTAAATCCGTATTCTCATTTTGCTTGACGAGCAAACCCCAGATTTCCCCCGTGTAGCTAACGTCAGATAAATAAATAGCTCCAGCGTTAAGAGTTAGGTAGGCATTGCTTCCAGTAAAGCTAGACGAGAAGCCTATATATACGGGTTTATTGCCCTTGTTTTTGATTGAAAAGCTTTTGCGGTTGATATTTGCTGCCAATATTGAAGTAGCAGCAGTAGCACTAGTTAGTGCAGGAGTTGTTGTCGTAGCTGTAGTAGCTACAGGACTTGATACGTCTTGAGTGTATAGTGGCATTCCTTGATATTCCCAGATTTTTATATTGGTTTTTTCTAGTCGATTGAGTGAGAAGTAAAATAGCTCGTAGCTAAGACCTGATAAAGGTTCAAAGGTTAGTAAATTTAAATCTCTAAGCAAAAGTTCTTTAGGTTCACCCAAAGCTAAACCAGCTAGTGTATTTATCCCTTGGCGTAAAACTCCCCCCTTATTCCAAATATCACCAGCCACATCAGAAGTAACTGAAGTAGCCACAAACTTGCCTGTAAAACTGCCCAATAATTGACCGTTTAAGTTGAAGTCAATTTGTCGATCTACCTTTAAAATCCAGTCGTTATCAGTTACCTGTAAAGCCATTAATATAGTTGCTCTATTTTGCTCTCAATTCTTTTTAGCTGTTCGTCTAGCAAATCAAATTTTTCGCCTTGATATTCCCAGACTTGAATTCTCACGTCAGCAAAATAGGTAGGGGGAAAGTATCTTAATTTGTAGCTATTGCCTGACAACAAATTAAGCTTAAGGATTGAAACATTATTAATTAACAAATTACCGCTACGATAAAAGGCTTTATTATTATTAAGGTATCCAAAGCAAGATAAATTTAATTCTTGGCAAACATAGCCACCATAACGCCAATTATCATAGGAATTAATTACAGAAATACCTATAGCAATAAGTTCAGAGCTATAGGTTTTTCCTGTATCAAAAGCAGGAATAAAAATCCGCTCGTCATTACTAGTAACTGCCTTTTTGTAAAGCGTTGTTCGCAAACGCCAGGCATTACTCATCATTTTTTCAATGATATTGCACTTTTTGGTTTCAAGAGAGGATAGCTTTGACCCGTATTAACTTCAACTACTTTCAGAGCCTTAAGATCTTTTCCGTTTCCTTTCTCAAAGTATTCCAAAACTTTTTCAATTGGAATAGAGTTAGTTATAGGAAATTGAAGGGATTTATAGGAGTTAGAACCAACTTTGATCTTTGCTCCAACCGTAGGATTTTTGTTTAAACCTATCCCAGATCCTCCGCCTGTTTGAAATATTATTCTTACGGATCTCTGTCTATATCCAGGACGGCGACGGCGAGTTACATCAACCTTTTCATTTTTAAGTATTGGTAAATTGCTTTTTTTATTTTTTTTCTTGGTAACCTTAACCTGATAGTTAAGGTCTGATATTGTTGCAACATCGAATTTAAGAGCCTTGGCTACTGGTTCTTTCATTGCTACAAACTGATCTGTACCGTCGGTTGCTCCTTTAAATGGGAGCTTTATAGGCACTCTTATACCTCTAACGGGTGCTGTTGCCATAACTAAATTCTCATGTTAATAAATTTTTAGAATCATTTTGATAACTGTTGAACGTTACCTATTAATCGCTTTACAAATAAGGGATTACAGCTATTACGGCATTACCGTTAGTTACTGTCAAAGTTGTATTTAGCGACATAGCAATGCCCACTGTAGACCCTTCAGTATCAAAAGCAACTTGTATCTGATCTGGTCTACTTTCAGGGGCAACCGCTAACTCTAGTCGCTGTAATTCTAAGGCTACAGAGTATGCCTGTTGTTCTAATGATGCAGATCCGCTTAAATCAATGGGTGCAGCCATGTTTTTAAAAAATTAGTTAGGAATAAATTTGTCATTTCCAACATGGCATCAAAAAAATAGATAATCAACAGTAAGCCGTGTGCGAACACTAGTCTTCGCACATCCAAAGAGATATATCCATAGCTAATCTTTTTTAAAGTAATAACGCCATGTGGGAATGTTATTAGCCTTACCAGATGGATAATAATCGCACCTAATAGGAGCTACTTTTATCTGTTTAAAAGTACCTGGGGTTGTCTCGCCTGTAACTAACCAGGGAATAGGATTAGTACGATATTTGTTAATTACATATTATTTTTCTAACATCCGAATGACTCTTAAAGATTCAGCCTTAGATGATGCGTTAACGTGTATTTGACTGTTATCAGATAAGATCCATCTAGCCCAATAATCACCTTTTTTGTAGCCTGTGATTTTAGGCTTAGGATTGCCATTGTAGTGTGGAATGTATAGCGGATAGTTCCCTGACCTTACTTGACTATCTTCAGGTCTAAAAATAATTGCTAGTTGGGGTGTTAACTGCTCTTTTTTTAGCTGCCAACCTTCAGGAATAGTTGCTATTGCATCACATGGTTCACAAAGTGCTTCATGCAGAGAGGTCAACTTATCAGCTATTGCTAGTAAACCTGAGTTAATTGCTGTCAATCCCTTGTCTGAATATTTAATTGTTTTAGCTGCGTCTGCAACATATTTTGATTTAGTAGACTCGTCATTAGAAGTATTTGAATTATCAGGAGTTTCACAGCTTCCCAGTTTAATTTCTCCCTCTAGCTTGACGTTAACCGCATCTTCAATTTCATCTAACTGTTGCTTTATTCTTGCCAGACATTCCGCTAATTCCGAATTGTCGGGTAAATTAAAGTTCACTGTTGGGATACAGGCATCAGCGCATTTATCTACCTTGGTTTGAGTCGGTTGTTTAACTGGTTCAGGCTGTGGAGTAGGAGTAGGAGTAGGAGTTTTTTCTAGATTGATTTTAGAAGGAGGTTTGAGAAAAGTAACTTTAGGCTTTTCTGCTACTGGCTTTTTAGTAGTAATTTTTGCTGGTTTTGGGTCAGGAATAGGTTGAGGCTTAGGATTTAAAACCTCTGCGGGACTTTCCGTAATCTTAATAGTTCTTCCCTCACTATCTCTTGTCGTAATCCGCTTGATATATTCCTTCCCAGGTTCAAGATTTGGATATCTGCCTTCTTGTTGCTCAACTGTTTTTTTAGTGTCACTATCGAACTCTGGTTTTTGCTTAATTATCTCTTTTGTGTCGCTGTCGAACTCTGGCTTTACCTCTGGCTTTGGCTCAGGCTCTGGTATTGGCTGCGGGGTGGGTGTGGGAACTATCCCAGGCTTATCTGTTATCTTTGGCTGGGGAATAGAATTAATTTGAGGCTTCTGATTGCTTTGTCCTATACCCGATAATTTTACAAATTGCGAAAAACTCCATTCTTCTGCACCTGTTACGTCACTAGAAGCCCTCGACAGATCGTTACTTGATTCGGTTGAATCTGTAACGTCAACTTCAGTTACAGGAGGAACTGAAGCGGTACTATCCCCAGGTATTAATTCAATTACCTCATATGTTGCAGGAGGACTACCGTAATTAGTACCTCGCGCTTCAAACGAGTTTCTATACAAGCCTCCACTACCATCACCACAATTTACGCCTAAAGACCATGAGCCTTGATAGCCCGTTCCGTATGACCAGGCCTCCAACTTAATGCTACCTGTATATATTTCGTCAACGTTTCCTCCTCTAAAAGTCCAATCTATTAATGCGAACGGCGCAACTGTGTAATAGGGAAGAACAATAATAGCTTCCTTCCAAGGCTGATTTGCTCCTTCCCGATAACGATATTTGATATCGTAGTGAACCCCAGGCGTGCCTGAAAACTGTCTAGTTCTGCCTATTGTAAAATTTTGCTTTTCCCCAGGGTCTTTTACCCAATCGGGAATGTCGCCAGATTCTAATGGAGCAAGATTACCAAAGAAGTCAAAAATTACATACAGGGGGATTGATAAGAATTTCCCACCGTATTTAATCAGCTTACTTAGAATTTTTCCCCCACCTCCAGGAGGAGGAGGAGGGACGGGATTTCTAAAGCCTTCGATCATCCCTGGGGGTCTAGTGGTTGCCTCGAACCTGACTTGACCCCCAGGAGTTTTGACAAATTTAGTAAAAATAGGCATTAGTTTGTTTTGTATGCTGCGGGCAGTTGAGTATTACCGAATTCAAGTGCTTTTGTCCAAAGCTTGTATTGATTGTCTTCTGCGTAGTCAGCAGCAACTTCAATGCTTAGCCTACCGATAAATCTGATTTTGCCATCGTCAGCCTGTACCAAAGCTGTTTGGGCTACTTTCTCAGCCGTTTGATTGGCAATCTCAGTCACGGCTAGAGTTGGGTTAACTCTTCTCAATGCCATACATGACCACATAGCCAGACGCTCCAGGGTATTAATTTGTGAGGGGATATCAGTGGCAATATTAATTTGAGTCATGACTTAAAAATTGTAATTGTATTTATATTTTTCCCAGTTCTTACTAATAAAAAGAACTCCCTATTCTACCTAGAATAGAGAGTTATACGGATGCGCTAAACAGCCGTAAATATTAGGATGTAGCCAATTATATTTATTTTTATTTGATACTTACTCCCACTTTTGTAGATATATGAATACAAAATAGGGAGTTAAATAATTCATGAAGAACGCTAGAAAAGGTAAAGCTGCAATCTGGGATAGCAACGTCATCAAAAAAATGCGATCGCGCTTAATTTCACCCCAACAAAGACTGATTTTTGAGATCTCGCTGTTTACTGGTGAACGCGTGGGGGCAATTACCCAATTAAAAGTAAATGACTGCTACAAAAACGGTAGAGTACTTGATGCAATAACCTTTGCCAGTTCCACGAGGAAATCCACAAAACACGGTGAGGCTGCTACTCGTCAAGTAGCAGTTCACCCAGATCTTAGATATCACCTGGAAAGATATACGCCACCACAAGCGGGCTATCTTTTCCCTACTCGCTTAAAATCTGGTTCTGTTTCTGGTCACATTACAACAAGTGCCGTGGATAAATATTGGCGGTCTATTTTTGCTGATTTTGGTTTATCTGGATACTCGACACACAGTTCTAGGCGTTGGGTAATCAATCAGCTTAGAAAGTCAGGCATCAGCATTGTTACCATTGCCGAAACCATGGGCATGAATATCGCTACAGTCAGGCTTTATCTTGATGACGATCCATCAGAATGTAAACGCGCGATCGCGACCCTTACAGTTTAATTTTTATTTTTGACCACTGTTAAAAGTCCTAACTGCTGCGATTACCTCTTCTAATTCTGCACCGTGATCGATCATTGCCTCGAGTTTCTTAGCTCGGTAGGTTGCTAGTTCAGAAATAATGCTCCCTCCACAGATATGTATATGTTTCATCCGTCGTTTTGAGATGCGGTAGGACAAACGATAGTATTCTCTTGAGCTACTACCAGAACTATATTTAGTCACACAGCATTGATAATCTTTCTCCTTTGAATCTAAATATCTTTGTATGGCTTCTTGTTTGGCAACGGTTTGGTCGTCGCTATCAATTTCTGATATCGAAACTGATTGTGTTTCGATATCAGCATTGAAGAGTGACAATTGCTTAGACATTTTCTTGCTCCAAATTACTAGCGGTGCGACCCCGCGTCGGCGTAAGACGCAAGGGAACGCGCACCAAGACGCAGCCAGAATATGACCGCTAGTAATACATGGTAATCAAGTTTGATACTTCAGTTGTTTAAGATAGCTATATTGACTAAACGTCTTCTTTATCGGTTTAACCAACTTGGCAATGACGCTCAGTAACCAGATTTCGCGGTCATGTTGTTCAACCAGCTTCCGCATATCTTGATGCCAGAGTTGCTCTTTAGTAAACTGTTCGGCTTCTGTCTCTTCATAGGATTCTTCTTCTTCTGGTTCGGTGTCGAGATAGATTAGCTCATCAAGCTTTTCTCCTATGCTCACGCCGTCGCGTTCTGCTAGATGTCTGATTTTTTTCAGATAACCTTTAGGCAAGTTATAACCTGACTCAATCGGAAAACCAAGAATTTCACAGATGCGGGTAGCAGTAATCAGATGAGCAGCAGGTAGATAATCTATCACTTCTTGCCAAGCTTCAGTTAAGAGCATTTGTCCTTTTTTGCAGCAGGAGATTAATTTTTCCATCTGGGATGTACAGTTAGGCAAAATCTTAAAACCGTGTTCGGTTAATTCCATCAAAGCCTTAGCTGCATCAATCATTTTATTTACCTGCCAATTTTGCTTACCTAAAACTTCTTTACAATAAGTTCTCCAGTCTGAGAATTTGCCTTGATAAAGTCGGTAGCGTCGGACGCGATCGGCTACTAATCCAGCCCGTACCCAACCCATGCGGGAAGAAAGTATTTCTTCAGTTGCCCATTCATAGGTTATTTGATTCCCCCAGTGTTCCAGGTCGTCTGAGTATTCGGCTAATTCTTCATAACTGGGAGCTAAAGGCTGGTAATGCGGATCATAACTTTCGGCTAGTATTTGGTCGGTTATATCGTTGCTCGATGCTTCAAAACCGCGCGATGGCGCAAATTGATCGTTTTTTTTATGACAGGTCATTGCTAGGATTTAGTTAATAATGGATTGGAAAAATGGCAGGCAGGTTAAGACTGCTTGCCATTATTTTTAGTCATTGGGAATTTTCGATACATTCATTCTCATTGAACTCGCTAACGTCTTGAGAGAAACTTTTAGAGCAGAGGCAAGAGAAACAGCATTATCAAATTTGGGTACTTTTTTTCCATTTTCCCAATCGCTGATAATTCTAATCCCCAAATTTAGCTCTTTTGCTAGTTGCTCTTGAGTAAGCCCAGCAGACTCTCTTAAGGTTCTCAACGTTGGTTCTCTCGAATCTAAATTTTTATTCATGATAGCACTAAAGTTCTATGCACTTAAGTGCTTGACAAATTATATTGACTTGCACTAAAGTACATATAGAAAGACAACAAAAAACACCAAGTGGCTCAGAACGGTAATTTTGGAACACTTGATGCTCTAATTGTCTCTCATGATGCCCGACGTAATCGGCGTGAGTCCTGTAGGTGTAAATCCTACCTTGTGGGACTGGTTTATCCAGTCCCACAAGGTAGTAGTAAACATATCAGCTAGTGGTTAGTGACCACAAGCCTAAGATTACTAGCAATCATTAACCGAACCATTGAAAATTAAAACTATGAATCAAAACCAGAAGCAGCACGATCGCTTTGAAGACCGATTGCTGAGTTCAAGACTGAAAGACGAAATTTCTCGCTATGGAGCGAAAAGAGTAATCAGCGTATTGACAGAACTTTTATCTGAGTCTAACTATACGCTCATGTCGGTGTTAACCAAAAATAAACAATAAACCTTAACGTGATGCTTATTCTAGATAGGGCATTACTCAAGCTATGAATAAGTCAAAATACCAGATAGGCGATCGCTATGTTTGGAGATAATCAAGAAGACTATTTTGATATAGATAATTTGCAAGGTATATGGGGTGCTATCCAAGACATTAACCGTTTTAGTGGTTGCCGTTCCAAAGAGTGCTTGTTAAGAGAAATTGAAAAGTTTATTCTACAAGAAATTCAAAGTACTCGTGAATGGAACGATTATCAAAAAGACAACTTTAAAGATTATGAATAAACCAAAATATGAAAGATGACAAAAGTTAGAGAATACGTGCTTGGCAATTATGGTTATCAAGTTACACAAACAGTATTGGATCAATATGGCGAACCATACGACAAAGTGGGCTGGCAGCAGTATTATATCTTACAAATTGGTATGGGTAACTCGTTTGAGCGATTTGTGATTACTGATGGATATTTTAATGTAGCGTCGTTTGAGACTAAACAAGACTTGCTTGAGGAATTAGACAGAACCAGGTGTCGAATTAGATGGACGGCGAAATTTGAAGATGAATAAACCAAAATATAAGATTGGCGATCGCATTTATTTAAATATTAATGGTCAAACCGTTTTGTCAACAATTAGAGGAGTAATGGAAAATCATGATTCAACAGGCTGGAAATACGGGTTTCATCTAGGAATTAATTATCTGTGGTCGGATATTTGGTTTCAGGAAGAATATTTAGAAAGAGAGTGCAAACGGCTATGAATAAACAAACTTGGAGCGGTCAAGATCACTCAGAATTTTATGCTCCTAGATATAAGATCGGCGATCGCCTAGGGAACACCAACTTATTTGTTCGTGGTGTAATGACCACCAGCCAAGGTGAAACTCGCTATTATCTTCAAGTTGGCAATACCGACAGTACGTTAGTCATTAATGAATCAGACTATGACGAGCGAATAGAGATAGAATACCCGCCTGATGAGATTGTCTAGGACAGGCGATCGAAACATTAAAGCAATTTGATGTCGCGGGATAGTCCCGTATCGTGTATTGGTTGGGCTTTCAAGGTAAATTAAGCAATTCAACTGCTTTCAATATTAATAAGCCCAAATACACGAAGCAATTGGACAGACGATCTTACAGATAAAAATAAGCCAGGATAGGGCTTTTGGGAGTTTAGTAAGATGCCCCTTTTGCGATTTATTTATTTACACTCCTCTATATTACATGAGAATAATTGGTTTAGATGTCGGTTGTGGATCGGCTGTTTTGTGCTGCCTTGATGAGTTTCCCGCCAACATACTTCAGCATTACAAAGTATTGCGAAAGCAAAAACAATTTTATAAGGTATTATGCGATCGCTTAGGAGCAGACAAACTGCTATCGCTACAACCAAACGGCATCGTATTAGAACCTAGTGGACATTGGTATTCTCAGTTTTGGGTAACTCTAGCCAAACATCACGGTATAGCAATTTATTGGGTATCCCATACCGATTTATATTGTGCTAGAGGTGAATACGGATTTAAAAACAAGCGTGACACTGAAGATGCCTTAAGCCTAGCTGCTACCTACTTTGATTCATCATTTATAAATGATCAAGGACAAAAAAGGTATCTTAATTACTATCAAAATGAATTAGTAGTTAACTTGAGAGAACTATTTTTAGCCAAGGAACAATTACAAAAATTAAGAACTAATCTCATTGCTCAACTACGGCAAAGATTGAGCTATGAACTACCTGAGATCGCTACATCTGCCATGAAAATAAGTGAAGTCAAAGGGTATACCCCGTTAATTTATTGGCTGGCTACAGATAGAGCAAATACTAGATATGACAAGATACACTCATCTTCAATAGGACAAGAGTTAAATATAAAAATATCCAATTACACGCGCAATCATGCTCGCTTAATTTATGATATTGAATTACGTTACTTTAATTATCTAGAATTACTCAAAGATGCTATATCTAATTCTAATTTTGATGCTTACAATCGAGTATTTGACCGTTTTAACTTTGGAATCTCAGTTAGAGCATTATTGCTATTTAATATCTATCCGTTCGAGAAATTCTTATTTCAAGGCAAACCATTAATTGAGAGAGAGTATAACGATAATGATAGGTTACAAAAACGCGATCGCTCTTTGAGAAAGTTTCAAGCATTTTTGGGCATGAGCTACAGCTTTTCTGATTCTGGCAAAAAATCAATGAAAAAGTTTCACGGTAGCTCAATGATACGCTCACATCTATATGCCTGGGCGGTTTGTATGGTCGCACCGAGTAGCAATCGTATTAGCTCTGACGTTGGTAGACAATTAAGCGATCGCTATCAGGAATTGCGAAAAACTGTAAAGGGAAAAGATGCCTTGATTAGAATATTATTTAAAGCAACTAGGCTTTTATATTGCGAGTTAGTCAAAGAACTGGTTAGATAAAATATTGCCTGTTTTTTAAAGTAAGAGCAATTATGAGCCGTTTAGCACTTTTCAGCGTTTGGGATAAAACTGGTCTTGTTGAGTTAGCTCAACAGTTAGTAGAAACATTCGGATTCGAGATTATCAGTAGTGGTGGCACAGCCAAGGCTCTACAGGATGCTGGCATCACCGTAACTAAAGTTAGTGACTACACAGGTTCACCAGAGATATTGGGGGGTAGAGTAAAAACTTTACATCCTCGTATTCACGGAGGAATTTTAGCCCGTAGAGATTTGGCAGAAGATCGACAAGATTTAGAGGCTAATAATATTCGTCCTCTGGATTTAGTTGTGGTGAATCTATATCCATTTGAGCAAACAATAGCCCAACCCAATGTCACTATACCAGAAGCGATCGAAAAGATCGACATCGGCGGTCCAACTTTGATTCGCGCAGCAGCGAAGAATTTTAAGTACCTGACTGTTTTATGTAATCCTAGTCAATACGACCAATACCTATCCGAGTATCAGCAGTCTCAAGGGGAAGTCTCCTTAGCTTTTCGTCAACAAATGGCTGGTCAGGCTTTTGCCCATACTAATAGTTACGATCGCGCGATCGCTGATTATTTTGCCAAGCTTAATCGCTCAGAGGATATGGAAGACAGCTATAGCATTAGGGGAAACAAGGTTCAATCTCTGCGTTATGGCGAAAACCCCCATCAACCCGCTGCTTGGTATCAAAGTGCAGCATCAGGCTGGGCAGCAGCAAGCAAATTACAGGGAAAAGAACTAAGCTATAACAATTTAGTTGATTTAGAAGCAGCAAGAAGAATTATTACCGAATTTAAGCCTTCAGAGCCAGCAGCAGCAGTTTTAAAACACACCAATCCCTGTGGTGCAGCCATGGGCAATACTTTGGCTGAAGCTTACGAAAAAGCCTTTAATGCTGATTCAGTGTCGGCTTTTGGGGGAATTGTGGCGTTAAACCAGCCTATCGATGCAGCAACGGCAGAGGCTTTGACTAAAACCTTTTTAGAATGTGTGGTGGCTCCTGGTTGCGATCGCGAAGCCAAAGCTATCTTGCAAGCTAAGTCGAAACTAAGAATTTTAATCTTGCCAGATTTAGCAACAGGGCAAAAGGAAACTATTAAAGCGATCGCTGGAGGATTTTTAGTCCAGGCTAGCGATGACAAAATTGAAAACCCTAATGATTGGCAAATGGTAACGGAGAAAAAGCCTACCCCTGAACAAATAGAGGAAATGCTCTTTGCCCAAAAGCTAGTTAAGCACGTCAAGTCAAATGCTATTTTAATTAGTCGCGATCGCGCTACTATTGGTATTGGTGCAGGACAAATGAATCGTGTCGGTTCAGTCCAAATTGCTTTAGAACAAGCGGGAGATAAAGCTCAAGGAGGAGTGATGGCTAGTGATGGCTTTTTTCCCTTTGACGACTCTGTACGGACTGCTGCCGCTGCGGGAATTAGTGCCATTATCCAGCCAGGAGGTTCAATTCGCGATCGAGAATCTATTGCTGCTGCTAATGAGTTAGGCATAGTCATGGTTTTAAGCGGGACTCGTCATTTTTTACATTAAAAAGGGGCATTAGTAGCAAGTTAAGCAAAACAAATAATTATTTTGTGATGAAAAAAATATTTTTACTGTGGGAAATTCCCTTGGCTTTGTTATCTTTTGTCTTTTACAAAGTCATGAAATTGCTCATCGGCAATTTATTTACTGTTTACCTGACGCTCAATAAAAAGAAAGCTTCACAGTGGCGCGTATTATCTAAAAAAATGATCAATGCGCCACTGATCCTGCCAGTTTTAATGACTAAAGGACCGCGTTGGAATACTCATGCGGTGATTGGAACTTTAGGACCATTTACTGTAAATGAATCAATTGCAATCAACATCAAAACTGCTAATAATTCTGCCCGTTCTTGGATTGCAGTAATATATAGCTTTCCTGCTTATAAAACAGTTACCAGCATAGAGTCCGATAAAATTAACCAAGATAATGACTGGCATACAGTAAAATTACCTTCTGGTAAATATTCACTTGGCGTTCGTTATTATAATCGTTCTGAAGCCATTAATTACCCCGCTATTAAACTTGATGATAGTTTATTTGTAGATTCTTATAGCGTTCCTAGCAATATTAATGATTATTACTACGATTTAATTAAAGCCAAAAACTGGTTCTACTCCAGTCTGCACTACTATATTTTTACTATTCTTAAGCTGCGCGATTATTTACCAGAATCTTTTGTCCGTAGAGAATATTTACCCGTCGGCGCGCCAGATACACACTTTGCCTATAATTATTTAGATTCACAACAGGCTTTGCAAATAGCTATCGAGCCTGAAATTATTGAGCAATTTGATATTTATTTTACTCTTTACGATCGCTCTAGTTTACCTTTAAGTTGGTGCATAATCACCGAACCTAAATATTTACTATCACCTCAAGATAATAAAGGTTACTTTCTGCTGAGAATTCGTCCCAAACCCGAACATTCTGATACTACTTTTAAAGTAAAGTCTGAGTTACTAAACATTGATAGTTCAATTCAGCATTGGGTAGTTAGTAGTTAGTAGTTAGGGCGGGTGGAAACGCTCCCGTTTAGGGAGCTTGTTCCACACCCGCAGTTAGTAGTTAGTAGGTAGGCAACAGTACGCTTTGAAAAGTTTTATTATAGATAAATCAGTGGAAATGAATTGGAATAACTATACCTTTTTCTTTTCAATATACTCACGCCAGTAAGTAATCTTGCCGTCATCCCGTAGCTCAAAAATGATGGCATCTTCTGCTGCCGATCGCTTTCCTGTTTTCTGGTTGCGATCGCTCCAGTCCCATTCTACTGCGCCCTGGCGATCTTTAAAGATTGTTCGCTTAATTTTTACTTTAGTATCGGTAAATTGCTGAAAATAATCTTTGGCTGCCTTCTCAATTGCGTCTACTCCTTTAAAGGTGAAGCCTCCAGCTATAAAAATAGCATCGGGAGCAAAATCTCCAATAAGGGTTGGTACATCCTGTGTTTCCCAAGCAGTTGCTTGTCTTTCAACCATAGACAAAGTAGCTGTCTTTGAATTCATTGGTTTGGCAAAAATTAATAAAATCGATAGAGAAATAATAAAGGCAAAAACTCGATTCATAATAATTTAGTTATTATTGTTGGAAAATAAATACGTGTCGTTCTTTAGGG
Source organism: Pleurocapsa sp. FMAR1 (assembly GCF_963665995.1). Classification (NCBI taxonomy): domain Bacteria; kingdom Bacillati; phylum Cyanobacteriota; class Cyanophyceae; order Pleurocapsales; family Pleurocapsaceae; genus Pleurocapsa; species Pleurocapsa sp. FMAR1. The sequence goes on along the minus strand of NZ_OY762512.1, from coordinate 3,628,209 downwards.
CAGCTATCAATATCGATTTATCTAAAGCGAAATTAAATGAGTTACTAATGCTTCAGGATTAGAAAGGAACGGCGAGTGGCTGGTATTCATTGTAATCACCTGCTGGCATGGTAGTGCAGCCTGCATTTTTCGCTGCGCTGAGAGCGAAATAGCCCGATCTTGAAGAGACTCAATATAAACCCGATGCAATCGTCCAAAGTTTTCTGCGGTTGTGCGTACTGGCGTATTAAAAGGAGCTAAAGCTTCTGGTACCAATTGCGTTTTAAACTTCCTTGCGTCTTCATCAGAGCAATCCCCATAGAAGATATCCTTCACAAATTCATCTTCAACCGTGATATAGCTGTGATCTTCAGACATGATGATCTTTGGCGACAACAAAGAATCTGGATCTGGATCTCTCTCCTGTGCAGATTCGCCATTTTCCAGCAACAAAGCGCACAAGTAGACCAAGTGCGATTCGTTGAAGCCGCGAAACTCTAGAAATTAGAGAAATAGAAGCTTCCAGGTGATGACAGGGAGAAAACTGTATGTAACCTGAACTGATAGTTGGATGGAGGTTAAAGTCCCCCCATCTAAGAGATAGATGACTCCTTATCTGGCACTACTGAGTAGGCTCGGAATCCTACAGGGTAAAGCGTGCAGCAGGGCGGAATTAGAGGCAAAACAGATAGCCACACTACCGCTAATAGGGAGATGTCATGGGTAAACAGGTTCTAGGAAAATGTCTTAATTTGGAGCCATAATCTGAACAACAAATATGGACTTTATTACCGCCTATTCTCGTAGCGTTTGTGGTTGACAAGCTACTTCTCTGAGAAGGTAATAGACAAATTGAACCGCCCTAAAACATCAGTCAATCTAACCATCGGAACGAATAAAAACTCTGATACTTGGTTTCAGGAATCGAAAACCTGAATAGGCTAGACGAGTAGCGGAAAACCAAGCAGAGGGTAGGATGAGGCGTGCAGAGTGCGAAGCACTCAGATCGTCGTCTTCGACGACTGGGAAAGCTTTGCTTTCCGCGCCTCAAGGATATCAGAACAATGTTCAACTAAGAAGGTAATAATTATGACGCATAGCATAAGTTATAGCGATAACTGGAAATTTGCCGACTGGAAGGGATTTCAGAAAGTATTATTTCGCCTCCAAAGGAGAATATACAAAGCAACTAGAGAAGGAGACAAAGCTAAGGCTAAAAGTCTACAGAAGTTGATTCTATCTTCTCGTTCAGCAAGGATGCTAGCAATTAGACAAGTAACTCAACTAAACACAGGAAAGAAAACGGCTGGAATTGATGGCAAGAAATTATTGTCATTCAAGGAAAGGTTTGACTTAGAGGAAACTCTAAGAAAGAACTACAAAACTTGGGTACACCAGGGACTTCGCGAGATACCCATTCCTAAAAAGGATGGCAGCAAGCGAATACTGAAAATACCAACAATAGCCGATAGAGCATATCAATGTTTACTGAAATATGCTCTAGAACCAGCACACGAAGCAACGTTCCATGCTCGAAGCTACGGGTTTAGACCAGGACGAGGCACACATGACGCCCAAAAAAACCTGTTCAACAATCTAAGAAGCAAAAGCAACGGAATTAAAAAGAGAGTTCTAGAAATAGACATCTCTAAATGCTTTGACCGCATAAGTCATAAATCCATCTTAGACATAGTTATTGCTCCCGATTTTATTATAGACGGAATACGTCGATGTCTTAAAATCGGAGTTAACCCACAGTTTCCCAATCAAGGTACACCGCAAGGTGGAGTTGTAAGCCCATTATTGGCTAACATTGCTTTGAACGGCATAGAACTAATTGGGGAACAAAGGACATCTAAGTGTACTCGTTATGCGGATGACATGGTTTTCATACTAAAACCAGAAGATAGTGCAGAACAAATACTTGCCAAAGTTGAAGAATTTCTTGCCAAACGAGGAATGGAAGTTAACCAAAAGAAGACCAAAGTAACGGCTTCGACAGATGGTTTTGACTTTCTTGGATGGAAATTTTACGTCCAAAAAAACGGCAAGTTTAGGAGCATCCCATCAGTGGACAACTTCAAAGCTTTTCGTAACAAAGTTAAATACATCGTCAACAACTCTAACTATGATGCGGAAACAAAAGTGTCAAAGCTAGCGCCTGTCGTTAGGGGATGGCGCAATTACCATAAATTCTGCAAGATGGACGGTTCAAGATTCAATTTAGGGAGATTATCCCAAAGAACATTCAAAGTGTTCTTAAAACAAAAATCTATAAACCGCTATAAAGCAGTCAAAATGGTCAAAAACGCCTTCCCAACTGTTAGTTACTCAGAGAACAAATTTGTCAACGTCAAAGGAGAAAAGACTCCTTTTGATGGAGACATAAACTACTGGGCAAAGAGAAACAGTAAATATTACGACGGAGCAATAGCAAGCACGCTTAGAAAACAAAATCATTCATGTGGATATTGTGGATTGAAATTTCTCTACGGAGAAAAAGTAGAATTACATCATATTGATGGTAATCACAACAACTGGGACAGGGAGAATCTAATCGCCAATCACAGAAGCTGTCACCACTATACACACATGGGCAAAGGTCGGAAAGACTAAAGATATTCGGGAGCCGTATGCGGTGAAAGTCGCACGTACAGATCTAAAAGAGAGGGGCGGAGCGTAATAGCTCCCCTCGACTCTACCCTTCTCGATCTTAGCTGGGCATTGTTCGGCAGCTTGGGTAATGACTATTCCAGCCATGCTATGCCCCACTAAAATAACTGGCTCTGTTTGCGCTTTTACTACTTCGCAGACACGATCCTCATAGCTTTGCAAAGTAACTTCAAAGATGGGTGTCCGATCATCACCGTGACTGGGTAAGTCAGGTGCAATTGCTTTGTGTCCAGCCTGCTCCAACAGAGTTGCTACTTTGTTCCAGCACCAGCTACCGTGCCACGAACCGTGTATCAGTATATAAATACTCATTTGATCAAATCCATAACGACAAATATTCGCTTGCTTTAGTCTATGCTAACAAGTAGCGATCGCTTAAATAGTAGTTATTAGTTTGCTCTGACTTAGGATATTAGTGGCGATCTTCGTCCCTCTGGGAAATTTAATGTCAAAATATTAATAATTGAGTAAGTATATTTAAGAATAACGCCGATGAGTACAGCAACAGCAGCTACAGCGACAACAGAACAGATCAAAAGTGCGATCGCAGCCTATAAAAACCAAATAGATTATTTAGAGATTAGAGTTGAACAGAGTGAGTCTACAGGGCTTTCTTTTCGTGGTGAACAGCTAGACTCTGTAGATCGTAGTTTTTCTCTTGGTGGAGGAATACGCGCCTGTCATGATGGTGGCTGGAGTTTTGTTACCTTTAATGGCTTGAAAGAGTTGCATGAACGAATTGAAGAAGCTATTTCTCAAGCTAAACTTGTAGGTAAAGATAAAACTCAGCTAGCAACTGCCGAACCAATTGAAGATTTCGTCCAAGAGAAGATTAAACGAGATCCTCGTAGTGTATCCCTGCAAGATAAACGTAAGCTGCTAGAGGCTTATAATCAAATTCTTTTGAATTTCGATCCTCGCATTCAAACGACAATGGCAAGTATTAGCGATCGCTTTGCGACTAAAACTTTTGTCAATTCTACTGGTAGCTGTATTGTCCAAGAAAGACTAGACGTTAATGGACGATTTGCAGCGATCGCTAAAGGAGAAGACGGAATAGTACGTCAAGGCTTTGAGTCTGTTCATTCCCGCAATGATTTTGATGTTTTGGTGGGTATTGAAGACAAAGTTAAAGGAGCAGCAGAACGAGCAGTTAGACAATTAGAAGCGAAATCGGTTAAAGGTGGTCAATATACGGTAATTCTCGATCCTTATCTAGCTGGGGTGTTTATTCACGAGGCTTTTGGGCATCTTTCAGAAGCAGATTTTGTCTACGAGAATCCTAAAATGCAGGAATTGCTTACTTTGGGTAAACCTATGGGCATTGAACAGCTAAATGTTGTTGATGATGCAACCATGGAGAACCTACCAGGCTCGATGAAGTACGATGATGAAGGTGTGCCAGGACAACGTAAGTATTTGATTAAAAACGGTGTTTTAACAGAGCGTCTCCACTCTCGCGAGACAGCAGGAAAAATGCAGGAAAAACCCACAGGTAACGCTAGAGCAATTCGCGCTAACTATCCTCCTATTGTGCGGATGACTAATACGGCTATTGAACCTGGAGATACTCCCTTAGAAAAGATGTTTGAAGGTATAAAAGAAGGAGTATATGCCGTCAGAATGCTAGGTGGACAAACTAACGGCGAAATGTTTACTTTTGCAGCAGCAGAAGGATATATGATTCGCGATGGTAAAGTTGCCGAGCCTGTTAGTGATGTAACCTTATCAGGGAATGTTTTTCAAACTCTGCAAGATATAGATGCAATTAGTAGCGACACTCTCTATACCAATGGAGGATGCGGAAAAGGGGGACAAATGCCTTTGCCTGTAAGTGTTGGAGGTCCTCATATTCGCATCAAAAACGTAGTTGTCGGCGGAAGATAGATAGGTAGATCAAACTAAATTATGGAAATTATTGTTGCCCTCTGTTTAGGTATAACCCTCAGTGCAGCCTGTGGTCTGCGAGTTTTTTTACCACCTTTAGTATTGAGTTTGGGGGCTATGTATGGTCATATTCCCCTCTCGTCAGGATTTGAATGGCTGGGAACTACCGAGGCAGCGATCGCTTTTGCCATTGCTACTGTTTTAGAAGTTTTGGCTTATTACGTTCCCGTAGTCGATAACCTATTAGATACGGTTCAAGTGCCAATTGCCGTAGGTATTGGTACAGTCTTAACTGCTGCTACTTTGGGACATACCGATCCTGTCTTACAATGGACGTTAGCTGCGATCGCAGGAGGTGGAACAGCAGGATTGATGGGAACTTTGGCTAGTTTTACTAGATTAGCTTCTACAGGCGTTACTGCTGGATTAGGTAACTTTATTGTGGCAACTACCGAACTTGTCGGCTCAGTTTCTTTATCGATTCTGGGTATTACTTTCCCGCTTTGGACTGCTGCGATCGTTTTGGTTGTAATTCTGGTGGCGGGGATTAGAATAATTTCTAATCCTCCAGGTTGGCTACAGAAAGGCAATCGGGCAAAATCTTGAAACAGGTCTATTACCAAATTAATCTGCTTTATTAAAAATCTCGCTAGGATAAAAACAGATCATAAGACTCTAAGGCAGAGGAAAAGCAATAAAATCCATTAAACCTTGGCAGGTAGGAATTTTAATCTTGCCGATCGCAACTATCGTCATTTTCCTATTAGATAAGATTGTAGGGTGGGCATCCCAATTAATAACAACAGAATCAATTATTTGAGTAATGCCCACCAATCCTTCTTCAGTGACGTAATAGGGACGCAATTGGTAATAAGCAATTGGTAATCAGTTAAGGGCGAACGGCTGGCTGTTCGCCCGTACTAATAATGAATCAAAGAATTTTAATAATTGATGACTATGACGACGTGCGGGAAGCTACTCAAATTTGATTGGAAGTAACTAGGAATTGGGAAATTATCACGGCAAGTTCGGGTCAAGAAAGCTTAATTAAAGCGATCGCCAAGCAGCCAAATTTAATTTTATTGGATGTGATGATGCCAGTTATGGATGGTTTGCAAACTTTTTCTGAACTACAGGCTAATTTTGTCACTCGCTCTATTCCCGTCATTTTATTAACGGCAAAAGCTCAACCAGCCGAACTAAGATCCTTTACTCAGCTTCAGGTGTCCGATGTAATTACTAAACCCTACGATCCATTTAATTTAGCAGACCGCATAGCTAAAGTTTTAAAGTAATATTAAATAGAGATCTCCAAAAACAAAACTTTTTAGGCTCTAAAAATCCAAATCTAAAATACATAGAAGATCTTGGATTAGATCAATTCCTAGGTGCATTGGGTATGGTTGATGAATATTTCCTTTTGTAAATGCGGGAGATGTTCTTAAATAGTGTGGTACTCGACAAAGTGCTTTTAGGCTTTTTTCTGTCTGAAGATCGGCGCGAACAAAAAAGGGCAATATTTCAATCATTTGCTGATGTTTGTAAGCAATGTTGGCTGCGTAGATATCATCTTGATGTTCTATTTTGGACAAATTTCTAGCTTGGGGTTCATTTTGCCCTTTTTGAGTGCTAGGTATTCTACCTATTGAAAAATAATGTAATAATTCTGGGGCTGTTTTATCTATAAATCCACTTAATTGAGTAAAGTCTTTGGTTTCAGAATCTTCATTCCATTCCTGTCTATTAGTAACATACTGAGGTGTCTCCTTTCCGCTACGAAGGCGAATTACAGTTAACAAATTGTTCAGTTTTTCGTCGTCTCTTTTATATTGGCAGTTGTGACCAATTACATGACTAAAGTTTAAAATATCTCGTTGCTCTAATAAATATTCATTTTTTAATTGAAACCAAGCCTGATTACCGCTTCCATTTTTGCTACGTTCGTTACGCCAAACATCAGCTTCAATTAAAACAACAGTAGGATTTTTTAAATGATTTACCAATGTATCGGCGACAAACTTTACTAAATCTCCGCCCTTCATTTGAACCTGTTCTAATATTTTGCGATCGCTGCCTTGAGTATTTCTCGCTTTTCTTACTTCATGAAATAATTTTCCTATTTCTATTCCTGCTTGTGTATAAGGAATCCATTGTTTATGGTTAGGAAGCAAAACGTCTACTGTTCCTGTAGCACTAAGACGTACTGCGATCGCATATTGAAACTGATTTCTACCGATAAAATTGTTTTTTTGCACTCGACAAAAGGCAATTATATCTAATTTGTGAGCAATATTTTCTGGTATTTTTGCTAGTTGGTAAACTTCTGAAGGTAAACCGTACAATGTACCTGTATGGCGCAAAGTTACATCTAATACAGCGTTTAATGTTCTTCCTTTTGTTTGTGGACTATAAACTTTATCATCTTTCTTGGTTGGCTTTACTGTTTGTAGCATCTGAGAATTGATATTTTCTAAGACACAAGCTTCTCGTACTGCACCTCTAATGTTTTGTTTGGGGTCTACTCCTTTTATTTTTTGAATTGTTCCTATTTCAATAATTGCAAAAATACTTGAGTCGTTTTTACTTTTTACTTTGTTGAGAACATTATTCTTTAAAAAATTCTGCCAAGCCTGACGTTTTTTGGTATGCCCTTTTCTTATTTCTTGATCGAAGTTTCTGTTGACTGAAGACAAGCCACTTACAGATATTCTTTCTAAAAGAGTGGAGTCTTCAATCAAAACATCTGTAACGGTAATATGTTCTGGAAAGCAATCGCCCTCTCGTAACAATAAAGATTATCGTAATTGCTGATTGACTAATCTTTTAGTGTGTTCTTCGCGATAAATTACAAATAAATAAATTGGATTATTATTAGAGGCTCGTTTAATAGCATTTACGATAATAGTCTGTTTTTCCTTTACTTTTTCTTGTTGTTCCTCTTCACTATGTTTTGATAGCGCAGAAGGCAATAAAGATTTACCTAGATAATCATAATCGCGCATTGCCAAAGGCATTTTTTTACCAGTTGGTGCTTTAATATCGCATTCCATTGGTTTGTCTGCAATTAATGTGCAATTTAATAATTGCAAGACTTTACTAGTAATATCTGCACGTTCTTTTAAACTAAAACCAGTATCGATATGATGCCCGTGTCCGCCGCTTTTTTGCCCTTCTTCCCTGTATTTGTAGCCTTCAGTATGAATAAGATAATATTCATCATTACTCCACTTTTTAGCATTATCTAAATTGCCATATTTTTTAGGATTGTTGAATATTTCCTGTGGCTTAATAAGAGGACGTGCTTTGAATGCAGCTAGCAAATCTGGTAACTGTTCTTGCCATTGTTTAACATTATCGCGATCGGTAGTCAACTTAACTAAAATTGAATCAGTAGGATAGTTATCTATACGGGCGGTATTCATTCCTATTAAGACAGAAATATTTCGCCCAAAATTATGTTTTACTAAAGGTTCATCGGCGTATCTTTGACAACCGAGGTGTAAAAATATCCAAGGCTTTAAATTACCTCGATCATTAAATCTTCCTGCTTGAGTATGTAAATATAAATTTAGGGTATAGGCATAATAACCTTCTTGTTCTTTAACCGTTCCATCCCGATCATTTTTTTCGATATAGTTAACTTTAAAAGGCTGACTGACTAAATGTAATCCCGTTTTACCCGAACAACCGTTTTGTACTTTACGCCAAATAATTTTTTGCTCTATATTTTCTAACTTGATAGTAATAGTTTTTTCGTGTAATAAAGTCGCAAGTAAACTGGGAATCGCCTGATATCCCAAACCGTTATTAGAATTAATATCTTCGATTAAAGTTGCTGGTTGAATATATTCCCATTGCCAATCTTCGGGGAAAATATCAACAGCATCTAAAAAGCGATCGCATACTGATTCGATCTCATCTTTATTACCTCGCCTATTTAAAAATTGTCTTGTCCAAGTTTGCGCCCAAGTAAAAATCAGATCGTGTATCTGTTGTGGTGTGGGTATATTGTCTAAAATATTTTCAGATTTACCAACAGCTAATGCGCGATATTGACGAACATAATCTATGGTTTCTAACCATTCAAAACCATAAGTCAAAGTTGAACTACAGGCAAGTAAACCATTATTTAATTGTCGATAAGGAAAAGGTTCTTTCTCTTTTTTACGTAGTACTCTTTGGATATCGTTACAAAAATCTCGAACCTCCCTAGAATAAGGAAACATTAACACGGCAATTTTTAAATCAGCAAATGGGTTTTCCGCTAAATTCATACGGGAGGGTAAAGCTACATTAGAATTGTTTTTTTTTGCATAATATTTATTGAAAATAATTACATTACGTTATGGGTAAGGGCGAACGGCCGTTCGCCCCTACAGGGTTTATCTAATTACACAAATTTTTTTAGAAGAAGACATTTTCGATATTTTCTAAAGCATCAGCAAGTGGTCTATATAAAGCATTCCCAACTGAGTCATCTTCTGCTGCATAATCACAAACTCTGAGTATCGTGGCGACTAACAAGCTATTTTCTTCGCTATCATTATCAATTTGATTTGGATCGTCACCAGCTTTTTCAGCAGCAAGCTTTTTAGCACTATTATCTGCCCAAGCAGAGTCAACAAAATAACCATGAAAGGGAACACCACCGCGAATCAAACGCCCTACTGCTTGAATAATTCTGCCTAGTGTTGTGGCTGCTAAATCATGACGGGGAAAAGCACATAAATCAGGATTATCTCGCAGAGTTCGATAGTAAGAACGCTGTTCAACTGAACGCCAGTAATTATTTGCTGTTTTTCTCAGTAATTCTGCACTTTGGGCAATTCCATCTGCTTGTTGCCAAACAATAAAATCTTCTTTATCTCGCCATTCATAGGCACGTCGATTTAATTCCTGGACGATCGCTGCTGTATCATTGGGATGAGGATAAGGACGAGTTAGAAAGTACACTGCGCCAAAAGCTGCTTTACCGTTACTGTTAAGGATATTGAATCCACGTCCGATAGAGCTTGTAGACGCAACTAGTATTTTGCCCCCATTTTGCCCAAATGTTTCGATATCTGCTCTTTTTAGCTCTCCTGGCTTGAATTTGCCGTTTTTTTCTGGTTCTAGGTTGTCATTAACTAAATGATAGATTTGTTCGCGAATATCGGGTAAGTAAGTTCGCAATTCATCTGCTACCCATTTAGATTGATCGTAAGAGTTGACTAAAATTAAAATGCGATCGCGATCTGCCCAGAGTTCGGGATTACTTTCTCCTAAATCTTTTAGTATCTGTAGTTCCGAAACAAGATGATTGCTGCCATTTTGAGTAACTAGAGATTTAGCAACCTGCGTGAGTTTGGTACGGGCTTGTATTTTGTTACTTAAATTACCAGAGACGCGAATTGGTTTATTCTTCTCATTAAACTGAGGTAGAAATTCAAATTCACTTTGAGCGATCGCTTCTTGCGCCGTTGTTTCTGGCATCAATACCCCTTGAGGATCGCCCACATGAAAAGTAGTAGAGTCGGGTAAATAAGATGTTCCTGAAAGTGCCAAGACATTTGCCCCTTTCAAGCCGTCAAAATCGGTTAATAAGCGATGGAAATTAAGTACGTAATCTCGCCCAATATTAGAATAGGCAAACAGACTCAGAGTATTACTGTCTTTGCTAGAATAATATGTCCCGAATTGTCTTCCCGTAACTGGTAACGGCAAAATATCAATCATTCCCATTGGCATTCGGCGATGGGGAGAAGGTTCACGAATATTATTAGGTCGATTTTGCCATTCATAGAAGACAATTTTGGTATGGCGATCTAATAATGTAACTGTTAGGGTAAACTGCAAACGATAAGCAAGAGTTTGAATAGTGTCGAGATCTTCTTCTTTAGTTAGATAAGGATATAAATCCTCCGAGTTTGGCTGATTTCTTAGGTTATTTAATTCTGTTTTTAAAAGATCTAAATTGCTTCGAGTGTTGGGAAAAAAAGTAGTTATCCAATTATGACAATCATTATAAATCTCTTCATCGGTAGCACTTTCGCCCCTGTTGTTGATAAGTTGCACGATTTCTAACAGTCCAGTTGTTGCAGAATTGGAACTTCTACGTCTCATTACGGGATCGTCTTTGAGAAAATAATCCACAATTTCCATCATGGGTTGTATTCTTCCCTCATCTGCCATTAGTTGCTGTGACGATTTGGCATAAGAATCGTATTCTTCTAATCCCGCTAAACGACGTGCTAACTTGTAAAAAAGCACGTGCGGCGTAAAATAACCTTGTTGTACCCAGTCTTGTAGAATTTTTTGCCCTAAATCTTCGCCGAGTAATGTAAGAGTGGCTTCAATTGCTGTTTGGGCATTTCTTTGTACTGCACTCCATCTAGCCTTTAAAGGCGATCGCAAAGTTTCAATTCGGTTGGATTGTTCGGTTTTAACCCCAGTAATATCAAAAACGCCGTCTCTGCTTCTATTAGTTAGGGTTACTTGTTCTGCATATACTTTATCAAACCATTCAATAATCGTATCTGCTTCATCGAACACCACAATATCAGACTGTTCGTACTTACCTTCTCTATTTCTCACAAGCGATACAATCGTTTCATAAAATATACACTCTTTGTTTTTGCCGTATCAACTAAGAAACAAAAATATTTCTGTAAAACAAAATAGCATTATGGGAAGTTATCTAGATATCGAAAGATTAGCTAGCCTAGTGCGTAGTAAGCGTGGTTCTCGCGGTTTACGAGAAACAGCAAAAGAAATTGGCAATGTTAGCCCTTCAACTATTTCGCGGGTAGAAAATGGCAAAACTCCTGACATGGATACATTTTTAGCTATTTGTGACTGGCTAGAAGTGCCATTGAATGAGCTAATCAAGGATACAGAGGAAGAGAACATAGAAACTGCTGAAGCTATTTCAATTCAACTACGTGCCGATAAAAACCTCGATCCTGCGATCGCTAATGCTTTAGCGTCTTTAGTTAAAGCAGCATACAAAGACTTATCCCAAAATAAAGATGAAAAGGAATAATTACAAGTGGGATTAATTAAAAGTTTAACGACTGAAAACCGACAAAGATTAGAAGCGATCGCATCTAAAAAGCGCAGTATGTTGGGTTTCAAAGCTTTTGAGACGTTACCAGCCACAATTTTAGCCAAGCATTTTGAAGCAGAAGTTTTTACTGCTGAAACATTTCCTAATGCCGACTCAGAATCTATTAAGTTACTCAGCGATCCTGATAAAAACTGGTCAGCAGGAATTATTCGTCAAAATCCATTATGGATCGTTCACAATTCTCGTCATGTGCCTGTACGTCAGCAATCCAATCTTATGCACGAATTCGCTCACATAATACTCAAACACAAAATGGTAGACAGAGATCCAAAAACAGGACTTTTTCAACGCCGTCAACAAGACGAAGATGAGGCAACATATCTAGGTGGATGTTTGCAGATTCCCAGACATGGTTTATTGTGGGCAGTACAAAAAAAGATGACCGTATTTCAAATTGCTTTGCAATTTAACTCTAGCGAAGCAATGGTAAGGTTTCGTGGTAATGTTAATGGAATTTCTTTAGGCGATCGCTACAGAATCGTATAATGAAGCGATCGATGCGAGACTTAGGTTGGTTTCTAAGCCTCGATAGTCAAGTCACCAAACAAAAGCATAAAGACAATGGTAAACGCAAGGTAAAGCCAATTGACACTAAATCCGATTTATAAAAAATACTAAAACCAAGAATTTTCAAACCAATGATAATTATTAGTTTAACTACGAATTTCATCTTTCATTTCAGCTAAGACATCAATGATTATTCGCCCCGACAAAAATTAATTATGCTAATTTCTCAAATAGGCTAGCAAGAACAGTATTGGAAAAGAGAAATCCTTCAGGATCGCTAAGGCGAACTCTTCCTGGCAACGGAAACAGTGAATTTCGATCTTTTAAATCAATCAATTGTTCTTGATTATCTAATATTTCTATCCATCCCTGACGATAATATGGCTTAATGCAAGACCAGATTTTTTTTAAGATATCTGGTTCAAATTGTTCTAAATCAATACCTTCTGCTAAACGCAAACCTAGCATTAAAGTTTCAAGTATATAGTCTGTGGCAGATATTTCTGGTGCATCTACAATTGATCCTGTTTCCAACCAAGCATAGTATTCTCGGCGAGTTCGAGGGCGAGAAAATCTTTTCCCTGCAACGTAGCTAGCTGCACCCATACCAAAGCCATAATAAGGTTTATTTTCCCAATACACTCGATTATGACGACACTGATAACCAGGTTGAGCATAATTGGATATCTCGTAGTGCTGGTATCCTGCCTTGGTTAAAGTCGCTTGAGTCAGCCGATACATCTGGGCAGCGTCATCATCATTAGGTAAGGGGGTTTCTCCTGGCTGATATTGTTTGCCGAAGGCAGTAACTGGTTCAAGTACTAGATCGTAACAGGAAAGATGCTTAGGCGCGATCGCAATTGCCGTTTCTAAAGATTTCAGGCAATGTTCTAAGGTTTGATGGGGTAAACCTGAAATTAAATCTAAGCTGAAGTTATCAATTTCTAGCTGTTTAATTATTTCTACAGCCTGCATTGCATCAGCTAAAGTATGAGAACGCCCACAAACTTTGAGCAACTCCTCATCAAAAGTCTGCACTCCCAAACTAAAGCGATTTAGCCCTGCTTCTAAATATCCTAATAATCTATGGCGATCAAAAGTACCTGGATCGATTTCCATTGATATTTCGGCGTTATCAGCAATACCAAAATGGGATGCGATCGCCTGTATAATTTGTGTTAGCTGCTGTGGAGATAATAAAGAAGGCGTGCCACCACCAAAAAAAACTGTTTGTAGAGGTTCTTCGGTTGATGGTGTTGATTGAATATCTTTGATTAAGGCAGCAATATATTCTTCTAGCATAATAGATGCGGATTTCCCCCCCGAATTTCCCACCACTGAAATTGGAAAATCGCAGTAAAAGCAGCGACGACGACAAAAAGGAATATGAATATAAGCAGCAGTAGGAACTAGATCTAATACAGTGGCTACTAAATTAGAATTTAAACTAAGTCTGGTTAAAGATATATTTTTAGCCATTATTAAATATTTCAACACCTGAATAATTATGTTGAGTATAGTTCTAAAAAAATTATGGATATTTCTATTTCAAATTAAAAACGTATATATATCTAGATTTAAGAGATAAATTCCGTCGCTTAGATTAATTTTGCAACATTAAGAACTCCCTTAGATTTATTACACTATTACCGAGAATTTATTACAGTAAAGAAGAAATACATCTTTATCATAATATTCAACTAAGACAATGGTTGATGCCATCATAATTATCATTTGCATTATCGCTGCTGTAAACATCGGGTTTGATGGGTTACAGTTGCTTCCTCCTGATATCTTGCAAGGGGTATCAAATATCGAAGCCTTGCGCTTCGTGATTGCTGGCTTTGCTGCCATAATTGGTTTAGGCATTGGAGTTGCCGTACAGACTACCTATCGCCGTCTAGAGCAGCAGATTCGCAGCACTAGAATTGAGATTATCATTACCAGAGCGATCGGGCTAGTTATGGGTTTGCTGGTAGCCAACTTAATGCTGGCACCGATGTTCTTGTTACCCATACCCAAAGAACTAAGCTTCTTTAAACCTACTGTAGCGGTATTAGGTAGCGTCATGTTCTCTTATTTAGGTATTAGTTTAGCGGATACTCATGGACGTACCTTTTTACGCTTGATTAATCCTAATAGTATTGAATCAATGCTGGTAGCTGAAGGAACTTTAGAAGCTATGCCTGCCAAAGTTCTCGATACTAGCTGTATCATCGACGGCAGGGTGGAAGAACTGCTTAAAACTGGTTTTTTAGAAGGGCAGATACTTATTCCTCAGTTTGTGCTGCAAGAATTACAAAATCTGGCTGATTCTAGCAACTCCCAAAAGCGGATTCGTGGTAGACGAGGTTTAGATATTCTTAATCAGATGCAGGAAGACTACCCCAATCGCATTGTGATTAATCAAGCTGATTATGAGGATATCGATACGGTTGATGCCAAGCTAGTTAAATTGACTCAAGAAATTAGCGGCACTCTTTTGACCAACGACTATAACCTTAGTAAAGTTGCTAATCTACAAAAGGTACAAATTCTCAACATTAACGATCTTGCTCGTTCATTACGTCCTGTTTATCTTCCTGGGGATAATCTAGAGCTTAAAATACTTAAGCAAGGGAAAGAACCAGAACAGGGTATTGGCTATTTAGAAGACGGCACTATGGTTGTGGTAGAAGAAGGGAGTGATTTCGTCGGTGGAGAGATACAGGCAGTAGTGACATCTTCTTTACAAACCTCCGCAGGTAGAATGATTTTTGCTAAACCCCAGTCTGAATCGGAAAGCTATTCTAATGCAGTTGGTTAATTTGATTAAACAACAGAAAAAAAGTAGCAAGCTACAAGAGTCTTGATAAAACTAGCTGCTTTATCAAGACCGATGCGCTTTTAAAAACATTCTGACTTGCTACTTCTTACCTATTACTTCTTACTTCTTACTTTAACCACCATATTCCCAACCAGTACTAGATAACAACAATTGATCGCCTTGGCGATGAATACCAGAAGCAATTACCTCGCCGACATATACGGTGTGATCTCCTTGTTCGACTGTGCCGACTACTTTACATTCAATGTAACCCAGAGAGTCTTTAATAATCGGACAGCCTGTTTCTTCTCCTTCATAAAATTCCACATCCTCAAATTTGTTACCCACGCGGGATTTGGGTTTAAAGAAAGATGCCGCTAAGTCTTTTTGTCCTGCTTCTAAAAAGCTGATGCTGAATACTTGGGTATTTTCGATCATTTTATGGGAAACAGTGCCTTTCTTGACGCAATTAACTACCAAAGGCGGTTCAAAGGATGATTGCATCAACCAGCTAACTGTAAAACCATTCATTTCATCCCCTTCTTTAACGCCACAGATGTATAATCCATGAGGGATTTTGCGTAACATTGTTTTTTTTGCCTGTTGGTCTAACAAAAGTCTTGCTCCTTAATTTAAAATTACCTCGCATTAGTTTATCAAGCAACTGTAATTAGAAAAACTTCCTTTAGTTAGAAATATTAACTTTAAGCATTCGTTACACATGAAAAATTCAGCCAGCAGACTTATTGGACTAACAGGAGGAATTGCCACAGGAAAAACTACTGTATCGAATTACTTGGCAGAGAAATATAATTTGCCTGTATTGGATGCAGATATTTATGCAAGGGAAGCCGTAGCAAAAAATTCACCTATTTTACAGACTATTTTTGCTCATTATGGTGAGAGGGTAAAGTTAGCTGATGACGATCTCGATCGCTCTAGTTTAGGAGAAATTGTTTTCAATGATCTTCAAGAAAAGCAGTGGCTAGAAAGCCAAATCCATCCCTATGTTCGCGATCGCTTTCAGCAAGAATTGCACTATACTTTAAATAATACAATCGTGTTAGCTATACCTTTGTTGTTTGAAGCCAAGCTCACAGATACGGTGACAGAAATCTGGGTAGTTAGTTGCGATCGCGCTTTACAAATTACCCGCCTACAGCAGCGCAATCATTTAACTCTAGAGCAAGCTCAATCGAGAATTGACAACCAACTTCCTCTGGTAGAAAAGGTTGCAGCAGCAGACGTTGTTTTACATAATAATGCCGATCTAGCTGATTTATATGCTCAAGTAGATACTGCAATTAATAAAAAGGATTCTTTTCAGTAAAGTTTTATAACAAATCTATTTTCTGGATAAAACGGTAACAATAGTTACAGAAAAATGTACTATAATAAAATGACAAGGCAATAAATTTTCTCGATGTTTTAGATGAAAAGTTTTTATTGCTCACTGTAATAGAGGCGAATTAACTTTGTCTTAAAAAAGAAGTAGCATACTTACCTATTTGTTAGGAAGAATGTGAACCAGATCGAGTTGAAAATCTCGTAGTCGCCAATATTTAAAATTTAAAAGTAAAAAAAATATCTATAGTTCATGTTAGAGGTATAAAAAATGAAGCTACAATTTAGAGGAAAAACTTATGAAGCTCCCCATTTAGAATGGGATGTAAGTGAAGGTGAAGTTGGTGGACTCTATCGTGGTAAGCCTTGGAAAGTTCATCATTTAACAGAAAAGCACCGTCATAGCAACAAACCAACAGGATTAACCTATCGAGGAGTCCATTACACTAAAGGCTAGTAGTCCGTCAAAATTGTTTTGAGGAGTAATTGGGGTAGTGAAGTATTTGGGGTATTTGGTGTAGAGTCGTTTTTACTCCATCCTCTCTATTTCTCCACTCCACCACCTCTCTATCTTCTCTACCTGCAATACTTCCATCAATTCAGACTAAATAAATTAACTGTTAACTTTTGCTATTACTATGAATATTTTTGACTGTAAAGAAAATAATGAAAAATCTATCTTATTCAACTAGTAGCAGGAGAGAGTACCAGCTACTAATTGAAACAGAAATTACTGCTTGTCATCATAGATCTAAGCTACCTCGCCACATATTATCAGTAGAAAGCCAGTCCCATAGAAGACAAAGCAACATCGAGCAGATTAACTATGTTTCTAGGACGTGTCTAGTTAAGCCATCTCAAGCTGAAGAAGTTAGTTTTGCTTATGATATTTTGAAATATCAGTTAAGCGATCGCCAAGCACAAAAAAAACATCTAGAAAACTTACGCTGTAACTTGCAGCATCGTCTGCGGGTAGCAAAAAATCAGGGAAACAACCAGCTAGTATCTATTTTGCAAGAAGAGTTTAGACAGTTGGAAACCAGCGTTTGCTCAAGTTGAAAATATTGAGTAACGTTTAGTTCGGGTTAAGACAATTTCGACAGTTATTTTACCAAGGAATAGCATTTTCAGCCAACGAAATAACAAGAATTTGAGCTTATCCCGAACTCAGGTTATTGATAATTAGTACTGAGGTATTGACGTAAACGAAATAAGCTAAGAGTTTGTCCCAAATTAAGGGGCAAAGCCGAAATACCTTCCAAGCGAGACTGTAGCCAGCCATCACCCCAGTGCCATTGATGATATCCATCTATGCCTTTGCTTAGTATTAAGCGTAGACAGTTATCTTCAACCATCTCTACTTGATGTTCAACTTTTATTAATCCCAAAGAACTAATAAAAGTATCTCCTTTAGTTAATTGACCCGATAGAGAAGTAAAGTTTTGTGGCCACATCCATTGCTTAAGGCGATCGCTTTCGAGTAAGCTTTCTCTAATGTTTTTTTCCGAGGCGTTTACTTCAATTCGCAAATTGCTTTGCTGAAAATTTCCTAACATAATTTGCTTAATCTTAATTTCTTATTCACTTTTTGAGGTTTAAATTTTGTCAGTAAAAAATTTCAATCTCGGAAGCTGTCTATAATATCATTGTAAGAAAATAACTGGATATTTCCCATCAGCATTGGCGTTAAATTCTTATAGGCACTTGTTTTTATGTCTGAGGTATTTTCATCAACACTGTCAAGACTATAGGTAAGGTAACAAAACTCATCAGGGTGGATGTAACAATTGCCCTAGCAACCAAATCTTTATCGCCACCAAACTCGCTTACCAGCACAAAAGAATTAACTGCCGTAGGCATGGCACTTTGCAAAATTAGTACCTGTAAATTTAAACTATCTAGCTGTAGTAACCTGCCAAAACAATAAGCAATCAGAGGAGCAATGGCTAAGCGGGCAATAGCAAGTACAATTTCTTTAATTCTTGGTTGGAAACGAGTCTGAGATAATTGCATTCCTAGTAAAATCAAGGCAATAGGAATTGCTGCTGCACCTAACTGCTGAATACCTTTATCCAATTCCCAGGGTAGTTTAACTGAAAATAATCTCAGGCTAATGCCAAATAAAATTGCCCAAAGCAACGGTAATCGTAAAGTTAACTTAAAACCTTCAATTACGCCATTCCCGCGAATAATAGCAGGACCAAAACAAAACATGAGAAAACTAGACCCCAGCATATAGATAATTGCCCTGTCTAGTCCTGCTGCACCCAAAGCAAAAGTCGCCACAGGCAATCCCATATTGCCGTTGTTAGGAAACATAATGATAGCGGTAATTGCTCGGCTTAGGGTTGGATTCAAGCCAAATACTCTACTAACCAGCCAAACAAGACTGTATATAGTTATGGAGGTTAGGGCAAATCCTAGCAATAGTTTGCTTGAGCTTGCTAAAGACAACTTAGTACGATAAAGTCCATCAACTACTAATGCTGGAGATAAAGTATATAAAGTTAACTGGGAGAGAGTTGAACGCTGTAATGGTAAAGTACGACCGACGATAAAACCAATTAAAATAATCAAGCCTACAGGTAAAACAGCAGGTAATAAGGTCGTCATATATAAATTATTAGATAACTTTATATCTATTTTTAATTATTAAACTGTAGGCTTGGAAATCCATATTAGGTATAATTGTCAATGGTTTTAATCTTTTTTTTATCATTGCTCGTTCCTAGTTATGCTTCCCAGTAGGTATTTTATTTTGTTATGGTATTTGTAACCAATAGAAACATTTTCTCCCCTTTGATGTGCATGGTTGCTATGTATCCTTTCAAACCAAAAACACAGGACACTGTTTACCTCAAGAGTGTCTGGGAAACTATTAGCTATGTTAGTTGTCCCTATGCTTTTAACTTTCATATGCACACCACTGCTTCAGATGGTAGACTAACACCATTATCCCTGGTGCAACAGGCGATCGCTATTGGACTTCAAGGTTTTGCGATTACAGACCATCATTCGGTTAGCGGCTATCGACAAGCCGAACAATATCTTTCAGATCTAGGCTTTAAAAGTAAAGTAGAAAACCTGCCTCATTTATGGACAGGGGTAGAAATTACATCCAAGCTGTTAGAGGTAGAAGTACATATATTGGGTTATGGCTTCGATCCCGAACATCCTTCTTTAGAGCTATATCTTCAAGGAGAAAAGCCTTTAGGCAAAGATGCAGCAGCTAAACAGGTAATTGATTGTCTTCACCAAGCTGGAGGCTTAGTGGTACTAGCTCATCCAGAACGCTATCGCCGTTCTGGAAACCGATTAATTCCAGCAGTTGCCGAATTAGAAATTGATGGTGTAGAAACTTACTATGCTTATGATAATCCTAAAATCTGGAGACCTAGCCCCAATAAAACTAAAAACGTGCAAGAATTAGCTAAAAAACACAATCTCTATAGTACCTGTGGCACTGATACTCATGGATTAAGTCTATTACAAAGAATATAGCGATGAATTTACATCCAGTATTGAGTTTAAAAATATTAAAATACTGTAAATAAATAATTAGTCTGACATTGCTGCATTCAAAAAAACTAGAGTTGGCTGAGTTTTCAATAGTACCATTAAAGTTTTTGCTGCATCATTTACGGCAATAACACAATAGCCAGCAGGATTTTAAATTTGCGTAATATTTTGACCGACATGGGGGTTATGATCGACGCAGACAACCAGAGGCAAATCTAGTTCTTGAATATATAATCGCTTTTGAGCTTGATATTTTGCTTGATTATCGATCGCAGTTTGCTAATTGCCGCTCAGGAATTTGCTGTAAGGCGATCGCTTTATTTCTTACAAAATAATTTGATATTTAAATATTTTAACAATTTAAATAATTTGAGAAAGCCTTAAAATTACTCTGATTTGGATAAGTTTTGAACAAGTTTAGAAATAAAAAGATGTAGAAACTTAAAAATTGTGTTTCTACATCCAGTGATTTGAATCAAAAATATGGCAATTAATAGCTACTATCTCAATAGTTATCAACTATTTATTAAATTAATAAGCATCCTGTAACTCAAAAAATTCAGGGGATATATAGTCTTTTCTCAAAGGCCAACCAACCCAATCTTCGTTCATCAAAATACGCTTGAGATTAGGATGACCTTCGTAGACAATACCGAACATATCATAGCTTTCCCGCTCTTGCCAGTCTGCTGCCTTCCAAATCCAGTAAACTGAAGGAACTTGAGGATTATCTCTCGGCAAAAAGACTTTTAGACGAACTTCTTCGGCTTGCTCTACATCATCGTCAACTTTAATTAAATGATAAAAGCTAACTAGTTCTTTGCCTGGTCCTAAATCATAAGCCCCTTGACACTGGAGGTAGTTATAACCATAAGCATATAAAGCAGTGGCAATAGGCAACAATAAATCTGCATCTACCTTAATCATTTCAATATTAGAGGTGTCAGGATTTAAAGCCTCGTTATCAAAACCATTTTCAGTTAGCCAGCTAGAAGTCTGACCTGCAGTAACTATTTCTGAGGCTGCCACCTCTTTATCAGGATTTTGATTCTCTTTCTTTTCTTCAACCACGTTCTACCTCTTCTTTTTCTGCTGACTCTATTGCAGGTAAGGGCATTCCCATTGCTTCGGCGAGCTTCCTAGGTGGTGCTTGACGAGTTTGAGACTGCACGTATTTACCAGTTAAAATTGGCTCTACAGCCTTCATGTTGTGTGCAGTGCTGTAGTAACGATGGGTCTGCTCTAAAACTTCGGCTCGCTCCTGTAAAGATTGATTAGAAATCTTCTTGCGTAGCTTGATGATGGCATCAAAAATAGCCTCTGGACGAGGAGGACAGCCAGGAATATATACATCCACGGGAATTAATTTATCTACTCCTCTGACTGCGGTAGTAGAGTCGGTACTAAACATTCCTCCTGTGATAGTACAAGCACCCATAGCAATTACATACTTGGGTTCAGGCATTCCCTCATAAAGTCGGACTAAAGCAGGAGCCATTTTCATAGTGATTGTACCTGCGGTAATAATCAAATCCGATTGGCGAGGACTTGAACGAGGGACTAAACCATAGCGGTCAAAATCAAATCTAGAGCCAATTAAAGCTGCAAATTCAATAAAGCAACAGGCTGTACCATATAGCATGGGCCACAGGCTAGAGAGTTTTGCCCAATTATAAAGATCGTCTACCGTAGTTAAAATGACATTTTCTGATAAATCCTGAGTGACCTTGGTCGGGTTAATCGGATTAAGAATTTTTTCTGCTTGCTGTTGTTCAAATGTTTGGGAATTCATGACCATTCCAAAGCTCCTTTTCTCCACGCGTATACTAAAGCAACTACCAAGATGGCAATAAATATTAATGCTTCTACAAATGCTAACAATCCTAAGCGGCTGAAAGCTACTGCCCAGGGATATAAAAATACTGTTTCTACATCAAAGACAACGAAAACCAAAGCGAACATATAATAACGGATATTAAATTGAATCCAGGCTCCCCCAATAGGTTCCATTCCAGATTCGTAAGTTGTTTGACGTTCAGGACCGCCGTTACTGGGTCTTAGTAGTTTAGAAGCAGTTAGAGCTAGGGCTGGAACTGCACTACAGATAAGTAAGAAACCCAAGAAATATTCATAGCCATTGAGAACAAACAATTTTGATTTATTACTCCCTAGTAAATTGTGTATGTTTTAACCAACGATCGCAGTACCAAGGCGCACCTCCACATATGTCTGTCCGTTCATGTCGGAGGTGGCGGAGTAATCTGTGACTATCACTGGCTAACTTTTATTAATTGTAATAGAATACCCTGTATTTTGATTTTGAAAAAAGATTTGCAGGAATTTAACTCTTATTCTGGTATTGTTGTCTTTTTGAAAAAAGCAGTAGAAAGAAAAACTGCTATTAAGCCTTATAACTTAGAGATTGTCTATCGAGGGAATTCTTTGTCAGTGGGTATCAATCCTAAATTTCCCTGGATAAAATATATTAAGTAAATCTAGCGCGAAAACTGTATTCGAGCCGCTCGCATTTTGGTATGACCATAAAAAAGAATTTTTAGAAGATTGTCGGTGTTTGGATAATAGCAAACGCGATCGCTATGGGGATTTAACTTTACAAATTGAAAAAGACAAAGCTCTTAAATCTCAACAGAAAAC
Source organism: Pleurocapsa sp. FMAR1 (assembly GCF_963665995.1). NCBI lineage: Bacteria > Bacillati > Cyanobacteriota > Cyanophyceae > Pleurocapsales > Pleurocapsaceae > Pleurocapsa > Pleurocapsa sp. FMAR1. The sequence goes on along the minus strand of NZ_OY762512.1, from coordinate 3,605,734 downwards.
CAAATTGAAATACCGTGGCGTTACTTATTATCGTTAATCGTCATTGTTGAATTCAAACATGAATCTATATATTTTTTAGTTCTCAAATGCCCCCTTACAGGCAATTCTAAGGGTAGGGGGGCGCGACGCGATGCCGGGGAATCAAATCTCAATTCGGCAATGCCAAACTTATCTTCTACTGCATGGGTGCAGTTCGTTTGTTCTGGCTTGAGAATGAGCCTCTGTTTAACTCAAGCCTAAAAAGAATAATTTTTATCAATAGCACGATCGTCGCTCGCCCTATCTCCGCGAATATAGAACATAGACGGTAGAAAATATCTAGAGAGAAGTATTAACGTTTAAAATATTTTAGTTTACATGAAAGTTAGAACGACTATTAAAAGGCGTTTATCTCCTGTCCTATTGGGAGCAACCCTATCGATTTCATTTTTGAGTACTGCCTGCAATTCTAGCTCAGATGCCACTGATGCCAAGGAAAATACTGAGGCAAGTGCTATACCCGTTAAAATAGCAAAATTACAGTCCGCTACAATTGGCGATCGCTCGGAATTTGTCGGTAACTTAGAAGCGGTTAAAATCGTTGAGGTTAATCCCGAAATTCAAGGACGCATTAAAAAGATTTTAGTTGAGGCTGGGGAACGAGTCGAGGCAGGGCAAACCATCATGGAGCTAGAGCCTGGAGAAAGCGCACCCAACTATCAAGCAGCTTTAGAAGGGGTCAATGTAGCCAAAGACGATTATCAAAATGCTCTTAAGCAACTCGACATTGCTAAAGCTAAACGCAATAGTGCAAAAACTAACTACGATTTAGTTAGTAAGTATGTACCGCGCGTGCAGAAGCTGTTTGAAGAAGGTGGAGTGGCACAAGTCCGCTTAGACGAAACATTACAGAAAGCCGAAGCAGCAAAAAACGATTTAATTAGCGCAGAACAAGATGTTTCTACCGCCGAAGTTCAAATAAACCAAGCAAAAACTAATATTCGTCAGGCACAGGCAAAGGCGGATGCTTCTTCGGTAAGTACGGGTTTTAAGACAATTAAAGCTCCTATAGCTGGAGTTATAGATAATTTTCCTGTGAAGGAGGGAGCTTATGTAAGTGCTGGTCAATCTGTGGTGGCGAGAATAACCCAATCAGATGAGCTATTCTTAAATATTCAAGTCCCTTCGAGTCGAGCAAACCAGCTTAAGCTAGGTTTACCGTTAGATTTAATCGATCCTACCAGCAAAGAAAAATTATCTACAGGTAAGCTTACCTTTATCTCGCCAACGGTTGACCCAGAAAACCAAACTATTTTAGCAAGAGCACGTTTTAAGAACGAAGGTGAATTGCGAAATGGACAATATGTGCAGGCACGTCTTACTTGGGACACCGAGCGCGGAATTTTAGTTCCGACTGGGGCGATTTCTCGCACGGGAGGAAAGGAATTTGTCTATCAGTTAAACAATGAACCTAACAAAAACGATAAACAGGTAGTTAACATGACCCCCGTAGAGTTGGGACCGATTCAGGACAATAGTTATCAGGTCACTTCTGGACTAGAAACAGGCGATCGCATTGCCGTCTCGAACATCCTCAAGCTGCGAGATGGTGCGCCCGTTAAACCAGAATCTAATCAACCAGAATCTTAAGCAGGTTCTAGGTTGACTGCTTTAACGTTGCTGATTTTAAAATGCCCCCTTTGGGTGGGCGTGGAATATGCCCTTTAACTCAGGGCATTTCCGCCCACCCTAAATCCCCCAAGACGAGCGACCCCCTAAAGGGTTCAACAGTTTGACGGGCGACATAAACGCCTGGGAAACCACAGGCGACGCGCCCTCCTTATGCCGGGGAACCAGTCCACCGCAACTGTCTCACCGCGTCGCCGAAGGGCTTGCCCGCACGTACGCGCGAGTGGGGGACTTGAAGTTATCTTGACTCCCCCAGGATTGGGGGCAGGGGGGCGGAATCATATTCCACCTCAGACGCAACTTTTAAATTATCGATCGCCAACCTTCAAATGTTTAATTAATTATGGCTTTATTCTCCATCGCTGGAAACTTTATTAAACGTCCCGTACTAACTACGGTTTGTACCATTGTCATTGTCCTGGTGGGAGGAGTCTGTATTCCTCTGCTACCAATTAACTATCTGCCCGATGTTTCCCCCGTTCAAATTCAGGTGTCAAGTACCTACACAGGGGCTGATGTAGAAACTATCGAAGATACCGTTACCACAATTTTGGAAGAGGAAATTAACGGTGTCCCAGGAATGGATTACTCAACTTCTGAGAGCTATGCTGGTAGTAGTAATATCTCAATTTATTTCCCTACGGGAACGGATAAGGATATTGCTCAGGTTAACGTCCAAAACCGCGTAGCCCAGGCTTTACCACAGTTGCCCAGTCCAGTCCAACAAAGGGGGGTTACTACCAAAGCAGCATCTAGTAGCATCCTCTTGATCTTTGGTATTTATAGCGAAAAAGGAGTCTACAATGACATTTTCGTTAGTAACTATGTCGATGCCAATGTCACTAATGTTTTAAAGCGGATTGAGGGCGTAGGAGACGTTACCGTATTTGGGGCCAAACAAAATGCGATGCGACTCTGGCTCGATCCTCAAGCTCTAGCTGCTAGAGGATTAACCGTATTGGATGTATCTCAAGCTGTTAGTTCGCAAAACGTAGTGGTGGGCGCGGGTTCTATTGGTCAAGAGCCTAACCCTGGAGATCAAGATTATGAGCTACCAGTTCGGATTCAAGGTCGCCTTCAAGGTAAAGCTGAGTTTGAAAATTTGGTAGTCAAAACTTTAGAAAGTGGCGCGGTGGTGCATCTGCGGGATGTGGGCTATGCAGAAATTGGTGCAGAAAACTATACTGCCAATGCTCGCGTTAATGGACAAGAAGGCATTGGTATTGCTATCTCTCAACTTCCTGGAAGTAATGCCCTAGATGTCGGTAATAACGTCAAAGATGCCATGGATGAATTGAGTCAGAATTTTCCTCCAGGATTGGTTAAATCTCTAGTTTACGATACCACTGAGTTTATTCAAGTATCGATCAAAGAGGTTTTTATAACCTTGCTCCAGGCGATCGCTCTGGTAATCATCATCATTTTTATCTTTCTGCAAGATTGGCGCACCACCGTTATTCCGGCAGTGGCAATTCCAGTCTCACTTATAGGTGCATTGGGATTTGCTTTTGCTTTCGGATTTTCACTTAACAGTTTGACTTTGTTTGGCTTAATTCTAGCTACAGGGTTAGTTGTAGATGATGCGATCGTTATTGTCGAAGCAATTACCGCCAAGATCGAAGCAGGAATGACACCGAAAAAGGCATCTTTTGAAGCGATGGACGAGATTGCTGGGGCAGTTCTTTCCACCTCTGTAGTACTGATGGCAGTATTTATTCCCGTGGCGTTTTTCCCAGGAACAACTGGGATACTTTACCAGCAGTTTGCCTTAATTATTGCCTTTTCCGTGCTTGTGTCAACCTTTAACGCCCTGACTTTTACCCCCGCTATGTCTGCAATCTTGTTGCGATCGCAAGAACAAAAGCAGTCAGGTAATGGCAAAAAAGGATTTTTGGACAAGATATTTACGCCATTTAATCGGTTTTTAAGCTGGGTTATAGACCGATACACGGCCTTCGTTAAGTTTCTCATTCGCCTTCGCTACATTGTAATTGGCTTGTTTGTCCTGGGTCTATTTGCCACCTATATGGTGTTTAAAGCAGTGCCTGGAGGCTTTGTTCCCCCAGAGGATCAGGGGGTTTTCTTGGGAATCATCCAAGCTCCTGATGGAGTATCCTTGAGCTATACGGATCGAGTTACCAAGTTTGTCTCCGAGACTTTTGAAAATACTCCCGAAGTAGAAGATTATTTTGTCGCTAGCGGTATTGGTTTGGAAGGTGCAGGCCCCAATAAAGGGGTGTTCTTTGCCAAACTCAAGTCTTGGGATGAGCGAACTGGATCGGATCAAACCGCAGAAAGCGTTATCCAACGACTTAACCAACAATTCTATGTAAATCAAAATGCGACCATTGCTGCTTTTAACCTACCGCCCATTCCTGGGTTTAGCTCCACTGGAGGGATTGAACTACAGCTACAAAACCAAAGTGGCGGAAGCCTGGATATCGATAATTTTCTAGCCAATGCTCAAGAAATTATTGCTCAAGCCAATAAGTCACCTGCGGTTGGCTCGGCTTTTACCCAGTTCTCAGCCAGTACCCCTCAACTACAGGTAGACATCAATCGCGATCGCCTCGAAGCTCTAGATGTTGATTTTGAGTCGGCACTACAAACCATTGGCGCTTTGGTAGGTTCTCAATATGTCAACGACTTTACTCTAGAGGGACGCAGCTATCGGGTATTTTTACAGGCTGAGGGCGAAGCTCGTAATTCTCCTGACGATCTAGAGAATCTTTACGTGCGATCGCGGGGAGGACAAATGATTCTTCTGGGAGAAATAGCCACAATTTCTCGTATTATTGGCCCCCAGATTATTTATCACTACAACGGCGATCGCTCGATCAAAATTCAGGCAGAGGCAGCCGAAGATTCTTCTACTGGTCAAGCGATCGCAGCAATTGATGAAGCAGTAGCAAAATCGTCTTTACCTGGAGTCACTGGAGATTGGATTGGTTTGGCTAAAGAAGAACTGGCTGCTGGTAGTTTAGGAGCATTAGTATTTCTCTTTGGGATCATCATGGTCTTTCTGACTCTCTCGGCTCAGTACGAAAGCTATATCGATCCCCTAATCATTCTGTTAACTGTTCCTTTGGCGATCTTAGGTGCTTTATCTTTTATTGGCTTGGCAGGATTAGACAACAACGTCTATGTCCAGGTGGCACTAGTAATGTTGATTGGTCTTGCCAGTAAAAACGCGATTTTGATTGTGGAACTTGCCAACCAAACGCGAGAGACAGGAGTTTCTATTGTCAAATCAGCACAAGAAGCTGCCCAAGAACGTTTCCGTCCGATCCTGATGACTGCGGTATCTTCTTTAGTTGGTTTCTTCCCCTTGGTTATTGCTTCTGGAGCGGGTTCGGCTTCCCGTCGGTCAATTGGAACGGCTCTGGTTGGCGGACTACTGGTATCTACGATACTGAGCTTTTTGGTCGTACCAGTCCTCTATGTGGTTATCAAAAGCTTAGAAGCGAAATTTCTTAATAAGAAACCGCCAAAAGATGATGCAGACGATTCTAACGGTCGTGTAAAAGATGCAAAAAATCTAGAAAGGAGCGATCGCGCCGATACTCCCGCCTCAACTCGCTTTCAAGAAGGTGATAATCCAGTTTAAACGAGCGATCGCTCGTAGCTGAAAGCTAAGGGCTAAGAGCTAAAAGCTACGTACTAAGTAGGGAGGGATGAAAAAGATAAAGTATGTAAAGATAATTAAAGTCGAAGATTAGACAAATTAAGGAAAATCGAGATGGGAGCAAGGCTGAGAATCTTCTTGAACAGAGAAGAAGATAGAACATTACTAGAGTTAAGAACGGCGACAACTGTTCCTCAAAGAGTCAAAGACAGAGGCTCAATGCTACGACTCAATAATCGAGGATGGTACATCGAAGACATTGCAGTTCATTTTGATTGTCATCGACAGACTGTCCGAGAAGCAATCAAAAGATGGCAAAAATTGGGGTTAGCAGGGTTATGGGAAGCTAGAGGAAGAGGAGGGAAAAAACGTTATTCAGAAGAAGATTTAGAACATCTCGAACAGAGTTTAGAAAATGAACAGCGAACCTACAACAGCAAACAACTGTCACAAAAACTAGCCAGAGAAAGACAAATTCAATTGAGTCCTGAGCATCTACGAAGGGTACTCAAAAAAAGGGGATAATTTGGAAACGAACTCGCCAGTCTCATAGTCAACGCCAAGACCAGAAACACTACCGCAATTAAGCAAGCTGACTTAGATATGTTGGAATTAAGTGCAGCAGCAGAAGAGGTTGACCTATTTTATCTCGATGAATCGGGATTTTGTATGTGGACACCCGTAAGTTACAGCTACTTTTTTCGCGGAAAACAGAAAAGACTCGAACAGACTAAGAGAAGAGGAAGACGCTTAAGCATCTTGGGGCTTTGGCAACCATCAGTTAAGTTTACTTATGGTCTGGCTATTGGTAGCTTCAATAGCAAAAGCTATATAAAAATGATGGATGAGCAAGCAAAGCTTGCACAGTCACAATTGAAGCGCACGGGAAAAATTAGAGTCATCGTACAAGACAATGGTTCAATCCACAAAAGCCAAAAAGTACAGCAGAAATGGTCACAATGGGAGGCAATGGGATTATACCTGTTTTTCTTGCCACCATATTGTTCACAGATGAATCCGATTGAAGTAGAGTGGCATCAAATAAAAACTCATGAGCTAGTAGGGCAAATGTTTGAAGATGAATTAGACCTTGCTTATGCAGTTATGTCTGGAATAGAAGCCAGAGGAATAACTGGAGAATACTCGATAGAACGTTTTCGATTTAATTCTAGCTAAACATTCTGTTACATAACTAAGCTTTTTCTTGTCTACCCACTTAGTTTATTTGAACATAACCATTTCACACAAAGCGAAAATTATGAACCAACGTAAAATCTGGTTTGCTGGTGTAGTGACAGCAGCACTTGGTGTCGGCATTGGCTTAGTGCTGGCAAAGATTGTAAAAACTCCCTACACCAGTAAAAACTATCAAAACTTAGAACAGACTTATATGTTAATCTGTGGCACTGGAGGGCTGATTGTCGGGACAACCCAAGAAGCTTTACGTCAGCTTCAAGCACAGCGCGATCTAGAAGAAGCTGAGGTGCTGCGCGATCGCCTAAAAAACCAACAGATTTCCCGAAATCAGAAAAAATAATCTTACAGATAGTTGTATTTTAGGGAGTCTATCCGCTGCTGTGACCGTTGGTCAATATTATAAATAGCTAGAAACGGAACGTAATTGATTAGGAATAGGTGTAGTTTCAGGAAATTCTAAACAGGTTTCTTTTTCTCCTAAATATCCAGATTCGGTGAAAGAGATTAACATTCTGGCAAGAGCTACCCAAACTTCTGCATCGTATTCCCAATCTTTGTTTCTAGACGTAAAACAGGCAATAGATTTTAACGCCCAGAAGTAACTATTGCGTACCACAGAGCCACCTTTTTTGTAGGGTGGCAAATCTTGGTGGGCAACAAATAATATATCGTTTTCTAATCTCACCTGCACTAATTACAATCCTTCAATTATTTAATTATGAGTGTTTAATAGCTTATGTAGCATTACGCAAAAACGTGTTTGACATTTTTTCAACTGTTACTTGCTACTTATTACTTGTTACTTTCAAGCCAATCACCCTCACTGTCCTGTCTTGGTGCGCGTACATGCGGCTAAAGCCTTTGTCTTGCGCCTAACGGCGACGCGGGGTCGCACCGCTAATCTAATCTTGTACGACTATAGTTGCCATTGGAAAAAATCTACTGTATTACCAATAATACGGTGTTTAATTAGCGATCGCTTTTGCCAATGCTCAAGAGTTATACGTTTGCTTTGGGCAAAGCCTTTTTCAAAAGTGTCTTTAATGCCTTGTACTAATTCAGGTTGCGCGCTACAAATGTCTAGCTCTTCATTATGGCAAAAACTGCGCGGGTCAAAATTGGCACTACCCGTAGTCGCCCAAATATCATCAATCAAGAGTAATTTAGCATGAGTCATACTAGGCTGAAATTCATAGATTTCTACACCGCCTCGCAATAAATTGCCGTAGTGTTCAAATGAAGCATAGTAAACAGGTTTTTTATCGCTACGTTGGCTGGTGGTAAGAATGCGAACATCTACTCCATCTTGCTTGGCTGCAACTAATATATCTATGGAGTTGTTATCAGGAAGAAAATAAGGACTAGCTAACCAAATTCTTTTTCTAGCGCAGAGAATACTGTTGCATTTAAATGACTGAATTGGTGAGAAACGGATTCGAGGATTTGCTCCTGGGACAACTAACATTAGGTTGGAGTCTTGCTTTTCGCTTGTATCTTTTTCCCTGCCATTACTAAAATTCGGGAATTTATTCCTACCCAAATCCGCTGTGCCATCATCAAACGTCCAGTGTTGACAAAACACTCCTTCTAAAATACTAATTATTTCTCCTTCGATACGCATCTCCACATCTAACCATGGCTGAGTATCATCTTTTTTTTCGATACCGTCCCAAAGATCGGAAATTCCCGCTCCACCTACTAAGCCAAATTGGCTATCAATCAATAGTAGCTTGCGGTGAGTCCGTCCAGCATAATCTAAAGGAGCTTTCCAATTGGGAGGATTAAAAAAGGAGACTTTTACTCCCGCACCCCGCAAACGTCGCCAATAATTGTCTGATATGTCTTTTGTTCCATAATGATCGACAACCAGACGAATTTCAACCCCCGCAGAAGCTCTTTCTGCTAAGGCAACGGCAAAATTATCTGCCCGTTTTCCTGGAGTCATAAAGAAAGTCTCAAAGTCGATTGTATGTTGTGCCTTGCTAATTGCATCTATACGAGCTTGTTGAATTTTATCAGGCTCATTCCAAAAATCTGTAATAACACCATCGGTCATAAAAGAATTGGTAATACTGGCAAGGGTAAAAGGAAATTGTGGCTCGTCTGGGCGGGGTGCGTGTTTTACTTTGTAGTTAATGCGATCGCGAAATGCCCCCCGCAGATAAAAACCAATGAAAAGAGCTAGGCTGAGGACTAAAAAAGCAATAAACAGCCACCAGAGAACAGATTGAATTGTTGCCCACATAAGAAATTCGCTTAAATTTATTGGAAAATTATACGGGTCAAATCTTGTTATTTAACCAGATACTTATGTGCATTAGATATTAACTAGTGATTTTAATACATCTAGCTAGAGTAATAGATAAGAATGAAGTCAGAAGTTAAAACCGATCGCATTTAGGACTAATTAGTTAACTGAGAATAGCGATGATTATAGATTTTATCGAACGTGCCATTGTAAACAAAGTTTCTGATTAGATCAGCTTTATAGAAATCGTGAGGGAAACCAAGTTCGATTTGGCTTATTTCGTCTAACTGTTTTATTTGTTCTGGAGATAATTTAAGATCGACACATCGAAGATTGTCCTCCACATGAGAAACTTTTCTCGCGCCGACCATGGGAATTACGCCTTTGCTCAATAACCAGCTTAAAGCCACTTGAGAAGAACTCTTGTCTATTTGTGCTGCTACTTTGTCAACTTCTTGAGCGATGGCAGTATTGCGATCGCTTTTATCAACAAACCCCTCCATCATTTCATTTTCTAATCGCTTATCACCACCATCATTTTTACCGTTAGTATATTTACCCGTCAACCAACCGTTAGCTAAAGGCGACCAAGCTGTAACGCCAATGTCTAATGTATGAGCCATTGGTAATAAATCTCGTTCTGAGGTGCGTTGAATTAAGCTATATTCAATCTGTAAACCGATAAACTGCGTCCAGCCTCTTAACTCCGCCAAGGTATTGCAACGAGAAACCACCCAAGCAGGAGCGTCAGAAATACCGATATACAATACTTTTCCTGCTCGAACCAAATCATCAAAGGCTCGCATAACCTCTTCGGCAGGAGTCATAAAGTCCCAAATGTGTAGCCATAAAACATCTACATAGTCAGTATTTAAGCGTTTGAGACTGCCTTCAACGGACTGTACCATGTTTTTACGCTGATTTCCCGCACCATTAGGATTACCATCACCTAAACCATTTGTATATTTAGTTGCTAAAACTATGGCATCTCTCTCATTGGCAATAAACTCGCCTACAAACTTTTCACTAGTACCGTTGGTATAAACATTGGCAGTATCAATAAAATTACCGCCAGCTTCACGGAAAACATCGTAAATCTTTTTACTTTCCTCTTTTGATGCACCCCAACCCCAGTCTTCTCCAAAGGTCATTGTGCCTAAACATAATTCTGACACTCTTAGTCCGCTTTTACCAAGTAGTTTGTATTTCATGTTGTTATTTGCTCCTTAATATGTAACTACGATTATTTGATACTGAAACTATCTACTAATATTTTTTGCTCTTTGATAAAACTGATGTTCTCAATCTGAGCAGTTGAGCAATTTAGTACCGCTACTCTTAGCTTATAGAAAATGATCGCCCAGAAGATACTCTTTTCTTGCGGGTTTATGTTCTAATATTGCTCATCGCTTCAAACACTATGGCGATATACTGCGGGAGTTGCCCCTACATAGTTACGAAACTGCTTTGTAAAATGACTTATATTAACGTATCCTACTCTAATAGCAATTTCCTGTACTGAAAGCCTTGTCACGGTCAATAAAGTTTTGGCTCGTTCGATGCGACGCTGTATTAGATAGCGATGAGGAGTTGTGCCGACAGCTTCTTTAAAAACACGAACAAAATGAAACTGACTCAGATGAACTATTGCCGCTAATTTTTCAATACTTAGCTTTTGGTCTATATTATCTTCAATAAAGTCTTGAAGTTGCTTAACCTGCCAAGGGTTAAGAGGACGAATTATTTCAGTTATTTGTTTGGTTATTGGCGATCGCTCTATGCTGCTATAGTTGCGAACCAGATGAACTGCTAACAAATTTCTTAACGACTCTATGTATATTTTCTCGGCGACACCGCTTTTTACTACTTCAGCTTTAAACAATTGAGCTAAATGTAAAATTGTCGGATCGCCAAACAATACACAATATTCGATTTCTAAATCGGTTGATAAATTGCTCTCTTTAGCTATGCGCGTCAAAATTTGCGGTTCTAACTCAAGATAAATCCATTCACTCTTCTTTTCTCGATAATGCCAAACGAAATTACGATTAGAATGAATCAAAACACTACCTGATGTTACAGGAGTTGTTTGACTCTCTCCACCGTCCACCGACCAAGTAGCGCGATCATGTGGTGCAAAAATAATACTAATACCATTTTGGGGCATTGCCCAAGCAAAATCCCCTGTAGCCTTCATGTGGCAATATCTTACTTTAATACCATCCCAGTTTGACTCCAAAACAGAGATATTATGGTGATCATTATTCATAAAATTATATATTTTTAACTAGAAGGCGATCTTATTAAGCTCATATCAGTCTCTTGGTTATTATGCCTAATCATAAAATTATTTTTAGACTTTTTCAAATCCATAACTTCGTAGGCGCAATGGGTTTAATCTCTTCATCCCAACCACCTACTTGATAGGTTTGCAGTAGCCATAAACTTGCGCCATGTTTTAAGAAAATTTCAGCCAATATATCGTTTGCTAAACGGGGTAAAAGCGATCGCTTTTTATTTTGAGATAATCTACAATAACAGGTATCATCCTAAGTTATTAGAAATCATTATTCATTAGGGCAATCGTCGATCTAATTGGATTATGGGAAAATATGAAAAATTGCTACAAAGAATTCTTTCAGGAACATCTGATAACAATATTAAATTTACTGAATTGTGCCAGCTATTAAAAAGTTGGGATTTGCCGAAAGAATTAAAGGCGATCATTATATTTTCACTGAGAATAATATAGAAGAAATAATAAACATCCAGCCCAAAAATAGCAAGGCTAAAAGCTATCAGATTAAGCAAATTAGAAATCTCATTATTAAATATCGTTTAGGAGATAGTGATGTTAATTAAATACGAATTAATCATTTATTGGAGTGAATCCGATGAAGCATTTATTGTAGAAGTTCCAGAATTACCAGGATGTATGGCACAAAGGACTTGTCCGCATGTTGGTCAGACTTATATTGAAGCAGTGACAAATGCAGAGATTGTAATTCAAGAATGGATCGAAACAGCACAAGAATTAGGTCGCAATATTCCTATTCCCAAAGGTCGTTTACTTTATGCTTAATTAACTAGGCGTTGGTGATTTAATGTATGACGTAATCGCTTTAGATCCATAATTTTGTTGGCGCAATGGGTTCGATATCTTCATCCCAACCGCCTATTTGATAGGTTTGCAGTAGCCACAAACTTGCACCATGTTTTAAGAAGATTTCGGCTAAAACATCGTTTGCTAAACGGGGTAAAAGCGATCGCCAGCTTGTTAAAGCATTAACTACGGTAGTTACGGGACGATCTTCTAGGCGAGTACCAATTAATGATTGATACGGATCGACCCAATCAGCGCGGGTTTGCCAAGAAACTAGTTTGGCTTCGATAGCTTTATTGAGGACGACTAAACGCTTTAGTCTTTGAGTTTGGGAATGGTTGGGGTTAGCTGCAATCCAGTCTTTGATTTGGGCATTGTTATCAATTTCAGTTAGGGTCATATTAATCGCCTGATAAAAAGCCTGACAGGAATCTTGGACACAGGAGTTAGCAGGTCCGACAAAGGTTGCCCCCGTACCGTCTCCAGTACGATAACGCGCCATCATACGATCTAGTTGATATGCTAAGGCGTTGAGGGGAAAGCGACGCAGGCCATCAAAATTGTATTCTTCTAGAACATCTAGCTTAACTATAATATCGGTGATGGGACGACTGCCTAACCAACCAAACTGGCGATCGCCTACAAAGTTTGTCCAGTCTAAACTCCCTGCAATAATCCCCGTTGTGTTCTGGGTATAAACCTGTGCATAGCCGATTTTGAAACGAAGTTCTTGGGTAAGAGGTTCACGGATTACTCTGGCTAAACCAAAGGCAAAATGTCCAAAAAAGATGCCCAATGGGGCAAATTCTCGCTTGTTACCGCCAATACCGCCGTAGGTATGTAAGACTAACAGGCGATCGCCTTCAGAAAAAGAGTTAATTAATTCTGTGTCTGGTAAGTTGCGAGGATTTAAAAGAATTGAATCGATCTGACCTTTTTTTTCTTTTACTCCTTGCCAATATTGATTGTGGATATAGTCAGTGGTTTTGTGCAGTCCAGAAATAACTTTAGCTGGCTGTAGTTGAAACAAGCTACGGGGTGCGATCGCCTGGACGGTAAATATTCCCTGGTGGTTTTTTGCGCCATAGATATACCATCCTGTCTTATTTAAAGGAGATTCGGTAATCTGGTTAGCGGTAGCGGGTAAAACTCCCTGGCGATCCTTTACTACCTGGGGGAAATAAACAGTGTCTTCTTTTCCATCAAACTGCTTAGATGCAGAATTGTAATGACGGACGACAGCGTAATTATTAGGAAATAACTTAGTAATAGTTACTAAAGCATAATACTTCCCCGTAATTAGAATCGGTTCACGAGTAACATATAAGCTAATGTCAGAGTCTCTAACTACTTCGACCGAACTCAACGCAACCATCACATCATCATTTGGTCTTGCACCAGCCAAAGATTCTAAAGTTTGTACCTGTCGCCAGTGGTTTAAGCGTATAGGCAGAACTATACCCTGATTGATACTTTTATAAGCCTGTTCAGAAAAGCCAATTCTAATTTTGACCTGATTAACATAAGCCTGAATGTCAGGGCGATCGCTCCAACGCAAGTATATCTTTTTGCCGATTAAATCGCGATCGGATTCTGGTGCGTGGTGTACTTCTAAGTACACTCCACCAACACGAGATCGTTCGCTAACATCTGGTAAAATTAAACGTCCTAGCCATTCACCCACGGGCAAATATTCTTGAGAATAAGATTGCTTAAGAGGATAATAATCAGGCTGATTAAAATCTGCTTTAACGTAGTTGGCATAGTCACTAACCACCTTTGAGGCAAATGATTTATAATCGGCAACGGCAGCAGGATAGGGTTCTTGACCATCAGTACGAGTTAAAATACGTAAAATAATTTCTAGGGTTTTGGCTAAATGATTGCTACCATCGGCAAATATAGCTGTTTCGCTCAATGGACCCTTGGTAGAATCATGCCCCACTTTCCCTAAAGAGATAAAGCTAATTTCACCGCGACTTTTAGCCAGATTCCAATTCGACCAAGTAAAGATTGACCATCTTCGAGGAAACAGATAAGAAGTAAAGCGGGCTACTCGATCTTTTTCGCCCACTAAATGATAGAGATGTTCTACCTGTGCCACTTCATTGTTACCACTAATTACCCCCGCTAAAGAAATCACGTCAATCGGCGCAGCTAAGACCTTTTTGATATAAGGGACTGCGCCCAAAGATATTTGTCCGCCACCACTATAGCCAATAAGAGTAATTAAAGCCCCGCTACCTGGTTGATAACCTCTTGCCAACAGGCGATCGATAATTATTTGTGCTGTACCGCGATTGTATATCGGACCATAGCGACTATCTACGGATACCGCCACTTGAAACATATTGCGTAACAAGATTAGCACTCTTAGTACTCCAAACGTAGTGGTGCGTTCGATCCATTGCCAAACTGAACCTAAAGGTCTACCAATAGTTAAGGGGAGATTGATTACTGAATAGGGAATAATGTTTTTGATCAGAACATAATTTTCTTCTGGTAAAGATTCCTCTAGCTGTTGCAAAAATTTTTTTACCCGAAAGGAATATTTGAACGAGCTTTTGCCAATGCCATCAAGATAAACTACATACTGTATTCTTGTAGAAGCTACTTTTATAATTGGGAATTGAGTACTTTTAGTAGGTAAAGTAAGCGTATCGCGATCGCCACCGTACCATCCAGCCCACCAACCCAAAGCTTCAAAGGGTGCCATTAAACCTGCCAACACTAGGGCAATACCAATAATTCTGCCCCCGTCCAAAAGCAAATTTAATAACTCAGCGTGCAGAAAAACATACCACTGCACCCACCAAGCATTTGCAGGAGACAAGAAAATAACTATGGCTAATGCTAATACAACTAACGCACTTCTGGTTAAAAATTGTTTACTCACGATTCTTCTGATTTCTCCCCAAGTAAATTAGGAATATTGGTCGGATCGGGAGGAATAGGTAATCCACTGTAAAGCATTTGCTCTAAATAATCGGCTTCGGTAATAAGCTTAACTCCTGCAACCCAATCAACTATTCTACTCGTAATACGAGCGATCGCCTTACCAAAAACGCGCTGAGAAAGTTGCAGTACCAACCAGCCTCCAAGACAGCATTCAAAAGCCTGCCATATACCTAAATCAGAAATTGCGCCTAAACCAATGGCGATCGCCATTAATGTCCAAATTGACAGCACAATAAAAATTGGCATCCCAAAATAGGGAATAATTATTAAAAAACCTAACAATAAAGGCGCGTAGCTAAACCCTAAAGTTTTGACAATTTCTACTAGAGACAAATTAGCCCCAAATAACCAGCCCGCAACTAACCAAGTGCTTAAAACCCAAAAATTGTAGTTAAAGACAAATAAAACTGCTGCGATCGCTATTGAGAGCAAAAACCGCAGTGGACGCACTCGATTAATAAACAGCATCACGCTTTGACCAGAAGTTTGAGACAGTCCAGCTAACAAAACTACTAAAATACTGGCAATCAAGCCTAAAGGTAAACTATTAATTAGTTCAAAAGTTTCCTTATTTAAGAGCATTACCCCAGAAATTAAAGTCCAAAACTTACTTATAGCTGTATCTGCTGTCATGGCGATGAGCGACATTATCCTTAGTCTTTAATTGACCAATTATAAATATTTGTTTGAGAAAATTTCAGGATAACCTTTGTAAAAACATAAAAAAGGAGTAATAGCTGTTTTCGCTACTACTCCCCTTGAGAGATTAAGTAAAAAGGTTGATAATATCCGTCGTCAAAGCCAAATGCGTCGTACTTTTTAGCAAGTATATGGCGATCGCAACACAGTAACAGACGAACTAGTAAAGGAGCATTGCCCCGACGATGAAAACCCCAAGGTAGTCAATATCATCGATTATTGGTCATCGATCATCGGTCGCTAATCCTCATGATCTTCAAAAGG
Source organism: Pleurocapsa sp. FMAR1 (assembly GCF_963665995.1). Lineage (NCBI taxonomy): Bacteria > Bacillati > Cyanobacteriota > Cyanophyceae > Pleurocapsales > Pleurocapsaceae > Pleurocapsa > Pleurocapsa sp. FMAR1. The sequence continues at coordinate 3,589,972 of NZ_OY762512.1, read as the reverse complement.
ATCGCCTAGATCAATAGACGGTGGACCAAAAGCCATATAAATTGAAAATCCAGTAATAGCGACTAATACAGTCCCTATACTGATGCTAAGAACTATTGCAGGTTCCATAAGTATATATAAATTATGATTACTCTTCCTTTATAATATTACAGAAGATTACGAAAAACCTGATTTTACATAATTAGTGAACTATGTCACAGCAAACTCGTTTGGGAAATATTCTCAAACCTTTAAATTCTGAATATGGTAAAGTTGCTCCTGGTTGGGGAACAACCATCTTGATGGGAGTCTTTATGGCTTTATTTCTTGTTTTCTTGTTAATTATTCTGCAACTTTATAATTCTTCTTTAATTCTAGAAGGAATTGATGTTGACTGGAGAACTCTAAGTCGATAGACAATTTAGCCACAGATTTATTAACTATTGAACTAGCTAATACTATAGTTTGATCCTCAATCTATTTTGAAGGTCAAACTACTTATTTAATCTATTAAACTTATTAGGAAGTCTGAGATAATGAACATTTTTGGCGTTGGTTTACCAGAAATGGCTTTGATTACAATAGTTGCTCTATTAGTATTTGGACCTAAAAAACTACCCGAAATTGGTCGCAGCGTTGCCAAAACTCTTCGTAGTTTTCAAGATGCTTCTAAAGAATTTGAAAATGAATTTAAGAAAGAAGCTGAAAATATTGAGAAATCTATTAGCATGAATGCGAAATTGGAAGCTAGTAAAGATTTGAATCAATCTGAACCAGTAGAGGAAGCATCTACCTCAACTAGCGAATCATAGCCTTTTTGAATTACGGAGAGGGTGGGATTTGAACCCACGAAAACTTTCGTTTTACTCGATTTCAAGTCGAGCGCGTTCGACCACTCTGCCACCTCTCCCAGGGTAGCTAATTTATAATAGCAAAGAACCCCTTCTAGTGGATAGAGATATATAAACTTAGTGGGCAGATACAGCGGTTTACACCCTCGACAGTCGCTTAGATGCGGACAAGTCCTTTCTGTCGGTGAAACCGCCCACCGCGCTGTCTCGCAAAGCAGTATATTCGCGCGGTCGTATCTATCACCTACGAAAATAGGCGATCGCCATTACTAAAACTATACAGCCAATAAAAGTTAATCCCAACAGAACTAAAACAAATATTTCTCCCGAAGACAAGGGGCGATCGGTAGGATCGAGATAGGCAGTCCTAGACCATTTTTCTTGATCGGGTTCAGACCAACTGGGTGCTTGAATCACATTAAAGCGAGAATAGCCTATTTTGAGGTCGTAAAGCGATCGCTTTTCAGGGCTACTCAAGGTTGCGTAAGCCTCATTAAGCTTTTGAAATTTGGCGGTGGCAATATTAGCGGGCAGTTTGGTAGTGTCGGGGTGATATTCTTTGCTTAGTTGGCGATAGGTACGACGAATGACAATGGTAGAAGCAGAAGGATGTAAATTCATGAGATCGTAGTAAGTTTTAATCAGCTTAGTTTGAGACGGTATTGCTGATTTTGGCTGGCTGTGCTGAGAATTAGGATTGACCATACTAACAAAAACTGATTCTTTCTTAATTATTTACCTAATTTTGGTCAGCAAATCAAGATGTTAGCTTAAGAAATGTTAAGCTTGCTTAACGAATTAATCGATATTTCAAGCTTGTTGTTACAGAATTTAAAGTTATCGAGTCTTTCGCCAAGTGAGAATAGGAGCATAGGGTAAACTAACCCTTGATTCTATTCAGAATACGATTTAGTGAACATTCGCATTTGGAGCTTATATTCTAATGTCCCATAGCGTCAAAATTTATGATACCTGCATTGGGTGTACCCAGTGTGTAAGAGCTTGTCCAACTGACGTATTGGAGATGGTACCTTGGGATGGCTGTAAAGCTGGTCAAATTGCCTCATCTCCCCGTACAGAAGATTGCGTAGGTTGTAAGCGTTGTGAAACAGCTTGCCCTACAGATTTCTTGAGTATTCGCGTCTATTTGGGCGCAGAAACTACTCGCAGTATGGGTCTGGCTTACTAAAACAAAATCTAATTATAAATGGCGGTATTTACCGATATTTATCTAGACTAGAAATCTTGTCGTTTGGCTTCTATAATTGTGCTATTTCCAGCGTAGTTTTAGAAATCGGCGGCATTATTTTTGATGCTGCTTATTGTAGGCAATATAGGGTTCGTACGACCAAAAACCATGCCTAACGGTCAAGTTCGATGGATCAAAAATCACAGATCGATCTTATCCTCCAGTTCGTCTCAACCTATTGTGACCGATCTTGTTTCTTAGTAGAGAGATGTTATTCACAAGTAATACTGTACATTTCTACATCGATGCCGTGATAAATAATCTTTTTTTCTAATTCCATACCTAGTTTTTGAGCGACGCGAATAGAGCGAATGTTAGCTGGTTCAATCAGACAGACAAAGCGTTTAAACTTGAATCTGGATCGACCATATTCTAAAACTGCTGTGGCTGCTTCGGTGGCTAACCCCTGTCCCCAATATTGACTAGCTAAACGATAGCCAATTTCAACTTCTTTTTGCTCATCGACTTTCTGTACAAAAAAGCCACAGTAGCCAATTAAATTTTGGTTTTGCTTGTGAATTAAAGCATATAGCCCAAAACCATGCTCTAGGTAAGACAGCAACCTCTGTTCGATAAATTGCCGAATTTGCTGGCGATCGTGAACTCCAATCAGCGAAAATTCCATTACTTGAGGATCGCCTAAAATTGGTATCAAAGCCTTGGTATCACGAATAGTTAAGTATCTCAGGCTCAGTCGAGGAGTTTCAAGAATCTGCATACTGAACCTTTGCCCCTATTGTATCTAAAGAAAGCGATCGCACTTGAGCCTCAACGTCAATTTGTTTCCAGGCTTCAGCCATTGATTTAACTACCCGATCTACTCGATCGGCATTGGTTAACGCTAATAAAGTCGGTCCTGCACCGCTAATTACCATACCATAAGCACCAGCAGCAATAGCAGCCTGCTGCACCTCAAAATAACCAGTAATTAGTTGCTGCCGATAGGGTTGATGTATTTTGTCTGCTAAAGCCGTTTTCAGCCATGACTGATTATGGGTTTCTAAAGCTCTTAATAGTAAACCCATGCGCGAGATATTAAAAATTGCATCGCTACGAGTGTATCTATTTGGCAGTACAGAACGAGCCTCTTTCGTAGACAGTTCAAAATTAGGAATAGCTACTACAGGAATAATATCCTGATGCCAAGGAATAGAGCATATTTGCCAATTGCTTTGTGAGCCTACAGATAATTGACAGTTACCCAACAAAGCGGGAACAACATTATCAGGATGACCTTCAATTGCGATCGCCATCTCGATGATTTTAGCTCGTTCTAAAGGGTTTCCTGCTAAAGCATTTGCTCCTAATAAACCGCCGACAATTGCCGTTGCCGAACTACCCAAACCTCTTGATAAAGGCACTTCTAGCTTAATATCTAGCTCTAGGTTGGGAGGCGTTTTACCGATTTGTTGATAAAGCCTTAAAAAAGCTTGATAGATTAAATTATTTTCCTTCCTACTTACCTTATAAGCTTCATCGCCTGTGACATTTATTTTGAGCTTACTGTTCGTATTAACCTTAGTAAAGGTAAACTCATTAGCCATGCTTAAAGCCGCGCCAATACAGTCAAAACCAACTCCTAAATTAGCGGTGGTAGCAGGAACACTGACGGTAACTTGATTCATTGATTGCTGATTAGAGTATTAAAGGTATTTGAGAGCTAAAAGCGTTGCAGCGCGGTCTTTGCAAGCGGAAATGCCTTGAGTTAAAGGGCTGTCTTGGTTCAGTTCTTCAACGGGGGGAACCCCCGCAACAGACTGAACCGCTATTCCACGCTTGCGGTGAAGGTTTCCTTCTTAGAGCGACTGCGCCAAGAAGCTAAAAGCTAAAAACCATCTTATTAACAAATTCATACCAAAAAATTAGCAATGTTTATTGTTGCAGCAATTCTTGGCGTAGACGATAAATAATTGTATTTGGTTCTACCTGAGATAAAATTTCTTTAATTAGGGTAGAAGCTCCCATTTCTCCCCAGGTACAGCCTTGTTCTAAGTATACTTGAGCGACTCTGCCTACCACATAAGTTCCATAACCAGCGATCGCACCTTGGAAACTAGCTGTACCTAGATAAGCCGCGATCGCTCCCGAACTCTCGAAGCCACTGGTCAAAACCGCGCCACTTTTACCTACTCCCAGAATTAAACTACTGCCAATTTCACCAAATAGTAAACCGCCAGAACTAGCTAAAATACGTTTTAACAGGTTTCCTGCTTCGTAGGTAGTAATGGGTAGTCCGTACAGCTTTGATAGAGAACGAACCAGAGCCAAATCAGCAATAAAACCGCCAATCAAGTCAACAAAGATAATTGGGTTAATCGCTACGGCGATCGCCTTATAGCGGGCATATTTGGCAATTATTTTTTCTGCTTCTTCTTGGCGTAGTTCAATAGTTTTGTGGGCAATATTAACCTCTGCATCCCTCGCCTGCACCAAAGCATTTAACGAGAGTAAAGATTTTCCTTCCTGTCGTAAGATCTGCTGCAAAGCTATTTGTAATTCTACAATCTCAGGTTCGGGGGTTTCCCAACTAGTTTCAATATTGCCGTCAGCAGATTCCACTCTAATTTTGATTGCTTGAGGTTTGGCAGCCACCATGACAATTTCATGAGGGGCAATAATATCTGCTAAACTGCCGAGGCTGTGTGCTGCATTTAGCTGCTGTAATTGCTGGTAAATTTTTTGGCGATCGCGATCTGGATAGAGATCGACTTTATTAAAAACCAAAATTAGGGGTTTTTGAGTACTTCTTAACTCACACAAAGCCTGATACTCGGTGCGGGTTATATCCCCTGCCACTACAAACAAAATCAAGTCAGACTTTTGGGCGATTTCTCGCGCCATAGCTGCCCGTGCTTCTCCTGCCACTTCGTCCAAACCAGGAGTATCAATCAACTCGACGTTGACTCCTTTATTTGGTAATGGATTCCAATGTAAAACAGTCAATGATTGGGTTACACCATGCAAAGGTCCTGTAGCAACTACCTCTTCTTCTAATAAGGCATTAATCAAAGAAGATTTTCCACAGCTAACTAAACCAAAGGTACTGATGCGAACTGCATTGCGATCTAATTTGTCCAGGGCGTTTTGTAAAGACTGTAAATCTTTTCTGACAGAAGCCTGTAGACGTTCATTTGGAGGAGAATTACCATGACGACGAAAACCAGAATACCAAGAAATCGCCTGCTGTAGACTAGCACGAGCCTGATTGAAATGGTTTTCTTGTCTCGAAGTTTTTTTGCCCACGGTAATATGTTGCGCTGAATGTAATATTATCCTTGCTCATAATATAACTGTTTGAAGCTTTTAGCCTTTAGCCTAGAGCTTTTAAATCCAAGCTTATAGCTTATAGCCTAGAGCTTAGAGCTATTAAATAATCTATTTCTGAGATTTAAAATCCAAAGCTCCTTGAGGATAGACAATGCGCTTATGATTAAACTGCTGCCAAACGCGAATAAAAACCTCGGCAATTCTTGGCAATTCATCATAACTTAGTCCACTATCAAGCAGTTGACCGTCTTGCCAGCGAGATTTAAAGATTTTCTGCACTGTAGATAAAGCCTGTTTATGAGTTACGTCTTTTAGCGATCGCAATGCAGCCTCACTGCCATCGGCTAACATCATAATCCCTGCTTCTCTTGACTGAGGAATTGGGCCTGCATAACGAAAATCTGACTCTAATACGGTTGTTCCTTCGGCCTCTGCCTTTTGTTTTGCCTGATAGTAAAAATAGGCGATCAGTAAAGTTCCCTGGTGTTCGGGAATAAAATCGCGAATTGCTTTGGGCAAACCGTATTTGCGAGCCATTGCTATTCCTTCGCTGACGTGCTTTTTAATTATTTTGGCACTTACCCAGGGATCATTAATCTCGTCGTGCTTGTTAGGATCGCCCATCTGATTTTCAATAAAGCCCAGAGGATCGTGCATCTTACCTATATCGTGATAAAGAGTTCCTGCTCTAATTAGCTCTACATTGCAGTTAAGTTCTCTAGCAGCAGCCTCGGCTAGAGAAGCCACAAACATTGTATGCTGAAATGTTCCTGGAGCTTCGGTTACCAAACGTTTTAGCAACGGCAGATTGGGATTAGATAGCTCTGCTAAACGAATGGGGGTAACAAGGTCAAAAAATCTCTCTAGATAAGGTGATATGCCAATTGCCACTACGCTCCAGGCAACTCCAAACAGACCACAAATTGAGGCATCGGGTAAAATTGCTGACCAGATTGAAGACGGACTGGCACTCAAGATTAAATTGACAATTAAATAAACTGCTGCTTGAGTCAGACCCACCATAATACCTAATCTAGCTATACCTTCGCGCGATCGCAATCTTCCCGCAAAGATAGCGGCAACTAGTCCCCCACAACATCCTGCTAGTAGGTAGGGAGAGCCTAAGTTTTGATTACTAAACATAACCAATCCTGTTACCAGAATTACCTCCCACACAGCCAAACTAGGAGCATAAAAGCTACTAACTAAAAGACCTATAGCTGGCAAACTGGTATAGGGTAAGTTAAACACGCTTAATAATGGTGCGCTCAAACCTAATAAACAGAGTAATAAATAATCTCGATGACGAATGGAGGTGAAAATTTTTCTTTGGATAAGCAAAAATAAACCAACCATAAAGCTGACAAAAATTGCCGATAATCTCAGTCCTGACCAGTTAATGCTTCTTTGGCTTAGTTTGAAACCATCTAGCAAAACAAAATCTGCTTGAGTGATTCTTGCTCCTTGTTTGACAATGACATCACCTTGCTCTACCTCTACTACTACCGAATTAATTGCCATCGCTGCTTTTTCGGCAATATTTCTAGTAGCATCTTTATCTTCTTCTAGATTAGGTTTAAGAATTTCTAGCAGCAGATTACTGGCTATATTTTCTGTTGCCTGGGGTATATCTGGATTAATTTGCTCTACGACTGTCTGCTCTAATAAATTAGAGGGCATTCCCGAAGATATTCCCTGAGCCAATATACGATTGACGGCTAGAGAAACTGTATTTTTTGTCGCTTGCCAGTCCTTCTCAGTCAAATCAAGCAGTACTACTAGATCTTTGTCGTCTAATTGAATGTTATTTTTCTGCTCTAGCTTTTTCCAAGCCTGAGAATATCGATAGCGAGTTAAGGTTATTTGAGCTATTAACGTATTAAATTCTGTTTCTGATGTTTTCTCTCGATATGCCTGTAGCTCTGAGGCAATTTTTTGTAGCCCAACGTTAAAGTCTGGTCTTTTTTCTAGAGATAAGTTGGTTTCACCGTTTGTTGCTTTTTGGCGATTTTGAGCAACCGAGGCTAAGGCTGCCTTAAACTCTGCATCATCGCAAAAACGGATGTATTTTTGGCTTGCTAAGGATAAGGCTTCAGAGTTAAAGAAGGGAAAGGGTTCGGTTAACTTTCTTAGCTCATCGATACTAACTAAATATCCCCCTAGCTTACTTTTAATTTCTGCGGTTGATTCCTGATTCTGCTTAAGGATAGGAATGATACCTGTTTGAACTTCTTTGCGTTTTTCTAAGGTAGTTTTTGTGTCTTCAAACTTTGCCGAAAAGGGAGCTTTAATCGTCAAAGGTGAGATTTTGCCCACGGTCAGTTGTGGCTGATTATAAAAGCGATAACCAACGACACTAGTTAAAGCTATGATGCTCAAAACCAACATGACCAATAAATCTCTTGATTTTATTGTTCTATTTTTGCGCTGATGACTAAAACTATAATTATGAGATGATTTAAGTTTTTGTCTTTTGGAGTTACTTTTCTCCCAAAAGTCACTATGATGTAGATACTTGTATCGCCATCCCGCAAACTTTTGAATTAGTGATTGCCAGCTTTTCATCATAGGTGAAGATTTATATAAGCTCTTGCAAATGCCTAGCTGCATTACGGTCAATTCATACAGGAACTTTGGCAAAAGCAGCTTCAAAAATTTAATTTAAATATGATTTTTGAGAAATAATTTTTAAAGATTTACGAGGTTGAATTATATTGATCGAGGCAACGGCATCAAGTTCATGATTATATAAAGCTTGACTAGTTTCGGGTGAATATATTCCTAGCCAAGTCTTGTATAAATTCATTGCTGTATGCTGTGCTTGTTGATAAGTTTGATTTTTATCAGCGATCGCTCTCCAATTCCAAGGTATATCTGTCACACCATTATATGCTCCAGATAAAGTACCTGTAAGCGAAGTTGTCAACCAAGCTATGTTCTGATTAAGACTTGCAGCGCGTTTGACACAAAATTTAAAATCTTGCGGTGTACTAGCAAAGCAATAACAAGATAAGGCAATTGCTATTTGGCTGGGATTACCCAAAGTAAACAATTTCTCTGTTAATTCGTGCAAGCTTAAACCGTTCTCCCACACCCAAATTACTAGCTCTAACTTTTCAATTAAATTAGTTGTTTTTAACTGTACATCAGTTAAGACCAGTTTTATTATTTGACTGAGATTTTTGTTTTGTAGTTCCAACTTGCTATTTAAATTTAACAAGTGGCTCCATATTAATATGTCTTCCTGAGTTTCTCGATCAATAACTGATTTTAAATTACATTGAGTAATTACTTTTTTAAATAGGTCTTGATTATCGCTTAAAAATATAATTAAAGGTAACAGTACCAGAATATTATTGTGGCATTTTAATAATGTTGATTTTTTATTTTTGGGGATAATATCTTCAGGCAGAGATTTTTTCCTCAAGCTATTGTTCTGATTGTCTTTGATAAAAGCTTGCCCAAAACAATCCAGATTATCATTTCCCAGTAAGCGATCTAATAAAGTGATTAAATCATCGATCTCCAATCTAGGGACTTCAATTATGGTTTCTGCTAAAGCATTCCTAGCCGTAAGCCAATGTTGCCCCTGATAATTAATTATTTTAGCCCGATCGCTGCCTTTTGTCGGAGAAGCGATCGCCGCGCCGATTATGCCACCAAGATAAGTTCCTTGAAATCTATCAATAGTAAGGTTCATAGTTATTTAATCAATTTGCTTTCTCAAGCGATCCTAGCCTTGGGGTCGCTAATCGCCTAGCTATATATTAGTAATTAAGAGAGTTTAGTAATATACTCAAAGTCTAACTATTATTATCTTCGTCTAAATGTTAGTTTCTACTACTGATACCCTACAAAATCAACCCATCGCCACATATCTTGGCATTGTCACCGCCGAAGTTGTTTATGGTACTAATGTTTTGCGAGACTTTTTTGCAGGCATTAGAGACACTATTGGCGGACGTACAGGAAGTTACGAAAGAGTCTTTGAAAAAGGTCAACAAAAAGCAATTGAGGAACTAAAGCAGCGCGCCCAAAAATTAAATGCCGATGCGGTAATCGGTATTGAAATCGATACAGGTACAATTAGCGTTGACGATAAAGGAGTTTTGCTTTTAATTACCGCTACAGGAACAGCAGTAAAACTGGGGTAGGTTAAGCAACAGTTAGGACATTGCCTTAGCTGTTGTTAAAATATTTATTTGCTTTGAGGGTTATAGCTAAAGTTTTTTGATGATTTTTTCTTTGCAGGCTGAGTAAACAATTATGTTGCCTACAGATAGTAACAGTGACTTATATTCACCAACAACTTTTCCCGTCTTTAATCTGCATATTCATTTAATTGATAACTATACAAATTGGCTATTAGCTAGGCTATCTCAGGGAATTAGCACTCATGTTGTGACTTTAAACGCTGAAATGAGCATGATGGCTAAAGAAGATCGTGTTTTAGGTCAAACGATCAAAGCAGCAGAGTTAGTGATTCCCGATGGAGCAGGTATTATTGTCTATATGCGTCTGCGAGGCATTAAATATCAGCGTTGTCCTGGTATCGAGCTAGCAGAATCTGTAATTAAAGAAATTGGACAGTCTGATGAGCCTCCAGCTATTTGCTTTTTTGGTGGTGCGCCTGGAACTGCCGAGCAAGCTGCTATAGCTTGGCAACAGAAGCTGCCAAAGCTGTCAATTATGACGCAGCATGGATATATTTCTGGGCAAGAAGCAGAGAAATGGAAGCAAACTCTTAAAGCTCAACAGCCTAAAGTCATCTTTGTTGCCATTGGCGTACCACGACAAGAATTTTGGATTAGAGATAATCGTCATTTGTGTCCCCAATCTATTTGGATAGGAGTTGGTGGTAGCCTTGATATTTGGGCTGGAAACAAATCCCGTGCGCCAGAGTGGTTGAAAAATAATAATTTAGAATGGTCTTATCGACTTTACAAAGAGCCTTGGCGTTGGCGACGAATGCTACTTCTACCCAAGTTTTTCTGGCGTTCATTGTTTTAAGTGCCAAAGCAGTTCAATAACGGAGAAACAATAAGCAATTACCTCTTAAATACATGGACAGAAGTAACCACAGTCAATTATTACTGACCTCTGACTTTAACCATCAACGTTGAATTTAATTTTGTCCAGCTACTTACCTCTCACCCGCTACTGTCTCTTTTAGTTTCGCTTCTCTGCGTCTTGGCACCTCGTAAGAATAAAAGTCATAAGCTAGCTTTGTCTGCGGAAAAATAGCTCTGGCTTCTTGTTTTAGATCATTTAGCTGAATCGGATTTCCAGGGGCATAACGAGGGCTAAAGTGAGTCATAATCAATTGCTTGACTCCAGCCAACAAAGCTACCTGTGCTGCCATCGTCGTTGTAGAGTGCATCTTTTCAAATGCCATATCTGCATCCTGGTGGGCAAATGTCGCCTCATGAATCAAAACATCGGCATCTTGAGCTAGTTTTACTGCTGCATCACAAAATACTGTATCCGTACAGTAAACTACCTTGCGTCCTGTTTCTGGCTGTCCGCAAAGATCTTTGCCGTTAATTTTACGACCATCATCTAAAGTCACAACTTCTCCCTGTTTGAGCTTGCCATAAATTGGTCCAGGGGGAATTCCCAAAGATTTTGCTTTTTCAAGATTAAATGTCCCAGAGCGATCTTTCTCGACAATTCGATAGCCGTGGGCAGGTATGCGATGTTTTAATAATCTACAGCTAACGCTAAATTCATCGTCTTCGTACAGTAAGCCTGTCTTAACGGTATGAATCTTAAGACGAGAGCCAAAGTTCATATAGGAATACTTGGCAGCAGCCTGAAGATATTCTTTTAACCCTTTTGGTCCATAAATATCAATCGGTTGACCAGTACCAGCTAGACCACAGCTAGCAATCAAACCCATTAAGCCAAAGGTATGATCGCCGTGCATATGTGTTACAAAAATGCGTCGAATTTGTGAGCTTTTGATCTCACTGCGCTGAAGCTGATGCTGTGTGCCTTCACCACAGTCAAACAGCCACACCTCTGACCGTTGTGGCAGACGTAGGGCTACGCTTGAGACGTTGCGCGATCGCGTTGGTACTCCAGAACTTGTACCTAAAAAAGTTATTTCCACAGGGTTTTATCTTTGGTTTTTCCGATCACAATTGAGAATTAGATCATTAACGATCATCTTAACAATAACCAATTATTAAACATTAAACATTGAAAAATAAATGCTAAATACTAACCTTTAGTGTTAATTAGAAGCTACATAATGGATAGAACTAATTTCCATCGCCTCAAATAGATAACAAACCCCACCATATTTATTGAGGATAGGTTTGACTTTAGTGACAATAGGTTCAACTTTGTCTGAAGAGCAATAGCAGATGATAAATACGTTGCTTAATTTACTGCTGCCTAAATTAACATCGTCGGATACAGTGCCTAAATGACTTTTACCAATCACGTCTCTAATAATGCTGTAGCTTGAAACTTTCACTGCGTCTAGCACCTTGGTTATTTTTTCTACTTCTTTAGAAGCCACAATTATTTCAAATCGACTAACTGGATGCACTTTAGCGAAGTCCTAAAATTTTTGATTAATAAACTATATAAATTAGTATTCGATTTTGCTTTATTTATTATATTCTTGTGGTTAACCTTGATATCAGGTGATTTAATTCAATCATTGGTACATCGCTTAAATTTAAAAATGCTACCGTTATTTTTCTATGTCCAAAAACGCTCAATAATTGCTAAATAAACAGGAATGCCAATAATAATATTGAAGGGAAAAGTTAATGCCAAAGCCATTGATATATATAGACTAGGATTGGCTTCTGGGACGGTCATACGCATGGCTGCTGGTACAGCTATATAGGAAGCACTGGCAGATAGTACTGCGAACAAAAGAGCGTTGCCCACAGACATCCCGATTAGCCTAGCGATCAAAATGCCGATTAAAGCATTAAACACAGGCATGAGAATGGAAAAACCGATTACAAAAGAACCACTTTTCCTAAGATCATCGATTCTTCTTGCTGCCACTAGCCCCATATCTAACCAGAAAAAAGTCAGCATTCCATAAAATATGTCCCCTGTGAAGACCTCTAATCTTTCCCAGCCTTTTGCACTAGTAACCATTCCTACTAGTAAACTACCCAACAGCAAAACAACTGAACCATTTAAGAAGGCTTCTCGTAAAACTTCAGTCCAGGAAAACTCTTCTTCCCCTTCTTGTATGGCTCTTTCTTTAGTTTGAGTAAACAGCCTAACTAAAATTAGCCCGACGATAATTGCCGGAGATTCCATAAGTGCCAAGGCTGCTATCATGTGACCGCCATAGGTAATTGATTGTTGTTCTAAAAATGAACTAGCGGTAACAAAAGTTACAGCACTAATTGAACCATAGGTGGCGGCGATCGCTGCTGCGTTATAAGCATCTAATTTTATCTGGAGAATAAAAAAGGAATAAATCGGCACAATGATAGCTGCAAGAATTGCTGCGATAAGAGTTATGGCAATTTCGCTGTTGATTCCGCTTTCATGAATTTCGTGTTTTCCTTTAAAGCCAATTGCAAATAAAAGGTAAAGAGAAAATAATTTAGGTAAAGGCTGAGGAATTTCTAGATCTGATTTGAGAAAAACCGCCGTCATGCCAATAAAGAAAAATAAAACTGGCGGATTTAAAATATTGTCAAGAATTAGACTTGAATCCATATTAGTTAGCAACTATCGTTTAACCAAATAAGTTTACTGTCTTACAGTTAGCTAATAAAGGATCGGCAAAAGTTAAGAAACTACAATATTTAAATTTACGCTGGCAAACGGGATACGATCACAGCTATTTTACGATTAGTACGTTTATAAAGGATCATATGCAGCATCATGCTGTGTATTTAAATAAATAGCTGATAATATCAATTGAAGCTAATAGGTTTATTGAGACAAATTATTTTAAACAAAATAATTTTTTCTAGCTAAGAGCGTGCTGGCGAGATGGCAATCGGCAAATCAAATACCAATTTACATATTTGTTTAATTTTTCTGATACTTGCTATGTCTAAATTTATTACGTTTAAGCCCATAGGAGAAATCTTACAGGAAGCAGGTTTAATTACTACTCCACAATTGGAAGTTGCTCTTCGAGATCAAACATACTATGAAGATATGCGCTTAGGGGAAATATTGGCTTTAAGAGGTTGGATTAAACAAGATACTGCCGATTTCTTTGTGCAGGAGTGGTTTAAGCTAGTTAATAGACGAATAGAACATCCCATCGGCTTTTATTTTCAAAAGGCAGGATTATTGAGTGAAGAAGAAATCAAAGTCATTTTAGTTGAACAAAATAAACTTTCGCTTCGTTTTGGAGATACCGCTGTTCAACAAGGTTTGATCAAGCCTAATACGGTCAATTTTTTCATCCAAAACTTATTTCCATCGCAATTAATTACACACTCAAGAGAAAATCAAGAATTTCGACATGAATTTCAAATAGAAGAAAATCACAAAGAAAAAATTACTAAAGACGATATTACTCATTGGGTGAAACTAAGCGCAGAAACGATGACTAAGTTTTAGAGACTGTTTGTTAGACAAAAATTAAATGTTAGTGCAGGTTGGGATTAGAGTTGGACCGCTAACCCAACCTATGTTAAATAACAATTAGCAAAAATCAGAGTGTAAAGACCGTATCTTATTAAAATGAAAATAGCTATATTGGTTCTTAAACATCTTCAGAGTCTGAAGTTTTATCTTCATTTTGCTCTATTTTTTGAACTTCAGTGGTGATATTAATTTCCGTAGTAGTCACTTCAATAATATTAGACTGATCTGATCGATTACTAGACATATCTTCAGACGCTGCTTCTAATACTTCAGCAACTTCTACCGTTTCTAAAGAATCTAAGGGAGATGGTTTTTTTTCGGTTACGGCTTTAATCTCTGGAACTTCTTTTGCGTCAGGAACAGTTTCTGCTTCAATCTTATTAAGAGTAGCAGATTTATCTTCAGAGCTAACTTCAGGTTGCTCAAGCTTTAGTAGAGTAGTCTCTGGCTCTGATGTAGAAGCTTTTTCTGAGCTTTCTGCGGTATCTGCTATTTTGTCTCGATTGACATCAACTACTGATGCTTCGGGTTGGGTATTTGGGATACTAGTTTCTGCTTTCTCTTGGGGTTGATCGCCTTCAAGAGCGGCTATTTGTTGAGGAACTTTTATCTGCCTGTTTGCCTCAGTTTTAGCTATTTTTGGCTGAGGGACGCTATCTGGAGCAGCTTTTTGTTCGGTAATTGGCTGTACTTCTGCAACAGGTTCGTTAGTAGGATTAGTTACTGTGGTATTTTGTGCTTCTTCTAAAATGTCGTCTAGTTTGGTATTAGTAATAGCAGCTTTTTGCTTGCTACCAAACAATCTGCCCAATACTCCTGATTTACTTTTATTACTGCTAGAGATTTTATTATTAGATTTCTGGGATCTGCTTTCTGGGGAAGTTGTCTCAGGAATAGCTATTTCTTGTTCTGTAACTTTAGCTGGAGTTGCAGTATTATAAGGTTCGACTGGCTGATATTTTGGTTCGCTGCGCTTTAGTAAACCGTTGACTTTTTGTAGCACAGAAAAATTATTGATGGCAGATGCCTTAGTAGGATTGGCGACTGCTTTTCTCAACTTGAGAGTTTGCCAACTGTATGAAACGATTAATACTGTGGCTGCTGCTTGTCCTAATAGTACAGCACCAGTAATGTTTCTAGCACAAAACCATAGCACCAACGCATAAAACAATCCTACTCCACTCCAGAGGAAGTCATCTCGGCGATGAATATCAGAAATTAAAAAAGCTGTTGAGAATAGAACTAAACTACTTAAGGTTACCGCGATCGCCAAGGCATATGACAGCATTTTTCTGACTCCATCTCTAATTTCTCTATATATTTTGCGACAAAAACTTAAGATCTTGTAGTAATTGCAGTATTTTGTAAAGGAGAGTGTTGAGATTGGTAGATAACTTTTCTCTGCTTCCCTTCTTTATATACTGTAGTTTATTAACTATTTATTGTGGCTCGTTGGAAATTAAATAGACTTTGGCAGACTCTTACTTACTTTGAAGTTATTCCTCTAATTAGTTCTTGGCGAAACATTTTCCAGTCTAATCAATCCAAAAATTATAATCAACAAACAACTATGACAATTCTAGTAGCTGGAGCAACGGGTGGAGTAGGTAAACGTGTAGTCAAAAATTTACTTGAGCAAAATTATCGTGTTAGAGCTTTAGTTAGAGATACAGCCAAAGCCCAAAATATGCTAGGAGATCGGGTAGAACTATTTGCAGCCGACATTACTATCCCAGAAACTCTCAAGCCAGAAATGATGCAGGGAGTAAGCGCAGTTATTTGCTGCACAGGCACAAAAGTTCAGCCAGTGGAAGGGGATACCCCAACGCGAGAGAAATACTACCAGGGAATTAAGTTTTACCTGCCTGAAGTAGTTGATACTCCAGAGTTAGTCGAATACGCAGGGATTAAAAATCTGGTCAAAGTTGTCTGGCAGCATATTTCACCTGCTACTGATAAAGTGCTGTTTGACTTTGCTAATCCCAACGCTGATATCAAAGAAGCTTGGGGTGCAATAGATGATGTGGTTATGGGAGGAGTCAGCCAGAGCAATATTCGACTGGCGGAGAATAAAGCCATCTTTTCCGGTATTGTCTCCACAGATAATAACGGCGGTTTTGCTTCGGTGCGTACTCGTAATTTCGAGCCACCTCTGGATTTATCTGATTATGAAGGCATAGAGTTAAAAGTGATTGGTGATGGTAAACGCTATAAGTTTATTACTCGCTGTGAAGGTAAATGGGATGGAGTGGGCTATTGTCATTCTTTTGACACAGTTTATAACTTCCCTACGACTATTCGTATTCCCTTTCAAGATTTAATCCCTGTCTTTCGCGCTAAAACCGTAACTGAAGCAAGTCAATTTGATGCTGCCAAAGTTTACTCCATGCAGTTGATGTTGAGTAAGTTTGAATATGATGGTGAACTAAATCCTAAATTTGAAGCGGGTTCGTTTAGCTTAGAGATTGAATATATCAAAGCTTATGGTGGTCAAGCAAAACCCCAATTCGTTCAGATAAGTTCAGCCGGTGTTACTCGCCCTAATCGTCCAGGAATTAACTTAGAAGAAGAACCGCCTGCAGTACGCATGAATGAGCAATTAGGAGGTATTTTAACCTGGAAACTAAGAGGCGAAGAAGCTATTAAAGCCAGTGGTTTGACCTATACAATTATTCGTCCCTGTGCTTTAACCGAACAACCAGGAGATAAGGTTTTAGTTGCTGAACAAGGAGACAATATCAGGGGACAAGTCAGCCGAGATGCGATCGCCCAGTTGTGTATTCAAGCACTAAATCTCCCCGCAGCAGTTAACAAGACTTTTGAAGTTAGAGAAGAACAGCAGGGTGTTACTGATTGGAAAAAATTGTTTAGTAACTTGCAAGCAGATACTTGAACTTTAAATTATTTGATTCAATTGACTGTTCTTTTTGCCTTCTTGTGTCTATCACTTTGCCTACCAATAATATCTCGTTTGCTTTAAGCTATCAAGGGTTCAGGGGCTAAAATCTGTCTACCAATCTTCTAGCAATTTTAGCTTTAAACCCCCCAAAAAATACCAAAAAAGCTCTGCTTATTGAGAATTAGGCACATTGATGAAATAAGCCTGACGCATAATACAGAGAGATGGCTATATTCAGTTTAAATATTCTTTTGCTGATGGACAAAGATGAGCTAGTTTACAAACTTCACACACAGGCTTACGAGCTTTACAAACTGCTCTACCGTGATAAATAGTGCGAATAGAATAGTTTTCCCATTCTGATTGGGGGAGCAAAGCCATAAGATCCTTTTCGATCTGAATTGGTTTATCAGATTTAGTTAATTCCCAGCGATTACTGAGGCGTTTAACATGGGTATCTACCGTTACCCCTTGAATATTGCTAAAGGCGTGAGCAGAGACAACATTGGCGGTTTTGCGGGCTACTCCTGGCAGTTTTAATAGCTGCTCCATATCACTAGGAACTTTGCCATCAAAGTCGGAGACAATCATTTGACAAGCACCCTGAATGTTTTTGGCTTTATGACGATAAAAGCCTGTAGAACGAATCAAAGCTTCTAATCGATCGCGATCGCCATTCGCTATGGCAATCGCATCAGGAAAGGTTGCAAATAAGGCAGGAGTTACTTTGTTTACCCGTTTATCTGTGCATTGTGCCGAAAGAATAGTTGCTACCAAAAGCTCTAGAGGAGTTTCATAATTTAGGCTACAGGTGGCATCGGGATACAGTTCTGTTAACAGAGAAAAGATAGAGTGCGATCGCTGTTTAAGAGCTTTACTAGGCGATTTACGCCTGATTTTGGTGGTTTTTTTGTTCTCTGTGTTAGTAGAAGCTTTATCAATGGACATTGAATTTAAGTAACGAGGGAAAAATATTAGAATCAGCCCTTTTAAGGTGTCTGTTTTTGGGTCTTATTATGTTTATTTAGTTGAGCAACATATATCGCTAACCCTGCTTTGCTAGCGGTCGGCATCGCTTGAAAAAGGAAAATTTCTAAATTTAACTTGACATTTAAGTCAATCGCTTTGCCCAGATTTAAATCGATTAAAAGCTTGCGTAATACCAGAATATAACAAAGTCAGCAGCAAGCGTTATGACTAACAACTAACTACTGACTAACAAAAGCTTATGAGCTTAAGGCTTATAGCAACGAACAGTATTACTATCGAGTTTCAAATATCAACCCGCAGCGTATTTTATTGAAACAGATTTTGGAAGAATGCCAGATTCATAGTATCTCTAACAATAATAAAAATACCTAGGCTAAGTAGCAAAACTAAACCAGTTTGCATAATGCCATTTTGCAGCTTACTGGGTAGAGGTTTTCCTGTAACTCCTTCAACGGTCAAAAATGCTAGCTGACCTCCATCTAAGGCAGGTAGAGGCAGAATATTAATAATCGCTAAGTTAATGCTAATCAACGCTCCAAACTGAAGTAAGTTTCCCAAGTCATTGCGGGCAAGTTCTGCACCCACTGCCACAATAGCTACTGGACCTGCTACCTGTTGAGCATTTTCACTAAAGTTACTAATTAATTGCCAAAAACCCTGGACTGTAAGCTGAATGATTCTTTGAAACTCATTAGCACCAGCGGTAAAGGCTTCAACGATATTTTTAGCACGACGACGCACAATATCTCCGTTAGGAGCAAGCATTACACCAATTCTACCTTTGCCATCTTGACCAATATTTGGCTTGACATCCACCGTAACAGTTTCAACATCTCTTTTGATCGAAAGCCGTAGAGATTTATCAGGAGAATTTTGAATTGCGGTTCTTAAATTTTCTAAAGCCTTTCCCGAATCGTCTAGTTCCAGATTATCTATTTTGAGAATAATATCCCCTGGTTTAACCCCTGCTTGAGCAGCAGCGGATTCGGCTTCGCTCAACAATTGTGGTACTAGTACCCCTGGTCTATAGTTAATGTCTTGAAAGCCAATAGTTGTCGCTTGAGCGACCAATAGAAAATAGGCAAAAATCAAGTTAGCAATTACACCAGCACTAATTACAATTGCTCTATCTAAAACAGGGCGATTACGTAGTAAATTAGGATCATCTAGAGGGATAGTGCTGTCTGGATCATCATCAGGAAATCCTACATAACCGCCAAGTGGAATAGCTCTGATGGCATATTCTGTTTCTGAACCTTGGTATTTTAAAAGAGTAGGTCCAAATCCGATTGAGAAGCGGTTAACTCTAATTTTTTGTAATCGTGCTGCTGCAAAGTGACCAAATTCGTGAACTACGATGAGTAGAAGCACTACTGAAATTGCTGCCAATACTGACATATTTAAAAAATATTACTTTTATTAAGTGTTTCGGTTCGATTTACTATTCTAGAACATTCTTCTACCCCTATTGGTTAAAAAAGGGAGCTTTAGCATGAGCAACAACTTGATTTGGCAACAGAATAGCAGCGATCGCAGCAACGGAGACAATCTAAAAGCTATCGCTAATTGGTGGTCTAATTTGGCAGGCAAAGAGATTAATTGGCAGCAGCGATTAATCCCTGCTAGTAATGATTTACAAGGAGTTGATTGGCAGCCACAGAAGTTTGATGAAACGTTTGTTTTGCAGACACCACAACTGAGGGGAATTACGCTTTTTTGGCGTAATGAAAAAATTGCAGACGAACGCAATATAACTCCTAGTAAACTACAGCTAGATTTAACCCAGCAACAGCTTTACATTTTTCCCCAATCTCAATCTCAGGTAGCGATCAAGATTAATGTACCAAAATTGATTTATCAAAAGCTTGATTTAGTAAATCCTCAAATCGCAGCAACAACCAAAGATGATGGCGGAATCATACTGCTGCGGGATGCAACACAAAAATTGGAGATTAAAGTTATCTTAGGCAGCGAACAATTAAATCAATTACTTAATCGCCTTAAAACAACAGACAATTAACAAATTTTGGAATCGGGTACTTGAGTTTTGTGTTCAAACTACTGCTATCATCGGCGATCGCTTTATGAAAAAATCATTGTAGATTTTTATTGGGTTTCCTTTTTTTATTTAACTTACAAGATTGGCGATCTGGTCAAGATCTTGCTACAAATCATTTTCGGTTAACTCAGCAATTTTCATCAAATCTTTATTTCCGTGAACAGGAATTGATAAAATTTTGTCTGCCCCAGTTTTTTCATAAACATGATGACTACCTGTAACTTTTCTCAAAACCCAGCCTTTTTTCTCAATTATTTTGCAAAGCTTTTTACCAGAAACCGACTTCACACTGCAACTTCAACAATTTGAGCATTGTTTTCAAGAGTATGACTATCATTTGCCACCTCAAGCCATGCCTGAATTGCATCTTTAAGATTGCTTTCTAGTTCTTCCATGGTATCCCCTTCAGTAATACAGCCTGGTAAAGCTGGAACTTCTGCCCAGTAACCTCCTTCCTCGGCTTGATAAACAATGGCTTTTATTTTCATGGATATAGGTTTTTTAAACTTTGTATTCTATTTTATCTTTTAATATGCCTTTAAAATGCGATCGCGCTTTGAGTTGGGATTAAATCACACACATTGATGAATGCTTAATTAATAATTAGGAAAAATTCTGTTATTTTTATTAACTATGCTGAATATCAATAGGCTTAAAGAACTAAATCAAGCTTTAGAAGAGAACCTTATTTCACAAGAGGAATACCAGGAATTAAAGAAAAGTATATTAAATCAATCCACACAAACACAAACAATACCTAACTATGATCTGAACCAAATATTAGGAATTAGTGGTTCAACTATTTTATTTTTAGGAATCTTTGCTCCCATAGTATCTGTTCCTATAGCATGAAATACGAATTTATCTAATACAGACTATAGTTTTCTTTTTATTGTTTTAATCACAGCTTCTTTAATTTGTAGCATAACAAAAAAATATAAGGTGCTTTGGGTTACAGGAATCACTTCTCTGGTAGTGCTAAAGATGTAATGATGAGTTGTAGTGATGTACGAAATACCAGATAGCACCTATGTGATTCTCTAGGGATTTAGAAAAGGATAAGGTTTTCCTAACTAGCCGAGATACCCGTTGTCTAAGTGTGTTGTTAAATCGTTCAATATAACTCGTTTGACCAGTCTCTTTTCCTACTGATCTATGTCGTTGACGGGGAAATACTGCCCCATAAGATGACCAGAAGTCAGTGTAAGCAACTGCACATTGACGATAGACCGAAGGTAACGAATCCCAGAGTTTTCTAGCTGCTAATTCATCGCGATCGCGCCTCATAAACTCCCACAATTTCCTTAGTATCTGCATCTAACCCTAACCAGACCCATTGTTTGTTGCCTTTATTATCTACAAATGACCAGAGTTCATCACCTTGAATAGTCAACTTTCCTTTTTTTTTGTGTTACTTGTATTGTTCTTGCTACCAGAGCATATTTATTATTGACGTATGTTTGTAGCCATCTCTCAGAAACCATTGCCACACGTGCAATACCAGCCAAGGAAATTCTTTCTAATAAGAGCCTGTCAATTAGCTCGCGCTTGTCTTGGCTAATCATGATTTTCTGAGGATTTTCAATAAATTGGCGCTCGCACTCATTACATTTAAATCTTTGTTTTCCGTTGTGAATGTGACCGTTTTTAACAGTTTCCTCAGAAGAACAATTTGGGCAAGTTGGCATTGGTCTAGCTTTTTAAATGTCAAGGCTCATTCTAGATCATTACTTCTGCAGGACTACCACTTCTCTTACTTTAATTACTTTAGTTACTATTAAAATTTTAAATATCTTAGAAACTAATATTCAACCTCAATGGGGAATAGCTGTAATTGCAATTGGCAGTAATTAATACTTTCAGCAGCATATCGACAACACAAGAAAAATACACAAGAAAAAATAATTAAGTCTATACGTAATGGTCTTGCTTATATATTACTTGTTTGTTCTATTAGCGCCTTATTCGATAAGATATCTGACCTGATAAGTGGCGATTTCTTCTTTTCAATGGAAGATACAGTCGCCGTTACTATTATAAGTGTTTTAGGTTACTTTTTACTGGCAATTGAAAAAAGAAATATCTCTTTTTTCACAAACGTTGTTTCTATCGTTATTGGTTGGCAATGTTTTTTATTATTACAATATAAAGAATTTTTAGTAGCTTTTATTTTTGTAGGAATCATATTAATTTTACAATATAAAAAACTTATACAGTTAAATCAATATTTAAATGGTAAAGCTAAAAAACAAAAATCAAATCAAAGAAGAATTTATAAAAAAAATTAATATTTAAGTAAGTCAATCTTAATATACTCCAAATACACTATGAATAATCAAACTTTATTTCTTCAGTTTCTTCATCCTGGGGCAGAACACGATCCAACGCCCAAAAATAGTAATTCAATCTCTTGGAATACTAAAAACCATAAGCGTAAATTTATTAAAGACCCTGGGCAATATTTAGAAAACAACATCTGTAAAGATAGCGATTTAGTTTTTTGGGGAGAATGGGAACCACAATCTAATGTTCTTCAAAACTTAACTCAGATTGATAATACCTATCCTAAATATCTTTATCAACCTTACTACTCAATTCTCTCAAATGAACAAGGTTTACAAAATACAGATCCGTTTGTTTTTGGCGATCAATTTCATTATGTTTGTTGTCAACAAATTAGAAAAAGTTTAAGGTTTCTTGACAGAGGATCTGTTATTTTATTTGGCTCCTGTATCAATAAGCAGTTTGTATTAGATACTGTCTTTGTAGTAGATAGTTATCACGATATTAAATCATTATCGCAAGTAAAAAAGCTGGTTTCTCCTACATATCAAGATGTAACTATTTCTAGAATTTTTAATAATATCTGTAACATAAAATCTCAAAACAGTTGCACTCAGACCATATCTAGTTGCACTCAGACTATATCTAACCGTTTATATTTCGGAGCAACTTATGATAAACCTGTCAATGGAATGTTTTTTTTTTTCCTTGTTTACCCTATCAAAAAAATATGACCGCTGGATTTCCTCGTCCTGTGATTGAAATTGAGGATGTAATTACAGATACAGCGGTTTGCAGGTTTAAGAGGGACAGTAGCAGCAGTGAGCGAACCAGTTACGCAAATGTTTAGGATTAATTAAATCCATCGCTATTTTAATCAGCATATCGACCCTTTTGGAAGTCCTGGGAGAAAATTGTCTCAGGAAAGCCTTGAGTTGTGACCACCAATGTTCAATTGGATTAAATTCGGGAGAGTATGGAGACAGGTACAAAATCTTCGCGACCACTGCTTCAATTAAAGGTGCAATAGCTTCTACTTTATGTGCAGGCAAATTGTCCATCACCACCACTGCTCCTTTCCATAGCTGAGGCACTAAACACCTAGAAACATAAACCTCAAACGCAGCCGCAGCCATTGAATCATTAAGCGTCATTACTGCTAGTATTTTAGACTCGCTGATTGCGCCGATAACACTTACCTTGCTACCTCGAGCAAACGGTTTGTAGTCATAGGCTCTCTCACGCCCGTGCAGCGCGAGCATGAGTTCTCATCAATCCGAGTAAAACACCCATTTCATCTAAAAACACGAGGTTTTGGGGATCTACATTTTTAACTTTTGCCCAATACTCTGCTCTTAGAAGCTGGACGCGCTCACGAATTGCTTGGCTGGAGCGAAGTGTTTTTTTTGAGTGGTAATTTTAATCTCTGAAATGTCCGACACATCGTACTTTGACTTACCCATAGTCCCGTCTCATCAAAAAGTAGCTCACAGTATTCTGCTAAAGTCGCATCAGTCTGTTTTTTAAAGATGGCTATCAGCTCGGCTTTATATTTCCGAACAGGACTTACCATCGACCCGCCCTGCTTCCCTGGCAGGATATGCCCTTTTGTCCGCTTCTGAGTAATCAATCTTTGGACACAGTTTTTGCTCACACCGAAGCGTAGCGCAACTTTTCTCACCGAGCTATCACCTTTCTCGATCGCACTAACTATCTTCTCTCGTAAATCTACAGAATAAGGCTTCATTTGTTACCTATTTTTATAACACTTTATTGTCCCCTATTTAGATGCAAATCGCTGTAATCATGCACAAGGAATCAAATACAATCATCTTAATTATCCTAAAAATATTCAAACTAATCAAAAACTTTGGGGGCAAGTAAGAAATCAGGTAGAAAAAGCAAATTTGAAATTAGGCATTTACACTGAATTGCCACCAAGTAAATAAAGACTTTGATGCACTTACTCTTCAAGCTAGTTAAAAACTCACATTCCACAGATAAATTTTGTCGTTTAATAATTTTTGGATAAATTAGTCAACCTCCGCGCTAATGCTAACGGAGTGGTAGCAAATAGAAGAATAAAGCGATCTCGTAATTTATACAATCGCTTCTACTTGTTAAAGCTGCTCACTCCTCTTAATTTTCTTTTGAATTGCTGCATCAACCATCTGCCTACTTCTGTATGGTTAGTGTTTCTACTTCGTTGTAGTGCTTCAGTTAAAATATCTAATTTTAATCCTGTCAAAACCTGAGACTCAGCAATTCTTTTGCTACCGCCATTTTCTATAGCAAAAGCAATTACTTTGATATTTTGTATATCTATTACCCAGTATTCAGCAACCTGCAAATCTTCATACAACAACCTTTTCCTTCCCAAGTCATCAGACAAAGATGTATTAGAAACTTCAATGACTAAATCTGGTACAGGATACTCATCTAAATTAACTATTCCTACCCCCAAGGAACAGCACTAGCTTTATCTTTTAGGTAATAGGATAAATCGGGTTGAAATTGTCTTAAGCCAGCTTGACGATAACTACAATTGTCTTTCCCTGTTAAAGGAATGCCTCGAAGAGTAGCATAAAGATAAACTGCATGATTAATGATGCAGTGATCTTGAGAATGTTCGTTACCGATAGGCGTTATTTCAATTCTATATTGACCATTGTGATAATAGCCTTTGGCTTTTTCGCCAGCAGGATGTTCAATATTTTCAATGTATTCATCCCAAGTGGCAGTTATCCAACTATCGGTTATGAGTTGTTCAACGGTAGCAACCATAATTGATTTCAAGATCCACAGTATTATTTTAAATTGTAGTAAGTTGGGCAAATCAACAACAATCTACTGTCTACTATCTAAATCAACTACTCAATTGCCTTAAAACAATAGACAATTAATAAGTTAATCATCAACAATAGCTAATGAATGAATTTTGGGATCGGGTACTTGACTTTTGCGTTCAAACTACTGCTACGATCGGCGATCGCCTGATGAAAGATTTTGGTAAAATCCAGGCAAGTCAAAAAGAAGATGGTAGTTTAGTTACCCAAGCCGATCGGTGGTCAGATCAGCAAATTAGAGATGCGATCGCGCTTACTTTTCCCGAACATGGAGTTTTAACTGAAGAAACCATGCACATATTTCCTGAAAACGATTGGTGCTGGATAGTTGACCCAATTGACGGCACAACTAACTTTACTCGCGGTTTGCCTATTTGGGCAATTTCTCTAGGGCTATTTTATCAAGGAAACCCTGTATTTGGCTTTGTCTATGTACCACCCTTAAAACAAACGTTTCATGGCTATTGGTATGGTGATTCAGGATTAACTGGTTATACAGGTGCATACCTAAATAATCAGCCCATATATACTCGCACCGATGACCCTAGTGGCAGCCAACTATTTAATCTTTGCGCCCGTAGTAAAGCTATTTTTAAAAATCCTTTTCCCTGCAAAATCCGAATGCTCGGTGTCGCCAGCTATAACTTACTTTTAGTAGCTTCAGGGGTGGCAATTGGTGGGGTAGAAGCCACCCCGAAAATTTGGGATATTGCTGCGGTGTGGACAATTATCAAAGCTGCTGGCGGAGATTTTGTATTTTTAGGAGATAGTTCAATCTTTCCTCTCCAGGCTGGTCAGAACTATGGCAAAGTTTCTATCCCTAGCTTAGGGCTATCCCGCAGGGAACTAATCCCCACCTTCAAGCCTTTGGTAGAGTGCGTATTGAACTAACCCGACTGTCAATCAAAGATTAGAGAGCGGGCATCTTTTCCCTCGGTGGGGCAGTTTTGAGCAAGGAAGCCTGCTGGCGTTTAGCCAGCTTAGGCAAGTCTTGCTTACGTAAGGTAAGTCCCAGATTAGTTTAGCCGAGTTTTCATTACGCCGTTGCCTTTTCGCCCGCTCTGACCTATCTAACCTTAAAGTATTCTATGCGAACAGGATTTAGTATCAAAGATGCTTAATGTGAAACCGTTGCTAGTTTCACGACTCATATGGCAGCTAAGATTGCCTCTTATACCTTGCGTCTTCTTCTACGACTTCAGTTTGAAATTGATGTTCAAACATTCCAATCTGTAGCTCTTTACTAAAATTTAATTCACATCAGACGTTTAATAGCGAAGTTAATCATCAAAACGAATAATATCATCATCTCCTAGGTATTCGCCGTTTTGCACTTCAATCATTACTAAAGGAATTACTCCAGGGTTTTCGACTCGATGGGCAGTATTCATGGGTACATAGGTAGATTGATTCTGCATTACTAAAGTTTCTTTGCCATCACAAATCACTTTAGCCGTACCTGAAACTACAATCCAATGCTCACTTCGATGATAGTGCATTTGGGTACTCATGTGTTCTCCAGGTTTAATTTCAATGCGATTAATACAATACCTTTCCCCTGCATCTAAAGGCTCAACTGAACCATAAGGAGGAGTACGGGTTTCATTGTCCGATGGCGGTAAAGTATCTTTGCTACTGCTATTACTGTTTGTGTCGCTCATAGTAAATTTTAGATTTCACTCTTTATCTAATAGTTTAAGTTAATTTTTTAAATCAATAGTTCCGACAGTTTTTAACAAAAGCTCGCAAAGCCTAATTTATCGTTGATTATTTTAGTCGAGAGTAAGACTAAAATACCTATTTTTCGTTACCTATTAAATTTTGTCCGAACCATTATTAAACACAAGGCGATTAACAGCTAAAGTTTTTTAGCCTGATAAGTATAAAAATTACCCAAAATGCCAACTGTTTCAAGATGATAAGTAGGAAAAGGAGAAGGTAAAGGTAAATCTGCTTGATAAATACTAAAAAGTAAAAAATTCTGACGTTTTGTTTGTTGACTAACAATTTGAGTTAAATAAGGACTAGCGGTATTAACTACTACATGACATTGACCTTCTAGCCATACTCCCCAATCTTCCATCACCTGAGCGCAAACTTTGTCTTTAAAACGTGTTTTAAATGTAGCCTCAGCATATTTCTGATAGCCTTTCTCTCCTGGATTAGTTATAAAAGCGATCGCACTCAATCCTATGATAATAATTCCCACAACACCACTAATTCTAGAGCTTGCCATGTAATTTAAACGTGATTTCTCTCTAATTTTAAACCCTCTAATTTTAAACTATGGTATTTAAATGTTGATTGGTGATGATATAATAAAATAACTGTATGAATGGCGGGCGTAGCCAAGTGGTTAAGGCAGTGGATTGTGATTCCACCATTCGTGGGTTCAAGTCCCATCGTTCGCCCTCACTTTTGAATAGTGTAAGCACACCTGAATATTCGCTAAAAAGTAACTATGGGTAAAAGTAGACCAGCCTAAACGGGCAACCTTCTCGTCTATAGCCTGCTTAAGCTCCCAGAACTTAATTGCACTCTGCTTTCTCTGAATATTAATCTACTTTTCGATGTTATTTTTAAAATTAAATAACGTAATATCTTTATAATAGTTTGGGCAGTTTTTGACAAAAGCTCGGAAAGCTTAATTTATCGTTGATTATTTCAGTCGAGAGTAAGGCTAAAATACTTACTTTGTGTTGCCTATTAAATTTTGTCTAAACCATTGATTTTTAGAGTTATAAAGTAAAACTATTTAACAAATAAGCTGTGCGAAAAAAAGCAATCGAGAAGAAAAAAGCAGTATTAGCAGCAAATGAAACTTTTATTCCTACTATGCGCGAGTTGGCTCGTGCTTATCAAGCGTTTACTGATTATTCCGCTAAACATCTTAGAACTCTAGGTTTAACCACCTGTCAATTTGATGTAATCGCCACTTTAGGGAATACCGATGGTATGAATATGACTGACATTGCCTCAAAAACTTTAGTTACAAAGGGTACTCTTACAGGAATTATCGATCGCCTGGAAAAGAAAGGTTTCGTAACCAGAGAAGTTCCTCCTGATAATCGACGCAGCTTTATTATCGTCCTTACTCCTGAAGGTAAAGCAACCTTTGATACCGTATTTCCTGCTCATATTGCTCACCTTAAAGAAAGATTTGACCATCTATCGACCGAAGAGCTAGAACAGACTAGACAAGGATTAGAGGCTTTACGTCGATTGTTTTAAACTCAATTGTTTGCATCCAAACAATGTTGATGTTATCTTTTATTTAGTTTGCATTAGTACAATATGACATCAAACAAAATAAAATTATGAACAATCAATTTGTAAAAGTACGTTTGGAAGCAAAAACTCATTATATATGCGCCTGTGGACGGAGAAATAAACCATTTTGCGATGGCTCTCATGTCAAAACAAATATTCAACCTTTGGTATTGGAGCTATAACAGCCAAAAGAGATCGAAGTTTCTGACTCACCAACAAGCTAATAATTGTGAAACCAAAAGTCGTAATTATTCGACGCAGGATTTTCTGATATACAAGCAGCTAAAAATAAATGCAAATATTCTGATAGAGATAGTTTTGATCGATTGGACTGGGGATTATTTCATCAATGAACAAGCCGCGATCGCCTTATTTGTCCTTAGCAACTCAAAGCTGCTCTTGTTGATGAACGAATTCTTCTAAATCTTACTGTCACTAAAAGACGCTAATTTTTCGCCTTTTTGTTTGTATTCAAATAGTTTAATTACAAAGTAAATTACGCAACAATTATGAAACCAAGAATTAATGACATTCATAATCTAGAAGCACCAAACAATCGTAATAGCTTATTCGCTACTAGAAATCAATTTCCTCTCCTCGCCCGCATTTTAATGTCTACGATCTTTATTTGGTCGGGTATTGGCAAAATTATGAACATAGAGGTAATTTAAATGTCAAAATTTCCTGCCGTATTTGTTTCTCACGGTGCGCCCGATCTGTCATTGTATCCATCTCCTGGGCGCGCCTTTCTTTCAGGGCTTGGTGATAAGTTAGGCAAACCCCAAGCTATCCTGATGATTTCTGCTCATTGGGGTACATCACAGCCAATGGTTAGTAAAGTGGATCAGCCTGATACTATTCACGACTTCTGGGGATTTGATCCTAGACTAAATTCTTTAAAGTATCATGCTTCAGGCGCACCCGATTTAGCTCAAAGAGTTAATCAATTACTAAACCAAGCAGGTATTAAGAGTGGAGTTAGCGCAAGTCGTGGACTAGATCACGGAGCCTGGAATCCTTTAATGCTGATGTATCCCAATGCAGATATTCCCGTAACCCAACTATCAATCCAGCCTCGTTTAACACCCGAACACCATTTTCAAATAGGAAAGGCTCTATCTCATCTGAGAGAATCAGGGATATTAATTATAGCCAGCGGTTCAGTTACTCATAATTTGAGGGAGTTTGGCAAATATCCTATTGATGAACCTCCTCTGGACTGGGTAATAGAATTTAGTGATTGGTTATCTAAAACCATCTCTCAGGGAGATTTGGACGCTCTGCTTCGTTACCGTCAACTTGCTCCCCATGCTCGTAAAAATCATCCGACAGAAGAACACTTGCTACCGTTATTTGTTGCTTTGGGCGCGGGGAATGAAACTGATACGAGTGAGCTTCACTCTAGTTATACCTATGGTGTTGTGAGTATGGCTGCATACGCTTTCAATTAAATTTATTTACGCAGAAGAATATATGGCACTCGGTCAATTATTTAATGGAAAATGGGTCAAAGATTGGACTGAACAAGATGAAACAGGACAGTTCAAGCGAATGTCTACAAAGTTTCATCATTATATTACAGCTAATGGCTCCAGTAGTTTTAAAGCTGAACCAAATCAATATCACTATATATCTTTAGACTGTCCTTGGGCGCACCGCACAGTTATTTTGTGGCAGCTAAAGAAGTTAAACGATATTGTCGGCTTGTCTATTGTCGACTCCATTATCTCTAATGAAGGTTTGATGTCGAACCATGCGCGGGGGTCGCTTGTCCTTTTAACGACATACATCGTCGAAAAATAATGGGCGACACAAGGTCTTGAATTTATTTCAAGACACGCGCCCTCTCTTCCGTAGCCCTACTATACAGAACATTTTTCTCCTTATATCTCGCTAAAATCCCTTCAACAACGAGAAAGGCCTAAGTTTGCAAGACAAAACCGTTGCGGACGGCAGTTTTTGGGACAGAATACTCTGACCCAACCTCGACAGTTCCTTTAAGCGGGGGAACCCCGCCAACGGACTGTCTCGCAAAACACGCCTCGTCTATGACCCGTTGCGAGACACCCTCAACAGTCCTCTGCGGAGGGAAACCCTCCGCAGAGGCTGTTTCGCAAAACCGTTGCAGTGAGGCAGTTGCGTTGGGCGGGTTCCCCGACTTGAGCAAAGGCACGAACCCGAAGGGGGGTACCCCTTGGTTGTCGAGGGCGAGCAAAGTGTCGAAAAGGTTCCCCGACTTGAGCAAAGGCACGAACCCGAAGGGGGTTTCACCCCGTTGCGAGACAGTCCGTTGCGCGGGTTCCCCGCGTTGAAGGAACTGTCGAGGGTGAGGTACCTGCGGGGGTACCCCTTGGTTGTCGAGGTTGCCGCATCTGTTGTGCTTGCCTGCGTTGCCCCCGCGCACTTCCTCGTTCAAAAGTATTCTTCCCTCCAAATGATGACACGCCCTAATTTTTTACTGTTGTTTTGCTTAAATCAACAAACTGATTCATAAATTTGCGGTCAATATAGTCTTTAAGCCACCAAAACAAAGTAGATCGCCAACCAAAATCAGACCAAGATGCGATCGCCTGATGATCTCCTGTGCCAATCAAAGCCAAGTATTTTTCTTGAGGAACATAAGTCTGTAGGGATTTACCTGTAAGTATATTACGCCAGTTATCTACCAGAGGTTGTCCTTGACGCACCGCAAAGACTCCTGCTTTTGGACGTTTGTAGTTAATCATGGTAGCAATATCTCCCGCAGCAAAAACTTGAGGATGAGATATAGACTGAAGAGTATCTGTGACTAAAATAAAGCCTTGCTCATCGGTAGTCAGGTTTGATTCTTCGATCCAGTTAGGTGCAGTAGCTTGAGTTATCCAAAATACATGAGTGTACTTGATGCTTAATCCTGATTTGCAAATAACCTCATCTGGTAAAACTTCGACAACGCTTTCTTCTAGATGCAGCCTAATATTCCGTTGGCGAATAATTTTGGCTAGCTTATTGCTTACCCAATCACTATGACCAGTCAATAATTGCTTACCACGATGAACCAAATGAATGGCTAGATTATTTTGTCCCCCGTCTTGTAAACAAGTCTGCATATTTAAAGCCAACTCCACACCTCCCGCGCCACCGCCGACGATCACAATTGACAAAGATTTTTCGGGGTGAGATAAAGCTTCTTGTTTCAGTTTGTTCCAACAATCAAGGAATATAGGGACAGGTTTGGCGGGAATAGCGTAATCCTTGGCACCAGGGATGGTTATAGTTTGGGGAGTGCTGCCAATATCCAAGGACAAATAATCAAATTTAAGCTGATGATCTTCACAAATAACTTTATGGTTATCTACATCCAAACCAATTGCCCGATCTATAATCAACTTTGCACCAGCAAATTTAGCTAGACGACCCAAGTCAATATGGGTTTGATCGTAGCTATAAAAACCCGCTACATGACCAGGAAGCATCCCTGAATAGGGCGTTTTTTTGACATCACTAATCAAGGTTAAATCTATATCTGGCAAAGGATTTAGTCCCCATTGTTTTAAGGCGATCGCATGAGAATGACCACCACCTATTAAAACTAGTTTCTGATTCATCTAAAGTGGGTAATAGGGCTTATGCCTCAGAATCTGGTTGTAGACCTGCACCTACAGGGGCGATAGAATTTAACTTAAGCTCTGGTGTATCTTGTTCTATTTGGCGCAGATTCCATTCATTTTTGAACAGCAATACTGGTCTATCCCAGTTATCTTTAACAGAAATAGCATTAAAGATTCTGCCAGCTTTTTCCAGCGCATCCCAGCCACCATATACCCAACGAGCCACGCTATAGGGCAAAGGTTCAGTAGTAGTTTCGACATTGTACTCATTTTGCATCCGAAACTGAACTACTTCAATCTGCAACTGTCCCACCGCAGCTAAGATGGGGTCGCGTTTAAATTCATCAGTGGAATACATAATCTGTACTGCACCTTCTTCCTGTAATTCCTTGATGCCTTTTTGGAACTGTTTAAACTTGGAGGGGTTAGGATTTTTAAGATAGGCAAAGATCTCAGGCGAAAAACAGGGAATACCCTCGTATTCTATCTTCTTGCCATTATAAATCGTGTCGCCGATCGCAAATACCCCTGGATTATTAAGACCAATAATATCCCCTGGAAAAGCCTCATCTAAAGATTCTCTGTCTTGGGCAAATAGCTTTTGCGGACGGGACAGGCGCACAGTTTTGCCTGTACGAGCGTGCTGCACGGTCATGTCTTTTTCAAATTTTCCCGTACAGACACGCACAAACGCCACGCGATCGCGATGTTTGGGATCCATGTTTGCCTGAAGCTTAAAGACAAACCCCGTAAATTCTTCGTAGGTAGGCTCAACTACGCCAATAGATGACTTGTGGGACTCAGGCTGTTGAGCATATTCCAAAAATGCCTTCAGAAATAGCTCTACCCCAAAGTTGGTCATGGCACTACCAAAAAAGATCGGGGTCATTTTTCCTGCATGAACTTTTTCTAGATCAAAGTCTGCACCAACTTCGTCTAGTATTTCAAGTTCTTCTTTTAGCTGATAATAAAGCTCTTGGTCTAGGTATTCTTCAATGCGCGGATCTCCTAGCTCGATTACCGTATCCTGTGCTGCTTTGCTACCGTGAGAGCGACGTTCAAACAGGTGAATTTTGCGCTCACGACGGTCAAATACTCCCTGAAAGCGATCGCCCATGCCAATGGGCCAATTTACCGCATAAGTCTTTAGACCTAATTCTTGCTCAATCTCATCAATAAGCTCAAAAGCATCTCTGCCTGGACGATCTAGCTTATTGATAAAAGTAAAGATGGGGAGCGATCGCAACTGACAAACTTCAAACAGCTTACGAGTTTGTGGCTCAAGACCTTTAGCAGCATCAATCAGCATTACGGAATTATCCGCAGCAGCCAGAGTACGATAGGTATCTTCACTAAAGTCTTGGTGTCCAGGAGTATCTAACAAATTTATTTGAAAGTTATCGTAGATAAACTGCAACACTGTCGAGGTAATCGAAATACCCCTTTGCTGTTCCATTTCCATCCAGTCAGAAGTAACCTTACGCTGTTCTCGTCGGGCTTTTACCGCCCCTGCCTCATGAATTGCACCCCCGTAAAGCAGGAGTTTTTCAGTCAAGGTAGTTTTTCCCGCGTCAGGGTGGGAAATAATGGCAAAATTACGACGACTGGATACAGCCTGTTCGATTTCTGTCTGGAGTTGAGGGGGCATGGAATACTTTTAGCAACAGTTGTTATGAGTATTATATCTCTTGTCCAGTTTCATATATTGATCGAGGACTTAATATTGGTTAGATTTAGTCAGGTTTTCACCTAAATAAACACTTCATCACACCAGCTACCATGTAAACCATAAGGAACATGATGTTTAAGGTGTAATAATGCCACAGGCTCTTGTGCTAAATTTTCTCCATCTAAAATTGCCAAAGTCGAACGGTGTTTGCTGCCGTCATAAACTAAAGTTAATACCCAGCCAGCATCTTCCTTTTCGGCATTGGGTTTAGGCACAAAAATTGGTTCACTGACAAAACCACTAGGAGCAAAAGAATGTAGCTGACGCTCTTTTGTATGTAAATCCAACTTAAGAATTGCCTGTAGGGGTGCATTACGCCCTGTATCGCTAGGTGCAGCACCAATATACAAATACTGATAGTTTCGACCAACCTTATCTGGGTTGTGGGTAGGAAATTCGCAACAGCGACTTTCTAACATCTGACGCTCAACCGAACCGTCTTCTAGGTTTAAGGTAAATCGCCATAGCTGTCCTGGATCTAAACCCTCAAAGTCTACTGCTTTATAGTCAGAATTGGGCTGTACCTGAGGCAAGGTTTGATAGGTAATAGAATCAACATAAACTTTGCTGTCTTGTTCAAAAGCATTGGCGTGATGGAAAACAAAACCAGATTCAACGCTAAAGGTTTTAACTTCTTTATTACTAGGATCGCGAGCAATCAAAATGACGTTAGTTGGCTTATCTGGCTGAAACTGAACACATTCTCCTGCACCACGCATTCCTAATAGGAAGGGCAGAGGATTAAAGCTGACAGGGTTTTGGAAAAAGATGGCATACTGGGGCGTGATCATAAAGTCGTGAATAAAAGAGAAGCCTGCAATGCTATGGGAATGACGACGTAATAGCTTCCCGCTAGGAGCAAATTCAAACAAAGTAATCTTACTAGAAAGCCCTGGATCGACTCGAAAATTGACCAAACAGGGTGCGCCGTCATCTAAATCGCAGCTAGGATCTACCCAAGGATGTGCCGCAAAAGCATCTCCTGGTTCTAGCACACCATCCAGATATTCTAATCCTATAGTTTCTAAGGTTTTTGGATTTAGGCGGTGAGGTTCTGCTGCTTCCCAAAGAGCAAGAAGTTTACCACCCCAGTAAATTACTCCAGTGTTGGCAATATTTTTTAACTTAATGTCGAAGAGATTATTAAAAAATCCTCCAGGTTTTGGTGTGCCAAACACACCTCGATAAAGAATTTTACCTGCTTCTTGTTCCTTTACATAAGCTTCAGTTCTGATAAAACGGTTACGATAATATACCTTTCCATCTTTGAAAGAGAAGGCGCTGATCATTCCGTCTCCATCAAAAGGATGATGAATCGCCGAACCACCAATGTCTAATAATCCAGGTCCATTGCGAAACAGTGTTCCCATCAAGTCTGGGGGAATATTGCCTTCTACATCGGTAATTTCATACTCATATTCATTTGGCTGAGAGTCGTAACCCCGTTTCCATTCTTCGGTGTTGTATGGACTATTGGCTGTTTGGGGAATGGTGTTGGTCATTGTATGGTTATTTCTGGCTAGTCACAAATATTTTAGCTAAGTTTTAATCTGGCAACATAAAATCTAAGGCGATCGCTGTTTGCTCCATGTTGCTATTATTCGCGCTTAGGAAAAAGTTTTAGTTATATATCACGAATTGATTAAGTCATAAACCCTTATAATTGCTTTTTAATTCTTATAATTAAAGGGTTACAAAAGAGGTCTAACTATAATAGTTTAACTCGATTATCAAAATATTTGATCTTATAGTTTAGAGATTTCGCCAACTCTAAACCTTGTTGAAAATATTGTTTAGCTTGAGATTTTTGATTTAACTGAAGATATATTTTACCTAAAGTATCGTAAGTATTAATTAAGCCATAGTAACTGTAGGTTTGTTGTTGAACTTTAAGTAATTTAGTATAAGTTGCGATCGCCTTATCTGTATTTTTGCTTTGTTGGTATGTCTGTGCCAATTTTGTTAAAGCATCATTAGCTATGGCAAACTGCTGAAGTTTAGATGCCGTTTCAAATGCCCGCTCGTAAGCATTTATTGCCTTATCTCGTTTTTTTAAGGTTTTATAGTCATCGGCGATCGCCATTGTCAAAGCAGGTATTTTATCAAGTTTTTGAGCAGCAGTATATTGTTTAATCAGACGTTCTTTAATGGCGATCGCTTTATTTGCTTGCTCAGTGCGATCATAGATATACATTAAAGTATTCAAATAAAAATCAACTTTCTGAGTAGGTTTAGATCCTTGATCGGCTAAGACTAATAATTCTTGGTAAACATCAGCAGCATTAAGATAATCAAATCTCGCTAAATATAATTTACCTAATGTCTTTAAGTTATTTTGTTCAGCAACTAAATTATCTGCCTTTCTACTATTAGTTAAAATTTGCTGGTAAATAGCTATTTCTTGATCTATATATCGCACCTGTTGATAAGCAGTAGCAAAATTATCTAATAGACTAGGAGATAATAATTTTTCTGTAGTTAATTCCTCTTGAATAGCAATTAAACGTTCAGCAATATTACGTACATCAGTGCCACGAGTTTCTTGCCAGGCGATCGCGCCTACATCTCCCAATGCTTTGATTTCTGTCTTTGAATCGACTGCACGAGCTAATTTTAGCTGGCGATACCAAAGTTTAAAAGCTTTATTCCCATTGCCTTGTGACAATTCTGCTTTTGCAGTTTGATCGAGTTTGGCTATGGCTTCTTTAATTCGATATTTTTCAAAGGAAGTCAATTCTCGCTGACCATAACCAGCAGGAATTAAAGGATCATTAGGATTAATTTTCACTTCTAAAGGATTAGTTTGTTGTTGAGCCAACATTCTTTCTTGAACCGAAAAAATATTCAAAATTCCCAACAACAAAGCTATAAATACTATCTTCGAGCTATTCACTTATTCCTTTAAAGGTAGCTGTTCTACCGATAACTTGATTCATAATTTGTAAGTAGTTATATTTAATTAATAAAAGAAATTTTAAGAGTTAAATTACACAAAATTCAACCAGCTAAATACATCTTCAACTTTTGTTTGCCAGTTTTGTAGAACATCTAAAACAGGTAGCATATCTTGCTTTTCCTTTACATCTGGCAATTGGTTTGGTTGAAAAACTGTAATTGATTCATCATCAGGATCGATGAGATAGCCTAATTTTGAGCCATTTTTAAGAGAAAATATAATTTTGCGGATAACTTGGTTTGCCGATTGTTCGAGGGAAAGAATTTCAATTATCCAATCGGGGGCTATTTCAAATCTATTAGCAATCCGACCCTTTTCATCTACAGGAATTTTTTGCCATTCAAACACAGCTATGTCTGGAACTATAGACCGACCAGCAAAAGTACAGCGCAACTCTGTTAATGCTAATGCTAACTTTTGAGGTTCTCCTGCTTGATTAATAGAAGTAGATAAGCAAGTTTGTAATCGGCTATGTTTTCCCTGGGGCATCGGTTTTTGATAAATTTTTCCATCAATATATTCACTTGCTGGTTTAGTTTCTGGTAAATTTAAAAACTCCTCCAGGGTGGGTATTGGATTCGACCGAAGTAATGTCATCAATAAACCTCTTGCATAAATATTTTTTTAATAAAAAACCTTAAATCGGTGGGCAAAAATTATTTTATTGAATACTACTATCTAATTTCTAGTATTTGCCCACCCTACAAAACTGTTGTTCTAAACATACGGATAAATCCCCGTGATAATTTCATCTGCTTTCAGTTTGCCAATTTTTTCTCCCGTACTACTTTTATCAGCTAGTTTGAGACTATTAACAGGTAAAACTAATCGGCGATTAATATTGGTGGTCAAGGTAATATTTTTCCTGCCTTTAGTGGAGATAATCCCTGCTAGCATATCCTCTTTGGTCGTAAATTGAATTGCCTGAGTTCCAATATCGCCGCGATTACCTAACCTAAGAGTATTAATCTGAATGCGTTTACCAAATCCTAGCTGAGAAATTACGGCGATTTGATCGTTAGATCTAACCGCACAAGAACCAGCCAAGCTTTCTTTGAGTCTGAGACGCATCACCCGATTTCCCTGAGCATTTCGTCCCATAATGGGAATTTGCACATCGTCAACGGGTAACCGTAAAATACGGCCTCCTGTAGTGGCAATCACAACCTCTTGTTCTGCTTCGGTAAAAAAGAAATATTTGAGAATATCTTTTTCTTTCAGCTTGACTAAGACTAAGCCCCGATTGCCCAAAGCATCCAATTCACTGGCATCCAAGCGTTTGATTATCCCGGTTTCCGTTAGTAATACTAAATCGAGATTATTGTGTTTTTCGGGCAAG
This sequence comes from Pleurocapsa sp. FMAR1, assembly GCF_963665995.1. Lineage (NCBI taxonomy): Bacteria > Bacillati > Cyanobacteriota > Cyanophyceae > Pleurocapsales > Pleurocapsaceae > Pleurocapsa > Pleurocapsa sp. FMAR1. The sequence continues at coordinate 3,552,076 of NZ_OY762512.1, read as the reverse complement.
AAAAAATGAGCTACCGTATGCTTAGCATCTCTTTGGGCTGCGGAGGAAAGCAGTTCGACTGCGGGTAATTCGGTAGTTTCCAAACTAGACGGAATTTCGCCTGTAGGGACAGGATATATTTTGCCACTATCGGTAACTACGATTAACTTATCGCGATCGCCAATTGGTTCTTCATACAAAATAAAATCTTCATCTTGCTTAAAAATACTTGCTTCGCTATCTTTGGTCGGATTTTCCCAATAGATACACCCAGAATTAGTTACCTTCAGTTTTGCTTTGACAGAGCGTTCAAAAGTCAGGGTAGGAGATACGCTTAAAGCAGGATCTTTGGTTGTCTTTTTCTTTTCGGTAGTTTTTTTGGGAGTAGCTGCTGGCTTAACTTCTTCATTGACAGCTACGTTTACAATGCGGGTACGACGTTCATCGCTAAACTTTCGCTTGAGAGAACGTAATTCCTTTTTAAGCGACTTCATCAACTCATTGCGATCGCCTAGTACCGTATTTAAATTGCCAATACGCTCTTGTAAATCTTCTAGTTCAGTTTCTAGCTTTTGTTTTTCTAAACCTGTCAGACGACGCATGGGCATTGCTAAAATTGAATCTCCTTGGGTTGGAGAAAGGTCTAACTCTTCCTGGAGACGTATTTTCGCTGTCGTGCCGTCAGGAGCGTGACGTAGAATCTCAATTACCGCATCAATCTGGTTTAAAGCTAGTAATAAACCCTCTACCAAATGCAGCCGTTGTTCAGCCTCTTCTAATTCGTGTCCATACTGTCTTCTCAGAGTCTGTTCGCGAAATTTCAAGAACTCCTCTAAAACACTGCGTAAAGGTAGCTGAATTGGCTTATTATCCACCAATGCCAGCATAATTGTCCCAAAATTGCTCTGCAAAGCCGTTTGGCGATAAAGTTGATGCAGAACTTTGGGGGCGGTAATATCTTTTTTGATTTCAATGACTACTCGCATTCCACTGCGATCGCTTTCATCGCGAATATCAGAAATCCCCTCAATTCTTCCCTGGTTAACCAGATCGGCAACTTTTTCGATCCAGCCTGCTTTATTTACCTGATAGGGCAACTCTGTAATTACCAGAGCTTTCTTTTCTCTACGCCGTTTCTTGCCTGTAGCTATCTTTTCAATTTGAGCAATTCCCCGCATCTTAATGATGCCTCTACCTGTGCGATAAGCATCCTGAATCCCTTGGACTTCAACAATTTCTCCTCCTGTGGGGAAATCAGGACCAGGTATTAACTCCCAAAGCTTTTCGTCAGTTATAGTCGGGCGATCGATTAAAGCAATCAAACCATCGACTATTTCTCCCAGGTTATGAGGAGGAATATTAGTCGCCATCCCTACCGCAATACCTGAGCAACCATTGAGAAGTAAAATTGGTAGTTGAACAGGTAAAACGACAGGTTCGGTTTGGGAATTGTCAAAGTTATTGCTAAAGTTAACCGTAGCTTCGCCAATCTCGGTCAGCATTGCCTCAAAAGCCACAGGCGCAAGTCTGGTTTCGGTGTAGCGCATGGCAGCAGGCGGATCATTATCCACTGAGCCAAAGTTACCATGACCATCTAGCAGAGGATAACGAGTAGAAAAGCTTTGTACCAAACGCACCAAGGCATCATAAACCGACTGATCGCCGTGGGGATGATATTTTCCCAAAACATCTCCCACCACGCGAGCGCACTTACGAAAGGGACGGTCTGGAGTTAATCCCAACTCATACATCGCATACAGAATGCGCCTATGTACGGGTTTTAGTCCATCTCTCACGTCAGGTAAGGCTCTGCCGACAATGACGCTCATGGCGTATTCGAGATACGATCTCTCCATTTCTTGGTGAAGAGGAGTAGGAATGATTTGACCACTTCCTAGTAAGTTAAGCTGCTGTGCCATTCAAAAGATCTCCAAGAGTTAAAGGAAATATGCCAAAAAGATAATCGAGACTTGGGAAAATAAATGCTGAGAGTATAAAAACATAACGTATGTTAAGCCTTACGGGTATTAAACTTTTCTATCTGACTTTTTTAAGCCACAATACAGATAAGTAACTGTAATCTAAGTAACTTTTATTTCCGATGCTGAATCCGAAGGGGAGTACGTGCGGCTAATCCCTTTGTTCCCGTTGAGCCAACTATCTTACCTTTTAGGCGATCGCTCCTCATTTTTAACATCAAGTTTTTTTTAATCCTATAAAACTTTTCTGAGTAACATCCATGACAACGGTTTTGATTGTAGAAGATGACCCCATCAATTTGCGGGTTTTTTCCAAGATACTAACAAAAAAAGGCAATTTGCAGGTCAAAGGGACAGAAATTGTCGAAGAAGTCCTACAATTTGCTCAATCTGGCGATATTGATGCCATTTTGATGGATGTAGCTCTTGCTAATAGTATTTATCAGGGAAAACCAGTAGATGGAATTGAAATCACCCAAATGTTAAAGGCAGATCCCGCAACCTCAAATTTACCAGTGATCTTGGTGACTGCTCACGCTATGGAAGGCGATCGCGAAAATTTTCTCAATCAAAGTGGTGCAGATGGCTACATCTCTAAACCAGTAGTTGACCATGAAGCATTTATTCAACAGATCGTTTCTTTAATCAATAAGACATAATCGAAAAATTTGCAATTAGTTGCCTATTAATTGTTGATAGATGAAAGTATTTTAGTACACTAGTTCTAAAAAACCAAATTCAACTTTTAATTCCTTAATCCCTCATTTCTGTAAAATAATTCATTCCTAAAGAAGACATTCTCTAAATATCTGCTGCACATCTTTAGCTGTCTTGTCCCAACTAAATGACTTAGCACGTTCTAATCCTTTGTGGCTGAGATTGTGACGAAGATTAGGGTTAGTTAAAATATCATTCATTCCCTGAGTAATATTTTCTACATCATAGGGATCGACATACAGCACGCTATCTCCTCCAACCTCTGGGATAGAGGTGCTATCGCTTGCAATTACAGGACAACCACAAGCCATTGCTTCTAATACTGGCAAACCAAACCCTTCGTAAAGAGAGGCGAATACTAAGCATTGCGCCATCGAATACAAGCCAGGTAAATCAGCGGCGGGTACATAGTCTAAAAAGATAATTCTATCTTTGGCTGATAATAGTTCAGTTTGACGCTTAATTTCGGGATAAAAAAAGTCATCTTTTTGACCAGTAATGACAAATTGACAATCTTTGCAAGGTAAGCGATCAAAAGCCTCTAAGCAACGACCAAGGTTTTTGTAAAATCGCATATCTCCCACATAGAGAAAATATTTATCCAAGCTATATTTTTGGAGAATGTCTGGATTTGGTTTGGGAGAAAATAATTCTCGGTCAAACCCCAGATAAACCACCTCTATTGATTCTGGATTTAGCTGATAATTCTCAATTAGGTCTTTTTTTGTGTGTTGAGAAATACAAATAATTTTTTGCGATCGCTTAAGAATGAAAGGTACAACATAGCGATAATAATATTGCCATTTAGGACTCAATTCAGGGTATTTGAGGGGGATCAAATCATGAACGGTAACTATCTGAGGAACAACAGGAAACAGCATTCCCTCGATCACGGGAGAATAAAACAAGGCTGCATTTTGTTTAGTTAGCTGCTGGCGTAACTTAGTTTGATACCACCAAAGACGCTTGATATGTCCAGGAAAACCGCAGTCAGGAGATAAAGTATCTGCCACAGTAATAGACTTGTCTGGGTATTTAGTCTGAAATAAATCAGAGTGCGAATAAAGAGCATAATCAAACTCGTCAAAATTCATCAACTCAGAAATTAAATTATTGGTAAATACTCCCAAACCGCTAGCCTGTTTTTGAATATAAGTCCCGTTGATGGCGATTTTTGGCAGTGTAGACATTCAACTTCAACCTAATCTTAATAGCACCAGCATCTAGCAAAGCATATTTTTGATAATTAGTTTAGTGGTGCTAGAGATGTAATGTACCAAGCAGATTAATTATTTATTCGATTTAATGTCTTTCTCGTCGCACTTCCAAAGAAGGTATTTTTTTACCTAGATAAATTTGCTTTGAATTATTGTTCTTGACAATCCAGCCTAGAGATTTAAGACGACAAAGAAGATTAGATATTGTTACACCAAATTCATCGGCGATCGCATATAAATGTTTCCAGTTAGTCAAATCGCGTCCTTGTTTTGCCTCGATCAACTTATACTCAGGCATTAATAAACAACCCGCAAAGTACTCAGCTTGCCATTCTATGTTTTTAGCAGATTGTTGACTACGGCATAAGAAAGGTTGAACTTCTATTTCAAGACCCTTTTCTTGGCGATCAATATATTCTCCTACTGCTTGTTTATCTATATGCAATATCCAATGCCCAATTTCATGAGCAATAGTAGATTGTCCAAATCCACCTTCTAACGCTGAAATATCTTCATTGATATAAACAAGTTTTTTTACTGGAATAATCATGGCAGCAATTTTGCCCTGTCGGTCAGCAGGAATACTTTTTCTAACAATACATAAGTCCAAGTAATCGGCTATTCCTTCAGCTACAGAATCAGCGTTCAAACGGCGACGACGACTTTGTTCAACTTGTGAGCGAAGTTTGGCAGCTATAGTCTCTAGTTCAGCTTTGGAATGAAAACGAAAAGGTTTGATTACGTTCAATTGTCTTATTCTTCCTCTGTTTTGTCTCGATCTACTTCTGAGAAAACTTTCTTGGCAAATTCAGGGTTATCTCGCAAACGACGAAGCAATACGGGCATATTTTCTTTGTATTGTTTGAATAAGTCTTGAAAAATTTCCGTGTCTTCAGGATTAATTCTCCCTGCAAGATAAGTTAATTCTGTCTTGTCAAGATCTAAATGCTTGGCTAATGATTGAATGACCCCTGAACTTGGAGGATAATCTGCATGGTCGTTTTCCAGTTTAGAGAGATAGGTAAAATTAACGCCAATTAATTTTGCCAATTCTCTTTGACTGTATTCTTGGTCTTTACGAGCTTGTCGAATTAACTTGCCGAAAGTTTTGCTACTCACTATTTTTATTACGCTTCTTAAAAGAATAGTAGAAGATGTTGATTAATTTAGTCAACTAATGCTATCTTTTGATCGGTTATGTTGATTGTTTTAGTCAAACCAACAATTATTAAATAAATTAGTGTGAATAAATCACGATTAACTCAATCAAGCTATAGTTTTGACACATTTTGTCCAACGTTTAGCAAAGTAAAATTTATCTATGGGTAAGTATTGGAGATACAACGTTAGCTATACTAGCTGGTCACAAATTTCACCCCCAATAGGAAAGGAACACTGGCATTGCGATCGCAAGCGAGGCTACAGCAGAGCCAGAAAAAAAGAGCCTCTGATTAAAGAGTTAGTAAATGTAGACAATACTGCTCAAAAAATTGGTCATTTAGCGCAAAGAGGAGTTTACGAATTTCATCAAAATATTCAGTTACTCTCTGAACCTGATGGGGTACGGAAAGTTGCTGAGATGTTGAGATTATCTCAAGAATCAGACGAAGTTAGAGAAAGAGTTGAATCAATTTTAGACAACTACTATCAAAAACCAATTTTGCTCGATAGAAATGTTGCAGAACTCTCTAGAGGAGATGGATCTTATCCCAAACCAATACCAATTAAATACGGTAATTTGACTTTTGCTTTGTATGCAGCTTTTGACTGTGTTTTGCTAGAACCAGATAACACTATTCATATCTTGGATTTTAAAACTGGTAAAAGCGATTTCGATTTACGTCAAGCTTATGTGTATCTGCTAGCAGCCAAGCATCTTTATCCGAATCATAAAGCGATCGCCTCATTTTACAATTTGGAAAAACAAGTTGCTTCAGAGCCTCGCTCCGCTTCTCCTCAAGCTATTAAATCAATGTATATCGAACTATCTTCAGTAGCAAAGAAACTGCAACAGGACTTACAACGCTATAAACGTAATCCTGATTTATTTGATCGCATCTTTCCTGCTAACCCTGGCTTTTCCTGCAAATACTGTGCTTTCAATTCTGTGTGTGAATACGCTGCATTATAAGCAAATTTGAAGCCAACTAAATATCAACGAATTTTGAGGTTACTAATGTCTAATACTCATCTCAGTGAAATTTTTCCTCTGACTTATTCCTTATTAAATATAAAAAGTTTTCGCTTCAGTCCCAAAATTAGTCGAGAATTGGGGAATAGTATAGGCTGGCACTTTAGTAAACAATTTCCTGATGTTGTTGTTATTTGGGATAAAGGATCTTTCTGGGTATTGGGTCAATCTAATATAGAAATACCTTCAAGAGAAGACTGGAAAATAGCTTCAGAATACATCCAAGAAAAGCTCCAAGACAAATTGGGAGATCGTACTTACTTTATTCAGTGGGTAGAAGAACCTAAAGTTACGGCATCAGTTATTGCTCAATTAGCAATACGTATTTTGCAGATTAACTGTCGTTTCAGTTCGGAAGTGGTTTTTAATAGAGATAAAGTACAAGTCAAAAGAGAATGTAAATTCTGGTCTGAAACTATTGAAATAAACAATGAAATAACATCGGCAATTAGTTTAACTTCCAAAACCACTTTTTTATATAGAGAAACTTTAGAGCATTTTTTTAATAACCATCCTGAGCGCAACGAGCCAGAAAAACTGCTAACTGGCTTGTTAGTAAGAGATATAGATAGTGGCAGTAGTGCAACCATTATCGAGCTTAACGGAACAATAAAAGAACAGAGAGAGAAATTATTAAAACAGGCATCTGGTTCGGTTAGCAAAGAACAATTACAGATAGCACCAGATGATCAACCCGTCGTTAGCATCCAGTTTGGTAAAAATTCTCATCTTTATGATTATGCCTTGGCTGCTTTACGTCCATGTGTTACGTCTTACACTGCGAAGAGATTTAATATTGAATATGGCACTTTGTTAGGACACACAAAAATAAGATATCAAGAAAGACAAAAATTGCTATCTCAATATAAGCAAGAAGCAGATCAAATATTAGCTGGTTATGACTTGAAAATTGCCTCTCGGTGTATTAATAGCAAAACCTATTCCGATCTGTTTTGGACTCCTGAGACAAAATTAGAAGATACTCTGATGCTATTTGGTAACAATGTTAAATGTCCAAAAGGTAAAACATTAGGAGGACTATCTCAAGGAGGCGTTTATTCTCGACATAAAAACTTTGAGGATACAAATAGACCAATACGTTTGGCAATACTTAATTTTATGTCGTTACCAGACAAGCCTTTTTATGATGGATTGGAGCAACAGCTAAAACAATATAAATTCGGACTACATTTAACTCTTGAAAACATTAAATCGGCATCTTTAGAGGGACTATCTGAAGCAGAAGCGAGAGCTAAAGTACTAACTCTAATTGATGAAGTAGTTGTAGTACCACCCGATCTAGTTTTAGTGTTTTTACCAGAAAGCGATCGCGGAAAGGATGATAGTGATGGAGAAAGTATCTATGCTTGGGTTTATAGCCGTTTACTACGTCGCAAGATTGCCAGTCAGATAATCTACGAGAAGACGATGAGAGGGCAACTCAAACATATTTTTAATCAAGTTGTTCCTGGCATTCTAGCTAAACTGGGTAATCTACCGTTTGTCTTAGCAGAACCCTTGCCGATTGCTGATTATTTCATTGGCTTAGATATCTCCAGAAGACCTAAGAAAAATGGTCAGGGAAGTATAAATGCCTGTGCTTGTGTTCGTTTATATGGCAAGCAGGGAGAATTTATTAAGTATCAAATAGCTAGTGACTCGGCAACAGAAGGTGAAGAAATACCTGCCAAGATATTGCAAGACTTTTTATCGTCGGAAAAATTAAAAAACAAAACAATATTAATTTATCGAGATGGTGTGTTTCGGGGTAAGGAAGTAGAAACAATTACTGCATGGGGTAAAGCAATTGGCTCTCGCTTTATTCTAGTCGAGTGTGCTAAATCACAAATTCCACGCTTATATGACCTGTCTATTCAAGAGATACAGCGAAACAATAAAATTGAAAAAATTTCTCAACTACAAGCACCAACAAGATGTCTGGCATTGAAATTATCTTCTCGTGAGGCAATTCTAGTCACGACAGAAGTTAGTGAAAAAGTGGGTGTTCCTCGACCTCTACGTTTGAAAGTTATAGAAGGGGGACTATCTGCCGATATTGAAACCATAGTAGATATTACTCTAAAGCTCACCTTACTACATCACGGCTCATTGAAAGATCCTCGTTTACCTGTACCGTTGTTTGGCGCAGATCGCATTGCTTATCGGAATTTACAAGGTATTTATCCTGGCGAACTTGAAGGAGATATACAGTATTGGCTGTAGTTTTTTATGCTACTTCAATAAAATTACTACAGTAACAGTAATAGAGCCAGATTTTTGCGTGATTATCATAAAAAATTAAATATTTTAAAAACTCTGAGGTTGTTTATCATATGGAAGTTTATCTAATTCGTCATGGTATCGCTGCTGAACGAGGAACTTATACTGATGATGAAAAACGTCCCTTAGTTGAGCAAGGTCGTTATAAGACCAAGAAAGTAGCAGAACATCTGCTGTCAACTAAATTAAGGTTTGACCTAATTTTGGCTAGTCCTTTAGTACGAGCTTATCAAACCGCAGAAATTCTTCAACAGGTTGGTTTATCGAAAAAAATGGATACTTTTTCTCCTCTTAAACCTCATGGCGGAATTGAGCAGTGGTTAAGCTGGCTACAGCAATGGCAAGCCGAGCATCCTGAAGGAAAACTAGCTTTAGTGGGACATCAGCCAGATTTGGGTAACTGGGCAGAAATGCTGATTTGGGGTACTGTCAAAGGTCAGATAATAGTCAAAAAATCAGGTATTGTTGGCTTGAAGTTGCCTGGCATTGGGACACCAATTTCTCGCAGCACTCTATTTTTGCTTACTTCTCCTAAGTGGATGGTACCTTAAAAAAATATTGATAGCCTTTTAAAATTAGAAGTTTTTGGCTAATAGCTGCTAGCTTTAAAAATATGAGAATTTATGGAAATCGACAGCTAAAAACAGTTCCAGGACAAAGAACCCGTCCCACTTCAGCTAGGGTAAGAGAAGCTTTATTTAATATTTGGCGCGATCGCCTTACCGATAGTCGTTGGCTAGACTTGTGTGCTGGTAATGGTTCGATGGGGGCTGAAGCCCTCTGTCGCGGTGCTAGCAAAGTAGTAGCGATTGAACAGTACGGCAAAGCCTGTAACGTCATTGAGCAAAACTGGCAGCAACTAGCCTCCCCAGAACAGTCTTATAAAGTAATCAAAGGGGACATACTGGTTAAAATTAATAGCCTAGAAGGACAGCAGTTTGACTGGATATATTTCGATCCACCCTACGATCATAGTTATTTATATCTGCCAGTTTTAAAAGCGATCGCGACTCTTGAATTAGTTACCCTCGAAGGTGCGATCGCAGTTGAACACAACCCTAAATTCTGGCAAGCTAAAGAAGTATCAGGTTTAGAGATATATCGTACTAAATCTTATGGCAATACCACCTTAAGTTTTTATGCGGTTAAGCAATGAACATTTAACATTTAGCATTTATCAATTGATTTTAGGTTATCAAACCGTCCCTCGTTTTTGAATGGAGAAACTCAGCTAATGGCAAATAAATCTCTTCCAGGTAAACTGATTGTTAAATCTGGCAAGTTTGTCTGGACAACAATGTGGCAAATTATGATGTCTCAACTTGCTCCGGGCAATAAGTCTGGGGCTTATGTTCGCCCCGAAAGCCAGTTAAGAAATTTTATTAATACCAAGCCAGATAATATTTATCAGCCTGAAGCTAATCGTTATCGTCTGTATGTTGGCATGGGTTGCCCGTGGGCGCATCGTACTTTAGTTACTAGGGCTTTGAAAAGGCTAGAAGATGCGATCGCCGTGTCGATTGTTTATCCTTCACCTGATGCAGGAATTTGGGTTTTGTCCCAGCCAGAATTGGGCTGCAATACCGTACCTGAACTTTATCAGCGATCGCAATTAGGCTATCAAGGGCGTTCTACCGTGCCAATTTTATGGGATGACCAAACTAATACCATTGTTAATAATGAAAGTGCTGAAATTATTGCCATACTCAATTCAGAGTTTAATCAATATGCCGATCGTTCTGACTTGGAACTTTATCCAGAATCTCTAAAAACTACCATTGATAGCTGGAATGAGAAAATTTATCATACCGTTAATAATGGGGTTTATCGTTGTGGTTTTGCCCAAACTCAATCGGCTTATGAACAAGCAAGCCAAGAATTATTTGCCACCCTCGATCAGATAGATGCTGTTCTAAAAACTAACCGCTATCTTTGTGGCGATCGCCTAACTTTAGCAGACATACGCTTATTTACTACTTTGTTTCGTTTTGATATTGTTTATTATGGGCTGTTTAAATGCAATCTTCGTCGTATCCGCGACTACGACTATTTAGGAGCTTATCTACGAGATATTTATCAGTTGCCAGGAGTTGCCAAAACCTGCGATTTAGAAAGCGTCAAACGAGATTATTATGGTAATTTGTTTCCTTTAAATCCAGGCGGTATTATTCCCATTGGACCAGATATTAGTGATTTACAAGAGCCTCATCATCGGCAACGCTAAATTTGCTTATCTAGAGAAATGCTGAATGTAGATTTAGAATGAAGAGTATAACTGCAATTGTCATTTATCAAGCACAATACTCAACGATATTATTTATGAACACTCCCGAAATAGACACAAAAGACCGTAGCCTTGGAGCTTTGATCTATTTATTCCCGCTAGTTTATTCTTTGCCCTTTGGCATACTTCTATTATCTCAGTTTCCCTGGCTGTATCAGTTTTTTGCTCCTTTAGTGGCTATTTATGGCATTACCAATAGCCTACCTTTTGCCAGTTTGCTTATTTTCTTTGGTCTATGGTTTGCTGTAGTCAGAAATGAAAATGTGAGCAATTTTCTGCGCTTTAACGCTATGCAGGCTATTTTGCTCAATATTTTGCAGATTTTGTTTAGCTTAATTATGGGAGTTTTAATTCCTGCTTTTGGGGGGCAAAGTCTGATTAGCGAAACTTTAACTAACACTATTTTTATGGGTTCTGTTGTTGCCTGTTTCTTTTGTATTTTTCGTTCAATTCAAGGACAGTATGCCGAACTTCCTCTTCTTTCTGATGCTGCCTCTTCGCAAATTCGTTGATTAGTTGAAATTCTGCAATTGAGTAGTGATCGCAGTATATTGCGATCGCTTTTTGTTGGAAGATATATAGCAATACGCACCTACGCGATAGACACTCATACCAAATCCGATTGACAAAGCTAGTTATCAACTTCCTGACCTCTGACCTCTGACCTCTGACCTCTCAAATCAATAACTCACCTATACGAACAGGATTTAGTATCATTACCTGATGTCAAATCTTCCTGCCAAAACTTGGGTTGGAAATACCGCTTGTATTTACTAGATCATTTGACTGACCATAACGATACAATCTTTTGCCAAGTCTGGGATAATCAACTACATCACGGGTAAGCCTTTGACCTGTAACTATGCAACGTAGAACCTCTAAGCCTATATTTTTCATCGTGTGTGGCAAACCACCAGCAGGATAGCCAACAAAATCTCCTTCACTTATCTCATAGTCGATTTCGTTAATAGTTACAGTAGCTTTGCCAGAGAGAACATATACACATTCGTCTTCAAAATGATGTGCGTGATATTCTGTCGATTCATGTCCTGGCATCACTTCAATAATGTGAAAACCTAAATTGCTCAAGCCAGCAACGTCCCCAAGTGACTTATTAGTTCTTTTGGCATTCTGATTGAGATAATGAGTCTTCGGTAAACCTTCCATGCTCTCTATCTCATTTTTACGTATGATGTATCGCATAATTTCTCTTAAATACTATCGGTAATACTGCTAAAGTGAAAATTCTCTACTTTGCAGCCAGGAATTACGCTACCGCCACAGCGTTTTGCTTGACTTAATGCCACTACATTTTTCAGCATTTCGGGTAAGCATTGATTAAAGCGGAGGTTTTTTATAGGGTGAGATATTTTGCCGTTTTCGATTAAAAAAGTACCGTCTCTAGTCATACCCGTAACTTCTAGGGTGCGGGGGTTGACATAGCGCACATACCAAGCACGACTTACAAAGATGCCTCGTTCCGTACTGGCAATTAAGTCTGCAACAGTTTTATCTGAACCAGTCATCACCAGAGGATACATTGAGCCAGTTGGTTCTTTACCTTGTTCTCTTGCCCAGTAGCGACTATAGGCTAGAGTTTGGGGGATACCATCTTTAACAATATCCAAATTTTCGTTACTTAAACCGCCGCCAAAAAACCTGCCTCCCTGCAAGAGAGGATGGGCTGCATTGCGCTGAACTTGGATAATAGGATTAAATAGCTGTTCGCCAACTTTATTACCGATAGGCTTACCCGAATCGTCACTGAGAGACATAAAAGATCGCCCTTCATCTGCTGCACGAGCATCCAAGTTCCAAATTACCCAAGGAAGAAGACTCGCAAATGCGGAAGGCTCAAAAATAACTGTGTAGTCTCCTGGTTCAACAGCTTGAGAATTACGCGAGGCGATCGCTCTTTCGATAACTTTTTCGGTCAATTCAACAATTGGTAACTGTTCAATACTCCACGCGGTACAGCGATTCCAGCTAGAACCATTATCAATACGGGCGGTAAAGCTAAAGTCGGCTTCGGTAGTGCGATCGCAACCCCGCAAACCAGCAGAATTACCAATGGCATTTAAAGATACTTGGAAACTAAGCGTTCCCGATCCGTTAACCCCTGCATCTTTACTCAGAGAACATACCTGCTGAATAATTTCGCCTTTTCTCAAAGGCGATAAAGTGGCTGTAGCCCGATCGAATGCGGGAGTGCGATCGCTATAAGTTTGCTTTGGTAATAATTCAACCCATTCAGGATCTTCAGGAGCAATACTAGCTAAGTCTTCTGATCGTTTTACCGTTAGGGCGATCGCATCTTGGTCTAATTCTGTAGTCGAAGCCGAAGCACTACGTTTACCAAAATAGCTGGTTACGGTGAGGCTAAAGGTATTCTTGCGGACGTTTTGACTAATTTGATTTTCGGAGAAGCGACTTAGGGCGGTTTCACTTGCACTAAGACTAACAAAAATACCGTCGGCTTGAGATTGGGCGATCGCAAAGTCAATCAAAGCTAGAGCTTCTTTTTGTGTAACAAATGTATTAATAGTGGTTAAAGTCATATTTAACTAACAATTAGTAGGTAAAAGGCTAGAAGCTTTTGCCGTAAAAGCCTAAACTATGTAAAGTTACATAGTAGCAATCTGGGAATGATAGTATTAATTTTTGGTTATTTAGGATAAATATTGTTATGGCTGAAACTTTAATGTTTAACGCTTTGAAAGAGGCGACAGACGAAGAAATGGCGAGAGATAAGACTGTCTTCGTCTTAGGTGAAGATGTTGGACATTACGGTGGTTCATATAAAGTCACCAAAGATCTATACAAAAAGTACGGCGATCTTCGTTTACTAGATACTCCTATTGCTGAAAATAGCTTTTGTGGAATGGCTATCGGTGCTGCCATGACTGGCTTACGCCCCATAATTGAAGGGATGAACATGGGCTTTTTGCTTTTGGCATTTAACCAGATTGCCAATAATGCAGGAATGCTCAGATACACTTCTGGCGGTAACTTCAAAATTCCGATGGTAATTCGGGGGCCTGGTGGTGTAGGCAGACAGTTAGGTGCAGAACACTCCCAAAGACTAGAAGCTTATTTCCATGCTGTCCCTGGCTTGAAAATTGTTGCTTGCTCTACAGCATATAATGCTAAAGGTTTGCTAAAAGCAGCTATCCGAGACGACAACCCTGTACTATTTTTTGAACACGTCTTACTCTACAACTTGAAAGACGATCTGCCTGATGATGAGTATATTTTACCGTTAGATAAAGCAGAAATGGTACGTAAAGGAAAGGATGTAACTATTCTTACCTATTCGAGAATGCGTCACCACTGTACTCAAGCACTCAAAGAGATTGAAAAACAGGGTTATGACCCCGAAATTATCGATCTAATTTCTCTCAAGCCTTTTGACATGGAAACTATCAGCAAGTCTGTACGTAAAACTCATAAAGTAATCATTGTCGAAGAATGTATGAAAACTGGTGGTATTGGTGCTGAGTTAGTAGCACTAATCAGCGAGCAGCTATTTGATGAATTAGATGCACCCATATTGCGTTTATCTTCTCAGGACATTCCTACTCCTTATAATGGCAAATTGGAAAGTTTAACTATAGTGCAACCCGCGCAAATTGCCGAAGCGGTGCAAAAAATGATGGAAGATCGGATTTAATCATTTTGTTATCAATTTGTTTTAGAGGCGTTGATGTTTAACACAGCGTCTTTTTTTATGTTTATTTATTAAAATTTATGAGGTAAAAACTAATCAAAATAGTATTAATAACTATTAGTAGTTTAGGCAATTATAACTATTTAAGTATCGAGAATATAATATCTATAAAAACTGAGTTTATATGAACCAAAGAGAAAAAATAATTGCAATTTTAGTTAGTATCGCCATTGTTATGGCAATTACTGTAATATTCCCATATATTATGTCTACAAGAATATACGACAAAGCCAATACATAGCAGAACAAAATCAATACATACTTGAGGTCGATTATCCTAATATTGGTATCGGGTTTTCATTTGAAGAATACAAATGTGATGGAAATACTCAATTGGAACAAGAGCTAAATTCTTATATAAAACAAAGCGATTCTTGGGGATATTTTTGCATAACTATTATTGTGATTGTAGCTTATTTAATTCCAATTACAATACTTATATATTGTATGTATCAATTAGTAAAATGGATTTCAAAACTAAAGAATAGATTTTAAGAAAAGACGTTTGTATGATACATATAGCAATCTTAAATAAATCATAAAATTTTTGTTCCCTATTGCCTATTTCCTATTCCCTATTCCCGATACCAAGATTAACTGTTCACAAATGAAATAGGATTGCTATAACGTCTTTTTGTGTTGCCAGCTTTAAAAAATAACAGATTAACCATAATCTGCATACTCATAGCTGTACAATTAACAGTTGTATTCTGCTAAACAGACTGTGATTGAACGCTATACCCTGCCCGAAATGGGCGAAATTTGGACTGATAACTATAAACTCAAGACATGGCTACAGGTAGAAATAGCAGTCTGCGAGGCACAAGCAGAACTAGGTTATACTCCTCAAGCAGCCGTTGATGAAATCAAAGCCAAAGCTAACTTCGATCCGCAACGCGTATTAGAAATTGAGGCTGAAGTTCGCCATGACGTTATTGCTTTTCTGACTAACGTTAATGAATATGTAGGTGATGCAGGAAGATATATTCATTTAGGATTGACCAGTTCTGATGTTTTGGATACTGGACTTGCTCTCCAGATGGTTATTAGTCTGAACCTGATTTTAGAAAAATTGGAAGAATTGACCCAGGCAATTCGCTATCAAGCACAGCAACACCGCTACACGGTAATGGTAGGAAGATCTCACGGAATTCACGCTGAACCAATTACCTTTGGCTTTAAGCTGGCTGGATGGCTAGCTGAAGTATTTCGTAATCGCGATCGCCTGGTAAGATTGCGTAAAGAAATTGCCGTCGGTAAGATTTCTGGAGCGGTAGGTACTTATGCCAATGTCGATCCCAAAATAGAAGCGATCGCCTGCCAAAAGTTAGGCTTAGAACCAGATTGCGCCTCAACTCAAGTAATCTCTCGCGATCGTCATGCCGACTATGTTCAGCAGTTGGCTCTTTTAACAGCATCTATTGAACGCTTTGCCGTAGAAATTCGTAACCTTCAGCGTACAGATGTTTTAGAGGTAGAAGAATTTTTCTC
This sequence comes from Pleurocapsa sp. FMAR1, assembly GCF_963665995.1. Lineage (NCBI taxonomy): Bacteria > Bacillati > Cyanobacteriota > Cyanophyceae > Pleurocapsales > Pleurocapsaceae > Pleurocapsa > Pleurocapsa sp. FMAR1. Next base: position 3,536,211 of record NZ_OY762512.1, on the reverse strand, counting down.
CAAAAAGCAAAAAGGTTCTTCGGCTATGCCTCACAAACGCAACCCCATTCGTTCGGAAAGATTGACAGGAATGGCGCGTATTGTCCGTGGTAACGCCGTAGCAGCCTTGGAAAACGTTGCTCTATGGCATGAACGAGATATCTCTCACAGTTCCGTAGAACGAGTTATCTTACCCGATAGCTGTATCCTGACTCACTTTATGCTCAAGGAAATCACAGGCTTAATTAAAAACCTGCTGGTATATCCTGAAAACATGAAGCGCAATATGAATGTCTATGGTGGTGTAATCTTTAGCCAACGAGTAATGCTAACTCTGGTAGAGAAAGGCATGAACCGAGAAGCAGCCTATGGTCTGGTGCAAGGATGCGCTCATGAGGCTTGGAACAAAATTGATGGCGATTTTCGTAAACTAATTTCTCAAGACGAAACAGTAACTAAAACTCTATCTACTGAGGAAATTGATGCCTGTTTCGATCCGAATCACCACTTGAAAAACCTAGATGAAATTTATCAACGTTTAGGAATTTAATTTTTCCTCGGTTTTGTAGTTGGGTTAGGGGTCAAACGCCTATAGATAGATTAACCCAACTACATTGAGCTAGTACGCTAAACATAGCGATCGCTTAAAAAGTGACAGTACAAACACCCCAATAACAAGAGCAGCTTTTCTAAAAATGGGTCGCCTGGGATTCGAACCCAGAGCAAATCGGTTAAAAGCCGAGTACTCTACCATTGAGCTAGCGACCCGTGCAGAAATAAACGTCACTTATTTCCACGAATTTCAATCATAGCATGAGTTTATCAAATTTGAGCAATCAAAGCTTTTTTTTTCGCTGACATTGCTTTTTGTAAGCTTGGAGATAGCCAAGAATAGTACTGAGGATACACTGGCAGTCTAGGTTTGAGATTCCAACCAGCAGGCTGTAGAATTTCTGATAAAGATTGATAAGTAGGATGAGGATAGTCTGGATTAACTTCATCTTTGGGACTAATTCCTCCTAAGTCTGTTGCTCCTGCTGCTAGACACTCCAGTAAAAAAGCAGGATCTGGTACTAAATTAGGTGGGATCTGAATAGAAATACTTTCTGGGAGAATTTTCCTGGCTTGAGCAATAATCTCTGGTAAATGAGTTAACTCAAAACTGGGAATATCTGACTGCTGCTGACTACCTATGCTGTGAGGCTGCAATATTACTTCTTGAATGTGTCCCCATTTATTTTGTAATATGGCGATCGCTTTTAATGATTCTTCAATATCTAACTTTGTTTCGCCAATACCTAAAAGCAATCCTGTTGTAAAAGGGATTTTGAGCTTTCCTGCCCATTCTAACTGCTGTAAACGTAATTCTGGCTCTTTGCTGGGTGCATACTGATGCACAGTTTGCATAAATTTAGGATTTAACTGTTCTAGCATTAAACCCATAGAAACATTAACCAGTCTCAACTGTTTCATTTCTTGCCAGCTTAAAATACCAGCGTTTGTATGAGGCAAAAAACCCATAGCTAAAGCCAACTCACATATTTTATAGATTTTGGCAAACCAAGTGGCTCTGTTTTGTGATAGTAAAGGGACTTCTCCGCTGACAACAAGTATCTCTATTACCAAATGTTTCTCTAAGCTTCGTAGCTGTTTGGCAATATTTTCTAAAGAGAAAAAATCTTCTGTCCCCAGGTCAACTCGAAAATTACAGTAACTACATCTATTAAAACACTCGTATGTGGGAACTACCGTGTATGCGGGACTATAAGTTATTTCAGACTTCATATTATAAAAGATAAAGATAGCTTATTCTTTATATAAGATAATATTTTATTAAAATAGTTTACAAAACTCAAAAGTATCCTATACTGATTAGTGTCGGTTCAAAAAAACCTTCAAAAATAAATACAGCAATCATAAAACAAATGACAACCACTCTACAACAAACCCAAACCCAGAATAGCTGGGAAAGGTTCTGTCAGTGGATCACCAGCACCAACAACCGCATTTATGTCGGTTGGTTCGGCGTCCTGATGATTCCTACACTCCTAGCAGCAACAACCTGTTTCCTAATCGCCTTCGTCGCAGCACCACCAGTAGACATCGATGGTATCAGAGAGCCTGTAGCAGGTTCATTGCTATACGGAAACAACATAATTTCTGGTGCAGTAGTACCTAGTTCTAACGCCATTGGACTTCACTTCTACCCAATTTGGGAAGCAGCCTCACTTGACGAGTGGCTGTATAACGGTGGACCATACCAACTGATTGTCTTTCACTTCCTAATCGGCGTATTCTCATACCTCGGTCGTCAGTGGGAACTATCATTCCGTTTAGGAATGCGTCCTTGGATATGTGTAGCCTACTCAGCACCAGTATCAGCAGCCACAGCAGTATTTCTAATCTATCCACTAGGACAAGGAAGCTTCAGTGATGGAATGCCTCTTGGTATCTCTGGAACATTCAACTTCATGTTGGTCTTCCAAGCAGAACACAATATTCTGATGCACCCCTTCCATATGTTAGGAGTAGCAGGAGTATTCGGTGGAGCATTATTCTCTGCCATGCACGGTTCACTAGTAACATCGTCCTTAGTACGTGAAACAACCGAAACCGAATCACAAAACTACGGATACAAATTCGGACAAGAAGAAGAAACATACAACATCGTCGCAGCCCACGGCTACTTCGGTCGTCTAATCTTCCAATATGCGTCCTTTAACAACTCCAGAGCTTTGCACTTCTTCTTAGGAGCATGGCCAGTGATTGGAATCTGGTTAACAGCAATGGGAATATCCACCATGGCGTTCAACCTAAATGGATTCAACTTCAACCAGTCGGTAATGGATTCACAAGGACGTGTAGTCAACACTTGGGCAGACATCTTAAACCGAGCCAACCTAGGTTTTGAAGTAATGCACGAACGTAACGCTCACAACTTCCCGCTTGATCTTGCTAGTGGCGATATTGCTCCTGTAGCATTAACTGCTCCTGCTATCAACGGTTAAACATTAAATAAGCCCTGATTTAGGGTTTGAAAAAAGCGTCTCTGTTATTTACAAGAGACGCTTTTTAATTAAGATATCACTCCAATCTCGATCCCAAACCAATACTAAACTAAGAGAATAATCATTATGTTTTTAATCTGTCTATTGCTAGTAAGTTTAATAGCGGTTGCTAGCGTTCAAACTCAATCTATTCCTGTGCCAGTAAGAATTAACGAGGTAAGAACTGGAAGAAACTAGAGCTAATGTTGATAATTGATAGAAGGAAACACCTGTCGTTATTACTGTATGCTAGTTGCATAAAATAGGTGTTCACAAATTTTCAATTGCTACAATTTAATATTTATACTGCACTTTTAGATAATATATCTGCTTTAAGACAAACTATTTATAGTTTAAGCAAAGTTGGATAAAGAACATTAATCAACAAATTAAATGTTTATAATTTCAGTAGTGGCAACTTCCGTTTCCGAAGTTGCCACTTTGCTTATGATTAAAGGTCAGCAGAACAAATTTCACGAGTGCTGCGTAAAGAATTAGGCGATCGCCAAAAACATTGCCTCAGAAGAGGGGTAGTGTAGTCAAAGTGTTGATCAACTATAGATAGATATGTAAAAGTAGTTGCTCCCTAAAATATTAATTGAGGATGTTGGTTGAATGACGGTTTAGATGGCGGTGACTTGTCCTAGTTGTAAATACTACGGATGTGCTAAGAAATGGAAAAACAGGTCAAGGAAAGCAACGCGCTTCGTTGCCAAAATTAATAATGTCTTCGTGGCACTTTCATAGCTGATTGTACGAATCATGGCTATAAACCTGAAGTAAAACCAAAGATTATGGAAATGGCAGTTAATGGCAGTGGAATTAGAAATACTGCCAGAGTCCTTTCAATTACTACTCATACAGTGATCAAAGAGCTTAAAAAAGCGGTGCGCGTACATGCGGGCACCAAGAAAAAGAGCCAAAACTAGAAAAAGTTAATCTTAAATGGTTGAAGCAGGCAAAAGCACAAAAATAGACAGTAATAATCCAAAAAGTAGAAGTGGATGAAATAGAAAGCTATGTCGGCGAGAAAATTTACCAAAGATGGCCTTGGCATGGGATTGAGCACCAAACAGGAACAAACGCACGCTTTTGTGTTGGCAAGAATACAAGCTCGAATGTTTCTCAAGTTGAAAAAGCTACTTCAACCATTTGGAATCAGCAAATTTTACACCGACAAATTAAAGACATACAAGCGTCATCTTGATCGAGAAGAAAGCATCTGACTTTGAGGACTAGAATTACTCATATTACAGAGAAAAACAATCTGCTTTTCTAAGATTACTCAGATGCACGATTTAGTGATTGGTTTGTATATTAATAAGTATGAGTTGGGCAAAAATATTTGATTAATTCAACATCTTTGCAACACCACAGCCTTATTTTGTTGAATACTGTATACAGGTACTCTAAATTAAAGAGCGATCAATGATTAGCTTAAATGTTAAATGATAAAATGTTGAATGATAAATGTCATATCCCAGAGATTTGATTGGTTATGGTGCAAATCCACCCCATCCAAAATGGCCAGGAGATGCCAGGATAGCTTTGCAAATAGTTCTCAACTATGAAGAAGGTTCAGAATATTCAATTCCTGACGGGGATGATACTTCAGAAATATATCTTCGAGAAGTTCCTGGTTCGAGCATGGGCAAGGGAATGCGAGACTTACAGGTGGAGTCTGTCTATGAGTATGGCAGTCGGGCAGGATTTTGGCGATTAATGCGCTTGTTTAAAGCTAAAGATATTCAGGTAACTATTTTTGGCGCGGCTTTGGCATTAGAAAGAAATCCCACAGCAGCAAAGGCAATTGTCGAGGCGGGATATGATATTTGCTGTCATGGTTGGCGGTGGATTGGCTATCATTTATTAGATGAAGTCGAAGAAAGAGAACATATAAAAAAAGCAGTAGCTTCTCTTAAAAAACTTACAGGCGATCGCCCTGTAGGATGGTACTGTCGTTATGCACCTAGTTTAAATACTCGCCGTTTAATAGTTGAAGAAGGTGGATTTTTATATGACTCTGATGCTTATAATGACGATTTACCTTACTGGGTACAAGTAGCAGATAAACCTCATTTAGTAATTCCCTACACCTTAGACAACAACGACATGAAGTACTGCGTTGCCCCTGGTTTTAATAGTGGTAATGATTTCTATACCTATCTCAAAGATGCCTTTGATGTTTTATACACTGAAGGCGAAACCGCACCTAAAATGATGTCAGTTGGGCTTCATGCTAGGCTAGCAGGAAAACCAGGACGTATCGCAGCCCTAGCTCGGTTTATTGATTACGTTCAAAGCCATGAGCGAGTTTGGATTTGCCGTCGTTTGGATCTGGCTCAACATTGGCTCAAACATCACCCTCCACTTTAAGTAAGTAGGAACAATTAAAGTTAACTATGATGCAAGCAAGTCAGAGCTAAGAGGGCAGGAAGTTGATAACTATGTTAATCGGATTTAGTATAACTTGCTATATACGAAGAAGTATCATTTAACAATTCTTTAGGACTCTTGACTCACTACTTGCTACTTAAGCGAAATGACACTAGTTAAACACTACTTGTTTAGTACAGATTAATAGCAATAGTTCGGACAATTTTGAGAAACTAAGAAAAAAGCTATCCATTCAATTAAGGTAAAAGCGTTGAAATATTACCGTGCAATCGATAGCGTTAAAATAATTATACAAACCTTATTAGGTTCAGAGGGCAATTTAGCACAGCCTCAAAAGAAATTTCTCGCTTTGCTTGTTTTCTACTCTAGTTATGAGTTAAGACACCCCCAAATAACTTATCTTCAGAAAAAACTGAACAACCCGAAATAACCAGAATCGACCATTATTTAGCACAACTCGAAGTAACAATTCCCTATTTGCCATCATCTATTGTTAATTTAGATATCAGCGTTCCAATTGCAGTTATCCCTAGCATTAAAATGACTACAGCTTTAGCAAATCCTGGAAACGTATCAGAGTTGATATTTGTACAACTTCTAAAATATTTAGTTCCTGGATCACAATTGATATATTGCCTTTTGAACAAAGCTGGAATTTTGTTGCCGACATGAACTAAGAAATTATCTGCATATAGATCACCTTCTGGATTATCTAAAATAACTTGATAAACATCAACAGGTTTAATAACTTGCTCTACTGATTGTATGGCTATTAAAGAGTGATTTTGAGAAAATAATTTATTACCGAGTTTTAATTGTTGTAGTCCAATAATTTTAGGATTAGTGTCAGTTGCAATATACAGTAAATTCCCGCAGGTAATTTTAGTTTTATTGTCGATTAAGTAATAACTTAGAGAAGATTTTTGCTTAATTTGCTCAACTATATTTTCTTCATTTTGATGTGTTTTAAAATTGTAGCCAATAACGCGATCGCCTAGCTGTAAGTCTTCAATTACAACATTCCCATCAGGTGTTGCAATCATAGTACCTGCACCAAAGCTGCCAGTAATACTTTTGGCATTAGCAGGATCGACAATTAAGCAACTGGAAAACAAAAAGACAAGTAAGCTAATTACTACAGACTTAATTAACCCGTTTAAAAAGCTCATTTGTAGGTATAGTCATTCTAAATAGGAAACATATGGAATAATAGGATTGAGTTGAAAAATCAATCCTATTAGATGACTTATAGTGTAGATTTACGAAAACGAGTAGTTGACTTTGTAGCGACGGGAGGCTCAAAGGCAGAAGCATCAAGAAGATATGAGGTAAGTTTGTGGTGTGTGAATGATTGGTGTCAAAGAAAGAATTTAACTCCAACACCACAACTAGGAAGAAAGCGAAAACTAGATTGGAAAGCACTTATCCAACATATTCAAGAAAATCCAGACGCTCTTTTGAGAGAGCGGGCGCAACATTTTGGAGTCCATACGAGTGCGATTGGATCTGCTCAAAAACAAATGAAATTGACTCGTAAAAAAAACTCTGAAATATAGTGAACGTAAGCATGGTCAACGAATCGCTTTTCTGAGAAATTTGCGTGAGATTGTTGTTTTAGATGGTTCAAATAACTTAGTTTACTTGGATGAATCGGGCTTTGAAGAATATGTTTATCGCCCATATGGATGGTCAAAACGAGGACAAAAAACCTATGGCGAGCGCAATGGCAAAAGAGGAACGAGAACAAGCTTAATAGCAGGAAAAAGAGGCAAAGAATTATTAGCACCAGTTCTTTTTAAAGGAAGTACTAACGCTTTATGGTTTAATCAGTGGCTTGAAGAGCATCTCATTCCCGAATTGAATCCGAACTCTACTCTTATTCTTGATAATGCAGCATTTCATCGGCAAAATGATGTATTTCGTATTGCCGAACAAGCGGGTCATAAAGTTTTGTTTTTACCGCCCTATTCAGCCGATTTTAATCGTATCGAACAAGACTTTGCCATCCTCAAAAAAAGACGTATTTATTCCGCTCCTGGTACTTCTTTGGATGACATCCTTAAATCATACGCAAATTATTTAGAATGACTATATAAGTATTTTTAGCTGACATTTTAATCAATATTATACAAAAAAAAAGAAGCCCAATTTAAAAAAAAGACTTCTTATCAAAGTTTAGATAATATTTTAATTTAGAATATTAATTTAAAAATTTGTTTCATTTCCTATAGTTTCAAGCATGGCGATTATTCCCACAAAGCTAAATAATGATGCAAAGGCTAACATAAACATAATTTATTTTTCCTATTAAAACTTGATTGTTATACTTTTAATAGTAATCCTTTGTTTTATAAAAAACTTCAGAAAAAATACTTAAATAATTATTGAAAGGATAATTTTTTCCACAGCCTCTTTTTACTCAATTAGCCCCATTTAAAAATAGCAGCACCCCAGGTTAAACCCGCACCAAAGCCAGAAGCAGCAATGGTATGTCCTGGCTGAACTCGACCATCTCTAACCGCAGCATCTAATGCAAGAGGAATAGAAGCAGCAGAAGTATTACCATATTCAGCTATATTACTTAAAATCTTTTCTGTAGGGATTTTGAGCCTTTTTGCTACTGCATCCATAATGCGCTGATTTGCCTGATGCAACAACAGCCAATCAATATCATCTGCCGTTAAGTTAGCTTGAAACATAGCTTTGCTAATTGCTTCGGGGACTTTTGCCACAGCAAAGCGATAAACTTCTTTACCATTCATGGTTATTGGCTTATATGAACCGTATTGGGCAGTTATATTCTCTACCAGTGGTTTAGATTGACTATAGTAATTTAAATTTAGAGAATCATTTTGACTGCCGTTACTATACATTCCAAAGCTTAATAGGCGATCGTCTTGACTAGTTCCTTGACATACCATTGCCCCCGCACCATCGCCAAACAAGACACAGCTAGAGCGGTCTGACCAATCTACCCAACGAGATAATATATCTGCGCCGATAATCAGAACATTTTTGTACACTCCAGCGCGAATAAACCCAGAAGCTGTAATCAAAGCAAAAATAAATCCAGAACAAGCAGCACCCAGATCGAAAGCAACCGCGTTAGTTGCCCCAATCAACCCCTGAATTTTACAGGCACTACCAAACAGATCATCAGGAGTGGAGGTAGCCAGAATAATCAAATCAATATCGGTGGCGGTAATTCCTGCCATAGCGATCGCATTTTGAGCAGCCACAGCAGATAGCTGACTAAGAGATTCGGTAGCTGAGGCGATATGACGATTGCTCATACCCGTTCTGGTATTAATCCATTCGTCAGAGGTGGCAACCATCTGCGCCAAATGATCGTTAGTCAAAACTGCCTCTGGTGCAGCCGAACCACATCCAGTAATCGCTATCCCTGCACCCATATTGTTCAATGTCCCACTCCGTTATTTATTAGGGCTTATTGATTGATTTATACATTTATTTAGCAGAAGCTGCTTCTGTATAATTTGTCTCTTCTTCAATTCTTTGGTTATTGTAAGCTTTTATCTTGGCTAATACATCATTATCTATTGCCTCTTTTGCCAAGCGAATCGCACTAAACATTGACCCTCGACGAGAGCTACCGTGACTGATAATGCAGATTCCCGCTACGCCAAACAGTAACCCTCCACCATGTTCGGCGCGATCTATTCGACGTTTAATATTTTTTAGATTGGGCTTGAGTAAAGCTGTTCCCATCTTACCGTGCAATCCTTGGGGTAATTCTTCCTTCATAATTTGCAGCATCACTTCGCCTATTGCTTCAGCAAACTTGAGAACAATATTGCCCACAAAACCATCGCAAACGATAATATCAAAATTTCCAGACAAAACATCTCTGCCTTCGGCATTTCCCACGAAAAGAATCTGGGAATTATTCGACAGCAACTTATAGGTAGAGAGTGCCAACTCATTGCCCTTAGAAGACTCTTCGCCAATATTGAGCAATCCTACTTTCGGCTCTTCCTTGCCCAAAACATATCTACTGTAGATTGTACCCATCAAGGCAAACTGGTCTAGATATTTAGCTTTGCTGTCTACGTTTGCCCCCACGTCTAAAACGATGACCGATTGACCAGGAATAATAGTAGGTAATACTGCACCAATAGCAGGACGTTCGATACCTTGTAGGCGACCTAATTTTAGATGAGCCGATGCCATTGCTGCCCCTGAATGACCAGCAGAAACCACAGCATCAGCTTTTTTTTGCTTAACTAATTTCATTGCCACATTGATCGATGCTTTGGGCTTACGGCGAATCGCTTTTAGGGGTTCTTCCTTCATAGCAATCACATCTTCTGCGTGAACAACTTCAACTTGGGCTATTCCCTTGCCGTTATACTTTTTCAGTAACGGGCTTATTTGTTGTTCATCTCCCACTAGTAAGACATCTAAACCTAGCTCTGCTGAAGCTTGAACTGCCCCCGCCACAATTTCTTCAGGGGCGAAATCTCCCCCCATAGCGTCTACTGCGATTCTTGCGCGCTTTAATACCATTTAGCCAATTTTATAGAAGCCTCACAAATTTTAACAGTCTGAGGTTAGATCTTTTTAATATCTACGAGAAATAACTAAAGAACTTAACCAACAATTATAAAAAATGTTGACGTTGTGTTTATGCCATTTTAACTTTACAACTGTAAAAGTTCTTATTTTTGATGGGAGAAGGAATGATTTTGATTTTTGGTAATTGGTCATAGTTGTACAGCGAAGCCATTAGTCAACAAGGTTGGTTGCTCATTTTTTATCTATTGATAATCACATTTATGCTAGATTTAATTACTTCAAGTATGATTGCTGCTTGGCTAAATATCTTTGGGCAACCTAAGCAAAACTTGCAGCCTTTGCAAGAGTTTCCTTGGCAAAATTCAGTTATTTTTAGTCTGCCTACTATTACTCAAGATCCATTGACTCAAAGCATTGTTAAAACTTATCTCCAAAATTTAACTACCCAAGGAATTAAACCTGAACAACAGGGAGTATGGGTGCAATCAGACTGGACAACATTAGCTAGTAATCAGGGAAAAATGCCACTTCCTGCGGCTTCGTTGACCAAAATTGCCACTACTCTTACTGCACTGCATAAATGGGGCGCAAAACATCAGTTTATGACTAATATCTATGGTAGAGGTGGAGTTGAAAACGGTATTCTCACTGGAGATTTAATTGTTGAAGGAAGTGGCGATCCTTTGTTTGTTTGGGAAGAAGCGATCGCTTTGGGCAACACCTTAAATCAACTAGGTATTCGTCAGGTACAAGGCAATATCTTAGTGGTAAACAAGTTCTATATGAATTTTGAAAACAAGCCAGAAATGGCAGGAGAATTATTAAAACAAGCACTAAATCAAAAGTTATGGCAAGGGGAAGCTACTGAGCAATATCTGCAAATGCCACCAGGAACAAAACAGCCAGAAATTGCGATCGCAGGTAAGGTTAAGGCAATTAAAAAAGTGCCATCAGATGCTGAGTTACTAATTACTCACCAGTCTTTGCCTCTAGCAGAGATTCTCAGACAAATGAACATCTACAGTAATAATCAGATGGCACAGATATTAGCCGATTTAGCTGGTGGGGCGAATAAAGTTGCTCAAGCTGCCGCCGATATAGCTAGCTTTCCAAGCACAGAAATTTACTTAGTTAATGGTTCAGGGTTAGGGGAAGAAAATCGTATTTCGCCCCGCGCCATCTGCAAGATGTTAATGACTATTGATAGATTACTTGAGAAATATTCTTTTAGTGCCACAGACTTATTTCCCACCGCAGGTAGAGATATTGTCGGCACGGTGAAGAATCGAGGTTTACCCACTGGCACAACTATCAAAACGGGGACACTAGATAATGTGAGTGCCTTAGCTGGTGTTATTCCTACCGAAGGACTTGCTGGGCGATCGCAACGCGGTAAAGTTTATTTCACTATCATTAACTATGGTCATCAGATAGAATATTTTCGCCAACAGCAGGACAAGTTGTTAAACGAGCTAGTTCAGACGCGGGAATTAATACCCAATAGTCTTAGTTTGGCTCAAGAAAACCACTGGTATCTAGGCGATCCACAGCGGAATCAGACTCAATTAAATAGCTCTAAGCTCTAAGCTATTCAATTGTCAGATGAGAAAAAGCAATACTTTCGACTTTTGACTTCAAACTAAGTCTCTTATTACTTTCGAGAAATGCTATATAGCACTACGTACTTATATTAGGACATCTGCTACTTGTTACTTACGAGCAGTTCATTTTTCTGCCCCAACCAGTTAACGTACTGCGATAACTTCTGACTTCTAACCGTATCTTGCTTAAATAAAAACCCCTACAAGTTTGACTTTTAGCTTAATTTTTAAGTATTCTCCGTCTTGATTTCTCTTTCAGTCAAAGAGATCACTGACAAATTTAATAAGTGACGTTAATTTTTGAGATCGATTTGGGAATAATAGCAGTGTAAACCCTGAAATATTTTTTTTAAGCCGATGAACGTAGTCAGAGTTTTTACTATCGCTAACAATGGTTTTCAAGAAGTCATGCGCGATCGCATTCTCTATTTTATTGGTTTCTTTACTTTACTATTGCTCCTGGCTCAAAGAATAATTCCAGAGATTGCTGCGGGGACTCATGAGAAAATTCTTTTAGACTTTGGTATTGGTGCGATCGCCATTTTAAGCGTGATTGTGGCAATTTTTGTCGGTACGGCTTTAATTAACAAGGAAATAGAAAAGCGTACTTTGTTAATGTTAATACCCAAGCCAATTAGTCGCGCTGAACTTATATTAGGCAAGCATTTAGGGCTGACCGCGGTACTCGCTGTGATGATTACAATTATGATGGGTATTTATTTAGCCATGCTCAGTTTTTCAGATATTAGCTACCCTACAGGTGCATTGCTTACAGCAGGGGCTTATCTGCTTTTAGAATTAGCTTTAATGGTGGCTGTAGCCATCTTGTTTGGCGTATTCACTAGTTCAATCTTGGCTACCCTGCTCAGTTTTGGTGTCTATTTAATGGGACACTTTAGCGAAAAACTAGTAGAGCTAGGTAAACTTAGCAAAAATGCCAGCATCGAAAGTTTAACTACCAGTCTGTATCTAGTGTTACCTAATCTTTCACTGCTAGATTTAAAAAATGAAGCAGTCTATGGTTTGCTCCCCAGTTCTACCGATCTTTTAAGTCATGCTTTATATGGTTTGCTCTATACAGCCTTACTATTGACTATTTCGATGATGATTTTTGCTCAAAAAGAATTTTAACGACTTTTGCTTTAATTCAATTTTTGTTCATGGGTAAATTATCTTTAATGCTTTAATTATGCAAATTCCTCGGCACTATTGAATTGAGTAACTAACACAATCGCTTTTGCTTCTGAGGCTGAAAGATAACCAAGCTTTTGACTACTATAAAATTTGATGCAACAATAATACTCAGAATTTTATCGAGAAATATTGAGCAAAAGTTTATCTGAAATTCCGATCAAAATTAGAAGTTTGTCGGTATTATAAGAGCAAAACCACCTAATACACATTAAGACCTTACCAAGCATTAATTAATATGTCCGATAGTTCTGGGTCTATTTTACAGCTACAAACAAAAATAACAGCACTCAGCAACGTGAATCTTCTTATTGCTACTGCTAACCCTGCTGATTTTCACGATATTACAGCTTCTCTGTATGCAGCCGAAATTGATTTTACCTATGATATTGTCACTATAAATGAATTGGATACTAATCTACTTTATGCTTATGAGCAATATAGTGCCGTTATTTATAATTATGTCCAAGCTACAAATGAGGATGTTGCTGATACTTTAGTCGAGAATCTTCAGTGGTGGCGTCATTTATATCCAGATGCACCTTTGATTTTGATTACTAATTATTTAGGTGATGAACGAGCAGTAGAATTAATTCAGGCTGGTGTTAGTGGTTATGTACTAAAACAAAAGCTGTATCAATTACCTGATATCCTGGCAAAAACTTTATCTAATTTTGCCAAGCAACAAAATATTGCTAATCAACAAAATCTAATTAAACAGCAGCAAAAGAAGATCCAGCAGCTAGAAATAGAGAGGCAAAGCTGGCTGGATCGAGAACAGCTAAACCAAGAGCATATTGCCCATCTAAATCATGAGTTGCGTAATCCTATTTCCTCTATGTTGGGTTTTGCAGGAATGCTCAAAGAACAATATTATGGCACTCTAAATTGCAAGCAGATGCAGTATGTTAGTGCCTTACTTAGTGTAAGCGGATATATGCTAGATCTGGTTAACAATTATCTTGACCTAGTTAAGATTGATGCCAATAAGCAGATATTAGAGATAGAGAGGCTTGCTGTAGCAGAAATTTGTCAGGCATCTTTATTCATAGTTACAGAAAAAGCTCGACAAAAAGGATTAAATTTAATCTTTAATTTAGAAGATAATATTGACTTTTGTACCGCCGATTCTGTTCGTCTCAAGCAAATTTTGGTCAACTTGCTTAATAATGCCATCAAATTTACCGATCGCGGTTCAGTAACTCTAGAAGTTAAGCTGAAAGCAGATTGGCTGCATTTTTCAGTAATTGATACAGGAATGGGTATTTCGCCTCAAAACCTGAGCAAACTATTTCAACCTTTTCCGCAAATTACTAATAACCATGAAAGCACTGGCTTAGGCTTGACAGTCTCGAAAAAAATAGCCCAGCTTCACCAAGGGGATATTACAGTAACTTCTAGCTTGGGTAAAGGTAGTTGTTTTACGCTTTGCATACCTCAGTATCAGTGAACAATAAACAATGAATACAGAAATTTTTTTTGCTTATATAACTTCTGCGATCGAGATTAGCTACCATAAAAGTAGTAAGCAATGGATAGTTAGTTTTAATGAGCGAGCAGAAATTAGAACAGTTGAAAAGTTTATTTCAGGGCATGGAAAAGGCTTTGATAGCCTATTCTGGAGGAGTTGATAGTACTCTAGTTGCTAAATTGGCTTACGATGTTTTAGGCGATCGCGCTTTGGCTGTAACTGCCGTATCCCCTTCATTACTTCCTGAAGAATTGATTGATGCTCAAACCCAAGCAGCACAGATTGGCATCAAACATGAGCTAGTGGAAACTCATGAAATGGATAATCCTGACTATACTTCTAACCCCATTAACCGCTGTTATTTTTGTAAAAGTGAACTTCACGACACTTTAAAACCTCTGGCTCTTAAGCGTGGCTATCCTTATGTTGTGGATGGAGTTAATGCCGACGATTTGCAAGACTATCGCCCAGGAATTCAAGCAGCAACAGAAAGAGGAGCGCGATCGCCTTTGGCTGAAGTCGGCGTTAGCAAACCCGAAGTGAGAGAAATTTCTCGTAGTCTGGGGTTAGCCTGGTGGGACAAACCCGCTCAACCCTGTCTTAGCTCTCGTTTTCCCTATGGTGAAGCTATTACCGTTACTAAGCTGCAACGGGTGGGAAGAGCCGAAATCTATCTCCGCCAGTTGGGCTATCAGAATTTGCGAGTGCGATCGCTTGAAGACACTGCCAAAATTGAACTACCCGCAGCAGAAATTACCCAGTTTATACAACGGGTTGATTTACCTCAGCTAGTCAAGGCTTTTCAAGATTTGGGATTTGTTTACGTCACCCTCGATCTAGAAGGCTACCGTAGTGGAAAACTAAATTCAGTAATTAGTAATTAGAGGCGAACAGCCCTTTGGGTTCGACAGTTTGCCCGTACAAAGGTTAAGAATTATGGAAATAATTATTCCCATCGCTGCGGTTTTAATTTTGTGGTTGTTGCTTACCTGGTCAATTAAAGTTTTTAAAGCCAGTATTACAACTTTCTTGGCGATCGCTGCCATTATTATTCTATTACAAATTGTTTTTAATATAAGTTCTGAGCAGATTCTTCAGGAATTAATTTCTTTAGTTGAGCGTCTAAAAAAACTAATCTTAGGAAATTAATATTTTATTATTTACATAGCAGCAGCGATTTTTTAAATATGGGGTTAAGCTAGACATTTCGCTAGTTAAATTAGACTTAATTTTATATTTAAATCGTCTAGGAATTATGTCTTCTAAAAGCTTGGATAACAAAGAGCAAAAGCCGACGGTTAATACTCAGCTAAAATCTGGTATTGTTCATAAACCATTTGCTACGGGAACAATTAATATTTTCAACCCTTATCGAAGTAAAAAAAAGGGAGAAATAAACAAGCCTAAGTTATTTTTAAATGACGAATTAGAGAAGAAGACAGAGGAGACAGGAATAAACTCTATCTTCGAGCCATCTGCACTAGAATTACCTAAAGGAGAATATCAGGATAGAAACTGGCTAGATAGCTTACTTAGTCCGTGGGGAATTAGCGCGATCGCAATTCTCTTCTTTGCCAATTTGATTTCGGCTGCGGTTATCTGGCGCGATGCTTCTGTAGCCGTCAATCCTAAAAAGACAAATTCAGCGGTATCTACGGTAGGAGATGCCGACTTATCTGCCCAAGAATTTATGCCTTTAAATTTGAGTACATTGAGCAAAATGAAGCCGATTGAAGATACTTTAATCAAAGAATCCAAACCCGATATTACGCCTATTAGTCCTGCTCTTGCACCTTTAAATGACGTTACAAATCTTTCAGCAGTTAATACTAAATATTACTACATATTAACTGAATATACAGGAGATAAATCTTTGTCTAAAGCTAGACAAAAAGTCAAACAAATTTCTTTAGTTAATTTGCCTCAAGGGGTGTTTATTTATTTAGGAGCTTTTACCGACAGAGAACAAGCTGGTAAGTTTGTAGCTCAACTAGAAAAAGAAAATTTTGCTGCTTATATATATCCCTTTAACTAATTTTGTTGATAGCGATTATATGATTATTTA
This sequence comes from Pleurocapsa sp. FMAR1, assembly GCF_963665995.1. Taxonomy (NCBI): domain Bacteria; kingdom Bacillati; phylum Cyanobacteriota; class Cyanophyceae; order Pleurocapsales; family Pleurocapsaceae; genus Pleurocapsa; species Pleurocapsa sp. FMAR1. The sequence goes on along the minus strand of NZ_OY762512.1, from coordinate 3,519,924 downwards.
GCTTTATTTTCTCGCTAATTAACTTATTTTGAGACAATAAAAATAAATTATATTTGTGTAAAAAATATTTTATGATTGCTTCAATTTTTGAATTAGCAGGGAATGTCATTTCTACTATAAATCGGCTGAATTTTTTATTTTAAATTATATATAAGACTGCAAATATAGCGTCTCTCGTACTGGTGAGATACACCATGGTTGTGTTTGGGAAAAGCGCGAAGTTAAGGCGCGTTTTGAGAAAGAATACTCTTACTCAAAAGCCGCCGTGCGTTGCGGAGGTTCCCTCCGTTGAGCAAACTTCGTAAGAAGGACAAAGGGAAAAGGGAAAAATACTGTACCTCATGACTCTGAGAGTTGCTATAGATTACAGGTTGATAGTAACTGCTTCAATTTGGACAATTTCAACCTGCAAAATTTGTTGTTTTTCAGGTAATAGTACATTTTCTCGAAGATCGACAGTACACTAGGATAATATGTCACACTAGAAACGTGAAAAGTAAAATCACGTTCTTAATAAATAGTTGATGGTGGGCTTAGTATCCTGGAGTCTGCCAAGCCTATAATTTTTTGTAAACGATTAAAGGATATACAAAGTCATGGGATTATTCGATCGCCTTAGCAGAGTTGTTCGATCCAATATTAACGATCTAGTCAGTAAAGCCGAAGATCCAGAAAAGGTACTGGAACAGGCGGTAATTGATATGCAGGAAGATTTGGTGCAGCTACGTCAAGCTGTTGCCAGAGCGATCGCAACTCAAAAACGCACCGAACAACAGTACCATAAAAATCGGACAGAGTCTGATAGCTGGCAGCAAAGGGCGCAGTTAGCTTTATCCAAAGGAGATGAGAATTTAGCTCGCGAAGCATTAGTCCGCAAAAAATCTTTTGCCGACACCGCTGCTACTCTAAAAGCGCAGCTCGATCAGCAAAGTGGTACTGTTGGTACTCTCAAACGCAATCTAATTGCCTTGGAAAGCAAAATTTCTGAAGCAAAAACTAAAAAAGATATGCTCAAGGCAAGGGCAAATGCTGCCAAAGCCAACAAGCAGCTACAGGACTCAGTGAACAACATTGGTACTAGCACGGCGATGGGCGCATTTGAGCGCATGGAAGAAAAGGTGATGCAGGTAGAGGCAGAATCTGAAGCCGCAGTCTCATTAGGTGGAACTGGTCTAGAACAGCAGTTTGCAGCTTTAGAAGCAGGTAGTGGGGTTGATGATGAATTGGCAGCGATGAAAGCCCAATTGTCTGGAACTTCTGTAGAAACCCCAAAATTGGAGCCAGCCGACACACCTGCACCCCAAGATGCGGTAATTGATGCAGAATTAGATGAGTTACGTTCTCAACTCGACAAGTAAATAGCAAACAGCCTAGTAGGGGTGATTCGTGAATCGCCCCTACACTAGAATCCAAAATCACTTTTCTTGGCTTTCAAGCAATTTACCAAGAATTAAATGAGCCTGATCGAAGTTTGGTTTAAGCTCAATTGTACGACGCAGACAGGCGATCGCTTCTTCAACTTGGCGTTGTTCGAGTAAATTCTTTGCCAAACTAAAATACTCTTCAGGTTTAACGCGATTGGGTTCTAAAGTAAATGCCTCGTACCAAGAAAGAGTAGCTTTTTGTTGTTCTCCCAATTTTTGATAAACTCTTGCCAAATTACGATAGCTTTTACTATATTTAGCATCAAGCTGTAACGCTTCTTGATAACAGCTAATTGCTTTGACCCACTGCTGTTTTTGAGCATACAAACTACCCAGATTATTCCAGGCAACAGCAGAATCAGGATGTTGCTCTGATGCAGGATTTTTAGCTGGTATAGCTGCTAAGGCTGAAGAACTAGATTCTGCTTTAGGTAATAATCGCGGTACAGTACTTTTTGGTGATGGCGAAATTATGTGAGTTTGTGGAACATTTCTGCGTTTGGCTTTAAATTTAGACTGAGACAACAGATTTTTAATTGGCTTATCTTTTTTAATTGAGCTTTGGCGATCGCTATTCGGACTGGCTAAGGAAATTAGCTGATGATAGTAAAATACAGCTTTTTTCCATTCTTCTAGCTCTTCTAAAATTTTTACTAGCTGTATTAGTTCTTGTTTTGCCCGGGGATTTAGCTTGATTCCCTGGATGTAAAAAATACTTGCTTCTTTAGTTTTTCTGTGCTGATATAGTTCTTGGGCAAAATTAAAATATTCTTCGGCAGTTAAGATTTCAGGTTCTAAATTTACGGCTTGACAAAGACATTCTAAAGCTTGGTTTATATCCCCTAATTCCTCCCAAATTTGAGCCAAGTTACGATATGCTCCAGCTAGATTAGGATCTAAAATTACAGCCTGTTGAAAGTAGTCCAAAGCATTCTGCCAGTTTTTTTGTTCGGCATACAAACTGCCCAAATTAGCGTATATGGCTGCTGAATTAGGATTATAGGCTAGTGCTTTAGCGTATGCTCCTAAAGCTTCAGCTTGTTTACCCTGACGTTGCAAGATGTTGCCCAAAATTTTATAGGCATCTACAGTATCAGGAGCAATTTCTAAAGCATTTTTACAGGCAATTATGGCTTTATGCCAATTTTGCTCCTGGAAATACATCCACGCTTGTTCTGAGTAAATCCGCGCAATTGACTTTTTCTGCTGTTGAGTTGGCCGGTCCAATTGATTTGGTTGAGTTATCGTCAAAGATTGAGTGTCTAAATTGTGATAATCAAGACTGTCTTTTGAAGACAGGGTTGAAGTACTAGAATTTGTGTTCATCGAACTCGCGCATATAAAGAATTCGGCTAAGAAAGCTGGTCAATTTTATCTCAGGAAATTTTTAATCGCCATATTTTTAGGTCGTAGCAAATCTAAAGTACTAATCTGACAATGCTTCGATACGCAAGTAAAAAGTAAAAAGTATTATTAGCCTGAAGATAATTGTATATGCTGAAAATAATAGGTTTTCGTAGTTAAAATTTTATTTTGAGATTAAATGCAATTTGCCAATCGCCTCCAAAATCTTACTCGCAATGTATTTGCAGATATGGATCGAGCCAAAACTGAAGCTAAAAATTCAGGCAGGGAAATTATTGATTTATCCTTGGGTTCATCAGATTTACCTGTAGCTGATTCAACAATCAAGGTGATTGAAGCCTCTTTAAAAGATCCTGATACTCATGGCTACCTGCTTCATGCTGGCACCAAAGACTTTCGGGTTGCGGTAGCTAACTGGTATAGCCATCGTTTTGGTCTGGCTGTCGATCCTGAAACTGAGGTATTACAGCTAATTGGTTCTCAAGAAGGCACTGCACACTTACCCTTGGCAATTCTTAATCCTGGAGATATCGCTTTATTACAAGATCCTGGTTATCCTTCCCATGCTGGAGGAGTCTATTTAGCAGGAGGAGAGATTTATCCAATGCCTCTTTTAGCAGCCAATAATTTTTTACCCATTTTAGAAGATATTTCTGCTGCCACGTTAGCTAAATCGAAAATGATGGTGCTAAGTTATCCCCATAATCCCACAGCAGCGATCGCACCTCTAGCTTTTTTTGAACAAGCAGTTAGCTTTTGTCGTCAGCACAACCTAGTTCTCGTTCACGATTTTCCCTATGTCGATCTGGTATTTAGCGATTCTACCGATCCTAATTCCCTTGCACCCTCAATTTTGCAAGCCGATCCTGATAAAGAACTAAGTATAGAATTTTTTACCTTGTCTAAATCCTATAATATGGGCGGATTTCGGATTGGTTATGCCATTGGCAATAGTTCGTTGATTCAGGCTTTGAGACAAATCAAAGCCGTTGTCGATTTTAACCAATATAAGGGAATTCTTAATGGTGCGATCGCAGCTTTATCTGGTTCACAAGAGTCTGTAGGCGAAACCGTCCAAACTTTTCAACAGCGTCGAGATGTTTTTGTTCAAGCTCTCAATGAAATTGGTTGGCAGGTAGAATTACCAAAAGCCACCATGTATATTTGGGCAAAACTTCCTCAGTTTTGGCAACATAGATCCGTTGACTTCTGTACTAAATTAGTGGCTCAAACTGGCGTGGCAGCATCTCCTGGTGCAGGCTTTGGGCAAGCAGGAGAAGGATATGTGCGCTTTGCCTTGGTTAAAGATCCTGAAACTCTCCGTCAAGCAGCAGCAAAAATTGGTCAATTTTTGCAAACAAACAAATAATTACCAATTACAAGCAGGCTTTTCTTTTCTGACTTTTCGCTCCTTTACTCTCTATGACTGCAATAAAAAACAAAGTTGTTGTTATGCTACGAAACTTTTATAACGCAAGAAGATCCCCATGACTAAGAAAACAGAGCGTTCATCTGACAAGAAAACGCCTTTAATTTTGATTATGGCGATCGCCTGTGGTATTACCATCGCCAACCTTTACTACAACCAACCCTTACTCGCGCTACTGGCAAAAGACTTTAACGCCCCAGTTCATGCAGTAGGTCTAATCCCTACTTTGACTCAAATTGGCTATGCACTAGGTATTCTGTTGCTTGTACCCTTGGGCGACCTATGGGAACGACGCAGACTAATCGTGGTGATGATGATACTAACGTCCTTAGCCCTAGCTATTGCAGCCAACTCGCCTAATTTGACCTGGCTAATTATCGCTAGCTTTATGATTGGCGTGACCACGATTGCCGCACAAATTATTATTCCCTTTTCGACTCAGCTAGTAAAGTCTCAGGATCGGGGTAAAGCGGTGGGTATAGTGATGAGCGGAGTGTTTATCGGCATTTTGCTGGCGCGAACGGTGAGCGGATTTGTGGGTGAGAGCCTGGGGTGGCGGGCGATGTATTGGATCGCTAGCGGGCTGATGCTAGCACTGGCGGTGGTGATGGCAAAAGTGTTGCCACGCAGCCAGCCCGCGTTAACAAGTTCTTATGGAGGGTTGATGCGATCGCTTATCCACCTGCTCCGAACCGAGCCTCGACTCCAGCACGCTTCTTTAATAGGCGCGATGACGTTTGGAGCCTTTAGTGCCTTTTGGAGTACGCTTGCCTTTTTGTTAGAACAGCCACCCTACCATTACGGCAGCAATATTGTTGGGCTGTTTGGGTTAGTCGGTGTTGTTGGGGCAGTCATTGCTCCCATTGCAGGCAAAGTTGCGGACTATCGCAGCCCCCGGCTCGCGGTTGGACTGGGACTTGTGACGACTGCTTTTTCTTTTGCTGTATTTTGGGCATTTGGCTATCAGCTATGGGGATTAATAATAGGCGTGATTGTAATGGATTTGGGGGTACAAGCGACCCAGATTTCCAATCAAACCAGTATTTATCAACTGCCGACAGAAATTCACAGCCGTTTGAATGCCGTTTATATCATGCTTTACTTTGTGGGCGGCGCATTGGGATCTTTTTTAAGCAATTATGCTTGGAGCAACTTCGGTTGGAGTGGGGTTTGCGTTTTTAGTCTGGGGCTGCTGGCGATCGCGGCTATTGATTATGTTCGAGGGCGAAATAACTAGAGGTGTTGAGGCTGGCGACAAGTAGAACTTCTTGATTTGGTTTGTACAATCAACTAGTAAATGAAACAAAAAGAAAAACCCGCTCGAGTGCGATCGCGATCGCATCCTTTATGCAGGAGGTCTATTTAAATCAAATCGGAGAACCAATCTGAAAACAGGCAAACTAGGAAACCAAGGACTTGAAGTTTCAGCCATCAAACTTGGCTGCATGGGTATATCACAGTTTGATGGCAAATATAATGATACTGAAGCGATCGCCACAATTCACCACGTCAATCTTGGCGTAACGCTGTTAGATACGGCAGATGATAAATGACGCGGCGATCGCTGTCGACATTTTCTCAGTTCCTTAATATAATGCGTTTCGCTGGAGGTGTTTTGTAGTTAGGACTTTGACGAAATATGTTCTTAAGCGATTAGTGATCAGAACTTTATTAAACTTACAATCCGAAGAAATTATGAATCAGCAGATGTTCACACTATTGGCGACAATCTATATCAAGCCAGACTGTATTGAAGAATTCATTTCGCTTAATCTTAAATTATGAGGGTCAGAGGTCAGAAATACTGAAAAACCGTGAGATATTAATGTCGAACTTAGCGTTAGCGTACTAGCACGCGGGCTAACGCTAGCGGTTAGAGTGGGTGCGATCGCGATCGCTCAGTTTATAACTATATAAACCAGCCATAAAATTGATTTTTTTCAATCACTTACCACTTTTCACCAAATGGTCTTAAATCTAATTCAAACGTCCAGGCAGATTGTGGTTGCTGAGTTAAGAAGAATACTGACTCGGCAATATCGTCAGGACTCATAAAGTAATCATCAGGTTTATCAGACATTGCTTTGCGGGTACGCTCTAAATCAACTACCCCATCAAGAATAATATAAGCAACATGAATCTTTTCAGGATCTAAATATCGTGCTAATGATTGAGCCAGACCACGTTGGGCTGCTTTGGCAGAAGCAAAGGGAGTAAAATTAGCACCGCCTTTAACAGATGCAGTCGCGCCAATAATTACAATATTGCCCCCATTAATTTTTCTCATCTGGGGAATAACTTGTTGGGCAACAATAAATAAACCTCTAGCGTTAACCTCCCAAGCACGCTGAAAAGATTCCACCGTAGCATCATCAATATTGGCAAAAGCACCAGCACCAGCATTGTAAACGACAACGGATATTGTTCCCATTTCTGACTCAATCTGTTTAAATATCTCGGCTGCTTTGTCAATTTCAGTAACATCATACTGGTAAGCTTGAGAATCTGGGATTTGGACTGCTAAACTCTCAAGATAATCAAGGTTACGCGACAACATAGCGACGCGATAACCTTTTGCTGCAAACTTACGCGAAAAAGCTGCACCATTTCCCGAACCAACACCAACTATTACACATACAGGTTTATTCATTGTTTTTGTTCTTTACACTTTATTTTTGAATAATTTATTTTTGAGCGGCGTTGCTGGATCGAGGTATGAGAATCGCATTTATAAGTTTTCTGGGCTGTATTTAAAAGCTTAGAGCTTAAAGCTTAAAACCCTTCGGGTTCAGCATCGGAAAGCATTCCCTTGCGCCTTCAGGCGACGCGGGGTCTTTCCTCAGTTTGCTTATGCCAGGAAACCTGTCCACCGCAACTGCTTTACTACGAACAGTATTACTATCAGTTTCATACTTTAAATCAGCAACGCCTTTTTACCAATTAAGCTAAAAACTTTAATCAGCCAAGAAACTATTTACCATTCGTCGTCATAATCTTCTACATTTGGTCTACCTGCTTCTGGTAATTCTGATATTTCTTCATCGTCTAAAAATTCCTCCTGAGCATTATCCATTTTCACTAATTCACCTTCAAAACTTTGAGTCAGACTATCTATTGCCTGCTGTAAATGATCGTCCGTATAATCACTGTTTAAATTTTGCTCAAGTAAAGGATTTGCAGCTATTGTTTCTTCCAATTTAGCTAGAGGAGATGACGAAACAGAATCTTTCTTAGCAGACTGTAAATCACTCGTTGATGAAGAAGGTGTTACTACAGCAATGTTTGCTTCGGACTTGGGAAATTCTGGCTTATGATTGGGAAAATTTTTAGCTACCGTTAAATTTACTTCAGGCTGCGGTGCGATGGATTTTTTTTCTGAGCGAGAATTAGCTAAATCTGGAGCGGGTTGAGATGTTTGAAGTGGCTTATTATCTTTTGGTGTAGCCGAATTTTGTGCGAGGCTATCTTTAGGGGTAGCAACTTCTAACTGAACCTTAATCTTACGTTGGCAAACCTGAGCAAAAGCAGCTTCAATATTAGGAACTTTACCTTGATTAAGTTTTTGTAATTTTGCAGAACTAATGCCCACGATGGCACTTGAATCATCAAAGTCAACTAAATAACACTGTTGTTTTAAAAGTGCCTGAGTTGTAGGTGGTTGCAAACAACTCACAACCTTGCTCCAGATTTCTTTATTTTTGGCAAGATCATTGGTGATTAATTCAGGACTTGATGATGATGGCTTTGGTGTGGGTTCAACAATAGCAGGTGGCGGATCGACAACCTTATTTGATTCAGGATAAGGTGAAGAAGATGCAACTTCACTTGGTATTTGTTTGCTTATCTCTGTAGGTTCTGTAGCTGAAGGTTTTGTTTCTGTAACTTCTGGCGACGCAGCGGTATCAGAGCTAGTAGTGTTCTTTTGAGTAGGTGTTGACTGAGATTGGATGTTTGCAGGAGGATTAACTGGGACTTTAATTACGTCTAGAGGCTGACTAACAATTTGATTGGCACTCGGTAATAGTCCTAATAAGGTTACTTCTAACCATAAACGAGGCTGAGTAGTATGCTTTAGCTGGGTTTCTGCTTCTTTTAAGTGTTGTTGCCCAACTAAAATTACAGGGGTGTTCCAATTTGTCGCTTCAGTACACAATTGTTGCCAACAGGTTTCGGTAACTGCCACCATATCTGGACGCTGCGGGGCAGTTTTGGCAATTAGTAAGTTGAGATAAAAACTAGCTAGATTCTGCAAGACGATTATGGGTTCTCGTCCTCGATCTAAGAGACTACGACACTGCTGTAATACTGCCAAAGAATCATTACCCTTAATTACCTGAAGTAATTTTAATAAATCTTGTTCGGGTACAGCCCCGACAAGATCCCATACTTTGGCTACAGAAATTTCTTCTGGTAATAGACTTAGCTGATCCAAAAGACTTTCAGCATCTCTTAAGCCACCATTAGCAATTTGGGCAATTAAAGCGATCGCATCATCGGCGATCGCAATATCTTCTTCCCCAGCAATATACTTTAAATGTCTAATCATTTCTGGCAAGGGAATACGGCGATAATCAAACCTCTGACAACGAGAAATAATCGTCGAGAGAACTCGCTGAGGATCGGTGGTAGCTAAGATAAAAACTACCTTTGGAGGTGGTTCTTCTAAGGTCTTGAGTAAAGCATTGAACGCTGCCGTACTGAGCATATGGCATTCATCGATCGCATAAATTTTATAACGACACTGCACGGGCGCAAAGCGCGATCGCTCGATAATTTCGCGAATGTTATCAACTCCTGTGTTACTAGCAGCATCAATTTCCATCACGTCTAACGCCGAACCTTTGGCGATCGCCAAACAGGCTTCACACTCCCCACAGGGTTCAGGAGTTGGCTGATTGCTATTTAAACAATTTAAAGATTTCGCTAAAATTCTAGCACTAGAGGTTTTACCCGTTCCTCTAGGCCCGGTAAATAAATATGCTGGAGCAATTTTTTCCTGTTTTAAAGCATTGCTGAGGGTCAAGGAGATCGTCTCTTGACCTACTAAATCTTTAAAAGTTTGTGGTCGGTACTTGTGATGAAGAGGTTCGTAAGGCATATTATATGTGGATTTTTTGGCTTTCCACTAATTACTAGAAAATTATCTCTGTGCAATTGAGCAATATTTAGCTGGCTCAAAGCAATGCCGTTCTGTTAAAGAACTGTTAACTTTAAATGAAATTAGTTTGGCTTCACCGCAGGGTGGTGTTAACTCTTAAAATCAGTATATTTGATCTAAGGTAATGAGTCATACGATCGGACAACTCCAACAAAACAATCAACAGCCAAACTCTAAGGCTTCGGAGACTAGCCAAGACTCGCCCAAGCCTGAAGATAAGACACCTATCTCTTCTCTGGCGGATGCTGATTACGAATTTTTATTTAATCAACTATTAGAAGGAATTGCCCATGGCTGGCACGATCACAGAATTGTTAAATTTTTTAACCAGTTAGGCGATCGCGGTAACCAAGAAGATTGGGTTGTTTGGCTAGAGCGTCTACGAACTAAAGTATTGGCTCTGCCAATCGAGTCTAAGCGTCAATTAGGAACAATGATGATTCGTCTTGGCGAACTGACTCAATCTGCCCCAGAAGTCAAGCAGATTGGCGCGATCTCTAACCACATTGGCAGAGAATTATTATTTGGCAATATAGAAGATCTTATTTGGGAATATGTTGGTTCTGATATAACAGATGACGACTCTGAAGTAGAAACAGAGCAAGATCTGTCTAACCGATTACCTACTGATTTTACGGCACTAGGTTTATCTATTCCTAATGATGCTGAAACTAATTTAGCTTTTAATCCCACAGTTAAAGATGAGCAAGCAGTATCTACTGCTGAGGATTTCTTTGCCAAGACAGCCTCTCTGGTAAGTGAAACATTGCCAGTCTCTCAAGCCTTGGAAACTTTTACTGATGAGCGAAAATTAAATTTATCCCCAGAGGCAAAATCCAATACATCTGAAAACAAACCTTTAGATTTAAGCTTAACAGCAGATTCCAATTTATCAGCAGCAGATTTATCATCAATTGTCGAGCCTCAAAAAGAGGACGAGGCTGAAGCTATTGATATACAGCAACTAATCAGCTTAATTCAAAAAGACAAAGAATTGGCACAGCAAATATCTCAAAAACTAAATATTTCTCTGGTAAAGTTAGACAACTCAACGCAAGAGCAATCCCAGACGATACAAACCAATAATTTAGATTCTGCTAGTATAGAGCTAATTGAAAGCTGGTTTGATTTGGGGCTAAAGCAGGTTAGTGCAGGAGAATTCACTAAAGCGATCGCTTCTTGGGAAAAGGCTTTACAAATTAACCCCAATTTGTCAGAAGCCTGGCACAATCGCGGCAGTGCCTTGGGACGTTTAGGTGATTATGAGTCTGCGATCGCGTCTTTCCAAAACGCTCTGACTATCGATCCTAATAATTATCAAGCTTGGAACGATCGCGCTCATGCTTTATATCAACTAGAATATTGGTCAGAAGCAATTATTAGCTGGAACAATGCTCTCAAGCTCATGCCAGCCAATCATTTGTTTTGGTACAATCGCGGTTGCGGATTAGAACAACTAGAATATTGGTCAGAAGCAATTGTCAGCTATGAAAAATCTTTAGAAATCAAGCCTGATTTTCAACCAGCACGTTCAAGATATATTAACCTAGTAGCAGATAACTCTCGTTCAAATTAGCTAAGATGACGGTAATCAAGTTATGAGATACACTTTATTATCCGTAAGATGTACTTTCATCTTCAGAACTAATCATTAGATATTTGAAATCTAGCTAGCTATGACTGAATTATCAAACAGTACAATGGAAGAAACCAGAACATCAAGCGAGGAAAGAGTACCTCAATTAAGAGATTTAATTGACACTCTCAGAATCGCTGAAGAAATAGCTAGTAAAGGTTATCTCATCAGCAGTTCCGAGCTTGCAGACTTAATGGATATTAATGCCAGTGCTGTAACTAGCAGAGGCGATCATTGGTCATGGCGCAATTGGGTTGTATCTAGAGTCAGACGAGAAGGAAATCAAATTTTGTGGCAGTTAGAAAGGGTTGATTAACAAAAAATCATGACTTCATCCATACCTAATAATGAACAGCTTATAGTTCGTCCTCTTCAATATCGTGATGTGGATGCAATTAATGCTTTGGTGAGCGAATGTGTTGCCAAAGAAACTTCAAAGCGTCTTATAACTATCGATAGGGAACTAGAACAAGTAGGTTCTTGGTACGGACTAAAAAGGTTTTTGAGTCTTTTACCTCGTTCTTATTATCATGGTTGGCGAGTATATGTAGCTCAATATTTAGAAGAAGTTCTAGGTTTGATCCAGGTTGCTTCTCTTAACAGCACTCGTAGCACTTGGAGAGTAGAAAGGGTATTGCTCAATAGCAACTCTTCTGAAGTGGAGTTACTCAAAACCCAAAAAGAAATTGGTTCGCAGTTATTACGTCATTGTTTGCAAAACATTTGGGAAGCAAGGACATGGATGCTAGAGGTAAACGTGAATGAAAAAAATCATTTGGCTCTTTATCGAGAAAATGGTTTTCAGCCTTTAGCTCAAATGACGTACTGGCAAATATCAGCTGAACTAATCACTCAATTGGCACAGCAAAATCCAGACTTACCCAATTTTCTGCCTATAAGTAATGCGGATGCACCATTACTTTATCAGCTAGATTGTGTTTCTATGCCTCCGCTACTACGGCAAGTTTTTGACCGCCACGCAGAAGATTTTAAAAGCAGCATAGTTCAAAATGCAGTTAGTCAGATTCGACATTGGCTTAACGGCACGGATGTAGTTAGCGGGTATGTTTTTGAACCACAAAGAAAAGCAGCAATTGGCTATTTTCGACTAGAATCCTCTAAAGATGGTTCTCGTCCTCATCGGGCGCAATTAACCGTCAACCCTGCCTATACATGGCTGTATCCGAAGCTGACGGCGCAGATGGCGCAGATAGTTCAGAAATCTGTGGAGCGAAAACAGGGTTTGGCTCCTGAAAACCAATTTTATGCTCAACCGTTAGAAATAGTTTCTGCTGACTATCAACCAGAAAGAGAAGAATACTTTAATAAAATAGGCGCAATTTCTGCCGAGCATACTTTGTTAATGTCTCGCTCTGTGTGGCACAAAATCAAGGAAGCCAAGCCTTTAGAAGGGTTGCAGCTATCAGACGTGCTTCAGGGATTAAAACCCGCTCGCGCTCCTATTCCTTCTCGTATATCTTGGCTAAAGTCTGTTTCCAGTTCTTATCAAAATATTGTTAGACAGAAGAACATTTTTTCTTCCAAGTCTGCCAAATTTAATCCTTCTGAGAATAAAAGTCCTGGAGAATCTTTTAAACCCCCCAGCAGTGGACTAATTTAAGCTTGAATTGTTTGAATACAGCCTCCAATATTTCCAGCATTTCCAAGACCAACCAGGATTTTTTTGATAAAAACCTAATTCCCTTCTAACGCTTTTCTGCCTAACTTAAATAATATTGCTGCGAGGGCGAAAAGAAGGAGTAACGGCACAAAAATTTGCGGGAAAGATTTAAAACAGGCAAATATTACCATTTTGGGCATTGGCAAGAAGAAGTCAATTATATTCAATATCTGCCTTGAGCGAAATTTATCGCCACTATTCCTCAAAGTCTATAAACAGCACTTTTGGTGCGGATAGCTTTTGATATTCAGACGCTTTAGATTCTATTTGTTTTAGTTGTCCCAAGGCGCGGCTACAGGGAAAACCATAAGCTTTTTGGACGCGATCGCTGGCAATATTAAGGGCAGTACGGGATTTTTCCACAAACTCTGTTAATTGGTATTCTTCTCCAGGAGTAAAGTATTGTTTTACCACCAAAGAAGGAGAATAACAGCTTTGCTGTGTGCCGTCTGGCCATTGTATTTGAAAGTTGATTTCAGGCATAGTTTAAAGAAGTAGCCAAGGGGTACTAGATGCGGCGATTACACCTTTCTCGCGGGGAGTAAGAAGGTTAATGATTTTGTAATAGTTTGGTGTAATGTTTTAGGTGCATTTGTGCCGATTTTTGCCAGGAGTATCGAGAGGGGATATTTGCGCTGTTGCTGATTAGTTTTTGAGTCAGGTTTTTATTTAATATATCAAGTATGGCGAGCGCAATATCTTTACTTGAATTAGGATCTACAAGTAAAGCTGATTTATCGTCTAGAAATTCGGTGAAGGGAGGAATATTAGAGGTAATTATGGGCAATCCTGAAGCGATCGCTTCTAATAATACCAGTCCCCAGCCTTCTTTAATTGAGGGAAAGACAAAGGCATCAGCACAGCGATATAAAACTGAGATGTCTTTATCTGCCATCACTCCAGGTAGAATTAGAGATTCTCCAATCTTAATCTTATTTTGTTTTGCTAGGTTGAAAAACTCAAGGCGATAAGGTTCATAATCAAATAGAGTTTCTCCACCAGCGATAATTAGCTGTGCTTGAGGATGAGTTTTTAATATCTCAATAAAAGCTTGTAATAGTTTCAAGGAATTTTTACGAGGTTCAATTCCTCCGATAGTTAAGTAAACAGGATTACCTTGAATATTTAATTGCTGTCTTAACTTAGCTTCTTCACCATTAACCTTGTTAGAAAATCTTTTGGTATCAACACCGTTTATGATTACTGGTGCGTTTACTTGATACTGTTGTTGTAATTGCTGCTGCCAATAGTTTGAGACACACAAACGCAAATCTGGTTCTAAAATAGAGCGATCGTGACACGCTTGTAAATATGGACTATTAAACTCATCAATATGGTGTACGGTACGAATAAAATGAGAAATCGTTCCTTTGTCTCGCAAGACCTTCAAAGCATTGGCACTAATACAGTCTTGAGAGTGATAAATATCGTATTTTTCAGATTCTTGAGTTAAATAATTAATAAACTCTTGTATTCTCTGTTTAATTAGTTCGTCTACAGGATCTAAGTCCCTGTCTTCTCTTTTACCTTGGAAATATTTTTGTTTTCTCTGCAACAATAGCTTCTCGGCTACGGGTTTAGTTGGGACTAATTTACTGGAACAGTTCACAGAACGATGAAAGCCAAGATTATCTTTGTCTAAAGCATATATGCAAACTTGATGACCTTCTGCTTGCAGTGCCTCTCCTAATTCTAAAGTATGAATTACACTACCTCTAGGTTTGGTAGAATAGGTGAATAAGGCAATTTTCATAATTATTTAAGTAGGATTTTTGATTTCCACCGCGATCGCATTTAAACTACAACTAAATCTGACAAAGAAGCAAATTATTAGTCTTTAAATTTAACCATGAAATCCTTAAACGGGCCTCAAAGTTCGCCATTTGTGCAGTTAATGAACTGGATTTTTCGTCCCCTTGATTTTTTGGAAGAATGTGCCAGAAAGTATGGAGATACATTTAGTTTAAATTTAATGGGCTTACCGCCTTTTACCGTAGTCAGCGATCCTCAAGGAATTGAAGAAATCTTGAGCGTAGATGCTAAACAATTTGATGTAGGACGTACTAACAATTTAGCTGCCAGTTTGCTGGGCGACAACTCGTTAGTTTTGCTAGACGGTTTACAGCATCGCCGACAGCGCAAGTTAATGATGCCTCCTTTTCATGGCGAAAAGGTCAAGTCTTACGCCGAAACTATTGGTCAAATTACTGAAAAAGTAGCAAATCAATGGCAAGAAAAATCAACTTTTGTGGCTCAAAAGGCAATGCAGGATATTACCTTAGAGACAATTATGCACGTTGTTTTTGGGTTAAGTGAAGGAGAACGCTGTCTTGATGCGCGTTCCCTTGCGCCTGACGGCGACGCGGGGTCGCATCGCTACAAGCAAATTAAACCCCCGTTAATTGAGTTATTAGACTTAACAGGTTCTCCAATTAAAGCTAGCGTCATCTTTTTACCTTTTTTACAGCGGGATTTGGGTGAGTGGAGTCCTTGGGGTAAGGTTGTAAGACGCAAGCGCAAAATTTACGAGTTATTACAAGCTGAAATTGACGAGAGACGAGCTAATCCAGAATTATTAGGTAACGACGTTCTCAGTTTATTGATGTCTGCCCGCGATGAACAAGGAGAAGGCTTAAATAACATTGAGCTAAAGGATCAGATGATGACTCTTTTGGTAGCAGGACATGAAACTACTGCTACAGCTTTGTCATGGGCTTTGTATTGGGTTCATAAGCTACCAGAAGTCAAACAAAAGTTACTAGCAGAATTGGATAGTTTGGATTCTGATGCCGATCTTTTGACAATCTCTCGCCTGCCCTATTTAACTGCTGTATGCAATGAAACTCTAAGGATTTATCCCGTGGCATTTATTGCTTTTTTACGGTTTGCCAAATCGCCGATTAAAGTTATGGGGCATCAGTTTAACCCAGAAGAAATGCTCGCACCAACTATTTACTTAACTCATCATCGGCAAGATTTATATCCTGAACCCAAGCAATTCAAGCCAGAACGGTTTTTAGAGCGTCAATGTCTTGGTGAGCGTTCCCTTGCGCCTGTCGGCGGCGCGGGGTCTCACCGCTATTCAACCTATGAATTTTTGCCTTTTGGTGGCGGTAATCGTCGTTGTATCGGCTATGCTCTGGCTTTACTGGAAATGAAATTAGTCCTAGCCAAAATCCTAACAGGATGGGATTTGAGCTTAACCAGCGATCGCTCTATTCTTCCTAAGCGTCGCGGTGCTACAATTGCTCCTGATAATGGTGTTCCTTTAATTTTAAACGGCAAACGCAGTCAGATTGCCAAAAGTATGGCGATCGCCAAGCATACCTGAAGGATTATAATATTTTACTTTCAAAGTAGAATTACAAGATTAGAACTTACTACGCTTTTTATTTGAGTAGAACACATTAACTTTATCTCAAAAGCGACATAAAGCGGTCTTTGCGAGAAGTAAGGCTTTAGCCGCAACTGACGCCCTGAGTTAAAGGGCTGTCTTGGTGAGCATTCCCTTGCTAGGTCAGCATTCCCTTGCGCCTTGCGTCGACGCGGGCTCTCACCGCTATTCCACTCTCGCGGTGAGGGTCACATGCGGAAGTGCGCCTTTGTCTCATAGAGCTATTGTGTCAAGAAGCTAATAGCTAAAAGCTAATAGCTGATAGCTAAAACCAGTTAATTAAAAACGTAGTCCATACAATTGAAAGCTGCTGTAAACTATATCTGTAACTTTAAATACAGGAGAAATTTGTAACTTGCATCTCAATAGATGTATTAGCTTATTTATTTCTCGTATTGTGTCTGATGACAATAATGACTTAATCAACCCGACTCGGCTGTTATTTGAGCTACAAAATATTAATTACCTGAATCAAAGTTTATCTGGTTGCATCGAACCAAAAGCGATCGCAACTAAAATAACAGAGGGTTTGGTAGATAAGTTCAACTGTGCTTTTGTACGTCTTTGGCTAGTAGAAAGCGATCGCATTGCCTTAACTTTGGTTGCTTCTTCGGGATTGTATACGCGTCTAGATGGCGATTTTGCCAGTGTACCCATGGGTGCTTACAAAGTAGGAAAAATTGCCCAGCACGGTATTCCTTTTTTAAGTAATCAGTTAGCAGAAGAGTCTTGGGTAAAGGATCGTCAATGGGCAATTAATAACCATATTTGTGGCTTTGCAGGTTTGCCTCTAGCTATTGCTGGTCAAGCAATTGGAGTGCTAGTAGTTTTTAGTCATCAGCCAATGCCAGCCGAGTTTTTAGAAGCATTGAGAATACTCTGTAGTTCGGTAGCGGTAGCTTTAAACAATGCTCAACTATATCAGCAAGAATCTAAAGCACGACTACAGCATCATAATTCAAACTTATCAACTAATACGCCTCTTTCTGAGCAAATAGCCAATATTTTGACTAACGTTCGTTTAATTTTAGTCGGGACGGAAAAACCCTTAAATATTTCTGGCAACTATATATTATTAAAAACCGCAGAAATTCTTAAAGCAAATAACTGTAATTATTGTCGTCTTACTTACCAAAGCGATCGCCTCGATTTAGAATCAATGTTAGTCCTAAATTCAAATTTAAAAATAGAAGCTCTTTTTAGGGATATTAGTTTTGTTATTAGTAATATAGGAGGTAAATTCAATACCGATGTTTTAGACAACAATATAATTAAAATTAAATTATCCCTTCTTGATCAACATAACCCAAAACAAAATATCGATCTTTCCCATAGAGAACAAGAAATAATTCAACTTTTAGCAGAGGGAATGCGCGATCGCGAAATTGCTCAAAAACTTTTTATTAGCGATCGCACCGTCAAATTTCACATCAATAATGCAGTAACCAAATTAAATGCTAAAACTCGTATTCAAGCCGTTCATCGAGCCTATTCACAAGGATTATTAACTTCTGTTATTGAGAGCAATGGTTCGGACAAAATTAAGAGGCAATAGTTCCATAGTTATAAAGGTTTGAGTAGTTAGGATGGGATTTAATCAAAGTAGGCTCTAAACCTAACTTGTCAATTTGAGATCGCGATCGCCTAATTTTTCTTTTAGTAAATACATTTTCTTTGCTGAAGATTAAACCGATAGCCACAAGGCAAGATATGTAACTTTGCTCCACAAATTGCTAAAGACTCATCGTGCAGAGATTTTTTGAGATTAGTATATTCAATATCTGAAACATCAATAATGGTCACTGCGCCTTCACCGATAACTTCTACCTCGTCACCGTTGACGGCGATCGCTGTATTCTCATCAATCCCAAACCCTAATACAGCAGGTTGTTGAATTAGAGCCGAGATAAATCTACCTAACCTTCCTCTTTGTGCAAAGTGTTGATTGATCGCTACCTGTGAGAGAAAGCCTATTCCAGGCTCTAAAGTAACACTATCGACACGGGGATTAGTTTCGCCTTCTCCCTCGACGATCATAATATCAGGCATCATAGCTGCCCCTGCACTTGTACCGCCAATCACCAAACCTTGAGTAAATTTCCGATGTAACAAATTATCAATTTCAGTGTCTTTGAGCAAACCTGTAATGCGAGATTGATCTCCACCAGTAAAAAACACTCCCGTAGAGTTTTCAATAACTTCTAAATCTCTAGGGCTATCAACATCCTCTTGTCTTTCAGTGTCAACAACGTCTATCACGTCTACGCCCATATCGCTAAAAATACGTCGATAGTCATTGCCAACTTCTCCTGGCAAACCTGTTGCTACAGTCATGATGACGATTTTGGCTTCTCTACCCCCTGCGCGTCGGACAAATTCTCTTAAAATTGTGCATTCTCCCTCTTTGTCTTCAGCACCACCAATAATTATTAACTGTCCTGTTGAGGACTTTTGAGCATAATCCTCAAATTCGGAGTTGTCACGATCTTGATTTTTAGCTGTAACCATAATATATAAATAATTATCTAAAGTATCTTTAATTACTTTAAATAAATCATATTTATGCTCGGCTTAGATTATTGCTTAAGATATATATTTTAAAATATCTTGTATGTGACCTGATTATCTGTGCTTGGCTGCTATACTTAGCAAAATCTAATTTCAGGCAACTTCCTTAGTTAAGACAAAGACACTGCCTTCATTTCCTCGACCAATGCGTATATCTTCATCCAAATAGGTAATATCCAACCAGCCTTTTTGATCGCCACGATCAATTTTAAAATCTAGAGGCAGGAATTTTTTGCCCGATTCAATCTGCTGAATAAGTTTTGCGGGGGTATTGTAACTGAGTAGACGCTGCAAGCCGACGATGGAGCGTTCAAACATAACGTTAACTCGGCGTTCGGAAACTGGTTCAAAGCTAGCAGCAACGCTAACTAAGCCTTCTAGCATAGGTAAGCCGATAATCTCGGCAATATTATAAACTTTGGCTTGGGGTACGCGAATACACTGATAAATTTGTCCTAGCTTTAACAGAGGAAAACGATCTAAACCAAGAAGACTTTTGCTAGTGGTATACAATAAACGCCAGTCACCATTAAGCAAATCTTTGGCTTCTAAAGGATTTTTGGTAGGATTAGTATCTTCTAACTGTTGGATTGCCGAGAGGACTTTAACATTATCAATTTCGTTAGCCAGCAAGCCCCGATTTTTACCAGCGATCGCTTCTAACAATTCTGCTTTCTTACTCATGTTTCTAGCTCAGACCAATATCCTTAAACCTACTTAACTATTTTATCGGCTTATCTCAATTTGATGAATAATTATCCTAAAAGCGATCGCGAAATTTAATTATGCGATCGCCCATAAACAAGTAAATTTACTTTTGCTTGGCTTATTTTAAGCCTAAAGAAGCATTAGATAACAAAGTGCCATTGCGAGAATTATCAGTTGGCAAAGAGCTAATATTGTTACCGTTAGAATTTTCAGGACTTTCGCCAATTTCTTTAGTAACTTCAACCCCAGACTGTTCTAAAATCACCCTTGGGGTAGGAGAAGAATTGAGATCGATACTTTTGACCAATATCTGACCATTAGATAAATATTGACCCACCTCTACATAGCGGCTAGTATCTTCTTCTGGTGCTTTCACAATTAATTTTGCTTTACCATTACCTTGATATAACCCTGAGACGATTACACTTTCCGCCAAAGTGGAGTCGGGGGGTGGAGGAATAAAGTTGCTTGAATTGTCATTGATTGAGTCATTACTATTCTGATTTGAGTCTCCGTTCAAATTGGCATTAATTGAGCCATTACTATCCTGATTTGAGCCTCCGTTCAAATTGGCATTACTGCTCAAACCATTATTGTTTTGATTTTGATTTTGATTTTGATTGCTGTTTTTTGCTTGCTTTGTCTTTTCTTGTTCTTTGATGGCAATACGTGGCGTTAAATTAACTACTGAAAAGGGATCTTGTCTGCCACGAACACTAGTTCTAGCTCTGATATCAGGATTAGTTGCAGGAATCAAACCAGCAACTTCTTGATTGGGTTCAGTTTCTCTTTTTAAATCAGCAAATTCTTCTGCTTCTTCTGTTTGAGTTAAAGCAGGATCTATTTGAACAGGAATAGGTTGAGCAGCATTTTCTTCTTGCTCCTTTTTAGAATCAGCAAAATTGGAGAAAAGAGAACAGCTTTGGGTTAGCAAAGCCATCATTCCAATTAATGTCAAGAATACGACTTTATTCATAAAAATTAGTCTAAGGTTTAATTAAAATTACCTTATTTAATGTGCAGCCAAATAGTTCAAGCTCCAAGATAACAGTTGATTTTCAGATTAGCCAGAGATTAGAAACTATGGGTTTTCTTGAGTCATTGATTTTTTTAGTAAATTTAAACCTTTTTTCATTTGACGAGAAACAGTTACGACGCTAATTCCTAGCATTTTCGCTGTCTCTTTTTGAGTTAAGTCATGCAGAAAAACGAACTCTAAAACATCTCTAGTTCGTTCTTCTAATTCTGATAAAGCCTGCTGTAAACGTATTCTATCTTCATGAGCCAACTGAAAACTACGATTTTTTGGATCGGCAACCATATCACCAAGACTAGTTTGGTTTTCTACGTCATTATTAACAGAAATATCTAGACTTAAAGGTTTACGATTTTGATATGCCAGCTTAATATCTTGCCACTCCTTAACTGACACGCTCAGATAGTTGGCAATTTCTAAATTGGTTGGCTGACGATGATATTCTTCTCGAAAATTATGTACAAAGGCTACCGATTGTTGCCTTAATTCTAACCAGCGTCTAGGAATCCTTAGAGTACTACTTTTGTCTCGAAGATAGTGTTGAATTTCACCTCTAATATAAGGAATTGCAAAAGAACTAAAAGCATTGCCTTTTTCAACACTAAAACGTTCAATCGATCTAATCAAGCCAATAGAACCAACCTGTAATAAATCCTCGTAACTCTCATTGCATTGATTCATCCAATGATAAGCTTCTTTTTTTACTAAACCAAAGTTTAGCTCCATAATCTGATTACGGATATTTGTGTTTGGTTTTTGTTGGTATTCCTGAAATAGAAAAAGACTGTCTATTTTAATATCTTTGCTAATACAAGCCGTCATTAACTTATTCCTAGATAGAGAGAATATTTAATTTAAAAGTTAATATTTACTCGATTGAATAAAATCTGTACTCGAACAATTTCAGCTTATTATTTATTCTCTATCCAGGACAACAGCATTTACACTATTATTGTTTTATCAATTTTAAATAAAGACCCGATTTACACTTAATATTTGAGCTTTTATTCTATGTAAATACTTGTTTATTAGGTGTTTCCACCAATAAAACTAGCAAATAATCTCATTTAAAGCTATTAACTAAAGATATGTTTTTGAGCAAAAAAATGGGGCTTTCGCCCCTGTATAGTATTAGCTTATTTGAAAATAACTAGTAAATTAAATAGCTAAATTAATGTTATTTAAAAGCTCAAACATTAGATTCAATTCTGCCATAGAAAATACCACGAACTTTAACTTCTTCTGGTTCTTCTGCACCTAAATCAGTAGCAGAAGGTTGCTCGCTTTCAAATACGCCAGCAATCTCTCCAGTCTCACCGTCTATTTTGGTGACGTTAAGAGACATTTTGCCCTTACGAGAAACAAACTCTTTGACGTTGGCGTTAGAAAATCTAGAGTCATCTGCTAACCCAGGTAAAGCAACGGCATTATCATAACCACTAGCAAGGCTACGTCCTTTTGGATCTAAGAAAACTTGACCACGATAGGAAGGCACATTAAATTCGCCCTCAAAGTCGGTTGAAGTATTGATAGAATTAGCACTACCTAGAGTAGTGCCAACAAATTGCTTCATAGTAAACAAGAAAGGAACTTCTTTCCCGCCAGGTAGCAAAACCGTAGCTGGTTGGAAATCAAGACCATCGATCTCGGTGAAAGTTAAAGTTCCATCAGAGTTGGGGTCAATTTTGCCTTGAATTTGATCGAGACTAGAAGTATATCTAGTTAATAATTTGCCTTGGATATATTCAGCTTTTTGACGTTTATTAACGGGTTCTTCTCTAACGAAATATTCTCTAGGTTCTAGGCACAAATCGCGAATAGTATAGTTTTTACCTGATTCAATAGCGATAGACCCACGACTGCTATTGGGCAACTCTAAACAGGTGTTAGCTATTCCAGTGTTAACAATATCGTCGTAAGTTAATTCGTTTCTGCTTACTTTACTAGAATTACTACAGGCTGTTAGCACTCCCAAGCATAGTGCCAGGAGGCTAGCAATAATTGTACGGTATCTCATAGTCAACTTCATTTTGTCAATTTTAGATTTAACTGCGGAAGGCAGTCATCGCCAGATCTGCTTTTAAAAGCAGATCTGGCGATGACATCGAGCGCGAAAGATGTCGCAAATAGGCTGTTGTTAATAATTTAGCCATTTTTATAGATGCTTTCTACTCTACCAAATAAGGACTACCAAATAATCCGATCGCCCAAAAATCTCACAATTCACAATACTAAATTTATTTTGCAGACAAGGGCAGTAAAATCGGTTTAATATCGAAGTGAATTGTTTATAAAGTAGACAAGGTTTATTTTTACTGTGTTTGACAGATGACTCAAGAGCAAAATATTGATATGAGTTCGGATAATATATTGCAAGACGCAGCCAAAGATATTTGTGCCTTAGCAGCAGAAAATCAAAATGATAGTCTGTTTTTATTGTCTTTGTTACGAGATTTAGAACAAATTCATCGTCAAATCAGAGTAAGTTTTTTTGAAAAAGCTCTGCCTCAGACTCGCAACGATCTGTATCAGTTTGTCAAGGATATTGAAGAAAAGGGTGGCTGGCCTTATATCGAAAGAATGAGATTAAAAGATTTATTGCAGAATATAGAGCAAAACCAGGACAACTCATCAAAAGAAGTCTAAGTAGGTACGAGATAAGATTGAACTTAGTTTTGTTCCTTTTCAGGTTTCCAAACTATAGAGAAACAGTTAATCTTAAAAGTGTTATTTTTGGTCACTAAATTTTAAATTTTATGGTTTATAAGATTAATCCAATTAAATTTGGGACAGACGGCTGGCGTGGGGTAATTGCTGCTGACTTTACCTTTGAGCGAGTAGCTACCTTAGCACCGATCGCAGCTCAAGTTTTGGCAGATAATTATGGTGATACGGCAAATAATAAAACGGTTATTGTTGGATACGATCGCCGCTTTATGGCGGAAGATTTTGCAAAATTAACCGCAGAATCAATCCAAGCAGCGGGATTTGACGTACTGTTATCTGAATGTTTTGCCCCTACTCCTGCCTTTAGTTGGGCAGCAAAAGCACATAATGCTCTGGGTGCAATTGTAATGACCGCATCCCATAACCCTGCTGCCTACTTGGGATTGAAAGTTAAAAGTGCTTTTGGTGGTTCTGTGCCGCCAGAAATTACCGAGCAAATAGAAGCTAGGCTGGATCGACCTGTCCCTCAAGCGGATCCAGGAAAACTAGAAATGTTCGATCCTTGGGCTAGCTATTGTCAGGGATTACAGCAGAAAGTAGATATCCCTAAGATAAAAGAGGCGATCGCTTCGGGAAAATTAAAAGTATATGTAGACGTAATGCACGGTGCAGCAGCAACAGGATTAGAACGTTTATTAGGTTGCCCTGTAGAAGAAATAAATAGCGATCGCGATCCTTTATTTGGTGGTGGCGCACCCGAACCTTTACCAAAATATCTGCCTGATTTTTTTCGCGCCATCAAAGAAGGAGCAAAACAATACCCTGATAGTCTCAGGGTTGGCTTGGTATTTGACGGAGATAGCGATCGCATTGCTGGTGCCGATGGGGAAGGTAACTTTCTTAGTTCACAAGTGTTAATCCCCATTTTGATCGAACATCTAGCCGAACGCAAAGGCTTTACAGGGGAGATTGTCAAAACCGTTAGCGGTTCAGACTTAATTCCCCGTCTAGCTGCATCCTATGGACGCTCTGTATACGAAACCCCCATCGGCTATAAATATATCGGCGACAGAATGATGCACGCTGAAGTGATGATCGGTGGAGAAGAGTCTGGAGGCATTGGCTATGGTACGCACATACCAGAGCGAGATGCTTTATTGTCGGCTCTCTATGTTTTAGAAGCCGTAGTAGAGTCGGGAGAAGATTTAGGTACTATTTACGCTCGACTACAGCAAAAAACCAACTTTACGGCTGTGTATGACCGCATTGATTTACCTCTGGCAAGTATGGAGGTACGAGCTAAACTGCTAGAGCGTTTGCAAAACGAAACGCCTCAAAAAGTTGCAGGAATGCCTGTAATAGATTGCCTGGATGTAGATGGCTATAAATTTAGAATGAGCGACATGACTTGGTTGCTAATCCGCTTTAGTGGTACAGAGCCAGTGCTACGCCTTTATTGTCAAGCTCCTACTATGCCTGAAGTGCGTCAAGTTTTAGAATGGGCAAGAGATTGGGCAAACTCTTAATCAATAAACCATAAGCAATGAAGAAGCTAATAGTCGCTACGGGAAATCCTGGTAAAGTGCAGGAGATGCAGGAATATTTAACTGGCTTGCCTTGGGAATTGCAGTTAAAACCTGAGTCAATAGATGTAGAAGAAACAGGTACTACATTTATTGCTAATGCTCACCTCAAAGCCTCAGAGGTGGCAAAAGCTTTGGGCGAATGGGCGATCGCCGATGATTCTGGATTGGCGGTAGACGCTCTTGATGGTGCGCCAGGAATTTATTCATCGCGCTATGGCAAGACAGACGCAGACAGAATTAATCGTTTGCTAAGGGAATTAGGGGCTACAAAGAATAGACAGGCAAAGTTTATCTGTGCAATTGCGATCGCCAGTCCTGATGGCAAGATAGTTTTAGAAACAGAAGGTATCTGTCCAGGGGAAATATTACATTCCCCTCGCGGTAAAGGTGGCTTTGGCTACGATCCTATTTTTTATGTACCCACAAGACAGCAAACTTTTGCTGAAATGCCTGCTGCAACTAAAGGACAAGTTAGTCATCGTGGAGTAGCTTTTGCTCAGTTGATGCCAGAGTTACAAGAATTGTCTCAAAGCTTGGTTATTGAATAAACAGCCAGCCGTAACTAAGAAAAGCGATCGCCCACAGTCCTCCATAGATATAACCAAGTCTTTTTTTATAAGCATCAGACTCAGTTTTTTTTAGTGCCAGATGAATTGTTAAGGCAACTGGAGTTAGCCAAAACAAAACAGAAAAGACTATTGCCAGATTGTTTTCCATAAGTTAAATAATTATTTGTAGGGGCAAACGGTCGTTAGCCCTTACGAAATATTTGTAGTAAACACCATTTAATTTAGTATTGATTAACTGCTGGAAAAACGTAAGACCAAGTAGAGTAAACAAAAATCGCTACTGCCAATGCTGCCAATAAAGCTTCAATCACATTACCAATAATTGAAGCGACAACAATTCCTGTACTAGCTTTAAAAGCCTGCTTGATGCGCTGATTTGATTCAAGGTTGCTGCGATAGAGATACTCGCCAATAAACGCCCCTAATACTGCACCGACTAAAACACCAATTAAAGGACCTCCAAGGGGTAAGGCGGGTAATAAGCCTACAAAACCCATAACCATACCGATAATTGCACCATACTGACTCCATTTGCTAGCCCCAGACTGTTTTGCTCCAAAATACAGTGCTAAATATTCGACTACTGCACTAAGAATCAGGACAGTAAAGATTAAAATCATAGGTAAGCCAATACCCGCAAAATTAGTGACGATACTCCAAACCAAAATAGCAACTAAAATAATGCTGCTGCCAGGAAGCCCAGGAATAATTGCCCCAATCACTCCTATTGCCATTACTGCTAAGACAATCCAATAAATAGTAGTTATATCCATAAGTTAGTTATTAGTTATTAGTTATTAGTAAAAAATATAGAAAATATTAAGCTCTAAATTCGAGGTGCTACTACTTGAGCAAAGCGATCTTTATCTTCTTCCAAACCACCTGGAATACCATTAGGATATTCTTGGTTGATAATGGTTTGTAGCTGTGCAATACGATTACCAGGATTCGGGTGAGTACTCATGAACTCTGGTTGTCCTCCTACATCACCTCTGGCAGAATTAAGGATTTTCATTAACTCCAGCATACCGATAGGACTGTAGCCAGCCTCGGTCATAAATTCCAATCCTAGGCGATCGCTTTCAAGCTCATCTTCTCTGCCATACTTAAGATTGACCATTTGATTAACCGCTTGTGCCAAAATAGCTGCCTGTCTACCATCTCCAGGGCGATCGCTGGCAGCAATGCCCACGGCATTGACCAAGGCACTACCTAACTGTTGTTTGGCTAAATGTTCTGCACCATGTCTACCAATTACATGACCTACTTCATGACCTAAAACTCCTGCAAGCTGTGCCTCAGAATCTAGTTTACTTAATAAAGCTGCGGTCAGAAATACCTGTCCTCCTGGGAGTGCAAAGGCGTTAATTGTTCGGCGATCGCTTAGTAAATGAAACTCAAAAGGATAGACTGAATTTTTGGCTGTTGAATCTTCTACTACCCGATTTCCTACCCGATCTACATAGTCTTGTAAAACTCGATCGGGATACAAATTGCCGTACTGGGCAGCCATTTGCTGGGCAGACTGACGACCGATGACTACTTCTTGCTGTGGTGAAAGCTGAACTCTTTGTTTTTCTCCCGTGATCGGGTTTTCACTAACATTGGTAAAATAGTTAAACATCCCAAAGACAGCGAAGATTGCGCCAATAGCTAAACGTATTAGTAATCTACTCACTCTCTGTTTTTACTCCAATCTAATGATTGAGAAGAATGTTATCACGACTGTATTTAATTCTGGATTGTCTTATGCTTCCTTAATTTAAAGAGCTACAATTCTTAAGAATGCTAAGGCACAATAATCGAGGTCGTTCAGCCAAAAATCTTTATTGAAGCGGTTTTTAAGTTCCAACGCATCCCGATGCCATTGTTCGGCAAGGTCGAAAACAAAAGTTAAAAAATTAAACAACATTAAAAATTCTCTGGTGACAAGTAAGGCTCAAGTACTGCCTGGGTAGAAATTAGGTCTTCAGCCAGATTAATTTGCTCTTTGTTAATTATCCCCAGAATTTGACGCGGGTTATTTCTATCTACTACTGGCAACAGATACAGACCTCTAACTCCCATTCTTTCCCAAGCTGTAATTAAAAGCTCATCGGGGTAGGCGTAAAGTATTTCTTTTGTGCAAATGTCTCCTAGTTTTTGCTCGATTGCTAACGATTCTGACGATCGTTGTAACTCAATATTTCTTTTGATATCGGTGGTGCTAACAACTCCTACTAATTGTTGAGCTTCATCTAATACCAAAGCCGTATGACACTTATAGGTTAATATTTCACAACCAGCTTCGAGCAAAGATAGGGAATCTGGTAATGCTAGATAGGAGGTTAGCATCATCTCGGCTACAGAGACTTGTTGTAAAATCTCACTATCATTTTGTCTGGCTAAATTCATTCCCATTTGCTGGAGATTTAAACCCTGGATATCTTGTTTTGATTGAATTAAGCCGATGACCCAGACACAGACACCAACAGCAGCCATTGAAGGTAAGATAATTAGATAGTTTTGGGATAGCTCAAATAATAAAGCGATCGCCGTTAGAGGAGCTTTAACGCTACCAGCCAAGACTGCTGCCATGCCCACAATTGCGTAGGCAGGAGGTGGGGCAATGGCTACGTTTGAGCCAATAACCAGTGTTAAAAAATTACCGTAAGCAGCCCCCAAACAAGCACCTAAAAACATCGCTGGAGCAAATACGCCGCCGACAAAACCGCTACCCAAACTAATAGCAGTAACAATTAGCTTAACTGCCAACAGCCAACACAAAAGAGAAACGCTAAATTGTCCTCCTGCCAAAATTTGTTCGATAGTGGCGAAATCTACCCCTAAGATTTGGGGCAACTGTAGGGCAACAACACCTAAAATCGCTCCTCCCAAAGCTGGTTTAATCCAGATGGGAAGTTGCCCTAACCAACCGAAGCCAGTAACTTCCCCGCGAAAGCTAGCTTGAGCTAATTTAATCCCCTGAGTGTAGACAAAAGATATCAAACTGGCAAGTATACCCAACCCTAGATAGAATAGCCATTCCCAATAGCTAAGAACCTCGTAGCCTGGTAGTTCAAAAGCAGGATGTACGCCTAGAAAAGCACGAGCGATCGCTGCACTTAAAAAT
The DNA here is from genome assembly GCF_963665995.1 of Pleurocapsa sp. FMAR1. Classification (NCBI taxonomy): domain Bacteria; kingdom Bacillati; phylum Cyanobacteriota; class Cyanophyceae; order Pleurocapsales; family Pleurocapsaceae; genus Pleurocapsa; species Pleurocapsa sp. FMAR1. The sequence goes on along the minus strand of NZ_OY762512.1, from coordinate 3,491,591 downwards.
GCCGACAATAGTATTAAACTAGCTGCTGGAGTAGTAAATGCAGTTCCCAGTACCACCTCTAAGGCGAAAAAAACGCCAGCTATGGGGGCATTCAAGCCTGCTGCCAAACCCGCTGCTGCCCCCGCACCTAACAATAGTCGATAGCGATCCTTAGATACTTGAAACAGTTGACCCAGTAAAATACCGATATTAGAACCAATCTCGACGCTAGGGCTTTCTGGTCCTAAAGATGCTCCCGTTCCCAGAGAAACTGAGGCTGCTAACATTTTAATCGCGGGTCGCCAAGGAGAGATTTTTTGTTCTCTGGTACTGCTAATTAAGGTATAAAAATCTTGACCTAGCACCTGGGGAAACAACCATTTAATTATGCCGACAATTAATCCTCCCAGAGTAGGAATTAAAATTAAAGTCCAACCACCCCAGACTGAGATTTTGCCCAATAGTTTTTCAAAACTTAAAGCTTGGAACAGGTCAATCAGATGATGAAACAAAATCATCGCCAGTCCCGAACTGCCCCCGATGATTAAAGCCACCATTAAAACCAAAGTTTCGGGAGAAGGTTGCAAGCGGTTAAGTAGCCTCGTCAAATACTCTGTAATTGAAAAAGGCGTTGGCTTAGGCGGTAAAAGTATCTGAGATTGGTTATTAGGATTAGTCATAAGAAGGGGTCAGCAGTTGCTTATTGAGGGAAACCCCCACCGCGAAAGAAATGATTAATCATCATCAATAACCGCATCAGCTTCTATTTCAATTAGTATTTCTGGTGCAATCAAACGGCGTACCTCAACCATACTGGTAACAGGACGAATCTTGGCAAAATATTCGCAATGTGCTTGACCAATACTTTTCCAGTGAGCGCTATTAACTGCATAAATTCTTGTCCGTACTACGTTTTCTAAAGTACCTCCAGCCATTAATAAAGCAGACTCAATATTTTTGCTCGTTTGTTTAGTTTGGGTATAAGGATCGCCTAAACCGACTATTCTGCCCTGGTCGTTGATTGCGGTAGTCCCAGAGATATGAACATGATTGCCAATTTTAACCGCTCTTGAATAACCGACTATCTTTTCCCAATGGGAGCCTGTGCTGATGTTTTTACGTTCCACATTTATAAAATTCGAGTTATTTAAAGATTTGTTATTAGCTAAACTTTACTGCGTTTAGCACCAAGATGAACCATGTTTAGCTATAAATTTATCCTAGTAATCTAAGTTACTAGTTATGAAAAGAAAGAAATAGCTTGTTGCTGACAGTTTAAAACTAGTATAGTAGTCCTATTCCGTTTTCTTGTTACTGTTAATCTATGAATAACGCCAGCAAAAAATATAACATCGTCACCTTCGGTTGCCAGATGAATAAAGCTGATTCTGAGCGCATGGCTGGCGTATTGGAAAATATGGGTTTTGAAGCTTCAGAAGATCCTAATCTGGCAGACTTGGTTCTCTACAATACCTGTACTATTAGAGACAATGCTGAACAAAAGGTTTATTCTTACTTAGGCAAACAGGCAAAACGCAAGCATAAACAACCAGAATTGACTTTAGTTGTGGCAGGATGTGTGGCACAACAGGAAGGGGAAAAGCTTCTGCGCCGTGTTCCAGAATTAGATTTAGTCATGGGACCTCAGCACGCCAATCGCTTAGAAGATTTGCTGCAACAGGTTTTTGATGGTAGTCAGGTAGTTGCCACCGAGCCGATTCAGATTGTCGAAGATATTACTAAACCCCGTCGCGATAGTGATGTTACTGCTTGGGTAAATATAATTTATGGCTGTAACGAACGGTGTAGCTACTGCGTTGTGCCTAACGTAAGGGGTACAGAGCAATCTCGCACCCCTGAAGCTATTAGAGCCGAAATGGAGCAATTGAGCCTACAAGGATATAAAGAGATTACTTTATTAGGACAAAATATTGATGCTTACGGCAGAGATTTACCAGGCAGCACTCCCGAAGGTAGACATAAGCATACTCTGACAGATTTACTTTACTATGTTCACGATCTTCCTGGGGTCGATCGCCTGAGATTTGCCACTAGCCATCCTCGTTACTTCACCGAAAGATTAATCGAGGCTTGTAAAGAATTGCCTAATGTCTGCGAACACTTTCATATTCCTTTTCAGTCAGGAGACAATGATATTCTCAAGGCAATGAAGCGGGGTTATACCCACGAGAAATATCGTCGCATCATTAAAACTATTCGCGAATATATGCCCGATGCTTCGATTACCGCCGATGCTATTGTGGGTTTTCCTGGGGAAACAGAAGCACAGTTTGAGCATACTCTCAAGCTAGTAGAAGATATTGAATTCGATCTAATTAACACTGCTGCCTATTCTCCTCGTCCTGGTACTCCTGCTGCTTTGTGGTCTAATCAGTTAAGCGAAGAGGTAAAAAGCGATCGCCTTCAGCGTTTAAATCGTCTAGTTTCTGTCTGTGCTGAAGCTCGTTCTCACCGTTATTTGGGACGAGTTGAAGAGATCTTAGTCGAAGCTCAAAATACTAAAGATCCCGATCAGGTTATGGGTCGAACCAGAGGTAATCGCCTGACATTTTTCCCTGGCAATATTGAACAATTAAAAGGCAAAACCGTAAAAGTAAAAATTACTGAAATTCGCTCTTTTAGTCTGACTGGAGAAGCGATTTAAGTATCTTGTAACTGTTGTTTGTACTGACAACAAAGAAGATAGGGCAAGGCAGAGAGAAAGCGATTCAATTCATACTAATAAACTGTTAGACTTTGTTTAAAATAAATTTTGGACTTTTTGGAGATTATGAACAATACTCATAAAAATGCCTCGAAAACAATTGCTTTATTTCTTTCACTAGGTTTAATGTCCTCTTTAGTAGCCTGTGAAACTGGTGATCAAGAGGAAGGCGGAGAAGGTGGTGATGCACCAACAGAACAACCAGCTTCACCTGATGAAGGTGGAGAAGGTGGAGAAGACGGTTAGTTTAACTGCGCTTGCTGCTAAAGGCGTATGGGTGCGATCGCCTTTAGTAAAAATATACTGCTAATTTAATTTTAATTAAAAATGCGATCGCCTCTGGAGCAATTTTATGCCTTATATCCATAACAATGAAGTTGCTCGATTAGTCAAAACAGACTACAAATTATCAGATCTACAGAATTTGATTTTGCTATTGCAAGATCGAGGGACTTTGACATTTTCTAGCTTAGATAATGGTTTATTCCCTGCTGCGCAAGTCTCAGACTCTACACAATACACTGGATATGCTGCGGTATGGGTGCGAGACAATATTTATGTTGCTCACTCTCATTATCTTGCAGGGAAAACTGATGTTGCTCTCAAATGCCTTCGCTGTTTGATGCAATATTTTAGCCAGCATCAACAGCGTTTTACCAGGATTATTGATGGTGAGATAAATCCAGATAATGTCATGCAGCGCCCTCACATTCGCTTTAATGGCGCAGATTTGGCGGAAATAAACCAAGATTGGCAACACGCTCAAAATGATGCTTTGGGTTATTTTTTATGGTTTTACTGTCGATTAATTGCTGACAAAGCTTTGCAGCCAAGTTTAGCAGAACTAGCAATTTTGACGCTGTTTCCTTTATACTTTAAGGCGATCGCCTATTGGCAAGACGAAGATAGTGGTCATTGGGAAGAAGATCGTAAGATTGCGGCTTCTAGTATTGGGGTTGTAGTTGCCAGTCTTAAAAGTTTAAGAAAGTTATTTAGAGAAAACTTATTAGTATGCGCTGACTGTCAGTATCAAGATCGAACAATTACACTTGAATTTTTAGATAATTTAATTCAAAAAGGCATTGATGTACTAGCAACAATTTTGCCTTCTGAGTCTATTCAGCCTGAAAAGCAAAGGCGTTACGATGCTGCGTTACTGTTCTTGATTTATCCCTTAGACATTTTAGATGATGCCATCAGCAATGATATTATCGCTGACGTAATCAAAAACCTACAGGGTAAGTATGGTATTTCTCGCTATCTCGATGATTCTTTTTGGTGTCGCAACTATAGCGATCTTCCCGAAAATATCCGTACCAGTATCTCCACAGATCGAGAACAATGGCTGGAGGAAAAAGGACGAGGATTAAAACAGGGAGAAGAGGCTCAATGGTGTATCTTTGAGCCGATTATTTCAGCTATATATGGAGTTAGATTTCAGAAAACTCAGCAAACAAAGTATTTGGAAAAACAAACTTTTTATCTAAATCGTTCCTTAGGACAATTAACAGCAACAGACAGTCAGGTTGGCGGATTTAAATGTCCTGAACTGTATTTTCTCAACCAGGATAAATATATTCCCAATGATGCTACACCACTTTTATGGACGCAAGCTAATCTGTATACAGCATTAAAAATAATGGAACAAAGTTTGAGTTTAAGAGAGCGATCGCTATTTAAGTAGTATAAAATTATGTAGCTAGATTAGATGTCTCTCAGGATTAGAAATCTTTTTTACTTTCTGCAATTTCAAAGGTATCTTAACGGTCGGACGATGTTTTAATACTTTTTCTCCGCCTAAAATATTCAAGCTTTCTAAAAGAGCATTTTTAACCATTGGTATCTGAGGCTCAGATAACATTAAGCGATAATATTCGATCGCCTGCCAATAATATTCTGAGTCCAGGCGATTAGTTTTGACCAAGCGAGTTAATTGCCGAATCGCTACTAAACGCTTGAGATGGCTGCTATGGCTCAAATCTGCCAGCAATCTTTCTAATTTAGTCTCTAAGCTATGGGCTTTTTTACCCCACAAAGACCAGACTAATAAAGCTAGAGTCATCAAGCTAGCAAATCCTTGCACAATTGCCCCTGTTGCTAACCATTGATTATCTGCATCTGCCCAGATAGAAGCAGCCAAGTAAGTGCAAAATGCTCCTGTTGCACCGCCACTTACAGACAAAATTAATTGACGATTAGAACCAACTAAAAATCTTTGCCACTTCTGACAGTAACGTTGCCAATGAGGATTTTGTAGCAGATAACAGCCAGACATCAAGCCTATGCCGACTGAGGTAGCAAGAAACAATTTCCAGTTAAGCAGCCATAAAAGAGCAAATACTAAAAGGCAAAATGCCCAGCCGTTAACTTTGCGTAGCCTTTTATCCTTAACTAGCAAAACAAATATATTAAAGATTTCTTGCCAGCTAGACTTTGCTTTGGACACAGAGATTTACCAATCCTATCTCGATACAATATACTATCAATTTTCAATTGTTGGTGGCTTTTTTTCCAAGCAGTCTCTTGAAGCTATAAGCTGCAAGCTTTGCCAGCCAAAGATTGTTTTGCTTTAGTTATTTTGACCACTAACTCCTACTGTTGCCAAATAAATTCCCCAGGAAGTAGGCTTTTGGGCAAACTGACAATAGTTTTGAATATCGTCTTTACTTGCTATTCCTGTAGCGATATATCTAGCTGAAAGCTGAAGGGCAGATAGCCTCATGACTTTGGCAATGTCTGAATCTCCTGGTGATATGGGGACATCATTCTCTATCTGTAATTGTTTCAAGCCTAGTCGTTGTAAAATCGCGGGCAGCTTAATTCCCAAAGCATAATCTTTTCCTTGATCCCTAAACATTTGCCAAATAGCTCGGTTGACTTTGTCTACTGATTGCTGTTCTTCTGTAGTTCCAGAAATAAACTTAGCAGCAGAAAAATCAGGTTCTTCGATTACTAACCAGCCGTTAGGCTTTAGTAAATCAATCATTTTAGCTAAAGTAGTCTGGCAATCTACTATGTGAATTAAAACATTACGAATATGAATCAAATTAAAGGAATTGCTGTCTAAAGAAATTCTGTTGATATCTCCTTTGATCATTTCCACATTCCGTAATGATGTATCTTCTACAAAGCGAGTATCCACATCTACCGCGACAACCTTACCCGATTCGCCAACTATTTTTGACATCCACTTCATGATCGAGCCTGCACCTGCGCCAACTTCCAGGCATTGCCAGCCTGTAGCTATGCCTGTAGCTAAAATTCGGCGACGGCTAGCGGGATCCCAGACTTGTTCTAGTATCTGTAGTCGTCTTAATTCAGAATCAAATTGAGTATCGGTAAATATATATTTTGATTCTGTCATTATTAATTAAATTAAAAAGATTGGCGAGATGCGAACTTTTCAATAATTGCCTGGGTTTCTTGCAACATTTGCTGTCTGCTGTTATTTATGCTACCAACTCTATCTGTTAGGTTAGGAATTAGGTTGCGAGCTTGAAGTGCCATATGTAGCTGTAGCTGTGCTACATATTCTCCAATATCTTCACGAAATACATCCTGTTCTACGTTTTGAGGTTGAATATCCAAAATGCTGAACTCCTGTTTTACTTACAATTCCTATCACTTGTAGTCAAAAATATCACGTAGAGCAGCTATTTTGTATAACTTTTTACAAACTTAAAATATTTTGCAATATTTCTGGTAGAAAAACTATGATGTCTAAGAATTTCCAAAATAAGTATCTCTATAAATTATTCCAACTGTAATTCTTAGCGATCGCTTTAAAAGTGGGCAATAATTATTTAATTGAATATTGCTAGCCAGTTTCTGGAATTTGCCCAGCCTACTTTTAAGTGTCAATTTATTGCTATTCTATATTTAACTTTAAAGTAAATCGGCTGAATTTTTTCTATGACTATCCTTGTAACAGGAGGAGCAGGATACATTGGCTCTCATTCTGTCCTGACATTGCAAAAAGCAGGTTACGAAGTAATCATACTCGATAACCTGGTGTACGGTCACCAAGATTTAGTAGAGACTGCATTAGGAACAAAACTAATTGTGGGTGATACTTGCGATCGCGCTTTATTACAGCAAATATTTTCAGATTACCAAATTGATGCAGTAATGCACTTTGCAGCATATGCTTATGTAGGGGAATCGGTTACAAATCCAGCAAAATATTATCATAATAACCTTGTCGGCACTTTTACGCTTTTAGAAGCGATGCTAGAGGCAAACATCAATAATTTTGTCTTTTCTTCTACCTGTGCTACCTACGGTGTACCTGAATCTGTACCCATCAAGGAAGAGCAGCCTCAAAATCCAATTAATCCCTATGGAGCTACTAAGCTCATGGTAGAAAGGATTTTACAAGATTTTAGTCATGCCTACGATTTTCGTTCGGTATGTCTGCGCTATTTTAACGCCGCAGGAGCAGATCCTGACGGTAATTTAGGAGAAGATCATAACCCTGAAACCCACCTCATTCCTTTAGTTTTGCAGACTGCCTTGGGTCAAAGAGAATCGATTTCAATTTTTGGCACAGATTATGACACCCCAGACGGAAGCTGTGTCAGAGACTATATTCATGTTTTAGATATTGCTCAGGCTCATATATTGGCTTTAAAATATCTTTTAAACAATGGCAAAACAGATGTGTTTAACTTAGGCAACGGTAGTGGTTTTTCGGTCAAAGAAGTAATCGATGCTGCTCGTAAAATAACAGGAAAAGAAATAAAAGCAGTAGGATGCGATCGCCGTGCAGGAGATCCCCCTGCTCTAGTCGGTAGTGGTGCAAAAGCCCAGAAGATATTAGGTTGGCAGCCAGAGTATTCTAATTTGGAAGATCTCATTACCCATGCTTGGCAATGGCATCAAAAACGCCATAGTGTAAACCAATAATTGTCTATCTAACTTTCCCAGAAATAAAATATGGGAAGTTATAAATAAAAAAGCTAGTTTGCTTGAGCGACTATATTTGTTAGCAAGCTAAAGCTCGATCCCCAGGCTAAAAATAGTTAACTACTGTTTGCGTCTAATGTGAATCCAAAAAATTTGTAAATTCAAAAGAACTTAAGTTTAGTGGTGGATTTTCAACGTCAATTGCTTAAGTATTTGTAAAAGCTTTTGATTTTGAGCCTCGGTGCCAACAGTGATACGCAGCTTGTTATCTAATCCAGGCAAGTTGAAATAACGAACTAGAATATCTTGTTGCTTTAAAGATTGATAGATTGCTTCGGCTTGATTATCTGGGGGGGTAACTAATAAGAAGTTGCCTTGAGAATCTCTTACTTCAAAACCAATTTGTTTGAGATTTGTGGCTAATAAGGAACGCGATCGCTTTACTTTGGCTACACAAGCATTTTTATATTCCTGATCTTCCATTGCTGCTGCACCAACTAAAATAGCAACAGCATCAACGTTATAGCTATCTTTAACTTTAAATAAGCCTGATAATAACTGAGGGTTGGCAATGCCAAAACCAAGGCGTAAACCCGCTAGGGAATAACCTTTAGAAAGGGTGCGTAGGATAATTACGTTAGCAAATTCTTGAACCAAAGATAGGGCGGAACAGTCAGCAAAATCTACATAGGCTTCATCTATGGCTAATATACCTGTTAGTCTACTAGCCAGTTGGCGTAGATCGGCTAACGGGACAAGATGACCAGAGGGGCTATTAGGAGTTGCAATGAGAGTGAGCGCACCAGCGGCAGCAGCTAGTTCTTCAATTGGTAATTTATAGTCTTCGGCATAAGGCACTTCTACTACATCTGCGGGTTGGATTGCTGCCAACGTGCGATAAAGTACATAGGAAGGCATAGGATATACTACCTTGCGTTCTTTCCCCTCAGCACAGGCGCGGATCAGAATGTTCAAAAGATCGTCGCTGCCATTGGTCACAATAATCCAGTCTTCGGGTACTTCTAAAGCGGTGCTAACTGCATGGCAAAAATCTTGAGAGTAAGGATCGGGGTAACGACGCAACCATTCACTATTTAGATTGCGTAATACTTCTATAGCTTTTGGTGAAGGAGGATAGGGATTTTCATTAGTATTCAGCTTGATGATTGGCGTGCCTGGTTTGGGCTGTTCTCCAGGGGTATAACCTTGCATTGAGGCGATCGCAGGACGAAAATAGTTCATTATTTAAGTCTTCCTGAACGGATGATACTCGCAATTAACCATAGTCCCAGAAAACTAGCTACTGCAAACAGAACATTACTCAAAATAGAGACTTGAGTTGTAGATGAGCCTGTAGAGATAATGGCTGCGCCCATAATTAGAGAGCCAACCAAAATACTAAAGGAAAGACGATTAGCCGAATCTTTAATGCTTAGAGATAAAGTGTCTAGCTGACGAAGATTAATATTCCATTGCAGAGTTTCTGAGGTGATTCGATCCAACAATAACTCTACCATTCGTGGCGATCGCAATGAAAGACTCTTAAAATCTAAGCCAATACGCAACAATGTTTCAACGGGTCTTTGTCCTAATAGCTGACGACGAAACACATCTGCTACTAAAGGTCTAATTTGATCGAGCAGGTTTATTTGGGGATAAAAACCTCTGGCTACTCCCTCTAAGTTAGCTAGACTTTTGGCATACAACCCCATGTTGCTAGGAAGACGAATTTTGTTGTTACGCGATACCTGTAAAACCTCATAAATTACCTCGCTAAAATTGATCTCGGAAATGCTGCGATTGTAGTACTTGCGCAGCATCTTGTCGTAGTCATTAGTTAAATTCTTTAAATTTACCTGCTGACCACCCTCGGCTAGTTCTAAGGTTAATTGACTACAGCGACGACCATCGAGATCGACAATTGCCAACAACATTTCTGTCAAAATCTGCTGAGTTCGCGGATCTAAGCGACCAACCATGCCACAGTCAAGAATCGCCAAGCGACCATCCTGAAGATAAAATATATTGCCTGGGTGAGGATCGGCATGGAAAAATCCGTCTACATATACCTGTTTAAAAAAAGCTCGAAACAAAAGAGTGGTTATTTCGCTGCGCTGGCTATCTTCGTCTTTGCCATCTTTTACTTGAGGTAAACGAGCTTCTAGAATTGGCACGCCATCCAACCATTCGATAGTCAATAACCTCGTGCTGGTCAAATCTTCATATACCTGGGGAATAACTAGCTGGCTCGAATCAAACCATTTGCTGTCAGTCAGATTTTGCCGTAGCTGATTCGTATATTTAGCCTCGGTGGTGAAGTCCAATTCAGCCGTTATAGCATTGCTAAATTCTTCTGCTAAACCGACAATATCAAAGTTCTTGCCAAATTCCGTCAGCGAAGCCAATTCCGCCAGGCTTTTGATTAGAGAAATATCTCTAGCAACTACTGCCTCAATGCCAGGACGCTGTACCTTGAGAGCTACCTGCTGACCATCGACTAATACGGCGCGATACACTTGACCAATTGAACCTGCTGCGATCGCATTGTGGTCAATATCATTAAATATAGTTTCTAATGGTTGAGATAATTCTCTTCTAATTAAAGCTTCTACCTGTGACCAAGGTACAGGAGGGACGTTAGTTTGAAGATCGGTTAAAGTGTCTACGTAGCGTCCAGGCAAAAGATCTGGGCGAGTCGAAAGCAGTTGACCAAGCTTGACATATACCGGTCCTAATTCAATCAGAATGTTGCGTAGAACCTCTGGAGAAGGCAGACGAGGTTCATCTGACTTATTACCAGTTAATAAACCCCTGGCATAATCCCAACCATTACGCAAGACTACTTCAGCAATTTCTCTTTGACGGGAGGTGTTTTTGGTTAAAGCAAACATTTTTTATACGCTCAATGTGAATTTGCGACTAGATGCGGCGACGGTCATCACACCATGATTGAGGAGACTTCGCCCATTCGTTATCTCAACTATGCGCCTTTGGGAAATAGATAACTCATCTATATATTATGAACAGGATTTAGTATGATACTGATTAAACTCAATATAGCCTAAATCTCTAGCAATCATAAGCTGACATCAAGATCGATTGGTGGTGTAGCAAAGATGTTGAATTAATCAAAACCGTCATTCAATCAACATCCTTTATTAATGTTTTAGGGAGCAACTACTTTTACATATCTATCTATAGTTTATCAACACTTTGACTACACTACCCTTTGCGCGAGACAAAAAAAAGATGGGCATAAAACCCACCCAAATAAACAATTAATAAAATCAATTAAGTACTAAAGTATCTAGCAGAGGGATGATAAGTAATAATTGCCGTGGTAGATTGTTCAGGATATAGCTGTTCGCTTTCATCCATGAACATATTAATTCGCTTCGTATCCAGTAAATCCAGTTGCTTGTATTGATCCTCAATATTAGGACAAGCAGGATAGCCAAAACTATAGCGTGAACCTCGATAACGCTGTTGCAGGATGTCGCGAATATTGTCTGATTCTTCGGCTGCAAAACCTAGTTCGTTGCGGATTCTAGCGTGTGTCCATTCTGCCAAGGCTTCTGCCATCTGTACTGCCATGCCGTGATAATAGAGATAGTCGGTATAATTATCAGCTTTAAATAGCTTTTGGGCATATTCGGTGGCGACTTCTCCTACAGTTACCGCCTGCATAGGAAAGACATCTATGTGTCCAGATTCTTTAGTAGCAAAGAAATCCGCGATACAAAGACGTTTGCCAGAACGTTGACGCGGAAATTCAAACGAGGTTGCAGGTTTGACGAATCCCTTATCGGTAGGTTTATAAATATGCAGTGTATTTCCTTCAGCGTTACAAGGAAAATAACCGTAAATTATGGTGGGTTGTAATAAATTATCGGCAATAATTCTTTGTTTCCACTCTTCTAAAACTGGCTCAACTTTTCTAGCTAAAAACTCATTATAATCTTCTCGTGACTGTTCTTTGGGCTTACGGAACTGCCACTGTCCTACATATAAAGCCTGTAAATCTAAATAAGGAAAGATTTCATTTAAGGGAATATCTTCAGATCTTAAGATCTTTGTACCCCAAAAAGGAGGAGTAGGGCGATCGATATCTAAAGCCACGTCTTCAGAACGCTTTGTATCTATTACTTTTGGTTCTTCTTTTCTACTAACCTCATCGACAAAGATTTTATCTTGGTTTTCTCCCTCAAATGGTTTTGCCTCACCTTCTTCTATGGCTGACAAATCCTCTTCATTTAAGAACCCTTTGAGATCATCCCAGTTATGCTCTACTTTAGCGGGCATCAACTTATCCATAAAGTGTAAATCCGCAAAAGCATCCTTGCCATAGATAACCTTACCTTTATAGACATTTTGACAATCCTGATAAACAAACTTAGGAGTTAAAGCTGCACCACCCAAGATAACGGGAACACTAATACCTTTTTGATTAAAAGTTTCTAGATTATCTTTCATAAATGCCGTTGATTTCACCAGTAAGCCACTCATGGCGATGCAGTCGGGCTGGTGTTCTTTGTAAGCTTGGATAATATTCTCTATAGGCTGTTTAATACCCAGGTTGATTACTTTATAACCATTATTAGAGAGAATAATATCAACTAGATTTTTACCAATATCGTGAACATCACCTTTTACCGTGGCAATGACGAATTTACCCTTACCGCTGTCGTCGGCCTCTTTGTCCATATGAGGTTCGAGATGCGCCACTGCTGCTTTCATGGTTTGCGCCGACTGAAGTACAAACGGTAGCTGCATCTGTCCTGAACCAAATAACTCACCAACAACTTTCATGCCATCTAGCAGAAAGATGTTGACAATATCTAACGGTGGATACTGTTGCAAAGCCTCATCTAAAGCCTCGTCTAAACCAATACGTTCTCCATCGATAATGTGTTGTTTGAGACGTTCTTCTATAGGAAGGTTCTTATCTACTGCTTCGGACTTTTTAATTTTCTTGCCTGCAAATAGAGTAGTTAATTCACCTAAAGGATCGTAGGTACAGATATCGCCATCAAACTCTCGCTTGTCATAAATTAAGTCGTAACAGATTTTTTGATGTTTGGGATCGATTTTAGCTAGAGGTAAAATTTTACTGGGATTAACAATCGCTGAGTCTAATCCTACCTGCATACATTCATGCAAGAAAACTGAATTTAATACTTGTCTAGAAGCAAGGTTTAAACCAAAGGAAACATTAGATACCCCTAGAAGAACATGACAACCAGGTAACTCTTCTCGAATTCTTTTGGTTGCTAGGACGGTAGCTTTACCATTTTCTCGATCTTCTTCAATACCTGTAGAAACAGGCAAAGCTAAAGGGTCAAAAAAGATTTCTTGGGCAGGGATACCATAGGCTATTGCTGCATCATAAGCACGTTTGGCAATCTCAAACTTTTTGTCTGCGGTACGACCCATACCATCTTCATCGATAGTACCAATTACTATTCCTGCGCCATATCTTTTAGCTAAATCTAATACCTGATAAAATCTTTCTTCTCCATCTTCGTAGTTGGTGGAGTTAAGAATACATTTACCACCTGCAACCTTTAACCCTGCCTCCATCTTCGTGTACTCAGTGGAGTCAAGCATCAGAGGTAATGTCACGTTGTTAACCAGACGAGATGCTAGTTCGTGCATATCTTTCTCCCCGTCTCGTCCCACGTAGTCTACATTGACATCGAGAATATGCGCCCCTTCCTTTACCTGAGACTTAGCCAAAGAGACTAAACTATCCCAGTCTTCGTCATTGAGTAAAGTACGACATTGCTTAGAACCACTGGCGTTGAGTCTCTCGCCTACAATTAGGAAAGAATTATCTTGAATATAGGGTTGAGTACTATATATAGAAGCAGCGGAAGGTTCGTAATGAGGATGACGTTCTTTTGGGGTTAAGTCGCTTGTCATCTCAGCTAAAGCTTGAATATGATCGAACCTGGTGCCACAACAACCACCAATTATCTGTACGCCCAAGTCTTCAACAAAGTGCATCAACGCCATGCGCAGTTCCATTGGAGTCAGCTTATAATGTGCCTGTCCGCCGACGTTTTCAGGCAAACCAGCATTAGGAACACAAGAGACTACAAAAGGAGAGTGTTCTGAAAGATATTTGATGTGTTCCTTCATCAAATCGGGCCCTGTAGCGCAGTTCAGACCAAGAATGTCTATAGGATATCTTTCTAAAATGGCTAAGGCTGCATCAATTTCTGTGCCGACTAGCATTGTCCCCATCTGTTCCATAGTCACTGAAACCATTAGGGGAAGTCTTGCGCCTTTTTTCTTAAATACTTCTTCAATGGCGTTTAAAGCTGCCTTGATCTGCAATACATCTTGGCAAGTTTCTACCAATAGTAAATCTACCCCACCGTCATACAATGCTTCTGCTTGTTCGACGTAAGCATCTTTTAAACTATCAAAATCAATATGTCCTAAAGTAGGTAACTTAGTACCAGGACCGATTGAACCCGCAACAAAACGTGGCTTTTCAGGAGTGGAAAATTCGGCTGCAACTTTTTTAGCTAACTCCGCTGCGGTTTTATTCAGATAGTAAGCTTGATCTGCTAAATCATATTCAGCCAAAACTAACTTAGTTCCGCCAAAGGTATCGGTTTCAATAACATCTGCACCAGCTTCTAGGAAACCTCGATGCACTTTTGCTACTGCTTCTGGTTTGGTATGGACTAAATATTCATTGCACCCTTCATAAGCTTCGCCACCGAAATCTTCGGCAGTGAGATTTTGTACTTGCAGGTTGGTTCCCATCGCGCCATCTAAAACTAAAACAGGACGGTTGGGACTGTGGAGACGTTCTAAAAAAATACTGTTCATTGCTAGCGACTGCTGATCAACAGGTTAAATTACATTAAGTCCCATTATATGAAGTTCTTTGAGTAAACGGGAAAATTTATTTTAGGCAAATAACAAATAAGTCAAATAAAAGAAAAAATGAAATTATTACTTAAAACGAGGGAATTATTAGATCGATAGTTAGTTTCCAAAATTAGATTAAGCTGTGGACAATATTTTTATCGTTGTCATATTCATAACCTTGTCTTTGCTGATTTTCATCTTATTAAGAGAAATTAAAAAGCAGAAAAAAGCAAAACCTAAACACAAATTAGATAAGAGTTTAGATAAGCAATTATTAATCATGTTGAATGGCGACAAAAAAGCTGCTTTAAGATTGTTAAGACACGCTCGTCAAAAAAATCCTGGTCAAACTTATCTTTGGTATTATGAGAAAGTAATTAGAGATTTAGAAAGAGATAGAGGATATTAATCTGCAGGCGTTGCACAATGAATAAATGATAGTTCAGAAAATAGGTATTATTCGATGTTTAAGATAGTAAGTCAAGGCACTAATATACGTACGTCTGGATGAATCTGATAGCTTTTCTTGTGATAAGCGATCGCAAAACAATTAATATCAGGATCTCAAAGTAGTCTCAGAATTTTTAAAAGATGACGTTCTCAGAATCTTTATTTATGATTGAGTAAACATTTTAGAAGTTCGCGTTGCCTGAGCGAGAAGAGTGGCGACAAAAAGCTTGCCCGCATTTTTTTCTCGCTATACCCAATTGAGATAATCTATGACTTTCTAAAATATCGAGGGGCAAAATCAAAATGTTAAATTACAGCATAGTTATTCAGTGGTCTAAAAAAGATAGTTGTTTCGTGGTTACTTTTCCAGAGTGGGGAGAACAATGTCAAACCTATGGAGATAGTTACGAAGAAGCACTTAGTAATGGTAAAGAGGTCTTGCAGTTAATGATTGCTTCTTCTATTGAGGAAGGTATAGCTTTGCCAGAGGTTAACACTTTCCAAGGAATGTTACAAACTGTTTGAGTAAGTATATTATACGCCTGACCTGAACTACTAATTTAAACCGCATCTACTTTGAAGCGAGGAAATGCGAACAAAGGGCTTGCACGCATATAGATCCTTTGTCCGCATATACGCGCCAAGATGAGAGAATATCTTGATAATGGAGTCAAGCTGGGTTGGTTAATTAATCCTGAAGCTAAACAAGTAGAAATTTATCTTTTGGGACAAGATGTACAGTTATTAAAATCACCAAAGACATTATCTGGTGATCATATCTTGCCTGGCTTTATTTTAGATTTAGCTAATATTTTTTAGAGATTGTAATTATTACTATGAATACCATGCTGTCTGATTCAGTTCTCTTCCCAATTTTAGAAGAAAAATATTTACAAGATTTAGAAGTTTGTGGCACAGCTTTAGATCTCAAGCCAGGGGAAATTTTATATCGTGAAGGTGATGCCGCCTATTGTTTCTATGTAGTTTTAAAAGGACAAGTAAAAGTAACCAAACAGTTAGGCGCATCAGAAATTGTGGTTACTCTACACCATAGAGGTGAGTTTACGGGTGATTTAAGTATGTTGACTGGAGGAGTTGCCCAAGCAACTGCTAGTAGTGTTGATGTTAGTCGAGTAATTCAGTTTCAAGATTTTAAAGAACTACTTAAAGGCTGTCCTCGCAGTATCGATCTATTTGTCCCAGCTTTGGCAGAACGTTCTAAGGATTTAGAAGTAAGGCTGCGTCAGCAAGAGAAATTAGCAGCTTTGGGCAAATTATCGGCAGGATTGGCTCATGAGTTAAATAATCCCGCAGCAGCAGGCAGAAGGGCAGCAAAACAACTTAACATCGCGATCGCATCTCTACAGCAGAATATGCTCTCGCTTCGGGGTAAACATTTTTCCGCCCATCATCGTCAGCTAATGGGGGAATTACAGCAGCAGGCGATCGCTCAAGCAAACAGCAAATCAACTTTATCTCCTCTAGAACAAAGCGATCTCGAAGATGAATTAACAGACTGGCTAGCAAATAAAGGAGTAAAGAATGCCTGGGAGTTGTCACCTAGCTTGGTAAGTGCTGGGATACAGCCATCTCAATTAGAAACCCTGGCTAAAGACATGGAGTCTGAGGCTTTTAGTGAGGCGTTAGTCTGGCTAGAAGCGACTTTGACAATGAATGGCTTAGTAAATGAAGTAGAACAAAGCACCAGTCGCATCTCTGACTTGGTAGGGGCAATTAAAAACTATTCCTATATGGATCGCGCTGCCGTACAAGAGATAGATCTCCATGAAGGGTTGGACAATACCCTCAAGATTCTGCATCACAAGATTAAGTATGGCGTTAAGGTTAATAAAGAATACAGTACCAAGATTCCCAAGATTTCAGCTTACGGTAGTGAACTCAATCAAGTATGGACAAACCTAATTGATAATGCGATCGATGGCATGGATGGTAAAGGTGAACTAACTATTCGCACTGGCTTAGAAAACAACTGTGTGCTGATCGAAATTATTGATAATGGTGCAGGAATTCCCTCCGAAATCCAGTCCCGCATCTTTGAACCTTTTTTTACCAGTAAAGAAGTAGGCAAGGGAAGCGGTTTGGGTTTAGATATTTCTCGCCGTATTATTATCCAAAAACATCAAGGTAATTTGCGTTTCGAGTCACAACCAGGGAAAACTAACTTTCAAGTCCGTATACCCTTGACAATTGACAATCAATCAAAAGCCTCATAGTTTTGGTTACTGGGTCAAAGAGTTGGAAGCGGATTACTCTTTAATTAATAACAAATTTTAATGCTTGAATAAAAGATTGAGTTGCTTTTGCTGGTGTGTGAGCGATCATTATCTCTTCAGATTTTTTCCCCATAGCCTCAATTAAGTGAGGATTTTCTAAAAACTGACCCATATACTCAGCTAGTTTTGACGATCGCCCTGGATCGAAGACAAAGCCATTTTCACCATTAACAATCATTTCTACCGCTTTAGCACCTTGAGAACAGATAACTGGCTTGCCAAAAGCCATTGCTTCAGTTAATACAGCATTACGTGTAAACGTGATAGACATTTCTTAAAACTCGTTACTCGTTACTCTGATTCGAGCGTTCCCTTGAACTTCGGGTGTGGAACAGCGAGACAGTGTGGTCTTGGGGGTTTCCCCCATGAACAACTGTCTCAAGACAGGCTCATGGACGGAGCCGTTTCCACCCGCTCTGTCGGCGACGCGGGCAGATGCGGGGGGTACCCCTTTCTCGAATCTACTTGTTACTTGCGAGCAAATAACTTTAAATATGTTCTGTCTTGGTGCGCGTTCCCTTGCTAGGGCAGCATTCCCTTGCGCCTTCGGACGACGCGGGGTCTGCCCTCTTACGTCGACGCGGTGAGACAGTTGCGGTGGTGAGACACTTGCGTTGCGGGTCTGTGACCCGTTGAGCAAAGTGTCGAAAAGGTTTCCTGGCATAAGGAGGGCGCGTCGCCTGAGCGAGAGGGGTGGCGAGGTTTCCTCGCCATACCCAATCGAAGCTTTGTGGTTTCCCAGGCGTTTATGCCGCCCGTCAAACTGTCGAACCCTTTAGGGGGTCGCACCGCTAATTTAACTTGGTACGGCTATACCATTCCCCAAATATCTTCATAAGTCGGAAAAACAAAAATATCTGCTGCCTGAAAATAAGCACCTAAATATTTATAGGGAATTTGTCCTACCCACTTAATATGTTTGTCCAGGTTTTTGCTAGAGGCAAAAGCTTCTAATTCCTGACGCTGTTCTTCATCACCTACCATCAGCAAAGTATAATCGCAATATCCCCATTCTTGTAAAATTAGGCAAGCTTCTAAAAGGACTTTCAATCCTTTTCTGGAAACGATTTGTCCGACATAAAGAAAGATCGGCTTATTAGTTACAAAATCGATTTAAGGCTCTTCATTTTCGCTATATTGCAGTAAAGCTTTAACACTTGGTACTAGAAAGGGTCGATCGAATACTCGGTTTTCTTGAGCGTTTAATATGTCTACTATATATTCTTTTGCCGAGCGACCATTAACTACTAAAGCATCTGCCAATTTCACCAGCCAACGACGCGATCGCAAACGTAAAGAGGAATTGCGGTAGTCTATACCTGGAGATCCTCCTTCATAAATAATAATTACTTTCCAGCCAAATAAAAACTTCAGTGCGATCGCCATTGCCGCCCAGACAGTAAAAGCATTTGCAAAAATAACGTCTGGTTTAAATTTAATTAGATGCCCGATAACACTAGGAGAAGCGTAAGAAAACTCTAGATTATAACCTTCGCACTACAGCGCGGGGCTTCCCGCACGTAAAGCTAAATTTTGAAAGGTATCTACAGCATTTGGCACTTCAAAAAAAATCTTGGTATCAAGGTTTTCTCCTATAGTTTGTCTTAGAGTTGTTAGAAAACTTGCAGGATTCTGTATATGCTCTAATGTGTGTCGGCAAACAATAAAATCTCCTTGATAGTTTGCATAATTTTCTGAGTAGTAGTCTTGAATAAATTCAAGCATCAGGTTGAATTTTTCATACTCTCGATAAACATAAGTCTGATCGAAGCCTATGCCATAGTTATTACCTAGTTCGCACAATAATAATAAAAAGTCTCCTTTTCCGCAGCCAATTTCAATAATTTTCTTGTGTTGAAGCTCGTGTCGCTCAATTAATTGCATTGCTAAAGATCGGGCATAATTTTGAAAGTGCGGAGAAAATTCTAAAGAGCATTGGTAGGCTTCGGTGTATTCGAGTTTAGTTAGGTCAAAAACAACATTTTCAACAAATCCACAATTTTGGCAAAAAGCCAATTTTATATCTCCCTTGGGACAGTTTTGAGCTGCTTGTTGCTCTTGCCAAAGAAGATTGCAGAAAACTGGCATCTTTGGCAACTCAAAAAACACTTTAAGGTGTGGCAATGAACAGACAGGACAAGCTTTTTTCATTAACTGATGAATAGATTCTTATTGAGGATAATCAACTTCATTTTTTGACCACTCTAATAACAGACGATCTTGCTCTGTCTCTGGTAGTAAATTTAGTAAATTTTGCTGATTATTAGAGGTAGCTATTTTTTTATTCTTAAAACTTAAATTAAATCGTAAGTTATTAGTATAAAAATCTAAACGTTTTCATCAAAACTTTTTATTTGCTTTACATAAGCCATAAACCTTTGCGTCGCCAGTATTGTTCCATAAGAGCCATTTTTATTTGCTTTTTAGACACTATGTTTAGCTCGACTAGAATTTCGCCAAGTTTTTTGTTTTTTTGTTTTTGAAGCCTAACAATTGCATTGATTTTTGCTAAAGTAATTACTTTTTGTTCGACCAAAATTTCTCCCAGCTTGATTCTTTGATTTTTGAGATAGTACCGAAGTTGAGTGACAGAAATTAAGTCTTTTTTAACCAAAATTTCGCCAAGTTTTAAAGAGGGGGTTTGAGTTTGCTCTAATAAAGCTTTTTCTAATATTTCTTGAGTCAACAAACTCTGTCTTACCAAAATTTCACCAAGTAAAATTGGCGAACTATTCAAATCACTAATATCTACTACATCTACTACCATATTGCCATCGACAAAACTTCGACAAACTTGTTCAAGATTATCTTGACAAGGAATTAGCAATTGTTTGATTGCCAAGTATAAAAAAGGAGGAATGGTTTTACCGTAGCGATACCAAAGCCTTTGAGGTTCTTGAAGCAAGCGATACAGCCATTCTAGCCCTGCTTTTTGAAGCAAATAGGGGGCTCGTGGATTTAAACCTGCATACATGGAAAAAACCGCACCAACACCAACCATGACCGCCTTAATTTTTCCTTGGTGTTGCCTCATCCAAATTTCTTGTTTGGGACATCCAAGACAAACAAAAACTATTCCCGCCCCGCTTTCATTAATGCGATCAATTAAAAAATCGTCTACATTTTTGACAATTTCTTCAATGGTGATCTGCGGTAAAGTTTCCATCCCAGCGATTTGTAATACTGGATATTCCTCTTCCAGCCTGTGCTTCATTTTGCCTAAAACTTCAGGTTGTGAACCAACACAATAAACTCGAATTTGACATTGTTGAGCTAGTTCACAGAGGTTAACAAAGACATCTAATCCTGCTACACGATTCTGGTTGTATATTCCTAGTTTTTGCAACATCCAAACTAAAGGCATTCCATCGGGAGTTACCATGTCCGCTTCTTCTAGAACCTCAGCAAAACTTTTATCCCAGTACGCTTCCATTAGCATATGAACATTAGCCAAACAAATAGTCTTACTTTCTTTTGTTCTTGCCCATCGAAGCATTAATATAATTTGTTCTTCAAAAGTAAGACAAGTTATTGGGGTATTCAATAAGTATTTAGTTGGTATGGAAAATTGCATTTTACGTAGATATAATTCAAATCAACTTAAGTTAAATGTATTCTCCAAATAAAAAGCTGTCTGAAAATAATCTCGAGACGGTTTACAAAAATAAATCGTTTTAAAGATAGTTTGAGATTATGTTTTTTTTATTTAGATAAAGAGTGTTTATCGATCGCATTCTGCTTTTTAATTCTTTTGATAGTAATATCAACTTGGTAAAAAACTAGGGCAATCGCCAGTAATAGTTAAGCCAGTATTCTTTTTTAAATATTTCTTAAATCTATGGATTTTTATTAGTCGTATTTTTTTGTGTAAAAACAAAAAAAATCCCATTAATATAATCATATTACATAAATGAGTTACTACTGTCAATAAATTCAGCAAATTTAAATAGCCAAAATGCGCGCATTTGAAAAAAATGTATTCTATTGTTACCATTTTTATTGCTAAATCTATGTCCATTTGAGAATTATTAATTCTGCTTTTCTCAATCAAAGTTAATTCTTTTTGTGATCGCACTATTAAGAAAATTACTAAGCTGTTACGTATTTAAACTACACTTTTGCTAGTTGCGTTTCATTAATTCATTGACGACTATGCCAAGAACAGGAATGTTAGATACATTTAATCGGTTCATAGCTTCTTTTAAATTTACGTTTTGCAACTTACCTAATCCCGTCACTAAAACAACACCGTCAGTTTTTGTAGCTAACAAACTGACATCTGCATAGTTAACAATTGAAGATACATCGTAAATAACTAAATCGAAATTTTGTTCGGCTGTTTTCATCACCTCTGTAATTTTTTTTGATACAAATAATTTTCCTGGATCGGTAGTCATAGCTTGACTACCACTAGAAAGAATAAATAAATTTTCTTCTAAAAAAGATTTTTGAACGACATCACGCAAATCTAAGTTTGGTTTCAAGACGAGATCTGTTAAACCAAAGTTGTTAGCTAAAGGGATACTCTTACTAATTCTGCTAATACTCCGCATATCCGTATCTACAAGCAAGACTCGCTTACCCATAATGGCGGCAGTTTTAGCTAGATTGAGCGCTACGGTGGATTTTCCTTCTCCAGGCATAGCAGAGGTAATTATGAAAGAACGAAGAGTACTATTTGCTGCAAATAAACCTAAATTAGCACCAAAAAACCGAAAAGGTTCGATTGATAGAGTTAAAATATCAGATAAAGCCGAATTTCGCTTGTATACTTGCATTGCCGATTTATCTGCTATGCTATCTGGTTTCATTAATAAGCTCATCTCTTGTTCAAGAGATGATTTTGTCGAGGATCGATCAAAGGGAATCATTCCTAGTATTGGCAGATCGGTAACTCGTTTAAGTTGAGATGAGGTATGAACAATATTTTGATATTTATCCAAAGCGAGCGCCAGACCTACACCTACTAATAAACCGAAAAGTGTACCTAAAACAACGAAATTAACTGTACTTGCAGAATCAGTTTGCGGATCTCCTACGGCGGTCAACAATCTCCAGGGAGCTTCTTTTTGAGCGGACTCGATTTTTAAGGATTCTCTTTGAACTAGGAGTTCATTAAGCTGTCTGACGGTAATAGTTATTTGTCGCTGAATTTCTTCGTAGTCTTGAGTAACTCCCGACCAGTCCTTAATTTCTTGTTTAAGATCTATGATGTCTTGATCAATATCTTTATTTTGCTCTTCTAAAGAAGAAATTTGATTAGCTAGTTTTTGTTCGACAACTTTTCCTTCTTGATCGATTAAAGAGAGAATTTCTTTTTTTTCCGCAAATAACACCTGTAATTCTGCGCTACCATTGGTAAAAATTGCCGATTTGTTAGCTATTTGACGATCTACTCCTCGCAAATCCTCTAATAGTTTGTTGTAACGATCGGTACCAAACTGCATTGCTGTAGTTGCTTTAGTTGGTTCTTGTGCTACTTCTTTTTGAACAACACTGTCATTCCATTTTGCTTGATTTAATTGTGATTTATTGAGTAGTTGTTCTTTCGTGAGATCTTCAAGTCTAACTGATAAGTTCTCTCCTTGAATTTCTGGTTTGATAAAGTTATGTTTTTGTCTTATTTGTTGTATTTGCAAATTGAGCCGATCGACTTTTGCTTGTAATATGGGAATTTGCTGATCCAAAAATTCTAGACCTCGACTCAATCCAGATTGTCTTTTTTGCAAACTATAATCCAGATAAACTGTTGCCAAGGTATCTAAGACATCTTTAACAAGTTTACTGTCAGGATGCTTGTAAGTAACTTCTAAAACAGTTTCTTCTTCGTTGGCAGATTCAAGATCTAAAGTACTAATAATCGAAGCATAATTAATTTCGGGATAGGCTGGTTGTAATTGCTTGATGACAGAATCAATTATCCCAGGACTTTTGAGAGTTTTTATTTGTACGTCATCTAATTTTACTGACGTCACTGCTTCAGTTGTTTCTCTTGAAGAAGAAGTTACTGTAGTTTCAATGGTTACTGGTTCGGAGAGAATTTCAAAACTAGATTGGTAAATAGGAGTCCGATTCATGGCTTGCACAAAAGCCAAAGACGATACAACTGCTGTAACACACGTAATTAAGGGTAATCTCCGCCACAGGATTTCTTTAAGAGCACTTAAGTTCAGCCCTCCCTCTTCTGCTTCATATAGCTCATGTAATTGAGCATTTGGAGCAATATTAGCGATTTTAGAAGAATAATTTGTATTCATACGAAGGATCCTAATATTTTAAATTGTTTTTTATAAACAAAGATTTTGCTTATACTTAAATTTAATAGTTGAAAAGTAATATTTATGTAACCTAGTTATTATAAGACAAATTTAGAAAATATAAAATAAAAATATATGAAGTATTTATAAATTAGAGGTAATCTATAATTTTGACGTTGCCAAATAGTATTACGTTTGCTCGTCAGAAATATATGCAGAAGTAATCATTTTTTTGATATTTTTTGCTTTTTAATTCTTAGTTACGGATGTTAATCTTACATTGTTTTCCCATTTGTTGCGTCGGGTGAGATAACAAGCGCAAGCCTCAGAGCATGGCAACCAATGATTTAGCTGCATACAGGGCAAGCCACGTAGATAGAATTTGAATACAAGTCTTTACTTTATCCTAACAGATTAATGAGTGTATAACATTAGCTATTAAAAGTTTTTTGGCAGTAGATTCTGCCCCTAAAAGTTTGAGAACCAAACAATAGTTATCAGAAAATATATTAACAATTACTCTGTTTATAGAGTGTTTGGGCTGATAATGATATGTTAATTGCCGAGCGGCTTGTCATTCCATTTTGTTACTAAAAATGAACATAAATTAAACATTAATTAAACATTGCATATTAAGTATTTTAGGATAGAGGTTTATTTTGAAGTAAACTTAAGACAATCGTATCACTTGACCTATTTCTATATAATAAATATGTCTAATAGTATTATAGATAGTTTTAGTGAGCAGTATAAAACATCATTTAAAAAAAATTAAGGAAAAAATCTTTGCATCAAGAAAAAAAGTTAGTCAAGCGAATTGCGATCGCTCGTAGAGAAAGAGGCAACGCTTTGAGCATGGATGTTTATGCTGATAATTTGATCGCTGGGTTGAGAACCATTCGTCCCCATTGGGAGATTATAGAAGTCGCGCCTCAACCCTGGAGTAGCGATCCTGAAGATTCATGGCATTCTGGCAATCCTGTACAGAAATACTACGAACGTTTTTGGCGACATCCTCTGGCTGTTAGCCGCACAAAAGTAGACTTATTCCACATCATCGACCATACAGATGGACATATTGCTCGTTGGTTGACCAAACTAGGTAAACCCATTGCGATCACTTGTCATGACTTAGTTCAATACGTCTATCCTGAAATTTTGAAAGATCAATCTCGTTTGCCAGCCTTGAGTATGGCATCTTGGCGTTATTCAGTAGGGGGAATGAAATTAGCAGACTGTATTATTGCTGTATCAAGTAATACAAAAAAAGATGTTATATCTATGTTAGATATCAGTAGCGACAAAATAACGACAATACCTAACGGAGTTGATGCTCAATTTCGAGTCATAAAAAGCGATCGCATCTGGAAGCAAAAACATCAACACACAACATCCTCAGAGGAAATCTGTTTGCTTAATGTCGGTTCAACTCATCAACGTAAAAATATTTTTACTATTTTAAAGGTCTTAGAAACTTTAATCCAAAAGGGACTACCCGTTCGTTTATGGAAAGTTGGCAGTAATTTTACCGCCGAGCAACAGGCTTATATCTGCGATCGTCAACTCGAATCACAGATAACTTGCTTCGGATATCCCGATCGAGAAACTCTGGTCGAATTATATAATGCTGCCGATTTATTGTTAGCTCCTTCACTATACGAGGGATTTGGGCTAACTATTTTAGAAGCGATGGCTTGTGGAACGCCCGTAGTTACTTCCAATGTTTCTTCTGTGCCAGAAGTAGTTGGCGATGCAGCTATCTCCCTCGATCCTATGGATATAAAAGCCATAACTGAGTCAATCTTGCAGCTTCAAAATAATAATTATCGCCAAGACCTAGTACAAAAAGGTTTGGCAAGAGCAAAACAATTTACTTGGAAACAAACTGCTGAGAATACAGCTTCTGTCTACGAGCAGCTTTTATTCTGACTATATCTATATATAGATTAACTATTACTCATGAAAATTCTTATATCGGCATATTCTTGCCAACCTGGACAAGGTTCAGAACAAGGAGTAGGTTGGAATGTGGCACAGGCAGTGGCTAAATACCACGATGTTTGGGTGTTGACTAGACCTGATGAAGGAAAAGAAGCGATCGAAGCAGAGCTTGCTGGTAACCCAGATCTCAAATTGCATTTTGTCTATTTTACTCTGCCAATTTGGGGCGGGGGTTGGAAATGGAAATTTGGTTCGATGCAGCTTCACTATTATCTCTGGCAAATTCAAGCTTATTTTGTAGCGCGTAATCTTCACCGTCAGATTGGCTTCGACCTAGCACATCATGTCACTTTTGTTAAATATTCAAGACCTAGTTTTTTATCTTTGCTGCCCATTCCCTTTGTCTGGGGACCCGTTGGTGGTGGTGAATTTGCACCAAAAGCTTTTTGGCAAGATTTTAGTTTAAGCAATAAAATTCACGAACTCGCACGCCTGTTTGCCTGTTGGTTTTTTGAACTCGATCCCTTTGTACGGATGACTGCTAGACGTAGCGTGCTGGCTAAAGCAACTACTGAGGATACGGCTACAAAAGTTCGTAACTTGCAAGCTTCCAAAGTGGATATCGAACTAGCGATCGGTTTGTCTAGTCAAGAAATTGCCTTATTGGCTAAAAACCTTCCAGCACCTAGTTCTGAGATTAGATTTCTCTCTGTTGGCAGACTGCTGCATTGGAAAGGTTTTTATTTGGGGTTACGAGCATTTGCTAGAGCAAATTTGACTGATGGTGAATACTGGATCATTGGCGATGGTCCAGAAATAAACAAACTAGAGCAACTAGCTGAAAATTTAGGAATTGCTCGACAAGTAAAATTCTGGAAAGAATTACCACGAGAAGAGACATTGTTGCAATTAAGCAAATGTACGGCATTAGTTCACCCCAGCTTACACGATTCAGGAGCAGGAGTTTGTCTAGAAGCTATGGCAGCAGGTTTACCCGTTCTCTGCTTAAATATAGGAGGACCCGCAGTTCAGGTGACCGAACAAACTGGTTTTAAAATTCTTGCTGATAATCCCCAACAAGCAGTAGAAGATCTGGCGGAGGCTATGATTAAACTATCGCAAAATCCACAATTGGCGATCGCTCTAGGCGAAGCGGGACGTAAAAGAGTTCTTGAATGCTTTTCTTGGGAAGTAAAAGGACGCTCTTTAGCAAAGCTTTACGAACAAATAGTAATTCAATAATCAGATTTTATTTTCTGCAACTAAGACTTGTGAGAATATAATACATATAACTTTTTAGGACATTAAGTAAATGCAACCAAATATTTATTATCAAGAACACGGATATGTTGTCCTGCGCAATTTAATTCCTGCTCAACTTATCAATCAATTATTAGAATTTTATGCTCAACAAATAGTCCCCTCTAAACAACCTTTTTTTCGACAAAGTACTAACAAATATGAACCAAATCAGCTTAATGAATATGGTCACGTCAAACAGTCTTTTTTAGATATTCATGATTACCAAAAATATCCAAAGTTTAGCAACCTTGCTAAAGAAATTTATTGTCATGAATCGATTCAAAATGCACTCAAGCAAATAACTGGGTTTGATGCTTTTAATTTGATGCAAACCATGCTTTTTGATAAAAATACAGAGACACAATCCCATCAAGACTGGTGGTATTTAGATTCTATTCCCAACGGAAACTTAACTGCTGCTTGGATTGCTTTGGAGAATATTGACGAAAGAGCAGGTAGATTTTATGTCTTACCAAAGTCTAATCACAATCCCGATTTTCATAGCGACGATGCTAATTTATCTCACAGTCAATGGTTACAACGAATTAGCCAATATACAGAAAAGCATAAAGATGAAATTACTGCTCCTGCTCTAAATCAAGGAGATGTTTTATTTTGGAACTCGAAAACTATTCATGGTGCTTTACCGACTATAAATCCTAGTTTTTCGAGGAAATCGCTTACCGCCCATTATATTCCTTCTGTTTATGAATTTGGTAATCTTTTTACGACCAAAAATTATATTACCTACAAAAACTATCAAGGCGTAAATTTTTATCGTAATCAACCAGATTACTCTTTACTTAACAACTTTAAATTTAAACTAAAAACCTCAGTTTATGATTCTCCCATTCTCTTAAAACTAATGCGTAGCATCCAGAAAAAAATTAGCAGCCGATAATTATCATGCACGTTTTGATTGCTGCCTTACATAGACCAATTAAGCCGACAGGAGTTTGCAGACACGCCGTTAATTTGGCACAGTGTCTTGCCAGTACCAACGAAGTAGATAAGGTAACGCTTGTAATTGGAGCATGGCAACTAAATTATTTTAAAACATCTTTTGTATTGGATTCACCAAAGATCGATCTAGTCAGCATCGAGCTTAAAAATAGTTCT
Organism: Pleurocapsa sp. FMAR1; assembly: GCF_963665995.1. NCBI lineage: Bacteria > Bacillati > Cyanobacteriota > Cyanophyceae > Pleurocapsales > Pleurocapsaceae > Pleurocapsa > Pleurocapsa sp. FMAR1. The sequence continues at coordinate 3,463,734 of NZ_OY762512.1, read as the reverse complement.
TTATCCCGAAATATTTGGTTTGTTTGGGGATTAGCCAAACTAACAAATCAACTATGTCCCGATTTGGTTCATTTGTCATTTCCGATTCCCTTTTGGCGATCTTTATTTTCCTGTCCTGTAGTGACTACTATTCATGATTTTTATCCCTACGAATGTCCAGAAAACTTTGGCTATCCCAATGTCTGGTTTAATCGTTGGTTTCTTAAGCAATGTGTTGAGAATAGCAGTGGTCTAAGTTGTGTTTCGCAAATTACTTTGAAAAATCTAAATCGATACCTGCCGAAAATTAGTTCGCAAAAACTTACGACTGTAATTTACAATTGCGTAGATTTTTCTCAAATTACGCCAGCCATACCTACAAATATTGATTCAAAATATACTGAGTCTTTTTTACTGTGCGTAGGACAGCATCGACAAAACAAAAATTTAGATCTGCTGATTAAAGCCTATGTCAAGCTCAGAAACAGTAATCAGATAACAGCCCAAACTAAACTAATTATTATTGGTGCTACAGGGCCAGAAACTGAAAAACTCCATAGTTTGATAGATTATTTTGCCTTACAAGAATTAGTATTATTAGAATCATCAATTAACGACAGTAACTTGACTTGGCTATATCAAAACTGCGAACTGTTTATTATTGCATCATCTACTGAAGGATTTTGTTTGCCCTTAGCCGAAGCTATTTATTTTGCTTCCAAAGTGGTTTGTACTGACATTTCTGTTTTTCGTGAAATTGGTGCTAATAATTGCACATATTTTCAGTTAGAAGGAGATTCTGTATCAAATTTATCAAATGCGATCGCTAGTACTTTAAATCAATCTCGTGCCGATTGTGATTTGCATAATTATCGTTTTAGTAAATCAAAAATAGCCGAACAGTATGTTGATTTTTATGCCCAATTAATTTAATAATTTTATTTATGAAAACAAATGTATTATCAGGCTATGATTCAGCTTGATAATTACAAATAGACATTAAAGTTGTATTATTACATTTATGTTGTACAATTACATTTGTATGTATTTTTACTTTTAATTTTTGTCTTTTTATTTATTTTTATTTAATCGTAAAAAAACATAGTAAATAAGCTATGACTCACTCATTTATTCAATTTATATACGTATTTTAGAATAATATGGTTCAAACAACAAAAACAATAGAGATTGGCGGCACGACTACAAATGCTACCTGCCGATTTTGTAAAACCTCATTAAGACATACTTTTGTCGATCTAGGTATGTCTCCACTGTGCGAGAGCTACTTAAGTTCAGAACAGATTAACGAGATGGAACCTTTTTATCCACTCCACGTTCACATTTGTCATAACTGTTTCTTAGTGCAATTAGAGTCTTACGTCAGTCCAGGGAATATTTTCACGGAATATGCCTACTTTTCTTCTTATGCAGATACCTGGTTAAAGCACGCTAAAGCCTATACGGATTTGATGGTAAAGCGATTTGGTTTTAACGAGCAAAGTCAGATTGTAGAACTTGCTAGTAATGATGGTTATTTACTGCAATATTTTGTTGAAAAAAATATTCCCGTACTTGGGGTCGAACCTGCTGCCAATATCGCTAAAGTGGCAATGGAAAAAAATGTTTCTACCGTTGTTGAATTTTTTGGACGAGAATGTGCTAACAAGCTAGTTGGGCAAGGAAAGCAAGCCGACTTAGTTGTTGCCAATAATGTTTTAGCCCACGTTCCAGATTTAAACGACTTTGTAGCGGGGATTAAAATTTTGCTTAAGCCGCAAGGAGTAGCTACGGGTGAATTTCAGCATTTGATGCGTTTAATGGCAGAAAATCAGTTCGATACGATTTATCACGAACACTTCTGTTACCATAGCTTTATCACCATTGAAAAAGTATTTGCAGCTCATGGCATGACCCTGTTTGATGTCGAAGAATTGCCAACTCATGGAGGATCGCTGCGGATTTATGCTTGTCACCAAGAAGACTCAAGTAAAGTAGTAAGCGATCGCTGCATCGAGCTAAGAAACCGCGAAGAAAAAGATGGGTTTACCTCTCTTGAACGTTACCAAAACTTTACAGAACAAGTTAAAGAAACGAAACGTAAACTCTTAGATTTCTTAATTAAGCTCAAACGAGAAGGAAAAACCGTTGTCGGTTATGGCGCACCAGGTAAAGGTAATACATTGCTCAACTATTGTGGCATCCGTACAGATTTTTTAGACTATACAGTAGATCGCAATCCTTACAAACAAGGAAAATTTTTACCAGGCACTCATATTCCGATTTACCATCCCGACAAAATTCAGGAAACCAAGCCCGATTATGTCCTAATTTTGCCATGGAACTTCAAAGATGAAATTATCGAACAAATGAGCTTTATTCGCGACTGGAACGGACAGTTTGTCGTACCTATTCCTGAAGTGAGGGTATATTCCTAAAAATGCGTTTTATGCCAACTAAGCTAAAAAATGTTTATATCGTCGAACCAGAAAGATTTGAAGATGAAAGAGGCTTTTTTGCCCGTACTTGGTGCGAAAAAGAATTTAGCGATCGCGGACTCAATCCCAACCTCGTACAGTGCAATATTTCTTTCAACAAAAAAAAGGGGACTATTAGGGGAATGCATCTCCAGATTTCTCCTCATGCCGAAGCGAAATTAGTGCGCTGTACCAAAGGAGCTATTTATGATGCCATCGTCGATTTACGTTCTAATTCGGAAACATTTCAGCAATGGATTGGAGTCGAACTGACGGCAGAGAATCACAAGGCTTTGTACGTTCCTGAAGGATTCGCTCACGGCTTTCAAACTCTAAAAGATGATACTGAAGTCTTTTATCAGATGTCAGAATTCTATGCTCCAGAATGCGCTAGAGGATTTCGTTGGAACGATTCCACTTTCAAGATTAATTGGCCTGAGCAAGTTAGCATAATTTCTTTAAGAGATCGAGAATATGAAGACTATACAGCAGAACGATTTACCTAGAACCACAGAGCCGACTGAGAAAAACAATCTGAGCGTCGATTCCAAAATCGTTGCTTCTCAATCAGGTACGACAATGTACCAGTTAATCTCAGATTTGTACCTCATTTGCCGAAGTATTACTGGCGATGGAGTGAGAAAAACCCTAGCAATTCTACAGCAAAATATTCCCTTAAAAATTAACCAAGTACCGACGGGTACAAAAGTGTTCGACTGGACAGTTCCTAAAGAGTGGAACATTAAGGATGCTTATGTGAAAAATGCCAAAGGGGAAAAGGTTATTGATTTTCAAAAATCGAATTTACACCTGCTCAACTACAGCATTCCCATTCAGAAAAAGATGCCTCTATCAGAGTTAAAAAAACATCTTTTTTCGCTGCCAGAACATCCCGACTGGATACCCTATCGGACTTCATATTACAGTGAAAATTGGGGATTTTGCTTAACTCATCGTCAACTGGAGGCACTAGAAGATGGTGAATACGAAGTCTACATAGATTCTTCACTAGAACCAGGACACTTAACCTACGGAGAGTATTATCTACCAGGAGAAAGCAAGGAAGAAGTATTATTTTCCTGTCATATCTGCCATCCTTCTCTATGTAATGACAATTTATCGGGAATTTCTATAGTAACTTTCTTAGCCAAACATCTCAGTTCTCTATCTTTGAGATATTCCTATCGCTTTCTATTTATTCCTGGCACAATTGGTTCGATTACCTGGCTGAGCTTAAACGAAAGCAAAACCTCTCAAATCAAACATGGTTTGATCGCGGCTGGATTAGGAGATTTGGGAAAATTAAATTACAAAAAAAGTCGTCGTGGCAATGCCGAAATAGATAAGGCAGTTATTCATGTTTTGCAACATTCTGGACAAGATTATCAAATAAATGATTTTTCTCCTTACGGCTATGATGAGCGTCAATTTTGCTCACCTGGATTTAATTTGGCAGTAGGTAGTTTAACTAGAACTCCCTTTGGTCAATATCCTGAGTATCATACCTCAGCAGATAATTTAGACTTTGTTCGAGCCGATAAATTAGCAGACTCCTTGGAAAAGTATTTAGCAGTAGTCGATATTTTAGAAAACAATCGAAAATATCTCAATACCAATCCTAAATGCGAACCTCAATTAGGGAAACGAGGACTGTATGGCACTTTTGGCGGCACACAAAATAAAAAAACTAAAGAAATGGCAACTTTGTGGGTGCTGAATTTAGCGGATGGCAATCATAGTCTTTTAGATATAAGCGATCGCTCCAGATTGGAATTTTCAGTGATTCGAGATGCTGCCAATGCTTTATTCAAAGGCGGTTTATTGGAATTAACCATCAACTAAAAATGATAATGATAAATCAAAAAGAAAAATACATCAGTAATTTTAGCCGTTCCGAAGAGCTAAAACAGAAAAGTCATCAGCTTATTCCTGGTGGCGCACATACCTATGCCAAAGGTGACGATCAGTATCCCGAATTAGCACCAGGATTTCTAGTCAAAGGAAAAGGCTGCCATGTATGGGATGTTGACGATAACGAATATATTGAGTATGGCATGGGTTTGCGGGCGGTTACCTTGGGGCATGGTTACGAATCTGTAGTAAAAGCTGCCTACAGACAAATGCTTTTGGGGATCAACTTTACTCGCCCCGCACCCATAGAAATAGAGTGTGCAGAGCAGTTCCTCAGTCTAATTGAGGGAGCAGAAATGGTCAAATTTGCCAAAAATGGTTCTGATGCGACCACAGCAGCCATAAAACTAGCTCGTGCCTATACAGGCAAAGATATGGTAGCCGTTTGCGCCGATCATCCTTTCTTTTCTACCGATGATTGGTTTATTGGCTCTAGAGACATGAATGCAGGTATCCCAGAAGCAATTCAAAATTTGACTGTCAAGTTTAAATATAACGATTTAGAGAGTATTAAAGCACTCTTTACCAAATATCCCAATCGTTTTGCCTGTCTGATTATGGAAGCGGAAACACTCATAACTCCCACCCATAATTTTCTTCACGAAGCCAAAAGAATTTGCCATGAAAACGGTGCTTTATTTATCCTCGATGAAATCATTACTGGATTTCGTTGGGATCTTGGAGGCGCACAGAAGGTACATCAGATCGTTCCCGATCTTTCTACCTTTGGTAAAGGAATGGGCAACGGTTTTTCCATTGCCGCTTTAGCAGGTAAAAGGGAAATTATGGAATTAGGAGGAATACAGCATGATCGCGAACGAGTTTTTCTTCTTTCTACCACTTTTGGGGCAGAAACTCATTCACTAGCAGCAGCTATGGAAGTAATGAGAATATATCAAGAAGAAAATGTAGTCGAATATCTTGATCGCCAAGGAAAAAAATTAATTGAGGGAATCAATCAGGTGATCGCCACTCGGCAACTAGAAGAATATTTTAGCGTTGCTGGTAAACCCTGTAATCTAATTTATGTAACTAAAGATGGCGATAAAGAGCGATCGCAAGCGTTTCGGACTTTGTTCCTACAGGAGATTATCAAACGAGGCATCATTGCGCCTTCTTTGGTCGTAAGTTTTTCTCATCGAGACGAAGATATTCAAAGAACCATAGAAGCAATTGCCGAAGCCTTAGATGTTTATCATCAGGCACTAGAAGAAGGTGTAGAAAAATATTTGGTCGGACGAACAGTGCAACCAGTGTTTCGGAAATTCAATTAATAACTAATAATTAGGAGAATTATATGAAAGTCGTTCTATTTTGTGGTGGTTTTGGAACGCGTTTGAGAGAGCATTCTCAAACTGTTCCCAAACCTATGGTAGAGATAGGCTACAGACCGATGATTTGGCATTTGATGCGTTATTACGCTCATTTTGGACACAAAGACTTTATTTTGTGTCTCGGTTATCGGGGTGACTATATCAAAAACTATTTTCTCAATTACAACGAATGTCTATCAAATAACTTTGTTCTCTCAAATGGTGGCAGAACCGTACATCTTTACGATAACGACATGGAAGATTGGCGAATTTCCTTTATCGATACGGGATTGCAAAATAATATCGGGCAGAGATTGTTGGCGGTGAAGCCCTACTTAGAAGGTGAAGAAGTATTCATGGCTAACTATGGCGATGGACTTAGCGATCTAGATCTCAATCTATACCTCGATCGCTTTTACAGAGCTAATAAAACAGCCAGTTTCTTGTGCGTACAGCCTTCCCAATCTTTTCACGTTGTGTCCTTAGAAGATGAGGCTATAGTAGAAAAGATTGAACCTGTGAGCAAATCCGATTTATGGATCAATGGCGGCTTTTTTGTCTTTAAAAAAGAAATTTTTGACTATATCGAACCTGGAGAGGAGTTGGTTGTAGAACCTTTTCAACGCTTGATCGCTAAAAAAGAACTCATTGGCTATAGAAATCCAGGTTTCTGGGCGTGTATGGATACTCTCAAAGAAAAAATGATCTTCGACCAAATGTACACCAAAGGACAAATGCCTTGGGCTGTTTGGGATCGTTCTAAAGCTCAAAAAGATAATAGGTTATTATCGCCTCCAAGTTTTTACACTACTCCTAATGGTTCTTCTTCTGTAGGGTTGAGAAATTAATCGCGCGATTTAATCTCAATCTATCTTTAGAAAATCGCAGCAATTATAAATTAGGGCAAGCGGAGCTGAATAAGTTATGAATAAAAGCCTTAAAACCACTATCGGCAAGAGTATTAATGTTTTTCTCAAATCGCTAGATTTTAAAATAACACGATTAAGTCAACCTTACACAGAATATAGAGATTATATTCCTTTTGAGGAAACGATTGCAGGCGCGAAAGAAGCAGATTTATCGGTTGGGGATTACATTGATGCCAAACACAATAAGCCTGGTGCAACTCAAGATACTATTGACCAGATGAGCGCACTAGGAGTATTTGAAGGGAAAGTCGATCGCATCTGCGAAATTGGCCCTAAATCGGGACGCTATCTGGAAAAGATCGTCAATATTTGTACTCTTACATACTATGAAATCTACGAAACGGCAAGTAAATGGGAAAAATATCTAGAGCAAACCTATTAAGTCATCGCTCATTCGACAGATGGCAAGTCGCTTGCCTCTACTCCTTCAAACTCAATTGACCTCGTTCACGCTCACAAAGTCATGCCAGGACAGCCTTCACTGGTCATGTGCCGCTACTTTGAAGAGATGGCACGGATGGTGCGAACGGATGGAAAAATTGTCTTTGACATGGTAACAGAAGGCTGTCTTAACGATGTTATGCTTAAAAATTGGTTTATCGCAGGTGCTGGTTACCAACATTACCCTTGCTTGATGTCAAAACAGTTGGCGCTCGACTTGCTAAGTAGGCGAGATTGTGCTTTTGTCGGTAGTTTTTTTGTTCCGATGAAGCCTGGAAAACTTAGTGTATGGCGTTTCGTAAAAAGTAATTTTAATCGCGAGATTAGATAAAAGAGTTTTTTGGCTTGCTTGTTACTCAACAATTTTATAAATTACTCTAAAATGCTTAAACTCAATTTTGACAATTCATTCCAACAAGTTTTATGTCTTGGCGCTCATAGTGATGACATCGAAATTGGCTGTGGTGGTACTATCTTAAAACTAATAGAAATGTATCCCGATTTGAGTATTTTTTGGGTTATCTTTGGTGCAACAGGAGAAAGGGAAAAAGAAGCATTTGAAAGTGCTAAAAATTTTCTTGGTTCTGCCGCTAATCGGTCAAAAATTGTTGTTAAAGGATTTAAGGATGGTTTTTTTCCGTATATTGGAGCGGAAATAAAACTTTATTTTGAACAACTCAAACACGAAGTAAATCCTAATTTAATTTTGACTCATTACCGACAAGATTTGCATCAAGACCATCGTTTGATTTCGGAATTAACCAGAAATACTTTTCGAGATCATTTAATTTGGGAATATGAAATTCCTAAATACGATGGCGATTTTAGTTCGCCTAATTTATTCGTTCACTTGAGCAAATCTATCTGTCAAAAAAAAATTCAACATCTTATGGCTCACTTTCAAACTCAAAGTAATAAACAGTGGTTTACCGAAGAAACCTTTACTTCAATTTTAAGAATAAGAGGTATTGAATCGAATGCTACCGAACAATATGCTGAAGGTTTTTATTGCCATAAAATATTATTTTAAATGTATTTGAATTTAAAGAAAACCGACCGTTTAAATGTTATTGGAAGGTAATCGTGGCTGAGAGTATCAGTACAAAATATCGAAAATATATTCTTATTTTTATTTTAGCGATCGCGGTAGTGTGTCTGCCAATTTTCATCCAAAAAGCCCCTCGCATTCCCCATAAATTATCGCAAGTCGCACAAAGAGTGGAAAAATTTATTAGATGGGATCTCAACCCTGGAGAAACTGTTGCCGTCGATCGGGAAACCAAGACATCACAGTTACCAAAACTTCGCTCTAATTTAGCTACAGGACCTTTACAAGTTAGTATTGATAATCCACGTTACTTTGTAGATAGTAGTACTGGTAAGATAGTTTACTTGACAGGTTCTCATACTTGGACGAATCTACAAGATGCAGGAAATTCTGACCCACCGCCTAAATTTGATTACCCAGCCCATCTCAATTTTCTAGAGGCTAACAACCACAACTTCTTTCGGTTGTGGACGTGGGAACAATCACGATGGACTTTAGAAACTACTGATAATAATTACTGGATCGAGCCATCCCCCTACCTACGAACAGATTTTGGTTTCGCTAATGATGGAAAGCCAAAGTATGACTTAACTAAATATAACCAAGCCTATTTCGACCGATTGCGAGATAGAGTTGCTGAAGCAGCATCCCAGGGATTTTATGTCTCGGTAATGTTATTTGATGGGTGGAGCGTTAGTAAAGAAAAAGGCGGTTTAAATAAAAATAATCCTTGGAGAAGTCACCCTTTCAATGCAGCAAATAACATCAACGCAATTAATGGGGATTTAAATCATGATAACAGCGGTGAAGAAACTCATACCTTAGCAATTTCAAAAATTACAACTATACAGGAGGCTTATATTCGCAGGGTTATCGACACAGTTAACGATTTTGACAACGTACTATATGAAATCAGCAATGAAAGTCAAGCAGGTTCACATGACTGGCAGTATCACCTGATTGACTACATTAAAAACTATGAGCATAGCAAACCCAAGCAACATCCTGTGGGAATGACAGCCGAATTTCCTGGTGGGGATAACTCCATGCTATTTGATAGTCCGGCAGATTGGATATCTCCATTAGGAGATGTTAATAATCGACCTGTAGCCGATGGTAGTAAAGTAATTTTGGCAGATACCGATCATCTCTGTGGCATTTGTGGCGATCGCTCTTGGGTCTGGCAAAGTTTTCTCAGAGGAGAAAATCCAATTTTTATGGATGTCTACAATGGGGCTGCTTACGGTCAAGGTGCTGTTGATTCTAATCCTAAAGATTCAACTTGGGTTAGCCTTCGTAAAAATCTTGGTTATACCTTAACTTATGCCAATCGAATGAATCTATCAGCAATGAAGCCTTATCCTGATTTAGCTTCTAGTGGCTACTGTTTGGCAAACCTAGTCAATAGCCATGCAGAATATCTAGTATATGTACCATCAGGCGGAAAAGTCACGGTAGACTTTTCCGCTGTTCAAGGAGAGATAACAGGAGAATGGTTAAATCCTGACAACGGTTTGATAACAACAGGAATTACAACGAAGGGTGGTGATAATCGTTCATTTATTGCTCCTTTTGAAGGTGATGCAATTCTATACCTTAAAAGTAGTTAGATAAAGTAACAATAAGAAGAAGTTTGAGAAGAAGTTTTCAAATACGCAACCTGATATAGTTATGTAAAAAATATACGATTATGTAAAGGAGATTAGCGAATCTCCTTTACGAGTAATATGTGTTTTAAATCGCTCTACCATCATACGCAAACTAATTGGAATAATTATTACTTTGAAATCTACAAAACTGCAAAGAAAATAAAGCTTGGTCAAACTAAATATATGATGTTTACCAAAAAAATTTCCAAAACTCAAAATTTTACATGAAGGAATTTAAAAACATGAAAGAGTCTGAGAAATTAAGCAAAACATTAAGTATTGGCATATTTGATAGTTTTGGTGCTACCAACCTGGGAGATCTTGCAACTCAGCAAGCCATGATTCAAAATTTACGTAAGTTTCATCCCGAAGCAAAAATATACGGATTTTCACTCCATCCAGAAGATACAGAAAAGAGATTTAATATTCCAAGTTTTCCAATTAGTAGAATTGCTGAAACTGACGAGTGGAAATTGGGAAGAAACCCAAACTACCTTAGCCTTAAGTTATACAAGTTTTACTGCAAGTTGATGAATGTTGATAATCCACTACTTAGAGTATTCTTGCGCCCTATATTGTTTCTTTGGGCATTAGTATTCGAGTTTTTTGCTGTTATTAAGGCTTATAAAAATGTAGGGTTATTAGACATCTTAATTATTTCAGGTGGCGGACAGCTTGATGACTATTGGGGGGGAGCAAGAGCACATCCTTACACACTGTTTCTTTGGGCTAGTTTGGCACGACTTCGCCGAGTAAAGCTTGCATTTGTAAGCGTAGGAGCAGGTCCGATTAAATCCAATTTAAGCAAATACTTTATCAAGAATGCGCTGTCAAAAGCATTTTATCGCTCATATAGAGATGAAGATTCAAAAAAGTACATAGAAAGAGTAGTTGGATTTAAGAAAGACGATCCTGTTTATCCCGATCTTGCCCATAGTCTTCAGCTTGGAAAATATTTTAAGTCCTCCCACCAAAGCACCGGTCAGCCTATAGTCGGAATAAATCCTATGCCTCCTTTTGACCCTAGCAAAGGGTATGATGAGCTATCCCATATGAACTACTTGAATAAACTATTTATTTTTACATCTTGGCTTTTAGAAAAAAAATATAGAGTTAGTTTTTACCCAGGTTGTATTGGACAAGACATCCCAGCAATAAAACAGTTAAAAAATATGCTGGAAAGTAATGGTGTCTCCTATTCTAAAGAGCAAATTATTGAAGAGCCAATCAATTCAGTTGACGAGCTGATCTTACATCTATCTACCATAAATATGGTAGTAGCATCACGATTTCATGGAGTTTTATTGCCATTGCTGAGTTGTAAGCCAACTATCGCTATTTCTTATCATCCTAAAATAGATATGCTTATGAAAGATACAGGACAGTCAGAATATTGTCTTGGTATCGATGACTTTGAAGTTGAGGTTTTAAAGAGAAAATTTGTCGATTTACAGGCAAATTATGAAAGTGTCAAACAACAGCTTTACAAACGGACTCAGGAATACAAAATCGACCTAAATCAGCAATATGAATATCTATTTAAAAATGTCATAACTTGAAAACATCAATCGAGAAATAACGCAATTTATTTTATATAGTCGAAGAAAATTTTTGATTATATACTAACTCCAAATCTTAAAAAATAAATAATTGTTTTAAACAAGTCAAACATTCATATGCGTCATGAAAACAGCAAACTACAAACAAAATGACTATCCCCAGTTTTCTCCTATTCCAGAAGGCGTAGCTCGACCTTTTTGGTCAGTAATGATTCCCACATACAATTCTAAGCAAGATTGTCTTACTCAAACTCTCGAAAGTGTTTTGGCTCAAGATCCTGGGTTGGAACATATGCAGATTGAAGTTATTGATAATTGCTCCACTCAAAGCGATCTAGAATCTTTGGTTGCAGCAATCGGAAAAGGACGAGTAGCCTTCTATCGACAAGATAAGAACGTTGGTCCTGTTAAAAACTCAAATACTTGTATTGCTCGTTCAGTCGGGAGGTGGATACACATCTTGCATGACGACGATCTTGTTTTGCCTGGTTTTTACTCAAAATATGAGGATTTGATCGAGCGTTTCCCCGACTCTACCTTACTGACTGGTCCAGTTGATTATATTGATGAGAACGGTTGTAAGTTTGGATGGAGCGATCCAATAACCACCGAAGAAGGTGTCGTTCGGGATTTTCTGAAGAAAATGGCTTCAAAATGCCTAATTCAAGCCCCTTCCGTTGTCATTCCCAGAACTGTTTACGAGAATATTGGTGGTTACAGTGAAAAGTATTATCCTTGCGACGATTGGGAAATGTATTTTCGTGCTACTGCTTATGGTCAAGCCGTATCGACAATTACACCATACAGTTACTATCGGATTCATGAAGATAGCGATATGAATACGTCTATAATCACTGGAAATGCTATAAAACAAGCATTGCTGACTCTAAACTTTTGCTTTGATCGCCTACCAGTTGAAGTACAGCGTGAATTAAACTATGGTAAATACTTTGACCTTTCAGACTTAGCAAGACTTTACTCAGAAAAATTGCGTAATAAATATCCCTATGGTAGTTTGGTTCATGCTGTCTGGGCTTTAAAGTTAAATCCCAAACTGGGAAATATCAAATTTTATTTAATTGCACTATTAAACTACTATCTGCAAACATTTAAAGAGTTTTCTCCTAAAGATTTGTTTTCAAGAAAAACTATTAACAATTAAAAATTTATCGCCAAGATTAACCTTAATACGTTAAAAAGCAATAAAGGTTGTAAAAATCTATAAATCACTAGAATATAAAAAATATGCACATTGAAAATTTGAGCTACAAAGGAAAAGAAGAACCTTTTCTAAAAATTGAGAGTGAACCCATAGTCGTAGTTTGTGCGGCTGATGACAAATATGCTATGCCATTAGCAGTAACAGTTCGTTCTGCACTTGCAAATCTTAAAAAAAATTGGAAAATTCTTCTATTTATTATTGATGGAGGAATTAAGAAGAGAAATAAGCGGAGGATATTAAAAACGCTGAGTATAGACAACTGTGAAGTCCAATTTATCCCTAAACCTGATAATTTTGCCAAAAGTCTTGAGGAAGCATACAGATACACTGTAACAGAAGGTCAAGCCAAAAATTATATTTCTATTGCACAGTATTATAGACTGTTTATTGCCGAACTCTTGCCTGACCAGGCTAAAAAGGCAATTTACCTGGATTGCGATTTAATAGTGAAAGAAGATTTAAGTCAGCTTTGGCAAATCGATTTAGGGGAAAATTACGTATTTGCAGCACAAGATACATGGGTACACTCTGTATCTGCTCATAATGGGCTTTTAAACTATCAAGAGCTAGGCATTGCTTCTGATGCTAAATACTTTAATTCGGGTGTTCTTGTAATCAATGTTGAAAAATGGCGAGCTGAAAAAGTTTCTGCTAGGGCTATTGATTATCTTAACCATAATAAAGAACATATGATTTATGGCGATCAGGATATTTTGAATGCATTATTTACGGGTCAATGGGGCGAGCTTGATCCTCGCTGGAATGCTACTTCTCGGATTTATGAATACTCTTCTTGGAAAGAGAGTCCATATCAAGAGCATGTCTACAACAATCTCATTCACAACGATTTTTATATCATTCATTTCATTTCAGGTGAAAAGCCTTGGAATTCTCGCGATGTTCCATTAAAAGAACATTTCTTTCACTATGTAGATATGACTTCATGGTCAGGCTGGCGATTTACCTTTTGGCAGGAACTTTGGCAGAAATTGGTTTATAAATTCCGAAAGGCTGTATCTATAATTAAAGCTCGTATGAATAACAGGGTAAGCGCAAGAATCAACAAGACCATATTACTTTAAATAATATTGAGAATTACCTTGCACTGACGACAATTGTGCTTTGTGAATTGTAGTTTTTCTCTACCAGCATATTTTGACCATTTTTTTCTTGCGCTTACCCTGGTATGAATAATTAACTTGAGCAAATCTTTAATTATTACTGGAAAGCAATTAAAGTTTTGAACACTTATAAATTACTGCAATATACAAAATGTTATGCATATTAGAAATTTAAGCTCTGGAAAAAAACTAGAACCCTTTATAAAAAGCGAAAACGATCCTATTATCGTTGTTTGTGCTGCCGATAACAATTATGCTATGCCCCTAGCCGTAACGATGCGTTCTGCAACTGAAAACCTTAAAGGTAACTTCAAAATAAGCTTCTTTGTTATTGATGGAGGCATTACAAACCCCAACAAACAGAAGCTGCTTAAATCTTTGAATTTAGAAAAGTGTGAAGTTGAGTTTGTATCGATATCTAATTCTTTGCTGAGAGATATTGAAGAAGCACACAAATCGACACAATTAGACGAAAAAAAAATAAAAGCTAGTTATGTTTCAATTGCTTCATTTTATAGGTTAATCATTCCCGAACTCTTGTCTAGTAAATTTGAAAAAGCTATCTATCTAGATTGTGATTTAGTTGTAAAAGGGAACTTAGGAGAGCTATGGCAAACTAACATAGGCAATAATTATTTATTAGCAGCGCAGGATACATGGATACCTTATGTATCAAGTTCTACTGGAAAGTTAAACTATCAGGAGCTTGGAATTGAGTCAAATGCTAAATATTTCAATGCAGGAGTACTCGTTATCAATCTCAAAAAGTGGCGAGAAGATAGACTTAGCGATAAAGCTATAAAGTACTTCGCTCAAAATATAAAACATCTTGGTTGGTATGACCAAGATGTTTTAAATGCACTCTTTATAGGTAAATGGCAGGAACTAGATCCCAGATGGAATATGTCACCTATTAGCGTTTATGGCTATTTATCTTGGCAAGAAAGCCCTTTCTCAGAAGAAATCTACAACAGTTTAATTCGCGATCCTTATATTATCCACTACGTATCAGCTGCAAAACCCTGGACATCTCGTCATACTCTACTCAAACAGTACTTCTTTGAATATGTAGATATGACAGCCTGGTCAGGTTGGAGATTTACTTTCAGAAGGCGATTCTGGTTCTGGTTAATTGCTAAATTGTGAGAAGCCATATCCATATCTCAAATTTAAAACTCTTCGTGCGTTCCTTTAGATCGTTACTAATCAGCAATACTATTTTATGACTCAGTTTATATCAAAGCTTCTATATGTAAGTAAAGGAAATCATAAACAAATTGTAAAGATGATTTTATTATTTATTTTTATTTCTAGCTTAGAAGTTTTTGGCACTGGAGCGATTGGACCTTTTATTGCGATCGCGACAAATCCAGATACAATTACCAGTAATTACTGGCTACACTCTATTTATCAACAATTAAATTTTAATTCTCAACAGCAATTTTTAATTGCATTAGGCTTATTAGTAATTGCGGCTTTTTATGTCAAAGCTTTTTTTAGTTTCAATGCTCAAAAATCAGTATTTGAATTTGGCTATGGTTTGAAGGGAAAACTAGCCTACAAATTGATGAAGGCATATATAGAAGCACCTTATAGCTTTCATCTTAGAACTAATTCGGCAACCTTAATTCAAAACATTGTCACTTCAACTGACATGGTTTGTATCGGTTTAGTCATGTCACTATTAACATCTATTTCTAATGGGGTGATCATCCTGGCATTAGTAATACTGTTGGTAAATACTAATTCAATGGCTTTAATTCTAATTGCCATAATTATGTTAGTCAGCTTGGGATTATTGTATCCCATGAAAGATCGCTTAGCTCGTTGGGGTAGGGAAGGTTGGAAAGCGAATGGTGAGATGATTCGCATTATGAATCATGGCATGGGAGGTTTTAAAGAAACTCGCGTACTGGGTTGCGAGTCATATTTTCAACAACAAATGGCAGTTCAAACCCAAAAATACGCCAGAAATTTAAGCCAGGCTTCAGGTTATGGCAATCTACCTCGCTTTGTTATCGAAGCGTTTATGATTAGCTTTTTAATTGGGTTTACGCTGTTATTTGTCAATTTAAATCGTGGCAATGAAGAAAATCTAACTGCTGTTTTAGGTATTTTTGCTTTAGCATCGATTCGTTTATTGCCAGCAACTGGCAATTTAATTTCTGGTATTAACGTCATCCGCACTAATACTCATGCTCTCGACAGTCTATTTTTTGACTTAAAAGAGCTAGAAAAAAAACAGTCTATATCTAATGTCAAACTTCAACATCGCTCTGTGGATATTCTATCAAGTCAAGATTTACCATCTGTAATTTTTGAACAACAAATTACTTTAGATAATCTTATTTATCAATATCCCAAAGCTAATAACCAAGCCTTAAAAGAAATTTATTTGACTATTAATAAAGGTCAATCCATTGGTTTAATTGGTAAATCTGGCTCGGGAAAAACTACTTTGGTAGATGTTCTACTAGGTCTTTTTATCCCGCAGTCTGGGGATATTAAAGTTGATGGCATTTCTGTATACAACAATTTACGTAGTTGGCAAGATAAATTGGGATATGTTCCTCAAACAATCTTTTTAATTGACGATACTGTTGAGCGCAATATTGCCTTTGGAGTCCCCGATAACCTAATCGATCTTGAGCGATTAAAAAAAGCGATTGAAATGGCACAACTGACCGAAGTAATCGAACAATTACCCAATGGTATTAAAACTATGGTTGGCGAACGCGGAGTGCTGTTGTCTGGAGGACAAAGACAACGAATTGGCATTGCGCGGGTACTGTATCATGAACGAGAAATTTTAGTGTTTGATGAAGCTACTGCTGCTTTAGATAGCGAAACAGAAAAGCTGGTTACAGACGCAACCAAAGCTTTGAGTGGTGAGAAAACTATTATTATTATTGCTCATCGCCTTTCCACAATTGAACATTGCGATCGCATTTATCAACTCGATCGAGGCCGAATTGTTAAATCAGGCAGTTATCAAGAAGTTGTTTTAAATAAACAAACATGAAATTAGCTTACGTAAGTACTTTTGATTCAAGAACTTTAAAGGGTAAAAACGAATGGTCTGGAACAGGTTACCATATTGCCCAATGTTTGAAGAAGCAATTAATTTCTTTGGAATATATTGGTCCTTTAGAAGATTCTGTCACTTTAAGAGCAATTGGCAAACTCAAACGTCATTACTATGAATTTGTTCGACACAAGAATTATCAAAAAAATGCCGATCCTTTGACTTTAAAACATTATGCCAGTCAGGTCGCTCAAAAACTAAACAGCACTCAAGCCGATCTCGTTTTTAGTGCCACGGTAAATCCCATTGCCTATTTAGAATGCGATTGCCCAATCGCCTTTTGGGCAGATGGAACTTTTGCAAATATTCAAAATTTTTATCCCCAGTATAGTAATTTACCCGAAGAAGTAATTCGGGATTGGCATCAAATGGAAAGACTGGCTTTACAAAAAAGTAAGCTGGCAATCTATTCGTCTGATTGGGCTGCGCGCTCGGCTGTCAATGATTATGGAGCAGATCCTGAGCGAGTTAAAGTTGTTCCCTTTGGTTCTAATACAGACAGTCCATTTTCTTCTGAAACAATTAAGGACGTAATTGCATCCCGAACTAGCGATCGCTGTAAACTGTTATTTTTAACAATTGATTGGGAGAGAAAAGGCGGAGATGTTGCTTTTCAGGTAGCAAAAAAATTAAACCAATCTGGATTACAAACAGAGCTGACTGTTGTTGGTTGTCAACCATCAATCAAAGAACCTTTACCAGATTTTGTAAAAGCTTTGGGCTTTATTAGTAAGTCTACTAAGGAGGGAAAACAAAAAATTCAAGAATTAATTATGGATTCTCATTTTTTAATTCTGCCGACATTAGCAGATTGTAGTCCAATTGTTTTATGCGAAGCTAATGCTTTGGGAGTTCCTTGTTTATCCACTACCGTTGGTGGAATACCAACAATAGTCCGTAACGGACTTAACGGTCAGTTATTCGATGAAAATACCAAGATTACCGAATATTGTGATTATATTACTCACTTGTTTGATAATTATTCAGATTATCAGAGGTTAGCATTATCTTCTTTCAACGAATATCAATCGCGACTTAATTGGAAAGTAGCTGGCAAAATGGTCAAAAATTTCTTAGAAAACATTTAACATTACAAAATATAATAATAAGTTAAAATGATGCATAAATTACGTAATTCAATTGCTTATTTATCCCGCTCAACACCATATTTTCGTGGAAAGCGTCGTCTCGGAAATACGCTCAGCCGTTTCTTAACTAACTTGAATAACGACCAGCAATGTATTACAAAAGTTAGAATGCAAGATGGAACTTCAATGCAATTGGATGTGCGAAGTAGAACAGAGCAGTGGTCTTATTGGACAGGGCTTTATGATAATGACATAATTTCAAGATTGTCTAGTTGTCTGAAAGAAAAATGTGTTGTATTTGATGTTGGTGCGAATATTGGGTTTTATTCAGTCCCATTGGGTCGCAAATTACAAACATTAAATGGTAAATTGTATGCTTTTGAGCCAGTTAAATCTAATTTCGACTGTCTTGAGACTAATATCTTATTGAATAATCTTGAAAAGACTGTCATAGCACATGATATTGCTCTAGGAGATGATGAAGGCATTATCGAAATATCCATGGAAAATGAAAACAATTCCAGTACAGGTAATGCTGTAATAAGCAAAGGAGAAATACCAACAAGCTATTTTGGTATAACTTCAAAAGCCCATTTGACGAGACTCGATACCTTCGTCAAAAAAGCAAATATTAAAAACTGTCATCTAATTAAGATTGATGTTGAAGGGGCAGAAGTTATGTTTTTGCGTGGTGGAGCTTCTTTTCTTAGTCAAACTCGTCCCATTATCTATGGTGAATTTAATAATTATTTTTTGCCGAAGTTTGGGGCTTCATTTATGGATGTAGTTGATATTGTTTCATCTTGGAATTACCGCTTTTTTCAGCAAAAAAAATCTGGTCATTTTATTGAGATAAAACAATTTAAGCCTGATCTTGAACATATCATACTTGCCCCCTCGGAAACACCAAATTCAATTTTGAATAAGTTAGGAGTGATTTAGGGAAAAAAAGTTAAAAGCTTATTTGTTGTTTAATCAAAAAAAATTAATTTTCAACCTTTCGTCATTATTATTATCAATAATTATAACTACGATCACTTTCTAGCTAAAGCAATTGATAGTGCTTTAAATCAAACCTATCCTCATACAGAAGTATAGTTAATGATGGCTCAACTGTTGTTGCACCAAAAAATCTAATGAAACTAAAAATATTCTCGAACCGAAATTATCTTCTAGAAAAAACTCTTCCTGCCACTCTTAAATATGTACCAATTTTTGCACCTTTCTGGGGAGAACTTTCAGAAGACCCGAAACACTTTAAAAAGGGGCGCTTTCAAAAGCTGACAGAAAAAGGTCATTCTTTCCTAGAAATGACTTCTTTAGAAGAATGCGATCTAGCTATTTTTCCTTACCACTGGCATTTGCTCGGATCAAATGAAGAAGTGTATAACCTGGCTAGACAGTTTATAAAAAAGGCACAACAATTAGGGAAGCCAGTAGCTATATTTTTCCATGGAGATTGGAAGTACGATGAAAACATAGAAAATACTATTGTTTTTTACACGTCATCTTTTCAAAGTAGAAGAAAGCAAAATGAATTTGCGATGCCAGAGTGGACCACAGATTTTATTGACCAAAAATTCGAGGGTCGAATTTCTATTCGTGATAAACAAACCAAGCCTAAAGTAGGTTTTTGTGGTTATGCACCACCTCTGGGACTTCCGTTTGGATTTAAAAAAATCAAGGCTTTTGTGCGTCTAACTGGAGATATGGTCGGGCTATCAGAAAAATTCTATGCCAAAACTGGTCATACTAATCGGGTGATAGCTTTATCCAATTTAGCTAAAAGTTCTTTAATAGAAACTAAGTTTATCACCAGGCAACATTTTGCGTTTGCTAGCAAGGCATTGCAAGGATCTTCTTTGGAAGCTGAAAAAATAAAAATGGCACAGAAACTACGAATGGAATACTTTCAGAATATGATTGATAGCGATTATGTTGTTTGTTGTAGTGGGTATGAGAATTATTCCATTCGGCTATATGAAACCTTAAGTTGTGGGCGGATTCCAGTTTTTATCAATACAGATTGTGTTCTGCCCTATGATTTTGCTATTGACTGGAAAAAGTATTGTGTTTGGGTGGATCAAAGTGAGCTTTCCTCAATCGCAGAAAAAATAGTTGATTTTCACAACAACCTTTCAGCAGAAGAGTTTGTTAATTTACAACATAGATGTCGAGAATTGTGGGAACAATTGATATCTCCTGAAGGTTTCTTCAGTAATTTGTATAGACATTTGGAGCAGTACAATTCACAGTTAAACACATTTAATAAGTAAATGAAAAATACAGTATTTTTTATCCAAAATACTGTGCTGTTACAAAAATACTATAGAAAGAAAATTACATGACCAAAGAACATTTAGTAAGTATAGTTATCAACAATTATAATTATGCTCGCTTTTTGGCTGAAGCAATTGATAGTGCTTTGAATCAAACTTATACCCAAACAGAAATAATTGTGGTTGATGATGGCTCAACCGATAATTCTCGTCAGATTATAGCTCAGTATGGCGATCGCATTATTCCTATTCTGCAACCTAATGGCAAACAAGCATCCGCATTTAATAATGGATTTGCCAATAGTAAAGGGGATATTATCATCTTTCTCGATTCTGATGATTATTTACTTACTGAAGCAGTAGCAAAAATCGTTGCTATCTGGAAACCGAATTTAGCAAAGGTACATTACCGTTTGAATGTTGTTGATGGTGTAGGAAAATCTTTAGGGTATTCTTGTCCTCAAGGAAGTTCACCGTTATCTCAGGGAAAGGTCTGTCAAACTCTGCTAGAAAAAGCAGGATATGTCAGCACTCCAACCAGTGGTAATGCTCTTAATCGTCAAGTTCTAAGTAAATTATTGCCCATTCCTGATGAATATAAGCTGACAGCAGATGATTATTTATCCTTTCAAGTACCTTTCTATGGAGAAATTGCAGCTATTGAAGAGCCTTTAGGAGTGTATCGAATCCACGATAGTAATCAATGGGCATTAGCAACGGTTACAGGCGATCGCTTTAAGCGTTTCGTTCTTCATGACCTGCAAAATTTCGCTTTGCTCGTCAAAAAGGCGCGAGAATTGGGATATGAGATCCCAACAGATTTAGAGCAACGTGGTGTTGGTCGTCTTTGGTCGCGAATTATCTCATTAAGACTCAATGGTCAAACCCACCCTGTAAAAAGCGATCGCCCTACCAAGTTAATCTATCAAGGAATTCGCAGTCTCTGGAAGTATTCTGATTTTAATGTTCCAAAACGTCTAGTTTATAGTATTTGGTTTATTTGGGTTGGCTTAATGCCTTTACCTTTAGCAAAACTAGCGATCGCCTGGTTATACGCACCTCACCAACGTCCGAAGCTAATTGATTGGACTGTGAATAAGTTTCGTCAGCTAGCGAGTTAAAATTGAAGGCAAGAAAAAACAGAAAATATAATTATTTATTTAGCCAAACAGATAAATTAATGAATTCAAATAATTCACAATTAATTATAAAAAAGGCAAAAAGTAAAATTACCTGGACTAATAATACTAATTTAATCATTTTTGCTTTTTCTACAGTTTTTTATGCGAGAATTGTCTGCTCGACTTTTGGTGTTCCTTCAATTGTCACTCAGGCTCACTTTTTGTTTATTCCTGTGGTTTTTTGGATTATCCTGACAACCGCACCCACTAGAGATGTCCAGCAAATTAAACTAGTTTATTCTCTTTTGTCAGGACTATTTTTATTTTTATTGGCGATTGTGACAAGCGCATTCTGGAATGAAACTGGTTTTATCAATGCAGTCGTTAGTTTCATGATGTTGGGAGAGCCAATAATATTTTTAATTGCCATTGTTAGTATTCCTATGTCAGCTAGCTCGTGTTTGAGACTCAAAAAGTGGTTAATGTGGTCGGCTCTAATAAATTTTGTTCTTGCTGCGGTGCAAAAACCCCTAATCGATGCAGACAAACTTTATGCAGAAGGATTTAACGGCACTGATGGCTGTGGTGGCGTTTTTTTTGTCTCTGGGGCAGGTAACTATGTATCAGCTTCAGTATCTTTTGCATTTGCTTTATACTTCTTTAACGACAAAAAAAATCCTCTTTTGATTCGTTTAGCAGCATTGATAGCAGCTTTTTGGCAGCTATTGTTTTCTGATTCTAAGCAGCTCATCTTAGCTTACGTAGTTGCCTGGATACTTTTGATTTTGCTCAATTCTCAAGATCTGAGTAAGACTATTAGATTAATTATCGGCTTATTAATTTTCGGATTAATATTTTTTTGGTGCACCCAAAATTTAGAAGAATTTAGCTCCTTTACAGCTTGGGCGAGACCTGAACTATATAAAACAGATGGCGAGGCTTGGTATGCCAAATTTTATGGTGTACGTTCGATATTAGACAACTTTAAGTCGCCCTTAAATTGGCTTTTTGGTCTCGGTCCGGGTACTACAGTAAGTCGCTTAGGTGCGTGGTTTATAAATGATTACTGGTCTATATTAGGTCCTTTAGGTGCAACGGACAGCTCAATTGGGAAAGATGCACTTAGGTTTGTAGGTAGTTATTGGCTCACGTATAGTTCTAGTTTGTTTAGTCCTATTTTCGGTTGGGCAGGAATTTGGGGAGACTTGGGTTTATTCGGTTTAGGGACATATTTGTTTTTAGCTTATCTAGTTTGGCAGAATTTTGGCTTGGATAATTCTTTAAAAATTACTTTACTTTCTACGTTAGTTTTAGGGTTTATTTTTACTCAAATGGAAGAGCCTGGCTATATGCTTTCCGTCTCTTTAATACTCGGACTAGCATGGCACGATCAAAGATTGAACAAGCAAAGAGTATATCTGCAAGGTCACAACAGATAAGTGAGTTAATTTAATAAAATCGCCAATAATTACTGATATGAGTAATTCAAGTTTATTAAAGCCTAAATTGCGAGTTTTGTTTGTCAGTCATACCTACGTGGTGGGAGTAAATCAGGGGAAACTTGAGGCGATCGCCAATACAAAAGAGGTAGAATTAGCTTTGCTGGCTCCTAATAACTGGAAAGCTTTGGAATGGAATCGCTTTCTAAATTTAGAAACACCTTGTCCTCAAATTCGTATTTACTCAGCACCAGTTTTGTTTACAGGTAGAGTTGGCGCACATTTATATGCACCCTGGAAAATCTGGCAAGTCATCAATGATTTTCAGCCAGACTTAATTCAAGTCGAAGAAGAAATTTTTTCTCTGTGTGCTTTAGAGGTAGCCGTTTTGGCAAAACTTTATCAAAAGCCTATGGTAATTTTTGGTTGGGAAAATCAACAGCGCTCTCTTCTTTTGCCCAGACAATGGATACGTAATTATGTCATGGGCGCAACCAATCTTTATCTTGCAGGAAATCAAGACGGTGCGACAGTAATTAGTAACTGGGGTTACAAAGGAAAAATTGAAGTCATGCCTCAAATGGGAGTAGATACCGATTTATTTGCTCCTAAAATCGTCAACAATAACCAAAATCAACTAAATATTGGTTTTCTGGGCAGATTAGTTCCAGAAAAAGGAATTGATATTTTATTCACTGCTGTCAGCCAATTACGTCAACAAGGTTTGAATTGCCGAATAACTATTTGTGGTTCTGGTTCTAGTGAAACTGACTTGCGACAAATGGCAGCCCAGCGAAAGATAGCGGATGTTGTTACCTGGAAGGGGGCAGTTCGTCATGAAGAAGCCCCTCAAGAAATTGGTCAATTTGATGTTTTGGTGCTTCCTTCCCGTACTGTTGATACTTGGAAAGAACAGTTTGGTCACGTCATTATTGAGGCAATGGCAATGGGTATTCCTGTAGTCGGTTCTGACTGTGGTGAAATTCCTAATGTGATCGCCAATCGCAATCTGATATTTCCTGAAGAAGATGCTACAGCCTTAGCCGTAATTTTGAAGCGAGCGATCGCCGATCTAGATTGGCGACAGGAAATGGGTAAATATGGCATCGAACGAGTGCAAAAATACTATTCTCACGAACGAATTGCTCAAAGATTAATTGATTTGTGGCAAAAGATAATCTCAAATTCAAATTAACTTATGAATAAAGCAAGTAGATTTGTTGGTATCGATCTTTGCCGAGGTTTAGCAGCATTTGCCGTAATTTTGCTACATTCAGGAGATGAGACTTGGGGGATTCCCATAACAGAACAAGCAAGACAATTTAGATATTTATTTTATTTCGCTGTTCCGTTTTTTTTAGCAGCATCTTTTTATTTTTCGACTAAAAAACTACCTCTAAATCTTTCAATTTCTTTTTGGCAAAAAAAATGCAGCGGATTATTGTCCCATATTTGTTTTGGAGTGGTTTTTATTTAATATCCAAATCAATTATTTTTTTGATGAACGATCACACCAGTAAAATTCAGAAGTTATTTTTCGCTCCCTTGGCAATTATTTTATTTGGTGCTGCTTCTTATCATTTATATTTCTTACCTCTGCTAGCTAATAGAACTTTATTATTATGCCTGGCTAACTATTTTAGTCAAAAGCAAAATTCTCTAGCACTATTATCTTTATTTTCTGTATTAAGTATTGTGGTCTATCAATTGTTATTAACATCTAATAATTCTTTTGATCTAGATACTTATACAGCCTTTGACAAAGTATTGGATTCAACATCTGCAACTAGCTGGAATTATTCTATTTTAAGAATTCTTTTAGTAAATTTATCCTGGATTTTAAGATGTTTACCATATTTCTTGATTTCTATACTCCTTAATCGATTTTTATTGCAAAACAATTATAAATGGCTTTATAAACAACAAACTGCTGTATTACTATTTTTTGGCTTTTTGTCTATTAATATTATGGGAGAAAACTTTATCCCTAGTGCAGTAAATGAAATAGCGATCGCTTTTTTATTACTATTATGGGGAATTTCAATTTCTCACTATTTTAAAGATAATAAAAATAATGCTG
This sequence comes from Pleurocapsa sp. FMAR1, assembly GCF_963665995.1. NCBI lineage: Bacteria > Bacillati > Cyanobacteriota > Cyanophyceae > Pleurocapsales > Pleurocapsaceae > Pleurocapsa > Pleurocapsa sp. FMAR1. The sequence continues at coordinate 3,438,996 of NZ_OY762512.1, read as the reverse complement.
TAATAACTAATTTAGGCTTATGCTCCTTTGGTATTTATTTAATTCATCCCCTGGTTAAAAGCGTAGTAGAAATCATAATTATTAAGCTAATACCTCCGCTTACCCAAAGTGTTTCTCTAACTTCAATATTGGTTTACTCTGTATCTAGTTTTTTAATTAGTTGGGTCTTGGTTGCAGTTTTGCTAAAAAACAAAGTATTTTCTCAATATATGTAACAATTTTTGGCAATTTTATTAGGCAACTTTTAATCATAGTTTATGGAGTAAATAAATGCACGTAGCAATTGTACGCAGGGAAGCAAAAGTTGCTTTTAGTATGGATGTTTATGCAGATAATTTAGTATCAGAATTAAAAGCACTTCATCCTGAATGGTAAATTATTCAAATAGCACCACAACCTTGGAGTAAAGATTTAGAAAACCTCTGGCATTCTGGTAATCCTTTACGCAAATATTACAAACGGTTTTTAAATCATCCCCGTACAGTGAGTAACCTAGAAGCAGATATATTTCATATCATCGATCATACTAATGGTCAGGTTGCATATTGGTTAAAAAGATTAGGTAAACCAATTATTATTACTCACGATCTATTTCAATATGTGTATCCAGAAATATTAAAAAATCAGTCCCGTTTTCCAGCCTTTAGTATAGCTGCATAGGAATATTCAGTTGAGGGAATTATTGTCGCCGATCGCACTATTGCCGTTTCAACTAATACTGCTCGAGATATTACTAATTATTTAAATATAAACCCCATAAAAGTAACTGTTGTTCCCAATGGAGTTGAATCGCAATTTCGTCAATTATCTATTATCTCCTGAAACAGTAAAAAGTTGGCGACAGCAATATGTTAGTTCTCCAGAAGAAATTTGTATCTTAAATGTTGGTTCAACCCATCAGCGTAAAAATATTATCACTGTATTAAAAGTAGTAAAAGCGATCGCCGAACGCGAAATACCTGTTCGCCTATGGAAAATTGGTGATGACTTTACCATTGAGCAAAAACAGTTTATCCGCGATCGCTCCTTAGATAAACATGTAACTTTTCTCGCCAAGCCCAATCGCGAGGCGTTGATTTGCTTTTATAATGCTGCTAATGTGTTGTTAGCACCTTCACTTTACGAAGGTTTTGGTCTAACCATATTAGAAGGTATGGCTTGCGGTTTACCCGTAATTGCTTCCAATGTCCCATCTTTACCTGAAATAGCTGATGATAGCGCGATTTTAGTCAATCCAACCGATGTTGAAGCCATTGTTCGAGCAATATTGCGTATTCAAAAAGATTATAAGTATCGTCAAGAGTTAGTCAACTAAGGATTAAGAACAGCAAAAAGATTTACCTGGTAAAAAGCTGTAGAAAAAATAGTCGCAGTATACGAGCAGGTAAATGCTACTTAAAAAAAATATTAAAATAATCTAATATTAATTCCAGTTTAAATTTAAACTTTAAACAACAAATATAATCCTAAAAAAATAAGGTAATAAATGATTTAATCATCTAAAATAAAACTTATTAATACAACTCCTGGGTTTTGCTATAAATAGATAAAATCATGCTTGAACAATCCACAAGAGAAAAACTATACAAAGCATTTAATGAAAAAAATGCTGTTCAACGTTACTTTAGTCGCAAACTATTTGTATTTTTAGAAAAGCTCGGATTTCATGTTGTAGGGGATCATTTTTATGAACCAATTCCTAATACCAAATTAATTCAAGCCCAGTATAGCGATCGACCTCGCCTTTGCCATCATATTGATTTCAAATTCGAGCAAGCAGAACAAGAAGCGATCGAGCTTTTAGAGCAATGGGGAAATCACTTTTACAATGCGGTTAGTAGATATGGCTATGATGAAGCTAATTATTATTACAGAGGCTTAGATGCTATCTTACTATATTGTTATATTCGCGAAACAAAGCCGCACTCTATCATAGAAGTTGGACAAGGAATTTCTACTAAGATAATCTTAGCTGCTTTAGAGGACAATTATCAAGAAACCCAGATAAAGCCTAAATTTGTTTCAATCGATCCTTATAGTCGTTTTATATTAGAAGATAAAGAAGTAGTTGGTGTTGAAGTAGAATTGATGCGAATTCCCTTACAAAAAGTTCCTTTGAGCCTTTTTTCTGATCTTAATAAGTCAGATCTACTTTTTATTGATTCTAGTCATATCTACAAGTTTGGCAGTGATGTTGAGTATTTGTTTGAGCAAATATATCCTAATATCGGCAAAGGAGTATCTATACAAATACATGACATTTGTTCGCCCTATCATTACCCATTGAATTGGTTGACTGAAGAAAAAAGATTTTGGAACGAGCAGTACTATTTAGAAAACCTTTTACGTTTTAATCAAGAATTTGAGATTTTGATTCCCGTTTACTATCTCCTAAAAAAATCGAAAACTATTAAGCAAAAATGTAGTACAATTTGTACTTATAAAGATTTTAGTTTGATGGGATATTCTTTTTATATTAAAAGAAAGTCCGAGCAATGATTTGCTGCTTTTAAATAAACCATAAGTTTTTGCAGACCATTTTTATAAAATTAAAATAATTTTGCCAAAAATTTAACATTATTAACATCGTCTTTTATTCGTTTTTTTCCTATGCTTTAATTTATGAAAGTTCTTTTATCCGCTTACTCTTGCGAACCTGGTGTCGGCTGGAATATTGTTCGCGAGGTGGCTAGATATCAGGAAGTTTGGGTTCTGACTAGACCAGATGAAAGCCAAGAAGCGATCGCCGCAGAACTAGCGCGTAACCCTATTGCTAATCTCAAATTTGTTTATTTCACCTTACCCTTTTGGCAAGATAGCCGTAAATGGGGACAATCTGGGGGAATGCAACTTCATTACTACCTATGGCAAATTCAAGCGTATTTTGTAGCACGCAGGCTTCATCATCAAATTGGATTCGATTTAATTCATCATGTTACTTTTGTTAAATATTCAAGTCCTAGCTTTTTGGCACTGCTACCGATACCTTTTATTTGGAAACCATTAGGGGGTGGAGAATTTGCTCCTAGAGCTTTTTGGCAAAAGTTTAGTTCCAAAGCCAAAATTTACGAAGTAGTTAGAAATATAGTTCGTTGGATAGGAGAACAAGATCCATTTGTTCGTTATGCGACTAAAAAAAGTTCGGCAATTCGAGCTACTACTAAAGATACAGCAGAGCGTCTTTACAAACTTGGAGCTAGTCCTGACAAAGTAAAAATTTTATCGCAATTAGGTCTATCAGAAGTAGAAACAATTGAGTTAATAAAATATCAACTTCCCAGCGATTTGCCAATCAAGTTTATTAGTATTGGTAGACTTTTACACTGGAAAGGAAATTAAGTTGCAATGACTATAAATACGATGCAGACTTTTGCTAATCGATATTTCGTTTGTTTATCGCATGCTCCACTAGATCCAATTTCTTGGGATGATTTTGGTGAAGCCCATTTTGCAGTCGATCAGATCTATTTTGGTAAAGTCTTTGAGACAATGGAACGGCAGCTAACTGTTAAAAGAATGACTTTTTACCTGACCTGGAACACCGAACAATTACCGTCTTATGGAGATAATGTGATTGCAATCGTTTTGGGAGATGAGTTTTGTCGCTTTCCATCTTATAGCCATCGAGTACGAGCCGTATTCAAAACCTATAGTATGTCTCCAATAATAGGCTGTAATCTTCTCTTCAAACCTTCTTATCTCAACATCATGACGTTTACGCAGTTCCTGAGGATGTTGATTATTCGTACTCCAGGCTTTTTAAAATATTACTTTTACAAACTCAAAGGTGTAAAGGTAGCACCAATTTACGAAATCCCTATGGGGTATTACAACCAAGAGAATTTACCGATCAAACCTATCGAAAAGCGTCGTTACGATCTTTTTTTTGCAGGAAGTTTGGTTTTAGATTCTTATTCTTTTTGGTCGCGACGAAAATGGTTCAGAAATTCAAAAGATATTGCACGAAAAGAAATGTTATCTTCTATTGAAAACCTGCAAAAAAGATACCCTCAACTTAAGATTGCCGTAGGAACATCTCATCATTTTGGATTGGAAGCAAAAACTAGCAAAGATAATAGAAGCTATTCTGAGAAGTTAATGGATTCCAAAATATGCCTTGCACCTCGTGGCAGCTCATTTGAAACTTTTCGTTTTTTTGAAGGTTTACGATATGGTTGTATTATAGTTGTTGAAGCCTTACCTGATTGTTCTTATTATAAGAATTCTCCTGCAATCAGCTTATTAAGTTGGAGTGAATTGGAATCAAAAATTAAACAACTAATTCAAGACTTGGAGCTAATAAAATCAAAGCATGAAGCATCATTACAATGGTGGCAAGAAAAGTGTTCCGAAGCAACTGTGGGAAGTTATATGGCAAAGCGGATTAATGCCCAAGATTGATCAATATTATTTATACAGCAATGAATCTTAAAACCAGCCTTTTTTCTGTCTTCTGTATTTTTATTGGTTTAACTACTTCCGCTTGTGGAAGTGTTTACGTTGTCGCTCCAGATGGCTCAGACGATAATCCTGGAACTTTAAAAAGTCCTTTTAAAACAGTTCAAAAATGTGCCGATGCAGCTCAACCAGGCACAACCTGCTTGCTAAGAGAGGGGATTTATCGCGAAACTGTAAAACCTAAAATTTCAGGAACATCCACAGAACCCATAACCTTCCAAGCATACAAAAATGAGTCTGCAACAATTTCAGGAACAAATCCCGTCGAAAATTGGAATCGCCACCATGACTCAATTTTTCGCACCAATGTAACTTTACCAGTTGATGGTTATAGCGATACGGGTTTTTTAGCCAATCAAGTTTTTGTTAATGGCAAAATGATGCCCGAAGCTCGGTGGCCCAACAACAAGTATTTGGATCCAATGTTGCCTACACTTGCTGAATGTTGTCTTCAAAGTGAAGTTGGCACTGATGCCATCATCGAAAACAGTGAAATTCCCAATTTGGGTGAAGAATGGAAGGGTGCAACCGTCTGGACTAATGAGTGGTATGTTACTCGAACAGGAACTGTTACTGGTGGTACTCCAGGAAAACTAACTGCAAAAATGACTGCTCCCTGGGAACGAGGGGGTTATTATTTTTATTTAATTGGACGTTTGGGATTACTCGATACTGAAAACGAATGGTTTTATCATGGTGCAGATCAAACTCTTTATCTTTGGGCACCAGGAGGACTTAGCCCTAAAGAAGTGGAAGTTAAACAACGCAACTTTGCCTTCGATTTAAGCGATCAATCTTATATAACCTTAAAGAATTTGGAATTATTCGCCAATACTATTACTACCAGCGATAAAAGTCAGGGTATAGTTATTGACGGAATAAAAGCTAAATATGTATCTCATCATATAACCCTGCCACCACTACCCGAGTCAGAACAAGCACCTGGTTCAGATAGTGCATTGATCGTTGCTTCTCATGCCCATGATACTGGTATCCAGTTGCGAGGACGCGGACATACATTGAAAAACTCAATTGTGGAATGGAGTTCTGGCAATGGTGTACTACTAGAGGGAACCAACCATACTGTGACTAACAATGTTATTGCCAACAGTAATTATATGGTTAGTCAAGCTGCCCCTGTACGAATAAATGGAAATGATCATAAAATTACCCATAACACAATTAAAAGGACTAGTGCTGCTGGGATTCAAGTAGATTGGCATACCTCTGGTTTTGAAGTCAATAATGTCGAAATAGCTTACAATGATATTTCTCACTTTGGTTTGCGCAGCACCGATTTAGGAGCGATTGGAGTTTGTTGCCGTGTCAACCTTGAAGGAGGATCGATTCACCATAATTGGATTCGAGATACTAAAGCCTTTAGTAACGCTTGGGGTACTCGTGGTATTTATTTAGATTTAGAAAGTTTTAATAGTATAATTCACCATAATGTAGTCTGGAATTTAATCTGGGGTAAAGATAACTTTAATTATGTAGCTGGTAGCCCCAGGGGTTATAATCGCGTTTTTAATAATACATTTTTAGGTTCAGTACAGATGGACAGTTCTATTGAAGCTATTAACAATATTTTTGCAGATTCTGAAAATGTGTCTGCTGGTAAGCAATCCAATAACCTGTTTATGAATACCGACCCCTTGTTCGCTCGACCGCCTACAGAAGAGTCAAAATCGATTCCAGACTTCAGCTTAAAGCCAGATTCTCCAGCAGTTGATGCAGGAATTGTCATTCCTGGCATTACAGATGATTTTGCTGGTGATGCTCCTGATATAGGTGCTTATGAAAGAGGTAAACCAGTCTGGAAATCAGGTTCGGATATAGAGTATACCATTGAAGGTGAAGGCAGGTATCGATAAGAAATATGCACGTTTTAATTGCAGCTTTACGTCAACCAATTCATCCAACTTGAGTCTGCCGACATGCGGTAAATCTAGGTCTTTGTTTAGCAGAATAGCCAGAACATTAGCCAAATTAGCTTAGTTATTGGATCTTGGCAACAACATTATTTTAAAACTGCTTTTTCTTTAACCTCTGAGAAAATTAAATTAATTAGCGTCAACATTAAAAATACTTCTAATGCCTGAAATAAATGGTTTTTCTGGAGTTTACTGCAACTAGCTAACGATATTCAACCAGATATTGTTCATCTTTCTTTTTCTTAATGATAATCTAATCTTAGAATTACTACTTCAGTATTTGAAGGAATCGATCAAACTTGAGATTGTGATTCTCCTTTGCATTGAACCAGTCCACTAATACCTCTGCCTCTATAACCCTGATAAAGAAGTTCAAGTCTAGGTGTTCGTATCAAAGCATTGTAATAGGCTCTTTGAAATACTTGATAAATAAATTTATTTACAATTTGGGGGGTCACACCCTTTATACAGAACCCATTTGGTATCTTTTTTTAGGAAAAATCAGTTGTTTCAGAGTTCCTTATTTTGATTTGTTGAACGATAAAATGAGGTTTAAACCAGCTATTTAGAAATATTTCATGTGACAGTTTTTCCAAGAGGCTTATGGTTACGGACAGAGATCTCAAATGGGTTCTATATGCTGTTTACTGCCATGCTAATTGGTTTACAGTGGCACAAAGACAATATTCAGAAAACGGTTCATTAGACTGGTTACTAAACTAAGGGAAGAATACCAAAACATGATGACTCTAATAAAAAAAGACTATCATACAGTATCGGTTTAAGAAATAATCGATCAAATTAATTTGTCAAACGATACTTTTTTGTCTGAAATTTAAAAAAAAACTGAAGCCTACATAGAACAAGAATTACATCAACAGGTAAATAAGTTTTTTATTAAAAATAGACTAGTATTCAGGTAGCTATCTGAAGAGATTACAGTAATCTCAATCTGAGCAAAAACTATCTTTAAAAGCAAAGAAAAAACCTATCTAATAGTTTAGCCAAATTATCACCTTAAGTAACAAACTATGTCAATCAAGCTAATAACTATTTGGAAAAAATTCAGTTATTCAAACTGATTAATAAATAAAATAGCCAAAAAATAATCCAGACTGTAACTTGATAGGATGATAAATAAGTGGAAAAATAAACTAGTAGATTGACTTTTGCACTAATAAATCTGCTTCCTCTATTAATGTACTAATGATGAACATTTGAGGATTATTAAATAAGTTCATGTAATGAATGAAAAAAATTTTTGTTGTAGATACTAATGTCATACTTCACGATCCCACGGCTATTTTACGTTTTGAAGATAACGAAGTAGTATTACCGATCGCCGTTATCGAAGAACTAGATCGCTTTAAAAAACAGCCAGAAATGACTGGTCGTAATGCTAGAGAGGTGTCTCGTACTTTAGATGATTTGCGCCAGCAGGGTCATCTAACTACAGGGGTAAAATTAAGCAACGGGGGGACTTTACGAGTGGCTTTAAGCGATCGCCATACCCTTAAAGAATTACCCCCTGAATTGGATGGTGGTGTTGCAGATAATTCGATTCTGGCAGTGGGGATGCAGTGTAAACAGCGTTGTCAGTGTCCTGTGATAGTAGTTAGCAAAGATACAAATCTGCGGATTAAAGCCGATGCTCTAGGGCTAAATGCGGAAGACTATGAAACCGACAAAGTAGATGTAGATGAGCTTTATACTGGTAGTACTGAAGTACTAGTAAATTCAGAACAAATTGGTGAATTTTTTCAAGCTGGCTCAATTACTTTGAAAGGAGAATTTTTGCCCAATCAAGACATTACGCTAGTAGATAATACCAATCCTTCCCACACAGCATTAGGAATGGTAGAAGGCAAAAGTAATAAGATTATTCATCTAGCTGCTTTACCTAAGTTAGGGGTATCGCGGATTCAACCCCGCAACCGAGAACAAAGATTTGCCCTAAATTTACTCTTACAGGATTCGATTAAACTAGTTACTCTAGTAGGCAGGGCAGGAACGGGAAAAACTTTATTGGCGATCGCAGCAGGTCTACAAAAGGTCGCCGACGAAAAACTCTATACCCGTTTGCTGATCTCGCGTCCAGTCGTACCCATGGGAAAAGATATTGGCTTTCTGCCTGGAGACATCAACGAAAAGCTTACTCCCTGGATGCAGCCTCTTTACGATAATTTTGACCTCATATTTGGTACACAAGAAACTGCTGTCAAGGCTGGACACTGGCGCAGAGGACACGAAGAATTAATTGAAATGGGCATATTGCAGATTGAACCTTTAACCTATATTCGTGGACGCACTATTCCCCAGCAGTTTTTAATCATTGACGAAGCTCAAAACCTGACTCCTCATGAGGTGAAAACTATTATTACTCGTGCAGGAGAAGGAACTAAGGTAGTCCTGACTGGCGACCCCGATCAGATAGATAATCCCTATGTTGATGCTGCTAGTAATGGGCTAACCTATGTTGTCGAAAGATTTAAATATGAACCTCTAGCTGGTCACATTACTTTAACCAAAGGAGAGCGATCGAGTTTGGCAGAGAGAGCAACCGCTCTACTCTAAAATCGGTTTTGGCTGAGTTGATTAAAAGTTGGGGTAGCTCTAGGCTTTAAGCTATATGCTCTAAGCCTTTAAACTACCTTTTAAAACTAGTAATTAGCATTATGAATTGGGAGGGTAAACTTAGTTTTGCAGCTTCAGCAAAATGTTTTGCACCTGTTGATAAAAATCTCCTTGACTATCGTAATAAGTTTTTAACTCATTAAAACGATTAATGCTGAGATTGTTCTGTTGCACAATTTGCTGAGATTGACTGCAATAGCGATCGGCAATTTGGCGTATAGTCGAATTCAAATTTGTCAAGGTTTCTTCTTGGTCACAAGCTATGTTTGGCGGTGGCTGGTTAATTTTAGTTTTAATTTCTTTGTAGACTTGTCTTCTAAGTAACTCCACCTGATATCCTGCTTTGGCATAGTTTGTTGTTTCTTCAGGGGTAAACTCTTGAGCATAAGCCTGATTAGAAAAAGAGATAGAAGGCGATCGCCATCCGTTATCGTTTTTATAACTCCCAGATATTTCAGGAGCAACGCCACTTATTAGGCTAATAGTGGCTAGTAAACTACTGCTAACAATACGAATATATATTTTATTTAATTTAGATAAACTAAAGTCAATATTTAGCATAATCAAGAACAAATACTAGTACCAAAAAGATTGCTATTTAACTGGAGTTAATTTCTGGGAGATAAGTTCCTGTTTTAGCAATTATTAAACTAAAAATTTAGACAGAGCATCAATAGTTGCGTAATTTCACGCTTTTTAAACATGAGCCTTACTCCAGAAAAAAAGAGCGTGCCGTCTTTGCTGGCTTGATAGATTCGCTTTTGGAGCTTGATTTAATCAAAAGAAAAACCGCGACTGAAAAATAAATCAATCGCAGTTAATAAAGTTCAAATTTTCAGCAAATAGCTGAAAGTAGCAATGTTTAAGCTGAATTTTGATTCGATTTCAAATCAGCTTAAGGGATGGAACAATAAGTCTGGAAAAAAACGATTAAATTCGATTAAAAGCCCTGCTGTAACAGTTAGCAAAGCCATAATTAAAACTGGGGCAGTGGAAAGAAACTTTTGTAAGTTTCCCATAATATCCTCCATTCAAACAGTAAATAAAGTGTGATCTAGCGGGGCGAAACGGTAATTTCCGATTTGTCGGCAAACATTTTGCCACTGGTAATTTCACCAAATGCCAGTAAAGGCCAGGTGGCTGCTGCTAACATTTTGCTGATAGCTAAGGGAACGTTAATTACAATTTCTTGCATTTCTGAGTTCTTTTCTTCTCTAACAGCGATTACGTAAGAGCGACCAGCCCAACCAATCCAACCAGCGATATACAAAAATAAAACACTAGGGATAAAGAAATCTCCCATGTGTGACCAGCGACCATCTACGATTAAATGGGGATAGCCTTCGGGTCCACAAAGAGCTTCAGCATAACGCTCGGCTCTAATTTGACCAGAATTAGGATCAGCGGTAGTGTTGCGGAAATTTTTAGCTTTTTTTATGTAAGCAGCATTTTCTCCACAGGGAGTCAAATTTGCTACTTCATCAGCATTCGCCGTAGGTGCAAAACCAAACCAAAGCGTAAATACTAATATTAAAGCAAACAACCTTCTCATGAATATGTTTCCTTTTGTGACAGATAATAATTGTGTATGTGTATGAGCGTAAAGATATCTCTTATACGCTAACTAATCTTACTTTCGGTAACAGACTGTAATTTACCTAAACGTTGATTAACGCTTAGATAGGTTTTTCCTGATTACGAACGTTAAAGATTAGGCGAACAAATTTGTTCTTGTAAATCAACTTATCAAAGGATGGCAACAATTTTAGCGATCGAAACAAGTTGTGACGAAACTGCGGTGGCTATCGTCAAGAATCGTCAAGTTTTAAGTAGTATTGTTTCTTCTCAGATCGAATTACACCGAACTTATGGTGGTGTTGTACCTGAATTAGCTTCTCGGCAACACCTTGAGATTATTAACCCCTGTATTGCTCAGGCAATGTCAGAAGCGAGATTAGATTGGCAAGATATAGATGCGATCGCATCTACCTGTACCCCTGGTCTAGTGGGAGCGTTGCTGGTAGGAGTAGCAGCAGCAAAAACCTTGTCAATGATTCACAATAAGCCTTTTTTAGGGGTACATCACTTGGAAGGGCATATTTATGCCTCTTACCTAGCTCAACCAGAATTAGAGCCACCTTTTTTGTGCCTGTTAGTTTCTGGGGGACATACCAGCAGTATTCACGTCAAAGATTATGGAGAATATAAGCTCCTTGGTTCAAGCAGAGATGATGCAGCAGGAGAAGCATTTGATAAGGTAGCGAGGTTATTAGACCTAGGATATCCAGGTGGACCAATAATCGATCGCTTGGCAAAAAAAGGCAACCCGAAAGCATTCAAATTACCAGAAGGCAGAATTTCTTTACCAGAAGGGGGTTATCATCCCTATGACTTTAGCTTTAGCGGATTAAAGACAGCAGTTTTGAGGCTAGTAGAAAAATTAAAAGCCGAAGGGGAAGTTCCTGTAGCAGATATTGCAGCTAGTTTTCAGCATACTGTCGCTCAAGTTTTGACCAAACGCAGCGTACAATGCGCCCTAGATCACAATCTAGATACTATTACCATTGGCGGTGGTGTGGCTGCAAATAGTGGTTTGAGAAAGTATTTAACAGAAGCAGCAGCCAAGCATCAGTTAAAAGTATATTTTCCTCCCTTAAAATTTTGTACAGATAATGCAGCAATGATTGGTTGTGCAGCAGCAGAGCATTTTAATCTGGGACACAGATCTAGATTAAATTTAAATGTTCAGTCACGTATGGCTATTTCCAAGGTAATGGAGCTATACGAAGTGTAAAGTGGCTCACTTTTCACTCTTAATCTTGTGATGTGTATAATTGCTGGTGCGATCGCTATTAGAAAACTTCGCACTGCCGATCAGGCTGAAATTTTTAATTAAAAATTTCAGCCTGTTTATAATAAATTCATGAATGAAAACTATAGCTATGCAAGTCCCTACTAAAACTTATTACTCTCCCGCAGAATATTTAGAATTAGAAACCCAGGCTGAACAAAGAAGCGAATATTTGGATGGTCAAATAATACCTATGGCTGGAGGCAAACCAAATCACAATAAAATTGCACTAAATCTAAGTAGTACATTGAATTTTGCTTTGAGAGGTACTGCTTATGACATTTTCATGAGCGATTTACGCCTTTGGATACCTAATTACCGTTTGTATACCTATCCTGATGTGATGGTCGTTAATACTCCCCTGGTGTTTGCTGAAAATCGCAGTGATACAATCGTCAATCCAATTATGATTGCTGAAATTTTATCTGACTCCACCGAAAAATATGATAGGGGGAATAAGTTTCGGATGTATCGCACTATTCCTGACTTTAGAGAATATTTGTTAATCAGCCAGACAGCAATGCAGGTAGAGAAGTTTACTAAAAATGACTCCGATCAATGGGTACTTTCTGAATATGCGACTAAGGAAAGTATAATTACCTTTGATTCATTTGAATTAGAAATTAGTCTAGATGAACTTTACGATCGCGTTGAATTAAGTTAGTAACCGAACTCAGAATTGCGATCGCCATTAATAAAGTTAATATTTGCCGTTAAAATGCTCGGCGTATAATTATTCCTAAAAAATATGAGGACGCACTGTCAGCACGACCTCACTTTATAATTAGCTAGAAAATATTTAACCGACTGTTCCTTCTAATTTTAGGCTCAATAGTTTGTCTGCTTCGGCTGCAAATTCCATTGGTAATTCATTCAATACGTCTTTGCAAAAACCACTGACCAACATGGTTACTGCATCTTCTTCGGAGATGCCCCGTTGAGCAAAGTAAAATAGCTGTTCTTCGCCAATTTTGGCAGTAGATGCTTCGTGTTCTAGTTTGGCAGTGCTGTTATTTACCTGGATATAAGGGAAGGTATTAGCCTCAGCGTTGTCGCCAATTAGCATCGAATCACACTGGGAATAGTTGCGCGCACCATCGGCTTTATTGCCAATTTTAACTAAACCACGATAGCTACCTTTAGAGTCACCAGCGGAGATACCTTTGGAAATAATCGTACTGCGGGTATTCTTGCCCACGTGAATCATTTTTGTACCCGTATCTGCTTGCTGTTTGTTGTTAGTTAAGGCAATGGAATAAAATTCGCCTATAGAGTTGTCCCCTATTAAGACACAGCTAGGATATTTCCAGGTAATTGCTGAACCAGTTTCTACCTGTGTCCAGGAAATTTTGGAATTAACTCCTTTACATAAACCACGTTTGGTCACAAAATTATAAATTCCGCCTTTGCCGTTTTCATCTCCTGCAAACCAGTTTTGAACGGTTGAATACTTAATACTAGCGTTATCTAAGACTACTAACTCTACCACCGCAGCATGAAGCTGATTGGTGTCAAACATCGGCGCAGTACATCCTTCTAGGTAGCTTACAGATGCTCCTTCTTCTGCCACAATCAAAGTACGTTCAAATTGCCCTGTATCTCCGTCATTAATACGGAAATAGGTTGATAGTTCCATCGGACAGGTTACGCCTTTGGGGATAAAGACAAACGAGCCATCACTAAACACGGCAGAATTTAAAGCAGCAAAGTAATTATCGCCTACAGGAACAACGCTACCCAAATATTTCTTTACGAGTTCGGGATGTTCTTCTAAAGCTTCAGAGATAGAGCAAAATATTACGCCATCCTCTGCTAGTTTTTCCTTAAAGGTAGTACCAATAGAAACGCTGTCAAAAATGGCATCAACCGCCACATTACCTAATCTTTTTTGTTCTGAAAGAGGAATACCTAGCTTGTCAAAAGTTTCTAACAAGGCAGGATCGACATCATCTAAGCTACCTAGCTTTTCACGTTTTTTCTTGGGTGCAGAATAATAAACAATGTTCTGATAGTCGATCTCTGGATATTCTACATGAGGCCAATCTGGTTCGCTCATCTTCAGCCATTGACGATAGGCTTTGAGACGAAACTCTAGCATAAATTCTGGCTCGTTTTTCTTATTCGAAATTAAACGAACAACATCTTCGCTTAATCCGCGAGGAATTGATTCGGTTTCAATATCAGTAACAAAACCATACTTGTAGGGTTGATTAACTAAAGTTTTAACGTTGGCACTCATGGTAGGGGCTTAAATAAAATATATCTTCAATAGTTGTTTTAAATTTTATGGAGCAGTGACGGGATGATTTGTTACTACTTCGCTAAAATTAATTTGTATAGACAAAGTTGAAGAAAGTTCACTTTGAGTTTAACAACAAATTTGTTGTTTAAGTATATTGTAAGTTACATTACCAACAAATGATATTGTTTTAAGTCAAAAAAATTCTTTTTGCTATTATTTTTCTATATAAGCCCAATTTATAGTCTTTAAGACGATGACAACCACTGGTTTACCGTCTACTAAACAAAATATTCTGCAATATTTGCTCAAGCAAGGTCAAGCAACCGCACAACAGCTAGCGCATGACCTTAATCTTAGTGCGCAGGCAATTCGTCGCCATTTAAATGAATTGGAGGCAGATGAATTAATTGCTTATCAATCAGTGCAGCAGGGTATGGGCAGACCACAACATTTGTACCAGCTTAGTAGCCAAGGACGCGATCGCCTTAGTCCTCAAAAATATAATGATTTCGCCGTTTCTTTTTTAGATACCCTAGCAGAAACCGCAGGCAAAGAACAGGTCAGCCTAGTTTTAGAAAAGCAGTGGCAACGTAAAGCAGCAGAGTATCGCGATCGCTTAGGCAAAGGAACTTTAAAACAGCGCATTAGCAAATTAGTCCAGCTACGTAAGGATGAAGGCTATATGGCGGAATTACATCAAAGCGCGCCCAAAAAGAAACAGTTTATTTTAGTAGAACACAACTGCGCTATTTCTGAAGTTGCTGAATCTTATCCCAGCATTTGTGGACATGAGTTAGAGATGTTTGCTGCGGTTTTGCCAGACTGTATTGTCCAAAGAACTCACTGGATTAATGACGGTGAACATCGCTGTGGCTATTCAATTCTACCAAAATGATCAGTAGGGGCGATTCGCGAAGCGGAGGGGCTGTCATTTGAGGTTTCATCAAATGCTTGTAAGCCCCGTCCCCTATTAATACGGTTAACTATACATAATTGTTCGGGCAGAAAATACCACTTATAAATGAAGTGAACCACACTTACAAGATGTTTTTATTCTCTCTACAATAAGAATCAAGTAAACAAATAACAGCGAAACAAATTAGCTGATTATTAAACAAGAAGAAAATAAAAGTATGACTATTATTCGTTATAATCCCTGGCAAGAAATGACAACTTTGCAAAGTCAGTTAGAAAGCATTTTTAACAACGTAGCTTCTGAAAACGGCAGATATTTTCCCGCAGCAGAACTAACTGAAACCAAAGAAACTTTTGAATTAAAATTAGAATTGCCTGGAATGAACAAATCAGATATAGATGTTCAAGCAATGGCAAATAAAGTGATTGTTAGTGGCGATCGCCAAGTACCAGAGCAAAACGCCCGCTCTGAGTTTCGCTATGGCAAGTTCCAAAGAGCGATCGCTTTACCAAAAACTATTCAAAATACTAAAGTTACTGCCCAATACAACAACGGTATTTTGCACTTAACTTTACCTAAAACCGAAGCAGAAAAAAATAGAGTAGTTAAAGTTAATTTAACTGAAGCTGCTGGATAAAATCTGAAATCATGTAAATAAAAAAGACGGTGTATTATCCCGTCTTTTCTTTATTCAGTTTAAGTTGATGCTAAATCAAATAATGTTGGCAACAGATAGTTTTTGGGTAGGGGCGAATTGCGATTCGCCCTTACGAGATGTAACGCATTCTTTTTTCTTTTTGGTATAAGTTATTAGCAATAATCTTTTATATTGTTTTACTTTTCAGTTAAGACAGATTATTAATATTTAGCAATTTGGGTTAAATATTCAGAAGCTAAAAGCTAAAGGCTAAAAACTAATCAACTAAATTTCAGCTAAAACTTCTTTTGCTACTGCCAAAGTCTTGTCAATATCCTCATCAGTATGAGCCAGGGAAGTAAAACCAGCTTCAAACTGAGAAGGAGCAAGATAAATGCCTCTTTCCAACATACCACGATGAAAACGACCAAATTTCTTCATGTCTGAGGTTTGGGCATCATCGTAATTGTGAACTTCTTTACCGGTAAAGAACATCCCAAACATAGCACTAATGCTACCTCCAGTAACTTCATGACCAGCTTCTCTAGCTACAGCTAACAAACCATCGGCTAATTTCTTAGTAATGCGCTCTAACTGTTCGTAAGTACCAGGTTTTCTAAGTAACTCTAAAGTTTTAATGCCCGCAGTCATTGCCAAAGGATTACCAGATAAAGTTCCTGCTTGATACATTGGCCCTGCTGGTGCAACCATAGACATAATGTCCGCGCGTCCACCATAAGCACCTACAGGTAAACCGCCGCCAATAACTTTGCCCAAGGTAGTAAGGTCAGGTGTTACGCCAAATTTTTCCTGTGCGCCACCATAAGCTATACGGAAGCCAGTCATTACCTCGTCAAAAATTAATAGTGCGCCATGCTCTTGGGTTATCTCTCTCAAGCCTTCTAGAAAACCAGCATCAGGCGTGACAAAGCCAGAGTTACCAACTACAGGCTCTAAAATCACCCCTGCAATTTCATCAGGATTTTCGGCAAATAATTTCTTGACTGCTTCTAAGTCGTTATAAGGAGCATTTAAAGTGTTATTGGTGGCGGATTTTGGTACTCCAGGAGAATCTGGTAAGCCAAGGGTCGCTACCCCAGAACCAGCCTTAACTAAAAACATATCCGCGTGACCATGATAGCAGCCTTCAAATTTAATAATCTTGTCTTTACCAGTAAAGGCACGCATCAAACGCAAAACAGACATACAGGCTTCTGTTCCTGAGTTGACAAAACGCACTACATCTATACTAGGAACAGCATCAATTACCATTTCTGCCAAGACATTTTCCAAAGCGCAGGGTGCGCCAAAGCTCGTACCTTTTTCTAAAGCTTCGTGGAGAGCTTTAATAACTACAGGATGAGCATGACCACAAATTGCCGGACCCCAAGTACCAACATAATCAATATATTGATTACCATCCACATCCCAAATATAAGCACCTTTAACATGGTCAAATACAATTGGTTGACCACCAACAGATTTAAAGGCTCGTACTGGGGAGCTAACTCCACCAGGCATTAACTTTTGAGCAGCACTAAAAATTTCTTCTGATTTAGCCGTTTTAAAGGAAGTTGTAGAAACCAATATTTTCTCCTTTAATTAAAATAAGTGTGTAAGTGAGTATCTTTATTTTAAAGATCTGATTTTTTAGTCAGAGATTACTCCGCCCTCAAACAAAAACCTGATTGTTTTTGTTCCTTCTGATGGAATAGGCAAGATCTTTACTGTAACCATTTGCTCAATAACTTTCTATTATCCTATGGATGGTAGTCTCAAAATTGGTTATAAGTATGAAGATTTCTAAATTAACGTAAGTTCATATTGAAGCTAAAATCCACACTGCAAGGCAAACATAAAAATGTCTTTTATCTCTATTATACTGATTTGCGCAATTGGCTTAAAGACCTGTAGCTTATGGAAGTGATACATAATGATATTGCTTATCTAGTTTGGGAAATGCTTGAGAAGAAAGGAAATTCCCATAGTGACGAAAGAATGGATTTACTCGAACGTTTCTACTCTATTTTGCTAGGTAATACGCGAGTTTTGGTCAAACCGTTGTTTTAGCATCCGAGTTAGACAAAGAGCGATTACGCGACCCGTAGCCGAGCGATCGCCGATTTTTTTCAGCTATCTACAGTTATCGTGTATGGGTAACAAAATTATTAGCTTCCATGATTTGATAGAGATTAATATCTGATTCAACTAAGCAAGCATGACCACTATGGGATAGAGTGACTACTGTTGCTTGAGGAAAGATTTTCGCTAAGTGTTTTACTTCCTCAACCGAAGGCAAAATCAAGTCTTTTTCGCTACCAATCAATAAAACAGGTTGAGTTATCTGCCGTAGTTTAGCTTCATCAATGGTAAACTCTCGCATCATTGCCAAACGCTGTTGAGCGGTCTGTTTGGGAGCAGATTTAATTGTTTCTGATAAGCCTTCACGTGCTTGAGATGTAAGCCGATTAATTGGAGCTAAAAAAGGTAAAGTAAGATAGGCAGAATGATTATAAAAAAAGTCGGGTGTCAAAGGAAATAACAGCGAACCTAAGTTAAGCCAGGGAACTCGATGAAATGAAGAAGCGGGATTAACTAAAATAATTTTCTCAAATAATTTAGGAGCTTGCAACAGCATTTTAAGTGCTATGCACCCGCCAAAAGATTCCCCACAAAGATATATAGTGCGATCGCCAGTTTGTGCTAATTCAGCCTCGATCAAAGCCAATGCCGACTCCGCCAAAAGATCGAAGTCATCGATATCTTCAGGAGGAATAACAAAACAACGCACGTCAAAACCAGCTTCCAAACTATCTGTCTGCAAAGACATCAAGTATTTCCCCGTTTCATCTAATCCAGGTAAGAAAATTAGCAGGGGGAGATTAGGTCTGTTTGCTTGAGGATTAAAAAAGTAAGCATCATGTTGGAGTTCGGGCATAACATTTTATCGCAGTATGTAATGGGGAATAGGTAATAAGAAACCTAATATTCTATTTTTTATACTGACTTTGTGGAGTTCACTAAAAGCGTGAAGGCTAAGAGCTAAAAGCTAAAAGCTAAAAGCTACCTCAACAAATAAATTATCTTGACCTATAAAAGTCAATTACTGTTCTTGATAGTTCCACAGCAAGCCTCCATCAACATAAAAAGTCGAACCTGTAATGTATCTAGCTTCATCAGAAGCCAAAAATGCTACGAGTCCAGAAACATCTTCAGGTTCTCCCATACGTCCTAAAGGTATATTATTGGTAACTTTTTTGAGCAGTTCGGCATTGTTAAGCAAGTCGTGATTGATGGGAGTTGCGATCGCACCAGGAGCAACATTATTAATGGTAATGCCCAGCGGGCCTAGTTCTACTGAGAGATTGCGAGTTATCATCTTAACCCCACCTTTGCTGGCACAGTAAGAAGTAAAGTGAGGAAAAGGTAGTTCTTCGTGTACAGAACTAATATTAATAATCTTTCCTTGATTATTTGTAGCTCGAAAATGCTTAACTACGGCCTGGGTGGCAAAAAAGACTGCTTTGAGGTTGAGGTTTAATACCAAGTCATAATCTGCTTCAGTTACATCCCAAAAGTCGGCACGTTTTTCTAAACCTGCATTATTAACTAAAATATCTACTTTGCCAAAGCGATCGATACTTTGCTCAACTAAATTATCAATCTGGTCAACTTTACTCAGATCTGCCTGGACGATTAGACCTTCAGAGCCAGCTTGTTCAATCTTTTGTTTAACTTTTTCGGCTGCTTCAGAATGAGTGTGATAGTCAATTACGATCTTTGCTCCCTCTTGTGCCAAACGCTGACAGATACTTTGCCCAATACCACCGCTACCACCAGTGACAATTGCGACTTTTTCTTCTAGTTTCATAATTAACCTCGTTTAATTTAATAAAAGTTGTTGATTTGCGCTCAAAAAGCTAAATTTGGTAAAATCACCGCATCAAGAGAATATAGTCCTGGTCTAAATACTGCAATTATCATCATGATCAGCTCGAAAAATTAATAAAACTAAACTTTTAAATTCTCCTGGAAAACTATCGCTGGGATAGATTAAAGCCAAGGAATTAGTAGCGGATAGGACAGGGGTTTTGAATAAGATACCGCTAGTTAAAAGAAAAGCAGCTATGGCATAAATAAATTTAAAGTATTTCATCTAATCTACACTTCTACTGTTTGCTTGACCAACGAGCGAGCAGCTTCGGCGATCGCATCTGCATCAATTTTGGCAGCACGAAGCATCTCTTCTGGCGCACCCGAACCTGACATTTCTTTTACTGCTAACTTAGTTAGCTGTATTTTTCTATAGGTACTAGGGTGTGTCATCAATTAGGCTATTTGCGCTTTTATCGAATTATCAAGCTGAGAATATTTGAGCGCCAGATTGTGAGCAAATTAAATTTTAAAAAGACAAGATTAGACAAATTAAAGCAACAAAAGAGAAGTAATTGCTTAGCCGTATCTTGTATATTGTGAATATTGAGCAGTCTCAAGCATGGCGATCGCTCCTAACGAGCAAGATTAAAAAAGTTGGCAATTAAGAGATTGTAGCTTGTTATCCAAGCAATTAATGATCCAAAAATAAAGATTTTCTCTTAGTTAAAAACAACCAAATACTTGTCCAAAAGCAGTTTCTTAATCTTGTTACTCATGAATTTTTGTATATCGTCGAGAAAAAAATGAATCCATTAAAAGAACTCGAAAATTACGGATAATCAGTTTGGCTAGACTATATTAGACGTAGCCTAATCTCTAATGGAGAACTAGAGCGTTTAATTTCTGAAGACGGCGTTAAGGGACTAACTTCTAACCCGTCGATTTTTCAAGAAGAGATCGCCGGATCGAGTGATTATGACAGCACTCTAGAAGCTCTAGAAAAAGGACAAGATTTTGAGGCAATGGCTTTATACGAGAAGATCGTTATCGAAGACATTCAAGCAGCAGCAGATCTTTTTAAGCCAGCTTATGACTGCGACTAGGGGACATGATTTCTAAAGTTTCTGACAAGTAAGATACACGATGTCTAGAACTATTTCCCAATGATGCAATAAGCGATTCATAAGCTTGCCAGCTAACGCCAGAAGTTATAAATTTTTTTTGCGATCGCTATTTTCAAGTTGAAGTTGGAAATAATCACTTAATAATGCCGAAGTCATATTAATATTGCTTTGACTAATCTTAGAATAGTCAAATTATAGTTCTTCGACACTGAATAAAAAGTTAGAATCTTGAAATTTTAAGATTTTGATCGGTATAAAAACTCATCTTAGGTCAATTAAACATTAATTAGGTGAAATATCTATCTCACTTAGACCCCTTATAATAGTAAGCAGGTAATTAAAAGCTGTATTTATTTACAGGCAGCACAGGCATAATCGACCAAATGGCGACTATACCAACAGGATGCTAGACTTTAAAGCCTGACCATAAAAGTTAAACATTATGCCATGACCAAAAGTTATCATAGCTAAAAATATAATGAACACAAGTCAAATAATGAGTAGAAATGTTGCAGATGCAATATTGATACTTCTTCGCTGAAGTGAAAAGACTTTTTATAGTGGTCTTTACTATACTGAAGTTATAGATAGAGCGATAGATTATTTACTGCGGAACCTTCATCTTAATAAGCGTCCTGAATATCTAGTCAGAAATGCGATCGCTAATGCCAAGAAAACTATTTATAAGCGACAGCGTATTTGTCTTCCAGGAATTTTACAATCTTTCTCTACGGAAAATATTCCCAATCGACACAGTAGGAATCTAGCTGTAGAAGAATTTTGGGCATTCAAAGACTGGTTTGAGCGAGTAGAGTTAACCAACAAAGATAAATTGGTAATTGATTTTCTGATGCGTGGCAAAACAGAGCGTAATCTTGCCGAACATTGGAATATTTCACTACAACAAGCTCGCGTTCGCATTTGTCGTACTAGAAAGCGAATTTTTCGACGTTGGCAAACCGATTCCAACTCATAAAAATATGAGTTACTACTGTTAGAAACTTAAAAAATTAGTTCGGTGTAATCTCCATACTAATGCTTATATTTGCACCGAACTTTTATTTCCTATTACTTATCAATCAAAAAAGATAATGAATCGACAAAAAACTGTTACCAATCCAACCTCTGAACTAATTGAAGTTGATAAAGCAATTCAAAGTATGCGCGATTCGGGATTCGATCTGGCAACTGCTGTAGGCGAAGTAGTCGATAATTCTTATGAAGCTAGATCTACTATGGTTCGCATTTGTACTTTTGAAGATGAAACATTAACCACTACTAGTAGAAGCAAAAAAGCTAAAGCAACCAAAATAATAGACCGAATCGCTTTTGCAGATAATGGTATTGGAATTGAATACGAAACACTACCCAAGGTTTTAAAACTTGGATTTTCTACTCGTTACAATCAGCGAGAAGGCTTAGGACGTTTTGGAGTAGGAATGAAGCTTGCTGCAATAAGTCAAGCGAAAAGAATTGATGTATATACTCAACCTTTGGGAAGCGAAGAATTTTATCACTCGTATCTAGATTTAGATTTGATTAGTGAAGGTAAACAGACTCAGATTGAAGCAGAAAAAATTCAAGGTTATCCATCTGAATACATCGACTTGATGAAGCATCCAAAGACCGATAAAACTTTTGAATCAGGAACACTAGTTGTATGGTCTAAAGTAGATCGTCTTGTTGATGGTGGTAAGTATGGTTCGGCGATTCAACAACGAATGCAAAACTTATATAAGTTTTTAAGTCGCGCATATCGTCAGTATATAGACAATGGCTTTTTCATAGAGTTAAACAAAAAAGAAATTACACTACACGATCCCCTGTTTTTACTTTACAATCCTCGCGTTGTTGAAAACTTTGGTCAAGATTTAAAAGCAACTATTAGAGACGAAGGGAACATTAATATTGAAGGTCAAGACGTTCATATTACTGTAACTCTGTATCCTCAAGAATTTCGTTCTAAATCTGGTGCTGGAGGAAAACCTCAGAAAAATGTAGGTAAAGAATTTCAAGGCTTATATATTGATGAAAACGAAGGACGTGTTAGCATTCTCCGTAATGGTAGAGAGATTTACTACAACCTAATACCTAAGCTTTTTCCAGAGGGCGTACAGTCTCTCGATCGTTTTATTGGAGTCGAAGTTAGTTTTCCTGCTGCCTTAGACGAATATTTTCAAGTTCGTCATGTCAAGCGTGGTGCTGAACCTGTATCTAAACTTCGTGAACAATTGAAAGGGTTTCTATCAATTCTTCAAAATTTACGTAAAGATATTCGAGCTTTCTGGACACAAATAAAACAAGATGAAGAGAAACAAAAAGGATTACAGTCTCATGAAGAATCAGAAAATGCCGTTCAAAGAGCAGAGATAAATTCACCTCCAGGCAAAGGAGGAATGAATCTTCTTCCTCAAGAGCAAGAACAAATAGTTTTAGACTTGCTAGAAGATTTGGGTATCGATCCCAAAAAAGATAAAAAAGCTGCTCAAGAAGTAAGACAAAAACTAGATAATTTACCAGTTACTTTTGTTGATAGTGGTTATCCAGGTAAAGACCTTTTTGATATCGAGCATCTTAACGGTAAAGCTATTATCAAAATTAATCATCGCCATCTTTTTATTAGAGAAATATACGATCCGTTAAAAGAGCTTACTAAAGTAGACCCTGAAGATATTGAACCGCAAGAAGCTATCAATTTGGCACTGAAAGCACAATTAGGTTTAGAAGTTTTATTTATGGCTTATGCTTCGGCTGAAAATAGACATCACGATCCAGAAAAAGCTTTTGGAGATCTTCGTAATGATTGGAGTAGAAAAGCTTATGAGTATATCCGCGAAGTCTTAAGAGATAGCATTTAATTTGGGTCGATCTAAAAAAAAGCGATCGCATTAAACTAATTCTTGTTGCTTGAAGCTGTTAACTAACTGATAATTTTTGTAGCTGCATTGGTAAACTAGGACGAGTTTGATTTGTAGGCGGATAAAAATCTAGTTCAGCCTCCATTAAATGATGGGGTTGATCGCAAATAGAAATTTCTTCAATTGAGTTCCAGTGCAATCTTTGAAAAAAGCGCACGTTGGGTAATTGAACTGTAGCTAAAAAGCGGTCTTTTAATCGCCTATAATACTAATGATACTGAACTGATGTTTAAGAATTTGGTTGTTTATGGAGTTTCAAAATATAGACATACATTCAGATAAAATTAAAAGATTTTGCAATCAATGGCAGATTATTGAATTTGCTTTATTTGGCTCTGTTTTGCGTGACGATTTCAATGTTTCCAGCGATATTGACGTATTGGTAAGCTTCGATCCTAATACAAAAAGAGGGCTAACTGAAACTTTGCAAATGCAAGATGAACTTGAAGCTATTTTTGATAGAAAGGTGGACTTGATTGTTAAAGCAGCGATCGAGCGCAGCGATAATTGGCTTAGAAAAAACAATATTCTAGACTCTGCACAAGTTATTTATGCTGCGTGACAGAGAATCTCTGATTGATATAGTTAATGCTATTAAACGTATTTTACATTACTCAGATGGCATCAGCTTTTTAGAGCTAGAAGCTAACGATGAAAAAATCTCGGCAATCCTCTATCAAATTACAATTATTGGCGAGGCAACTAAAAGATTATCTGAGTCGTTTCGTCAAAGTCATCCAGAAATCATGTGGCGAGAAATCGCAGGGATGCGAGATGTAATTGTGCATAAATACGATCAAATCGATCTTGATGTCGTTTGGGATGTAGTTCAAAATAAGCTTCCAAAACTTTTGAGTTTAATTGAAATTTTTATTAGTTAGCTGAATTTGATAAGGAGTTGATGTCAGCTAACGGATAATTGTTGTAGCTGCATTGGTAAACTAGGACGAGTTTGATTTGTAGGCGGATAAAAATCTAGTTCAGCCTCCATCAGATGATGGGGTCGATCGCAGATATTAATTTCATCAACTGAGTTCCAGTGCAAACGTTGAAAAAAACGCACGTTAGATAATTGAACTGTAGCTAAAAAGCGATCGCATCCCCAACCATTAGCCGTAGTCACAGCCTTATTAATTAGTCCTTTACCAATCTTCCAACCTCGTCGATAATTTGGATGTACCCCAAGTCTGCCACCGTACCAAAGTCCAGGTTTGGTTTCATAGATCCTGACAACTCCGACAACTTTATTGTCGTGGTTAATTGCCACGATAGGATAAGCGATTGAGTCATAGTCATCGCGATCGCTCATTTGAAAGATATTTTGTTCTTGACAGAATATTTGTTGTCTCAGTAGAAAGTAAGCTTCTATATGACTTGGAGATAAAGCTAGTTTAAATTGATAGTCTTGTTTCATTGATAAAAAATAAAAATAATATAAATAAACTTTTGGAAACGAATCGCCCTCACGAACTGATATTTTCAAAGGTAGAAAGTGCAGAACAAGCACCACACTTGGCACAGCCTGCTTTAATATTTTGGGAGGACATACCAGCATGATTCAACATTGCACCTACGTGTTCGTAGATCCCATACATAAATTTGCTGCTGGGGGGTTGATGGTTGGCTAATGGCGTACCTGTTATGGGAACAAAAGGAACAACAAAGGGATAGACTCCTAGTTTTATTAAGCGATCGCAAGTATCAGTAATGGTTTCCAGGCTGTCTCCTAAACCTGCCAGAATATAGGTGCTTACCTGTCCCCAACCAAAGACTTTTACTGCTGCCTCAAATGCTTGAAAGTAATAATCTAGAGATACCTTAGCTTTTCCTGGCATAATGTGATCGCGCACTTCTGGTTCAATTACCTCAATGTGCATTCCCAGGCTATCTATTTCCCAGGCTTTCATTCGTTTAAACCAAATAAAATCATCGGGAGGTTCGCACTGTGCCTGAATAGGTAAATTAACTCTCGCTTTAACTGCTTTGGCGCATTCTATTAAATAAGCTGCCCCTCGATCTGTCGTATTGGGTGTACCTGTAGTCATTACTAACTGTTCTATACCGTCAAGCCCAACTGCTGCTGCTGCCACTTCTGCTAATTGTTCGGGAGTTTTTTGGGCGATCGTCTTTCCTGCTGCTAAAGATTGTTCGATGGCACAAAATTGACAGGCCGTATTGCGGTTACTATAGCGAATGCAGGTTTGTAAAACCGTTGTGGCTAAGACGTTGTGACTATGCAATAAAGCAATGTGACTGTAGGGTATCCCCTCGGCAGTTTTGAGGCTATAAAATTTTGGCTGGTTGGGAAATTGGATCGATGCAATACCCCCTCCATTCTTTTCTAAAATATAAGATTTCTTATAGACCGACCGTTTGTGAAAATCTGCAAGTGTATAGTTAGATTTAGCAGCAACACTAGTGTGAATGGGTATCATTACTGTTGTGCCGTCTATTGTTACAGCTTTGTGATCTGATGGACCCGCGCCACCTTTTCTTCCTGCTGCACCTGTACTGTCTTCAACTAGTTTTAATCCTTGGGACTGTAGATCTGTAATTAATTTGCGTTTTTGCTCATTTTTCATTGCGATCGCTGCTGATTAAGGCGCGTAAAATTGTTAATTATTAGTTATAGGTTTTTGTTCGTTGATTTTTGGTAATTCTGGGGTAGGTAATTTGCCATTAATATTTGGTTCGTTTTCTGAGGCGATCGCATAATCTGCGGGTGTTTGTTGCCATACACTACGAGAGTCTCGATTCACCTGGAGTTGCAATAGATCGGGACGGGAATAATGTCCGACAGAATCCATCATCCGCTTACGTTTGGTAATTAAAGAAAAATCCAGATCGGCGATCGCCATTCCTTCTCCTTCTGTTATGGGTTCACACAGGGAAACACCTTCGGGAGAAATAATAGTGGTGTAGCAGCCACCAGTTAAAACCCGTTGCAGATTCTCATCGGGACAGATCTTAGCAACTTGTTCGGGACTTAGCCAGCCAGTAGAATTAACCACAAAACAACCAGCTTCTAAAGCATGATGTTTAATCGTCACCTCGGTTTGATCGGCAAAGATTTGCCCCACCATCGAACCAGGAAATTGCGCGCAATGTATTTGTTCCTGCTGTGCCATCAGGCTATATCTAGCTAGGGGGTTATAGTGTTCCCAACAGGCTAAAGCACCCACTTTCCCCACAGCCGTATCTAATACCTGCAATCCCGATCCGTCTCCTTGTCCCCAAACCATTCGTTCATGGTAGGTAGGAGTGATTTTACGGCGTTTGAGTAATAAACTACCATCTGCATCAAAGATTAATTGAGTGTTATATAAAGAACCCCCGTCCCGTTCGTTAACTCCCAAAACTACTACCATCGAGTTAGCTTTAGCTGCCTTACTCACCGCCTCGGTGACAGGACTAGGAACTTCTACCGCTTCCTCATATAGCCTCATGTGTTCCTTTCCCATCAACACTGGTGGCTGTATAAAAGAAAAATAAGGATAATAGGGAATAAAGGTTTCAGGGAAAACAATTAACTGCACCCCTTGTTTAGCTGCACTGGCGATCGCCTTTAATACTTTCTCGGTAGTTCCTTCTCGGCTATACAGCACAGGAGATATCTGTACAGCAGCAGCTTTAACATTTATCATTTAGCATTTACCGTTTAACATTCATGGTCAAACACTAGACATTTATCATGGAATATTTTTTCGATAATTTCTTATTAAGAACACAGTTTTTTATCTCAAAATCTTTGATAAATGTTTAATGCTTAATGTTCAATGATTTACATCGTCCAAGTATCAAGGATAAATGAGCCATCTCTACGGTGCATTAAGACTATATCCAGCACATCTAGAGGATTAATGGGGGTGATTCCAGGAATTAGGGAAGGTTCACCATGTCCATATAGTGCTTGCAAGGCAAAGCGACAGGCATAGACTTTTGCACCCTCTTCCATAATTTTGATTAGCTGGTTGTTCATCGCCTGATGTCCAGGAAAAGATTCATCGCC
Source organism: Pleurocapsa sp. FMAR1 (assembly GCF_963665995.1). Lineage (NCBI taxonomy): Bacteria > Bacillati > Cyanobacteriota > Cyanophyceae > Pleurocapsales > Pleurocapsaceae > Pleurocapsa > Pleurocapsa sp. FMAR1. Next base: position 3,411,397 of record NZ_OY762512.1, on the reverse strand, counting down.
AATCTTTGGAAAGCCTCGCTGTATTCCTAACGTTACTCCAGGACCATAAAGCAACACCGAGGTATCAAAGCCTTTACGAATTAGACGAGTAGCCTGTAATAAATTTACTAAACCAATCGATCCTTCAAAAGCCACGGTATGAAAGGTAACTAGTGCTTTCTCTCCTGGTTCAGCTTTAACATCGGGAAATACTTTTTCTTCGTAATCGACAAAGAAATCACCAGCTTTGTGTGCGGGGGTAGTAACTTCAGGCATAATTTATATTCCTTTAATTTTTTTAATTAACGATTTCTTGGTAGGGGCGAATGGCCCTTCGGGTTCGGCATCGGAAAGCATTCCCTTGCGCCCTTCGGCGACGCGGGGTCTTTCCTCAGTTTGCTTATGTCGGGAAACCCGCCCACCGCAACTGCCTTACCATTCGCCCTTACATTCATTGATTAAGAGCCGATCGCAGCTTCATTAACAGCCAGCAATGTACCTGGATAGGCATATTTCATCCTATTAGCAATATAGTCAGACAGATATTCTGCATCTCTGGCTATGCCCGAAAATCTTCCCGAACCCCAGGTATATAGCCAAGGAAGACCTACGAAATATAAGCCTCTGGCACTTGTGACACCGCGATCATGACTGGGATAACCTTTGCCATCAAATACGGGAATTTTAACCCAGCTAAAGTTAGTTTGATAGCCAATACACCAAATTACAGAAGTGATGTTGCTTTTTTTATAGTCAAGTTGTGCAACTTCTTCTGGTTGCCAAACTGGTTGATAGGCTGCTTCGGTAGGCGCGTCTATTTCTTTTCTGACAATGTAATCATCAATAGTTCTTTTGATGCTTTCGGCTACATCATCAGCGTGATCGAGATTATGCTTTAGGTTAGGTTTAAATTTTAAGCGATCGCCCTGAATATCTTTGAGTGAACCATATAGCTGCATTCCCTCCAAGGCAAACTGTCTTAAATCTATTTCATGACCACCATCGCGACCTGTAAGATAATGGTTAGTTTTGTTTCTTACACTTTCAGGATCGGCGTGCTTATCTATACTCAGATTGTAATACCCTAGTTTATCCAACCAGTCTACAACATCTTTGCCCCGATATTTGCGAGGCGATCGCGGTGCGCCACCAACGCAGAGATGAGTTTTTCTTCCTGCCAAGTGTAAGTCTTCTGCTATCTGACAACCAGATTGTCCACTACCGACTACTAACACTTCTCCTTCTGGCAATGATTTGGGGTTTTTGTACTCAGAAGAATGCAGTTGTATTACCTCGACCGCAAATTTTTCAGCCATTCTTGGCACTTTTGCCTGATGATAGCTTCCTGTGGCTACAACAACCTGATCCGCCGTATAGTTGCCAATAGAAGACGCTAGTTCAAATAACCCTTGTGAATTATTTTTCTTAACTGAAAATACTTCTACTCCTTGCTTAATTGGTGGGTTGAAAGATTTGGCATAATCTTTGATATATTCAACGATCGCATCTCTTTCCATAAAACCGTCAGGATTATCCCCTGGATAATGATAACCAGGCAGAGTACATTGCCAGTTAGGAGTAACTAGACAAAAAGTATCCCAGCGTTTATGTTGCCAAGAATAACCAAGGTGATTTTTTTCTAAGACAATGTGGTCGATGCCTTTTCCCTTCAAACAATAACTGATTGAAAGCCCAGCTTGACCACCACCCACAACTATTACGGAATAGTGCTTTTTTATCATTAGCTATCTCAAATATTGATCGCGATCGCACCAACATTGCTGATGTATATCTCGCGACTGAGTTACCAATAGATTAGAAGTTATGTCCTTAATCAGCCTGTGTATTTTGCTACAGAATAGTTGATACTAGCGATAGGTACAGGAGTAAAAGATAGTTAAAGTATAAAAACTATAAACACCTGTCACTTTTAACAGGTAGTAAAAAAAATTATTTATCGTTGTAATTTGGTATAACAATAGTTCGGACAATATGGAACTATTGCCTCTTAATTTTGTCCAAACCATTGTTATAGGTAACCTTATGATTAAGATCGCTTAAAACTTCAGGATGATCGAATGCTATTTTTTTGATGTGATCATAAAACTCTTTAACAATTTTTCGTAATCCTAAACTCGACTCACTTATCTTTTTGAGTTCGGGGAATAATTGCTCAGAAAATAATAGTGGATGCCCTAATTTACCCTGATAAAAAGGTGCAGTAATCAAAGCCTTTTCTTGATAAAAAGTCTGTAATAAAGTTTGATAAATATAAAGAGAACGAGGTTGATCGACGGCAGAAATGGTAATGGTTGAAAATTCTAGAGGGAGACAGTCTAAGCCAGCTAAGATAGAACTTGTTTTACCGCGATCGCAATCTAAATTAATTACAACTTGGCTACCTTTCGGACAATCCGATCTCCTGTGGGCATTATGAGAACCAAGTACAATAATTGGTGTAATGCCAGCCTGTAAAAATTGTTCGGCTTGATAGCGTAGCAGAGTTTGATTGTTACGCCAGGGTAAAGCAGTTTTACAAGTTCCCATACGGGTAGAGTAACCTGCTGCTAAAATTATGGCGAAATCTCGATCAGAGCAGTTTTGCATAAAGTAGTTCTCCTATGTGAACTTTCGCTGCTTTTGAATGCTCTAGGCGATCGCACCCTCGCCAGTCGCTTCAACGGGTCATGGACCCGCAACGCGCTGGCTCGCGAAGGGATAAGCCTGTACCGCCACGACGCACTTTAATTAGTTCAGCGCAGATACTAACGGCAATTTCTTGGGGAGTTAATGCCCCAATATCTAAACCAATAGGCGCGTAAAAATTGGGTAATTCTTCCAAGGATATACCTTGCTGCTGTATTGTTTGATGAATCATACGGATACGTTTGTGACTACCGATCGCGCCAATATATTGAAAGGCTAAAGAACTCTGTAAAATAGCCTGCAATGCTGCAATGTCTTGGGTCAAACCTCTGGTAACTAAAGCAATATAAAGCTGCTGATAAGTAGCAAATTTATTTAAAGTCTCGCCCATAGATTCAAAAAGAAACCCTGCTTGGGGAAATCTCTGGGGGGTAACAAATTCAGGGCGATCATCCTGTACGGCAATTTCAAACCCTGCGAAGCTGGCAACTTCAGCTAAAGATACGGCTACATGACCACCGCCAATGATAAGTAAGCAGGGGGGTGGTTGGATTGTTTCGATAAATATGTAGGGACGGTTCGCGAACCGTCCGTACTCGCAAATCAAATAAGGTTGAGTATCTTGAGTAAAAGGCGTGACTAGTTTTCCTGATTGTCCTGTCTGAAATAATTCCATAATTCGGTCAATTAAGGCGATTGTTTCTACTCCTGCCCAGGTTTCTAACCAGACCTGTACTTTTCCGCCACAAACACCCTGAATATCTTTTCCTGGCGTACCAGTAAGATTTATCTCAACAAGCTGCTTTTCTCCTGTTGTCAATACCTTCAACGCTTGTTTAATTACCTTCCCTTCCCCCGCACCACCGCCGATAGTACCGATAATGCTACCATCAGCGCATATAGCCATCTTTGCCCCAACTTCTCTAGGCGCAGAACCAATTACCTTGACTATAGTTGCAATAACTACTGGCTCAGTTTCTAAGATACTTCTCAGTTGTTGATGAAAATTGCGATCGCTCATTGATAATTGTTAATTGATGTATACACTGCGACTTTGGTAATTTCGGTGGGCAAAAACAATATTGTTGATGAGTAGCATAGTTAGTTCCTTGCCCACCCTACAACTCATTGATAATTGTTCATTGATAATTGTTCATTGTTCATTGCTTCCCATACTCGTTCGGGAATCATCGGTAACTGTCGCAGCCTAACTCCTGTTGCATTGGCTACGGCATTAGCGATCGCTGGGGCAGCGCAATTAGTACCAATTTCGCCAATACCTTTTGCTCCAAAAGGACCATAGGGATCGGGTTTTTCGATTAAAAATACTTCTATTGGTGGAACGTCAGTAGCAGCAGGAATACGATAGGTACGCAGGCTAGGGTTGAGTATTTTACCCTGTTCGTTAAAGCGCAGTTCTTCATTCAAGGCATAGCCTAAGCCCATTACCAGTCCGCCTGTAGCCTGTCCGTGACAAATGCGAGGATTGATTGCCTGACCAACATCGATCGCCTCGGCGCAGCGCAACACCGTAATCCTTCCTGTTTCGGTGTCTACTTCTACTTCTGCCCCTAAAAAGGCAAAGGTAAGAGAAGCGCGATCGCTTGTATGTTCCAACTCTACTGATAAAGATCCTGTTTCGGCTGTTTTTGCTAATTGCTGGAGAGTTATTTTTGTAGCAGGACTATATATTTTAGCTTCGTCTAGTTCTAATGTTTCTATGTCAACTTCTCTAATTTCGGCTGCGGTTTTAAGCAGGTGCGATCGCAGTTTTTGTGCCGCCAAATTTACCGCCTGTCCAGTGATAAATGCCGTAGCAGAAGCATAAGAACCAGCATCAAAGGGAGTGTGATGAGTATCGGCGGTAACTATCTTAATTTTCTCTACCACCGTGCCTAATACCTGTGCCGCTATCTGACGCAAAGACGTATCCGAACCCGTACCCACATCAACCGAACCTGTCCGCAGTTCGTATCCATCTGGCAGTAGAGATAATTTGACCCTGGCTAAGTGAATTTTAGCTAAACCACTGGCTTGCATCGTCGCAGCGAAACCAATACCGCGCTTAATGTGTCCTTCTTCTGTTTGTTTATCTGGCTGGTAATCTAACGCCTGGGTAACTTTTTCAATACACTCATCGAGGGCATAGCTACCAATAATATGAAAGTGTTCTTCTGTGCCGATTAATATTTCATCTTTGGCAGTAATTAGATTATGCTGGCGCAGCGCGATTGGATCGATGTTTAATTTCTTAGCAATTTCATCGAGTTGGGATTCCATTGCAAACGTGCCTTGAGTTGCCCCATAACCTCGGAAAGCGCCTGCGGGCATTGTGTTGGTATAAACTACCGTTCCTTTATAGGATTGATTTTCACAGCGATATAAGCCTAGAGGAAAACAACCTGTCAAGAAAGTTACTGCCTCTCCGTGATTGCCATAAGCACCCGTGTTAGAAATAGCCTTCATTTCCTGTGCTACCAGAGTACCATCTTTTTTAACGCCCGTTTTAAGGCGGATGTTCATGGCATGGCGACTATTGGTAGCGGTAAATTCTTCTTCTCTGGTAAATCGCCATTGTATAGGTTTGCCTGTTTTTATTGTGGCAAAGACACACAAGTCTTCGGTTAATATATCTTGCTTGTTACCAAAACCACCCCCTAACTGGGGTTTATATACTCTCAGCTTTTCTTTAGGTATATCAAACAGTTCGGATAGCAATCTTTGGCAGTGAAATGGTACTTGGGTACTGGTACGAACCACTAGAGTACCATCTCCATCAAACCAAGTAATACTAACGTGGGGTTCTAAATGGACGTGTTGAACGGCAGGTAAAATATAAGTATTTTCGACAATTAAATCCGCTTGGGCAAATCCCGCATCTAAATCGCCTTTGTCTAGATTGACTTCTCCCGCAATATTATGTGCCGCATCGTGTATTTGACTCGATTCTGGTTCGTCATGAATTATTGTTTCTCCCTGCATTGCTTCTAGGGGATTAATTACGTGAGGTAATATTTCATAATCAACTTCAATTAATTCACAGGCGATCGCTGCGGTCGCTTCTGATTCCGCCACTACTGCTGCCACGCGATCGCCAATAAAGCGTACTTTATTATCCAATAGGTAATGATCTAAAGGATCGGGTACTGGTGCGCCATGTCCTGCGGTACTGTAGGCTTTACGAGTAATATCTTTATAGGTAAAAACTGCCTCAACTCCTGATAGGGCTTGGGCTTTTGTAGTATCAATATCGCGAATACGGGCATGGGGATAGGGCGATCGCAATACTTTAAGATGTAATAACCCAGGGGGCGACCAGTCGGCGGTGTATACTGGTTTTCCTGTAACTAGATCGGGACCATCTTGTTTGGGAACGTCTTTACCCACCTGTCCTTCTGATGCAGCTATGGTTTTAGCTGAACTCTCGTTACCACATTCAAGAACGCTGTCAATAATTGCCTCATAACCAGTACAGCGACAGAGATTACCTTCCAGTTCTGCTTTTAATTCGGCTTCTGATTCATACTCTAGCTTGCTAGCCGTCATAATCATGCCAGGAGTACAGTAACCACACTGGAAACCCTGCTTATCTAAAAAAGCTTGCTGCATCGGCGACAGTCTACCGTTTTCTAATCCCTCAATAGTAGTTATCTGATGACTATCCGCCCGCATTGCAGGGCAAATGCAGCTATGAATGGGCTTATCATCCAGCCATACCGTACAGCTACCGCAGTCTCCCGACTCGCAAACGCGATGCACTCCCGCATATCCTAGAGAACGCAGTAAGCTTAATAAACTCGTTCCTGGGTTACATTTGCTGTTATGGGATTGGTTGTTAACCTGGAAATTTAATGAATCTGGCATAATTTTAAATCGATTATTGTAAGGGCGAACGACCCGCCCCGACGATTAATAACGGCGTTTTCCGTTTATTCCTGCGGTTAATTCGTCAATTCCCCGCTGCATTAATACCTGGGTAATGTGTTGGCGATATGCCGCACTACCTCGTTCGTCGTCAATGTATAACTGTAAAGGTGATTCGCGAATTGCCCCGACGATTTGTTCGAGGGTTGGTACAGTATCAAATTCAATTAAACGCGGTGCTTTAACACTACCGCCAATGCCAAATCTTACTTGCTGAGTTTGAGGATGATATGCCGTTACGACAATGGCGATCGCATATCCCGCCGTACACACCGCCATCCGTTTAAAGCTAGTTTGCCACTGCGCCAAATTCCAAATGGGAATTTTAATTGAGCGTAATACTTCCCCAGGCTGCAAGATCGTTTGTTGAGGTGCGGTTTGGAAATCAACTGCATCAACAAAATAAGGTTCGTTATGCGGTCGCCAAATCTCATAGCTAGCGTTCAATGCCACCATAGCAGGGGCGAAGGTACTGGCACTTAAGGCCAAACAAATATTACCTCCCACTGTAGCAGCATGAGATAACTTGAACGAGGCTAGTTCTCTGACTGCATCTTTAAGTGCTTCTGTTGCTGACCAAGGTTTGGGAAAAGAAAAGTCTAGCAAATCGTTTTGAATACAGGTTGTCCCAATAGATAAGCCTTGGGGGGTAACTTCTATTTCTGACCAGTCAAACTGCTGCATATCTACCAGGGTTTTTACCTGGGGTTGGACTTCGTTAAAAATCCAGGTTCCGCCAGCCAACCAATTCCAGTCTGGTTGCCAATCTGATACTTCAGTTACTGATTTCGGTCGCAGATAGGTTTCGACGCTATACAAATCCATAAAATGAGCGACTCGCGTTTTGTACGTATTTGTTTATCTTGCTGGGAAATGATTTTGTATACTGTATGGGATGTTTCAGAATTAATATTTTATTGAAGATATATAGATGATTTTTGCGTAAGTCCCCACTAATTCAGCATTTCCTTAAAGATGATTCTCAGACGATATAAAAAATTAAGGCAAGTTCTTGACAAAAGACAGCCAGATCTAACGGTTTTAACTGAAGATGTCCATAAGCCCCATAATCTTTCGGCTATTATTCGTACCTGCGATGCGGTCGGAGTTTTTGCTGTACACACAGTAAACTTTGACAACAATACCCCAACGTATTCACAAGTTGCTCAAGGAAGTGAAAAATGGGTTAAACTACATTCCCATCCTGATATTAAAACCGCTATTAAACTTCTACAAGAAAAGAATCATAAAGTGTATGCTGCTCATTTAAGCGATACAGCCATCGATTATCGTCAAGTGGATTATACTCAGCCAACAGCTATTCTTCTGGGTACAGAAAAATGGGGCGTTACTGATGAAGCTGCGGATTTGGTAGACGGACATATTGTTATTCCTATGCAGGGGATGGTGCAGTCTCTCAATGTATCTGTCGCCAATGGCGTAATTTTATTTGAGGCGCAACGTCAACGTTTAGAGGCTGGCTTATATAATCAGATTCGCTTAAATCCAAAAACTTATAGGCAAGTTATCTTTGAATGGGCTTATCCCGATCTGGCTGCTATGTGTCAGCGTCAGGGCAAATCTTATCCTGAGTTGGGAGAACAAGGAGAAATTTTGAATTTTCCCAGATAAAAAATCGATCGAAAGTTAAGTAAAGCAAAAACATTCTCAATGAATCAATTACACAACGCCTTCACTTTGTTTTTGAGTTTATTAGTTGAAGCGATGCCTTTTCTATTATTAGGGGTATTACTTTCTAGTTTTTTATTATTTTTAATTAATGAAAAACAATTAATTGCTAGATTACCCAAAAATCCCTTTTTAGGGGCAGTTGTTGGTAGTTGTATTGGCTTTTTATTTCCTGTATGTGAATGTGGTAATGTTCCCGTAGCTAGAAGGTTATTATTAACAGGAGTATCTCCTTCAGTTGCCATATCTTTCCTTTTAGCAGCACCAACAATTAATCCAATTGTGATTTGGTCTACCTGGGTTGCTTTTGGCGATCGCCCAAGTATCGTATTCTTTCGAGTCTTGTTTTCTTTGGCAATTGCTACCATAATTGGCTGTATTTTTAGCGTGCAAAAAGATGTTCGCTTTTTGTTACAAGAATCATTTTCCAAAAGATTAAAACCTGTTAATTATTATCAGCTAGAAGAAGCTGAATCAATATCGCCATTGCTACAGTCAGGGAGCTTTTTAATTGAACAAGGTCAATCTTTGGCTTTGGATAGTTCGTTCTCCTCAGCCGTAGTTAAGAAGCAAGCATCATCATTGCAGCTTTTTATTGACAACGTACTACAAGAATTTAGTGAATTAGGAGCAATGCTAGTTTTTGGTAGTGCGATCGCAGCAGCTATTCAAGTTTTTGTCCCCCGCGAACTAATTTTGAGTCTTGGTCAAGATACTGTAACTTCAATTTTGGCGATGATGCTATTGGCAGCAATTGTCTCAATTTGTTCCACGGTTGATTCTTTTTTTGCTCTGTCTTTTGCTTCTACTTTTACAGGGGGTTCTTTATTAGCTTTTTTAGTCTTTGGACCGACGATAGATATTAAAAGTATTGGCTTGATGGCATCAATTTTTAAACCAAAAATAATTATTTATATTTTTACATTAATTGCTCAGTTGACTTTTATTTTTACCTTAGCTTACAGTTATTTTTTCTAATCGAGATAATGATTCCTAATCAACCCTTACGTTCAAGTTCTCCTCAACCAAATAGTTACTTATTAACCTGGATCGAGGCATTAGCTTTATTGGCTTGGGGCAATTTACTACTAAAATATGCCTTAACAGGACAGTATAAACTGTTAATTCACCCCAACTATTATGGATTGGTATTAGGCAGCGGCATACTTTTGCTGGGTTTAGGCATAGTCAAAGTTAAATTAATTTTTACGCGTAGATCTAACAATTCTAGGGAACATATTAGTCTTTTCCCTCCTGGGGTTGGCAGTAGCCTATTATTAATAGTTGCGATCGCTGGATTACTGATTCCGCCCACGGTTTTAACCAGCCAAACTGCCATTGCCAGGGGAGTTGGAGATATTTCTTTTACTAGTTACCAGCCTCAAGCTTTCCGTACCGCAACTAAGCCAGAAGAGCGATCGCTCATTGACTGGATTAGGACAATTAATGCCTATCCTGAACCTGATGCTTATAGTGGACAACCAGCCAACGTCAGTGGTTTTGTGCTGCACTTACCAGAACTTCCCGATAATTACCTCATGCTGTCTCGGTTTGTAATTACCTGTTGTGCAGTGGATGCTTATCCCATCGGTATTCCAGTCAAACTAAAAACTAGCAGCAGCAATTATCCTGCCGATACCTGGTTAGACATTCAGGGGGCAATGATCACCGCAACTTTACCCAGCAAAGATAAGCTAGACTCCAAAGCCGTTACCGAAAAACGTTCCTTGGTTTTGGCTGCCAAATCAATTAAATCAATTCCTACTCCAGCAGATCCCTATAGTTACAAATAAAAGCATGAACGCAAATAAGCTATTACAACCAATTGACAGACTAGCGATCGCCTTAGTTATCTTGCTGGCATTAATTATCGGCTTGTTAGTTTGGGTTGGTAATGTTTGTGATGATACCTGTATATTTTATGCAGGGGCAAGAGTCAACGGTTTTAACTGGGAAAATAAAACTATCGGCAGCGAAGATCGGGCTTTTATCTTAAACTTCAATCGTCCCCTAGATCGCACCAGCGTCGAGCAAAATTTAACCATTAGTCCTGCTCTACCAGGTAAAATTAGCTGGTCGGGATTAAGACTGGCTTATACCTTAAAATCCCCCGCACCCTATGGAGAAAATTATCAGGTATCTCTGGCAGAGGCAACAGAAAGATTTTCTAACCAAGAAAAAGTGGGTAACAAGATCAGACCTTTTGCTGCCAAATTTCGCAGTCGCGATCGCGCTTCTGCCTATATTGGTACGCAAGGGATAGAGAAAGGTAAATTGGTTCTATTTAACTGGACGCAGCAAAAAAAAACAATTCTGACTCCTAACGATCTAACTGTATTTGATTTTGAACCTTATCCCCAGGGCGATCGCTTACTGTTTTCTGCTGCCGATAATAAGCTGGGAATTAAAGGGATTCTAAATTTACAGCTTTATACCGTTACTACGGGTTTAAATTCTGAAGTAAACAACAATAATCCTCAACCAAAGTTGATTTTAGATAATCAAAAATATCAAAATAATCAATTCGATCTGGCAGAGGATGGTAAGAAGATTTTGGTACAGAGGCTAAACCGTAATAACCCTAACAACTCTGGCTTGTGGATGATTACTGCCGATCAGCCACCGCAGCTAATAACCGATGCTCAAATTGGCGATTTTCTGATTGCTCCTGATAGTCAAACCGTAGCAGTTGCTCAAGGGGAAGGTATCGCTTTGTTGCCGTTAGAAACCAATGCTAAACCGCTAGACTTTATCCCTAAATTTGGTCAAGTTCTTGATTTTACGGCTGATGGTACGGGGGCAGCAATGATTAATTATAATACCGACAATGCTAAGTTAAGCTACACGCGATCGCTTTTTTATGTCAATACTCAGGGAATCCAGAAAGAACTCTTAAATACAGAAGGCTCAATTCAAAGCTGTCAGTTCGATCCTACTGCAACCTATTTATATTGTTGGCTGACAGAGTTGATTAAAGGTAAAGAATATATCGAAAAACCCTACATAGCAGAAATTAATCTCAAAACTGGAAAAGCTAGAACCTTGATATCTTTAGCAGAATATCAAGACAGTCAACTTAGTGTTGCACCAGATGGACTAGGAATTCTCTTCGAGCGATCGCCAAATAGTACTTCTTCAGCTACCGATTCTTCTACCACAAGCGGTCAAAGCATTTGGTTGTTAATTCGAGCTTCCCAAAAGTCCAATTCTGCTGATTTTAACGCCGAACAGCTACCATTTGTGGGTTTTCGTCCCCAGTGGTTACCTTAAGCGATTCACGGCGGTGTAACGCTGACTAAGTTTGTAGTTCTGAATTATTTTTTAAAATAGAACTCAAAAGCCAGTAAATCAAAGCAGCAGCAACGATACCGTTAATTGGTTTAATTCCTGGAGTAAAATAGGCGATCGCACTTGCCAAGATATAAGCTATGATACCTGCCCAATTAAAGTTCGGTTGTCTTTGCTCTAAATCATACCCTTGTTTACGGTACAGCCAAAAGTCTGCCATCACGACACCACCAATGGGAGGAATAAAAGTTCCCAGCAACACTAAATAGGGAACTAACGCCTCATAAATACCGCCTAGAGATAAAACAAGGGCAAAGGTAGCACCACCGAGAACAAATAAAGTTCTTTTGGAAGTACGAAACATATGCGCCCCCGCGACGGAGAAAGCATAGATTGTATTATCCTGAGTCGTCCACATATTTAAGAGAAATAGCACTAAGCCCCAAAACAACAAACCTTGCTGTGCCATCACCTGTACAATATCTTCGTTGCCGTAAACCAAAGCACAAAAAGCACCGCTAAAAATTAAAAACCCATTTGCTAAGAAGAATGCCAGGAAAGTTGCCCAAAATCCCGTATTCGGCGAACTAGCAAAACGACTCCAGTTCGTTACCTGAGTACCACCAGAGATAAAAGTACTGATAATCACGGTTAAAGCTTCACCTACTCCCATTTTTCCTGCTGGCTGAAGTGCTTGCAACTGGGTATAACCGCCGATATCTCCCCAGGCAATAGAAAGACTCCAAATCATCAGAATAATCATTGCAGGTACAGCAAGGCGACTTATCCAGTCCATCGCTTGGTAGCCCATATATGCGGTAATACAAAAAAGATAGGTAGCAATAATAACCAAAAGCCAGTTGAGAGACGGGGGAACACCAGCGAGCTTTATCAGCAGATCGGCAATCAAAGCCGAACCCCAAGCATACCAGCCCACTTGGGTAAAACCTAAAATAAAATCGACCCAGCGAGAACCAAACTCACCAAAGCTACAGCGTGACATTAAGACAGTACTCAAACCCGTTTTAGCTGCAATATAGCCCAATCCTCCCGCATATAGACCTAAAATCAGGTTTCCTAAAACAATTAAGCCAATCAAATCGGGGAAAAAGCGAAAATTAGGACCAACTAAGCCTCCACCGAAAAGAGTTCCCGAATAGAGGGTAAAGCCAATTAAAAGCGGTGCCAAAGACCAGATCGGCTTTCTAGAATTAACAGGGACGGGAGTTAGAGGAAAATCTTCGTTTGGTTGTGGCGATCGCTCTGTAACGATTGGTTCTGTAGTCTTGCTCATAATTTTTTGCTGGTTTATACGTTGATATAGCGTTCTAAAAATTGTTTAGCACGCTCTGTTTGTGGGTTTCTAAAGAAACTGCGAGGGTCGGCAGCTTCAACAATATTGCCTCCAGCCATAAAAACAATTTGGTCGGCTACTTCTTCGGCAAATTTCATTTCATGGGTTGCAATCAGCATCGTCATCCCCTCATTTGCTATGTTTTTAATAACCGAAAGTACTTCCCCGACTAACTCTGGGTCGAGCGCACTCGTTGGTTCATCAAATAAAATTATTTCTGATTTCATCGCCAGCGCACGAGCAATGGCTACGCGCTGTTTTTGTCCCCCTGAAAGCCGAGCGGGATAAGCGTCTTTTTTTTCGAGCAGCCCAACTTTATTCAGTAGTTGTTTGGCTTCGTCAATCACTTCGTCTTTAGGACGCTTTTGTACGTAAATTGGTGCTTCGGTGACGTTTTCCAAGACCGTCATGTGAGGCCAAAGATTAAAATGCTGAAAGACCATGCTGACACGAGTTCTCATCTTGGCTAACTCTGCTTCGGTCATCGGGGAATCTTTACCGCGTCTGATTCTCCGTCCCATCTGCGCTCCATGAATCATGATTTTTCCGTGGCTGGGAGGCTCTAACCAATTGATGCAGCGAAGTAGGGTAGATTTGCCCGAACCGCTCGGTCCGAGTAAACATACCGTTTCTCCTGGCATAATTGACAAACTAATATCTTTTAATACCTCAAGCTGTCCAAAGCTTTTTTGCAAATGCTGCAACTCCACTGCTGCGATCGTTTTTGTTTGCGTTCTGTTATCCAGCATAAATCCTCCGATTGTTTTCAATTTGCTTGACACCAAATTCTACGGTTAAACATAAGAGCCAATACAATATTGCTGCGACGAAAAATGATTCAAAGGGAATATAATAGGTAGACTGAATCGATTGCGCTACAAAGGTTAATTCTTGAATGGTAATAATCGACAGGAATGCAGAGTCTTTAATTACCTGAATAAACTGATTACCCAACACTGGCACCGCAGCCAACATCACTTGAGGTAAAATAATTCGTCTCAATAACTGCCAGCCACCGAAGCCATAAGCTTGCCCTGCCTCAATTTGTCCATTTGGCAAGCTTTTCCATGCCGATCGCAAAATTTCTGCCATGTAAGCCGTGTTGTAAATTATGATGGTCAAAATTGCCGTTGTCCAACTGTTTAAGGTCACTCCCAAAGATGGCAACCCATAGTAGACAAAGTATGCCAACATCAGAAAAGGAACTGCTCTGGCTGCATCGATGAATGCTTGAGCTGAATTACGAGCAACTGGGTAAGGTGAGGTCAAGGGAATCAGCAGCAGAATACCCAGCAAAAGAGAGACAAATGTACCCACAGAACAAAGCCAAACCGTGTTCCATAAGCCTTCAAGAAATTTGGGAAACTGTTCGATAATGACGTTAAATTGAATGCTCATACCAATTCGTACCTCTGCTGTAGCCGATAATCGAGCCTGCGGGTTAAGCGAGTAACGGCAAATAAAACAATGATGTAAAGCAACATGGCGATCGCTGTCATGGCTAACGGTTGGAAGTTGCTGGCAGCCAACTTGCTGGCGCGACGGGTTAGATCGTCAATCCCAATCACACCGATGGCTGGACTGGCTTTGATAATGAAGGTAATTTCGTTGGCGATCGCTGGTAGGCTCGTGCGCCACACCTGGGGCAAAATGATGCGGACGAAGGCATGGTTATCAGTCAACCCGTAGGCTTTTGCTGCCTCAATTTGCTTGACGGGAAAGTTCATAATCGAGGAACGCCAAATCTCGCTAATAAATGCGGAATGGTTGAGGGCGAGGGCGATACTACCCGCGACAAAGGCATTGAGGTCGATACCCAGCATCGGCATCCCAAAGTAAAGCCAGAGTACTAGCAGCACCAGTGGTAGACTGCGAATGAAACTGACATAAACTGCCAGTAGGGGACTGAGAACGGGAATCCGTTTTACTCTGCATAGAGCGATCGCTAAACCTAGAGGAATCCCAATGACAACCCCGACTAAAGATGCAGCACAAGTAACTAATAACCCATACAATAAATATTCTAAATTTCCCAATTAACTCACCTTGAATTCAACTAATTTACGCACAGAAGTTTAATCTGCTTTAGGAAGCAGGAATTGGTTTATCTCCTGGTAGTCTCGGCTCGTTAGGTAGGTCAAAAGTAACCTCCAGCCATTTCTCTTGTAGTTGCTTCAAAGAGCCATCTGTCTTCGCCTTTGCCAGTCCATCGTTTAAGAATTGCAGAATATCTTTTTTGCCTTCTTTAACTGCCCAAGCAGCGTACAATTTACCTCCCACTGGCTTTTCGAGGATTTCAAAGACCTCAGGTTTGGCGTTTACAGTTTGAGTAAGTGCCACCAAATTGTTAATTACCACATCTACACGCTTGTTTTCTAAATCCTGATAGGCTTCGGCAAAAGCACCATACTCGACGGTTTTGGCTTCTGGTTTCTCCGCTGCTTTTAAGGCTGGATTAATTTCCTCAGCCACAACTTGAGCAGTAACGCTGCCTTGCTGAATACCGATGGTTTTACCTGCCATATCGTCAATCGAGTTAATCGGATCGCCTTTGCGTTTAATAAAGTAGTTAGTAATATCTGTCGTAGGCATTGTATAGTCTACAGTTCCCAGGCGTTCTTCTAGAATTGCCACGGCTGCATTGGTAGCATCGTATTTATTAGTGGCAATCCCAGTCAAAATTCCTTGAAAGGGTAAAATCTCTTGCTTGACCTTAAAGGGAGCATTTTTAGTCACCAATTCGAGCAGTTCCTGATTGTAACCTGCATGCTTTCCGTCTTTGAGAAAATCATAGGGAGGATAGTCATCTTCTGTCGCTACAACAATTTCCTGACTCCCTCCTGAAGCACTATCGGTCGAAGAACAGGCGATAACGCTAAAGCAAGTTAAACTGGCAAGGATAAGCAGAACACAGAGGCGAAGCCCAAAATTTGACCGTTTAAAATTCCAATTCATAATTAATTCTAGAAATAAGTAAGTTATAGTTCTCTAAAGCGATACGAGAATCTTTATTAGCAGGTGCCAAATTGAAGACCGAGTTGCTTGAGCCACTTGCGATAGGCGATCGACATTTTGTCACAGGGAAAATGAAACTCTTGCTGTAGGTTTAGCGGTAGCTTTTGCGGACGCTGGGACTCGACCATCGGTATATCTTGCGCCATGACCTCATCTTGAAAGGTGCGTAGTTCATCATTGTCAATTTCAGGCGAATAGTTGCGCGCTACCCCCAACCAAGCGATACTGCGGGTTTCTTCTATAGGTGTCACGGCTAAAAAGATCGAAAACTGCTTGCTGTCTTCTCCCTTGGCAAAGCAAGCTACTAACGGTCGCACTATTTTATAGAGATAAGAAACAGATTTGGCTTCCCCCGTCCCTTCTGGATTGGGCTGATAGAAGTGGATGTCTTCTGCGCTAATTTCTTCAGCCTCTACTACCAATCTATAGTTTGGCACTTCTGGGAACTGAGGATCGCCTAATAAACCCCTGTGGGTAAAGGGAAAGTGAGCAATATCGACAAAGTTTTCGACAATGCGTGGCGCACTGGCATTAATATAATAAGGCCCGCACTCAAAGGCGATCGCACTACTTTGTTCCCATTCGGGAAAAACTGGAATCTCTTGCTTTGGTTCACCCAAAGCCACCCAAACAAAACCATACTTCTCCTTAACTTTGTAGGTGCGAAGATTGGCAGCTTGAGGAAACGATTTTATTTTCAGATCGGCTGGAATTCGAGTACAGTATCCTTGCGAGTCGAATGACATTGCATGATAAGGGCAGACAATCGCGCTGTTGCCGTCGAGCCATCCCATTGAGAGCGATACACCCCGATGGGGACAGCGATCTTGGCAAGCAATAATCTTTGCTTGAGACCTCCAGAGGGCAATTGTTTCACCCAATAAATGAACTTGTAGCGGTCGTGCTTTAACATCTTCTGCTAAAGCCACAATATGCCAAGCGTCGTGCAGAATCGGATCGTAGATGAGAGTGTCTTTGAGCATGACTACATCCTCAATAGCATGGTTTTTAGGCGGTTAGGGGCTTCTCTGGCTTATAACAAGTACCCCGCTCTTTTAAGGCAGAGCTTGTGTTCACTACGTAAAGTATCAATTTTGTCTAAATTTCAATCTAACGCTGGCAACTTTTGCACATATAAATAAAGTGCTAAATACTAGCTCGATTACTAAAACCTTAACCTTTGAAACTAATCTTAAATAAAGTAGCAAGGCAAAAAAGTTATTTATGATACAATCTTATTGCATACATTTTTTTGTTTGCTAAATTAGCAATTTCTTAGTCCATAATTGTGTTTTTTCAAACGCTATGACCCAAAAGAATTCACATACTACTCCATTCGCACTTGACGATCTCGATCGCGACATTATTGGCTTACTAAAAATTGACGGGCGAATTTCCTTTACAGAGGTTGCCAAAAGGCTCAATCTTCCAGAGGCTACGGCGCGTTATCGCGTACAGCGACTCCTTCAATCTAAGGTAGTGAAAATTCATGCCACCCCTAATCCAAATCGTCTTGGTACGCCACACACAGTAATCGTTCAACTCTTTGTCGAAAATAATAAGATTGATGCGGTGGCAGAAGCATTGGTTGAGATTGAAGAAGTTCAGTTTGTTGCCGTTACTGCTGGACATCACAATATAGTGATTGATGTCTGCTTTGATACCCATGATGAGATGCTGTCCTTCTATGCCAAGCTGCACAAAATTCCAGGTATCATTCGCTACGAGTCTCAGATGGTGATGAAGTTATTAAAGGCTGAGTATAAATATGTGTTGAGTTAGGGAAACCTCGCTCGGATTTTGCTTCGTTGGCAATCAGCGTAGCTAATAAAAACTGCTGGAATTTATGCTGCACAATGCCTCTAGCTTTTTACTTATTGGAAAGTCAGGTAATCTCAACATTAGCTTTATTTTTCTTTTTTTTAAGGTAAACGTAATAATATCAGCTTAAAGTTGCTAAATTATTTAATATAATAAAGAAAATGTGTTTTTATTAATCAGGAGCGAAAAAACATTGCGTATTCAGCAAAATAATTTATAGTTTAGTAACAAAGGCTACATAAATTATCGCTTTAGTGCCTCTACTATAAATTCAGCAGCGAGATCGAGCCATCAAGGATTTTCTCAAAATAGTGCTTGTCAAATTGCTGCCGAATTAATTTGTTGTAAGAGAGATAGTACCTTATGCATCCACTAATGATGGGTTCATTAAGTTGGATTGAATACCAGCAACGCCTACAGGATGAAAATCAGATCTTGCTCCTGCCTTGTGGTGCATTAGAGCAACACGGTCCCCATTTGCCATTAGGCACCGACGCATTACTCAGTACTTCCGTAGCTCAAAGCGTTGCCGAACAAATTAACGGCATTGTTGCACCAACTATTAGCTATGGCTATAAATCTCAGCCCAAATGTGGCGGAGGACAAAATTTTCCTGGCACCACCAGTTTAGATGGCAACAGCCTGAGCCAATTAATTCGAGATATCGTGCGGGAATTGGCACGCCAAGGGGCGACCCAAATTGTTTTAGTTAATGGGCATTATGAAAATCAGTGGTTTCTTACTGAAGGAATCGAGCTAGCAATACGAGATGTAGGCAATACATCAATGCGCGTCATGCGCTTGGAATACTGGGATTTTCTCACTCCAGATATTATTACCAAGGTGTTTCCAGATGGCTTTCCTGGTTTTGCTCTCGAACACGCTGCTGTAATTGAAACCTCGCTAATGGCGTATTATCACCCAAACTTAGTCAGACTCGATCTGATTCCTGACGTTTCAGCAGCAGAATTTCCCCCCTACGATCTGTTTCCCCAGTGTTCGGATTGGGTTCATGCGTCGGGGGTACTCTCCTCGGCTAAATCTGCCAGCGTTGAGAAAGGTTCACTCATGGCAGCCCACATCGCCAAGGGAATTGCCACCGCACTCAAGCAAGAATTTCAGGGTTCGGTTACTAACGCAGTAGCACTAAATCACAAAGCCTAAATACTTTACCTTTATAGCGATCGCATCATGCAAAATCCCGACTTAATTCCCATTCAGCCGATTAATGGCACGATCTCACCTCGCTATGCGGGGGCTTCAACCTTCGCTCGCCTGCCCGAACTTCGAGATGTTCCTCACTGTGATGTAGGCATTGTAGGCATTCCGTTTGATGCTGGTACGAGTTTTCGTCCTGGTGCGCGGTTTGGTCCCCAAGCAATCCGCCAAGCCTCTAGAAACTTGCGGACGCAGTATCATCCTGCCTATGACGTTGAGCCGTTTATGGTTCAACAAGTCGCCGATGCTGGAGATATTGCCTGCAATCCCTATAATATCAATCAGGCGATCGAGCAAATCGAAACGGCGGCTACAGAACTGCTTCAACAGACTGGAGCAATAATTAGTTTGGGTGGCGACCATACGATCGCCTATCCCCTGCTTAAGGCAGTCAATCAACGTTACGGGCCAGTGGCTTTGGTTCACTTCGATGCCCACCTCGATACCTGGGACACCTATTTTGGTGCGCCCTATACCCACGGCACTCCCTTCCGAAGAGCAGCCGAGGCTGGCTTGTTTCTAGATAGTGCCTCAATGCACGTAGGAATTCGCGGTCCGCTTTATAGCCGTCACGATTTATCTAATGATGAGGAACTAGGTTTTAGAATTGTCCATTGCGATGAGTTTGAAACCATTGGCATCACTGGCGTTGTTGAACGAATTCGAGAACGAGTAGGCGATCGCCCACTTTATTTATCCATTGATATCGATGTCCTCGACCCAGCCCATGCTCCTGGTACAGGGACACCCGAACTTGCTGGAATGACCAGCCGCGAACTGTTGGGGGTGCTACGAGGGCTTGCTGGTCTATCTGTAATTTCTGCTGACGTTGTAGAAGTAGCTCCCGCTTATGACCATGCTGAAATTACCTCCCTGGCGGCTGCGACTATCACCTACGAACTGATCAATTTGCTGTCTCTTAGCCCAAAGTTAAAACATTAAATTGGAGAACGAACCGAATCGGGTTTTCAATTCTTATTTTGACGTTGGGTAGTCAAGCGTACCTTCGGCTGGTTTTTTGGTCGGCGTTTAGTAGTTGATTATAAGTTCATTCGTGAAGTTAGAAAGGATTCAATTTACAGTGCTATGGTTAAATTTATGCTGTGTCTGCCTCGCTTCTTAAGTTTCACTTTATAAATTCTTTCTTAAGCGAAGCTGTACTACCCTAATCTAGATAACCAATTTAATTTATGATAGAAAATCAACCCAATAAAAACCGACTAATATTTCAGCTATGATAAAGCACACCATTTCTGTCTTAGTAGAAGACGAAGCGGGAGTTTTGACCCGCATTTCAGGATTATTTGCCCGTCGTGGTTTTAATATTGAAAGTCTGGCAGTAGGACCTGCCGAACAGCTAGGTGTTTCTCGTATTACTATGGTTGTGCCTGGAGATGAACAAATTATCGAGCAGCTAATAAAACAACTTTACAAGTTAATTAGCGTACTTAAGGTACAGGATATTAGCCAACAGCCTAGCGTCGAACGAGAATTAATGTTAATTAAAGTCAACGCCACTGCATCTAATCGGGCAGAAGTTATTCAGTTGGCTCAAATTTTCCGCGCTCGTATTGTCGATCTTTCAGAAGAGGCTCTAACCATTGAAGTGGTGGGCGATCCTGGCAAGATAGTCGCCATTATTCAAATGCTAAACAAGTTTGGCATACGGGAAATTGCCCGTACTGGTAAAATTGCCCTTATTAGAGAGTCTAAGGTAAATACGGAATATCTCAAGTCTTTAGAAGCGAAGGTAACTTGGTCGTAATTGGTAATTAGTTGTTAGCTGCTTTTTAGATAAATAGATAAATATTTAAAAAAATTAAGTGTATTTATATCTTGTTCGCAAAATCCATGAGATTATAAGAATATCTTAATAATTTGATAGAAAATAATTATCGTTTTGTTAAGAGGTTTCATAAACTAATTTTATCTATAAATCGTCTCTCAAAGCGAGTTTAAAGCAAACGCAGCTACCATGAACCAACAGATTATTGCAGCGATCGATATCGGCACTAACTCAATTCACATGGTAATTGTTGAAATAGAGCCTTCTCTACCATCCTTTACAGTTATTGCCAAAGAAAAAGATACGGTAAGATTAGGCGATCGCGACCCGACAACAGGTAAGTTAACTCCAGAAGCAATTCAACGTTCGCTTGACACTCTAAGACGCTGTAGAGACTTAGCCAATAGCTTAGAAGCCAGTCAAATTATTGCTGTGGCAACCAGTGCAACTAGAGAAGCACCTAACGGTGAAGCTTTTTTGCGTCAAATTGAATCGGAATTAGGTATTGTGGTCAATCTAATTTCTGGTCAGGAAGAAGCTCGGCGAATTTACCTGGGAGTCCTATCAGGAATGGACTTTAACGATCAGCCTCACATTATTATTGATATTGGTGGTGGTTCGACCGAACTAGTATTAGCAGATATTCATGAACCGCGCTTTTTGAGCAGTACCAAAATCGGTGCGGTACGTTTAGCTAAAGAATTTGTGACTACAGATCCCATTAGCGATAGCGAATTAAAGGTTTTGAGAGCCTATGTCAAAGGGATGCTAGAGCGTCCTGTAGATGAAATTTGGCGCAATTTACAGCTAAATGAAGTACCTCGAACAATTGGGACATCTGGCACCATTGAAACTATTGCAGCGATTCATGCCAAAGACGAGTTGGGTTATGTTCCCGACCCCCTCAACGGTTATGAAGTCAGTCGTAAGGATATTGAAAAAATTGTCAAGAAGCTGGCAAAAATGAGCTTTAAAGAAAGACTAGATGTATCAGGACTTTCAGAAAAACGAGCCGAAATTATCATCCCAGGTGCGGTTATTCTGCTTGAGGCGATGACTATGCTCAAGCTAGAATCAATCGTGATTTGTGAACGGGCATTGCGAGAAGGCATGATTGTTGATTGGATGTTAACTCGTGGCTTGATCAACAGTCGATTACGTTATCAAAACGAAGTTAAAAAGCGCAATGTTTTAAAAATTGCCCAAAAGTATCATGTAGATTTAGATTACGGCGAGAGAGTAGCGTATTTTGCCTTGAGTATCTTTGACCAGCTAAAAGATAAATTACATTCTTGGGATGTAGCAGAAAGAGAATTATTGTGGTCAGCAGCAATTTTGCACAACTGTGGAATATACATTAGTCATTCATCTCATCACAAGCATTCTTATTATCTAATTCGTAACGCCGAATTGCTAGGTTTTACTGAATTAGAATTAGAGTTAATTGCGAGTATTGCCCGCTACCATCGCAAAAGTAAGCCCAAGAAAAAACATGAACCATATAACAGTTTGCCAGATAAACATTATCAGCTAATGGTAAGACAGTTGAGTGCTATTCTTAGACTGGCAGTAGCTTTAGAACGCCGAAATAAAGGCGCGATCGCGGAAGTAAACTGTCAATATGATAAGCACAATCACTCTCTCGATTTCCAAATTGAGCCAGTAGAAATAGGAGATAAATGCAAGCTTGAATTATGGAACTTGAGCTACAAAAAAGAACTCTTTGAAGAAGAATTTGATGTAGAATTAATTGCCGCGATCGCCGAAAGTAAATTACCAGTGAAAACTTAATCAGTAATTAGTATTGGTAGGCTGGGCATAATACAAAATTCTGTTCATCATAAAAATACAATTGATTAAGTAAAGCGACATAATTAAACTGAAAATAGAATTCTCCTAGTCCCCCAGTCCCCTATAGTCCCCTAGTTCCCTAGTCAATCTATACCAAGGTTTATTGTTTCCTGCCTACTTAATGCCCACCAAGTAATTAGTAATCATCATAATGACCGCAGAATTAAAGGCGATTGCAATTAAGCAAAATTGGTTGGAAATATACGAGTTAGCTGATACTTATAAAACACAACAGCAGTGGCAAGCAGCAAGCATAGCTTTTCAACGAGCAATTGAACTTGACCCTAGTTTTTTCTGGTCTTATCATCATTTAGGAGATGCCTTAAGTAAGCTTCAGCAGTGGGAAAAAGCGGTTGAGGCTTATAATCGTGCAGTAGAACTTGATTCTAGTTTCTTTTGGTCTTGGCATAATTTAGGAGATGCCTTCAGTGAGCTTCAGCAATGGCAAGAGGCGGTTGAGGCTTATAGCCATGCAGTAGAACTTGACCCTAGTTTCTTTTGGTCTTGGTATAATTTGGCAGATGTATTGAGCAAGTTAGAACAATGGGATAAAGCGATCGCTAATTATCTTCAGGCTATTCAACTCGATCCACAACATCAGCTTGTTTATCAAAAATTAGGCACAGCATTTAAACAAAGAGATAGTTTAGAGCAATCAATTCAAGATTATCGTTACCTAATAAAGTCTTGCGGACATAATTCGGTTTTTAATGCTTTCAAGACAAAGCCCCAAGAATTGCTTAATCTGGCAAATGCTTTAGCCACCGAACATCAAACTGTTGGCGCAATTATTGCTTACTATATGATTTTGGAAATTCAGCCAAATCAGACTGAGGTTTTACAGCAGCTTGCTCAATTGCTTCTACGGCAAAACCAATTAGAACAAAAAATTGCCTCTAATCAAAGCAACCTAGAAAGCGAATTAGTTACAAGATACACAACTCCTGCCACTCATAAACCTGAAAATAATTCGATTGCGGGTCGAGTTATCTTTCAAGCTAATTGCCTAATTCAGCCAAATCAGCTAGAAGACTTATGCGTTGCTGTAGGCTGGTCACGCCGTCCTTTAGACAAGGTAGAACAAGCGATCGCCAACAGCTTTTGTTATGTCTGCGCTTGGCATCTTGTTGATGACAGACGACAATTAATTGGATTTGCTAGAGCCGTTTCTGATGAAGTGTTTCAGGCAACATTGCTAGATATAGTAACTCATCCCAACTTTCAAGGACAAGGCATAGGCAAAAAGACTGTTCAAAGCTTAATTAAGCTGCTGCATCAAAGGAAAATTAAAGACATTACTTTATTTGCCAGTCCTCACATTGTCGATTTTTATCATCAATTAGGATTTGTTGCTCAACCTGCTAATTTACAGTGGATGTTATGGAATCCTCAGCTTGCAAAAGATAAATAGACCTCTGGCACGAATCAGAAATATTGATTGAGAATGAGGTCAGAGGTCAGAGGTCAGAGGTCAGAGGTTAGAGGTCAGAGGTCAAGAATTTAAAACTAGTATAAAACCTTTTCTTAAGTGTATCTATAAGTTTTTAGATTATGAAACTATTCAATTGAACCCCATGCCATGATGTCTGCAAACAAGTTTTGATAACCATTTACATTAGGATGTAAACCATCATCTCCAAGCTGAGTGTTGATCCAGTTTGTCTTCCTTGATAGCCAAATATCAAAGATATCTAGATAGGGAATATTTCGCTGTTGACAAGCCTGTAGAGTTGCTTCTTTATAACGATATTGCTCGAAGTGATTGTAGTATAAACAATCCATGAAGGGCATTTTTGCCTCATCAACTGGAGTCATACCAATAAACAATACAGGGCAAAGATTTTGAGAAACATCAAGCAAATAGGCAATCTGTCGCTTAAAATCTGCAAAATTAGTGTAAAGCTTTCCGTTTGGCTTGCCCAGACGAGCAGAATCGTTGAGACCAACTGAAAGCACAATTAAATCTGGAACACAATTACGCAATTCTCCACGACAGTTAAATTCTTGTTCTAAACGCTGGGCAACTTGCTGTGTGCGATCGCCTCTTACTCCTAAATTATATAATACGTGACCTTCTCCCTGGGGAGACATCCACTGGCGACGCAGCCTTTCTACCCAGCCACCTCCCACATAATCTCCATAGCCATAAATCAGACTATCTCCCAAAGCAATAACTTTTAGTGGCTGCTTTGTCTGTAATTTTTGCTGTAAAACTCTATTGTTACTGGAGGTAAAAGTAGAGTTAGGAGAAAGAATAGTCTGCATAAAAAATAATATAAAAGTATTTGAGCGAGAAGCATTTATATTTAGAAACAATAATACACAATTAAGTGATCATTTAAGAGATTATTATCAATAATAAAGTATAGCCGATCCCCAAAAACCCTTTAGTGATCTTGGTTTATGACTCATGTCTAATGACTTCTCCACCAGTCTAAAATCCGATTCCATGCCCACCAACAATCGCGATCGCCATTGGCTTGTTGACAGGTTAAACTACTGATATAGCCTACGTGTCCTCCAAATTTGGTGAGCCATAAATCTAATGCTTGATTATGCTGACAAACCTCTTTTAGATCGTCAATAACTTCAGGCGCAAACATTGGATCATCTGCTGCATAAAGAATCAAGGTTGGCTTATTGATTTTAGGCAAAATTCGCAACGGACTACTAGCACTAAAGTATTCTTCTACTGAAGCAAACCCCAAGCGAGGAATTACTAATTCATGGTCAAATCCCCAGATAGTATTGGCTCGTTCAATTGCTGCCAAATCAATCTTCTCAGGATGATAAGAATGAAGCTTAAGAGCCAGCTTTTTTAGTTCCTTGGAGATCGCCTTTTCAATATATTTACCAGTTGGATGCTTCATTAGGTAAGGTAAGGAGCGATTAGAATCTAAATTCGGGCAAATAACTGCTCCTCCTGCCACATCAGAAGCACTTAAGCCGTTTACCTCTATAAATTGAGAATAATAAATTCCCCACAAAGCCAACTGTCCTCCCAAAGAATAGCCCGTAAACCAAAATGGCGCAGGACAACCCATTGCTTTACTCTCGGCAGCAACACTTACAAAGTCTTTTCCTTCATTAATGCCATCCGAAGTAAGTGCAGGAGATAACTTAGCTGATTCTCCATGAGCGCGCCAATCAAACAAAACTACAGCATAATTTTGAGCATAGGCTTTTCTGCCTATTATCTGTAGAAACCACTGATTATCTAAAGTTCCAGTTATGCCATAAGTCCCAACAATTGTTCCTTGTGGATTATTAGGAATTGCTACCCAGGCAAAAAGAGGGACTTCTCCCCTAGTAAATTGCACTTTTTGGTACTCAGGCTGAGATTCTGCTAAAGTTTGAGACCAGATTTTACTAGAGTGCAGGGCAGTATACAAGGTCATTGACAGCCCGTTGTTGAGTAACCAAGGTGGAGAAAATAAACTGTTCATTTATAATTTGCGATCAAGATGCTTTTAAAAGCTAACAGTTAAAAGCAAAGATGGTGTTTTATTTATTAGTAACTGATGTTACGCACTAATTAATCTGTGAAAAGTAGGTAGTGGGTAGTGGGTAGTGGGTAGTGGGTAGTAAATTTTACTTTTCTGCTGACCTGCGCTTGATGAAAGTATTGATTTTTGGCTATTCTGCGTAACGTTAGTTAGTAAACACTTTTCTAAAGCTAATAGCTAATAGCGTCGAGAAAGAACTTGTCCGCATCTAAGGCTTTAGCCGCATCTGCCCGCGTCGCCGCTACTGCGCAAACAAAGGACTTGTCCGCATGTAATGCTCGACAAGACAGCATAAAGCTTATAGCTTAAAACCGATTGACGGCGAGAGATGCTTTCGGTTAGAAAGCATCTCTAATCGCTGTGTTGACAAACAGCACACTCTCTTAACTTGTCACGAAGGCATAGCAAATGACAATTCATGCAACCAAGCCTACCTAACTTAATTATCAGAGTCAATCGGCTCTTTTTGCCAATGGTTAGCTTTCCACAATGAGCTAGAAATTAAATTGGTAATGATATGAGCAACTACAGGTACAGCTAAATTTCCTGTAACTAAGGCGCAGTAACCCAATGCAAAACCGATGATCGTTGCCCAGACTACATAAGGCCATTGTCCTGAGCCACTTAAATGCAAGACTCCAAAGAGAATACTAGAGATAGCTACCGCAGCCACATTTAAACCTAAAGCTGGTAACATCACTCCCCGAAATAATAGTTCTTCGCTCAGTCCAGGCAACAGTCCTAGCCAAATTAAATCAGTCCACACTAGGGGCTTAATTACTAATTCTAAGTAGATATCAGCACTGCGACGATAGCCTGGCCACAAACGGTAAATTAGACCACTGGTAAGAATAATGCTAATTGCCAGCCCTAAACTCCACAATAGAGCTTGAGTATCAAACTGGATCGAAAGCATTTGAACTGATCCCAACTTTTGCCAAATCTTAGCGACTGCTAACAAAATAATGGCAGTAATACCCATGAAAACTAAGATCTGGGTACGGCTAAGGGGTTCGAGTTCGGGATTATTAGGATTTGCCACTGGTTTTTATACTATACAACGAAGAGAAGATAAATTAGGATCTAAAACTCGATAATCTACCCCCGCCCGACGAGTCACTAAAACACCCAAAGCTTCTAGATAAGAATTAACTTTAGTTACTTTAATGCCCAAAGGTTCTGGAGGTACTTGAATGTGAGTTGAATTGTTGGTTACAGCTATAATTTCGGTTTGAGTATTGCTAAAGCTGAGAATTCCACTACCACCACAGGCACTATAGGGAACGATCGCTACATCTACTGATTCTGCCCAAATACTATCAGTAGTTAAGGATTTAGCTTCGGTAATAAATTGGGGGGCGCGACTCAAGCCCACCAAAACACAGGGAAGAAAAGTATAGCCTAATTCCTCGGCGGCAGCACGAGGATGTACACCAGCATCAACAGCTAAAGGCTGGAGGGCGGGTGCATGGGCAGCAGGTATTTGAAAATGACGCACAATCAAGTGGGAAATAACTGCTTCTGCCCCTGCTAGATGATCTACTCCTTCTCCGTGACGATAATTTTGTAGTTCTGTACTTTGATCATCGGGAAAACGAGCAACGACGGCGATCGCTTCTGCACCTCCTTGCTTTATTAGCTTTTCTGCTCCCCTTAGCAAACTGCCAGGGTTACCAATTGTTCCCCAACTAGCCCCAGAATCGGCAGTACGCAACTCAACTTCTAAAGGAGCATCGGTAATCACATAATCAGTTAAACTTAGCCCTAAAGTAGCTCTAGTAGCATCAGCAGCCTGAATATGTCGTAGACGCAATTCAGGTTCAATACCTCGATCTAATAATAACCCGACTTTATTTTGTCTGACAGGACGTAATCCCCATTGATTAGCAGCAAAACGATCTAAACCGTAACCTTCGACGTAATAAGTATTGTCTAAAGACCAATAAAGCTGCGCGCCATTGAGAACATTGGGATGGGTAATCAGGCGATCGCTCAAACTTGCGATCGCCTTAGCTACAGGTAGAGCATCTCCCGCATAACCACCGATAGCTGCACCCACTCCTGTGGGAACAATAAGAACAACTGTAAACGGGGACATAAATTTTTAATCTAGTCTAAAAAAAAACTTACTCTTTAGTAACGATAGCTTCTACTGTCGCTGTTTGTTTCTCTTTATTTACCTGAGTCACAGCCCAACGTAAAGGCTTACCCTCTTTTTCTAGCTGGGATTCAATTTCTTTGTGAAGTTGCAGGGGAGTTTCTTGAAGGTTGATTTCGGCGGTAATAAAATGTGTAGTCATGATTTTTACTTTAATTATTAGTTAACATTTTCCAATCTAAAAGGTGCAAATTCTAAAACAAAAGGTAATAGTTAATATTTTTTGATTATTTATTACTTTTTTTGTATTTTTGGCAACATTTTTCAATATTTAGCAGTCAAATTATTAAATTTATCTAATTCCAGTTTTAAACAATAATCAATTTTTATTAATCGGCATTGTTTAACTTTGACGATCACAAACTTGTTGGCATTTATGTCCAAAGATAAAAACATTTTAAACTACGAGGCATTTTAATGAAATTTCTAAACTTTTACTTAATAATTTTAAATATTTTAATTTTTCCGACGATTACTTTGGCAGACTCTGCCACAGACAGCAAGATCGATCAGACAAATACAATTAACCTAGTAAAATCAGAGTCAAATGATCCTAAGACTGCTGCCAATGATACGTCAACAGAAGATTTAAAAGAGCAAGAATCAGAGCCTGAACCTCAGCAACAAACATCAACCGAAGATGCTGAAATAGACAATACCGAAGCAAATACTTCAACAGAAAAGTCAGAGCCAGAAACTACTGATGAAGATAGACCGACAGAAGACGAGTCAGAAGCCAAGGATAAAGTCAAAAAACCAACTCCAGAAGAAATTGCGCGCTTAAAAAAATTAGCTAAAGCAGATAAGCTATATCTGGCAGGAAATAAAGCTGCTGCTGTCAAACTATATCGCGAGGCTAAAGAAGTCTGGCCAATTGAGAAGGAAAGAGCCACAGAAAATAAACAAGTGGCAACTTTTGACGATCCTGAGCAATTAAGCCCCGCAGGTCAAGTATTTTGGCGCAACTATCAACAAGGAAAAGAACAAGGGCTAGAAACTAAAGTTATTAGTTCACTAAAGCTGTTAACTACCAGAGAGCCTCAATTTATTTCTGGTCATATTCGCTATGCAGAGGTACTAAAACAATACGAACGAGAAGAAGAATCTCTGCAAGTTTTAAATCGGGCGGTTAATCTTTATCCTAATGAACCAAAGTTGCTCAAAGCCAAAATGAATGAGGATATTGCTGAAGATAAATGGCTTGATGCCTCAATTACGGCGCGTCAGTTTGCCTTATTTAATCCTAATTTACCCGAAGCAGAAGAATTTGGTCAATTAGCCGATCAATATTTAGCTAAGTATCAAAGCAATTTACGCTCTTCAATTACTTGGAATGCTATCGGCAATGCGATCGCTGGTACAGTTGGTTTTGCTCTAACGGGTAATTTATTTGGTCCTCTTTCTGCCTTACAAACTAGCTCTTTGTTGCTAAAAGGAGAGTCGGCGGTAGGAGAAAGTTCCGTTAAACAAATTAAAAAACAGCTACCTCTGCTCGAAGATAAACAAGCGACTCAATATGTAAATGAAATTGGTCAAAAAGTTGCTGCTGCATCTGGAAGAGATGAATTTACCTATGGATTTTATTTGGTTATGGATAATCAACTTAATGCCTTTGCTTTACCTGGAGGAAAAGTATTTGTTAATGCAGGAGCAATTATGAACACTGATTCTGAGGCTGAATTAGCTGGCTTGTTGGCACACGAAATTTCTCATGCTGCTTTATCTCATGGCTTCCAATTAGCTGCCAAAGGGAATTTGACCGCCAATATTATCAGCTACGTCCCCTATGTGGGCAATACTGCCACTAGCTTAATCGTCCTTAACTACAGCCGAGGGATGGAAAAACAAGCAGATCTCTTTGGCACCAGAACCTTAGTCAACGCTGGCTATGCAGCAGATGGAGTCAGGAATTTGATGGCAAAACTCGATAAAGTTAATCACGATGAAGAAAATTCAGAGCCTCCTGCTTGGCTATCAACCCATCCCAACAGCAAACAAAGGATTGAGTATATGGAAGAATTGATTGTGGATAACAATCTTAATCGTTACGCTTACGAAGGAGTAGCTCGACACCAAAAAATTAAAAAGCTCGTAACTGTTGAGTGGCAAGAGTACGAAAAATGTGCCAAGGATATCAACACTATTAAAGAAGCTAAGAAATGTGCAGGAAATGTAGAGCCAGAAGAATCTAAAGACAAACCCCAGGCTAATGAAGAAACAGACGAAAAAAAAGTTGAAAATAGCAATTAGCGATCCAAGCGCGATCGCCAGTCCAAATCAGAATCAAACCTAGAAACTAAAAATAAAGATAAAATTAAAGAGAGCTAAACACCAAAAACTTCAATCATTTTGAATACTTTGAACATTGCTGCCAAAACCATTACCTATCCGATTGTAGAAACTTTTCATTCTGTTCAAGGGGAGGGTTATTGGACTGGAGTAAACGCTTTTTTTATTCGTCTAGGTGGTTGTGATGTTCATTGTCCTTGGTGCGATACTAAGCATTCTTGGAATTCTCAACATCATCCTCAACAGTCTACGGTTGAGTTAGCTCGTGCAGCAAAAGCGGTTAGTCCTGCCATCGTTATTATTACGGGAGGTGAACCCCTAATGCACGATTTAACTCCTCTGACTGAAGTACTCAAAAAAGCAGGATTGCAAGTTCATTTAGAGACTTCTGGCGCACATCCTTTTAGCGGTCATTTTGATTGGGTAACTTTTTCTCCCAAACAGTTTAAAGCACCTCACAGTAGTGTTTATAAGCGTGTCAACGAATTAAAAGTAGTGGTGACTAATGAATACGACTTGAAATGGGCAGAACAACAGGCAGCCTCAGTTCCCAAAACTGCCTTGTATTATTTACAGCCAGAGTGGAATTCTTCTTTGAGTAAAGACTTAATCTTCCAATACGTGCTTCAGCATCCGCAATGGCGCATTAGTTTGCAAACTCATAAACTATTAGATATTCAATAACAAAACAAATTTAAACGAACCTTTTGTAATTAACGATCGGATTGTTTCCAAGAAGTTTGAAGGTACGCTAGAAAACATTCAAATTCGCGCTACTACGATTAGAACCTATGAAGGCACAAAAATTGTAATTCCTAATGCAGAGTTATTTACAAATAATTACCGATTGCTGATTTGGTTCATACTATCTTTCTATTGGTTGCTTATCGGAAAATAACAAAGCAGTTTCAATTTTTTGGCGTAGCTCAATTGTTATTCCATAGTGGTGATCGAGACAGTCGATTAAGAATTTGTTAACGTTGTAATATTGTTCGAGAATTTTGCGCTCGCTAGTAAAATTCCAGCAAGACTGCATTTTTCGATAGAGTGAAACTGCCGTTTTCAACTCTTCAATCCAGACCAGATACTCGACCTGGCACCAGCGTAATTTATGTGTCGATCGATCTCTTAAATTAGGTATTTGGTCTTTGAATAGTTGTAGAGGTTGCTTTGACCCAACATCAAGGACAGTATCTATGGCATAGATAAGAGCATCAATACAAGCATGAGCCTGGACAAGATTACAACTATAAATAGAGCTAATGCTAAATTGCAACAACAAATTATCCAATAGGGTGTCAAAGATAAGTTCATGGGTAGAAACAAGCTGAGATTTGGGCATAATTAGAATTCAGTAATAAATTATTAATAAAGAAATAATCTTTGATTAATAATTTAATAGCCTGATTAATTGGTGTTTAATGCTATTTTTCTATATTTTTTCTATATATATTACGACAGATTTATGGCGGTCAACATTAGAAATGTATAAGATAAGTTTGTTATGTTTGAGTTCGTTATAAAATTTAAAATAATCTTTGCAGTTAGAGTCATTCAATTCGTTTAGAATTCATACATTTTTAATTTTTTGCCAAGAGGATATTTGAAAAGTCACAATAATCGCAATGCAATTCATGAACCCGAAGGGAGTGAACCTCCGTTGTAGCGACTGCATTAGTGAAGCGATCGCTCTTTCATTTTTTAATCAATAAGTAATGTCGATGATTAATTAGCGTATTATCTAATCTATAAGAGTTGCAGATTGATGTATTAATACCAATTCTTGAATATAGCCAGAGACTTGGGTTGTGTCAGGGTGTAGGGTGTAGGGAAAAGATTAGCTTTTTAGGTTTTATAAATTATTCTGCCTATCTACTTACTTATCCCACTCTTTGTTTTCCAGTTCTTTTAGTGGCAATAACAAGCTAGCTTCAATATCCTGTCGCACCGCAGCCGTTACTTCACAGTTACTGTTGAGGCAATCGAGGAGTAACTTGTTGGCATCATAGTAGCGTTGCAGAATCTGCTGCTGTACGGGGCTAAAGTGCCAATCAGACTGTATATGGCGATGTTGGGTGATCGCACTTTTTAAACGCTCATTCCAAGCTGAATGATTGACTTGATACCATGACTGAAAGACTTGGCGATCGCCATCTGGATCGGGGAGTTTGTCTCTGAGTTGCTGCAAGGATTGCTGTAAAGCAACGTCAAGCACAATAGTTAAGGCATTATCCAAAGCATCCCCACAGGCATGGGCATGAACAAAGTCAGAACTAGATTCTATGGCACATTCCAACACCAGATTGTCCAATAATGTATCGAGGAAAATACCTGGATTGAGGGTATAGGCAAGAGCAAAGTGAGGAGCTAGATAAAAAGTTTCTGTAAGATCTAGATAAAAAGCGCGAGTTGCTGCTAAGGTGGGTTGGGGTACGAGCAGAGATTTTTGATTTGTCCAGGTTAAAAACTCTTGAAGATAGGGTTCTTCAGCTACCAAGGCATCAATCTCTTGCTTCATTAGATTGACTAAAGAGTCTGCACTGCGTAACATAGCAGCCGTTAATAAAAAGATTTCGCGCCAGCGTGGTTCGGTAATGTGACTAACTAAACGCTCTAAGTCTCGCTCCAAGGACTTTAAATTATGACTAGCAACGATATTACGAGCAGTAAAGTATTCTTGAAAGGTCAAAGAGGAAAAAGAGAAAATTCCTCGCACTCGTTCGGTTAATAGCCCATGTTGCAGTTCGATCGCCTTTAGCACCACTTCGCTATCGTATACTAGTTCTTCTGGTTCGATAGGGGCATTGGGTAAATTACTAATAAAGTCGCAAATCTGCTGTTCGGCAGTTTTTTGCTCAAAAAAGTAGTCCCCCTGTTCAAAAGTCGCAGCAGCAATTTGACTCATCAGCTTCAGCTTTTGAGGCAGCAAAAATCCTCGATATACTTCATCTCGCTTGATGCCCCTAATTTTATCCCATTTACCCAAGAGCAGATCTAAGCACTGCTTATAGAATTCGGCTTTTTTACGGGGGAATTTTTCTTGGCGATGAAATACCCAGCAAGCAAGATGGAGAAACAAGGGGGTAACTACCAATCTACGAAACGAGAGGTTTTCTGGTAAGTCTAGTTGGGCGATGAACTCAACTGCTGGATCTAAATCGTTGAGATTGTTTTGCTTGCTAAATACGGCAAACCATTTCTGAGCAAAAGCGACAATTTGTGATTGGGTAAAAGGAGCAATTTCAACATCGGTAAAGCCCTTAAGATCTAATGTTTTGGCAGCGGTTCGACAGGTGACGACAAACAAATTCTGGCTATATTTTTCAGAGAAACGGCGAATTTCTTTTAAGACTGCATTATTATCTTGCTGGGAAACCTCATCCAGCCCATCGAGTAGAAGTAAAACTCTGCTATTGCGTAGTAGAATTTTGAGTTCCGAAAGCTCGACACCATCGACAATTAATTCAGAGTGGATGTAGTTTAATAAGCTAAATGAAGAGATATCTTTTGATTCGTCAGCAAAATCTCTCAAGGTAATCATGATCGGTACTAAATTGGCAGCAAAATTACCTCGATCGCATTCAACAGCTAGATGTCGCAAAAAGGTACTTTTACCACACCCAGGCTTACCCAATAATCTAAGTTTTGAATGAGTTTTGACTGCATCCATGCCTGAAATTTGTGACTGAGAAATTTGTCCTAAACCAAAGCGATAAAATTCTTCGGTAGTAGGATTTTCTAAGTTGGCGATGTCTAACCACTGTTGACTGGCAATGTCTGGCAAAATATTGACATCGACATAGATGTTTTCTAGATCCACAGGATGATTAGTATCTAATAACTTTAAAGTCCCGCACTGAACTTTAATTTTTGCATGGCGTTGCGATCGCACTCTTTTAACTAGGACATCGACATTAATAGCTGATAGTTCTCTATCAGAAAACTCCTCTGGTGGATCGACAGCAATTTCTCGCCAATCTAAGTCTAAAATTGAGCAAATTTCCCTAAAATTGTAACGTTCAATAGGACGACCAGTGAAAAACCTCCAGATTGGCTGACGAGTCTTCAAATTTACTTCTTCGGCTAGATTTTCTTGAGTCCAGCCTTTGTAGTTAAAAGCTTTTTTAGCCTGCTTGATTCCTGCTGCTGATGCCTGGAGCGATCTTTTAAACATAATCAAGAAACGACTTTTCTTCTAGCCGAGTTTTCATAAGATATTTGAATATTTGATTGCCTACCAAAGTTTTTTATTTTTATTGTTTTTGATCTTTCTTACTATTCTTTGATCGTAGTATTTTTCAGAGAAATAATTTATCTAAATTAAATCAATAGCTTACTTTAACTGCCTAAAATAAATGTATTAATTGCTATAACCTTACAAGACAGGTAGTACAGCCAAATTTGTATAAGTTAAGAATTTTTAAGTTGCTGAAAAACTTTTACTATGTCTGGTATAGGTCAGACAAAGCCAGATAAACCATGTAACATTAAATAATTTATCAACTTTTATAGCTAGCAGTTTATTAAGTAGGCGAGCGTAAATAACTGCCAAACTAAAAAAACTAAAGTTAGGATGTATTAATTATCCTGACTTATTACTTATTACTTACTAAATGGAGAGAGTAATAGGCTACTACTGTGTCGTTGCTGCAAACAACATAGGTTCTACTGGCATCTCCCACATCATTTTTAAGAGCGCGTCTTAAGCCAATCGTTGAGAAAGATTTCACCACAGTCAAAGTTGAATTTGATTTTGTCTAACTACTTAATAACTTTATTTATATTTACAAAGCAAATATAAATAAAGCGATCGCCTTGGAAACCAAAAGTATTAAAAAGAACGCCTTTTTTGATTGAGACTTTAGACTGTCTTGGCAAAATAAATATAACAACTATTATGGGTGTAAAAGTGGACGAATTGGAAATTTTGCCTTACAAAACATAGAAGAGCAACCATCAAATCAAATAAATATCTTCTTGAACTTTGCTTTTAAGTAATTCTATGGAAATGCTGGGATAAAGACAATCTCCTTCATAGATTATTCTTCCTATTTTTGCCAGTTTATCAAAGCTTATGATTGTCTCGCAATTGTGTATTTATCCCCTTAAATCTTGTCAAGGAATTGAGTTACAGCAAACGCAGGTTAAAATTAAAGGATTTTTGTTAGACAGAGAAATGATGCTCGTTTCTGGTAGTGGCAAATTTATCACTCAAAGGCAATTTCCTCAATTGGCTAAAGTGATAGTTAAACTGGACGAGAATCAGATTACTTTGAGGCTGTCAGACGAAACTT
The DNA here is from genome assembly GCF_963665995.1 of Pleurocapsa sp. FMAR1. Taxonomy (NCBI): domain Bacteria; kingdom Bacillati; phylum Cyanobacteriota; class Cyanophyceae; order Pleurocapsales; family Pleurocapsaceae; genus Pleurocapsa; species Pleurocapsa sp. FMAR1. The sequence continues at coordinate 3,375,579 of NZ_OY762512.1, read as the reverse complement.
TGCCTCCTTTGGTTTTTACTCCCACCCTGACAGGATCAGCTATAGAAGTAGAAATTTGGCGCGATCGCATTTTAGCAATCGATCAGGGAAATGAGGTAGCTCAATGGTTTCATCAATTATTAAATTTAGAGCTTGGCAAAGTCTGCCGTCTGGTTAGGCAGTCTAGTCAACATACTCGCCTACTAGATAAAAAATATTCCAGCGATCTCGACAACCCTATCAGCTTTACTGATAACTATCCGCTCATGCTTACGGCAACAGCTTCTTTAGTGGAGTTAAACCAAAGAATCATGGAAATTCATCAGCAACAAAAAGAGGCTATTCCCATGGATCGTTTTCGCCCAAACATAGTCATAGAGACTATGGAGCCTTTTATTGAAGATACTTGGAGCGTAATTCAAATTGGCGAGATTAAATTTACAGTCGCCAAACCCTGTAGTCGCTGTATTATGACTACCATCGATCAAACAAGTGGAGACAAAAATAAATTAAAAGAACCCCTTAATACACTGGGAACTTTTAGACAGTTAAGTGAACAAGGGGTAATGTTTGGTGTTAATATGATTCCCCAAAATGAGGGAATTATCCAGGTAGGCGATCGCCTGCGGGTTCTAGAAACTAGAAACTAAAATCTCAGTTTTCTAGATTATCTATGATTGGGGTGCTTCGGAGACAGGTTCGGCTAGGGCATTTTGGGCAGCAATAATAGCACGTTTTTTGGGTTTGAGGGTGAGATAACGAATAGTGTCTTCACTCAAGCGCATCATCCTTTCTAATGGTGCTATTTGGCTTCCATCAGCTTGATAATTCATCTGTACATAAATACCGTCCAAATACTTACCTACAGCATAGGCGAGCCTTCTTTTGCCCTTGATTTGAACCTCTAAGTTTTCTGCACCGTTTTCATTGAGAAAAGTCTGATATTTACTCACTGCTTCTCCTACCTGATCTTCTGACAAATCAGGACGGAGGATGTACATCATTTCGTAAGTGTTGCTCATTTTAATTGTTCTCCTTATGGACAGTATGGCTTTTGGCAATTAGCTTCAGTCGAAAGCGGTATTCACTTTCTAGCAATCACAAAAGCAAGGAATTACAATCTTACTATTACTTGATGATTAATTACCAGTTCTTTGATTTTCCATCGACAAATTAATTTAAAATTGAGCTAGCTCAAAACAACACTATTTTTGAGTCAAAGATTACTCCGCCTTAAACGAGCGCAGATTATCTGCGCTCGTTGGTGAATTTTATCTTTAGTATGATTAATTTTTAACTTGGTTTTGTTATGGCACAACGCTATGTTCGCATTAAAACTAATCGTGACCAGATTTACTATGGTCTGCTACAGCCCAATCGAAGTGTATCTATATATGATGCTCCTCCTTGGCTGGGAGGGCAAGCAACGGAGCTTGAGCAAGATTTAGATACCTACGAATTACTTGCTCCTTGTGTACCTTCAAAAATTGTGGCAGTCGGCAAAAACTATCTTAAACACGCAGCCGAAATGGGTACACCAGTACCAAAAGAACCATTGTTGTTTCTCAAGCCCTCAACAACTGTAATTGCCGATGGTCAAAATATTCATTATCCTCCCCAATCTCAACGGGTTGATTATGAAGGAGAATTGGCTGTAGTCATTGGCGATCGCTGTAGTCATGCCACCCCAGAGCAAGCAGCTAAAAGCATTTGGGGTTATACTATTGCCAACGACGTTACGGCAAGAGATCTACAGAAAAAAGACGGACAGTGGACAAGAGCCAAGGGATTTGACACTTTTTGCCCTTTAGGACCTTGGATTGTCAGAGAATTGAGCGTCGAAGCAAAAATACAGACTTTTCTTAATAATGAAGATAAACCCCAGCAATCTGCCTCTATTGCCAATATGGTATTCAACCCCGATGTACTTGTATCTTATATTTCTCAGGTGATGACTTTAACCCCAGGAGACGTTATTTTGACAGGCACACCCGAGGGAATTGGCTCAATGAATCCAGGAGATACAGTCAGAATAGAAATCGAAGGTATTGGCTGTATTTCCAATCAAGTTATAGCAATCTTGAATTAATAACCAATAAATACCAAGATTTTGAGTTTGTTTTTATCTGGAAATGAAATTATAGACAAAATGAGAGAAAGAAGGAATTTCAGGACGACGACCTAAGAGGCACTGCACCATACAGAAAAAACAAACGCCAATTGCCACCAGAGAAATTACGCTACCAACCAAACCTAATGCTGGTAAAGTCTGCAAGATAATTTGAATTAAAGATAGAGCAATACCCAGCAAAATTGATTGCATGGCATTAAAACGAATAAAAAAGGAAATATTATTATTTTGGACTACCGCTAAATACAAAGCAAAAAAGACAATTAAACTACCTAACCCTAGGGGAATCAATCCATAGACTGTAGAAATAGGAAGTAAGAGAACTTGTATCAGTTGAAATAGTGGTCGCAGAGCAGGAATAGTCAATAAAGCAGCCCCCAAAACTACGGCATCGTATAGAGCAAAAAGATAGACAGCTGCCCCAAAAAAACGGTCTAGGTAATTATTAGCAGAACCACTTCCCATAAAAATATCTCCTTAATTAAATTATCAATTGAATGCTTTGTTGTATAGCAATTTAGAATAGGATCCAACTCGTGTCTGACAATGCTTGCAAACTCTACTTACTGCTTTTTACATTGCCAGATTCTCAAGCACTATAACTTGATTTTCGTTAACTATCCTTCACCATAGCTTGTGCTGAACAATTTCCCTGCAACAAGTAATCTTGTAATCTTATTTATGTATTTTAGCTATTTTTAATCTAGATTTATTTTGAGCTATCCAACTTAGTAGTTTTCTCTTTCATCGGCTTGGGTTTTATGATTCAATATAAGTCTGCGCCTTTATTCTAAAAACTGCTCTATGTGTGCCGAAAGAACCTTACCTAAATTTGATACTGCTTCTGTCAAAATTACCCAAGAAGAAGGACTGATTCTATACGAAGATATGGTTTTGGGACGCTTATTTGAAGACAAGTGTGCTGAAATGTATTATCGAGGCAAAATGTTTGGTTTTGTCCATCTCTACAATGGTCAGGAAGCAGTTTCTTCTGGCATAGTTAAGGCTTTGCGCGCTCAGGGAGATTACGTTTGCAGTACTTATCGCGATCACGTTCATGCCTTGAGTGCAGGTGTTCCTGCCAAAGAAGTAATGGCAGAGCTTTTTGGCAAAGAAACTGGGTGTAGTAAAGGTCGAGGGGGTTCAATGCATATGTTTTCTGCTGAACATGGACTCTTGGGAGGTTACGCTTTTGTAGCCGAAGGAATTCCCGTAGCTACTGGTGCAGCTTTTCAAAGTAAATATCGCCGTGAAGCAATGGGGGACGATAGTTCAGATAGTGTTGCGGTTTGCTTTTTTGGGGATGGAGCAAGTAATAATGGTCAATTTTTTGAATGTTTGAACATGGCAGCCCTCTGGAAGCTGCCAATTATATACGTAGTCGAAAATAATAAGTGGGCAATTGGCATGGCTCACGATCGCGCTACTTCTCAAACCGAAATTTACAAAAAAGCCAGCGTGTTTAACATGGCAGGTTATGAAGTTGATGGTATGGACGTGTTGGCAGTTAACACTTTAGCTAAGGAAGCTGTTGCCCGCGCTCGTGCTGGAGAAGGACCTACCTTGATTGAAGCCTTGACCTATCGTTTTAGAGGTCATTCTCTAGCCGATCCAGATGAGATGCGAGATCCTGCGGAAAAAGAATTTTGGGGTCAACGGGATCCGATTAAAAAATTCGCGACATATATGATTGAGCAAAATTTAGCCACCGCAGACGAGCTTAAGGAAATTAACCATAAGATATCGGCAAGAGTAGATGAGGCGGTTAAATTTGCTGAAAATAGTTCCGAACCTAATCCAAGCGATTTACATCGTTATATTTTTGCGGAAGATTAATAAATAATATTTAATCTTTTAGCTTGGCGATCTTAGTTTTTAACAAGTCGGTCAAAGAGGCTTTTTGACCAAAAGTCTCTTTCGACTCTAATTCCCTGCTCATTGCTAATAAATCAGCTTGTGCGATCGCCTGTTGTTCCCCTGATGCTAACCACTTTAAGTTTACGGTTTGGTTTTCCGCCTCAGCGTCTCCTAAAACTAGGCAAGCAACTGCACCACTGCGATCGGCTCGTTTAAACTGTTTTCCCAAGCCACTGCCGCTGAGGTCTAGTTCAACACTCAAGCCAGCACTACGTAATTTCTGCGCCAGAATCAGACTTTGAGCTTCGGCAACTTCTCCACGAGAAACAATATATAAATCGGGATTGTTCACAGGGTTAGACCGCAGTTTTTGCAGCAATAACACCAGCCTTTCCATGCCGATCGCCCAACCTACAGCCTGCGTCTGCGGTCCGCCTAATTCGCCAACCAAACCATCATAACGTCCACCTCCACAGACAGTTGCCTGTGCGCCCAAATCATCAGACTTGATTTCAAAAGCCGTGTGGGTATAGTAGTCTAGACCCCTAACTAAGCAGTGATTTATTTGGTATTTAATATTTAAATCAGTCAATAATTGCAGCACAGTATCAAAATGTTTTTTTGATTCAGTACTAAGATGTTCGATAATTTTAGGTGCGTTTTGAGCAATTTTTTGGGTTTGAGGATCTTTGCTATCTAATATTCTAAGAGGATTGCCAGTTAAACGAGCTTGAGAATCTCGATCCAAATCATCCTTGTAAGGTTCAAAATAACTAACTAATGCCTCTCGATAGTTAGCGCGATCGCTATTATCACCAACCGAGTTTATATCTAATTCTAAATTTTTTAAACCCAAAGTTTGCAAAATATCAGTCGCTAAGGCAATTACCTCCACATCTGCACGGGGAGCATCACTACCCAGTAACTCTAAACCAACCTGATGAAACTGACGCTGACGACCAGCCTGAGGACGTTCATAACGAAACATTGGTCCAGTATACCAAAGACGCTGGACTCCTCCTTGAGCATGAAGCTTATTGCTGATATAAGCTCGTACTACTCCTGCTGTACCTTCTGGACGCAGTGTTAAAGAGCGATCGCCCCTATCTTTAAAGGTATACATTTCTTTACCTACCACGTCGGTGGCTTCGCCGATACCACGCTCAAATAAGTCTGTTTGCTCAAAGATTGGCGCTCGAATCTCCTGGTATACCGCTCGACCTAGTATTTCTTTGACCGTGGCTTCAATTAACTGCCAGTAACCGACTTCCTCTGGCAGAATATCTCTTGTTCCTCTGAGTGCTTGAATCATTTATTAGTTATTAACTAAGCTGTTATCAATTATCAGTTATTATTGAACACTTATCAATTATTTAGCCAGAGCTAATCCCATCTACGTGGGACAATATAGCTGATGGCTGATAGCTGAAAACTAATTATTTTGAATGGAATTATCTAATATCAGTTTATATATATAAATAGTGCCAGTTTTAAAAACTTCATCTCTTCTTCATTTATTATCGATAGCTTTATCAAGAAATTAAGAAACAATTACCAAAGAGAATGCTATTATTTTTTCCAAGCCTTTTATTTAGATTGTTAATAAAAACTTGATTCAAACTTCAAACAAATAAACAAGATTAATAGCTAAAATAATTAATATCGTTGCTGTTCTCTAGCTGTTCAGTCTCTTGAAGAGTTTTCCATCCAGATAGCCAGAGAGAATCATCCTTGAGCTGCGAGGCATTCAACCAGAAACGAGTTTGGGAATCACAAGATGCTACCATTTCGGCAAATATCCACTTACCATGGTTTTTGCGGTTAATTACCTGAAAATGTCTCCATCCCCAAGTTTTTTGTTTAGCTGTCCACTTTGAACCAATTAAATAAGGGAACTTCTGTTTTCTTTTTTTCGACATTTTAACTTCAAGAGACAATAATGATAGTCTAGTCGCAATAATCAATCTTTTATCATTGTGATGTTATTTATGAAAACTAAATCTGTTTTGTATCAATTAATTTTAGAACGAGTTAATAAATATAGTGCAATTGCCTTAGCTTTTAGTTTGGCATTGGCAGCTGCACCAGCGATCGCTCAAGACAACACCATAAAATTGCAGGATGCAGGTTCAGGAGAATCAAAAACTCCAAACCAACAAATTAATTCTCCAAACCAACCAATTAATTACCGAGATTTACCTCCTTTAGAAGGTCAAACTGTTCCTCAGTCGATTCCTGGTAGTAATGTTACTCCTATTCCCGCAGAAAACCTTGATTTTGCCACTGACGAAACTGACTATACCCTCGGTGCTGGAGATCAAATTAAACTCGACATTTTTCAAGTAGCCGAATATAGCGGAGAATATCCTGTATTAGTTGATGGTACAATTAGTTTGCCGTTGGTAGGGCGAGTTGATGTTCGCGGATTGAGCTTAAAAGAGACCTCGGAAAAAGTTTCTAAAAAGTATTCTGCTTACCTCAAAAGACCTATTATTACTGTCGGTTTAATTGCTCCTCGTCCTCTGAAAATTGGCGTTTCTGGTGAAGTAGATAACCCTGGTTCTTATCAAGTCGCTATCACTCCCGACAGTCCTCAGTTTCCTACTGTTACTGATTTATTGGAGCAGGCTGGCGGTATAAATACTATTGCTGATGTACGCAATATTAGAGTTACACGAGACACGAATGGCAAAGAGATTGTCTACAACTCTAATCTGTGGGATTTGCTGACCAAAGGTCAAATCAAGCAAGATATTTCCTTAAGAGATGGAGATACTATTTTTGTACCTACTACTGACAAAATTAATACCGTTGAGTTAAACAAACTAGCCACCGCCAGCTATGGTCTACAAACAGATAAGCCGATCCAAGTAGGAGTAGTTGGAGAAGTCAATCGTCCTGGTTCTCACTTTATTCAGCCAGAGCAATTGGCAAGTAACAATGGTGGTAGGGCAAATGAGGGCAAACAAGAGTCCAGTCCTCCCAGACTTACTCAAGCTATAGCTGCTGCTAAGGGGATTAAGCCTTTAGCTGATGTTAGAGATATAAAAGTCAAGCGCACTGCTTGGGATGGTTCGGAAAAAGTTATTGCTGTGAATTTGTGGGAATTAATCCAATCTGGAGATACCAACCAAGATCTTATTCTCCAAGATGGAGACAAGATTGTTATTGCTAAGGCAAATAATTTAACCGAACAAGATAGGCGGACAACTGCTTCAGGTAGTTTCAATCAACCCATTACAGTTAATGTTGTTGGCGAAGTTGTTACTCCTGGACCAGTGACAGTAGAACCCAATACTCCTCTTAACCAGGCTATTTTGGCTGCTGGTGGCTTTGATGCTACGCGTGCTAACAGCGGTAAAGTACAGTTAATTAGTTTAAAGCCTGATGGCACAGTAGATAAACGCCAAATCGAGGTTGACTTAGGCTCGGAAGTCAATGAAGAGACAAACCCTGTTCTGAATGAAAATGATGTAGTTGTGGTCGGTCGCTCTGGTTCAACAAAAGCTTCTGATAGTGTAGGTAAGTTCCTCGGTCCACTTGGGGCATTTGGTGGTTTACTAAACCTCATATTCTAAGCCTCAAACACAAATAACAGCAGTCCATTGCTTTGCCGTGTATTAGTAATGGACTACTATTAGGACTGCTTATAAAAAATAATTCGTGTTGTGAGGATTGATAAAATAATGCCCGATAGAAGTTCAGATCATTCTACTTATCTCCCCTCAAAAAATGGAAACGGCAAGGGAATTAACGGTAAAAATGGAAATAATAACTACGTTTATTCCTTACCTGCTGTTAATCAATCAGAGAATAAAGCCGATGGAGATAGTATCGATCTGCGTCACCTTGCAAGCATAATTAAACATCGCTTGCGCCTTATTAGTGCCGTAATTCTTGGTGTCACTACCACTACGGCAATAGTAACATTTACTCAAGAACCAAAATACGAAGGCAGTTTTCAGCTTTTAGTTGAACCTGTTTCCGAGAAGCAAGATAGCCCTTTAGGTGATAACCCCTTATCTATCTTGCAACAAAATCTTGGTGGTTTAGATTACGATTCTCAAATAGAAGTACTACGTAGCCCTCGTGTTTTAAAACCGATCATCAAAAGCCTCGCCAGTAAATATCCCGAAATTGAATACGATGAATTAATAAAACCCAAAAAATCTCCCCTTAAAATCGCTCAGTTAGACGAAACAAAAATTTTAAAGGTCTCTTACGTCGATCCTGACCCCAAAAAAATTAAATTTGTCCTAGATACTTTAGCCGAAGCGTATCCTAAATACTCTTTAGAGGAAAAAAGAGCCAAAGTACAGCAAGGAATAGACTTCGTTGAACAGCAACTACCCGAAGTGAGAGGACGAGTCGATCGCTTGCAGGGTGAAGTACAAAAATTTCGTCAAGTTCATAATTTACTCGACCCAGAACAACAGGCAGAAATACTAGCAGGACAACAAGTTGACTTTGAGCAAAAGCTATTTGACACTCAAGCCAAAACTAAAGAAACAAAATCTTTATATACTCTGCTGCAAAAACAATTAGGTTTAGAACCGCAACAGGCATTAGCAGCTAGCTATTTAAGTGAATCTCCACGCTATCAAAACTTGCTAGACGAATTACAAAAGGTAGAAGTAGAGTTAGCTACAGAATCTACTCGCTTTTCAGCCAAAAATCCAACTGTTCAAGCTTTAGAAGAGAAAAGAGCAAATTTAACTAATCTACTTCAAGAGGAAGCTGGCGGAGTATTAGGAGACAATTTATCTAACTCCGTCGAAAATAAGCCAAATAATACTTCTCCAAGCTCTCTACGTTTGCAACTAAATCAGCAATATATTCAGGCAGCCAACGAGCTAGAAATACTAAAAATTCGTGAACAGGCTCTTAAGGGAGAATTGGCGAAAATTAACAAATATACTAAGCAAATGCCTGTGATTGCTCGTCAGTATACAGATTTAAGGCGACAGTTAAGAGTAGCAACGGAAAGCTTAACTCGTTTCTTAACTGCTCAAGAAGAATTGCAGCTACAGGGAGCGCAGCAAGCCTTGCCCTGGCAAACAATTTCTCAGCCTTCTTTGTTAAAAAAGCCTATTTCCCCTAACCCTCCTCGCAATCTTATTTTAGGTCTGTTTTCTGGCGTTCTTTTGGGTCTTAGTGCAGCATTGCTGGCTGAACGCCTTGACCCTGTTTTCCATTCGGCAGAAGAATTAAAAGAGAGCATTAATTTACCTCTGCTGGGTCAAATCCCTATTGAAAAAGATCTAAAACCTTTAGATGAACTAGAAGCAACGCCTAAAAAAGATAAATTTAGCCTACCTCAACTATACATAGGAGATACACCGTTAAACATCAATCAATTAACGCCAGCGTCAACTACAAATAGAGGTCAAAAATGGTATGGTGCTACTCATTTTCTAGAATCATTTCGCTCTCTCAATACTAATATCAAGCTTTTGGGTTCTGATACTTCAATTCGCACATTCGTGATCAGTTCATCTATTCCATCTGAAGGAAAGTCAACTGTCTCTTGTCATTTGGCTCAAGCAGCAGCAGCAATGGGACAAAAGGTACTGGTAATTGATGCTGATTTGCGTCGTCCTCAAATTCATCGTTGGATTGGTGTCAAAAATGAAGCTGGTTTGAGTAATGTTTTGGCTACTGGTCTAGATATAGAATCAGCAATTGTTAACCTTCCTCGGTGGGGGAATTTATCCGTCATTCCCGCAGGAGACATTCCGCCCGATCCTACCCGCCTACTTTCTTCTCAGAAAATGTATGCTTTAATGGATCAGCTAAAAGCAAGTAAGCAATACGATTTAATTATTTATGATACTCCACCCATATTAGAGTTTGCCGATGGTCGAATTCTCTCAAGCCATACCGATGGAGTTGTACTGATAGTAAGAATTGGTAAAACAGATCGCTTTTTGTTAAAGCAGAATCTTGACAACATTAGAATGTCTAATGTACCTGTTCTAGGGGTCATAGCTAATCAGGTAAATCGCTCTACAGGTTCTTATAACTATTACAGTCATTATTATGCTAATAGAAAATAGTCTATATTCTTTGTAGACTTAATCTTGATAATCAAACTAAATTTAATCAGCGTGAATCTGCCAATTATTTCCTCAACTTTTCTTTTAACCCTATTGATGATGATTGGGTTGTTCTTCTTTATTCGTGCTTCGGTTAAAGACCGTACCAAACAAATTCAACTTGTTCCTGATGAATCAGAGGATATTTTAATTAAAAAATTGCAGCAGTATTTTGAAACACGAGCCTATCAGATGACTGCTGTCGATCCAGAAAACAAACAGGTTACTTTTAAAGGCTTTGTGCAGCCTAGTCTATTTCTGGCTATATTGCTTACCTTTTTAGCTTTAGTTGGCTTTTCCTGCTTGGCTTTAATTTTGTTTCTCTTATTTCCTAGTGTCAGAGGCGTATTTTGGCTTTTGCTTTTACTCGCCCCCGCAGCAGGTGTTTTTTATTGGCGCAAAGCAGGACGTTGGGAACAAATACTACTTCAGGTTGTGTCTAAAACTGATAGTCCTAATTTAGTTAGTGTTATTGCCCATAGAGATGAATTGATTCAACTACAGGAAAATTTATCTGTGCAAACAGTAGATTAAATTTAGGGTCAGAATCTAAGTTATTTGGACGCTCATGTCTAGCAATCAAATTATTGTCTCAATAATTCTTTTAGCTTGATTAGCGTATCCACTGCCGAAGAGATTGAAGTGATTCAAGACGTGGTAAAGATTGTAAACACTTTTACGTTGTTGATAACCACTGTCTAATTGCCAAGTCTCATTGTAGCCATGATAAAAAACGGCAGGAAAACCACCAAATAATTCTGTCATGGCAATATCAGTTTCGCGATCGCCATAATATGTGGCAGGATCTATGATTACAGGTGCGCCATCGGCGGTAATTGCAGCATTCCCAGACCAAAGATCTCCATGTACTATAGAGGCTTGAGGCTGCCTATCAGCCAATCTATCCCTAACTGCATCAACAACCCTGTTTGTATCAGGAAAACTTCCGCCACTGCGTTTAGCTAACTTTAACTGATAGCCAATACGCTGTTGGGCAAAAAAGTCTGCCCAGTTAGCCATCCAGGTGTTAATCTGAGGGGTAGAACCAATAGTGTTATTAATTTCAAATCCAAAGTTTTGGTTTGTTCCTTGGCGGTGCATTGCTGCCAACTGACGACCCATTTTTGTCCAGCTTTCATTATTTCCCCTACCCAAATCTAGCCATTGCAGGACAATATAGCTAGAATTATCTGCTAATCCCCAACATACAGGCTGTGGCACAGTAATTGTCTGAGTAGCATACATTTGCTTTAGTCCTAAAGCCTCGGCTGCAAACATTTCTACCTGAGAAGCCTGATTAAGCTTAACGAAATATTCTGTATTATTACCGCTTATTTTATAGCCTTGATTGATACAGCCTCCACTAACCGATTTCGTATTGGCGATCGCAAATTCTTTTCCTGTAGCTTGAGTAATAGCTTGAGTAATCTGTGTCCACATTGGCTTGAAAGTTGAAATTCAACTAAATATTAGATCAATTAATAATTTAGTAAAATTACCATACACCCGAATGTAAATTTGTAATAAGCTAATGAATGATTGTAATTAGCTTAAAAACTTCAACTAACCAAGTTGATTCAAAGATTAATCTAAGCGTAACCTTTATATGTCTTCTCAGCCTTCTCCTCGTGAAATACTCCAGACACTACTACCCCATCTAAGAGTGGCTGCGGGTTATGCAAAGCAGATTCAAGCTAAAATTATTTCTTTACCAGCCAAAGAAACAGGGGATAATTTTTTATCAGCAGCATTAACCGATGCGGATCTTTCAATTCAGACTTTAGTAGAAGTAGCTTTATTAGGAACTTTCCCCGATCTTGCCTTTTATGGTGAGGAATATGAAAAATCTCGTAATACTAAATATTTTACTTCTACAGAATTAGGCAAAAATGATTATTTAATTACCTTAGATCCTATTGATGGCACTCAGTACTATCTCGATGGTTTTGATAATTACCAAATTATTCTAAGTATTTTAAATGCAGAACACTATGAAGCGGTAATTGCTATTTCTCCTGCACAGGATTGTTATTACTATGCTTTTAAAAATCAAGGAGTATACAAAGGCAAGTTAGATCGAGATTTAAATGAATGCCAATTGCTAAAGATCACAAATCCCGCTCAAAGTATTTTATTAGGTTGGGGAATGGCGCACCTCAAACCTGCTTTGCAATCTAAATATGACGTAATCGATATTGAAAACTGCTATTGTAGCGATCGCCAATTACCCAACTATAACGGCATTTTTTCAGGAGATCTAATTGGCTGGATTACTAAACGGGGTAAGTTTATTGATAGTGCTGCACTGGCTTTTATGGCGCAGGAAAACGGCTGTAAGGTAACGGGATTAGATGGTTTACCCTTGCCTCCTTTACACGCCTGTAAAGACTATAGCTATAATGGCGCGATCGTCGCTAATTCCTTAGAACTTCATCAAGATTTATTGGCAGCCTGTCGAAAATTAGGACACGATAATTAACTTCTAATCAATTAATAATAATTTATCTATTTTGACGATGATTGATAATTAATTCTGCTAACTCACAAAAGCCTTCTCCTTCATATTTACTGGTAATATAAGTAGGTAAATACTTTAAGTGATCGCGATACTTCAAAACATTTGCCACCCCAACTGAAACAGGAAACTGTTCTTGATTGAACATAGACTCATCATTAGGACTATCGCCCACAGTCAATATTTCTTCTATTTTTAACTTAGAAAAATACTGCGGGATCACTTTACTCAAGCCAAAAGCCTTATCTTGATGTAGCGATTTTATATGACACTGAATTGTACTATAGGTAAATCCAAAACCTTCGGATTGACATATATACTCTATTTGTTCTAACTGATTTTGACTCAACCCTTCAACATCAAAAGTCCAATCTGTTAAGCGAAAACGATTATCTTGCGACTCTTTTAGCTGAGGAAACTTGCTTTGTAATAACTCAAAGACTCGACTCAACTGTAGACGATGTTCATCAATATCGATTTCGCTCATCAATTGCGGTACTACACTACCCTGCCAGTACAGCAAGCCACCATTTTCGGCGATCGCACCCACGACAGGTAAATAAGTTGCGATCGCCTGAACCCATCCCGCTGAACGTCCTGTAGTAATTAAAACATCTACTCCCGCAGCAGCTAATCTGCTTAAAGTCTTAAATAACTCAGAATCAAACTTTTCTTCTCTAGTTAAAGTACCATCCATATCTGAGGCAACAAGACGGATATCTTCCCAAGTTTTATCAGATAATGGCTTTAAGGGTGGCTGACTCATAATTATGCTCAATTAACTCTACTTGAAATACTTCTGCAAAAGCTTCTGCTACTTTAACTCGAACTTGGTCTACTGTAATATCCGAAATAAACTCCGCCAAACTCCCAACTGGCTTATTAGCAATACCACAAGGAATTATCTGCTCAAAACCACTCATATTAGGACATACGTTTAAGGCAAAACCGTGCATCGTAATCCAGCGACGAACTTTTATGCCAATGGCAGCTACTTTTTTTCCTTCTAACCAAACCCCTGTTAATTCAGGAAGACGATAAGCCTTTAAATCATATTGGGCTAGGGTTTTAATTATTACTTCTTCCAACTGTCTAAGATACCAGTGTAAATCCTGTTGATAATAGCGTAGATTGAGGATTGGATAGCCTACTAACTGATTGGGACAGTGATAGGTAACTTCTCCGCCTCTTTCGGTACGATGAATTTCAAAGTCACTTACTTGCGGATCGAACTTGAGAAAATCAAGAGTAGAACCTGTTCCTAGTGTATAGACGGGAGGGTGTTCTAATAAGATCAAAACATCATTTAAACTCGGATTATTGATTCTTTCAGCTACAAGCGATCGCTGATATGCCCATGCTTGGCTGTATGTAACTAATTTATAGTTATTTAATTGACAATATCTTTTGTTTTGCATCATATCGCTATTGCTATTCAATTTTAACAAATATTAAACAATGTAACAGAACATCAAAACAATTGAAGTTTTTAATGTTTTGCAGGCTACAAAGTGTTAGTATACTCATCATAAAGCTATTAAAAAGAAAGCATTGATTTAAGGAATTGCCAGGAACAAAAAAACTGCAAACTATCCTAAATGTATAATGTTTGAATCAGTAGATTTTCCATCAGCACAAGTTAGATTTAAGCCTAAACCAGTTTAATTAACCTTTGATAATTGTTTAGGAAATCTGTGAAACACAGGACTGTAAGACCATAATAGACGATTCTGTAGTAGTTATACTTAAAGCTTATAGTACCTGAGCCGACCAGAGTTAAATTGAAAAATTCAATTTTAAAAGGTAACTTTAGCTACTAAGTTTTGTAGTTCAAAAATATCATTTTTAGATTGAGCGACTTGTATATCTTACTATTAATTAGTAAGAACGATATATCTACTTTATTATTAGCTTGGCAACTGTATTATATGGAGTAGCAAACATGAAGCTTTTGATCCAAGGAAACAATATTACAGTCACAGAATCAATTCATGATTATGTCGAACAAAAATTAGAAAAGGCGGTTAAACACTTTCAAAATATAACCAGTAAAGTAGATGTTCACTTGTCTGTAGCCCGCAATTCTCGGATCGAAAAAAAACATAAGGCTGAAGTTACGGTATTTGCCAACGGAACAGTAATCCGCGCTCAAGAAGGAAGTGAAAGTCTCTACGCAAGTATAGACATGGTTGCAGATAAAATTGCCCGTCAGTTACGCAAGTATAAAGAAAAGCATTTAGCCAAAAACGCCCATGCTCATGTGCGCCAAGATGAAATAGTAGAAGAAGACGCTGTAATCAAAACAGAGGAATTAGATAGCGATCGCGCCCCAGAATTACCTGCTAAAGTAGTTAGAAGCAAGTATTTTGCCATGCCGCCAATGACTACAGAGGAGGCTTTAGAACACCTACAGCTTGTAGACCATGATTTTTATATGTTCCAAAATAGCGAAACTAAAGAGATCAACGTTATCTACAGTCGCAATCATGGTGGTTATGGCGTAATTCAACCTCGTTCAGATAGCGATGCTCGTCAGGCAGATTATTCACACTAAGCAAGAGATAAGGGATAAAGGATAAGGAAGCTCGTCGCTCTTGTTAAAAGCTTAAAAAACATAAGGTGAGAAGGAAAGATAACTCTCACCTTTTCTTATTGAAAAAAAAGCAAAAAGGTAACAAAACTAAAGTTTAAATTCACAAATAAAGTGCGATCGCGATCACAATATTAATAATATTAAATATGACATTTTGTAGAGGTAAATAATATTACTTTCTATAATGAAAAAACTATATGCTATTTGTTTAATATTTGCTTTAATTGGCTGTTCTGATAACAAAGCTGAACTAAAAAATAGATATCAAGCCTGGAGTGATACTTATTGGGGAATGACAGAACAGCAATTGCTTAATTTTATTGAACTTGACAATACTAGTTCCGAAATAAACAAAGGTGAATGCAATAAAAAATATATTCAAAGCCAAAATTTAGAAAGCTGTCAATCTATATCTTTAGATAATTATAAAATAGGCAATCAACATTATCAAATATCTTTTAGGCTTGAAAATAATCAATTGTCAAATATTTATTTTATGCACAATGAAAGCTCAGAAATTTTAGCAAGTAGCAATAATAATAGTATTGAAGAAATTTTGAGATCTAATAACTTAATGAAGCAGGTTAGCTGGAACGCTTCTATTGAATTATATAAACTTTTAAGCGAAAAATATGGCGAACCGAATAGTAAAAATATAAATAGCGATAAATTTTCAGAATTAAATGCTATATGGGAAAAGGATTACACAATTATTGAGTTAAAAAATTCAGGAATAATGACTTCACTAAGTTACAAGCCTAACAAGACTAATTTTTACTTAGATACCGTGCCAAAGGATCACTATAAACTTTAAGTATTTAAAATGTCAGAACAATCAACAGAAGTACAAATAAGAAACAAACAAGATAAAATATCTCAAGATATTACATGGTTAAGAAAATCATCCATAAATAAAAAATCTTATTCTCTTTCAATCTAGATTAAGAGCATTCTCTTCAATTTCTGACTCTATCGGTAAATCAAGAGATTGGATAACAAAGGGAAAACCAGCACCAGATAAACCTTGTTTAATGCGATCGCTAGTAGCTTCAAAGACAACAAACAGGGGATTAATTTCCTCTGCTGCTTCGCTAAACATATGCTGTTCATTAGGAGGCATCAACCATTCATAGTCCCGATCAAGATAAATCTGAGTTTTGCGCCAGCGATCGATTAAATCAGAAAAATCTTCTTCTGGACGATGAATAAAAACAATAATTTCCGTACCCAACTTAATTTTCCATTCTGGGTCACACATCAAAATAGCCAGATCACAAGGAAGAGATGTAGCAATGCGCGGAGTTTTAGGCTGTAGAGAATTACTGTAATCGATTTCAGGTCGGCGAATGCGGACAACGGGAAGAGGAATAGTAATTAAACTTTGTTCTGAGCGACGAATGCTTGGCAAAGCCTCCAAATAAGGGCGATGTTGCTTGAGTAAAGCGATCGCCCCACTACGGGTGCTATATTCAGCCAGCAAAGTTTCGTAGTCAGATTTTTTAATAGACATATTGCGCCCACAAGCCTTGAAACATATTCGCTCCTTAAAATTAACCCAACTGATCGAAGATGGAAAACATCGGTAAATACATAGATAGCAAAATCGTACCCACCATCAAAGCAATACCCACCATCATAATTGGTTCAATCATACTAGTAAGAGCTTTAACTGCTTGTTCTACCTCATCCTCGTAGAAATCTGCCACTTTCTCCATCATGCCGTCTAATTCACCTGTTTCTTCACCAATACTAATCATCTGAATTGCTAGAGGCGGAAAAACGTTTTCCTTTTGAATTGCCAGAGAAATCATGCCCCCTTGTTGAATATCTGCCTTAGCATTCTGAACCGCATTAATAATTACTTGATTACCAATGGTATTACAAACAATATCAAAACATTGCAAGACGGGAACACCAGAACGAGTCAGAGTACCAAATACACGACAAAAACGAGCTACAGCAATTTTCTGGTTTAAGTCACCAAACAACGGCATTTTTAGCATAAAGCCATCAATTTGCAGACGACCCATTGTGGTTTTGTAATAATTGCGAAGCAAAAAACTAGTGCCGACAAAGGCAACAATGGGAATTACAACCTTCCAGCTACGGAGAATATTACTTATACCTAGCATAATTCTGGTCAGAAGCGGTAATTCTGCCCCTAAACCTTCAAAAATTCCGCCAAACACAGGAATTAGAAAAATAGTCATCCCCAAAAAGGCGATAACGGCAAAAATACCCACCGTAACAGGGTAAGCCATAGCTGACTTAATTTGGTTTTGTAACTTTGCCATGTCTTCTAAAAGTTTAGATAGACGCATCAGGACTTCATCAAGTACCCCACCAGCTTCTCCAGCCTCCACCATATAGACATAGAGATCGTTAAAACATTCAGGGTATTTGCTCATCGACTCAGAAAGACTTATCCCCTGCTGTACCTCTGCACTAATGCCCAAAAGAGCTTTTTTTAATTTGACGTTGGGAGCTTGATCCGAGAGAATACCCAAAGCGCGAACAATTGCTACCCCCGCATTGACCATGACCGAAAACTGGCGGGAGAATACAGCTTTATCTTTAATTGTGACTTTGGCTAAAGCCATTTCCAACGCAGACAGGTCAATTTCCATACCAGATTTATTGATCTTGCCCACGGCAACGTATTTGTTTTTTAATGCTAAACGGGCTTGTTCAGCAGTGGCTGCCTCGATCTTTTCTTTAAAGATTTTCCCCGAATGATCTTTGACTTTGGCTACGAATACAGACATAGATAAATTAATAATTAAATTGCTAATAGAAAAATAGTTGGTTAAATAATTTAGGTCACCTTCCCCGCCGTAAGACGACGAGGTTTGCGTGACCGTTGGTCAGCCTTACTTTGTCTTAAAAATACTTAGCCGACGCTGATTAGATGCCGTGGTTGAGGAGCAATTAATGACGCTTGGCATTTGCTGCCATCCCCATGCCCGCTACAGCACCTGTAAGACGCTGTAGCTCATCGGGTCGAGAACTTTTTGCTATTCCTTCTTCCATACTGACGATGCCTTTTTTAACAAGCTCAGCTAAAGCTTGTTCCATAGTTTGCATCTCCATTTTTGCTCCTGTTTGAATGGCAGAATAGACCATTGCTGCTTTTCCTTCGCGGATTAAATTGGCGATCGCTGGAGTGACGATCATGATTTCCTGTGCCATGACTCTTCCAAACTCGCCAGGCTTAGGACTTTTCTTTTTAACTAGGGTTTGACTAAATACAGCAATTAAGGAGTTAGACAGCATGGCGCGAATTTGTGCCTGTTGACCTGCGGGAAAAACATCAATTATCCGATCGACTGTTCCTGAAGCAGAGTTAGTATGCAGAGTGCCAAATACTAGGTGACCTGTTTCGGCTGCGGAGATTGCCAGAGAAATTGTTTCCAAATCCCGCATCTCTCCTACCAGAATGATGTCTGGATCTTCCCGTAGTGCTGCTTTTAAGGCGTTAGCAAAGCTTTTGGTATCTTCTCCCTTCTGTCGCTGGTGGAATAAGCTTTTAACGTTATCAAAGACATATTCAATCGGGTCTTCTACCGTTAGGATATGCTCACCTCTGGTACGGTTGATTAAATCGAGCATCGCTGCCAGGGTGGTAGTTTTGCCTGAGCCTGTTGGTCCAGTTACCAAGACAAGTCCCCTTGGTCTTTCGGTAGTTCGTCTAATTACATCAGGTAAACCCAACTGATCGAAGTTAGGGATTTTAGAAGATAATGCCCGTAAACAAGCTGCATAAGAGCCTCGCTCTTTGTAAACATTGACCCGAAAACGAGCCAGTCCTTTGACACCGTAAGAACAATCTAATTCCCAGTGCTGCTCCAATTCCTTTCTTTGGTTGTTGTTGAGCATACTAAAAATCAATCTTTGGCACTCTTGAGGATTAAGATTTTCGCCAATAGGGGTTAATTTGCCACTGATCCGAAAATAGACTGGCGCACTAGCCTGAACGTGCATATCTGAGCCACCCATTTCTACCAGTTGCTCCATCAAGTCTTCAATCATTAAATCCATAATTCTTTTCTCCTAAAGTCATAATTTAAAATGCGAACCTTTTCAGACAGAGAATTTATTCTCTGGCTGGCTGGTTATTTGCTAAAGCGAGGGGTCATACAATAAGGACAATCCAACCACTCAGGCTGTAGCTCGGCACTACAGGTACGACAAGTCAGGCTACTTTTTTGCTTGGACTTGCGCTCCGCTTCCACGCTAGAATCGCTAAATGTGACCCGCTCTACTTCTTCGAGGGTGGTTTGACCTTCTTTGACTAGATTTAAGCTGTATGCCAGGATGGTAATCATCCCTTCTTCGATTGCTACTTCTTTAAGGCGATCGGTGTTTGCTCCTTGGTTAATTAAGCTTTCCAATCTTTCGGAATTTTTCATGACTTCGTAAACACCAATTCTGCCCTTATATCCCACCCCAGAACATTTAGGACAG
Organism: Pleurocapsa sp. FMAR1; assembly: GCF_963665995.1. Taxonomy (NCBI): domain Bacteria; kingdom Bacillati; phylum Cyanobacteriota; class Cyanophyceae; order Pleurocapsales; family Pleurocapsaceae; genus Pleurocapsa; species Pleurocapsa sp. FMAR1. The sequence goes on along the minus strand of NZ_OY762512.1, from coordinate 3,355,945 downwards.
ATGCTGCCATTGGCTTTTGCCTTAGACATCTGTTCTACATCCAGCTTATTGGCTTTGAAAAACGTAACTTCCTCTTCTGCGGCTGCGGATAATCCAAATCTAGATAACTCGGCGCGCGTCGGATTATAGGCTATACGACATTCGCTACAGACTTTACGCATTAGTCTTTGAGCTAATACTCCTAGCAATGCTCCAGAGATCATAAATGGCTCTACCCCCATTTCATCGAGACGAGCGATCGCACCAGCAGCATCATTGGTGTGTAGTGTAGTTAATACCAGGTGACCCGTGAGGGCAGCTTCAATCGCCGTTTTAGCGGTTTCTGAGTCTCTAGTCTCACCGACTAAGATAACGTCAGGATCTTGTCTTAAAAAAGCCCGCAGAATTGAGGCAAAGTTCATGCCTTTTTCCCGTATTACCTGTACTTGAGTAATCCCATCTAGGGAGTATTCAATCGGATCTTCAGCAGTACAAATGTTAACGTCAGGACTATTTCTTTCTGCTAAAACGGAGTAAAGACTTGTAGATTTACCCGAACCAGTAGGTCCTGTTACCAGAATTAAACCAAAGGGACGTTTTGCCATGTCCCGAACTATTTCTAAAGTAGGCTCATGAGAAATCAGCTTATCAAGACCTAGCTGAGTAGCTGTGTTATCTAAAATCCTGAGTACTACCTTTTCTCCGTAGCGACTGGGCAAGGTATTAACCCGAAAATCTACTTTTCGACCCTGGAACATACGGCGAATCTTGCCATCCTGGGGCAAGCGTTTTTCGGCAATGTCTAACTCTGCCATAATCTTGAAGCGAGCTACTACCGCAGGAATAATCTTTTTCGGCATCTTATCAAAAGGCTGCTGCAAAACGCTGTCCTTGCGATAACGGATTTTCAGACTTTCTTCTTGGGGTTCGATGTGAATATCAGAAACTCCTTCTTGTAATGCTTTTGCCAGAATTTTATTAACTAGAGTAATGATCGGTGCTGCCTGTGCCTCATTAGCAGCACCCAAATCATCAGCAAGCTCGTCCTCTGCATCTTCCAAATTAAACTCAAAATTGTCTAATTCTAAAGAAACATCAACGTTAACTTCTTTTTTCTTGGCGGTTTCTTTTTTAACCTGCTCGTCTAAAAATTGATCGATTAACTGCTGATAGTCAGCTTGGGTAATAACTAATCGTTTAACATTAATTTTTTTGGGTCGAAGAATACGGTTGAGATCGTCCTGAGCCTCCAAGTTTTCAGGGTCAACCATTGCTACCACGAGTGTCGCTGGTTCTTCTTCTTTTCTGATGGGGATCAATCGATAACGACGGCAAATATCCAAGGAAATTAAAGAATTGATTAATTCCCCCATTTGATTATTGTTAAGCTGGTCTGTTTCTAACTCTAGATCTGCCGACTCTACGCCAAACAAAACCTTGAGTTCAAATAAATGGTGTCTCTTATACTGGCGTAATAAATCTGGTGGTAATTGTTTACCTGTAGATGATTCGAGGATATCTACCAAGGAACGACCAGTTTTGCGACTTTCAGCTAAAGCCTTCTGCATTTCGTTACCATCAATAAATCCTTTTTGAACCAATTGGTTTCCAAAAGGAGATAGATTGTTACGTAAAGCGATCGCCCTAGTTTTTTTAGAAGAGGAAGAATAAGCCATAGAATGTAAAAAGATCTTAGTCACGTTATCTAGTGTTCCCCAAAGTTTTATTAAAATTTCAACTCACCTTGACAAAACATAACTTTGCTAGCTGATTTACAGATTTTTTTAGTTATTACTTTTAAGCTGCGTTATTCTGTTCATAGGGCTTGAGCTAACGTGAATCAAAGAAAATGATCTTAGGTGCGATCGCTTATGAAGCAAAACGATTACTAAGAAGTTCCCTAAATTTCCCTAAAAACTATTAGTTTCCCTAAAGAATGCAATATCCTATATTTTGTATATGGAGAAATAAACATTCCTATGACTGAAGAGCAGAAGCAACCAGAAACAATTAACCAAAACCTTGAAGTAACGATTTCAGACACCCCAGCAGATACTTTCAACGCTGCTCCAGAATCTATTGAGAAAAATTCTGTAGAGTCCACTGTTGAAACTGTAGAGTCTATAGAGGTCAATTTAGAACCAGAAAAACAATTTTCTGAAGAGCAGGCAGAGATATTTGCTGCTTTTCAACAAGAAAATGCCAATCTTAAAAATCTTTTAGATGAGAAAAGCCAACAGGCAGAACTAACAAAAGCGCAATACGCTCGATTAGCTGCTGATTTCGAGAATTTTCGCCGACGAACCATCAATGAAAAAGAAATTTTAGAAATACAGGCAAAAAAAAATGTAATTACTGAGTTACTTCCAGTAGTCGATAATTTTGAACGTGCCAGAACTCAACTTAAGCCAGAAACTGACGGTGAAAAGGCGATTCATACCAGCTATCAAGGCGTTTATAAGACCTTAGTAGAATGCCTCAAAAAAATGGGTGTATCGGCAATGCGTCCTGAAGGAAAAGAATTTGATCCCAATTTTCATGAAGCAATGTTGCGCGAGCAAACCGATGAGTATCCAGAAGGAACTGTTATGGAGCAGTTGATGCGAGGATATGTTCTGGGGGATACAATTTTACGTCATGCCATGGTTAAAGTTGCTGTTCCTAAAGATCCTGTGATAACTTCGGAAGAGAAAAATACAGAAGAACAGGAAAACAACGGCTAAGAAATTTTAGAATACCAAATATTTTAAGTATTTTAAAATTTTAGACGTAGGCTTAGGATAAGTAGCTTCGGCATAGGGAAATGCCGACACTGCTTTCTAATTTGCTGTTAACTTCTGATAACCCTATAGAAAGAAAGTTACTGCCTAAGCACTATGGCAAAAGTTATCGGTATTGACCTTGGAACTACCAACAGTTGCGTTGCTGTGCTTGAAGGAGGAAAGCCTGTAATAATTGCCAACTCAGAAGGTGCGCGAACAACACCGAGTATGGTGGCATTTGCTAAAGGTGACACTCGTTTAGTTGGTCAACTAGCTAAAAGACAATCAGTTACTAATGCTAAAAATACTGTTCACAGTATTAAGCGTTTTATTGGTCGTCGCTGGGAAGATACAGAAGAAGAGCGATCGCGTACTCCATACAAATGTATTTCTGGTCGAGATGGTACTGTTGATGTTCAAATTAACAATCATCAGTATACTCCCCAAGAAATTTCGGCTATGATTTTGCAGAAATTAAAAACAGATGCCGAAAGTTTTCTGGGAGAACCCGTAACTGAGGTAGTTATTACTGTTCCAGCTTACTTTACAGATGCTCAAAGACAGGCAACAAAGGACGCAGGAACTATCGCTGGCTTAGATGTTTTGCGCATTGTTAATGAACCAACGGCAGCAGCATTGGCTTATGGTCTAGATAAACAAGACCGAGAAGAAAACATCTTAGTCTTTGACTTGGGTGGCGGTACTTTTGATGTTTCCATTCTGCAACTGGGAAATGGTGTTTTTGAGGTCAAGGCAACTTCGGGCAACAATCATTTGGGTGGAGATGACTTTGATAATGTTATTGTCCGTTGGATGATCAAAACTTTTTATGCTGAGGAAGAAATTGATCTAAGAACTGACAAAATGGCACTACAGCGAATGCGAGAAGCTGCGGAAAAAGCCAAAATTGAGCTTTCAGTTGCGCCTACAACTTCAATAAATCTGCCATTTATCACGGCAGATGAAACTGGCCCAAAACATATTGAAATGGAGTTGAGTCGGGCGAAATTTGAGGAATTAGCTAAAGATTTAATTCAAAAAACTTTAGATCCTGTTAGGCTGGCACTCAAAGATGCAGATTCAGAGCCTAGTGAGATAGATCGTATTATCCTAGTAGGTGGTTCAACCCGTATTCCCGCTGTACAACAAGCAATTCAAACCATCTTTGAGGGAATGCAGATTGATAGATCTGTCAACCCTGATGAGGCGGTAGCTGCTGGTGCTGCAATTCAAGCAGGAGTGCTAGGTGGAGAAATAGAAGATGTTTTGCTTTTAGACATTACTCCTCTCTCTTTGGGGATTGAAACTTTAGGGGAGGTCTTTACTAAAATTATCGAAAGAAATACCACCGTACCGACAAGCAAATCTCAGGTTTTTTCTACTGCTGCTGATGGTCAAACAAGCGTCGAAATTCATGTGCTTCAGGGTGAAAGAGCCATGGCAAAAGATAATAAAAGCCTTGGTAAATTCTTGCTAACGGGTATTCCTGTTGCTCCGAGAGGAATGCCTCAAATAGAAGTTGCTTTTGAAATTGACGTTAACGGAATTTTGCAGGTTGGGGCGCAAGATAAAGGCACGGGCAAGCAACAAGGTATTACTATTAGCAATACTGGAGGCTTAAGTTCTAATGAAGTTGAACGAATGCGCCTAGAGGCAGATAATTATGCTGAACAAGACCGCCGCAATATTGAGTTGGTCAACTTAAAAAATCAAGCTGAAAATCTTATCTATAACTACGAATCAACTTTAAGCGAACAAGGAGATCTAGTCCGTGATGAATTAAAGGCAAAAATTGCCAGAATTAGCGAAGAATTTAAGATAGCCTGTAATAATCCCAACACAACTATCAAAAATGTCAGCAGTATTTTAGAAAACCTGCGTCAAACTTTATTAGAAGTTGGAACAGATGTCTATCAACAAAAGAATTCTGGTTTAGATGATTCATTCAAATTTGATGATGATGATTTTGCTGATGCTAAAACTGAAATGGGTATTTCACAAGATAATAGCGTCAAGGCAGTAGTTAACGTATCTAATGATGCCAACATTGAAGGCGGTGCTGGTTTAGGTCTTGATGATGATGATTATGAAGCAGTTGACTAAGTAAATTGAGATTGTTTTGCTGGAACAAACAACTCTTAGTAGTAACCGTACTATGTTTTCTAGTGCTGATTTTGCTAAAGTACAATCAACAAACCATAGGAAAAAATTAAGATTTTATGGCAGGGGACTACTATCAAATTCTGGGCGTATCCCAAGATGTAGATAAAGATGAATTAAAGCGTGCTTATCGTCGTCTGGCTCGCCAGTATCATCCCGATGTCAACAAAGAATCGGGAGCAGAGGAAAAGTTCAAAGAAATTAGTCGCGCCTATGAGGTTCTTTCTGAACCTGAAACTCGCGCCAGATACGATCGCTTTGGCGAGGCTGGCGTAGGTGGTGCAGCAGGGGCATCGGGATACGATTACGGTGATATGGGCGGTTTTGCCGATATCTTTGAAACTATCTTTAGTGGATTTGGCGGTGGCGTTGGTACTAGTCCAGGTCAATCTCGTCGTCGTAATGGCCCAGCAAGAGGAGACGATCTACGACTAGACTTAAAGCTGGACTTCCGAGAGGCTGTCTTTGGTGGCGAAAAGCAAATAAAAATTCCTCATCTAGAATCATGTAACACCTGCAACGGTACGGGAGCTAAACCAGGTACAGGCGTTAAAACCTGTGGTACTTGTGGCGGTAGCGGTCAGGTACGTCGTGCAACTCGCACTCCTTTTGGTAGTTTTGCTCAGGTTGCAGCTTGTACTACTTGTAATGGCACAGGACAAGTAATTGAGGAAAAATGTAATACTTGTCATGGTGCAGGTCGGCAACAAGAAACTAAAAAGCTAAAAATTACTATTCCCCCTGGCGTGGACAATGGAACTCGCCTGAGAGTTTCTGGGGAAGGAGACGCTGGAGTTCGTAGCGGTACACCAGGTGACCTATACGTATATTTGTTTGTTGAATCTGACAAAGAGTTTACTAGAGAAGGAATTAACATCAGGTCAGAACTTACCATCAGCTATCTACAGGCAATTTTGGGCTGTAGTTTAAATATAAACACTGTTGATGGCAAAGAAGAATTAATTATTCCAGCAGGAACTCAACCTAATACTGTGCTGACTCTAGAAAATAAAGGCGTACCTAAGCTAGGTAATCCTGTCAGTAGAGGGAATCACTTGATTACAGTCAAGATAGATATTCCAACTAAGCTCAACTCTGAAGAAAGGGAACTATTAGAAAAGCTAGCCACCGTTAGAGGTGAAGCTACAGGTAAAGGTAACAAAGAGGGCTTTTTGGGAGGTTTATTTCAAAAATGAACCCTGTTGACTCTTCAAAAGGTGCGGATAATGCTACCTCCAAAGAGGCTGATGCTCATCTAGATTTGCGCGGTACTCCCTGTCCGATTAATTTTGTGCGAACTAAGCTTCGTTTAGAACAAATGTCCCCTGGTTCTTTATTAGAAGTTTGGCTCGATTCTGGTGAGCCGATTGAACAAGTTCCAGACAGCCTAAAGATGGAAGGCTATCATTTAGAAGCTATTGATGAGCGTCAGGGCTTTTTTTCGTTACTAGTTCGTCGTCCGACAAAATGGTGAAGGATGGAGATTTGAACGGCGCAGTTGAGCTTAAGCTCGATCGCTCAAGCCAGTATATAGATACCGAGCGTCAAATCATTGGCACTGTAGTTGCTGTTCAGGCTAACTTTTACCATGTCAAGCTAGAAAATAATGACATGGCTCGGTTTTTGCTGTGTACCCGTCGGACTCGGCTCAAAAAAATTGGGCAAAAAGTGATGGTTGGCGATCGCATTATCGTCGAGGAACCAGATTGGCAAGATGCTAGAGGAGCGATCTCTCAAGTTATTCCTCGCACCACCGAACTACAGCGTCCTCCTGTTGCCAATGCCCATAGCATTTTACTAGTATTTGCGGTTGAAGAACCTACTTTAGATCCCTGGCAGCTAAGTCGCTTTTTGGTTAAAGCGGAATCTACTGCTTTAAATTTATGCTTATGTCTCAATAAATGCGATTTGATTACCCAGTTGCAGCAGCAACAATGGCAGGAACGTCTTGAGCAATGGGGTTACCAAGCAAACTATATTAGCGTTCAGCAGCAGTCTGGCATCAATGAGTTATTAGAACATTTAAAGGGTATCATTACCGTGGTAGCAGGACCAAGTGGTGTCGGAAAATCAAGCTTAATTGATGCTTTAATCCCCTCTGTTAATCTCAGGATTGGCGAAGTCTCAGGCAAGCTACAGCGAGGTCGTCATACTACCCGCCATGTAGAGTTATTTGAGCTTCCTGGGGGTGGTTTGTTGGCAGATAGCCCAGGCTTCAACCAGCCAGATTTAGACTGCCTTCCCCAAGATTTAGCTCAATATTTCCCCGAAGCCAGAGCTAGACTACATACAAAAAGCTGTCAGTTTAGTGATTGTCTGCACCGAGATGAACCTAACTGTGCAGTTAGAGGAGATTGGGAACGTTATGAATATTATCTTGATTTTTTAGACAAGGCGATCGCTCGTCAAGATATCTTAGATCAACAGCCAGATCGAGAGTCTAGCCTAAAACTAAAGGTCAAAAGAGCAGGAAAAAGCTATTACGAACCAAAATTACAAACTAAGAAATACCGTCGTACCTCGCGCAAGAAGAAACATCAAAATCTACAGGATGTTTACGATCGACAGTTACAAGAAGAAATAGAAGATGAGAATTAACTAGGTGATTATTAATTAGGTCAATATGCAAACTACTTCTGAATATATCTGCGCTTTTTGTGGCGAGTCTAATAGTACTTTCATCGATCTAAGTGCGGGAATGCAGCAATCTTATACCGAAGATTGCCAGGTGTGCTGTCGTCCCAACGTTTTATATATTTATGTTGATGAAGATACTCTAGATGTTCAAATTAACAGCGATTATGAAGAATAAGCTTTAAGTAATTTTATTTAAGTAATTTTTATTAAGTTGACAACTATGTTTTCAAAATAAGGAAAAATACTTAGCTGTAGATGTAAAAATACTGAGATTAACTTTAAATGTTAGTTTATTTCTTGTTTAAAATTAGGTAGACTTTCGGATGCCAATTAGCTGACAAGCACCTAATATTTAGAGCATAAAGTTACAAAGTAAAAAGTTAATCAAACATACGAAATATTATTTCTTGATTGACTTTAAATAAACCAAAAGCTATAAATTGCTCAAAGTTTTTTCTCTGAACAATTTCGTAATTAGCTATGGCTTAGTTTATTTTGTAATTAAAAAAGAAAATGCGGTCAAATATATTCAGTCTGCAAACTAGTAGATTTCACCGCAAATGTTTAACGAATTGTTTTGTGACTCTATATGGCTAATAATCATAACACAGATGCTGCCGATCGAGCAAGAGGTAGCCAGGATCGATCAGATCTTGCCAATGCAGAATGGGTGCAAATTGCCCCAGATAAAGTAGTAGTAGCTACTGCTGAACGTGCTTGGTTATATAAACCTCGTTCTGCTGACGATCGCTTTGCTCAATCAATGAAAGGTGCTGGTAGTTTTGCTACCACTCGGAAGTTATTAGATACGGCGATCGCTGTTGCTAAGTATGCAGTCAAATCTGAACTTAGACCACCTGCGTTAACTACTGTTCGCTGGATTTGGCGATTGGCTGGTGCTTATCACCTGACTTCTTCTGTCCCAGATCTAATGAGAGATGCTGCTAAAAACTTTGCTGCTAATAGGCATTTTGCATTAGAAGAGTGGGCTTTAGAAAAAGCTGAAGAGGAAACAGGTCACGATCGCCTAGCTTTGCTCGATATTCAGTCCTTGGGTTACGATGCTGAGGCTGTGGTTAAGACTCTTGTTCCCCCTGCTGCTGTTGCTTTGATGGATTATTTTACTCGTAGTGCCAAAGATAGCAATCCAATCGATTGTGTGGGCTACACCTACACAATGGAACGTTTATCTTTGGGCATTGAAGAGGATTATATCCAAAAGGTTGAAGCTTTGTTTCCAACTCAGACCAATGCTACTCGCTGTCTGCGCGTACATAGTTCTGTTGGTGCTGATGCTGGACACGCAGTAGAAAATGTCTCACTAGTAGCAGGGCTTACTGCCTCTGAAAGAACTCGTGTGGCAAGAGCTTGTTATGAAACTGCACTTATGTCTTTTAGTCCACCACCTGGAGGCTATATTTCTGATGTTGAGCTTCAGCAAACCCTAGAATTATTAAAGCTTAATTAATTCTATTAGCTGAAAGTTGATTTAAGCCTACCCACAAAATAATTCATCAACCAAGAACAAACAGTTTTTGGTACATATCCACAGCTAAAAATTTACGGAAAATAAATATGAAGACTGCAACAGCTACTCAAATCAAACACGTTGAAAATACTCTAGAAGTTTTGAATCAATTTGGCATCGAAATTGAGCTAGACAATATCTTGGCTCAAGAGTTTGAAGCAGGATTATCTAGTGATATTAGCAACTGCTATTAAATTTTAAGACCTGCATATCACTCGCAAAGATACACTTTATTTCGCTTTTCATTAACTAACAATTCACGGAGAATAATTATGAAGACTGCAACAGCTACTCAAATCAAACACGTTGAAAATACTCTAGAAGTTTTGAACCAATTTGGCATTGAAATTGAGCTAGATAATATTTTGGCTAAAGAGCTTGAAAGAGGATTATCTAGTGATATTAGCAACTGCTATTAAATTTTAAGACCTGCATATCACTCGCAAAGATACACTTTATTTCGCTTTTCATTAACTAACAATTCACGGAGAATAATTATGAAGACTGCAACAGCTACTCAAATCAAACACGTTGAAAATACTCTAGAAGTTTTGAACCAATTTGGCATTGAAATTGAGCTAGATAATATTTTGGCTAAAGAGCTTGAAAGAGGATTATCTAGTGATATTAGCAACTGCTATTAAATTTTAAGGCTTGAAGTCACTTAGAGAAATGCACTTTTTTCGCTTTTCTTTTATTTATAGGTGACGCTTGTTAAAGGCTAAAAAATACTACCTCATTGAGTTTATTTTCAAGTACAAATAAACTTGATGAGGTAAAGTTTTACTTCTTCCAAAATTTTCTTTAGTTAAATTGTTCTGATAAAGTAGATTTACTCGCGATCGCCATTGCCTCATCCAAATGTTTAACTAGTGTTTTCTGAGGTAATGCGCCTTGGATATGCTGCCAGGGAAGAATTTGCTTATCTGAATCCCAACGATCGTGAACATAGTAATCCAAGGTAGGTATTTGCCCTCGCAGTTGTTTAAAGGCTCGTTTGTAGCTGCCTACGGAGTCACCATATTCTCTGGTTAATTGCAGCAGCTTTCCTAAACGGCGATCTCCACGAGAAATTAAAGCCTGAATTACTGACCAATTATAGCTTTCAGGACGAAAATCAATACCCTGCTGGCGCAGATTTTTCTCTAGATATTTAAGTCTTTTCTTGGCTTGGGGATTGACTCCAAACCATTGAAAGGGAGTGTGAGATTTTGGTACAAAGGTGCTGCATCCTAAAGTTAAGCGTAAACCAGGAACAGCTTTTTTAATTGCCGACATCATAGACACAGTTGCTTCTACATCAGCCATATTTTCTCCTGGAATACCAACCATTCCGTAAAGCTTAAGGGCTTTTAAGCCTCCTGCTTTGGCGTTAATAGCTGCTTGAATGATTTCGTCATTAGTAAGTTTTTTATTGACGATCTGTCTAACTTTTTCTGAACCACTTTCTACAGCAATGGTAATTGAACGAGTATCACGGTTTGCTAAGGTAGCAGCCAGCTTTTCTGTAACGGTGTTGGTACGCACTGAAGCAATACTAAGACGCACATCTTCATATTGAGGCTGAGACAAATAATCTAAGATGGCGGCAAATTCTGGATGCTGGGTTACAGATGCGCCTAGTAAACCCAAACGCTTAGTAACTTTCAAACCTTTTTCAATAGCAGGAATTAAAGAGTCATTTAAAGATGCCGTGCGAAATGGCAAAGTTAAATAGCTAGCCAAACAGAAGCGACACATTTCAGGACAACTGCGGACAACTTCCACCATGTAAATATTCTCCCAGGCTGCCTTTTCCGTAACTACGGTAGAAGCTGAGAGAGTATTGCCACGATAGGTTTGTTTTTCAACTGCTGCGGGAATGTCAGGATCGATAGGTGCGATCGCGCTTATTTCGCCTTCAGGACTATGATAAGTTACTTCATATAAGCTGGGAATATAAACTCCAGGAACTTGGGCTAAATGCTTAAGCTTAGTCAAGCGGTCTGCGTTTCTTACCTGTTGATAAGCATCAATAAAGCTATCGAGTAAATTCTCTCCATCTCCTAGCAAAATTACATCAAAGAAATCGGCAAAGGGTTCAGGATTAGCGGTTAAAACAGTTCCCCCTCCGAATACTAAAGGATGCTCGTCTTGTCTATCAATGCTCTCAAGGGGAATATCTAAAGACTCTAATAGATTAAAAATATTAACATAGTCTAGTTCCCAGGATACTGAAAAACCAAGTAATTCAGGATTTCTGGGTAGGGTTTCACTCAGGTCGGTAAACAAGCGGCTGACATCAACATCAGAACGCATTGCCAGAGTCGCCCAAACGATTTGAAAACCCAAACTAGTAATACCAATGGTATATTCATTAGGAAAAGCAAAAATAGCGGGAATGGCGTTGGTTTCTGGAGTTGCAGGAGTAAATAACAGACGTTCTTGTTGAAATACAGTCACAGATTATTAATTAGTTGGCTTTAGTTGTAGCTGAAATATGCACCTATTTTAATTATCTATCCCTTTAGGGTCAGGTTGCAGAAATTCTCAGTATTTTTAAAAATTACAATCTCCTCTTATAGCTATTTAACCATCTCATACTAAATCTGATTGATAAGGTACTCTTTCCTTGAAATCGCTATCATTCTCCTGACCTCTGACCTCTGACCTCTGACCTCTGACCTCTGACCTCTGACCTCTGACCTCTGACCTCTGACCTCTGACCTCTGACCTCTGACCTCTAACCTCTGACCTCTGACCTCTGACCTCTGACCTCTAACCTCTGACCTCTGACCTCTAACCTCTGACCTCTGACCTCTGACCCTACAATATTTTTAAGTGATGTATCTAAATAGGATTTAGTAAAATTGTTTTTAACTATTTTTTTTGGCTTTTAACTGCATCCGAATATCGGCGTGAACTTCTTTGGTAATCGGATAGAAATAGGTCAAAACTAAACCAATAATTAGAAACACTGTAGGCAAAGGCGCGATCGCAATCCGAATAGCCAACAAAGCACTATCTGGCTGCACAGGAATAGCTTCTCCTGGTATTCGGGCAACAAAACCAGAGAATTCTAAAGCTTGTCCGACTAAAAATAATGCTAAGGCTAAACCAAGCTTTTGCAGCAGTACCATGAAACTGTAAAAAACTCCTTCCCTTCTTTGTCCCGTATTTAGTTCATCTAAATCCACCACATCGGGAATCATTGACCAAGGAATAAGATAAGCCACAGAGACACCAAAACCAGCCATGATAGCTAATATATAAAGCTCTCCAGTTTGACCAGGCTGAATCAAGAATAAGCCTGCTTGAGCAACAATCCAAACAACCATCCCTAGATAATAAACAGCTTTTTTACCTAGTTTTTCGCTCACAAACTTCCAGAAAAACAACATGACTAAGGCTGTTCCCTGTACGGCGATCGCAAATGCAGGAAAAGCAGCCTCATCCATTCCCATCCAACTGACAACATAGTAAATCAGAATTGAAGCCGTTAGCTGCACTCCCAACCAAGAACATAAGTAGATGCCAATTACATATAAAAATGCTTTATTGGCAAATGCCACCTTTAATTGTTCTCGAATCGGAACACTGGGAACACTATTAGCCAAGTTTCTTGCTTCAACTGCTTCACGACTATTTAAATGAGATTCAGTCTTAGCTAAAATTAGGGTTATGCCAAAACCAATAAACTGTAAACCAAATAAAATACTGGCAATGCCTAGAACGCTAATTCCTGTCGTACTATTAGCTATTTGGCTGACACCATAAGCTATTCCTAATGCCCCAACCGCAGTTAAAATAAAGCCGAGTATTTTTTTTCCTTGCTGTTGCAAAAGCGGTGCTGCGCCTCGTTCTTGAATCCGAAAGGTACACCAAAATAAGGCAACTATCGAGATTAAACTAGAAACTCCTCCCAAAATTAGATATTGTTGCTTGGGATCGTTAGAATAAACTTTAAAAATAACCGTCGCTAAAATTAAAGATAAAATACTCCCACCAATGGAAAAAGCAAAGCGGAAACTATTTAAATTGGTTCGTTCATCATAGTCTTGAGTTAGTTCGGGAGTTAGTGCCGTATAGGGTAAATTAACTGCCGTATAAGCTATATTAAACAGCGTTGCTACGACTACATAATAGACAAACAGTCCCCAATTATTGACGTTAGGATCTTCGCTAAATGTAGGTACAATCCATTGAAGAAAAAAGAAAATTCCAAAGGGAATTGCCCCAAATAGCATCCAGGGTATACGCCTTCCCCATCTGGTACGAGTGCGATCGCTCAAAATTCCAGCAATGGGATCATTAATCGCATCTCCAACCTTACCGATGGCTAAAATGCTTCCTGCTAAACCCGCAGGTAATCCCGCCACATTAGTAAAAAAATATAACAGAAAAAATACTAAAATATTAGCCGTGATGGCTGGTCCCATATCTCCAGAACCATATGCCAGCTTGGTAGTGAAGTTAAGCTTTTCTCGATCTATTGACTTCTCGCTGATGTCCAATTATTTTAAATTCCTATTTTTATGACAGATTTACACATTACATGGTCAGAATATCATCATAAAATCGAAACTCTAGCTGTCAAGATCCATCAGTCAGATTGGCAGTTTAATCAAATTGTGTGTTTGGCAAAAGGTGGTTTAAGAGTGGGAGATATTCTTTGTCGGCTATATGACCAACCATTAGCTATTCTCTCTACTGCTTCTTATGGGGGAGAAAATAATCAACAGCGTGGTCAAATTAAGTTTTCTGAACATCTGGCGACGATTCAACCTTTAGATAATCGCATTTTACTGGTAGATGATTTGGTTGACTCTGGGGTCAGTTTAGCCGAATCTTTAAACTGGCTTCAGACAAATTACGGTGCCAACATAGCAGAAATTCGCACTGCTGTAATTTGGTACAAAAGTACGTCGATAAAAATACCCGATTATTATGTTGACTATCTTCCTGATAATCCTTGGATTCATCAACCTTTTGAAAAGTACGAACAAACCAACATTATTAGTCTTGCTGCTCAGTTCAATAAAGTTAAGATAAAGTAAGTACGCTGAATTAGGGAAAAGATTATCAAAACTTTAAAATAAATAAGCCAAATTAGTTGAAAAAACTAGTATATTTACAGAAGACAAGAAGTTGAGTTTGCAATTAACCTATATTTTAGATACAAAGGCTTAAATTGCTTGTTAAAAAAAAATTAGGAGCGTTGTCAGCCAAACAACACCCCTAATACCAACCATATAGAACCGTTAAGCAATATTTGAGCCGAGTCGTAAATCGCTATAAGAGTTACTAGTGTCAGCTAGAACTCTTGCTGTTAAATGGGTCTATAACATTATCTATTTTACGCCGCTCTCCAAACTTTTTCATTCTCCTGAAAAGTCATAAAGACATTTAGGGGTTTGAACTATAGACAGCCACGAAGGTTTGGCTAATGTTAAGTTTTTTAAACTTTTGCCTCAAGATTTTCCACGAAGCTATAAAAAAAATTTAGGGGTGTCGTCAGCCAAACAACGGCCCTAACATTATTCTTATAGAACTGTTAAGCAATATCTTGATCGAGTCGTAAATTAAGAATCAGCTAGCTCGAAGTAATTCAAAGTAAACCTTATTCTCTATTCAAAACAATTATAAGTTTAATAAAAACTTGATATTTCTCTGATCTGCCATAAATTTATATTTATTTTACAATTAAAAAAATCAAAACAAACTTAATTGCGTGGGGTGGGGATCGAGCTTATTCCATGGTAAAGCAGGAATATCATAGTTCTGAGCCTTTAATAAAGAGTAAAAATACTTAGCAGTATCAGGCGATCGCACTTCTTGGGGACAATGAACGAAAAAGTATACTGTTTTCCCTTGACATAACCAGTTATTTAAATCATACGCCCACTGTTTTAGATAAGCCTGATTGTATTGCAAATCGGGATGGCTAATAAAACGTACAAAAGCAGTGTTTCCAGTAACTACCTGCTGAAGAGGAACATCAGGTTTTTTTCTGGGGGAATGAATTTGGGGATCGTCTGGACAATTGTAAATGGGGCGAGTGTCAAGTAGAGTTATAGCTATGTTTAAGTCTGCTAGCAAATAATTAAGGCGATCGCGATACTGTTGTTTAAACCAATCTAAGTGTCGTACTTCCAAAGCCAAAGGTAAATTGGACTGGCTACAGGCAGTCAAAAACTCGCTTAAATCAGCAAAATTCTCTGGACTATAGCTAGGTGGTAACTGGATAAATGTTGTTCCTAGACGATCATTCAAGCCTGAAATTCGCTCTAAAAAACTCAAGGCATCAGAAATTGAGGGAGATAACAAACCTTGATGGGTAATATTTCGATTTACCTTGGGACATAGCCTAAAGCCAACGGGAGTTTGCGCCACCCAATTTTTTACTGTTGCTTCTGAAGGAATAGCATAAAAAGTCGTATTTCCTTCTACCGTAGTAAAACGCTGGCTATATAGCTTTAAAAAATCTCGCGGTTGGCTTTTGGGAGGATACAGGTTGCCTACCCAATCCTTATATGACCAAACTGCACAGCCAAGATAAAAGTTTGCCTTCAATTTAATTATTTTTTCTTACAGTCTACTATCTAAAGATCTAATAAATATAGGGTTGGCGATCTTACCCAATATTCTGTGGGTAAGATCGCCAAATTTTTTAATATAAGCGATCGCCTTAACAACATCCAAACATAGTGCGGGATGGACGTTTTTAAAAAACATCTTTACCTACAGTCATATCTGTTGTTCTTATTGATTTAATTGAGCAACAATAGCTTCTGGCCAAAATTCTTGCACATCTTTAGGCAACATATTAGCTACGTCTTGGATTTCTCCTTGAGTTACCCACTCAGATAGCACGGCAAAAACCCCTCGAATTAAAGCTTCTATTTCTACAGGATAATCTCCCTTAGGTAAATTACCTTTAACTTTATCTACAAAAGCATCTACAGATCTCTCTTTAGTAGGTGTGGCTGCTGGTTTCCAACCCTGATAATAAAAACCTGCCAACAGTACAGGAAGCTGTGCGGCTAGTTGAGCAGCTTCTTCAAGAGGAATGCGATCGCGTAAACCATGTAAAACTGCTTTAATACCAATAAACACAAGGTGTTTATCTTCTATATCAATTTGTTGAGCAACATCGTTAATAAATTGATGTGTTTTTTCTGTGGTGCGGTCAAATACCGCTAATCCATTGGCAGACATAAGTAATTGTAAAGTTTTGTTTTTTGTTTTCTTAGATATTTTGACAGAATTAAAGCTTATCAAACCTCCTACTGAGTATATATTTTTCGTAAGTGTAGTCAACGAATATTGACGATATCTATTCCTTAAGACGGATATTTTTTAACTATTTGCTGATAATTAAAAAACGGGTAACGAAACAGCTTGTTTTCTTTGTTTAATAAAGATACTTTAAAGAAACGATCAAGGCGAATAGATAATACTCTCATCTTCGATGATTGGCGAACTAGATCATAAATATGGCGGATAGTATTCTGAATCTTCATTTCTATTTTTCAGTTTTTTGATGATTAAATTTAGGTTGAGCAAATAAGCATTTAGGTGTCTAAACAAAAAGGACGGCCTTAATTTCTGAGGAAATAAACCTTAGAAATCGCGTCCTTATTAATTACACATTTAACTTCCCCTTTTTCCTTTCCCCTACATTTATTCTTGTTCTAATAGTCGACTAAGTTTATGGCGCATATCCTTTAGCTTTAGTTCACATCTAGGAATAGCCGTGACACGAATATCAATTTCTAAAATATTATCCAATCTAGTTGTTTTTTCCCAAATTTTTACCTCTGCTGAAGATTCGTGCTGATATCGGAAAGATACTGTATGTGATTCTACATCTAGAATCTCTACGTTCTTAACCCAGCCATTACTACTTTTAATAAAAAGCCAAATATCCGCTTGACCAATAAGTTCCTTTAGCTTTTTTTCCATGAGTCAATAACCATTAGGTGTTCATATAGTTAATAAATTTTCAAATCTACTATAAGATATATATTTTTAATATGCACACTGGAAAATACCTATTTATTTGTATCTTGAGATAGATGACGACTTTAAAATTAATTGTATATAAGAATACAAAAGTTGATTTAGGGAAAAGGTCAAAGATTAAGAGGTAAGGGTTATCAGACAGTAAAAATAATGCTATGACATAAATATTAATTCTTCTGGTCGATATAGAAGTTTTATTGTGTCGCCGTCAACTTCAACTACGTTATCGAATCCTGTAAAACGTCCTCGATCGCTCACCAATACTCTTTCTGAGCGTTTAGTTTGTAAATATTCAATAAAGCGATCCAATGTCTCAGAATCTTCACGATAATCGCGATCTTGAGTATACCCCTGTAGCCTTCTCCACAGTTTAGGAAATAACGGAGGAATAGCACCAAGAGAATTAGCACCATCCCAAGTTGCACCTTCGGTAGTTACGTCATTTTTCCAGATACCTTTTCTAGCTTCTCTTGCAGCTAGTACTGCATCGGTAAATTCTTGGCGCAGATCGAAAAACAATGTGTCATAATACAGTGGATAAACATTGCCATTCTCTATAAGTTGATAATTTAAGCTTGTTTTCACCGTTCAGGAGTAAGAAAAATACTATCTCCATCGTTTTCCCCAGACTCAGGATCTCCAGTAAAAATAAAGCAAATTGGTCTACCATTAGGATCGAGCTGATTGGATAAGACATAACCGCGCGTTTCTCTAACAGTCTCGGTAATACCGAGTAAAATTAAGTTTTTTGCTGTAGCATCTGAGGATTCAGGCATTCTTGCCTTTGTTTCCATTGCATCTATGCCTTCATAACGCAATGAAATCGTGCCGTTATTCTCATTTATTTTTGGTGGTCTACCTCGACGATTTAAGATAAATACCAACATTGAATCATCTGGCGCAAAACGTACCGTATCTCCATCAGGTCTACCTGTATCGGGTTGGAAAGTTCCTTGAATTAGGGTAAAAGGCATGATTTTTTGATTTCAAAAGCTACTTTCTTCTATAATCCATCTCTTGGACTAAGTTCTCGTTAAGAGCTAAAAAAGAGTTGAAACCTCAAAATTAATCTCAATTGTTCACTGTAGACGACCTCTACACAGCAAGACTAGTTTTTCTAGCTAAATGTTTTTCCTGCAATCAATTAATCTACGGATTGATAGTAAGTATATACTCCCCTTTTCCACCCTCGTCATAGGCATTGACAATAATATTATAAGCACCATCTTCAGGAATGCTTACCTTAATTTCAGAGTTGCTATCTTCTTCGCTAATATCATCATTCTGCTCAATAATATTACCTTTATCGTCAATTAAAGCCACAAAAGGATCGAATTCATCGCTTTCAAGATGAATAGTAAGGGAATCGTCCCTTTTGCCTTCAAGGGGATAAGAATCATAGAAACTACCGTCTTCGGGTATGGTGCGATCGCCATCTTCTAATGCACCCCGTTCTATATTGTTTAGTGTGCGATCGCTATCAGAATTAGCGGCAACTTTCTGTGAGTCTTCGGCTTCTATTTTGGCATTTTCTTGATTGCTTGCAGATTCTTCAATTGGTTTTTCTTTGTCTTCTGCTTCAGCTTGTGGTTCTTTTTCAGCTTGAGCAACTTCTACATCTTGATTGTTTTCCGCTTCTGGAGTTGGGGTCGTTACTTCAGGAACAAGAGGAGGTTGAGGTGGCTGAGGTAATTCAGCAACTGTATCTTCGTTAGAAGCAGGTGCTTGGGTGACAGTAGGTGCTTCTGGCGTAACAGCAGTTTCCGTGCTTTCTGCTGGGCTAGGGGGAGTCTTTACTTCTGGCGTAACAGCAGTTTCTGGTTTTGCTCTAGCAACTTTTGGCTGACTAGCAATAGTCTCTTTTTTGGGTTGGGGTTTAGTCTGTAGGTTAGCCTCGGCGACTTCTGGATCAGAAGCTGTATTAGAATAGGCGATCGCACACACCTTAGCATACCGAGGATCGGGTTTACAGACTACTCCTGTATCTTCAGCATTTGAGCTTAAAAGACTTTCACGGCGACGGCGATCGGGAAATAGCTCATCCACCACCATACTCATGACAATGCCTTGAGGGGTAACTCTACCGTAGCTGATATTTTGGATATTGTTAGCCGTAGCAAAATTATCAAGCTTAGTTGTTGCTTTAGCCTTAGTTTGCTCAGAGATATCCAAAGGAGGTAAGGGCGGTTGTTTTTTGAGAACGGCGATCGCTTCTTCTAAAGCTTTTAATCCTCTATTAGTTCTAATTGGCTTTTCTCCAGGTAGCCTAAGCCAAATGCCATCATAATATTGTCGCTGCTGTTCTAGCCATTGAGCGTAGCCTTGAGGATTGGTTCTAACCCGATTTATTTCTGATAATATCTCTGGCTCTAAAGCAGTTAGCGTTGGGTTTGCTGCTTGTTGGGTTTTAGGCGCGGATGTTGATTGAGCAATAACTTTGTTAGGCTTCGTCAATGCAGCGGAGGGATAAATCTCTAAAGCTAGAAGATTAATAATCAGACCAAAGATGTAGAACGGAATACTGCCCAGAAAAACTTTTACCATCTTAGTTTTGTATATTATACAACCTCTATCGGGGGATTGAATCAAAGCCCATCCTCGACCATCATCAGACTATGATAAAAATCGATTGAGGGAGTTTTTCAATTCTCTAATTTCCACCTCTAAGTTTCCTTTGTCAACAGCGTTGGTCAAGCACTCATCTAAATGCTCTTCTAAAACAATCTTAGCCACACTAGATATTGCTCCTTTTACCGCTGCTATTTGATCTAGGACTTCTGGACAAGGACGATGTTCCCGAACCATCGTTTTAATTCCCCGAACATGACCTTCGATACGAGATAAACGATTAATAATTTTCTTTAAAGATTCATCACTGTGAACATGGGGATGAATTTCTGACTTACTATTAGCTGTTGGTGAAGATGGGGAATGATACGCTCTTTTAATCATAAAATTTCAGCAATTTCTTGGGAAAATATAATCGTCCCAAATTAATACTTCTCGTTTCAATTTTATTATTGATCGGTCGAGTAATAAATAGTAGGTAATTATAATTATTAGACGAGAAGTATTGAGTCCTGAGCAAATATTCTTTTATTGTAAATAGACCAGCAGCAAAAAAGCGATGCCGTGATGTTTTTAAGATTTCTCTTATTATCACTACATCGCTGCTAAAAGTTGATGATATTGGACAAATTTATGGTAAACAAGCCCAATCAATATTTATTCCTCTTCTGCTGCTCTCTCTGAAGCATCAAAGCCTGTATATGCTCTGGCTGATTTATCATCTAAGATGACATTTTCATCATCACTCAAGTTTTTGTAAGAGCGACGGGGAGTATTATCTGAACCTCCATTTAGCTCTTCGGCCAAGCGATAAGATTCAAAATCCTCACCATAGCCATACACTGCACTATTCTGCATCCCAGAATCTGCATCACTACGACCACCCATAGGATCATCGTGAATATTAAAACCAGTCCCAGCAGGAATCAGACGACCAATAATTACGTTTTCTTTCAAGCCTCTAAGCCAATCAGACTTACCTTCAATAGCTGCCTCAGTCAAGACCCTAGTTGTTTCTTGGAAAGAGGCTGCGGAGATGAAGCTATCGGTATTCAAAGAAGCTTTGGTGATACCTAGCAGTACAGGAGTATATTGCGCTGGCGCACCACCAGTAATAGACATTGCCTCGTTAACTTGTTCAATCTGGCTCAATTCCAAAAGCTCTCCAGGCAGAATAATTGTATCTCCTCCATCATCGATTCTGACCTTGGCAGTCATTTGTCTGACGATGACCTCAATATGTTTATCAGAGATATCAATTCCTTGGCTTTGGTATACAGACTGTACCTGACGAACTAAGAATAGCTGGGCTTTTTGTAAACCAATTAAAGACGCTCCATAACAACCTTTTTCGGGTAGATGAAAATTGAAGTGAGTCTCCAAGATTTCGTGCGGATTGGCAGGACCATCAGTTAATGGTTCACCAGCTTCAACAACTTGTCCATCGCTGACAATGGCGTTTTGTCCAGGTTTAATCGGATAATCACTGACTACCCCATCATCTTCCATGATTTTGACATCTACGGTTTCATTTTCTTCGTAGACTACCTGGCATACTCCAGAGCTACGGCTGAGGATACAGCCTTCTTTTGGTTTACGCGCTTCTAGAAGTTCTTCAATACGGGGTAAACCTTGAATAATATCCCCTGTTTTAGAACGTTCAAACACCAGCAGCACTAAGTTATCGCCACGCTGTACTAAATCACCATGATCGATATGTAATACTGCTCCTTGAGATACACGATAAGGACGAGTATGACGAAGAACCGCAGTGGTTTTGCCCGCTGTCTCTGTTAATCCAATTACCTGTCCTGATTGTTCTAATTTGACTCCCTCAGCCAGTTGAGTACCAGATACTAATAGATCTCTTTCTTTAAAGTCACAGGCGCTTTTGGCTATGTTTAATTCATGTGTAACCACATCGCTTTCTCGGACAATTAAAATACGGCGAATAGCTTCTGCTCCTTCACGTATCCCCTGTACTTCTCCAGTAGATCTACACTGAATTTCAGTTCGAGCGATAGTTGCACCTTTGACAATTTCTTCGCCGTCCGTGACCAAAACTTTAGTTTCTACATCACCACTATGAGGATCTACATCAGTATCTCTTCTGAGTACTAAAGATTCTAAGATAACCATCTGTAATCGTTTAGTATCTGGATCGTCTTCCTCTGGCTGCAACTCGATATCTGCGCTTAGATTGGCGATGATATCGCTTTGTTGGCTGGTTTCGATCTCTAGGATTAACAGGGTACTAATTAAAGACAGGCTATTGACAGATTTTACTCTTTCGCCATCTTTATAAAAGATTCTTTGGACTGAGCGTAATTCTATTTGACGACCATCATCTTGATTAATAGATGCTTGAGAAGGAATAGAAGGTTCATCTGCTACTTCAAATTCTCGGACAGGACGGAGAATTAAAGCTGGTCCTTCAGTACTTTCGACAACTTCTCCATATCTTTGTTCTGAAACTATTACTCCAGGCAAAACCTCTGTACCTGGCTGAATTAGCTGCTCATGCCATTCGCTTTTAGTGTCCTCTAATTGATGAATTTCCCCTGGCTTAATAATTATTTCTCTAAGGATGTCGTTTTTCTGCACCACTTCGACAATACCCGAAGATTGACAAAAGACATCTTTGACTACTTCTGCGCCAGCTTCAACATATTCGCCGTCTTCAACAATTAGCAGCGAAATATCTTTGTTTACTTCGTGGCTTTCTTCAGGAATCCATAGTAAAGTCCCACCTTTTTCAATTTCGTAACCCTGTTTACGATTACCTTTACCAATGGTGATACCACCATATTTGATAATTCCCCCTGTTTCTGTACGATAGCGATCGTCAATCAATTCAGCAACGATCTGACCATTCTGTACTTTTGTGCCAGGAGTGGCTTTGAGTAAGAATTTGCGCTCGTCGGCAGTGTAGATAATATACTGCTCGCGACCACCATCGCTTTCAACCTTGACTTTGGCTTGATCCAAAGACACAGATGCAGTCACAATTTCTATTTCACGGCTATCGGTAATCATTCTGACCACACCACCATTAGCAGCAGTAAGTCGAGTTTGAGCTAGTAAATCTCCTGGCTTAACTTTATCGCCGTTTTTCACCAAGGCTTCGGCACCAGGGAGTAGGTTATATACTTCTCCTGATAATACCCAAAGCAGTCCTCCTCTTTGAGCTATACGGGTCGTATTTCCTTGACGATCTTTTTTGTCTTCAGGTACAAGGTCAGCAAACAAAACTTCTCCCGCTAAATCGGAAGTTACGTCTTTGGCTGCTTTTTCTGTAGATTTTTGTACCTGTACTTTTGCTACTTCGACTAATAGCTGACCTTTCTTGACTTCTTCTCCGTCTTCTACATAAATCAAAGAAGCAGCGGTTAAGGCAGTATTTACCGTTTTACCTTTATGAGGAACTAGCAAAATGTCACCGATGGTTTCTACCTGATTTCTTTCATCACCGTGACGGGTGCGAATTGCACGGGTACTTAATCCTTTACCAAACTTGACCGTACCGTCAGATTTAGCACGGATTTGACGGGCTACTTCTCCCGTAAATACTCCTCCTGTATGGAAAGTACGCATGGTTAACTGAGTTCCAGGTTCACCAATAGATTGGGCAGCAATAATACCCACTGCTTCTCCCATATCTACCATATGTCCGTGTGCTAAACTCCAGCCGTAGCATTTTTGACATACAGAACGAGCAGCCTGACAGGTAAGAGGAGAACGTACCATCACCTCCTCAACGCGATCGCCTATTTCTTGCGCCAAATCGTGGTCAATATCTTGATTACGAGTAGCAATTACTTGTTTAGTTTTCTTTTCTACTGCGTCTTCAGCCAGAACTCTACCTAAAAGACGATCTGATAGCTGAATTAAAGTGCGATCGCCATCCATCATCGCCTTTAAACTAATGCCTCGCTCAGTACCACAATCGATTTCTCTAACAATTACGTCTTGAGAGACATCTACTAAACGTCGGGTTAAATAGCCAGAGTCAGCAGTACGCAGTGCTGTATCTACCAGCCCTTTTCTTGCTCCATAGGAAGAAATAATATATTCAGTTACGGTTAATCCTTCACGGAAATTAGTTTTAATTGGTAAGTCAATAATTTCCCCTTGAGGATCGGCCATCAAACCCCGCATTCCTACAAGCTGGCGCACCTGAGATAAGTTACCTCGCGCTCCGCTAAAAGCCATCATGTAGACGGAATTAAGAGGATCCGTAGCCCGGAAATTGGTTACCACCTCATTTTTGAGGTTTTCTGAGGTACTCGTCCAGGTATCAATTACCTTTTGAAAACGCTCAACTTCTGTGATTTCTCCGCGAGCATAACGTTCCTCTGTCTCTCTAATTTCCACCTCTGCTGCTTCGAGCATTTCAGCTTTAATAGGCGGTACTTTCAGGTCGTCTACGCTAATAGACACTCCAGCCACCGTCGCATAACGAAAGCCAAGTTCTTTGAGAGAATCTGCAACGGTTGCGCTATGAGCCGAACCATACTCTGTAAAAGCCGAAGCCATCAGTTTTTTTAGACGACCTTTATCAACGATGTGGTTATAAAATTTCATGTCTGATTTTTCTGTTCTTAGCTATTAAAATTTTTGAGTTTTTAGGGGGTAAAAGTTACGCCTATACCATAGCAGTCAAAGCCTCTTGTACCGTCTGGTTATAAATAATTCGACCGATAGTAGTGTCTATATACTGAGCAATTTCTTCTCCTTGAGCCGACTTCCTGACAAATCTTTGACGATAATATTCAATCTTGCTGCCATCAGCTAAATCTTCTGTTTCTATAATTTCAGTATCTGGTTCTTCTGTTTCTACTTCTCCGTCATACCTGAGCCAAACACGGGCATGAATATCTACCTGTCCTTGTTCATAGGCTTTGACAGCATCCTCTAAGTTGCCAAAACGACGACCTTTACCTTTTAAAGCATTAGGATTTTCCGCCGTTAGATAGTAGCAGCCCAAAACCATGTCCTGAGATGGTGCCACAATTGGTCTTCCTGTAGCGGGAGACAGAATATTATGACAAGCCAACATTAGTAATCGAGCTTCTGCCTGTGCCTCTAAAGACAAAGGTACGTGAACCGCCATTTGGTCACCGTCAAAGTCAGCGTTAAAGGCAGGACATACAAGAGGATGGAGTTGAATGGCTCTACCCTCTACTAAAATTGGCTCAAATGCCTGAATTCCCAAGCGGTGAAGCGTTGGTGCGCGGTTTAACATCACTGGATGCCCAGTAATCACCTCTTTCAATACTTCATAAACGCTAGAATCGTTACGCTGAATTAGTTTTTTAGCAGCTTTGATGTTGTTCACCATGCCACTATTAATCAGACGGTGGATTACAAAAGGTTGGAATAATTCGATCGCCATTTCTCTTGGCAAACCACACTGATAAATCTTTAGTTTCGGTCCAACCACAATTACCGAACGTCCTGAATAGTCAACCCGCTTACCTAACAAGTTCTGACGAAAACGCCCTTGTTTTCCTTCAATAATGTCCGATAGAGATTTAAGAGGGCGGTTATTTGCCCCAACTACAGTACGACCACGACGACCGTTATCAATTAAGGCATCTACTGCCTCTTGCAGCATCCGTTTCTCATTACGGACAATAATTTCTGGAGCGAGAATTTCTTGCAGTCTGGCTAAACGGTTATTACGGTTTATTACTCGACGATAAAGATCATTCAGGTCAGAAGTGGCAAAGCGACCACCATCTAACTGCACCATCGGACGCAAATCTGGAGGAATTACGGGAATAGCATTTAATACCATCCATTCTGGACGAGAACCAGTAGCCACGAAGTTATCAATTACCCGTAGACGCTTAATTAGCTTGGCTCTTTTTTGTCCTTTGGCTTCGGCGATTTGTTCTCTTAGCTTTTCTGCTTCTTCTTCTAAAGCAACTTCTTCTAAAAGTCTTTGTACTGCTTCTGCACCGATACCAACCTCGACCCCAACTAATTCCGAGTCCTCACTATAAAGCTGATCCTCAATTTCAATCCACTGATCTTCGGTTAAAAGTTGCTTGGCAGATAAGTTACCCGCATTACCAGGATCGAGGACTACATAAGCATTAAAGTAAACCACCTGCTCTACATCTCGTAAAGGCATATCCAGCAAAATACTCAAGTAGCTAGGAATACCCTTGAGATACCAAACGTGAGTAACAGGCGCAGCCAGCTTAATATAGCCCATGCGATGACGGCGTACTCGTGATTCAGTTACCTCAACTCCGCAGCGTTCGCAGACAATTCCACGATGGCGCACTCGCTTATACTTACCACAGTGACATTCCCAATCTTTGGCGGGTCCAAAAATGCGTTCGCAAAATAACCCATCCATCTCTGGCTTTAGGGTACGATAATTAATCGTTTCGGGCTTAGTCACTTCCCCAACTAATTGACCGTTAGGTAGAGTTCTTTCTCCCCACTGGCGAATTCTCTCAGGAGAGGCAATACCAATTTTAACGTAATCGAATCTTTGTTCTATCTGGTTTCTCATTATTGGCTAGGAATTAAAGGTTCTGGGAATGAAAAAAGCTATTCGATCGCAAATGGAGGCAGAAAAATCATTTTCCTCGTCCTCCATCTCTTATCCTTTACTAGACTTCTTCAATGCTTTCATCTCGTTGCAGAGATTCGTAAGTAGGTCGGTTAGGAGTGCGACGAGGAGTATCTGCCATTAAATCTACTTCCACATCACGGCTGCTACCATCGTCTAAAGCTTCAAGTTTATGTACCGCAATATCTAAGCCCAAGGACTGTAGTTCTCGCATCAACACTTTGAAGGATTCTGGTGTACCAGGACGAGGAATTGGTTTTCCTTTGACAATCGAATTTAGGGCTTCGTTTCGTCCCTGCATATCATCGGATTTAACCGTTAACAGTTCTTGCAGAGTATAGGCTGCACCATAAGCTTCTAACGCCCATACCTCCATTTCTCCAAATCTTTGTCCACCTTGTTGCGCTTTACCGCCAAGAGGCTGTTGAGTAACTAGAGAATAAGGACCAGTTGAACGAGCATGAATCTTATCATCTACAAGGTGAACTAACTTGAGCATATATGCTTGACCTATCGTTACAGGTCGATCAAATGCTTCGCCCGTGCGTCCATCAAATACCTGAATTTTGCCAGGATTTTGCTCGTCATAGACCCAAGATTTACCTGGTTTCTTGGCAGCATCCTGGATTTTGCCATGTACTGTTTCTCTTGATGCTTCTTTGCCATACATTTCATCAAAAGGCATCATTTTAAAGCGCATAGCTAGGTTTTCACCAGCCCAACCCAAGAGACACTCAAATACCTGTCCGACATTCATCCGTGAGGGAACACCCAAAGGATTAAGAGCAATATCAATGGGAGTACCATCAGGTAAATAGGGCATATCTTCAATAGGTAAAATGCGGGAAATAATTCCCTTATTACCATGACGACCAGCCATTTTATCTCCTACCTGAATCTTGCGTTTTTGCGCTACGTAGATTCTGACAACCATGTTGGCACCAGGAGGTAGTTCATCACCTTGTTCTCTAGTAAAGACGCGCACGTCTACAACTCTGCCTTTTTCACCGTTAGGAACTCTTAGAGAATTATCCCGCACGTCTCTGGCTTTTTCTCCAAAAATTGCTCTAAGTAGTTTTTCTTCAGGGGGTTGATCGGATTCTCCTTTGGGAGTTACCTTGCCTACCAATATTTCTCCTGCTTCTACCCAGGCACCAACGTGAATAATGCCACGCTCATCAAGGTTGCGTAGGGCATCTTCACCAACATTAGGAATCTCTCTAGTGATTTCTTCTGGTCCTAATTTGGTTTGCCTAGCTTCAATTTCAAATTTTTCGACGTGAATACTAGTGTAAACATCGTCATAAACTAGTCGTTCGCTAATTAAAATCGCATCTTCATAGTTATATCCTTCCCAGGGCATATAAGCGATCAGAACATTTTGTCCTAGAGCTAATTCTCCACCTTCGGTAGAAGAACCATCTGCTAACACCTGCCCTGGCACAACGTCTTCCCCTGCATAAACTAAGGGTCGCTGATTTAAACAGGTATCTTGGTTAGAACGCTGATATTTTTGTAGTTTGTAAGTAATTTCTTGTCCTGGTTGTGGGGCATAAAGTCCATTGTTACCTTCTTCTACCCTAACTCTAACTACTTCAGCATCGACATAGGTAACAATCCCATGGGTGCGAGATACAACTACCATTCCTGAGTCACGAGCAGCTTGAGCTTCTAATCCAGTTCCTACAAGAGGTCGTTCTGGACGTAACAAAGGCACAGCCTGACGCTGCATATTAGAACCCATTAAGGCGCGGTTAGCATCATCATGTTCTAAAAAAGGAATCAAGCTAGTGGCTACAGAAACTATCTGTACAGGAGAAATAGCGACATAATCTACTTCTTCAGAGTCGCAAGTTGAAAATTCTTGACGATAACGAATGGCAATTGTCTCGCCCAAGATATAACCATCGTCATCGGTGGCTATGTCCCCAGGTGCAACTCTCATATCGTCTTCTTCATCGGCGGTCAGATATACAGGCTCATTTTCCCGCAATACACGACCGTTTTCGACTCGATAATAGGGAGTGGCAATAAAACCATAGGGATTAACGCGAGCATAAGTAGCCAAAGAACCAATCAAACCAGCATTTGGTCCTTCAGGAGTCTCGACAGGGCAAATACGACCATACTGAGTAGGGTGAATATCTCGTACTGCAAAACCTGCTCTCTCTCTAGTTAAACCCCCTGGTCCTAAAGCTGATAAACGACGCTTGTGAGTTAACTCTGCCAAAGGATTGGTTTGATCCATAAACTGAGATAGCTGAGAAGAACCAAAGAATTCTTTAATCGCTGCTACTAATGGTTTAGGGTTAACTAAAGCTGCGGGGGTAAGGGTATTTGCTTCACTTACCGTCATCCGTTCGCGAATTATTCTTTCTAAACGGTTTAAACCGACCCTGACCTGATTCTGCAACAGTTCGCCTACCGAACGCACCCGACGGTTTCCCAGGTGGTCAATATCATCAGTGCTGCCACCGTCAAATTCTAAGTTAATTAGATAGGCTACTGCTGCCAAAATATCGGTAGTGGTTAAAACTCTAGTAGTATCAGGAACAGTCAGGCGGAGCTTTTTGTTGATTTTATAGCGACCAACCCGCCCTAAGTCATAGCGTTTGGAATCAAAGAAACGGGATTCTAGTAGCTGCTGTCCACCACTGACGGTAGGAGGCTCACCAGGACGCAATTTACGATAAAGCTCTAGCAATGCCTCTTCTTCTGTAGGATTGCCTTCTTTATCTAAAGTCTTCTGATAAAAGTCTGGATGACGAATGCCATCGAGAATCTCATTATCACTTAAGCCGATCGCCTTTAACAATACCTGAGCCGAAAGTTTACGAGTCTTGTCAATTCTGACCCAAACTAAACCATTTTTATCGGTTTCAAATTTTAACCAAGCTCCACGGTTAGGAATCAAAGAAGCAGAATAGGTGCGACGACCGTTTTTATCAGTCTCTGCTTTATAGTATACTCCAGGCGATCGCACTATCTGGTTGACGATTACCCTCTCTGCACCGTTAATAATAAACGTGCCGCGATCGGTCATTAGAGGTAAATCACCGATAAATACCTCCATTTCTTTGATTTCACCGCTTTCTTTATCGATCAGGCGAGTAGGAACATACACCTGCACGTTGTAGGTACTATCACGGCGTTTTGCTTCCTCCATCGAATATTTTGGTTCTTTGAGCCGATAGTTTTCACCCATGAAATGTAGCTCAAATTTACCCGTATAGTCGGTGATAGGAGAAAAACTATTTAGTTCTTCAATTAATCCTTCTTCTAGAAACCAACGAAAACTAGAGCGTTGAATTTCAATTAAGTCTGGTAGCAAATTATAAGTCAGATTGTTCATGAAGATTATGCTTGGTAATGTGTTTGAGTTTTTCGGCTCGTCAAAAAACTGGTCAATGATAAATTAAACTTAAATTTTGGTTTTATGGTTTGTTTTCTAGCTTTAAATTAAATAAGCGACAAGCATTGGCAGTTGTTTGTTTGGCTATGGTTTCAATTGAAGCCTGACGCAGGTTTGCCACCTGTTGAGCTACGTGCAGCACATAAGAGGGTTCGTTGGTTTTACCTCGGCAGGGTACGGGTGCTAGAAAAGGACAGTCTGTTTCGACCAATAAGCGATCGCTAGGGACTATTTTGGCTGCTGCCTGAACCTGCTTGGCGTTTTTAAAAGTGACAATACCGCTATAGCTGATATAAAAACCTAGATCTAAAAACCACCTTGTTTCTATTTCGTTTCCTCCCCAACAGTGCATTACGCCATTTACCGAACCTTCTGTTGCCCAAAAGTCGGTTAATACATCTTTTAGCTTTGACGCTGCCTCCCGACAGTGAATAATTACGGGTTTATTTAATTCTTTAGCTACTCTTAGTTGCGCTTGTAAGGCCAAAACTTGCTTTGACTGGTTATCAGCTTTATAAAAGTCTAACCCCGTTTCCCCAATAGCTACCACTCGCTGGTCTGACGCTGCCAAATTCTTAATTTGCCCAGCAGTGTCAGCTTGCCATTCATCTACATCCAAAGGATGGAGGCCAACTGCAAATGACAATTCAGGAAAACGATTCGCTAAGGACTGTATTCCCTGAAATTCGTTTGGTTTCACACAAGAGTGTACTAAATGAACTACACCTGCTTCTTGCCAACGTTGCTTCAACGAGTCTAAATTCCCTTGAAAAACATCGAAATTGATGTGTACATGGGTATCTATTAACTGCATTTAAATTGGTGTATTGTTTGCTTGATAATTTTATGCCCACTAACCTGAGTCAGCAACCCCGAACTTGAGATAAACTCTCAAAAAAGAAATTTTTGTTTAACAACTAAGACTACTAGCTATTAAGCTACCGTTGCCTTTTTCAAAACTCTAGCAATGCGAGCCTTTTTTCTAGCTCCATTATTTCGATGCAACACGTTACGCTTAACGGCTTTGTCGATTTTGCTGTAGGCTGCGGACATTGCTTGATTGACGACCTCCATATTTTCTGGAGTTGGTTCGGCTGTGTAGGTTTCTACCGCACCAAAATACTTTTTGGTTAGAGTTCTTAACGCCGACTTGTACGTTTTATTACGCAGGCGATTGCGCTCTGATGTTCTGATACGTTTGATTGCCGATTTAGAATTAGCCACAGTTTTAAAAACAGAGATTTACTTTGTAAGTAATTTTGAAAGTATATATAGAAGACGGATTTTACAGTATATCATATCAATTATTGAAAAATACCGTCAAGATAAAATCAAAATTAAAAATAATTTGGGGTTTCTCAGCAAATTGCTTAAAGCTGGCAATTTGTTGAGAAACAGGCGAGTAAATATAGATTCACGTTAAGCTAAGAGAAGAGTATATTGCTATAAAAGTTTTCGTTTTTATTTATATTTTTTATAGTAGCAATTTTAGAAGCAAAAGCTTACTCTTGTATATTAGCTCAAATGGACATGGGGATCTCGATGCTGCGAATAATTGATCGGCAAAGTGAGGCACAAGCGGAATTAAAGCGTATTGGCGATCGCAACAATGGTGATGATATTCAGCCAAAGGAAGCTGTGGTTAGAGAAGTTATCACCAATGTCAAAAAAAATGGCGATCGCGCTTTACTTGAGTATACGGAAAAATTTGACCATCAAGTATACACCGCCAACCAATTGCGAGTCAGTGGTTCAGAATTAGATGCTGCTTATCAGCAAATATCTAAAGATCTGCTGCGGGCTATTCAATTAGCCAGCCAGAAAATAGAAGCATTTCATCGTCAGCGAGTTCCCAAATCCTGGGTACAGTTTGAAGAAGATAACGTAGTTTTGGGCAAACGCTATACACCCATAGATAGAGCAGGGCTGTATGTTCCTGGAGGTAGAGCATCCTATCCTAGCACAGTCTTGATGAATGCTATTCCTGCTAAAGTGGCACAAGTTCCTCAGATCGTTATGGTTACTCCTCCTGGTCAAGATGGCAAAATTAACCCTGCGGTGCTGGTGGCTGCACAAGAAGCAGGAGTAGAAGAAATCTATCGTATTGGGGGGGCGCAAGCTATAGCTGCATTGGCTTATGGTACAAAAACTATTCCCCAGGTTGATATAATAACAGGACCAGGAAATATCTACGTTACCTTAGCTAAAAAAATGGTTTACGGTACTGTGGGCATTGACTCGCTAGCCGGACCATCTGAAGTATTAGTTATTGCCGACTCTCTGGCAAACCCCATTTACGTTGCTGCCGATATGTTGGCTCAGGCAGAACACGATCCGATGGCTGCTGCCATATTAATAACTACCGATCCTGTCCTGGCAAAGCAAGTGCAGCAGGAAGTCACCAAGCAGCTAGCCAATCATCCCCGTAAGATCTTAACCGAAAAGGCGATCGCTCATTATGGTCTAATAGTTATTGTCAATTCCTTAGCCGAAGCAGCAGAGCTTTCAAACTTGTTTGCTCCCGAACATTTAGAGCTAGAAATAGCAGAGCCTTGGGACTTAATTGATAAAATCCGCCATGCAGGGGCGATTTTTCTCGGCAACTCTACTCCAGAAGCTACTGGAGACTATTTAGCAGGGCCTAATCATACCCTGCCAACGTCGGGGGCTGCCCGTTATGCTTCAGCCTTGGGAGTAGAAACCTTTATGAAGCATTCGAGCCTAATTCAATATTCACCTACGGCTCTTAAAAAAATGTCTAGCACTATTCAAATTTTAGCTCAGGCAGAAGGTTTGACTTCTCATGCTGACTCAGTAAAGTTCAGGACGGAATAGATAACTAGATTACAAGGAAAATACACCTGAGTAAAGATGCGATCGCCATAATCTAAAAACTAGAGTAAGATATTTTTTGCTGCTACTTTATAGCCAAAGGTTTACTTTTCTGATGAGACAACTTCAGGTTTTTCATCTGATTTTGGCGGTAATTGCTTTTTTTTATTATTAGCTTTCTGCTCATTTTTCTCAGGTTCAATGGGTTGAGGAGTAGTTTCTTTATCAAAGATTAGCTTTTGGGCTACACAATCTACTACAATTTTGTCTCCTGCGGTATAAGTGTTATCCAAAATCATCGTCGCAATTGGATTTTGTAATTCCCGTTGAATTGCTCGTTTCAAGGGACGCGCACCATAAGCAGGATCGTAGCCAATATCGACAATGCGATCTTGGGCTGCGGTCGAAAGCTCAATAGTGATTTTTTGTTCACTCAATAGGCGTTGAATACCTTCAATTTGAATCGAGACAATCTGTTTGAGTTCTTCTTTTTTCAAGCCATGGAAGATAATTAAATCATCGATGCGGTTGAGAAACTCTGGTCGAAAATGACCCCGCAAAGCTTGATTTACCTGCTTATAAATTTCTTCATAATCCACATCTTCTCCTTTAACATTGAGAATGTGTTCACTACCGATATTGCTAGTCATAACGATAATGGCGTTGCGGAAGTCTACTACTCGTCCTTGAGAGTCGGTAATTCTGCCATCATCAAGCACCTGAAGCAAAATGTTGAACACATCCTTGTGTGCCTTTTCTACTTCATCTAGTAGCACAACGCAGTAAGGACGACGGCGCACAGCTTCGGTTAGCTGTCCTCCTTCTTCAAAGCCAATGTATCCAGGAGGCGCACCCACTAGACGAGATACGGCGTGTTTTTCCATATATTCAGACATATCAATTCGCACCATCGCCTCTTCACTATCAAAGAGGAATGCAGCTAAGGCTCTGGCTAATTCGGTTTTACCCACACCTGTAGGACCCATAAAGAGGAATGAACCTATAGGTCTGCCAGGGTCTTTCATTCCTGCCCTAGCGCGACGAATAGCAGCCGATACTGCTGCTACAGGTTCTTGTTGTCCGATAACTCGCTGATGGAGGTGTCCTTCTAGCTGAAGCAGTTTCTGTCTTTCAGTTTCGAGCAGTCGGTTAATCGGTACACCAGTCCAATTAGCGACAATCTCGGCAATATCTGATTCTGTTACCTGTTCTCGAAGCAGAGTAGTCCCTGCTGATTGGATGTCAATTAGCTTAGTTTCCTTAGCTTCTAAATCTCTTTGCAAAGTTTCTAGCTTGTCATATTTCAAAAGTGCAGCTTTTTCATGGTCGAAAGCTCTTTCTGCTTGATCTAACTGGAGGCGCGTTTTTTCCTCCTCTTCTTTAAGAGCATTAATTTCATCTAACAAGCTTTTTTCTGATTGCCATTGAGCAGATAGTCCAGTTTGCTTACCTTTTAAGGTTTCAATTTCTGCTTTAATTTTGCTTAGTCTTTCCTTTGCTGCTTTATCGACGATCGCCATCCCTGGACGTTGACTTTCCCCTGTTAAAGAGACTTTTTCCATTTCTAGCTGCATGATACGGCGATCGATATCTTCTAGCTCACTGGGCTTAGAAGTGATCTCCATTTTCAATTTTGCTGCTGCTTCATCAATCAGATCGATCGCCTTATCGGGTAGAAAGCGTTCGGTAATGTAACGTTGAGACAAAGTAGCTGCTGCAACTAGGGCAGAATCCGTAATAGTTACACCATGATGCACCTCATATCTTTCTTTCAGTCCCCGCAGAATTGAGATCGTATCCTCAACGGAAGGCTGTTTGACGTATACCTGCTGAAAGCGTCTTTCCAAGGCTGGGTCTTTTTCAATATGCTTGCGATATTCATCTAGGGTAGTTGCCCCAATACAGCGCAATTCACCCCGCGCCAACATAGGTTTGAGCAAGTTTCCCGCATCCATTGAGCCAGAACCTTCTCTTGCCCCCGCACCCACAACGGTATGCACCTCATCGATAAATAAAACTATTTGTCCGCCCGATTCAGTGACTTCCTTTAATACCGCTCGCAAACGTTCTTCAAACTCCCCGCGATATTTCGCCCCTGCAATCAGGCTGCCCATATCTAGAGAAATCAATTGACGGTTTTTAAGAGATTCGGGAACATCACCGTTAACAATTCGTTGCGCCAATCCTTCGGCGATCGCAGTTTTGCCAACTCCAGGCTCACCAATCAATACAGGGTTATTTTTAGATCTGCGAGAAAGCACCTGAATTACCCGACGTATTTCTTCATCTCGACCGATCACGGGGTCAAGTTTACCTGCTTTTGCTGCTTCAGTTAGATCGCGCCCATACTTTTCTAACGCCTGATACTGTTCTTCTTGGTTTTGTTTGGTTACTTTTTGCGAACCTCTAACTGATTTAATTATCTGTTCTAAGTCTTGAGCATCGAGATCAAAGCTGCGCAAAGACTTCTTGCCAATGCGAGCATCTTCAGCAAACCCCATCAGAATATGCTCAATGGAAATAAAATCATCTCCCCAACTGACGCGACAAGCCTCGGCACGGTCTAACATTCGATCTAGGCTAGCCCCTAGATAGAGTTGAGACGAGCCTATTCTGGGCTGACGTTTGGTAAACATCTCTAGCTGTTGCTTGAGACGCAGTGAGTCTATATTTGCTTTGTCTAAAATAGTTGTGGCTAATCCCTGCTGTTCTAAAGCCGCCAAGATTAAATGCTCTACCTCTAAGTTTTGATTCTGAAATAACTTGGCGACTTCTTGGGATTTAACGATCGCATCCCAGGCTTGTTCAGTAAACTTACTTTGGTCGGTAGGCTGCATATTTTAGCTAAATAGGGTTTTTGAATTTTGATAATTGATGATGCTCAGTATAGTCAGGCTTAAATTACTAAATATTAAAGCCAAAAATCACCTTGTCTGAAGACTTAATATAATAATATGTCTTGATAATAATTTTAGTCTTATTTGATAGCCAGTAGAAATCCAATAGTTTGAAATCTGTAGTTTTCCAGTTAATTGTTTTAAGTAACAAGTTCAGATTTAACACTATTTCGTTTTCATCAAAACTTCTGTTTTGAATATGGACGGGGTTTAGACTATGAGATGATAGTAAACTCAGTTGAATTAGCCGCTCAAATTTGTATTTGCAATGTCCAATACCTACGCCGTCGAAATAAATCATCAAGGTAAAACTCAAACTATCCAGGTTGAAGAAACACAAAGTATTTTAGAAGCTGCTACCAGCGCAGGTATTGATTTGCCCTTTTCCTGTAGTGCTGGAGTATGTACTACCTGTGCTGCTCAAATTCTCTCAGGAGAGGTGGAACAAAGTGAGGGCATGGGAGTATCTCCAGAATTACAAGCTGAAGGATATGCCCTATTATGTGTAGCATATCCTCGTTCAGATATTAAACTAGAGTCTGGCAAAGAAGATATTGTCTATCAAAGACAGTTTGGCAAACAGTAAACGAGCAAGAATAGAGGAGATGATGAAGATAGGGAAGATTAATTATTAACCTACCTCAAATACCCTATTACCTCAAATACCCTAATATCTAACCATATAGACATCTTCATGCTCAATGCTTAAACTATGCCAATACGCTCAAAGGGCCAAAATCGCAGTACAGCATGACCAATGATATTTTCTGTTGGTAAAAATCCCCAGATGTGGGAATCATTGCTGTTGTTGCGGTTGTCTCCCATGACAAATACTTGTCCCTCTGGGACTGTAACGGGCATCAGATTATAATTAGGCGGTGCAGCAATATAATCTTCTGCTAAAGGCTGATTATTGACATAAACTATTCCATCTTTAACAGCTACTGTCTCTCCTCCTATAGCGATCGCTCTTTTGATAAACGCCTGGTTTTTTTCGTAACCTAAAAGCCTAAGTTTGGTTGGCGGTTCAAAAACGACAATATCTCCTCTGGCTGGAGGATTGAACTTGTATGCCACCTTTTCCACAACCAGGCGATCGCCAATTGTTAAAGTAGGAAACATGGACTCTGAAGGGATATAGCGAGGTTCAGCAATAAAAACCCGAATTAAAAAAGCTAAAACTAGAGCAATAGCGACTGTAGTGCCATTTTCTTTAACATTGCGCCATAAATTAGCTTTTTTATTTATTTCAGTAGAAGGCATAAATTATCAAATGACCAATTATCTTTAAGATGTGAATTTATCTATTAATACTATTGTCGTTCCTCAAGGGGCAGAATACCAGGCTGTCTGTCGTGGCTTACAGCAGAAAGGGAGTAAGATTCAAGTTATTGCCATCCCTATTGGTACAAAAGATGTATTACAAACCTTAGTTAATCGCTCTTTTAAGTTTACTACTCCCCAGAGGGTATTAATTATGGGCTTATGTGGCAGTCTTTCCCAGCAATATTCTGTAGGAGATACAGTCCTCTACCAAGACTGCTGTAATTTAAATCGACAGTATCTTAATTTAGAGCCTGAATTAACTACTATGATCCATAACAAATTATCGCTCAATTTAGTTACGGGCTTAACTAGCGATCGCCCAATTTGTTTAGCTTCCCATAAACGTAAGCTTGCTCAACAATATGCTGCTGAAGCTGTGGATATGGAGGGCTATGGCTATATTAAAGAGCTACAGCGTCAGGGAATATCTGTAGCTATGTTAAGGGTAATTAGCGATGATTTAACAGGTAATATACCCAATTTAAGTCTAGCTATTGATGAGGATGGTAATTTAAAATCTCTGCCACTGGCGAGCGCATTTCTACGTCAGCCTATTGCTGCAATTAGATTAATCAAGGGTTCTTTAATAGGATTGAAAAAGCTGCAACAAATTACTACTAAATTGTGCCTGATGTAAATGAGCTTTGTTCATAATCATTGGTTTATAGCTAATAGCTTTTAGCTTTTAGCAACTACTAGAAGATCCTTTACCAAGGCTAGCAAAATCAAATAATTCTGGATCTGCCAAATGAGAAGGAGAAACATTTTGCAGACTATGAAACAGACTATTAATTCTTCCTGGAGATTCTCTTTCCCACCTTTGAAGCATTTGCTTGATCTGGACTCGCTGTAAATTTTCTTGACTACCGCATAAATTACAGGGAATGATGGGAAACTCTCTTGCTTTGGCGTATTTTTCAATTTCCGCTTCCGCACAATAAGCCAAAGGACGAATCACAATATTCTTCTTATCATTGCTTAAAAGCTTGGGAGGCATAGCTTTAAGTTTTCCACCATAAAACATATTGAGAAATAAAGTCTCAACAATATCATCACGATGATGTCCTAAGGCAATTTTATTGATTCCTTCTTCTGTGGCAACCCGATAGAGAATCCCCCGACGCAGACGAGAACACAAACCGCACATGGTTTTGCCTTCGGGAACTATACTTGTGACAGTACTATAGGTATCCTGTTCGACAATGCGATAAGAAACGTTTAAGGCAGCTAAATAATCTGGCAAGACGTGGGTGGGAAAACCAGGCTGCTTTTGATCTAAATTGACTGCCAGTAGCTCAAAATCAACAGGGGCTTTGCGCTGTAAACTAAGCAGCATATCTAACATGGTGTAAGAGTCTTTCCCGCCAGATAAACATACCATAACGCGATCGCCTTGCTCGATCATCTGATAATCGGCGATCGCTTTGCCCACTTGCCCACGCAATCGCGCCTGAAGCCTTTTGAAATTATTAGAAGTACGAACCTTAGTCGCTTCCATATCTTAATATTTTTATACTATGAATGCTTTTTTGCATTGTTTTATCGTATCAACTATTCAAGAAAATCGTCTTGCCTTCGGTAATTAAGGCGATCGCCTGACCAAAAAACTAAATATAGCGTTTTCTAGTTGATTTCGATTGATGTTTTGATTTTTATTCAGGAAATGACTGTCGTAATGTTTGAGTTTTACGAATTTCCTGATGTACGCTTAAGCCAATTTCTATCGCTTCAGATAATAGTTGTTGATAATCCTGAGCATTATGTTGAGACAATGAGCCTAAATTGATTAAGCCAGACTCCAAATTAGCTAATAACTGATGCGATTACTTGCCAGATGGCAATCGCAATTAACAATTTTTTCTAGTTCAATACTTTTTTGTTCGAGAATTTCTTTACAATTAAAACAGGAATATAAATAAATTTTAAGAGCCAGGGTACATGAAACAGATTGTCTTGATTGCAGGATTTGAATTCTTCTACACTAACTTATATCGTCAGGCTGCTAAAATAGCTTGTACGCACTGTGAAGAGTTAGAAGTTATAATTGTTTAGCAATCGCGACATTACTACAGATCCTAAAAAAGCATAAACTGCCTTTATCGATCTATCTAAAATTTTTTTGAGCGGTAAAAATTTGCTCACTAAAACCTTTTTTCTGCTGTTTTTTACTCTAATCAATCGATTTATTAAGCTGTCTAGATCTTGCAGATATCTGTGTAAAAAGTTAACTTGCCCTTGATAATCTCGAAATAAAGATCATCAAGAAATTTTAGAGCTAATATTTTGTCTTTTTCATTAAAAAATACTGGATATGTAGACATAACATCCTTTGACAGTATCTATCAAAATACAGACGAGTTAGCTAAAATTATATTTTTAATCTTAAAAACCACCAGAATTAATACCAACAATTGATCAATGTTAAATGTTAAATGTTAAAACGGATTCTTATACTCATTGAACATCAACAGAATCGGCAAATGTTATCTCAATCTCTTGCCCAAGATTATCAGGTCTTGTCTCCTGAAGTGAAAGAAGATTTTGTCGTGGTTGGCGAACAAATGCTATCTGAAGATTTTGATTTGTGCTTTATTGACTTTGGGGCAATCTATTACCTACGAGCAAAAATGGAGGCTAGAAGAGAAGCAGAATCACCGATATTTTTGCCTTTTGTTTTCTTGACGACTTTAAAAGATGTTGGTCTGTCTACAGATCATTTAGAACAGTTAATTGACGATCTTATTTATCTGCCGATTAGAAAAATTGAACTACGAACAAAGTTAAGGGTGTTGTTGCGATCGCGTTCTTCCTCTTTAGGGCTTCAGGCAGCGCAATTAAAATTAAAAGAGGCTTTAATTCAAGAGCAAGATTTAAATCAGTTAAAATCTCGATTTGTGTCAATAGTGTCCCATGAGTTTCGCAATCCTCTCAACAGCATTTCTGGCATGGCGCAAATTTTCGAGCTATATGGAGATAATTTACCCCCTGAGAAAAAAGCAGAGCTTTTGCAGCAGCTACAGCGTAACGTTAGTAAGATGACAAATTTGCTGGACAATGTGCTGGTTCTTGGTCGCAAAGACATGGGTAAACTTGAGTTTAATCCCGCATCACTGAATTTGAAAATTTTTTGTCGCGATTTAATAGCTGAAGTACAAACAGTTTTTGAGCATAAGCAAACCGTTAACTTTGCCTATCAAGGAGAACAAGAATTCAACTTAGATAGTAAGCTACTCCATCCTGTGCTGACCAATTTACTATCTAACGCCTGTAAGTATTCTCCCAAAGATAGCGCGATCGATTTTGAAGTTTCTTGCCAGACGGAAGAGATAGTATTAGCCATCCGCGATCGCGGTATTGGTATTCCCGCAGCAGATATCCCCAATCTCTTTAATTCCTTTTATCGTGCCAGTAACTCTCAAGGATTTCAAGGTACGGGTTTAGGTCTGGCGATCGCTAAAGAATATATCGAGTTACACCAAGGGGCGATCGCAGTCTCTAGTGAGCCAAAAGTAAGCACTAGCTTTGTGATTACTATTCCTGTCAAAACAACAACGAATAAATCTACTTAGCACTAAAGTATTATTCAGTTGTCTTAGCTAACAATCCACCTGCTGCGCCTAAACCTAATAAATTTGGTGACCATGCTGCTAGCCAAGGAGGGATAACCCCTGAAATTCCTATTGATTGAGAAATAAAAGATACAAGATAATAAGCAAAAATTAGTCCAATACAGATACCGAAACTAGTGGTTTTACCTGAGTTTTGAGGGGTAATCCCTAGGGCAACACCGATTAAGGCAAATACCACACAAGCAAAAGGGATGGCAATTTTTTCTTGAATCCGAACTTGCCATTTACGAACTCTTTGTTCATCAGCACTACGTTTAATTATTTCTAAATATTTTCTAGCTTCAAAGATATTCATTTCATCGGTGTTTTTGCCTTCTTTAGTAATATCTAAAGCAGTTTTGGGAAGTGCCAGTTGTTGATGCTGAAAACGCACTATGTTGTTATAGCTACCGTCTATGCCAATTAAATAAATTGTGCCATTGTAAAAGTCCCAAATATTTTCTAACACATTCCATTTAGCCGATCGCGCCGTGACGATTTGACTAACCGAGCCGCGAGAACGATCTAATACCGTTAGATTTTTCATTTGCTCCCCGTCAAATTCTTCGGCATAAAACAACCGCGTTAGTACTTCTTTGGTTTGGGTTTGATCTCCCTTTATGGGAATTTCTGTGTATTCGTCATATAAAATATTCTCAGTCTTAAAATTGGGTTTAGTCTCTCCAAGTGCTTTTTCGAGGGTGACTGAAGCCTGATAATTGGCAGCGGGAGCAATAAAATTATTAAATAAAAAGGCAAGGGCAACAACACACAAGCTAAAGGCGATCGCTGGCATAATTAAACGATAAATATTAACCCCAACACTACGTAGGGCAATTAATTCGCTATCGTTAGATAAACGACTATAGCTCATCAATGTCGCTAGCAAGATAGACATGGGAAACGCCAGCACGATGAATCCTGGCATTTTCAAAATCAGCACTTTAACAGCTACTCCCCAAAACAAGCCTGAGTCTGTGACCTTGCGAATCAATTCAAATACTGCGCCAATAGATAGACCTAAGGAAGTAAAAATTCCCATGCCAAACAAAAACGGTAAAATCAACTCCCTGATGATGTAGAGGTTCATTACCGACAAACCTAAACTTGCTCGATCAAATAGCTTAACTGCACCGATTTTCATATTTTATAACTGGAAAAAATTTAGCTGTAGCCTAATCTTTATTTTGCTATTTATTGGTAATCTTTGGGTTTTTCTACTGAGCGTTTTTGTAACGACGATTGCAAATTATCTTTAGTTCTTTTTGATGATCCCAAGCCCAATCTGCCAAGACTTCTATAGGCTCAATTAACTTTTTACCAAAAATAGTCAAATTGTACTCTGTCTTAGGAGGGATGACAGGATAAACCTTTCGTTTTACAATGTTGTTTGATTCTAGCCTTCTCAACGTTTGGGTCAGCATCTTTTTTGAAATTCCAGGAATTTCTCGCTGTAGTTCACTATACCTTTTAGTATCTTGTTTCAAGACATATAAAACTGGCAATGTCCATTTGTCACCCACAATATTGATTAGCTGACGTACTGGGCAATCTATATCTAGGAGGGGTTCTTGTTTTTTTTGGGAAACCATGAAGTAACTATGATACTAAACAGTACCTACTTGCGATTAAGAGTCTATATGCGTCATATTATAGACCAAGGATAAAATTTTAATTATATATTTATATTGCTATGAGAAAAAGTGCGATGTCTTCGACTAGCTACGCAATCGCCAGCAAAACTATTAGCGTATCTTTACTATTTTTTGCTTTAGTAGGATGTGGCAAAAAGCCAGAAG
Source organism: Pleurocapsa sp. FMAR1 (assembly GCF_963665995.1). NCBI lineage: Bacteria > Bacillati > Cyanobacteriota > Cyanophyceae > Pleurocapsales > Pleurocapsaceae > Pleurocapsa > Pleurocapsa sp. FMAR1. The sequence goes on along the minus strand of NZ_OY762512.1, from coordinate 3,313,844 downwards.
CTCAAGCTCCCCCGCCCCCTGCTGCTGTAGAGGTTAAAGATTTGAGTAAGTCTACTGTCCAGACTAGCTCTGAATATGTAGGAAACCTAGAAGCCAAACAAAGAGTAGCCCTTGCTCCTAGAGTTGATGGCAGAATTCTCAATATTGCAGCCACAGAGGGAGATCCAGTCAAAAAAGGAGATCTGATTGTTGAACTGCAATTGAACCAAGAGCAGGGACAAGTTAATGCTGCTGAGTCTCAAGTAAATATTCAGCGAGCTAACATCAATAGTGCTGAGGCAGATTTAAGAGGCGCACAGGCAGAAGTAGCTCAAGCCGAAGCAGCAGTTGAGCAAAGTAAAGCAGACTTGGTAGAGCAACAAGCCCAATTAAAATCAGCCAAAACTAACCTAGGTAGAAGTCAGTTTTTAGTCAAAGAAGGGGCGCAGTCCCAACAGGTTTTAGACGATCGCACTAGGGACGTAGATGCAGCACAAGCAAAGAGTAATGCTTTAAAAGCGGCAGTCAATTCTAGTCAAAAAGCTCTTGGCGCAGCACAGGAAAAAGTAACTGCCTCCAGATCGGCGATCGCAGGACAACAGGCTGCTCTCAAACAAGCACAAACAAGAGTAGGCATTGCTAATGACACTCTTGACTATAATCGACTTACTGCACCCATAGATGGGACAGTGGGCAATATTCAGCCCAAAGTGGGTGATTATGTCGAGGCAGGAGATCAAGTAACCAGCATCACTAAAGATGATGCTTTTGAGCTAAACATTAGCGTTCCCATAGAACAGGCTGCTAACCTAAAGACTGGTTTACCCGTTGAGATTATCGACCCCCAAGGAAAAGCGATCTCCAAAGGAGATATTAGCTTTATTTCACCAAAAACCGATAGAAGTAGTCAGGGGATTTTAGTCAAGGCAGCATTTAATAATGACGGTAGATTAAGAGACGATAGCTTTGCAAGAGCTAGAATAATATGGTCACAAAAGCCAGGGCTTTTAATTCCTACTGAGGCAGTATCTAGTATTGCAGGCAGAGACTTTGTTTTTGTGGCGGTAGAGAAAAAACAAAAAGACGGTTCAACTGCTATGGTTGCCAAACAAAAGCCTGTAGAGCTAGGAGAGATTCAAGGTCAATCTTATCAGGTAATTTCTGGGTTAGAGTCAGGGGACAAATTAATTACCTCTGGCATTCTTAATCTAGCCGATGGTATGCCGATTAATCCTGGAGAAGAAACCGCCACCAGTAAAGCAGTAAGTAGTAAGTAGGGCGGGCAAACCAAAAATGAAGTTAAATAACGTACTGGAAAAACATCCTTGCCCACCTCACAAGATTAAAACCCGATGCTTGGGGTTAATCAGCAATTAGTAATCAATAACTAGTAATTAGTAATTAAAATGCTTCTGAGTATCTCCGACCCATTTATCAAACGTCCAATTTTAACGACAGTTTGCGCTGCCATTATTGTGATAGTGGGGGCAATAAGCATTCCTATATTGCCTATTTCCCAATTACCCCAAATAGCCCCAATTCAAGTAGAAGTAAGTTCGACTTATATTGGCGCAGATGCAGAAACCGCTGAAACCAATGTTACCACCATTATTGAACGAGAAATCAATGGGGTGGAAAACATGAGCTATATCTCCTCCAACACTAGTAATAATGGTGTCAGCAATATAACAGTTTCTTTTCCTCCAGATGTAGACCGCGATATTGCTCAGGTAAATGTGCAAAACAGGGAGTCTTTATCAGAACCGCGGCTACCAAGCGTTGTGCAACAAACTGGTGTAACGGTACAAAAATCATCTCCAGACTTGCTGCTGGGGATTGCCTTTTTTGCCGAAAACGGCGAATATGACGACCTGTTTTTGAGTAACTATATCGACCTTTATTTACTCGATCAGGTAAAAAGAATTGAAGGGGTAGGACGGACAGTTATTTTTGGCGAAAGAAAATACGCCATGCGTCTCTGGCTCGATCCTGATGCTTTGGCTGCGCGCAATTTAAGTCCAGAAGATGTAGCTGATGCCTTAGAAGAACAAAATATTCAGGTGGGTGCAGGAAGCATTGGGAAACAACCCACCCAAGACAATCAAAGGTTTGAATTTACGCTTCGGGCGACTGGTAGATTAAAAAGTGCTGAAGAATTTAATGATTTAATAGTAGCCACTGGAGAAAACGGTAATTTAATCAGGCTAAGAGATATTGGCAGAGCAGAATTAGGAGCAGAAAACTATGATACCTCGGCAACGTTCAAAGGGAAGCCTACGGCAGGGATGGGGGTGTATCAACTTCCTGGCAGTAATGCCTTACAGGTTGGTAGCGCAGTTAAAGAAACAGTTGCCGAATTAGCTAAAACCTTCCCTCCTGGAATGACATATGAAATTGCCTTAGATACTACGGAATTTGTCCAGGTATCGTTGAAAGAGGTGATTATAACTTTGGTGCAGGCGATTTTGCTAGTAGTTTTAATCATTTTTATCTTCCTGCAAGACTGGCGCACCATGATTATTCCAGCACTCGCCATTCCCGTATCTTTAATCGGTGCCTTTATCTTTCTCAATGTTTTTGGCTTTCAAATCAACACTCTGACTCTATTTGCCATGGTACTTTCTACAGGGTTGGTGGTAGATGATGCAATTGTGGTGGTAGAAGCGATCGCTACTAAAGTAGAACGAGGCATGAAGCCGCGTATTGCAGCAGTTGATACTATGAACGAGTTGAGCGGGGCGGTAATTGCCACCTCTTTGGTCTTGATGGCAGTGTTTATTCCCGTGTCCTTCTTTCCTGGTTCAACAGGAGTAATCTTCAAGCAGTTTGCCCTGACAATTGTCTTTGCGATCGCTCTTTCGACCTTTAATGCCCTTAGCTTTTCCCCCACCATAGCAGGTATTTTATTACGCCCGCCCAAAGAAAGAAGAGGTATTTTAGGCAAGTTTTTTAATAAGTTTAATCAGGGTTTTGACTGGATTAACGTTAAGTACACCCAAGGCATTACTTTTTTATCAAAAAAATTCGTCCGTCCTTTTGTCATAGCGGGTTTTACTGCCCTGATTATCTTTACCTATTTTCTTTATAACTTAATTCCCACAGGCTTTATCCCTGAAGAAGATCAGGGTTATTTTTTTACCATTGTTCAAGCACCTGATGGCGTATCGCTCAACTACACCCAGGAGATAATGGAACAGGTGGGCAATAAAATGAACGAAATTGAAGATATTCAAAGCAATTTTGCCTTAAGTGGTTTTGGTTTTGAAGGTAACGGCAGCAGTCGCGGTTTTGTCTTTAGTAAGCTCAAGCCTTGGGATGATAGACCAAACCAAGATCAGTCAATTTATGCAATTCTTGGTCGTCTTAATGCTTCATTCGGGGAGATTAAAGGTGCTAGAGCCTTGTCGGTTAATGCTCCGCCTGTTAGGGGTTTAAGTAGTTTTGGGGGGTTTGAATTTCAACTCCAGGATCGTGTTGGGTTGCCAATCTCAGTCCTGGTGGAAAATTCCAATAAAATGATTGCTGCTGCCAATAAAAGACCAGAAATTGGCGCAGCTTTTACTCAGTTTGCAGCTAATACGCCCCAAATTGAGGTGAATGTAAATCGCGATCGCGCTAAAGCAATCGGCGTTGATATAGACGACGTATTTAATACTCTCCAGTCTTATCTTGGCTCTAGATACGTTAATGATTTTGTCCTAGGACAAAGACAATACCGCGTCTATATTCAGGCAGACGGCAATTTTCGCTCTAACCCGCAGGATATTAATAAGCTTTATGTTAATTCCGCAAGTGGACAGTCAGTCTCTCTAGGTACTTTAGTAAGTCTCAAGAAGTTCACAGGACCTTCAATTATTACCCACTACAACTTATTCCGCACTATCAAAATTCAAGGCTCTCCTGCCCCTGGCTTTAGTACAGGACAAGCAATCAAAGCCATGGAAGAAGTGGCAACAGCAACTTTACCTGCTAGTTTAGGTTATGAGTGGACTGGTACAGCTTTACAAGAAAAATCCGCTGGGGGACAGTCGGGGCTGATCTTTGGCTTGGGCTTATTAATGGCGTTTTTAGTTCTTGCTGCTCAATACGAAAGCTACGTAGACCCGATTATTATCATACTAACTGTACCTATGGCAGTTCTAGGTGCGATCTCAGCTATCTGGATACGAGCTAATCTTCTCCAAGCTGGCAGTATTTGGCCGATCATCAACAACGATGTGTATGTCCAGGTTGGTTTGGTAATGTTAATTGGGCTAGCTAGTAAAAACGCAATTCTAATTGTGGAATATGCCAACCAGTTAAAAGCCCAGGGACTAAATACGGTCAAAGCAGCGATTAAAGCAGGACAAGAGCGTTTTCGTCCTATTTTAATGACGGCCATCTCTAGTTTGGTTGGCTTTTATCCTTTGGTAGTAGCCACAGGCGCGGGTGCATCTAGCCGTTGGTCACTGGGGACAGCCGTATTTGGGGGATTGCTCTTGGCTACGGTCTTAAGTTTATTCTTAGTTCCTTCTCTATATATCATCATCAAAAGTTTAGAATCTTTCTTCAAAAAAGATAAAGACTCTGGAGGATCGGGAAATAATGGCAAGACTAATAATTCTAATAATGGTCGCCTCGCACCCAAGGAAAAATCGCCAACCGACCTAGCTCCTAACTATCGACTTGATTCAAATCAGTAAAATTGGACAATTTTCGCTAAAAAACAGACTAAGGGACACTGTTTGGCTCACAGAAGAAATTCAATTTTTTCTTGAGCCTGACAATGTAATTTGCCTGCGATTCTAAATATTTCTTGACCTGTATGTAGATACTGATCGTTATAGTTCATGGTGAACCACTTTAATTCTTTAATACCGTCGCCAATGTGGTTAATACAATAGTAAATATTAGCTGCTACTCCTGCTACTTGAGGTGGATTTGGCTGAGAAGCTAGCTTTTGCTGTGCTTGTTCCCAATAATCATTGCAGGTATCTAAATAAGTCTCAAAATCTTCCATTAATAGGTCATCAAAAGGATCTGCTGCTAGCTTTTCGATTTCTATTTTTAGAGGATGAAGAATCTTGGCTACTAAACAATCAATGGGAAGATAAACTTCTCTCAACCATTGCTGATAGCTGATTTCTGGACGACTAGTGGTTTTATGTCTGCGATACTGTTGTTGTGCTGCTGTATTTCTTGCCTGTCGCTCAGCCAAAAAATCGCTGGTTTGACCAAGTTGTTGCTGTTGATCGTACAAGCGTCGGCTACGGCGATCGCCTAATATTTCATAAGCAGCATTAAGAGCAATAATTCTGTCACAGTCTTGGATTTCTGATTGGCTATCTGGATGAAACTGCTTGGCTAAACGTCTATAGGCGAGCTTAATTTCTTGCTGGGTGGCTTTTGAGTTAAGTTGGAGTGTTTGATAATGATTCACGACTCGACATTAGTGAATGTATATGTACCTAATTTAAAGGGTAAGTGAGTTCAGAAATGAGAAGTTCAAAAAATTTAGGAATTATAGTTTGTTTAACTAAATCGAGCTAAAAGTGAGGGCGACCCCGCGCCGACGTAAGGCGCAAGGGAACGCGCCCGAACCCGAAGGGCTAATGACTAAGAGCTAAAAACTTTTTAATTAAATACAGGCTGTTCTAAATCAGCAAACAAAGGAGTACTAAGATAACGTTCACCAAAGCTAGGCTGGATCATCACAATTAGTTTATCTTTGTTTTCAGGTCTTTGCGCTACTTTAACTGCTGCTGCTAGGGCTGCACCAGTGGAAATGCCAGACAACAAGCCTTCTTCACGAGCCAAACGACGACCAAAATCAATTGCCTCATCGTCCGTAACCGTGACAACTTCATCAATCAAATCTAGTTTTAGCACTTCTGGGACAAACCCTGCACCAATGCCCTGTATTTTATGAGAACCTGGATTTCCCCCCGAAAGTATAGGGCTGCCTGTTGGTTCTACGGCGATCGCCTTTAGCTCTGGTTTGTATCTTTTCAGGACTTCTGCTATTCCTGTAATTGTTCCACCTGTACCAACTCCCGCTATAATCATGTCAACTTTACCCTCTGTATCTGCCCAAATTTCTTCGGCGGTGGTACTTTTATGAATCTCAGGATTGGCAGGGTTATTAAACTGTTGCAACATATAAGCATCGGCAAGACTATCACTTATTTCCTGAGCTTTTCTAATACAGCCTCCCATTCCTTCAGTACCAGGGGTTAGTTCAAGCTGTGCGCCATAGGCTTTTAACATTGCCCGTCTTTCCTTGCTCATAGTTTCGGGCATAGTCAAAATTAGCTTGTATCCTTTAGCAGCAGCAGCCATCGCTAGGGCGATTCCTGTATTCCCAGATGTGGGTTCAACTAATATTGTTTTCCCAGGGGTAATTTCACCCATGGCTTCAGCAGCATTAATCATATTAACCCCAATACGGTCTTTTACCGATGCTGCGGGATTCATTCCCTCTAGCTTGACTACTATTTGGGCAATGCATCCTTCTGCTTGAGGAATGCGATTAAGTTTTACTAAAGGAGTGTTACCAATCAACTCAGTAACGTCGTTCGCAATTTTCATGGGTGGCAACGAGGTACAAATCAAGATTTTCTCTAATCTCTATTGTTACAAATTTCGTTGCTCAATTCATAAAAAAGTATATTTTTCTATTAACCTTTAGTAACCTTAAATAACTAATTTAGAAGTGAGATCGCTTTATTCAAAGGCTCTAATTTTATGGCGATCGCAACTCACTACTCACAAATTAAAAACAATAACGATTACAGAGATTCTATAGCAGCAGGTTCATCATCCAGATCAAGCTCGCTCATCAAGCAAAAATAACGATCACGAGGCAATTCTTTGGGTAGCAGGGTTAGACTAGGACAAACAGATATTTTCTACACTTAACTATGGCTTGTTTGGGCAACGGTAGTTTTTAGTGCGATTGCGAAGTTAGCCTAAGGCATCGCATTTTGGTTGTATCAGCGAGAACAAGCAGTTCAATAAAAATACTATTTACTAATAGAAAAGTCATGCAAATTGCTACAACCGAAAGAACTAAGCAAATTCAAGCAATACTAAATCGACGACTTCCTCTCAGGGAAAAGATTGCTACTGTTGAAGCTAATTTGCGATCGCTATCTCGTTCTTTAGAAACTCTATCCCAACAAGGGAATGCTTCTCTCATTTTCTCCCGTCAAAATCGCGATAACCCTTCGGGTACGCTACGCGAACGCCCAATCTCTCAAGTTAACGAACCAGAAGAACAAAGCAATCTACAACAACTAAATTTTCTCCAATTACAAAATCAAATTCAATCTCAGCTAGTAGAATTAGATTTACTCAAAAATCGCTTTAATCGGGACACCATCAATATTGGAGTAATTGGACGAGCTAGACAGGGAAAAAGTCGTTTACTGCAAAGTCTAACGGGATTATCGAGTAATGAAATTCCTACAGGCGATCGCGGACACTGTACTGGAGTTCGCAGCACGATTCTACATCAGCCTGGAATAGATACCTATGGAGAGATTACTTTTCATTCAGAGCATTCTTTTTTAGAAGAAATTATCGCTCCCTACTACCAAGATTTAGGTTTGGGTCAATTACCCTACAGTTTAGATGAGTTTGCTCGCAATCCCTTATCTTCTCGTCCCATTCATTTATCTAATACAGCAGTAGCAGAAGGAAAATATGAGTATTTACAAAGATATCATCATTATTTGCCTCAATACCGTCATCTGTTAGGAAAATCAACCTCAATTAAAATTACTAAGCAGCAAATTAGAGAATATGTGGCGCAAGATAATCTAAAAGGCGAACGAGTTTATCACAACTATTTAGCAGTTAAAGAAGCCAAAATATTTTGTACTTTTCCTCATCCCGATATAGGACAAATTGCTTTAATTGATATGCCAGGATTGGGAGATACGGGAGTAGGAGACGAAAAAAGGTTGATCGAAATTTTGTCTCAGGATGTCGATCTGGTATTAATGGTACGTCTTCCCAGTCCACCTGGGGAATATTGGAAAGATGTAGACTTAAAGTTATACGATACAGCTAGCAGAGCTTTAACTGCTTTACCCTTTAAAGAGTGGTCTTTTCTGATTCTTAATCAGACTGAGGCTAATTCCCTCATTGGAGACAATTCAGTTTATTGTCAAGATTTAAAAAGCGATCGCGAAAATAAGGGATTATATTTTGCTGACTGTATCACCGCTAATTGTGCCGATTCTTCAGCAGTCAATCAAAAACTACTCGATCCTGTTTTAAATTATCTAGTCGATCGCATTACCGAACTCGATCTTGCTTATGTATCTTCCTGTCAGGAAAGTTTATGGGAACTACAGCAAGAAGTAGCAGCAGAATTAAACAAAGCAAGCCAGATGTTAAAAGGTTTGGCTCAAAACGGTAATTATTTTCCTAAATTTATCGAATTATTCGATCGGCTTTGGGTAGAGTTGGCCAGTGGCTTAGAAGAATTACTGCAAGGCTTACGAGAAGAGAGAGACATAGAAAACTTAGAATTTAAGCAGCAGGTAGAAGCTGCGGTTACTGCTTGTCGAGAAGATAACGGCATTCCTACAGAGAATGAAATTGAGAAAATGCGTCACAGTAAGGGTGGCTATCCTAATGCTTATTATGAATATCTTAATGAAGTTCGCGCTCACTTATCCCAACACTTTCTGCTTCTAGATGATGTTCTCAAAAAAGAAATAAACAAAGTTAAAACCCAAGTCGCTCAGATACTTATAGAGCATGGTAAATTGGGTAATCTAACTGAAACTAGGGAAGCAGAATTTATTAGTGCGATCGCCGAAATTATTCCCGACAATCTCAAACGTCTTAAATTAGGTTTTAAGACATTAGCTGAGTTCGATCTTTCCTATCGTGGTTTGATTCAGCATCGCATTCGCCAACATCTTGACGATCTAACTCCTGATGAAACCTCTTTGCAGCTTTCTCCTTCTCCCTCCGCTGCGGAAGTGTTAAGCTGCTTAAATTCTCTCCACGCAGAAGCTATTTATAAATGTGAATCCGCTTTAGACGATTTGTTAGCCGAACCCAATCAAGCTGCATTTGCCATTGTCGAAGAGTTTTTAGATCGCATTTTAAGAGCCAAACAAGTCAGACAAGAATGGCTCAAGTTCTTACAGGAAATCTACGATCGCGTTTGGAGCGAAGAATTTGAAGAGTTTGGTCATAATAGCAAAATAAGCCAACAGTGGATGGTTGAAGTTGAGAGCGCGATCGTAGCTAATAAAAAAGACAACTTTCAATTTTAAAACTCAAGATTAGGAAATCTCAATGCAAGAACTCAAAATCACGATGCTGGGTGCAAGTGGGGTAGGTAAGACTACTCTGTTGACAGCAATGTACGAACAGTTTGAAAGCAATATTGGTAATACTAATTTACAACTGACTCCTGATGACGAAAGTGCTGCAATTCTACAAGATCGTTTAATCGAGTTAAAAAGCTTGGTTGACGTATTTGAAGCCAGGGGAAGAGTAGGAATTGAAGGTACGGAGGCAATGGCTGGTCCTGAGTCTCTACGTTCATTTTCTTTTGGCTTAGGTAGAAAAGGCGAAACCCCCTCTCTCAACCTACGCTTTTACGATTATCCAGGAGGATATCATGCATCTCAAGCCTCCAAGGAAGAGAAAGAGTTTGTCAAAAAGACCTTGCGAGAATCAACAGCCGTTCTAATTCCCATTGATGCTCCTTCCTTAATGGAGAAAAACGGTAAATTTCATGAGAAGATCAATCGACCTCAACAAATCAAAGCCTTATTTAACGCAGCATATCAAAATCTAGATTCCCCTCGCTTAGTAATATTTGCTCCTGTCAAATGCGAGAAATATTTGAAAAATAACAAAACTGCCAAAGAGCTATTAGAAAAAGTCAAACAGGGCTATGCACCCTTATTAGATCACTTTAATTCTCCAAGTTTAAATCCTTGGGTTGCTAATGTAATCACCCCTGTTCAAACAGTTGGTAGCGTTATATTTTCCCGCATGGAAGTAGATAGTGAAAATAATCCTCATTTTTACTTCCGTAAAACCAGACATGATGCAGAATACTCTCCCAGTGACAGCGAACAACCTTTGCGTTATCTACTACGTTTCCTATTGAAACTACATCTAGACTCCCGACAATGGAAATTCTTCAACTTTCTTCGTAATTGGTTGGAGTTAGATAATCATCTAGAAAAGGCAGTCAATGAGTTTGCACGTGGTTGCAAAACTAACGGCAGTTTTGCAGTAGTAAAAGGTGAAAAGTGGCTAAATATTTAGGAGAAAGCAAAAAATGCCTATTTATATTCAAAGTCGTGGCAAGAAGCAAGACCAAGATTATCGTTGGTTGAGAATAAAATCGGCTGAATATTATCCAGAAAATCCTGATTTTTTAATGCAGTCCATTGGTAATTCCCCATTAAAACCAGTTAATTTGATTGAAAGCCAAAAACAATCTATCATTCTAGTCGCAGATCGAGATAATTATTATTTATTGGTTACTGGCTTAAAAACAAGAGAAGATAGAACTGACTTTACAGGGCGTTCTATCCGCAATTCTGTTCTTTGGATTTGCCAAAAAGATAGTGAAAATATAAAGGTACGTTCGTTATTAATTCGAGTTTTAAAGGGAAAATTAGACCAAGAAATAGATAAAACTGTTAGTGCTTGTGGTGAATATGGTTTTAAAGTTGATTACAAAAGTCTAGTAGAATTATTTAATTCAGTTTTAGATGTAGAAAATAATCGAAATACCGATCCAAGCTGCAAGATTGGCAGTAATTCTGAATCATTACGACAAGAAATTGCTTTGGAGTTACAAACCAATCCTCTTGCCGATCGCAACGGCTTATTGATCTTAGTTACCAGTATTAAATCTGCTTCTGTCTTAAAAGAAACTGCTGTGTGGCGTGGTTTATCCAACAGAATTGATGATCATGAGTTTGAGGAATATTCTTCTTTAAAAACTGTAAATCAACAGGCTCAAAAAAAAACAATATTCCTAGGCATAGCGATCGCCACGCTCTTGTTGATCGTAATAGTACTGTCGATCATCAAATTTACAACATTACAAAAACCACGACCCGAAATTATCCCGACCCCTTCGACAATCCAGGAGAATTCTTCTTCTACATCAAAAGAAGAATTGAATCCGTCAATTGCTCTCATCAAAGCCAAAGAGATAAACTATCCGACATCCTCATATATATCCAACGAAGAATATGGGATATAAATAAGAGCCAGAATTTTTTTGATCCGACGCAATCTCTAGATATGAAACAAGTGATTTTAAAAGAGATAGATTGCTTGTTTCAAGAACTTGATGATATAGATTAGCTTAGATTGGATTACAGCTTATCTATTACAAAGTTACTTAATTGTGCAAGAAGTCTATTCTACTATTTAGACTTTAGCTATATAAGGCATCTGACAACCATCAACCAAATTATTTTGAGGAGCGGCTGAATGCTTTTGCTCTAGCTGTTGAAAAAACTCTTGAGCTTGTTCTGGTTCAAGTTGCTGTAATGTCTGAAGCAATTTAATAGCCTGTTCTAATAGCAGTTCAACATTAACCCCCTCATAGTCTGGCTGATAATCATATAAGCGTCTAACCGCCTCTCCCAAGAGAATAGTTGCTCCGCGTAAGTTGCCATTACTCAAATGGTAGCAACCTACCGCCACCTGCAAAATTCCCTGATAAAACCTTTTGTCTGCTTCGGGAACTTCAACCCAAATTGCTTCTAAGGTATCGTGACAAGCATAAAACTGCTGCTGGTTGAATTCAGCAATACCCTGCTCAAATTTTGCTGCTGTTCCCATTTTTGCTCACTCCATATCTCCATAAAGCTGATTAATTTGCTCTGTGGTAATTTCTTGAGTGTTTCCTGCAAAAGCATTGTCGGCGGTTAGAAATAACATACAGTGACATTTCTTCTCCTCACGCATTGGGACGCAAGGGCAATTCCAATAAGCTTTTTTAACTTCTGCCTCTTTATCTTGATAGTGGCGACAGGGACACAAAGGAGAACCTAATTCTTGCTTATGTTTAGCCAAGCCTTTAACTACCGCAGCAGTAACGGATAAATCGCTACAAAAATAAGTATCAGTACGGCTCGCATATTTTTCGGCAAATTTTCTCATCGACTCCAAGTTTTTATCTTGGTTTTGTTCTGTAGATGTTGATTCTGCTTTAGTCATAACTTTAAATAATTGGGTTTACCGCTCACTTCTTTGATGAATCGAGGCATTAAGTAATCAATATTTAATAAAATCTGTTACCAATTACTCCAGCCGAGCTTTTGCTCTCGATTAATTTGCTGCTTGTCAATTATTGTCTGATATTCTGCTGAACTTGCCCAACGACCAATTTCTCTGGCTCGAATTACGGGAACAGGGTGAGTTAATTGAGCAGTTTGCGCTGCCTGCAAAACTTCTCCTAGGCTATCTGTGGTTATAGAATCATAAGCTTTTGCCTGTTCAATAAAGGCATCTAAGTTTAGCTGTGGGGCGATAGTAGGAGAACCTCCCGCTAGCTTCATCAAGACTGACATAACTACTTTTGGGTCTTGAATGGCTAAAAGAGCAGCGCGATCGCAACTAAATTCTGCACAACGCACCCATTGCAGCATTTGATCCTGTAACGATTGGGCTAAAACGGTTCCCCAAGGTGGCAGTAAGTTAGCTGCTAGCACCAGCATATTTACCATACTCAAATAAACCCCATGTTCACACTTAAGATGACCTAATTCGTGAGCAATTACTGCCTGAATTTCTTCGGGAGTAAGCATTTCAATCAAAGACGTATGAAGCATCACAAAAGGTTGTTTGCCTCTCATGGCAAAAGTATAGGCATTGGGAGTAGGGTTTTGCTGGACGTATAGCTGAGGTGGTTCTAAATCTAGAATTTCAGAGGCTTCTAACAGTAATTTATGGAGATGAGGTAGCTGTTTTTCGCTAACTAGAACACTAGAGGCAATATTATTCAGATAAAAAAACTGCTCCCCCACTGAACCTAAAACACTCCGAATAGCTATATCTATTCCTGGTATTTGCTTCAAGGTATTAGTTGCCTGCAAGTCTAGAGGATGGCGAAAGAGATCGGCTTTCAAGCCAATTAAAGCTTTTTTTGATAAATTCATCAAGGGAGTACCACTACTAAATATATAGCTAATAGCTAAATTTTTGATTTAGCTATTCTATCTCGATCTTAGTATTATCAGTATGTTTTTGCCCAAATGTATTGCTACAATTTAAAGTCCGCTTGTCTCAGTCACAATATCTACATATTTATCTAAAGCTTGACGAGCAGTGTGCAAAACTGATTGTATAGTCATTCCAATTAATTTCCTCATGATTTACTGTTCAGAGGTCAGAAGAGTTTGAGGTACTTATAAAAGTTGTCCCTTTTCGTATGGTTTCTATCTGAAATGACTATAAGTGGTGATAAATTTATAACAAGTGATAGACAATTAGTGACGTTAAGAAGCAGACTAAAGTTCATCTGAGTTCATGAGTAAGATTGCTTCTTTAGTTATTCCATTCGTTTTTGAGAGCAAGTTGAGAATTGAATAGAGCAATCATAAATCTTATGTCTTAAAAATACTAATTTATTACCTACTATGGCTTGGGGTATTGCTTGTTTACTTTATATGAGACTGGGAATCCGTGAGGTACTTGAAGCTCAATCGTTAATTTTGCAGTAGAGATTAAATAAGGTCAAAATTAATGTTGCAATATTATTACTATTTTTTGATTAAGCCTCGTATTTATATGGGAAATATATTCAGCAAAAATACTGAAAAAGCCAAGAACACATGGTGACTTAGGTAAGATCACGGTTGATTTAGACTTAAAAAAAAAGCCTAATATAAGTTATATCTCAAATAAATAATAATAAATACAATAATATTCAAAGCAAAGTTGCCAAAAAACTATTGTCCGATCGCAAAATAATCACTATCTGACAGTAAGCCTGGTAGCTTTGTTTTGTATTTTGTATCAGACAGCAGATTCGCAAATATTGCAGATCCAAAGCATATCATCTGTATTTATATATCAATAACTGAGATTAAAAACAATACCGTTAAGCAACTATTTTCAACAAGGAGTTGGCGATGAAAATTGAAAATGTAACAGGAATTAATGGCTACACTTTGCTAATTTACAGTTCTGTTGATCATTTATATCGTTTTAGTATTATTGATGTTTCAGGAACAGCATTTAATTTTGATAGTATTTTCTTAACTGCTGAAGAAGCCAATATTAAAGGGCGCGCAGCTGTAGAAATGGCTTGTGGCTTCGATCGCAATCAACATTAGTATTAATTTAAAATCAAGCCATTGCCAGTTGGCTATTTTTACATCGAGCTAATTTATCTCTGCAAAAGCTGAGTATTAAAGGTTTTAAACAGTTACCATAAACGAATATAAGGGAATAAATAGCTGTTTAGACTACGAAATTAATGATTAGTTACCTTAAGGGTAAAAAAGTAGAAATTGTCAAAAATACTCAAAATCGCCTTTTTTTGATTTTGGAGGTTAATAATATTGGCTATGAAATGCAAATCTATTCTCGTTTTGCACGTCAGTTAGATGTAGAGCAAGATGAATTGCTGCAAGTTTTTACTCATTTACAGATCCAAGAGGACAAACAAATTCTTTATGGTTTTCCAACGCTAGTAGAGAGAGATTTGTTTCGTCAGTTAACTGCTGTTAGCGGCATTGGGATGCAGCTGGCGATCGCACTAATTGATACTTTGGGAATATCAGAGTTGGTTGGGGCAATAGTTACCAGCAATATTCCTACTCTGACTAAAACTCCTGGTGTGGGCAAAAAAACCGCAGAGAGAATTGCTTTAGAATTAAAGACTAAGCTAGCGGAATGGCATAAAATCTCCAATATATCTGGCGTGGAAGTACAGCAGCCTGATGCTGTTTTTGCTCCCAAGCCCGAAATTAAAGAGGATTTGGAAATGACCCTTTTGGCTCTTGGCTATACAAATGAGGAAATTGAACAGGTTTTGACTGCTCTTAGTCAAGATAATCAATTACTTAAAAATAATAACGTAGAAGAGTGGATTAGAAGTGCGATCGCTTGGCTTAGTGGAGAATAAATCAATTATCAATTAAATTTGATTATAGAGTTCGATGATTTTTTCAATTACTTCTTCGATAGTAAGATTGTCAGTAATCAATTCAACCGCATCATCGGCTTTTTTCAAAGGTGCGATCGCTCTATTGCTATCTTGTTCATCTCGCTGTTGGATATTTAAAGCTAGTTGTTCAATACTAATATCATCTCGTCCTTGATTTTGTAGATCTTGCCAGCGTCTTTTAGCTCTCTCAGCGACGGTGGCAGTCAAAAAGATTTTTAATTCCGCGTCAGGAAAGACACTGGTGCCGATATCTCTGCCTTCGGCGATCAAACCGCCTGCTTTACCCCATTGCTGCTGCATCTCTACTAGTTTGGTTCTTACCTTACTCTGGGCAGCGATCGCCGATACATTTGCCGTAACTTCTGGAGTACGAATAGCATTAGTTACTTCTTGTCCATCTATATGCACTACCGTAGGTAAATTAACGGCGTTGGGGGAGGTTAATTTTAGACTAATATCTTGAATCAAAAGCGCGATCGCTGGTTCGTCATTAATGGCAATTTTAGATTGCATCACTAACCAAGTTACAGCCCGATACATTGCCCCTGTATCCAAATAAAGTAAGCCAAGTTGATGAGCCACATGACGAGTAACGGTAGACTTTCCCGCTCCCGCAGGACCATCTATAGCTATAATTGGCTGACGTTTTTGCAACACGATATTATCAATTAAACGAGTAGAGCCGACATAAGCAGCGATCGCCAGTAATCCTTGCTGTTCAATCTGGTTTAAAGATTGAAGATTTACAGGATCAATTAGGTCAACGTATTGAATTTTAACTCTTTCTACAGAACTTAATTCTTGTTTGACTAAATTAATCAAGGCTATGGCTTTTAATTCTCCCCGATAAAAGGCTGCTTTTGCTTTTTGGAGGCTACTATAAATTCGAGCAGCTTCTTCCCTTTCAATAGGCTTGAGATATTGATTACGGGAGCTTAATGCTAGTCCCGATGCCTCTCGTACAATAGGACAACCAATGATTTCTACAGGAATATGCAAATCTTGTATCAGACGGCGGATAATAGCTAGCTGTTGGGCATCTTTTTGTCCAAAATAAGCTTTGTCTGGCTGAATAATGTTGAAAAGCTTAGTGACTATGGTGGCAACTCCTGTAAAGTGACCAGGACGGTATTTGCCGCATAGCGCTTGTGTCATATTTTGGGGAGGAATCACTGCTGTAGTGCTATTTAACGCCTCTGTATCTCCTCCACTATTCATTTCTTGAGGACTGGGGGCAAAAATCAGATCTACTCCTAACTCCTGACAAATCTGAAGATCTTGTTCTAGCTGACGCGGATAGTTAGCTAAATCTTCTTGGGGAGCAAACTGCAAAGGATTAACAAAGACGCTAACAACAACTATATCGTTATCGGCTATCGCCTGCTCGATCAGGCTCAAATGACCCTGATGTAAAGCCCCCATAGTCGGGACTAGACCAATCTGATGCTGATGTTGATAACGATGAATTGCTATTTGAGAACGTAATTCATTAATTGTTTTACACAAAAGCACCATAATTGGTCAGTATCTTGAAATATTCAGGTTAAAGTTCTTTGTTTTCTCATTTTAGATGAGCTTGCCAACTATAGACTGAATATTAGCTGTAAAACATTCTACTGTCCCAAGACTGTAACCTCAACTGGAGCAACCCCAGAATGAATCATATCTAGAGATTGCGCTGCTGCTGCCGATAGATCTATCACTCTACCTTCAGCATAAGGACCTCGATCATTGATTTTAACGATTACAGAACGATCATTGTTCAGATTTGTCACTTTAACTCTAGTACCAAAGGCAAGAGTTGGATGGGCTGCTGTCAGAGCATTTTGATCGTATGTTTCGCCATTTGCAGTCATATTACCATCAAACCCAGGTCCATACCAGGAAGCGTTACCGTTAAAGGCGTTAGCAACTATAGTTGACTTAGGTGCGACTGTATCTTTTTTTGGTGCAGAAGTTTGAAGAACAGCAGATTTTATATTTGTGGCTGTTTTTCGGTCTAAAAAGCTATCAGCATTGTCAAAATTAAATTTTACTTGCTTATTTTTGGCAGTTGTTACTGTAGGTAGTTTACGTCGCACCTTAGGGGCTTGAAGTTCGGATTTAGCTACTGTGGGAAACAAGACAATCATTGTTGAGGCTGTTGCCAAAGTTAATAGGGAAGAAAGCTTGTAAAACATTTGTCGGTTTAAAGTCATTGTGATTGAGCTATATAGGTTAGATGTTCAATTAAAAAACTCGGTAATATAAAATGTTTTGTTGGCAATTAAACTCAAGACAGATTGAGTATTCTATAAGCAAATAAGTTAAAGACTCGGTAAAATAGTAGTCTTAATTTATGCTGGAGTAGAAGATACTGGTATAGTTGTTGTCGTTAGACTATCAGCAGATTATGCGATCGCGGTTAAGATCAAATTGAGTTCATATTGTTCATCCTAAACCTAAAGCTACTTTTATCTAGACAATAATACCTATGGATTATAAAGACGCTGGCGTTGATGTAGAAGCAGGACGCTCTTTTGTCTCGCAAATTCGCCAAGATGTTGCCAGTACAAATCGACCCGAAGTTTTAGGAGGACTAGGAGGGTTTGGCGGTTGTTTTCAGATGCCGTCGGGCTATCAAGAGCCTGTATTAGTATCTGGTACAGATGGAGTTGGCACAAAACTAAAAATTGCTCAAGAACTTGAACGACACGATACTGTGGGCATTGATTTAGTGGCAATGTGCGTCAATGATATTTTGACTTCTGGTGCAGAACCTTTATTTTTCTTAGATTATTTAGCTACAGGCAAACTAAACTCACAACAGTTAGCAGATGTGGTTAAAGGAATTGCCCAGGGATGCCGTCTTAGCGGTTGCGCTCTTTTGGGAGGTGAAACCGCAGAAATGCCTGGATTCTATCAATTAGGGGAATATGACTTGGCGGGTTTTTGCGTAGGAGTAGTCGAAAAAAGTAAGCTTTTGAATGGCTCACAAGTGCAAGAAGGAGACGTTGCCATTGGGCTAGCTAGTACAGGAGTGCATAGTAATGGCTTTAGTTTGGTTCGCAAGATTGTCGATACTGGCGGTTATTCTTGGTCAGATACTCCAGACGCATTAGGTGGAAACAGTTTGGGCGCAGAATTAATTACTCCTACCAAAATTTACGTTAAGCCGATTTTGGAGTTTCTCGCTACAGGCAAACAAGTTCACGCTATGGCGCACATTACTGGTGGCGGTTTACCAGAGAATTTACCCCGTTGTTTAAATAAAGATCAATCGATAGAGGTTAAGCTTGATAGCTGGAAAATTCCGCCAATTTTTAACTGGTTAGCCGAGGCTGGAAAAGTAGAACCAGAGGCAATGTTTAATACTTTTAATATGGGTATTGGTTTTGTAATCATTGTGCCTCCTACTCAAGCTCAGTCTAGTCTCGATTGGTTTGAGTCTCAGAATATTAGCGCCTCAAGAATTGGCAAGGTGATTTCTGGTGATAATACTTTGTCGTTTATTTAATACATTTTTATACATAATTCCTTTCTCTAAAGGCGGTAGTAATGCGTTGAGTAATTTACAAACTCTTTATAGCGACTGCAATAAAGGTAAAAGCAACAGATTTTCTGGTTGATGATTTTTGTTAATAGAGCAATAAATGCTTAAGTTCTATAGAAACATTAGGAAAAGACTGAAGAGATACTGTACCTGTAGTAAATTCTTTAGTCTGGCGGTAAACAGATTTCTCAGATTGAGCAAACACCCATAATTTTTTGTTGGGTAAGTCTATTACCCAATATTCAGGAATACCATTGCGAGCATAGGTAATAGTTTTTTCTTTTAAATCTTTCTCAAGAGTTCGATTTGATACTTCTATTAACCAATAAATATCTTCAGGATAAGGATGATGTTGCTTATATATCTCTTCGGGCAAACGAACTATAACTATATCGGGTTCGGGTTCAGAATTATCTAGAGTAATCGGATGTGACTCCTTAACATCTGCTAACCCCCTCAAAGTTCTTCTCAGGTACTTTACGACACTATCGTTAGTATAGCTATGAGGAATGCCCTCTGGACTCATTTCAATCAGTTCTCCTTCTAATAATTCCACAGGTTTACCCTCTAATAAGCCTGTTTCAATTAACTGATGATAATCTGCTACCGTCCACTTGTATCGAGTTTTCATTTTAATTACATTAATTACACTTTTGGCACAAACCAAAAAATTCTAGGGTGTGATAGTAAACTTTAAAAGTATGAGACTTTTCTAGCTGTTTTTCCAAGTCATGTACGGGACATTCATCAATGGCAATAGACACACCGCAGTTGACGCAGGTAAGATGATGGCGATCGCTTTTGATTGGACTATATACAGATTCTCCGTTAGCTAAAGCCCTTACCTGGACTTCCCCCTGAATCTTCAAAGCTTCCAAGGAGCGATAAACTGTTGCCAAACCCATATCCTGTTCTCGATTGCGTAATTCGATATAAAGATCCTGAGCCGAAATAGAACGTTTTAGACTCTTAAGGACTTCCATTATTCGCTCTTGAGAACGAGTGCGTTGGGCTTTCATAATTGTTTATATCGAATTTAGATATATAGATATATATTTTACCGCGGAATGCGGTCAGCGCAGCGCGAAAAGCCGTTGCGGGGGTTTCCCCCGTTGAGGCTATTGAGCAAGAAGGCACCGTCCGTTTAGGAGTCCGTGTCGCCTGTGGTTTCCCAGGCGTTTATATCGGACGTGGCGGTGTATCGCTGACTGGGCAAACATAGAAATTGAATTTTGAATTTGATTATCTTGAACCATCTACACTATAAAATCAAGGAGGCGATCAAGCTTTGCGTAATAATTAACGGTAATTCTATGGCGATCAAATATCAGGCTCGTATCTATGTTACTCTTCGTTCCTCAGTTCTCGATCCAGCAGGTACGGCGGTAGAATCGGGATTAAAGCAAATGGGATATACCGAAGTGGAATCTGTCAGAATTGGTAAATATATTGAATTGAAGTTAAGTGCAGCCAATGAAGAAGAGGCAAAACAGCATTTAGATGCAATGTGCGATCGCCTTTTGGCAAATACAGTAATTGAAAATTATTACTTTGAACTAACTGAACTAGCTACAGCGTAAGATTACCAGAGGAGTCAAAAAGATGAAGTTTGGGGTTATAGTATTTCCTGGTTCAAATTGCGATCGTGATATTTCTACGGTAACTAAAGGGTTACTAGATGCACCGACGCGCATGGTCTGGCATCAAGAAACAGACATTTCAGATATTGATGTAGTGGTTCTACCTGGAGGTTTTAGCTACGGTGATTATTTACGCTGTGGGGCGATCGCGCAATTTTCTCCCGTTATGAACAGCATCATCGAACACGCTAAACAAGATAAATATGTCTTGGGGATCTGCAATGGTTTTCAGATACTTACAGAGGTTGGCTTGTTACCAGGGGCATTAATTCGCAATCGTGGTCTACATTTTATCTGCGATCGCGCTCCTATTAAGGTTGAACGTAACGACTTAATCTGGACAAAAGATTACCATGCTCAAGTGATTACCTTACCTATTGCCCACGGTGAAGGCTGCTATTTTGCCGATGATAATACTCTAAAAGCTTTAGAAGATAATAATCAGGTAGTATTTCGTTACTGTAGTGCAGCAGGAGAAATAAACGCTGACCATAATCTCAATGGTTCAATGAATAATATAGCAGGAATTGTTAACCAACAAGGCAATGTATTAGGTATGATGCCTCACCCTGAAAGGGCTGCTGACAAAGCGATCGGCGGCACTGATGGTTTGGCTATGTTTGAAGGATTACTGAAGTCTTTAGCTGTTGCTTAGTAAGATGTAATTCAAGCTAAATTTTACCAGGAAAATCACCATGAATATCGAACAATTAAACGCAGATTACGGCATCGCTAACAAAGTTCAGTTTGTTGAGGGCAAAGGTGGTTTTCCTATTATCAAAGTCAACAACGAATATGCTCAGGCTGTTATTTCAGTCTATGCTGGTCAAGTACTATCTTTTCAACCTGTAGATCAGGCTGAAGACATAATGTTTTTTAGCAGCAAAGCCTATCACCAAGAAGGTAAAGCAATGAAAGGCGGTGCACCAATATGCTGGCCCTGGTTTGGACCCGATCCAGAAGATAAAGGACGTTCTAGCCATGGTTTTGTGCGCAATCGCCTGTGCCAGATGCGAGAAGTAGTCAGCACTCAAGATGGTGCTACTAAAGTCACATTAGGACTAACAGATACAGCCGAGACTAGAGCAATCTGGGATTATGGATTTGATTTTGCGATCGCCATTACCGTTGGTAAGTCTCTAACCGTCAAACTAATTACCCGCAATACAGGAGACAAGACATTTTCTATTACTCAAGCTTTGCACACTTACTTCAAAGTGGGAAATATTAAGCAAGTGCAGGTGCTTGGTTTGGCAGGCAATGATTATATTGATAAGGTTGATAGTGGTAAACAAAAAACCCAATCTGGCGAAGTAGCTTTTGATCGAGAGTGCGATCGCATTTATCTAAATGTGCAGCCAGAATTAACTATCAATGACGGTGCATTAGAAAGACAAATTAAGATTACTGCTACCAATAGCAAGACAGCAATTGTTTGGAATCCCTGGGCAACTATTTCAGCAAATATGGCTGACTTAGAAGACCATGACTATCAAAACTTTGTCTGTGTAGAAACTGCTAATGCGGCTGACGAAGTAATTGAAGTGGCTGCGGGTAGTGAATACAAGCTGACTGCTAACTACGCAGTAACTAAATCTGCATAGCGCATTTTTGATTGCTTATATTAATTAACCAATTAATAGTCTAATTCATCATCTCCATGCTGAAGAAACGAAGATGATGATGTCAAAAAAACTATTTACAAACTGAGGGACGATGAATACATAGTCGTTGCTATGAGGTTTCACCACAGCCACAGTCTGACATTTTACAACTTTGATCATTTGCATGACCATTAGCACAGGCGGCACAACAATAATATTGGTCGCCTTTTTCAATTGCATTTTCTAAAGATATTTCGCAATCACAGCGATCGCAAGAGCATTTTACTAAATTGGTAGTAGTCATAATTTTTTTCTAGTAAGGTAATAAATATATTATATATGAACATACATTCAGATATTAAAATTACAGAAATTATTTATTTCTTGCAAACTAGACATTCAGTTTGCTATATTAGTTGAGCGCAATAATCAGCGAGCCAGGATAGCTCAGGTGGTAGAGCAGAGGACTGAAAATCCTCGTGTCGGCAGTTCAAGTCTGCCTCCCGGCATTTTAGATATATTGTACATTAAAGAATTATTTGTCAGTTTTAAATAATTAATGTCAAAAAACTGCATGGCTTGAACGATTTTATAGGTGTTTGAGCCTATAAATGTGTTTTCCTATGACTAGATTGCAAATATTTTTGCTAAAAAAATCAGATTTAAAGAATTAATGTCAAAAAATAGGACTGCGTTTATAAGTTTTCAGTCCTCTGCTCCTTTCAACTTTTCCAATAATCTCAACATCTCCCGCATCGGCAGAGTCGAAGCAACATAACAGGATCGGGGATGCTTGAATACATCCTTTTTCAACATCTTCCACATTGGGAGAGTCGAAGCAACAATTAACAAATAAAGCATAATAAAAGGTTTTGTCCTCTTTCAACATCTTCCACATCGGGAGAGTCGAAGCAACTCCGCCCTTCTAAACCTTTTTTAACAAGAGCCTTGACCGTTACTTCTGCCAAAGGTAGAAAATGTTCTTCTAAATAAATCAAAATAACAGCTAAAAATAGATTGCTTTTGTTGGCTATGATTTGTAGAAGCAAGAACAGATAAAGGTTTTGTAGTTTCTGTTGAGCCTACTAGGAGTTTCGCCCATGCTTAGGTTCGACAGATTTGTAGGAAAAGTTCCCCACGAAGGGGTGAAAACGTAGCCACAAGACGATATATTCGTACCCCGAACATCATAGTTAAATGATTCTTGAGTCAGAGCTATACTTACAAACCTTTGGTCTTTATAAGGGCATATAAATCATTTAGACTTACACAGACGTATCTTATAAAATAGTTTGTAAGCTTGACTGATAAAGTGTCCTTCCCCTATCAATCAACTCATTTGCTGGTGGCGCAAACTAGACTATAATAGAGAACAACGAGTATTTTCTAAAATAGTTTTTTCCCAATCCGCAACTAGAACGCAGAATTGGCAGCAAACGTACTTTTCATCAACAAAGTTGTTCATCAAGAGTGAAATGCTTTGCTTAACTGAATCAAGCACTGTGAGCTAGTAGCTACAAAAGGTCAGAAAGTACGACTGCTTTCTAAACAGCCAAACAACCCCACACTTATCGTAATTCCAGATTGGAATATACGGCGCATATTACTTCAATAATAAATTATCTAGGTACAAAAAAACTATAAGAAATGTTTAAAAGCTGCGGTCTACCCTGTGGTTTTTTGACGATTACGATAGGCAGTTAAAGCTAAATCTCGTGCTTGTATTTCAGGTATTTCATTGAATAATTGGCGCTCGCATTCTATAGCAATACCTTTTTGAGTCGCTTTTGACGCGATCGCATCACACAAACGAGCATAGCTCCAGCGATGAATGCTTTGGCGAAAATCTTTAGCATATTGTTTTTGAGTCTTTCTACATCCAGGTATCTTCGCCTCTGCTTTAGCCTGTATTTCGCTATCTAGAATTTCCCTGGCATTTTGAAAATCGGGCAGAACAATACTGTTTACTCTATATTGGATTGCTATTTCTACTATTGCTTTCGCTAACAGGCGATCGACATACTGACCTAATTCCGATTCTCCAAAACGATTATCGGCAAATTTCGTTATTTGCCTGTTGTCTCTTGGCATCATTATCTTGTTGCTGCTGTCTGCGTCTGAGAAACAGTTCGTACTGAGTGTGCTTTTTCACTTTTTTCTCCTTCTTTGGTTTCTTTTCTTTCTCTGAACGACAAACCAAGATTTGTAAATATTTTTGACTAGCGTTTTAGCGGAAGTACTAAATCTACCAGGCATTCCATCATATTTTGGTTGTTGCTTGAGTTGTTTGGCAATTTTATCGATCTTCTCAACTGGAATATATCCTTGAACTATCCATACATCTAATTCTGGATGAGTTTTAATCTTTTCTAAGATTTCACTTACCAATAAAGTGTTTTGTTCTATCATCAAGTTCCACAGATAGTGAAGAGTTTCTTCTGTAGCCTGTAGAAGACATTGAATGCTAATAACAGCCATAGTTTTATCTCAATCTAAAGGCTCAAGTTCTGTTTCCCAACAAATACAACTAGAGAAAAAAGAATTAATTGTAAAATCTGCGTTGTTAAGAATTAGATATTTCCACCGCCACTGATTGATAGAGCGATCGATGGCATAAAAACGACCAATTACAATTCCATAATCTTCTATCGATTCATGATCAACTTTGTCTCCATAAAGAAAAAGTGGCATTTCTGCGCTGTCAGGAAAATTAATCGGAAGACTGGGAAAGCAAGTCAGTGGTAAAAGTTCGCTATTTTCTATCTGCGTAGGTTTCTGGATTAATTCCAAATTATCTGCCAGATGCTCTACGAACAATGCAGTTAATAAATGAATTTCTTCTGTTTTTTCTAGCCTATACAAATAGGAAATCTTTGTTTGTAACTTTTTAATGCCCAAATTTTCAGCAAGATTAGGCAAAGCCGTATTCTGAGGCAAATTATTTTTGATGGATTGATTCATAGTTCAAGCTGCGATCTCACGAATAGCTTACTCTGGCGATCGATAGGATAAATATACAAAAAATTAGCAATAATAGCAATATATTTTATATCGCTATAATAGCGTTATTAATTTGTCTACGAAATCATGTGAGAAAATGGAGTATGAGCGATATTGGTAGATAAATAGCGAGTGGTAGATAAACGTAGATCATCTGAATATAAGGAATTGAGGGGATTTATTCCTAAGTCACTGACCATGGAGTTCAAGGCTGCCTCCAAGAAAGTAGGACAAAATATAAATGAGACTCTAGAGGAAGCTGTTAAGGATTGGATTAGCAAGCAAGAACAATCTACGGAACGGCGATCACAGAATTCTTTTCAAGAAGATTTAACTTTTTCTTCGCTACCTACGATCTCCACTGCAATCGAGAAAACTTTAGATAATCCAGACTGGGGTTTGAAGCATTTAGCAAAAGAAACCAAAATTTCTGTCAGTAGGCTGAAAAAATTATTGTCAGGCGATCGCCCGACTGATGAAGAGATTAAGAAATTAGCTGGATACCTGGTTAAATTAGAGGGTTTGGTTTTCGACCGAGAAGAGTTAACTGATATGCGAATAGCTGAAGAACTTAGACAGAGACAGTTAGAAAGGTTAAAAAGAGGTCAAAGGAAACCCAAAGATTAGTAATTACACCGACATCAAGCGATCAATTTTTTTTACAGCATCAGAAATAATTTCTGCGGATTGTATTATTTCTTCTTCAGTAGTAAATTTCCCCAAACCGATTCTGAGCGAGCCTGCGATTAGTTCTTCGGGTAGATTCATCGCTCTCAAGACATGAGATGGTGCTGCAACTCCAGAAGAACAAGCCGATCCAGTAGAAATTGCCAGGTGAGCGCGGATTCTAGCAAGAACGGCACTATTGGGAATCCCTGGGATAGAAATATGGAGGTTTCCAGCGAGTCGAGAAGTTAGATCGCCGTTGACAACTTGATTGGGGATTTTTTCTTGAAGCAGATTCTGTAATTTATCCCGTAGTCGTGTAATCGCTTGTTCATCTTCTTCCATTTCCAACATTCTTAATCGACAGGCTTCACTCAAACCCACAATACCAGGTACATTAAACGTTCGCGATCGCAATCCTTTTTGATGACCACCACCAAAGATAATCGGTTCTAGATGATCTCCTTTTCTGACAATTAATGCTCCTATTCCTTTGGGAGCGTAAAATTTATGACCAGAGATTGCTAGATAAGTAATTCCCCATTGTTCAAAGTCGATTGGTATTTTTCCTACTGCTGGAGAAGCATCGCCAAGAAAAGGAATATTATATTTTTGAGCTATTTCACCAATTTCTCGAATGGGGTAAATATTAGCAATTTCGTTATTTGCTGCCATGACACATAGCAGAGATAGTCGTTGTTTGCAGACTTGTTCGAGATATTCTAAGTCTAATCTGCCAAGAGAATCAACCTGGAGACTAATAATATCGGCTAACCCTTTTTTGGCACGAGAAAAGAAAGAACTTACTAGGAAATAACTACCGATCCTGAAACTATTCCAGAGAATTCAACTTCTTTTGTTATGACTAATCTTCAAGAGACTAGAAACAAAATGAAAAAAACTCTTGGTAACTTATATGGACTGAGAACATGGGTTGAATATGGCTTTCGACAATGCAAGCAAGAGCTAGGCCCGACTAATTACAGATTTACCAAATTTGATGAGATTAGTAAATGGTGGGAAATCATCATGAATGCTTATTTGATGATTAGTTTAAATACTGAAGCTTTTTTGTCTTTGAGCCCATCTAATATCTCTAGTTTAGAAATAGAGCAGAGCAACTTTAACTGGGCTTCTCATCTTGAATAGAATGCTCCAACTGGATGGAAAAATGTCTTAAATAATTGTCGTTTAATTATTCAACCAACTCTTTTATTATGCTTGGTTTCTCCCTGGTTAGAGATTTTTCCTAATTCTTCTGGCTCTACATCTTTTTATTCCTTCATGATTTAGCAACTTTTTCTGCCATTCAGGTTCAAAATGAAGACAAAAATCATCTACATTACAAAACAAAGCATCTAAACTAAATATAGGACAGGTTTACTGAATTTGTTATTATTTTAAGCTTACTACTTGTCCCTTTTCTTATCCCGAACTCAGGTTAAATACTATCGACGTAGCATTTGTTGTCGGTAACTTCCTGGCGATCGCTGAAATTTTCTCAAATCAACATCAAATTTTGACATTTAATTATTTAAACAAACTTATTATTTGAGCTTGAAAAAACTATTAAAGCTCTTTCAAAATAAGGATTATGGGCTTTATTGTGTTTCTTAATATATTGAGTATTTCAGATAGCAATAAAACAGTGAAAAAATTGACACTTATTTTTTAAAGTCAAAAATGTCTTGGAAAAGAATTGACATTTAATTCTTTAAATCTAGTTTTAGTCTATTGGAGTATGATAAAAGCTACAAGCTTTATTATGAAGGGCTTGTAGCCGATTGTAATTTGTGACGCTAATTCTTTAAAATTGACAAATAATCATTTAATGTACAAATGGGAAAATCTGACACAAATGCAAAGATTTGTCCTGATTAAACTAAGTCGATCTAATCATGAAAATAGAAATTTTATTCCTGCTCTTAAAGAGTTTCACTTGGTTTAAAGAGTGACATCAATTAAGCTAAATAATAGAAGTAGAAAAATAAACAGCTACCAAGAAATTAACTGCTATTTTAGCGTAGCGAATAGCGATCGCATTCCCTAATTAATAATATATTTTAACTATACCAAGCCACTCAATGCCTGAAATAGATTATTTACGCATCAGCCTAATTGATAAATGCAACTTTCGTTGCCAATACTGTATGCCAGAAGAGGCAAAGCTTAATTATGTCCTTAACCAAGAATTATTAAGCAATCAAGAAATTCTGACTTTAGTGCGAGATGTTTTTATGCCTTTAGGTTTTACTAAGTTTCGCTTAACGGGGGGAGAGCCATTATTACGTCCTGGGTTAGTAGATTTAGTCAGAGATCTTGCCCAATTGCCCGCCTGCAAAGATCTTGCCCTAACCACCAACGGCTTTTTATTAGCAGATTTGGCACAGCCACTTTATGATGCGGGATTAAAGCGCATTAATATCAGTTTAGATTCTTTAGATCCCCAGATATTCGATCAAATTATTGGCAACCGTGGTAAAAGCCGTTGGCAACAAACTTGGGAAGGAATTTTAACTGCTCATCAAGTGGGGTTCGATCCTTTAAAGCTTAATGTGGTGGTGATTCCTGGCTTAAACGACCAAGAAGTTTTGGATTTGGCTGCCTTGAGCATCGATCGCCAATGGCATATTCGTTTTATTGAGTTTATGCCTATTGGTAATTCTTATTTATTTGGCGAAAAAGCCTGGATAGACTCAGAAGAGATACGGCAGTCAGTTCGTCAAAAATGGGGCTTAGTAGAATCAAATATCAAGGGCAATGGTCCTGCCGATGTATTTCAAATTCCCAATGCCAAAGGCACCCTGGGCTTTATTTCTCAGATGTCCGAATGTTTTTGCGATCGCTGTAACCGTGTAAGACTGTCAGCCGATGGTTGGTTGCGCCCTTGTTTACTCAACGAGACGGGTCAAATTGATTTAAAAACTGCCTTGCGTGACGGTGTGAGCAGTGAAAACTTACAGGCTAAAATCAGTCAGCTTTTGCTGCTTAAGCCAGAAATTAACTTTAAAGAGCGGGACTCTGGTACTGAAGCTGGAACTTATACCCGTACCATGTCCCAAATTGGAGGATAAAAGATGAGGGCGAAGAGATGAAAGAAGGGATGAAAGATACTAGAAAATTTGACATCTTTACTTCTTTTACCTCAGCCTTAATTTTTTTATTTGCGTTTGACAATAATTCAATTGGCTATTAGCTTTCAGGGCTATTAGCTTAAAGCTAATAGCGATTCAGCGCGGACTCGGCGGCAGATGCGGAAGTGCGCCTTTCTCGTCGATAAGCGACTGAATCAAGAAGCTACGAGCAGAAAACTCATTAATTGAGCCAATTGACTCTCAAAGTCTTTACGCCATCCGAGAATAGTACTCAACAACGAGTAGTTCGTTCACCTGAAGGGCGATCCACTCCCGCTCAATTATGCCATTAACCTTACCTGTAAAGGTATCTTTGCTAAATTCCAAATGGCTAGGTAGATTGGCTAAACCTGGATACTCCATGTTAGTTTCTACTAGCTTACGCGAGCGATCGCGATCTCTGATTTTGACCACATCTCCAGGACGACACTGATAGCTGGCAATATTTACAACGCGATCGTTTACCAAAATATGCCCATGGTTGACTAATTGACGTGCAGCAGGAATAGTACCAGCCATTCCCATGCGGAAAATGGTGTTATCCAAACGCATTTCTAGTAATTCGAGTAAGGTCTGTCCTGTAGAACCAGCAACTCTACGAGCTTTACGCACATAGCGTACTAGTTGTTTTTCGGTAATGCCGTAGTTGAAACGAAGCTTCTGCTTTTCTTCTAGACGAATAGCATATTCAGAACGCTTGCGACGGTTTTGCCCATGCTGTCCTGGTGGATAAGCCTTACGTGCGCTTTTTCTAGTTAGACCTGGTAAGTCTCCTAAACGGCGGACGATCCGCAAACGCGGACCTCTATAGCGAGACATATATTATTTCCCCTTTGAAATTGACACTACAGTTACAAAATATCTCCAAATATATGATTATACAGGATTATTATCTTTTATCAAAGGTACATTTTGCTGATATATGTGAACTACTTTAGTAATCAGATCTAACAGCTTACTAACTTTTGATCACTATATGTTTTTCCCTATCAATGTAAACTAATTCTTGACGTTGAAAATCTCCTAAAGTTCTGGTCACTGTAACTCTGGTAGTATTAATAGCTTCTGCTAGGTGCTGATGAGTAAAACGCACCTGCAATCGAACGCCATCGCTCACGGGTTGCCCAATTTCTTGCTTCATTAATAACAACAAATTTTTTAAGCGATCTTCAACTTTTCTGATGGCGATAATTGCTAATAGCTGCTGTGCTTTGAGCAGGCGATCGCTAAATTGACTCAAAAATTGCTGTCCTAACTGAGGATATTTAATTATGTCTTGAGCTGTATAACGTCTGGCATAAACATCCCCCAAGGCAACAGCACGATAGGAAATAAGTGAATCATCTAAACTACCAAAAACACCATTTGATGTTACCCAGCCGACAACTACTTCCCTGCCATCTAACTGGACGCGGTTTAACTGCACCACGCCTCGATAAATCTGCCAAATCTCTGAATCTAGGGTAACGATTTCGTCTCCTCTTTCATATCTTTGTAAAGGTAACTCCTCGACGCTTCTTCCTAGATATAGTTTAGAGCTTGGTTTGTGACTCAGAAACATAATTTAGATCAATTGTTATTACGTGATTATATTAACTTGATTTTTACTATAGATTAGAAAAGTAAACAAAGAATGAGGATAGGGTTAAGCTTTGGATATATCTAAAGGCTTTTGATACTTTTTTTTCAAGGAAATTAAAAATTGCATCCAAGCTATAGCAGGAAGATGGAAAAAAGTAAAAATATCTCCGTATGCCAAATTAACATTTTGATGATGTTGCCAATGCCGTTCTGGAGTAGTAATAAAACATAATCGACAGCAAAAAGCGATCGCCTTGGGAGTTTGCCAATTGATAATAGAAACGTGTCGCCAAATAACGTGCAGTTCACCCAAAATCAGTCCAATAGCCGTACCAACAGGAGATATTTGCCAACCAAAAGGTATAAAAATAAAGTATGGTAATGCTCCCAAAAAGCCATCTACAATCACCAGAGGATTTTTGCTCAAAACTGCATAATGAAAAAAACTACGATTTTTGCCATGATGAACTATGGTGTGAATTTTACCAAAAACGTGTTCTGGTACATGATAAGCAAAAGTAGATAGGAAATCTCCTATTAGAAGCAATAATCCAGCAACAGCGACAATTTTAATTAGTAACAAAGCTAACTCCATGAATACAGTTGCTAGCTTAATCTCTATAAGTTAAGGTTTTTTAAATGATAGTTTAAAACTATAGGTACTTAAAGTTAAATTGCCGTAATTCCTGTTTCTTTTGTTCTGATTCTGATAATTTGCTCGGCATTAGAAACAAAAATTTTACCATCGCCAATTTCTCCTGTACGACCAGCCAGAGATATTTGGCGCACTACCATATCCTGCATTTCGTCTTCGACTATGGTTTCAATTTTGACTTTGGTAGTAAAGTCAACTCGATATTCTGTACCTCTATAACGATTGGTTAAGCCCTTTTTGTGTCCATATCCTTTAATCTCTGAGATGGTCATACCAATTACGCCTACAGAAATCAGGCTGGTTTTAACATCATCAAGTTTATGGGAATGAATAATTGCTTCAATTTTTTTCACTTCTTACTTTTTATGTCTATTAATTATTTATTTTTCGAGAAAACTGCTGCTAATTCTTGACGCTTTGATAAATCTTTTCGTTAGCTTTAACTGATTTAAAAAAGTCCACGACTGGGTGGGGATAATCTACACCTAAGCGTACTCCATAACGTTTTTGTTCATCCTGGCTTAGTTTCCATGGTTCACGAACTTTATCACCAGTCAGAGATGCTAATTCTGGTAGCCAGTGCTTAATATATTCTCCTTGAGGATCGTAATCTTTGGTTTGTTTAGGAATATTAAAATAGCGGAAGCCTCGTGCATCGTTACCAACTCCTGCGGTGTAGTTCCAGTTACCCCAGTTGCTGTACACGTCGTAATCAACCAAAAGTGATTCAAACCATTCTGCGCCCATCATCCAATTGATGCCCAGGTTTTTAGTCAGGAAACTAGCCACATTTTGTCTGCCTCGGTTAGACATGAAGCCTGTGGCTGCTATTTCTCTCATGTTGGCATCGATTAGGGGATAGCCAGTCTTGCCCTCACGCCAGAGATCGAACCTTTGCCAATCTTCTTTCCAGGGTATTTCTAGCCCCTGCATTCCTGTAATTTTAAATACTTGATTGCCGTGTTTTGCCACAATAAAGCGAAAAAAGTCACGCCAAATCAGTTCAAATATTAGCCAGTAGGTAGAATTATTTTTTACTCTTTCAGCTTCGTATTTAATTACCTGATCGTTGATATAGCGTGGAGAAATACAGCCCATAGCTAACCAGGGAGAGAATTTAGAAGAATAGTTAGCACCCAACATTCCATTGCGGGTTTCTTTGTATTCTCGCAGACAATCTGATTGCCAAAAGTAGTCCTGTAAGCGTTTGATGGCTTCAGTTTCTCCACCTTTAAATTTTAGTACTGCTCTTTGGTCAAATTTTGGGGTTTCTAGGCATAATTCGGCTAATCTGGGGATATTTCCTATTTCTATTTCGGGAATGGCTGGTAACTTCTTAGGTGCAGGAATAGCACTATTGATTTTTGCTTTCTTTTCAACCTGCTTACGAAAATTTGTATATAACTCTGGTGTCTGTTTAATCTCGAAAGGCAAATCTTCTGGGGAATATAAAGTTGCATCCCAATAAGTATTAACTTTAATTTTTTGGGCTGATAGGGCTTTTCTCAGCTTTTTCTCAACCTGCTTTTCCTCGGGTGTAGCCTCTTGGCTATAGTGAACCCGATCCACATTTAGCTGCTGGGCGATCGCGGGAATAATTTCTTCTGGTAAACCTCGACGTACAATTAAGTTACTGCCTAACTTTTGCAGAGAAGAACGTAGATCGGTAACGCTTTCAACTAGAAATTGAGCGCGGAAGCTACCCGTTTTGGGAAAGCCAAAGGAAGTTTCGCCAAAGTTGCGCTCGTCAAAACAATAAACAGGAACTATTTCTGCTTGTTGTTGAACTGCCTCATCAAGAGCTAATAAGTCATGTACTCTTAAATCTTGGCGATACCAAATTAAAATACGTTGTTTGGTCATGGAAATAAAAAATGGAAGATTACGCTATTTCTAATAATTAAAGCAATAATTGTTTTTAAATGAATTGTGATTTTTAAAAGCTAAGAGCTAAAAACAAATAAACTAGAGCGAAGTAATTCACCTCAGACGTACTTTATGAGTGTCATCGATCAACCAGATCCTGTTCGTCTAGAGATCTTTAAAAATCTCTATCAATTTATTGCTGAACAAATGGGTATTGTGCTGCAAAATA
This sequence comes from Pleurocapsa sp. FMAR1, assembly GCF_963665995.1. NCBI lineage: Bacteria > Bacillati > Cyanobacteriota > Cyanophyceae > Pleurocapsales > Pleurocapsaceae > Pleurocapsa > Pleurocapsa sp. FMAR1. The sequence continues at coordinate 3,280,801 of NZ_OY762512.1, read as the reverse complement.
CCGCAGCCTCAGTAAACATAAAAGAGCGATTAGACTTTTCTTGTGCAATTTTTGATAGCTATGGCTTATTAGTCGCTAATGCGCCCCACATTCCCGTACATCTTGGCTCAATGAGTGCAAGCGTAAGCAGTTTGATTAACGAATTAGCAGCTAAAATAAAACCAGGCAATGTTTATTTATCAAACAATCCTTATAACGGTGGGACACATCTGCCCGATGTAACCATAATTACGCCTGTGTTTGGCAAGCAAGATCGAGTAAAACCAATATTTTATGTAGCCTCTCGTGGACATCAGGCAGACATTGGCGGTATAACTCCAGGTTCAATGCCTCCTGAAAGCCAACATATTGAAGAAGAAGGAATACTACTCAATAACTTCCTACTGGTTGAGGCGGGAAACTTTAAAGAGAATGCTATCAGACAAAAATTGGCAGATCATCAATATCCTGCCCGTAACCCTACCCAAAATATAGCTGATTTCCAGGCGCAGATTGCAGCTAATAATCGCGGTCAGACCGAACTTTTAAAGATGGTTGAGCAATACGGATTAGAAACCGTACAGGCATATATGCAGTTTGTACAAGATAATGCTGAAGCAGCGGTTAAAAAAGCGATCGCCTTATTACATAATGGCGAGTTTAGCTGTGAAATGGACAATGGTGCCAAAATTCAGGTCAAAATAACTATAGATCATCAAAATTTAGCAGCGAATATTGACTTTACAGGTACTTCTAGTCAGCTAGAAAACAACTTTAATGCTCCTGCTGCTGTATGCAAAGCAGCTATTCTTTATGTTTTTCGGACTTTGGTTAAAGATAATATTCCCCTGAATGCTGGTTGTCTCAAACCACTAAAAATTATTATTCCTCAAGGCTGTATGCTCAACCCGCAATATCCCGCAGCAGTAGTAGCAGGAAACGTAGAAACTTCTCAAAACATTACTGATTGTTTATACGCTGCTTTGGGAATTATGGCAGCTTCTCAGGGAACAATGAACAATTTTACCTTTGGCAATCAGCAGTATCAGTACTATGAAACTATCTGTGGTGGATCTGGTGCGGGAAAAGACTTTAATGGCACTGATGCAGTACAAACTCAGATGACCAACTCTCGGCTTACCGATCCTGAAGTATTGGAATTACGTTTTCCTGTATTGCTGGAAGAGTTTAGCATTCGCGAAAATAGCGGAGGAAAAGGCTTTAAATATGGTGGCAATGGTGTTGTCAGAAAAATACGTTTCCTCGAAAATATGACAGCGGGAATTTTATCTAATCGTCGTCGTATTTTACCCTTTGGCTTGGCAGGGGGAGAAGCTGGAAAAGCTGGTGAGAATTATGTACAACAAAATGAAACTATTGAAAAACTAGACAGTAAAGCTACTGTGGAAATGCAGCCTGGCGATACTTTTGTGATTGAAACTCCAGGTGGCGGAGGCTACGGCAAACCCTAATGTTTTTCTAAGAGGGAAAAGCTGTTAAAGGGAGCTAAAGCATTTGATTAAATAAAAAGGCGATCGCCTGGATTGACTGCGATCGCTCTTTTCTTGACGATTTTATAAATTATATTAGGCTAATGAATCTGAAGCAGCAGAAGAAGAAGTTAGCTGCAATTCTTGACAATCAATTGTTTCAGACAAAATAGAGCTAATAGCCATACCTGTATGAATTTCCAGTTTAGCTATAGCTGGAGCTTCAAAAATCAGACGTTGCCCAGGAAAAACTACTCGCTCAAAGTACCAGTGGGGAATATTAGTAATGCGTACAATCTCAGTATGAGCAGTAGCATTTACATAACAGCAGAGTGCGGCTTCAGAAGGAGGGTGTGCGGTGGAAGATAACATTGTTTCAATCTAGCTATAGGTCTGTGGTTGGTATGCTTTTTGCTTAGGAATGTGTAGTATTTGAATATTTACTAAATCTCTTACTTAAGATATATTTCCTAGCAATTAAATGAAAGCTGAAAATAGTCAGTTTTCGCTTAATTTAATAAAAACTCAGGGCTTGATCCCTAACGTATATTATATCAATTTTATTAAATATTAAATTGGTTTAATTTTTCTGATAAATTTAAAATAGTCAATTGCTAAGTGTTAATCAATTAAACTTTAGTCTAAAAAAGCTATTGCAATAGAGATTTACAGAAGAATTAGACTAAAAAATAAACTATGTATTTATACTGAATGACCAGTATTTTTTTAGACATTTACTGATTATTGCTTAACCTAACTTATCTACGTAAAAATACAGATAAATACTTTTTTTATACTACCTTAACCAATTGGCGACTGATGTTTTTGCTGCTTTCTAATTTAACAAAAAATTCAAAAAAACTGCATATTATCAGGTGTTTTTTGTGTTTTTAAAATTCGCTCTCTAAATTGTTGTATTAGATTGCCGCATTTGACGGTTAGATAGTATAAAGATTTAGTAGTAAAAATTACATAAATCTTTAACGACTTTTAACCTATTAGGCAGGTAAGCTTATATAACTTTAAATTGTTAATCTGAGGCATCACATCATGCGGGTTTTATTGTTATACCCCCTATTTCCTAAAAGTTTCTGGTCATTTGAAAAGACTTTGGCTTTAGTAGACTGCAAAGCTCTTATGCCACCTTTAGGTTTAATTACTGTAGCTGCTATTCTGCCTCAAGAGTGGGAATTTAAACTAGTAGACCATAATGTCCAGAAAATCGCTGAGTCGGACTGGGAGTGGGCAGAGTTAGTCATTTTGTCGGGCATGATTGTGCAGAAAAAAGATATGCTCGTTCAGATAGGAGAAGCTAAAAAAAGAAATAAGCTGGTAGCCGTAGGTGGTCCTTACGCTACTACATCTCCCCAAGAAGTAGAGTCTGCCGATTTTTTAGTCTTAGATGAGGGAGAAATTACATTACCCATGTTTATTGCTGCTGTTGAGCGTGGCGATCGCAGTGGGGTTTTTCGCTCTACAGAAAAGCCAGCGGTAACGGAAACTCCAATTCCTCGTTATGACCTACTAGATCTTAACGCCTACGATAATATGTCGGTGCAGTTTTCCCGTGGCTGTCCTTTTCAGTGTGAATTTTGCGACATCATTGTTCTTTATGGACGTAAACCCCGCACCAAAAATCCCCAACAGTTATTGGCTGAATTAGAGCGAATCTACGATCTAGGTTGGCGCGGTGCCGTGTTTATGGTAGATGATAATTTTATTGGTAATAAACGCAACGTTAAACTGTTGCTTAATGAATTAAAAGTTTGGATGGCAGATAAAGGTTATCCTTTTGGCTTAACTACAGAGGCTTCGGTAGATTTAGCTCAAGATGAAGAGCTACTCAAGCTGATGGTGGAATGCAACTTTAAAAAAGTTTTCTTGGGCATTGAAACACCAGATAAAGATAGCCTAGCTCTTACCAGTAAATTTCAAAACACTCGCGATCCTCTAACCGAATCTATTGATAAAATCACTAGAGCGGGAATGCAGGTAATGGCTGGGTTTATCATTGGTTTTGATGGCGAAAAACCTCATGCAGGCGATCGCATTGTCCAGTTTGTCGAGCAAACCGAGATTCCTTTGGCAATGTTTAGTATGCTTCAGGCTTTACCCAGCACCGCTCTGTGGGATAGGTTGGAAAAAGAGGGTAGATTGCTCAATTCAGCAGCAAATATCAATCAGACTACCTTAATGAATTTTGTGCCGACGAGAAACATTGAAGACATCGCCACAGAATACGTTAATGCGTTTTGGCAGCTTTACGATCCTTCAGCTTATCTAGATCGCATCTTTCGCTACTATATGAAATTGGGTGAAGCTAAAAACGTGGTATCTAAAAGACCTAGCCTCAAATCAATTCGCGCGCTGCTTTTGATTCTATGGAAGCAGGGAATTATAGCTCAGACTCGCGTAAAGTTTTGGGCTAATTTGATTCAAGTATTGCTCAAAAAACCTCGTCAGCTAGAAATATACTTAACTCTTTGTGCCTATTTAGAACACTTTACCGAGTATCGATTTATTGTTAGAGAACAGATTAACACTCAGTTAGCTAACTATATGGCCTCTAAACCGAAGGCGGAAAAAGCGCTTAGGTAAAAAGTAGGGGCGAACGGTGGTTCGCCCCTACACCCTGATTTTAACCGAGGCGATCGCCATTTTCGGCATTAAACCAATGAATTTTATTTGGTTTAATTGCTAGTGAAATAGTGTTATCTTGCCAATCACCATCACTGGGTAATAATGCCCTAATAGTCAGGTTAGAATCAGTAATCTTGAGGCTGACTAAATTATCTTTTCCTAACTGCTCAACTAAATAAGCCCGACCCATAATATTAGACTCTAATTCAGAAGACGCTAATGATACATCTTCAGGGCGTATACCAAAGATGATTTTAGATAGTCTACTCGTCTTGGGGGGTAGCTCAAATTCATATTTGCCTAAAAGTGCTTTGTTGCCCTCGCATCTCAAGGTTAAAATATTCATTTGCGGACTACCAACAAAGCTGGCAACAAATTCATTGGCTGGATGGAATAAATGCGACTGGGAGGATCTAATTGCTGAATCAAACCATCTTTTAAAACTGCCACCGTGGTAGAAAGAGACATCGCCTCAGTTTGATCGTGGGTAACATAGACTACAGGCTTGTTTTGCTCTTTAAATAGCTGTTTCATCTGCGCCCTAACCTGCTCTCGCAGTAAAGCGTCTAAATTACTAAGAGGTTCATCTAGTAAAAATACTTCAGGATCGCGTACTAAAGCCCTAGCTAAAGCTACCCTTTGTCTTTGTCCACCAGACATCTGACCAGGCTTGCGATTGAGTAAACTAGTAAGCTCTAATTTATGCGCTGCATCATTCACTTTAAGATTGATTTCATCCTGGGGCATTTTACGCAGCTTTAAAGCAGTGGCAATATTTTCGGCTGCGGTCATGTGGGGATAAAGGGCATAGCTTTGGAAGACCATTGCCATATTGCGATCGCCTGGAGCAGCCTGATTGAGGTTTTTTTGCCCAATCATCACCTGACCTTTGGTGGGTGGCTCTAAACCCGCAATCAGCCGTAATAAGGTAGACTTACCACAGCCTGAAGGTCCTAATAAAGTTAAAAATTCACCATCGTCAACTTCTAAGGAAATGTCTTTAACTGGAATGACATCAGGACGGTATTTTTTTTGTAAATTTAGTAATTTTAGTTTTGCCATGTCTAAATAAATAAGTTATTTTATTTCAGCTTTTATAATAGGAAGACAGCCGATAAGATTGTATAACCAGCTTAAGGGAGCAATGGCAGTAACTATACAGCAATTAACTCAATGGAAAGAAGCAGGACGGTCGATTATTTCTCTCACAGCCTGGGAATATAGTCTGGCGCAGGTATTAGATCTAGCAGGAGTAGACATAATTCTGGTAGGAGATTCTTTGGCGATGGTGGGCTTGGGTCATAATAGTACTCTGCCTGTAACCCTAGACGAAATGATTCATCATGCTAAAGCCGTTTGTCGCGGGGTCAAAAAAGCCTTGGTTGTCTGTGATTTGCCTTTTATGAGCTATCAAGCTAGTATCACGCAGGCAATGGAAGCAGCAGCAAGAGTGCTAAAAGAAACGGATGCAGCAGCTATAAAGTTGGAAGGAGGAAGTTCGCGCATCGTTGAAACAGTTGCCGAATTAACCGCCGTAGGTATTCCTGTCATGGGTCATGTTGGCTTAACTCCCCAGTCATTTCGGATTTTAGGCTACAAGCAACAGGGAAAAACGATTGAAAACGCAAATTTAATTATCGATCAGGCGATCGCCTTACAGCAAGCGGGAGCATTTGCGATTGTTCTCGAACATATCCCTAGAGATTTAGCTGCCACCATTACTTCTAAGCTAACTATTCCTACCATTGGTATTGGTGCAGGGAATAAATGTGATGGTCAAGTTTTGGTTACCGCCGACTTATTAGGCTTGTCAGCCAAACAGCCACCTTTTGCTAAATCTTACGTCAACTTACGGCAGGTTATTAGTGATGCCGTTCAAGAATTTAGTCAAGAAGTACAAAATAAAGAGTTTCCTCAGTCATGAGTAGATTGGTGAAATTAAATGTAAAACCAAGTAATCAAGATATTACGATCTATTTTCGTTACTTATTACTTACGTCTGATGTGAATTAAAAAGGGTTAATTCTCTCTCAATATCTCAAATTTGTCTGTAAAACCATTACTTAACCCTGGGGGAACTTTCCCCCAGACCCCCTGTTGGGGAGGTGACGACCCTCCCCAAACCCCTTCCGTAGCATTAGATTAACCTTGATTTTAGCAATGATTGAATACGATTCTTGTAAGCTCTTTTTATTCCTTGAAAGATTAAGCTTTTTATAAGCTGATAGTATAAAAGTTAATTCGCATTAGACGTATTACGTATTACGTATTACTTATTACTCATTCATGTCTTATACCATTGCCACTTTTTATAAATTTGTGACCATCTCGGAGATTGAAGCAAGAAGAGGGCAAATATTGGCATTTTGTCGAGAAAATAAAGTTAAAGGTACAATTATTCTGGCGCAAGAAGGAATTAACGGTACGATCGCTGGAGGCAATAAGGCGATCTCAACTGTATTATCTTATTTACGTACCATTCCTGGTTTAGCGGATTTAGAATACAAACAATCAACCTCCCAAAAGCTACCTTTTGTCCGACTAAAGGTAAAAATTAAATCAGAAATAGTTACTCTAGGCATACCCGAAGTAAATCCGACTCAGCAAGTGGGTACTTATGTTGCACCCCAGGACTGGAATCAGATCATCAGCGATCCAGAAGTAGTAGTAATTGACACCAGAAACGACTATGAAGTAGAAATTGGCAGTTTTCAACGAGCAAAAAACCCCAATACTCAATCTTTTCGCGAATTTCCTGAATACGTAGCCAAAAATATCGACCCCAAACAGCATTCAAAAGTAGCCATGTTCTGCACGGGAGGAATACGCTGCGAAAAAGCTTCGTCTTATATGCTTTCCCAAGGATTTAAAGAGGTGTATCATCTCCAGGGAGGAATTTTGAAATATTTAGAAAACGTGCCTCCCCAAGAAAGTATGTGGTCAGGAGAATGCTTTGTCTTTGATGAACGAGTTGCAGTTAAAGAAGGATTAGAGATTGGTAATTATGAACTATGCTACGCCTGTGGACATCCTATATCAGAAGCGGATAAAAACTCTCCTCAATACGAATCATATATCTCTTGTCCCTATTGTTGCGATCGCCTAACCCCAGACAAAAAATCCCGCCAAGAAGATCGTCGTCAAAATAGAGAATATCAAAAACAACAAAACAGTTTAAATACAGATTTTTGAGATCCTCGCACTGTTAAACGCTAATGCAGAAAACACGACGCTTAAAATAGATCATAATATCTATAAGAATCGATACACCAAAAGATTATAGATTATGGAAACGCGATCGCTAGGAAAATCTGAGATCAAAATTACTCCTGTCCTGATGGGAACTTGGCAAGCAGGTAAAAAGATGTGGGTAGGAATTGAAGATGCAGAAACCATTAAAGCTATTCGCCAGGCTTATGAAGCTGGGATAACTACTATAGATACAGCCGAAGTTTATGGCACAGGTCATTCAGAACAGATTGTTGCTAAAGCTTTGAGTGACGAACGGGATAATGTCGTTTATGCCTCCAAAGTATTTGCCAATCATCTTGAATATAATCAGGTAATCGAAGCTTGCGATCGCTCTTTAGAAAATCTTAATACCGACTATATCGATCTATATCAAATTCATTGGCCTTCTGGTTCTTTTAATAGCGAAGCTGTGCCTATCGAAGAAACTATGAGTGCTTTAAATAAACTCAAAGAACAAGGTAAAATTCGAGCGATTGGGGTTTCTAATTTTTCTGGTACTCAATTAGAAGAAGCAAGCCAGTATGGACGGATTGATAGTTTACAGCCTCCTTATTCCCTCTTTTGGCGCAAAATAGAAAATGATGCTGTGCCATATTGTGTAGCCAATGATATCTCAATTTTGGCTTATTCCTCCCTAGCGCAAGGATTACTTACAGGTAAATTTGGCTTAGATCATCAGTTTGCCGAAGGAGATCATCGAACTGATAATACGCTTTTTAAAGGAGAAAACTATCAACGCGCTCAAAAAGCTTTAGATCAACTTCGTCCCATTGCTAAAAGCCATAATTGCACTTTGGCGCAACTTTCCTTAGCCTGGTTGATCGCTCAACCTCAAGCAAATGCGATCGCTGGCGCACGAAATGCAGAGCAAGCAGTAGATAATGCTAAAGCAGCTTCAGTTACTTTATCTTCTGATGAATTGCAGCAAATCGATCAAATTGGTAGACAAGTAACCGATCATCTTGATAACAAACCCATAATGTGGGATTGGTAATAGCCTTTAGCTCAGAATATTAATATAAAACTACACCTCTTGCATGAATCAGGCGATTGCGCTAAATTCACCCCACACAATCGCTTAAATTCTTATATGCGTGCAAGCCCTTTGTCTTTTAGATTTTCTATTTGTTTGTAGGTCATTCTTTTTTCTACTCTCTGACCTACTTTCCTCATTTTCTCTCGATTCATGCAAAAGGTCTATCATATAAACAGTGATAGAGAGATTTATAGTAAATTTAACAAAAATGAAAATAAAGTTGATTAGTAAAACCTTTAGTCTAGCTGTGTTAGCTGGAATAATATCATCGCTGCTAAGTCCAACTTTAACCCAGGCGCAGACAACGCCAAAAATGCAGACAATGCCTAACAATATTGTGTCGCAGTCCACGACTCCTGAGCAAATACAGTACCATCAAACTCTCGGACAGATGCAGCAAATGTTGCGGCAAATGCAGCAGCAAGTCGAGCAAATGACCCCAGAACAACTGCAACAAAACCGTCAACAACTGGAGCAAATGATGAAACAGATGCAGCAAATGTCGGGGCAGTAGAACTCCTTGACTGAAGACAATTCCCAGATGCAGCAAAGTTTAAACTATCACCCTAAGAGTGAATAGAGAACTAAATAAGCCAAGATTGTTGGAGAATAAAGTAATTGTTTGAATATTTCAGCTAAATCGGCGGTAAGAAAAAGCTCTCAGAAGAATTGCTTTTCTGTTTTTTATTTCCCGACAACTCTTTTGATTCGGGTACTTTTTGTCTCAGCACACCTGCCATCTCCTCAAACAGTTGTGGCTTTACCTCACAAAAACGCTTGAACTTCTTCTCACTTAAATTTTTGATTTGTTCGTAGGTCATATTTTCTTTCGCGATCGCATCATCATCTTACTTTCCTTATTTTCTTTCTATTCATGCAAGAGGTCTACTATAGAAGCGATCGCGCAATTAGAGTCAGACTTTTAGCTTGTATTGAATAATTTTTAAGCGTCATGTTTCGTATCTACAGGTGAAGGATCTAAGATATGCGATCGCTTGTACTCTATTATTTGATTAGATAAATTCTTTACAACCTTTTAAAGTGGCAACAGGTCGCTTCACAAATGACCGAGAGGGATGCGTGGGTCAGTTGCGGCTAAAGCCTTACTCGCGCATATCCAATCGAGGTGTTGAGAATAATTCCTATTTGCGAAGTGGCTTGGGGTTGTTTTCAGGTTATGAGTTTGTTATTGAAGCAAATTTGCTGGGTTGACTCTAATTCAACAATGAATAATGAAATAATGACCAAAGAATATCAAATAGCTGCTTTACCAGGAGAGGGAATTGGTTTAGAAGTAGTGGAGGCGACGCTGACAATTTTGCAACAGGTAGCTATAAAACATGATTTTAAACTGCAAGTAGACTATGGCGTAATTGGACAAGCAGCATTTCAACAGTATGGCTCGTATTTTCCCGAATCAACATCTCAATTATGTAGTCAAGCAGATGGTATCCTCTTTGGTGCAGTTAGTAGAGGTGGATTATTAGAACTAAGAAAGAAGTTTGATTTTTTTGTTAATCTGCGTCCAGTTAAAATAATTCCTAGCTTATTAGATAAATCTAGTTTAAAAAGCGATCGCCTTGCAGGAGTAGACATTTTATTTGTTCGGGAGTTAGTTAGCGGGATTTACTTTGGCGCATCAGGGAGAGGAGAAGATGCGCTGGGTAACTATGGTTATCACACCATGCAGTATTACGACTGGCAGATTAAACGTATTGCTGAAGTTGCTCTAGCAAAAGCCAAAGCAAGACGAGGCTTACTTACGGTAGCTCATAAGGAAAACGCCTTACCTCATTTACCTTGGACAAAATTAGTAGAAGAAGTTGCTCAAGAATATCCTGATGTTATTGTTGAGCCGATGCTAGTAGATAATTTAGCTATGCAGTTGATAATAAATCCCCAGCATTTTGATGTTATTTTGGCAGGTAACTTATTTGGGGATATTTTAAGCGATCTTGGTGGTGCTTTAGTTGGCTCAATAGGTTTATTAGGTTCTGCTAGTCTTAACGAGTCAGGCTTTGGTATGTACGAAGCGATTCATGGCACTGCACCTAATATAGCAGGAAAAAATTTGGCTAATCCTTTGGGGACTTTAGCTAGTGCAATGATGATGTTAGAACAATGGGGTGAAGTAGCTGCGGTAAAAAGTTTACAACAGGCTAGGGATACAATTCTCTCCCAGGGTTATCGCACTCAAGACTTGTATTCACACGGCACAGAAACTCTTGTTACTACTCAAGAATTAGTAGAATTGTTTTTAGAAGAATTATTCTAATAGAGCTTTTAGCTACTATAAGAAAGTAGTTACTGAAAATACAGCTACTGAACATTAATCTTTCTACCACCCGAACCAAATACTTGAAATGCTAGTTTTGTATCTACTGTTTGGGGTTCCCAGCCTACATCAAAACCTCGATCCCAAGCTTGTTGTCTGGCAACTCTAAAAGCTTCATAACTATCAGCTTTGACAACAAATGCCAAAAAGTCTGTTTCGGGATCGAGATCTTTCAGAATTGTTTGAAATTCAGAATTAGCTTGATTTAATCTTGATGGAGTTTCTCCTACAATTGAATCTTTAGGCTTATAAACTAAAGACTCACCAACTAGCTGAACATCATAATATTTGGTGCTGGCTTTAAAATTTTCTACTGCTTCAATCTGCTCTTTTTGGCAAGCTTGATAATCTTCAATTTGATTTGAATAGTGACGATATAAACTTGGACTAATCTGTTCGGGAATATTTGGTTCATAACATTCAGGTAATGAAGAAACCAGCTTTTTGATTTGCAGATCAATATTTTCTTGGTTAACGTAATTAACTTTTTGATTGCGAACTTCAAAAAAACGAGGCTGCTTATCGCTTTTAGTAATCACAGGAGTTTTAATTGTTGTAGTCGCCTGAGCGGCAACAAGATAGACAAATAAACAAATAAATATCAATACACCAACTGTATTCGTGAGAATATCTAAAAAAGAGTCTAGATTTTGACTTGGATTAGCTTGGTTTAAATATTTTCTTTTTTTCATTACTTATTTTGATGGTTTGATTTGCAGTTGCCAATCTTGATCTATAGGCTCATAACCAATATCAATTCCTTCAGACTCAATTAATTCTCTAATTTTTTGGAATACTTCAATACCATCGGGTCTAATTGCTACAATTATATATTCTTCTTTTTCTGCTTTTATTTGCGAAAAAAGCTGGTTTAAAACTGAATTTGATTGGTTCAAGTCCTCAGTTGCTACAAATTCTTGACTGGGATGAATAATTACACCATTTTTTTGACATTCAACATATAGAGGTATTTTATTTTGATTTATTGAGCCACTATTTTTGGCAATGATTGTAACTTTTTTAGTATTCCCATTTGCTTGAACAACCAATAAAATAATTATTAAAACTAACGTGCCAATAGTACAAAACAAAATAGATAGAAAAGGGAATAAATCTATCTCAGGTGGAGAAGATGAAGATCGATGGCGCATTATAGTTTGTTATTTTGATTTTTTTCTTCAACTAATACCAGGCGACGAGGTAAATTTAGTTCTTTAAGAACAGGTTCAAGTTGGGCGAGGTTATCACTTACTCGCTCTAAAACTTTGTCTAATTGAGATGATGTACCTAATTCTGAACTAATATTTAAACCTTGCTGAAGTTGTGTCACAATAGCTACTCGTTTTTCTAAAACATTAGTTGTCAAATCTATTTGCTCTAATAATTGAGTATTTGCTGTCTGAATTTTGCTGGCTTCTTCAACAAATTTTTGAGTACGATTAATAGCTAAAGATTCTACTGAGTTTTGCGCTTTATCTTTGATTTTTGTAAGTAGTTGATCGTTAAGATAAATATCAACTGCCAACAATAATTGAGATTCAAAACGTTCAATTGCCACTAAAGGCAGCATCACTAATACACTCAGAAGTAATGCTAACAGCGTTGTATCAAAAGCGATCGCCAAACCGCTAGTAACTAAGCCAATTCCTTCTTTGATTTGCTCAATTTCCTCAGCCCCACTTAAAAAACTAGAAAATCCAGTTACCGCCGAACTAATTCCCATAACAGTGCCAATAAATCCCATGAGAGGGATAGCCCAAATTAAAATTCTTGGCAACACATAAGAAGATGCAGAAGCAGCAGTATAAAATGACGAGTCGTCTGCAATAAATTCTGCTACTGTAGTTCTATTTCCTGAGCTTATATAAGCTGCCAAAACTCGACCGCAGCGAATAGAAATAAAACTTTTGCCTTGAGATAAACTTTTTTGTAAATCGACAAGCTCAAAAGAATCATAATTGTCGAAATTAATGTGTTCAGGAATTAAATTCTTGGATAATTTGTTCCATTCAGAATTAATTTTATTAAACTTGAACCAAGTAAATACCGCTACAACACTAGCTAATAAAATTGTGAGGTACTGAGTAAAGCCTCGTTTATACAGCAATTCACCAAGATATGAGTTGATGAATAAAAGACACACTCCGTAAACAATAACTGTCAGTCCAATAGCGGTAATTGCAACCCTAAAAAGATCGATATCTAAGATATTATGAAAAGATTTGGGAGACTTTGAATTAATGTGCTTAGTTTTTTTGCTATTCATTAAAATTCACTAAAATCAGAATCCAGCTTTCTTATTCATAGAATTCCCAGATTAGATATGTAACTCATCATTTCCGCAATTCTGATGGTGAATTAGTCTTTTTGTCTTTTTTGTTACCAGAAAACAACAAGCGATTAGACTTCTTGCAACTGTGACAGGGTTATTTCATTTTGACTGAATTGAGCGGAGAATTTATTTGGTTTCTGAAAATGACTTTAATTTAAAAATTTGAGTTAATTAGGACTTGCGCAAAATAAACTTTTTAATTCTGCATATATCGTAAGCTGGGCATTGACCACGCTACATATAGTCTCTCTGCGTAAGTCCTGTTAATAATGATTTTTGTCGATTTGAGTTGTTTTCGCTAAGTGTTTCTTTAGTAACTTACCTAAAATACTAATACCTTGATCAATTGTTTCTGGAGTATGGGAAAAGTTGAGGCGCAAAGCGTTATAACCTTTTTGTCCTGGGAAAAACGGCATACCAGGACAAACAAACACATTTTCTTGCCAAGCTTGACGAGCAATTGTCACCAGTGAAACTTCATCTGGTAACTGCACCCAAAGAAATAAGCCACCATTGGGTATAGTCCAAGTAGCTTCTTGAGGGAAATAACGTTCTAAGGCTTGTAGCATGGCGTTGCGACTACACAAGTTGCTAGCTCGGAGATGATTGAGATGACGACGATGATGCCCCGAAGCCAGATATTCGCTGACAATTGCCTGAGAAACTGTAGAAACATGAAGATCGTGAAACAGCTTTTGTTCTAACAAGGGACGATAATGTTTTCCAGTAGCTAACAGATAACCAACTCTCAAGCCTGGCATCAAGGTTTTAGAAAATGTGCCAGTATAAATAACCGAATCACTGCCATCTATGGATTTGATTGGTGGAGGTACAGGTTCAAAGTTTAAACCTTCATAGGAATTATCTTCTAAAACTAAACACCCATATTTTTCGGCTAAAGCTAATAGTTGCTGCCGATGCTGGAGAGTAGTTGTAATACCTGTAGGATTTTGAAAAGTCGAGACAGTGTAAATCAGCTTAGGGTGATGACTTTGCAAATACTGTTCTAAAAGCTCTAAGTTCATTCCCGATGCCTGCATGGGAATACCAATAGTCCTCGCGCCAATATTTTCAATAATATCTAAAGTGCCGTAATAAGTTGGACTTTCAGTTACTATCCAATCTTCAGCCTGGAGATAATAATTCATTACCAGGGATAATCCTTGTTTTGAGCCATTGGTAATAATTAAATCATCGGCAGAAACTTCTAATCCCAACTGAATCAGCATTTTGGTAATTTGCTGTCTTAAAATAAGCTGTCCTTGGGGAAAGTCATAGTTGTATAAGGTTTCTGTTACCTGTTTCATCGCTCGTCTGGCATGACGCTGTAAATCTTTTAAACCAGACGAAATAGGAAAACCACTACTAAAATCAATTACTCCAGGTTTATTATTTGCCTGTACGGAAAGTTGATAAATATCGAAAAAGGAAATACTTTTTTGTTGGGGAATAATTACTTCTTGAATTGGGGCAAAATTGGACTTTGGTTGAACTGAAATTAAAGATTCTGGGTTTACAAAATAACCCGAACCTGGACGAGCATGAATCAATCCATCTGCTTCTAAAACACTATAAGCCTCAATTACAGTTAGTTTATTAACCTGAGCATTTTTTGCCAAAGAACGAATTGAAGGTAAACGATCGCCTGTTTTTAAACTTCCTGATTTAATCAAACGACTAAGGCGATCGCGAATTTGTAAGTAGACTGGTTTTACTGCTTGACGGTCGATAGGAATTTTCACTTTCTAGTTACTCAATTCGCCTTCCGTTATCTTACGTTATCTCTTGCTAGTTTTGCTGGTACGCTTTTGACTAGTTTTTAATAGAACAGTTTGTTTAAAAAAGTAACTGTACTAGCAATATTTTCGCTTTTTGTACCTTCTTATTTTTAATTTAATTGGCGATAGTGATAGTAGGTTTTTTGGCTAGAGTTTATCTAGTAAATGTAATGAAAATTATTCAAAATACGATTTCTATAATTGATAATTTTTGGTCAAAGTTAAGTAAGAAAAGAACAGAATTAAAAATTTGGCGAAAAGGCGATCGCGAAGGTAATAGTTATTGGGTAGTTTTCAATCCAATTACAGGTTCATATAATCATTTTTCTGACGAACAAGAAGTGAGAATATGGCTTGAAAAAAGTTATTACGCTCAGGCAAAATAGCTAAACTAATTTAATATTTAAAGAGGAATTTAAAATGAACCCGTCTAAAAACAAACCAGATTTAGTTTACGAAAAAATAGAAATAGAAGAAAACAAAATAATTCTCTTCTGTCAAAAGTTTTGGCAATTTAGCAAATTCTATGGTGAATATCTTGGTAGTCTCCACTCCAAAAAGAAATAACCAATGTCAGATTTAAAATCGCGACAAGAATTAATCGGCTTTGGATACGGATTTATAGGAGTACTAATTTTCAGTCTAACTTTGCCTGCGACTCGTCTGGCTGTCGCCGAATTAGATCCAGTTTTTGTTGGTCTTGGTCGCTCAATTGTAGCAGCAGGATTGTCGTTAATTTTGTTGATTGCTACTCGTCAAACCATACCGCCTTGGAGATTTATACCGAGATTTGGGATTGTAGTTATTGGGGTAATTATTGGCTTTCCATTACTAACGGCGATCGCTTTACAGAATACTCCTGCTTCTTATGCAGCGGTAATTATCGGACTCATGCCATTAGCTACTGTCCTGTGTGGTGTATGGCGAGGGAATGAAAAAGTCTCTATCTCTTTTTGGATTTTTGCCCTAATTGGCAGTGGCTTAGTAGTTAGCTTTGCCCTGATGTCTGGCGCAAAATCGATTAGCCTAGCGGATCTTGCTTTATTAGGGGCAGTTGTAACCTGTGGTTTGGGATATGCTGAAGGAGCTATCTTAGCACGTACTTTTGCTGCTTGGCAGGTTATTTGTTGGGCATTGGTACTCTCTATGCCAATTTTGTTGCCAATTGTACTTAAACACTCTCCTACTTCGCTGGAGTCTATATCTCTAAATGCTTGGCTGGGTTTTTTTTACGTCAGCGTTTTTAGTATGTTTCTGGGCTTTATTGCTTGGTATCAAGGTCTCGCCATAGGTGGTATTGCTCGTGTTAGCCAAATTCAATTAATTCAGCCTTTTCTGACAATTTTAGCATCAGCAATATTGCTCAAGGAGACTTTGACAATTACAACTCTTGGTTTTGCTGTGGCGGTAATTATCTGCGTCGCATTAGGCAAACGTTTTTAGCAAACGGGTAAATTTATTTATTCGTTCATATTTTTATAAGTTGCCACGGAAGAGGGTGAAATTCGATTGAGATAGCGGAAAATCCAGTATTTTAAAACCGTGTCTAAAATTACTGGAAAAGTAGCAATAAACAGGAAGTTAAACTCTCTATTTTCAGGTAGTCCTAAATGACGAGCAATGCCTTCTAAGATGATCTCCCAACCGTGAGGAGAATGATAACCTACAAACATATCAGTTAACAAAATAATTAAAAAAGCCTTGGCACTATCGCTCAAACCATAGGCTATTTCATCAAGAAAAGATTTGATAACTTGAATTTCTCGTTTACAGAAATAAATAATCCCTGCAAAAGCCAATAAAGAAAATAAATCAGCAAAAACATTGCCGATCGCATTAATTCCTCGACCTTTAAATGCTAATGATAATTCTTCAGCTTTTTCGATGATTTTCTTTTCTTGTTCTTCAGGAGAAAGAGCAGGTATTAAACCAATCATACTTTTGAAACGAAGTTCTTCTTCGTAATTACGAAGCTCCATAAAAGCTTCTTCTTCGAGATCTTGGTTGATAAATAAAACTTGTTGTTGATGATCGACAGAATATTGCTTTACCAAAGGCATAATAATCAAGCTTTTTGAGACTTGATGGGTTAATAAGGGAATAATAATTAGAATTAATAAAAAACGAATTGAAATTGCAGTTTTATTACGGCTTTTACGAAATCTTTTAACTACTTCTTCTTCGGTATTTTCTGCTTGCGGATCGATTTCCTGCCTAATCCGACCAAGAGTCCGCATAAAAGAACGAGGCAAGACACTAGTTTTATCAGTAATAGTTTCTGTATTGGAATCCTTGGCGTTTTTCTCGGAAATAGATTGATTTAAGGCAAGCGATCGCTTATTATTGTTAATAATTAAACGGTTATTCTTTTGATTTTTCTCTAAACGGCGGGTGGGGATAACTTCAACATCTTCAACCGTGGGATTCTTATATTTGTAAATAATGGCGTCAATATATGCCAACTTTTCTACTACTGTAAGTTCGCCACGGGCATCTTTAAAACCGTTAGTATAGCGAACGATACTTTGACTAGAATTATTAGGCTGGGTATCAGAAAAAATCAGTAAACCTCTGCTAATCCTAAATTCTGCTAGCCTGGCTTTGATGGTGCTGAGATAATTATTAACGTCGCTGCGAAATACTTTTATTACGCTATCTGAGTATTCCACTGAGCTAGCAGACACCATTTGCCCATCAAAATGATCATCTTCGATCGCCTTAATCTTAATTGCTGCTCGATAAGCCGCATCTAAAGCTCTTTCAGGAGTGCTAGATAACCAACGTCTACTGGCATTTAAAATATCTTGAAGTTTCATTTAATTTAAAACAACACCATCAGTAATCAGGTTGAATTTTTGCTTGATTATAGAGAGCAGGATTACAACCTTTATGATACTCAAGTATTGGGCGTATATATACTAATAAGTAAGAAGTAGGAAGTTATAGGTTATAGCCCTTCGGGTTCGGGCGCGTTCCCTTGCGCCTGACGGCGACGCGGGGTCGCCCTCAGTTATAGGTTATAGGTTAATAGATTATAGGTTAATAGATTGTGTCTACTTCATCCCTTTGGATTACAGGAACAACTCGTACAGGCAAAACTTCTCGTTTGGTAACGGAATTTTCTGCTTGGGTAAGAAAACAGTTATTAAAACCTAAGATTAAAGCTCTGCCTCAAAATTTAGCTTCTGCTATTTTAGTCTTTGCTGCTAATAATCAAAGCCGTCGCCAATTAAGCGATCGCCTTGTTCTCGCTGTAGATGGAACTTATCCCGTAGTTTGTAAAACTTCTGTAGGCTTTATTACCGATGAGGTGATGTTATTCTTTCCCTTAATTTTTGAACAGTTGAATCTTAAGGCACAATTTCCGTTGCGACTGCGCCCTGAAACCGAACAAGAGTTAGCAACTCAGCTATGGCGATCGCAAGCAGATTGGTCAGCTTTGTGTGAATTTGACAACGAATACCGTTTGGTAAGACAAACTTTAGATCTAATGCAGCTAGCGGGGACTAGCGGTGTGCCAACCGAAGATATCTCCACCATGTTATCTCAGGGTTTAGCAGGATTAGATTTAGTTGAGCAAGATAAAAGCCATCTCTGGCAAAGAATGGGAGAATTACTGTTACTCTGGCGATCTTGGTGTTTGGAACGGGGTTTGTTGACCTATGGTCTAATTTACGAGCTTTACTGGCGTTATTTATTACCCAATCCTCAATATCAGCAACACTTGACAAACCGTTATCAGGCAGTTTTTGCCGATGATGTAGATGATTATCCAGCGATCGCTCGCGATCTATTTGAGTTTATGCTCGATCGAGGTGCATATTCCGTTTTTACCTATAATCCCGATGGCAAAATTCGCTTGGGCTTAAACGCCGATCCAGATTACATAGCAGGTTTAGCTGCTCGCTGTCAGCAGGAAAAATTATCTCCTTCTACTAGTAATATAGCCGTTTTTGCTGATACCGCAGTAGATTTGGTCACAGAAGCAGCCTATCTCGTTGATGCCCCCGAAGCTATTCAGTCGGTACAAACCATTTCCCGTGCGGAATTATTGCGTCAAACTGCCGAGATGATAATCCAGGCTGTTCAACAGCAGGGGCTTAAGCCTTCAGATATTGCCATTATTGCCCCTGGTTTAGATGAAATTGCCCGCTATACTTTAATCGAAATTCTGGCTGCTAAAGGTATTCCCGTGATACCTCTCAACGAACAACGTCCTATCATTAGCTCGCCTTTAGTCAGAAGTCTACTTACCTTATTAGGTTTAATTTACTCCGATTTAGGTCGCTTGGTTGACCGTGACTCCATCGCCGAAATGTTAACGGTATTTAGTCAAAAATTTCAAAATGATCGATTAACTTCTCACATCGATCCAGTGCGGGCGGGCTTAATCGCCGACTACTGTTATCATGTCGATCCAGAACATCCTTATTTGTCTGCTGTAGAAACTTTTCCCCGTTGGGATCGTTTGGGACATCAAGCCACCATAGCCTATCAAGAAATTGTTAGCTGGATTGAAAACACCAAAGTTCGACAGCAGCAGCAAAGTTTTTTTACACCGACGATTTTGTTATCAGAAGCTATTAAGCACTTTTTAAACAATGGCGCACATTTAACCAGTGACAGGCTGGCAATACTGCGAGAATTAATGGAAACCGCCCAACACTTTTGGGAAGTAGATCGTCGCCTGCGACAAAATGAACCTAGTTTTCAAACCCAGGCTGCTACCATAGCCCAATTCATCAACCTGTTGCGTCGTGGCACAATTACCGCTAATCCTCGCCCAATGAGTCAATTTTCTCCTCAAGTAGAGGCAGTTACCCTAGCTACTGTATTCCAGTATCGTTCCCTGCGATCGCATCATCCCTGGCAGTTTTGGCTGGATGCTAGTTCACCTCTCTGGTCACAGGGCGGTGCGGCAACTCTATTTGCTGCTCCTTTATTTCTTAAACAATGGTCAGGAAGAGTCTGGATGCCTGAAGATGAATATGAGATGGATAAAGCTCGTTTGGAGCGTATCCTGCGAGATGTTATGGCAAGAGCAGAAACAATATTTCTTTGTCATAGTGACTTGGGAGTTAACGGTACAGAACAAGCTGGGGCTTTATTGCCTTTAGTTCATGCAGCAAGACAATATGTTTTTCCAGTAATTACGTCTAAGTAGGCAGGAAACAATAAACCTTGGTATAGATTGACTGGGAGACCTAGGGGGCTGGGGGACTAGAAGAATTCTATTTTCAGTTTAATTATGTTGCTCTACTTGGTGTGAATTTAAAAACGGAGTGAGTCGCTTGAAAACCTATAGCTGTAAGCTTTTAAATGATTCGTAATATCAAGCAGTATCGAGATAATCATACCAATTTAAATTAAAGACACAACACATTATTATTTGTAGGGGCGAACGGCCGTTCGCCCTAACGAGATATTTGTAGTAAATATTATTTAATTTGGTATCAGCAATTGCTAACTGCTTTTCCAACGCTTGAGCGGAATGCAATCAATATCGAGAGTATCTAAAGCACGAGCTACCACAAAATCCACTAAATCTTCAATAGTTTGAGGATGATGATACCAGGCAGGAATAGCAGGAACAATTTTAACCCCAGCCTCAGCTAAAGTAGTTAGGTTGCGCAGGTGAATGAGACTAAATGGGGTTTCTCTAGGAACAACTACTAAAGGTTTGCCCTCTTTAATCTGTACATCTGAGGCTCTTTCTAATAGATCGGAGCTTAAACCTGTGGCAATTTTAGCTACTGTACTCATGCTACAGGGAATAACGATCATACCCAAAGTCCGAAAAGAACCACTAGCGATATTGTCCCCCACATCATTCCAGCGATGACAGTTAAGGGTTCCCCCCTGCATAATTCCCGCCTTTTCTCGCCAAAATAATTCTTGTTCTTCTGGGTCGGTGGGCATCCGAATGTTTTCTTCTGCTTGCCAAACCATATAGGTAGCACGAGAAGCAACTAGCTCAATTGAATAGTCAGCAGCCAGTAAATACTTCAAAGCGCGCACAGCATAAATCAGTCCCGAAGCACCGCTTACGCCTACAATCAGGGGTTTTGTCATGTAATATTTTATCGATTAAATTAATCCTTCAAATTCCAATTCTTCGATCATTTGTAGACCGCCAGGATCGCCGACCTTGAGAATAGCACTTCTGGCATCATCTTTGACGCTAAGATCGTCATCTTCAACCAAAGACTCAACTAAAGCATCGATCGCCGTGGCATAAACCACGTTAGAAGGTAGTTCGCGACATAGTTGCCCAATTGCCCAAGCACAGTTACTGCGTACTGCTGCGGTGGGGTCTCGTCTTAAACCTTGAATCAAAGGCGGAATAGCAGCAATAATATCGTCATAGTCTAAAGGAGCTATCTGCGCTAAACCACTAGCTGCCCAAAGTCTAACCGCCGAGATATCAGTTTTCAAGGCGTGAATTAGGGGTTTAAGAGCGCGACGATCTTTACTGTTGCCCAAAGCCCAAACAATTCCCTTACGCACATAACCATTAAAATCTCTGGCTAATAATTCAATCAGCGGTTCAACAGTACTAGCATCGGTATTGCGACCTAAAGCATAGGTAGTACTAACTCTAACCAAAGGGCAAGTATCATCTAAAAGTTTAATTAATAAAGGAATAGAGCGGGGATCTTTCAATTCACAAAAAGCCCTTGCTGCTAACATTCTATCGGCAGCAGTTGTCGATTCTAATAACTCCAGCATTCGCTCTGGGTCTGGTGGAGGAATTTCTGATGATAAGTTTGTAGAACTTGTTTGACCTAAAGGATTACTGGATTCGTTTTCGATTAAATTTAGATCATCATTTTTCATCATCGCTTCTAAAGGCTGTTTTATTATCTAATTCCTAGTGGGCGTGGAATATGCTGCTTTATAAGCAGCATATTCCACGCCCAGTGATTTATCACCAGACTAGCTAAAATCTTATATTTTCCCATACTACTATTTGATTGTATTGGCGCAAAACTATTAATTGATAATCATTCATTTGGTATAGCTAAAAGAGCTTCTTTTGCTGCTGCTTGTTCGGCAGCTTTTTTAGAACGTCCTATCCCTGTAGCTAAACAGCGATTTTCCAACCAGACTTCAGCTATGAAGCGATGAGCTTGATATGAAGAAGGATCTGGTGTTGCTTCGGTTTTGGCTAGTTTGAAATCTTTGTTTTCCCGAACTCGGTATTCAGGCAAAATTTTGTGTTTTCTCTGAGTCCATTCCTGTAGAGCATCTTTATAATTAAAGCGAGCAGGATCGTTTAAAACCTCTGCTGCTCTAGTTTTTAATGCCCCATCTAGCCAAGGACGAATCAAATCCATATTGTGAGTGCTGAGGTATAAAGCTCCTAATACTGCTTCAAAAGCGTCTGCTAACCAAGACTGTCTGCCGATAGGGTTGCCTGTGGCATTGGTACCAATCAATAAATATGGTTCAACTCCGTAACTTTCAGCCAACTCCGCCAAAACGCGATCGCTTACTAAAATAGAACGAATAGCAGCAAATTCCCCTACCGATTCTTGGGGATAGGTTTCTAATAATAGTTCTGCTGCAATTAACCTGACCACAGAATCGCCAACAAACTCTAGCTGCTCATAGTTGTGAGTGCGAGAGATACTAGGATGAGTCAAAGCCAAATCAAGCAAAGACAGGTCAACGTCTACAGCAGACGGTAACCCAAGCTTGCCTAGAAATTTTTCTAATTGTTTTTGTCGTCTGGGATCTGCAAACATTTAGCTAGGGACAAAATAGAATAGAGAGAGTTAGAACGTAAGCCGGATTCTGTTCTCAAACTTAGATAATGTAACAAAATGCTACATCAACTTCAGCCAAGGGTAGTTATCTATCTGGGATGTTTGTTACCAAACACCTCTTGCGGCTCTCCAAAGCGGTGATTGGACAAGCTGCTTAAGAAGCAGCAATTCGAGCTACCCAGTGCGCCCTTCGGCGACTGGGTAGCTCGAAGTCCCTCACCGCCAAAAACGGGACTGGAAAAAGACCAACCATAATCCCTCCGTCCTTGCTCCCTACCGGGGTTTACCGAGCCAGTACCTCTCGATACTGCTGGTGCGCTCTTACCGCACCTTTGCACCCTTACCAAACTCATTTATCATTAAACATTTATCATTTATCAGTTTTTGCTGTTCAATGTTCAATGTTCAATGAAAAGGCGGTATTTTTCTGTGGCACTCTCCTCGCGATCGCTCGCACTGGGAATTATCCAGCAAGTATGGTCTTTCGGGAGTCCGGACTTTCCTCAAATCTGCCTCCAAGGACAAATTTGCAACTACCTCGCTAACTCTCTCATCTATCTAGTTTATTATTGATTGATATATCTCAAATAATTAAATGAATAACTATAGTTAAAATAGCCTTTATTGCTCAGAAAACTAGCCTCAAAAAATTTACTAGATATTAAGTGTACTTTTATTAATCATCAACTACCAAGGAAAACTCAACCATGGCAAAAGAATCAGAAATTACCCCATTTTCCCAAGATCCTAGTTCACGTACTGCCCCAGCTACAAAATCTGCCCGAATGCTTCAAGCAGCTAATGCCCTCAAGTGGGGTGGGTTAGCTGGATTCTGGATTCAAGTATTTTTAGGAGTTGTCTCTTCTGTTACCTTAGCTTTAGCCATTACCAATCGAGCGCAAAGAAGTACTCCAGGCGTTGGATTTAGCATATTTTGCGGTGTATGTGGATTGATCTGTTTAATCGTCGGTATTTGTATTGCCTTTAGATATGGCAAGATGGCAGCTAAATTTGCTCAACCAAACACTGCTCCACCCAAAAAATCTACCACGATCAAAATAATTCAAATTGGTATTATTACTAGTCTAGTCGGTACATTAATCACTATATTGGGTGCGGAAACCATCGCGGGTCTTGTCCTCTCGAAAACTTTGTCTTTTGATCCTGCAAAAGTTTTTAATAATCAAAGCAATACAGAATTTGTTAATTCTTTAGATGTATTTATTATCCAAGCCTGTATCAATATTATCGCTGGTCATTTTGTTGGTTTGGTAAGTTCTTTTTGGATTTTTAACCGTATTGATAAGCATTAAACATTGTAGGGTGGGCAAAAAATAGTTTTGTATTTTACCTACCAATCAGCTTTTGTTGCCCACTAAATAGTAATTGATAATTGAAATGCAACGTACTCGTCTTAACAGTCTGGTAGAGATTACAGACTCACGCTTAGAATTGATGTTTAGTAATCCTTGGCGACGTATTGCCTTGAGCTTGATTAGTTTTCTTTTTGGATTTTTTATGGGTTCGGC
This sequence comes from Pleurocapsa sp. FMAR1, assembly GCF_963665995.1. NCBI lineage: Bacteria > Bacillati > Cyanobacteriota > Cyanophyceae > Pleurocapsales > Pleurocapsaceae > Pleurocapsa > Pleurocapsa sp. FMAR1. Next base: position 3,256,661 of record NZ_OY762512.1, on the reverse strand, counting down.
AATTGCAACTACTGCGGGACAGGATGCAGTCTGGGATGTTCCCGCAGCAGCGGTTTTGCTTATCTTTACTGAATTAACCAGTAAGTTTGCTTATAGTCGTCGCAACCGTCAACAAGCAGCTTTTTTACCCGTCAGGCGATCGCTTTATGTAGACGTATTCAATTTATTTAAAATTGGTTTAACCTTTAGTTTATTTCTAGAAGCCTTTAAGCTTGGTTCATAATCGCATATAACCTATAACCCATAAGCCTTTGAAATATTTGTTGATTTCACCAGCTTAAAAGTTTAGCTATTGTTAATGAGCATAATTGAAAAGTAAGACAGTTTAAGCTGAGGATAGTTGGCAAGATCATCATATATTTTTTGCTCAGGAAAAGTTGCTTTTTCGACAATATAGCTAGAATTTAAGAGATTTCGCTGCTCTAAAATTTGCCAAACCTGCTGGTAAACAGAACTTACTTTGAGTAATACAATTATCTCTGCCCAGTCCAAAGCTATTTCTAATTCTTTAACTGTATGTAGAGCAGGTAATACCGCCAAACGCTGATGGTTGATGGTGAGAGGTATCTTTAAGACAGAGGCGATCGCCATTGGCGAACAAACTCCAGGGACAGTTTCTATCTTTGCTTCTGGATGCGATCGCTCTAAAGCTTGAGCTAAATAAGTAAAGGTGCTATAAAAGCTAACGTCTCCTAAACAGGCAAAAGTAATGTTTACTCCCTGGTCAAGATACTGCCAAACTTGGTCTGCTGCTTCTGACCAAGCTGCTTGTAAAACTTCCACATCTTGAGTGTAAGGAAACTTTAAGGGCAAAATTTGCTGTTGTGGCTGTAACCAACGCTCAATAATATTTTGAGCTATTCCTGGACGATTATTAATACCAGCAGGAAAGGCAATAATATCGCTAGTTTGTAAGATCCGTAATCCTTTGACAGTAATTAATTCAGGATCCCCTGTGCCGACACTAACGCCGTATAAAATACCTGGTTTCACGCTTTAGTCTCGATTCATGATGTTTGAGCCAGTTTTTACCATAACCTTATCTTGGTGATTTTAGTTTCGCTAGTCCTAAAGATGTTGCGTCGTAGTTGTCGGACTATTAAGGCTTCACCATTATCAAATAAGTTTAGCTACTTAATTTTTTTCTTTTCCCACTCTAAAGCCGAACTAACAATCTTATCTAAAGAATTGTGTTGTGGTTGCCAGCCAATAACTTCGCGAATTTTGTCTCCTGATGCTACTACACAAGCAGGATCTCCTTGTCTACGAAGAGTCTCCTCAATCGGAAAATCTACTCCTGAAATCTCTTTGATTTTGGATAATACTTCTCTAACGCTATAGCCAGTACCATAGCCGCAGTTTAAAATTTGACTGGGGGATTCTGTTTCTAAATAAGCTAAAGCATCTACATGGGCAGCAGCTAAGTCTTCGACATGAATATAGTCGCGGATGCCTGTGCCGTCTGGAGTTGAATAATCTGTACCAAAGATACTAGCAGATGGACGAATACTCAAAGCTGCATCACAACCTACTCGAATCAAGTGAGCAGCTTTACCCATTTGACCGATTTTGCCTGAACTATCTGCTCCTGCAACGTTAAAATAACGTAAGATTACATATTTAAGTCTTGAACTTTGAGCATAGTCACAGATAATCCTCTCGCTCATCAATTTAGATTGACCATAAGGATTGATCGGCAAAGTTGAAGCTGTTTCTTGAACAGGGTAATTTTTAATTTCTCCATATACGGCTGCGGTACTGGCAAAAATAAACCGATTAACACCAAACTCTTCACAACACTGCAATACATTAATTACGTTACAAGTATTGTTGTGATAGTATGCCAAAGGTTTTTCTAATGATTCGGGAACAGAAATACTAGCTGCAAAGTGTAGCACTGCGTCGAATTTGTGTTGAGCAAAAACTTGTGCTAGCTGTTCGGTATTGCTAAGTTCACCTTTAATTAATTCTCCATATAATACAGCGATCGCTGAACCTGTAGATAGGTTGTCGTAAATCACAATTTCGTAACCTGCTTCTCCTAGCATTTTTACAGTATGAGAACCAATGTAACCAGCACCGCCGGTAACTAAAACCTTTGACATGGTGATTTATACTAAAAAGACTTTTAACCTACAATTTGTTATAGAGAAAGAAAAATTAATTGCTCTAAATTTCAGAAATTTTCCAACTTATACTTGAAGATTTTCAGGTTTTGTTGATAATACTATTCACTAAGCTCGGTCGCTGTTTTGTATTTGTTTTTAGCTTGTCTTACCTATTCTGTACCTTTGTTATACGGTATCAATATATCAATATTTGAAATATTGATTCAATAATTGCTATGTTTAATAGCAGATTAATATTTTATTTAAGTGTCAAAAAACTAGCTTTAATAATATTAATTGGCAATTGAATAGTTAATAAATAGGTTTACCTGTTCTTTATTTTATCTGTATATGCCTCGATCGCCTAAATTAAAATTTGATCGTGGAACTTTAATTCTCCATCCTCCACCCAAGGGAAAAGCCTGGTTAGACTATGCAACCTGGGACGATCGCGTTGAAAAGTTTCGCATACCTGCAATTTATTATCGTCCTTTGGTTGAAGCACTTCAAGCAGACGATAAAAACATTATTGATGATGCTAAAGAATTTTATAACCTAGAGTTAAAAGCTGTATCGCAGTTTGAACCCTATCCCCATCAAGCAGAAGCACTACAGGCTTGGAAACAAGCCAAAAGACAGGGAGTAGTAGTTTTACCCACCGCAGCAGGAAAAACTTATCTAGCACAGCTAGCAATGGAAGCTACCCCCCGCACAACCCTAATTGTGGTGCCGACTTTAGATTTGATGCACCAGTGGTATGCTCAAATTGAAGCCGCTTTTCCCCAGGCGGAAATAGGCTTATTAGGTGGTGGTTCGCGCGATCGCACTCCTATTCTGATTGCCACCTACCACAGCGCAGCTATACACGCCGAAACCCTGGGAAATCGCTATGCACTCCAGATCTTCGATGAGTGCCACCATTTACCTACAGACTTTTTTAAAGTAATTGCCGAATACGCGATCGCACCCTATCGTTTGGGCTTAACTGCAACTCCCGAACGTAGCGACGGTACACACCGCCATTTAGATACCTTAATTGGCAAAATAGTCTATCGTAAAACCCCTGAAGAACTCTCTGGCGGTGCTTTAGCCGAACATAAAATAGTACAGATGAGAGTCAAGCTGTTGGCTGTAGAACAGGAGAAATATGAGAAAGCGATCGCCACTAGAAGCAAGTTCCTACGTCAGTCTAATATATCTTTAGGTAGCCTTGAAGGATGGCAGCTATTTGTTCAAGCCAGCGCGCGATCGCCCGAGGGTAGAAAAGCCATGTTAGCGCACCGTGAAGCTAAAGAGATCGCCTTGGGTACAGATGCCAAACTCCGTATCTTGATCGATCTGATCCAAAAACATCATGCCGAACGCATTTTAATCTTTACCAACGACAACGCTACGGTTTATCGTATCTCCCAACAGTTTCTGATCCCTGCCATCACCTATCAAACCGCAGTCAAAGAGCGTCATGAGATACTAACCAGATTTAAAGCAGGTGAATATAAAACCTTAGTCGCCTCTCATGTACTTAACGAGGGTGTAGATGTTCCCGATGCCAGAATAGCTATTATCCTTTCGGGTACAGGCTCAACTAGAGAATATATCCAAAGGTTGGGTAGAGTGCTGAGAAAAGGCAACACCAGCAACAAACAGGCAATTCTCTACGAAGTTGTTACCGAAAACACCAGCGAAGAAAGAACCTCCCAACGTCGTCGGGGGGAACAAGACGACGACCGACCTAGACAGCTAAAGCTAATTACAACTCCCAAACCTAAAGTTAAAAAACGGCAGCTTAAAGCAGCCGAGGAATCTAAGCAATGGAATACTGAAGAAGAATAATTGACCAAACGTATGCTCAATTGAAAAATAAATTTTGCCAATTTATAGATAAAAGTTTTTTAGATAAAAACTAATATTACATTCTGATAACGGCAACCAACTTAAGACGGGACATACCACTATCTGTCCTCCATCTTCTCGATCTTGAATGCGATCGCCAAGTTGAGATTTTAGTTTAGCCACAAACTAAAAAATACATATATCTTAATAATGCTCTTAAAACAAGACCTGTTATACAGGACATTAAGATTCTGCGCTTAGAAAAATTTTTACTGCGAATAGTATAGACAAGTACAAAATCTAGTTGAAATCGCGATCGCGCCTACGACATAGCTTCGCTACGCAATTTTGCAACTATCGAAAGTTTTCTCAACAATACTTCAAGTTCCTAAAGCTTAAAAATTATGGAAAATTCCCCAGAGAATCTAAGTCTAAATAATCCTATTGTTACGATTTTAGATGACGAAGATGATGGAAACTTAGCTGCAAATGACATTTCCCTGCGCGAGGCAATTGTCCATAGCCAAGATGGAAGTAAAGTTAGCTTCGATAATAGCCTGAAGAATAAAACTATTTTGCTGACTCGTGGCGAATTAAATATCGATAAAAGTCTAACTCTTCAAGGTTTTGATAATGGTCAACTGACTATAGATGGTAATAATAAAAGTCGAGTTTTCAACATTGGCGATCGCTCTCAAAAAACTTTAGACGTAACCTTAGAGAATTTAGCTATTACAGGTGGTAATGCTGACAAGCAAGATGGTGGTGGAATTAAAAATACAGACAATTTAACTATTAACAATAGTACTATAACTGGCAATACAGCTAAAGATGGCGGGGGTATTTATAATACTTCCAATGATACTGATGATGATTTCCAAGAGTATGATGCAACAACAACCATTAACAACAGCGTAATTAGTAATAACACGGCTAAAAACACTGGCGGCGGTGTTTCCTTAAATAGCAATAGTTTTACTTCCGGCGATCCTAATACTTTAATTGTGAATGGTAGTATCATCAGTGGCAATTCAGCTAAATCTGGTAGTGGCGGTGGTATTTATGGCTATGCCGTATCGATAAAAATTAGAAATAGCGACATTTATCAAAATGATGCCAAATTTGGTAGGGGTGGTGGTATTTACAATGATGATGTCACGATTATAGATAGTACTATTAGTGAAAATAAAGCTAAATCTGGTGGCGGTATTTCCTCTAATTTTGCTGATATAGTCAACAGCACTATCAATAGTAATCAAGCTGAGATTGGTGCTGGTATTAATATTGATGGATCTGATGCCAGCAGTACTATTTGTAATAGTACTATTAGTGGCAACACCTCGACAGCACTAGGTGGGGGCATTTACTTACATACTCTTTTTGGTAGTTTCAATACCGTAACCAACAGTACCATAGCTGATAACTCGGCTCCAGAAGGTGGAGGAATATATCAACTTGGCTCAGATCAAATAAATATTACCAGCAGCATCATTGCAGGCAACGTAGACAACAATGATGCAAATGGTGCAGGTATCATCTCTGGAGGTAATAACCTAATTGGCAATGGCGATGGTGCGCCAGATTTTGTCAATCTATTTAATGGCGATCTTGTCGGTACTGCTAATAAGCCAATAGATCCCCAACTAGGTGAGCTAAAGGATAATGGTGGAAATACCTTTACTCATGCTCTTTTACCTGAAAGTATAGCGATTAATACAGGTAGCAACCCTGAAAAACTAACTACCGATCAACGGGGGAAAGGGTTTGAGCGTGTTTTGTTTGATGCCCCTGATATTGGAGCTTTTGAAGCCGATACTGACTCGATTTACGATCTCCCGTTTCTGCCACCAGAACCAACATCAAGGATAGTAACAACTCTCGATGATGAAGATGATGGTGATTTGAGTGTAGATGATATTTCCCTGCGAGAAGCAATTCTAGAGAGCAATTCTGGAGATAGTATTACTTTCGATCCTAGCCTTAGTGGCGGAAAGATTACTCTGACTTTAGGAGAGTTAGCTGTAGACAAAAGCCTAAATATAACTGGCTTAGGTGCAGATAAGTTAACCATAGATGCTGATAACAAGAGTCGGGTATTTAATGTTGATAATGGTTCTGATAGCGATCTTGATGTGACCATCGGCAAATTAACTATCAGCGGCGCAAATGCTGGCGAAGAAGGTGGAGGAGGGATTAATAATCACGAAAATCTGACAGTTAACAAATCAATTATTAGCGATAATTCAGCTCAAGGTGGTGGTGGTGTATTGACGAACAACTTTGCCACAACAACTATCAATAACTCTACTGTTAGCGATAATTCAGCTCAAGGTGGTGGTGGTGTGTCAAATTCTGACTCTACTACTACTATCAATAACTCTACTATTAGCAACAACAATTCGACGAAATATGGAGGTGGCGGTATTTCTAGCTCCAGTTTCGAGGGTGGGTCAACTATAGTTAACAACAGTACGATTAGTGGTAATACTGCTAAGGGTCAAGGTGGCGGTATTGATGCTTTTGATACCATATTAGAAGTTAACAATAGTACAATTACTAAAAATACTGCTATGAATAGCCGTAATTTTCCTGGAGGCAACGGTAGTGGAGTCTCTGCTCAATTTTCCAGCAGTACTTTTACTAGCAGTATTATTTCTGGCAATGGCAAAAATGATGATTTTTTAGGCAATGGTACAAGCGGTGGTAATAATTTAATTGGTAATGCAGATAATACAAAAGCTTTTAGCGATGGTGTCAAGGGAGATTTAGTCGGCACTGCTGATGCTCCTGCCAAATCTCGCTTAGGTGAGTTGAAAGACAATGGCGGTTTGACTTTTACTCATGCTCTGCTTCCCGACTCCTCAGCAATTAATGCAGGTAACAACTCCAAAAAACTAACTACCGACCAGCGAGGATTAGAACGTTCTCTTCTACAAACCGACATTGGTGCGTATGAAGTTCAACCAGGATCGATTGATACTGCTAATCTTGAGATTATTGATGGCGGTCTAGGTGATGATATCTTAACTGGCACCACTAAGAAAAATATCCTGAACGGTAAGGCTGGCAATGATACTCTCAACGGTGGTCAGCAGTTCGATCGACTAAACGGTGGCGATGGTGATGATGTTTTGATCGGCAATGGAGGGATTGATGTTCTTCTTGGCGAAGAGGGAAAGGATCTGTTTTATTTAGAAAATATAAAAGGAAGTCTCGATTGGATTCGTGATTTTGAACTTAATCAAGATCGCCTTGGTTTAGCTGATAATATTACCGACGATGAACTGGAAATTGCTGGTAGAGTTAATAGCTTTATTAGTTATCAAGGTGAGCAGTTGGCAGTAGTGCTGGGTGTCAGTCCGAGCCAACTAACTCAAGAACAGTTTCAAGAGATATAGCAATACGAGGCTGTGTTAAAACACTCCCTGCGGTGGGTACACCTTAGCTACTTTTTACTTTTTACTTTCTTGGTGCGCGTTCCCTAGCAAGGGAATGCTTTGCGATGCTGAACCATGCGCGGGGGTCGCACCGCTAACCGATTGACGTACTGCGATATAAGCTCTAGACAGGCATAGTGCGATCGCCCAAAAACTTCAATTTATTTTCTTGGCAATATTTGATAATGCGATCGCCATAAGTATTAGTAACTTTATGAGGGCGTAAGATATGCGGGCTAATGGGTCGCGGTATGCCCGCATATACGCTCGACAAGACAGCTAAGAGCTACAATTATGGTAAGTTTACTTTTTAGGCGAGAATAATAACACTGGAAACCAGCTACTACGCATCAAGTCATTAGCAAAACTACGAACTGTCCACTGCAAAAGGCTGTTACGATAATCTGTGGCGATCGCGATCGCACTAATATCAAAGTCTAATGCAGTCATGGTAATCTCTTGTAAAGGATTGCCTTGCTTGACTAGAGTATTAACTTCAATATCCAAAGCCTTTAATTCTTGTTTAACTGAATCTAGCTTGCTTTGGGCATCTTTCAGCCGTTGTTCAACCATCATTGACTTTCTACCGCCATCGTCAACCACGCTCATCAACATACACTGCTTGAGAGAATTTTCTGGGCGATCCTGGGCATATTTCTTAATCTCTTCTATTAAATAGTGAGCAGTTTCACTATCATTATAAGGAATAAGTAAATACCGCCAAAGGTGCTGACAGCGCAAGTCTAACTCTTCGCGAGTATAGGTAGTAATCAGTTCTGGGCGAATAATATTAAGAGGTTGACTAGTGATTTTTGCCAAGCCTGTACTAGTACTACCAAAAAAGCTTTCTTGCAGCGAACTTCTGATCGGCGTTCCTGTCATGATTACATCTATCTGATGTTTCTTTAATATTCTAGGAATTGTGTCGAGGGGTTTGCCTGAAAGAACCTCGATTTGAACATCTATTGATTCAGAGGCATTTTCTAAAGCTATCTGAAAACGTTGTTTAGCTTTTTCTACTTTTTCTTCATCTATTCTGGGAACTTCTCCTTCTTGCCAAAAAGGAACACTATGGAAGAAGACAATTTTTTTTAAACCGCACTGAGACAGACTAGGTACACAGTCAACAAAGCGATACAAACCATCGGTAAAGTCAGTGCAAATCAAGCAGCTTTGAAACATAGAAGCTAAATAGCGAATATCTTTTTTCTAACACTAGCAAAAAAAGTATTATTAGTTTCTATAATCTTAATTTTCTTAGTCTTTCACCTGAGTCTAAACCCCATCAACCCCAGCTTTTTTCAATGGAAACCAGCAAGAGAAGGAGGCTGCATGATTCAAGAGGTGCGCAGATTTATCTTTATGCTCCAGGTGGAGAATCTATACCCCACTGATGGCGGATAAAGTTTTGATACATATTATCTTTAATTAACATTTGTTCATATAGTTTTACCAAAAAATCTTGAGCCTGTTCGTGACTCATCCCTTTTACCTGACTTTCAAAAGAGCGAATATTAAACTTTTGCTCCAAAGATAATTCCATTGAGTTTGACATTTTATGTGTACTTCCATCTATGACTTAACAACGACATTTTGACTTTAATATTATCTAATGTAACAATTAATTGACATTAGATAATATTAGTTATATATCTGGCGATAGTTAATTGTCAATTGTTGGCTAGATTTTTCCTCCTAAAGGAAGATTGTCAAGAAAAAAAAGCAAATTTAAGAGAACATATTGGTCAATGGTGTAAACATTCTGTAATAATTAGAGATAGTGCAGAATTTAAAATATAATTCAATTTTTTAAATTGAATGTGAACTGCTTTGGGTTTTCTAAAGCACAGCATGGACTCAAATCAATGGGCATTTTGCGTTATACAGGTGTTTTGATACTGTGGCAGTAATTAGTAGCGTCATATTTAATAGCTGGTACATTTTCAGGGTGCAACCTTAGTGTTTTTTTTCTGGATAGCTTTAGAAAGGGTAAATGTTTGGGTGCGTATTTGTGTACAGTTGAAATAGTTACTTAAAAAGCTCCATCTATAAATAAAGCTTTTGGACAATTTAGTATATTTTGGCGTAGCTGCCATCAGAAAAGCGTTCGCTCTGCACACTATTTTAAAATTAAACTAGCTTGGGAGATACAGTATGTCTATCCGTTTGTATGTAGGTAATTTACCTAAAGAAGAAATTGATCGCGAAGCCTTGGCAACTATGTTTGCTGAATCTGAACAGATCACAACCAAAGTGATTAAAGACCGTAAAACAGGAAAATGTCGTGGTTTTGCTTTTGTTACTGTCGAAAGTGATGAAGCAGCAGACCAATTTATTGAAAAATATAATGGTCAATCGTTTATGGATAATCCTTTGAAAATTGAAAAGGCTTTACCACGTTCTAAAGGAGATGAAGAAGGCGCACCAGTGGCAGAAGGTAACGCTAATAACGCTCCTAAACCCAAAGTCAACAACGCTAACGCTAGTAACAATACTAAGCGTAGTGGTAAAAAATCTAGTAGTAGCAGCAGCAGTCAAAAACAGCAGGGTAGTATTCAACCAGATCCTCGCTGGGCAGATGAATTAGCTAAACTCAAAGAAATGTTAGCCTCTGCTAATAATTAGATTTATTTATAGTTAGTCAGTAACAGTTCGTTTGTAGCTATAGGCTTCAGGTTTTGACCACTCATTGAACATTTTTTGGTTTCAAGCCTACTTCCAAACCAATGTTAAATGCTAAACGCTCAATGAAATGACACGGTGACAATAACTCTCTAGGTAACTAGGAGGAATTGGACACCGTAATTTTTTTAGGGTTTTGGGAAAATATCTGCGAAAATAAGTCCCAGATTGAATAAATCCAACAAGATAATATACGGAGATAAAATCAATGAGCGATCCTGTCAAAACTATGAAGCAAGAGGTAGGGAAAGCTGCTGCCGATCGCGTAAAATCAGACTCTATCGTCGGACTAGGATCTGGTTCTACTGCTGCCTATGCTATTGAGTATATAGGCGATCGCCTGGCAAAGGGGGAAATTAAAAATATTGTCGGTGTACCTACTTCTTTTCAGGCAGAAGTATTGGCAAAAAAATTTAACATCCCCTTAGTTACTCTAGATGCTATCGATCATATTGATATTGCGATCGATGGTGCGGATGAAGTCGATCCTCAAAAAAACTTAATTAAAGGTGGTGGCGCAGCACACACTCGTGAAAAGGTTGTAGATTCTCTAGCTAAAGAATTTATTGTCGTCGTAGATGAAGGCAAACTAGTTGATAAACTCGGTTCAACTTTCTTGCTGCCTGTAGAAGTAATTCCTATGGCGGTTGCTCCTGTGATGCGAAGCTTAGAAAAGCTAGGGGGAAAACCAGAATTGCGGATGGGTGTAAAAAAAGCTGGACCAGTGGTCACAGACCAAGGCAATTTAGTTATTGATGTAAAATTTGACCATATTACCAACCCTGAGGAAATGGAAAAAACGATCAATAATTTTCCAGGAGTGCTAGAAAATGGCTTGTTCGTTGGCGTGGCAGATATTATTCTAGTCGGCAAGATTGTAGACGGTAAATCTGAAATTAGTCAGTTTTAGTAACGGTCGCTAAATCCGCCAACAGAGTGATGGGGTATGGCGAAGTTTCCTCGCCATACCCCATCACGTTCAAACTTGGAAGACTTTGAGTTAATTTACTCTCCCAAGTTTGAGATCGACAAAGGGCGATTTATTTTAGACAAAATCAGTAACGACAGTTAATCCCTGAAGGTTATCAGCATTTGAATCATCAATTTCACCAATTTCACCCAAACTCAACGCTTCTCCCGTACCAAGGTTAACGGAATAGAAAGTTGAGTCTGAGACAGCAAAAGCTGCATTATCTCCATCAAGAGAAGAGACAATATCAAAGCCACCCAAAGTATCAATATCAATTCCCAAATCGCCGACGCTAACTAAAGTTCCTTCATTGGGCGGATCTTGTAGCACCAAGTCATTTAACAGAGTATCAATATCGTATAGCTGAGTGCTATCAGTACCATCAAAAGAGTTAGTATAAGCAGCAGCAGTAATATTGGGGTTTACGCCCTGATTGAAATCGCTTTCATCGAAAGCCAAAGTTCCATCAACGGTTACTTCGCCAGTGTCCACATTGATCCGAAGGTCTTGATCATTATCTCCTACCAAACGCAGGCGATCGGCAGCAGGATTAAAGTCAAATCCCGATATAGTTCCTCCTTCAAAGGGCGTATCTAGGGTGCTGATGTATGTAGCTGCACCGCTATCTGCATCAATGGTATAAATATTATTGGCAGTAGAAATACCGTAGATAGAGCCATCGGCAGGACGAGTATCAATACCGAGTAATGTTCCTTCTACTCCCGTAATTTCTACTGAATCTGAATCTGTTAGGTTATCAGAAGCGAAAGAAACTAAAGTATTGTTATCAGTTAAGGCTACAAATTTGGAGTTGGCTAAAATTTCGTCAATTGTTGGTGGAGCTTGAACTGCGGTCAATCCTTGTAAATTTAAAGGATCAATTGAGCCAACATCGCCTAAACTATTGGCTGCACCACTTTCTAAATCTATCGAATATAAAGTCGTGTTAGAAACAGCAAAAGCTGTATTATCGCCTTCTACAGCAGAAACAATGTCAAATCCACCTAGAGTATCAAAATCAATGCCTAAATCGCCAACGGTAACTAATGTGCCATCGTTAGGAGGATCTTGCAATACTACGTCATTTAACAAAGTATCAATATCGTATAGCTGAGTGGAAATAGTGCCATCAAAGGAGTTAGTATAGGCAGCAGCAGTAACGTTAGGATTTACGCCCTCATTAGAATCTCCTGAACCGAATGCTAAAGTCCCATCAACGGTTACTTCTCCCGTATCTACGTTAATCCGAAAGTCTTGATCGTTATCTCCTACTAAACGCAGGCGATCGGCAACAGGATTAAAGTCAAATCCCGATATAGTTCCCCCTTCAAAGGGCGTATCAAGGGTGCTAACATAAATAGCTGCACCGCTATCCGCATCAATAGTATAAATATTATTGGCAGTTGAAATACCGTAAATAGAACCATCGGCAGGACGAGTATCAATACCCAACAACGTACCTTCAACTCCAGTAACATCGGTAAACTGACTTGCACCAGGATTATTAGAGTCAAATGAGACTAATGAGTTATGGTCGGTTAAGGCTACAAGCTGAGAAACATCTGTTGATTTTTGTGCTTTGATTTCTCCTGCTGCTACAGGTGCAGTAATGCGGAAAGCTTCGCCATTACCCAGATCCATCCCTGCTGGTGCTGTTCCCATAGCAGTTTCGTCGATCGCCTCAGAAGTTTCTGTAGGAATTGTCAAACCATGTACAACCACTTCTCGCTCGTCTAGGGGCGTTAAATTGTTATACTGACGCAGTTGATCTGGATCGTTTAAGTCGAAGGTATAGGTAGTATCTAGATTAAACTCTGTGCCTGAAGGAAATAGCTCGGCTGGATTAATTTCACCTGCTGTCGCTAAATTGAGGAAATTAGTTAGAGGTGGTGTGCCATCTGGTGCTGATTCAATCTGTTCTGAGGTCAAATTGAGAACTACTGGACCATAGTTGGGACGACCTTCAAGGAAATTAACAAAGCCATCACCGTCAACATCACTATTGGCTACAGTTGGCAGAATTGAATTTACGGGTTCTCCTCCCGTCCCATCAAAAAAGCTACCATCACCCTGTTCTAAGAGAGGCTTGTCAGCATTTCCTACAAACTGTCCGTGAATATGGGCAACGTGGACTCCACCAATATCGCTAAGATCTTCTAAGTCGCTAGCGTCAACTTGAACTCGCAGAGTACGAGTATCTTTAGTTGGTGCATCAAGGGTTAGTTTCGCCTCGCCACTGGCATCAGAACCAAATGAACTGTTGAGTGTACTTAAATCTACTTTGTATTCCATAAAAATTAAATCTCTGGCTAATTTTTTCATAGCGAAACTTGCCCTATTTTTTAATAAATAGAACAAGCGATCGCCTTTTGCGGTTGCAAAATCCGTATACTATCGTGGGACTCATGCTAATCGCTGCACAACCCTAAAAGGTCTAAGAGATAGATAGTATCCCTAACTTTTATCTAGCCTATTTAGAAACCTCAATTAGGATTGTCACGGCAGACAGAGATTAATTTAACTCTGCCTCTATTGTTAGTACGCTCATGCAAGGCAATTGGATTCATCTAAACTTTAAATTTAAATTAATGAAAATCTGCTTCCCAAACCGCTATATAGATGCGGTCTTTCTGATTGCGCTGAATAATACCTTTTAAGCCATTTACCGAAAAATCATAGGTAGTTTTTTGACGACGATATACGGCTTGTAATCCTTGTTTTAAGTCAGGGGTGGGTTCTACTGCCAAAAGCGAATCTAGGGCAGAGTAGACTGTATTAAAGTTAGTTGCAGGTGGAACAGCTATTTCTGCTTGACGCAGCTTATTTGTTTGAGTGTCAAACACATATCCCAGGTCAATTCCCTTGGAAACAACATTTTCATAAGACCAGGCAATACTATTTGCCCAAAAACCTGGTTGGCGCCAAACAGGTTCTCCTAAAGCCTGAAGGATTTTGCTTTCTGAAGTCCCAGGAATAAAAATTACAGCTTGAAGAGCATTATTCTTAGTTGGTAAATTCTTGGTTTTCTTATCTATAGGTTCAATATCATCGTCAGTTGGGAGAAGCAATTTAGCTTGGGAGTCTAACAAGTTTATCGGTGGTCGCTCATCAAGTTCCGAGGTTAGGTAATTCAAGCCTAGACACACCCAAGTAAGCTGTATACCAATCATGAAATATATTGCCCATGATTTTAAGCGAAATTTATGAGTATTTGTCGGAGTTAAAGATGATGTTGCTTTGGGAAACTGCAACGCTGAAAGCATTTCCTTGGCAGAAGCAAATCTTTGACTATAATTAGGAGCGATCGCACGTTCGATGACTACCATTAGATTCTGATTAGAAGCAGTCCTTTTTTGTTGTTCAAAATTGCTTTGATTTATTTCAAAATCGAAAGTTAGTGGCGATTTCCCTGTTAAAAGATGAATCGCTGTTAAACCTAAACTATAGAGGTCGTTATTATAAGTTGTATGCCCCATTGCTTGTTCTAGAGACATATATCCTGGTGTACCAACTATGAGTTTTTGGCGACGAGTGCTAACCCTGTGGGCAACACCAAAATCAATCAGCACTGGTAAATTATCTTTTGCCCGTAAAATAATGTTGCTTGGTTTAATATCGCGGTGAACAATTCCCAAGCTATGAATACATTCTAAAACAGGTAACAAATTTAGTAAAATGTCTCTAGTTTCAGACTCTGATAGCTTTTGTTGACTACTTAATTTTTGTTCTAAAGTAACTCCTTGAATCCATTCCTGCACCAAATATAAACCGTGAGAATCACTGAAGTAATCATAAAATTGGCAGATTTGAGAATGTTTACCAGCAAGTTTTTTTAATATTTGGGCTTCTTCTTGGAAGATTAGCTCTCTTGTCTGCTTTTCCTGAGCAGAAGAAAAATTTAGACACAACTGTTTGATGACGCATTTTTGATGTCTTAAAACTAGATCGCTAGCCAAAAAAACTCTACTGTTGCTACTTTGAGCTATCAATTCATGAAGATAGTAACGTCTGTTTAATAGTTTTTTTCGCGAATCTAAGCTCAAGCTTGTCATATTTAACTCAATCGTCCCAGCAACTTGATTAATAAAAGCAACATCTACACTTAATCTTAGTACGTCTGAAAACTGAAATTGGTTTCAAACAAAAGGTTAAGCATATACCATACTTTTGGTAGACAAAAACCAGACAAAATATCTAATTTAAGCAATTTTGCGAATTTACAATGTCTTTGCTGGTGGTTATATTCGGGTAAATACCGATATGGCAATTTCCAGGATCAAGAAATGAATTTTGAGCAGAAATTAGACATTTTAGGAGCGATCGCGTTTCACTTTGATGATACTAGTGCCTAATTTTGTTGATAAACTAACGATGATATAAAATCAACTATATTAACTAGCAAAACGCCTTACAGCAGATAAAGCTAATTAAAAACCAGCGGTCTCATCATATCTAGGGATTTAAAAAAATTGATTGCCAAACAAAGTTATCTTATCGCTGCCGAGGCATGGCAAGCTCTTGAATCATCTATCATTTATTATCGAGGTCGCCCTATAGGGACTTTGGCTGCTAGTGATTACAGTTCACCCTCACTAAATTACGATCAGTGTTTTGTACGTGACTTTGTTCCGGCAGCCTTGATTTTTCTGATCAGAGGTAGATCCGAAGTCGTCCATAATTTTTTGCTGGAAACCCTAAAACTGCAAATTAAGGAAAAACAGCTAGATTTTCTCGAACCAGGAAGAGGCTTGATGCCCGCTAGTTTTAAAGTGCTGCATCAAGGAGGTGAAGAATTTCTCAAGGCTGATTTTGGCGATCATGCTATTGGTAGAGTTACTCCTGTAGACTCTTGTTTATGGTGGATGTTTTTGTTGAGGGCTTATGTCAGAGCGACAGCAGAAAATTCTTTTGCTCATACTCCAGAAATGCAGAAAGGAATTCGACTCATTATTGAGCTTTGTCTGTCGGCAAGATTTGATATGTATCCAACTTTACTCGTTCCTGATGGGGCGTGCATGATTGACCGTCGTATGGGAATTAATGGGCATCCTTTAGAAATCCAGGCTTTGTTTCATACAACTTTGAAATGTGCCAGAGAATTGCTTTTAAATAATCAGGAAAATGATAAAATTCTCCAAGCAATTGATGGTCGTCTTGCAGCTTTAACCAGCCACATTCGTCACAATTATTGGCTAGATCCAGAAAAGTTAAACGTTATTTATCGCTACCACTCTGAAGAGTATGGAGAAGATGCTTTAAACCAGTTTAATATTTATGCAGAATCTATTCCCTATGCCGAATTAAGCGAATGGTTTCCCGAAGAAGGAGGATATTTGGCAGGCAATCTAGGACCATCCCATTTGGACTGTCGTTTCTTTGCTTTGGGTAATATGATGGCAATTTTATCTTCTTTGGTCATGCGTCAACAGGGGCAAATCATTATGCACACCATCGATACCAAATGGGAAGATTTGGTCGGCTGGATGCCAATGAAAATTTGTTTTCCTGCCCTCAAAGGTAGAGATTGGCAAATACTTACAGGTTGTGACCCCAAAAATCGTCCATGGTCATATCACAACGGGGGCAATTGGCCAGTGTTGTTATGTTTTATGGCAGCAGCAGCGATAAAAATGGATCGTTTAGACTTGGCTAAAAGAGCGATTGAAATTGCAGCCAAACGCTTACATAAAGATGAGTGGGCAGAATATTATGATGGTAAAAACGGTCGCTTAGTCGGCAAAGAAGCCAGAAAATATCAGAATTGGACAATATCTAGTTTTTTATTGGCTCAAGATTTGGTTGATGAACCTAAATATCTTGATTGGATTTGTCATGATTAAAGCTTTAGTCATTATTAGACTTCTTACATAAATATTTTTTAGATATTTTCGATGTTAATTTCTGACCTCTGACCTCTGACCTCTGACCTCTGACTTCATATTTAACTAAGATTTATGTTCGTGCAAGAGGTCTATTCTTCATCCCTACATGCGGCTAAAGGCTTTGTCCCTCTAAAAATAGCTGTCTTTCTGCTTGTCTTCTTCTAGTTAGTCCTGGCATTTGTACCAGTGCGCCTCCGACATTGGCTTTGTCCCAGCGTAAAAACTCATTGGCTGCACCAGCATAATCTTTGGCATTAATTTTTCTGATCAGGGTACTTTCTGCAATATAATCTACGCCCACATTAAAGGAGAGTGAAGCTAATGCACTTAATTGGCGATCGCTCAATTTGACTTTGATAGCTCGATCCAACTCTTGCTGAATTTCTTGCACTTGAGCTTTTAAGGCAGCATTAGCTTGTTCGGCAGAAACGCGATCGCCAACCTGAACTGGTTTACCCTCTATTTGCGATAAGCCATAGCCAATTACAGCCTCACCGTCAGTATCTATATAAGCCTGCCTTTCAAATCCCTCGAACTCCTTGATGAGATTAATTGCTACAGGAGAAATGGGTTTGGGAGTTATCTTTTTTAAGCTTGTCTTTCTAGGAGTTTGCCGAGTTTCGGTTTCTAAATTTTTTAAATTAACCTTTGAGGATCGATCTAGTTTCTGTAGTTGAATTTTATTGACTAGATGAGATTGTGGATCGGGGTTTTTATCTGCGGCGAAGGAGAAAGTTGCTAAAGTTATTGAGCAAACACTAGTCATCATAACCGCGCTATCTAAATATTTATTCAAAATCTGTCGCCAAAATAACAATTTTCTAAGTAAACAGTTTTAGTAGATTACTAAAAAAACAGCGACTAAATCAAGTTGTTTTTGCTTAAAAATTTATATTAATTCACAAAACCTGGGAAAAGTCTCAATTTATCGTTCGTTTTTGCTCTAAAAACCCATTTTTTAAAGTGTTTGTTTATACCCGACCAAAATTATCGGGTATGATTGACTGGTTCTTTTTACCTGTGATACTATCAAAATCACTGTTGACGAAGTAAAAAATAAATCATGACCCAAACACCCATCAAAACCACTAAAGGAAGAACTTTCACCAACCTAATATCCAAAGAAGGTGGTGTAAGATATCCTCTTAAGGCTCTCAATGTTTGCGAAGAAACATTTTCGCCTCTAGAAGTTGAATATGATTACGATGAAATTCGTCGTCAAGTCAGCCGTGAAACTATTGCGGCAGGGCCCAATTCAATTTGGCGTTACAAAGCATTTTTGCCAGTTGAAAGCGAAAATCCGATTGATGTCGGTACAGGCATGACTCCTTTGGTTAAGTCCAATCGTTTAGCTCGTCGTTTGGGTCTAAAAAATCTTTATATTAAAAATGATGCGGTTAATATGCCTACCCTCAGTTTCAAAGATAGGGTAGTGTCTGTAGCCTTGACTCGCGCCAAAGAGCTAGGATTTTCTACTGTTTCCTGCGCTAGTACTGGTAACTTAGCTAATTCGACAGCAGCGATCGCAGCACACGCAGGTATGGACTGTTGCGTATTTATTCCTGCGGACTTAGAGGCAGGAAAAATCATGGGTACCCTGATTTATAACCCTACCGTAATGGCAGTTAAAGGCAACTACGATCAGGTCAATCGACTTTGTTCTGAAGTTGGTAATAGCTATGGCTGGGGTTTCGTCAACATCAATCTTCGCCCTTACTACTCTGAAGGTTCCAAAACTCTTGGTTATGAAGTAGCCGAACAGTTAGGCTGGGAACTACCCGATCATATAGTTGCACCTTTGGCTTCTGGTTCATTATTTACCAAAATCTATAAAGGCTTTAATGAGTTCGTTAAAGTTGGTTTAGTAGAAGACAAAAAAGTTCGCTTTAGTGGCGCACAGGCAGAAGGCTGTTCTCCCATTGCTCAAGCATTTAAAGAAGGCAGAGACTTTGTTACTCCTGTTAAGCCAAATACGATCGCTAAATCTATTGCGATCGGTAATCCCGCAGATGGCTACTACGCTTTAGATGTTGCTCGCAAAACTAACGGCAACATTGAATCTGTTACAGATGCTGAAATTATTGAAGGTATGAAGCTTTTGGCTGAAACCGAAGGTATCTTTACCGAAACTGCTGGTGGTACTACTGTTGCCGTCCTTAAAAAGCTGGTAGAAGCAGGTAAAATTAACCCAGACGAGAAAACAGTTATCTATATCACTGGTAATGGCTTGAAAACTCAAGAAGCAGTACAAGGATACATTGGTGAGCCTCTAACTATTGAACCAAAACTAGACAGCTTTGAACGTGCATTAGAACGCTCTCGTACTCTAGAACGTTTGGAATGGCAACAAACCAGCGTTTAACATTTATCATTTACCATCGATCATTTTTTCCAACTAGGTAAATGGTTCAACTATTCATTATTAAATCTTTTTCTATCGATCATGACCGTTAAAGTATTAGTTCCTACCCCCCTGCAAAAGTTCACCAACAATCAAGCCACTATCGACTGTGCTGGTAGTAATATAGACGAGCTAATTAACTCTCTAGAAACTAATTGTCCTGGTATCAAGGCTCGTATTTGTGACGAAAGCGGAAAGCCTCGTCGTTTTTTAAATCTTTATGTCAACAGTGAAGATATCCGTTTCCTTGAGGGTACAGATACAGCACTAAGTGATGGTGATGAAGTTAGTATTGTTCCTGCGGTTGCAGGGGGCTAAGGTTTAGATTTACAAATTTCGTAACAGTATAATTGGGGTTGGCGTGAGCGCTAACCTTTTTTCTTTTGTGGAAAGTTTAGATATAGTCAGATTAGTTTAACTGTACGCCACTCTAATTAATAATTAGTAATCACGACCCTTCTTTGTAAGTAGAAAAATCGATATAACCTTCTGCACCAGCAGAATACCAAATATCCATCTTTGCATCGGGATTTAGTTCCCAGTTGTTAACAAAACGATCTACTAGATCTGGATTGCTGATATATAGTCTACCAAATGCCACTAAATCGGCATTTCCCGAGGCGATCGCCTGTTCTGCATCATGGCGATCGTAACCACAGTTACCCATTAACACCCCATCATAGATCTTTCTAAATTCGGCGATGGTCATTGGCTCTCCTAATTCATGAAAGCCAAAAGCCAAACCATCAACAAGGTGCAGATATGCTAATTTATAGTTATTTAGTTGTCGAACAGTATAGGTAAAAGCGTCACGGTAATCAGGCGAACCCATGTCGTTAAAATTACCGTTGGGAGAAAGTCTAACTCCTACACTTCCCGCATCCCAAACAGTTAATACTGCTTGTACCACCTCTTTTAAAAAGCGATAGCGATTTTCAATACTGCCACCATATTTATCGTTGCGCTGATTTGTTTTCGACTGCAAAAACTCATCAATTAGATAGCCGTTTGCCCCGTGGATTTCTACGCCATCACAACCAGCCTCTTTTGCATTTGCTGCTGCTTGACGATATTCCTCAATCACTCTGGGAATTTCCTCGGTTTCTAAAGCTCTAGGTGTTTCATAGGGCTTTTTACCGTCAAGCGTATGAGCTTGGGCTCCCTCAATTTTGATGGCCGATGGAGCGATGGGAAGCTGATTATTCGGCTGAAAACTGCTGTGGGATGCTCTACCCGTATGCCATAGTTGCAAAAAAATTGGCGTTCCCTGGGCGTGTACCGCATTAACTATCTCTTTCCAAGCTTCTATTTGTTCGGAAGTATAAATTCCTGGACTATGAGTCCAGCCATAACCTTGCAGAGAGATCGCAGTACCTTCAGAAACAATTAAGCCCGCACCCGTACGTTGAGCATAATATTCTGTCATCAAGGAATTAGGCGTTCTTTTTTCTCCTGCTCGTCCGCGAGTCATAGGAGCCATTACGACACGGTTCTTTAAAAATAAGCTTTTCTCTAAAGGACTAAGAAGATGGGGTACGTTGGTTTTTGATGTCATATTTTTTAAATACTTGATGATTTGGCGTTGACAAATTCCGATTAATCTAGCTTGTGCTGTCATTTCAAGCGTTAATTCGCTTTTGCTGTCTTGATCGCTTGTTGTAAGTTTTCTTTTCGAGGTATACCTAGGAATATTTGTCCTCCAATTACCAATGTAGGTACAGAAGTTACTCCTACTGACTCATAAGCGTGTTTCAAAGCCTGCTGATGAATAGCTTTATATCTACGTTCAATTAAAGCCTGCTTGAATTCTTGTTTTGGCAAACCAATTTCTTCTGCCAACTGTACAAGTACTTCAAGTTCTCCAATATCACGATCTTCTTGAAAAAAAGCTTTTAGTACTCTATCGTTATAAGCCTCTGCCTTGCCATGTGCTTTGGCAAATTGATAACCTTCAAAAGCCGAATGAGTATATGGCTGTGGCGAAATACTAGGTAACTGAATAGAAATTTCCATTGCTTCTGCCAGCGGATAAACAGACTGTTGCCACACTCTCGGTAGGTAATCGTCTTCAGGTTTGAGCGTAGGTGTAGGATAGGGTCTTAACTCGAAAGGCATCCACTCTATTTCTACCTCTTGTTCTTTGGCAACTTTATCTAAAGTCTGTTTTGCCAAAAAGCAGTAAGGACATACGTAGTCCGAATAAACTTTAATTTTAATACTCATTTCCAAATTCCTAATATTCGATGGGAATGACATGGTGGTCACTGACTCTCAGCAATTTTGATGCAGTCAAAAATCTCTTTTATTAAATTCAACCAACGTCGCGACGCACCTCGCTCACTACACCAATTGCTTCGATTTCGATCATTGCTTCTGGCGTGTAGAGTCTGGAAACTTCGACAATGCTATCGGCTGGATAGGGAAGGCTGAAATACTTGCGGCGGAGTTCGACAATTTCATCAAAGTTGCTCATGTCCGTCAGGAAAATGGTCACTTTAGCGACGTTATTGAGGTTGGAGCCACCAGCTATAAGTGCGCGATCGAGGTTGGAAAATGCCTGCTCACCTTGGGCGCGGAAACCACCAGCAACAATCTTTCCGTTATCAGCATAACCAGCTTGTCCTGAAATGAACACTAAGTCTCCAACCTGAATCCCTTGAGATAAAAGAAAAGGTTGATAGGGGTCAGGCTCGGTTGAAATCTGTTTGAGGTTCACGTTAAATTCTTTCATGTTAGTTCTTATGTTAATGGGAAGATTGCTTCGTTACTTTAATTTTTAATACTGTCGTCATCTATGTGCTGTCCTACTAAGGGGCTTCTGGAAATCAGGCTTCAGGCTCTGGGTACTCAAAATCTGGTGGAAAAAAGTAAGTTTCAAAGATGGTGCTGGTGGCATCCTCAGTCCCCAAAAATGCAAAGGTATTTTGCCCCATCCATTTGCCCAACTGGAGCAAGCGAAATCCTCTGGACTCAAACTCCTGAATTCGCTCATTCCAGGGGCGATCGCCACAGTTAAACGCAATGTGATGAATTCCCTGATCGTGCCGATCCAAAAATTTTTGAAAAATCGTCGGTCCAGACAAGGGCTGCATAATTTCCCAGATTACATTTTTGGACTGAGCAAAACAGACTTTAATTGCATATTCAGCGGGGTGTCCTCTGTAAATCTGTTCTGTAACGGTTTCAGCATTAAAGGTGTAAACTCGCCAGGGATCTATACCCAACTGGACAAACCCTGCCATTGTTTGCTGATAATCGCGAGTAACGATACAAATTTCGATGACATCGCCCAGAAAACTATTCGAGAGTTGGGAGGTGTTGATGACCTTAATTGTGTCTAAGTCTGATTCCATAATTTCTTTAAGAATTTCACTTCCTTCTCAAAGTAACAAGGGATAAGGAGGGATTGCAAATTCAATTTGCTCACGTTTAAGATGAGAAAAACTTACCCACAAATATATGCGCTCGCTGCCACCGCTCAACGCCTTGCACACCTTTGAGGTTGCAGCTCGACACCTGAGTTTCCAGCAAGCTGCTGAAGAACTCGATGTCACGCCAACCGCAGTCAGTCATCAAATCAAAGTTCTCGAAGAACACCTGAGAGTAACCTTATTTCGCCGTCGCCCTCGTCCTCTGGCGTTGACTGAAGCAGGGCAACTCCTGTATCCAGCAGTACGCGAAAGCCTGCACGCGATCGCAACGGCGATCGCCCAGCTAACGAAAACTCCAGAATCTAATACTTTGACCGTAAGTGTAACGACGGTGTTTGCAGCCAAGTGGTTGGTTCCCCGTTTATCTGAGTTTCAGCAAGCTCATCCTGACATCGATCTGCGTCTACAAACCTCGAATGATGTAGTAGACCTGAATAAGCAGACGGTTGATTTAGCCATTCGTTATGGCAAAGGCAACTATCCTGGGTTTACCGTCCGTAAGCTCATGTCTGATGTGTTTCTGCCTGTCTGTAATCCACGGTTGTTGGAGGGTAAACATCTAATTAAAAAGCCTGATGATTTAGTGCATTATCCTCTGCTGCATTTTGAGTGGATTCACTTTGGCACAGACGCTCCTGATTGGAAAAACTGGTTTATCCTCACAAAGCTAAACGATATTGACCCAAATCGAGGACTGACATTTGATGAGGAAAGTTTAGCCATTCAAGCCGCGATCGCCGGTCAAGGGGTAGCGTTATGCAGCAATATTCATGTCGCTGATGATCTGGCGTTAGGTTTTTTAGTCCAGCCTCTTAATGTATCGCTAGACGGTTTTAACTATTCAGCAGTGTATTTAGAAAACCACTCAAAAGAACCATTGATTCTAACTTTTGTAGATTGGTTAGTCGAAGTAGCTGGCAGTTTCTTACAACCTACTTGAGAATAAGTCGAGTTGCGATAGCCTTTACCTTTCCCCGATCTCAAATAGGAAATTAATTTTGCACAACTACTTATGTGGGGTAGATATTAACGATACAAAAGTAACCTACTTTTTACTCCCTGTATTTATTACCAGAGATAAATTAGAGAAAACAGGAAGATCCAAAGTACATCAACAAAGTGCCAGAACAAAGAAATTGCCGTTAACCCATAGTGACCATCTCGATAAATACGGGGAATAAAAGAGCGGAGCAGCATGATGGTCAGTAAGATAATGCCAGCAGTAACGTGCAGTCCGTGAAAGCCCGTTAGTAAATAACCTGAGTTCGGGTTAAGCATATTGAGCTAAATCCTTTTCAAGATCGAGAGAAGGCTTCTTAGGCTGATAACCCTTCGGGTTCGGGCGCGTTCCCTTGCTAGGGAATGCTTTCCAATAGCGTTGCGGAGGTTCCCCGACTTGAAGCGACTGAATCAAGACATCATCTAGGTCGCGAAACAATTCTTCTAAAATAAACATGGGATGGGAGTGGCGTACAAGGATATATCTGCAATGGTTAGTGTGTCATTGACTAAAAATTTAGTTTCTGCCAGTTGTCGCTCCATAACAGCAAGAGCTTTGTTACCACCTACTTGTTTAGCCTCAAATTCTTCTCTGCGCGCTTCTGGTAATCCAAGATATTTAGCAATAAATCTAGCTACCGCAATATAAGGTTCGTGGCTATATTGTTCAAAGAACTGCCACTTGAGAACATTGGCTCTTGACCATGGCTCATTAGGTAAATAGCTGGTGTTGTGTGCTAAATAGTTAAGTATTGCATTAGACTCCCAAAGACATTTTCCTGAAGTCAGATGAACTACTTACACCAAATCAAAGATTTGGTGTAAGTTTCTGACGCTTCAACGCCCCAAGTTGCTTCATGCTACCGCAGGAAGTAGAGCTTGACGACTCTTTATGAGCAGGTAAACTACTCGCGTCTGTAGAGGCAAGTTCCTTACCCCTAGCGTAATTAATCATAACCATTGCTGCTGCTACATCTCTGTCTAATGGTTGTTGGACACCGCAATCGCAGACGTGGAATCTCTCACTCAAGTTCTTTTTGCGTTTGGCGGCACAGCCTGGACAGGTCTGAGATGGAGCAAGCTTGCGAGTAGGCACTTCGATGTAAATGCCACCCGCTTCGGTTACTTTGTACTTAATTAGGCTTTTTAGATTACCTATCCCAACATCTAAAAGGCTACGATTGAGTCCAGTTTTCTGAGCTTTTCTCTTACTGCCTTGTCTTGGTGCGCGTTCCCTTGCGCCTAACGGCGACGCGGGGTCGCACCGCTTCTTAGCTTTACGGGTTAGGTTTTTTAGGTTTAATTTTTCTGTGGCTACGAAGCTATTACAGCTAACTATGTCTGAAGCCAACTTGTGTTGCCAATCTTGTCTTTGTCTGGCTACTTTTGACTGTATT
Source organism: Pleurocapsa sp. FMAR1 (assembly GCF_963665995.1). Taxonomy (NCBI): domain Bacteria; kingdom Bacillati; phylum Cyanobacteriota; class Cyanophyceae; order Pleurocapsales; family Pleurocapsaceae; genus Pleurocapsa; species Pleurocapsa sp. FMAR1. Next base: position 3,231,521 of record NZ_OY762512.1, on the reverse strand, counting down.
TTAGCTACAGCTTTATTAGCTCTTTTCCAGCGACGAGAGGCTTTGATTCTCTTTTTCCAGTTAGGAGTGCGCTTCCTCCTTCCTTTTTTAGCCAGTCGGTTAACTTGTTCTTGAGACTGCTTAACAAACCGAGGATTATCAACAATCGTACCATCACTATATGCAACTGCATGATGAGTCCCAAAATCCAAACCTACTGCACCATTACCTGTTTGTATTCGGCTTGGTACACACTCAACAGTTATTGAAGCATACCATTTGCCTTGCTTGAACAAAATGGTGCAGGTCTTTGGAACGCCCCAGTCACGGGCTTGACCGCGCATTTTAACGTTACCTAAGTTTGATAGCTTGAGATAACCATTTTTACCTGAAGTACAGGCTTTCCAACCAGCTTTACAGGGATACGTCCAACCTTTATACAATCTAGAAGACTTGAATTTGGGATATCCTGACTTGATTCTAAAGAATCGTAGGAACGCAAAATCAACCCGTTTTACCGTCGCCTGAAGAGCATGAGAGCCAAGCTCTTTGTACTCAGTCCAGCATTCTTTAAACGCTGGTAAGCAGTTCTGTTGGTCGAAGTAATCTATCGACTCGCCAAACTGCTTGTACTGGGTAGTTCTATGAGACACACAGGCGTTGTAGAGCAATTTATGCAGCTTCCTCCAGTAGTGCAGTTTATTGTTCTGCACCACACTGGGATAAAGCCTAAAAGTTACTCTACGGGTTATACTCATAGGAGTATTGTACTTTAGTGTGTTATGAAAAACAATAGCTTAAATAAGGCTAGAGGCTGTGTTTATCGACTTAGTGTACATATTGTTTTTGTAACTAAATATCGGCGCAAAGTAATAACTAAAGAAATACTTGACGACTTAGAAAAGATATTTACTAGGTTATGCGAAGGCAAAAAGTGTCAGTTGACTAGTTTTAATGGAGAAGAAGACCATTGCCATTTGCTCGTAGAAATGTACCCAGATATTGCTCCATCGAGGCTGGTTAATACTCTAAAAACCGTCTCTAGTCGCTTGATACGTAGAGACTATCAAGCGCACCTAGATCGGTTTTATCATAAACCAGTTTTTTGGACTGGTGCATATTGTATTGTCTCTACAGGTGGCGCACCATTAGAAATAGTAAAACAGTATATAGAGTCTCAAGACTCGCCTATTTAAATCCTGGTCGTCGCTAACCCCCACCAAGCTAACGCTTGGAAGGAGAATGCGCTCCGAGTAGGTTCAAGTACAGGAATTTTACCGCTGGGGTTCTTAGCTATAAATTTCTCGGTTCTCGTCTCACCTTGCAGGATGTCCAGTTCTATCCACTGATGCTCAATTTCAAGATGATTCATTAGCAGCTTGATTTTGTAGCAATTGCCAGACTGAATATCTCCATAAACTCGATACACTCACATACCTCCTTTTAATAGTTTTTAATTTTACTGGATTGAGGAGTTGAAATTTGAGTTGTTCAACAAAATTACCATTGAGTGTTAAATTTGCTTCAGCAAACAAATGCAATAGCAGAATGAAACAAAGACTTTTAAGTCTGGTTACGGCAATATCTTCGACTAGCTTGGCGATCGCTTTTTTAGCAACTAACCCGCAACTAATACTTGCAGAGGAATGGTCAGAAATTGCCTCAAGAGGAGAACTAAAAGTCGCTGTAAAAGATAATTTGCGTCCTTTGGGCTTTATCAATAAAAAAGGGAATTTAGTTGGGCTAGAAATTGATATTGCTCATAAGTTAGCAGAAGAATTACTCGGTGAGGCTGAGGCGGTAGAGTTTTTACCTGTGACTAACAAAGAACGTTTGCAGGTAGTTCTAAACGATCGAGTAGATATGGCGATCGCCAGAGTCGCCCTTACTTCTTCCCGTAGTAGAATAGTCGATTTTAGCCCTTATTATTATCTTGATGGCACAGGCATCATTACCAAAAACGCTGAAATTAAGAATATTAAAGGTTTAAACAACAGCAAAATAGCTGTACTAGAAAATTCGGCAACTATCGCCGTAGTCAGAAATAAACTACCCAATGCCACTTTAATTGGTGCAAAGTCTTATCAAGACGCACTACAGCTAATTGAAACCAAACAAGCTGATGCCTTTGCCGCCGATCGCTCTGTACTTACAGGTTGGATACAAGAATATCCTGCTTATAAACTTCTTCCAGAGAGGATTTCTGGGGCAGCATTGGCAATTGTGATGCCGAAAGGTTTACAGTACCAGGAACTACGTAATAAAGTCGATCGGGCGATCTATCATTGGCAAAAATCGGGTTGGCTACAGCAAAGAATCGAATATTGGGGACTGTAAAAAATATTGTTATTTCGAGATCATGCTAAAGCTTTTTTTTGCTTTAAGATTCAATATTTGCGATGTGAACAAAGCTCTATCTTTGGTAGCACACTGGTGGTAAACACATGGACAGAAATAACTACAGTTAATTATTACTGACCTCTTTCGAGACCCCCTAAAGGGTGAGACAGTTTGCTTATGCCGGTGAAACCTTTCGACACTTTGCTCGCCCTCGACAACCAAGGGGTACCCCCCGCAGGTACCTCAACGGGGGGAACCCCCCTTCGGGTTCGTGCCTTTGCTCAAGTCGGGGAAGCCTTTCAGCATTTGCTCATGGGGGAAACCCCCAAGACCGCAATGCTTCACCAACGCAACTGCCTCACCGCAACGGTTTTGTCTCCCAACGGGTCACAGACGAGGCGTGTTTTGCGAGACAGTCCGTTGGCGGGGTTCCCCCGCTTAAAGGAACTGTCGAGGTTGGGTCAGAGTATTCTGTCCCAACAGGCGAGTGGAACAAGCCCCCTAAACGGGGGCGTTTCCTCGCCTCAAAAACTGCCGTCCGCAACGCAAGTGTCTCACCACCGCAACTGTCTCACCGCGTCGGCGGTAAGAGGGCAGACCCCGCGTCGCCGTCAGAGCGGGTGGAAACGGCTCCGTCCAGGAGCCATGTTCCACACCCGCTAGCAAGGAAACGCTGCCCTAGCAAGGGAATGCTCGAATTGACCTCTGACCTCTGACTTCAAGCATCAACGTTGAATTTAATTTTGTCCAATTACTTAAGCCTTGTCGCTAATTAACCTAACAGCTTTTCTGGCAAGCTCTTGATTACTCGATTAAAAGGTTCGGTATCATCTAAAATTCTAACTAAAATTAATGCTCCCTGAATTGTGCCAATGGCATCTTGCGATCGCTTTTGGGCAATTTCTGGTTCAATCTTTGCATCGATCAAAACTTGAGCTAAAGTTTCAATGATCTGTTGGAGTTTTGCTTTTACTCTCTCGTGAAATAGTTTATCGGCTTCACCAAAAGACATAATAGCTAAAAAACAAGAATTTTTTCCATCGTTATAAAAATCTTGCAGACTCTTGCACATAGCTTGAATTTTCGCTTCTGGTTTATTTTCTCCCTGTAAACTTTTCAGTACCACATCGCTAAAACAACTACCGACATATTCAAATACAGCAGCAGCCATTTCTGATTTACCACCAGGAAAATGATGATACAGGCTCGCTTTGCCTAAACTACTGGCTTTTGAAAGCAAAGATAAGGTTGCACCTTCATAGCCATACTCTCTAAAAGCGGGAATTAATTTAATTATCGCTTGTTCTTTAGACATGAAATTTAAGCCGTTTTTTAGGTACTCTTGTTAGTCATATTTACATTATACCGATTGTTCGGTACAATAATTGTGTACAGAACGTTCGGTATAAAAAAATCGAAAACCATGAAAATTATTGATTACGAACATATAGGCATTCGTGTTAGCGATCGCGCTTTAGCTCTGAAATTTTACGAAAAACTAGGATTTATCGAAGAAAGATATTTTCCCAAACACCAAGCAAGCGAGTTAGTTACAGCCGATGGCGTTTATATTAATTTGATTTTTAATGGAGCAAAACGCTTACGCAACATTCTCATGGACGAACCCATCAAGTATCCAGGAATTACTCATCCAGCCTTTGTTGTCGAAGATATCGATCTGCTACTAAAAAAATTAAAGCAAGAGAATATTCAAGTCACAGAGGGACCAATATATCTTGGAGAACGCCGTCGAGTCTGTTTCATCCGCGATCCTGATGGCAACGTCTTAGAATTTGACCAAATCTATCCATCTAATATCAAACAAGATACTCAAAATATTTCGACTATGAAACTATACGATTTAGAACTTTCAGGAAATTGCTACAAAATACGTTTATTTTTATCCTTGCTTAATATTGAATATGAGCTAGTAAGCGTTGATTTTATGGGTGGACAACACAAATCACCAGAATTTTTGCAGTTAAATCCATTGGGACAAATTCCAGTGTTAGAAGATGACGGTCTAATTTTGAGAGATTCCCAAGCAATTTTAGTTTATCTAGCTAAAAAACATGGCGGTGAAGCTTGGTTTCCTAGCGATGCACTAGGAATGGCAAAGGTAACTCAATGGTTATCCATAGCAGCAAACGAAATTGCTCGTGGTCTAAATGATGCAAGGCTCAACAAAAAGTTCGGCCTTGCCGTTGATTTAGAACTGGCACAACAAAAAGCAGAGTCAATTCTAACTATAATCGAACAACATTTAAACCAACATCAGTGGTTAGCCTTAGATCGCCCTACCATTGCAGAGATCGCTTGTTTTCCGTATATTGCTTTAGCTCCAGAAGGCGGTGTAATGTTAGATAAATATCCTGCTATAAATCAATGGTGCGATCGCATCAAAAAACTACCATTATTTATTGAAATGCCTGGAATAAGTAAGTAAATTATTTGATGCTGATTTAATAGATGCGATCGCCTTCTGCAAAATAGCGATCGCATCTATTAAACTAGATTATGGTCGTATAGTTTGAGAAATACCCACTCAGGTTCAGTTCAATTAGGTATAGCTATTTATATCCTCTTGTAACCAAGCCTCAACTGGTTTGCCGTCTTTGCGACGCAACTCAATTTCTCGCATGATGATTAATCCCGATCCTGGCGGTGCAGGTTTTTCATGAAATAAAATATCATAATCATCAGGGTTTTCATTTCTTTCTCTCAGCCAGTCTTGCACCTTAATAGCACAGAAAAAAGACTGCCCTTGCTCAAACATACGACTGATTTGCATCGACAGACTATGAATATTTAAACGAGCCATAAGCTTATAATTTTTTTAGTTTGATGAGATATATCTAAAATATTAGCAACTGAGGCAAGGCGAGAACTACTATCTAATCAGCATTAGATAAATGGCACTATGAACAGCAATAATTTAAACAAACAAGCCATTGTTAATAATCCTCTGAGTATTGCGCCAATGATGGATCGTACAGATCGTCATTATCGTTATTTTATGCGTCAAATCAGTCGTCGCACTTTGCTGTACACAGAGATGATTACTACCCAGGCAATTATTCATGGCGATCGCCATAAGCTATTAGATTTTTCTCCCGAAGAAAAGCCTTTGGTATTACAGCTAGGAGGAGATGATCCTATTCAGTTGGCAGAATGTGCCAAGATTGGCGCAGATTGGGGCTACGACGGTCTTAATTTAAATATTGGTTGTCCTAGTCCCAGGGTGCAAAACGGGAACTTTGGTGCCTGTTTAATGACCCAGCCAGAATTAGTCGCTGCGGGGGTAGAAGCGATGCAAAAGGCAGTAGATATCCCTGTCACTGTAAAACATCGTATCGGCGTAGACGAGTGCGATCGCTATGAAGACATGGTTAACTTTGTGCGTATTGTCTGGGGGGCTGGCTGCACTAACTTTTCGATTCACGCGCGTAAAGCTTGGTTACAGGGTTTGAGTCCTAAAGAAAATCGTCATGTTCCTCCATTGCGCTACGAAGATGTGTATCGTCTTAAACACGATTTTCCCCATCTTTTTATTGAGATTAACGGTGGTATTGCTAATATTGAACAAGCGAAAACACACCTTCAGTTTGTAGATGCAGCTATGATTGGCAGGGCTGCCTACGATCGTCCCTATATTTTCGCTACGGTAGATAGAGATATTTATGGAGAAGACACAACTCCTTTGACACGTCAGCAGATTGTTAAGGCAATGATTCCCTACATTGACTATTGGATTAATAGAGAAACAAGACTTAATTCTATTAGCCGTCATATGTTACAGCTATTTGCTGAGCAGCCTGGGACAAAAGCCTGGAAACGCTATATTAGTCAACACGCTTGTTTACCTGGGGCAGATTCTTTAACTATTAATGCTGCTTTAGCTGAAGTTGGCTAGGGGAAAATAACAGACAAATAATATGAATTCCAAAAAAGAAAGATATGAATCAGGTGACGGGGTGACGGGGTGACGGGGGGAACCTTCGGTTTTATCGATATCCAAGTCTCCAAGTCTCTAAGTCCCCAAGTCCCTAAGTCCCCAAGTCCCCCAGTCCTCCAGTCCCCCAGTCCCCCAGTCCCCCAGTCCCCAAGTCCCGAAGGAATCAAAATTAATCATTTGTAGCAAACATTTAAGTATTTCATATAATAACTCACACGCTTAGGTTATTTATTTGATAATCTATTTTTTGCTTTTGATTTGTGAGGAATAAAGCCATATTTATCTGATTTTGGCTGCCAAAGATCCAAGATATCTTTAACTACTATTTCTTTGAGCCAAACTTGAGCCACTACGGTAATCGGTAGAGCCAAAAATAAGCCCAGAACACCAAAAAAAACGGCAAAAGCCACTTGAGAAAGTAAAGTAATTGCAGGCAACAAGGATACCTGTTTCTTCATCACAATAGGAGTAAGAATATTGCTTTCAACTTGTTGAATAACAACATAAAGAATGACCACGGCTAATGCTTTCCAGGGCGCATCTAGCAAAGCCATTGCTGTTGGGGGAACAACACTTAAAACAGGTCCTAAGTTTGGTATAAAAGTTAACATTCCTGCTAATAAACTGTTTGCCAAAGGTAGCCTAACTCCCAATGCCCATAGCCCAATACCGCTTAAAATAGCAATAACCGCCATATTGAACAGTATGCCGATTGACCATCCCCCTAAATTTTTTTCACACTTTTTCAAGATGCTTTGAATTCGGCGACGATAAAAAGCAGGAAACATTAATAAGAAAACCTGCTTATAAGGAGTAGGACTAACCAGCAACATAATCGTTACTACTATTACTAATAGTGAATTAAGAAATACTGCTAATGTGCTAGAAAATAGATCGAAAAAATTACTAACTAATCCATTCATCCAGGATCTAAGATTTTGCGTTAAAGCTTCTATACCCTGAAAATCTTCAATTAACCTATTTGGTAAAAAGTTACGTAACCATTTATTCCAACCATTAAGCTTTTCTAAACCATCAGGAACTAAAGTAACTAGCTCTTTAAATTGTTCAATGAAAGGGGGTATAACTAAAGCAATAAAGCCAACAATAAATATTAATATTCCACCAACGGAAATGGCGATCGCTATTCGGCGATTTAATTTAAATTTTGCTTGTAATAGCTTGACAAGTTGATTAATTGCCGTGGCAAAAACGACCGCAGCAAAAGCTAGCAGCAAAACCTGTTTAATTCGCCACAAAATATAAAGAGCAATTAAAATAGCCAAAAAGCCGACTAAAGTTCCTAAACGCATAAGCTAAATTTATTAATACAAGATTATTGTAATTGAATATAGTTGTCGCATAATAAACTGTCGTCTTTCTTTAGATGATTTTCTCATCTAGTTAATAAAGATTTACAAAGACATTAAAGCTTGGAAAAATATGCCGATTTGGATGTAGGCAAATTAATTAAATCGATGTAATGATAGAGCCAAAATTATTTCATTAGTGAGAAATAAATACAGGCACATATTTAGATTTGGCTAAATTATTTTATGAACCTAAATTTTCTATCGTGGGAATTATTAAACAACAAACTAGGAGACTATTTGCTAGCTCTAGCAATCTTCTTATCCTGCATTATTATCATTAGAGTAGTCAAGCTTTGGACATTTAAAAACTTAAGCAAATGGGCAGCTAAAACTGAAAATATTTATGATGATGCAATTGTCAGAATTTTAGAAAAAAATTTCATGCCCATTACTTATATTGGTAGTATTTATTTAGCCATTAGCAATTTAACTTTACATCCGATCTTAAGTCGCGTAGTTGAGGTTTTAGTAATTCTCGCCTCAACAATATTGGCTATTAGATTACTAACGGCGATCGCAGAATATGCTGTCAAATTATATTGGATTACCTATCACCACGACAATGCCAATATAGAAAATAGTATTAATGCTTTAGTTCCCGCAATTAAAGTTGTTGTTTGGTTAATTGGAATTATATTTTTATTAGATAATTTAGGCTTTAATATCTCGGCGGTAGTAGCTAGTTTAGGAATTGGCGGTGTGGCGATCGCTCTTGCTTCTCAAGGCGTATTACAGGATCTATTTAGCTACTTTTCAATCCTCTTAGATCGCCCTTTTGAGTTGGGAGATTTTATTATTGTGGGCGATTATTTGGGTACAGTCGATTATGTGGGCATCAAAACTACAAGGTTAAAGAGCATCAGTGGCGAAGAAATAGTTATTGCCAATACAGATTTAACTAGTTCTCGGATTCGCAATTTTAAACGGATGCGTCAACGTCGAATAGTATTCAAGTTGGGCGTAGTCTACGAAACCAGCACAGAGCAATTAGAGCAAATTCCTGCTGTATTAGAGCAAGTTATTAATCAAACTCAACATACAGTTTTCGATCGCGCCCACTTTTCAGGCTATGGAGAGTATTGCTTGGAGTTTGAAGTGGTCTACTTTATTGATAGTAATGATTACAGTATCTATATGGATGCTCAACAGCAAATTAATTTGGGCATCAAATCTGAATTTGCTAAACATGATATTGAGTTTGCCTATCCAACTCAAACAAATTACTTGGGCAGTTTACTTACAGATTTACAAGACATTGAGTCAGAAATCATGAAGGTACAAACTTAATACCATTTATCGTTTTATCGTTAGTAAATGGCGATCGCACACTTTATTGAATCTTAGACTTCTGCACAAATTCAAAACTTTGGTTAATAATAAAGTCAAAAGCCAAGCGTGTTCGATCATGAACCTTAGCCTGATTAGTTTTTATGGTGATAAACCTGTTCAGTTAATTAACCTAATTCAAAAGTTACAAACCCGTCTTACAAATCAATTAATTAAAGATAAATTTGTCCCCTATCAGCTAGAACAGATTCACGGGACAATTATTGGCTGCGAAGGCTATAAAACTGAGGCTGGGGTAATTAATAAATGGTTTTATGAACGTAGAGAAGAAACCAGATATATAGATTTTCCTGGTTTAGTCAACTATCTCCAGAATCGAGTTGATTTTCCTTTAAATATAAGGTTTGGAGGGTGCGATCGCCATACCGATTACAATTTTCTCAGTCGCAACCAACATCTTTATGAGCGTTCTTTTCAACTCCAACCAGCAGACAATCAAACTATACCTGTATTGATTGGTTGGTCATGGTTAAATAATAGCGTCTCTCTGGCAATAGATAATCTGCGCCGTGACTTACAGCAATTTGGTCTGCTGCATAAATATCATACGACTGCTGACGATATAGATAATGACTTTTATCTACGTTTAGGAACTATTGATGCTAAGTTAACCTCAGCAGAAATTCAAGCTATCTCTATAGAAATTCGCAATTGGCTGGAAACTCAACCCGCTTTACATATCCCAGTTACTATCAACGATTTAGCTTTTGCTCAATATCAAGATTTAACTCTGGCGACGGCAACGACTAAAATATTTCCCGTTGCGAAAATTACCCCTAGTCAACTTGAACAACTGTATTTTTTTTAAATGAACAATTAGCGAGTTTTGCAAAAAATGAAGGTAATTTATATTTTTACAAATTACTAGCTTTTATTGCTTCAGATAAAACATCATCCATCCAGGCATTAATACTCTTGTTAGCTTTTTCTGCTGCCAAATAAATTTGGCGGTGACGTTCTCCAGATGTTCTAAAAGGTAGCTTACCTGAAAAAGATTTATCTGGCTTTTCGTTGATTTCAGCGCACCATTCTAAGTAGTCATCTACGGAATTATGAAATTCTTGTTCCAACTCGGCTACGGTATTAGCTTGAAACGTAATTACATCTTTAATATCTAATACTTTGCCAAACAAGATTCCTTCTATTTCATCTATTTCAGTAGATGCTGTATATCCTTTGTATTTCATAGTTGGTTTTGAGTTAATAATCGTGATTGTTCACGCCAGCATTAATTAAAAATTCCTGTACTGATTTGACTGCACCCTTATTTGTTTCTCTTTCTGGATGAGGGTTGTGGAACACCGCTTTAACTCCATTTAAAGACACTCGAACTCTTGAGCCTTTTCCCTGAGAAATTGTGCCTCCGAGAGCTTTAAATAAGCTTTCTATATTTATCCATTTAATATCAGAACGAATGGGGGTAGAGAAAATAGCAGCAAGAGTTTGACGTTGCTTGCTATTCATACACTGCTGCTCAAATCAGTCATATTAATTATTTCACATTTTAGCGTTGCTGATTTTAGGTATGAAACCGAAAGTAACGCCCACATTTCAATTGCAATCAATTTTATGATATTATATCTTGATATCATTTTTGAGCAATGATTTGCAAAATATCCAAGATATAAAAGCGATCGCAACTGACATTCTCGATATACTTGAAGCTCAACCATCTTTAGATATTTCGATTAGAGAAAATTTAGCTTTTGCTCAATATCAAGATTTAACTCTGGCGAGCGCGACAACCAAAATATTTCCTATTGCCAAAATAACCGTCAAACAACTAGAGCAACTATATTCTAAGTAATCTAGCTGTAATAATTCCCAGATAAAGCACAACAGAACCCAATACAGCACTACCTAGCCAATATATAAATGCTTCATTTAGCTGAGAATCTCGTATTAGACTAATACTATCAAGCTCATAAGTCGAAAAAGTAGTATAAGAACCCAAAAACCCGACAGCAATTAGTAAACGCATCTCTGGAGAAATTAATAATGCTCTTTCGAGTACTAGAGTTGTTAATAGCCCCATTGCAAAAGAACCAGTTAAATTAATAAATAAAGTTGCGTAGGGGAAGCTTGTGCCAAATCGTTGAGCTAGCCAAATGCTCAAATAATAACGGCTGAGAGAACCAGCGATCGCGCCTAAGCTGACGGCTATGGGATTACGTATTGACGATTTTTCTAGCACTTCAGGAATAAAATGTGGTGCAACCGTGATTAGATGAACTAGGTTATGCAAAATTATCACTTAGTCTAACGTTATTGACAGATTTATTATCGATGAAAAAACTATTAGTTACAGGTGCAAGTGGTTTTTTAGGCTGGAACTTGTGTCATTATGCCCAAACTAACTGGCAAGTATACGGGACTTATTTTAGTCATGAGGTAAAAATACCTGGAGCGACTTTATATAAGACTGACTTAAAGGATTTTGCTGCACTTGATCGACTTTTTAAAGATATCAAGCCTGATGGGGTGATTCACACTGCTGCTGCTTCTAAACCTAATTTTTGTCAAACTAACCCTCATGAATCTTTGGCAATTAACGTTACGGCTGCGGTAAATATTGCTCGTCTGTGTGGCGAACGTAATATCCCTCTTGCCTTTACATCTACAGATTTAGTCTTTGATGGTAAAAAGCCTTTTTATAAAGAAACCGATCCTGTTTGCCCGATCAATTATTATGGCGAACAAAAAGTAACCGCCGAACAAAAGATGCGCGAGGTATATCCTGCGATCGCAATTTGTCGAATGCCTTTGATGTTTGGTGCGCCTTCTCCCGTCGCTGCTAGCTTTATGCAGGGAATGATTAGCAACTTAAAAGCAGGTAAAGAAATTAACTTGTTTACTGATGAATTTCGTACACCTGCTAGTGCTAGAGCTACGTCTCAAGGATTGTTATTAGCGGTGGAAAAAGTGCAGGGGATATTACATTTAGGAGGAAAAGAGCGAATTTCTCGTTATGATTTTGGCTTATTGTTGGCGGACATTTGGCAATTACCAACAAATCTAATTAAACCTGGCAAACAGTCAGATGTAGCTGCCGTAGCACCGCGATCGCCTGACACTTCTTTAGATAGTAGTAAAGCTTTTGCTCTTGGCTATCAGCCTTTATCTTTAAGAAAAGAGTTAACTAATTTACGTAAAAATCCACACTAATTACTGTGTAAGCTCCATGCCAAAAATCTTTCAGTATAATATAATGCAAGTTGATTACTTACGCCAGAAAAAACAGTATCAAAAGCGTGATCGGCCCAAGGAATTGTCAACAAAATAACCTTATTATCATTAGCTAGCAGCTTTTCATAAAGCATTTTGCCATATGTAGGCTGAACTATATGATCTTTGCCATTATAGATCAATAAAGATACAGGTAGTTTAGGCTGGACGTAGTTAATGGGTGAAGCTTGCTGATAGAGTTTTAATTTTGTTTTAGGCGTACCACCTAAAAAATCTTCTAAAACTTGACGAGTATTAATTGGATCTGGTAGCGGAAGATGTTGATATCCATCTACTAAATTTACAGGACCATAATAGTTGATAATAGCTTTAAAGTTAATTGTTGATTGATTTTGATAGGCGATAATTGTAGCCAGTTGCGCTCCTGCCGATCGCCCAATTAATGCTACCCTTTGGAGATCGATTTCCCATCGCTCGGCGCGATCGCGAATGTAATTTAAAGCCGTTTGAACATCTTCTAGCTGAGTAGGAAATCTATATTCAGGCGCATGACGATAATCAACAGCAATTACACAATAACCCTGAGCAGCAATATAACGGCTAAAAGTTTCGTGATTACTAGGTTCACCCTGTCTCCAAGCTCCACCATAGATGACAATTAAAGCAGGATGTTTACCAGAAGCTAACGGTTGATAAACGTTAAGCTTTAACCGTTGACCATCAGGACTAGCAAACTGAATATCACGCTGAATTCGTACATCTTTGAGAGTAATTCCTCGAAATACATCTGCCAATACAAAAGGTTGAGGACGCATTTGAGCAATTAAAGCTGTCGGCAGTTGCTGAAGATAGTCTTTGCCTAATCTAGTTTCCATCTGTAGCTGAAATCCAGCGTTAGCTGCTTCAAACTGCATTAAAGGAATAAGACTAAGAGCAAGAGCCATCAAACTTGCTAAGAAAAAAGCGATGTAAAGATAGTTAGGCTGGAATTTGACCAATATAAAGCTCAAGGCAATTAGATCCAATCCCACTATCCAAGGACTAAGCTCTGGTACACCCACACCAAAAATTAGTAAGAATAAGGTGGGCGCAGGAACTATAATCCATAAACTAAGAAATAGTCCTAAAGCTACTAGCAATAAGGAAATAAATTTAAAAATTGTCTTAATCCCAATTAGTTTAGTTGGGTCATTTAGATTTTGATGTTGCTAATTTGAATAAAAAAATTAGAATCTATTAAAGCGATCGCTCGATCTCATTTTATGTATGTAGAATTGATACTAGTCTTTCGTTAAGATAAATTGTTTTAAATCATGGTATTTGCCTTTCCAAAAACCTCATGTTTCTATTCTTCCTTGAGTTTGAAAACTTAAGCAATTTGTAGAGTGCTTGGTTCAGGGATAGATTGTCCTTCTGCTTGCCAAGATTCTAAATACATTTCAATCACTTCTTCTCCGTTACGAATTGCTTCTTCACGAGTTTTACCGTGAGTGCAAGGCATAATAACACGATCTTCAAATTCTGGAATCGTAACTAAGAAAAGCCGATCTTCATTACTCCATTGGATAATCATGCTGTATTGATTCATGAATCTTTTTCTTCTATCTCGTTTAATTCTACTAATAACTTAGCTAACTGTTTTTCTAAGTATAGTGGGACATCATCTCCATCCTTGCCTGAAATTGTTAATGTTTTGCTGAGTAAAGGATGTCGCTAACGTTCATGACTACCTTTGCCACGTTTAGGTAAATAAACAAATCCTGTTTTTGCAATCTCAGCCTTTAGCTATCGAATTTTTCTGGCATACCTTTTATATCTTCATAATTGCTCTTTTACCCAACTACGAAAAGCCTTCATGCCTTTATTTCTGCCTTCGGTACGACATTGGTTTAAATATTGGGGAATAACTTCGAGCAAAGAAAAATTGGGAAAATTGAAGCTTGTTTCAGACTCAATATATTTACCGTCTACTAGCAATAAAAACTTTAGCTCACCTCTTTTGTATTGCCATAGTTCAGCTACGCCTAAAGATTGATATATCTCTGGATGACTACGATTGGTGATATCTACTTCTAAAGCCAAATCTGGTGGTGGATCGACTGTTAAATCTAATCTGTTTTTACCTCTGACTGCTGCTTCATTTTGGATATAAAAACAACTGTCAGGTTCAATCCCCTTAAACATTGCCTGATTTTTAAAAGTAGTAGAACCTAAAGGACAAAATTCAATATCTAGTTCTTCGAGCAAAACTTTTACAAAATCGCTGATATATTCTTTATTAATCTCATGTTCAGGTAAAGGTGTCATTATTTCTAGCTTTCCATTGTCATAGGCTATGCGAGAACCGCGACTTTCTCCCAAATCTTCTAAAATAGCCTCAAATTCGTCCCAGCTAATATTTTCTAAAACTACCGTTTGTCCTGGTGGAACTATAATTCTTTTAACTTCTAGCAGCATGGTTTTTCTTGGTGAGAAGACATTAGCTTAAAAAGAATATTTACATTCAGAATATTTATTAATCTATCCAAGCCGTAATATTTGAGCGTAGCAATTAGTTTTCAATTAAATTAAAGCCTGAGCAGTATTTGGAGAGCTAGCCAATTCTTCTAATCTATCTTGCTGATCTTGAGAGATACAAGATTGAATCATGACATCGATATCTCCTTCAAGGGAGTTAGCTAAAGCAAAGTTTTGTCCCAGACGATGATCGGTAATACGATTGTCTTTATAGTTATAAGTACGAATTTTCTCAGATCGTGCGCCTGTTCCTACCTGAGACAGTCTTAAACCTCTGACTTCTTTTTGTTGTTCTGCCAACTTAATATCGTACAGCTTGGCTCTTAGAATCTGCATTGCTCGTTCGCGGTTTTGCAATTGCGATCGCTCTTCGGTACAAAAGATTCTAATTCCTGTTGGTTTATGAATTAAATCGACGGCAGTTTCTACCTTGTTGACGTTTTGTCCTCCAGCACCACCAGAACGAGCGGTTTTAAGCTCTATATCTTTGGGATCGATTTGCACTTCAACATCATCTACTTCAGGCATCACCGCCACTGTAGCCGTAGAGGTATGAACTCTCCCGCCTGCTTCGGTTTGAGGTACTCGCTGCACCCGATGTACTCCTGCCTCAAACTTTAGCTTGCTATACACAGAGTTTCCTGTGACTTCTAAAATAGCTTCTTTAAAACCACCCATATCTGCTGCGGATTCACTAAGCAAAAATACTTTCCAGTTTTGACCTTCGGCATATCTAGAGTACATTCTGACTAGATCTCCAGCCCAAATACTAGCTTCATCACCTCCTGTACCTGCACGAATTTCTAGCATAATGTTTTTATCGTCATTAGGATCGCGAGGTAATAAAAGGACTTTGAGTTTAGTTTCTAGCTGCTCAAGTTGTGATTCAAGTTCACTTACCTCCATGCTAGCCATTTCCTTCATCTCAGGATCGTTAGCTTGTTTGAAAATTTCTTTTGCCTCTGCTAACTCTTCTGTTGCTTGCTGCCATTCTTGATATGCTATAACGGTTTCTTCTAAAGAAGATCGAGCTTTAGCTACTTTTTGTAGTTCATCGGGGTTAGTTGCAATATCGGGGTCTGCTAGACGATAGGTAAGTTCTTGAAAAGTTTGCTCTACAGATTTTAGTTTGTCTAATAGGTATGCTTCAGCCATAATTTTAGTCTTTTATAAAAAGCAAAATGATTTATTAAAAAAATTAATTTAAATACAACAAACCCAGCAGTCAATTGAAGCTAACTACTGGGTCTATACCTTGTCTTAAATGGCTATTTTTTTGCGTCAGACTCAGCATCGTTGCTGGCATCGAGCATACCGTATTTACGTAAAAAGCGATCGACTCGACCTTCTGTATCAATGATTTTTTGTGTACCAGTATAAAAAGGATGATTACCAGACCATACATCAACGCTAATTTCAGGTTGAGTTGAACCGACAGTCATGACGACTTCGCCATTACAGATTACTTTGGCATCTGGATACCAAGTTGGGTGTATTTCAGGTTTAGGCATAATTTTTTCTTTCAAACAATGTATTGATTACTTTAATACATAGCCATTAACTAATTTTAATTTAGGTTGTTACTATTTCAAAAGTGCAATCGTTAAGCTAAGAGCTAACGGCTAAAAGCGACACAAAGCGGTCTTGAGGGTTTCCCTCATAGAGCTATTGTGTCAAGAAGCTAATAGCTTAAAAAATTATCGTTTAGAGAACTGAGGAGCTTTACGAGCTTTCTTCAAACCGTATTTCTTCCGTTCCTTACAACGAGGATCGCGAGTTAGGTATCCTTCTGTTTTTAAAGGCTGACGATTATTGGGATCTTGTTTGCACAAGGCTCTAGCAACGCCTAGTTTAACAGCATCTGCTTGACCAGTTAAACCACCGCCATGAGCATTGACCAGAATGTCGTACTCGTTTTCAAAACCCAAGGTTTCTAAAGGACCTTTGATAGACATTAAATAGCTAGGGATACGATTAAAATAATCATCTCCCGTTTTGCCATTAACGGTCAGATTTCCTTCACCTGGTACTAAACGAACTCTGGCGATCGCCGATTTGCGACGACCTGTACCCCAGTACACTACTCGATCTTGTGTTCCTTCCATGTTTTAGTTCCTCGCTGGAATAGTGTTAATGTTTAAAGTTTCAGGAATTTGAGCAGCATGGGGATGATCTGCACCTGTGTAAACTTTAAGTTTGGTAAATAGTTTGCGTCCCATAACGTTTTTGGGCAGCATTCCTTTGACTGCTTTTTCGACAATACGTTCAGGAATCCTTCTTTGTAGCTGATCGAAAGTCTCAGTCTTCATGCCTCCAGGTCTACCAGAGTGGCGACGATAAAGCTTCTGCTCATTTTTTCTGCCTGTGACCACGACTTTTTCAGCGTTAATTACTACCACAAAGTCCCCAGTATCTATATTTGGAGTGAAGCTAGGCTTATTTTTGCCGCGTAGGATCATGGCAATTTCGGTAGCCAGACGACCTAAGCGTTGTCCTTCGGCATCAACTATGTACCACTTATGCTCTATGGTTTGTTGGTTTGGTAAGGGAGTTTTGTTCATTGTCAGAGTAATAGTATTTTGTGAATTATTTTAAATAAGAACTTTATTTAAGCTAAAAGAAAATTGGGCTGGGTATCAAACCAGAGATGTTTAGCAAAAGGAAATTCAGGATAACCAACCCTCAGTAAACATAAACCCTTAGCAGGAGCAGAGTATTTGACCAGATCTCGACGTTGATTTTGCCAAATTTCAGTAAAGCTTTCGGGCGATCGCTTGCCAATTCCCACCTCTACCAACATTCCCACCAGAAGGCGAACCATGCCATACAGAAAGCCGTTTGCTTGAATCTCTAGATACAAGAATGCTCCTTGACGATAACATTGTACAGTCTGTACTTCCACCCTGGCATCGGCTCTATCTGAACCCGTACGCTTGAAAGCTGATAGGTCATGTTCGCCAATTAAAGGGTATAAAGCTTGTTGAATTAAAGATTCTTGCAAGACTGACTGGTAATAATGCCAACAGGTTTGACTGACAAATATATTAGGTTGCTCATCTGTATAAATGGTATAGCGGTAACGTCGCCAAACAGCCGAAAAACGAGCGTGCCAGTTACCCTTTACTTGAGCCGATGCTCTAATTAGTATACCTTCTGGCAGTCTGGCGTTAATGATCTTCGCCCATTTATAAGCAGGAATAGATCCTTCGTACTCAAAATGAGCCACCTGAGCAGCTGCATGAACACCTGAATCAGTTCTACCTGCCCCATAAACAAGTACTGGATGACCCACAACTTCAGAAATTGCCTTTTCAATACAGCCCTGAATGCTTATGATGTTTGGTTGTTTTTGCCAGCCGTGAAAGTTAGTTCCTAAATACTGAATAACTAAGGCTATTCTAGTTGAGGAGTTTCCTGGAGATTGGCAGACTACAGCCATTTGTGCAACACCCAGTTAAACTAGCTCGATAATTGCCATTTCTGCATTGTCGCCACGACGGCTTTTGGTTCTGACGATGCGAGTATAACCGCCCTGGCGATCGCCATAGCGATCCTGGACAGCTTTAAAAAGCTCGCTAACTAGATCTTTGTCATAGATATAGCCTAAAGCTCTCCTTCTAGCTGCTAATGAACCATCTTTAGCCAAGCTGATCATTCTTTCAACCTCGCTACGGACTGCTTTAGCACGAGTTTTGGTAGTTTTGATTTGACCATGACGAATAATTTCAGTTGCCAAGGAACGTAACAAAGCCTTCCTTTGATCGGCTGGCAATCCTAGTAGTGATACTTTACATCGATGACGCATGATTGATAATATTTGGTTGATGTTTATTTTGCTGATTTTTCTTGAGATAGAGTAATTCCCAAACGTTGCTGCAAAGCTTCAATCACCTCATCAGCAGATTTTTGCCCAAAGTTTTTAATTTCCAGCAGGTCTTCTTGAGTGTAATCAAGTAAGTCAGATACAGAGTTAATTTGCGCTCGCTTCAAACAGTTGTAAGCTCTAACCGACAACTGCAATTCTTCGATGGGTATTTGGCTAGTGGGATCTTCGTCTTCTACATAGTCGGGTTCAATTGCCTCTAAAGTCAGATCTTTTAAAGGATTAAATAATTCCACGACAATTCCAGCAGCTTGAGACAACGCCTCTTCAGGCTTGACGCTACCGTTAGTCCAAATTTCCATAATTAGACGTTCGCGGATTCCTGAACCATCTACACGGGCATCTTCAACACTATAGTTAACTTTGGTCACGGGCATAAACACAGCGTCAATTTGGAGGAAGTCTAGGGAACTGCCTTCTTCTTTGCCTCTTTCTACTGCACGGTAGCCTTTGCCCTTTTCAACCCGAAATTCCATCTCCAAGCTTGTGCCTTCTGCTATAGTAGCAACATACTGATTAGAGTCTACGGTTTCTATCTCAGAAGGTAACTCAAACTGGGCAGCGGTTACGGTTCCTGGTCCAGTAGCGACCAAACGACCTATTTGAGGCTGATTGGTATAACTTTTGAGGACTATTTCCTTCATATTGAGAATAATCTCTAAAACGTCCTCTCTAACTCCTTCAATGGTGGCAAATTCATGAGTAGCAAACCCAAACTTATGTTCTTGTTTGCTGCCATCTTTTGCCATGCCTCCACCAATGCGGATTGCTGTAACAGCTGCACCCTCCAAGTTTGACAACAAAACTCTTCTTAAGGCGTTACCCAAAGTAATACCTTGACCTCTATCTAGAGGCTCAAGCATAAACTTGCTATATTGGTGCTGGTTTTTTAGGGTTTTAGATTCTACACACTCAATTTGAAATTGCGCCACAGGCTACTCTCCCTTCTATTCGACAAGCGATCTGGTAAATCAAGATGGAAATTAAATAAATATACTCTACCCAGTCGCAACTATAATAATTGCTAACTACGGCTATACTCTGCGTCTTTTAGGCGGACGACAGCCATTGTGAGGGATAGGTGTGACATCACGGATTAAAGTAATTTCTAAACCTACACCCTGTAAGGCTCTTATAGCTGTTTCTCTTCCAGCCCCAGGACCGCTTACCATAACCTCAACTTGACGCATTCCTTGATCCATTGCCCGTCTTCCTGCGCTATCTGCTGCTGTTTGTGCCGCAAAAGGAGTGCCTTTTTTTGCTCCTTTAAAACCACTTGCACCAGCAGAAGACCAAGATACTACGTCTCCTCTTGTATCAGAAATTGTTACAATGGTATTGTTAAATGTGGACTGAATATGAGCCACACCATTGGGAACGTTTTTTTTGTTTTTCTTTGCGCCAGTTCTTCTTTTTGGTTGCGCCATTTTACTTTTCGTGTGATGTGGTTATACTTAAATATGGTGAATTAATTATTTACTTCTTACCTGGAGCTTTCTTTTTACCAGCTACGGTAAGCCTTCTACCTCTTCTAGTACGAGCATTAGTGCGAGTTCTTTGACCTCGAAGAGGTAAGCCCATACGATGACGGCGACCGCGATAAGTACCGATATCCGCCAGACGCTTAATATTCATTGATTCCCAACGCCTCAAGTCACCTTCTACCTGATAGTTGTCTTCAATATATGCTCTAAGCTTCGCTGTATCTTCATCCTCAAGATCGCGAACCCTAGTATCTGGATTAACTCCAGTTTCAGCGATCGCCTTTTGCGCTCGTGATAGACCTACACCAAAAATGTAGGTTAGCGCGATTTCCACACGCTTATCACGAGGAAGGTCTACGCCAGAAATCCTTGCCACGTTTTTATCTCCCTAATTGTTTTTATTTTTAATCTTTTTGACTGCTTAAAAGTAAATGAATTAAGCATACCTAGTGTAGCGACTAACAATTATCCTTGACGCTGTTTATGCTTAGGATTACCGCTGCAAATCACCATTACTCTGCCACGTCTTTTTATTACGCGACATTTTTCACACATTTTTTTTACTGATGGTCTAACTTTCATGCCTTATTTTGGCCACACTGCAAGCCTATTATTATATCTATTAATTTGTTTTTGTGTCAAACACAATAAAATCACCAAAAAAAAGTGTTTTACTTATTTTTGAGGCGATAAGTTATTCTACCCTTAGTCAAATCGTAAGGAGTTAACTCAACTTTGACGCGATCGCCTGGTAAAATTTTAATGTAGTTACGCCGAATTTTACCTGAAATATGAGCTAGTACATTAAAGTCGTTATCCAAGTCGACGCGAAACATTGCATTAGGCAGAGATTCGGTCACAGTCCCTTCCATTTCAATTAAATCTTGTTTAGCCAATCTTCATATTCTCCGCTATTTTTAGATGAATAGCTAACGGCAACTTTTACTATTCATCGGTTTACTTGGCAAATGCCTCAAGCATTTTTTTAATACAGCAACCTATATGTATTTTACATTTTTATTTGTCTTAAGCGGTGAAAGCCATAAATTGGCAAGCGCCATCTAAAATTAAACTGCCTAAGATACTGCTTCGCTTAAAGATTTAGTTACCTGTTCCATTTCTTGATTCCCATCAATAGTTTTTAAGGTCTGCTTCTGATGATAAAAGTCAATTACTGGTACAGCGTTATGATGATAAACTTCTAAACGACGACGAATAGTTTCTTCATTATCATCTTTACGTTGCCTTGCCAGCAGTCTTTCTACCAAAACATCATCAGGAACTTCTAAATTAAGCACACAGTCAGCATTCTGGTTCAATTTAATCAATAGTTCCTCTAAAAAGGCAGCTTGATTGACATTTCTAGGAAAGCCATCAAGTATCCAGCCGTTGGCAGCATCATCATGAGATAGTCGGTCTTGAATCAGGTTAAGAATTAGAGTATCAGGAACTAATTCTCCTTTATCCATATAATCTTTAGCCTCTTTTCCCAAGGAAGTTTGTTGAGCCACGGCTTCTCTTAAGATATCTCCAGTGGACACATGGGGAATCTGATGATGTTCAGATAGTTTTTGGGCTTGAGTTCCCTTTCCTGAACCAGGAGGTCCCAAGAATATCAATCGCTTTGTCATACCAATTTATTTATTTAAAAAGTTTTGTTGGAAGTAGCAAGCCTAAAACCAAATAATTAATGGGCTTAGGCTTACCGCGATCGCTCCACCGTTTTTACTGCTTAACCATACCTTCGTAACGTTGAGAAATTACGTAGGTTTGTATTTGCTTGGCTGTGTCAATTGCCACGCCCACCAAAATAAGTAAAGATGTCGCACCAAATCCACTAAATACAGTAGTACCTGCGGGAATAGTACTTTCTACTAAAGTAGGTATAGTTGCCACTAACCCCAAGAAAATTGCGCCCAAAAGTGTTAAACGATTAAGCACCTTTTCTAAATAAGCACTAGTTGCTTTACCTGGTCTAATCCCTGGAATAGATGCGCCCATTTTTTTAAGATTTTGAGACATATCTACAGGATTGACGATCAAAGAAGCATAGAAATAGCTAAAAAACAAAATTAGAACTAGATAAACCGCTACATAAGCCCAGTTTCCAGGCTGCACTGCTGCGGCAATCTGATTAAACACGTTTTTAACTGCCCCATCACCAGGTATAAATCCAATCAACTGAGCGGGAAGAAACAGCACTGAAGATGCAAAAATAATTGGCATTACTCCACCCTGATTTAATCTCAAAGGCAGATAATTACTTCTTTCACGGTATACTCTTCTGCCAACCTGACGGCGAGCAGAAATAATGGGAATACGGCGAGTTCCTTCTTGAATAAATACAATGCCGACAATCATTGCCAAAAAGACCAGCAAAAGAACTACTACCTGAGCAATCTCGCTTCTGCCACCGCTTTGAGCAAATTCAATTGTAGTTCCTAAAGTTCTGGGTAATACCGCTACAATATTAACAAAAATCAATAGTGAAGCTCCATTACCAATGCCCTTTTCGGTAATCAACTCAGATATCCACATAACGAACATTGAACCAGCGGTTAAAGCCAGTACGGTTTCGCCAATGGGAAAAATACTTTTTTCAATAATGCCGTTATTAACCAGTAAACCTAAAGTGATACCAAAACTCTGAATGATAGCTCCGCCCAAAGCAACGTAACGAGTGATCTGGGAAATTTTACGTCTTCCCGCTTCTCCCTCATTTTTTTGCAGATCTTCCAGGCTAGGAATAGCGGTTGCCAGCAACTGCATAATGATAGAGGCATTAATAAAGGGTAAAATTCCCAGGGCAAATATTCCCAGGGCAGAAATACCACCGCCAGTAAAAATGTCCAAAAATCCGACGATTGAAGAATTTCCTGAACTATTAATAAAATTACCGAAGACCTCGCGGTCAATTCCTGGAACGGGTATAAATACCCCCAGTCTTACCAACACCAGAAGACCAATGGTTACAAGCAGCCTGCCTCGAAGACCAGCAGCTTTTGCCATCTGTAAAAATGTCTCCTGTGCCGATGGAGTTTTTTCTCTAACCATATAGGTTTACCTCTTATATGCTTGGTGCTAAATTAAGTTATTTACGGAGAAATATTATATAAATTTAATTTTCTACCCTAGGTTCTTATGATAAACCAATCATGATGCCTAGCTGCAATAACTCATCGCTTCCCTTTAGAGTGAAGTGGAGTAGTTTTTTATCTACTTGGTAATTACTTCGCAGCTACCGCCAGCAGCTTCTATTTTTTGGATTGCACTCTTAGTAAAAGCTGCTGCTTTGACGTTTAAGGCTACTTTTAGTTCACCATTGCCCAGAATTTTAAGAAGACCATCGTTGGTAGTAACAATGCCGTTCTTTAATAGAGAGTCTAGGGTCACTTCTGTGTTAGCAGCAAGAGAGCTTAAAGCTTCTACGTTAACTGTGGTATAGTGCTTTTGGTTGATGAGAGTAAAGTGCTTTAATTTGGGAACTCGGCGATAAAGAGGCATTTGTCCCCCCTCAAAGCCAGCCTTTGTTCCTGTACCTGAACGAGATTTTTGACCACGCATACCAAAACCACAGCTAGCTCCCTGTCCCGCTGCAATACCGCGACCCACTCTTTTTTTGCGTCTTTTTGATCCCTCTTTGGGACTAAGATTCTCTAGCTTCATGGTGATAAATGTTCAATGATAAATGTTCAATGATTAGGCGTATAACTGTTCTAAAGGAATATCTCTTTCTCTTGCAACCTCGGCAAAGGTTCGCAAACCGTCTAGGGCATTCATAGCTGCTCTAGCATTGTTAAGGGGGCTATTAGAACCTAGTTGCTTTGCCAAAATATTTTTTACCCCAGCTAGTTCTAAAACAGTACGGACTGCGCCACCAGCGATTACCCCAGTACCAGGAGCAGCAGGACGCATAAATACTTTTGCCCCACCAGCAACACCGTTAGTTACATGAACAATAGAACTGGCTTTGGTAAGAGAGACTTCAACTAACTGCTTTTTGGCATCAGCAACGCCTTTACGTACTGCGCCGATGACATCAGCCGCCTTACCTACGCCTACACCTACTTGTCCCTTTTCATTGCCAACGACGACAATGGCGCGAAAACTAAGTTTTTTACCGCCTTTGACTACCTTACTGACGCGACGAATTTGAACTACTCGTTCTTGCCAGTTAGAATCTTTTTCTTTAGAGCGATTTTTTTTACGTGAGTTGGATTTAGCCATAGTTTAATATTACTGTTTTGATTTAAAAATCTAACCCTGCTTCGCGAGCAGCATCAGCTAAAGCTTTGACTCGACCGTGGTAAAGATTTCCCCCTCTGTCAAAGACTACTTTAGCAATTCCTTGTTCTATCGCTTTTTGAGCTACAAGTTTGCCGACTTCTGCCGAGACTTCGCAAGTAGCACCACCAGATTTGACGTTAAAGTCCGATGCTGCTGCTAAAGTGTGCTGTGCCACATCATCAATAACTTGAGCATAAATATGATTATTGGAACGGAAAACGCATAAACGGGGACGTTCGGGCGTACCATTTACTGCTTTGCGTACTCGACGGTGACGGCGTTTGACTAATTCTCTACGTGAAAGCTTCATAATTTCTACTTACCTGTCTTACCAGCTTTGCGTTTGACCTGCTCATCAAAGTAGCGTATTCCTTTACCTTTATAAGGCTCTGGAGGTCTTACTCCTCGAATTTGAGCAGCAATGTTGCCTACTATTTCTTTATCAATGCCACTAACAATAACTTCAGTATTTCTATTTTCTACTGCCACATCTATACCGTCTGGCATTTCCATCTCCACAGGATTACTATAGCCAACGTTAAGAGTTAGCTTTTTGCCTTGAGCCTGGGCTCGATAACCTACCCCTTGAATTGCCAGACGCTTTTGGAATCCTTGAGATACTCCATCAACCATATTGGCAACTAGGGTACGACAAAGACCATGACGTTGACGACCAATACGAGAACCATCGGTCGGATTTACGACTATGGTGTCACCCTCTTGTTTTACCTCAATAGGTTGAGGAATGTTGCGCTCTAAAGTACCTTTTGGTCCTTTGATTGTGACGTGCTGTCCTGAAATCTGCGCGCTTACTTTATCAGGAATGGGAATAGGCTGTTTGCCAATACGAGACATAATTTAGTCCTCTTCTTTGATTACCAAACATAACAGAGGATTTCGCCGCCAACTCCTTGGCTGCGAGCTTCTCTATCGGTCATTACTCCACGGGAAGTGGAAACGATCGCAATACCAATACCGCCAAGGACACGAGGAATATCTTTTTTACGAGAGTAGACCCTTAGTCCTGGTTTACTTACCCGCTTAAGGGTGCTGATAATTGGTTGACGATTTCTGCCTTTATACTTGAGAGAAATTTCGATGAATTTCTGGGGTACTTCCCCTGTTTCTTCAAAGCTGTCGATAAATCCTTCACTTTGTAAAACTAGAGCGATCGCCTTAGTCATACGAGTAGAAGGAACTTTAGTAGTTTGATGCTTGACCATACAGGCATTACGAATGCGGGTCAGCATATCTGAAATAGTATCGGTTGCTGCCATTATTTCCTATTTTTATATTTAGATACTAAGAATTTAGTTGTCACGGAAAGGCATTCCCATTTCTTTGAGTAAAGCTCGTCCTTCTTCATCATTGTTTGCTGAAGTGACGATTGAAATATCCATCCCTCTAATTTGATCGATGCTATCGTATTCAATTTCGGGAAACATCAGCTGCTCTCTAACTCCTAAACAGTAGTTACCTCGACCGTCGAAGCTTTTGGGGCTAATACCGCGAAAGTCGCGAATACGAGGTAGAGCCAGACAAATCAGCCGCTCTAGAAAGGCATACATCCGTTCACCACGGAGGGTAACCATCATCCCCACGGGCATTCCTTGACGAATTTTAAAACTCGCGATCGCTTTTTTAGCTCTGGTAACCACTGGCTTTTGCCCTGTAATCACAGATAGTTCATTTAGGGATGATTCTAGGGCTTTAGCATTTTGCGATGCTTCTCCTAAACCACGGTTAATGACGATTTTGACTACTTTGGGAACTTGATGAAGGTTGCCGTAACTAAACTGTTCGCTTAACTTGGGAACAATATCTTCCAAATACTGAGATTTTAACGATTTTGCCATGATGTTTTTCTTTTCCTGGGCTTGGTCAGGAACTATAAATTTAAAATTATCAGCGTTTTACAAATGCCTAAAAAACTAGTCGATAATCTCGCCTGTCTTTTTGAGCATCCGTACTTTACGACCTTCTTCGGTAAAGGTATAGCCAACACGACTAACGGTTTTCTCTTTATTGGAATAGAGCATGACGTTAGAACTGTGTATGGGAGCTTCAAAAGTCACAATTTGACCTGATTCTCCTTCTTGCTGAGGTTTGACGTGTTTGGTACGTACATTCACGCCTTCTACAACTACTTGGCTTGTCTTGGGAATTACTCTGGATATTTCACCGACCTTGCCTTTATCACGTCCAGAGATTATCTGGATGGTATCCCCTTTTTTGACGTGCATTTTATAGCGGATTGGTGCTTTTTTGGTTTTCGTCATTTAAATTACCTCAGGAGCTAAAGAGACGATCTTGGTAAAGTTTCTATCTCTCAGTTCTCTTGCCACAGGACCAAAGACACGCGTACCTCTGGGGTTATTCTGTTCGTTGATAATTACTGCAGCGTTATCGTCAAAGCGAATGCTCATGCCACTAGGGCGACTGACAGACTGCTTAGTTCTTACAATTACTGCTTTGACAACTTCAGATTTTTTGACTCCCATATTGGGTAAAGCGTCTTTGACCACTGCCACTACGACATCACCGATAAAGGCATAGGGACTATTGCCTTTGCCAATTACGCGCAAACACATTAGTTTGCGTGCGCCACTGTTGTCAGCGACATTTAAATAGGTCTGTTGTTGAATCATTTTCGATCTCGACCAGGAAAATTAGGTTAGTAGAATTTAGGATTTTTGGGATTCAATTATTTCCTCGACCGTCCAGCGTTTGGTTTTGCTGAGGGGACGAGTTTCCTTGATCCGCACGCGATCGCCAATCTTACATTGGTTCTCGGCATCATGAGCTTTATACTTTTTGGTTCTGACGACAATTTTGCCGTATTTGGGGTGAGGAGAGCGGTTTTCAATGGCAACCACGACGGTTTTATCCATTTTGTCGCTAACTACTTCCCCTACTCTTTCTTTGACTGCCATAATCTAGTTTTCTCCTTCAGCAGCGATTTCACGCTCGCGTTCTATAGTTAATAGCTGACAAAGACGATGTTTTGTATGTTTAAACAGATGAGGTTTTTCTAAACGGCGAGTTGCCTGCTCTAGCCTTAACTGAAACAACTGTCGCTTAACTGCTAGAATTTCTTCAGCCAGTTCTTCATCACTGAGTTTTCTGGCTTCAGCAATTTTGGGTAAAGCCATATTAGTTATAATCCTCTTCGCGAGTAATGAATTTGGTTTTGATCGGTAGCTTTTGAGCCGCTAAACGCATTGCCTCTTTTGCCACTTCTTCAGTTACACCAGCCATTTCAAACATGATTCTGCCTGGCTTGACCACTGCTACCCAAAATTCGGGAGAACCTTTACCAGAACCCATACGGGTTTCGGCGGGACGCATGGTCACGGGCTTATCTGGGAAAATGCGAATCCAGATTTTACCACCCCGTTTGACGTAGCGCGTCATAGCTCGACGGGCAGCCTCAATTTGACGGGAGGTAATCCAAGAGGGTTCTGTTGCCTGGAGAGCGTAATCACCAAAGTTCAAGGTGCTACCGCGATAAGCCATGCCTCTCATGCGACCGCGATGCTGTTTACGATATTTCGTTCTTCTGGGACTAAGCATAATAGTATTATTTTGCTAAACAAGTCTTGTTAATAGTTATTACTCAGAGCGATCGTCAAATTTCTGACGGCGACGTTGACGGCGAGGAGCTTGACTAGGAACAGCGGCTGCTGCTTCTTCTTGTCCTGGAATAATTTCGCCTTTAAATACCCAAACCTTAACTCCAAGAATTCCGTAAATAGTTAAGGCAGTGCGATAAGAGTAATCAATATCTGCTCTAAGGGTGTGTAAAGGGACTCGACCTTCCCTAACCCATTCTGTACGGGCAATTTCTGCACCGTTTAAGCGACCACTGACCTGAATTTTAATACCCAGGACTTCAGCCCGCTGCGCTCTTTGAACCGCTTGACGAACTACTCGACGAAAAGAAACTCTTCGCTCTAACTGCTGACAAATATACTCAGCAATCAAGGCTGCATCAGCATCCACGCGAGGTACTTCTATGACGTTGATCCGAATTTGGCGTGCGTTACCAACCTTCGCCTGTAATTCAGTTCTTAATTTCTCAATCCCTGAACCACCACGACCGACAACCACACCAGGTCTAGCGGTGTGAATTGCTAAATCAATTTGATCGGCTTTACGCTCAATTTTGACCTGAGAAATGCCCGCATTGCTCAGTTCTTTGTTAACGTATTCCCTGATTAAACGATCTTCTAGCAATAATTCTGGATAGCGTTTAGCGTCAGCGTACCAGCAAGATTGATGTTCTTTGGTAATACCCAGACGAAAGCCCGTTGGGTGTATCTTTTGTCCCACAAATGTTTCCTCGTAATAGTAATTAATTAAATTCTGAACTTTAAGGATTCTAATTGGTTACTTCAGGAGCAACAGCCACTGTAATGTGACAGGTTGGCTTACGAATTTGATAAGCCCTACCTTGCGCTCTAGGACGATAACGTTTGAGAACAGGACCCCCATCGGCAAAAGCTTTGCTGACTACCAAAGTTGCGGGATCTAAGCCGTTGTTATGTTCTGCGTTAGCCACAGCCGATCGCAATGCTTTTAAAATTGGATCGCAGGCTTTATAAGGCATGAATTCGAGAATGATTAATGCTTCCCGATATTGGCGACCACGAATTTGATCTAACACCCGTCTGACCTTAAAAGGAGACATCCGGATGTATTTAGCGATCGCCTTTACTTCGTTATTAGTATCTATTGGCATAGTGGTACTTAATATCTAGCGTCTCCCTTTTTTGTCGCTTTTAGAATGACCCCTAAAAGTACGGGTAGGAGAAAATTCTCCCAGTTTATGTCCGACCATCTGGTCACTAATAAACACAGGAATGTGCTGGCGACCATTGTGGACGGCAATTGTATGTCCCACCATTAGAGGCAAAATAGTTGAAGCTCTCGACCAAGTTTTGATTACTTCTTTTTTGTTACCAGCGTTCAACCTCTCAATTTTTTTGAGGAGACTGTCGGCGATAAATGGTCCCTTTTTTAAAGAACGACTCATATTTTTTCAATTAATAATGAATTAACGACGACGACGAACAATCAGCCTGTTGCTAGGTTTGTTCTTCTTGCGAGTTTTCTTACCCAAAGCTGGTTTACCCCAAGGGGAAACAGGACCGCTTCTACCAATAGGAGCGCGTCCTTCACCACCACCATGAGGGTGATCGCAGGGGTTCATCGCACTACCGCGAACTTCAGGTCTTCTACCCAAATGGCGCATTCTACCTGCTTTACCCAGCTTAAGATTACGGTACTCAACGTTACCAACCTGTCCGATAGTGGCATAGCATTCTTTGCGCACCATTCTTACTTCCTTTGAAGGAAGACCAATAGTTACATAATCCCCTTCTTTTGCCATTACCTTGGCAGCAGCGCCAGCAGCCCGAACAATTTGTCCGCCTCTACCAGCTACAAGCTCAACGTTGTGAACAGTTTCACCTAGAGGCATTTTGCTCAGAGGTAAGGCATTACCAACCTCAATTGGCGCATTTTCACTGGCAATAATTGGTGTGCCTACTTTCATCCCTACAGCAGCCAATATGTAGCGTTTTTCGCCGTCTTCATACTGAACTAGAGCAATACGAGAATTGCGGTTGGGATCGTATTCGATCGCAACTACTTCGGCTGGGATATTGCGCTTATCACGCCGAAAATCGATAATACGGTAAAGACGTTTGTGTCCTCCGCCACGACGACGGCTAGTAATTACACCGCGGTTATTACGCCCTTTTTTACGATGTTTGTATTTGGTTAAAGATTTTTCGGGCGTACTTTTGGTAATTTCTGAAAAATCGGGAACTATCGCTTGGCGTGTTCCTGGTGTGTATGGTCTAAATGAACGAGTACCCATAATTTGCTTTTAGATTAGCTTTTTCGAGTTCTATATTTTGATCTACGTTTTATACGTCAGGGAATAGGGCAATTGAATCCCCATCTTTGAGCGTGACAATTGCTCTTTTATATTGAGCCTTGTAACCCAAAAACTTGCCTACTCGACGCTTTTTACGAGGCAAAGTCAAAGTATTTACCTTGACAACAGTGACATCAAACAGGCTTTCAATAGCTGCTCTAATATCGGGCTTGGTTGCTTTAGGCAATACATCAAAAACGTATTTACCAAGCTCCATCTGGATCGTGCCTTTTTCAGTAATGATCGGCTTGAGGATCAAGTCGGCTAAATCTCTCTCTTGGTATCTAGTCACTGTAAACCTCCTGTATCTGTTCTAAAGCATCTTTCGAGATGACAATTTTGTTGGCATGAAGCACATCAAGAACGTTGAGGTTAGTTGCCTTAATTAGTTTGACTTTAGCAATGTTGCGAGTAGACAAATTGACGTTATCAGAAACCTCTTTAAGAATCAGTAAAACCTTAGAGTCAGGTTCAACACCCCAACGGTCTAAAGCTGCTAAAACTTCTTTTGTTTTAGGGCGGTCAAGTTCAGAACCAAAATTCTCGACAACAACTATATCTTCAACGCGGGAACTAAAAGCTGTTCTCAACGCCAAACGTCTCTCTTTGCGGTTCATCTTGGTGCTGAAATCTCTGGGTTTTGGTCCAAAAATTACACCACCACCACGCCATAATGGAGAACGAATCGAACCTGCACGAGCGCGTCCAGTTCCTTTTTGTCTCCAAGGTTTGCGTCCACCACCGCGAACTTCTGCTCGAGTTTTGCTAGATGCCGTACCTTGACGAGCATTATTTAGCTGACGAACTAATGCACGATGAACAATATGTTCGGCGTTTTCTGCTTTGGCTACTTTAAGTTCTAGGGTTGCTTCTCCAGCATCTTCCCCCTGCCAATTTTTGACTACACAATTAACCATAGTTATTTGTTATCTATACTTTATGTTCTCAAAATAACAAGCTGTTATTTCTGCCCTACTACTTCTGCCCCACAATGTTGCTGGGAGAGATACTAAGCAGTGATCCAGGCTTACCAGGAATTGCTCCTTTAATAAGTAACAAGTTTTGCTCAACATCAATTTTGACAACTTTTAATTTGCGGGTGGTTACCTGTTTTCCGCCGTAGCGTCCTGCCATTTTCTTACCAGGATAGACACGACCAGGAGTTGTTCCCGCACCAGTTGAACCAGGCGCACGATGGCTTTTAGAACCATGACTCATCAAACCACGCTTAAAGTTGTGCCGCTTATGATAACCAGCAAAACCACGACCCATCGTTTTACCACTAACATCAACGGTAGTATCAGTATTAAAAATTTCCGATATGTCTAAAGCTTTGCCTAGTTCATAATCTTCAGTTTTTTCCAGACGATACTCTTTCAGATGGCGTAGAGGACTAGCACCAACTTTTTTAAGATGACCCAGTTCAGGCCTGGACAAAGCTTTTTCTTTTACCTCTCCATAGCCAATTTGAACTGAACTATAACCGTCCGTCTCTTTAGTTTTGACTTGAGTTACGATACACGGTCCAGCTTGAACAACAGTAACGGGAACTGCATTTCCTGTCTCTTTGTCAAAAACTTGGGTCATGCCAACTTTAGTGCCAAGAATGCCGATAGACACGAGTTTAAACTCCTCTATAATTGCAACATAATAGATTAAGCTCTATTTCTCAAGAGCTTTGGGCTTAGATGTATTGCCGCAGATTACTGCTATCAAAAGGCGGTGCAACATCAACTGACAAAAAATAACCATCTTGACCGGTACTTCCTAGAATCTCATTCATGTTTTTACATAAAATCGCTCTTGGTCGAACCGCTATTAACAAGATGTACAGCAGCAAATATATAATTTTTTTTCTAAGATTTACGCTCGCATTCAGCTTATTGCTGTTGCCAACCTTCAAAGTTA
Source organism: Pleurocapsa sp. FMAR1 (assembly GCF_963665995.1). Classification (NCBI taxonomy): domain Bacteria; kingdom Bacillati; phylum Cyanobacteriota; class Cyanophyceae; order Pleurocapsales; family Pleurocapsaceae; genus Pleurocapsa; species Pleurocapsa sp. FMAR1. Next base: position 3,199,318 of record NZ_OY762512.1, on the reverse strand, counting down.
CCTTGTACCCTCTAAGACTTAAAGAAAAATTGCTTCTTCAGTATCCCCAATGAGGAGGCAGCAAACCCTATAAATTTCTCACTAACCCCGTAACGAGATTGTTTTCTATGGTGAATAAACACTGTGAAAACTCACTAATTTAGTCTTAGAAGTAAAAGCGAAAATCACTTGTATTCTGCGACTGAGGGGGTGGACTAGATTTTTATCTATTAGGTGAGATTTGCCAGTTTTAACCACAATCACTAATGATACATGATGGGGTAAGTTTCTGACAAGGAATATTTTAATATTTTGGGGAAGTGAGAAAAAAGCGATCGCTTTTGTGAATAAAAGCCAATACAATTTTTTATCTTTAGCTGATCTTACTGAAGTCTTTGTATAAGTTTCAAGATTAGGATTGTGGAAACACAATTTTATATCGTAATTTATGCGAAATTATGGAACATGAAATTATACATAAACTTACGCCAGAACAAGAAGAACTAGAAAAAAAGAAAGCTGAATTAGCAGTATTAGAAACCGAGTTGGCTGAAAAGGAATTAAATTTAGTCACTTTTCAAGCTGAATTAAGTAGTTTTGAAAATGAATATATGCGAGTAATTGGTATTCGCTATACAGAACTAGATCGCATAGAAGCTCAAATTGAAGAATACATAGCATTTTTAGAATCGGATCGAGATTTCAAGCCATCACTAGAATTAAAGAAACTGTACCGCGAAGTAGCAAAAAAAATTCATCCAGATTTGGCAACTGATGACGAAGAACGTCAACGCAGACAAGAATTAATGGCGGAAGCTAATATCGCCTACGAAAACGGTAATTTAGAAAAACTCAAATCGATTTTACAAGATTGGGAAAATAGTCCCGAATCAATTAAAGGCGAAGGAATTAGTTTCGAGTTGATTCGCATTATTAGACAAATAGCCCAAAGTCGCGATCGTTTAAAATCCATCCAATTAGAAATTACAACTTTAGAACAAACCGAACTTTTTCAACTTAAAACTAAAATCATTGAAGCAGAAAAAGTCGGACAAGATTTGTTAGCAGATATGGCTAATGAATTGGATAAGCAAATTAATAGTGCTATGAAAAAACTCAAAGAATTAAAAACAAAATTTGGCTAATAGATATGGAAAAAAACAAAAATATTATTTTATCTACAAGTCCTAATATAGCTAAATATTCGTCAAATTTGATTAAGAGAGGATTTGCACTTGCTAACGATATAAATCAATATTCAAATTATTATTGCGAACAAATAAATCAATTACTAGAAGAAGCAGAATATCTATATGGCTTGGAAGTATACCGCGGAGTTTTAACTTGTTCTGAAAAAATGATTGAAATCAATAAAAGCTGTGCTGAAGCTTGGTGGTATAAAGCTCGTTCTTTATGGAAAACAGTAGATTGGGAAGAAGCTTTAATAGCTGTAAATAAATCTATTGCTTTAAAACCAAATTTCACGCAAGCATTATTAACAAAAAGTGCTATTTTAATGAATTTATGTAAATATGATGAAGCAATAAAAGAAACTGAAGAAGTAATTAAAATAAAGCCTGATGAATATAGAGCTTGGTACAATAAAGGTCTTATCTATATAAAATCAGGAAAAGAACAAAAGGCTAACTTTGCTTTTAACCAAGCTTTGAAAATAAAATTTAACAGTTATAAATTTCAAAAGAATGTGAATTATAATTGTTCGAGCCTTTTTGAATTAAACAAAATAAAAAAATACAAAGATAATAAAGGTATAATCGAAGATCGACTGATAAACTATGATTTCTTAGCTACTTTTGATACTACCTGCGTTTCAAGACAGTCTGATTCAATGTTTTGGAAAGATATTAAATCAGTTCAAATTGACTCTAATCAAAATATTACGATTGAGCGTAACGATGGAATCACTCAAACTTGGAATTTAAAAAAACAAAAACTTTTACACTCATATTCCAAAAAAATATATAAAGCATATAAAGAAAAAATTATTTCCAAACTTAAAAATAAAACCAAACTATTGAATATAGAAACAGAACACTTAATCAAAGTTATTGAAGATGAAGATTTAACTTTTTTCTCACTTTCAGTTGCTCCGAATAGTCGAATCATAGCCTTTGTTGGAAATTTATGTCCTAATGATTTCTATGAGTGTGTCGATATATTACTAGTTTTCAACCTGAGTACTGGCAAGTTTATTTATTCTCGCTGTACACCATACTCAGAGGATGTGGCTTTTAGTCCTGATGAAAAGCTACTTGCTCAAGCTGTTGAGGATAAACCAGCTCATATTTGGAATGCTCAAACAGGCGAACTAATTCGTACTCTTGATTATTCTTCAGAGTATCCTGACACTATTGTCAGTGAAAATGAGAAAGGTCTTGCTTTTAGTCATGATGGGACGATTTTAGCTACTAGCGACATTAGTGGCAACATCTTTTTATGGAATATTAATACAGGTAAGCTTATACAAACTTTATCCATTGCTTCCAGTCAAAAGTTTAAAAGGTATAACTCTATAAGTTTTAGTCAAGACAGTAAAACTATAGTTGCTGGTGACGATAATGGATACATAAATGTATGGCAACTTGGTACTGAATCATATTGACGATCAAAAAATATCCACTATTATATCAATGTGCTATCAAGTATTCATCTGCTTTTAACTTAAGCCTATCCCCTTCTAAAATCAATTTATCAATCGCTTCTTTCAATTCCATATATGGCTGACGGGCAGATTTTTTGTCTCTTTCCATTGCCCGTCTAGTTTCCGCCCTCATTCTTCCAGCCCATTTATGTTTGCCAAAAACATCTAAACCAACAGATACAAGACTATCAGTACCAGATTGGGTTGCTTGCTGATTGATATTACGAATTAGCGCATTAATTTCTTTTTTAATTGCCCTTAGTTGCTTCTGAGCTAATGTAATCTGCTTTACTTGAAGCTTTACCGATTGAGGATTGTCTAAAATTAGTATAATTTGAGAGGCTATTTGTTGAATTTCTTCTAGCTTGTTCATCGATATTAGAGAGATTTACTACATCCTAAATCCTGGCATAGCGAGAAAAAATTATAAATGTCTGATATCACAATTAAAAAACATAAATATTTTAACAGCTTAAAAAATTGAATAGAAAGGCGATCGCTAAAATGATTTGTAATCAAGTTTATCTTTGTGAGGTAACTGCTAAACTAAAATAAAATTTTGATGTATGAATAAATAGAAATTATATGCTTAACGTTGATAGAATTACTTTTGATCCTAAGATAATGGCGGGACAAGCCTGTATTCGTGGAATGCGTGTCCCCGTTTCTTTGGTCTTAAATCTACTAACAAACGGCAAAACTACAGAAGATATTATTGCTGACTATCCTTATTTAGAAGTAGAAGATATTCAGCAATCTTTAGTTTATGGTGCATGGTTAGCTAGAGAGCAATATTATCCCAAAGCAAATAAATTAGCAGGATAAAGTTTTTTGCAGATATGGGAATTTCGCCTCGAACAGCAGCTAAACTGAGAAAACAAGGCTATGATGCCATTCATCTAATTGAAGAAGGTTTAGAAAAACTTGAAGATCGAGAGATTTTGCTTAAAGCCGAAAAAGAGAAAAGAATTGTTTTAACTGTTGACTTGGATTTTGGTTACTTGCTGGCTGTGAGTGGCGCAAAACTACCCAGTGTTGTCTTATTTCGCTTAGGCAATGAAAGCAGAGAAGTAATTGAAGAATATCTAGATGATGTTTTGTTTCAATGCAGCAGAGAATTAGAAAACGGGGCAATCATTTCGGTCAAAGACGATGGTTTTAGAGTCAGATTATTGCCTATCGGGTAATTTCAAAATGCGATCGCTCTAGCTATGTTCTAACAATAATATTTTTTTACAGTTTGAACATGAAAAAAATGCGATCGCTCTATTGAGCGGAGGAAATGCTCCCGTGTAGGGACGGCGGCTTTTGAGTAAGAAGCTTCTTACCCAAAACGCGCCTTAGCATATTCCACTCCGCTGTTGAGAATCAAGCACTATAATAATGAACCAACTTTACTATTAAATAAAACTATCAGAATTAATTCCTGTTAAAGTAGCCAGTTCTTGATCGCCAGAACTTATTAAAGTATTACCTTCTTCTATGGAGTCGCCAACAGCAAAGGCTAAGAATTGAGTTTTTTGACTATCATTAAAATTATTATCGCTGGCAACAATAAGAGACTGCCTTCCGTCAGGCAAAGTTTCGCCAAAAGATACAGCTTCACTATTATCTAGCTCAATTCCTAAATCGCCAAAATCTAACAACAACTCTTTATCTACGGGTTCAATATCTGCACCACTAAGACTATCGGTTTTGCTAACATCAGTAGCATCGCCAAGATTGACTTCATAGAGTCGGATGTTATTACCTACTCCCTCGGCAAATGAACGTTCTAAAGCCAGAAACTTACCATATTCTTCTGTAGCCTGTAATTCTACTAAACCATTATCGGCAAAGCCATCAGCAGGATCGGCAGGTACGGGAATAGGATCGGTTTCATAAACAAATTCGCCGACAACTTTTTCTGTGGCTAAGTCATACTGAGTGATTCTAACTGGACTACCAGATTCAATTGAAGCTGGTTCGCCATCTTGAAATAAAGCATTTTCGGTAGCTGTAAACAGAGATTTTCCATCGGGGGTAGTGGTAAGACTTTCAAAGGCTTCATTATTTCTGATACCGCTACTTTGATCGACTGTTGGTAAGAATTTATCGGGGATATCTAACTCATTAAATATTTGTCCGTCTGGGGTGAACTTGCCGATAAAGGGATCGACTAAATTATCAGCATCTCCTTCAGAAGAGATAAATAATGTTCCATCTTTGGCTAAAGTGATGCCTTCTGGATCGAGACTAGAAGGAGAAAAAGGTGATTCTCCTACATTGAGTAGGGTTGTTACTCCTGTAAAATCTACATCCCCATCATCCAAGCTGCCGTCACTTAGATCTATGGATACATCATAGTAACGAGCATCATTAATAGTACTGCGATCGTCGGCAAGGGCATAATAGGTAGAGTTGGCTGCATCATAAGTTAAACCAGAAATTCCCCCAACTTCTGTATCCTCAAACATCGTACCAGTGGCAAAACTAGCTTCACCGAGAAATTCGATTTCTTCAGAAGTATTTACTTCAGGTTTGGGAATATCGATTTGATATACGCTAACCGTACCGCTGACTTCATTGGATACGGTTAATAATGGTGAACCATTAGGACTATCTTCTGCGGAGATAAACTGTAAGCCCTCAGGGGCAAGATCTAAAGCGTCTCCTGTCTTTTTATCGATGGGGTTAATGTATTGAATAAACTCAGCATTAGCAGGATCGCTAATGTCATACACTGCTACACCACCAACTCTTTCTAAACCGACAAAAGCGTAGTTTTTACTATCTATCTCGCCGATTACTACCCCTTCAGCTTCAACTCCCTTATTATCACTACGGCTATCAAAAGAATCTACTGTACCGTCGGAGTTAAATATTTCGGGGACTTGTTCGGCAGTGATTTGTGCCAGTTGGTCGCCACTATCGAAAACTAAGTTTCCCTGGGCATCACGAATACTAAAAGAACGTCCACCGTAGGACACTAATTGGTCATAGTCACCATCACCATCAAGATCCCCATCAATGTTAGAGACTTCTAAACGTCCGATTTCAGTATCAGTTTGTAATGTTGCCTTAGGAAAAGCTGTAGGGTCTAGTTTTAAATCTTCGACTCGTTCGTCTTCACTTCTGGCATCACCTTCATTAGCCGTGACATAATAGGTTGCGCCATCTACTTCATAGGCTGCGATCGCATCTGGCTGATACAGTCCATATACAGGTTCTTGGCGAATATTAATTCCATCTTCATCACTTGGATCTAAACCATTTGACCCGCTAAATTCAATTAGCCCTAAGACGGTTTGGGTAGGATCGGGGTTGAAAGGGACTGAACCATCCCCAGGTATTTCTTCGTCTAACAAACCAAAGTCGTTATCGTTGATTACGGCGAAAGATCCATCATCTAACAATGCTAATCCTTCAGGCTTGTCTCCTGCGGTGTAGCCAATAGAAGGTAAATTTAATACCTCAGTTTTATTGACAGGCTGGATGTCCATTGCTGCCAACTCGTCAGGAGTCATACTTTCTAAGGCCGTATCTTCTCCCGTAGCAGTAGCTAAATCTGTACCAAGGATATTAGTCGCGCCTGTTAAATCTACCTCAAAGATAAACTTTTTTGAGTCGGCATCTGTACCAGAATCCCGTTCGATAACGTAAAATTTACCGTCCCCTGCATATACTGCATCCCCAATTTTATCTACTTCTTCCGAACCTTCAAGGAAGTAAACATATTCCCCTACTGGTTCTCCTGTAGTAGGGTCTACTTCTAAGATTCTTAATGCCTGAGAATTGCGGGAATTAAAATCACTCTTTTCGCCTGCTGCTTCTGCTTTTGAGTCACTTACATCAGGATTATCCAGGGGACTTTGAATAAAAGCATACAGATTACCGTTGTCAGTATTTAACGCCATGCCTTCAAAACCACGATTACTGCGACGTTGGGCATATACTGCGGGTAGGGTTTCTGTCCCAAATGAACCCTTTGGATGTCCCACAGATTCGGCAGTACCTTGAGGAATAAGGCGATCGATTAATACTCCTTTGGCATCAAAATGATAAATAGCAGGACGATATTCATCCGACAGCCAAAAACTACCGTCAGGCGCGACGATAACTGATTCTAGATCTGCGCCAAAAGGATCGTTGGCTAGGAGATTTCCATTAAGGTCGATGGGTTCTTCATCTGTATATGCCGTACCTGGTTCACCAGCCTGAAGATTGGGTAAGCCAGTAATGGGAGTATGTCCGTCTTTTCTAGTTAATTCTATTTCATCAGCGATCGCGATTTCCCCAGAGTCGCGATCGAGAGTAAAGCGAACTAGCTTCGCCTGATAATCTGGTAGCGGGAATGGTCTTTCTTTTACGCCATCGCCATCAAGATCTGTCGGTTCGCCATTAGGGCCGCGATCGGGTGTGGCGATAAACTTTAACTTACCATCTTTAGTTTCTCCTTCATAAAATAGACCAGACATACCACCCAAAAGTATCTCTTGTCCTGCGGGAGTCTTACCTAATACTTCCTCGCTGAGATCCCAAGTGTAGTTAGTTAGTTCTGGTAAACCGCGACTAAAATCTTTCAAACCCAGAGGTTGAATATCGCTTACCTCTCCCGTCTCTAAATCGACTACGGCGATCGCATTGTTTTCTTGAAGCGTGACAAAAGCCTGACTACCATCGGGACTTACAGCAATATATTCTGGTTCAACATCGTTGGCAAAGTTTGACTCTGGGAAAATTCTAACTCCTCTGCCTCTTAATTCCTCTTCCTGTCCGTTATAAGCCGTAAAGTCAGCAGTAGTTGCAGTAGCATTTTCTACCCCACCTGAAATGTCGATAATGCTAACCGAACCTTCTGGATTATCAGTTGGATCGTCTTCGTTTGGTTCGCCTTCGTTAGCGACTAGAACCTTTGTCCCATCAGGAGTAAAAGTAACCATATCGGGTAATGCCCCTACAGTCACTTGATTTAAGGCTTTACCGTCCGTATCAAAAAAGACAATGCTACCAAGATCTTGTGCTGATTCCCCTTCAATAGCTGCGGCAACTGTACCGTCTTTTATGGCAATACTGTTAATACCACCGCCAAACTCTTCAATGGCGATCGCCTTGGTAAAGGTAGGATTGGTCGGATCGCTAACATCTAAAATATCAATTGTACTGTTTGCGCCATTAATTACAAATAACTGTTGACTTTGAGGATCGTAAGCCGTAATTTCGGCTGCCCCTTCATCAAAAATGCCTGAATCGTAGCGACTAATTTGTTTTAATTCAATAGAATTATTCATGTAAATTTGAGATAGAAAAGTTATTAAATAATTGATAATCAGTAGTTAACAATTAGTAACTACATTCTGATCTTAATAAGTCAGTCCACGCTTGATAATCTCACCAATAAGTAAAAATAAATTAAATTAATGGTTAAGAATAGATTATAAGTAGCTTTAAAAAGAATAAATATTAACTTGGTAAGTCTAAAACGCAGTAATAACTCTGAACAAATCTTGTTAGAATTAAATAACCCTGAAAAATAAACCGATAGAACACGGTAATTAGAAATTTCAAATTTTTGATACTTTGAAAAATTGAACGAGGGTGGATATGCGCCTTCGCTCAATCGAGTTGTTGAAATAAAGGCGATTGCTAAACTCTTATACAATATTAAGTAATTTAAACTCTAATCGTATTAGCTAAGTTTTAATTAGGAAAAAGCGATCGCTTTACTATAAAAAGTCTATTTATTTATTGAATCTGTTGGTAAAGAAAAATCAACTTCTTGATAGACTTCTTCAATCTTTCCAGAAAAATCTACGCTAGTTAATTCAAAGTTTATCTTATCTAGCTCATAAAATTGCAATAGCCATAAACCATCATCTGTACGACGGAAACATTCAATCCTGGCTTTTTTTGTATTAATTAAAACGTATTCCTGTAGACTGGGCAAAGACTGATAGTCAGCAAATTTATCACCGCGATCAAAAGCTTCTGTTGAATCTGACAACACTTCAATAACTAGAAGGGGAAACTCTTTATAAATAGTATTTTCTCGATCTTTTGTTTCGCAAGTCACCATTACGTCAGGGTAGAAAAAACGGTTTTTCGCCTCGATCCTTACTTTCATATCCGATATATATACCCGACACCCCGATCCTCTAAGGTGATTGCGTAATAATATAGCCATATTCAAGGCAATAGTTACATGAGTGTCAGTTGCACCAGCCATAGCAAATATTTCACCGTCGAAATACTCGTGCTTAATATCGCTAGCTGTTTCTAGTTGCAGATATTCTTCGGTTGTTAGATAGGAATTTTGTGGAGAAGCTACCATGAGATTTTCTGGTGTTTATTTGCCATGTTCTAATTCTAGAATATTGACCGATAGAAAAGCGATCGCAATTTCTGTTATGAATAGGTTTATTCAGACCTCTCCTCGTCTGTTAAATTAGTCGCTAATTTTTCGGTAATCAAGCATTTAACTCCTTAAGCGCTTTTACTAAATAGCATATATTTAAGAAGTATTCACCTAAGTCAGAATTAAAAAATATTAGCAAAAAATAAATTTTTAATTTAAATGTTTATTTAAGTAGGTAAGCGTCAATAACTGCAAAACCTAAAAAACTAAAATTTAACTATATTAATTATTACTTGCTTATAATAGCTTTAACTATGGATATAGAAGCAGTAATAGCCTTGGTAGATCGAGAAGTTTATCATCGTACCCAAAAGCATCTAAATGATCTACAGCAGGCTATTGTTACTCAAGTTTGGCAACGCCAGAAATATCTGGAAATTGCGGACGAATACGGCTGTACAGAAGGACACGTAAAGGATACGGGTTCGCTACTTTGGAAATTGTTATCGGCAGCCTGGGATAAAAAGGTAACTAAAAATAATTTTCGCAGCTTGATTAAAAGACAACTTCAGTCTTTAAATAATACAGACAAGAAAAATATCGAAAACTTGGCTGTGGCTATTGACCAGATTAATGGCGATTCTAGCTTTATTGGTAGACAAAAAGCGATCGCCACTCTCCAAAATTTAGTCAAGCAAAATCACAAAATTATTGTACTACAAGGGGAAGGAGGAATAGGCAAAACCACGTTAGCGCAACAGTTTTTAGCTAATCAAGGTTTTGAGTTGATTTTAGAAGTCTTGATGGCAAAAGAGACAGCCAATATTATTTCGGTAGATAGTGTGGTGGAAGAATGGTTGCAGCGAGATTTGCATCAAGAATCGGGCAAAGAATTTGGCGTTACCCTAGCCAGATTTAAACGATATTTAGAACAGCACACGGTAGGAATTTTAATTGACAATCTAGAACCTGCTTTAGATAGGCACGGCAAACTTATTGACGCTCATCGCGACTATATTGAGCTACTGAGAATCTTAGCCGATACTAAAGTACGTTCAGTGACTATAATAACTAGTCGCGATCGCCTGTGCGAAGCAGAAATTAACCTAGAACACTATCGTTTATCAGGATTAGATTTAGCTGCTTGGCAACAATATTTTACGGCACATCACATTGAAACGAACAATCAAGCAATTGCTCAGATTCATCAAACCTATGGTGGCAATGCCAAGGTAATGGGCATCCTGTGTGGCATTGTTCGAGAAGATTATGATGGGGATTTAGAGCAATATTGGCAGGAAAATAGTCACGATCCTTTAGTTGAGACAGATTTAAAAAATTTAGTTGTCAGCCAATTTAATCGTCTGCAAGATTTGGATGCCCAGGCTTATTTGCTGCTTTGCCGTTTAGGTTGTTATCGCTATCAAGATTTAGCCAAAATCACTTTACCAGGATTACTTTGTCTGTTGTGGGATGTAACTAAGCAGCAAAGAGTAATCAAATCTCTGCGTAATCGTTCTTTGTTAGAATTTGCTCAGGGTGAATACTGGCTACATCCAATGGTACAGGCTGAAGCAAAATCGAGGTTGCAGCTATCTCAACCAGAATGGCAACAAACCCATTGTCAGATTGCGATGTTTCTGACGGAGAGTATTACCCGAATCAATAATATTCAAGATGGCTTAACTGCTTTAGAAGCATACTATCACTACACGGCAACTGAAGATTATGCCAGTGCAGCTAAAGTTATTCTTTATAGTCGAGAAAACCAATGGGGACAATTTCTAACTTTAGGCACAACTCTTAATCGCCTGGGTATCATTCAACCGCTCTTAAATGCTATTAACCAAATTATAGACAGGGTGAAAAACGATCGCCATCGTAGCGAACTAAATAATATTTTAGGAGATTTATACTGGACTACGGGAAAAGTGCATCAGGCAATTTCTCATCAGCAAGAGACTATTGCCACCAGCCAACACTGTCTGCAATCAATTGCTGTGACTTTAGCCAATAAACACGACCTATATTACTGGCGGATGCTGGAGGTCGATTCTCTCTTAAGTCTAGGACTGTATCATATCGACCTTTGGGAACTAACTACCGCAGCAGGTTTATTTCAACAGGCGATCGCTCTGGCTAACAATACCAAGCATCATTCTTGGTCAGAAAAGGCAGCTTTAGGATTAGCATTGGTAAATTCTTATTTGGGAACTACCGATGAACCCAATCATCTTGTGCGCAAGCTTTATCGATTAATTGTAGATTTAGAAGATCGAACCTACAATACAGGACGCTTTGCTTATTTTATGCAAATTCTCGGACAAATACTTTTTAATCATCAAGAACTAAAGCCAGCTAAAATAATGTGGCAAAAAGCGATCGCCTTTTCTCAATCGAGCCACTATACTCAAATAAAAGCCAAATCTTTAATCGGTTTAGGCTGTATCGAACGCCAAGCGGGTAACTTCAGCCTCGCTCATAACTATCATCAGCAGTCTATAGAATTACTCGATCAAATTACCGCTAAATGCGACCTTGCAGAAGCCTATGTTCAATGGGGTATTACCTTAAAAAGCGATCGGCACGGCAAAAGCCAGAAGTGTTTTGAAGATGCAATCGATCTTTATCAGCAAATTCAAGCTCCCAAACAGGTTGAGAGAGTGAGTTTAATTATAGAACTAAAAAAAAACAACTTTTGAACTACTTCCTCAATATTCCCAATAATGGGGGACTTTAAGTTATCTTAGATGCACGATTTACAGATAAGCTGCACTTTAGGAAATCGCATTTATGTTGGATGGGAAGGTCGCGTTTTCTCTTCGGGAAGATAAGCGAGGGTGCAAAATCAGATCTGTAATCAGCAACGCCAGTTTTATCTATAGCCGATAGCCATGTCTGAACAAGAAATTGAATCTAATAATCCCTCAGACTTTACAAAAGCAGACCAACTCAACTTAGAAATTGACAATAAAGCTCAACGCAGAATCTTAGAGTTGGAACACGAACTACAGCAGACTTGCGAAAATCTTCAGGCATTAGTAGAAGAATTAGAAACCATTAACGAAGAACAAGAAGCTTTTAATGAGATATTGACTATCTCTAATGAAGAACTGCACACCGTTAATCTAGAATATAAGTCCAAGATTTTAGAACTAACTCAAGTAAATAACGATATTGATAACCTGCTCAAAAGTACGGATATTGGGGTAATTTTTCTAGATAAAGAGCTAAAGATTCGCAAGTTTACTCCTGCGGCTACCAAGGCGATCGCTTTACGCAACACAGATATAGAGCGTCCTTTAAAAGAACTTACTTATAAGATTGAATGTCCTAATTTGACTGAGTTATTAGAAGAGGTAATTAAAACCAAACAAGCCATAAAATTAGAAGTTAGGCTTAAGCACAGCAATTCCTATCTCTTAATGCGCATTAACCTCTATCAAACAGAGAAACGCCAAAACGATGGCATTGTCATTAGCTTTATTCAAATTGACGATCTCAAGCAAGTTCAGCTACAGTTGAACCAAACATTAAAAGAAAAAAATCGTCAGTTAACGGCATTGGAAACCGCCAGCGATGGCATTGCAGTACTCAATGATGATAAATTTATTTATCTCAATCAGGCTCACGCAGAAATTTTTGGCTATGCTAAACCAGAATTAATTGGTAAATCTTGGTGCCTTCTCTACGAACCTGAAGAACTAGCTCGATTTGACCAAGAAATATTTCCGATTCTGATGGAACAAGGGAAATGGCGTGGGGAAGTTCTAGCTAGACATCGCGACGGTCATACTTTTTGTGCAGAACTAACTTTTACTCTCCAAGCTAATTTAATTTATGTTTGTCGAGATGTTAGCGAAATTAAACAAGCTCGACAACAAATACTCCAAGCAAATAGTGATTTAGAACAGCGGGTAAATGAACGTACTCAAACTCTTGCAGATTTTAGTGACAAACTTAGGCAGATACATCTGATAGCGACAAATCATTATGAAGATATAGAAGATTTATTTGCCGAATATATATCTACAGGGTGTAATATATTCGAGCTTTCCACTGGTATTGTCAGTCAAATTGAAGACCAGATCTACAAAGTTGTAGCAGTACAGTCCCCAATGGAAGAAGTGTACGCTGGATTTGAGACTCTTTGCCAACATACTTTTTGCGCAGAAGTAATAGAAAAGCAGCAAACAGTTGCTTATTTCAATGTGGACGAGATACCTCAGATGCAAAATCATCCTTTATATCTCAATTTTCAGTTGAAATCTTTTATCGGTACACCAATCTTTGTGAACGGGATGCTATACGGAACGTTAAATTTCGTTTCTGTTTCTCCTCCTAGTAAAGATTTTGAGCCTTACAAACGAGAAATAATTGAGTTGATGGCTAGAGATATTGGACAATCTATTGCTACCATGCAAACAAAAAAAGCCCTTGAAAAGAGCGAAAATCGCTGTCGTAATACATTTGAGCAAGCAACCGTAGGTATAACGCACATCTCCTTAGAAGGAAGATTTCTTTGGGTTAATCGAAAACTATGCGATATTTTAGGCTATACCAGTCAAGAACTAATGAAACTTAGATTTCAAGACATTACTTATCCTGAAGATTTAGCCTTGGATAAAAAATACGTTCCTCAAATTATAGCTGGGATACTCGATAGCTGCACCTATGAAAAACGTTATATTTGTGCTGATGGTTCAGTCATTTGGGCTAATCTGACTTTTAGTCTAGCTATATTAGCCCAAGGAGAGTCAGCCCATTTTATCGCTATAGTTGAAGATATCAGCGATCGCAAACAAACGGAACTAGCACTAGCCCAAAGTCGCGAGCAGCTAGAGCAAGCAAGCCAAGCCAAAGATGATTTTATCGCCCGCATTAGTCATGAATTACGCACTCCTTTAAATAGCATTCTTGGCTTTAGCGGTGTTTTACAAGATGAACTTAGGCTCGATCCTCAAAAGCTCCATTCAGTTAATATTATTCATCAGTCAGGTCAACATTTACTAACCCTAATTAACAACATTCTCGATTTTGCTAAATTAAATGCCCAAAAATCAGCATTAGAACCGCAGATATTTAATTTAATTCAATTTTTAGAGGAAATTGCCAGTATTTTTCAGCTTCGCGCCCAGCAAAAGGGTTTAAGCTTTAAAACGCAAATCTTGCCCTTGCTACCTAAAGCCGTTTGTAGTGATGAGACTAAATTGCGACAGGTTTTATTTAACTTACTTAGCAATGCCGTTAAATTTACCGATGTAGGTAGCGTGATGCTAAAAGTCGGCTATGTCGAAGAATTTGAACCATATACTCCAAACCCTGATAACTCTTATACACGCTTTACAAAAATTCGCTTTCAAGTTGAAGATACAGGAAAAGGCATTCCCGCCGATGAATTGACTGAAATTTTTGCACCATTTAAACAAGGCAAAAGTAGTTCGGATCGAGAAGGAACTGGTCTTGGGTTAACTATTAGTCAAGATATTATTCAACTGATGGGCGGAAAAATCGAACTAACAAGTAAAATCTCTCAGGGAACTACTTTTTGGTTTGATTTAGAACTTCCCTTAGCAGAAACAAGTTTATTACCCACTTTGTCTGGATCTATTTTTCCAACGGGAGGGCAATTGAGTTTTTCAGTCAAAATATTGGTAGTGGATGATGATGATGATAATCGCTTCTTACTAATAACTTACCTAGAGCTTTTCGGCTTCACTTTAGCTGAAGCAAGTAACGGCAAAGAAGGTTTAGAAATTGCCAAAACTTTTCAACCAAACGCTATTTTAGCAGATTTGGCTATGCCTGTAATGGATGGCAAAGATATGATTGCTAAAGTCAAACAAGAGCCTGAGCTAGAAAATACAGTGATTATTACTATTTCGGCTAACGGTCAATCTATACTTGAATCTTCTAACGTTAACTGTCATGCTTTTCTAGCCAAACCAGTAGATCTTGCACAATTGTTAGAATTATTAGACAATTATTTAGAGCTAGATTGGCAAAAAGATTTAGCTCTAAAAACAGATTTGTCTACATTAGTCACTCCTTCTCAACAGAAGTTGAACGAATTACTAAAACTAGCCGATATCGGCGATATGGAGGCTTTAGAATCAAAAATAAATTCTTTAGAATTATCAAACTCTCAGTACCAAGCTTTTGCTCAAGAGATACGACAATTTACTAATAGTTTTCAACAGCAGAAGCTAGAAAGTTTTATCCGCAATTTTATTAATCGCTAGAATTGATTCGGATACAAAAGGATTTCCAAAAAGCTATTATTGGCAATTCACTAGCATAATTCAGTAATTACCCAAGGTCTAAATCTTAAAATCAGTAATAATAACGAGTCGACTAACTAGATAAATTATATTTCTGACAGTTAGTTGATAAATTTAACATTATTATCAGAGCTTACTGAGTGTTTTGACTTAGATCTAATTGTTCAATAAAACTTTTAAAAACAGTAAGCTTGGTGTTTTGACCCATTACTATTAGTACAAAATCAGCTACAAATAATATATGTGATCAAAGTTACATATAGATATTATTAGATGACTAAATTAATAAATCGTAAATCATCCAAGACTATCTTGATTGTTGATGATACTCCAAACAATTTACAACTTTTATTTAAATATTTAAAAGATATTGGCTATAGACTATTGGTAGCTCAAAGTGGAGACAAGGCTATTAAAACTGCTTTACTTGCTCATCCTGACTTGATTTTATTAGACGTGATGATGCCTGAGATTGATGGTTTTGCTACCTGTCGCAATTTAAAAACTCACCCCGAAACTAAAGATATTCCTATTATCTTTATGACTGCCTTAGCAGAAACCAAGTATAAAATACATGGGTTTAAATCAGGTGCAGTAGATTACATAACTAAACCAATCGAGAAAGAAGAATTATTAGCAAGAATAGAAACTCATCTTTCTCTGCAAAGTCTGAATCAACGTTTAGTCAGAGATGTTGCCCAACAAAAATTATTGTTTGAAATTAGCGATCGCATTCGTCAATCTTTAGATTTAAAATCTATATTAAAAACTGCAACTAAAGAGATAAGATCTTTCTTAGATTGTGACTTTGTTTGCTTGGCTCATTTAGATAAAAAAATTGTTTCTTTAGAAGCCTATTCTTCGGCTACAGATATTAAGATCGATCCTCACACAACTATTCCCTGGGATTATCTATGTCCCAACCAAGAAAAATATCGGGATTATCTTATGGGTAAGATTCAAGCTATTGAAAATTGTGGTCATTTTGATGCCAACAAAACATCATTTGTCTTTGAATCTCAAGCCAAATTAATCTCACCTATTTTAATCAATTGTCCTAAGGTTATAGATCGTACTGTTAATAATACTAATGTTTTATGGGGCTGGTTAATTGCCGAACAGCTTGAATGCCGACAATGGCAAGTAGAAGAAATTGAACTGCTCAAAAGATTAACTACTCAGTTAGCTATTGGCATTAAACAAGGACTACTGCACCAGCAACTATCTCTACAGGCCGTTATCGATCCCCTCACCCATATTTACAATCGTCGCTATTTCAATCAACAAATGAATATAGAATGGCGGAGACTACGGCGTGGTTCTGCACCTATGTCACTGATTATATGCGATGTAGACTGTTTCAAAATTTATAACGACACTTACGGTCATCAACAGGGAGATGAATGTCTGCAAAAAGTCGCTCAAGCACTAACTACCGTCTTAAAAAGATCCGCTGATATTTTAGCTCGTTATGGAGGAGAAGAATTCACGGTAATTCTGCCCCAAACACCTAAGTTTGGGGCAATTCAAGTTGCTGAAGCCATGAGAGTTGCCGTCAAAAAATTAAACATTCCTCATCTCAATTCCACCGTCAACTCCATTGTTACCATTAGCGTCGGTGTAGCTAGTACAGTCCCCAACTCACAAGATGCTCCTCGTTTGCTGTTAGAAGCTGCCGATTTAGCTTTATATAAAGCTAAAGGGCGAGGTCGAGACTGCGTTGCTGTTTATCCAGAAGCTATTTCTCATTCAAAAGATCGGCAAGAGCTTGAGCTTCGCTGGGTTCAACGTCTACAGTCAGCTATCAAAAATAATTTGTTTAGTCTCTATGCTCAAGCTATAACTCCCTTGGAAACAAACGACCAAAAACGGTATTTTGAAATTCTCTTGCGTCTTACGGATGAAGATGGACAAATTATTAGCCCCAATGTTTTTTTAGATATTGCCAACCGTAATTTTTTAATGCCTGATATTGATACCTGGGTGATTAATACTTTATTAGAGACGCTGGCAGTTAATAAAGATCCGACACATTGGCAAAATCATCGCTTTGCCGTCAATCTTTCGGGTGCATCTTTAAATCAAGAATCATTTTTAGAATTTCTCTCGCAAAGACTAGCTGATTATCATCTTCCCCCTGACATATTTTGCTTTGAAATTACCGAAACTGTAGCTATTGCTGAACTTAGCAAAGTTGCCAACTTTATTACTTCTCTCAAAAAGTTAGGCTGTAGTTTTGCCTTAGATGACTTTGGTACGGGAATGTCTTCTTTGACTTATTTAAAAAACTTACCTGTAGATTATTTGAAAATAGATGGTTCTTTTATTAGAGAACTAAATAATGATAATTCCTCAAAAGTAATGGTAGAAGCGATTAATCATATAGCAGAGGGAATTGGGTTAAAAACTGTGGCTGAATTTGTGGAAAATCAGCATATTTTAGATACTGTCAGGGACTTGAAAATTGACTATGCACAAGGATTTCACTTAGGTCGTCCAGGGATTTTAATGAGCGTTATTGATTGAGATAATTTTTGGCTTGGCTTTAGGCATTTTGCTCTGTATTAGCTATATTATTGTTTGAAGCTAGTTTGGACATTACCCAGTTAGTAACGCCTTATAGAGTAAACTCAATAAAGTCGTCTTCAGGACAGACTAAAAATTATTTTATATACTAAGCTTTACAAAACGTTACTTCAGGACAAACTAAAAAATAATGCAGTCTATCGCGTGTTTTATATTTGCTTTCATTTTTGGTAGCTTTCTGGAATACTGGGTTCACCGTTTAATGCACATCTGGCCTGTATTTGGCAACAGAATTACCGCTCACTATGGTCATCATCGCAGCAATACAACCAAAGGGTTTTTGGGAGATTTTCTAGATTTTAGTCTGGTAGCCTTATTGGTATTACCAGCTTTTTTTATTTCTCTTTCGTTCGGAACTATTATGGTTTTAGGGACGATAGCTTTTGCAGCATTCGCTTCTTATGCTCATCAGATACAGCACTACAATCCTACTCAATGTTTTTGGATGAAAATGCCTGTCCACTACGTTCATCACCAGAACAATCAATGGGACAGTAACTTCGGGTTGGCTGTAGATTGGTGGGATCATGTTTTTAGAACTTATCAGCCTATAGAATGGCTTGCTAAATATGAATTAAAACTGGCAAATTCAAAACATTTAAGAGTGCGGTGATGATCGTGTCGAGCCAAACTTTAAGCTACAGCACGACGATGATCGATTAAAAAGTCAGGTTTAATCACTCCTTTTTCGGTAATAATCCCCGTGATTAAACTGGCAGGGGTGACATCAAAAGCAGGGTTGTAAAACTCTGCACCTTTGGCACAAATATCAATATCATTAATCTGATATATTTCTTGAGCATCTCTTTCTTCAATCGGAATTTGACTACCGCTAACTAAGTCAAAATCGATTGTCGAAAAGGGTGCAGCAACGTAAAAAGGAACTTGATGAGCCTGGGCTGCGATCGCCAGTGAATAAGTGCCAATCTTATTTGCAGCATCCCCATTGGCAGCAATTCGATCCGCCCCCACTACCACTAGGTCAATCATCTTTTGCTGCATACAGTGAGCAGCCATACTATCAGCAATCACCGTTACAGGGATATGCTCTTGAACACATTCCCAAGCTGTTAATTTTGCTCCCTGGAGGCGGGGGCGAGTTTCGTCGGCATAAACTCTCTCCAGACGTTGTTCTCGCCAAGCAGAGCGAACTACCCCTAAAGCAGTACCATAGCCAGCAGTAGCCAGAGAACCAGCATTACAATGGGTCAAAATTCTTAATTTCCCTAGCGTTTGGGGCAAAACCGTCAAACCATGATCGCCGATCGCCTGACAGGTTGCCAAGTCTTCAGCTTGAATTGTTTGGGCAGTTTCGAGTAGAGTAATTTTTATCTCATCAATAGTGCCAATTTCTTCATAGGCGGTTCTTAACATTCGCGCGATTGCCCAAAACAAATTAACTGCTGTCGGACGAGTCTGGCGTAATAAATCAGCTACTGCTTCTAAATGTTGCAAAAACTTAGCGCGATCGCTTGTCTTAATTTCTCTTGATCCCAAATACATTCCATAAGCTGCTGCAACTCCAATAGCTGGCGCACCTCGCACAATCATAGTTTTAATTGCCTGCGCCATATCAGAGCTACGGCTAATTTCAACCATAGTATATTCCCCTGGCAAACGAGTTTGATCGATTAATAATACTTTATCTTCTGACCACAAGACAGGATAAATATGATTTGCTGCTAGGTTCATAGAAACATTAACTAATTAAATTACATTACACTTACACTGTAAATCTTAGCTGCTTATTATTTCATATTGAACCTCTAAGTGTTTTATTCTACATATCCCATATTATAAGAAAGAAATTAGAAGTCAGAAATTAGAGAATTTGTAAGCGTGATAGGTTCATGACACTTTATAACTTGCCGATCAATTTAGGGTATATAGTGTGAGATTTTTAAGACAGGCGTAAACGATCAATAGATTTTTAACAAGATGGTAGAAAAGCAATCAACCGTTGTCGTAACAGGGGCATCTTCTGGAGTTGGCTTGTATGCTGCCAAAGCTCTAGCCCAAAGAGGCTGGCACGTAGTCATGGCTTGCCGTAATTTGCCTAAAACCGAACAGGTGGCAGCAGAAGTAGGTATACCTAAAGACAAATATAGTATTATTCAGCTTGATTTAGCCTCTTTAGACAGTGTGCGTCAGTTCGTAGCCGATTTTCGCGCTACTGGTAAATCTCTCGATGCTTTGGTATGTAATGCTGCCGTTTATCTTCCTTTAGAAAAAGAACCCCAGCGCAGCAAAGAAGGTTATGAGTTAAGCGTTGCTACTAATCATTTAGGACACTTTCTCTTATGTAACTTAATGCTGGAAGATTTACAAAAGTCCTCCGCGCCAGAAAAAAGACTGGTAATTTTAGGTACTGTTACCGCGAACCCGAAAGAATTGGGAGGTAAAATTCCTATTCCCGCACCTCCTAACTTGGGGGACTTAAAAGGTATGGAAGAGGGTTTTAAAGCACCTATTACTATGATTGATGGTAAGAAGTTTAAGCCTGGAAAAGCCTATAAAGATAGTAAGCTTTGTAATATGCTGACGATGCGAGAATTGCACGATCGCTATCATCAGTCTACAGGAATTGTTTTCAATGCTCTTTATCCTGGTTGTGTAGCCGAAACTGGCTTATTCCGCAATCACTATTCCTTGTTTCGGACTATTTTTCCTTGGTTTCAGAAAAACGTAACTAAAGGCTATGTTACAGAGGAGTTAGCGGGAGAAAGAGTCGCTAAAGTTGTCGCCGATTCTGGATTTAATGAGTCTGGAGTTTACTATAGTTGGGGAAATCGTCAGCAGGAAGATCGCGCAGCCTTTAAGCAAGAAATTTCTAATGAGGCAATGGATGACAATAAAGGTAATCGTCTTTGGGAATTAAGCGAAAAACTGGTGGGATTAAACTGATTAGACGGTTAGTTTTTAGCGATCGCGCAGACATAATTATACTAAATCCTCTTGGTACATAAAAACCGAGATTTAGTTATGGTTAATCGTACTTAAATTTACAGGATGAATGGAAATTAATAGCGATTTAGTTTAATCTAGTCTCAAAGAACATCTCGAATGGTTAGATTCACAAGATTTAGCCGAAAAAACTTTTTAGATGTCCTCTGAGTGAGCCTTTTATTTACATCCTTTTTCTGGTTTTACAGAAAATTTAGTTAATGAGCTTTACAATTACACAGTTTTTCTTACAGTAAACTAGAGACAATAAATAAAAAATAGCTTAAACCCGCCAAAGCGAATTAAAAGCTCGTAATATATATATTCTGGGGAACGATTCTAGGAGACCATTGCACACATGGGAAAAGTAGTCGGCATAGATTTGGGAACAACCAATTCCGTAGTAGCGGTAATGGAGGGTGGTAAACCCACAGTAATTGCCAATGCAGAAGGAATGAGAACTACCCCCTCTGTAGTTGGCTTTAATAAAGATGGCGAATTGGTAGTAGGTCAACTTGCCAGACGGCAAAGTGTTCTCAATCCAGACAACACATTTTATGGTGTCAAAAGATTCATGGGTCGTCAGTATAGTGAACTGCAACCAGAATTAAAAAGAGTGCCGTACACTATCAAGCGAGACGAGTTAGGCAACATCAAAATTCGCTGTCCTAAGCTAAAAAAAGAATTTGCCCCTGAAGAAGTCTCCGCTATGATTCTACGAAAACTAGCAGAAGAAGCAGAACGTTATCTAGGAGAAGAAATTACTGGTGCAGTAATTACCGTACCTGCTTACTTTAATGACTCCCAACGCCAAGCAACTAGAGATGCTGGTCAGATTGCAGGGTTAGAAGTACTACGCATTATCAATGAACCGACTGCTGCTGCTTTAGCTTATGGCTTAGATGAACGTCGTCCCCAAACCATCATGGTATTTGACCTGGGGGGAGGAACATTTGATGTTTCTATTCTTGATATTGGTGAAGGCGTATTTGAAGTTAGAGCTACCAGCGGGGATACTCAACTAGGGGGAAATGACTTTGATCGCCGTATTGTAGACTGGTTAGCTGAAGAATTTCTCAAGCAGGAAGGAGTTGACCTCAGAAAAAGCGATCGCCAGGCTCTCCAAAGGCTTACAGAAGCAGCGGAAAAAGCCAAGATCGAACTATCTGGAGTATCGGTTACCGAAATCAACTTACCCTTTATCACCGCTACCGAAGATGGACCTAAGCACATTGAAATTAAGCTAGGTCGTGCCAAGTTTGAAGAACTGTGTGGAGACTTGGTTAGTCGTCTGCGTCGTCCTCTTAAGCGGGCAATTTCGGATGCGGGCATTGGTCCAATGGAAATTGATGAAGTGGTTCTAGTCGGTGGTTCAACTCGCATTCCCATGGTGCAGGAATTGGTTCGTAGCTACATCGATTTGGAACCCAATCAAAACGTTAACCCTGATGAAGTAGTGGCTATTGGTGCTGCCATCCAGTCGGGTATTATGACTAACGAAATCAAAGATATTCTCCTGCTAGACGTTACGCCCCTCTCCCTTGGCTTAGAAACTATTGGGGGCGTAATGAAAAAGCTGTTGCCCCGCAATACTACTATTCCTGTCCGCCGTTCAGATATTTTTTCCACAGGCGAAAACAATCAAACCGTAGTCGAAATTCATGCCCTCCAGGGAGAACGGGAAATGGCAACTGGTAACAAATCCCTGGGCAAATTTAAGCTGACGGGTATTCCTCCCGCCCCCAGAGGTGTACCTCAAGTTCAGGTGTCTTTCGATATTGATGCCAATGGTATTCTGCAAGTCACCGCGCGAGATAAAACCACTGGTAGAGAACAGGGAATTACGGTTTCTGGTGCTTCAACCTTAAGTAGTGCCGAGATCAAACGCATGATTGACGAGGCAGACAAATTTGCCGAGGAAGATCGCGCTAGAAGAGAGAGAATCGAAAAACGCAATCGCGCCAAAGCTTTAACAGATCAGGCACAAAGAAAACTAAAAGAAGTAACCCTTGATTTTGGTAGTCAATTTGCTGGCTACTATCGTCGTCGCATTGATGTTTTGTGTGAAGACATCTTGAAAAGCTTAGAACAAGATGATGAACGCAATTTAGATAGGGCAGAAGCCGACTTGCAAGACACTCTGTATGAGCTAAATCGTGAGGTTAGGCTGCAATATGAAGACGAGGAGGACGATGACTTTTTAGGCGCAATTAAGAAGACATTTTTGGGGGATGACAATAAATTTGATGAGGATTATTCCTACGATCCTCGCGCCTCTGATTACTACGGTGGCAACGATAGTTATGGCTATCCCTCAGAACGTGGTGCTGCTCGTCCCAACACAGGATACGATAATTATGGTGGAGATTATGATACGCAGCCCCGCCGTCCTGCCTATAACGATAGTCGAGATATAGGCTATGATAATGAGTCTCGTCGTCCCAACACAGGATACGATACTTATGAAGATACTGGCTATGGCACGCAGCCGAGTCGCCCTGGCTATGACGATTCCTACGGCAGTTCAGACCAATATGCACCTAGAAAAGAACCACGTAGAACTAGCCGTGGTGGTCGTGACAACCCACCGCCCCAAGACCGTTACAATGGTCGCAATGCTACCCGCAGCAATATGCCCTATGAAAATGACTGGGATGATGAGGACGATGAATGGTTTTAAAAACGTTGCCGATTGAAAGTATTGGCTCAAAGGTGTTACTGTTCATAGCTATGAGCTTCAGAGCTATTAGCTATTAGCTAAAGACTAAGAACTAAGAACTAAGAACTAACAACTGAAGATATGCCAACAGTGCGTAACTATTATGAAATGCTGGGCGTTGATAAAAATGCCCCTAGTAATGAGATTAAAAAAGCTTATCGCACACTAGCCATTAGATATCATCCCGATCGCAATTTGGGAAACAAAGCTGCTGAAGAAAAATTTAAAGACATTAACGAAGCATACGAGGTACTATCAGACCAAACTAGGCGGGTACAGTACGATCAGTCTATTAGCCGTAAAAACTTTGCTAATAAAGGGGCTTCTTTTGGTAATTTTGGACGCAATAATCGCGACAATTCCAGAGGAAGCACGAGAGTAGATAGTCAAGACTATCGCCCTGAAAGAACTAAGCGGGAAAGGGTAGTATCAACCCGTCCTCAGAGTCGAGATATTGAGGCAAAACTAACCTTGGGCTTAGATGAGGCATATCGGGGAGGCAAGCGAAAGATTCGCCTCGAAGACGGTAGATCTTTAGAAGTAGAAATGCCGACTGGCATGATTGACGGGCAGCGGATTCGCCTCAAGGGACAGGGCATTGAAGGGGGAAATCTTTATCTTAAAATTACCGTGGCACGCCATCCCTTCTTTGAGATCCAGGGAGGAAATATATATTGCCAGATTCCGATTACGCCTACAGAAGCAATTTTAGGTAGTGCGATTGAAGTTCCCACTATCGATGGCTTAGTTAAGGTTAGCGTACCTAACGGAGTGCGATCGGGTCAACGTCTGCGCTTGGCAAATAAAGGCTATTTTGATAAATTAGGTAATAGAGGCGATCAGCTAGTAGAAATTCAGATCTTTACTCCTAAAGAAATTAGCCCTGAAGAAAAAGAGCTATATGAAAAACTACGGGAATTAGAACAGTTTAATCCTCGCCAAAACATTATTAAAAATTTATAAGCTGGTTGAATTGAAAAGTTTTATTGGTCAGTATTTTTAATTAGGCAAAAAAAAGCAGGACGCGATCGCGCCATGATTAACAATTTTGAGTAGATCAATGATAATTGTCAAACATATATGACTAAAATACTCGATTCAGTTACTGGTCACTAAGTTGAGCAGTCTGGGCAAAATTTTGGATAAACTCTAAATTCTGATTAGCGATGCCATATTGCTGCAAGTTAACTTGTCTTCCTTGAGATGCTGAAGTAAACAACTCTATTTGCAGATAACTTTCTGGTTTAATTAAAAGACGTTCTGACCATTCAATCGCCGTAATACCAAGCGCAACCTCAATGCCTGACCAATATATCTCAGGATAAATACTATCAACCTGACTTGATTCTAAACGATATAGATCTAAATGATATAAAGGTAAACGACCATCTAAATATTCATTGATTAAAGTAAATGTCGGACTAACTATCGGTTCAACAATACTTAAACCTCGACCAATTCCCTGAACCAAAGTGGTTTTACCTGCACCTAAATTACCAGAAAGCAGAATATTACTCCCCGCTGGCAGATGTTTACCAAGGAGATAGCCAAAATTTTGAGTATCTTGATGGCTTGATAAAAATATGGTTAACATAACTTGAAAATTTGAATTTGGAAACAAGATAACCAACTAGATTCACGATAAATCATAATTATTTTAATCAAATAAAAAAGTTCATCGAAATTTTACAGTAATTAGCAGAACACAATACACTTCCTTTATATTCAGTTGATATATTTATCAATAAGCCAAGTAACTTTAAGTCGGGACAGCAAATCAAGATAGACTAATTAAACTGTTTTGTATTGTTGCTCCCCTTACCTCTTTTGACCATTATCAATATTTCTTAAGTTAGCCAGAAGTAACCTCTACAATCATAACTTCTTAAGCGTTAAATTTTGGGTTGCCACTTGCCACTGTACCATCGCAATAAAACTCTAGCTAACTGAATAGAATTGTGGCGCACATGACCGCGAATGGGATCTTCATCCATGACGTTTGCCATAACTATACGACGGTTGAGTTCAATAATCTCTTGACGATCTAGATAAACTGGATGTGAATTTTCTAGGGCATAGCGTTGTAAAGATACTGTGGTCGGGGGTTTGCCATGCACCAAAACAGCATCAAATAGTTTAACCTTGCTGACGCGATCGATTTCCTTGATGTGATCGGCAACGCTATAACCTTCAGTTTCCCCTGGTTGAGTCATAATATTGCACACATATATACGCGGAACATTAGCTTTGGCGATCGCATTTCTAATTTCAGGAACAAGAAGATTAGGAATAATACTGGTATAAAGGCTACCTGGTCCGATAATAATATATTCTGCTTCTTTAATTGCCTTAATCGCTGCGGGAAGAGCGGGAGGATTGGCTGGCATACAGCCAATAGTTTTAATTTTGCCCTTAGCTTCGGGGATATTAGATTCCCCTTCAATTATCCTGCCATCTTCCATTTCTGCCCACAAACTAACGTCACTCAGGGTAGAAGGTAAAACTTTACCGCTAATTGCCAACACTTTAGAGCTAGCAATTACAGCCTGTTCTAAGTCACCCGTAATTTTGCTCATGGCGGTCAAAAACAAATTACCAAAACTATGACCAATAAGACCATCTCCCGCTTCAAAACGATACTGGAATAGCTCGGTGAGTAATTCTTCCTCGTCTGCTAATGCTGCTATGCAGTTACGAATGTCTCCTGGTGGCAGCACGCCGATTTCTCTTCTCAATCTGCCTGAAGAGCCTCCATCGTCGGCTACTGTGACGATCGCTGAAATGTTGCTACTATACTCTTTCAGACCCCGTAACAAAGTTGACAAACCAGTCCCGCCACCTACCACCACAATTTTGGGACCACGCTTGAGACGACGGCGATCGTGCAACATATCCACTAGCTTTTTACCTTTACCAACTCCTAAAACGTCGGTAATTGAGTCAACAGTGCGGGATTGTCCCCAAAATATCAGAAAAACTCCCGCAATTAAGACTATAGGCCCTGAAATATAGCTGGGAATAACGGTAGTTAGAAATTCTAAAATTCGGGAAACAAAGGATAATATGCGATAAATTGGCGTTAGCTTACTCCAAATAGCAGTACCAACCACCGCCAAACAAAAACCGCCAGCACTCAACAACAGCCAGCGTTTGATAAATAATCCAGGTGCCAGCCACTTAAAGACTCGATTTCTGTGGCGAATATTCTTCTTGATTGGAGAAGATGAGTTTTTCATCTCAGTTTAGGGATATTATTTATTTACCAAGCCAGAGTAGTTATCATAAACAAACATAAACGATTTAGCTTGAAACGACCTAAGAGATTGAAATAACTTATTAACACCGTAATGATTGCCAAGCTGAGAATTGCCAGATTTATCCACCCCAGACAGTGACAAAAATAAAAATATTAGGATTAGATCCAGGCATAGCTACATTGGGATTTGGCACAATTGTTGGTCAACAATCGAGCAAAGTGACAGATTCTACCCTAGTTAAGTTAGATGATTTTGGGATCATTAAAACTCAGGCAAAAACTCCTTTAGGCGATCGCCTTTGTATTATATATGATGATCTTCATACTTTAGTTAATGAGATCCAACCCGATTTAGTGGCGATTGAAAAATTATTTTTTTATCGGATGAGTCATACAATTACCGTAGCTCAAGCAAGAGGAGTATTAATGCTCGTCTTGGGTCAGGCTGGTCTTCCCTATGTTGAGTTTACCCCACCAGAAATCAAGCAGGCTCTAACAGGATACGGTAACGCTGCCAAAATAGAGGTTCAAGAAGCTGTTGCCAGAGAATTATCCCTCGACTTTATTCCCCGTCCTGACGATGCTGCTGACGCTTTGGCGATCGCTATAACCGCTTGGTTTCATCAAAATGTTAACAGTTAATTTTGAGAACTTTAGCGAATGCCGCATTCTGCCTGAGCAATTTTTTGAGACTGAGGATCTGAGGTGAACTTTAAAACCGTTGCAAAAGCCTCTTTAGCAGTAGCAGGCTGTTTAAGTTGACAGTAAATAACTCCTTGATATAGCCAACTCATTATTTTTTGCTTTGGAGCTAAGTTACTAAGCTGTACAATCTGTTCAAAGATTTCAATTGCCTGATTATATTTACCCAAATTATAGAGAGAAATGCCTTTTCCCTGTTGAGCCGATATATAGTTAGGAGAGTTTTCTAGAGCTTGATTGAAAGCGGTTAGTGCTGGTGAATATTGATTGAGTTTAAGTAGGCTGTGACCTTTTTGATTAAAAGCGATCGCTAAATTAGGCTCTGCGGTTGAATTTTGAGACTGATATTCTTTAGTTAAGGCGATCGCCTTTTCACTAGCCCCGATTGCTTTTTCATATTCTTGAAGCTGGAATAAAACTCGACTTTTATTTAGCCAAAAAGTTGCTTCTTTACCATTAAGAGCGGTAGCTTGGTCAAAAGCTATTAATGCTTTTTGATACTGTTTCAAATGATACATAGCTTCCCCTTGACAGTTCCATCCCAAATCAGCTTTTGGCTCGATTAAAATAGCTGTAGAGCAGGAATCTAACATATCTTGATACTGATTTAGACCCATAAAAGCATAGCCACGATTAACCCATATAGGGTGTTTTTGCCCGATCATCGTTGGCAATAACTTGTCATAAGCATCAATCGCCAAAGAATATTGCTTGAGGTTTAGTAAATTGTTGGCTTGCTTAAATTGTTGTATATGAGTGTACTTATCAATTAGTTTAAAGCTTAGCCAGCAAAAACCGCCAAAACAAAGCATTAGCAGAATAACTTTAAGAGAATTATTAGGCTTCACATTCTTAAAACCTTTGGCGTTGCTGAATCCAGACATGGATTTTCTTAATTGAGTTGATTGATGTCCCCTAAATCTTTACTCGAACATTCTTTTTTTGTCAGATTATTATCCAGCTTGCCTGTGCAGCGCGTCTGTCCGCCTTAGAACAAAGCGGATCGAAATTATGTTTCACCATGCGCGGGGATCACCTGATGAAATTAGCAACGCCAAACTTTTTTGCATAATATACATAAAGACAATTCACATCAGAGGTTATGAATAATTGTAAAATTGTCATAGCACCTGCTATTAAAATTACAAAACACTTTTATGACTGCTACTCCTATTAAAGCTTCAGCAAATGTACCAGATGAGCTAGGACGCTTTGGTCCTTATGGAGGGAAATATGTACCTGAAACATTGATGCCCGCTTTAGCTGAATTAGAAACTGCCTATAACAAATACAAAAATGACCCTGAATTTCAAAAAGAGCTACAGGGGTTATTAAAAGATTATGTTGGTAGAGCTAATCCTCTTTATTTTGCTGAACGTCTTAGTCAACATTATGCTCGTCCTGATTTTCAACCTGAAATTTATCTCAAAAGAGAAGACCTAAACCATACGGGAGCGCACAAAATCAATAATGCGATCGCTCAGGCTTTATTAGCAATTCGTATGGGCAAAAAGCGAATTATTGCCGAAACAGGGGCAGGACAACACGGAGTAGCAACAGCCACCGTCTGCGCTCGCTTTGGCTTGGAATGTATTATTTACATGGGCGTAGAAGATATGGAAAGACAAAAGCTCAATGTCTTTCGGATGCGTCTTTTAGGAGCAAGGGTTGAACCCGTTTCGGCGGGGACAGGTACACTCAAGGATGCTACTAGTGAAGCAATTCGAGATTGGGTAACTAACGTTGAAAGCACTCACTATATACTAGGCTCGGTAGCAGGACCTCATCCTTACCCGATGATGGTGAGAGATTTTCATGCCGTAATTGGCAAAGAAACCCGTGAGCAATGTAGCGAAAAGTGGAACGGACTGCCCGATATTATGATTGCCTGTGTCGGCGGTGGTTCAAATGCGATCGGACTTTTTTATGAATTTATCCCCGAAAAGAGCGTGCGTTTGATTGGTGTCGAAGCAGCAGGAGAAAGCGTGGCTTCGGGCAAACACGCTGCTACTTTAACCGAAGGAAAACCAGGCGTGTTACACGGTGCTATGAGCTATCTATTACAAGATACTCAAGGACAAATAATTGAGGCACATTCAATCAGTGCTGGTTTAGATTATCCTGGGGTTGGGCCAGAGCATAGTTATTTAAAAGATACCAAAAGGGCGGAATATTATGCCGTTACTGATATCGAAGCGATCGCCGCCTTGCGTCTTTTGTCAGAATTAGAGGGCATTATTCCCGCCTTAGAAACTGCTCATGCTTTTGCCTATTTAGAAAAACTCTGTCCTCAGTTGACGGGGAAACAAAGAATTGTCTTTAACTGTTCAGGCAGAGGTGACAAGGACGTACAAACCGTAGCCAAGTATTTAGGACAGGAATTCTCTTAAAGAACTGATTAACTGATGTTACGCACTCATCGATCTGTCAGGCTTGGGGATTTGGGGACTTGGGGA
Source organism: Pleurocapsa sp. FMAR1 (assembly GCF_963665995.1). Lineage (NCBI taxonomy): Bacteria > Bacillati > Cyanobacteriota > Cyanophyceae > Pleurocapsales > Pleurocapsaceae > Pleurocapsa > Pleurocapsa sp. FMAR1. The sequence continues at coordinate 3,169,400 of NZ_OY762512.1, read as the reverse complement.
CTTGGAGACTTGGAGATAGACTTGCTACCTGCGTAGTTTCTCCTCGTCGCCCCGTTGCCTCGTCACCTCGTCTCTTCATCTTCCCGTCACCCCGTCACAGGAGTTAGATTAAATGCGTAACGTCAGTAATTAATGTAAGGGCGAAGGGCTGTTCGCCCCTATTTGGTAGATGTAGCTGGAGAATTGGGAAGTATAGGGGTAAATATAATCTTTATTTTTATTACTCCTATCATGTCTTCCAAGCTCAGACAGCGTTATTTATTATTGTTTGTTTTTGCCATAGTAGGATTATCAACTAGTTTAGTTTTTGACCTTTATCAAATTCCTGCTGTTCTGGCTACAACCTACGAGCAAACAGTTGTTACTTCTAAAAGTGCAGAGAAGCTTGAGGCAGAAGGCAAATATTTTTATTCTCTTAGCCAGTTTGCACACGCTCTCAAGCTCTGGCATCAGGCTGAGTTGATTTATGCTGATTCTGAAGACTCTTTGAGTCAAGCAAGGATTTTGAGCAATCTAGCTTTAGCTTACAGCCAATTAAATAATTGGCAGCAAAGCACAGCCAAGATAACCGCTAGTTTGCAATTACTAAACCAAAAGCCTGAGATTAATTCTCCAGAACACATTCGCGCTTTGGCACAGGTGTTTAATAACCAAGGAATAATCCAGCTAAGTCAGGGAAAAGTAGAACAGGCGATCGCAACTTGGTCACAGGCAAAAGTTAATTATGAAGAGTCTGGCAATGATCTAGGGGTGATTCGCGCATCTATTAATCAAGCCAGTGCTTTTAAGCAATTAGGGCTTTACTATCGTGCTGTAAAAACCTTAGCTGAGGTAAAGAAGCGTTTGGCACAAGAGCCAGATTCTCTGCTCAAAGCTACAGGACTGAGAAGCTATGGTGATATTTTGCGTCTTGTAGGTCAAAATAACCAGTCAAAACAAATTCTAGAACGAAGTTTGGCAATTGCAGCCAAAATAAATGCTCCAGAAGAAGAGGTTAAAACCCTATTAGCATTGGGTAATAGCTATCAACCAGAATCACAAAAAGCTTTAAAAAAGTATCAACAGGGGTTAGAGATATGTCGGCAGCAGCCTAATTGCTTGAGAACTGATTTACCTCTGCAAATTTATTTAGCTCAGATTAATCTTTTATCAAAAACTCGCTCTTGGCAGCGCAGCCAAGAGTTGATTCCTACTATTCAAGCTGAATTTAATCAATTGCCAAATAGTAGAACAAACATCAATCAGAAAATCAATTTTGCCTATAATCTAGTTGAATTAAGGCATATATCGTCATCAAAAGCTATAACGAACAAAGTTCCTACCTTCTCAGCAATAGAGCAATTCCTTGTTAATACGCTTCAGCAGGCAAAGGCTCTAGATTATATCAAAGCCCAATCCTATATCTTGGGGTTACAAGGACAGATCGAAGAAGATCGAGATTGGCAGAATGCCCAGAAATACACGCAACAGGCTTTAGTTTTAGCTCAAGACCTAAATGCACCAGAAATTATTTATCTTTGGCAATGGCAATTAGGTAGAATTAATCGGGCTTTAGGAAATCGTTCTCAGGCGATCGCTTATTATTCTCAAGCGGTAGAAATGTTACAATCTCTAAGTCAAGATCTGGTTGCTATTAATCCTGATATTCAATATTCATTTAGTAGCAGTGTTGAGCCTGTTTATCGAGAATTGGTAAGCTTGTTACTAGAAGCCGAACCAGGAAAAGAAGTCAGTCAGGCTAATCTAGAAGGAGGCAGAAAAGTTATTGAGTCTCTTCAGTTAGCTGAATTAAATAACTTTTTTAGAGAGGCGTGTTTAGATGCTCAAGCAGTAAATATAGAAAGCATAGATGCTCAAGCAGCCGTAATTTATCCGATTATTTTAAGCGATCGCCTAGAAGTAATTCTCAGTTTGCCCCATAAACCACTCAAGCATTATCAAGCAGACATCTCACAAGTTGAATTAGAAAAAATTATTGCCCAATTACGTCATAATATTGTAGTACGAAGTCGCCGTAATTTCTACAGTCCAGCCAGCAAGCTGTATGATTTGCTAATTCGTCCTGCTTTAGAAGATCTAGCTAACAGTCAAATTAAGACTTTAGTTTTTGTTCCTGATGGAGCTTTTCGTAGCATTCCTTTAGGAGCTTTATACGATGGTCAAAAATTTCTGATTGAAGACTATAGCATTGCTTTGACTCCTGGGTTGCAGTTACTCGCTCCCCATCCTTTAGAACAGGTTAAATTAAAAACAATTATCGCCGGATTAACTAAAAGCAGACAAGGTTTTTCTGCGCTAAATTATGTTGAATCTGAGCTAAAAGAAATAGGAAATATGGTTGATGGTGTTACTCTGCTGAATCAAAATTTTACAGCTAAAGCCTTGCAGCAAGAAATTAAATTTACCGACTATCCGATTGTCCATATTGCTACTCATGGTCAGTTTAGTTCGACCTTAGAAGATACTTTTCTTCTAACCTGGAATAAGCGTATTAATATTAACGAGCTAGACAGTATTTTACAGACTAGAAATCCTAGTCAAGATAATGCCATTGAACTTTTGGTTTTAAGTGCCTGTGAAACAGCATCAGGAGACAAACGGGCAGCCCTAGGATTAGCAGGAATGGCGGTGCGCGCTGGAGCAAGAAGCACTTTAGCCACTCTTTGGTCAGTCAACGACCGTGCAACTTCCAAACTTATGAGCGAGTTTTATCATGAATTAGCTGATAAAAAACTTCCCAAGGCAGATGCCGTCAGACAAGCACAACTATCTTTACTTCATAGCTCCTGGTACAAACATCCCTTTTATTGGGCTCCTTATGTACTATTAGGAAATTGGCTCTAAAAGTAGATCCAGATCGATTTTGATGGCGATTAGCGTAGCGATCTCCTTAATTCTCCATCTGTTTCGCTATCGGAATGCTTTGCGATGTCGAACCATGCGCGGGAGTCTTTCCTCTTTTCGCGTTGCCTGAGCGTTGGTCAATCCGATCTCTATACTAGGTATCTATAGTTGGCAAGTAGGGAAAGTCTCTTAAGTATTATTATTTAAAACCTCTAAGATAAAAATAGTCCTGATTTAATAACTAACTATCACCCAAATGCCAGATTTAGAAAAAATTGCTAGGCAGCTAGAAAGCCCTAATTCTAAGGATCGTTTATTGGCTTTAACTTCCTTGAGACAAGTTGCACCAGAAGACGCTGTTCCCTTAATTAAAAAAGTTTTAAATGATGAAATACTTCCTGTACGTTCGATGGCGGTATTTGCTTTAGGCGTAAAGCCAACCGAGGAATGTTTCCCACTGCTAATAGATTTACTGGCAACCGATCCAGATTATGGCATTCGGGCAGATGCAGCAGGGGCATTGGGCTACTTAAATGATATTCGCGCCTTTGAACATCTGGTGAGAGCATTTTATGAAGATGACAATTGGCTAGTCAGATTTAGTGCTGCGGTTTCTCTCGGTAATTTGCAGGATATTCGCGCCAAGGAATTATTAATGGAGGCTTTAGATAGTGAGGAAGTAATTCTTCAGCAGGCAGCGATCGCAGCCTTAGGAGAAATCAAAGCCACCGAAGCAGTAGATAAAATCCTTACTTTTGCTGGTTCAGAAGATTGGTTAATTCGCCAAAGGTTAGCAGAAGCACTCGGTAATTTGAAAACAGAGAAAAGCATATCTGCCTTGAAGTTTTTAGCTAAAGATATACACCCCCAAGTAAAAGAAGCAGCAGAAATATCCTTGAAGCGTTTAGAAGAAAATTAAATTTCATTTTGATTATTCTCAGACTTACGCAGTGTACAAATTAGATATTCTGTAGATCGATATAATTTGGTTGCTTCAAGCAGCGATCGCTGATAACTAATTACTGATTACTAACAAGGGGGATTGTGAGTTGTCAAAAAAGGAAGCTAAAAATAAGACAGAGTTGGAACAAACGCTTTTTAGCTTTGAAGAAATTACGGCTGAGTTAAATTATCGTCAAGCTCAAAATTCTTTACGGGATGTAATTAGTAATATCGATCTAACTGCCGAAGAACAAGCTGGCTTAGAATCAGAGATCGATCGCTTGAGTTTTATGCTTGATAAGCTAGAGCATTCGGTAGTGCAGATTGCAGCTTTTGGCATGGTAGGTAGAGGCAAATCTTCTGTCCTAAATGCCTTGGTAGGGCAAAATATTTTTCCCACAGGCGCGCTTCACGGAGTAACTCGCAGTATAGATACGATAAACTGGCATCTAACCCCAGAACAAATTGCCGAAACTTCTGAAAATCTTCAACGCCTGATCATCCCAGGCAAAGCAGGACAAATTCAACTAATCGATACTCCAGGAATTGATGAGGTTAACGGCGAAGCCAGAGAAGCTTTGGCGTGTGATTTGGCTAAACGAGTCGATCTAATCTTATTTATGGTTTCAGGGGATATTACCCAGGTGGAATATCGTGCTTTAGCAAAGCTCAGAGAAGCAGGTAAACCAATGCTGTTGGTGTTTAATAAAATCGATCAATATCCCCAAGCCGACAGGCTAGCTATCTACCAAAAAATAAAAGAAGAGAGAGTTAAAGAATTAATTTCCCCCGATGAAATTATTATGGTGGCTGCATCGCCGATTGAAGTTAGAGGGATAAAAGATAAAGCAGGCAAAATTAAGGTGCAGCGGATTCTAGGAAAACCACAGGTAGCATCTTTGCAGCTTAAAATTCTGGAATTATTACACCGTGAAGGAAAATCTCTGGTGGCTCTTAACAGTATGCTGTTTGCTGATGAAGTAAACGAGCAGCTACTACAGCGTAAGCTGGCAATTCGTGATCAGGCTGCCAATGAGCTTATTAATAAGGGAATAATGGTCAAAGCGATGGCGATCGCTCTTAATCCCGTCACGGCGATCGATTTGTTCTCTGGAGCAATTATTGATGTGGGGATAATTATTTCTCTATCCCGTCTGTACGGCATTACCATGACTCAATCAGGAGCAGTAAAACTTTTAAAGAGTATTGCTTTGAGCATGGGGGGAATTAGTGCAAGCGAACTGCTTGCCACTCTAGGATTAAGCTCTCTTAAAGGAATTTTAGGCTTGGCTATTCCTGCCACGGGAGGTTTGTCCCTTGCTCCCTATTTATCTGTGGCGATCGCTCAAGGGGGAGTAGGGGGTGTATCTTCTTACGCTATTGGGCAGATAACAAAAACCTATCTAGCCAATGGAGCATCCTGGGGAGAACAAAGTCCTAAGGTAGTAGTCCAAAAAATTCTTGATTCTTTAGATGAAGAATCAATTCTCAATCGTATTAAATCTGAATTGAAAGCAAGGTTAACTAATCGCTTAAAGTCCAATTAGTTTTCAATCGTTTCGACCTACCAAAAGAGTAAAAAAAAGGATACAGTATTTACCATATCCCACAAGCCATAATCGTTAGCACAGCTTAAGCTTGTTCATATTTCCAACGGATGATTAGGTGAGCAAGTTCAATAACTATTAAATAGTTGATTTAGACGAGCAGTACTTTTCTATACTTTGATAGTTATTTTTTTCCTCATACAGATGACAGTCTTTAGTTACCTTCTGAATTAATTCCCAGTTAAAGGTACAGTCAGGATAAAGATAATCACCCCAATTTTCTACCAAACTATCGTGAGCCAAACGCAAGTTATACCAAGGAATCCCTGTAGTTAGGTGATGAGGAATATGCACGTTAATATCGTGACAAAGAAACTCTACCCACCAAGGATACTTACAGTTGACAGTACCCGATAGTTGAGCGCGGGCTTCATTCCATTCATTTTCTGCCTTGAAAGGAATTTCAGGCATAGTGTGATGGAACATGGTGAAGGTACTCATCCAGAAATGATATACCAACCAAGGCATAAGCCAAAACTTAACTAAGCCAACAAATCCTGTAGTGATAAACAAAGTGGAATATACAATACCACCGCCAATTAGAACTACTAGTACTGATAAGCGAACCTGTTCTCTTTGTTTACCTTCAAATTTACTCCAAATAAAGTGCAGTTTTGCCCAATGTATAATTGAACCAAATCCCCAAAACCAACCGCGCATTCGACGATATAGCCACTGTATAGTGGAAGAACAATTATCATACGTCTCAGGAGTAAAAGGAGCCCAGGCGTTATCCACATCCAGCTTATTTGTATGCTTGTGATGATAGTTATGTAAGATACGCCAAGCATGGAAGGGATAAATAATTGGCAAAGTCATAACGTGTCCTACTAAATCGTTTACCCAAATACGGTTAGAGAAGGAACGATGACCACAGTCATGGGCGATGACGAAAAAGCCTTGTAAGCTTGTGCCTAAAAATATCCAAGCAACAGGTAGTAAATACCAGGGTGAAACTGCCACTGTCCAGTAGCCTACAGCAACACACAAGACATTAATAACTAGCTTTGACCATGTCTTACGAGGATTTTTAATAAAAACTTCTTTAGGTAGTGTGTTGATAATATCTCTAAGTTTGATATTGTCATCTAATTGGGTCGATTTTAAACTTTTTGGCGATGCTGGTAATGTTGCTGTCATAGAATCTGTGTTAATGATCTAAATATTGTGTTTTTAATCGCCTGTAGACGATCTGACCGAACAATTTGTCTCTAAGAACGTTTACTTAATGTGCATGAAAACCGTCCCACTCAAAAAAATGCGTGAGAAGAAGAATAAATATGCGATTCCTGGTAGCAACAGCGAGTTAATCTGGGACTATTCCAGGAATATTACAAAATATTGCTTTTATTTCACAATCCTTAATATTTATAGCATAGTTACGTAACTTATAAAGCAACAGCCTCCATCATTTGAATTTGATAGGTTGTTTAGTTTGGGCAATCTACAAGATATAGATAAAATATAGACTTGCATTCCTATCTGTATTTGATTTTGTCTACCCAAAGAAAGCTTAATGACTGAAGCCACGGCTACTCGTCAGCCACAACCTACTCAAAAAAAAGCAACCTTGTTTTATCAAGTTGCTATGTCCCAACCTGCTTCTCACCTATTTGAAGTCAGCTTACAAGTAAAAAATTGGCAGTCAACAAGCTTGGATCTCAAAATGCCAGTTTGGACTCCTGGTTCTTATTTAGTAAGAGAATATGCTAGACACGTACAAGATTTTGTGGCGCAAGATAGCAACAAACAGAATTTAACTTGTCAAAAAATCAGTAAAAATCATTGGCAGGTAGCAACAAAAGACTGTTCGGAAATAACAGTTAGCTATCGTATCTTTGCCAATGAATTAACGGTACGCACCAATCATTTAGATGCTACTCATGGCTATTTTAATGGTGCAGCTTTGTTCTTTTATGTGCCTGGATTAGAACAACAGCCAATTACAGTCAAAATTATAACTCCACAGTCGGATTGGCAGGTTACGACAACCTTGCCCAAAATAGAAGCAGAAACCAATACTTTTGTTGCCCCAGATTTTGACACGTTGGTCGATACTCCTGTAGAAGTAGGGACACAGCAGGTACATAGTTTTGAGGTGCTAAATAAGCCTCATTCTTTAGCTATTTGGAGTGAAGGTAACGCCAACCCTGAACAAATAATTGCCGATACCAAAAAGATCATTGAAGTAGAAGCCGAGATGTTTGGCGGTTTACCTTATGAACAGTATTTGTTTCTGCTACACCTCTCAGGAAGTGGCTACGGAGGTTTGGAACACAAGGATAGCTGTACTTTAAATTATCCTCGATTTGGGTTTCGCGATCGCGAGAAATACGAACGTTTTATGCAGTTAGTGGCACACGAATTTTTCCATCTGTGGAACGTAAAACGCATCCGCCCCAAGGCTTTAGAAGTATTTGATTACGATGCAGAAAACTACACTACTTCTCTGTGGTTTTGCGAAGGAACAACTAGCTATTACGATCTTTTAATTCCTTTACGGGCAGGAATATATAATCGTCAAACCTGTCTAAAAAACCTGAGTAAAGATCTTACTAAGTACCTTAATACCCAAGGACGCAAAGTTCAACCATTGGGAGAGTCTAGCTATGATGCCTGGATTAAACTCTATCGTCGCGATGCCAATAGCGATAATAATCAGATTTCCTATTACCTCAAAGGGCAATTTGTCTCTCTGCTGCTAGATCTAATAATTCGAGCTAAACATAATAATAAGCGATCGCTCGATAATGTGATGCAGCTAATGTGGCAGCGTTTTGGACAGGATGAAATAGGCTTTAGTGAAACTCAATTAAGAGAAGTGATAGCCGAAGTTGCCGAAGAAAACTTAGATGATTTTTTCTCTCGCTATATTGAAACTACGGTCGAATTACCTTTGGATGACTACTTTGAACCCTTTGGCTTATACTTGAAAGCTATTACCGAATCAGACACGCCCTATATAGGAATCAAAGTACAGTCGGAGAATAATAGAGAAATAATTAAATTTGTTGCTGCCGAATCTCCTGCAAGCAAAGCGGGAATTGATGCTGATGATGAGCTATTAGCAATCAACGGAATTAAAGTTACTGCTGAATCTCTTAATGAACGGTTAAAAGACCATCAGGTTAAAGATACAATCGAAATTACAGTTTTTCATCAAGATCGACTTAAAACCTTGCCCGTTACCTTGAGTGAATCTCAACCCAGCCGTTATGAAGTAGCAGTTAAAAGTAACTTGTCCGAAGTACAGCAGCAAAATTTAACTGGATGGCTTGGGGAACAATGATCGATTATCTTTGACCAATGATCGATAATAGGGTGGGCATAAAATACAATTCTGCTCGTTATAAAAATACATTTATTAATGCCCACCAAGTAATTAATAATCAATTAATAATCAAGCAATTATGCACAATTTTTTAGAAATCGCTTATTTTCAAAATCAGTTTGTTCCTTTCAAAGAAGCAAATATTTCCATTGCTACCCATGCTCTACACTATGGAACAGGAGCTTTTGGGGGCATGAGAGGTATTCCTAACCCAGACAATCCTGAGCAAATACTATTATTTAGACTCGATCGCCATTGTAAAAGATTGAGCGAAAGTGCCAAGCTACTAAATTATGATTTACCCGCAGATAAAATTCAACACGTAATTATTAATTTTGTTCAAAAAAACAAACCTGAAAAACCATTTTATATTCGACCTTTTGTTTATACTTCTGATTTAGGTATTGCACCCCGACTGCATAAAATTAAAAAAGATTTCTTTATTTATGGTCTAGAACTTGGAGACTATTTACCGCCTGAAGGGATTAGCTGCCGTATTAGTTCTTGGTATCGCCAGGAAGATCGCAGTTTGCCACTACGGGGTAAAATTAGCGGTGCTTATATTACTTCTTCTTTAGCTAAAACTGAAGCCGTAGAGTCGGGTTTTGATGAAGCGATTTTAATGAACTCCCAAGGTAAAATTTGTGAAGCTTCAGGAATGAATATATTTATGGTACGCAATGGTAAATTGATCACTCCTGGGTTCAATCAAGACATTTTAGAGGGCATTACCAGAGATAGCATCTTAACTATCGCTAAAGATTTAGATATAGAAACCGAAGAAAGAGCGATCGATAAAACTGAATTATTAATTGCTGAAGAAGTGTTTTTAAGCGGAACAGCAGCCAAGGTAACTCCCGTAAAACAAATCGAAAGCTATCACCTGACAACAGATAGACCAATTACCGAGAAAATAAAGCACAAGCTAACAGCAATTACTGAAAATAAAGAACCAAAATATCAGAATTGGGTTTATAAAGTAGATTGTTAAATTAAATAGCTAGACAAAATTGATGAACAAGATAACAAAAAAGATCGCTATATTTTGTATGGCGATTGCGAAGCTAGCCGTAGGCATCGCTTGCTTTGTGTATACTTTCTGGCAAGTCACAGATCCAGCTTTAACTGTGCCAAAAACAATCTTGAATTCAGCAGTTGCTTTAGATACACCCCAAAAGATAAACTTTGCACAGTACTTTCAGCAATCAGGGGTTGAAGGCTCGATCGCGATCTACGATGCTCAAAGCGATCGCACTTATCAATATAATCAACAGCGTAACGAAAAAGCTGTTTTACCTGCATCGACATTTAAAATTCTCAATTCTCTCATTTCTTTGGAGACTGAAGCCATTGATAATGAATTGGCAATTCTGACTTGGGATGGAATTTATCGACCAACAGTTGCCGAATGGAATCGAGATTTAAACATGAAAGAGGCGTTTAGGCTTTCGGCAGTTTGGTTTTACCAAGTGTTAGCCCGCCGAGTTGGACACGAGAAGATGCAAGCTTATGTTAGCAAATCAAATTATGGCAATCAAAATATTGGTAGCCCTGAAGATATCGACACATTCTGGTTGAAAGGCAAACTGAGAATTTCACCTCTAGAGCAAATTCAGTTTCTGCGCCGTTTATATAATAACAATTTACCCTTTTCAGAGCGATCGCTGGCAATTACCAAAGATATCATGATCGTTGAACAAACTCCAGACTATACCATTCGAGCTAAAACGGGCTTAATTGGTTTTGAAGACAAAACCCCACCGCAGATTGGCTGGTATGTTGGTTACTTAGAAAAAGGAAAAGATGTTTACTTTTTTGCTACTAATATTGATGTTCGTGAAGACAAGGATTTAGCAGCACGGATTGATTTAACACGCCGTTGTTTTGAGGAGTTGGAATTATTATAATTTGGATCTTAGTTGATTAAAAACGAATAAACAAAATTAGCTATTAAAGATAGTGCGATCGCTAATACCGCACCACCAATTACTTTAAGCCAACCGAGTAATGATTCAATATTAGTTAGCCTTTGATCTATGTTGTTTAGTCTTTGGTCTATGTTGTCTAGCTTTTGGGTATTTTGTTTAACAGCAACCTCTATAACAGCAACTTTCTCAATATTTTTAACAAGCTGGTTTAGTATTGCACCCTCATATTGAGCCTTGGTTTCTGGATTAGTCATTATTGCTATGTTGTAATTTGAATTGTGAAAAAAATTCCTCTCATTCTTTTTTGGAATTCATATCATTATTAGTAAATTAGATTACGGCTAACTCTCAACAAGTAAGAAGAGTAACTGCATTAAAACTTAGCATATTACAAGATTAGAGAAAAATCTAAAAATTAAATATAGTGACAGCTTGCCTTAGAAGGTGACAATTTGCGATAGATTAAATCAGGTAGTGGTAGCCAATTATACGATAAACCTGAGAGCAAAAAGATGAGCAAAACTGTTGCTGAGATTATGACAGTCAATCCGACTACGGTATCTCCTGAGACATCACTAGAAGAAGCGATTCAAATTCTAGCTGAAAAAGAAATCAGTGGTTTACCTGTGGTAAATGAAGAGGGAGAGCTAGTAGGAATCATATCCGAGACTGATCTAACCTGGCAGGCTACAGGAGTAGAAACACCGCCTTATGTTATGTTTCTCGATAGCGTAATTTATCTGCAAAATCCTGCAAAACACAATCAAGAAGTACACAAAGCTTTAGGGCAGACTGTAAGTGAAGCTATGAGCGATCGCCCGACAACGGTAAAAGGCAATCAGCTAGTGCGGGAAGCAGCCAAAATTATGCACGATAAGAAGTTACGACGTTTGCCAGTGGTAGATGATAATTCTAAGTTAATCGGCATGATTACTCAAGGTGACGTAATTAAGATGATGGCAGCCGAATGATCTAGTTTTGCTTTGCTTGAGTAACAAGTAATAAGTAACGAATAATAAGTTAGATCTTGTCAAAGTTCTAAGTCAGATTAGTAAGTATGCTGGTTAAAGTCTATATTTACTAAAATTGTTTTTTACTTTTTTTAAAACCAACTTTAAATCTAATAATTTTAATCATGACTATTACCCCAGAATCAGTTAAGACTCTGCTAAATTCCGAAGACTTTGGCGAGCGCATTAGAGGTTTAAATCAACTACGTCAAATTGACATAGAAACAGCCTTTGCCATGGTGCAGCCCATGATTACCGATGATAATACTCGCGTGCGCTATGCAGCAGTTAGTCAGCTAGATACTCTGGGGATAAATGATAAAGATACTTCTTTAGAAATCTTACGCGATCGCCTGTTTAACGATCCCGAGCCAGATGTACAAGCAGCAGCAGCAGACGCGATTGGTGGTTTAAAGCTTGTTGAAGCCTATGAAGATTTAGCTAATATATATCATGATACATCGGAATGGTTGGTGCAGTTTAGTATCATTGCTGCTTTAGGCGAATTGGGCGATCCTCGTGGCTTCGATCTCCTAAAAGAGGCTCTTGACTCGGAAAATAATCTCTTGCAAACCGCAGCCATTGGCTCAATGGGAGAATTGGGCGATACACGAGCTATCCCTTTACTGGCTGCTTTTGCCGATAATGAAGACTGGCAAATACGTTACCGCCTTGTACAGGCTTTAGGTAGATTGGGGGGAGAAGAAGCCAAGTCAATAATTACAAAGTTGGCAGATGATGAATTTGAGCAGGTTGCTAAAGAAGCGAAAAATAATCTTTGATAGAGCGATCGCAATCAAAGTAGAGCGATAAAGCTATGCGATCGCTCTTTGTTTCATCTCTATTAATTATTTAAGTTCTCTTATTTGCAAATGAAGTCAAGCGATCGCACTACCGCACTACTTTTAATAATCCAGCAGAGAAATAGCTTTATTTTTAATTCCGTTGACATCAATCAAGTTTAATAATTCTGGTTGATCATAAGCACCTCCAAAGGCTTCTATTGCTGCACCTTCAAGAGCAAGTTCAAACGCGTCATCAATTATCTCGATTAAGTCTGCTTTCTTGGCATAATATCCGCCAAATTTTCTGCGCCTGTTTGTTCTATTTATCTGCTTAACTGAATTATTAATCGATAGCTTCCAAGATTTAGTCAATCGTTTTTCAGCCTCTTCTTTGATTAAATGGAGAAGCAATACAACCATGTAACTAAATATTTTGTTGAATTTAGCTTCTACAGACATTTCGTCTAACTCATCAACAATTTGCAAAGCCGTCACAAAGTCATGTTTTTCGATGCTTTCTCGTAGCTGTATAAGTTCTTCCATTAGACTTATATTGAGTTATTTATAACTTGGTGAATAGCTGTATTTTACGGCGTTGCTGATTTAATGTCTCAAATCAGAAGTAATACTGCTCATAGTAATTAGTAATTAGTAATTAGTCCCTGCGGGGGGTACCCCTTGGCTAGTAGTTAATTTGGTAGTGCTAAAAACTAACGACTAACAACTAAAAACTTGTTTGACATTTCGTAAATTCCTACTTCCTTCTTACGAAGTTTGCTCGCCCTCGACAATAACCTCAACGGGGGGAACCCCCGCAACGGTTTTGTCTCGCAACGGGGGGAACCCCCGCAACGCAACTTCGCGCTACTTCCTACTTAATAGTTTTTGTGTCCTCACCTAATTTTGTACGGCTATATGTGCTATTTTTTCTAAAGTTTAGGGTGTTATAAAATGGTAGCGTCGAGAGAAAATCAGCTAACAAAGCCAAAGTTAGAACAGGCGATCGCTCGTAGTCAAGAGCATTTACTTGCTCTCCAGCATTCAGAGGGTTATTGGTGGGGAGAATTGGAGTCTAACGTTACTATTACCTCCGAAGTTGTCTTGCTGCATAAGATTTGGCAGACAGATAAGACTAGACCTCTAGCTAAAGCCGAGAAATACTTGCGATCGCAACAGCGCAAACATGGTGGCTGGGAACTATATTATGCTGATGGGGGCGATCTTTCTACTTCGGTAGAATCATATATGGCACTGCGTTTGTTGGGCGTATCGGCAGCCGATCCTGCCTTGGTTAAAGCCAAGGGATTTATACTCCAGCAGGGTGGCATTAGCCAAACCCGTATCTTTACAAAGCTGCACCTGGCTTTGATTGGTTGCTATGACTGGCAAGGTTTACCCTCAATTCCTCCCTGGATTATGCTTCTGCCAGAACAATCTCCCTTCACAATCTACGAAATGTCTAGCTGGGCAAGGGGTAGCACCGTACCTTTGTTAATTGTCTTTGATCGCAAGCCTGTATTTAAGCTGGATACGCCGATTAACTTAGATGAATTATACGCGGAGGGAATTGCTAATGTGCGTTACGAATTACCCCGCAGTAACGACTGGACGGACATATTCTTAACTTTAGATAATGCTTTTAAACTAGCTGAGAATTTAAATTTAGTACCTTGGCGGTCAGAGGGAATTGCTGCTGCACAAAAATGGATCTTAGAAAGACAAGAGGCGACTGGCGACTGGGGCGGAATTATTCCTGCTATGCTTAACTCTCTTTTAGCTTTACGCACTCTAGATTACGATGTCAACGACCCAGTTATTCAGCGAGGTTTAACCGCCGTTGATAATTTTGCCATAGAAACGGAAAACAGTTATCGTCTTCAGCCCTGTATTTCTCCTGTGTGGGACACTGCCTGGTGTTTACGCGCTTTGGTAGAGTCAGGAATTGCCCCCGACCATCCAGCTTTAGTCAAGGCAGGAGAATGGTTACTAGATAAGCAAATTTTAGATTATGGCGATTGGGCAGTAAAAAACAAAGATATAACTCCTGGTGGCTGGGCTTTTGAATTTGATAATCGCTTTTATCCCGATTTAGATGACTCGGCGGTGGTGGTCATGGGCTTATCTCAAGTCAAGCTTACTAATGAAGCACAGAAACAAAAAGCGATCGCCCGTTGCCTTAACTGGATAGCAACTATGCAGTGTAAACCTGGAGGCTGGGCAGCTTTCGATCTCGATAACGACCAAGATTGGATTAACTCAATTCCCTATGGCGACTTAAAAGCCATGATCGATCCTAATACTGCTGATGTTACCGCCAGGGTATTAGAAATGTTAGGAGAATGCAGTCTATCAATGGATGATGGGCAAGTTCAAAAAGCGATCGCATATTTAGTTAAAGAGCAAGAAACCGACGGTAGCTGGTTTGGACGTTGGGGGGTCAACTATATTTACGGTACAAGCGGGGTCTTATCTGCCCTGAGTCTCATTGCACCCACACGCTGCAAGTTTCAGATTCAGAAAGGCGCAGCTTGGTTAGTTAGCTGTCAAAATTTCGACGGTGGTTGGGGCGAAACCTGTGCTAGCTATGATGATCCAAGTTTAAAAGGCATCGGAATTAGTACCGCTTCGCAAACAGCCTGGGCATTAATTGGTTTGATAGCAGCAGCAGAATCAACCCAGTTTACAGCACAGCCAGCCATTGCTCAAGGGATAGCATATTTGCTACAAACACAACGCTCAGATGGCACTTGGGAAGAAGATCGGTTTACAGGTACTGGTTTTCCCTGCCACTTTTATTTGAAATATCATCTTTATCAACAATACTTTCCTCTTCAGGCACTAGCTAGATACAAGAAATTAAGAATGTAAAGGCGATTCGCAATGTAAGGGCGATTCGTGAGGCAGTGCGTTGGGAAGGCGCGTTTTGCGAGACAGTTGCGTTGCGGGGGTTCCCCCCGTTGAGCAAACTGTCGAGGTTGGGACAGAATCTTCTGACCCAAAAGCCGCCATCGGTTTCACCGACTTGAGCGCGAGATTCGCGGAATTTAGTTCCGCTTGAATAATCGCGCTGTTGAAGCAACTGCCGAACCCGAAGGGCGAATCGCCCCTACTACAAACAAAAATAAATTGTTGTCCCGCGATCGCATTCTCCTTTTGCCCAGACCTTACCCCCGTGACGATATACAATGCGCTGTACGGTAGCTAAACCGATGCCTGTCCCAGGGAATTCTGCTTGACTATGGAGTCGTTGAAAAGCAGTAAATAGCTTATCGGCATAGTCTTGATCGAAACCCGCACCATTATCCCGCACGTAGAAAGCGGTTTGTTCTCCATTGGCAGTCAAAACATCAAATTCGATTTTTGCCAGCGATCGCTTGGAGGTGTATTTCCAGGCATTATGGAGCAAATTATCTAAGACAATTTTAAGTAATTGAGGATCTCCTTGTGCCTTAAGATCGGGAGCAATTTTTATTTCTACCTGGCGGTCGGGATTTTGTGTTTGCAACTCTTCAATAATATTCTGGGCAATCTGACTAAGATTAACCTCAATCGACTTCATTTCGCTGCGAGTTACCCTAGACAACTCCAATAAAGCGTCTATCAAATTACTCATCTTTTGACTGTTGGCTTGAATCCTTTCCAAATAGTGTCTGGCGTGATCGTTTAGATCGGGCTGGCACGTTGACCACAGCACCTGGCTAAAGCCATTTATAATTCTCAGGGGTGACTGTAAATCGTGAGATACAGAATAGGAGAAAGATTCTAATTCTCTATTGGCAGCCTCTAGCTGAAGACTACGCTGTGAAAGAGCTTTTTGAGTAGCAGCTATATTTTGAACATCATTAAGGGTATGAAGTAGTGCATATATTTCTCCCTCATCATTCTTAATCGGCGTTACGGTAGTATCAAAATAGTGAACTCCATCGGCAAGTTTTACTTCTTCTTGCAAATGAAACACCTTGTTATGGGTCAATACCTGTTGCTGTTGCCAAATTATTTGGCGAGTATATTCTGGCGAAAAACATTCGGCGATCGCTTTCCCTTTTGCGACTTGATGATCGACTAAGCCCAGACTTTTTGCTAAAGCCTTATTTGAAAAGGAAATAGTTCTGGTGGATACGTCTACTACAAACAGGTAATAGGGGACTAGACTCAGTAAAGTCTCTAGCTTTTCGACATATTGTGCTGTGTTTTGCGGTTGATCCTGATTGGTAACCTGCCTAGGTTTTCTCCGTGAAGTCAGTTTATGTTCAGTAATATCGCTCATCACACTTCAATTAACATAATTTATTGATTCTTTCGTTAGCTAAATGCAGCTTTAGCAGTAAAGATTCTCTTTCCTAACCTTAAATAAAAAACTTTATCTTAAAATAATATTCTAAATTATGTTGAATTAAAAAATACTAATTTAAGCGAAAAGTAGCATATTCTATAAAGTATCAGGAAAAGCGAATGATTTTATATTTATATGCTTAATCTAGTAGACTTGGACGTAAATGAATTCGCCATTTATTTAATTTGAAACCCTAACCATATTTAACTTCCCTACAGGCGAACAGCCGTTCGCCCCTACTTCCTACTTTCTACAAAAAGCGAAGCGATACTAGATGATTGATCTATTAGCTAGAAATTCTTCAAATACTTCTTAAAGCAACTATAGGATCGAGCTTGGCTGCTGCCCTAGCAGGGAAAACTCCAAAAGAAAGACCAATTATTCCCGAAACCCCCACAGCAAGTACAATGGCTACTGGAGAAATAGTTGGTGCCAGGGGAGAAAATGTACCCACTAAAACAATTCCTGTGACACCAACTACAGTACCGATCGCGCCACCGGCTGCCGAAAGAATTGTTGCTTCAATCAAAAACTGCCACAAGATATCTCCTTCCTTGGCACCGATCGCTTTACGCAAGCCAATTTCTTTTGTCCTTTCTGTTACCGCTACCAGCATAATATTCATTACCCCAATGCCGCCGACTAGCAAAGAAATAGCGGCAGTCGCAGCCAGCAAGACAGTTAAACCACTGGTAATAGTATCCACAATCTGTAATACGTCTTTTTGGGTACCAACGCTAAAATCATCTTGACCAGTAATTTTGTGACGCAACCGCAAAAGATTTTCAATTTGTAGCTTGGCGGCACGAATACTATCTTCATCTTTAGCAGCAATGGAAATAACGCTTACCTGAGTCCCATAGGGAGAAGTATCGCCGACAATTTGACTTGCCATCGTGGTCAGGGGAATATATACGGTGCGGTCTTGATTGCTACCCAAAAAAGCTCCTTTAGCTTCTAAGACTCCAATCACCTCCAGGTTAATGTTTTTGACTTTCATCTTCTTACCTAAAGGATTTTGTTGTCCAAAGAACCTTTCGGCTATTTCTGAACCCAAAACCACTACTCGCTGATTGCGCTTGACATCTTCATCATTAAAGAATCTGCCTCGATCCACCTCAAAACTTCTGACCGTCAAATATTCAGGGGTAGTACCTATTACTTGTTCGCTGCTGTTACGATTACGATAGGTAATTAGGCTATTGGCACTAATTTGGGGAGCAACTTCTTTAACGCTAGGTACTTGGTCGGCAATGGCGATCGCATCATCCCAAACTAGAGTTTTTGGTTGGCTAAAGGTAGTGCGTCTCTCTTCTGACGATCCTGCTGAGACAAACATCACATTAGGACCGAGGGATTCAAACTGTTCTGAAGCTAGATTTTTTGCCCCTTGTCCTACTCCCACCATGGCAATTACCGAAGCGTTGCCGATAATGATGCCCAACATTGTCAAACTACTACGCATCTTATTGGCAACTAGAGTAGAAGTTGCCATCTTCAAGCTTTCAAATATGTTCATTCTCTAAGTCAGCCCCTAAATTAAGATGAGGTTGCCTGAATTTCTGCTTCGGTTATCTCTCTAAATCGTACTTCATCTCGTTGAGGATCGGCACGAGTCACCTGCATTTCTAAGCGATCGCCTAAAGCTACAGGGCGATCGAAGCGATGGGGCAATTCCATACCCAGATCTTCAATTAAAACCAGACCTAAGTTTTCATCTTCCCTTAGCCAGCGCAAGACCAAGACATCCCAGACGCATTCGGCGTTACGTCGCAGATATTCTAGTCCCCAGTAGCGGTTAGTTTGACGCTCTACTAAAGTTGCTTCATAGGATGAACTGCTAACGCTATAGACAATTTCCTGTAATTCTTCGCGTGAAAAAGGTAATTCTTCGCCTTGGAGATGAGCTTTGATTTGAAAATGCGCTAAAAGATCTGTATAACGGCGGATCGGCGACGTTACCTGAACATAGCTATCTAAACCCAAACTAGCGTGACGAATCGGCGACATACTCATCTCACTACGAGGCATACAGCTACGCAAAGCACAAAAGCGAGTAGGCCCTGGAGGAAGTTGGAGCAACTCTTCTTCTGAGGGTAATTCTGGCTGTGGCTGACCTCTGTAGGGCAAAGGCAAGTTATGTTCTGTTCCATATTTCCCGCCAATCTGACCTGCTAGGATCATCATTTCCGCAACTAGCTGACGCGAGAGAGAGCTATCAATCAGTTCAATAGTTACTTCTTCGTTATCTTTAACTTTGATAACTGACTCTGGCATTTTGATTTGAATCGAGCCTTGAGATTTGCGCCATTCTCTTCTTAACTGTGACTTTTGAGCCAAATCGGGAATTTCGGGTTCATTCTGTATTCCTAGCTGCAACATCTCATCCACATCATCGTAGGTAAGACGATAAGTGGGCTTAATTAAACTTGAATGAATTTCGTATTCTTGAATTCCTCCTGTTTGATCTAGCACCACCCCAAAACTGAGAGCGCAGCACACTTGTCCTTCTACCAAGCTCATTGGTCCTGTTGCTAAATCCGTCGGGAACATAGAAACCATGCCTGTAGGCAAATAAAGGCTAGTGCTACGACGACGAGCCTCTAAATCTAGTTCATCTTCTGGCTCAACTAAGCGAGTCGGATCGGCAATATGAACCCAAATTTTGGCTGTACCATTAGCTAAATATTCGATGCTCAGACCATCATCTATTTCAGTGGTGCTTTCATCATCAATGGTACAAACTTTGAGATAAGTCAAATCTAAACGATTGTCGTCGGCTTCGGCGGGATCTAATTGAAGACGAGGCTGCACCACATCAAGCACCTTTCTAGAGAAGTTTATCGGATAAGAACTGCGACGCAAAAATAAATTTTCATGCTCACTCCACCATCCTATATCCACTAATAATTGAAAAGCTGCCTGGGCATCATAATTTTTGCCAACTTCTTTAAGTATTTCTTGGACAGCTTTAGGGGCATTGTCAGCTTGAAGGGCAAGTTTTTCAATCGATTCTAAACGAAGGCGATCGCTTTCACTCCATGCAATTTCTTTTCCTTCTAGAGCTTCTTTGACATGAGTAACAAACTCTTCTTTCTGACGATCCTTTTGTTCTTGAACCTCTAGCTGGTGCTTAATCTCTTCAACCTGAGATTCTGGTCTTGGTTCGTAGCGATCGGCTTTTTGCTTGAAATATATTTTGTCTTGACTCAAAAGAGAATGAGCAGCATAACAAGGTGCTGGACTTTGATCGGAAAATAACAGTTCCGCCATTTGTTGTGGAGTAACGGTGCTGCTATCTTCGACTAATACTTCCCAGGCTATTTCTAGACTATCAGGGTCTAAATAAGATTCAGCTTCTGCTAAGAAGCTGGGGATCTCCGCAGGTTCACAAAGAACTCCTTCTACGGTGTAATCAACTCTTTGGGGACGTATCTTGTGAGATTGTCCCCCTGCATCAACTACGATCCAATCCTTTTTTCCTTCTGGTCTTTCGGCAACTGCAAGACGACGTTCTCCTTGCACTCTGAATTCAATCAGCTTTCCTTGTTCCACCAGCTTTGTACTTGATTACGACAGTAAACTCTATTTTACTTGCTTTAGTTTACTTTTCGTTGACTTTTTATTGCCATTAAACTGCAAAAATAAGGGTTATTTAAGCTTCTGCATTTACAAAAGGTAATAAAGCGATCGCTCTGGCTCTTTTTACCGCCACAGTTAAATCTCTTTGCTGTTGTGCAGTCAAACCAGTGATCCGACGGGGCAAAATTTTGCCTCTTTCAGTGATAAATTTACGCAGCAATTCTATGTCCTTATAATCGATAGGATCGCTAGGTTTAATGGGGGAAAGACGTTTACGATAATATGCCATGATGATTCAATAAGTTATTCAGTTGATTTAGTTCAAGAAATTACTTAATTTCTTTATGAACAGTGTGGGTGTTGCAATGAGTACAGAATTTTTTCAATTCCATTCTGCCTGTAGTGTTGCGACGGTTTTTGGTTGTGGTATATCTAGATACACCAGGCGATCGCTTATTGGTATTGGTGCGACACTCCGTGCATTCTAAAGTAATAACTATCCGAACGCCTTTCTTGCTTGCCATGATTTTTGCTCAGGGATTATCTATCTATATATTTTTATGTCTACTTATATACTGACCAACGGTTAGAAAGCATCTCTAATCGCGGTATTGACACGCAGCTTACTATTTTCGCATACTACGCTGAATTTGACCAAATATTTTTTTAAGTCTTAAGTCTAAGGAAAAACCTCTTTCTGTTTGTACCATAAAAGTCTGTGCCACTCGGTCATGCCCAGCTAAGTTCGCCTCTTCATCTAGTAAGGATATAGAGCAATCTATCGCCAAAGGACTAAGCAGAAGCAATACAGACAAACCATTCGTAAAATTTTGTAATCCTGCGATCGCCAAAGCTGCAAACACACCTACCATTATCTCTCGTTTTAATAAGCTCATCAAATCGGGGACTCGATTAAAGCGCGGATCGATGACTTTGATATCAAATGCCCATTTGCCCAAGCTTTGACCTTTATTTTTTTCCACGATCAGCACTCGCATAATCAACCAAAGGGGTAAAAATACCAGCCACTGAACATACAGATTAGAGGCAAAAAAGGAGCTTATAAACCAAATGCTCAGAAAGTCGCTCGCAAATGCCCATACTCGTCTAACTATGGGAACTTTAGGATATTTTTTATAATCAGGTTTATCAAGTCGATAATCGTCGTACATGATTTAAGATAGTTTGTTTTTATTAAGGATTTCTTTAAGGTCTGATTCTATCTGTATGTTGCTCATTGCTATAATTTGCTTAAGTTTGAACTAGAGGAAGCTGCACAGATGTCCAGTCGGTATTCCTCTTTCAATTGTATTGTTTTGCCGACTCCATGCACACAAGTCCTTTGGGACTCTAAGCTTTATTGTTTTATGTTGCTTGTTAAAGAAGCTGAAGATATTATTCTCAATTTAGTTCAGGTTCTAACTGAACATGATAGTGAAACGGTTACTTTGGAAAATGCTCAGGGAAGAACTATAGCTAAACCTATTGTCGGGAAATTAGATTTTCCTCACTGGGATAATTCGGCAATGGACGGCTATGCAGTGCGTTATGAAGATGTGAAAACTTGTGATGAAAAGAATCCTGTACACTTAGATGTTATTACCGAAATTGCTGCGGGCGATCGCCCTGAAGTAGATATCAAGCCAGGACAGGCTGCTCGTATCTTTACTGGCGCAATGCTGCCTCAAGGAACTGATACTATTGTAATTCAAGAAAATACCCAAAGAGAAGCGGATAAAGTTACTATCTTAGCTGCACCCGAACCTCAAGAGTTTGTGCGACACAAGGGAGCTTTTTATCAAGCTGGGACACCAATATTAGAAGCGGGAATTAAAATTGGCGCAGCCGAAATTGCCGTATTAGCTACTGCACAATGTACAAAGTTATCGGTTTATCGTCGTCCCCGCGTAGCAATATTATCTACTGGAGATGAGTTAGTCACCCCCGAACAAACTCTGCAACCAGGACAAATTGTAGATTCTAATCAGTATGCCTTAGCAAGCTTTGTGGCAAGTAATGGTGGTATTCCTATCAAGTTAGGTATTGTGCCAGATCAGCCAGAGGCTTTGAAAAGCGCGATCGCTCAAGCTATAGAATCAGCAGATATAGTTTTATCCACTGGAGGCGTATCCGTTGGCGATTATGACTATGTTGACCGTATTTTGGCAGAATTAGGCGGAACACTACATATCCGCAGCGTAGCGGTTAAACCAGGTAAGCCTCTAACTGTAGCCACCTTTGATGATAATAACTGTCTCTATTTTGGCATTCCAGGTAATCCTGTCTCGGCTTTAGTTAGCTGCTGGCGTTTTGTCCAACCTGCACTAAAAAAACTATCAGGACAAAATAACTATCAACCTAAGTTTGTTGATGCTATTACCCGGCACGATTTAAAAGCTGCTGGCAAACGAGAAACCTATCTCTGGGGACAATTACATTTAGTAAATGGTAAATATGAATTTGCTTTAGCTGGTGGTAGCCATAGTTCAGGTAACTTAATTAATTTGGCACAGACTAATGGTCTGGCGATCGCGCCTATCGATCAAAGGTTCATTGGTAAAGGGAATGAAGTAAAAGTTATGTTAATAAACTGAGCAAAAAATATTCGGACTCGATAGATATTTCTTTGAGGATTATTTTAATACCAAAGGTTGTTAATTCTCCAATTAATTAAGGGAAATATAAAAATGTACTAATTAATAACAAAGAAAAGTTTCTTATGAGTTCTTTTTTGAAAAAATGCCGAGAATGCCTGATATTTGTAACCATTTTGGCATTTAGTGTAATCACTTTTTAGGGCGGGATTTAACGCGAGGACACATCGCTATTTATAAATTTATTATGAAAGTCAGTATATATTTATAGATTGGATGTTCTATATTTATGCGTTTTAGTTTTTAATGTTGTGACTAAAATCGCCTTGATATACTTAGTACACTCAAAATAGTAAAATTATTCCTTAGATCTCAGATTTTAAAATTTCAATCAGCCTTAATTTGCCAATGTCCGATGTTCATCAACTAATTAATGCGGTAAATAAAGCCGACTCAGCCGATTTACTCTTAGAAACTGTCGAAAACTTAGCCGAAGTAGGCGATCACGCTGCTATACCCACTTTAGTAGAAGTTTTAGGGTTCAATAACCCTGGTGCAGCAGTGGCTGCGGTAGATGGTTTAATTCAAATTGGCGAACCTGTAGTTCCTTATTTACTCAAAAACCTGGATGGATATAATTATGGTGCAAGGGCTTGGGCAACTAGAGTCTTTGCAGGTATTGGCGATCCTGCTGCTTTAGATTTATTACTAGAGGCTGCAATTTCAGATTTTTCTCAAAGCGTGCGTCGTGCAGCAGCCAAAGGCTTAGGCAGCATTCTCTGGTCAAAGCTGCCTGAGAGTCAGGCTATCCCCGCCCAACAAAAGGTGCTTAAAACTCTACTTCTAGCTACAGAAGATGGCGAGTGGGTAGTGCGCTACGCTGCGGTAGTGGGTTTAGAGGCTTTAAGTAATACCTTGTCCCAAAGTCAACCAGAATTGCTCTCAGAAATTGCGATCGCCTTTCAGAAATTGATTGATAGTGAACCAGAAGCAGCTATTCGCGCTAGGGTCGAGTATGCGCTGTCAATCAATTGTATCTAATATAAATATATTGTAAAAAACAACAGTTAACAGCTAATTATTAATTGCTGACGGCTTTTATAAAAATGAATAATATTTCTGTATGTACTATTTATGCCAACAGAAAATTACACTTAAAAAATTTAATCAAAGGATTAACTAATTCTACAGCTTTATTCAATGAACTAGTAATAGTTACCATGAACGACGAACTTCCCAAATTACTAGCAACTTTTCCGATCAAGACAGCAGCTATTAATACAAATAATAATTTTCTACCTTTAGCAGCAGCTAGAAATAAATCCGCAGAAATTGCTAAAGGGGACAAGTTGGTTTTTCTTGATATAGATTGTATTAGCCATCCTAATTTAATTGAGGTTTTTAATCATCATTTAGAAAAAGAAGATGCACTATACCAAGGTTCGGTTCGTTATTTGGCTTCAGGTTGGCAACAAGAACAATGGACGTATAATACTTTAGAAAAACAGTCTGCACCACACAAACTACAGAGAAAAGAAGTTACTAAGAAGAATAAAGCATTGCATCCTTACGAATTGTTTTGGTCTTTATGTTTTGGCATCAAAAAGAAAACCTTTTTTGATCTTGGTGGTTTTGATACAGGATATCGTGGCTATGGAGGTGAAGATACTGACTTTGCTTTCAGAATGCGATCGCAACATATACCCTTATATAAAATAAGTGCTTTAGCCTATCATCAGTTTCATCCATCCTATACTCCTCCATTAAATCATCTAGAGGAAATAGTCAGTAATGCTCAGTTTTTTTATCGTAAATGGCAAATATTACCAATGAAAAAATGGCTCAATCAGTTTGCTGAGATGGGATATATTAGCCTACAAGATAATCAAATAGAAATTATTAAATATCCTACAGAAACAGAAATACAGACTTGTTTAAAAAATCACTAAAGTTGATAGGTAGTTGTGTTAACTTGGTGGTTTTCAAAATTACAAACGTTTAAATAATTAGCTAACAATTTCACTTCAGATTTAATTGCTTTAGCTGCTTGTGCTGCACCGTCAACAGCCATGATCCGATCCCATCTATCAATATCGATTGTGTTTAAATTCTCTAGAGTAAAGGCTATCGAATCACTACAGGGAAAAGCTTCTGTCATCGAACATAAACTTAGCTTTTCTAATAGTTGAGCTTTAATTACCTGTTCGTTAAAAGGTCTAGCTTCAGGAATACACAAGAAAGGTATTTTCGCTGTCCCAATTTCCATGACGGTATTATGACCCCCAGAAGCGATCGCTACATCGGCAGCTTTAAGATAAATATAGGTATCCTCGCACCACCCCACAACAGAAACGTTGTCAGGTAAAACATCAGAATCATGTTTAACTTTGCCCACTATTAACCATAGCAATGCTGGTGTAGCTAGCGCAGCAGCAGTAATATCAGCCAGAGAATGTCTGCTACCGCCTTTGCCATTTAGCACCAAAGCCACCTTCTGTTGGGGAGATATATTTAGTGATTCTCTAGCAGCAGATTTTGTGATTGTTCGCTGTGAATATCGAGAAAAACCAGGAGAATATATAGTTTTGGCTCGAATCCAATTAGGTATACCTTCAAATTCTAAAACTTCAGGATAGGGAGCAAACAATTTATAGGCTGCGTCATAACCTGCAAGATGAGGGTAGTCAGTGCGATCGCCATGTTGACGCACGGCAATTACGGGTACACCCAAAAACCTCAAATACTGGGTTATTTCGGCCGACACATCGACAATTACCGCCGTGGGATTAGTTTTGCCCACCCATTCACTTAGCATAACTGCCCTTTGCCGATAGGCATCACTATAATAGGGAGCGTAATGAAAAGAATAAGTTTGACAGTCTTGATTAATTGGCAAGTCAGGAACATACTCTACCTTATCTGGAGGTAAATCTAGTAGCTGGTAATTGCTTACTCCCTCCCAGTTTTGTTGACTAACTCCAGTGCCGATGAAGGTAATGGGGAAATTGAAGTTTTGAGCGATCGCTTTGGCTCGTTGAGCGTGTCCTCTGCCGTGGAGGTGTATGTAATACCCAATGTGCATGATTTTTCTTTGTGTCGGTTAATAATTCGCTCAAAAGCCTGAATGTATTTATCAATCATGGTTTCTAGGCTAAACCGTTCTAAAGCTAGCTTTCTGCAAGAGTAGCGAGATAAACGTTTTACCTGCTTCATCGCCTCTGCCATAGCATCGGTATCGTTAGGAGGAACTAAAATACCTGTTTGACAATCTAAAATCTCAGACATGGCACCACGATCGAATGCCACCACAGGAGTACCGCAGGCAAGACTTTCGATAACTACCAAGCCAAAAGGTTCAGACCATACGGGAGTACATAAAGTCATTGCTGCTGACTGCAATAAAGGCACTAACTCTTCTTCTTTTAAATGTCCTACATACTCAATTCCCTTGCCCAGGTGAGGTGCAATTTTGGTAGCAAAATATTCTCGATCGCCAATTTTTCCAGCGATAATTAACTGGATTTTCGCTTTTTGGGCAGCTTCGATAGCCAGATGAGTACCTTTATCGGGGATTATTCTTCCTGTCCAGACAGCACAGTTTTGATGATAGAAAGGTAAATAACCAAATACCTTTGTGTCCACGCCATTGTGAATTGTTTCTAGGCGATCGCTATCTAAACCCCACAGTTTGGTGTTAAACTCAGAAATAGAAATATAGTGACCCCGCTTTTTCCTTTCACGATAACGAATAGCACTCAACAGACGGGAAAAGGGAGGAGTATGTAAGGTGGTTACTAAAGGCGCAGATAGACGATCTTCTAGAATTATCGGGAAGTAGTTTAGAGAATTATCGTGTACCAAATCAAAGTCTTCAGTACTGAGATAGTCCATGATGTTCAGATAAGCCTCATGAGATTCCTCTTCATGGTTTAAACAAAAAGAAGTATCTAAAATTGGCTCCAGGGATAGATTAAGACGGCGATCGCTTTCTGGATGAGCAAACAAAGTGACTTGACAGCCTTTTTTGGCTAATTCTGTGACGATGGTATGGGTGAAACGTTCAATACCGCCAGCAAACGGCTCTTTGATTGGAAATCGACGATGCCCTAAAACTGCTATTTTCATTTTGATTTAAGCTACGAAAAATTAATCGACAATTACAGAGCAATTAATAAGCTAAGGGAGCTATATTTTCATCAAAGAGGCATAAACAAAAAATAGGTATTTTAATACATGGCAATAGTTTGGACTAAAGCTTCTGCATCATCACAATTTTGTCCAAACTATTGTAGGAAAAATTCTTAAAACTATTTTGATAGCTTGCTAATGTGCTGATTTTAATTAATCAAGACATTGCCGAATTTATGAGTATTCTTAATTAATAAAGTAGCAGTTTTAGCTAAACCTGAGTTCGGGTTAGGCATATTGTGCCAAATCTTTCTCTAAATCGAAAGGTTTCTTCGGTTGATAGCCCTTTGGGGGGTCGCCCTCACAGTGTGCAATCAAGCTACACCAAATATTTACGCCAAAACTGACGGGCGAGTGTTTAATCTGAGAGAGCTTCTTGAATTGGTCAATAATAGTTTTAACAATTGAGCGTTTACGAACTAAGAGCCGATCGCGCCCGAAACATTAAACGATTTTTCAGGTTACGCTGTGGTTTGGCAAATCCGCTGCTTATTGGGCAACATCAATCTCAGTACGACCTGAATTCGCTCACTCTAATCATTTGTTCGCAATTTTTGCAGTGCGATCGCGATCCTCTTGTTTGTCGCTAAGCTGCTCTTCAATCGAGTGGACATCGGGCCAAATAGAGGCACCGTGTTCGTAGGCATCGATGCCAATTTCATCAGCATCGGGATGGACGCGCAAGCGACCCACCGCCTTAAGCGCACCGAACATGAGAAAGGCAAAGGCGACAGTAAAAACTGCAATTGAAACAACACCGAGAAACTGTACCCAAAGTAGCTTAAAGCCGCCACCTAGCAACAGCCCCGCCGTTTGATTTGAGGTTAATTGTCGCTGAGCTAGAAAGCCGACTGCTAAAGTCCCCATCATGCCGCAGACACCGTGGACAGAGAATGCCCCCACTGCGTCGTCAATTCTAGCTGCCTCTATAATGTTCATCGAGATGATGACTAGCACTCCTGCCGTTAAGCCAATCAAGACTGAAGCCCAGGGCAAAACGTATGCACAGCCAGCCGTAATCCCAACCAGTCCTCCTAGCGCACCGTTGAGACAGTAAGACAGTTCCCATTTATGCGAGCGAAAATACTGGAAGAATAGCGCCGCCACTGCCCCAGCTGCCGATGCCAGAGTTGTGTTAACTGTTATCAAGGCAACTAGTCCAGGAGTGTCCATACCTAGAGACGAGCCAGGGTTAAAGCCGTACCAGCCGAACCACAAAATTAACGTACCCAAGGTTGCCAAGCCTAGATTATGTGGTGGCGGAGTCTGACCCCAGGCAGAACGATTGGGACGCGGTCCAAGCAAATAAGCACCGATTAAGGCATATGTACCGCCAACAAGGTGAACAACAGAACTGCCAGCGAAGTCGTGGTAGCCGAGACTAGATAGCCAGCCGCCGCTGTTCCATACCCAGTGGGCGATAATTGGATAGCCGATCGCCCCAATAACGACGCTGTAAATCAGGTCGCCAACAAAGTCTGTCCGTTCAGCTAGTGCGCCTGTGGTAATGGTGCTGGCAGTGGCAGCGAAGGCAAACTGAAAAAAGAACAGGGTATAGGTATTGAGGCTTGTGTCAGAGCCATCAGCTCCAGTAGCGTAGCTGACACCAGTTCCGCTCAAAGTAAGTGCGTCGCTCAGGAAGAAGTGGCTTGTGCCAATGATTCCACCAGCACTGCTGCCAAAAGCAATACCAAAGCCGACTGCCCAAAACACTAAAGCGGTGAGTCCAGCGTCTATAAAGTTCTCCGTCAAGGCGTTAACTACGCCTCGCTGGCGGATAAAGCCTGCCTCTAACATGGCAAAGCCAGTCTGCATGAAGAAGACCAAAAAGCCTGCTAGTAAAACCCAAACAGTATCGATGGAAACCTGAAGCCCAGAGGTAGTATTCGCTAATGATTCAAGGGTGGGTGGTGCCTGCGCCTGGACAATTGTTGGGGCGATCGCACTAAGGAACATTGAGCCGATTGCCAGTGCCAGCAAGCGTTGCCACACTCTATTTTTGCTTTTTATTGCCATGTTTGAAACTCGAAGAGATTTTAGTTTTCACTATTATTCAGCTATTGCTAAGTATAAAAAATACCAAAATTACGCTTAATCTAGAAAATCACTTAGCTAAAAGGCGCTGCGAAGTCTTTAAAAGCTATTAACTTTACGATCGAATTATGACAATAATTGCTAGAGTAAAAAGTCAAAATTGCTACTAACTCGCTTCTCCCTCGCAAGCGCAACCCTAGATCGTCACCACTGGTACATTTAGCTAAAAACTCACTCAACTTTGTCAATATCGAATCTTTTGCCTCATCTGGCGATACTAATAATTGCGGTAAATAGAATCCTGGTAAGACAGGTTCGGTTTTGGTTTTATTTAGCTTAGTGCCTACATCTGTCTAAATAAATACTTTTGTAGTTTGTTGATAAATATTTTCTATGACTATTGATTGATATAGCAATCCTCTGAATGATAGGTTAGGACATTACATTGAAAAAGAGAGAATTTGTCACTAAACAACTAAACAGACTTTAGTTACACCCTGACGTAGTTGCTTTTGTCTTCTTAGCCAAGATGCGCGGATGCCTGGACGAATGATCGGTGCAAAAGTTTTCGCACCCCAACGCAGAAAGGCATAATTGTGGAGTAATTCAGCTTGGGCAATTTCTTGCGCCTGTAGCTTTTGAATCCGTATAATTTCAGGTTCTCTTTCTAGCTGAATCTGAGGTAGTGCTGCATCAATTTTGCTTAAATCGGCTGATGATTGAGTCAATAGAGGGACTAAATGGTTAACAGCGACAATCACGTCTCGAAACGCCATATTAATACCCTGAGCGCGGATGGGGGACATGGGATGAACCGCATCTCCTAATAAAAGTAAGCCAGGTATTGACCAGCGATCGCAACGTCCGACAACAACAGACAATAACATAGGCTTGGTCAAACTCTCTCGGTGTTTCACGATATGTTCTGCTAACCAAGGAGGTGAAGTGGCTGCTAATTTTTCACCCCAGTCTACCTGTTGCCAATCATAATTATCATCAGCGTGCAATCCCCAACCTATATGAAATTGACCTGATGAAGCCCGAAACAAACCAAACCCCTCACGTCCTTGCAAGATTGAATAAAAAATATTGGCTGATTTTGCGAAAACACCAGAATCCAACTTAAACCAGAGAATATCTAAATTATTTTGCAGCTTAGTTAATTTTAAGCCCGCTTTTTTCCTAATTACAGAATTACGCCCATCTCCCGCAATAACTAAATCAGCGGTTATTTCTTGACCTGAAGCCAGTTTAACTCCAGAAACCCTGTCTGAAGAAAATAAAAGATCCCCAACAGGTTCGCCTTGAATAAATTCAAACTGAGGATATGTTTCTGCTTGCTCAATAATTGCAGCGAGTAAATGAGGCTGAGAAACAACGGTAGTGTAGTGTTTACCATTTTTTTCTATTGGTTCATCAACTCGAAATAAAGTTCGACCAGATAATAAAAATTCCCAGGCATCGATCGCTCGATGGGGAACTTCTGCTAAAAGCCCTAATAAATCCATTTGTTCTAGGGCATCTAACCCACTCGGCATTAAGCCTTCTCCGCGAAACAACCGCTTAAAATCACGAGAGGCTTCAACCAATTTGACTGCAATTCCCTTTTTGCTCAATAGCAGTGCCATCGTCGCCCCAATCGGACCTGCCCCAACAATTACAACCTGTGACATATACTGTATGGGCGAACGGCCGTTCGCCCTTACTGATTACTAGCATTAATTAAAACCTGTTCGTATTTTTGTCCTATCTTATCCCAAGTGTATTCCTGTTTAACTAGCGATCGCGCATTTACCGATAGCTTTTCTCGTAGCTTAGGTTCAGAAAACAAACGACCAATAGCATAAATATATTCTTCTAAAGTATTAGCCCGCATAGCTCTTAGGGGAACAGTTGCCCCATCAACCTTAAACTCTGCCAAAGCGCGATCGCTCCCCACCACGGGAACTCCCGCTGCCATTGCTTCTAAAGTACGGTTTCTCAAGCCATATCCCTGACGAATGGGAATTACGCAGACAGTTGCCCAATGCAGATATTCTACAACAGAGCTAACTTCACCCGTTACAAGTATTGCTGGTAAGTTTTTCAATTCTAGAATCTCTGCTACGGGATTTGCCCCCACCAATTCTAAGACAGCTTCAGGATAGCGTTGGCGAATGGCGGGAAATACTTCTAGTGCCAAAAAACGGGCTGCATCGATATTTACAGGGCTATCCATCATACCCACAAAGACAATTTTTTGTCCTCCTTGGTTGGTAATTCGATAGGGAAACTTGTCTAAATCAACGCCGTTAGGAATCATGGTTACTGAACATTCTGACTCTAACTGACGCACAATACGTTTATCTTTGCTTGTTACTGTCACAATCTGGCTAAATTTTTCTAAATAGCTTTGTTCATAGCGTTTTTGCAATCCTAAATTAATTTGATCTTTAATTTCGTTATTAGAGTCTCCTGTTGCTAGTTGCTGTTTGTATTTACCGTATTCTGAAAAGTGCAGATTTAAGACTACTCCTAGCTGTTTGTGCCACTTTGGGTCAACATAAATCTCATCGCTGTTGTCTTCGCAGGCGATCGCTTCAAACTGATTTTGAGCAACAGCTTGATTGATCCACTCTGCCATCTCAGGAGAATAATTGTCTAAAACTTCAGGTGGTGTTCGCTGCTGGATAAATACTCCCAAACGTTTGGCTTTATCGAGCAGTTTTAAAGGTTCAACATTTTTGGTTACAGGAAAAGTAACTAGCTCTTTTACCTGTTTTTGTATACTTTCTACCTCATGATCGGTAACTTCTGCACTGCGACGAGTCACTAAGGTAACTTGATGGCGACTATAAAGATATTGCAACAAATGAAATGTTCTTAGCTGTTTTCTGCCTTTAGCTGGTGGATAAGGAAAAGTAGAGCAGAGAATGAGAATATTCATAAACCATTACTCACTTAGGGAGTAGGAAGTAGTAAGTAGTAAGTTAGATATCGTCAAGGTTTTGGGTTATATATATGGTTCGTCAATTTCTGTCCACGCCTACTAGACTTTTTGCGTAAATAAACTAAACTGTTCACTATTTTTACCTCTTAGTTGGGTAGCCAACAATGATTTGTACAAGAATTCTATTCATTAACCAACATAATTAAGGCTTTAAATCATACTTTATTAAAATGAGGATTACTATATTAGTCGATGTTAATTTAAATGCTCAAGACAATAAAAAGAATATTAGGCGGATTTGGAACTCTTAATGGTGCTACTTATCCTTTTAAAGCCCTGATAACTTTTATTAAAAATCCCCGCCTGATTAAATATATTGTTATTCCCATCGTCGTCAATATTATAGTTGCGATCGCCTTGTATAGCGGTCTACTTTTTTTTGGACTACAGATTGTCAATGATGTCCAAGCAGATCTTACTCTTTGGCTAAATCAATTAGTTACTAATTTGCCTCAATGGTTAGGGTTTCTGACTTATCTGGTGGCTGGTTTTATTATAATTGTCCGTTTACTAATAATTGTTGTTTTATTAATTGCTACAGGCTTCTTATTGACGCAATTTGGCGTATTGTTGGGCGCACCTTGGTATGGTCAACTATCAGAACAGTTGGAAAAAACACTCACGGGCAAGGTTGAACTGATTGAATTAAATATAGCAGGTGATTTAGCTAGAGCAATTTTATATGAATTAAAAAAGCTAGTTTTAATTGCTTTAGTGGGTATTCCTTTATTATTAATCAACTTTTTTCCTGGAGTAGGTACTGTCGTTTCTAGTATTGGTTCACTTACCTTAACTACTACTATTGTTTGTCTAGATTTTTTGGATTCCTGTTTAGAAAGAAGAAGACTGAGTTTTCGCCAAAAGCTAGGTATTGTCTTCAAAAGTTTACCTGCTAGCGGTAGCTTTGGCTTAGTCTGTTTGGGCTTAATTAGTATTCCTTTACTGAACTTAATTACTATTCCTTTGTGTGTTGCTTCAGGAACATTATTTATTTGCGATCGCCTTAAAGCAACCGTAAGGTAATGATTTTAGATTTATACTGAATGGACTAATTATTAAACCAATAGATATTTTGAAATTCAAAATTTCACCTAACATTCCTGATAATGTTTGGGTTTTAGGATTCGTTAGTCTATTGACAGATATAAGTACTGAGATGATTCATTCGGTACTTCCTTTGTTTCTAGTTTCTTCTTTAGGCGCAAATCTAGTCACTGTCGGTTCAATTGAAGGAATTGCCGAATCTACTGCTTCTATTCTAAAAGTCTTTTCTGGTGCTTTAAGTGATTATCTAGGAAAGCGTAAAACTTTGGCTATAGCAGGTTATGGATTATCAACCCTGGTCAAACCTTTGTTTGCCGTGGCAATTAATCCAACTTGGGTTTTAGTTGCTCGTTAGGAGCGATCGCCTGGGCAAAGCAATTCGGGTTGCGCCTCGCGATGCTCTAGTTGCAGATGCTACTGATATAGCTAGTCGTGGTGCTGCTTATGGTTTTCGTCAATCCCTTGATACTATTGGCGCATTTTTAGGTCCTTTAGCTGCTTTCGGCTTAATGTCTGCATCTGGGCAAAATTTCCGACTGGTGTTTTGGTTGGCTGTTCTACCTGGAATTTTAGCTGTAGCTCTCTTGGCAAAAGGGATCAAAGAACCAAAATTTGCGGTTACTCAACAGCGGAATAATCCCTTAAACTGGGCATCATTGAGCAGCTTGGATAAAAACTATTGGTTGCTGATGCTAGTGGCATTATTATTTAATTTAGGCAACTCCAGTGATGCTTTTTTATTATTACGAGCGGAGCAAATTGGTATTGCTGCTAACCTCATACCGCTTACTTTGGTGGTTATGAATATAGCCTATTCTCTCAGTGCTTATCCCGTAGGTTTATTATCCGATCGCATTGGTCGCATTGGTTTATTCAGTAACGGAATATTATTATATGCCTTAACCTATCTTGGCTTTGCCTTTGTCAATCATACTTGGCAAGTTTGGCTGTTGTTTGGCTTGTATGGACTTCATCAGGGCATGAGTCAGGGTGTCTTATTGGCTTTTGTAGCCGATAGAGTTCCCGCCAATTTAAGGGGTACGGCTTTTGGCGGAATCAACTTGGCTACGGGAATTGCACTTTTACCAGCTAACCTAATTGCAGGAAGTTTGTGGCAAAATATCAGCCCTCAAGCAACTTTTGTCTGTGGGAGTATCTTTGCTTTAATCGCGATCGCTTTACTATTAATAACAGTCAGATAATCTATAACTTCAAAAAAATACCCCGCCAAAATAAGCAGAGTATCAACTTTTGATAAGCAAAAGTAAGATTACTTAAGATATCAGTTTTGCAGAATTATTTTGTTTGGGTTTCGCCTTCAATATAAATGAAGAGAAGAGCCATAGAAACTGCTGCACTTACAATGCCCACGAGGGGTACCATAGCCACAGGTAACCAGGAAGCTGCATAATCGCCAATCATAGTTTACTTTCCTATTTTAGAAAACGTTAACAACATGGATATTACTGCTAAGGCTTACCCCAATAGGTTTAGTTATAAAGATTCTTAACAAAAAGCGAACTTAAACCAAGATAGAGTGATGCTATTTAAAGGATTCGTACAAATACAAAATTTAGGAGAAATTGAATCTTTATGAACGAATATAATGCAATTCAGCCCGCTGGAAGTCCAGAAAACGGCAATTTAGCTACTCCTCTTAATTCTTCCGACTTTAGTAAAACCTTAATCCGCAATTTACCTGCCTACCGCGATGGGCTAGCACCATTCCGCCGTGGTTTGGAAGTAGGTATGGCGCATGGATATTTTCTATATGGTCCATTTCTAGTTTTAGGGCCATTAAGAAACACTCAGAGTGCCGATATCGGAGCTTTATTATCATCTATTGGTTTAGTAGCAATCTTGACGCTTTGTTTGTCTCTATATGCTAGTACTATGGGTGGCAAACCAACCGAAACAATTACTACAGGTAATGTTCCTGCTGCTTTCGCTAGCAAAGAAGGCTGGAGTGAGTTTGGTAGTGGCTTCTTTATTGGTGGTGCTGGCGGAGCATTCTTTGCTTATTTCTTGCTTTCTACAGCCTATATCGGTGACTTTAGAAATCTGATCCCTGGTCTTTAATTTTCAGGAGATTGAGAGCATAAAACTAAGGACAACTAAAGCTTTATGCTGGTAAGTCACTAATTTATTACAGCCTGGGGGCAACTCTGGGCTTTATTATTTATATAGGCATTCAACAGATATGTTGTTGTCAGCTAAAATATATTCCTTAAAATAAGTAGTTATTTGAGAAAAACATGATAAAGTCCTACCTAATAGCGGTGAAACAGGCTGGTATACGCTTAAAAACCCTAATTGCTTCATCTTTGTTGCTTATGTTTGCTATTTCCTGTTTGGCAGCCCCAGCGATCGCCACAGGATTATTTGATTTACCCGATTTTGATGCCAATCGAGTTTGGGTAGTTGACACGGCTAATGCTATTAGCAACGCCAATCAAAGCAAATTAACCAAAGACTTACAAGAGTTAGCGACTAAGACAGGTCAAGAAGTGAGAATGGTGGCAGTTCGTCGCTTAGACTATGGCGAAACGGTAGATAGTTTAGCTGAAAAGACATTTGCAGATTGGTATCCTACTCCTGAGGCACAAGCCAATCAAACTCTTATTGTCATGGATACTTTAACTAACAAAGCCGCAATTCGCACTGGAGAAGCTGCTAAGGGATTCGTTAATGCAGATATAGCTAATAGTATTGTTGATGATACTATTGGCTACAATATTCGCAAAGATAGTAAATACAATCAGGCTTTTATTGATGCAGGCGATCGCCTAACAGCAGTTCTTTCTGGTCAAGAAGATCCAGGCCCTCCAGCTATTGAAGACGAAGTTCAAATCGAAGGTACATTTACCAAAGCTGAAGACACAGATCAGGGTAGTGCAACCATTTGGATAATTGGCTTTTTAATCGTTGCTACCGTTATTCCGATGGCGACTTACTACTGGTATGTAGGATTAGGCAATTAATTCTAAATAGACGAGGTGTCGTTAACAAAATTAAGAGTCAAGTGGGCAATATTTAGCTTAAAACACAATAAACACCTCAAAAGTATCTTCCACTTGACTCAATAAGCTACTGCTTCACTAATCTTGAATATACTCAGTACCATTAACCAAAGCGTATTCAGCCCTAACAAATTCCCTACCCAAGTATGCAGCATGATCTAGCATGGTAATCGGACAAGGTTGGGGCTTCTCAACTACTTCGACACAGAGTTCTTTAGCGGTTCTACCTGTGTACAGCTTTTCTACGGGACGCTCAACGACTTTTTTGCCTCCACAAGCAATTACATCTCCTGTTTGAGGATCTACCGCTAAACCTTGTTCGTTGATTGAATTGGTGTAGTGTTTAGCGCAAATTAACCCCGCCTCACGATCTAAGTAAATAACGTAATAACCACCAGGATCGAGAGCAATAGGACGTTTAGAAAGCTCGTCGTCTATGACTTTTAAATTATGTTGATTAATAGTAATTGGCATAAAAATATAAAACGTTTGTTTAATTTATCAACAAATATAATAAAGGCTTCTCAAGATTAACAGCCGCCTTTTAAACTAATATAAAATTCAAATTAGGATGTTGGAAAATAATCTCGGCAATTTCCTCTGTTTTTGTTGTTTGATGTCTTAGTATTTTAACTCTACTAAATACTCTGATAGGCATTCCAACCTTTCCAAAACATAAATATAGCCGTAATTGCCAGAAACAAAACAAAAATTTTGCTAACAAGAGAATCCGATAGCTTTGGCAACACCCTAGTACCAATTTGAGTACCTAGCATCCCGCCAATGCCGAGAATTATGCCTTCATAAAACAAAACATTGCCTTTAGCTGCATAACTTATACAAGAAGAAACTGTAGCAGCGACAATCACACCTAAACTAGTCCGAATTGCCACTTTAATATTTTCATTTAAGAGCAGCATTTGTAAAGGTACCATAATTGCTCCACCACCAACTCCTAATAAACCAGCTAAAAAACCAGCAATACTCCCCGTAAAAATCTTGGCTAAGGTGGGATTAAATGATTTGTCGGAGTTCTTTTGCTTGGCAACCAGATTTTGGCGCAGCCTAATCAGAAAAATATTAGTTAGCAAAAATATGCCAAATATTGTTAATAAAATATAGTTTGGTATTTTTACCGCTACTTCTACTCCTAATTGGGCAAATAAAATAGCTGGAATGGCAAGATATGCTACTCGACGTAAATCTAAGTAGCCCATACGCCAGTTGGCAAAACTGCCCGCCGTAGAACTCATGATAATTACCAAGCTACTTGTGGCAACGGCTTGAATCGGCGGATAATTTAACGCCACCAGTAAAGAGACGATCAAAAATCCTCCGCCTATTCCTAATAATCCAGCTAAAATCCCAGAGACGACACCACCTCCAGCCAAAATCAATAAACTTTCCATATTTGCCACTTTGCCAGCTTTATAACTTATTAAATCTGGCTATTAAGCTAGCAAATTATTGAGGCAAAGATACGAGACGACTTAGCTGAAATTAGAAACACTACAGCTAAATCAATTAATTTCCAATACTTCTTTTATTTTCTTTGATAGCCTCGCCGATAATCATCACCAAAGAGCTTATATCGTTTTATTTTTTGCTTGATACAACTGGTTGACATGGAGACGAGGTGACGGGGTGCGTAGTCTAGTTGAACCGTCCCCAACGGTGCGCGTTCCCTTGCGGAAAAGTGTGGTCTTTGCCAGTGGAAATGCTCCCGTCTAGGGAGCTTATTCCACGCTGGCGGTGGGGGTTTCCCCCATGAACAACTTTTTCAAGACGCGCAGTAGCGGCGACGCGGTGAGTCCAGTCCTGCGGACGGGTTTCCCTCCGCAGGGAACTGGCGAACCCTTTAGGGGGTCGCACCGCAAGTCTTACAAATCGATGAGTGCGTAACATCAGGTAATAAGTAATGAGTAGCGATTTTTGAAATACCTCTTATAGATAGTTTTCACACTGGGCTTTAGTTATCTCATGGCGATAGCGAAACATATCTTGAAGACGAGCATTTACCCACCAACTTAAAAGCAACTCCACTAACCAGCCTCCAGGTATTTCGTAGGCGATCGCATCTGTCAATTTAGTTTTGCCGTTTTCCATGCTAAATTGATGACGATGTACCCATGACTCCATTGGACCTTTTGTTTGTTTATCCACGAAAAGGGAATGTGGCTGACATTCAGTATGAGTAGCAATCCAAGGTATAGGAATTCCTGCTAAAGATAAGCGAAACTCGCTAATCGCGCCAACCTCTAAACCTCCTTCACGGCGAATTATAGTCACAGGTTGCCAAGGAGGAGTTAAAAGATTTAATATGTCTGGTCGTTCATGAAACTGCCAAACTGTTTCTACAGGAGCGTCAATCAAGCTAGAATATTGAAAATGTAGCATTCACAAAGATAAATAAGACCTAGCTGAAAGTATTGAGGTAATAGTTAAAAGAATTCCTAAAAGGATAATTGTCCATGTTTTATATGTACTAGAAGCACCTTTTTCGGCTACTAAAGATGTTTGTTCTTCTAGTTGCGATCGCAAACTCTCAATTAAACTATTCTGTTCATTTCCTTTAAGATCTAATAAAGCGTTGCTTTCCTTTTCTGATCCAAGCTGCTGATTTAGCTGTTCTATCAAAGCTAAATGTTCATTAATCTCAGTCGCTAACTGGCTACCTTTAGCTGTTTCTTGGCTTAAACTAGCAACTTGCTTTTCTTTGGTAGTTTTTTCTTGTTCTAACAACTCTTGAATCTGACTCAGGCTTTCTTCCCTAGAAGATATTTGCTGATTCAATTCTGCTACTTGTTGCTTTTGTTCAGTTAGCTTTTGTTCAAGATCCTGATTTGCTTTATTTCCTGATTCTATTTGAGCTTTTTGCTGTTTGCCCTGCTGTTCTAAACTGTCAATTTGTTCTTGCTTACTAATTATTTGTTGTTGATTAGTTTGACTTTCTGTATTCAGGCGATCTATTTCTGCCTGTAGCTGCTGCTGGATATTATCGCGATCGCTTTTGACACTATCCGCTTCACTTTGTGTTTCACTTAACTGCTGCTGTAGCTGAGTAATTGCTTCGTCTTTTTCTGTTACCTGCTGTTGAATGTTATCGCAATCGCTTTTAGTACTCTCAACTTCACTTTGTGTTTCTGCTAGTTGCTGCTGTAGTTGAGTTATCGCCTCTTCTTTTTCTGTTACCTGCTGTTGAATGTTATTGCGATCGCTTTTAGTACTCTCAGCTTCACTTTGTGTTTCCTCTAGCTGCTGCTGTAGTTGAGTAATTGCTTCTTCTTTTTCTGCTATTTGCTGTTGAATGTTATTGCGATCGCTTTTAGTACTCTCAGCTTCACTTTGTGTTTCCTCTAGCTGCTGCTGTAGTTGAGTAATTGCTTCTTCTTTTTCTGTTACTTGCTGTTGAATGTTATTGCGATCGCTTTTAGTACTCTCAACTTCACTTTGTGTTTCTCCTAACTGTTGTTGTAGTTGAGTAATCGCTTCGTCTTTCTCTGTTACCTGCTGCTGAATCTGATCGCGATCGCTTTTAGTACTCTCAACTTCACTTTGTGTTTGTGATAACTGTTGTTGTAGTTGAGTAACTGCTTCTTCTTTCTCTGTTACCTGTTGTTGAATGTTATTGCGATCGCTTTTAGTACTCTCAACTTCACTTTGTGTTTCACTTAACTGCTGCTGTAGTTGAGTTATCGCTTCTTCTTTTTCTTTTACCTGCTTTTGCAAGTTGGCATCATTATCTTGTTGCGCGGATAATTGTTGTTCTAACTCTTTAATACTAGCTTCACTAGCTTCTTTGGCAGTTTGACTATCAGCTTCTTGTTCTGCTAATTGCTGCTTTAACTGTTCAATTTCATCAATTCGCTGCTGGTCTAAATTACTATCGGCTTCAGGTTTTTTTGTCTCAATATTTTTTTGTTCTGCAATTTGCTCGTGTAATTTTTCAATCAAAGCTTCTTGATCTTGAGAGCGTTTTTTTAGAGCTTCAAAACTAGCTTTATGCTCATTAATTTTTTCTTTTAATTCTGTCAATACAGTAGACTCATCTGCATCTTCTTCTGCAAACGAATTAGCATTTGGTATATTTTCACTACTTATATTGCCTTCTACCACTTCTATTTTAGTTAATGAAGCTTCCGAAGTTTCATCACCGTCTGATTCAATAGAAATAGTTTGTTCTGCTATTTGACTTGCGATCGCTAAGTTTCCTGTAACCAAGCTTTCCACAACTTTTGATTTAGATAGACCTGTCTCCAAGACAATTTTATTTAAATTTTCAACAGCCTGAGGAGTCAAAGAAATTCCTACCTGAGACTTTTCTATAAAACTAGTTTTTTTTGGTGTTCTACCACCAGATTTATTTTTTTTACGTGGCATACTATTTTTTATCTCCGATGTTTAGTTAAAGCTTTTTTGATTATGTATGTCCTAAACAAATTTTATTTTAATTATTGTTCTAGATAAATCTATAAATTGCCAAGATTTAATAACAATTTACGTAATGCTTGCTACCGTTTTATTAATTGTTGATTGCTAATAAATTACATTTCAGGTTTAAGATCCGAACCTCAGATTTTGCTTTCTAACTATTATCTTCAATTACATCAATATTAGCTTTGTACCTAGATTTTTTTCAGTATAACGGTAATTTATTTAAGCTTTATAGTTAGTATTGTAGAACAAAATTAACCTGTTTTTTTGTTCTGAAGCATTAACTTTGCCCATCAATGATCGAGAGCAAGTTGCCAAGTGACAAATCTTGCCCTCTGATTTTCAATTAGCAAGCTTTAGCCAGTATCAAGATGATCGCCGAGCAGATTGTTCAGATTGCTTTTCTTCATCAGAGTAAGACTTGCAAGCAGCAGAATATGAATCAAATTGATTGCTATATTATATAATTGTTATTAGCAAGAACGCTCATCAAACCTAGTATAAAAACCACCATATTTAATCCAATATTGTTTTAATTCATGGTGGGGGGTATGTAAACTAGCTTTAGCTTGGTACAAAATCACCTGACGATGATTTCCAATCCAAACTTTACGTACGGGTTCGACAGAGATAAATGTTCCTCCTAACCCTTTGACGCATTTTTCAAATCTTTCAACCGTAGAATATTCCAGAGTTTCAAAAATAAAAAAGTTGCCTGAACAAATCAGATGACGGCTTCTGATCCAGGCTTGCATTTTTTTGCTAGCTACTGGTGGCAACATACTTCTAGCTGTTAGCTCCAATATAATCATCTCTTCTTTTTATTTAATATGGCTGTTTAAATGATTTAGTTATTTAAAAAATAATTAGGCTTTGACGGATGGATAACTATGGCAATTCCGCAGCAAAACTGGCTCTTTTTTTAAAGTTTAAAGAGCCGATGGCTGAACCCCAAACTTGCTTGTGGGTATTTAAATTCATGCCTCGATCCCAGCTAACCCAAGTAGTTTCAGTTAGTTCAACATCACTAATTAAATAAGTATCTACGCCTTTGCGATGAATAAAACATTTATTTCCAGGCTCAACGCTGCCACGAAATAAATCTCCCTCTTTTTTAAACACCATTGAACAGTTGTAACGTCGTTCAATACCATCTGGGGGAATTGTCAGGAGAATATCACGATTGTGACCAGAACCAGCATAGTTCTCCGCTTCCTTGAGGCTGTAATTTTCAATATAAATATGATCGCCCTTATCTACTAGGCGATGAATTCCTTGCCGATAGGGACTCCAAAGATCGTAATCGTAGACCTGTTCAGAATAAAAGCCTATCCCTGAAAAAAATTCCCAGGGTAAAGGGCGAAAAAAAATCCGAATATGA
This sequence comes from Pleurocapsa sp. FMAR1, assembly GCF_963665995.1. Classification (NCBI taxonomy): domain Bacteria; kingdom Bacillati; phylum Cyanobacteriota; class Cyanophyceae; order Pleurocapsales; family Pleurocapsaceae; genus Pleurocapsa; species Pleurocapsa sp. FMAR1. The sequence continues at coordinate 3,127,354 of NZ_OY762512.1, read as the reverse complement.
GCATAGTTTTTAGGATCGGCATCAGACTGTTGACGATTGCAAAAATCTCCTGCCATCAGGCAAGCTAGCTCATGCAGCAGACCATTATCTTGCTCGGTAAAATTGTTATCTTCGGTCAACATTGTCTTTTATAAATAAGTTAAAACAAAAAATTATAAAAAGATTAAAAAATTAGTTATCTAAATTTAGAGAACGAATCTCAGAAGAGAAAGAAGCGGTAGTAACTCCTTTTCCATCACCTGTCTTAATTAAAGACACTCGAAGTCTTAGATTGGGCGTAGCAAACCAAATTTTTTCTTCTGCTGCTGCTCTTTCGTATTTGGTGGTTAAAATAAACGAACCGTCTTCTACAAGCTGATAATAACCGATCGCTGGAACAGTTTCAGCATACCCCTGTTCTCTCAATAATTTTCCCTGGGTAGGGTTTTCTAAGTCGGGAACAGGCACTAGCACCGTTGAACCTGATAGCACCTCATCTTCATCCCAATCAGATTGTCCTGACCAACTCATATAAAAAGGACTAGTAACGAGATGAGCATCGACTTGATTAGTTTTGCAAAGTTCAATAACTCTCTCGTCATTATGAGCCAAAGATTTAATCTCAATCTCAGAAGTTACTTCTTCAAAATGGCGAAAAGCCAAATGGTGCGCGCTACGTTGCGATCGCCATTTTCCTAAAGAACGCTCTACAAATTCGTCGATATTCATAGATTTTCAATAAAAGATGTATATAAAATGATGCTTAAAAAGAATTGTTTGGACTTGTATTAAATCTGTTTTTAGTCTTTAGTTTTTAGCTATTCGTAACTAAGCCGAAAGCTAATTTTTATCCTAGCAGCCACAATCAATGTACTGCTAGGAAGTAATAACCGTAACAATAGTTGACTTTAGATACTATTTGTTTTGATTGCGATTTTTCTTTTCGTCAGAACGCTGTTCGGGTTCAGACTCAGAAGCTTGTGCTTCACTGGGTGTAGGTGCAGATGCAGCAGTTTCTCCCAGAGAAATATTAGCTACTTTACCCCCCATACGACTAATGTTTTGGATGGTTTGAGACATCCGACTATAGGGAACTTTAACGGTGTAATTACTGTTACGCATTACATTTTGGTGACACATTCCCGTAACCTCAATGGCAATAGTACGACCACCATATTCACTGATGTTAGTGTTTCCAGTAGTAATCATTCCTGACATGATCTTAGATTCCTCCGATTATTTGGGAGAAAAATTACCTTCCTCCCAATATTTTTATAATGCTATTGTTTCCAAGAGCTTAAAGCCTAGAGCCTAGAGCTTACAGCTTAATTAAATTTCTGTAATACTCACAATTTTCGCGCCAGTACGATGCAAGTTTTTAATTTTGGCATTTAGCTGTGCATAGTCAACATTGTAAGTTTGATTGCTAAAGCGATTTAGAGAACCAACGCTTGCCTTTGTTGCCTTGATGCGGAAACGCTTATTGTTAGTACCAGGAGTTCCTCCAGAGCTTCTTTTGGGAAAGACAATAGGAGTAGGTTTGTTAGCTGCCAAATCAGAAATTAGGGTCGCTTTATTAGTAATGTTGTCGCTACTGGCGTAACCATTGTATAAAGCGTAGGTACGGTTGAAGCCTACATTTAGCAACGTGCGCTGGTTGCTTTCTGTGCGAGGACAGGGAATAATGTTTTCGCCAAAAGCGTTGTTGTACTCTTCGCTGTCGATGTAAGAATCGATTTCAGCCTCATAGCCAAGGTTGTTGTAGATCTGCACGTGCTGAGATATTTCTGCCTGATCTAAAGGCGCACGTCCCAAAAAGTGCTTGCAGTTCATTTCAATAAAGCGATATTGAGAACACTGCTCAAAGAAAAAAGAGCGGTATAGTTCTGATTGCCCGATCGCTCTGACGAAACCACGGATGGTCAAATCTCCATTTCTTAGTAGAGATTCAGCCGTCTCCAAACGCTCTCCTTCTAATAGATAGGCGTTGCCCAAAACTTGTTTATAAGCTTGGCGAATGATAATATTAAAATCTTGGTCTGGATCGCGTTCGCGCAGTTCCACTGGACGTAAATCAGTTATCCAAAATGACATAATTAAGTTTTTCCTAAATTGAATTATTTGTTTAGTTAAGTTCGGTGATGCTGACGATTTTTGCGCCAGTACGATGAATGCGCTGGATTTGGGGAGTCATGCGATCGCCTGGGACAATATACTCGGTGTTGCTCACACGACGAGGGCTATCGAATTTGGCACCTGTGACCACAATTTTGAATCGTTTGGCAGTAGCATCAGGGTAAGGGGAAATACGACCACCAACGGTCCGCGTTTTAGCAGTAACAGCACTATTAGTAGCAACGCTGTTTACTAAGCGAGAACCTTTATTAGCACTATCCACCCCAGCAATACCCTGAAGTAAAGTTAAAGTGCGATTATAGTTAACTTGCTTTTGACCTACTTGGCTTTTTGCTCCTACATAATAAGGAACAATATTTTCCCCAAACTTCTCTGAATACTCAACGCTATCGATGTAAGAATCTATTTCTGCCTCATAGCCTTCATTTACACAACGTTGAATATGTTCTGATAGTTCAGCCTGATCTGCGGGTGCGCGTCCTAAAAGATGTTTAAAGTTAAGTTCTACAAAACGATATGGCGCACAGCTTTCAAAGTAACGAGCGCGATAAAAATCTGATTTGGCTACAGCACGGACAAATTCTCTTAGGCTAATGTTGCCATCGCAAAACTGAGATTCTGCGCTAACTAAACGCTCACTCTCCATGACGTGAGGATTGCCCAAAACTTGTTTATATGCGTTACGAATAGCGATCGCTTTGTCATCAGCAGTGCTATTTGCGCGAATTTCGACTGGTGCATCTAATACAGTGACCATGTCTTGTTTCTCCTGAAATAAATATTTTTTTGTTAATTAAAAAATTGCTAATTGAGAACAGAAAAGTCTCTAACTTTCCTGTCCCCTAATTTTGCTTTTACAGCAGCTTTTTTTAGTTAACGGGAGTAATACTGGCTATTTTTCCACCTTGCTTATGAATACGTTGATATTCTTGAGAAAGCTGCTCATAAGGTACTAAGTAAACCTTATTGCTACGACGGAATTTAGAAACGCTATTAATCGGGAATCTGCCAACTCGATTTCTAACTCCAGCAGCCTGATAACCAGTGACCTCAATGCGATATACTGTGCCGTTTGCTCCTGCGCCAACTCCCTGACGAGTACGAGCAGATAAAGGTGGTTCGCGGAAAGACCAACCGTCGCCAACAGCACCACCAGAAGGAGGAACTATCGCTAAAGGCGTACCTTGAATAATGTTTTTGTTAAGTAAAGGGCTTTTCCCTGCCAAACTGCCTTTAAAGTCGCTAGAAGAAGCACCACGTGCTAAAGCAAACATATGGGTGAATTCCACCATAGTTTGACCAGGACGACTCTTGTATCCTCGATAAAAAGGAACAAAGTTTTCGCCATAGGCTGATTGATATTCATCGCTATCAAGATAGGAATCAACTTCTGCTTCCCAACCGCCTTCATCTAGAATGGCACTATGAGCCTTCATTTCATCATAGCCATTGGGTGCGCGACCCAGAAAGTGCTTGAAGTTTAGCTCAATAAAGCGATAACGAGGACAAGTTGTAAAAAAACGAGAAAAGTAAGCTTCAGATTTCCCAATTTCTCGCACAAATTCCCGCACGCTCAATTGTCCAAGTTTAAATTGAGATTCAGGAACTGTTGCTCGTTCGCTCTCCATGATATAGGCATTGCCTAGTACCTGTCTGTAGACAGCGCGGATAATGCTTTCTACCTCTTCTTCTGAACGACCTGGTACGTATTCAAAAGGTGCGGTATCTTCAAATAAGCCGACACCTAATTCGGATGCTGGTCCAAAAGTCATTTAATAAATCTCCCTAATTAGGAATTAATTTTTTACGGGATGTAAAACCAGAGTTGTCGAGCATAGTCAAATTTGCTCGCTAAACTACTGATATCGATCTACAGCCGTTTGTTTTAGAATGAGTTTTATGTAAATATAAAAACTCGACAAGTAAAGCTCTTTATTGAGTAAAAATACTCCTCTGCTTACTTTATTACTGGTCACTGCTTATTTTCTTGATTGAAAGAAAATAAACTCTAAGCTAGCAATTTAACTAGTAGCAAAAGCAAAGTAGCAAGATATCAAAAATTATTATTTTGATGTTTTACTGCCCTACAGTTACTAAAGTTGCTGCCAGCTCATAAATTTAATTACAAATATTTCGAGTAAACTACCTCTGGTTAAGAAGAAATTTTGACTCTCATATTGATGCACTGTTTTAATTAAGTGCAGAGCTTGTTAAAAAGGTATTTGCTTTAGTGTCTAGACGAAAAATAAATTGATTCGTAACACCTAGATAAATGAATGAGAACCTGACCTTATTTAAGAACAAAGCAGCCATTCACAGTCTATTTATACAATGCTGTCAGAACCGTTCTAATCAAGTTTTGTAAAACTTAATGAGAACATTATTAACAATTGTTGCATACTCGTGCTTTAAACCAAGAACATTGACGAAAAAACTAGTTCAACCTTTCTACAGTTCAATGAAACCTAATCACAGAGTACCTTTTCAAGGCTGATTGATATGTAAAAAAATATTACGCACTTTAGATAAAAAATAAAGATATCCAAACACATAATTAGCTTTAAGTTTTTTGCTCTACCCCAAAACCGACTAAAAGAACATTTTCTAAAGGTTGTCCTGCAAGAGGTTTGGCATAATTCAGAATTTTACGAATCCGCATTTTAGGATTAGTTAGGGTAATAGAATCAACCGAAACTACGCGGGTATAGTTGGTAGTCATTAATAATTCCCTGGTGCTAGAGTCAAAACGAAAATGAGAAATAATTGGTCTAGCTTCTTCGTAAGCGCGATCGCGTAAATAATCCCCTTCTAGTATTTCACCCTCTTCTGATTTAGGTACAAACATTAGATTAAGGTTTTGTCTCACTTCTTCTCCTTTCTCGGAGATAGTATAAAAACCTAGATTAAAGCCAGGAAGTTGCTCAAGATTATCGAGCTTGTCGTAGGCGTTGTCAGCTAAAACCTTTGATTTTTGCTCGTTATTTAGAGGCTGAACCTCAAAAGTAGTTTGCGATCGCTCTATTTCCTTGTGAGTCAGATAATGATAAGTGCGATCGGATTGCCAATTGCCAACGCAGTCGGCGAAAAATTGTTCAAATACAGAAGTGTTCATTATTTAAAGATTTTGTAAAGACTCAGAAATATACTGGCTTGATTTTTTAAGTTAAAGATCCAGGTAAAACTTTAGTATTGATTGAACTTCCTCAAAAAAGTTATTTTCTAATTGACCCAGTACCTTTATTAATCTACGTTTATCAAAGGTACTGGGTTCGATAGCAATAATTGTACTATCATTATTTAATCCGTTTTCTGAACTGGCGATCGCCCTAACAACCACTGGAGCAATCTTTTTTGCTTCTACAACAGTAGAAGATATCGGCAGCAAGGTGACTTTAGATCTAACTTGGTTGAAGTCCGTAGGAGAAATAATCAAAGCTGGTCTAGTTTTTCTAATCTCAGTACCGACAGCAGGATCAAAATTAGCTAACCAAATACTTCCCCGTCTATAATCGCGCAATCGAGTTCCTCCTCGCTCCAACCCAAACCCAATTCATCAACTGCTTGCGCTGCCTCTAACATTTGTCTCCGTTTGTGTTTAGCGACTTCTTGCTCTATTAAATAACTACACAACGCGCTGCGATTACGTTTAGTAATGTGTTCACTGCTTTCTACCAAACTATCTAGCTTTTTTAGTAGTTCATCATCTATGTAAATTGATACTTTTGCCATAGTATAAAAACGCAGATAATATTACTGACAAAATGGTAGCATAAAATGTAAGATAATCGGGCAGCATAAATTACTCGATGACAACTGGATAGAGAATTCTAATCTTTGAGAAATTCAAGTTTAAAAATACCGTCGCTAGGTTTATCGGCAGTCATTTTTTCCCAAAAAATTTCTTGTAGAAATATTTTGGCTTCGATTGTTTCTACTACATCAACTCCCCATTCTCCAGGATATAGAGAAGTTGGTGACATACCTAAAGCAGGAGTTGTTTTTTTGCCACCGAGAATTAAAGTATCGATAGCAATTTTGGATTCTGTTTGGCTTTTTCTTTTACTAGTCAAAATCTCACCGCACATTTGCCCAATCTCTTTAGGTTCAAATTCTCCCGTGGGGAAAAGAATTTCTACAACCCAGTGAGGATTTTCAATTAGGCTACAGGTAATATTCTCTTTTGCTTTTAGTCCATCGATAAATAGTTGAGCAAACTCTTCCAGGCTAAAAGCAGGAAGCTCACTGTTACGTAGATTGAAGTTGTGTGAGAGTAGCATTCTCCCAGTTGATTTATCGCTCACGACGTTAAATTTATATCTATATTAAAAAGACTATTTATAAACATATTAGTAGACCCTGACATAAATAAAGTGACCATCGAATAATCTATCAAAGCCGATAAATCATACTAAATTTTGTTCAAGTAGGTTACTTGACTGTTGGATTAGGTAGTGGGTAGTGGGTAGTAGATAACTATTTAATAAGTTAAAAACTTTAAGATACTTTTCCTAATCGGATTTAGTATTGTTACTTGTTACTTTTGCGCCTAGCTCAAAACTCCTCCAAATCATAAGCACCACCTCGTTCTAAAGCCTTCTGGTAAGTTGGTAGCGCCTGGATGCGCTTTAAAAAATCCATAAGCTGCGGACGACTCTCATCTAAACCAGCATAAGCAGCAGCAGCCTCTAAAGGAAAGCTTAATTGAATATCGGCTGCGGTAAACTCATCACCAGCAAACCAAGTGTTCTTTTTAAGTTCTGCTTCTAAATAATCTAGGTTTTGGGTAATTTGAGGTTTAATAAATGTCTTTTTGACTTCTCCTGTAATGATTTTGGCAATCGGGCTTAAGAAGAAAGGTGTTTTTTGATCGATTTGATTAAAGACAAGCTGCATTACCAATGGTGGCATTGCCGAACCTTCTGCATAGTGCAGCCAACAATTATAGCGCAAGCGTTCTGGAGTTCCAGGTGCAGGTATTAATCGTCCGTCGCCATAGCGTTCGACTAAATACTCAATAATCGCCCCAGATTCGGCTAAGGTTAACTCTCCATCGGTAATAACAGGAGATTTACCAAGTGGATGAACCTTCCGCAATGACTCAGGTGCAAGCAGGGTTTTAGGGTCGCGCTCATAACGTTTGACATCGTACTCTAAACCGAGTTCTTCTAACAGCCAAAGTATACGCTGCGATCGCGAGTTATTTAAGTGATGAACGATGATAGTCAAATTATTTCTTGGAGTTATTTGTTCAGGTTTGTACTTATGTAACTGTTATAACTCTGGTGAACTACGATTGCATTCTTTATCTAAACTATGGTTAAGTATTCCCCAGATTTTAATTTGGCGATCGATGCTGTAGCTAGCAATAAATTCGCGATCGCTGCTCAAAGCAAGATAAGCAACAGGCGCATCATGTCCCCGTAACCTAGATAAATCTTGTTCGGCTACCAAGTCTCGTATGACAATTTTATTAGTAGAAAATTCGTAAATTTTAGTCATAGACCAAATACCTTTCGGAATATATGACCGAGATTTATTTTGACCAGATATTAGGTTCAAATTGTTTGTCCAAAGGAGTTTTCGCAATGTGATTTGTGTAATTGTGCATGACTTTAACCGCAATACCTAAAATGACTTCTAGCACCTGTTGCTTACTATATCCCGCCGTCAAAAATGCTTCTATTTCACTATCTTCTACCCAACCGCGAGCCTTTACCATTTGTTGAGTAAAGTGACGTAATGCTTGTAATTTAGCATCTACCATCAGTGTTCCATTTCTTAAAGCTTCAATATTTTTTTGAGACATTCCAATCGCTTTAGCTAATCCTGAATGGGCTGCCATACAATAATCGCAAGAGTTATCATAGTTTACCGTTAGATAAATTATCTGCTGCTCTATCTTCGTAAAACTGGTAGTCTCAAATAAATCCCATAATGTCATCGAACCTTTCAATAAAGCTGGAGCTTCAGCCGCAATCCCTTCTAGATTAGGAATAAAGCCGAAAGTTTCTTTGGCGTGAACTAAAGCTGATTTGGAGTCGGCTGGTGCTGTTTCTAAAGTATGAATAGTAAATTCCATTGATTTAACCTTTAGCTTGAGTATTAAGTAGACAAGTCTGTCTCCTTAGATTTAATTGATAGTATAGCTATATGAGACAACTTTGTCTACTTTGAATTACCATGAAATCCTCTCACAATTCTCATCAACAAATTCTAGAAACAGCTTCTCAACTCTTTTATCAAAAGGGGATTCAAAATGTAGGTATTAACGAGATTATTGCTACTAGCGGGGTGGCTAAAAGAACTTTGTATCGGCATTTTGCTTCCAAAGATGACCTAATCGAAGCAGTAATGAAACATCGAGCTACAGAATGGTTGCGCTGGTTTGAAACAGCAGTACAAGATCGCGGTAACACTTCTAAAGAGAGATTGCTAGCTACATTTGACGTATTGAGAGAGTGGTATGCTAGTCCAGATTTTCGAGGGTGTCCTTTTATTAATGCTGTACTAGAAATAGCAGATGCTTCCCATCCTGCACATGAAGTTTCAATAAAAGTTAGGGAATCAATTCGGATGCAGATTAAGCAGTTGGCAGAACAAGCAGGAGTAGAGGATTCGGAATCATTTTCTCAACAATATTTACTTTTAATTGGAGGGGCAAGTTTAATGGCTACTATAGAGGGAGTTTCTGGAGGTGCTAATTACGCTCAACAAGCATTGGCAACTTTGATTAACAGTGCGATCAACTAACGACTCGCTTCCTCTCAATTTCAGGACAAAAATGTCCGAACAATACTTAGCTGGTAAAATCCTTGCTTAATTAAAAGGAAATATTCATCAGTTAATATTTTTTGTTAGCATTAATTATTAGGTTGTTCTTGAATAACTTTTGTTCTTAAGATAATAAAGCCAGCCAAGATAATTAAAATAGCTCCAAAAAACGAATTTATATCTAATATCTCCTCAAAGTATAACCAACCAAGAAACGTGCCAAAAGGTACAGAACTATAGGTAAAAATGCCAACGCTGGAGGCAGGAGCATTTTGATATCCACGAGTTAATAGTAGTTGACCGATAGTTGTAGTCAATGCCACACCTAATAACATCAAATATTCCTCTGGCGTAGGAGTCTGCCAAGCCCAAGTCAAAGGAATGGCAGAAATGCAGATCCCAAAAATGGCAAAGTAAGCGACTATGCGTAAAGGTGGTTCGGTGGCAGAAAGTTTGCGAACGGTTACAAAAGCGATCGCAGCCATAAAGCTACTGCCTAAAGCAACTAAACTTGCCCAATCTGTATCGCCATTGGGGTCTAAAATTAGGAATACACCGAGAAATCCTAGTACTCCAGCTATGATTATTCGCCTAGTAATACTCTCTTTGAGCCAAATTAAAGACACAAAGGGAATAATCAAAGGAATAGTTGATTTGATTAGCATCGAATTTCCCAGAGGAATTTTTCCTAAAGCATAGAAAAAACTATACATGGCAGCCATGCCAAAACCACCACGAACTAAATGTAGATGCAGGCAGTCAGTATGCAGAATTTTTCTGCCAGCTTTAATCAGTAAAGGTGTAAGGATAACTAGTCCAAATAGATTGCGGAAAAATACAATTGATTCATTGGGCAAGGAAGCGGACGCTAGCTTGATTATGGCTGCACTAAAGGCAAAACTCAATTCTGAAGCAACAATAAAGAATGCCCCACGTACAATACTTTGACTTTTGGTCATAAAAGAAATAACAATTTTTCTAGGCTAGTTTAGAACTTTGACTTCGACTTAAAGCAAAAGTTATGATGTCAGTCGTCTAAACTAGATAATCTCCCCTAATTTAATTTAACTGAGATTCAATCTGGGGAAAGTGTAGATCGCGATTTAAAGATTGAGGATGAGCAAGCAAAGTTTAGATTGGGTAAGATTGCAAAAAGCATTGTCTGTAGAGGCTGAAAGAGGCTATACAGATATCGTTGGTAATCAATATCGCTTTAGTGAGTTTCTCTGTCTTAGCTTGGGCAAACCGCCTCAGAATATTGCCCCTGGAGAAAAAATGCAGTGGCATGATATTGCTCAAAAGTTTGCTGGCTACAGTAACTTAAGTGCTGCCCAAAGAAAACAGTTAGTTATTGGTACTCGTAACTTTCTTTATAAGCAAAAAGCGATCGCCGAAACTCCAGATACGCCACCCAAGCCGAAAGTTCCCCGCACCGCATCCTTAAGTAGTCCCCAAGCTAAGACTTATTTTAATCAGACTGTTACTTTAGATCAGCCTTTGAGTAGAGTAATTGACATTGGACGCAGAAGTAATTATTTAGAAAAGCTAGGGCTTTATACAGTCAGAGATTTATTGTTTTATTATCCCCGCGATCATCTTGACTATGCCCGTCAGGTGCAAATTGCCGATCTTGAGGCAGGAGAAACCGTAACCGTAATTGGTACGGTCAAAAGCTGTAAGTGTTTTAGCAGCCCCAAGAATAAAAAATTAACTATCTTTGAATTAATCTTGATCGATGCCACGGGTAGACTTAAGCTCAATCGCTTTTTAATGGGTGCAAGATTTAGCAATCGTGGTTCACAGGAAAGATATAAGCGAAACTATCCTGTAGGTTCGCTTGTGGCAGCTTCAGGGATAGTTAAACAGAATAAATATGGAGTTACCCTAGATAAGCCAGAAATTGAGGTATTAGATGGCGCAGGGGCAAGTATTGAATCAATCAAAATTGGTCGATTGTTACCCGTATATCCTTTGACTGAAGGTGTTCCTGCTGATACGGTTAGAAAGTCGATTATTGCTGCTTTACCTGCTGCTGCCCAGTTACCCGATCCTTTGCCAAGCGAATTGCGTAACCAGTATGGCTTAGTTAAATTAAAAAATGCGATCGCCTGCATTCATTTTCCCGAAAACCGCGAAGAACTTGACCACGCCAGACGCAGATTAGTCTTTGATGAGTTTTTCTATCTTCAGTTAGGCTTTTTGCAACGTCGTCAACAGCTAAGACAAAATCAATCTAGTGCTAGCTTTGCCCCCAAAGGTGAGTTAATTGAGCAGTTTAATCAGATATTACCCTTTAAGCTTACCAACGCCCAAGCAAGAGTAGTTAATGAAATATTTAAAGACTTAGGTACTTCTGATACACCCATGAATCGTCTAGTACAGGGGGATGTGGGTTCAGGAAAAACCATTGTGGCAGTGTATGCCATCCTTGCAGCTATTCAGTCTGGTTATCAAGCTGCACTTATGGCACCAACAGAAGTATTAGCCGAACAACACTACCGTAAATTAGTTACTTGGTTTAACCTATTGCATCTGCCTGTAGAGTTGCTTACGGGTTCAACTAAAACTGCTAAACGACGAGAAATTCATTCTCAGCTAGAAAATGGGGAACTACCACTTTTAGTCGGCACTCATGCCTTAATTCAAGATCCAGTTAACTTTCACAAGCTAGGTTTAGCTGTAATTGACGAACAGCATCGCTTTGGGGTACAGCAACGAGCGCGTTTATTAAGTAAAGGAAAATCTCCCCACGTCTTAACCATGACTGCCACTCCTATTCCTCGCACTCTGGCTTTAACTCTCCATGGTGATTTAGACGTAAGCCAGATTGATGAATTGCCTCCAGGTAGACAGGCAATTAACACAATGGCAAAAAAGGGTAGGGATCGCCAAAAAGTCTATGATTTAATTCGTCGCGAAATTGCCCAAGGTAGACAGGCTTATATTATTTTCCCTTTGGTAGAAGAATCAGAAAAACTCGACCTCAAAGCTGCCACCGAAGAACATCAAAGATTATCTGAGGTAATCTTTCCAGAGTTCCAAATTGCTTTATTACATGGTCGCCTGAGTTCAGCCGATAAGGATGCGGCTTTAAACTCTTTTCGCGATAATAAGTGTCAAATTATTGTCTCTACTACGGTAATTGAGGTAGGAGTAGACGTACCTAACGCAACGGTAATGGTAATTGAAAATGCCGAACGCTTCGGTTTATCGCAACTACACCAGTTACGGGGACGAGTCGGCAGAGGAAATAGTAAATCTTATTGCTTTTTGATGAGCAGTACTAAAAACGTCGAAGCCAGACAGCGTTTAGCAGTGCTAGAAGAATCCCAAGATGGTTTCTTTATCTCCGAGGCAGATATGCGTTTTCGAGGTCCTGGGGCAGTATTAGGCACTCGTCAGTCAGGCTTACCAGATTTTGCTTTAGCTAGTCTGGTAGAAGACCAGGAAGTACTTAATTTAGCCAGAGAAGCAGCAGAAAAAATTATTGCTGCCGATAAGTTGTTAGAGAATTCTCCATCTTTAAAACAAGAATTGGAAATTCGCTATCGTCGGATGATGGGTGGAGATATTTTAAATTGATTAACTAACGGTTTTGTTATATTTAGCAACAGGGAAAGCCAAAGCCTTCCCCGAACATGAAAATATCAAGACAATTTACTTTTGACTAACGCCTGAATTTTTTTGCCATCCGCCTTGCCCTTCAACTTTTGCATGGCAGGACCCATTACTTTGCCCAAATCTTTGAGTGATGTCGCTCCAGAATCAATAACGATCGCATCGATAATAGCTTCTAATTCACTATCGCTTACTTGTTCTGGTAGATAGGTTTCAATAATAGCCAATTCTTGGCTTTCTTTATCTGCTAAGTCGTCTCTTCCTGCATCTGTAAACTGCTCAATAGAATCACGGCGTTGTTTTGCTTGCTGGGAAAGCAATTCTATTTCTTGTTCTGGGGTAAGACTATCTTGACCTTTAGGGCGAACTTCAACTTCTTTATCTAAGATTGCTTTTTTGATCCCGCGTACTGTCTGTAAGCGAATCTTATCTTTGGCTTTCATTGCCGTTTTGATGTCTTCTCCAATTTTATCTTTTAGACTCATTTTTTTATCCATTACATCTGAGTCATTTATTATAAAATAATTGTATCGTAATACAAAAGAAATTATCTAACATTTTTAGATTATCTTTAATTATTGAATTATCGGGATTTGCTATCTTTTTTATGCCCAAAAGTCATGAGTATAGCCGTACAAAGTTACGTTAGGATATATTTGGTTATCGGCTCGAAAGTAGCAAGTAGCAAGTAGCAAGTAGCAATATTTATAAAATGTCCTAATCTTGATGCGTAATGCTGTATTTATCATTGAGTCAAGTAAAAGTTGCGTCCGCAGGGTACATCTATTCGTCTTATCAGGGCAGGATAACAGAGGCTTTAAATAAACTAAATTGAGCCAAAAAAGCCTGACTAAATGATTAGTCAGGCAAACGAGTGTGAAGTTAAATAAATAAGCTTTTAGTATCGCGATCGAGTAAAAATCAAGCTCTTAAACTGATACTGTCTCTTTAGATTGAGAAGTAGCTCTCTCTGGCTTCTTGGGAGGTTCAATTTCTAACTGTAGAGAAGATCCTTCGGTGATTAAACGCGCTCCTCTGCCTAAGGTAATATAGTTCCAAGCCCATTGAATCATCACAATTAGTTTGTTATCAAACTCAATTAGATAATAAATGTGAGCAAAGATCCAAATAATCCAGGCGACAAAACCAGAGAATTTGGCAAAGTTAAGGTCTACCACAGCTTTATTTTGCCCAATTACTGCCATGCTGCCGAAGTCTTGATACTTGAATTGTCCAACGGTTTTACCGACGGTGCGCTTAGTAATTAAATTTGCCACGTATTCCCCCTGCTTCATAGCTACTGGAGCAACTCCTGGTAAAGGGCGATCGCCTTGGTGAGCAAAGTTAGCCAAATCGCCAATAACAAAAATATCGCCATAGCCTTTCAAGCTCAAGTCAGGTTCAACTATAACTCTGCCTGAGCGATCTAATTCTGCTCCTGTGCTATCGGCTAATACTTTGCCCATAAATGAAGCTCTCACTCCTGCTGCCCAAAGAATAGTATGAGCTTGGATAGTTTTTGTTTCTTCACCCTGACGGAAGGTTACAGAATTATCAGCAATATGAGTGACTAAAGTTTTGGTTTGAACATTTATTCCAAGTTCTTCCAAAGCCTTTTGCGCGTCAGCGGAACATTTTTCGGGGTAGGGAGGTAAAATTCTGTCCATACCTTCAAATAACAATACCTGGGCTTGGGTAGGATCGATATTGCGGAAATCGTTTTTAACTGACTGATGAGCAATTTCGGCGATCGCACCAGCTAATTCAACTCCCGTAGGACCACCACCCACAACTACAAAGGTAAGCAAAGCTTTTCGTCTTTCAGGATTTGGTTCTTTTTCTGCTGCTTCAAACGCCATAAAAATACGACGACGCATTTCCAAAGCATCCTCCACGGTTTTCAAGCCAGGAGCATCATTCTGCCACTGATCGTTGCCAAAATAGTGATGGCTGACACCCGTTGCTACAATCAGCGCATCATAGTCTAACTCTTCTCTCTCTTCTAAAAATACTTTCTTTGCTTCTGGGTCGATATCTATTACTTTATCTAGCAATACTTGAGTATTTTTATGCTTACTCAAAATTACCCGCAGAGGAGAAGCGATATCAGCAGGAGACAATGTACCAGTAGCTACTTGATATAGAAGTGGTTGAAATAGATGAAAATTACGCTTGTCAATTAGAGTTACTTTGACAGGAGCATCTTTGAGAGACTTTGCTGCATAAAGCCCGCCAAAACCACCGCCAACGATAACAACATGGGGCATTGATGCCTGCTTAGTTTGAGTATTGTTCATAGTAAAGACTTTGAGGATAGGGGATATATTTTTTCTAATAAATTTTGAGTATTGAAGGTGTCGAGAAACGTAAAATTAATTTGTCGGCAATTATATACCAATATTAATTTTTATGAACCAAATCTAACACAACTTTGGCTAAAATCGAGAATTTATCTATTTTTATTGTCTGAATTAAATATCACTTTGCTGCGAGACTACAAACGCCGATAATATATGGAGTTTAATACATTCATTAATAGCTTTTATTTTTCAAACATGATGTAACAATCAAAACAAAAGTCAAATAAATATTGCCGATATGTACGATAAAAGTGAGTAATTACCTCAAATCATAACGAAACAAGTGAAACAAATATAGTTTATTATTTTGGGTTGGGCTTCTACCCGTTGTCACCCAATAAAACTACAGCTTGTTGATTGTGCCTAATGTAAATTAGCTTTAGTGGCGATCGCTTTTATTTTTTAATAGCTAAAGCGATCGCCATCAATACATTCTAAACTTCAGAATTAAGGCTTAGATAGATAGTTGAGCATTCTGATGATAATAGCCAGATTCAATTTCAGCTAATAAACTTGCCCCAGTAGGATTCCAAGAGAGCATTTTTCGGGCTTTAGTTGCCGTAATCCGACTATTAGAACCAAAGGCAAAGTGAGCCATTTCTGCACCCCATTCAGCGATCGCATCATCGAGAGATATCTGTTCTGTTTTTTTCTCTAAACCCAACATTCGACTAATTGCTTCGGCGACTGTCTTCATAGATGCCTCACCGTTTTCTACATAGAAAAACGAACCAGCGGGAGCATTTTCTATTGCCAGCAAATATAACTGCGCCACATCATCAATATGAACGTGCGACCAAATATTTTCGCCTTTGCCAATATGACTGGCTTTACCAGTTTTTTTAGCCAGTTCAATTAGCCCAGGAACTTGAATACTTTCTGCATTAATTCCCTGACCTCGACCATAAATTAGACTGTGACATAAGACTATAGAATGTACGCCTTGTTGAGCAGCATTTAGAACTCTTTCATTAATGGCAATACGTCCTACTTTTTCGATTGCGGGATGAAATGGCGTATCTTCAGTAAAAACTAATTCGCTCTTATTACCAGCAGCTTTGTCTCCGACAAGACTAGAACCGCTAGTTTGAATAAATAGTTTATCAGTACCATTCAGCACTGGCAAAATTGTTGTTACTATCCAAGGGTTGTCAGAATCAGCAGCATTGATTACGGCATCAGATTTTTGTGTAGCCTCAATTAGGAGTTGGCTGTCTGTGAGGCTGCCAAGAATAGTTTCAATGCCCATTTTCTCAAGGTGTTTTGCTTTTTCTTTTGAGCGTGTAAGTCCCAAAACTTGATGACCTGCATCAATTAGTTTTACTGCAACTGACCCACCAATATATCCAGTCGCACCAGTTAGAAAAATTTTCATGGCTCGTTTCTCGTAGATCTAATTTCTTTTTACTATTGATTAGTCTGACAAAAGCCTAATCTTAGTACCAGAGTTTACTTATACTGGTATAAAAACTAATATCTTAAATGAACGAAAAAGAGCGATTAAAGGAGCTTGCTGATTTTCTTCGCACCCGCAGAGCTAAACTTTCACCCGCTCAAGTTGGTTTACCACCTGGATTACGCCGTCGAGTTCCTGGTTTGCGACGAGAGGAAGTAGCCGAGCTTGCCCAAATAAGCGTTACTTGGTACACATGGTTGGAACAAACAAGATCGGTTAAAGTATCTCCCCAAGCCCTTTTAAGAATTGCTCAAGCACTTCAATTAGATCGCCACGAACAAGAGCATTTATTTTCTTTAGCAGGACAGTCGCCACCACCTTCATCTTTGGCGCAAGAGCAAGTTACAGAATCAATCCGACAGGTGTTAGAAAGTTTAGAACCAAACCCCGCTTATCTGGTAGATTGGCGCTGGAATTTGCTGGCGTGGAATCAAGCGGCTATTGCAGTTTTTGGAGACTTTGACGTGTTGTCTTCATCAGAATGCAATTTAATGTGGTTAGCGTTTACTAACTCAGCTATGAAGGAACTTTTTGTAAACTGGTCAGAATTTGCCCATTGCTTACTGGTTCACTTTCGAGCTGATTACGCTCAAAATGCTAGCGATAGAAGCTGGAGCGAATTAGCCCTGACACTTCAAAAAGTCAGTCCTCAGTTTCGCCAGTGGTGGAAGAGTCATGATGTTGCTCGTCCTCATGAAGTACAAGAATTAAATCATCCTATTGTCGGCAAACTGGTGTTAGATTCCGTTACTTTCCAAGTTTATCCAGCAGCTAATCTACGACTTACCGCTTATACGCCGAAAGCAAGTTTAGATAAGTCAAAGTTACAAAAGCTGCAAAAAACTATTAAAGAATGTAGCGCTTAACGCGATCGCCTTAATACAAAGTCTGTTAATCTTTTACGGCTTATACAGTAATTTTATTTGGACTTATAAAATCAAAATTGTTTGTCTCAAGTATTTATAAGAATCCAATGGCTACAAATAGTGAGCAATACATTATGTCCAAATAGACTGAAGACTTAGTTGGACTTAAATACTGAACTGAGCCTAGAGCGATCGCTGTCAATAAACCGACCGAGAAATTTTTTCAGTTTTGACAACATATCGCTAATCGATGTAGTCTACAATAGACTTAAACAATAAAAATGTTGTTTTAATCCTCGATTTTTACATAGTTCTCTTTAGCGCATAGCTTAATTTACTTACGTCTGAGAGTCTTTAAACCCATAGTCAGAAATTGTTTATTTAAACAAACAATGAGCGAAACAATCTTATCGATACGCAATTTAACAGCTAACGTTGATGGCACGCCAATTCTTAAGGGTGTCAATCTAGAAATCAAGGCGGGAGAAATCCACGCTATTATGGGGCGCAACGGTTCAGGAAAAAGCACCCTATCTAAGATAATCGCAGGGCATCCTGACTATGAAATAACTGGTGGAGAAATTATTTACCAGGGTGAAAATATTGTCGAAAAAGAGCCTGACGAAAGAGCTAATAGCGGCATTTTTTTGGCTTTTCAATACCCTTTAGCAATTCCTGGAGTCAGCAATCTCGACTTTATGCGAGTGGCATACAACGCTAAACGTAAATATCAGGGATTAGAAGAAATAGATACCTTCGATTTTGAAGATCTAATCGAAGAAAAGCTAGAAGTAGTGAAAATGAATCCTAGCTTTTTAGCCAGAAGCCTAAATGAAGGCTTTTCTGGTGGAGAGAAAAAGCGCAACGAAATTCTCCAGATGGCATTATTAGATCCCACTTTGACTATTTTGGACGAGATTGATTCAGGTTTAGATATTGATGCTTTGAGAATAGTTTCTGATGGGGTAAATCAGTTAAAAACTCCTGAAAAGGGTTATTTATTAATTACTCATTATCAACGTCTACTAGAATATATTGAACCAAATTTTATTCACGTCATGGGGGATGGCAAAATTATCACCAGTGGCGGTAAGGAATTGGCTTTGGAATTAGAAAGTCGCGGTTACGATTTTCTCGATGATAAGTCACCTGCGGGGGTTGGATAATGGCGGTACAGATTCCCTTTGCTACTGTTTCTAAGCTACATGAAGCAAAAGTAATAGAAGATATTTTCTTTACAGGTTTGTTGCAGCAGTGTCAGGTACAAGAAAATGAACCTAAGTGGTTACAAAATGTTCGTCAACAGTCAAAAAACTGGTTGTCTCGTTTATCTGTACCGACAAACAAAGATGAAGACTGGCGTTTTATTGATTTGTCATCTTTGAGTAAAGCAAAATTTGTAGCAGCATCGAATGTAGGGGCAAACAGTGAGACAGTTGCGGTGGGCGGTTTCACCGACATAAGCAAACTGAGGAAAGACCCCGCGTCGCCGTTAGGCGCAAGGGAATGCTTTCCGATGTCGAACCCGAAGGGCTGTTCGCCCACACCAGAAACAGAAAATAGTCGTTTAGTATTTGTTAACGGTAGATACAATGCTGAATTATCAAACATATCTGGATTACCCACAGGTATTTATGTGGGTAGCTTAGACGATCTGCCCAAAGACTGTGACGCTAGTAAATATTTTGCTCAACAACATGGTGCGGAGGATGCCTTTACAGCACTAAATACTGCTGGCGGTTCAGATGTAGCGGTGATTTGGACGAGTAAAGATGTGGTGGTAGAAACCTCTATACATCTAGTGTTTGTCGCCGATGGCGAATCAGAGTCTATCTTTGCTCAACCTCGTACCCTAGTTGTGACGGAAAATGGCTCAAATATTTCTTTAATCGAAGAATATATTGGTACGGGAGAATACTTTACTAACGCCGTTACCGAAGTTTTTGTTAAAGATAACGCTAGGGTAAATCATACCCGTCTGCAACAAGAATCAGCAGCTAGCTTTCATATTGGCAAAACCGCCGTATCTCAAGCGCGTGACAGTCACTATACAATTAACGAGATTAATTTGGGCGCAAAACTATTTCGTCATAACCCAGAGGTATTGCAGCAGGGAGAACAAACTGAAAGCAATCTTAACGGTTTGACGGTGGCTACACAAGAACAAGTATCTGATACTCATAGTATTATTGCTCTAACCAAACCCCACGGTAATACAGATCAACTGCATAAATGTATTGTAGGCGATCGCGCTCATACAGTTTTCAATGGTAAGGTATTTGTCCCCAAAGAAGCACAGCTAACCGATGCCACACAGCTAAACCGCAACCTCTTACTTTCTTCCAAGGCTAGGGTAGACACAAAGCCAGAGTTACAAATCACCGCAGACAATGTAAAGTGCGCCCACGGTGCAACAGTGAGCCAGTTAGAAGCTGAGGAAATTTTCTATCTACGTAGTCGTGGTTTAAACGAAGCTGATGCAAATCAATTATTAATCGATGCTTTTGCAGCGGAGATCGTCGATCGCATTCCTCTAGAATCTTTGAGAAGCAGAATTACCCAGACTATTGAGCAAAAAATTAATATCTGACAATTTAACCAGCAAAACTTTAGAAACATGACTTTAATTCAATCAAAAACTTTGGGCGATCGCGTCAGAGGCGACTTTCCAATTTTACATCAAAAGGTTAACGACAATCCCTTAATTTACTTTGATAGTGCTGCCTCTTCTCAAAAACCTCAAGCAGTATTAGATGTTCTGCAACATTATTATCAACAGGATAACGCCAATGTTCACCGTGGGGCGCATACATTAAGTGGGAGGGCTACGGATGCCTATGAAGGGGCAAGAGATAAAGTTGCTCAGTTTATCAATGCTACCTTTCGTGAAGAGATTGTTTTTACTCGTAACGCCAGTGAAGCAATTAACTTGGTGGCATATAGCTGGGGACTAGCTAACCTCAAGCCTGGAGACGAGATTATTCTCTCAGTAATGGAACATCACAGCAATATTGTTCCCTGGCAGCTTATCGCTCAAAAAACTGGTGCGGTGCTTAAATATGTCGAACTTACTTCTACTGAAGAGTTTGATTTTGAACAATACAAGTCTTTGTTATCCGCTAAAACTAAGCTGGTTTCTCTTGTTCATGTTTCTAATACTTTGGGAGTAATCAACCCAGTAGCAGAAATTACCAGTGAAGCTCATAAACACGATGCAAAAGTATTAATAGATGCCTGTCAAAGTGTTCCCCATCTGCCTGTTGATGTTCAGGCAATGGACTGTGATTGGTTAGTAGCATCAGGACACAAAATGTGTGCTACTACAGGGATTGGCTTCCTTTACGGCAAAAAGGATATCTTGCTAGATATGCCTCCCTTTATGGGTGGTGGAGAAATGATTGATGAGGTATTCCTCGATCATTCTACCTATGGCGATTTACCCCATAAATTTGAGGCGGGGACACCTGCTATCGGTGAAGCGATCGCCCTTGGTGCAGCAGTAGATTATCTTACTAATATAGGCATGGATAAAATTCACGCTTATGAAGAAGAGTTAACTGCTTATTTGTTTAAGCAATTAGAAACAATTCCTAACCTCAGAATCTACGGCAACAAGCCTACTCCAGAGGGTAAAGGTAGAGCAGCTTTAGCAGCTTTTAACGTGCCAGGAATACACGCCAGCGACTTAGCAACCTTGTTAGATCACGAAGGTATTGCTATTCGCTCAGGTCATCACTGTACTCAACCACTACACCGTATCTTAAATGCCTCTGGCAGTGCGAGAGCTAGTTTGTATTTTTATAACACCCGTGAAGAGATAGATGCTTTTATTACAGCTTTGAAAAGTACGATTGATTTTTTTGAGGGTATGAACTAAAAATTGCTAGGTTGGTTTGAATTGTTGGGTTGTCCATTGTTACCTTAAATTTGTTAACCTTTTATAACCTTATTCAATAAATTTTTGCGGGAATTGTTCTAAAGACAATAGCTCAATTCTGGCATCTTGTTGTGCCAGATGGCGATCGCTTTCTAGGTTATAACCCCAGTCTGCCAAAAACAAATTAACAAAACTTAGGTCATTTTGTTGAGCTACTTGCTGTAAAGCTTTGAGGCGATCTTCAACAAAAGAGATACTAATATTCTCTCCTGTTACTTGATGTCGATCGCGCAAAATTCTCAGGGTTTCATATTTAGGGCGTTTAGTCTCTTTGCCAATAATTTGCGCCTGGGGTAGATCGATTCCCTGCTGCTGTAATAGTTGTTTAACAAAGCGTCCTTCTTTAGTCGTGACGATATATAGCTTGACGCTGGAATTGATTATTTGTTGCAGATATTTAATTACACCAGGATAAAAACGATGTAATGCTAACCAGCTATCTAAGTTATTTTTAATCTGTTTATCTCTAACTTCATCTAGCTTTTGCACTACCGCCGATTTATCTAATCCTTCTGATTTGACAATTTCTGAGGCAGTCTTGTGCCAATCCTGTAAGATTTCGGATTCAGGAATACCTAAAACTAAGGCTCTTAATAAGATGGGCATTTCCCAGCCTGTTTCAATCACTGGACGTAATCGATAAAAACTTGGTGCAAAGCGATCGCTAATTTCTTCTGATTGCCATATCTGTTGATAGGCTTTTTTAGTGCTGTCAAAATATTCAATCAAACCATCACAAATCACACCATCAAAGTCCAGTGCCAAGATATCAGGAAGTGTTGCAGACATATAATAATTTAGGGAATAGGGAATAGGATTTACTCAAACTCAATCTGTGGATGTGTAAATTTAAAACCCGCATCTTTCAGTTTTTGATTAGAAAGCTTCAGATTCAGGGTACGACTTGAAGTCTGTGAACTATCCCAGGTAATATCGGTTAAGTTATGAGCCTGGAATAATTTCTGGAAAAACTCTTTAGTAGTTAATACTTCATCACTAGTAAGATTATAAATACCCTGTAGCTGTTGTTGTTGGGCAAAAGCGATCGCCCGTGCAATATCATCGACATGAATCCAATTAGTATAGTCTTTTCCCTCTCCTGGTCGAGTTGTTCCTGCCCTACCTTTAAATATTTTAATTAATTCTCTGCCTGTGCCGTAAATGCCAGATAAGCGAAAAATACAGATGTTTAGCTTCTTTTCTGAAGCTGAAAATAAAACTTTCTCAGTCTGGTGCAGTATTTGACCTATTTCCGTAGCAGGATTAACCGATATAGCTTCATCGACGGTATCGCCGTTTTGATTGCTCAAAATGCCATAGCTACTGGTATAAATAAGTTGTTTAACACTATCATTTGTCTTAAGAGCAGTAACAACATTCTTAGCTGTCTTTAAATAAGCTTTGGTGTAACCTTCTTGGCTGCGTTGTTTTGCCCCAACGCTTAGTAAAACCACTTCTCGATCGGCTAAAACTTGTTTTAAGGTAGCCAGATCGTCTCCTGTTAATATTACAACCTTGTCAGCGATCGCCTCTAATGTAGATCGTTTACTTGGGGTTGTAGTGGTTACAGTAACTTCGTTGCCAGCTTCATGCCATAGACGAGCTACTTTACTACCAACATAACCACAGCCGATAATTAATGCTTTCATCTTGATAATTGACGTTTGATATGAATTAAAAAGTTTTTTATCTAAAATTTATCTCTTAAAACCGCGATGTATTCCTAGGGTAACTTTCCCCCAGACCCCTTCCGTATAAGAGTATAGCTACAATATCTGTTTTACTGACTAATTAATTGCTCTGGATTTAAGAATAACAATCATCTCCTAAAGTAAGTTCTTGAACATCTTTTATAATCAAGCTTTTTACTAATGAATAGTAGCAAACCTAATTCACATTAGGCGTAATTGTCCTCTGTCTGGTCAAGTCTTTGCCAGGATTTTAGACGGCTATATATGATTAATTACACTGCCGTTGAGCTGTTTTAGCTGCCTCATAGCTAGGTTGAAGTTTTATAGCTTGGTCAAAAGCAGCAACTCCAGCAGCCTTTTGCTCAGAAGCGCACAAGGTGTCACCCAGATAAAACCAAGCTTGAGCTTTATTGCTATCTGTTAATTGGCTATTATTCAAAATAGCTCTAAATTCATTTTGAGCTTGTTGAAATTGTTGTGATTGATTGAGGGAAATTCCTTTGCCTATACGAGCAGGAAAATAATCTGAGGAATATTGTAGAGCGCGATCGTAGCTTTTGATGGCTTCCTGGTACTGCTTTGTTTGCCGATAGCCGTTACCTAAAAAAGTTAACGCTACAGCAAATTCGCTACTTACAGTTTCTTTGCCTTCAACTGATTCTTTCTGTTCTAAAACTTGGATTGCTTCTTTGGTCACCGCCAGCGATTCCGCTTCTTTTCCCATAGCTTTGAGAGATTCGCTTTTGTTGATTAATAAGATAGGATCGTTAGGCGCTAAAGCGATCGCTTCATCAAAAGCTGATATTGCTTCTTGTGGTTTTTTCAGGTTGCGTAGTGCTTCTCCTACGCAATTCCAGGCATACACCGCCGTCGGCTTGATTATAGTTGCAGTAGAGCAAGATTTCTGCATTTCTTCATATTGCTGTATCCCTGCCAAAGCATAACCTCGATTAGTCCAAGCTTGAAAATAATTACTGTCAGTCTTTAGCAGTTCATTGTATTTTTCTAACGCTTGTTCAAAAGATTTTTGCTGTAGCAAAGCGTTGCCCTGAGCGAACGTTGATTTAATCATCATACGCTTAAACATATTGTTTAAAAACACAGATAATAAAGCAATAAAAGCCAATAAAAGCAAAATATTTCTAGTTTTGGCTAATCTACTTTGCTTTTGAGCAGGTTCAGGTGATGCCACTATTGAAACTTCAGGAACAATGGCAAGTTCAAGTGTGTTTTGATTGTCCAAACTGTTTAAATTTTTTTCTATCCAAACTAGATCAAACAAAGATTGGTAAATTGGGTTAGCCGCAGCTAGTTTGTCTTGCTGCTTTATTACTAAACCAGTTCTTAATAGCTCTTGCTGTTCCTTACTTTCATCAGTAAGTACTTTTTCTTCTAATACTTGTCGATAGAGTCGCAGCAAGGTTTTTGGCTCACACTGTTGATTATGAAGTAAGCGTTCTTTTATAGTTTCAAAATGATTAATGAGATTTTTATCTTGCAGATTATTTAATAGTTTATTTTCGATCAAATAATCAATCTGCTCTTTTTCTTTGCCCTTAATAATATTTTCTTGAGATATAAATTCAAATAACTTTTGAGTTAGAGGAGACTGTCCTCCAGTCCATAATAGTACAGTGTCTAAAGCTTTTTCGGAATAAACATCTTGATTTTCTAAATTGAGTAATCTTAACTTGATTTTAAGAAATTCTTGGTGAACTTTTTGAGAAGAATCTAAAGAGTCACTAAATACTGACTGCTTAACTTCCAAGGTAGACTTAGACTGAAAAGTAAGGTTTTTTACAAAAAAGCTGACCGTTGCTGGTTTTAGCCAGCCTTTGGCGATCGCCATCTCGCCAAACTTTAATTTAGTTTGCTGCTGCTCTTTTAAGATTTCCTGGATCTGCTGTTCGTTTAATAGCGCAGCTTGCTTTAAATATTGACCTATGGGCTGCTGTGCTTGTTCTTTGGTTACAGTAAACCAACGTTCTGCAAAGAAATCTGCCGTTTTCGGGTCAATACGCCCTTGAAAAGCCAAAATTTCGCCGATTCTTAAGTTATTGCCAGTTTGCTTTTGTTGAATAAGAGCTGTTTTAACTTGATCGTCAGAGACAAGACCAGCTTGCTGTAAAACTGTACCTAATAGTATTTTATCTTTTGAGTGAGACACAATATTTTACATGAATATTAAAGATAATATTACATATATTTAATAATTTTTAGATATTATCCGCTCAGTCTTTCTTCTTGTAGCAAAATTATAATGTCAATAACTAATTAGATTTAATAGCAAGTTAACTACCAAAATTAAGTACTAACAGTTACTATTTCTCGCAAAATATATTTAAATTATTACTTTTTTTGCCGAAAGTTGACTTTGAGTTATATATCCGTAATTTTAAAGAAATATATAATTAACAACCAATGAATGACAGCTTATTGCTGTACTACAAGATATTCTTACTAGCAACTTAATGTAAAGCCATGTTACAAAGATGTGTTCACTATTGAAAATAAATTACCGTGACTTTAAATATATCCTAGATTTTAATAACGGTGAGCATCATAAAATGACAAATTTCCTTTCCCAAACTCATTTTTTTATGCTTGATATTCCTGTTTAATATGTTACTATGTATTTTGTGACAATTTAAAAAAGGCTCTTCTGAGTTGTCGAAACGATTTGTGGGACTGTAGTTCAGCTGGTTAGAATGCCTGCCTGTCACGCAGGAGGTCGCGGGTTCGAGTCCCGTCAGTCCCGTTTTTAAAAACAACTATAAAGCATACAGTGTAAGGCTTTGATGAGTTCAGCAATTATTTCCTTCTAGTAGTAACTAAAAGAAAGCATCAAAATCACACAGTATAATACTAGTACAAAACCGTTTGTATGGTACAAAAATAGTATGAATCTCTAGTATTTTTCTAGTAGCATTCAAAAATTTTCTACAAACACATCGTGTAGACGCGAAGGGCAGTAAAAATTTCAGAAGAGTTGAAATATTAAATCTTGTCACAAGACAAAGCAGACAGGTTAACTTTCATGAAAGATAAGTTTCCGTCTACTTGTCTACAGTCGATTAATAATATGTCGAAATACTTGTGAACAGTTGTTTGCAGGTTTAACTTTATTCCAGTTAAAGGTCTATTCAGCGTCTACCGAATCTAAAGAATTATCAGCGTTCCAAATAAGTTTTTTGCCCTCAAGTTTAGTTACTCCATAGCTATTAGCTTCCAATTCTCGGAATATGCTGCAAATGCGATTGGAAGATACTTTCTTAAAACACCGAATACTATTTTGCACATCTCTAGCTTTGATCCAGCCTTTACAGTTAGACAAGTTGATAATTTTGAAATGAGTTGATGATCAATTTTCTTCAGATGTAATGCTATTGGCGTGAACTAATTGAACTTGATCGATGTAAAATACAGTCAATTGAACGGCAGCTTGCATAGTATCTAATTAAACTTCTTGAATTGGTTCTCGCTGATTCAGAGAGTATGTAATGCAATGCAGCAATAAGGCGAGTTGACCCGATCACCTTTGAGATTTAGCATAGACTGCTCTTATAGCTTGTCTTGGTTCAGCTATTTTCAGATCTTCCGATCGCTCGTACCATTGTCTAAAAACTATTTGCGCCTCAAAAGAAAGTTTAAATGAATAAGTCTCTATCCTACCCAGTTTCTTATAAAGCGAACAGAGTATATCGTTGACTTCTAGTTTGACTGAATCTTCTGGATAAGGCTTTTGAACTATAGGCAGATTAACCTAAACAAATCTTGCCCATAACCCTGATGGATTGCTAAAGTCGCCCATGTGTTTTTTAAGTATATCTGGCTGAATCCCGCCTATAATTGAATACCCAGAGCGAATACAGTTAATTCTTCTACCTCCAACACGATTGATTTTAAAGCCCGTACCATCACGACCGCTAAGAATTTTTTCTGTGTCTGAGCCTTTACCCCCACGGTAGGCATTCTGCTGTCCAAATAATGCTGTTAACTCATCGAACCATCCCAGAAAACCATTATTAGGCTGATTGTTTTGAATGTGGGCGATCGCTTCTGATGTAGAATCAGTGACGATGTATTCTCTGGGAGGTTTGGGTTTTACTGGTGCATCAATTTCTAACGCTCTAAATGATCTGCGTAAATCACTGGAAGAGCGATCGCATCGGCTAGCTTGATCTTGAATTGATAGTTCGATTTCCGTGTCAGTTACTTCAGTCTCAATTAGCTTGCTTATTTCTTGTTTAAGAAGTTCAGTTTCTTTTAAGTCTTCAGATATTGTCTCAGCAACGGAAACTGCTTGATAGATTGGTATATTTTCCCTAAGTCAAAAGCCTTAGTATGCTGATTAATTTCACTCCAGAAAAAAGCATCTAATTCCTTTCTCAAGGATAGGTAATATAGCTTTCTAACGACTTTAATCAAACAATGTTAATTTCATCATTTTTGAATCCCAGTTTTTGCAAAGATTTTCTTAGTTCTAGATAATTAGGTAAAAACCCAAGTCCTAAATCTTTGATTCCTGCTTCAGATATTCCTCTTTTTTCAACCAAATATTGTTTAGCTTCAACTGCGCGATCGCTCCACAGCATCTGCTGAAAATATTCAGTACCTGCTTGTAATATGCTTCTGCGTCTTTCCCATTTCCTTGCTTGTTCGATTTGTTCTGAAGATAGTTTGCGTTCGGGAAAAGGAACACCTGCTAATGAAGCTAAGTGTCGCACTGTCTCTACAAAATCTTTCCCCCTTACTTTTTCCCACTTACCTCGATCGAGGCTATGAAAGTAATCAACAGGGCTGCCACCAAAACCGCAGCCATTTGATCTGCGATCGCATCTGCACTTCGATATCCGTGCTTCAGGGCATTCTTACTACTTATCTTTTTGCCAGCTAATGACTTTGCCCCAGTGCTAAATTTCCAAGGTTTTGTTTTTTGGATCATTGATGTCTTGTTAAGAGTTGCCTAAACAAAGGATCTCCAAAGTTCATTAATCGTAGAGATGGCTTCTTATCAAAGACATTGACATAAAAAGTTACAATATAGACCTCATTTTTGTAGGTTAATTCCCAGATACGATCGCCTTGTGGTTCAAAAAAGATGTCATTGGCTATTAACATTTGGGAGTTAGTCAATAGTGCTTCTATTTGTTCTGAAGTAATAGGACTAACAACAAGTGGTTTTTGAATTTCTTTTAAGTCAGCTTGGACATCCATTGCGCTCATTTCCTCTAAGCCAGGACGTAAAGGAGGAGTATTTAACACCTGTTCAAATTCTGCTAGCAAAACATCTTCTTCTTCAGGATCGGCACTCATAACAGCTTGCTCAATAAAGGTAGGCACTTGAGCCAGTATCGGCTGTAAATTGCCGACTACACTTTGAAAAGCATCAATGCGATCGCGCAATCTTCGATATACTTTTGCTTCTACAGTACCGTCATAATAGAAGTTGTGGATGTTAACTGTAGGATGAATTTGACCGATGCGATCGATTCTGCCGATGCGTTGTTCGACTCTCATGGGATTCCAGGGCAAATCGTAATTGATTAGTACTCCACAAGTTTGTAAGTTTAATCCTTCACTGGCAGATTCAGTACAGAGTAATATTTTAATTTCTCCTTCTCGAAACTGTTTTTTAATCTCTTCTTTGGGTAATCCTTGCCATGTTCCATCTCGATATAGTTCACCCCCTCTCCCTGAATAGCAAGCGACTTGAGAACCAAATAGCTGTTGAAGATTCTCACGCAAATAATCCATCGTGTCAGTGTACTGAGTAAAAACGATCGCACTTTCTCTTTGACTTAGTTCTTGACGCAGAATCGTGATGAAATGGGATAATTTGCTGTCTTCACCCGTATTCTCAAACTGTCGTAACAAATCTTCTAAATATTCAATCTCTTTGGGATCTACTGGTTCTTTTAAATAGGCTTCTAAACCTGTAATTACTGAATCATCTGCATCATCTAAATCCCTAAGATCGTCTAATGGTAATTCCTTGATACCTTCTAAGCGTCGCTGGAGAGATTCGCGAATAGCATAAAAGGAACTGGTGAGACGTTTACGATATAACGTCATCAAGAAGCCTAAAGCATTACGGTTTTCTTTCTGCGCCAATCTATAAAAGTGACGGACATAATCGCTAACAGCTTGATAGAGCGGAACTTCTCTATTAGGTTCAAGAGCGATCGCATTATCACTGACTGTTCTGCGGGGGATATCGCGATCTAAAATACCCAGTTTGTAATATTGTCTCAATGTATCGCGGGTGTGGCGAAACATCAAATCCTTTAAAGGCGTGTTAACCGTTAGATATTGACGAGAAAGATCGATAAACTCAGCATCTTTAGCTAGCTTTCTACCATTAACAATACTTTTTCCTTGTTTCCAAGTGTCTCTTAGCCGATAAGCCATCATGCGATCGCTATTAACTAAATGTTTTCCTAAGCGATCGCATTCAATCCCACCGCGACGAAAATAATCAGTAGACATTGTTTGCCAAAAATTCAAAGTATCTGAATCTGGTTGAGTTGAGAGAGACGAGAAATATTCACAGAAATTTTCGCCACAACTCCAATGCCCTTCTAAGCCGAGTAAATCAAGTAGATCGAAGATCTCTATGGGATCGATTTGCATTGGGGTAGCAGAAAGAAGTATTAGAGACTCGGTTTTGCTTTTCAATTGCTGCATCAACTGAAGCAATCGGTTGGGTGTATCTTTTCTTTGCTGAGGGCTTTTACGACGGGCATGATGAGCTTCGTCGAGGATAACCAAATCCCAAGGTTCGGCTGCTAGTAGTTCTTCAATTCTTTCAGTGCGTCGCACTAAATGAGATGAGGCTAAAACTAAATCCTGAGTGTTCCAGGGATTAAGGGCTGGGGAAGTAGTTTCGCCATAGCAGTCTTTAAATTTGCCTTTGCTGTAACTCCAAAAATGCAGGTTGAACTTTTCTCTCAATTCTTCTTGCCATTGAGGCTGAACGCTAGCAGGAGCAAGCACTAAAACCCGTTCAACCTTTTGACTCACGATTAAATAACGCAGAATTAAGCCTGTTTCAATTGTTTTACCCAAACCTACCTCATCGGCAATTAGAAAGCTACAGGGAAATTTATCGGCAACTCGTCGGAGGATTTTAAGCTGATGCGCCCAAGGTTGAATGGGAATGGATTTAAGGCAGAAATCTAAACAACCTGGATGTTGATGGAGATTTGCTAGCAGTGCGAGCATCTTGCTCGCTTCTTCTATATTTTTCGTTTCTGAATTTATTTTAGGTAAATCCCCTGTGGGCAAATCTCTAGCAGGCAAAATGCCCGCATTACGGTGTTCATTCTGAATTTCATCTTCTCGCTTCCAAACTGGCTGGCTATTTGGCGTATAGCGTAATAGCTTTTGCTTCACCGCTTCTGGAATATCAAAGATTTTGACATTAGGTGACATATCGTTCCATAGTTGTTCAAATCTATAGGCTTCTTCATTAACTCTTTCTAGATCGCGATCGCCTTCCCAGCCACAGTAAACATGGAATGATTCAACGTTACTTTCCCAACCTCCTAAAGACTCGTTGTTTGAGCCACTAAAAGCCAGGCGATCGCCTTTACTATCGGTAAAAACTCCCACCTTTTCATGAAAGATATGCTGCGGATCGAGCAGGCGATCGCTGTCTAGGGGAATGCCTCGATCCTTTGTAGGAACGGCAATTTTTATATCTAAATACTCGTATTTAATCAGCCAGCTAAGGATCTCAAAGTGTTTTAGCTGCACAAAGTTTTCTGGTTCTTTAAACTCAGCATCTAGACGAAAAGCTAAAGCCTCCCTCAGTTCGTAACCCTTTTCTATCGCTGCAATATCCTGCGGACTAAACTGACAGCCCATAATCAAGCGCATCTTACCCTGATTATGCAGCATCGCCCCAATTCCCCTGGCTACTTTACTTAAAATGGCACTACCAAAGAATCCCGACTTGCGATCGTACTGCACAGCGCATTCTAAAGCAGGGATATAGAAGTCGGCGATGGGATTATTTTCATTGCTGGAGTAGCTAATGCGCCAGGAGCGATCTTGTAAGTGCATGAATTGAGAGTGTTAGAGGGGTGTTTCTCAATTCAATGCTTTATTTAACTTATAGTCTGTGAGTTAGATCTCTGGAACAATGTGTCTATGATAAAACTTGGTATGAGATTTCAAATCTAATCTAATAAACTGCTTTTCTTCAGACTTTTTTATAAAATTTCAGTTATGTAATTCCATACTAGTTTCTAGTTCGTTTATTTCCTGCTCCAACTGAGGCATTTCGCTCAATAAGCAAGTTAACTCATCTACTAAATTAGTCATATCTTCAGCTATACTCAACAATTTCTCTGAAGTATAACTAGATATATATTCATGTAACCCTGTAGTGTGAAACGAATAAATAAGTTCTGACATACTTACTTTCGCTGAGACTTCAATATATAGATCTTCATTAGTGACAGGAGTAATTAATAGTCCTTCTGAATTGATTATTCCTGCTGTTGTCTCCCAAATAATTGGCTCTCCCTGATATTCTATGGGATTACCTTGTAAGTCAAATTCTGTAATAATCTGAAACTTTTTAGTTTGTCCTGCTTGAATTAGAAACCGAGGTGAATATATCGCCAAGCGATTTTCTGTTATCTCAACATAATCTTTTTTAAGACTTGGCTTAATATCAATCTCGATCTTAGCTTCAACATCTTTAACTTTTGCAGTTATTTCTACATTATCTGTATCGTCATTAGCAATAAATATGCCTTGTAAATCTATTTTGCCTGAACTAGCAGTCCAGATAATTTGATCTTGAATGTCTAATTTATCTCCTGCTTGGTCTAATCCAATAACTTTAAGTTGTATGCGATCGCCTTGTTTAATAGTGCTTGGTGGTAATCGAAACTGTATTTTTCTTAATTCAGGTAAAACTAGATAGTCAATGGAATCACTGAGATTACTGAAAGCTTCTTTGAAAGACAAATTACTAGCTTTCTTTAGTAACTTAGCTATCCTACGTCGTCCTATTTCGATTATCCATCCTTGTACCAGCGCATCGGTTTCTGACAAAGAATCGTCATTATTAGTCAATTTAGCAGAGGAGTTAATATATCATCGAAAAACTCTTCATTGGCGATCGCCCACGATAAAATCCTAGTTGATACACCAAGAGTTAATAGTGTTGTTTTAGCTGCTGTACCGTGTTTTGCGGTATGTTTTGATGTAGCGGTTACTTGATAAATACCTTTGGTATAATTACGAACAACCAGTTTTCCATCTTGATCGATTGTTCCTCCTGTAGCTGACCAAATAATTTCGCCACAGTCAATCGGGTGGTTATATTGATCGAACCCTAAAGCTTTAAATACTTGTTCTTCTTCTGGTTTTAGGCAAATACAATCAGGCTCAACTTTTAAAGTCTTTAATTGACGTATTTCTATTAACTTGCAAATGCTTTCTACATTGACTGTCGAAGTTACTTTAATAGCACCAACTTTAGCTGTGACTTTAACTACAACATCATTTTGAGAGTCGATTGAAAATAAACCTGTAGAATCAATTCTTCCTTCTGTAGCTGACCAGGATATGCGATCGCTTATTTTTATCTGATTATCAAATTTATCTAAGCCAGTAAGCTTAAATTGTATTGTTTTTCCCGATTTGATTGCGGTTTGGGATGGAGATAATGTTAACCGTTTTAATTCTGGTTCGATGTCCGAAAAACTTGAATAATATATTTGCTCTCTTTCTATTTCGCAATGACTTTCTGTTTCTAAGTTGCGTTCAAATAAAACACTAGTCTGCGTTTGAAAACTATTTTTACTACAATACTTGTTTTCGGTACTAGAAGATGGTTTTTCTTTTGTACTATCCTTCGTTGATGCTTGGTAAGTTTTTTTCTTATAGCTCTTATCTGATTTCGCTTCTTCCTTGACTACAGTAGATTTGACATTAATTGTAGTTTTCTCAGTTTCCTCTTTATCGGATACAATATTTTCTCTTGTATAAGCTCGTGCAGTTGAATATTGAGAACTATTCTCTTCTTTCGATTGTTCTGGCTCAGGAAGAAATATCGCTAAAATTGCAAATAACGCAAACAGACCAAATAGTATAAAACTAATTGGCAGAATATTAGCAATTATAAGATTAAGTACAAACTGAATTAGGGATGCTATTAGGGTCAAAGACACACCTAAAGCTAGTATAAAAATGCCAATGATAAAAACTATAAAACTAACCATCAAAGCTAACCGAAGTGAATAAAACTTAGCTTCTATTATTGGCAGTTATTTAGGTGTTCTGGTTTGTTTATAAACTGTAAATCTATTGATCTTATCCCTTGACAAGTATATTAATTATGAATAATATTGATTTTGCTAATTCTCAACAGATAGACGCAATATTTCAAGAAGCGGTAGACAAAGCGATCGCTAAACATCAAGAACGAGGTGAATCAATTGCGTAACGAAGTCA
This sequence comes from Pleurocapsa sp. FMAR1, assembly GCF_963665995.1. Lineage (NCBI taxonomy): Bacteria > Bacillati > Cyanobacteriota > Cyanophyceae > Pleurocapsales > Pleurocapsaceae > Pleurocapsa > Pleurocapsa sp. FMAR1. The sequence continues at coordinate 3,094,067 of NZ_OY762512.1, read as the reverse complement.
TGCCGTAGGCTTATCGCAGATAAAAGCGGAAAAGTTTGTATTATCGCAGCAGAATATATCGATCGCCTTAAATTACAAACAGGTAAGAAATAAATAATTCCGAAAAAATTTTAATTTATTAAGAATTTAACCAATCTTCTAGCTGTAAACCAGTGATATTAATAAAATGGCGAGTATTATTAGTTACTAAGATATCTTGTCGAGAACGGGCGACTGCTGCAATTAAAGCGTCTATTTCTCCCGTTGGTTTACCTTTGCGTCTGAGTTGTGCTTGTATTTTGCCAAATTCTAAAGCTGCTTTTTGGTCATAATCTACTTTAGGCAGCGAACTAGTAAATTGATTTAAAGCAGTTATATTTTTCTCAAATTTACTCGAACAATAGACTCCTTTGTATAATTCTGCCAAAACCAAGGTAGAGAGATAGCAATCTTGATGTTTTGATTGGAACTGATTAACTACCGCAGTATTGCTATTGCCCTTAAGAAAAGCTATTTTTGTGTCGATTAAATACATGAAAAATTATTCAAAAGCATTAAAATCTATATCTCGTCCACGATCGTGGTTCTCGATCTATTTCTGTAAAGATTTGCTCTATTTCTGGGTCATCTTTCCAAGCACCAATAACTTCCTGTAGTTTTTGCCATTGGTCTATTTTTTGGTTCAAAGAGCGATCGGGAATTTCCACCATAACTTCTGTTCCATCGGGGACAGAAACTGCTTCAGATAGCTGAATTGACTTACCTTGAATAATTCCTTTAACTTTCATGTTGTTTGCCCTTAACTCATACTCTAATTATGCGATAAATCGCTATGCTTCAATTTAAAATAACCGATAATTTTTTATCTAAATAAAGCTCGATCGCTTCTTCGATATTTTCTAAAGCTTCTTCTTTTGTATCACCGCATGAGGTACATCCAGGTAGTTCTGGACACCAAACAGCCCAATCACCTGTTTCTGAATCTTGCTTTAATACAACACGCCATTTTGTCATAGTTGTTTTTTCACGATGCTTTTTTAGTTTATCTTCTTATTATAGAGTTCTTGATGTTTTGGAAGAAGTATGAAGTATGAGGTATGAAGTAACTGCTTTTTTCTTCCTTCAAACTTTAAACTTCATAAAGATAATCTTGTCTGTTCATAAATCACCTTGGCTTTAATTTCATCCATTGATAACCAGAGGGAAGTTAAGGTTTTGTGTTCGCTAGCACTTTTGGGTATGACTTTAAACGCTATTTCGATAGTTTTCATTAGCATTTCATTATTAATCAATCCCGTATTCTTGAGGAAGTTTCTAACTAACTGCGGGTTTTGTTCTTCTTCGTAAATAGCCATGATTGCGTGTAAGCCATCGATTAGATATGCAGGGTTAAAATTCTGCGCGTCAACGGTAAATGCGCGTTTTTTATGTCTTTGTTTGGGAGTGAGGATAGTACAGCTACCACTTTTAGAAGCAAGCAGCTTATAGACTTTGGCTAAATCGTTTACGTCGAAACCACCAACTGCTAGGGCTAACTGTCTGGCTTCATCGAATGGGAACTCACGGGCTTTGAAAGCATCCCAGGCGAGGAGATACCATTGAGTCAGAGGATCGAAACCTGCGGTGTCGGTTTGTACCAGCTTGCGGAAACGATAGTTTGCGATCGCTTTTCTAGCTTCGGCAAAAGCAACTTCGGGGCGTACTTCTTCACCGCTACTGTCTAAAATGGGATAGGAACGAGAGAAGACATTCAAAGCCGAACCAAAAGCACTGAGATATAGGTCAATTCCTGTAATATCATTCTCTTCAAATTCGGGGGCGCGTTGTTCGACGAGGTTAGCCACTTCGGGGCGCAAGTCATCCCACCAGGCTTGTTCGGCATCAGGATCGCGTTTGCGACAGACTAACAGTACGGTACTAGAAACGGAGTTTTTCTTTGCTTGGTGTAAATTCTGGGGGTTTTCGGTACTAACAGCCCAAGATGCGGTAATCTCAAAGCCAGCATCAATCAGGGATTTAGTCAGCACATCCCACGCCCCAGATTCTTTATGGTTAAACTGTACCGTCATTACCCCGTCATCCCGTAAGACGCGATAATATTCGCTAAACGCCAGTTGCATCTTGGCTTCATAGTCTTGTTTAGCCAGTTCTTCGGGAGATGCACCCATATTACGGAAGCGAGAAGGATTAGCAACCGCTTCTCGATCTTTATCCGTAAGTTCCGACCAAAATAAATCGGGAAATATATCGCCTAAAGTGCGTTTTTGCCAGACATAGAAAAAGTCTGAAAGTTCGGCGTATTGGATGGTTGAATAGTATGGAGGATCGGTTACAATTGTGTCTACAGAGTTGTCGGGATGTGAAATAGGCTATCGGCTGATAAGCATCTATTGTGGTATAGATTTCGCGAAACGCCCTTACAAATCCTGGGATGGTTGATGAGTCGAAGTTTGTAGCGAAATAAGAACAAAGTTTTGTATAGTCTGAAGTAAAAGCATTTGCACATGAATTCCATAATTCCCCTTACCGTTGAACTTCAGGATAATTCCACATTAAATTTAAGCGTGTTGTGCAGATGCTCTTTCAATGGAAGCTCTAGCTGTATGCCAATGAGATAATCTACAATTAGTATCAACACATCTATCTAAAACCAAAGCTAAATAAGTTGCGATCGCTTTTACCTTTCTGTGGTTCGTATTCTATCTGTAGCTTAGATTTCGCCTCGTTGATAATTTCTACATAGGTAACAAGAGTTAAAAGCTGGCGCGGATTGAATAATTTATCCCATCGATCTAAACCAATGCTAATCATAATCTTTCAGCAGTCATATGACCGTGAAGGAACTTCTACATCAGGAACAATACTACTTATTCCAAAGGATTCTAATTTTTCAATATATTCGTTCAGCTCTTAGCAACACCTTCTAAATCTAAATCCGTAGGAATTCTAAACTGTAAACCTCCTTTACCTTCTTTGTAAGCAACTGCGTATAATTGATGACCTAATCCGACATGATTTTGCCTGATTTAATGTACATCATCTTCAATTACGCTGGTGCAATTCGGACATTTACCAACACCTCTGCTAATAGTGGTTGTGGTATCAGGATCGTATTCTGTGAAGTTTGAAGTATGAGGTTTGAGGTATGAAGTTGTAATCGCTTCTTCCTTCGTACTTCTTTCTTCATACTTCATAGAAATTTCAATAGTTGTACCTTTTCCTTTACTTCCTTGAATTAATTCAAAATCAACTCGCTTATTTTCAGGATTAGGAATAGGTTTTACTGCATACCAATCACTCGTAACTTTTCTTTCTTTTCCTTTCCCAGCATAGTTACTCGTCTTACTTAACCACCAATTAGGACTAAGAGGAACAACCGACTCACAATGAGGACAGACAACCGTATGCGCCCAAAGATAATTCTGTACCTTTTGAAGTTTGACGTTTGAAGTATGAGGTATGAAGTTTGTAGTTATCTTTCCTTCTTCCTTCGTACTTCTTTCTTCATACTTCGAGGGAAAAAACTCAGCTAATCTTTTCTCCGCTTCATCGCCAACAAACTTGACCCATTTATCTATATCCTGCTGTAAATCCGCCCCAAACTTGAGGGGATATTCCATTGCTGCTTTCATCGTCACCACAGCCACAGGATTTAAGTCTGAAGCGAGGACATTTAAACCATATCTAGCTGCTTCAAAAGGTATGCTTCCGCCACCTGCAAAGGCATCTAAAACTACAGGCTTTCTTTTACCCCAAACCTTGTCGCAATACTCCTCTAATTTCTCAATAATTCTACTTGTAGGAGGAGTTTTATATAACTTTATCTTTCCTTCTTTGGTAAGGGCGTTTCGCGAAACGCCCCTACTAATCCCGTCTTTTTCTGGATGCAAACCTAATAAATATTCAAACTCTTCCATCGAAATATCTGCTGGTAAAAGAGAAGCTAAAACCGAAGCACGAGAAAAAGATAACGGCTTGCGAGAATACCAACGATGTAACCCCTTAAAAGGATTTCCCCCGTGTTCGTAATACACCTGCTGATTGAGAAGTTTTACAGGCATGATTTTCTCAATGAACACCTGGGGACGTTGGGATTTAGTCATAAGTAATATAAAAAGTATTATTATTTATACAGAGGTTACATAAGCTCCTATGACTTAATAATTCCCAGAAACAACGGATCTCAATCACCGTAGACTCACAGTTACTTGAAGAAGTAGACCAAATGACCAAAAACCGTTCGGCTGCGGTGGAAGAAGGTTTACGTCTGTGGCGCAAACAACAAATTGAGGAACAGTTAAGAAACTTCTACCAAAACCGTTCTCAGGCTGATATTGAGTTTGAAAAAGAATGGGTAGAGGAAACTCAAGAACAAGCGATCGCAGCTTGGGAGGAATTTCCTTGGTCAGAATCCCAATAAAATATGAGTAGTGAAGACTTTCCCCGTCAAAGACAGGTTTATTTATCTAAAGCCTTAAAACAGTCTGGAGATACCAAAAAACGTCCTGTGGTAGTTGTGTCGATAGATATCCGCAATCAATATAGTTCTACTGTCTTGGTTGTCCCTTTCTCTAGCGATACTTCTGATGCAGCTAACCCCAGCCGTGTCTTGATGAGAAAAGGTGAAGGAGGATTAAATCTAGATTCTGTAGCGATGTGCGATGTTCTGACCAATATTGAGAAACGCTATCTCGAACGTGGTCCTTATGGCGAAATAACCCCCGAATTATTCACCCGTATTCAAAGGGCAATTCAAATCGCGATCGGAATCTATTAACTGAAGTATGAGGTATGAAGTATGAAGTATGAGCTACAAAGAGCAGTTTATTTGGAAAAAAGCAGTTGATTTATCGGTACGTTGTTACAAGTTAACTGCGTATTTCCCAAAAAGCGAAACATATGGAATGACTAGTCAAATTAGAAGAAGTTCTGTTTCTATTGCTAGTAACATTGCCGAAGGATATGGAAGACAAAATAAAAAAGAATATATAAGATTTTTACGTATAGCTTTAGGTTCTGCAAGAGAATTAGACACTCAATTAATTATTTCCCTAAGAGTAGAATTAACAAAAAGCAATTATATAGAATCCGTTTTGAAAGATTCAGACGAAATTCAAAGATTATTAGTTACAACTATTAACAAGTTGTCAGATTAAACTTCTTCCTTCATACCTCATACTTCGTACTTCACCATGAATAAAACTATAGAACTACCAAGTGGCAAAATTATCGATCTAAATCGCTTTGTGGCTTTAGTACCCGACGAGAAAACAGAAAATGAGCAATACTATTTAATTTTAGAAGGCTACGATAAAGCGATCGCCTTGGATTCCCAAGAAGCAAGATCGGTAAAAGAGCATCTCAAAGTGAAGTCAAAGCAAAATAGCAACGGTACATGGGATAGAGAAGAACAATTACGTAAAAACCAACCTGCGATCGAGTTGCTTAAGAAGCGAATTGAGAGGATTAAAAAAGAACCACCATCACCTGAAAAAGAAGCAGCTTTTGAAAGATTCAAAAAAAATATCGACGCTGAAAGATCTCCAGGACGCAAACTATACGAGAAATAAACATATTAGATGATTGTATTTATTGATTCTGGGGTATTAGGCAAGCTTTGTAATCCTAATCGTACAGAAGAAACTATTGCTGTTAATGATTGGCTATTTTCCCTACTATCGAAAGGCATTTTTGTGGTCAGTAGCTACATTTGTGATTACGAGGTGAGAAGAAGTTTGATATTAGATTCTCTGAGGAAACCTAATATTAATAGCATTGAAGATTTGGATGAAATCAAAAAATTAGTAGCCTTTTTCCCAATAAGCAACGAGGTAATAATAGAAGCTGCTAGTCTTTGGGCAGAAGCTCGTATACAAGGAGTACCCACCGCAGACGATAAAAGCCTTGATGCGGACATAATCATTTGCGCTCAGTTGCAAGCTGCTAGAGCAAGAATATCCAGGCAGATATATAGTTATTGCAACTACCAACGTCAAGCATCTAAGTCGCTTCACTGAAGCAAAAAAATGGCAGGAAATCGAGTTTTGATTTAATCCCCAAACAAAATTCGTAGGGCTTTTAAAGCATTCTTACGTCTTCCATTAGCAATCATGGCAAACCAATAATGAGCCTCTTCATTACTCATTGCCGAAATACCCTGAGCAATTTTAATAATGCGATCTGGCTGTGAAAGAGGGCTAACTGTTTGAAATAAGATTGCTGTTTGCACTCCTAGTTCTTCTGTCAAGATATAAGGAGATTGACGCTTTGCAGAGAGGGATTTGGGATCGTAGTCATTGGCTTTGAGGATTTGATAAATACTCTGCTTAACAACATTTAAAGTACTACCTTTCAAACAACCAATCTTTTCCGCAGCAGGACGTTTTTTTTCACCTGCTTTTTTATAAGCGCATTGATATAGTTCCAGCAAAAAACTATTATTGTCTGTAGTAACAACCCGTAATTGAAATTCTTGCATGATTAATATTTCACTCTTACAGAAAGATTGAGACGTTCTACGGGATTGCGCTGAAGTGCTTGATGAATATCGTTTAATTCTTTGCCCCCAGGAGCGATACCAGGCTCAAAATCAATGATTAACTTTAGATTTACATCAGCCTGAGCTTCGGGACTATTAAGTAGTCCGTTAATAGTATTAAAGAAGCTCTGAAAGCCTTTCATTTGCCCTTGATATTCCAAACGTACAAACTGATCGTCACCTGCTTGAATAGTTGCTATTTGGTCTATTTTTAGGGTAAAACGATTTAATAAAGGAATAGCTGTTCCTAATTTGCGGTAATCAAGCAACTTATCTACTGATATTTCAATTGACTCAATCTCTTTGACTTTGCGATCGCCACACAGATCGATTAAGCCAGTAAAAACTTTATTGACAGTGCCATCGAGTTCGATAACAGGCGATCGATAATCGAATAAATTAGCAGTGCTGCCATTGCCATCATCATCAGGGTTATATTTACCGTTTGGTTCTTTTACTTTTCCATTTCGGGAAATTACAGCTTGAGTTTGTTGTTCTGCCGTTTCTCCGTTGCCATAGTCAGCAAGCACTTTAAAGATTGTTGTATTAGTAATTGTCGTCTCGTATTCATCAGAAGGACGAAACTCGCCAGGGACTATAGTTCCATCTTGATAGAGACTAGTTTTCAATGCTCCTTTTGCCTTCCAGCGTATTCGGATAGGTTTAGCCTCTTCTGAACTGGGCATTACCTGAGCATTTAATTCAATTACTCTGGGTTCGGGTGGTTGCAGAATTCCGCGACGATAAAGAATCAGGCGATCGCTAAATTCAATTGATTCAGGTGAGGGCGAATGACCATTCGCCCCTACATTGCTTTTAATGTAAACCTTTTCTCCTACTTTCATGTCCCAATGACCATCCTGTAAACCTTGACGAATGGTGTCTCGCAGTAGAGAAATTTCTGCATCTAATAAAATATTGAGGTTTAAATCTTTAGCAAAAGCATCTTTTAAAGCTTTGGTTGTCCAGTGGTCTAACCCCTTACTCCAAACCTTCTGCAAAATATAAACAGGGGCAAAAGGCTTAGAACCTTCGGGACGAATTTTTTCACAGTCTTTAAGAGCTTTGAGAATGATCGACTGCTGATTGCTATTACCTTTAACAACACTAGAATCTTGAGCAGGTAAGACATAGTGCATTAACCCAGTAGGAGCTTTAACATCATCTTTTGTGGGATAAAATAGATGACGATAGGCATTAGTCAGGGATATCCGCACATCTAAATCTTTACCTCCCTCTCTTTTACGCAGTTGTTCTTGTTGAGAACCTGATAAATCTTCTAAACGGGTCTGATTTTGGAGAACATTTTGAATTGCTTTGTATTCTCTAGCATTGTCAATGGCTCGTTCTATTTCTTGTTTGTTGGCGACTAAAAATAATAAACGATTTTTATACAGGCGGAATTTACCTGATTCTCCCGTATTATTAAAAATCTGCTCGACAATATTAGGTGGACTATCAACAGAGTTAATAATGGTAGCCTCGTCAAAATCAATTAGACAAAGCGCAACAGTATCGGAGACATCATCTACATCCCCAGAACCTTCAGGAGAGAAAATGGGAGTAAATATTTTCTTGGCAAAAATACTATCGCGACGCGATCGCAAGTCGTCTTTAGCTTCGCTACGTCCTACCTGTTCTTTTTCTTCAGTGACAATTTTATTAATCGATGGTTCTTCTTTAAAGCGAGACGTAGAAGTAATCGGATCGTCATCGAGATACCAGGCTACTGCTGTTAATCTTTCCAAGGCGCGATCGATAAAACTAACTTCTAACCCTGGCGTTAATAATGACAGGTTTAATTCTGCTCTTTTGATACCAGAAGAAACACCCTGAGTCAGAGAGTGCAAAAATATAGTCCTGGCTACCCAACTAGAAAAAGGCGGTTTATCGGCTGCAATCCATTCCTCATCTTGTATCTGAGCATAAGCTTCTCTACCACTAGGATTATAGATATCTGCGCCAATAGGCGGGCGCATTTGTGGACGTTGTAATCTTGAAGTTAGATCATTGGTTATTTCTTCATCCAAACCCACAGGTATATTATGAGCGTGAATCATTGGTGTCCAATTTTCTTGATTCCGCCATAGATGCCTAACCACTTGCGCTAGTAACCTTAATGCACCTCTAGTCTTTTGAAACTCTGGAATTGAGGCAATTTTCTTGGTTAGCAGATTAAACAGTTCGGGATGAAAAGGATAACTTTGGGCGATCGCTTTACTATAACCAGCGTCTTTAGAAGCATCGGGTAAATTGCTACGACAAGCACGACAAGCAGTGAAATACTCTGATGCTGCCTTCTGGGCTGCTTCTGTACTAACGCTCTTAAATAACCGTTGCTTGACAATGTTGTAAACTTCTACATCGGTTGAAGGACTTAAAACCCTTTCCTGTCGTGCTGATATACGACTAATATCCTGATGAACTTGATGTAATTCTTGTTGTAGCTTCTGTTTTAGTTCTTCAGTTTCATCGGCAAAAGAATCGGATATTGAAGCAAGAGAATAAACTACAACCAAATTCTGACAAGAGGATGCTGAATCCATCAAAGAAAATAGAAAAGCTACTATTTGTTCTGCAAGGTCGCTTTTTCCCACTTGTTTGGCTTTGGCTGCTCTCAGATGACGAGCAATTTCATCTAAAATAATGACTGTCGGGCGATCGTTAATCAAACGATCTAAAACAGAAGTTCCAGGTGAAATTCCTGTCTCATCACTTCCTACCAATAACTGATATCCTTGTATTCCACCAATTTGATAAGCAATCTCCCCCCAAAGAGTTTTGGTAGTTATACCTGAATCACTATGGTAAATACCGTTTATAGGATCTAAGTCTTTACCATCGATTGCAGCAACTTGTATTGGTTGTTCTGGAATTAAATCGAGTTCGGCAAATCTTTCTAAGTCTTGAATTTTATTTCCTTCTTTACAGATATGCCATAAGGCAATCTCATCGTGAGTCTTCCCACCACCAAAGCTAGTTTCTAGTCTAATCACAGGTGAACCTGATGACTTGCCTGTTAACCTACTAAAAACCTCTCTAATCAGAGTTTTAATCCCATCTGTAGCAAAAGTATTGGCAAAGAAAATTTCACTATCTTGATATATCTGAGGGGCTTTTCCTTCCACCACCGAGCGGAGTTTTGCAGCGAAAAGATCTACAGAAAGTTCTCCTGCTAGTATTTCTTCTCTGGGGATACAGGTTTCAAAAATTGAGGGCAGCATAAATTAAGTCTTAGGCTAAGAGCTTATTATTAAAATGCCCATTTAATTGCGGAAAATTTCGTGATATCGAAATTTCTAGTCTTTTCCACACTCTAGAAAGTTCTTTCTCCTTCTTGCATATAAACTGTCGTTAGATGCGATCGCCTGAGTATTTAAATTTAAAATAAATATAGAGACTAGCTATCTTGTGTCATATACAAGGTACCTAGTTCACTGAAACAAACAACTAAAGTTAATAAGGAACGCGATCGCGCTCCACTCTATTCAAGACTCAAAATTTGTAAAGTATCTTGTTATCTTGTTGAGGCAGTAGACAATCAGTATATCTGATTTGAGTGATAGTCTACAGGCTTAAGTAACTAGTATATATAAACTATAAAGATTTATTTCTACAAGTAGACACAGTAGACAGTCTAAAATAACAAAACTCTCATCAGATATCAAAAAAAGTAGAGTTTTTATTTGTGTCTAGGTAATGCTCGTAAATTACATCTACAGAATTACCAACAGAATCAGCTAATAATTTAAGGTCAACACCTGCATGAGCTTGGATAGTGATAAAAGTATGTCTGGTCGAGCTTGGTTTAAGATACTGACTAATTTCTCCGCCTTGTACCAATCTAGTAACTACACCAAGATAGTAATATTTATTTTCTTCTTTACTTTTATCTATTCCTAACCATAAAGCACTAAGGTTAAGTCGGTTGTATTCTTTCCCTTTGAGAGTAGTAAACACATAGTCATCAGGATCAAAATCATGAGTTTTTACTTGGTGGAGTAAATTAGTTATGCGGGAGTATCCCTTGATTTTGAAAATACGAATTACATCTGTTTTAGTAGACTTGGTGATTTTAGTTTCACTAGAGTAAGATTCATCAAATACAATCCACCCTTTTTCTGACTTAACATTCTTCCACTTAAAGGCAAAAGCCTCACCTAGACGACACCCTGTTAAAAACAAAAACTCTACTAAATTAGCAATCTGACGTTCGCTGTCTTTGTGAGAGGTCTTAAAGGTATCAATGATTATATCTCTTTCTTCGAGGGTGAATGCCCGATAGTCTTCTTCCTCAATAAGTTGTTTAGACTTCTTAGGTGGCTTGATATTATTTTTTAGCCCTACAAAATAATTCCGATTTAAGTTCCCTTGATTGATCGAGCGATCGCAAGCTTCTTTCAAAGCCGAAATCATCTTTCTAAGATTGGTTTTATTTATCCCTTGCTTCTGAAGCTCAAAAACTATTCTTTCTGCTAACTCCTGAGATATATATTCCCCGAAGTAAGGTTTTAACCAATTGGAAAAAGTTCGAGTGTATTTGGTTTTGTAGGTAGTTTCAGAAATTTTCCCTGTCTTGTATTTGTAGTCAGCAAATTCAATCCATAGCTCTTCAAGTTTAATGGTTGTGATGGTTGGGTGCAGAATAACATTTTCTACTTTGATACCCAGATATTTTTCAGACTTAAATCAAAGAGGGTTTCAACATCAGGGTGATCTATATCAGCCTGTATTCTTGCTGCTAAACTTTCCGCCAACTTACGATTTTCTGGAGTGTCTTGTCTGCCCAAACTCTTTAAAAACTGGCGCTGTCCGTAAAGCTAACGACTAAGTGCTGAAAGGAATTGAAGCCGAAGATAATCTTTGTCGGTAGAAATCTTTACCGTGTTGCTACGCTTGCTGGTTTTGCTGTACATTTCTTTCTAGTATTTTTCTAGTAAAAAACTGTTGTTTTGTAATCTTACCAGCTTAAAGTATTGATTTAAAAGGCTTTTAACACGTAGTGTTCGAGTCCCGTCAGTCCCGTTTTTAAAACAACTATAAAACATACAGTGTAAGGCTTCTATGAGTTCAGCAATTATTTCTTTTTAGTACTTTTCTAGTAGTAACTAAAGGAAAGTATTTGAATAACAGAGTACAAAACCAGTATGAAATGTTTGTATACTACAAAAATAGTACCAGCATATAGTATTCTTTTAGTACCCCTCAAAATTCTTTACAAATACATTGCGTGGATGCGATTAGAAGATACTTTGTTATTTAAACCGCCACACCATTCACATAATGCGCCTCTTGTAGCTTTAATTTTCTCTGGGGCGTTCCTTCAGATGTGGGGAAAAGCTGTTTGTCATCCCATACACCAGCTTTTAGCCAAGCTCGTATTTGTCTACGTAAGGTAGAGTATGTATTTAGTTTTTTGAGTAGCTTTTCATGGTCTATTTTATCGAAGCATTGGCTAATATCTACATCTAATACATACTTTGGAGTTGTCTTAATTACATTATGTAGTGCTTCTCTAACATCATGACATGAGCGTCTTGGTCTGTTAACCTAAGCCAGAGAGTCGCCTCTGTGACTCGGCTTCAAAACGGTACGTGACCCTTTCAAGTCATACCGCTCCTCGATACATAAATTCCACCTTTACTTGTGGCTGCTAGCTTTGGTCTTGTTCTTCTTGCTATGATTTCGGTGAACCTTGTCATGGCAATGTAAGTGAAGTAAAACTAAGTTTTGATCTGAATTATTTGCGCCTTAATTATTAGGAATCAAGTGGTGTTTTTCCAGATTGTCTCCAGGTTCAAAAGACCGTTGACAGTGGTGACATTTACCTTTTTGCACCCTAAGCAATCTTGCTTTTTGAGGGTCTTTAGTTTGATATTTGTCCCCAAGTCGTATACTCCAGTAGATTTCATCACCGTCGAAATCGAGCGATTTTCTTTTACTTTAATCCATAGAGAAGAATTTACCGAGCTATTAAAAATGCCTTCCATGTGGACTAGAAGCTATTTCTGTTCGACGGCTGGAAACGTTTCATCTGCTACAGTTGAAAGATATATAGCTCAACAAAAAACCCGCGGATGATTCATCCCACGCTATCATGGACGCTTCGCTCGTGGGCTTTCATTTTCTGTATTGTCTCAATGTATCGCGGGTGTGGCGAAACATCAAATCCTTTAAAGGTGTGTTCACCGTTAAGTATTGCCGAGAAAGATCGATAAACTCAGCATTTTTAGCTAGCTTTTTACCATTAACAATACTTCTGCCATTTTGCCAAATATTCTGTAACCGACTAGCAAGTAATCTCTGGTTGTTTTTCGTCAGATGTTGTTTCAAGTGATCGCATTCAATCTCACTATGACGAAAATAATCGGTAGACATTGTTTGCCAAAATTATATGGTGCGCTCATTTGGTTTAGAGAGAGTCGAGAAGTAGTTATAACAATTTAAATTAGTATAACTTGCGATCGCACTGCACCGCGTATTCTAATGCAAGGATATAAAAATCGGCGATGGGATTATTTTCATTGCTGGAATAGCTAATGCGCCAAGAGCGATCTTGTAAGTACATCAATTGAGAGTTATTTAGGGCTATTTCTCAATTCAAGGCTTTGCTTGTTGTTTAGTCAGTGATTTAAATTACATGGTCATCCTGATTTTTGTCAGTACTGGTCTAAAACTATATTGTTAGTTTTAGAAGGTAGATATTTAAAAAAACAAAATGAACAATATTTTTAAGAGAGTTTGTACTTTTATAGTTGCTTTGGGCATTGTTATGATGGGAATAACTCAAGTAGCTTCAGCCAGTACAATAAACGATGTTTGGTCTGGAAGTTCAAAAGCAGCCAAAATTGTTTTTAAAGAAAGTCCAAAAATTGCTAAAGTAACTGTTAAATATGCACCCAAAGCAGCAAAAACTTTTGCTGCCAAAGCAGATTCATTAGGACTGATTATGGATGTGAGTGAGATAGCATATGATGTTTATAAAATGAGCGATTCGTATGATAAAAACCAGCAAGAACAAAAGATTAAATATGATTAGTTTTAACAGTATTTGTTTTTTTAGAGTAAATTAGCAAATAATGCATTCATTTTTTCTCTATACTTTTGTAAATTTCATGTAAATAGTGTTACATAAATATTATTGGTAGTATTTATGTAACACTATTTATTTTTCATGTCTAACTAATGCTTGGCTAATTATTCTGATGACATTTTTTTACTGCTTCAATTACCTGCACGGAATAGAGATCGATTAGATTTATCCTCAAGGATATCGCTTCGCATATGATAAAGGTATCCTGTATGTTGTACTTCGACATTATATTTATTCAATTCTGACTGGGGAAAGTCTTTTAGATTATTAGTAACGATTACTTTGGCTTTAGCTTTTATGGCTGCTGCCAGAACATGACGATCATTAGGATCTGGCAGACCTAGATTATTGATAAACCACTCATAATCATTTACCAAATAGTTACGAACATTTTCGTTCATCAAATTCCTGACTCGATAGAGCTTCTTCAGGGTTAAGTGTGGTTTGTTTTTGTGGCTGTAGTTGCTGCAATTGCTCTGTTTTACTTAACTAAGAGCGATCGCGAATTTCGACCATAGCTTATGTGCCATCGGGGACGCTAACTGCTTGTGATAGTTAAATTGTCTTACCTTGAATAATTCCTTTAACATTCATGGCGATCGCTTCTTGAAGCAGTCGCTACAACGGGGGATACCCCCCTTCGGGTGAAGCAGTTTCTTTAAGCGGGGGAACCCCGCCAACGAACTGCTTCACCGCAACGCGCTGCTTCGCTTTTTTAGCTTATATTTTTATTGCAAAAGATTATTTTATTTTCTCTATTCTGATTTTGGTATTGGCGCTCCTTTTGAAATATTTCTTAGAGTTATAGTAGGTAAATCTGATTAGCAACCGCTTCTCAATCTTTATCGGTAAGTTCAGAGAAGAATAGATCGGGGAAAATATCCTCTAGCGTGCGTTTTTGCCAGACACTCCGTACGGCGGCTTTTCTGTGGGAAGCTTCTTACCCAACCTCGACAGTTCTTACGAAAGTTGCTCATGGGACAAAGGCGTGAGCCGCATGTGACCCCCGCCCTCGACAGTTCCAGAAGACGCGACGGGGCTTATAAAGGGCAAGACTTGCGTAAGCGCGATGCAATCACGCCCACAGCCCCTTGGAAACCCGCGCACCCTCGGCAATAGCGCAGGGCGGGGTACCGCCCAAGTCGCGTCTAGCGACAGGCTTTGGAAAGCCTCGCCTTTCCTTCGGAAAGTCGGCACGTTCCAACGTGCGAAGCTTTGCTTCCTGCATGGGGGGAACCCCCCTTCGGGTTCGTGCCTTTGCTCAAGTCGGGGAACCCTTTCAGCATTTGCTCATGGGGGAAACCCCCAAGACCGCAATGCTTCACCAACGCAACTGCTTCACCACAACGCTTTGCTCGCCCTCGACAACCAAGGGGTACCCCCCGCAACGGGTCATAGACGAGGCGTGTTTTGCGAGAAAGGACGCTTCGTCCGCATCTGAGTCCGTTGGCGGGGGAACCCCGCTTAAAGGAACTGTCGAGGTTGGGCGGTCACGTTTTGTGTATGAAGCTTCATACACAAAAGCTGACCTTGTCAGAGTATTCTGTCCCAACAGGCGAGTGGAACAGCGAAGCAAAGCGGTCTTGGGGCGAAGCCCCATGAGCTATTGCTTCAAAACAGCGCCCCTAAACGGGGGCGTTTCCTCGCCTCAAAAACTGCCGTCCGCAACGCAAGTGTCTCACCACCGCAACGGAACTGTCTCGCAACGGGCGAGTGGAATATGCTCTCGCGGACTCTCTGTCCGCCGCCGTTGCCAAGCGCGAAAAGAGTCAAGACCCCGCGTCGCCGTAGGGCGAACGGCACGTATGTGCCATCGTCATGCTTTCGCATGACTTTGCTTCTGTCCGAAGCTGTGGGTCAGACCTCATTTCCTCGCCCCAACCTCGACAGTTTGCTCAACGGGGGGAACCCCCGCAACGCAACTGTCTCGCAAAACGCGCCGTACAAAAAACGCGCCATCGGTTTTACCGACTTGAAGGAAGTGTCGAGGCTGCTTGCCGTTGTGAATTTTTCCATTTTTGACAATTAAATTGGATTCACAGGATGGGCAATATGGTGGTGAATCTGCTGACATAAAAACTAGATTAGCTGCATTTATTATTTTAGCTCCTTACATCTTTAGGACTACCTAAGAACTGACTGTTGCTATAAGGACATGACTACATTTAGCCATCGCCCAGTATTTATTTAATTAGCCACATCCCAATTAAAACCGTTTTTGGTCAGAGTCCCATCAATAAACTCTTTTAACGTATCTGCCATAAGCTGTTGTTCGCTAATGCGGGGATGACCAGGAGTTACTTGCTTCTGGATCAGCGAAAAGACACAATTATCGTGGTTTTCCTGACGGTATTCGGCGATCGCTTCAGTTAAATATCCGTCCCATTGAGTATCATGGTACATATTGGGAAACATACCCACAAAATAAGAATCTGGATATTTAGCTCGCAGATTAGCAATAAATTGTTTATAGTGTCCTTTCCAAGCTTCGCTGGATAAATTATTGCCAACAGTTGCAGCATCGTTTTGACCCAGAGCAATTACTACTAAGTCAGGGGTGTACTGTTTAAAATCCCATAGAGGAGCATCGCTAAGAGGTTTTATTCTGTTATAAAAAGCTTCTGTTCCTGTGCCGTTATGCCAAAAATTATTCCAAAACCCAAAACCGTTGACTAAAGATGCCCCTGATTGAGCTATCAAAGAAAGTTCTGCGTCATAATCTCTTGCTAGTATAGAAGCATAACTATAATAAGCATTGGAAATAGGAATTAAATCTGTTTGAGGATCTTGAACTCCTCTGGTTTTATACTCTACCGCATGACCAGCAGAAATAGAATCGCCGTAAACCTCTATTTTTTTATTAGAGTCAGGGTCGGCAGGAAGTAGCTCACCGTCAATTGCTATGCTATGAAGCTTAAATTCTCCCGCTAGATAATCAACTCGTTTAACTACCACTGCATTGTGAGCCTTGTTTTCCAATCCAGTAGCTATATTGTAAACAACTGGTTGACCATTTTCTTGTCTTAGCTTAATAGTCGTAGGCTGAGAACTACCGTCAAGATAAACATCAACATAGTTTTCGCTGCCCCAATTATCTTCTGATAGCTCGATTTTCAAACTAGTGCCAGTAAATTTAAACTCCAATGCTGTTCCTGGATAACTAAAGCCTGGTGCTTGAGGATTTTCCCAGTTTACTCTACCTGAGTAATTTAAATTATCGTTATTTGGGGCAATTTTCTGGAGAGTAGAGGCATTTACTACTACTGTTGGCCGATCGATCTCAGCAATAAAATTTTGATTTAATACTATTGTTAAACTTTGAGCCAATATTAACTCTAACATTTTTAATTAAAAATATACTAATAGCTATTATTAAACAAAATAATAATAATCTCTGTAATAGTAAATCGAAGCATTTCACTTTTACAAAGCTAAATCGTCAGGAAATAGAAAACCAAAGCCTTTAAATAAAATGTAGTTGGATAGACACATTTTTATAAAGCTTCGATCAAGTAGGGTTTAGTTCTATTGTATTGGGAGCGGATTAGGGCATAATACAAATACAAGCTTGTTTTGCGTTTCGTCCCAATATGCTGAAACTCTGATTATATATAAATTAAGCGGATGAGGGGAATCGAACCCCTAGCTTTAGCTTGGAAGGCTAAGGTATTACCACTATACGACATCCGCAGATAACAACCTTTTAGGCGCAATAATTATATTAACGATGTTTTGTACTTTGGTCAACTGCTTTTGTAGAAAAATACCGTAATTCTGAATATTTCAAAAAGTAATTAAAAATAAATTGGTGTCGAATTGGTGTCACCAAATGTATTCTGAAAACAAAGGAAAAGTCCAGATCGAAAAGGTGGCGATGATCAAGCATAGGATCGCTAATCGAAGGAGTTCGACAAAAACAATTAAGATATCGCTCTTGGTTTGGGACAAGGAAAATAGGGAAGAGGGAAAAGTTTTATTCGTTTCTTCTTTTAACCTTTCACCTTTATCCCTACTTATTGACCTATAAAGATGCCGATATAGATGATAATTTAGAAAGCCTGAGCAAGATATCTGGTAATGATATTAGCTTTTTTCTCCGTCCTCATCCCTCATCCTTTATCCTTCAATTCACCCCTGCCACATTTTTTCGATTACCGTTTCGTGAGTGATATCAGACAAATTAGCCGTTGACGATTGAACAGCAACACAGTTTTCGTTATGGGGTGGAAGTTCTTTGTTATCCTGGGCGTTTAACAAAGCAATCGTATATGTTCCCGTAGCTACTGCTAGCTGCATAGAAGTGCTATTGTCACACAGAATCAAGTTAGCACCGGCAATTATAGCTGCCATTTTACCCACGTCGGGTGGCGCGATCGCCTTAATATTATTATTGGCTGACATTATGGCACTCACCCAGTCTTGGTTAGTATCTGTTTGCAACAGCACAATAGCTAAACCAGTATTTTTTTGTTTAATCTCCTCAATAATTTTTTGCCAACTTTTAAGTGGATAGGCACTAATATCTGGTGTCAGATATTGCTCGTCACTGAGCAATATGTAGCCACTATCTTTTAGATCTAAACGCTGCTGCTCTGATTCTGCCCAGTCAATATCTTCTTTTGATACATTAATAGTGACAGAAGGACAGGGAGCATCAATTCCTAAGCCAGCAACCAAATCATGATACATCTCTGCTTTGTATTGCTCTGGTTTACGAACAACAGAATTAGATAAATATATCGGAGAATCATCCTGAAAACCTACTCTAGTAGGTATACCATTAAGCCACAGCAGTAATTTAATCCGCCAAGTAGTTTTAAGGCTAATAACTGCATCATATTCGCGATCGCGCATAATCCCTAAAAGATTAAGATAATCAGCGAAGCTATTACGGTCTTGAAAATCGAACACCAAAACCTCATCAACATTTTTGCAGACTCGGTAAGCTTTTTTAGAACTGGGTTCTACCAAAACATCTATCCTAGCTTGAGGATACTGTTTTGCTAGAGTCTCTATGGTGGGGAAAAAGAGAAGTTGATTGCCGATGGAGCCAGGCACGAGGGCTAGTATACGCATTCTTATGAAGAAGATATAGTCCTTAATTTTATCTGTGGTCAATTTTAGTAGATGATAGAGCTAAACAGTCGTATCTTTAGGAAAACATCATTAAATGCACTTATTGATTCCTGCTGCGGGGATGGGTCGGCGAATGGGTAGCGATCGCAATAAGCTTCTCATGAAATTACTCGGAAAACCCCTGCTGGCATGGACTCTACTCGCAGCCGAAAATTCTTTAAGCCTTGAATGGATTGGTATTATTGGACAACCTACAGATTTTGCCGATTTTAAATATATTCTCAGCCAGTTAAATCTAGTCAAATCAGTAGAATTAATTGTTGGAGGAGATACTCGTCAAGAATCTGTTTACAATGGCTTACAGGCTCTACCCAAGAGTGCTGAGAAGGTTTTAATTCATGATGGGGCGAGATGTTTGGCAACTCCTGAATTATTTGACCGCTGTACTGCTGCCTTTAATAATTGTCAGGGTTTCATTGCCGCTATACCCATCAAAGACACAATCAAAGTAGTTAATGAACAAGGAATTATCATAAATACTCCAGATCGCAGTAACCTCTGGGCAGCCCAAACTCCTCAAGGGTTTGAGGTAAAGCTCCTCAAGCGTTGCCACTCTCAGGGTCAAGAATCAGGTTGGTCAGTTACCGATGATGCTGCGCTGTTTGAAAAATGTAAACTTCCTGTCAAAATTGTTGAAGGAGAAGAAACTAATTTAAAAGTAACTACTCCTGTGGATTTAGCGATCGCTGAATTTATCTTACGTCAAAGATTAAGCGTGGGTTAGGGCCGTACAAGTTAATTTCGCTGTCTATAGTTTTTATCTATAAGCTGAATTGGTAAATCTGCTCGTAACCAAAGCAAATATTTCGGTATCGTATGTTTATTCTGAAAATTTTATACCTAGATTTACCAACGCTCAATTTTACTTTTTACTTGACCATTAATGACCAATACTTAATGCTCAATGACCAATACTTAATGCTCAATGAAAGGAGATGCAATAGATGTCTGACAATCGCCGAAGCCAAAAAGTAACCCAAGGTAACCAAAGATCACCTAACCGCGCTATGTTAAGAGCGGTAGGCTTTGGGGACAATGATTTCAACAAGCCTATAGTCGGTTTAGCTAACGGGTATAGCACCATCACTCCCTGCAATATGGGGATCAATACCTTAGCACTACGAGCCGAAACCGCACTCAAAGAAGCTGGGGCAATGCCTCAGATGTTTGGCACAATTACGATCAGTGACGGTATTTCTATGGGTACAGAAGGGATGAAGTATTCCTTAGTCTCCCGTGATGTAATTGCTGACTCGATTGAAACTGTCTGTAATGGGCAAAGTATGGATGCTGTGCTGGCGATTGGCGGTTGTGATAAAAATATGCCTGGGGCAATGCTGGCGATCGCTCGCCTGAATATTCCTGCTATCTTTGTTTACGGTGGCACTATTAAGCCAGGTAAACACAACGGCGAAGATTTGACCGTAGTTAGTTCTTTTGAAGCAGTAGGAAAATTTAGTGCGGGAAAAATAGACAAAGCTGAATTAGATGCTATTGAACACAAAGCCTGTCCTGGTGCTGGGTCTTGTGGCGGAATGTTTACCGCCAATACTATGTCTTCGGCGTTTGAGGCGATGGGAATGAGTTTGCCCTATTCTTCGACTATGGCAGCAGAGGACGAGGAGAAAGCCGAAAGTACTGAAAAATCTGCTTTTGCTTTGGTGGAAGCGGTCAAAAATCAAATTTTACCCAGCCAGATTTTGACTCGTAAAGCTTTTGAGAATGCAATTACGGTAATTATGGCAGTAGGAGGCTCAACTAATTCCGTCTTGCATTTACTGGCGATCGCTAATACGATTGGAGTCGAGCTTACCATAGACGATTTTGAAACCATTCGTCAGCGAGTCCCCGTAATTTGTAATCTTAAGCCATCAGGGAAATACGTTACCGTAAATCTGCATAATGCGGGTGGCATTCCTCAAGTCATGAAAATGCTTTTGGCTCATGATTTGCTCCATGGAGATGCTTTAACGGTTACTGGTAAAACTATTGCTGAACTCTTGGCTGATATCCCCGAAAACCCTCCCGCAGATCAAGATGTAATTCGTCAATGGGATAATCCTGTCTATGCAGAAGGACATCTGGCAATACTCAAGGGCAATCTTGCTAAAGAAGGTTCAGTTGCTAAAATCAGCGGGGTAAAAAATCCTGTTATTACTGGTTCTGCTATAGTTTTTGAATCGGAAGAAGAATGTTTGTCCGCAATTCTAGACGGTGAAATCAAGGCTGGAGATATCATCGTTGTTCGTTATGAAGGTCCTCAAGGTGGTCCAGGAATGCGAGAAATGCTTGCTCCCACTTCGGCAATCATCGGTGCGGGATTAGGAGATTCTGTAGGACTAATCACCGATGGTCGTTTCTCTGGTGGTACTTACGGCATGGTTGTCGGTCATGTTGCCCCTGAAGCTGCCGTCGGCGGAACAATTGCCCTGGTCAAAGAAGGAGATAGCATTACTATTGATGCTCGTCAAAAGTTATTGCAGCTAAATGTTGATGATGCAGAATTAGCCAAACGTCATAGCCAATGGCAGCCACGTCAACCTAAATACACCAGAGGAGTTTTGGGTAAATATGCCAAACTAGTTTCGACTAGTAGTCTTGGTGCAGTTACAGATCTAAATTTGCATAATTAAACGGCGTTTTTGCCTGATTTAAATCTCGCGTATTTCTTATTCAGGCAACGTCACTCTCAGTCATAACTTGATTAGATAAATTACTCAAGCTAGCTTTAGCCTTTTCTAAATCATAGGGAAAAGGTTTGGGTAATGGCTGATAATCTCTCGCGCTTGGTTCACTATTTCGCAACACAGCATTGACTAGTAAGCAATCTCGATTTTCAAAGTTAATTGCACCGTGTAAAATTCCTCTGGGAATTATCGCTACCTGTGGCACATCTTCGCTCAAGGGAATATATTGATATTGCTTATTATATAAAACTACTAATACAAAACTTCCTCTAACTACTAGTAGCTGGTCAGTTTGTTTTTTGTGAACAAAAAGGTCATCAATAACATTAGCTGGTACTTTAACAATTATAGTTTCATTACTAGATTGAGGCGTATAAAATTCCGCCATTCCTCCTTGAATAGATTCAATTGGTTGAATGGTTACACCTTGAATTAATCCCATAATTTTAGTTAGCTATTAAAAGTCTATAAATTGAATTTTATTCTTCCCTTTCTGTAGACTAAGGTTATGAATATTAATTTCATTGTGGCAAAAAAATATTGACAATTCACTACAGTTAGTATCTAGATACACAAAATACAAGTTTTTTTTGAAAACAGTAGCAAAACTTACACTATATAAATGTATTTCTATCTTCAATGTTTTCAAATATATATAATCTTCTTTAGAGAGAAAAACGCTCTACAGTATGTTTCATTTGCTATTTCCAATTAATCTTGTTCATAATCGCCACCTGAACCATATTTCCAGGCATCTAACCAACGATGATAGTAATATTGCTGGGTTGGAGATAAGTTTTTGGCTATTGGTTGAGCAAATTTTGCAGCGTTAAATAAACCGCTGTATATTGCCAAATTAAAATAGTGAACAATCCAGTTAACAAAAGGGTAGTCCCAAATAGGAAAGGATAAAGGAAAATAGAAGTTTAATTATCTCTTGAAGGTTTGATGATATCAAAGTCAACTTTATTTTGTCCCACTTGTAACTGTAATGCGATCGTCAAAAACGGGGTAGTCCTAAATAGAATGTATAGCGAGCGATTACACTTTGCTATTGAGAGTTTGGACTGTCTCACTGTGAATACAGTAATCGAAAGCCGAGAATAAGCTAATATGAACGTCTGATTTGATCTATCAAGGTAATATGTATATGTATTTACTTCGATCAATACCACAGTTGAACTTATCTGTTACGAGTAGTTAATTATGGAATATTTCCAGTTATTTCAGCCAATCTTTGATGCTTTTGATAGTCAAGTTGCTTTAATCGACCGAGAAGGCAAAATTATTGCACTGAATAAAGCTTGGAAAAATAATTCAATTAATAGTGGTTTTTCAAAGAACACGAGTATTGGAGATAATTACCTAAATGTATGTAAGACTTTAGTCGGTAGCGAAGCAGAATTAGCTCGAAAAATTGCCACAGAGATTAAGGCGATCGCTCGCTTAGAGAAAACCGAGTCTAGACTTAACCACAATAGCGAGAATTTTAAGCTAGAAAATTCTTTAGTTATTCATATTAAACAAGTTAAGCAAGATAACTGGTTTGGAGTCCTGATTATTCAGGAAAATATGACCAAGCAGATGCAAACAGAAATATCTTTACGTTCGGTAGTTGAAGGTACGGCTACTGTAACGGGGAAAGACTTTTTCCACTCTTTAGTCTATCATTTGACTTGCGCGCTCTCGGTTAGCTATGCGTTTGTCACAGAATGTTTAGAAAAAACTAGTCCACAGCGAGTCTGTACCTTAGCTTTTTGGTGCAAAGAAGACTTTGGTGAAAACTTTGAATATGCTATAGCAAATACACCTTGCGAGCAGGTTATTGCTGGTATATCTTGTCATTATCCTAGGAAGTTACGGACTATTTTTCCTTTAGACCAGGATTTAGCCAAACTAAATGCGGAAAGCTATGTTGGTGTTCCTTTGGTCAATTCATCAGGAATAATTCTGGGACATTTGGTCGTCATTGACGAGCGTCCGATGGAAGACGGATCGACTGAGCTATCAATCCTCAAAATTTTTGCAGCCAGAGCAACAGCCGAACTAGAGCGTCAAAAAGCCGAACGACAACTAGCTTATGATGCTTTGTACGATGGTCTAACCGACTTGCCCAATCGGAACTTGTTAAGCAATTATCTGAATCGAGCTTTAGAAAAATATCGACGCGATCCCAACCGCAAATTTGCGGTCTTTTTCTTAGATCTAAATCGTTTTAAATATGTTAACGATAGTTTAGGTCACAAAAGTGGCGATCTACTTTTAGTGGGAATCGCCCAGAGATTAAAAACTTGTTTGCGTGCCAGCGATATTTTAGCCAGATTAGGAGGCGATGAATTTGCAATTTTGCTCGAAGACGTTCAAACCCTGAGTGAAGCAACCAAACTTGCAGAACGTATTCAACAAAGTCTAAAATCTCCGTTTCATTTGGGCATACACGAAGTTTTTACCAGCGTCAGCATTGGCATTGCTTTAAGCGAACCTAATCTCAACTCGGCAGAAGACTTATTACGCAATGCCGATATTGCCATGTATAAAGCCAAGGCTTTAGGCACTACTAATTATGAGTTGTTCGATGAGAGTTTGCATACTCAAGTAGCAAATCGACTAAGCCTGGAAACTGATTTCCATCATTCTCTCGACAGAGGAGAATTTCGACTGCACTACCAGCCGATTGTTTCTTTGCTGGACGGTCAAGTAGTTGGTTTTGAAGCTTTAACCCGCTGGAAACATTCTCAAAGAGGCTATGTTTCACCAGGAGAATTTATAACCCTAGCCGAAGAGACAGGAATGATAGTTCCCCTTGGCTGGTGGGTTTTGCAGGAAGTTTGCTATCAGTTAAAGGAATGGCAACTTCAGTTTAATAATCCTAATTTGACCATAGCAGTTAATATTTCTCAAAAGCAGCTTTCTCAACCTTATTTAATTGATTCGTTGATTCAGATTCTACAAATGACTGGCTTAGAACCTCGAAGTCTGCAATTAGAAATTACTGAAAGTCTTTTGATGCAGGATGTCCAAATAACCACGGAAACTTTGAGGCAGATTAAGATTTTAGGTTTTGGGCTACATTTAGATGATTTTGGTACGGGTTATTCTTCTTTGAGTTATCTTCATAGTCTACCGATTGACGTACTTAAAATCGATCGCTCTTTTGTTCAAGCAATAGATTCTGAAGGAAATAATGGTGAAATTGTTGAAGCTATTGTGATGATGGCTAAGAGTTTGGGCTTAAAAGTGATTGCCGAAGGAATTGAAACTGAAGCTCAACTTGCTAAATTAAAAAATCTTCAGTGTCTTTACGGACAGGGTTATCTATTTTCTAAACCTTTAAACCCCCGCTCCCTTTTAAATTGGCTAAGGACTAGATAAAATTAAATACTCAAGTAAAAATATTTAACTATTTTTTCTTAGAACTATTTTTGCATCAGTACTATTACTAATTTTTGTCTTATTTACTAATATTTAGACGTTCAAATTTAAGTAATTACTACATTATAAAATCAGAAAATTAAGGTTACTGTTTGATTGTTAGAATACTTTACTTAAGTGTGCCATGAGTATTAATACTGAAATTCAAAACAATCGTGCCAAAAACTGTTCTAAAAACGAATATCAGGTTGTAGTAATCGGTGCGGGACCTCAAGGTATTTTGTATGCCTCTTGGCTGAAGCAAGCACGCCCCCAACTGCAAGTAGTAGTTCTAGAAAGAGAGTCACAACCAAAATTTAAAATCGGAGAAAGTACGCTTTCGGGATTTTGTAAAGCACTCCGTTCTGTGGGAATCTCCCAAGAAGCTCTTGAACTACTATTTTTTCCTAAAAATGGCTTAGGTTTTTTTCACGTTGACGAATCAATTGAAAATGTCACCGAAGCACCAGAATATATTTTGGAAACATTTGATGAAACCTTTCAGGTTGAACGACGTTTACTAGATGGCTTATTAATTACCAATGCTCGTCGCCTAGGAGTAGAAGTGATTCAAGGCGCGCGAGTGGATCTAGCTAATTCTCAATTGAGCGATCTCGGTAACACTATTGCCTATCGTTTTCAGCAACAAAAATACGAAATTAAATCTCAATTGGTAGTAGATGCTAGTGGTCCTGCCAGCATAATTGCCAAACATCTCGATCTATATAACAAAGAAGACGTAAATTTTCAAAGCAATGCTGTTTGGGGCTATTTTAAAAACGTCAATCGTCTCGGCGATCGCACCGACTGGCAAAAGGTGGCTCAGTTTAGCCGCGATCAGTATACCCAACATTTCTGTTTCCGTGAAGGTTGGATGTGGTACATTCCTCTAGTTTCTTGGGAAAACGTACCCGAAGCCGACAGAGAGTCGATGTTCAATCGCTTTTTGGGTGGAGAAGAATTACCTACTAAAGCAGAATTAGCTGCTCGTCATGGCTGTCCTGAAGAGGATCTCATCAGTATTGGCATGGTGTTGCGAACCGATCGCGATGACAAATTTGCCGAAGGACGTAAAGTAGCATTCGACCATTATGCCCAACAATATCCTGCGCTCGCTGAATTACTTGAGGGTGCTGAACTCGTCTCTGATCTTTATGACACTCAACAAGCTTTAAGAGCGCGGGCTAACATTCGTGGCTATGCCGAACAAGCGGTAGGAGATGGTTGGTTAAGCATTGGCGAAGCAGCATTTTTTGTCGATCCTCTAATTTCACCAGGCTTAACTGGTGGTGTGGCAACTGCTTATTTTGCTGCTCAAAGCACCCTTAGAGCGATCAACTGTAACAATTTCTCCCAAAAAGCTTTTGCTGATTATGAAGCTTTTGTGGGCAAACTTTATGAAGCTCTAGAACGAGACAATCAGCTTGTCTATATGTCGTTTAATCACCCCAGAGCGATCGAACTAATTCAACGTTTCCAAGAAATTGATGCTCGCCGACACTTTAATCAGCATATTATGTCCGATTACTGTCTTGCGGATACCAACGTTTGGGGAATTCTCAATCCAATCTATCAATCATTACAAAAGCAGCTTTGGCAAATCATGCGAGAAGCAGAGATTGCCGTAGGCGAACAAAAAGCAGTCAATCAGCAAACAATGGAAGATTATGAGGTGATGGTCTCAAGAATTGAAGCTTATTTGGTTAATTATTTAGATATTCACTCAGAGTTGACTCCTTACATTGTCCAAAATGAGGCAACTGAAGAGTTACAAACTGAGCTGACTTGTGTTGAATAATTTATTCGCTCTCGAATTTAGTATCTTTCCCCAGAGCGATCGGGAAAGATACTTTGGTAAAAATTTTTGTCTACTACACTTATTAAATCGAAGTTTTAAAAGGAGAATTTACCCCATGCCAGTACCAGAATGGTTACGAACTAAAGAAATTACTGCCCGTTTTCGAGTTGCTCAAGAAGATTGGCAGGCAGTAACAATTTTATTAAATGAGGACGGTGGAAGATATGTAACTCCCGATAACAATCAATCAGGAACATTGCAATATCTTGCTCACGGCAAGCATCCTTTAGGAGGAGAAGTGCTAGTTTTGCACTGGCTAGAACAAAAAGGACCTTTAGAAGGTAATACGGGCATAGACACCTTATGGTTGCAGCCCCAAGGTGACTATGCCATTAAAGTTTCTGGTACGTTTTTTCTTGATCGCAGCCATGACTATGGCGAAATAATTAGCTAATCTTGTCAAGAATTTTTATTTTAAGAGATGACTGCACGCGATCTCCCTAATTATCGGGCAACTACTGCCAAATTCTCGACCACTCTATTACTAATGATGCCCCTTCGGGCGGGTACAGCCTTGACCATTAGGCTAAAGTCTTTCTTAGGGACTTACTCTAAAATGCAACTTTCAGGTCGCACCAATTTATATTGTCACCATAAAACTCATTACGACAAAGAGTGATATTGCTTGAGCCGAGTGCTTGGAAACTTGCACGCTCGGTTCTTAGGGGAGAAGGGAGTAGTAATACTCCTGACCTACCCGACTTAATTTCATTGTGACAAAAAAATGTTGACAATTCGCTAAGGTTAGTATCTAGATACACAAAACATAAGCTTTTTTTGAAAATAGTAGCAAGACTTACACCATATAGATGTATTTCCATCTTCAATATTTTCATGTATAGCATTAAGTTTTGGTTCTAATATCAAGTTTGTGTAGGGGCGAATCGCGATTCGCCTTTACTATTCGTAATAGTATTTTTATTTGCTATTTCCAATTAATCTTGTTCATAATCGCCACCTGAACCATATTTCCAGGCATCTAACCAACGATGATAGTAATATTGCTGGGTTGGAGATAAGTTTTTGGTTATTGGTTGAGCAAATTTTGCAGCATTAAATAAACCGCTGTATATTGCCAAATTAAAATAGTGAACAATCCAGTTGATAAAAGAACTAACGCCAATCTGAGGTAATAAAGGAAATACTAGTTTTGGGTTAACTAATGGCAAAGTTTTAGCTAAGGGAACAAACTGAATTACGTCTTGTAGAAACGGTTTTAGGACATCATCTCCCAAACGATCCATTACTGCAAAAACACCATTCATTAGGTTATTTATTTGCTGAGGATTTACTTCTTTGTCTACCTCGACGCTCATAGTTTGCTGGAATAACCAGGTGACAGAAATATTGGGTTGATATGGTTGCAACAAAGCTAAATCATTATTGTTCAGTCTATCTACGGTTAAAGCTTCGTCAACGCCTTCAGTCAGACGTTTTAGATGGCGAATCATTGCCCCAAAGCCACCAAAGCTAACGGGAGATTGACCCCCTGCACTATCCCCTACAGGTAAAATGCGATCGCATTCTAATTCGATCGGACTATTTTTATAAGCAGGAAAAAAGCCAAACAAAAATCGCTGAAATTCTAGCTGTTGTAGCTCAATATTTTGATACTCTGGCAAAAGCCTGAGATATTCGTCCATGAAGTATTCTAAGCTAGGTCTTTGGGGGTTAGCATCAAGATAGCTAAACATATAGGTAGTGCGACCATCTTTGGCAGGAAAAGCCTCCCAAAAGTACTGACAGTGATTAATAATTGGTGTAAAAGAATAAATCAAATCTCCCGTATTGTTTTCAGGAAAACCTTGAGCGCAGCTACCAACCACAACACAAACTGCTTCGGGTTTTGTTCCCTTTCTTGCCTGTTTGATAATCGGTGAAAAATGACCCATCGCATCGATTAAGAGGCGAGCTTTAATCGTTTTTCCTGCTTCAATTACTATTCCATCAGGATGAACTGTCGCTGATTCAAAAGCCGTATTCTCAAGTAGTTTGCCTCCAGCTTGAAGAAATTTCTGCTTGAGTTTTTCCAATAGATAAACAGGATAAACGCCAACATTTAAGACATTTTCTACCCAAACTTCTTGTCCTGCTTGAAAGCTAACTCTAGCGGGATTATATTCTGTGGCGATCGCTTTTTCTAACTCTTCTTCAGTCAAAAGCTTTAAGTCAATCAAGGTTTTTAACTCATGACGAGAAATATTCCATTCTTGCTCTCTGCCTTTTAAAACTCCTTTTTCAATCAAGCTAACCTGCCATCCTAGTTGCTGTAGTGCTGCACCCAGCAAGATGCCTAATGTTCCACCACAGATAACAATGTCTGTATCTAATTTGCCAATTTTCTCTGAACTATTAGTAACAACTTCGGTTGCATCTATTTCTCCATTACGCAAGGCTGACCAAAATTTATCTGCTTGTCGCAATCTGGCTAGTACATTGTCTGATTGTTGAGCGAGTATGGTTTCGGTTAAGGTCATTAATTAAAACTTTAAATTATCTTGTGATTAAATTATGGATCTATAAAAATAGGTATAACAATTTATAGCTACAATTTAAAACGGTGCAAACGTAATACTTTGTTCTATCGCTCCCAGTTATCAGGATAAGAAAGAATTATGGCTAATAGTCGTCGCGTAGCTCGCGTAGCTGCTTTAATTAAGCGGGAAGTCAGTCAAATGCTACTCAGCGAAATCAAAGACGATCGCGTTGGTGCAGGCATGGTAAGCGTTACTGACGTTGATATATCAGGAGATTTGCAACACGCTAAAATTTTTGTCAGCATCTATGGCACAGAAGAAGCTAAAGAAGAAACAATGGCTGGTTTAGAATCGGCGGTTAATTATGTCCGTAGAGAATTGGGTAGTCGAATGCAGTTAAGACGCACGCCTACGGTAAAGTTTCTTGAAGATCGCTCCCTGGAAAGAGGAGACAATATGGTAGATCTACTGAATAAAATTAGTCAAGAGCGACAAGAAAACCCAGAGACAGTAGAGTAAATGCTCATTGATAAATGTTCAGTGAAAAAAGATTTATCTCTCAAAGAGCAAATTGCTCAAATGATCGTTGTTCGCGCTTCTGGTTATTTATTTGACCATCAGATTCGCTATCCCGCTTGGGAAGCTTCTAATGCTCAGTTACAACAGTGGCTAGAAGAGTTTAACTTAGGTGGAGTTATTCTTTTGGGAGGTAGCAGCGTTGAACTGCAAAAGCGATCGCAACAGCTACAGGATTGGGCAAATATTCCCTTATTAATCGCAGCAGACATAGAAGAAGGTATCGGACAGCGTTTTCCTGGGGGTACTTGGTTTCCGCCACCAATGGCTTTGAGCGCGATCTATGAGCAAGATCCTTTGCAAGCACAGCAGTATGCTAACCAGATGGGAAAAATTACGGCGCAAGAGGCTTTAGCCGTAGGCATAAATTGGCTACTTGCACCTGTAGTAGATGTAAATAATAATCCTGATAATCCTGTAATTAATATTCGGGCTTTTGGCGATCGCCCTGAAGTGGTCAGCGTCTTAACTAATGCTTTTATAAAAGGTGCAAAATCGACTGCTATTTTAACTACTGCCAAGCACTTCCCAGGACACGGAGACACTTCTACCGATTCTCATTTAGACTTACCTTCTCTGGATCATTCCGAAAAGAGGTTAGAAGCTGTTGAACTACCCCCCTTTCAAAGCGCGATCGCAGCAGGAGTAGATAGCATGATGACGGCGCATCTTCTAATTCCAGCCTGGGATAAGCAAAAACCTGTTACGCTTTCGCCTGAAATCATTACCAATAAATTAAGAAAACAGTTGGGTTTTACTGGTTTAGTAGTTACGGATGCTCTAATTATGGGAGGAATAACTAAGTATGCGTCTCCCGAAGAGGTTGCTGTCATGGCAGTAGAAGCAGGAAATGATATTTTATTAATGCCTGATGATCCTGAAGTAGCGATCGCCTCGATCTACGATGCAGTTAAATCAGGACGCATCAATGAACAAAGAATTAATCAGTCTTGGGCGCGTATTTGGTCAGCCAAGCAAAAGGTAATTCAATCTAAGGCTGAAGCCTTAAAGTTATCTAGTAATGCAGCTAGAGCAATAGTTGATTCAATCTTGCAAGAGTCTTTACAAGCCAGAAATATTCCTCTAATAGTTGAAGATCAGCAAATTCACCGCAATCTCATTGTGGTTGATGATGTATTAAATACCCCATTCTTAGATATTCATACTCCTGCTATTGCTATTCCTCAGCAGCTTAACTATCAAAGACAGGTAGTAGATCACAATACTTTAAACTGCATCCTCTCAGATCGGCGACCTACTCTTTTACAAGTATTTATTCGAGGAAATCCTTTTCGAGGTAATGCTGGCTTGACCGCCAAGGCTAAACAAATTTATCAACAACTAATTGAAAGCGATTTAGTAAAGGGGATAATTATTTATGGCAGTCCTTACGTATTTGATTGGTTTAATTTAATCAATTCAGATTTGCCTTTAGTATTTAGTTATGGGCAGATGGAACAAGCTCAGGCGATCGCTTTAAAGACTTTATATAGTCTTGATTCTAAAGCTTTGCCATCTGACTTTCAAAAGAACTTTGGATTTTGATCTCCTCGAATAAATAAAAAATCCTAGGGATTCTTGATATTAAGAGAATTTTGTTATTTTCGATACAGCGAATAAATTATTTTTCTTTTAATTTTCAACTATTTTAGTTTATAGTTGAAGAGTAAGATTTTAAATTAACTCATAATTATTTCGGATAAGAATCATGTATATTACTACTGCATCCCCCTCTTCTTCTATTAGATATTCTATTGAAACCTTGAAAGATGAAGCGCGTCAGTTAATCGAAACAGGGGTAGTAAATCGTCAGCAATCTATCTACACTCTTTGCAAATACATTCCTGCCCGCGAATGGGGAGAATTAGAATGTGAATTAGAAAGATATGACTATTTATTGCGTGATTCTATTGGTGATTTGGTTTCCTATGACAATTGGGAAAGCGACTAAATATTTTGAGATTTAAATAATTGCTTATGGCAGATTGTCAGCTGTTGTTGAGAAAATGCGGATTAGTGACCGACGGTAGTTAAAATAATCTAGTCGTCTAATTCTGTTTTTCTACTGTGAGCAAGCAAAAGACCTGGAGCGATCGCTTTGAATCGGCATTAAATCCTGCGATCGCTATTTTTAATGCCAGCATCGGCTTTGATATTGAATTGATTGAGTACGATTTAACTGGCTCAGTTGCTCATGCTAAAATGCTTGCTAAAACAAAGATAATTACTGATAGCGAAGCACAGCAGTTAGTTTCTGGCTTAGAACAGATTCGCACTGAATACCAGCAGGGAAATTTCAATCCAGGGGTAGAAGCAGAAGATGTTCATTTTGCTGTAGAAAGGCGACTAACAGAAATTGTTGGCGACGTGGGTAAAAAGCTACATACGGCGCGATCGCGCAACGATCAGGTAGGCACAGATATTAGGCTATATTTGCGAGCCGAAATTAGAGAGATACAGCAGTATTTAAGGCAGTTTCAGGCAGCTTTATTAGCTCACAGCGAGCAGCACGTAGAAACCTTAATTCCAGGCTATACCCATTTACAAAGAGCGCAGCCGATTAGTTTGGCGCATCATCTCCTGGCATATTTTCAGATGACCCAACGAGACTGGGAGAGAATGGAAGATATTTATAAACGAACTAGTATATCTCCTCTTGGCTGTGGTGCATTAGCAGGAACAACTTTTCCCATTGACCGAGCATATACCGCCCAATTACTAGGATTCGATCGGGTCTACGAAAATAGCCTTGATGGAGTAAGCGATCGCGATTTTGCGATCGAGTTTCTCTGCGGGGCTAGTTTAATCATGGTGCATTTAAGTCGTTTAAGTGAAGAGATGATTCTTTGGGCATCTCAAGAATTTAGCTTTATCACTCTCAAAGATACTTGCGCTACGGGATCGAGCATCATGCCTCAGAAGAAAAATCCTGATATACCTGAGCTTGTACGGGGCAAAACAGGCAGGGTTTTTGGACATCTCCAGGCAATGCTGGTAATTATGAAAGGTTTACCTTTGGCTTATAACAAAGATTTACAAGAAGACAAAGAAGGAATTTTTGACGGGGTTAAAACCATCAAGGGTTGTTTAGAGGCGATGACTATTTTGTTAGAAGAGGGAATCGAATTTAAAACAGCCAGACTAGCAGAGGCCGTCGCTGAAGATTTTTCTAACGCTACTGATGTTGCCGATTATTTAGCATCTAAGGACGTTCCCTTTCGCGAAGCTTATAATTTGGTAGGGAAAGTGGTAAAAACCAGCCTAGCTGCTGGAAAACTGCTAAAAGATCTAACATTAGAAGAATGGCAACAACTGCATCCCGCTTTTGAAGCCGATATCTACGATGCGATCGCTCCTAAACAGGTAGTTTCTGCCCGTAATAGCTATGGTGGTACTGGTTTTGAGCAGGTTCATCAGGCGATCGCTAGAGCTAAATCTTTACTAGAAATTAAGGCTTAAAACTTGAATTTCGGCATTTAACCACTTAACCACCTAAATCTGACTAATTAATCCTATTTGACATTTTTTTTATGGGTCGTTTTTGGCGATTTTTTTCGACTGTACTTGGTATTATCTTCCGCCATCCCGTTACAGGTACAACCATTATCCCCGTGTTACCTGATGGTCGTATTGTCTTGATTCAGCGTAGTGATACTGGGCAGTGGGGGTTGCCTGGAGGCATGATTGACTGGGGAGAAGATATTCCTCATGCTGCTAGGCGAGAATTAAGGGAAGAAACAGGTTTAAAATTAACCAAAATCAAAAGTTTACGAGGTGTTTACTCAGATCCTCAGCGAGATCCTCGCTTACACTCAATTTCTATTTTATTAGAAGTAGAAGCGGTGGGGGAGCTTATCCCAGAGGATAAACTAGAAGTATTGCAGGTTAAAGCATTCACCAGAGATGAATTACCTCTTGGCAATCTTAGCCACGATCACGATCGGCAGTTAAAGGACTACTTTGAAGGCTCTGTGGCGATCGCCTAATTCCGTTTAAAAGATTCTATTTTATGGCGATTGTCTTGAATGTCAAATTATTGATGTGGTTTTTTAATTAAAGCGATCGATAAAAATCAACATGAATGCAGCACACATAAATACATATTTTCAAAAAGTTGTATGCTGGGCAAACTGAGAAGGAAACTCAACAAGTACTTGAACAGCAAAAAAGAATAAGTAAAAAAACTCTAAAATCTAGTGAACGTAAGCATCAACAACGAATTACTTTCCTCAGAAATTTGCGTAAAATTGTGACACACGAGGGGTCGGACAATGTTTTTAAAAGATGTCCGAACCGTTATAGAAGCAAAGCAACGCCAACAGTAGAAAAGAGAGTCTATTTGCAGACCCTCTTTTTTGGTTGTAACAATTAGCTGCGATTGACGCTAATTATTTATTCATGTTCATCTTTTCTTTTTTCATATTGTCCTGCGCACCTTCTTGCATATTCATTTCCCCTTCTTTCATATTGTCCTGCGCACCTTCTTGCATATTCATTTCCCCTTCTTTCATATTGTCCTGCGCACCTTCTTGCATATTCATTTCTCCTTCTTTCATATTGTCCTGCATACCCTCTTTCATATTCATCTCTCCTTTAGGTTTTCCACCTGTTAAGCACTCTTGAGTTCTGAGGGTTGCTGCTGCTGCGTAATCTCTGGCTGCTGGGGTATCAGGTTGGAAAGCATTACCCATTTCTTGATAAGCTGAAGCTACTCCGCAATAGGCTGACATAGTTTGAATATTTTGACTAGCCCAATGATTGGCGGTGTCAGAAAAAGCCTTGGGTTGCTGAGTAGGTTTTAATTCTGCTGGTTTACCTTCCTTGGTATTAGCAAACTTAGCTAGATTTTGTAACACTACAACTAACTCGGCTCTAGTTACAGGTTGTTCTGGTTTAAATGAACCATCAGGATAACCTTTAACAACATCGTTTTCTTTAGCCCATTGAATTTTAGCAGCACTCCAGCGAGAAGAATCAACATCAGCATAAGGCTGAGTAGGAACAGAAGGAAGGGAAGCAAGCTGTACGCTTTTAACTGTTCCTAATGCACCATAAGCCATTGACACTAATTGTTCTCTGGTTAAAGATTCTGTAGGACGGAAAGTTTTGTCTTTGTAACCAGCTATAAATCCCAGGGCGACAGCTTGTTCAATCTCTTTTTTGTAGATATCGTTGGCAATATCGCTAAAGTTAGCACTGGGTTGGGGAATCGTACCACCTGCTGCTGCGATCGCCTGCGAATCGCCACTAAGCAAAAAAGATCCTAAAACTTTTCCTTGATATACTTTTTTGGTTAATTCCCAACCTGGATTTAACTGAATTTTGGCATATTCTCCCTTGGGAGGTTTACCAAAGGTCTGACCTACCACTAGTTTAGAACGATCTTGGTAACTGTTAGCAACTAGTTGAAGTTCGTTCCCTTTAGGAACAACGTCTAGCCGATAGTCTAGTCCATTATCCTGCCCATCTAGACTTACTGAATAGCCATTACTATCTGTAGAACGAAGACAGCTATTTGTAAAGTCAAAAGTCGTCCAGAGTGGATCGATAATTGTTGGTTGAGAACCTTTTTCAGCAAAACACTGTTTTTTACCAGGAATTTGCTGCACTATTGTTAAACTATAGCCAACTTGCCCTGCGGGAACTGCCACCGCTACTACTTGCTCTGCTGGTATAGGTGTTGAAGTAAACTGTGCCAAAGCAGCAGGTAAAGGACTTGTTAGCGCGATCGCACTCAAGAAAACTGCTGCTAACTTTAACTTTTTTGATAATTTCATAGTATCTCTAGAAAAAATGCTGTATCGATTTAGATTAAAGCTCAAAATTACGATTTCGTCCTCTTTTAATTAGTAATTGTTTCGTATTAAGTGTTACAAAAAAAGGGATGAAAGACGAGGGATGAAGAAATAACTTTTTCTACTCTAAAACAGCGATAGCTAAAGAACAGACAACTATAGGTGCAGTAACGGCGCGGAGAATGCGATCGCCTAAAGATACAGGTTGAAAACCAACAGCGATCGCTTTTTCTACCTCTGCTTCTGTCCAACCACCTTCGCAGCCTGTGGCAATAACTATTTCTGGCTGAGTTCTAGCTTGCAAAGAGTTCCAGAGAGTCGGTGTATCTCCTCGCGCCACGCAAATATATTTGTCTTGGTTAGCTGAAAGGCGATTAATTGCTAAAGTAAACTTTTCAGGCTCAAAAACATTCGGAACAATTTGTCTTTCAGACTGTTCTGCTGCTTCGATGGCAATTTTGCGCCAGCGTTGAACTTTATTGAGACTAGGTTTGAGAATAGTGCGATCGCTAATTACAGGCATAAAATTGCTTACGCCTAATTCTGTACAGCAGCGCACCACCTGTTCATAACCGCTTCCTTTGGGTAAAGCAGTAATGAGAGTTAGAGATACAGACAGTTCTGTTTTGATAGCAACTGGTTCTATAATCTCTGCTGATTGAGCCGTAATTTCTGCCAACCAAGAATTACCAGCACCATCGAGGGCAATAAAGCGATCGCCATTCCCTAACCGCAATACTCGCAATAAATAGTGTTGCTGTTGAGCATCTAAAGTTATTTTATGCTCTTGTATTTGTTGAGATCTAACTACTAAACGATAAGTCAATTATTAACAGTCCTTTTTATAACATCAAAACGCTTCGACTTAGATTCAGATCGCTCTGAAAATGCGATCGCCAACAGAGATAATTATGATACTAATTTGCTTTGCGTTCAGAGCTTTTAGAGAATTTCTATTTGTAGATGCGGTTAATCTCTTGCTTCCACTCCCTTATTGAAATCCGTAGTTTTGCTTCTTCAGGGGCGATCGCTTACAGCGAGTAATTTCATAAAGATACAAATTATATTGGTGGGATAGGGTTTTAAAAAATTGCTAATTTAAGCTAATTTAGAATAGTGGAAAACTTGTTGTCGAATATTAGAATTGTGCTGGTTGAACCTGCGGGAGAGTTAAACCTGGGTTCAGTTGCCAGAATTATGAAAAACATGGGTCTGACTAAACTGGTGTTGGTTAATCCTCAATGCGATCGCCATTCTGAAGACGCAAGAAGAATGGCGGTACACGCGGTAGATATCTTAGAAAATGCGATCGTTGTAGATAGTTTGCCCGTTGCCTTGACTGGTTGCCAAAGAGCGATCGCCACTACCGTCCGTTCCCGTAGTGTACCAATTAAGCTAGAACCTGCCCCTACAGTACTTCCTTGGCTACTGACACCTAACGTACAGTCTGCCTTACTCTTTGGTGCAGAAGAAAGAGGCTTAAGTAACGATGAACTAAAATATGCCCAAAGGTTTATTTCTATTCCGTCTAATCCTGATTATCCTTCCCTAAACTTAGCTCAAGCAGTAGCCATTTGTAGTTATGAACTGTATCAGACTTGGTTAAAGCTCAGTCATAGCCCTGAAGAAGCAACGTTTGCCGACCAACCTCAAGCTATACCCGAATTAACTCCCAACCATGCACCAATAGATGTACTAGAAGGTTATTATCAACATCTTGAATCAGTACTGTTAAAAATTGGCTACCTGCATCCCCACACCGTTCCTGTGAAAATGGAAAAATTTCGTCGTTTGTATAATAAAGCCAATTTGCAACCAGAAGAGGTAGCAATGCTTAGGGGTATTTTGCGTCAGGTTCGTTGGGCAATTAAAAATCAATCTGAATAATTTGTATTCATGGCAATTAATTTCTGAGGCTCATTAATCACACCAATATTGACATACTCTATACATCTAAAAATCAGTAATTCTATCAGTGTAATTTGCGAGAGAAACATTACATACTATTCATGACCGCAGATTATTATCTCGTTTATCATTCAAAGTGCGGAATATCTAGCTATAAGAGTTAGGATTAAGCAAAATTGAAAAAATGGTGAGCCATGATGTTAACTATTTTTGGCTGATGAATTCCAAGTATTTAGTTAATACACGAGAACTGATATGAACCCCGCATAATCTGGCTAAAGTTATTTTGTAGTTGTCTCCCAAGGAGTTAAGAGTGAATCGCAAAGGCAAAAAGTCTCCTCTTGCCAGAGTAAAAGCCAGCAAATCTAACCTGAAACAACCAGAAAAATCAGTCAAACTTCCAAAGCAAATAAAGCCGAAAGCTAAAGGAGTTGCTGCCAAAAATCCCCGACTCAGAAATAACTTAGAAGCTTCAAAAAATAAACTTTCGTCTAATAGCCCTGGCAAAAATAAACGCTTTCAGCAGCAAAAATCGCGATCGCCTTTGTGGCTAGCTGTTTATGCAGTAGCGATCGCCGTCGGACTGAGTACAATCTTGGGAACAACTATTTCCTTAGCCAATTCTTTCAAGGATTCTGTTGCTGTCAACAACTCTCCTACCGCCAGCAAAGTATCAGCAAATTCTCAAAACAAAGCTAAGTTAGAAAATTTATTTGCGATCGCTTCTTTAGGCAAAGAAATAAATCCTCTTAAGCTCAAGCTAGAGAATTTGGTACAACAATATCCTGAGTTAGAACCTGAATTTTTTTTAGTCGATCTTGATACCAAAGGATTTGTCAGTATTGAGGGGGACAAGAGCATTTCTTCAGCCAGTACGATTAAGCTGCCCATTGTAGTTGCTTTTTTGCAAGATGTTGACCAAGGAAAAATTGGCTTAGATGAACAGTTAACCATGACCAAAGATGTAATTGGCGATGGCTCTGGGAATATGCGCTATGAAAAGCCTGGTAGTAAGTTTTCGGCTTTAGAAACTGTTACTAAGATGATGACTATTAGTGATAATACCGCCACAAATATGCTTATCAAACGTTTGGGAGGAATGGAAGCATTAAACCAGCGATTTGCCAAAATGAAATTGACCCAAACCAGATTACGTAACCCACTGCCAGATTTAGCAGGGACTAACACTACTTCAGCAGAAGACTTGGGTAATTTATTAGCCAAAATAGATAGTGGTGATTTGCTTTCATTAAGAGCGCGCGATCGCTTGTTACACATTATGGGCAACATAGTAAACGATAGTTTACTACCTCAAGGTCTAGAACCAGAAGCACTTATTGCTCACAAAACAGGAGACATTAAATCGGTATTAGCTGATGTAGGTATGATTGATATGCCCAACGGCAAACGTTATATTGCCTCTATATTCGTCAAACGACCTGATAATTCTTCTCAGGCACTAGAGTTAATTCAAGAAGTGTCTCGCCAAACTTATCAGTATTTTCAGCATCCTTAAAATCGCTTCGCGGTCAGCTTTAAGTTTTAAGCACAGTAGTTAACCAAAATCTCAATTAAAATTTCGTCTGCTCTTTAGCCTCCAACAGTCATCGAGCCAATCAATTAGTTCACTACGAGATGCCGTTGACTGTTTTACTACGCAGTAAAGTTGCGCGATCGCACCTGGATTATCGAGTTCTACTTCCAAAGGTTGATTGGTTGAACACCTACAGGGAATTTCTAGCTGCTGTAAACGATGATATATGCTCCATCGTTCCGTATTCTTGATGCCGACAAGATGAATAATTGGTTGATTGATGGGACTCGATTTCATGTTTTTGCTTAAAGAAAAATTTTTTATATTTGGTTTTTAGCAGATGCCAGCTTTAACAAAGCAGTTGTAAACTCTAAGTATTTATACAAATGCGCTAGAAGCTTATCTTTCTCAAATCCAATATACATATTAATGCTAATAACTTGCAATAGTTGTGATTTATCTCACTCGTAATGAAGTTCACAATCACTTTTGTTTACTGTTTATTAAAAACCCGTATTATTCTTCAAAGCCATATATCACTACACTTTGAAGAAGAATAGTTTGCATTCTATAAGATATAAGTCTTATGGCAATTTTTTTATCTGAAATTGATCACGATAATTTAGCAAGTTTAAATTTGCAATAAGCTTTTCATGCTAAATTGAGATTATCAATAAAACTTACCTTAATGAGAGAGCAAGAGTATGTCTACTACCACAGGTTTATTACGTCCGTTTGGTCACGTAGAAGACAATCCAGTATTACTAGATAAAAGCGTCACTACGCCAGTATGTGAAGGTTTTAATGCTGTGTTGTCTAGTTTCCAAGGCTTATATTTGCAATATCAAAAGCATCATTTTGTGGTAGAAGGTTCGGAATATTATTCACTACATGAGTTTTTTAACGAAAGCTATGAAGAAGTACAGGGACACGTTCATGACATTGGCGAAAGACAAAATGGTTTAGGTGGAATTCCTGCGGCTAGCTTTGCTAAATTAGCTGAACTATGTTGCTTTGAGCAAGAAGAAGACGGTGTTTTTGGCGAACGTCAGATGGTAGAACACGATCTCTCAGCAGAACAAGAAATTATCAAACTCCTACGTCAGCAAGCATCACAAGCAGAAAGTTTAGGCGATCGCGCTACTCGCTACCTGTACGAGCAGATTTTACTTAAAACTGAAGAAAGAGCTTATCATTTACAACACTTCTTAGTTCACGATAGTTTGACCCTGGCTTTTGTTGGTAATAGTGCCAATGGTTCTAATTAACAAACCGATAACCAGTCTCTTCTGAACCAATCAGTTCAGAAGAGATACGCGATTGCCATTCTACATTCTGCCAGAATTTAATTATTTTTCTGCCCGTATATTCGGGAAAGAAGTAATGGAAGAAGTGATGTCCCCAAGGACTTATCCGCAGTACATCACCATCTTTTAAGTAATCTGACCATCTTTGCAGTGCAGAGAAATCGACAATTCCATCATTCTCACTACCGCAGATCATCATGGGCATTGATACTCCTCCAGATTTGATTCTATCCATTTGATATAGGGAGTGAGCAGTAGGCGCAGTGTATAGATCTTGTTGGAGAATTTCAATTAAATTTAATACATTTGTTCGATCTTGATGACCAAACATCATTTGAACCATACGTGCCAAAAGCATTTCTTGACTGCACGGTAACAGTTTCCGCATCTGATAATAATGTGATTGCCAGTCAATTGCAGGAGAGCAGCCTACTCCCAGCAAAGTCAAAGATTTTACTCGGTGAGGATATCTACGAGCGTAAAGTAATCCTAATAAGCCTCCTGTTCCATGACCGACTAGATTGATTAGTTCAGATTTAGACTTAAGATAGTCGTGAAGTAGAGTTAGAGCAATATCTAAACTACTCGCTTCGTCAAGCGTCTGATGGTATTCCCAGTAAGCTATAGGAACTTGTTGAGATAAATAACGGACAATTCGACCATCAAAACGTTTGAAACTAGGATTAGCATTAATCCAAACTGGTGCCGTTGCAGGAGATATCTTCATTTTAAGTGGGTTGATTTACGCTTAAATAGGGAATACTTGGGTATTTTTCTGATGTCAATACACTGGTTTTTACAACCATTACATATACTGCGCTGATTATCATAGAGGAAGTCTCGGCAGCCAATTGCGGACTCAGACATGGCAATGCTTGGATTGACCGTACATTTGAGTCTGTAGTCTCGGGTAAAGTAGACACATTTATCGCAGGGTATTTGATGGAGGCGTTTGAGATAACTGACAGCCTGTTTAATGATGGTGAGCGATCGCCAGCATAAGAAAGTAAAAATTAATGTCCAAACACTAAAACATAAGACTAGATGCAGCATAAGTAGGTGATTCTAGTAATATATAGAAAGAAAAGGGAAAAGCAACAGACAATACGCCTCTTGAATTGCTTCGGTTTTGCCTGTAGTTGAACCGTAAAATAGACCAATTTTAGCCATGATTTATTCCTGTTGATTGATTGAATAGTTTGTAGAACGTATAAGGCAGCTTGGGCTATGTTTGCCCCCAGCAATTTACCTGATAAATCTTTTAAACGAGCATTGACTCTTTGCTAAGGAATATCTGCATAATTATTAACTCCTTGAGAGTTTTCCATGATGGCGGTCACAATTGAAACCTCCTTGTTTGACTATTGATTTTAATTATCAATAAGTCCAATAATCACCATACAGGTAAATTGAGATTATTGACAACTATTTTCTTTTGTTTTTAATAAATCGCCTGTACAAAATAATTTTTAGCGAAAGTCTTATTATTCTGAAACGGTTTGTATATATTCTCTTTTGTAGATTTTTATCTGGCTTAAACTAATTGATACAAAAGATTAAAGATAAATGGGCGGTTGTTTAAATAATCGCTTTTTGTTAAGTTTTGTTAGCATTTACCTATAATTATTCTCAATAATGCCGAATTGGAGCGTTACTAGTTATTATTTTCAATAAGCTAGTAACAAGTTTTACAAAATTAATTAAGAGGTTTCGTTTTGCAAACAGACGATAAACCGCAAGTTAAATATGATTGGTGAGCGGTGAATGAGTGCCGTCTTTGCGAGAAGTAAGGCGCACTTCCGCAACTGATGCCCTGAGTTAAAGAACCCAAGCGCTATTCCACTCTGGCGGTGAAGGTTTCCCTTCAGCGATCGCACGTTATCTAGGGCAAATTGCCGTTATAGCTAAATCCTATGCCCGCCTATGCCCGAATGGGCTGGCAAAATCTGATTAATTTTGGTATTCTTCCTTTAGAGTTTGCCAATCCTCAAGACTACGATCGCTTTGCTGCGGATGACCGATTAGAATTTGTCGGACTACACGCAGCACTAAAAGAAGGCAAAGACATTCGAGTTAAAAACGAGAATAGCGATCGCATTTATACTTTGACATATA
The DNA here is from genome assembly GCF_963665995.1 of Pleurocapsa sp. FMAR1. Classification (NCBI taxonomy): domain Bacteria; kingdom Bacillati; phylum Cyanobacteriota; class Cyanophyceae; order Pleurocapsales; family Pleurocapsaceae; genus Pleurocapsa; species Pleurocapsa sp. FMAR1. Next base: position 3,051,653 of record NZ_OY762512.1, on the reverse strand, counting down.
CCCTAAGCTCGCGTAAGAGGGCAATTATTCTAGCTGGGGGATTAATTAACTTCTACAAATCACAAAAACAGCCTACTGCGGTATAAACATGGAACAATTTTGTGGCTTTTTAGTCCAGAGCTTGGCAGCATTAATTCCCGTAGTAGATCCGATTGGATTAGTACCAATTTTTTTGTCATTGACGGTTGGTACACCCTTCAAATTAAGAAAAAAGTATGCTCGTCAAACGGCTATCTATGCAGTTTGCTTATTAATCTTTTTTTTGTTAGTTGGTGGCAATATTTTACGCTTTTTTGGTATTTCCTTAGAAATAGTAAAAATTGCTGGCGGGATCATTGTATTTAAAGCTGGATGGCAAACCCTCAACTCCGAACCTAAACTTAAGCCAACAGCAGCTAAAAATTCAACAACTTATGAAGAAAACTATGAGGATATTTCATTTATCCCCATGACCATTCCCCTATCAGCAGGTCCAGGCTCAATCGCCATAACTTTGGGGTTAGCAGCCGAGGCGGGTCACAGCTTTGATTGGCAAACGGGAATTAACCTGCTAGCTGTTGGCTTGGCGATTATTATTGTTGGTGCTTTACTCTATTTGTGCTTGCGCTTTAGCAATTTGCTGCTATTAGCTCTCAAAGAGACAGGAATAAAAGCTCTAAGCCGTTTGTTGGGTTTATTTATTTTAGCAGTTGGGGTTAAGTTGATCCTCAATGGTTTAGCTGATTGGGTAGCTAATATCGTCTTGAATGCGGCTAGTTAAAGGTACAAATTTAAGCAGATAAAGATTTGGATTGGATGGATCGTTACTTTGATATTTTCGTTTCTCTATGATGTATGAACATGACTTAAACATAGAGAATTGGCGCTGCTGAATAGCAATGGTAATTACTTTACAATCGAAGTACCAGCTTTGATGAAGAAAGAATTGGAAACCAAAGATAATTGGCAAGAATTTGTCCGAGTTGCGATCGCTGAGAAACTTAATAGCATAAACATGACTACCAATACATCAAAAACTCAATGGCAATATTTAGAACCCCGCCCTCATCCTTGGCGACAACAACTTTATATCAAAGGAAAAAGAATTAAAGCATCTGTTATCTATTCGGACATGATTGTTAATGACGATACTCCTTCTGAGGCATTAGAAAACTGGGATTTGCCACTAGCTGCAATCGAAGAAGTTATTGAATACTGTCAGAGCCATCAAGAACTACTAGAACAAGAAGCAGCTAAAGAACGTCGTATTGTGCTTGAGGGAGTTACTATTGAGCCTTCGATTACTTATCGATGAGGATTCTCAAGCTAAACCTTTAGTTAGCCTATTGAGGAAAGTTGGTCATGATGTGGAAACAGCAAACGAAGCTGGTTTGTCGGGAAAAGAAGATTTTCTAGTTTTAAACTATGCCAGAATAGGAAACCGTGTACTGCTTACCCAAAATTGCGATGACTTTGAAGCTCTTCATCAATAAAACTTAGAGCATCCAGGTATTTTAGCTGTCTATCAAAATAATAATCGCTCCAAAGATATTAGTCGCCAAGAGCTAGTTAAAGCGATCGCCAATATTGAAAGAGCAGGAATCGCCTTAGCCAATCAATTTATCTCTCTCAATCAGTGGAATTATTAAATCAAAATTACCAGACCTTTATACTCTATTTAAAGGTCTGGTAATAGTTAATAAATAGTAGTAAATATCGTCATCAAATATCTAGTCATCCTCACAATTTCTTCAAACTTTATTACTACTCTTAAGCCATAAAATAAATTGGAATATCCTCTGACAAAACAACAATTAAATCGAGATTTCTTAGCTGAATAATTAATTAAAGAGGTAAAAGATATGAAGATTTTTATATGGATAAAAGATACAACTCAATATCTTTGGGATGGAGTTTCAAGACTCTTTAAACCTACAGACGACGATTATCCAAAATCAGGGGTGCAGCCTTTTAGCGGAGATCCTGGCGAGGACTAAGAGAAGTATTTCTAAAATTTTAGTTATTGCAGAAAGGAGTAAAAATTTATCGTTTATGTCCTAGCCAGTAGAAATGGAAAAACCCTGCTGGCTTTTTTCTAGTTTAATATCAATTTTAAAACTGTGTAATTTTTATTGAATTAAAAGTATAAATAACAGCGAGAATTAATTTTAGGCGATCGCCATACAATATTAAATGTCGCGGCATAAATAAGCAAAAGACATAAATTAATTTGATAATATTTTCCTTCACAACTTCCTCAAGTTTTATTTGTAATATATTTTGTTATGAAGACTATAAATTATAAATCTCAATTACAACTAACGCTTTTTATAAGTTTTAATAGTTGATTTGAAGGTTCTAATTTTTATGTACAGCTAATAGTTAACTCTTGTTGGTGGTGTTTCTTGAGTTGACTGTTAAATAAGCAAAAAGGAACAAAACGATTATGAAAGCTACACAATTACTTCGACAATATCGTTATGGCATATTAGATTTTAAGGGTGCAAATTTACATTCTGTTCATCTTGAAGCTGCCGACCTAACACGAATTAACTTAACTCAAGCAGATCTTAGTGATTCGGACCTCAGTGATACTGATTTAAGCGGTGCTTGTTTAGAACAGGCTAATTTGACTAACGCTAATTTGACTAACGCTAGCTTAATAGGGGCAAATTTATCAGAAGTAAATCTAATTGGTGCAGATTTAGAAAATGCCGATCTCAGAGGCGCGGATTTGAGTGGTGCTGACTTACGCTGCGCTAATCTACACCGTGCTAATTTATGCAGTGCTAATTTGACTGATGTGGATCTTGGTGGCGCAGATTTAAGCGGTGCAGATTTGACTGAAGCAAAACTAGCTGGTACAGATATTTCTGTAGCGGAAACCAAGAACGCAATTATAGAACATATAAATTGGGGTGGAAGTGAAAGAAAGCAAGAAAATACTTCTCACCATTGGGTTAGTTGGTCAGGATAGAATGAAGTCAAAATTTAGTTAGGGGGGCGAACAACCGTTCGCCCGTACAGAAGTCAAAAGTGATGATTTTGGTTGAACAATGTTTAGATGACATTGTTCAGTTTTTCTTGCCAATTGGCTTGAGATGTATCTATTTCTATTACGTGGGCTTGTTCTGCTGGGGAGAAATCTTCTGCTTTTGCTTGCTGATTGGTAATCAAGTCGGCGGTGGCATCGGAGATATCATTTTGACGTTGGTTTAAGCGATCGCGCAACACAGATACAGGTGCGCTACAGTGGATTATTTTCCAAGATATATTATTATTCTGGGCTTGGGTAATCACAGACTGACGCAGACTAAGGCTATCGTATTTGGCATCGAGAATTACCATGTATCCTTGCTGTGCCAGAATAATTGCCAATTCCTTAAGGCGAGCGTAAGTTTTTTGAGTCATCTCTTGAGAGTAAATATTATCTGTGCCAGACTCTTCTGGAGATATCCCTGCTAAATGTTTGCGAACAGCATCGGAGCGAATCTGAAGCGCGGAAACGCCGAACTTGTTTTGACTTGTTCCACGCGCTTGTTGAATTGCACCTTTCTTTCTAGCAATGTATTGAGCCACTGTACTTTTACCCGACCCTGATAAGCCAGACACCAAAATTATACTGCCTAATCTACTATGAGTATATTGGTAAGCCTGTCGATAATAATCACTAGCAGCTTTTCTAGCCTCTTGTTTATCTGTTTCAGCGACTTGAGGATCGTCTAGCAAAAAAGAATTTACCTTAGCTCTAACATAAGCCTGTCTACTTAAATAGAGTGGCAATATAAGTAACCCTTCCCAGTCCCCTGTATATTCGAGATAGCTATTCACAAAAGCGTTGGCGAACTCTGGTTTTTTACGCGCTTCTAAGTCCATGATGGTAAACGCAATATCGTACATCGTGTCAACGAAACGGAAAGATTCGTTAAATTCAAGGCGATCGAATAGTTGAATCTTGTCTTTCCATAGACAAATATTTTTGAGATGCAAGTCACCGTGGCATTCTTTTATTTTGCCTCGATCGACCATAGCCTGGAATAAATCTTGTCGTTCGGCAAGAAAGCGATGCGACCCCCTAAAGGGTTCGACAGTTCCTACAACGGAGGGAACCTCCGCAACGGACTGTCTCACCGCGTCGCCGTCAGAGCGGGTGGAAACGCTCCCGTTTAGGGAGCTTGTTCCACACCCGCTAGCAAGACAAAGGCGCTTTGCCGCATGTACGCGCATCAAGAAAAGCATCGCTATAAGCTTTTGTTGCTTCAAACTGTTTCTGTGTTTGGACTGTGCCGATATATTTCTGAGATTGGCGATAGTTTTCTGCAAAAGCACTACTAATCTTAGCTACAGTGCCAAAACTATTGATGTAATGATTACTCTCAGCAGAGGAATGAAATTTAGCGACGATTTTTCCTAACTTAATAAAGCGATCGCAATTGAGCTTACCAGCTTTTAACAAATTACTGAACAAGTTTTCTTGAGGAAACTGACGCATTTTCAAGGCGTATTCTACAATATGGTCAGAGTTGCCAAGAACGAATCTGCGATCGCTACTACCGATCGGCATAACTTCTAAATATAGTTCGCGAGCTATTTTCTGGTTGAGTCTTAGCTCTTCATTTAAAAAAAATTTCCTTTTAGCTAGAGTCGAATAATCTAGAAAACCATAGTCAACATTTTTTTTTAGCTTATAGGTATATTCACCTGTCAAAAAGATATAGGAAGCATGAGTTTGAACTAGTTCAATGTTTTGCTCCACATCGTGAGGATAAAAATCAGGCTGCTGCATTCGAGCAATTAATTGGGAAATATCAACCATAACTAGAAAAGTTTTGCCAAAAATTAGAAAATAAATCAGTATAGCAATCGAATCATTGATTAGGACAAACGAAAACAAGGTTTACAATGAACCGTATAGATTATTAAAATTGTTATGACTATAAGTAGCGATCGCCCGAAGCTAATTAACTTTTATACTTCTCCCATCGGTAAAAAAATTATTACAGGCGTTACAGGCTTAGGTTTGTCTTTGTTTGTGCTAGTTCACATGACGGGGAATTTGACTTTATTAGCTAGTAGCGAGGCGTATAATCAGCTAGCGCATTTTCTCGAAAGTTTAGGCATTTTACTTTATGTTATTGAGTTTAGCTTATTAGGGTTGGCGATATTCCACGTAGTAGTTGGGATCAAAATTAGATTAAATACTTTGCAAGCAAGACCAATTGGATATAGCCAAATCAAAAGCGTAGGTGAGCCTAGCAAACAGTCTCTAAGTTCTCGCAGTATGCTGATTACTGGGGTTGTATTGCTAGGATTTTTAGTACTGCATCTAGCAACTTTTAAGTTTGGGATATATTACACAACCATTATTGATGGAGTTGAGATGCGTAACTTATCTCGTTTAGTCATTGAGAAATTTCACAATCCAGCCTATGCTTTCGGCTATGCGGGAGTGATGGTTATGCTAGCTTTCCATTTGCGTCACGGTATTTGGAGTGCTTGGCAATCAATTGGTGTGCTTAACTCTAAGATAAGTCCTTTTGTATATGCGATCGCCCTTATCTCAGCTATTTTAATCGCGACTGGTTTTGTAATCTTACCTTTGTCTATTTATTTTGATTTTGTCAATTGATAATTAGCGGCTAGAGAGAATTGATATTTCTCCCTAGCTTGAGATAAATATATCTGTTAGCTAACAGCGTCTTTTGCCGAATCAATTGTTTTTTCTACAGCATTTTGCACTTTATCTACTCTTTCTTTGACTTCGGGAGGCTGCTCGTCAGTAACTTTATCCATAGCTTCCTTGGCTTTCATGCCATACTCATCAGCCATTTTTTTGGATTTATCATCAGTACTCATAATTAGTATTTCCTGGAAATATTTTATATTTACTTTTCTGATTGTAAATAACTTTTATTTCTAACTAATCTACCAAAAGCAATAATTTTTCCCTGCTAATTAATCATTGATAATTGTTCATTGAATTAGCCGATGCTCGAACCTCGATAGCGCATTTTGCTTTTTAGCTCATTAAATTTGGCAAATTTAGGAATATCACCCTCATGTCCCATAACAATAACTGTATCTCCTGTTCTTAGCATAACGCTGCGATCGGGATTTTTAATTACGGTTTGATCCTCGCGACGGATAGCAACAATAATAAAAGTGCCTTTGCCTTGTACTTCTATTTGACCAACGCTTTTGTTTGCTAAAGGCGAACTTTTATTAATTACTAATTCATCAATTTGCACATTGATTTGACTCAGCAATTCATCAAGATAATGGCGATCGCCTTTACTTTTGAGAAAATCCGTAACAGTTGGACGAGTAATTAAATTTGCCATCCGCATCCCGCCAATAATAGCAGGTAAAACCACCCGATCTGCTCCTGCTAGCTTTAGTTTCTTTTCTGTGCTTGGTAACTCTCCTCGCGCCAGGATAATTAAACCTTTGTTCAAACCACGAGCCGTTAGGGTAATAAATACGTTAGCAGCATCATTTGGTAGGACTGTAGCCACGACTCTGGCTTTTTCAATGCCAGCAAATATCAGTAAATTTTCATCAGTAGCATTGCCCTGGGTAGCTAAGTAGCCCATCTGTTCAGCTTTGGCAACGCGATCGCTTTCTTGGTCTATAATAACGAACTTCTGGTGATCTTTAAGTAGCTGTTGAGCTATTATTTGCCCCATGCGCCCAAAACCGCAGATAATAGCGTGATTTTCTGAATGTTTTATATGTCTATCCTGGCGACGACTATCTAAAGCCTTATTAATTTCTCCTCCTGCAACCATCTGTACAAAACCTCCTACGATATAAACTGCCGATGTTGTTCCCGCCAAAATTACCATCATGGTAAAAATCTTTTCTGGTGGGGTTCTTAAAGGATGCACTTCCCCATAACCCACACCAAAAATGGTAATCACTACCATGTAAATTGAGTCTAATAACGTCCAACCAAATGAAACATAACCAATTACTGCTACTACCAGGGTGAGAACAAAAATAATCGTTCCCGTAAGAATGCGCTTAAATGACTCCTGCATACTTTACTTGCTGTCTTGAGAAGTCTTGACTAAATGGGAAATAGAACAAGAGCGGACTGTTATTCATCTAATCTCAGTATTAGACTTATGTTTTGTATTAAAAACTACTAACCTAGCTAAAAATAGAAGTTAACTTTAGCTAAGTTAGTTAAGCCTAAGTAAAAATCAGAATTTACAATAAAAGTAAACCTATAGCGAAATTTAGGGGTTAACGATGAGTAATTTTAATTTGACCGATGACTTAGCTTGGACACTTCAAGCACAGACAAAACTAAAAATGATTCCCTTTTTTGCTCGTCCCCAAGCACGCCAAAAAATTGAAGCGATGGCACGAGAAGCAAAATTAGAAGAAGTTACTGTCGAGATTGTAGAACAAGCTAGAGTTGAGTTTGGACAATAGCTCTTAAGTGTTGCTAATCTTATGTTATTTATTTCTCCTCATCCTTTATCTTTTATTCCTTACCCTTAACTCATCCCTTCAAAACTTGTTCTTAAATGCCGAGCGCGTCACAATGAAGAGAAGTATGTATACTTATATATTATTTTCTCGTGCAATCCTTTAAGAATGTTAGTTAAAAAGCAACCAGAAATTAGTTCGGCAGATTTAGCAGATTTAGACTGTGATTTAGCAATTGTCGGTGGTGGCATTGTCGGTGCAACTTTAGCAGCAGCTTTAAAAGATTCTGGCTTGAGGATAATTATTATCGAAGCTCGACCATTAGAGGTGGCAGCAGCAAAAACCCAAGCCTATGCTTTTTCTCCTCTATCTAGTCGTATTTATCAGGGCATTGGTATTTGGGACAAAATAGTGCCTTACATTGGCAAATACAGCAATATCAGCTTATCTGATGGGGATTATCCTCAACAGGTAAAGTTTGGCACCAAGGATTTTTCAGGAGAGTATTTGGGCTATGTAGCTCAACACAACATAGTTTTAACCGCTCTCCAAAAGCATCTTGTAGATTGCCCTAACCTTACTTGGCTTTGTCCTGGAGAAGTAACAAATGTCGTAACGGAGAAAACTTTTTCGCTCATAGAACTCAAAGTAAACCAGTCAAAACGTTTAATCAAAACTAAACTAGTAGTTGGAGCAGATGGAGCGCGATCGCACATTCGCAGTTTAGCAGGAATTAAAGCCCGTGGCTGGAAGTACTGGCAATCCTGCGTGGCGTTTACAATTAAGCATACTGCCTTAGAAAATAATACTGCCTTTGAACGTTTTTGGCCCAGTGGCCCAATGGGAGTGTTGCCTCTACCAGGAAACCGCTGTCAAATTGTCTGGACACATCCCCACGCAGAAGCAAAGGCTTTAGCAGAATTAAACGAGACAGATTTTTTAGCGAAACTACAAACCTATACAGGAGGAGTTTTAGGAGATTTGGAGCTAGTAGGCGATCGCCTTGTTTTTCCTGTACAGTTAATGCAGTGCGATCGCTATATTAGTTCTCGTCTTGCTTTAGTGGGAGATGCTGCTCACTGTTGTCATCCCGTTGGCGGACAGGGCTTAAATTTAGGTATTCGCGACGCGGCTAGTTTGGCACAGGTATTGCAGACTGCTCATCACCAAGGGCAAGATATTGGCGATCTCAAAGTTTTGCGACGCTATGAAGGCTGGCGAAAAATAGAAAATTTAGCTATTTTGGGCTTTACAGATTTATTAGACAGAATGTTTTCTAATAATTGGCTGCCTATGGTGGTATTTCGTCGTTTAGGATTATGGTCAATCAGCTATTTAAAACCATTGAAAATTTTTGCTTTAAAACTCATGACAGGTTTACTAGGCAAAACACCAAAGCTAGCTCAACGTTAACAGGCTTGGACGAATGGAGGACGCGGGCTGACTCGCCAAAAATATGTTTTATTTTGCTATTTTAAGGATTAATTATTTCTCATTCTTATCCAAAGTACCTTATCCTAGCTACATTGATCGATGAATTAACCTATGCCTTCTGGTAACACCCACGATCGAATTACTCTTTGGACTCTTCCTTGGATAGTTGGAATTAGTTACGGTTTAACCCGTAACAGCGGATTGACTCTAATTCTTTCTGGAGGATATTTGTTTAGTGGTTTAATGTTTGGTCCCGATTTAGATATTCGTTCTATACAATACAAACGCTGGGGCTTTTTGAAAGGGATCTGGATACCTTACCGTATGTTTTTCCGCCATCGCTCTTTATTTACTCACGGCCCGATAATTGGTACTTGTATTCGAGTTTTATATCTATTTATGGTTATTGCTTGGCTAGCTATTTTGCTGGTGGGAATTGCTCAGTTGTTTTGGGGTTTCCCTTGGAATTGGCATAAATTTGTGCTGGACAAGTCATATTTACTCACTCACAAATATTTAAAGGAAACTATGGCTCTACTTCTGGGCTTAGAGTTGGGTGCTATGAGCCATAGCATCAGCGATTTCATTAGTTCGCGTCACAAAAAACGTTTGCAGAAAAAGCAGGCAAAAACAGCTAAAATTACCCAAGTCAAACGATAACCTTTAATTCATTGCCTGGATGATGCTGAGTGCAAACAAAGTCCAGCCACATAAAGAGCCGAGCGCGAACATTAGCGATCGCCCGATGGGAATATTAAGAATGTAAAATACAGAATAAAGTAAACGGGCTACCAAAAAGGCGATCGCTGCAATTTTTGCCCAATCTGAATCTACCCTCGTAGCGTAAGCCATCAAAGCAGCCAAGCCATAAATAGTTAGGGCTTCAAAGCTATTCTGATGCGCCCAGGTTGCTCTTTGGGCAAAGGCAGGTAGTTTATCGAACATGGCGCGAGGTGCAGACTGATCGTATCCTGTCTGTAAACGTCCCCAAGCCACAACTAAAAATGGTGCGTACACCAAAATAACCGCCCCAACTATCGAATAAAGCAGAATTACGCTAACAGATAAATTCATAAGTTTATTTAAGCTATCTAATCAAAATAAAATAGGGTAACTATTTTACGTTGTTCTTCTGCTTCTTTACAGGTCTTTAAAAGAGTACCGCTATCGTGGAAAGCAAAACAAATTAATTGATCGCTGCGGGCAATAATTTCGCTATTACACATACCACTCGCCTCACCTAAAGATAAATGATCGTTACTAGAGTTTTCAATTAGGTGAATAACTTTTTCCAATTGTTTTTTTGATTCTCTAGGCTGACGGGATAGACTCTGGGGAAGAATTACCGTAAGTAAGTTGGCATCGGCGCGCATTGCACCTTTAATGGCTGCTGAGTTTGTCCCAATTGCTCCTGACGTTACTAGGCGATTACCTGCTAATACCAAAGCGTAGCTCATCATTTCGATTAGCTGTTGGTGCATCAGAGGTACATGACGAGAACCTAATAAAGCAATTCGTTTGGAATCAATCTGCTGAATAGCAGCTAACTCTTGGGTTAATGTATCGAGACTAGGATCGCTAATAGTTACGGTGTCTAATGGTTGTTGGCTCAATGAACAAATTTTTCACAACTTAATTTTACCGAAGGTAATTGTAACAAAATATTGTCGGGCAAAGGAAGACAGCTTGTGCAAAACTTTACGCTTGTGTAATTACTGATTATCTAGATGCTAAGTAGTTCCATTTAATTAAACATTAAACGCTCTACAGAAAATCACCTTGTTGACCTCGATTTTCCATATCTTTAATAAAAGACAAATAACATATAATTTATCTACCCAATTTATTGGGAATACCTTCACAACCCCCAGGTACAGTAGCTCTTGACTTTTCGCCACACCAAGCACATAGATAGTAACGTTGTTCTTCACTTAGTCGCTTAATTCCTGAAAGGTTGGCTTTTTCAACGACTATTCCCGTGTGTTTGCCTGTTTTATAGTCTGGTTGAGCAGTAATGCTACGAGGAGTCGAAGTTTCTACTGAACCATAAAACAAGCGAGTACTTTTCATATCTGCCCCAGCTAAATTAGCCTCGTAAAGCACAGTACGCGCAAGATTAGCTTTTACTAAGTCACAATGACTTAGATTGGCTCGAACCATATTAGCATCGCTCAAATCTGTCCAGCGCAGATCTTGTCCCACTAAATATGCGCCTGCTAGCATGACACCAAGGTCAACTACTCTAGTTCCATAGGGACGATCTTCAGCATATCCTCCACTCCCATCTAGTATTGCTCTGCCCAAACGATTATCTCTTTGAAGAGGAGTGAGTAAACGTGATTGAGACAAAAAGCGGATTACTTTTGATTTGCCATCTTCGTCAATGCTGGAGAGGATGGAAGCAGTTCTACCTTCGGCGATCGCTCTTTCTTGAGGCCAATCTTCTAGTAAACCTTCTTCATTTAAAGTTAGATCGGAGATTCCCTGAAAATAAGTGTCGATGGTTTGTTGTTGAGTAATACGGTTTTGTTGAATAGTTAGATCTTTAGAAATTACATATTGCGCCCAAGCTACATATACCGCCAGAATAGCAATTAAAATTTGCCCCAAGGCGCCGATCCAGTCAGCCCAAGAGCCAAATTCATCATATTTGAACTGAGTCAGCCATCTGCCAATATTTCTATAAATACCTAAATAATTGCATAACCCTGCGATCGCCAAAACAAAGCCAGTAAAAGCCAAAATGCTTCTTCTTTCTTGAATTGTTAAAAACTTTTTGATCCAACTTCTAACAGAATTAAAAACTACGCCCAAAGAAAGCAGCAAAGCAGCAATAGAACTAGTTATACCTAACCAGGGAAGCCCGAACCACAAGCCTAATCCCATGAGCAAAAGAGCAATGATAATTAACTGGGATTGGGAAAAGCTAATCTTGCGACCATTCTTCTTGGGAATTTGAGGTCTTGGCGTTACCGATGGTTCTGCTGATTCTGGTGTTACCAAAGATAAAGATTGTCCATCTATTTCTGTTTTAGTTTTTAGTTCCGTTATTTTTTCTAAATTATTATTGAGGGTAGAATCAGAACTTTCACTGTTCATCTGTTATGCAGTATTTTTTCAATAATCTATACAACCATCTTGCAGTATACTCAGTTGTTTTACCGATTATTAGCTTACCAAACTTTCTTTTGACCTGACCTTTTGTAAGGCTTTTTACCTCCACATTACCCTGCCAGCTAGCATTAAACATTGTTTCTATTACTAGCAGTTATTAGTTATAGTCATTTCAATTAATTTTTTTGTGGTCGAGGCAAAAACTCTACTACTGCTGGGCGAACAGAAATATTCATTTAGCTTTCCTTTATTTTCTTAAACAGTAATATGAGTAACATTTTATGAAAAAAACCGAGCGAGAAAAAATGCTGAATAACGAGTTGTATTTGGCAGCAGATGAAGAACTAACTGCAATGCGCTTCCACGCTCGTCAATTGCTCTATGACTTCAACTTTTCATCGCCTGATGAAGTAGATCGCCGTAAAGATATTGTTTTTAGTTTATTTGGCAATATTGGTTCAAATTTCACTATAGAGCTTCCTTTTTATGGCGATTATGGTTGTCATATTTTTGCTGGAGATAATTTATACATTAATTACGACTGCACAATTCTCGACTGCAATACGGTACATTTAGGCAATGATGTTTTACTCGCACCAAAGGTTCAAATTTATACGGCATATCATCCTACAAATCCTGAATTGAGATTATCAGGGAAGGAATTAGCAGCACCAGTTGTAATTGGCGATAATGTTTGGCTTGGCGGAGGGGTAATTGTGTGTCCTGGAGTAACAATTGGCTCGAATGTAACTGTCGGTGCGGGTAGTGTTGTAACTAAAGATATGCCGAGTAATGTGGTCGCAGCAGGTAATCCGTGCCGAGTGATCAAAAGGGTTTGATATTATTTAAAAAGCTGATTTTAATACACTTCCTTCTACCCGCAACGCTGCGCCATTAGTAGCAGAAACGAGAGGATTGGCAACGTAAGTAACTAGGTTTGCTACTTCCTCGGTCTCAATAAAACTCTGAATAATAGAGGTGGGACGATCTCTAGCAAAAAATTCTTTTTCTATCTCTTCAACGCAAAACCAACGGCGGCTAAGCACATAACTTTTGCCCTACTAGGCAAGTTTAGAGATTCGCGCTATCTACAGATTCTGGAGAACGCCCGTTAATTATCACTAAGGCACCTTCTGAGGCAAGGTTTTTGGCGATCGCCTTAGTTATGCTTAGAGAATTAGTATTGACAGGTGAAGATTGATTTTATACCTGTTGATTCCAAGATGGTATAAGCTCCATTTATAGGCAGAGCGATCGCACTTCCTGCTCTCAATCTATTTCTGCTCATTCTCTCTCCTGCTAGCGTTAATGGTTAGTTAACTGCTGTTTATATAGCTTTTCCTAGCAACTGCGTTAATTTACTCTTGTCAATCTCATATCTCATAGCTTCGTTATTGATGACAAATACTTGAAGATAAGTATCTTCGGGCAAAGTTCCTGGTAAATAATGCTCAACTAACATCATCTTATTAGGAAATAAATCGTAAAGATTGCTGACAAAATTAATTATTTCTTGAGTGACATTAGCGATTTTCTTACCAGGACGATTAGTAATATCTGTGGCAACAACTATGGCTTTTTCCCAGGTGACCCAATAAATGCGTATACGACACTTATTAGGTTGATCGTCGCCTTCTGACTCCCAAAAGAGAACTGTATCTATATTATCGGTCACGGTAACTCGAAATTATTTAATTTGTATAGCAAAGATAAACATTTGGTTTAAATAGCCAGTCTTTCACTTTGGCATAGTTTTTCAGGGATGTCTGACCTTTAGCGGACATAGCAATATCCAGGATAGACAATTTTGCCTCTTCTAGATATTGCTCGCACTAACCTGAAGAATATTGAGTATTAAATATATGTATAAATAATTACCAAGCCTTTGGACATAGGGACATTAATGAGTTGGGTGATTGATAGTTGAGATCGTTATCTCAATCAGTTGGAAAATAAGCTTTATCTTAAATAATTCCCAGAAAAAACTATGCTATACCATATTTATTGTAACTTTAAATAATATTCAGATTTTGGTGGATAAAAACACAGCTATTGAGCTTATAGAGCAATATTCTTCGGGGATAAGGCAATTTCATCAAGCACAACTTGAACAAGCAGATTTTAAGGAACAATTTTTGAGTCAAGTTGATTTTAAAGAAGCTAATCTTAATCGCGCCAACCTAAAAAATGCGGATTTGAGTGATGCAGATTTGAGTAAATCATCTTTAATCGACGCCGATTTAAGTAAAGCTCATCTTAGCCGTATAAATCTGGTAAATGCCAATCTTACCGAAGCAGACTTAAGTGAATCAATTCTTAATCGAGCAGATTTGAGTGGAGCTTGTTTAATCAATGCTCGTTTTACTTCAGCAGTTGCCATAGAAGCTAATTTTAGCAATGCTAATTTATCGGGAGCTAATTTAATCGCCGTAGATCTAAGCACTGCCAATCTTGCAGGAGCTTCTTATAATAACGATACCAGTTTCCCTGCTGATTTTGACCCCGTGAGCCGAGGAATGATTGGCGAGTGCAATGTTGAGAAATTAATTGCTCAGTTCGCTCATCTTTGTCAATGTAGTAATAAATATTTGGGAGGTACAATGACTGCCAAGTATTTTAATTCTTCTCGCCCAGATTTTGATTGGCTCAATCAGTTTGCGATCGATAAATCTAGTCAAGTATCTTTTCAAGGAGATTTAGCTGATTCAATAAGCTCTCAGCAACTACACTGGTTTCAAACTTGGATGGATTCTTTTGTTAAATCTTGCTCTCAAATAATCAAGGATTTTTCAAAACGAATTTAAGTTTTATTAATCAATTATTATAGTATTAATACCCATACTAGGCTTTAATTTTTATCGATAAAATATCAATTTTTGCTCAGAATAGTATCTAAAGATGCTGTTTAAAAAAACTCAATTTGCTCTCCCTTAGAAAATAAAATAGAGAAAACTTAACTGGTGTAAATTTTAGTAAAGCCAATCTTTGTGCAACTAAATTGATAGAAACAAATACTACTAAAGATGTCCAGAATAACTATTTTGGTTTTAAGAATAGATGAATTATTTTACTAAATAATGTTCTGCCACAATCAAATATTTTTTTACCCTAGCAAAATTATCCTAGATATTTATTTCCGTAGAAATGCAGGTGCAGTTTAAAATCTGCGTAATTAGAACACTTCATATACTTATAAATACAGAGGCAAAATCTAGTTTTTTGTTTTAGATTTAAGACTAAATAATTTAATTTAAAAAAACTATAGACTGCCTAATTAAATTAGTAGAGTATATAAAAATGGTTTCAACAACAACAAAGCCTGATAAAAAGCTGATTAATGAACATTTTCTTAAAAGCAAATTTCCCAAAAAACGCCAGCACTACAAGTTAGATAATTTTTTCTGTTTTCAAGGTGATACGGGCAAAATTATTGACTGGAATCAATCCCGCGATATTTTAGTAACCGAAGATTTTATTATTGGTCTTATCGAAGGCTTAGAACAAGAAATAGGTAGTGCTTCCTCAGTTGTAATGTACAATATTGGTGCGGAGTGGGGCAAAAGAGATGCCAAGTTTTTTAGTCAATGGTTTAAAGAAGAATTTGGTTACGAAAAAGGAATTAATCAACATATTCTTCCTTATGTATTAGAGGCTTGGTGGTGGCCATTTACTGCCCAAGGCTGGGGTAACTGGGATATAGATCTTAGCGACCAAAAAAATGGATTTTTGTTTATTAATATCTTCGATTCTGCTGTAGCTCGTACTTTAGGAGATGTGGGTAAACCAGTTTGTCATATCTATGCAGGTTTGTTTGCGGGTTTCTTTAGTAGTTTAATCAAAAAAGAATTAGACTGCATCGAAATTCAGTGCTATGCCATGGGTGAAACCTACTGTAAGTTTCTTTTAGGCAAGAAAGAAACTATCAATGCAGCTACCTTTTGGCAAAATGAAGGTGCTACCGCTAAAGATATTCAAACGCAGTTGCAAAACGGGGAATATCTTAAATGAGCAGTTCATGGCAGCATTTTTCTGTCCAAGAGTTTTGTAATCTGAGTAATTGGTCAGGTAAAGCTTTAGTAGATACGGTAGATACTAACGATATTTTTCAGGAAGTACCCTGGCTATGCCAGAAAATAGAAGACTTCTTTAGTCACAGCAACTGGAAAGGTGAACTAATGTCAGAAATTAGTCGCCCTGTTTTTTCTTTGACTTTAACCGTAGCCAGCTTTTTTCAACTTTTCCCTTGGGAAGCCGAATTCTGAAATTGCACCTTTACCTAAATTAAAATTAGAACCCATTCCAGAATCAGATTCGCCACCTAGTGATGAACTGAGATTAGATAATTTCACTAACTTATTTTAAATCAATAACTATGCAATCTGATATTGAAAATCTTTTGTACCTAGCAGAAGATCACTATTTAAAGCAATTAGAAATACAAGCATTCCAAATCTGCGCAGCATCATTAGCTAAACGATTAGAAGTCTATGAATACTTACGCAACCATGAAATAGATATTTTTCAACCCATAGCCGCAGAACTTTCAAAAGTTCATGCAGCAGAAGACCCCCAGCTTTTGGAAAAAGCTTTGAAACACTGGCTGTCCATAATGCGTTATTGCGCTATGGCAATGTTACTCAACAACCCAGAGTATTTTCAGCGCAGTGTTCTTGAATGGCTTACTGAGATGGTGCAGGCTCATCAAATGCAGTCTTTAGAAAATACCATTTATGACTTATTGTTCTCTCAGTTGAAAAAGTTACTCTCCCTAGAACAGTTTGCTTTAATCAAGCCTTTTTTGTCACAAGCACAGACGACACTTTTAGGTGAAAAAATTCTGAATACTGTAGGAGGATAAAAATGATTGAAATTGCTGAGTTAGTCAAAGACAAATCCTTATTAGGAAATTATTTTGCGCCAAATGCTTATGTCCAGGGAGATTTTGAATTTGGTTTGATTAAAAATCGTCAAGGCTCTCGTCTAATAGCTTTGCCAGAGGTTTTGCTTCAGGCAATTCATGTCAGCTTAAAAGAAGAAGTAGGCTCTGCTGCGGGAATAGTACTGTTTAACTGCGGTCGTTGGTGGGGCAAAAATTTTTACCGACGCTTAGAAGAAGAATTAAGTAATTACTATGGCAAACCCATTGCTCAAATGGAGATGGTGGAGTTGTTGCAATCTTTGAAGCAATGTTGGAAGACCCACGGTTGGGGCATCATGGATTTAAATATGGACTATTACCAACAGGGATTTTTAATTGTTAAAGTACAGCATTCCGCTTTTGCAGAAACAGCAACTTTAGAAAATCAACCTCAATGTTTTTTAGAAGCAGGTATTTATAGTGCTTTTTTTAGTCAACTAACTGGGCGAAATCTTCACTGCATACAAACTTCTTGCGAATCTCTGGGAGCAGAGTCTAATCACTTTGTTGTGGGTTTATTAGAAAGACTTAAACCAGTAGAAAGTTGGTTAGAAGAAAACCTAGACCATGACACGATTATGCAGCGTTTAACTAGTAAAGAAAATGCTGCTAGCGTTTAATGTTCGGCTTCTTCAATTTATATATGCAGTTAAAAATATAAGGAGCATTTACCTTGGCTAAAACGGTTAAGCTTGACCCAATCAATCAAGAAACATCTATTAAGACAAACGATAATCTATTATCTGGACTCTTGAATAATGAGATAAATATCCTGCCGCAGTGCGGTGGTAAGGGTAGATGTGCTACCTGTCATATTTATATCAAAGAGGGAATGGAAAGTCTTTCTCCTCTTAATCGTCAGGAACAGCGCACCCTAGGAACCATCACTACCTGTGGGATGAATTCACGTCTTGCTTGCCAAGCGCGAGTCATAGGCGAGGGAATTGTGGTTGAACTTCCTTCTGGGATGTATGTCAGTGAAATTGAGGATGTTGAAAGCTTAATTGGTCGTCGAGCAGAACGGAATATTTTGCATCCGCTTAACGGTAAGATTTTGGTCGAAGAAGGCAAATTAATTACTCGTACAATGATTTCTCAACTTCAAGATACTCAGGTCAAAGTAGACCAATATCTTACTAGTACATAAAGTTCAAATCCTTAAATCAATTAAAAGTTATAAGCAAAAAATTCAAGCCATGTTAAATCAATTAACCAAATTAAGTGTAGAAGCTGATGGTCGCTATGCTACAGACCAAGAACTGGAATTTATCAAAAATTATCTTCAGTCCGTTGACTTACGCGTCAGTTCCTATGAAAAAATCCGCGACGGGGAAGAAAAAATTTTAGACCGAACTAAAAAGAAGATGGATATGCAGAATCCTAACTTATTTACTAGAGGTTCTAAAAACTTAAGTTCTATTTGGCGTAGAGATGTAATGATTATATTGCGTTGTTCTGTAGCAGCAATGCTAGTTAATGATTTAGATTGGCTGCGGGACAGTCTTTTGCTTTGGCATCGGACAATTGTGAATGCAAATAAGACTCAAAATATATCTCAAGCAACCTACAATGTGATGCCAGAAGTTTTGCAAGAATTTCTGACCACTGAAGAATTAGCTTTAATTTTGCCAGTATTACAGCTTAATCAAAGCATTATAAGCTAAAAAGTTTGGTCTCTAGAATATTTTTTTGTCATAACAACAATCAATTATTGTCGTAACCTTGGTTATCAAAAACCAAAAACTAAATTAAAGTATTTATTTTACTTAAACTTATTTTTAAAGCTCATGGAAAAACAATTACCAACTAAAACAAATATTCAAGATAATCACTGGTTAAATATTGCTGAAGCAGTATCTGTAGTCGGTTCTATTGGAGGTACAGTTGCTGCGATATGTTTAAAACAAAACATATTTTTAGCTTCAGTTCCTTTATCTGCTTGTGTTGCGCTTAATTTGATTAATCGTAAACGGCTATTGAATTTAGTGACTATAGAGAATAATACGGCGATCGCGCAACTTACTCAACATAATCATAATCTTATTGAGCAAATGATGGAAGTACAGCACTCAGCTAGTAATCAAAAAACTCTATATGATGCTGATTATCAAAATATGTCTCAACAACTGACGCAAATAGATGCAAGCTCAAGGGACAACATGCAAAAGTTACAGTCCCAATATGACGAGCTTGCAGCCAAAGTCAAAAACTTGAATCAGATTAATATTTCAAGTCAAGCTAGATCTCTTAACTCTGCTCAATTGTACTGCCAAAATGCTTATGGCTACGAACAGATGGGCGAAAAGCAAAAAGCCATTGAAGAATATACCCAAGCTATCAAAATTGATGCAGAATATGCACAAGCCTACCTAAATCGAGGCATCTTATATACAGACATGGGTAGTAAAAAAGCAGCAGTAGAAGACTTACGCCAGGCAGCAAAACTGTATTTTGAGCAAGGAGATTTAGACAACTATCAAAAGACTAAAAATATGACTCAAGAGATTCATCAATTAGACTCTACTTCTAATGGGCAAGATTCTGACCAAGTATTAGCTAGTGGCTTGTTTTCTTAACATACGTCTGATGTAAATTTGCAACCTTGATAATTATTGGTTTTTAGCTCAAAGCTATCAGCTATCAGCTTTTAGCTTTGAGGAACTACAAGATAACGCTTACCATGCTTATCGGCAAGGTAGTTAACAATGATTTGTGCAAGAAGTCTTATGTCTTTAGATGCTGAATACCAATCCCAATATCAGATTCTTCACTCCCTTGGTCAAGGTCAATACGGTCAGGTTTTCTGTGCAGCACATCTTCAAACTAAAGAACTAGTAGCTCTTAAAGAACTTGACCGAAAACAATTTCCTACCAAAATGTTTTTGCGTGAATTGGGATTTTTGGTAACTTTACAGCATCCTAATATTGTTAGCTGTCGAGGATTAGAGTATAGCCCCACTAGAAGATATTTGGTAATGGATTACTGCCAAGGAGGGACTTTGAGAGAGCTAATCGAGTCTGAGGAGAAAATAGAGCTACTTCAAAGTCTCAAGCTAATTACAGGTATTTTATCAGGTTTAGAGTATGCTAGCGATCGCAATATTGTTCATCGGGATCTCAAACCAGAGAATATTTTATTAGAACCTCAAGAAAACGGTTGGACTGCTCGAATTGCTGATTTTGGTATCGCTCGTCTGGCTTCAGAGACAAATTCCCAGCCTTCGGGTAATGGCGATACAGGTTCACCTGCTTACATGGCTCCAGAACAATTTTATGGTCGTTATTCCCATGCTTCAGATCTCTATGCTGTTGGGGTAATGCTGTATGAACTCCTCGTCGGAGAAAGACCCTTTTCAGGCATCTATCAAGATTTAAGAAATTCCCATTTAAGTCAAACAGTAAGTATTCCTCAGACAATACCTTTTCTATTGCGTTCTACTATATCTAAGGCCTTGCAAAAGCTGCCTCAACGACGATTTGCTTCTGCTGCTGAGATGCTTAAATCAATTAAATTGGCTACTGTGATTTTAAGCGCGTCAACTCCATAACTAAAGATTAGAAGATTCGGTAATACCCTATTTTCCTTGACAGCTTTTGAGACTTTAATCTTAAGAGAGAGTTGTTTACTTCAATCTCTTGTTACAATTATTTACAAAGAAAGAGTTGTTAACGTCAGTCTTACAAATTATGCCTCAGCCGACATTGTTACCCACACAAGATACTATTACCGTTAATTCTCAGGCGGTGCCGACCTCTAGCTTCGCAAGCGACCAATACGAAGATACCGAGCTGGCTTATGATGAACCAAATGCAGACTGGCGTTACAACCCAGCCACCAATAATGCCAGATACCGCAATCGTCCTTTTACGGTGCTTGCTCGACTAATTAGTATTGTGTTTCCCTTTAGTCGTTTTGCTCTTGGGGTATGGTGGGACAATTTTAGGGGTAACTCTATTCCCAAGCAAAAAAAAAGAGCGCGTCAATTAATCAAAATCCTAACTAAGTTAGGTCCTGCCTATATCAAAATTGGTCAGGCGTTGTCTACTAGACCTGACGTTGTTCCTCCTGCTTATTTGGAAGAATTGACAACCCTGCAAGATAAAATTCCCTCTTTTTCTAATGAAGTAGCGTTTCGCTTTATTGAAGAAGAATTGGGTAAACCACCAGCAGAAATCTATGCAGAGATTTCTGCTGAACCTATTGCCGCAGCTTCTTTAGGGCAGGTATATAAAGGCAGACTGAAAACAGGAGAAGAGGTAGCGATAAAAGTCCAGCGCCCCGACCTCAACCGTCGTATCACCCTCGATGTTTATATCATGCGTATCCTAGCAGGGTGGGTGCAGGACAACGTGAAGCAGGTACGTTCTAATCTACGCTCAATTATCGATGAATTGGCAGAACGTATTTTTGAGGAGACTAACTACAATCAAGAAGGGCGTAACGCTGACAAGTTTAAAAAGCTCTATGGCTACATAGAGGAAATTTATGTACCTAAAATCTATTGGGACTATACGGGTAAGCGCGTTTTAACCATGGAATGGATTGACGGCATTAAGTTGACTGATGTAGATGCTGTTCAGGCTGAAGGAATTGATGCAACCCACCTAGTTGAAATAGGAGTAGAGTGTTCCCTAAGACAGCTTCTAGAGCATGGTTTTTTCCATGCCGACCCTCACCCTGGTAACCTGTTGGCCATGGCAGATGGTAGCGGTAGACTGGCTTATTTAGATTTTGGCATGATGAGCCGTATCAAGTCTTATCAAAGGTACGGTTTAATCGAAGCGGTAGTTCACCTAGTTAACCGCGATTTTGAGGCTTTAGCCAGAGATTACGTCAAGCTTGACTTTTTGACACCTGATGTAAATTTACAGCCTATCGTTCCTGCATTAGCTAACGTATTTGGAAATGCTTTGGGGGCAACGGTGGCAGAATTAAACTTTAAAAGCATCACCGATCAAATGTCAGCAATGATGTATGAATTTCCCTTTACCGTCCCTGCTTACTATGCTTTGATCATTCGTTCAATGGTAACTTTAGAAGGGATTGCGATCGGCATCGATCCAGAGTTTAAAGTTCTTAGTAAAGCCTACCCTTATATTGCTAAACGCTTATTGACCGATCCCGCACCTGAATTACGGGCATCTTTAAAAGACCTGCTGTTTAAAGAAGAAGGTTTCCGCTGGCATCGTTTAGAAAACTTACTCAAAAACGCTACAGATTCTAGAGACTATGATTTTGACAGCGTAGTAGATCAGGCTCTAGAATATCTTTACAGCGATCGCGGTATATTTATTCGCGATCGCATTGCCGAAGAATTAGTTAATGTTATCGACGGTTTGGGACGCAGAACTATATTCAATATTTCTACTGCTTTCCGCCAACAGGTAGGTTTAACGATTCAAGAAACTCCTGTAGATTTTCGAGAAGATTCTTATACCACGACTCACCTGAAAAATATTGTGGGTATCCTGCAACAGACTCCAGGTTTTGACCCTACTCATTTAGTTTCTATCGTTGCCAAAATCATTTCTAAACCAGAAACTCAGGAAATAGGGCAAAAAGTAGCAGGAAAATTAACTCAAAAAATGGCAGCTAGGTTAATTAGAAACTTGCTATTAGAAAAGACAACTCCTCAACCTCGACCAGTACCTGCTATCAGTGGTAGGTAACAAGCTATAAATGGGGCAGCGTCGCTGAATTTGGATATGAAAATAGCTTATACTTTTTAAGTGATGTTGCTCAATCGGGATCTAAAAAAACAGCGTTGCTGAATCGGGGTATGATTCTCAATTTTTCACTATGAAATCAGCAACGCCAGGAAAACAAACATTAAATATATTTGATTCTGAAATCAACACCTAGAAATCAGCAAAGAGCTAAAAAATAGAGTTTGGGTTATGGAAAATTCAAAAGACCGCATTATTATTTTCGACACCACTTTAAGAGACGGAGAACAATCTCCTGGCGCCACCCTAAACGTTGAAGAAAAGCTGGAAATTGCCCATTCTCTCTCACGACTTGGGGTTGATATAATTGAAGCAGGATTCGCTTTTGCCAGCCCTGGAGACTTTGAAGCGGTACAAAAAATTGCGGCACAGGTGGGAACAGAAAATGGCCCTATTATCTGTAGTTTAGCCAGAGCAATTAAAGCTGATATCAAGGCTGCCGCCGAAGCTTTAGAACCCGCTGCTAATGCCAGGATTCATACTTTTATTTCTACTTCTGATATTCATTTGGAGTACCAGTTAAAGAAATCTCGCGCTGAAGTCTTGGATATAGCTCAAGAAATGGTAGCTTACGCCAAGTCCTTTAAGGATGACGTGGAGTTTTCACCTATGGACGCGGTGCGAACTGATTCAGAATATTTGTATCAGGTATTAGAAGCTGCGATCGCAGCAGGGGCAACTACTGTTAATATTCCTGATACCGTGGGATATACTACCCCCACTGAGTTTGGCGCATTGATTAAAGGCATCTGTAACAACGTCCCAAATATCGATCAGGCAGTAGTTTCAGTTCATGGTCATAATGATTTAGGTTTAGCTGTAGCTAACTTTTTAGAAGCGGTTAAAAATGGTGCAAGACAGTTAGAATGTACTATCAATGGCATTGGTGAGCGGGCTGGCAACGCTGCTTTAGAAGAATTGGTAATGGCACTTCACGTCCGCCGTCAATACTTTAATCCTTTTTTAGGTAGACCAGAGGAATCAACTGAACCACTAACAAATATTGATACTCAGCAGATTTATAAAACTTCTCGCTTGGTATCTAATCGTACAGGCGTAATTGTTCAGCCAAATAAAGCCATTGTGGGCGCGAATGCTTTTGCCCATGAGTCGGGTATTCACCAAGATGGAGTGCTGAAAAATAAGTTAACCTACGAAATCATGGACGCTGAGTCGATTGGCTTGACTGATAACCAGCAGATTATTTTAGGTAAACATTCTGGTCGTAATGCTTTTCGCACCCGCTTAACAGAATTAGGCTTTGAACTATCTGAAACTGACCTAAATAAAGCCTTTATCCGCTTTAAAGAAGTTGCCGACAAGAAAAAAGAAATTACGGACTGGGATATTGAGGCAATTGTCAGCGATGAAATTAGACAGCCTCCCGAATTGTTCCGTTTAGAGTTGGTGCAAATATCGTGTGGCGATCGCGCTCAACCTACAGCTACGGTTACTCTGCGCACTCCTAATGGCGAAGAACTAACTGACGCAGCCATTGGTACAGGACCAGTTGATGCAATTTATAAAGCGATTAATCGAGTAACCAATATTCCTAATGAGCTAATTGAATTTTCTGTACAGTCAGTCACAGCAGGAATAGACGCGATCGGTGAGGTGACAATTCGCCTGCGTCATAATGACAGAATATACTCTGGTCGTGCTGCAAATACTGATATTATTGTTGCTTCTGCCAAGGCTTATGTTAAAGCGTTAAACCGTCTTTATGCTGCGTTGCAAGAGAAAAAAGTAAAATCTCAAGTCGGCGTTTAATTTAAGGGTCAATTTTAAAGAAAGCGATCGCCTTTTTTACAAGCGATCGCTTCTTACTTAATTTCTGAGGTTTCCTCAGAAATCGCGTCCTCATTAATTACACATTTAACTTCCCCCGTTCCCTGCTTGCTCCATCTCAACAAATTAACAAGTGCGTAACATCAGTTAAACAGTTTGATAGGGACTAGTTAACTTGTCTAGTTGATTTACCAATAGACTGAGGAACAAGCCGACATCTGTTACTACACCAACTGACTCTACTGAACCGCGATCGCTTAATTTGGTGACTACAGCAGGATTAATATCTACACAGACCATTTTCACTCCCGCAGGAGTCATATTGCCCACGCCGATAGAGTGCAGCATAGTAGACAGCATGAGAATCATATCTGTACCTTCTAAAAGCTTGGCATATTCTTCTTGTGCCTTAATTAAATCCATTTGGGTATCAGGTAAAGGACCATCATCGCGAATTGAACCAGCTAGGGCAAAGGGTATATTATGTTTAACGCATTCATACATAATGCCTTTGGTAATCACACCTTCTTCTACTGCTTTGGCGATGCTACCGTAACGGCGTACTGAGTTAATTACCTTGAGATGGTGGCGATGTCCGCCGTGGACGGGAGTACCTTTTTGCATATCTACCCCCAAAGAAGTTCCCATCAGCGACTGTTCGATGTCATGAACGGCGATCGCATTTCCCCCTAGCAAGCCTTGAACGTAACCATCTCGTACTAGGCTAGAAAGATGTTTTGCTCCCCCTGTATGAATAACTACAGGACCTGCGGTTACTACCACTTTGCCACCGCGATCGCGAATTTGACGTAGTTCCCAGGCAATTTGTTCGACTACAAGTTCTACTCTTCGTTCACTAGATACCCCTGCACCCATAAAGCTAAATTCTTCTTTGGCTTTTAGTTCTCGATTAGACTTTTTACGGATGGTACGAATACCATCTACGCCCACAACCACGCGATCGCCTTTGTCTAAATCTCGCAGTATCTTACACTCAGCAGTTACATTTCCAGAATCATCGCTGTCTTGATGCGCATTCCCTTGCGCCTGTCGGCGAACGGCACTATTCGTGCCATCGTCCTGCTTCGCAGGACTTTGCTTGCTTCGCAAGCTGTGGGTCGCATCGCTTATGACAATTGCCCCGTCCATGCGTTGCTTTTGCACCCTGATCCATTGCTCGTCAACTCTAACTTCGGTGGGATAGATGTTAGAAACATAAAAGTCATCAGGAGCAACTCCTGTCATGTCACAGGCTTCGGTGACTGCATTCTTGCCATCATGATCGGGGACAACTGCCCCAACTTCAATTAGCTGACTCATGATTTTTTCCAT
Organism: Pleurocapsa sp. FMAR1; assembly: GCF_963665995.1. NCBI lineage: Bacteria > Bacillati > Cyanobacteriota > Cyanophyceae > Pleurocapsales > Pleurocapsaceae > Pleurocapsa > Pleurocapsa sp. FMAR1. The sequence continues at coordinate 3,025,924 of NZ_OY762512.1, read as the reverse complement.
AATCTTATGGTCAGGGGCAGAGATGCGGACATCTGCATTAGAGGTGCTTTGTCTTTCTACACCTAAATTGAAATTGAGTACTTTAAAACTACCGCCGTTATCGACTACAAGATCGAGCGAACGGTTCATAATTCCTGCATCTAAAAGATGTCCTTCCATGTGCAACACACGGCTTTCTACAGGACTACTACCATGAATATTTGGTAATACAGGCTCATTAATTCTTAAAGTTAGACATTTTGCTGCACCACCAGCCTTAAGGAACTCTGTTAGCGGTGTTTCAATGACGGTAAAACCTGCATCGCTCAAACTTTGTTTAAGACTATCGCTAGCCTTGTTCATGACGACTGACTGTCCGACGTTGACGGTATTGCAGGCAAAATTAATCGCATCGGCTTCGGCGATCGCAATCCGCTTTTCGACTGGCACACGATCTTCGATGATGTGATTGGAATAGGAATCAAATGCCCCAGGGTAGTAAAGTAAATAGCCTCCTGAGAGAGGGCAAAAACAAGTATCTAAATGATAAAAGCGATCGTCAATTAGACGCAGAGACAACACCTCAATGTCTAACCATTTAGCGATATATGGATGAGAATCTAGTTCTGAACGAAAACCATAGCCAGCCCATAACCAACGCCCCTCGCGGTCTAACAGGGCATCTCCTGCCCCTTCAAAAGGCAAGTCTTTAGGTAACTCAAAAACATTAAAGCCGTTGTCCTCAAACCATTTCTTAAAATAGGGTTCTTCTCCTTGACGTTCGGGATGAAAGAAGCGACTAAGAACTACATTATCTCCTAGCACTAAACCTGCATTCGCGGTAAACACCATGTCAGGCACTCCTGGCTGTCCCTGAACTAAATCCACTTCCGCCAAATCATTGAGGACAAAATTTAGTTTAGACCACTGTTCTGTGGCTTGCTCTTGTGAGGATTTATGGATATTGCCTTCCATCCAGGGATTAATTACGTAGTCTACGTCGTAGTGATCGGGAGCGCACATCAAAATGCGAATTGGTTCAGCCATAATAATTTTTGTGTAAGTAAGATCTAAAATATTCGGATAGTTTGAAGATTGTATTGAGTGGCTCTTTGGCGATCAAATTTAATTACTTCTGCTGTCATGTTTATCTGTTTAAAAGATAACGATTAGTCATCAACAGCAATCTGAGTATGTATAACTTGGATTTGCTAGACCTGGAACTAAATTATATTACTATAATTGCTTGGTCTAATTGACTCTCTAGAAATATTGTCACTAAATTTTGACATTAAATCTAATTAGCAAATTAAAGCGATATCCAACCTTTAGGCGTAATTTTCTAGTTTTGGCATTATCTCAAAAGTGAGATGGTGCTTTTCTGGGATCAGAACTTGTAAGATAAAAATTAAAGTCTAATACTCTGTAAATGCCAGCAACGTCTCAAACTATTCAATTACCTAACAGCGAAAGCGCGATCGCCCTTGCAGGAAGCAATGAGCAAAATCTTAACTTTTTATCCAGTTATACAGGAATTACTCTAATTTTGCGAGGACAAGATTTACTGCTTCAGGGTCAAGAGAAAGCTGTAGCCAGATGTGCCAAAGCGATCAGAATTTTAGAGCCTTTATGGTCGTTGGGCAAGCCACTACATGAGCCTGATATCATGACTGCATTTCAGGCGCTCGATACTGGTAGAACTGAAGAATACAGCGAACTGCAAAAAAATGTTCTCGCTCGAACCAAAAAGGGTGAGGTAATTAGAGCCAAGACTTTTAAACAAAAACAATATATTAAAGCGATCCAAAAACATGATATAACTTTTGGAATTGGACCAGCAGGAACAGGTAAAACTTTTTTGGCTGCGGTATTGGCAGTAAAGGCTTTACTTAGCGATGAATGTCAAAGAATTATCCTTACTCGTCCAGCTGTAGAGGCAGGGGAAAAACTAGGATTTTTGCCAGGAGATTTACAGGAGAAAGTCAACCCTTTTTTACGTCCTTTATATGACGCTCTCTATGAATTTATCGATGCAGAAAAGATTCCCGATTTAATGGAAAGAGGAAAAATAGAGGTTGCTCCATTAGCGTATATGCGGGGACGTACCCTGTCAAACGCATTTGTCATTGTTGACGAGGCGCAAAACACAACCCCTGCACAGCTAAAAATGGTGTTAACTCGTTTGGGCTTTGGTTCAAAGATGGTGGTAACAGGAGATATCACCCAATCAGATTTACCTTGTAATCAGGACTCTGGCTTAATTGTCTCTCGTCGAATTTTGCGTAATGTTAAGGAAGTCGCTTTTTGCGAACTAACTCAAGCCGATGTTGTGCGCCATCCTTTGGTTCAGAAAATTGTAGCTGCCTATGAACGCTACGAAAAGTAATAATATATAATTTTAGCCACATAGCATACATTATTTGCTCAATTTGTGACTTAATAAATAAAAGACTAGAAAGTTGAGGAAAAAAAATGATGGAAGGGCAAGGCGTAAAAATTGGGAGTACAGCTATTATTTGGAGTCTAGCAACAGGCATGATGGCTATTTCTATTCCCATAGTTAAGATAACTGATACAGGAATTATTTTGCCCTTAGCCGTGGTAGTGGGAGTAAGTTTAAGCACCATTGCTATTTGGCTGAGTACTTGGTTGACTTAGGGATAACAACTTTTGTAAATAAATTTGTTACACATATACGAAGGGAATATTTTGGCATTTCGATTTAATTTTGTTGACTGTCAAACCTATAGCTATCGTCAACAATTTTGGCGTTAAATTATCTTTTAACTGTCTTCGGCTAATTTTTATTAAACGGAGGTTCAAAAACAAGTAAAAAAGTTTTGAGGAAGATAATCGAAAACTGTTCAAAAAAGATCAAGTGAGATATTTTTCAGTTATCGATTGTAATGAAGTAAAGATAAAACTATTTGCTCAACGATAATCATTTTCTAGGCTTAATAAAATCTAAATTAAACTAACAAAAAATTAGAAAAAAGTATTTGAAAATTTACCTATATTGTAATTGGCTGTGTCTTTTAAAGATCTGTAAACACATATAGCTAGTAATTTAGATCACACAGAGATGACTATAGTTCAACTTATTTTGGAGAAATGAAGGCTTTTCTCCCTTTGTTGAAACTAAATTCATGGCTGCTAAACAATATTTCTCCAAAAAAAAGAAAAAAGAAAAAGGTAAATGGCTAGTGGCAGCAGTCTTGGGAGTATTTCTTTTTATCACTTTAGGTAACGTTCAAACTGCTTTTAAATCTATCAACAAGCGGCAGTTAATCAGCCTCCAGTCAGATAATTTTCCTAGTAGCGAATATCAAGCAATTCAGCTAGGTTCAACTAAGAAAATTGCTCAACAAAACTTTTCAGAAATCGATCGCTTTGCTAGAGAGCTAAATTACTCAGGTTCATCAATTCCCGAATTAGCTACTCTTTTAGCCAAAAATGCCACCACAGATACGGAGAAAGCAAGAATTATCTATGCTTGGATAACACAGCACGTTACTTACGATATTGCTGCATTTAGGGAGGCGGTAGATAACGATAACTACCCTGATGTTGATGCCGAAAAAGTTTTGCGAGATCGCACTACAATTTGTTCAGGATACAGTAATCTCTATCAAGCTTTAGCCGAAGCCATGAATTTAAAGTCAGTTATTGTTGTCGGCTACGGCAAAGGTGCAACTCCCAAGGATGAAAAATTTCAAGACGTAAATCATGCTTGGAATGCTGTCAAGCTGGAAGCTGGCTGGTATTTATTAGATGCAACTTGGGGTGCAGGTTCAGTCAGAGATAATCAGTTTGAGGCTGATTACAAACCCTATTATTTTGCCACTGCACCAGATGAACTAATCAATAATCATTTTCCTCAAGATCAAGGGTGGCAACTGCTAGCTCAAACATACACTAGAACAGAATTTGATAACCTACCCGATATTGCTTCTCGTTTTTATAGCTTAGGTTTAAATTTAGTCACCCATCGCAACTATCAAATTTCTGCTTCAGGTCGTATAGATATTAACCTAAAAGCCCCCGCCGATATAATTGCGGTAGCGAACCTTAAACAAGGAACTCAAGAATCACCCCAAAGCGCAGTTTTAGTCAATCGCCAAGCTAGTAACCTGATTATTAGCGTTGCACCGCCGATGCTAGGTACTTATGAACTGACCATATATGCTAAGAAAAAAGATGATCCTGAAAAATATAGCGAAATAATCAACTATCAAATTAACGCTCTTAACTCCGCTGCTGGCTTACCTAAGATATACGATCACTTCAATCAATATCAGGCTAGTTTAGTTGAACCTTTAACGGCGGAATTAAAACCTAATTGGTCAACCTATTTTAATTTAGTAGTTCCCCAGGCGATCGACGTTCAGGTTGTTAATGCCCAGACAAAACAATGGACTCCTCTCAATGGATACGGTAACTATTTTGCTGGTCATGTCGATATTCAATCGGGCAATACGGCAATAGTAGCTAAATTTCCTGGAGACGATCGCTATTGGCAATTAGTTGAGTATCAATCTAGGTAAGTCATAAAAACGTTGCTGAATCGATACTAATCTAGAAAAAAGTGCAGTATCGAATAAACAAATGTAAACTATTACCGTATAACTCTAATTCTATTTTAAGTATTATCGTGTTTACTAAGACCGTCTCCAAAGCAGGTTTATAGTCTAATGCTTTTACTGATTGAACTACTATAAATTGCGCGCCAGACTAGGAGAAAAATAATTGCAGCTATTCAAACTAAAAGAGTGGACGGGAAATTATCAAAAAGACTTATTGGCAGGAGTATTGGTCGCTTTGGCTTTAATTCCTGAAGCTATTTCCTTTTCTATTATTGCAGGAGTCGATCCCAAGGTAGGACTTTATGCCTCATTTATTATTGCCATTATTACAGCTATTTTTGGCGGTCGCCCTGGAATGATTTCCGCTGCCACCGCTGCCACCGCTTTATTAATGTATCCCTTAGTGTCCTCCGTAACTAAAAGTGGCGGGGATGGACTGCAATATTTACTTGCAGCTTCAATTTTGGCAGGTATTCTCCAGCTATTTTGGGCAGCAATAAAACTTGCCAAACAGCTAAAGTTTGTTTCTCGCGCCGTGATGATTGGCTTTGTCAACGCCCTGGCAATTTTGATTTTTATGGCACAGTTGCCAGAGTTGAGTTTTGCCGAGCCAAACTGGATTATGATATACGCTATGGTTGCTGCTGCTTTGGCAATTATTTATCTGTTACCCCGACTAACTACGGTCATTCCTTCTCCTTTGGTAGCGATCATTGTGGTCACAGTCTTTGCGGTATTTACTAATACTGGTGTTCCTACAGTTGGCGATCGCGGTGAACTCCCTTCTACTTTACCTAGCTTTGGCATTCCTCAAGTGCCTTTTACATTTGAGACGCTACAGATTATTTTTCCTTATGCAGTTGCTATATCTTTGGTTGGTTTACTAGAGTCTTTCCTGACCGCAAATGTGGTAGACGATCTGACTGATACCTCTAGCAATAAAAACAAAGAGGCATTTGGTCAGGGAATTGCTAACTTTGTCAGTGGTTTCTTTGGGGGAATGGCTGGCTGTGCCATGATTGGACAGTCGGTAATTAATATCAAGTCAGGAGGTAGAACTCGTCTTTCTACCTTAAGTGCAGGGGTTTTTCTCTTGCTATTGATGCTGTTTTTAGGGACACAGGTAGAAAAGATTCCCATGGCGGTATTAGTGGCAATTATGATCATGGTGTCTATTGGAACATTTAACTGGTCTTCTCTTCGGCAAATTCGCAAAATTCCCCGCAGTGAAACCGCAGTTATGATCACAACTGTAGTCATGACAGTCTTTTCCCATAATTTGGCTATTGGAGTCTTAAGCGGAGTGGCATTAAACGCGCTGCTGTTTTCCCGCAAAATTGCTCAACTGGTATTTGTAGACAGCCTAATTGATTCTCAAGGCGAAAAACGCACCTATAATATTGCAGGTCAAATATTTTTTGTCTCAGTCAACGAATTTTTAAATGCGTTTGACTTCAAAGAAAATGTCGATTTCGTCAAAATAGATCTAACTCACGCTCATCTATGGGATCAATCGGCGATCGCAGTACTTGATAAAGTAGTAATTAATTTCCGCCGTAATGGTGCAGAAGTTGAAGTAGTAGGTCTGAACGAAGCTAGTGCTACTCTGGTTGATAAGCTAGCCGTACATGACAAGTCAGATTCTTTAGAAGATTTAGCCAGCCATTAAGATAGCAATTATCTTGGATACTCGATTTGAATCAGTCGATTGGTTGATGTCATCACGATAGATTACTACTAGTGTTTTATGGTCTTACAAATGATTGTTTTGTTTTTCCACTTCCTATGAAGCGCAAGCGTCCTATCGGCTTAAAAATTATTGTTGCCTATAAAGCTGTCCTTTTCTTGCTGCTAATTCTTACTGTTGTTGTATTACTGTTGGCTTTGAACAATCATTCTCGCCTAATTGCATTTTCAGAAAGTTATATTCTTGAGAGTAAATTATCTTTAATTGAAGAATTTGTCGAAGCAGTTATCAATAAATTCTTTGCTCAACAGCCAAACACGATTCGAGATAGTGCAATCTTAGCGGGAGTTTATGCTTTAGTTACGGCAGTAGAAATTATTGGACTTTGGTATCAAAAAGTTTGGGCTGAATTTTTGGTTTTAATACTAATAGGTTTGAGTATTCCCCTGGAAATTTACGAACTAGCCAAAGGAATTACCTTACTAAAGTTGGCGGTGTTTATGGTTAATATCGCTGTTTTTTTGTACCTACTTCGGTTTGTTATCAAGAAAGCCCGTGTTCACAAGCGCTGATTTTTATTTATTTGAGTTCGACGAGAATAATCATGAGTGTTAACAAAAGCCACGACGAGAGTGGAATATGCGCCCTTTCTCACTTGAGGTATTCATCAAACTTACGTTTATTTGATTTATACTTTCACTATTAGAGATTCAAAACGTTACAAGTATAGATAAGAATCGTCTTTTAATTGATATGTTAAGTAATATAAATTACATTAGATTTCTTGCTTGTATCAATCATTGTTGACTATCTTTCCAAGAAATGAAAGACCATCAAAGGGTTAGTCATTTATTTCTGCTAAAGGTTTACTACTTGTTGCGCCCGATCAGTAATTATACTACCAAAAAATTGTACATTTACAATATTGTTTTTAATTGCTATTTTGGATTTAGTTGGAGACAGTATCATTTTCTAAATCTAATATTTCGCTTGATTATAAACAAAATATTTATATCTAAAATTTCATGAACGAAACTAATATCTTAATAGTAGAAGACGAATTAATAATTGCTAAAAATACAGCTAAAAAACTAGAAGCTTTAGGTTATCAAGTCACTAAAATTGTTTCTTCTGGACAAGCAGCTATTGATTATATTATAAGCGATCGCCCAAATTTAATCTTAATGGACATTGCCATTAAAGGAGAAATTGATGGTATCGAAACAGCAGAAACAATCAAAGAAATAGCTGATATTCCTTTGATATTTCTAACAGCCTATGCCAGTGATGAAACTTTAGAAAGAGCTTCCAAGACAGGCTGCTATGGTTATTTAATTAAGCCTTTTAGAGATAGAGAATTGCAGGCTACGGTTAAAATGGCTCTGAGTAAATATCAAGAGCAATCTACAATTCAAAAAGCTTTGCAATCTACTGTAAATGATTATTCATCACATTACGATGATATTTACAAAGATAGTCTGACTAATTTGCCTAACAAGCTGTTTTTAAGAGATTTATTTGATTACTTATCATCTACACTAGGATCGTCTGTGGAGCTAATAAATCAAAGCGATAGCAATGATGTTTTACCAATAGCAGAAAATCGCGACACACAACAGCCACCATCAAAATTATTAGCTCTATTTAACATCAGCCTTGATAGACTACAAAAAGTAAGCAGTTTTTTAACCAAAGAACAACAAGATACTTTAGTTAAAGAAATAGCGCAACGTCTGCGCAATTGTCTCGACAGTTTTGAAAATAACGGAGCGATAGTGTATCTAGAGGCAGATAACTATGTAATGATGGTAGCTTTGGATCAAAAACAAACGGCACAAAACTACGGGCAAGAAATTATTAATCAACTACGACAAGCTTTTAATGTTGATAACCAAGAAATATTTCTGCCCACTAATATTGGCATTGCTTTTTCTCCCCTCGATAGTACAGATATTGAAGAGTTATTAGAGCAGAGTCAAAAAGCTAGAGATTATGCTACAAGCCAGGGGGGAAATCGCTGTCAGTTATTTACTTTTGCTTTTAACATTAAAAATTCTGGAGCCTCGGAAAGTTTAACCATGGAAGCTGATTTATATCGTGCTTTAGAACGGGAAGAACTAGAGTTATACTATCAGCCTAAGATTAATCCAAAAAATGATTCAATCGTAGGAGCAGAAGCCTTAATACGCTGGAATCATCCTGCTATGGGGAGAATTACAGCAGACAAATTTATCCCTCTAGCTGAAGAAAACGGTTTGATTAGACCAATCAGTGAGTGGATTATGCACTGCGCTTGTAAACAAATGAATGAATGGCACAATGCGGGATTTGATTATCTCAGAATTGCCGTCAATCTATCAGGATTTCAATTTAGACAATCAGATTTATTTCATCAAATAACTCAAATTTTGTTTAAAACATCTTTAAATCCTCACTACTTAGAGCTAGAGTTGACGGAAACGATTTTAGTGGAAAATATCAAAACGAACATTCAAAGATTAAATTTGCTCAAGAAATTAGGAATCCAAATAGCATTAGACGATTTTGGCACTGGATATTCATCTTTAGGCTATTTACAGCAGTTTCCCTTTAATATTTTAAAGATTGATTCTTGTTTTATTCGCAATATTGATAGCAATAAAGTCAATGCTGTAATCACTAAAAATACTATTGAGATGGCACATCAATTGGGTTTAAAAGTAGTAGCCGAAGGTGTAGAAACAAAAGCCGAATTAAACTATCTTCGGCAGTGTCAATGTGATGAAATTCAAGGCTTTTTGTATAGTCGTCCCTTAGCAGCTAAAGAATTTCAAAAATTAATAATGAACAACACTAGTCTTCCCTTACAAAGAGTCTAGTATCGCTGCGCGTAAGCAATGAGTAATGAGTAACCAAGGGGTAGTCCCCGCAGGGAGTATTGATTCATAGGCTTTGACAGCTTATTTAACGGTTAGTTTATTTACGCCCCCCTTCACTAGTTATTAGAGTTTAAATAATCGAAGTCATGTCCATAACCCAAGATTCAGCGCATATTTTAGTTGTTGATGATAATACTTGTAATTTAGATCTAGTCTGTAGAATTTTTGCCAAAGCTAATTTAAAAATTTCTACGGCATTAAATGGCATTGATGCTATTAATCAAGTTAAATTGAATCCCCCAGAACTAATTTTATTAGATGGGATGATGCCTAACCTCGATGGGTTTGAAACTTGTCGCCTGCTCAAAGAAGATCCTACTACTTGTGATATTCCAATTATTTTTATGACTGCTTTAGCAGAAACCGAAAGAAAGGTTAAAGCTTTTAAATTGGGCGCAAGTGACTATATTACTAAACCTTTTCAAAAAGCCGAATTAATAGCTAGGGTCGAATATCAGCTAGAGCTACTTAATTTACGTCAAACCTTAGAAAAGCAAAATGATTTGTTACAACATCAAATTAACGAAAGATATGAAGTAGAAATTTCTTTACTAAATACAAATGAACAGCTTGCTAATGTTAATCAATCCCTTATCGCTGAGATAGAAAATCGTAAAACAGCAGAAAGGAAACTCAAACAATCTCTCAAGGAAAAAGAGTTGCTGCTGAAGGAAATTCACCACCGAGTTAAGAATAATCTTTTTATTGTTTCTAGTCTTTTGGAGTCTCAGGCGGAATATATTGATGATCCTCAAGCACTTAAAATGCTGAGTGATAGCCAAAACCGTATCACCTCAATGGCTTTGATTCACGAACAACTCCACTCTAGTACTAGTTTATGTCAGATTAATTTTCAACAATATTTGACTACACTAACTAATTATTTAATTGATTCTTATTTAACTAACACTATTAAGGTTAGTGCTAATATTCAGCAGGTTGATTTAAATATAGAAACTGCTAATGCTTGCGGATTGATTGTCAATGAATTAATTTCTAATGCAGTCGAACACGCCTTTATAGGACGTAATGAAGGCAATATTACCCTAGACTTTACACAAAATGACGCTCGATTTACTTTGATAATTAAAGATGACGGCATCGGGTTTCCTGAGCATAAAGACTTTTATCATAGCGAATCATTGGGCTTGGAACTTGTTTCTACCTTGGTAGAACAACTAGAAGGAAAAATACAAATGACCAGTGATAATGGAACTGAAGTTAGAATTACATTTGCCGAACTAAACTACAAAAATAGACTTTGATTCTGGTAATTGTCCTAAAGTCCCCCAACTCGCGCGTTCCTTTGCGTCTTACGCCGACGCAGGGTCGCTCGTCAATTTTGGGGGACTTTGTTGTGATGAGTTGCCTTTAATTTGGTGAAAATAAAGTATTATCTAGATCATGCCTTCGACTACGGGATGGAAGAAAAAGGCGATCGCAACTACGGCATAAGTCGCTACTAACAAACTACCCTCTAGCCAATTAGATTCGCCATCAGAACTTATAGAGTTGGCAATCAAGACGGCAACGCTAACTGCCACAAGTTCAAAAGGATTAAAGTTAAGATCCATTGGTTGACCAATAATCCAGCCAGTAATTACTAATACTGGGGCAACAAATAAAGCAATCTGCATACTTGAACCCATTGCCACGGATACTGAAAGATCCATCTTGTCTTTCATTGCCACACTCACTGCCGTAGCGTGTTCTGCTGCATTACCAATAATTGGCAGCAGGATAACCCCAGTAAACAAAGCACTTAAACCTAGTTGAGCAGTTGCCACTTCCAAAGAATCTACCAGCAGTTCTGATTCTACTGCCACGGCTAAAGTGACAGCCAGCAAAATAAAGATCCAAAAAGGTAAATTGACTTCAGGTTCACCTTCTCCCCCTTCATCTAGAGCTGCATCTCCTACATCGCAAAGATAGGCGTGAGTTTTCATCGAAAAAAGTAAAGTTAGCCCATAGACTAAAATTAAAATCCCAGCAACGGCTACGGACAGATTCTGTAAGGTTTGTTCTTCAATACCTGTAGATGTATACTGAACCGCTGTAGGTAGCAGTAGCGCGATCACAGCTAAGTTCATCGTCGAAGCATTAAGACGGGCTACGGTAGGCTCAAATTTTTGCACTTTAAATTTTAAACCCCCCAGCAACATGGAAAATCCCATTACCAGCAGTAAATTACTGACAATTGAGCCTGTAATAGTAGCTTTAACTACACCAATTAAGCCAGCCTTGAGGGCAATAAAAGCCAAAATTAATTCTGTGGCGTTACCAAAGGTAGCATTGAGCAGTCCACCAATACTCGGCCCTGTGACTACAGCAATTTCTTCGGTAGCAGTACCCATATAGGAAGCTAAAGGCACAATGCCTAAACCTGCCGTGATAAATACGACGGATTCTCCCCATTCTAAAAAATGTGCAGCAATCGAAACAGGGATAAACACTAATAAAACTAAGAAAAATGTGTCTTTATTGAACATATTGACTTGCGATTCCTCGATTTAGTTCTTTCATTGTCATAACACTTTCGCTAATGTTATTGTCTTTTTTGTTTCAATACCTAGAAAATTATCTATTTTGATAGAATTGCTGAAAGGACAAGCCTATAGCTAAAGTCATAGATAATATTTTTTAAATGCTGGAATTTTTACAAACGCAGTTATTTTTATTAGAGAGATTTGCCGATCGCCTGGTTTCAACTCAGTTGACTCACCTCAGCGTAGTTAGTGTAGGGGTAATATTTTTAGCAGGTCTTGTTACCAGTCTGACTCCCTGTATGCTGTCGATGTTGCCCATTACCGTGGGCTACATTGGCGGTTATGAGTCTGAAGGGAGACTCCAGGCAGCAGCCCAGTCTAGCTGGTTTGCGTTGGGTTTAGCCACCACCTTAGCCATATTAGGTATTATCGCCACTTCTATTGGTAAGGTTTATGGACAGATTGGGGTTGGCTTACCGATTGTCGTTAGCTTAGTTGCGATCGCCATGGGACTAAACTTATTAGAAATATTACCATTACGCTTTCCGTCTTTAGGAGCAACAGACTGGATTAGTAAAGATTTACCCCGTGGAGTACGTTCTTATTTGTTAGGTTTAACCTTTGGCTTGATAGCTTCCCCTTGCAGTACTCCTGTATTGGCAACTTTGCTAACTTGGGTGGCAACAACTCAAGATTTAGTTTTAGGTGGGGTTTTGTTAATTGTTTACGCCGTTGGTTACGTCACGCCTTTGGTTATCGCTGGGACTTTTACAGCCTCAATTAAAAAGATTTTAGAGTTGCGCCGTTGGTCAAGCTGGATTAATCCCGTCAGTGGTGCTTTATTGCTAGGATTTGGCATTTTTTCTTTACTGTCTCGTTTGCCAGCTATTAGCTATAAGCTTTAAAAATGAGAATTATGTTCCTGCTTAATCCGATCATCCCAGCGTTGCTCATCTAAATCTAATACCCAACTTGCAAGCTGACTTAACTCTTGAGGAGAGAGTTGGAGAATTTCTGCTTCAATTTATTCAACTTTAGACATTACTCCCCAATGTTGGATGAAACTTTGTCCATCCAACCAATAAAATGAATGCAAAAAACAGCCACACGACCGTCGCCATTGATAACGTCCAAACCAAGTCGAATTTGTAGCTGAAATAGTAAACCGCTACCAAATACGCTGCATACGGGATAAGAGAATAAAGACCAAATAGTGCTGTTGTTCTCAAATCTTTCATTGTTCGCTCTGTACCAACAATATAATGAGCAATCAAAGCAAACGTTGGAAACAATGGGACTAAACCAGAAATGAAGAAGCTTTTACTCTTTGAAAGCACAGCAATTAACAAAACGGCTGCTGCACCAAGTAAACACTTTAAAAATAATGAAATCATGGTCTAAATTTTATCCTTTTTGGTGTCAATAAATGAAACCATCGCTTGATTATTTATTATACGGAAACTCTCTGCATATCTACCCTGTGGAGTATGATATTAAGAAACTTTCGGCATATTTGTCAGTGATACCCAGACTTTTTCTGGATACCATGCAAAATAATTGTAACATCAAGATTTTTTCTACATATCATTCCGTGGAAAAACCTCCTAAAAAACTGCTTTAAAGATTAGCAATGTTACTCGTCTTAAGCATTATTCTTATAAAATTAAGAAAAGCGACATTAGTTAATTAGATTAAACGCTACATCATATTTGATAATAAAAGTCATCTTCAGGAAATGGGTTGCCTCCAAATTTTTAATCCATAAATATATAAATAATGAATTTCCTTCTCAAGCCAAGCTCAATATTTCGTCGTTTGGTTGGTACTGTTGCTAACTTGAAATTGGCGATTGTTTTGTTACTGGCGATCGCCAACTATATGCTTTAGAGATTATCTATAGCCTCCATGTCTTGCGTGAGAAGCGATCCTTTTTTGGTCTGTAGCCTTGATTTGGCGATCGCTCTTATTTGCTCGCATTTAGCAATACTATCGGTAGTTAATCCGTTGTTAGCAGCTTTAATAAGATGGTGAGATGGATAAATCCTCTTTGAGTTAGCGTACTTTGTTAGCGGGACAATAATTACAACAGGACTGCTTTTGTTAATTGCATCGCGACTGACGATCAAAACTGGTCTAGTTCCAGCTTGCTCTGAGTCGATGGTAGGGTTTAGATTAGCTAGATAAATATCGCCCCGCTTCAAGATGTAACCTCAAAATCTGCACGGATAAATTCTTGCTCTAGATCTAATGCTTCTTGGCGATATTCTAGATCTTCAGCCATTAGGGCAAATTCATCGTCGATTTTGCGGTCTTCTAATTCTTTTAGTTTTGCCTCCAGTGCTTCAATTATGAATTGATTGCGACTGGGAATATCTAATTGATTGATTATTTTGTCTATCTGTTGGGCTAAATCATCTGGAATAGTTATAGTTGTACGCATTTGATATAATGCTTGATGCTTAATTTGATATCAGTTATTATATCACCAAATTTGGCTCGGCTAAGTTGGCACAGCAGAGATCGCACCAGTAAAATGATTACAATCTTAGATATCAATATATTTCATAATCAAAGTCTTCCTTAATCGACAAATCGCCTCTAATTTTTAATCCATAATATATAAATAATGAATTTTTTTCTCAAGCCAGGCTCAATATTTCGTCGTTTGGTTGGTACTATTGCCAACTTGAAATTGGCGATTGTTTTGTTACTGGCGATCGCCGTAGTCAGTATTTCAGGTACAGTAATTGAACAGGCTGAAACTCTCTCTTTTTATCAACAGAACTATCCAGAGTCTCCTGCTTTATATGGCTTTTTGACCTGGAAAGTTATTTTAGCCTGGGGTTTAAATCATGTTTATAGTACCTGGTGGTATCTCTCTTTATTAATTCTTTTTGGTGCAAGTTTGACTGCCTGTACCTTTACCCGTCAGCTACCCGCCTTAAAAGCTGCCCGTAAATGGAAATATTATCAAAAGCCAAAGCAGTTTGAGAAATTAGCTCTCAGTGCCGAATTAAATCAAGGTTCAGTCAATTCTTTAACGCCTTTATTAGAACAGCAAAACTTTCGAGTCTGGCAACAAGATAATGCTCTTTATGCCCGCAAAGGCATTATTGGTCGTATTGGTCCTATTATCGTCCACGCGGGTATGCTGATTGTTTTACTGGGTGGGTTATGGGGCATTTTTACGGGCTTTTTTGCTCAGGAAATGGTCGCCAGTGGCAATACTTTTAAGATTCAGAATTTTATCGAATTAGGTCCTTTATCTGCTTCTCATATTCCCGATGATTGGTCAGTTAAGGTGAATCGATTTTGGATTGACTATACCCAAAACGGAGACATAGATCAATTCTACTCTGATTTGTCAGTGGTGAGCGATCGCGGTGAGGAATTGAAGCGGGAAACTATCCACGTCAATAAACCTCTGCGTTATCACGGCGTTACCCTTTATCAAACTAACTGGAGTATTGCTGCTGCTCAAGTTCAGTTAAACAACAGTCCTATTTTTCAGCTACCAGTAGCTAAATTAGATACTCTGGGCGCAGGAAATATTTGGGGAACCTGGATTCCTACCAAACCAGACATGAGTTCTGGCGTTTCTATGCTAATCAAGGATATGCAGGGAACAGCTTTAATTTATAACCAACAGGGAGACTTAACTAGCGCGATTCGTATTGGTCAAAGTGTAGATATTGACGGTATTAATATTAAGCTGATTAATATCATCGGCAGCACTGGTTTACAGATTAAAGCCGATCCTGGTGTCCCTGTTGTTTACACAGGCTTTGCTTTACTAATGATTGGTGTAGTTATGAGTTACTTTTCCCATTCTCAAGTATGGGCATTAGAACAAGACAATAGCTTTTTCTTCGGTGCAAAAACCAATCGAGCGCAGGTAAGCTTTGAGAGAGAAATGCTAGAAGTAATTGATAGCTTGGAAGAAACTAAATCAACTGATGTTCCTGAACCTAGTCTTAAGTGCAATTGAAGCAATATTATCAAATATTGCTTCAGGAAAAAAATATATAAAATACGTAATCACTCAAGGCTGTTATGGCTAAAATGTAAGATAAAATACTTAAATATTTGCTACGGTTGAGGGACTTGGGGACTTGGGGAAGTAACAAGTAAAAAGCGGTGCGACCCCGCGTCGCCGAAGGGCGCAAGGGAACGCGCACCAAGACAGTAAAAAGTTTTCGGAAGTAGAGGCAAAATTAACTAGCTATTGGGACAGTTTAACTAGCTGCATATCTTTACTTGTTACTTGCTACTTGTGAATACGCTTCTCGTCACCCCGTCACTTAATTTGTATCATTTTTTTTTATATTTCAGATAATTTGTAGGTTTTGCGATCGCGCCATAGGCAAGCTGTCTTATTTTATTAGTTAAGTCGCTGCTAAATTTTGTTCTACAACTTTTACTAGTTCATCTGTCCAATAACTAGTTAACTTGTGATCGACAGCTTCTACCATCACGCGAATCAAAGGCTCTGTTCCCGAAGCACGAACTAAGATGCGTCCTTGTTTTCCCATAGCTGCTTCTGCTTTAGCGATCGCCTGTTGCACAGGTTCGCATTCTTGCCATTTACTCCTACGTTCGCGATCTTCAACTATTACATTACGCAGAATTTGGGGATAGGTTTGGAAGCTGTTATCTACTAAATTGGCTAAAGACGTATCTGCTTGGCGTACCAAAGAAGTTAAATGTAATGCGGTTTGAATCCCATCACCAGAAACACCATGATGATGACAAAGAATATGTCCTGACTGTTCTCCCCCTAGCATTGCTCCTGTAAGCCACATAGCTGCTTGAACATAGCGATCGCCTACCGCCGTCCGCTGCATTTTGCCCCCTTTAGCTTGCCAAGCGCGCTCAAAGCCAAGATTTGCCATTACAGTAGCCACAATTAAATCATCTGGTAGCTGCTGTTGTTGCTTGAGTAGATCGCCCCACAAATAGAGGATATAGTCCCCATCGATTACTCTGCCTTGACTATCAATCGCCATAACTCGATCGGCATCTCCATCAAAGGCAAATCCTAAATCAGCCTGATGCTCTTCAACAGCTTGCTTAACCGTGTCTAGGTGAGTTGAACCACAGTTGACGTTAATGCGATCGCCATCGGCTAAGGAATGAAGACTAATCACCTCTGCCCCTAATTCCTGGAATATAGCGGGAGCAACTTTCACAGATGCCCCCCAAGCTAAATCTAAGACAATTCGCATTCCTTGAAAATCTATATTTTTAGGTAACGATGTTTTAAGTACCTGAGCATATTGCTCAACCAATTCTGGGCGATAGTAAGTTTTCCCCCAGGTTGTGTTTGCCTCGTCTTGCAAATGATTTTTTCTGAGGTGAGCCTCTATTTTTTGGGTCAAACTATCAGCCAATTTAGTTCCTTCTTTGCCAAAAAACTTAATCCCATTGTCTTGAGGCGGGTTATGGCTAGCAGAAATCATAATCCCTCCTATCGCTTCGCTTTTGCTGGTCAAAGTAGCAACACAGGGAGTAGGACACAAGCCCAAATGCCAAACTTCTAATCCCGCAGAAGTTAATCCTGCTGCGATCGCACTCGATAGCATACCGCTAGAATTACGAGAGTCTTGTCCAATAATTATCGAGCCTTTGTTTTTGGCAGCTTCTTCAAGCACTTTTCCGGCCCAATAACCCAACTGAAGAGTAAAGGGCGCGGTTAAAATATCTCCCGCCTTGCCACGAATTCCATCTGTACCAAATAAAGGTGTTTGGGGTAACTGATTCGTATCCAATATAGTTTTTGCAAAATTACTCACACCAAATGTACTCCTAAATAGCAAATAATAGTAGCTTTGTTCTATGAAAAAAATTTATAAGTTAGCAAAAATAGTACTATTAGGTATAATTTCTGCCTTCGATCGGCTTTATTCTATAAAGTAAGAGATAAATTTTAATTTTGGGTTAAATTATTTACTTTGGGTATAGATGCTTAGTGAGCTATTCATAAAGATTTAGCCTATAAAACTCAACAATACAGTAAAAATTTTTCAGTCAGAAGTATATTATATTACTTTTCAAAAAGACGCTGGAGTCTTTAAAGATTAATTTTCTGTAAAATATTCTGCATTGCCTCCCAAGTTAATCCAGTTGCAATGTATTGAGGGTTATCTGGGTTGTAAGGCGCAACAAGGCGATCTATAGAAATAATTTTAGAATCGGCAGCAATTACTGGAACATCAGCATCGAAAGCAGTCTCTCTCATCAAAGAACTAGAAAAACCAGCAAAGATCATCACTAGATCTGATTCACTAGAAGCTGTTTCTAAGTTGACCAGCAACACTTCTTGTTTTTGCTTCAGGGTATATTTTTCTAGGCGCAGACCAATAGATTCAGACATAATATAGCTCTAATTCTCAAGCTCTAGGCTTTTGAGTACGACTTTTTTAATTATTATTGTTCCAGCGCAGATCTTCCCTGTTTACCTAAACGAATCAGCACAAAATATGCCAGGTAAATAATATAAATTACTAAACCAACTGCACCCAAAAAGCCAAGAAAGCCTTCATTCCCAGACTTAGTATGAAAAAAGTCGCGATAGGCTTGGGGTGCTTCCAGCCAAACTTGGCAGAAAGCAGTTTTCATTCTAGTATCAGATATACCACAGGGGAGAAAAAACGCTTTGGCGATCGCACCTAAAATACAGTAGGCAGTCATTGCCCAACGCCAGGAAGTGAAGACTAGCTTGAGGAGACTTTGGGGTATGTCGCGAATTTCTTCATTTAAATCTACCCAAAACCACAAAGAAATAGGGATTAAAACACGGGCAGCAAAACCACTGATAAAGCCAATTTTCCAATCAGGAATTAATAGATAAACTGTAATTATTAACAAGCTAGCAACTCGCCAATAAATAATAAGTAATCTTTGCATGGCTTCTTGTTTCTGGAACAAAGCCCAAATTAACAGTACAAAAGGAACAATTACCGCCAGCAATACTCCTAAGCGATAGTCCATCCATACTAAAGGTCTAAACCAAATATCCATTATTGTTCTGCCGAAATTGTGTCTACTACTATTTATTTGCGCCTGAGCTTAAAACAACTCCAGATTATTTCTAAGAGTGCATCAACAATCGCTCAAAGTCAACGTTACCTTACAGAGGAACAATCTTGCTTTTTGTAATTCAGATATACAGCCAAAAATAAGGATGAGAATAGATCATATTCTCACCCAATTTAATTAATAATTATTTAACCTTGGACTATAATGTTTACCCAAAGTAAACTATATTACTAGTCTTCATAAACTCGGCATTCTAAAGCATCAGGGTTATCATCACAATACTGCTCTAGAGAGCTTTTTTGGGGAACTTTTTGCTTTCTGTGGGATGCTTCTGCTGATAGCTCTTCTACCGTATCCCAGGCAGCAGCACATTCTCCTGAAGTATCTCCTTCGGTGCTACAAACTGCCCTAGCAGATTCTCTTTCTCTTTGTATTTGTTCTTGTATATCGCTCATATGAGACCTCTTATTGCAATTTAAATTTGTATTATGCCACGGTTATCTATTCAGTTGCAGTAATTGCCTAACCTCTAGCTGTGAAAAAAGTTTCAGTTTCTTAAAGTTAGCGCAACTAAGCATTTATACTTCTTAATCTAGCATTATTGCTAAGGTACTAAGTAAACATCTATCTATAGAATCAGAATCCTATTATACGCTTGATGTAAATATGAGTACAATGGGAGGTATTACTACATTTCATTGCCATAAAGAGATCCAAAATTAGCAATATATCAACACTTGATGCTAAATTCACGATGTCGGCATTAATTCAAATATTAGGAAAGCGATCATGGTTGAGCAAATTTCCAATTTAGAAGTAGACACTGCCAAGGCTGTGGATGATTTGATGGAAGAAAAATCTAGTCATAAAGAAGTCATCGAAACTGTGATTTCAAGCCTCGATCAAGACAACACAGCAATGGTAAATCACACCACCGAAAAAAGTCTGTGGAAATTTAATTACGGTAGTGTAGAGGTTTTTGTTCAGCTTACAGGAGAAAGCGATGAAGATCTGCTAACAGTTTGGTCTAGTTTGCTAAATTTACCTGCTAAAGATGAGCCTGGATTGATGCGCCGTCTTTTAGAAATGAACTGGACAGGTACTTTTGAAACTTGCTTTAGTATTCATGATAATAAAGTTATGGCTTCTGCCCAGCGTACAGTTGCAGATATGTATCCTGGAGAAATTTCGCGTTTAGTTACCCTTGTTGCTAATATTGCCGATGACAATGATGAAATCCTCAAAGAAGAATTTGGTGGTTCATAAATTTCGTTACTGAGAAACTGTATGAACATTGTTGGGTTATGCTTTTTTAGTTAGCATATTTTGCTAGAAGATTTAGATGCTAACCCAACCTATTAATTAAGCTATAGCCATTGTCCACTATCAATTGTCAATTTAATGTGAATACTTGGCGTTTTATACCTCCTTTGGTCGCATCTGGAGAAATGCAAATGGCGATTGATCGCTATTTGTTAGAACAACATCGCGCCAGTAAGCATCCCCCTACACTTAGATTTTACACTTGGCAACCTGCTGCTATTTCTTTGGGTTATCACCAAAAAGATTATCCTACTGAATGGAATGATTTGACTTGGCAAGGAAAATCTTTGGATATTGTCCGTCGTCCCACAGGTGGTAGGGCAGTTCTCCACCAGGGAGACTTAACCTATATGGTAGTAACTTCTATTCCTCCAGGTAAACGCTTAGAAGTATATAAACAAATTTGTGAGTTTTTAATTGCTGGCTGGCGATCGCTTGGTGTAAACTTAGATTACGGTACGGCGACTAAAGAATACATTCAGCAACAAAATTGTTTTGCTACAGCGACAGGTTCAGATTTGGTTACTCCCGCAGGGAACAAGGTAATTGGTAGCGCGCAATTGCGTCGTGGTAAGACCGTTTTGCAGCACGGCTCAATGATTCTCAATACAGACCCAAAGCTATACAAACAGGTCTTTAGCAGTCCTTTATTAGAAAATTTATTGGAGGTTGTCCCACCTTTAGAAGATCGGTCAACCAGACATCAAAACAACTGTTCTACTGTTAAAATAATACATAACTTGACCGAGGCAGCAAAGGCAACTTTTAAGATTAATATAGTAAATCAACCTTTGTCTACCAAGGAATGGCAAGATATTATTGCCAACACGGGAGTTGAAATAAGCTAGGAAAATCCCAGCATTTCCTCCTGACAATGATTTCTCTTTATTGAGATACTAAAGATATTAAAGTTAATTAAATCTATTCAGATATTATGAGCATAGTTAGTCAAGTCATCCTAAAAGCAGATGACGAACTACGCTACCCCAGTAGCGGTGAGCTAGAAGGCATCAAAAACTTTTTAACTACAGGTGAAAAGCGTGTCCGTATCGCTGAAGCTTTAGCCAATAGCGAAAAGAAAATTGTCGATCAGGCAGGAAAAGAGCTTTTTAAGTTACATCCTGAATATCGTTCTCAAGGTGGTAATGCCTTTGGACAAAAACAATACAACCAGTGTCTTAGAGATTTCGGTTGGTATCTACGCTTAGTTACCTATGGTGTGATGGCAGGAGACAAAGATCCGATTGAAAAGTCTGGTTTAATTGGAGTTAGAGAAATGTACAACTCCCTTGAAGTCCCTGTACCTGGAATGATTGATGCTATTCGCTGTCTAAAAAAGGCATCCCTCGATCTTTTAGGTAAAGAAGACGCTCAAGAAGCCAGCCCTTACTTTGACTATATTATTCAAAGCATGGCTTAGTTTTCCTAACTTTTATCTAGTGTTAACTAATACTAAATAGGTAATTGGTAATTGGTAATTTTGTGGTTGCATTATAATGTGTTATCTACTAATGATCGACTGTCAATTACCTTTAATTATTTTTAATGGCTTGGTCAAAAAAAATCCCTAAGCTTTCTCTAATAATATTACTTTTAACCTACGGTGTTGAAGGATGGATGTATAGCTCATGGATCGACAAAATGCTTGAGCGAGGAGCTATACTTAGCATGATCACTGAAGACATTCACCTTGTCCTTATCTATGGTGCAGCGATCGCCAATATTTTATTTTTGGTGGTTCTTTTTGTTTCCCCTATATCCTTGATTGCCAGTAGTCTCGATGGCTGGTTACAATCTGATACTAGAGCTTTTATGTCAATTCTGCTGGGAGCATTCGCGTTTGCTCTAATTGTGCAGCGAGTAGATTACTTTGCCAGATTTTTAGTATTTGCAGCAGCAGCCTTGTTATTTAGGCTAGATCTGCAATTAGCAGGATTCAATCGTTGGCATTGTACGTTGATTTTAGCTATCTTCTGTTTGTTAGGATTTGCAGGAGGTGTACTGGCGTTTCATACCTGGAGATAAGTTTTAAGGATCGAAGATAGAGAATTAAAAAGGGACAGAAGATCAGTATTTAATCAATATCCAAATTAATGTCTATCTCAAGGTAAAAATATGAGCAAAAGGAAAGGGGACAAGAATAAGACTTTTATGCGTGTGGTTACTTTAGTCCTGGGTTTAGGTTTTGCTGGTTCAACACTCGCGCTCACTTTAGCAAGTGTTTTTAGTCAGAATAATTCTACCGCTTCAAATCCACAAAATACCGAAGATCCTGCCTTGGCAGAAAAACAAATGCAAATGCAGATTGAAGGATATAAAAAGGTATTAGAACGAGAACCTAAAAATGTTACCGCCCTTCAAGGATTAGCTCAAATATATATGCAAACAGATCCTAAAAAAGCTATCCCTACTTTAGAAAAACTGGCTAAATATTATCCAGAGCAAAAAGAATATGCGGGTATTTTGCAAATCATTAAACAGCAGGAAGGTAGTCAGCCAGCTAAAACGGAAAAGAAACAAGCACCAACGAAAGAAGCAAAGTAATTTTTAGAAAATCTTTAGTTTTTAGGCGATCGCTTTTTCATAAGAATTATAAGATAAAATCGAGCGGTTACAATGCAGTAGAAAACAATCACTGCCTGTTGCGCTATGACGATTGAGTCCGATCTCATTATCTCTACTAAAAATCTAACTAAGACTTATAGTCAAAAGCACGTTGTAAATAAATTGAATCTGGCTGTGCCACGAGGCTCTATCTGCGGTTTTCTCGGTTCAAACGGGGCAGGAAAAAGTACTACGATCAAACTTTTGCTCGGACTTGTGAAGCCTTCCGAGGGAGTAGGGACAATTTTTGGCAAAAGCATTATACGAGATAGTATTGCGATTCGGGAGCGAGTTGGTTTTTTGCCACAGGAACTTCGCTTCTATGGACATTTAACTGCTCGCGAGACTTTACAGTTTGTCGCCTCGTTTTTCTTTAAAGGATCGAAGAGTGCAATTAAAGCTCGCATCCAAGAACTTATCGAACTAGTTGGCTTAAGCGGAAAAGCAGATCGTCCAGTGCGGGAATTTTCGGGTGGTGAACGTCAGCGTCTTGGTATTGCCACAGCAGCAATTAATAATCCCGACTTGCTAATTCTTGACGAACCAGCCTCTGCACTCGATCCAATAGGACGACGAGATGTATTGCAAATTATTAAAAGTTTTGGGCAACAGAGTACAGTTTTTTACTCCACTCATATTCTCGATGATGTGCAACGAGTCAGCGACATGGTTGTGATTCTCGAACAGGGCAGATTGCTAGCTCAAGGAGATATTAATCAACTGGTGTCAGGCGATCGCAATTTGTTTCGCGTTACAGTATGCGGTGACGGTATAACGGTTCTAGATCGTTTAAGGAAAATACCCTGGATCGACAAAATTGCGGTTGAGACGGGTATGCCAGATATAAAAAATGCTCAGACAACTAAGTTTCAAATTCAGGTTAACAATCCAAACGCTGCTGAAAGTGAACTACTACGGATTGTCTTGGCAGATCCTCTAGTTGTTGTGACCCAATTTGAACGCTCATCCTACGAGCTTGAAGATGTGTTTATAAATTTAATTCAAAAATCTTGACATGAGCAGTAAGAATCTTGTTGACGAATCGCAATTACAGCGTGTTTCTAGGAGTTGGTTATGCGGTTTTCGTCCTATCTATCAGAAAGAACTTGCTTACTGGTTTAACCCTCGGCGATGGATTTCTCAACTCATTATTTGGATGTCACTTACAGCATTACCCGCGATTTGGATGACACCAGGTGATGCAGGCGATCGCGGAATTTCATTTTTAACTTTGTTTCTCTGGCTGGGCAGTACTTTTATACCTATCGGCACAATCATTTTGACTCAAGGCGCAATTATCGAGGAAAAGCTAACCCAAACTCTGCTGTGGATCTATTCTAAGCCCTTGTCAACTGCTGGATTTATCCTCGGGAAATTTGCAGCTTATGCAGTTTTCATTGGTGTAATTGCTTTGGGAGTGCCTGGCATCTTTATGTATATTGCAGCACTTGTAGTTGGATTACCTGCGCAGATCTCTCTATTTAATTACCTTATAGGTGTTTTGATGGTTTATTTAGTGATGCTGTTTACTTTGGCATTGACCCTGATGCTTGGGGTTATTTTTAATCAAATTAGAGCCGTGAGCGCGATCGCACTTTTCGTTTTTTTTGGCGGGGTGGTTTTAAATTTTAATCCTCAGTTACAACAGATTAAGCCTTACACTGTCTGGGCTTTGCAGCGTCATGCCACAGCAATTTTAGTAGGTCAATTTCCTAATGAAGCTTGGATAGCAATGAGCGTTACGATTGTTTTAACTGTGTTGTTTTTGTTGATATCAGTGTTCTGGATGAAGGGATATGAACTTTAGTGTTGTGAACAATAATCCTCGTAAAGGCGAACCAACCTTCGCCCCTACCTGAATCTTATTTGTCGCCAACTTTATTTGACTTGATATAACTTATTCCCTAAATATTTTCTTTGGCAATTAAATCTTGAATTCGATCTAGGGCATTTTCGGGAATTACACCTTCGGCTATAAGCTGCTCAATTACTTCTCCTTCACTAGTACGAGCAGCATGAGTCGCTACCTGCTTCTGAAGGGCGATCGCTAATTCGTGCCGACTAGTTCCCATTGCCTCTACTCGCCTTAAAGCTCCTTTACTTGCTTGCTGATAAAATATAATACAGTCTTGAGCTACTGCTGATTCAACTGCATTGGCGGCAACCAGTTGTTTTACCTGTTTGACAATTTTTTGGCTCACATAGGCGGTTACAGCATCGTATTCGTAACGAATCGCTGCTAATTGTCCGCGGCGTTGCCCAAAAAACTTGTGGTGAGGGAAAAAATGCCGTAGTTGTTTAAAAATCAGCTTTTCTAAAGGAGTTTCTAGCGACCATAAAGCTGGCACTGGAGGCGGGATTTGACGATTTAAAACGCTATCTCGTTTAGCCTCAACCAGAAGTTCTAGCTTGCGCGTAGCACTTTCTAACAAAAGCCCGCGATCGTATAAATCAACATGAGCCTGATGTTCAATTCTCAGTATTTGTAACCATAAAATCTGACGCGCCAATCCTGGATCGAGCTTCAGTTCATCCCAAATCTTAGTTACGGCAGCTTCTGCTGTATTGAGAACCCGATAATAATCTTCTTCTATTTCTACAATAACCTCTTTATCAAACAGCCCCATCAAACCTAGCTTGTGCAGTAATTTTAGAGCTTCGCGTTTGGCTAGAATAGTCGCTTGGGCTTTTCCCAACCGCTCTAAAACTGGCGGTTCATCTATTTTGAGCCAGCTAATTAGTTTTCCTGTGGTCGTCCCGGCAATCAAAATAGTAAATAGTGCGACCCCTAGCGTCATGGCGATAATTAAATCTCGATTGGGAAACGAGCGATCGAGGCTCAGTGCTAAGGCTAAAGCAACCGCTCCCCTGAGTCCACCCCAAAAAGTTACCATCTGATAACGCCAGCCAAATGGCTCGGATTTTTGTAACCAGTTGGAAAATGGTATTAAACCAAAAACTGCCACTGCACGGGCTATGAGCGTGGCGACGATCGCCCAGACAATAGCAATCCAAAATCTCGGAGTTTCAGTACCAAGTCGGAGAATAAAGCTGCTAGTTGTTAGCCCCACTAGTAAGAAGATTAGGCTATTGGCAATAAAAGCTCCATAGTCCCAAAATTCCCGCAGGTATGTTCTCACCTCTAAATTGACTTTATGGTTGAGATACCAACCAACCACCAATCCCGCTGTCATTACTGCAATCACTCCAGACCATTGCAGATAGCGTTGGGAAACCATGAAAGCTGCGTAGGCAATAATAATACTTACGGTAGTTTGAATTAGCGCATTATTTTTGGCTAGGTTAATGGAGTAACCAAAAATAATTACAGCAACAACTACGCCGACCAGAACACCGCCAAACAACACCACAAAAACGTTAACTGAAGCATCTCCAAGAGTTGCTACACCAACCGTACCACTAGCAATTATTGCCATGACTACATCGAAGAGGACGATCGCAGTAGCATCATTGAGCATACTTTCCCCTTCTACCACCATTGTTAGGCGTTTAGGAACGCCTAGTTCTTTGAATAGAGCAATTACGGCAACTGGATCCGTGGCAGAAATCAAAGATCCAAACACGAAAGCGCCACTAAGAGATAAAGGTGTCAGCCAAACCATTAAGCCCCCGACAACGCCTGCCGAAACCAACAGTCCCAGTCCAGCCAAGATCAATGAAGGAGTTAGTGTCTCGAAAAGAAGCTGATTATCAAGATTGATTGACGATTCAAAAATTAGTGGTGGAACAAAAACATACAGAATTACATTCGGAGATAGAGTAACAGAACTCAAAGGATCGACAGCAAAAAGCAGAGGAGTAAGAAGTCCTAACCCCAAACCAATTAAGACTAAGCCAACTGTATAGGGGATATTAAATTTTTCAAAAGTAACGGCTCCTAAACAGGCGATCAGCAATAAGATCAGCAATTCGACTTCTGAAGTCAAAAGCGCGCTAGATGAACTTTCCATTTAAAGCGTTGTAATGTTAAAAGTATTGTAATTGGTTTAAATATTCTATAGGTTATTATATGTCTGGTTTCTGTAAAAATTAAGCATTCTAATTCAATAATTACCAATTACAATTTGACATAAGCTCTTCTGACCAGGAAAAGACAGCAAAGCATAATAAAACACTTTTGTAGTCAATATAACAACAATCGTTCTAGCATTATCTTTTACTGGTTATAATGCTAGCGTCACGTTGTTTAATAGCTTTGATAACTAAAACTGATTTAAAAAGCGTAGATCACTATTGTATAAACGGCGAATATCATCAATTTGGTGTAATACCATGGCAAATCTTTCTACCCCGAAACCTGCTGCAAAACCTGTATATACTTCGGGATCGTAGCCAACGGCTTCAAGAACGTTGGGATCGACCATCCCGCACCCCATCACTTCCAACCATTTGCCTTTCCACTGCACATCCACTTCGGCTGAAGGTTCGGTAAAGGGAAAGTAGCTAGTCCGAAACTGTACGGGGAGTTCATCGCCAAACATCCGCTGTAAGAATTCTTTAATAGTGCCTTTGAGATCGGTAAATTTTATACCCTTATCAATTGCTAATATTTCTACCTGATGAAATACGGCTGAATGGGTAGCATCTACCGTGTCCCGACGATAAACTCGACCAGGAGCAATAATTCTGATGGGGGGTTCATGATTTTCCATATAGCGAATTTGTACCGAAGAAGTCTGAGTACGTAATAAATTTCCTCCTGGTAAATAAAAGGTATCCTGCATATCTCTAGCGGGATGATCTGGGGGAGTATTAAGAGCCTCAAAATTGTAGTAGTCGGTTTCTATCTGAGGACCAGTGGCAACGGTATAGCCTAAACCAACAAAGATATCTAAGATACGATCTACTACACCATTAAGAGGATGTACTCGACCCAAAGGACGATTCACTCCTGGCATAGTCACATCTATGGTTTCGGCTTTGATTTGCGCTTCTATCTTTGCCTGTTGCAAGGCTTGCTTACGTTGTTCTATACCAGTTTGAACTTCTTGTTTAACTACGTTAGCTTGCGAACCAACCGCAGGGCGTTCTTCGGCGGATAACTTGCCCATTCCCCTGAGAATTTGAGATAGTTGACCTTTTTTGCCTAGATACTTGATTCTTAGCTGTTCAAGCTCTTCTAAGCTGTTGCTTGAGGCGATCGCCTTTACGGCTACGGTATTTAATTCTTTCAGTTGTTCTTGGATAGAATCAGTCATTCAGGTTATTCAATAATATAAGTTGAGCGATAATCCACGGCTCATATTAATATACCGAAATCTCTACCCAAACAATACTGGTAAATAGTTCCCTTCGCTAAAAACTAGGTAGCACCAAAATTAATGCGATTATTCAATACTCGTTTTCTTAAGATTAATTTAATACAAAATTTTAAAATTGTTTAATATTTTAATGGATAGGTACTAACGTATCACTAATATAAAGCCTTTAGCTGAAAAAATAATAATTAGATGTCAGAAACACAACTTTTAGAGATATTAAGACAACCGAAATTTATTACAGCAAGACCAGGATTTTACATTGCCTTTGTTTGTGTCCTTACTTTTTTGTTTCGCTTACAAATAATATCTGATTTTATCAGTAGTAGTTATGATTTGTTTGATAAGTTGTCTCCAAAACAAAGAAAATGTCTAAAACTCGAAAAGAGACACAATAATCCTTTAACTAGCGAAAAGATTAAGAATATAACAAAAGATGAAATAGATTTACTCCACCTACAACAAGAAGTTGGAATTAAAGCTGATAAACAATCATGTCTTGAACTAATTGAATTAATAAATTATTCTCGAAATCCAAAACAAACCCGTTTCGACATTTATAGATTAAGAAAATTTATACATTTTGATTATGATATAGATCAATTACAGGTTGACTCAGAAACAAAAAGGCAGAGAATTGTGCGTTATCGGTTCAATTTGGTTGCTTTTATTCCTGTTACTGTATACTTATTTTTATCATATTGGATTAGTTTTCATGATTTAAAATTCAAAGCTGAAATTGCTACATTATTTTGCATGGTGATATGTATTTTAGTCTTTCTAGTCCTTTTTAGAACAAGCTATGTTGATTCGCTTAAAAGAATTCGTAAAGAAATAGAAAAAATGAAGAGAATCAAATTAATTAACGAAAATAAAACTCCAAGAAGAAAAAACAAGTTTACATCCTATTTTAATAATTTACTAAGAAGATAGAAATAAACAACAGCACTAGAATAAATAATCTGATGCTGTTGTAAATAAATTATTAGTAATCAGTAATCCCCTAAGGTGCTAAAGCATTGCCTCTAAGTAAACTACCGAGAGTTTTAGCTGTTACCTTCATTTGCGTTAAAGGATTAGCAGGAACTACAGTTTTGTAGAGATAGCTATCAAAAGTCATTTTTTGTACGTCGATGTCATCACACATTTCGACAAATGCTTCACGGGTGGCATCACTACGATAGAAAACTCGTTGCAGAATATCCAGTACGAGATAAGTTGCACCGTATTCTTTGTTCCAGAGTTTCATAAAATCTTTGAGATCTTTTTCAGTAGGAACTTTTTGTCCATCTTGCGATCGCTCTACAATCATCTCGGCGCACATACGACCAGACTTGGCTGCGAAGTAAATACCTTCCCCAGAAGATTTGGTTACAGTACCCAAGGCATCGCCGACTAGAACAACTCTGCCACGAATGGGACGAGGGCGAGGATGTTCGGGAATGGGGTGTGCTTCGACTTTGATGATTTTGCCCCCTTCTAGTCTTTTGGCAGCACGCTTACGGATACCCGCCTGTAGTTTTTTGATGTCAGCTTGGTTTACCTTCATTGTTCCTGTACCGACTGCTACGTGGTCGAATTTGGGGAACACCCAAGCATAAAAATCTGTAGAAACATCGTCACCGACGTACATTTCGGCTAGATCTTCGTAGTATGCCATCTTGTCTTCTGGTAGACGGATACGCTCTTGGAAAGCGATCGCATAGTTGTAATCACCAGCATCTATAGCTTTAGCAATTCTAGAGTTAGCACCATCAGCACCAATTACTAAATCTACCTTGAGGGTTTTCATTACCCCTTTAACAGCACCAGTCGAATGATCGGCATAATGAAGCGTGTAGGGATCTTTATCGCTATCGGGAATGTCTAGCTGATATACAGTACCGTTGATTAGGTTTGCACCTAACTGAGCAGCACGATTACGTAAGAAGCCATCTAAAACTTCTCGGCGGCACATACCGATATATTCGCCATTTTTAAGAGTTGAGCCGATATTAACTTCTCGATTGGAAGGAGAAATCATCTTCATTTTCTTGACCTGCCGATCAATAATCTTTTGGGGCAAATCAAACTCCTCAACCATGCAAAGAGGAATTGCACCACCACAAGGTTTGGCGTTATCTAGCTTACGCTCAAATAAATAAGTTTCAATACCTGCTTTGGCTAAAACTTCTGCGGCTGATGAACCTGCGGGTCCAGAACCGACAACAGCTACTCTTAATCCCAAAGTTTTTCTCCTGAATGTCTATAAAATCTTTTTTGAAGCTGAGGACAAACGTGACTCAATTAGGAGCTTCTCCCTATTTATCCTGAAATGGATATTATCATGCTGTATTGCCTTATTTTCAGCCGAGCGCTTTATTTGTCTAAAGTTGAAATACTGCTTAACAACTTCGTTAACAAACGTTACTTTTTTAGTGAGCGATCGCTCACGTAGGGTGGGCAAAAAATAACTAGAGAAAATTATCGTTTCAAGAATAGCTCGTTGCTTACCAAATCAAACCATCATCAATATTAAATATCGATTATGGTGGGCATTGACCAATTAATCGTCACGCTTCATATATTTCGTCATGCCCACCCTACGTTTTGTTAATTTTTTGTCCGCACGTATAACCCCAATTTAATGTGTATTTTCCTTTGTCTACCCAATGAGAAAAACTAGAATATGACCATAAATGAGGACAAGAAACCAATCCATGTTTAACGGGATTGTAATGAATATAATCTAAATGCTTTTGCAGATCGGCTTCATCCCTAATTGAATGTTCCCAAAATCTTCTTTGCCAGACATCACTTTCTCGATGTTTATAACGAGATGGGGAGATTTCGAGATTTGCTGGATTTTTGGCTTTGTAAGCACGGGTGAATAATACTTTCAACCTGGATATTCTTTGAGAATAATTATAATCATTGAGGGGTAATTGCCAAAGAAAATGTAGATGATCTGGTAAGACCACCGCAGCAGTAATTTGAAAAGGTAGCTTAGTTTTAACCTTGGCGATCGCACTACGTAAAAGATTGATATTACTAAAATTCTCAAATAATGGACGACGACAATAGGTAACTATGGTGAGAAAATATGTGCCACCTGGAATATGCACTCTTCGATAGTTAGGCATTATGGTTGCGTTTAGCGGTGATTATTTTAGCCATAGAATGCCCATCTTTGAATTAATCTCTATAGGGTGTGGGCAAAAAATAATACAAACAAATTAGCGTTTTGAGAATTGGTTATTGCCCACCGCATCACCAAATAATAATAATAATCGCCAATATTTAATAATGGTGGGCATTAGAGAAATTATTAATTGCACTCTATAGATTCAAAATCATGCCCACCCTACTCTAAATTAATGATGATGATGATGAGAATGAGCAGCCTGGGTTTTAGCTAACTGAGGATTAACCGTCATACCAGATTCTTCAAGCAAAGCCTCAATTTGCGGATTTGCCCACTCTGCTGCCATCTGCATAAATTCAGGGCGATCATTGACGCAGGGCATCCGAATGAAGGTTACATCTGAATGCTTGTGCTGTAGATTGTGAATAATATGATCTACGTCTAGTAATGTTTCATGGTTTTCGGTGGCAAAGCCAATGGGCATCATAACTATTGATGTTGCTCCCAATTCTAGTAGATTCTGTGCCGCCAATTTAACATTAGGCTGTGTCCACTCAATTAATGGGGTGTCGTGGTTGAGCCAGCCAACAGAAATTAGAGGATATTTATCAATTAGCCTTTCTCGAACTAACTCATATAAAGCTTGGCTTTCGTAAATTCCCGATGTAAATCCTTTGGCTTTATGGGGACAACCATGATTCATCAAAATGATGCCAATTTGAGAAGCTAAATGTCCTTGAGCTAATTCCGCCTCAATTTTTTCTTCTACCATTTGCGCCAGCAGGTTAACATAGTCTGGCTTGTTGAAGAAAGAAGGAATATAGCGAGAATTCTTTAACCAATGGGATTCTCCCTCGGCTTGGTTGGCTAAAGCTTTGTTGACTTGCTCTACCGCAATACCACTAGTAAAGATAGAATCGACTACTAGCAAGGGATAAATGAGGATTTTGTCGAATCCTTGCTCTTTTATCTCAGCCAACACTTGTTCGGGTAAATGAGGAGCGCAAAAGTTAAATGCCTTGAAGACTTTAACCTTGTCTCCCCAGGTTGCTTGCAATTCTTTTTCAATTCCTGCTCTTTGCTCTTCAAAGATAGCGTTGTGGGGAGAAATAAAATTATTATGTTGATGACTCCATTCGTGTAGGTCAAAAATCGCTAGTAATTTAGCGATCGCAGGATAAATCCAGGTAGGTACAGGAGCAAACTTAGCTGTCAAAAGATTAAGAGCCTGTTCGTTATAGTTGGCAAAGTCTTTGTAGCTTTCAACTTCGCCGTAACCCATTAACAATACGGCTACGCGATCTCTTTGATTGGTTTCTGATTCATGATGATGGTGATGTTCATCAACGGTAGATTGATGTGAAATTGTAACCACTGGCGGTTTCCTCAATAATTTAGGTTAAGTTGTAAATTGAATTTAAAGCAGGTTTTTGCTGTATTTTGCGGGAATAACTTTAAATTCAGACTCTATCAATAATTATATCTAATATCCCCTCTAGGGGTATATCTGGAGAAATGCTAAAAGTTAATACTTAGCAGCAAAAATTTAAATAAATACTTCATCAGTATCAAAATTTTAACTTTTATGAATAACTACTACTAAACTAGCAAAAATTAAAATGTCAGGCTATGTCTAACTTTAGGCAAGAATCTTCCCATCTGAAATTTTTCATCTAAAAATACTCCGTAGTTATGGAATCAGATTTATCTCCATCAATAAACAATATGCAATTTCCTAATAAGTCACCGTCACCTTGCTCAAAATCGAAGATTTTAGTTTGTCGGGGGCGTAGCTGTCGTAAATATAATTCTGAGCGAGTATTTGCTAATTTTAAACAAGACTTACCAGCAGACTTTGAGCTAATTTCCGTCGGCTGTTTAGGGCAATGTGGTAATGGTCCTATGGTTTTTGTAGAATCAGACCAAACCTGGTATTCTCAAGTTCATCCTGATGAAGTACCCATCCTCATCAAAAAGCACCTAATCGAGAAATCTCCTGTTAAAGCGATGCTCTACCCTAAATTTCACTCTCAAGAATGATCGCTGTTGCATCATCATGGGATAGGAAAGTAATGAAGAAAGTTGAAAAGCCTTTAGTTAGCGTCATTATACCAACCTACAACCGTGCTAACGTAATTCATAGGTCAATAAGTTCAGCTATCAAGCAGTCTTATCAAAAGATAGAAATTATCATAGTTGACGATGCCTCTACTGATGATACATCTCAAATTATTCAACAAATAAACGATACCAGGATTATCTATATCTGTCATCAGATTAATCTTGGTGGTTCAGAAGCCAGAAATACAGGTATTAAAAATGCTCAAGGAAAATTTATTGCTTTTCTTGATTCGGATGATGTATGGCTACCAGATAAATTGCAACATCAATTAGCTATTATTTCTCAACATAAATGCCAGGATAATTTGGTTTGTTATACTCAGTTTCAAAAAAGCTCTCAGATATTTTATCAGCGATCAATCTTGCCTGCCAAGAGTAAACAAGAACAAGAAACAACACCCGAATACTTTTGGCTATCTGGAGGGGAAATGTTAACTAGTACCTTATTAGTTTCTCGTATTTTAGCTAGCCGAACTTTATTTCAGACTGGATTAATTAAACATCAAGATTTAGACTTTGTAATTAGGTTGGAAAAACAAGGAGCAAAATTTATTTTTGTACCCCAAGTTTTAGTAATTTGGCATAATGAGCAAAGATGCGATCGCATTTCTTGCCAAGTTAACTATCAAGCTTCTCTTGATTGGATTCAGCAATATCGTCAGCACATTTCTGATGATGCTTATCAAGGCTTTTTACTCAAAGAAATTGTACCAAAAATGATTAAAGAACCAGCCAATCAATCTATCGCAACCAACCTAATTTTTCAAGCATGGCGAAAAGGCATTATTTCACCCTTCTATGGCTTATATTTACTACTTAAGTCGTCAATTCCTCATAATTATCAACAACAAATAAAAAAAATAATTAAACCAAATTAAACTTATTACTTATGGCTCTTCAGTTATGTGTATGCTAAACAATTAGCTATCAAATAAAAAACTTAAGAAGATGCAAGGCTAAAACTTAAGCCATGCAAGCAAAAACCAATTTTAAAAAAAGCATGGACGCAAACAAACAGGTATTTTTCGTGGCGAATTTGATTATTTACGCCGTATCTTTTTCAATCTAGAACAATATGAATCTGATTTTGCTCAGACTCTTCAGTTTTTGTCTATTTAGGTGGTTAATATATCAAACACACTAAAAATAATAATTGCGATCGCTCTTTTCCCTTTTGTAAGAAAATTTACTACCATGAATTATAGATAATTTATTTAATGAATTGGGGTTGTTGGTCGTGATTGTAGTAATGAAAGTCGGTTCTCCAGAAGCAGAAATTAAGAGAATAGAGTTGGAATTACAGGAGTGGGGACTAACACCAGAAAAGATTGTTGGTAAACATAAGATCGTCATGGGTTTAGTGGGTGATACAGCTTCTCTTGACCCTTTACAGATCAAAGAAATTAGCCCCTGGATTGAGAACGTTCTTAGGGTAGAAAAGCCTTATAAACGCACCAGCTTAGAATTTCGTAACGGAGAACATAGCAATGTTGTTGTGCCTACTCCTAGTGGAAAAGTTACTTTTGGACGTAATCATCCTGTAGTAATCATTGCAGGACCTTGTTCAGTAGAAAATGAAACCATGATTATTGAAACAGCTAAGGCGGTTAAAGCTGCTGGTGCTAGTTTTTTGCGTGGTGGTGCTTACAAACCCCGTACTTCTCCCTATTCTTTCCAAGGTCATGGAGAAAGTGCTTTAGACTTGTTAGCTGCTGCTAGAGACGCTAGTGGTTTGGGAATTATTACCGAGGTTATGGACACTGCCGATCTTGATAAAGTGGCAGAGGTTGCCGATATTGTCCAGGTTGGGGCGAGAAATATGCAGAATTTTCCTCTGTTAAAGAAAGTTGGCGCACAAGACAAGCCTGTATTTTTAAAGCGGGGTATGTCAGCAACTATTGATGAGTGGTTGATGGCAGCAGAGTATATTTTGGCTGCGGGTAATTCTAACGTGATTTTATGTGAGCGGGGGATTCGTACCTTTGAGCGTAAATATGCCCGTAACACTTTGGATTTGGCGGTAGTGCCTGTCTTACGCTCTCTGACTCATTTACCCATTGCGATCGATCCTAGTCATGGTACTGGTATTGCTAAATATGTTCCACCCATGGCAAAAGCGGCGATCGCCGCAGGAGCAGATTCTTTGATGATCGAAGTTCACCCTAACCCAGCCAAAGCCCTTTCAGATGGACCTCAATCTCAGACTTTTGAAGGTTTTCGAGATTTAATGGAAGAATTGAGCGTAATCGGGAAAGCCGTCGGGCGTTGGTCAGAATTGCCTATAGCTTCAATTTAATTTGCCTCAATGCAATCTGGTTGATCTGAATCAGAGGCGGGATCGATAAAAAATACAAATAAGAAGCTTATCTTTACCATGTCAGACTATAAAAGTTGACTATTCAGATTAGACATCAACGATAACTATGAAGGAAACTACTCCAATTAAACCTGTTCCCAACTCCGATTCCCATCTAGAAGAAAAAGAAGATAATGTAACTCCCCTCAAATGTTTTTTATCCTCAATTGTTTCGGGAGGTTTTACTTTTGCTGTTTATCTATTGTTCAATTCCATTGTCCAAACTTATGCTAACAAGACAATTACTGGGACAAATCCTTTAGTTATCAATATCACGGCTGCGGTTAGAACCCTGGTAATGGGAACTGTGGCAATGGCAACTGGGATCTTTGGATTAGTCGCCGTAGGATTGTTTTTGTTGGGTATTCAGTTAGTCATTCAGAATCTTAAGAAAGCTTAGGTTAACCTTAACGGATTATGAGACGGCTCGCCCAGCGATCACATTGTAAGAGGGCAGCACATCATTGTTTGCCTCTTTAAATCGGTCAATCCAGTAGGACTCCCATTCGTATTGCTGATTTTCATCTGGCACGAGGGAGTACTCGATTGTGTCAAACTGCCATCTGTCACGACCCGATTCGTTTAAGCGCGACCGAATTTTGCCTTTGCCAATGTAAACGATAATCCCAGAATTCAAATAACGATATATTCCCGTCGCGTCTGTTGCAATTGAGGAGATGCCAGAACGCAACACTTTTGTTTCAAATGCGGGACAGAGTTGGGCAACCCACAAGTTGGCATCAGGGCGTAAACGGAATCGACGATCTGAAGAATCCTGAAGTAATGCAACCGCTTTTGCCCAGCAATAGGTAGCCACCACATCCTGGGATGTGCTTCTAAAGCCAGCACTATTTGCCTTGGCGAAGACCGAGTAACTGTAGTCAGCGTCCTCGGTAATGAACTCAAACCCGATTTTACGATTCGCCTCGTCAATATGATATACGACACGTTTTCCGTCTTTAAACTCTAACATACGAGCAGCAACTGCATTGTAATAGAAGTGCGACTTGTTCAGCGTAATCATCGGTGTCTCGCGGTCAACTCTTCGTGTTCGTGTAAATTTTTGCCAAGCCATTCTCAAAGCTGCTGTCTAACTATTTATATAGTAGTTCGTTCTAAACCATGAGTTTCTAATATTTTGCGTAACATCAGTTCAGTAAGTAAGCCAACCTAAAAACTATACCGAAGATTCTTGCTGCTGATAAAGATAGCAATAACGCCCTTTTAACGCCATGAGTTCTTCGTGAGTACCTCGCTCGACAATTGAACCTGCATCCATCATCACAATCGTGTCAGCATTTTTGATTGTGCCTAAACGGTGAGTAATAAAGAATACAGTGCGTCCTTTAAGAGCCTCTTTTAAATTACGAGAGACTTCTTGTTCTGTAGAAAAATCCAAGGCACTAGTTGCTTCATCTAAGACCATCATGGCGGGGGCTTGCAAAATCGTACGAGCGATCGCAATTCTTTGTCTTTGTCCCCCAGATAGGGATGAACCCCGCTCCCCTACCCTAGTGTTATAACCATTAGATAAAGTCATAATAAAGTCATGGGCAGCAGCAATTTGAGCAGCAGCGATTATTTCTTCGGTAGTAGCATCAGGGTTGGTCAAGGCAATATTATCCAAGATTGTGCCTTCAAATAAAAGCGTTTCTTGAGGAACAACACCAATTTGACGCCGAATAGAATACAACTCCACGCGGTTGATATCATAACCGTCAATTAAAATTCTTCCCCCTTCTGGCTCATAAAGTCTAGATAGCAGTTTAGTCATGGTACTTTTGCCTGCACCACTCTCGCCGACGATCGCCACAAATGTCCCAGCTTCAAACTCTGTAGTCACGTTTTTAAGCTGAAGCGGACCAGTATTTTTAAAGCGGAAGGAAAGGTCGTCGTATTTAACTTTACCCTTAATAGCAGGCATCGGAATGTTGTTGCGATCGGCTTCTCCTTCTTCAGGATTATCAACAATATCAGCTAAACGTTCTAAAGATAAAGCCGTTTCTTGGAAGTTCTGCCAAAGAGTCGCCAAACGTAACACAGGAGAAGTTACGTAACCACCAATGATTCTAAAGGCGATTAATTGACCCAGAGTAAGCTTACCATCCAAGACCAAATAAGCACCCAAGCCAATAATGACCACACGAGAAAGCTTGTTGAGAAAATCACTGGCAGATTTAGCTAGGGTGGAGGTTACTACAGTTTTAAACCCAGTCGAGATATAGCGAGCGTATCTCTCTTGCCATTTCCAGCGCGATCGCAATTCAATATTTTGTGCCTTAACAGTTTGAATTCCTGTTAAGATCTCCACTAAGTAAGACTGAGTTTCCGCATTACGTTCAGCTTTAGTTCTCAACTGTTGGCGAATTGTGGGCGAGAATATTAAAGTAAGAGCTATAAAAACAGGGATAATTGATAAAGTAACCGCCGTTAGCAAAGGACTGTAGAGGAACATTACCACTACATAGATTACCGAGAAGATACAGTCTAAAACTACCGTTAAGGCCGTCCCTGTCAAAAACTGACGAATTTTCTCTAGCTCGTTAACGCGAGTCGAAATTTCTCCTACTGGTCGCCGTTCAAAATAACGTAAGGGCAGTCTCAGTAAATGATCGATAATCTCCGAACCCAGGGTTAAATCGATCCGATTAGTTGTATCTACAAACAGATATGTTCGCAAAGTAGTCAGCAGTGCTTCAAAAATATTAATTACAACTAAGAAGAAAATTAGATAACCTAATGTACTAGGACTATTTTGACTAATTACCTTATCTATAATGACCTGAATCATTAGAGGGTTGGCTAGTTGAAATAACTGCACAAAGAATGAAGCAATAAATACTTCAATCAAAACTCGCTTATATTTCTGTAAAGCTGGTAAAAACCAATTGATCCCAAATCTTTCTTGGGGAGTTTCCTTGGTTTTTTTCAGTAATAAAACTTCTCCGCCTTCGCCCCAAGTGGCGATAAAGTCTTCAGGCTTATAACGACGTAAACCTAGTTCAGGAACGGCAATTACTAATTCAGTTTCGCTATGCTCATAGATTATTGCCAGGCTATCTTGCCAAACTACCAAACTCGGTCCTTCTAGACGAGTAATTGCCTGGGCAGGAATATTAATTAACTGCGGATTGAGTCCCATTAACTCAGAAACCGCACCGCATAAAGGCAATGATAAATTTGGTGTTCTGTCTAGCTGTTCTTTTAAAACACGCTTGATTACCTCTTTGCGAAAAGGCATTCCAAAATATTTACTTAACATTTGGAAACAGGCAACACCTATTTCTAAGGTAGTTTTAGCAGCAACAAAAGGATATTCTTTTGTCCCTGAGTTAACGACCTCTTCCTCCTCTTGAAAAGTGTATCCTTCTCCTAATCCTTCAGCTTCGTCAAAGTTCGTATCATCTAAGTCTAGACGAGGTACAATTGCAAAACCATCTAAAGTCTTGCCAAAGGTTTCGTCAAATACTGATGTTTCATTTTCTCCATCGAACCAATATTCTTTGGGAATTGAAATAAGACGGGCTGGTTGGCTACCACTAACACCAATAGTTTGACGATCATTGCTTAATTCCAGGCGACTACCAACAGGGTATTCTTTGATCGCTCCACCGCCACTCACCAACCAAATTAAATCAGGATCTTTTAAAGGCTGTCCCAGTCCAGAATTAAGCTCGTGTTCCCCAGGAGGTAAATAATACACCTGAGCAACTTCCGTCATCTTCTCCGCATATTCGGCTAGATCCCAATCTCCTTGAGCCTGTTGTTCTAGCTGAATACCCAGTAAATCAAAAATTTCTACCTTAGCAGGTTTATATTTGTATTCTTCTGCTAGCTGGGGATATCGCTCAATAAGGCTCAAAAAATACTCGTTGTCTAAAGCCAGACACACAACTTCAGTACTAGCCATTGCTGTTTCGCACGGCAAGCTTCTGGCTAAATTAACCCAACCAATCATCTGTCCTGGTTTGAGCTTATCTAAAGTAGTAGGCATTTTAGTGCGGGGGTCATAACCAAGTAGCCTTACTTCTCCTTCTGAGATAATAGCTACTTGTCCCTGCATTTTTTCCCGCATGATCATTACCTTACCCACTCCAAACCGTAGCGGTTTGAGTTTTGGAGCAATGCTAGAAATAGCTTCAGGTGAAAGTCGGTTAAATTGCGGAACTAAAGAGAGAAATTGTTCGACAATTTTGGTAGTATTGGTGTTTGTATTGGTCATAGGTTAAGTACGCCTCAAGAAGTGACTGGACTAGATAAGAAAGATACTTTTTGTTTGGTTACCTCATTGATCCATTGATTAAATAGTTCGTCTAGCATCCTTTGTCGCATGGGAGAATCGAGCTTTGCCGAAAGATAATTTTCTAGTCTGACGATGACAATCCACTCACCCACGCGAGCTGGAGGAATTAGCTGTCCTGGTTGACAAGTAGCAAGTATCTGAGCAATTTTAGGATGGGGAGCGTTAATTTCTACAGGTCCAATTAAACCGCCTGTTTGAGCTTCTGTACCCTGGGAGTACTCCATTGCTAGCGCACTAAAAGTGTTTTCGTCATCTTTTATACGGAAATATAGTTCTTGTGCTATTTCTGGTCTTTCTACCCGAATTAAAGAATAAACGACACGATCGAGCTGCGACTTGCGTTTAATAAAATGGGCATCAACCTGATCGTTGCAATTAACTTGCTTAAACTTTTCAAGTCTTAGTCTTTTGGTAATAAGCTTCTGCAACTGCTCACGGCTCATTCCCTGTTTATTCAGCCAATCTTCCACCTGTTCGTCTGAGGTTAATTGATTTTGTTGACAAAACTGATTAAGGGTTGAGGTATTTTCTTCTTCAGTACACTCAACCTCAGCAATTAGTCGATCAATCAGAATTTCTTGTGCCAGCTTAGGTAGCATCTGGTACTGACTTAGCAGCGGAACTAAATCTTCGGCGCTATAAACTTGATTATCTACTTCTAAAACTACGCTCATACTTTTTGAGTTAGGCGCAAAGTACGCCAATACAAATAAATTAAATGATTACAATTTATTCTATAGTTGTGACATTAAAACGCGATTCTACTTAAGAATATTAATACTTTCTGCTTTTAAATCTTGCTAAACTCATAGCTCTTCTTCGATTTCGCTATCTTAACTTAACCTACTTTAGTTAGAATGACACATCGTCTGTTGTTTTTCTTAGCTTGAGGATTAGGAAAAGTTTGGTTAATTTGCTTCAATTATGATTAATTAACAAAACTACTACATAGGCACAAATTCCCTCTTCTCTTCCAACAGGACCGAGCTTTTCGTTGGTTGTGGCTTTGATGCTAATTTGACTCTCTTCAATTTTCAAGGTTTTAGCAAGGTTAGAACGCATTGGCTTGAGATGAGGTTTAAGCTTGGGGTTTTCTGCCACCACAGTAGAGTCTATATTGCCAATTTGCCAGCCTTGGGAGACGATGATTTCGGCAACTTGCTGTAGCAAGATCATGCTGTCTGCTCCTTTCCACTTCGGGTCGCTAGGGGGAAAATAATGACCAATATCTCCTAGTCCCAAAGCTCCCAGCATAGCGTCCATAGTGGCATGGACAAGAACATCAGCATCGCTATGCCCTAAAAGCCCCTTAGAATGGGGAATATTAACCCCAGCGAGGATTAACGGTCTGCCTGCTACTAATTGATGAATATCGTAACCATTGCCAATACGAATGTTCATTGTGAGAATGAATTATCCTAGATTAGTTATGTTTTTATTTAGTTGTGAGGTGTTAAAAATATGCTGAATCGTTTCCGATTTACCCAACAAGCAATTTTGACTAGCATTTTTGCTGCCTCTGTTTCGACAATATGTGCTGTTCCTGCTTCAAGTCAAATTTTACCCGAAGTTTGGGGTACGATTGGCTCAGTAGATGATTTAATTAGTTATGGTGCTGGAGTTAGGTTTGCTGGCACGGGGATCGAAATTGGGACGGGTGAAGAAGGCGCAACAGGTGGAGACTTTTTAACTTTTTTTAGTTTACCTATTGTTTCTCCCTATATAGGACTTGGTTACTATAGTGGCGATGAAAACATAGCCTACTCAGGAGGATTACATCTAAATGCAGGCAGCCATATCGTCATCGGTGCTGGATATCATTCTGTTAGGGGTGTAAATGGTCAATTAGGCTTTAGGTTTTAGTTGATTTGCTGCTAATTCAATATTTCGCTATTTATCTTGGTTACTTACTTGACAACCAACTAATTAAGTGGCACTTTTTGGCTAAAAATACGTCTATTTACTTGATAAATTGAGCGAAGCAAAATCAAGTATTAACTAACTGCTAAATCAAACAACTTATGTTATTTAACAAATCATTCTACAAAACTTTTTTAATGGGTTTGGCTCTTACTGCTTTGGCTACAGGCGGGATTGATACCGCTGTTAAAGCCCAAGGAACACCAGGATTAGTCATCTTTGGCAACAGAGACGTTGATATTCTCAACTATTATTTGGACTTTGGAGGGGTTGCCGATAGTCGCGATCGCTATCGCTTCCGAATTCCTAAAAATAAACTGCCTAATGGAGTATCACAATTAAAGATTTCTTATCCTGATTATTTTGATGGTAAATTTGATACTGACAAAATTGAAGTTAGACCTAATGGAGATAAGAAAAAGTCTTTACCTCTAAAATCTGTAGTTTGGGACGAAAAAAATAGATTTCTCCAAATAGACTTAGCAACACCACTCCAAGAAGCAAAAAAACTGGAGATTGTTATGTCTAATACTAAAAATCCTGACGTGGGTACATATTATTTTTATGGTCAGGTTATTCCTGCTCGCAATATCCCCGCTCCCGAAAAAATCGGTGCTTGGATTGTAAATATCAATCCCCACTAAAAATAAACTTTAAAAAAAGCTTAGAGCTTAAAGCCTGTAGCTTAGAGCTATATTACGACAGTCACAGATTACCTAGACTATGGCTTTATGTAGTAAAATTCTAGATTGTGGCTTTTTGCCAAACATATTAATATAAGTTTATTGAGGAAATAATCAGTGACTCAGCGTACATTAGGCGGAACTAACCGCAAACAAAAAAGAAAATCTGG
Source organism: Pleurocapsa sp. FMAR1 (assembly GCF_963665995.1). Lineage (NCBI taxonomy): Bacteria > Bacillati > Cyanobacteriota > Cyanophyceae > Pleurocapsales > Pleurocapsaceae > Pleurocapsa > Pleurocapsa sp. FMAR1. The sequence goes on along the minus strand of NZ_OY762512.1, from coordinate 2,983,350 downwards.
TTTTCGCGCGCGGATGCGTACTACCAATGGTAGAAGAGTAGTTCATGCTCGTCGCAAAAAAGGTCGTCATCGCCTAGCAGTTTAATTTGTTAGGGTGGGATTGCCAAAAGCCTATAGGCTTAGAAATCGCCAAGATTATAGGGCTGTTTACAAGCAGGGTATTCGTCGTTACAGTCCTCATCTAACCTTAATTGCGCTTGTAACGCCAAAGCAGTTGGGTGCGGTTTCTACCACCGTGACAATGTTCGGGATTTCTATCAGTAAGAAAGTTAGTAAAAAAGCCGTAGTTCGTAACCGCATTAAAAGACAGATAAAAGGGGTTATTCGCAGTCAAATAAAGGCGATCACTCCTGGATGGAAAGTAGTGATTGTAGTCAAGCCCAAAGCAATAGAATGCAAATATGAACATTTTTTGCGAGAATTAGAAGAGTTATTAAAACAAGCAAAAATTATTAATGGGCATTAAAGAAGAAGTTTACTTTGAAGGTGGTCCCCACGTTGGCGACTTAATTTTCAATATACTATTAGCGTTTACAGTTATTTGTATTCCCTTAACGGTGGGCGCGATTGTCAGAGCTTTATGGCTTCGCTACCGTATTACAGACCGTCGCATTTGCGTCACTGGTGGCTGGATGGGCAGAGAACGCACAGACATCATTTACTCTGAAGTTATTAAGATTGTCAAAGTTCCTAGAGGAATAGGTATGTGGGGAGATTTGGTCATAACCTTGAGAGATAAAAGTCGTTTAGAAATGCGGGCAGTGCCAGAGTTTAGAGACATATATGACTATATCTCCGAAAAGGCGGCAGCGAAAACAGGTAGACCTTTAGAAGCAATTCAAAGCTAACTAAACTCCCGCAAACAGTTTTGATCGGTTTTCCTCATGGGCGATCGACTAAACTGAGTTAAAAATTACAATATTTCTTAAAGGCTGGATAGATTAAAAAATGGATTTTGGTATCGGCTTTCTTTCAAACAACATCATGCTCCCAATCCTAGATTTTTTCTATGGGATTTTGCCGAGCTATGGTTTTGCTATTATCGCCTTGACAATCGTAATTCGTCTGGCGGTTGTTCCTCTGAGTGCGGGACAAATTCGCAATATGCGCAAGATGAAAATTGTTCAACCGCTGATGAAAGAGCGACAGGAACAAATTAAGCAAAAATACAAGGACAACCCAGAAAAACAAAGAGAGGAACAAGCCAAAGTAATGCAGGAATTTGGTAATCCTTTGGCAGGCTGTTTACCGCTATTGTTACAAATGCCGATTTTATTTGCCCTGTTTGCTACTCTAAGAGGATCGCCATTTACCAACACTCCTTACGATATAAATGTGCAAATATTGCCGAAGGAGCAAATAGAAAGGGTTGTACCCCAGCCTTTTGCTACTAAGCCCAAGAATATTTATATCGACGAAGGGACTCACGAAAAGATTGCAGCAATGTTGCCTGGCGGAAACAAGCTAGCAGTGGGAGAAACTACTAAAGTAGAACTGCAAAACCCTGACGGTAAATCTCTAGGTAATTTATTAGCAGAACATCCCAGCAATAATGATCTCAAGTCTACTTTAGAAATAACCAAGGGTTCTGAGCGACTACAGATCAATCCAGACGGCACGGTTGAAGCCCTAGAGCCAGGAGATGCGACTATTCAAGTAACTATTCCTGGTATTGCAGCTAATACAGGCTTTTTGTTTATTGAGAAACTGGGTCGAGTTGGGGTAACGGATGAAAATGGTAATATCAACTTTGATATCTTGGCAATGATATTAATGTTTGGTGTGGGGATCTATATTAACCAGCAAATGAGTGGCGCGCAAAATGCAAGTGGAGGCGCAGACCAACAGCAAGCAATAAATAAAATTACGCCTTTGCTATTTAGTGGAATGTTTTTATTCTTTCCCCTTCCTGCTGGTGTATTGATGTATATTGTGGTGGCTAACTTTTTCCAAACTGGTCAAACTTGGTTTTTGATGCGAGAACCTCTGCCAGAAAATTTGCAGGAGATCTTGAAAGAGCAAGAAAAAGCAGAAGCAGCAGCCAAAAGAGATGCTCTTCCCTTTGAGAAAAAGCGTTCCAAGAAAAAAGAAAAAACTTCAGGTTAAATTATCAACCATCGTGGAAAGTCAACTAAGCTTAGGAAAACAGTGGTTAGAGCAGCTTCTAGATTCTATGGGTCTGGCTGCTAAGGTAACCACTGAAGGGTTTGAGACAGTAACTACTGATTCAAACTCTAATTGGTTAAATATAGACGGCAGCAATCTAACCTCAGAGCAAAAAGAACAGCTAATCGGCAATAAAGGTCAAAGTATTGATGCAATTCAATATCTTGCCAATACCATACTTAATTTAGAGGCAGACCCTGAAGCTCAAAGCTCCTTTACCGTAGAATTTGATGGCTATAGATTTGAACGTTATCAAGAATTAGCGGTCTTGACCGAAGAGGCGATCGCCAAGGTAAGAGAAACAGGAGAAGACGTAGAAATACCTGGCTTATCGTCCGCCGAAAGAAAACAGATACATTCTTCCTTAGAAGAAATAGAAGATTTAAGCAGCGAAAGTCGGGGTCAAGAACCAGACAGAAGATTGATTTTGCGATCGCAATAATCCAAATTAACCTCGAAACACGTTGCCAATACACAGCGTTAAACAAGAAGCACACAATGGAAGCGGTATACATACCCCATCTGCTAAAAGCACCCAAAAGAACAGCAGAGATTATTGTCGATGACAATATTAGTGAATTAGACACTTTAATACCCGTAAAAGGCAAAATTGTAATGCGCCACGGGGGAAACTTTTTAGAAGTAGCATCTCAAGCAGAAACAATTATTACTCTAGTTTGCGATCGCTGTTTACAACATTATAATCAGCGTTTGAAAATTGATACATCAGAATTGATTTGGCTAGAATCTGAACTGGAAAATATTGAAGATCTCCCCGCAGAAAGAGAAGTCTCGATGGAGGATTTATCAGAAGTTCTTTCTCCCAACGGACATTTCGATCCCCAAATGTGGCTTTTTGAACAATTGTCCCTGGCTTTACCTTTAAGGAAAGTATGCGGTGAGAACTGTCCAGGAGCAGCAAAAACACCTTTAAAAGATGAATTTCAGCTAGATAGTCGTTGGTCAAGTTTGGCAGCCTTAAAAAATCAATTAAACGGTAGCCAGGATTAATTAGTAGTTATTACTGAATACTCAAATCAAAGGTAAAATCATTTATCGGTAAATAAATATCTGATGTTACGCAATAATTAATCTGTTGAGACGGGGAAAAGCGCGAAGTTAAGGCGCGTTTTGCGAGACAGTTGTGTTGGGCGGGTTCCCCGACTTGAGCAAACTGTCGAGGTTGAGTAAGAGTATTCTTTCTCAAAAGCCGCCGTGCGTTGCGGAGGTTCCCTCCGTTGAGCAAACTTCGTAAGAAGGTTAAGGGGAAAGGGGGTAAAGGATAGGTTATTCTATTTTCATTGCTCATTGAAAATATGCTCGTTGTCTTGCGTAACATCAGTAAATATTACTAATAATCACTCAAACTCAACTAATCATGTCTGATTCTCCTACAAATATAGAAAAAGCAGATAACTCAGGGGATTCTAAAGCTCGTCAATTGCTAGGTATGAAAGGCGCAGCTTCAGGGGAAACTTCTCTTTGGAAAATAAGGCTGCAATTAATGAAGCCGATTACCTGGATTCCTCTTATTTGGGGGGTGATTTGCGGTGCAGCATCTTCAGGTAACTATACTTGGACAGTCGAAAATGTTCTGCTAGCTGCTGCCTGTATGTTACTTTCAGGTCCATTAATGACTGGTTATACCCAGACCGTTAACGAACTGTACGATCGTGAAATTGATGCAATCAATGAACCCTATCGACCTATTCCTTCGGGGGCAATTTCTCTAACGCAAGCAAAAGTACAGATTTGGGTCTTAGTACTAGCTGCTTGGGCATTAGCTTATGGCTTAGATGTGGCAGTAGGTCATGATTTTCCGACTATTCTTTGTCTTGCTTTGGGTGGTTCTGTTATTGCCTATATTTATTCTGCACCACCACTGAAACTTAAGCAAAATGGCTGGTTAGGGACTTATGCCCTCGGTTCTAGCTATATTGCTTTACCATGGTGGACTGGTCACGCTTTGTTTGGTGAATTGAGTTGGAAAATTGTAATTTTGACTTTGATCTACAGCTTTGCAGGGTTGGGTATTGCCATTGTTAACGACTTCAAAAGTGTAGAAGGCGATCGCGCTTTAGGCTTAAAATCTCTGCCAGTAATGTTTGGAGTAACTACTGCTGCTTGGATTTGCGTCATTGCGATCGACGTTTTTCAAATTGGTATTAGTGGTTATTTGGTCTCAATTCACGAGAATCTTTACGCCACTATTGTCTTTTTACTGGTAATTCCTCAGATTGTCTTTCAGGATATGTATTTTCTCCGCAATCCTTTAGAGAATGATGTCAAATATCAAGCCAGCGCCCAGCCTTTTCTAGTTTTTGGAATGCTGTTTACAGGTATTGCTCTAGGACACGCAGGAATTTAATCAGTGACCAGTTAGCAGTTAGGGGTAAACGATGAAGTAGTGTTTATCCAATCTAATCGCACAAAGTAGCCAGAATTACCTGATTTATCAGTGATTTTGGTTATTTTTTTGAGCTTCAAATTAAAGGGGATAGCGGTTGTTATATATTTTTGAACGTATATGCCAATATCGGGAGCAAGATAGTTAGCAGCAAGGGTGGCTAATCCCATACCCATCAGTTGATGTATTGGTTCTTTAGGCAAACTAAGGTGTGCCATCATTGCCATACTGCTAGTAAGCATCATAGCCACAGAAGAATTTGTGCCACAGCGAGGATGAAGTGCTAAGTTCCATTCCCCTTGTTGTAAACGAATCAAAGCCAGATTTACAGCCCTTCTTAATCTGAAGGGATCGATATTACCGTAAAGATAAAATCCTTTCTCAGTAGACATTCCGCCGATATCTTCGTTGTCTGCGGATAAATAGCTAGCTGAGAATTTTGTCGTTGTACTGGAATTGCCTAAACTACTTAACACCCATACAGTAGCGTGTTCTAAAGCGTGTACCTGACGAATGGTAAGAAAGTCTTTTAAACCAGGAATAAAGCCTAGCTGCTTAATTAGTTCAGTATCCCCATGAGAATTAGGAAAGTCAAACCCTGAGTTGGTGTAAGTGGCATCGATCATAATGAATTTAGGTGCGATCGCTTGTTGTCTACAGTTTGTGGTCAACAAAATTATTTTGAATCTACATACTGATACTTTTTAAGTCTAATTATTTTATCGTCTATCTTCAGATTGTTTTAATAAAAATTAGTCACCTAACTCTTACTCCGCAAGGATATAAGGCTCATGTGTTTGAGAACACAATTTTTATGATTTGTTTGTTATTCACAAATTTTTTGCTGCTATAAATATTGAAGGGCAGAAGTCCGCTATTTTTATCATTAGTAAATCTAACCAGAAACTGTATATGCCTATCCTCTTTGATGTTGCATCTGCCCAAAAACGGATTGATAAGTTTTGGTGTCTGCCTGCCAGCTTTGGTATGGAACGAAACGCTTATCATAATTATCTTAACGAAATTGTCAGCGATCGCTATGCTTTAGTCAATGGATTACAGGTATTAAGAGACGAACTACAGTTTGCTGCTTCTAGCACCACTGATATACAAATATGTGGAGCAGATTTGAGCTTGCCCAGCGTCGTGACAACTTTGGCATATACTAACTGTGGCGATCGCATTCACCAAGGAGAAGTCACTAAACGTTACCGAGATGTAGTAGCATCGCGTTTTGCAACCCTCTCAGAAATTGGCGAACTAAAGCTAGAAGCATTTTTTCCCGCAGGCGGTGGCACAGATAATGGGGCAACTCTTGCTCACGTTACCGTGGCACATCAAATGGACGAACCGTTGCGCCGAAGACTATACGAGGGAAATTCTCAGTCGATGGTATTGGTGGCAGCAGATCTTAAAACTCATGTAGGGCGTTTAGAAGAAGGAGAAAAGCGCATTTACGGTAAAACCCGTGAATCTCCTTGGCGAGAACCCCGTAATGCCTGTGGTGCGATTGTCGGAGCTTTATCAAACTATCATCCCCACAATATGATTCATCGTCGTATCAGGGATGATTTAGGCGAAAAAAACTTTCAGTATCTTTCTAACCAAAAGATTGTTACTGAGGGTGGAATAGATATCACTATGGCAGTAGCTTCAGCAATTGTAGCTATTCGTGGTATTCGCAACACCGCCATGGCAATGACTCAGGAAATAGATGAGAGAGGATTAGCTCATCTCACCGCCAGCACTACGGTAAATCGTCCATCAAGGGATGATCTAGTAATTTATTTAGCCAGAGCAACGGTATTTGGTGGCAAAGTACGAATACAGAGTTTTGGAACAAAAGCCGAGCTATACAGTGGCAAACTGATTAAGTATGCGGGAGAACGTAGGCTTCAATTGACCTATAACGATTTAGATGGAGAGCATTTGCCCGTGGAAGAAATTCCCTATAAGGTTAAACCTTCGGGATTGTAAAAAGCTAAAATTTTTTTGAGCTATTGAATCGATAATATGCTCATATTAAAACCACGATTCTTTGATTGCAGTCAACTTCCAAAGACGAAAAAACGTAACTCAGTCTTGGCATCTTTAAACATAGTCTCGAAGATGACAATTATATCAGCGATCGCTTTATTTTTAAAAATGGACTTGACATTTAGGACAATTGCCCTCAATCCCCCAAACTCGCGCGTTCCTTTGCGAAGCAGTTGCGTTGCGGTGAAGCAGTTGCGGTGGACAGGTTCCCTGGCATAAGCAAACTGCTGAACCCGAAGGGGGTTTCACCCCGTTGAGGAGGGCGTGTCGCCTGTGGTTTCCCAGGCGTTTATACCGCCCGTCAAACTGTTGAGGGCGCGCCTGTCGGCGACGCAGTGAGACAGTTGCGGTGGTGAGACACTTGCGTTGCGGGTCTGTGACCCGTTGAGCAAAGTGTCGAAAGGTTTCACCGGCATAAGCAAACTGAGGAAAGACCCCGCGTCGGCGTAAGACGCAAGGGAATGCTTTCCGATGTCGAACTCTTTAGAGGGTCGCTTGCCAAATTTGGGGGACTTTTAGTTGTCTTTAAAGTCACTAATTTTTAAACGGGTAAATCCACCAGAATTTGTCCATCTTCTACTTTTGTGGGAAAAACTTCCAAAGATTTCTCCGCCGAAATTTTGCCTAAAATATTACCCACAACAGGAGGAAAAGTACACCAATTTTCGACATTGCCAGTTTTGAGATCAAATTCACTCCGATGCCAAGGACAGACAATCGATCCATCTGCGGTGACTTTGCCTTTTTTCAAGGGTAACTTCATGTGGGGGCAAATGTTATCAATCGCGTAGATATTATTTGCCTCGTTAAGCAGCAACAGCGATCGCTGTTGTAATTTTACTACTTCTCTTGTGCCAGGTGCGAGGGCATCAGCAGCCAAAGTTTTAGTCCATGTCATTTTAAATTTCGCCTCAATTTTAAATATGTTTTTAACCGTGGAATGAGTCTAGGTTATGGTTTCATAGTTTCACAAAATCGCCTCTCATTTAAGTCTTCAAAACTTAACTTATTGGTTTTTTCTCAATGACCCTTGAAAGAATCAATACAATCTACTTAGCGCAATAGCGACAACACATAATCTTTAATCAATTTTGATATCTCCACCAATTATTAATTAATTTGTAATCTGAGATCTCAGATTACAAAATGTATAGCAAATTTATTAGACTCGCGAGATAACTGTGTAATTCAACACCGATTTTTGCTCAAGCAAGCAGACAAATTATCTTTGTGCCTAGGGAAAATAGAAGAGTTAATTAAAAAATGATTCTCATCCGTAAAACTGCGTTAGCCTTTTCCTAGGTTATTGTTTTCCAGACAAACAAAGAAATTTTCAGGCAATTTTAATACTATGGCAAAGAGAACTTTTGGTGTAATTGGTTTAGCCGTTATGGGGGAAAATCTCGCCCTCAACGTAGAAAGTCGCGGTTTTCCGATCGCTGTATATAACCGTACTGCTGCTAAAACCGAGAAATTTATGGAAGTCAGGGCTAAAGACAAAGACATTAAAGCTGCTTATTCTTTAGAAGAATTTGTGCAGACTTTAGAACGTCCCCGTAACATTTTGGTAATGGTCAAAGCAGGCAAACCAGTAGATGCGGTTATCGATCAATTAAAACCACTACTAGATAAAGGAGACACTATTATCGATGGGGGAAACTCTTTATATAACGACACTGAAAGACGGACTAAAGATCTAGAGTCTACAGGACTAGGTTTTGTGGGTATGGGAGTTAGCGGTGGCGAAGAAGGCGCGCTTAAGGGACCTAGCTTGATGCCTGGAGGCACAGAGGCTGGTTATCGCGACTTAGAGCCAATTTTAACTAAAATTGCTGCTCAGGTTGATGATGGTCCCTGTGTCACTTTTATTGGTCCTGGTGGTGCTGGTCACTATGTCAAAATGGTACACAACGGCATTGAGTATGGGGATATGCAGCTGATCGCCGAAGCCTATGACTTGATGAAAACCACTCTAGGCTTAAATGGCAAAGAGTTAGAAGAAGTATTTAACCAGTGGAATCATACTGAAGAATTAGATTCTTTTTTGATTGAAATTACTGCCGATATTTTTAGCAACATCGATCCCCAAACACACCAACCCTTAGTAGATTCAATCTTAGATGCTGCGGGACAGAAAGGCACAGGACGCTGGACAGTAGTAACTTCTCTAGAGTTGGGTGTGCCAATTCCTACTATTTACGCTGCGGTTAACGCTCGCGTCATGTCTGCATACAAAGAAGAACGAGTAGCTGCTTCTAAAGAGATTAGCGGTCCAACCGCCAAATACGAGGGAGACAAGCAGGACTTTATCAATAAAGTCCGAGATGCTTTATACTGCTCCAAAATGTGTTCCTATGCTCAAGGCATGGCACTATTGAGCAAGGCATCGGCTGAGTTTAACTTTAACCTCGACTTGGCAGAAATAGCACGAATCTGGAAAGGAGGCTGTATTATTAAGGCGGCTTTTTTAGACAAAATCAAAAACGCGTTCAACGAAAATCCTGATTTACCTAATTTACTTCTTGCGTCAGAGTTTAAACAGTCAATTATTGACCGTCAGGCTGCATGGCGTGAAGTTTTGGCAACTGCCAACAAGTTAGGTATTCCTGTTCCTGCTTTTAGTTCTTCTTTGGACTATTTTGATAGCTATCGTCGTGCTAGTCTACCTCAGAATCTAACTCAGGCTCAAAGAGATTACTTTGGCGCACACACCTATGAAAGAGTAGACAAACCAAGAGGTGAGTTTGCTCATACAGAGTGGACAAGAGTTGCAGAGGAATCTTTACAAACTGGGACTACGGACTAAAGCTTTGTAGATTTTAAATCTGGAATTGTAGATTATATTATCTCAGCTTTTCGGTGGGTATAAATTAAACTCTGTATCTATTAATACATAATTGTTTTTTATGCCCACCTTATTCCTTTTGCCAAATAAAGCTTTTAGCTTAAAGCCAAACAAGATTACCTAAGTAAAAGACTAAGAGCTTCTAAGCTATCGGGTTTAATGCCCTCACTAAGATCCGTCAAGCGTGGTCTTCGATTAGGGGAGGTTTAAAGCCTCTTCAAAGCAAGCTAATAGCTAACAGCTAATAGCTACGGCGAAGCCGTTTACTTCTACGACAATTCAATTTGAGAATCATCACCAATCATAAAGCGTAATGCTTTGGGACGCTTTGGAGCAGCTTTCAAATGCGCTCTTTCGCCAATTAAACTATCGACGATACGGCTATTGATGCCTTCGATTGTTGCACCTTTAAGAACTACGCTATGCTCAATGTCAACATCAATTAGGGTCGTGTCGTCAGCAATACTGCTATAAGGACCAATAAAACAGTTTTCAATTTTACAGTTCTTACCGATGGTTACAGGACCACGAATCATAGAATTTTTAATCAAAGAGTCAGTTCCTACATGAACTCGACCACTAACCTTACTTTCTTTGTCTATCGTTCCTTCGTGAGTTGTTTCTAAGCAGGTATCCAAGATAATTTGATTGGCTGCTAGCAAATCATCTTTTTTTCCTGTATCTAGCCACCAGCCTGATAATTGAAAAGATGCTACCTTTTGCTTTTGATCGATTAGATACTGGATGGCATCGGTAATTTCCAATTCACCCCTAGGGGATGGTTGAATATTGGCGATCGCCTGATGGATTTCAGTAGAGAATAAATACACTCCTACCAGTGCCAAGTTTGAAGGCGGATTTTTGGGTTTTTCGATTAGCTGCAAAACGTTGCCCCGATCATCTACTTTCGCCACCCCAAAAGCAGAGGGGTTTTCGACTTCACTGAGTAGAGTTAAAGCATCAAGGTGTTGAGACTTGAATTTATCGATAAACTGATCTAATTCACTTTGAACTAGGTTATCCCCCAAATACATTACAAAGGGAGAATCTCCTAAAAACGATTGAGCTACTTTTACCGCGTGTGCCAGTCCTAAAGGTTGGTCTTGTTTGAGATAGGTAATCTTCGCTCCAAAGCGATCGCCATTGCCTGTTTTGGACTCTACTTCGCCTCCTGTTTCGGGACTGATAATAATCCCAATTTCCGTAATTCCTGCTGCCACAATGGACTCAATACCGTACCAAAGAATTGGTTTGTTGGCTACGGGAACAAGTTGTTTTGCTCCTGTATAAGTTAGGGGACGCAATCTTGTACCTTTACCACCAGAGAGAATAATTGCTTTCATTTTTTTATTGGCTTCGTTGATAATTAGACTGTTTTGGTAGCTATCAGCGGGCGGAAATGCTGCTTCGCAAGCAGCTTATTCCACGCCCGCCCTTTGGGCTATCAGCTATTAGCTATTAGCTTTTAAATTGCTCCTTATCCCTTATCTTTTATCCCTTATCCCCTTAATTCAGTCAGCATTTTTCTCAAAGATTCACGCCAGTGAGGAGGATAAACTCCTAGTGTTTTTGTAATTTTGACCTTAGACAAGACTGAATAGGCTGGACGTTGAGTCGGGGTAGGATAGTCTGCAGTGGTAATAGGTAAAACTCGTTCAATTGCTAGAGGAAAGCCGAGTTGTTTAGCTTCGGCGAAAATAGCCACCGCAAAATCATACCAACTGCAAACACCACTGTTGGTGTAGTGATAAGTCCCTCTGATATTTGAATCATTTAAAGATTTATCCACTAGCTGAGTAATTGTCAGAGCAATATCATAAGACCATGATGGACTACCTACCTGATCGGCAACTACCTTTAACTCTTCTCGATCTTTACCAAGTCGGAGCATAGTTTTAACAAAGTTATTATGTCCTTTTGAGCCATATACCCAGGCAGTACGCAAAATAATATGGCGATCGCAATCCCTAACTCCTATTTCTCCTGAGAGCTTAGATTTACCATATACTCCTAGGGGATCGGTTTTATCTGTTTCCAAGTAGGGAGTGTGATTTTGACCATTAAATACATAGTCAGTAGATATATGCAAAAGGGTTGCACCGATATCTTGTGCCGCTTGGGCGATCGCTTTTGGCGCGTTGCCGTTGATTGCCATAGCAAGTTCGGCTTCACTTTCTGACTTATCTACAGCCGTATAAGCAGCAGCATTGACAATCACATTCGGTTTTATCTCGGCGATCTTTTGCTTTATTTGGGCTGGCTGACTCAAATCAAATTCTTGACGACTAACGCCAATAACTTCTCCCACAGAAGTCAGAGTTTGCTCCAATTCTTGTCCGACTTGTCCTGTAATTCCCGTTAGCAAGATCTTGGTCACGCAAACACCTCCGCTTGCTCTAAAGGTACAGCTTCTTTATCTTTGTTCGATAAAACTGGTTCGCCCGATATTTTCCAGTCTATATCAAGAGCAGGGTCGTTCCACAAAATTGAACGCTCATACTCTGGCGCGTAATAATCTGTTGTTTTATATAAAAAATCTGCTGTTTGGGATAGCACTACAAAGCCATGGGCAAAGCCAGGAGGAACCCAAAATTGTCTTTTGTTACTTTCGCTTAGAATACAGCTAGTCCACTGCCCAAAGGTTGGTGAGCTTTTACGAATGTCTAGCGCCACATCTAATACTTCTCCTAAAACCACTCTAACTAATTTTCCCTGGGCTTGTTTTATTTGATAATGTAAACCCCGCAAAACATTTTGAGCCGAGCGCGAGTGATTATCTTGAACAAACTGACTCGTAACTCCAGTCTTTTCGGCAAAAGTCTTGGCGTTAAAGCTTTCCAGAAAAAAACCACGGTCATCACCGAATACTTTTGATTCAATGATTAAAACATCGGGAATTGTCGTTTGAATAACATTCATGAAGCCTTTCCATAACTTCTCGTTCAGGTATCAGAGATAATTCTGCCGTAAATTAACGGATAACTATCTGACTGCATTACGATAACATAGCATTTAAGAAATAATATTCAGGGAAATTACTGAGAACTCAGGTTATTTAAAAAAAAAAGGGTGGCTATCAGCTAAAAAGCAGCTACCACCCCTTGGATAAATTATTTACAAATGTGTTCAGATCGCAAACTAAGATTGCTATTAATGTCCGCTCAGATTTATCAAATTAATTACAGCCATATTCTCCACCGATACCAACAATAAAATCATCAAAATCGGTATCTTCGTCTACATTTTTGACCAATTTTGAGCCAGTATCATCCAGATTAAGCAACAAACCGCCCTTAATTAGAACATCAAATTTATTCGCATCAAATTGAGGGTTATTCCGCCGTTTAGCTACAGCTTCAGTATCTAAACCTGCTTCATTAAATAAAGCCTGACGATTACCCTGAGAATTCAATAAGTCTGTAGTGTAAACTGTTCCAGCGGGTTTGCCATCAAACTTAGACTCTAGATAAAAAGCATATCTTTTGTTGGCTTTAAATAAAAATTCCGTTTTAAAATTAGGAACGGTATTGCCAGGAGTACCTAAAAAATCATTGTTACGGCTTTCTTTTAGATCGGTTTCGTAAGTAGATCGACGATAGACATTATCAAAGCTATCGGACGCTTTTACTTCAGAAAGTAAGGGAGTTTTAGAGCAAGTATCATAATCAATTGCTTGTGAAGCACTTGTTTGACAAGTATCTAAATCCACAACGCCAAAAGTAGATTGATATGCACCGTGGGATTCAATAAACTCCATTTCAATAATTGTGTCTTCTTGAAATGTAATACCTTTATTGCCTATAACATCTTCTGCTACTGCTCTAAGGCTCATAGCATTTAGTAATCCTAATGTACCAAAAGATATACCGATATAAGTCCAATTGAGTTTAATCATAATGTTTAATTTGGAGAATAATTTTAGCTGTAATGGCGAGATTCGTTGACGGGATACCTGGAGCTAATCCTTATCTAAGCTGAGTGCAGAAGTGCAGAGCGATCGCCTGATAAATTTACTTGTCTTGTTACCAAATATTTTTATCTGGATCGATTTGGTTAACCTGTTGAATGAATTTTTTCGATTCAGCTAATTGTTTTTCGAGAATTTGACGAGCTTGAAATTCACGACCTTTGACTTGACGAGCTTCAGCAGTTGAACCATTAGCACAACCACAAGCTGTAGAACTACTTCTAACAATACGTCTGGGCTTAGAAGATGCTGGGTTAGCACAGCCACAGGCTCGATTATTACTGTCAGAATTTCTTCTGGTAATTCGTCTAGGATCACTAGGAGTTTCACTTGCTGACTGTCCTGCCTGTCCTGCTTGTTCTGCTGCTGACAAATTATCTAAGGAGTTATTGAGACTACCCTTTAATAAAGTGGCAGCATCATTGAGAGTTATTTCTCTAAAACCATTGCCAGAACCATCCCCAGAGCCACTGGCTGAACTATTTCCAGAACCATCCCCAGAGCCACTGGCTGAACTATTTCCAGAACCATCCCCAGAGCCACTGGCTGAACTATTACCAGAACCATTACCAGAACCATTACCAGAGCCATTACCAGAGCCATTACCAGAGCCATTGCCAGAACCTCTGGCTGAACCATTGCCAAAACCATTCCTAGAACCATTGCCAGAACCTCTGGCTGAACCATTCCTAGAACCATTGCCAGAACCATTGCCAAAACCATTCCTAGAACCATTACCAGAGCCATTGCCAGAACCATTCCTAGAACCATTGGCTGAACCATTGCCAGAGTCACTGGCTGAACCATTCCTAGAACCTCTGGCTGAACCATTTCCAGAACCTCTGGCTGAACCTCTAGCTGAACCAAATGTAATCGGATTTGTTATTCCACCACCTACAAATTCTCCTGTAGCTGGATTATATTGAGTAGTTGACGGTATGCCATTACCGTTATTGCTATCTATACCGACTGCGGGAGAGCTATAGGTCTGAAATCCAGAAGTATCAGAATTATTGGTGACTGATTGGGCTGTAACAGACGTAGTTGCGGTGAGTGTTCCCAAGGCAACTAAAGAACCTAGCCGTAATAATTGCTTATAGCGCATAACATAATTTTCCTGATAAAATTGATCTAAAAATAAACTTAAATTCCTGCGCCAACTCCGAAAACAAAACGCGCTCCATCTCCAGCACCAGCAATATCTCTAGCGCCAAGGTTAATGGTCAGTGGAACAGCACGAAAAGGAGAAACAGATAAACCCATCCCTAAGTCTTGCCCCGTCCATTCTGTAATAAAGCTAACTGGTCGTGCTACACGGAAAGCTAGACTACCAAAAACGTTAAAATTATTGTTATCATTAGCGATTGAGTCTTCGGTGCGAAATTGTCCGTTGCCAACGCCAATGGTTGCTCCAACTCGGCTAAAGGCAGAATTGACATTTTCTCTGGTTCTGAAAATTTTAGTAGTGGCGAAATACAAAGAGTCATCAAGGTCATTGCCATCACCAATTGAAAGAAAACTATTCCATCCAGCAGCAACGCCCCAGCCATCAGCAATTTTGCGATGCAGCTTCAGGTTAAAACCGCCAGAACCAAAGTCACGATCATTCTGACCAAAACTGGCTGCGCTGTAGCTAAGTTCTGCACCAACAGACTTCTGGGCATTTCCTAGACCTAACCCAAATCCAAAAGTTCCATCCCGATTATTGACTCCATCGAGTCCGCCACGAGTATCTGTCTGATAGCTTAAACCGCTAAAAAAGCCCCTATCTGCACCAAATCCATAAGGATTGGCAATAGTTAAACTTGGAACACCGCGACTAGGGGTAAAATTACGCTGACTGATATTTTGCAGTTGAAATTTAACGCCTTCTAATTCTTTTTGATTGGAATTACTCCAAGAATTATCAGCAGGAACTGTTGAGTTTTGTTGAGATATTTGTTTATCTTTAGTGGGCGAAAACTTTAAAGTTGATGGTTGAGATTGATTAGCTGGATTTGCCCAAGCATTTAAACTCAAAAGAGGCAAGAGTACAGCTGTAGAGCTAGCAAAAGTTAATATACGCATAAATTCTTAGGAACAGATATAATCGTACTTAACAATAAAAAGAATAACTGGCAAAAAGCCTATTACTTATTAATGAAGTAAAGCAATAATGTTAATTAATCAAGTTATTGTATTACAGGCTTTTATTTTTGTTTAGTTGATAATTAGCAAGATTCAGTCGTACTTTTGCTGTTATACTTCATATTTTATAAATCCTCAATGTGTAAATCAAAAATATAAGGCAAATAGATATTATTACTGAGCAACTAAGTCTTTTTACGGTGTCTTTGAATGGCATAACAGCAAAACTATGGTTGTAAACACTGATGTAAAATTTACTATTTATGCTAAAAGCCTTTAAGACTTTTAATTATTTATACACAAGACAATACTATTCTTCGAGGTTAGATTTGATTTTAAATAGGTTATTCATGTACTTCATGAAAGTCTACTTTTGTCGTTTGCTATTATGGGTTTTATATCTTTATAAAAAAGATGAATAAAAAAATAGGTATTTGTAGGTAAATTTTTCAAAGTCTAAAAAAAATTATGAAAATATACTTAGAAAATTTTTATGAGTTTTAATATTAAGTTTGATTATCGTTTTGATAATGCTAATTTTTTTACACCTAAAAGAAAAGCAATATTAGAACAAGCAGGTAATGTTTGGAGTTCTTACATTCAAGATGACTTTACTTCGATTCCCGCAAAAGAAACTTTAAGATTTCCGATTAATCACTCAGAACAAAAGGTTGTTTTAAACGAATCAATTGATGATGTAATTATTTTTGTCTCTTCAGTCAACTCAAATTCTGATTCGTTGACTTTTGGAGAAGGATCGTTTTACGCTGATTTTGCTAACGGTAGCGATCGCGAAAAGAGAATTATAGGAAAAGATTTTGAACCTTGGTTAGGTACGATTGAGTTTAATACCAATGCAGTAGATAATTTTTATTTTGATAGCACTCCCAAAACTGATAATGATATTCCCCCAGATAAACAAGATTTTCTGAGTTTAAGTCTGCATGAAATTGGTCATATTTTGGGAATTGGTACTTCTAAAGCTTTTGCAGACCAGATTCAAGATGGAAAATTTGTTGGTAGAAAAAGCGTTATCTTAAACGGCGTTCAGCCAATACCTTTAGATGCGGATCGAAACCATATTCAGGATGGCTTTTCCTTAGATCCTAGAAGGGATGCTTTATTAGACAAATCTTTTACCTTTGGCGAAAGAAACTTGCCAACAAATTTGGATTTAGCAATCTTATCTGATATTGGCTACGATATCTTTCCCAGGACTGAGGTATACCGCTTTTATCGATATGATCGAGGATTTCATTTTTACACTGCTGATCCAAATGAACAAAAGGTAGTCAAAGAGTTGGGTGAAGCGGGAAAATTACCTTATACCTATGAAGGTGTAGCCTATGATGTTTTAGACACCTTGACTGGAGAAAAAATTAAGAACTCAGCCCCAGTTTATCGCTTCTTTAATAAAGTTAGTGGAGCTCATCTTTACACTATAGACGAAAACGAAAAAAATTATATTCGCCAGAATTTGAGTTACTTCAGCTTTGAAGATGTCGCTTACTATGCTTTTGATTCTCAACCAAAAAATATAGACACGATTCCTTTATATAGAATGTTTAATACTCAGACAGGATCGCATTTGTTTACTACTGACAGAAATGAATTTAACGTTCTGAGTGAAACTCAGCCTCAGTTTCAAATTGAAGGAAATGGAGGAGTAACATTTTATGTTTTAGAGCCACTCTTATAGATTATTTGAATGAATCACATTGTTAATTACTTTTCTAAGAAGTCAGAGGTAGGGGCGAACGGCGGTTCCGCCCGTACAGAAGCTAAAACGGTTAGTCGTTTATTTATGCAAGAGTAATACGTTTTTGGCAATAAATAAAAATATTAATGTATTCTAAAAAAATCAGCAAGTATCATAAATTCTGGTTATTTTCTAGTTTAGTTGGCATAGCTATTCTCTATCTCAACCTGACTTGGAAAACCACAGGTGATATTGACCAATTGACTACAGACGGTTTGTATTGGGGAGCAATTTTTTGGCTACTGTGGCGCAAAAAAGATGATTTAGATGATCGTAGCGATCTTTTATCTAGTTTTATTGGTTTACTGTCATTAGGTTTAATTTTATCTAAAGTTTTTTCGCTTTTTTGGTTTGAATCAATATTATTACCCATATTACCCATAAGTGCTGCGATCGCTTTAGGTTTAATGGCTTCGGGATTAAAGGGCTTGGGTCAATATTTTCAGGAGTTATTTTTTGCCTGGTTTTTGTTTTTTCCCACGGGAGTCATCGGCTTTTTTATTGATGGTGTTGTTCACATTACCGTTCTCAATGCTAAGTTGGCTAGCTATTTTTTATACTATATTGGGTTTAACGTAGCTAGCCAAGGTAATCAAATCTTATTATCGTTGCCTGAGTCAGGAAATGTTGAGGCGATCGTCGATTATCCTTGTGCAGGAGTACCAATGATTTTGCTGATGCTAAAGCTGTCACTGTTGCTAGTAGGTTTGATAACTTTATCAATCAAGCAAAAAATACTTATTCCCATGTTTTCAATTGGCTTAGGCTTTTTTCTGGGAGTAATTAGAGTTTGCATTTTGACATTATCAATACCCAACCCAACACAGTTTGATTATTGGCATGGGGCGCAGGGTTCGCAAATATTCTCTACTTTGGCAATTGTGATTTTTGCGGGCTTTTGTTATTGGTTTTTGGAAACGAAGCAAGGGCAAGTAATAAGGGATAAGGGATAAATATTTATGGCTAACTCGAAGATATGATTAATCAGGCTCAATGGCGTAGTTATTTTTTAGCTGTTGCCAGTGTTGGAATTAATGCTGCTGTTATGTATGCAGTGATTATACCTAAAGTAGGTAATCGCTCTGTGGCTGATTATGAGTTCCCTGAACGTTTGCAGCTTAATGGTGGCATGGCATTAGAGCAATCAGCTTTAGGTCAGGACGTAATAAAATCAAAAGACCGAAAAGTAATTAAATCTCAGCAAAGATATCAGCATATCGGCGGTGAGACAAAAATGCGTCTGGACATCAGCTATTTGGTTGGTACTAGAGGAGATGTAGAAACATACTTGCAGAACTATACTGACATAGCCCCAAAAATTATTAAAGCTAAGATAGTTAAAGAGTTGGATGGAGTGGGTTATTATGCTTTGTTTTCTGGTCGAGATCGCGCTTATTTGAGTAGCTGTATTAGTCCTCGCAGCTTTAGTAATGTAACTCAAAAGCAATTTTCTCAATATCGTTACGAGAATGACTTACGGTGGCAAGTAGGATGGGACTGGCTAAGAGGCAAAGCTAGTATACGCGATCGCCGTTGTCTTTGGATACTGCTCTCAACACCAACTGACACACCAAATACTCAGGCTGCTTACCAAACCCTCGAAACAGTCTGGAAAGATGTATATCAATACTGGCTATCTAATTTTCCGCCTTTAACCGAGAATAAATGATCAACTATGCATAACCGCAACTGTCTGACCGCTAATTCACATTAGGCGTTTATTATTTAAGACAGAAGTTAATCTCTCCACAGTACTTCTGCAAGGGATCTAGGCATTTAGAAGACTATACTAGACAAGTTTAAATTTAACAAAGATCTTCAAGCAAATTGATGACTATCTTACAGAATCAAGAGAGACAAGTATTTTCTTCTGGTATTTTGCGTTTGGTTGGCTATGGCTTGTTAGTCATGGCGATCATAGATGTTTTATTTTTGGTAATTCCTCCCCAGCTAATGAATCCACTGTGGGAGTTCCAAACTGTGGGCGCAATTGTGGAAAGGATTCCCGTTACTTTGTTGGGGATAGTACTGGTTTATTATGATGAAAGAGGCGATCGCGCTCCCATTGAAACTTTTATTCTCAAGGCTTTATCTTGGCTGTCTTTAGTAGCAGCAATATTATTGATGTTGATGATTCCTCTAAATATCAGCAACAGCTTTCGGATTTATCATCAGCAAAATGCCACGGTGAATGCTCAATACGTCAATCAGAAAGACGCAATTCAAAAATTTAAAGAACAGCTTAAAGCAGCTAATTCTAAAGATGAAATTGGAGCGGTTCTTCAACAACAGTCAAAAGAAGAAGTTAGTATTCCCAATTCAGTAAATACTCAGAAGTTGAAAGCTGATATTATCACTAGTTTACAAAATAACCAAGACAACATAACCAGTCAAACAAAGTCATTTAGGGCGCAAAAACGTTCTTTGTTAATTAAACAATGTCTTAAGTGGAATCTCGGTGCTTTAATAGCAGCTATTTTATTTTTCATGATTTGGAAAAGCACGGGCTGGGCAAGAATTAAAACAATTAACCCTGAAGATTAGCTATTAACAAATAAATTGTTTTACTCATATCAAAGTTAAAGACAAAACAGTAAAAGTACTGAAGCCTCTAGTTAGAAAAAAACTTAAGATAGGTGGTCAGAATGATTGAGTTTCTTCTATCAGTAATTTTATTTAACTTTAACTAAGGTTTTGTAAAGTTCACTTGACATTGTGATATTTACAGATCAAATTAAATATGAGTAACGAAATAATCAGATCGGAAATTGATTTAGGTGCGCTAAATACTCAAGAACCAGGCTTCTCTGTCGCCGATTTTAAACAGGTCGTCTATCGTAGCTGGAAACCTGCTTTAGCTGTGGGAATAACCGCTTTTACAGGCATATTTCTGTTTACTGCGCTACAAACTCCTGAATATGTTTCAGAGAGCTTAATTTTACTAGAAAGTCCCCAAAATCAAAAAGCCACTTCTGTTGCTCCTACTAATGTAGCTCCTGCTAGTTCATATAATTCAATCAAAGATTTATCCACAGAGATTTTTATTCTCCGTAGTAACTCGATGGTGTCAAAAGCGGTAAAAACCCTCAAAGACCGCTATCAAGATCTTTCTATAGCCGAAGTAGTAAATAACCTGGCGATCGATCAGGCGGTAGTCAATAAAGTACCAACTGACGTACTGGTTGCTAATTATACCGATACTGACCCAGAAAAAGCCAAGGCAGTTTTAGAGGCTTTAGGCACTACTTATGTAGACTATAGTTTGAAAAAGCAGCGATTACAGGCAAGGAATGCGATCGAGTTTATCGATAGCCAGCTACCTGATGCTCAAGCAGATTTAGATGCTGCTGCCAAAGAAATTCGCACCTTTAGACAGGTTCATGAATTAGTAGATCCTGATACATCTGCGGTTGCAGCAGGACAAATTCAACAAGATGTTGCCGAAGAAATCGAAAAAACCCAAATTGCGATCGCTCTTAACCAAAAACAAACTCAAGAGTTAAATCGTCAGATGAGAGAGTTGGGGCAAGATTCAGATACCATGGTAGCATCTTCGGTTTTAGGTCAAGATGGAGTTTACCAAGATTTAGCCTCCCAGTTAAGAGACATTGAAACTCAATACAATTTGGGTAAGGTTGATTTTAATGACAACTATCACGTCATGGCTAACCTGAAAGAGAAACGAAAAGAACTTAAAAAACTCCTGCAAGAAAGAGCTAATCAAGTTTTAGGTAAATCAGTTTCTCCTCAAGTATTAGAGCGGATAGTTCTTGCTCCCAGCTATACAGATATTCAACCATCTACCAGCAGCACTACTAACGCTCCTGCTAATAGTCAATCTCAACCATCATCAGCGACGAACACAGGCAACGCTCCTAGTAGTAGCGACAGCAGTTCCTCCAACGCTCCGGGCAGTAGCAATAGCAGTTCAACTTTTGGAAATCTAGAAATAGAATCAGGTTCAAAAATATCTTCTCAAGGTTCAACTTTAGGAGCATTAGCTAGTCGTCAGCTAGAGTTACAGACTGAAGCGGCTAGTCTGCAAAGTAAATTAGCAAGTCTGCGTCAGTCTAAAGCCAAGGCTGATAACCAATTTCTTAATATACCTGGGTTGCAGCAAACCTTTATGGAGTTGAAGCGTAAGCTAGAGCTAAAATCTGAGGCGTATAACTATCTTCTCGAAAGACGACAAGAGCTAAAAATTTCCGAAGCGGAGGAAATTGCCCCCTGGCGTATTCTTAATGCGCCTTTTCTACCCAGTAAACCAGTTTCGCCTATTATCAATCAATGCTTGATTCAGGCTTTGATAGCTGGAGGCTTTTTAGGAGTTGCCACGGCATTTATACTGCAACGGTTAGATCAAAGCGTTAAGAAGGTTGAAGAAATCAAGCAGATTACTAAGCTACCTTTACTGGGTGTTATTCCTAAAGTTGCTGAACCGAGAATTGATGCTAATATTCACACAACTAAAAAGTCTTACTCCTATTATTCATCTTTTACCGAAGGATTGCGCTCCTTGGCGATGAATCTACGTTATTTGATGGCGGATGAAGGTCAAATTAAATCTTTGGTGATTACGTCCTCCACCTCGGCTGAAGGCAAATCGACAATTTCTCATAATTTAAGTGTCGTTTTAGCAGAATTCGATCTGCGGGTGTTATTAGTCGATGCAGATTTACGCAAGCCAAAAGTTCATAAGCTTGCTAAAATTCCCAACGAATCTGGATTGAGTGAAATTATTACTACAGAGCAATCTTGGTCCGATCATATTCGCCCAAGCACTAGAGAAAATCTAGATATTATTACTGCTGGGGCAACTTCCCCCAATCCTATTGCTCTATTAAATTCTGGCAAAATGAAGCAGCTAATTCGCGAATGGGAAGCAGCCTATGACTACGTAATTATTGACACTCCGCCAATTGGGGTGATTGCTGATGCGAAAAGTTTAGCGAGCGAGGTTGACTCTATATTGTTTATCTCTGGTATCCAAAAAGCTAGCCGTAAGTCAATTAGTAATGCTCTAGAAGTTTTAAGCAATAGTCAGTGTAATATTGCGGGGGTAGTCGCTAATATGGTCGATCCTGAATTTGATTACTACGCTTACTCTTATTACGATTCTTACTATAATCAGCCCCACCGTAACTCCAACTCTGACGATCAAGATAATGAGTCAGAGGTTAAAAAGAAAGGGCTTTTAGAACAATTTCGTCGTCGCTAAAAGTTATAGAAATTTATATTGATTATGGTTACAAGTCCTCCCGAATTAATTATTGAAGCTGGTCGTACAGAACGTCAGTATTGGCAAGACTTATGGCGATATCGTGAATTGTTTTATTTTTTGGCTTGGCGGGATATTTTAGTCCGTTACAAACAAACTATGATTGGTATGGCTTGGGCATTGATTCGACCCTTTCTAACAATGGTTGTCTTTACTGTGGTTTTTGGAAAAATAGCAAAATTACCAACCGAAGGAGATGCACCCTATCCAATCTTAGTTTTTGCAGCTATGCTTCCCTGGCAGTTTTTTGCTAACTCTTTAGCTGAATGTAGTAATAGTTTGATTGGTAACGCTAATCTTATTTCTAAAGTCTATTTCCCCAGACTTATTGTGCCGACAAGTGCAGTAGTAGTTAGCTTTGTAGACTTTTTAGTTTCAGGGATAATTCTACTGGGTTTAATGGCTTGGTATGATTTTGTTCCTAGCTGGCGTATTCTTACTTTACCTTTGTTTATTGCGATCGCTTTTGCTGCATCTATGGGTGCAGGATTGTGGCTGGCATCTTTAAATGTACAATACCGTGACTTTCGTTATATTGTTCCTTTTATCGTTCAATTTGGTCTGTATATTTCTCCTGTAGGCTTTAGCAGTAATGTTGTTCCCCAACAGTGGCGGTTACTGTATTCTCTTAATCCAATAGTAGGAGTGATTGATGGTTTTCGCTGGGCAATTCTTGGCGGTGAATCTAACCTATATCTTCCAGGATTTTTGCTTTCCCTGGGATTTGTAGCAGTATTTTTCTTTAGCGGTATTTGGTATTTCCGCAAAATGGAACGCACCTTTGCAGACGTTATTTAACCAATAAACTAAGCTAGCTTTAGAGAAGTAATCTTCAGCAAATCAATAACAGAATGAAAACAACCATTCCTTTATCGTTAAAATCTCAACTAGAGCTTGAACAAAGACGACAACAAGCCTTAGTGGCAGCAGAGAAATGTATGCAGGTTTTGCAAAATGACTTTGGCGCAACTGAAGTTATCTTGTGTGGTTCTTTAGCAGGAGAAAGTCCTTGGCATTGGCATTCCGACATAGATATTGCAGTTAGAGGAATGAGTAAAGATGCGGTTTGGGATGCTTATTCGGTATTAGAAGATATTGTTCCTTACTGGTTAAAAGTAGATTTAATTCCTCTAGAATTTGCACCTAAATATCTGGTTAATCGTATTCTGAAAATAATACCTATGCCTGACAACAAATATCTTGCTTTAAAATATCGTATCGAAGACGAACTAATTGTTCTAGAAAACAATGTCAAAGCATTACAGGAAGCATTAGAACAAGCAAATACAGTTCCTGAGATTTTTGTCGCTCCTACTTTAGCCAGTTTTATTGCTGACTTTTATACTGGATGTGAAAAAATCAGCGAAAGAGTTGCTGTTTATTTAGATGGCGGTTTACCGACAAGTAAAGATTGGCATCAAGAATTATTAAAACAAGTAGCCGAACCTGGAGGCAATAATCGCCCTCCTTTGTGGAGTGGTGCTTTACTTTTAGAACTAGATGAATATCGCAAGTTTCGTCATTTAGAACGTCACATATACAAAATTGAGTTAAAACCAGATCGAGTAATTATTTTAGCTGAAAATGTAGAACCAGTTTTTAATAAAATTAAATCCGCAGTCGGAATATTTTTTCAGTGGTTAGAACAACAGGTAGAAATAGGGAAAGATTTAAACTAAACAATCATGTCAAATGTAATTACTAGGATAGGCAATACCAACTCTTATCCAAACTTAAAAAAATAACTTAAATAGTTTAGATGATTAACATGAATTCTCTCACTGTAGATTTTCATTCAATACTGACTATAACAGATGAACAATTTTATCAACTTTGTTTGCAAAATCCTGAAATTAAATTTGAACGCACTGTTGATCGAGAATTAATTATTATGTCACCCACAGGAGGAGGTACTGGCAAAAGAAATTCGGAAATTTTAATCGAACTAGGCATTTGGAATCGTCAGCAAAAATTAGGCGTAATTTTTGATTCTTCTACAGGCTTTATTTTACCAAATGGTTCTATTCGTTCTCCCGATGTTGCTTGGATTCCTAATTATAAATGGGAACAAATATCACTCCAAGAACAAGAAAGATTTATTTCTTTATGTCCTGATTTTATAGTTGAATTAGGTTTCCAGAGCGATCGCTTGAAACTTTTACAAGAAAAAATGGTGGAATATATAGAAAATGGAACTCGTTTGGGGTGGTTGATTAACCGTAAAGATCGAACAGTTGAGATTTATCGTGCAGGAACAGAAAAAGAAGTTTTGCATAATCCAACTAATTTATCGGGTGAGGATGTGTTATCAGACTTCGTTTTAAATTTGGAACTAATTTGGTGATTAAATAAAATCAAAAAAGATTATTAACTTTAGAAGAGTTTTTAATACTATTGATTGGCTATTATTTTGATTGTATATAAAAGTAAAATATAATATTTAAATTTTTAAATAAAACTTTATGCAGAGTGACAATTAATATATTAGCTGTTAAAACAGATAGCTTGACCTATCAAAATAAAATTATGAATAACTCTAAATAGATTATGTCAGACGCGGTTGTTAAAGTTGAAAACTTAAGCAAAAAATATATTATTGGGCATCAAAAGCAGGAAAGATACACTGCACTACGGGATGTGATTGGTAATAGTGTTAAATCGATTCTTAAGCCTAATAGCAAGAGTAAAAATACAAAAGAAGAGTTTTGGGCATTAAAAGATCTTGATTTTGAAATCAATCAAGGAGACAGAGTTGGAATTATTGGGCGCAATGGTGCGGGTAAATCGACACTTTTAAAAGTACTTAGTAGAATAACAGAACCGACAACAGGTCAAATAAAAATAAGAGGTAGAGTTGCTAGTTTATTGGAAGTAGGAACGGGTTTTCATCCTGAGTTAACAGGCAGAGAAAATATTTTTCTCAACGGTGCAATTTTGGGAATGGGTAAAGTAGAAATTAAGAAAAAGTTTGATGAAATTGTAAATTTTGCTGAAGTAGAAAAGTTTTTAGATACTCCTGTAAAAAGATATTCTTCGGGGATGTATGTCAGGCTAGCTTTTGCAGTAGCTGCACACTTAGAACCAGAGATTTTAATAGTGGATGAAGTCTTAGCAGTAGGAGATGTTCAGTTTCAAAAAAAATGTTTAGGAAAAATGGAAGATGTGGGTAAAGAAGGACGAACAGTTATTTTTGTCAGCCACAATATGAGTGCAATGAAGACTTTATGTCAGAAAGGCATACTTTTAAATGAAGGTAAAATTGTAACTCAAGGAGCTATAGATAAAGCCATTGATTGTTATGGTGGACAAGATATTAAAAGCTCTTCTGTATATATTGCACCGAAACAACCCGAATATCCTTACTTCAAGAAGATTGAAATTTGTCAAAATAAGAAAATAGGAAATAAGTTTAAAAGTAGTCTTCCTATAAGAATAGTATTTGAAGTAGAAACATACAATACAATAGACCTGTCTGTAAATATCGTAATAAGAAATTCTGATGGTGTTTGGATACATCACTCAAGTAGTGAATTTAACACCAATACAATTGACTGTAAATCTCGTTTGAGAGAGTGTTCTATACCTCCTTATTCGCTAACTTTCGGTACATATTATCTAGATGCTTTTTTAGCAATAAGAAATTACCAGCTTTTTGAAAAGGCTATTGATGCTTTGAAATTTGAAATATATTGTTCTAATACTATGCCATTTCTCACTAAATATAGTGATTGGAAGGGAATCTGCGCTCCTGAATTATTGTCATGGAAATAAATCAATTAAATAGCACTATAGAGGTTTTAAAAACATGGTTTTTAGTCCTATAACAGGTTCTAACAATATAACTTTACTCAGAACAATTAAAGCAGAGCAGTTAATTACAAGTTGGCAGGATAGTTTTGAAATAGATATTACTAAAGAATTGAATAATCAACAGAATATTTATCTATATCAGTGTAATGAAACTAAGCTTAAATTTTTCGCACCTTCTGAGATTGTTGGCTCTGGTAAACTTTATGAGAAACTGCAAAATTTTAATTGGTATTATATGCCTAGTAAATGGGAACATAAGATCGCACTTCAAGATTTATCGAGATGCGAAAATGTTCTGGAAATAGGCTCTGCTTTTGGCGACTTTGTGACTTCGGCTATAAATGCGGGTTTTAATATTAAGGGCATTGAATTAAATGAGGCTGCTATTGATATTGCACAGAAGAAGAATCTCCCTGTAGAGCGTCTAGATTTAGAAGAAGCTGTCAAACTTTATCGTGAGTCTTTAGATGGTGTATGTAGTTTTCAGGTACTAGAACACGTAACTAATCCCAAAGATTTTATTACTTGGTCAATTCAGATGCTTAAGCCTGGAGGCAAGTTAATTTATTGTGTTCCAAACTCAGAAAGCTTTTTGAAGTATCAGGATAATTTGCTAGATATGCCTCCGCACCATATGCTTCAGTGGTCTAAAAAATCTTTAATTGCTTTAGAAAAATTATTTCCAATTAAAGTAGAAAAAATCATTTATGAGCCTTTAGCTGAATATCATATATTTAGCTATTTAAATGCTTACAATAATTATTTTCGTTCAGTTTTCCCTCTTACCAAACTGATTTTTAATCGCTACAGTTTGCCTTTATATGAAAAATGTCTTCGTCTTGGTTTGAGAAGGTTATTGATTGGTCAGAGTATATACATTCAATTTCGTAAAATATGATGAAATATCTTAATCTTGGTTGCGGTCAACGTTTTCACTCTGTTTGGACTAATATTGACTTTACTTCTACTAGTGACGGCGTGATTGCTTGCAATCTTACAAAAGGTATTCCCTATCCCAATTCTTCTTTTGATGTAGTTTATAGTTCTCATGTATTAGAACACTTTCCCAAAACAAAAGCCAAGTCATTTTTAGAAGAGTGCTATCGTGTCTTACGTCCTCAAGGTGTAATAAGAATAGCCGTTCCCGATTTAGAACAAATTGCGAAAACATATCTACAATCTTTAGAACAAGCTAGCTTTGGTTCTCTAGAATGGGCTAATAACTACAACTGGATTTTATTAGAGATGTACGATCAAACAGTAAGGAATTATTCTGGAGGGGAAATGGCGAAATATCTTTTTGACGAACATATTCCCAATCAAGAATTTGTTTTGCAACGTTTGGGTATAGAAGCAGAGAATCTATTCAAAGCCAGAAATCGCGGTAAGCAAGAAAAACCTTTGATCGCAGATACAGAAGGTAGGCTAAAACATCTATTAAGACAGATTTATCGCTTTGTGCGTTATCCAAACCATCATCGCGAATCAATATTAAAACTATTACTAGGTAAAGAGTATGAAACTTTACAAATTGGGCGTTTTCGACAGAGTGGTGAGGTTCATCAATGGATGTACGATCGCTATTCCCTCGCATTACTACTTAAAAAATGCGGTTTAGATAAGATTATTCCCCGTACTGCTTCGGAGAGTTATATCTCAAACTGGACTAACTTTAATCTCGATACAGAATTAGACGGGACTGTGTATAAGCCAGATTCTTTATTTATGGAGGGAATTAAGCTAGCAAAATGAATATCTTGCATATTAATCAATCAGATATTTCTGGGGGTGCGGCGATCGCTATTTCTTATTTAACCTATTTTTTAAGTCGAATTAAGTTTGTAATAAGCTCAAATTGATATGTCAAATTTGCCTAAAATTTCAATAGTTACACCTTCATTTAATCAAGCTGAATTTATTGAAGCAACCATTCAAAGCATTTTGTCTCAGAACTATCCAAATTTAGAGTACATAATCATTGATGGTGGTTCTACAGATGGCAGCGTAGAAATTATCAAACAATACGCAAGTTATTTACATTTTTGGTGCAGCGAAC
Organism: Pleurocapsa sp. FMAR1; assembly: GCF_963665995.1. NCBI lineage: Bacteria > Bacillati > Cyanobacteriota > Cyanophyceae > Pleurocapsales > Pleurocapsaceae > Pleurocapsa > Pleurocapsa sp. FMAR1. The sequence continues at coordinate 2,954,898 of NZ_OY762512.1, read as the reverse complement.
CCGACCGAGGACAATACGACGCAATTAACAAAGGTTTTGCTCATTCTACTGGTGAGATTATGGCTTGGTTAAACAGTGATGATATGTATTGTCCTTGGGCTTTAAAAACTGTTGCTAGTGCTATGTCTGACCTTGAGCAAGTAGAATGGCTAACGACGCTTAATCCTGGTGGATGGGATTGGTCTGGATTCTGCACGGGATTCAAATCAATTCTGGGTTATTCACGAGAAGCGTTTTTAGATGGCTATTATTTGCCTAGAGAAAAACAAGGCATTGCCTGGATACAACAAGAGTCTACTTTTTGGCGGCGAAGCTTATGGGAACGGGCTGGTAGTAGAATATCTACCGATTTCGATCTAGCTAGTGATTTCGATCTTTGGTCGAGTTTTTTTTTATACGCAGATTTATATGGAATTTCCTCACCATTGGGAGGTTTTCGTTTTCAAGCAAATCAAAAAAGTCGTCAAAAACATAACTACGTAGCTGAAGCAGAAAAGTCACTAGTAACTATGAAAAACTCCTTAAATTGGTCGCCCAATTTTTTAAGAAAGCTGTGTTTGAACTTGAGACTAAATAGAATTCCCAAACTTAGAACTTTTCTTCAGCCACTATATAGCTATGAAGGAAAAAGAATTTTGAGAAAAAACATAAGTTTACCAAATAGTTTCTGGGATATAGAAGTTTATAACTTTTATCAGTAAGTTCAACTTAGTAATAAATTGGCAAAATGAAAGTACTTCAAATTAACTATAGTGATTATGCCAACGGTGGTGGAGGTGCGATCGCTATGTACCGACTCTATCAAAGTTTAAAAAATATTGGTATAGACGGCAATATTCTGAGTAACTATAAAACACTCTCTTCTGATGAATCTCAATCAATAGATCGCTCCCAAAGATGGGAATCCCAAATTCGTAAAATTACTTCCAGACTGGGTTTAAATGATCTTCACTGTATCAGTTCTTTTGGAGTGAAAAAAAATAATTTTTACATAGATGCAGATGTTTTAAACTTTCACATTCTTCACAGTGGGTTTTTTAATTATTTGGCAATTCCTTCACTAACAAAAAATAAACCTGCTGTATTTACTCTTCATGATATGTGGAGTTTTACTGGTCATTGTGCTTATAGTTATGATTGCGATCGCTGGAAAACTGGATGTGGTCAATGTCCGCAATTAGATACTTATCCTGCTGTAGCTAGAGATAATACCAAGTGGGAGTGGAAGCTAAAAAATTGGGTTTACAACCGTTCAAATTTGGTTATTGTGACTCCTAGTAAATGGTTGACAGAGCAAGCCAAGCAAAGTATGCTCGATTGCCTTCCCATTCATCATATTCCTTACGGTCTTGATACAGAAGCCTATCAGCCTATAGAAGCGGAACACTGTAAATATGCGTTGGGTATTCCTCATGACAAAAAAGTCTTGATGTTTTGTGCAGTCAATCTCAAAGATCGGCGTAAAGGTGGAGATTTATTAAATGCCTCTTTGCAGAAATTACCTGCTTCTCTCAAAAAAGACATAGTTTTATTGACTCTTGGTAATAGTGGCGAACATATTGAATCAATCGGTATTGATACTATCAACTTAGGCTATGTTAGTAGCGATCGCCTAAAATCTATTGCTTATTCTGCTGCTGATTTATTCATTTTTCCTACTCGTGCAGATAACTTACCTTTAGTCTTACAAGAAAGCATGGCTTGTGGAACACCAATGGTATCTTTTAAGATTGGCGGTGTTCCTGATTTAGTTCGTCACAATATTACAGGTTATTTGGCTGCTCCCGAAGACTTTAGCGATTTTTCTCAGGGAATTATTCAGCTTCTAGAAGATAACCAATTGAGAACAAAAATGAAGCAAAATTGTCGAGAAATTGCCATAAATGAATATTCTCTGGAACTTCAGGCACAACGCTACGTAGAAATTTATCAAAGACTATTAGAAACTCAGCAAAATAATATTAATACAACTGAAATTGCTGAAAAGTTGACGACCACATCTACTTGATTTCAATCTTAAATAGAACATTTCTTAATATTATGTTTATTTCCAACTTGCGATCGCAATATCATCATCTAAAATTTTTCTGGCTACAAGTAATTGGTAAAATTCCTTCCCAAACTATTAGAAAATATCTTTACATCAAGCATTTTCAACTAAAGATAGGAAATGACACTGTTATCTATAATAGCTGTCATTTTAGAGATCCTCATAAAATAACTATTGGTAATAATACTAGCATAGGCGATCGCTGTATTCTCGACGGACGTTCTGGCTTAACTATTGGCGACTCGGTGAATATGTCTACAGGAGCTTGGATTTGGACGTTACAACACGATCCCCACGATCCTAACTTTGCTGCTACAGGTGCGCCTGTAATTATCGAAGATTATGCCTGGATTAGCTCTCGTACCACGATTTTACCAGGAGTAACTATCGGCAAGGGTGCAGTCGTGGCTGCAGGTGCAGTTGTGACTAAATCAGTCGAACCTTATGCCATTGTCGGGGGTGTTCCTGCTAAAAAAATAGGCGATCGTAATACTAAACTTAGCTATCAACTGAAATCCTGTGTATCTTTCTTTTAAATTATGGCTTTTATAGCAGCTATTTCTGTTTTTAAATCAACAAATATATTCGCTGATATTAAAAACTTTCTAGGTGAATGTTATCGTAATTCTGTAAGTTCTACTTTCGATGTAAATTTAATTTCATTTGCTTTGAAATCAGCTTACTATCATTGCAAATCGAGATATATATTTGCTCATCCTAACACTTGTATTCAAGGTTTAACCAATATCAAAACTACAGGAAAACTATTTATTGGTAATCGATATGTTGGCTTTCTTAACAAACACGATCTGAGTTTTCTCAATATTAGTGGTCAATTACAGATTAACGGTAAAGTCGAGCTTGGTAAAGGTTGTCGATTAGATATTTGTCAAAATGCGATTTGTATTCTTGATAACTGTACGATTAATGGTAAAACTAATTTAATAATTGCTCATGGATTGACCATCGGCAAAGAATCAACTATTTCCTGGGGATGTGAATTTTTAGACAAAGATTGGCATGAAATAAATTATGAAGGAAAAAAAGAAAAATCTCCCGAAATAGTTATTGGCGATCGCGTATGGATTGGTAGCAACTGTAAAATTTTAAAAGGGGTTCATATTGCTAATAATTCAGTAGTGGCAGCTAATTCAGTTGTCACTAAATCTTTTGCAGAAGAAAAAGTGCTAATTGCTGGAAATCCAGCCAAAATTATTAAAAGAAATGTTGAATGGAAATAATATTATTTAGACATCAAACTCGCTTAAAAAATGAATCCTAAAGTAACTGTCTGCTTGCCTAATTTGAATAATTTTGCTTTTATCAGAGAGCGTTTAGACACTATTGTCAATCAAACTTTTCAAGATTGGGAATTAGTAGTAGTAGATGGTTATTCTAATGACGGTGCATGGGAAATTATTCAAGAATATGCTAGCCAAGACTCTCGAATACATTTGTTTCAAGAACAGCCAGAAGGAATTTATCAAGCATTTAATTCCTGTATTTATAAAGCGCGTGGTGAGTATATTTACATTGCTACTAGTGATGATACGATGACCCCTGATTGTTTAGAGAAAATGGTCGCAACTTTAGATAAAAATACTGATTGCGATCTATGCCAGTGCAAGTTAGAGTTCATAGATGAAAACTCTGAACTTTTACCAGCAGAAAAACAATGGTCAGTACATACCAGTACGTATCTTAAACAATGGTTAGATTGTCCTCACAAAAGATATGCACCCCATGATGGAATACTCCATTTTGCAGTTTTGACAGTCTATACTTCTTTAACTCAATTGTTAATTCGTAAACAGTTATTTGAGCGAATTGGCTATTTCAAAGCGGGTTGGGGTTCGATGGCAGATTTTGAATGGGGAATGCGAGCTTCTTTGCTTTATAACACGGTTTATATACCAGAAGTATTAGCAACCTGGCGCAAACATTCTAGTCAAGCAACAACAGATCCTTACACTCCTCAAAATCTCAAGATATTACTCAAAATGGCTCACCATGCTTTAGATTTTGCTCGCCAGCATAATTTAGAAAAAGTCAAAAATATTTCTTATAGAGAACTATCTCATCACTACAAAATGTCAATTATTAATATAGGTTTAAATCAGCAAAATTCTTTCATATCTAAATTATGTTATTTGTTTATTTGTGCTATTAAACTACCTTTAAATACTTTGGTTTATTCATTGAATAAACTTTTTTTAAAGCAGCTACAACCTCAAACTAGTGCACTTTGGATTAACAATAAAATTACTAGAGCCAAAATAGCAAAACCGTTGAAAATTTCGTAAAGTTTGCTGCAAAATTCATTTTTTAGATTAAATTAATTATGAAAACACTAAGTTGGCAGCAAGACAATAGCCTAAAAAGGCTTTTAAAGCAAATTAGAGTTTATTTGGGACAAAAACTTTTAGAGTCTCCCACATTGCTAAAATTTGTCAATTTTCCTTATGAATATGCACCAGAAAAAATTAGAGATTTTTTTGTCAAGCATATCAGCGTCGCTGGTGCGCCTCGAACAGACTATACTTGGATTCTCTGCCTATCTAACAAAGTTAAATTAAAAGTGCCAGTTAAAAATGGCGATCTCAAAAGCTGGCAATTTGCACAAAGTTATAAATGGCACGAGCGAGGATTGAGAAAAGTAGAAGATTTTTTACATAACAATATACCTATAGAGAAAGTTTTTCTGGATATTGGCGCTAACTTGGGTATCAGATCTCTTTATCCTTTGTCTCTCAATCGACCTGTAGTTCTTTTTGAACCAAATTCATATTTGAGATCGTTTACAGAAGAATTATTTGCGCTGAATAATTTTAAGAAATTTACGATAGAAAATATTTGTCTTGGCAATCACAACACCACAACAGAGCTTTTTATATCTAAAAGTAGTTATTTAAGTAGCGTAATTCAACATTACGCAGAACTAGATGAAGTTGTCGATACAATTTCTGTTCCCATGATGAAATTAGACGATTATAACCGAAATCGTCTTACTGAAAAATCGATCGGCGCGCTCAAAATAGATGTAGAAGGTTTTGAGATCGAAGTCTTATCAGGGGCTATGCAACTATTAATAGAAAACAAGCCTGTAGTTATTGTAGAGGCTCAACATGACAATTGGCAAAAAATTGCAGATTTTTTTGATAATTTAAATTTAAAATACAAAGGTTTTTTAATTACGAATAACGTGAAAGCTCCTTTGATAAAAAATGAAGACAACTGTTATCACAATAGAGGCACTGAAAATTATTTATACTGCTGCAATCGAGATTTGCTTTCAACATTGAAAAAAGATTTTTTGTAACATTACATTTTCATAGTTAGAAGCTTAAAATTTATTGTCTTAAATATCAATTACATGGCGATCGCCATAAGGTAAATTTAAATGCCAATCAATGTTTTGCGTTCTAGTCCTTTTGCAGTTAAGAATCCTTCCCATGGAGGAGAACATCGCTCTGAGCAGATATTAGAAATATTATCAAGAAACAATATTCAAACTACCGAGTTACAACAATCCATTTATCAAGAAACTAGACCAATTCGCGATCGCTTTTTAGGAGTAGTAAATAGTATTCAAAATCAAGATTGGGAAGCTTTTTGCTTGAAACGCTTGGGTGGTATCGGTCAGATGCTTGATTTGTATCACAGCGAATTAACTCAATCTCAAAAATACCAGGCAATAATTTGGGAAACAACAGGAGAAACAATTACACCCCAAATCAAAAAAAAATATCAAGTTCCATTAATCGCTTTACCACACAACATAGAGTCATTTTTCTTAACTCATTTTAGAAAAAAAGAATCTGCTCTAGTTTTCGATTATCTCAAGCAAGAAATTAAAGGATTGAAAGAAGCAGATTTTGTATTTGCTGTTTCTGAAGAGGAACAAATACTTCTAAGAAATCATGATATTGATGCAGAATATCTCCCTTATTATCCAGGTCAAAGATTGATAGAGCTTTATTCAGATATTAGAAAAGCGAGAAAAAATTCAGAAAAGCAAAGTTTATTAATTTTGGGATCGGCAAAAAATTATGCCAGTGTTGAAGGTTTTATTCAGCTAGCTAAATGGATTAATAATTGTAGTCAGAATAAGTCCCTAGAAGTTAAACTTGTGGGCAATCAAACTGAGACTTTAAAAGATACTTTAAATTATCCTTGGCTAAGTATTTGTGGTACAGCAACTAAAGAAGAGTTAAAACAGTATTTAGCCGAAACTAGAGCTGTATTAATACATCAGAAAAAAGGTTTAGGAGTCCTAACTAGAATTCCCGAAATGTTGGCAGCAGGTATTCCTGTAATTGCTAATCGAATTGCTGCTCGAAGTGTTAGTCATCTTTCAGGGGTTCATATTTATGATTCACCAGAAGAACTACACCATTTACTTACCCAGGAATTTGAAGAAGTGCCTATGCCACTACCTCCCAAAAATGCCGAGTCCAGATTTATTCAAGCTGTTTTAGCCAGCTAGTAAGCTATGAAAGTTCTTCATCTTATCGGTGCTAGTTCTTATCTCCCTTGGGTAACAGGAGGTAGCATTATCTCTTGTCATCGCCTTTGCCAAAACTTACAGCGTTTAGGGGTAGATGTGCATATTGTAATTCACCAGCATTCTTCTGGACGAGAACCTTTAGGAAGTCATATTTACGAGGGTGTTCTAGTTCAAGTACTGCCACCAATCCCCGATGCGGTCGAGCGTATGGCTTTGTACTCGCGCACTACAGTTAATGCGGTATTGGCTTTTCCGAGGTTTTGGCAGCCTATCAACCAGATATTGTCCACTTTCATGATTTTACTTCTAGTGCAGGTATTGCACATATGCAGTTAGCCAAGAAATTCGGTTCTAAGGTTGTCATGACCTACCATACCCAAGGAAATTCTTGTTCTCAACACGGATTACTTTATCAAGGTAAAACAGTTTGTGATGGAGAGATTAAACTGCAACGTTGTTCAGAGTGTCGTCTTACAGTTGCGGGTATGCAACCTACCTTAGCTAATTTATTTGCACGTTGGTCGTTATCTAGAATAGATGTCAATCAGTCTAATATAGTTAGTCGTCTTTTAACTACTAGGAAAATGACGGAAATATTTCAAGATGCTTGGCTAAAAATGCTCGATCTTGTAAATGTTCTCCACGTTCATGCTGAATGGGTACAAAAATTAGTCGTGTTAAATGGTGCGCCTCCTGATAAGATTAAGTTTTTTCGCACAGGAGGACCTAATGCCATTGAGAATAAAAACTCCAGAAAACCTTTAGAAGATGGTGTCTTAAAGTTAGTATTCGCTGGTCGCAGCACCCATATCAAGGGTAGTCACGTTTTGGTTGAAGCAGTAAAATCTCTTCCTATAAATTTACCAGTTCAGGTTGATTTCTTTTGTTCGGATATTAACTGGGAGGAAAAAGAGTACGGCAAGGAAGTCAAAAAACAAATCGAAAAAGATCCAAGATTTAATATTCAGTACGGTATTCCAAATAGTCAATTGTTAGGCTTATTAGCTAATTACGATCTTTGCGTTGTTCCTTCTTTGTGGCTAGAAACTGGTCCCCTTACAGTGCTTGAATCTTTCGCAGCAGGTATCCCTGTAATTGGTAGTCGTCTTGGCGGTATTGCCGAATTAGTTCGAGATGGAGTAGATGGTTTGTTGTTTGAACCAGGTAATAGCAAAGAATTAGCTTCGATCATTCAACGCCTAGTAACAAAAAAAGAATTGATATCAAATTTAAAAGCCAATGTTCAATACCCTAGAACAATGATGCATTTAGCTCGCGATACTTTAGCTATGTATAAGGCGTTAATGCCTATGGTTAAAACTAATTAGCTTAGATCGCAAAAATAAAGTTTCAGTTTTATCGATCGCAATAATAGAAGTTAAATTTATGTATCTTCAAACCAATTCTTTTCTTCGTCAAAATATACCACAAATTCACTCTTTTCTTAAAAAGCTAACTCATAGTTGGCGATATTCTAGTACTAATACGTTACCTATTCCTGCAATACAAGGAGGAAAGTTTTTATTCTTACATCCTTCTTTTATGAATTACGATCAATGCGAACCTGATTTACAGTCTTATCTAAAATCTAGATTAAAACCAGGTAATACATTTATTGATGTTGGTGCTAATTTTGGTTTTCATACCCTGTTAGCCTCTAAATTGGTTGGTAGAAAAGGAACAGTAATTGCATTTGAACCATCGCCAAGTAATCTAGAAATCTTGAAGTACCATAGCCGTATAAATTTCACTAGAAATGTTTTTATTATCCCAAAAGCTGTAGGAGATATTACTGATATTTCTGTACAATTCGTACTCGTGGACGGTGGTAAACATAGTAGTAATTCTTTGACAATTGCCGACGAAGTTCCTCATATTTCAGCAAGTCAAAAAGAGATTATTAATGTCCCAATAACAACTATAGACGAAAACTGTTCACAGCTAAATATAGTCCCTAATGTAATTAAAATCGATGTTGAAGGTGCCGAATTACTGGTGTTAAAAGGAGCAAAAAATACCATAGAAAAACATCAACCTACTATATTAATTGGAATACATCCGTTTTGGATGCCAAAAGGGCAAACTGCTAAAGATATTATTACTTTTTTTAGAGAAATCAAATACGAAATTCAAGATTATTCAGGTAAAAAACATTTAGACAATCTTGAATTTGGAGATTATATTGCTGTTCCAACTATTAGTTGATTTTTTCAATACTATAAGGATTTTTTAAGCTAAGCATTACTAATTAACATAAATAGACAGCTATTTTTTCTAATAACCCACAACCAGAAAGGAATTCAGAATGAAAAACATCGATAAAGTAATAACAATGATGCGACAATCACAACGTTCTCTAGACGTAGGTGGTTGGCACAAGCCTATCAATGGAGCGACTCATGTTTTAGATATAAATGATTACGAGACACGTCTTAGTGGACAAGCACAGGATTATGGAGAACCAGAGCGATTTATAAAGGATACATGGATACAAATAGATATCTGCGATAGAAAACCATGGCCTTTTCCAGAAAACTATTTCGATTTTGTCTGTTGTAGTCATGTTTTAGAAGATATCCGAGATCCTATTTGGGTAGTATCAGAAATGTCGAGAGTTGCACGCGCAGGGTATATAGAATGTCCAAGTGCTGCGTCAGAATTATTGATTAAACAACCTTTGTTAACACGACGAATGTTGCAACGTACAACAGGGGTTATAGGATGCGCTCATCATAGATGGTTGGTTGAATTTAAACCAGAAGAATCACTTGTGGTATTTAGATTCAAACTGCACGACTTGATGGAAAATCAAAGAGTCGTCAAATTTTCCGAATTTCATCATGTAAACTATGAAAATTTTTCATCATGGTTATTTTGGGAAAATCAGATTCAAGCAAAAGAAGAGATTTTTGATATTGGAGAATGGATTGATTCTTTAGTATTGCCCCAATCAAAACGCTTGACTTCATTCAATCCAATTCAAAGAATAAGTGAGAAATTCAGCAATATTGTAGACACTTCTCATCAAAATAAATATAGACAGCCAAATCATGGAGAAAGATGTAAATATCCGTATATTTAAGATTTATCTAAACACTTGATTTCTAGCTTTAGTTGTCAAAACTCATTCAAGATAAATAGTATGTTCAAATCAAGTAAAAACTCTGAGAAAAAAATACTAATTACCCTTAGTTCTCTTTGTGCAGAAGGTACTCCTATTTTAGTTTTAGAGATGTGTCGCTGGTGGCTCAAATGGAAAATACATCCTAAAATAGTAATTTTAAACAATCAACCTACAGACTTGAGTAGTGAATTTAAACAATTAGGTATAGATGTTGAAAATATAAATTTACCGTCAAAGGGCTATTGGCGTTACGGTCAGTTGGTAGCAGCTTTTTACAAGATTACTAAACAATTTAAACCCGATGGTTTTTTATCGATGCCATTAGGCTGGCATACTTTTATGGCTTATGGGGTTCGTTTGGCTGGAGTAAAAAAAATTGTGGCTCATGTAGGTAATTATCCTCCTTACTGGACAAACAGTGCTTTTCGCAAATTTAGAATGGAAATTCAATTGGGTCGACCTGTAACCAATAAGTTGATCTGCTGTAGTGACTATGTTCGTGAAGGTGTAGTCAAACATTTTAATGTAGGAAATTTAGAGGCCGTCACTGTTTATAATGGTTGTCCCATCGAAGAGATTGCCCAACGAGCAGAGATCAAACGCCAGCAAAAGTCAGAACAACCTTTTGTAATTGGTATGGTGGCTCGTTTGGAAAGACACAAAGATCAACCGACACTAATAAAAGCAGCTCGTATCTTGAAAGAAAAAGGTATTAGTTTTGTTGTTCAATTGGTCGGCGAAGGTAGCCGTCGCGTTGAATATGAGAAGCTCATTAAACATGAGGGAGTTGAAGACTGCGTTCAACTTTTAGGAATGCGTCGAGATATCCCTGAATTGTTGGGTCAAACGGACGTTTTTGTTTTTTCGGCTAAACCAGATGAAGGTTTGGGCATTGCTTTAATTGAAGCAATGGCTGCCGAGGTAGCAATAGTTGCAACAGATGTAGGAGCTTGTCGAGAAGTATTAGAACAGGGCAATATAGGTTATTTAGTGACAGCGCAAGATCCCGAAGCTTTAGCTGATGCGATCGCCCAAGTAATGAAACATCCAGAAGCAGCCCAAATTAAAGTCAAGCAAGCCAAGCAAAAAGTTTTAAACGAATTTTCTATAGAGAATATGGCAAAGCAATATATTAGTTATTTGAATTTAGTGTAATGGTTATTAATCAATCTATTTCCTTAGAAAAACCATTAGTCAAACAATCTCCTATTGTCATTCATGTGATTAATGGTATGGCTTTTGGAGGTATTGAAAATATCTGTCTTGAGATCATTAAAAATTCTCCTCCCGATGCCAAAAATGTCTTGCTTTACCTGGACTCAGAGCGTACAGAGATGTTGCCATTGTTCAAGGAGATACCCAATTTAACAATTATCAATCAAGACTACAAAAGCGATCGCCGTTTGCCATTTATATTCAATCTAGCTCTCAAATTTCGAGAGATTAAACCTCAGGCAATTTTGCTGCACGTTTTTGGCTTACATCTTTTTGTCGGTTTAGCTGCTCGTATAGCTCGAGTGCCTAAGATTATGGTTTGCCCTGGTAATCCAGTGCCAGAAAAAGATCTCTCAAGACTGAAAGTTTGGAAAAATATTGTTTTATTTTCTAGGTTACTTAAAATTCCCATCCATTCTTGTTCTCAAACAGTACACAATTCTCTACAAGTGTTAACCAAGCTTCCTCGCAATTCCTATCCCATTAACTATGGTTGCGATGTCAAAGCCATAGCTGCTAGAGCCGAAAAGAGTAGACAACAACGTTCGACTAATTCACCTAAAGTTATTGGTATGGTAGCTCGTTTGAATACCATCAAAGATCATCAAACTTTGATTGCAGCTTTTAACTTAGTTCATCGGCAATTTGCTGATACACAATTGTGGTTGATAGGAGATGGAGAACAAAAAGAGACATTACAAAATTTAGTTGACGAGCTAAACTTGAGCGAGCAAGTAATTTTCTGGGGCGATCGCTCTGATATTCCAGAATTACTAGGACAAATGGATATTTATGCTTTTAGTACTACTGAGGAAGAAGGTTTTGGAATCGCTTTAATTGAAGCAATGGCTGCCAAGCTTCCTATAGTAGCTAGTAATGCTTCAGCTTGTTGTGAAGTTCTAGGACAGGGTAAAGCTGGAGCTTTAATCGAGCAGGGTGATGCAAAAGCATTAGCAACAGCTTTAGGAAATTTTCTGGCTTCTGAAGAGAAAAGACGCGAGTGGGGCAATAAGGCTTATCAATATGCTGCAACTAATCACAATATTCAACAATGTGCGGATAAATGGTATTCAATTTTGCTAGGTAATTAGAAAATGTTGACAGTAAGTTTGGACAGTTTTATCTTTGCAGATTAATGACGATTTAATTACCCACAACAACAATCGCTAAGTAACAAAGCTATGGTGAATCAAAATGATAAATCTTAAATTTGCACAAGAGGTTGGATATGGTCAATATTTCTATCGTACATTTTTAAGACAATTTTATAAAAGAATTATTCGTCAGAATCATAAAATTCAACTTCCTAATGGAAATACAATGAATCTGCCTATAAATAGTAGATTTGCTAGCGAAATTTTTGTAACCAACTGTAATGTTGATTGGGGGAGCGAACAGATATTAATTGAAAATCTTGAATCCGATCAAGTTTTTTTAGATGTAGGTGCAAATATCGGATATTATTCTTTACTCACTGCTAATCATGTTAATAAAGTTTATGCTTTTGAACCAGATGAGAGAAACTTAAAGTTATTACATAGAAATATAGAAAACATTAACAATATTGAAATAATTAATCAACCAGTATATTCTCAAGTCCCAGAAATACAGTTTGACACAGGAGATTGCTCGGAGGTAAGTCATATAGTTGTCAATCCCAACACTACCAGAAACTCTCAATCAGTTAAATTAACTACAACTACATTAGACAATTTCGCAGATTGTAATCAAGGATTATCTATAACTGGAATCAAAATAGACGTTGAAGGTGCTGACTTTGATGTATTGTTGGGAGCTGGTAAATTAATTGAACGACATTCGCCTTTAATTATAGCTGAGTTTTTTAATCTTAAACATGAATTGTTTGAATATATTGATAATTTTAAATATGAGGTATTTGCATTTACTAAGCCACTATTAAACATAAAAAATAGCCTGCACAAATTTAAATTTATAAAATTACTAAAAGTAATAAAGATAAATACCGCTATAAGATGATCTTTTTAGTTCCTCCTCGCTTACAAAGTATTTTTTCGAACTATACACAGAATTAAGGTTATTTTAAGATGATAAAGACCGAGCAAAAAGTTTTGACTTTAATTGGTGATCCCAACCAAATTAACACCTGGAGTAACATTCCGTACTTTTTTCTTAAGGCTTCACAAAAAGAAAGATTCCTAGATTATGGTCTAGCTCTAAATCCTAAAAAACTGAGCTTACTACGGATAATTTGGAATTTGATTACATGGCTACATACGAGAGAAAAAGGAGGATTTCAATATTCTAAAGTATTTCTCAAGCAGCTTTTTGCACAAGCTGATATTGAAGAAAATACTGAATTTATTAGTCATTTTCCTTTACTACCTCCCAATCCTTGGTTAGAAAAATGGCAGGTTAATTATTATATTGATGCTACTTTAAAGCAAAATTTTGATGATTATGGACTTGCATCAATAGTTGCTGCCAAAGTTAGAAAAATAGCTTTAGCAACAGAGAAAAATAATTACCTTCAAGCTAAGAGAATTATCTGCATGAGTCGAGAGGCAGCCAATTCTATTATTAAAGATTACAATATACCTGCCAATAAAGTTTATGTGATTACTGGTGGGGCTAATTTAGATGAAGAACGTCTATCTAAAGCCGATCTTGATGCTCAATCAAACCCTGTGAATTTCAAACCTTTGCGACTAGGATTTATTGGTAAAGATTGGCAACGAAAAGGACTACCTTTCCTGTTAGAAATTGCCGATGTCTTAGATAGTCGAAATATTCCAGTAGAAGTAATTGCAGTTGGTTCTAAAGTTCAGGAATTACCTAAGCACAAACTATTAAAACCGATGGGATTTATTAATAAATTTAAGGATATGGATAAATTCATTCAATTGGTACGTTCTTGCCATTTTGGGTGTCTATTTTCTTCTGCTGAAGCATTTGGAATATCTAACTTAGAATGTCTCAGATTAGGAGTACCAGTAGTTGCTAATCGAGTAGGTGGAATTCCCGATACGATTCCAGAAGGGTTGGGTTTTTTATTTGAGCCAAGTAGTTCGCCAGAAACGGTGGCAGATTTCCTTGAATCTTTTGTTGATAACCCAATTTCTTATCAAGAACTTCGGCAACAAGTTATTGCTCGCGCTGAAGAATTTTCGTGGGCTAATACCGTTCATAAATTTGTCCAAGTCTGGCAAGGTTCAAAGGAGTTTTTGTATGACCCAATCTCAGCCAAGTAAATCATCGTTGCGTTTTGTCGTGCTTCAGATGGGAGCGCGAATGCACTATGCAGTCCCAGTTTTATTGGCAAGAGCTAATATGCTGGAACATTTATATACAGATATATGCGGAAACATTGGATTTACCAAAATTCTAGATTTGATCTTACCTATTTTTTCCCGTCCTAAAGCCATTAAACGTTTATTAGGTCGTCAGCTGCCTTCAGAAGTTTCTCGTTCATCTGTTACTAGTGTTCCTCTTACTACTATTTTTAAAAGTATCTTAAATTTGCTGCCTCAAGCAAGCAGAACTATTTTTCCAGTCATTAATATCGAAAACAAACTTAGACAACAGATTGTCAAAGATCGATTTCATGATGCCAATGCTATTTATACTTTTATTAATTCAGATTTAGAGCTAGTTCGTCAAGCTAAAGAAGCAGGTTTGTCAGTTGTTTACGAGCAAATAATTAATCCCAGCGTCGGTCGTATCCTCAGAGAGGAAAGAGCTTTATTTCCAGGTATAGAAGCACAAGATTCAGAGGAAAAAGTAGAAAATGGCATTGTCAGAGATCGCCAACAGTGGGAAATATCAGATCTGATACTATCAGCCTCCCAGTTTGTCACAGATGAAATAACTAATTTGGGGGGCGATCCTAAGCGCATTGCTCTAGTACCTTATGGTATCGATCGCAGTTGGTTTACCCATCAATCCCAACCCCAGCTTGGACACATTCTGTTTGTTGGTTCGGTAGGTTTACGTAAAGGGAATCATTATTTGGCAGAAGCGACTAGAATTTTGCAGCAGCGTCAGGTTAAACATCAAGTTCGTGTTGTTGGTCCATACGATCGAGATGTAATTAACAGACCCGAATTTCAAGGACCAGATTATATAGGTCAAGTACCACGCTCAGAAGTAGTTCAAGAGTTTCTGGGCGCTGACATTTTTGTGTTACCTACCCTATCCGAAAGCTTTGGATTAGTTCACTTAGAGGCTATGGCTTGCGGTCTACCTGTGATTACTACTCCCAACTGTGGTTCGGTAGTCAGAGATGGTATTGATGGATTTATCGTTCCCATTCGCGATGCTCAGACTTTAGCAGCTCGTATTGAACAACTATTGAGCGATCGCAACCTACGCAATGAAATGTCTGGTAATGCTCGTCAACGCGCTCAAGAATTTACCTGGGAAAAATATGGCGATCGCATTTTGAGTGCTATTCAGACTCTAGAAAATAAATAATTTATGTCATTAACTCTATTTTTAATACTTACATTGTCCATTGGAATAATTGCTGTAGGAAGTATTTATTTTGCTTACCGTCGCAGTCGTGATTCTTTTCATCCAGCGATTTATTTAGGATTAATGCTTTTTTGTCTTTACTGCTATATTCCTTTAAATCTGCTTCGTTCTAGTCCTCAAGAGCTATTATATTTTTTGTCCCCACAACAATTAGAACATGTTCAAGTTCTAAATCTTATAGGCACCGTTAGTCTTTTGGCAGGAGTTTTTTTTGCAGACAAGAAGATTAATCTCTTTCGTTACGCCAAGCAGACTTGGACATTATCTCCAGTAATTAGATCCCGTATTCAGACTGGGGCAATATTTTGTGGCATTGTCGGTATTCTTGCCTATACAGCTGGAATATTAAGCGCGGGTGGCTTTGGTGCTGCCTATGGCGATTCTTATGGTGGAGGATGGTCTACTTCTGGTTATGTCAGAGAAGGTATGTTACTTACCTTACCAGCCCTCTTATGGATAATGACAGCCCGTATTCAACAACGTTTAACAACTGAAGATTGGTTTTGGATTTTTGTTTTCACCATGCCTTTGCTTTTTCAGGGATTGCTTGGTGCAAGAAGGGGTCCTACGGCAATGATTTTGATTTCTTTAGTTATGGGTTGGCACTTGATTAAAATGCGTCGCCCGAATTTGTGGAAGACCATTGGGGGGGCTATAGCTTTAGGAATGTTGATGCTGTTTTTAGTGACCAATCGCAACAATATTTATTTAGGCTCTGATTTTAAGTTTGAAAACTCGGCAAGTAATTATTTAACTCAAGCTGGCACTGGTAACGAATTTATTTATGGCTCTGGAGCAATTTTAGATGCCGATGCTAAGGGCAAGTATTTTTGGGGCAAACGATATTTTACTATCTTTTTTATCAGACCAATTCCTCGACAATTCTGGCCCACAAAATATGAGGATGCTGCCAACTTTTTCGACATTCCTAATCTAGACAATTCTAATTTGGGAACTGGTGCTGCGGGTTTGTCAGACACAATGGGTTGGAGCGGAGCTTACGGGGCGGCTCCTGGAATAATTGCCGATATGTGGCTAGAGTTTTATTGGTTTTATACAGTGGCATTATTTCTGATTGGTTGGCTGTATGGTATGGCATGGCGTAAAGTCATAACCTATAGCGGACTGTGGATTCCTACCTACACCATCATGACGGCTCTATCTGTTTATTTAGTAATGCAAACCTTTGAAGCAATGGCTTTTCGCTTCTTATTTACTAGTGCTGCCAGTTGGCTAATCTGGCGTTTCAGTATTGATGGTCAAAGTCAGAAAAACATTGTCCCGTCCCACAAATATCAACAATATTCTGTTCATGAACACAAATAAGATAATGCCGATCGCGTTGATTCATAATCAGTTTGGACCTTATCATATTGCCAGAGCCAAAGTTTTACAAAAAATCTATCCTGGTATAGTTAGCTTGATTCAGTTGGCTGACCAGGAATTACAAAGAGAATGGACTGTAGATGAAGAAATTCTCGAAATTTTTACCGTTATTAACGGTGCTTTAGAAACTCTTAGTCCTAAGATTATTGCCGATAAGTTAGTTAAATATTTAGCAAAGCTCAAGCCAGCAGTAGTAATCATTGCAGGATATAGTCATCTAGCAATGCGGACAGCAACTAAGTGGGCAAAGCAAAATGGTGTCAAAACGATCTTGCTGTCTGATTCTCAATCTTTAGATCGACCCCGTAATTTTATCAAGGAGAGTTTAAAAGGCTGGTGGATCACAAACAACTTTGATGCTGCTTTTGTAGCTGGTGCTAGTGCTGCATCTTACCTGAGTAATTTGGGCTTTCGGCGCGATCGCATTTGGCGATGTTATGACGTAGTAGATAACCAATATTTGACCACCAATGCTGTTGTAGCAAGAGATCTAGCTGAAATACGTCAAAAGCTAAATTTACCAGAGCATTTCTTTCTTTATGTAGGTCGATTTTCGGCTGAAAAAAATTTGCTGCGACTAATCAAAGCATTCCATCTTTATCAACAACAAAACCGCAATAATTGGTCGTTGGTCATGGTAGGAAATGGTTCTCAACATCCAGAATTAAAAGATACAGTTACTCGCTTAGGCATTAAAAATGTAGTTTGGACTGGATTTAAACAAATTTCCGAATTACCTGCCTATTATGGTTTGGCTTCAGCTTTAATTCTGCCAAGCATTAGTGAACCCTGGGGTCTAGTAGTTAATGAAGCGATGGCTTGCAGTTTGCCTATTTTAATTAGCGATCGCTGTGGTTGTTTACTAGATTTGGTTTTCCCTGGCATTAATGGTTATGTTTTCAATCCTTTCAAAATCGCCAGCATTAAAGCTGGATTAGAGTATTTAAGCTCTCAATCTCAGCATAAGTTATCTAAAATGGCTGATGCTTCTGGTCAAATTATTGCTAATTATACTCCAGAAACTTGGGCAACTTCTTTAGTAGATTGCATAGAAGTTTTAAATTTAAATTGATTACCGACTAGATTATTTTTTAATAGCCTTGGCAAAATATAAACATGAAAATTTTGGCGATCGCACCTTACATTAGTTCGGTTTATGGTGGCACTTCTAAAATGGTCTTGGAGCTAGTTACTACCCTGGCTAAATTTAATCTAGATGTGGATTTAATTACCACTAATGCTAATTATCATGACTCTGTTTGCGATCAATGGATAATAACAGGTAATCATCGTATTCGCTATTTTCGTTGCTGGCATAAAGATGACCTGATCATTAGTCCTAGTTTGGTTAACTGGCTATTTCATAACATTTTTAATTATGATTTAGTTCACACTCATACTTTATTTTCTCCTTTAATTTCTGTAGCTCACGGCATCTGTCAACTACATAAAAAACCTTATATCATTACGCCTCATGGAATGTTAGAGCCTTGGGCGCTATCCTATAAAGCTAAAAAAAAGCGCATTTACTATCATTTGATTGAAAAACCAGCACTACAAAAAGCTCATGCTATTCACACTTTAGTTGCTTCTGAAGCCAATAATATTAAGTCATTAGGAATTAAATCAACCTCAGCTATTCTGCCTAATGGTATTCATAGTCAGGAATTTCTTAAGCAAACTAATCCTAATATCCTTTATCAGCAATATCCAGATACGAAAAACAAAACTTTAATTCTTTTTCTCGGTCGCATTGACCCCAAAAAAGGCTTAGATATCTTAGCATCTGCCTTCGGCAAAATATATCGTCAATTTCCTAATACTCATCTAGTTGTTGCAGGACCAGATAGTATTAATTATTTACCACAGGTAAAAAGTTTCTTTGCTGAAAATGACTGTATAGAAGCTGTTACTTTTACGGGAATGCTAACAGGTGAAATGAAAAAATCTGCCCTGTCAGCAGCTAATTTATACGTTGCTCCTTCCTATTCTGAAGGCTTTAGTATGTCGGTATTAGAAGGAATGGCATCAGGATTGCCCTGTGTAATCACTACAGGCTGCAATTTTCCCGAAGCTGCACAGGCTCAAGCTGCCAAGGTAGTTGATATTGATGCAGAGGCGATCGCATCTGCCATAATTGATTGTTTAAACTATCCTCAACAAGCAAAAATTATGGGCGATCGCGCTAAAGAGTTTATTTTTCAAAACTATACCTGGGATATTGTGGCACAAAAACTAATTCAAACTTATCAAAATGTTCTGGTCGAAGCCCACACTCAGCAAAATAAAGTTTTTCCAGTCAAAATGTAATTTGCTAATTTCTTAGCAAGCGATCGCAAGTCAACTAATTATTATGATTCTAAGAGTACAAATCGCTTCAGCAATAGTTAATGCCAATGCTAGATTAGTCGATGCCTATTATTAATATTTATAGATGCAATTGAAATACAAAGGCAAGACTAGGTTTTATTTTTTTATCTGTAGCCTGACTCTAGTTTTACTGCTAATATTTAGCATACCCTTAAAGTTAGCGATCGCCAGTTATCAAAAGCCCTTCCCCCAGGCAATTTTAACTCTCGGTGGTGGACATCAAAGAGAAGTATTCACCGCAGAATTTGCTCAATCACATCCTCATTTGCCTATTTGGGTTTCTAGTGGCAGCGAAGAAATTAGAGCCAGAGAAATCTTCTACACAGCAGGAGTGGATAATCGTTCAGTCTATCTAGATCGCCGTGCTACAGATACTGTAACTAACTTTACTACTTTAGTTGCCGATTTTAAAAAAAGACGTTTTAAGCATATTTACTTAATTACTTCCGATTTTCATATGCCTAGAGCAAAAGCGATCGCTTTTATAGTTTTAGGTAGCCAGGGAATTACCTTCACTCCCGTCTCAGTAGCCACTAACCGAAAGCCTGAGCCAAAGATCAAGATTGTTCGTGATCTAGGACGCTCTATTATTTGGATTTTTACCAAACACACAGGCTCTAGTTTGAATCCCGAAAAAAGCTTTTACTAACTGAAATCAGCGATTTATAAAATTGGCATTGCCGATCTGAAACATGATTTAGCCGCACCAAGCTTAGCTAAGGCGTACACACATCTTCTGATCGACTCCAAAATACTTAATCTAGCCCCCCTAGCCCCCCAATTCTGGGGGTAACAAGAATTCAAAGTCCCCCACCATTGGGGGAATTAGGGGGCAGTAATAAATTTGAAATTATAAATTCATGTCTTAATTCAGCGACTCATAAAGTTAATTCTTATTTTAGCGATCGCTTGAAAAACTATTGTCAGTCATCAGGGAAAACACCGTAAATTAAATTATTTTCTCTCTTTTACGTGCATTTTTTGAGTTTTATACTGATGCCACTTTCGATCGGCAAGATTAATTTATAAGAAGTGAAGATGGTGTGATCTAGATCGGACAATCTATGCGATCGCACTACCAATACTTTATCGATCGACTGTAATCAAAACAATATTCAAAGTCAGCATCTCAAATTATTAGATTAATTAATCTAACTGGGCAACCTATAAATTTTATTTCTATCTCTATTACTCAAGAAACACAGTAATAACCAAGATTTTATGATTAATAATACTGCGATTTGCGATAGCATAGCCGAAGGCATCGCACCAAAGGTTAAAAATACTTTTACGTCTGCTCAACAAATTGTCTTCATTGATCGAGTAGAAGACTATCAACTGCTGGCTAATGGTGTAATGCCAGGAATAGAAGTAGTTGTTTTAGAAAGCGATCGCAATGGCATCGAGCAAATCACAGAAGTTCTCAGCCAAAGAAACAATTTCACCTCAATACACCTAGTTTCTCATGGTTCTCCTGGCTGCTTATATCTCGGTAATACTCAACTTAATCTTGATACCCTAAGTCAATATCAAGAAGATCTAAAAACTTGGTTCTCTCTGTCCCCCAGTCTCCCAGTCTCCCAGTCTCCCCGTCCCCCAGTCCCCCAGTCTCCCCGTCCCCCAGTCCCCCAGTCCCCTAGTCTCCTCATCTACGGTTGTAACGTCGCTGCTGGCGATGCTGGCGAAGAATTTATTGAGAAGTTACACGATCTTACTGGTGCAGAAATTGCTGCGTCTACCACTCGCACTGGTAATGCTGCACTTAGTGGCGATTGGATTTTAGAGTACCAAACTGCCAAAATTACGGCAGAAAGTGTTTTTAGTCAACAGACGCAGGACTCTTATACTGGAGTATTGGCTTACATTCTGGTTGATAACAAAACTAGTGGTATTATTAACAATGCAACAACCGCTACAAGCCCTCTAGTCAGAACCTTTACCATAACTGACAACGTTACTGTCAATAACCTTACTTTAGGTTTGAATGTTACTCATGCTAGAAGGGGAGATCTTCTTTTCACCTTAACCTCTCCAGACAATACTACAGTTACGGCAATTGCGAATGGTAGCGATGCTAACACCAATTATGACCTGCTTTTGCAAGGTGGATCGGCAAACGCGATTAACGATACGAATACAGATGATATTGCCGCGCCTATTTACAGTGCCGATCGCATCGCCGCACCCACAAATCCTTTTTCAGCTTTTAATGGTAAGTCAGCCCAAGGAACTTGGACGCTTAAAATTGCCGACACTGTTCCCGCTTCAAACAATGGTACATACAACAGTAGTCGCCTGACCATTAATCTTCCTCCTACTCTAAATTTTCAAAATCCAGTTCAGGTAAATAATGGTATAGCAAATTTAGCAGCAGGATCGGTTTATCGCTTCTCTAATGTTCTTACTGGAGTTGATGCTCTAGTTACCGTTACTGCTCTTAATAACGGTGCAACTTTAGCTTCTCTCGATACTTATACTGCTCCGACTAGTTCACCAACTGGATCGCCAGAAGCATTTCAACCAACTGTTAATGCACCAACCAATACTGCCGATGCCAGTGTTGACTTTGCCTTTACCTTTGTCAATACAGGGACGAGTACTCCTACAACAGTTAGCAATTTTGTATTGAGTCCAGTAGATGTCGATGGTGCTGGTGATACTACTACTCTTAGAGAGTATGTTGATTTAAGCAATATTTCTGCTTATACTGTCGAAACTGGTAACAATCTTAATTTTACTTACAATACCAGCACACAAGTATCTCGTTTTGAGGCTAAAACTTCTGCTAATGTCGCTGGAATCGATCCTAGTGCTACCACCAATATAGCAACTGCTGAATACGGTTCGGTAACAGGCTTTAAATATAGAGCAGGTGTCTTAGATACAGGTACTACAACAGGGGGTGCGCTAGCAAGACTCTTTTCATTAGATGGTAGGGGCAGTATAGTCGATAATTATATCGATCCTGTTAGCACTCCAGTTCTCGACCTCGATGGCAACGACAGCAGTGGTGCGACAGGTGCTAATTACCAAACCACCTTCACCGAAAAAGGTAATGCCGTACCTATCGGCGATATTGACACTACCATTACCGATTCTAATGAATCCAACATCGCCTCGGCAAAAATCACCCTCACCAACCGCCAAGCCAGCGATGTATTAGCCGCAGGTAGTCTACCTACAGGTATTACCGCTAGTGCCTACGACCCAGCAATAGGGGTCATTACCCTTACCGGTTCTGCTACCCCAGCTAATTATCAAACTGCCATCAGAGCGATTACCTTTAATAACACTTCTGGCAATCCCAGCACCACTCCTCGTACTATTAATGTCACAATTAATAATGGCAAGATTGATAGTATCCCAGCTACTACCACCGTTAACGTAATCCCAGTCAACGACCCGCCCGTCTTAGATTTAGATGGCAACGATAGCAGTGGTGCCACAGGTGCCAACTATCTCACCACCTTTACTGAAAAAGGTAGTGCCGTCTCTATTGGCGATACCGATGTCAGCATTACCGACCCCGACAACACCAACATCGCCTCGGCAAAAATCACCCTCACCAATGCTCAAGCCAGCGATTTATTAGCCGCAGGTACTCTCCCAGCAGGTATCACCGCTAGCACCTACAATGCGACCACGGGAGTCATTACCCTAACTGGTTCAGCTTCTTTAGCGAATTACCAGACGGCAATTAGAGCTATCAGCTTTAACAACACCTCCAATAATCCCAACACTACTCCTCGCAAGGTCGATGTTGTAGTTAATGATGGAACAGCTAACAGCAATACTGCTACGGCAACCATTAACGTAATCCCAGTCAACGACCCGCCCGTCTTAGATTTAGATGGCAACGATAGCAGTGGTGCCACAGGTGCCAACTATCTCACCACCTTTACTGAAAAAGGTAGTGCCGTCTCTATTGGCGATACCGATGTCAGCATTACCGACCCCGACAACACCAACATCGCCTCGGCAAAAATCACCCTCACCAATGCTCAAGCCAGCGATTTATTAGCCGCAGGTACTCTCCCAGCAGGTATCACCGCTAGTACCTATAATGCGACCACGGGAGTCATTACCCTAACTGGTTCAGCTTCTTTAGCGAATTACCAGACGGCAATTAGAGCTATCAGCTTTAACAACACCTCCAATAATCCCAACACTACTCCTCGCAAGGTCGATGTTGTAGTTAATGATGGAACAGCTAACAGCAATACTGCTACGGCAACCATTAACGTAATCCCAGTCAACGACCCGCCAGTAATTGACTTAGATGCCAACGACAGCAGTGGAGCCACTGGTGCTAATTACCGAACCACCTTCAATAAAAATGGTAGTGCCGTAGCCATTGGGGATATCGATACCCTCATCACCGACCCCGATAATACCAATATCGCCTCGGCAACAATCACCCTCACCAACCGCCAAGCCAGCGATTTATTAGCCGCGGGTACTCTACCCACAGGCATCACAACTACGGGCTACAACGCGACCACAGGAGTTATTACCCTAACTGGTTCTGCGTCTCTGGCGAATTATCAGACTGCCATCCGCACCATTACTTTCAACAACACTTCTAATAATCCCAGCACCACTCCTCGCAGTGTCAATGTTGTAGTTAATGATGGTAGTGCCAACAGCAATACTGCCACGGCAACGATTAATATCAACACCCCCCCAGTAATCGACCTCGATGGCAACGACAGCAGTGGTGCTACGGGAAACAATTATCAAAATAAATTTAGCTTTAATGGTTCTGCTGTAACCATTGCTGATGCCGACACAATTATTACCGATACTGACGACACCAACCTCACCTCGGCAACCATTACCCTAACTAACCGTCCTAATGGCGCAAGCGAAGTTCTTGCGGTACTCGGTACATTACCGACTGGTATTACTGCTAGTACCTATGACTCAAACACAGGCGTAATTACCTTGACTGGCAGTGCTTCCCTTGCCAATTATCAAACTGCGATCTCTCAAATTACCTATAACAACACGGCGGGAGTAGCGGGAAGAATCACAGGCGATCGTACGATCAATGTCGTAGTTAATGATGGTAATGCTAACAGTAATACCGCTATTTCAACTATTAGCGTTAGCTTACTCAACAACAGCCCACCAGTCTTAGATTTAGATGACAACGATAGCAGTGGTGCCACAGGTGCTAACTACCAAACCACCTTCAATAAAAATGGTAGTGCCGTACCCATTGCCGACATCGATGTCAAGATTACCGATACTGATGACACCAACATCGACTCGGCAACCATCACCCTTACCAACCGCCAAGCCAGCGATTTATTAGTCGCAGGTAGCCTACCCGCAGGTATTACTGCTAGTGCCTACGACCCAGCAACAGGAGTAATTACCCTGAAGGGAGGTGCTACTCTAGCCAATTACCAAACGGCAATTCGAGCCATTACTTTTAATAACACTTCTGGCAATCCCATCACCACAGCACGTAATGTCAGTGTCGTAGTCAATGATGGTAATAATAACAGCAACACCGCCACGACCACGATTAAGATCAATACCCCACCCATCATTGACTTAGATGGCAACGACAGCAGTGGTGCTACGGGGAACAACTACCAAACCGCCTTCGCCAAAACAGGTAGTGCAGTATCTATCGCCGATAGGGATGTCAAAATCACCGACCCCGACAACACCAACATTGCCTCGGCAACAATCACCCTAACTAACCGCCAAACCAGCGACGTATTAGCAGCAGCAGGTACTCTACCTACAGGTATTACCGCTAGTGCCTACGACCCAGCAACAGGAGTCATTACCCTCTCTGGTTCTGCTTCGTTAGCGAATTACCAGACGGCAATTCGAGCTATTAGCTTTAATAACACTTCTACCAGTCCCAGTACAACTGCTCGCAAGGTCGATGTTGTAGTTAACGATGGAACAGTTAACAGCAACACCGCAACCACAACGATTTCTATTTTCGATCTTTTAAAGGGTACAAATAGTCCAGATGCTTTAACTGGTGGTACAGGTAATGATTTAATCATCGCTGGTAAAGGAGAAGATACTTTAACTGGTGGTGCAGGCAATGACATTTATTTCTTCAATGAAACAAGTGAGGGTGTTGATACTATTACAGACTTTGCAAAAGGACAAGACAAAATTGATATCAGCAATATTTTGGCTAACGAAGTTGGTTACACAGGTTCAGATCCTATTGGAGATGGTTATCTAAAGCTTGTGAGTTTGGGAGCAAGTACTATCGTGCAAATTGACTTTAACCCAGCAGATGCCGTCTATCCCAAAGATATTGCTTTCCTCGAAGGAGTTACAGGTGTTACTGCTACCGATTTCATTATTTAATTACTGGCTATTGAGAATATATTTTTAAATTTACGTTTGCCTTTTGCCCAATTAGCTTATTACAACAAATACAAATTATGTTTATCTCTATCAAAAAATTCACCCCCATTGCACTTGTTGCTAGTTTTCTTAGTTTAGGAAATTTAATTGCTGCAAATTCTGCTAATGCCTATTCGATTACTCCAGTTGTTAACAATGATTTTGAAAGCACTAATACATCATTAGATGGTAGTAATGGTTGGACAGGTATTGGCTCGACAGAAATTAGAGGTACTTATAGCGGAGTTAGCCCTTCTAACCAAGCTAACCCTAACCCTCCTAACGCTCGACAAGGTGTTATTACTACCGCTTGTCCAAGCACTGCAATAGCCAGTGGATTATGTAATCCTGCCAGAAACGACGATCCTGGGACTACTATTGGTACTTTCAATCTTCGAACACAAGACCAAATTACTGCTAGTCCTGAGTTAGCTAATTTGCAGACTCAGTTGGGTTTATCTCCTAATGCTTTTTCTATTCCCAGAAAAATTGGTAACGTTACTTACGATGGTACTGGTGGAAAACCTGCTTTGTATCGAACGCCCAAAGAAGGTTCTGCTATCTTTCAAAATATCACAATTGGTAATACTGGCAGCCCGACAAATACTCTTCTTACTTATAACTACGATTTCTTAACCAATGATGGTGCTGGAAGTTTAGGTAATAAAGATTTTGGTTTTGTCTCTATTAGTGCTATCAATGGCAATGGATATAAAGAAGTAATTCCTTTAGAAGATAGTACGGGTACAATTGCTACTGCTAGTGGTACCAATTTTTCGACTAATACCAAGCCTTACCAGTCAGGTTCTCTCCAAAGAACTTTAACTCCTGGTAATTATCGGGTTGGTTTTGGTGTAGTGGATGTAGATGGCTCTGGCTATAGCTCTGGTTTATTAATTGATAATTTTAATGCACAAGCAGTTCCCTTTGATTTTTCTCCTACTGCTGGCTTGGGCTTGGTAGCGGGTATTTTTGGCTTGTCTCGTTTGCGTCGCAAATTTCTGCGGGAAAATAATTAATCAACTCCGTCTACTTTGAAAGGCGAACCATAACAAGGCGCGATAAATAATATGAAATACGTTTAATGTGAATTAAAAATGCTTAATCCAGTTTTTGTTATAGGTAATTGATCTCTAAAAACCGTATTTATTCCTGGGGGAACTTTCCCCCAGACCCCCTGTTGGGGAGGACACGAGGGGCGAATGCATTCGCCCCCTTGTGATGTCCGTTGACGTAACGACCCTCCCCAAACCCCTTCCGTACAAGAATATAGCTGCAATATTTGTTTTACTAACTAAATTGTTGCTCTATATTTGAGCGCGGTAATCATTACCTAAAGCAAATTCTCGAACGTCTTTTATGTTCGAGCTTTTCACTAATTGAAAGTAGCAGACTTAACTCACACAAGATGTGAAGTAGTAAAGATAATGCTAGTATTGCCTCGCTATTTGTAGGCGAGCGAAGCGTTACTAGTACAGTGTTTTAATATCTCATTCAGTGAATTATTTACAGAATAAAGCCAAGTAAACTGATACTCATAACAATCCACAGCACAATCCCCTGGGCGATCGCCTTTGCCGATATTTATCTGTCTCCAGGTTCTTTTATTCAAAATATTTTACGTTATTGTAATAGCGATCGCGATATAATCTCATCGCGACTAATAAATTAGATGTAAATGATCGATGAAAATAGTTATTTCTCGAACAAAAAAGTGAGTAAACATCTTATGGGGAAGGATAACGATAAGCTAATAAATTAGAGAAAAGTTTTTTAGCCGAAAATATGACCGATATTTATATGTTGACTTGGAATTGGCTGAGTGGTTCGCCTTTAGTTGCTGCTGCCACAGAAGCAGCTACAGAATCTACCACCGAAGAAGGTTCTTTAATCCTGGCAGGGGTTTTACTCAGCCTAGTCATAATCTACTTTGCGAGCCAATTAGGAGGAGAAATTTGCTCCCGCATCAATTTACCGCCAGTCTTAGGGCAATTACTTGGTGGAGTGTTAATTGGTATTTCTGCCTTTCGTCTTTTGGTTTTTCCTGAAGGTGGTAGTTTAGCCTCAGACTCTTTGATCGTCAGCTTGCTTGAGACTACCGCAGGATTATCTGTAGAATCAGCGCCATCAGTCTTTGCCGCTCAAAGTGAGGTAATTTCCCTTCTTTCAGAGTTGGGGGTAATTATCCTTCTTTTTGAGATTGGTTTAGAGTCCGATCTCAAAGAATTGATTCGCGTCGGACCAATTGCTGCTGTAGTGGCAGTTGTCGGTGTGGTTACTCCTTTTGTGGCAGGTACAGCGGGGCTAGTGTATATTTTCAACACTCCTGTTATTCCTGCAATTTTTGCGGGAGCTGCTTTAACCGCTACCAGTATTGGTATTACCGCTAAAGTATTAGCAGAAATAGGACAGCTAAGTTCAGAAGAAGGTCAAATTATCATTGGTGCTGCGGTACTAGATGATATTTTGGGTATTGTCGTTTTGGCAGTGGTAGCCAGCTTGGTCAAAACTGGAGAAATTCAAATTAGCAATATTGTTTACCTAGTTATTAGTGCAGCGGTATTTCTAATTGGTTCAATTTTACTTGGTCGTTGGATTAGTCCTTTGTTGATAGGCTTGGTCAACGAAATGAAAACGCGGGGAGAATTACTGTTAACTAGTTTAGTATTTGCCTTTTCCCTCTCTTATATTGCCACTGCAATTCATTTAGAAGGAATTTTGGGGGCGTTTGCTGCGGGGTTAATTCTGGCAGAAACCGAAAAACGTAAAGAATTAGAAGAACAGGTGATTCCTCTGGCTGACTTTTTTGTTCCCATATTCTTTGTCTGTGTGGGGGCAAGAACAGACCTCAGCGTACTTAATCCAGCCGTTGCTAGCAATCGTGAAGGACTAATTATTGCCGCATTTTTAATTGTGGTTGCTGTCCTAGGTAAAGTTGTTACGGGATTTACCGTTTTTGGCAATCCTGAACTAAATAAATTGGCGATCGGTGTAGGCATGATTCCTAGAGGAGAAGTTGGCTTGGTCTTTGCTGGAGTTGGTTCTGCCAGTGGAGCTTTATCTGAGGCTACGGACGCAGCCATCATCGTTATGGTAATTTCAACCACATTTATTGCTCCTCCTTTATTACGTATTGTATTCAAGGAAAAAGAAACTATAGCTCAACCAGTGGACAAAGTTCAAGATTGACAACATAATTAGGCGAGGTCACAGATTGTCTCAATTCGGCTTGACGGAATGCCGTCTCACGACAGAGTAATCTGTGACCCTTGGTAAAACCCAAAAACATCTATAAGCTACGGATTTGCCTCGCTCGGTTAATGAAACTTAATTGCTTCTATTTACGTCTCGATAGATCAAAATTAAAGAATGGGTATTATATAGTTCAAATGGGATTGGCTAGGAATATTTTAGATTTAGCATTACCTTTAAAAAAGCAGTTTGATAAGTTACTCAGTTTTTATTGGTGCTTATACTATTGTTTCTTTAGAGAGTCTTGGCTAGCTTTATCTAAAAAGTCAGCGGTACACCGCCTTGAAAAGGAGGAGCGACCCCGCGTCGCCGACAGGCGCAAGGGAATGCGCTCCGATGCGGTGTCTGCGCTGACCGCCTTCCACGGTCAATTACCTACTGTTTGTGAGGAGCAATTATTGTGAAATTTCACTGGCTATTATCAAGTTTTATAGGTGTTTTTCTATTTTGCTCCCCCGCAAGGGCAGGGAAAATAGTATCTTGGGAATTTGAAGAACAAGATCAAAATTTAGAATTTACCACCGATGAGGGGGTACAGCCCGAAGCACAGTTACTCAGTAATCCAACACGCTTGGTAATCGATCTACCTAGAACAACATTAGATAGAGAAACTGTCAAAGAAGAATATCAAGGTCCAATTAGAGGCTTTAGAATTGGGCAGCCAGAGTCAGATATTTCTCGTCTTGTGGTGGAATTTGCTCCTGGCTACACTATCGATGCCGATGATATTAAGTTTAAAGAAGATTCTGGGACTGAATGGAAGGTTGAGATTCCTCAGCCCAGAATTTATCGTGTCGATATAGCCGATCGCGACCTAGACCCGATAGATTTAGAAGTCCCTGAAGTTGATATTGCTTCGTCATTATCAGGATTGGAAGATGTAGCTGCGTCTATGGAAAATGTTTCTACAAATACAAATACAGAAACAGATACTGGTTCTCCTTATATCAAAGCGACCAAAAATGGATTTTTTATTAATATCGATGGCAGTAGAAAAATCAAAATTGATTCAAGAAGAGATGGCGATCGCATTGACTTCTTTTTAGAAGGCATAACTCTTCCTGATGATCTTGACAATGAAGAAGTGGCGGTGAATCAATATGGTGTTTCTACCATTGATTTTGAACAGGTTGACGATGATCAAGCGAAAATGAGCCTGACTGTAGCCAAAGATAGTCCTGAATGGCTTGCTACTTTTAGTCGGATTAAAGGCTTGTTATTATTACCTAAAGGTGAATTACCAGCATCTTCCACCTTAGCTACTACTTTAGATAATTCTCAACCCCAAGAGATAATACCTAAACCTGATAAGCCTCTCAAAGATCTTACTGAGTTAAGTTTAATCGACGAAATCGAACTAAAAAATGACGATACAGAACTTTTAGTTAAGGGAAATAATGAGCTATTAGCAGCAACTACTAGACTAAGCAACGGTATTTATCAAGTAACCATTGACAATGCGGCATTGACCGAAGATTTTAAAGGGCCAGAATTTGAAGCTGATAGTCCAGTTTCTGAGCTTAGAGTGCGCGAAGAGAATTCTAGGGTGGTGCTAGAAATTGCCACTAGATTAAGATACCGCTTAGGACAGCTTGATGCCGATAGTGACAATCTTTCTCTACCGATAGAAATTGGCGCAGATCCGCTGCCTCAAAGTGATGCACCTCTTTTACCACCAGGATTTGCCAAAGCTCCTAAAAAGAATTTTTTTCCTACTGTTTCGGCTCCTATTCCCAACAGCGATCGCCCTAGAGTTGTTATTGACCCAGGGCATGGAGGATATGACTCAGGCGCAATCGGCATTGATGGCTTACAAGAAAAAGATGTAATACTGCCCATTGGTCTAGATGTAGCAGAAATTCTTGGAAAACAGGGAATTGATGTGATCATGACCAGAGATAACGATAACTTTATCAGTCTTGAGGGTCGAACTGATTTAGCTAATGACTTAGATGCCGATTTGTTTGTCAGTATTCACGCTAACTCTATTAACCTTACTCGTCCTGATGTTAATGGGTTGGAAACCTACTACTACGAAAGTGGTCGTCGTCTGGCTGAGTTAATTCACTACAGTATTTTAAATGGGGTTAATATTGACGATCGAGGTATTCGCCGAGCTAGATTTTATGTCCTCAGACATTCGCTCGCACCCGCCGTACTTGTTGAAGTTGGCTTTGTAACTGGAGCGGATGATGCTTCTAGACTCAAAGACTCCAATCATCGTCGTCAAATGGCAGAAGCGATCGCCAGGGGCATTATAGAGTATATCAAGCAGAATAATTTATAGCTTCTAAGCTAAGTATCCAGACTGTGATCTATATTCTTAGCTGAAATTACTCATTTTTAGGGGATTGCAGGGAAATATTACCTTTTAAAATAAAAAAATTAATGATGAAACATTCTAGTTGGCGCATTGGCTTATTTGATAGCGGAGTGGGGGGATTAACCGTATTGCGAGAGATGTATCGCCAAATGCCCTCGGAATCTTTGCTTTATTTTGCTGATTCGGCTCGTTTACCCTACGGGACGCGATCGCGCCGAGAAATTCTTCAGTTTGTCCGCGAAATTCTAGACTGGATGTCCGCTCAAGACGTAAAAATGATCATTATGGCTTGTAACACAAGTTCGGCTCTAGCTTTAGAGGTAGTCAGAAAAGAATATGATATCCCCATACTTGGGGTTATCCTTTCAGGAGCAAAAGCTGCGGTTAAACAAGGAAAAAGAATAGGCGTAATTTCTACTTCTGCCACTGCCAAAAGCCATGCTTATCGTCAGGCAATACAGGAAATTAATCCCCAAACCGAAGTGTGGGAAATTCCTTGCCCCAAATTTGTCCATCTAATTGAACAAAATCAGCTTTATACAGATTACACTCGCAACGTTGCCCAAGAATATTTGCGACCCCTAATAGCCAGAAAGATCGATACTCTCATCTACGGTTGTACTCACTACAGACATCTAGAAAAAACAATTCGTTCTTTACTACCAGTATCGGTAGAAGTTATCGATCCAGCAGAATATATTGTTGTCGCAGCCAAAAAAGAATTATCTCTGCTGGGATTGCGCAACGAACAATTTCCTTTGCCAACTCGTTTCTGTGTTAGCGGCTCCCCTGAGCAATTTGCTAATATATCTCAGCAATGGCTGGGATATTATCCCCAGGTAACAAAGATTTCTATGGGAGAAATATCTTCGTCAATGATGGCACTTAATCCAGTCGAATAAGGCTTAGAAATGTCTTTGTGTATAAATAAAGTTTTATAGCGTTTCTAATGAGTTGTTTTGATCAGTGAATATTGTGGTTAACAATATTTTTGCCAAATTTCTGCATTTGTGCAATTGCTAGCAGTCCATAAATGCTTGAAAGATAGACACCAGAGGAAAATAAGATAAACAGAGGTAAATTGACGGAGTTCATTTGCTGAAGTAGATGTTTGATTGATTGAATTAGTTTTTGTCAAGAAAACAGTGATTAAAGATGAGCCTTGAAAAAAAAGTTAGTTGTTTTTGCAGCTAAAACTGCCAGACAAAAGAACAATCCTGAGTGGCTTTCTCGCCACCTAGATTATTCAAGCCCAAAAATTAGCTTTCATCCTGCCTAGTTACTCAAACTAGCTAAGATAATTTGGCTTATAAGCCAGTAACTTTTTTAGATACTATTGATTAAAGATTAACTTCTAATAATATCTAGCCTTATGCGTGGGAAATTATAGAGATTACAAGCCGCTAATCACTGCATGGTTGTGTTAGCTAACTTTGCTAGTTATTTCTGGTCAATTATCTTGCCCTAGAAACTCTTCACTATTTCAAAATTCCTATCTTATAGCTTAACATAATATCTCAGATTAAATACTGGTTAAACTGTTGTTATAGCAGAATTTTTTCTGATTCAACAGCATTTTAAGAGTTGATGGTTGGTTATTAGGTTAGCTTCCCTTAAAATAAGTACAATAATATGTAAAGTTTCTTAAATAAAATATAGTTGCCAAACTTGGCTTAACAATGACATCTTTTACTACTTCTTTACTAGCACCCGTTGAAAATGATTTACGCATCCTTGCAGACAATCTCAAGCAACTAATTGGTGCGCGTCATCCAATTTTGGGTGCTGCCGCCGAACACTTGTTTGATGCTGGAGGTAAGCGAATTAGACCAGCAATTGTCTTATTGGCTTCGCGGGCAACCATGCCAGATCACGAACCAACTGAACGTCATCGCCGTTTAGCAGAAATTACGGAAATGATTCACACGGCAAGCTTGGTACATGATGATGTGGTAGACGAGGCTGATTTGCGTCGTAACGTAGAGACAGTTAATAATTTGTTTGACAATAAAATCGCCGTGTTGGCTGGAGATTTTCTTTTTGCCCAGTCATCTTGGTATTTAGCCAATTTAGATAATTTAAAGGTAGTCAAACTTTTATCAGAGGTAATTAGAGATTTTGCCGAAGGGGAAATCTTACAGAGCCTAAATCATTTTGATACTAATGTTTCAATTGATTCTTATTTAGACAAGAGCTATTACAAAACTGCTTCCTTAATGGCTAATAGTGCCAAAGCTGCGGGAGAGTTAAGCGATGCTAATGCTGAAGTTACCGAGAGTCTTTATTGTTATGGTCGCAATTTGGGTTTGGCTTTTCAAATTGTTGATGATATTTTAGACTTTACTGGTTCGGCTGAAGTTCTTGGTAAACCAGCAGAAGCGGATTTAGCTAGCGGTAATTTAACTATTCCAGTTATCTATGCTATGAAACAGCAGCCCTATCTAGAAATTCTAATTAAAAGAGAGTTTTCTGAACCAGATGATATTAACAAAGCCTTGGAATTAATTAAAAATAGTGATGGAATTGAGCAAGCTAGACAGTTAGCAACTAAACACGCTGACGAGGCTGCTCAAAATTTAAGTTGTTTGGCTCCTTCTCCATCAAAAGAAGCACTTAAAGAGTTAACCAAATATGTGGTTAGTCGCATATATTAGGCTTAATAACTAAATTAAATTAACTGTTTTCTGCACATATTAATTAATACTGTAAATATGGACTATAAAACTATATATACTGCACTGTTGAGATAAATTATTTCAATAAGTCAGGAAAAATAGACAAGGAAATGAGTAAGAATGAAAGATAAAAAAAATACAGTTGATTATCATAATTTTTTTCTCAGAAATAAAGTTGTTTGTCTACTGGCAATAAATAACGTGTTATTGGGTTGTCTAGTTTCTGGCTGTGGAGAGACTAAATACGAGACTAAATATATTCAATGCGAACAAATCTTTCACATTGCTAATGGTGTTGTTAAAGATAATAAAAATGTTGCCTATATTAAAGGCGAACAGCCAACGGAACTCAAAAGCTCGTTAGAAGTCGCTAACAGAATGAATCAAGCTGCCGACAATATTCAAGCTTTGGGCATTAATGACAGCAAATTGATTAAATATCAAAATAAATTAGTAACTATTTATCGTATATATTCCCAAGCTACTTATGACGCAGCCAAAGCCAGAGAGAACACAGATATCGAAGCTTTAAAGTCTGCTCGAATAGACGCAGAAAAAGCAGGAGCAATGCAGAACGATTTAGTTAGAGAAATTAATGCTTATTGTCTGGTTAAATAATTGCTAATAAAAAAGCGATCGCACTATCGAATAAATTGTTGATCGTGTTCGCACCGCATCAATTTATGAATATTGTCTAAATAATTCACGTATACTAGAAACATTTAAGGAAGAGTTGTAGCTATTTTAAGGAAAGAGTATTTTCTCAATCGGATTTGGTATAACTTTATACTTCATACTTAAGCAAAGCGGTACTAGTAATCACGATGAGTAAAAGGTTTCGCATCTGTGCCTGTGTAGGTTGCTGCAATATGACCATCGCCAGTTACCTTGTATTTATAGGTTACTAAGCCTTCTAAGCCGACAGGGCCACGAGGAGGCATTTGTTGGGTGCTGATGCCAACCTCTGCACCAAAGCCATAGCGAAAACCATCGGCAAAACGGGTTGAACAGTTATGATAGACTCCAGCAGCATCGACGCGATTTTGAAATATATCTGCGGTTTGATTATCTTCCGTGACGATCGCATCAGTATGTTTTGAGCCATACTGGTTGATATGGGCGATCGCTGTTTCTACAGAATCAACTATCTTAATCGCTAAAATCAAATCGCTATATTCTGTTTTCCAGTCGTGTTCATCGGCAAGTCTAACGTCAATTATCTTGCTAGCTGCTTCATCTCCCCTTAGCTGTACGCCTTCTGCTTCTAAAGCTTTAGCTATTTGCGGCAAAAACTCTGCTGCAATGTCTTGATGGACTAATAATGTCTCGATCGCATTACAGGCTGCGGGATAATGAGTTTTTGCATCGACGGTAATTTTGATGGCTTTATTAATTTCTGCTGCTTTGTCTAAATACAGATGACAAATACCGTCAGCATGACCTAATACAGGAATACGAGTATTATCCTGAACGTATCGCACAAAAGAGTTAGAGCCTCTGGGGATAATCAAATCTACATATCGATCTAGCTCTAAAAGCTCTCTGATTTCTTCTCTGGTAGTTAATAACTGTACTGCTGCTGGATCTATTGCCGTAGATTTCAAAGCCTGTTGAATTACTTTTGTTAATATCCGACAAGAATTGATTGCTTCTGTGCCGCCTTTTAAAATTACCCCATTACCAGACTTAATCGCCAAACTGGTAATTTGAATCAAGGCTTCAGGACGCGCCTCAAAAATAATTCCTAGCACTCCTAAAGGACAGGTAACCCGTTTTAAAATCAACCCCTCGTCCAATTGGCGATGAATTTGATTCACACCAATCGGATCTTCTAGTTTAGCTACATCCCGCACACCAGCGATCGCTGATTGCAGTTTAGATTCTCCTAACTTAAGTCTGGCATACAACGCGGGCGCAATATTATCTGCTTTTGCTGCCTGTAGATCTTTTTCGTTAGTAGCTAAAATTTCAGGCTTGGCTGCTTCTAAAGCCTGTGCCACGGATTCTAAGGCAGAATTCCTGGCTTCTGTAGATAATACAGCTAGTTTTCCTGCTGCTGTGCGAGTTTGTTGCGCAATTTCAATTAAAGGTGATGCTATCTCAAAGGCAACCATACTTGTTACTGAATATCTGGAGTATCAACAATTTTAACGGATTGAGTTAACAGCTAATACAAAGTTTAATGATTATAGGACTTACGCACCTAGTTTTCGGTGGGCAGTCTAGGATATAGATAGCAATAATAATAGGTTTTAGTTTAATAGAAAATGAAAAAGCTGCTCGCCAACTGGCGTGACTCTTCCTGGTTAGCAAGTAGCTCTTTAGACACTCGTTACGCTCTAATTGAAGCTTGTCTAATTGGACTATTTTCTGCCTTGGCAGCAGTATTACTCAAGCAGGGTATTGGCTGGTTAGGTGGATGGCGCATTCAGACAGCCAATTTATATGGGGCAAAAATTGTCTTGCCTTTGGTGGGATTAATTTTAGGCACTTTAGCTGGAGTTGTAATCGAACTATTGTCCCCTTCGGCTGCGGGTGGCGGTATTCCTCAGGTAAAGGCTGCCTTGGCTAAGTATCCCATTGTCTTAAATCTTAGAACAGCTTTGATTAAGACTGTGGCAACTATTTTGATTATCGGCGGCGGTTTTACTTTAGGTCGTCGAGGCCCTACAGTGCATATCGGGGCTGCTTTAGGGGCGCAGGTTAGTCGCTGGATTCCCAACTCGCCTACAAACCGCCGTCAGATGATTGCAGCAGGGGCAGCAGCAGGTTTGGCAGCAGGCTTTAATACTCCTATTGCCGGGGTTTTGTTTGTCGTCGAAGAGTTGATGAGAGATATTTCTGGCTTGACTTTAGAAACAGCGATCGCAGCTTCTTTTACTGGGGCGGTTGTCTCTCGCATCTTGGGTTCTGCCGATCTTAATGTTCCTTTGGCGGTATTAAATTCTACCCGTCGTGGCAGCTTTGCTGTTCAAGAAATTCCTTTTTATATTATCTTAGGTATCCTGGCGGGTATTTTAGGTGGTATTTTTAATCGCTCGATTATCAAGGGGATGAAGTTTAGTCGTGGCTTACCTCTGCCTGTGCCTCTGCGTATTGGTTTAGCAGGATTGATTTCAGGAATAATAGGGGCTTGGCTACCACCATTTTTTCATGATAATGCGGGTTTGCGAGAATTACTGATAGTAGGTCAATTTACTTGGCAAACTACTGTATTGATATTCGTCGCCCAATTTTGTCTGGTAATTTTGGCATATAGCGCGGGTGCGCCAGGAGGCTTATTTTCCCCCGCTTTGGTTTTGGGTTCGGCATTAGGATATTTAGTCGGGATTGTGGAGGTGGCTTTGATTGGTTCAGAATCTCCCTACACTTTTGCTTTGGCTGGCATGGGAGCTTTTTTTACCGCAGTTGTCAGAGTTCCCATTACGGCAATTGTGATTATTTTTGAGATGACAGCGGATTTTAATCTAGTTTTACCTTTGATGATTACTTCAGCGGTAGCATATATAGTCGCCGAAAGTGTCTCCCAGGGTTCTTTATACGAACACTTGCTTTTAGCCAGTGGCATTGAGCTTACCGAGGAACATCCCCAAAACGACTTTATGAACCAGCTTACCGCCGATGACGTAATGCAGTCACGGGTAGAAACTTTAGCTAGTAATCTTGCTTTGCCAGAGGTAATTAAAACCATGTCGCGATCGCATCACCGTGGTTTTCCTGTGCTGGAAGAAGGTAAGCTTGTCGGCATTATTACTCAGTCAGATATTCCCCAGGATAGTAAACAAACCGAGTCTAGTTTACTTAAGGATGTTATGACTTCTAAGCCGATTACGGTATGTCCCCAAAATTCTTTGGCTGATGTTCTCTATCTGCTAAACCGCTACCAGCTATCTCGTTTACCCGTAACCCAAGGATCAAAGCTTCTAGGCATAATTACCCTCAGCGATATTATTAAAGCCGAAGCCAAACAGCTAAATTGCGATCATCAACCACAAGCCAGATTTGAACCTTCTTATGTAGTTTATCAAACCCGCTCTCCCGCCATAGGTAAAGGCAGAATTTTATTGCCAATTGCTAACCCCAAAAATATTGCGCCACTATTAGAAATTGCTGGGGCGATCGCCCTTTATAATCAATATGAAATTGAATGTGTGGCAGTTATTTGTGTTCCTCAACATCTGCATCCTGCCCAAGCTGAAGTAGAAACAGATAATTATCGTCAGTTGATGAAAGGTCTGGAAACCTGGGGCGAAAAATCAGCGATCGCCGTGCATACACAAATTCGTGTAGCTACTGACGTGAGTGAAGCAATATTAGAAACTATCGGCAGAGAACATATTGACTTACTAATAATGGGCTGGAAGGGCAAAAGTACGAGAATTGAGTCAATCTTTAGTAATTTAGTTGACTCTTTAATTCAACAAGCACCTTGCGATTTGATGTTGGTTAAACTCGGCGCGTCTGCCCATGCCTTCCCTAAAGAGCTTCATTTACGACACAAGTGGCTGATTCCGACAACTGGAGGCGATCGCATTAAAAAACTGTTGACCATTTTACCTGCTTTAGCTACCTTGGATTCTATCCCGCCCAAATTACAGCTATGCCAGGTATCTCCCCCCGATCGAACTCAACTTCCTGCTGGTGATTTTCATAAGGCTGCGGAGTTGCTTCGCAAGGCGATGAAATGCCCAGTCATGCTTTTACCAATTTCTGCCTACTCAGTATCAGAAACGATTGTTAATTTAACTAAGCGTAGAAAATATGGCTTAGTTATTTTGGGGGCAAGTAATGAAGGATTACTGCAAAATGTAGTTAAAGGCAATATCCCCGAAGCGATCGCTAGACAAGCAAATAGTACCGTAATTATTTTTCGTAGTTCAGGGCGATAAAGTGATCAAAAACACAGATCATTTTAGTTATCTGGCTCAAGATAGAAATAAGAAAGAAAGAGAGTAAATGAATCTCATTTTTCTTTAGATTCTCTTGATATTTACCTTTTCTAAATGGCAGTGATTTTAGAGTAAGGTTAGGGTTTGTTGATATATCTGTCGCGTATTTTGACGATTTGCTGACATTTATAAATTGATATTTATATTAGAAATATAAGTATCAACAAACAAACGAAGTTTTAAGTATTTTTTTGTTCAATTGTCTTACGGTAAATAAAAATCATGAATAATAATAGTTCTTGCCCTTGTTGCTCCACTTCCATGTTGCTCCACTTAAGCAGTCGGCGTAGTTTTTGGTTTTGCAATTATTGCCGATTAGAGATGCCCAACCTAGATGGGAAAAGAAAAAACAGCCAAAAAAATGCAGTTCAAATTAATACTTCCTCTCTCCAAGCTGCAATTACGGCTAACAAATCATTAGAAGCTGTAGCAGCTATTTAAATAGAATTTAAGCAAAAATTAAACATTGGCACTCTACAACACAATTGATTGTGTTGTAGAGTGCCAATTATTTTTTATTCCCCACATTTGGTTCGTTAACTTATCTAATTAACCTGAGTTCTGGATAAGCCCAAACCCTTTTAAATAGTGTATTTGAGAAATGCTATTTTTCATTTAATCTAAAGCTTAAGACTCAACTCAGAATCTTTCAAAAGCTAATAGCGACACAAAGCACGTCGCGTTTTTTGGAAGAATACTCTTACAAAAAAGCCGACGGGTCTTGAGGGTTTCCCTCATAGAGCTATTGTGTCAAGACGCTGATAGCTGATAGCTACCTCAACAAGCTAATTTTGTTAACCCGAACTCACGTTAGATTAAATGCGTAACGTAGTTATCTAATTATGAGCGATCGCCTTACTCTCAATTCCACCTTACTTGAGCTAGATAATGCTAGCTACAAAGCCTATAAAGACATTAAAGGCAAATATCAATTTGAAAGCTTCACCCTGATTGTTGACTATGTGCAGGGAGATCCCTTTGCCTCTCCTAGCCAGATGCGGGTAATTATTGCTCAACGGGTGGCACAGTTTCCATCGCCACTGTATAAGTCTGCGAGTCGAGAAGTAGCATTAAGGGACTACTTAGCACGCCAATTTGCTCAAGTAGCCAAAACATCGAGTGCCGATCGAGGCACAGGAAAAAGCGGTTTAATTGCGATCGCACCTTTAGGACAAGAAGTATTAAAACGAAGTGCGGTATATATTAATGATACGCAGCTAGAGTTACGTTTTATTGTCGGATTGCCTGCCAGGGGCAGAAAAATCCTGGGTCGTCAAGCAGCCCAAATGCTATGTCAAGACATACCTAATCTAGTTACCTCTCTACTATATAAATCATTAAATGCTACGGCTATACAGAAGCACGTAGAAACCATCGAAGATGCAGACTGGCTGAGGCAACAGTTACCAAGAAAAAACCTGTCGGCGTTTGTGGCAAATGGCGCAATTTTACCCCGTCGTAGCGGTATAGATTCTCGTCCTTTGTTAGATGCTATTCCTTTTCAGTCTCCTCCATCACTAGAAGTAGAGTTTGATTGCCCCAATCAGGGAGTAATTAAAGGCATGGGTATTCCCGCAGGGATTAGTTTAATTGTGGGTGGTGGTTATCATGGCAAGTCTACTTTACTCAAAGCTATTGAATTGGGAATTTATAATCACCTGCCTGGAGATGGCAGAGAATATGTAGTAAGTAACCCCCAGGGAATGAAAATTCGCGCCGAAGATGGACGCAGCATTACGGGAGTTGATATCTCGCCTTTTATCAATCATTTACCTCAAGGAAGATCTACTACTAGTTTTATAACAGCCAACGCCAGTGGCAGCACTTCCCAAGCAGCAAATATCATCGAGGCTTTAGAAGCAGGTGCAGAATTACTCCTAATTGATGAAGACACATCAGCAACTAACTTTACTATTCGCGATCGCCGAATGCAGGCTTTGATTGCCAAGCAAAAAGAACCAATTACCCCGTTTATCGATAAGGTGCGTCAGCTATATAGCGAATATAATGTATCGACTATTTTAGTCATGGGTGGAAGCGGAGACTACTTCGAGGTAGCAGATCGGGTAATTGCTTTGGATAACTACTTACCTCAAGATGTAACAGCCAAAGCTAAAGCGATCGCCCAAGAATACCCGACTGAGAGAAACGCCGAAGGAGGAACAAACTTTGGCAATATTACCCCTAGAATACCTTTGCCAGCAAGTATTAATCCCCATCGGGGTAAACGAGATATACAGCTAAAAACTAGGGGA
Organism: Pleurocapsa sp. FMAR1; assembly: GCF_963665995.1. Taxonomy (NCBI): domain Bacteria; kingdom Bacillati; phylum Cyanobacteriota; class Cyanophyceae; order Pleurocapsales; family Pleurocapsaceae; genus Pleurocapsa; species Pleurocapsa sp. FMAR1. Next base: position 2,913,893 of record NZ_OY762512.1, on the reverse strand, counting down.
GTAGATCGAATCAGCTTTGGTGTAGAAAATATCGATCTCTCTGTCGTAGAACAAATAGTAGATCCAGGGCAGTTAAAAGCGATCGCCCTAGCAATTGTCTATGCTAAAGAAAATTACATCAATCAGCAGTTAACTATTCCTGAAATCTTACAGCGAGTTACCCAAGACATTGCAAGATCGGGATTAGATATCGTTAGTAACTTTCCTCAAGGAGATTTAGTTCAGTTTCGTCCTCTAGAGTTAGCAGCAGCCTTAAATAGATTAAGAAGCTTACAGGTTAAAGATTTAAACAATCAATAACTTTAAAATTGTTAAGGCTATCCTGATATTGTTAAGGAGCGCACTAATCAAAACTAATAAAGCGATCGCTTTTTAAATAACAGATTTAATTAAGTGTGGTTCAATCTAAAATATGCAGACATTATTTTTTTAGCTTAACTGTATAATCCACTAAACTTTGAGCAAAAGCATCAAATCTTTCTGCTAGTTTGGCATCTTTTAATTTGCCTTCGGAGTCAAAAGCTTGCCATGCTTGTCCCACTGCAATCTGTTCGGGGATAACAAAGCCATGTACCCAACGAACAATAATTCTTAGGTCATTTAGAGCATTGCTGTTGGGTTGCCCTCCCAAGACGCTTATTGCCCCAGTTACTTTGCCTGATAAATGCTCAAAGCTCATTAAATCTAAGGCATTTTTTAAAACTCCACTAACGCTACCATGATATTCAGGAGTTGCCAAAATCAATCCATCCGCAGCTTTTACTTTGTCTCGCAGCACATCTACATCTGGATAGTCTGGATATTCATTACCACCATCACAGAAAGGTAATTTCATTTCTTTAAGATCGAGTATGTCTACTTCTGCGCCTAAAGCTTCAACTCGATCTGCTGCTTGCTGCAATGCCAATGCACTATAAGAATCAGTGCGAAGACTACCTACAATACCAACAATCTTTACCATATTTTGTTAACCCGTACTCGTTATGATTATGTATAAGCTAACAAAATTATTGTCTATATGGCAAATAGCGTAAATTTTATGGCAATCGCTTAAAAGTATTAAAATAGTTAAAAACGCATAACTAAGGCTCAAGCAACATACTCTAACAACAGGACTTTATGCCTGAGGAGAGAGATAATGCTAATTAGCAACATATTCATGTGGTTTCGAGAAGTTGGAATTAGCATCTTGGTTGCCAGTATGACTGTTTCGCTAATTCCCAGTGAAGCTAAAGCCTCCGAAAAAATTGTTTTTCAATATGGTGTAGTAACTCAATCAGTTTCCCTTGAAGATCTACAAATTCTTGCTGAGACTGGTGAAACCTCTTCCTCATTAAACTTTCTCTTAAAAGTTGGCAAACAAAATCCTGAGTTAATTCGTTGGATTGTGAGGCAGCAGTTTCCTGCCGATACGAAACAACTTATTTATAATTTACTCAATACTGCACCAGGGGAATATATTTTATCCCAAACGGGTAGCTTTGTTGGCTCTAAATCAGAGCGAGCAAATGTAAAAGCTTTGAGAGGAGCTTTGGTCAAGTCGGCTAGCGATGACAATGCGATTTCTTTAATTGAGCTATTAGAAAACTATCCTACCCAGCAAGTTTATGTTAACAGCAAATTACTAGCTAAAGTTAAAGACAACTTAAGTGACTTTATCGAATAGACCAATAAATATATCAAGATACCATTAAGCATTCTCTGCAATTAATTGAATTTTGCTTAAAGTGAGAATTTCTGTCCCATTGCTTATAGTTTTAGAAGAGAAAGAGCCATAAGATAGGGGTAGAAATGTATTGATAATTTTAATGTTGACCTATCAAGAAGAATCTCTAAAAGTAAAGCCTGTTTCTGCCGAGGACTTAAAAAAGCAGGAACGAATGCGAGATGTAACTTTATTATTACAACAGCTAGTAGAAAGAGAAGAAACATCATTAAAACTGATCATTGATTGTTTGATTGATGTTGGTGCAATTAACTATGCAAATCAGAAACTGCATAATCCTTCTCTCAATAAAATCACGAAGGTGCTGGTAGGCTATGTTAAACCAGTCGCCCGTATAATTGTTTTACGCTGGTTGAAGAAAAATCTGCCTGATTTACTTACCGCTTGGTTAGAAAGTAAGGTTTCCTTTGAACCAGTTCCTATAAATAAAGAAGAGGCTTTTACTGGCGACTTAGAAACTGTGCCGATTACTGAAGAAGAAGCGATCGCCTTAAACCAAGATAGCGGAACTAATATGCAAGACAATAACTTATGATTGATAACTTATCTTTAGGGAGTAGGCGAGCGACCCCCGCGCATGGTTCGGTTCGTGCCTTTGCTCAAGTCGGGAAACCCTTTCAGCATTTGCTCATGGGGGAAACCCCCAAGACCGCAATGCTTCACCAACGCAACTGCCTCACCGCAACGGGTCACACAAAGGCTTTCGCCGCATGTGCCGCAACGCAAGTGTCTCACCACCGCAACTGCTTCACCGCGTCGCCGACAGAGGTCTGACCCCGCGTCAACGCAAGGCGCGTCTTGAAAAAGTGGTTCATGGGGGAAACCCCCGCCGTGAGAGTGGAACAAGCCCCCGTTTAGGGGGCGTTTCCTCTCACAAAGACCACACTTTTCCGCAAGGGAACGCGCGAGAGTGAAGTAGTAATTTAACCAAACGTCAAACACGTTCGCACGTAATTCTATAGTTATCTGACTATTGTTTAGCTGACCTTTTTGGGAATCATAAGCACAATGCTTATATATTTCTGTTTGTTTAGCTATGGATCGAGAATTAATTATTCAAGCCTTGAAAAGTACCTGTGGCAATAAAAACTTTCGCTTTCAAGTCCTGGTGCAAAATTTTAAACTACACATTTATGTCAACTATAAAACAGAAAAACATCCAGATTATTTACTTTTAACCGATCTGGTAACGAAGGCGATAACTTCGTTAAACTTCGCTAACGCGAGTTTGTCTTTAGATTCTTATCAAGGTATGTGGTTGTATAGCCGTAAATTGGGGGATATTGAGCCAGAATGGCAGACTTATGTAGAATTTCTAAAAATTGATCCAGATGACCTGGATACTTTGGCTAATTCTTAAGAAACAGCCAATTCTGAAGCAACAGAGATAATTGACAACATCTATCTGACAATAATAAGCAAAAGATTCTACCAGCTTTAGATGATTATTTTAAGCTGGCTAAAACTCCCGACACCGAAAAGCTATCTGTAGCATTACAAAACTGACTTAAGCAAGTAACCGAATTAGATGACGAACATCATCGTACAGCCGAAATTTGGCTAAGTCGCTACTGTTTTGATCGGGATGCAACCTTCAAATAATATTAGGGTGGGATGCGTATATGTTGCGGGACAAACAGAGCGATCGCCCAAACTATTAGCAGCAGACATTATTCCTAACAATTGGCCCAGGGAACATTACCAACCACGGGCTAAACCTGGGTCTAATATTTCTTTTGGTTTCTATACCAATATTATTAACTTAGGTTTGTATGCCATATTTTACGCTATTGGTATTGCGATCGCCTCTAAACTAAATTTAGGCATTAAAATCAACCATACCCAAACTATTTATCTTGTTGCGGTAATCTTAGCAATGGTGCAGTTGCTCCGAGGCAAGCTACCAGTATTTAACTTAATTGCCAGTACCATGCTGCCAATTCTAGCTGTATTAAGTCTTAACATGGTGATTAAAGACTTTAAGCTGGATCGAAGCTACGGCTATCCTCTTGTAGCTGCGGGAATTTTAGTTATTGTTGCTGTGCAGTTTTCACTCTATGGTTTGTTTTTAAAATTGGTAATTAGGTAAGGGCGAACGGCCGTTCGCCCTTACATTAGTAATCGTCGATCAAACTCATCTTTTAACTGTGATCTCGATCATCATCTTCTATTCAATTACAGACGATATTAGAGAAGAGATAGAGCTATGGAACAGATAATATCTGTTACATAAATTGCCCCTAGTTTGGTACCTAGGGGTTTTTTTTTGATTGCGGGTCATAAATTGTGTCAAAATGTAAAGCGTGTTAATTGCATCTTCGACAGAACAGTTTCAAACTCCTACAGCGATCGCTCTTGGTAATTTTGATGGCATTCATCAAGGGCATCAGATAGTGCTGCAACCAATTATCGATGGGCAATCTCAAAAAAGTGGTCATGTATGTCCTTCTGTCGTTAGCTTTACTCCCCATCCCCGCGAATTTTTTACAGGTGGACAAGTACAGCTTTTAACTCCTGTTGCCGAAAAAGCAGACTTGCTAGCTAGTATGGGAATCGAGCAGCTAATTCTTTTACCATTTGATCGCAACTTGGCTTCTCTTAGTCCCCAACAGTTTGTCGAGCAAATTATAGTTCAGCAGCTACAGGCTAGAAAAATTAGCGTTGGCTCAGATTTTCGCTTTGGTTGGCAAAGAAAAGGCACAGGGGAAGATTTACGTAATATCGCTGCCAATTTTGGCATTACAGTACAGCTTAACTCCCTGCACAAATATCAAGATGCTGATGGTGATGCAGTAAGAGTAAGTAGTTCTTTAATTAAACAGGCTTTATTAAATGGAGAAATTACTGCTGCTAATGCTTTGTTGGGTAGACCTTATAGCCTAATTGGGGAAGTTGTCTCAGGACAACAGCTAGGCAGAACGATTGGCTTTCCTACGGCTAACATCAAGCCTCCTGCTGAAAAGTTTTTACCCCGATTTGGAGTGTATGCAGCGGATGTATTTGTAGATCGAGCTACAGTTAAAGGAGTGCTGAATATTGGCTGTCGTCCAACGGTGGCGGGGAAAGCTGCGACTATTGAAGTTCATTTACTTAACTGGTCAGGAAATCTCTATGGTCAAACCTTAAAAGTGAATTTACTTGATTTTTTACGCCCCGAACAAAAGTTTGACTCTGTAGAAGAATTAAAGCAGCAAATTACTAAAGATTGTCAAGCAGCCTTAAACAACTGATAATTGACGATGCACAATAGATAGTTATTGCTCCCATTATCAATTATGGAAGAATCAGCCACCAAATGGAACGCCGACTTCATGTTACAATCTGATACTTTATGGTCAAAAACTGCGCAAAAAACCAAGTCTGCCCGCGAGTGTGGCGCGCTTAAATCGATTGAAACTGAGTATCATATAATTGAACAGGATGATATTTCTTTTGTGGTTCGCACCTTAGGTAATATAGCCCGCAAAGAACAGGCACGAAAGCAACAAAAACAGCAAGAAAATAAAACAGGTAAAAGAATCGATCCTTTTTTGCCTTACGAACCTGACTTATTTGTTGGTGACATTTCCCAGACTCATATATGTCTGCTCAACAAATTTAATGTGGTTGATAATCATCTGCTGATTGTAACTCGTGCTTTTAGAGAGCAAACAGATTTACTTAATCTGCAAGACTTTAATGCTTTGTGGTTTTGTATGCAGGAAATAGACGGGTTAGCTTTTTTTAACGGGGGAAAAGCTGCTGGTGCTTCTCAGCGACATAAACATCTCCAGTTGATTCCCCTGCCGTTTTTAGCCGATGTGGTTCACTTGCCGTTAGAAAAAGCGATCGCCAAAATTGATTTTAAGAATTCTTTAGGTACACTTGCCAGCTTTTCTTTCCGCCATGCGATCGCCTCTTTAGATTTATCACCTCATGATTCACCAACTAAAGCTGCTCAAATCATGCTGAAACAGTATTATAATTTATTAAATCAAGTTGGTTTAGATATTGGTTCTCAGGCTAACAAACAGCCAGGAGCATATAATTTTTTGGCTACTAGAGATTGGATGTTAGTTGTGCCACGTTCTCAAGAATCATATCAAAATATATCGATTAATTCACTAGGTTTTGCAGGCTCTCTATTTGTGCGCGATCGCGCCTCGTTAAAATTACTTAAAGAACTAACTCCCCTCAAACTATTATCCAATGTGGCTTTTACATAATATAACAATTTGATAATTGATAATGGAAGTATCAGAATTAAAGCGTAATATCGAAGCTATTTCTCAACGCCTGGGTAAAACTCAGGAGTATCTTTGACCCTCCTGCCATCACTGCTAAAATACAGGATTTAGAGCAAAGGGCAGCACAGCCAGAGTTTTGGGACGATCAAAATACTGCTCAAAAAGTTTTACAAGAATTGAACGATCTTAAGTCTAGTTTGGAGCAATATCAGCACTGGCAAAGTACTCTTGAAGACAGTAAAGCGATCGCCGAACTACTAGAATTAGAAGCCGATGAAGCCCTAGCCACAGAAGCCAAAACCAACTTAGAACAGCTTGCTAAAGACTTGGAGCTTTGGGAATTACAGCAGCTTTTGTCTGGCACCTACGACACTAAGGGGGCTGTATTAACTATTAACGCTGGTGCTGGTGGTACAGACGCTCAAGATTGGGCAGAAATGCTCCTGAGAATGTATAGTCGCTGGAGCGAAAAACAAGGCTATAAAGTCCGTTTAGCAGAATCTTCTCCAGGAGATGAGGCAGGAATTAAATCAGCTACCCTAGAGGTGGAGGGGCGTTATGCCTATGGCTATTTAAAAGCCGAAAAAGGTACTCATCGTCTAGTCAGAATCTCACCCTTTAACGCTAACGGGAAAAGGCAAACTAGTTTTGCAGGGATAGAGATCATGCCCAACCTGGGAGATGAAGAGCTTAATCTCGAAATCCCTGACAAAGATTTAGAAATTAAAACTTCTCGCTCTGGTGGTGCTGGAGGACAAAACGTAAATAAAGTTGAAACCGCCGTGCAAATTGTCCACCTACCAACCAAAATTGCTGTACGCTGTACTGAAGAACGTTCTCAGCTACAAAATAAAGAGCGAGCTTTAGCCCTTTTAAAAGCCAAGCTACTGATTATTGCCGAAGAACAACGAGCGCAGGAAATTGCCGAAATTCGTGGTGATATCGTCGATGCTGCCTGGGGTAATCAAATTCGTAATTATGTCTTTCATCCCTATCAAATGGTTAAGGACTTACGGACGGAAATTGAAACCACAGATATTAACGATGTGATGGATGGTAACTTAGATCCTTTTATTGAAGCTTTTTTGCGCCAGGAAAATCAAATGGTTTAAAGTTTCAGCATATTTTGAAGTTAAACGTACCTAAAAACGTATGGCATTGCTATGCTCTTCAACCTGAATATCATTCTCTATCGAATGATTGAAGACACTTATAAATTAGATAAGTTAATTTAATGAGGCAAAATGTCAGTTGAATAATTAAATTAACATTAAACATGATCGTACCCCAGGTATTGTCAGCCTTGCAGTATACTTCTCATGGTCATTATTATTTATGGCAAACGCCTTTTATCTGGCTTCATGTTGCTGCTGAGGCTCTAATTGCGATCGCCTTTTATTCTATCTCGCTGGCTCTAATTTATTTTGTTCGCAACCGAAAAGACTTACCCTACAAAAGTATTTTTATTCTTTTTAGTGCGTTTATTTTGTTCTGCGGTACGACTCATATTTTATCGATTTGGACTTTATGGCATCCTGATTATTGGCTATCGGCAATAGTCAAAGGATTTACGGCTTTAATTTCTCTGTATACGGCTTTGTCCTCAATCCCTTTAATACCTCAAGCACTTAATTTGCCATCGACCCAAGAATTAGCAAGCTGTAATCTCAAGCTTCAAGATGAGATATCTTCAAAAGAAGCTGCCCAACAAGAAATATGCCAGCTTAATCAAGAGTTAGAGCAACGAGTAGCTGAAAAAACTGCTGCTTTGGTCAAAGTTAATCAAGACCTGCAAGAAAGCATTTTGTTTAAGGAAAAGATAGTAAATTCAACCCCTAATATTCTTTATATTTATGATTTAGAGTCAAACCGTAATGTCTTTGGCAATTCTTTTATTAGTGAGCTATTAGGATACAGTCCTTTAGAATTAAATAAATTTCAATCTAGACTATTAGATGAACTTATTCATCCAGAAGATTTAGAGGGACTTAAACAGCATTTTCAGAATTGCTTGCTATTAGAAAGTGATAATTGTTTGGAAATAGAATATCGCCTCAAAGATAATCGAGGTCAATGGTACTGGTTACACGATAAAAATACTATTTTTGCCAGAAACGCTGATGGCAAACCAAAGCAGATTTTGGGTATAGCCAGAGATATTACCAAAAGCAAGGAAATTCGCGATCGAGCGGAGACATTAAATCAAAAACTGGAAGAAAAAGTCTTAGCTTTGGAAAAAAATAATCAAGCTAGGATTAAATTGGCGCAGATGAATGAATTTATTCAGGCTTGCGCTGGTCTGGTCGAAGCAGAAGAAGTTCTAGCGGATTTACTGCAACCTTTATTTCCTGATAGTCATGGTGCGATATATCTGGTCAACAATAGCGAAAATTTATTAAAGGCGATCGCAGCTTGGGGAATGGCTAATAGTTATAGCAGCTTTGAGCTTAAGGAATGCTGGGCATTAAGACGGGGAGATTCCCATTTAGTTCATTTTGACACCCCAGGTTTATATTGCGGTCATATTGCCCATAATACCAACTATACTCAGACCTTATGCTTGCCGATGATTGCCAAAGGAGAGACTTTAGGAATGCTCTATTTATGTTTTGATGAGTATAAAACAATCGATCGAACAACCCAGGAATTAGCCGAAACCGTTGCTCAAAATATTGCTATGTCCTTTGCTAATTTGAGACTTCAAGAGAAATTAAGGTATCAAAGTCTTCGAGATCCTCTAACTGGTCTGTTTAATCGTCGCTATCTCGAAGAATCTTTAGCCAAAGAAATTAACCGTGCTTATCGAAAACAACAGTTTATCAGCGTTTTGATAATGGATATCGATCATTTCAAACGTTTTAATGACATCCATGGTCATAGTGCAGGGGATCTGGTATTAAAAAAAGTAGCAGCTTTTCTTCTGTCTCAAGTTCGCAAATACGATATTGCCTGTCGTTATGGTGGAGAAGAATTAATAGTCATTATGCCTGATGCTGCAATTGAAGATGCCATTATTCGTGCAGAAGCAATAAGAACAGGAATTAAAAATTTGAATTTAGAACACAAAGGCAAAGAGCTAGAATCAATTAGTATTTCTGTCGGCGTTAGTTGTTTTCCTGATGATAGTATCAATGCCGATGGTCTAATTTGCGCTGCGGACAAGGCTTTATATCAGGCTAAAGCACAGGGACGAGACTGCGTTCAACGTTGTTAAAGGCTTTATAACCAATAAGATAGCTAGAATTTTTGATTCTTTTCTGGTTCCAAACTGCCTGCAAAGTGTTGAATTAAACTATTTGCCGTTTGATATCCTTCGCGATCGCCTTGTTGAGCAAACAAGTCTCTTGCAGTTCGCAAATCTAATATAGCTCTAGAATTTCTAACTCTATAGTCCACGGTTCTAAAATATACGCCTCTAGAATCTGTGACTCGCTGATTCAATCCTAAGTCTATGGACATTCCTCCTCTTTTTAGGTATGCTCTGGCATAATGAGGATTTCGCAGAATTGCATCGTCAAAATCTCTAATAGCTCCTTCTTTGTCCCCTAGCTCGCCCAAAATTGAACCACGCTCATAATAAAAGTCTGCATTGTTAGGGTCTAGCTGTATTGCCTGACTAAAATCAGCGATCGCACCTCGATAGTTTTCCTGTTTTAGTTTCGCTTTGCCACTCTGAGATAATTCTGTCGCCGACTTTACCGATTCAGCAGATATAGAGTCTGGCGAATAAATATTTTGCGTTTTGGCTACGGGAGTTAAAGCACTAAACAGCAAGACGATTTCCATACTAGTTAAAGTTAATAGAATCTTTGCCGTGATTTTGAGGGACATAAAATAAGGTTGATTTAACAATATAGCTATAACTATATTTTATGACTTAAATAGATATAAGAGTGGTAAATTTTATCAATCGAGTAAAATTTCAAATATTCGTTTGAGATAAAAAAGCGATCGCTTTTCAGATGAGCGATCGCGATAAACTATAAAACCACTTACAATTTAAGATGCTTCTTTTTTAGCAGCAGTCTTTTTAGTAGAAGCTTTTTTGGTAGTTTTCTTTTTAGCTGTAGTAGTTTTTTTCTTAGCTGTAGTTTTCTTTTTGGTGGTCTTTTTAGTTGCTGCTTTTTCGGCTAATAACTCCAGAGCTTTTTCTAGGGTTATTTCTTCTACGGTTTCATCTTTGGGCAGACCAGCATTAATCTTACCGTGCTTAACATAATTACCGTAAGGACCTTTGTAGATATTGACTGGCTCTTTGTCTTCGGGATGCGCGCCTAATTCCCGTAGAGGAGTTTTCTTGCTACCTCCACGTCCTCGTTTTGGTTCAGCCAGAAGTTCTAAAGCACGCTCTAGAGTTACAGTTAAGACATTATCTTCTTTCTTGAGCGATCGATAATCTCGCTGTAGCTTAGTGTCTTCTGGTCCTTTAAACTCATGAACCACATAGGGTCCAAAACGTCCCAGTGCAGATTTGATTTTGCCACCTGTAGCGGGTTGGTGTCCTAATAGACGAGGCAGTGATAACAAACCCACTGCCATTTCCAAAGTTACGTCATCATTAGTAACGTTGGTTTTGCTATCTTTTTTAGGAATCGAACTCATCTTTGGCTTGGGATTTTCGTCTGTCTTATCTCCAAGCTGAACATAAGGACCATATTTACCGACCTTAAAGTAAATAGGTTCACCAGTTTCAGGATGAATACCGACTTTTTCTGGCCCTTCTTGCTTCTGGCGAATTAGAGCTTCTATTTGCTCTGGATTAAGGTCAGCAGGCGTTAAGTCATCAGGAATAGAAACTTTTAATACTTCTGTCTCCCCGTCTTCGGTTTTTATTTCGATGTATGGACCATATTTACCAATGCGGACTATGGCATCGAGGTTTTCTAGATGGATAGTTTTGGCGATCGCAGGCTCTATTTCCTCATTTTTAACGTCTATCTGGGTTTTTAGACCTGTTTTTCCCTGATAGAACTTTTTAAGATAAGGTATCCACTCCGCACCACCTGTAGCAATTTCATCTAAAGTTTGCTCCATTTTAGAAGTAAACTCAGTATCTACCAAGTCTGGGAAGTGTTCTTCTAGCAAGGCAGTTACTGCAAAGGCTGTAAAGGTAGGAATTAAAGCTTTGCCGCGCATCTGCACATAACCGCGATCCACAATAGTGCCAATCACGCTGGCGTAAGTACTAGGACGACCGATGCCTTCTTTTTCTAAGGTTTTAACTAGAGAAGCTTCGGTGTATCTGGCAGGAGGTTGGGTTTCGTGTCCAATTGCCTCTAATCCTTTGCAGTCTGGTTTATCTCCTTTTTTCAAAGGCGGTAAGAGTATTTCTTGATCTTCCAAGGCTGCATCAGGATTATCTGAACCTTCAACATAAGCACGGAAGAAACCAGGAAATTCAATACGTTTACCATTGGCGCGGAAAACAGCATTCTCGACGCTCACGTCTACTGCAATTTGGGTAAGCTGGGCATCTGCCATCTGACAGGCGATGGTGCGTTTCCAGATTAAATCATAAAGCCTAAATTCGCGGTCTTTGAGTCCTGTTTCTTTGGGGACGCGGAAAGTTTCTCCCGCAGGACGAATAGCTTCGTGTGCTTCTTGTGCGCCTTTACTTTTGGTGCTGTATTGACGGGCTTTGGGACTTAAATATTCTTTACCATACTTTTGTTCTACACAATTACGGGCCGCGGCGATCGCCTGTTGGGATAAATGCACCGAATCTGTCCGCATATAGGTAATAAAACCCTTTTCATAGAGTTTTTGTGCCACTCCCATGGTTTCCCTGGCAGAAATGCTCAGTTTACGGTTAGATTCTTGCTGTAGAGTAGAAGTAGTAAAAGGCGGAGAAGGACGACGTTTAGAAGCATTTTCTTGCCTATCAGCCACTGTCCAAGTCTTCTCAAAAATACGCTCTTTGAGTTTATTTGCCTCATTCTCATTCAGCAGGACTACGTTTTTACCTTCGGCAATTTTCCCTGTGTCGGGGTCAAAATCGCTACCCGTAGCCAGTCTTTTGCCATCGAGGGTAATTAACTTAGCTTCAAAAGGATTTTTATTTTGCTCTAGGTCTGCTTTTAAATCCCAATAACCCCCAGATTGGAAAGCCCGACGTTCTCTTTCTCTAAGGACAGTTAAACGGACTGCTACCGACTGTACCCTTCCTGCGGACAAACCCCAAGCTATTTTCTTCCACAGCAGAGGGGAAACGGTATAGCCTACCAAACGATCTAAAATACGTCGTGTTTCTTGGGCATGGACTAAATCTTGGTCTACTTCACGACAATCTTGTAAAGCTTTTTGAATTGCCTCTTTGGTAATCTCATGAAAGACCATCCGTTTTACAGGTACTTTGGGCTTGAGAATTTCCAACAAATGCCAGCTAATGCTTTCTCCCTCACGATCTTCGTCAGTTGCCAGAATCAGTTCATCTGCTACTTTCAGCGCATTTTTAAGTTCTTTGACTACCTTTTTCTTTTTCTCAGGCACAACATAAATTGGTTGAAATTCATCTTCGATGTTGATGCCTAGTGTTGCCCAATTCTTGTCTTTATAGGCAGGAGGAATTTCTTTGGCTGAAGGAGGTAAGTCTCGGACATGACCCATAGAAGCCTCGACCTGATAGCCAGAAGGTAGGTAATTACGAATAGTACGAGCTTTAGTAGGAGATTCGACAATAACTAATGTTGACATATAAATGAAGTTAACGCGGGTTTAATAGCAGGTGTTGATTTTTATAGAGATATATTTCCTAATCTATAGTTATAATCCCTCAAACGACAAACATCATGTTGATCTAGTTTTAACAAGTAGCCTCAATTCACATACTTTTTTGCTTTGGGCTATTTATGCACCATAGCTCACCATTTATAAGATGCAACTAATTAGCTATGGTATAAAATATGATCCAGTTGTCAGCTTAGAGCTTAAAGCTTAATTAATTTCACCATAACTAATAATTGGCTGAGAGTTAACATCTTGATTTCTAAAAAGTAAAAACATAATAAGCTTAAGAAGAAGGTAGATAGAGGATTACAATCCTTTGTAACGCTTTTTTAGCAATTGTTCAATTGTATCTATATCTGACGGTACCCAAAAAACTCTATGGATTTTTCTAGCAGTGTAGCCTCTCAACTTCATGCAGGGACAATTTTGCCCGAAGGCATAGTTATTATTACTCTGATGAGTGTTTTAATCGGCGATTTAATCTTTGGGCGTAGTTCCTCGCGTTGGTTGCCCTATTTAGCGATCGCAGGTTTGTTTAACACCCTTGTGGCTCTATACTTTCAATGGAGCAACCCCAATGCGATCGCTTTTCTTGGTTCTTTTGACGGTGACAATCTAAGCATTGTCTTTCGGGGGATAGTTGCCCTCTCAGCAATGGTAACTATCCCCATGTCTATTCGCTATATTCAGCAGTCGGGGACATCTTTGGCAGAATTTATCGCCATCATGCTTACCGCTACTTTAGGAGGGATGTTCCTCTGTGGTGCAAATGAGCTAACCATGGTGTTTATTTCTTTAGAAATGCTGAGTATCTCTTCCTATCTGATGACAGGATACATGAAGCGCGATCCTCGCTCAAATGAAGCTGCATTAAAATATTTACTCATTGGTGCTGCAAGCTCGGCGATTTTTCTTTATGGAATGTCATTGCTTTACGGTTTATCTGGGGGAGAAACAAATCTTAATGCGATCGCTGCTAAAATTACAGCCATCAACGGCGTACAGTCTTTAGGATTAGCTATTTCTTTGGTGTTTATCATTGCTGGAATTGCCTTTAAGATTTCTGCCGTACCTTTCCACCAGTGGACACCTGATGTTTATGAAGGTTCTCCCACTCCCGTTGTTGCCTTCTTATCTGTAGGTTCAAAAGCAGCAGGTTTTGCTCTAGCAATTCGCCTACTGGTAACTGCATTTGGTTCACTTACCGAACAGTGGCACTTTATCTTTACCGCCCTGGCAATTCTTAGTTTGATATTAGGTAATGTGGTAGCTTTGGCACAAACTAGCATCAAGCGAATGTTGGCATACTCTTCTATTGCCCAAGCTGGCTTTGTGATGATTGGTTTGATTGCTGGAACTGATAATGGTTATTCCAGCATGATCTTTTATCTGTTTATCTATCTGTTTATGAACCTGGGAGCGTTTACCTGTATCATCCTATTCTCTCTGCGCACGGGTACAGATCAAATTAGCGAATATGCAGGCTTGTATCAAAAAGATCCCTTACTTACCCTTTGCTTAAGTATCTGTTTACTCTCTTTAGGTGGTATTCCGCCGATGGCTGGCTTTTTTGGGAAAATTTACCTCTTTTGGGCTGGCTGGCAAGCTGGCTTGTATGGTTTAGTCCTGCTAGGCTTAATTACCAGCGTCATTTCAATTTACTACTACATTCGCGTCGTCAAAATGATGGTAGTCAAAGAACCCCAAGAAATGTCAGAATCTGTGAAAAACTACCCCGTAATCAACTGGAAACTACCTGGAATGCGCCCTCTACAGGTAGGAATTGTAGCTTCTGCTATTATTACTTCTCTGGCGGGAATTTTATCCAATCCTCTGTTTACTATCAGCAGTAATTCTGTTGCCAGTACGCCTATATTGCGATCGGCGATTATTACTCAGCAAATACCCCAGAGTAATATTCAAGTTTCCACAGTAGAGGATTTAATCCACAAATAATTTACTCAATTTAAATAATTAAATTTGGCTCGCCTCAGCGGGCTTTTTTTGTATTCAATTTTGTGCGGTCTGCTGCTTGTAGTTAATTCGTTGCTTATGGTATATCACGTGCGATCGCCTAACCCAACAAAATCTAGACCTATGTTCTGCAAGTTACTGTTTTTTTACAACATCAAGCTTAATATAAGCGGTAGTTGCTATAATTTACTGAAAAACTCAAACAACTTGAAAAACCTAAATTCTCCAAGCTCAATTATGTATTGGGTATAAATAATATTGGTAGTTTTTCGATAAGTCAATTACTTCGCCACGTCTGACAACAGCGTGGTTTCGCATCTAAAACCACGCTCATGAACACGCCTTAACTTCGCGCCACTGTAACCGTTGGTCAAATTCGAGGAAATAAAGATTATGAATAAGACTGTACGTTCCGTATTGCTAAAGACACCTAAAGTTTATGGTTTTGTACACAACATTAAGAACAATTATTTCTTAAGTTTCTATTTAAATAAAGTTCATGAACCTGACTTTAATGCCTTTAAGTTAATTTGCGAAGATCGCCCTCAACTTTTCCTTGATATTGGCGCAAATGTAGGTATGTCTGCATTATCCTTTTTTACTTTAAAGCCAAATTCTCGGGTAATTTCCTTTGAGCCAAATCCTATTAACTATTCTTATTTAGATCGGTTATTAAACAAGTTTAAAGATTTTAAATACATGAAAGTCGGATTAGGTGATAAACCTGGAGTCATTGATTTTTATTATCCTATATACAATGGGAGAGAAATGACTGCTTTGGGTTCATGCGACTATCAGAAAGCCCAAAGCTGGTTAAACAAAAATACTATCTACTTTTTTGATGTTAATAAATTAGAGATGGAAAAAATAACTGTTAACGTTAATACTCTTGATAGTTTTAAATTAGAGCCAGAATTTATCAAAATAGACGTAGAAGGGTTTGAATATCAGGTATTACTTGGTTCTGAGAAAACTATTAAAAATAATCGTCCTATTTTATTGATTGAAGGAGTAGCTCAAGGAGACAAAGCTCATAACTTATTACAAGATTGGGAATATGACATTTATAAATTTTTTAACAATAAATTCTATTTAGATGAATTTGATTGTGCTAACAATTTTTTTATTCCCAGAGAAAAAACTGAAATAATTAAGTCTTACATAGCCAATTAAGAATCCTCTCAAAATAATGCTCAAACTTCTATATTAAAAAGAGGCGTTGGTAATTTTATATATGACGTACTTCAGCAAAAAAGGCTTTAGCCGTTAGCTTTCTAAATTCAATATAAGTACTGAAAATATCAAAAACCATACCCTGATTCATCAATGCCAAAAAAAATCCTTATATACATCCAAACGCTAATTAAAAACTAGAAATAATTTTTAGTACTCTTTGAATATCGTCGAACTGCCCAATAATTCGTCGGACAGGTTTTGGTGCAACCCTAATTAAGGTGGGTGTTACTGTTACGCAATCTATTGCTGCCTGTTCAGGATTTTTGCTAATGTCAATCACTTTTAAAGTATAAGGACTGGCTAAACCCTGTTCTAAAAGCTGATGAATACTACTCAAAGTTTTTTCGCCACGAAAATTATCGCTTTTAATAAATAAGCGCAAAACGTAACTTTCAGAATGCTCTGGGGCTATTCTAAGTGTGTTAGAACTTGGATCTAACGATGTATCATTAATTTCTGAAGTCCTATGAGAAGAATGTTTGGGGTCAAGGCGAATAATTAAATCTCTTTGTTCCCAAAGCTGAGGAAAATGCGATCGATAGGTTTCAATCACTGCGCGATTACAGTGTTCTTCTTGCCAAGGAGCAATCTGCCAACTAGTTGTAGGTTATAGTCCAAATAATACCTGTAGCAAAGGAATAAAACGTTGTACGGCTGGATAGATCTCAGCGATAGTTTTGATCTGCCGTGATTGGGGATCTAGCCAGCGTTCTACTGTTGCAGTGTATCCAGGCACCAAAAAATGAGGAGAATCGACTAATCCCCATTTTTCTTGCAATCCAAGACATAAATGAATATGCCATTGAGCCTGTTTATTTGGATCTATACCGTAAATTAAATCCCCCCCTGGGGTAAACAAAGCAATACCTTTATAGATGTTGGGCAAAACATTAGTCATTTATCATTTATCGTTGACATATTCAGATGGTAGATTTTGTAACAGCTATCTTTTCTGAATACTCTTGATTAACTTTAGTCTTTGACTTTAGTAAAGGCGAGCTTAAATTTTAATGCTAAATGCCAAATGCCAAATGCTAAATGTTAAACTCTACCTCGAAGCATCATTGCCATTTCGTTAGCCGTGGGGGACATCTCCAAAGCCACTTCTTCAGTAATTCTGCCTTCTTCATAAAGACAAAATAGTGCTTGATTAGTGGTAATCATGCCGTCGTATTCTCCATTCTGCATTAACTGATGAATCTCGTCATATTTACCCTGCTTAATGTAGTCTTTGACGGTTTCTGTGTTAACCATGATGTCATGATACGCTGCTCTTTTTTCATCCGTTGTCCGACATAAGCCTTGGGAAATTACCGCGACTAATGATTCGGAAATAGCAATACGCATGGCATCCTGTTCTTCGGCACTGTAAAGAGTTAAAATTCTTTCAATGGTTTTGATTGCGCTATTGGTGTGCAGAGTTCCCATAACTAGGTGTCCCGTTTGGGCTGCTTTGAGAGCCGTATTAACCGTTTCGCGATCGCGCATCTCCCCGATCAAAATAATATCAGGGTCTTCCCTTAGTGCTGCCTTGAGCGCATTGTCGAACATACGGGTATTAATACCAACTTCTCGCTGCTTAACTAAAGACTTTTGGCTTTGATGGACAAATTCAATCGGATCTTCGATGGTAATAATGTGTTTGGCGTGTTCTTTGTTGATGTAGTCTACCATCGCTGCCATCGTCGTCGATTTACCCGAACCAGTAGGTCCTGTTACCAGAATCAAACCTTTGTGGACATCAGAAATATCCTGAAACACAGGCGGCAATCCTAACTGTTCCATGGTCAAAATCTTGAGGGGAATCAGTCGCATTACCAAAGCAGGACCCCGTAAGGTATCAAAAATATTAATCCTTACCCTGGCAAACTCATATTGAGTCGCACCATCAAATTCTAGGTCTTGTTTAAATTTGGCTACTTCTTCCTCGGTTAATACTTCATGTATCCAACTCATAAAGGTATTTAAATCGGTTTTAGGATATTTAGTCAAAGCCATTTCACCGCGATCGCGCATTCGCGGCACTTCATTTACGCCTAAATGTATGTCGGAACATCCTTGTTCATAGGCTTTTTTGATAATGTATTCTAGAGAAGGTTGACCAGATGCACGTTGTGGTTTGCTCGATTTTATCGGCGCGCTATGGTTCTCTACTTTTGGCTGATTGCTCGCCATTCCTAGGGTTGATGGTGGTGGTGGTGGCGGTGGTAATGGTTGCGATCCTAATTTTTGATTCATTTTATGATTGTTATTTTGAATTGCGGTCTTGGCTACGTTTAGTATGCCCACCACCTGCAATTTTCTAACAAGCCTACAAGCAGAGTAAAAACATTTTAAACTGGTAAAAGACCAAATAAATTAGATAAGCGCGATCGCTCTCTACAATTCAAATTAATTAATAAAAATACTAAATGTTATTTTATGTTGCGTCCAGAACAAAGATCTAAACTAGATGGTTCTAATGATCTTGCTTTTTATGATTCTCCCCGTCTGGTAACTCATGTGGATCGCGGATTTATTGATCGCCTGACCAATCTTTTTCGTGAAAAGCTTCAGCCAGACACGCGGATTCTTGACTTAATGAGTAGCTGGGTATCTCATTTACCAAAGGAAATGGAGTTTGCTCATGTGGAAGGTCATGGCATGAACGAAGAGGAATTAGCTAAAAATTCCCAGTTAGATCATTATTTTGTTCAAAATCTCAATCAAAACCCCAAATTACCTTTAGAAGATGCCGATTTTGATGGAGTACTAATTACTGTATCAATACAATATTTGCAGTATCCTGAAGCGATTTTATCTGAGATCCAGCGTGTTTTGAAACCCAATGGTGTAGTAATTATCAGCTTTTCTAATCGTATGTTTTATCAAAAGGCGATCGCAGCTTGGCGCGATAGCACAGATACGGACAGGGTAAATTTAGTCCAAAAGTATTTTGAGTCAGTTGACGGTTTTAGCAAACCAGAAGTTATAGTTCATCAATCTCCTTTACCTGGTTTTTTACAAATGCTAGGATTAGCAGGTGGCGATCCATTCTATGCCGTAGTTGCCCGCAAGCAATAAGGAAACAAAACCATCAGAGATAAGTTGACCTCTAACCTCTGACCTCTGACCTCTTTCGAGACCCCCTAAAGGGTTCGACAGTTTGACGGGCGACATAAACGCCTGGGAAACCACAGGCGACGCGCCCTCCTTATGCCGGGAAACCCTTTCGGCACTTTGCTCACCCTCGACAACCAAGGGGTACCCCCCGCAGGTACCTCAACGGGGGGAACCCCCGCAACGGTTTTGTCTCGCAACGGGTCATAGACCCGCAACGCAAGTGCCTCACCACCGCAACTGTCTCACCGCGTCGCCGCTACTGCGCAAGGGAATGCTCGAATTGACTTCCACACAACCTTATCTCATTATCTCCTTACCAACAGCCTTATATCTATTCCAGCCTATTTTAGCTCGGCGATCGGGAAAGTCTTTGACAATAACGCCAAGACCAGGCGATCGCTGAAAAGCAACTAATAAAGGAATTTCTTCTTTAAACAAGGGTAATTGTGCTTCTTCGAGGAATTTTTTGGCATCTTGACTATTTTTCGTGCGAGAGTCTACTTTAGTTAGCAATACTTTATAGTTGGCATCAAGAGTTTTAAGCAACTCCACTGCTTTTACTGTCGTATCCAAATCTAGGTGATTAGGAGTTGTCGGTAAAATTAGCAGATCGCTACCAGCAGCTAAATCTTCTAGTTCTTCAGCTTCAGGTCTGGCTGGGGTATCGATAATAATATGAGTAAATTTTTTAATTAAACCAGGCGCACCTGCTTGGGATGCCACGTAAAAAGGCAGCTTATCTTCTTTTGACCAAACCAAAGCAGAGCGGTTTTTATCTGCATCAATCAATAATGTAGGTGCTAAGGTCTGGAAATATGCAGCTAAGTGAACTGCGGTTGTAGTTTTTCCTACTCCTCCCTTCAAAGCAGTAATTGCAATAATCATTGGCTGCTAATAATATAAATTGATTGGTAAGCGTCGCTGTGGAATCCTTCACCTAGGAAGTTACAATCGGTTTGCCTTGCACTTTACTCCTGCAATGAGGCTACGTAACGGCAGATATTATCCTACTTAATAGAACGAGAATCATTGTATGTAGTAGTTTACCTATAAGCGTGTCTTGCTAGGTCATATATGGCGATACCTGGTATATTCATAACTTTTTTGTTACATTAATTAACACAAATTAATATTGATTTCTCCTGAATTATTTGCTCCTCGGCTGACTAACCGAGGATTTTTTTTTGCAGGCAATTAATGAATAGAGATTGTTACAATTGTCGAGCAATAATCAATTAGATCATTTAGTCTTGCTTGACTTTCTGTTTAATTGCGGTAGCCTACTAATCATGTCTCTGGAGGAAATCAAAACGCCGTGTCTTCTGAAATCATGTTAGAGAAACAAGACTCAAAAAGTAATCAAGCGAGCGCCAAATCATTTTTCGCGGGTGTTGTCAAAGCTGCTGGAGGCACAATCTTAGGCATTTCCATGATTACTAGTGCTGTTGCTGCTGGAGGATTAGTCGGTTTAGCCTTTAGTTTTCGTAATCTACCAGATGTCAGAGTATTGCGTAATTATGTTCCCTCTGAAACTAGCTACATCTATGATATTAAGGGTAGATTACTGACCAATTTACATGGAGAAGCCCATCGAGAAGTTGTCTCATTAGACCAGATATCTCCTAATCTTAAGTTAGCGGTAGTAGCGATCGAAGACAGTAATTTCTATCGGCATAATGGACTAAATCCCTACAGTATTGGTCGCGCAGCCCTAGCTAACTACAAAAAGGGTGGTGTATCCGAAGGCGGCTCTACCTTAACCATGCAGCTAATCAAAAATTTATTTTTGACTCGTGAACGTACTTTTAGTCGCAAACTGGCAGAAGCAATTTTAGCTATCAGAGTAGAGCAAGTATTTTCTAAAGACCAAATTTTAGAAATGTATCTCAATAATATCTATTGGGGACATAACAACTACGGTATTGAAACTGCATCAGAAAGCTATTTCAATAAAAGTGCTTCTAAGTTAAATCTATCTGAAGCTGCGGTATTAGCGGGCTTAATTCAAGCTCCAGAGCAGTATAGTCCATTTTTAAACTACGCCAATACCAAAGAGAGACAAAGAGAAGTTTTGGCGCGAATGCGGGCTTTAAATTGGATTACTCCAGAACAAGAACAGGCTGCTTTTAAAGCCCCTTTACTAATCGGTCGACCCACTGCCTGGAGAAAAAGTAAATCTCCCTTTATTACAGAAGCAGTAACGAAAGAATTAGAAGAGCTTTTTGGCAAAGATAAAGTTCTTCAAGGAGGTATTCGAGTCCAGACCACTATTGATATGGATTTCCAAAAAATGGCTGAGGAATCTATCAAAGAAAGTCATAGTATGCTTGAGCGTTGGGGATTACGAGCAGATCAGGCTGCTTTAGTGGCGGTAGATCCTCGCACTCATTTTATTAAAGCATTGGTAGGAGGAGTAGACTACGAATCAAGTCAATTTAACCGTGCGGTTCAGTCTCGTAGACAGCCTGGTTCTTCTTTCAAACCATTTGTTTATTACACTGCTTTGGCAAGCGGTAAATATACCCCGCAAACTATAATTGATGATGCTCCTATAAGCTACCAAATTTCTGGAGGAATCTACACACCTCAAAATTACGGCGGGAAGACAGATTTTGGAGGCACGATGTCTCTTTCAAAGGCACTAACTCAATCCCGTAATATTCCAGCGGTCAAATTAGGTAAAGCTGTAGGGTTAGAAAAAGTAATCGAAGTTTGTCGTCAACTAGGAATCGAAAGTCCGATGCAGCCTGTAATTTCTCTGCCTTTAGGCTCGATAGGTGTTACTCCCCTAGAAATGGCTGGAGCTTTTGCCACCTTCGCTAATAATGGCTGGAGTTCTAAGACGACCGTAATTCTCCAAGTTACCGATAGTAAAGGCAATATACTGCTAGACAATACCCCTAAACCAAAACAAGTATTAGATCCTTGGGCAACCGCCAGCCTAAACTCAATGATGCAAGGAGTTTTAGAACCAGGAGGAACAGGTTCTAAAGCAAATATTGGTCGTCCAGCAGCAGGGAAAACAGGAACTACCTCTTCTGAGCGAGATGTTTGGTTTGTCGGCTATGTACCACAGTTAGCTGTTGCGGTTTGGGTCGGCAACGATAACTATCAAAGCATGGGTAAGGGAATAACAGGAGGAGATTATGCTGCTCCTGTATGGCGTTCTTTTATGTTGAAAGCGTTAAAAGATGAACCTGTTAAATATTTCCCCCCAGCCTCTGAGTTCGATCGACCCTAATCGAAGGATGGGCATCTGTACAAAGAGTCTTTATATAAATAAAACCCCACTATTTAGTGGCATTGAGGGCGACTAAATAGTGAGGTTTTAAGGTTTTAAAGATCGAATTGACATGATTAGACTTCGGTTAAAAGTGAAATCGAGAGTCTATTGATCTTTTATGTTCTCAAACTACTAAACTAGGCTACAAGAATTACGAAAGAAAGTACGTAACAGAGCAGTTGCAGCAACCAGCTTGATTACTTCTAAACTCCAATAAGCTATGTGCATGATTGTCATCGAACTCGAAGCAGGCTCATTAGTGGCAAACATATCCAAAGACATACCCATGCTGCTCATCTGGGGTGTAAAAATGTAGGTATAAGCTAGCGAGATTATTAATAAAATAGCTGCAATAAAGATTGATTTGTTGTTGATTTGGCTTGTTAGACGATAACCGTAACGATAAACCAAACAGCCTGCTAAAACAATTGCTGCACAAAGTAGTTCTAAATGATTAAAAGTGCCAAAAATCATATAGCCAGCACTAGCGAAACCTGATTCATTCATCATGCCACTAGTTAGCATTCCTGGAACAATCAAAAAATCAAAAACCAAACTGCCGCTAAGCCAAAATCCTAAAGCAAACATGATTATTGTTGACCAATTTATAGGCTTAGATATGCGAGAGGAAGAAGCTTCCATAATCAAGAGAATAAAAAATATAATTACTTATCTAGCTTAACCAATAACTTTCCTGCATCGTATAACAAAAAGTAAAGTCTTTTTAAGTTGAGTATTGCTGGACTTCTTTGATGGAAAATAAAGCCTGAAGTTTAATTCCTTGAGATTGATAAAGTTCCCTTCCTCCTTGTTCTCGATCTACCAAAGCCAAAATTTGTGTCACTTCATATCCCGCGTCCTGCAATCTTTCTACCGCAGTTAATGCCGAAGCACCTGTAGTTACAACATCTTCTAGAACAACCACTTTTGAGTTCTCTGTTAAAGAAGGACCTTCTATATAAGCTTTTGTGCCGTGTCCCTTAGGTTCTTTACGAATTATCAAAGCAGGAAGAGGATCATTTTCCCAAGCAGAAACAACACTAACTGCTGACACCATGGGGTCTGCACCTAGAGTAAGACCTGCTACTGCTGCTGTGTCTTTGGGTAATAATTTAAACAATAAACGACCTAAAGCCAACGCGCCTTCTGCTCTTAGGGTCACTTGTTTACAATTTATATAGTAAGTGCTTTTAGCTCCAGAAGAAAGTACGAAATCTCCTTCAACATAAGCATATTTGACAATTAAATCCAAAAGCACTTGTCTAAGAGAATCAATATTAGCCGTAGCTAAAAAGGAACTAGAAGTCTGATTGATATTCATAGGTAATAGGTGAGGTGAAAAAGATCTATACGGACTGTTCTTTCAGGAAATCTTCAGCTAGGATTGAGCAGAAGTCACAGTTAATGCCGTTAAACAGCAAGGTTATGGTTTATATTCTTTTGTCTTTAAAAGATAAATAGAGTCAAACCTTTACTGTGAACATTGGTCAATTCACAAAATATAAGTAAAGTAATGTCTATTAAGTTTACTAAACTAAGTGCAATCTTAGTAATAGCAACTATTGCTAGTTTATTTTCTATTGAAGCTAAAGCCGAAATGAAACCTCTTGATCGAGCATTTGAAGATGCTTATTTTAAAAAGGGTAAAAACGCTTTTATGCAAAGCAGTATTCTTGGTCAAGCAAATTCTATCTTTGGCTTTACGGGATTTGCAGATCAGCATATCTCAGCAGATGGTAAAGCGGTAGATAATATTTATAAACAAGGTATGAAAGCACAGTCAGCTACGGGAATGCGGATGGTAACTAGAGATTTAGTAAATCCCTATGATACTTCTCTGCGGGAAACTCCTAGCTACAATGCTATTGAATAAATAAAGCTCTTATCCATTATTCTTTTAACAAGTCCAGGGTGCAGGAGTTGAACCTGCCTTGCACAAATTATGAGTTTGTTGCCTAAACCGCTCGGCCAACCCTGGATATCTGATATCTATTTTTTTCTCACGTAGAACATTATATTAGTAAGTCTAGTATCTTTGGCAACCTATAGCAAAAAAATTGCGATCGCATGAAAATAAGAGTTAGTTTGTGGTTGACTATATGTTTATTTCTGATGATGGTCTTAGCTGGTGTCGCCAGTTCTTGTGTTGGCTATTTTATGGGAAGTGAGGCTTTAAAAGTAGTAACTCAGCCAGATATTAATACTGAAGACAACAATCGCAATCAAGACCCTGCTGGTGGTGAATATAAAGGTCTTAAGATTATGAAAGAAAAAGATATTTTAGTTAAGGTATATAATCGGGTTAATCATAAAAATTAATGATGACAGAACTATTGAGGAAATGGGAACTAGTGTCAACACCCAGCATTAGTTGATCGATGGCTGATAAAAATTTATGGTTGACTTTTGTTGGTGTTCTCTTGCTCATTGCGATTAATGCCTTTTTTGTCACCGCAGAGTTTTCAATTGTTTCGGTTCGTCGTTCTCGGATCAGCAAACTAGTCAAAGATGGAGATACCCAGGCTCAAACCGTACAGTCTCTCCAGAGAAGCATAGATCGGCTTTTGTCTACTACTCAATTGGGTATTACTCTTTCTAGTCTGGCTTTGGGCTGGGTAGGAGAAAGAACAGTTGCAGCGTCCATCATTACCATAACTGAAAGTCTCTCTCTACCAAATTACTTATCGGAAATAATTTCTACCACGGCTGCTTTACCTCTGGCTTTTATTCTCTTGGCATATTTACAGATAGTGCTGGGTGAACTATGTCCTAAGTCTGTAGCTCTCATGTATCCTGAAAAGCTGTCTCGGTTTTTTGGACCTCCTAGCGTAGTTATCGCGCGTATTTTTCGCCCCTTTGTGGCTATTTTAAATTTATCTACTCGCTTACTGCTTAAGTTAGTAGGAGTAAACTATAGTGGCAGAAGTTGGTATGAACAAGTAACCTCCGAAGAGTTACAGCTAATCATTGCTACGGAGAGAGAGTCTGTTGACCTAAAAGCAGCAGAAAGACAGCTACTCAAAAACGTCTTTGAATTTCGTGATGATACCGCCGAAGAAGTTATGATTCCCCGTACTGATATTCACTTTCTTACTTTGACTACTACCTTTAGTGAATTACTACAGACGATTATTGAGAAAGGCTATTCAGGTTATCCCGTTATCGGCGATTCTTTAGATGATATTAAAGGCATTATCCACTATAAAAAATTAGCCGAACCTTTAGCACAAGGCAAGCTAGCTAATGATTCTACCATTGAGCCTTGGATTGAATCAGTAAGTTTTATTCCTGAGTCTACTTCTCTCAACGAACTTTTATCTTCAATGCAGCGATCGCATCATAAAATGGCAGTAGTCATTGATGAGTTTGGGGGAACTTCTGGTTTAATTACCCTCCATGACTTAGTTGCTGAGATTGTAGGCGATGCTGGCAATGACCCCGAAACCAGAATCGAACCGATTCAAAAGCTGGACGATAATACTTTTCTCGTTTCAGCGCAAATGAACTTAGAAGAAGTCAACGAACAGCTAGAATTAAATCTCCCTTTAGCAGACAATTACAATACCTTGGGAGGATTTTTATTAGAACAATGGCAAAAAATACCCGAACAGGGAGAAAAGCTGGAGTATGAAAGCCTAAGCTTTACCATAACTGCTGCCGATAGTAATCGACTCTATCAAATCTTGATTAGTCAGCAACGCCTGATGTAAACTAGCGCAGAGAAAGTACTTGTCCGTTTACTTAACATTAATAACGGGCGTTGCACCTTCAGGGGATGGTAGAGGCTTAGGGGACTGGAGGACTAGGGGAATCATTAATCTTCTTTGTTCATAATCATCTCCCAGCTATGCAATGCCCAATAACGCCAAATTACCTATCTTCTTCCCAATCAGGACAACTATCACCGTCCCAACCTACAGGGTGCATGGCACAAACTAGTAAGTTGCCATTGTAACTTTGACCATGATAGTTAGCACAATTAATGCAGGCAGGATTGTTTTGAGCAGAGGGAGCATGATAATCGACGTTGGTGAAATCATCATCAATAAAATCTTCCCAGTTTTCTCCCAAAGCAGCATCAATTTCTTCACTGGTAACAATCAACACGTCAACCAAATCCTCTAACAGGCTGTCAACTTCTTCGATAATTCCCGATTGAAACTGTTCAAAAAAAGAGCCTAAATTTTCGCTGACTTCTTCTACAACAGATTCTGTGGTTTGGGCTACATCCTCCCAAAATTCTTCCACTTCAGCCGTAGTTTTTTCTATCTGCTTCCACCACTGCTTTTGCCAATCATCCATAATTAATAATTAATTTAAATAAATATTGTTCTGTCAGAATAGCCTATTCTGCTACGTCTCTTTTCTCAAACGTCGTAATTCTTCTTGTAATGACTTTACTTGTTGGCGCAGTTTTTGCTGGCGCAGATCCTCTTCGCTCATGTTCTCAGATTGCTCCTCACCTTCGTCCACAATCTCAATCCGACGAGGTTCTTTTTGATCTGATTTATTATTACCATCAGCGACCTTTCCCTGTTGAGCCTGCTCAACCATTTCATCAACAAACTTACGAGCTTCTTCGGCACTCATTTCACCGCGTTCAGCCATTTCTTCCGCTAGCTTCTGCGCTTGAACTCTTAAATCTTTTAATGTATCGTTGGCTTTTTCTTGAGCATAAGAGGCAAAACCCACACCCATGTAAAAAGCTTTTTTTGCAATATCTTCAAAACCTGCCATATTTAGCTTGTCTCCAAATCTCTGACAACTTATTCTTAGTGTATCTCATCAGATAAATAGCTGAACTATAAGAGAAGTTCGGAATTCCGCATTGACGATAATATAAAACTAAAAGAATAACGATTAATAATTGCTAAGTAGACAGACATAATTAAACTAAAGGCGTTGGTGATTTGATGTATGACGTACAAGTGTTTCTGTTCGTAGCTTTAAGCTCCAAGCTCTAAGCTTTAAGCTTTTTTAAGAACAGTGCAACATGGAAATTTAAAAATCATACTTTGATTCACCAACGCCAAACTAAATTGTTTGAAAATATGATAAATACATGGACAGAAATAACTATAGTCAATTATTGCTGACCTCTGACCTCTGACCTCTGTACGGGCGAACGGCCCTTCGAGTTCAACAGTTTGCTTATGTCGGTGAAACCGCAAGTCGAGCATTCCCTTGCTAGCGGGTGTGGAACAAGGCTCTTGGACAGAGAAGGCGCGTTTTGAGTAAGAGTATTCTTACTCAAAAGCCGCCATCCGTTTCCACCCGCTCTGACGGCGACGCGGTGAAGCAGTTGCGTTGCGGGGGTTTCCCCCGTTGCGAGACAAAACCGTTGCGGGGGTTCCCCCCGTTGCGAGACAAAACCGTTGCGGGGGTTCCCCCCGTTGAGGTTATTGTCGAGGGCGAGCAAAGGCACGAACCCTTTAGGGGGTCTCGACCCACCGCAACTGTCTCACCGTTCGCCCCTACGACTGATCTATAACCTTTGCGTAGCGATACTATTTTCTTTGCTTGGTTCTCTTACGCTTTAAACTCCAATCTTCTAGCAATGTATAGATCACAGGCACAACGATTAGACTAAGCAAAGAAGAAGTTATTAACCCGCCAATGATAGCCACTGCCATCGGTTGACGTAATTCAGAACCTGCACCCCATCCTAGAGCGATCGGTAACATTCCTAGTATGGTAGAAAAGGTAGTCATGACGATTGGGCGCAGACGTACAACTCCAGTTTTTAGGATAGCCTCGGTGCGACTCATGCCAGAGTCACGCAGTTGGTTGGCATAGTCCAAAAGCAGAATAGCGTTTTTATCCAATAAGCCCAACAGAAAAATTAGACCAATTAGAGAAATCATGCCAAAATCGCTTTGAGTAATTAGTAAAGCTAACATTGCCCCGACAATTGATAAGGGCAAAGATAAACCAATTACCAAAGGTTCCAGCCAGCGACGAAAGGGCAGGTATAAAACCACCAGCATACAAATTACCGCTAGAGTAAGAGTTATAGCAAATTCTCCGAGTATCTTTTGCGATCGCGCTGAGTCTCCTTCTAGATCGAAGGTAATTCCAGGAGGTAAATGCTTGGCGATCGCCTCTGCCTTTTTGGTAGCATCACCAATTCCTCGATCTGCCGTGAGATTGGCGTTGACATAAGCTACCCGTTTTCCGTCAAGATGAATCAATTTATCTAAAGGTTGGTCAACCCCATCAAGACGCACATCTTCAAACCCCGATAAGTTTTGAATCTTTTGTTGAAAAGCGATCGCGCTGGTTCTTAACTGCTCTATATTTTCTCCTGCTAATGCCACTTTAAAGGAAGGATCTTCTCCTGTTTCCACAAAGGGTATATCTTCAACGCTAACAATTACCTGGGGGATGTTGGGCAGCTTCTGACGTATCTCTGTCTGTACCTGGCTGGTAGTTAAACGGCGATTGTCTTTAAGCTTGATATAAAGCTTGCCCTTATTAGGTTCACCCTGCACTCCTGCAATAGTGTAAACAGATGCTACATCAGGATGATTTAAAACGACAGTTTCTATTTCTTGCCCTACTGTAATAGTTCTATTTAATAAAATACGTTCAGGCGATCGCGCAATATTTCTCAGCCAGTCAAATTTAGATTGAGGTTTTTCTAAAGAATTATTATTAGCCTTGACTGCACGACTAGTTAACTTTGGTAAGGCAGTTGTATAGGTTATTTTAAATTCTCCCCGATCTAACTGAGGGACAAAACCTTGGGGAATAAGCGGAATTAAAGCAATTCCCGCCAGAAAACTGGCGATCGCAATACCGATTACGGCACGACGATGATTTAATGCCCATTGCAATACCTGACGATACTTATTTGTAACGAAGCCTTGTGTTTCTTGTCTATTACTACCTCTGGTTGTATTTTTAAACCAATACAATGCCAAAACAGGTGACAATGTGCGTGCAGCCAAAAGAGAAGTCAAAACCGCAGCCGAAATAGTTATGCCAAAAGGACGAAAAAACTGCCCTAATGTACCGCCCATTAAGCCAATCGGCAAAAACACCGCCACAATAGTTAAAGTCGAAATAGATGCTGTCAAACCAATCTCGCGAGTAGCAGATAAGGCAGCCTCGCGGGGACTTTCTCCCTCTTCTAAGTGACGCATAATGTTCTCCACCTCGACAATGGCATCATCGACAATAATGCCGATAGCTAGTGCTAAAGCCAGTAAGGTTAGAGTTTCTAAATTAAATCCCAACCCAGCCATGACAATAAATGTCCCTAGTAAAGAGATGGGAATAGCGATCGCCGTGATCAAAGTTGCCCTAAAATTACGTAAGAAGGGAAAAATTACCAAAATTGCCAGTGCCACTGCGCCAAACAAGGCTTGAATGGTGGCGTTAGTGCTGTCACGTATATATCCTGCGGGGGTTTCGGCTAAAATAAACTGAATATCTGGCAAGCGTTGCTGGAGTTGAGAGACTTTTTCTTTTACCTGTCTGACTACTTCTAAAGTATTGGCATCACCTTGTTTAATTACCTGAAAAGCGATCGCCTTTTCCCCATTAAAGTGAACTAAAGTACTGCTGTTAGCTGTAGGAATATCTGCATTTACGCTACTATTCGGATTACCTAAAATATCTACTCGTTGTACTCCTGGTAATTTTTCTATAGTCGGCGCAATTTTAGTAGCGGCAGTATTGTTTAACTCTTCAAGAGTTTCTTGACCAGTAATTACATAACTAATCGCGCTAGTTTCGTTTAAATTAAAGGGAATTACCTCCAAATCAGAAGCCGTAGGTAAAGATAATTGATTTAGAGTAGTTTTTATATTAGCCGTAGCCTCTTCAATATCAATATCAGTATCTAGCAAAAGATTAACTACTGTTTGCCCTGAATAAGTAGAAGAAAATAGCTGTGCCAATCCTGGAATATTAGCCAAAGCTGTTTCTAAAGGTTTAGTAATTTTAGCTTCTGTATCCAAAACCGTTGTTGTATTGGCTTGAGCGCGAATTACCACCACAGGGAAGTTTACCGCTGGAAAAAGAGAGTATTTTAAAGAACTAAAGGCAAATATACCAGCTACGGCGATCGCTAACCAAAAGCAGATAGTTAAACGAGAGTATTCAATTGCCAAACGAGAAAGATTAAACCGCGTTTTAGAAAACATCAACAGATTAAACAAAGAGTCTAATCGCTATTTTTGCAGAAATCTCCCAAATATTCTCGATCTTTTGCTGTAGAGTTTACGACTCGCGTTACGATTGAGACTAGCCAAGGGATACCCCCCGCAGGGACTAATAACTAATAACTACGGCGCAGCCGTTTATCCTAAAGCTATCTATTTCGGTCTTTCAATATTTTGAATATTATGCTGAATTTCTAACCACTGGCGGGGGAATTTGTCTTTTGTGTAAACGATCGCAGCTTTATTTAAAAAGGCGATCGCCTGTTGTTTATTCTCTGCTGCATTTCCTTTGAGACGATGACGATAAGCACCGCCCAAATTGTTATTCAGCATTGCCCAATTGTAGGGAAATTTTTCTAAATTATGAATTGATAAAGCGTTGCCATAGTGAGAAATGGCGCGTTCAATATTGCTGCTTTTGTCGCCATTGATGCGAGATTGAAAAGCATTACCCAAATTATTTTGCAACATTGCCCAGCGATGAGGATTCGACGAGAGGGTAAATATCTCTAAAGCCTGTTCTAAATGATTAATTGCCGTTTCGATATTAGCTGCTTTGTCCCCTTCGATACGCCTAGAATAAATATCCCCTAAATTATTGTGAGATACTGCCCAATCTTGGGGATATTCTGCCAAAGTGTGGACAGATAAAGCTCGCCTGTAGCAAATAATCGCCTGTTCAATATTGTGAGAAGGTTCTCCTTTGAGTCTATATTTATGGGCAATACCTGAATTACGCTGAGTATTTGCCCATAAATAAGGATATTCTTCTTGGGTAATTACTTCTAAAGCCAGTTGATATGTAGCTAATGCCTGTTCAATGTTTGCTTGACGATCGCCTAAAACGCGATCGCGAAAGGCATTAGCTAGATTTGACTGAATTATCGCCCAATCTTTGGGAAAATCTGTAGGCGGATAAGCTTTAAGTGCAGCCTGAAAGCTAACGATTGCTAGTTCGATGTTGTTGGCTTTATCCCCTGCGGGATAGGCACAAATTAGATTTCCTAAGTTAACTAAATCATTGGCGATCGCTCTTTTTTGCTGGGAATTGACGGACAAAATAGTTTCGTTTGCCCAGTATTCCAAAATATCAGTGGATTGTCGATCTAACTTGCCCTGATTTTCGCGAATTAAAGCATAAATTTCATCTGGGGCAACTTGATTAGATACCTGCTGCAAAAGAGTCATCAAAAACTGAAAACATTCTCGGCGGCGATTGGGAGTAGAGTTGAGATTTTCTAGCTGTAATAATCTCCCTGCCAAATTAATCAGACGCTCGGCAGGATCAATTTCGCCAGATCGCTTCAATCTTTCTCCCACTGACATTAAACAGCTAATCAACTTTTGATCTACCAATTCTTGATTAGCGTTGAGAATATTCATCTCTTGCTCTCGCGGGCTACTCAGTAAAAGATCAATTAGTTTAAAGTAGGGACGTTCTAATTCACTCATGAGAATAGTGGGAGACTACAGGCAAAAATAAGCTTGAACTCACAACCTTATAATATAGCGAAAACTCTATTCCTAATATCTGTATCCAGTGACTGCAAACAAAAAATCACCTCCTACTGTTGGTAATATTGCCAAAATTGTCGCGATCGCCACTTTGGTTAGCAAACTGTTCGGCTTTGTCCGCGAGATAATAGTTAACACAGCTTTTGGTCTTGGCTCAGTCAAAAATGCTTATGCCTATGCCTATACTATCCCAGGTTTTCTTTTCGTTCTCATCGGTGGGATCAATGGTCCTTTTCACAGTGCGTTGCTCAGTGTATTAGCCAAAAAAGATAAGTCAGAGGCTGCACCCATCGTCGAAACAGTTTCTACTATAGTTAGTATTTTGCTGCTCTTAGTCACAATTATAATCATTATTTTTGCAGGCAGTTTGATCAATCTTTTAGGACCTGAATTAGCTATAGAAACCAAACAGCTAGCTATTCTCCAGCTAAGAATCATGGCACCAATGGCTTTACTTGCAGGGCTGATCGGCATTGGCTTTGGTACGCTTAATGCAGCTAATAGTTATTTACTGCCTAGCATTAGTCCCCTATTTTCTAGTGCCGTAATTGCCACAGGAGTCGCAGTAGCTTTATTAAAATTTGGTGAGCAGCTAAATACACCCCAATACTTTCAGATTGGGGCAACTGTCTTGGCAGGTGCAACTTTGGGTGGAGCAATTTTACAGTGGTTGGCGCAGTTAATTGTTCAGTGGCGAGCAGGAATGGGGACGCTAAAGCTGCGTTTTGATTTAAACACTTCTGGAGTAATGGAAGTCTTCAAAGTTATGATTCCCGCTACCTTTTCATCAGGGATGCTGTATGTCAATCTAAACGTAGATCAGTTTTTTGTATCGGGTATACCAGGGGCAGCAGCAGCACTTCAGAGTGCTACCTTTATTTTTATTACCCCTTTAGGCATTATTTCCAATGCCATCTTAGTACCTTTTTACCCTATCTTTTCTCGAACAGCAGCCCCCGAAAACTGGCAGGAATTAAAAGTCAGAATCCGTCAGGCAATATTCTTGGGTGCGCTTAGTATGTTGCCCTTTACGGCGATCTTTATGTCTCTTTCTTTGCCTATTGTGAAGCTGGCTTTTGAGCGCGGGCAATTTGACTCAGAAGACGCTCAGTTTGTCGCTTCCTTGCTAGTAGTTTATGGCTTGGGAATGTTTTTTTATATGACTAGAGATGTTTTGATTCGGGTATTTTATGCCTTAGGAGATGGAAAAACTCCTTTTCAAATTAGCATTATCAATATTTTTATCAATGCAGTTTTAGATTACTTTTTAGTGTCAGCTTTTGGCGCGCCAGGTTTAGTTATGGCAACTGTAGGGGTAAATATTACTTCAATGGTAATTTTTGTTTGGATCTTACACCGTCGCCTGAATGGTTTACCTTTATGGTCGTGGGGAAAAGGCATTTTAGGTTTATTTGTCGCTACTTTAGCAGCGGGATTTGCTAGCTATGGAGTTAGCCAAGGTTTAGAAAGAACTATTGGTAATGACAATTTATTGCTGCTATTAATAGAATTGAGTCTTGCCAATGGAGTAGCAATTATTATTTTTGGCGCGATCGCTATGCAGTTAAAGTTACCTGAACTAAATCTGCTGGTAGGTAGAATTAGACAGAAGTTGGGCAGATAAAAACTTGATGATATATTAAGTCTCTGCCCAATAAATAATGATTAATTATTTATTTTCTTGGAGATAATTCTGTGCCATCAATTTTAGGCGATCGCCTTCAAAGATATATTTATCAATTAGTTCGCGCATTCTAATTAAAGGCTGTTTAGCTTTATTTTGTTGATTTTTTCCCCTACGTTCAGCTTGATTGCCCTGTCTGGTTACCTGATTGGCAATACGATGTTGCCCAAAAATATGTAAACCAATCGATGCAGCTTCATCGATACCAAATGACTTAACAGGCTGATTGACTTCTTGTATTTTGCTATTTACCTCGCCTTTAAGCTGGCGCAGTTCTTTTTGTGCTTGATTGATTCGCTGTAGCTGTTTTTTTACGGACTGGGGATTGTCTAAATTGAGATAGAGTTTAGCAGATGCTTGCTTGATCTGTTCTTGGTTAGCCATATTGATAACTTTAGCTAGAGATGCAAATTAATCGCTTTTATTCTATTCAAAAGTAATGATAATTGCGATCAAGAAATGCTTGTTTTAATTCAATTTTGAGATTATGGAAAATAATATCAATCAAAGCCAAAATTCATCAGATTCCTTCAATAGGCAATTAGTTCAAGAATTAACTACAGCTTGTGAAGGCTTACTTTGGTTTAGCGAAGCTGAGTATCCTTTTCAAGTTATTTATTGGCACGATCTTGAAAGTTGGAATTTAGATATTTTACTAGAACAAGAAAATGTTACTGCTGATACCAAAGTCAAAGTACAGGATTTGTTGACTTTTTTTAATTCGGCAATTACCGAACAAGAATGGCACAACGAGTTAGAACAAGCGGAAGTGAAACGCTATCAGGCTTTGATAAATGTATTAGATACTAATCTGCAAAACATTCAGGTTTATCTATTGGGAGAAACAGAAATTGATGTCTATATTTTGGGAACGGTGAATGAAAATGCGCTCGCAGGTTTGAAGACCAAAGTTGTGGCTACATAATTTAGGAGTTATTTAATTTTGGTCTAAAGCCATAGTGCCGATAATTCCAATAGTCTTCCATAATACGGTCATGGTCGAAGCAAAGATTTTGAGGCAGATCCCATTGATGGAACACTCCTAAATTTTTCGCATCATCAGCAGCGACAGGTTCACCTTTAGCTGTAGCAATAAAGGCGATCGCCAGAGTATGTTGACGAGAATCTCGGTTAGGATCGGAATAGACATAAAACTGCTCTATCAGCTTTACTTTTAAGCTTACTTCTTCCTCTGCTTCTCGAATGGCTGCGGTTTCAATCGATTCACCATAATCAACAAATCCCCCTGGAATCGCCCAACCAAAGGGTTCGTTTTGTCTTTCAATTAAAACAATTGGTCGTCCAGGGCGATCGATTAGCTCGATAATAATATCTACAGTTGGTGCAGGATTGCGATGGTTCACGTCAAATAGTGGATCAATAAATTACCACTAAGTTTAAAACAATTTAAAACAAACATAAGAGTCTTGAGCAGATTTGATAACAGAGGTTTAGTACGCCTGATGTAAATTTAAAGAGGCTTATTCTCTCTCTTTTACATAGAATTTATCTATAAAACCATAATTTAATACTGGGGGAACTTTCCCCCAACCCCCTGTTGGGGACGTTACGCCCTCCCCAAACCCCTGACGTAAACATTAACCTTGATTTTCTACATTATTAACTTAAGTCTCATCATCTACATTAATTTGTAAAATTCACCAAAATTTAACTTGTAAAAAAATCTTTTTATTTACTGGAATATTAATGACCTCAATGGAATTACAGTAGAAAGGTTAATTCTCATCGAGCGTAGTAATATTGGGCATATTGTCAATTAGTAAAATAAATGCCTGACAGTTTACATTTAGCTTAATTTTGATCTTGCTTTTGTTTATTGGTGGTCAAGTAGGTGCGCCACCCCTATTGGGAATGATGCTGGTGGGCATTTTATTTGGCTCTGAGGTGAGCGATCTAATTGCCGACAGTGTTTTGGATCTGGCAGACGATCTCAGAACTTTTGCCGTAATGGTAATCCTCATGCGGGCAGGATTAGGCTTAGACAGAGATAAACTAGCAAAGCAGGGTAGCGTGGCTTTACGCTTAGGTTTTCTGCCTGCTTTAACAGAAGCGATCGCCATTTCTGGGCTGGCTATTTGGCTATTTCAGTTTGATTGGCTGACAGGCTTGCTTTTAGGCTGTGTAATTAGTGCCGAATCTCCTGCGGTCATTGTGCCTGGAATGTTACGACTCAAAAATTTAGGCTGGGGAGTCTCTAAAGGAATTGCCGATGCAATTTTGACGGGTAGTGCTTTGTCAGATGTTTTAATCTTGCTGCTGTTTAGCCTGTTGCTCAATTTTTTGTCTCAGGGAAATATTGCTAGCAACGCTTTTTGGTTACTGCCTCTCAAGGTAATCGCTCAAATTATCTTAGGAGCGATCGTTGGCTATTTAGCTGCCAAATTAATTGTTTTCTGTACAGTTAAACAACAATGGACGCAGAATAATGTTCAGAACACTTTAATTACCGCTAGTCTGGCTTTATTAGCTGTAGTTTTAGCTTTGCAACTTCCTTATTTTTCTGGTTACCTAGCAGTAATGGCGATGGGATTTTTCTTGATTGAATTCAGTCCGCCTCTAGCTCGAAGACTGCGTAAAGAATTTAATCACCTGTGGATTGTTGCTGAGATTTTATTGTTTGTCTTGATGGGAGCAACAATTCAGCTAAAAATATTGGAAAATGTTCTGCTACCAGGAATACTATTATTGGCACTGGGATTGCTTTTTGGTCGGACAATTGGCTGGTATTTAGCTACAGTAGGCAGTAATTGGACTTGGCGCGAGAAACTGTTTTTATTACCAGGAAACTCGGCTAAGGCTACGGTACAGGCAGCAATTGGCGCGATTCCTTTGAGCAGGGGCATTCCAGGGGGAGATGTCATTCTGGCGATCGCAGCCCTATCAATCCTCATTACTGCGCCATTAGGAGCATGGGCAATCCCCACCTTTGCCCCCAAATTACTTACACGAGATCGGGTAGATCCTAGCAAAACTGATTTAGCAACTTCTACCGTTATCTTAGGAGCGATTGATTCTGATTTTAGTGCAGCATTAATTTTAACTAAAGTTGCCGACTTTGCTCGTCGGACAGATGGAGAAGCCGTTATTATCTGCGCTATTAATAGCTTAAAGCTGGAATTATTAGCAGCTAAATTACTTTTAGATATTCCCTACAGGCTGATAAATATTCAGGGAGATGTTCCAGAGGAAATACTGCATCTATCCCAGGAATATGAGGCTACGGTAATTATATTGGCGCAACAATCCACGCACCCTGATGCTATTTTCCAATCAGTGCTGGAAAATAATTTTAATACTCCCGTGATGTTAGTTAATAGTAGAGACGTTTCATAAAAGCCTTATTAAGAAACAAATTAAATTTAGTCAGATTATGGAAAAAATTATAATTGTTACAGGAGGTAGTCGTGGTATTGGTGCTGCTACTGCCTATCTTGCTGCTCAACGAGGTTATGCTGTTGCCGTTAACTACATTCATAATCACGAAGCTGCAACCAAAATTGTAAATAATATCAAACACTCAGGGGGAAAAGCGATCGCCGCAGCTGCTGATATTTCTCTAGAAGCTGATGCGATCGCTCTCTTTAATCAGGTGGATGAGCAGTTAGGAAAGGTAACAGCACTGGTTAATAATGCAGGTATTTTAGAACAGCAAATGCGAGTTGAAAATATGGATGCTGCACGCTTAAATAGAATTTTTGCTGTTAATGTTACTGGAGTATTCTTGTGTGCTAGAGAAGCTATCAAAAGAATGTCTACCAAACATGGTGGAACAGGAGGAGTTATTGTAAATCTCTCATCTGCTGCTGCTCGTCTTGGCTCTCCTGGTGAATATGTAGATTATGCTGCTTCTAAAGGGGCAGTGGATACTATGACAATAGGATTGGCACGAGAAGTTGCTAATGAAGGAATTCGAGTAAATGGCGTGCGTCCAGGCTTTATTGATACTGATATTCACGCTAGCGGTGGCGAATCAAATCGTCTAGAGCGCATAAAAGACTCTATTCCCATGAAACGTGGTGGACAAGCAGAAGAGGTTGCAAAAGCAATTTTATGGTTATTGTCGAGTGAGGCTTCGTATACAACAGGTTCGTTTATAGATGTTGCGGGAGGTAGATAGAATAATAATCCCTAAGGAAAACTATAGCTGTCTTTCTTGGGGATTACTGGCATTTTGATTCGATCGTTCTAAAATTAACCAACTCTTTTTTTATTAGAGTGTAAACTTCCTAGATAATCTCCATAAAATAGACTAAACTGCCAGAATTTCTGAAACCACAACCGAACTTTGTTGTCATCGTAGACAACTTTATTCTCAGCGATATTTGATAGTTTGGTATTTGATTTGGAATAAATCATTTTTTCTCCTAAGTGATAATTTTTGAATTTTTAGTGACTGCCTGTAATTGGCTCAAGCTAATTACAAAGCGGTTTTAAAAGCTGTGATAACGATTTTCAATCCAGACTCTTACATCTCGATCTGAATCAAATTCATAAGTTTTGTTGGTGGCAAAATCTTTTACCTGCCAATATAAATTGCCGTGGCGATCGCGTTTTTGCTCAATTTGAGGCTCATGTTTTTGAGTTACTAAGCTGCGTCCGATGTTTTTGAAGAGATTGTCAATTGAAGTAATTATGTTTAGGATTTTAGCTTCTGGCTGTAAGAGAACTTTCATGTTTTGCCTCCGTTTTTCTTTCTATATATCAACTGTAGCTATTGAATTTAAAGGAAACAAAACAAAGCGTGCATAGTAAACATGAATAAAACTAATAGTTAAATGGCTGGTCTGGGGATAGCTTATACAATAGTTTGTAGCAAGAGCGCAATCGTATGTTCCGTAATTAATAACTAAGCTTATGAGTGGGATCGATCCATACAAAATAAAAATCTCACAGCTACGAATACTGGTTGCAGTGGCAGACTACAGCAACTTTAGCGAGGCTGCTTTACAGTTGGAGATTTCTCAGTCAGCAGTCAGTCATGCGATCGCAGCTTTGGAAACAGAATTGGGGGTAATTTTATTTCATCGAGGACGTAATGGCGCAGATCTTACCCCTGTAGGTGAAAAGTTAATCGCACCAGCCAGACAGGTATTAGACTTGTTACAGAAGATGGCAATCGAAGCCAATCGAGCTAAAGGTTTAAAAGGAGGAAATGTTAGACTGGTAGCCTTTCGTAGTGCGGCAAGTCATATACTTCCTGCCTTAATTGCTCAGTTTCGCCGTCAATTTCCTTTGATTAAAGTGAGTATTATCGATGTTGATGAGCATTTTGAAATTGAAAGTATGTTGCGCTCAAGTCAAGGAGATATTGGAATAGTCGATCTACCTTGTTCCAAAGAGTTTGAAACCTGGGAAATTTATGAAGATGAATATGTGGTGCTACTATCGTGCGATCTAAAATTAAACCAGACGCAATTAACCTGGAAGCAATTAGCGACATATCCTCTAATTCTCTCGGTAAAAAATAGCTGTTCTCTAAAAATTCGTAAGTATTTAGAGCGATCGCCAGAACCAGTAAATATCGCCTATGAAATGCGGGAAGACTCGACTATAGTTGGTATGGCGATGCAAGGTTTGGGTGCAGCGATTATGCCCAGGCTTGCTGCTGAACCTGTTCCTAGCGAACTACAAGTTTATTCTTTGCCAGTTCCTTTAGAGAGAAGTATTAGAGCAGCAGTGTTAAAAGACGCTCTACACACGCCAGCAGTTTTTGCCTTTTTAGATGTTCTCAAAAACTCCCAAGTGTCTGTAACGAAAGCACGTTTAGTTTGAAGAAAGCTTTGATTGAAAATTGTAGACGTTTAGTCAGTATTCTATCTAAAAAACTATTGAGAAAATATTACCTAATATAGTTAGACAAAGTACTTAATTTAATTCACAAAAGAACATACTCTATAAAGATGTAGCATTTTTAGATAAATAAATATGGTTTCAATCAAAGAGCAAATAGTTATAATTACAGGGGCAAGTAGTGGTATTGGCGCAGCTTGCGCTAAAGAGTTTGCCAAAGAAGGTGCATCGTTGATTTTAGCTGCACGCAGAAAAGAAAAGCTCGAAGCAGTAGCAGCGGAACTAAAAGCAGCTTATGACTGCAAAATTCATTTATTAGAACTAGATGTTAGCGATCGCCATGCGGTACAAACAGCTTTTGCATCTTTGCCCGAACCTTGGTGTAACGTCGATATTTTGGTCAACAATGCAGGATTAAGCCGTGGCTTAGAAAAGCTGCAAGAAGGAGATATTCAAAACTGGGAAGAAATGATCGATACTAACGTTAAAGGTTTACTATACGTGACGCGATCGCTTTTACCAAAAATGGTGGAACGAAACCAAGGACATATTATTAATATTGGCTCAATTGCAGGACATCAAACCTATACTGGAGGCAATGTTTATTGTGCTACCAAAGCAGCAGTTAGAGCCTTATCAGAAGGGTTGAAGATGGATTTATTGGGAACTCCCATTCGCGTAAGCTGCGTCGATCCTGGTACGGTAGAAACCGATTTTAGCAAGGTGCGGTTTCGAGGAGATACCGAAAAAGCTAACAAAGTATACCAAGGAATAAATCCCTTGACTCCTAAAGATATTGCTGAAATCGTAGTTTTTTGCGCCACTCGTCCAGCAAACGTCAATATGAGTGAGGTATTGGTGTTAGCCACAGATCAATCCAGCGCAACCATGATTAATCGGCACTAGCATTGCTGCGTGGAAGTCAGACTAGATCATTTTGAAAACCATAATTTTTTAAGGATTTTGTGACATTAAGAATATAATGTTTGCCACGAACAAATAATTAAAGTTGGTTTTTATATGCTTTAAATACAAAGTAGCATTACTCATTTAGTAATCGAGATTATCCTAGTACAGGTTTGATTGCCGTGTCCTATAATCATTTTTTTGGCAGTAATCATACTCCTTTACGGCTGTCCATTAAGCATGGCAGACGGCACAAGCATTTAACAAACCGAAGTGGTGTTGGTTCTCCTGGTTGTATTTAATTTAACTTCAAGCTCAACATGGCTACATTATATTCACGGGGAAGTTGAGCTTAAGAAATAGTAGGTTTTACAGGCAAAATAACCATTGCGATCGCGCTTTATATTAAAGTTCGATTGATACAAGCCACTTTTGCAATCAAGTAAAATTTCTTCAAGTCCCCATATTTCGGTAGGGCTGTTTTATTTGGTATTTATTGTATTGCCAATTTTTTAAGCTCGGATTTATTAGGAAATAAACAACAATGCGTAGTGTCCCTCAACCAACTAAACTTAAGTTCGATCTTTCTGCTTCATTGCATCTTATTTGTGTAGAAAAAGATGCAATAAATTTAGTTTGTACCAAATTAAATGCACTTGAATATATTCCAGTAAATCTCCAGATTTTTTATCAGGGGGCAATAGCAATAGCCAGAAAAGACTTAGATATAGAGCAATTTGATTCAACAGAAAATTTAGAAGCTAGGTTACAGAATTTTCTGCAACAGGCATATATGGGAACAAGGTTTTATGCGGTTGGTTCAGAGCAATTTGTGCAAAATCTTAGACGTTTAGCTCGCAGTTTCGGAATGTTAGAAGAGGAAATTCACTTAGAAATAGTTAATCGAAAAGTTAAAAATATTTACTGCTCTACCTGTCACAGGATTAATCCTCAAGTTCAAACTAATATTATTACCTGCTCTGGTTGTGGTATCAAACTAGAAGTCTGGGAGCATTTTTCTCGCTTAAAAAATGCCTATCTAGGTGTCTGTGCTGATGCTGAATGAACTTTTTACGAATTAGAGAAATAAAAATGAGCAATAGTATTGAAGCAATTAAAAGATTTCCCTTTCCTTTTGCCACCGACTCTTATCAATATTCAGTTAATATTCAACCTGTAGTTAACCAAGCTCTATTTGATGTTGACGAACATTATGATCTCGAAGTTGAGCAGCGAAATAGCACTTTAAACCAAGGTAAAGAAGGGCGTTATGTAGCCTTACCCCACATGAAAGATGCTCAGTGGGATGCTTTAGAAGTGATTATGAACGATCTTGCTACTTGGTATCCCCAATCTTTTTCCTTAACTCAAAATGGCGATAAGGTTAGGCGCAAGTCTAATTGCTGGACTTGGGAGAATAAAAAGCTTAATATTAAAGACACCTTTACTTTTTTAGACGAATCTTCTTTACCCTGCGAACCTTTTGAATACATTGCTCGTCAAGTTCAAGAAGATATCTTGTTGCTAGACCAGAGAGAAGAGGATTTATTTTTAGATGCAGGAATCTTGATGTTTCCCACCCGTTGGTCTTTAGGATTTGATGCAGGAATGAGCTTTGAAGAGTTTCATGGGCCAGTACCAAGAGCG
Source organism: Pleurocapsa sp. FMAR1 (assembly GCF_963665995.1). Taxonomy (NCBI): domain Bacteria; kingdom Bacillati; phylum Cyanobacteriota; class Cyanophyceae; order Pleurocapsales; family Pleurocapsaceae; genus Pleurocapsa; species Pleurocapsa sp. FMAR1. Next base: position 2,871,889 of record NZ_OY762512.1, on the reverse strand, counting down.
CATGAAATGGGAGTTTTTAAAAAAGCCAAAGCCTTTTTACGGCGGGTAGAAATAGGTAAACCCTGGACAAGACGCAACTGGACAATGACCGTTAATCGTCGCTTAGATACTTCCTTTGAAACTTATCCAGAATGGGGAAAAGATCGCAGTTCGGTTACTTTAGCTAACTGCGGCAAAAAGGTTCATTTACGAGTTGAGGTACAGCGATTTATTCGTTTACCTCGTAGTAATGCTTTAATGTTTCCTATTCATACTTACTTAATTAGTTTAGAAGAACTTTCTATTAATCCAGCTTGGACAAAACGGTTACATGAAGTGCTGAAAAATTTACAACCAGATATACTCGAATATAAAGGCTTGAGTCGCTACCACAAAACTGTATTAACTTGGCTAGCTCAGTCTAACTTAGAGCAACCCGACACCAGCAACAAGTATACTTTCAGCAGAAGCCTTTAAGGGATTCATGACATTAGGGGTTAAATGTTCACAACAAACAAAAAGGCTCGCTCAAATTCTATAGACTTCAGTTATTAGATTATATTGCACATCAGGTTCATCACTCACTTTAGTACGGATTTTATTGCCGTGTCCTACCAGCATTGCCTTTGCGATAATAACACTCCCCTACGACTGTCCATCAAGCATGGCAGACTGCACAAGCACTTGATCAATAGAAGTGGTGCTGGTTCGCCTAACTATATTTAGTATATGTTCTGGCTCTAGATAGATACAGTTTTCTTAGAGCAGAAGTAAATAGCATTTTCAGTGATTGCTGTAATTTCGCTCCCTTATTTTATATAGGGATTATAGACTTAAGCGCAATTTATGCTGGCGTATTTTCAAAATCGCTGTAGCGTTGGGCGAAATATTTCTTCAGGCGATCGCTCAAAGATTTGAATAACCACTATATTAGTAGGAAATAATGCAATGTTAGATTTAGATCGTTCTGATGAGCTTATGTCAGCTAAATCAGAAGAAGTATCACCTGAGTCTGAAACATCTCTAACACAGATGGATGTTGAATCTTTATGGCATCCGATGGTACAGCACAAAAAATACGAACGCAACCCACCCAAGCGTATGGATAAAGCTGAGGGGTGTTATGTTACCGATAGTGAAGGCAAAGAATACCTGGACGGTGTATCGGGATTATGGTGTGTTAATGTCGGTTACGGGCGCAAGGAATTGGCTGATGCAGCACACGAACAGTTGATTGAACTGTCTTATTTTCCTTTGGTAATGAGCCATTCCCCAGCAATTAAGCTGGCAGCTAAGTTAATTGAGCTTTTAGGATTTGAGGGCAAGGTTCACTTTTCTAATAGTGGTTCAGAAGCCAATGAGACTGCATTTAAAATGGCGCGTCAATACCATTCCCAAACAGGCGGTACTAGACGTTATAAAATTATCTCCCGCTATCGAGCCTATCACGGCAATACTATGGGTGCATTGAGTGCCACTGCTCAAGCCGAAAGACGTGCCAAATACGATCCTCTCGTACCTGGCTTTCTTCATGTTCATCCACCTTACTGTTATCGCTGTCCCTTTGGTAAAGAATATGGCTCATGTAATATCGAATGTGCCAGTTCAATAGAAAACACTGTAATTCACGAAGGCGCTCAAAGCGTAGCTGCAATAATTGTTGAACCTGTAATTTCAGGTGGAGGAGTAATTGTTCCTCCCGATGAATATTTACCCATGCTGCGGGATATTTGCGATCGCCATGGCATCTTGTTAATCTTTGATGAGGTAGTCAGTGGTTTTGGACGCTTGGGCAAAATGTTTGGACATCAACTTTGGGGAGTCAAGCCCGATATGATTACCCTGGCAAAAGGTATTACTAGTGGTTATTTACCTCTTTCAGCAACAGTCACCCAACAGCATATCTTTGAAGCTTTCTTAGATGAAAGCGATCCTACTTCTCACTTCCGCCATATCAATACCTATGGAGGCAATCCAGCCTCTACTGCTCTATCTTTAAAAAACATCGAGATTATCGAGACGGAACAGCTAGCAGAAAAAGCTGCCAAAATGGGGACATATTTAAGAGCAGAACTATCTAACTTGGAAGACCATCCCAACGTTGGCGATATACGAGGTAAAGGATTGCTAATCGGCATTGAATTAGTAGCGGACAAGGAAACCAAAGAACCCCTAGCAGGAGAAAAGGTAGGTGCAATTGTGGCTCGCTGCTTAGAATTAGGCACAATAATTGGACGTAATAGCAGTACTGTGCCAGGGCTTTCTAACGTGCTGATTATTGCTCCTCCTTTAATTTTGACTAAAGCAGATGCAGATTTGATAGTAGATAGTTTGAAACAAGCTTTAGATAGCTAGGTTTAAAGGTATAAGAGATATCTCCCGTAGGGGCGATTCGCGAATCGCCCTGACAGAGGTATAAAGTAATTTACAAAAAGGAAATTAATTATGCAAGTCGGCGTACCAAAGGAAACTAAAGATCGAGAATTTAGAGTAGGATTATCTCCTGCCAGCGTTAGAGTTTTGACCGATAAAGGTCATAATGTATCTGTAGAAACTTCGGCTGGAGTTGGTTCGGGATTTAGCGATCGCGATTATCAACAGGCTGGGGCAACTATTGTTTCTAAGGCGCAAGATGCCTGGAATCAAGAGTTAGTCATCAAAGTTAAAGAGCCTTTGGCAACGGAATATCAGTTTATCCAGCCAGGACAAATACTATTTACCTATCTGCATCTAGCAGCGAATAAACCCCTTACCGAACGTCTAATTGATTCTGGGGTAACGGCGATCGCCTATGAAACGGTAGAATTGAATCGCACCTTGCCTTTACTGATGCCCATGAGCATCATTGCAGGTAGGTTAGCAGTACAGTTTGGCGCACGCTTTTTAGAAAGGCAACAGGGAGGCAGAGGGGTTTTATTAGGTGGTATCCCAGGAGTATCTCCAGGCAAAGTCACAATCTTAGGTGGTGGTGTTGTTGGTACTGAAGCAGCCAAAATTGCCGTGGGCATGGGTGCAAAAGTCCAGATTTTTGATATCAGCGTTGAGCGACTATCTTATTTAGAAACTCTATTTGGTTCTAGAGTGGAACTACTCTATAGCACCACCGCAGCTATCGAAGCTGCTGTACCCGATGCAGACTTGTTGATCGGTGCGGTATTAATTCCAGGCAAAAATGCACCAACTTTAGTTAATCGTACTTTAGTTGCCCAGATGCGCCCTGGTTCGGTAATTGTTGATGTAGCCGTAGATCAAGGAGGATGTATTGAAACTTTGCGTCCAACTTCTCACTCGCAGCCCGTCTATGTTGAAGAGGGAGTTGTCCATTATGGTGTACCCAATATGCCTGGGGCTGTACCCTGGACTGCAACTCAAGCTTTAAACAACAGTACTTTACCTTATGTAGTTAAGCTGGCTGATTCGGGAATTAAAGCCTTAGAAAATGACCCTGCTTTAGCAATGGGATTAAACGTTGATAATCATCAGTTAGTACATCCTGTAGTCAGAGAAGTATTCAAAGATTTAGTCGCCCGTAATGCCGAATTTTCTTTAGCTTAAATTGTTTTTCTGACAATTACACTAGCGATCGGCATCGTTTTGTAAAGCCAGGTGTTACTTTTATTTCTTGACAATCAATTGAAGTAATACCTGACTAATTTAATAGTTAAAAACTTTTTGCAGCTTTTAATCGAAGCTCGCAAATTTTACTATGTTTATTTTTTTTATTATTAAATAAAGCGTTTTCTAAATATCAATAATAATTTAAACAAAATCTATTTTTTGATAAAAAAGAAGTTGAGTAGTAAGAACAAAACTTATCTAAATTACTACACATTAATGGGCGTTTGAGGCGATTGACTCCTGATATTTATAATATTAATTTTGGCTTTTTAATAATTATAGTATATTCAATTACAGTTTTATCAACTAAACAAATGCAAACTTAAGCCATTGCCTAAAAAAAATTGATAAACGTTTATCGTCTGTCAAAAAACAAAAAGTAAAGCGTACTTTTGCAATGTAAACATTCACAAAAATTTATCATTTCAAGTTAGTTAGAATCATGAAGCAATTATTGTTGAAGTTCAAAAAATACTTGTGGCTGCCTATCTTATTAATAGTCTTAGTACCTCAAGTTGCTTTGGCTCAAGAAGAAAATGTGCCTGGAGGATTTTTGGGCGGAATAGAGGCAGTATTCCAGAAAATTGTCGACGTATTAAGTCTATTTTTCTATTTTAAGATTGGTGGCGAAAACGGGATGCCGTTGATTGTTCTTTGGCTAATTGCTGGAGGAATATTTTTTACCCTACGCCTAAAATTTATTAATATTCGGGCATTTAAACACGCCATCGATGTAGTGCAGGGAAAATACGACGATCCTCATGACGAAGGAGATGTATCACATTTTCAGGCTCTATCAGCAGCCCTTTCTGGTACGGTAGGCATTGGTAATATTGCAGGAGTTGCGATCGCGATTCGCTTGGGAGGACCAGGAGCAGCTTTTTGGTTGACAATGGCTGGCTTTCTGGGTATGTCGAGTAAGTTCGCAGAATGTACCCTCGGTCAAAAATATCGCATCATTAAGCCCGATGGTACGGTGGGTGGTGGTCCGATGTATTACCTAAATCGTGGCTTGTCAGCAATGGGTATGGGGGGTTTAGGAAAAGCGTTGTCAGTAATTTTTGCTGTTCTTTGTGCCATTGGCAGCTTAGGCATTGGCAATATGTTTCAGGCGAATCAAGCTTTTGCGGCAGTATCCAACGTTTTGCCATTTTTTGAGAATCTTAGCTGGCTGTTTGGCATCATTTTGGCAGTAACCGTCGGTTTAGTAATTTTGGGAGGTATAGAGCGCATTGGTGCAGTAGCAGGGGTTTTAGTCCCAGTTATGGCGGTAATTTATGCTTTAGCCTGTTTTTGGGTAATATTAGTTAATCTAACTGTGGTTCCAGCAGCGATCGCTACAATTATCAGAACGGCATTTGTTCCCGAAGCTGTGGCAGGAGGTATTGTTGGCTCAATTGTAACTGGGTTTCAAAGGGCTGCTTTTTCTAACGAGGCAGGTTTGGGTTCGGCTGCGATCGCCCATTCCGCTGCTCGTACCGATGAACCAGTTAGAGAGGGAATAGTTGCTTTATTAGAGCCATTTATTGACACGATATTTATTTGCAACTTAACGGCAATTGTAATTGTTCTGACTGGGGTTTATGCCGATCCTAACTCCCTCGATCTTGATGGGGCGCAACTTTCTGCTGCATCATTTGCCACAGTCATTAGCTGGTTTCCCTACGTAATTGCTGTGGCTGGTTTTTTGTTTGCCCTTTCAACTATGATTTCCTGGAGTTATTATGGACAGCAAGCTTGGGCATTTCTTTTCGGAGACAAAACAGTGAATGCTTACAAAGCAATCTTTTTACTCTGCGTATTCGTAGGCTCAGTAGTCAACCTTGGTCCTGTTCTTGACTTTAGCGACATTATGGCACTAGCGATGTCTTTGCCTAATTTATTCGGCTGCTTTTTAATGTCTGGACTGATTGCTAGAGAGCTAAATAACTATATGTCTCGCCTTAAATCTGGGGCAATGCTGGCAGAAGTCAATAAGATTAAAGAACCTGTCTTAAAATAGGAGGAGATAAATTATGAGTTGGCTCAAAAAAAAATCTGTTTTAATTCCCATTGATTTTTCGGAATGGTCTTATGAGGCGATCGCACCAGCTAAAGAATACGTTGCCGATGAATCAGCTTTAAAACTAATTCACGTCCTAACTCCTCTGCATCCTGCCGATCCAGCAGCCATGTGGAATACTCTAGACAATGAACAAAGAAAACAAAAGGTCAAAAGCTTTTTGGGGTCAAAGCTGGATGAAATGGGATATAGGGAAATTCAAATCGATGTGGCAATTGGCGACCCCAGTACACAAATTGTTGACTACGCCAAAGAGATCGAGGCAGATTTAATCGTCATGCCTTCCCACGGACGTAAGGGAGTGAGCCGTTTTTTACTTGGTTCGGTAGCAGAAAGGGTGGTAAGACTATCTCCCTGTCCAGTGTTAGTTCTCAAATAAATGGAGCTATACGGAAACGAACATTTGCTAGTTGCTGGTATTATCTTTCTGGCAGCTTTAACTCAAAGCATAACTGGATTCGGCTTTGCGATCGTTTCTATGTCTTTTTTACCTGGAGTGATTGGCTTGCAAACCGCAGTGCCATTAGTTACTTTGGTGGGCATTATTGCCAATATCGTCATTTGGTATCATTATCGCCGTAACTGTAGCCTAAAAGCAGTTAAGAAATTGGCGATCGCAGCTTTAATAGCCACTCCTGTCGGTACTTTATTACTTGACCGCATTCCTGAAGCGATCGCTCTTAAAGGATTAGGTATTTTAATTATTAGCTATGTTCTCTACGATTGGCTCGATTTGTCTTTACCTCGCTTAAAATCGTCTATTTGGGCTTATATATTTGGTGGAGCGTCAGGAATTCTCAATGGAGCATATACCGTTGGCGGTCCTCCTGTGATTGTCTATGCTAACTGTCGCGGTTGGACTCCCAAAGAATTTAAAGGCAATCTGACGGCTATATTTTTCTTTAGTTCTTTAATAGCAGCGATCGCACATGGCTGGCAAGGAAACATAACTATCTCTGTTGGTCGGTTTGCCGTTTATAGTCTTCCTGGTTTTGCTCTTGGCTTGTGGCTGGGAATAATTTTGTCTACAAAAATAAATCCTCTAACATTTAAGCGTATTACTTTGGCTTTATTGATGGTTACAGGTTTGAGATTGCTGGTTTGATTCATCGATTCTAAACGAAGCAATTCAAAAATATAAGATTCCAACTCGTTTTTTCTATAGAGCGATTCAGCTTTTTGGGCTAGTTTTTTGGGGCTATGGGCGGACGAAGATTCCGCCCATAGCCCCGACAGCTTGAAGCGACTGAATTAAGAAGCCTTCAATTACTATCGATCCTGCTTTTGCTTCTGCCTAAACCGAACTTACGTTACTTAAAAGCGATCTAAAGATCTTCAGCGGTATCAGGGGAAATTTCTCTTACTTTTCTATTTGTTTTAGCAACTTGTTGATCGGTAATTAGATCGTCTAATTCGTCGATGTTTACACCAATTTGCTGACAGGCTTGATGTAAATTTTCGATAAATAGAGCGGTATTTTGCTCGTATCCAGAGTTTTTGGCAGCGATCGCAATTCCTTGCTTGGCATTTGCCTTGGCACAGTCTATCAGTTCTATTCCTTGAAGCATAGTCTTTATTTTAACTATATAATTATTTTGATATCTCAAGCTGACATACTAGATTGTCAATTACATCTGTCCAAAGATCTATTTTATTTGGTTAGCGTACTTAAATCTTGAGTTACTTGAACCTGATCGCCAGCCTCGTTTTTCTCTATGTGCTTTTCTAATATTTCTAAGTTACGCATATTTGCCTTAAAATAGGCATCAAAAATGTCACCAGCTAAAGGTACAAAGCCAACGGCTGTCTCTACTGCCACATTTTTGATCATTTTAGATATTTCTGCTCGTTCTAGTCCAAAACGAGTAGCCAAATAAATCATGTAGGCAGAGATACCAGCCGAAATCAAATCTCCTCCTCCTGGAATTAAACCCAATATCGGATCTAGACCAAAACGAATTTTAGTCCCAGGAATACCAATGGCTGTATCTAAAAGCTTGGCTATTTTCCGAATTTTCCGAAGATTTTTTAGCTGTTGAATCTTATCCATTGATTTTGTACATAAGAATATAACTGCTTTATCTTATAGCGATCGCTCAACAGTTTCTTCTCTCTATAGTTATAAATTTTATTTAATTATTACAAAAAACCTTTTTTCTTCTTTTTCTTAGTTTTAGCTTTAGTTTTCTGCACTTGTGCTACGGCTGCTTCAAAGAGATTATTAAGATGTATGGGAACGCTGGCGATCGCAGGCAGTTCGGGAGTCGATGGTTTATTGTGTTTAAGTAATAATTGCTCTAAATCTGTTTCTAAATCAAAATTGTCTTTATTGGTATAATTTTTTAACAGTTTCGTTAGCGATTGAGGATACTCTTGTTTTAGCTGTTGCCAAACATAATAATTTGTTTCTGGCTTTTCCAAATAGCGACGAACATATAGATTACTATTTTCAGAATCTTCTGGATTCTCATCAGCTAATAAACTGGTAAACTTCTCGTAAGTAGGTAAAAACATTTGTCCCCAGCGCGGATGAGAAAAGACGGTAACTGCTTCTGCCTGTTTAAGATCGGCTGGTAGATCGATTTTGGGTGTTACCATCGACAGCTTGTCTTTATTCTGAGTTATCTTAGCCACTGTTTGAGCTTCTACTCCTAAGTCCGTGGCAGCTTTAGTAAAATCAGACTCACTTTTACCTGATTCTGTTAGCAATTGGGATAGAGATTTTGAATCATCAATACCTGCTTCAGCCAGTTTTTTCTGGCTCATTATCTGCTGAAGTTCAGCAATTTTCTGATTTAATTTGTACCCAGGCAAAGTCAGATTGTCCTTACCCATATAGTCAACAAACTCTTGATGATATACTGCTACAGAATCCCAAGCTTGTTCTAATAATTTTGGTGCATCAGCATAGAGAAAATCAGGGTAATTATCGCGAAACTCGCCAACAGCTACAGCTAGTTTGGGCTGACTTAACCTGCCTTTAATAATGCGATCGCTGAAAAAGAACCACTCGCGAGCGTTTATAGGTGCAATAATAGTTAAAATAATTTCTCCTGGCTGCCATCTGTTCTTTTCCTTGTCTGGTATACCAGAATGACCATAAACTTGATAGGTTTTAGCAGTTAACCAGTTCATTAACTGATAAGAATCATCGGCGATCGCTTGAATTTCAAACAAGCCAATAAAATTATGCTTCCACAGCTTAATTATTTCTATGTCATCGGCGTTTAAATCCTTAGCCTGTGCTAAAAATAGATCCAAAGGAGTTTGAGCCTGTATTTTTCCCTCGCTCAGAAATAAATCAACAGTTAAATTTTGCTGTTTAATACCGTAGCTATTCTTTTTAGCTGTTTGTGCTGCGTAGGTTTCTAGGGCGATCGCCATTTCACCTTCTGCATCATAAACGAAATCTACTACCGTCTGCTTGAGTTGAATAGCTTTTTCTAGATGATCTTGCATAAATATTTCGTAGAATGCCCAGGCTATATGCTAACTTGAATTGGCAAATTTTTCTTTTAGCTAAAGTTTAATACCTAATTCTGGGGTCAATATAGGCATTGATAATATCGATCGCAATACTAGCAATCACCACAATAATGCCAAAAAATACCATTACCCCTTGCACAGTAGGGTAATCTCGCAGAGAAATAGCCTCGTAGAGTCGATTGCCTAAACCTGGCCAAGAAAAAGTTACCTCAGTCAATACAGCACCACCTAGCAATGCTGCAAAGGTTAAACCTAGTACTGTAATTACAGGAATTAGAGCGTTTTTCATTGCATGGGAAACTAAGATAGTGCCTTCAGGAATACCTCTGGCTCTAGCTGCCTCAACATAATCGGCTTGTAAAGTTTGCTTGAGATTAACCCTAACGATACGTTCAAAAATACCGCTTAACAATAAACCTAAAGTCAGACTAGGCAGTGCTAAATAATGTATGGTGTGGAGTAACATCCCCATATCTCCTGCTAGCAAGCTGTCAATTAAATACAGTCCCGTTACCTGAGGCGGAGTGGGAGAACTAATCGGAAAGCGAGTACCCAGGGGAAACCAGCCTAAATTCACCGCGAAGATTAACTGTAAGACCATGCCTACCCAAAACAAAGGCAGAGAATAGGTAATAATCCCAAATAAACGACCTCCCGCATCAATAAACTTATGCTCTGAGGAAGCAGAAACCATACCCACTAAAACACCTACCAATACAGCAATAATCATGCTGCACAAAGAAAGTTCGACGGTGGCGGGAAAATAGTCTTTAATTACTGACCAAACTGATAAACCACGACTCGAAAGAGAGCTTCCTAAATCAAAGCTGAGTAAATTTTTGAGGTAGTCAAAATACTGTTGCCAGAGAGGATCTGTTAAACCTAATTGCGATCGCAATGCTGCTTTAGCTGCTTCTGGGGCGCGAGTACCTAAAATCGCATCGGCAGGATCTCCAGGGGTTGCCCTTAAAAGCAAAAACACCACAGTAGCGATGGTCAGCAACATCAAAGGGGCAAGAAGCAAACGAACTAAGATATATGATTGCAGAGCTTTAGAGCGAGACATTATTTAGCTATAGCTATAGTTTATAGTTTTACTAGTTATAGCAGCCGTCTTGATTAAAAATACTATTGCCTTTTCTGACGCTTACTGCCTGTCGCAACCGTTTTTTCCAATGCCTAACTCTTTCTTACTCTTTTTTAATTCCTTCCACAAAGATTTGATTTGCTTATAAGCCTGTTCTGGTGGTAGTTTACCCCCTGTTTGCAAGTTGCAAGTATAACTAATTTTTTGAGCAAACTCTTGCAAATTAGAATTAAAGACCAAATTTTCAGGCTTAACCTTGCCGTGATAAGGATGGCGAGGATAGATAAAATCGTTAGTTTTTTTATCAGTTGACATAGGACTTAATTAAGAATTATACGCTCCGATTTGTAGCAATTTTGTAGATAACTTGGTTTTATCGTAATAATTTTTAACAATTATTTTTTTAACAGGATCTAAACACAAAAGTTACTTGATGACGCTACTATAAACAGGGCTTTATTTTAGATGTTAACAAAATATTTAGGCTTTGTTAATCTAACCTTAACCTAAGTTTTCAATCCAATTTTTTATTGACCTATATTTTAGGCAATTTATTAAAGATGTCCCAGCCAGAAAAACTGTACGAAGGCAAAGCAAAAATCCTTTATGCTACTGACAATCCAGAGATACTGCTTACAGTGTATAAAGATGACGCTACGGCTTTTAATGCTCAAAAACGAGGACAAATAAAAGGGAAAGGACAAATAAACTGTCAGATTACCGCAGCCTTATTTACCTGGTTGGGTTTAATGGACATACCGACTCACTATATAGATACGCCTGAACCAAATCAGATGAGAGTCAAAGCCGTGACGATTATACCAATTGAAGTTGTGGTCAGAAACATCGCCGCGGGGAGTTTATGTCGCCAAACAGGTTTACCAGAAGGAAAAGTCTTGCCTTCTGCATTAGTAGAGTATTACTACAAAAGTGATGAATTAGGCGATCCTTTATTAACCCGCGATCGCATATTTTTGATGAATATAATAACGTCTCAAAGACTTGAAGAAATAGAGAATATGGCTCGTAAAATTAATAAAAACCTCCAAAGCTTTTTTGATAAATGCGACATTACTCTGGTAGATTTCAAATTAGAATTTGGTCTTGATGCCCAACAAAATCTGCTTTTAGCAGATGAAATTAGCCCCGACACTTGTCGTCTTTGGGATAAAAATGATGTCGATCCCCAATCAAGAGTTATGGACAAAGACCGCTTTCGTAAAGATCTAGGACAAGTAGAAGCTGCTTATCAACAAGTCCAACAGCGAGTTTTGGCTCAACTAAAAAATAGTTAAGTGTACTTTATCTCTATTAATTGCTTTTATCAACTATTTAACTTTAATGCTTCACCCTAATAAAAATAGCTAATTAATAAAAAATGGGAACATAGAGTAAAATAAGTGGTCATATTTATCCGATATTTAACCATCAGGTCAAAGATAATTAATCTTCAGCAAAATCAGCCAAGATTAATTGAATACCAATTTTATAAGTCAGAGGCGAGACAACAACTAAATAAAATGGTTAACTTATTGAATGCTCTGTTTGGTGTGTGGAAGTGTTAACAGGATTAAAAAACGTGCGTCTATCTCCTACTCTAATTACAGTTTTGGCTACAACCTTAGCTCTAGGGATATCTTTACCTACTAGAGCAGAAACTAAAAATTTCAATCAATCAGATGAGGTCATCGTTACCAATGGTGCAACCCTGCTCAAAAATATTAATTCAACTAAAATAGCTCAGACCCCTAATCGCCCATCTCAATCACCATCACAGCCTAATTCTGATACCCAAGTAAACCCAAATATTAAGCTGCCCACATTTCAACCACCCTCGCCAGGGGGACAACCACCACAGTCACCTAATAAGCCATCGCCACAAGAACCTCGTGTGCTAGTAGCAGAAGTAGCAGTTGAAGGGGCAAAAAAAGAACTTCAAGATATTGTTTATGCAACTATTGGCACCGAGCCTGGTAGAACCACTACTAGAACTCAGCTTCAAGCAGATGTCAACGCTATTTATGCAACTGGCTATTTCCAAAATGTGGAGGTAACTCCAGGAGATACACCTTTAGGAGTAAGAATTACTTTTGCGGTTCAACCCAATCCAGTTCTTAACAAGGTGACGGTGGAAACTGTTCCTAAAGGAGAATCAGGGGTTTTGCCTCCAGAAAAAGTCCAGGAGTTCTTTGGCGGAAACTATAATCAGATTCTTAATCTAAGAAAATTACAGGCAGGTATTATTAAAGTAAATGAGTGGTATAGCAAAAATGGCTATGAACTAGCTCAGGTAGTTGGTTCGCCTCAGGTTAGCCCGAACGGAGAAGTTACTTTAGTGGTAGCAGAAGGGGTAATTGAAAACATCAAGGTTAGATACCTTGATGAAGATGATAAACCAACCAAAGCTAAAACTCGTGAATTTATTGTGACGCGGGAAGTAGAGTTAAAGCCAGGAGATGTGTTTAAAAAGGATACGGCTCAACGAGATCTACAGCGCGTTTTTGGCTTAGGAATTTTTGAAGATGCCCGTTTTTCTTTTAGTCCTGGTAAAGATCCTAGCAAGGTAGTGGTTAATATTGATGTTGTCGAAGGAAGCAGCGGTTCAATTGCTGCGGGGGCAGGATATAGCTCTTCTAGTGGTTTATTTGGTACAGTCAGCTATCAGCAGAAAAACTTAGGCGGTAATAACCAGACTTTAGGCACAGAAGTACAGATCGGTGATGATAGTCTTCTATTTGATGTCAATTTTACCGATCCTTGGATTGCCACTAGCAAAAGCCGTACTTCTTACACCGTTAATGCCTTCCGTCGCCGTTCGATTTCCCTGGTATTTAATGGAGATGACGATATTCAAACTCTAAACGGTAATGATTCTCCGCGTATAGTCCGTACAGGAGGCGGTATTAACTTTGCTCGTCCTTTACCTGCCGATCCTTTTGCACGGCGAGAATGGACACTATCAACTGGATTTCAATATCAGCACGTGCAAGCAAAAAATAGTGACGGCGATTCTGCCCCTTTAGGCACTATAAACGGAATTAATAACATTCCTCTTGCCTTTAGTGATAATGGTACAGATGATTTGTTTAGCTTAAGTTTTGGAGCAAGTCGCGATCGCCGTAACAATGCTTTACAACCCACAGAAGGTTCAGTACTGAGATTAGGAACAGAGCAAACCATCCCCATTGGTTCAGGAAATATCTTATTTAATCGGATTAGAGCCAACTATAGTCGTTATTTTCCCATTAATATAGTTCGCTTTAACGATGGACCAGAAACATTGGCTTTTAATTTTCAAGTAGGAACAATTGTGGGCGACTTACCACCCTATGAAGCTTTTATTTTAGGCGGTAGTAATTCTGTTAGGGGTTATGGTGACGGTGAAGTTGGCAGTGGCAAAAGTTATCTTCAAGCTACCGTTGAATATCGCTTTCCTATTTTTAAAATTGTCGGTGGCGCACTCTTTTTTGATTACGGCACAACTTTGGGTACAGAAACCAAAGTTCCTGGTCAACCATCGATTGCCAGAGGATTACCAGGCAGTGGTTATGGTTATGGTGCAGGAGTTAGGGTACAGTCTCCCTTGGGACCAATTCGGGTTGATTATGGCATTAACAATAATGGAGGTAATGAGATTCAATTTGGTATCGGTGAGAAGTTTTAACAAATAGCTTTTAGCTTTTAGCTACAGGGCATTCGCCCAGATCGTCGCGCTAGCGCACGACTTCGCAGCTTTCGCAGCGTGTGCTTTTAGCTTCAAAGATTACTAAATAACCTTATGAAAGACAAATGGGAAATACGGTAAAGCAGGAGTTTGAGCTATCGGGGGTAGGATTGCACTTTGGGATACATACTACCGTAAAAGTCCTACCTGCCAATCCAGGAGCGGGGCGTTATTTTGTGCGAGTGGATTTGCCTAATGAGCCGATAGTTACTGCACAAGTAGAGACGGTGGGACAAACTACCTTATCTACAGAATTAGCAGCAGGAAATGTCAAAGTAAGAACTGTAGAGCATTTATTAGCTTCCTTAGTAGCAAATGGTGTGGATGATGCTCGTATTGAAATTGATGGCGAAGAAGTTCCGGTGTTAGATGGTTCGGCTAAAAACTGGTGTGAAGCAATTACCTCGGTGGGTATTACCGATAACTCCTTGACTCAAACTGCCATTACTCCGACTAAGCCAATCTGGATTAGAGAACAAGATTCTTTTGTGGCTGCCTTACCCGCATCTCAAACTCGTTTTACCTGTGGCATAGATTTTGCCTACAAAGCGATCGGCAATCAGTGGCACAGTTGGAATCCTGCTCAAGAAAGTTTTGCTAATGACATTGCTCCTGCGCGTACTTTTGGTTTTGCCGAACAAATAGAGCAGTTACAAAAGGCTGGTTTAATTCAAGGAGGAAGTTTGGATAACGCCCTAGTTTGTAGCGATACAGGGTGGATTAATCCACCCCTGAGATTTACGAATGAACCAGCCCGTCATAAACTATTAGATTTAGTAGGGGATATTAGTTTGTTGGGTCAGTTTCCCTGTGCTCATTTGATTGCTTATAAGGCCAGTCACAAGCTGCATATTCAATTAGCAGCTAAATTATCTGAGCTTAGTAATCAGTTGTAGGTGAGCAATAACAATAATTTTGTGCGCTATATATAATAAACTTCTATTGCCCACCAAAAGCAATCAGTAATCATCATAATGTCAACTGTAGAAAACTCTATTTTAAAAACTGCCCCTCAAGATATTAAGACAACTTTCAATATTCAAGAAATACATCAGCTATTGCCCCATCGCTATCCTTTCTCCCTGGTAGATCGCATTATTGACTATGTACCTGGAGAGAAGGCCATCGGCATAAAAAATGTGACCTTTAATGAGCCGTTTTTTCCTGGGCATATTCCTGATTTTCCCTTGATGCCTGGAGTGTTAATGGTAGAGGCAATGGCACAGGTGGGAGGAATTGTACTGGTGCAGTTACCAGGAATGGCTGGCAAGTTTTTTGCTTTTGCAGGAATAGATAAGACACGTTTTCGTCGTCCTGTAGTTCCTGGCGATCGCCTGACTATGACTGTAGAACTTTTAGCATTAAAACAAAACCGTATTGCCAAAATGCAGGGTAGAGCCGAAGTAGATGGAGAGCTTGCGGTTAAAGGAGAAATGATGTTTTCTTTGATTGATAAGTAAAATTAGTCTCAAGCTCAGGATTATTGCCATAAACCACTGGGCTTGCCTGAGCGTTGGTCAAAACCAAGAAAAATATTTATAATTACCATCAAACGAATAACCAGAGGTTATTTTAGTTATGTTATTGAGCGTTTATTGCTTTTGTGTAACGACTTAAATTTTGCCCAAGCATAGGACAAGCTATAGCCCCTGAGGGAATTGATTTTGAGAACCTTAATTCATCCGACTGCTGTTATTGATGACCATGCTCAGATACATCCAACGGTTCGTATTGAACCCTATGCGGTAATTGGTAGCCAAGTTACTATTGGGGCAGATACAGTGGTGGGTAGCCATGTCATCATTGATGGACTAACTACAATTGGTAAAGAAAATCAAATTTTTCCTGGTGCAGCTATTGGCTTAGAACCTCAAGATTTAAAATACAAAGGCGCAAACAGTCAGGTAATAATTGGCGATCGCAATCGGATTCGTGAGTATGTGACCATTAACCGCGCTACAAATGAAGGAGAAGCCACCGTTATTGGCGATGACAACCTGCTGATGGCATATGCTCATGTAGGGCATAACTGCGTAATTGGCAATGAAGTAGTTATTGCCAATAGCGTGGCGATCGCGGGTCATGTTCACATCGAATCAATGGCAATCATTAGCGGTGTTTTAGGTATTCATCAGTTCGTTCATATCGGCACTATGGCAATGGTGGGAGGAATGAGCCGTATTAGTCGCGATGTCCCTCCCTACATGATGGTGGAGGGCAATCCTGCTAGAGTGCGATCGCTTAACCTAACAGGATTAAAAAGACGTGGCTTTGACCAGAATGAAGTTCGCGAACTAAAAAAAGCCTTTCGCATCTTATATCTTCAGCAGATTCCTCTAACAGATGCGATCGCGCAACTGGATCAGCTATCAGACAATAAGCATATTCGACATCTACAGGATTTCGTACGGCAATCAAGTTCAGGTAGACGAGGCTTGATTATGAGCAAAAAATAGGTATTTTGCCATTTTATTGCTCATAGTCCCTTATACCTCATCCTTCATCCTCTTGACGACAGGGATGACCAAACCAGCTAGAGTCTTTCTTGCCATCATATTTTTCTTGCAGCACCTTAGCTACATCTTCCATAGTGCCATCAGCAGCAACCCAACCGCCATCAATATCAGGAAAATCTATCTGGCAATTAGCGCATTTTTTATTGTCATAAAAGCGGATTGGACACCAAAATGACTCGACGTTACGCAGCATTTCGGTGCCTAAAGACCACACTCCAGTCATCCAATCGCAATATAAACACCAGATCAAATCATAGCCAATTAAGCCCTCAAACTTGTGCCGAGAGACATTAACCCACTCTTTAGCTTCATATTTTGGCAAGCCAATCAGCTTGGTCAAAGGCGGATACACAATTAATTCGGCGAAACGAACCATCCAAAATAGGGGAATCGCTAAAGCAGTAATCCAAACCGCGAGATGATTGCGCCATCTGCCTACAATGCTACTCAAAGTACGAAAAATCTGACCTTTTTGCTTTACATCTCGATGAGCAAATTCGTGAGCCACAATCCAAGCCCATAAAACACTCAATTCAGCTATAAAAGCAACTCCCGCACCAGTAAAACCTGATACTAAAGAGCCAATAGCTATTGGCAGCAGCATAAAATACGCCAAGATTAAATCAATACCTGGAGCATGACAGCAAAAATCAGCAATATCTTTACCTAATTTACCTAGACGGGAAAGACTATGCAAAGCAGCTATACCAGTGATTAAAGCAAGGCATAAATAAGCATATAGTCGGATGTTTGCTTCCATTTTTCTAAATCCTCATACTTTATGGATTGATTAGCAAAAAAGTGCTTGACTAATCATATTTATGTTATCGAAAATGATAAAAGCGCGTTTACGAAGCTTAACGAAGTTATCGCACCACTGCTAAAACTAAAGCTAAAACTAAATTTAGTTGAACTGCTCTAATCTCAACTGTTGGTCTAACGACGTTATTTAGCTGGTTCAAAGTCTGATTTAGCTACCCCACAAACAGGGCATATCCAATCTTCTGGTATATCCTCAAAAGCTGTTCCTGGCTCAATACCACTATCTGGATCGCCTACTTCTGGATCGTATTCGTAATTACAAGCCGAACAAATATATTTCATAAACTTTAATAATATAAGTATGTAAATTGAACAATTAGACTTTATCTTAATTCATGTCAAACTTACCAACTATAAATACGGATACAATTTGGGCAATCCTTCAAGATAAAATAAGCGATGAGGTGGTCAATCAGCTAGTTTGGAGTTGCTTAGGCTACATTTATGATGAAACAAAACAAGCTTGGGATATTAGTAAAGTTGTAGATGACTGGGGCGAAAAATATCCCGAACCACCAGATTTTATTGCTAATCGACCACCAACAGTCAAGCTAACTCGTTCAATTCCCCAAGAAAATAAGCAGCTACTCAAAGAAAAGTTAGGTTTTAAAGGTTATAAGCTGGGGGAATTTGGTCCTAGAGAAACCCGTAGAGCAACCGCAGCTAATTGGCTATTAAGCTATCTAGAAACTCATTAATTCTTGGGAAACTCATGTTGTAAATTAGCGATCGTGTTTAATTTATTTTTGTCTAATTAAGTTATAACTCCCTTGTTGCGCATTTGTTTTCCTTCCTTTAAGGTATTAAAGGTTTTAAAACAATATTTTTAGATAGTAAGGTATTTTTGTATGTTTGACTGTATTATCGTGGGTGCTGGTCCTGCTGGAGGTAGTGCTGCTTATCATCTAGCTAAAAAAGGGCATTCAATTTTAGTGCTAGAAAAACTTTCTTTTCCCCGTACCAAGTCTTGCGGTGGTGGCGTGTCTCCTGCGATCGCTCAATGGTTTGATTTTGACTTTTCCCCTGTAGTACAAAATCATGTTTCTCAGGTCAAATATACTTTTAAGATGAGTGACCCTGCTGAGGTTGAGCTAAAGAATGTTACTCCAATGTGGATGGTACAAAGGGATCAGTTTGATAACTTTTTGATAGAGCAAGCCATAGGTCAAGGAGTTGAGTTTAAAGCTGATACAGAAGTAACAGGAGTTAGTTTGCAGGGAGATACTTGGCAAGTTGAAACTAATAATGGTGTATTTAAAAGCAAATATTTAATCGCCGCCGATGGTGCTAATAGTACCGTGGCAAAATTACTTGGTTTTACTGATACTCAGAAGATAGCAGCAGCTAGTTTACAAGTTCCTGGAGAAGTTAGCGATCGCCGTAAAATAACGGCATTTTTTGATTTCGGTTCATTAAAAAACGGCTTTATGTGGTGTTTTCCTAAAGCTGATGGTTATTCAATCAGTGCTGCTTATGTGCGTAATCCTCAAGGCAAGCCTGACGAACTAAAAAAACAGCTAACCAAATACGCTGAACTATTCGATTTAGATGCCAGTCAGGGAGAATATAGAGAACACTCTCTCAATTTATGGCAGAAAGATCGTCCTTTACACAGCGATCGCATTTTACTCGTAGGAGAAGCAGCAGGAATGGTCGATCCGCTCATTGGGGAAGGTATTCGTCCTGGGATGTTTACAGGAGTCCAAGCAGCAGCAGCAGTTAGTAATGCGCTTCAAGGAGATGCTAATGCTTTAGCCAACTATACAGAAACAATTAACCAGGAATGGGGAGCAAATTTAGCCAAAGCAGACTTCTTAGCTAATTTGTTTTATAAAGCTCCTAAGATTGCCTATAAGCTAGGGGTCAAACGTCCTACTGCTGGTCAACTTATGGGTAAAATTCTCTGTGGCGAATTAAGCTATTCTCAAGTTGCTGACAAAGCGACTCAGAAATTAAAGTTTATCCCAGGAATAGGGTGAATAAGTAGTTTAATGCTCAATGTTTAATATAAACAGTCTCTTAAAGAATTACGCATTACTTCTACAGGGACTGGTTGCTGTAGCCAAATTTTAAGCGCAGCTACTCCCTGTTGCAGCAGCATTTCTAGTCCGTCTATAGTTGTTGCTCCTTGAGCTTGAGCTAGTTTGAGAAATTGAGTGGGATTAGGAGTATAAATTAAATCATAGGCGATCGCACTCTTTTTAAGCTTCTGCATCAAGTCTGCGTCAACAGGAGAAGCATCTGTATGAGGAGACATTCCCACAGGAGTTGTATTAACCA
This sequence comes from Pleurocapsa sp. FMAR1, assembly GCF_963665995.1. NCBI lineage: Bacteria > Bacillati > Cyanobacteriota > Cyanophyceae > Pleurocapsales > Pleurocapsaceae > Pleurocapsa > Pleurocapsa sp. FMAR1. The sequence continues at coordinate 2,852,315 of NZ_OY762512.1, read as the reverse complement.
GTAGATCCGCAGCCGAAATTAAACTAGCAAGATTATCCCAATTATGAATTTTAAGCAAGGAAGTAATATTGGGCGTGTGTGACCAACTTTGATAGAATCGAGCTAATTTATCGGGATTACGTCCAACAACGTGAATTTCAGAACAGCCTAAATTAGCCAAGCCAGCAATTACTGCTCTAGCTGCGCCTCCATTTCCTAAAATGACGGGAGTTATTTGTGTCCAATCTCGTGACATATTTTTTAAAGGAGCAACAAAACCCTCTGCATCTGTGTTTGTGCCTTTCCAGCCAGAAGCAGTGCGCCAAACCGTATTGACTGCACCAATATTAATTGCATCATCTGTAATTTCACTCAGTAAAGGTATGATTGCTTGTTTATGGGGAATGGTGATGTTAAATCCTTTTAGGTTAACGGCTTTAAATCCAGCGATCGCTGTTTCTAGATCTGCCTGTTTTACAGGAAAAGGTACATAGATATAATCTAAGCCCAAATGCGCGATCGCTGCATTGTGCATCACTGGAGATAAAGAATGTTCTACGGGGTTTCCTATTATTCCTAATAGCTTTGTTTGTCCTGTAATTAGCTGCATTGCATTTTAATTTATATCGATGATAAATAGTTTTTCTTGACTGGCTATTATCTATTACTAAGTAAAAATTTTAAAAAATTATTGCTTTAAATTTATTTCAAAATTTATCTATCATTTGGTTTGTGAAATTCAATTATTAAATGAATAATTAATTTAAGTCAAATTATTAAATGAATAATTATAATTATTTAAACTGTTTATGTATAGCAACTTTATACATATTTATACCTATAACTATTATTGTAGTTTAATTAAAAACGTGTATAAATACTTAAAAAGTATAGGCATTTACTTTGTAGATGTAATTTTTTAGTTTTCTTATATAAAATAGCGTATACACCTAAGTAATAACTAGATTATTTTATACTATATTCAATATTTTCGGTTACGCTTTTATACTTATTATTTTACACTTCTTAAAAAATAAGAGTCTAAAGTCTTTTTTTCTGACTGCAAAATTACATAAATCATTTAAGAAGCTTCATCTAAAAAATATAAAAATAATAGAAGAATTACCAGTTTCAATCCTGATACATACTCAATAATATTAAATAGATTACATTTGCGTGGAGTATTTTAAATAATAAATTTTATGGCAATAGATCTAACAGGTAGTTTTTTTAATATTACTCAACAGAAAATAAGTAGAGGACAAGATATAAATCTTGATTTTTCTGTTGTTAATAATGGCGATGAAGATATTCAACCATTTAATTTTGATATTGTTATTTCTCAAGATGAGAAAATCGATGAAAATGATCTAAAAATCGGTAACTATGAAATAAGAAATGTACTAGAAGCTGGCAAAGACTCAGGTCTTAAAAGCTTTCGCTACAAAACTCCTAGTGCTACAAGTCCATTTTGGCTAGACAAAGATAGTACCTATACAGTAGGTCTACGTCTCGATCCTAAAAACAAGTTCTCTGAGTCTAATGAAAGCAATAACAGTAATCGAGGCATAGGAGTCGATCTAGATACAGTTGATGCCGTAGAGTTTGGTGATTCTGATCTAGTCGGGTTACAAACTAGAGTTGGCAAGCCAGAGGTTGCTGCTGGAAGTTATATAGACTTGAGTTTTGCTGTGGCAAATGTCAGTCCTGATGAAATAGCTAATCCATTTTCAGTTGATATTTATCTTTCCAAAGATACAAAGATCTCCGAAGATGATGCCAAACTAAGTACTTACGATATTAAAGACATCGTAAATCCCAATGGCTATACAGAGGATAAAAAATACAGTTACCAAGTTCCTCCAAAAGATCATCTCTTTTGGAAAAGTGGTGATGGAAAATATAATATTCTTTTAGATGTTGACTCCAAAGATGAAGTAAGCGAAACCAATGAAGTTAATAACAGTGGACAAAATGCAGGATTAGACTATACAGCTATAAATGTTATTAACACTGGAGTTGTGGTTGCTCAACCAGATTTGGCTGTAACTGATTTTAAAGTACAAAATAATGTAGCTGCTGGAGAAACTGTGACAGTAGAATATGAAATCACTAACCAAGGTGATTCTACTGCTGATGATTTTAGTACAGGTTTCTATTTATTTACAAAAGATTATTTAGCGAGTAACGATAGTCTAAGTCTTGAAGATGATCCTGGAGTAATGTTTCTTCAGGGCGATCGCGAATCTACTTTAATGAGTCTTAAAACTGGTGAAAGTGGCACTATGACTACTCAGCTAACTATTCCCGAAAAGTGGGAAGGCTTCACTGGTTCTGGAGATTATTATCTGGGTGCGGAGGCAGATGTTTATGATGATTTTGCTGAAAGTGATGAAACCAATAATAGCCTAACTGAACTAGACGTAGACTACCAGAAAGTTAGCATTGATAACGCTCTTGGTGGTGCCGACCTGCTAACTGGATCGACTTTTGAAGTTAGTGACGATACTATCTCAACTGGATCGACTTTTGAAGTTACCTATGAGATTGAAAACAAAGGTAACGCTGTTGCTGAGGACTTTGCAGCAGATTTCTATATCTTCGATCAGGAATATCTCGATCAAAGCGATGGCTTGAGCCTTGAAGATATACCTGAAGTATTTTTCCTACAAGGAGATGAAGATTCTTCTCAAATAAGTCTCGAAGCTGATGGAAGCACTACCATGACTACTGAATTAACTTTGCCTTCAAATTGGGAAGGTTTTGGTGCGGATAGCGGTGAATATTATGTTGGTGTGGCAGCCGATCCTTACGGAGACGTGGTTGAAAGCGATGAAACGAACAATAGCCTCAACGGCTTAAATATAGATTACGCCGAAGTAAATGTCGATGTAATCTAGTCAACTAGATAAATGATAAATCAAGATACACAGACCTGAAAAAACCCTCATTTTTTTTATTGGACTTAGGTAGACCTCCTAAGTCTTTTCTTTTGTTTTAAGAATTGTAGTTAAAGATAAAGATCTAAGATCTATACTGGTTTTGTATTTTGCTTACTGCTGATTAATTTATGTCTCATCCTCTCTATGTAGCTTTTGTTTGGCACCAACATCAACCCCTGTACAAGTCTAGAGAAGCAGACTCAGATGCTTGGGGACAGTATCGTTTACCTTGGGTGCGTCTCCATGGCACTAAAGATTATTTAGATTTAGTTTTGATGTTGGAGAAATATCCAAAACTGCACCAGACAGTAAATCTTGTGCCTTCACTGATCTTGCAGCTAGAAGACTATGCTGAAGGCGAAGCGATCGATCCTTACTTGGCATTGGCATTAACCCCAGAAGCAAATCTCAAGCCTAAAGAAAAGCAATACATTATCAAGCACTTCTTTGATGGTTACTATCACACTTTAGTTGAACCCCATCCTCGCTATGCTCAACTGTATCACCAACGACAAGACAAAGGTTTTGACTGGTGTTTAGCCAATTGGACTAATCAAGACTATAGTGATTTATTGGCTTGGCATAATTTAGCTTGGATCGATCCTTTGTTTTGGGACGATGGTGAGATTGCTGGTTGGCTAAAACAGGGTAAAGATTTTACTTTAAGCGATCGCCAGAGAATTTATTCTAAGCAACGGGAAATTATTAAGCGCATTATCCCTCAGCATAAGAAAATGCAGGATGCAGGGCAGCTAGAAATCATGACTACCCCCTATACTCATCCAATTTTACCTTTGCTGGCTGATACAAATGCGGGGCGGGTGGCTGTACCAAATATGAGCTTGCCCCAAAGTCGTTTCCAGTGGTCAGAAGATATTCCCCGCCACTTGAGTATTGCCTGGGAAATGTATCTAGATCGTTTTGAACAAGAACCTGCGGGTTTGTGGCCCTCTGAACAGTCTGTCAGCCCGACAATTTTGCCTTATATTACCCAGCAAGGCTTTAAATGGATTTGTTCGGATGAGGCGGTTTTGGGCTGGAGTATCAAGCACTTTTTCCATCGTGACGAAGCGGGAAATGTTTATCAACCAGAATTACTCTACCGTCCTTATAAATTAGAAACCGAAAACGGCGACTTAGCGATTGTCTTCCGCGATCACCGTCTGTCGGATTTAATTGGCTTTACCTATAGCGGCATGAGTCCTCGTAATGCTGCTGCGGATTTGATCGGACATCTAGAAGCGATCGCCCGTTCTCTTAAATCTCATCAGGACAATCCTGATACTGCCTTAGAACACCCTTGGTTGGTCACTATTGCCCTAGATGGAGAAAACTGCTGGGAATACTACCCCCGTGACGGAATGCCCTTTTTAGACGCTTTGTACGCTAGATTAAGCCGTGGCGAAGATATCAGGCTAGTAACGGTTAAAGAGTTTATCGAACAGTTTCCGCCTACAGAGACGATTCCCGCTCAACAGTTACACAGTGGATCTTGGGTAGACGGTAGCTTTACCACCTGGATTGGCGATCCTGTCAAAAATCGTGCTTGGGATTTGTTAACTCAAGCCAGAGAAACTTTAGCCAGACATCCAGAAGCTACCGAAGAAGCAAATCCCGAAGTTTGGGAAGCTTTATATGCAGCCGAAGGTTCAGACTGGTTTTGGTGGTTTGGCGAAGGACATTCTTCAAATCAAGATGCGATGTTCGATCAGCTATTCCGCGAACATATCTGCGCTATTTATCAAGCACTAGATGAGCCGATTCCTGAAAACATTTATCAGGCAGTGGATAAACACGAAGTAAAAGGCGATCGCCCTCCCCGAAGCTTTATTCATCCTATTGTTAACGGTATTGGCGACGAACAGGATTGGGATCGTGCAGGCAGAATTGAAGTGGGTGGCGCAAGAGGTACAATGCACCGCAGCAGCGTCGTGCAGAGATTATATTATGGTTTAGACCACCGCAGTTTTTATCTGCGGATGGACTTTAAGGCAGGAGTTGAGCCAGGCAAAGATATCCCAGGAGAATTACATTTACTCTGGTATTACCCTGGAATGACGAATCATAATAGTTCTGCACCTATATCTGGGTTACCCAATGAAGCTCCCACCAACTATTCTTTCCACCATCATTTGGGTATCAACTTGATTACCGATTCAGTTTGGTTGGAAGAGGCTCATGGCGAATTGCAGTGGCAAATTCGCGCCTGTCGTGCCGAAGCTGCTTTCGATCAGTGTTTAGAAATTGCTGTTCCTTGGGCAGATTTGCATATTCAGCCTGATTGTACTTTAGAGATCTTAGCTGTCTTTTGCGATCGCGGTGAATTCCGTAGTTATGTTCCCGAAGATAAGTTTATTAGGCTGCAATCACCCTGATTTAATTATTAGTTATTAGCGATCGCCTTTTTGGGTAATTTAAAGTTGTCAGGCGATCGCTCTTCAGAAATCATTGCAGGATATAGACAGCTAGATTTAGATGCTTTAATTGGCATTGGTGGAGATTGAAAATTACCGCACTGTAGATTCAGAAAATACTTTGATTAAAACCGCTAGAGGTTTGGGTATTTGCTTAGGAGACTAGGTAAGGAATAAGGGATGAGGGATGACTATTGATTGCTAATTATACGGATAAAATTTTGATGTTCTGTTGTGTTTAATCCTTGTTGCACGGTCTTGAGAACTTCAGCTAGATCATAATTTAATAAAGAATCTAGTGCCAGCCATAAGCCAGGGAAAACCTCGCTTTTTATAATATTTTTCTTGTCTGGTTGTAGCTTGATGTATTCTCCATCTTGGAGGCAAAACCAATCAAAAATGCGATCGCTTACTTGCCAGACCAGATATTCCTGCACTCCATTGCGACGATATACCTGTAGCTTCTCCTGTAGATCGTAAGATGCAGTACTAGCAGCGATTTCGACAATCAACTCTGGCGCACCCTGAATATAATCATCAACATCAATCTGTGATTGTCCTGCTTCAATTCGCAGCAAGGCATCAGGTTGAGGTTCGTTATCTGCATCCAATCTCACGGTAGTATTGTCGGCAAATTGCGTCCCTGGAGTAGCTGCATGATAAACAGCTAACCATCCCATAATATATGCGTGGGGTTGTCCGTGAATAATCCTAACAGGAGATGCCATGTATACTCTTCCTTCAATTAGTTCAGCTTTTTTAAGTTCAGGCATTGCTCGATAGCGTCGCTCAAATTCAAGACGGGAGAGGCGATCGCCATTTTCTAAAGGAAGTATTTTGGATTGATGAGTAACCATAGCTGGCTATAAAGGAGCATTCATTAAATTTATTATATTAATACTTGCTATTAATAGTGGTGTATTTCGGATTGGCGATCGCTCTACTGTAGGTAAGAAGTATTGCTATATCGATAATTGTCTATTATTCATTGGTAATATTTTCTTTGAGGATCAAATATTAAATTAAAACAATGGATATCAAGATTAAACATTTACGATCATTTACAGTCACTGGTTTTTCGATTCTGATTGTGACTATTATCGCTACGTTATCTTTATTCGTAATGCCCGCTTGGAGTGCAGATTACAATAAACAGGTATTAACCGATGCCGATTTCACCAATCAAGATTTAACCAATGCCAGCTTCGATCATACTAATTTAAGAGATAGTGACTTTAGTTTCTCCAAGGCAACAGGAGTGCGTTTTTTTGGAGCTAATTTAGCTAACGCTAATTTGGAAGGTACGGATTTACGTTATGCCAGTTTAGAATCGACTCGTTTAACTCGCGCTAATTTAACCAACGCCAATTTAGAAGGGGCATATTTAACTAATGCCTTGTTTAAAGGAGCAACTATTACAGGGGCAGATTTTACCGACGCTTTACTTAGTCCCACTACCGAAAGAGAACTGTGTGAAATAGCAAGCGGTACTAATTCAACTACAGGCAGAAACACTAAAGATACCTTGTACTGTCCTTGAATTAAGACCAACAGCTAATTTGATTCAAAAATGCCACAATAGAGATAATTAATTTTGGTCATCACGACCGACAGTCCGATCTATAGAACAGCTTGTGAATCTAATCGCCTCTACGTCTGAGTTAAATTTGTCAGAATTATTCCCTTTTGAACTTGATGAATTTCAAGAAAAGGCGATCGCCGCATTGGCAGCAGGAAAATCCGTAGTCATATGCGCCCCCACAGGTTCAGGGAAAACTTTAATCGGTGAATATGCAATTCATCGCGCTTTAAAACATGGTAAGCGAGTATTTTATACTACTCCTCTTAAGGCTCTTTCTAACCAAAAATTTCGAGATTTTCAAGAACAGTTTGGGGCAGGAGATTCTCAGAAAATTGGTTTATTGACAGGGGATACTATTGTTAATCCTAATGCTGCTGTGGTGGTGATGACCACAGAGATTTTTCGCAATATGCTCTACGAGACACCGATTGGACAGCTAGGAACTTCTCTCAAGGATGTAGAGGCAGTAGTACTAGATGAGTGTCACTATATCAGTAATCGTTATCGCGGTACGGTATGGGAAGAGTCAATTATTTATTGTCCACCCCAAATACAGCTAGTGGCTCTCTCGGCTACGATTGGTAATCCTCAAGAGTTAACCGACTGGATTGCCAAAGTTCGCAATTCTAATAGTGATAACCAAGAGAAATACGAGTGCGAGCTTATCAATTCAGATTTTCGCCCTGTACCTTTAAGATATTACTTTTGCGATCGCCGTGGAATGCACCGACTGCTGAACCAGAACGAAACTGAGATCAGCCCCAAACTCAAAGCTGCTGCACCTCGCCAAGGACAAAAACCCAAACGCCTTAAGATTAAAGACTGCCCGAAAATTTATCAGGTGGTGCAGCAGCTACAGAATAAAGATATGCTGCCTGCGATCTATATCATCTTTAGTCGTCGGGGTTGCGACAAGTCTGTAGATACCCTTGATGGATTAGATTTGGTGACTTTTGAAGAAGGGCAGCAAATTGAAAGTATTTTGCTCTATTTTTTTCTAGCTGAAAATACTGAGTTACAGACGGCATTGTTGGAACACTTTGCCGATTCTAATCCAGAGTTAGCAGAACTATTGCGAGATTATTTAGCCAATAACGAACAGGCAGAAGCCAAGTTAGCACAGTATCTTAACGCCGATCCTAACCAGAAATATTTGCTTTGGCAGTTTTTGTGTGAAAGTTCGCAGATTGCCAGAATCGAACAGATTGAACCATTGATGCGGGGTATTGCCTCTCACCATGCAGGCTTGTTACCAGCCTGGAAAGAATTAGTCGAAAGATTATTTGAACAGGGACTAGTTAAGATTGTCTTTGCAACGGCTACCTTAGCAGCAGGGATAAATATGCCCGCCCGCACCACGGTAATGTCTGCCCTGTCAAAACGTACTGATGGGGGACACAGTATGCTTAGTCCCTCGGAGTTTTTGCAGATTGCAGGTAGAGCGGGCAGAAGAGGTAAAGATGATATAGGTCATGTAGTGACCATGCAAACTCCCTTTGAGGGAGCAAAAGAAGCAGCATTTTTGGCAACTTCCACCGCTGAACCTCTGAGAAGCTGGTTTACTCCTTCCTATGGCATGGTATTAAATCTGCTCCAAAAATATAGTTTAGCTGAAGTTAAAGAGCTACTAGAAAGAAGTTTTGCCGAGTATTTATCCCAAAAAAGACTTGCTCCCGAACAAAGTGCGATCGCCGAAATTACCACCGAGTTAGCCAAGTTAGACGTGGCATTAGCAGCTACTTCTCCTGGACAGTTAGCCAGCTATCAAAAACTACAGGAGCGTGCCAAAGAAGAACAACGACTCTTAGAAATTCTGCAACAGCAGGCGGAAGCCGATCAAAAAAGTAAAATCAAGCCTTTGGTTTCTCAAATTGAACCAGGCAGAATTATTGGTCTTAAGGGCAGGCATATTCGGCTAAGTTCACCTTTAGCTGCGGTATTGGTAGATAAGATTCCTGGTTCAGGTAAAGCATCTAATTTACTCTGCTTGGGAGTAGATAACTGCTGGTATATTGCAGCCAACGCCGACGTTACCGAAATCAACGAGGGAGCTTTACCCACCGAGGAGATAGGCGAAATATCTTTACCACCTTTAGATAACGTTAAACTAGGTAAATGGCGCAATGGTGATGAAGCTACAGCGATCGCCGTCAAACAAATCGTCAACTATTTAATTCCGCCAACTCCTGCACCCGAAGTAGTTGAGCAACAGCGAAGATTAGATAGCGTTCACCAAGAAATAGATAACCATCCTGTGCAGCAGGTAAATAATCCTCATCGCCTATTAAAAAAACACAATAAGCGGATACAGCTAAGAGAGAAACTTCATAAGACTCAAATCAAATATCAAAAGCAAAAGTCAAATCAGTCTTACTATTGGTCAGAATTTCTCAATTTAATCAATGTTTTACAAGACTTTGAAGCTTTAGATAAATATAATCCTACCTTTTTAGGACAAGCTGCTGCCACCATTCGCGGAGACAACGAACTGTGGCTGGCTTTAGTCTTTGTTTCTGGAGAACTAGAATACTTAGAACCCCATCACCTAGCAGCTACCGTTTGTGCCTTAATTACCGAAACTCCTCGCGCCGATGTTTGGTGTGACTTTCCCCCGCCCAAAGAAGTATTAGAAGCATTAGGAGTTAAAAAAAGAGGTTCTACAACTTCAGGAGACGAATCAGCCTTCTCTAGTCTACAGAAGATACGTACCCGTCTATTTCAGGCTCAACGTCGTCACGAGGTTAGTTTACCAGTATGGCGGGAGTACGAGTTAGTGGGGCTATGCGAACAGTGGGCGTTGGGTATGGACTGGAATAATCTTTGTGAAAGCGTTAGTTTGGCAGAGGGAGATATTGTGAGAATGCTAAGGCGCACCGTCGATGTTTTGTCTCAAATCCCCCAAATCCCTAATATTTCTTCTACTTTATCCAACAACGCTAGAGATGCTAGCACGATGATGAAACGTTTTCCAATTTAATTTTTGTCAATTTTCTAACATTCGACGAAATATTAAAAGGCATATAAGTATAAAAAAAAAGCGATTAAGCGATCGCGTCAAGGTTATTTCAATAATTATAATGATCGGTTTCTAACATTTGAGCTACTGCAATTTCTATGGTTAAAATTTTAAGCAGAAGAGATAGAATTTGCATAACTTGCTTAAAAATAAACTAAAAAAATGTATACAGTTAGTCTAATTCGCGCTGAATCTTACGAGCTAAAAAAATTGCGATCGCGCCTCGAATATTTACTCCAACCCCTGGGAGGAATAGAAGCCATCGTTAAAGAAGGCGATCGCGTTTTATTAAAGCCTAATTTACTTACGGGTAGTCGTCCTACCAAAGAATGTATTACTCGTCCTGAAATTGTTTACTGTGTTGCCCAACTGGTAAAAGAAGCAGGGGGAAAACCTTTCCTGGGGGATAGTCCTGCCTTTGGAAGTGCTATGGGTGTGGCAAAAGCTAATGGTTATTTACCTTTATGTGCAGAATTAGATTTACCTATTGTGGAATTTAAAGGACAGCGTTACGCCACCGAAAATGAAAACTTTCAGCATCTTCGTCTGTCTAAAGAAGCGATGAATGCAGACGTGGTAATTAATTTACCCAAGGTAAAATCTCATGTGCAGTTAACGATGACGCTAGGAGTTAAAAATCTCTTTGGCTGTGTCCCTGGCAAGATGAAGGCTTGGTGGCACATGGAGGCTGGTAAAAATGCCGATCGCTTTGGAGAAATGATTGTCGAAACGGCAAAGGCGATCGCGCCTAATTTGACCATAATTGACGGTATTATTGGTCATGAGGGTAATGGCCCTAGTGGCGGTGAACCAAAGCAATTAGGAGTTTTGGGCGCGTCAACCGACGTGTTTGCCTTAGATCGCGCCATGATTGATATTCTCAATGTTGACCCAAAAGTTGTACCGACTCTAGCTGCTCAATTTAAACAGGGATACTGTTCTGAACTCTCTGAAATCGAGTTTCCTTACTGCAAACCAGCAGACTTACAGGTAACAGACTGGAAATTGCCTGATGCTTTAATGCCGATTGATTTTGGGTTGCCTCGTGTGTTGCGATCGACCTTTAAAAACTTTTATATCCGTTTTATCAAAGAGCCAATTAAAACCTATGGCAAATAGACGAAGATATTTGACCAAACTATTACTTTGCTAAAATCTAGAATGATTGATCTTGACAAGTAACTTATTATTTATAGCTACAGGCGATCGCTTTATTTTTTTTATTAATGAAATCACTATTAGCTAATCTAAACAGCAGTTTGAATATTGTGTCGCTCTTTGCTGGTTGTGGCGGTTTAGATCTGGGTTTTGCTCAAGCGGGATTTAAGACTATTTGGGCAAATGAATGGGACAAGGAAATTTGGCACACCTACGAATCAAACCACGTTAATACTCATTTAGACCACAGAGATATTCGAGAAATTGCTTCTTCACAAATTCCTGACTGTATTGGTATTGTAGGCGGGCCACCTTGCCAAAGTTGGAGTGAAGCAGGTAGACAAAAAGGAATTAAAGATGATCGTGGTCGCCTATTCTTAGAATATGTTCGGATTTTACAAGACAAACAGCCTTTATTTTTCTTGGCAGAAAACGTTTCAGGAATGCTGCATCAAAAACACTCTCAGGCTCTCAAAAATATTATTGCTGCTTTTGAAGAGGCAGGGTATGAAGTCAGGTTTAAATTACTAGATGCAGTTAATTTTAATGTTCCTCAGCAAAGAAAACGGGTTATTTTTGTTGGTTTTCGTCAAGATCTTGAACGAGCTTTTGATTTTGAGCGAAAAGCCGTTGCGGGGGTTTCCCACGTTGAGGCTATTGAAGCTGTTAAAACAGTTAAACAGCAGCCAAAATTAACTCTCAAAGATGCTATCTGGGATTTGAGAGCGTCGGCTTTGGCAGCCAAAGCCAAAAATAAAACCAATGACAAGGCTTGTTTAATTCCCAATCATGAATATGCAACTGGTGGCTTTTCCAGTATGTATATGTCCCGTAATCGAGTGCGATCGTGGCAAGAGCCATCTTTTACAATTCAAGCAAGTTGCCGTCATGCGCCAATTCATCCCCATGCTAGCAAAATGATTAATGTAGCGCGAGATAAATTTATCTTTGATCCTGATTCGCCCTACCCTTATCATCGTTTGTCTGTAAGAGAGTGTGCCAGAATTCAAACTTTTCCTGATGACTTTATATTTTATTATCAAAACTTGAATGCAGGTTACAAAATGATTGGTAATGCTGTCCCTGTCAATCTTAGTTGGGCTTTGGCTACAGCAATTAAAGAACAATTATTGAATCCAGCCTTTAAAAATCAGCAAAAAAAAGAGCCTAGTCAATTAAATCTGGATTTAAACCTTACTTTAGCTAATTAGTTAAATTATTGAATGGTAAATATTCTTAGAGCGATAGACAGTATTGTCAGCAATGATATTCCAGACGTTGTTAACTTTTATCGAAATCAAAATAAAATAAACGCCGTGGGAGATGCCTTAGAATTATTTATTAAAGACATTTTTGCTAATACACTACGCGAAGCAAACGAGCTAAAAAAACAAGAGGTTTACGAACAAGTTTTTTCTTATGCGGGCAATGCTAACAACCCTCCAGATTTTATGTTGAAATCTGGTGACGCAATTGAAGTTAAAAAGTTACAGTCAGAAACAGCCCAAATTGCCTTAAATAGTTCTTATCCTTCAGCAAAACTGTACTCTAGTAGTCCTATGATTACTAGAACTTGTAGAGATTGTGAAAAGTGGGATGAAAAAGATTTGCTATACGCTGTTGGCTGTGTCAACAAACAAAAATTAAGTTCTCTATGGTTAGTTTATGGAGATTGCTATGCAGCTAGCCATGAAATTTATCAAAATATGAAGGTGCGGATAATAGCAGGAATCAATCAAACTGCTGGAGTTGAATTTAGCCCGACGAAAGAATTAGGAAGAGTAAACCGAGTCGATCCTTTAGGAATTACCAGCCTAAGAATGCGAGGAATGTGGCATATTGAACACCCCCAGAAAGTTTATCAATATCTAAATCTACCAACTAAAAAGACAAATCAAAATTTTCGCTTATTAACCTTGATGCGTGAATCAAAATATTTATCTTGTCCTCTAGCAGACAGAGAAAAACTAGAATCAATTGACAACTCTAATTTTCAGATTCAAAAAGTCAAGATTAAATCTCCAGATAATCCAGTTAAAACAATTGCAGCTATGTTGATCCAATATCAAACATGACTAAATCAACTTCTTTCTCGACCTTGCTCGATCGCGATTCGGTTGCTGCTGGGCTGTTTCTCGCCCCTGCACTGATTCTATTAGGTATTTTCCTGTTTTATCCGATTGTTTACCTACTGTACCTTAGCTTTACTACTGGCAGCTTTACAGTATCAGGGGTTGAATGGATAGGAGTGCGTAATTATCTGCGTTTGTTTACCGATGCCGACTTTTGGCAGGTAATTGGTAACACGGCATATTTTACGGTTGCTACTCTGATGCCGACAATTATTATTCCTCTGGGATTAGCTGTTTTACTCAATCGCTCTTTAGCTTTACGGGGAGTTTTAAGAGCAGCATATTTTATACCTTCGATTACATCTTTAGTTGCTGTGGGTTTAGCCTTTCGTTGGCTATTTCAAACCGATGGCCCAATTAATGATATTTTAATTGACTGGGGACTAGAGCCTATTGCCTGGTTAAGCAGTACTTTTTGGGCAATGCCTGTCTTAATTCTATTAAGTAGCTGGAAACAGTTGGGCTTTAACTTAGTAGTGTTTTTAGCTGGATTACAGACTATTCCTCAATCTCACTATGAAGCTGCGGAATTAGATGGTGCTGATGGTTGGGCAAAGTTTAGATATATTACCATTCCTGGCTTAAAACCGACTATTGTTTTTGCCGTTTTGACTACAGCTATCTTTACCCTGAAAAGTTTTGAGCAGGTTTATATTATCACTGGTGGTGGTCCGTTAAACTCAACTAATTTATTGGTTTATTATATTTACGAACAGGCGTTTTCCCGCTTCGAGTTTGGCTATGCAGCAGCAGCAGCAACTATTTTATTGATAATTGCCCTTGTGTTTGTATATTTTTATTTACGTATCTGGAATGAAGAATAGCCAGAATCTTGTTTAAACTGCTGATAATCCTGCTCGATATAATTTTTGAATTTTACCAATTACTTTATCAAAAGTAGAATTGTTGGCTGGGTTATTTGGGTCAAGATTTTGCATTTGAGTCAATAAGGAGGCTTCTTCAGTAGCAATGTCATCATCGCTATAAATCAAGGTACTGACGGCGGATAGTAGTTCTTGATAGTCTTCTAAATTAGGATTAGAGCCTAGATATGCTTTTAATAGTTCATAGCACTGTTCGGTAGAAGTAGCCTGATGAGTGGTTAATAAATCTTGTACTGCTGCTGATTCTATATTTTGTTCTGCTGCTATTCTCTCCAGAAACTTTCTTTCTGAGGCTTGAACTTCTCCATCAATCCAAGCAACTGCTACCAAAATTTTAAATAAGTCTTGGTTATCATTTGTTGTTGATTGGGTCATAATTATTTGATTTCCTGATTTTGTTTCTTGCTCAAATTTTAGAAAAGAAAACGATTTTGCTAACTAAACTGCATCTCTTTCTTTGACAAAATTTAATAAACTACTGTTTTCTTCATACATTGGCGAGTATTTGAACATTTAAGTTGAACAAATAATAGCTAACAAGTGACATAATATAATCGAAATTATTCAGGACATCGAAATTTCCGACAGTTGATTTATGAGTATTATTGATTCTAAAGGAAGATTATTTGGCAAATTAAGCATTCTTGATTTGGCTGCTGCTGCTGTAATTTTACTAGTCTTTGTCGGTGTTTTCTTTTTTCCAGGTACGCCCCTAACTACAAATCTTGTTGCTCAAACAAAGCAAAAACCTGTTGAAGTAAAGGTTTTTGTCAAGGGTTTGAACGTCGCTGATTTTGATGGCTTGGTTGCAGAATTTAAGCGAGAAAAAAAAGCTGATATTGTTATTCGCAATCAACCAGCAGGAAAAGTAGAAATTGTTAACACTGAAACCTTACCGCGAACAACTCCTGTACCTCAGCCAGACGGATCTGTAAAAGCTTTACCAGATCCACGCCCTGAAATTATAATTACTAGAGATTTAATCATGACTCTCAATAGTAATGCTGAGGTAACCGACAGTGGCGTTGTTTTGGATGGAAGTAAAAAAATAAAAATAGGCTCATCCATTCAGTTGCAGGGCGATCTTTATGACTTTAGCGGTACAGTAGTTTCTATAAATACTAATTCTTAAATCTTGGAGTTCTTTTACTACAGTTAAAGTCAGTAACGCCCTCTTTTGTATGCCTATTCGTATCCGTCAGCACGTTAATCCCCTCGCTCGTAAATTTCAGCAGCCGCTAGATATACCAAATTGGCAAGATATATTTGCTCAAAGCAATTATCCTCTCCATCTAGATATTGGCTGCGCGCGGGGTGGCTTCTTGTTGTCAATGGCACAGCTAGATCCCCAGACAAACTTTTTGGGGATTGAAATTCGCGATCAGTTGGTCAATGCGGCTAATCAAACTAGAGATGAGTTGGGTTTGACAAACCTGCACTATCTTTTTGGCAACATGAACAGTTCGGCATCAGAGTTATTAACATCTTTGCCAAGCAATGTTTTAAAGACTATCTCAATTCAATTCCCCGATCCCTGGTTTAAGAAGCGACATAACAAACGGCGGGTAGTGCAGTCAGAATTAGTCAAGATTCTGGTTGATTATCTAGCAGAGGGAGGGCAGGTATTTTTGCAGTCTGATATAGAGGAAGTAGCGGTGGAAATGCGCGCTCGCTTTGCTAACCATCCTTTATTAATTCAACAGCATACAGCAGCTTGGTTAGATACTAACCCCTTTCCTGTGTCAACCGAAAGAGAGCTATATGTGCAAAAGAAAAATCTACCCGTATATCGAGTGTTGTTGCAAAAATCCCTAGCAGAGAAGTTCCCTTAAATGCCATTACTACGTTAATTATGCGAAACGTTTTACAATGATTTATTCTGCAATACATATAAACATATAAATAATGGTAGATTTATACCCCAGTGCTAGCTTTAGCCTAAAGATCGAGATCGAAATTCCCAATCGTCCTGGTGCATTGGCTTCGATTATGAGTACAATCGCTAACCAAGGCGGTAGTCTGGGAGATATTGTGCTGCTGCAACGCAATCTCAAATATACTCAACGAGAATTAACGATCGATGCCTCTAGTACCGAACAAGGGGATAAAATTATTGAGGCAATTAAAAATTTGCCTAAAGTTAAAGTTATTAGCTTTAGCGATCGCACTTTTGCGATCCACCAGGGAGGCAAAATCAGGGTTGAAAGTAAGCTGCCTCTCAAGTCTCAGTCAGATTTAGCTATGGCTTATACTCCAGGAGTAGGTAGAATCTGCCGAGCGATCGCCGAATCTCCTGAAAAGGTTTACGAACTAACCATCAAAAGTAATACAGTTGCCGTAGTTACCGATGGTAGTGCTGTTTTAGGGTTGGGTAACTTGGGTGCAGGGGCATCACTCCCCGTCATGGAAGGTAAAGCACTATTATTTAAAGAATTTGCGGGGCTTGATGCTTTTCCCATTGCCTTAGATACCCAAGATACCGAAGAAATTATTAAGGCGGTGAAACAGATTGCCCCTGTGTTTGGAGGCATAAATTTAGAAGATATTGCTGCCCCCCGTTGTTTTGAAATTGAACGGAGATTGAGGCAAGAGCTTGATATTCCTGTCTTTCACGACGATCAGCACGGTACGGCTATTGTAGTTTTGGCAGCCTTGTACAATGCGCTTAAATTAATTGGTAAAGATTTAGCTGAGGTTAAGATTGTAATCAATGGTGCAGGGGCAGCGGGAATTGCGATCGCTCTACTTCTACGTAAGGCAGGGGCAAGTAACATTGTGATTTGCGACTCTAAGGGTATTATTTCAGCCGAACGTCCTGATTTAAACGCTAATAAGCGAGAATTTGCCGTACAAGATAGTGGTAAATTAGCTGATGCCATGAAAGACGCTGATATCTTTTTAGGTGTAAGTGCGCCAGGAGTTATTACTCCCGAAATAGTGCAGACAATGGCAGAACAAGCGATTGTCTTCGCTATGGCAAATCCCATTCCTGAAATTCAACCTGAGTTAGTTTATGATAGCGTGGCAGTGATGGCTACAGGGCGTAGCGATTACCCTAATCAGATTAATAATGTGTTAGCCTTTCCTGGAGTTTTTCGTGGAGCATTAGATTGTCGGGCCTCGGCGATTACCACTAATATGTACCTGGAAG
Source organism: Pleurocapsa sp. FMAR1 (assembly GCF_963665995.1). Classification (NCBI taxonomy): domain Bacteria; kingdom Bacillati; phylum Cyanobacteriota; class Cyanophyceae; order Pleurocapsales; family Pleurocapsaceae; genus Pleurocapsa; species Pleurocapsa sp. FMAR1. Next base: position 2,835,057 of record NZ_OY762512.1, on the reverse strand, counting down.
CTGCTAAAGCGATCGCTGCTTTAGTTGAGGATGCCGATTTAGATCGAGAACACATTATTCCTTCTGTGTTTAACCCTAAAGTATCAAAAGCAGTAGCTCAGGCGGTTTACCAAGCTGCCCAACATGATAACGTTGCCCAAAAACCAATAACTAATAAATAAAATAATAGTTGTTGAACAAATTATGGATGAAATAGATATTCCAGAGGCTATAAGAGAAGAGAGCCGCCCTAAACAAGCAAATTTTGTTTTATCTTTACCCTTAATTCTTGGGGTTATTACCTGCCTTGGATTAGTGGGCTTATTATCAATGTTTCTAATTTCTTTAGGCAATAAATCTACTCCAACGGCAGTTAACCAGCCTGTTACTAAACCAGCATCACCAACACTCAAAGGCAAAAACAACCAGCAACAACCAACTCCTGCTGCACAAAATATCTCACCCAAAAATAAGCAAACAAGTCTACAAAATTCCTCTAAAACTGGGACAACAGCAAAATCTAGTCAGGAAACTTTATTAGGGCATTTACCCTATGACGTTGCTCCAGAATCAGAACTAGTACCAATCACCGTTGACGATAGGTTAAAGTTGCGCCCTGCTGCTGCCAAAAAATTTCAGCAAATGCAGGCTGCTGCCAAAGCCGATGGTGTGAATTTAGCTGCTATTTCTGCTTTTCGGAGTACAAAAGATCAAGAAAAGCTATTTTTTAAAGTTAAAGAGCAAAAAGCACAGAATGCTACTACAAGAGCCGAAGTTAGCGCACCTCCTGGCTATAGTGAGCATCACACAGGTTATGCCCTCGATATTGGCGACGCTAATGCTCCTGCAACTAATGTAGAAGAAACATTTGCGAATACTGCTGCTTTTCGCTGGCTGAAACAAAATGCTTTGAAGTATAGCTTTGAACTATCTTTTCCTCCTAATAATCCACAAGGCGTTAATTACGAACCTTGGCACTGGCGTTTTGTCGGCGATCGCGATAGCTTAGAAACGTTTTATAAAGCTAGGAATTGAGGTCAGAGGTCAGAGGTCAGAGGTTGAGGCTAATTTTGTACTAGGATGGAAGCTAAAAGCTAAGAGCTAAAAGCTAAAAGCTAAATGAAATGACCAACTTTGAAGTAGAAAAGCAAGAATGGTGGGTAGAGCGATGGTTGGAGCTACTTAGTTCCTATCGCTTCAAAAAACGCCTAGAAAGAGGAAGAAGCTATGCTAGGGAGGGTAATGTTCTAATTATGGACTTTAATGACTCCCGTGCCAAGGCAACGGTGCAGGGAAGTGATGCTGAACCGTATAAAGTATCTTTGTCCTTACAGTCTTTTAGTAATGAAGACTGGGATTATGTGATCTCTAAAATGTCTGAGAAGGCAATTTTTTCAGCGCAGCTACTAGCAGGGGAAATGCCAGAGACTATTGAAGCTGTATTTACGGCTGGTGGCTTAAGCTTGTTTCCTTTTACCCTTAACGAAGTTCGCTCTCGCTGTAGCTGCCCCGACAAAGCCAATCCCTGTAAACATATTGCAGCAGTTTACTATCAATTGGGCGATCGCTTTAGTGAAGACCCCTTTATTATTTTTCAATTGCGAGGACGCACTAAAAACCAAATTATTGAGCGTTTACGTCAGTTACGTAGTCAAAAAGCAGCCAAGATATATTCTACTGCACAATCAGAATCAGCCAAGGTAATTAGCTCGCTCACCAATACAGAAAAAGACACATCTGCTGTTGTCAAGGGCTTTTGGCAATATGAAGAACCCTTAGAATCAAGTTTAGTGGCGATCGTGCCACCTACAGAACAAAAAACAGCTTTAGATATTTTAGGCAAAATGCCTTTACCTCCTGCCGATGCTGAAGCAGTTCAACAATATTTAGCTGAAGTATATCAAAAAGCAGGACAGCAAGCACTTCTGTCGGCATTAAACCGCTAACAACTGTGCCAGCGCGATCGCATTTAATTAATTTTTCTCACATTAAAATTGGTTCTTGAAAAAGCTTAGAACTTGGAGCTTTCAAAAAATTTGTAATTGACATTGGCTGAAGAGTATAATTGTAAATTGTGTCTAATTATTAGTAGCCAATGCCTAAGTTAAAAACTAAAAAATCCGCTGCCAAGCGTTTTCGTATTACTGGCAGTGGCAAGAAAATTATGCGTCGCAAGGCGTTCAAAAACCACTTATTAGAACGTAAAAGTAAAGAACGTACTCGCCGTCGTCTATCTAGCATGACTGTGGTACATGAAACTGACGAAAAAGCAGTACGCACAATGATGCCCTATAGCTAATTTAGGCTGATTTAAACTAGTAGTTCTAAATTTAGTTGTTAACGCCCATCAAACAAGTTCTAAAGATTAATTATGAGTAGAGTCAAACGGGGCAATGTTGCCCGCAAACGTCGCAAGAAAATATTAAAGCTAGCAAAAGGCTTTCGTGGTTCACATTCCAAGCTATTTCGCATTGCTAATCAGCAGGTAATGAAGGCATTGCGTAATGCTTATCGCGATCGCCGTAAACGCAAACGTGATTTTCGTCGCCTTTGGATTACCCGCATCAATGCAGCAGCCAGAATGCACGACTTAAGCTACAGTAAGTTTACTTATCAGCTAAAGAAAGCTGAAGTAGGTTTAAATCGCAAAATGTTGGCACAGTTAGCAATGGTAGATCCACAAGCTTTTGAAAAAGTTGTTGAAGTAGCTAAATCAGCAGATTAAAATAGATTATTTATTCAGAAATTACTTAATTTAATTTAATTTAATTGAATGGCTGAAAATTGTAAGAGACTCGGTTTTTGTAATGAAGCCGAGTTTTACGCTTTTTTGTATTTAAGAATGAAAGAGATTAACATTCGTCTGGCAACAAAACAAGATTTACCGATTCTCAATCATTTCTATGCTGACATGGATGAAAAACCATTGATGTCTGAGGCTGAAATAACAGCTATTTGGAATCAAATAGAGCAAGTTCCAAATCATTATATTTATCTGGCTTGTTTGGAAGATAAGGAGATAGGCACTTTTAGCTTATTATTTATGCCTACCATGATGCACCGAGGTTTTCATAGATCGGCTATCCTTGACTCAGTTACTATTTCTACTGCATATTGGCAAAAAGGCTTTGGCAAACAGATGATGCAAAAAGCATTAAAGATTAGTTTTGATGCAGGGTGTTATAAAGTCACTCTTTCTTCTAATCTAAAACGCGAGCGCGCTCACAAATTCTATGAATCCTTGGGTTTTAAGCAACACGGTTGGAGTTTTAGTTATTCAAACTCTTCAAGATAAATACTCTACATTTATTCTTCTACCTAATTTTAAGTAAAGCTAGACAAGAGTGAGAATATCACCTTAGCTATGTTACGCAAACTATTAAACATTTCGGCAATTTCAAAGTCCACAACAAAGAAGCAGCTATAGAACAAGCTAGGATTCTTGTCTAACAAGCGCATCGGCAGTTTAGTGATTCTGCTGCTAATTTTTCTTCTATTGACTAAAAGTGCTACGCCAATGCCTATTAAAGCCCCTGCCAAGATATCAGTTGGATAATGCAATCCAAGATAAATTCTGGGAAGAGAAATAACGAAGATGGCGTGAGCGATCGCAATACTACCTAAAATACGCGAGACAAAAAATAAACCCGTAGCCAAGGTAAAAAATAAAATAGCATGATCGCTGGGGAAAGAACTCCATCCTTCTAGAAAGTCTCTTTTTAGAGGAAATTGCAGTGCTATTTCAGGATTGTGTAGAGGTCTTAATCGGAAAGGAAGCGACAAAACTAGTAGTCTGGCACCAACAATTCCCACTGAACTAGCTAAAATTGTAATCAAAATATATTCACGATTTCTTTGGACGATCTTAAAGCTATCTTCCTTAAACCAAGCATAGCAAAATAAAGCAAGAATGAAACCGCCTTTTAGCAACACATTGTCACTAATAAGTAACACTAGTTGATCAAACTGCACAGATCGTTGAGCAAATTGATTGAAAAAGCTAATAATTGAATAATCAAATATATTCATTTTATTATAAATTCTCAGTAATTATACATACAATAAATATCATAAGATTAAATATCTTAAGCATAAATTAACCTTAATTTAAAGTACTCTTACTGTCAATATTTAAACATATTTTTGTAATCAAAAAATTTATGATTTAAGAATAACAAACAACATTTTCCTAAGTAAGAGTTTAGACTAATCTTTTCAAAGTTGAGGTGATAAATTAGTTTAAAAAAACCGACTTATAAAGGCTAATAAATAACATTTAAAGGTAAAAAGCCATGTTTATTAAGCTAGCTGCTATATTAATTCTGCCAATAGCACTTTTTGTAATATTTGTTGCATTGTTAAAGCAACGGTATCGTCAAGCAGGGAAACAACTATTAGTCATCCCAATGTCTAAATTTCGGCGGTTTATGTTAATTGGATTAAGCACTGTTCTAATTATTTTGGGTTTTTATATTCAAAATCCCTTAATTAGTGGCGGTTCTATGGGTCTAGCTTCAAGTTACTTGATAGATCTTTTCTGCCCTGAAGAGATGCGAGAAAATGGAATTATAACCTATGGCTATCTCATTCGCTGGTCACTAATTCATTCCTATGAATGGAAAAGTTCTGAAGAGTTGTTGTTAAAGTTTAAACGCCGAAATTGGTGGTGTAAAAAGTGGAAAATTTGGGTTCCTCAAGCAAAGCGAGTACAGGTAGACCAAATTTTGCGCTCAAAATTAGTTTAACTTTCGATTAAAAGTAATGGTTGCTTTTCAAAAGTTTGATCAAGAACGTATAGTGATAATTGGTTCTTGTGGTGCAGGTAAATCTACCCTAGCAAGAAATTTAGGACAACGGCTTAATTTGTCAGTTATTCATTTGGATGCTTATTATTGGCAATCAGGATGGCAAGAAACAGATCAAAACAAATGGCAAAAAATACAGCAAGAATTAATTGAAGCGAATAGCTGGATCATTGACGGAAATTATTACAATACAACAGATATCCGTTTAACAGCAGCAGACACTATTATCTGGCTGGATTTCAATCGTTATTTATGTTTATGGCGAGTTATAAAACGATATTTAGAGTATCCTGACAAGGTAAGACCAGATATGGCTGTAGGATGTCCTGAAAGATTGAACTGGGAATTTTTGCAGTATGTCTGGAATTTTCCTAAGCTACATCGTCACAAAATTATGAATAAGTTAGCTGAATATCAAGACAGCAAGCAAATTATTATTCTGCAAAATCCCAATCAGGTATTCAATTTGCTAGAGCAAGTAACTAATAACTTCAACAAGTTAATTTGATCTGTAATAAGCTACTTAACCTAATGAAACAAAGACTTTTAAGTCTGGTTACGGCAATATCTTCAACTAGCTTGGCGATCGCTTTTATGACAACTAACCCGCAATTAATACTTGCAGAGTAATGGTCAGAAATTGCCTCAAGAGGAGAACTAAAAGTCGCTGTAAAAGATAATTTGCGTCCTTTGGGCTTTTATCAATAAAAAAGGGAATTTAGTTGGGCTAGAAATTGACATTGCTCATAAATTAGCTGAAGAATTACTCGGTGACGCTGAGGCGGTAGAGTTTTTACCTGTGACTAATAAAGAACGTTTGCAAGTAGTTCTAGATGAGCGAGTAGATATGGCGATCGTCGACAACACAGTAATAATTTAATCGGCGATCGCCTAGACAATCTATCATTTAATTACGTCCTGCGGTTACTCCTCCATCCAGTAATACAACTCCTGTAATCCAACCAGAGCGATCGCCTGATGCAAAGAGAAGTCTGGCAACAAACTCCATCTCATGATCAACAAGTAACTATATTTAAACAAACAGTGCAAGACTTAATTAAATTGCTAGGTAAAAGCCAGATCATTATTAAGGTAAGGTAATCATAAATAGACTAGTAATTAGTAAAGATAATAATTTAACAAGCGATCGCTCATCCGCTGCCGACATAACCTTTTTCGACTTTTTAGGGCAATATAATAGATAACCTAAGTTTAAGTTAAATACCAAAAAATTATTTTTATTGATTGACAATTACAAAAAAATGCCTATTCTACCAGAGGCTGACTACCGTGAATTCTTATGGTGGCTGTTACGTCAAAGAAAACGCTTAAAAATTACTGGAAAATCAATGCTGCCTTTGTTACAGCCAGGTGAAGAAATTCTCGTCAATCCCTATTCCTATCACAGAACTTTACCTGAAATTAACGATATTGTAGTTGCAACTCATCCTTTATATTTAGAGTTAACCATAATCAAAAGAGTTAAAGCTATTGACAATGATGGCAACTGCTTTCTAATTGGCGATAATCTTGCAGCCAGTACAGATAGTCGTCATTGGGGTACGCTGAATTACAAATACTTAATGGGAAGGGTTACTAGTCGCTTTGGCTGAAGTAGACTAATAACCCCAAATAATAATCTTAAATTACAAATGCTCCAAGCAATAAATAGCTATAAAAACAATTAAAGCTAAAAAAGCCAAGTCTTCACTGCCTTTTTAACTTCATTTTCGTTAATAGCGTTTGAATCAATCAGGCCTAGTTAAGGCTACTGAGCGATTGCTCCTTGAAACGCAGCTTGATTCTCGAAGATTTCAAAAGCTTTATCCAATTGGGTAAGCTCAAACATTATGCGTACAGAAGGAGCCAGAGAACAAATTCCAAACCGATGCCCTAGGCTTTGAGCTAGGCGAAAAGCTTTGATTAAGACCATTAATCCTGCGCTATCCATAAACTCTACTGCTTCCATATTTACAAGTAGAGCGGGGTTTACAGAAGATTTGATTTCTGTAGTTAATTTTTCTAGAAATTCTGAGGCATTGGCTGCACTCAAGAAACCTTCTGGTCTAAAAGTGGTGAATTCTGTTCTTAACTTTGTGCTGCTCATCTTTATTACTTTCCGCTTTAGATATTACTTAAAAAAATAGTTCTATGTCCCAACCATAATCCGTAACTTTACGGATTCGATCTACTTTACAGGATCTTGATAAGAAGATGAAGTACTACTAAAATCTGATTACAGGGAGGCTAAATACTGGCTAAATATACCTAACCTATTCACTTATAAAGACTTGAGATTAAGCTTATCGGCTTAAGTCTGCTTTGCCTATGAGAAACACCCTATATTTATAATCAATTTTTAGCGGTTTCATATCGTGGTAATCACTGAATTTTCAGCTTAACCTTACATAAACCGAACTGCCGTTGGTAATTGGTATAAATTATTATGATTTAATTTTTATCAAAAGTTGGTATTAAAAATTACTAAACTGTAGTTTTCTTATAGACATACCTGCTGTTTTTGTCTTTGCAGATGAGCATCAGCCTAGATCATAAAAGTAAAAAACTCGAACAACATTGAGGATATATGATTTGTCAGCAAGCAATAATAACGACAAAATAATTTTTCATACTTTAAAACTTATCTTTATTGGCTTGCCAAACTTGCCGCACAAATTTGTTCAAGCATTGACGATTCGATGCTTTAGGCATCAATGTTTCATCAAGATCCTTTAACCTACTCAGCCAAGAAATAACTTCAGTATCCAAAGCAGGTCTAAATAAATTCATTGGCCACAGTAAATCAGATCCAGACTGTAGATCGATTATTTGGTTAACGTCCATTGGTTGGCTGCGATCGCAGCTTAGTTGAACTAGGCACATTGGTCTGAACCAGCATAATTTGCGCTCAGGTATTAACTGAATTACTTCTCCATAAAGGCAATTATGCTGATATTCTAAGCAGATGATTTGATTTGTCTTGAAAAGCAAATCTGAAGCATTAGACACAATGTTCATAGTAAATTTAGCTGCGAAACTGCATTGTTTTATTAACGGTCAGAGATTAAATTTTTTGTTGGCTTAATCATCACGCTATAAAAATAGCTGTATTTAACCTAATGCTTATAACAAATAAAGCATATATAATGATTGGAAGTGATTGTTACGTAGTTAAACCTTTTCTATTGCCAGACGTGTCCAAAATGCGATCGCAAAAAATAGCAATTATCGATATTTATCCTGTTTTTCAGAGTTAAAATTATGATTATTTAGCTAACAAAACGCCGATTAACGCTTTGTTACTTACCCCAAGAGATAGCCCGATTCTTTTAGTTTACTAATTATTTTGTCTACGCTTTGGGATATTTCTTCTAAATCGGTACGACACTCTACTTCAGGGTTTGTTGGTGGTTCGTAAGGATCATCAATACCAGTAAATTGCTTGATTTTTCCTGCTCGGGCTTTTTCATAAAGTCCTTTTACATCCCGCTCTTCGCAAACAGAAAGAGGAGCATTTACAAATACCTCTATAAAGCTACTAATATTTGCTCGCATTTCTTCTCTAATAGCGCGATAGGGAGAAATTACAGGAACTAAAACAATGACTCCATTTCGAGCTAAGAGTTTGGCAACAAATCCAATTCTGCGAATGTTGGTATCTCGGTCTTCCTTGGAAAACCCTAAGTCTTTGGTTAAGTTTTCTCTAATTTCGTCGCCATCTAGAACCTCAAGCTGACACCCCTGAGATTTTAGTTCATTAGTAAGTGCATCAGCAATAGTAGTTTTGCCCGCACCACTAAATCCTGTAAACCAGACGGCTACTCCACGTTGATTCATAATTGTTTATAGTCTTTAATATGTTTTTATACCCCACAATATACTACCTTAATGCGCTTAGAGAATGTCTAAATAGGATAGAGGAGTTTATCTAAACTCAATCGGCTTAACATTTTCAAGTTTTAAAACTCAAATCTAGATAAAATATAAGCGTTATAACCCTTATATTGCTATGATTAACGCGCCTATTTTTCATTTGGCTATACCGATTAACGATATTACTGAGGCAAAACAATTTTATGGAGCAAGTTTAGGCTGTGAGGTAGGTAGAGAGAACAAAGCAGCCGTAATTTTCAACTTTTACGGAACTCAACTGGTTGGTCATATCTCTCACAAGAAACTAAATAGACAATTAGGAATATATCCCCGACATTTAGGATTGATCTTGCCTACTAAACTAGATTGGCAAACAGTTTGCGATCGCGCTACTGAAAAGCAGCTTACATTTTACGAACAGCCAAAACTACGTTTTCCTCAGCAATTATTAGAACATTATAGTTTTTTTATCGAAGATCCTTTTCACAATCTACTGGAATTTAAATACTATAGCGATTCATCAGTAATCTTTGGTGGACGCGAATCAAATTTGATTGGCGAGACTGCTATACAAAACAAGCATAGTAACTGATGCTTATTAGCTTAAGCACTACCAAGAGTCATGATTAAGAACATCATAATTAATACTGTGAAAATTCCTAATAAAAAGCTAGCAATAAACAAAAGGTGTTGTCGTCTTTGACTGGCAAATCTAGGCATCAAGCCATTGCGATAGCTATTAACTCTGCCACTGCTAGTAATATGCTTGTCTCTTTTCAGCTTTACTTTAATTTCTTGTTGAACTTGCGAATACTGATTGGTCAGGTTAATAATAGTATCTTCTTGGGATCTGATCGTTTCCTGTAGTTGAAATAAACCTGAAGTTAGATTAGATAGAACATGATTCATTGACGATGTATCAGCCGACTCAGCTGAGTTAGCACCATTATTCTCAACTACTACTCCAACTTTACTAGGGATTTTTTGAGGCTTCAAAATATAGGTATCTGACTGCAAACTGTGATGTTGAGAACCATTCCAATTATCGAGAATTGGTCCAATTTGGAAGAAGCCTTTTTCAGTTAAACGGATAATGGTTGCAATGTCTTTAACGCTACTATTTTTTAAAATATAACCTCTAGCACCTGCCTGAAGCCCTAAGTTTAACTGTTGTCGATCATCTTGACTAGTTAACAACAGCACTTTACTCTTAGGAAAGCGATTAGAAATTACTTTGGTTGCGGCTATACCGTCTATGTTTCCTGGCATTTCGATATCCATTAACACGATATCAGGCTGATGTTCTCCTACTTGTGCGATCGCGCTTTGACCATTATCTGCTAAACCAATTATTTTTATGTCTGGTTCGCTAGATAAATTGATCTTTAAAAACTCTCTTATACTGCCCAAATCGTCAACTATTAGAACTGTAGTCATGATGATAAAAATTTTAAATAGATAAATTGAATAAGTGTTTTCTTAAGCCTGTTTCTTAAAACGATCCATTACAAATTGCCATCAAGACAGCACTGTAGAGAAGACTGAAAAATATTAGGTTAAAGAATAAATTTTCTAGATTGCTTATTTAGGTATACTTGAGTCTTTGATGCTTGCGTGGTTTAGAGCTTAACTGCAAATTGCTTAACTAAGGTGTCCACAGGCGTTAGCCCATACACATTAGTTTTTTGGTAATGAAAAAATAGTTTACCAAATGTTGCTAAAAATTACTACACATTTGTCAAAGCTAATTATTTGTAAGGGGAAACTTCATCAAACTGCAATATTAAATACAAAAAAAATATATGATCGCATTTCGATTTATTAATCATATAATATAACTTGTATAGAAAATGCAATAAAAGTAAACAAAACAAAATATTTTTTCAGTGCATTTCAAACTTATAGGAGATAGTGTATGTTGCGACTCGAACACATCAGCAAAATTTACCCAACGGGCGAGGTTTTAAAAGATGTCACTTGGGAAGTTAAACCTGGAGAAAGAGTTGGTTTAGTTGGAGTCAATGGTGCAGGAAAATCCACTCAGCTAAAAATTATCAGTGGAGAAGTTGAAGCCACATCAGGAGAAGTAGTTCGCCCAACTAGTCTCAAGATTGCCTATTTGACTCAAGAGTTTGAGGTTGAGCCGACAAGAACAGTTTACGAAGAGTTTTGGACAGTGTTTACCCAAGCTAATGCTACGCAACAAAAGATGAACCAAATTCATCAGGAAATGGAAAAAGCCACTCCTGAAGAGTTGGATAAGCTAATCGATCAGCTAGACAAGCTACAGCGACAATTTGAGGCTTTAGACGGCTATACTTTAGATGCTCAAATCGAGAAGATTTTGCCCGAAATGGGCTTTACCTCCGAAGATGGCGATCGCCTGGTAAGCTCTTATAGTGGAGGCTGGCAGATGCGTATGAGTTTGGGTAAAATACTCCTGCAAGAGCCAGATTTGCTGCTGTTGGATGAGCCAACCAACCACTTAGATTTAGAAACAATTGAGTGGCTAGAAAACTACCTGCGCGGGATTAATACACCAATGGTAATTGTATCCCATGACCGCGAATTTTTAGACCGTCTTTGCACAAAAATTGTGGAGACAGAACGAGGAATTTCTACTACTTACTTGGGTAATTATTCTGCTTATCTTCAGCAAAAAGCAGAGACGCAGATAGCTCAAGGAGCAACTTACGAGCGACAGCAAAAAGAAATGGCTAAGCAGCAGGAATTTATCGAAAAGTTCCGAGCTAGTGCTACCCGTAGTACCCAAGCCAAGAGTAGAGAAAAGCAGTTAGACAAAGTAGAACTAGTTGAAGCACCTGTTGCTGGCTTGAGAACACTAAAATTCCGTTTTCCTCCTTCTCCTAGAAGCGGTAAGGAAGTGATCGCCATTAAAGATCTGGTTCATGCTTACAATAACGCTATTTTGTTTTTAGGAGCAGAATTAACCATCGAAAGAGGCGATCGCATTGCCATTTTAGGTGCAAATGGTGCAGGAAAATCAACTCTATTACGCATGATCATGGGTATGGAAGAGTTTGACGAAGGAGAAGTAGAAATTGGTAAGCATAACGTCATTCCTGGCTATTTTGAGCAGAACCAAGCAGAAGCTTTAGACATGGATAAAACTGTGATGAATACGATCCATGATGAAGTTCCCGACTGGAAAAATGAACAGGTGCGGACTTTATTAGGACAGTTTTTGTTTAGTGGGGAAACGGCATTCAAAAAAGTCGCAGCTTTAAGCGGAGGCGAAAAGGCTCGTTTGGCTTTAGCAAAAATGCTCTTGACTCCTGCTAACTTACTAATTTTAGATGAGCCGACTAATCATTTAGATATTCCTGCTAAAGAAATGCTTGAAGAAGCATTACAGCACTATGACGGTACGGTAGTTATTGTTTCTCATGATCGCTATTTTATTTCTCAGGCTGCTACCAAAATTGTCGAAATTCGTGATGGAGAATTAATAGTATACCGAGGCGATTATCACTACTATATAGACAAGATCGCCGAAGAGAAAGAAAAAGCCAGACAAAAAGCAGAAGTCGAACAAAAGGCTGCTAAAAAAGCAGAAAAGCAAGCCAAGCAGGCTACCAAGAAGAAACAGAAAAAAGCCAAAGCATAAATAAAAAGCAATGGAATTGGAACAACAGTTAGCAGAAATAATTGATGAAGCACCTAACTTTGGTGTGCCAGCTATCATCGCCGAAAAAGCGATCGCTCCTGTTTTAAAACTATTTGCCGAGCAGTTAAAGTATGCTGAATACTATGTGCTGCAAAATCTTGAAGAGGATTGGGTTTTAACTACTATTGCTAATCCTCAAACATCTCAAGAAAAGCAGGTGATTTATGCTTTTGTTTCGGTTCAGGATGCTGCTACATTTCAGGGTAAAACCAACCCAGATTTAATTGCCCTACCAATTTCCATTGTTCAACTATTGTTTAGGCTATTCTCTTTACAGCAGGTAGATAGCCTGATTTTTCTGGAAAATTCCCGCGATCTAAATCAAGGAGTGGAAATAAAAAGAGAGCATTTAGCAAACTTAATCAAAACCCAAATTGAACAGCTGCAAACCCCACCTAATATAGCTTAATTTAAAGTCAACATTAATTATTTAATACTGGCACTACTATCATTAGCTAAATTAGCATAATCCATAGTTGCATTAGCAGTACGACACCAAATAACTGCCGTTTTAACATTAAATCAGAGGTTTCAATCGATACTATATCTTTATCCATTAGGACATTATAAAAATAGAGATGCGTTGAACATAAATTCCCATGAAGAAAACAGAATATCTAGTCGATAGCCAATGGCTGATACAGCAATTAGATAACCCTTTTTTAGTTATAGTAGATTGTCGTTTTCAGCTAGGCGATCCCAATTGGGGAGAAGAGTCATATCATCACGGTCATATTAAGGGTGCATATTATCTAAATTCAGATCGCGATTTAGCTAGTGAAGTACAACGCCACGGAGGAAGACACCCTTTACCAGATATAGATACACTGGCTCAAAAGTTGGCACGTATGGGAATTATCAAAAATGAAACCCTAGTTGTCGCCTATGATGATTCTCGTTTTGCATTTGCAGCGCGCTTATGGTGGTTATTACGTTATTTAGGACATGATTCTGTAGTTCTATTGGACGGTGGTTGGAATGACTGGCTAAAACATAATTATCCTGTAAGTAATGCTATTCCCAAAAATAGACCCACAAGTTTCTCCCCTCAACCTAATCTAGATTGGTTAGTAGACATAAATACAGTTAAATCTGTCCAAAATAAAGATGGGGTAATTGTAGTAGACTCACGCGATCGCGATCGCTATCTTGGATTAATTGAACCGATAGATCCGATTGCAGGAAGTATTGAAGGTGCGGTTAATTCTCCTTGGAAACAGGTAAGCGATGAATCGGGATATCTCAAGTCCAAACAAGCACAGCAACAGTTATGGAGCGATTTGAAGGACGCTGAAGATATAATTGTCTATTGCGGATCTGGGGTAACTGCCTGTGTTAACCTATTTTCTCTCAGTTTGGCAGGGTTGAAGAATACTAAATTGTATCCTGGTGGCTGGAGTGATTGGTGTTCTTATCTCGAATCTGAAAAATAAAGGGCTTCGCCCTAGCTATTAGCTATTAGCTCTTAGCTATTAGCACGGGTTAAATAGAGTCTTAAACTCTACCTAATTGCGAGCCAAAACCGTTGCGGGGTTTCACCCCGTTGAGGTTATTAGCGAGGGCGAAGACGACCTAAAAGGTCGGAGTCTTAAACTCAATCGCGCTTTTAGCAGTCAACTGAAAGCTAAAAGCTAAAGGCTAAAGGCTAAAGGCTTTTTTGATAAGCTACATTTGATTGGCGATCGCCCCTATTTTAAAATTACTTGCCACGCAATTGAGTGATTAAAGTATTTAGAATATTATTCGCCAACTAACGTTACTTTTGTTTTCTTAATATTATGTCTCAACTAGATAAATCAGCATTAAGACGGACAATAATACAGCAAAGAAAATCTCTTTCTACTAATGAATGGCAGACAAAAAGTAATCTTCTTTGCGATCGCTTGAAAACTTTTCCGCTATTTCAACAAGCAAAAACTGTTTTTGCCTACTTTAGTTTTCGTCACGAAGCTGATTTGACAATCCTATTTTCTGAACATAAGAACTGGGCATTTCCTCGCTGTGTTGAAAAAACTTTGGTTTGGCATTCATGGCAGCCAGGAGAAACTCTAAATGTGGGTAAATATGGTATCAAAGAACCTTTAGCGACAGCAAAAACAATTATTCCTTTATCTACCGACTTGATTCTAGTTCCTACCGTAGCTTGCGATCAACGAGGGTATCGTTTAGGTTACGGTGGAGGTTTTTACGATCGTTTATTAAGTCTCCCCCAGTGGGCAACTATTCCCACTATTGGTATAGTATTTGATTTTGCCTATGTTGACCGATTGCCAGTAGATAAATGGGACATCAAATTGAACTTTATTTGTACTGAAACTTGTTTAGAATCTTTTGAATACTGCTCATAAATATTACCAATTGTTAAGTATCTTTTGTCTCAAATTAACCTACTGAACAATGAAGATATATTAAGCATAAACTAATAAAATGAGTAATTATGCTCATATTTTTGAATGAAACAATTAAGTTTTATTTAAGGTTTGTTAAGTATGCAGGAATAAATATTTAAAAAAAACACTGCTTTTGCTAACGTTATGAAAATTGGAAAAAGACAAATATTTAAAAATTTATTGCTCTAAAAAATTTAACAATTAAGTCATCTTCAAATCTGATGAAACACTTTCATGACGAATGGGTTCAAGAATGGTGCGATCGCCATGGTTGGACAGATCTATTTCAAGAACGCTACAATCACTACTGGGCATTTCCTCCTAATGGCGTTATGCCAGAACCTATTCCCCAAAAGGTAATGAGAGTGATAAAAAGTGAAAAAGGTTTGAGTAGTAGCGAATATAAATGGTTAGTTTCTGCTGCTGTTGTCAGCGTGCTAGCATTGTTTGCTAGCTATCTTTTTGGCTCGCCGATGCCTTTGATGTTTGCCTTTGGGTTTGATGCTATTACGTTTGCTCGCATGGAGTGCGACATTTAATTGGGTTCATAGATCTGGCTAAACTTGGCGAGGTTAAGGTAGTCTGCGGTGAAAAAATCCTTTAATTTGAGCTAAAAGTTTATTTCAAAAGTTTGCTTTGCCTTGAAAAGGAGCAGCGACCCCGCGTCGCTGATAGGCGCAAGGGAATGCGCTGCGATTCAGGTATAGCATTACGTGTAAACGTGATAGACATTTTTTAAAACTCGTTACTTACGAGCAAATAACTTTAATGTGTCTCTTGGTGCGCGTATATGCGGCAAAGCGCCTTTGTCTTGCGCCTAGATGCGGACAAGTACATGCGGGCAAGCGCGAAAAGCGAAACAGTTCGTTGCGGTGAAGCAGTTGCGTTGCGGAGGGGCTGTTCCTGTGGGTCAGTTGCGGCTAAAGCCTTACTCGCAGGATTTATAAGCCCCGTCGGGAAACCCGACTTGAGCAAACTGAGGAAAGACCCCCGCGCATGGTTCGACAGTTCCACAGGGCGGAGTACCGCCCAGTACGTCCGCCAAGGACGGACTTGGCTGCTTTGCAGCCTGTAGCGGGGGAAGCCCGCCAACGGACTCAGATGCGGACGAAGCGTCCTTTCTCACCGCGTCGCCGCTACTGCGCCTACGGCGAATGCTAACGGGTGCTGAACACGAAGGGAGGTTTCCTCCGTTAAAGAAACTGTTTTAAGAAGCGAAGCGAGGCGGTCTTGGGGGTTTCCCCCATGAGCCATCGCTTCAAGAAGCCGTTGCGGGGGGTGCACCGCTAATTTAACTTGGTACGACTATAACGCTTGACTTTAGTGTGGACAAAGAAGACGATAAATAAGGATGTAGTTTTCACAAGCCAAAATTTTGCAGGATTATATCTGGCTGTAGGGCAAAACTTTAGGGTGTTTAACAGTTAATATGTTTGATTTAGGTAATAATCGACCAGAAATAGCCGAACAAAAATGGCGATCGCAATTAGATTTTTTTGTTAACGATAATGAACAACAGCTTGCTGCTTTAGCCTGGGGATTACAGCAAGAATGGGCAGGTACAAAAGAAGTTTTGGGTATTGATTTAAAACCTGAGCCTCATTTTGTTGCTTGTTCTCTAGAAAGTCTTGAGAAACTCAATCAAAATACTAGGGGACAACTACAAGAGATACTGGGAATTGTTGATAATTATGACCAAGAAACAGAGGTTGTGATAGTTGTCATTGGGGAAGGACAAGTAAAATTAATCAACTTTCAACCTAATACTTCTCCACCAGATTCTTTTGCTGCTACAGATGGAGATATTGACCAGTTAATAGCAACATTAGAAACAGCTTTAGCCAAATATATTCAATAGATTTTGGTAGTCGTGTAGAAGTAATGATTTAGAATTAAGAACTAATATTTTAAAGCTTTTAATGATGCTGATTTGCCCAAGCTGTTGCTGTTCTTATACAAAAATTGTAAAAAACGCTCACATTCACAACGGAAAGCGGCAGATACGGCTTTTTAGGGCGTTCAATTGGACTTTCTCCCACATCTATAATTACCGCTAACCATTTTATTTCGCTAGACGATAGTGCTTTTTTCCCAGGTAAGCTGAACTTTTTTGATTTAATCAGCTTGTCTTCTACTCGGTGAACTATTCTGCGATTGCCTTCGGCAATCCGACGTTGCTTTGCAACGGCGAATCGCTCCACGCGATTGTAGATTCATGAACTCCCCATGACGCTTGCGATCTGAAAATAAGTACGGTACTCTGACCAATATTCTAAAGTAATTAGTAATTGGTCTTCCGTACTCAATTTTAGTTGTCCCCCTCGCTGTATGCATTTAGGCTATTCGCGCTTCAACACCTTTACCATTTCATCAAACAGTTTGGGTTTCACCCCGCACAAACGTTTAAATTCTTACATGCGTGCAAGCCCTTTGTCTCTCAGATTTTTTATTTGTTTGTAGGTCATTCTTTTTTTCACTCTCTGACCTACTTTTCTCACTTTCTCTCGATTCATGCAATAGGTCTATTTTGACACTAGAAAGGTCGAGGTGAGTGTTACCACTACACCCCTCCCGTCCGAAACCGAGCGTGAGAGATTTCCCCTCACTCGGCTACTCAACATATTCCCCATTGTCAGTGGGACATCCTACTCTTTGTTGTCTGAAACTATTAGAAAATCATTTTCATTCCAAAGCCAGTTAGATTTAGCTAGTGTTTGGTTGATGTAATCCATGTATTTTATGAATCTTTGATTTCTAATAAATTCCATGTCAAGGGCAGTTTTTTCGTCATGGCAATGCCCATATAGGAGTTGTAGATTCTTATATTCGTCTTTACCACCGAGGGCGCGAGGAATATTGTGGTCAGTTTCTAACAAATCTCCTTCACGAAAGCGTAAGCAACACCAGGAACACACACCTTTTTGTCTCTTGAGCAGTAATGCTTTTCGAGAAGGCATATCGGGGCTACGTCCCATCCTGGTATTCCAATAGATTAATTTCCCGTCAAATGGACTGGCATCACCTTTAACTTTCACATATTCAATGCTACTGCTTCCAAATTCAGTATGTGTTAGTAACCGAAGGGGATTTTTATCTCCTTTTCTGGTTGCGAATACCCAGTTTCTATTACCAATGGTTGTCCAATACTTTTTAATTGCTTTTCCCCAATCACCAGTACGGTGACGACTCCAAGCTCTAAGTTTTTGGAATACGAGGTAATCTTGACCTGTTAGTACTCCTGTTCCCTGAGCATCAGAAAATGAATAATAATTTGTCCATCCTCGGATAATCGGGTTAAGCTGCAAGCAGGCGACGGCGGACAGCCTCGATGCATCGAGGCTTCCGTGCGCCTCAACTATAAGTTTTGCTTGATGGGAGTATTTGTGTTTCTTAAAAACATCTTTAATCTTTTGTTGATGTTTCTTACAGGCAAATTTTGATGGAATAATGAATGTTCTAAAACCAAGTTTTTCTTTGGTGCTGGGATGTATTGAACTTTTGTATTTTCCCACCCGAAACTGTCGAATGTGATAGCCCAAAAAGTCAAACCCAGCTTGTCCATCTTCGCTTTGCTCTGAAATTAAAGTGTGGGCGATTCTGGTTTTTGAAGGTTTTAGTTCCAGTCCCATGTCTTTTAACCACTCAGAGATTAATTCTCTGCATCTTTTGACTACATTTAGGTCATGATGTATTAGAAGAAAGTCATCTGCATACCTGATAAAGGTAAGAGATTTGACCTTTTGTTGCCAGCTAATCTGGCTGTTTGGTTTATCTTTCCTTTTAACATCAAGAGTTTTGGCAAACTTCATTAACATCTTTTCCATCCCGTGTAGAGCAACATTAGCAAGTAAAGGGCTTATAACCCCACCTTGAGGTGTTCCTTCGGATGTGGCAGTAAATACCTTTTGGTCTATGACTCCAGATTTTAACCAAGCTTTAAGTTGTTGCCTGAATTTGCCCGTGTAACCGAGTTTCTGTAGTAAGGCTAAGTGGTTGATTTTATCAAAGCATTTTGCAATATCAGCATCCAGCACATATTTGGCTTTAGATTGAATTGCATTTTTTATTTGCTTGATAGCATCTTGACAGGAACGTCCTGGTCGAAATCCGTAGGAATTGCTCTCGAAGAGAGCTTCCCATTCTGGCTCTATGGCGTGTTTTAATAACGCTTGTAAGGCGCGGTCGTGCATTGTTGGGATTCCAAGTGGACGTTTTTCATCCTTTCCAGGTTTGGGTATCCAAACTCTTCGAGTAGGTCTACTTTTTCCTATAAGTTTGAGTTGTCCTATGAGTCTAAGACGTGCTTCTGGAGATAGTGATTTCTTACCATCCACTCCTGCTGTCTTTTGCCCTCTATTATCTTGAGTTACCCGCCGAATCGCTAAGACCTTATTTGACCAAGACCTCATTAATGTCTTTTGGAGTTTTCTAACTTGTTTTACATCGGATTATCCGTGTTTATGACTTATGTACTACTATTGCTTGCTTTACATTCCGTATTACCGTAAGTCTGTCGGCATATCTCTATCATTACAATAGAGCGTTGGCTTCTGACTCAATCTTTTCTATCTGATGCCTACCTTTTTAAGTAGATTTTTCGTCTTAGCTGACTACCTATCGATATTCGACCATTCAATAGGAGCATTCGGATAGATTATTTCGTTCCTCACAATCATCGTTTTAATCTCCTTAGAATGAACCACTCCACCAAGTTTTAGGGTTGTACTGATAGACCGAATAATACTCTTCTATCGCCCTTATGTCATATAAATATGACCCTATGACCTTTTGGTACTCCCAGTGTGTCAACCTATTTTCACTGGTTCGCAGTAACGGCAGTTTTTTTACAGTTCTTTGCTTTCGCTATTCTTAGAGATTTTAATAACGGGATTTGGTATTAGGTTTACCTCTTCTTTCCGCTTTTATTCCCGCTTCAGGCGTTGATGGCTAGTCTCGAACCTGGGGAATATGTTTTTAACCCAGTACTGGGGTAATAAGACTTGTGATTTCTAGGGTACTCTCACTCACTTATATGATTATGAAGTTGTCATCTGTTAAGGATTAAAGTGCGAACTCTACCATTACTGGTTACTTAACAGATGCCAGTCATTCCCCTATTATTAGGTTTCGACTGAACGAATCGCACATTATTGCTGCGTTTTTATCCCTCAAGTTGAGGTTTTTACAGCTAGGATATACCCACTCTCTAACATCTAAAGGTAGCTTATCTAAAATATGACCGCAAGGATTGCAGCGTTTAGAAGATGGAAACCATCTATCTATTGCTCCAAGTACGCGGTCATGCCATTTACATTTGTACTGGAATTGACGTAATGCTTCGCCCCATCCACGCACGCTGGAGGGCTTGCTATGATCTTGGCGAGTTTATGATTCGCCATCATGTTTTTTACAGCTAACGTCTCAGTATAGATAGCTTGGTTTTCGCGCACCAAGACAGTCTTTACGGCAATCGGCTATTTTAGCGTGTAGTTTCGCTACTTTTAGCCTTGCTTTATACCTGTTATTTGAACCTTTCTTTTTCTTTGCTAGTCTGCGCTGTAACGTCTTTAATCTAGTCTGATATTTTTGGTGGCATTTAGGATTGCCAGAAGCAAAGCCCGTGCTAGTCACCATCACATCTTTTACGCCCAAGTCAACACCGATTTTACCTACTGTTGTTTGCCACTGTTCTAATTCTTCTTCAACTAAGAAAGAGACAAAATATCTATTACTTGAATCTTTAGAAATAGTTACAGATTTAGGCTCACCAGTAAAATATCTGCTCCATTTGATTTTCAACTGTTGAGGCATTTTAGCTAAAGTTAATGCGTCTTTTTCCCATTTAAAAGCATTTGGTGCGTAATGACATGACTGCCGACTGTTCTTCTTTTTAAATCTAGGATACTTGTTTCTACCAGCGAAAAAGTTGATGAATGCAGTATTTAGATGCCTTAGTCCTTGCTGTGATGGGACTGCTGAAACTTGTTTTAACCAAGGTTTTTCTGGATCTTTCTTTAATTTAGTTAGAGCATTAGAAGTATCTGTATAGCTAAGAGATACGTTATCTTGGTAGTAACTATTGGTTCTTAAAGCTAATGCCCAGTTGTATACGAATCTGGACAGAGCCGAAGGCTCAAGTCGCGTCTAGCGACGCTTGCCTGCAAAGCAGGCTGTGCCAAACGTTTGCGCTAGCTCTAATCGCTGCACTGAAGTTGAGTTAGGTGAGTAAGGAAAGTTGCCTTTCCCTACTTCCCTCCAAAACGGTACGTGAAAGTTTCCCTTCATACCGCTCCTCAGTGTATGGCTAGTACCATAATTTGTACCATCATCTTTTACCGTGAACTTTATCATGACAATGTAGATGTATTAGAACTAGGTTCTTATCTGAATTGTTGCCACCTTTTGATTTTTCTTGAATATGGTGTTTTTCAGTCAAATCTTCTGGGTGGAAGTTTAATCCACAATGACCACATTTACCCTTCTGCTTTTTAATTAGCCTGGATTTTTGTGGGTCGGATGTTAGATATTTATCTCCCATCCTTTTACTCCAATAAGTTTCATCGCCATCAAAGGGGCTTCTAGTATTTTGTACTTTGACCCACATCTTTCCACAACTGAAGTCAGAGTGTTTTGGTAGGGCGTAAGAAAAGTCTTTTGATTTGAATGTAAATCTCCATCCTTTATCTTTTAGATCCCAGTATTTCCTGGCAATCCATTTTCTACCTTTATTTGGATGAAGACGTTTACCCCATCTCCATAATCTATTCCACATTAAGTTAGTTAACTTTCTAAATGCGTTAGATGAGTTCCAAGGACTTTGATAATTACACCATCCTCTAATAATAGGGATGAGTTTACCAATAAGTTCCGATTGTTTGAATGAACTCATTTTGTTCATACATTCATCCAGTTTTCTGTAATGTAGTTGGATTTTTTCTTTCTGAGGTTCAATGATAGTCTTAAATCCAAGTCTATTACCTTTGGTGTCCTTTCCTGAATGATGTTTACCTAATTTATGGTGTTGAATGTGAAATCCAAGAAAATCAAATCCAGGTTTTTCACCATTATATTCATCACGAGTATGGGCAATTCTGGTTTTACTTGGCTTTAATTCTAGGTCAAAATTTTGAAGCCACTCTTCTATTACTTCCTTACACTTAAGAACTGTTTCGATATTTTTATGTAAGATGACGAAATCGTCAGCATAACGTATTACGGACAAAGAGAATGCTTTGTCTTTCTTACGCATATTTTCCCCATTTGGATATCTATTGGGTAGAGTTACTACTAGTCCTTTTAGCTTGTTTTCCAGCCCGTGTAGGGCGATATTCGCCAATAATGGCGAATATCGCCCCGCCTTGTGGAGTTCCAGCTTGTGTTTGGTTGTATCCTTTTCTTTCTGACCATTTACTAAAGTCAACTACTCCTGGTTAAAATCAGGAGTAGTTGACTTTTGAACTTTGGAAGAGTGTTTAGTTTATTTAGAAGAGTGTCATGTTTGATTTTGTCAAAACAACTGGCTATATCTGCATCAAGAACAAATTTAGATTTGGTCTTGATACTATCTTTAATAGCTTTGATTGCATCGTGACACGACCTACCTGGTCTGAAGCCAACTCATTTGCCTTCAAAAACTTTGCTTCCCATTCTGGCTCGATTGCCAGCTTGAGAAGGGACTGTTTGGATCTATCTAGCATGGTTGGTATGCCTAGCGGTCGCATTTCTTTCTTTCCAGGTTTAGGAATCCAAACCCTTCTAGTTGGATTTGCAATACCGTCTATAGCAAGCTGGTCAACAAGTGCAAGCCTCTTACTAGGAGAAATAGACTTAATCCCATCTACTCCAGCAGTTTTCTTACCTTTATTTTCCTGAGCTACTTTCCTTACAGCTAGTAGTTTTCCATACCAGGATTTAACCATTAACTTTTGAAGCTTGTGAACTAACTTATAGTCCTCGGTTAATGATGCTCTGTAGATTCTCTTTTGAAGCTTAAATATGCTGGAATCGACTGGATTAAAGTCGATTTCATCCTAGTTATTCCATTCCGACTTTGATGTAATCTCCATATTGGATTTATTAACTTTTAATCAGAAAATGAACATCCCATACAGCAGTGTGGCTGTCAGCATATCCATATCTATTACAGATAGGCTTTGGCTTATTCCACAATCCCTAGATTGGGTGGTTTCTTTGCGGATAACTACTCTGTTTACAGAGAACCTTCCCATCCTTTGATTCGTTCCTACTTACCATTGTTTCCTGAGTTTAGGATTCCTCTCTTCTTCGGGGGCGCGAGAGTTAAATATGTACTGCGTTTCACTGCCCAGTATCCTTTACTGTGCCCACCTTGAGCTTATTTCGCTCCCTGGATATAAGCCATTCCCCAGGTTATACATTACAAAGAATTACCAAGAATTCACTTTCGTTATCCATATTCAGTTGCTCCCACTTGCACCAGTTTTGGCTACTAGTTTGGGTGGTTTTCATATCGCTTCAACATTAGACATTATCAGTTTCTAAAGTTGGATATGATGCTTTCACTCTTATTTCTAGAGGGGTAGACTTGGAATGCTCCTCACTACCATGATGAGTAAGTTGTCTCGGTATCGCTCTTTTTTTTTAAAATTAGAGCTTTCCTAATGACGCAATTGCCTGCGTGCAGTGTACTTCAGCGGTTAAGATTGGTGACACTAACGAACCGCACGTAAAATCTGTACTTGAATCCGCGCAGTGTTATAGTCGATGGGTTCATTTCTGATACCTCACCTCTACTTCAAAACCAGACGTGAGAGTTTCCAACTCATCTAGCTCCTGGTATGCGCCATGTATATGGTGTCTTTGACCGTTACCAGTCTTCGGACTTGGATTGTTTAACGCTGTTTTCACCCTTATAATCCCACGCTTGACCGCCTTGGAAGTGTCAGTTTTAAAGCCTTCTGTACGCATCTGCGTATTGGGCATTTTAGATGTTACTAAGTCGTATCCTACGCATTAACCATCCTACGTAGGCATATCCTTGGGTTTCCCCTTCCCCTGTCCGTTCAGGGATAAGGCATTGGCTTTTTAGGACATCCTATTCCAATATATCTTGTGGCTGGTTGCCTACCATTGTTTTGAGATTTATCTTTGTTTTGTCGCTCACAGAGTTCAGATGTTGCTATTATGATTAATAAAAGCAAGTTATCCAGCTTCTCGACGCACCTCTTGGAAATTTGAGTTAAACGAAGTATGAAACAAGTACGCAAATAGCGATAAACTTTCTTCCTTTAACTAGGTTCAATGAGGGCAAATTTTATTCTCTTATCTGGAGACATATTGGGTTTCCCTGTTCCTTTTTTTCTATTTCTCGATACACTTAGGTTTCCACAATATGCCGTGTCAGACACCCTTACACATTCACGAAACACTTTAATGTAGTCTATTTGACATTTCTTTCTGGCGAACGCTTCATCCTTCAATTAGTCTGCACTGTACGTTTAAAGTCTGAAGTGCTTCTTTGACCAAAATCTTGGATATAGAGTTGAAAGCTCTATATTTTCAGTCGCTTTGCGTCCATACCATCTTTACGACAAGGTGAGTGGATTAACTGTACGTTAACCGTATGTATCTTCCCTAGCAGGATACCTAAAGACGACTTTTGGCAGGGCTGCATTTCTACCCATGCACCGAGAGATGCTAGTTACCAATTAGCAAAACCTGGGTAGACGGATTCATACCTTGGGTTCGGTAGAGAGGAATTTAACCTCTATAAAATAAAAAGTTATGAGATGTTATCTCACAAGGTTGACGGTAATATGTATTACCTTTGACCTTAACGGGTTGCACTGTTTCATGATTTGACTGCTTACCCGCATGAATGACGGGTGATTCTGGCTATAAGCTATAAGCACACACAGCAAAGCTGCCCTTATAGGGCAAGGCTTTAAACCCAGAGCGACGATAATCGTACCACAAACACGGCTTCGATGTAAATTGCGTATATTAAGCGATTGGTTTTTCCATCCCACGGGTGAACCGCGTGGGTTTTCACTTTCTATAAAAGATAGAAAAGAGTAAGGACTTGTCCGCAGCTACTTTAACCCAAGCTTGTAGCTTCGCTCGTTAAAATAATTAATTTTATCGCTTGATGGTCTTAAAAGCGATCGCTTGAAATCAGCTTATAGTTGGTGATGAGCTTAGTAATATGGTTTCAACGACTTATAAATGGTCGATAGATAGAACAAAGACTTCAAGCGATTCCCAAAACTTAAATGAGACTTTTATTAGTGGGCGATGATGAAGTGTTGTTAGATGCACTGTCTAGGCATTTTATCGCTCAAAGATATGCGTTGGATATTGTCTTTAGATGGTGAAGAAGCATGGGAATATATCGAGCTTTTTAGCTACGATTTGGTGGTTTTAGATGTAATGCTGCCAAAAATTGATGGCATCAGCCTGTGTAAAAAACTTCGCGATCGCGATTACAGTATGCCCGTTCTCATGTTAACTACTCGCAATCGCAGCACGGATACTGTCAAAGGTTTCAATGCTGGGGCTGATGATTATCTAGTCAAACCATTCAATTTTAACGAGCTTACGGTGCGAATCCATTAGATTAAGGTAGGGTAATTTAAGTCTCAATCTTAATAGTTTAGAGGTGATTGATGATGAGAAATCTCTCAATTTAACGGCAAAAGATTATGCTTTGCTAGAGCTATTTCTACGCAACCATAACCGCGTTTTTAGTCTTAAGGGAATTATGGAAAACCTCTGGACTTTTGAAGAACCGCCGACTGAGGAAGCAGTTAGAACGCATATTAAAACACTGCGTCAAAAGTTAAAAGGGGCTGGTGCAGCTAAAGATTTAATGGAAACGGTTTACGGGATAGGTTATTGACTTAAGCCACTATCTAATAAAGCCCAACAACCAACTGAGTCTGTATCCAATTCCGAAGCGCGATCTCCGTCTTTTCTAAAACCACTAAGCGATCGCTTAGTGGTTTTAGAAAAGACGGAGATCGCGTCCCGTAAAAATGATCTTGATCGAGAATCAAAACAGTCAGCAAACTTAACAGCCCATAAATTAGCAGGTTCTTTAGGTAGTTTGGGTTTTGCCGATGGCTCAAAGCTAGCAAGTGAACTAGAAGCTTTTCTCGATGCTGAGACTTTTCCCCAGCCAGAACAAATCGAGCCTTTCAATGAATTGGTTTGCAACTTGAGAGATAAATTCGACCGTTACGATTTTAGTTCTAATTCGGTTTTAGATAGTTCTCCCTTGTTATTAATTATGGATAACGATCGCGAAGCTAGCCGAAGGCATCGCTACAACTGCATCACAAGCACAAGAAATAATTCAACGCGACCAACCTGCGATTGTTTTGCTCAAAATATTTCAGATTAGAAGCAAAACAACCCAAGATAGCCCGATGGATAGTCTAGATTTACTAGCTGAATTTCACCAGCAAATGCCCTCGTTACCAATTGTGGTGATACTCCCCAAGACATTTTTATTTAGCACCAACAAAGACTTTGCTAATCGTCTGAAAATATTGCGTGGTGGCGAACACACATTGTTAGTGCAGCCGATGAATCCAACTCAGGCGATCGCATCTGCAACTCAACTGCTACAATGTTCTGGGGCTAAAGTTAAGATAATGATTGTCGATCATAAATTTTAGTTCCTCGTTAAACTTCTACCTATTCGCATCTATAAGACGAGTATTTGTTTGAGGTTGATTCTCTTATAAGATAATTCCATCTAACCAAAGAAGTTTGCCATCTCGATCAAATATTCCTTGCCCTCGATCGTTTATCCAGCTAATTTCCCCATCTGAGCGAATAATCCGATACTCAATTGTATAGGGTTGACGAACGGCGATCGCCTCTGTTACTTCTCGAATAACTCGATCGCGATCTTCTGGGTAAATAATGCTTTTTATAGTCTGACTTTGATTTTGAATAAAGTCGGCACCTCGATAACCTGAGATCGTCGTAATTTCATCACTCAAGAACTCCATCGTCCAGTCAGCATCGTTAGCACAACGGTATATTGCGCCTGGAATATTGGTAATTAAAGTTTTGAACCGTTCATTTATATATTCGTAATCTAAATCCATTTTGCTGATGCTAGGGTGCGATCGCTCTAGAAAATATAGTTTGTATGCTTGTCTGTTAAGCTCAAAATATTCGGTAATATTCTTAACTGTAGCGTAGGAGGAAAAACTATTGTATAAGCAGACCCTGTATCAGTGTATGCCACCGCACATTGGCGATAAACTGATGGCAACGACCATAACTTTCAGGCGGCTTGTTCATGGCGATCGCCCTTCGATATAGCATTACGCATATACGTTAGGACATTTTTTGAAAGCTGTATCAACACATTCTCTAACAGTCTCAAATTCTTTAACTCTCTGCTTCATCCAAGTTTTGAGAACCGACCACCAACGCTCTATCTTGTTTAGATCGGCAGAATAAGAGGGCAAATACCAAATCTGGCACCCTGCTTCTTCTACTATTTCTTGAATACTTTGTCCTTTATGAAAAGTAGCATTATCAATAATAATGATATTTCCAGGTTGAAGTTGAGGAATCAAACTTTCTTTAAGCCATGTCTCAAATAAATCTCGATTACATGACCCTTCAAAAGTTAACGGAGCAAACACTTTTCCTTCTTTGAATGCAGCAATCCAACTTACTCTCTCATTTCTTTTACCAGATTTGAGTGCCTAACATCTTTCTCCTTTGGGGCTATAACCATAGGGATAATCGTCTCGGTTATCGAATCCTGCTTCATCCACATAAACTAGGTTATTTGCCTGTTGATGTTTTAGTTGCTCTTGAAATTCTTTTCTTTTCTCTTCATCTGTTTCTTGATACCCGTAAGTTTGTCTTGGTCAGCGTACATGCGGGCAAGCCCTTTGTCTTGCGCCTGTCGGCGACGCGGGGTCTGACCGCTTTTTTTCTGGTTATGCCTAACTTTTTAATTCCATCACTAATATTTTGCTGGGTAAGATTCTCTCCCCACAAATCTGCCATTTGCTGTTGTGTCTTATCTTTATGTTGTTTAACAAACTGTTTGAATCTCTCTAAATCCTGAATTTTTCGCTCTTCTCTGGTGGGACGCTCGGCGACCGCTTTAAAGTCTCCTGTTTCTTGTTCTCTTTTCAGCCATAGGTCTAAGGTGTTACGGCTTATTTTCATCAATCGACAAATAGTTCTCTTCTTTTCACCTCTAGAACAGGCATCTACGGCTTTTTTTCTTAAATCGTAGCTATAGGGAGCAGGCATTATTTTTCGGTTTTGGCGAGCGCTTTTATTTTAGCTAATTTTGTCCTAACCTAGCCACGTATTGCTATACTTGTCCGCACGTACTGTTGCAAGACAGCTTGGGAAACCCAAGCATTTCCGCACTTCAAACTAGATGCAGTTTATGGCTATCATAAATATTGCAATTAATATATGCCGACTATGAAAGCAAAACGATTGAGATTTGGCAGTGTGGCAGCGTTATGGACGTATTTAATTCTGACAATAGCTCTAATTGGGTGTAATCATAACGCGGTGACTAGCGATCAAGGAATTGCAATCTCCACACATAGAGTAAGTCAAGCATCACAAGCAAAAAATATTCCTTCCAAAGAGCAACAAATAGCACAAAACAATCAGCAGCCATACCTCGACGATCGCAGTACTCCAATAGAGGTTCTCAAGTCTTATTACAACGCGATTAACCGTCAAGAATACGTGCGTGCTTATTCTTATTGGGGGCAAAAAGGTACTGATGCTCAATCCCAACCGCCTGCATATCCACAATTTGCAGCAGGCTATAGTAATACGGCTCAAGTAAAGCTGACAACAGGCAAAATTAGAGGTGAAGGTGCGGCTGGCTCCGTGTTCACGACTGTACCAGTTACGCTCTCTGTAACTAATACAAACGGTTCAAAAGACACTTTTGTCGGCTGCTATACTCTTCGGCAAGTAAACCCGAAAATCTTCTCAGAGCCACCCTTCCATCCTATACATATCGAGTCAGCAAAAATCCGAAAAATAGCTAATGATGAGAATGCAGCTTCATTAATGGAGCAAAGCTGTCAGTCAGAATAAAATAATTTAATGTGCAGCAGACTAGGCATAGAAACGGCTGTTTGAAGGGTTAACTTCTAATTGATAGTTAATCTTTGTTTAAACTATTCGTAAACGTTCAATATCCTTAAGAAGCAATAAATCAATCAATGGATAATAATAGTTCCCTTGACTTGATGGAAATATGTGCAGCTAGTGATAACACGAGAGTTCGATATTTTATTGCTGACAACCCTAGTGCTACTGTAACTATTCTCAGCAAATTAGCTTTCGATAAAGACAGAATGATTCGTCAACAAGTGGCTAATAATTCCAATACGCCAAATTATATTATTGAACATTTGGCAAAAGAGGGTATCCAGAAATGTAACGATATTCCATTTTGAATAGCTTGATGATTCGATTGGTCTATTTGCTTTGGATATAAATTGTATAAGTGTTTATAAATAATTGCGATCGCTCGGATCTCGATTAGTTTCTATACAAAGCTTTAATGTGCAGCAGCATTACCACCAGCCTTAACTTTCTTACAAAAAACCAAAGCCAAACCGCAAATCAGAATGGCAAACCCCATTAGATAAAAACAATCGTTGTAAGCCATTACATTAGCCTGTTGGCGGACAATATTATCGATCGCGGCGATCGCCTGCTGGTTTGCCGTTACTGCATCGCTACCTTTACTGATAAAGTTTTGGGTTAACTCATTGAGTCGTTGTTGAGTTTGGGGAGCATACAAAGAAACAGCATTGCCGATGCGATTAGAATGAAACTGCTCTCGTCGTGAGAGTATAGTAGACAAGGTAGCAATGCCAAATGAGCCACCTAAGTTACGCATTACGTTAAACAAGCCAGAAGCCGAACCAGCCTGTTCTGGTTCAATATTGCCCGTAGCAATTGTGGTTAGAGGTACGATCATCAACGGTTGACCCAATGCCCTGACTAGCTGCGACCACTTTAGCTGGGTAATATCCGTCTGGCTGCTCATGTTGGAGTTCATGAAACAGCTTACGGCAAAAATACTAAATCCGACGGCAGCGATCAACCTAACATCAAAACGCTGCATTAATTTCGGCACAAATGGAATTAATACTAGCTGGGGCAAACCCGACCACATAATTACTTCCCCAATTTGCAATGCCGTATAGTCTTGAATCTGAGCTAAATATAAAGGCAAAATATAAACTGAGCCGTATAAACCTAGTCCCAAACCCATTCCCGCAATACTACCGATCCCAAAGTTACGTCGTAGCAGCAGACGTAGATTGATAAAAGGTTGACGACGAGTAAGCTCAATCCACAAGAAAATAGCGATAAAAATTACGGCAAAGATAGCGCAACGGGTAACCAACTCCGAACCAAACCAATCTTTGCGATTACCTTCTTCTAAAAATACGGTTAAAGAACCCAAACCGATTGCCATGCTGAGGATGCCCCACCAATCGCCCCTCTTAAGTTGATGAAGCTGCATTGGTTTAGGAGGAATGGCATAGGCGATCGCTGCAAACATAATTATCCCAGGAATTATATTGAGATAGAAGATATATTCCCAGCCCAAATTATCCGTCAGCCAGCCGCCAATAGCTGGTCCAATCGAAGGCGCAAAAGTGGCAGTTACAGCAAACATTGCCATGCCAATAGATTGTTTTGATTTGGGTAAAAAAGTCAAAACAATAGTCAGTGCCATAGGAATTAAAACGCCCCCCGTAAACCCTTGACAGGCACGAAGACCAATCATTATCCCCAGGCTAGTTGCCTGGGCGCAAGCAAAGGAAAAGCAGATAAACAAAGTAACGTTAACTAAAAGATAGCGACGTACTGAAAATACTTGCGACAGCCAGCCTGAAATTGGAACTACCACAATTTCGGCGATCAGGTAAGCCGTAGAAATCCAAGAACCTTCGTCTAAAGTTGCTGCTAAAGCTCCCTGAATGTCTTGTAACGACGAGTTGGTAATTTGAATGTCTAGCACCGCCATAAATGCGCCTAACATGGCACCGATGACACCGATCCAAGTTTTGAAGCTGACTGTATCTTCTTGTTGCCGTTGTTTGACTTGAGTTGTTTGAGACATTTTTTTAAAAAGATGAAAGATGAAGAATGAGGAAGTAAAATTAATCGACTCCAGACACACTCGCTTTTTTGTTTCCTTTACCAAGAAGCAACAGCAAAGGCAAGGTACAAATAAAAACAATACCGACGATTTTAAAAATGTCTTCAAAAGACAAAATCGACGACTGAAGATCGAGCGTCTGGGAAATGACTGCTAAAGCCTGTTGATGGGCAGTATGGGCATCCATACCGCGACCTTGAAACGCACCAGTTAAAGCATCAAGACGTTGATTGGTTGCTGAATTATAAAGGCTTACATCGCTGCTTAAAATAGCGCGATGAAAAGCTTCTCGTCGGGCTAAAAGAGTAGAGAGGATTGCAATACCAATGCTTCCTCCTAATTGACGGGTGAGATTGTAAAAACCAGATCCTGCGGGGATATCGCTTTTGGGCAGTGAACCGATGGTAGCTAAACTTAAAGGTAAAAACATTAACACTGTGCCGACTCCTCGCCAAAGTAAAGGGTAAAACAATGCTTCTGTCCCCGTATTGGAATTAATTTTTGCCAGTTGAAACATGACCAAGCTGGTAATAATTGCACCACTAGCAATTAGTAGTCTAGAGTCGATTTTGCTCGTCACCTTACCCAAAATAGGCATCATAATTCCTGCTGCTAAAGCTCCAGGAAACAACAGCATCCCCGTTTGCATGGCGGTAAAGTGCAGCACGTTTTGCGCGAAAATTGGTACGGCGAACAACGTGCCATAAAGCCCCATCCCCAAAATTGCCGAATAGAGGCTGCCAGCAGCTAAAGAACGATGACGCAGAACTTTTAGATCTACTGCGGGACGTTTAGCGGTCAGTTCTCGCCAGATAAACAATCCCAGCACTAACACAGCTACAATTCCTAGAGTAAAAATGAAGCTAGAATTAAACCAATCGTCCCGTTCTCCTTCTTCTAAAAAAGTTTGCAGGCTACCAACGGCGATCGCCAATAAACTAATTCCCAACCAATCGACTTTTCTACTAGAATGCTGTGTTGCCTTGGAATCGGTTGGCAGAAACAGCCAACACATAATTACGGCTAATATTCCTTTCGGAATATTGACAAAGAAAATCCATCGCCAGCCGACGCTATCAGTTAAATAACCTCCTAAAGTAGGACCAATGGCTGGTCCGACGATTACCCCCATGCCAAACACTCCTTGAGCAGTCCCTTGTTCTTCGGGAGGAAAAGTCTGAAATAAAATCGCCTGAGCTTTGGCTAGTAAGCCTCCGCCACAAAGTCCTTGAAGAATGCGCGAAATTATTAAAAATGGCAAAGTAGGAGCAAATCCGCACAGCACCGAAGAAATGGTAAAACCAACCAGAGAAAAGATAAAGTAGCGTTTTTGACCAAACTGTTCCCCTAACCAGGCAGTTAAAGGAATAACAATTACATTGGCGATCGCGTAACCAGTAACCACCCAGCCGATTTCGGTAATTGTCGCTCCCAAATTAGCCTGAATATCGGGTAAGGCAACATTAACGATACTAGTATCAATGACTTCGAGGATTGCTCCTAAAGCGACGGTAATCGCGATCGCCCACTTGAGAAAATTGGTATCCAAGCGATCGGTAACGAAGTTTTGGGATTTATTAATTTGAGTCATTGTCATTGTGCTGTGGTAAATCTACATGAACGACTGCCGACATACCAGGGCTGATCCGCGACTCGTAACCTTTAATACTTTGAGGATCGAGAACAATTTTTACAGGAATACGCTGTACTACTTTAGTAAAGTTACCCGTAGCATTATCGGGAGGTAGTAAAGCAAATTGCGCTCCCGAACCTGGGGCAATGCTATTGACCTTCCCCATAAAAGTGCGACCGTCAAAAGCATCAATTTTGACTTCTACCTTTTCTCCTGGCTTCATTTCTCCCAGTTGGGTTTCTTTAAAGTTAGCCGTGACCCAATAATCGTCCCCGACAACTGCCATCAATGGTGTTCCTTGCTGGACTCTTTGTCCTACTTCTACTGTTTTATTACCAACTTTACCCCCAGTTGGAGCGGTAATATTGGCATAGGAAAGTTGCAAACGTGCATTTTCAAGAGTGGCTTTAGCTTGGGCAATATCGGCTTGAGCAGCAGCATACTGGGCGCGATTAGCTTCAATTTGTTGACCGCTTGCCGAAACTTGTTGTAGTTGGCTTTTTGTAGAAGCCAGTTTGGCGTTAGCACTATTTACCGTCTGTTGAGCCTGTTCCAACTGTGCCTGAGCTTGGTCTACTCCCTGATCGGCTGCATTCTTTTTAGCCAGAGCTACTTTATAAGTTGCTTGTGCATTATCTAACCGTTGAAGGGTAACTGCTCCTTCTTTATACAGAGTGGAATAGCGATTGTAATCTTTTTGGGCATTATTTAAATCGGCATCGGCTTGGGCTACTTGAGCCTGCGCTGAAGCGATACCTGCTTTGGCTCCAGACACTGCGGCTTTAGCTGTAGAAATATTGGCAGTAGCATCGCTAATGTCTCCCTTAGCCTGAGCCGATTTAGCATCAGTAGTATCTGATGCTAGAGCAATATTTGCCTGTGCTGCTTTAGCCTGACCTTGGGCGGTTAATAATGCTGCTTCTGCTTTTGCTACCGCGACTTGAAGATCGCTCTTGTCGAGCTTGACTAGCAATTCTCCTTTTTTGACTTCCTGGTTATCGTTGACTTCTACGTCAGTTACTGTCCCAGCAATACGGCTGCTGATTGGGTGTACATGACCTGCAATGTAGGCATCATCAGTAGTTGCGTGGGTAGAAGCATAGTGCCACCAGCGATAGCCAAACACACCTGCTGCGATCGCGCCAATTCCTACTACTACCCAAACTAATCCTTTTGGTAGTTTTTTACGCGGTTTTTGAGGAGCATCTTGTTCTGGCTCGCGATTGTCTTGTGGCTTGTCTAATATTGGTTTTTCAACCAAAGTTTGATCCTTGACCTGTATGTCTCGATCTCGATCTCGATCTGATGTTCTACCGTTTAAAGTTTTCATGATTCTTATTTCCTTTATTTAATTTCAATATGCTCAGGTATTTAATAAGTAGTCTTTTATTTCGTATGCGTAGTATTAAGTTTTGCAAGACCATGCTTAATACTTATTTTTCTAAAGCTAAATTTTAATTTGTCGATTATAACCTACATATAATTTCATGACATATTAGCGATCGCGCGATCGACTAGTTGGGAAAACTGCTCTTGTTCGCTGGCTGAAAAACCCGTCATAATACGTTCTTGCAAGCCTAGAACGATTGGAGGCAAAACTGTTTCGAGTTCTTTACCCGTATCTGTTAGCCAGATTCTGACCATGCGTCGATCGGCGCGATCGCGTTCACGGCGAATTAATTTCCTTTCTTCCATACGGTCTAAAACCCCTGTAAGAGTTCCTCCTACCTGTTGTAATTTCTCCCCAATTGCTGAAGTAGCCAAACCATCTTCTGACCAAAGACAACACAGAACTACCCAGTGAAAAGGAGTCAAATCCCAAGGTTCTAATAGTTCATTAAAATTACGAGCTGAAAGCTGAGATAGCAGTTTAATACGATAGCCGATACTGCATGGAGCTAGAATTTTTCGATATTGTTGAGGACTTAAATCAGCAGACTTAGTAGGCATTTGGCAAAATACTTAGGGTACGTAATATTATTGTAGATATTTTAGGCAACTTTTGCAAGTTGATTAGCTGTATAGGAGAAAAGCTGATAACTATGGTGAGTGAGAGATTAAAATCAGAAGTAATTACCTCCTTTAGCTATTCAGATCGCTTTCCTGTAGATACTTTAAAGATAGACCGTTTCCTTGTTAGTCGTCTAAACGAGAAAAACCAAGCTTGCACTATCGTTAAAGCAACATTAGACTTGGCTCACAATTTGGGTTTTAATGTTGTGGCTGAAAGAGTAAAAACAATTGAACAGGGACAATTAAAAGCTTGGGGTTGTAAATTTGCCCAAGGATATTTTTACGCCAAACCCTTAGACAAAAAAGCTGCTTGGCAGTTTATGGTGGAAAATTTGGCTAATCAACGCCAGTTCAAGTTAAGACAATTAAACTAATGAAGCTTAAACCTTTGATTGCTGCGATTTTTATCCTTACTTTTCTTTCAGGATGTTTAGATTGTACAAGTAAACAAACTACCAATCCAAGGCATCTGAAGCGATTACTTAAGACTAATAAGTGTATAGGCTGTCGCTTAGGAGATGCTAATTTAGCTGGTGCAGATTTAGCTGGCGCGAATTTAGCACCATCTAAATTAGTGAAAGCCAATTTAGATGGTGCTAACTTACAACAAGCCAATCTAAGTCAAGCTGAATTAGGTTGGTATGATATGAATACTGGTGCTGGACAAAATGGTTACATTGGGCCACCTACTAGTTGTCAAATAAATTTATCAGCTTCTTTGAAAGGAGCGAATTTAAGTAATGCTAATCTAAGTGAAGCTAATTTGAGAAACGTTGAATTACAAGAAGCAAATCTCAGGGATGCTAATTTAGAGAGAGTCAATTTGCTGGGAGTTAATCTACAAGGAGCTAATTTGCAGGGAGTTAATTTAGAAAACTTTGATTTATCGAACGTTACATTGTCAAAAGCAAACCTAAGCAATGCTAATTTATCTCATGTAGACTTGGGTTCGGGTTATTTAAATAATGCTAATTTGGCTGGAGCTAATTTATCCTATGGAGACTTGAGTTCGGGTTATTTAAATAACGCTAATTTGGCTGGAGCTAATTTGTCCTATGGAGATTTGAGTTCGGGTTATTTAAATAACGCTAATTTAGCTGGAGCT
The DNA here is from genome assembly GCF_963665995.1 of Pleurocapsa sp. FMAR1. NCBI lineage: Bacteria > Bacillati > Cyanobacteriota > Cyanophyceae > Pleurocapsales > Pleurocapsaceae > Pleurocapsa > Pleurocapsa sp. FMAR1. The sequence goes on along the minus strand of NZ_OY762512.1, from coordinate 2,799,397 downwards.
AATTTGGAGAAAGCAAAGTACAGAAAGATTGGAGCTTTAGAAAAGGAAACTGGGTTTTATCGAGATACAGTTTTTCCAGCGAAGTTTGATCCAGTACAAGCGGGAATGGTTCGAGTAGGAAAATATCCTCTCGATCTAAACAAGGTAAGTTTGAGAGACGCAGATTTGAGAGGTAAGATTATCGATGGAGAAAACTTAGATGGATTAGATTTAAGTGGACTAGATTTTAGTCAAGCAGAACTAATTCAAGTATCTTTAGTAAAAGCTAATTTGAGCAAAACTAATTTAAAGAATGTTAGATTTTTTATGACATCACTAAATGAAGCAAACTTATCGAAAGCGAATTTATCTGGCGCAAACTTATCGCGGATAAATTTACAGGATGCCAATCTTAGCTATGCAAATCTACAGGGCGCGAATTTACAAGGAGCTAATTTGCAGGGAGCAAATCTTAGCAACTCACAATTAAGTCGTGCCAATTTATATAAAGCAAATCTATTAAATGCGACGCTTCCCAACTTAGAAAAGCTATATGGCAAGTCCAGTATGTTTTATGGAGCAACTATGCCTGACGGCACAATCTACCAAGAAGAAGACACTAATAAGTAATATAAAGTTTAACTAAACGGTTAAATTAAACTGCCAAGCGCAATTGTAGCGGACTTAATTGCTAGAAAAATTACATTTTTAATGGTTCAACATTTAGAAATCCAAATCGCAAAATTCTGGTTTGAGATCCCTTTCCATTAGTGCTTGAATCGCTTCTTCGGGGGTTATTTTAGCCCGTAAGAGTCGGTGTACCTGTCGGGCAATGGGGACGGCGATCGCTTCTAAATCGGCTATTTTAACCAGTACATTTGCTGTATTTACTCCTTCTGCTGTGCCTTCTAAGTCTGCCAAAATTTCCTCTAAAGGTTTGCCGTGAGAAAGCCCATAGCCTACTTGGTAATTTCGAGATAATGAACTATCACAGGTAGCCATTAAATCTCCTAAACCAGATAAACCAAAAAAGGTTTCTGCCGATGCACCCAAGTGGATGCCGATGCGAATCATTTCAGGTAAGGCGCGGGTAAGTAAAGCTGCTTTAGCGTTTGTGCCTAACTCCATGCCATCACAAACACCAGAGGCGATCGCAATTACATTTTTCAGCGTTCCTCCCAATTCTGTGCCGATGGGATCTTCATTCACATAAACCCTAAAGGTATCTGAAGAATAAATCTCTTGTACTCTCTCAGCAGCAGCTAAATCATTGCTGGCTACCACTGTGGCAGCAGGTAAACCTTTGGCTATTTCCTTAGAAAGATTAGGACCAGACAATACTACTACAGAATGATCTGGGAAAGCTGTTTGCCAAATCTGGGAAGGGGTACGGGTAGTTTCAGGGTCTAATCCCTTAGTAGCGGTAACGATAATTTTATCTGTAGGCAGGTTGAGCGATCGCAGTTTGCCAATAGTGGGAATGACTCCCTTCATGGAAACCGCAGAAACAATAATATCTGCATCCTTCACTACTGATTCTAAGGTCACATCACCACGATGAGACCAAAAATGGACATCATGGCTATTGCTTTTGGCGATCGCACCCAAAGCTGAACCCCATACTCCTGTGCCTAAAATGGCGACAATATTAGATGACATATTTATGGATACAATTTCAACAATAGTATTTTTAATTTCTTCTTTGTTAATACTTTAAAAGAGATCCTGCCGTTTATTTTGCTGATATAGGAAATACAAATCATTATTGCCATTTACCCATACTTTAATTTGCAAACCAAAATTGAAAACGCCAGAATAAAAGTGACGAAATTGGCTAGAAACACAGGCAGATTTTGAGTATAAAAACCATAAATTACCCATAGTACAACCCCAAGACAAAAAGAAAGAAACATTGCCAGAGAGATGTCTTTAGTAGATTTAGTCTTCCAGGCGCGAACTGCCTGTGGCAGAAAAGAAATAGTAGTTAAAATACCTGCCAAAAGACCCACGTAAGTCATAAATGGAAATTCCATATAAAAATATTTCACTCTTCTCTTTAAATAAATGCCTTCTCAATGATAATAAATAGTAAGGAGATTCAAGCATTTTATTGATATTGACTGCTACCAGTTACTATTTATCCATCATCCTTTATACTTCAACCGCCATCCTAAGGTTCGGAAAACTACACTACCTAAGACTTACGATTAACTTGCACTATGTATAGAGATAGATGTGATAACTGAGGCGAGAAAAGCAAGCCAATAAGATTCACAAATAGTCTAAATCTATAGCGCATTGTATATTATTGCACTGCCTCAAAAAAAATTTTAGTTTTTGTTGTTAAATTCGGAGTATTGCTTAAAGTATGGCAAAAGTTGTTGGTATTGACTTAGGAACTACTAACTCTTGTGTAGCAGTGATGGAAGGGGGAAAACCCACGGTTATCGCTAACGCGGAAGGTTTTAGAACTACTCCCTCAGTTGTCGCTTACGCAAAAAATGGCGATCTTCTAGTTGGTCAGATTGCGAAACGCCAGGCTGTGATGAACACTGGTAACACTTTTTATTCAGTTAAGCGCTTTATTGGTCGCCGGTCTGATGAAGTAACTAACGAAACTAAAGAGGTTGCCTACGATGTAGTCAAAGATAGCAATGGTAATGTTAAGTTAAACTGTCCTGCACAAGATAAGCAGTTTGCACCAGAAGAAATTTCGGCTCAAGTATTACGTAAACTAGTTGAAGATGCTAGTAAATATCTGGGAGAAAAGGTAACTCAAGCAGTTATTACTGTTCCTGCCTACTTCAATGATTCTCAGCGTCAGGCAACTAAAGACGCTGGTAAAATCGCTGGGGTAGAGGTGTTGCGGATTATTAACGAACCTACCGCAGCCTCTTTGGCTTATGGTCTAGATAAAAAAGATAATGAAACTATCCTCGTCTTTGACTTAGGTGGTGGTACATTTGACGTTTCGATTCTAGAAGTAGGGGACGGCGTATTTGAAGTTTTGGCTACCGCTGGTGATACTCATCTAGGTGGTGATGACTTTGATAAAAAGATCGTTGACTATCTAGCAGGGGAATTTCAGAAAAACGAAGGTATTGACCTCCGTAAAGACAATCAGGCTTTACAGCGTCTTACTGAAGCAGCGGAGAAAGCCAAGATTGAACTTTCTAGCGCGACTCAAACTGATATCAACCTTCCTTTTATTACCGCAACTCAGGATGGTCCCAAGCACCTTGACGTTTCTTTAACTAGAGCTAAGTTTGAAGAGTTATGTTCCGATCTAATCGATCGCTGTCGCATTCCTGTTGAGCAGGCTCTCAAAGATTCTAAGCTAGCCAAAGAAGCGATCGATGAAATAGTAATGGTGGGTGGTTCAACCCGTATTCCCTCGATCGTTGATGTTACCAAACGAGTTTTAGGTAAAGATCCCAATCAAACTGTAAACCCTGATGAAGTAGTGGCAGTCGGTGCAGCTATTCAAGCTGGTGTTTTGGCTGGGGAAGTTAAAGATATCTTACTTCTAGACGTTACTCCTCTTTCTCTGGGTGTAGAAACCTTGGGTGGGGTAATGACTAAGATTATTCCTCGTAACACTACTATTCCTACCAAGAAATCAGAAACCTTCTCTACCGCCGTTGACGGTCAAACTAATGTAGAAATTCATGTTCTGCAAGGAGAAAGAGAATTTGGGAAAGATAATAAGAGTTTGGGAACGTTCCGCTTAGACGGCATTCCTCCCGCACCTCGTGGTGTACCTCAAATTGAGGTTACTTTTGATATCGACGCTAACGGTATTTTAAACGTAACTGCCAAAGATAAAGGTACAGGCAAAGAGCAGTCTATCAGTATCACTGGTGCATCAACTCTTCCTGATGATGAAGTTGATCGCATGGTACAAGAAGCAGAGTCTAATGCTTCTGCTGACAAAGAACGTCGCGAAGCGATTGACCGCAAAAACCAGGCTGACTCCTTGGTATATCAAGCAGAGAAACAGCTTACCGAACTAGGTGACAAGGTATCTGCTGATGACAAAACTAAAGCTGAAGGTCTAATTAAAGACCTGAAAGAAGCTGTCGCTTCAGAAGACGATGAGAAAATCAAAACTCTTCTGCCCGAACTACAGCAAACTCTCTACAGCATCGGTAGCAGCATCTACCAACAAGGTGAAGGTGCAGCAGATGCAGCAGCGGGTGAAGCCCCAGGAGAAGAACCTCCTGTAGACCAAGCTGATGGCGGTGGTTCTAGCAATAGTGGCGATGATGTAATCGATGCCGAGTTTTCGGAAACTAAATAGTTTAAGCAGTTAAAGAGAATTAAACTGAGACTTTAAGTCAAAAGAGACACACCTATCACGGTGTGTCTCTTTTTTTATTCAACAGTTAGAGTTTATAATTGAATCCCTAGTAATTAATGCCAGTTGAAGATGCCTTGAAAGAATATAAATGAAATTAAACAGGCTTATTGAATACTAAAAAATGTTGTTCTGGCAAAAATTCTTTGGTTGTCTGCCATTTTAAGCCAACTGCTTGTAATTCTTTTTTTACCTGCTTTTGAGTCATTTTATGGAGAGGCTTGATCATAATCAGCGGGTTTTCTTTACGGTATTCAAGCAATACAACTCTGCCTCCTGGTTTTAGTGCCTGATATATCCCTGCCATCATTTCTCTGGGATAGGCAAATTCATGATAAGCATCTACCATAAAAGCTAAATCAATGCTAGCTGGGGGTAAATTAGGATTGTCTTCTTTTCCTAGAATAGTCTCTACGTTGGCAATGTTATTTTCTTCCTTGAGAAAATTAACTGCATCTAACATTTCTGGCTGAATATCCACCGCATAAACCTTTCCCTTTGGCACTTTTTCAGCCATGCGAAAGCTAAAGTAACCAGTCCCCGCACCAATATCTGCCACCACATCATCTGGTTTTAACTCTAGCTGCTGTACAGTGGTGGTTGGTCGTTCTTCTGTTTCCCTGCTATCTCTTTCTAACCACATCATCGCCTGATGTCCCATTACCTGAGCAATTTCACGACCCATATAGTATTTACCAATACCGCCAGGATTATGAATTACTTTTTCTCGGTAGTAAGTTGGAAGATTATCTTGAGCTAAAGCAATAGGAGTGTAAGCAAAGTTAGTTAATAAAATGGCGAGCGCGATTATGGCGAGCGCTACATGCGGCTTAAGCCTTTGTTGATTCAGTCGCTTATGGGGGAGACCCCCACCGCGAGAGTGGAATATGCTGCCGCGGACGCTTCGTCCGCCGCCTTCGGTGAGGAAATGCTTTTTTATATGCAAAAACTGCGCTACTGAAAAGTTTACTGAGATAAGTTTTTTTGATGATCACGATCTGAATTTTTAACAGTGAATACTTGAATCTTTTTGTAGTAATACTACCCATAAACAGTTTACAAATAATTTTTTTTGAAAATTCAACCCCCGAACAATTGAAAACTCGGCTAACTGAAAGAATAAATTTTTTTTACTTCAAGAAGTTTAAAAAGCGATGCTCCCGCGCACTTCCTCGCTCAAAAGCATCCTTTCCCTTAAATGACCACAGTTTCTAATGTTTGACATCAAACATCAGTTAAATAACTGTGTTATATTACTTAAGAAAAATATTTACCATTAGATGATACTACTTTGAAGATTTATTAGTGATTGGTAATCAACTCAAATCATTAGAATCAAAAGAACACATTTAATGTTTACTGTTATATTTGCTATAGATAAGGCGATTTACTGCTAAGTCAACTGTATTGAGATAGGATCAAGCAGGCTTTGCTAAACAATATAATATTGCTGATAGCCATTTGGGTCAGCAAACTGCAACACAAATACCTGACAATTATCACTTTAATTTACAACTAATCTATGAATACACAAGTTATTACCAAGGAAAAGACGAACAAACAAGACTATAAAGTAGCGGACATTACTCTGGCAGAATGGGGACGTAAAGAAATATCTATTGCTGAAGGTGAAATGCCAGCCTTAATGACAATTCGCGCTAAATACAGCGAAAGCAAGCCTCTACAGGGTGCGAAAATCATTGGCTGTATTCATATGACAATTCAGACGGCGGTTTTAATTGAAACCTTAATCGAATTGGGTGCAGAAGTTCGTTGGTCTTCTTGTAATATTTTCTCTACACAAGACCACGCTGCAGCTGCGATCGCTGCTGCGGGAATCCCTGTATACGCATGGAAAGGCGAAACAGAAGAAGAATATATCTGGTGTATCGAGCAAACTTGCCACAATGCAGAAGGCGATCTTTGGGATGCCAACATGATTTTAGATGATGGTGGCGATCTTACTGGTCACATCCACCAAAAGTATCCTCAAATGCTCGATAGCATTCATGGTGTTACCGAAGAAACCACCACTGGTGTTCATCGTCTTTGGGAAATGCTGGAAAATGGCGAATTAAAAATTCCTGCAGTTAACGTTAATGATGCGGTAACAAAAACTAAAAACGATAACAAGTATGGTTGTCGTCATAGTCTAAATGATGCCATCAAACGTGGTCTCGATCACCTAATGGCTGGTAAAAAAGCTTTGGTCATTGGCTACGGTGATGTTGGTAAAGGTTCTGTTGCTTCCCTACGACAAGAAGGCATGATTGTTAAAGTTGCCGAAGTAGATCCGATTTGCGCTATGCAAGCCTGTATGGATGGCTATGAATTAGTATCTCCTTTTATTGATGGCAAAAACGATGGCACAATCAACAGCATCAACAAAGAACTATTAGGTTCTCTTGACATGGTTGTTACCGCAACTGGTAACTATAATGTTTGTAATGCTTATATGTTGTCATGTTTAAAACCAGGTGCAGTAGTTTGTAACATTGGTCACTTCGACAACGAGATCGATACTGCTTTTATGCGTAAAGAATGGCGTTGGGAAGAAGTTAAACCCCAAGTCCACCAAGTTTATCGCAGTAATGACCCTCAAGACTTCTTACTTCTATTGTCAGAGGGACGTTTAGTTAACTTAGGTAATGCTACAGGACATCCTTCGAGAATTATGGATGGTTCTTTTGCGAACCAGGTATTAGCGCAAATGTTATTATACGAGCGCAAGTTTGCCGATAAATCTGCCGAAGAACAAGCAAGTGCGATTACAGTAGAAGTTTTACCTAAGCATTTAGACGAGGAAGTAGCCCGTTACATGGTTGCAGGGTTTGACGGTGTAATTACTCAATTAACTGAAGAACAAGCTAAGTACATTAAAGTGCCTGTAAATGGCCCGTTTAAAACAGACAGCTACAAGTACTAAAAGTACTAAACAATAATTTTAGATTAAGGTGGGTTAGGCTCACCTTTTTTTTGTTTTTTTCAATTACTATTGAAAGTTAGTTTTAAAAATATTTTGTTAGGTAGCTTGGGGATTTTTAGCGGTGCTGTCCCTGGGTTTTATCTTGCTTAAGTTTTTATAATTGCCAGTAGTTCGATCTTGGTATTATCTAAACAATTATATTTATCTAAAGTGTGGGAGCAAATGGCTAAACTTTCTGTGGAATTAAATCGCTACTTTTTTGAAGAAGCAAGGGAAGAAAAGGTAACTTTATCAGATATTTTAACCTTGGCAGGGGAAAGAATATTTGGGTTTTTATTTGTAGTTTTGGCTTTACCTTCTGCTTTGCCAATTCCTGCCCCTGGATACTCGATTCCTTTTGGCATTGCGATGTTTTTCTTGGCAATACAGCTAATTATAGGTCGCGATCGCCCTTGGCTGCCTGCTAAAATCATGAATGGTTCAATGTCCCTTAAGAGTGTTCAAGGATTTATTAAAAAGGGTATTCCTTGGTTGGAGAGAATTGAAGCGATAACTAAACCCCGTCTTAGCTCCCTTTGCACTAGTTTACCTGGTAGAGTAATCTTGGGAATTGCGATCGCCTTAATGTCTATTTCGATGATGATTCCTATTCCAGGGACAAATACCCTACCAGCGATGGGTATTTTTGTAACTGGTTTTGGCTTAGTAGAAGATGATGGTGCGATCGGCTTATTGGGTTTAATTATCTGTGCTGTAGCAGGGGCTATTTCTACTTCAATTTTGATTGCCGTTGTCTGGGGAGGTTCTAGTCTAATTGACGTTATTAAAGAGCAATTAGGCAGATAAAATAAGAGCGATCGCGCTTCTATAGTGTCTTCAAAATTGTAACCATCATCTTAAAAATTACAAAATATTTCTGCAATAAAAAAAGCACCGTCTAAAATTAAGTCAGTGCCGTAAAAATTATCAATCATGCCGAGCATAATTGTAGTGAAGGAAAAGAAGTACATTGAAGCAAACTATTTCATCTCTCTTTTTCTTTTCCCGATTGAATTGCGATCGCTTCAAAATACAAGCAGAGCTAGAACCTTGCTTAACACTCGCTGTTTACAGCTAGGTCATAGATTGTTACCAATGCTAGTACGAGAGAAAGGGACAGTATTTCCATATAAAGTCAAACTTTTCTCTACGTTCAAATTGCTTATCAAACCGCAGCTTTCAACAGCCAGGCGATTGATTAGTTAATATTATACTACGCTGTTTTAGGAAACGTTGTCAAATATATTACTACTTAAACACTTAATTTAAATGGGCTAGAGCAAAAAAAGCACTTGATTTTTAGTTAATCAACAGCCTCTAAAAATTCCTTTAGGGATATAGGATACTAGCTGCAACTATTATAAATTTGCTTTTTCGGTAGTTACAGAAGCTTCTGGTTCACTTATGGCTTCAGGCACATCAAATAATACCGAAGTCATATAATTTTCTGCCCATTCCTCGCCAAAAGCTTTTTCTAGAACACGACGAGTTTTATCGTTTTGCTGCTGCTTGGTGCAGTAATACCTTTGTCCAGCTAAATATAGTTCTTGTTGGGGAAGAGATACAGAATTAGACTTTACTGCTTGTTTGCAGTGTATACGCAGATAGCTAGAGGCTAAATCCAAAAACTCTTGTTCTTCTTCAGCATTGTGGGGGCGAACAAACAGACAGAAATCGGAGAAAATATCAGCCCAGGGGGGTAATTCTCTTGCTTCGGCAAATTCAAACTTTGGTAGTGCCAAAAGAGACTCGGTATAGCCAGCAGATAAAGTTTTTTCGGGGCTAGTGGGAGACAAATCAGCGATCGCGGCACTAATTCCTCCTCTACCTGCCACAATATCACAGCCAAAAATCGGTAGAGGATATTCGGGACGAGGAAACATTACACAATGGAGAATATCTAGGTTTTTACCAACCTTGGCTAATTCCAGGTGCATTTTGCGAAATTGAGGAGTTTGATAACAGCGATTTTCAATCCGTAGTCTTTCTCCTTCCAATTTACCTTCTACGTATCCTAATCCCTCAGGCAAAGCATAAACTGATAAATCTAAATACTTTTGCCAAGAATTTATAATTCGTTCAGCAAGCCGATGGATTAAAGGATGTTGTTCTTGACGCAGTGAAGGTTGAGAAGTTTCTAACATTACGATTATAAAAAAGCTCGATCTAGGCAAATAAATATTAGCAGCCACAGATGTCTATAAAATTAACGATATACTGAGACTGACTTGATAGATGTATTTAGCTATTAATCGTAATAGATTTTAGTGCAGGAGATTAATTATGTTTGGTTTAGGTGTACCTGAAGTAGCTGTAATTGGTCTAGTAGCGATTCTAATTTTTGGTCCCAAGAAAATTCCTGAAATCGGCAGCGCACTAGGTAAAACAATTCGTGGTTTTAAAGAAGAGATGGACAATCCTCAATTAGAAGAGGGTGAAGAAAAAGAACAAGAATAAAACTTTAGCTAAGAAATGACACAGGCACTTAAGAAGAAGATTTATACCCCTGAAGAGTATTTAGACCAAGAAATACTTTCAGAAGAACGAAATTGCCGATCTGTATGAAAATATTGAGTTAATTTGAAAACTATTTTTTTTTAATTAGATCAGGCTAGTAAACCAAGCCTCAAAGCGATCGCCCAATGCTTTTAGAGAATATTCTGCTTCTGCCTGCTTACGGCACAGTTGGCGGTCAATCTGTCCAATTTTATTGATTGCTGCTACTAATTCCGTAACGCTATCTGGCTCGACTAAAAAGCCTGTTTGACCCTGCTTGACTATCTCCGCAGGGCCTCCACGACGATAAGCGATAACTGGGACTCCACAGGCAAGAGCTTCGATGGCAACATTGCCAAAGGCTTCAATCCAGCGTGGTGTCATGAGTAAAGCCAGACATTTGCCCAATTCTTGCTGTAGTTTTTCCGTAGCTAAAAACCCTTGATATTCTATGGGCGCATTCGGAAAATTAGTTAAAATTTCTTGCCAGTATTCCTGATTTTGGATTCTGCCAAATATTTTTAGGGGGATACCCGTAATATTTACTGCTTCTACTGCATCTTCTAGGGCTTTTTCGGGGGCAATACGTCCCAACCAGGCTAAACTTGCCTGGGGATTTGGGTTAAAGTTATAAAGAGATAAATCGATAGCACTGCCAAGGATTTTACATTCTTTGGCAAAAGGAAAAGTATCTGCCTGAGATTGGGTGTATACGCCAAAAGTACCAGGATACTGTTTAATTATCTGCTGCATAATGCGATCGCTTGCCTTCGTCATTGACCCCATACTAATAAAATGAGCAATAGGAGTCTCAAAAAAGGGGGTTAAATAAAAGGGTAGCCAATCAAAAGCAAAATTTACTAGTAAATCATACTGATGCTGCACTTGACGGGCATATGACCACATATTCGCCAATACCGAATTATCTGGTAAACAAACTGGGACATCTCGGCTTTGAGTTTGTACAGGAATCTGTAGATTTCCCTCTATGGTGGTAACAGGAATGTCAGTTAACCAAGAACCATTAGGAGCAACAACTTCTAACTGGTGTCCTCGACGACGTAATTCTTGAGCCAAGTTTTGCACAGTTAATTCTACTCCCCCTCCTTCTCCTGAACCTAACGAACCAACGGAAGTAGATAGAAATAAAATTTTAAGCATTACATTTTTATGAATGTTTATTTAAAAATGAGATTGCATATTATCTAATTATGGTTAGATGTGCCGTTACTAGAGGCAATGCCATGGTTATCTTGATGATTAATATAGTTTTGAGCAGTTGGAGAAGACGCTAAATTGATTCTTATTAACGCCCACTCAGCCATTTGGCGTACTTCGCGATCTGAGTCTTTTAGCATACTAGTTAGGCGTTTATTTACTTCTGAGATAGATTTATGTAAAGCAGCTAAATTGTGAATAGCATCTTTTCTTACTTCAGAATTTTTATCGTTTAAAGAAGCAAATAAAGTATCATTGACTGGTGCAATATGATGATGAGCAATCTGAGCAATCGTGCTGACAATCAAGCTTTTACCAAAAGAGCTTGCTTCTAGCATAACTTCGACTAAAGGCTCTATTGCTCTCGAATCTCCTTTTTGCCCAAATTGCTTTGCATCTTAAGGTGCGATCGCTTTGTTGCAAATCTTTAATTAGTTCAAACACAATGTCAATTTCAGTAGTATTGGCAGGAATAATTCTTACCATTCCAGGAGTATCAAAATCTACACTTGATAAGACAATCCAGGCAAAAACAAAAATAGAACGTTCATAAATTATAAAAATCTGTTGGCAGTATAGTTACCCAGAAGATCTCAGAGTCTGAAAAATACAGTCTGTAACAATACTAAAAAGTTAGTTAAATTAATATAGTGGTAGAAAATAATATATCAAATCGCAGACGATATCTAACTTGCTACTTACTACTTAAGCGAAGCGGTACTAGCCTAGCATTAATATAATTCTAACTTGTACAGTATGAGATAGAGAATGATTTACATCATGTTTGAATAACCAACAAGCATATATAGGAAATATCTAAATACAAATACCAATGACAGATAAATTAATTCGAGCGATCGCAGCAGATGGAGGAATCAGAGCCGTTGGCGTTATCACCACAGACCTTACTGAAGAAGCACGACGCAGACATAAGCTTTCTTATGTTGCCACAGCAGCTTTAGGTCGCTCAATGGCTTCTGGATTATTGTTAGCTTCCAATATGAAAAAAGAAGGCTCTAGGGTTAACATTCATCTAAAAGGAGATGGTCCTCTAGGAACTATTTTGGCTGATGCGGGAGTAGACGGCACGGTTAGAGGCTATGTTCAAAATCCTCAAGTCGAGCTTCCTCCTAACGACCGAGGTAAGTTAGATGTGGGTAGAGCAGTTGGTCACAATGGTTATCTGCACGTAGTTCGAGATCTAGGCTATGGGCAACCATATTCTAGTACAGTCGAGCTAGTGTCAGGAGAGGTTGGGGAAGATGTAGCCAATTATTTAGTAACTTCAGAACAAACTCCCTCCGCTCTATTAGTAGGGGTTTTTGTGGGTGCAGGAGGAGTTACCGCAGCAGGAGGAATACTATTACAAATTATGCCTAAAGCTGTCCGCGATCAATCGTTAGTTAAATTACTAGAGTCTCGCGTATCTCAACTATCAGGTTTTACGCCTTTGCTGTTAGCAGGAAAAAGTCTGAGAACAATCTTGCAAGAGCTATTGGGAGATTTAGATCTCTTTATCTTTCCTGAATCTCAAGACGTAAGTTTTAATTGCGGCTGTTCTTTTGAACGAGTTTTAGGCGCGCTCAAAATGCTGGGATCGGCTGAACTGCAAGATATGATTGAAAAAGACGAGGGAGCAGAAGCAATCTGCCAATTCTGCGGTGAAGTTTATCAGGCAAATGAAAATCAACTAAATCAGTTGATTGCTGATTTAAGAGCAGAATAAAAAGTATTTTGCAGATTTAAACTAGGTATAAAAGGCAAATTAAGGGCTTCTTCTTGGCGGAAGAAGCCTCTATCATAAGCAACATCTTTGTATTTGACAAGAGTTGATAGTATAAATATTGTTATATTGTCCAAAATTCACAACTAAATCAAGTCTTGGTTAAACAGACACATATGTATTATTTACGCAATAAAATCAGGTGATAAGATGGGATACGATTCAATCAAAGGTGTTAGTGGAGACAAGTCTTTTAAACAAGGTAATAATCTCCGATCGCCTTATTAGATAAATCAAACAGATTATTATTGGCATCACAACGGGTAGTTTATGGCGATAGATAAAGATCCAAAAAAATCAGGGTTAGATGCAATGTCAAATGAATCTGACGCTAAAATTGACAGTGATAAGCCTCGACATCCTAATCAAGCTTTTAGTAAAGATAATAATCTCCAAAAAAATCTTTTAATTCCTGTGACTCCACAAACTTCTTCAATCGGCTCGGCTGCGGAGCGAACAAAATCAACTACAACACGCAAACAGAAAAGATCCTGGTGGCAAATGTGGCAAATTTGGGGCTTGGTCTTAGTATTATGTTCTGGGGGGATAGGTTATGGAGCAATGACAACGTTGCTAAAATTACCTAAAACTCAAAGCTGTTCCAAGGTATTTTGGCCGTTCGCCTCTGCTTCAATTCGCCTTTATTGCGCTCAAACTGCTGCGGAACAGAAGAATGTTGAAGGCTTGTTGTCGGCAATTAATTTAGTGGCAGTTTTGCCAAACAATCATCCTCTCAGACCAGAAATAAATCGCAATATCAACCGTTGGGCAACTTCTATTCTGGCTATCGGCGAAGAAGAATTCCAGGCGGGAAAATTAGAGCAGGCGATCGCCACAGCAAAAAAAATTCCTAGCAGACTCTCTGCCAAAAAACTAGTAGACAAAAAAATTGCTACTTGGAAATCTATTTGGTCAGACGGGGAAGAAACCTACAGGCAGGTAGAAGACAAACTTCGAGAAGCTGATTGGAACGGAGCTTTTAGTGCTGCTGTACTTTTAACCGACAATCCTAATAAATATTGGGCAACTACTAAGTATGAAGAAAGCATCAATAATATTAATATTGCTCAAGAAGAAAATGCTAGCTTAAATAAAGCCCAAGCTCAAATTAGTAGCGGTCAAATAGATGGTTTGATCTTAGCAATTGAGAAGGCAGCCGATATTGATAGTAAAAGCTATGCCTACGATCAGGCTCAAGAAATTATTGCCCAAGGGAAAGAAAAACTAGTAGCTATTATTGAACAGTCAATTGAAGATCGAGATTGGCAACAGTTGCTACGGATAACTGGTCGTGTTCCTCGTAGCCTTAAGCTACAAAAGCGAGTCAAAGATTGGCAAATTTTGGCAAACGCAGGTTCTAGCGCGCAGCTAGATACCGTATTTGGCATTGAAGATGCAATCGAAGAAATAGATAAATTAGGCAAAAAAAGCGAATATTACGATTTAGGGCAAAAACTTGCTAGCCGTTGGGAAAAAGAAATTGACGATGTACGCCATCTTACTAAAGCTAGGGATTTTGCTAGAACTGGGACTATAGCTGCTCTAAATAAGGCAATTACCGAAGCTAGGTTAATTCCTGATGCTAATCCTCGTTATCAAGAAGCTAGTGGAGAGATAAATCAATGGCGCAAACAAATTCAGACAATTGAAGATCAGCCAATTTTAAATCGTGCTAAAGAATTAGCCTACGGTAATAATGTTAATGCCTGGACTAGAGCGATCGCTGAAGCTAATCTAATTTCTGGTAACAGCCCTTTGCATAAAGAAGCACAGGACAATGTTCGTACTTGGCGAGCTAATATTGAGCGCATAAAAGACCAGCCAATTCTCGATGAAGCTGAGGCTTTTGCCTATGATGATAACTATACTGCTGCGATTAGAACGGCTCAAAGAATCAGTTCGGGCAGGGCTTTATATCCAGATGCTCAAAGCAAAATTGCCCGTTGGCAAGCGGAAATTGATGGGGAAAGATATCTAGAAGAAGCTTATGACCTGGCAGATAGGGGTACACCAGAAGCTCTAGCTAGTGCAATTAGGGTCATAAGACAAGTTCCTAGGAGTAGCTCTTATGGGAATGAGGTAATACCTAGCGTTGAGGACTGGTCAGCAGAAATTCTCGACCAGGCTAGAGAAGCTTCTGATAGTTCTTTAGAAGAAGCAATTGCGATCGCCAAACAAATTCCCTCTGGTACGACTAGCTATACTACTGCCCAAGGAGAAATTAAAATCTGGCGGATCAGACTTGCACCCGAACCAGTAGTTCCTCCCACTTTTAAACTAGATAAGCAAAAAAAAGAGCGCGAAAGAGACAATTAACTTTTATCTAAAATGTTATCTCCTTGAGTAATTCGTAGAATAACATTCTAGTAGCCTTAAATAAGTGAATTACCAAAAACAGAAAATATAGGTGAAATTCAATCAGAGATTTCGGCAACTGGCAAAATTATCAATCAAGTAACGCCGTTGCCTTAGATAATGTCAGTGGGTTTTCTGCTTAATCCATTGTTTAACCGTTGCCACCACTTCTTCAATAGGTAGATCCTGAGATTCTCTATTAGCCCGTTTAACTACCTCAACTTTCCCTTCTGCTAGCGATCGCCCTGTGACCACGCGATAGGGAATACCAATTAGTTCACTATCTTTAAATTTAACTCCTGCCCGTTCTTGGCGATCATCTAACAAGACTTCTACTCCAGCCTGCTTAAACTCTTCATACAGCTTTTCTCCCGCAGCCATTTTTTCTTGATCAGAGATATTAGGCACGATCACTACTACATGATAAGGTGCGATCGCTACGGGCCAAATAATACCATCTTTATCATAAGATTGTTCTACTGCCGCTTGAGCCAACCGCGAGACACCAATGCCATAACAACCCATCCATAGAGGTTCTGTTTTACCCTGTTCATTGGTAAAGTTTGCCCCCATCGCCTCGGAGTATTTTGTGCCTAGCTGGAAAATATGCCCCGCTTCAATGCCCCTCGCACTCATTAAAGTTTGACTTGGATCGTGAATGGCGCGATCGCCTGCCTTTGCCTTTTGAATATCTACCTGAAGTTCGGGTAAGCTAAAATTATCGCCCCAGTTTGCCCCAACAACGTGATAGCCCACTTCATTTGCTCCTGTGACAAAGTTTTTAGCGTCGATAACGGTTCGATCTGCCAGACGTAAAAACTTTTTGGCTACGTTTTTCGAGGCACTTATATAGTCATCATCAAGATTGGGTGCAATATAGCCTAACGGTAAAGGTTTGGCTACCCATTTCTTCTGGGCGGTGGCATTGGGTACGCTAAGAGAAATAATTGTCTTGGCTTTATACTGTGGCGCAAGTTTGGTTAACTCATTAGTTAGTTTGACTTCATTAATATCGCGATCGCCACGAATATTAATTAAGACTAATACAGTCATGCCGTTATCATAAATAACTTCGTATAAAACATTTTTAACGATTACCGTCGGCGAACATTTAACCGTCTCTGCTAATTTAGCGATCGTTTCTGTGTCAGGTGTAGCCAACTTTTCGTAGCTATTAAAAGGCGACGGGACTACATCTGGAACAAGAGATACTGCTTTTTCGGTATTGGCTGCATACTTGCCATCTTCGGTGTAGAGAATTTCATCTTCTCCCGCCTCTGCTAAGATCATAAATTCCTGTGAACCAGAACCACCAATTGCCCCAGAATCCGCGTCTACAGGTCGAAACTGCAACCCACAGCGAGTCATAATCTGGCGATATGCTCGATCCATTGCTTGATAAGTCTGCTTCAAACTTGCTTCGTCAGCATGGAAAGAATAGGCATCCTTCATAATAAATTCTCTGCCTCGCATCAAGCCGAAACGAGGGCGAATTTCATCACGGAATTTAGTTTGAATTTGATATAAATTCAAAGGCAATTGACGGTAGGAACGAATAGTCTCACGGGCAATAGTCGTGATCACCTCTTCATGAGTAGGACCTAAACCTAACTCCCTGTCACTGCGATCTGTGAGGGAAAACATAATCCCTTCTGCTTTGGTATAGGTATCCCAGCGTCCTGATTCTTGCCATAGCTGGGATGGCTGCAATTGAGGTAATAAACATTCCTGCGCCCCCGTTGCATCCATTTCTTCTCGCACAATTTGAGACACCTTTTGCAACACGCGCCACATCAAGGGCATATAGGCGTAGATACCGCTACCAATGCGACGAATATAGCCAGCTCGAAGCAACAATTGATGACTGGGTATTTCTGCCTCTGCTGGTGTTTCTCGCAGTGTTACAAACAGCATCTCGTTTAGTCGCATGGTTATTTCCTTCAGTAAGCTTGCAGAGTTCTTATTTTATCAGTCATTAGATTGGCTAAACTAACTTAATCATAATCGAGGAAAATGCGATCGCACTCTTTCCAAATTGTAGATCTCTTATTTTAGATAATGCAGAGTTAAGATAGTATTTTTCAGAACGAAAATGAGGTCTTTACACAAACTGCTGATTTTAATTATTTTGATTGAATTGGCTGATGGATCTACTAAAATGACGCTAGTTTCTAATGCAGAACTTTCGCCGTCAATTAAAGGTAATAAGCAACTATCAGGAAATGCTTTTAAAACTCAAAACAGTAATGCTCAAGTAAAAGGTCAAGGGATTGTAATCAAGATTCTTGCAGACGACCTAGATGGTAGTAGACACCAAAGATTTATTATTAAACTAAGTTCTGGTAAAACTTTATTAATTGCTCACAACATCGACGTTGCTCCCAGAATTAATTCGCTTCAAAAAGGCGATTTAGTTATATTCAAGGGTGAATATGAGTGGAATGCTCAGGGTGGTGTAATACATTGGACACATCACGATCCTGCCAGGAATCATCCTTGAGGATGGATTGAACACAATGGTAAAAGATATGAATAGCGATATTTGTTAGCTAAAAACTAGAATAGGGACGCATTGGTTATACGTCCCTATAAAAATTAAGCCAAAAATCAATCAAAGCCTTATCATTCTATTGTTTAGTAAGCGAGAGTTTCTAGAGTTTCTTCTAGATAGCGTCGTACTTGAACATCTAAGTTCTCATTGATGCTCACATTTCTTTCTTGTTTCCAGCTTTGAAAACCAGAGCTTTTAGCGATCGCCTGTTGAAGGTTGTTCCAGATTTCTTGATCTTGATTGCTGCCGTTTTGTACTGCTATATCTGAATCTGCCATGGGGTAAAGATATTATATTTCTTACTCTATAAGTATAAGCGTACCTCAAGCGCAAAAAGAGTTTGTAGTTGAAATTACACAATTGAGAATTTTAAAGAACACTCAGGCATTATCTGTAGTTTCGAGTGCAGGTTCTAAAAACCAAAGTATTTTATTTACCTTAATTCCAGGTGTGGTAAAGCTCTCATTTATTTTTTCTAGAGGATATGGTTCAATCTCAGCTAGTTTTGATTTTTTGGTCAGCAAAACCAATAAAACGCTTAAAGGTACTTGTAAAAACAGGTTACTCGCTAAAAAAGCCACAATAGCGATCGCCAAGCCTAATATATGCCATTGAGGTAAAAAGTCAGCAACACCAACAGCTAATGGAGATAAGCGATAGAGCAGCAACAATACTAGGATCATAATTCCTGCTGTTACCATGCTAAAAAATTTTTGCTTGGCAGTTCTAAACAAAGCCAGTATTTGTCTTTGCTCATCACTTAGGCATTCGGCTTTTAAAGACACTAATAAAATACTAAAAATGTTAAACGGGCGAATTAGCTGCATTAACAGCACAGGGAAAACGCCGCTGCCAATCAGCAAAGCTATTTCTAATATGTAAGTAAAACGATTGCCCAGCGACAAGCCTATCCAAGCTACTTCTAATAAAATAGGAAAAAGAACTATTCCCGATAGATGAATCCAAATAAAAGGTTCAGAACGTAAACGTTTGACATTTAACATTTAATCATAATTAGCGATCGCTAACTTTAAATATACAACTATTTAGCAATATCAAATCAATCAGTATTTACTCGAAATAACAAAGTACAGACAAAAAAATAGAGGAAGCATACTCCCTCTACTATCAAGCTTAACTTCTATTTCTTTTAACAAGAAGTGTGTTTATTTAGTTGCTAAGGTACGGCGTTTGAAGACTAGTTCATAAGCCTCGATAATATCTCCTTCTTTCCAGTCAGAGAATTTGCTTGCGCCAATACCACACTCAAAACCAGTATTAACTTCTTTTACGTCATCCTTCATCCGTTTGAGAGAATTCAATTCACCTTCGTGGACTATTTTATCTCCACGACGAACGCGGATTTTACAGTTACGAACGATTTTACCAGATAAAACATAACAACCAGCCACAGCACCACGACCAACTGGGAATACGGCACGAACTTCAACTTGACCTAGGCTTTCTTCAATCTCCTCTGGATCGAGCAGACCTTCCATTGCCCCTTGAATATCATCTAAAAGCTTATAGATAATATCGTACTGGCGAATGTCTACCCCTTCTCTATCGGCTGCCTGTCTTGAACCTGTAGCCAAGGTAGTATTAAAGCCAATAATGACTGCGCCACTGGCTGCTGCCAAATCTACATCAGTTTCAGTTACTTCTCCTGGAGATGCCATCAGAGTCCGAATCTGAACTTCATTTTGAGGTAGCTGTTGTAAAGAACCCTGAATAGCCTCTACCGAACCTTGAACATCAGCTTTGATAATCAAGTTTAGCTCTTTAAGCTCTCCTTCCTGTGCTTGAGCGGAAAGAGTACTAAGACTAACCCGACGAGATGATAAGGACTGTAGTAGTCTGGTATCGCGTTGGGAGATCGCTCTTTGGTCAGCAACTACTCTTGCTTCTTTTTCACTAGGGTAAATATCAAACTCATCTCCAGCTTCAGGAACATCGTTGAGTCCTAAGACTTCAACAGCAAATGATGGCGTTGCTGCTTCAACTTTGTTTCCTGTGTCATCAACCATCGCTTTAACTTTACCAAACACAGAACCAGCAACAATGCTGTCCCCTACCCGCAGAGTACCATTTTGAACTAGAAGTGTAGCAACTGGACCACGATTGCGATCAAGATTAGCTTCAATAACTGTTCCTTTAGCAGGACGGTCTGGGTTAGCCGAAAGCTCTTCAACCTCAGCTAATAAAAGAATCATCTCTAGTAGTTCATCTAAGTTGTCTCCCTTAAGCGCGCTTACCTCAACCATAGTGGTGTCACCACCCCAATCTTCAGAAACTAATCCTTGTTCTGTTAGTTCTTGTTTAATTCTGTCGGGGTTAGATCCTGGCTTATCTACTTTATTAATCGCTACTAAGAGCGGCACTTGAGCAGCTTTAGCATGGCTAATAGCTTCTTTTGTTTGAGGTTGTACTCCATCATCAGCAGCTACTACCAAAACAGCTATATCCGTCACTCTTGTGCCTCTAGCACGCATTGCCGTGAAGGCTTCATGACCAGGAGTATCCAAAAAGACAATTTGCTGATTACTACCGTTATGTTCTACATCAACATGATAAGCACCAATATGCTGGGTAATTCCCCCTGCTTCTCCCGAAGCGACGCTGCTTTTACGAATTGAATCAAGTAAAGTAGTTTTACCGTGATCTACGTGACCCATGATTGTAACTACAGGTGGGCGAGGCTGAAGATTTTCTAAATCATTAGCATCTAACATTTCTGTATCTTTAGTAGCTGCTGATTTTTCTTCAGGAGTATCTACAATTACCCCCAACTCCTCAGCTACTGTACGAGCCGTTTCTAAATCTAAAGTTTGAGTAATATTGACCGCTATTCCTTTGAAGAACAAGCTTCTAATAATGTCCGTTTCTGGGGTATTAAGTCTTTCAGATAGATCTCTGACGGTCAAATTATCGGACAAAGTAATTAACTCAGGTAAAGTTGGCGTAACAGCTTTATTTTTCGACTGACGTTCAGTTTTTTGAGTTTTCTCTGTCTTAAATGATGGCTTGCGCGGTTTTTTGTTGACGCTGGCAGCAGGCTGTTCTTGCTGCATAGATTTTGGCTTGGCTGGACGCGCCGTAGACAAAGTAAAAGCTGTATTAACTTGAACTGTATTTGAATCAGAATCAAAATCGTCATCATCATCCAACAAAGGTTTGATTCCACGACGTTTTTTACTAGCTTTTGCTTTGCCCGCCTTTTGTTTTCCTTCATCCTCCTCTTCGTTTTCCCATTCTTTTACTTTGCGAGGAGGAGTCGGACGCTTGAGTCTAGTAACCTTGTTAACTTCAGTTTTTTTGATGATCTCGTCATTATCGATCTCATTATCATCAGGCAAGTCAATAGCCAGACTATCATCAAGATCATCATCCGATGTTGTTTTGGCTTTGCTAGCTACTTGCGCTTTTTGAGGTCTTTGATTTAACTTAGGCAGAGCAGGAAGAACCTTTTTCTTTTTCTCTTTCTCTTCTTCTTGCTTATTTTGGGGTTGCTCCGTAATTTTTATTTTAGGCTTAACAGGTGAGGGAATTGAGCTAGAGCTTTTCGCCTTTGCCTTATTCTCCTGGGCGCGAGAAGGAGGCGTAACTAATCGAGGAGGTTTAGCTGCTGTTGGTTTAGAAGCTGGCTCTGAGTTATTCTGTTCTCTTCGAGAAGATTGTTTAAGCTCATGACGATTGGAATCAGACTCTCTAAATTGAGCAGGTTTTGGTGATACCAAAGATTCTGATTGAGATGTTTTGGAAGCTGGGGATGCTGGTCTACTGGGCGGAGATACCAATTTTGAAGATGTTCCACCATTAGAATTATTATTTTGAAAGGAAGCAGGAGCTTCACCTCTATTATGATGAACAGCCAAGATTTGCTGCTTGCGTTTTCCTGGTGCTTTTGGTGGTTTTGCTTCTTTTTTTGGGCTGCTTGTTGTCTTTTCAGCGAGAGGGGATTTTGCAGCCATGGCTTTTACTCTTTCTGCTTGAGATGCTGTAATTGTGCTGCTATGACTTTTAACTGCAATGTTAAGCTGTTCGCAAATTTCTTTAATGTCTTTGTTATCCAAATTTAATTCTTTCGATAGTTCGTATATTCTTACTTTGCCGTTCATCCACTATGCCCCTCTGTTAACTGTTTGTGTTTATTTGACCATTTGTTTATCCATGTAGTCTTTCATGTTTCCAAGATTGCTAATCCAACTTTTATGACTCTATCAAATAAAATCTAAATTTAAACTATAGAATGATATTGAACAAGTCTTTAAGTTTAACGGCAATTACCTCATAGCTCTATTTTAGAGAAAAATATCAGATTGTTTAGGTGATTTTAAGTTTAAGTTGAAAAAAGTTTGGTATTTATTTTCTGACATTATCTGATATTAATATTATCAGCTTAAACGTTCTTGTAATTTTTGATAAATACCTTCGGGTACTTTTGTTCTTAGGGAACTGCTCAAACGGTTTTTAATTTTAGCTTGATTTAAACATTTAATATTGCAGCAGAGGTAAGCTGAACGCCCCATGCCTCTGTCCAACTGAATTTGATGGTTTCGCTGTAGGCGAACTATTCGCCAAAATGATTCTTTGGGTGCTACTCGACGGCAGCTAACACATCGACGATAATTAATCTGCTTCAAACTCTTGCTTTTGCCTATTGCACGGGTATAGTTTTTTGCGCGGTCATAAATTATAACCATAACTATGACCGCATAAATACAAATTACCTAGTTCTCTTGTTCTATTTCTGTTTCTGCTGGTTGAGTTGCTAAATCTTTTTCTGATGCTGACTCAGTGATTGTTTCTACGTCAGATTCTGCCTCCTCTACTTCTGCCTCCTCTATTTCTTCTTCTTCAACAAGTTCTGCTGCCCTTACCTTAGCTGCTTCTGCCTGAGCAGCCCATTTTGCCATTTCAGCTTCCTCATCAAATTTATTAATATCTTTAATATCAATTTTCCAGCCCGTAAGTCTAGCTGCCAAACGAACATTTTGCCCTTCTTTACCAATCGCCAAACTTAGTTGGTCTTCAGCTACCAAAACCACAGATTGCTTTTCTTCAGTATTTGCTAAAACTACCTGATCTACTCTGGCAGGACTTAGAGAATTGGCAATATAGGTAGCTGGGTCAGGAGACCAGCGAATTACATCAATTTTTTCGCCTCTAAGCTCATTAACTACTGCCTGAATTCTTGAACCTCTAGCACCAATACAAGCTCCCACAGGATCGACATCTTGTTCTAAGGTATCTACAGCTATTTTGGTACGTACCCCAACATGACGTGATGGAGGATGAGCTTCTCTTGCCACAGCCACAATACGGACAATTTCTTCTTCAATTTCGGGAACTTCATTGCTAAACAGTTCGACAACTAAACCCGCAGTTGCTCTGGAAACCATTAGCTGAGGACCACGATTAGGAGTATCCCTAACTTTTTTCAAATAGACTTTGAAGGTGGTGTTAGAACGATAGGTATCATTGGGCAGTTGTTCTCTTTTGGGTAATTCAGCTTCTACCTCTGGCTGTCCTAAACCGCTACTAACCGCAACAATAGCTGACTGACGTTCAAAACGGACTACTCGTGCCTGTAAAACTGTATCTTCTAAATCTTCAAATTCTTCTTGAATAAGTTTTCTTTGCTGATCCCGTAATTTTTGTAACAGGACTTGTTTAGTTTGAATTGCTGCCATGCGCCCAAAGTCTTTCTGTTCGGGAGTTACATCAACTAATACAGAATCTCCTACCTGAATTTCTGAGTCATCAACCTGCTCTTGTACTTCACTCAAAGCTATTTGATGATCCCGATCTTCAATTTGGTCTTTACTAACGTCAACAATGACTTTGGTAGTTAGAATTTGAAACCCTTCGTCTTCTGTATCTAACTGAACATTAAAGTTTTCAAAATATTCTTCACTAAATTCTTCATCACGGCTTTTAGAACGGCGAAACTTTTCGTAGCCTTTAACTAAAGCTTCTCTTAGTGCTTCTTCAACAGCACTATCGGGCAAGTTGTATCGTTGACTGATTTCGGCGATTGTTGCCCTCAGACCAGGCAAACTGACTAAGGTCATGTTGTTGTACTCCTAATAGTAAAATTTAGATTAAGATTATGATTGTAATTAACCTAGATTGGTAAAGTTGGCTAAGCTATTCATCGTCAAGCTCTACTTTGGCAATTAAATTACGGGGAATCGCGATCGCTTTTCCTTTTTTATTGATATGAACTGCTGTTTCGTCTCGATGCTGTAGTCTTCCATGCCATTGTTGGTGATTTTTGTAAGGACCAAAAGTACTAATCTTGACGGCAAAACCTTTAAAGGCGATAAATTCTCGCTCTGTGGTTAAAGTACGAGAAATACCAGGGCTAGAAATTTCTAAAACATAAGCTCCAGGAACAATTTCAGCAAGATCTAGTTTTTCTTCTAAAATACGACTCATTTGTTCACAGTTTTCTAAACTAGTGTCTGTATTAGGATTGCGAACGTCTATTCTTAAAATAGGTGGGTTTTTATTTGTTTGAAAAACCGCGTCAACTAGCTCTAAATTGAGTTCTTCAGCTAGGGGAGATGCTAGTTCAATAATTTGGGGAACAACAGGATGAGTCATGTTGAGGAAAAAGTTGTCGTCAGCCAACTCTGGTTGAGTTGGAATTGTTTATTTAATTTAGACAACAAAAAAAGCGGGCTATTCCCACTTCATTTCTTCTCTAATTATGTATGCAGGTGAAGAGGTGTAACTTTGGCTATCAACTCCTCAATCAATTCATGATACCAATAAATTATAGGTTACGACAATCTCTCAGAAATTGGGTTACTAAATTAAACAGCGAGATACAATCGATCATTACTCCTCATAGCAAAAATGATGAATAACGAAATACTGTATCTCGCAAACTTAACTAAAACTCGAATCAAACCTATAAATAAATAGGATTTAGAACAAGCCTAAAGTTAAGGATTCGTCGATGGGATAGGTCGCACCAATACCCAACCAAATAGTTACCAAAGTGCCAAATATAAACACGCTGGTAGCTACTGGGCGACGGAAGGGATTTTGGAACTTGTTAACGTTTTCGATGAAAGGAATTAACATCAACCCTAAAGGTACCGCTGTTTGAGCAGCAATCCCTAATAGTTTACTGGGAACTACACGCAAAATTTGGAATACAGGATACAAGTACCACTCAGGTAAAATCTCCAAAGGAGTAGCAAAAGGATTAGCAGGTTCGCCAATCGACGCAGGATCGAGGACAGCTAAACTTACGGTTAAACCAATAGTTCCTAAAATAACTACGGGGAATATATATAACAAATCGTTGGGCCAAGCAGGTTCACCATAGTAGTTGTGACCCATACCTTGAGCCAACTTAGCGCGTAAAGCGGGATCGCTAAGATCTGGCTTTTTTAAAGTGGACATAGTTTTTTCTCCTAAATTTCCTGGAAATCAGCTAATTGAAATAGTCTATCTAGCTTAGATACAATCTAGTTACAATCTTATCAAAATCTATCAGAGGTAGCTGATTAAAACCTCTGATAACGTCGTGATTGCTAGTTTACAAAGGACCAGAGATTCCTTGTTTGCGAATCATCAAAAAGTGTAGCAGCATAAACACTGCAATCAACCAAGGTAAGACAAAGGTATGTAAGCTATAAAAACGAGTTAAGGTAGCTTGACCAACACTTGCGCCACCTCTTAATAGTTCAACCATTTGGTCGCCGACAACGGGAATTGCTGCTGGTACACCAGAGACAATTTTTACAGCCCAATAGCCAACTTGATCCCAAGGAAGAGAATAACCAGTAACGCCAAAGCTTACTGTAATTACAGCCATGATTACTCCAGTAATCCAGGTCAACTCACGGGGTTTTTTGAAACCACCTGTAAGATAGACGCGGAAAGTATGAAGAATCATCATTAAGACCATCATACTGGCTGACCAGCGATGGATAGAACGAATTAACCAGCCAAAGCTGACCTCGTTCATCAGATATTCGACTGAAGTAAAAGCCTCAGCTACACTGGGTTTGTAGTAGAAAGTCATGCAAAATCCAGTCGCAAACTGAATTAAAAAGCAGACTAGAGTTATACCGCCCAAGCAGTAAAAAATATTTACGTGGGGTGGCACGTACTTGCTGGTAATGTCGTCAGAAATTGCTTGAATTTCCAGACGCTCATCAAACCATTGAAAAGTTTTTGAATCTGTTACTTGTTTTGAAAACATGAAGCCTATAAATTAGCTAACAAAAATAATTATGGATAATTTTACCGAATTAGCTTCCTTGGAGTCTTGACTATCTTTAAAATTCAAGATTACTTTGCTTGAACCTGTGGATATGTGAGACTGCCCTAAAGCCTCCAGATAAAAGAGTGCCAACTTTTTAAAAGCCTTGCTGCACAAAAGCAGACGGCACAAATGGGTATATTTGTTGTTTAAGTCCATCAGGGGAAAGAACTCATGAATACAATCGTTCTTGCCTCTTTAAAAAATTTAACATAACTTTAAGCTATGGTGGCTTTATTTATTATCTTAATTATACGCCATATTTAGGGCGGGATAACCAGTACATCTTAAAAAACACACCGTCAAAGCTTTGACGCTGGCAAAAAAAATTTTGGTTTTTGCGTAACAATTAATTAAGATTTTCTAAATTAAAATAATCTAAGATATAACCCTAAATTTTTCTCATGATCAAAAAAATTTTGGCGATCGCCTTATTAACATTTTTCTGTTTTGTGTCTTCTTTTGGCTGGTACACTTCTCAGGCTCAAGCTTTTACCGAAGAGCAAAAATTACTGCTTCAGTCTTGGCGGATTGTCAACCAGTCCTATGTAGATGAAAGCTTTAACCATCAAAATTGGTGGAAGCTACGAGAGAAATTTGTTAAGAAGCCCTTGCTCGATCGCAATGAAACTTATACGGCGATCGAAGAGATGCTGGCTAAACTAGACGATCCATTCACTAGACTACTGCGACCAGAACAATATCATAGTTTACAGGTTAATACTTCAGGAGAACTTTCGGGGGTAGGTCTACAGATCAACGTTAATCCCGAAACGAAACTGATTGAAGTTATTTCTCCCTTGGCTGGCTCTCCCGCAGAAGCAGCAGGAGTTCAACCAAAAGATAGCATTTTAGAAATTGATGGAGTTGATACCAAAACTATTACTCTAGATGAAGCAGCAGCAAAAATGCGTGGTGCTATCGGCACTAAAGTTTCGCTGCGGGTGCAGTCTGGTTTGGACAAGGCGGCTAAACCCCATACTGTAAATATAGTGCGCGATCGCATTTCTCTCAATCCTGTCTTCACTGCCTTGGATACTAGCACTGATGAAAAAATTGGTTATGTGCGCCTCAATCAATTTAGTGCCAATGCAGCTAAAGAAATTGCTCACGGAGTTAGTAAATTAGAGCAACAAGGAGCAGAAGCTTATATTTTAGATTTAAGGAATAATCCTGGAGGGCTGCTGCAAGCGGGGGTTGAAATTGCCAGAATGTGGTTAAACAATAGCACTATTGTCTATACAGTCAACCGCCAGGGAGCCTTGGGCAGCTTCGATGCTAATGACGGAATGCTGACGGATGATCCTTTAGTGGTTTTGGTTAATCAAGGTACTGCCAGTGCTAGCGAAATTTTGGCAGGAGCTTTACAAGACAATGAGAGAGCATTATTGGTAGGTGAAAAAACCTTTGGCAAAGGTTTAATTCAATCTCTGTTTGAATTACCTGATGGCGCAGGATTAGCCGTAACAGTTGCTAAGTATGAGACTCCTAACCACACAGATATTAATAAATTGGGAATTATGCCTGACGATGTTGTATCACAAGATCCGATTACCTACGCGCAAATTGCCACAGACGCAGACAAGCAATACCAAGAGGCAGTAAAATTGTTGACTTCAAAGCAAAATGTTTTAGCTGATGCAGCATTAGAAAGCTCTTAATTCTTAGCTATCAGCTTTTAACTAATTAATTACTAAATATTCTGACAACATCTGAATTAAACCGAGGAATTGCTATAAAATACATCCTAATAGCATTAAAACCAAGTTTTAAAGAGAAGTATCTAAGATGTTTAATTTTTCAGGGAAAAAACCAAATAATTTAGGCATAAAAGATGGAAAGTTAACTGCCTGTCCTGGAACTCCTAACTGTGTCAACAGTCAAAGCAATGATGCTAAATCCAAGATTGAACCTTTGCCAACTGAGTCTATTGCCCAAATTAAGCAAGTAGTAGAAGCTATGGAGGGAACTACCATAATTGAAGAGACAGGTAATTATCTTTACGCGGAATTCAAGAGTAAGTTAATGGGCTATGTGGATGATGTTGAATTTTACTCAGACCAAGAATCAAATGCCGTTCAGGTACGTTCTGCTTCACGCCTAGGGAAATCAGATTTAGGAGTTAATCGTAAGCGAGTTGAAGAAATTAGAAGCAAGCTGCAATAACGTTAATTTAAGGATTGGGGTAGCTATCAGCTTTTGAAGCTGAAATTTTGTTAGCTAAATTAATGTAGAGCTTGAAGAGTAGAAGGGTTTTGTCTAACTGAACTCCTATATTTATTGTGTCAACAATTCTCAACCTCATGAAAGGTACTGAATAATTTATACTTTTTGGCAAGTGACTATTTAAAATAAATTCGATAAAATTTCAACTGAATCATGCCCACAACCGCTTCTAGTAATAAATCTCCTCTCGCTGCTAATATTACTGCCAAATTACAGGCAGGAGAAAGTTTAACTAATGCAGACTATAGTAATTTAGATCTATATGCGATCGCTCTCAATCAAGCTAATTTGGCACAGGTAAACTTTTCTCACAGTATTTTGACAAATGCAGATTTAGTTGGAGCAGATTTAAGAGGGGCTAATCTTCAAAAAGCAGATTTAAGAGGGGCTAATCTTCAAAAAGCAGACTTGACAGGGGCAAACTTAACAGGGGCATATTTAAGCCGTGCTGATTTACGTGGGGCTAACCTCAAGGATACTAACTTAGAGGGTACTCAGTTTCAAGTAACTATCTACGACAACGAAACTATTTTTCCTCAAGGATTTAACTACAAAAGTTCTGGCGCAATAGGACCTGGCGCTAGTCTTAACGGTGCTTATCTTAATACGGCTAACCTGCGAAGAGTAAATTTAACAGGGGCAAAAATGATCGGGGCTTATCTAAGCGGTGCAGATTTAACAGGGGCGATATTAGATGATGTTTCCTTAAGTGGCGCAAACCTGCAAAAGGCGATTATGACAGGAGCTAGTTTACGTAATGCTCGTTTAGGTAACACGGAATTGAAGGGCGTTGATTTTCGTGCCGCTGATTTGACACGGGCAAACCTAGATAATATTCAAAATGTGGCGGGAGCAGACTTTAGTATGGTTAAGGGTTTAAGCCAGCAAGCTCGTTCTGCTATTTTAGGGTTTCCTGCACCCGATTTAACTACCTGGAATGCTTATACCCGCTGCAACACTAAAGATAGTTTAGAAATACAGCCTTGATCTTACCTGAGCTTAAAATCTAACTGTTTATCTTTCTTTTAAGTTCTTTGTCACTCCGTAAGAATTACAATATTGAAATCGAGCAAATATACGAATTTACCCATTTATATTTATGTCTACTTATGTCTACAAAAATCATAGAAATCGAAACTGCTATTAAGCAATTACCAGAAAAAGATGTTCGTCAACTTACTGCATGGCTTCAAGAATATGTAAATGATATTTGGGATCGGCAAATAGAATCAGATTTGCAATCTGGCAGACTAAATAAACTTATTTCCAAAGCCGAAGCAAATATAGCAAGTAATAAAGTGAAAGAGAAAAACTAAAAATTTTGAAAGATAAATATCAATGTAATCTTTTACAAATTCACTACAATATTTAATATTACTCAAAATTATTTGTTTGATGGTTAGAGCAGTAGAGAAACCTATTCATTGAATAGTAAAGCTTATTTTTACAGGCGATCGCTTTTTCTATTAAAAAGTCCATATCCAAAGTTGCAAATGTTACGAAAGCGCGATCGCACTTCAAAGTAATGAGCTAGACGATCTAAAAGAAGCAGTTAGAAAATAACAACCAACTATTTTTTTATCTTATCCGTAATTTAATTAGCGTTTTTTAAAATTAAAAGCAAGTTGCACGTACATAATTTCTTTTAGTTTACGAAATCTTTTTATCTCTTTAAAGATTAGATAAAGTCAGTTCAATTTAAAACATAGAAAAAGCATCAACAGGTAATCTTATTATTAGCGGTTATTTAAACCGTATACATAATTTTTTAAAAGTGTCCGTTCTAATATTACTGTTATTGGCTTGAATGCTGCGATCACTAACGAGAAAACAATTACAGCGATTTGCATCTAAATAGGGGACAATAAAGTGTTATAAAAATAGGTAACAAATGAAGCCTTATTCTGTAGATTTACGAGAGAAGATAGTTAGTGCGATCGAGAAAGGTGATAGCTCGGTGAGAAAAGTTGCGCTACGCTTCGGTGTGAGCAAAAACTGTGTCCAAAGATTGATTACTCAGAAGCGGACAAAAGGGCATATCCTGCCAGGGAAGCAGGGCGGGTCGATGGTAAGTCCTGTTCGGAAATATAAAGCCGAGCTGATAGCCATCTTTAAAAAACAGACTGATGCGACTTTAGCAGAATACTGTGAGCTACTTTTTGATGAGACGGGACTATGGGTAAGTCAAAGTACGATGTGTCGGACATTTCAGAGATTAAAATTACCACTCAAAAAAAACACTTCGCTCCAGCCAAGCAATTCGTGAGCGCGTCCAGCTTCTAAGAGCAGAGTATTGGGCAAAAGTTAAAAATGTAGATCCCCAAAACCTCGTGTTTTTAGATAGATGAAATGGGTGTTTTACTCGGATTGATGAGAACTCATGCTCGCGCTGCACGGGCGTGAGAGAGCCTATGACTACAAACCGTTTGCTCGAGGTAGCAAGGTAAGTGTTATCGGCGCAATCAGCGAGTCTAAAATACTAGCAGTAATGACGCTTAATGATTCAATGGCTGCGGCTGCGTTTGAGGTTTATGTTTCTAGGTGTTTAGTGCCTCAGCTATGGAAAGGAGCAGTGGTGGTGATGGACAATTTGCCTGCACATAAAGTAGAAGCTATTGCACCTTTAATTGAAGCAGTGGTCGCGAAGATTTTGTACCTGTCTCCATACTCTCCCGAATTTAATCCAATTGAACATTGGTGGTCACAACTCAAGGCTTTCCTGAGACAATTTTCTCCCAGGACTTCCAAAAGGGTCGATATGCTGATTAAAATAGCGATGGATTTAATTAATCCTAAACATTTGCGTAACTGGTTCGCTCACTGCTGCTACTGTCCCTCTTAAACCTGCAAACCGCTGTATTACTTAATTATTGTGGAATCTATACTAATTCTGGCAACACTGGTAATGTTATCTATATTAGTGGAAATGCAAATATAACTTGTATCACCTTTTGATATTGAGCCAAAAAAAAGGACAAGAAACCAGAAGAATTTATCTTTAATCTCTTATCCTGTCTATATACAAATAATTAACTTGGTAGTTGATGGCTAAAAGCCGACAGCTATTGGCTTCAAAATTTAGTTGTAGACTTTTCCTCCACCCCAAAGGATGCCACGAATTTCAGGCTGGATTAGAATATGTCCTGCAACAGCCTCTAAATCTTCATCAGTCAAATTACGCATCAAAGGATAAAGATCCGAGCGGGTAGTGTTAGGATGAAATTCGTAAATATCTCTTTCCCCGTCGTAAGTAGTGGGGTTCTTTAGATAATCGACAATTCCTTCTAAGTTGTCTCTAGCAGGATAAGCACCAGCCAAAGCAGTCAAGCCCAAGTTAACGTTAGGATTAGTTTTGGTTACACCATTTTTATGGCAATAAGAACAAGTATCGACAAACACTCTTTGTCCTTGTTTTACTTGCTTTAGACTCAGAACCATTTTCTCACCCTGATCGTTTTGGGGTACAGTCCGAATATTTTCATCTAATTCGAGCGCGTTTACGCTACCGATATTAAATTGAATTGCCAAAAATAAGGCAGCTACAGCAGCAAATAATAATCGCTTCAACATTGTTTTCCTCAAAAGTTTTAATTTGATAGTGGTGCTGTTTGTAATGCACCAATATACATAATCTTCAGTTATTTATCTTGACAGAATACCTGGTTTTTAATAAAAACAGTAAACAATCTTATCGCTATAAGTGCAGATAGAACCTATAAAAGCTAAGTTTAGTTATTTTTATTTAGCTTCTGAGTTAGTCTTAGCAGCCAGAATTTCCATGATAATTGCCTTAGCATCTTCTAGTGCTAGACAGGTGCGTTCGTTTTTATAATTAATTTTAAAGCGATCGCAAAGCTCAAACACTTCTTGTTCTTTTATTTGGTATTCTGCTGCAATATCAGCAATTGACAGTTCTGCAAAGCCCATAAGCACGGTCTATATAAATCTCATCAACAAAGACGAAATGATTAATAAATTGTCAGGATTCAGTAGTTATGTATTATACTAGGATTTCTGTCAAGGCAGACTGAGTAATAATACTTAGCAAATCTTGATTCCTAGAGCGATGATGATAAATCATTGGACGTGAAATATGCTGCTTATGCATCAGCACATCTGCCCATTAAATATCATCCCATTTAATAGACCCAATTGCTGCAAAAATTTGTGGCTAAGTGCAGGGTGTAGGTTTTATGGCCCGATAGATAGTAAAGAGCGCAAATCCACCACTTGACCAATAACAGCGATCGCAGGAGCTTGAAAATCTGCTGCTGCAATTTGCCCAACAATTGTTTTAAGAGTACCTATAAGCTGGGTTTGGTCTGGTCTTGTCCCCCAACGTATAAGGGCAATAGAAGTATCCAAAGTCATTCCTCCTGCTAGCAACTGAGGAATAATCTGCGGTAGGTTATGCACGCCCATATAAATTACTATAGTTTCCGAGCCTTGGGCGATCGCTTGCCAGTTGACTCCAGGGCGATATTTCTCGGTTGCCTCATGTCCAGTCACAAAAGTGACCGCAGAATTATATTGACGATGGGTAACGGGAATCCCTGCATAGGCAGGCGCAGCAATACCTGAAGTAATTCCTGGAACAACTTCTACTTTTACTCCTGCTTTAATTAAATCTGCCATTTCTTCTCCACCCCTGCCAAAAACAAAAGGATCTCCTCCTTTTAGGCGAACTACTACAGCACTTTTTTCCGCCTTAATCCTTAATAATTCTGTTGTCTGAGCCTGGGGCAAAGAGTGACGACCTCGGCGTTTTCCTGCATTGACCTTTTCTGCTTGAGGATTGATTATCGCTATGATTTCTGGGCTGACCAAAGCATCGTAAACTACCACATCAGCGTGTTCTAACAGGGTTTTACCTTTAACCGTCAATAATCCAGGATCGCCTGGACCTGCACCAACCAAATAAACTTTGCCAACATATTTAGCTTGTTTCATATATTTACACTTCCACTTCCTCAAAAATCATTTGCGCTAAAGCTTCACAAGCTCCTAAAGGCTGACCCATAATCAACTCAACTTGAGGATTCTCTGCCTGTAGTGCCTCAACTTCCAGGGCGATCGCCCTAGAGATTTTGCCTGGAAAAAGAAAATAAGGTAGGATGGCAATTTTTTGATAGCCAGCAGCAATTTGCGCCGTTACCTGTTCCCTGAGACTAGGGCTAATTGACCAATAGGCAATTACTGCATTTAACTTGACGCTTAAATTTTGAAAGTATTTAGTTGCTGTAGATAGAGAACTTCCATGTGCCATCAAAATTTGTGTTTCGCCTGACAGTTGAGAAAACTCACGAGATATTAGGGGTATCATTCCCGAATATTTACCTAGATATGGCAATAATTCTATAGTTAAATGATTATTAATCCGTTTTGCGGCTAAAGCAATCTCGTCAGGGATATCTTTGGTTACATGAATACCAGGAGCAAGAAACAAAGGCAATACCTTAATTTTCCTGTAACCTTTTTGATAAGCTGTCTGAGCAAAATTAACCAAACTTTCATTTAAAGAAAGCGGTGCTAATTCCAAGGCAGCAACTTCAACCAAAGGGGTCATCGGTAAATTTTTGATTGTGGCTATTTCTAGCTCAGAACAAGTTAAATTAGCTCTTAAGTAATTTTGCTGAGTTAATATATTTCTATATCTAAATTTTATAGTTAACAGCCTACATAAATCTGATGCAGCAGAGTGAGTTTTGCTACTTCGACTACCATGAAAAACTAATAGATAAGCGGAGGATGAAATCAAAGATATTTCCGAAAGCGTGGATAAGTTAGTTGTAAAACATATATAAGATTATCTGCAAGATTATAGCGATTGAGACAGTTTATTCTGTAGTCCATGATATATCTTAGATGAAGTATCAATATAAGCACTAGAAATACTGTCTAACATAACTAAAAAAAATCAGAGTATCACCATAACAATAAAATTTCCAGACTTAATATGTTGAGTAATAACTCTAAAGACCAAAATATCAATAATTCTTCTGCGTCAGCAGGTTCTAAGAGAGACTCCCTAGACGTAGATTTTAGCGAGTATCTACTTAAAGTTAAAAGACGTTGGAAACCCGCCTTAGCAATATTCCTCTTAACTTTAGGAGTTACGGGAGGTCTGAGCTTATTACAGCAGAAAACATATCAAGCAGAAGGCAAATTGCTGTTTAAACAAAAAACCGCAGCCAACTATGTAGGAATTGGGCAACAGGCAGGTGAACTAGAACCTTTGTTGAATAGTCAAAGTCCTTTAAGTACCCAAATTGAGGTTTTAACTTCTGAACCAGTAATTCAACAGGTAATCGATCGGCAAAAGCTAACCAATGATCAAGGAGAACCTTTAAAACCTGAAGATTTTAGAAAAAAACTGGCTACAGAATTAGTTGGTGGGACTGATGTAGTTCAAATAAATTACAAGAGTCCCGATCCAAAAATAGCTTCTGAAGTAGTAAATTCCTTAATGGATGTCTATGTTCAGGAGCAGATTAGAGGCAATCAGTCTCAGCCAGAAGCAGCTAGAGATTTTATCGAAAAAGAGTTACCTGGTGTTGAAACCAAGGTAGAACAAGCAGAGTCTAATATCTCTAAATTTAGAACGGAAAATAGCATTGTTGATATTGGTGAAGAAAAGAAAGATTTAGTTGCTAACCTGGGAGCATTAAACCAGCAAATAACAACTACTGGCTCTGAACTACAAGGTACTCAGGCTCAAACTTCTGCGCTACAAAGTCAGATCGGCTTAGATATGAATCAGGCTATTGCTGCTAATCAATTAGGAGCTTCTCCTGAAGTTCAAAGTATTATAGAGCAGTTGGGCGCAACCGAATCAGAGCTAGCTGAACAGCGTCAAAGATTTAAGGATGACCACCCTACTATAGTCAGTCTCCTAGAAAAGAAAAATGACTTGACACAGCAGCTACAAGGATTAATTGCTAGTTCTGTCGGACAGGGAGTTAATGTATCTGAAGGTTTATTAAACAGCAAAGACGGAACAAAAGAAAACCAGTTAGAGAGATTTATTAGCTTAAAAATTGACGAATTAAGCTTGCAAAGACAGGTTGCTTCTCTGTATGAATCTCAGCAGAAATATTTGCAGCGAGCTAAAGAAATACCGCGACTAGAAAAGCAAGAGCAAGAATTAGTTCGTAACTCAGAAGCTGCGGGCAAAACATACAAGACCCTATTAGATAGCCTACAGCAAGCGCAAATAGCAGGAAATCAACAAAGTGGTAATACTGATATTGTAGAATATGCCTCTGTTCCAGATCAAGGTAGCTCTGGTAGGGTAGTGTTAATGGGACTAGGGATAGTTTTAGGCGCGTTTTTGGCGAATTTATCCGTTATTTTGCTGGAAATGCAGGATCGTTCCCTTAAGAGTCTAGCAGAAATTAAAAAGAGATTTGCCTATAACGTTATTGGTATTACTCCTTTAGAGCCACCTAGCTATCAGGGTAGAATTATTACCAGGGAAGAACCAGATTCTTTTACCAGCGAAATTTATCGCATGATTCAGGCAAATCTTAAATTTTTGACTAGCGATAAACCTCCCAAAGTAATCTTGATTACCAGCTCCGTTCCTGAAGAAGGAAAATCAACGGTAACAGCTAACTTAGGAGCAGCGATCGCTCAACTGGGTCGTAATGTCTTATTAGTAGACGGAGATCTGCGTCGTTCTTCTCAACATTATTTATGGGATGTAGACAATAACCAAGGCTTGAAAGACATTGTTGTTAACAATGTTAGTCCCATACCGATTCTCAAAAAGCCAATGCCAAATCTAAGCCTGTTAACCAGTGGCATGGTCAACTCTAATCCTTTGGCTATACTTGACTCTCCTGCTCTAAGTGACTTTGTAGGTCGCTCCCGCCGAGAATATGACCTGATTCTCATCGATGCACCTCCTTTGCCTGTTACCGCAGACGTACTTACCCTAAGTAAGCTAGTAGATGGCATCGTTTTTATAACTAGACCTGGAATTGTTGAACAAGAAAGCGCGGAGCTTGCTCAAGAGGCTTTGGCTACTACAGGAAAAAAGGTATTAGGAATGGTAGTCAATGGGGTCAAGCCAAACGACTTCGATCGCTATTCTTATCATGGTCGTTATGCTAAAAGCTACTACGATAAAGGAACTTTGGGCAATCAGATTCCCAAATACCCCGATCTAAAAGCGAAAGTATCTGACATTTCTGAAAACAATAATTCCCACAAAGGTAGGGTCAGCAAAACCAAAATTTAATCTACTAGGCTTTTGTGATCATCTGTGTAAGTTGCCAAGACAAAAAATTGTACTGTTAAAGCATAATTCTTGCCTTGGCTTTATTTTTTGTTGTCTCTACTCTAGGAGTGCGTACATTCTTACGCTAATTAGCCAATTTGAACGCATTATTTTTGAGCTATTAATTGCCGTTTGACCTTTTGCGGATATTTTGTTGCAATTACGTTAACATTTGGCATTTCCTGATAACAGGAAGGACAAAACCAATACATTCTTGTCTGATTTAAATGTTTAATCAAGCGATCTCGACAGCACAAACATTGATTCATCTTAGTTCTCCTACTTTTTTATTCAAAATTAAGAGTATTAATTGGGTTGAGAGGCAGGGTGAAAACATAATAAATAATGCCCGCGCCCAGAAGTGTAATGGTCAAGCTAAAAATTAATACCCAGCGATCGGGCGGTTCATATGTATCTTCATCTATATCATGGCGCACAGCAAAATAATGATAAGTTGAGAGGAGTACTGTTGAGAGTCCTACCAAAGAAAAGATTAATCCTAACTTCCAACCATTACCAGGAGTAGTAGCTATAGGTGGTCTAAAAAAGCGTAGACGAACGATGACGACACCAAAGCCCATCAAAGAGATTGCCGTCCGCATCCATGCTAGATAAGTACGCTCGTTTGCTAAGTGATCTCTAATACGGGAAGAATTTCTTCGTTTTAATTGAGCTGAATTTTCTGGGTTTTTTTCCATTTTGATATTTATAGGTTTGCTACATTTCACCTTTGACATCCAGAAGCCAAGTTGAACTATTAACTAATGGTTGCTGTACTTGCTAAAGCACGGGCAAGGGCAACACGCTGTCTTTGTCCACCAGAAAGCTGACTAGGATAGCGATCGCCCCGCTAGCAATCAACCCTGCTAATATCCAACCTATAAATTGCTTGCTTTTAATCATAAATTTACAACTTGATTTATTTAAGATTTAATCCTAGTTGAATCTTATATGAATTGCAATACATTTACAAAACACTTTTCTTTTATATAGATAAAAGTCAAAAAAAGCGTAGCGTAGCCGAGCGATCGCCTTCAGTAAAATGTTCAGCAAGACCTAGCAGCAGGGTTAATCTCAGTTGGTCTTTCCTCAAATCATTTGATTCCCCCTCCTGGGGATGAGCATTTTTTATTTATCAAAACTACGGTAATATCAGCAAAAGGACTGGAAATAGGCTTAACATCTGTTATTTGCTGTCAAAATCACGCTAATAACAAAAGTAATGTTCCAAATATTTAGCTACCGCAATTTTTTATAGCGAGAGGAGAACAAACCAAAATGGCTTATGAATTACCATCTCTTCCTTACGATTACAAGGCTTTAGAACCATCTATTTCTCAAGGCACTTTAGAATTCCATCACGACAAGCATCATGCTGCTTATGTCAGTAAATATAATGACGCAGTAAAAGGGACAGAATTAGATAGCCAATCTATAGAAGAGGTCATCAAAGCGATCGCCAAAGATAATAGCAAAGCTGGACTGTTTAATAATGCTGCCCAAGCTTGGAATCATACTTTTTATTGGCAATGTATGAAACCCGATGGCGGTGGTACTCCTACAGGAGAATTAGCTCAAAAAATTGAGGCTGACTTTGGTAGTTTTGACAAATTTGTCGAAGCTTTCAAAAACGCAGGTGGAACTCAGTTTGGCAGTGGTTGGGCGTGGCTAGTTTTAGATGGCGATACACTCAAAGTAACCAAAACTCTGAATGCTGATAATCCTTTAACTAGCGAACAAGTTCCTCTATTAACTATGGATGTTTGGGAACACGCCTACTATCTCGATTATCAAAATAAACGTCCTGCTTATATCGATGATTTTCTCGGTAAATTAGTCAATTGGGATTTTGTCACTCAAAATTTGGCTGCTGCGTAAGCAGAAATTAAAACAAGAGCGGATATTTTAGATGTTTAACTCTATATCCGCTTACTTGATTCATATTTAAGAGCAAATAAGTATCGTGACTGAATTTAAAAACTCCCAAACCCGTGGTATTCCTCAATGGCAATCAAACAAAATGAAGCGCATAATTACCAATAGATGGCAGGAAGTTTGGGAAATTGTTGAAGCGAGAAACAAAACTAGTAAAACTTGAACGAGTCGCTAATTCGAGCGTGTAAATAGTTCACTTATCAGCAATCATTTGATTCGATACCGTCAATTTTGTTTTTTGAACAACTATAATGAAGCCTAATTATCCTCAGATTATTCTCTCTTTTGCTTATCGTGGCTGCAAAGTAGAAATAGACCGTGACGAATCAGATGGACACTGTATCTATGCAGCATGGGTCAATCATGAGCAAGGCTGTGCTGTAGCTGTACCCTTTGCTCTGACCAGCATAGATGCTATTCGTAAAGCTAAACTTTGGATCGATCAAAGATGTAGCTCGATTTAATTGTTACCTACTATCTACTACCTAGGCTTTATAGAAGGGTGTCGAACCAGAATAATCTGTAGTTACCCAAGGACAAAATCGTTTTGCAGATGGTGCAAAAGTAAAGATTGTTAATTAACAGAGATCGCTAATAATGGTATCTAACCATTTACAGAAAAAAGTATTTTCCCGTTTCAGACCATAGTAAGACTATTTAGTAAGTAAAAATGACTAGCATCTAAATACAATTACGTAATTTGAAACTAATGAATGTTAATCTTTTCACACAAATATCAAGACAACTATTGGTATTCACGACTCTTTTTGGTACAGGTACTCTATCTATATCTCCTGTCTTGGCGGATAACCATACCGACTCAATAGAATCTCACAAGATGGCGCAAACGGAAAGGGATGAATCTGATACGGGTACGGAAAGTGAAACGGATGAATCTGATACGGGTACGGAAACGGAAGGGGATGAATCTGGTACGAATTCGAATATGGAAAGGGATGAATCTGATACAGGTACGGAAAGTGAAACGGATGAATCTGATACAGGTACGGAAAGTGAAACGGATGAATCTGATACGGGTACGGAAAGGGAAACTGATGAATCTGGTACTGGGGATTGATCTAGTACTGGGATATAAATATTGTAGAGGTTGCTTTAGGAAGCGAATTATTGAATACTCTGCTTCAAGCAATATGAAGTAGCAATGTTAGTTAAGTTGTTAGATTAAGGCTTTTTTTGTATCATCTTTGCTCCTATAGACGAAGCTTTTAACATTGTGCAAGAGAACCCTTATACTAAGTTGCTTACGAAGAAATAATATTATCTCGTGCAAAGAGGTCAAGAACCTCCCTTTTCTGTCGGAGGTTTCATGACAAATAATTCGCCACTATATTCTTGAGGTGTACGAACATTTAAAATAAGGCGATCGCCTTGAGTAAAATATTAGGCAGAATTAAATTAGAAACTAATGCAGGTTTGTAGAATGGCTATGTAATGTTAACCTTGCTGTAGGTTCGACGTTTTTCAGCACAGAATATTTTTGCTAATATGACTTTACAACTGCGAGTTTATGTTCCAGAACACCCTTTGATTAAACATTGGCTGGCGGTTGCACGGGACGTTGATACACCTTCTGTGCTATTCAAAAGTGCGATGACGGAATTAGGACGATGGTTGACTTATGAAGCGACTAGAAATTGGCTGCCTACTTTAGATACAGTAGTCCAAACCCCCTTAAAAGAATGCTCTGCCACATTTATTAACCCTGAGATGCCTGTGGGAATAGTACCAATTCTCCGAGCAGGTTTGGTATTGTTAGATGGAGTGCAACAAATTCTGCCTTTGGCAGGGATTTATCATTTAGGTTTGGTAAGGAATGAATCAACTCTTGAACCTGAGTGTTATTTAAACAAATTACCCGATCGCTTTAACCCCCAAGCAAGAATCGTTATCCTTGAACCGATGCTAGCTACGGGAGGATCGATTATGATGGCAATGAAGGAGATTGTTAGTCGAGGTGTCCAGCCTGAGTTTATTCGGATTGTCTCCGTGGTTGCTGCTCCTCCTGCTCTTAGACAATTGAGCGAAAGTTATCCTGGACTAGAAATCTACACGGCTACTATCGATGAAGGATTAAACAGCAAAGGATATATAGTTCCTGGTCTAGGAGATGCAGGCGATCGCGCTTTTGGCACTTAAATTACCAAACTTCAAATAAACAATATTAAGTAGTTTGATTACTATGAGTCAACAGAATGGTTTTGGCAGTGGATTTATTTTCGGTTCAATTATTGGCGGTGTTGTTGGCGGACTGCTGGGGACAGCACTGGCAAATCGCAGCGAGAAACAAATTGTAGGACAAGATCGGACAATTTTACGCAGTGGTAAAGCAATACCTTTTGATAATGAAGAGAGTATTGAACTAGCTCGTCATGGTTTAGAAGACAAAATTGCTCAATTGAATTTGGCAATTGATGATGTTAGACAACAGTTGGGGTCAGTACAGTCTAATTCTTTAGAACAAGAATAACAGGCTGAAATACATGGACAGAAATAACTACAGTTAATTATTACTGACCTCTGACTCTGACCTCTGACTTTGAGCATCAACGTTGAATTTGATTTTGTTCAACTACTTATTTAGGGCATAAACATCCTGAGCTTTTCCCAGGGCAAAGTAAAGAGAATGACGCAGGTTTTTACCTGCTTGGGTCACAAAGATGACTAGAGCAACTAAAGCCAAGATTGCAGCTAAGGCAAAGATGCCTTGATAACCCCCTAAGACAAAAGATAGAGAACCAAGAATAAAGCCTCCTAGGGCAATACCTAAGTCAAATCCCCCCATACACAAGGCAAAAACCTGTCCCCTTTCTTGGGCATAGGAGCGATCGGCAATTAAAGCTAAAACCAAAGGAATTAGTATTCCTGCTCCTGCTCCTTCGGCGATCGCAGCTAAGATAAACATGATTGGGGTCTGAGCCAAGGTTAGCAACACCATCGAGACAATATAGCAAACAAGCGCGCCACTGATAAATAAGCCTCGACCATAGCGATCGCTTGCTTGACCAATAAATAGTCGGACTGAAAAAGAGGCGATCGCCGTTGCCGTGTAGAATAATCCGACGTTAAAGTCTAGCTCCAACTCCTTGATATACAAAGGTAAAAAAGCAACTAAAGTCCCAAAAACCAAACCCACCAGCAATAAAATAATAGTCGGCACAATTAAACCAGGATCTTTGGTTAACTGCCAAAAATCTCGCCTACTGTTACTCAACTTTTGTTGAGATTCTGCTTCTGGTAGTGCTGATTCTTTAATTTGACTCGCCAATAAAAAAGCTAAAATACCGCAGATCATTGAGCTTATAAATACAACTTCGTAGCCCGTACCATCTCGAACAAATAATTTGCCACTAGCCTGTAAAAATCCACCCATAGCTGGTCCTACAGACATTCCAATCGGCACAGCCAAATTCATGTAGCCAATTAACGTTCCTCGATGTTGCAGAGGTGCTAAATCCACTACTAAAGCACTATAGCCAATGGTGAAAGCTGCAATACTAATGCCATGAAAAGCCCTAATCTCTGCCAAACCAACTATAGAATTAACTAGTAAATAGCCTATAGGTGCTATGGCTGCTACTAGCGCACCAATTAAAATCACTAGTTTTCGGCTACGGCGATCTGCTACCTTTCCTAACCAAGTACGAGAACCTAGTAGTCCAATCGCAAAACAACTCATTACTATTCCTACCTGTTGAACAGTACCACCCATTACTTGAATATAAGTAGGTAAAGTCGGTAATAATAAAGTAATGCTGATCCAGAATAGCAATCCTGCTGTAAATAGGTAAATCAGCTTTTGTTTTGTGGTTTTTTCGAGAACTTTCCAGGCTTTCACAAATTTTCTTAAAGATAAAGGGCTTCGCCCTAGCTATAAGCCGTAAGCTTATCGTAGAAGGGGTTTAAGCTTTTGATAAATATTGCTGAAGGGAATCAGCTACAGATATCTTAACGTTACTTAATAAAAGTTGTAATGCTATAAAAGTAAATAAAGTGTTGAATTTATACTAAAAAAGCCTAGTTTTATTTCTTATCTATATCAAATTGAAAATTAATTTTAACCATCCTTGGGTCAAAACTGTAGCCGAAGCCAAGGAAATTCAGGAGCAATTAAGACATCAGGTAATTACCACAGACACTTTGGGAGAGGTTAAATATGTAGCGGGGGTAGATATTGGCTTTGAAAATAACTATGCTATTTCCAAAGCAGCAGTAGTGGTATTGAGTTATCCAGAATTAGAGTTAGTGGAAAAAGCGATCGCTCGTATTCCTACAGCCTTTCCTTATGTGCCTGGATATCTTTCTTTTCGCGAAATTCCCGCAATTTTGGCAGCCTTTCCGCAGTTAAATACTATTCCTGACCTTATCTTGTGTGATGGTCAAGGTTTGGCTCATCCTCGTCGCCTAGGGTTGGCATCTCATTTAGGAGTGCTGTTAGATATTCCGACTATTGGGGTAGCAAAATCCTGGTTTATTGGTAAACATGAAGAAGTTGCTTTAGACAAAGGTAGCCAGCAGCCTTTAATAGATAAGCACGAGACTATCGGCATGGTATTGCGATCGCGCACCAAGGTAAAGCCTATTTATGTATCAATTGGACACAAGATCAGTTTGCCTACGGCGATCAAATATGTGATGGGCTGTTTGACAAAATACCGTTTGCCTGAGACTACTAGATGGGCAGATAAATTGGCTTCTCAAAAGCAATAATTATACTTGTACCTACACCCCACACCCTAAAACCTATCTCCTAACAAAACTCAAATCTCTCGCTATATTCGAGAATTGGTATTAACTCTTCTCCTTTTGGAAAACAATAAGGGAATAAACCAGCCAATAATTATTCCTGCTGCGCCACAAAAAGTCAACAATACTCCTACAGGTATGTTAATGGATTGAAATGTGAGAAAGTTAAGGGATACAGGTTTAATGTTTTGAATTGAGAAAATGGCGATCGCTGCAATATAACCTGCCCACATCGAAGAATTTAATAGACCTACAAATGCTTTCATGAGCAATAAAAATTTAAAACAATAAAAGTTGATCTAGGGCAATTTCCAGATCGGGAAAAGCCAAAGGAGAAATTGAACCATCAGTGTATTCTGTTATTTTAGAATAGCTATTGTTTTGAGGATGAGTATGAACAATTAACTTTTTGTTTACCAAATCTATTATCCAATACTCTTGAATGTCGTTACGGGCATAAATAGCACTTTTTTCTACTAAATCTTTACTCAGAGTTTTGTTAGCAATCTCAAAGGTGCGCGTTCCCAAGCCAGTCCGTTGGGCGGATTCCCCGACTTGAAGGAACTGGCGCTTGCTAGCGGGTGTGGAACATGGCTCCTGGACGGAGCCGTTTCCACCCGATCTGTCGGCGACGCGGTGAAGCAGTTGCGGTGGTGAAGCATTGCGGTCTTGGGGGTTTCCCCCATGAGCAAATGCTGAAAGGTTCCCTGGCATAAGCAAAGGCACGAACCCTTTAGGGGGTCGCACCTCGATCAACCAATAAATATCTTCAGGATATGGATGATGCTCAATATAAAT
Organism: Pleurocapsa sp. FMAR1; assembly: GCF_963665995.1. NCBI lineage: Bacteria > Bacillati > Cyanobacteriota > Cyanophyceae > Pleurocapsales > Pleurocapsaceae > Pleurocapsa > Pleurocapsa sp. FMAR1. The sequence goes on along the minus strand of NZ_OY762512.1, from coordinate 2,755,405 downwards.
AGTCTTAGGTAGTCTAACTACTGTGATATCTGGTTCTGGCTCGCTTGCCCTAGAATGAAGGGAATTATTTAAAGTAATTGGATGAGATTCGCGTATTTTAGCCAATCCTTTGAGTTTTGTTCGTAGTAACTCTGCTACATCATCATTAGTGTAGCTATGCTCTTCCCTTTCTGGACTCATTTCGACTATTTCACCATCTAACAACTCAACCGATTTCCCCTCTAATAGTCCAGATTCAATTAGCAGGTGGTATTCTTCAATTGACCATTTGTAGGTAGTTATAGTCATAATTTAAGTAATTTTTTCGGAGGTGTCCTTAATTCTAATTTCAAAGAATCATAGTAACTTCAGTTTTTCTTTCCTCATTCTTTAGCCTATTGCACACCGATAGACTGACCTCCAGGAAGTTCAGAACCAACTATAGTACGGATTTTTATTGGCGAGTTTTGAGCTTGGGGTTCCCAACCTACTTCATAACCAGCATCCCAAGCTTGTTTTCTCGCTGCGCGAAAAGTCTCAAAGCTATCTGGTCTAACAATAAATACCAAATAATCTTGATTGGGTTTATACTCAGACAAAACTTTTTTAAACTGAGAGTCTGCTGCCGTTAGCTGGTTGCTTGTCTCCCCTACATCTTCAGATATTGGTTTAAAGAGCAAAGATACACCTTCATCTACGGTTTGAACTTCATAGTTTTTGGTGCTAGTTCTAAAGTTACTTTGACGACCCAAAACGCTTAGTAAACAAGATTGGTAATTACTTAGACTTGCAGGCGAATCTAAGCCGTTTGCTGGTTTATTGCAGTTGGGCAGGTTACCTGTTAATTCCAGTTCTTTTTCTCTTACTTGACGTAGGTTTAGGTAGATTACTTTGTTGTCTTTTATTTCAAACCACAGAGATTCTTTTTTGGTTGGAGAGGATAAAGGTGTTTGTATAGTTACCGTGGTTTTAGGGTTACTACCAGTGGCGATCAAAGTGACAAACAGACTAATAAACATCAATACGCCAACAGTGTTTGTCAGAATATCTAAAAAAGAATCTAAATTTTGGCTGGCATGATTGGTTTTTCGCCTTGCTCTGCTTCTCATTAATAATTTTAGTTTTTAAATTTTTATTTTTATTATTTGTCTAACTTTCTATTTTTAGTTCTAAGCCAAATTCCAAAGGCTCATAACCAATATCTATTCCTTCTTCATCTACCAGCGCGCGCAGTTTATCAAACATTTCCAGACCGTCTGGACGCAAAATAACAATTAAATACTGTTTATCTTTGTTAGCTTTTAACTTGGCAATTGTTTTTCTTAAGGGAGATTTTTGATCGTATATATCGGCTCTAGGAGCAAATTCTTTGCTGGGATGAATTATAAAACCATCTTGACGACATTCAATATAAAGAGGAGTTTTGTTTTGATTAGCACCTTTACCGTCCTTTTCAGCTTTGGCAACTACAGTAGCCTCTTGAGGTTCTAACGCTTGGGTAGTTAAAACGATAATTAATAAAATTAAAGTACCAATGGTACAGGCAAGAACAGATAGAAAGGGAAATAGCTCTACCTCTGCCTGTTTTTTGCGATAAATATTACGCCTTGACATAAAAAATGCTGTCTAGTTTTACTAAGAATTATTATTATTGTCCTGTTCGACAAAAGTAATGCGACGAGGCTTATTTAGCTGTTGGAGAATGGGCTGAAGCTGAGATAAGTTATCTTTAACTCCTGCTAGAACATTTTCTAGCTGTGCAGTTTTTTCTAAGGATGCAAAACTTCTTTCTAAACCCTGCTGTATCTGCTGAAAATCAGTCATTTTCTGAGTTGCGGTTTCTAAAGAACCAACTCTACTTTCTAAAACTTGAGCAGCTTTTTCTAGTTGGTGGCTAATTCCTTGGGTTTGAGCATTGAGATCGTTGGCAACTGCCATATTTTTGCTTCTAATCTCTTCTAAAATTGCTCGAATTTGCACGACTAACTCTTGGTTTGCTTGCTGTTGCTTGGCAAAAAAGCTCAAAAACTCTTGGCGATCGCGATCTGCCATTTTTCTGACTTCGCCAACTTGGGCAATGACCTGAGAGCTAACGTCTTGAACCTTGCCTATTTCCGATAAAAATCCTTGAGAGAGTCTTTTGGCAGCTTGTTCAGCGTAAGCATTGGCTGGCTCAATCAAGTCTTGAGGTTGAGGAAAATATTCTTTGATTGCGCCTTCTACAGCTTGATTGATAGTTTCTGGATCTAGCTGTTCATTTCTCTTTTTTAATCGGGGTAATAATTTATCGTTAATAAAGACATCAATTCCCAAGAGTAATTTAGACTCGTATTTTTCAACTATTACTAAAGGAATCATCACCAAGACACTCAGAAATAGAGCTAACAAAGTAGTATCAAACGCTACTCCCAAACCTTGTGTTACTGCCCCAATTCCCGCCTTAATTTTTTCGATGTCTCCCGCAGTGTTTAAAAGACCAGAAAAATTATTAACCGCGCTACTAATACCAACAACCGTACCAATAAAGCCTAGTAGAGGAATTGCCCAAACCAAAATACGAGGTATAGAATAGGAAGATTCTGAGGCACTAAGATAAAAAGAAGAATCATCTAGAGCAAACTCGTTAGCCACAGTGCGATCGCCACTTTTTACATAGGCTTTCAAAATTCGCCCACATCTTATGGCGATTAAGTTTTTGTCCTTCATCAACCGCTGCTGAAAATAATCAACCTCATGAGTATCAGGCTGATCTAAAGGTATGTGATCGGCAATCCAGATCTTACTTAGAGCATTATATTCATTCCTCAGCAGCAAAAATTTCAAGATCGAAGTTGCTAACACTATCGCAGCCAATGCCACTACTAAGTATTGAATAGGACCTCTTTCAAATAGTAATACCCCAACATAAGATTGCCTAAATGGTGGCACAATGCCGATTACACCATAGGTGACTAGAAAAATTGCTAATGCCAATAACAATAGAAAGATAGGGTCAATTTCTAATTCCTGACGTTTGGAATTTTGACTACGGGCTTTAGGTTTAAGGCTTAACTTGCTCATACTGGTTTTCAATTATATTTTATGACTATTACAGCTTAGAGGTTCTATGTTTGTTAGTAATAGCTTATGAATTACTTCCTAGTCAATCTACTATCTTAGTCTAGGGAACTATAGGATTACGATGTTCTTAATTTCCCCCTTAGAAAACCAAATTCAAGTAAAAAAAACGAATACGACCTTTAGCTATGCTGGTTAAAAGCGAAGATTTTCAGAAAATAAAGGCTTAATCATTTCAACCGAAAAGTGCAGTAAATAATCAAAGTATTCATTAAAAATAAAGCCAAAATACAAAATAAAGTTATTACCAATAAATACCCATGATGGTGTTGCAGATAAGAACTTTGTCAATAAAAAGGCGATCGCCAGTTATCTTTATAGAGCGATCGCCTTTTGCAATTAAACGGAACTAGATGCTTTAATTAACAGGGGTTCTAATTGTCCTTGAGCATCTAAATCATAGAGATCATCACAGCCACCTAAATGCTGATTATTAACAAAGATCTGAGGTACACTTTTTCTACCGTTAGCCCTTTGAGCCATTTGCGCCCTAGCTTGTTCATCGCCGTCTATTTTATATTCGGTAAATTTAACTCCTTTCCACCACATTAGTAGCTTGGCACGGATGCAAAATGGACAGGTAGCCCAAGTATAAATTTCTACATCAGCCTTATATTTTTCTGGATGACGATTTAAAAGAGGATTAAGAAAATCAAGCATTTTATTAACTGGTATATTTTGGGTAAATTATAACGATTATTATCACTTATACATTTGTTAGAAAGCGATCGCACTTTTCAAGTATCAAGTTCAAATTTACGACATTTATCTAGCCTTTCATAAGCATGGTTTAAAAGTATGAAAAATATTCATGCACTCAGCAAAACTTCTTAAACTAATAGCAGTTATACTCAATCCTTTCATCTACAAACACTATTTTAAAAACTATATCTAATTTAAAAAGGTTTTTAATCCCCATTTATGTTGTTGAATCTAGCTCTATTTCTTCATCCATATCAACCTATTCTAAACTCATCAATAGATTTAGCTTAATAACCAACTCTTGCCCAAGTCGTATATTTCCAAATCAATATAAAACACATCCCTGTCATAATTGCTGTCATTGACCATTTGACAGTTATTTTAAACAGTTTTTTCTTCTGTAATGTAAATTGAGTTTGTAGTTCTTTTTTTGCTTGATTTTGCTTTTGTTGAACTTGGGTTAGTAAGTTTTCTTTTAATTGTTGCCTATTAGTTATCTCTAGTTCTGGTGAGTTAGATTGATAGTTTTTTAATACACTAGCTAACTGTTCGGGAGTAGCTTTTTCTAACTGAGTAGAATATTGCTCGACTTGAGTATTAGCTGCATCAATTTGAGCGATCATTTGTGCTTTAGAATTACGATTAATCCGAAAAGCATTGCCAATAATCAAAGGTGCAACTAGAAAATAACTAATACCAATAACTAAAGCCAACCAAGAAATAAGTTTGAGGAGAAAGAACTCTTTTGGTTTGACAATATCCTGATCGCGACGGTAGAAAATAAACAGAAATCCCAGCAAAAGCCCCCAACCATTTTCCACTAAACCACCAGCCGTGCTATGCACCCAATCAGAATCAGAAAATTGAGCCGAAGCTAACAGAAAAGCATAGTCTAATAAAACAACAGCAAAGATTACATAACCAACAGTATTAATAATTTTTGTTGAGTTTCGTTCAACCTGGATATTTAATCTTTTGTATTCCAAGGTTGTTTTTGTGCGAGCAACAAAGCTTTGTTTAATTCGCCACAAACGATACTTTAGCATGAATAAAAATAAGAGATAGAGCTATAAGCCTTTTTATAGCTTAGTAATCAATATTCGGCAATTAACAAAGATAATAAAAGAATTTGAAAAGTTTTCTAATTAAGTAAATTACACAAAGTATCTTTGTGTAACTCTATACTTTTCGTAAAAATACTGTTTTCTAAAATACAAGACAACAGCCATATTAGAGATGCATATATCTCATCTATTTATTTTTACAAAAATGAAGAATTATTTATCTAAAGTTGCTGGATTTGGATTAGCAACTACTCTGGCATTGACAATTCAGTCATCAGCACAAGCTTTTGATTTCTCTTTTAGTGGTTTAACGGTCGGTCAAAATACCTCTTCTGGAACTTTTTCTGTAAAAGATAGTGCAATTCCTGGCAATTTAACAACATCAGATTTTGAGGACTGGGAAATCACTACTCAAGGTAATGGTGAAACCTTTACTTTTTATGGTTCTGGAGGAAATTTTGGAACACCAAATTCCTCCTTTTTCAATAGAGGGGGTTACAGCAATATTTTTTCCTCAAATGGATCTGAATTAGTGATGGATGATTTTCTTCTTATAGATACTTTAGATGGTTCTTCTAACGGGAATACATCATAATTTTGGTTTAAGAAAAGGATCATTTCAATATTCTCTTATAAATAATAAATCCAGTCAATCTGCTCCCTACAATGGAGCCTATACTTTTTCTTCCTCTCCCGCTACTGCCGTTCCCTTCGACGTATCACCCGACCTAGGTATCTTAATTTTAGGAGGATTATATGGTGCTTCTCGTCTATGTAAAATCATAGCAGCCCGTAAACAAATGAGCAACCAGGAAGCCTAATTTTTAGGCTTTCATACCTAGCACGGCATAAAATATAGGACTTACGCACTCGCCCCCTAAATCCCCCAAACTTGGGAGACTTTTATATTCTTGTTCCCCCCAAATTTGGGGGGCTAGGGGGGCAAAACTCGTTAAACTGCGTAAGTCCTAAAATAATAAAATATCGATTATTACTAACAAGATTATGAACCGTCCAATTAATCTTATGCGTCCAGTTCATCCAGGAGAAATTTTAAGAGAAGACTTTATCTTGCCTTTAGGAATGAGTGTTAACGCCTGATTGACTGACAAAACTTTCAAGAAATATTGTAGGAATAAGTTAAAACTTTGAACTCCAACTGATCTGCTCGTTTTTGATATTGCGATCGTGATGCCATTGCAGGTGAGGGATCTTGATTACTAGAGAAAGTCACGCAATGAAGTAAATTCCAACCATTAATGAGTGCAGCTTTGACCCAATCCCAACCAATCCTAAAATAGCTATTACCACGAAACCAATGAGTATCAACCCATCTTCGTTTGCCAATACGAACTACCTCAACACCTTGGGCACTAACGTAGAGAGTAGCCACAGATAAGATAAACCACAAACGGGACAAAGCGCATACATCTCGAATCATCGAGCGTTGAACATTCCAACCACCAGCTTGGTCATCTAAAAAATTCTCTTCGATATCAAAACGTAATCCATATTCAGCAAAGGTTTGTAGAGTAGTTTTTTTATTACTGACAATTGCCCATAGTTCGCCGTTAACGTTGTTGCGACCAAGAATCACATGAACTTTGCCAGAAAATTCACCTTTGTGAATCTGTACGTTGTGTAAGCAAATTGCCTCTGCTAAATGAAAGTGAAAGTTTTTAGGTTGACCAGGGCTTCGCCCTACACGATGCGAAGCATCGAAGTCGTCCGAAGGACGGACGATCTGGGCGATAGCCCTGTGGCGCGAAGTGTGAGGTGAACGCTCTCTGCGTTCCGACGTCTCCTCGGGAACGGCGACGGACAGAGAGTCCGTGTATGAAGTAAAACAGCTGCATGAAGTATGAAGTATGAGGTATGAAGTATGAAGTAAAACAGCTACTTCTTCCTTCGTATGAGGTACAAAAAATCTTTCTTCCTTCTTCCTTCAAACTTCTTCCTTCAAACTTCGTAAACAGCTACTTCCTCCTACATGCGGACAAGTCCTTTGTTCCACTATAGTTGCAAGCCCCGTCGTTCACGATCGCTCTTAGTTTGGTAGAGGTACCAGGGCTTCGCCCTACACGATGCGAAGCATCGAAGTCGTCCGAAGGACGGACGATCTGGGCGATAGCCCTGTGTATGAGGTATGAAGGCGCGAAGTATGAGGTGTGAGGTATGAGCTACAAAAAATCCTTCCCGAATTCCGAATTCCTTCTTCCTTCAAACTTCAAACTTCTTCCTTCGTATGAGGTACAAGCCCTCGAACAAACTTGAAACTTCGCGCCTTCATACTTCTGTCTTCAAACTTCTGTTGACACCAACTTCCACGCCAAATCCAGGTATTACTCTTAATTCGGAGACGATAATGCCATCCTAGTTGAGTTGTCAGCATGGTCATCAATTCGGTATGTATAAATCCTCGCTCCGCGAGTAAAATTACCTTAACTGATTCTCGTAGCCTAACTTGTGCCTGCTTAATCATCTCTCGATAATCGGTAACTGAAATACTAGCACTTTCATGGTTCATCACTCTCCACACCAACGGTAAAGCTCTCCCTCGATGAATAACCCAAAGCCGCACAAGGCAATACTCATCCCAGAACAGTGAAGTGTCTAATGCCAAAAATATTTTTGATTCTGACCAATCATCAAGTGCTGCTTTGACCAAGGACTTTCTGATTCGATGGACATTGATTCGAGGATTGTTTAGCCAACGCTGAATACGTCTCTGTCTACCCCCAGCCAACTTCCCTCGACCAGGGATGTACATCGACCATTTTGTCAGGTTGACATTGCCCGTGTGTATTAAAGCAATTATCATCCAAATACAAGTTTGAAGATGACATAAATGTAACCAGTCAGTAGCTTGACCAGGGCTTCGCCCTACACGATGCGAAGCATCGAAGTCGTCCGAAGGACGGACGATCTGGGCGATAGCCCTGTGGCGCGAAGTGTGAGGTGAACGCTCTCTGCGTTCCGACGTCTCCTCGGGAACGGCGACGGACAGAGAGTCCGTGTATGAAGTAAAACAGCTGCATGAAGTATGAAGTATGAGGTATGAAGTATGAAGTAAAACAGCTACTTCTTCCTTCGTATGAGGTACAAAAAATCTTTCTTCCTTCTTCCTTCAAACTTCTTCCTTCAAACTTCGTAAACAGCTACTTCCTCCTACATGCGGACAAGTCCTTTGTTCCACTATAGTTGCAAGCCCCGTCGTTCACGATCGCTCTTAGTTTGGTAGAGGTACCAGGGCTTCGCCCTACACGATGCGAAGCATCGAAGTCGTCCGAAGGACGGACGATCTGGGCGATAGCCCTGTGTATGAGGTATGAAGGCGCGAAGTATGAGGTGTGAGGTATGAGCTACAAAAAATCCTTCCCGAATTCCGAATTCCTTCTTCCTTCAAACTTCAAACTTCTTCCTTCGTATGAGGTACAAGCCCTCGAACAAACTTGAAACTTCGCGCCTTCATACTTCTGTCTTCAAACTTCTATTGACTCATCCATTGATTCAAGGCATTGTAGAGACGGGAGTTTTGATTCACAGTATTCTGAAATTATGAGTGGTATCTAATCTCAGAGTGCTGACTCCCCTTGCTTTGTGTCAATCCCTCAACTCTTTACTGAATCTCTATTCTCAGGTTTTTCTCTTCATCTTTTGTCAGTCAACCAGGTGTTAACGCTTTGGCATTAGCTTTAAATGTTCCAGCTACTCGAATACACGAAATTGTCAAAGAACGGCGCTCAATTTCCGCCGATACTGCGGAAAGGCTGGCTCGTTATTTTGGAGGTGATGCAGCATCATAGCTAAATCTTCAGGCTCTCTATACGATCTCAAAACATTGACAACGAGAGATGAAATTTACAGTCACGTTCAGCCTCGTATTAACAAAGAGCAAACAGTTTAATTCAATTGCGATCTACTTAAGATGTACTATCGTTACTCCCGAACCACCTTCTTTTTGTTCAGCTAGTTCAAACTTGTCTACTTGAGAATGGCGTTTAAGAAATTCATGCACACCCTGACGTAAACGCCCTGTACCCTTGCCGTGAATTATCCAGAGTACTCCTGATTCAATTGCCTTGGCGATCGCATTATCTATTTCAATTTCCGCATTATCTACTCTTTGACCACGTATATCTAAGGTGTTCTTAGAAGTTCTTACCATCACCGCAGGTTTTTTTGGCTGGGTTTGTGCCAGAGGTTTTTTCGTGGCTTGGGTTTTAGGCTTGACTTCGGCTTTTTGTCCGTCGAGAGACTCAATCTCTGCCAAGCCGACATTCATTTTCATGATGCCAAACCTGACCGCTAGCTGTTCCGTATCTTCGTCAAAGCTGAGTACGTCTGCTGTTTGATTGAGGCGAGGAATTCTAATTTTTTCACCTACTTTTGGCTTGTAACCTGGCTTTTTGGCTTTTGGTGTTTGAGTTTTCGCTAATTCTTTAGCTGTAATTCTGTCTAAAGCCTCTGTCGCCTGTTGGGTTTTTTGCATGGTTCGATCGCCCTGCTGTAGCCGATGAATAACTTTTGCTACTTCTTTTTTTGCTTGAGCGATCGCATCTTGTACCGCCTGTTCCTGGTAAACTTTTAATGCCTGTTCTCTTTCTTGAAGAGAAGCCGCCTTGGCTGATACTTCAGCATAAAAACGCTCGGTTTGTTCTAATAGCTTTCCTGCTTCTTGGGCTTTAGCTTCTTGTTCTCGCCTTTGTGCTTCTAAAGCTGCAATTACTTGATTTACATCTTCGTCTGAACCTGTACCCACTAGAGATTGGGCTTGTTCGATAATCTCATCGTTTAAGCCTAAACGCTGGGCTATAGTCAGGGCATTAGAACGCCCAGGAATCCCCCACAGCAGGCGATAAGTAGGCTGAAGAGTGCTGTCGTCAAACTCTACCGAGGCATTTTCAAACCGAGAATCTTCGTATTTAAGGGCTTTTAGTTCCCCGTAGTGAGTTGTGGCAATAGTTAATAAGCCGTGTTCTGCTAAATATTTTAAAAGGGCGATCGCCAAAGCACTTCCTTCGACGGGATCTGTTCCTGCACCAACTTCGTCTAAAAGGATCAGAGAGTTGGCAGCAGCATTATCCTTTAAAGCTGCAATTATGCGACTAATACGGCGTATATGTCCCGAAAATGTCGATAAGCTTTGTTGTAAAGACTGTTCATCGCCAATGTCTGCTAAGATCACATCAAACCAAGGCAACTCAACAGGCACTTGCGCGGGAACAAACATTCCAGCCTTTGCCATTAGCGCAGCCAAGCCCATTGTCTTGAGGGTAACGGTTTTACCTCCCGTGTTTGGTCCGGTGATCGCCACAACTTTTGTTTCGGGTTTTACTAAAACATTAATGGGAACTACTTCTGTTCCTTCCTCGTGGCGTTGTTGCCAAACCAACAAAGGATGACGCAGACGACGCAAGGTTGTGGTTTCGCTTTTTGCGGTGTCAATAAACCTAGGAGGATTGGCTTCTAACCATAAGCCATATCGCGCCTTAGCTGTAGCTAAATCTAACATGGTGGCTACAGCTAAAACTTCTTCTAAGTCTGATTGTACCTCCCTCACCTTTTCTGATAAAGCTTTTAAGATTATCTCTTCTTCGCGCTTTTCTTGGCGTTCTTTTTGCCGTAACTGATTACCTAGTCCTACTACTGCATTTGGCTCTATATAATAGGTTGAACCCGTACTGGAAACATCATGAACAATACCCTTAATTGTCTCCTTTGAAGCTGGTTTGACAGGTAAAACAAAGCGATCGCCTCTTTGAGTGATTACGGCTTCTTGTATTGCCGTAGAGTTACGCTGCATAATGCCCTGAAGCACTTTATAAATTCGACTACGTAGGTTTTTAATTTCGCTGCGGATTTCTGCTAACTTGGGGTTAGCGCGATCGGCTATTTCGGCGCGATCGTCGATACAGTGATGAATGTCTTTTTCTATTTCAGGATAGGTGCGGACATCGGCAACTAATTTAGTCAGGGTAGGTAATTCGCTTTTGCTGTCAATTAAACGACGTAGATAGCGCATCCCAGCCAGGGTAGTAGCCAAATCTAAAAGCTCTTGTGCCGATAGTACCCCGCCGATGCTAACTCTTTCCAAGGCTGCACCTACATCTTTTATTCCTTTGAAAGTCCAGCCAGAATCTAACTCTTGTTCTAAGCTATATATCTCTTTTGTTTGGGCTAATAATCTTTCGCTTTCTGCTTGCGTATTCGGCAATTTCAACTGACGCGCTGCCACAACCCCCAGTTTCGTCGCTGCAAAAGTGGATAAGTTTTGGCATAGGCGATGCCATTCTAATAAATCTAAAGTTTCTGTGGTAATCACGCTCAGTCTATCTTGTTTATATTGCCAATCTTAATAATTAAATTAGCCTGTAGCTGTATGCTTTGTCTTCACTCCAGGGTAAGAGGATCGGTTTTAAACGATCGAAGAAATTAAATCTCTTTAATCTATGCTTAGGACGCTAAAAGTTTTTACGAAGGCAATCTTATTATCTAAAGTATATTGCAACGCTTTATGTAAAAAAGTTACACTTAATTAAGAATAGTTGACTTAAGCAGTTCTCTGCAACTAATGGAGTAATTAATTATGCAAAAGAAAGAAGGCAAGTTTGGCTTCACCAATTATGCAGAAATTTGGAATGGTCGTTTAGCGATGATTGGTTTTGTTGCAGCTATTATTTTAGAAATGAATACTGGACATGGAGTTTTGGCTCAGTTTGGTCTAATGTAATTGTATAATCTAAGGTGGATATTACTTAACCTCTTGACGCTGGATCACTAAATCCGATCAGGAGGTTTTTTCAATTTGTTATTATGTGCGTTGACGATAACATTTAAAATTACTCATGACTATACAGCAATATCTTCTGTCATGATGGTGACAATATTTTCTCGATCGAGTTCAGAAAGTTTAGTTAGTCTTGTGGCTTGCTTTTCTATAGTTCTTTCAAAAAGATTGCGTACCAATCTACCATTGCCAAAATTTTTATTTCTCTCCTCAAATAACTTTGTAAATTTTGTTATTAAGGCTTTTTCTGCTGCTTTATCTAATTTATAATGATGAGAATTACATATTTTTTGAAAGATAGTTAATAATTCATTTGGTTGATAATCTTCAAAAGTAAAATAGCGCGTAAATCTAGATTGCAAGCCTGGGTTAGATTCAATAAAACGAGACATTTCCTGATTATAACCTGCGACAATAACTACGATGCGATCGCGATAATCTTCCATTCTTTTTAATAAAGTATCAATCGCTTCTTGTCCAAAATCTTTACCTGCATTTTCTGGTTTTAGAGTATAAGCTTCATCAATAAATAAAACACCATCTAAGGCTGATTCAATTAATTTATCCACCTTGGGGGCAGTATGTCCAATATATTCTGCTACCATTCCCGAACGATCTGTTTCGATACAATGTCCTTTTTTGAGAATGCCCAATTCTTTGTATATCTTACCAATTAGTCGCGCTACAGTAGTTTTTCCAGTACCAGGTGAACCACAAAATACTAAATGTAAAGTTATGGGAACTTTAGACATTCCCAATTCCTGCCTTTTTTGTTGAATTTTAAGAAAGTCGATCAGATTATTTATTTCTGATTTAAGTTGTTTCAAGCCAATTAAACTATTTAATTCTCGTAAGATATTTTCTATATCCTCTAAATTATTTATGACAACATTTTTGTTCTGAATAACCGTATTAGTAATAACTTGGGGATTATTGGAAGTGTTCGTAATAGGAAGTCGATCTAATATTTCTTTTATTTCTTGATCGATATCGGGAGTATATTTATCGAAAGCACTCCAACTAAAATCGCCCATCGTTATAAATATCCTTATTTTATAATAATAAGCAATATTTTAAACTTGCCTTAAATAATCAAGCTGTGATCGAGATCTGTTGTTATATAGCTCAAAGATAATTTTGCTAAATTGAGCTTCAAAATCTGAAAATGTTTTTATACAAAAGTAACTGCGATCGCGCCATAATTAAGTTGCATGGCATTTAAAAAACTTTATTGTTTTAAAGTAAAGTCTCTTTTCTAAACTAAATTATTTCTTCTATAAAACCTTTCTTAAGTATTCTAGGATTTCCAGTCAAAGCTTGAGCAATATATTTCGTGAGCAACTTAGCTTCAATTTTCGGCAAATTTAAACTATATTGTTGCTGTTGATAAACATCATCAACCAAAACATAAATTTCTAGGACATTATTAATCCAAAACCAAACTTCTTTAACTTCTAACTGCTGATATTTTTTTAGATCGTTGATACTATCACTACCAAAAACTACTTCTATCGCCAAGTCGGGAATCTCTTTCAAATTATTAAAGCAAAAACTTGTATCTGGTTCTTTTCCTACCTGCTTATTTTTATCTTTAAAAGTTGTCGATCCTGTAGGGTAGTAATCCAAATCAAAGGCATCACCATAAGTAACAACTAACAAAAAGATAAAGTCTTTAATTGTCTCATGGTTTTGACTTGGAGACATAAGAGTAATTACTCCATCTAAAAAAGATGCACGATAGCCTAAGTATTCAACGGCATTAAACTTTTCGTAATCATCCCAAGTCATACCAGAAAAGCTGAGGGTGCGATCCTGCTTTAAAAGATGCTCTTTGCTTATGGATAATTGGTCATCAATCAACATAGCTATAGATAGTTGTGACAACTTGACAGTCACAGCGCAAAAATCTGACTCTTTTAGTCTAATGTAATATGAAATACTCAAATGTTTGCTACGGATGATAATTTATGGACTTGGGGACTTGGGGACTTGGGGACTTGGGGACTGGGGGAAAGAATTTGCTACCTGCGTAGTTGCCCCTCGTCTCCTGTTCTCTCCGTCTCCTCGTCTTCCGCTTCCCCCGTCACCCCGCCACTTGATTCGCATCATTCTTTTTTGGAATTCATGCAGCAAAGCGTAAGATTCAAGCAATATGAATTATTGCTTGAATCTTACGCTGAGAAAGAATTTACTTAACTTGTTCAGTCTGTTTATAGCGTTTCTCGTATTAACAAGGTACATTTTAGTTCTGTCTGGGGACTGGAGATTGGAGATTGGGGATTAGGTACTAGTTCTTTCCTAATCCCCGATCCCTATCCCTAAAAGCAATTCCCTTTTGTATCTCATTAGTTTGAGAACCGCTATATTAAATTCTTTCATTTTTGCTCAGTAATGACTATAGCTTAAACTGCATCCGCAAATTACCTACATAAATATCGGGGTTGTCTTGAAAGTTATTGGGGTTAATTGTCAGGTAAAAGGCAGGAAGAATAGAGATGTTATCATTTACTGGGAAATTATAGGTAGCTTCAAGGTCGTATTGAGTACCTCCATCACCCGAACCAGATATTAGAAACTCTTCTCCATCAAGCACATCAAAAGGGACTACAAAAGATAAAGTCCCTAATGCACCTTCTTTGCCCAAGTCTGGAAAAGCTAATCCAGCTTGGAAAGACTGGGCATTCACTTTACCATTGTCTAGAGCGGGATTTGTCGGTCTAATGCTAGTGCTGCCATATTCATAGCGTCCAAATACTCCCAGCTTATCAAAAATTGTCCAGTCAAAGTTAAAAGAAAAAGTATCAGAAGGAGCATCTCCAATTGTGCCACCAAAGCCATCATCAGCCACTCCATAGATGGGTTCTCCTGTTGCTCCACCGACACCAAAGCCTGTAATGTTGCCATTTGCATCCAGGATCGGTTGGTTATTGTCTATAGTAGCCCTAGTATATAAAAAACGGATATTTGCTTTTTCGGCGATCGCTAAACCGATTTCGGCAGTGAGGCTTTGAGTAGCACTAAATAACCCTTTATTAGGATCGGAAGAGGTATTAAAGAACGCTGCGGGTAAAAACTCGGTGTTTTCTCCCAAATAACCGACTCTAAAGCTTAGTAAGTCATTAAAGTCATAAGTTACTACTGCACCCGAACCACGATCGATTGGATTTACTAAAGTACCACCACTAGAGTTATAGCTACTTGCGCCTGTAAGGAAGAAGGTATAGTTGTTGTTATCAAAATAGCGATACCAATTAATTCTAGGTCCGACTATAACCCTTAACTTTTCACCAACAGGAAAATCATATGATAATTCTCGTAGCTCGACAGTACCTACTCCTGTAGCTGTACCTGTTTGATCGGTAAAAGGAACGCCAAAAGTGTTGTAAAGCCCTGCGGAAACATAATTGTTAGCAGGAGAATTACCGTTCCCTGCTACTAGTTGAACTGTTAAGTTATCTTCTCCTGTAAATGAAGAGTCGAAGTTTA
Source organism: Pleurocapsa sp. FMAR1 (assembly GCF_963665995.1). NCBI lineage: Bacteria > Bacillati > Cyanobacteriota > Cyanophyceae > Pleurocapsales > Pleurocapsaceae > Pleurocapsa > Pleurocapsa sp. FMAR1. The sequence continues at coordinate 2,740,267 of NZ_OY762512.1, read as the reverse complement.
ACCAAGTATAATAACTAAAGGTAATTTCAGGATCGTCTGTAATGTTGCTGATTAGAGGATTATTATTTGCATCCCGCCCTGCGCGACGAAGACTAAAAGGTGCATCAAGACTAGCTGTTTCTGCTAAAACATCATCACTAGCAGTTGCACCTGTAGCGTTTAGAAAGACATTACCTGTAAATTTAGCTGTAGTAGAAAATTGACTATCTTCTACTACAGCAGCGCGACTTTCCAATTCATCGACTCTGCCACCAAGGGTTGCTAATTCTGCTGCAAATTCTTGGTTTAAACGTTGAATAGTCTCTACGTCAGATTGAGAAACACTTCCTGACGAGGCAATTAATCGCTCGATTTGACTGAGGCAGGAATTTAAACCCGCAGCAAATTCGTAGCGAGACAGGGGTTGATTACCGCGATAAGTTTGATTGGGAAAACCAGCAATGCAACCATAACGATCTACCAATGAACGTAATGCCTCATAAGCCCAATCTGTGGGCGAAACATCTCTTAGCTGCTGAACGTTGGTAACCTGAGACATCTCGCTATTACCATCATGGCTTTCTAAACCTTTTTTGGTTTTTAACTGTCTAACATTATTAACTTGCGACATCCCGCTAGTGTCATCGAAGCTGTTCACTTCTTCTGATGCCCTGGTTTCAAGTGCCGAAGCCGATAATATAGCAAAAGGTAAGAATAATAAAATTGAATTGTTAATTAAATTAAATCTACTGCTAGATTTTAACTGCCATTGTTTTATTTTTTGAATACTCATTCTGACTCTCACACCTGTTAATAATAGGCAAAATTACCATTATTGGCTGAGAACAAAAGTATAACTGCATACAGTATACAATTGAGTTCTGAATAGGCAGGGCAAATAAAGTCAACTGTAACAAGTAGGGGCGAACGGCCCTTCGGGTTCGACAGTCGCTTCAAGTCGACAAAGGCTTTAGCCGCATGTGACCCGCAAGTCGAGCATTCCCTTGCGTCTTACGCCGACGCGGGGTCTCGACCCAACGCGCTGCCTCACCGTTCGCCCCCTACAGAAGTCAGAAAATAGTAATATAATGCCGATACCAAAAACCAATGCAGTACGTCTGCTCGATTCTTCGGATATAGTATATGAATTGCTCGATTATGAAGTAGATATAGAAGATTTAACCGCAGAAAGTACGGCTAATAAACTAAATCTTGCGCCTGAACAAGTTTTTAAAACTTTGGTAGTTTGCAGTAATGCAAACAATGTTTATTTTGCTGTAATTCCTGGTAATGCCCAGCTAGACTTGAAAGCAATGGCTAAGTTAACTGGAGAACGTAAATTAGAAATGATTGCATTGAAAGAACTAAAATCGCTTACAGGATATGTTCGCGGAGGAGTAACAGCTATAGCTAGTAAAAAAGACTATCCCGTTTATGTAGATGAAACAATTGAAGCTTTCGATCGCATTACTGTCTCGGCTGGGGTGCGAGGTACTTTAATTATGTTAACTCCCCAAGATTACTTGCAGATAGTTAAAGGAAAAATAGGGGCTATTTCATTCTTTTCTTAGACTTGCCAATTGTACAAGTTAATTTTGATTAGTCAGGCTATCAGCTATTATGATGCCATTTGGTTTTCTCGAATTTATGAATTGAAGTGTTTTAAAATTTAGCTTTACTACAATAAATATGTCAGGCAGTCAGCTTCGTGACTTTTGACTTCATAACTTTTGACTTATAATTTCTGACTTCTTTTACCATGTCATCATCTACTAAAATAATTCGTGGTTCATTTTTAGACTTTGTTAACGATCCTTTTTATCAATCAGAAGTGGATAGCGTTCGTTATCTGCCAGATGGGCTATTGGTAGTTGAAAATGGCAAAATCAAAGCTTTTGGGACTTATGAAAGCTTAAAAGAACAATATGCCAATGATGAAATTACCAGCTATCAAGATAAATTAATTACTCCAGGCTTAATCGATCTTCACGTTCACTATCCTCAAACCGAGATGATCGCTGCCTATGGAGAACAATTGATGGAATGGCTGGATCAGTATACTTTTCCTACTGAAGCTAAGTTCAAGGATAGGGAGTATGCCCGTAAAATCGCCTCTTTTTTTCTTGACGAACTATTACGCAACGGTACAACAACAGCCGTAGTCTTAACCACGATTTTTCCTCAGTCAGTGGAAGCTATATTTACTGAAGCACAGAGTCGTCAGATGCGAATTATTGCGGGGCAAATGTTGATGACGCGCAATGCACCAGATTTTTTGCTCAACGACGCTCAAACTGCTTATGCCCAGACTCGCGAACAAATTCAACAGTGGCACGGGTTAGATCGATTGCTTTATGCTATCACTCCCCGCTTTGCGATCACTTCAACCCCAGAAGAATTATCTCTAGCAGGTAAGTTAAAAGCGGAATTTGCCGATGTCTACGTACATACTCATTTAGCAGAGAATGTTCAAGAAGTGCAGTTTACTGCCGAACTTTTTCCTGAGAGTAAAGATTACTTAAATGTATACGAACAGTTTGATTTGATCGGCGATCGCACTATTTTAGCTCACTGCGTTCAATTAGATGATTCAGCTTTTGCCAGGTTATCAGATGCAGGTGCAGCGATCGCTTTTTGTCCGACTTCTAATCTATTTTTAGGCAGTGGATTATTTAAACTCGACCAAGCAAAATCAACTCAAACCCCAATCAAAGTTGGTTTAGCCACTGATGTAGGAGGCGGAACAAGTCTTTCTCAGCTAAAAACAATGAGTGATGCTTATAAAATCATGCAACTGCAAAATAAGAGTTTATCTGTATTCCAGGCTTTTTACTTAGCAACTCTCGGTGCAGCCAAAGCTCTTTCGTTGGAGGATCAAATTGGTAATTTTGAACTAGGAAAAGAAGCTGATTTTGTAGTTTGGGATTTACAAGCCACACCTTTAATGAAACTGCGTAACCCCGACCCTAAATCAAAAAATCTAGCCGAATTAACTGAAAAAGCCTTTGCCATGATGATCTTGGGAGATGAACGTGCGGTAACAGCTACTTATGTTGCAGGTGAGGCTGTTCAATTTTCTTAGGTACAGGTAAATTGACACACCCTACTTACCATAAAGCATTTTGATTAGCGATCGCTTGGCTGTGCCTAAAGGTTCTGCTAAAGTAAATTCACTAATTCGAGTACGCTTTGCTGGCTGTGTTGAATCTAAGTTGCTACACCTTTCCAAATGTTCTACTTGCCTAGATAAAGATAATTCTCGAACTGATGTATTAGCCAAGGATGACTGTCCTTTAACAAACAATTTAGATAACCATTTAGAAGGTTGAGATACCGCTATATTTTTAGGCGATTGTTCTGGTTGCCAATAATTTCCCCAATAGTTAGACATATTTTGTATAAAAGTAGCAAAGGCTACTGAAAACTAATTTAATTTATGGTCATTGTATCTAATTTATTGAGGTCGGTGAATATATTAAGACTATTTAGGTTATCAATTTTGCTCTGGATTGAATTAGGAATTACTTCAGCAATAGCAGTAGAAGTAGAAATAGACTTAATTCCAACTTGAATTATGGTTACTACTACTGATGATCGAGGTTCAGGTTCGTTGAGAGCGGCGATCGCTGGCAACGGGATAAATCAAGGAAAAGGCGGTGCTATTTTTATGGTTACCGAAGCTTTAGCACAACAAGCAAATAGCGAGACAGCGACCCGTTATAGCGACTGTCGATTGGAGCATTCCCTTGCTAGCGGGTGTGGAACAAGGCTCTTGAACAGAGCCGTTTCCACCCGCTCTGACGGCGACGCGGTGAGACAGTTGCGTTGCGGTGAAGCAGTTCGTTGGCGGGGTTCCCCCGCTTAAAGAAACTGCTGAACCCGAAGGGGGGTTTCCCCCGTTGCGAGACAAAACCGTTGCGGGGGTTCCCCCCGTTGAGGTTATTGTCGAGGGCGAGCAAACTGTTGAACCCTTTAGGGGGTCTCCAAGAGGGTGCGATCGCTCTCTAGTTGCTTCTTTAAAATCATTACCTGAATTTAGTAACAATTTTGCTACTGATGCCGATAACTCTTTTATAGATAATGTTGATGTTTATGGAGAAATTTTGCTTAATTGAAGTACGTGGAATAGCGCGCTTGTTGAAAAGAGATTAATGAGAATATGTGGGTAGTCTCTGCAATACAGTGGAGAGAAAGCTGAAAAAAGCAATTATTTGGAAGCTAATTTTACTGCAATTTGATTGCTCTTTTCGATTATTTGCTTAAACTCAATAGTAGTTAAATTACCTCGATCCACAATTTTTTGACCATTAATAAAGCTGTAGTCTACATAATCAGTTTGACAGTAAATTAATGCAGCAACAGGATCTTGTTGTGTTCCGACAAAACCAGGCTTATCTAAATCAACCGCAACAAAATCTGCTGCCATCCCTGGTGCTAGATAGCCAATATCGTTTCTGCCTAAAACCTTCGCACCGCCTTTAGTAGCAATCTCTAAGGCATCACGGGCAGTCATTACTGAAGCATCTTCATCTTTGACGCGGGCGAGAAGAAAAGCTTGGCGGGCTTCATGGAATAAGTTTGTGGCATCATTAGAAGCTGCACCGTCTACGCCCAAGCCTACAGGAACATTGGCATTAAGCATTTTACGGATAGGTGCAATACCGCTAGCCAAACGCATATTGCTACAGGGACAGTGTGCCACTCCAGTACCAGTTTGACCAAACTTATCAATAGAGCGATCGCTTAACTTAACACAGTGAGCGTGCCAGACATCATCCCCCAGCCAGCCGACTGACTCTGCATAGTCTCCAGGAGTTAGATTAAACTTAGACAGGCTATACTCCACATCCCCTTTGGTTTCTGCTAGATGGGTATGGAGTCTTACCCCTGGATAACTTCTCGCCATTGCAGCCGACTCTTTCATTAAATCTTGAGATACGGAGAATGGCGAACAGGGCGCAAGGACGATTCTCACCATAGAATAGCGATCGTTATCGTGATACTGTTCGATTAATCGCTGCGAATCTTTTAAGATATCTGCTTCTTTTTCAACTAAAAAATCTGGAGGCAAACCGCCATTACTTTCCCCGACGCTCATACTGCCCCGACTGGCATGAAACCGCAAGCCAATGCCCCCGACAGCGCGGATTTGCTCATCGAGGGTGCAGTCATTGGGAAATAAATAATGATGATCGCTGGCAGTAGTACAGCCTGATAGAATTAGTTCTGCTGCTGCCAACTGGGAACTATAGTACATTCCTTCCGCAGTTAAGTTTGACCACAAAGGATAGTGCGCTGTTAACCACTCAAACAAATCGCCATTTTGCCCTGCGGGAGTTACACGAGTTAGGTTTTGAAAGAAATGATGATGGGTATTGACTAAACCAGGTAAAACTATATGTCTGTCTTGTAAATCTAAAACTTCATCAGCAGTATTGGGTAATTCTTTTGTTGTCCCTACCTGTTCGATAACGTTATCCCTGACTAATAAAGCACCGTGACGAATCTCGCGACGGCGATCATTCATTGTTACTAAAGTATGAATATTTTTGACAAGTAGGGTAGGCATTTATTTGAGGAGATGAGGAATATAAGTATTCTAATAGAGACAGGAGATAAGGCGATCGCTTTTACTTTATAGCAAAGATACTTGCAGTTATATTTGAAGATTATTGAGCTTCATTAGATTAAAAGTCTCCAAACCAAGCAAAAATGCGCTCCCACATATCCTTAATATTGGCAGGGCTGGAAAGAACATGACCTTCTCCCCAATAACGCACAAATTCGGCTCGTTTTCCCTGACGGTAGAGGCTGGCAAAAAATTCTTCTCCTTGCTGGATGGGTACGTAATCCATGTCTCCTTGAATAATCATTAGAGGGGTTTGCACGCGATCTACTGCAAAAATGGGACTGTTACGGAGATAACGCCCCAAATTTTTCCAGGGTGGATTACCCATTGCTGTTTGACCAGATTCAAGCAGTATGCCCTGAAAAAAATCTTCGTGGGCATTTTCTCGATAGCGAAATCTAGGGTCGAATGCACCATACAAACTAACAAGATTGGCAAGTCCCGCCAAGGATACTGCTGCTTTAAAGCGATGGGTTTGAGTAATCAGACCATAAACGGCATAACCACCAAAACTGTGACCCATTAAATAAAGTCGTTCAGGATCGGCAATGTTAAGAGCGATCGCTTTTTCCACTGCGGGTAAGACGACCTGGAGTAACTTTAACATTGGATCGTCTGCTTCTCCTTCTGGTTTAAGGGGAATACTGGGTTGCAGGAATACATAACCCTGGGCTGCTGCCAGTTGAAAATTGAGAGGGCTAACAAAGTTAAGTTCGCAAGAAGGATGAGGGGTAGGACTAATAACCCAGCCTGGGTAAACCTCTGTTATTACAGGATAAGTGCATTCTGAGTCATAGTCTGGCGGTAAAATAAGTTGCGCCCTAAGTTTTTCCCCGTCTAAGCTGGTATATTCTATTTGGCGTAGTTGACCTAGTTTAATATCACGCAGAAAAGTATTGGTTTCTAAAAAACAATTAATTTTTGAGTTATGAGAAGACCAGAGATAAGTCCCCGTATTATCGCTAGCAGTAAAAATCACTGTATCTGTTTGAGATTCGTATGCTGCTACTTGGGCTTTTGGTTGTGGTTTCTCTAACAGTTTCCAGGTGTCTTCTACTAGGTCGATTTGATAAAATTCGGTCTGTTCTTCTACCTCCGTACTCACTATAATCTTAGTAAATTCTTGTTTGGTAGAAACTACTTGAGTATCTCCTCTGCTGGTATCTCCTGGGTAAACAATTGCGGTTAATTTTGCTTCTAATTCAGTAGTAATATTCTCTAGAGGATTGTTCTTAAGTCTAATACGCCAAAGATTACCCTCAACAAGTCCGACAAATGATTTACTTCCTACCTCTGCTAATAATTCTACTGGGGGTGTCTCTAGGTCTGCGGTCAAACAAATTGGTTCGCTATTAAACCGTACTAACCACCAATCATAGCTGTTTTGGGGAGTGGGTTGAGCCTCTTTCTGTGCAGCGTAAACCAGTAATGTATTATCTACCGCCCAGAGTAGACGGGGTTTATTTCTAATTAAAGGTGCAGCATTAATTTTGCTACCCCAAGTTTGCACTGTATTATTCTGACAATCGTAAATATAAATCTGTGGCGGGCGATCTCGTTTGTCTTCATAACCGATAAAAGCTAATTGTTGACTATCTGGCGACCAACACAAAGAATCTGCCAATACATCGTTACTTACTTCTAATCTTTTTGGTTCTCGATCTTGTAAAGAAATAAGCCTAAGGGCGTATCTTTCAGCAAACTCTAAATTGAGGGATAAATCGGCTTGTGGCTGTCGAATATCTACTGTTTCTAGACAAGCAAGCCAGTTTTTATCGCCAGAAAGGGTATATTCTTGGGTATTAGCCGTAAACAGAGTTTTGGTAGTGCAACTACGCTGCGCGTATCCTAACGGATCGCCAATATTAACTACAATCGATGTTTTTGGATCGCGTTTACTAAGATCGACTGCAACACCACTTTTTAAAACACTAACAGTTACTTCTTTCCCTCTATTGGCTGTTTGCGATCCTTGCCATGCCTTTTGTGGAGAGTCTGTTTCGACAATCATTCCCCAGGGTTTTTCACCTTCTGCTAAAACCGTACAGATAATCTCTTTGTTGGAAATCCAAACGTAAGGGCAATATGTTGCATCTTCAGAGTTAACTCCTCTTGAAGTAAGCTGCTGAAAACTTTCTGTAGCTTGCGACCAAGCCCAGAGAGTAACATTACCTCCCTTAGTAGATAACATAGCTAAGTGTTTGCCATCGGGCGACCAAGCTGGCGACCAATAACCGACATCTTCTTCTATACCCTTGGTGAGATTGAATGATTTAGAAGTTGCCAAATCTGCCAGCCAAATGTCGGCGCGATCATTATCATGTAAAAAATCTTGTTTGTGATTTTTAGTAGTTGCTTTGGCTCTTTGGACTACATAGGCTAACGTTTTACCATCTGGAGAAAAACTATAAGCCCCGCCATAATAACGTCCAATCTGTTCGAGGTTAAATAAATCTTCTATCAGTAATAATCTTACAGACATAATTCTTGGGAATTAAATAGCAGTTAGTTGAAGCCGAGTAAAAAGAGAAGATGCGCTCGCTCTTCATCTCATTACTATTTTTTGATAAAGTATAGCTAATGATAAAAATATGTTTTTGCAGTCATGGGCTATCACGACTTAATTACAATTGAACCAGATAAACGAGGAGGAAAGCCCTGTGTTAGACGAATGAGGATTACTGTCTACGATGTTTTAGGCTGGTTAGCTTCTGGAATGTCTCATGATGAAATTATAGACGACTTTTCTAAATTGACCGAGGAGGATATCAAAGCCTGTTTGGAATTTGCTGCCGATCGCGAACATCGTTTAGTTGCTTCTGTAAATATTAATTGAAACTACTTTTTGACCAAAATTTGAGTCGTAAATTAATCAATACTGCTAAGGCTTTAAAAGTTTCTCGATACTGCTTCATAAAGACGCGACCTTTTTGAATTTGTGCCTCCACTTCTCGATTGTAAGGAGTTAAAACATATCCTTCGGCAGTTTCTACTGCATAAAGAAAATCTCCTTTCTCTAGCTTCATGCTTTTGAGCATTTCTTTAGGAATAACAACTCCTGTTGAAGATCCTACTGTAGCTAACTTGAGTGTATACATAAAATCAGCACAATATTATAGCAATCATTATAATAACAAAATGAATTATGCAAGACAGCTTTGTAGTTTTATGACTAGTTGAATCTGTCCAATTATTGGTAGCAAGTTAAAGCTGAAGAAAAAGAGCAGATGCGATCGCTATATTAAAAATAAAAATAAGATCCTATTTCAGTTTGAAAACTCGTGAAGCAACTTCATTGTCTCTTTAGCGCGTGAAGCAGGGACAAATAAATGATCGTGGTAATAAGCCGAAACTGGATTTACGCTGATATTATGTTCGGCTAATTTGTTAGCGATCGCAGCAAGAAAACCAACTGCTTCCAAACTAGAATGGATCGAAAGAGTGATCATCGAAAAGACTGATGTGTAAGACAAATTGGCTGTATCAGCCTGTTCTCGTTCTAGAATCAGAGTCAACCCCTCATTTTCTCGGAATTGCCCAATAGGATCGAGGTGAGAAAAGCTATGATTTTGATTATTGACGCTGCAAAAAACATACTCCCCTGAACAGAGAACAGGCTGCATGGATTTTAACAAAGCCTTTAGATTGGTTTCGCCTGGCATTAGTTTCCAAATTAGTTTTAGGTTAATATTTCAGTTAAAGCGATCGCCATGTAAATCCTGAAGAACATCAGGACTTGCAAACTTTATTGGATGCAATGGCAGATAATTGCCTATAATAACCGAGCGACATATCAAATATAAGCAGGATCTATAATGTAGTGTTAGATTATGAAAAATAAAATTGTCTTTTTGTTTTTATGTCTCTTTATAGAGACAGCTTTTATAGTACTAAAAACAGCAGATACTGTTTTGGCGCAAACCAATGAAGAAACAGAAGCAAAGAAACAAAAAAAAGATAAACCGACACGCAGCTACATTGGTTTAGGTGGCAATATTGGTATTAGTGGGTCAAAAACGGCTTTAGGAGACGGAGGCTTCTCTTTAGTAGGTAAAACTGCTTTTACAAAAAACATATCTCTTCACACTTCAACTATTTTTGGCGGCAATAACGTCAGCACTTTTGCCTTAACCTTTGGCGTTCCTGTCTTTAAATCTTTTACCAGTGATTTAGATTTTATTTACCCTTTTGTTGGTGGTGGAATAGCAATAGAAGATTTTTTTGGCGACTTTAATGTCGATGGCTTAGTGACTACAGGAGTTGATATACCTATATTATCAAGAGTTACAGGGACAGTCCGTCTTAATTTGGGCTTTGGTGAAGATGATACTGATGTAGGCTTACTTTTGGGTGTCGGCTACAACTTTAGTCTTTTCGATCTTCTGTAAAATAATGAGTCGATCGCAAATTGCCAGCAAAAACTTTGCTCGATCAATTCAAATGAGATGAATTACTAGGAGAAAGCGATATTATTTCTATCCGCGATCGCGTTTCTTGATTAACAGCAGCGTATAGTTAGTATAAATTCGAGTCTTGGTTATAGTTACGAATATTTAAGAATATTCGGCTTTAGCGATCGCAGTATTATCATCGCCAAAGAAGTTGACAAGGTTGCAGAACAAATAGGCAAGAGTTCTTCTTTTTTAATTTTTACTGCTTCATGGACAAATTATTCACAGACAAGGCGATCGCATTTCTTCTAAATCATACTTCAATTCAGCAACGCCCTCTAATTAAGTGCTGCGGAAGATACGAATAATATTAATATCAGTTTTTTGAGACTTTATAAAGATGAACGACAAAAATTCTTTACCAATACTTATTGTGGCATTAGTTGCTGGTTTTTTGGCAGTTTTAGTTTTTCATCAACCAATGCTAATTCTGCTCAAAAACATTGGGTTGGCTGCCGATAATCTTACTCCTTATGCTACGAATCCAACTCCTCCTTTCGGTATCCCTCGCGTTTTGTCTTTGGCATTATGGGGAGGAGTTTGGGGCATACTTTTGGCGATCGCTATTTCTGGCACTCAAGGTCTTGCTTACTGGTTATCAGGACTGTTATTGGGCGCAATAGTCCCTAGTTTAGTTAATTGGTTTATCGTTTTACCTCTTAAAGATGAACCCGTTGGCGGTGGTTGGCAAGTGCCTGGTGTAGCTACTGCTTTAATTGTTAATGGTGTTTGGGGAATAGGAACGGTCTTGTTATTTCGTTTGTTAGCTCGTAATCTTTTGAGTAATAATCGGCGCAATTGAGCCTGTATGTAATCAGATTTTTAATATTCACCGTGACCAACCGTTACTTTTTCTGCTTGCCTTAGTTTTCTTCAGGGTGGTAACTACTTTAGCCTCAGATTTGGTAGTTTTGGCAGATTCAGCTTCGGTTGGCTTTACTTCAGATTCGGCTTTTAGTTCGGGTGTTGATTCTAAGAAAATTAGATTTGATAGCGATAAATAATAAAAGGAACTCTGCCTCGCCCTTGTCTGAGAGTTGAAGTAATACTATTTGGGTAAGTACCAAATTGAAATACCTGCTCTCTAAGTGTCTCACGGACTAACGAAGTAGGAGAAACTTGATAGCTTCTTATATATGCTGTATAGTTCGTACCTATTCCGTTATCAATGTAGTAAGAGCTATCAATAAAGCTGGACTCAACAGGAAGATTGTTATCTCCTAAAATATATACGTTATCATCTACCGAAAGCCCTGGGTCTAGGGGTTGGGAGTCGATACTAATATTATTGTTATTGTTAATAATATTCTGACTTTCACTGGTAGCAGGGTCTGTCTCAGGCGATCGCTTCTGACTGGCATTGCAGATATCGGTTAAATCTGTTAGCTGTCCAGAATTATCGATTAGGTAACATTTTGGGCGTTCTTGTGCGACAGCTATTGGTGTCAACACACCGATCAAACTCAGGCTAGTTAAAAATATTGTTAGTAGAAATTTATAAGTCATTTTTCTGGCTCGTTATAAACAACAGTATATTTACTGATATCTTTATTGTTGCTTAAAAGTGGAGCATTGTACTACTAATTAAAGAAATTTACATTGCTAACAGTGAGCCTGATAAATTTGCGGCTGACGATTGCTTTGAGTGGCAGCAAGATTGAGTTTATTTATTGTAGTTTGAAGTAGTGCAATCGCGTTATTGAAAGAACAGTATGCGGTAGGTACGATAGAAATAAAGAGAATAAAATCAGAAAACGTTAAATAATAATTCAATGAATCCTAACAACTGGTTTACAGTCTTTTCTTTTTGTGCGATCGCCACTTTTTTGAGCGTGAGTTATGGTTGGTTAGTCAAAAAAGGAAAACTACCATTAAACTCAGTGATGGCTTTTAACGATGCACAGATCCAATTTATTAGAGTTTGGGCTAAGGTTGCAGGGCTAGTAGGGATAATTCTGCCTCTAGTTATGTGGATTGTCTTCTGGAATCAGCCAATTGTACGAGTCTTTTTCAGTTGTTATTTATTGGCTGTTGTCGTTCAGTTAGCGAGTGAAACAGGTTTTAGTCGTATTTTGTGTAAAAGTGTTGTTGTCATTATTGGAACACTTTACACGGGGTTTCGCATTTGGCAATTATGGTCGGGGTTACATTTAATAAATTATCCTCAGCCTTGGCTTGGTTTGTTGTGGTTAGTTTTACTGTTTTGGGTGGCAAATCTGATTATGTTGACCACAATGGCTATTCCTAGCATCTTTCCTAAATCAGAAAGTTACAGTTTGGGTGAAACGAAGACAGATTGAGTAAGCGTTACTGTAAGTTAGAACGGGCGATAAGCCTACGGCATTGCTTTGCTACGCACTTTTGAGAGAACAATATGCAATTGGAACGGTGGAGGTTAGGATTGTGCAATCTAAACCGTTAGGTAATAGCTAAAAAATTACTTGATAGAACACAAGTATAAAATTTTTATGAGCAATTCTCTAGAATGTAACTCAACTGCTCGATCACTTTTGATTCATGCTGTTAAGAAACAAATCAAATTAAGAGAACAAGATGAATGGAAAAAAGAGCTACCCGAAAGGTGTCCTCCAATCCTTTGGTTTGGGAATGCTGAAACTAAAAAACCTATTATTCTTACTGTAGCTGCAAATCCATCGCGGAAAGAATATCTTAATGAAACTCCTGAGTCAGCTTTAAAAAAGGTCAAAAATAACGAACCATTGAATTATCGGGAAACACCAAATAATCGTTTTCGAGTACTAAACCAAACTGAAGAACTTGCTGATATTCTCAATGATCAACAGCTTCAAGACGAAATCATCAACGGATATAACTTTTATTTTTATCCTCAAGACGAGCGATATACAGCATACACCAAATGGTTCGGCATGAATAAACCCGATAGTTACAATGTAGAAGGTTTCCTAAGAGGTTTTGGCGCATCGTATTATCCAAACAACAATTTATCTTATCAAGCAGTTCACATAGACCTTTTTCCTTTTGCTACATTGTCTAACTTCAAGTGTTTACTAGAAAATGAAAACATTAATGAAGAAGATTTGTTCGGTAATAATTGGGCAGCAAACTTCATTCAATCACTTATTACGATGCTTCAGCCATCTTCGCTTATTCTCTTTGGGCGTACAAACTTTAATTATTTCAGTCAGTACATAGATAGCTCTATATCTCAAACAATATGGCAAGGCTACGGATGTGCTAGCTATTGTATAGGAGGAGCAATCAAGGTCGAACTACCTTTTATCGGACTTAGTACTAATTTGGGCAACCCAAAATGTTTCACGGCTGCAAGTCTAAACCAATATGGTCAACATATACAACAGGAAGTATTGAGATCGCACCCAAACCACACCCAATAGACTAACGACTGATAACAAAAAAACAACGCTATTAAATTTCAGAGAAAATGTAGAGGTGAGGCAAGGATATTAGGGATGGGAAGTAGAAGTAGGACAATCAATTATTTACGTTGGTGAAATGTTCTCCTTCTGATTATCTCCTGCTATACCTAACAATTTAATCTGCTTGCGCTCTCGCATGAACAGAAACAACGGAAATCCAAAACCAAAGGACACTGAGAACATAACGACAATGTAAAGACCCCACAACCTCATTTTTAGTCGTCGCCCTTCGGTCACGATCAGCACTATTGCACACAAGGCTGCAATAGTTACATCCATCCCAATAAAACTGGAGGCGGAATTAGCAAAAACTTGTTCGATAAACAAAGCAATATCGAAGTTAAGAAAGTTAGCTATGGTCAATTCTCCTTTGGTGGCAATGGTGAACTGCACTAAATAATAATTTGTCAAGACGAAGCCGATCGCTGTTAGGGCAGCATAGATAGCTTGTCGAATGCGATTCTGAAGCATAAAAGTTTAAGTTTACAAAGCATTCCTTGATGCTTTTACACTATCACTAAAAATCAATAAATTGGCTACTGCCAACATCAGGAGATATTTTATTTGTTTTTTAGCTACAATGCAGCAAATCGATCGCTTGCCCTAATTAGAGCATCTTTAATTCCTGGTTCGGATACAGAATGTCCTGCATCGGCAATAACGACAAATTCTGCTTCTGTCCAAACCTGATGAAGTTCCCAAGCGGTAATCATGGGACAGACCACATCATATCTGCCCTGAACAATGACTCCTGGTAAATGGCGGATGCGCTCGACGTTATCTAATAATTGATTTTCACTCTTGAGAAAGCCTTTGTTAACAAAATAATGACATTCAATGCGGGCAAAAGCCTCGGCAAATTCTGCTCTGCCAAAGCTAACTTTGCTAGCTTGCGAAGGAATTAGCTTGCTGGTGCTGGCTTCCCAAACTGACCAAGCACGGGCTGCCTCTAGGCGGATTTGGGCATCTTCACTGGTTAACCTTTTGTAAAAAGCAGATAATAAATCACCTCTTTCTGCTGGAGGGATAGGCTTAATATACTCCTGCCAAGCGTCAGGATAGATATTACTTGCGCCCTCTTGGTAAAACCAGCCAATTTCCGATGGGCGTAACATAAATATGCCCCGCAGGATTAGACCTTTACAGCTATCTGGATGAGTTTGGCTATATGCCAAAGCTAATGTACTGCCCCAACTACCACCAAATACTACCCACCGATCTATATTTAGATGCTGTCTAAGCTTTTCAATATCGCTGACCAAATCCCAGGTAGTATTTTCGCGTAATTCTGCATAGGGAGTGCTTTGCCCACATCCCCTTTGAGCGAAGATAACAATACGCCATTGCTGAGGATCAAAATATTGCCGATACATAGGGGCAATTCCGCCACCAGGACCACCATGAAGAAATATTACTGGTTTGCCTTGAGGATTACCAGATTCTTCATAGTGAACTGTATGTAGCTCAGAGACTTTTAATTTGCCTTGATTGTAAGGTTCGATAGGTGGATATAAATCTTTCATTGGTTAGTTATTAATTGTAAGTTATTAGCTTTATAGAGCGATCGCCACTATAACGATAATGCCCGTATCTCAAGCCCAGGCAATATTTCTCTTAATAAACCTAAAAATAGATTCATATTTCAACGCGATTTTTAGAAAGAAGTAGGGAGTTGTATTAAACCTTTTTTTTATACAAAATTATCATAAGGAAAATAGTGAGAGTTATTTATGGATGTAGTTAGATTCGATAATGCTAGCGAATATTATCAGAGGGTTGAAAGTTATTTACTAGAAGATGAAGCTACTCACTGTTTACTATTGGGTATCAGCAAAGCTTTAAGTAAATCTGATCGAGATGATGCTAACTTGCCATATCTTGCAACTGTTGAAAATAAAGGATTGATTAAAACAACAGCTATCCAAACTCCTCCTCGTAAATTAATGCTAGCTAAATCTACAGATAATAAAGCAGTTGACTCAATTGCTAAAGATATAGCATCGCCAAATAAATCTTTGCCTGGGGTCATAGCACCAAAATCAGAAGCTATAATCTTTGCTCGTACATGGCAATCTCTGACAGGACAAGCTTTTGAACTAGCTGTGGCGATGAAGATACATCAGTTGGAGATAGTACAGCCAATAACATCCGCTTCAGGTAATTTAAGATTAGCAACACAAAGCGATCGCAATTTGTTAATTAAATGGGGAAAGGCTTTTGAAGATGAAGCTTTAGGCGACAACGAACCCAGGTCAGATCATCAATTGTGGTTCAATCGACATTTAAAACAGAAAAGTCTTTTTGTTTGGCAAGATAAAGTATCTGTATCAATGGCAGCTTTTGGTGGAGCAACACCTAACGGAATTAGAATCAACGCAGTTTACACACCACCAGAATATAGAGGAAAAGGCTACGCAACATCTTGTGTTGCTGGAGTTAGTCAACAGTTACTCAATCAAGACTATAAATACTGTTTCTTATTTACTAATTTAGCTAACCCTATCTCTAACCATATTTATCGCCAGATTGGTTACCAGCCAGTATGGGTAATATACGACTATGACTTTAAATCAAGGGAACGCTCACCAAGACGCTAAAAGCTTAAAACAGTTTGATTATCTACTTTAAGCGATAAATTAAACAACAGCCCAAAAAAATACCGCCGAGTGGAAATACTAGGCGGTTCATTGCGTAACTGATTCTACATTTCAAGGTGTAGCTTGATTGAGGCAAACTCTACATTCCAGAGCCAACACCACCATAAGAACCGTAAAAAAAGATACCGACAACGGCGATGAGACCCGTGCCAGCTACTGTGGCAACGATCCACAAGGGAATTTTTCCATTTGCAAACATTCTTTTTAATTCTCCTCTTGTTATGAATATTGAGATAAGTTGTTTAAGTAACTTGTCTAGTTAAAGAAGTAACTAGAGAAAAGAATACCTAGAACAGCAATTAAAAGTAAACCCAAGTAGAGAGAGGTACGATTTAGCTCTACTGGTTGTCTATTTTTATTTTGATTTCTCTCCATGATTAACTCCTATCTTTGAATAAATTGCATAGAGGCGATCGCACCAAGAAAAAAAACGGTTGGTACGGCTAAAGTGTGAATTGCCAACCATCTAACGGTAAAGATGGGGTAAGAAACGGGTTGATTGGGGTTATTGCTTGTCATATTTTTCTACTTAATTTTTACTTATTAAATTCTTTGATTTGCCCTTTAGCATCATAGCGATCGCTAATCACAGGAATTTCAATTCGTTCTCGGGTAAAGTACTCATCGGGACGAGGAGTACCAAAAGCATCATAAGCCAACCCAGTGCTAACAAATAGCCATCCAGCTACAAACAGCATAGGAATTGTAACGCTATGGATTACCCAGTAGCGAACGCTCGTAATAATATCGGAAAATGGACGTTCTCCAGTATCTCCAGCCATATGTTTTATTTCTCCTGATTAAAAGTTTTCAAGCCTTGTGAATATTAAAAGCCTTATCTACATAATACGAAACAAAGGTAACTGCCTACAACTTACCTAAAGTAATTAGGCAGCAGTACCAGCTTCAGGCACATATTTTAGTAGTGTTCCTCGCTCACCCAAAATAAAGCCTCTTTGCGGTGAAAGGAATACTACTTTATAAAAATTAGAGGGCGCGTCTTCTACATCACGGTCTTTTGACCAAGTTTGACCACCATCAGGACTTACTAATAGATTAGCACTTCCTCCAGCTACCCAAATCTCTTCAGGGGTACGATAACCAACATCTAAAAAGCCCCAGCTAGCAGAAACTTCAGGATAGATAGGTTCTCCCCATTCTTCGTAATCTTCTGATTTGCTAAACTGAACCTGACCGCCACGAGCCAGCAACCAGAGACTTTCATCATCATTAAAACCCATATTTTGCAGACGACGAGATGAGGTTCTCTGGTGAGGAGTCCATTCGGTTTGACCTGGTTCCCAAGTAGAGTAAAAATTACCCTTGGCAGAAACAGCTACATATTTACCGTTGTTAGAACGCTGAATACCTCTAGCTACCCCCACCGAACCTTCTACTAAAGCCTTCCAGTTTTTGCCACCGTTTTCGGTTTTATAGATTGCCCCTAGATTGGTTACCATTTCTGCGGTAGACTTACCCAGAGCAATGATATCAAGAGGTGCGCCAGGAAGTTTCGCACTAAGAGGAATACGCGACCAACTATCACCACCATCTTCTGTGTGCAGCAAAATAGATGGTTGACCAGCAATCCAGCCTTCATCACCATCAAAACTGATGGCTTCTAAAGTTACCTTTTCTTCTCCTAAGTCTAAAGATTGCTGCGACCAAGTTTCACCACCGTCTTTGGTTTCAAATAAGGTGGCTTGAGTTCCCACTAGCCAACCGCGATCGCTATTACTAGTAAAAGCAATATCAGAAAAAATGGCTTCGGTTGGTAAAGTCATTGTTTTCCAAGGATTAGCGGTGGTGGAAGGCACTTGACTACAGCTAATACAAAATATACAAACTGCAAATAATATAGCTACTTGCTTTAAGTTTTGAACGTAGGGAATGCGTTGTTTTATGGCATACATCCAACTACGTGCTTGAATCAATAAATTCATAAATGTTTTTGTGATTAATTGAGGCAGATAAGCAGCAAATTCATGAGAAAAATCAACTAAAATAACTTTCTTTGAACCGCAGGCATGGAAATAAGATTGCTAGTGTAAGCCGTATAAGCTCAGGAATAACAAAAAGCCCAAACCCAAAGCACCAAAAATTAAAAGATTTTTTTGGGCAGGAGTCAGACGATTAACTCCTAAGCCATAATTCAAATTCTCAGCAAAGCCAGATGCTGAACCTTGCGCGCCAACATTAACAAATTGAGTTTTACGGACACCACAGACAGGACAACGCCAGTCATTCGATAGTTCTGCAAACGGAGTTCCTGCGGGAACATTCCCCTGATTATCCCCTTTAGATGGCACGTAAACATAACCACAAGAGCGACATTCATAACTTGCTGGAGCTTGTTCTGCCAGGGTTTTCTCTTTTGGGGGAGTCTGTTTGGCTAGAGTTTCTTCTGGATTTGGTTGTTTTTTAGCTGGCTCATTCATTGCTTTATGTTAAGCAAACATTAAAATATTATTCTTTTATGAATTATCGCATAAAAAAGTACAAGGGTTTAAAGGGATAAGGGAACGAAGGGCAAGCCAGTACGCAGGATGAGGAAAAAGAGATATTTACAACATTTAACTTGTTGAGCGTATCAAGCGATCGCCTTGGCTGGCTATTTCTCTAAGGAAAATAATTCAGAAGTACTTGCTAAAAAATTAACCTGTAACTGAAATTCCCTCTACTATCAACGAAGGCGTAAAACAAGAGCCATTCCAAATAGAATCACTACCCAAAGCAACCACCTCTTTTAAGATTTGATAGACATTACCTGAGATTGCCGTATCTTTTACTCGACCAGTTATCTTGCCATTTTCAACTCGATAGCCTAAATCTAGACTAACGGAAAAGTCTCCACTGATATCTGCACCACCGCCAAGCATTTGATCGACAATAATGCCATTATCTAGTTGAGTGATTAATTCTGAGAATGAGCTATCACCTGGAGTAACAATAAGATTTACTAAGGTAGGACTAGGATAGCTATCTAGATCAGAGCGAAAACCGTTTCCTGTTGGTTGAAGATTTAATTCTCTAGCAATAGTGCGATCGCTATAAAACTGATTGACTATTCCTTGAGAAATAAGCTCCAGTTTTTGAGTTGGCATTCCTTCATCGTCAAAAGGACAGTCATAGGGTTGTCGATCTGGCTGTTGAGAAAGACTAATTGATTTTGAGACAACTAATTGCTGATGCTGGCTACTCCAGGGAGATGACTTTTCTTTGACTCTTTTGCCGTTTAAAGCCGATGAGACAGTATCCCAAAGCAAATTAGCAGCATTGGCTGTAAGTAATACTGGTACAATGCCTTGAGGGGTCGTAACGTTACGCTTTGCCCAATCTAGACGTTTGACAATTTGCTCAATTACCAAATCAGGATTTAGTTTCTCTTTAGTGTATTCTCCGTCGTAGACACTCAAAAAGTCTTCGCCACGCACTAACTCCGCGCCAATATAGTAGCTTAAACCAGATTCTCTATAGTGACAGTGTAATCCTTGGGAGTTAATTAGGGTAGTAGTTTCCTGCTCAGACTCAAGCTCGGCAGAACAAACTAATTCAGGATATTCTTCCCGTAACCTTTCGATTGTTTGATTGCCCAATTCTATTAATTCAGTTACGGTTGCTTGCGCACCCGTCAAATCGTAAATTGCCTTTCTAGGGGGTGCTAATTCTATAGTTTCAGGTTGGTTGAGGTTTGATAAAGCGATCGCTTTACTGACTAACAATTCTGGCTCAAGGTTGCCATAAGCCACCGCTAAACCTGGCTTACTATCATGCCATAGTCTTAAAGCTGTACCTATAGATTGAGAACTTTCTAGCTGCTTGAGACGATTTCCCTCAAAAAATACTGGCTGGGATTGAGATGTCACCTGATAAACTTCTGCATGGCTTGCTCCTTGACGAGATGCCAACTGAAGCAGTAATTCCAGTTCTTGATTCATAAATTTTAATTTACAGCAGTTTTATACTTTTTTAATTATCGTCTTAGCATGATTATCCCGAATTCCATTGCTGTTGAACCTGCTATACATCCTATCTCATCGGCTTTGGATGTCATTTGTACCGCCTTGGTTTTAAAGGGACTGTAATTGGATATATAGCGTTTGAACCAACAAAAAGTGCGATCGCTTTTGGTTAGATTTTGCTGTTCTGCCTAATTACCCAGCCATCTTCTTTTATCATTAGTCTAAAGAGGTCGATATAAATAACAGTGCAACAGATGAAAATCGCCATTACAGGAGCAACAGGTTTAGTTGGCAGTCGTTTGGTAGCCAAGCTAAACCAAGAAGGGCATCAAATATTAGTTCTAACCCGTAATCCTAATAAAGCTCAAAAAGTTTTTCCCGCTTCAGCTTACTCCCAGCTAGAAATAGTTCAATATACTCCCCAAGAGTCGGGAGAATGGCAAAAAAGTATTTCAGGCTGTGATGGAGTAGTCAACTTAGCAGGAGAGCCTATTGCCGAACGCTGGAGTCCTCAGCAAAAACAGGCAATTATGTCAAGTCGCCAAATTGGCACGGCAAAACTAGTAGAAGCGATCGCCACCGCCGAGCAAAAGCCTCAGGTGCTAGTGAGTGGTTCGGCGATCGGTTACTATGGCACAAGTGAAACTGCTGCTTTTGTAGAAGACAGTCCTGCTGGAAATGACTTCTTAGCTCAAGTCTGTCAAGCTTGGGAAGCTGAAGCACAGAAAGTAACTGAGTTAGGAGTGCGATTAGTTATTTTACGTGTGGGTATTGTTTTAGCCAACGGCGGTGCATTGGGTAAAATGATCGGACCGTTTAAGATGTTTGCTGGCGGTCCTATTGGCAGTGGCAGACAGTGGTTTTCTTGGATTCACCGCGACGATTTGGTTAACTTGATTGTTCAAGCAATCAACCAAATTGATATGTCTGGAGTCTATAATGCTACCTCTCCTCATTCCGTTCGGATGAACAAACTGTGTCAAACTCTAGGTGAGGTGATGAATCGACCTTCTTGGCTACCTGTGCCTGATTTCGTTTTGGAAGTTTTGCTGGGAGATGGAGCAATAGTTGTACTCGAAGGACAGCAGGTGCTACCGCAAAAAACTCAGTCTACAGGCTTTAATTACCAGTATGCAGATCTAAAACCAGCACTGGTAGAAATTATTAAATAGCCTCAAGCAGACAACTATAGTCATTCCAATTAACTTCCTCATGATTGACTGGTTTAAGTCAGAGGTCAGAGGTCAGAGGTCAGAGGTCAGAGTAGTTTCAGGCACTCATCACAGTTGTCTTTTTTCGTATGGTTTCTATTTAGAATGACTATATTAATTGAAGTACAGCCAGGAGAAAAACCATTCTCAGTCTAGTAAAAAACTATCAAGGAGCTAATTTAAGTCAAAAGGTTATTTCGTTGAAGCCTTGTTATTCCACATATATTTGCCAGGGACGGTGCGCTCTAAAATACCTTTTCTGAATTGTAAACTGAGGACGCTGCTAAAAGATTTTGCCACTTTGTTTTGTTGTGTTTGATCTAAACCATCAGGATAGAAATAAGCCACAATGTCTGGTGAACTAATAACTCCATCTTGCTTTTTAACAAAGTCCAAGACTCCAGTAGTAATGTTCTCGTAAGTATCTAGTCTGGCAGACGGAGGTAGTGTACTATCGAGTTTGTTCTTAGATTTGGTCTGAGCTTGTGGTTTGACCTTCGCTTTTGGTGATTTAGTTTTGGTCTGGCTTTTTTTAACTGCTGTTTTCTGCTTCGATTTATCTGCTTTAGATTGAACTGCTGGCATTTCTACTGGAGCAGTCTCCTCTGCTTCAGTCGGATGGTATCCATTACTCTTATTTTCTTCGTCTAGCGTTACGTTGGCAGCTAATTGTTGAGTCTTATTGAGACTATCAATAATATTGCGACAGGCTTCTAACTCAGTCTGGGTAGTTGCTGCCTCAGCTTCTAATAGTTTCAAGGATTGGGCATGATAGGCGATCGCCTCTTGTTGATAACTAGCATTTTGTTCCAAGTCCGCTAACATTTGACTGTAGATAGCGAGCTTTTTTTCACTATCGAACAAATTTTGAGGTGGTTTAGGAGGTACGGGAATGTTAGTCACTTTAATGTTTCATCTAATAGCTATCAACCTAATTCTATCCTGCTAGAATCTAAATTAAATATTAATTAATAAAGTAATATTTAATAAACAGGTACAAAATCATAACCATAGGAAGAACGATTTCCAGGCTGCACCTTAACTAACTGTACTGCCCAATTGCGATCGCCTGAAGGTAAAAACTTCACTGTACCCGATGCTCCATCAAAAGAAAATCCTGACTGAGATAAAGTCTGCTGTATTCCTTGACGACTAGGACTATTAGCTAAACCAGCAGCTAAAGCTTTGGTGGCATCATAAGCCATCGCCGTGCGCCAGCTGACATCTCCTCCCCACAGACGACGAGCAGCATCAGGAAAATTGGGGTTAGTATTTCCCGAAATGTGCCAAGGTACGCTTACAACTAAGCCTGCTGCCTTTTCGCCTAAGATTTGTAGGGTTTGAGGTCTATAAAAGCTATCTCCTGCTAACATTGGCAATTGACGATTGTTTAGCTGCATTAGCAAAAATGCTTTGTCTAATGTAGTCGAATCATCGAGAAAGACTAGTACTTCTGCGCCATTGCTAGCTGCTGACTGCAACGTCTCTGCTGGATTAAAATTTCCTTGGGATAAATCAGTTTCGGTCACAATTTCTCCCCCGTCGCCAACAGAATTGGTAGTAAAAGCATCTCTGAGGGATTTGCTATAGTCACTTTGAGAATTATAAATTATCGCAGCCTGACGCTGGTTGAGTTTTTCCAGCATATATTTAGACAGGGTATTGCCACTAAAGCGATCGCTTGGTACAGTACGAAAGATATAGTCGCCTAAATCAGATAAAGCCACAGAGGTGCTGGTAGGAGAAATAGCAACCAAACCGTGTTTTTGGTAAATCGGTGCAGCAGCTAAGGTAACTCCAGTAGAAAAATGCCCCACTACCCCCACAATATCTTGACTTTTAACGAAGTTTTGGGCGATTTCCTTAGCTGATTTAGGATTATTATCATCATTAGCAATGATTACTTTTAAAGGAACACTATTAATTCCCCCTTGCTGATTAATTTCATCCTGTGCCTGTGCCACACCTCTAAGTATTTCCTTAGCTGTAGTCATATCTGTGCCTACTGGAACAGGTACAGCAATACTGTAGGCTTTGTTGTCACCAATACGAGCATTATTGAGATAAATAAGGGCTTCGGGATCGTTACGCTTTATTTTTAATGATTGCTCTAGTTGAGATACTGCTTCAGAGTAATTAGCATTGGCGATCGCCTGTACTGCTTTTTGCTTTTGGGGAGTAGTATCTTGACTAATTAAAAGTTTGTTTCCTGTACTAATTTGTTTTTGATCGAAAGTCGATTTAGTAGATTGGGGTTTTCCCGCAGATTCAATAGTTTCTGTTGGGTTTGAAGACTGTTTATCTTTAGTCAGCCACCACAAACCACCACCGATTACGCCAAGAGTCATTAATAATGACAATAATAAAACCGTAGTTTCTCTTTTCTGGCTCATAACATCAAATAAATAAAAATTAAAAGGATAAAGTAATAGTTATTAAAATGATTAATGGCGACTAACCTATATATTGTTTAGGCTGGTCTAATTCAAACATAAACATATATCATTGAAAAGCGCATAGCTAGAGAAAATACAATTCGACTGCCCAAAATTATAAAGATTCAGTCATATATACTAGCTCGATTTATTTTGTGTTCTTTTATAAAGTTATAAAAAACATTATTACTAAAATGTTCTTGTTATTTTTAGCCTTTGGTTTAGTAGCTGCTTGTATTGGTAATGACTCTTAGTCTAAAACATTAGAAGCAGATGAAAAAATTAAGATTCAACCAAATCCTTCAGAAGCTATTCATAAAGCTTTAAAGTTGAGCAAAAATACTAACGATATTCAGCTAAAAATAGCTAATAGAAAACCAGTACAAGTTTCATTTGAAGAACTAATTGAGCATTTGCCCCAACCACCTAAAGGGTGGATAGCAGAAAAATTTCAAGGTGAAACAATATTTTTAGGAAACTATAGTATTTCACAAGTTAGTCAGATATATACTCAGCAAAGTAAGCAAATCACCATTCGTATATTTGATTGGGCATTTAATTCTGCGCTTTATACGCCTTTTTTAATGACTACGGATTTTAGTCAAGAATCAACAGAAGGATATAACAAAAGTATTAAAATTGATAATATTTCTGGAAAAGAATATACTTATAGTAGTAAAAGAAGTTTAAATTTGCTCGTATATAATAAATTTTTTGTGCAGATAGAAGCTATAAAGATTGAGAAGACTGAGTTACGAGAATGGTGGCAGTTAGTTGATTATAAATCTCTAATTAAGCTCAACAATAACTAAACAGAGCTAAATCTAAATCTTCCAAACAAATGTCAACCGAAAAGTATTGAATTAAAAGCTAAGAGCTGAGAGCGATTCAGCGCGGACTTGACGGTTTTCGTATCATAGCGACTGAATCTACAAAAAACTTGTCCGCATATAACTACTAATAGTATTCCTTTCGAGTTCACACTTGATTTAGCAATGTCTTTAAAATATATTTAAGCCAATTTGGGGCATGATGGTACTCAAATCATCTAATGCAACTGGAGCAGGAGCAGCCATATCTGAAGGTAAAAAAATACGTGCGCTCACTGCAAATAAGGCTAGCAAAAAAATTATTAGTACGGCTAAAGGGGCTATATATTGGCGAAGAAATGTCATAATTCCAAAAAGTTGGCGATAGTAAACTATAAAAGCGATTAAAGTGAAAGCTAAAAAGCTAATTTGTATACGGGGCTAGATAATAATTTTATCGTTAACCTGAGCTTTTATGTTGCAGAACGGAAAATTAAAGTATGACGCTTCAGTTTTATACAGCCAATTGTTAACGCTAAATAAATTAAGTATAAGATTCCCTTGTATACTACAGCTAACTGCAATCTAAAGTAGGTTCAATCTTTTAAAGATGTTCGCTACAATTTAAAAATCTTGTGTTTCAGATATGCCATGTCAGATTCAGATTTCACTATTCCTATTTCTCAATCCGAAGGCTTAAACTCTGAACGGAATACTAAGTATGGCTACAAAACTCTCAAATCAGGAGATATATTAAACGAAAGGTTTTCTATTGTCAGAGAATTAGGTAGTGGAGGATTTGCTACTACTTATTTGGCTTTAGACAACCAACTGGCAGATGAACACAAATGCGCTGTTAAACAACTACAGCCAAGATTTAATACTTCTGCCGTGTGGGAGAGTGCCAAAGAGAGGTTGGCAACCGAAGCAATGGTCTTGCAATGGTTAGGTAAACACGCTCAAATTCCTCAATTTATTGGTCATTTTGAAGAAAAAAAACAGTTTTACCTAGTTTTAGAATTTATTGAAGGCGAAGAATTTGAGCAGGAAGTCCATCGGCAAATATTAAATGAAGCTCAAGCAATTCAGTTTTTATTTGATGTTTTAGAAATACTCAAGTTTGTTCATCAGCAAGGTGTAATACATCGGGATATAAAACCATCCAATCTAATCAGACGTAAACAAGATGGCAAGATGAGCCTGATTGATTTTGGTGCAGTTAAAGAAATCGGCACCTTGGCTTTTGATACCAGCAAACAGCAGATTAAAACCCAGATTATTGGTACTCCAGGGTATATGCCCCCAGAGCAAAATAACGGCAAGCCAATCTATAGTAGCGATATCTTTGCTTTAGGTAAAACAGTTATTTTTGGGATGACCAATAAATCTCCCTTGGAGTGGGAGGAAGCTGAAGCTAGTGGCGTAACTGCCTGGAATAAAAAAATAGCCATCAGTGAAGCTTTTTTGAAGATTATTAATCGCATGACTGCTGGTAACTCTTCACAACGTTACAACAGTGCCAAAGAAGTATTGCGCGATCTTCAACCATTAGAAATGATTGGTAAAACTATCGCTAATAAATATCAGATAGCTAAGTACCTAGGTGGCAGAAAAGAAACACACTCTTATGTAGCTAATAGTTTAGAAGAAAGTAAACTTAGATATTATTTAGAAATTCTGCAACCTCTGCAATTGAGAGAATCTTCAGTATCGGCAATGAATCAAGAGATAATGATCGGCTTTAGTAATTTATCAGCTATTGATAATGATCAGAAAACTCCAGCGGTAATTGAATATTTTATCGATGAATCAAGAATTTATATCGTTCAAGAGTATGTAGAGGGAAAAAATTTAGCGCAAATTATTGAGGATCAGTTTATCCTTTCAGAAACTGAGGTAGTTGAGATTCTGATTAATGCTGCTACTGCTTTACATCCATTCCACAGACAGCAAATTATTCACGGCAACATTAGACCTTCTAGCCTAATTAGACGACACAAGGATAATAAAGTTACTTTGGTTGATTTTAATTTAGTCAACGAAGCTATCAATTTAATTCCTGAAAGCAAAACTGGCTATATTCCTCCAGAGCAAATTGCCAACAGTCCTACTTTGGCAAGCGATATCTATGCTCTAGGTATGACTGCTATTCATGTACTAACGGGAACTTCTCCGCAAAATTTAGAGAAAAATCCCCGCACGGGAGAAATATTGTGGCATCGAAAAGCCAGAATTAGTCCTAACTTTGCCAAAATCCTAGATAAAATGATTTATCTAGATCAAAATCAACGATATCAATCGGTAAACCGAGTAGTCAAAGACCTCAAAAAAATCAAGCACAAATCTAGATTTAGAGGATTATATAAATACTTGATCATTGCTCCTATCTTGTTTTTCGGAATTCTATATGGCTGGACTCAATATAGTCAGAGGGCGGCGATTTTGGAGTTCTATCGCGGCGATACCAAATTAGACAAAAACCAATATCAAGCAGCTATTGACTATTACAATAGTGGACTAGGAAGATTACCAAATACTAGAGGACAGGTAAGAAATTTTGAACAAGTTTGGTTAAAAAAAGCCAAGGCACAAAGACAATTGGATGATTATCAAGCAGCTTTGAATACTTGCGACACAGCTTTAAAATACTATCAAAGTCCTCAACTTTGGAACTGTAAAGCTTTGACTCTGTATAATCTTGAAAAATATGATTTGGCGATCGCAGCATATAATCAAGCTATAGAGATTGCTCCTGAAAATGTCTGGTTGTGGAACAATCGTGGTGAAACCTACACCCGTTTAGGGCAGACAGACAAGGCTATAGCTGATTTTCAAAAAGCAATCTCGTTAGATCCAGATAGAAGTTTTGTTTCCTGGAATAACTTGGGCAAACTATACTTTGAACAAGGAGATTATCAACAGGCATCAGAAGCTTATCTAGAGGCATTAGCCGTTAAACCAGATTATTTGCCTGCCTTAATTGGATTAGGCAATGTTCAAAAACATAGCCAACTATACACTCAAGCTGTGGATTCTTATGATCGAGCATTGGCTATTAATCCCGATTATCATGAAGCCTGGTATGGTAAAGGCTCGGTCGCCGAATATTCACAAAATTATCAAACAGCTAAAGAATACTATCAAAAAGCAGTAGATTTAAAGCCAGATTGGCAAGCAGCAAATCAAGCTTTAGAGAGAATCGAGCGTAAACTTGGCAGTTGATTGAGGTAATAGGTAATGGGTAATCAACAATTTACTGAATGAAACAGATTCTTGCTCAAATTAAACCTTATCTACGCTGGTTTATTTTGGGAGGTATATTATTTTTCTTGGTCAAGACACTCAAAGATCGCTTGATAGAAGTTGCTTCAGTTGAAATTGATACTCAAGGCTGGCTGATGCTAACGGGAGCATTAATCATAACTATCTGCGCTCATGTTTGGTCTGGTTGGGTATGGACATGGATTATCAAAATTTTTCAACAGCCTTTAAGCACAAAAGAAGGTATTAGAGTTTATCTATTAACCAATATTGCTAAATATTGCCCAGGTAACATCTGGCACTTTTATGGCAGAATAACCGTTGTCGAGCGCAAAGGAGGTTCAAGGGGTGCTGCAACTCTTTGTGTCTTGTTAGAGCCATTATTAATGGCAGCAGCAGCCTTATTTATTGGTTTGACCAGTAGCGGGTTGATTTGGTCAGAGGATATAGATTCGCCAATTTCGTTATTTGTCTTGAAGATTATTAATTTGATTACTGATAAATTAAGCTGGCTAACAATCAATGTTGATTCTCAGATTTTGTTATCTGCTATCAGCATTTTAAGTTTGGCTGGCTTAGTAGTAGTGCTAATTGGCATACATCCCTTCATCATCAATCAACTCTTACACCGATTGAGCCGTAGTAAAAACAAAGCTGATGCGATCGCGGCACAAGCTATTAAATTAGATCGATATCCTTTTATTCCTTTTCTAGGGGAAATTGGATTTGTTGTTTTTAGAGCAACTGGATTTATGCTGACTTTTATGGCGTTGCAGTCTGTGACGTGGCAACAGATTCCTCAATTAACCAGTGCCTTTAGCTTTGCTTGGTTGTTAGGCTTGATTGTTCCAGGCGCGCCAGGAGGCTTGGGAGTATTTGAGGTTACCGCTTTTAGTCTTTTAGATAATACTCAGTTTCCCGCAGAAATAGCAGCAGTGGCACTGTATCGCCTAATTAGCATCTTAGCAGAAGCGATCGCCGCAGGAGTATGCTGGAAAAGTAATAGTTAATTCTATTCAGGCAAACTCGCTTTTTTGTGTTTCATGTTAATACACACAGTATTTGCGAGCTAAATTATTTCAATTTCTCCTGTCTGTGGTAGATTGACAGATGGTAGTAAAACAAAAATATACTGCCTATCTAAAATTCGGTTTTAATGATGAGCAGTCATTAAATGTAAAGGGGAAAGTTCAGTGAAAATCTGGCACTGTCCCGCAACTGTAAAGAGATTGTCGTCAATTTCTGTAGTCAGAATGCCCGCCGATACTATATACAACCACACTTAGATCATATCTGCGAGGTACAGATAATGTTAAATTCACTTCATAACAATTGTCGTTGGCTTACTCTACGTAGCTTTAACTTTTTTAAGCATTTATTACTAGTAATAAACCAAAATAATTTCAAACAAAAAGCACTTCTTAATTTAATAATGGAGCGGTAGAAATTGAAGTACCGTGCTTTTGGCTGACAAACAACTAATTAGTTAATTACTACTCTAAAGTTTGTTTTGCTGAATTTTGTTATTCAAAAAAACAAAATATCTGTAGCTATTGATTGGTGTTTACAGGGTTTTGAATCAAATTTAATCACAAATTATGAACAAAAATAGTGCGATCGCGCAACTTTCTCGTAAGGTAATTGCTTTGGGTTTTCTGGCTAGTGTCTTCGGGAGCATTAGCTTACTGCTTATCCCTTCCCCTGCGCTGGCTCATCATGCTAGCGGTGGAAAACTTCCTAGCAGTTTTGCATCGGGGTTTCTTGCTGGTTTGGGTCATCCTGTAATTGGCATCGATCATCTCGTTTTTGTGATTGCTATTGGCTTATTAGCAGCTTTAAGCAGCAAATTAGGTATGGTTATTCCTCTGACATTTATTCTGGCTACGGCTGTGGGTACAGGCATACATTTACAAAGCGTTAATCTACCGATACCAGAATTAATTATTTCAGCTTCAGTGCTAATTGTGGGCATCTTCTTGGCAAAAGAAAATAAAACTAATTTAGCTTTATTAATTATTATTGCTGCGATTGCTGGTATTTTTCATGGTTATGCCTATGGCGAATCTATTGTCGGTGCTAGGGCTAATGCTGTAGGGGCTTATCTACTTGGTTTTTGTTTAATTCAGCTAGGGATTAGCGCGATCGCTTTTTATGTCGGCAAATCGATTCTCAAAAGAGCTTCGGGATCACCCAGCTTACCTCTACGTTTTGCTGGATTTGCCGTGTGTGGTATTGGGTTTGCCTTTCTCTCCAGCAACATCTTAGGTTAATTATTTATCAGACTTTAATTATTATGCACAAAATTCCCGTTACCGTAATTTCAGGCTTCTTAGGCGCAGGCAAAACAACCTTAGTGCGCCATCTACTGCAAAACAACCAAGGAAGACGCATCGCCGTCTTGGTTAATGAGTTTGGCGAAGTAGGTATTGATGGTGATTTATTGCGATCGTGTCAAGTTTGCGATGAAGAAGATGGCGATAGTAATATTGTTGAACTTACCAATGGTTGTTTGTGCTGCACTGTGCAGGAAGAATTTTATCCAGTCATGCAAGAATTGCTGAAGCGTCGCGATCAAATTGACTGTCTTTTGATTGAAACTTCGGGATTGGCTTTGCCCAAGCCTTTAATTCAAGCATTTCGTTGGCCCGCAATTCGCAATAGTGCCACTGTAGACGGAGTAGTAACCGTAGTAGACTGCCATGCTTTGGCAACAGGCAACTTAGTAGGAGATATTGACGCTTTAGAGTCTCAAAGACAGGCAGATCCTAATTTAGAACACGAAACGCCCCTTGAGGAACTTTTTGAAGATCAGCTAGCCTGTGCTGACATGGTGTTGCTGACCAAGACTGATTTGGTTGATGAAGATAGATTGAGCAAAATCAAAGCTTGGCTAAAACAAGAATTACAGCCTGGGGTAAAAATAGTCACTGTAAGCAAAGGAGAAATCGCTCCAGACCTTTTATTAGGCTTTAATGCTGCGGTTGAAGATCATTTAGATAGCCGTCATTCTCATCACGATCACGAAGCAGAACATGAACACGACGATGATATTAATTCCATTGAACTAATATCAGAACAAGCCTTTGAGCCTGAAGCTTTAACTAAACAACTCAAGCAATTGCTTCAAGAACAAGAGATTTATCGCGTCAAAGGATTTATCAATGTGCCAAATAAGTCAATGCGCTTGGTGTTGCAGGGAGTAGGCAATCGTTTTGATACCTTTTACGATCGCCCGTGGGCAGCCGATGAACCAAGACAAACTCGCTTAGTGCTAATTGGACATAACTTAAAGCGAGATTTAATAGAACAATCTATTTTGGGCGATAAGGCAGTAATCTAGTTTTGATCGCTGACATTGTACTTAATTCAGTTTTACATAGTGTGCAGTTTATAATTTGTCAAGGTGAAAAACTCTTACGAAGCAAGGTTTGCTACATTAGTATTAGATATAAATACTTAACGTATCCTTTTTCCTATAGCTCACACTATCTATCTCAATTACCATGAAAATTAAATCGTTAGCGGTCATACTTGCTGGATTAGGCGTTGTTATTGGCGGCGCGATCGCATCTCCAGCTAAAGCACAAACTAAAGACACCAATACCTATTATTGCGCTCAACTTAATGGAAATTGGACTACCTTTGTCAATACCCCCAGAGGCAGAATATCCTTAATTAACTGGCAAAATAGCTTTTCTGGTGAATGGACTCCTAAAAACCGATGCGGTGCTGTTTCACAGCGTTTCCAAGGATTTTTAGACAAAGGAAATCTCAAGTTTATTCGTACAGGTGATGTAAACAAAATGCCTGTACTTTGTGTAGCCAATACCAGAGGCGGTACTTGTCCTGAAGAAAACGTCCTGGTAACTCTAAAGCAAGGCACAGATCCAGAAGAAGTACTAGTCAAACTCGTGGATTTCCGTCGTAGCGTTAGTGGACAAACCTTGACTCTAAGTGGAGATGATCCTGGTTTCTACTCTGACGGTGAATTTTATGTAGATATGGCAAAATTCCTCGACGCTGTACCCGTAAACAATTAAAAATATAGATAAGAGCAAACTTATCAAGACTAGTTAATGAAATGGCTACCTAATCAAGAGTCAGAAAAAGGCTTTGGGAGAACAATCCTTGCAAACATTAACTTCTCACAATCCACATCCCAGCTAATAAAACTGATGATCTGTTTAATTGGCACTGGGATGTTTTTATCTGGAGATGTTTCTAAGTTAAAAACCAAAATTGTTGGTAGCACTACTTCTCAAGAATTAGTCAAAGAAATCAGTCACCATGCAGCAAACATCAGCGTCAAAATATCAAGCGGTGATTTTTTAGGTTCTGGCTTTATTGTGCTGCAAGAAAGTCAAAAATATACTGTCATCACCAATCAACACGTTTTGCGAGCAGGAGAAGCTCCCTACAGTATTGAAACTGCCGATGGAAAAACCTATTCAGCAAAAGTTGTGACCAATTCAACTTCCAAACAAGATTATGATTTGGCTGTATTAGAATTTAATTCCCATAATACCTATCCCACAGCAAAAATTGGTAGTTCTTTATCTCTTGAGGTCGGAGAACCAATATACGCTGCTGGATTTCCCCGTTCTGAATTAGAAAGAATATCTTCTCCCTTTATCTCAAAACAGCCTCAAAATAATGAGCCTAATGGTTTTGTGCTTAAGTCAGGTCGAGTTGCTATGATTTTAAATCAAGCTCTTGAGCAAGGATATCAAATAGGCTATACCAACAATGTTCAAAGAGGAATGAGCGGAGGTCCTTTATTAAACAGCCAAGGAGAAGTAGTCGGCATAAATGGTCAGCACGCCTATCCTCTTTGGGATTCTCCTGAAATTTATCAAGATGGTTCTCAGCCTTGTCCTGCGTTACAGAAATTAATCACACGCTCAAGTTTGGCGATTCCCATTGAAAAAAGCATTGGCTTAACACCACATTTAGAGTCTCTTGAACCACTACCTAACTCAAAAATCGCTCGTAAATCTACGTCGCTAGAAAATTCCCGATTAGTTACTAAAATGCAGGCAGAAGCGAAAGTAACCAATCAAAGCTGTAAAAAATCTACTGATGATCTTCAAGAACAAACAACAGGTGATCCTAAAAACTAAAAAATAATATAAACTGCGTCCACATAGAAAACAGTAGTTCTTCAATGGTGTAGTGAATCATTTACTTTAAAAGATATTGTTTTTTCGTATAAGTTCTTGTTTGAAGCAGGGCTATTTCATTCTCGCTCTTCGAGAGAATTTATTCTTTGCATTAACTAACATCAATTTAATCGTTGAAAAGATCGAGACAAGAAACACCCGCCCAACCAATTAAAACTATACCGCCCAAGAAAGAAGCAATATAGGCAATTGGACCCCAGCCGAAGTCTGTCGTCATAAGCAAACAGAAAAAGCAGGTCGAAATTAATAGCACGAAGATTGTCACCAAAAAACTCATAAAATCTATCTTAAATACTCACTAATTTTTTCAGCTTGTTTAAACCAGGAATTATAGTTTGTTTTTCTCCAACTAATATCACTTTTTCGAGAATTAGATTAGACGAATCAACTTCTTTTAAGTCTCGATATCGTTGAGTTTTAATCATGGTAATTTGGCTAGTTAAGACAAAACTGACAAAAGAGGCGATCACAATAACAGGCAGCATTGCCGTCCCCGAAAGTACGCTGAGGATAATACTAGTACTTACGGGAGTTTTAGTAACAGCTACATTTATTGCTGCCATCAAGCAGACCATGCCCACCGTAGGATGAACTTGAGGTACTGCTAAAGACACGGCATAACCAACATTAGCACCGATAAAAAATAGGGGAAAAATGAAGCCACCCAAGAATCCAGAATGTAGGGTAAAGCTAATGGCAAACATTTTAGCAACAGCGATCGCCAGTAATAGACCAACACCTAAACCAGCCCCCGTTTCAATTACGGTTTGAATTTGTGCCTCGCTAAAGAATAGGGTTTGCGGGAAAGCAAAAGCAATTAGACCAATTGATAAACCACCTAAAGTTGCTAAGACAATCGGATGATGTTCTAGAGGTTTTAGTAGCTTGCCAATCAGACGAAAGATGATAATAAACATTACTGCAAATCCAGCACCAATTACACCCAAAACTAAGCCTTCTAGTAAGTTTTGAGGGGAAAGTGCAGGAACTTCTTCAAAGTGGTAAAAACCACCGATAGTTATGCCCGTGTTTAGTCGAAATACGGCGAAGGAAAAAATGGCAGCAATAATCGATGGGGCGATCGCTTCAAAATACTGCAAACCGCGACGGTGAGGAATTTCTAGGGCAAACAAAGCTGCACCAATCGGTGCGCCGAAAAAAGCTCCTAAAGCTGCACTCATCCCGCAAAAAGTAAGAATTCTCACCGAAGTTTTGCAAAGATTTAATTTCTCTCCCAGCCAGCTTCCCAAGCTACCGTTAACCTGAACTAAAGGTGCTTCGGGTCCCGCGCTCCCACCAGAGCTAATGGCAATTAAAGAGGTGACAATCATCGCTGGAGTTTGGCGGATATCGATTTTGCCTGGGTTATGAATTTTATCGACCACTTGAGCCATTTCTCCAGGAAGCCCAAAGAAATAAAGAGCTAAACCAACAAAAAATCCGCCAATAGTAGTGGCAATCCAGACATAGTTACTAACCCCAAGCCAGCTAGGAAAATAAGGCTTGACTATTTCAGGCAGGGTGTGCCACATACCGTGCATCATGCTTTCTAGCACGAAGTAATAAATAGTAGCCGTCATACCGCCAAAGATACCTATAACTACAGCACAGAGATAAAGCTGTGAGTAATTTAACTGTCTATTGTCGCTAATGCTTTCTAGACTGGGTTTGTTTTCGTGGCGATCGCTTATCTCAATTTGATGGGAGGAAACGGTCGGGTCTCCCGACCATGTTCCATTCCCGTGTTGACCATTTGACGACATATATATACTCCTAAAAACGTTCTCAGTTAAACTATGAAAAAAATAATCTCATCGCGTACCAACCCAAACATTCCAAGTTCAATGCAAAATGCGATCGCGACCACTAAATGACAATATTCCAGACATAAATAATCAATTCTTCAGTGGTTATAATTTTTTAACTTCAATCTTTTTATCGCCTTAATATCAAATAAACAAAGATAACTATAGTTATTTTTATGGTCTTAAATTTGAAATTAAATTTAATCTAAATATTTATTCTCGATCATCAATAAAAACTACATTTATGCTATTGATGATGGTATCAAAGCTGTAAAATTTATTATTTTTAAATTAAAGACCAGCTATCAATTGAACCTAATATTAATAGGTATCTGCTAGATGTAGCTAAAGACACACATTTTCCTAGCTTAATTTTTTTTTAATGTTTCTGGGTTTCTATTAACAATTATTGGTTTTAATGTCATGAATTGTCTACAAAATAAGCTTACAAATTCTAGAAAACATGAATTTTATTTATAAGATTCAGCTAAAAAATATTATAAATTAGTAAAAGCCGATACTGAAAAGTCGAATCGATTTATTTACTATTAAGTGTCGAGCGTTTAAGCGCCATTGCTTAATTTCTCGGATTTTCAAATAATATATTCATTGATGTCCAAATTTTCCAGAAGGCGATTTGTCGGTTCGGCAGGTGCGATCGCTGCTGGTCTTCTCGGTCATGGCTGTACGTCTACAACTTCAGAGAAAACAACTCAATCTATTAACTATGCAGCCCCTACTACCAATGGGCTAGAAGTGAACCAAATTCGCTTGGGATTTATCGCCCTGACTGATGCTGCTCCTTTAATAATTGCCTTAGAAAAAGGATTTTTCCGCAAATACGGTCTGACTCAAGTTGAAGTTGTCAGACAAGCTTCATGGGCAAGCACCCGTGACAATTTAGTGCGAGGTTCGGCAGCAGGTGGCGTAGATGGAGCGCATATTCTTAGCCCCATGCCTTACTTAATGGCTACGGGAACAATTACATCAGATCAGCCGCTGGCAATGAATATTTTGGCACGTCTAAATGTTAACGGTCAGGGAATTTCTTTGGCTAATATCTACGAGTCAGTTGGTTTAAAAAGCGAAAAACTCAAAGAAGAAGCAGAACAAGCCAAAAGCAAAGGTCCAGGAAGAAAACTTAAGGTAGCAATGACCTTTCCAGGAGGGACTCACGATTTATGGATTCGCTACTGGCTAGCTGCGGGAGGAATTAATCCCGATACAGATGTATGGATGTTTGTCGTCCCACCGCCACAAATGCTGGCAAACCTTAAAACAGGAACGATGAATATGCTCTGCGTGGGAGAGCCTTGGAATGCCCAGATAATCAGGCGTAATGTCGGTCATTCTGCTTTAACTACGGGACAACTATGGCAAGATCATCCTGAAAAAGCCCTGGCAATGCGTGCAGATTGGGTCAATCGTTATCCTCGCGCAGCTAAAGCAATGTTGATGGCAGTGTTGGAAGCGCAAATATGGTGTGATGAAATGGCCAATAAGGAAGAAATGTGTCAAATTGTCTCAGCTCGCAAGTATTTCAATGTTCCTGTTAAAGATATTTTGGAGCGAAGTAAAGGTAACTTTGATTTTGGTAACGGACAAGTTTTAACTAATAGTCCGTATCGGATGAAATTTTGGCAAAATTCGGCTTCCTATCCCTATCAAAGTCACGATCTTTGGTTTTTGATTGAAAACATTCGCTGGGGCTACTTACCAGCCGATACCAATACTCAAGATTTGATTAAGCAAGTTAACCGCGAAGATTTATGGCGAGAAGCAGCACAGGCTATTGGTCAAGAGCAAGCAATCCCCAAAAGCACATCTAGAGGGATTGAAACCTTTTACGATGGCGTTCAATTTGACCCTGAAAACCCTACCGCTTATTTAAATAGCTTACCAATCAAAAAGCAGCGAATATGACTAAGACTAAACCACGTTCGGGATCTCGCGATCGCCTCCTAAGACGTAAAAATACTAGAATAAACCGTTTCAAATACTTTATTTTCAAAATGTTAGAGGTTAGTCACCACGATGACCTGTTGGGCAAAGCTTTTGATAACTTTATGATTGCGCTGATTTCCTTGAACGTCATTGCTTTTGCTTTCGAGACTGTGTATTCAATCTCTATTCCCTACAAAAGCTATTTTAATAACTTTGAAACGTTTTCTGTGATTATTTTCACCATAGAATACTGTCTACGACTATGGATCTGCACCCTAGAGCGGCAATATCGTCATTTTCTTTGGGGCAGAATTAAGTTTATCTTCAAACCCTTATCGCTGATCGATTTACTGTCAATTTTTCCCTATTATCTATTTATACTTTTTCCTAATTTAGTTTTTATTCCCGAACTTCATCTGTTGCGACTGGCTCGACTATTAAAAATAGGTCGCTATTCCGAGTCTATGAGAACTTTGAGCAATGTTGTGGCTGCTAAACGTCATGACTTGCTTTCAGCTACCTTCACAGTGTTTACCCTACTCATGTTTTCTGCCAGTTTGGTCTATTTCGCCGAACAAGCTTCTCAACCAGAACTCTTTTCTAGCATTCCCGCTTCGATGTGGTGGTCTGTTGTTACCTTAACTAGTGTTGGCTATGGAGATATCTATCCCATCACGCCTATTGGCAAATTATTAGGCGGAGTTATTGCAGTGTTGGGATTGGGTTTAGTGGCACTACCAACGGGAATTTTAGCTTCTGGCTTTGCTGAAGAAGTACAGCGTAAGCGCAGTAATCCCACCTGTCCCCATTGCGGAAAACATCTTGAATAAATGAATTATCTTGAGAATTGCGATCGCAACTTAATTTCATCTTCTTTAATTAAGTAGTAGATGCTATACTATTTTAGACGCCGAATGCCCCGATGGCTCAGTGGCAGAGCGCGTCCTTGGTAAGGACGAGGTCGCGAGTTCAATCCTCGCTCGGGGCTTTATTAAATTATATTCACACACCTTGGGTGAGGACGAGGTCACGAGTTCAAAGCCCGTTAAGCTAATCAAAATGCAATCTTGCAATTTCTTATAGATACCCCGTTTTTACTGCTCTTACGGTTCGTAAAATAATTCCTATTAAGATAATACCAAGATAAACAAATAATAGGGATAATTAAGAATACTATTCTAAAACTATCATCAAACAAAACATTTATGGATGCTTTTGCTTTAGTACCTCCAGAATGGACTAAATCAGCAGTGCATGCGGTTGATTTTTGCTGTCCTAGCTGTAAATCTAACCCTAAAAAGGCGCAAAATGTTTGGCTAAACCGTCGCGCACCTGTAAGTGTAGATGGTCATCGCAAATGGCAAGAATTTTATCAGTGCGAGTGTAACACTGCTTGGTGGGGCTGGAGTGATGATCGTCCACCTGCAAAATCAAGTAAATGATCAATTTTATCTTTTCTTTAGTGCCATAAAAAGCTCTATTCTAAAACATGACTCTAGTTATCTACTCAAAAAATGCAGTTTGACAAAATTCTAATCGCCAATCGAGGGGAAATTGCTCTACGCATTTTACACACCTGTGCTGAAATGGGCATTGCTACGGTAGCCGTTCACTCTACCATCGATCGCCAAGCTCTTCACGTTCAGTTGGCGGATGAGAGTGTATGTATTGGTCCGCCCCCATCTGGTAAAAGCTATTTAAATATTCCTAACATCATAGCTGCTGCTTTGACCCGTAATGCTAACGCCATTCATCCTGGCTATGGTTTCTTAGCCGAAAACGCCCGTTTTGTAGAAATTTGTAACGATCATCAGCTTACTTTTATTGGTCCTTCCAAGGAAGCGATGTTAGCGATGGGAGATAAATCTACTGCCAAAAAAACTATGGAGGCAGCAGGTGTTCCTACTGTACCTGGTAGTAACGGTTTACTACGTGATGAAGAGGAAGCAAAAACAATTGCTAGCAAAATTGGTTATCCCGTAATGATTAAAGCCACTGCTGGTGGCGGTGGTCGAGGAATGCGTTTAGTACATGAGGAAACAGATTTAGTCAGAATGTTCCAAGCTGCTCAAGGAGAAGCTGAGGCAGCTTTTGGTAATGGTGGGGTATATTTAGAAAAATTTGTGGAATGCCCTCGTCACATTGAGTTTCAGATTCTTGCCGACAGTTTCGGTAACGTTATTCATTTAGGTGAAAGAGACTGCTCTATTCAGCGTCGTCATCAAAAACTGTTAGAAGAAGCACCTAGCGCGGTCTTAAGCCCCCAATTGCGCCAGAAAATGGGTGATGCTGCGGTCAAAGCAGCCAAGTCAATCGATTATGTGGGTGTGGGGACAGTAGAATTTCTCCTGGATAAATCTGGAGATTTTTACTTTATGGAAATGAATACTCGCATTCAGGTAGAACATCCCGTTACAGAAATGGTTATAGGGATCGATCTGATTGCCGAACAAATTCGGGTGGCTCAGGGAGAGAAGCTGAGACTTACCCAAGATCAGGTAAAGTTGACGGGTCATGCGATCGAATGTCGAATTAACGCTGAAGATCCCAAACATA
Source organism: Pleurocapsa sp. FMAR1 (assembly GCF_963665995.1). Taxonomy (NCBI): domain Bacteria; kingdom Bacillati; phylum Cyanobacteriota; class Cyanophyceae; order Pleurocapsales; family Pleurocapsaceae; genus Pleurocapsa; species Pleurocapsa sp. FMAR1. Next base: position 2,700,969 of record NZ_OY762512.1, on the reverse strand, counting down.
ACTTCCGCCCCCATCCAGGACGAATTAGTGCCTATTTACCCCCAGGAGGGCCAGGAGTAAGAATGGATTCTCATGTTTATACCGACTACGAAATTCCTGCTTATTATGATTCTTTGATCGGTAAACTAATTGTCTGGGGCGAAAATCGTGATGTAGCAATTAAGCGTATGAAAAGAGCTTTAAGAGAATGTGCTATTACTGGAGTACCTACTACCATTGAGTTTCATCAGCGCATTTTAGAAACCCCTGCTTTTCTTAAAGGCGAAATATACACTAATTTTATTGCCGAACATTTGAGTGACTAATTGATGGTTTTTTAGGATTAATGGCTTAATGCCATAGTTACTAATCCTTGTTGTCCAACTAAAATTTCTCTGATCAAAGTTAAAATTCCCACCCAGATAATTGGCGTAATATCTACTCCACCAATGGGAGAAATTATTTTACGCAAAGGCTTTAAAAAAGGTTCGGTCGGCAAAACAACTAAGCTAAAGGGAAAACGAGTAAGCTCTGCTTGAGGATACCAGGTAAGCACAATTCTAAAAATAAATAAAATTGTCATTAACCCTAACAAAAGACTTATACCCAAAGTACCTAAACTTGATAAATTCATAACATCAATACATCAATGAGATTTGATCGATAAGTGCTGATAATATTACACAATGTAAATATCTATTATTTATTGTACTGTTGTTTTATGGACTAGTTGGCTTAGACTCGAAACTATAGTTAAGTAATAAAAATTATATTTTATCTAGCCTCGCCAGAATTTGATGACCACCATCCCCTTACAATATATGATGGGCTTTTTAAAGCACCGTGTTGTGAAGAGCTTTAGTTTTGCCTAAAAAACTTTTAAAATTACTACACAACGTAAATCATTACTAAATAAACAAAATTAATCAGGATAAAAAATTATGACTCCTTCATTAACCAATTTTCTTTTGAGTATAGCCTTGGGTGCTGTGATTGTAGTTATTCCCGCAACTATTGCCCTAATTGTTTTGAGTCAGAGCGACAAAGTTAAACGCGGTTCTTGATTGCTTGTCAGTATTGACATTAAATTATTATGGTTTTTGTGGGCGATGAGATATTCTCTACGTAGAGAAAAGACAGTAATGGTAGTGTCTATGTTTCATTGCCCTATTATTTTTTATAAGAATATATGAGCGCAAAAATAGCACCAGATAATAGTTATTTAATAACTTTAAATTTCTCTAATTTTGGTCAAAGTCAAGATATTCATCAGTTAAAATTTATAAAGCCATATTAGGAGAACATTAATGGTCAATTTCGGGCTGAATGCAGCAGCTATTTTAGGTATATTTTTGGCAGTGGCAGGGGCTGGGCTGTTTTTCCTGCGTTCAATTCGCCCTGAGTTGGCAAGGGATTATGATATTTTCTTTGCTGCGGTGGGTTTACTTTGTGGCGTTATCTTGTTGTTTAATGGGTGGCGACTCGATCCAATTTTGCAGTTTGGTCAATTCTTGCTGACGGGAACAGCAATTTTCTTTGCTTTTGAAAGCATTCGGATGCGGGGCGTAGCGACTGAGCAAGCTAGGCGTAATACTCCCGTTGTCGATCGCGATCGCCCTGTGAGCAGTACCAGAGTTTATACTGAAGCAGAATTAGACAAAATTGACCCTTATGACAATGTTTATGATGGGGCTAAACCCAACTACAATAGTCCCAGATTGAGAGGCTACGATGAGCCTCAATCTCGCCCTGTTCGTCGTCCATCTGAGAGAAAAAGACCATCTTCCCCCGCTCCTGAGATTAGAGACGAACCTCGACGCAGCAAAACTCGCCGTCCTGAAACCGATAATTTTGCCGAACGCCCCCGTCCCCGTCAAGCTGAGGACAGTTATGTAGAAAGAGATGTTCGTCCTCGTCGTCGTCCTGCCTCCGCTCCTCCCTCTGATGGTTATGATAGTTGGAACGCTCAAGATGAATGGGCAGATAGTTCCCGTAATGCTTCTGGCCCTATTCGTCGCCCTATGAATCCAGATCGTCCTGGTCGTATGCCCAAGTCTACTCCTCCTCTTACTAACAGTAGACCGAACCCAACTAATTTAGCTGATTTAGGCAGAAGCTATGATGAACCAGAAGATAATTATGGTTCTGATGATTTAGAGAGAAATTATGATTCTCAGATTAACAGGAGCAATGATGGGCAAAATGAATCTATTCCTGGAGATTTTGTAGTCGATTATCAGCCATTAAATGATTCTGAAGCTGCTGACTATGCAGATGAATATGATGACTATGATGACTACGATGATTCTGAGCAAGATGACTATGATAATTACGACGATTCTGAAGATGATAATTATTCAGAAGATCTAAGAAGACAGCCAGGACGCAAGCCCATCAATTTTGAAGAATAAAACACAAGTTTGATGATAGTTTGCAAGTTTTATTCCCTGACTTTTAAATAATTTCTTGGCTTATTTTGCCAAGCTTAAATCTTAAGCTGGTATTTGGTAGTTGATTCCTGTAGCAATTGAGCATAAAGATAGAATTCAGCTATGGCGATCGCTCCAAAACAACATAAACGTAAAAAAAACTTAATAAAACATTTCTGAGTCCTGACTTTGCTGTAAACCTACAAACATAAGTAGAATTTTGGTATTATCAATGACCGACACAAAATACATTCTTTCCTTAGATTTAGGTACTACAGGTAATCGGGCAATATTATTTGATCGCCAGGGGAATATTGTCGGTCAGGCATACAAAGAGTTAACTCAACATTACCCTCATCCTGGATGGTTAGAACATGATGCCGTAGAAATTTGGCGGGACACTAATGACTCTATACAAAAAGTTATTGCCGACAAGCAGATTACCGCTTCAGAAATTGCAGCTATTGGCTTGACTGTTCAAAGAGAAACTTGTTTGCTTTGGGACAAAACTACAGGAAAACCACTGCATAAAGCGATTGTTTGGCAGGATCGTCGTACCTCTACTATGTGCGATCGCCTCAGAGCAGAAGGACAGGCTGAGGTGATTCAACAGAAAACGGGTTTAGTTTTAGATGCCTATTTTTCAGCGACCAAATTAGCCTGGCTAATTGATTGGGTGAAGCAGAATCAGCCTGATACGAATTGGGATAACGTGATGGCGGGAACAGTAGACAGTTGGGCTTTATGGAATCTAACGGGTAAACAGGTTCATGCTACTGATGAAAGCAATGCCAGCCGTACTATGTTGATGAATTTAGACACGAAAGACTGGGACGAGTCATTGCTCAAGCTATTTGATATTCCCAGTCAGATTATGCCTGAAATTAAACCTAGTATGGGTTTGTTTGGCAAAAGCGATCGCCAGATATTAGGAACAGAAATTCCCATTGCTGCCATCTTTGGAGATCAGCAGGCATCATTATTTGCTCACGGATGCGATCGCCCTGGATTACTCAAATGTACCTATGGCACAGGCTGCTTTTTAGTGGCACAAACAGGCACAGAAGTAACCCGTTCCAATAATCAACTTCTTTCAACGGTGGCATGGAGTACCCTAGAACAAACTAACTATGCTTTAGAAGGAGCTATTTTTACTACGGGGGCATCTATTCAATGGTTACGAGATGGTTTGGGTTTGATTAAATATGCTGCTGACACCGAGTCTTTCTGTAATCAGGTAGAAGATACTAACGGAGTTTATTTTGTTCCTGCCTTAAGTGGCTTGGGTGCGCCTCACTGGGATATGAAAGCCCGTGGTGCATTTTTGGGCATTACTGGCGGGGTAAAGAAAGAACACATGGTTAGAGCCGTTCTAGAGGCGATCGCCTATCAGGTTAAAGAAGTGGTGGATGCGGTCAACAAAGACAGTGACAAAGCCGTGTCTCTACTCAAAATCGACGGTGGGGCAGCCAAAAACAATTTTTTGATGCAGTTCCAAGCAGATGCTTTAGGAGTGGCATTAGAACGTCCTGTAGTGCTAGATGCCACCGCCCAAGGCGCAGCTTTTGGTGCGGGTTTAGCGGTGGGGTTTTGGGACGATTATCAGAAGTTGGTAGGCGATCGCCAAGTAGACAAGGTATTTGAACCAGGAGAGGGACAGTCTCAGGCACAAGAGAATTTTGCTATGTGGTCAAAAGCCGTCAGCAGAGCCAAAAATTGGATTGAATAGCAATTCAATGAACAATAATCGATTAACAATTAACAATGGACAGTTAATCTACCGATGGGGTGAACGATAAAAGGGTTTTTTGACCACTGTAGCAGGATAGGTTTTGCCACGGATTTCAATTTCTAAAGCCTGCCCCACTTTACTTAAAGACTTAGGCACATAAGCTAAAGCGATCGCTTTTCCCACAGTAGGAGCTAAAGTTCCGCTGGTTACTTCTCCTACTGCTTTCCCTTCGGACACAACACGATAGCCATGACGGGCTATGTGTCTACCTGACATTTCCAAACCTACTAGACGGCGTTTTACTCCTTCTTGCTTTTGTTTTTCTAAGGCAGAGCGTCCGATAAAGTCTTGCTTGTCATCTAGATGCACTACCCAGTTTAAGCCAGCTTCTAGAGGCGTGGTTGTTTCATCAATCTCTTGCCCATAAAGACTCATTGCTGCTTCTAAGCGCAAAGTATCTCTAGCACCCAAACCACAGGGAATTACTCCCGCCTTTAAAAAAGACTGCCATAGCTGTAGTGCTGCTGCTGGTTCAAGCATAATTTCAAAACCATCTTCTCCTGTATAGCCAGTTCGAGCAATAAATGCAGCACTACCGTTGATGCTGACGGTTTGATGAGTAAAAGCCTTCATCGCGCTGATATCTTCTGCCACCAGACTTTGTAAAATCTGACTGGCTTTAGGTCCTTGTAAAGCAATTAGAGCCTGTTGCTGGGATATGTCTGCCATCGTCACCGAATCAGATTGCAGATTTTCTAAAATCCAGGCTTTGTCCTTGTCGGTTGTTCCCGCATTAACAATTAGCACCGCTTTTTGTTCTGTATCGCTTTCTCCTTGGTAATACAAAATGATGTCGTCGATAATTCCGCCTTGAGGGTTAAGCAGCAATGTATACATTGCTTCTCCTGGTTGCAAACGGCTCAAGTCTGAAGGTACTAAATTCTGCCAAGCACTAATTAAATCTTTGCCTACAAAAGTAAATTTACCCATGTGAGAAATATCAAACATTCCTGCTTGGGTGCGTACTGCTTGATGTTCGATTTTTAAGCCTAAATACTGTACGGGCATTTCCCAGCCTGAAAAGCCAGTAAAACGAGCTTTTGAAGCTTGGGCAAGACTATAAAGAGGAGTTCGTAATAATGGAGATAGTTCAGAATTAGCCATGTTGTAGATATATTTTAAGTACTTGAACCTATATCAGAGAAAAAATCGGCTTGTGGGGGTGTATTCAGGTATGATTTAATAATTACGTAATATTGGTTTCAAAATTTTAATTCTGTCAGCGACCTATGGTTGTATAGGGTAGTTCATTTTAGTAACATTATTAGCTACCAAAATGTATTTTTGAAACAAGAAACGCTTATTAATAATTTGGTTAACATTTTTTAGACTTATCAGGAGATAATTAACATGGCTACTCTCAAAATTGTTGTTTACATCACCGTATTTTTCTTTATTGGCATATTTATCTTCGGCTTCCTGTCTAGCGATCCTTCCCGTAATCCTGGTCGAAGTGATTCAGAATAATTCCATTTTCTTTCAATTTTAAGATACCAAAAACTGGGGCAATTACAATAGCCCCTTATTTTTTGCTTAGCCTGATTTTTTCTTTAATATTTAGATAAGTTAGATTGCTAAAATCATGAGTGATAAACAGTTTTGGTATGTAATTAAGCAAGAAGATGGGAATTGTGAGGTAGCTGATTTTGAGCAACCCCAAACAAATACCCCAAAGCAAGAATCATCTCGTCAACACTGGGGTTCATTTGCTAGCGAACAAGAGGCGATCGCTAAAAAAATTGGTTTAATTAGGGCTGGTAAGTGCAAACCCCAATAGTTAATAACTTTAGTTTTACTTAGCTGCTTGAGGTTTAGAACCTTGCTGTGCCAAATCCTTGGTTAGTACATCAATTGCCTTAGAAAATTGCGGGTCATTTTTTGAACCTAAATTATCGGCATTGCCACCATAAAGCTGTTTTAGCTGTTTTTCATTCAATTTTACTAAGACATCTGGATCGATTCCATGCTTGTTGATATCTCTACCGCTAGGAGTAAGATACTTAGCAATTGTCACTGCTAATCCAGAACCATCTCCCAGAGGACGAACTGACTGTACCAGACCTTTACCAAAAGTTTTTGTTCCGAGTAAAGTTCCTCGTTTATTATCTTGTAGCGCACCTGAAAGAATTTCGCTGGCACTGGCTGAACCTTCGTTGACCAAAACAACTAAAGGCTTTTGCGTTAAAGCTTTGTGGTTTGCTGATTCGCGATCGCTTACTCCTTTGCGATCGACAGTAGAGACAATCGTACCGTCATTAATCCACATCCGAGCAATATCAATCGACGAGTAAAGTAAACCCCCTGGATTAGAGCGTAGATCTAGCACATAGCCAACAACACCTTCTTTTTCTTGAGATTTAATCGCCTTCTGCATATCTTTAGCAGCATTCTCATTAAAGGTTGTCAGGCGAATATACCCTACCTTGCCGATGTCACTATCTTTAACGGCTGCTCGAACAGGATGAATCTCAATTTTTTCGCGAGTAATATTGTAGTCTTTCTTTTTACCCTGGCGATCGATTGTTAGAGTAACCTGAGTTCCTTCTTCGCCTCTAATTAATTTAACCGCATCGTTGACATCCATACCTTTAGTATCTTGACCGTCAATTTTGGTAATTAAATCTTGTGCTAGGATGCCCGCTTTAAAAGCAGGAGTATCTTCAACGGGAGATATAACTATTAGCCTGCCTGTCTTTTCATCTTTAGCAATGGTAATACCTACTCCAGTTAACTCCCCTGAAGTATCAATGCGCATATTCTGAAACTCCTCTGGATTCATAAAGCGCGTATAAGGATCTCCTAACTTACCCAGCATTTCTCGAATTGCTTTATAAGCATCTTGTTTATTTTCATAAGCAGCATTCTTAACATATTGCTGACGAATTTTTGACCAATCAGTATGATTAAAGCTTGTGTCTACATACTGATAATTGATAATTTGCCAGACTTCGTCCACTGTCTCTTTTGGACCGCTTTGCATGAAAGCCTGACCTTGAGATAGGTACATACCTGTCCCAGCAACTGCAACAGCTGATAAAGCTACAGCAGTTGTTCCCAAAATCAGTCCTTTTTTTGTAATTACCATAAGCTTAAAAATAAAATAAATATTGTCAATTTAAGAGACGACAAGCAATTTCCATAATTAAAGTCTAATCTACCACAGATGACTTCTATAATTAGTGATTTAGCAACGCTAAACGTAATAACCTCTGCAAGCCATTAAATATTCTGACAGAGAAAAATGAGAAAAGGCAGAGAAGATTATATTTATTTTCTTTACAAGCTAAAGATAAAACTGAGTAATAATTAGCAGATTTCTGACATCATAGTTAATATAACGTGAGTTACATAAGAACTTTCTTAAACCAGGAAATAATAGTCACCCTTTTCAATCAAGTTGGGATCATGAGCTCATTTCCTCCACCACAAATAAAATATAAGCTTGCTTTGGTTAAAGCTCAGGATCTTCGTCTATCTCGTCTAGCTCTATGGCGTTCTAGCTTTATCGTCTTGTGTGCTGTGAGCATTTTTTTGCTAGCAATTTTACCTTACTGGCAAATTAAACATCAATCCCAAATTGAGATCAATGGCGAAAAGCTGATTAGCAGAAGCTCTATTTATAATGCTTTAAAAATTTCTTATCCCCAATTTATTTGGAAAATAAATGGGTTAAATTTAGCCAAACAAATAGAATCTATCCCTTCAATTGCAGGGGCAAGAATTAATCGAATAATTATTCCGCCCAAATTAATAGTTTCGCTTCAGGAAAAAGCACCAATAGCTTTAGCTACATCTCAAGGAAAAGTTGGTTTTTTGGATACAAATGGTCTATGGATAGATCAAAAATTTTATGACAATATAAGTGCAGATTCTGCTTTGCCAAAACTTAAAGTATTAAATTATCAAATTCAGTATCAGCCAGAATGGGTAAACATATATCAACTAATATCTTTATATCCAGAATTAGAAATCACGGAGTTAGAGTGGAATCAATCAGGAGATTTACTGTTGCATACCAAAATAGGAAAAGTATTTTTAGGTTCTGATTTATCGCAATTAAAAAGGCAATTCAAAACGATGCTTAAACTGCAAAATTTACCTGACTACATTGAAAATAGCAAAATCGCCTATATTGACCTAAGCAATCCTAATTTAGATTTAATTCAAAAGTACTAATATTATGTATATTTTAGAAGATAACATAAGTATTTTCTCTGAGACAATTGGCTGATTTAACTACTTATTCAGTAAATATTTGGAGGACAATTGAATTTATGTGTTTAATAGTTACAAAAACTTTAATATTTTTTGCAGTTTAAATTACTTTAGACGATAATAAAAAGAGCTAAATTGCAGAGTTAAGTTAAGTTAAGTATAAGAAAACCCAGCTCGGAAACTTTGATTTACGCCCATGTCTTTAGAGAAAATAACTGTCCGTACCTTCAATAACGAAAATAATTATAGTTCTGAGTTACCCTTAGCTTTAGGAAATAATTCTTTGAGTCACACAATGGGAATACCTTTCAAAAATAATCACAATTCTCAAATTCCCAAAGAAGAGAGTAGGAGTAATAAAATAGTGCCTAGCAACGTCGCCAAAATTAAGGTAATGGGAGTAGGTGGCGGCGGCTGTAATGCAGTTAACCGCATGATCGACAGCCAAGTTACAGGTATTGAGTTTTGGGCAATTAATACTGATGCTCAGGCTTTAGACAACGCTCAGGCTCCTCAAAAGCTGCAAATCGGACAAAAAATTACCAGAGGCTTAGGTGCGGGAGGAAATCCTGCTATTGGGCAAAAAGCAGCAGAAGAATCGCGAGATGAATTAGCCCATGCTCTAGAAAACACAGATTTGGTGTTTATCACCGCTGGGATGGGAGGCGGTACAGGAACTGGAGCAGCTCCAATTGCTGCCGAAGTGGCTAAAGAAATGGGCTGTTTGACTGTAGGTGTTGTAACTCGACCATTTACTTTTGAAGGCAGAAGACGCACTAAACAAGCTGAAAAAGGTATTGATGCTTTCCGCAGTCGAGTGGATACTCTAATTGTTATTCCTAACAACCAGTTATTGTCAGTAATTTCTCCAGAGACTCCAGTCCAAGAAGCTTTTGGGGTGGCTGATGATGTATTGCGCCAAGGTGTTCAGGGTATTTCTGACATTATTACCATTCCAGGTCTGATTAACGTTGACTTTGCCGATGTCAGAGCAATTATGGCTGATGCTGGTTCGGCACTGATGGGGATTGGTATGGGTTCAGGTAAATCTCGAGCCAGAGAAGCTGCGATCGCAGCGGTTTCATCGCCTTTATTAGAGGCATCTATTCATGGTGCTAAAGGCGTGGTAATTAACATTACTGGAGGCTATGACCTAACTCTCCATGAAGTAAATGCAGCAGCCGATAGTATTTATGAAGTGGTTGATGAAGATGCCAATATTATCTTTGGTGCGGTAATTGATGAAACTATGGATGGAGAAGTCAGAATCACCGTTATTGCCACTGGTTTTGATGGCGATACGGGGGAAGATCAAGACCCAGAAGAGTCTCAAGAAGAACAAAGAAGTGCTTTCCCGACTATGCCTGCTGCACCTCAGCCAGAAAGAAACAAACCCAACCAAAGCGATCGCTCGCGGATCGAAATTCCTGATTTTCTTCAGCGAAGACGTTATCCCAAAAACTAAATCTACAGGGTAAATCCATGACCCAAACAGCTTTAACTATTGCTGGTTCTGACAGCAGTGGCGGGGCAGGAATTCAGGCAGATTTGCGAACTTTTGCTATGTACTGCGTTCATGGTGCTAGCGCGCTCACCTGCGTTACTGCTCAAAATACTGTGGGCGTGACTCAGGTTGAGGCTATTAAGGCTGCTATGGTAACAGCACAAATTGAGGCTGTAGCTACAGATTTAAAAGTTGATGCGGTTAAAACAGGAATGTTGTTAAACCGTGACATTATCACTGCGGTAGCTCAACAGGTTGAAAGATTAAATTTGCAGCAACTAGTAGTTGACCCTGTAATGGTTTCTCGTGCAGGAGCGCAGTTGATTGACGATAGTGCGATCGCCTCTTTACAAGACCTGCTGATACCTCAAGCTGTAATTGTTACACCTAATCGCTATGAAGCCGAAATCTTGAGCGGTCTAACGGTTAATACCTTAGACGAACTAAAAGAAGCGGCGATCGCCATTTATGAGCGTTCAAAGATAAACGTAGTTCTGGCTAAAGGAGGAGGACTTTCGGGTAGCGATCGAGGAAAAGATATTTGGTACGACGGGCAAGAAATTAAAACTTTATCAACAAAAATCATTGAAACCAATAACACTCACGGCACAGGTTGTACGCTTTCAGCAGCAATTTGCGCCAATTTAGCTTTAGGTCAAGATTTGTGGTCGGCGGTGGTTGATGCCAAGCATTTTGTTACTAATGCTTTGGAATGTTCCCTCGATATCGGTGCTGGCAGTGGTCCTGTAGGTCATTTCTTTCCTTTGACAAAACTTAAACCAATACCGCGACATCCCTCGCGGTCATCCTAAAAACTTTTTTAATAACAATCTTTGGCGATGAAATTAACCACCAAAATTGAAGCAATTTTTTATATCAAAGGTAGACCACTTTCTATTGAGGAAATAGTCGCCTGTCTGATTTCCTTAGCCCCTAAGTCAAGTAACATATCCCCAGAGGAAGGATTAGAACCATCTGAGTCAGTTAATCATGAGTTGGTTGAAGATGCTTTGATTGAGCTTATGAATGACTATGCTCATCGTCATAGTGCCTTGGAAATTGTAGAAACAGAAGCAGGCTATAGTCTACAGCTAAAGGCAGAATATGAAAACCTGCTCCAGGAATTAGTGCCAGCAGAATTAGGTAAAGGAGCATTACGAACCTTAGCAGCGGTGGCTTTAAGAAACCCTATTTTGCAAACTGAACTGATCGATCTACGGGGCAGCAGTGCCTATCAACAAGTTGGCGAACTAGTCAAGCTGGGATTTATCCGCAAAAGAGAACAGGCTGATGGACGCTCCTATTGGTTAGAGGTGACCAATAAATTTCACCAGTACTTTGAAATCAACGACATGGCTATATCTTAACTATTTTTTCCCGTATTTTTTACTAGCGACATCATCCAAAATTGTGTCAAAGTAGAGTCAAGATAAATCCATAGTTTGGGTAACGAATGATATTTAACTTTGATTTTTTGAATTCTGAAACACAAGAACAGCACTATAATACTTTGATGCAGTATTTGCGTCAGCAACATCCTGATGTTTTGGCGCAGATTGCCCAATCTGCCAGCCCTGAAGTCAAACAAATTATCTCTCAAAATGTTCAGGGACTTGTAGGAGTGCTGCCCGCAGGAGACTTTAACGTTAAGGTAACTACGGACAAAGAAAACTTGGCTCACCTGCTTGCTTCGGCAATGATGACAGGCTATTTTCTGTGCCAGATGGAAAAACGGATGGATTTGGAAGAAAAACTAACTGATTCTTCTATTTCTAACCATTCTTTGACAGAAGAACCCCCAGAGCTTTAGATTACTCGGCAATTGCTCAAAATTGCGAAATTTGCCATTTTTTAAGCTAGCCTTACCTAATAAAAACAGACATTTAGCTGCGATCGCTTCTTGACTGTCTAAAGAAAAAATTATAAGTAATAGAGTCAGCTTTAAATACTAGTTGACCGCCATCTCGTCCTGTAAGCAGCTTAACCACCTTTGGAAAAAGTCAACATGATCAAAACAGACAAAGCCATACCAGGAGCTAGTAAAGCGATTAAGGTGAATAATTCATTAGAGGTCATGATGCTTGAAGTCTCTTTTTAGTAGCGATTTTAAATTCAGGTAATTAATATACTTAGAGCTTAACTTTAAATTCTCAGCAAGTAAGCTTAAATATACAATTAATTAATAAATAATGCTTTTCTAAAAGTTTTGTAGCTAAATTGTAGCTTTGAATACTTGTAAACGAACAATTGCCCTAAACATTGATTTTTAGAATCTAAAAAATTCAACAGCAAGCTCTACAATGCCCCAAATATAAAGCTTGTTTTGACACATAATGTAATAAAATATTTATCTAATTAGCGAAAAGCTAATTACTTTTCAAAAGTGGTTATTAAACTTAATAATTGTTAATTGCGAAATAATAAGATAATTAAATGAATGCTGGGCTATTTGTCAGAGCTTATTAAAACTTAATAAATATCAGGGGGATACATCTCTCTGGTAATCTGTGACTTGAGTGAGCATCGCTTCGCGATGAAGTTGTTCATGGGGAAAACTCCTGATACCACACTTCATCGCTTTTGAAAAGAAATTTAAATACAAGCAAATAAGGAGGAAAACCTTGCTGGAAACAACCCTCGGTTTAGAAATTATTGAGGTAGTAGAACAAGCTGCCGTCGCTTCTGCTAAGTGGATGGGCAAAGGTGAAAAGGATACTGCCGATGAAGTGGCAGTAGAAGCAATGCGTGAACGCATGAACAGAATCAATATGCGTGGTCGTATTGTAATTGGCGAGGGAGAAAGAGATGATGCTCCCATGCTTTATATTGGTGAAGAAGTAGGTATTTGTACTCGCGAAGATGCTAAGGATTTTTGCAATCCAGATGAGCTTATCGAGATTGACATTGCCGTCGATCCATGTGAGGGAACTAACCTAGTGGCATATGGTCAAAATGGCTCTATGGCTGTTTTAGCAATTTCCGAGAAAGGTGGATTATTTGCTGCACCAGATTTCTATATGAGAAAACTAGCAGCACCTCCTTTAGCGAAAGGTCATGTAGATATTAACAAAACTCCTACCGAAAATCTGAAGATCTTGGCTGATTGTCTTAGTCGCTCCATCGAAGAATTGGTAGTAGTAGTCATGGATCGTTCTCGTCATGAAGATTTAATCAAAGAAATCCGCGGTGCAGGAGCTAGAGTAAGATTAATCGCTGATGGTGACGTATCTGCTGCTATTTCTTGCGCCTTCTCTGGTTCAAATATTCATGCTTTGATGGGTATTGGTGCTGCTCCTGAAGGTGTTATCTCTGCTGCTGCAATGCGCTGCTTAGGTGGACACTTCCAGGGACAGTTAATTTACGATCCGGCGATAGTCAAAACTGGTTTGATCGGCGAAAGTAAAGAAAGCAATCTAGATAGATTAACGAAAATGGGCATCAATGATCCCGATAAGGTATACACCGCTGAAGAGCTTGCTAATGGAGAAACAGTTTTGTTTGCTGCTTGCGGTATTACTCCTGGCACATTGATGAATGGCGTTCGCTTTTTTAAAGGTGGTGCTAGAACTCAAAGCCTAGTTATTTCTTCTCAGTCAAAAACCGCACGTTTCGTAGATACAGTTCATATGTTCGATCAGCCTAAGTCTTTACAGTTAAGATAAAGGAGTAGTCGTGTTTACCTTTGAAGTTATGTAAATCTTGATTGAGTGGACACGCAAATAGCTACGGTAAAACTGTATAAATGATTAAAGGTAGAGATCTACAGCCAGAAAAAGGATTTTCTGCTGTGGTCTCTTTCCATCTCAGACTTGAATAAAAAAAATTGATTGATACGTAACTTTATAATTTAGAAAATCTTTAGCTTTAATATTTATGTTGAGCATCTAGTCATAGATTGCTCGGTCTTTATGCAGTACTAGCTATAAACATTAAATTAAAGCAAATTTGCCAAAAATAATGAATATTGTAGTTGTTGGTTTAAGTCACAAAACTGCCTCAGTTGAAGTGCGGGAAAAATTAAGTATTTCCGAAGCTCAGATAGAAAATGCGATCGCAACGCTCAAAGGTTATCCTCACATTGAGGAAATAGCAATTATTAGCACCTGTAATCGTTTAGAAATATATGGTGTAGCTTTAGATATAGAGCAGGGCGTTAAAGAAATTAGTCAGTTCTTAGCCGAGAAAGCCAAAATTTCCTTACGGGAACTTCGCCCCAATCTGTTTACCCTCTTGAGAGAAGATGCTTTGCGCCATTTGATGCGTGTGTCCGCAGGTTTGGAAAGCCTAGTCTTAGGAGAGGGACAGATACTAGCTCAGGTAAAAAATACCCATAAGCTAGGACAAAAATATCAAGGCTTGGGCAGATTGCTCGATCGTTTATTTAAACAAGCTATCTCTACAGGCAAAAGAGTACGTAGCGAAACTAGTATTGGTACAGGTGCGGTTTCAATTAGTTCGGCTGCTGTAGAATTGGTTTATACGAAAGTTGATAATCTGACTGCCAATAGCATTACTATTGTTGGTGCAGGTAAGATGGCTTGTTTGCTAGTCAAACATTTGCTGTCTAAAGGCGTAACGAATATTGCCATCGTCAATCGTTCCCACAGACGGGCGCAAGCACTGTGCGATCAGTTTGCTCAAGCCAATATTACTATTTATCCAATTAGTGAGATGATGAAAGCAGTTGCTACATCAGATCTGGTTTTTACCAGTACTGGAGCTACTGAACCAATCCTAAATAGAACCAAATTAGAAACTGAACTAACTCTGGATAAATCCTTGATGTTAGTCGATATTTCGGTTCCCCGTAATGTTGCAGCCGACGTAAATGAAATTAAATGCGTTAATGCTTATAATGTTGACGATCTCAAAGCAGTGGTAGCAGCAAATCAAGAAAGCCGACGTAAAATAGCTCAAGAGGCAGAAGGCATTATTGAGCAAGAAGTTAATAATTATCTATTATGGTGGCGATCGCTCGAAACAGTTCCGACAATTAGCTGTTTGCGTAGTAAAGTAGAAAGCATTCGCGAACAAGAAATGGAAAAAGCTTTATCTCGTCTAGGTTCAGAGTTTGGAGAAAAGCACCAAGAAGTAATTGAAGCATTAACCAGAGGGATTGTGAATAAAATTCTTCATGAACCGATGGTGCAGTTGAGAGCGCAGCAAGACATCGAAGCGCGCCGTCATTGTTTACGTTCTTTACAAATGCTATTTGATTTAGATACAGAAGAACAGTACAGTTAGTGCTTAGAAGTGAATTAGTTAACCTTGAAGATAAAAAATTGAGATAGCCATAGATTGATTATGTTATTAAAACTATGGCTATTATATTATTTTCAATAATGCAAAAAACGCGGCTTATTGTTTAAGCCGCATTTTTAATTAAAATAATTTTCTACCAATAGCAATAATAGAAGTTTTTAAAGATCCCAACAGAATACGCCCATGTAAGGAATTTCTACACACCATTGACCATTAGCGAGCGCTCCAAATTCAGCTTGGGCATCAGAAATTTCTAAATCGGCAATACCAATGGCTTTTACTGGAAGAATATTAAGACTAAAAATGCTAACAGTTAGTAGGGCAAAAGATAGTTGTTTTTTCATGATTTATACTGACTAATTTTAAAAGGTTGTTAAGGTTTTTTCTTTTCTATAAAGCCAGTATAAATTTGCCAAATAAAATATTCTATGACTAGGATCACTAGTTGAATAGTTACTTAATCACTTATTAAAATGATCGTAGATCGATTAAAAAAGCACGACTTACTATTTAAGTCGTGCTTCTAATATAAATATTTAATTAAAATAATTTTCTACCAATAGCAATAATAGAAGTTTTTAAAGATCCCAACAGAACAAGCCCATGTAAGGAATTTCTACACAGCATTGAGCAAACCGCGATCGCTTTAGATTCAGCCTGTGCATCAGTAATTTCTAAATGGGCAGTATCAATAGCTTTTACTGGAAGAATATATAGCTAACGGCTAAGAGCTAAGAGCTAAAAGCTTAGAATCACCGTTCATTAATGGCGGTGAGCAGTCAAAAAGACCGCGCTCCTTCGCTAAATCAGCAACGCCATTTTTTCCTACTATTGATTGCACATAACTTCAATTAAGCTTGGGACAATACTTCGTCTACTCGATCTAGCTCAATTTCTAAAAAATTATCTACTGTCCAGTTAGCTTGTCTTTGCAACATATGTAGAGGATAAATAGAAGAAATACCCACTACTTGTATCTTGGCTTGTTTTGCTGCTTCGATACCGACAGGGTTGTCTTCAATTGCCAAACACTCCGATGATTGTAAGCTGAAGTTTTTTAACGCTAGCAAATAGGGTTCAGGTTCAGGCTTACTTTGTTCAAGGTCATCTCCTGCAACAATGACATCAAAGTATTCTGCTAGTTCAGCCTTTTGCAGAATATATTCAACTTCAGAACGAATTGCACCAGTTACTAAGCCAATAGCAATACCTTGTTCCTTTAACTGCGCCAAAAATTCAGCTAAGTTGGGAGATAAAGGTAATTTATTTAGTTGATCGATTTGCTGTCGGTAGCCATTGGATTTAGTTTTAATTAGCTTATTTAGATATTCATCAGGTAAAATGCGACCACGATTAGCTAAGATATCTTTTAAGCAAGCGCGATCGCTTCTACCTCGACAATATTGAGCATATTCAGACTCATCAGCCCGTAAATTTTCACTCAGCATTATCTCTGCTACTAATGTCTGGTTTATCTCTTCGTCATCGATAATTACACCGCTAAAATCTAATAAAACCGCTTTCAAACCCATATATTTATTTATCAACTATCAAATTACAAATTGCTAATCGATTTTACTCCCGTACTTAGTTGATTTGTCCACCAAACATCTTCGGTTAATACCTGAGTAAATCCTGCTTTGCCTAACCAAGCATCCACGCTACCCTTAGCATATTCTTCAATATAAGGTTCTTCAAATATGTCTGTAAGCCATGTGGTGTTACGCAGAGTCTTTTGATGACCATCCAAAATTATGACCTGTCCTCCTGGTTTCAGCAAGCGAAATCCCTCTTTGAGTACAGCTTGAGAAATTGCAGTAGGAGTTTCATGAAATAGTAATGAGGCGGTAACTAAATCGAATTCGCTATCATCAAAGCTAGTTGCTTCAGCCAAGCCATGTAGCCATTGAACATTTAATCTTTCTAACTGTGTCTTGTATTCTGCCATAACCAGCATTTGCGGAGATAAATCTAAGCCGACAACCTCGGCATTCGGAAAAGCCTGTTTAAGCATAATCGTGGTTGAACCTGTTCCACAGCCAAGATCGATGATTTTAAGGGGATTACCTGTGACTGCTTTAATTACTGCCTCTCGATTCCAATTTTCATTAGGAGGTAAGGCGTGTTTGGTAATAGGATCGTAAGTTACGGCTGCGCTGGAATTAAGATAACCGCCTTTAATACCGTGAAAATTTTGAGACTTATAGTACTCAGGATAAATCAAATCAGGATTTTTCAGGCGATCGCTCTCAGTCTCCCAGTCTATGCTGTCGGATAGTTCTTTTAATGCTTCGCGATCAATTAAAAATCCAAACAACGGTTGGATAAATTTTTCCCACAGAGTATCTTGTCCAGTAGCCATATTAGCTGAAAATAAAATTTACTATACGTAACCTCTTTCAGTCTAAGCAATTATTTTCAGTTATGCCTTTTGACATTTGGCATTAAATGTTAAAAATATTTGGTCTGAGTAATTAATTTCTTGCTTTACTTAGAGATTTTCCCGATCGGTGACGATCATCATTTTGACCTAGTAGAAAGGAATAATATGGCTATGAATTTTTACTTCAGTCCCCATGAGCTTTAAGCTAGATCGTCAATTATTGACAACCCGTAAGAATAATATACCCAAACAAAAAAAAGGTATTGCTTTACCTTTAATCTTAGTTGTTCCATTTATCTTACAAATTTTTGCAGCAGTAAGTATTACTGGTTATCTATCTTTTCGTAATGGACAAAAAGCTGTAAATTCTCTGGCTACGGATTTACAAGTAGAGGCAAGCGATCGCGTTTCCTTACATTTAGATAATTATATTAAAACTGCCGTTGCCATTAATCAAATTAATGCTGATGCTGTCAAGCTAGGATTGTTAAATCTCAGAGATTATAAAACCGCAGGGCTTTATCATTGGCAACAGTTACAGGTATTTGAAAATGTTGGTTATATTTTTTATGCTTTACCCACGGGTGAATATGCAGGGGCGGGAAGGTGGCTAGAGAATGATAGTTTTACAATTGATGAACTTTCTGCCGAGACAAATTGGAATTCTTATGGCTATGGAGTTGACGAGCAAGGTAGGCGCACCAAGATAGTAGATTATACTCCCTATTAGCCTTTACAAGAATCTTGGTACACCGAAACAGTCAAAAAAGGTAAACCAACTTGGACAGAGGTTTATGCTTGGGATGGAACACCAGATATCTTGTCTGTCCCCGTTAACTATCCTCTCTATGACGAGGATCACAATTTATTGGCTATTTTGTGTGTCGATCTACTTTTAAAAGGGATTAGCGAGTTTTTACGAAGTTTTGATATTAGCCCTTCAGCCAGAGTTTTTGTCTTAGAGCGTGACGGTTTAGTTATTGCTAGTTCTAGTGACGAAGCACCCTATAATGTTGTTGAGGAAGAAGCAAAACGACTCAATGTAGCCAACAGTAGCGATCCCTTAATCAAAGCCACAGCCAAATATTTAAAATCTAAATTTAGTAGCTTTGAACGCATCAATACCGAGCAACAGGTAAACTTCGAGCTTGAAGGTAAAAGGCATTTTGCTCAAGTAACTCCCTGGAAGGACGAACTGGGATTAGATTGGCTGATGGTGGTGGTAATGCCAGAATCAGACTTTATGGCAGAGATTAATGCTAATACCCGTACTACCATTTTACTGTGTTTGGCTTCTTTATTAGTGGCAACTCTGTTGGGAACAATCACTTCTCGTTGGATAACAAAGCCGATTCGTCGCCTTATTAATGCCAGTATGGCGATCGCCAGTGGCGATTTAGAACAAACAGTCAGGATTAAAAAGATCGATGAATTAAGTGTTTTAGCTGATTCCTTTAACCAAATGGCAAGTCAGTTAAAGTCTTCTTTTGCTCAACTAGATGCCACCAACCAGGAGTTGGATACTGCTAATCAAGAATTAGCCAATACCAACCAAGAACTAGAAAATCGGGTTGTCGAGCGTACCAAAGAATTACAAACTGCCAAAGAAGCAGCAGAAGTAGCCAACAAAGCCAAAAGCTCTTTCTTAGCCAACATGAGTCATGAGCTACGGACTCCTCTGAACGCTATTCTCGGTTTTACCCAAATCATGCAGCGGGATAAATCAGCAACGCGATCGCAATTAGAAAATTTGGCAGTGGTTAATCGTAGCGGAGAACATCTACTGGCTTTGATTAACGATGTTTTAGATCTGTCAAAAATCGAAGCTGGGCGAATCGATCTTAATTCCAATAGCTTTGACCTACATCGCCTCCTCGATACCACGGTTGAAATGTTAGAATTTAAGGCTGATGCTAAAAGCCTACAGCTTTTATTTGAGCGTCATCCCAATACACCGAACTACGTGCGTACCGATGAACGTAAATTACGGCAAGTATTAATTAATCTATTAAATAATGCTCTTAAATTTACTACCGAAGGCGGAGTAACTCTACGAGTCAAAGCAGATGCAGCCAACGATAAGCTTTTATTATTTGAAATTGCCGATACTGGTGCAGGAATTGCCCCCGAAGAATTAAATACTCTATTTGATGCGTTTACGCAAACAGAAACAGGCAGACAGTCAGAAGAAGGAACGGGTTTAGGCTTACCCATTAGTCGTAAATTCGTGCAGTTCATGGGAGGAAATATTACCGTCAGTAGCGATTTGCAGACAGGAACGGTATTTAAATTCCAAATTGTGACTGAACCTCCTCTCGCTGATGAATTGCAACCTCACAAATCCCAGAAAAAGGTTATTGCCTTAAAACCAAACCAGCCTAGCTATCGTATTTTGGTCGTGGACGATCGCCAGGAGAATCGTCAAATTGTCTTAAAACTACTGCAACCAGTTGGCTTTGAAGTCAAGGAAGCCAACAACGGTCAAGAAGCCGTAGCCATCTGGCAAGAATGGCAGCCTCATCTAATTTGGATGGACATGAGGATGCCAGTGATGAACGGTTATGAAGCAACTAAATACATCAAATCACACCTAAAAGGTCAGGCTGTTTATATTATTGCTTTAACAGCATCAACTTTTGAGGAGGAAAGAGCGATTGTTTTATCAGCAGGATGTGATGATTTTGTCCGTAAACCCTTTCAGATTGAAGAAGTCTTGCTGCGAGTTAAAAATCAACTAGATCTACAATTAGCCAAAGCCGAAATTTTGAGCTTAAACCAACAGCTAGAACAAAAAGTCCAGGAGCGAACTCTACAGTTAAAAATTAGTAATCAAAAGTTAGTAGCTTTTAACCAACAGCTAAAACAAGAAATTATCGAACGTCAAAAAGCCGAACAGCAGTTAATTTATGATGCTCTCTACGATGGCTTAACTAGTTTGCCCAATCGCACCCTATTAATGGATCGTATCGAGCGCGCCTTGCAAAATTCTTAACGCAATCTAAACCACTTGTTTGCGGTACTTTTTATTGATCTTGATCGTTTTAAAATTATTAATGATAGTTTGGGTCATTTAGTCGGTGATAAATTACTGATTGCGATCGCCAAAACTCTCTCGGAAGATTTGCGAACTATGGATACGGTGGCTCGTTTGGGAGGAGATGAATTTGTTATTTTACTAGATGATATTCATTCTCTGCAAGATGCGATCGCCGAAGGAGTAGAAATTAGAGAGCAGTTACAGCAATTAAAAGCTTTGGGTTGCGAATTTGCCCAAGGTTACTTATTTGCCCAACCCCTCGATCCAAGAGAGCTTGAATCAAAGCTATTTAAGGCAAAAGCAACGGTTTAGATAAAATGCTTGCTGCTGTGACGGGGTGACGAGGAGCGTAGTCTTACAGATCGATGAGTACGTAACGTCAGCTATTAACTATTGATTTAGTACATTTAAACTGAGGCTTGAGTTTGAAGGCAAATCCTGCAACTAAAATAGTTAATACTCCCGTAATCCACAAGGGTGTGGTGTAATTTATGCTAACTAATAAGCCCGAAATGACAGGACCGATCGCATTAGCCATGCTTAAGTAAGAAGAGTTAATTCCCAACACTTCTCCTTGTTCTTTATTGTTTGTATTAAGAGATAACACTGTGTCGATCAAAGGCATGGGAAAAGAATTAACTAGACCAAAGACGATCAAAATAATCACAAATGCGCCATAGGTAGGGAAAGTTGGCATCAATAAGAAAGTTATTCCCCGTAAAACCAAAGAAACGCTAACAATATCAATTAGATTGAATTTTTTACTCAAAGGTTCAAGGGCAAATACCTGAGAAATAAAGCCCAGTATCCCCACCAAAGCAAACATGATTGCCAATCCTTTAGCATCTTGCTTTAAGACAAACAGGAAAAACGGCTGAAAAGCAAAGGTAAAGATAGTAAAGGTAATGCCGCTTAAAAAAGTAAGGACAAACAATTTACCCAACTTTGGTCTAGTAGCAGATTTGACAATCTTGCCAAAGGCAAAATCGTCCCAGCTTAATTTAAATTCCCCTGATTGAGAAGTGGTTTCGGGGAGAAAAAATAAAGTTAACAAAGAAGCAAAAGCCGCGATCGCCGCACTAACCAAAAAACTCATTCCCAGAGAAGAAACCCCAGGAAAAGTCGGCAACTGCTGCGCTAGGTAGCTTAAGACAGGACCAATGACAAACCCCAAACGAAAGGTAGCCGCAAAAATACCAAAGGCTTTTGGACGTTGCTGGGGAGTAGTAATATCGCTAATTACCGCACTGGCAACCGAGGTATTCCCTCCAGTCAAGCCATCTAAGACTCGCGCAGCATACAGCAGCCAAGCAACCCCCGCCACACTAGCAATTAAATTCGCTACTACTGTCCCCGCTAAACTAAAAACTAATATATATTTGCGTCCCAGGCGATCTGACAGCTTGCCTAATATGGGAGTACCAAAAAACTGCGACAAGGCAAAAGCTGTAGTTAGTAAACTAGCCTGTAGATCGCTTAAGCCGAACTGTTTGGCATAGGGATAAATGAGGGGAATAATTATTGTGAAACTAATGGCGTTGATGAAAGCAATTAAAGCTATCAGCCAAAATAATGGGGGCAAATCAAATTTTTCACGCCAGCGATCGCTTTTCATAGATTAAGTTGGGTCAATCAGCTTTTAAGTATATCTTTATTAGTTTAATAAAGAGCTATAATTTAAGTACTTGTTTGGGTACTTAAGTTTATGGAATCTGTTAATTACTCAGAATTTCGTCAAAATCTGGCTAACTATCTTAATAAGGTGGAAGATGATCGCATTCCCATCGTAGTATCGAGGTCTAACGGAAGAAAAGTGGTGGTGATGAGCTTTGATGATTATCAGACTAATGAAGCCACCCTACATTTGATGTCTAGTCAAGAAAATATTAGAGTTTTGTCTGAGGCGATCGCTGAATTAGAAGATGGTGGTGGAGTTGAAGTAGAAATTGAAGTCGGGGGATGCTGAACTTGTTTCAGCATATCCAACCGACTTGTTGAAAGTTGTTTTTGCCACTTCTGCTTTGAAAGATTATTATGACTTCCAAGAAAAAGACCCTAAAGTATTTAAGCGAATCAATCGTATACTGAGAAATATTAAAAAAACCCCCTTTGATGGTCTTGGTAAACCAGAACCACTCAAATATAATTGGACGGGTTATTGGTCAAGAAGAATCACTCAAGAACATCGCTTAGTATACAAAGTTACTGAAGATAAGATATTTGTGGCTCAATGTAAATTTCATTACTAACCTGTATTCATTTAACCCACGTTGATCGGCATATTTAGGATTCAGTAAAGTCAATAAAAAAACACTAATAATCTTCTGTGACTTCAGCTAAACTGCTGGTAGTGCAGATTTAATTTTAATTATTTATTCTTTTGGTTCAAGCCAGCCTAATTTTATCTAGATGCTCGTTAATCTAAAAATTAATAATTTTGCTTTAGTTGACTCTTTAGAACTTAATCTGCAAAATGGTTTAAGCGTTTTAACAGGAGAAACTGGTGCAGGTAAATCAATTATTCTTGATGCAATTGATATTGTTTTAGGCGGAAAAGCTAATGTCCGCATGATTCGCAGTGGCAGCGATCGCTCTCTGGTGGAAGCGACTTTCCAGACTAATGCTCGACTAAATGAATGGCTAGAAGCACAAGAAATCGATCTCCTAGAAGAAGATACTTTGATCTGTAGCCGTGAAATAGTTAATGGCAAAGCCAACCTGAGATCTCGCAGTCGGGTAAACGGGGTGTTGGTTAATCGTCAGTTGATGAGCGAATTGCGATCGCGCTTGGTAGAAATTACGGCGCAAGGACAAACCGTAAATTTATTAATCTCGGAAAAGCAAAGAAATTTATTAGATGCCTATGGTGGCAAGTCGATTGTTCAACAGTTAGCTATAGTAACTCAGGCTTATGAAACTGCCCAGCAGGCAAGAAAAGCCTTAGACAAACGGATTCAGTCCGAACAAGAACTATTGCAACGCCAAGACTTGTTACGGTTTCAGCTTAAGGATTTAAAAGAGGCTGAACTAACTGATGCTGATGAACTAGAAGAACTTGAGCAAGAACGCGATCGCCTGTCTCATGTAGTGGAGTTACAGCAGTTAGGCAACCAAACCTATCAAATGCTCTATGAGGGAGATTATGATGCACCTGCGGGAGCAGATCTTTTGGGTAAAGCCGAATCTTGTCTGATGGAGATGGTGGAATACGATAGCGAACTTGCTCCTATCTTAGAAATGGTGCAGTCTGGATTGGCGCAAATAGTCGAAGCAGGACAGCAAATTAACAGCTATAGCGAGGGTTTAGAAGCCGATCCAGAGCGTTTGGAGGAGATCGAATTAAGAATCAGACAGCTAAAAAATATCTGCCGTAAATATGGTCCAGATTTAGCCGATGTGATTGCTCTTTATGAACAGCTTCAGCAAGAACTAGCTGAAATGAATGGGGCGGGACAATCAATTGAAGTCTTACAGCAAGAATATGAGTCGGCAATAGCCAATTTGACAGTAGAGTGTCAAAAGCTAACTCAGCTAAGGCAAAAGGCTGCCGTTAAGCTAGAAAAGCAGCTTGTCAAAGAGTTAAAGCCTCTAGCGATGGATAAGGTAGTATTTGAATGTCGCCTAATTGAATGTAGCCCTACGGCGATGGGTGCAGACAAGGTAGTGTTTTACTTTAGTCCCAATGCAGGAGAGGCTGTACAGCCATTATCAATAATTGCTTCTGGGGGCGAAATGAGTCGGTTTTTACTTGCCCTAAAAGCCTGCTTTAGTAGTGCAGAATCAAGTTCTCATACCCTGATCTTTGATGAAATCGATGCAGGGGTTTCGGGCAAAGTTGCTCAGGCGATCGCCGAAAAGCTGCACCAGCTAGGTAAACAGCACCAGGTACTATGCGTTACCCACCAACCATTAATTGCAGCAATGGCAAATGGGCATTTTAAGGTTGAGAAAACTATCATCGAAGAAACTGCTAAAGCCAAACAGGAAAACGGCAACTCTGGTATAGCAGATATACGTACAGTTGTTAGAATAAAATCTCTAAATGATCATAATATGCGTGCCGAAGAAATAGCACAAATTACGGGGGGGCATTCAGCAGAAGATGCGATCGCTTTTGCTGAGTCTCTACTGGCAAAAGCAGCCAAATATCAGGCATCTCAATCAAAGTAGGTTTATGTGATTTAGATTGCGATCGCCAATCTCTGATTTGCTTTTATAAGCTGCTGCAATTAAGGCTTTCTTCTTCCCCTGAAGTTTGCGGTAAATGTAAGCCACATTCTTGTTTTAAACCATTAAAACGAGTATCTCTACCATTAGTGTCATCAGCGGTTAAAGGGCGACTAGAGTGCCAATCACCCACAGAAACATAGCCTAGATCGAAAAAAGGATGATAAGGAAGATCGTAAGTAGTCAGATACTGATAAATGTCCCGCGCATTCCAATTTAAAATAGGGTAAATCTTATATAGCTTATTTTGCTGTTCTACCCTAGCTAAATTTTGACGATGAGCCGTTTGGTCTTTACGTAGTCCCGCCAGCCAAGCAGTGGCATTTAAATCGTCTAAGGCGCGCTGCATTGGTTCGACTTTGCGGATCTTATCGTAGAGATTCAAAGCTTCTACATCATTTTGTTCCCATAGTTTTCCATATAAAGCTTCCATTCGCGCTGGGGAAATAGAAGACTGATAAACGTGAAGATTGAGATTGAGCTTTTTAGTTAACTGTTCGGCAAATTGATAAGTTTCAGCAGGGAGATAGCCTGTATCGATCCAAATTACAGGAATTTTGGGAATCATTTTAGTTACAAGGTGTAACATTACCGCCGCCTGAATACCAAAGCTGGTAGTCATCACCAAGCCATCGCCAAAAGTTTTGCAACTCCATTCAACTACAGACAATGCTTCTGCATCTTCTAATTTCTGATTGGCTTGAGATAAATTGAGAGTATCTAATTTGACTGTGGCACAGGTCATTGATTCTAGCTCTATAAATGCTGTAAATGATCGACTAAAGAGGATGGTAACAAATTATTGGCATTTGTTTGTTTATCCCTAATGTATCCAGATTATGTTCATAATCTCATGATTTAATTATTTCATTTTGACACAACACAATTAAATTCAACTAAAGTTTCTAAAGGGTATACCGAACACCGCCATATATTTTGTTTCATTTCTAGCTTCAGTTTGGCAATGTTTTCTGCCAACCTCATCAAGTAAACTAAGCAAAGAAAAGCATAAAGCAATAAACAATTTAGAGACTAAAAATATGGTTGCAACTACAGGAATTAGCGATCGCTATCGCCTAAAAACAAAACAGCTTGATATGCCTCCTCGTCTGTTGTTAGGTCCTGGGCCTGCTAACGTTAACCCTAGAGTTCTTGCTGCAATGGGCATTAGTCCTGTAGGACATCTCGATCCGACCTATTTGGCATTGATGGATGAAATTAGAGATCTTTTACGCTACGCTTGGCAAACAGAAAATGAACTAACAATCTCTGTTGCTGGTACAGGTACAGCAGCAATGGAGGCGACTTTAGCTAATGTAGTTGAACCTGGAGATGTGGTTTTAGTGGGGGTCAAGGGCTATTTTGGCAATCGTTTAGTAGATATGGCGGGGCGTTATGGTGGAGATGTCCGCACCATGACCAAGCCTTGGGGACAAGTATTTAGCTTAGAAGAGATTAAAACTAATTTAGAAACACACCAGCCCGCAGTTTTAGCGTTAGTTCATGCAGAAACTTCAACGGGGGCGCGTCAACCATTAGAAGGAGTAGCCCAATTGTGTCGCCAGCACAATTGTTTGCTTTTGGTAGATACGGTAACTAGTTTAGGCGGAGTACCCTTGTATATCGATGAATGGGGTATCGATCTGGCATATAGCTGTAGCCAAAAGGGGTTGGGCTGTCCTCCTGGTGCTTCTCCTTTTACCATGAGTAAACGTGCAGTCGCCAAGCTAAATAATCGTGCCAAACCTGTACCTAACTGGTATTTAGATATGTCCCTACTGGCTAAATATTGGGGCGAACAGCGAGTGTATCATCATACTGCACCTGTCAATACTAACTATGGTTTGCGGGAGTCTCTACGCTTAGTAGCAGAGGAAGGACTAGAGCAACGCTGGAAACGCCATCAACAAAATGCCGAAATGCTCTGGAATGGTCTAGCAGACATAGGCTTAAGCTGTCATGTAGAGCCAGAGTTTCGTTTGCCTACCCTAACCACTGTCAAAATTCCTGATGGCGTAGATGGAAAAGCGATCGCCAAACGTTTACTAACTGAATATAATATTGAAATTGCAGGTGGTTTGGGGGAATTAGGCGGAAAAGTCTGGCGTATTGGCTTAATGGGCTATAATAGCCGTCCTGAAAACGTTTTACTACTCTTAGATGCTTTAGAAAAAGTACTTAAATCATAATTTAGATAGCAGGAGTTTGTTGGGTTAAATTTCAGCTAACCCAACAAATTGATTTAGCAGTTTACCAACAATATTTTGATACATTACAACTAAATATCTCAAACTCAGATTCAATTAGGCTTAAAGCTAGATGCGGTGAGTAAACCTTTCTGGCTTATAGCTATTAAACAGATATTTACTTATTTTTTTGCCTGAACTCATATTTTAAATTGTTTCTTCAATTACTTTTGGAGACGCTTGAATTGGGGCAGCCAAAGGAATCTCTTCTACTTCAGGCAGTTTTTCTAACAATAGGCGAGAAGATTGATTTCCACCCGACAGACGCTTTAATAATTTTGGTCTGGGATCGTGTATTAGATAATAGATTTCGTCTTCGACTTGCCATTCTTCGGCTGCTACTGCCACTTGTAAACTAGCGTTTCTTTTTACCAATAGGGGCAACATTTCTCCTGCACGAATCAATGCCTGTAAATGAGCTACCTTGAAAGAAAATTCAGGCTCTTTTAAAATCGTCCAGCCTAATTTAATTTGTTCATCATCAATATAGCTGTTCCAGGTTTTGATTTGTAGCTGGGGAATTAGAGCTTGGTTAACTTTTTTACTGCTGGTTTCGGCAGAGTCATTTTGGGGAAATGCAGCTAATACTTTAGGTGGCTGAAATTCTTCAACTGCTCTTTGAGCCAACACTAAATTAACTTCACCATTACTAGTTAAAGCGAGAAATGTTCCCATAGACTCAATTCCTGCTTCGGCTAAAACTTCAGGATCTAAGGCACTACTTTGAAATACTGGCAAATTCTCCGCTTCAGCTTTTTTACAGGCTTCGGGATCGGTATCAATCATCACCACGGATTCTCCTAGCTGTTGAAATAGTCGTCCCATAAAACGACCTAAAGGATTGCAACCAATAATAACTGCTCCTTTAGCATCGCTAGAGGAAATCTTCAACCAATCAGCTACCCACCGTGCAGTTAAGCCTTGCAAAAATACGGTCATGAGAATGGTTAAAAAGACTAGTGCTTTAATAGCATCACCACCATTAATTCCTTTTTCCGTCAATAAAATAGCAAACAAAGAAGCTACAGAAGCCGATACAATTCCTTTGGGGGCAATCCAAGCCAAAAATAATTTTTGTCGCCAATTCATGGTGCTATTCCAGGTACAGACAGCAACGCTAATTGGTCTTACAACTAACATCAAAACGAAAACAGATAAGACACTGCCCCAACCTAAAGCGAAAACACTATCAATAGAAAGATCGGCAGCCAACAGAATAAACAATACCGAAACACAAAGTATTGTTAACTGACCTTTAAATCTTTTTAAAAGTCTTTCTTCGGGAATAGCGGAGGCTTTAACCACAATACCAGTTACAACAGTTGCCATTAATCCTGATTCGCTTCCTAGGCTCTGAGACAGCACAAATAGTCCCCATACCGCAGCTAGGACGACTAGGTTTTTTAATTCTTCGGAAAGACTGTTAGCTTTTTTGAGAAATAGCCCCAGCAACCAGCCTCCTAATCCACCTACAACCGCCCCAATGCCCAATCGCAAGACCAAACCACTCATAATGTCTAGAGGGGCAGCATTAGTATTAAGGATGGTGTTTAAAACTACTACTGCTAAGATCGCACCGACCGGATCGATTAAAACTCCTTCTCCCTCTAGAAGAGTTGCCACCTGACTATCTACCTTTACCTGCTTGAGTAAAGGACTAATTACTGTAGGTCCAGTCACCACGACTAAAGAAGAGTATAGAAAAGCAATTGACCAAGGAAACTCCGCTAACCAATGTGCCGCCATGCCACCTCCGACAAGGGTTATAAGAGTGCCAATTGTTACCAGGTTGCGGAGACTGCCTGAAACTTTGCCCAACTCCCGCAACTCTAGGTTAAGCCCACCTTCAAACAAAATAATAGCTACAGAAAGGGCAACTAAAACTTCTAAACCAATACCAAGATCTTGAGGATGGAGTATGTTTAGAGAGTCTGAACCTAAGAGGATGCCGAAAATTAACAGAAAAACTATACTAGGAACTTGAAAATATTCGGCTACTACTTGTGCGCTGATTCCTGCAAGAACAGTAATAACTATTTGTAGAGTAATTTCAAAAGATCCTTCCATAAGCTAAGTAAAAAATTGGCTTTTTTGGCAGATTGGCAGTTCAATAATTGAAGCAAATAATCTGCTTCAATTGGATAATTTGAGTCATGCTTAACTTATTTTTATGAGTCAGTTAATTATAACGAATGCCTTGAAAACTAAAGTAAAACAAACGTACGAGTCAAGCCTAGCTGTAGCTGTTTTCTTGGGTCATATTCTAACATCTCGGTTAAAAAATCAAATTATTTGGCGCTTCAATAAAAGCTGCCTCGGTAATAGCATTAAGAGATAAACTAATGAAAGCGAATGTCCTTCCGATCAAAAAGTTAAATTTAAGAATCGATGTGATTAAGTCAAATTAGATTTAAATATTCATATATTTGTCAGCTTAATAAAAAACCAATTAATTTATTTTTTGTAATGTTTTAGCTATGTCATCCCATCCTACATCCATTTGGAAACGCTCTCCTAATAAACTGCGCCAAGGTGAAATTTGGCTAGAGTGCTTTTGTTTTATTAGCTTGTTTTTAGCAGCATTAGTTTTATTTTTGGTTAATTTAGGAAATCTGCCTTTAATAGACTTGAAGGAAGGGGTTGTAGCACAAGTAGCAAAAGAAATTTATCAAGGATTATGGTTAGGAGACAACTGGCTTTTTCCGACTCTCTGGGGCGAGCCATATTTAGAGCAGCCAACCTTAGTTCATGACTTAATTGCGATCGCCTATAAAGTTGCTGGAGTTAGTGAGTTCACAACCCGTCTGCCAGGAGCATTGTTAGGGGCAGTCTCGGTTCTTTTACTTTACAACATCGGACGGGAAATTTTTGTGGCTCGTCTGCCTGCTCTTTTTTCGGCTTTGGTGTATTTAACCTGCTTGCCTGTATTACGTTTGAGCAGATTGGCAATGCTGGATGGACCGTTGTTGTGTTTTGAATTACTGACAATCTGGGCAATATTGCGATCGCGTCGAGATTTTAGATGGTCTTTACTGGCTGGCATTGGTTTGGGACTAATGGCTCTAACCAAAGGAATTTTGAGCCTACAAATATTAGTAATTGCGATCGTTTTTTTGCTTTGGGATACGCCTCGCCTACTTGCCTCTACCTATTACTGGGCGGGGATAATTTTAGGAACTGCACCAGCTATAGCTTGGTATGTTTCTCAATGGTTTCGTTATCACGAATTTAAAACTACTGGGGATTTTTTCCAGCTATTTCTAGGGGATATTTCTGCTAGTACAATTCAGGTTCAGCTATTTCCTGAATACTATTTATTATCTGGTCTGCAATATTTATTGCCTTGGTTAGTAGTAATGGCGATGGGTTTAAAGTTGATTAGTCTTAATCTTCAATGGGGATGGGGTAAGCTATTGATTACTTGGATCGGCATTTATACTCTTTTGAGCTTACTGGTCTTTAGCCAAGGTTACTGGTCGATCTTGCCTCTATATCCTGCTTTGGCATTAGCAGCAGGAAGGCAGCTAGATATGGTTCGCAATGTACCTAGCTATATAGCTTATCCCCGTATCTGGATCTATAGCTTTATGCTAATGGCTGCTGTGGCTGCTTTTGCAGGACTATATTGGGGGATAAGAGACTATGTAGATTTTTACCTACCCTTTATCTGTGGTTCGTTAGCTATTACTTTTACGGTTACGGCAATTGCGATCGCTCAAAGAGAAAAACAGTTTGTCCCTCTACTATTTTGGGGATTGTTTATCTCGATGTTTCTTTTGATTATTTCTCCCCATTGGATTTGGGAAATAAACGCCAAAGAGCCTATTGAACCCATCGCTACTCTTATCCGTAACCATACTCCTGCTGAGACGATAATTTATACTTCTATGCCTCAAGAACGACCTAGCTTAAATTTTTACAGCGATCGCAAAATTGTGACTCAATCTCTGACTCAGCTAAAACAAACTTGGCAACAAAATTATCCTGTTTACTTACTGATAGATCCCATCACTTTAGAAAAACTAGATCTTTCTCAACAGACCGTTGTTAAAAGCTCCAAATTTGAATCTTTAAAGTGGGTACTCGCTATCAAAAACTCTTAATTGAATTGCATTTTAATTTGATTACTAAGGATAATAGTTTATTCTCTGCCTAAGCAATCAAGCGTTCTGTATTTAATGCAGATTAATATTTAACGCTTGTATAGTAATATAAGTGAAAAAAACTATTGAAAATAAAACATGAGGATGAACGGTCGATATTTTCTGGTTCAACCGAACTCCTCAAATAAGCTTGTTGATAGTTTAGAAAACTCTTGAAACTTTGCCTAATTCAAATTACTCTATTGAGACTATACTTAATACTACTCTTCGTCATCAACCCCAATTTGTTTCAGGTGGATATGTTTTCTTCCCAGAGTTATTTCAAACTCGTCACCTTGTTTTAATCCCATTTTCTTAGTGTAGGCAGATCCAATCAATAGATTGCCATTCGATTGAACGCTAATACGATAGCTAGCAGAACGACCACCTCTACCTTGACCGTTAGAAGTACTGTCTAACTCGATTCCTTCTGCATCAATTAGTGCATTCAGGAATTTCATCATATTGACTCGTTCTACATTGTTTTTAGTGACCGTATAATAGCCACATTCTCTAGCTTTTTCCTCTTTAGAGAGATTGCCTAGCTCTTTTACTTTATCGATTAATGTTGCACCTACTAAGGGTTGTGGTTGGGTTGCTTTTGCCATTAACTTGAAACAACTAAAAATTTACTTGGTTTACAATTTTACTTTTCGCTAAAGCTATACAAAGTTTATATATTTTACTTTGATATCTTTATCTAAAAGTATATTACACTTGTTTAACATAATTAAATAAATAAAAATTTAAATTTTCGCAATATTAATATAGTTGACACTACCAGAAATTAATATTGCTAACTCTATAAAAAATATCAAATTATTTGAATAAGTTTTCCCAAGGATTTAAAAAACAATAATGAAATTAACAACTCGTGGACATTATAGTGTCAAAGCATTATTAGACCTTAGTTTGCAGCCACAATATCGACCAGCATCAGTAAAGATGATCGCTCAACGACAAGATTTACCTGCACCTTATTTAGAAAAGTTATTGATTGAAATGCGTCGCGCTGGTATTGTTAAATCCATTAGAGGAGCAAAAGGAGGTTATCAGTTAGCCTATAAGCCAGAGCAAATTTCTTTAGGCAAAATTTTAGAGGCTGTAGGAGAAACTATTGAACCTTTACCAAATTACTCTCCCGATCATAATTTGGCTGAAGATTGGGTAACTTTTAGCCTCTGGCAAAGATTACATCAAAAATTAAAAGAAGCTCTGCACAGCATAACTTTAGCTGATTTATATTATGATGCTAGGAGTTGGCAGGCATCTCAAGGAGAAGAAAACAATTTTATTGTTTAGCTGTCAAATATTTTTATGAGTGAAGCTCAAAATTCTTTAGTTTGTGAGGGCGGTTGTCATTGTGGAACAGTTCGCTTTCAAGTATTAGTCGATCGCTTTATTGTAGACGATTGTAACTGTTCTATTTGCCGTAAAAAAGGCTTTTTACATTTGATTGTTTCCCCAGAAAATTTTACTTTAATACAGGGAGAAGAATTTTTAACTAACTATACATTTAACACAAAAGTCGCCCAACATACTTTTTGCTCAATTTGTGGCATCCATTCTTTTTATCGTCCTCGCTCTCATCCAGATATGGTAGATGTTAACGTTCGTTGTTTAGATGGAGATCTACTAGAACGATTTACAATAAGATCTTTTGATGGGCAAAACTGGTCAGATAATGTCGATCAAATTAGATCTTAATCAATTAGAAATTACCGTTTCTGCTATTTTT
Source organism: Pleurocapsa sp. FMAR1 (assembly GCF_963665995.1). Lineage (NCBI taxonomy): Bacteria > Bacillati > Cyanobacteriota > Cyanophyceae > Pleurocapsales > Pleurocapsaceae > Pleurocapsa > Pleurocapsa sp. FMAR1. The sequence goes on along the minus strand of NZ_OY762512.1, from coordinate 2,668,015 downwards.
CTGGTTCAATCTTCACCCTTAATTTTACTACTAGCAGCTATTGAAGATTACTTAATAGGAGATCCTTGGGAATGGCTTCATCCAGTCCAAATTATGGGCTGGCTAATTAAAAACTATGTAGACTTAGCAATCAAATTTGCTCAACCTGGATGGCAACGTCGTTTTGCGGGAGTATTGCTAGGGCTAATTCTGATCATTGGTAGTGGCTTAGTAGGTTGGCTAATTATTTGGGGTTTTAGTATCATCCAGCCTCTATTAGGATCTGTCGTGGCAACAGTATTACTAGCTAGTTGCTTGGCGGGCAAAAGTTTGAGAGTTGCAGTTGAAGACGTATTGCGATCGCTCGACACTCAAGATTTAACCGTAGCTCGTTCTCGTCTTAGCCTATATGTAGGGCGGGACACGGATAATCTATCAGAGTTGGAAATATTGCGGGCATTGCTGGAAACTATAGCTGAAAATACAGTCGATGGAGTCACTGCACCTCTTTTTTATGCCATTTTGGGAATCTTTATTCCAGGTGTAGGTGCAGTACCGTTAGCATTGGCTTACAAGGCTGCAAGCACCCTAGACTCTATGGTGGGCTATCGTCGTGAACCCTATAGCGATCTGGGCTGGTTTAGCGCGCAATTAGAAGATCGCTTAACCTGGTTTCCCTGTCGCTTAACCGTATTGACTTTAAGCTTATTTTCTGGTCAGCCGTTAAAAGTATTAGAAATCTGTCGCCGAGATGGAATCAAAGATCCTAGCCCCAATTCAGGCTGGAGTGAAGCAGTTTATGCAGCAACTTTAAATGTGCAGCTAGGGGGTCAAAATACTTATCAAGGGGTAGTGAAAAATAAACCTTTGCTGGGAAATCCTTTAGAAGCAATTTCTGTTACTAAAATCGATCGGGCTTTAATTTTAACTCGCTACTGTTTTCTAGTTTGGCTGGGGATTGGAACAACCTTATGGTTTGCCATGACTATGCTCAATTTCTAAGCTAAAACATTTTGTTTAATCAAAAAAGTTCTTCTAAATTCTTATTTACTTCTCATAATCTAGTCAGGTTTTTTTCAGTTAAATCAGCAATATTAAAGTTGTAAATTACATCCTCAATAGTTCGGCAATCCATACATCGAGATTGGTCTTGCATAAACTGTTTAGGTCGATCATATAAAAGTAGGGAAGCTGGTTGACTGACAAAAGATGAAGAGAAAAACCTGAGAATAGAGATTCAGTAAAGAGTTGAGGGATTGGGTCAAAGCTGCACTCATTAATGGTTGGAATTTACTTCATTGCGTGACTTTCTCTAGTAATCAAGATCCCTCACCTGCAATGGCATCACGATCGCAATATCAAAAACGAGCAGATCAGTTGGAGTTCAAAGTTTTAACTTATTCCTACAATATTTCTTGAAAGTTTTGTCAGTCAATCAGGTAGGGAAGACATTAGTGATTTTTTATTACTAAGCTTATGGCCTACAGCCTAGAGCTTAAAGCTATCAAAAAATTAGTTGAACCTTTATAACTAATCACACGTCTAAACATTCAGTCGGACAGTTCGTAAAAAGAAGAAGTATCGCTGACTTTTAATCAGTTTATAAGGAGTCATAACTGTACAAATGCCCAAAGCCAAAATCGACAAAACTAACCCCAGAAGTAACTATTCAGCAGATATGGTCAGAACTTATTTGCATGAAATTGGACGGGTACGCTTGTTGACCCATGAACAAGAAATTGTTTACGGCAAGCAAGTACAGAAAATGATGATCCTGTTAACCGAGAAAGAAGAGTTAGAGCAACAGTTAGACACTACACTCAGCCTGAAGGAGTGGGCAAAATCAGCCCAAATGAGTGAAATTGAACTTAACAGGGTTATCACTGAAGGTCAAAGAGCAAAGCGCAAAATGATTGAGGCTAACCTGCGTTTGGTAGTAGCGATCGCTAAAAAATACCAAAAGCGCAATATGGAATTTCTCGATCTAATCCAAGAAGGTAGTCTTGGCTTAGAAAGAGGAGTAGAAAAATTTGACCCTACCAAAGGATACAAATTTTCTACCTATGCCTACTGGTGGATTCGCCAGGCAATCACCAGAGCGATCGCTCAACAAGCCCGTACCATTCGATTGCCGATTCACATCACCGAAAAACTCAATAAAATTAAGAAAACTCAAAGAGAGCTATCCCAAAAGTTAGGACGTAGTGCCGAACCCCAAGAAATTGCTCAAGAGTTAGATCTCAAACCTGACCAAATTCGCGAGTATCTGAGTATTGCCCGTCAACCAATTTCTCTGGATGTGCGTGTAGGTGACAACCAGGATACTGAGTTATCAGAGTTGCTAGAAGATGAAGGAGCTTCACCAGACAGCTATGCAACTCAGCAGCTTCTGCGTCAAGACCTATATAATCTAATGGCGGATTTATCCCCCCAACAGCAAGAAGTCATTATCTTACGTTTTGGTTTAGAAGATGGTAAAGAACTATCCTTAGCTAAAATTGGTCAGAGAATGAGTCTTAGTCGAGAAAGAGTGCGTCAGTTAGAGCATCAGGCTATAGCACAGCTTAAACGTCGTCGAAGCTACGTTCGAGAGTATATTGCGAGTTAAAACTGACGACATATTTACTTGAATTACTGGCGATCTACACTATATTTGTTATAAATTCGATCTATTATTTATGATCTATAACAAAAGGTGAGGTCGCCATTATATTAGTGTTATTAACCAAGCAACTAAAACAAACCCCTGCTGAATACTCTGGTATTTTGGTGGGGGTTCATGGCAAAACAGTAATCAATAATCAGTAATCAGTATAAGCAATCCCCAAGATTCTTATTATCTGTTGGTGGACAATATCCCCGCAGTAAATTTTCAATTAAGTGGTGTAGGAGTGAGTAATGACACTGTTCAACGAAACGTTAAATGGTAAAGATACAAATATTTCTGTCAGCAGCAATGGCAAATTAAACAACCTCAACGCTGCATCTAAAGCAGAGACAGTACAGGGTTGGTTAATTGACAAATTAGCAGAAGTATTAGAAATTGAGCCAAATCAAATTGATATTGTCCAAAATTTTGAAGAATATGGCTTAGAATCAGCCGAGGCGATTAATTTGTCTGGAGATTTAGAAGACTATCTCGGCTGTCGTTTACCACCAACTTTGCTCTGGGATTATCAAAATATTGAGGCTTTGGCACAATATTTAGCAGTCGATAACCTATCATCAACTCAGGTAAATTCTGCTCAAGATCTACTTTCGGCTTCTTTGGCAATAAAAGATAATTTGATTGCTAACAGCATTAACAATCAATCAGAAATACCTTTAGAAAATTACCAGTTTACAGAATTTCCCGAATATAAAAAATTATTGGCACAGCAGGCGCAGGTAGCCAGCTTAGGTAACGGCAATCCCTTTTTTGTCCCTCAAGAAACCATAGTTAATGACCGCACTACTATTAATGGTCGTGAATTAATCAACTTTGCTACCTATAACTATATTGGGATGTGTGGCGATCCTTTAGTTAATCAGGCTGCTAAAGATGCCACCGAGCTTTATGGTACGTCTGCCTGTGCTAGTCGCTTAATTTCAGGTGAAAAACCAATACACAGAGAATTAGAGCAGGAGCTTGCTGATTTTATTGGCGTAGAAGACAGCATTGTCATGGTTGGTGGTCATGCGACTAACGTTACTACCATTGGTCATCTGTTTGGTAAAAATGACTTAGTTATCTATGATTCATTGAGCCATAACAGTATTCTTCAAGGCTGTTTTCTTTCTGGGGCAAGTTTAGTTGCTTTTCCCCATAATGATACGGAAGCATTAGAAATAATTTTACGCGATCGCCGGCACCGCTATCAAAGAGTAATTATCGTCATAGAAGGCGTATACAGTACTGATGGTGATATTGCCAATTTACCTCGCTGTATTGAACTTAAACAGCAATATAAAACCTTCTTGATGGTAGATGAAGCGCATTCTATGGGAACAATTGGCAAAACTGGTCGAGGAATCAGTGAATATTGCCAAATTAACCCCAAGGATGTTGATTTATGGATGGGAACTCTCAGTAAATCTTTTGCTAGCTGTGGTGGCTATATTGCTGGTTCTCATGCCTTAATTGAATATCTTAAATATACCGCTCCTGGCTTTGTGTTTAGCGTTGGGATGTCTCCACCAAGTACAGCAGCAACTTTAGCGGCAATCCGCGTTTTGAAAGCAGAGCCAGAGCGAGCTATTCGCCTCCAAGCCAGAGCAAAATTGTTTCTAGATTTAGCTAAAGAGCAGGGTTTAAACACGGGCATGAGTAAAAATTCCCCTGTCATTCCTATTGTTGTCGGTGATTCCCTCAAGTCAATTCAGCTATCTCAGAATCTATTTAAACGCGGGATTAACGTACCGTTTATGATTTATCCTTCTGTACCTCAAAATGGGGCGCGATTGCGATTTTTTATTACCTGCGATCATACGGTTGAGCAAATACACCTTACCGTAAATATTCTGACTGAAGAATTAAAAAAACTTTAAACTTTATCGTCAATAATTAAAACTTTACTTACAGGAACAGTAGACACTATTCCTGTTTTTTTTTGCCATTTTCGGCAAGCATTTATTTTTTAGTTTTGGCAAGATCGTTGTAAAACCAGATACTTTTTACGTATTTTAGGCTTAACATAGCTTAATTTGATTCATTCAAAATAAATAGTTTATAAAAAAAATCTTCATCAAACAATTTGATATCTAATGCGTGTTTGCTCGGAGATGAAAAAATCCAATTACGAATTTTTCCGTAAAACAACTATGGTGTAGATTTTTCTTGCAACAGAAAATGAGAATTAGATTCACATAAATAGATTGTTGATACTGAAAACATTATTTTTATGGCTACTCAAACTCTCAGTTATCGTTGCATGGAATTCCTTCAGGATTATTATCGTCATCCCTCTTTAAAATTACGCAATAAATTAGTTGAGTTGAATATAGGTTTAGTCCGAAAAGTAGCTCATCAAATCTGCCAAAAATGCGCTGAACCCTATGAAGATTTGGAACAAATCGGCTATCTTGGTTTAATCAGAGCGATCGAACGCTTCGATCCTTTACAGGGTTCGGCATTTAGCTCTTTTGCAATTCCTTACATTCGCGGTGAAATGCTTCATTACCTTAGAGATAGAGGTAGCATGATGCGAATTCCCCGTAGATGGCAAGAGCTTTATACTAGAGGCAAAAAATTACGCAAAGATTTAATTGAAGAATTGGGACGTTTACCCAGAGATACGGAGTTGGCTAATGGTTTGGGCGTACCTTTAGAAGAGTGGAGTGAATGTCAATTAGCACTGCAAAACCGCTTACCAATTAGTTTAGATGCGATGATAAATAATTCTTTGGACTCTTCAATTACCTTTGGTGATACTATCGCCGATCCTAACTATCATCAACAGCGCAAATTAGAAGACGATAAGCTACAGTTACAAAGAGCAATGGGTCAGCTAGAAGAAAAAACCAAAGCAGCTATTGAATGTGTTTTTCTCTGGGATTTACCTCGTAAAGAAGCAGCCAAACATATTGGTATTAGCCCTATGACTGTCACCAGACATTTACATAAAGGTATCGAACAGTTGGGTACAATGCTTGAGGCTCAAGCAGCATAAATTGAAGCGATTAACTTTATCTAGCCAAAAAATATATAGATATTGATAAGTCAGTAATCACCTCAATCTACAAAAATAATTATTTTAACAGTCTATTTTATAAGCATCTAAATGTTAGATGCTTTTTTCTATTGAATATCAAATAATTTCTCAGGAATAAATAATTGTTTTCTTTGACAGAAATAAAATACTTGATTAAATATAATTTCCCAACCAGATAATTTTGCTTTTGTAAATACGTTAGTACTAATAAAATATGCAGTTATTCGATGTAAGAAAAGGATTATTAAAATAGACAAATTGCATCTATCTCCTCAAACAGTAGCAAAATAGACAATCTTACTTTTAGCCACCAACTAGATTTAACGCAATGGTGAAAAAACAAAATTAGATGCAGGTCAGTGGTGACTAAATCCATCATCTTTGACATCTAATCCTGGCTAAAATTTTGAGGTAAAAGGCATTGACTACCCAAGTAGATAAAGATATTCTTTTAGAAAAAATAGCAGATATTAATCTGGATAAGCGATCGCTTACCTATCATCAGATAATTCTTTGTTCAGTGGTGATTGGTATTGTCGGTGGTTTGGTCGCTACCATTTATTATTTTGTCTTAGAAGGAATGATGCACGGGGTTTGGCATACAGTTCCCAACTTTTTGCAGCCCTATTTCCCCAGTTGGCTACCAGCTAAAAATTATGTATTAATAGCCACTACTATTGGCGGTTTTTGCGTGGGCTTAGTGCTATATCTTATGGGCTTACCAGGAGAAATGGCGCAGGTAGTAGATCGCATTCATAGTCCTGGTAAGATTGATATTAAAAAAACTCCCGCGATGATTATTGCCTCCTTGATTGCCATTACTGCTGGAGGAAGTGCTGGACCTGAAGCTCCTTTAGTCCAGGTAAACGGAAGCTTTGGTAGCTGGTTGGGAGATAAGCTAAACGTTACTAGCGATTCTGTCAGGATTATGACCTTTTGCGGTATGAGTGCTGCATTGGGGGCATTTTTTGGTGCGCCGATTGGTGCTGCTTTGTTTGCTCTAGAGATTCCCCATCGTAAAGGACTAGAATATTATGAAGCGATCGCCCCAGCAATTATTTCGGCTATTTTCTCTTTTGCCATCTTTAGACTGAATACTGGCATCAGCATTGGGGGAATGTATCACTTTAACGTGATTCCCAAGCTGACTTCTTTAGAGCTACTTGAAGGTGTCGCCTTGGGTGCAGTGGGTGCATTGGTAGCAACCATCTTTGTACTTATTTTTCGTTTGATAGGTAAGCTAGCTAAACCTTTAGAAGATCAGCGAATTATTTTAGCAACCTGTGGTGGTCTTTCGATTGGTCTAATTGCCTTCGCCTTTCCACAAACTCTCTTCTTTAGTGAATCACAAATTGAAACCGTTATCCAAACAGGAGCAACTTTGAGTGTAGCAATGTTAATTGCGATCGCCGTTGCTAAAATGTTTGCCATTAGCTTTACTCTTCACTCAGGCTTTTTGGGCGGGTTTATTTTTCCTTTGTTCTTTATTGGTGCTAACGTTGGCTTGGCTATATCTTTGGCGATACCTCAAGTTCATCCTACGGTAGGAATGGTTTGCTTGATGGCTGCGGTTAACGTGGCGGTTACCAAAACCCCGATCAGTACCAGCATCATCTTGAGCGTGCTTTCGGGGACGGCTATGCTGCCTGTAATTGCTATCTCCAGCTTTGTAAGCTTTCTTTTGACTACAGAATTGTCCATGTTAAAGACACAGCGATCGCGTGATATGGATGAACTGTATTCTGTGCAAAAATTACGTCAGCAAAAAGTTTAATTGAAATTAGATTGAGAAATTAAGATTTATACAAGATTGAAGTTTCATCGCTTCGATCTTTTTTTTGTTTATTTATATCGTCAGATCGATATTTTTTAGCTGTCAACTAAATATTTAAAACCTACCTTCGTAATCTAATAATTACCTAAGATGCAATAAAAGTATTTTGATTATGTAAAAAATACATAAAAATGCTCTATTAATAAATTTCGGTAGCCAAATATACGATAAAACCTTTTTTTAAATGCAACTATTACCTCAAGATCAATACATCTTAAGAACTATATATAACTCAACTTAGTTCTTGAAATGTAAATAGAGATAGATGGAACAACAATTACGTAATTACAAAGGGGAATTTAAAACCCAAAAAATAGATATTAAAATTGTGCATCGTTCTAGTATTTAGTCTCTCAACTTTAACTTTTAACTATGGTAATTTTTGACAATCAGGAAGGTAAATAATGCTCGGAGAAATGTGGCAATTCAGGGGTAGATACAAAATACTCCATATAACTTGGTTTGCGTTCTTTTTATCGTTTGTAGTTTGGTTCAATTTCGCTCCTCTGGCTACTACTATAGGAGCCGACATGGGTTTGACAAAAGAACAACTTGCAACTCTTGGGATCTGCAACGTAGCTTTAACAGTTCCTGCGCGGATCATTATTGGGATGCTGCTAGATAAGTTTGGTCCCAGGCTAACTTTTTCACTGCTGCTAATGTACGCATCCATTCCCTGTATTATGTTCGCTTCAGCGCAAAACTTTAGCCAGCTAGTAATCTCTCGCTTGCTGATGGGGATTGTCGGTGCAGGTTTTGTAATTGGTATTCGTATGGTTTCCGAGTGGTTTCCTCCCAAGGAAATTGGTCTAGCCGAAGGTATCTATGGTGGCTGGGGTAACTTTGGTTCTGCCTTTTCCGCCTTTACTTTGGCTACTATTGGTGGTTTTCTAGCATTTGGCGCACCTGGTGCAAATATTAACTGGCGTGCTTGTATTGCTGGTACTGGTATTATTGCCGCGTTGTACGGAATATTTTATTTATTTAATGCTAAAGATGCGCCTCCAGGCAAAGTTTACCGTCGTCCCAAAAGTGCTAGGGGTTTGGAAGTTACCAGCAAGAAAGACTTTGGGTTCTTATTGCTAATGAACGTGCCTCTGACTGGAGTTCTCATGCTAGTTGCTTGGCGTTTAATGAAGCTGGGCTTGTATGCTACTGGCACAATGTATATTATCTGGCTTGCTTTACTAGGATTATATTTATTCCAAGCTTATAATTGCTGGGCTGTTAATAAAGACTTGCTATCAGGCAAAAAACGTTACCCTGCTGACGATCGTTACGATTTCTCTCAGGTTGCTATGTTAGAGCTTACCTATCTAGTCAACTTTGGTTCCGAGCTAGCTGTAGTTTCCATGCTTCCAGCATTTTTCCAAGGAACATTCAGCTTAACTCCTGCGAAGGCGGGGATGATTGCTGCTAGTTATGCTTTTATGAACTTAGTTGCTCGTCCTGGCGGTGGTCTTATTTCTGATAAGTTAGGTAGTCGTAAGCTGACTATGGGAGTTGTTACTGGCTGTATGGGTATCGGCTATTTGCTCCTCAGCCAAGTGGGTAGTGGCTGGTTCTTACCTGCTGCGGTCGTGTTGACTATGTTCTGTTCTTTCTTTGTACAGGCAGGAGAAGGTTCTACGTTTTCAATCGTGCCTTTAGTTAAGAAACGTGTAACTGGTCAGGTTGCTGGTAACGTTGGTGCTTATGGTAACGTTGGTGCAGTATTGTATCTCAACATTTTCAGTTTACTTCCTGGTTGGTTAGGTGGTGGTGCAGATCCTTCTCCTGCCATTGAAGCAGCAGCTAATATGCGCTTTTTCCAAATTATGGGCGTAGCAGCGTTAGTCGTTTCGGCATTATGCTTTGTAGTTCTCAAAGAACCAAAAGGTTCATTTGCGGAAGCTCATCATGACGAGGAACATGACGTTAATCCCAGTTTTACACCTGAGCCAGCACTAGGAGTAGAAAAGCTCTAGCTATCTCAACGGCTACACAATACTTAGTGCTGAGAACATATATTTGGATGTATGCTTTCTCAGCACTTTTTGCTCTGAGCAAAAGAATTAAAAAAAATCTTTATTTGGTATTATTGCCCACAGTAGTTCATGGTCACGATCCAATACAACTGATTAGTAGAACGTAAATAATAAAAATTTTATTTATTTAAGCATAAATATTTGACGATATTCAACCTGGAGAAAAGCAAAGTGAGCGAACCGATTAAAACCTTGTGTCCCTACTGTGGAGTTGGCTGTGGTTTAGAAGTTTTACCTCCTGCACAATCAGGGAAAGCTACCAACAGAGACAGCCAAGGAAACCCGTTGTGGCGAGTCAGAGGCGATCGCGCTCACCCCTCCAGTAAAGGTAAAGTATGTATAAAAGGTGGCACTATTGCTGAATCTTTAGATAAAGATCGTCTCAAATATCCCATGATGCGAGATTCATTAGATCAAGAATTTCATCGCGTTAGCTGGGATGTCGCTTTAAACCGTATTGTGTCTCGAATTAAGGAAGTAATAGACACTCAGGGGGCTGAGTCCATCTGTATGTATGGTTCAGGGCAGTTTCAAACCGAAGATTATTATATTGCTCAAAAATTACTTAAAGGCTGTCTTGGTACAAATAACTTTGATGCTAATTCTCGTCTCTGTATGTCCTCAGCCGTAGCAGGATATATGCAAAGCTTTGGTTCAGATGGACCACCTTCTTGTTACGATGATTTAGAACTAACTGACTGTGCTTTTCTAATTGGCACTAACACCGCCGAATGTCATCCTATTATTTATAATCGTTTGCGGTTACACCACAAGAAAAATCGCAAGGTCAAAATGATCGTTGTCGATCCCCGCGAGACGAAAACGGCAAAGGATGCAGATCTCCATTTAGCTATCCAGCCAGGAACAGATATGGATTTGCTCAACGGCATTGCTCATCTTCTACTCCGTTGGGGCGAACTTGATACTTATTTCATTGATGAATGTACTCAAGGCTTTAGTAATTATGTCCAGGTCATCCAACAATATCCTCCAGAATTAGTCGCTCGTCGCTGTGGTATTCGCATCGATCATTTAGAAGAAGCTGCTCGCTATTGGGCAGAATCAGACAACGTGCTTTCTATGTGGTCGATGGGAGTAAATCAGTCCTCAGAAGGAACAGCAAAAGTTCGCACAATTATTAATCTGCACCTAATGACGGGTAATATCGGCAAACCAGGGGCAGGTCCTTTTTCCCTGACAGGTCAGCCCAACGCTATGGGTGGAAGAGAAGCAGGTGGCTTATCCCATATCCTTCCTGGTTATCGAGTAGTCAAAAATCCCCAGCATCGGGCAGAGGTAGAACAAGTTTGGCAGTTACCTCCTGGCAGTATTAAGCCTATCCCTGGTAGAGATACCTGGAGCATGATTACAGGTTTGGAAACAGGAGATGTGGGAGTATTTTGGGTAGCAGCTACCAACCCTGCGGTGAGTATGCCCGATCTGGTCAGAACCAAAAAAGCCCTGTTGCGATCGCCTTTTACTATCGTCCAGGATGCTTACTATCCCCTAGAAACCGCCAGTTTTGCCCACGTAGTCTTGCCCGCAGCACAGTGGGGAGAAAAAACTGGGACAATGACTAATTCGGAGAGAGTTGTCACACTTTGTCCTCAGTTTCGCGATCCCCCAGGAGAAGCCAAGGCAGATTGGGAAATATTTGCCGAGGTTGGTCGCCGTCTGGGTTTTACCAAAGAGTTTAATTTTGCTAATTCTGCCCAGGTATATCAAGAATTTGTCCAGCTAACCAAAAATCGCTCCTGTGAAATGACTGGTTTAAGTCATGGACGATTACGCCAACAGGGAGCAATTCAATGGCCCTGTCCTTTAGAAGCAGCAAGACAAGATGATCTATTAGCCGTTTCCTTGACCTGTAACACTCAAGGAAATGTTACTGAAGAGAGTGAAGCTAAAAAAGGTTTGCTTTCTAATCTGTTTCACAGCAAAGAAGAAACTACAGTAGCAAAAAGACTCTACACCGACGGCAGATTTAATACGGCTGATGGACGGGCAAAATTTGCTGCTTTCCATTCTAAGGGACTAGCTGAACCTATCGATCCAGACTATCCTTTTGTGCTAACCATCGGTCGCTTATATGAACACTGGCACACCATGACTCGTACTGGGCGCATTGACAAAATCATGAAAAAGCAACCCCAGCCCTTTGTAGAAATTCACCCCAAAGATGCTGCCAAATTAGATATTGAAGAGGCAACTATGGTAGAAGTGCGATCGCGCCGTGGTGTAGGGCGTTTTGCTGCTAGAATCACTAAGGCGATCATTCCTGGTACGGTTTTTGTGCCGATGCACTGGGGCGCCTTGTGGACAGACAACGGCGAAGCAAACTCACTAACCCACCCCCAATCCTGTCCTATTTCTCTTCAACCAGAACTAAAAGCCTGTGCGGTGAGTTTAACAACAGTAAAACTAAAAGATTCTCTAATTGATGAGACATCTAGTGAATCATCTCAAGGCGATTATGCTACGCGTAGCCGACCAATTGCCATTTAGTTGAAGAGTCAATGTCAGTTTGATCCAGGCTATAAACTTGCTCAATATCTTTGTAGCTCAAAAAGGTCAAAAGCTAACCGAGCCTGAGTTAGGGAGCAAAAAAAGGACAGGTAGTAAGCTGAAAATAATAACTTTCTTCAGTAAACCTGCCCTCACACTTGATTGGCTTTTACCCCAATCTGCTTAACCCGAACTTAGGTTAATATTTAAGCAAACCATTCTTCAACCGCTTCGGCTTTAGTATTGGTATTGCGAGAAGGAGTTTCACGTTCAAAGTTCATGTGAATTGAACGAGTTTGCTCACCATCAACCGCTACTGCCTTGATAGGATAGTCAATTACACCATCTTGGAAAGACATCTGGAAACGGAAAGTACCATCAGGGTTAAGTTTAATTTGGCGATCGCCAATAGTTACCGTAGCATTAGGCTCTGTTGCACCATAAACAATAAGTTCGGCATCAGCCACTAGCCAAAATTGACGAGGACGGGCAGCAATATCCCCAGAGAAACCCGCACCAGACATATTTTGTCCAGAAGTAGTTGGTAAAGCCCACATTCCTGCACCAGAAGGGAATACATAGGAGCTAACCGCTGATTCAGGGGTCTGCTGCATTGAACCAAACAAAGAACCTGTCATCTGCATAGACTCGGTGGATTGAGTCATTCCGAATACAGCGTTATAAAGGCGATCGCCTTCGGGAGCGTTCATATTTGTATTTGTTGTACTCGCGGTCTGCTTTTTAGCAGGAGGCACAAGCTCATAAAGAGTCTTACCTTTGATATCATCCTGCCAGTCTACGGTAACAAAAGCATCCTCAATCCAATCAGAAGGATAGACGGGAGGAATACTTACCGAAGCAGAGCTAGCTAATACCAGCCAGCGACCATCAGCACAGCGATAGCCGATGTCAGCAACATAATCGCGATCGCTTACGGGAATAGGCAAATACCATTCTCTTGCCATCTCATCACAGAGATATTCCTGTACGCTATGGGGTGCTTGACTGTTGATATCAATATCTGTCACATCATAGATACGCAACGCTAGCTGTTGCCCGCCTTGGCGACGTAACTCTTCCTTGTGAAGATTAGGAACGTCCCAGTAAGCATAAGCCCACTGCGGATCCCGAGGCATCAACACAATACGGCTGTCTCCATAACCGTCAGGAAGCTCTCCTAAATCTTGATCGACAGAAGCAAGGCTTTCCCTTAAATTATCTTCTTGACCGACTTCAAATTTCGTAGCTTTCACTTGTTGTTCCTCCTGGTTGGCTGATGGATTTTGAGAAAGTTTTTCTGGTTCTTTTTTATTAATTGCTTCTTTGATAGAAGTTAGCAGTTGTGCTTTACGCATTCTGCTGTAACGGGATATTTTATATTCGCTGGCAACTTTTCTAAGCTGCCTCAAGGTCATTTCTTCTAATGGTGGTCGTTCTTTCGCCATTGACTTACAGCCTCCAATTAGTTAGACGGTGTTTAGCTGCTAGCAGCCATATTTAAGACAGAGAAGCTAGAAAAGTCAACTAGTACTTCAGTCGTCTTTCAACCTTAATTTTCGTCTACTTAATATTTTTATTTATTTGTACGTGGGTGGGAAAGGTCTTAACCACTTGAATATGTTATAACAACAAATTAAGTCAGGGGATCAAGATAGAACCAGCAAAAACTAAATGACTAACGATTTTATTAGACCTTAGTTGTTTTTGTGTTATGAAAGCATGACATTTATTGGGATCGATATCTGAAAAAAAAAGCTCGTGTCACAGTATTATGACATTATCCCCTTTTCTTAACTGCGATGACTTAAAGCTGTATATCACTCAAGTTCTTGCATCAAGTTACAGCAAAATTAATCAAATATTTGAGAGCTTGAATATAGCCATTCTATTTTTTAAAAGAAAAAGACTTTGGCGTGTGAGGAAAATATTGTATTTCGTTATAGCTATCTGATTTATTTTCTTGCTTTTCCTGTTCTATTTGGTAAGGTTTTTTTGTCAAACCCAGCTTGTTTAGTAGAAAATATGTACCTACCCCTAAAACTGCTCCCAATGCAAGACCAACAGCAATCAATTTAATAAAAATTTTCTCTAACTGTTTTTTGCGAACTGCAACGTTTTTGGGTGATAAATTGGCATCTATATTATCTATATTTTTATTAGAGTTAGAGTTTTTAGGCAGATCTCGATCAAAATTATCTTCTGGTTGGTACATTAGACAGAACTCTGAAACTTATTTTTAATGATTGATTCTAGTTTAACTCCATAAAAAAAACACTCATATAAATGAGTGCTGTTTATTTAAAAATTAGTTAGATCAAAGCAATTTATTTATGCTGCAACTTCAGCATCAGGGTAAACGCTGACCTTTTTTTGTCCTCTTTTTCTAAATTCAAATTTGACAACGCCGTGGACTAAAGAATACAAAGTATCATCTTTACCGCGTCCTACATTATTACCAGGGTGAAATTTAGTTCCTCTTTGGCGAACTATAATGCTTCCTGCTGTAACTTCTTGACCGCCATAACGCTTAACGCCGAGACGTTTAGAATTAGAATCGCGACCATTACGAGTACTACCCGTTCCTTTCTTATGAGCCATTTTATCTTCCTTTGTGAATTTTGCTAATAAATTAATGCCTGTTTACTCTGCCGTAGCTGCTTCTACTTCTGGTACTTCTGTCGTAGTAGCTTCAGCTTCTGATGCTTCTGCTTTGGCAATAGCCGAACCATTTAAACTAATAGAATCAATCATCAAGCGAGTTAATTCTTGACGATGACCGCGCTTTTTGCGAGTTTTCTTTTTAGGCTGCATTTTATAGACAATGACTTTTTTGCCTCGTCTATGACGCATTACAGTACCTTCTACGGTAGCACCTTCAACCAAAGGACGACCAACAGTAACTTCGTTGTCGTTGTTTACCAATAAAACTTTGTCTATGGTGTAGCTAGATTCAGGATCGGCATCTAGTAAATTGATATCGTAAAAACGACCAGGTTCAACCTGAATTTGTGTACCGCCGATTTCAACAATTGCGTAAGTCATAATTATCTATTGTGATATTGCCGTAAGGGTAGCCATGTCAAACTAAAGCCGACTGAAACTTCAATCGGAATACCTAGTTTCTAACTTGGCGTTTATTTAAAAACCCGATCCGAGCAGGTATTGAATGCCCAATCTCTAATTGTCTTGAGTTATTTTAATTTTGTCAAGATTTTTGATAAGCTTTCGGCTTTCAGAGATTAGCCGTCAGCTTTTCAAATTGTAGGCGAAACAAATTATATTTAGGTTTAGCCTACAATCTTTTAAATTAACAGCAAATTAATTTCTTTCCCATAACTGCCTATGCGCCCACAGATTCTTTAGCAGCATACATAACTTCTAAGGTAATTTCTGACAAATTGCGATCGCGGGCAAACTTTTCGGTATTGCGTTTGACTTTTCCGCGTACAAAACCAGGAATTTTACCTAGTTCTACCTTGGCTTCTTTATCCCAGTTTAAATCTGAATCAGCCGAAATACCTTTGGTGATAACTTCTTTGGTATCGTGTCCGCCAAAGATTTCTAAGAGGTGATCTTCCATCCCCAAAGTGAAGGAGTTATAAACCAAGTCAGCAATTTGATTAGTTCCTTCGTAACCCATAAATGGCTTGTAGCCAATGGGAAAATTCTGAATGTGAATTGGTGCCGCAATTACACCACAGGGAATGTCTAAACGTTTACCTACATGGCGTTCCATCTGTGTCCCAAAGATAGCTGAAGGTTCGTGACGCGCGATCGCATCGCCAATTGCGCCATTGTCATCACTAATTAAAACTTCATCACAGTATTCGCTTACCTGTTCTCTAAACCAGTCCTCGTCATACTTACAGTAAGTACCAGCCAAAACAACCTTAATCCCCATCTCTCTTGCCAGAATCTTAGTCATGGCTGCTGCATGGGTATTATCGCCGAACACCACCGCTTTTTTACCTGTCAGGTTTTGACAGTCAATTGAGCGAGAAAACCAAGCTGCTTGAGATACATAGAGAGTTTGGTTGTTGATATACCCCTCGTAATCTACTTCTGCACCCTGGGCATTAACTACCTGTTGAATTTTGCGAATACAGCGCGCAGTTTCGACTACACCCATTGGCGCAATGTCTACACAAGGCATAGAAAACTCAGACTCTAAGTATTCCGCCGTCATCATGCCCAATTCACGATAGGGAACAAGATTAAACCAGGCACGGGGTAAATTCTTAAGGTTGTGTACCGAAGCACCATCAGGAATAACTTCGTTTACCTCAATTCCCAAATCCGCCATCAGACGTTTTAACTCAGTACAATCATGCTGGTTATGGAAACCTAAAGTAGAAATACCAATAATATTTACTGAGGGCTTTTCAGTTTTAGCTGTGGGTAATTCCTCTTTTTTGCGTGCTTTTTCTAGATAAAACTTAACTACCTGATGCAGAGTGCGATCGGCTGCCTGTAACTCATTGTAACGATAGTGATTTACATCAGCCAGCATCACGTCCCCTTTAGTATCCATTGAGGCACGACTAACAAAGTTTTGTAAGTCTTCCTGCAAAATACTAGAGGTGCAGGTAGGTGTAAGCACAATTAGATCTGGACGTTCTTCTCGATCCTTGCGAGTAATATTATCTACTACTTTTTCTTGTGAACCCCTTGCCAAAACATTTCTATCTACAATGCTAGCGGTAACGGGTGTAAAGTTACGCTCTCTTTCAAGCATCGATCGCATGACGTTGAAATAATCATCTCCCAAAGGAGCGTGCATAATAGCGTGAACATTTTTAAAAGAACTAGCAATGCGTAAAGTGCCGATGTGTGCTGGACCAGCATACATCCAGTAAGCTAACTTCATTATGTATTTTCTCCTAAATTACATTAACGGAATGGGTTTAGATATTTGGATAGAAAATGGCGTTTAAATATTAGTTCTGATTGTCTCAGAATTAGGGGAGAGAGTGCGACTAGCCACTATGCTCAAAAATTCAGAATATAATTATCGCCACATTCTTTGGCTGAAGATGGTTTCAGCTTGCCTTTGTCAGGGTAATAGATCGAGTTTTTGAGCAACAAATCTTAATGTCAATTTCAATTTGTGGCGTTGTGCGACTCGTTTTTATGGCTTTTAAAACTGGGAAAACCAGAATTGAGCGGTTGGGGTATCCTACCTAACTACGTGCTTTTGTTATCGCTACAATTACATTAAATCAAAGAATAAAGTTTCTAAATCTTAATCTACCTATAGACAACGAACTTTTAAGCCCAATCTCTCCTAGATATAGTCACAGATTAGGCATATATTTTTAAATTATTAAATCAAATTATTAGATCAAAGTTTTTATCCCTTAGTTAAGCAAGAAAAATATGCAACCAAACAACCCGCAAAAATTTACTGCCAAAGCCTGGCAAGCGATCGCCAATGTTCAGGACATCGCTAAACAAAGTCAACAGCAACAGGTAGAAACAGAACACCTGTTTAAATCTTTAATCGAAGAAGAAGGATTAGCCAGCAGTATTTTCAACAAGGCTAATGTCAGCGTGCAGCTATTGCGTAATAAAGTTGACCAGTTTATTAATAGCCAGCCAAAAGTCAGTAATTCTAACAGTAGCGTTTTTTTAGGATACAGTTTAGATAGCCTATTAGATCGGGCGGAAAAATATCGTACTGAATTTAATGACGATTACATTTCCATTGAACATTTAGTTTTAGGCTTTGCTCAAGACGATCGTTTTGGACGTAAACTACTACAAGAAGTTGGTTTAACCGAAAAACAACTCAAGGAAATTATTAAACAGGTGCGTGGAAAGCAAAAAGTGACGGATCAAAATCCCGAAGGAAAATATGATGCGCTAGAAAAGTATGGGCGGGAACTAACTCAACTTGCCAGAGAAGGTAAATTAGATCCTGTAATTGGTCGTGATGAAGAAATTCGCCGTACCATTCAGATACTATCTCGCCGTACTAAAAACAACCCTGTATTGATTGGTGAGCCTGGAGTTGGTAAAACCGCCATTGTCGAAGGACTGGCACAAAGAATTATCAATCGAGATGTGCCTGAATCTTTGCGCGATCGCACTGTTGTGGCTCTAGACATGGGTGCGTTAATCGCTGGTGCCAAGCTAAGAGGCGAGTTTGAAGAACGTCTCAAAGCTGTTCTTAAAGAAGTTACCGAATCTCAAGGCAACATTGTTTTATTTATCGATGAAATCCATACCGTTGTGGGTGCAGGTGCAGCACAAGGGTCAATGGATGCGGGCAACATACTCAAGCCTATGTTAGCTAGAGGCGAATTGCGCTGTATTGGGGCAACTACCCTAGATGAATATCGCAAATACATTGAGAAAGACGCAGCTTTAGAAAGACGTTTTCAGTCCGTATTGGTAGATGAACCCAACGTAATCGATACTATTTCTATTTTGCGCGGACTTAAAGAACGCTATGAAGGACACCACGGGGTAACAATTGCCGATACGGCGTTAGTTGCTGCTGCTAGTTTGTCTAATCGCTATATTAGCGATCGCTTTTTACCCGATAAGGCGATCGACCTAGTAGACGAGGCGGGGGCAAAACTGAAGATGGAAATCACCTCCAAGCCTGAAGAGTTAGACGAAGTTGACCGTAAGATTCTGCAATTGGAAATGGAAAGACTGTCTTTAGAGAAAGAAGATAATCCCATATCTAAAGAAAGATTGCAGAAGCTAGAAAGAGAACTAGCCGATCTTAAAGAAGAACAGTCAGAGATCAACGCTCAATGGCAGTCAGAAAAAGAAGTCATTGACCAAATCCGCGCTCTCAAAGAAGAGATCAACGCCGTCAATTTGGAAATTGAGCAATCAGAAAGAGCTTACGATCTCAATCGTGCTGCTGAACTACGTCATGGTAAATTACCCAAACTCCAAGAACAAGTTGTCGAAATTGAACAGAAGCTAGCTGAGAGACAAACTAGTGGTAATTCCCTGCTACGGGAGGAAGTATTAGAGTCTGACATCGCTGAAATTATTGCTAAGTGGACAGGTATACCCCTCAAAAAACTGATTGAATCAGAAAAATCTAAGCTGCTTAACCTAGAGGCTGAACTCCATGAACGAGTAATTGGTCAAGAAGAAGCTGTAAGCGCGGTTGCCGATTCTATTCAACGTTCTCGCGCTGGATTAGCCGATCCTCAGCGTCCTACTGCTAGCTTTATTTTCCTTGGTCCGACTGGAGTAGGTAAAACCGAACTAGCCAAGGCTTTGGCTAAAAGTCTGTTTGATACAGAAGAGGCTTTAGTTCGCATTGATATGTCTGAGTATATGGAGAAACATTCGGTATCTCGTTTGGTTGGTGCGCCTCCAGGATATGTAGGTTATGACGAAGGTGGACAGTTAACCGAGGCAATTCGTCGTCGTCCTTATTCTGTAATTCTGTTTGACGAAATCGAAAAAGCTCATCCTGATGTCTTTAACATCATGCTGCAAGTTTTAGATGACGGCAGATTAACAGATTCTCAGGGACGTACCGTAGATTTTACCAGTACGATTATTATCATGACCAGTAATATTGGTTCCCAGTACATCCTAGATGTAGCAGGGGATGATAGTCAGTATGAAGAAATGCGATCGCGAGTAATGAATGCCATGCGGGATAGTTTCCGTCCTGAATTTCTCAATCGGATTGACGAAATTATCATCTTCCATGCCTTAGTTAAAGAACAGTTACGTAATATTGTTCAAATACAGGTCGAAGGTTTAGAAAGCCGTCTAGAAGAACAAAAGCTGTCTTTGAAAATCGCCGATGCTGCTTTAGATTACCTAGCAGAGTTGGGTTACGACCCCGTATACGGTGCCAGACCTCTAAAACGCGCTATTTCTCGCTATTTAGAAACGGCGATCGCTAAATCTATTTTGCGGGGAGAATACAATCCTGGTGACACTATTTTTGTCGATGTAGAAGGGGAAAGATTAACCTTTAAACGTCTATCAGTTGAAATGCTGGCTAAGTAATTGGCAAATACTTTAATTTAATAAAAAGCAATTTTAGAAATCAAGGTAAACAGTCTCACGCCTTGATTTTTATTCTTTTGACATTACTAGCCTATTTAAGCAGTTTTTCTACAGAATGATATCCAGACTTTTTCTTGATATCATTCTATATAGAGTAAATATACAGAAAGTTTCTGGATAATAAATAGTTAATCGGCAAGGGAGGAACCCAGATATGACGGCACCTTTTACTGGCGGTTGCGCATGCGGAGCCATTCGCTATGAGTGCAAGCAAGAGCCTGTCGCAATGCTCAACTGTCACTGCCAAGACTGCCAGCGTTCGAGCGGCGCCCCGTTCGCGTCAGGCATAGTCGTCCCAGTTTCGGCTACAGAAATTACTGGCACTCCCAAGACGCATGTCGTTCGTGGCAATACTGGCGGCGCTACATCTCGTAGCTTTTGCGCTGATTGTGGAACTCCACTTTTCACGCGCGGCGAAGCAGTCCCAGAATTCATGTCCATCCGCTTCCCAACCTTGGACGACCATTCTTGGTTCAAACCCATGCTGGACATCTGGACTTCACGCTCACAGCCATGGGTGTGTCTTAGCCAAGAAATTCCTTATTTCCCTGAGTCGCCCTAGTTTCTGGCAAATCAGGATGCCGCCTAACAATTCATTCAAGCCGAACCCGCGGGCTTAATTCAGGCGTTATCTGACTCCAAATATTACTGAGTCAGACTTCTAAAACGCGCTATTTCCCGCTATTTAGAAACGGCGATCGCTCTTTCTATTTTACGAGGAGAGTACAATCTTGGCGACACTATTTTTGTCGATGTAAAAGGGGAAAGATTAACCTTTAAACGCCTATCGGTCGAAATGTTGGTTAAGTAATTGGCAAATACAATCTAATAAAAAGTAATTTTAGAAATCAAAATAAACAGTCTCACGCCTTGATTTCTATTCTTTTGACATCACTAGCCTATTCAAGCAGTTTTTCTACAGAATGATATTCAGACTTTTTCTTGATATCATTCTATATAGAGTAGATATACAGAAAGTTTCTGTATAATAAATAGTTATGCCGTTCTAGACTCAGGCAGAGGCAGCCTATTAAAGCGGTTTGTCGTAGCCGAAAAGCTTGAAAAGAGATCGGTTCATGCAGCTTACAAGCGCAGTTTAGTAGAATAGGTAGGTATTTTTCAGTCTATCGGGAGGTGAGTATGGTACGAGAAATTAATACCAATATTGAGATTGATGCACCAGCAGAAACTGTTTAGAAGGTGTTAATCGACTTTAGCCGCTACAATCAATGGAACCCCTTCATCCGCTCTATCAATGGAGAAGCAAGGCAGGGTGAGACGTTGGAAGTGTTTATGCAACCATCTGGTGGGAAGGGGATGACTTTTCGTCCAGTAATTCTAGCACTGCATCCAGGACGTGAACTTCGTTGGACTGGGCGATTACTGCTACCAGGTATTTTTGACGGAGAGCATCAATTCCAAATTGAACCGATTGGAGAGAATCGAACTAGATTTGTACAACGTGAACTTTTTTCTGGTCTGCTTGTACCTTTTCTCTGGAACAGCTTAGACAAGCAAACAAGAGAAGGGTTTGAGGAGATGAATCGTGCGCTAAAAGTACAAGTAGAGCAGTGATCGAATTAAAGCGATCTAATAAAACTACTTGGTGAATACCAGCTAGAATAATCCAACGAGGCGGATCGTCTTGAGCAAATATATAGTCAGAAATTAAATCCTCGAAGTCGATGTTTAGTAGTTCGGGATTAGGAAGATGCGGAGACGCGGAAACAGGGGAACGCAATGATTGGTTGGTATCGGTAGTTGAATGATCTAGATTGAACTGTGCTTCGTTTAAGCCTAAAGAAAGAACATCAGCCGCTTCTTCAGTATCGGCAATAGCTTCAATAATCCACAATAAAGGCTGTCCGTTACTCTTATTGACTTCCGCAACTACGGGAATTATCTCATCATCATCTAAAACCTTCTCAGTCGGTTCAAACTCATAACCCAGTACGGAGAAAAACTTACTAAACCATTGCCTCTGAAGCAATAAACGCTCCTTAATATCTTTTTCTTGGCTAATTTGACTGCGAGTTTTAAAATAATCAACCTTCAAAGATGCGATCGCTTTTGGTGGCGACTTATCTCCTGTCTCCTCTGCTAGTTCATTCCAGCGTTTAACAATATCTTTTAGATCGTTCTGTAAAATAGTATCAAGATAATGGTGTGAATAAAATTCATTTTCGTTAATAATTCCATTTAAAACAGCCATTTTTAATATCTCCCAATTATCTCTAAAATCACCGCGTCTCCCCATCTCCGCGTCTCAAAAAGGATCGCCTCTTAAAACGGCAACGATCTTGATATAAGGTGCTTTCTCGGTAATGGTGCTTTCCTCTACCCAGGAGTAATAGTCATCGAAAACACGCTTGATGCGATTTTGCTCTTTCTGCTTTTCGCTTTCTGTAATTGCGCTGGTATTCTTGAACTGAAGTTCAAGCTGTCAATTATGTTCCCATCTAAGCTGTTCTAAGCGGTCTAATTGTTGAGATAGTATGGGATTAATGCGATCGTTATATTCTTTGTCTGCTGCCAGAATATTTTTAGTCGCTTCATCCACAGCTTGCGATCGCAAGCTCGACAGTCGCTTTATGTCGGTGAAACCGCCCACCGCGCTGTCTCGCAATTTTAATAAAGACTCGTCTATCTCTTGATTTGTATTGGGTACAGGTTCTTTGCCTGTTAGTTCGATAAATTCAACGCCCTTACGAATTTTCTGAAATCCTGTCCACGGAGTTTGCCCAAAGGTGATTACTTGAGAGCGTTTTAAGTTATTTTGTTGAATGATACGAGAGGTAGCCAGTTGGGTAAGTAAGCGAAAACCAGCGTCGCTGTAGCCAGAAGCATAAAACATTTGGTAATCCCAATTGTTCAGCTTTTGTCTTTGTCGTGCATATAATGCTAAATCAGTTATATCTGGTATTACTAAACAGTACTGTTTGCTTCTCTCGTGGAGACGTGATTTGGGAGCAATGAAATAAAAACAGGCAACAGGAGCGAATAGTAATGCGATCGCCATGCCGATAGTTTCAACAAATTGGGTTTGTTTTTTGTAAACGTAATGTTTTACAGTAGCTTTTACAGTTTTAGGTTTGGCAGTGCCGTCTTTTTTGCAGATTAGTTTTATATCTACTTCGATATTTAATGCTCTATCTGTCTTTTAGCAGCTTTGAGAAACCCGTTTGCTTCTTCATATCCTTTGATAATCATGATATGCGATCGCAATTTTAATTTTGGAATTAATAGAAGTGAAATAAAAAATTATTTTCGGCTCGTATAATGACTATTTTTATATCTTTTAATATCATACTAATCAGTCAGTTAAATCAATTACACCAAACAATTTTCTAATTATATTAGTAATCGAAGTATCTTTATCAACATAATCTAATTGATAGATTAAGCGATCGCAATCCTCCACTCTTTTAATAAGCTTCATTCTTTCATATAACTTTCTAGAGTTTTCGATAGCTATTTTTGCTTCTAATATTTTATTCTGATGCCTAAATAAGTTAGATAAATTAAATAAACTATCGGCTTGTAAACTGATATCAAGTATTTCTTCTCCTATATTCAAAGATTGATAAAGAAACTCTTCTGCTGGTTGATATTTACCTTGTAATAGATATGATACGCCTACATTCAAAGAAGATATACCTTTTGGTGGTAAGTTATTTGAAATTTCCAATGCTCTTTTAGCATGAATCAGAGAATCGTCAAACTGTTTAAGGTCGATAAATATATTTGCTAAAGAATTTCTAGAACCAGCTTCAGCAGATAAATTTTTCATTTCCTTGGCTAATTTGATTGAATCTTGTATATATTTAATACCTTCTAAAGTTTGTTCTAAATAGTGAGAAACAGTTCCTAAATTCATCAATGCGGTTCTTTCTTGGACTTTGTTATTGATGTTTCTCGATATGTCTAACTGTGTTTCAATATGCTTTTTGGCTTCTACATAGTTATTCATTTTTATATATGTAGAGCCTAAATTACCCTCAATAGTTGCAATTAATATTTCATCTGTTATTACATTATTTGTTAAAGCTTGCATATAATAATCAACTGCTTCTCTATCACGTCCCGATTCTGAATAAGCAGTACCAATACCATCAAAACATTTTGCTTGCATATCAATACTTGTAGTTTTTTTCAAACATTCTCGATAGCATTCTATTGCTTTTTGATAATTTCCTTTCTCACAGTAAGCATTACCCAAAGGTAAGTTAGCTTCAGAAGCTGACTTTGTATTTGTTAATTCAAGATGAAATACTATCCCTTTTTTCAAAAAATGAATAGCTTTATCACTTTCTACTGTCGATATAAAGGCTTGACCTAAAGCAATTAAGCTTGCTGCTTGTATCTGTCTATACTTAGGGGAGTTTAAAGATATCAAGTTTTTACAAAGCTTTATAACAACCGAACTATAGCCTTGTGAATCAATAAACATATACAATCTATCAAAATACAAGTATAAAAATACATAAAAATCGCGGAAGAACTCATTAGGATTAATTATTTGAATTTCGTATAGATGATAAAAACTTTCTAAATGTTCTGATATATCTTCTAACTTGTTCCAAGAGTTAATATCTTTATAATGAGTCTCATAATAGTTAGCTGCTTTTTGATGTGCTTGAAAAAGATAATTTTTTTGTTGAGATATATATTTTTGTATTAAAGGTTGAAACTGATATTTTTTATTTCTAGTCTTTAAAAGTAAAGAACGATGCCACAAGTCTTTTAGTGCTATGCTAATAGTTTTTTCTTCCTTAGGTTCGAGCCACATATAGCTAGCTGCTTCAGCATTAAAAGATAATCTGTAAACACTCAAATTAATTAAAAAGTTTTTGAATTGTTTTGATAGCCTTGCTAAATGCTGCTGAATTATCCACTCAAGGTATACTTCTTGTTTACGATGTTCTCCCTTGGCTTTTTCGTATGCTAACTTAAATTGTTCTTCAATTTCTTTTAATTCATAACATTCGTTTCTAAGATAGCTTGCAACCAATTCTAAAGTCAAAGGATGCCCATCTATAAATTGCACAAAATTTTCTATTTCTGCTTGTGTTCCTGATATTCCTAGTTTTCTAGCAAAAGCAACTCCCTCCGAAAGTTTCATTCCTTTAAGAAAATACCAGTTGTTAATATTTTGAAGCGATTTTGGTATATCTTGAGTAGTGATTAAAAGTGTGCTACAAGTTCCTCCTTTTAACCATTTTTGAAAAAAGTCATGGTATCCTTTGTCTTGTAACTCTCTTTCGTTATTTATTAGAGATTCTAAATTATCTATCACTAGCAAACAAGGTTTTTGATTAAGACAAGCTAATAAGCTATTAATTAATAAAGAACCAGTGGTGTCTTTTGTAAGATTAGTATTTTTAGGAATTTCAGGCATTTGCCCTTTCAATTCTATAATTGCTCGTTCGGCAAAGTATATAAAATCTGTTTGACCATTAACGTTAGCCCAAAACTTATCTTTAAAATTACTAGATTTATAAAAATAAGAAGCTATCGTAGATTTTCCAACTCCTCCAAAACCTTGCAATCCTATAGTGCGAATTTCTTCACTATTTAGCCAAAATTTTATAGTACGTACCTCTTCTATCCTTTCTACCCAGTTATGAAGATTATAAGGAATAGTATCTAACTCAATACTGTTATATTCAATTCTATCTAGAACTTTTTTCCTGGTGCAGAATCGTTATAATGTTCATGTTTATGTTGTCCTCCAATATTTTGTATGTATGCGGTTGCATTGGCTAGTACAGCCGAACTGCCTTTGGCAGTAAAATCTCTGTTAATATTTTTTTCAGGCTCGACATCAACAAATTGATTCAGAAGTTGAAATAGTTCTGCTGTAAATTTCTCATCCTCCATTGCTTCTTCTAAACAAGGTATTAGCATTTTTAGATGCTTTTCTGATTTGTCATGCTCTACTCTATCGATTATAATTTTTGCATCAGGATCGGTTTTTAAGCGATTACTTATCGTTTGCCATATCTTGCGTCCTAGCTCAAGTGCTTTTGTACCTCTTGATTTGACCAAATCAGTAGAATAGTTTCCTACAATTCCAGCTATTCCTGCTTCCACTAAATGATTAATTATGTCAGTCGCGGTGTAATCTAACATTATTGATTGATGAAACGCTAATATTTCTACTCAACAGTAACACTTTTTGCCAGATTACGAGGCTGATCTACATCTAAGCCTTTAATTGCAGCAATGTGATAAGACAGCATTTGTAAGGGAATAATTGATAATATAGGAGAAATCAACTCGTCTACCTCTGGCACAGTCAACATATCATCAAAGGTGTGTCCCGCTTCAGTAGCATTCATCGCCGTAGTGACACCAATTAAACGAGCATCTCTAGCTTTTGCTTCTTGGGCGTTAGAAATAACCTTTTCGTAGACGCTTCCAGGCATAGCCACGGCTACTACTGGTACTTTGTTATCTAATAAAGCGATCGGTCCATGCTTCATTTCACCAGCAGGATATGCCTCTGCATGGATGTAAGAGATTTCTTTGAGCTTTAATGCACCTTCGAGAGCGATAGGAAAGTTAATACCTCTGCCAATAAAGATAAAGTCTTCAGTTTCGGTAGCAAAGTCGTGAGCTAATTCCTCGATCGCATCTGCTTGAGTATCAAGAATGGTTTCTATCTGACTAGGTATATGACGTAAGCCTTCAATTATCTCTTCAATTCTGCTATTGGGTATAGCTTGACGACGATAAGCCAAATCTAGGGATAAAAAATAAAAACCCATTGTTTGAGCGACAAAAGTTTTGGTAGCTGCTACACCAATTTCTATTCCTGCATGGGTATCGATAATGCGATCGCATATTTGAGCAATACTGCTTTCGGCACGATTAGTAATAGCCAGTAGTTTTGCCTGAAATTTTGGTTCTAAACCCGCTCGTCTAGCTCTTTCTGACTCTAAGGCAGCAATGGTATCGGCGGTTTCTCCAGATTGAGTTACACCGATGGTTAAAGTATTAGGAATTATGGGTTTGGGAGAATAGCGAAACTCTGAAGCGTAATCTACTGTAGTGGGAATACCTGCAACTTGTTCTAATAAATATTTGCCGATCAAAGCAGCGTGCCAACTCGTACCACAGGCTAATATTTGAATATGTTCGAGATCATCCGTTATGGGAGACAAACCGATATTTACGGGGCTAAAATCAGGATTTTCATCGGCGTGCCAGTTAGGATTAATATAGGTATCCAAACAAGTTCTAACTACTGCTGGCTGCTCATAGATTTCCTTGAGCATATAGTGACGAAAACCCTGTTTCTCTGTCTGTACGGGATTCCAATCTAGGGTGCGAGGAAAACGGGAAATGCGATCGCCTGCAAAGTTGTATATCTCTACTCCTAATGGCGTAAGTTTTGCTATGTCGCCATTTTCCAGACTAAGAACAGCACGAGTATGGGGAAGCAAGGCTGTAACATCGGAGTTACAAAAAAATTCTCCTTGTCCAAAACCAATAGCTAAAGGAGCTTGTTGTCTAACTGCTATTATTTCTTCAGGATAATCGGCGCAAATAATAGCTAGCGCAAATGCTCCTTTTAGTCTATTTACTGTTTTTTGAACTGCTGCCAGCAAACGAGCGTAACGAGGTAAAAAATCTTCCTCAGCGGTTTTGAGAACTTCAGCAATCAAATTGGGAATAACTTCTGTATCTGTTTCCGAACGAAACTCGTATCCTTTACTTTTTAATTCGTCTCGTATTTGCTGATAGTTTTCAATAATTCCATTTTGAACTACAGCGATCCGCTTTTCCATATCCAGATGCGGATGAGCATTGCGTTCTTCTGGTTTACCATGAGTTGCCCAACGAGTATGTCCAATTCCTATTTGAGCAGGATTGACGTCCCGTTCTATTTTTTCTCGCAGATTATAAAGTTTGCCTTTTGCTTTGATGCAGTTAATATTTCCTTCTAGTATCGTGGCTACTCCTGCTGAGTCATAACCCCGATACTCTAATCTTTCTAGACCAGAAATTAAAATGTCTGTTGCAGCTTGAGTACCTATGTAGCCGACAATTCCACACATATTTATTAATAGTTCTTATATATAAAGTTGTTTTATCGCCTTTAGTTTAGACTAAATCTTCAGAATAATCCTTAGAAATTGTCTGATTCTGGTAACGCTCCTGATTGCCCATTCTGTAAAAATAGATTTCCCGCAGCATCATTTTGATAAACACAGTCGATTTTGGGCTTTCCTTCTAATGGGCCGATAAATCCAAAAGTATTCATGCGTCTCTTGCAATCTCTAACCTGTTCGGAATTGACTAATTTTCTTTGCTCTAAAATAGACCAATTAGTACGCCGTAGAACACACCCAGGCTGCATACTAGGCTGGGTTAAATAGACGCTAAAGGGATTCAGGGTCAAAAATACCCGCATATCTGTGACGATCGCACTAGCTCCAAATTGCTGACACAGTTCGGGGTTTGGTGCTGCGCGATCTATTTGTAAACTAGAATCGACAGATTCATTACCGCTCGAGCCGCTAGAGAGGTTTAGAGATAATCCAATAACTATACCAACGACAAAAACACTGGCGATAATTGCTACTTTAGCTATATCTATAGGACTTTTTTTAGGAGGAGGGGTAGGAGGGGTAGGAGGACTTGAGCGATAATTTGGAGGATCGTAACGATCGTTAGGATTATCGTAACTATTTTGATTGCGATTTCTGCGAGCCATAAATGATTACTGATAAAGTTTTAAGTAATATTGATTGTCTATATATTAATATCTTAAAAGTTTTAGTTAGTGAATCACCATAATCGGGATAAACGAGCAGAAGAATAGGACTCAGCATAAAAGTGTAGACTCTCAGAAATAATAGCTTGTAGCTTATAGCTGAGAGCTAAAATAGTCTAATCGGCAACTGCTACCGACAAGTCTGCAACACTTTATGGATGAATTGAACCATCAGGTAAAGTAGCACCAGTTAATTTAACAGCGGTAATTTTTACCATAATTTTATTGTTAAAGCCGACTTTGGCACCGTTTAGGTTAGCACCGCTTAAGTCCGAACCGCTCAAGTCTGCACCAATTAGATTGGCATCTTGAAGATTGGCATTTCTCAGGTTTGCCTGAAGTAAATTAGCACCTTTTAAGTTCGCCCCCTGAAGATTAGCACCTTCTAGAATTATCTTGTGCAAGAAAGTATCGCTCAGATCGGCATAGGAGAGATTTGCTTCGGATAGATCTCTACAAGAAAAATCCTTTTCTTTAAAGTTAGATCTGCTTAGATCCGCACCGCGAAGGTCTTTGAAGTATGGTCTTGTACAGCTATTTTCGACTGGGCGAGGTGAACTATAGCTTTTACTAGGCTGATGGAAGTCTTGATAACCGTCACTGCCACTAGTTTTGCGATCGCTTGGATTACTGGATGTAGAATAGTATGCTCGATAGTCCCAAGGGCGACTTTGCTGGTAGTTTCCTGGGTTATAATTTGACTTGGCATAAGTCTGTTGCCGATTGGCTGTATCAGCAGAGGTACGATTGCTCCCAGAGTAAGCCTGTGTATTACGAGAATATGGTTTTGCTTGTCTATCGTAATAAGTTGTCGATCCAGACTGATGTTTGGTTGTCGAGCTTGGCTGGTGTTTGGCAGTCTTTTTGTGCTGACGATGGTACGAACGCAAAGAATCTCGGGCCTCATTTATCTGCTGTAGTTTTTCAACAGATTTCTGGATCAACCGCTCATTTTCTTGCGGAAGGCGATCGGGATGCCAAATAAATACCAAATCTTTATATGCCTGATTAACCTCTTCGAGAGATGCGCCTGGGTTTAATCCCAAGACTTTATAGTGCTGATCTAGGTTTTGAATCACTATGGCAGTCCTTCCTCAACTGTACCTAAGTTTTACTCAAACACTTGGCTATGTAAGTGCCTAATTTTACCAATTAATTTTTATTTTAGAATAATTGTCTTCAGAATGGAAAACCCTAATAATTTCTTATCATTATAAATATTAACTTTATTTATGTAAGCTTCTAATTAGATTTGTAAACCAAACTGTTATCTAGGTTAACTATAATTGGCAAGTTGTTGAACATAAAAGTCGCTATTTCACTACTTAAAATACGGTTAACTTCAATTCTAAAGGATTAATAATGCAGTTGAAGCGGATAATCTGGAGAATTGAAAAGGTTTCTAATCCTCGCTCGCCTTGAAGAGCGATCGCCACTATTGTTCCCATCAATGACTGGGAGATTAGGGGACTAGGGGACTGGGGGACTAAGAGAATTCTATTTTCAGTTTAATTATGTCGCTCTACTTACATATAATTTTGAGATAGATTTGGAGAAAGGGCAGATAATTTATTAAAGTTATGGAAGAGTTGCTGGAGTTAAGGAAATACATAGAGGAGAAAAACTACGATAAGGCGTTGGAAATTGTTGGCGAATTAGAGGAAATGTCACGACGAGAGTAGAATATGCCCTTTAACTCAGGGCATTTCCTCTCGTCAAAAGAGGATAAGTTAAATAAAATTTACAGTTACGCTGTAATCCTCTTAATTCATCTAATTAAGCAAGAGGTAGAAAAACGCACTACTAGATCTGGGAATGTATCTATTAAAAATTCGGTGCGCGAAATTAACCGTGTCAACAAGAGAAAATCAGGGGGTTATTATGCCTCGGATGTTGAACTGTTAGACATTATCAGTGAAGCAATGCCAGCAGCCGTCGATTGCGCATCTCTAGAAGTCAGCGAGGGACTTTATGAGTCAATGGATCTGATGACTTTATTTGACCAAATTTTGATTATTGAACGAGCTTTCAAGCTGATAAAAAACTTTTAAACAGGATTGCTTATTGTAGTAGCAATTAAGAACAAACATTACGCACTCACCAACGCCAATTATTGTTATTGTCTACCAAAAGCTGACTGGTCATTGATCATCGATTCAAAGCGGTTGCTTTTCTGGAACACCAACTTCGCGGGGAAATTTCTTGGATGTTGGGGAATGTTTACGGATATATATACAATGGCGTACCCCTTGGCTAATAGGAGTTTCCCAAGGATAAATTAATTCTATTTTGCAGCCCAAGCGAGCTACAGCAGACTTTAAACTGGCGGTATCTGACTTGTTCCAGTGTCCACGGTAAAGAACAGCCAGTCCACCTACTTTCACTAGCGGTAAGCTGTATTCAGCACAGACAGAGGCTTTACTTACTGCTCTAACCAAAGCTAAATCGTAAGCTTGGCGATCGCCTGGGATTCTGCCTAACTCTTCGGCGCGAGCAACTATGCCCGTGGCGTTATTTAACTTAAGTTTGGTAATTAAATCATTGACAAAGTTAATCTTTTTGCGAGTAGAGTCTAGCAGCGTAATTTGCCAGTGAGGAAAGGCGATCGCTAGAGGAATACCAGGAAAACCCGCTCCTGTACCAATATCAATCACCTGGAGTTTTTGAGCTAAAAAATCTTGCTCCAAGCCAACTATCCCTGAGAGGGAATCCCAAAGGTGTTTTTCCCAAAAGTCTTTTGGTATAGTGATACGAGTTAGATTCTGTTGACGATTTCCTTCGATAACCTCTTGATAAACCCGTTGAAATAATTGCTCTTGGGCTGCGTCGGGCTGCCAATTAAGGCTTTGTTGCCAAACTGTTGTCATTTGGGGCAATCTATTAGTTTCGATCTGACTCATAAGCTTTTAGATTATCGATTCAATGCCACTGGCTCAATGGGCTGGAGATCTCCATGGCTAATTGTCCAACAGCGATCGGCTATATCTATCAACTCTCCAGGGTCGTGAGTAACTACTAGCAATGTCCAATGCTCTTTTAATTTTTTAAGCAGTTTAGCTAGTTGAATCCTCATCGACCAATCTAATCCTGCTGTAGGCTCGTCTAACATCAGTACATTAGGCTGACGAATTAGCTGTACTGCCAAAGCCAACCGACGCTGTTGCCCACCACTAAGAGCATGGGGAGATATTTTTAAAGATATATGATCTAATCCTACCTCGCTCAAAGCATCTTTAACTCTTTTTAAATCTAATTCTGGATGACCCAAGCGCAATTCTTCTAAAATACTACCACCACAAAAATGCCGTTCAGGAAACTGAAACACTAATCCTGCTAGCTGCTGTAATTCAACATCAGTCAATTGTTTGGTGCGCCAGAAAATTTCCCCTTTGGTTGGCTGTGCCAATCCCGCTAAAATCTCTAAAATAGTAGTCTTACCCGAACCACTAGCTCCGACTATTAATCCTAGTTTCTGTGCTGGAAGTTCTAGGTTAATCTTTTTCAAGATAGGTTGAACAGTAGCAGGAGGATGATAAGTTAAATTTTGCAGACGCAGCATTATCTAAATAACCTAGATTTTTATAGCTTAATTATAAGCTCTTTAATTGAGAGGGGTTTAATTTAGCTTTTGTTATTGTTAATGATAATATTACTTCTGTTTTCAGGAACTAGATTTTTGTTGCTTACGTCAATATTTACCAAATTTACTAATAATTATAATTAGGCATAATGAAAAGAGAAACTAAAATTACTAGTTTTAAAACTCAGTTGCAACAAACAATTTGGATACCATTAAGCATTACTATGATTATTGGTCTTAGTAGTGCAGCTTGGGCAGCAGATCCTTTCCGTCAAAAAAATCCTCGTGATATTGACAAATATACCGAACAAGCATTTGAAACTATTTTTTTTAAAGGAGACTACAAAACAGTTAATAATGAACTATTACAGGCTGAAGCCGAAAAACCAGACGAACCTTTGACTTATGCCCTGCTTGCTTCTTTAGCTTATACCGAAAAAGAAAAAGATTGGGAAGGCATCAAAAAATACGCTGATAAGACTTTAGAGTCAGCCCAATTGTTAAGCCAAAGCGATCCTCTACGGGGTAATCTTTATTTGGCAGTGGGTCATTTCTTAGATGGTGCTTATGTTTATCAAAAAGACGGTGCTTTAGATGCTATTAATAAGCTACAGTTGGTCTTCAAATATCTCGATCGCGCAGAAGAGAGCGACCCTAACGATCCTGAATTGAACTTGATTAAAGGCTATATGGATTTATTATTAGCCGTTAACTTGCCTTTTTCTAAACCAGAACAGGCGATCGCTCGTTTTGAATCGAATGCTGCACCTGGTTATTTAGTGGATAGAGGTCTAGCAGTGGCATATCGGGATTTGAAACAATATGATAAGGCTTTAGAATATGCTAATAAAGCTATAAAAGCTGCTCCCGATAATCCAGAACATTATTATCTCAAAGGGCAGATCCTCAGACAAATTGGCAAAAAGAATGATGATATCCAGGTTTTAGAAGAAGCTACACAAAATTTTACCTTAGCCTTAAATAAATCAGCACAATTACCAGACTTTGTTTTGGAAACTCTGGAAAAAGAAAATCGTTTGACTCAAGAGAGAATTGCT
This sequence comes from Pleurocapsa sp. FMAR1, assembly GCF_963665995.1. Classification (NCBI taxonomy): domain Bacteria; kingdom Bacillati; phylum Cyanobacteriota; class Cyanophyceae; order Pleurocapsales; family Pleurocapsaceae; genus Pleurocapsa; species Pleurocapsa sp. FMAR1. Next base: position 2,634,505 of record NZ_OY762512.1, on the reverse strand, counting down.
GAACTTAAATCAGGGCAGGTAAATTCTCAAAATTAAATAGTTCGTCTATGCGCTTACTTCTGTCTGGGATTTAGCCATCATGGGAGTACTTTCTATCTTCTCCAATTGCTCATTACTCAAAACCAGTCCTAATTCAGCCCGAACATTATCAATCGGACGCGCCCAGTTATCTTCAAAGCGGTAAGTCAACAGACACTCAGCTTGCTTACCTAATGCTTGACCAATGCGATCGCACTCCCAGATTTTCTTAATTTGAAACGGTCTAATTACACAGAAAATCAAGAGAACCAGAGGCTCAACTATTTTCAGCATTTTGCTATAGTTCTGACCTACAGTGAAACCGAAGACTCCCATTTCTCCTGCATAACTGGTATCAAAGCCTAGAAGAATATGAAAAATATCGTGGGTAACGGTATACCGTAGTGCAAAAGGACTGAGATCGGCTTCTTCTCTCAAATCTGGGCTAATCTCCAAAGGCTGAATATTATGCTGCTTCATGTGTTGAGCGTATTCGTAACCCAGTGTGCCTTCGGGTAACTGAGCTAGTTCTTCTAAGTCAATTTTGGGGTAGTAGCCGACAAAATCTTGTAATCGATCCTTAAGCGCGGGATTTAAGCCTATTCCATAGAATTTGATTTCGCCAAAAGCAGCGTCGCCAGTCTCTCCAGTGGTGAAGTAGTCTTTGAGTGCTTTAGCGTAACGTTTGATGCTAGGCATGATAATAGTTTCCTATAATGTTTATTGTGATGTAGTAATGAGAGTAGAAAGAGATAGCTCGATTAAGCTGTAGCTATTTCACGGGAGCGATCTTTTGTAGGATTGATTGATTCTGCGTCTAACTGCTGGTTATCTAATACCAGTCCCAATTCAGCCCGAATATCTTCAATTGGACGCGACCAATTTAATTCAAAGGGATAAGCCAACAGACATTGCGCCTGTTCGCCAATCGCTTTACCTTTTGCCAGATTTGCCCGTATTTGTCGAGCTTGAGAACGCAATATTAGGGGATAAAGATGCTTAATTATTGGTTCGTAAGCATTAAGAAACTTGCTATAGTCCTGACCAATAGTGAATCCTAATACGCCGATTTCTCCTGCGTAGGAAGTATCAAAGCCCAGTAGGATGTGGAAGATATCGTGAGTAGCCGTAAATCTGAGAGCAAAAGGATTAGCTTTGGCAGCTTCAATCAGATCGTCACTAATTTTTAGGGGGTGAATACCATTCTTTTTCATGTGCTGGGCATATTCATAACCCAACGTACCTTCTGGTAATTGCGCCAGTTCTTCTAAATTGACGGTGGGATAGTAGTCTTCAAGATCTTCTAACTTAGCCAACAGTTCGGGACTACCTCCAATACGAAGTAGTTCGATTTTGAGATAAGCGATGTCTCCTGCTTCTCCCTGTTGGTAATAGTCTTTAATTGCTTTAATAAATCTTCTGAATGTAGCCATGAGGGTAAACTCCTGTGGTGTAAATTTTGAGCGGTAAAAATAAGTTGAGGTTGAATTGTTTTTGCGAATTTTTCTATCAGATTGCGAGCGACCATCTAAGTACTTAAGTACTAATTAAATACAGAGTTCGTTTAATTGTCGTAAAGAACTATGCTGACTTTAGGATCGATAGCCACAACGCGATCGGCAGTAAGATTACCAACTGCTACTCCTGCTGCTGCACCACCGATAATTTCTTTGGCATCTGCATTACCAAAAATTTCACCGAGGATTGTACCCCCAGCAGCACCAACAGCAGCATCTTTTAAAATCGCGCCAGTCGATGTGTCTCTGGAGTCTTTAATATCTTCTAGCACTGGAGAACTCGCGCTAATAGAATAGCTATAGCGATCGTAAGTTACTGCTTCTGCTACATAGCGGAGTCCGCCTTTAGCTGGGACGTATTTCCCTACAATAGTCGCACCCGCAGGAATAACAACACCATCGATTACTCCTCTTTCTTTAGCGACTAAGTTATAGGAATAGGTGCGATCGTTGTTGAGATACAGAGTTTCTTGCTGTGCGCTTTTGGCTGCTAGCGGGCGACTTTGAGCTAATCCCACAGTTGGATATAATGCCGAACTGCTTACAATAAGAGCCATTGTCCAAGTAGGAATGCTAAATATTTTGTTTAATGGATTATGTGTGGTTGTAAACATAATTAAATGTATAAACTCCTGTTATAAAAAATGTTGTCTGTGAAGCCAGTCTTTGCAGTTGTTTTTTATATGACCAACTAGTCACCTGACCGTGTAGTCACATTATAGCCGAACAATTTATCTTGTACTGTATAGTTTTGTAAATCGACTGATGAGTAAGAAGCTAAAGTATTGGTTTCGATAGCTTTTCTGAAGATATGACTAAAAGTTTAATCTTATGATTTTTGCCATATCCAACTTTTGGTGTCAAGTAACCATCTCGCGCAAAGACGCAAAGAGAGCGTAAAGATGTCCTAATCTAAAGTTCGATTGCTACATCTTTAGTAAGTTAAGATTTTGAATATACAAAAAGTTATAAAAAGCAGTGTTTCAAACTAGTACTATAGCCTTATTGTAACTTGAGCGTAAGAATCAATATGCTTACTACTTAAGTCCCATGACATAACTCATCAACAATGAAATTGAAGGGCTTTGTAGATGAATATTAGCAGCCGGTTTCGGAATTTCGGCAGTAAAAAACCCGAACCAGAAAAGCTCAAGCAAATGCAACTGGAGCTACTGGAAGAGTCAACTTTAGAGATTAACTATCTGGCGTTGACTGTAGGCTCTTGTGCTATTGCTACTTTTGGATTGCTCTCTAATAGTGCTGCTGTGATTATAGGTGCAATGATTGTTGCCCCTTTAATGTTACCGATTAGAGGACTGGCATTTGCATCATTAGAAGGCAACATTGTTATTTTCCGTAAATCTGCCACTGCCATTGTGGTAGGAACGCTAATATCAATTGCTTTAGCTTGGTGCATTGGTTTTTTGGTTAGAGTTCCCCAATTTGGCAGCGAAGTTTTGGCTCGTTCTGAACCTACTTTACTAGATTTGGGAATAGCGATCGCAGCAGGAGCAATTAGTGGCTTTGCCAAAGTAAAGCCTAAAACTTCTTCTAGTCTGGCTGGTACGGCAATTGCTGTCGCGCTCATGCCACCAATTTGTGTAATTGGCTTGAGTCTGTCTCAAGGAGATTGGTCACTTAGTTTAGGTGCAACTCTTTTGTACCTGACCAATTTATTAGGAATTACTCTTTCTTGTATGCTGATTTTTGTCATTACAGGCTGTACGTCACTACGTCGCGGTGGAAAAGCTCTTAGGCGAACGGCAATTTTCACTAGTATACTTATCATTCCTTTAACTATTAGCTTTGTACAATTGTGGCAACAAGAAAAATTAGAAGCTTTTGTACAAGATGTCTTGGTAAACCGTACTGCTACTTTTCAGCGCGTGAAATTGATCGACACCCGTGTCAACTGGAGAAGCGAACCGCCTGAAGCTTACTTAGATGTTTCTGTTATCGGAGCTTATACTCCAAACCCCAAGCAAGTAGGGCTTTTAGAAGATTTTGTCGCCAAAGAAACTGGTAAACGCTTCACCTTAATTTTTCAAGTCAGTCAAGTTGAGCAAGTCAGACGAGTATCTAATAAACAATCTTCAACGAACGCAAATATTGAACAATCGAAAACTAAGGCTACTGAGAAGTCTAGTAACAGTGAATAGTAATGTAGGCTTTTAAAACCGCAATGAGTTCTTCAGACTTAATTATTTAATTACATTTTTGGTTTTAGATAATTTGCTTTTACTTTTCATCAAGCTATTTCCGCATCATTTATCTCAGTCTTGGGCGTGAACTGAAGATAGAGACAGGGAATGACTACCAGTGCCGTTAAGGTAGCTGCCATCAAGCCAAAGATAATCGCACTACACAAAGGCATCCAAGAAGGATCGCTTAGTGCCAAGGGAATTAAGCCAATGATTGTGGTAACGCTGGTGGTTAAAATAGGTCTTAGGCGATCGCTGACTCCAAAAGCAGCAGCCTCGCGAACTTTCATGCCCTCTGACTGATAGGTGTTCATCGTATCTACCATCACAATCGCATCATTAACTACAATACCTACCAAGGCAATGATGCCGATAAATGCGGAGAAGGAAAAGGGAATCCAAGCGAGGAAGAAACCGCCCATTGTGCCGATAAGTGCTAAGGGAATTGCCAGCAGGATAATAAACGGCTGTCGGAATGAACCCAATTGTAAAACTAAGACGGCAAAGACGAGAAAGATTGCCAAACCAAGTGCCTGACCAGCCGAACCAAAGGTTTCAGCCTGTTCTGCTGTTTCTCCACCAAAGCTGTAGTCATAGCCAGAAGACCAGTTTTGCTGCATCTGTTTTAATTCAGGTTCTAAATCGGCTAAAATTTCGCCTACAGTACGATTGACGTTCTTGGATAAAACAGTGACGGTACGTTTGCCCCCTCGGTGAGTAATAGACAGGGGTGCTTGGTCGGGAACGGTACTAACCAAAGAACCTGCGGGTATTACTTCACCATCATTGTTAAAAAAGCGAATCAGTCTTAATTCTTCTCTTTGTGTGGGACTGCCCACCGCACCGTTACGGGATTTCCAAGCAGTACTAAGTCTGATTTCTAAATCTTCCTCATTGCCACCGAGATCGAAGTCTCCTACATCCGTGGCGGTCATGTAGTAACGGGCTTGACTAGTTAATTCTTCTTCAGTAATGCCGTAAAAGTCTAGTGCTTCGCGTTTGGGTATTAGTTTCAAATCGGGCTGTAAGTCTCCCAGGTTATCGCGCACGTCGCTAGTGCCTGGAATTTGTCTCAAAGCTTGCTGTACTGAATCAGATATGTTTCTTAGTTCGCCGATATCGTTACCCGTAATCTCAATCTGAATTGGTTCGCCACTGCCTGTAGAACTTTCGGAATTTAAGACTAGAGATGCGCCTGGATAGTTAGCCAGAGTTGGGGTAAGGTCGTTTCTAATCTCATCTAAATATTCATAGGACAGTCTTTCTCGTTCATCTTCAGGAGTAAACACCACTGAAAAGCCGAGCAAATAGCTGCCTTGATTGGGCTGTAGCTCTCCTGAACTTACCAAATTACTGCGTTGACCGACGTATTTAGTAACGCTGGTAAAGTAGTTTTTTTCTTGGAGGATGCTGCCCAGTTCGTCGGCAATCTCTTGAGACTTAACTAAGGTAGTGGTGGGAGGCATTTCGACGTTAACACTTAGCTTGCGTCCATCCTGTTCGGGAAAGAAAGTAGTGGGAATTTGAGTAAAGGCAAAGATAGCGCAGATAAATAATGCTACTGCCCCCAAACTCCAAGCACGAGCCGTAGCCTTATTGCAAACGGTATAGTTCAAACTCCAGCGTGCAAACTTTTTAGAAGCTGTTTCACTCAGGCGATCGATTCTAGATGGCTGATGATTGCCCTTGACGTTTGCCAGTAAAAAGCGGGATAGAGGAATATCAACGAGTAAAGCAATTACAAAACTAAGAATTAAACAGACTACTGCGGTAATAGGCAAGACGCGGATAAACTTACCCATCGTTCCCCCAATAGCCATTAGAGGAGTCATTGCCAGGATAGTAGTAAGCTGTCCTGCAAAGGCTGGTGCTGCATAAGTCCTGACAGTTTTGAGTGCTGCTTGGTTGAAGGGAAGTCCAGAGACAAAGATTGCTTCGTGCATCCCTTCCATCATTAGGATAAAGACATCAACTAAGATACCCAAAGCCAACACCATCCCAATTAAGACCATGTTGTTGAGGGTTTGTCCCAACAGCCACAGCACCGCTAGAGTTCCCAGGAAAGTTAGAGGAATAGAAAGTCCCGCGATTAATGCCTCGCGCCAGGATAAGGCGATAAACAGAATTACAAACACCGCTACCATTGCCTGTAGAGAGTTAACAAATAGGCTGCCAAGCTGTTCCCAAATAATCTCCGAATCATCGGCAATGACCTCATATTCCATGCCGTAAGCCCAGTCATTAGAGTCAGTCTTGGCTGCTTCTATTTCTGCTTTAACGTTTTCAATTACCTTAATTGAATCTTGTCCTGGCACTTTCTTAACCGCTACGCTGACTACTGGTTTGTAGTCTTCTCCCTGCCAGCTAATAAAGGCTCTAGTGTCTTCCTGTTCTAGTTCCTGGCGAATTTCGGCAATTTCACTCAAACGAATTACCCGCCCGTCTAAACGCGAGATAGGTAGCTGCTGTAATTCCTTAAGACTGCGGAAGCGACCATAAAACCTAACTTGAGTACCGATGGTGCTGCTTTCAATTTCATCGAGAGGGGCATCGCGGTTAGCAGTGCGGAGACGACTGGCAACGGTGGTGGGTGAAATGCCCAAAGAAGCCAAACGACTGGGGTTTAGCTGTATCTGGACTACGCGATCGCGACTACCCCCCAAAGTAACTTCTGTTACCCCAGGCACACCTTCTAGACGATCCTGTAACCGTTCTGCTGACTGATTAAGAACCGCTAAATCCAGGTCGCCAAATAGAGCCACTGTAAGAATCGGCGCATCGTTGACCGAAACCTGCTGCACGACCGGCTGTTCTGCTTCTCTGGGGATTTCTGATTCGGCTTTAGACACCGCATCTCTTAAAAGCTGGATCGAGCGATTAACATCAGCGTTAGAGTTAAATTCAACATTAATTAAGGAATAACCGCTATAGGAAGCACTTTTGAGAGTTTTGACTCCTTCAACTGACTTGATTTCTTTTTCTAGTTCGTTGGTAACTTCCTGTTCGATAGTTTCGGGGTCAGCACCACCCCAGGTAGTAGTGACGCTAGCTGTAGCAATATTTATATCGGGGTTGGACTCTTTAATCATCGAGCCATAAGCTAAGAGTCCACCGACTACTAATAAAATTGTTAATAAGATGCCAAATACGGTGCGGAGAAAGAAGAATCGAGCAAAGGGTGAAGCTTTCGCAATTTTGGGTTGAGGCTCGGAATGATGATCGTTATTAGAAGGTTTTATCTGACTCATTACTGTACCTCCCCATTACTAAACTGATTTTGAGACTGCATAACTTTAACGGGCGCACCATCAACTAGGCGGTTTTGACCTTCGGTAACTAATAGTTCCCCTGGGGATACGCCTTCAATAATCTCTCGTTGATTTAATCCTTCAATGCCTAACTTGACCTGACGCTGTTCGACTTTGCCCGTATCAGGATTAGCCACAAACACATAAGGATTGCGATCGCGGAATATCACGGCATTTAGGGGAACGACCACCGCATCGTCTTTTTGTGCTACGGCAACCCAAAGGGTAACGTTTGACCCATGCAGTAAGTTACCAGTACCGATAGTCATTCTAGAAGTAACCTGAATCGCTCTGCCCCCAGGAGTTACCGCAGGATTAACTGCAAAGACCTTACCTCGGACTTGAGCCGAATCGATTAAATCTTCGTTATCTAAATTAGTCTGAATATTATCTTCATTAGCAATTACTGTAGTTTGCCCAGGACGCACCTGTTCGCCAACAGAGGCAGAAAGATCGGCAGTTACTTCAAACTGGCTGGGGTCGATTACCACAATGGGTACTCGGTCTAGCAATCCTTGGTAGTTACTCAACTGAGAGGAAACTGACTGGGTGGAATAGTATTCGTTTTCGCGAATATTTTTGTATGCCACAATGCCATCAAAGGGTGCGTAGAGCTTTGTGCCTTCTAAGGCTACTTGTGCCTGAGTTAGTTGGGATTGTGCGGTAGCAATTCTCGCATCACTAGCCCGTAATTGGTCTTGGGCTGCCTGTACCTGTGCTTGTGCTGTACCAATTTGTGCCTGTGCTGAAATTATCTGAGCTTCAACCGACTGTACCTGTGCCTCGGCATTTAACAGATCGTTACGACGGGAATCGATGTCGCTAGCTGATAATGCACCCTCATTATAGATTTGCTGATAGCGATTTAACTCCGATTGGGAGAAATTCCTAGCAGCCTTAGCTTGATTGAGTTGTGCCTTGATTTGTCCCACCTGAGCGCGGGCTTGAGCTACTTGTGACTCAGCTTGAGCTACTTCGGCTGCTGTAGCTGCTTTTTGTTCTCGCGCCTCGGTAATAGCAGACTGCGCCTTATTTACATCTGCCTGGAGTTCGCGATCGTCAATCTGAGCTAGAAGTTCGCCTTTAGTTACGCGATCGCCTTCTCTAAGATTTCTACCATCGCGATCAGCAATATAGGTTATTTCTCCATCGACATCAAAGGCTAGATGCTTGAATCGAACGGCTCTAACTGTACCTTCACTAGATACCCAGTTACGAATAGGACTTTGCTGTGCTGCTACGGTACGCACGTTTAACGGGGCGGTTTTAGTAACTACCGCCTGTTCGCTATTTTTATCGCGAATCCGCATTACAGAGATGCCACCAACTGCTAAGAATAAGCCCAGGATAGGAATTATCCACCACAGTTTTTTTATCCCTTGGGACTCAGGCTGTTGTTCTGTTTGGGTAAGTTCGGAATGATCTACAGTTGATTCAACTGCGATTGGTTTTTCAAGATTGTCATCCTTTGCAGGTTCTAGATCGGCGAACCCCTCGGAATTGGTTGGATTGGTTTTATGTAAGGACATAAGTAGTAATTAAAAATGATGGGATGAATAGAAAGCACAGAATTACTCGGTAGTAGAGATGAGCTTGGAAGTTATCTATTTTTTAGAAGTGGTAGTCGCTTTGCTTTTGGTAGATTTAGTTTGACTAGTTTTGTTGCCTAATCCATATTCGAGAATCTGAAACAGGTCATCAAAAATATGATTGATGGCATCAAGGTCGATATCTGTTTTTACTCCCTTCTGGGCAAGCTGCTTGGTATCTAAGCCCAGTTGGGCAGGGATAAAGTGTTTCAATCCTTCTCCCAAAGTGTTGATGGCAAAAACAGCCATGTCGGGATTGATATCGGTAGCGATATCTCCATCTTCAATCCCTTGTTTCACCAACTGCTTCATATATTCGGTGGATGATGCTTGAGTCATGGCTAAAACCTCTTCGCGAAAAGGAACATCGCCATAGACGGTTCGATAAACAATCTGACTTAGGGCGGGATGTGTTAGATCGAATTTCGTGCCGACTCCAAATAACCAACGCAAATATAGAAAAAAACCCATGTTGGGTTCTGGTGGTTCTGCCTGTTGGAGAAAAGCTAGTTTTTCCTTGCTAGCTAAATCGACGAGATATAAATACAGTTCTTTTTTATCTTCAAAATATTGATAGAAACTGCCTTTAGCTATTTTTGCTTGTTTAACAATCTTGGTAATGGAGGCACTATCGTAATCATGACTGGCAAACTCGGCGATCGCTAGATCTGTAATTGTCTTTCGCTTTTTATCAGGTAGGTTGAAAAATGTTTGGTTTGGCATAGCAGAAAGCTATAAATGTATATTATGACCTATTGGTCATGTGACCTGATAGTCATATGATGGCACAAAAATTATATCGCTGTCAATTTTGCTTTAGCCAAATCATTTCTAAGATATAGAGAGAGTCAATAAAAATTTAAAATAGAGGAACTTAATTGAAGTTTTCCCTCAAAACTTTATTTTTATATCAATTGATAATTGTTCATTGACGATCGATAATTGAAAATCTTAATTGTAAGTGCTAAAGATCTTGGTGGAGGGGCAGCCCGTGCTGCTTATCGACTACATCAGGGCTTGCTGGCACAAAAAGCTAGCTCTCAAATGTTGGTGCAGAATAAACAGGGTGATGACTATACAGTAATTGCTCCCACCAGTAAAGTCGGCAGAGGAATTGCTGCGCTTAAGCCTGCACTAGATCGGCTACCCTTGGCTTTATATCCTCAGCGAGACACCACGATTAATATTTATTCTTCTCAGTGGTTGCCTAATAAAATTATTAGCAAAATCAGGCAAATTAATCCCGATATTATTAATCTCCACTGGGTATGTGGCGGATTTATGCCTATTGAAGCTTTAGGTCAATTAAAAAAGCCTTTGGTGTGGACTCTACATGATATGTGGGCATTTACAGGAGGATGTCACTATAGTGGAAAATGCGATCGCTATTTACAATCTTGTGGTGCTTGTCCTCAACTAGGAAGTAATCATAGCTGGGATTTATCTCGCTGGAATTGGCAGCGTAAAGCTAGAGCCTGGAAAGATTTAAATTTGACTATTGTTACCCCTAGCAAGTGGCTAGCTAACTGCGCTCAAGCTAGTTCATTATTTCAAGATTTTCCTGTCAAGGTGATTGGCAATGGCATCGATCCTCAGATTTATCAGCCTCATCCTACCGAATTAGCCAGAAAAATTTTAAATTTACCTAGGGATAAAAAGATCATTCTATTTGGGGCATTTGATAGCACTCAAGATCGACGTAAGGGCTTTTTCTTGTTGCGATCGGCATTGCAAAGCCTACAACAGCTAGAATCCACTGAAGAAATTGAACTAGTTATCTTTGGTGCTTCTGCGCCTGTAGATCCTTTAGATTTTGGTTTTAAAGCTCATTACACGGGCAAACTAAACGATGATGTTTCTTTGTCTTTGATTTATAGTGCAGCAGATTTATTTGTTGCTCCCTCGGTGCAGGATAACTTACCCAACACGGTTTTAGAGTCAATGTTCTGTGGCACTCCCTGTGCTGCTTTTAACATTGGGGGGATGCCAGATTTAATCGATCATCAACAAAATGGTTATTTAGCCCAAGCCTTTTTACCAGAAGACTTAGCGCAAGGAATTCATTGGATTTTGTCTGATACTGATAGATACCATCAGTTAAGGATTCAAAGTAGGCATAAAGCGATCGCTCAGTTTAGTCTAGAACAGCAGGCTCAAAAATACTTACGAATTTGTGATGATTTATGTAGTAATCTAGCCCTATGAATTATTGGTAACCAAATTTACGCTATACCTATGGATAATGGTTAATAAAATTTGGATAGATATAGTAACAATTACTAACAAAATTGATGAATCGCTATTTGATACTTTAAATAACGTTAGTCAACAGTCTTATCAAACCATCAAACATATTATTGTTTACCCTGAATCTAATAATTTAGAACTTAATAAACTCAAGCCTTTTATTAATCGAGCCAACCTGTTTTTTTATCCTCAAGAAGGTAAAGGTATCTCTTCTGCTTTTAATCAGGGAATTAACCATAGTCAAGGAGAAATTGTTTTATTTCTTAATTCTGGCGATACATTGGTTGCAGAAAACATATTAGAACAGGTAGTTGCTGATTATCGTCAGAACAAATGGTTGTGGGCAACAGGGGAGACTATTTCTGTAAGTAAAAATAAATATTTAAAAAAGCATCGCCGACAGCATAAAATTTGGCGTAATAGCCTTTTTTTTTATGGTAATCCTGTTTGCCATCAATCGACTTTTTACTCCCGCAAACTAATTAAACGGCTAGGTTTATATAACGAGTCTTTATCAATGGGAATGGATTATGAATACAACATTAGAGCAAATCAACTATCCAATCCTCAATTATTGTATTTTCCCATAGCCTATTACGATACTACTGGCGTATCTTCAGTCAGAGTTTTTCAACAGTTTTTTAATCACCGTCGTATCCGCGATCGCTATTTTGAACTATCTTGGTTTAATCGGTTCAAAGTTGACTTTTACTGTTTACTCAAATCTTTTTATCGTTTAGCAATGATTCCAGCCAAACTTTGGCTCTAGCTTTGATATTAATTAAATCTATCTATACTAATAAAAAAAATACTAAGGCTGACTGCTAATGACCACCAGTAATGAGAGAATTGAACGGGAAAGGCAATTTCATAATCGCCGTTATATTGACGATAATCAACGGCAACAGAAAGTAGGTAAATTCTATAGCATAACAGGCTCAATTACTAGAGCATATCAGCAAAAGATACTCCAGAACAGTAAGAATTCAAAAGTAATTGAATATGGCTGTGGCAAAGGAAGCTATGCTTTTAAAATAGCCAAATATGAGGCGCAATTAGTTACAGGGATTGATATTTCACCAGTTGCTATCGAAACTGCAATTCAGCAAGCAGCAACAGAAAATATTAAAGGCAACATTGGTTTTGAGATTATGAATGCTGAACATTTGGAATTTGCCGAAGGCTCTTATGATTTAATTTGTGGTTCAGGAATATTACATCATCTCAACTTAGCTTCAGCTATAGATTCCATCACCAGAATTTTGCAACCTGAAGGCAAAGCAATTTTTCTTGAACCTTTAGGACATAATTTCTTAATTAATTTGTATCGTCGCTTGACACCAAGTATTCGCTCCCAAGACGAACATCCTTTATCTGAAACTGACTTAAAAGCAATTAAACGTAATTTCGAGCAAACTCAGATTCATTATTTTTATCTGACTAGTCTATTTGCTTGCTTTTTCGTAGGCAAGCCTGGATTTAAAAGTTTACTTCGTTGTTGTGAGTTTATAGATTCAATTCTGCTGAAGTTGCCAGTCATTAAAAGCCAAGCCTGGATGGTTTTAATTGAGCTAAAACGACCCATTAAACAAGACAATCTCTCAATTTAATCTCTTATAGCCGTATTTGACGCTAGATTTGCTAACTAGCGATTAAAAAATAAGTACTTTGGATCAAAATCAACATGAGCGTGAGCAAAAATCCTTCTGTTTCAATAGTAATTCCTACATATAATGAAGTAGACAATATTGAAGCGGTTGTACGTAAGTTTTTGGCTTCTAAATATTCTAATTTATTAGAAATACTGATTGTCGATGGGCTAAGTACTGATGGAACACAGGCCAAAATTCAAGAGATATCACGCATTTATCCCCAAATAAGATTGCTAAACAATCCCCGCCGTATACAGTCTGCTGCTCTTAACATTGGTTTAGAGGCTTGTAAAGGTGATATCTTTTTAAGAGCCGATGCTCACTGCAACTACGCTGACAATTATGTAGAAGAATGTGTGACAGGTTTGCAAAAGTCTCAGGCAGTAAATGTAGGAGGAGCGCAACGTTTCGTAGCCGCTAATACCTTTCAAGCTGGAGTAGCTTTAGCTTCTCGTAGTCTTATAGGCAGTGGGGGAGCAAAATATCGCGATCCCAACTACAACGGCTATGCGGAAACGGTTTTTTTAGGCTGTTTTTGGCGTTCAGATTTAGAAGATGTGGGAGGATATGAAGTCACTCGTAAAGAAGATTCTGAACTAAATTTTCGCTTACTTAAAGCCAAAGGCGATCGCGCAATTTATATAAGTTCAGGCATAAAGGTTTGGTATTTTCCTCGCAGCAACTGGCTAAGTTTATGGCGACAATACGTAAAATACGGCAGGGGTAGCTGTATTGTGTCATCCAAATATGCCCAAGAACTACCTTTAAGAAACAAAATTCCTTTTTTTGGCATTCTAGGATTAACGATCGCTATACTAGCGGACTTAACTATACTCGATGGTTTACTACATACAATACTTTTAATTTTATTGGGCTTTTGCCTAATTGCCTTAGAAGCAGCGCGAATAACCCTAAAATATAAAAGTAAATTTCGTGAGGAATTTTGGTATCACTGCGAAAAACCGATGCCTAGCTTAGTTAGCCGTTGGTTATGTTGCACTATAGCGATCGCAACTATGCCCGTAGCTCACTTTACAGGTTTTGGTTATCAGCTTTATCTGAGAAAGATTAGGAAAAACCAAGATAATTGCTTTTTTGAATCAAGATCTAGCATACCCAAATGTAATTCCGTGAAAGAGAAAATAAAGGCATAAACTTTGGTTAAATAAACTCTGGGCTGATATTTTTGCGATTTAGCCTAGCCAGAAATTGCTAACGTATGAATTTTATAGTTGGGAGTAAAATATGAAAGTTATCATCCTTGGAGGAGACGGCTTCTGTGGCTGGCCTACCTCTTTACATCTATCGAATCTCGACTTTGAAGTTGTTATTGTCGATAACCTATCTAGACGCAACATTGATAACGAGTTGGAAGTTAGTTCTTTGACTCCTATCTCACCTATTGGACAAAGATTAAATACCTGGAAAGAGATTACAGGAAAAAATATTAAGTTTCATAATATTGATATTGCCCAAGAGTACGATCGCTTACTAAATCTGATTTTGGATCAAAAGCCTGATGCGATCGTCCATTTTGCTGAACAAAGGGCTGCTCCCTATTCCATGAAATCTTCTAAACATAAGCGTTATACAGTTAATAACAATCTCAACGCGACTAATAATTTACTCTGTGCCATTGTCGAATCTGGTTTAGATATTCACTTAGTCCATTTAGGCACAATGGGAGTTTATGGCTATGGTACTGCGGGGATGAAAATACCCGAAGGATATTTAGATGTAGAAGTGGTTACCGATAATGGCGATCGCATTCAACAAGAAATTCTTTATCCCGCTAATCCTGGCAGTGTTTATCATATGACTAAAACTCAGGATCAGCTATTTTTCTACTATTACAATAAAAACGATGGCATTCGCGTTACCGACTTACACCAAGGAATTGTTTGGGGAACGAACATTCCTGAAACCTTGATGGATGAAAAGTTAGTTAATCGTTTTGATTATGATGGCGATTATGGTACAGTTCTCAATCGCTTTTTAATGCAGGCAGCTATAAAGTATCCTCTTACTGTCCATGGAACTGGAGGACAAACCAGAGCTTTTATCCACATTAAAGATACTGTCCGCTGTGTGCAGTTAGCGATCGAAAATCCACCCAGCAAAGGTGAACGAGTGAGAATTCTTAATCAGATGACAGAAACTCATCGAATTAAAGATCTCGCTAAAATGATTGCAGATATGACTCAAGGGGAAATCGCTTATTTAAAGAATCCCCGTAATGAAGCACCTGAAAACGAGTTATTTGTCAAAAACCAACGCTTTTTAGATTTAGGTCTGAAGCCAACAACCTTAAGTCAGGGATTACTAAAAGAAGTAACTGAAGTAGCAGAGAAGTATGCTCATCGTTGTGATAAAAGTAAAATCCCTTGTACTTCCTTATGGATTCAGAAATCTGAACCAACATCAGAAAGCAACAGCATAAAATCAAAATCTGTAGAAACCAGCAAAGTATAGGCATAAATAACTACCCTTGTAGCGATCGCTTATCGTTGGCAATCAGCAAGGGTATTTATAACCAGGTCTTAAAAATCTAAAGGTCGCTCACCCTCAAGCAGCTTTCACCAAAGAGAGAAATATCCGTGGAGAGGAAATGTTAAATGATAGGCTAACGTTTGTACCTAGGGCGATCGCCTTATTCGAGTTAGTACGAGCCTGGATTCTTTTGCCTGAAGCTGTTTCTACGGTGTAGTGATATTCTCTACCGAGAAACTGTCTTTCGATAACCGTTATCTTAGAAGTACTGTCGGCAACTAACACAATATCTTCCTGACGCAGCATTAAATCTCCTTGTTTCGCCGATTTCTCATCTGAATTCATAATCACGTTTGCTTCTGCTGCTTCTATTGCGCCAATTTCTGTCAGCCAAAAGTCACCTTTTTTAGTAGTAGGGAGAAAATTAGCCTGAGTCACAAACTCAGCCACAAAACGAGATGCAGGATTGAGATAAATTTGTTCTGGAGTGCCTATTTGCTCTAGCTTACCGTTACGCATGACGGCAATTTGATCGGAAATAGCTAAAGCCTCTTCGCGATCGTGAGTTACAAAAATAGCTGAAGTTCCTGCTGCTTTCAGGATTGAGCGAATTTCTCCCCTTAACCGATGACGTACCTGGACATCTAAATTACTTAAAGGTTCATCTAGTAGGATTAGAGAGGGTTGAGGTGCTAAGGCTCTAGCTAGGGATATACGCTGTTGTTGCCCTCCAGATAGCTGATGAGGATAGCGTTTTTCTAAACCACTTAATCCCACTAGTTCTAAAACTTCACTTACTCTTTGTTTGATTTGAACCTTGAATGCTTTTTGATGAGCAAAAATACCGCTACTGCGTTTCTTACCCTGATTTTTTAAACCAAAGGCAATATTTTCTGCTACTGTCAGATGGGGAAATAGAGCATAATCTTGAAATACCATGCCTGTATTGCGCTTTTCCGCAGCTAAAGAGCTAGAGTTGGTAGATACTACTTTTCCTGCTATTTCAACCGTTCCTTCAGAAATTGATTCAAACCCAGCCACAACCCTTAATAAGGTAGTTTTTCCGCACCCTGATGGTCCAAGTAAACCGAGTAATTCTCCATGCTTTAAAGTAAGACTTACATCATCTAAAACTTTGGTGTGACGACTATCTATAGAAGATGTTGTTTTGTTAGGAAAAGTTTTACTAATATTATGAAGCTGAAGAATTACTAATTGTTTCATATTTGATTACTTTGGCAACTGAAATATGTATTCATTCTCAGTTGCCCTGGCAGATAGACAAATTTGGTTGGCTTATAGGAATTATTCTCAATTAATATAAAGTTTAACCCATAATCTGCACTTAATTTATTGGTACTTTCCTTGATAATCAAGGAGTCGTTCACTTAAAATAAATTGTATCGCTGTAGCAAAGTGTCGAGCAATTTAGGCAGGCTTTTGGCTAATTGAGCAGCGTTGGTAAAGCTGAGTTGCTTGTAACCTGCCATATCAAAAGGTATTATTCCTTTTAAGTCTGGACGTTCCATATTCAGCAATAGGATCTGTCCATGGTCTTTGTTTTGAATTCCATAACCCAATTCCACACATACAGTCGGATCTATTAACAGGCTGGGTTGCTTTTCCCCAGAAATACTACTAATGGGAGTAACATCAGCTATCAACAACAGGCTTTTACTGATTTTTCTAAATTGACTATTGCTTAGGCGTAAGGGGGATTTGGCAGCGTGAGGTGTAACTTCTAAAGATAGAGGTATGCGCGATCGCTTGGTTAAATCTTCGACTATAGTTTCTAAAGCTGAAGTAACAGCTTGATTAGCAGCTTGATAATGAGCTTGGGGGCTATAGTAAATCACAGGTTCAAGTCCTGAAATACTATTACACTTGGTGAAATAAATTTCTTGAGAGACTAAATCGATATTAGAAACGATATAGCTACCGCTTCCTTGAACATAAAACTCTACCGTTCTACCCTCTAGATACAGTTGAAACCAGTCTGATCCCTCTACCTCCTGGCGATCGTCTAAAAAATCTGCCCGTAAACCCGTTTTTAACAAACTATTTCTGCTTAAACGCAGGGTAGAGGGTTTTTGAATTACTGTCTTAATTGGCTCGTATTGTTCTAGATACCAGGCTTTGAGAGCGATAATTGCCACGATTGTGTCTATTAGAAAAAAGATGTCTAATGTATCTTAGCAATAGAGGCTAACATCTTCTCCACAAACATCAGCTAAGTAGCAAATCGCCCGAAAACGCAAACCAACCACCTCATTATAAAGAGGATTTAGCTTACACATAGGGGGAATTTTAACAATAGAGTGTCCAAACAACTTTATTTCTCGTTCAAAAGGACATTGGCTAGGAATCGATTTACAGATAAGATGAGCGATCGCACTATTTTTTACTTCAATATTGTCTAACCATTGACGTAATGGAGCAAGTAAATCTATTTTTCTGGCTTTTGCTGAATTTTGGGAAGATTGCCGACGCTGGCGTGGATAAATCCAGTTTTCCAGATGTAGGCTTTCAATTGTATATTGCATTGCGTTCATGGTTGACTCCTCAACTTTAATAATTTGCTTAGATATAGAGATTTGGCTGATTAAATTATCATCTCTATTTACTTACGTTGGTTTGCTTCAGTTAATGCTGGTGCAGACTTAAAACATTTTGACCAACGGTAAAGGGGTTCAGTTCTAATTAATGATTGGCGTTGAATAACATAACAATTAAGTTTTTGGCTGATTAACTATTTACTTAACATTATCCTGCACGATTTTTTGGCTAATTTGCATGAGCAAGATCACTTAATTCCCATAAAGTTTGCTTAAAGATCTAGTTAAGACCTTGTAAACTGCTATGAAAACGTCGAGCGAACATAATAAAGACGAACTTTATCTGTTCTTTTCTACCAAATAAGTTCTGTACAGATTGTCATATTTGTAACAATAAAGCTAATTATGACGATTTTAAAGCTAACTTTAGCCACTAGTAATTACTTTAAGCTTGAGATTTTTTAAGGTTTTACATAAGCTAGGTAAAAAATCCGCAAAGAATAAACACAAAATGCTTGCCTATAAAAGTATAGTATTTCTAATCATTTAGCTGCAATTTTCTTAGATATATAATCATTCAGATTAAGCTTCATTGCTACCAACAACCATCAAGTCTTCCTTGCCACCAAAAGTGGATTTATCTACTTTTAAATCAGCAAATTATGAGAAATAAAAGTAGAGAATTTGAATAAATCTCAGATTCAGTTCCTTTCTCAAAATAGTATAGCTCTTTCATTATTTTCTGGTTGGTTAATGTGTATCGCCTATTACCAAAATAGAAAAATATTTGATGATTTAATTTCTGCTTTCTATTAGACTTCTGGTACAAATCACCCCCCAACCGCTTTGCCAAGAGGTAATAAAAAACTTAATTATTCATGCAGAGATCTACCAATTAAGCACAATTTTGAGCAAGAATAAAGAAGAAAAACTTTGATATTCAATCTAAGCTAAACTTGTATCGCTGATTTAAATTATAAATTCGATACGGTAATCCTAATTTTATTGAGGATTACTATAAAAACGAACAGTCATTATGAACCACTTACGCGTTCTTCATCTGGTCGGGTCTGCTGATAGCGAACACTACTGCGATATTTCTCGAATGTATGCTCAAAATTGTATTCGAGCCACGGCGAATTCTTCTCTGTATGACTTTGTAATTGCCTATGTCTCGACCGATCGCACCTGGAGATTTCCCGCCTACTTAGATCGCAATTCGATTGCGGATGCCAAACCATTTACTTTTTCTGAAGCCGTAGTGTTTCTGGCTAAAAAAGAAATTGATGTGGTAGTACCACATATGTTTTGCGTACCTGGAATGACTGAGTACAGAGCGCTGTTGGATCTGTTGAAGATACCTTATGTAGGCAATCGACCTACAGCAATGGCGATCGCTGCTGATAAGGCAAAAGCAAGGGCGGTTGTCTCGGCTGAGGGTGTACGAGTACCTAAAGGTGTTTTATTACGGCAGGGCGATCTGTTTGAGCCACGGCTACCGGTAATTGTCAAACCGACGAATACTGACAATTCTGTGGGGGTAACTCTAGTCAAGCAAAAAAATGGCTATCAGGCTGCTTTAGAGGTCGCTTTTTCTCACTCTGATGAGGTGCTGGTCGAACAGTTTATTGAACTAGGTCGAGAAGTGCGCTGTGGAGTAGTAATGCAGGAGGGAGAAATGGTTTGTCTGCCTCTGAAGGAATACTGGATGGATTCCCAAAAGCGACCCATTCGCGCTTATGAGAATAAGCTCAAACGAAACAAGGAAAAAGAGATTGAGCTAGCAGTGAAAGAAGGATTTGACTCATGGGCTGTGGATGTTGACGATCCCGTCGTGCCAGAGGTTTGGGAAATGGCAAAGCGATGCCATCTGGCTTTGGGCTGTCGGCATTACAGTTTGTTCGATATTCGTATTGACCCTAGGGGACAGTGCTGGTTTATTGAGGCTGCGCTGTATTGTTCTTTTGCGCCAGGGAGCGTTCTAGTGGCGATGATGAGTGCTGCGGGTACGCCAGTGGAGAGATTTTTTGATCAGATGCTACAGCAGGCGATGTCTGATTGACGGCTCGCCGACCGTTTACGGCGGTGATTTTAGTTACTAGTTATTAGTTTATCTTCGAATATAGCGCGCCCTCGGCAGTTACTCTTTGTTGGAAACAAGATCGCATTGGCTTGCAAAAAGGTTGGATTACCAAGCTATGCAGACACTAAATTGAAAACTAAAGATCAAAGATTAGCCAAGAGGTAATCCCCGTAGGGACTAAAAAAGTCCTCCTAAAAGAAGAAGGCTTTGAACCCACAACAACGGTAAGTTATCAATGGCAACGTTTTTCAAATTGTTTTTTTCTATCTATAAAATAAGGAAATGTGGAAATTATGTCAGCTATTTTTTTTGGGTCTATTGGTTCGATCGCCGATACTTCTGAGCTTCAAAGACAGTCTTTTAATCAGGCGTTTGAGCAACATGGACTCGATTGGCACTGGACGCAGGATGAATATTTGTCAATGCTGGAAAAAAGTGGCGGGACACATCGAATTAAAAACTATGCAGCTTCGGTTGGACAGTCGGTAGACGCAGCAGCGATTCATGCCTCGAAGTCACAGATATTTCAAGAGTACTTAAGGGCGGGTGAGGTGAAGCCGCGCCCTGGTGTGGTTGAAACCATCGCTCAGGCAAAGCAGCATGGATTAAAGCTAGGGTTTGTGACGACGACCTCTGAGGAGAATGTGTCATCATTGCTGTCAGCGTTAGCGTCGGATATCGAGCGGGCAGATTTTGATTTGGTGGTGGATGCTTCTATGGTGGAGCGATCAAAGCCTGCTGGAGATGCTTATGTTTTTGCGTTGAAAGAACTTAATGAGAAGGCAGAAAATTGCCTTGCTATTGAAGATAATCTGGGTGGGGTGACGGCCGCCCAGACTGCGGGGATAAGCTGTGTAGGGTTTCCAGGAGAGAATACGACTCATCATGACTTTTCGAGGGCTGATTTACGAGTCGATCAGCTTAGTTTTGATGAGTTAAAGAGATTTGTTTAGTTTTTTGGAGAAGGGCGATCGCACGATCTATGACTTGCGGATGCTTTCGCCTTTTGGGGTAGAGGCTGTAGGGCTTAAGATTACCGATCTGAGCGGTAAAAATATTGATGCGGTCAAGGCTGCGATCGCTTGCAACGGTTTTATGATATTCAAGGGGCAGCAAATTACTGACGAAGCGTTTGCTGCTTTTTTGAGTAAGCTGGGGCAGTTGACGTTTACCGTGGGAGAGAAGCCTGTCCCTGGTGCGCCGATGCTGAACTTGGTGACTAATGTAGGTCGCGATCGCCCACCTAGAAGCGTTTTTCATACGGATACAAGCTATATTGCTAAACCTCCCGCATTTACCGCACTACGAATTGTAAAAGTGCCATCATCGGGAGGCGAAACCCTATTTTGCAATCAATATCGGGCATACGAGACATTACCCAACAGGGTGAAGCAGCGGTTTGCGCAGGCGAAGGTTTTACATCTAGTTTCTGGTTTGACCTTGGATAAAAGCCAGGAAACCCAAAGCTGGCATCCATTATTTAGACGGCATCCAATTTCGGGGCGGGTGGCACTTTATTTATCTACGCCAGAAAGATGTCAGGCTATATCTGGTGTAAATGCGGAGGAGGGGCGACGAATTATTAGGCTGCTATATAAACATTCAATTCGTAAAAACAGGCTTTATCGTCATTGGTGGCAAGCAGGAGATGTAATAGTTTGGGATGATCGCTGTACAATGCATCGGGCAGATCATTCTCAAGTTGTGGGCGATCGAGTCTTGCATCGTGGATTGATAGTTGGCGAAAGGTCTATGGGAATCTGATTTTTTTCAATCTAGCAACTTAACTTTCTTCTACTTTTAAACCCTGTAAATTCATACCTATTACTTGCTACTTGCTGACCTCTATAATAATACGTACTTAACCTGAGTTCGGGATAAGATTCGCGTGGAAGAGTAGAGCTATTGCAAAGAGAGGTAATTGAAAAACCGTTCTTCAATGATGAAATTTTAGGTGGGGAAAATCAACAAATCTTTCAAAGGCTTTTTGGTTATAGGTTATAGATTACAGGTTATAGGTTACAGCTCAACTATTTCATGTTCATAACCCGAAAGTAGCGTTAATTATTGACTTGGGTTAGGGTAACTGTTTTTTGTAAACAAACATCCATCGGCAAAGTGAAATAAAAGGTTGAGCCGCGATCGCCGTTGGACTCAACCCAGATTTTTCCACCGTAGCGATCGATAATTTTTTCGCAAACAGCTAAACCGATCCCCGCCCCAGAATAAGCTTCGGTGGAATGAACTCTATGGAAAACTTGAAAAACTTGGGAATGAAATTCTTGAGGAATGCCAATACCGTTATCAGCTACGGCAATTAACCATGCTTGTTCTTGTTGAACCGCAGTAATTTGAATACGGGGATCGTTGCCACTAAACTTGAGGGCATTTTCGAGCAAATTTTGCAGTATCTGATATATTTCCTGGGGATTGATCAAAATGCAGGGTAAATCTCCTACCATAATTTCTGCTTTGGTATCAGCGATCGCCTTTTGCAAATCTTTAATAACCTGCTGCATCACTTGATTCAAATCAACCATCAGCCAAGTTTGTTCACTTTTTCCTGCTTGAGCATAATTCCGTAAGTCTTCAATCAAGGTTTGCATCCGCGAACTGCTATTGCTGATGCTTGCAAGATAATTTTGGGCTGTTTGATCTAAACCACTCTGATACTCTTTAGTAAGTAAATCAGTAAACATGGTCAATGAACTTAGTGATGTCTGTAAATCTTGGGATACAAGAGAAGTAAATTCTTCTAAATTTCGTTCTAAACCTGATAAATGATGATTTTCTTTTAGTCGAATTGTCTTGCTTAAAAAGTCTGCTGAATGCTTAACCCTGTTAGATAAAAAAGTTTCAATCAAATGAACAATTTTTTGAGGCTGGCTATTTCGAGCAACACAGTTAAGGTTTTGCCAACCTAATTCAGTCACCCTCTGGGCAGTATTTATCGAAGAATTAATCAAAACTAAGGGAACTTTGCTAGTTTGAGAATTGTTTTTTAGCTGTCTACATATTTCCCATCCATTCATCTGGGACATTGAAATGTCTAACACAATCAAGCTGGGTTTGATCGACTTAGCTAAAGTTAGAGCGTCTTCTTGATTTTGAACCACCATAATAGAGTATTTAGCTGATTGTAAAGCGTTTAACAGGGTCGCTAGATCTTTTTTTAGCTCTTTGACAACTAAAATTAGTTCATCTTTAATATTGTCATTATTCATGGTGGTCACCAATTAATAAAAGACTGCAAATGCTGCTGATATTCAAATATCTGTAGCAGATAGATTTTTAAAGTTTAGTCAAATTTAGACAAATTCAAATCAGTTATTATACCGATCTCAAATGTTGTATTAAATAGATAACATAAAAAAAAGAGACTGCCAAAAGACAGCCTCCACAATCACTAATAATTATTTAAGTTACAGCTAACTAGATTACGCTTCTTTCTTCTTAGTAAAATATTCGCTCAAAGCATCAGCAATAATCTGATTCATCGGTCTACCTTCTTTTTCGGCAATCTCTTTTAGTTTGGGAAAAACCTCATCGGGGACACTAACGCGACGTTGATTTTTGCGAAACTTCCGTTTTGTAGTAGTATCTGTATCCATATAGCTTCCTATTGTATAGTTTTCAGAAAAATTACGAATGGCAGCGAATCCAACACGGCTACAGAATGAGCCAAAACTTTCTTGGGATTGGCGATTCTGTTGGAAGAAAACAAAAATAGGCTCAAAGAAGTTTTCTAGCTCTTCTACTGACATTTTTTGTTCGTAGGGTTGAGCTAGTTGAGTCTGATTTGGTGTCCCTCCCAGCCAGATTTGGTATTTTCCAGGTGCGCTACCAACAAAGCCTAACTCTGCCATGTAGGGACGAGCGCAGCCGTTGGGGCATCCAGTCATCCGCATCACGAAGTGTTCGTCTGCCATTCCTAGTTTATTCAATAATGCTCTAATGCGATCGGTAATTCCTGGTAAAGCTCGCTCAGATTCAGTTACCGCTAGTCCACAGGTAGGCAATGCAGGACAAGCCATTGAATAGCGAGTCAAAGGCTCGATCGCGCTAGGATCGGTTTCTATTCCTCTATTTTGGAGGATGTTTTCTATTGTTTCTTTTTGTTCAGGGTCAATTTCACAGAGAATGACATTGTGGTTGGGAGATAAGCGCATCGGTATGTTTAACTGCTGCACAATTTCTCTCAGGGCAGATTTTAGCTGGAAAGCACCTTCATCTTTGATTCTGCCGTTTTCGACACCAATACCAAAGAACCACTTGCCGTCACCTTGTTCGTACCAGCCAAGGAAATCTTGATATTGCCATTCGGGTAATTTTTTAAAGGGCTTGAGTTCTTGACCAAAGTAAGATTCAACTTTAGCTTTAAACTTGGCTACACCCCAGTCATGAATTAAGTACTTCATTCTGGCATGACGACGGTTAGTGCGATCGCCATAGTCTCTTTGAGTGGCAACAATTGCCTTGACTAAATCATAGACATCAGCTTTATCTACATAGCCTAGCTCGTCAGAGATGCGGGCAAAGGTTTCTTCTTTGTTGTGAGTTCGACCTAAGCCACCCCCAGCCATAACGTTAAAGCCCTGTAGTTCTCCTTTTTTATTGGTCATTACTACCAAGCTGATGTCGTGAGTATAAACATCAATGGAGTTATCGCCAGGTACAGTTACGCAAATTTTAAATTTACGGGGTAGGTAATGCTCTCCATAAATAGGCTCAAGGGTATTTTCAACAATCATGCCATTGCCTTGGCTTTGTCTGGCGGCTTTTACTTCAGGAGCTTCTTCTGCGCTAATTGCTTTTTCTCCGTCTAGCCAAATTTCATAATATACTCCACTTTGAGGATTAAGCAGATCGGCAATATTATTAGCATACTCAAAAGCATACTGATATTCGGGTTTGTTTTTAAATGGTGCAGGAGGAGACATAATGTTGCGGTTGACATCTCCACAGGCACTCAGGGTAGAACCCATATTATCTAAAATACTTTTGATTACTTCTTGGAGATTTTTTTTCAAGATTCCGTGAATCTGAAAACCCTGGCGAGTAGTAATCCTGAGCGTATGATTACCGTATTCTTCTGATAGGCGATCTAAAGCTAAAAATAACTCTGGCGGGACTAATCCCCCAGGACTGCGAGTACGCAGCATCATTTGATAGTCTTTTTCCTGACCCTTCGCCCGATTGTCACGATTATCTTGCTGATAAGAGCCATGAAACTTAAGAATTTGGATCGCATCTTCGCTAAAGTGCGTTGTGCCTTCTTTCAGTTCGCTTAAAAGAGGTTCGCGCAGATAATTACTGCGGTCTTTTAACTTTTCTACTTTGGATACTTTTGTTTGGATAGGGGTCTGAACCATGTTGTTCTTAAATAATTATCAGGAAGGATATTCTTGTGTGTGCTGCTTAGTGATTTAAGATTCTTTTTTATCTTAGCGTTTGCGATCGCAACTGAGTACAAGATATTGAATTAGAAAAATATAAAAAAGTAAACTATAATTTGCTTTTACTTTAATTAGCTAAAAAATTGCGTCTAACTTTTGTTAAAAACTATGAAGATTAGCCTGATTGCACTTGAGCAAGGAGTCTATATCTTCTCATTTTTGTAGCCAGGAATACAAGTTATTCGTTTCTGCTTACAAAAATTAGCTGTAATGTTGATTAGAAATGCTCTAACTGTCGAAGCGGGCGTGGAACAAGCTTCTTAAACACAAAGGCGCCGAAGTGCCGCATGTAGCGTTTCCACCCGCTCTAACTGCCTAAATCGGCTTTTGCTGCATTTTTATAACCAAAGAAGTCAATGCGGTAATCAGTAATGGTGACGCCCGTTTCTGCTTCTATCTGCTTGATTATTGCTTTGGGCAACTCAATTTGCAGATCTATTATTTGATTAGTATCTAAGCAATTTACATGACTATGAGAGTCGCTGATGTTGCCATACAATCTACCGTCAGAACGCTCAACACATTCTATTATGCTTCCAGCAGACAAAGCATCCAGGTTTTGGTATACAGATGTGTGACCAATTTCTTTGCCTTGTTGATTGAGCAAGTCGTATATCTCTCTAGCCGAAAGATGCTCTTCTTGTGACCACAGCAACTCTAAAATATAGCGACGCTGACGACTAACCCGCATTCCCAAATCTTGGCAGCGGGTTAAAGCATCCTCTAAAGAGTTAATTGGTGTTAGGTTTGCCTCTGGAGTTTTCATAGGTGAGGCTCGATGGATTCAAGCTTATACATAGTCATTACCACTTTAACTTAAAATATATGTAAATGTCTAATCTAAAAATTAGTAAAGTAAACAGTAACTCGTTTTACAGTTATGCTTTGCGTTCACTATAGTTAATTTTAGCTCAACAGAATTGTCCTTCAGCCTCTATTTTTGTAATATTTATTGTGACTATCAAGTTAGTTTTAGATTCTCAAGCCATCAACAATCTAGATTTATTTGCTGCCAAAAATCAAATAGACTCTACATTAAATAAGATCATCGATTATGAACAGCAGTTACAGTTGATGATCGACTATCAGCGAGAAGATAACGATCCTCGCGAATTATCGGAAATACCAGAGATTAGACTGTGGTTTATACGCTTAGATGCAGTTTATCCGTGGATACCATTCTTGTTAGACTGGAAAACAGGAGAACTAGTTCGTTATACGGCAATGCTCGTGCCTCATGAATTTAACCGCAGCGAAGGTATTATTTTTAACCCTGAAGCCTTGGAAATATTTGTGATGAATAAAATCTTTGTTCTCTCAGATTGGCTACAAGAGCAGAATATCCCATCGCGATCGCGCCTAAAATCTATGGCGCAACTGTTTGGCTATGAATTAGACGATGCTTTTTTTGAGATGATTTAGCTAATAGCTGATTTGCAAAGTAACAGAAGCTTGGACTGTTTGTTTTCCACCAATAATAGGCGTATTGACTTCCGCATCCGCTTTTGACAGTTGTTGAACTCGAAGGGGATTTGGTGGGGGGACGCTGGCTTGATTAACCTGAACACTAACAATCTCTTTAGAAGCAAGATTTAGAGTCTTCAAAACAACATTTGCCATAGCTTGAGCATCAATGGTAGCTTTACGGAGAGCTTCTTTTTGAGCCTCAGCGATCGCTTCAGGGCTAGCAATAAAACTTACTTCATCAATGCGACTAGCTCCCGCTTTAACGGTTTCATCTAATAAAGTTCCAACTTGCTCAGTCTGGAGGCGAAAGCTAACTGTATTTGTGCCAATATAACCCACTAAGTTTCTTTGATTATTAGTATAGTCATAATTTGGTTCTAGGCTTACACCAGCTGTCTGTAACTCTTGAACATCTTTTGAGCGCAACAAATCTACCAAAGCTGATGTTCGCTTGGCTATTTCTTGTTGAACCTCCATCGCCGTTTTCCCCTGAATCTCAACTCCTAACTTAACTTGTGTCAGGGTAGTAGCAATATTTTCGCTCCCATTCCCAGTTACTGTCAAAGTTGGTACCAATTTTTCTTCCGCCATAGCTGGATTAATCAAAGTCAAGCTAAGAAAACTGCAAACAGCTAAGGATCTGGCTAAACCTTGGCAAGATAGAGCAAATTGGCTTATTTTTGATTGTTTTAGACTTTTGCTCATTGTTCACCCCTAGCTGATTTTTACTTGCATCTACTTGACAGATTGTACATTTTCTTAACTTGTTATCAATGCCTATTAGCTTGCTGCTTTGAGCATATGATAGGTAATAAGTAACTGAGTTAAAGCCAGAGGATAACTTTGTAAAGTTTCTCCCGTAGTTCCAGTTAACTTTCCTAGTTCTTGGTTTCCTTCTAAACTACAAAATTGACCTAGATAGGGAACTTCGCCACACATAATCTTTTCTAATTCTCTAACCTGCTCTA
Organism: Pleurocapsa sp. FMAR1; assembly: GCF_963665995.1. Lineage (NCBI taxonomy): Bacteria > Bacillati > Cyanobacteriota > Cyanophyceae > Pleurocapsales > Pleurocapsaceae > Pleurocapsa > Pleurocapsa sp. FMAR1. The sequence goes on along the minus strand of NZ_OY762512.1, from coordinate 2,606,954 downwards.
AACTCGCATGACCATCAATTTCTAAAATATCTACGGGTTTGCCCATATCACGGCTTAAACCCAGGCGAATAGCTGCACCAAGATGATTGCCTTCAGAATTTAAAATAGTGGTTAAATCTGGGTGAGGAATTGTCGGACGCAAGATTAAATTAGCGTTAAGCATAATGTTGTCTTCTTCCAGTTCTGTTTCATCAGGAGGATAAAAGCTAACAACCATATCTGCCCATTTACGTTGTGGACGGATAAAGGCTTCAGAGTCTGGTTCTCTTTGACGTAGTTGGTCTTGAACTTGTTCTTCGCTGTATCCTCTTTTACGAGTATCTCGCTTGATTTTCCAGTATGCTCTCAAGGATTCTGGGGGAGCTAGATAGGTTTTCACATCATAGCTATCTCGCATCCTGCTGGTTGAATACCCTAGTAAGCCTTCGACAATAACATACTGACGAGGTTCAATATATTCTGGTGGATCGAAAGCACCCGTACTGTGGTTATAAATAGGCTTGAGGATAGACCTTCCTGAACGTAGCAATGCCAAATGCTGTTCTATAATGTCTAAATAATTGCAGTCTGGATTGAGAGCAGATATTTTCATTTCCGCTCTTTGGGTGCGATCGTAACGATGATAGTCATCAGTACAAATCACGGTAACGTTGTTTTTTCCTAACACTTGAGCAATTCCCTTCGTCAACGTTGTTTTGCCCGCTGCGCTGTCGCCAACTATACCGAGAATAATAGGTCTATCTTTCATATCTTGCTCCTTCTGGGGAATAATCGCTCAAACCTAGAATATATTGGATTAGTAGCAGTTGTAAAACTCTCTATTAAAGCTTGCAGTTTGAAGCGATAAGCTAGAAGGCATATCTTTATAAAATGACAAAAATTAAATAACGCGAGTTCGGCTTAAGCAGAAGCGGGCAAAGCAAAGTTATCAATTGTGTTCGAGGATTTTTTAGAACAGTGAAAGTAGGCAATTAATCCACCCATTGAAACTCCTGCCTTGTCTAACTCAGGAATTAACTCTTTCTATATTTAATTGATTATATAATCAACTATGTTTTTTTACTAGTGTTCTGCTTATTTGCGATACGAAGCTAGTCTTTTAGGGTTCTTTATTGGTTGGTTTTCATCGACTAATTGCTATCATGAATCAATTTTCTTTCTATTTTCCCGATGGCTAATTTTTGCTTTTACTGCTTTTTATTCTCGGAAACTGGCAGAAGAGGGATATAGCTCTATACAAATATTTCTATTTTTCCTTGACCTTAATTTAATTTAGATTTAATCAGGCAGTGATATTTTTTTATTAGTCTTTAACATTTGGCGTTGTGGACGTTAATTGAAAGACAAAACGGCTTGATTCGGAATCATTGTGTTTTAAACTCTGTGCAACTGAATTAAGTTGCTTTATTAAAAACATTATAGTAAAGAAGACGGCTATGTCTCTCAACATCCTTCTCGTTAACGACGATGGAATCGGCGCAGACGGAATCGGAACTCTATTTAACGGTCTTGTCGCAGCTGGGCACGACGTGGCGGTCGTGGCTCCAGAGTCCCAGCAGAGCGCGCAGGGCAGCACGCTCGGCGGATTAGATGCCTTGACCAGCTCCTTTACGATCGAAGCGTCCGAAGAATTTGGACCCAGCAGCTTCGCCGTTGACGCCGCAGTAGTGCCAACGGTCTTGACAGGACTCGAGTTAGCCGATCTCGGCGCGATCTTCCCTGGGGAGGCGATCGACGTCGTCATTTCAGGTACGAACGCGGGCGAAAACATCGGCACGAGTAATAATATCTCAGGCACGGTCAACGGCGCGGTTGCCGCTTTGTTTGAAGGCTTACCGGCGATCGCAGTGTCGGCTGCCGACAATGAGAACCCCGATCTTGCTTTCGAGCGCTCTGCTGGGTTCGTGGTCGAGGTGCTTAAGGATCTCGAAACTTCTCAGACTGAAGGCGCGCCGCTCCTGCCAGAGGGCATCGGTCTCTCAATTAATGTGCCAGAATCGGAAACCCTCGATGGCGTAGCGATGACGCTCATCGACGAAGAAGCCACGGCTATGTTTCCGATCGTTCTAGATCCCGACGCGACTGAGGTAGAGCCACCAGGGGCATCTGGCACACCAACCGAATTCTTTGACATCCCAGACTCCAAAGATCCAATCTTTCTTGCATCCGATTTCATCCCCGTCGAAGAATCGTCTGGCAACGCAATCTCAGAGGGCGCGCAGTTTCTACTCGATCGGATTACCGTGTCGGCGATCGACGGCAACTGGTTCTCTTCAGAATCTGACCGTGCGACGCTCGAGGCTCGTCTCGCTGATGTCTTCAACGAGAAAGATGATTCCGATGTAGCCCTTAATATCCTGCTGACCAACGACGACGGCTTTGATTCGTCTGGTCTCATCGCGCAGCGAGACGCGCTGCTAGAAGCTGGTCATAACGTCACGGTCATCGCGCCTCTCGTCGATCAGAGCTTTGAGGGTACGGCACTTACAATTTCTGGACCTTGGGCGGCTCAGGAGTTCACCCCTGGAAGCTTCGCCGTCAACGCCACACCGAACACGACGCTCTCGAGCGGTCTAGATGTGCTGCTGCCAGAAGTGTTCGCGGAGGAAGCACCAGATCTCGTCGTCTCGGGCGTCGGCGCTGGTCCTAGCACTGGCATCACAGCCAACACGTCGGCAACGATCGCTCCAGTGGTGACTTCCATCTTTGACGACGACATTCCTGCGATCGCTGTGTCGACAGAGCTTCCGTCGTCGCCCTTTGAAAGCACGGAGTCGGCGTTTGAGAATGCAGCTGCCATCTCGACCGAGGTGATTGACTCACTGCTCGAAACAGCACCAGCTAACGGGGACTTTCTGACAGGCGACAGCGGTCTTAATATCAATGTCCCGCTTGCTGGCAGCCTCGAAGACGTTGCCTTCACTAAGCTTGACGAGGCTACCGCGCTCGATGTCGGCGTTGAGCTGATTTCGTTTCCAGGAAACACGGACACCTTCGGCTTTACATTCGAGGATTCGGTTCTTTCCGACGACCCTAACAGCGAGGGTTCCAACTTCCTCGCTGACAGGGTCACAATTACACCGCTTGACGGCAACTACAATGCTGGTTTGGCGGACACTCAGGCTATTGCCGATATTTTAGGACTAGAGTTCGGCGACCCCACCGTGTTTGACGAGACGACGATGGCTATTGGCAGCAGTCTGCCAGGAGCAGGGGCGCTACTTGGCGACGTGAGTTAAACTAAAATATGAAGAGCTGAAAAACAGCTGAGTCCTATGCCAAAAGTGATAATGCAACTTTTGTGTGTTTTAAACAACGATAAAATGAAGTTCAAATCTCATAGCTTAGGAATTAACTAACGCGAGTTCAGCTTAACCAGAAGCGGGCAAAGCAAAGTTATCAATTGCGATTGAGGGTTTTTTAGAACAGTGAGAGTAGGCAATTAATCCACTCAATAAATTCATTTATCTAGAAGTATGAAACGAAATGAGAATTGTCATCATTTCACCTAGGCTCAGTTGGCGATCGCGAAGGCGAGAGCAGTAACCAATATTTAATTGTTGTTTTCTCCAACTAGGTTCAAAACTCAGACAAAAAGCGATTCAGATCGAAAAGAGGAAAGACCCCCGCGCATGGTTCAACACCCGTTAGCATTCCCTTGCAAGGGAATGCTTTTCAATAGCGTTGCGGTGAAGCAGTTGCGGTGGTGAGGCACTTGCGTTGCGGCACATGCGGAAGTGCGCCTTTGTGTGACCCGTTGAGGAGGGCGTGTCGTCGTAGCTTTGCTGCGACGTTTATACCGCCCGTCAAAGTGCCAAAAGGGTTCCCCGACTTGAGCAAAGGCACGAACCCGAAGGGAGGTTCCCTCCGTTGAGCTACATAAGGCAAAGCGCCTTTGTTGAACAAGAAGCGCTTTGGGCGGATTCCTCAACTTTAAGCGACTGAATCAAGACATCACCAATCGAACAAAATAATTTTGTCTTTAATAAACATGAGATAGACAAATACTGATTTATGGTTAATTTCAGCTTATCTGTTTGTCTCTTTCTTATCCCGAACTCGCGTTAAATAGCTATTGAATAAAAAAGGCTAGATGCGAAAAACATCATAGCCAAAGCCCTTCGGCTCTAATAATTGGACTTGTATTAACTTATTTTTTAGCTATTAGGTACGGTTTGAACGGCGCTTGCTCCGTCTACACCTTTAGCAACTTGTTCTGCTTTGGAAAGAACGCTTTCAGCATCAGGGTTATATTTTAAAACAACTGTACTGCCTGTTTGTGCCACCCAAAGTCCAACACTATCAGAAATTCCCGCTTCATCTAGTGCTTGAGCAACACGCTTTGCTAAACCGCTTTCGTCAAATTGACCATCTAAACCAACCTTTTCTGGGGCAATATCGTTATCTTTGGCTGCTGCTGCAACCTTAACTTTTCCTGCTTTAGCTGCTTTATCTTCTTCTTTTCTGCCAAACAGTTTCCCAAGAAAACCCATAATAATATCCTCGTGATTTATAAAATTAAAAACGCCAAATTTGCGCTTTCTGGATGTCAGTATATGGTCAGGACGTAAAGATAGGGTCAAGAAATTATAAAGAATTTAGATTTAGTGGCTTAATGTTTTTATTTTTGCGTCATTTCTCCCAGATATTTCTGTAAATAGGGAGAAAAAACCTCGTATATTAAAGTTAAAGGTTGACTGTTGTGCCAAAAAAGGTAATGACGACCCCAAAAGGGTGCTTTTTCGCCAAAAGCCGACTCTAAAGCCGAAGAATTACCATAATAAACTCCTCGTACATCTCGATAAAGTTCTGTATGAAGTGTAGAAAGATTTCGCCATACGGGTAAAGAGCGATTTTGCAGATAATCATCAACATTACTAGCGTTCCACCAAGAGGCAGCATAAGCTAACCTTTGACCTGATGCAGTTCGCAACCATACTTGTCTTCGTAATCTTGGTTCGGCGATCGCCTCAATTTCTTCTGGTGCGCCATCGTCTTTTTTACCAATTAAAGACATATCAATCACGTCTACTTCAGTTCTTTCGCCTGTAAGTAATTGCAAAAGGTGAGTCGGCGAGCCATCTCCCAATAAAAGCATTTGCCATGTAGGTGCTAACTGCTTATGGGGCAATCCTTGCTGGACGGTTTCTTGTCCTCCTTGCCAAATTGGTTTTAAGGAGTACCAACTACTAGAGGCGGTGGAAATATCTTGAGGATAGGTTGCGGTCACTTTTAGTTACAAAACTTTATTATCGTTAATAAAAATATTAGCGTTTTTTACTTGAAATCACCTCTTTTTTGTTTCTAAGATGGACTTTAAGAGTATACAAGGGCTTATGACCGCTGACTTACTCTGCTAGATAATGACAAGACTGGCGATCGCCAAACCTGTAAACTGGGTTTTATGCTTTAACCTAATCTATTTTTTTTCCTTGAATTGAATAGTCTAACAATTCAATTGGATGTAATAATTTAACCTGGGAATTTTGTAACTCTAAGTGCTTTTGTATTTGTAAAGAACAACCAGGATTAGCAGAAGCAATCAAACTTGCTCCCGTATTGATTAGATTGGTGGCTTTTTGTCTGCCTAATTCATCTGCTGTTTCAGGCTGCAACATATTATAAATGCCAGCACTACCACAGCATAAGCCAGCATCAAGAGGTTCGCGTAATTTAACGCCAGGAATTTGTCTTAAGAGTTGACGAGGTTGAAGACTAATTTTTTGTCCGTGTAAAAGATGGCAAGCATCTTGATAGACAATTGTGATTTCTGATGAGGTTACGGCGTGTAGTTCGGCGGTTAATTCTATTGAGGATAAGAACTCTTGAACATCTTTAACTTGGCTGGCAAATGCTTCAGCCTTGGCTTTATATTCTGGATCATCAGCCAAAATATGACCATATTCTTTAAGGGTATGTCCACAACCGGCTGCATTAATAATGATTGCATCAAGTTTAAGATCTATAAAGCTATCGATCATCTGTCTGGCTAATGTTTGGGCTTGAGCTTCTTGTCCTTGATGGGCGGGCAGGGCAGCACAACAGCCCTGGGTTTTGGGAATTACAATTTCGCAACCATTAGCAGTTAATACTCTGGCAGTCGCTTCATTTACAGGAGAAAAAAATAGTCGCTGGACACAGCCCAAAATCATGCCCACTCGATAGCGTTGTTTTCCTTGGGCGGGTATAACTTCGGGTAAGTTATCTTGCCAAGCATCAGCAGTAATAGCAGGTAAAATCGCCTCCATCGCTGCCAAACGGGGAACAAACTTTTTAAGTATTCCTTGGCTACGTAGAAACTTTTGTAAACCTGATTTTTGATATAGCCACAAAGGGGGAAGCAAGATGCGTAGACGGTTGGGATAGGGAAACAGATTGAAAATTAAAGTTCTAATTAATCTGTCGGCTAAACTGCGGGGTTGATTTCTTTCTATCTGCGGGCGAGTAGCTGCGATTAATTTGTCGTACTGCACTCCAGAGGGGCAGGTAGTTACGCAAGCAAGACAGCCTAAGCAGGAATCAAAATGCTCAGAGGTTGCCATGTCGATAGTTGCCTCGCCCTTATTGATGGCATCCATTAAATAAATTCTGCCTCTAGGAGAATCCATTTCTTTGCCAATGACTCGATAACTAGGACAGGTAGCAAGACAAAAGCCACAATGAACACAGGTATCTATTAATTCTGGCTTCGGAGGATTTTTAGCATCAAAGTTAGTCATTTTAAAGTCGTTGCTGGTTGGCGGTAGAAATTGCTAGTGATACTGTTCGTGGCTATCAGCTTTAAGCTCTAAGCTTTTTGTAATCGTTATTTATACAAGAAAACGGCTAGGATTAAGAATATTCTGAGGATCGAACTGGTTTTTGATTGTTTGCATAGTTTGTTTAGCATTGCCTGTATAGCCCCAAATATCTATTTTTTGTTTAACTGATTTGGGTGCATGAAGGATAGTGAGAAAACCGTAGTTTTGTTGGCAATATGAACGCATTTGGGCGATCGCCCGATTATCTATATTTTTTAGCTGTAGTTCTCCAATGCCACTAGCTGCGTGAACTCTAACGGCGATATTTGGCGAGCTAATCTGTTTTAATTGTAGAAAATTTAGGGCAGCAGTGGGAGAAATACCTATTTTGCAGGTGATTGCTGTATCAGAATCAGGAGTTGTGGTGATAGTGGCGCATTGTTGCCATAAATCTGTTTCTAAGCGATCTTGATAGTTTTTGTAGGTTAAACTTAAATCTTTGGCAATCGCCTGTACTTGCTCTATCTGTTGCTCAATACTTTCTGGTATGGTTTGCCAACGCATCACTAAACCAATATCTTTCCCTAAACCTAATCGATCTACCACCGTAGCCGAAAGTAAATCTAAAGCAGTAGGAGTTAAACCAGAATTACGGATCGTCTGACAAGCTTGAGCGATTTGCTCTGCTTTCCCTGTTAATAATAAAGTTTGAGAAGTGGCAATTAAAGGATAAGTCCGAAAAGTAAGCTGCGAAATTAGCCCCAAAGTACCATAAGCACCAGTAAACAATTTCATTAGGTCATAACCCGCTACGTTTTTAACGACTCTACCTCCCGCTTTGGCAATTTCACCATCAGCGCGGACAAAAGATAATCCTAGTAGCAGATCGCGCACTCCAGCGTAACGCTGTCGCCAGCTTCCAGTATCGGCTGTGGCGACTATTCCTCCCAGAGTAGCTGTCTGTGGATAACTAGGATCGATGGGTAAAAATTGATTGTGCGATCGCAATACTGCTTGTAGATCCGCTATTTTCATTCCCGCTTCTGCCGTTACCGTAAGATCTCCTACGGCGTGTTCAATCAGGCGATCGCATTTTTGAGTGCTGATTACTAAGCTTATATCCTGGCTTAGATTACCCCAAGTTAATTTACTGCCATTACCGCAAATCAGAATACGCCATTGGTTTTGAGATGCCTGCTTAACTATTTTTGCCAAAGCATCTACAGTCTTGGGAAATAGCAAGTATATAGGTGCGTCAGCGTTTATCACTGCCTGATTTATCTTGCTTTGCCAATAGACATCGGCATTTTTTAGTTCGACTAATTCTGTCTGACTATCAATGAGCGATTTTAGTTGAGTTGCGATCGCAGTTGTCATATTAACTAAATCTAACTAGTTGACACAATTCATAGCCTAACTATTGTCTCATTAGGGTTGCTGTTTTATATATTTTACGCTTGATGCTAATTAAACAGACCCTCTACATTTTGCCTGAAGGCGATTAGAGCATGATTTTGGGCAAGGTCTGCTAAATCTTCAAGCAATTGAGTGGATACTTCGGGGGTAACGACTGTTTTGACTTCAATGTTGGTATTGTAGCCTGCTACATCTCCCATCCGTTTACCATGACTACCTGCGCCCTGTGCTGGAATAATTGTATACCCAGAAACATTCAATGTTTTCATTAACTTAATTAAACGGTCTTGTAAAACCATTTCACAGATGATGGTTACGAGAGTACCTCGATTAAAAGAAGACATAGAAAACTCCAAATATTTTGTGTGAATAATTAAGCTATTGCTGATTTAGGCGATTACGAGGTTAGCCGTAGGCATCGCCAATACCTTACGCGACTGCCCAATAAAGATTCTGAATAGTCACAGATTATTTGCAAACTTAGCCTGGCATATCCTTATATTTTCAAAACTAGTGAGAACAGATATTATCAGGCTAACTGTCATCACTGACAAAGCAATCGACTTGCTTATGATTTGGTAGCTACGATCTTAACTCCTTCGACATTGACCTTATCAACACCAAGAATTTCTTGAGCTAAAGGTTCAATGGTATTAAACTCTTTTTGATCGCGAACTGTTCCCAGAACAACTAGATTACCATCATTAGCTTTGACAGTCAGCTTGGCGCGAGGGATATTAGATTCTAACTTCGCCCTAACTTCGCTTTCGAGATCGGCATCGGCTCTTTTAGTGCGATCGCCAGCCATATCATTGCGTTGTTCTCTAGCGCGAATATCAGAATTTAGCTGATTTTGGCGAGTTTTATTGCTAGAGTCTTCTTTAGTGTCTTTTACCTTTGTTGCCTGTTCTACCTTGCCATCATTAGAAGTAGGAGCATCGGAGCTTGTTCTGGCTGCATCACAGCTTACTGCACCGAAAAGCAAAACACTGCCCATTAAAAATACTATTAGTTTGTTCATTATATTTCCTCTTAATTTAATAAAAATTCAGTTGATTAAACGATTGTGGTAATCGAATTAACTAAGTTGAAGATTCAAAATTAAGGTTTCATTAGAAGCAAAGGGCAAAATAAATTCTTTAATCCCTACCAGTTTCAAGCTGAGACTGGGTGCTTAAGTTCTATTAAATTTTTGAAAAGTTGAATCTAGCTCTATCTTTTGCCCAATCGTGTTTTTACAGCCGAGTTAGTGTCGGATTACATCACCTTCTTCGTCTATCTCTAATTCTTCGCGACGAATAGTTTCACTCTTTTGTACAGTTTCTTGCTCTACTTCTTTGTGAACGTTAACTTCTTCACGAACAAAAACTTGCTTATTAATCGTGGCAGTTTCTTCATAAAGATCGACGTTTACTGTTTCCCCATCTCCAAAGTGAACAGTTTCAGGACTAATTGCTTCTCCCATGACGTTTTTGCGTTCAATTACAAGACGCTCTTTTTCCACAGGTACAGATATGTTGGCTATTTCGGTTTCAACTCGCTTGCCAATAGAAACCTCTCCTGTTTTGGCACGTTGCTTATTAACCGTTAGGCGTTCTTCATACAGTTTAATTTTTTCGCCGTCAGCAATATCAGTTCTGGTTTTGATATCTTCATCTATGTGGGCTATGTTTGCACCTACAGTTGATTCTGCATTTGAAGTTGGAGCATCATAGATACCAAATTCTTCAATACCATGATGATGCATAATTGCCTCTGCACGAGCAATCTCTGCCTCTGTACCATTAACCATCACCAGAAAGCTGCCATCTTTGACGCTATCTGTATAGATTTTGGCTTTCTCTTCAGGGATGCCTAATCCTACCAAAGCACCTACTAATCCGCCTGCTGCTACGCCAATACCTGCACCAGCCAGAGTCGTAGCGATGGTTGTCGCCCCTGCTCCTGCAAGTAAGATTGGTCCCACACCTGGAATTGCTAATGTACCTAAACCAACTAATAAACCAGTAATACCGCCTAAAGTACCGCCTGTTAACGCACCAGTAGTAGCACCATCATCAGCTTTATCACCTATTTTTTCCGTAGTTTCTACACCATCTATCTGGTCAGCATCTTTGGCGATGATCGAGACTTTGTGCATATCATAGCCACTATCTTTAAGATCGTGGACTGCCGACTCTGCTTTGTCTCGATTATGAAATAAACCAGCAGCACGTTTGTGAGAGGTACTATTCATGAGTTTGCTTTCGCCATTTATCGAAAGTTGATATGTTGATGAAAAAAGACTTTAGCTTTACTGAAACACTATTCTTAAAGACTTTTTTACTAATATCAATATCTCATGACTTTTGCTGGAAATCGTCTATCTAAAGACTGATAAATTTTTAAAATTTTTGGTTTGAAAATTGAAAAACACTTTACTATAGCTATAAACAATACAACTGTAGATTATTACCAAGTTTAAACTGGGTATTGCCAATCTAGCCAGCATAACAGTTTAAAGTGACTTAAAAAAAGAAAATAACAGCTTAAATAGATAATACTGATTCGTTTAATAATAAGATTCAAATAGCAAAGAATATTTCTTGAAAATTAAACTTTACAAAAGAAGACTTTAGCTTGGCTTCAAAGTCTTCAAAAGCAAAAGGTTTATAAATACAATCATCAAAACCTGCGCTGGCAATTTTTGATTGATAATAAAATCTATCCAATCCTGTTACTGCAATAACTGGAATATCTTTAGTGAATATATTAGATTTAAGCTGGCTAATAATATCAAATCCAGAGATTTTGGGCATAACTATATCTAGAACAATAAACTCAGGCGTTTGATCTATTGCTAAATCTAGAACTTTTTCGCTGTCACTAATTCCGTAGTATTTGAGATTCATTCCTTCTAGAATATAGCCGATGAGATATAGATCATCTTGGTTATCCGCAACAACCAATACATAAGGAACATTTGTATAACCTTTTTTATACGACATTTATTTTGGATTTGTTTGGGAATAATTTAAATGACTAAAACCAAAATCTTTTGAGATAGAAAGTTGGGCAAAACTCAACAATACCCAACGTAACCTAGCATCTTAATCTAGTTGCCTAATTAAAGTTAATCAATTTAGAAAACTTGATCATTTAATTAAGGCTTTTAATTTGAGTTATGTACGATAGTCTTGCATAAATTTAAAGTTATGTCTGTTCCGTATCAGACATAGTAACATTGGCGACGAGTCAGGATAATTAATACATCCAAATTTTAGTTTTTTTAATTTGGCAGTTATTTACGTATATCTACTTATTTATAAAAAATAGATAAAAAGCATTTCTATTTAACTTTAGATGGTAATTAAACTTATCATTCATGGATGATACCTTCAAATGATTTTCGGGAACTATAAATTTACATACCTAAAAAACATTTCTAAACGGTTTCTTGAACACTAATCAGACTGAAAGACCCCAAGCAAATCTTTTAATTGTTGATGATACTCTAGATAATTTGGAGTTACTCGCTGCTATTTTAAATAAGCGGGGTTATCAAACTCGTTGTATTGACAATGGCTTTGAAGCAATAAAAGTTGCTCGATCTGGTTGGGCTGATTTAATTTTATTAGATATTAAGATGCCTGACATTGATGGTTATCAGGTATGTGAACAACTCAAGGCTGATGCACAAACTAAAGATATTCCTGTCATCTTTATCAGTGCTTTGGATAATTTTGCCAACAAGAAAAGAGCCTTTAAAGTTGGCGGCGTAGACTACATTAATAAGCCTTTTGAAATCGAAGAGGTGGTAGTTAGAGTTGTCAATCAAATTACCATCAAGTCCAACAACAGCAAAATTATTGAGCTTAATAATCAACTAGAGCAAAAAGTAAAAGAGCGCACCGCTGAACTTGAAAACAGCAATCAGCAGCTACAAGAGGAAGTTAATCTCCGTCAGCAGGCTCAGGATAGACTATTGAAGATGGCTCTTAACGATCCGATCACTGGCTTTGGTAACCGTAATTCTTTTGTTAGTCGTCTCAAGCAGGCATTGAGAGTTACGGGACAGCAGCCTAATTACTATTTTGCCGTAATCTTATTAGAATGCGATCGCTTTAAGACCATTAAATGCACCATCAGTAATGTCGAAACCAACCAACTGTTAATGGCGATCGCTCATAAACTAGACTCTTGTTTACCCGATTCAGCGTTACTTAGTCGCTTGGAAGGGGATGAGTTTGCTATCTTCTTAGATAAGATCCGCAATGTGAATGAGGCGATCGCTGTAGTTGAAAAAATTAGACAAAAGCTGACTACTCCGTTTGCGATCAAACAAAGAAAAATCTTAATCAATGCCAACATGGGTATAGTGATTGGCAGCCAAGATTATCAAGATATAGACCGTCTATTTAACGATGCTGATATTGCCATGCAGCAAGCAAAAGACTTAGAGGGCGATCGCTATCAGGTATTTAAGCCAGAAATGTATATTCAGCTTCAAGAAGATCAAGAGTTGGCAAATCAGGAAATGAGCTTAAAACAGGCAATTAAATACCAAGAATTTGTCAATTATTATCTACCCATAATATCTTTAGCAACCCAGCAAATTATTGAATTAGAAGCTTTGGTTCGTTGGCATCATCCCCAACAAGGAGTTATTCTACCTCAAGATTTTATCGCTACAGCCGAAGATATGGGTTTGATGAATGCGATCGGTAACTTGGTTTTAAAACAGGCTTGTCAACATATTCAACATTGGCAACATAATAATAAAGGTCAAAACAACCTGGGAATTTGTATCAACCTATCGGCTAAACAGCTTTTTCATCCTAGTTTGGTTGATAAGGTTGATATGATTTTGCGTAAAATCAAAATTCAGGGACAACATATTAAGTTTGATATCCCCGAAACGGTATTACTAGAACAGCCTCAGAATACTTTGAGTATTTTGCAGGAGTTAAAAAAACGTCGGGTAAAACTTTGTTTAGACAAATTCGGTTCGGGTTATTCATCTCTAACCTGCCTTCATCGTTTTCCTTTTGATGAATTATCGATAGATCGTTCTTTAATTGCTCACATTGGTCAAGCAACTCCTAATTTAGAACAGGAAAAATCGACCACGCTACTGTTAAAGCAAATTATTGCGATCGCTCATCAAATGAAGATGGTGGTTACAGCCACAGGTATCGAAAACAATTTTCAGCTAAATCTGCTCAAAAGTTTAAACTGCGATCGAGGACAAGGATATCTAATTTCCAAACTCTTAGATAAAGATGCGGTAGATAAGTATCTATTGATAAATAGTAATAAGCAATTAACAACTAACTAACCTGAGTTTGGGATCGCAAAAAGGACAGCTAGTAAGCTAAAAATAACAACTTTCTTCAGTAATCTTGTCTTATGTTTTAGTTTAGACGCTGAAATAAGAACTAGGGAAAAAAAGTATTTAGATAGAATCGAAGGAAAACCATACAACTATTTGGAATCAAGATCGATGACACAATTAACCTCAAAAACTCTATATGATTCGGATTTTGCGCTTTGGATTGAGGAAACTATAAGCAAACTAAAAGCCCAAGAATTTGAGCGAGTTGATTGGGAAAATTTGATTGAAGAGGTTGAATCTTTGGGAAAAAGAGATAAACGAGAGTTAAAAAGTCGTTTGATTACCTTATTTGAACATCTTCTAAAACGTATATATGTACCTTTGCCCGATTGTTATCGGGGTTGGGAAGTGACTATTAGACGTACTCAATCAAAGTTGAAGGATATTTTGGCTGACTCTCCTAGTTTAAGCGGATTTTTAGCAAGTATATATTTCGATTGTTATCAAGAAGCGGTGGACAATATGCAAATTGAATATGATGCTTATTTTCCCGATTTATGCCCATTTCCCCAGGACGTAACTGTTTTATTAACTGAGAAGCTTTGGGAGAAGTCACAATAAGTCAATGAACAGCCAAAGCTTAGAGGAAAGTTAATTTTCATAGCATATAATTAATTTTAGATTAATCGCTGATTATTTAGCTTTTGGCGATCGCGCAGCTTCAAATAATTATCAAGCTAACTAAAAGATGGAAGACGAGTCATTGACTGGATACGCAGCAATTATCCCTGGTGGTGGATTGATGGGAGAATTAGTAAGATTCTATGACTGGTCGCAAACCTCTATTATTGGGGCAATTGAAGGGTGGTCGCCTAGTCTCAAAACCGCAGTCAGCATTATGTTTAGTTCGCGCTACCCGATGTTTGTTTGGTGGGGACAAGAGAAGCTCAATGTTTACAACGAGACGATTATCAGGGCTTTTTTGATTTAGTAGCGGGGCAAATAGCTACGGCGATCGCTCTATCGGCATATGCAGCAGAATTTGACCAGCAACAAGTAAAAGAAGCAGGTTTCCAACAACATATCGCTAAACCACTTAATGTAGATGCTCTTGTTGCCATAGTGAGTAAGCTTGTTGACCTCAAACCAATTAAATCTCAAACTTGAGAGTTGAGATTTGAAAAATTTATTAGTTTATTTAAAAAAGTTTTTAGTCTTTAATCTAAATTTCTATTGAAGCTACAACCTTGCTATAAGGCGATCGCAAAAAAGTGTTTTATCTCTACACTTTATCTTTATGCTAATTTTTGTAGTTAGCTCAAAGGCTAAGGGCTTAAAGCTTAAAGCTAAGAGCTACCTTAACCGTTTAATTCTCTTAATCTGAACTGAGGTCATTTGGTCAAACATTAAACATCTCAACTTTTTTCAAAAACTGTTCTAAATCCCAAGGTTTATAAATTATTCCACTTGCCCCTGCGTGTAAAGCATCTTCGCAACTAACGCTAGTATCGGCAGTCATTAGTAAAACAGGAATATAAGGTGGTTTTTGATGGTTACGTAAATATTCGATTACTTCGTAGCCATCCATTTCAGGCATCATTAAGTCTAGAATAATTAAATCTGGTTTAATTTTCTCTGTTTCTACCTGAGTTATGGCGACTCTTCCACTGTTGGCTGTATTTACTTCATAACCTTGGTTTTCTAAAATAAATTGCGCCAAAAATAAGTTATCAGCAATATCATCGACAACCAAAACACGCTTGGTTGATTTACTTGTTATTAAAGACATGGATAAATTGATTGTGTTCTTACTTTAATAATCCTATTAGCTTTATCTCAAAACAGCCTCTACTTAAAGGATGATAAAAAAGGCGATCAAAGTTAGTTTGAAGTTGCAGTTTTTAAATGTAACCATTATCTTTAAAAGGCTTGTAACTGTAGATTCTAAAGCGCAAAAAAGTTTTGTTAGACTTGCCATTTGAACGCTCAGGCTTCCTATGTCCCCTACAGTACCGACAAAGTACGATCACTATGGGAGAATGATAAGTATAAAATGTTTACTATTAGCCGAGACTACCATTTAGCAGAGTAAGCATCTAGTTGAGTATGATTTCTCAAGTCTTTTGCTCATAGATGATAATTTGGACTCAACTGCCAAGAATCTATATTTTTCTAGACCATTTTACTAATAATAGGTCGATTGAAACTATGAAAGATATGCAAGCCTATCAGAAAATAGATGCTAGATAAAAAGCTGTTTTGTTGTAGTTTGCTATTGTTAGTAAATTTTTGAAAAATAGTTTTTTTTTGCTTATTGTTAGAGAATTTATGCAATCTAAATCTACTTATAGATGCTATTTAGTATTGTTTTAAATTAAACAAATAAATCAAGTGCTGTTGATGGCACTTATGATTCAGACCGATATTGAATTAAAAGATCTGAAATATGATGACGTTGAATTTCTGCCTAAATTAAACAACAAGCTCGCAAAATAGCATTTGTTAGCTAATAATTATAATAATACGCCTAACGTTGTTTTTGGTCGTTTGCTGTTGCAATGTCATAGCCAACTCGATTAGGCGATCGCGACTAATTAAATGACAAACAGTAACTAAATTGGGGGAAACTATGGCTACAGGAATGATGGTCAATGGTCAATGGACTAACGAAGAGTACGAAAAGGATAAAAAAGGGCGTTTTCAGCGCAATCCAACTACCTTTCGCGATCGCCTTACGGCTGATGGTTCGAGTGGCTTGACCGCAGTTAGCGATCGCTATCATCTATACGTATCCTATGCCTGTCCCTGGGCGCATCGTACCTTGATTATGCGTCAATTGAAAGGATTAACCGATGCCATAAGCATTTCCGCAGTAGACCCTTTGATGGGCTCGGACGGTTGGGAATTTTCTAACTTTCGGGGGACGGTTGCCGATACTATCAATCATACTAAGTATCTAAGAGAAGTATATGCGATCGCCGACTCCAGCTATACAGGGCGAGTTACAGTACCAATATTATGGGATAAAAAGACTTCAAGTATTGTCAACAATGAATCTCGCGAAATTATACGGATGTTCGATACCGAGTTTGCAGACATAGCCCAAAACAAAATTGATTTATATCCTCAAGAGTTACAAGAGAAAATAGATCGGGCGATCGATGACATTTACGATCCAATTAATAATGGCGTTTATAAAGCTGGATTTGCTAAATCCCAAGAGGCTTATGAGGAAGCAGTTAAAAAATTGTTTGCTGCCTTAGATTATTGGGAAAATGTACTAGCAAAACAAAAATATCTTTGTGGGGATACTTTAACTGAAGCAGATATCTGTATGTTCACTACCTTATTTCGCTTTGATGCGGTTTATTATGTACATTTTAAGTGTAATCTGCGCCATATTTGGGATTATCCTAATTTATGGAGCTATTTAACGAGAATTTATCAATATCCTGGAGTTCAAGATACCTGCAACTTAGAGCATATCAAACTGCATTACTATCAAAGTCATCCTCATATCAATCCTAGTGGCATAGTTCCTTACGGTCCTTTGATTGATTTTAAATAATCGAAGATATAATGCGGAGCGAGCAAGCGATCGCTTTTTATGAGAATAACCTTATCTTTAGGGGGTCACTTCATGAAATCAGCAACGCCCGAAAAGCTAGCGCCATTAAATGAAGCTAGCGTGAAAAAAATAGGTTAACTATGACGAATGCTACGCTCAGAAAAATTGCAAAGTGACGAGTAAAGTCTATTTGCTTTTCTAATTTAGATATAGCTTGTTTAGTTCCTACAAATAAAGCATTAATATATCTTTGCTGTTCTGCATTTTGATGATCTATTTGCGTTTCAATTTTTTGTATATCAGGAAAAGAACTATGAAACCTATTGTTAGCCTCATTTAAACCGCTCTGTAGCTGATTACTTACCTGATATTGAAAATTCTCCAGACCTTTACGAAAATCTTGTTTTAGACTTACAACTTGTAGCTCAATTTCTTGGTATAGCTCTTGCCTTTCGGCTTCATTCTTAGCAAGTATCTTTTCTTCTAGCCCAATCATTGATTGGGCGTATTTATCCTCAAGTTGAGCTAACTTATCAGCAGCCTGTTCTTTTTCTTTAATCAGGTGAGAAAGGAGCTTTTCAAATAGTCCAGGTCCTAACTGAAAATAGCCTCTTTGAATTGCCCGAATTGTATCAATAATTTCTTGTGCTGAAGTATTTTTGAGCAAGTAACCCTTTGCTCCTGCTTCGACTGCTGCATTTATATTATCTTCGTCGTCGTGACTACTAAGAATAATGACTTTAGTCTGGGGAAAACGCTGACTTGTTATTTTAGTTACGGTTAAACCACTCATTTCGGGCATTTCCAAGTCAACTATCATAATGTCAACCTGAAATTGTTCCATGTATTTAAAAGCTTCATGACCATTAATAGCTTTGCCAACAACTTCTAAATCTGGTTCTGTTTCTAAAATTGCCTGTAATGCCTGCCTGGTAAAATTTTGATCGTCTACTATTAATAATCTAATCATTAACAAAATTAAGTAAAATAACTAAATAGAAATAAAAATATTGATTATAGAATATATTTTTGGCTATCTAATTACGTTTTATGCCTGTATATATTGGGTTAAAATATTATTAGAGGCTTTTTTTAAAGCTAAAATCATTGTTTATGATTATGAAATCTCTATATTTTGCACAATATAGTAAATTGTAAATATATTTACAAGATAAATTATGTATTTTATTCATGTTTTTTATGCTTACTAAATTTATCTGTTTTTATAAATGTTATTAAACAATAAATACTAAGATTTTTATTCGCTTTAAAATCTAATATTAAGCCAATGCCAAATGTTTTGTAGATAAATTACTATTGAATATAATTATCAAATAGCTTTACTATTTTGCCAGATAACATTAGGGAAAATTGTAGACTTAATCTTTAATGAAAATTAAGTGAAAATGCAGTTTACTCAATCTTTATACATTTACAAGTATCTTACAGGAATTTAGGAATTTTTACGTAAGTATAATCTTATTACAAATATGTTATTTAAATACCAGTCCAGAGAACGCAGTAGATTAACTATTTAAAATAATCGATAGAACATAGTTATTCTCTAGATTATTCAACAGCAGGTAAATAGTATATAAACTTATAAATGAAGCGATCTTCACCAACGGTCACAGCAGCGCGAAGTTAAGGCGCGTTTTGGGGCGAGAATATGCTCTCGCGGACTGGAGTCCGCGAGAGCATATTCCACTCGCCCGTTGCGAGACAGTTGCGTTGCGGTGGTGAAGCCGAGGGTCGCTCGTCTTCATGCGGGACGTGGCGGAGCCTGCTGTGACGTATCTACCGTTCGATAAATAATGCGATCGCGACCTTTGAGTTTTGCATCGTACAAAGCGTCATCCGCAGTAGCAATCAAAATATCGGGCGATGAGCGTGGGTCAGGAATAATACTAGTAACGCCTAAGCTAAGGCTGATAATATCGCTAATTTGGGATGAAGCATGATGTATTTGTAAGTCTTGAATTTGTCTACGAATATCTTCTGCTACCTTAAGCGACCCTGCTCCTTCTGTATGGGGTAAAACCACGGCAAACTCTTCTCCCCCATAACGAAATGCTATATCAGCAGGACGTTTAACAGCCCGTTCAATGGCTTGAGCAACTTCATATAGACAATTATCTCCTGCCTGGTGTCCATAGGTATCATTGAAGGATTTAAAATAATCCACATCACATAAAATTAGCGATAAATATTCTCGATCGCGGGCGCATCGCGACCATTCCTGAGCAATATACTCATCAAAGCGGCGACGATTGGCTATCTGAGTCAGACTATCGATATTAGCTTGGTAAGTTAATCTTAAATTAGTTTGTTTTAGAGTATCTTCTATTTGTTTGCGATCGCTAATGTCACGAAAAGTTATGGCAAAACCATCACCAAGCTTTACCGCCACAATATGAAACCAAGCTGGGAGAGAAAGAGAGTCGTGAAAATGTTCTTTTTCTAGCACGGTACAAGTTTCCACAACCTGAGTAAATGCTTCAAACAGCCCGTCAAATAGATGACCAGGAGACTCTTCGACAAATAATCGTCTGCCTTTAAGAGTTTGGGTTGTTTTGCCCAGGGTCATTGCCGCTACTGGGTTAGCAATTAACCAGCGAAAATCGACAATCTGTCCATGGCGATCGCGAATTGCTTCAAAAGCAGCAACCCCATCTAAAGAGCTATTTAAAACTCCAGTTAATAAAGCACGAGATTTATTTAATTCTCTTTCAGCAATTTTTCTTTCGGAGATTTGCTCATTTAAACCTTGCTGAAATTTTGCTTGCTGTTGAACAATATTTAATTGAGTCTGGACGCGAAAAACCACTTCCTCGATAAAAAAAGGCTTGGTAATATAATCTGCTGCACCCACTCGAAAAGCTTCAACTTTATCGTACTCTGAGTCTAAACCGCTTAAAAAAATAATTGGTATACGTTGAGTTTCTGCCTGAGATTTTAAAACGCGACATACGTGATATCCGTCCATTATAGGCAACATAATATCAAGCAAGATTAAATCAGGGCTTATTGTCTTGATTATGGACAAAGCCATCTTTCCATCCGTAGCCGAATCAACTCTATAACCTTTATTACTTAGTAAAGATGACAGCAATCTAGTGTTTTCAGGTAAATCGTCTACTATTAATATTCGTTCTTGTAGCTTTTCTTGATAATTTTTGTTCATTTACCACTATTGGGTAACGATTATTGCCACAGGTTAGATTGAGTAGCTAAAGTTACAAATGGCTTGGCAGTACAACAACTTTTTCTCTTCACAAATAAGCACCTAATTAAATCAAAACGAAAAATGGAACAAGAAGTGCTGACCAAAATACAGTCAAGCCTATTGACCGCCTTCCTCTGTCAATAAATCACTTTATCGTCTACAAATAAAATTTAAACATAAGAAAATAGCAATATCAGAGAGATTTTATCGTTAAAAAACTGAATGTCATGTTCTTTTTAGACTATAAATTCAGTCAATAATCTATGACCATAGGTCAATCCGCATTTTAGTTTCTTTTTTTTGTTACTCTTCAATAGTTTTATTGATTGGTCAAAATAATAACTAATTTACGTGAAACGTAGAAACAATCTAGCGTTGCAAATCAATGTGTATAATTATAATTTAGCTATACATAAGTTATATCATCTATTTTTCTAAGCGCAAATGATGATATCACTCAAAACAAAATTGGCTAATGGATAGATATTTCCGAACTCAGATTAATTATAAACCCGCTCTTTGGTGCAGTCGGCATTTTTGACAAGCTTATTTGCAAATTTTGTTTAGGTACATTGTATTGCAGAGATTGAGTCAAGAAATTTAGCGTTACCTTCATTAATTCTATCGTGATCTATTCTCCAGGACAACGATGGTTAGTATAGTAGTCTTCACCACCTTGAGGAATAAAATTAAACTTGCTCTCATCCCATTCGCGAAATCGTTCGGGATAAAAAGCTTCTGGGTTTGACCACAATTGAGGATCGTAATTAGTACCATATAAATCGAGCAGCACTTTTGTCCCTTGAGAAAAATGATATCCGTGCCAATCAAAATCTTGACAAACTATAGCTGCTGCAAACGGAAAAAAGGGATAAAATCAACGCACTTCTTGCACAAACCATTCAGAATACTCCGCTTCCCCAGTTTGTAATTTTTGCAGACATTCAGGATGTTCGTGTAAAGCCAAAGCAGCAAAAGTTACATATCGTGCGCTTGCCAAGCAGAAAAAATTGTTACTTAGCTAAGTTCGCCAAACAAATTGCCAGCCAACATTCTTTTAATAGCTTGAGCGATTATAAGTGCAATAGAAACTATCTCTAGTTGCAGTTTTTTGCTCTGTTTTACTTACATTTACTTAAATCCATACCAAATCCTCAGCAACCGCTGCCAACTGAGGATTTGTCGTATCAGTAAAAAGTTAAAAATTACCAGCCTTTAATTACTGGGCTTGGGGAATAGGTTGGGGTTGGGGAGTTGGTACAGGCTGCGGAATAGGCGTTGGAATAGGCGTTGGAACAGGTTGAGGTTGGGGAGTTGGTACAGGCTGCGGAATAGGCGTTGGAACAGGTTGAGGTTGGGGAGTTGGTACAGGTTGAGGACTGGGATTAGGAGGTGCTGGAGGTGCTTCAATCATTTTTAGTTTAGTTATTAGTTTTTAAAAGAGATAATTGTGATGTCTTAAACAAGAATTAAGCAGCAGCAAGCTGTTTAACCTTAGCTTCTAAAGTTTGCTGAAGAGAATCAAAGGGTTGAACAAATTTATCAATTCCTTCCTCTAATAATTCCTGCATCACTTCATTTAAGTCTATATTGATATCGCTTTCTTGCAAACTAGCTATCAACTGCTTGGCTGCTTCGACGTTAGTTTCAATAGAATTAGCGGTAATATCGCAGTGGTCGGCACAGGCTTTTAAGGTATCAGGAGGTAAAGTATTAACAGTATGTTCTCCTATCAGTTCCTCAACATACATCACGTCGCTATATTCAGGATTTTTAGTGCTGGTACTTGCCCACAAAAGCCTTTGAAAGTTTGCACCCTTCTCGGCTAAGGCTTTCCAGCGATCGCTATCAATAATCTCGTGGAATTTTTGATAAGCCAATTTAGCATTGGCGATCGCAACTTTTCCGAGAATCTGTCGTAGGCGAACTTCTTCGTTTAGGGTTTCTGTACCAATCTGTTCGAGTCTTTCCTCAATACAAGCGTCAATTTTAGAATCAATGCGACTCAAAAAGAAGCTGGCAACTGAAGCAATTTTATCAATTGGTTGTCCTTTTTCTACTCTCTGTTCTAAACCGCTAATATATGCCCGTGCTGAGTGTTCGTAACTTTCTACAGAAAACAACAGGGTAACATTGACGTTAATCCCTTCAGCTATAACTCGTTCGATGGCAGGAAAACCTTCAGGTGTGCCAGGAATTTTAATCATTACGTTTTCACGCTCGATTGCCTGGTAATACCGTATTGCTTCTTCAATCGTACCTTCAGTGTCTCTAGCAAGGTGAGGTGAAACTTCAATGCTGACATAGCCATCTAGTCCTCCAGTTTGTTCGTAAATTTCTTTAAAGCGATCGCAAGTATTACGAATATCTTTGAAAATCAGCGATTCATATATTTCACTAACTGGTTTATTCGCTTTGATTTCCGCTTCAATATCTGCATCGTAAACTTGATTACCAGCGATCGCCTTCTCAAATATCGCTGGATTAGAAGTAATACCCCGCAGTCCGTAATTTTTGATTTGCTTTTCTAGTTCGCCAGACTCAATTAGACTGCGATTAAGATTATCCATCCAGATGCTTTGTCCGTAATTTTTAATTTCTAAAAGTGGGTTATTAGCCATAATTTTGGATCTCCTTTTTCTGGTTAAATAGTTTTTTTAATTAAATTTCTGTTTGCCAAACTTGCCAGTAATTACCCAAGCGAGCGGTAAAATCTTTTGGTTTTTCCGTGTAAATCCTTTTGCCTAAAAATATCGCCGCTGACTGTAATTCTTGACGACGGCGATCGATTAAAGCAGTTAAAGTCTCTAGTGTGTCTTCACGATCAAATCTTTCTTGCTGACTTAAGACCAATTCTTCTAACACGGCTAAATCGTGATCTTCACCCAAATAATCAGACAGATTATGAGTTTGATCGACCCACTGTTTCATCACCTCAGACCAAATCTGATTCAAAATTTCTAGCTGGTAGCGAAGATATTTAACTCGCTTACGCCATTCATGAAAATTTTCTGCTGTTGGTTTGGATCTACTTTGGTCTAGACCTTTACAACCTTGATGATAAATACGCTTCAAACTCTTATCTATCGCTGACCAATCATTTGCTTCAATTGTCCAGTCAGCGATCGCCTCCTTAGCATCTTTCAATTGGTTTTTGATCGAAATTAAAATCCCCTCATTTAAGACTTGCTGATATTCTCGACGATAATCAACCTGTAACTCTTGGCGCATATCCGTAAAGGTTTCGGGCGCAATATCGGCAAAATGTGTAGTCAACTTATTTAAAGCTTCAATCTGCACTTTGCCGTCTCGTAAACTGGCTAAATTACGTCCCAAGTCGCGAAAACGGGCATTTTCTCGCTTATAAGATTTTTTTCCTAGACTATCTCGTATTAAACGAACTACAGCTCTAGTTTTCTTTAAGCGTTTGCGAACCTGATGTACTGCTTCGTCAACGCCAAGCTCATCAGTGGCAGATAACTCACTTATTGCTTTTTCTATTTGCTCGCTTGCAATTCTTTTGATTCCTTTGGATACGGATTTATGAGCTTTAAGTCTGTAGGTCATTGGCTGATATTTTTACTTAACTTAAATGTCTTGCAGATATTTTGTCTCTATAAGTCACTACAGCAAAATTCTTAGCCGATGCAAAGATTGAATATCCGCCTAATTTAATATTAGAAAATAAAGCACTAATTGTTCTTCCCACTTTTGATAGATAATCTGTGACCAGAATAGTCACATTTTTTGATAATGGTTAAGGGAACACCCTGTCTTTTAACGGAATAAACCACTGGACATTCAGGGTATTGACTATGAAAATCCCATCGAGGTAAGGCTACATAGTAAAATTGCTTAGAATCCCCCACAACTAAATCAAGTTTGGGAGAAGCCGATATTTTGGATAAAAATTGATTTTGAGTTGCAACTATTGCATTGGGGGCAGCATTATTATTAAGCCACTCCATAGCTTCACGGACGCTCAAGCCCCAATAATCAGTTTCATATTGATTTTCTGCCGCAGCCAATCCCCCAAACAGCCGATTGAAATAAATATATTCATAGGGATGCAAAGCTATCATATCCAAAACAATGGGACTTAATAAGGCGATCGTCAACACTGAAGCGAATATCTGCCAACTTTTTCTGGATATCGTTTGATAGATCCAAGCTAATGCAGTAGCAGAAAAGACGGCGATTCCTGGCAGCATAAACAGAAATTGTCGCATCCCGTCATACATAGTTGATTGTTTGAGGATGGCAATACCTGGTAAAACAAATATCTGAAGCAAAACCAAGATCACACAAGCCCGTTGAATGTTAGTTAGTGTTTTATATTTATAGACAATTAACAGTAAACAGATAAGAAACGTAATTTGAAAAATTAAGGGAATAGTAATCACTAACCATCTGGGAAGATAATCCCACGGGAGAGAACTGGCTAAAATCTGTTGACCTTTAAATAAAACAGTGTTGGGCCACTGAAATTTAGATAAATATTGCAAAGTTTCTACAAACCAGCGTACTGGATTAGACCAAGATGCAGGATGAATAACAGCTGTGGTTATCATCCAAGCAACAGACATTAATCCATATAAACTCCAGAAGCGTAAAAAATTACCAATACTTTTTATTCCCAGGCTAATTAAAAGATGAGTTAGAGGTACAAAAAACAATAAGAAAAATCCGCCAATTCTGGTTCCTGTAGCCAACCCGACTAAAACACCGTAAAGTAAGGAGTAGAGAGTGATACGGTTGATGCCTAATTTAATATTTTTTCTGGGTGCTTTAAGATAGTAATCTACTAAGCAAGCTCCTAACCAAGTCCCTAATGTAAACATAGCTGCCAAGGGAATATCTTTCGGATTAAAGAAGCTATGACCCCAAAATCTAGGGAAGAGAGCTAAATTGAGCGATCCTAACCAAGCATATTCAAAGCCAGCTAAAATTCCCACCATTGCTGCTACAGAAATATAAGCTACCAGAGATAGCAAAAAAGTTAGAAGATGCTTGACTGGAATTCTTGCAGCAATAGCCCGATCGGTGGGTTCGCCATTGAGCAAATCATCGTCTTTAAGAGGATTATAAGCAAATCCCTCCTTAAAGATTTTCTGGACTTGAAAAACGGTTTCAGCAGTGACATCGAATATAATGCCGTAGTATTTGAGATCGATAGGTATCGGCTCGCCTTTGGTGATTAAATCGTAGTTATATTTAACATTCTTTATATGAGTCTCCTCATCCACGCAGACTCCATAATTGCCAATAGTCGCCAGACCTATTAAAGCTATAATCGCCAGTGTGCCGCAAAGTTTGAGATAGGCTTTTGTTGAGATGTATCTCATTGTTAAAAATTCCGCTTTTTGCCTAAGACAATATAATACATCTTTGAGCGAAGATTTTAAATTTGGCGGTAAAGCTTACGCCGTCTTAGTGCGCGTATATGCGGGCAAACCTTTTGTTTTTGTCGAACCCTTTAAGGGTCGAACCGTTATCCGAGCGATCGCAATTTGGCAATTATTTTTACGACCATCAGCTAATAATAAAATTTGGACTAACGCTATATCTAACTACA
The DNA here is from genome assembly GCF_963665995.1 of Pleurocapsa sp. FMAR1. NCBI lineage: Bacteria > Bacillati > Cyanobacteriota > Cyanophyceae > Pleurocapsales > Pleurocapsaceae > Pleurocapsa > Pleurocapsa sp. FMAR1. The sequence goes on along the minus strand of NZ_OY762512.1, from coordinate 2,581,115 downwards.
CAGATAGAGCATTAGCCCAAATTAAAATTAATTCTTTATTTCACTTAGGCAATACTTGATAACACATCAGCAGCATGAGTACCGGTATTTACCTTGTCATCAACGTGAGTAATTTTGCCATTACCGTCAATAATGTAGGTTACGCGCTTGGCATGACCACCACCGTCAACATCATAGGCTTTGGTCATTGTGCCATCGCTATCAACCAAAAGCGTAAAAGGTAAACTATATTTCTCTTTAAATTGTTGATGAGATGCCTGATCGTCCATACTGACACCAAGTACCACCATGTCTTTATCTTGATATTCGCTAATGCTGTCGCGGAAACTTTGAGCTTGTTTTGTACAACCAGGAGTATCATCTTTAGGATAAAAATAGAGAACAACCATCTTTCCCTGAAAATCTGCTAGAGAAACATTGTTACCCTGGTCGTCGATAGTAGTAAAAGCTGGTGCTGTTGAGCCAACTGATAGAGTCATAGTCGAGAAATCCTTTTAAATCTAGCTTTTACCTTTAGACTTTAGCGTAATTAGATCGATTTATGCTCAAAGCGATCGCTTTGAACTATGGAATAAGTATCAAAAGGTAAACATTTAGACAGCCGAGCAGAGCAGATAAAAATCAAGAATTTTTAGTTGACCTAGAAGTTAAGCTAAAGAGCGCAACATAAACAGAAACCAGACCTAACTTTAAAATCCAGGGAGCGCATAATAGAGTTACCAGGGAAAATGCCACAGACGTAAAGCGAATTGCAGCCTTAAAAACATCGTCGTTTATTCTAGAACTTATATATAGTGCGATCGCTGCGACGGATAATGTCACTAATGAAAGCGCGAGCATTTGATTTTCCCTCTTACTATTAAAATACGTACTCTCTATTGGCAATAATCAGTATTTTGTCTCAATTTTGCAGAATGGAACTAACTAATTATAAAAAAGATAAATGTTTATTCAAGTTAATATTAGGATATTATAATTATCCTTTTTTTTGTCAACCAATAATTATAGTTAAACATCAAAAATGATGGTTAGAGCTAGATTACTGATTTTGTTCTAACCAAATCTGACAGGCATAATGTAATTCTTCTCTCTCTTTAGTGCTGATACCTTCTGGATCGAAACAATAGCGGTAGTGTAGCCTAATAATTGAGTCAAGATTGTCGAGATTGTCGAGATTGTCTGATGTATCAGGATTATTTTTCACTCTTAAGATCCAGTCTTGCCAAGTTTCAGCGCGATCGCGTTTTATACCTAGTTTATTTAATCTTTGCTCGATGAGATAGATTTCTGAGTCTGCACCAATGCTTATCCCAACAGAGTTTTTTTGGTTGATTCTCTGGATGGTTAGATGTCTTTTTTGTCCTTGGTTAATAAATCTGCTCAGAACCAAGGCGATCGGCAAAGCCAGTATCCAGATATACTTTAATTTTCCTGCACTTTGGAAAATGACCAGTATTTGAGAGAATTTAAACCAAATTAATGAGCCTAGATCCTGAAGATATTGCCAATTAGATGCAGCATTATCTTCCATCGCTCTCCAAGCAGAGGGAGTTGTATCAAAAGCTTGCCATTCACCGTTAATATATACCTGCGTCCAGGCATGAGCATGACGACTACGGACTATGTACTGTTGCTCTAGACTACTTAATTCATGAACAGAATAGCCTACAGCATAACGAGTTGGTATTCCTACTCCTCGTAATAGCAAGGCAGTGGCGGTGGCAAAATATTCACAATGTCCTGAGCGATGACTTAATAAGAAAGCCGACAAAGGAGTTTTATTGTGTCGCTGGCGCGCTAATTCTAAGGAATAATCAAACTCAAGATTAAAAAATTGATTAACGGTGTTTAAAACTTCTTGAGGTGATTGGTTAACTAAGTTTAGTTCGGTGATAATTTGATTAATAGCAGGTTTTTCCGCGTCTGTTATTTGTAGGTCTTCTGGTGTAGGAGGACTATCCCCAGATAAATCAGGATCGTATTGAACTTGATAAGACAACAGACTCTGGTTGCTAAATATTTGTACCGTACCATATTGGTTTTGTTCAATTTTTTCCACAGGTAATTGAGCCAGCCCAAAGCTATAGTCAGGCAGTTTTAGTAAACTTTGACCATCCTCGATATTTTCACTGATGGTTAATTTTTTAGCTTGAGCAGATTTAGCTTGAAGCTGCCAGGTATTAACATCTTTTCCTGGTTTAACAGGCTTAAATTCAGCTTTAGCTGCACCCCAAAACCCAGATGTATATCTGTTATAGGTAGCTCTACGTAATAGCTGGGGAGGAATTTGTCCTGGTGCGGGTTTGACTCGCAATACAATTTTATTTGACTGTTTAACTGAGCCAATATCGCCTATTGCCGTACTAACTTGATTAGGATCTGTTTTGGGTCGATAATAACCATACAAAAACCTAGCTGTGTTTTGTGACATCGCTATTTGCAAACGGTGTAGTCCTATATGTCCGACTGTACCCAAAGCTGTTGCTAGCAACAATAATATTAAAAATAGCCAAGCAGAATATCTTGGGGAGCGAATAGAATTTAGGGCAAAAGTAATTAAAATGACTATGCCAAGATAAAAAGATAATTCCCGAACATTGGCAGCACTTGCAGCCAGGATACAAATAGCAAAATAAGGATAGGTCAAGTCCAAAGCAAAAAACTGTTGCTGATTAGCTTGCTCCTTAAAAAATAAAAGTGCATGAAGATCGACGCGATCGCTGGTAGAATATGCCTGAGCAATCAATAAGGGTGAACAAATTACAGGTAGCCACTGAAAAAAGCTAAAAACTAACTTCAAAGAGCGATCGCTAATAAATAGGTAAATTAACACTCCCACTAATAGCACCGTGCATAGATGAGAAAAGGTGCGGAAATTGGCGGTAGTAAAAACCCACCGCCAGTTGATATAGCTAGAGCCTTCATAAATAATTGCCAAAGGAATAGCGATAATCCAAAAACCCGTCTGCCAACCCCAAAATAATATTGTTGCACCGAGTAAAAATGGTGGTAGTTTCATGAGAAAAAACAGAGGTTGAGGTTAAGACGTTAAACAACTATTTCGCGCCAAGACGCAAAGATGCAAAGAGATCATAAAGATGTCTTAATTTAAAGAAGGTACACCCGATTAACGATTAACAAAAACCAAGGTTTTAAAACGTACCTCATTCAAATAAGAACCGCTATAAGATATTAACCTCTGATTTTTTTCTTTTTTCTGCGTAACGACAACGAACTAATTTGTAACGTAAGCTTGCTGAATGCTTATTAGATTTCTTGCATGAATATATTTTTTCGATACTATTTTTAAATTCCTGACCTCTGACTAGCTGCGGTGGGTAAACCTTGCTCACCTCTGACCTCATTCTCAACCAATATTTTTGATTCGTGCAGGAGGTCTATTATTTAGGGCTGTTTTTAAATTAAACTCTTTACAAAATAGGACAGAAACTGGTTAGCTGGAGGATGGTTTAGAAAGTATTTTTAGATTAAATTTTTATTGAAGCAAGAGGGCTGATATTTTGGGTGTAGAACTTCGTAGTTATGTATATTTAGACAGGTTACAATCCCAGCACGCAGCTTATATTGGTACAGTGGCATTAGGTTTTTTACCCCTACCAGGAGATGCTTCTTTATGGATTGAAATTTCTCCTGGGATTGAAATCAATCGTATTACTGATGTTGCTCTCAAGTCGGCGGTAGTTCGTCCAGGAGTCCAGTTTGTAGAAAGACTTTATGGATTATTAGAGATTCATGCTAGTAATCAGGGGGAAGTTAAAGCAGCCGGTAGAGCTATTTTAGAAACATTAGGGGTAAAACAAAACCAAGGTCTAAAGCCTAGAGTTGTTTCTAGCCAAATTATTCGTAATATCGATCCTTACCAAGCACAATTGATTAATCGTGACTGTCGTGGACAGATGTTACTTGAAGGACAAACCCTATATGTCTTAGAAGTCCAACCAGCAGCCTACGCAGCCCTAGCAGCTAACCAAGCTGAAAAAGCAGCTTTGATTAATATTCTCAAGGTAACCTCAATAGGCAGCTTTGGCAGACTATATTTGGGAGGAGAAGAACGAGATATTATTGCAGGATCGGCAGCAGCCTTAGAAGCAATAGAAAATATTAGCGGTAGAGAAACCTTGACTGCTAAGAAAAGCGAATAGCTAAAATAATAATTTTGACGGTTAGACAAGCTGCTTAGGAAGCAGCTTGTCTAACCAGCGTGTTGACCAGAATAATAATCGAAAAAGGCGATCGCAGGTGAGTATTTAAGTGGCAAATTTTGAACATCTAACCAAATTAAAACAGGGAACAAATAATTGGCTCAATTGGCTAGATAGTCATGGACAAATAGAAATTGATTTAATTAACGCCGATCTTCACGGGGTTAACTTGCCAGAAGTATATTTAGTTAAAGCTAATTTAACTGGCGCAGATTTTACTAACGCTCAACTAAGTAAAGCCAACCTTACAGGAGCAAACTTAAAAGAGGCAGAATTAATTAATGCTAATCTCCAAGCAACAAACCTAACTGGAGCAGATTTACACTCAGCATATTTAATTGAAGCAGATTTAGATCAAGCAAACCTGATTGGGGCAGATCTGCGGTTTGTTAAAGGGCGAAGTGCCAATTTTAGTCGGGCAAATTTAATTGGTACTTCTATTCGACAGGCACAGCTACGTCAGGCGAACTTTATGCAGGCAAAGCTCAACCGTGCCAATCTTAGTGAAACAGATTTGGCTTGGGCTAGTTTCGATCAGGCAGATCTATCGGGTGCCAACTTTTTTGAAGCTGAGGTACAGTCAGCCAGTTTTTATCAGGCCAATCTTTTTCGAGTTAGCGCGATCGCCACTCATCTAAGCCATAGCTATTTTTTGGCTAGCAATCTGGCACAAGCAAGTATGTCTCGATGCGATTTACGCTGGGCAAATTTAAGTTACGCTAATCTTTCCAGCGCAGATTTACAGCAGGCTAAGTTACGCGGGGCATATTTAACCAAAGCCAACTTAAGTCACGCCAACTTAAGTCACGCCAACCTCAGAGGTACGAATTTAACCAAAGCCAATTTAATGGGGGCAAATTTAACAGGAGCAGATATCGAAGATACGGTTTTTGATCGAGCGATTCTCACCAAGACAATTATGCCAGATGGCACAGTCCACCATTGAGCAAACTGTCGAGGGCGAGCATTTAACATTTTTTGGTTTTAATTCTGGTGGTTTTTAAAATTGAAAAGAGAATTTTAGCTAATTCATCGGCATTTTGATAGATACTGTCAAAGGATTTTATGTCTATGTAACCAGTGTCTTTTAATAGAGACAGCCAATATTTTGTCTCTAAAGTTTCCTTATAAGCTATAGATATTTTTGCTGAAAAATCTGCTGGAGATATTGCTCCATTAGCCTCTGCAACATTAGCTCCAATCGATGTGCCACTTCTTAATAATTGTTTAGACAAAACATACTCTCTTTTGCTTTCAATCAAATACTTATAAGCATTAACAATTCTGATAGCAAAGCAATATGCCTTATCATAAGTAACATTATTTTTGTCCATCTTTAGAATTGTTCAATGTTCAATGATTAATGCTCAATGTTTATCCCATCCTTCTATTCCCAATGTTTTAGGCGATAGCAAAAGATATTCGCTTTGCTTTTGGCGATAGCGAGATAAACGTTTGCGAGATTTCAATGTTTCTCTTGCAATATATTTAAACCATTTATGTACATTACCACCTGAACTATAGCCCTCTATCAAAGCCTCTTCAGCAATGTCTAGTAAAATTTGTACCAAATCCGCAGCAAAAATTTCTAAGTAACGATAGTGTACGTTAGACTCCTCTCGCCAATGAGGCAATGTTTCATCTCCTACTCCCATGTTTCTTGCCAATTCAATTAGATCATAATGATCTGTATACCAGATATTTTCATAATCCATGTCAGGAAAAATATTGGCTTTACTGGCAAGAATATCGATCAGACTGATAATAATGTTATTGATTTTATTTTGTTCGGCAGAAGTATAGCGTTCTTTGACTACGGCTCGTAACATCTGTGCTATTTCGCCATATCTCTTTTGAGCGATCGCACAAGCCTGGGAATAGTCTTGATTTGCTAACTGAGTAAACTTGTCCTGTTGAGTTTTGGGTAATTTATGATGTCTCTCTCTGGCTTTATCTAACTGGTGGTTATGAGTAGTTCCAGCCAAAAAATTAGGAAATAATTTGATTAATAACATAGGTTAAATAGTGTTGCTAAATACTTCTGACAATGAAAGTGAAAACTTGAATTTATCTGGTTCGATCTAGCTATGTTTTAAAATCATTACTCAGCTAAAAGCGATCGCAAATGATTTCGATCGCATTCTTGAAAGATCTACGTCCTTAATTTAAAATCCTGGTTTAGTCTGGATGTCACTTGGCTATAATTTGCTAGACTAAAAATTATGTCTTAGTTCCTTCGTACTATATAAAAAATCCATGAGTCTTAACGTTGTCAATTTAGTAGGTCGTGCTGGTGCTGCACCTGAGATTATTCACTTTCAGTCAGGTTCAATGCTGTGTAAGCTTCCTTTGGCTGTTAATCGTCGTAGTCGCAATAGCGACCAGCCAGACTGGTTTAACCTCGAAATTTGGGGTAAAACTGCGGAAATAGCGGGAAACTATGTTCAAAAAGGCAAGCTAATCGGCATTCAAGGTTCTTTAAAGATTGAAACCTGGACAGATAAAAATACAGGCGGACAGCGATCGCGTCCCACTATTAAAGTCGATCGCTTAGAATTATTGGGTTCAAAACGAGATAATGACTCTGATGCGGTAAGTGGATACCCAGAGTAATTCATTTATCAGTTATCATTTACCATTTACCAATTGACGAGGCTGGGGAGATGGGGAGTTGGAGAGATGGTGACAAGTTAATAAATAGCGATCGCCTGTGTTTCCTGGGCTTATTTGTAGCTGCGGTGTTTCTTTATACTTCTGGTTTAGGAAATTTGCCTCTAAGGGATTGGGATGAAGGCATTGTGGCGGGAGTAGCACGTAATATTTGGCGTGCTTCCCCTGGAGAATATACTTGGCTTTATCCTACGATTAATTACGATCAGCCTTATTGGAACAAACCGCCCTTAGTACATTGGCTAATTGCCTTTTCTTATCGCTCATTTGGAGTAAGTGAGTGGAGTACTAGGCTATTTCCTGCTTTGCTGTCAGCTTTAGCTGTTCCTTTGCTTTATAAGATTAGCAGAGAAATTTTCTCATCTCATTTAGCAGCAATTTTTTCAGCTTTAGTGTATTTGACTCTTTTGCCCGTAGCCCGTCATGGTAGATTAGCTATGTTAGATGGGGCGATCGCCTGTTGGTTTTGTCTGGCGATCTGGTGTCTATTACGAGGACGCAAATCACCTCGCTGGTTATTAAGTGCAGGCTTGGGAATTGGTTTAATCTGTCTGACTAAAGGCATCATGATGGGAGTATTGCTAGGGGGAATTGCTATTCTCTTTATCGCCTGGGATAGTCCTGGCTTATTAGGTAGTTCTTATTTATGGAGTGGTTTAATTTTAGGAGTCACTCCAGCGATCGCTTGGTATATACTTCAGTATCTACACTACGGGTCAGAATTTTTGGGAATTAGCTTAGGTACACAAACCTTTAACCGCATCTGGAAGCCTGTCAACAATGCCTCTAGCCCTCCCTGGCATTATCTTTTGGAAATTGCTAAATATAGCCTTCCTTGGCTTATTTTTGTACCTATGGGGATTAAATTGGCGGTTGAGAATCGCCATCAAACTTGGAGCAAATTAGCTTTAACCTGGAGTGGAGTTTATCTGCTGGCTATTTCTCTCATGAGAACTAAATTACCTTGGTACGTTATACCCATCTATCCTGGATTATCGTTATTTATTGGAGCTAGTTTAAACACAGCTTGGCAAAAAAAACGCTCTCCTTACTCTTGGAAGATTTGCTTGAGTTTGGTTGCTCTAATCTGTTGGGTAGGTAGCGGTATATATGCCTGGGGTTATTTCAATTCAGGTTCAAATTTAGATTTAACTATAATTTTATTGATAGTAGCTATTAGCTCAAGCATTGCTGCTCTTCTACTGTGGCGATCTTCAGCATATTTTATTCCTGTAACAATTGCTAGTTTTTATCTTGCTCTGTTGCTGTTATTTAATTCAAATGATTGGCTGTGGGAATTAAATGAAGCTTTTCCCGTTAAGCCTGTTGCTGAAGTGATTAAAAAAAATACACCTCCTCGACAATCTATATATACTGCTTACCCCAACTTTCGTCCCTCTTTAGAATTTTATAGCGATCGCGTTTTCACTCCCGCTTCAGATGATAAATTACAGCAATACTGGCAACAAAATCAGCCTGTATACCTTCTGGTAGATCGAGATGCTATCGAGCGATTAAATTTAAAACCCTATAAAACATTAGGGAATGAGCCAAATGATGTAACATGGCAATTGATTACTCAGACTGATTACTGATGAAAGATGTAGGAACAATTCGCGAATTGCCCCTACAACATGATTACTTTATAATTAAACTTAAGCGACTGTGGATTTAAAATATGCTTTTGTGCATGAATGGTTAACTCCCAAGGCGACAGGGGGTTCGGAATTAGTGGTCAAAGAGATTTTGCAATATATCGATGCGGATCTCTACGCTCTAATTGATTTTGAATCTGTTAACCCCGAAAGCTATCTTTATCAAAGAAAAATAGGCACTACATTTCTGCAAAAGTTTCCCCAGGCTCGTAATGGAATCCAAAAATATTTACCTTTGCTGCCCTTAGCAATTGAGCAATTAGATCTAAATGACTATGATATAATTCTTTCTTCTTCCCACGCAGTAGCCAAAGGAGTTCTGACTAATCCTCATCAACTACACATTTGTTATTGTCATACTCCAATGCGCTATGCTTGGGATCTAACCTTTGATTATCTAAAAGGCGATCGCCAAGGAAAAGGAATCAAAGGCATAACTGCCAGGTATATCCTGCACCGTCTGCGTCAATGGGACGTTATTTCGGCAAATCGAGTTGATTACTTTATTGCTAATTCCAACCATACAGCCAAGCGTATTTGGCGTTGTTACCGTCGTTCTGCTAAAGTAATTTATCCTCCAGTTGAGTTGGAAAAATTTGATTTCCAGCCAGAAAAAGAAGACTTCTATCTGACAATTTCTCGACTGGTAAGCTATAAACAAATATGCTTAATTGTTAAAGCATTTAATCAATTGAAAAAACCCTTAGTAATTATTGGAGAGGGACCGCAAATAGAAGAGATACGTCAATTAGCTCAATCCAATATTCAAGTGCTAGGTTGGCAACCCCATAACATTGTTCAAAAATACATAACCAAAGCTAAAGCTTTTGTTTATGCAGCTTGTGAAGACTTTGGAATTGCTCTAGTAGAAGCGCAGGCTTGTGGAACACCAGTAATTGCCTATGGAAAAGGAGGTGCTTTAGAAACAGTCAAAGATATTCGGCAAAATCCTCAAGATGGTACGGGTTTGTTTTTTGAGGTTCAAAAACCAGAAGCTTTAGTGGCGACGGTCAATAATTTTGAAAAACTGCAAACTCAAATTGAGCCAGAAAATTGTCGCTTGCAGGCAAACAAGTTTAGCTCAACAATTTTCAAACAATCCTATCTAAAATTTATCGAAGATTGTTGTCAAGAATGGGAGTATTCTGATTAAAACTATAAAGTTACTGTTTATTTAACAATAATCTGTTAATTAAGACTTTATAGATTTATTATTGGAAAAGTGGTGTGATGTGTGAAGGAGTAAGATGACTGCTAACAGCCAACTTATTTCCGTCAAAGTAGTACAGGGATTCGTTAGAAAAGGTTTTCAATCTTTTCTCAATCTTTATAGGTTGAATTTATCTTTCCCTATTTTGGACGGAAATTTTATAAAACGTCTATTTGATATAGTATTTGCTTTTTTTATTCTCATTGTATTTTCTCCCTTGTATTTGATTTTGATGGCGTTAATTGCCCTCAATTCCCAAGGACCAATTTTCTATGTTCAACAAAGAATTGGTAAAAACCATAAGCCTTTTAACTGTATTAAATTTAGGACGATGGTTGACAATGCAGACGAAGTTCTAGAAACTATGATGCAAGATTGCGATCAGATGCGTCATGAGTTCCAATCTAGTTTTAAGCTGAAGCGAGATCCTCGAATTACTAAAATTGGTAAATTCTTACGCTTGACGAGTTTAGATGAATTTCCTCAATTTTGGAATGTGTTAAGAGGAGATATGAGCGTAATTGGACCAAGACCTTTAGTTCCTGAAGAATTGCCTAAATATGGTCGTAAAATTAATACTGTGCTGACAATTAGACCAGGAATCACTGGTCTTTGGCAGGTGTCTGGTAGAAATGATATTCCTTATCCTAAAAGAGTAAAAATAGATGTATATTACGCTACTAGCCATAGCTGGATACTCGATCTCTGGATTGTTTATAAAACTATCGGCGTAATTGTTTTTCCTAAAAATAATGGTGCTTATTAACTCCTAAAAAACAATTTAGGGGGTTTGCCCTCTGCCCTCTGTCTTCAAAGGGCAAAGCCCTGATGAAATTTAAGTTTAATAGTTACAAGTTGTTAGCTAGCTGTTATCTCTAATCGGAATTAAATTAACCTAATCAGTATTGAATAAAATTTTATACTACCTTTTATGAATCCGATTACGTTTTTGACTCTGATCGCAGGACTAGTATTGCTGGTAGTGGGTGCAGAATTCTTGGTCAAGGGTGCATCAACGGTTGCTGCTGTTCTTAAAATTTCTCCACTAATTATTGGGCTGACTATTGTAGCTTATGGAACTAGCGCGCCCGAAATGTCGGTTAGCGTCATGTCTGCCTTGAGAGGACAGGGTGATATTGCCATGGGCAACGTAGTTGGTAGCAATATCTGCAATGTCTTGCTAATTTTAGGCTTATCGTCAATTGTTACTCCACTAATTGTCACTAAACAAATAATTCGCTCTGATGTGCCAATTATGATTGGTGTTTCATTGCTGCTATGGATGTTTTGTTTAGATGGTGAACTTAGTAGGGTAGACAGTCTGATTTTGTTTGTTGGTGGTATTGTCTATACTCTTTCCTTGGTTTATCAGAATAGTAAGCAAGATGCAGAGCAAGATGAATTTGCCGAAGAATATAGTTTTTCTGGCACAAGTAGCCCTATTCTATGGATAAAAAATATTGTTTTTATCTTGGGCGGTTTAGCATTATTAATCTTAGGCTCTCGCTGGCTAGTGGAATCGGCAGTGACAATTGCTCGCAGTTTTGGGGTGAGTGAATTATTAATTGGCTTGACAATTGTCGCCCTGGGAACATCTTTACCAGAACTGGCTACATCTATGGTGGCTAGCTTTCGGGGAGAACAAGATATTGCTGTGGGAAATGTCTTAGGAAGTAATATTTTTAATATTTTAGCGGTACTAGGTATTGCAGGGATAGTCGCACCAAATGGGATTAGTGTTAGCAATAGCGTAATCGAGTTTAACGCTCCTGTGGCGATCGCCGTCGCTTTTGCCTGTTTGCCAATTTTTTATTCGGGAAAAAAAATTGATCGTCGCGAAGGCGTTTTATTTTTATTTTATTACCTAGCTTATAATGCTTATCTTATTTTAGATGCTCTTAATCACAAAGCTTTAACTGTATATACCAACATTATGCTTTTTGTGGTTATACCTTTAACCATTATTGCCCTAATTGCTATGGCAATTATTGAGAAACGTAAACGGGCAGAGAGAAAAAATTCTACCTAAAGACTGGTAGTTCCCCACAGGGCAAGCTTCTATTCAAGTAGTAAGTGAGAAACTTTGTAGTTATTCTCAGCGATCGCTTAATCACTTAATTAGTATTATTAGCTACGGTTTAAATATTATGATAAGAAAAATATTTATTTAGGAGGGTTCATGTCCTCAGACAACGTTAAAGTGTGTCCAGTTTGCCAAGTCCAGATTAAAAATGATCGCGAAGTAATCTTTAGTAGTGGTCAGCCAGGCGATCGCACTAGACTCTGGGCAAGAGTCTGTAAATATGTTGCCGAGCGCCAAGAAGGCTGTATTAATCAAGACACCAGTAAAATAGAGCCGATTAAACCTACTGATAGCTATAAACCAGCGAAATTTGAGCAACGAGATTCAACAATGAACAATGAACAATGAACAATGAACAGTTGATAATTACTGATTAAACAGTTAGGGCAGTTAGACGAGCGACCCCATAAAGGGAAACCCCTGGCTGCCTGACACAAGTAGCTAAAAGAGTCGAAATGCGGTCAGAAAAAAGAAAAGGTAGAGCAATTATGGGAAGCTGAAAATGAATAGTTTTAGCCTTATATTCCATGTCAAGATCTACCCCTCTTTATCATCAACTGCTGAGTCTACTGAGTCAAGATTCCACATACAGAGATTTCAGGCAGATCAAAGCGTTAGCTTGGATGATCAACGCGCTGATATGTAGCAGCAAAATTAACCTTAGTGAGTGGGAATCTTACGTGATAAGTAGGGCGAACCAAGCACAGAGTATTGAGCGAAGATGGCAAAGATTCGTTCATAACAGTCGAATTAAAGTCAAATCTCTGTATGTACCTCTAGTAATGGCGGCAATTAGTAACTGGAGTGGACAACGCCTCTATCTGGCACTGGATACAACAGTTTTATGGAATCGATACTGCATGATTCATCTTTCTGTGATTTGTGGTGGTAGGGCAATTCCTTTCTTATGGAAAGTAATGGAACATAAAAGTTCAACAGTAGCATTCAAAGAATACAAAACCATGCTGAAATTTTCACGTAGATTACTCCGCAAGTATCCTGATGAGATGCTTCTAGCTGACCGAGGTTTTGCCAACCATCAGTTGATGAATTGGCTCACCACTAGTCAATGGCACTATTGTCTACGCTTACCCTGTGACGTAACTATTCAGGGGGCAAGGAGACATCCTATTGAACTGAAATATCTTTATCCGCCAAAGTCAGAGGCGATTTTGTATCACAATGTTGGACTATGGCTCGATGGAGAATGCCGAAGCAACTTTGTCTTAGCCAATGTCAAGGGGACAAAAGAACCTTGGGCTGTTATTACTGATGAAGACCCGACTCTACAAGCTTTATGGCAGTAGGCTCTAAGATTTCGTATTGAAGAATTATTTTTAGATTCTAAATCTGGAGCTTTTCAATTGGAAGAATCTAAAATTGCCAGACAGCCCGTTGCGCGGGTTTCCCGCGTTGAAGGGACTGTCGAGGTCGCGATCGCAAGGCATTGGAACGTTTATATTTGGTGGTAGCCTTAGCACTTTTATTTGCGACTACTCATGGCATGACAGTTCAATTGAAGGGACTTAGAAGTCAAGTAGATCGGCATTGGGAGAGAGGTTTAAGTTATCTCAAAATTGGGATCAGATGGCTCAAAGGAGTTTTACATAAAGGTCGTAGTTTGTTTGACCCTACACCTTTATTTTCTCAAAATACTTTGCCCTGTTTTGCATCTTCAAAGGCTAGAAGAAAATACTATGATGCCATTTCGTTTATCAGAATTTCGGAATTAAAGTGCTTAAGAGTTTAACTGTCCTCAAATAAATGTGTCAGGCAGCCAGGGGTTCGACAGTTCCTTCAAGTCGGCATAGCCGCCCACCCTCGGCAATAGCTTCAACGCGGGGAACCCTCGCAACGCTTTGCCTCGCAACGGACTGGCTTGGGAATGCGCGAGGGGGACAGTTAGGACATTGGGAATAGTCTTTTATCCATGGGCAATTGTTTTTACTAAGTACATGGACAGAAAGAAGTACAGTTAATTATTACTGACCTTTGACCTCTGACCTCTAACCTCTGACTTTAAGTATTGACGTTGAATTTAATTTTGTCCAACTACTTGGATTACTGCTCTTACTGAATGTGTCTGTTACTAATTACTAGTCACTCACAGATAGTCAACTTAGAAATAGTTTATAAGAAGGGTTGGTGCTTTCATCCCAATAACGGTAACCTAGGGAATTAAGAAACTGTTGCCACTCTGGCATTTCATTAGGCGGAACTTGCATACCTACGGCGATACGTCCGTAGTCAGCACCATTATTACGGTAGTGAAACAAACTGATATTCCAGTTAGGACTCATGCAGTTAAGAAACTTTACCAATGCCCCTGGACGCTCAGGAAACTCAAAGCGATATAGTAGCTCGTTATTAGCTAAAGGCGATCGCCCGCCCACCATGTGACGCAGGTGCATCTTAGCCAGTTCGTCATCGGTTAGATCGATTATTTTAAATCCTTGAGCTTCAAAAGCTGCGACAATTTCTACTGCGTCAGCGCGGTTTTGAATTTGTACCCCCACAAAAATATTAGCTTTGCTATCATCGGCAATGCGATAGTTAAATTCAGTTAGGTTTCGCTTGCCAATACACTCACAAAAGCGACGAAAACTGCCTCTTTCTTCGGGGATAGTGACAGCAAAGATGGCTTCTCGTCGTTCGCCAATTTCTGCTCTTTCTGAGACAAAACGGAGACGATCGAAGTTCATATTTGCACCGCAGGCGATCGCCACTAGAGTTTCTCCTGTGATGTTTTCTCTTTCTACATAGGCTTTTGCTCCTGCGATCGCCAATGCTCCTGCTGGTTCTAAAATAGAACGAGTATCCTCAAACACATCTTTGATCGCAGCACAGGTATCATCCGTACTTACCAAAATAATCTCGTCTACATAGTCCTGACACAGGCGAAATGTTTCCGCGCCTACTTCCCTTACCGCTACACCATCGGCAAATAAACCAACTTTTGGCAAACATACCCGATAACCAGCCTTTAAAGATTGAGACATAGCATCGGCATCAACGGGTTCAACGCCAATTATCTTAATTTCGGGGCGTAATCGCTTAATGTATGCCGAAATTCCGCCAATTAAGCCTCCACCACCGATCGCTACAAAAATAGCATGAATCGGCTGTTGATACTGCCGTAAAATCTCCATGCCGATTGTTCCTTGTCCTGCTATCACATCAGGATCGTCAAAAGGATGAATAAAAGTCAAACCTTTCTCTGCACACAATTCTTTAGCATGGGCGCAGGCATCATCATAAGTATCCCCATGCAAAACCACATTCGCGCCACGGGCAATTACTGCA
The DNA here is from genome assembly GCF_963665995.1 of Pleurocapsa sp. FMAR1. Lineage (NCBI taxonomy): Bacteria > Bacillati > Cyanobacteriota > Cyanophyceae > Pleurocapsales > Pleurocapsaceae > Pleurocapsa > Pleurocapsa sp. FMAR1. Next base: position 2,565,971 of record NZ_OY762512.1, on the reverse strand, counting down.
TTTATCTTTACTTGAGGAGTAGTGATAGGCATAACAATAATAGCCGTTGTCCCTAATTGTTTCGCAGCTAATGCAACCCCTTGAGCATGATTTCCTGCCGAAGCTGCGATCACTCCCTGTTGTAAAATATCAGTAGATAATTGCGCCATTTTGTTATATGCACCCCGCAGCTTAAAAGAAAACACAGACTGCATATCTTCTCGTTTCAAAAGTAGTTTATTTTCCAGTCTGGTAGAAAGATTGGGAGCATATTCTAGAGGTGATTCTTGAGCCACATCATAAACGCGGGCATTAAGAATCCTCTCCAAGTAATCGGATTTCATTGGCGGGATGGTTATGTAAAGATAATCTTAGATCTTATCAAAGTTTATCAATTCGGCGTTGCTGATTGTAGCTATGAAGCTCATCGTATTACTATTTGTAGTAAAGCAGTGCGGTCTTTGCAAGCGGAAATGCTGCTTCGCAAGCGGAAATGCTGCTTGCGGTGGGGGCTTCCCACATGAGCAACTGCTGAACCCGAAGGGCTGTCAGCTTTTTAAGCACCGAAACAAACATTAGTTCAACATTTATGTTTCGATTTAGCAACGCCATCAATTCAAATGTAATATCTTGATTCAATAACACCCTTACTTATTACCTTCTGCTTCCTTGAAATTATATTTATAAAAAATCAAAATACTACTGATCAAAAAGCCAATGATAAAACCGAAAAGATGACTATGGAAGCTCACTTGAGGTACCAGATTATCAAAAATAAACTGGACTAAAACAATTAAAATTACCTGCCATAAGCGACGTTTGGCAGTAGGAGAGTATCTTTTGCGTAACCAGATATGAAGCGAAATTGCCAAAATTGCGCCCATCAAACCCATGATGGCAGCCGAAGCACCAACCAGAAGAACATTGTCCAAACCCAATCTAAAGGACAATAAAGAAAATGTCAGCATCGAGCCAACACCGCTAAAAAAGTAAATAGTCAAATAAGATTTAGAACCGAGACTTAATTCAACTAAACGTCCTAAAAAGAACAGAGATAACATATTAGTCGCTAAATGAATTGAGTTATAGTGCAGAAAATTAGCCTCAATTAATCGCCACCATTCACCCGCCAGAACTTTTTCAGGAATTAATGCACCCAAATATTCTAAAGTAACAAGATTTTCGCTGCCTCCAAATTTTATTTCTAGACCATATACCAAGATATTTAAAGCGATTAAAATATAAGTAGTATGGGCTATACGGCGATCGCTATTTTTCATGAAGTAAATAATAAAATTTATATTAGCTTATAAATTAAAACTGCCTCAACCGATATTTCTGATTAGTGCAAGAGATCTAAAGTAGTTACCATAGGTAAAATACCCGTGTTTTAGTTTTAATAAATGTAAAATGCCTTTGTTGCGTCTAGTAGCTTTGTTTCTTGGTCTTAGTCTAATTTTGGGGCTATCGATCTGGCTGGTGACATCTTTGTCTCACCTATATATGCAGATCTCATTTACTGCACCAATTCTAGCTAACTTGTTGCTGCTGCTGGTCATAGTCTTGATTGGCTCAATGATGGGCGGATATATTTATTACGTTAACAAATACACCAGAAAGGGATCTAGGCGCAAGAAAAGCAAACGCCAGGTAATCAAAGCCAGAATACCCGAAGAAAAAACTCAGGTAGCTGCCCAAAATCTTCAGGCTTTAAGACAGCACGTAGGAAAAATACAGGACAAAATTGCTCAAAAAGCCCTATTAAATAAATCTCAGCAGATTGAGGCAGATTTACAGCGGGGAGAAGTTAAAGTAGTTATTTTTGGTACAGGATCGGCAGGTAAAACCTCTTTAGTAAACGCTTTAATCGGCGAGATCGTAGGAGAAGTTAACCCCATTATGGGGACAACTACCAAAGGAGAAACCTATAGCCTCAAGCTGCGAGGGGTGGGTAGAGAAATATTAATTATAGATACTCCTGGTATCTTAGAAGCGGGAATAGCAGGGACAGAGCGAGGAGAACTAGCCAGACAGTTAGCCACAGAAGCAGATCTACTAGTATTTACCGTTGATAACGATTTACGACAGTCAGAATATGAGCCTCTAAAGATACTGGCAGAGATTGGCAAGCGATCGCTTTTAGTATTTAATAAAACAGATCTCTATACTGATGAAGATCGCGAAATAATCTTAGGAAGACTTAAAGAAAGAGTAAAGCCTTTTATTCCTCCTAGTGACGTTACGGCAATCTGTGCTAACCCTCAACCAGTGCAGTTACCTACTGGCGAAATCATCGAACCCAGCGTGGAAATTCTACCTTTAATCAAAAGGCTAGTGGCGGTATTACGCGCAGAAGGAGAAGATTTAATTGCCGATAATATTTTGCTTCAATCCCATCGTTTAGGAGAAGAAGCCCGCAAAATAATAGAAAATCAAAGACGTAGAGAATCAGATAAAATCATCGATCGCTATCAATGGATTGGTGCAGGAGTCATTGCCGTAACTCCTGTTCCCGTAGTAGATATGCTGGCTGCTGCTGCCGTTAATGCGCAGATGGTAATTGAAATTGGAAGAGTCTATAATGTGGAGTTGGATTTTGAACAGGGTAAAGAATTAGCTTTGTCTTTAGGCAAAACCCTAGTAAGCTTAGGAGTCGTCAAGGGCGCAGTGGATATTCTAGCTAAAGCCCTACAGTTTAATGTTGCTACCTATATTGTGGGCAAAGCTATTCAGGCAGTCTCGGCCGCTTATTTAACTCGCATTGCTGGTAAAAGCTTTATTGAGTATTTTAGACATAATTTAGATTGGGGTGATGGAGGAATAACTGAAGTTGTGCAGCAGCAGTTTCAACTTAGTCGGCGGGATGAATTTATCAAATCCTTTGTACAAGATGCAATCTCTAAAGTAGTTCAACCTCTATCTGAAGCCTGGGGCGAGGAAGATCTTGAAGAAATGGAAGAGGCACAGAAATTAGAAGTGGTTGAGGAAATGGCGGCACAGCTTGAAGATGATTGGTAAACGAGCTTTATATTTTATAGCAATCGAACTATAGATTAGGACATCTATAAAAACCCTTTGTGCCTTTGCGTCTGTCTTGGTGAGCGTTCCCTTGCGTCTTTCGCCGACGCGGGGTCTCACCGCTTTGCGAGAGATAAAATTCATTGTCTTAACCTTTGTTTCGACTACTTAATTTTCTTCTTGCCGATAAAAGTTATCGTGAAAAAGCTGGTAACACTCGCAGGAAACATCTTCTAAAGCTTGGTTATCCAAGATATTAATCTTGCCACGGGAGCAATGAATTAAGCCTGCCTTTTGTAAAATTCCCGCTGCTATGGTCACCCCAGAACGACGAACTCCAAGCATATCACCAATGAATTCCTGAGTCAGTGGTAGCTTGTCAGATTGAGTTAAATCTCGAACAGTCAGTAGCCAACGAGCAAGACGTTCTTCGATTGTGTGATGGCGGTTACAAACTGCTAGTTGAGCAACCTCTTTTAGTCTGGTATCGGCATAGAGAAGCAACTGCTTTTGCAATTCTCCTCCGCGATCAAACTCCTGTTTTAAAACCTGGGCAGATATTTTTATCCCACCATTTGGCACTTGAACAACAGCACGGCTATGACTCAAGTTACTGCCAAAAATAACTGGCAGCCCCACCATTCCTGTACCGCCAACCAAACTAACCTCAGTAGTCGAACCGTTGCTTAAAATAGAAACTAGAGAAATTAGTGCCATCTTAGGAAAATAAACGGTTTCAATCTTTTCTGAGGCTTCGTAGAAGACCGTTCCTACAGAAAGAGAAACAGAGTTTAAGTGAGGCTCCAAACGTTGATATTCAACCTCTGGCAAAGCTGCAAGCAGACGATTAGCAGAACGCGAACGATCTTGAGGCATAGAAAGTCTCCTTCTAATTGTACTGTTGCTGAAAAATGCCAACACTACAATTAGAAAAACAAATTTTCTAATTTAACATCGTTAGTTTTCTTTAACAAGTTTAGATGATTATAGTATGTCTATGATAACCATTTAGATCAAAACCGCTCATTATGCAGACGGTAAAGCACAAACTCGCTAATTAATCATTTTTGGTTAACTAAACTGTATTTCGCTCAATTCTGAATTTGTCTGAAAATTGCATATTTGCATGATTTGGGAATGTAGGCTGGTAATATCGAAAGGCTTGATGATTGTTCCTTCAGCTAAAGTAGTTTCTAATTCAGAAAGTATCTTAGCCTGAGTCATAGCTGTCATAAAAATGATGGGAATCGAACAGGTAAACAGATTAGACTTCAAAACCTGACAAACAGTTAATCCATCCAAATCTGGCATGATAAAGTCTAACAGAATAACATCAGGTCGTTCTAATTCTGCCTTAGTAATCCCTTCTACTCCATTAATCGCTGTTAATACTTCCCAATCGGAGTTCATTTCTAGGGCAATTTCGACTAGTATTCTATTATCTTCGTTATCGTCAATAAGTAGCAGCCGTCTAGTATACATTTTTAAAAACCGCGAGCTTAAATTGTGCTATCTAAATTAATTGTAGCGAGTTCATATTTTATTTATGTACGGTTCAAAACATAACCAAAAATTTGTTTTACTTTCTTAATAGCAATTACTAGCAAAGACTAAATTATATCCCTTTTTTTAGGCGGAGTATCGCTTACTTTAAGTCCCTTGAAACAGACTTGATATTTTGCGGTGCGGCGAAATTGATATCGTTGCCTAAGTCCTGACATATTTATTGTAGTCATTCCCTGGATCGAAGAAGAGGATTAGGGATATGCTGAATTGTTAAGCGATCAATGGCGAAATAAGTAAGGCAAATAACCGTTTGCCCTGAAGCAATGGCAAAATCTAAAACTAAAAATGTCTCCGTAAAACAATTAACGGCTGCTCAACGACAAGCTTTAACTCAATTAAAGTCATTTGTTAAAAGTGACGAAAGTATCTTTCGCCTGAGTGGATATGCAGGGACAGGTAAAAGCTTTTTAATTTGCCATTTTATCGAGTGGCTTCGAGCTAAAAACTTGGAGTTGGTAGCAGCAGCACCAACAAATAAAGCAGCTAAAAGCCTAATGCAGGTGGCAATGTCTATGGGTGTTAGTATCGAGGTCAAAACTATTGCCCAATTACTAGGTCAACAGCCAGAAATTAATGAAGAAACTGGCTTAGAAGAATTTACTTCCATGGGAGAAGCAAAATTTGACGATTATGGAGTGGTGATCGTTGATGAATTTTCGATGATCAATCGTAGTAACTTTGAAGAAATAGTTAAGGCGATCGCTTTAACTATAGATACTAAAGTGGTGTTTGTAGGAGATGAATCACAATTACCGCCCGTTAAAGAAAACGAGCCTGTAGTTGCCGTTTCCGACTATATTGACAGAACATTTACCCTAAACGAAATTGTACGTTATGAAGGTGAAATAGCCGTAGTTGCTGAGAAGATTCGCAGTGATGCTCGATATAATCGCCTTATTTATCCTTTTAAAAGCAGCGAAGATCGGACAATTATCTGTCAGCCGAGAAAGCAATGGTTAGATACAGTAGTTGAATATTTTCAGTCTGATGATTGCAAAATTAACCCTGATTATGCCAGATTACTAGTTTGGCGCAATAAAACAGCAAAATCTGCCAATAAATTTGTGCGATCGCGTTTATGGGGTCAAGATGCACCGCTTTATGTACCAGGAGATAGGTTAATTGCCAAAAAACCCTTATTTCGTTCTCGTCCTGGGCAAAAAGGTAAAAATAAGTGGGGTGTGCTAATTAATAATTCTGAAGAATGTTCTGTTATTGAATCAGCATCAATTAAACAGCTTTCTTTTGACAAGGTAGCTTATCAATATTGGTCAGTACCAGTCATGACTGATGCTGGGTTTGAAGTGAATTTATCTATCTTAACCGAGGAAGGAGAACAGCTAAAAAATGAACAGTCTAAATATTACGTAGAAAAAAAGCAGTGGAACAAATATTTCGATCTATCACGGATGTTTGACGATATAACTTACGCCTATGCCTTGACCGTCCATAAAGCTCAAGGCTCTAGTATAAATTATGTCTTTTTGGACACCGAAGATATGCAAAATTGTCCAGATTTACAGAAGATGCTTTATACCGCCTTAACTCGCGCCAAGGTAAGAGCCTTTATACCGATTAATTAAAGTACTTTAGCATTGTATTTTTAATCGTATATTATGAGGTTGTGCGATCGCTTTAATCTCTGCATGAGATCACAGAAATAGGTTTTAGCTTGAGTTAGCTTTGAACAACAAATATAAAGTCTGAATAAAGCAAATATCAAGGTTTAACTATGAATAATTTAACTGTTCTACAATTTTGTCAGCTAGAAACTTTAAAAACCGATCTTGATTTCTTAATTAATTCTGAATGTGAATGTCAAGAAAGAATTGAAGGTAATTTAACAGTGCTTGAACTTAAAGATGCTGAAGGAAAAATAGTTCAAGAATTAATTTTAGTGGTTTAAACTAAAGCTTTTTATAATCATTTTTTTGCAAAATTGTATTATTTTAATCCCAGCTTCTTACGTAGTTCTGTTGCACCCATAAATAGCAATGGTGTGATAATTAAGCCTGTGATAATTAAGTGCAGAGGAAAGTGAAAATAAAAATACCAGAGAATTAAAACCCCATAAGTGGAATCCATGTGATCGATGAAATAAAATATTTTACTGCTTTCATCTCCAGGAGGTATTTCTAAACGTCGCTTGACAAAAGAATTAGGTAATTCTGATAAGTTAAAAATAAATCCTACTAATAAGCCAAACTCTAAAAGATTAAAATTAGAAAATAAAATTGCTGATTGAGGTAAGGTAGGAATGAAAATTTCAATGGTATTTAATAAATAAACGCTCGCTACCATTGCTATGGGTAAACTAATCAATCCCCGCCACTTTTTGTTTGCTCCAAACCATTGTGTTTGAATAGGAATATTTAACGTTTGGAACAAACTAGTTTTCCATAAAAAAGATTCAATTACGCCAGCAAAAAATAGGCTAAGAGCCAGCCAGAGTAAATTTAGAGTATCTGGGATAAAAAATTGTGTCCAGCCCATCATAGATTTTAAAAAACAGCTTTAATTTTAATTTGAGCGACTATAACTAGAAGCATTTGCAGCCCAAATTTTTGTAATTGCGCCCAATTCAGGGGGGGTAGTTGAAAATATCCAAGATGGTACTAATGGATTTTTCTATACTCCAGGCGATCGCCTTAATTTTACTAATAAACTTAAAACGCTAATTGAAAATCCTAGTTTAAGGCAAAAATGGGCGATCGCGACTAAACAATTATCAATGACCAATCCACCGTCAGTTATCAACAGCTAACTAATAACTAACAACTAATAACCAGATTAATCGCTAAAAAATTGTCCTGCTAAATCTGTAATATCAGTATCGGCTATTTTTGACTGTTGCCACTGCGCTACTGTATTTAAGCTGCCGTCAAGGAACATACTTTGACAGGTGCGACGCTGTATTTTACCGCTAGAGGTTTTAGGAATGCTGCCTGTTTTAAGTAAAGACACGGCAAAGACATTAGCCAGGTTTTGTTCGCCCACTGCCAGACGAATTGCGCCGATGACTTCTTCAGCATTAAGATTTCGTAAGTCAGCACGATTTATTTCCTGGGCAATTACTAATTGTTCTTCCCCGCCAACTTCCACACTAAAGGCTGCACCATGATTAGCACGTAAGGCAGGATGACAAGTCTCTACTGTTTCTTCGATGTGTTGGGGATAATGATTACGTCCCCAAAGAATCATCATTTCTTTGATGCGTCCAGTGATATATAGTTCCTCGTCTTTTATAAAGCCAAGATCTCCTGTGCGAAGGTAGGTTTTATTTGGTTTGTTAGCTAATGTTGCTTGAAAAGTCGCTGCTGTTTGTTCTGGTTTTTGCCAATATCCTTTGCCAATTCCTGCCCCCGTTACCCAAATTTCCCCTACCTGATTATTTTTACACTCAGTTTTTGTTTCGGTATTAACAATAATAATTTCATCCCCTAGCCAAGTATGACCACAGCTAACTACGGCTTTTGAGTTAGGATAATCTGGCGTTACGGTGACAACTTTGTCTTTAGTTAGGGCTGTTTTATCTAGGTAAGTAACTTTAGGACGTTCTGCTGCATTACCACCCGTGATAAATAATGTGGCTTCAGCCATGCCATAACAGGGATAAAAGGCTTCAGGTTTAAAACCGCAGGGTTTGTATAGTTCAGCAAATTTGGCGATAGTCTCTGCCCTTACAGGTTCAGCACCAGTAAAAGCTACCTGCCAATGACTAAGATCTAGACTAGCTCGCTGCTCATCAGTAATTTTTTGACACAATAAGTCATAGGCAAAATTTGGACCCCCACTGGTAGTAATCTGGTATTTAGACAACGCCTGTAGCCAAAGAAAAGGCTTTTGTGCCAGAGCAATAGGAGACATTAGCACGGCGGGTAAACCTGTATACAAAGGCTGCATCACGCCACCGATTAAACCCATGTCATGAAACATCGGTAACCACATCAAAATTTTAGTGCGATCATGGTGTCCAAAAGACTGATAAATAACCTCTGAATTGTGCAGTACGTTGCCATGAGTCACCATCACGCCTTTAGGATCTCCTGTTGAACCAGAAGTGTATTGTAAAAAAGCTAAGGTATCGCCGTTGATATTTGGTTTTTGCCACCCAGATGCTAAATTCAAATCAACTTTATCGCTAGCAATCCAGGGTAAAGCCTTTAGCTTTAATGCCATGCCAGGATGAGCAACTAACTGTCCTTTGACGCGATCGGCAAATTCTTGGGTGGTTAAAATAATTCCAGCTTGACAATTGTCGATCCGATCTTGATACTGGCTAAGAGATTTAATATGTTGTCGGGGATAGTCAGTAACGGCAATCACTCCAGCATAGAGACAACCCAAAAAACTAGCGATAAATTCTAAACCAGCAGTGTAGGGATAGACTAACAAAGCTCGATCGCCTGGTTTGACTTTAGAGAGGAGTTGAACAGCGATCGCCTTTGCCTGGGTATCTAATTCTTGGTAAGTACAACTACCCGATTCTTTCTCTCCATCGGCTAAAAATGTATAGGCGGTTTGCTTGGGTTGGTGTACCGATCTATTAAGTAGAACATCTACTATGGTGGAATTGATTACCATTCGTTTATTATTTTTTAAACAATGACTGTAAGATTTCCTATAATGTAGTCCAATAATGGAGGAAGGTTAAATGGTGGGGAGCGTAAAAATTGCAATTGTCGGTGTAGGGAACTGTGCTAGTTCACTTATCCAAGGAATTGAATATTATCGAGGCAAAAAAGAGGCTGAGGCGATCGGCTTAATGCACTGGGAGATCGGTGGCTACAAGCCTTACGATCTTCAGGTAGTTGCTGCTTTTGATATTGACCAACGAAAAGTAGGAAAAGATGTTGCTGAGGCAATTTTTGCTCCTCCCAACTGTACAACTGTTTTTTGTGAAAACGTCCCCAAAACGGCAGTTACAGTGGAAATGGGAGCAGTGTTAGACGGTGTGGCAGACCACATGAACGGTGCTGATGAGAAATACACTTTTGTGATCGGAGATCGCCCAGAACAGTCAAAAGCAGATGTAGTCAACAGTCTCAAACAGTCTGAAGCAGAAGTTTTGGTTAACTATCTTCCTGTTGGTTCACAAGAGGCTGTAGAGTTTTATGCTGAATGTGCTTTGGATGCAGGAGTAGGCTTTGTTAACTGTATTCCTGTATTTATTGCCAGCAATCCATTATGGGCAGATAAATTTAAGCATCACAATATTCCGATTATTGGCGATGATATTAAATCTCAGTTTGGCGCAACTATTAGCCATCGTACTTTAGTCGATCTTTGTAAAAAGCGCGGAGTTAAGATTGAGCGTACCTATCAGCTAAATACTGGCGGTAATACAGACTTTCGCAATATGCTTGATCGCTCTCGCTTAGATTCTAAAAAGGAGTCTAAGACTGAAGCTGTACAGGGAGTAATTGCCAAACGCCTAGAAGATGAAAATATTCATGTTGGGCCCAGTGACTATGTACCCTGGCAAAAAGATAATAAAGTAGCGTTTATCCGCATTGAAGGTAAACTATTTGGCGATGTGCCAATGAACCTGGAGATGAGACTTTCCGTAGAAGATTCTCCTAATTCGGCAGGGGTTGTCATCGATGCTATTCGTTGCTGTAAATTAGGCTTAGATCGAGGTATTGGTGGCGTTTTAACTCCTCCTTCTGCCTATTTTATGAAGCATCCCCCTCAACAGTTTACCGATGACGAAGCCTATCAAATGACTGAAGCTTTTATCAATGAACATTAAACGATGAATGATTGCCGATCAAGAAAAGTAATAGAGTTAGTGATTTCGATCAATTGCTAACAAACATTAAGAAGCTAGAATTTCGCTTATTAGGTGAATCTAGCTTCTTTTATTTTAAGCTTTTAATTTACTTATTATTTATTTACCTACGAGCAATTTACTGCTCTATCCTAACCAATTAAAGTACTACGATAAAAATGGATATAGTTGATTTTTTAAATGTATCGATTCACAACATCACTACTGCTGAGTTGTTACAAGATCTGAATATTAACGGTGGGGTTGTAGTGACTCCTAACGTCGATCATTTAGTTAAGATACAAAGCGATCGCGAATTGCTCAAGGCTTATTATCATGCAGATTATCGAGTTTGTGATAGCAAAGTTATGCAATATATTTCTTTGTTATTAGGTAGTCCAATCAAAGAAAAAATTTCGGGTTCTGATTTATTTCCCGCCTTTTATGAATACAACAAAGATAACGAAGATGTTCGCATATTTCTTTTAGGTGCCAAAGAAGGAATTGCTCAACAAGCATTATTTAATATTAATCAAAAAGTGGGCAGAGAAATAGTAGTAGCCGCTCATTCTCCTTCTTTCGGCTTTGAACAAGATGAAAAGGAATGCCAAGCTATTATTGAACGGATTAATCATTCTGATGCCACCGTTTTAGCCGTGGGAGTTGGCGCACCCAAACAAGAAAAATGGATTGCTAAGTACCGAGATCAATTGCCTAAAATAAAAATATTTCTGGCTATTGGCGCAACCATTGACTTTGAAGCAGGAAATGTCAAGCGATCGCCTAAAATAATGAGCGAGATGGGTTTAGAATGGCTATATCGCCTTTCTAGCGAACCCAACCGCCTCTGGAAAAGATATTTAGTTGATAGTCTACCTTTATTCTACCTAGTAGGAAAACAACGATTTAATCAATATAGATTTTCGCCTCAACTGCAAACGGAAAATTTGCCTTTAGGAGAACTTCTACTCCAGGCTGGTTTGTTATCTCCCCAAAGTATTAGACAGACTCTAAAACTTCAACAACAATACGCAAATTATCGCTTTGGCGAAATTTTAATTCAAGAAGGTTATCTTCCTTCAAAAACAGTTGGCTTTTTTGTAAATGAGCTACCAACGCTAGTTCACTCCCACAGTAAACTGCGTTTAGGAGACTATTTAAACAATGCAGGACTTCTTTTACCCGAACAAATTAACCATACTTTACAGCAGCAATCTTTAACTAATCGCAAATTTGGGGAAATCATCACTCAAAAAGGCTGGGTTAATCCTCGAACTCTTGATTGGTTTGTCAATTTACAGCATGGGTAAATAAACTATAGTCATTCTCAATAGCAACAATCGCAATCTTCAAAAAAGTAGTAAGTAATATTTAATCTTGTTATCAATACAAAGCTACTATTAAATTAATGGGAATGACTATACATCTTATCTAAAACATAGATTAAATTTTTGCAATAAGTTATAGATATAATACAAGCAATTATTCAATATCAATTTAGATTTTAACTATTCATTATTTGACAATAACTAAGTAATTTAGCAACTCGCCCTTTGATACTTCGTAATCGTTTATCAAGAGTAGAGCTTTGGCGTGCAGAAGTCAAAAACAAAATATCTGTAGCTAATAACTTAAATTCACGCTTAATTTCGGTTTGTACCGATTGCCATCGAGAAATAACATCTTGTTCTAAGTTATCACTCTCAAGATCGGCAATATTCCCATCAAACCATGACTGTAAATGCTGAAACTTCTGTTTTAGCTGCAATTGGTCAACCTGTTCTTCAGAATTAATTAAGAAGCCGCTGAACTTGGTTAACAAATTTGAGAAATCCTGATATGCTCGATTATGTGATGCAGGCAACATTATTAGCTTTATAATTTTAAGATAAGATAAAATTACAGTAAATGGGCTTGACTTTTTAGTTGGTTTAACATCTGAAAAAATACCTTACCCAAATAGATATTTACCTTTTGAGAAATACACTTAATTTTATATCTCAGTAACAAAACGGGTAGCAAGCTTAGTCCATACTTTACTTTAGTGGGCGGAAATGAGAGAAGACCCCGCGTCGCCGATAGGCGCAAGGGAATGCTTCTCGATGCTGCTTTGCGAGACAGCGCGGTGGGCGGTTTCACCGACATAAAGCGACTGTCGAGGGTGCAAGCAGCATATTCCACGTCCAGTGATTTATCACCCTTAAGCGTATGGCTGTTATTTAAGCTATCCAAATCAGATTTAAAATGTTTCGGCGAAAATAGCATAAATCAAAGGTTTTTTCACTTTATCTCGTCCTTACACACTTACTTATAATCTTAAAATCTATGACCGCTATTTCTATCATAGAAAGTAAATCTAACAAAGTTGAGCTTCCTCGCTGGTTAGAAGAATGTTTGCTCAATCAGCATTCAGACCACTCAGATCCAGATGCAACTTTAATTTGCCGTGCATTTAATTTCGCTTATAAGTTACACGAGGGACAGCTTCGTAAGTCGGGAGAGCCCTATATTGCCCATCCCATAGCAGTAGCTAGTTTATTACGTAATTTGGGCGGAGATAGTGTAACTATTGCTGCGGGTTTTCTTCATGATGTGGTGGAAGATACCGAAGTAACCCCAGAAGAAATTGAAGAAATGTTTGGGGGACAGGTAAGGCAGCTAGTTGAAGGAGTAACCAAGCTATCAAAATTTAACTTTTCTAGCACTACTGAACGTCAGGCTGAAAACTTTCGACGAATGTTTTTGGCAATGGCAACGGATATTCGCGTAATTGTAGTCAAACTAGCAGACAGACTGCATAACATGAGGACTCTAGATCATCTAAAGCCAGAAAAACAGCGACGTATAAGTCAAGAAACCAGAGAAATTTTCGCTCCTTTGGCAAATAGACTAGGTATTGGTCGCTTTAAGTGGGAACTAGAAGATTTATGCTTTAAATACCTAGAACCAGATGATTATGAAGAAATTAAGACGTTAATTGCCGAGAGAAGAACCGATCGCGAAGCTAGAATTACTCAAGTTACGGAAACATTGCGATCGCGCTTAGAACAGCTAAAAGTTAACGTAATAGAGCTAGAGGGACGACCGAAACATCTTTACGGCATTTATCAAAAAATGCAGCGACAGCAAAAGGAATTTAATCAAATCTATGACATTGCTGCTTTTAGAATTATTGTAGAAACCAACGAAGAATGTTATCGCGCCTTGGCGGTAGTTCATGATGCTTTCAAACCCATTCCAGGACGTTTCAAAGACTATATTGGTCTACCTAAACCCAATCGCTATCAGTCTTTACACACTACTGTAGTTGGCTTAAATGGTCGTCCGATTGAGATTCAAATTCGTACCCTGGAAATGCACCAAATAGCCGAGTACGGGATTGCTGCTCACTGGAAATATAAAGAGACAGGCACAAGCAATCCAGAGCTATCTTCTGAGGATACCAAATTTACCTGGCTACGTCAGCTATTAGAATGGCAAAAAGATCTTAATGACGCTCAAGAATATATGGAGTGCGTCAAAGACAATCTCTTTGAAGATGATGTTTATGTATTTACTCCTGACGGCGATGTCATCTCTCTCGCTCAAGGAGCAAGCCCTGTTGATTTCGCCTATCGTATTCATAGTGAAATTGGCAATCACATGAAGGGGGCAAGGGTTAATGGTCGCTGGTCGATGCTGTCAAAACCCTTAGAAAACGGCGATATTGTCGAGATTGTCACCCAGAAAAATAGTCGTCCTAGTTTAGACTGGCTCAACTTTGTTGTCTCTCCAACCGCTCGTAACCGTATCCGTCAATGGTACAAGCGATCGCATCGTGATGAAAATATCATTAGAGGTAGAGATTTATTAGAAAAAGAAATGGGCAAAAGTGGTTTTGAGGCTTTGCTCAAGTCTGAGACAATGCAAGCTGTGGCACGACGCTGTAACTATCATTCTGTAGAAGATTTGCTTGCTGCTTTGGGATATGGCGAAATTACTCAAAACCATGTAGTTAATCGCTGGCGAGATATTGTCAAAGAGCAGCAGCCCATAGAAGAGGCAGAAATTATCTCCGAAGAAGATGTGGAGATTTCTAACTACACATCAAACAATGTTAGAGACAAGGGAAAATCGCCAATCATTGGCGTGGAGGGAATGCTCTATCATATCGCAGGATGTTGCAAACCTTTGCCAGGAGAATCGATTATGGGCGCAGTAACTTTAAGCTCTAGAGGTATTTCAATTCATACTCACGGTTGTCATAACGTCAAGAAAGTTCCCAAAGAGCGAATTATTCCTGTTAACTGGAATACTCAAGGAGAAGCAGGAAAGCCTTTTACTTACCCTGTAGATATTCAAATTGAGGCAATGGATCGAGTGGGAGTTCTAAAAGATATTTTAGCTCGTCTGAGCGATCGCGGTATTAATGTGCGTAATGCAGGGGTGAAAACTGGTCGCAACAAGCCAGCCTTGATTTCTTTGAGTTTGGATATCAGAGATCGCCAGCAGCTAGAGTATATTTTCCAGGGCATTAAAAGTATGAGTGATACTTTGCACATTTGTCGCGTGATTAATTCAGGCGATCGCTAAATGGTATATGGCACTTGTTTAAAGCCAACCTAAGCAATTGCCAATTATCAGCCCTAGACCGACCCCTGCCAAAGCACTAAAAGCAGTTGGCAGAAAAGTCCAATTGTTGTGCTTATATAAACGAGTCTGGTATTTGTGGTTAGTAATCATGTTGATAAACTCTTTTTAATTCAACTGATTACATCCTAAATATGCTCAACACCAGATGGTGTGATCTACTGCATACTAATAGAGAGATTGTCCTCACATCTTAGTCCATACATATTCAATCGTTTTATTTGAGCTTAGAATATACTAATCAATTCTGGCTTGGTACTTATATCAGCAATACCAATTCTAAAAATTGCTGCTACAAATTTTTCTCCCCGTCCCCTAGACCCCTAGTCTCCCAGTCAGTCATTTGTAGCCAACATAAATAAAAACGGTATAACTTGGTGCGTAGGTTTCAACCAGAAATTTGCTACTTGTTGACAATATTTTTCATTAAATGTATTCTTAAAAGTCTGCGTACTAATAAGAAGCATTATCAATATGAAATCTGCAAAATTATTTTTAGCACTTGGTTTAGCTACTACTCTTGGTCTATCTGGTACTGCAATAGTCAATGCCGATGAATCAAGAGAAGTAAGCAATTTCTTGATGGCAGAAGGTGGGGAAGGCGGGGAAGGTGAGACAAAACTTAGTCCTGGAGAACAGGCAAATGCCGATTTCCAAGACAAAATGAGTAATGAAGAACTATTGAGCGAACTGCAAAATGGTGGTTATGTAATCTATTTTCGACACGCCCAGACAGAGACAGATTACGCCGACCAAACTAAAGCAGATGTTAATGACTGTGCAACTCAACGAGTTCTTAGTGAGGAAGGCTGGCAACAAGCAATATCAATTGGCGATGCTTTCGACGCAGCCCAAATACCTATTGGTGAAGTAACTACCAGTGAATATTGTCGTGCTTGGGAAACTGCTAGTTTAGCTTTTGGTCAATATCAGAAAGATTCTGCACTCAACTTTCTGCCTTTTGAAGATTATACCGACGAACAAGTAGAGCAAATGAAAGCTAACGTGACTCCTTTTCTAACTACCGTACCTGAAAATGGAACTAATAACATTATTGTAGGACACGATGACATATTTGAGGCAGCAACAGGCATTTATCCCGATCCTCAAGGAATGGCTTATGTGCTTAAACCAGATAGTAACGGTGGTTTTGAAGTCATAGCTAATATGCTTTCTGAAGAATGGACGGAATTGTAATAAGCTAGAAAACGTCGATCCCAGCGCAGCAGCTTATAAAAAGGCGATCGCCTCTGTTGCCCCTTGATTTTACCGAAGGTCAAGTTGCTGCCCCACCCAATAGCAGTCTTGATGCTACTCAGCGAAGAGAAATCATCAAAGCAGCTTATCAATTTCGCGATCGCTTAATCAAAGCTCAAAATAAATTGGGCATTACTTGATAAAGAGAACGAGAATCATTATCATGTTTTTATTTAGTGTGTGAGGATTGTTATGAGAAATATTTTGGTCCAAACTGCTTCTATTATGCTTGCAGTCTTAGTTACAGGGATTTATGGCAATCCTGCCCAAGCCGAAACAAACGAGCTTATCGATCAGATCGAAAAATACGACCAAGAAGGCAAAGGCAATGGTATGGGGCAGGTAACTAACGTCAATCAGCTACAAGATGTATCGCCTACAGACTGGGCTTATGAAGCCTTAAGAAGTTTGGTAGATCGTTATGGCTGCATTGCTGGCTATCCCAACCAAACCTATCGGGGCAGCCAAGCCCTAACTCGTTATGAGTTTGCTGCGGGTTTAAACTCCTGTTTAAATCAAATTGAACGCCTAATTGCTTCTCAGGGATCTGTAAGTCAAGAAGATATTGATACCATTAATCGTCTATCTCAGGAATTTGAGGCAGAGTTAGCAACTTTAGGTGGCAGAGTTGACGAAATCGAGAGTCGCACTGCGGTACTAGAAGATAATCAGTTTTCTACTACTACCAAGTTAGAGGGACAGGTAATATTTGGTCTTGCTAGCGTGGTGGCAGGTTCTAATCAGCAACTAATCGCCACAACTGGTGATGATAAAATTGATCGAGTGCCTGTATTTGGTTACCGTACCCGTTTAGAGTTAAACAGCAGCTTTACTGGTGAAGATCGACTCTTTACTCGTCTGTCTACGGGCAATTTTCCTACGTTTTCTGACACCACAGGCACATTTGAGGGAGAAATATTTTTTGCCCAACCTGAAGATAATAATTTATCTTTAGAAGTTGTGTATTACGATCGCCCGATTGGCAAAAATACTGATGTCAAGATTGGGGCGATAGGACTGAGGGCTGATGACATTGCTGATACTGTAAGTGTTCTCGATGGTGATGGGGCTTCAGGTGCAATTTCTTCTTTTGGTACTCGTAGTCCTATTTATTATCCCCCAGCGCAGTCAGGCTTGGGCATCACTCATGATTTTGGCGATAAATTAGAGTTAAGTGCGGGTTATCTAGCAGGGGACGCCAGCAATCCTACTAACGGCAATGGTCTATTTAATGGTTCTTATAGTGCTATTGGACAACTAACTATTACTCCTATTGAAAAGCTCGATATTGCTCTAACCTACGTTAATGGTTATAACCAGAGCGATACTGGGGTAGGTAGCGATTTATCTAATATTCAATCTCTCAGCACAGGAGCAGCAAATCCAAATCTCAATCCTGCTACTCCTGGAGTTTTTGAAGGTGGTGTACCTACATCTAGTAATTCCTATGGCGCACAGTTTTCTTTTGCCTTGAGCGATCGCATTGTGATTGGTGGCTGGGGTGGTTTAAGTAAAGTAAAAACTCTTTCTAGCTTCGTTGCCGATGGGCAAACTGTAGAGCGAGGTAGTCAAGATATCTGGAACTGGGCAGCAACTTTAGCCTTCCCAGACTTGATTAAAGAAGGCAGTCTGGGCGGTATCATCGTTGGCATGGAACCTTATGTATCTAGTTCCACCATTGATGCCGATGGGTTTGGTGAAGATAACGACAGGTCTCTTCATGTCGAAGCTTTTTATCAGTACCAGCTAAGTGATAACGTTGGCATAACTCCTGGTGTTGTTTACGTCAGCAATCCAGATAACAACAATAATAATGATGACTTAGTTATTACTACCCTGCGGACTACCTTTACCTTTTAAATTCCCAGCGGCTCGATATATTTAGGACAAGTAATCCTGGCTGCCTGACACATCGAGGAAACGCCCCCTAAACGGGGGCTTGTTCCACTCGCCTGTTGGGACAGAATACTCTGACCCAAAACACGCCTTGGCTTCCCCCCGTTGAGCAAACTGTTGAACCCTTAGGGGGTCGCACCGCTAATTTAACTTGGTACGGCTATATATCTAAATGGTCTTATGATTTGGTTCAAGATACAGGTGCTATTTTGCTTGATGGGGCGATTGACAAGCAAACGAGGTTAGATATTATGACTGCTATTGAAGCTGATGCCGACAATCGAATCACTGACTTACACATCCGCTATGTCGCTGAAAATCGTTTGGCTACAACCATTTCTCTGGTCACACATTTTCCGCGATCGCCCGAAGACTATAAAAGCTTGCTCAATGAAATATCTTTTCTTACTCATGTACTGGTAGAAGTTAATCAATGTCAAGGCGAACCTTTAAAATTGTTCTAATAAAGCCTGAGCTATCTGCTGCCTTTCTTCTGTCAAAGTCTGTTTTGATTCTGGTTTACCACTACGGCGATACCAGTAACGAGCATTCCCTAAATCTCCCTCAACTCTGTGCAGATAAGCATGAACCCAAGCACAATCACTATCGCTCTCATGGTCGATTAATTTATGAGAACTGTTCCAATCACCTTGATAGTCATGCCACAATGCCTGAAGTGAAAGGGGATAACTTTTTATCTGTTGGGGATTTTGCTGTATAAATTTTTCAATCTTCATAGTTTGATTTTTAGTCACAATTTAGATGGCGATCCCTTCGGCTAGGCATCGCTTTTCTTCTTCAAAATTTGTCAGCACGGGAGTGGAATATGCTCATTAACCACGAGCATTTCCTCTCGTCAATCTTAGTATTTTTAAATTACGAAAATGGTCTAACAACCATTTTAAAGCATTACTTTGCCGTAGAGTTTTTGAAATATAGCCTTGACACAACGGCAAAAACAAACTTTAAATTACACAAACAATGTAAAATTAGACCTTACGCCAAATGGAGCATAGCGGATTCGAACCGCTGACATCTTGCATGCCATGCAAGCACTCTACCAACTGAGCTAATGCCCCAATACTTGAACAATATTATCACAACTAGATCATGGAGTTAACCAAAATGAAGATTAACTA
This sequence comes from Pleurocapsa sp. FMAR1, assembly GCF_963665995.1. NCBI lineage: Bacteria > Bacillati > Cyanobacteriota > Cyanophyceae > Pleurocapsales > Pleurocapsaceae > Pleurocapsa > Pleurocapsa sp. FMAR1. The sequence goes on along the minus strand of NZ_OY762512.1, from coordinate 2,546,717 downwards.
AGACTACTTATACAGTTGCCAGCAATAAAATAGACTACCAACATAGCAGCGGCGGATGCAGCAACAAGTGTACCAGCAAGCATTAAAGAGAACTCTTGCTGTTCCAAAGCCGATTGCATTAGATGCAGCGACCATGCTACTAAAGCAACGTCAAATATGAGAATTGGAATCAGCATTTTTTACGAAATGTAAACTATTTATTATCTTAATACACAATTTTTAAGTATTGGGAATAAAACTTCTTTTTTTAAGCTTTACTTAAAGATGCGTGATAAATTACTTGCGCATATACTTGTCCGCATATAGTGCTTTCTGATGCTGAACCCTTTAGGGTGTCTTCTCTTATTTTAGCCCATTAAATTAAGCTATTCGTACAGGAACTTGACGCTCTTGCAGATAGGCTTTAATCTCTGAGACACTTAGTTGTCCAAAATGTAGTAGAGAAGCTAGAAGAGCAGCTTCTGCTTGACCCTGATTTAAAGCTTCATAGATGTGTTGACAGTTTCCTGCCCCGCCAGAGGCAATTACAGGAATCTCTACTTGCTCAGCAATTGAACGAGTTAGGTTGATATCATATCCTGCCTGTGTTCCATCGGCATCCATACTGGTTACTAATAATTCTCCAGCACCTCTTTTTGCCATTTCTTTTGCCCAGGCGATCGCATCAATACCCGTATTTTTCCTGCCCCCACGTACATATACGTCCCAGCCAGGATTATTAAGATCGGTACGTTGACGGGCATCGATCGCCACGACGATACATTGTTTGCCAAAGCGATCGCTAGCACGATTAATTAAGTCAGGATTGCGAACTGCTGCGGAATTGATGCTAACTTTATCCGCTCCCGCTCTTAACAAAATTTTAATATTTTCTAAGGATTGAATACCACCCCCAACCGTCAGAGGAATAAACACTTGTTCTGCCGTGCGATAAACGACATCTACAATCGTGCCTCGATCTTCATGGGTAGCAGTAATGTCAAGAAATACAAGCTCATCTGCTCCAGCATCATTATATACTTTTGCTAGTTCTATAGGATCTCCTGCGTCTTTGAGATCAACAAAATTAACGCCTTTAACTACTCTTCCTGCATTGACATCAAGACAGGGCAATATTCTTTTGGCAAGCATAGTTCGTTTTTTTCTTGTTTAGAGTTAAAGAAAATTTAATTTGTTGCAGAGAAAATTTTACCTTGATCGGTGTAATCTGACCAAATATCTTACAGACTCAATCGCTTTAATCAGTTTACCTCCGCGCGACGGTACTAGCTGAGTTCTTCCTGCAACATATTTTGATATATTTTTGGCAAATAATCACTCATAGAGTTAGTTTCTATGCCATAACCTAAACTAGTCCAAGTACCTGAAAGCAGCTTTAATACTTGAGTAATTTTGCCCTGTCGCAAAAGTTGCGGAATATCTGTTCCCCAAGCGTTAGAATCACTCAACCACTCGTAAACCACTGCATCTTGATATTCTGCTTCAAAGCTATAGGTTTTCCAACGCCAAATCCCCGATGGGCGAGGATGATATAGTTGAGCCTGTTTACTCCAGGTAAAATCAAGCATTTGATAACGCCCAGCAGCGGTGCTACATTGCCCTACATTTGGTCCAGCGACAATTGGCACACAGACTTCAGGGTGATGGCTAAGATCGTCAACGTATTGACCGCCATAAATTACATTATAAGGTCGTTTGACGTTAGCTTCACTAGCTGTAATAGTTCGCATTAAGGCTCGTATGTAAGGATCGCCTCCTGCCATCATTAAAGGCTGCGTGCTATATAAATTTGTACTATATGCGTAGGGTGCTTGATGAGAGTTTTTATCACGCCAATCTTGAAAAAGCTGAGAAAATAACTGTTTAGGAGTTTGCCAGTGAGCATCAACTTGAGACTTGCTAATGTCTAATCTTAACTTCAATAAAATTAAGATTAGACATCCAAGATAGAGAAACTTGGCTTTGTTGCTTAGTTGCATTTTAGGCAGCTTGATTAAACAGTTTGGTAATGAAACAATGAGAAATTATAGATCTTGCTGCCAAACTTTAAGAAATATCGCTAAATAATTGTGACCAGGTTTTTTCTTGGGCTGTGGGACGAGTAATAATTTCGACAATTTTGGATTTGGCAGCAGGCTGAAATGCTGCTTCTACGCATACCTGGGCAACTTTTTCACGGGGAATGCTACCTTCAAATAAAGTATCAGCAGCAGACATAAAAACTGGCTCAGAATTGTTTTCGTTTTTTAATCCCCCTGGTCGAACAATTGTGTAGGGAATACCGCTAGCTTGAATATAGGATTCAGCCTGCTTTTTCCAGTATAGAACTAGCCAAAACAGATTTAAAGGGTGAAAAAATTTAGACACACATAAAGAAGAAACTAAAATCAGATGCTCGACTCCTTGAGCTTTGGCTGCATCTACTAAATTCTTCGTACCTTGATAATCAACCTGATAGGGTCCAGTAGGATCTAAACTAGGACTAGCCCCAGTAGCGCAAATTAAGACGTTACAATCAGAAAGAGCAGATTCAAAAGTTGCTGGATTTAAAACATCTCCTTGTATTAGTTCTACAGCCTCAGGAATTACTGTCTGAGCTTGTTTAAGATCGCGAACTAGTGCTTTTACAGAGACGTTTTTTGCCAATAGCTGTCTAACAATGTGTTTACCAGTTTGCCCAGTAGCTCCTGCAACAAATATACCCATAGAAATCTAAATCACACCTGTCTCAAAAAAAAAGTGTTTTGCTGATAATTAACACCTTTATTGTAATTATATTAACAGTAAGGGAATGTTCTAAAACGGTAATTTAAATAAATAGTATGCAGTCCAAATTTATTAGTCACCCGCAAAATTCATTTTCACCAGGATCTTCATCTGATTCTATGCAGCTTAACTATATTAATTCTCTTGAACAGTCAAAAACATTTGTCTTTGAGGTCAGCTTTATCGGACGAATGGATATGTATAGCGATGTAGATACGGTGGCTAAATACCTTGATGCTCATGAAGGTTGGTTTTGTCGCTGCGCTCAACCAATGAAGGTTGAACCTTTAGGAGACAATGGTTATGTTTTGACTGTAGGACAATATGGCGCGTTTGGTTACGAAGTAGAGCCAAAAATTGGCGTGGTCTTAAATTCACCTGTAGGCAATATTTATCAGATGCAGACTATTCCTATTCCTGAGTATGATTCTACTGGATATGAGGTTAATTATCAGGCATCGATGGAATTAACTGAGATGACTGTAGATCGGGATGATACCTTTAAAAGTGGCTTATTTCCTAAGAAGATTACACTCCCAAGCCGTATTACTGAAGTTAGGTGGAGTTTAAATTTAGGCGTTGAGGTAGAATTCCCTCAGTTTATGGCTAAAATTTCCCCATTTTTAATTCAATCTACAGGCGATCGCCTTTTAGGACAAATTGTTCGTCAAATTTCCCCTCGTTTGACCTACAAGGTACAGCAAGATTTTCATAATAGGCATAATTTATCAATGCCACCAAAAGGCAGTAGACAACTTGATAAAGTTAATAAATCTCAACCATGTGCTATTTAGAAACATTAAAAAATAGTTTCCATTATGGTCATGAAATTAGCAAAAGTTGTTCCTTTTGGGCGATCGCTCGATGAATATACTAAAATGTTTGACCTCTCCCCCAAGGATTTACAGCAAAGGATTCTAGGGGTAGGAGATGGTCCAGCCAGCTTTAATGCCCAAGGGACAAAAGCAGAGGTAAATATTACCTCCGTCGATCCTATTTATCAGTTTGACGGTGCAGAAATCAAGCAGCGATTTGATGAGGTGGTGGATAATATTATCGATCAGGTAATTGCTACTCCTAATAATTGGGTGTGGAAATATCATTCATCACCCCAAGCCCTAAAAAAGAGTCGCGTCGAAAGCCTTGAGCTTTTTTTAGAGGATTATAGCCAGGGAAAACAAGACAATAGATATCTCAACCAGGAATTACCCCATTTAAATTTTGCCGATCGCAGCTTCGACTTAGCATTATGTTCTCATTTTTTGTTTTTATATTCTGAACATTGCGATCGAGACTTTCATATCGCTTCGATCAAAGAAATGCTGAGGGTTAGCCAAGAGGTAAGAATATTTCCGCTGTTGACATTAATGCAGGAAACTTCTCCCTATTTAGATTTTGTTATGACTGAATTTAGCAACTGGGGATATTCTGTGATGATTAAAACTGTACCTTATGAACTTCAACCAGGTGGCAACAAAATGCTAGTAATTAAATCAAAAAGTTTGTGATCGTTCATGATGAAAAATAAGAGACATTTAATTAGTTCCTATTCTTTTGGCTAAATTCCTAGCTCAGGTTATTTTAAATTCAATCAAATAAAACAATCCGTTTTAAAGATAGAAAATGGTATCAAGCTCTCAACCTACAAAGAAAAAATTTCTCAATTCAATTAATTATTTTAGAGGAATAGCAATTATTCTAATTGTGTTAGGTCATTGTCAAGGTTTGGGTGGTTTGGATACATCAACTAATGCCGAAAAGCTGCTTTATTCTCTGATTTCAAATGGAAGCGTTTATTTTGTATTTATTTCGGGTTTTTTATACAATCATATTTTTTACCCTAGATTTGAATACAAAAAGTTTATGAAGAAAAAGACACAGTTTGTGCTTTTGCCTTATTTACTTTGTTCATTAGTTCCTATATTACTTACTGTGTTTGTAGGTGACGGTGGAAAATTTCTCCCTGGTAGCTTGAGAGAACAACCATTTTTAGCAATTATTTGGTTTTTAGTTACAGGTAGAATTAATTTTGCCTATTGGTATATTCCCATGGTAATGATTTTATTTGCTATTTCTCCTGTAATTAACTGGATTATCAGGTCAAACAAAATATTATTAGCAATTGCATTTCTTTTACCTATTTCATTGATTGTTCATCGACCAAGTGATGGTATAAATCCTCTTCATTCTGTAGTTTACTTTTTGCCAGTATATTTGATTGGAATCTGGAGTTCAATTAATAATAAAAAGATCTACGCTTATCTAAAAGATAATAAGAAAAAGGCAGTGATTGTATTACTGGCGATCGCTCTTAGTTTAATTCAAATTTTTGTACTCCACAGTTCAGGTAACTTTACCAAAGAATTTTGGTCAATCACGGTTCCTGATGTCAATTTACTTCAGAAAATTTTGCTTTGTTTTCTGCTTATGTCTATTCTCGATCATTATGAAAATACTGATATTAGCAGCATGAAAAAGACGGCAGAAACCAGCTTTGCTATTTACTTTATTCATCCATTTTTAATTAACGCTATTGCTAGCATTGCTAAGAAATTAAATTTAGATTTAAGTTATCAAGGAAACTTTTTTACTTTGGTATTGGCAACTTTTTTAATAGTTATTATTTCTATGGCGATCGCTTACGGTATCAAAGCTGTCCTGAAAAAGAATAGCCGTTATCTTATTGGCTGGTAAAATTTAGTAATTAAGGCAAATTATTTATTTATTAAGCATTCGACTAACTTCGTTGGGCTTTAATCTTTGAATATTTTGGAAATGCTCTATTTGCTGTAATTGGCTTCTTGCTTCTGCATAATTACTAATACGCAGTAATACCATATCTTCATAAACAGACTCTTCTAACTCGACAATCTCTAAAATTAATTCTTGTAAATGTTTTTTGTCAATATCGTTATTTAAGTATTTTAAAAAAGAGCCACGTTTCCATTGACGCGCTGTAACTAAACACCACTGTCCAGTGTTAAGAGATTGATTGGTAGATTCCATATTTTAAATGACTATTTATACTGACAAATTATGGCTCAATTTTCCTACTGATGGTTTATTTTTTCGCAGCCTATTTGGTAGTCATAGATTATCATTCTCGGCAATGAGAATACAAATGACAAAAATTAGGGTGGAATTTGACCCACCCATTAGATCTAACTTAACTTTGCAATTAACTGTTGCTTGGCGGTATCTAAAGCCTCATCTATTTTACTAGCATCTCTGCCTCCAGCCTGCGCTAGATTTGGTCTGCCACCGCCTCCACCAGCGCAGATTTTGGCAATCTCGCCGATGAATTTACCTGCCTGTAGTTGTTTAGCTTGAATAACCTGCTGACTAAAGGCAGCTACCAAACTAACCTTATCTTCTGAGGGAATAGAAGCAACAACTACGGCTGATTCGCCTAATTTTTGCTGTAATCTTTCAGCAGCAGACTGCAAGGATTTGGCATCCATTTCTCCCATATTTGCCACTAATACTTTATATTCACCTACCGTTTCAGCTTGAGATAATAAGCTGTCGGATTTAGCCAGTGCCAGTTCTTGTTTTGCTGCTTCTAATTCTTTTTGAGTAGTTTTAAGTTCCGTTTGCAAACTCAAGACGCGATCGCCAATTTCTTCTGGCTTAACTTTGAAGCGATCGCTCAATTCTTTAACTACCTTCTCTCTAACGTTGAGATAGTCTAGAATAGCAGCCCCAGCTACTGCTTCAATTCTTCTGACTCCAGAAGCAATACCAGTTTCGGAGATGATTTTAAATACGCCGATTTCTGCGGTATTAGTTACATGAGTACCGCCACAAAGTTCCATCGAGACTCCTGGGAAGTCAATAACTCTTACTTCATCACCATATTTTTCGCCAAACATAGCCGTTGCCCCTTTGGCTTTAGCTTCATCTATGGGCATCACGTTTATATCGGCTTCGTGCGCCTCAGAAATCCAGGTATTAACCAAATCTTCTACCTGCTGCACGTCTTCTGGGGTCAAAGCGCGAGGAGAATTAAAATCAAAGCGCAAGCGGTCAAAGCTAACTAATGAACCAGCTTGAGACACTGAATCATCAACTATTTTCTTGAGGGCAGCCTGTAATAAATGGGTGGCGGTATGATTTGCCTGAACTCGACGACGACAGGCGCGGTCTATAGTTGAGTTAACCACATCTCCCAGGTTGACTGTACCCCGCTCAACTTTTCCTTTGTGGATAAAGACATTGCCGTCCTTTTGTACGTCTTCAATGCGGATTTGTAGGGGCGAATGGCCATTCGCCCCTACAGACAGATAACCGCGATCGCCTATTTGCCCTCCAGACTCGCCATAAAATGGGGTTTGATCGAGAATGATTTGAACCGTATCACCCGCAGTTGCCGTAGGAGCGTTTTGCGTAAGGGCAGTTCGCGAACTGCCCCTACCTGGATCATTACTGTTAACCACAATGCCCATAATCTGAGATTGTACTGCAAGCTGAGAATAACCTAAAAAGCTAGTTTCATTACTGTCTTTGACTATTTCGCCCAAAGCGTTTTGAGTCATCAAATCGATCGCCTCATGGGAATCTTTGGAACGAGTTTTTTGCGACTCCATTTCTCGTTCAAAACCTCCAAGATCGATCGTTAATCCCTGTTCTTCAGCGATCTCCTGGGTTAATTCTAAAGGAAAACCGTAGGTGTCATAGAGTTCAAAAGCATCTTTGCCCGATATCTGACTTGCCGATAAATTAGCTGCCTCAGCAATAATATCTGCTAGTATTTTTTCTCCTCTCTCTAATGTCTTGAGGAATTGGGATTCTTCCCTTTGAAGCTGACCTTTAATGTAGTCTTCTCTTTCTCTAACGTTAGGATAAGCTGATTCAGATAAAGCGATCGCACTTTCGGCAACTTGGTTAATAAAATTCCCTTCAATACCAATCAATTTGCCATGACGAATCACTCGACGAATTAGACGACGTAGAATATAACCTCTACCGACATTAGAAGCAGTAACCCCGTCAGCAATCATATGAACTACTGCCCGAACATGATCGCCAATTACCTTGAGGGAAGTTTTAGTTTGCTCATCGGCTTGAGTATAGTCGATGGCTGCAATCTCAGCAGCAGTATTAACAATGGGCAGAATTAAATCAGTTTCATAATTATTTGGTACTTGCTGGAGGATTTGTGCCATCCTCTCTAAACCCAAACCCGTATCAATATTTTTGTTGGCTAAAGGTGTCAAATTTCCTTCTGCATCGCGATTATATTGCATAAATACCAGGTTATAAAACTCGATAAATCTGCTGTCATCTTCTAGATCGATATTCTCATCGCCTAATTCTGGATGAAAATCATAATATAACTCCGAACAAGGACCACAAGGACCAGTAATGCCAGATTCCCAAAAGTTGTCTTCCTTTCCCAGACGCTGAATACGATGTTCGGGGATATTTATGTTGTCGCGCCAAATATCAAAAGCCTCGTCATCATCGTGATAAACGCTAGGAATAATTCTCTCTGCTGGTAGCTGATAAACCTGAGTAGAAAGTTCCCACGCCCAAGCGATCGCCTGTCCTTTAAAATAATCGCCAAAGCTAAAGTTACCCAGCATCTCAAAGAAAGTATGATGTCTGGCGGTACGTCCTACATTCTCAATATCATTGGTACGAATACACTTTTGGGATGTAGTAGCGCGGGGAGAGGATGCTCTGCGCTGTCCTAAAAATATTGGTTTAAATGGTAGCATTCCCGCAATAGTAAGCATTACCGTCGGATCTTCGGGTATTAAAGATGCGCTAGGCAATATTTTATGCTGTCTGGACTCGTAGAATTTTAAGAACTTGTCGCGGATGTCGCTACCGCTTAGGTGTGGGAGATCGACCATAGTAGTTTAGATAGATGCAATTTACTGTATATTATTTATTTTTGCACTTTTATGGTTTCGTTGAGTCTTACGTAAAAATTAACTATCTGGTGGCTATAAAACAACGTCATTTCAGTTTGAGATTATCAGACGGTTGAAATAGCTATAAGCCTTTGAGACAATATACAACCTTTGATAGATGATCGAAGACAGCATTCTGACTACTAAAGCATCAAATGCAGATATAAGCATAAATTTTGAAATCGATCTAATACTATTGTCAGATACAAACAAGATTTAATTTATTGGAAAATAAATGTTAATAAATGTTAAGTTAAAGTTGCGATCGCTATTAAATATTTTAAGCGTTTTGAATAAATTCAGTTATTAACTGATAACTTTTGTCTAAATATAGTCAGCACTAAAAGTATAAGTATATGAAAGAAATAGCTGTAGCCAAAGTCGATGAACTACAAGACGGTCAAATGCAGCAAATAGCTGTAGGTGACGACCAAATATTATTATCCAAGATTGACGGTCAATTTTACGCTACGGGAGCATTTTGCACCCACTATGGCGCACCTCTGGCTAAAGGAATTTTATGTAACGAAAGAATTGTTTGCCCTTGGCATAATGCCTGTTTTAATGCGATCGCAGGACAACAGGAAGAACCACCCGCATTAGATTCTCTCACAAATTTTTCTGTCAGGATAGAAGGAGAGCAAGTATTAGTAAAGCTGCCAGAGGATATATCTCAGCAGCGAACTCTAGCTATGGCAAGGTATGAACCTAAAGTTGACCAGCGTACCTTTGTAGTTTTGGGGGCGGGTTCAGCGGGTACAGTTGCCGTAGAAACTTTACGTCAGCAAGGTTTCCAGGGACAGATTGTTTTAATAAGTGCCGAACAAAAGCTACCCTATGACCGTACTAAGTTGAGTAAAAACTATCTTCAAGGTAAAGCTGAAGAAGATTCTTTACCTCTACGTAGCTGTGAGTTTTACGACCAACATAATATAGAGTTGCGCTTTGGTGAGGCAGTCACTAAGGTAGATTCCATAAATAAGTTAATTACCTTTGAAGACAATTCAACCCTTGAGTATGATTCCTTGCTGCTTGCTACAGGAGGACAAGCCAAGAAAATGGATCTGCCAGGGTCAAATTTAGCTAATATCTTTACCTTGAGGAACACAGAAGATGTCAACTCGATCCTGGAGGAAGTTAAAAAAGCCAAAAAAGCTTTAATAATTGGTTCGAGCTTTATTGGCATGGAAGCAGCAGCTAGTTTAAATCAGCAAGGGTTAGAAGTTGTTGTAGTCTCTCCTAGTGATGTCCCTTTTAAAAAGATCTTAGGCGATCGATTAGGCAAGATGTTCCAAAAACTTCATGAGCAAAACGGCGTAACCTTTAAATTTGGAACTAAAGCGACAGAATTTGGTGGCGATGGCAAAGTTGAATATGCCGTTTTGGAAAATGGTGAAAAAATAGCTACTGACCTAGTTATTGTTGGTATTGGTGTTCAACCCAACACTAGTTACTTAGAGGGAATTGAACTTAACGAGAAAGATCACAGTATTCCTGTCAATGAATATCTGCAAACTGAAATAAAAGATATCTATGCAGCGGGAGACATTGCTTCTTTTCCCTATCAACCTATGGGAGAATCAACCCGCATCGAACACTGGCGACTAGCAGCACAGCATGGGAAAATTGCAGCAATTAATATGCTGGAAAAAAGCAAGTTAACAAAAGCTGACGATATTGTTCCTTTCTTTTGGTCTGGTCAATACGATTTGAAACTACGTTATGTGGGACACGCTGAATCATGGGATGAAATTAAAATTGATGGAGAACTCGCTGAGTCTAATAAAAGTCTAGATGAGTTAGAATTTCTGGCATTCTATTTACAAAACAATAAGGTAATGGCAGTTGCAGGGGTAAATAGGGACAAGGATATTGCAGCTATTTCCGAACTGATGCGTCGGCAAAAAATGCCAGACGCAAATGAAATAAAAAATACTGAAATTAACTGGATTGATCTGATTTAATTAGTCACAGCAGGCTTTGTCCCTAAAGGGACAAAGCCTGCTGTGACCGTTGGTCAAAAGTTAATGTAGGCGTTCGACAGAGGGATCATTTGAGGGTCAATATTTTAGATAAATCTTGCCCTAAAAATCATCCCTCTAAAAAGCCAAAATTATATTTGATGTGCATCAAAAAAACATCAATACAGTTAAAAATTAATCAACTAAAAACATGAACCATTACGACATTATTATTATCGGTGCGGGTGCCGGTGGCGGAACAGTAGCTTATTCTCTTGCGCCTACAGGAAAACGCATTTTAATTATTGAAAGAGGAGGATATTTACCAAAAGAAGATGACAATTGGAATCCTGAGGCAATTTTTCAGGGTAGAAAATATCAGGTAACAGAAAAATGGTTTGACAAAGACAACAACAGTTTTTCACCCCAGGCTTTTTATAATGTTGGCGGTAATACCAAAGTTTATGGCGCAGCTTTGCAAAGAATGCGTGAGGCTGACTTTGGAGAAGTAAAGCATCAAGACGGTATATCTCCTGCTTGGGAATTAAGCTATCAAGACCTAGAGACTTACTATACCCGTGCCGAGAGTATATTTAAAATACACGGACAAAAAGGGGAAGATCCTACCGAACCGCCTATGTCCGCCGAATATCCTTTCCCGCCTCTACCTCACGAACCCCGTATGCAGGAGGTAGCAAATGATTTGCAGAACCTGGGTTTACATCCTCATCATTTAACCCTAGCAGTAGATCGCAATGTTGAAGACCCCGAAAATAGTAAGTGTATTCGCTGTGCTACTTGCGATCCTTATCCCTGCAAAATTGATGCCAAACTTGATGCTCAAATAGCCTGTGTCGATCCTGCTACAGAATATGAAAATATAGAGTTAAAAATAAATGCTCTAGTTACCAAATTGATTACCGATGATAGTGGCAAACAGATAAAAGCTGTAGAAGTAGAAATTGACGGCAACAAAGAACAATATTCTGCCGATACTTTTGTGCTTTCTGCTGGGGCAATTAACTCCGCTACCTTACTCCTAAAATCTGCTAATGAGCAGCATCCTAATGGTTTGGGCAACTCTTCGGGTATGGTAGGACGCAACTTGATGTTACATAATCATTCTGCCGTAGTGGCGATCGCCGACAAGCCTAATCCAGTTAAATTTCAAAAAACTCTTGGCTTTAATGACTTTTATTTTGGTAGTCCCGAACACGACTATCCTTTAGGACAAATCCAAATGACGGGTAAATCAAAATGGAATCGATTAGCAACTTTTTCTCCCGACTCCGTACCTCAAGCAACTTTAGAGTATATGGCAGACCACGCGGTAGACTGGTGGCTAACTAGCGAAGATTTACCCGATCCTGATAATCGTGTCACCCTCACAGAAGCAGGAAAAATTAAAGTAAACTTTACTCGCAACAACACTAAAGCTCACAATCAGTTTATTGATATGTGGCAAGGGTATTTGCGCAAAGTTGGGTTCTTTATGTTTATGATCAAAGAAGTTCCTCTTAGTGCTGTATGGCATCAGGTAGGTACTTGTAAATTTGGTTCAGACCCTAAAACCAACGTTCTCGATCTTAACTGTCGTACTCATGATGTCGAGAATCTTTATGTTGTGGATGCTAGCTTTTTTCCTAGTATGGGTGCGGTAAATCCTACCTTAACCATCGTGGCAAATGCTTTAAGAGTAAGCGATCATATTAAAGATAGTTTGGGCTAAAAAGCCTAGGGCTGGTTAAGTTGTAAAACTATTGAGATATCTTATTTTTGGCGTTGCTAATTTGAGTAATGATATACATGACAATACTATTCGTAGCTGATATTAGCTTTTAAGCAGTCTGTATTGTATGAATAAATAAGTCAAATTAAATTTGAGTCTTATGCGTTCAGCAACGCCAAATATTTTAATACAACTTAAGTCAGAAGCTATTTCGCCAGAAGATAGATAAATTATTAATTACCAGAAGTTTTCAACTTCATGGTTTGGTATTGCATAACGATCTTATAATTCCTAGGTAGCACTCATGAATATGCTAAGAAAGCTCAAGACTAGTAGAATTGTCACGGCATTTTTATTAGGAATATTTTTAATGGCAACCACCGCCTGTACAAGCAAAGACGTAAGCAAAGTTTCTGACAAATCCGATCGATCAGACTTGTCTAATGGTATACAAAAAGTAGGTTTGCTTTATTCCGACTCGAAAAAAGTAAAATCATTGAAAAGCGTTGATGATTTTGTTAGTCCTGAAACACAGCGAGCGCTCTTAAATCCTGCTCAAATTCCCGCTCAGAAACAGCCAAGTATCGATCGCGCTGACCCTGATGCAAAACTTCTAGAAAGAATTAGGCAAATGTTTAAAGATGCTAGTAGCTTTTAATTTAGCCGCTTGGATTATTAATTGCTTCACTCATAGCGATCGCCTGTAGCTGTTTTAAAGACAACTGCTTAATTAAGATAATTTCATGAGCAAATCTGCTATTTCAACGCCGATCAACTCTACGCAATCCAACGGGACTGTTGCTTCTAAAACTAAACTTTGGCTGCCAAAGCAAGTATTAATTACTCCTGCTGCTGATTCTCAACCCTGGGGACAACAAATTGTTGCCAGGGTAAAAGACTTAGGTATTTCAGTTCAAAAGCTATCGCAAAATAGAATAACTGGTTTGCGTGGCAAAACTGAAAAAGAGACTTATGCGATCGCCAAAAATACTTTAGCTATAGTTAACGCACCACCCAGTCAACTTAAACTTACACCTATTCCGCCATCGGCTGATTGGCAATTTCATTTGGCACAAGGTTGTCCTGCACACTGTCAGTATTGTTATTTGGCAGGAAGTCTATCAGGAGTACCCGTAGTTAAAGCTTATGGAAATTTACCGCAAATTCTGGCAAATTTGAGCAATTACGAACAGGAAGATCAAGATACAACCTATGAAGTTAGCTGTTATACAGATCCTTTGGGCATAGAACACTTGACTGGTAGTTTAGCTGAATGTATTCGCTATTTTGGTACCAGGAAATCTGCTTATCTACGTTGGGTAACCAAGTTCGATCATGTCGATCAGCTATTGGATTTACCTCATAACGGGCATACTCGCTGTCGCGTCAGCGTCAATGCCGATCCTGTTAGTCATTTTATGGAAGGAGGTACGGCTACCGTAGAAGAGAGGCTACAGGGATTACGTAAGCTAGCTTTGAAGGGTTATCCTGTGGGCGTTGTCGTTGCGCCAATTATGGCGATCGCAAATTGGCAGCAGCATTACGAAAACTTGTTTGCTAAAATTCGTCAGGCATTAGATTTTGAAGGCGATCTTACTTTTGAATTAATCACTCATCGCTTTACCCCTAAATCAAAAGAGGTTTTGCAGACATGGTATCCTAATAGCAAACTAGATTTAGAAGAAGGCGATCGCGCTCAAAAGCGCAACAAGTTTGGTGGTGTAAAGTATGTTTATGCTCGCGACACTATGACAGAACTTAAAGAATTTATTCAAACACAAATCATTACTAATTTTCCTCAAGGGGAAATTTTATATTGGACTTAGATTGATCGTTAGCGCTGTAGATTTTAAACAGTTTGATCGCGATGGGCTGACGGATTTAATCGGTGCGAATCGATTTTTTAACCATTTAGAAACTGCGGTGGCAACCTTCCACGAAGTCATCGGTAACTAAACTAATGTAGATAGAGTTTATGACTAAGGTGTGTCAGAACTTTATCAATACTGCGTTTTTTTTGTTAAGAAAAAATGGCAATAATCCTTATTTAGCCCAGCGTTTCCAACATGATTATAATTATTGCCTTTATTTAGTAAAAAAGAGTAAAAAAAATTACGGTAAGCTCAATAAAAAGTTAGAATAGAATAATGCCATTTTACCAACAGACAGGTATATTTCAGTAGCAGTTAAATTTTATAGAATTGTTTAAATTTAACAAATGACTCAACTGTTGGCTGAAATGCTTGGTGATGTAGGTGTAGGCTGCACAACAATTGGATGAGTGTACATCAAGCAGGAGGCTCATCAATCAAAAAAATAAGGAAATACAACAAGGACATCTAACCCATATGGTCAATCAGCAAACAAAAAGTACTACAGATATTGGTTTCACTCACGAAGATTTCGCTGCTCTACTCGACAAATACGATTATCACTTCAGTCCTGGCGACATAGTAGCGGGAACAGTTTTTAGTATGGAACCAAGGGGAGCTTTGATTGACATTGGTGCTAAAACTGCTGCGTATATTCCTATTCAAGAGATGTCGATCAATAGAGTTGACAATCCTACTGAAGTGCTTCAGGCAGATGAAACCAGAGAGTTCTTTATTTTAACTGACGAGAACGAAGACGGACAGCTAACTTTGTCTATCAGACGCATTGAGTATATGCGTGCTTGGGAGCGAGTAAGACAGCTACAGCAGGAGGATGCTACAGTTCGTTCCAATGTTTTTGCGACTAACCGTGGTGGCGCATTAGTCAGAATTGAAGGTTTGAGAGGCTTTATTCCTGGTTCTCATATTAGTGCTAGGGAAGCAAAAGAAGATTTAGTTGGGGAAGATTTACCACTCAAATTTTTAGAGGTAGATGAAGAGCGCAACCGACTGGTTCTAAGTCATCGTCGAGCGCTAGTAGAGCGTAAGATGAACGGTTTAGAGGTAGGTCAAGTAGTTAGAGGCTCTGTACGTGGAATCAAACCTTACGGTGCATTTATCGATATTGGTGGCGTAAGTGGATTGCTTCACATCTCGGAAATCTCTCATGACCACATTGATACTCCTCACAGCGTATTTGGTGTTAATGACGAATTAAAGGTAATGATTATCGACCTGGATGCAGAAAGAGGTCGTATATCTCTATCTACTAAGCAGCTTGAGCCAGAACCAGGTGATATGCTCAAAAATAGAGATATAGTATTTGAGAAAGCCGAAGAAATGGCTGAAAAATATCGCCAAAAACTATTGGCTGAAGCCGAAGGAGTTACTTTAGAAGAAGCTGCTGCAATGGTAGAAGAATCTGTA
This sequence comes from Pleurocapsa sp. FMAR1, assembly GCF_963665995.1. Classification (NCBI taxonomy): domain Bacteria; kingdom Bacillati; phylum Cyanobacteriota; class Cyanophyceae; order Pleurocapsales; family Pleurocapsaceae; genus Pleurocapsa; species Pleurocapsa sp. FMAR1. Next base: position 2,531,044 of record NZ_OY762512.1, on the reverse strand, counting down.
GTAAACGATGAGACTGCTGTAGAAGAAACGGTGGCAGAAGGTGAAGAAGCAGTAGAAGAACCAGTTGCAGAAACAGCGGCAGAGGAAACTGTTGAACCTACAAGCGAAGCAACAGAAGATACCCCTGAAGATTCAGAAGGGGAAATGGTTGGTGCAGCAGTAGATGAATAAAAGCCGATTACAAAGGTAAAATTATTAGAAATCGAGAGAGGATAAGTTTCCTCTCTTTTTTTTGCTAATTGCTTGATTACATTTACTTTAGGAGAAAAAGTTTGTCAGTTGCGATCGCTTGTCAAGATGTAAAATTTAATAATATTGATGCCATTATTTTTGATAAAGATGGCACTTTAGAAAACTCCTTAGAATTCTGGCGCGGGGTAGGTACTGAAAGAGCGCGTTTGATTGATGCTCAAATACCAGGGGTAGGAGAGCCTTTGTTAATGGCGTTTGGTATTTTAGATAATAGTTTAGACCCTACAGGTTTAATGGCTGTTGGCAGTCGCCTTGAAAACGAGATTGCTGCTGCTGCTTATATTGCTGAAACAGGAAGAAGCTGGCACGAAGCAAGAGAAATTGCTCAACAGGCTTTTACAGAACTATCTGAGTCAAAATATATAATCAAAAATCCTCAAACAGTACCCTTGTTCGCTGATGTAAAGGAAACTCTTGAGCATTTGTCTAATACAGGTCTAAAAATTGGCATTTTATCTAGCGATTCTACTTCAGAAGTTGAAAACTTCGTTGACGCTCATGAACTTAAGAAATATATTCAACTAAGTATGGGAGTTGATGGCGAAATTATTAAACCAGATCCCAGACTCTTTATTCAAGCTTGCCAAACTTTGGGAGTTACACCCCAACAAACACTAATGGTAGGAGATTCTGCGTTTGATATAACTATGGCAAAAAACGCTAATGCAGCAGCAGCTATTGGCATTTGTCGTCACAAAAATGTGAAATTATCCCAGGCAGATATTCAGATTTCCAACCTCTTGGAGCTACAAACTTTGTCATCTTAAAAACAAAGCTGTATCATATAGTCTTATGTTTGGCTGCTTATTTCATAATCTCGCGCCACCGCAATAGCATTCATTGGAGGATTATACCAAATTGTCTCGTAACTACTTATTCACCTCCGAATCTGTCACAGAGGGACATCCCGATAAGATTTGTGATCAGATTTCAGATACCATTTTAGACGCTATCCTAACTCAAGACCCTTTAAGCCGTGTTGCGGCAGAAGTAGTAGTTAATACAGGCTTGGTTTTAGTTACAGGAGAAATAACGACTAAAGCTCAGGTCAATTATGTAGATTTAGTCAGAAAAAAAATAGCCGAAATTGGCTATGTCCATGCTGAAAATGGGTTTTCAGCCGATAGCTGTTCTGTGCTAGTTGCCTTAGATGAACAGTCTCCAGATATTTCTCAAGGTGTAACTTCGGCTCAAGAACAAAGAGAAAATCTTAGTGATAGTGAGCTAGATAAAATTGGGGCAGGAGATCAGGGGTTGATGTTTGGCTTTGCCTGTAACGAAACTCCAGAATTGATGCCATTGCCTATCAGTTTGGCTCATCGGGTGTCTCGTCGTTTGGCAGAAGTACGTAAACACGGTGAATTATCTTATCTACGTCCTGATGGCAAAACTCAGGTTTCAATTCAATACGAAGATGGAAAACCAGTCGGCATTGATACTATTTTAGTTTCGACTCAGCACACAGAAACTATTGACAATCTTTCAGAAAATAGTGCTGTGCAGAAAAAAATCAAAGAAGATCTTTGGTCTGGGGTGATTCAGCCTGTATTCGCTGATTTAGATTTAAAACCAACTGACAAAACCCGTTTTTTAGTTAATCCTACAGGTAAGTTTGTCGTTGGTGGTCCTCAAGGAGATTCTGGCTTAACTGGTCGTAAAATTATTGTAGACACTTACGGTGGCTATTCTCGTCATGGTGGTGGTGCTTTTTCTGGTAAAGACCCCACGAAAGTAGACCGCAGTGCTTCTTATGCTTGTCGTTATGTAGCAAATAATATTGTGGCAGCGGGTTTAGCAGATAAATGCGAAGTCCAGGTAAGTTATGCCATTGGCGTTGCTAGACCTGTTAGTGTGTTTATTGAAACCTTTGGTACTGCAAAAGTTGATGAAGATGCGCTGTTAAAAATAGCTCAAGAACATTTTGAGTTGCGTCCTGCGGGAATTATTCAAACTCTCAATCTACGCAATCTTCCTCAAGAAAGAGGTGGTCGCTTCTATCAAGATGTAGCTGCGTATGGACACTTTGGCAGAAGTGATCTAGATTTGCCTTGGGAGAAAACTGATAAAGCAGAGCAATTAAAAGACGCTCTATTGTCTAATAGTGCAGTTTAACAATTGATTTTCAATTAACAATTCAAAGATTATGTGAGGGAGCTTAATAAGATAAGCTCCTTTATTTTTGATTTTTTTAGTTTTCAGTACACACAATTTTTACAGCAATTAATTTCAATAACTCACCTAAGATTGTTGGAAAACTTGGCAACAATCAAAAGAGGAACGTAAGAATGAAAAAAATAAGCTAAAGTAAATTCAATTATTTACCCTCAATCAATATTTATCCACCAGTGTTAGACAAACTATTTAAACACCACAAAAATAGGCGCGTTGCCATAGCACTAGCTTTGTTAGGAACAATTACACCGATCGCAGGACTTCATAAACTATATTTAGGACAGCCCATCTGGGGAATTATTTATATTCTCTTATGGTCAACACCTATCTCTAGAATTGCTGCTGCTATTGATGCAGTCTGGTATATTGTTCAAGATCAAGAACAGTTTGAACGTCAGTTTAACGGCTATAGCCAATACAATCTTAATACCTCACCTCAAGTAAAAGCGATCGCCGAAGCCATGCGAGAACTAGATCGACTACGAGAAGACGGTTTGGTTACAGAATATGAATTTGAACAAAAACGCCGTCAGTTATTAGAACATATTGCATAAGTAATTAACAATGAATAGTAATCAGTTAGGGGCGAAGTTGCGATCGCCCGTAGAGTAATGTTTAAGTTATCTGAAATTGGCATTAGAAATAAAATAGCCAAAGATCCTTATTATCGTTTTCAGTCGTTACGAGAAATTGCGATCGCCATTGAGATGGGAATCAGAATTGACGTGAATCAGGCAACAATAGACGATTGGCTAAGGCTGCCAGGGTTTTCCATTCATCAGGCGCGATCGCTAGTAGATTTAGTCAAAATGGGAGTGCAGCTAGTTTGTCTTGAAGATGTTGCTGCTGCAATCAACGTTTCTGTGCAGCGTCTTCAACCCTATGAGTCGATTCTAACTTTTGCCTACTACGATTGTCTCAGTCCTTTAAGTCCGAAGAAAGTCAATCTCAATACTGCTGAACTAGAAGAGATCGCTGTAATTCCTGGCTTAGATACAAATTTAGCCTCTATATTTCTGGAAAATCGTCAGGAAAACGGTAAATATCGCAATATTGTCGATCTCCAACGTCGTCTAAATTTGGATAGTGAGTTAATATCGCAGCTAATGCACTATTTGCAATTTTAGATCGAGCATACTTTCTACTTCTTATTTATTCTTCAACAAGGTGAGAGAGGTTTCCTCGCCCTCTCTCACCTTCAATTAGCTAATTTTGTTAAATTAAGGAGTGTTCGGTAAAAAACCTGATAACTGATAGCTTTATAAATCAATCTCAGCAAAACTAATTTATATTTAAATTTATCTTATGAAAATTAATTTAAAAGTTTGGCGACAACCTAATGCCGAAGCTAAAGGAAAATTAGAAGAGTACACTGTATCTAATGCTCATCCTAGTATGTCATTTATTGAACTATTAGACGTATTAAACGAGCAGCTAATCAAAAATGATCAAGAACCTGTAGCCTTTGATAGCGACTGTGGTGAGGGGATTTGTGGCTCTTGTGGCATGATGATTAACGGGGTGGCGCATGGAGAACAAAAACAAACTGCCGTGTGTCAACTGCACCTTAGAAGTTTTAAGGATGAAGACACAATCGTAGTAGAACCCTGGCGTGCCAAAGCTTTTCCTGTAATTAAAGACTTGGTAGTTGATCGCTCTGCCTTTGATCGTATAGTTGCTGCGGGGGGCTATATCTCCGTTAATACTGGTGCTGCACCTGATGCTAATTCTCTACCTGTAGCCAAAGAAAATAGCGATCGCGCTTTTGATTATGCAGCCTGTATCGGCTGTGGTGCTTGTGTTGCTGCTTGTCCTAATGCTTCTGCTTCCCTATTTACCGCAGCTAAAGTTTCTCATCTAGCATTGCTTCCTCAAGGACACCCCGAACGCAAACAGCGGGTGTTGGATATGACAGCACAAATGGCAAATGAAGGGTTTGGCGACTGTTCTAATCATGGAGAATGTACTGCTGTCTGTCCCAAAGGTATTTCTTTGGATGCTATTTCTTCTATGCGTCGAGAATATATCAAAGCGATGTTTAGTTAATAGTTGATTGCTGTTGTTCCCAGGCGAAGCAGGCATTTTCACTTAATTGCGATCGCTCTAGAGAGACGGTCTGGGTTTGGCAATTTCACGGGCGATCGTTAAAGCTCATAGGGGTACGATTGAAGTGGATAGCGAACGAAGCATAGAAAGCACTTTTACCGTTCCTTTTTGTTTAACGGCGGAAGAGGACTTGGTTCTGCTTTATCAGCGTCTATTTTATCTATTATTTTATATTTATCTTTTTTGTACACTCCATTTGCAGTAAACAAGTATTCTTGGATTCAAATTGCAGAGGACATAATTGTATATGTAGATTATCGACCAGATAATAAAATAAGTGAATGCAGCAATTTAGAACAAGGTGATTGGGGATTACTAGCTGGTTACAAAAAAATTAGTGTAGCCAAGCCTAAAGAATCAGGAGGCTATCTATTTACAACTCAATCTTGTTTATTTAAGGACAATGTTCTGAAATAGAAATAATTTAGGATTAGGGAGTTTCTGCTTTGATTACACCTCGATACATATTCATCCCGCAGGTAAAGGTGTATTCCCCTGGTTTTTCTGGCACAATTTCCACGGAAGTAGTTTGATTGAGACTCAAATCCAATGCCTTATTAAAGTCGGGTAATAATACCTGTTCTAAACAGCTACTAGGATCTTGACGATAAAAGTTTAATCTAACAGGTTCGCCAGCAATTACTTCGATTCTATCTGGTGTATAGCCACCGTCTACCAGAATATCAACCTCTTGAATCCCTTGTTTAGCCTTGGCTTTTTGGGATTTAGTTTTACTATACATAAACCACCAAAGTTCTGCACCAATCAAACCCAAGCCACCCAATGCTACAGCAAGCTTTAGACTTAGAGGCTGTTCTATCTTCTGAAACTGGCTAGTTTGTTCACCCGCCGAAGCAGGCATTTTTACTTCTTTCTGTGCCAGTACAATGTTAGGAGTTAAAGCCAACAAGAATCCTAATCCTGCAAGACTTCCAACAATTTTGCTTTTATTTAACATGATATTTTTTTCTCCTTGCTTATGAACGGACTTTTGACGGACTAAAATTCCTCAAACGTAAAGCATTAGTTACTACCGAAACCGAACTAAACGCCATCGCACCGCCAGCAATAATTGGATTGAGCAACCAGCCAAAGAAAGGAAACAAAATTCCTGCTGCAATGGGAATACCGATAACGTTATAAACAAAGGCAAAGAAAAGATTCTGACGGATATTATTAATCGTCGCTTTACTTAACTGTATGGCAGTCACAATACCCTGTAATTCTCCCGAAATGAGCGTAATATCACTAGCTGCGATCGCCACATCCGTTCCCGTACCAATGGCAATACCCACGTCGGCTTGAGCTAGTGCGGGGGCATCATTGATACCATCCCCTACCATAGCCACAGTTTTACCTTCCTGCTGTAATTCCCTTACCTTGGCAGCTTTTTGCTCGGGACGTACCTCCGCCTCTACTCTTACTATACCCACCTGACGGGCGATCGCTTCGGCGGTTTTTTGGTTATCTCCTGTCAGCATCACTACTTCTAAATCTAGATTGCGTAATGCCCTAACTGCTGCGGTGGAAGATGGTTTTACCGCATCGGCAATACCCATAATTCCTTCTAGTTCGCCATCTATGGCAATTAGCACTACGGTTTTGGCTTCTGCCTCCCAAATATCTTTTTGTTGTTGTAAAGTATCGGTTTTGATGCCCAATTCAGACATCCAGCGTTGAGTGCCAATCTGTACTAGGCGATGCCTACGGCTAGCTTCGCAATCTGAAACAGTTCCTTGTACTCCGCTACCTGCTACTGCTTCAAACTCATCACTTTCTGGTAGATCTATCTGTTGTGACTGGGCGTATTTTACTACCGCCTCGGCTAAAGGATGTTCGGAATTACGTTCGACTGCTGCGACTAAGCGTAATAATTTTAATTCTGCATTATTCCCAGTTCCTCTAACGGTATTGTAATCAGTAACAGTGGGTTTTCCTTCGGTAATCGTACCAGTTTTATCAAGGACAATAGTTTGCAGTTTATGAGCGAGTTCCAAACTCTCTGCACCTTTAATTAAAATTCCATTTTCTGCACCTTTCCCCGTACCTACCATGACAGATGTAGGAGTTGCCAAACCCAAAGCACAGGGACAGGCAATAATTAATACGCCGACAGTAGTGATTAAAGCTAAGGAAACATTCCCCATGATGGTAAACCAGAGGACAAAAGTAGCAAGGGCGATCGCAATTACTACAGGCACAAACCAGCCTGTAACCTTGTCCGCTAGTCTTTGAATTGGTGCTTTTGAACCTTGGGCATCTTGTACCAGTTGAACAATCTGCGCTAAAACTGTATCTGTGCCGACTCTAGTAGCCCTAAATTTAAAACTACCTGTCTTATTAATAGTCGCACCAATTACTTCATCCCCTGGCTGCTTTTTGACGGGTATACTTTCCCCCGTCACCATCGCTTCATCAATAGTGGAATTCCCGCTAATTATTTCTCCATCAACGGGAATCTTTTCTCCAGGGCGTACTAAGATGGTGTCGCCGATTTGAACTTCATTAACAGGAACATCTATTTCTTGTCCGTCACGAATGACTCTGGCATCTTTAGCCTGTAAACCCATCATTTTACGAATCGCATCTGAGGTTTGCCCCTTGGCTCGATTTTCAAACCATTGTCCAAGTAAGATTAAGGTAACAACAACGGCTGCGGTTTCGTAGTAAACTTCAGGCATCAAGCCTTGACTGAGAAAGAAATTAGGAAATATGGTAGCGAATAACGAATAGAAATAAGCTGCACTCGTACCTAAAGCTATTAACGTATCCATCGTCGCAGCATGACGTTTGAAAGCTTTCCACGCACCGATATAAAACCTGTAACCACACCAAAACTGTACTGGCGCAGTCAAGATTAATTGCAGCCAGGGGTTGTGCAACCATGCAGGAATAAAAGGTAAATTCAACCCCAGCATCATTGGTAGAGAACCGATAATTAAAATGACGCTAATTACGCCACCAACAATCATTTTACGAATTAAGTCGCGAGATTCGGCTTTACGGGCAGCTTTTTCTCGGTCATCTTCTCCCGTAACCAGTTCTTGTTCTTGAAGAGAATAAGCCGAGTATCCTGCCTCTTCTACTGCCTCTTGAATATCTTCAATGCTAGTTCGGCGGGGATTGTATTTAATCGCAGCTTGTTCTGCACCAAAGTTGACGTTACATGACTCTACCCCAGGTACATTACTAATTGCTGATTCGATACTGCTAGCGCAGGAAGCGCAACTCATCCCCCTGAGTTTGAGATTTATCTTTTCTGTATTCGTTGCGGTGTTCATCTTATTGATAAATGTTCAATGCTCAATGTTCAATGTTTTAAGCAGGGGGATAGCCAGCAGCTGCGATCGCTTCACGTACAGATGATTCATCCGCGTTGCTTTCTACTGTTACCTGTTTGGTTTTAGGATCGGCTCTGACACTCGCTTTGGGATCTATGTCAATAACTGCTTGGGTAATAGTTTTAGCACAAGCACCACAAGCCATATTCGGAACTTTGAGTTGGATCATATTGTTTAATTACCTTATTTATTTGCTTCTATAATTAGTTTAAACTCTCTAGTCGGCTGTAGAGTCAAGAGAAGTTGGAAAATTTATTTAGATTTGAACAATAGGTGGGAAATTAGTAACGCAATAAATCACTTGCGATCTTTTTTTGCTGGTAACATAGCTTCGGCTATCATAAAGCCCCAAATTATTCCAAAACGAAATTTAGTCTTACGGCTAACTTCAAAACCTGACGTAGTTAATAAGTCATGAAATTCTTTCTGGGTGTAGCACTGTTGATAGGCTGAATCGAAAACTTTCAATCCTAAATCTAATATTTGAGTACCCCAATAATCTTTACACCAGTCAAGAATTATTACTCTGCCACCTGGTTTGAGAACACGCTTTATTTCTTTAAGAGAAGCAATAGGATCGTCAAAGTAATGAAAGGAACTAGCACAGACAACTACGTCGTAGCTGCGATCGCCAAAAGGTAACTCTGAAGCACTAGCCTTTTTCCAAAATACTTGAGGATATGCCAATAATTTCTGCTTTGCTATTTTTAGCATCTGTTCAGAAATATCTATCCCCGTTATTCTTTGCTGAGGATTATCTTGTAACAAGAGTCTTTCTAATTCTCCCGTACCGCAAGCAACATCAAGCACATTTTCAGCGGGAGAAATCTGCGCCCAAGATTGCAGGAAAGAAAGGGTTTTGTTTAGGTAGCCATTCCAACGGCGATCGTATATATCTGCTTTTTGGTTATATTGTTGACGAACTATAGCTTCTTTCATTCTTCTGATTGACATACAAAATTACTATTTTTACTGTCCGCCACTGCTAACGAAAAAAGTAGCAATAATTCCACCAGCTAACCAGATATAAGATAAGATAGCTAGCCAAAATAGTAGCTTATCGATAAATCCTTGTTTGCCTCCACCATGATCGTGTCCACTATGACCTTCGTGTTTTTTATGGTCGTGGTTATCTTGTTCTTGATGCTGATTTTGCTGGTGCTGTTTTTTCTGCTTTTTACCACTTCCAAAACGCAACCATGCTAAAACTCCTGTAGCTGCTAAAAATATCAAATTGAGCCAAAAAGTATAGTTGATCGCAAAACGTTCGGTTGACTGAGAATTACTAGCTGCTGCACTTTTGGGTAAAACACCAAACAAAGAAAAGCCATAGTGCATCAAAATTGCCGTTGCTACCAAGGCTGCAAAAAATACACCTACAATATATAAAGCAACTTTCCAACCATAATATTTAGCATTGACGCGAATCACGGGGAACACGACTAAATCGCTAAAAATAAAAGCCATTACCCCCGCAAAGCTAACGCCATTATTAAATAGGATAGCTGCAAGGGGAATATTACCCATCGAACCGATAAAGGTAAAAAAGGCTGCTATTGGCCCAACGACTGCATTTTCTAAAACGGCAAAAAAGCTAGGATTTTGCGTACCCGCACCTATAAATAGAGTTTGGAAAAAAGAACGGGGTACAAATGCCGCAATAATTCCCGCTATAGTAAAGCCAAAGGTTACGTCTTTCCAGACCATACCCCATTCCATGAAGTATTTTTTGGCTACCTGTTGCCATCCTTGTTTGCTGGTAATTTTGTCTTTCCAGTCAGGGGCATTTTTATCTTGTTTGTCTTCCCCTTCTTGGTCGTTTAAGCGTCTTCTGGCTTTTCTGATTAACTCTTTAGGACGAGTATAGTTAACGATTAGCCAGGTAAAAAGAATTAGTAAAATTCCACCAAGGTATTCACCGACGACAAATTGCCAGCCTAAGAAGATAGCGATAATAAAGCCAAGTTCGATTACGAGATTGGTTGAAGCTAATAAAAAAGCCAGAGAAGGAACAAATCCCGCACCTTTTTTGAATAAAGATTTGGTGGTAGATAAAGCTGCAAAGCTACAGGAACTAGAGAGAAAACCAAAGAAAGTACCGATCGCAATACTTTTTTTGCCCGCTTTTCCCATAGTTTTCTGCATTCGTTCGCGAGTAACAAATACCTGGATTGCACTACTGATAATATAGCCGACAACAAATGCCCATAAAGCCTTCCAAAAGAAGCTTAAGGAAGTAAGTACCGCATCGCTGTAAAGCTGCCAAAAATTAGCGTCATTCATAGCTTTACTTTATTTATTTGGTTATAAAGTCAGCTTAAACTCTCCAGTTAACTGTAGAGTCAAGAGAAATTGGAAAATTTATTTAGATCTGAACAATAGGTGGGAAATTAGCTACGTAGAACACTATACAAACATTCTTGTCTAAATCTTTATAGTCATAGTCTATAAAATACAGCAATATATTGAAAGCAATCTTTTTATCAAAAAGTAACTATCGAGAGGATGATATTGCAAAATTTAAAATCCATAAATCTTATTGTTAAATCTGTATTTTTCCATCGTCAACAATCCTGGCTATTTTCTGGGCTTGTTTGGCTCTTATTCGTCTTACCTGCTCAGGCAGTAGAGTTGAGAGTGGCAGTTCAAAAAGAAGTTGACAGCCTAAAAGTCGGCAGTTCTACAACGGCTATTGTTAAAGATGGCGCAGGCAAACAGATTGGTCAGCTAAATCCAATGTCTTCTTTGGCTGCTCAACCAAAGGATAACGGGATTACGATTGATAACCGTGTCGATGGAGAGGAACTAATTATTGAACCTCAAGACAATGGTTATGTTTGGATTGGCGATCGCTGGTATCGTGGACGAACTCATATAATTCGTCAGGGAGATAGCTTAACAGCAGTCAATTACGTTGATTTAGAACAGTATCTATATAGTGTAGTAGGGGCAGAAGCGATTTCTAGTTGGCCGATTGAAGCTCTAAAAGCTCAGGCGGTTGCTGCTCGTTCCTATGCTTTGTATAAACGCAATACAGGGGCTAATAGTATCTACGATCTAGACACAACCGTTGGCACTCAAGTATATAAGGGTTTAGATACCGAATATACTACAACCCATGAGGCAGTTGACGATACTCATGGTCAGATTATGACTTACCAGAATAAGGTTATTTTAGCTGCCTTTCATTCTTCTTCTGGCGGATACACAGAAAACGTGGAGGATGTTTGGAGTTCCCCTTTGCCCTATCTTAGAGGAGTAGTAGATTACGATCAGCAGTCTCCTGTATTTCAATGGCAAGAAACAGTTCCTGTAAGCAAAATTCAAACTTTAGTTGCTAGTGTGGGCAACATTCAGGGTTTACAGCCCGAAAAAATGACTCCCCATGGTCGGATAATTACCATGAAAGTTACAGGCGATCTCGGTACTCAAGACGTAAGTGGCAAGGATTTACGTGCAGCCTTAGATCTTCGCAGCACTTTGTTTAGAATCTCGACCGAAGGAAATAATCTTCTAGTTAGAGGTCGCGGTTTTGGTCATGGATTAGGCTTAAGTCAATGGGGTGCTTATTTTTTAGCCAAACAAGGAGTTGATTATCGTCGGATTCTTGCTCACTATTATCAAAATGCCAGTTTGACACAGTTAAAATAGTAATTTTGTATTAATAGATTGTGGGGATGCTACTAAAAAAAGTTCGGTTAAAATAGATTTGGTTATTGTCAATTATTTATTTTTGACTAGCAATAAAGCTTAAAATTGCCTAGTGCATTAATTAACAATGTGCAACGTAATTAAGTTATATCCCTTAATTTTAATTATTTACTATTGAAATTTACTTATGTTTATTAGTTCTCCTTTGGATGCAGATAAATTAGAATCGCCTCGTATTCTAGTTGTTTCTGTTCGTGGATACCGATTTCAAGCAGCAAATTGCTGTATCTATGAGTTTGAAGATTTACTAAGAGATTTAGAGTCTGCTCAACTGTATGAACCTAAAAAAGAGGTTGACTTTGCCAGAAAAATCTACCGTTCAGCAAAATATGCTGGTTTTTCTGATAGTTGCGCTGCCAAAGTAGCTCGTTTTCCCAAGGATTTAACTCTAGATCGTGAATACGATTTACTATTTGCCATACTCGATAATCCTTGGCAAATGCACCTATTAGAATCTATCAAAGGGTGGCAGGATAAATGCCGTCATAAAGCCTGTTTTATTGCTGAAATGTGGGAACCTGATTTACAAAACTGGCGACTATTTAAAGAGCCTTGGTCAAGTTTCGATCATGTGTTTTTAGGAGTAACTCGGTGTGTTGAAGGTTTGAGCAAATTAATTGAACCTCCTGTAACTTATATTCCGCCAGCAGTTGATACCCTAAGATTTTCTCCTTATCCCAATCCTCCCCAGCGTTCAATTGACGTATCTTATGTAGGCAGGCGATCGCCTATTATCCACGACGCTTTGATAGAAAAAGCAGAAAAAGATAATTTCTTTTACTATTACGATACTGTTAGAGGCAAGCTAGAAATTAGCAATCCTAGAGAACACCGCCTTTTGTTAGCCGATCTATTTCAAAGAAGCCGTTACAACATTACCAACTACGCTAAGTTTAATGAGGCAGCAGAAACTGGAGGAACTCAGGAAATCGGCTACCGCTTTTTTGAAGGTGCAGCAGCGGGAACGGTAATGGTAGGTATGCCCCCAGCAGGAGATGCTTTCCCTTATTATTTTGATTGGGAAGATGCCATTATCAAAGTAGATTTTTCAGGCACAGACGTGGTTGAGACAATTGCTGAACTAGATGCTCAACCCGAAAGACTAGAACGGATTAGTCGTAACAACGTTGCCAATTCTTTACTTAAGCATGATTGGGCATATCGCTGGCGAGATATGCTTAAGGTATTAGGTCTTGAACCTAGTTCAGCTATGGTAGCCAGAGAGAAATACTTAAAGGAACTAGCTCACAGTATTTTGGATCAGGTAAGGGTTTAATAATTTACCGCGGAAGGCGGTCAGCGCAGGCACCGCATTTCTTGCGCGTTCCCTTGCGCAGTAGCGGCGACGCGGTGAGACAGTTGCGTTGCGGGTCTGTGACCCGTTGAGCAAACTGTCTCACCCTTCAGGGGGTCGCTCCTCCTTTTCAAGGCGGTGTACCGCTGACCAGCAATCTAATAACTGTAAGCTGTCTAGCTTGTTTTTGTTGAGCAGGCGCGATCGCGCCTGTTAATTCCTGTGATTTATGTAGGTAAAGAGTCAAAAGCTTTATATCTTTCAAGAATTCTTATTTGGATTAATTATCCCAGGAAAATCTCCGCCCGATAGCCATCCATATAAAAAGACTATTCCAACCCCTATAAGCATCCAAAGTAAAAATGCACGGCAAAAACTAGTAAAACCAGGCTTGCCTACTCCACAAGCACTGACGATCAAAACAATTATATTAAGTATAGGAATTGAAAGAAGCAACAACAGTCCAAACCATTCCCAAAATCCTACTGGTTCCATAATTATCTCCTGTATTTTCTACTTTTAATTAGATGAAGTTTGAATATACTTTTATAATTCCCAAATACTTTCTTTTTCTGCTTAATTTATTTATATTGCTTGAATAATTTTAGTTGATTAATTTCTCTGAAAAAATATTTATTTATTTAAAGGTAAGTAACATATTGATTTCTTGTGAAGTTAAATTACGCCATTGTCCAGGCTGTAAGCCTGTTAAATTAACTTGCTGAGAATTGCTACCCAGAGAAACTCTAACTAATCTAAGAGTTGGAAAGCCTACCGCTGCTGTCATGCGTCGCACTTGACGATTACGTCCTTCTGTGAGGGTGATTTTTAACCAGCAAGTAGGTATGTTTTGGCGATCGCGAATTGGCGGAATGCGAGGAGGAAAATCAGGTTCTTCTGATAGTATACGTACTTTAGCTTTACGGGTAAGATAGTTTTTGATTGTGATTCCGTGCCGTAGTCTATTCAAAGCCGATTCATCGGGAATACGTTCTACCTGAACATAGTAAGTGCGGGGATGAGCAAATTTAGGATTAGCAAGACGATTTTGCAGTTGTCCATTATCAGTTAATAATAATAATCCTTCGCTATCTAAATCTAATCTGCCTACAGGATAAACATTAGGGATCGGAATATAGTCTTTAAGAAGGGGGCGTTTTTGCTTACTGCTATTATCTGTAAACTGGCATAAAACTCCGTAGGGTTTATTAAATAAAATATACTTCATGGAAAACTATAAACTCTACAAACAAGCATATTTCTAACTTATTTTAAGTAATATTTTTGTTTCAGCCAAGTATGTGGATGGAATTAAAACGAGCGACCCCGCGTCGCCGTAAGGCGCAAGGGAACGCGCGAGGGGTAAAATCAAGTAAACAAGATACTATAATCTATTTTCGTTACTCATTACTTGTTACTCGTTATCAAGACTATCTTCTAATTAATTTTTCCTACCTATTTAATTCTTAATTCCCGTTGAACCAATGCCCTGAATCAATTGTTTTTGACCAATCAAAAATAGTATTAATACGGGAATAGTCGCAATAACTACAGCTGCCATTAAAAGTGACCAATCACTAGTAAACTGTTCCTGAAACTCCGATAAAGCTAACTGAACTGTTCTTAATTCTGGACGAGTAGTAAACACCAAGGGTTTAAATAAATCGTTCCATTCCCCAATAAAAGTAAAGAGAAATAAAGTTACTAAAGCAGGACGAGATAATGGCAACATGATGCGCATTAAAATCTGTAAACGATTAGCTCCATCTAATGCAGCAGCTTCTTCTAATTCGATAGGAATGCTGGCAAAATATTGACGCATTAAGAAAATACCAAATCCATTGGCTGCTGTTGGTAAAATCAATGACCAATAACTGTTGATTAAATGCGCCCATTTTAAAATTACAAATACAGGTATTACTAATAGCTGAAAAGGAATGACTAAAGTGGTTAAAATCAGTAATAATACTGCCTGTTGTCCTTTAAACTTTAGTCTAGCTAAAGCATATCCCGCTAGCGCAGAAGTAACTATTTGCAAGGCAGTTACCCCCAAAGCCACTAAAGTAGAATTAGCAAAAGCCAATAAAAAATTACCCCGATGCCAAGCTGCTTGATAATTAGCAAAAGTAAAGCTATCTTTAGGTGAGGTAAAAGAGGTTTTTATGACAACTAACAAAGGAAATAAAACAACTATTGCTCCAATTAATAAAACCAGTAAAATTAATACGTTGATTCGCGAAATATTTACCAGAGAAAATGGCAAAGAGGTTTTGTCTATTTCGAGCGATCGCTGTTTCATAAATATATAAATAATATTGAGAAATATGTAATTAATTTAGCGTTCAAAAAAAACCACTAGTTCTTTTCTTATTTAAATATAAATATTAAAGCATAGCCATGAAGGAAGAATTAAAGAAACTGGCGACAGATAAGTTAATTGAACTTGCTTTAACCCAAACTGAACAATGGGATTATACTGATTGACTGACAAAACTTTCAAGAAATATTGTAGGAATAAGTTAAAACTTTGAACTCCAACTGATCTGCTCGTTTTTGATATTGCGATCGTGATGCCATTGCAGGTGAGGGATCTTGATTACTAGAGAAAGTCACGCAATGAAGTAAATTCCAACCATTAATGAGTGCAGCTTTGACCCAATCCCAACCAATCCTAAAATAGCTATTACCACGAAACCAATGAGTATCAACCCATCTTCGTTTGCCAATACGAACTACCTCAACACCTTGGGCACTAACGTAGAGAGTAGCCACAGATAAGATAAACCACAAACGGGACAAAGCGCATACATCTCGAATCATCGAGCGTTGAACATTCCAACCACCAGATTGGTCATCTAAAAAATTCGCTTCGATATCAAAACGTAATCCATATTCAGCAAAGGTTTGTAGAGTAGTTTTTTCATTACTGACAATTGCCCATAGTTCGCCGTTAACGTTGTTGCGACCAAGAATCACATGAACTTTGCCAGAAAATTCACCTTTGTGAATCTGTACGTTGTGTAAGCAAATTGCCTCTGCTAAATGAAAGTGAAAGTTTTTAGGTTGACCAGGGCTTCGCCCTACACGATGCGAAGCATCGAAGTCGTCCGAAGGACGGACGATCTGGGCGATAGCCCTGTGGCGCGAAGTGTGAGGTGAACGCTCTCTGCGTTCCGACGTCTCCTCGGGAACGGCGACGGACAGAGAGTCCGTGTATGAAGTAAAACAGCTGCATGAAGTATGAAGTATGAGGTATGAAGTATGAAGTAAAACAGCTACTTCTTCCTTCGTATGAGGTACAAAAAATCTTTCTTCCTTCTTCCTTCAAACTTCTTCCTTCAAACTTCGTAAACAGCTACTTCCTCCTACATGCGGACAAGTCCTTTGTTCCACTATAGTTGCAAGCCCCGTCGTTCACGATCGCTCTTAGTTTGGTAGAGGTACCAGGGCTTCGCCCTACACGATGCGAAGCATCGAAGTCGTCCGAAGGACGGACGATCTGGGCGATAGCCCTGTGTATGAGGTATGAAGGCGCGAAGTATGAGGTGTGAGGTATGAGCTACAAAAAATCCTTCCCGAATTCCGAATTCCTTCAAACTTCAAACTTCAAACTTCAAACTTCTTCCTTCGTATGAGGTACAAGCCCTCGAACAAACTTGAAACTTCGCGCCTTCATACTTCTGTCTTCAAACTTCTATTGACTCATCCATTGATTCAAGGCATTGTAGAGACGGGAGTTTTGATTCACAGTATTCTGAAATTATGAGTGGTATCTAATCTCAGAGTGCTGACTCCCCTTGCTTTGTGTCAATCCCTCAACTCTTTACTGAATCTCTATTCTCAGGTTTTTCTCTTCATCTTTTGTCAGTCAACCAGGGGATTATATTATTGTTTTACAATATAGAGGCAGTCAAGAAGTATTGATTGCAGCACAGAAACTTTGTCAAAGTCATATACTTTCAGAAAAAGAGCTTGGCGTAAACATATTAGGTCAATTAGGTATCCCACAAAGAACATTTCCTGAAGAATGCTTGTACATATTATTGCAGCTATTAAACACTGAAACTAACAGTCAAATATTATCTTCAATTGGAATTGCTTTAGGGCATTTAAAAGATCCAAGAACAGTTAAACTACTAGTTAAATTTAAAAATCATCCTCACGAAGATGTTCGCTATGGAGTCGTATCAGGCATTTCAGGACACGAAACTCCTTTAGCGATTGATGCTTTAGTAGAATTAACAGCCGATAATGATGCAGATGTCAGAAACTGGGCAACTTTTGGGCTAGGAACTTTAATTGATACGGACACAACTAGAATTAGAGAAGCCTTGTGGCAACGTTTAATCGAAGAAGATATCGATACCAATGAGAATTATGAAATCTACGGCGAAGCTCTAGTTGGATTAGCTAGAAGAAAAGATCAAAGAATAATTCCTATTTTACGAAAAGAACTTGAAAGCGATCAAGTTAGCGTACTTGCAGTAGAAGCAGCAGCAGAAATAGGAGATATCCGATTATACCCAGCTTTAATGTTGCTTAAAGAATGGTGGAGTTTAAATCAAGACGCTTTATCTGAGGCAATAAAAAGTTGTCAGAGAATAAGTCTATAAAAGTAATAAATTTTTTATTCCTTATTCCTCATTCTTCATCCTTTAATAAGTTAATCATTTAAAATCGTGTAATACTGATCTCCATAACTAAACACCCTTTTCTAAGTTCTAAGTATTTAAGAGAGGGATGTTTTATGGCAATTTTCTACTGAACATGAGTAAACAGCGAGTCTTATCTGGAATTCAAACTACTGGTAACCTACATCTAGGCAATTATTTAGGCGCAATTCGTAACTGGGTCGAAATACAACAGGACTATGACAACTTCTTCTTTTTTGCCGATCTTCACGCTATTACCGTACCCCATGATGCCAAAGTTTTAGCAGCCAACACCTTCAATTTAGCAGCAATATATCTAGCTTGTGGCATTGATTTAAACTGCTCAACTATTTTTGTGCAGTCTCATGTATCTGCTCATAGTGAACTTGCCTGGCTGCTCAACTGTGTTACTCCGCTTAACTGGTTGGAAAGAATGATCCAGTTTAAGGAAAAAGCTGTTAAACAAGGTGAAAATGTAGGTGTTGGTTTATTGGATTATCCTGTGCTAATGGCAGCAGATATATTACTTTACGATGCGGACAAAGTGCCTGTAGGCGAAGATCAAAAACAGCATTTAGAACTAACTAGAGATATTGCAGGTAGGGTTAACGATCAATTCGGTAAAAAGAAGCAGCCCGTTTTAAAAGTACCCGAACCCATGATTCGCAAAGAAGGCGCAAGGGTAATGAGCTTAGCGGATGGGACAAAAAAAATGTCTAAGTCCGATCCTTCAGAATTAAGTCGCATCGATTTACTCGATCCGCCTGATGCTATTACCAGGAAAATTAAAAAGTGCAAAACAGATCCCGTGAAGGGATTGGCATTTGATGATCCTGAGCGTCCTGAATGTCATAACCTGCTTACTCTATATCAACTTTTGGGCAATAAAACTAAACAAGAAGTAGCAGCAGAATGTCAAGATATGGGCTGGGGTCAATTTAAGCCTCTGCTAACAGAAACTGCCGTTGAAGCATTAAAACCAATTCAAGTCAAATATAATGAATTAATGGATAATCAAGATTATCTTAATTCTGTTTTGCGAGATGGTGCAGCCAAAGCCAGTAGTGTAGCCAATCAAACTTTAGTTAGAGTCAAAGATGCTATGGGTTTTTTACCTCCTATGTAGACGTAAATAATTAAACCGTTTAGAATACCAAAACCAAAAATTACCAATTCCAATGACGAGTAATCTTCAACAAGCCGTACTTAATAAAGATTTTTTAGTCACTGCCGAAGTTGCTCCTCCAAAAGGGGGAAACCCTGCCAGAATGTTAGAAGTGGCAGAAAAACTAAAAGGTAGGGTTCATGCAGTCAACGTTACTGATGGTAGTCGTGCCGTACTAAGAATGTCTTCTGTGGCTGCTTCGGTTATTTTGCAACAGCATAATATTGAACCAGTATGTCAGGTAGCCTGTCGCGATCGCAACTGTCTTGGCTTGCAGGCAGATCTAATGGGTGCCTATGCTTTGGGTGTCCGCAATGTCTTGGCACTTACTGGAGATCCGATCAAGGCTGGCGATCACACGAAATCTAGGGGAGTTTTTGAACTGGAATCGGTTAGGCTGCTGAAATTAATTAGTAAGTTAAACAGTGGATTTGACTTTAACGACAAAACAATGCCAGATGAATCTCTAGATCTGTTTCCTGGTGCTGCTGTCGATCCGCAGTTGAAAAGCGTATCTGGTTTACAAAAAAGATTTGAAAAGAAATTAGAGGCTGGGGCAGAATTTTTTCAAAGTCAAATGATTACCGACTTTGACAAATTAGATAAATTTATGAGTCAGATTGCCTGTGTCAGCAATAAACCCATCTTAGCTGGCATATTTCTTTTGAAATCAGCTAAAAATGCTCAATTTATCAATAAATATGTGCCAGGGGTAGATATACCCGAATCTACAATTGAACGCTTGGGTAATGCCGAGAATCCACTTCAAGAAGGGGTCAAAATTGCAGCCGAACAAGTTGAGCTAGCTAAAACCATGTGCCAAGGAGTTCACATGATGGCAGTGAAGCGAGAAGACTTAATTCCCGAAATACTAAGTTTGGCAGGAATTGAACCCATAGCGGTAAAATAGGTCACTTTGGTTATTTTTGCCCACTAATCGCACCCCCCGTATCGCCTATAGAACTTTTATTGAACGAATGGATAAATCTTGCAAATCATCTGAGGTATTAGAGTTTTGGTTTTCTGAAAAGGTTAAACCGCTATGGTTTAAGAAAAGCGCAGAATTCGATCGAGAAATCGAAGCACGTTTTATTAATACTTATTTAATGGCAAAAACGGGTACATTAAATGATTGGAAAAGTAATCCTGATGATGCGCTGGCTTTAATTATTGTATTAGACCAATTTTCCCGCAATATCTTTCGGGATACACCTCAAGCATTTGCCACAGACAAGAAGGCAGTTGAATTAACAAGATTTGCCGTTAATAATAATTATCAGCAAAGTTTATCAAAAGATCGGCAGGTATTTCTTTATATGCCTCTGATGCACAGTGAAAACAAAGTAGATCAGGCTAAGTGTGTCAGGCTTTTTAGCGAATTAGGCAAAGAAGATAATCTTCAATTTGCCATTCAACATCAAGAGATTATTAATCGCTTTGGTCGTTTTCCTCACCGCAACTCAATATTGGCTAGAGAATCAACTTTAGCAGAGCAAGAGTTTTTGACACAACCTGGAGCGAGTTTTTAATTGCCAGAATATCCTACACTTTAAAATCATCTAGAAAATAAAATATTTTTTTGCTTGTTGCAAATTAAAGCGATCGCTTTTAGTAATAAAATGTCGCTCACAGTTAAGTTAAGTCAACAAAATTCCCAAAAATAATGACAAATCAGAAAAAGTGTGCGATACACAAAAGACAAATATAACAAAATGCGATCAGAATAGTTTTTATTGGTTATGGAAGTACGTTTTTTAAGCAAGGTGTCATTGTTTATGGCAATCTTCGTCTTACCACAATTTATTCCCACCACTTCCACTTCTCAATCCCTACTCTGTTCGGCTGTACTGGCAGCAGATATCCAAGATTTGGGCGAAAGTGGAGATCATGGAGAAGAGGGAGCAAAGGGTAATAATGGTCGTAATGGCGATAATTTAACTGTGTTTGCCGATGGCACACCTATGAATTTAGATTTAACAGGTGGTGGCGGTGCCGCAGGACAACAAGGAATCCAAGGATATGATGCTTTGTGCGAGCAGCAAGGCGACAAAATAGGCAAAAACCTACGGGGAGCAAATGGCGGTGACGGAGGCGATGGAGGCGACGGCGGAGTCGGCGGCAATGGTGGCTCTTTGACTATCTACACCACTAATAAAGAAAGCTTAAAGCAGGTCTATGTAATTGCTGCGGGGGGAGAAGGAGGCGCATCAGGAAAAGCGGGAGTAGGAGGAGAAGGCTGTCAATGCGATCGCCCTTATTGGAATGAAGAAACCTGCTTTGGCGATCCTGGAAGCTCTAACTATAGCTGCACTACCGAAGAATTTCAATGTACCGACGGTGAATCAGGCAGAAAAGGACGCACTGGTGTCAAAGGTAGAGACGGTGAAATTGGCAATCTGACTTTAATTAATTTGGATAAGTCCCTCGATCCAGATTTACCAGAAGTTACTGCGCCAATTAGTGAGTTAAAAGGAAGGGGCTATACTTTATCAAAAAATATTTGGCAGAACAAAAATAATGCTGCTTCTTTACTTGCCCCTGGTTCAGTTATTGCTAATAAATACAAAGAATTAGTAGCTCGTCATGAACATACAGTACTGGTAGTTTGGGATGCACCCCAGCCAGCCGAAAATTTTGACGATCAGAATATGACTTTAGCTATTAAGGGAGAAAATGACGCTGATATCTTTTTACCTAAAGACTTGTGGTTAGAAACCAAAACAGAAAAACAAAATAAGGTAACCGAACTGCATATTTTTAATGCCGTTCGCACTAAAGATGTTGACGATCTAACTATAGATGGTCTATTTGGACAAGGAGCAGGTTTAGAGCTAGATGTCTTTGACAAAGCCGAACAGTCTAATTTGATCGGCACTGACTTTACGATTAGATACAGTGTGGGCGAAAAGTCCGAAGAGAAAAACTTTTTTGGTGGTAGTAGCACCGAATATAAAACTAAATATGAGGGAACAGTTCCAACTCAAGCGATCGCCAAAAACGGCAATTTATTTACCTTGCAGTTAGGCAAGTTACCTATTCCGCCTGAATATCTCCAGCCAGGATTAAAAGTAGAAATAGAAGTAGCTGCCAAACGCTCTTTAGGAGAAAATTCCCTAATCAAAAAACTGTCTACCCGTACTGAGATTGAACAACAATCACGATCTTAAGAATAGCCTTTAGCTTTTAGCTATCAAAACAAAATTAGTAATCTGGAGAATAAATGGCAATAAAAAATTTAAACAAGATTAACCAGTGTTTCAACCGCTACTTTAATAGCTCGCTCAACGGTTTGATCTTTATCGGCAATTATTATATTCTCAGTCTCGGTACGTTGTGCCACTACCCCACAGACACAAGCAGCAGCAAAACCATAGACCCCAGCCATCTTAAATAGAGTTCCTGCTTCCATTTCATAATTCAAAATATTGAGATGACGATAGGTAGCAGTAATTTCTTTGAGCCAAGGTTGGAGATGGGGATTAGCCGAAGACTCGGTTCTTTCCTGTCCTTCATAAAAGGTATCTACTGAAGCGGTAATACCCAAGTGACAGTCAATTTCTAAACGTCGAGCCGTTTCTACTAGAGCCACTGTTAAATAAGGATCGCCAACGGCAGGGTATTCCACAGGGGCAATATCTAAAGCTGCACCTTGACGACATAAAGCTGCTTGAGATACAACAAGGCTACCTACCTTTACGCTGGGCTGAATCGAACCACAAGTACCAACTCGAATAAATTGTTTGATGCCGACTT
Organism: Pleurocapsa sp. FMAR1; assembly: GCF_963665995.1. Lineage (NCBI taxonomy): Bacteria > Bacillati > Cyanobacteriota > Cyanophyceae > Pleurocapsales > Pleurocapsaceae > Pleurocapsa > Pleurocapsa sp. FMAR1. The sequence goes on along the minus strand of NZ_OY762512.1, from coordinate 2,508,598 downwards.
TAACTAGTTCATTTACTACAATACTTAAAGAAGATGCCCCCATTCCGCTAGTAGCGATTAAGATGGGTCTACCATTAGGCAGATTACCTAAATAACTATGAAGTCCTCGATATTCTGAAAGAAGTTTAACATTTTGTAAATAAGTATGAGCGATGTATTGCGATCGCTCTGGTTCTCCAGACAATAGTACAGTCTGGGGCGCGTCAAGACCAAGATCTGACTGGCTAAAGCCAATATGATAAAGTTTCATTTTAAAATCTAGACTATAAACTCAAAACTATTAATAATTAGCAAATTTATGTCAGATTAACACTGATTGTTGATTACTAATTACTATTGACTGATACTAAACGATGGTAACTCTCGAAAAATATTCCTCAATTGTCTCTAGCTGTAAAAATAGTCCCATAGGGAAACATTTGCCTAATGCGCTGTATGTTCATACTGCTGCTTTATCTAAACTCGATCCTTTTTTAAAAGATTATGAGCATCAGGCAAGAGGCTTAATAGAAAATACCGATAAAGCTACCATCATTAAATTTGGTATCGATCGTCCTAAAATATCTTATTTATATTATCCAGGCTTTGACCTCGATCCTCATCCTCAACTACACCAAAGTGTTGTGGTAGATTTAATCACCGAACAGGTAACGGTTCGACAGTATCATAATTCTCATAATCCGCCAATTCTCCATCGCAAAGAAACCTTTGTTACCGCCGAGTATCCTAATTATCAAACCTTCGCTGAATTGACTGAAGCAGAAGTGGCTTTAGGCTTATTAGACAACTCCCGTCACATTGGTACTTTGCAGGAGTGGACACGTTTATTACTACAACAGGGAATATGTATAGTGAATCATCATCTGGCTTGTCCCATAGACTCTCCCCTTGCCAAACAGCAAACTGTCTTAATTGAAAGGCATAAAGCAGCTTTAAAACGTTCAGAATTATCCCGTCCTGTGAGGGTTGCCTTAGAAGCAGATTTATTTACGGTTGGTACTACCTTTTTTGATTATGGCTGTGGTTGTGGAGAAGACATAAAACGTATTAGTGAACTGGGCTATGATAGTTCTGGCTGGGATCCTTATTATCGCCCTAATACCAAAATCAACTCGGCTGACGTTGTGAATTTAGGCTATATCATTAACGTTATAGAGGATATTGCCGAACGACGAGAAGTTCTAATCAACGCTTGGGAATTGGCACAGCAGGTGCTGATTGTCTCGGCTCAAGTTCTAGTTGACGATCGCCGTCGTGGTCTAATTGCCTACGGCGATGGCATAGTTACCAACCGTAATACCTTCCAGAAATATTACGAACAGGAAGAACTAAAGCTGTATATAGAGCAAGTCTTAGGAGTTGAAGCAATTCCTGCGGGTTTAGGTATTTATCTTGTATTTCGTAACGAAGCTCAAGCCGAGTCTTTCCGTGCCTTCCGCGTTTATTCCCACCTTAGTACTCCTAGGGTTCAAGCTCAAGTTAGAAATTTTGAGGACTATCGCCAGCTATTAACCCCTCTGATGGATTTTTATACTAAGAGGGGTAGATTGCCAGTCAAAGGCGAATTAAGCGCAGAAGCTGAGATTAAAGCCGAATTTCGTAGCTATCAGCGAGCATTTAAGGTAATCTTCCAGGCTACAGATAGAAAAGAATGGGAGGCGATCGCTGAAAAACGTCGCCAAGATCTTTTAGTCTATTTAGCATTGGGCAAATTTAGCGGTCGCCCTACCATCAGAAAGCTAGCACCTGAAGTCAAAGCCGATGTCAAGGCTTTATTTGGTAACTACAAACAAGCCTGTACCATCGCCGATCTCTTACTAATTCAAGTGGGAGACATGAAGAAAATTGCTAACCTCTGTAAAACCAGCAACATTGGTAAACAGCTAAATGATGCGATCGCAGTTCACGTTAGCGCACTCGAAAAACTGCCTCCCTTACTACGACTATATGAAGGCTGTGCTAGTCGCAATTTCTACCGCTTAGAAAATGCCAACATTGTCAAACTCTACTACAACAAGCCAAAAATAACCTATCTAGTCTATCCAGAATTTGACACTAAAGCTCATCCTGCTTTACAGGCAACAATGGAAGTAGATTTACATAATCTATCTGTCACCTATCACGATATTTCTGATGAGACTAACCCGCTAATTCTGCATCAAAAAGATACCTTAGTTGCGCCAGACTATCCTAGCTACAACAAATTCGTCCGACTAACCAAAAAAGAACAAAAATCAGGCTTGCTAGAAAACACAGATGCCATTCGTCGCCTTCATGGCTGGATGCGCTGTCTCAGGGAACATGAGGTAAAAATTGAAGGACACAAGCTTAGTAATCAATGATTAATGATTACTGTTTAGTCTGGTGACCATGAGTAAAAAGTAAAAAGTAAAAAGTAAAAAGTTAATCTTGTTTTAGTTTTTTTAAAGTAGTAATTAAAATATTAATAATTTCGATTAATTCACTCAGTAGTGGATTAAATTTGTATTCAGGTACGCTATTAGATTTTATCAAGAGATTAATCGTTAGAGTCGAGGAGGATGTTTCCATCTCTCCCCTCTCTTCCGAACCGTGCTTGTTAGTTTTCCCAACACACGGCTACTCAAACGTTGTACCAATTGTCATAAACGGACTTCTCAGTTTTTTAATACAACTGGGGTATCGTCAATCCATGTATATTTGGTTTTTGACCATATAAGAGCTAATTCCTTAAAGAATTTTGTAGCTCTTTTTTCCCTAATTTGTATCAAATCAAGTGCTGTTTTTTCATCGTGGCAATGACCATGTAGTAGCTGTTTATTAGAGTTATCGTTAATACCTCCTAAAGCTTTTGCTAAAATATGGTCATTCTCAAGAACATCTCCGTTGCGGAAATTTAATCCGCACCAGTTACATTTCCCTTTTTGTTTCTTAAGTAAAAATGCTTTGTTTTGGGGCATTTCAGCACTTCTCCCCATTCTGGTACTCCAATAAATCAAATCTCCGTCATAAGGACTTTTATCTCCTTTAACCTTCACGTATTCAGTTGAACTACTGCTGAAAGTATTGTGAAATAGCAACCGTAGAGGTGATGTTCCTTCATTTCCAGTTGCAAAGTAGATTCGATTTCCTATCCTATGTAGATACTTTCTGCAAGCTTTGCTGAAGTTTCCACACCGATTTACTCCCCAGGCTCTTAATTTTTGCATTACTAAGAAGTCTTGTTTTGAAAACAATTTCATAGTGTTTGCATCGGAAAATTTATAGTAATTGCACCAACCTCTAATAATTGGGTTAAGCTTACTAATAAGCACTGGTTGTGGGGATTTTTTATGTTCCTTGACAACCTTTTTGATATTTTCTTGATGTCTTTTGCAAGATTCTTTGCTGGGGATGATGAGAGTTCTAAAACCTAAATAAAATCCATGTGGGTGTTTTGGCGACTTATGTTTTCCTATTGGAAATTGTCGAATATTGTACCCTAAAAAATTAAATCCAGATATTCCATCTTCGCTTTGTTCACCGTTTAGTGTGTGAGCTATTCTGGTTTTGGATGGTTTTAGTTCTAAGCCGATATCACTTAGCCAGATGGAGATTAGTTCTTTACACTTAAGAATTACATCAAGGTCTTGATGAATCACTACGAAATCATCCGCATATCGAATGAATGTAAGTGATCTGACTTTCGCCTGCCAACTAGCTGCTTTTCCACCTGGATATCTCAGCTTGATGGTTTTTGCGTAGTCAGTTAACATATTCTCCAGACCATGTAATGCAATGTTAGCGAGTAACGGTGAAATAACCCCGCCTTGAGGCGTTCCATCACTCGTAGGTGCAAATGCTCCTTGGTCTATTACTCCCGATTTTAGCCATGCTTTAATTTGTTGCCTGACTTTACCTCGGTGATTGAGTTTTTGGAGTAATGCAGTATGATTTATACGATCAAAACATTTTGCAATATCGGCATCTAAGACATACTTGGTTTTAGATTGTATTGCTAGTTTTATCTTGTACACTGCATCGTGACACGACCTTCCTGGTCGAAATCCGTAGGAGTTTGGTTCAAAATAAGCCTCCCATTCGGGTTCTAAGGCAGATTTTAATACTCCTTGAAGTGCGCGGTCGTGCATTGTGGGTATGCCTAGTGGACGTTTCTCCTCTTTTCCAGGTTTGGGAATCCATACTCTGCGAGTAGGTTTACTTTTACCTGTTAAGGTAAGTTGTCCTGCGAGTTTCAATCGGGCTTCTGGGGATAGGTTTTTAATCCCGTCCACTCCTGCCGTCTTTTTACCGCGATTGTCTTGTGTTACCCGACGAACCGCTAACACTTTATTTGACCAAGAACTCATCAGTGTTTTCTGGAGTTTTCGGACTGTTTTTATTTCTCCACGACGAGAAGCAGCATAAATGCGTTTTTGCAGCTTGAAGACATATCTTTCGGCTTTATTCCAATTGATATCATCCCATCCCACAGTCTCCGTTAATGAATCTGTATTAGGCTTATTCACTGATACTTACACCTTTAGCTTTATTACGTTTGCGGGTTACGTCTGCTTATCCTGGGAGTTACCCCATCCTTTTTGTGGCATTACCTGTTAAATCAGATTAGGCATTTGCTTCTTAACCCTTCCTATCCAACTACCTCATTTGGTTGATACCTACCAGAGTTCACTGGAGATGTAGTTGGGTTACTTCGTTCCTACATATCATTGGTTTGAGTTCTTTAGGGTTCATCTGTCCGCCTATGTAGACTAGAGATGCGTTACTAGAAATACTGAGTCTAGTAATCCGTCGTCCTTCCCGTTGTTTCGGGGGACAAGGTGTGGCTTAACCCACTAGCTTATATTCCTTGCTGAAAGTTTAAGACGGTTGTTGGCGATGATTCGTTTTTCTACCCCACGATGTCCTTTTCCTCGATGTAATCTCAGTCCAGGGTCGGATATAAAACTCTTGCTAGCAGCGGGTGTTTTCAGCAATTATCACCCTTACTTACGTTTACTCCCGCAGATTACATCTGGGTTATCAACCCACATATAAGGGAAACTTCACACCCTCGTCACCAAGGGGGACGCTGTATGCTTTCAGCCCCGCATCAGGGCGCATAGACTTGATTTTCTAGGTTACTCATCTCACTATGATGATATGTAAGTTGTCTTTTATAGAGGATTAAAGTGCGAACTCTACCCGTTATGGGTTACTCTATAAATGCCTCCTATCCCCCTATATAAATAGGTTTCAGGAGAACGAATCGCACCAGTACCGACTTTCATTTGCTTCTTTTAAAGCTATTGAGTATTTTGAAATAAAATCTTTTCTAGATTGAGCAAAAGTAGCTTCTGAACAGTTTGCTCCAATGGAAGTAGAAGAACGCAAAAATTGTTTTGATAGAACTACTGCTGCATGGCTAAAATTATTTTTTTTGTTAATTTCTGCATAGGCGTTTATACATCTAATAGCAAAATTCTCAGTTCTTTCTTGAATAGAAGGGCTATTATTATTCATGATTAAAATTGAGCATCTTAACTTAATTTTATCATTGGAAAGCAGTTGATACTGTTCTTTACTTTTTACTTTTTACTTTTTACTTTTTACTTTCACCACTGGGGCAAACTAGCAATTAAAGCTTCTGCTTGTTGATGGTTCAATGGTCTAGAGAAGAAGAAACCCTGTCCATACTCGCATTCTAATAATCTTAGCTGTGCCAACTGAGAAGTGGTTTCAATTCCTTCGGCGATAACGTCCATCTTTAACATATGAGCCAGAATAACAATCGCTTTGACAATGGCTGAGTTTTCGCCGTTAGCCTGCATCTGACTGACAAAAGAACGGTCTATTTTGATTGTATCTACAGGAAAACGGTTTAAATAGCTAAGAGATGAATATCCTGTGCCAAAATCATCGATACTAAACTGAATTTGTCTTTTTCTCAGGGTTAAAATAATATCTGTGACTGTTTCTAAATTATCAATTAAAATACTTTCGGTAATTTCTAACTTAAGAAACTTTCCTTCTAAACCAGTTTCTTCGAGAATGCGATCGATTTCTTCAATTAACTGTGGTTCACGAAACTGCTGACCAGAAAGATTAACGCTCATCCTAATTGTAGGATGTTCGGGATATTTCAACTGCCAATCTTTCGCAGCCTGGCAAGCTTGCTGAAGCAACCAGTTACCTAGAGGCACAATTAAACCAGTTTCCTCGCAGATAGGAATAAAATTGTCTGGTTTAATCCGACCTTTTGTCGGATGATTCCAGCGAGCAAGTGCCTCAAAGCCAGATAATATTCCTAGTCTTAAAGAAGTGATTGGCTGATAGTAAACTTCAAATTCTCCTCGCTCTAACGCCCGTCTGAGGTCTGTTTCCAGCTCTAATCTTTTTACGGCGCGATCGCGCAGGGAATTATCAAAGATTTCATAACGTGCTTTGCCCTGTTCCTTAGCACTATACATCGTCAGATCCGCATCTCGTAAAATATCCTCTGGTTTTTTATATCCCTGAGAAGAAAGGGCAATTCCAATACTAGCGGTAGTAAATAGCTCATAACCTTCAATGTTGAACGGGAAAGTTAAAGTTTGATAAATACTTTCAGCCACCAAAGTAGCCTCAGATTTACTAGCAATATTTTCCAGCAGAATAGTAAATTCGTCTCCTCCCAAACGAGCTACTGTATCTGTGGGTGCGATCGAGCCTTCCAAACGACGACCAATTTCAATTAATAATTTGTCCCCAACTAAATGACCAACGCTATCGTTGACTACTTTAAAGCGATCGAGATCGAGAAACAGTACAGCAAATAGATAGTCTTTTTGATTTTGGCTTTTTTTAAGCTGTTGTTCTAAGCGATCCATAAACAAAGCTCGATTAGGTAATCCTGTCAGCGCATCATGGAGAGCATCGTGAAGTAATTGTTGCTCCATATATTTGCGTTCGGTAATATCGACGATCTGATTATTAAAATGTAGGGGTCGATCGTCGGCATCAAGAACAACTAGTACTTTGAGCAAAGTATCAACTATCCGACCATTTTTGGCAATAAAACGTTTTTCTATTTGAAAGTCTGACTCTTTACCCTTAATTAATTGCTGTTCTAAGCTGCGGTGTATTTGCAAGTCTTCAGGATGGCTAATTTGTGCAAACGATAATTCTAACAATTCCTTTTGGGTATATCCCAAAGCATCACATAAAGCCTGGTTGACCCTCTTAAACCTGCCCTTTAGGCTACTAATAGCCATGCCAATAGGAGCCATTTCAAAGGTAAGACGAAACTGTTCTTCACTCTTTTTTAAAGCTTCTTCTGCTTCTCTGCGTTTAGTAATATCTTCAGCAATACCTACAAAGCGGTTAACTTTGCCCATTACATCGCGAACAGGAAAGGCTCTAACTCTTACCCAGCATATAGATTTGTCAGGACGAATAATTCGATATTCTTCTTCAAAATCGTCTCCTGTTCTAAATTGAGTTTCAATTGTGGCGATCGCTTTATAAGAATCTTCTGGATGAATTGCCAATAACCAAGATTGAGGATCTTCATACAAACTCTGACAGCTACGACCCCATACTGTTTCGTAAGTAGGGCTTATATATAGTATTTCGTCAGTCTTAGCAGAGATGACAAAAAAGACCTCGCGGACATTTTCCGCAATTTGTCGAAAACGTTCCTCCCTCTCTTTCAACTCCTGTAATTCTGTTCTCAATCGTTGATTTTCAGCCAAGACTGCTTCAATTCGGTTTAAAAGAGAATTCTGCTGCTGTACAATTTCTACTATTTCCCGATCGGACATCTAATTGGCTACAATTGCGAAAATTACAACCCTATAATGCCCAGATAAAATTTAAAAGCAACATTTTTTTAAGGAATGAAAGGATAAAGGGATGAGGAGTAATACTAAATCTTGTTCAAGTAGGTTACGTAACTGTTGGGTTAGGTAGTAGGTAGTGGGTAGTGGGTAGTAGGTAACTGTTTAATAAGTTAAAAATTTTAAGATACTTCTCCTGATCGGATTTAGTACTACGAGCCAATCAGCCTCACTGTCCTAATCTAATTTTGTACGACTATAACTAAACAGTAGGGTGCATTAATGAAATGTAACGCACTCAATTAAATAAAAACAACAAATTATTAAATTGGTGCGTTCTCAATTTAAGTTATTTGCCAAAAACTTTTGGTGTACAAAAAAACACACCCGACGAAAGCGATCGTTTTAATAAGATATTAAAAAAGCCCTGCTAAAAAACAGGACTCAAAAGTTTGACAGATAATCAAAATCAATTATTTTAACGAACAGTATCAGCTAATTGATCTACGCGGATTGGCTTGATAAAGTACATTTTGATAAGCTGCGTACCATTAGAAATATAGTGAGGAAGCTTACGTAGAAGCTTAATAGGTGTGGGAGAATTTGAACTAGCAATTTTAGTCAATTTCTCGTTATTGACTATACACTTTTCTAAACGGCTATAGAAATCAGGATGTTCAACATCTAATACTACAGGAAATACTCTACCTGCGGTTTCGTTAGTCTTTTCAATGACGTGCTTGTCATATTCTCTAGCATCCAAGCCCAAAGATTCATAAAAACCAGAGCGTTGAACATCATTAAGATACATAGTCGCAAACACTGACAGCAAGAAAAAACGACTCCATAGTCTTGCTTTCCAATCATTAAGAAACTGAGGCTGGGACTTCATAATTGCATCGAAGAAGTCACCGTGGCGGTTTTCATCCTGACACCAATTTTCAAAGAAGCTGAAGATAGGATAAATTTCGTTTTCAGGATGCTGCTGTAGATGGCGGAAAATTGTAATATAACGCCAGTAACCAATCTTCTCAGAAAGATAGGTTGCATAGAAAATAAACTTAGGCTTAAAGAAAGTATATTTGCGACTCTTAGTTAAAAACCCTAGGTCAAGTGAAAGATTAAAGTCAGATAGGGCTTTATTCAAGAAACCTGCATGACGAGCTTCATCTCGCGACATGAGAGTAAAGATTTCTGCCAATACTGGACTTTTTCCTTTTAAACGTCTACCTAATTCTTTATAGAGTAGAAAGCCAGAAAATTCAGCCGTACAGGAACGTTCGAGAAATTCAATAAATACCTTGCGAGTTTCTCCGCTAATGCTATCCCAAGACTTTTGAAACTGCTCATCTCTGACAAAATGATGGCGGTTATAGTCAATGCGGAACTCTTCTAAGATTGCTTTTAATTCATCTTCATTAACCGAGATGTCCATCTTAGCCATCTCGTCAAAATCGGTTGTATAAAAGCGAGGAGTGAGAATAGTTTCCTCCGCAGGAGATTTTACTCCAGGGCGCACTTCCTCAAACTGTGGTTTTTTAAGACTGTCTACCATTATTTTAAATACTTAACTTCTTTTTCTATTTAGACAATCTGACTCTAACAGTTGCCATCATTTAGGTGCTTATAGATCAATATTCTCTAACAGTTACGTTACTCTGTGGTGGTTTGTTAACGAATATTAATCAGTTATCAATTTCTTTATTGAAAGTTTAGAATTTCTGCTGCTGCTATTGATAACTCTTTCAAAACCTGTGAAGCGATCGCTTGATCTCCTTCAAAAACAGTTTCTTCGTAAAAACCATCTACTAACGACAAGATTGTAATTTTGTCACTTTGAGGATCGACAATCCAATATTCTAAAATGCCTCTTGCAGCATATTCAGAACGCTTCTTGATGCAGCGCGGTCTTGGGGGAAACCCCCAAGACCGCGCTGCATCGCTTATACCGATAATCTCTGTCTTCATTTGCTTTACCAGGAGATACAATTTCTACAACCAAAGCAGGAGGTGGCATATCAGCAGTGATAGTAGCTCGTCTACCGCCTATTGCTGCTAACAAATCCTCTGTCAGAATCATTAAATCAGGAATTCTGACTCTAGTACGATTACCCGTGACGACAATCTCTGTATTTTTATGACGAATTAGTTGAATAGGAACTAGCTTAATAAATTTTGAAAGCAAATAAAGGGCAATTAAATTGTTGCGAGCGCTTCTTGAACGGCGCATTCGCGCCAGCGTCCCGAAGGGACTTTGAGGCGTTAGCCTCTATGTCACTTCAAGTCGGCGAACCCGCCCAACGTGCTGCATCGCTTTTTGGTGGCATAGCTACTAATTTTCCATCTACCAGTTCGTAACGACTATCTGTACCGTCGTCATAGGCAAGATATTCTTCGAGGCTTAATGAAGTTGTGGTGGTAGTCATTGTTTGCGACTATCAAACTTTTCTTATAGATATATACCTATTGTATTGTACGACTTAGATCGATTAACATAATTACCAAACAATATAATTACGGAGGCTAACAGCTTATTTACTCAAGGTTATTACGGCATTCTGTCCTCCAAAGCCAAAGCTGAAGCACATGGCATGATGCACCTGTTTTTTTCTTGGCTGAGTAACTAAATCTAAGTTAAATTCAGAATTAATTAAACCTACACAGGGGAGTAAATAGCTATGCTTCATTTCTATGAGAGTCAATGCCACATTAATTGCCCCTGATGCGCCTAAAGTATGTCCTGTGGCTCCTTTGGTAGAGCTTACGGCAACTCCTTGAGGAAATATATGTTTAATTAACTGTGCCTCATGGCGATCGTTTAAAGACGTACTAGTACCGTGAGCATGAATATAGTCGATCGCCTGAACTTCTAAATTACTTCGCTCTAAAGCTTGTTTGATCGCTCTGGCTGCACTACCATTTGTCGCCTTGGGTGCGCTAATGTGGTGGGCATCGCAGGTTAATCCAAAGCCTGATATTTTGCCGTAAATTTTTGCTTGACGGCGAGTTGCTGACTCTCCTGTTTCTAAAACAAACATTGCTCCTCCTTCTCCCAAAACCAGTCCTTCTCGCTTAACATCAAAAGGATAACAGCCTGTAGATGCTAATGCTCCCATGCGCTCAAAAGCAGCCAGAGTCAAAGGCGTAATTGGAGCTTCAACTGCACCAGCAAATACTCTTTCACATCGACCAGTTTTAATTAACTCATAGCCTCTGGCTAATGCCCAGATTCCCGTAGCGCAAGCAGCCGTTGGAGCTGAAACAGGTGCATTGGTTTGTAAATATTGAGCAGTTGCGATCGCGCTTTGATGAGGTAGAGTTTCTAACCAGTTAAGAATATGACCATCTTTTTGAACTATTAATTCTTCCCAGGTTGCTTGGCAACCACGACTCGAACCTATAACCACGCCACATTCAAGCAAAGGAATTTGTAACTTAGCGTCTATGAGGGTAGCAAGCAGAATTTTCTGGGTTAAATTATCTATTCTGCTCGGTTGAGAGTTAATTAAGCCCAAAGGATAAACTGGGAGTTCAGCGAAAGGCTGCTGGAGTTTGATCCCTGATTTACCCTGCACAATACTTGACCAGGTTGTTTGGAGTGAACCGAGACACGAGATTAATCCTATCCCAGTGACAACAACGTCATGTCTAATATTCTGCATATATTACTCTGCATATTCCACTCCATAAATTCGAGGCTTGATTTATTTGGCTCTCACATTTATGATTTTATCAAAAAGCTTTTAGTCGTGAACTTCAGAGCCTTGATTTATGCAAGAAGTCTAAGTAGCTCCACCTAAAAAACGCAAAACAAATATAGCTACTTAAAATATATTTTCTCTGACCTGTGACCTCCACCAAACTGCTTTATGTTTAATAAAGTGTAACTACTTAATCTGATTATGTTATTTATTGATATGTCTTAAATTCCGAGATCCTTTAGCTTTTGATTAATAAAGTTATTAAGATCTTCTTTAGTATCTTGCAAAGGATTTATTTCTCTCCAAATAGCAAAATATGATTTATATTCTACAATCATAATGTCTAATCCATCAAGTTGATATTTTTCAGCAATTTCAGTTATCTGATTTTGAAACTTCTTGGATATTACAGTTTTTATCTCATACGACTTATTTTGAAAAACGATTTTTGTTTTTCCTTTGAGATGGATGTTTTTTTGTTCTAGTTTTTCAATTTTCAGAAAAATCATAATAAAGAAAGTAATATTGGCTTAGAAGCTCAATTGATTTTACCTATAGAAGTGTTAAATAATTAAGAAAAAATGTCAGCATACAAGGATTTAATTCATTTGCTAGTTAACTAGCTTAGGTTCTGGGACAGTGTTTTTAATTTTCGATTCATGTCTTAATTGAGTAACGCCCAATATGATAGAAAGCAGAAGAATTACAGCTACTACTCCAGCACCCCAAAAAAGCAAAAGATTATTTTTAGAATGTGATGCTTTTTTAATATCAGTTGCTGTTTGTAGTGTTATATCTTCTTTAGAGTAATCTGCTCCATCTAACATAATTTCTGCAACAGTACCATAAGCATCCACCCAAGCCTGCTTTACTTCAGGAGTCCATTCGCTTTTTAAGTATTGTTCAAATGTTGTCAAAAGAGCCGAACCAATAAAAGGGTAATGTTCTGGAAGTGCGCCATACTTAATATGTCTTGCTCCCAAACCTTTTAGGCTGCTGTTAATTACGCTAGGAATTTTGAGGTTTTCTACTATCAAGATAAGAGAAGCCAAAAGTTTTTGTTTCTGTTCTTCCATATTAGTATGAGCAAATAAAGGTTTTACTTCTGGACTAGCTATAAATAAATTTTTGTAAAAACTATCTACAAAGTTGTTTGCTTGAGGCTTAATTTTTTCAAAACTTTCTTCTAGTAATTCAATTTGTAAAGACATTAAAATACAATATATTTTGTTTTTTTAGCATTTTAATAATAGCCTCTAATTTTTCCAGTAGCAATAAATCCTTATAACAAAATAAATCTCTTGCGAATAATAATTACACAAGAGATTTAGATAAATTTAAAGATTCTGAACCGACTTTGAACAAGTCTATTTCTTGAGGTTTTCCATGCCTTCGATGACTTTGGCTGAAGTAATGCGATCGCCTTGCTTAATTTTATCAACCACATCCATTCCTTCAACAACCTTGCCAAATACGGCATAGTCGCCATCGAGGGAAGGTAAATCTTCTAAAGCAATATAAAACTGTGAAGAAGCTGAATCAGGCATTTGTGAACGCGCCATGGCAATTGCACCGCGATCGTGCTTGAGAACGACATCAGAACCAGAAAGTTTAGCTTTGCTATAAGTAGGCTTATCCTCTCCTTCTAGTTTGATTTCTAAAGGAATACGTCTTTCAGAACCAGTGGCAGGATCTGTAAATCCTCCTGTTCCCAATTGTCCACGGAAGTTTGGATCTTTACCTTGAGGATCGCCACCCTGAGCTACAAAGCCAGGAATAACGCGGTGAAATACTAATCCGTCGTAAACACCTTGAGAAACTAAATCAACAAAATTTCCTGCCGTTGTTGGAGCTTCTTTACCGTTTATTTCCATGATTATTGGTGAACCATTAACCTGAAATTCGACTTTCGCCATCCCCTCTAGTTGGGGCAAATTATTACTCATTTCTTTATTACTATTTTTATCTTTGGCGATCGCCGTTTGTGCTTGGTTATTTGTCAGATTATCAGATGATGAACTTGATTGGGAAATATTTGTAGCTGATGTAGCGCAGCCTCCCAAAATCATGCTGCTAATCAGCAGCAAAGAAAACATCTTAATCAACCATTCTTTATTGTTTTTAGCCATATTTTAAATTTTGACTTTACCGCTCATAACATTGAACGTTGTAGCCTAATTTTTTCTCAACTGGGGTCATTTAATACAATCTCATTTTTCAGTATATCTTTATAGTTTCTGTAACTAAATTATTTTCAATATCGTATTATATATGTAGGTAAAAATTTTAGTAAAATGCCACACGAACAATTAGATTTAGCAAGTGACAAACCAGTTTTATCTTGGGCAAACCATAATCTTGGTAATAATGAAGCCCAAATGGCAAAAAACGTAGCCTCTCTCCCATTTGTATTTAAGCACGTGGCACTTATGCCTGATGTTCATTTGGGAAAAGGTGCGTTAGTAGGCTCAGTAATTGCCACAAAAGATGCGGTGATTCCTGCTGCTGTGGGTGTAGATATAGGTTGCGGGATGGCTGCGGTTAAGCTGCCCTTTACAGGCGATCGCGTCGAAGGTAAACTAAAAAAAATTCGTCATCAAATAGAGCGATCGATTCCCGTTGGCAGATGGGGAAATAAAAGAATTGAAAGCAACGTTACCAATTGGCAAGGATGGCGAGATTTTAAAGAATTGCATCCAGGGGTGCAGGATTTAGACGACAAGGCACTGCAACAAATGGGTTCTCTCGGTGGAGGAAATCACTTTATCGAACTCTGTTTGGATACAGACAACTATGTCTGGTTGATGCTGCATTCTGGTTCTAGACACATCGGCAACAAACTGGCGCAGTGTCATATTTCTACGGGAAAAAAACTAGCAGAATTAGCCGATCTTAGTTTGCCCGATCCTGACTTAGCTTATTTTGTGGCTGGTACGCCTGAATTTGAGGCATATTGGCGCGATTTACAGTGGGCGCAAAATTATGCTCGTTTCAATCGAGACGTGATGATGGGGCGTTTTAAAAAGCTAGTAGAGGATTTTGTCACGGGAGGTAAAACAACTAAGCCTTTGTTATCTGTAAACTGTCACCATAATTACGCCGAAAAAGAAATTCACTTTGGCGAGGATGTCTATGTGACTCGTAAAGGTGCAGTGCGGGCAGAAAAAGAAGATTATGGAATTATTCCTGGTTCAATGGGAACTAAATCTTATATTATCAAAGGCAGAGGCAATCATGATAGCTATTGCTCTTGTTCCCATGGCGCAGGAAGATTAATGTCTCGTACCAAAGCTAAAAAAGAGTTTACGCTTGAAGATGTAATCGCACAAACCCAAGGAGTTGAATGTCGTAAAGATAGCAAAATCATCGATGAAATTCCTGGGGCATACAAGCCGATAGAGCAAGTTATGGCAAATCAGTCTGATTTAGTTGAAGTTGTTGCTACTCTCAAGCAGATTGTTTGTGTTAAAGGATAAATAACAATTTATCGGCAGGGAGAGTATTATTCTCCCTTTTTTTTATGTTACTAAGAGGAGAATAACTGATGTAGCTTTTTATATCGTGACTTTCTCTGCTTCGTTTTGAATTGGTTCTAAAATTGCGTAACCCTCAATTAATGATGATTCTGGTAAACTTGCCAATTTTTGTTCAAAATCAGATGGCTTTATTTGTTGCGCTTCTAAAAGTTTGTATTGTGATGTGTAACTTTCAAAAATTGCGCTTCTAGCCATTATTTTTCTTAATGCAGGAATTACCATTTGTTGTTCTTTTTCAAGACCTACGCCGATTTTTTTATTCAATCCTGTATAGTCATTCTTGAACAAATTTCTATACCAAACTTCATTCATACTAAGTCTTAGTTCGTCGATCCAAAGTAAACCTTTTTCCTGATAAACAAAATCTAACCATTCAACTAGTTCAGTAATCGAAACCTCATTAGCAAAATCTGTTGCGAGAAATCTTTCTGGATATATTCCAATTAAAACTTCAGCTAATTCGACGAGTCTGAACTTGCCAAAACAAATTAATTTCTTCCATTTCTTTACAAGCAATATCAAACATACCTAATTCTGAGGTACATCGAACTTGAGCCAAAGCAGTCAAGGAAAAATATTCCTCATAAGTCATTGCTATTTCAATACTATTCGCTTCAGATAATAGCTCTCGATAGCGCATATTAATTTCAGCAAGAGTATTTCTAGAATTATGTAATATGGTGTGACGGTGTTCTGTTGCTGTTTTTCCATCAATTTTAAGGAGAGCATTTAAAGCAGCACGTAATTTTGCTCTTTCACTACTTTCTAAAAAGAATTTGATTGCCAAAACGTCTTTTTGAATAGTTTTAAGCATTTTATCGATTGTATTTAGCTTTTTATCGATAGCAGCAAAGCCAATACAGCTTACCGTTAAACCTAAACCTGACAATAATGCAGTACCTGTAGCAATTTGCAAAACTCGTTCTGTTGTTTGAGACAGGGAAGAAATTTGTCCCGATATTTGCATCAACTGATGAGTATTAAACTTGGTCATTTGCCTGATTTGATTTAGTTCAAAACTATTAGCAATACCTGGAATAAAGTTAAGTCCTGGTATCGTTCCAAGTACGTTAGGAACTAAATGTCTAACTATTTGTCCTGCATGGGGTGTACCTAATGCCCATCTAATTACCCCACCATATAACTTATATTGACCTGTAATTAAACCTGCAAAGGTTTCATAAGGAATAACCCTAGATACAGTCCATCCTGGTAACATAAGCAATTTTTTCCAACTCTTAAATTTGATTCATTAAAAGTTATTGTTCCCTCAGAATGGTCTGAAATAACATAGAGTAACAACATTTAAAAAATTTAATCGCGTCTGTGAAGGTATAAAATTATAAAAATAGTATTAATTTTATCTTTAGACTTTGAAAGCTATCAAGCTAAAAATAGAAATTTAATAAAAGAAAATATAATCCAATTTAGAATTACGCAATTAAATATGAAAAGAGATTTTAATATTTATTGATTTCAGTACATACAGTTTAGTTTTAAACATCAACAAAAAATCGCTAATCAGAGTTACAGGTAAAAGTATTGGAAAATACTGTTTTGTCTCTATGAAAAGCGATGAATTACTTTAGGCGATGTTGCTAGTTTGAAATGACTTCATTCAATAAGCGATCGCCTTACTCAATTTAAACTTTTACAATCCTTCTAAAGGAACTTCGAGAAATCTTGCCAACTCTGCGCCTTGATTTTCCAAAGTAGATAAAGCGATGGGTTCACCAACACGAGTCAGAGGAACATCTCTTCTTTTTTTAGAACGCAAATACAAAGAGCGTTTGGGGGTTAAACCTTCTCTGATTTCGGCTCTAATGGATTGAACTTCATCAATAGGTATTTGTACCTCAACTTGGCGATTTTTGCCTGGATATCCCTGGCGAGAAATTGTTATTTTGCCCGTTTCTTTACTAAATTCGTTGTAGCCTCCACCTACATTCCACACAAGGAGTAGCCACAAATAGCTAGCCAAAAGCAAACCAGCAACGCCATAAAAAGTAAGAGCAACTCCTTGAGGAATAAACTGTAATTCACTAGTATCAGAGACGATCAGCAAATTAGTTTTGAGATAACTAGATAATCCTGCTAACAGAAATCCGACTCCACCCATAGATACTATACTTGCCCATAAGAAGTTGCTAAACCTGCGAGAGCCTAAAATATTTTGTCTAAGTGTTTGTTGTTTGGTTTTATTAGTGGTCATTATTAATCGTTATAGTTTAATTAGTATGTTAAAGCTGAATAAATAAAATCTGAGCCATGACCTTTAAAGGGTGTTGCATCTTTATGAGATGGTTTAAATTGACGTAGAGAATTGAGAAATGATTGAGCGTCAATAATGCTCAATCATCCAGCAACTATCAACGCACTCGAAAGGAAAGAACAAAATCAAAATTAAACTTTGCTTTTGCTCAGGGATTTGATTTATGTGTCATTTTGTAAATTTTTTGCTAATAATTATTTAAAGGCTACTAATAGTTTAAGACCATTGAGTTTTAAAATTGAACAATTGTCTTCAACTACCTGTAAACAGTGATTTTGTGCTATTTTAATTACGTTACCCTAATGTAATTCTAAGGACATTTTTGTAATAACATCTTAAAGATTATCTCATCTCGAAACAGGAGATGCTAGCTGATAATCTGCTAAAATTTTATAAAACTTGGCACTTCTCAACATTTTGTTAAGCTAGTGTCAAAGGCATGATACAAAAGTACATTTCGACGAGCGACCCCGCGTCGCCAGAAAGGCTTTAGCCGCATCTAGGCGCAAGGGAACGCGCAAGTTTGATAAATCTTGCAGTTTACTCATTTAAGCAAGAGGATTAAAAAATTATGACAATAGCAGTAGGACGCGCGCCGTCACAACAGGGCATCTTTGATGCAGTTGATGACTGGCTAAAACGCGATCGCTTTGTATTCGTAGGCTGGTCGGGTATTCTTCTATTCCCCTGTGCCTACATGGCAATTGGTGGTTGGCTAACCTGCACCACTTTCGTGACAAGCTGGTACACCCACGGTTTAGCTTCTTCATACCTAGAAGGATGCAACTTCCTAACCGTAGCCGCATCAACCCCAGCAGACAGCATGGGTCACTCCCTGTTGTTCCTTTGGGGGCCAGAAGCAGGCTGGAGCTTTACCCGCTGGTGTCAAATCGGTGGTTTGTGGGCATTTGTCGCCCTCCATGGTGCATTTGCCCTAATCGGCTTTATGCTGCGTCAGTTTGAGATATCGCGTCTAGTAGGGATTCGTCCTTACAATGCGATCGCTTTCTCTGGCCCCATCGCCGTATTCGTTTCAGTATTCTTGCTCTATCCTTTAGGACAGTCAAGCTGGTTCTTTGCACCCAGTTTAGGCGTAGCGGGAATCTTCCGTTTCATCCTGTTTGTTCAAGGATTCCACAACTTCACCCTTAATCCCTTCCACATGATGGGAGTAGCAGGTGTACTTGGTGGAGCATTACTCTGTGCAATTCACGGAGCAACAGTCGAAAACACCCTGTTTGATGACGGTGGCGAAGCTGACACCTTTAGAGCCTTTGAACCTACCCAAGCAGAAGAAACCTACAGTATGGTTACAGCCAACCGATTCTGGTCACAGATATTCGGGATTGCTTTTTCCAACAAACGTTGGTTGCACTTCTTTATGTTATTCGTACCCGTAACCGGACTATGGATGGCAAGTATCGGCATCATCGGTATTGCTTTGAACTTAAGAGCTTATGACTTCGTCTCTCAAGAGTTGAGAGCAGCCGAAGATCCTGAGTTTGAAACGTTCTACACTAAAAACATCTTGCTCAACGAAGGTCTAAGAGCATGGATGGCATCACAAGACCAACCACATCAAAACTTTGAATTCCCAGAGGAGGTTCTACCACGTGGTAACGCTCTCTAATCCTGCTGTCAGTGGCGCAGGTCGCGACATTAATTCCACCGGCTTTGCCTGGTGGGCGGGCAATGCTCGTTTAATCAATCTTTCCGGTAAGCTTCTGGGCGCGCACGTCGCTCACGCTGGCTTAATTGTCTTCTGGACTGGTGCGATGACTATCTATGAAGTTGCACACTATGTTCCTGACAAGCCCATGTATGAACAGGGCATGATCCTTATTCCCCACCTAGCCACATTAGGCTGGGGCGTAGGTCCTGGTGGTGAAGTAATTAATACTTACCCCTATTTCGTAGTTGGTGTTTTACACCTAATCTCTTCCGCTGTTCTTGGTTTGGGTGGTATTTACCATGCACTGCGTGGTCCAGAGAAACTAGAAGAATATTCAAACTTTTTCAGTCAAGACTGGAAAGACAAAAACCAAATGACTAATATCATTGGTTATCACCTAATTCTGCTGGGACTTGGTGCATTTCTATTAGTCTTTAAGGCTATGTTCTTTGGTGGTGTATATGACTCCTGGGCTCCTGGTGGTGGAGATGTTCGTCTCATTACTAACCCCACTCTCAACCCTGCCACAATCTTTGGCTATCTAACGTCTTCTCCTTTTGGTGGCGAGGGCTGGATTGTTGGTGTTAACAACATGGAAGACATCATCGGTGGTCATATATGGGTTGGCTTGATCTGTATTGCTGGCGGTGTGTTCCATATTTTGACTAAGCCTTTTGGTTGGGCGCGTCGTGCTTTGATTTGGAATGGCGAGGCTTATCTTTCCTATAGTCTTGCTGCTGTATCCATGATGTCCTTCATCGCTGCTTGCTATATCTGGTTTAATAACACTGCTTATCCCAGTGAGTTTTACGGTCCTACAAATGCCGAAGCTTCTCAAGCACAAGCCTTTACTTTCTTAGCTCGTGACCAACAAATGGGTGCGAACATTGGTTCATCTCAAGGTCCTACAGGCTTAGGTAAATACCTAATGCGCTCTCCTACTGGTGAAATCATTCTTGGTGGAGAAACAATGCGTTTTTGGGATTTCCGCGGTCCTTGGTTAGAGCCTATGCGTGGTCCTAACGGTATTGACCTCGACAAAATTAGAAATGACATTCAGCCTTGGCAATTACGTCGTGCTGCTGAGTATATGACTCATGCTCCTAATGCTTCGATCAACTCTGTTGGTGGTATTATCACTGAGTCTAACTCTTTTAACTTCGTAAATATTCGTCAGTGGCTGGCTTCATTCCAGTTCGTTATGGCTTTCTTCTTCCTAGTGGGTCACTGGTGGCACGCGGGTAGATCAAGAGCCACTGCTGGTGGTTTTGAAAAAGGTATCGAACGGGAAACCGAACCTACATTATTTATGCCTGACTTAGACTAATCAATTACTGAATTAGTAAATTGGGTACTTGAACTATAGTCTATTTAATAAACAAGCCTCTGCAATTTTGCAGAGGCTTGTTTATTTCTTTTATGTCACTCTCGGAGTATTAAAATGAAAGGGTAAAAGGTAGTCCTATCACTTATTAGAACAGATAACTAAATCTTGAAAGTTGGCAACTCCTTTGGTGACAATTTGTCGAATTTCAAAAAAATCACTCCAGCGATCGCGAATATAGGCTTCAGTGTGATAGCAGTTTTGATAAAATTCTGGTAGTCCGCTGGTGCCATCACCTACTAAGTAATAAAAACCGTTATGAGCAAATTCAGCTTTTGCTTCTTCTGTCTTCACAGGAAAACAGTGACTTCCATGAACCGTCAATAATAAATACGCCCCTTTTCTGCAAACTCTATTTAGTTCTTTGAGCCAGACAAACTGCATCTCTTCGGGTAGATGAGTAAATATAGAAATAGAGTATACCAGATCGAAGAAATCATCGGCAAAGGGTAATGGCGGTAGATTTTTATTTACCAAAAATTCGCCTCGATTTGCCAGATTTGACTGACACCAAGCTATAGCTTCGCCGTCTATATCACTCCCGTAAAACTTGCTCTGGGGATAGAGATTTTGAAACCAGGTAATAATTCGACCACAACCACAGCCAAAGTCGAGGATCTTACTGCGATCGCCAAGCTGAATACGATTAGAATAAATAGTAGATTCAAGATCTAAGGCAACTACTTTACCTATTTTATGAAACTCCGACATTGCTTCTGCACCATGTACTCTAGTCCTTAAGACAGGAGGTGGAACGGGTATGGAAACAATATTTTTTGTTAGCTGCTCGACAATTGCGCTGGTCTGGCTTAATCCAGGTCTTTCTTCATTGATTCCAAACCTCAAATAGTGTTCCCAGCCAAATGCAAAATCACCTCGCTGCACTGCATCTGATATATCCCGATTCAATCGAAGATATTCAGCTTCATTAAAGTTTGCTAAAGGTATTTCTGTTTTTTTGTTCATTCTAAGCCAATCTAAATTAGTTAAGCCAATCTAAACTAGATTAAGGTTAGCGTCCAACGAATATAAAATTAAAACTTGTAGTGTATCCAAAGATAAGCTTTTAGCTTCAATACGAACTCAGGTTAATCATCAAAAAAACCACAGTTTAATAATTAACTGTGGTTAATAAAATGATTGATAAATAATAAAATACTCAAAAGCTACTTTCCTAGAAAGTAAAGGTTGTTCTAAGCACACCGATTATGCCATCATCATCTGTATCGTTGCCGTTGGGGTTGATTATATAAACCACACCTGGAGTAACTGAGATATTGTCACTGAATTGATATTTGTACAAGCCTTCAAGGTGAATAGGATTGCTTTCATCTCCTGCATAGGGTTCTACACCAGCAAATAGAGCAGCCAGGTTACCTTCTTTGCCGAAATCGGGGAATGAAAGCCCAGCACCATAAGACCATATATCTGCATTACCGTTACCAGCAGCTTCTTTAGTATTGCTATACATACCAAAAGCATTTAGGGCAAGCTTGTCTCCCAGTTGATATGCAGCTTCTACACCGTAGGAGTTAGCAGCAACTCTAACACCTTCGCCAAAGGGCTGTCTTGCCAAAGCAGTACCCACCCCTAAGTCATAAATAGTGTTATCAGTCGCACCAAACTGACCTAGTACATATGTACCAGCTATCTGTAGTTTTTCATCTAAAAGGCTAAGAGTAACCTGACCCAAAGCAGAATATTCTTCGTTGAATAAACCACCATCTTCAGCTCCGATTGGGTTAGCCGAATCTCCACCAAAGTAGCCAGCACTGACGGTAACAAAATCTACAGGTTTGAAGTTAAAACCAATACCACCACCCGAAGGTAAACCAATCTTATAGATAGGACTAGACTCAGCAAAGCTGGAAAGAGAGCCAGTAGCACCAGTAAATGAATCTAAATAAGGGCTAAGAGAAGGAACAAAGTCAACCCATAGAGGGAAAGCAGCAGGCAGGTAAACATCGATTTTTTCACCAAGGGGGAAATAGTAAGCCAACCAGCCGATAACGATATCGTTACCAGTGTCACCAGTCTGATAGGTTAAAGCACCAGTCTGAAGATCGACAGGATCTCCATTTCCGTCTTTGGTTTGAAAACCAAATCCAGCGTTTGCAGCATCAAGACGAGTGTATAGAGCATCTTTTCCAAAGAAACTAGATACAAAAGCTAAACGTATCCTATCTTGAAATACTGTCTTATTAAGATCAGTGTTATTAAAATCATTGGTGATCCCAAAAACGGCTTCTCCTTCTAATTTGGTAGTAGTAGAAAATTGGTTATCTTCTAAAGTAGCGGTGCGAGTTTCAAGTTCGTCAACCCGACCACCCAAGGTAGCTAATTCTGCTTCAAACTCTTGTTGAAGACGATTGATAGTATCAAGGTCTTCTTGACTAACCGATCCTTGAGAAGCAATCAAGCGTTCAATTTGGTTTAAGCAAGAGTTTAAACCAGCAGCAAACTCATAACGAGTTAGGGGCTGATCGCCACGGTAGGTTTGATTTGGATAACCAGCAATACAGCCATAGCGGTCAACGAGACTACGTAAAGCTTCATAAGCCCAATCTGTAGGAGAAACATCTCTTAACTGATTGACGTTAGTTACCTGATTACGAGGATTGGTCTTCCCTTCTTGACTATAGTTATTGATTTGATCTAGCAGTTGAGTATTGTCTTTTACTTCTGAAGCTGACTCAGCAGAGGCTGATAACTCACAGCCTAATACCAAAGCTACTATTGCTGGAGATGCCAACAACAAATTACGTAATATTTTCAACATTTTCCTCACACCTTAAAAAAATAATCGCTTTTTGGCGATCGCCTCAATACCAAACCAATATTTTCAGTTTTGGTATTAGAATTCACTAACAAAATTAACAACTATATTTTAGTCATTGTGTATCCTGGGATACGCTTTTGTTAAAATTTTATCAATATTTGTAATTGTCAAGCTTTTGCTTCCAGCTATGGCTTGAGCAGATCGAAGATTTATTTGATAAATCTAGCTATTTACCCAGTTAACTAAAGTCCTCACGGGAAAACCTGTTGCCCCTTTATTATTAACACCATTAGGAGAATCTGCCCAAACTGGTCCTGCTACATCTAAATGCATCCAAGGTGTATCTTTGATAAATTGTTTGAGGAACAAAGCAGCAGTAATTGAACCACCAGGACGTGGTCCAGTATTTTTCATGTCAGCAATCTCTGACTTCAAGCCTTCAAAATATTTTTCTTCCATTGGTAGCTGCCAAAACTTTTCCCCTGCTGACTCCGCAGCCTTTTTCATTTCTGTTGCCAAAGTATCGTCAGTACTCCACAGTCCAGCAATATTGTTGCCCAAAGCTACAATACAAGCCCCAGTGAGAGTCGCCAGATCGACGATCGCATCTACCTCTAATTTTTCTGCATAGACTAAAGCATCTGCCAGAGTAAGTCTACCCTCTGCGTCCGTATTGTTAACTTCAATAGTTTTACCATTTGCGGCTTTAAGAATGTCTCCTGGGCGCATTGCCTTACCGCTAATCATATTCTCTGTAGCAGCACAGATAAAGTGAACTTCCACATCAGGCTTAAGCCTGGCGATCGCTTTTGCTGTCCCCAGAGTAGCTGCACCACCGCCCATATCCATTTTCATGGTTTCAATGCCACTACCGCTAGGTTTAAGGTTCAAACCACCAGAATCAAAGGTTACACTTTTACCGACAATGGCTACTTTACGTTTAGCTGTACCTTGGGGCTTATAAGTCAGATGAATAAACTTGGGTGGTATATCTGAAGCTTGTCCAACTCCTAAGTACGCACCCATGCCCTGCTCAAATTTTTCACAGTCTGCTTGTTCCAAGATTTTTATTTCCAAGCCATACTCTTTTGCTAACTGTTGTGCCTTTTGGGCCATAGTTACGGGAGTAACCTCGTTAGCAGGGGCATTAACTAATTCTCTGGCAAAAATTACACCATCGGCAATGATTTGAGCATTAGCGATCGCTCGATCTTGTCCAGCTAAGCCAATTAGATCGATTGTTTCTAATTTAGGTTCTTTATCTTCAGGTTTAGATTTAAAGCGATTATCTTGATGAAGAGCGAGAATAATTGCCTCAGTCATACTCTGAGCGATATCTTCTGCTGATTCTGATCCGTTAGGTAAGCTGATTCCTAAAGTCTTCTCTTTGGTCGCTAGGCGAGCGATCGCTGCTGCTGCACTACGCCAGCTATCTAATTTTAAATCCTGGGCTTTACCTAAGCCAACTAAAGCAATTTTACGCACGGGATTTTTGCCTCCAACACGACTTACGGCAGTAGTACCAGCTTTTCCCTCAAATTCTTCGTCAGCAATTAATTCAGAAATTGTCGCTGCTAATTTCTCATCTAACTTAGCTAAGTCTCCTAGAAGCTCCGTTTCACCTTCTAAGATACCAACTGCTAGCAAGTCGCCAGTCCAGTCTAGTAATGCTGTATTGGTTGCTTTGATTTGCATCCTGTTTAAATCAATCCTTTATCTAAACTAAATATATTTCAGTTTATCTATATTGCGATTAGCTTTGCTAGTGTAAGTTATGACAATTAAACCGAATTCAAGCAACTTTGCGATCGCCAAGGTCATTGACTATATAAAGAAAAACAGATCGAGAGAAGTGTTTTTACTGTTGCCGATTCTTTTTTTAGGAGACTAAAATTAACAATATAAAAAACACAGTTATAATTGTGTACTCAAAAAAGTGTTTAATAATTGGACTATATTCTTAGACAATTATGAATCAACCTTTATCCTCTGATTCTTCAGTCTCGAATCAAAGTCATAAGCAACCTCTAGGTCAGCTTTTAAATGAAGCTGGTTTAATTTCGGCTCAACAAATTGAAATTGCTTTACAGGATCAATTTAAAAGTCCCAATCTTAAAATTGGCGAAATTATGGCTTTAAGAGGTTGGATCAAACAAGAAACCGCAGACTTTTTTGTTGAGGAATGGTATAAACTAATAGCCCAAGAAAAATATCCTCTCGTTTACTATTTTAGAAAAGCTGCACTCTTAAGCGAAAAACAAATTAACTATATTTTAGAAGAGCAAACTAATCAAGAAGAAAAAGTTCGTTTTCATCACTTAGCAGTTAAAATGGGTTTTGTTAAGCAACAAACCGTCGATTTCTTGGTTAAAAATATACTGATTCTTGGTCGAAACGATAGGTCACCCCGTAAATCTTTTGCTACTCCTTACGAGTTACTAAAAAATTATATTAGAGGAGAAACTGATTTTCAAAGATCGCAATTAAAAAAAATAAAGTTAAATAATGTAACCCTTAAAGGAGTCAATCTTAATCATTCCAATTTGACAGGTGCAGAATTAAAGCAGGCTAATTTAAGTAATTCGTCTTTAAAACTAGTTAATTTAACTGGCGCTAATTTGGAAAAAGCAATTCTAAAGGAAGTAGATTTTGAAGGAGCTTGTTTGAATCATGTTAATTTGACCGATGCTCATTTAGAAGGGTCTAATTTTCAGCAAGCAAATCTAAGAGAAGCCGATCTAAGACACGGTTATTTTGTTAACGTCTGCTTTCAAGGGGCGGATCTACGTAATGCCAAACTTCAAGGTGCTAATTTTAAAGGTGCATCCTACAATTCTGAAACTTTTTTCGATCCTGGATTTATACCTTCTAATATGGGAATGAGACTAATTTAATCTACTTTAAATAAATAAATTATCAGCTATAGATTTGAAGATCTAAGTCTGGACGTAAATTTTGCGCCTGTCGCAAATAACAATGTACCATTGCCGATTGAGCATGAGGAGTATTGACTTGAATTAAAATCCTGATGCAATATTCTAAGCTGCCTTTCACTTTCATTTGATCTAGATCTATTAGAGGAACATGATCCCAACCAGGACGTTTCCTGGCAGCAGCAGCAGGAAACATAGTGTCAAGATCGGCAGTGGTAGTAAAAAAGACGCAAACTATATCTTCTGCTCGAAATTGATTGTGCGCCTCAATTTCATCTAATAGTTCATTAACTGCCTCGGCGATCGCTCTTGGTGCATTTTTAGCTACAGTTGTTGCCCCCCGAATGCCTCTTACTTTCCACTCCACTGTTTTTTTCCCCTAAAGTTGATTTTTAAATTCTTATATTTAACACCACACTATTATCAATGAACAATGAACAATGAACAACTGTCAATTTAATATATTTGTTCAAAAGGTATTATCTTAAGCTTATTGAAGCTCAGGTTTAGGGACAAGCAAGCATTGAAAAGCATAAATAATACTTACTGGCTTACTTAAGGTCTATATAGCCACAGAGGTAAACCACTAGTAGCAAGATCGAACTGTAGTGAATCTATTGCCATGCCAATGCCAGACCTAACTTGGCTTCTACCAGGAATAAAGCGATTAATAAACGGTTTTGGTTCTTCAATATTAAAGCATTCGGTTTTTTCAGGATCTAGCCCGACTAATTCTGCTGCCCATCGTCGGGCATCTTCTTCTGTACCCAAGCGATCTACTAGACCTAGTTCTAAAGCCTGTTCACCAGTAAATACCCGACCATCAGCAAAGGTTCTGACTGTCTCTTCGTCTAAGCCACGACCTTTAGCTACGGTGGCGACAAACTGACCATAGCTAACATCAATTAACTGTTGGAGAATAACTTCTTCTTCCTCGGTCAATTGGCGATCAAACGCCAGTATATCTTTATAGGGTCCAGATTTGATAACCTTAAAAGAAACTCCTACTTTATCTAACAATCTTTCTAAATTATTACCACGCAAAATTACGCCAATGCTGCCTGTGATAGTACCTGGGTTAGAAACAATGTGCTTTGCGCCTACGCCAATATAAACTCCTCCTGAAGCAGAGATATTGCCAAAGCTAGCGACAACTTTAACATCTTTTTCAGACTGCAATCGCTGAAGGGCGGCAAAGATTTCTTGAGAATCTGCCACTGTCCCCCCAGGAGAATCGATGCGTAACAATAGGGCAGGAAATTTCTTTTCTTCAATGGTTTTAAAAGCTTTAAGAACGTGTTTACGAGTCTCTGAAGCGATCGCACCAGTGATTTCAATGCGCGCAATTTGTTTTTTAGTTTTATTAAACGGCCAGATCATTAAAAGATATTTACTGTTTGAAGTTAAAAGAGGTAATTAATTATTGATTAACTACCTCAGTTTGAATTTTAACTGATCTTGATATTCTTTATTTGATTAAGGTGCAAAATATCAAATTCTGTGAGCATCTTTACAGATCTGTAATCTGTTTTATATTATGTTCGAGCAAAAATAGTCTGCGATTAAGCTTTACGTAGCTCAAGGATCGCATTCACCTTTTCAAAATCTGCTGGCTGTAACTGCCTTTCTTGTGTCTGAAATTCTGCTAGCTGCGCTTCAATTTCATCTTTGACAATTTGCCGGTATTCGAGGAAATGCTCGTTATGAGCGCACATGGTTAGGTAATGTTCCCAAACCCCAGGATTATGACGGAAAATACCAAATAGATGATGCCAAAACTTCCAGCGAGTATCTCGTTTAACGCCCTGTCGCCAAATAACAATCCCTAAGGCGCGAATGTCTACCCAATTAGGCATGGTAAAGGGTGCTTCGTGTTTTGCTGCTCCCAACTTTAGAAAACAGCGATAAACTCTATCTAAATAGGTTTTTGGCTCGTACAGCGTCCAAAATGCCTCAATGTATTCATGGGCAATTTCTTCAATGGGTCGAGTAGGCACAAAGTTCATCAAGGTAGTTTGGTTGATGTCTTGCTGGTTACTGTCTCGCAAACGATTTTCTTTTTCTAAACGCGCCCACAAAGCAGTTAAAGGTAAAGCCTGCAACATCCCAAACATAGCAGTGGGAATTGCTGCTGACTCTACAAAATCAATAATTCGTTGACCAGCACCTGTTTTCTCGCCATCAAAACCGATAATAAATCCCGCCATCGGACGCAACCCGGCCCTAATCATAGTATCGACAGTTTCTGCTAAAGAACTACGAGTATTTTGGAATTTTTTTGTTAACTGTAAACTTGATTCATCAGGAGTTTCAATTCCTAAAAAGACAGCGTTAAAATTACACTGCACCATCAATTCCATCAATTCAGAGTCGGCAGCTAAATCTACCGAAG
This sequence comes from Pleurocapsa sp. FMAR1, assembly GCF_963665995.1. Taxonomy (NCBI): domain Bacteria; kingdom Bacillati; phylum Cyanobacteriota; class Cyanophyceae; order Pleurocapsales; family Pleurocapsaceae; genus Pleurocapsa; species Pleurocapsa sp. FMAR1. The sequence continues at coordinate 2,480,154 of NZ_OY762512.1, read as the reverse complement.
CCTCTGTATTAAAATCAAAAGGATATTGATGTTTCTCTTGCCAGACTTTTAATTCTTTAAGAAACAGCTTGACGTTGCGCTTGTTGCCAATAAAGTTATCGTCTACCATAAAGACCGAACGTCGCCAGCCTAATTCATAAAGGTAATCTAATTCTCTTAATAGCTGTGCTGGTTCTTTGGTACGGGGTTTGCGACCATAGAGAACAATAATATCGCAGAACTCGCACTGGAACGGGCAACCACGGGAAAACTGTACCGACATAGAGTCATAGGCATCAAGCTGTAGTAAATCGTAGCGGGGGACAGGAGTAGTAGTCACATCGGGCTTTTCCGTAGCGCGGAAGACACCGCTGGTTTCGCCTCTGGCTATAGCTTCGACAAACATTGGTAAGGTTAATTCTCCCTCATCTAAAATGAGAAAGTCTGCGCCTGCTGCCTTTGGTTCATCGGGTAAAGAAGTAGAATAGGGACCACCTACAGCCACTAATTTACGTCGTCTCTTCGCCTCTCGAATTTGTTCTAATAAATCTTGCTTTTGGACAATCATAGCAGAACAAATTACTATTTCTGCCCAGTCCCATTCAGCTTCAGTGACTTTTCCAATATTGCGGTCAACTAATTTAAATTCCCACTCCTGGGGCAAAATAGCAGCTACGGTAAGCATTCCCAAAGGTGGTAGTAATACCTTGCGGTCAACTAGTTCTAAAATTTTGTCGTATGACCAAAAGGTTTTAGGAAAGAGAGGATAGATTAGCAAAGCGCGCATTTTTGATAAATTATCGTATATAAAAAAACGTAATCTATCTGAGGGTAACTTAATCTTGGTTAGTTTTAGGATTAAGATTTTAGTAAGTAGCTAGGTAAATTTGAACATAAAATAAAAACTTTTTATTTTCTCCCTGCCTTAATTGCCCCTGTACTTCACCTTGTTTTTAACTTAATTGTGCATACTTACCTTATGAGTCGAATTATCTATATTTGCTTTTTTTGGCATTGCTAACATAGTTTTACTGAATTAATTTTAAATTGCATTTTTAGCATCTTTGACTTAAAAAACTGTAAAAGGTAAATTAACAAATATAATCAAGGCATTCTCTACAATTACTAATCATTAAAGAATGCCTTTTCACAATTTAATTTAACAATAGCAATGACCAACCCAGAAACCAAAGTCCAATATGAAGGGGCGATATTTAACCAGCTTGTCAAAAACGCCGAAAAGCCTTCAGTAATTGAATTGAACTTCAGTATAATTGAACCTAAGATCGAAAAGATAGATACTTTACAGCAAAAAGTAGACAAGATATATTCTGCTATTTTGACTATCAAGTGGTTGACTATAACTATTGGGATTGGCGTAATTATCAAGATTTTTAGCCAGCCTATATTAATACCAAGTCGCTTTCAAAGAGACAAGATTATCTCGCGCAAAGACGCAAAGACGCAAAGAAAGAGGCAGAGAATAAAATTACAGGTTTGAATGCAACTCGGTATAAGCCTAGTTTTTCACTCATAATCTTAAAAAAATCAAAACCAGAAAAAAGTTAATAAGCATTATGTTTTTTCTGAACAAGTGACTTTAGTACTATTGATAAGTTCTTCCCTTCCAACTACCTCCCTTGCCCTGATAGTATTTAATTGCCGAATCAATAGTCATCAAAGTGTATAGAAAGGCGATCGCACTAATGCTAAATGCCCAAAGAACTGATAAATTATATAGTCTCAGGGTTGGTATGTAAGCACAAGCCATCAGCAACCAAGTAAGTAATGCCATTCCTGTTAATAGCCAGTTAGTAGTTATTATTCCTATAACCAAACATATAGGTGCAGCTAAATAAATAATACTCATGCCAATAACTGTGCCAACCAGTAACAAAAAAGAATAGTGCAACTGATCGAAAGCGGTACGGGCAATAGTATCCCAAATTACTTTTAAATTATCGTACTGGCGCAGGCTAATAGTTGTTTTGCTTAACCCTAGCCAAATATTTTTGCCTTGAGATTTGACGGCGGTTGCCAAAGCACAATCATCGATTAGAGCATCTTTGATAGCTGCAATACCGCCAATGTCTAACAAAGCTTGATTGCTAATCAAAATACAGCCTCCCGCAGCAGCAGCTATGGATTTATGAGGATTATTAACCCAGGCAAAAGGATAAAGCTTCTGAAAAAAGAAGACAAAAGCAGGAATCAATAACTTTTCCCAAAAACTTTCGCAGCGCAACAATACCATTAGAGAAACCAAATCTAAGTTTTCTGTTTCCGCTTTAAAAATTAGCTGGCTCAAATTATTAAGATCGTGTTTAATGTCTGCATCAGTAAATAGTAAGTAATCAGGATCTAACTGTTGAGCATAGCTAGTTCCCTGCTCCATTGCCCAAAGCTTGCCTTTCCAGCCATTAGCAAGAGTTTTACCGTTAATAACTTTTAATTTATCTGCTTTATTCAGTTTTTCGGCAGTTTGCTGGGCTATTTCAGAGGTGCGATCGCAACTATTATCATCAACCAAAACAACATAAAATTTACCCTCATAGTTTTGATTTAACAAAGAAGGCAAACTTACAGGCAATACTTCCGCCTCATCTCTAGCAGGAACAATCGCCCAAACGGTAGGATATTTTTTTAATTTGTAATCACTATCCTTTAGGCATTGATTAGATAGCCAAAACCCACCCCAAAACAACAACAAAAATAGCCAAATAACCAAAGACAAACCAACCAAAAAAATTAAAGCCATTTAAACCAACAAGTTATTCCCTACTTGAGCATAGCGACATTGGTGCCAATTCCCAAAAAAGAGGGAATAATTGAACCGAGGATTAATCTTATCACTCCCACTCGACTTGAATATCCATGAATTCTAATTACTTATGGTTGCTATTTTGCACGTTTCTGGTTTTACTAATGCAGCCAGGCTATATGTGCTTAGAGTCTGGGCTTACCAGAAGCAAAAATAGTATTAATGTCGCCATCAAAAATCTGATAGATCTAGGCATCTCCATTATGCTTTTCTGGGCATTTGGTTATGCTTTAGCATTTGGCATTTCAGCCACGGGGTTGATTGGTACAAATAATTTCTTTTTCAACCCAGAATCCTTTTCCGCTAGAGAAATTGTCTATTTTATTTTCCAGATGATGTTTTGTAGCACTTGCGCCACTATTGTTTCTGGTGCTACCGCAGAACGTTTAAGATTTAGAGCCTATGTAATTATTACCGTTCTTGTTTCTGGGTTAATCTATCCTGTTTTTTGCCATTGGGCCTGGAATGGTCTGCATACAGACAATGTGACTGGTTTTTTGGCGCGTCAAGGGTTTGTTGACTTTGCAGGTTCAACGGTAGTTCATAGCGTAGGTGGTTGGGTTTCTCTGGCAGTGGTTATAATCATCGGTGCGAGAACAGGACGTTTTACGCCATCAGGCAAAGCAGTTCAAATTCATGGTTCAAATCTACCTTTTTCTGTTTTGGGGGCGATGTTGATTTGGCTGGGATGGCTAGGTTTCAATGGTGGCAGCGTTTTGGCTTTAACTAGCAAAGTTGCTTTAATCATCCTCAATACGATGCTAGCTAGTGCATCAGGAATGTTTGGTGCAGGATTTGTTAGTTGGCAAAGATTAAAAACCATTAGAGTTGAATTCTTGATAAATGGATCTCTGGCGGGATTAGTGTCAATTTCTGCTGCTTGTAATCTAGTTAACCCCCAAATTGCCATTATTATTGGCTTTATTGGCGGAATTATCTGTATTTGGTGCAGTTACCTTCTACAGCACTGGCAAATAGATGATGCTATTGATAAAATTCCCGTTCATTTGGGTGGGGGTATTTGGGGAACTCTCGCCGTTGCTTTATTTGGCAACTTAGAACTTTTACCTGCGGGCGATCGCTTAAATCAGCTTTTGATTCAAATGCTGGGTGTAGCAATATGTGGTATTTGGGCATTTAGCATAACTTGGATTGTACTCAAGATTATCAATCGCTTTACACCCTTAAGAGTCTCAGCCATAGACGAGGAGAGAGGACTAAATATTTCAGAACACTATGCTAAAAACACTGTTTACCAAATGTTGCAGGTAATGAATCTGCAAGCAGCTAATCAAGATTTGAGTTTACGAGTTCCTGTAGAACCCTTCACCGAAATTGGTCACGTGGCAAATCACTATAATCAGGTAATTGATAGTTTAGAAACCTCAACCTTAAAGTTAAAACAGTTTAATGCTGATTTAGAACAAAAGGTAGAACAGCGCACTGCTGAATTATCTACCGCTAAAGAAAAAGCGGAGGTGGCTAATCAAGCTAAAAGTACTTTTATAGCCAACATGAGTCATGAACTCAGAACACCTCTAAATGCTATTTTAGGCTTTGCGCAACTGATAACTCGCAATCAGGCTTTACCCAAAGAAGAACAAAAGCATTTAAAAATTATTAGCCGTAGTGGAGAACATTTGTTAGGGTTGATTAACAACATTTTAGATTTATCTAAAATAGAGGCAGAACGTTTCACCCTCGAACAAATAAACTTCGATCTCTACGAGTTTTTGAACGATTTAAAGCAAATGTTTGCTCTCAAAGCTCGCAATAAAGGGTTACAGCTTAATTTTGAAGTTGCAGAACAGACACCGCAATATATCAAAACAGATCAAGGTAAATTACGCCAGATTCTAATTAATTTACTTAATAATGCGCTCAAGTTCACCAATCAAGGCAGCGTGGTACTGAGAGTTATGCCTGTTAAGGATAATGCTGATGAGATTGAACCCTATACAGATATCAAGCTTGTCTTTACCGTAGAAGATACAGGTAAGGGTATTGCAGCAGCAGAAATAGATTCATTATTTGAACCGTTTGCCCAAACTGAGGCTGGAAGAGAAGCTAAGGAAGGAACGGGATTAGGTTTAGCTATTAGCCGTAAATTTGTTCAGCTTTTAGGAGGAGATATTCAGGTTCGCTCAATAGAAAATGTATGCAGCGTCTTTAAATTTGAAGTGCTAGTGCAGATAAGCACCCCAGAACAAATACCCGCTAAACAACCTCAAAGAAAAGTTATTGGTTTAGAGGCAAATCAACCTCAATACCGCATCTTAGTTGTGGATGATAAATCTGATAATCGTGAGTTGCTAGTAGAGTTAATTAAGCCTTTGGGGTTTGCTGTTCAAGAAGCAGCAGATGGAGAACAAGCGATCGCTTTATGGCAAGAATGGCAGCCAGACTTAATCTTTATGGATATTAAAATGCCTAACATGAATGGCTACGAAGCTGTACGCAGGATCAAGACAGACAAGTTATCTAAAACCAAAATTATTGCCCTTACTGCTAGTGCCATGCAGTCAGAAAAAGCAGTTATTATAGATACGGGCTGTGATGACTTTATGCGCAAGCCATTTCAAGCGGAAGAACTATTGGCGATGATGACGAAGCATTTAGGTGTGTGTTATACCTATGCGGAGACAGATAGTATAATAACCAAAGAATTGCGTCAAGAAGCCATGTCGCTAGGATTATCGCCACTTAATGCCGATTCTTTTGATACTTTATCGGCTGAATTAATCTTAGAGCTTCAGCAATCAATTATGGCAATAGATTTAGAGCAAATAAATCAAACTATCGAGAAAATTGCTGATGAAAATCAGTTGCTGGCACAGACAATAAATCAATATATTGACAATTTTGAATACGAACATATTTTAAATTTATTAATACAAAATTAGTATTTATACGAGGAGAAAATAATGAGAAGTTTAATGGTAGCACAGGAGTTAAACAATATTTTAGTTGTAGATGATACTCCTCAAAATTTACATTTACTAGTAGATATTTTGACTAAATATGAATATAAAGTAAGACCTGTTCCTAACGGCAAACTTGCGCTTTCCGCAGCCGAAATAAATCCTCCAGACTTAATTTTATTAGATATTATGATGCCAGATATAGATGGTTATCAGGTATGTAAACAGTTGAAAACCAATCCTAAAACTAAACATATTCCCGTAATCTTTATTAGTGCTATTAATGAATCGGTAGATAAAGTTAAGGCTTTTGCTATTGGTGGTGCTGACTATATTCAAAAACCATTTCAGATGCACGAAGTTTTAATTAGAGTCAAAAATCAGCTTGCTTTAGTCAATTTAAAAGATCAGTTACAAGCTAGAAATGAGCAACTAAATGAAACAGTAAATCAGCTTAAGAAAAATCAAAAGCAAATAATTAAAGTAAATAAATATTTAGCCTTAGAAAAAATAACCGCAGGTATTAGTCAGCAAGTTAATAATCCCCTATTAGAAATCAAAAGTTCTTTAGCAGAGTTAAATCAATTTAGTGAGTCTAGCTTGAAAGATCTGCCTATTTTCTTGCAGCAACTCTCACCTGAGCAACAAAAATATTTCATAGCATTATTAAAACAAGCTAGAAGTAGAAACGTTAACTTGCTGTTGTCAACGGCAGAAAAACAAGAACTAAAAGCTAAAATTATTGCCAAACTGGAAAGATTTAAAATTGCAGCAACCGAGAAAACCGCCGATATTCTCTTAAACTTGGGTTCTGATGAAGAAATAGAAGAGTTTCTACCCCTATTGACAGACAAAGACTATTTAGCAATTTTAGAAAATGCTTACCTAATTAATAATTTGCACAAAAGTGTAGAACACATTGCTGATTCGACTGATAAATTCACCAAGATTATCGAAGCTCTTGATAACTATGCCGATAGTCAAAAAACTAATATTCAAAAACGCCAGGCTCATCTTAAAAACACTATCGAAATTGCTTTAAGCTCGCTTGCCAAACAGATGCCTAAAGGTATTCAAATCATGAGGAATTACGGCAATCTTCCAGCTATTTATTGCTACCCAGAAGAATTACAAAAGCTTTGGTTTCATCTAATTCAAAATGCCCTAGAGGCTATAGGTTCACTGGGAATATTAACTATAAATCTCTACCAGCAGCAAAACAATCTTATAGTAGATATTATTGATACAGGAGAAGGAATAGAGCCAGAAGTAGTGCAAAAAATGTGCGATCCTTTTTTCACTACCAAATTTTCTGGTGACAACACAGGGTTAGGATTGACAATTGCCAAACAAATAATTGAACATCATGAAGGTAGTATTACAGTAAATGTTTTATCAGACAAAGCTACACTTCCTGGTAAAACCAAGTTCACCGTTTCTCTGCCAATCGGGAATGATGTCGAGAGCCAAGAATGATACTAAATTCTGTGGAAATAGAATACTTTTTAATACTTTAATGTGAGTTGCTGTGATCTCCTCTTTCCCATTGGCTGAAAAAAAGCTATCATGGTAAATCGTGAGTTTTTATACTAGCCATGAATGCCGAAGCCATAATACGTTCAATAGAAGCCGAACATCTTAAATCAGATTTGCCTAATATTTATGTTGGTGACACTGTAGAAGTAGGTGTCAGAATTACAGAAGGAAACAAAGAGCGAGTACAGCCTTACAAAGGTACTGTAATCGCCATACAAAATGGTGGTATTAATGAAACTATCACCGTGCGTAAAGTGTTTCAAGGAGTAGGGGTAGAAAGAATATTTCTCTTACACTCGCCTATGATTTCTAAGATTAAAATAGAGCGTCGCGGCAAGGTTCGTCGTGCCAAGCTTTATTATTTACGCGATCGCGTAGGTAAGGCTACTAGAATCAAACAGCGTTTTGATCGCCCTATTTAAGTTTTCCCGCAAAAACTTAGAAGCTATTTTTTTAATTGAAAAATGCACAAATGGGATATAATTGGGAACGACTGACCATTGGTTAAAGTCAGTTAAATAGATGCGTCTTTAGTTCAGTTGGTAGAACGTCGGTCTCCAAAACCGGATGTCGAGGGTTCAAGTCCTTCAAGGCGCGTATTTCCCAAGTTGGTTGCTAAGAACAAGCCTGAAGAATTAAGGATTAGGAAAGTCCAACCAACTCGCTAATCCCCATCAGCTATTTCCTCAATAATTGGTTAAGCTTAATAACAGCTATCAGCAGATTTTTGGTGAGTAAAAAATGAAGTTATCAAGCAGTGATTAGATAGTCGCAATTTGATTATTTCGCTTTGAAGCTAATATTTTAAAGACAGTAGCATATAAATTATTTTCAGCGAATACCTTCGCGAGGTAACAGTTTTGAATAAAAAAGATATAGTAAAAAAAGACACGCCAGCAGCTAAAGAATCAGCAGGTGGCAACGGTGCTACCGAATTTGCCATTCAGACAAAAGAAGAATTAGGAAAAGTTGTTTGGCCCTCTCGTCAACAGTTGATCAGTGAGTCGGCAGCCGTAATTCTGATGGTTATTTTAGTGTCTACAATAATTTATCTAATCGATAAATTCTTTACTTGGGGAGCAGGAAAAGTATTTTAATTATGACTAATGCCGCAGACATACCAGAAGAAGATAATCAGCAGACAGAAGAGGTACAGGCTAATCTAAAAACTAAAGGTAGTCCTCGCTGGTACGCTATACAGGTAGCTTCAGGATGTGAAAAGCGTGTTAAAACCGATATGGAAATGCGGATTCAAACCCTAGACATAGGCGATCGCGTCATGCAGGTACAGATTCCCCAAACTCCTAGCGTCAAAATTCGTAAAGACGGTTCACGCTATACCAGCGACGAAAAAGTTTTCCCTGGATATGTTCTAGTGAAAATGCTGATGGATGATGATGCCTGGCAGATAGTCAAAAACACCCCTAATGTGATTAACTTTGTAGGTGCCGAACAAAAGCGTCGTTATGGTAGAGGCAGAGGTCATGTCAAGCCGTTGCCACTGTCTCGCGCTGAAGTAGAGCGCATCTTCAAGCAAGCTGAAGAACAAGAGCCTGTCATGAAAATTGACATGGAAATTGGCGATAAGATTGCCGTCCTTTCTGGTCCATTTAAAGAGTTTGAAGGGGAAGTAATTGAAGTTAGCCCAGAAAGAAGTAAGCTAAAAGCCTTACTGTCTATTTTTGGGCGAGATACTCCAGTAGAATTGGAGTTTAATCAAGTTGAGAAACAAAACTAAAAAATGCCTAGAAAAGTTGTAGCGTTAATTAAATTAGCTTTGCCTGCGGGTAAAGCTAACCCTGCACCTCCAGTTGGTCCTGCTTTGGGTCAACACGGTGTCAATATCATGGCATTTTGTAAAGAATACAATGCCAAAACAGCAGAGAAAGTAGGACTGGTAATTCCTGTAGAAATCTCTGTATTTGAAGATCGAAGCTTTACTTTTATCCTCAAAACTCCTCCTGCATCTGTTTTAATTAAAAAGGCAGCAGGCATAGAAAAGGGAGCAAGTGAGCCTAACAAGCAAAAAGTGGCAACGATCAGCAAAGATCAGCTAAAAGAAATTGCTCAAACCAAATTGCCCGATCTTAATGCCAATGATATCGAAGCAGCAATGAAAATTGTGGCGGGAACAGCAAAAAATATGGGTGTGGCGATCGCCGATTAAGCATATTTCCAGCAATCAAAAACTTATTACTTACAAATTTAATGGGGAGAAGCAAACCACTTCGCTAGTTACCCAAGGAGAGATTTAACCATGACCAACAAAATGTCTCGCCGAATGCGAGAGTTAATCAAAAAAGTTGACGAAGACAAAGCATACGAGCCGATTGAAGCCTTAAACTTGCTCAAGGAGACTGCTACAGCTAAATTTGATGAGACAGCAGAAGCTCACCTCAAGCTAGGCATCGATCCTAAGTACACTGACCAACAGCTTAGAACTACCGTCAGTTTACCCAAAGGCACAGGACAAACCGTTAGAGTTGCAGTAATAGCTCGTGGCGAAAAGGTCAAAGAGGCAGAAGAAGCTGGTGCAGAAATCTATGGTTCTGAAGAACTAATCGAAGACATCTCCAAAGGCATGATGGATTTTGATATTCTAATTGCTACTCCTGATATGATGCCCAAAGTAGCTAAACTAGGTCGTGTTTTAGGACCAAAAGGTTTAATGCCATCTCCTAAAGCAGGAACGGTCACTGCCGATCTAGAACCAGCCGTTCAGGCATTCAAAGCTGGTAAATTAGAGTTTCGGGCTGACAAAAGTGGCATCGTTCATGTTATGTTTGGTAAGGCGTCTTTTTCAGCGGAAGATTTGCTAGCTAATTTAAAAGCTTTACAGGAAACCGTTGACCGCAATCGTCCTTCGGGAGCAAAGGGTCGTTACTGGCGTACTGTCTACATTTCCGCTTCCATGGGTCCATCAATTCAGGTTGATGCGAGTGCTTTGCGAGATTTAAGTTTGATTGAGGCAGCCTAAAGGAAATTTTTGACGAACAGTACAAATAAATATTCATTTCTTAGACGACTAATACCAAAGACAGCAGGCGCGTACGCTTAATTTCCTGCCGAGGTCAATGTCCATCAGTCTTATCGAGCAATTTCTTTAGTTAGAAATTGAGATAAATGACTAGGCAACCTCTGGCAAGAAGCTAGAGGTTTTGTCGTTTTATGACTGTATAGCGTTGACCCATAAAAATAACCATTACAAAGGAGGTGGTACAGGATGGGGAGAACCCTGGCTAACAAAAAAGAAATAGTAACCGATCTCAAGGAAGCCTTGAGAGAGGCAGAGCTAGGTTTTGTAATCAATTATGAAGGGTTATCGGTAGCAGAAATTACCGATTTGCGTAATCGTCTACGCCCTAGCGGTGCTAGCTGTAAGATTACCAAAAACACCCTGATGAACATTGCCATTGATGGTGATGAAAATTGGCAGCCAATGGCTGAATTGCTTAACGATGCCACTGCTTTTCTTTTTACTGGAGAAGAGATAGGCGCAGCTGTTAAAGCTTATAAAGGATTCCAGAAGGATACCAAAAAGACTGAATTGCGCGGTGGCGTAATGGAAGGTCGAGCTTTAAGTAAAGAGCAGGTTGAAGCATTAGGCGACTTGCCTACCAAAGACGAGCTATATGCTCAAATTGCTGGCTCAATTAACGCTTTGGCAACCAAACTTGCTGTGGGTGTTAAAGAAGTTCCTAATGGACTGGCAAGAGCTATCAAAGCTGTTTCCGAAAAAGAAGAATAAACGTTTTTCGCCAATTATTTACGCAATTAATCACTATCTAGAACACGGAGTAAAATTATGTCTACTGCAACTGATGAAATTCTCGAAAAGTTGAAAACTTTAAGTCTTTTAGAGGCTTCTGAACTGGTTTCTCAAATTGAAGAAACTTTCGGCGTAAGTGCTGCTGCTTCTGCTGGTGTAGCTATGGCTGCTCCTGCTGCTGCTGCTGAGGCTGAAGAAGAGAAAACTGAATTTGACGTAGTCTTAGAAGAAGTACCTAAAGACAAGAAAATTGCCATTCTCAAAGTGGTTCGTACCATCACTGGCTTGGGTCTAAAAGAAGCTAAGGATATGGTTGAATCTACACCTAAAGCTCTTAAAGAAGGTGTTCCTAAAGAGGATGCAGAAGAAACCAAGAAGAAATTGGAAGAAGCTGGTGCAAAAGTTACCGTTAAGTAATCAACTAATTTAAATTCAATTATTGTAGGATGTTTTTTTGAACATCCTTTTTTTGTGAGTATTTTCTGCGATCGCTTTAATTTTCATGCACCTCTGGTATTAATTCAGGCTTTAATTCTTGTAATGCGATCGCATGGGGGCGGTAAAATTATTAACGTTAGTTCCCTTGGTGGGCGTATTCCTTTTCCCGCAGCGGGTATGTATAGCTGTTCCAAATTTGCCTTAGAAGCCCTTAGTGATTTGTTACGCATGGAATTGAAGGCTTTTAACATCCAGGTTAGCGTCGTTGAACCTAGTCCTGTGGTGACTGACTTTTTTCGCGCAGCCTGGCAGAAAAAACAGCCAGAGTAACCGCCAAATCACGCCCAAAACCACGCTATATTCTAGCTACAGGCGTTAATACCCTAGTTTTCATGATGAACAAAGTTTTACCCACCTGGGTAAGGGATAAATTCTGGAAACGCTTCTATGGCATTCACAAAATTCAGTATTTTACACCACAAGTCGATCGTTTAGAAACCAGATAGGGGTAATGAAGTAGAGTTCTACAAAGCTTAGTTACTGACGTTACGCATTTAATCTAACTGGGGTGACGAGGTGACGAGAAGCGTAGTCTAGTTGAACCGTCCTCAAGCCTTACAGATCGATGAGTGCGTAACATCACTTAGTTATTCATCCGACTGAGAAAAGCCTTGAGACGATCGCACTGAGGATTAGTTAGTACGTCTTTAGCGTTTCCCTGTTCTTCTACAACTCCTTGATTAAGAAAAAGAACTTGGTTGGCAACCTCACGAGCAAACTGCATTTCGTGGGTAACTACTACCATTGTCATCCCTTCTTCAGCTAGCTGCTTCATTACGGTTAATACTTCCCCGACTAGCTCTGGATCGAGGGCGCTAGTAGGCTCATCAAATAAAAGAATTTCAGGCTTCATACAGAGGCTACGGGCGATCGCTACACGCTGCTTTTGTCCCCCAGATAGCTGTTCGGGATAGGAGTTAGCTTTATTACTCAAACCTACTTTGTCTAGATAGTGTAAGGCGCGATCGCGACATTCTGCTTTTGACTCTTTCAACACTTCACCAGGAGCTAGCATTAAGTTTTGCAACACGCTCAGGTGCGGAAATAAATTAAACTGCTGAAAAACCATGCCTACTTTAGTCCTTAGCTGCTTTAGCTTTTGTGAGCTAATTTTGGGTTGGGAAAGATCGATCCCCATTACATTTAGCTTTCCGCCATTAATAGCTTCTAAGCGATTACAACAGCGTAATAAAGTGCTTTTTCCACAGCCAGAAGTGCCAATTATTGAGACAACATCACCCTTATAAAGAGTTGCCGTAATTCCGCGCAACACCTCTAATGAACCATAGCTTTTTCTAAGATTATCAAAGGAAACAACAGGAGCGGCAGTAGACATAATATTTTGCTTTACAAAGTAATTCTAAATGGAAAATAGCTTATTTATTTTTAATTAACTGTTAAATTAATCACATTTATTATAATCGGTTTGTGTTCATAATTTATCCAACATATAAACTCGATCTGCTGCATTTTATTAAAAATATCAACAAATATATATTTTTAAATATAGTTTGTTCCAGATAAGCAAAAAATGCACCTGGATAGCGTATTGTAATTAAACAAAATAGTAAGCAAGGCTTAATCCAAAATATTAATTGTTATGAACTCATCAATATATTTAAGCGGCTGCTAATAGCTTTTAATAGCAAAATCGCTTTGTTTGCTCTTATTTAGAAATAGATTGCAATCGAAAATAATTATGGATAATTATGAATCAAAATAAATTTATTTTTTGCTTACGAAGATTAGGTTTAGGTTTAGTCGGACTACTATTAGTGACTAGCTTGAACAATTATTTACTTGCCCCTCTTCATGCTCAAGGAGTTTTAAAAGTAGGAACTGAACCTGCCTTTCCGCCTTTTGAAATGCAGGCACCGAATGGCAAAGGTTTTACTGGGTTTGATATAGACTTATTCAAAGCAATTGGTGAAGAAAGTGGTTTGGATATTCAGTTTCAAAGTATGCCCTTTGATGGACTAATTCCCGCGTTGCAGGCAAAGAATATCGATGCAGCAATTAGCGGCATGACTATTACCCCAGAGCGCGCCCAAACCATTGATTTTACTCGCCCTTATTTTCAATCTGGTTTGGCGATCGCCGTTAGAAAAGATGATAAAGGGAAAATCAAAAGCTTTGATGACTTAGAAAACAAAAAGGTTGCCGTTGCCATTGGAACGACAGGAGCGCAAGAAGCCCAAAAAATACCAGGAGTAGCGGTTTCTACCTTTGATAATTCTGCCTTAGCTCTTCAAGAATTAAGCAATGGTAATGTAGATGCGGTAGTTAACGATGCCCCCGTAACTCTTTATGCCATCAAAGTTGGCAATCTTGGTAATGTTGAGGTGGTTGGGGAATTACTAACCGAGGAATATTATGGAATTGCTTTACCCAAGGGTTCTCCCAATTTAAAAAAAGTCAATGCTGCCATAGATGAATTGCTCAAAGGTGATAAATATCGCGAACTGTATCAAAAATGGTTTGCAGGAGAGCCACCCAAGTTACCTCTAGTTGCTCCTGCTTTAGAAGGTGAAGGTGCTACATTTAGCTGGGGCAAAATGCTGCCTACACTTTTGCGAGGAGCTTTAGTGACAATAATGCTGACGGCCTTTGCGACATTTTTTGGCACTATCATCGGAACTTTACTGGCAACAGCCTCCATCTCAGACTTTAAACCTTTGGGTTGGTTCAGTCGTATCTATATAGATTTCTTTCGCGGTACGCCTCTGCTGGTACAGATCTTCATGATTTACTTTGGCTTACCTTCTCTCTTGCAGGCGGCAGGCTTAGACTTTACCTTTAATCGCTTTGCTGCTGCGGTTACGGCTTTGAGTCTTAATTCTGCTGCCTATTTAGCCGAGATTATTCGCGGTGGTATTCAATCAATCGATCGAGGACAATGGGAAGCCTCCCAGTCGATGGGGATGGGATGGGTGCAAACCATGCGTCATATAATTTTTCCCCAGGCTTTTCGTCGGATGTTACCTCCTTTGGGCAATGAGTTTATTACTCTGCTCAAAGACACTAGCTTAGTAGCGATTATTGGTTTTGAGGAACTATTCCGTCAAGGACAGCTAATGGTGGCAACAACTTATCGTGCTTTTCAAATTTATGCAGCAGTAGCGTTGATCTACTTGATTTTAACCTTTATCGCCTCTAGAGTCTTTAGCTGGCTAGAAAAACGCCTAAATCCTGTGCGTCGTGCCAATAAAAAAGATGCTCGACTTGCTTCTAGTTCAGAACAATTAGCAAGTTAATCAGTATCAAAAGTAAAAATCAACAATTTTTAGGTGTGAGAAGTTATGTTGAATCATGTAATTAATTTGCTCCCTATGGGTGCAATAGCTTTGGGTGTTGTTTTGGTAACGGGCGATCGCGCGATCGCCGTACCAAAAAATAACTATCAAGATGATCTCGGTCAAGTTACCAACGTCCAGCAACTAAGGGATGTTGCTCCTACAGACTGGGCGTATGAAGCACTTAGAAGTTTGGTAGATCGCTATGGCTGTATTGCTGGCTATCCTAATCAAACATTTCGCGGTAGTCAGCCTTTGACTCGCTATGAGTTTGCAGCAGGATTAAATAGCTGCCTAAATCAAATTGAACGTTTGATTGCCAGTTCTGGCTCAGTTTCAGACGAAGATCTTGCTACTATACAGCGATTAAGCCAAGAATATAAGGCAGAATTAGCTACCCTAGGCGGTAGAGTCGATGAACTTGAAAGCCGAACTGCTGCTGTAGAAGACAATGCTTTTTCTACTACTACCAAACTAAATACCGAGATTGTCAGCTATGTGCTGGGAACTTTTGGCGGTCAAAAGCCAGACGGTACTGATGTTGACAATCAGATTACCTTGAGCAGTCAAGTTCGTCTCAACTTTGATAGCAGCTTTACAGGAGAAGATTTTTTGAGAGTCCGCCTACAGGCGAGGAACATTACCAGTCCTTCTACCTCTGGCGGTAGTAATGCTCTAGCTTTGAATTATGAAGGTGATAATGGTAACAGTTTTGAAATAAATGCTTTGTACTACACTTTTCCCATTGGTGAAAAACTCACAGGTTTTGTCGGCACAAATGGGGTTGATGTCGATGATTTTTTTGATGTAGTTCCTACAATGGGAGTAGCTTATGACTCTCTCTCTCTGTTTAGTGCCTACAATAATTTGATTTATGACAACGCTAATGGTGGTAGTGCTGCGGTTGGCTTGGATTATGATTTCTCAGATGCGGTAAATTTAGCAGTAGGCTACTGGGCAACTAGCCCCTCTGACTCTACTCCAGGCAATGGTTTATTTAATGGTAACTATGTTACTGGTGCAAATCTAAATATAGCCCTTTTAGACGATCGCTTAAATCTAGCATTAGCTTACCTAAGAGCTTATCAGGGTGCTGAAACTGACTACAATTTGGCTGGCTTTGTGGGGACACCGGCAGCATCAGATCCTTTTGAAAATCGCGCCAATTCCTCCAATAATTATGGTCTTGCTGCTAGTTTCCAGGTTTTAAAACCCCTTACAGTAGGCGGATATGTTGGCTATACTACCGCATCAACGATTGATGACAATGCCAATGCGGATATTTTCAATTGGAATGCTTACCTCACCTATAGCGATCTACTAAAAGAAGGCTCGAGTTTTATCGTTAGTTTTGGTCAAACGCCAACTTTAACTGGTTCTGGTGGCGATGCCCTGCCAGATGACGCAGATAACCCTTATTTGCTTGACGTAGAATATCAATATAACCTCAACGATTTTATTATGCTTACCCCTGGTGGCTACGTTCTGTTTAATCCTGATGGCAACTCTGATAACGATACTATTTATGTTGGCACTATACGAACCATTTTTAGATTTTAAAGCCGATAGGACTTACGCAGTCTAGTAAATTCCCTCCCCCTAGCCCCCAACTTTAGGGGCTAGGGGGCAGGTGCGTAAGTTTTAGCCGAGTAGTTACTGATTACTGCACTCTAGAGATTAGAAATTGCGCCTCTAGCCATATCGGCGATCGCCTTATCCGTCGCTTTAGGCAAATGATAGTATGTTCCACCAGCCTGTTTAGCTAGTTCCTTGGCAAATCCAGTCGAGACAAAACGGCTTTCTGTATCAATTACCAGCAGTTTCATGTTTATAGCGCGTATTTTTCCCGCTATATTAAGTAATTCCTCTTTGATATTTGGTTTTTCTGCTCCTGCTTCTGGAGTTTCACCCAAAGAACGAGACAGAGAAATATTACCTCGACCATCGGTAATGGCTACAATAACTACCTGTCCGATATCTCCCGACATTTGGGCGTTAATACCCACGTTTACCGCTTGGGTTAAACCATGAGATAAAGGAGAGCCTCCACCACAGGGAAGGCTTTCCAATCTGCCTTTTGCCATAGTTATTGAGCGGGTAGGAGGCAACAAAACATCAGCCCGTTCACCACGGAACGGAATTAAAGATATTTGGTCGCGGTTTTCATAAGCTTCTGTCAAAAGGCGCATCACCGCACCTTTAGCTGACTGCATTCTATTCAGTGCCATCGAACCAGAGGCATCAACTACAAAGATAATTAACGAACCAGCCTTGCGTGCCATACGCTTAGAGCGTAAATCGCTTTGCTCAACAATGACGTTGCGCCCAGGATTACGTTCTCGCCTAGCTTTCTGGTAAGGAGCAGCATTACGCAGCGTGGCATCTATGGCAATCCTTTTAACTTTGCCCTTGGGAATCATCGGCTTAATATAGCGTCCGCGATCCTCTGAGAAGATTAAATTCCGCGCCCCAGATTTACCCTGACGCTGCATAGTTTGGGCAAAGGTAAGCACTTCTGGATCTAATACTACCCCTTCAATATCAAAGACAAACTCATCAGGAATAGCAGGAGGTTCTTGTTCGGGTTCTTCTTGCTCCTCTTCTTCTGATTCATCCTCATCTTGATCCTGATTTGGTTCCTCATCAGGCTGCTGCTGTTCGGGTGGTGGCGGTGGTGGAGGCGGTGCGTCGTCAGGGGGTGCTTCGATAGTAGTGGCACGGGGAACAATTACTAATTCTACCGCTTTGCGTAAATCATCAGCAGTAACGTTATCTCTACCGTCTAAGGCTGCACAGGCTTTGGCTACCCGAACGGCAAACAGTTCGGCTCGATGCCCCTCTACTGTTCCCCTGACGGCCTCTTGAACTAAATAGAGTATTTGCTCGTGCGTTATTTTGACTTCCTTGAGCCATTCCCGCGCCAAAATAATATCAGTTTGGAGACTATCGGTGTCTTCTTCATAGGCATTGACAAATTCTTGGGGAGAACTGGTAAAGTCGATCACCTGATTTACTGCTTCTACTCTTTGTTCGAGGGATAACGCACGATCAGCAGAAAGAGCGATCGCAATTCGATCTAAAAGATGCTCCCGCAGTACTCCTTCTTCAGGATTATATGTAGCAATGAGAATTGGCTTACAGGGATGCTGAAAGCTAATGCCTTCGCGTTCAATTACGTTACGTCCATCGGTTAAAACTGTCAGTAGTTGATTGGCAATTTGCTCGTCTAAAAGATTAATTTCATCAATATACAAAACCCCGCGATGCGCCTGAGCCAGTAACCCTGGTTGAAATATGGGTTCGCCCTGCTTAACCGACTCTTCTAAATCCACTGAGCCAACTAACCTGTCTTCTGTGACTCCCAATGGTATCTGCACAAAAGGCGCAGGCACTATCTGAGTTGGAATATCTTCTAAGGCTATATTGCCATACTGAGCAACGGTATCATCATCCCAATCTTGAGGCTTAGACGGATCGCAGTTGTAAAGAGAACCCTTGATAATTTCTATCGGGGGCAAAAGATTGTAAATCGCCCGTGCCATAACCGATTTAGCCGTTCCTCGACGACCAGCGATCGCTACTCCTCCCAGTTCTGGATCGATAGCCGACAACAATAAAGCCAGCTTGATAGATTCTTGTCCAACAACGGCAGTTAAGGGAAAGTTAAAATTTTTAGGGGCAGTAGTTACAGCAGGCATGGCGATCGCTTGGGAATTTCTTGAGGCTAATAAAACCTAGTAACTAACTGTAATCTATTTAGGGGGTCAAACTCAAAGCAATAGTTGAGCTATTGAGTATTTAATTTGATGATTATAACTTTGAACTTTTCTAAAATTTATAAACCTTCCAAGTTGTGAACTATATTTAAATTTTTATTCCTAATTTAGCTCCACATTGTTTACAAAACTGAGCATCAGAATCGTGGCGAGATAAATTACAGTTACTACATTTATGCTCTATAAAGCTAGAGGTTTTGACTATAGAGCTTTTTACTATTTGTCTAATTAATTCACTCAGTTGCCAAGGAATCAATAAAACTCCTGTAAAAATCATTAATAATGTCATAACTCTTCCTGGCTGAGATAAGGGTGTAACGTCGCCATAGCCAACAGTTGTCATGGTTACCACCACGAAATAAAGAGCATCAAAAAAGTTTTTTAGGCGATCGCTATTTATTTGATATTCTACTTGATAAATTAATCCTGCATAAACAAAAATTATGGTAAATAGAGTTAGAAAGATGCGTATTAAAACAATGCTGTCTTTGGCTTGAATACCTGGTAAAAGTTTTTCTATTTTCCAAAATCTAATAATTCGCAAAATCCGAAACCAACGAAATATCCGCAAGTAACCAACATTAATCCATCCTAAAAGCAATGGCAAAACGGAAATTAAATCTATAAACCCGAAGAAGCTAAAAAAGTATTTTTGAGGATTATCTGCTGACCAACAACGCACTAGATATTCAATAGTAAAAATAATCAAAATTATTAAATCTATATTGCTTAATATCGTTTGTAATTGTTGACTAATAGGATATGTTTGGGCAACGAATATTCCTGAAGATAATAATATTAATCCTAAAATAACTAAATCTAACCACAAACCTAAACTAGTTTCAGTATCTTCTAAATAAAAAGCTATTTTGCGACGTAATGATAGTGATTTGATTTTGGACTCTTCTGTTACTACTAGATCTTCTGGTAACACTATACTTTTTAAGAAAATATGGACTATATGTAAATGATAAATCCAGCTAACGGTGCGATTTCTTTTAACTTTAACTATAAAAAAAGTACTATATCTAATGATTTAAAACTTATTTTTTTGGATCTTAATACTCTAATAAAAAAATTTATTCTTTTTTCATTTTTGATAAGTATAAAGCTCAACAACACAAATGTTAATCCTATTATAGAATGCAAAATTGTTGTTTCAATTAAGCTAAAAGTAAAAGCTATACCTAGAAATAAAAAAACTATCGACGCAGCATATTTATTTTCTTTCCATAAAACTTCATGTGCGAATATGGATATTCCCATAATAATTGAACTTATATAAGTGTATTTGGCAAAAAACGTCAAGATAGCAACTGTAGTCAAGCTAAAGTATAAAGGAAAATAATTTTTCTTTTTATTATTCATAATACTTTTTATTCCCTCAGAAGCCCACTTCACAAGAAGATAGTAGCCAAACCATACTAAAGGCTGTAACGATTCGTCTATACATACAGAAGATAATGATTTTTCCATTTTTCAAGCAAATTAATTATCTATATCGATTCAAAAATATTCAGTAGTAATCAAAATTAATTCAAAAACTTCGATCTTTCCTCTCCATTTACCTTTAATACTCCTGCCAAACTATCCCAACTTTCCGCTTCAATCAAATCAATAATTTCATCTAGATTATCTCGGTAACTGTAAAGCGATCGCAATAACTCAGTTCGATTATATTTTGCCATCATTACCCCTAATTCTGGATTACCACCACCAACACGACTGGTATCCCTAAAGCCTGAACTGGCAAGTATTTGAGCTAATTGTAATGTGTCTGGTGGTTCTTGTAGACAAGCCTGTATCAAACTTGCACTGATCATCACGGGCAAATGGGAAATATAGCTAACGGCGCGATCGTGTATTTGAGCATCGCAAATATAGGGAACAGCATTTAAATCTAAGGCGATCGCTTTTAATTTGGCTATATTTTCAGGCTTAGTCTGTTCCGTAGGCGTAAATACATAGGCTGCACCTGTGAACAAATTTGCCTGTGCTGCTTCAATACCGCTTTCGGCTGTTCCTGCCATGGGGTGTCCACCAATAAAGTTTGACCATAGCTGACTGCATTCTTTAACAATTGGCGATTTGACAGAACCTACGTCAGTAATGATAGTATCGGTATTAAGATGGGGAATTATTTGTTTAATGGTAGATGCGATCGCCGAAATAGGAGTACAGACAATCATTAGCTCTAAATCTTGCAGCAAATCAAATTTGGTACTAGCTCGATCCACAATGCCTTTAGCAATGGCAGTCTTACAGGTAGTTTCTTGACGGGAAATGCCTGTGATCTGGTGTCCTTGCGATCGCAAATCGATGCCCAAAGAACCACCGATTAAACCCAAGCCCACAATACCAATTTTCATTATCAATTTTATTGCTCAAAAGAATAGGATACAAAACTGGGGATCGTTTTAGGATAGCAGCTAGAATTAGCTTTTGAAGAAAATTTATAGCCTGTAGCCTGTAGGGTGGGCAAAGGATGATACTAGCAAATTAGCGTTTCAAGAACAGCTTATTGCACACCAAATTTACACATCATCTATCTTGGTTGCGTTGGTGGGCATTACAATATTAATCTTTTCCCTTTACATATCTTTCAATGCCCACCCTACGTTTTGCTAGAACCGCTGTGTTTTGGGCGGTGAATTCTGAGTTATCTAAGGGTGTTTCATCGATAAACCAGCCGCTCCCGTTGGCATCACGGTCGATGAGAATTGTTCCTGCGTTGGGTTTTGCCGAGTCATCAAAGTCAGTGATGGTAGCTTCGGCTAGTTGTCCTTTGGGTAAGTCGATTATTTGAAAATCGATGTCTAATTCTGTTTCGGATTGGATTAAATTTGACCAGATATTGGTTGCGCTATTATTGAGGACATTAATTATTTCAATATCGTTAAAATGACCTACATTACCCCTGACGATTTGCTCCAACGCTATGCCACTGGAGAAAGAAACTTCGCTGGCGTTCAGTTTCCTGCTAATTCTAGTGTCGGAGCTTTTCAAGAAGCCAATCTGAGTGATATTATCTTGAGTGGAGTTAACCTGGAATCCTTCATTATGGATAGAGTTAATTTGAGCGGAGCTAAAATGGTTGGAACCTACTTGTTTCGTTCTCGAATGAACTTGGCTAATCTAAGGGATGCCGATCTGACTGGAGCCAATTTTGTTCGTGCCAGCTTGTGGAAAGCTGATTTGACTGATGCTGACTTGACTGGGGCTACTCTGGTCAAAACAGACCTCTTTAATGCTAATTTGACGAGGACTTTGTTTCAAGACAGCCTTATCTTCCAAGTTAATCTTGCCAAAATCATCTTGCCAGAAGGTCAACCCAGAAGCATTCGCTGTCCCAATGCCTATGTCGGTCAGACTACTATGCCCGACGGGAATTTTGAAGCTGCTTTCAAATTCATTGATGCCTAGATGTAAATTATCATTTGGAGCTGCTATCAAAGAGCGATCGCCTGTAGGGTGGGCAAAGGATGATACTAGCAAATTAGCGTTTCAAGAACAGCTTATTGCACACCAAATTTACCCATTATTTATCTTAGTTGCGTTGGTGGGCATTACAATATTAATCTTTTCCCTCTACATATCTTTCCAATGCCCACCCTACGTTTTGCTAGAACCGCGAGAGCGATCGCCTGTAGGGTGGGCAAAAAATAGCACAAGCTAATTATCGTTTCAAGAATAGCTTGCTGCCCACCAAATTTACCCATCATCTATACTTGGTTGCGATGGTGGGCATTATAATATTAATCTTTTCCCTCTACATATCTTTCCAATGCTCACCCTACGTTTTGCTAGCACCGCCAGAGCGATCGCCTGTAAGACAGAAAACAGCACAAGCTAATTATCGTTTCAAGTCTCGAAAGCGATCTGTTCAATCGGTTATGCGATCGCACCATAGACAAACCTAATTTTTGATAGAAATAAATACTTAACAAAAGTTTTTGTTACCAAGACGTTATTAACCATCAATTCAATTATCAGAACATATATCCTACAAGTATTTGGTAGATTCTTATATCTTGAGAAAAAGCTGGAGATATATTTAATAATTACTAAGACAAGTTAAAGAATAGGCTACAAAACTGGGGGATCGTTTTAGAATCAATTACTTGGGGGAATTTATAGCTTTAGCATTGCTTAATTTTAATAAGAAGATTTTTTAGTCCTTATATTATTTCGTACATTCACATTCTTAGGAGAATTTATGACTGCAACCGTCGATAGGCAAACACAGGATAGCAATCAGCCACAAGGTAAGCAAGCTCCTCGTAAAATTGGCATACCAAAAGAAATATATAACAATGAATGCCGTGTCGCAGCCACACCTAATACGGTTAAAAAGCTACAAAAACTCGGCTTTGAAATTTTAGTAGAAAGCAATGCAGGGGCAGCAGCTAATTTTACAGATCAAGCCTATCAAGAAGCAGACTGTACCATTGTCAGTGATGCAGCCTCTCTTTGGTCAGAAGCGGATATTATCCTTAAGGTTCGCGCTCCCGAAGATGCGGAAATTGAGGTGATGCCCGAAGGTAAAACTATTATTAGCTTTATCTGGCCCGCACAAAATGAAGAATTATTAAACAAGCTAGCAGATCGCCAAGCAACAGTTTTAGCGATGGATGCAGTGCCGAGAATCAGTCGCGCCCAAAAAATGGATGCCTTATCTTCGATGGCTAATATTGCGGGCTATCGGGCAGTTATCGAGGCTGCTAACAACTTTGGTCGCTTCTTTACAGGGCAAATCACCGCTGCGGGTAAAGTTCCTCCTGCTAAAGTAATGGTAATTGGTGCTGGAGTAGCAGGTTTAGCAGCCATTGGCGCAGCCAGAAGTCTTGGTGCAATAGTGCGTGCTTTTGATACTCGTCCTGCGGTAAAAGAACAGGTGGAAAGCCTTGGTGCAGAATTTCTTGAGCTTGAGTTTGAAGAAGACGGTTCTGGTGCTGGTGGCTATGCCAAAACTATGAGCAAAGAGTTTATCGATGCCGAGATGGCACTCTTTAGAGAGCAAGCTAAAGAAATCGATATTATTATTACTACTGCCCTAATTCCAGGCAGACCAGCACCAAAACTCATTCTGACCGACATGGTAGAAATGATGAAGGAAGGTTCTGTAGTCGTAGATTTGGCAGCCGAACAGGGTGGAAACTGCGAGGTAACTAAACCCAACGAAATTTATAAATACGACGGCGTAACTATTGTTGGTTTAACGGACTTACCCAGTCGGATGGCTGCCCAGTCTAGTCAACTATATGGGACAAACCTTTGGCACTTACTCAAAGACATGGGTGGGGCAGAAGACTATAAAGTTGACTACGAAGATCAGGTTGTGCGAGGTGCGCTGATTGTTCACGAAGGCAAAGTAACTTGGCCTCCGCCAAAAATTGACAACCCTTCGCCTACGCCTCCTGCCCAGGCAAAGTCTGTAATTACCCCCATCACTCCAGAAAAGAAAAAATCTAGCGGTGTTCTTTGGGTAGTTGTAGCTGGTTTAGCACTCTTGGGAATTGGTATCGGTGCGCCAAGCTCTTTCTTGTCTCACTTTACCGTTTTTGTCTTAGCCTGCTTTATCGGCTACCAAGTAATTTGGAACGTTTCTCCTGCCTTACATACACCTTTGATGAGTGTGACTAACGCTATTAGTGGCATCATTATCCTGGGCGGTATGTTGCAGATCTCAGGAGAAATAACTTCACCCTCGGTAATTCTAGGCGCGATCGCAATTTTAGTCGGCACAATCAACATCTCTGGTGGCTTCCTTGTTACCCAACGGATGCTCAAAATGTTCCAGAAATAATTTATCTATCTACAATCTCGTAAGGGCGATTCGCGAATCGCCCCTACCGATACATTTTCATAATTGACCTTTTCATTCTTATCAATATGACAAATAATCTTGTGGCGGTTGCTTATATTGCAGCCAGTGCCTTATTTATCCTCAGCCTGGGAGGATTATCCAACCAGGAAACAGCCCGTCGGGGTAACCTGTTCGGAATTATTGGTATGGCGATCGCATTTGTCGCTACTGCCCTCAGCGCCCAGGTAAACGGTTACGGAGTTCTAGTTGGTGCGATCGTTCCTGGGGCTATTATCGGCTCAGTTCTCGCTGCTAGAGTAGCTATGACTTCTATGCCCGAACTTGTAGCTATTCTCCATAGTTTTGTAGGTTTAGCTGCTGTGTTAGTTGGTTTGGCAACTTATCTTCAGCCTGAAAATGGCTTGACTGGGGTTGAAGCTACCATTCACGAACTCGAAATCTATATCGGTATCTTTATTGGTGCTATTACCTTTGCTGGTTCTGTAGTCGCCTTTGGTAAGCTAAACGGTTCTTTTGGCAGCAAGCCGCTAATGCTACCTGCCCGTCATTTAATTAATATCGCTTTGTTAGTTGGTTCTGTAGTTTTGGGCGTGCAGTTTATGCAAACAGCCGACGGCTTACAGCCACTGTTAATCATGACTGCATTAGCCTGTATTCTTGGTTTCCTGCTCGTTATGGGTATCGGTGGGGCAGATATGCCCGTAGTTATCTCCATGCTCAACAGCTATTCAGGTTGGGCTGCTGCTGCTGCTGGCTTTATGCTTTCCAATGACGTACTAATTGTAACTGGTGCGTTAGTCGGAAGCAGTGGTGCGATCCTCAGCTACATTATGTGCGAAGCCATGAACCGTTCCTTTATCAGCGTAATTTTAGGCGGTTTTGGGGAAGGTTCTGCTGCTGCACCTACAGGCGAAGCTAAACCTATGGGCGAAGCTACTGCCACTAACGTCGAAGAAGTGGCAGAAATGCTCAACGATGCTAAAAGTGTGGTTATCGTACCTGGTTATGGTATGGCAGTTGCCCAAGCACAACATTCTGTTTCCGACATTACTAAAATCCTCCGCAAACAAGGCAAAGAAGTCCGCTTTGGTATCCATCCCGTAGCGGGAAGAATGCCTGGACACATGAACGTACTGTTAGCAGAAGCTAATGTTCCCTACGACATCGTGTTAGAGATGGACGAAATTAACGACGATTTATCTAATACAGATGTTGTCTTGGTAATTGGAGCTAACGACACCGTTAACCCCAGCGCCTTGGACGATCCTACCAGCCCCATTGCAGGTATGCCCGTAATGGAAGTTTGGAAAGCTCAAAACGTTGTAGTTATGAAGCGTAGTCTGGGTATTGGTTATGCAGGAGTAGATAATCCTTTGTTCTATATGGATAACAATCAAATGTTATTCGGCGATGCGAAAGCTAATGTTAGCGCGTTGTTGAATGAGTTGTCTAAGACTGAGAAAGAATTGGTTGCTGCTTAAAACAGCTTAAGTTATTTTTGAATCCTCCTAGTTTTAGGGGGATTTTTTTTGTCTCGCGCAAAGACGCAGAGGCGCGAAGGGTTTTTCTGTTTGGTGTTGAGAATTGTAGGATAAGGAAGCAAAGGAATTTATCTATGTTTGTTGCGGTTTTATAAAAAAAGGGAATTATATTTGTATGAGTGATTTTCTTTTTATTTTTTTATGGCTATTCAAAACGAAAATTATAAACTTGAGATTTTAGAGTACGCTGTTAATCAATCTATTAATCAGCTTTTGCCTAATAGTAGTAAAGATGCTTTGAGTGTAATTCTTGATCAAAGTAATGAAGTTGTCTGGAGAGTAGCGACAGATATACATACTAAAAGTGGACATCAAATAGATTTTTCGTTCATTAAAGATATCCTGAATTTAAGGATCGAGCCATTACGAAACAAAATTGCAGAAGAAGAGAGAATTAAAGCAGAATTAGAAATTCAAAAGCGAATAAGAGAAGCTGAAGAGCAAAGAATTAGGAAAGAAAAAGAAGCTGAAGAGAGAAGAATTGAAAAAGCACGAGAAGAGGAAGAGCTAAAAAAAATACATGAATTTAAAGAAGCTAATCCTAATATTCAGATAAATGATTATAAAGAACTTAATACCTTCATAAGAATAAAAAACCTAATTATAGAGAATTTAGAAGTAGAAGAGGAGCAAATAACTTTAAATACTATACTAAACGACGATCTAGGCATAGGTGAAATTTATCATTTTAGTTGGGATAGTTCTAGTTCCAATTACAGTGACGAGGGTTATATTGAAGGAGTTAAGATTTATAGATAGCATTGAGGAACGAATAATAACAATAGATTCTATTCTAAGCAAAGATTTAGGTGCAGATAGTTTAGATACAGTAGAAATTATACAGGCAATAGAAAAAGAGTTCGATATAGAAATACCAGATGATTTTACAGGAACTAATTGGATTTCTTGTATTTGTGGATCGATTACTCACGATTAGAATCTATTATAGTAAAAGAAATCTGTAGATATAGTATGTGAAAAAATACAGTAGAAATAGTCTAAGTAAATTTTACGCAGAGAGATTTTTTATTTGGTCTTGGGAATTGTAAGAGAAGGAAGCAAAGGGATTGATCTGTGAGGGAGAATGGGATTAGTAAGGAGATTGTGGATGCTGCGTATCAGATTCATACGAAACTGGGTGCGGGCTTGTTGGAGTCAGTTTACGAGGTAGTGATGGCTTATGAGTTGCAGAAGCGAGGTTTAAGGTTTGAGAGACAGAAGCCCATTCCTGTGGTTTATGAGGGGATGCACTTAGGAGAAGGTTTTAGGGCAGACTTTATTGTAGAGAATTTAGTAATTATTGAGTTGAAGTCTGTAGAACATATCGCTCCAGTTCATAAGAAACAACTTTTAACTTATCTTCGTCTTACTAACAAGCATTTAGGTTTACTCATCAACTTTAATACCGATCTCATTAAAAATGGTATTACTCGCATCGTTAATAATTTATAAAATCTCTGCTTTCTTTCTTTGCGTCTTTGCATCTGGTGCGCGAGATAAAAACCAAATAACTTATTAACTTAAAAATGCGATCGCTTTTTCCACCTCTACACATCAAAAATGCGATCTTTGTTTACAATTGACGTATCATTTTCTGATATATCAAAACATCTGAAAAACTCACTATGAAATTAAAAGTTATTATTCATACAGCCGAAGAAGGCGGATTTTGGGCAGAAGTACCTGCTATTCCTGGTTGTGCTACGCAAGGTGAGAGTTTTGAAGAGTTGCTGCAAAATATTTATGAAGCAGTCGAAGGATGTTTATCTGTAAATGAAGCCGATCTTGAATTAGATAGTAATGCTCAAATTTTAGAAATTGCAGTATGAAGTCTGTTAACGGGAAAAAATTTGCTAAATTATTAGAGCAAAATGGATGGGTGCTTTTAAGAGTAAGTGGTAGTCATCATATTTTCGGCAAATCTGGTAATCCTCAGAGAATTTCTGTTCCGATACACGGTAATTAAACATTAAAAACTGGCTTATTAAAACATTTTCTCAAAGTTTCTGGTATCTCTGAAAATAAGTTGTAATTGATTAGTAATTAAAGCGATCGCTATTCTCCTAAACCTATAACTCCTCTGCGTCTTTGCATCTGGTGCGCGAGATAAAAACCAAATAACTTATTAACTCAAAAATGCGATCGCTTTTCTATTTTCACACATCAAAAATGCGATTTTTGTTTACAATTGACATAGTAATTTTCATTATGTCAAAAAATATAGGAAACTAACTATAGCAATCAGGAATCAAATATGAAAAAGTAAAAATAAAAGGCTGAAAACTAAAAGTGGAAGAATTAAATACTTTTATAGAGTCTAATGCAGATCCAAGAAAATTTTCTTTTAAATCCGACTCCTAACTATTCACTTGTGGTTAATTAAACATTGTCATCTTCAAACTTATAGCCAACTCCTACCACTGTTTTGACAAATGTTGGATTGGCTGAATCTGGCTCAATTTTTTTACGCAGTCTTCTAATATGGGTATCAACAACTCTTTCATCACCAAAAAAGTCATTGCCCCAAAGTTTGTCGATTAGTTGGGTACGACTCCAAACTCGACCAGGATAGCTTAAAAAGGTTGCTAATAAATTAAACTCTAAAGTCGTTAAGTCTAGTTCGTCAGAAGTTTGGGTATTTAACTGTCTTGTTGCTAAATGTTGATCTAGATCGACGGAAAAATGTTTAGTGCGATAAATCTGAGATGTTTCTTGTACGTCGTGCCGCAAACTACGCCTTAATAAGGCTCGAACTCTAGCAACCAATTCTCTAGGGCTAAATGGCTTAACTAAATAATCATCAGCCCCAGTAGAAAGCCCAATTACTCGATCTATTTCTTCTCCTCTAGCTGTGAGCATTAGGATATAGGGATCTTTGTTATATGGCTGCTGACGAATGCGGGTACATACTTCCAATCCATCTAAACCAGGAAGCATTAAATCGAGAATTACTAAATCTGGCTGCTGCTGCTTAAATATCTCTAGTGCGGTCAATCCATCATGAGCAACACGACAAGCAAAACTTTCCCTAGTCAAAGTTTGTTCTATTAATTGAGCAATTTCTTGTTCGTCTTCAACAATAAGTATTTCCATTTTCAATGAGCAATGAATCAATCAATTGCTTCACTATTTATTTACTATAATCCCAAAAAAAGCTGATAACTAAAACAGTATAGTTTGGATGTGCATAATTTATTAAACTATGCTTTTGCTGATTGTTTTGCCGTAATTACACCACTAATAGCAGAAAGAAGTACCCAGCCAATAACATTTACTCGTAAATCGAAAATAGTCACATCAAAAAGATTAAAAAGAATGCAGCACGTAAAGGTGACTAGATAGCTAAAAAAGATCAGCCTAGAATCATCTGTAGACCAATCGAGAAGCAATTTTACCCCCTGAGCCATAATTGAGCCAACAATACAGATAATCAATAAAACAGCAATAATTCCTGTCTCTGCACCGAGCATTAAAAATAAATTGTGAGGATGTCCAAACCAAAAATTTGTTTTGGCTTCGTAGAGAGGGGTAAAGTTTCTCAAACCCCAACCAAATAAAGGGCGTTGTTTAATTAGATCCCAGCAGAATTCCCATAGGGTAATGCGTAGAGTTTCTACAGGGCGTTGATAATCTCGATCTGACAGTCTTGCCCAAAAAAAGCTAGGAACAACCTTTCTTAATTGAGTGCCGCCTAAATTGGGGGCAAAAGATGCCCAAAGAATTGCCGTAGCAGCACTACTTACGCCATATATTAGCCAACGCCAACCCATATATGCGACATAAGCCATAAAGCTAATCGCAGCTAGCCCCCAAGCGTTGCGAGAACTAGTAAGAATTAATCCGCTAATATCTGCTAGCAAAATTATGGTAAGCAATGATAATATCTGAGACTTTTTACTGGCTGGGTTTTTTCGCCAAGCTTGCCAAGTATCTAACCATAATCCTAAAGCTAAACTAAAGGCGATCGCCAGATAAATAGCCAGAAAATTAGTATAGTTAAATACTGCTGACATCCTTCCCGTCGGCACTCCTTGTGCCACTAGCTTCCAACCTAAAATAGACTTTACTAAAGGAAGAGTATACCAGCCAGCAAATAGCTGACCAAAGCCTAAAACCACAATTGGCAAGGAAGGAAGGATTAACAACCAAGACAGCTGCTTCAGTTGAACAGGATGCCTGATTAAAGGTTTCAAAGCTGCAAACAGTAAAAAAAATGGCAGAAAATTAGCTAGCCCTAGCCAAGCGTCCTTGGGTTGTTCTGCCAAAGCCGAACTGACAATGAATAAAATAGACAATATAGCCAGGGCTTGGTTATGGCGATTGGCTATGATCTTACGTAAATTATCCTGTCCAGACTTGATGATTATGATTAATAGTCCCACTGTTCCTAGGGTAGGAAAAAGCGGTAAAACAAAAATACTAAGACTAAAACATAACCATGTCCAATCTGAGCTTTGTTGAGAATAGTCATTAAACAAGCCGTTGCTTTTGCTAACTTTCATGCAATTTAAATAATTAAAGAAAGTTGTTATGGCAAATCTTGTAAACCATTGTCAGGAGTATTAGAAACTCCTCTTTGTAATTGAGCGTAGGACTGATTGTAATCAATAATTGAAGAAAGCAAATCGCCACGAGAGGTAGTTAACTGGGTTTGAGCATCAATTACGTCTGTTTGAGTACCTACACCAGCTTGGAAACGTAATCTAGCCAGGCGCAAACTTTCTTCTGACAATTGTACCTGTTTGGTAGCTGTACCTATATTTTTCTGGTTAGACTTTAGACCAAAATAAGCTTGTTCTACGGCAAAACGAATCAAATTGCGCTGGTCGGCGAACTGAGTTTGGGCGATTTCAATATCTTTTTCTGATTGTAGCGCGCTAGCACGAGCAGCACCTCCGTCAAAGAATCGCCAGCTAATATTTAAACCCACGGCATAGTTATCGCTAGGATTGAAACTATCCTCGAAGTCATCGCTTATTTGATATTGGGCAGTCGCTCCGACTGTTGGTCTGATTTGAGATAAAGCAATCTGACGTTGTTCGGCACTAATTTCTCTTTGTAACAAGAATTGCTCTAATTCAGCACGGTTTTTAAATGCTTGAACGATTGATTGTGGTAAAGAAAGTTTCCAAGCTCCAGCTTCGGCGATGGGATCTGCCGTGGCTAGACCAGTACTATGGGAAACACTGAGGGTTTCTGCTAGCTGTCTGCGAGCAATATTTTGATTGGCTTGAGCCGTAATTAGTCTTTGTTGTGCCTGTGCCAATTCTACTTCTGCCCGCAATACGTCAAATCTTGTGCCTAAACCCGCTTTTTCTAGCAATCTGGCATCCTTTAGGGTTTGTCTGGCATCTGCCACGGCCGCCTGTTCAATTTTTACCTGAGCATCGCCATTTTGCAGATTATAATAGTCTCTAGCCGTTTCAAAACGAGCCTGTTCGACAACTACTTCTAAATTTAACCTCGTACTACGTAGTTGTTTTTCGGCTGCACGAATAGAAGCTCCTCTATTACCGCCATCGTAAATATTATAGTTGAGGCTTACATCTGTATTATAGCTAGCTGTTTGATTGCTAAAATTATTACCAGAGATACTATTTTGAGATAGTTGGTTCTCTACCTGTTGTCTAGTTGTACCTGGTGGGGCATCATTTACCCGTTGATTGATTACTTGGTTATTGATACTATCAAGGAAGACAGAGTTACCATAACTAAATCCAGTACTAAAAGTAGCAGTGGGGAATAGTGCCGCCTTTGCTTGTCTAACTACTGCTTGCGATCGCTCTACTTGAATTCTTTCTTCTTCTATCTGTTTATTGTTTTTAAGGGATAATTCAATCGCCTGTTCTAAAGTAATCGGTTTTTGAGTATCAACTTTTACCTCAATTGGTTTAGTAGGAAATGAAAGCGGATTGGGACTAGGGTTGAGTTGGTCTAGATTAAGAATTGGTTTTTGTGCAGGTTTAATAATATCTGCCGTAGCATCTGAAGTTGAACCTGAAGATTGAGCCACTCTTCCCGATGTTAACTCTTGGAAAACAGCATCTGAATTAGATAGCTGGCTATTTTTTTCTGGTAAGACTGATGAAGGCAACTTACTATTAGATACTATATTTTTTTTCTGGTTGGCAGTTAAATTTTTGCCAACTGAATTGCTAGAATCATGACTGGCTATATTTTGCGCACTAGCTATAGCTGCGTTAGTAACCAATATTACTGAGCCTATACCTATAATTTTAATAAATTGATTGATCTTACCCACTCCTCACTCCTTATTTGCAATAATTCCTGAATCAAAAATATAGATAATTCTATAACCGCTATTGTGGCTCTGAGAACATTTTTGTCAACTCTTAAGCAGTACAGTCACTCTAGGATTTGACGATCGTGAAACTATTAAAATTCATGATTACTATACCCCAAAGTGGGTTTAAATAGACATTAAAATGAGCTTATTGACCAATCAGAGCAGTCTATGACAAAGCCAAAAAGCTACGGTATCTTTAGCTGAGAAATATTGTAAACCACCGCTCACCTAGGCAATCAGCGTTAATACTCAACTAAATTGATAATTGGCATATTAGGTAGCTTTTGTCTGCCTCCTAAAGCTGTTAGCTCAATGACAAACGCACAGCCGATAGTTTTTGCCTTTATTTGAGTCAATAATTCGCAAGTAGCTTTGGCTGTTCCTCCCGTAGCCAATAAATCATCGACAATTAAAACTTTTGCTCCAGGGGCGATCGCATCTTGATGAATTTCCAGACTATCAGTGCCGTATTCGAGTTCGTAAGTAACTGAATGCACTGAGGCTGGCAGTTTTCCAGGTTTGCGTACAGGAACAAAGCCAGCATTTAATTGATAAGCTAAGGGAGTGGCAAAAATAAAGCCTCGCGATTCTATGCCGACAATGTAGTCTGGTACTAAATTTGCGTCTCGACACTTTTGCGTTAACAGATCGATGGTGTATCTTAAGCCTTGAGGATTATTCAATAAAGTAGTAATGTCCCGAAAAAGAATTCCTGGCTGGGGGAAATCGGGAATGTCGCGGATTAGAGACTGTAGTTCCATAAATAAACGTCAATAAAGTAAATTAAATTAGTCTGTGTTTTCAATAGCTGTGGCATCATAGCACCAGAGATTAATTTGTTATCCTCGACAAAGAATAATATATAACCAGAATATGGATTTGATTTTATAATGAGCCAATCTGCAAGTTTAGAATCCGATTTCCCCGTACCAGTGGATCAATCGGCTTCAGTCTTAAATACTTTACCAGACATATATCTTCCTTCTAAGGGTTGTTCTCCTTATACCCAGCAGCAAATTGATTTGCTGTTGCTCGCTCTAGAGGCTTTAGAATTGGGTGCATCAGAACAGATGCTGGCGATGGCAAGACAGTTGGGCATAGATAAAATTGTTAAAAATCGCGTTAATCTCTGGCGGTTGCGCTGTAGCAACCCCTGGAGACGTTCTTATACTAGAGATTATTTAAGCTTGGAACAGGCAAAGGCGCTGGTAATTATTGCAGGTTATCGAGCCAAAGATCTAATGGTAATTATTAGACAACTACTGGTAGCCGAACAGCAAATGCGAGTAAAAAATCTGCCAGTTGATAATCATTTTCGTCTTTCAGAGTATTTAGAAAGATTCCGCGCCCATTTTCGCAGTCGCATGAACTCCCGCCGTGCCAAAGTGTCTGCATACATTGCCTCGGAAGAACAATTAAATGAACTAGCTTTGTCCCTATTAAACAAGCTGCTGTTTTGTACGGGAACAAGAGGGCTAGAGCGAGTTTGGGTGAGTTTATTTGATGGAGAAGTAACATGAACACTAAGCGACAGTACAGCCTACCCAACTGCAATTTAGTTTTAGAAGGCATGGAAAATGTCGATCCCCAGAGCGTTGATATCTTGGATGGAAAGTCTCCTATGTCTATTTTGATTAATGCTGAATGCAACTTTTTTAATTCCAATCAACAGTTGAGTGGTGGTAGCGTTTTCTTAGCTAACCTGTCTAAGGCTGTCAGTAACTATGCTCAAGGATTTTTGAGTGGACTGTCTCAGCCCCATAAAAAAACTAGCCAATATCCCCGAATATCGATTGAACAAGTTGCCGAGCAACATTGCCATCGTTTAACCTATGAGCTAGAACCAGGAGAAGAAACTAGGACAGAGGTTAATTTAACTACGGTAGAATTATTTGATTTGGTAGATGCGATCGATCAATTTTATGCAGATCGAACTACCTTGCCAAATATGAGTCTAGAACTACAGTCTGTAAGTAAGCGTTATCGTCAACCAGAACAACCCTTGGCACAAAGATTAACTCCTGTAGTACTTGGCTTTACCAGCTTGGCAGTGGCAGCAGGGGCATTCTTTGTTATACCACCTCCTGAGATTAACACGCCTAAACCAACTCCTGTTAACCAAACTACAAAAACTAAACCTGTTCCCAAACCAGAATCAACCCCAAGTCCTACTCCAGTGCCTCCATCTAATCAAGATAAGTAATTGGGGTAGTGGGGGTGTTTAGGGTAGGGTCGTAGTGGGGTAATAGATAATACTCCACCACCTCTCCATCTCTTCTACCCTCTCCATCTTCTCTACCTGCAATACTTCTATTAATTCAACAACTCCAATTATGAGAGTTGCTATAGAATTGAGATACTTATAATATTTAAACATTGGTATACATATATTAATAAATGTCTCAAACTGCCTTAAATTTGATTGCGATCGCCATTTTTTTGATGACTATGACATCGTTATTGGGACCAATTTTTCATATTCCCCCCGTTGTTCCTGCTGCGGTTACCTTTGGTATTTTGAGTTTAGCTACAGTAGATACTTTAAGCTGGAATAGTAGAGGAGTTTCCTTGCTATTAGACTTGTTTGCATCGGCTGAACAACGTCAGCGTATTATTTGCCATGAGGCAGGACATTTCCTAACTGCTTACTTTTTAGGCATACCCATCACTGGCTATACGCTAACCGCTTGGGAAGTCTTAAAACAGGGGCAGTTAGGTAGAGGCGGGGTGAGCTTTGATACAAAAAGCTTAACCGCCAAACCATTTGAATTTGAAAAAATGCGTTTAACCTTAGAACGTTTATGTACAGTCTGGATGGCAGGAATAGCAGCGGAAAAAATCGCCTATGGTAATGCTCAAGGTGGTGCAGAAGATCGACAACAGTTAAAACAAGCTTTGATGATGGCGGGGTTACCAGAAGTAGGTTATTCCCAAAAAGAACGTTGGGCCCAACTACAGGCAACCAACCTTTTGACTAGACATCAAGAATCATACCAAGCTTTAATTGAAGCAATGGAACAAAGAGCTTCTGTAGAAGAATGTTATGCAGTGATTCAGCAGCACTGCGATGCAGACAGCGATAAACTAATAGCTAACCAATTTTAGGCTGTTGAAATTTATAAATATCTTGAATTACCTGTACCCAACCATCGGCAACAGATTGTAAAATGCGATCGCCTTTCTCTTTTGTCGCAGCCGTAGCATCTCCCATAACCCCACTTTTGCTTAATTCTTTAGTTAGCCAGGCAAAAGGTAACTTTCCCTCCATATCTAAAAGACTATCTTGGGGCAAACCTTGGGGATATTCCTTGACTGCCTGAGACATTTTGACCTGTTTTGGCAACAGCGAGAGCATAATACTAGTTTCTGCGTCTCCTGCATGAATTCCATATTCTTGCTCTTGTTCTGTAAGCAGATCGCCTACTGAATGAGGCACGCACCAGGTAAATAGAGGAAATACAGCAAAATCAAGATGTTGCTGATGCAAATCCCTAGCAGCTATTTCCATAATTTGCGGTTGACCTCCGTGAGAATTCATTAGCACCAGCTTACGAAATCCTGAGCGATAAATACTGGCTGCCATTTCTTTAATTACCAACAGTAGAGTAGTGGCTGTGAGGCTAATTGTGCCAGGAAAGCCATCGTGTTCATTGGACTTTCCATAATATAGACAGGGAAGGGCATAAGCAGGAATATCTGATTTTAATTGCTCTAAAGCTTTGCCAAGTACTCCTAAACTGATAGCAGAATCTACGGCGATCGGTAAATGGGGACCATGTTGCTCAATTGCACCAATAGGCTGAATGATGACTACGTTTTCTTTATTAGGCATCTGCTCTATTTCTGTCCAGGATAAATAGGAGAAATAGCGTTGAGGAGGAATAAAGCCGTGCATCATAGAACCACATTTTATAAATATTAGCCCTTACTATCTTAACTGCCTCCCTCGCGCACAGTTGCGGCTAAAGCCTTCGTCTTGCGCCAGGCTCTGGAGAGCCTCGACGTTCCTTCGGAACGGCGGCGAACTCCAGTTCGCGCGACGCGGTGAAACAGTCCGTTGCGAGGCAAAGCGTTGCGCGGGTTTCCAAGGGGCTGTGGGCGTGATTGCATCGCGCCCTTTATAAGCCCCGTCGCGTTGAAGCTATTGCCGAGGGTGGGCGGTTTCCCCGACTTGAGCGCGAGATTCGCGGAATTTAGTTCCGCTTGAATAATCGCGCTGTTGAAGGAACTGTCGAACCATGCGCGGGGGTCGCTCGTCCAACTGCTGCAATCGATAACAAAGCTTAAACGAGAAGTACATATTGTCTACATATTTCTCGGTAAAACTTCTTAGACTCTTTAACAAATACGGATAATTACCTAGATATAATTACAGAATTATAATTCTTTAATAATACAAATCTTCTTTGTGAATCTAACCAAAGAGATTGATTTACAAAATAATGAAAAATTCTCAGGATAACAAGGGTATTTTATTCTTATTGCTAAAAAATAGTATCGTCCAGTTTATTGCGGGGATATTGTCTATACTAATTGTTTTAAAAGTATCAAACAGCATTGAATACAAATTGATTGAAATAATTTTCAAATGTCTAGGCTATGGGTTCTTTTGTTATTTAACCACTCCTTTTATAATCTACTGGCTAGCTTATGTGAGTCAGGAAGTAGCTACCGACAAAAAGCTAGCAATCACGGTTGGGGTAATGGCAATCTACAGCTATATAATTTGGGATGCCTATTTCTTTTTTAGAGAAGCGATCGCCTTATATCTTTAACTGCTGACTATTTTTGTTCACCTGCCTAAAAACAGCCGTGATAGAATAACACTCACGACTCGCGCGTTAACCGCGCGCAGGGTCGCTCGTCAAGCAAAACCCTAGCTCAAGCTGTAAAATTGGTGCAACATGGCAGAGGAAACAAACAAAAAAGATCAGGATCCGGCAAAATCTTCAGCAGCAAAAAAAGATACTGCTAAACCTGCTGCCAAAGCAGCAACCAAGAAAGAAAAGCCACCTAAATTAGAAGACAAACCGTTTAGTGAATTTATTCAAGAACACTATCTTCCAGCATTAAAAGAAGCAATGGCTAGCGAAGGAATTGAAGACCTAGACTTGACCTTTGTAGAACAAGGTGTGCCAATTAAAAGTGCTAACTCAAATGAACCCTGTTGGCAAGTAGTAGGGAAATGGCAAGATGGCGATCGCGCCTTCAATCTTTATTTTCCTGATGAGGATATTACAGGTCAAAAAGCTTTCTCTTATTCTACCTATGGGAACAAGCCCAGCACCATTGAATCTTTTATGATTGATGAGAGAAGAGTTAATTTAGAACTGTTGGTCATGTATACCGTGCAACGTCTTAACGCGCAAAAATGGTTGACTAGAAATTAAACGCTGAGCATCATTTACAAATATTAATAATCTGAATCGAGAGGCGATATTTTCGCCTCTATTTTTTAGTAGCTATTTGTCAAGAAACCTAAAATTACTTCGCTTCAACAAAAATTTGGTTTTTAGATATAGATAAATACTTTAATTAAAAAATTCACTTAATCTAGATCTGTTGATAAATTGCTATAGTCTTCTCTCGTCAAAAAAGATGGTCGGATTCCATTACAAATCAAACTTTTATTTTTACTAGCATTGTCTTTACTATTTGTTGTAAGAACTAAATTTAATCCAAGATCGAATCAAATGTCTCCTTCTAAAAATAACTAAATTTTTCTTGAATAAAAAAAGAGAAATCTGAAGGCAGGATTGAATTCCTAGATACATTACTTCAGATCCCTCTTTGAGATTGATTCTGTCTAGTTATTGCTAACTAACTTATTTATCAGCGTCGGGTTTAGCTGTCCCTGCACAGGGATTAACAGTTCCATCAGCAGGGGCGGTTTGAGTTGCATCATCACCAGTATTAGTTCCACCAGAGTCAGGAGTAGCACAAGAAGTCACTAAACCTAAACTTAATACGGATGCAGCAACTAGAGTTCCCAGATATTTAACTTTCATATTTTTCTCTTGTTGTAAGTTTTAATTGCGACTATCTTACTGAAACAATTTAAATATTGCCCATAGTATATACAATCTAATCTAAGCTTTGAAAATTTCTTGATAAGGTTCGGCTAATTTTACAAATTTGCTTACGGGGTGACAAAAAACCAAAAAGCGATATAAAGAGTTGGATGTAGGAGAGAAATGGCAAAAAAAAGGGGTCATGACTACGCGCATACCCTTCGTCTTGCTAGGTGAGCATTATATGCCGTTAATCCCTTCGTTACCGTTGAGGCT
Organism: Pleurocapsa sp. FMAR1; assembly: GCF_963665995.1. Classification (NCBI taxonomy): domain Bacteria; kingdom Bacillati; phylum Cyanobacteriota; class Cyanophyceae; order Pleurocapsales; family Pleurocapsaceae; genus Pleurocapsa; species Pleurocapsa sp. FMAR1. Next base: position 2,441,599 of record NZ_OY762512.1, on the reverse strand, counting down.
TTATAGGCAAGAAAGAGGTACTCCCAGCATCTAGTCTCCCGCATCTAGTCCTTCCCTTTAGGGGGTCGCTCGTCAAGCTAATTGAAAAACCTCAATCTAAAAAATAATGCCAAAATTCTATCACAAATGTATCTCGCAATGATTAACATCCAGACAATATATAGCCGTACCAAGTTAAATTAGCGGTGCGACCCCCGCGCATGGTTCAACAGTTTGCTTATGCCGGGAAACCTTTCGACACTTTGCTCGCCCTCGACAACCAAGGGGTACCCCCCGCAGGTACCTCAACGGGGGGAACCCCCCTTCGGGTTCGTGCCTTTGCTCAAGTCGGGGAAGCCTTTCAGCATTTGCTCATGGGGGAAACCCCCAAGACCGCAATGCTTCACCAACGCAACTGCCTCACCGCAACGGTTTTGTCTCCCAACGGGTCACAGACCCGCAACGCAAGTGTCTCACCACCGCAACTGTCTCACCGCGTCGTTTTACGGCGCTAGGGAACGCGCACCAAGACAGGACATATTTAAAGTTATTTGCTCGCAAGTAACAAGTAATGAGTAACGAGTAACGAGTTTTAAGAAATGTCTATCACGTTTACACGTAATGCTATACGACACTAAGAATAATTATTTTAGTATTACACTATAAAACAATCTAACAGTTCGATATTCAAGGAATATTTGACTTAATACGAGAAAAGCTAGTCATTAAACAATGACAATATAGTTCGGCTGCACATTTTAATTAACAGCAAATTAAGAAAACAATAATTTTTTTGATATTACTTTTTATAAAACATATCTATCTTCAGATAGAAAATATTTTTAATATTCTAAATTATATTTGAACGCAAAGAAAGATAATAATTCTCAGATTTAAAAATTATTATTATTGTCTGACTATAGGTTTTTAATTTCGATAATAATTAATAATTGCCTAATAAAAGCTATTAAAAATGCAAATTAGAAACCTTTTTACAAAATTATGACTTCTTCTACTGTTGATTCAAAAACAGACAATAAAAAACGTTTTTCTACAGAAAAAAGTATTGATCGCGGTTTTATTTGGCTAACGGCTGCCTTAGCATTTGCGATCGCAGGAGTTTTGGTTTGGATCGCAATTCAGGTGGGTATTGAGGCTGTGCCAGCAATCCAAGAATTTGGTTGGCCATTTATAACTGGCAGTTCTTGGAATCCTCCCGAAAAACAATATGCGATTTTGCCGATGATTTACGGCACGGTAGTTAGTTCTCTTATTGCTTTACTGATTGCTTTTCCTGTTGGAGTAGCCTATGCGATCGTTTTGAGTGAAAACTTTATTCCTAAGTCTGCGCGTCTGATTTTAGTATTTTTAGTTGAGCTACTAGCAGCGATTCCCAGCGTAGTCTATGGATTATGGGGAATATATGTATTGATCCCCTTTCTCAAGCCAATTGGCTCTTGGTTACATGATAATTTAGGCTGGATTCCCTTATTTTCAACCAACTATGTTGGCCCTGGGATGTTTCCTGCGGGAATAATTTTATCCATTATGATCTTGCCCTTAATTACAGCGATCGCCCGCGATTCTCTAGCTTCCTTGCCAGACAATCTCCGTTGATGACTTTGCCGCCTTGCGAGGAGTTTATATGGAAGTTCCCAAAAATCAGGTTACGGCATTGATTGGACCTTCAGGCTGTGGTAAAAGTATTCTAATACGCTGTTTTAATCGTCTTAATGATTTAATCGATGGTTGCAAAGTAAAGGGTAAAATTATTTACCGCAATAAAAATCTCTATGCCGACAATATCGATCCTGTAGAAGTAAGACGACGGATTGGCATGGTATTTCAAAAGCCCAACCCGTTTCCCAAATCAATCTATGAAAATATTGCTTACGGTGCGCGGATTAACGGTCATGAGGGAGATATGGACGATTTGGTGGAAAAGTCTTTGAGACAGGCAGCCATTTGGGATGAAGTCAAAGATAAGCTCAAGCAAAGCGGTTTATCTTTATCTGGTGGTCAACAGCAGCGTATGTGTATTGCTCGTGCAGTTGCCCTAAAACCCGATGTAGTACTGATGGATGAACCCTGTTCTTCTCTCGATCCTGTATTTACTAGTAAAGTAGAAGACTTGATTCACGATTTAAAACAAGAATATACGATGATCATTGTGACTCATAATATGCAGCAGGCAACCAGGGTTGCAGATATGACTGCATTTTTTAATGCTGAAGCAGGAGAATCAGGAAATCGCTTTGGTTACTTAGTAGAATACGACAAAACAGAAAAAATTTTTGATAATCCTCAAGAAGAATCAACTCAGAAGTATGCCAGCGGACATTTTGGTTAAATTATTGATCGATAGCAAATAACTATTCACTCTTTGTAGTAAAAATAATACATTGTAATTTATTAATATACAACCAAGAAAGTTACCAAAATTACCGAATTTTAAATACATGGGTATTTAAATAAACTTATACTTAACTGTCAATTAACCTTAAGCCTTTAAAGTTAGTATCAAGAACCAATTTTGTCGCGATCTCTATACATTATTTTAGATAGTTGCGATCGCTCAACCGCAATAGCGACATCTTGCTTTTCATCTGAATTAAATTTGCTCAAAGTCCGCAAATATAGCTCAATTTATTACTTTTGACAGAGGTAATTTATATAGTAAAACACTTAGAAAAAAATTAGTTTTATTCAACAGTAAACGAAACTAATTGTTAATCAAGTCTTAATTTTTTAGAGTTTTTTATCAACAGATCGTCGTTTAAATTAAATAAATAAGAACCTTTATCAAAAAAAGTATTATGGTTTCAACCCCAGCTAGTTCTCAAGAAACATCGCCAATTTTAACATCTGAAGAATTAAGAAAAATAGACGCCTACTGGCGTGCCTGTAACTATCTGGCAATTGGCATGATCTATCTGCGAGATAATCCTCTACTCAAAGAACCTTTAAAAGCAGAACACATCAAGCAACGTCTGTTAGGACATTGGGGTGCATCTCCTGCTCTTAGTTTCAGCTATATTCATCTCAATCGACTGATAAAAAAATACGACCTCAACTCGATATTTATTGCAGGGCCAGGACATGGTGCGCCTGGAGTATTAGGGCCTGTATATTTAGAGGGAAGATATTCAGAAGTATATCCCGACAAAAGTCAAGATATACAAGGGATGCAGAAGTTTTTCAGACAGTTTTCTTTTCCTGGCTATATTGGCAGTCATTGCACCCCCGAAACTCCTGGATCAATTCATGAAGGCGGTGAATTGGGCTACAGTCTTTCCCATGCCTACGGTGCGGTTTATGACAATCGCGATCTAATTGCTGCTTGCGTTGTGGGTGATGGAGAAGCGGAAACGGGGCCTTTAGCAACGGCATGGCATTCCAACAAGTTTCTCAATCCTATCCGTGATGGGGCGGTACTGCCGATTTTAAACTTAAACGGCTACAAAATTGCCAATCCAACTATCTTAGCTCGCATTAGTTCCGAAGAATTAGAATGCCTTTTCCGAGGCTACGGTTATACTCCTTACGTGGTGGAAGGTTCTGACCCCGAAGTAATGCACCAAAAAATGGCAGAGACGATGGAGGAGTGTATCACTAAAATCCGCGAGATTCAGCAAGAAGCTCGTAGCCAAAATAAGGCTTTTCGTCCCCGTTGGCCGATGATAATTCTCCGTACTCCCAAAGGCTGGACAGCACCAGATAGGGTAGATGGTAAAAAGGTCGAGGGTTTTTGGCGCGCTCACCAAGTACCGTTAGAGGGAATGCACTCTAACCCAGAACATTTACAACTCCTCGAACAGTGGATGAAAAGCTATAGACCAGAGGAGTTATTTGATGAGCAAGGAACTTTGATTCCTGAACTACAAGAGCTAGCACCAAAAGGCGATCGCCGTATGAGTGCCAATCCGATAGCTAACGGCGGTTTAGTACGTAAGAATTTATTAATGCCCGATTTTCGCGAGTTTGGCGTAGATATAGACCAACCTGGAGGTGTTATGGCAGAAAACACCAGGGTACTAGGTAAGTTTTTGCGGGAAGTTATGCGTAACAACATGACCAACTTCCGCGTCTTTGGTCCGGATGAAACTGCTTCTAATCGTTTGGCAGACATTTATGATGTTACTAAAAAAACCTGGCTGGCGGATTATCTACCCGAAGATGAAGACGGAAGTATGTTATCTCCTGACGGCAGAGTGATGGAGATGTTAAGCGAACATACCTTAGAAGGTTGGTTAGAAGGATATTTGCTTACAGGCAGGCATGGCTTGCTCAATTCCTATGAAGCTTTTATTCATATAATTAGCTCGATGTTTAACCAGCACGCAAAATGGTTAGAAATCTGTAAAAATAAAGTTTCCTGGCGCGCTCCCGTTTCCTCGCTTAATATCTTACTCTCTTCGGTAGTTTGGCGACAGGATCATAATGGTTTTTCCCACCAAGATCCAGGCTTTATCGATGTGGTGACAAACAAGAGTGCTGAAGTTACCCGCATCTATTTTCCACCCGACGCTAACTGTTTGTTGTCCGTTGCCGATCATTGTTTAAAAAGTAAGGATTACGTCAACGTTATCATTGCTGACAAGCAGATGCACCTGCAATATTTAACTATGGATCGAGCGGTTAAACACTGCACCAAAGGTATTGGGATCTGGGACTGGGCAAGTAATGATGACTGTGGCATACAGGCAGATGAGCCTGATGTAATTATGGCTTGCTGTGGCGATATTCCGACGATGGAATCATTAGCAGCAACTGCCATTTTGCGCGAAGAATTTCCAGATCTCAAGGTCAGATTTATTAATGTGGTCGATCTGTACAAGCTTCAGTCATCAGAAGAACATCCTCACGGTTTATCTCATAAAGAGTTTGATACTTTATTTACTACTGAAAAGCCAGTAATCTTTAACTTCCACGGCTATCCTTGGTTGATTCATAAGCTGGCTTATCGTCGCACTAATCAAGCTCGCATTCATGTTCGAGGCTATATAGAGCAGGGCAATATTAATACTCCGCTACAGCTAGCAATTATTAACCGAATCGATCGCTTTGACTTAGTTATTGATGTGATAGATCGCGTTCCTAGTTTGGGTTCTCGTGCTGCACACGTCCGCGAAAGAATGAAGGACGAAATTATCGACAACCTCGCTTATGCCAAAGAACACGGCATGGATAAGCCAGAAATTTCCGATTGGACATGGGGAAATCATTGAGCATTGACCACTGGTGACAGGTTGAGGATGTGTGTTGACTAAAATTATTTTTTCTTAACTTGTCACGACTAAAAATTGACTGATAAATGCTAAATGATAAATGAAATGACATTATCTCAGGACAGATCTCAGCAACAGAGTGTAATTGAGAATGATCGCACTGGTTTAGATACGGCTACGCTTAAAAAAGCGATCGCCGATAATTTGTATTATCTTCAGGGTAAATCAGTAAAAACGGCAAGCCTAAATGATTATTATTTAGCTTTGGCTTATACAGTGGGCGATCGCCTAATGCCAGGCTGGTTAGCTACGGCGCAAACTTATTTAGATCCAGAAACTAAGGTGGTTTGCTATTTTTCTGCTGAGTATTTAGTAGAACCTCATTTAAGTAATAATCTAATTAATCTGAATATCTACAATCAGGTAGCGCAGGCAGTAGAAGAGTCGCAGCTAAATTTTAGTGAATTAGTCGCACAGGAAGAAGAACCAGGATTGGGTAACGGTGGTTTGGGTCGTTTAGCTGCTTGCTATATGGACTCTCTGGCTAGTTTAGAAGTCCCCGCCATTGGTTATGGCATCCGCTATGAATACGGTATTTTTAAGCAGGAAATTAAAGACGGCTGGCAGGTAGAAATTAGCGATAAATGGTTGCAAAATGGCAATCCTTGGGAGATTATCCGTCCTGAAGCTACGGTAGAGGTGAAGTTTGAAGGGCATACAGAAGCATATACTGATAATTGCAGGTAATTATCAAGTGCGCTGGATACCTGGCTATGTTCTGCAAGGCATTCCCTGTGATACGCCCATCTCAGGTTATCAGGTAAATACCGTTAATACGATGAGGCTGTGGAAAGCAGAAGCCTGTAAATCTTTTGACTTTGGCAAGTTTAATCAGGGAGATTATTACGGCGCGGTAGACAGCAAAGTAGTATCAGAAAACCTGACCAAAGTTCTTTATCCCAACGATGAACTGAATAAAGGAAAGAAATTGCGTCTCCAGCAGCAGTATTTCTTTGTTTCTTGTTCATTACAAGATATGATTCGCATCCATTTAGCCGAATCTGAGAGCCTAGATAACTTTCACAAAAAATTTGCGGCACAGCTTAATGATACTCATCCTGCGATCGCCGTTGCCGAATTGATGCGTTTATTAATCGACGAACACGATTTAGCTTGTGATAAAGCTTGGCAGATTACTCAAAATACTCTGGGCTATACTAACCATACTCTGTTGCCCGAAGCACTAGAGAAATGGTCTTTAAGTTTATTTGGTTCTTTGCTTCCCAGACACTTAGAGATTATCTATGAAATTAATCGGCGATTTCTTGATCGCGTCAAGCGGGAATATCCTAACAACAGCGAGAAACTAGCCAGTTTATCTTTAATCGATGAAAGCGGTGAAAAATACGTCCGCATGGCGCATTTAGCCTGCGTTGGTTCTCATTCTATTAATGGGGTAGCCGAACTACATACCAAGCTGCTAAAACAAAGTGTTCTTGAAGATTTCTACGAACTGTTTCCCGAAAAGTTTAATAGCAAAACCAATGGTATTACTCCCCGTCGCTGGATGGTGTTGAGTAATCCTAGATTAAGTAGTTTAATTACAGAAAAAATTGGCGATCGCTGGATTAAAGATTTAAGCCAACTCAAACAACTCGAACCTTTGGCTGAGGATGCCCAGTTTAGACAGCAATGGCGGGATACACAGCAAGCAGTCAAACAAGATTTAACCGACTATACTGCCCAAAACCTAGGCGTTACAGTTAATCCTGAGTCTTTATTTGACATCCAGGTAAAGCGCATCCATGAATATAAACGTCAGCATCTTAATGTGCTGTATATTGTTACCCTGTACAATCGCCTCAAGCATAATCGGGATCTAGATATTGTGACGCGCACTTTCTTCTTTGGGGGAAAGGCTGCACCAGGTTACTACATGGCGAAGTTAATTATTAAACTAATCAACTCTGTAGCCGAGGTAGTCAATAACGATTTAGATATTGGCGATCGCCTAAAGGTAGTTTTTCTCCCAGACTACAACGTTAAACTTGCACAGCGAGTATATCCTGCTGCCGATTTATCCGAACAAATTTCCCTAGCGGGGAAAGAAGCATCGGGTACGGGTAACATGAAATTCGCCCTCAACGGTGGGCTAATTATCGGTACTCTCGATGGGGCAAATGTCGAAATACGCACTGAAGTAGGGTCAGAAAATTTCTTTTTGTTTGGCTTAAAAAGTGGCGAAGTAGAAGAAGTAAAAGCCCAAGGTTATCAACCCTACCAATATTATGAAAATAATAAAGAATTAAAAGCAGCGATAGATTCTCTAAGTGCGGGAGTTTTCTCTAATGGAAATAAAGATCTGTTTCAGCCTCTTATAGATAAACTGCTGCATCAAGATTCTTTTCTGTTGTTGGCTGACTATCAATCGTATATCGAATGCCAAGATCGGGTAGACCAAGCATATAAAAATCAAGAAGATTGGACGAAGATGTCTATTCTCAATGTAGCGCGGATGGGTAAATTTTCTAGCGATCGCTCTATTCGCGAATACTGCGAAGATATTTGGGATGTGCAAGCTAATTAATAAATTTGCCTGTATCCAAATCTAGTTTGTGGCTTTTTGTATTTCGGAAGATCGCGATGTCTTCGGGTAGCTTCGCGATAAGAAAATAGGGTATTCGGTTAAAGCGATCGCATTTCCCAATTAATCTTCTGTTTCTTCCTCTTCTTCCAGTGTAAATTCGCTGATATAATCTCTTACAACTCTCTCAAAGAATAGTGGTGCTGGCAATTTTGTCCAGTCTTTGAAATGACCGTATCCATAACGGAGTTCTTCAATTAAGCCAGCTATATTATCTGCCTCGTCTTGTTCTTGACGCAAGGCAACAACTATCTCTAAAGGATTTGGCGTTGACCATTGCTTAATATGTGGTAGCTTTGTTTCTATAATTTGTAACTGAAAATTAGCTTTGTTTGTTACTTTTTGTTTGCTTTTCCGATCATTATCTTTTTGAACTTCAGTCTCATAATCTTTTTCTTGCTCAAATTCTTGGTAGCAGCTAGCACCTCTTTTTTGTTGATTTGTGCTTCTTTTACCAATTGAGAGATAAGGAACACAGCCAGTATTATTTTCTACATCTAGTTTATATAAACCAGTAATTTGACCAGATGGAACAGATAATTTGATTTGCTTATCTTTAGCTGCTTCCAACTCTTTTTCAGTTCGAGTATCCTCTAAAAAACTTTCTGCTAAACGTTTAACTTTATCTTCAACAATTCCAGGTGCTAGCTCTTGCCTGATACGAACAATTCTTGCTCCCTGCCAATTTTCCTGCATATTTGTACCTCCCTTTTTATCGAGGACTATATCAGATAAATTAATATCAGTGTCTCTTAGCCATCCCCAGAGTTGGGAGCAATTAGACGAATCAATCATAACTATAGGCTTGTTACCTTTATTGACAGAATCAGAAATAATTTTATTGACAAATGTTTGAAAACCCAAACTTTGTGAATATCGATTTTCCCCAAGAGATATAGGAGAGATTTTAGAAATATCAAAAAGTGTTTCAATAAATGGTTTCCAATCAGTAATGACAGGTTGTTTTGTTTGAGAATCTTTGTAACAACAGCACATTTGAGTCAAACCAGTTTCTACGCTAATTTTAATTGCCACGGCAATAAAAGTACTTTCCCATCTTCCTCTAGTTCTACCTGCATTTCTACGAACAATAGTAATAGCAATAATTTCTTGAGGTCTATTTTCAAGCTCAATATCACTAAAGTAACGAGTAACTTTTCCTTGTACATCATCAATTCGACCTGAATGCGCCCAAATCAAATCTTTAGTAGCTGCCTGTGCGCGAATGATAAAGTCTTGTATCTTAGTATTTCCTGATTTTGCTATTTCGGGTGGACGAATAAACTGTACACAAATACGACCAATTGAAGCTAGTGCTTTACAAGTTGAAGGTTTATTAACTGTGTCGTCATGGGGAGCATTTTTATCATCTTCTGAACGAGGATAATATTCTCTTGCCATCACCAAACAAAATTTTGGGCGTTTTATTTTAGCAATTTGTTCAGCTATAGGTGTCCAGGTTGCTACTCGTAATTCTGCTCTTTGTTGATTATTTAGTTCGCTTCCTGGCAAGGTTTCTTTTGCACCATGAGTATTTTCTGGAAGTCGCTGTAGCTTTATTTCTATTGTTTCTCCCCAGAGCATATTGATGACTACTTGTAAAAAATCAGCAGTTCTTCTGCGCTCATTTTCATAGAAAATAATTAGCAATGATGTTTCATTTGGATATAGTCGCTTAATAGCTTCTTTGTTAGCTTTAAATAATGTTTCCAAATCTTCAATCTGATTCTTTCTATTTTTGCTGGTTTCTTTGAAACGTAGGTCTTTAATACCTTTTTCACTTAATTCAAAATCAAAAGTATCTTTTAAACATTCGATAATATCGCGATCGCTCATTTCATCAAGAGATTTTTTATCTTCATCAGGAATATCTTCATTTTCTGCTTGTAAATTCTCTATAATCTCATGAAAAGCAGTAGGAGTATTGATAAGGCTTCGAGCAGCATTTTTATCTTCAGGATGACTGATTTCCACTTTTGAATAACCATCAAAGGGTCTAATTCCTTGAGGTTCTAAAATTTTAGCTATATTTCCAAAAGCTTCCAGTTTATCTTTAGGAGGGACACCAGCATCAATACCGTGTTTTTTTTCGTCTTGAATACCGTTGCGGTAGGTCAAAAGAACTTGACAATCATCTGTATCTGCTTCTCCTCTAACTATTTGACTGGCGTTTGAGACATTTAACGGTAGATTTAATTCTCTTTGTAAAACAGAAAAGGAACTATCTGCTTGCCATTCCCATTTATTAGTTTCATTATTTTTACGACGATTTAGTTTGAAGTTAAAAACGCGATCGCTATGGTTTTTTGAGAATATATAACCATTGATACCACCAGTACTATAAACATTTTCTTTAAGACTATTAAGCCAACGTCTTTTCTTAACATCCATTGTTAGTAGTGGCTGATGCAAAGAAGGAAAAGTAACAAGTTCAAATTCAATTTTCAGGCTAAATAAGCCTTTGTTTTCTATACAAATAGGCTTTGTTAACAATTCTACTTTTCCCGAACTCATTCCACCATTGCTGGTGATAGTTCGTTTTACTTGTCCTAAATCTGAGAACATTTCAGTTTTTTTATTTTCTAAAACTGTTCTTGCTACATGGTCGGCAAATTGCGGAAAAGAAAAAATATCTTTGCGCTGAGTTGTACCGCTATTTTTATCCCAGTCCCAAGGAAATATTTGAGATTTGAATGTTTTAATTACTAGCAATTTATTCTTAGCTTGTAACTCTCTCAATCTTTCAATAGCATCTTCTGAGACATCTTCTTTTTGTCCGTAGGGAACGAGATGATTTTCTAACCAATCATTGAGAACTGGTTTTAAATCTTTTGTAATCTGATTTTTACTACCACCATTAATAAAAGCAAAAGACTGTTGTTTTTGTTGGCTAACAGTATAACCACTTAACCCCATACTAGGCTCAATACGAGATACATTAGATAATCTAAATTCTAAAAAACCTCTCAAGGAAGCATAAGGCAAATTTTTAATCTTACTCACATCACTATGAATTTGAGCTAAGTTAGCTAAAGCCTCTTTAGTCCAGGTAAGAGCAAATCCTTCAATTATGACAGGCTGTAGATCGTCGGGAATAGTGAAAGCTAAAGTAACCCTTTTTTTATCTTTATTTTTAGATTCAGTTCCTAATTTCACATAAAATTTTTGATTCGATTGATTTTCGTTTATCTGGTTAGCCTGCAAATTTTGTTTAGTCATAGTACAAATTAGAAAATAATTTTGTTGGTAAGTAAGGTAGAGAACTTTGCCTACATATCGTTGAAAGCGTCAAAATCCTCAAAGTCGTCGTCTTCATACTCTGAATCTTCTGATTGAAATAAATTTGGGGGATAATTAATTTTCATGTCCCTTAATGGTTCGAGAAAAGCCAGGTAGAGTTCTTTGTATATCTCTTTAATTACAGGGTCATCGTATTTGACACATTTTTCTAAGATGACCCGCATTTGTACCAACATACTGTCGCGAGGAGAATCTGTTTTCCCCATAGCCGTTTGAATAGCCCAAGCTGCATCGACAAAGTAGACCGAGACAGGACAAGAATTTCGCATACCACGCCCAATTGTTTGTAGAATTGCCACCATCTGATTAGCGGTAAACGGTTCAAACAGTTCTATTCCCAAACGACTAGCCATTAATGGTTCGCGCAGCAGCCGCCCAACATTTTTGTATGTTTGCCTTCTTGCGGTTTTCCAAGCATTAAAAATATCTGTTAATCCTTCGTTTGCAGAAAACTCACGGCGATCGAATTCTTGGGTAGCTCGTCCCGCTAAACTAGATAAAAGCTGAGTGTCATCAATTTTAGGGTGAGGACGAGTTAAGAAATAGATCGAACCAACAGCAGCATCTCTTTCTCTCTCTCCTTTGGTAAAAACAATGTTAACGCCACGACCAATAGCCATCATGGGAAAGATTATTAAATTGCAGCTTTCATCATCTCCCAAGGCTTCACATTGAGAAGTAGTCACATAATCTGATGATTTTTCTCCTTCTTCAAGGTAGCGCACAACCGCCTTAGTTCTTTTACTGACTTCTGGATAATGTCGATCTATATGTTGTTTAATTGCTCTGACGTGCTTGTAGCCATTAACTACAAAAGCAGCTTTGCGATGAATACCTTTTCTAACATCAAAATTCCTAATCGCTTTCCAAACTTCAGAATTGTCGCCGTTTTCCACTAATTTATCGACCATCTTGAGAAGGTTCTCATTTCTCGCCTCCCCTGCACCGCTATAGCGCAATGGTCTAAATTCGTGTTTGATGTCTTTATCTTGGAAACGGAGAAAAACGTATTTACTTTTATCTCTATCTTTTTGACTTTCTTTCTCTTCATCTGGTTTGGGTTTGAGTAAATAATCTGGAGCTACATCAATGTGATAAGCGGGACTAGCTTCTAAATAAGAAGTAGCAGAAGTCATCAACACCGCAGGTGCATCTTTTCTACTATCGGCTTCTAACAAACGATTGAAGCGGTGCATCAACATCCGAGGCGCACCCATAAAAGTAACGTGGGAAAGAGTTACGTTACTAGAGTTATGTCGATTAGTTCGAGCATCTGAAAAACGATATTTAACTCCAGAAAGAAATCCAATTAAATTCTCAGGAGTGAAACGGTGCAAGCTATCGGAGACAGACGGATTTAAAATCGGTTCTTTAATCAATCCCTCCGCAACCATTGTTCTAGTTTCGGGGACGGTTCTTTGATAACCCAAAATAACGAAGGTAATACCCACCAAAAGAGTAATAGACTCGCGAGTCAGATGAGGAAAATCGCCATCAGGAAAACAGATTTTTAGAAACGAACTAGCAATGCGATCAATAATCTCATCTCGTTTTTTGACTAAATTTTCAGCTAAATAACGGCGAAAGTGACTAATGAGTTCATTCCAGTTAGATTCAAGTTTATCTGTATCTATATCTAAATTTTTTGAACAAAAGCTCTGATTAAAACTTTTCTTTGTTGTATCAGTGCCAGTGCGATCGTAAAATGCTGCATAAGCAGCACTTGTCCAAACATCAGTTAAAGCGCGTATTTTTTTCGATCTTTTCTGCTGTTCTTCTTTACTTAGTTTGTCCCTTTTAGATATGGGTTTAAATTCATCTACGATTTCGGTGATTATTTGGGATACGGTCAATAATTGCTTTTCAAAGCGATCTTTTAATCTTTTAGGAATATGCTGCAATAGGCTAACAAGGAAGGTGTTGTGGTTGCCAAACTCAGCCATGTTGCGACTATATAGTTCTATGGTGCGATCTGCTAACAGATAGGTTTTATCTCTGGATAAGGGTTCGTTAACTTGTTTGAGAATAGTCCGATGAATGGAGTCATCCGTACCAGAAAGGTTTAACTGTGACAGTCCATAACTATCTAAATTAGACTGAACCATATCTGCTTCATCAAAGATAACTAGATCGAAGGTTCGAGCCATCAATTCAAAGTAACGAATCTGCTCATCAATTGCGTGATAGGGTACGGAGGTGTCCATCGATCTGATATGACCGACCCAAACGTCGGCATCAATCAAATCTCGTGGTGCTTTATTGCGTCCGCACATTGTCCAGACAGGACACAGGCATCGCTTTATTTTTCCAGAGGATGAAGATAAATTTTGCAAAATACTGTTGCAGGGTGCATTGCCAAAACCCCAGAGAGAGGTTTCTGTGGGAGAATAAGCAGGAAGCAAACAATTAAAAGCAAAGGAGTCAGCACCGTCAAGAGTATAGGCAAATCCGCCTTGTTCTCCCGATGCAGCTATAGTTTCAGCGATACGGTCTGCATGATTACGTCTAGTGGTAGGGTTTTGACCTACCAGCATTCCAACTTTCACTCCATAAAATTCTAAGTCACCCATGTAACGTCTAGCGACTTCAATAGAAGGAAAAATCAGCATCACTTTGTAACTCTTTTTTCCCAGCCAGACAGCACTCACCATCAAAATTGTGGTCTTACCAGCACCAGGTAAACCAATCAAGTGTTTTATTCCCGATAAATTTATCGTTTCGTTTTCGACTCGTAAACCGCGATCTGCTTCTGGTACTTTCACTACAAACTGTTTCAGACGTTTAGTCCAATTGCCAGATCTTCGTTCGGGATGCTCTCGATCCTGGCGATCCATTTCTTCTGCTGTCTGATGTAATTCCTGAAGCGGAATTGAAATATCACCTCTTGGTTTTCGATTGAGATCGTGAGTCTTGCGACTAGCCAATGGTATAGTAATAGGGTTTATTGGTAAACGAGTTGATGTAGCAGAATCTCCTGAAGCAATTTTACGCTGTAAATCACCAATATCAACCGCCATTTCTTCTTGAGGATTAGCCACAATTTGATTATGAGTCTTATACTCCATCGGTGCAGCAAGGATTTCTTTTGCCTTGGCAATATTAGAATCTTCTAAAAAATCAGTTCTTTCAAACTTTAGTGTTTCACCATCTATCTGATAAACCCCTTGAGTCCCTTTTCGGTAATGATCGTCGATATAAAGAGCTATCGCATATTCCAGAGAGTTTTTGGTGACATAGCTTAGAGACATCTAACGCAAATTAAAAATTGCCTGTCGTGCGCGTTCTAAATTCGGCGCATTATAAACACTTGCCATTCCAGACATAATCACAGAAGAATTTTTTAAAGAATTTACACCGATAAATTCTTCCATCAGCACGCAAAGCCAACCAATGCGATCATATCCCTTCCAAAAATCATATTTAACTCGCATAGTAACCCTCCTCTATGTTTTCAATAACTGAAGATACGGACATGATCTGCAAGCCTTTAGTCTCCTTTTTTTCATCCAGCAAAGAACGCAAAGTAGAAAAATAGCCAGGACAGTCTTCAATTAATTCGTCGGTAATGGCGACGATTCGCTTTTTGTAATGAATTAGTCCACCGATACTGCGATTGAGCTTTAGTGCTAGTAGTACGGGACTGCGATAAGATTTGGCATCTATACCAATATTGCGAGACAGTCCGTTGGGCGGGTCTCCCGACTTGAAGGAACTGTCGAGGTTGCGATCGCCAATTGCCACATCACATAGATCTGATTCGGGATATAATTCTGCATCCAAATCATTATTTGTTGCCTCATCAAAAATCGCTAATTCATCGATCGCAGGCGCAGTCCAATAAGCTAGTATTTGTGGTTTTGCCACTAACAATCGACCGTCTTCTGGATTTAATTTCTCTCCCACCTGTGGCGGATATTTACTGTTACATTGATGAATCGGACAATAGCCTTGAGGATAGCGATCTCGATTGTGATGAGGTCGCATTAAAGTCCCGCAGTGATAGCAACGATTCGCACAATTATTGATCAACCAAATTTCGGGAACGGAATTAAAAAATTCAAGGACTGTTTCTTGTCGCGGTGTCAAATCTTTTTCTTCTAAATAATCCAAAAGCTCTCTTTCTCTAATCAGCCATCGCCTCCCTAATAATTCTCTGATTGCAGTGTATGCTTTGTGTTGCTTCTTTCTTCCCAAACTTTCAGTTGCAATTTTAATTGATTGGTACAGTTTATATTCGATAACTTGATCCTCACCAAAGCCTCCTGAAAGATTAGCAATATCAGCACAATCTACTGTTGGTACTCGTAAGTCTGAATAAATCAATTGGACATTACCAAAGCGAAATTCTGAATCGCGAAAGATATTCAAATCCCATTTTTTATAAGTATTCAAACTAAATCGAGAACGCTCCAATACATCATGAACACAAGCAGCGCGATCGCATTTTCCTTCTTCTAGATACAAACGACCAATTTTACACATTGCTGAATATAATTCTGAAGGTAATTTGTCATCCTGTCTAACAATTTTTCTACCCATAAGAACGCGATCGTATTGTCCCAAAATCCCTTGAGCTAAAAGAATTACAGCATCTTCAGCTAAAGTAAGATTGTTTTTGTTTTGCTGAAGGGGAAACAAAGATAATTGTTGATCGTTCTCAGATTTTTCGCCGTCTTTTATCGCTAAAATTTGTTGTTCCAATTCTTTGTCGTTGAGAGAAGACAATACTTCGGCGATCGCAACTAAAGTCCAACCTTTTTTCAACAACTGCAAAGTTACTAATCCTTCTAATACTTGACGAAAGCCAAATTTTTTCCCTTTCGGTTGAGATAAAAGCTTTTTACCTCTCCATGAACGAATTGTCCTGACAGCAGGGGGTTCAACTGATAAATTTAGCTGTTTGATTTTATGCTATAATTTTTCCAAAAGATTTTCCGCCGTACCTTGCCAATCTCTAATATCGTCGAAATCCATTTTTTACACCAATTGATGTAAACATTATAAGGTGACAAATTTATTCTCGGCAACTATAATCGGGTTGTGTAAGTCAAAAGCTGTTGTAAAAACATCTGGACTACGGAAAATATTTTTGTTAGATATGTTGAGCTTGTTAAGCGATGAAAATTTCGACGGCAACATAATTCGAGGACTATTTTTGCGCCAACCCGATCTCGACTTACTTCGGTTTCAAGATGTAGGTTTGCAAGAACTCGATGATTCAACAATTTTATCCTGGGCTGCTGACAACAAACGCATTGTTATCACTTATGATCGCGCAACCATGCCCGACTTTGCTTATGAACGTGTGGCAAAAGAAGAGGTGATGAGAGGATTGTTTGTAGTTAATGATCGTCTTTCTATAAAACAAGCCATTGATGAGTTACTACTCTACACGGTATATAGTGAGCCAGAAGAATGAAACAGAAAGGTTTTATATATACCCTGATTGTTCTTACTTTTTGCCAAAAAAATAAATTAAGATTACGATTGTAATTTGTCTAATAGCAATCTCACCTGTTTCAAAACATTAAGTTAAAATTTATAATTATGCTGAAAGCGTGAATGATGCAGATAGTTTATGAACCTTATTTTAAAAAGTGATAAGCCACCACGTGAAGAAGATAATACTGGCGCAATTAGAGTAGGTAATTCGAGAGTTTTGTTAGAAATAGTGATTCGAGCTTTTCAAGATGATGCCTCTGCCGAATCTATTGTCGATAGCTACTCAACTTTGACTTTATCTGATACTTATGGAGCGATCGCTTACTATCTTAAAAATAAAGATTCAGTAGAAGAATATTTAAATCAGAGAGAAGAGTTAGCCGAATCTGTAAAGCAGCGTATCAATTTGACTCAATCTGATATGAGTTTAATTCGTTCTCGTTTATTATCTCAACAAATCAAGGATGAGAATCTTTACTAGAAAGTATTGCCGTTGGTATCGCTTGAAGATGTACTCATTTATTAACTGGAGACAAACAAGACTTTTGCTTTTTACTTGGTCAACAGATTGAAAATATGGCGTTGCATCATTGTGAGATGGTTAGGTTTAACTAGGGGACTGGGAGACTAAAAGACGAGGGGAATCATTAATCTTCTTTATTCAGAATCATTCCGAAACTGTGCAATGCCGAAAATATATTTGGTTGTCTTATCAAAGTTATTAGCTGAAAAAATGGTAGCTAAAGGATGAATAGAGAGAAAATGAAGTGCGATCGCTTATTCTTCAAGTGCAACATTATTTACACTGTATATTGACACACATCAATAGGATAGTAATTGCCCTAGAGTAAAAAATAGCATTTGGCAAAATTGTAAACAGATTTACTTCACAAAGTAAATCTACAAAAATCGAATGACATAAACGATATAGATATTAGTGTTTATTAAGGGATTTGAACATAGTTATACTTCAAGAGATATTAAGCTGAAAGCTATATACGCATAGAGGCATCCCTGATAGAAAAGTGAATACCTATATGTCCTAAAGGACTAACTTCTTACTCAATAAGCTCAACGGGGGAAACCCCCGCAATGCTTTTTCGCCCTCCGTGTCGCGAAGCGGTATCCGTGATAGACGAACCTATAAATTATAAAGAAGCTAATTATTGCTTAACAATTAATGACTTTAAACCTTTATTTTCTTCGACATGGCGAAACCGTCGCTAGCAAGACAGACGAATTTTGTGGATCTTCTGATGTTGAGTTAACTTCAGAAGGAATAGTTATGGCAAAAGACTTTGCTGTGGCTTATCAGTCTATACCTTGGAAAACCATTTTCTGTAGTCCGATGCGTCGCACCATTGCTACCGCCAAACCTTTATGCGATTTGCTAAGAATGGAAATGCTGCTAAGAAGGGAATTGAAAGAAATAGATTTTGGCGAATGGGAAGGTAAATCTCAGGCAGATGTTAATCGTCAATTTCATGATGATTATCTACGCTGGCAGTCCGAACCTGGATGGAATGCACCTCCAGGGGGAGAAAGAGCAGTTGATATTGCTCGCCGTAGTTCAAAGGTAATTGAAGAAATAGAGCAGACTTATCAGAGTGGAAATATATTGATCGTGTCCCATAAAGCCACAATTCGGATTATGTTATGTTCTTTATTAGGAATTGATGTCGGACATTACCGCGATCGCCTTGATATGCCCGTAGCGGCAATTAGCCTGGTGGAGCTTACCGCCCACGGTCCATTGCTTAAGAAGTTATGCGATCGCTCTCATTTAAATTAGTAATTAGATAGTAGGGTGGGCAAAAAAATAAATTATGTTTTTAAATTTGCAATGTTCTTAATGCCCACCATTAATAATCGTAATTAGTCATCATCCAATCATGCTTGTTTTAGTTTTCAATGCGGGTTCTAGCAGCCAAAAAAGTTGTCTTTACGATTTTGACCGCGAGAGAGGGCGAGGTCTCCTCACCATCTCTAATCGCGGTGTTGGGAAATCTATCCTAGAGAATCCCCTAGAACCGTTGTGGGAGGCGGATATCGATTGGACAGGATCGGAAGAAGGAGGCATTCTTACCGTTGAGAGCAATAATATCGAACAAGAAATCAAGCTAGAAAATCGTGAGACGGCTTTAGAAATCCTCTTGAATACTTTAATTGAAGGAGAAACCAAGGTTATAGACAGTCTTGATGAGATCGATGTAGTTGGTCATCGAGTGGTTCATGGTGGGGCAAAATATAGCCAGCCTGTGAAGATCGATGCTGATGTAAAAAGTGCGATCGCCGATCTGATTCCTCTTGCCCCCAGTCATAATCCTGCTAATCTCGAAGGAATTAATACCATTGAGAAAATATTACCCAAAATACCCCAAATAGCAGTTTTTGATACGGCTTTTCATACTACAATTCCCGAACCTGCTAAAGTTTACCCGATACCCTATAAATATTATGAACAGGGAATACAACGCTATGGCTTTCACGGTATTTCCCATCAGTATTGCGCCCAGCGTACTGCCCAAATCTTACAACAGCCCTTAGATTCTCTCAAAATAGTTACTTGTCACTTAGGCAATGGCTGTTCTTTAGCTGCTATTAAAGACGGCATCTGTATCGATACCACGATGGGATTTTCTCCCTTAGAAGGATTGATGATGGGTACACGCTGCGGTTCAATCGATCCGCAGATTATTATCTATATGATGCAGGAATATGGAATGGATGTAGAAGAAATTAACCAAGTACTCAATAAAGAGTCTGGTTTAAAGGGAGTAAGTGGCGTATCCAACGACTTAAGAGCGATCGCCAAAGCAATGAGTAACGGTAATACTCAAGCACAGTTAGCTTATGACATTTATCTTCATCGCCTCAAAAAAGCTATCGGTGCAATGGTTGCCAGTCTTGACGGCTTAAATGCCTTGGTATTTACCGCGGGGGCAGGAGAAAATCAGAGTTTGCTGCGGGAACAAACCTGTGGAGGTCTATCTTATTTAGGCTTGCAGCTAGATTTAGCTAAAAATGATGCCGATCCTGTCGATACTAATATTTCTACCAAAAATTCTCAGGTACAAATACTAGTAATTCATACTCAAGAAGATTGGGCAATTGCGACCGCAGCTAAAGAAGTAATGTCAGCAGAGGCGATCGCAGTTAAAAGCAGCAAATAAACATTTAGACTCAATAACTCGATTGGACAAAGGCGCACTTCCACATCTAATACTAAATCCGATTGGGATTTAGTATGACCCCAGCACCCCTCTCGTTCAATCCGACCATCAGCCAGCTTGCGATCGCTCTATAGCAAGAAATCAGGTGTTCAGCTATTTGTCGTGATGTAATCAGTAATTAATAATCTTTGATATGCAACTTTAGTTAGAAGCCATCTATAAAAAATCTAGATAAATTTTAATTATTGAGACGTTTAATGTCGTGTTTACGTAAAAATTGCACTTCAAAAAATCATCTCACAACAGAAATTAACTAAGAACCAAATTTATGAATATTGTCAAAAAACTACAAATTAAGAAAATTGCTAGTGCTTTCGTTCTAGTAACTTTTATATTTTTCACCACAGCTTGTAATAGTGGCGATAAACAAGGTGCGCGTCCGAACGTTCCCCCTGTTCAACTCGGCGGACAAAACAATCCTCACAAAGCAGGTGGAGATGGTATGAGCCAATATAAATCTCCTGTTAATGATTCTAAATTAAATAAAGTTCAGGATCAAACAAACTTACCAGCCGAATCGCTCTTGGCAACAGCAAATAAGAGCGAAACTAGCTATCCCACCAATGATAATCAAGTAGAGGGATTACTCTATTCAGACTCAGATGAAGTCAAGTCTTTGAACAGTGTCGATGAATTCGTTAGTCCTCAGAGACAAAGAGCATTAAAAGATCCTAGTCAAATTCCTGCGGTTAAACAAACAGCTATTGATCGCAGCGATCCTGACAACAAGCTTTTAGAAAGAACCAAACAAATGTTTGATGATGCTGCCAATTTTTCAGCTAACTAATCATAACAGTTAAGACAGTAACAACAGTTAAAGCAGTTTACTCTTGGTGCTTCAAGCCGTTCGGCTAGATTGTAGCCTTAGATGCCGATGCTAGGTCTGCAATCCAAGTCGCTTCATTACTTCAGTAGTTGTAATCAAATTATCGAAATACAAGGAGAAAAATAACTATGTCACAAGAATTAGAAGGAATAAACATCGCTATTTTAGTCGCTGACGGTTTTGAACAAGTAGAAATGACTCAGCCTCGTCAAGCCTTTAATGATCAAGGTGCAAGCACCTATATTATTTCTCCTATGGAGGAACAGGTGCGCGGTTGGAATCACTTTGATAAAGCAGATGAATTTGCAGTTGATTTGCTTTTAGACAAAGCTAATCCTGAAGATTATGATGCACTATTGCTTCCTGGCGGTGTAGCAAATCCAGATCAGTTAAGGACAAATGAAACAGCCGTCAAGTTTATTAAAGCTTTTTTTGAGGCAGACAAACCAGTTGCAGCTATCTGTCATGGTTCTTGGACGCTGATTGAGGCCGATGTGGTCAAAGGACGTATAATTACATCTTGGCCTTCACTTAAAACCGATCTAAAAAACGCAGGTGCAAGCTGGGTGGACCAAGAAGTGGTAATAAACGGTAATTTAGTTAGCAGTCGCAACCCCGATGATCTACCAGCATTTATCAATACTGCGATCGCTTTATTTTCCAGCCAAAAAGTCAAGTCTCAATCAGCTTAAAGACAAATTTCAACCATTTTCCCAACAACAAGTAAGAAGTATTTTATGAGTTCTCAATCAGCAGCCGAACAAAAAGTTTATCATCTTCATTCTCTAGATATAGACGAACAGTTGGCAGTTCTTTGGTATGTCTACCGAGATTTTGTTAAAGAGAATATAACTCCCGAAGCAGAACGTCCCGATGAAAATCTAGAAAAGTCGTCAGGTTTAATCGAGCAAGTCAAGCAAATGTCTCCTGAAGACCAACTACAGGTGCAGCGCGATCTGATCATTGGTAAAGACAGGGCAGAATTTCAAACTTACAAAGAGTATTCTTCCAATCAAAAACTCTTTTTCTGGTACTGTCTGGCATCAGAAATGGAAAGAGGTAATGCAGTTCAAGTACCCGATGACTATCAGTTATCCCCCGATGCACAGCAACTATTAGACTCTGTTAAAGAATTAGATTTTACTAATAAGCTAGTCTTTATCAAGGATGTAGTTGGTCTTGGTGCAGCACAAAGTACTGAAGAAAAAGTCTAAATTCTTCTATTTTAAAAGGAGATCTCCCTGTAGAGAGATCTCCTTTTATGTTCTGGCGTTGGTAAATGCGTGATGTTTAAACTCACGTTATTTAAGATGGTTTTTGTTGCAGATAAAATTGATAGCGATCGCGCAGTTGTGCAGAATTAAGATTTTTAGTCCAATATTCTACTAAAGCGTGACCAAAAGCCCAGGTGTTGAGATTTTTTGCTTTATTGTCGTCTAATAACAAAGACCATAAAGAACGTAAATCGAAGTTGCCCAGATTAGGTTCATCGTTGAGCAACATATATAGGTCATAAGCCATTTGTAATTTACCAATGACTATGGGTAACTCTTCTACAGGAATTTGCTCTGCTAAAACATAGGCCAGAGCAGGATTTCCTGTAGTCATAGTCGAAATAAATTGCAGTACGGGACTTTTTAGAAAGGCAGTTAAACCCTGACTGGTTGCCATTTGACGAGTATAGCGATCGATGATTTTTGCTGCTGCTTGGCTGCGAGCTTCCAAATTTCGCAAAAATCTTGCTAAACGAAGCTGTTTAGCTGGTGCGATCGCCTGAATCAACTCCAAAGACAAAGCTTCTACACCCCAAGCAAAACGATTGTTTGTCCGATCTTCTGTGACTATTGGTAAAATTAAATCGCAGATATTTCCCAGTAATTCAGCACGATAAACAGTTGCTTCTCGAATAGATTTTTCTTTGGGTTTCGTCCCTTCCTGCCAGTTATAAGGTGGATTCCACTCACGAATTGGGCGCAGGCGATCGACTTGGGTAACTATTCCCACGGCACTTAAATCAGGAAGCTCTTTTTTCAAGGTTTCTAGAAAATCAAGATCCATTTGTAAAGCAGGATCGAGAGCGGGAGTTACCAGTAAAAGTAAATCTGCTGTAGCTGCATAGTCTAAAACTTGTTCCCGCAATTCAGGATGATTTACCTGTTCATAACCAGGAGTATCTAACAAATTTAAAACTTCTTTGCTAGGAGTTTGCCAACGATAGTTTTGAATTTTATCGGTACTGGGCAAAACATCTACTTCCGCTTTGTCGGCTTGAAAAAGAGTATTAATTAAGCTGCTTTTCCCCGCCCCAGTACGCCCAACTAAAATAATATTGACAGGCTTTCGATCTACTTCTTGGGGTGATTGGGCTGATTCTAATATTTGTTTGAGAGTTTGGGTTTCGGTTTTGGGCAAGGCATAACTAGGTGCGACTTCAGGAATAGTAATAGTTTCGTCACCATAAAGCGCGATCGCCTGTTGTGCCAAATTCTTTAATGCCGTTTCTCGCATTAATTGACCCAAATTAAGCAATAATTCCTGATTTGCCTGATTACTAAATTTTTTGGTGGCTTGATTGGCTACTGCTGCTGCGGGATTGAGCCACCATTGTGACCAATTAAATACCTGACCTAATTTTCGCGCCGATGGCTCTAGTCTACGGTACACTTCATAAGCTTCATAAGCCTGTCCGATGGAAACTCGGTTTAAAACAGGGGAAAGCTTTTGCATCATGCGATCCGTGTCGTCTACCGTCCCACGGATCAAGCCGTAAGCTTGGGGAATATAAATATTAAGCAGAGGACGTTTAACATTGGGATTATATACATGGGCGATCGCAGCTAACAACTCTTGACACCGTTGCCAAAAAGTCTGCCAATCTTCCCAAACTGGTTCATCTGCTCTGGTTTTAGCAATAATTTGTTCTAAAGAAGCTTGTAATTGCTTTTCCCTACTTCCTGCTGCTTCTAACTCTGGCTCTTGTGATAACTCCTGATTAATTTCGTCTATCGCCTCCTGAATCTCAGCTAAAGGCTTTGTCCACTTCACCAGTAACCATCGCCAGAGAACAAATACTAAGACCACGACACCCCAAATCCAATTAATACGCCAATTATGAATTTGTGAACCTGCTGCAACTAATAGAAAAATTACGATAGTTGCGATCGGCAAGATTAAAATTACTACCTGCCAAGGTTTAATGGATTTCATTGCTTTTCCTCTGCCTTAGAGCTTAATATCTGCTTTTATCCTAGCGAGATTTTTAACAAAGCATATTTGTTTTTTTAATGAATCCAAAGCATTTGCGTAACTGGTTCGCCCACTGCTGCTATCCCTCTCAAACCTGCAAATCGCTATATTTATGACACATATTTTCTTTGATGACTATGATTATCTTTCATGATTTTGATTTTTTCTCTATAGCTGCGTATAAATTAGCTAAGTTATCTTTGACAGAAGCATTAGAATTATAAACGCTCGAACCCGCTACCAAAACAGTCGCCCCTGCTTCTACTACTAAGGGTGCAGTTTCAAGATGAATCCCTCCATCAACGGCGATTGCTACATCAAGATTTTGCTCTTTGAAGATCTGTTTGAGATAGCGAATTTTATCCAACTGAGAGTGAATAAAAGATTGACCGCCAAAGCCAGGATTTACGGTCATAATCTGGACTAAATCTACTAGATCGAGAACGGGAATAACTGCATCTATGGAAGTACCAGGATTAATAGTTACTCCTGCTTCTATACCTAACTCTTTAATTGAGGATAAGACTCGATGCAGATGGGTACAGCTTTCTTGATGCACGATTAAGCGATGGGCACCAGCTTTAACAAAGTCTTCTATAAATCGCCCAGGATCAACAATCATTAGATGAACGTCGAGAAACATATCAGTTAGAGGACGGATCGCCGCTACCGTATCCCAGCCAAAAGAAATGTTTGGCACAAACTGCCCATCCATAATATCAATTTGAATTCCTTTTGCTCCTGCGGCTTGAGCTTCTTCTACTGCTTTACCTAAATAGGCAAAGTTGCCAGATAAAATTGACGGTTCGATCTTAATTTGATTATTATGTGCCATTGTTTTTACTGCTGAAATAAAGTTAGTAGTATTTTTATGGCTGGGATGTGGATTATCTAAATCGCCCAATTCCTCCCAGGATTCCTGCTATATTATGTATAGTTTTGACGTTAGCTGGCAGTTCAAAGTTGATTTTTTTCTCATCGGCAATTATTCGTTATACAAAGTTATCGAATCATCTGGCTTGACTACCACAACGCGATCGGCAGTAATGTTGCCCACCGCAGCGCCCGCAGCAGCACCACCAAGGGCTTCTCCTACTTTTATTTTCCCGCCAAATAATTCACCTAAAACTGCACCACCAGCAGCACCAATTCCTGCATCTTCAGCTACCGAACCTGCCGATGTATCACGGGGATCTTTGACATCTGCTAAAGTTTGAGATTCTGCATTGACGGGATAGGTATATTTGCCATAGGTTACATTCTGAGCAACATATCGTAGCCCACCTTCGGTAGGAACGTATTTTCCTTCAATGGTTGCACCCACAGGAACGGTAACATTACCAATTGTGCCACTTTGAGTAGCAATCAAATCATAGTAATAGACACGATTGTTGTTGAGATAAAGAGTTTTTTCTTGCGCGCTTCTGGCTTCAATAGTTCTGCTTTGGGCGATATATTGGCTTGGTTCTCTACTCAAGGCAATCGCGGGGACAGTTGAGCCTAAAAGAAATAAAGAAACCGCCCCACCTAATAATAAGTTTTTATTGCGTGAAATCATGATTAAAAAGTTGATGAATTAATTTAACAAGCTTGCCAAAACCTTTGATTTAATTTTTTTGTAGGTTCTAGCTGATAAGTATTTATAACTCAAGGTTACGATTTCTGCTTGGCAGTTGCTTCTCTTTTGTTGCTCAAAGCTAGTCAAATCTTGCCCAAATTTTTTGACCCTTATTCAATTGGGGTTTTCTTTAGTTCAAAATAAACTTCTCGATCGCCTTGGCAAAACCTTCTTCTGTATAAGAATCAGTCGTATATGTTGCCTGGTTTTGCACATCTTCACTGGAATTGCCCATTGCAATACTCATGCCACTAAGCTCGAACATCGGTACGTCATTGGGCATATCGCCGAGAGTGGCAATTTCTGCTAGAGGAATATCAAGTATTTCTGAAAGACGTTTAACTACAGTTCCCTTATTGGCTTGAGGATGGGTAATATCAAGATAATAAGGCTGAGAACGAGAAGCAGAGGCGCGATCGCCCAATGCCTTTTGAGTAGCAGCTTCGCATTTTGCTACTGCATCTAGGTCATCACTAACGCCCACAATCTTGACTACATCACTCAGTAAGTCATTGTAGTTATCAACGACAGTAGGCTTAAACTTCACGGTATTGCTTTCGCGGTCTACATGAGAACCATTTTTGTCCTGAACGTACCAGTCTTTTTCTAGATAAATCCAAACATCTAAGTTATGCTCTCTAATAAGAGAAATTGCCTGTTCGGTAACATCTTGGGGCAAACTATTTTGTTCGATAACTGAAAAGTCGGGGTTGAGAAATATTCCGCCATTGAATGCACCAATAGGTGCTTTTAGATTTAGCGGTTCAACCAGCATTTTCATACCCAAAGGTGGTCGTCCGCTAGTGATGGCGAACAGAATGTCGGCATCGTGTAGTTTCTTGACCGCAGCACAGGCGCGTTCGGTTAATACTTTATCAGGGGTGACTAACGTTCCATCTACGTCAGCGACTACTAAGGAAACTTTAGTTGATTTGTCGGCAGCTTTGTTCATTGTTTTAAATTGTGTAATGTTTTCAGAAAGGCGATCGCTCGGCTACGGGTCGCGCGATCGCCATATTTTCTAAGCTACTTTTATTCAGAGGCTTTTTCTGCTGCTTCAAAACCGATTTTGGCATGAGTACCATCGCAGAAAGGTCGGTTTGAGGAAACTCCACAGCGACAAAGAGCTATATGGTCTTTGGTTTCAAAAGCTTGTCCACTACCGTCGGTAATAGAGACATCTCCTTTGACAATAAAAGGACCATTATCTTTAGCTTGAATGGTTAGATCTGACATAGTATTCTCCTTTTTTAATTGTTAAATTAATTAGTGCAATTTTTGATTAGACTTACTGTAAAATTCAGAGAAAAGTTTCCTATAACTCTCTACTTGTTACTCGTTACTTCCTACTCAACAGACATGACTCGCCACTGACGACCATCTCGTTCTAGCAACTCATCTGCCGATTTTGGACCCCAAGTTCCAGCAGTATAGTTAGGAAAATCGGCTTTATTTTGCTTCCAAGCTTCAAGTATGGGATCGACAATCTTCCAGGCTGCTTCGGTGTTGTCCGCTCTTTGAAACAGAGTGGCATCGCCAATTAAGCAGTCATAGATCAGGGTTTCGTAGCCAGTTTGGGGAGCAGCACCAAAACGATCTTTGTAGGAAAAGTCCATTTCTACGCCGTCGATATTTACTTTTGGTCCTGGAACTTTTGCCCCAATTTGCAAAGAAATTCTTTCTTTGGGTTGAATTTGGATCAGAAGAAAATTAGGAGTCAGACATTCAACTGGCGTATCTTTAAACATAGTAAAAGGTGCTTGCTTAAACTGAATCGCAATCTCTGTAGTGCGCTGGGGCATATATTTACCCGTTCTTAAATAGAAAGGTACTCCCGCCCAACGCCAATTATCGATTAATAGCTTGAGTGCTACATAGGATTCGGTATTAGAGTCAGGATCGACTCTGGGTTCATCGCGGTAAGCTTTTGCCTCTTTGTCCCCTACCTGTCCTTGGTCGTATTGTCCTCGTACTGCATAGTTATCAACCTCTTCAGGCGCGATCGCCTGTACTGCATGAAACAGCTTGGTTTTTTCGTCTCGTACTGCATCGGCTGCAAAACAGGTAGGTGCTTCCATTGCGGTTAATGCCAGTAGTTGAAACAAATGATTGGGAATCATGTCCCTCAGCGCACCTGCTTGGTCGTAATAGTTACCCCGCTTTTCTACCCCCACGGTTTCGGATACCGTAATCTGAACGTGGTCGATATGGTTGCGATTCCAGATCGGTTCAAACACTCCATTGGCAAAACGAAAAACCATTAGATTTTGCACGGTTTCTTTGCCCAAATAATGGTCGATACGGTAAACTTGGTTTTCGTCTAAGACTTTAAAAATATCTTGATTGAGACTACGAGCAGAATCTAAATCTTGTCCGAAAGGCTTTTCAATAATTACTCTACGCCATTGTTCGTCAGATTCTTTGGTTAATTTGGCTTTGCCCAGACCTTCAACAATGGGTTTAAAGAAGCTGGGGGATGTTGCTAAGTAAAACAAGTAATTACCGCTTGTTCCTTTCTCCTTATCTACCCCAGATAAACGTTTTTGTAGCTCTAAATAGGTATTAGGATCTTTAAAATCACCCTGGAGATAATCCAAGCGTTCGTTAATCCAGTTCCAGATATCGCTATCTACTTCTTGGGTAGCAAACTCCTTGATATCCCGACTCATTTGAGTGCGAAACTCATCGCTACTTAAATCCGTATGTGCTACGCCGATAATAGCGAACTCTTTGGGCAATAAACCAGATTTAGCCAAATTGTATAACGCTGGCATCAACAGACGTTTGGTTAAATCTCCTGCTGCGCCAAAAATGGCGATCGCACAAGGAGAAGCAGGCTCAGGCTGCTCAATTTCAGTTTGACATCTTGGTGCTGTACTAATCATAGTTAACTTTTCCTTTGAAAACTGCTGTTGATGGTCAGCTATTAGCTTTTAACTTCTGCATATATTATCCAATTGAAAACTGCTGCCAAAGCTTTAACTAAATGAAAATTAGGTGTATAGCGATCGCAGCGATCAAGATTGCTCAATAATTACAACATACAAAATATTGCCGAGCAGTTCTTCTCTTTTATTGCTTTAATTTGTCTAATCTTGCTTTTTTTAATTCAATTTGCTCACGTGGCGATTAAAAATTGACAATAGACAATTACTGAGAATTTGAAAGAAGTTTAGCAATGTACCTGAATGACGATTTTTCCAAAATGACTGCCGTTTTCAAGATAAGAAAATGCCTCTTTTGCATCTTGAAACTTAAAGGTTCGGTCGATGACTGGCTCTAAACTGTTCGTTTTCATAGCTTTAACAGATCTTCGAGGTTGGCGAGATCGCCAACGGAAACCGAGCGGATAAACGCTCCACTTTGCATCAGTTGAAAGTAATCCATTCCTGGGTTCTCTTTGCCCAAGAACCCGACCAGGACGATTTAACCACCGTTGGCGACTGCGCGCAGCGATCGGTTTATAGTCGCAAGTCCTACGACTTTAATTATACGGTCAACGCCACGACCATCGATAATTTCTTGATGCCTGTAACCTTGGAGCGTCATTTTAACGGCGAGCGCTCTTTTTAATTCTCTTGGCTCTGCATTAGACTCTATAAAAGTATTTAATTCTTCAACTTTTAGTTTTCAGCCTTTTATTTTTACTTTCTCATATTTGATTTCTGATTGCTATAAATCTAAATTACTTTCATGTTCTTGAAAAAACACTTTGCGCCTTTGCGTCTTGGCGTGAAACTTATCTCAAATAACTTTCTTGACTTAAAAAGGCGATCGCCTTTTCAGCCCTACACATCAAAAATGCGATCTCTGTTTACAATTGACATAGTAATTTTCAGCAATCTTTCGAGCAAAAGTTCCATGTTTTATCCCTCATTCTTCATAATCTCATCCCTTTAAAGTCTTACTAGGTTTTTATACCTTTATCGGTTATTCTTTGTCTGGGAATATTTATTTCATCAGCGAGATTAACAAACATCTCTCGCTTTTGGATAAGCTAGATAAATAAATCTAGCTTCGTGGGTGGCAAAGAGAGGAATCGATTGAGCAAACAAATAACCCTGGTAGAACGATTACAAGAACAAGCGAGTATACAACCCGATAAAAGGGCGTTTACTTTCTTAGCCGATGGTGAAACTGAAATAGATAGTCTCACATATCAACAATTGAATGAAAAAGCTAAGGCGATCGCTTCTGTGTTGCAAAGTTATAATGCTCAGGGGCAAAGGGCGTTGTTGCTATACCAGCCAGGACTAGACTTTATTACGGCTTTTTTGGGTTGTTTATATGCTGGAGTGGTAGCTGTTCCCGTTTATCCACCTCGTGCCAATCGCTCGCTTGAACGTTTAAGAGCGATCATTACCGATGCGGAGGCAAGTTTTGCTTTAACGACTAAATTGATTCAAGATCAAATTGTTAGCAAGTTTGCCAATCATAATGCTAGTTCAAAAGTCAGATTTATCGCCACTGATACTTTTGAACTTAATCTATCCTCAGCTTGGCATCATCCAGAAATTACCACAAGAAACTTAGCTTTTTTACAATACACCAGTGGTTCAACGGGTAAACCTAAAGGAGTAATGGTTAGTCATGGCAATTTGATGGCTAATTCGGCTGCTATTGAACAATATTTTCAAAACAAGCGCGAGCATAATCTTGTATCTTGGCTTCCTCCTTATCATGATATGGGCTTGATCGGCTCGATTATCCAGCCAGCCTATGTAGGCTCGTCGATGTATTTGCTAGCACCTGTAACCTTTTTACAGCGTCCTTACCGTTGGTTACAGGCAATTTCTCGTTATAGAGGGGTAACTAACGGAGGTCCTAATTTTGCTTACGATCTCTGTGTCGATCGCATTACTCCCGAACAAAAAGCTAACCTAGATTTAAGTTGCTGGGAACTAGCTTTTTCAGGTGCCGAGCCAGTCAGAGCCAAAACTATCGAGCGTTTTAGTGAATACTTTCGCGACTGTGGTTTTCGCACGGCAGCTTTTTATCCTTGCTATGGCATGGCAGAATCTACTCTCATGATTATAGGAGGAGATAAGCATCAAGAGCCAGTTACCGCTAGCTTTGAAAACCAAAAACTTGAAGAAAACCTTGCTGTTTCGACTAGCAGTGCAGAAAATAAAACTACTTTAGTTAGTAGTGGACGCAATCTTCCAGGACAAAGACTGGTTATTGTTAATCCTCAAACTCTAACTAAATGTTCAGACGGTGAAATTGGGGAAATTTGGGCGAAAAGCGACAGTATAGCCCAAGGCTATTGGGGTCTTGACCAACTAACTACCGCTAGCTTTAATGCAGTATTGGCTGACACTCAAGAAGCAGGATGGTTACGTACAGGAGATTTAGGCTTTTTACAAGCAGGAGAGCTATTTGTTACAGGGCGTTTGAAAGATTTAATTATCATTCGCGGACGCAATTACTATCCCCAAGACATTGAACTAACTTTAGATCTTGCCCATGAAGCAATTCGAGCCGGTAATGTAGCCGCTTTTGCTGTGGAAGTTGCGGGAGAAGAAAAACTAGTTGTCACCGCAGAAATAAAACGGACTTATCTGCGTAAGCTTGATGTAAATGAGGTAACAAAGGCAATTCGGCAAGCAGTAGCTCAAAATCATGAACTGCAAATCCATGCCATAGTTTTGTTAAAGACAGGCAGTATTCCTAAAACCTCTAGCGGTAAAATTCAGCGTCATGCCTGTGAGGCAGGATATTTAGATGGCAGTTTGAATACCGTTGGGGAATATAAATCGCTGGAAGAAAATGGTCGTTTGCCCCAACAAAATAATGGTAGTGGACGGGGCTTACAAGGGCTTGACGCAGGTTCAAGCCTCAGCCCCTCCGTTTCGCCAGATAGGGGCGTTTCGAGAGACACTTTCGTTGGGCGGGTTTCCCGACTTGAGAAAAGTGTCGAACCCGAAGGGCGAAACGCCCCTACGGGATTTAATCAAAAACAGAATCAAATTCAAAATTGGTTAATTGAAAATCTGGCGCAGCGTATAGGCATATCCGCATCAGAGATAGACATCTATGAACCCTTTGCTAGCTCTGGTTTAAATTCCCTTGCAGCAGTTAGCCTCTCGGCAGATTTAGAAGACTGGCTGGATATAAAGCTGTCCCCCACCATCGTTTATGACTATCCAAATATCGCCGAACTAGCTGTCTACTTGGCAAATGATCGCGATGTTCAATCTGGGCGAACAGCCGTTCGCCCCTACGAGTTACCTAATATTCAATCAGACATAGCTATTATTGGTGTTGGCTGCCGTTTTCCTGGAGCAAATGATCCCGCTCAATTCTGGCAACTGTTGCGAGATGGCAAAGACGCGATCGCCAAAAGCGATCGCTGGTCAGGTTCAAGCTGGGGTGGCTTTATTGAAGATGTAGATCGCTTCGATCCACAGTTTTTTGGCATTACTCCTCGTGAAGCTCAAAGTATCGATCCACAACAAAGACTTTTACTAGAAGTTAGCTGGTCGGCTTTAGAAGATGCAGCAGTAGGGAATAAGAATCTAGCAGGTAGCAATACGGGCGTATTTATTGGCATTAGCAGCAGTGATTATTCTCAG
Organism: Pleurocapsa sp. FMAR1; assembly: GCF_963665995.1. NCBI lineage: Bacteria > Bacillati > Cyanobacteriota > Cyanophyceae > Pleurocapsales > Pleurocapsaceae > Pleurocapsa > Pleurocapsa sp. FMAR1. The sequence goes on along the minus strand of NZ_OY762512.1, from coordinate 2,409,508 downwards.
TTACGTTTTCATTACGGCTTAGATGTTGATGCCTATGTAGGCACAGGAAATGCCCATAGCATTGCTGCCAACCGTCTTTCCTATCTCTTTGACCTAAAAGGTCCTTCGATGGCGGTAGATACGGCTTGTTCTTCGTCTCTGGTAGCGATACATCTTGCTAGTCAAAGTTTAAAAACAGGGGAATGTAACCTAGCGATCGCAGGTGGGGTCAATTTAATGCTCTCTCCTGAACTGACTCAAACCTTTACTCAAGCTGGCATGATGGCAGAAGATGGACGCTGTAAAACCTTTGATGCAGACGCGGATGGCTATGTGCGTGGTGAAGGCTGTGGCGTAGTTATTCTTAAGCGGTTAGCAGATGCTCAAAGAGATGGCGATCGCATTTTAGGAGTTATTAAAGGTTCGGCTATTAATCAGGATGGACGTAGCAATGGTTTGACTGCTCCTAATGGACTGTCTCAACAGGCAGTAATTCGCCAAGCTTTGGCTAATGCTAATCTTTCCCCTGCCGAGATTAGCTACATAGAGTCTCACGGCACGGGGACATCTTTGGGCGATCCGATTGAGGTTAATTCTCTCAAGGCTGTTTTAGGTCAAGAAAGGGAGCAATCTTGTTATCTTGGTTCACTCAAAACCAATATTGGACATTTAGAATCAGCAGCAGGAATTGCTAGCTTGATTAAGACCGTACTTTGTCTGCAACATCAGGCTATCCCGCCTAATTTACACTTTAAACAGTTAAATCCTTTAATAGATTTAGCTGATACAGGCATTACTATTCCTCAGCAACTACAGCCGTGGTCAACTTTGGGTGACACAAAATATGCTGGAATAAGCTCTTTTGGTTTTGGTGGCACAAATGCTCACGTGATCTTGGGTGAGTTGTCAAATACTGTTGGGGAAAGTAGGGAATTAGGGGATTTGGGTAATGGGGAAAATGATAAATTACCCGAACGTCCTTTGCATCTGTTAACTCTCTCGGCAAAAAGCAAACCTGCGTTAAAAGATTTGGTATTGAGTTACAAAGACTATCTTCAGGACAATCCTGATATAGCTTTGGGGGATATTTGCCACACTGCTAACACAGGACGAACTCATTTTAATCATCGTTTAGCGATCGCCGTTAAGTCCAAAACTCAGCTTCAGAACAAATTAGCCAACTTTAGCGTCGGACAACTTAAAGGAATTGCTCACGGTGAAGCTAGCAACAGCAATCAAAATCAGGTAGCTTTTCTGTTTACAGGACAAGGTTCGCAATATGTGAACATGGGTTATCAGCTATATCAAACTCAACCAGTATTTAAAAAAGCTCTCGATCAATGTGCCGACATTCTTGATTCATATCTAGAAAAACCTTTACTTGAAGTCTTATATCCTGGCAATTCTTCTCCTCATCCTTCATCCCTTTTAGATGAAACTGTATATACTCAGCCAGCTATTTTTGCCGTAGAGTATGCTTTGGCGCAGATGTGGATGGACTGGGGAATTAAACCATCAGCCTTGATCGGACATAGCGTTGGTGAATATGTGGCTGCTACCGTTGCTGGGGTGTTTAGTTTGGCTGATGGACTAAAGCTGTTGGCTACAAGGGGTAAATTAATGCAGAGTTCATCCCACAAAGGGGAAATGTACGCAGTTTTTGCCGACGAGACTACAGTTAAATCAGTAATTGAGTCATTTCGAGAGCAAGTGGCGATCGCAGCTATTAATAGCCATCAAAGCGTTGTCATTTCTGGTGAGGAAACCGCAGTAAACTCAATAATTAGTAAATTTAATCCGCAAAAAATCAAGAGCAAGCAATTAACGGTTTCTCATGCTTTTCATTCGCCGTTAATGAATCCTATTTTAGAAGATTTTGCTAAGGTTGCTGAATCGATTGAATATAATCTGCCTCACATTAAACTAATTTCTAATATTACAGGCAAAACAGCAACAGCAGAAATTGCTACGGCACAATACTGGATAGATCATATTGTTGCACCAGTAAGGTTTGCCGATGGAATGCAAGCTTTGCAGCAAGAATGTAATATTTTTCTAGAAATTGGCTCAAAACCTATTTTGCTAGGAATGGGACGTTCAGTATTAACTAATAGTAAAGTTACTAATTATTGGTTGCCTAGTCTGCGTCCTCGCAAAAAAGATTGGCAGCAAATATTACAAAGTTTAGGTTCTTTATATGCTACAGGAGTAGAAATAGACTGGCACAGTTTTGAGCGGGGTTACAATAGGCAAAAAGTTAGCTTACCTACCTATCCTTTTCAGAGAGAAAGTTATTGGTTAGCCAAAAAAACAAATGCTAACAGTAAAGTCGAGGTGTTTTTACCATCTAGAGATAAGTCTAAGTTTAGACAGCCTGATTTTTATCAGATAAATTGGCAAGCTTATGAAGGTAGTTTGAATAAGAAAACTGTTGCTCAAGAAAACAATCAATCTTGGTTGATTTTCGCTGATACAAATGGTTTAGGTGAAGAAATAGCAGCTAAGTTAAAACAAAATAGTATTTTAATTAGCGATCGCCATATTGATTCTGCCAACCTTGCTCAGTTATTTAAGCAGCATCAAGAACTAGCAGGAATTATTTATTTGACAGGCTTAGATAACCCTGAGTCACAAACTATTGCCGAAATTAATAATTATCAGCAGCAGCAGTGTACTAATGTTTTAAATCTACTTCAGGCTTTAGCTCAAAACTCGATTAATGCGCCTGTTTGGTTGACCACTAGAGGAAATCAAAATATTGAGCATAATCTTCAGAGTAACACCGTTGCATCAAGCTGTCTCTGGGGTTTAGCTCAGGCGATCGCCATAGAACATCCTAAATGTTGGGGTGGAATTGTTGACTTGGCTATCGAACCTGAAGCTGATGAAGTTAATAGCTTGCTTGCGGTTATTACTAATAAGAATAAAGAAGATCGTTTGGCTTTACGGCAAGAAAATATTTATGTACCTCGTCTAAGTAAAACAGCAAATATTAAACCGACACGAACTGTAGAAATTAAAGATGACGCTGCTTATTTAATTACGGGTGGCTTAGGTTCATTAGGGTTACAGGTTGCTCAGTGGCTAGCAAGTAAAGGTGCAAAAAATCTATTACTTTTGGGTAGAAGCAAACCATCAGAATCTGCTCAACAGGAAATAAATAAACTAGAACGACAGGGCGTTACAGTTAATATTGCTCAGGTTGACATCACCGACTATGACGCATTAAAAGACATTTTTAAAAGTCAGGGAGAAATCAGCAATGTCTCCCCAAGTCCCCAAGTCTCTACGTCCCCACTGCCCATAAAGGGCATCATCCATGCTGCGGGAATATTAGATGATGGCTTGTTACAAGGACAAACTTGGGCAAGATTTGAGCAAGTAATTGCGCCAAAAGTTACTGGTGCTTGGAACTTACATCTCTGCACACAAGATATTGAGCTAGATTTCTTTGTCTTATTCTCTTCTGTAGCTTCCTTGATTGGTTCACCAGGACAAAGCAATTACAGTGTGGCAAATGCTGGCTTAGATGCGATCGCTCGTTATCGTCAAAGTCAAAATTTACCCGCTTTGAGCATCAATTGGGGTGCTTGGGGAGAAAGCGGCATGGCGGTTAAGCAAGGAGTTAAGATTCCAGGCTTGGATTTGATTAATCTCCAGGCGGGATTAGCAGCTTTAGAACAGTTATTAACTAGTGAATTAACTCAGGTAGGGGTTATTAGTGCAGATTGGCAACAGTTAAGTCAAAAGTTTGCTTATTTAAAAGAGTCCAATTATTTTTCACAATTAGTTAGTCAGTTGGAGGATAGTAATCAGTCGGCAGAAAATCTGATTTTCCCAGAATTGTTGGCAACTGAAGTCGCTCGACGACCAGAATATTTAACTCAATATTTACAAAAGGCGATCGCCGAAATACTTCAAATCGAGGCAGATGATCTTTCTGTTAACTCAAGTCTGCTAGATATTGGTATGGATTCATTGATGGTGATGGAAGCTATCAACCAGTTAAAAACTGACTTACAGCTAATTCTCTATCCTAGAGAATTTTATGAACGTCCCCGAATTGTCAATTTAGCCGAATATTTGGCAAAGGAATTTACTAAAACCCATGAACAAGCAGTTAAGTTAACTAGTAAAGTTCGTTCGCAACCAAAATTTAATCTCCTAAAAGATAAACTGCCCCCTGCTGCCTTTATCCTCTCCAGTCCTCGTTCTGGTTCAACTTTGTTGCGAGTCATGTTAGCAGGACATTCTGGGTTATTTTCCCCTCCAGAATTGCATTTACTTCCTTTTGACAACATGACAGAGAGAGAAGCGCAATTGGGAGTTTCTCAACTAGGGGAAGGACTAAAACGCGCTTTTATGGCACTAAAAGGTATTAGTGCAGTCGAAAGCCAAGCATTAGTCGCAGAATTAACCCAAGAAAATCTTTCTGTAGCAGAGGCTTATCAGATGCTTCAGCAGCTAGCAGGCGATCGCCTTTTGATCGATAAATCTCCTACCTACGCCAGCAACCGAGAGACTTTGACCAAAGCAGAAACTATCTTTAACAATGCCAAATATATCCATTTAGTCCGTCATCCTTACGCAGTTATAGAATCCTTCGCACGAATGCGGATGGATAAGCTGGTGGGATCGGTTGATGGGGATGCCTATCAGCTTGCGGAATTAATCTGGCGCGACAGTAATCAAAACATATTCGACTTTGCCCAGGATATTGACCCTGAACGATACCATTTAGTCTATTACGAAGACTTGGTAAGCAAGCCTCAAGCAGTAATGACCCAAATTTGTAATTTCTTAGAAGTTCCTTATCATGAGGCTGTATTAACTCCTTACCAGGGCGATCGCCTAACCGATGGTGTTAACGATACCGCAATGTCTTTGGGCGATCCTAATTTCTTGAATCATCAAAAGATTGATGCAAAATTAGCTGAAACTTGGCAAGAAATAAAACTACCTTCTTTATTAAGTACATATACTCAACAACTTGCCAGTCAGCTAAGGTATGAACTACTTCAAGAAGCTAACGCTGACGTAGTAGATTTATTGATGGAGGAAACTCTGATCACTATTAGAGGTTTGAAAATCTGTCTCTGCACCTGGGGACCAGAAGAAGGACCTTTAGTTCTTTGCTTACACGGTATTTTAGAACAGGGTGCAGCTTGGTCAGAAGTAGCAATTCGCTTGGCGCAAAAAGGCTATCGAGTAATTGCCCCAGACTTACGGGGACATGGCAGAAGCGATCGCCTTGGCAAGGGCGTATCCTATAACCTCATTGACTTTTTAGGAGATATTGACGCTATTGTCGAGAATTTAGCAGGTAGAGCCTTTATTTTAGTGGGACATTCTCTAGGTTCAGTCTTGGGGGCTATATTTGCCACTATTCGACCTCAAAGTATCAGAAATATTGTGTTAGTAGAAACAATTTTACCTACAGCCAACGAAGATGATGACCCTACAGCTAGCTTAACCAACCAGCTAGACTCTATGGCTGCACCTCCAGAACATTTAGTGTTTCCTAATGTCGAAGCAGCAGCCGAACGTTTAAGAAAAGCCACTCCAGCTATTACTCATTCTTTAGCGATGATCTTAGCTGAAAGAATTACCGAACCCTGTGAAGGCGGAGTAAGATGGCGTTGGGAACCCTTATTGCGGACTAGGGCTGGTATCAGCTTAAATAGTATCGGGCGATCGCGCTATTTAAAACTATTGAAAAAAATTAAAGTACCTATTACGTTAGTTTACGGTGACAAAAGTAGCTTTAATCGCCTAGAAGACTTAAACCAACAGCACGAGGCTATGCCCAATGCTACCAAAGTTGTGGTTTCTGGTGGTCATAATCTCCCTCTAGAAGCCCCCTCAGCTTTAGCAAAGATTATTAGCAGTGCCGTAGCTTTAACAAATAAGCTAATTCCTTAGAACTTTACATCTTTTGGCAACTGCTCATAAAGCTCAAACCATTGTCAGATGTAGTTTTAATGACCTGAATATGCGTTGGACTGAATAGGGTGATTAATTTTTTAATAAAAGATTAATATTTCTTAAGTAAATTCAACTAGAATCATTTGCTAAAAGTTGTATTTTATACTTTTTGTGAGCGCAGCAATCTTTTAAGGTATGACCATGTGTAATGTCTAGCAAAGGATAAGCGTTATGGGATACGAACCAAGAACACAGGCTGTCTATCAAGTTACCGAAAGAGGAGCGATCGCAGTTAAGCCCCCTGATACCCTCGAAAGTGTGTGGGCAAAAGATGTCTTTAGTTTAAACAAGATGCAGGCTGGTCTTCCCAAGGCAGTTTTTAAATCACTCAAGAAAACTATTCAATCTGATGCCAAACTCGATCCTTCGGTAGCCGATATTGTAGCAACAGCCATGAAAGATTGGGCAATATCTAAAGGCGCACTTAACTATGCCCACGTATTCTATCCCTTAACCAACGCCACAGCCGAAAAGCACGATGGTTTTATCTCGGTACAAAGTGATGGCACGGTAATTTCTGAGTTTTCTGGTAAAACCTTAATTAAAGGCGAACCCGATGGCTCTTCTTTTCCTAGCGGTGGTATTCGCTCAACTTTTGAAGCCAGAGGCTATACAGCTTGGGACGTTACTTCCCCTGCATACGTCATGGAAACCGACAATGGCGTAACCTTATGTATACCCACGGTATTTGTTTCTTGGACGGGGGAAGCTCTCGACAAGAAAATTCCTTTGTTACGCTCGATTGAAGCGATGGATAAATCTGCCAGAAAAGTTCTCAAACAGTTGGGCTGTAGCGATGTTGCTCCTGTTAACTCTAGCTGTGGCGCAGAACAAGAATACTTTTTGGTTGATGCTGCCTTTGCTAATAGTCGTCCCGATTTACTGATGACAGGAAGGACTTTGTTCGGTAAACCTCCAGCTAAAGGTCAGCAATTTGACGATCATTACTTTGGCGCAATTCCTGAGCGAGTTCAGGTTTTTATGCAGGAAGTAGAAAGAAGAATGTACTGTCTGGGCATTCCTGCCAAAACTAAACACAATGAAGTAGCACCAGGTCAGTTTGAGCTTGCACCTTATTTTGAATCTGCTGATGCTGCTGCGGATCATCAGCAGCTAACCATGACCATTTTACGCAATACTGCTAAAAAGCACGGTTTTGTTTGCTTACTTCACGAAAAACCATTTGCAGGCATTAATGGCTCTGGTAAGCACGTCAACTGGTCGGTTGGAAACTCAACCCAGGGCAATCTGCTCGATCCTGGAGACGATCCACACGAAAACATTCAATTTTTGACCTTCTGCGCTGCGGTTATTCGGGGAGTACATAAGTTTGGTCCTTTGCTGCGTGCTGTAGTAGCTACTGCCAGCAACGATCATCGGCTAGGTGCAAACGAAGCTCCTCCAGCAATTCTTTCTGTTTACTTAGGGACTCAATTAGAAGATGTATACGATCAAATTCAGAAAGGAGAGCTAACAGGATGTATGCAAAGTGGCACTATGGATTTTGGTGTGCCAACTTTGCCTACATTTGCCAAGGACTCTGGGGACAGAAATCGAACCTCTCCTTTTGCTTTTACAGGTAATCGTTTTGAATTTCGCGCTGTAGGTTCTAGCCAGTCAGTTGCTGGTCCCTTAATTGCCATGAATACAATTTTGGCGGATTCTTTAGACTGGATTTCTAACAAACTTGAAGGGGAATTATCAGCGGGAACTGAGCTTGAACCAGCTATCTTCAGCATAATTAAAGAAATTATGGACACTCACGGTGCGGTTGTTTTTGGAGGAGATGGGTACTCAGAAGCATGGCACAAAACGGCAGTAGAAGAACGTGGTTTGCTTAATCTACCTACTACCGCTGATGCTCTACCATATCTCAAAGATAAGTCGATTGTAGAGTTATTCGAGAAAACTGGCGTTCTTTCACCTAAAGAATTAGAAAGTCGTTTTGAAGTTTATGCAGAACAATACATACTCTCAATTGAGGTCGAAGCCAAGCTGATAGTTGACATGGCGAAAACCTTATTTTATCCCGCAGCGGTTAAATACGTAACTGAATTATCAACGGCGATCGCTGGATTTAAAGAATTAGGACTTGAGTTTAATCTCAAAATTGCCAAAAAAGCTGGCGAGCTAACTAACGAAATAGTGGAACAGACGAGTAAATTAGAAACAGCTTTGGGCAAAGAAGATTTTGACTCAACAGAAGCACATATGCAGTATTTTGCTAAAACTATTCGTCCTCTAATGGATGAAATTAGAGAATGTGCAGATGCTCTAGAAGGAGAATTGGCTGATGAACTTTGGCCTTTACCTAAGTATCAAGAAATGTTGTTTATTAAATAACATCATTATTTGTAGTATAGCTTTAGGTTTGTAGGTAGTGACATCAGGTTTATGTAGGGGCTATTCGCCCCTAAAATTCATATTGTCCTATAGCACAGTTGGTATTGCTATATCTAGTAGTAAATACCATTTAATTTGGTATAAGTTTTATCCCTTATCGAGCGCAAAATCGTTCCAAGTAAGTCTCAGAATTAATGAATTTCAAATTATCAAGAAACAAGAATATATCGCTACCAAAGAATAAAGGTATTCTGCCAAGTTCACAGTCTAATGCTTCAATTCCTCAACCTATAAAGGTAATATTTAGATATTTTCCGCCCTACTGGCTTGCTTGTATTCCTTTAGCAGCATTAATAGTAATAGGCCAGAATGCAGCAGTCTCCGCTCAAGATTTTGAAGCTCCTAAAAACTTCGATGAGCTTAGAGTGATGCTGGACACGGTTTTTATCTTGTCTAGTTCGATTCTAGTAATCTTTATGAATGCTGGATTTGGAATGCTAGAAGCGGGATTTTGTCGCCAAAAAAATGCAGTCAATGTTCTAGCAAAAAACCTGATCGTATTTGCGATCGCAACTCTTGCTTACTGGGCAATTGGTTATGGCTTAATGTATGGAGAAGGTAATTCTTTAATCGGTACTCACGGCTTCTTTTTTAATGGCGATGCTGCTGCTTACGGTGATGATCCCTACCCCCTAGCAGTTCCTCCAGCAGTTTCTTTTTTGTTCCAGGTAGCCTTTGCTGCTACGGCTGCAACCATCGTCTCTGGTGCTGTAGCAGAACGAATTGAGTTTTCTGCTTTTCTGATCTTTAGTACCTTGCTAGTTGCTATCTCTTATCCTATTACAGGACATTGGGTGTGGGATGGAGGTTGGTTAAGCGAAATGGGCTTTAAAGACTTTGCTGGCTCTACGGTGGTTCACACCGTAGGTGGCTGGGCAGCTTTAGTCGGTGCTTTTATCTTAGGCCCTAGATTGGGTAAATACCAAGAAGGAAGATCTAGCGCAATACCAGGACATAATATGGGCTTTGCAACTCTAGGTTGTCTAATCCTGTGGATTGGCTGGTTTGGGTTTAATCCTGGTTCAGAACTGGCAGCAGATGCCAACGTTCCTTATATTGCTCTGACAACTAATTTAGCAGCAGCAGCAGGTGGTACAACTGCTACCCTTACTTCTTGGGTCAAAGACGGCAAACCCGATATATCAATGATTATCAACGGTATTTTAGCTGGATTAGTTGGCATTACCGCTGGTTGCAACGATGTTAGTTATGTCTCCGCCGTGATAATTGGCGCGATCGCTGGTATAATTGTCGTCTTCTCAGTTGGTTTTTTCGACAATATCAAAATTGATGACCCTGTTGGTGCAACTTCAGTTCACTTGGTCTGTGGTATTTGGGGAACTCTCGCGGTAGGTATCTTTGGTAGCGGTAATCTTTTGACTCAAATCATTGGAGTTCTGGCGGTAGGAGCGTTTACTGTGGTCTTTAGTGCCATTGTTTGGACTTTGCTGAAGGTAACTATCGGTATTCGAGTTCACGAACCAGCCGAAATCCAAGGTTTAGACATTAGTGAACACGGTATGGAGGCATACAGTGGCTTTGTTAAAGAGTCTGATGTCTTGAGTGGGGGTGTAAAGACTGCGGGGATAAATGTAAAGCAAAGTAAAACTTTAAGATAAACCAAATCTAAAAGCTGTAATTTTTTTTACAGCTTTTAGATTTGTAGCTATATAGCTATTGAGTAATCAATTAACTACAGAGAAATGGGAAATATGAGTAATAAACAGGCAAATGGTATCGCTGAAACCGAAAAAAACGGCAAAAAAAGTAAAGACAAATCAAAAAAACTAAGCAAAAAAAAATATAAAAAAGAACTGAAAAAGCTACAGCTAGAGCTAGTTAAATTGCAACGATGGGTGAAAGAAAAAGGTTTAAAAGTTGTAGTGCTTTTTGAGGGTAGAGATGCAGCGGGTAAAGGAGGAACAATAAAACGCATTACTAAACGTTTAAATCCCCGTATTTGTAGAGTGGTAGCTTTGGGGACACCCAGCGATCACGAAAAGAATCAATGGTATTTTCAAAGATACGTGGCTCATCTCCCCGCAGCAGGAGAAATAGTATTATTTGATCGCAGTTGGTATAATCGCGCTGGGGTAGAAAAGGTAATGGACTTTTGTACCTATGATGAATACAACGAATTTATGCGCTCGTGTCCTCAATTTGAAATGATGATTCAGCGATCGGGTATTATCTTAATTAAATATTGGTTTTCGGTTAGCGACCATGAACAGGAAAAACGTTTTCAAGCTCGAATCGAAGATCCGACAAAACGCTGGAAAATTAGCCCCATGGATTTAGAAGCCAGGGAAAAATGGATAGATTATTCACGAGCCAAAGATGATATGTTTGCTGCTACAGACGTTCCTGAATCTCCTTGGAATGTAGTAGAGGCTGACGTTAAGAAAAAGGCAAGATTAAACTGTATTAGTCATCTGCTTAAGAATGTTCCCTACGAAGATTTGCCAGCCAGAAAGATTGAATTGCCAGACCGCCAAAAAGCAATAGACTATGAACGCCCACCAATAGATACTCAAAACTTTGTTCCAGCTAAGTTTTGATGGGAATTTTGTTAGCTAAGTTCAGAATTTCAACAGCAGTGCGATCGCAAACTCCAACGGTACCTAAAAGCGATCGCATCTGTTGATATCCTGCAATTATTTCTTGTCTAGTTTGAACATTTGTTAAAAGTTGCATCGCTTCAGTGGCAATATTATCGGCAGTTACATCTTCTTGTTGTAATTCGGGAACTATTTTTTGATTTAGGAGCAAGTTAGGTGGTGACATCAAGGGAATAGAAAAGCGCAGTATCTTACGGGCTATCCAGGCAGTCAAAGGATTAAGGCGATAGATAACCACCTGGGGAATATTGAGCAAGGCAATTTCTAGGTTAACCGTACCTGATTTGGTAATAGCCAGATCCGCAGCAGCGATCGCGTCTATAGTCTCGTCACCCGTGAGGATTTTCGCCGGTAGATTATGTTGTTGGACTGCTGAGGTGATTGCGTCTCTGTAGCTAGGCAGAGATACTGGAATTAAAAATTTAATGTTAGGTTGCTGCTGCTGAATTTGCTGTGCAGCCTGACAGATAACGGGTAGCAGATATTTAATTTCCTGCTGGCGAGAAGCAGGTAAAAGAGTAATAATCTGTTCTTCTGGCTCAATACCTAGATTTAGTCGGGCTTGATTTCTATCTGGTGCAGTTGCCAGGCGATCGAGCAAAGGATGCCCCACCCAGGTAACGTCAATATCTTGATCGCTAAAATACTTAGCTTCGGCAGGAAAAATTGCCAGTAACTTATCTACAACCTGGGCAATTTTGGAGGTATTATTTAACATTGGTACTGCCCAATCTTGGGGGGCAATGTAATATACCACTGGTATTTGAGGAAAATGCTTTTTTACATAGCTAGCCAGAGCTAAATTAGGAGTAGGATAATCAATCAAAACTAAAATATCAGGGGTATTGGTCTGAATATATTTTTTAGTCAGGCTTTGAATCTTGATCGTTGGTAAGACAAACGGTAATCCTTCAATAAATCCCATTGAGCCAATAGCTGCGGTATTGGCAATAATATTTGCTCCTGTTGCCTCCATGCGATCGCCACCTAATCCAGCAATTTCGAGATCGATATTCTTTTGTGCAGCTAGTTTATACAAGGACTCAATCAACATTGAACCCTGTAAATCTCCAGAAACCTCTCCTGTACTGATAAAAATTTTCATATAAAGATTTTATTTAAATTAAGTTATTGTCAATACCCTGGTTGATTTTAGACGTTAAATATTGATAGTTAATAAATCATTACTTATTACTTAAAACGTCATGTCAAATAATACGCCAAGTACGAATACCGAATTAGCTAAAGAGCGTAACCGCGCAGCAGCAGAACGCACTCTCATGGCGTGGATTCGTACCTGTTTGTCACTAATTAGCTTTGGATTTGGGGTAGACCGTATTGTAACGACATTGCAAAAAGATTATATGGACGACTCGCTTTATATAACCCGAATTTTGGGTCTTTCTTTTATCGGCATCGGCACTTGTGCAATTTTCCTAGCAGCCTTTGAACATCGCCAAGAATTACGACATATTCAACACGAAAACTATAGATATAAATCTCGTTCTTCTCTGGCTTTTGTTGTTGCCATATCAATATTTGTCACAGGGATATTTGCTTTTGTGGGTATTGTGATTAAGTCTTCTGGAAGTTGAGTAGCGATCGCCAAAATTAGTCCGTTTACTACCTGATGATTCCTGAATTAGCATTAAGTTCAATTTAAGGCTTGACTCATTATCCAGAATTGAATTGTGTCCGACTAAAATTAATTAAAGGCAATAATATTAAATCTTTTTTATGAATAAGTTCTTGGCTTGTAGACAAGCCAAGAACTATAAACAGTAACACTATTTATTTCATACTTTCAATCAATAACGCTATGACTATTACCAAAAATACCGCCAAAACTATTCGACCACAATTGGCTACTTTATTCTTGGTAGGAATCGTCTTGATTGCGGCGGCGGTTGCTATTCTTTGGGCAATTGGCATAGGAGTTGTTACAAATGTTTTTGCCTACTTAAATTTGTTGCAGGAAGAGCCTCCCATCTGGGTAGAAGCACCGATGGTTATGAGTCGGTTTTTGCTTTTACCTGCGATCGCAGTGTTTCTGTTAGTATTTGTAATTACCAAAGTTTCTCCTGAACCTAGAGGATGGTCAAGATTTGTCGTCGTTGCTATTCTATTGATTTTAACTTTTCGTTATGTGCAGTGGAGATCGCTTTCTACTTTGAATTTGAGTGATCCTTTGGAAGGAACATTTAGCATTGGCTTATTTGTCTTAGAGATGTTTGCTCTATTCAACAATAGTCTCCAGCTATTTTTGATGTTAAAGGTTAAAGACAGACGACGAGAAGTAGATCATCTGTCTGCACCAGTAGTTGCGGGCAATTTCCGCCCTACAGTTGATATTTTTGTACCGACTTTTGATGAGCCAGAATTTATTTTACGGCGGACAATTATTGGCTGCCAGGCGATTGAATATGAACCCAAAACTATTTACCTATTAGACGATAACAGACGCTCAAACGTTGCCCAGCTAGCAGCAGAGTTGGGCTGTAAATATCTAACCCGTTCTAATAATTATCATGCAAAAGCAGGAAACATCAATCATGCTATCCCTCTAACTGATGGAGAATTTATTGCTATTTTTGATGCCGACTTTATCCCTACCAAGAATTTTTTACAGCGGACGTTGGGCTTTTTTCAGGATGATAAATTAGCTTTGGTGCAAACTCCTCAAAGTTTTTATAACATCGATCCTATTGCCCGTAATTTAGGTTTAGAAGATGTATTAACTCCAGAAGAAGAAGTATTTTATCGTCAGCTACAGCCTGTCAAAGATGGTGCGGGAAGCGTAGTTTGCTCTGGGACTTCTTTTGTGGTGCGTCGCCAAGCTTTAAAATCTATTGGCGGTTTTGTGACGGATTCTCTGAGTGAAGATTATTTTACAGGTATTCGTCTATCGGCGCAGGGTTATCGTTTGGCATATATTGATGAGAAGCTAAGTGCAGGTTTGGCTGCGGAAAATATTGCTGCCCATGCTACCCAAAGGCTGCGTTGGGCAAGAGGAACTTTACAGGCATTTTTTATCAAATCTAATCCCTTAACTATTCCTGGTTTAAATCCCTTGCAAAGACTGGCGCACTTAGAAGGTTTACTTCATTGGTTTACCAGTATCTCCAGCGTGTTTTTCCTGCTTATGCCCTTAGCTTATGCCTTTTTGCATCTTATTCCCATTAGGGCAACTACCGATGAGTTTCTCTTTTTCTTCTTACCCTATTACATAACCCAAATAACGGTTTTTTCTTGGCTTAACTATCGATCGCGCTCGGCTATTTTATCTGGTATCTATGGTTTAGTCTTGGCGTTTCCCTTGGCGGTAACGGTAATTCAGGCAATGCTTAACCCCTTCTCTACAAGTTTTAAAGTTACTCCTAAAGGTACAAAAAGCGATCGCTTTTCTTTTAACTGGAAGTTGGCTTTTCCTTTGCTGATTCTGTTTATATTTACCGCCATCAGTTTTTGGTCAAACCTCTATTCCTGTGCTTTAGCTACAATGCACGACTCTCCTAGAATGGCTCTAAAGATGCAGGGCTTAAATTTAGGCTGGATTTGGAGTACCTATAATTTAGTTTCTATTGGCGCAGCACTATTGATTTTATTGGATGTACCAAAACCTGACGTTAATGAATGGTTTAACCTACGGCGATCGATTAAATTGGAGCTAAAAGAAGCAAACCAGAAAACTTATTATGGTGTAACGACTCGTATCTCGGAAGTAGGAGCGGATATTTCTTTGACTCAAGCAGGAATAGGCAAGCCTATCAAAGGAGAAACCATTCCTGTAAATATATCAATTCTTGAAGAGGATATTGCTTTATCGGGAAACATCACCGCAATAGATATCTGTGAGGATTTTTATATGGTTCATGTAAATTTTAATCTTCCAGCCTTAGAGCATGAAAGAAAGCTGATTGCGCTTTTATTTTGTCGCCCTGGACAATGGAAAAGGAAAAACACCCCAGGAGAATTACATTCTTTATGGCTGCTGTGTAAAATTTTATTACGACCAAAAGTATTATTCGATCGCAATCCGAAAATTAATGCCATAAACGTGGCGCAAAGTTAATCTTGAGAATTACTGGTTAAATTCTTCATTAGTGTTAGTAATTGTTGATAGAGTTTCGTGGCTTAATTGTTCTAGTTGATTCCACTTAATTTATTAATTTCTTCTGACCAAATTTCAACTAAATTATTAATAGTTTGTTCCCAAGTCCATTGTTGAGAAAGTTCTTTTGCTTTTATCCCCATTGATTGACGTAAATTAATATTAAAGATTAACAAATTTAGTTTATCCAAGAAATCCGCTTGATTCTGAGGTTGATATAGAAAGCCAGTTTCCCCATCTTTAATAGTATCTATAACTCCTCCTGCTCGTGGTGCGATCGCAGGTATTCCCGCAGCAGCAGCCTCAATAACAGTTAAACCTCTAGTTTCTTTTTCGGAATTAGTGATAAATATATCGCTATTAGTTAGCAGCATGGGTACAGTTTCGGGTGCGCTTCTACCTAATAAATAGACATTAGGTGTTAGTTGTTTTAAAGATGCTTTTATTTCATCTTTAAGTGCGCCATCCCCAGCAACAATAATAGCAATCTTGTTTAAGATATCAGGCGATAAATCAGCCAGAGATTTTAAAGTAAAATTCCAGCCTTTGTCGGCAGTTAAACGTCCCAAAAATATTAGCTTTATTTTATTTTCTAGATTCTGTATGTTGTATTGTTCGCTAAAAAATTTAAAGCTCTTACTATTAGCGAAATATTTTGAATCGTACCCAAGTAAATCAGCACAATAAATATTTTTAATACCCAGCTTAGTAAGCTTTTGCGTAGTTACAGAACTAGACACTAAAGTTAAATCATAAGCATTATATATTTTGGTAAAAATCAAGGCTAATACCTTTTTAATTAACCTGTTAATACCTAGTGGTAATTTAAAATAATCATCAAAATAATCACTATAGTTAGTATGAAACCAGGCTATACAGGGAACATTATTTTGCCTTGCATATTTCACCCCAGGTAGTTTTAGAAAGCAAAAACCTAATCTTTCTGCTTCATCAACATGAATAATATCTGGCTGAAACTCTTTTAATTCCTTAATTACTCTTTGATAGGACTTTATTGTGACATCTCTTTCAAAGTCTAAAGCGAGAGATTTTGTACTAGCAAGATTAATTACTTTGACATTAGGAAATATCTCACCAATATATTCTTGATAGTCGGGATAAATATGCTTAATAGGTTGATAGTCTGGACAAAATACTATTACCTGATGTCCTAAAATACTAAGCTGCTTTAATCTATTGAATACTGCAATAGTTACACCATCTATTACAGGAAAAAAGCTAGAACATATAACTGCTATTTTCATTATATTTTTACCTGTTTAACAGACCATAAATCTAAAGGAAATTCATCAGCACTAAATATATGAGATTTATATACTTGTTTAAAATTAATTTGTCTATTATTCTTTAATTTTTGTTTTAACTGTAAAGATGGCTTTAAGACATATATATTTTCAAAGTTTTTAATGTATTCATCTAAGTTCCCTCCTTGATTAATAACCTTATATTTAACCTGTGGAGATAAGGAATAGGCTAAAGAAAAAGCATCCATAGTACTACTATATTCTGCAATTACTAAAGCTGAATCGTTTTGATTTATTATTTGCGCGATCGCAGGATTATTAATATTTCTTCCCTTTTGATAAAACGGTGACAAATTTAGGTTGCGCGCGCAGGAAAAAATACCCAACGTTAGAAAAGCCACAACCACAAACCGCCAAAAATTTTGTCTTTGAATAGCTGTAATTTTGCTAGTTAATGTATATGCAACTGCTATTAGAATTCCCAACTGTAACGGAATTAAATATCTGGGTGCAGTTGAACTTTGCCCTTGATTAATAATATCAGTCAGCAGTAATGATACTGGTAGAGAAAGCATTAAAGTAATAATAAAAAGCCAGCGATCGCGCTTGGTATTTACTATCAGGTAATATACAGAATAAACAGATAAGCTCAAGATACACAAAGCAACTAATGCGCCAATTATAGTTATCCAATCTAAATACATATAGCTGGACAGTAAAAATATGCTGCTAATTATGGCTAACCACAAGGCAAATTTAGCTGGCTTTTTTTTCCAGCTTGAAGATACTTTTATTACAACTAAAGTAGAAATAGTAATCGTAATTAAAGCGATCGCTGTGTGAATCGGATTGGAATTTTGGGATATAGGTAAATCGCCAAAGATTAATAAATCTGTACCAATAAAAACAGCAATAATATCAGGTATGTTGAAATTGCCTCGCATCCAGCTAGTATTCTTATGTAGCAAGTCTATATTATTAATAATTACTAATATCCAAGGAATAAAAGCTACGAGAGAAATAAGAGAAAATAATACATAGTTTTTGCTGACCTGTAACCGCTTTTTAGATAAGATAAGCAAAAAATAAATACCTTGAAAAAAGGCTACATACAGAGAAAATAGGGAAGTATAAAAACCTATTATCAAACTAAAGCTGTATAGTATCCAAGACTGCTTATTATTGAGTTTAATTGCCCTCAAAAAACTCGCACTCATTAATAATATAGCTACCGTCCATAAGCTATAGGGGCGGGCTTCTTGAGCATAAGCCACATGAAAAGGTGAAACGCTCATCAACATAATAGCTAACCAGCTAACTAATCGTCTGTCAAATAATTCCTGACAGAGCCAGTACAAACTGGGAAAAACTAATAAGCTTATGCAAGCGGAAAAACTCCGTATAATAGATATCGAATCTCCCCATAACTGCATCCATACTCTGATTAATAAAAAATAAAGCGGAGCGTGTTCTGGGCTTTTAGTTAAAGCATTAAAACTATCTCTAAAAGTTTTATCAGGACTTGGTCTCTGATAAGAAAACAAAGTCTTGCGATCGACAATCCCCTGCTGTATTAAATCATTAGTAACCTCTGGAATAGTGTAGCCAGAAGCCCTAACTGCGGTAGAAACCTCATCTACCCAAAATACTTTGCTTTCTAGATTGGCAAAACGAAAAAAAACTCCTAGTAATAATGTAATTACTAATAAAATTACTGAAGATAGATAAAAGATTTTCTGATACTTTTCAAAAGACATTTATCATCAAAAAAAGTTAATATAAACTGTTATTTAAAAAGTTATATAATGTCATCATTAATTTTGAAGCATAAAACCGCAGTTCTAGAAAATAAAAACAACACCTATCATGGCATAGTGCTTCTATTATCGGCGTTTTTGTTAATTTCGCGATCCGCAGGCTGCGCGTCAGCGCAATCGCTCCAGGCACATTCAACTTCAATTAAACAGCTTCAAGCCGATTCTCCTGCTACTTTTGGCACTAAAGGACAAAAACACTGGTATATTCAGGGTGCAGCAGCAACTACCTTGGATAATGAAGAATCCGATCCTCGTCGCTTTGCCTTGGTGGGTGCAGGAATATCTAAATTTTTATTTAATGGTCACAGCATCAATCTAGAATTAAACACTATCTATTTTAATCAACCAGATAACAATGCTCTCGGACTTAATCTAGCCCTTTTGATGCGATGGCATTTTATTCGTCAACCCAATTGGTCGCTTTATGTTGATGGGGGTGCGGGAGTTTTGGGTACAACTAGCGATGTTCCCAGTAAAGGAGCGAGCTTTAACTTTACCCCCCAAGCTGGAGGCGGAGTAAGTTTTAAACTCAAGCATGAAAGAAGGCTGATGTTAGGGTTGCGTTGGCATCATATTTCCCATGCAGACTTATTTGGAGCCAATCCTGGCAGAGATAGTATTATGGGCTATGTTGGCTTAGAGTTTCCTCGATAATTTCTAACCTTTGTTAAAACAATTTGTTAGGGAAAAGTAACTTATTGTCTTAGGTAATATTTATATTCAGGACGTGTCAGTGAAAAATTTGTGGCAATATCAAATCTAGAAAAAAAAAGATATTTTCATTTTGCAGGAATTAATTGTTCTAGCTTTTGTTGCCAAGTTTGCCCAGAAAAACTATGGTTTTGCTGTAAAAAGAAGTAGCTGCCAATTCCAAAAGTGGCAATAACTGCTAATGACAAGATGCTGATGATGCTTTTATTTTTACTTTGTTTCTGACTGTTTGTAGTAGAAACCTGCTCAGTCGTATTAGATTTTGCTATAGGCTGATTTAGAGTTTTAGTTTCAGCTATAGGTTTTTCCTTAACCATTACATTAGACTGGTCGAAACTTTTAGTAACAGGTAAATGATTATCGTGACTACCAACTGCTGACTTTAATTTTGTTTTTTGCAGATTAACTTTATCTAGGTCAACACCATGAATATCTGCCCCTGTAAGATTAGTATTAGTCAAATTAGCATCAGTTAAGTTGCTGTTATTTAAAATCGCCTCACTTAAGTTGGCATTGCTTAAATTAGCTTTCTCGAAGTTAGCTCCTTGCAGATTTGCCTGACTAAGATCCATACCGCTCAAATTCCTGCCAACTGCACCCCGATTAACTATTTCCCAAACTGAATACCATTTGGAATCAACCATAGTTTTTTGACTAAGTTTGGTTGTCTTTAAATTAGCAAACTTTAGTTCTGCATCTTTTAAATATGTACCATCACATGATGCTTTAGCTAGATTAGCATTAGTTAAGTTAGCTTGACTTAAATAAGCATTTTTTAAATCGGCATTTTGCAAATTGGCTTTAGTCAAATCTGCTCGATAAAGATAAGCATTACTAAGATTGGCACTATTCAAATTAGCGTTAACTAATTTAGCATTGCTAAGATCGGCGTTATTTAAATCAGCACGAAATAAATTAGAATTGCTTAAATCAGCACCTGTAAAGTTTTTATTCTCTGCTGTATTGTTGACGATATTGTAAACACAACGGTTTTTATCGGCAATTATAGTTTTAGAATTTATTCTGGCTTGAGAAAAAATTACAAAGTCAAGACTTGCTCCTTTTAAATTAGCATCTTGTAAATTTGCTTTTAAAAGATTTGCTCCTTCCAAGTTGGCATTTTCTAGTTGAGCCTTACTCAGATCTGTATTACCAAGATTGGCAGATCTTAAATCTGCCTTGTGCAGGTTAATACCGCTCAAGTTAATATTACTAAGATTGGCATTAGATAAGTCTGGAACTACCTTTTTATTTTTCTTATACCAGTTATTCCATACTGATACATCTTCTTTGATTAATGCCAAATGTTCCGTGTTTGCCATCTGAGATAATTTCCTAACTTTACTAATGTTTTCAAAGTGTCATACTGCCAAGTTAGTTTACAGGTGAAACGATAATAAAGCTCTTAAATATCACCAAAGTTTCCTAGTATGACACCTTTATATTTGACATAATACGCAATTAGCTTAATTCTACAAACAAAATTTACCTGCTGGACGAAATAGATGAGAATGTTCAGGATGATATAGGCGAGAACGAGTAGTTACGACTGGTTGCAAAGCAGGACTTATTAAATACAGAGTAGTCCTAATAAGATTGTTTTTACGAGTAACCGCAGCCATCTCTGTTAAAGGAACCACCCAAATCTGTTCATCTTGCCAACCAACTCGGTAACAAACTGCCACAGGAGTATCTTGAGGATAATGTTTCAATAGCTTGGCTTGCGCCTTTTCTATATGACGGGCAGCTAGATAAAGACATAAACTAGCCTTATGTGCAGCTAAAGAACTTAGTTCCTCTGCTTCAGGCACAGACGAAGCCTCGCCGCTAATTCTGGTCAAGATAATTGTTTGAACTAGTTCAGGAATAGTTAATTCAGTACTAAGTTTGGCAGCCGCAGCCTGAAAAGCACTAATGCCAGGAATAAGTTCAAAAGGAATCTCTGCTTCGGTGAAAGCCTGCATTTGTTCGCCGATCGCACTATATAAGGTAAGATCTCCAGAATGTAGACGAACAACTGCTTTACCTTGCCTAACTCGTTCAATGGCTAGGGGGATTATTTGTTCTAGGATTTTATTTCCTGTAGGTATTAATTCTGCATCAGCACGAACATCCTGCAATATTTGCTTAGGCACAAGGGAATCAGCATAGAGAATTACGTCTGCTTGAGCCAGAATTCTATAAGCTTTTAAAGTTAATAATTCTGGATCTCCAGGCCCTGCACCAATAATATAAACCGCAGGCTTGAGGAGAGATTTAGTTAATGTCATTCAATTTAATATGTAAAGATTGATTACCAACTACTAATTAGCGATCATTAATCGCTTTTTTGTGCTGCCTTCTAGGAGATACCACATCAGGTAAAGGACGTTTAAACCAATAGAGCCAGGCAAGAATCAATAATCCTAAAGCGATCGCGCTTAGGCTAACTAACTGAGCAATTTTGAACGGACCCAGCATTAAGCTGTCAGTACGCAACCATTCGATCCAAACTCGTCCTAGGCTATAGCTAATCAAATATACTGCTGCTAAAGTACCAGTTTTGAGACGATTATAGTTTTTAAGTCCCCAGAAAAATAATGACAGCAGAAGAATAAAAACGCCAATATCCCACAGAGATTCGTACAAAAAAGTGGGATGAAAGTATGCAGAATCAAAAAACTCCACAGGACGATAGGGAGGTGCAATATAAAGCTTCCAAGGTAAATTTGTAGGTTTACCAAAGGCTTCGGAATTGAAAAAATTACCCCACCGTCCGATCGCCTGACCTAAGATCAAAGATGGTGCAATCAAGTCTGCTAGTTGCCAAAAAGAAATACGATTTAATCGAGCAAAAAGAATTGTAGCTATTGTACCACCGATTATAGCTCCATGAATCGCAATACCGCCTTTCCAAATGGCGATAATATCTTCAGGGCGTTGAGCATATTCTTGCCATTCAAATAAAACATAATAAATTCTGGCGCAGGGGATAGCTCCAATAACCAGCCAGATAGCCAAATCGGCTAGGGCATCTGGATTTACCCCACGACGTTTGGCTAAATATTGTGACAAACTAACGCCAATTAAAACCGCTGAAGCAATTAATAAGCCATACCAACGAATCACAATTGGTCCAACTTCAAAAATAATCGGACCAGGAGATTGAAACTGAAAAGCAAATAACATATTTATCTAAGTTGGCAAGATTTTACTAGAACTTTGGTTCTTATATCTTAATACTCGCTGATTATTATCTCAGGTTTTCGACGCTCCCTCAAACAAGCTCTAGTGATTTATCTATGGATTGTAACTACTGTGGAAATTGTGTCGGGTTTATCTGTGGCACGGGTATCTCAAGCAGTCGCAAATATCCTTAAATCAGCTAAAACTCTAGGTAATATTTGCCGTTTTCTATTTTATAAAAAACAAGCTCAGAATTGGCAATTCTGATAAAATCTGAAGTGTAAGTATTAATGATATCGAGCGATGTATAGCCAGAAGCTATAGTAACGTTTGTAGCTTCTCTAAATTCTATATCGAGTACATTATAAAAATTACCACCAGATGCCGCTAAATTAGTAAACATAATTCTGCCTTAACCTTCTCTAAATAAGGCTTGATAGCTTGTGCAAAAGGTAATATGCCAACAGGGGAACTGAATTGCCAATTTGTCTTCTTACCTCAGTAATTGTCCCCTCAAAAATAAAATCATCGGGATAGCCAAAAAGCCTTGCCCTCTCACGATTAGTCAATGGTCTAGGCTCAGAATAGTGGTAGCCCCAAGTACCTCCTCCACCAGCAGCAATGATAGTTGTAGAAGGTTTATCTGGATGTAAGCGTCGATAAACATGAGATATCATGCCCTTTACATAGTGAGGTGAATCTTTGGGAATATCTGTAAAGTTACCGCCTGCTGGGATAAGCTTTAGCTTCTCAACAGTGCTAGGCTGAATGTTTTGATGCTTATTATTATGCTCGACTTTTTCAACGCCATAAAGTGCTTCTGAGGACGAAACATAGTTATCAAGGGTATGAGTTTGTTGGGGAATTTCAAGAGTGTGTTTTATGTCTTTCCTAACACCAATAATTAAAACTCGCTTTCTAAGCTGAGGTGTTCCATAATCAGCAAAGTTCACGCTTGTGGGTGTAGTTGTGTAGCCATACTTACCTGTAGAAGAAAAGTCTTCAATAATTTGTTTAATAGCTTTACCCTTATTAGCAGTCATCAAACCTTTAACATTTTCTGCTATAAACATCAGTGGTTCTTTCAAAGCAACAATATCTACAAAGTTTCGATATAGATTACCTCGTTGGGTTGTGATTCCACCACGTTTCCAAATCATTGAAAAATCTTGGCAGGGAAAACCTCCTAAAATTAAATCTGCATCAGGTATTGTAAAATAATCAAGTTTTTGTATATCTCCATGAACAATGTGTTTACCTATGTTTTTCTCGTATGTCTCACAAGCTTTTTTATCGATGTCGTTTGCCCAGAGAATCTTGAATCCAGCTTGATGAAACCCCAAATCCATACCACCACAACCTGAAAATAAAGAGATAACATTTATCCTTTGCTTAGATTCTGGTGTAGATATGGGTTCATTAAATATGTTTAATTGAGTCATTAATTGGCTGGCTTTTGGAAAAATATTATTTAATTACTTTAATTGCCGTTTTTAGGATCATGCAAAATCTGGGATTGCTTATTCATTACCGATTATTTTTAACATATTTGATGACTACTCTACGCAAAGGGAATATAGCCAATCCTAGTATCATCAGTAAATACCCATAAATTTAAGATGGTAAATAATTTAGAATTGGGCAAGCTCTATTTGGTGGGAACTCCCATTGGCAACTTAGAAGATATTACCCTGCGAGCAATTCGCACACTGACAGAAGTTGATTTAATTGCAGCAGAAGATACACGCCGCACTGGCAAATTATTACAACACCTACAGATCAAGACACCTCAACTGAGCTACAACGAACATAATCATAACTCTCGCATCCAAGAATTAATCGCTCGGCTTCAGGAAGGAGAAAGTATTGCTTTAGTTACAGATGCAGGAATGCCGAGTATTTCCGATCCTGGAGTTCAATTAGTGCAAGTTGCGATCGCACAAAAAATTAGAGTAATTCCCATTCCTGGAGGCACAGCAGTTGTCAGTGCTTTGGCTGCATCGGGTTTACCCACAGATAAATTTGTTTTTGAGGGCTTTTTACCGCAAAAAGAAACAGAGCGTATTTCTCGATTAGAATTATTACGCTGCGAAACACGCACTATAGTTTTTTACGAAGCACCTCACCGTATTCTTAAAACTTTAACCGACTTAGCCAGGACAGTAGGAGTAGATAGAGAAATTGTCTTAGCACGGGAATTAACCAAAATACACGAGGAGTTTTGGCGAGGAAGTATTGGCGAAGCGATCGCTTTATACACAAAAGAACGTCAACCAAAAGGAGAATATACTTTAGTCTTAAAAGGTACAGCCGAAACTAATTTAATCATCTCAGAAGCTGAACTAAAATTGGAATTGCAGCAGCTATTAGATCAGGGAATGACGCGATCGCAAGCTAGTCGTCATCTGGCAAAGCTAACCTCTCTATCGCGACGAGAAATTTATCAGCTAGATTTGAATTAAACCCTGTCCAGATAGAAAACTGTAGTTTTATATTAGTGATGGAAATTTTATACTCGGTTTCCACAAAAAAAGGCAGCTTATTTTGCTACCTTCTCAATTAAATATTTAGACTTGATTTGTTGAAAACTGTTTTCAGGTTTACTAGCTAAATTTCAATTAGCTAGCAACTATTGACAATTTTACCTATTTGCTAGCTTCTTAGTTCTCAGCTTACGCAGACGAATAGATTCAGGAGTTACTTCTACAAGCTCATCAGAACCAATATATTCTAATGCCCGTTCTAGACTCATTTCTGTAGGTGATTGAAGTTGAACCAGTTCGTCTCCGCCAGCTGCACGGTGGTTAGTTAGCTGCTTGGCTTTACAGACATTGAGGTCTAAATCTTGAGAACGATTATGTTCACCAACAATCATGCCCTTGTACACTTTAGTACCAGGAGTGATAAAGAATACTCCTCGATCTTCAGCGTTTTTAAGCGCGTAAAATGTTGCCACGCCTTCTTCAAAAGCAATAATCACGCCATTGAAGCGAGTTTCTAATTCTCCAGAAAAGTTGCG
This sequence comes from Pleurocapsa sp. FMAR1, assembly GCF_963665995.1. NCBI lineage: Bacteria > Bacillati > Cyanobacteriota > Cyanophyceae > Pleurocapsales > Pleurocapsaceae > Pleurocapsa > Pleurocapsa sp. FMAR1. The sequence continues at coordinate 2,384,435 of NZ_OY762512.1, read as the reverse complement.
ATACTCTAAGAAACTATGGTTCATAATTCCTTCGCCACGAGTCATCCGCACGAAATCTCCACGGAAACCAATTAAACCCCTGGCTGGAATAACAAACTCTAGCTGAGTACGTCCACTGCTATTCTGCATATCTTTCATCTCGCCTTTACGCTGACCAAGACGCTCAATACAGCTACCAACAGCAGCTTCAGGAACATCTAATACCAGATATTCAAAAGGCTCACAAGGCTTGCCGTTAACTTCACGATAGATTACCTGGGGTTGAGATACCTGAAACTCATATCCTTCACGGCGCATAGTTTCAATTAAGATACCTAAATGTAGTTCACCTCTACCTGATACGAGAAATTGCTCGGCTGATTCTCCATCTTCTACACGCAGAGCTACATTGGTTTCTAATTCTCGCATAAGGCGATCGCGAATTTGTCTAGAAGTTACAAAATTTCCTTCTTGTCCTGCAAAAGGTGAATTGTTGACCGAGAAAGTCATTTGTAGAGTTGGTTCATCTACCTTGATCAAAGGCAGTGCCTGAGGCTCACTAGGACACGTAATCGTCTCGCCGATATTGGCATCAGCAAAACCCGCCACCGCGACAATATTACCAGCACTAGCTTCATCTAATTCCACTCTGGCTAATCCTTTAAAGCCCATGAGCTTAGAAATTTTCGACTTGACGATCTTGCCGTCTTCTTTAATCAGCGCAGCTTGTTGTCCAGCTTTTAAGACACCGTTATGGATTCTTCCAATAACAATCCGACCTAAATAGTCAGAGTAATCAAGAGTAGTAACCTGTAGCTGTAAAGGCTTTTCAACGTCTCCTGCTGGTGGTGGAACATGATTGAGAATCGCCTCAAATAAAGGCTCCATATTTACCCCTTCTTCTTCTAGGGTTTCTTTGACATAACCCTCTAATCCCGAAGCATAAAGAGTGGTAAAGTCGCACTGGTCATCGTCTGCACCCAACTCCACAAATAGATCGAATACTTTATCTACCGCACCATCAGGGTGAGCGCGGGGACGATCAATTTTGTTAACTACAACAATAGGACGTAAGCCTTTTTCTAAGGCTTTTTTAAGTACAAAGCGAGTTTGGGGCATTGGTCCTTCGTTGGCATCAACGATTAGCACACAACCATCAACCATACCCAAAACTCGTTCTACTTCTCCACCAAAGTCAGCGTGTCCAGGAGTGTCAACGATATTAATTAAGGTATCTTGATAGTTAACGGCAGTATTCTTGGACAAAATCGTGATTCCTCGCTCTCTTTCGAGATCATTGGAGTCCATGACACAATCTGGTACTTCTTCCCCTTCGCGGAAAATTCCCGATTGTTTAAGTAATGCGTCTACGAGAGTTGTTTTACCATGATCGACGTGGGCAATGATTGCAATGTTACGAATGGGAAGAGACATAAAGGTAGTCTATAGACTTTTGTATCGTTAGCTCAAAGTTTCTTAATAATTATAACTCAGTTCCGTTTTTATTTATATTTAGATGTTATGAGCAGTAAATTTATTAGACGAAAACGCAGCTTTTGGCTAGTCGCTATTTTGGGTATAATTTTTGACCAAATAACTAAATATTTAGTAGTCCAGAACTTTACCAACGTCGGCGACAGTATTCCCTTATGGCAAGGCGTATTTCATCTAACTTATGTAATCAATACAGGGGCAGCTTTTAGCTTTTTTACAGGACAGGTAGATATATTGCGCTGGATTTCGCTAATTGTCAGTTTATTATTAGTTATTTTTGTTTGGTATACTCCAAAACTAACTTTGATCGAGCAACTGGGCTATGGATTTATTTTATCTGGGGCGGTAGGCAATGGTATTGACCGCTTTTTATTTGGTTATGTAGTCGATTTTATAGATTTTCGTTTGATCAACTTTCCCGTATTTAATGTCGCTGATGTAGCAATTAATCTTGGAGTATTACTATTGCTAATTGCCAGTTTCACTCCACTTTCTAAACCTCAAAAAAAGGTAGATCGAAAATAATCCCTGGACAGTACCGCCTCGCTCAAGAAGAAGTTAGCAAGTAAATATTGCTACTAGTTTCAAGCTGAATAAACAAAAAGTCGCTCAAAAAAGCTATTAACTATTTACCTGGGTAAACTTTAGAGCGCAGCGCTGACGAGCAGTCCGCCCGCTTAGGGCGGGCTTCACAGCTTTGCTGTGTGCAGCGCAAACTCATCGGCGGCTAATAGCTAATAGCTAGGGCAAAGCTCTTTACCTTGTTCTGTAGGTTCGATAATTTATATTGGGGAAAATATTATCAATTTTCTCGACTTTTTCTAACCAACCAGAATCAACTTTGCCAATCAAAATATCATCGTAAATTTTATTAAAGCGAAGTAAATGCGATCGCGTTCTACGGATAGCATAAGGTACCATTGTCCCTGTACGCATAATAAATGCCCAATCAGAAGATTGTGCCAACAGCACTTCTCTAGCAGCTTGGTTTAAGGCTCGCCATTCCAATTCATCAGCAGGTTCGCGATTGGCTAGTTGAATCATTCTTTCCGCTGCTTTGTGAAGATGGGGATAAACCCAGGCGTTCGTCTCATTTAACCAATACTCATGGAATCCTTTATAGCCCCAGCTAGACTGAGAAGGGCGACAAACCTGTTGCGTCGGCTGTTGCTGAAGATAATCCGACAGATGAGTCATTTCGTAGGTATTTTGATCGTACCAACTCTTACGAAACAGAAAATCAATAAACTGAGGTCCTTCATACCACCAGTGACCAAATAACTCAGCATCATAAGGAGAAACTACAATTGGTGGTTGTTGCAGCATTGAGTGCAGGTTGCCAATTTGCCGCTCTCGATTGTACATAAAATTGCTTGCGTGTTCGGCCGCCTTTTCCCTTGCCCAATAAGGATCGTAAAGACCTTTCTCGGATAAGCCTCCATCGCGACTGGTAATTTTATGATATTTGATACCTGTATTCTTCCTTTGACCGTTAGGCATAATATAAGGCTTAATATATTCATATTCAGCCTCCCAGCCCAAATCTTTATAAAATTCGCGATATTCTACTGCACCTGGATAACCTACTTTAGAAGACCACACCTGTTGAGAGGATTCATGATCGCGACCAAAGGCAGCTACTCCCGTTTCCGTATAAATGGGGGCGTAAGAGCCATTACGAGGACGAGGACGAGCATAGAGAATACCATGTCCATCAGTTAAAAAATAGCGCAAGCCAGCATCGGCAAGCATTCTTTCGAGACCTTCATAATAAGCACATTCTGGTAGCCAAATTCCTTTTGGGGGACGACCAAAATTATCCTCATAATGTTCGCAAGCCACTTTGATTTGCGACCAGACGGCTTGAGGATACATCTTCATCAAAGGAAGATAACCGTGAGTAGCACCACAGGTAATAATATCAAGGTTGCCACTATCTAGAAACTGTTTAAATGCTCCTACTAAATTGCGATCGTAACTTAACCAGGTTTTGCGTATTTGGTTAAAAGAATTAGCATAATATTCAGCCAAATAGAGCATATGACCATTATGCTGATGACGCTCAATTTCTTTGTCAATTAATTCTTGGAGTTGAGCGAGATGAGCGTCATAACGGTCTTGCAATAATTCGTCCCGTAACATCGACACCAGAGGAGGTGTCATACTCATAGTCATTTTAAAATCGACCCCATCTCGCTTCAAATTTTCAAATACCTGAAGCAAGGGAACATAGGTTTCGGTTATGGCTTCAAACAACCATTCTTCTTCCAAGACAAAATCGCTTTCTGGATGTCGGACGAAAGGTAAGTGAGCGTGTAAGACAAGAGCAAGGTAACCAAGAGCCATGATAATGTAATGTTTCTAAAAATTTTTTATTTAGAGGCTGTAAACTCATCGCGTTAGACTTCAAGACTTAGGTTACATCATTAGCTAGAAGATTAACGATTTTTTATTAATGATGAACGGTAATTCACTATTGATTTTCAGCCTAGAGCTTAAAGCTGTCGAAGACCTAAATTAGGGAACTAAGGCAATCTGGGTAAATTTTATGATATCTTACATAGTGTCTTTAGAAAAAGTTTAGCTTGTAGATAAATTGCTTTTTAATAGTGGACGTTTCCTAAGTAATTATTGCTTTTTAGCAGACCAAAAATCTTAAGATAACTACTATTTTGTTAATGTTAAAAAACAACTGTCATGTCTGTTGTCTTTTTAACCTATAAAGGTAGAGGCTTTCATAATATGTATTGGGTTTTCGTAATTTAGTGTTGCAATCTAATCAGCAATATTTTGACCATCAGGAGAATAGCGTTGAGGAACTATCCCTTCAACTATTATTGTTCGTAGACAAACGCTCATCTTCACAAAAGCAGGTGCGGAAAATTAGAACCTACTTAGAAAAATTAAGCTCTGAGTACTTTTTTAAGCTAGATGTAATTGAAATTGAAAAACAGCCACATCTAGTCGAATATTTAAAGCTAGTTGCTACTCCTGCTCTAGTAAAAATATCTCCTACACCAAGGCAAACCTTAGCTGGTGGTAATTTAATCGAGCAATTAGAGAAATGGTGGCCAAAATGGCAAGCTACTCAAGAAGAATTGAAAGTTAAAAGTAGTCATAACTTGCTAGAAAGTACCTCTACTCATGGCATAAACCAAGAAGTCAACTATGCAGAAAAAATTCAGCTAAAGGATGAAATTTTTGCTTTAAAGCAGGAAAGGGAAGGATTGGTGGCTCAACTACGATTTAAAGACCAAATTTTAGCTATATTAGCTCATGATCTGCGTACACCACTAACAGCAGCATCAATGGCAGTAGAAACCTTGGAATTATCTGAGCAGAATGAACAGCTAGAAGCAGAAAAGCGCAAATATCTAAAGCAAAGGCTGTTTAAACACGCTAAAAATCAGTTTGGCATTATGGATAGTATGATTAGCGAATTACTACAAAGTTCGCAAAATGTAAATGCCAAGCTACAGATAAATCCTAGCTCTTTAGATCTTAAGCGACTGTGCCAGGAAGTCGTTGCCCAGTTCGATTCTAGACTTTTAGAAAAGTCAATGATTTTTAAAAAAGATATTCCTCAAGATATTCCTTGCGTCTATGCTGATGAAGAATTAATTAGACAGCTAATTAGTAATCTGTTAGACAACGCTATTAAATACACTCCAGAAAGAGGTCAAATATCTTTATCTGTTTTGCATCGCACGAATCAAAAAGTTCATGTGAGTATAAGCGATACTGGACCAGGTATTCCTCCAGAAACAAGGGAGCAAATATTTGAAGATAATTTTCGCTTGCAGCGCGATCGCGATCGAGAAGGCTACGGCATTGGTTTGGCAATGTGTCAGCAAATTGTCTGTGTTCACCACGGTCAAATTTGGGTCGAAAGTTCCCCCGAAAATGGTAGCTGTTTTCAATTTACATTACTAGTGTATAAGTAGTTTTCTCGTCATAGACGAGAAAACGTCATGACTTTTTATGGTTAGTTTTACCTTTTATAGTTCTGTATAACTTTAATTTATTTATGCAGTTTTTAATTTTTTACTTGCTATAATCCTTGCAGAATTTAGCTCAAAAATAATATTGCTATTTTTCACCAATCAAACTCACACAATTTTTATGTCAAATCAACAGCATATCTATTATGTCTTCAGCAACTTTTCAAAATAGACAAGTTAAATACTCCATCGTCATTCCCATTTTCAACGAAGAAGCAATCTTACCTGAATTATGGCGACAGTTAAGCATAGTCATCGATCAGCTTGATGGTCTATGCGATGTCGTTTTTGTAGATGATGGTAGTAGCGATAATTCCTATCAGATACTATCAGAATTACACCGTAAACATAGCGAAATTAAAATTCTTCGCCTCTCTAGGAATTTTGGGCATCAACCTGCTTTAACTGCGGGAATTAAAAACGCATCAGGTAATGCTGTGATTTTGATGGATGGAGATCTTCAAGATTCACCTCAGACAATTTTGAGATTTATCGATAAGTGGCATGAAGGTTACGATGTTATTTATGCTGTACGGGAAAAACGCAAAGAATCTTGGCTAAAAAGATTAGCTTTTGTATCTTTTTATCGTCTGTTAAACTTCTTCTCAGGACAAAAACTGCCTCTAGACGCAGGTATTTTTTCCTTGATGGATCGTCAGGTAGTAGAAGCTTTATGTCAAATGCCTGAACGCAATCGCTATCTTAGTGGCTTAAGAGCTTATACAGGTTTCAAACAAACAGGAATCATGGTAGAAAGAGGATCTCGGTATAAAGGTGAACCTAAAGTCACTGTCACTAAGCTATTTAAATTAGCATTTGACGGTATCTTTTCTTTTTCAATTATTCCTCTAAGAATCGCCACTATATTTGGTTTTGTCTGCGCCATTGTGGCTTTTGTACTGGGGCTAACAGGCTTATATTTTAAACTTATTTTGGGTAAGACCTTTTTGTCCTGGACTTATGGATTGACTACCACTTTTTTTATGGGTGGAATCCAGCTAATCTTTCTAGGAATTATCGGCGAATATATTGGTCGTATTTATGACGAGGTAAAGCAAAGACCTTATTACTTAATCAAAGAGACTCAGGGTTTTAGTAAATCGGAGCAAAGAATACATGAAGAACTTTCCCTTTAAATTATTGGCAATTATTCCAGCTTTAATCTTAGGATTGTTAGTTTGGAAATATGGGTTGAATATTCTATTTTGGGACGAATGGGATATATTTGGTGCAGACTCAGTTGCACACAATTTAGGCACTCTTACCTGGGATAATATGTTTGCCCAGCACAATGAAAGCCGTAATTTTTTTCCTCGCTTATTATCTGCTTATTTCTCTCGCTTTACTAGCTGGAATCCTTTCTACGGAATGACAGCTAGCATTTTACTAGCCAGTCTTACTTCTTTTAATATTTATCATTTAAGCACAATAACCTTAAACAGTAGCTGGGCAAAAAGACTAATTCTTTTGGCTCTGGCTAATTTATTGATTTTTAGCCCTATGCAATGGGAGAATTGGCTTTGGGGATTACAGTGGATTACATTTATACCTATTGCCATAATTACATCTGCCTTGGCGATTATTTTTTCGCAAAATTCTCTGTTTATTAAATTTTTCAGTAGCTTATTATTAGCGATATTTGCCACATTTTCTTTTGCCAATGGCATGATTAGCTGGATTGTTATTTTTCCAGCCTTAATTTTGGTTACTAGGAAAAGCAAAAGTGCTTTAACCTTAATGACTGCTGGCTGGTTATTTTCGTCTGCTTTAGCTTTTGCAGTTTATTTTCACGACTATCATCGCCCAGCTAATAGTCCTGGCTTTTTCGATGCCTTGACTCAACCTATTAATGTCATACTCTATTTCTTAGCATTTCTTGGTTCTCCTTTGGGAGTTAATGACTTAGTTTCTAGCCAAATTATTGGACTTTGCATCCTATTTCTACTTGCTTTGGTATGTTTCTACCTAATTAAAATAAATCGTAGCGAAAAACTTTTATTTCAAGTATTTCCCTGGTTGTGCATTGTTAGTTACACCTTGGGGAGTGCAATTTTGACCACTATGGGCAGATTAGGACTGGGAATGCAATTTTCGCTTTCTTCTAGGTACGTTACCTTTTCTACCTATGCCATTGTTGGTCTAATTTATTTATTAGCTATTTTGGCTGAAGATTTAAAGCCTCATTTAAATATTCAAGGCAGTAGATATTTAAAAACGCTGAAAAGAATTATTACTGTATCAATGGTCGGTTTTTTGCTGCTTTATCCTGCCAATTTTACTTCAGGTGTCAATGCAATGGTCGTCAATCATAAAAACAAGCTTTATGCCAAAGCCTGCTTAAGTATGATGTATGTGGTCAAAGATGAGGAATGTTTAAAACAATTTCTTTTTCCCGATCCTATATTTTTGGCTGACAGGATAGTTGAACTCGATCGCTTGGGCATAATACAACCGCCTTTAATTCTTGGCAACACTATGCAAGGAATGACAAGTCCCAGCATTTTTGAGGCGATTAAATACGGTCAGTTTGATGGCGTAACTAAAGGTGAAAATAATACCTATATTGCATCTGGATGGTCTATTCTTCCTCAATATCGTACTGCTGCTCATGCTGTCATTTTGGCATATCAAACCCCAGATAATCTCGATCATCCTTTTGCTTTAGTACAACCTCAGATTGAAAGGTTAGATGTAGCGGCTGAAGTAGGGGAGCCAAAATACAAAATTTCAGGATGGAGCAAGACTTTTTCTCGAGATTTAATTCCCAAGGACGCAGTTGCAGTAAGTGCTTGGAGTTATGATAGTAGAGTTGGCAGAGCTTACAAAATACAGCTTACCTATCCTATTAATCCCCTAAAATAGACTTTTTCTATATTTACAATGCGTCAGTTCGAGTTAAGGCAATTTTGAGAGTAATTTTACAGAAAAACACTATTTTCAGCCAACGAAACAACAAGGATTTTGCTTATCCCAAACTCAGGTTACATTAATAATTTCTTAATTTTTTTAGGTCAAATTTAAATTGATAGTATTTTGAAAGCAATTTTGCTTAACAGCGAATAAGGTAGATTAATTTTTTCACCCACTTTAATAAACACAAAGTAAAACTTATGTTGAATATTTTTCGTAAAACAGCCAAAATAATCTTACCAAAATCGACTGTTTATAGCATTAAACGTCAGATTGAAGAAAATGGTTTTAAGCGATATGTTCGAGAAAAGCTTGAGTCCAACTATCGTTCAGTCAATCCAGGTGCAGTTCCGCCAAAAGAGCTAATTGCCCAGACTGCTGCACTAAATGAACAAGAATTAGAAAGACAAAGTAATAGTGATGTTTATTTTGAAACTGGTTACTTTGAAGTTTTGCGCCTATTCAAAATCTTAGATCACTTTAATATTAACCCTAGAACTATTGGTTCAATTTATGAATTAGGCTGTGGTACAGCAAGACTGTTGAGACATTTTCGCTACATTGATGGTGTTAGATTGGTTGGATCAGACGTTAATCCCCAAATGATTGAATGGTGTCAAGCAAACTTACCTGAGATCGAGTTTTATCATAACGAACTTACACCTCCTCTGGCTTTTGCCGAAGATAATTCATTTGATTTGATGTTAGCCTCTTCAGTTTTCACTCATATTCCTCTCGAAACCCAGGAGTTATGGCTAGCTGAAATGCAAAGAGTTTTACGCCCTGGTGGTATATTTATTTGCTCAGTATTAGGTCAGTTTCACGCCAATGCGCTGTTAGATAGCGAAGAGATGCAGAAGCTACAAACTAAAGGTAACTTAACTCTTACTTCAGATGACTCCCAAGCGACATATTCAACTCGCGTTGGTGGTTCTGCTTGGGATGTTTTTCAAACTCGCTCTGAAGTGATCAAAGTCTTTGGTTCGTTTTTCCAGATAGTAGATTATATACCTGGGGTACAGGACTTTTTAGTCTTGTATAAGCCCGTTCCTGCGGTTTCTGTGGTGATGAATTCTGTTCCCTTTCCTGCTCAAAAGTATTAAAAACCTACTTATTAGATTAGTAGTTAAAATTCGATAATTTTTGTTTATACCTCGTTTGTTTTCTATAAGCTTTATAGCTCCAAAGAAAGATACAGACCGAAATAGTAATTGATAAGGCAAAATAAGTTTACTTCAGCTATTTACTGCCCCTATAGCCAAAGTGATTATCAAAGAACCCCAAATGGAAATACTAGATTTATCAACGACGATAAAAAGCGATCGCATCAATCAGCAGCTTAATTGGAGTTTTAACTATGTCAGCTACGAAGAAGGTTTAGAACAAATCTCTGTTTGGCAACAACAAGGGGTAATTGACAAAAAATGACTTTTTGGTTCTTGTTTATCTATTAAAATAAAAAACCCAGTCACGATTATTCGTAACTGGGCAGAACTATTAATCAATGCCTTCAATTCTGTCTTCCACTTCTTGATACAGTTCACGTAAGCGATCGAGGTTTTCTTCATTGGTTTCCCAGTAACCACGACCATTTACCTCTAACAAAGTACCCACAATCTTACGGAAGGAATTGGGGTTCATATCCATTAGACGTTTGCACATCTCAGGGTCGTCAATAAAAGTAGTATTAACATCTTCATATACCCAATTATCGACCGCATCGGCTGTAGCAGACCAACCCATTGTGTTAACTAAACGCTTAGATAGTTCCCGCACACCTTCGTAACCGTTACTAAGCATTCCTTCGTACCATTTGGGGTTAAGCATTTTGGTACGAGCATCCAAACGCACAGTCTCTGATAAGGTACGAACTTGAGCATTGGCAGTAGTAGTATCTGCAATATAGGCAGTGGGTTTTTTGCCATCATCTCGTAGACTAGAAACGATCTTAGTCGGATCGGAATCGAAGTAATGAGATACGTCAGTTAAGCTAATCTCTGATGAGTCTAAATTTTGGAAAGTTACATCTGCTCTTTTTAGGGAAGATTCAAACAAACCACGACTTTCATCCATTACCCCTGGGTTATCAGAATTAAAGGCAAAGGATTTACGGTTTAGATACATATCCTGTAATTCTTTTTCTTCTTCCCAACTGCTGTTTTCGACTGCCAAGTTGATGTTGGAAGAGTATGAACCAGAAGCATTAGAAAATATACGGGTTGCTGCTTGGCGCACGTTGATTCCCATTTCCTCGGCTTGTTCTAAGGCGTGTTTACGCACAAAGTTCATAGCAACAGGTTCGTCGGCTTCGGCTGCCATCTTGACACCGCGATCGAGTAAATTCATTTGGTTGATAAACAAGTCACGAAACACACCAGAACAGTTAACTACCACATCAATACGGGGACGACCTAGTTCTTCTAAAGAAATTAACTCTAGCTTGTTAACTCGACCGAGTGCATCAGGTACAGGACGTACACCCACCATCCACATGATTTGTGCCAAAGATTCACCATAGGTTTTGATGTTGTCTGTTCCCCAGAGGACACAGGCAATGCTTTCGGGGTAGTTACCACCGTTATCAAGTCTTTGACGCTCAATCAATCGGTCTACAACAACCTTGGCTGATTGAACTGCTGCTAATGTCGGAATAGACTGAGGATCTAAGGCATGGATGTTTTTTCCAGTAGGTAGAACGTTAGGGTTACGAATGGGATCGCCACCCGGCCCAGGTAGTACATATTCTCCTTCTAAAGCTTGAAGTAAGCCACCTAATTCGTTATCGGCACATATTTGTTCTAGACAGAATTCTAAATATTCAACTAAAGGTTTAAGTGCTTCTGTATCAACGTTGTTGTAGCCGTGTTTATTTAACGCTTCTAACCAAGGTGCTTTCTTACCAATGTTAAAGAAGTTGAGCTTAGACACCATTGATACTCTGCCATCAGCATCGATTTGCGCCTGAACCAAAGCACCTACCGCAGCACGAGTTGCCTGGGTAATATCTTGGAATAGCTGCACGTCTGCTAAGATACCGCGATCGTTGTTGGTGTAGATTTCATCAATGTTTCTACCGATGCTGTTGGCAATAAGGCGAGGAAAAGAAATAATCCCTTCTTCTTCACGGTCTAAGTTGGAGATACTGACTAACGTGGCGATCGCTTCTTCAGCAGTCGGCGGTTTACCTATAATGTGTAAGCCACAGGGAAGTAAACGAGACTCGATTTCCATTAGCTGTTTGTAAACCAAACCAATTATCGTATCTCTTTCCTCTTGAGTCATCTCTTTGGCAGAGTGGTCAGGGAAAGCAATATCTTTGTCTAGATTACAAATCCGCGCCTGATCCATGACCGTATCAACGATTTGCATACCACGACCACCATCTTTGAGGCTTTGATACGAACCAATTAAATCACCCAGTTCTTTCAAGCCTTTATACAGTCCAGCGTTTTCGGCGGGAGGAGTGAGGTAAGAAATGGTAGAAGCGTAGCTACGACGTTTGGCAATAGTTGCCTCAGAAGGATTATTGGCTGCGTAATAGTAGATGTTGGGAATACTACCAATTAAGCTATCAGGATAACAGTCGCCTGACATACCCATTTGTTTCCCTGGCATAAATTCTAGTGAGCCATGAGTACCAAAGTGCAGCACCGCATCGGCTTTCCAGATATGCTCTAGGTATGTATAGTAAGCTGCAAAACCATGATGAGGAGAAGCAGAGCGAGAAAACAACAGGCGCATGGGATCGCCTTCGTAACCAAAGGTAGGCTGTACGCCGATAAAAACCTTGCCAAATTCTTTCCCGTAGATCAGTAGGTTTTTGCCGTCAGTGTTGAGGTGTCCTGGAGGTGAACCCCAGTTTTCTTCTAGCTTGACGGAGTAGGGAGTAAGACGTTCATACTGTTCTACTGACATCCGATGAGCAACGTTCAACTCAGGAGAAGCATACTGTGCTTGAGCATCATGAATTACTGCCTGCATTAATTCTTCAGGAGAATCTGGCAAGTCTTGAATGTCATAGCCGTTATCTCTTAAGCCCTTCATTGCCTCATAAATTGAGCCAAATACGTTTAGGTAAGCTGCTGTACCCACGTTACCTTTATCGGGAGGGAAACTAAAAACGGTAATCGCTACTTTCTTGTCTAGCTTAGGTTTCTTACGTAAGCTGCCCCATTTCATCGCCCGACGAGCGATCGCCTCTACCCGATCTTGTAAAGCAATGGATTTGCCTGTTGCCCCATCTCTACCAGAGGCAATGATTGGCTCGATCGCTCCGTCTAATTCTGGAATAGCAATTTGCAGTGCTACCTGGATAGGATGTAAACCTAATTCGCTCTCTTCCCATTCCTCTGTAGTTTGGAATACCAGAGGTAACGCCACCATGTAGGGACGGTTAAGGCGTTTTAGTGACTCGATCGCTTTGGGATGATCTTGTCTGGCTGGTCCACCAACTAAAGCAAAGCCTGTCAAGGAGACTACCACATCAACTATTGACTGCTGTTGACCTTCTTGCCAGAAGTAAGCATCTACAGGTTTAGAAAAGTCTAGTCCCCCAGCAAAAACGGGGATAACTCGCGCTCCCATACACTCTAGTTCCTGTACCATTGCCACATAGTGAGCATGGTCTTGTGTTGCTAAGTGGGTGCGTTGCAATACCAAACCGACGCAGGGTGCTAAAGGATCTTTGAGATCGTTAGCAATATCTGTACGATTGTTAAACCAAGTTAAATACTCCTGAATATCCTCAAACATCTTGGGTGCGAGAGGATGCCAGATACCCATATCAGGGTAGGTAATTGGTTCAGCGTATTGCTTATTGCTACCTTGTCTGTCTGGATAAACATATTTGTCCGACAGCATCAATAAGAAGTTCTCTAAATTGTCGGCATTACCACCCAACCAATACTGAAAACTCAGCATAAAGTTGCGCGCATCCTGTGCCTTTTCCACAGGTAAGTATTTCAGCACTTTGGGTAGAGTCCGCAATAGCTTGAGCATTGCATCCTGGAACGAACTACCAGACTTTCCTTTGCGCTTACGCATAAATTGAGCGATCGCACTTTTAGACTGTCCCAACTGTGCCATTGAAAAGCTGCCCATTTTATTAAGGCGCATTACTTCTGGCATGGAAGGAAAGACTACCGCAGCGTCTAAGTTATCGCGATGGGGAGTTACCGCTTCGACTACTTTTTGTGCTAAATCTTCGACAAATATCAAAGAGGCAATAAATATATTTGCTTGGGCAACATCTTTTTTGAAGTTGCTAAAGTTTTCTTCGTCTCTTAATTCTTCGATTAAATAGCCACTAAGTTCAATGGCTAGGTGGGGATTATTGCTATTGATCGATCTCGCGGCTTCAGTCAGGGTGCTTTGATACTGAGGCTCTAGCACGACATAGACCACCCTGAGCAGATCGCGTCCGTTAACGGCATCTGGCTTAACGTGACGAACGGTTGACTTGACCTGGGTGAACATATAGCTTGACTCTCCTTAAATAATGGCGGTTTGAACGGGTTCTTGGGGCAAAGTTCGCTCTTTACTTAATCCCATACAAATGTCTTATGTAAAATATTCTTATCAAAAAAAGATACTCGAAATCTGTCAAACACTTTATCTGACACAATTCGATAACAATAATTAAACATTACGTAACAAACCTTAGCAGAATTTGTGAGTAAACACTTACATCATTTTTACATTGCTTAATAAACCAATATTTGACAAAAAAAATTTCACTTCTGTAGAAGGCAGAAGTGAAATTAACTTTCAAGGGTAACAATTCGGATTTAATTATTTCCCAAAGCCTTTAGCGCGATCGCTTTTTGGCAGACATACGCAATTATTAATTTGTTGGCGGAGGGTTTCTTCATCTAGATTTTGACCAATCAGAACTAGCAGATTTTTCTTTTCGCCTTGCCATTCTTCGTCCTCTAGAGTAAATCGCTTACCACTAAGGTGAAAAATATGGCGTTTAGGACTTTCATCAAACCACAAAATACCTTTAGCGCGAAAAATATTTTCTGGTAACTGATTGTCTAGAAAGTACTGGAATTTGCGAATGGCTAAGGGTTTATCAAACTGAAATGACATGGAGGAAAAACCGTCATTTTCTAAGTGATGGTCATGATCGTGATGGTCATGATGGTGATCGTGATGATCATGATCGTGGTGTTCATGATCGTGTTCGTGTTCGGCTGATTCAGTCTGTTCATAATATTTGTCAGACTCAAACAAACCAACGCTTAAAATCAGGGGAAGAGATACCTGAGAGTTTTGAGTACGCAGAATACGCGCATCTTTTTTCATATCTTTAAGTCTGACTTCTAAAGCATCTACATCTGCTTCATCTACCAAGTCAGTTTTATTAAGAACAATCACATCACCATATTGAATCTGACTTTGTGCAGCTTCGCTATTAAATAGATCGAGGCTAAAGTTAGCGCAGTCTACCATAGTTACAATTGAATCAAGGCGAGTCATGTCCCGCAATTCTGTTCCCAAAAAGGTCAACGCCACAGGTAGCGGATCGGCTAATCCGGTTGTCTCTACTACTAGGTAATCAATTTTTTCTTCTCGTTCAAGTATTTTGTAAACGGCGTTAACTAGGTCTTCGTTAATGGTGCAGCAGATACAGCCGTTATTTAACTCGACCATGTTTTCATCGGTAGTAACAATTAGCTCATTATCAATGCCAATTTCACCAAATTCATTGACTAAGACTGCGGTTTTAATTCCTGCTTGGTTGGTCAGAATATGGTTGAGTAGTGTTGTTTTACCGCTACCAAGAAAACCAGTAATAATAGTAACGGGCAAACCTCCTTTAGACATATCCATGTCAGAAGGTGCTTGAACTTGAGTATTAACAGATGTCATAGCGATCGCTTTTCTAATATTGTCGGACTAGGGAAATGCTCATCATTTATTGTAAGTTTATTATTACTTAATCAGACTTGAGTTTGCCGATCCTTACTAAATCTATTCAGAAATTTGGTAGTTAATCATGTAGCCTAAAGTCTAAAGCTAAACCAGGGGTATCATGCTGCGAAAAATATTTATAAAAATAAGCCATAGATGGTTCTATTTCTTAATTTTTGGCATAATTGCGATCGCAATTATTCTTACCAATGCCCAGCCACTAAAATCTCAAACTGTTGCTGAGGAAAAGCCACCAGCAAAAGACCTGGTAGATTTAGGGGCGTTTTCTGACATGATTGCCAATGCAGAGAACAGATGGGAAAACGATTACGAAGGCTATTTTCAACGCAACTTTGCTAGTAGTTCTCGCTCTGCCTGGCAAATTGCTGGACATTTAAATGAAATCAGCGAGTCAACGGGGATCAAACCAGCAGTTATTTGGATGATGCCTCAAGATGATTTCTTGCATTTAATGTTGATTACTCCCGATCGCCAGTTTATAAATAAAGAAATTAGGGCTGCCAAACTTGACAGGTTAACTTTAAGAATTGAAGAATTAGAGTCAGAAATTACCGATACTCTATCCTTGGACTATTTACCTCCAGCGAGGATACTTTACCAATGGCTGTTTAAACCTTTAGAGCCATATTTAGAAGCAGAAAAAATTGATACTTTACTACTTTGTACGGGTTCTAGCTTACGATCTCTTCCTTTTGCTGCACTCCACGACGGAGAAAAGTTTGTGATTGAGAAGTACAATCTGGCTCTTATTCCAGCATTTAATCTGACTGATACTAGCTATAAACCTGGAACAGATAAAAAGGTTCTGGCAATGGGAGCATCAGAGTTTAAAGACTTACCATCTTTGCCAGGGGTAGAGGTAGAGCTAAATACTATTGTGCCTAAGTTATGGTCTGGACTAAAGATAGTTGACAAAAAATTTACTATTCAAAATCTCAAAAAAGCTCATCAGCAAGGAGGTTTTGATATTATTCATATTGCCTCCCACTCCAGGTTTAGTTCAGGTTCACCAGAGTATTCATATATACAGTTTAGCGATCGCAAATTAAGTTTAGAAGAGCTTGCTGATTTAAAATTAAAATTGCCACCAGTAGATTTATTAGTTCTTAGTGCTTGTGAAACTGCTTTAGGGGATAAAGATGCTGAATTTGGTTTTGCAGGATTAGCTATGCAGGCGGGAGTCAAATCGGCTTTAGCAAGTTTGTGGAATATCAACGATGCTGGAACAGTTGTTTTGATGAGTGAGTTTTATCAACAGCTAAAATCAAGCCCAGTCAAAGCGGAAGCTTTAAGACAGGCTCAAATAAATATGTTGCAGAAGAAAGTTTTTGTCGAAGGAACTGAAGTCAGAGGTTCAAAAGTGGAGATAGATTTGCCTGATAACATCACCGAAGCTGAATCGCAAAATTTCGATCACCCCTATTACTGGGCAGGATTTACTCTTATTGGTAATCCATGGTAGATAACAGTTAGGGCAGTTAGGGCAGTTTTATTTCTGACCTTTAACCTTTAACCAACGAATCACCGACCTCAGATCGACGGTGAGGAATCAACTTCAGCAACTAGCGGATGCTGCGATCGCCTGATGAATTGATTGCTATTTGCCTTGAACTAGAAGAAATATCGGCACAACGTAAAGCTTTAGAAGAAAGAGAAAAAATCATCACAGCAAAATGCGGCCTTTACCTCAAAGAAACGAATTTAGAAAATGTGTCTTTGAAAAATGGTCGCCAAGTAGTGCGTGTAGATAGTATTGTTGGCATTGGATCTAACATTCCATTAGAAGAACTTGCCGAAGAGTTTAAGACAACAATGCTAAAACATAGATTTGTTAACAGACTCTGGGAAGAAGGAAAGTTGGATGATAAATTATTTAGTTACGAAGAAAAATGGAGTATTAAATTTAAGAACCTGTAGCTTTCAGGGTAGATTAGCAAACTTTTATCTAACCAAAAGTTGGTTTATATCTTGCCCGTTTATAAGATAAGATTTTGATTATTTAGCGTTTTTTGTTTGGAAGTATTTTCTGAATTGTTTGCGCTAACTTTGGAGAACTGTGACGAATACAGTTAGTTTGTTTATCTTCATCTAAAACATCGGCAAATATTACCTGACGACCTAACAAAGCAATTTCTTCTCGATCAACAATTACTGGATAAGAACCTTCTTGAGCATATTTAGCTAAGGCTGCTGAGTAGAGAGGTTGACTATTAACACAATTACTTCACCAAATAGTTTTTGATCACAGGCTTTGTCGATCGCTTTAATATGTTCTGAGACACTATATCCATCAGTCTCCCCAGGCTGGGTCATAATATTGCAGACATAAATACGAGGAACTTTTGCTAGGGCGATCGCATCTCTTATCTCTGACACTAATAAGTTAGGGATGATATCGGTACAGCTTGGACACACAAGTAAACGGGTTCAATGACTGCCGAAATGGAAGAAATGTTAATTAATGCTACGCCCATGGCAAGAAGAGGTACACCAGAAGAAATGGCAGTCTGCGCTTTTATCACCTGGGATGAGGTAAGCTATGTTACAGGAGCATTATGGCTAGCTGATGGTGGCGTAACTGTAGCTAAAGGCGGTGTCGGTAAGCAAACCCCTGAAGAGTTGCGAGAATTACCTCAAGGAAAACTGCGTTTGGATCATTCCTAAAAAGGGTTAGATAATAAACAAATACAGACAATTATGTAAATCTAATATGCAACTTCGACAAAAGGCGATCGCAACTATTGTTTTAATCGCAGTAGTCGGTTTAACTCTCACCTCTACCCTGGTTCATTTATTAACCGAATCATGGTGGTTTGATGCCGTGGGTTTTGCCGATGTATTCTGGACGAGAATTACCTGGCAAATTGCGCTTTGGGTTGCTACCTTCGCTATTTATGGTTTATTTATCTGGTTCAATTATTGGTTAGCTAATCGGTTTACTCGCGGTAGCTCTTTTAGCTTTTTAGCAGGTACAGAATTCGAGCCATATACCAAGACTATCGCTAACTTATCGGCTTTAGTTGTTGCTTTTATAGTGGCAATAAGTGCTGCTAGTGCCAGTGCCAAATTTTGGTCAACCAGCCTTAAGTTTGTTAACGCCACTGACTATAACCGCGCCGATCCGATCTATAGCAAAGATGTCGGATTTTATCTGTTTAAACTGCCTTTCTATCAAGGTTTGCAGACATGGTTGTTTACCTTATTAGTATCGGGGCTGTTAATTGCGATCGCCGTTTATTTATCTAAAGGCGTAATCGGCATCAGCTTTACCCTGCCAAACCTTGGAGGTAAAAAGCTCACAGGACAAAAACTAAAGTTTGAACGTCAGTGGCAAAGTAATTTTCAAAATAGACAGAAAGCTCATATTATTTTACTGTTAGCTGCGATCGCCATGGTCACTGCGATCGACTTCTGGCTCAAGCGTTACGACTTGCTCTATTCTGCCGATGGTGTAGTTTGGGGGGCTGGCTATACCGATACCCACGCTAGACTGTTTTCCTATTGGGTAATGGGAATTGGTGCGTTAGTTCTGGGGGGATTTTTAATTTTAGCCGTATGGTTACGTCGTCCAAAGCTGCCTCTTTATGGCGTTGTTGCATATATATTGATTCTCTTTTTAGTCAACGGGATTTATCCAGAGTTGCAGCAAAAGTTTAGTGTTGAACCAAACGAACTAGATAAGGAATTGCCCTATATCAAAAATAGCTTGGCGTTTACGCGAGAGGCATACAGCTTAGAAGCGATTGATACTCAAAACTATCCCGTCGCCAATAACCTGACTAACGAAGTGTTACAGCAGCAACAGGGAACAATCCAAAATATTCGCCTCTGGGACTATCGCCCGCTTCTCAGTACCTATCGTCAACTGCAAGAAATTCGCCCCTACTACTCGTTCAACGATGTTGATATCGATCGCTATACTCTAGATGGTAACTACCGTCAGGTAATGTTATCTCCCAGAGAATTAGACTACGAACGAGTTCCCCAACGAGCAAAAACCTGGGTCAACCAACGGCTTAAATATACTCACGGTTACGGACTGGTAATGAGTCCCGTCAATAAAGTGACAGAGGATGGTTTACCAAAATTATTTATTCAAAATATTCCTCCCGTATCCGAAGTAGATCTACAGGTTAAAGCCCCTGCCATCTATTATGGTGAATTAACGGATGACTATATCTTTACAGGCACTACTACTCCAGAGTTTGACTTTCCCCAAGGAAATGCAAATGCCTTTACTCAATACGATGGTGTAGGTGGTGTCCCGATGGCTGGTTTTATTCGTAAGCTAGCTTATGCCTACGATTTGGGTAGCTTAAAGATTCTAATTTCTAACTATTTCACCAATGATTCCCGCATTCACTACTATCGCCAAATAAAAGAGCGTGTAAGCCATGTCGCCCCTTTCTTACAGTTAGATAGCGATCCTTATATTGCGCTAATTGACGGTAGGTTGCAGTGGATAATCGATGCCTATACCAAGAGCGATCGCTTTCCCTATGCCGAACCAGTTGAGCCAGGAATCAACTACATTCGTAATTCCGTTAAAGTTTTAGTGGATGCTAAAGACGGCACCATGCAGTTTTTGGCTGTTGATGAAAACGAACCCGTCTTGGCTACCTACCGTAAAATATTTCCCAAACTTTTTCAAAGTCAAGCAAGTATTCCTCCCCAGGTAAGAGAGCATTTTCGCTATCCTTTGGATCTATTTAAAATGCAGGCGAAGATGTATCTGGCATATCACATGAACGATCCCCAGGTATTCTATAACCGCGAGGATCTCTGGCGTTTTGCCACCGAAAACTACGAAGGAAATCAACAGGCGGTCGAGCCTTACTATCAAATCATGAATTTGCCAGGGGAATCAAAAGAAGAGTTTGCGCTAATTTTGCCCTTCACTCCCGTCAGCAAAGACAACATGATTGCCTGGATGGCTGCCCGTTCTGATGGTGAAAACTATGGCAGTATGCTGCTGTATGAGTTTCCTAAACAGAAACTAATTTATGGACCTTTTCAGATCGAGGCGAGAATCGATCAAAACCCCGATATATCCCAGCAGTTAACCCTTTGGAGTCAAAAAGGTTCGCGGGTAATTCGCGGCGATCTATTAGTAATTCCCATCGATGATTCTTTACTCTATGTTGAACCTGTTTATTTACGCGCCGAACAAGGGGAACTACCAGAGTTGAGAAGAGTTATTGTTGCTTACGATAAGGAAGTAGTCATGCGTCCTAATTTAGAAGAGGCTTTAACCGCACTATTTGGCAATGAAGATATTCCCCAAATAGCTCAACCATCTCAACCATCAACCCCCATAAATGCCGATTCAAATCTGGTTCAACAGGCAGCAGAGGCTCTTGGAAAGGCAGAAACAGCACAGCGTGAGGGCAATTGGGCAGAATATGGTCGCTATCAACAGCAGCTTAAACAGATAATTCAGCAGCTACAAGAATAAGAAGTTACTTAGCAATAAATATAATGAGCGATCGCTGGACGAGAAAACAAATACAGTTTAATAACTTTGCTATCTCTTATCAAGAAGGGGGGCAAACGGCTGGTGAAACGATCTTATTCATCCATGGTTGGGGTATATCTACTGAACCGTACCAAGATTGTTTAGAGGCTTTGGCTGAAAAATACTGGGTCATTGCTCCAGATTTACCTGGATTTGGGCGTTCTACTTGCGATCGCTCTTTATCGAGCTATCAAACTTATGCTAACTGCCTTCTACAACTAATCGATTGCTTGAACCTTAATAAATTTCAGCTTATGGGACATTCCTTTGGAGGCGGAGTGGCACTGGCGTTGGCTGCTGCTATTCCCGATCGAGTTAGTAGTTTAATCGCGATTAACAGTACGGGTATACCGATGATTTCTTTATTTGAGACTATTAAAGGAAGATTCGCCGAACTACCGCAACAATTAGATCTCTCAGGCTGGATAAACTTTTCAATAGTCATGCAAGCTTTGGGACATAATGCAATCTTCCACAGTCAACATTGTATCGAAGGGGCGCAAATTGCTTTTAATGAAGATCTTAGACCCTGGTTGAACCAATTAAGACTTCCTTGCTTAATTTTATGGAGCGATCGAGATTATTTTACGCCCATAAAAATTGGCTACGCCCTAGCAGAAGCAATTCCCAATGCCAAATTGCAAATTATTCCTGATGCCTACCATGAGTGGTGCATGATGCAGCCAAAAACTTTGGCAGATATAGCTTTTGATTTTTTTCAATCAATAAAATCTCAATTTACAGTTAACTATGAATCAGCATAACTATAAATTGCTATCTACAGCTTTTCTCACCCTAATGGCGATCGCTATTATCTAAAGCGATCCTCTAAATTCAAGTCAGGGAATTGCTCAAGCTAGTTTAATTCCTGCCCCCAGTTTACGAAAATAAGAATCTGTTGTGCCAAAAAGAAGCAGCATAGCTAATATATTTACCCCAGAAGAAGCGGAAACTCTGTTACAGCAGGGTAAAAACGACTAATAAGATTTATCTGGGCAAATTCTGATAAGCCAATAATGTTCCAGCTTCTTTAGTTAAATCATTGATATCAATAGGTTTATAGCAAATACTATTGGCATCTTTGGCAGCTTGGCGATCGACACTAACGTTTGCAGTCAAGAGTAAAACAGGAATATCCGACCAGCCACTATCTTTCAGACATTTCATAAATTCAATCCCCGATATATCTGGCATCATCAAATCTAAAATAATCAAATCGGGGCAGGCTTGCTCGATTTTTATGAGTCCATGTTTGCCATTGCAGGCAGTCCTTACTTTACATCCTAATGCCTCAAAGATAAACTGGATTAAAAGTAAATTGTCTTCGTAATCGTCAACTACAAGTATGTCTCGACCTTTATAAAAACACATTTAATTAGCTGTATAAATACTATAAATTTATTGTTATATATATTATTTATTAATGATAGTCCTTAAGACACATTTATCACTCTATAAAAAACTAGAAAATCTATATATAAAGATGATTTGAGACTGAATTTATCTAATGTCCTATAACGGACAGACAATAGCTATAGACTAATGAGATAATGAATAAGTATATGCTATGTCTAATAAATTTTTGCCGTTCGCTGTATAATTTAGTAGAAATACTCAATTAAGTTGCCAGGGTATCGAAAAGTGAAGAATTTAAACATTACTTCTAATTCCAGCGCAGCAGTCGGAATAATGTTTCAGCTTGCCGATGGTACTATTCAAACTTGTAATGCTGAAGCCAGTAAAATTCTAGGCTACGGTGTCGAGCAATTGATTGGGGCGGACTTCTTAGAGATATCATGGCAGACAATTCATCAAGACGGTTCTGTTTTTTTTCCTGAAACCTATCCTGCGATCGCTTCGTTAAGGACGGGTCAAGCTTATTCTGATGTAATTATGGGCTTTTATCAGCCTAGCGGAGACTTAATTTGGTTATCAATCGATACCCTGCCTCTATTTAAAGCTAACAATACCGAGCCTTATGGAGTAGAGGTAACTTTGACGGATGTTACTCAAGATATTAGTGCGAAAATTCCCCCCAGAACTCTACCAAAAGCAAGATCGTCACAGACTGTAACTAGTAGGCTACCAACAGATTCTCTTCCAGAGGTCGTATACGTCTTTGATGTCATCAAACAGGAGAATGTATATATCAATTCCCAAGCTTATGAATCTCTTGGCTATTCTCCTAAACAGATATTGGAGATGGGTGCAGACTTTGTAACTCAGGTAATGCACCCTGAAGATTTAGCTAAATTTCCCGCCCATATAGCTAGACTTCATCGTTCAAAAGAGGGAGAGGTGTTAAAGCTTGAATATCGAATGCGCCATCAAAACGGCGAGTGGCGTTGGTTTTGCAGTCAAGATCGGGTACATAGCCGTACAGCAGATAATTCGCTACAGCAAATATTGGGTATTGCTAGAGATATTAGCGATCGCAAACAAACAGAAAAAGCACTACAGCAGAGTAAAGATGAACTCAAGCTGATTACCGAAGTCATTCCCCAGCATATTTGGACGGTATTACCCAATGGCGAAGTAGACTATTTCAATCAACGCTGGCTAGAATATACGGGAATTGCTTTAGAAGGCACGCTTGACAGCGGTTGGTTAAGCGTCGTACATCCTGAAGATATATCTATAGTTAAGCAAACATGGGCTGAATCGGTAAGTTCAGCCAAAAAATACAGTGTAAAGGCTCGCTTGCGCGGTGCAGACGGCATATATCGCTGGTTTATAGTTAGAGCTATACCATTACATAACGAACAGGGAGAAATTGTTAAATGGTATGGTACGAATACTAGCATTACTAAAATCAAACAATTAGAAGAAAAACTCGTCAAGCAAACCGAAGATTTAATTAATGCCAATCGACTTAAAGATGAGTTTTTGGCAATTGTCTCTCATGAACTGCGTACCCCTCTCAATCCCATCTTAGGCTGGTCACAACTGCTTTTAAGTGGCAAACTTGATGCAGATAAAACGGCACAGGGAATAGCAATAATTGAAAAGAATGCTAAGTTACAGTCGCAACTAATTAATGATTTATTGGATGTTTCGCGTATTCTACGAGGTAAGCTTGACCTTAATAAAAACCCTCTTAATTTAGAATTAGTAATCAGATCGGCATTAACAACGGTTCAATTAGCAGCAGAGGCTAAATCAATTCAGGTTGAGACTAGATTTGAACCCAATATCGGACAGGTTTTAGGAGATGCAAACCGTCTGCAACAGATAGTCTGGAATCTTGTTTCTAATGCGATTAAGTTTACTTCAGAGGGCGGACGGGTAACTGTTACCTTAGAGAGTGATAACCAATACGCATTAATTCAGGTTACAGATACGGGTAAGGGAATTGAACCTGAGTTTATAACTCATGTCTTCGAGCGTTTTCGTCAAGCAGAAAGTAGCAGTACCCGTGAATTTGGTGGATTGGGTTTGGGTTTGGCAATTGTGCGCCAACTAAGCGAACTACATGGCGGTACAGTAGCCGTATCAAGTCCTGGTTTGGGTCGAGGAGCAACCTTTAGCGTCAGATTACCATTAATTAATGCACCATCAGTAGAGCAAACGGAAATAGATAACGAAACTATCGATCGCGCGGTTCAAGCAAATCATTTTAACGGTATCAAAATTATGGTGGTAGATGATGATGCAGACTCCCTCGATATATTAACCTTAGTTTTAGAACAAGAAGGTGCAGAAGTAAGATCGGCAAGTTCGGCAGAATCAACCTTAGAAGCTTTTAGTGAATCGACTCCCGATCTGATTATTAGCGATATCGGAATGCCTACAACTGATGGCTACACTCTGATAACTCAATTACGCGCTTTACCTCAAGGGAAAAATCTACCAGCGATCGCACTTACGGCTTATGCGGGAGACGGCGATCGACAACGCTCTATGGATGCTGGTTTCCAAAAGCATCTTTCTAAGCCAATTAATATTCCCGAATTAATTACTACAATAATTTTGCTAATGCAGTTAAGTAATTAAATAGTCTTGATTTACTATTTTACAGAAATCAGCGATTGTTAGCTTTTGATACATTTCTAACTTAGGCAATACATTTCAAGCATACTTTGCCAGAGTGATATCTACTATCTTTGGCGATCGCCTGTACTTAATGATGAATAAAATATGAGAGTTAAAAGCTTAATTAGTAAACTCTATAATTTGGCGACATCTACAAAATCTCGAAAGGTCTGATCTTAATAGATAAACAATGTTTAAATATTAAATAAAGATCAATCAGAAAAGGTTAAGCATGAACGCATCGGAAAGAGCTAAAGGTTTGAACATTACGACAAAAATTGCCTCTGTAGTTACTTTGTTTAAGACACAGTTTCCTGATGCCAAAGCCGATCTCAAACCTTGGACAAATGATCCTGACACTCTTGAGCTTGTCGATCCTGACTCTATTGATATCGGGTTTCATTTTCCTGGCTGGAGTAGACGTTATCAAAGCAACAGCATTTTAGTCCAGATTCGCTTTTACAAAGATCCCACTGAAGAGAAAGAAAAGTTTATTGGCATCGAAACCAGTGGCTTTAGTTATCTTGGTGAAGCCTGGAAATTTTCCACGGTGGATAGTTGGGAATGTGTTGGTCAATGCCAGCCAGCAGAAGATGCTGAACAACAGCTTAAGCTATTCTGCCGTCAGGTGTTTGAGTTGTTTAATTAACGGTTAGACGAGCGACCCCGCGTCGCCGACAGGCGCAAGGGAATGCGCGAGGGAGCTAGTTGCTAGTTACCATTCAAGCAATCATTTCGATATCTGTTGGATAGGACTGTTCACTGTAATATAGTATGGCGATCTAAGAAAGAGATAAAGTGTTGTTCATCAATCTTTCTAAAGCAATGCGAAGGCGATCGCGACTATTAAAGCCATCTAACTTCTCTACTAATTCGCCATTGTCAAATAGCATGATAGTCGGCAAGCTTTTCAGGCGATAGAAATTGGCTAATTTGAAATTTTCGTCAGCATTAATAGCAACTAATTTAACTACTCGATCACTGTCTCCCTGAATTCTTTCTAGCATTGGCTTAATTAGTTTACACAAACCGCACCAAGGAGTCCAAAAATGTACCAAAACAGGATGTGAAGCCTCTAAAACCTCCTGTTGAAAATTGGTTTCATTAACTACGGATGGCATAAGTTTATAACGGGTTTTAAAACTTGACTCGATCTACTTGGAGCTATGCTACATCTAATTGGGATCGTCTAAAAAGGCAATTATGAACAATTTTGGCAATTACTTACTTACCAATCTGAATTCATTGATAAATAATAGCTAAGAGTATTTTATGACTGGGTTTGAGCGTAGACAAAATTGGTAAAACTACCTTCATTGAGTTTGTCCCAAGCATAAATGCGATCGCGAAACTGTTTCCATGGTTCATATACAGCTTTAAAGTCAGCATCTTTAGCTGCAAAATCATCGTATAGAGCAAAAGCAGCTTTTTCTGCGGTTTGAAGAATCTCTTGAGCATAAGGACGAAGTTGAGTACCGCTACTCACAAGACGTTGCAAAGCTTCATTATTACGAGCCTCATAACGGGCTAGCATGATAGCATTAGCTTCATAAGCGGCAGCTTTAATCGCCTCTTGGTATGGAGGAGGTAATTTATTCCACTCATTCAAATTGATTTGAACTTCCAGGGTTGCACCTGGTTCCCACCAACCAGGATAATAGTAGAACTTAGCAATTTTATTCAAACCTAGTTTTTCATCATCATAGGGACCTACCCATTCAGTAGCATCGATCGCACCTGTCTGAAGTGCCTGAAAAATTTCGCCACCGCCCAAATTTTGCACGGTTACGCCTAATTTAGACATTATCTGGCCTCCCAAACCAGGAATTCGCATCTTTAGTCCTTTTAGATCTTTGAGGGAAGAAATTTCTTGACGAAACCAGCCTCCCATTTGCGTACCTGCATTACCAGCTGGAAATTGAATTAAATTAAATTTTTGGGCATAAATTGCCTGTAATTGTTTTAATCCACCCCCTTGATATAACCAGGCATTTTGCTGTTGAGCGGTAAAACCAAAGGGAACTGTTGTACCAAAAGCTAAAACAGGACTTTTGCCAATGTAGTAGTAAGCTGCGGTATGTCCGCATTGCACAGCCCCTTGAGAAACTACGTCTAAAACTTCTAAAGGTGGAGCAATTTCTCCCGCAGCGCGAGGTGTGATGGTAAACTTCCCGCCAGTTAGTGCAGCTACCCGCTCGGATAATATTTGCGCCCCACCAAAGATGGTATCGAGAGAAGGAGGCCAACTAGTTGCCATTTGCCATTGAACGGTTGGTAAGTTAGCAGTATCAATTTTAGTTCCAGCAGATTGGTTATTTTGAGCTTGACAGCCAACAACTAAAGCAAATCCAGTTGTAGCCATTGTTCCACGAGAGAGAAATTTGACTAGAGATCGACGCTGCATAAAAAATTCCCGCTCTTTAAGAAGACAACATATTTATAACATCATGACATTATAGGGTCTTAAATCTTTTCAGTATGAATAGATTTGTGTCAATATGAGCCGATCAAGATTAAAAACGGAGAGTTGTGGATTGTTCGGTAGAATAAGTTATTTAATAAATCTTGTTTTTAATGAAAATCAGTTTAAAGCAGATGCGATCGCTGTTAAAAATATCTGGAATTATTGACCGATTTACCGAAAAACTAGGATTTGTGATTGATTGGTTAGTGGTGTTAACTGTCAGTATTGGTTTTTATAACGTCATGGCTCGTTATTTAGGGAAAATTGTGGGTATCAAATTATCGTCTAATGCTTTAATCGAATTACAGTGGTATTTATTTTCAATTTTGTTTTTAGTTGGCTTTGCTTATATCCTCAAGCACGGCGATAATGTGCGAGTTGATTTTCTCTATACGAATTTCAATCAAAAACAGCGAGCGGTTATCGATTTTTTAGGTACAGTATTGTTTCTAATTCCTTTTTGCGCGATCGGTATTTGGGTAACATTCAATCCAGTGCTGCAATCTTGGGGACGTTTACCCGATGGCAGTTGGGGAACTTGGGAAATTTCCGCCGATGCTAATGGCTTGCCCCGCGCGCCAATTAAAACGATGCTCATCCTAGGTTTAGGCTTATTGTTGTTGCAAAGTATTTCTCAAGCAATTAAATATCTGGCTATTTTGTCTGGTTATGAGCAAGTATTGGCACAGATTGGCTTAGAAACTTCCGAACATATTAATATTGAATAGGAGAAAACAATGGGCTTTGAATGGTTGGCGATTTTGATGTTTGTCGGCTTTTTCTTAATTTTAATCAGTGGCTATCCCGTTGCCTTTTCCTTTGCTGGTACTGCTATTGTTTTTGGCTTAATTGGCATTGGTGTTGGTGCTTTTGACATCTACCGACTTTTGTTATTACCAAATGTCTGGTTCGGCATCATGTCTAATTTTACCCTGCTGGCAATTCCTTATTTCGTCTTTCTCGGTGCAGTATTAGAAAAATCTGGTTTAGCAGAAGAATTACTAGAAACTATTGGACTGATTTTAGGCAAATTAAGAGGTGGACTTGCTTTGGCAGTAATTTTGGTAGGAACTATTTTGGCGGCAGCTACAGGAGTTGTCGCTGCTACGGTAATTGTCATGGGAATGCTCTCTCTACCCGTAATGCTGCGCTATGGTTATGATAAACAAGTGGCTGCGGGAGTAATTATCGCTTCTGGAACCTTGGCCCAGTTAATTCCTCCAAGTTTGGTATTAGTCATTCTCAGCGATCAAATTGGGGTTTCGGTCGGAGATTTGTTTTTAGGGGCGTTAATTCCTGGTTTAATGCTGTCTGGCTCTTATATGGTGTATATTTTGGTCTTGGCAATTTTTCAACCGCAAAAAGTCCCCGCTTTACCACTTGATTCAAATCTTCAAGGCAAAGATTTGGGAAAAAAAGTAATTAAAGCTGTCATTCCCCCACTATTATTGATTTTTGCTGTTTTAGGCAGTATTTTTTTTGGTTTGGCTACTCCCACCGAAGCAGGAGCAGTAGGAGCAGTAGGAGCTTGTTTATTGGCAGCTTTAAATAAGCGTTTTACAGCTAAATTAATTCGTGATTCGGCTCATTCTACGGCTGTAATTACGGCTTTGGTAATGATGATTTTAATCTGTTCTTCTTTATTTAGTTTGGTATTTGATGCTCTTGGGGGCAAAATTTGGATTACAGGAATTTTAACTAATTTGCCTGGAGGCTATTTAGGATTTTTAATTGTTAGCAATATAGGAATTTTTATTTTAGGCGTATTTCTAGAATTTATTGAAATTTGTTTTATTGCAATCCCTTTATTTGTTCCAGCAGCACAAGCTTTAGGAATTGATCTAGTTTGGTTTGGTGTGGTGATGGCAGTTAATCTACAAACTGCTTTTATTTCTCCTCCTGTAGGATTTTCGCTGTTCTATTTACAAAGTGTCGCCCCCGAAGAGGTTAACACCTTAGACATTCACCGCAGCGCAATTCCTTTTATGGTTTTACAATTTATTGTGTTACTCATTGTAATTATTTTTCCGCAGACAGTGCTTTGGTTGGTAGATTTTTCGGCTACTAGTTCAATCTAAACAGATTAATGAGTGGGTAAAATCAGCCACCAAACAAATTTGTATTCTTACCAATAAGCCCTAGAAATTATCTGCATTAACCAGGGATGCCCCCACCAAACCAGCAGTACAAAAGCCGTAACTCCTATATAAGCAGGGCGAAGATATTCTTGCCACTTCAGGGTTTGACGACCATCAATTACCGCCAAAAAAGGAATCACCGAAGTTCTGGCTTTTACCACCTCAAAAGCTTCCCCATATTTCTTTGCCAAACGGCGATCGCCATGCCAGACAGCAAATAGATGGTGAGCAATTAAGCCGATGGATGTGACGATAGTAAAAGTTGTTCCTAGCCATAGTGTATGTGCCACACACCAAATTACCTGTCCTACCATCTGCGGATGGCGAGTGATGCGAATGATTCCTGTTTCAAATAGATACACTTGAGGCTTTTGGACGGCAGCAATTTCGAGGAGGTTAAAAGTAGCAGGATAAAGGAACAAAAAAGAAATAAAAGACAGTATCCACACCGTAGACCGAACTCCTGGTATTCCCTGCACGTGCCATAATTGCAGCCCGTCATAGCGATGATTAAAGAAATAAATAATTAAAATGGTGGCAAAAGGAATACTTACCAAAGCAAAAAATACTCGATAGAGCCTAGCACCAATCTTACTCTCAGCCCAAGGACGTAAAGCAGCCAAACCACTATGGGCGATCGCAAAACCCAATAGCAAAGCTACCATAATCAAGTGACTTTTTGTCAGCCAGCTAATATTAGACATAGAGATAATTATATAGGTATTATTTATCAATAGCGATAGTAGCAATAATTAAAAGCTAATTAAATACCCCACTCATGCTACTGTGCAGATATAAGAACACGAAAATTATTAAAGGTTCAGCACTATTAATAATACGTTTAAATAAGACACTCATTGTCAAAAAATTTTAATAAAACCGTTACTGGAATTTTATGTCAGATATTCCTTTTACCCTAGATCAACTCCGTATACTCAAGGCAATCTCTACTGAGGGAAGCTTTAAACGGGCTGCTGACAGTCTTTATGTTTCTCAACCTGCTGTCAGTCTTCAAGTACAAAACTTAGAGAAACAGTTAAATGTACCTTTATTTGATCGTGGTGGACGCAGAGCGCAGTTGACCGAGGCAGGACATTTGTTACTTAGCTACGGAGAACGAGTAATATCTTTGTGTCAAGAAACCTGTCGAGCAATTGAAGATTTACAAAACCTTCAGGGTGGTACTTTAATTGTCGGCGCATCTCAGACTACAGGTACATATTTAATCCCGCGCATGATTGGCTTATTCCGCCAAAAATATTCTGATGTTTCGGTACAGCTTCAGGTACATTCTACCCGTCGCACTTCCTGGGCGGTAGCTAATGGTCAGGTAGACTTGGCAATTATTGGTGGGGAAGTCCCCACAGAATTAAGAGAAGTATTAAACGTTATTCCTTATGCAGATGACGAATTTGCTTTGATTTTGCCTCCCTCTCACATTTTGGCTCAAGAAGCAGCGATTTACAAAGAAGACCTGTATAAGCTTAACTTTATTAGTCTAGATTCTCAATCTACGATTCGCAAGGTGATCGATCAGGTACTTACCCGCTATGGAATTGACCCCAAACGACTCAAAATCGAGATGGAGTTAAATTCTATCGAAGCCATAAAAAATGCCGTCCAGTCGGGCTTAGGTTCAGCTTTTGTTTCAACTACGGCGATCGAGAAAGAGCTAGAAATGGGAATTTTACACCAAGCCAAAATCAAAGAGGTGGATATCGGACGTACTTTAGCAGTAATTGTTAATCCTAATCGTTATTGTTCTAAGGCAGCAGAAGCATTTAGTAAAGAAATATTACCGATGTTTGCTACTAGGGAAGAATTTAAAACTTTAGATACTTTATATCAGCACACTGTTAGTCTAAAATAAATTGATGATTCAGGCGATAAGCCTACGGCATGGCTGAGTCTTACGACTTGCTTGGCAACCGCTACGCGATTGTGTTTAACTCTCTTTAAACATTTTAGCGATTTAGAAATGACAAAAGTACAATAAGTTCATAACTGCTGCCGAGATTGTATGGAAATTATATGTACTCGTCCTGGTTGTCCTAACCCACTTAATTTATTTGGAGATCTAGACAACGAAGCCAAAATTAGAACCGTGCAGCAAAGGTATTGTTCTACCTGCGGTATGCCTTTACTTTTAGCCGATCGCTATATTCCCTCTAAACTACTTGGTCAAGGCGGTTTTGGAGCAGCATTTCTAGCACGCGATCGCTATAAGCCAAAAATGCCTCAGTGTGTGGTCAAGCTATTTCAACCTTCGAGGAATCTTGATGCTCACAAATTGGCGATCGCTCAAAAGTTATTTGAGAGAGAAGCAGTAGTTTTAGAGGAGTTGGGGCGAAAACATAGCCAAATCCCCGATTTATATGCTTTTTTTACACCTATAGTCAATAATTCTCGCGGCACTGGGTCAGAACAGTATTTTTATCTAGCTCAAGAATTTATTGATGGGGATGATCTAGAAACTGAACTAAAGAGAAAAGGAAAATTTAGCGAGGCAGAAGTTACGGTAGTATTGGCAGAAATCTTGAAGGTCTTACAGTTCATTCACGATCACAACACTATCCATCGAGATATCAAGCCTTCTAATATTATGCGTAACCAGGAAGGAAGACTATATCTTCTTGATTTTGGTGCCGTCAAACAAATAGCAGCGGGAGGAGGTAAGCCGCAAAAATCTACAGGCATTTATTCAGAGGGTTTTGCTCCTCCAGAACAAACATCTGGCTCGCAAGTATATCCCTCTACGGATATCTATGCGTTGGCAGTTACCTGTATTACTCTTTTGACAGGAAAGCCCGCAGAAGAACTTTATGATTCATTTAACCGCAGTTGGCATTGGCAAAGTTATGCTCCTAAAATTAGCGATCGCTTAGCTGATACTCTCAACAAAATGCTATTGCCAACTCCCGCTCAACGTTTTCAATCAGCATCAGCAGCTTTGGCTGCCCTAGCGGTTAATCCACCTTCCCCAGCTTCTAATTCGCGTAGGGGAAACGCCCCTACGTTATCTGCAAAAAATTCAAGCAAAAATGTTCCGCCCAACTCGCCAATTATATCGACGATCTCTATCTCTCCCAGCCCTTCTAGTACCCCTATTTCTACTGCTAAATCGATCTCTCCAACACCTGCTGTTCCCTCTTCTCCACCAATCCAAAGAACTAAACGCAGCTTTTCTCTGGTAGAGGTTTTGGGTAGTGCAGCTTTTACAGGCTTTGAAGGAGCTTTATTTTATATAGGTTTGACTAGTGCTTTATCGATTTCAGGCGTTAGTTTGGGTATTTTTGGCATGATTATGGGAGGCTTGGTTTTTGCCCTTAACCGTCGCATTATTGAAAAAATTGACCTGCTGATTTTCGCCAGCATTACAGTCGCCTTAATTTATTTCTTTTCAGGTTTTCAAGGCGCGTTGGGCATTCAATCGGTACTTATTATTGCTGCCATGTCTGCTGCTGGGGCGATCGCTATAACAGCATTTTTCAGACTAATCCATCAATTACTATCTCATTTTCTATAACACTTCCGCATCTATTGTACGTTATACATAAAATAACCAACGCCAAATTATCCTTCAGATTGAGCAGTTTTGATTACGGGTAGATGACTAAGAGGTACCGCAAAAGTTACCGTAGATCCTAAGCCTTCTCCCATACTGTAAAAAGAAATATTGCCCCCCATTGCTTCTACTAGTTTTTGAGAAATAGCCAAACCTAAGCCAGTTCCACCATAGGATTTAGTACGAGAACCATCTACCTGATAGAAGTTTTCAAACAGCTTATTTTGCTTTTCTAGAGAAACTCCTATACCTGTATCAGCAACGCTAATTTTGGCCATACCCGGAAATTCTTGACCATGCAAGACAACTTTTTTATTATTTACTTCAGCACTGATCACAACACCACCTTCTCTAGTAAATTTAATCGCATTACCTACTAGATTTAGCATGACCTGAAGCAACCGCTGGTAGTTACCACAAAGAACTACAGGGGTAAGGGTAGCAGGAGATTTTATTTGCAAATAAAGATTTTTTTGCTCTGCTTGAGTATGAATTAAATTTTCTACATTCTGCAAAAGTTCTTTTAATTCAATTTCAGACAATTCTAGATCCATTTTGCCCGCTTCAATTTTGGCAATATCAAGAATGTCATTAATTAAATTGAGCAGATGAATCGAAGACCTATAGGCTTCTTCAATAAACTCCCGTTGCTCTTCAGGATTATCCGCCATTCCCTCTAATAGCAATTTGAGAAAACCTATAATGCCGTTGAGGGGGGTACGTAACTCATGGGAAGTATTAGCCAAAAAATCGCTTTTAAGACGGTTGGCTTCTTCAGCTTGGATGCTTGCCTGCTCTACTTCACGGTAAAGTTTAGCCAAAGATACTGCTGCTTCTACCTGTTCAGTAATCTCTTTTAACATTTCCATTTCTGCGGTTGTCCAATGACGATAGCGATCGCATTGTTGCAGACAGATTAAAACTCGATCCTCATCATTAGGATTACTAGACATTACTAAACAAGATTTGCGCTGCAACACATCTTGTTGCCTAAAATCTACGGTCAGGGGATAGTTAGACTCTAATGCCTGCTGGAGATAAATTTCCTTATGCCAATCAATTTGATATTCTGTAATGGATTTATATTCTGCCTGATAATATTCAGCAGCCACAGATAATTGAGTAATATCATTTTGATTAGTCAAGATTAGGCAGCGACTAGCAGCAAAAGTTGAGCCTATGTTATTAACTGTTTGTTGATAAATAGTTTCTAAATTTAAACTGCGACGGATTTGGGTAACAACCTGATTTAACAGTTTTTGATAGCTATAAATAGCTGCTGGGATTTCATCAGGGGCAAAAGAAAACATTTCTGCTTCTAAGAGCAAATGTCCCATCACCAAAACGGCTTTTGATTTCCCCACGGCAGGAAGTATGGGACTAATCACCAGTTCAAAAGAATATGAGCTTTCTGCACACTGAAACAGACAACAGCATTGTTCTGGTAGACGACGTTTAATTACTCGTTGAATTTTCTCCAGGTAAGCTTGGGGATCGACAGGACTGAAAATTTGATTTTCTAAACTAGGATGATTGCTAAAATCTTGTAGAAGCTGATTACTTAATCCATGTTTTTCCGCTTTTGCCCACCAAAAAGAAAGATAATTACCAGCAACATCTTGAGTAAAAACCAATTCTGCTCCCAACTGCTGCCATTTTATCTCATTGGCTGACATAGTAAACTTACTGTTCGAGAATTCTGGGTCAAATCTTGGGAACATGGGCAAGAAATTTCAACTTGAATAAAGCTTCAACGGAAAAATTGGGCTTCATCCTGAAACTATAACCTATAGATATCTGAGGTAGTGATCGGCTTGAGCAAGCTATAAGCGTCTCTTCGCTTGCTCTAACTATTTATAGTTGGTACAATTTTATTTCTCATCTTTCATCTCTTCAATCATTCCATTCCCCTTGAGGTGGGACAGGGGGATTGCGCTGAAAAGTACGAGTTAAGTCCGTTTCACCATCTCTTTCTCCATTAAGCCATTGCTTAATAGCTGTTTCAATTACTCTATTCGGATTATTGGTAAGATGCTTAATCTGCTCTAAAACTTCTGGATCTAGATCGATAGATACTCGGATCCTGTCTGAAGTTATTGTCTCGCGAGCAGAATTAGCCTCTCGTGGGGAAATACCAGATTGCTCTGATGTGGGCAAATCATCATTCATGAATTTTATACATTGGTTTATTGTCATTTTACCTGTTGAATCAAAACTTCAGCACAAAACAGACTAAACTTTAGGTAAATCCGTAATCCGATTAGAAAATAGGTAAAAATGAACATTACAATAGAGTTGTGATTCTGCTGCTGTTTTAGTAGGCAAAAACGCGCATCTATCAATAACAATACTAACTTTTAAAGATTATTAATCTAATAAATTTTTATGACTGACGTTCCCGTCTCTCGTATTCGTAACTTTTCAATTATTGCTCATATCGATCACGGAAAGTCTACCCTTGCAGATCGAATGTTGCAGGATACTGGTACTGTGGCAAAAAGACAGATGAAAGAACAATTTCTCGACAACATGGATTTAGAACGAGAGCGAGGAATAACCATCAAGCTACAGGCAGCCAGGATGAATTACACTGCTAAAGATGGGCAAAAATATGTTTTAAATCTGATTGATACTCCTGGTCACGTAGATTTTACCTATGAGGTATCTCGTTCTCTAGCAGCTTGTGAAGGGGCATTATTAGTTGTAGACGCTTCTCAAGGAGTCGAAGCACAAACTTTAGCCAACGTCTATTTAGCCTTAGAAAACGACCTAGAAATTATTCCTGTACTCAACAAAATTGACTTGCCAGGTGCAGAACCAGAAAGAGTTGCCGAAGAAATTGAAGAGGTAGTGGGTTTAGACTGCACCGATATCATCCAAGCTTCTGCCAAAATAGGTTTAGGAGTCGATGCCATTTTAGAATCAATCGTTCAAAAAGTCCCACCACCACAAGATACAATAGACCAACCTCTGCGCGCTTTAATTTTTGATAGCTACTATGATGCTTATCGTGGGGTAATAGTTTATTTCCGCGTCATGGACGGCAAAGTCAAAAAAGGTGACTTAGTTCGTCTTATGGCATCAGAAAAAGAATATGTAATTGATGAACTTGGTGTTCTTTCTCCTACTCAGGTAGAAGTAGACGAGCTTCATGCAGGGGAAGTAGGTTATTTTGCTGCTGCTATTAAAGCGGTAGGAGATGCCCGTGTTGGTGATACTATTACGCTAGTTGAAGAGATGGCAGCCAAACCTTTGCCTGGCTACACCGAAGCCAAACCAATGGTTTTCTGTGGCTTGTTTCCCACAGACTCCGATCAGTATCCAGATTTGAGAGAAGCTTTAGAGAAGCTTAAGCTCAATGATGCTGCTCTTTCCTATGAACCAGAAACTTCTAGTGCTATGGGTTTTGGTTTTCGCTGCGGTTTTTTGGGCTTACTGCACATGGAAATTGTCCAGGAAAGACTAGAGCGAGAATATGACTTAGAACTAATTACCACTGCTCCATCGGTCATTTATCGCGTTACGACGATAGAAGGAGAAGTAATAGAGATAGACAACCCCAGCCTTTTACCAGATCCTCAACAGCGAGAAAAAATTGAAGAACCTTATATCAAGGTAGAAATTATTACTCCTGAAAACTATGTTGGTACTTTGATGGATTTATGTCAAACTAGACGGGGGATATTCAAGGATATGAAATATTTTGCCCAAAATCGCACTTGTGTAGTCTATGAACTACCTTTGGCTGAGGTGGTAACAGACTTTTTCGATCAAATGAAGTCAAGAACAAAGGGTTATGCCAGCATGGAATATCAAATGTTGGGCTATCGCGCCGATCATTTGGTTAAGCTGGATATTTTGGTAAATAAAGATCCTGTAGACGCTTTGTCTACTATTGTTCATCGAGATAAAGCTTACTATGTTGGTCGAGCATTAACCGAAAAACTTAAAGAGTTAATTCCTCGTCATCAGTTCAAAGTGCCTATTCAAGCATCTATTGGCGCAAAGGTAATTGCCAGTGAACATATTCCTGCTTTGCGTAAAGATGTTTTAGCTAAATGTTATGGCGGGGATATTTCTCGTAAGAAAAAACTGCTGCAAAAACAAGCTAAGGGTAAAAAGCGCATGAAAGCTATTGGTACGGTAGATGTACCTCAAGAAGCTTTTATGGCAGTTTTGAAATTAGGCAAGGAGTAATCTGTAGTCAGAGAGTAATTAAGAAGCGCGATCGCTTTTTATTCACGGACATAATTTTACTTCAAACACAATATTTTTGAGTGTCGGGTTAAAGTTAAATCTAACCCGACATCATTGCTGAAAATTGATTTTTTACCAGATATAATTGGTTTTTGATTAATTAGGAGAAACTAAAATGAATAAGAGATTACTTACTGCTCTTGGTTGTTCTGGCTCTGTAGCTTTAACTTTGCTTTCGGCTAACTCTGCCAGTGCTAAAGAGTATGTTTTTTCTGCCCCTGAAACAGATAGCGAGGTTGCCAATATTCCCGAAAGAAAAACTGACTATCCTTTTGCAGACTGTAGCTGTGATAACTATGATCCTGAAACCGCAGCCAAACTCGATCGCGAAGGAGATAAGGCAATTCAACTATACGGTTGTGACTGTGCTGGCTGTAGAAATTTAGTTCGTAATCTCGCGTCTAATAGTAAGTAATAAATAACAATCCTAGTGCTGCTACGATTGGTTGAAAAAACAATTTCTAAGGATCGCAAGGCAACAAAGCAATCAACTGCTCCTTAGAAATTTATCTTCCCAAGGTCAACTCTTCTTTCTTGCCTAAAATCCCCTGAGGTCGCCAAATCATTAGGATCATGAGAATTAAGCCAATTACCATGACGCGAAATGCCCCTTCTTCTGAGCTATTAAACCAGCCCAGTTTAGGTAAGTAAAACCTAGTCAGAGCATCATAAGCCCAGAAGATAATCGCTCCTAAAATTGCCCCAGGATTTTTACCTGCACCACCTAAAACTACCATCGTCCAGACATTAAAGGTCACTAAAGTTTCAAAATTACTAGGGTAGATAGTTGTAAGCTGCCAAGCATAAAATGCTCCTGCCAATCCAGCGATCGCACCACCAAGCATAAACGCCTGTAACTTATACCAAAAAACGTTTTTACCCAAAGCTGTTGCTATTTCTTCATCTTCTCTAATCGCTTTTAGCACTCGACCCCAAGGGGATTTAACCAATAGTTCTAAACCCCAATAAACCACCGCCACAGCAATTAAAACCAGCAACATTAAACCTGCTTTGTAGTTATAGTCTAATAGCGCAGCGCAACCATTGATATACACGGTCAAAATCAAACCGATACCGATTATACCCCAGGCAATTAAGCCAATTAATTTAGTTGGCTGATAGCTTTTGCCTTGAATTTCCTTTCCTTCGCGCCATTGCGATCGCAAACCACTCCATAGTTGCCAAGCAGCAAAAACTCCTAAGCAGGTCAAAATACCAATTAAAATATATTTCTGAAATAGATTAGGGTCAAAGCGATCTACAGGCAAAGGAAAACCGCGGACACCAAAAGAACCTTTAGTCAGCCACTCTTCATTGAGGGCAATTAAGCGCAGCATCTCGGAAACGCCAATCGTCACAATTGCCAGATAATCTTCCCGCAGTCTGAGGGTAGACATCCCAATTAATAATCCTAATAAGGCGGCGATCGCCATGCCGATAATGACGGCTATAATTAACGGTACACCTTGAGAACTGAGTAAAACTGTTGCATAAGCTCCCACAGTCATAAAGGCTACGTGACCAAAATTAATTAGCCCTGCGTATCCCCACTGCAAATTTAAGCCTAAGGCGAATAAGGCATACAACCCTACGTAGATTGTTAAAAAAACTAGATAACCAACCATAGAAGTTTTAAACGCTGCTAACTGCATTCTTGCAGCAGATTGTAACCGCGCAAGGCGCTCCGATGCAAGCAGGGAACGTCTGACCTGTACCATTGTTGATTATCTTGAAAATTTGATGCTGCTAGCAAATCAACTCAAAATAAGTTAACTTGATGAGACACAAAAAGCTTCTTGCACAAATCATGGTTAAATGCTTGTCTCAAAGGGTTGATTTTTGGTTCGTGCAAGAGGTTTAGGCTAACTTAAGAGTGTTGGTCAGATTTAACCTGAACGTTGGTTGGTTACCATAATGAAATTGATATGAAATTAGCTCAAACATTTCAAGCTATAGAAGAAACACAGTTTTTAAAACAATTATCATCTCAAAATCGATTGTTTTTTGTAGGCGAGACTGAGATCTTACAATATCTTCAAGAGTTTTTTCAAAAACATCAGCAGGTTGATAACAACTATTACTATGATCTATCTATTGGGAACTTAGATGACATATTTGCTCAAAAAACTGAAGTAGATAAATATCAAGCAATTATTGTGGCATCTTTTAAAGATGAAGCTGCTTTGTTTGAGCGAGTAAAGCAAAAAGCTATTGAACTCAAAATAAAGGTAACTCCATTACGACTTTTTGCAGATGTCTTTATCAACCTCATTTGCAAAAGACAGCTATTACAACCTTCATCTGAACAGATTATTAAGCCTAAAGTAACTTACGCAATTGTAACAACCCCTCGCTCTGGTTCAACCTATTTTTGTGAGCTACTAGAATCTACAGGAATTGCTGGCTATCCAGCAGAACATTTGAGGCTTGCTGCTCAACAGCTAGCGCGATACTGTGATTTTGATTATTTAAGATTGCTTGATAACTTATTACAATACCGTACTACAGATAATGGAGTTTTTGGTACTAAATTAATATCGCATTTTTTATTTGATTTTAAACAAACTAAATTTGATTTTAAGCAGATATTTAATTCTTTAAATAAATTTATTTTTTTGACTAGAAGAAATAAACTGGCACAAGCAGTATCATTGGTTTTAGCTCAACAAACCGAGATTTGGCATATTCGCGACGTTTCTAATAATATCAAATATCAATCAAAATTAAAAGATATTACTATTAATGATGCTCTACTTAACAATATCGAACAAAAAATTGATTTCATTAATCATCAAGAGGCTCGTTTAAAAAAAATATTAGCAGATAACAAAATAGAACCTTTAATATTGAGCTACGAAGATATTATCGAAGATGCTCTCTCACAAACAAATCAGGTTCTAGAATTTCTAGAAATAGAAAAGCCTCCTCATTACATAATTAACGTTAACTCTAGAATCAAAAAAATGCCTTCTGATATTTCTCAAGAAATCATAAATCTATTTCAACAAAGAAAAAATACTGTATGTTAATGTTAATCAAAAAAGCTGGTGTTGTTTCAATATTAGCGATCGCTTTATACCCTAATTAGATTCTTCTTTTATTTTATTTGGCAACCTCATTTGTTAGTTCTTGATTTCGGAGAGTGACAGAAGAATGTTAGAAGGTTACAAAAAAACTTATGAGGGATCAAAAAATCCCTGAAATTAACTGTAGGCTATCTGAATTACTTATCCTCAATATGACAGCTTTTATCGGTGTTCCAGGGATTACAACGAACTAAAGCATCTCCAGGAAACAATCGCTTAAATTTTGAGAAGTATTCGCTAGGGTCGGGGAAATCAGTACTAACGTATTGTGCGCCACTTCTAATTGCTGCTTCACGTTTTTCGGTACTGTCAACTCTTGCTTCTAAAGTGTCTGCATCGGCACGAGTACGAACTATGTATCCATCCCTAACCATGCTGGGGATATCTATCCTCGGTTGGTTAGTATTGATGAATACCGCCTCATTTTCTCCTGGTTCTCTGGCGGTGGTAAATAGAGTTGCTCCTTTCATTTCTGGATATCTTTCTAAATAGAGTTCGCTGCGATTGTCCATCAAGAAAATCATTTTTCCTCTAGCTGACGCTAGGGTGGGCCAGCCTTCATTTTTAATAGCTTGTCTAAGAGTTGAATAATTACCGCGCAAATCGTCAGGAACGATCAATTCTTGGCGATCGAAGACAGCATTTATTTCTTTATCGATCTGGCTAATATTTTGAGCGTCAAACTTAACTGGCTTGGTAAGATCTAAGGTCATTTTGTCTGGTATTACCATCCTGGGATAAGTTTTATTCGAGGCTTCAATTAACACCACAATCGGTAAATGCTGAGGGTGTTTATCCGACCAGGTTTTCATTTCTTGCAAGCATTTGGTAAAGGTCAAACAGGTACTTCGGTAGTCAAAATCCTGCATATGAATTATTTTTAATCCTGGCTGCTTCATCTCTCCATCGGGATCGAAGTCGGGGTCAGCAGGTAGACCACTCTTCTCGACCAAGGAATCTCCAAGAGGTTTGGCATATAAACCCCCTTCAGGATCTAACATCATATCTAGCTCTATTTGCCGAACACCCATATCGAATTGTTCGGATAACGATGAATGAGTATATTCAAAAGTTCCTAATAATACTCTTGCTAACCAGTTAGCATCTGATAAAGCCTTAGATAAACTAGGCGCAGGTCTTATATGATAAGAGTTATGAGTACCAAGAGATTGCACTTGGTTGAGTTTCAGGTCTTGAGGTTGAAATTTAACTTCAGCCTTAATAGTTTTAGAAAACAGACTAATTAGAGTTATTACGCTGACTACAGCACCGCCCCAGATACATTTTTTCATAATTTATTATCTAGAAGCTTAATTTACTCATCGAGAAACAGTTCAGCAGCTTTAATTAGGTCACGTGCATCTAGTAGTGCGGTAGCTGCAAATCTATTTGCGCTAATAAACAGAGCTAACTCAAGTTCATCTTGGTTAGATTCCCACTCAAGCACTCTAACTTTAATTCCTACCTCTTCTAAGGCTTTAAGAGTAACGGGTGCGACAACAAGCACCCCCTGTTCGGGTTCAACTTCTTCTCCGTCAATAAATACCTGCTGCTCGGTTAATCTAAAACTAATGCCATCAATAACTTCTAAGGCAAACTCAAAATCTACATTTAATTCTGCATCCTTGCTACCATCTTCAGGGTCGAAACCAGAAAGTTTCATTCTTAAAGCAATGCGATTTTCGTCAATTAAATCTAAGGCAAAACTAGAAATTTCAAAATCTTCTTGTCTATAGTTCTTTTCGGCTATTCGATTGAGAGTTTGCTGTAATCGCCGTCTAATAGTTCTATTGATAAACGGAGATTGCAGCATATTATCGAGTTGTTCCTGAGTCAAAACCGCCCTCGATGCGATGTTAACTGGTTGTTCAAATAGTTCTCGCAGTCTCAGGGTAGGAACACCATCAATTTCTGTTAGTATATCTTGCTGTAACCATTCCTTGAGCTTGATGTCAATCCCGTCTACGTCTAATTCTAGAACTTTGAAAGCGATCGCTTGACTAATTTGCAAATTGCGGGTGGCAACTCTAACACGCTTTACTTTTCCCCCTAAAATGTCATGATTGGGAGCATTATCGATCCGCACTGCAATAGTATCTACTGACTTTATCTGGGATTCAAGCTTATTTTTCAAAACCTCATCTCCCACCGCATTAACCGAAGTTGCGATCGCCAGTATTGCCGACATGATACTTACTAATAATTCCATTTATCTGCTCGATTTCTAGTAGAATAACCACTCTAAATTCAGCCCAGCGCGACTATCTTCATCCTCAACTGAATTTTGCCTTTCGATCTCCCCTGACAAACGTAAATGAGAAGTCAGAGCATAACCAGCAGAAAAAGAGGTAATTCCTACTTCCTCACTGCCCCCTGGACTTATAAAGCTTTGGGATACAGAAATATCACCGCCTCCCGTCCGCGAAAAGGTTAACATTAATCTAACTCCTAGATGAACTCCGTCGGTAGAAAAGTCGTTGCTTTGTACGTAGCGATAGCCAACCATCGGCGCAAAATTAATATAGCCACCAAGGGGTAAGAGAAAGTAGTGTAAGTCCGCACCAACAGCATTGCGATCGCCATTAAATGCCGTCTGATAATCGGCACTAATAGTTAAACCAGTGCGCTCAATAAAAATATCTTCAATTCCCACATTAAGTCCACCCGCATCATCGGTAGAGGGAAAGACTGCAAAACCTAGTCGCAAACGAGTCACAAAAGCAGGATCTTGTTTTATTTCTTCTAATACATTTGGTACTTTATCTAACCATTCTTGCAGTACGGGACTTTGCTCAATATCTTTTAAAGGAATATCGATCTTGCTGTCTTCTTCAGAATTTCTCTCTTGAGCGGTAACAGGAGAAACTAATAAACTTGGAAATAAACAGTTACCAATTAAAACTAACGGAAATAATCTCATATAGGCTGATGCCGTTTTAAAAATATCTGAGATTAACTATAGACTAATTTTCCTAAGCAAGATTGAAAAAAAGTTATTAGCAATGCCTTCTGTTAGCTACGCAATTGCTTAAACATCTTCATTTAGTTCTCTCAGCGGTATAATTAGCAACCAGAGTAGACATTTTCGATCCGAGCTACTAGCATTCAGTATATAATCTGTCGTCAAATTGAAGCTCTATAGATAGATAGGTGCAATCAGGACAAACAATAATATATATTCCCTCTAACAATATACATTGACCAAAATAGCCCTAAAGAGAAAGTATTTATGAAAACCCAAAAGCGCAATATTACTTCTCTACTAATAGATGTTGCTAGCTTGGTGCTAATTGTTGCGGGGCTTAAGGCGATGTCAGGCTTGTTGAGTCCTATATTGCTTTCTTTGTTCATTGTGCTGGTGACATATCCGATTATGACATGGCTAAAAAGGCGCGGTTTTCCTCACTGGTTGGCATATGTGACCGTGC
The DNA here is from genome assembly GCF_963665995.1 of Pleurocapsa sp. FMAR1. NCBI lineage: Bacteria > Bacillati > Cyanobacteriota > Cyanophyceae > Pleurocapsales > Pleurocapsaceae > Pleurocapsa > Pleurocapsa sp. FMAR1. The sequence continues at coordinate 2,340,630 of NZ_OY762512.1, read as the reverse complement.
TACTTATTGTCCTGGTCTTGGGTGCATTCTTTGTTTTCTTTTTTACCATCTCTTTTGAACAGCTTTCAGATGTGATACCTAATTATGTTAACCAAACCGAGGCACAGCTTAACAACTTGTGGCAGTGGCTTAATGAGCGAGGCGTAGAATCAGAAGATATTCGCTCCCTGCAATGGTTTCAACCAGAAAGAATAATTCAGTTGGTACTGTCTTTTGTCTCATCACTACTAGGTATTTTCTCCAATATTGGGCTGACATTCTTAATATTTATCTATATGCTGGCAAGCGCACCAACTTTTGCAGCGCAACTGCGCCGAGGACTGGGAAACAATTTACCCCTGCTAGGGCAATTTCAGGATTTTGCTCAAAGTACAACCAGTTATCTAGCGATTAAGAGTTGGGTGGGTGCTTTAACAGCTATCTGTCAAATTATTCTGATGTGGATTATGGGGGTGCAGTTTGCCGTACTGTGGGGAGTCCTTTCATTCTTATTTAACTTTGTACCAAATATCGGTTTTTACGTTGCCCTCATACCACCAGTATTATTAACCCTTCTCAATCAGGGGTTATGGCAAGCAGTAATCTTGGGCGTTGTTTACGCTTTAATTAACAACTTCTTCGATGTTGTAGTTGCCCCTCGCTTTCTTGCTAAAGGGTTAGACTTATCTGTGCTGGTAACTTTCTTGGCAGTTATTATCTGGACGTGGATCTTGGGTCCTATTGGAGCTTTTATGGCTTTGCCTCTGACGGTAATGGTAAAAAAGCTCGTCTTAGAACCATTCCCGCAAACTCAGCTAGTTGCTTCATTGCTAGGTTCGGGGGATGAAGAGACAACTAAACAAGGGAAGTAATCGTCTAGTCTCTATTTAAGCAAAGCTCTACAAAAAGAGGATTGTGATCTGAAGAAGAGATATTATCTATCACCTTGGCAGTGTGTAGCTTTGGAGCAAATCCGCGATAAAAGATATAATCTAGCGGTGGAGATAATAGAAAGTTTTTAATTTTTTTAGTATCTTCGGTGGTAAAAGATACAGGGGTTAAATTTAGCCTAGCTGCCATTTGAGATAATATCTGCCATCGAGATTTATTCCAGATATTAAAGTCTCCTGCCAAAATTATTGCCCCTTGATGCTCGTTGAGTATTGACTCAATTTCTTGTAGTTGAGCTTTGAATTTACTTAGATTAACGAAATTAATCAAATGAGTGTTAACGGCTAACAAGCTTTGGGGGCAGTCGCTTAAAGAATGCTCGGTAAATAAAGAAACTTTCGGGGTATTAGTAACTGGTTCGTAATGCTTGGTAATTACAGCTTGCTTAGAGATGCGATCGCCTTGACTAGCAATTAGAATTCCTGAATAGGTATTGTTTGAGACATCAATGAAGTTAGGGACAAAAGCCCAACCCATTTGGGTTAATTCGGCAATTTCTTGGACATCAGCACGCAGACGAACTTCTTGCAAAAAGATTTTATCTGGTTGATAGCGATCGACAATTGCCAAAAAATCTTTGCTCCAGCTTGGGTCGTAATTGTTTTTAGCGATATTCCAACTCAAAACTTTGATTGAATCTCGATTTAAACTTGATGAACTCGAATAAGTATTATGAATTATGACTTTTGGTACTTGTTTGAATCGATAAATAGGATTCAATTCGGCAAAATAAGATAGATTTTGTTTTTTTTCCTCGACCATTTAAGTAGCTCTACCTAAAAAAACTCGAAATACTGGTAATTAATTTCTAAATTTGCTTAGTTATATTCCTGGTATGCCTAATTGTTTGTCTTGCTTCTTACTACTTGTTTTCTTCGTCTTAGATTTCTTAGCTGTTGCTTTTTCTCTTTCTTCCCTAATCCTTTTTAATAATACTGATGCTGGTTCATCGTTGGGGTCTTGGGGAACAAGTTCGCCTCGGAAGGCTTTAGCTAAGATGGATTGGTTGAGGGTTTCTAAATCTATTTCTGCTTGTTGGTATTGTTGTTCGATGTTGTCTGCTAGTTTGAATAGTGATTCTATACGGCGGACTATTTCTTTTTGTTCTTGAAGTGGTGGAATTGGAATATTGAGTTTCTTAGTTTCGTCACTGTTGATATTATTGACTCCACTTGTTGAACGTAAAGGAATTTCTATCTGTAATCTAATTTCATAGCTAGAAAACCACAAATTCAAATATTCAGGATAAACTAATCCTTTGTTTGGTCTTAATCTAATCAAATATCCAGCATAAGCAAAATCTTTTTCAGCTTCTCTAATAATGGCTGTTCTACCAACTAAAGACGCACTTCCATTTGACCTAATCATCAGAATGTCTCCTGAAATTAATCTTAGCTTGTCAAATTCTTTATCTGGTAATTGTGCATATTTTAAATCTGAATGGTTTATAGTTCCATCAACAATATTAGGAATACGTAACACTGGAATACCATCTATTTCATAACGGCACTTTTTTGATGTTCCATATTTCAAGTTTTCAACAACATCTCCTACTAAAGCTTGACACCAACTAATAGGTAGATAGTTTGATACTATATCAGAATTAGATTGTATAAGTTTTAAAGCAGGTTCAACATCGGGGTTTTGCGATCGCCAGTCTTTAGTTAAATCACCACGAAAAGCAGCAGCCAGAACAGATTGACGGAATTGATTTAGTAGAGGTTTAATTGCTTCTAGTTCTTTTTTTACTGTGGTGCTTCTTGTTTGTAGGGCTTCTATTTTAGTTACGATGCGTTTTTGTTCGTTGAGAGGTGGTAGGGGAAACTTTAATTCACTAAAGCGTGTTTTATTTAGAATGGGCAAAGTGGTAGCAGAAGCGTTATTAATAATTAATTTTTGTCCTTGAGGACTGCTAATAAACCAAAACAGCCATTGGGAAAATATGTATTTTTCTAGTATTACTGAATTAATTTGCTGATTGGTTGTGCAAATTGCTTGTGATAATCCAGTTTTCCCGATAGTAGCACCAATACAAGTCACCAAAATAGAAAAAGGTGGTAACAGTCTGCTTTTACTTGCACCTAATTCTGATAAATATTCTCTAGCCTCTATAACTTCATAACCAGCATCTAAATCCGTTGGTTTGTAAAAAGGAATAATATCTCCATAAAATTGAGAATTTTTCTTGGAAGGAGTAAAACCTGTTACAATTTTTCCCAATTGTTTTAGTTCTGCTAATGTCCAACTCTCAGGAATATTTAAACTCAACTTAATCTCTCCTCACCCTGTAACAATAAACATCAATCAACTAAAAAGCCAGGGAATAAATTCCCCGTCTGATATCTTAAGTCCGTTTAAACGGACTTGGGGTATGAGCCACGAAATTGATTTCATGGTGATTTGTGGGTAAGCTATTTAATCTCTTTTAAATCTCAAACAACAAACATCTATCGCTCGAAACCCGAACCTATCCGAAATTTATGACCCAGTGCAATCAACCCGCCAGGGAATAAATTCCCCGTCTGATATCTTAAGTCCGTTTAAACGGACTTGGTGTATGAGCCATGAAATTAATTTCATGGTGATTTGTAGGCAAACCATTCAATCTTAAATGATAAATATCAGTCAAAAAGAGAAACCAATTTAAGATCAGTTACCCAATACATTAGACAGCCAGGGAATAAATTCCCCGTCTGATATCTTAAGTCGGTTTAAACGGACTTGGTGCATGAGCCACGAAATTGATTTCATGGTGATTTGTGGGTAAGCTATTTAATCATCTTGTGACGCTTGTTTTGACGATCTATGAGATTTAGGAGGATGGTCGTCGTGTTCAATTCGTTCTAATATAGAAATTATGGTTTTTTGTTGATGATGTATTTTTTGATTTTCAACATATGCGATCGCAGTTTCTAATTGTTTAGCACCTAAAGAAAATACGGCGTAACCCTCTTGCCAAGCAAATTTAGTCGGATTGGGAAAATTTTGATTTAGGTAATGCGAACTACTACCCTTGATACGTTTAGCAAATTCTGCGATCGCCATTTTGGGCGGAATTGAAGCAATTACATGAATATGATTATCTGTTCCATTGATGCCATGAATAATACAGTTTAGAGAATCTGCTTTACTCACAATATAAGGATAAAGCCGAGCTTCACGTTTACTGTCAATCAATGGTTGTCTTTCTTTTGTTGCCCAAACCAAATGATAATATAAACGCCACAGAGCCATATTAATTTTAAATGCGATCGCTTTTTGCTACATTTAACGAAGTCAAAGAATAAATTCTCTGCCTAACATTTTAAGTCGGTTTAAACCGACTTTGGGTTTAAGCCATGAAATTAATTTCATGGCGATAATACTTTCAATGTCTCTACTAGCAGGAACAGTAAAACGACAAATATTGCTCATGATTCTGCTTGATGGCGACGCTGTTCTAATTTCTCTTGAATGGAATTAAAAACAGTTTCGCTATCTACAACCTCACCTCTTTGGGATGCCTCAATCCCTACCATAATTTCTTGTCTGAGTTCGGCAAAACGCCCCTGATAAATAAGCTCTTGTTCCATTAATAATTTCAATCCAGCATTAATAGCTTCATTTACTGACTGATATTGACGATTGAGTAAAGCAACTAATGAACCCGTATCCAATAAAACTTGACGGTACACTACTGACCAAATCCCTTAAGATAATCTTTGTTGGTAGATAAATCCTCTGCTGCTTCCAAGCACCCTACTAAAGTTCCCGCAGCTTCTAAAGCAGATATATCAGTTTTTTTCTTAAGAGATTGATTGCGAAATTCTAAAAATTCCATGAACTGCAATACCTCTTGTTGTGTTTCTAACGAAAACCTCTTCAGTTTTTTGATAACTTTCTCTTCTGTATTCATAATTAAACTATCTACTTCTTCATCTATTATCAAACTTCTTGCTCCGTCCTTACGTCTGAGGAAACCTCAGACAGGGCGGTGCGCTTCTTCTTCAACACCAGGATTATCTAACAACTCGGTTAAAGCTTCCATATCTTCCATTGCTGTTTGTAACCTCATCATAATCTCTGCTGCTATTTCATCAGGTTCGGGTAGGTCTTCAGCACTTTGTAAACTTTCATCCCGTAACCAAGATATATCTAGGTTCTCTCCTCGTTTAGTAATATCATCCCGACTAAAGCATCTAAACCGCCCTGACTCTCCTAAATCCTGACGAGGACTCTTGCCATTAGGGTCATTGCCATAACATATCTCAAAGTATTCAAAGTGCTTTTTAGTAAAAGGAGTACGCTTACCAAAGGAAGGCATATTAGTTCTTAAGTCATAAAACCAAACTTCCTTGGTATTTCCTTTCTCTGTTGTACCTCGTTGGAAAAATAGAACATTAGTTTTAACTCCTTGAGCGTAAAAGATACCCGTCGGTAAACGCAGGATAGTATGAAGGTTGCACTTATCCATCAAGTCAGCCCTAATGTTCCGCCCCTGTCCATCTTCAAACAAAACATTATCAGGTAATACAACTGCTGCCCTTCCCTCTGGTAATAACCCTCGATAAATATGTTCTAAAAATGCTAGCTGTTTGTTAGAGGTTTGGTAAGTAAAATCATCTCTGGTAGGTTTACCCCCTCCTTTCTTTGTGCCAAAGGGAGGATTAGTTAGAATTACATTTGCTTTGCGTAATCTCTGCCCGTCTGCTGATAGGCTATCTCCTAAACCTACCTCTCCTTCAATGCCATGTAGCATCATATTCATCAGTAACAAGCGATGAGCGTCCTGCACTAATTCGATGCCGTAAAATGCCTTATCCCTTTGAAAGTTTTGTTCGTCTACTGATAGGTCAAATAAATTATCTGTCTGCTGCTTAATATATTTATCGGCAGTAATCAAAAACCCTCCCGTACCTGCTGCGGGGTCTTGTATTAATTCTCCTGCTTGAGGTTTGATTAAAGCTACCATGCTGTCAATTAAAGGACGTGGCGTAAAATATTGACCCGCACCCGATTTCTTTTCACTAGCATTCTTTTCTAGCAACCCTTCGTATAAATCCCCCAAGCCTTATTCTTTAGCTGAATACCAATCAAGAGAATCAAGGCTAGTTACTATTGTTGCTAGATTCGTTGGTTTCTTGAGAGCAGTTTGAGCATTAGCAAAAATAAGCCTGTATGCGATCGCTAGCTGATTCCGAACCAAGCTTTAATAGCAATGCTCGATAAAAAGTAAGCTGTTCGATACCTTCTTTACTAACTAAATCATCCTACCGATAGCCTTCTGGTAATACATCTTCTTTCCCTGTCTCCTGCATCATCTTGAGAAACAGAAGATAGGTTAACTCAGTAACATACTGTAGATAGGTAATCCCATCATCCCGCAGTACATTACATAGACTCCAGAGTTTAGCAACAATATCAGTAGTAACGTTCATTCAATCTCGGTAAAAAAGACACTCAGATAAAGTAACATTTTAATTACCAAAGCTTAAAATTGCCAACAATTATTTTAGTTTTTTTATAATTACATAATCATAGGCTTTTCTTTGTTTCTTTCAGTGACCGCTTTAATCTTCCGTGTTGTGTAAGTTAAATAATTTTAAAATTGCATCGATAAATTCCACAAAAGCCCCTTCAGTAGCTTCAATAAATGATTCTTGAGAATAAGATACAATTAGCATATAGATATCGAACAAAGCATATATTGGCAATATTAATATGGCTAATTGTATAACCATTAGACTTCTTGCACGAATCATAATGAACTAGCTTGCCAAGAGGGAAAAGGGGAAAGGTTAAAGGGAAAATATATTAATCTTCTATTTATGCAAGAGGTCCATTACAAACTCTAGTATTGAAAATATAAATTGCATAAGAGACCAAAACATATTTTTTGTTGGCGGAATATTAAAATACTTTTTACGGAACACTATTTTATAAAACGAATATACACAATGGGGTATTAAAATAATGCAAGCGATAACAAAGCCTTTAAATGTAATAGAATTATTAAGTGTTTGAGTTTCCATAACTATATGCTGTTTCAAGTTTTAAAAGTTTTAATTTGTGTTTTTGTAACTTAAATACCAACATATACAATTTCAAATATAAAATATGTGATTTGAATCATTACGCCTTCTCTTGCCACAATTCTTGATTAATCTCACTTAATACTGTTTCTAACTCACCAGCAAAAGTTTGATTAATCCGTTTAAATCCACCTTGAGCTTCAAACTGCCCTTTGTCAAAGGCTTCTCTATCAACTACAGTTTCCTGCTTTAACTGCTTACCAATTCTTTCTAACCATTTACGCAGTGGTGGTTTCCAGTTTCTAGAAGCAAGTATTTTGTTGTAACTTAACTAGACTCTGTGGACTATACCAACCCTGTAACGGACGGCTAAGATTATAAGGATTGCGAACATCACAAAACCAAATACCACTTTTAGTTTTTAACTGTTCTAGATACTCTCTACCATTAGTAGCAAAGACGAACGGTACTTTATATTCTCCCCAAGGTCGATCATCACATAAGGTTTCATCTCCTTTGATTAGATAATTTTGGCTATATCTTTTAGCTTGGGCAATATCTCCTGAGACATCTTTACTGTGACGTTTGGCTTCTACTACACCTACTACCTGTAGTCCCACGAATAAAGCATAATCAGCCCTTCCCTGCTTAACTGGATATTCGGCGATCGCTATATTTTTTCCTTTCTGGGGTCTTGTACCTTTAGTATAAGTAAGATTATCTGAATTTACCTCCCAACCAGCTTCTCTTAACTTGGTATCAATTAATAACCGACGAGTTTCATTCTCATCTAAATCTATTTGTTGTTCGGCATCGTTAGCAGCACTAATAGTTTGCTGAATTAGTTTCGATGACTTGTTAGCAGTTGAGGATTGAATTGTAGTTAATCGTTGTTTTAATTCTGCTTCTGCTTCTTCTAGTAATTCTTCGGCTAACTGTCTTAATTCCGTCTCTTCTAAAGCCTTAGCTTCTGCTAACTCAACTTGACTTCTACTTGCTTCTGCTTCTTGTCTCAGACGTGCTAATTCTTCTTTTAGGGTTTCTGTTTCCTTTTCTGGATTACAAAGGGCTAGCCCGCATGTAGGGGAATAAAAGCCCCTGGTCTAAAGCTATCATTACTAAAAGTACGATGAAACCAGATGCTAAGTTCTCTTGCATATCTTATGTGATGTAGAGCTAAACCATGATTCCCTTGGTTATTATGAACCGCATCATTACCAGACTTTCGCAATTGATGAAAGAGATTTCTAACATCCCCAGGTAGTAAGTTTTGCGACTGTAATCTATTAAGTAGGTCTGACTGTGATTCATCAGGATTAGTATACAAAGCGACATTGGCAGCTACTAACTGTGCTAATAATTCTCCAAATTGCCTTAGCTTAATCAAACAGGTAACAGGGTCATCTCTAAAGTATTTCTCTGCTAGAGTTGCTATGTTGACTAACTGGGCATCATGAACCCCTAAAAAAGCAAAGTTGGGTGAAACTGCCATGATTGAAATGCGATCGCTTAGATTACTCTACTAATATAGAACACCCAAACTAGAAATTTAGAATTACTGATACCCAATAGTCATCCTAATCTTTAAACAATGATGTAGGGTTGCAAAGTTATATACAAAACCAGACATGGAAGGTTAGATCATTACTTAAATCAGCAACGCCAAATTGAGTAGTTTACTCAAGCTGTCTAAATAATTCCAAACATTCATCAGCTAAAACACCGCCGACAACCTCCATCTTTTGAAATCCTTTTTCGGCGACAGTTTCGCATGATATATTTATTTGTTTTATACCTAAATCAATTAACTGTTGTGTTGATGCCCCAAAAACAACTTTAGATACTCCTGCCCAAATACAAGCTGCTGAACACATAGGGCAAGGTTCACAGGTGGTATATAAGACATAGCCAGAAAGAACATCTAATGAATAGCCCTTTTTTTTGGTAAAGGTACGTAGAGCATTAATTTCTCCATGTGCCGAAACATCATTGTCTGTCTGGGTTGTGTTGTAACCACGAACAATAATTTCATTATCTTTAACAATTATTGCACCATAAGGCAAATCACCTTTTTTTGCTTCGATTAGTGCTTCATTCATGAATTTTTCGTGATTCATTTTTTTAGCAATTAAGTTAATTTAAATAAGTAGAACATCAATGGAGTTATCAATCAAGATAATTGGGTAAATTGATATGTTCTGAGCAAAAATCCTTGATTGGCGATCGCCAAAATTTCAAAATGTAGTTCAAAAGAGTTCTGTCTGAAGCCCCAAAACAAAATAATCTAGGCAAAAATATGATAGCCTGCATCTGCCAAAGAATGTTTTTTCGCTAATTATATCTTAGATGTTTAAACAGTATTTATCGAGCATACAAAAAACTGATTAGATAAAATACAAAAAAGTGACTAAGTATTTACCATATTATCTGTTTTATACTTTAAATGAACAACATCTATTATTACTCTAACTCAATAGAATATGCCGAAAGTATAGATTAAACTTCGATACATTGATTAATCGAGCATAATTGCTGCTGTACTTTGATTTACTATATATCTTCTTTATGTTCGCAGCTCGGTTAATTACGTATTTGCCTAATTTATGCTTTAGACAAGATCTAATCAAATTTATGATCGAGTTTGTTTTTTTGTTTTGAGCTTAATTTTTATATAGCTAAGATTAATAAATAAGATATTAAGTAAATTAAAAAACTATAGCAATTAAATGGTGATATTTTGATGCTGAGAATATAAAATATTAAATATTATAAAAACATCTCTTTTTTAAATCTCAAAAATTCAGATATTTATCAACTTAAAAAGTTACGATATTTCAATGAAAAGAATTATTTTGTTAGTCTTGCTGCTTTTGTCAGCTTGTCAAGCCAAAACTATTAATACTCAATCTGAGGATGCTAGCTCTACTGAATCTGGTGTGAAGATTAGCCAAGTTAATACAGCAACGATAAAAGAAAAAGTTCTTATATCTTCTAGTGGCATAGGAAAAGCCAAGCTTGGCATGACTTTGGGTCAATTAAAGCAAATATCAGATCCAGATACCAAATTTGAAATGATATCGTCTTTTACGGTTGATACCAATGCGATCGCCGTAACTAAAAAAGATATAGTTCAATATTATATTCTTTACCCAGTAGAAACGACTTCTGACTCTAATAAGGCAACTCCTAATGATGACGACCCTATTACTATGTTATTGACGGACAACGATCGCTATCAAACTAAAGCAGGAATCAAAGCAGGTATGCCAATCAAAGAGGCAGAAAAAACTTATGGAAATGCCGTGTTGGCATACAACACCGAAGGCGAATCAAGTGAATACGTAACGTTTGAAGATCAAAAGCCAGAAAATATTCGTTTTAGAGCCTCCAACTTTGAATTAACTGCCGATGGAACGGAACTTTCTGGTATTTATGCCGACTATCCAGGTGTTTCTTATGTGACTGATAAATATCGTGATGATGCAGCGATCGCAGCTATAGAAGTTTCTTGCGATCCTGAAAACTGTCCTTAGTAGTAATGACAAGCCCTACTAAAAGCTGAATGATATACTAATAAGTCCTCAACAAGTCCAGAATTTAGATGTACAAGCATGGCTGAAAATAACCCAGGAGTCAAAATTGTTAGTGATAATCGTCAGGCTCGTTATCTTTACGAAATTCTAGAAACCTACGAAGCAGGAATTGAATTAGTTGGTACAGAAGTAAAGTCAATCCGAGCAGGAAAAGTCAACCTTAGAGATGGCTATGCTTTCATCAAAAACGGTGAAGCTTGGTTAAGTAATGTTCATATTTCTCCCTATCAAGCAGGAGGGTCTCATTTTAACCATGAGGCTCGCCGTGTTCGTAAATTACTGCTCCACCGTAAAGAAATCAACAAACTCATTGGGCAAACCGAACAAAAAGGTCTGACACTTGTTCCTTTGAAAATGTACTTCAAAAAAGGAAGAGTTAAAATTGTAGTCGGTTTGGGCAAAGGTAAAAAACTACACGACAAGCGAGAAACATCGAAAAAACGCGACGATGAAAGATCTATGGCAAGAGCCATGAAGCGAGATTGAGTCAATGAACAATTAACAATTAACAATTAACAATTAACAATGAGCAATTTAACAGTTTGCTGAATTACTCTTTATATTCGGTGTAACTACTAACATCGTCGTAAAAACTAGCAATAATAGCTAAGGTCAACCACCAGAGCGTATTAATTTGAGGACGATACCAAACTGTGTCCACAAAGCCATGAAAAGCCAGACTAGCGATCGCAGCAACCGCAGCAATCAGATAGATTCCTCTTTTATTCTTGCTCTGGCGTAAACGAATTAATTGACCTATGCCATGATTAAAAGTGACTACCAAAAGCCAGATAAAGCACCCCAAGCCAATATAGCCCATTTCTACTAGATGTTCTAAATAGATCGAATAGGCGCTTAGAGCAGGATAGCGTGAATCCATGTAGCGGGGATAAATTTTATTAAAAGCATCATGTCCTGGTCCAATGCCAATTATTGGGTAGTCTTCAATAATTTTGAAACAGGCTTGCCAAACGTTAATCCGAAAATTATTGCTGCTGTCTCCTCTACCTGCAAAAATACTCATGACTCTGATGCGTAGAGGCTCTAAAGAAATAAATGCCAAGATAAACAATCCTGCCAAACTGCCAAATACCAGAGGTAATAACCAAATTTGCCAGAAGCGAGGTAAATATTCACGCCACCAATAGTAAAACAGCAGCAGCATGACACCAATTAATACTGTCATCGCCAACCATGCCCCACGACTACCAGTAAAATATAGACAGCTAGAATTAATAATTACCATAGTCACCGCTAGGGTTTTTTTAATCCAACCATGCCAAATAAAAACCGCAGCTATGCTTAAAGCGATCGCTGGTAACAAATATCCTCCTAACAAATTAGGATTACCTAGGTAGCTATAAACTCTAGTCGCGTTCGCCAAGGGTGAGGTGGGATCATTCCAGGTGGCTAACTGCTGTACGCCAAAAAACTCCTGGCGCACACCATAAGAACTAACTATCAAAGCAGTTAATAAATAGCTGGTGATAATCCAGTTATATAGTTTAGGCGATCGCAATATTCGGGCTGCTAAAGCAAACAAGATTAAGTAAATAGTCAAGGTTACTAGACCATTTAAGGCAGCAGATTTAACGGGAGAAAAAGCTGTGGCGATCGCCGCTATGCACCAGTACAAAAAAACTAAAATATGAATCGGCGTAATGCTGAGTTTTTCTTTTTTAGATGCAGAAATAGTAGTTACAATCCAGTAGGCTGCAACAGCAAGCAACAAAACACCAATTAAAGCAGTAGAAACAAAAGGTGCAAATACAAAAACCAGGCTAATTAAACAAGCTCCAATTGCCTCAGACCATTGCAACAGCCAACTTCCTTGTCGCCAGTTAGATAAAGCTCCAACTGCTCGATGAAGATAGCTACCTTTGCGCCACTGATGCAACTGTGGCTTTGAGAACGTGATGGTTGACCAAGCCGATTTCATGGATAGGATTAAGTAAAATTGAACATCCTTATCCTAAACCACGTATTGCTTATATTCAGATTTTACTCTTCTGCCGAATAAGTTTTCGGAAATTGCAGCACATAACGATAACTAGAATTAAGAGAACCTTGAACAACTACAGATCCTTCATGTATTTCGGTTAAATGACAGCAAAATAATAGTCCCAAAACATCACGAGGAATTTTATTAACCACTTTATCCAAAGAATCTTCCTCATTAATAACCATCATTAACGCAGCCGAGGTTAATATTTGATGATTACTCAGAGCAATATCGCTCATTCCCGCGTTAAAACCATCAAAGTTTTGAATATTATCTTGATTTAGACTCAAAGCTTTAGTAATCGCCTGAGAATGAAGATTTGATTCGCCAAAATTTTCTCCTAACCAAGGATGAGAAATACCTACGGCAATATTCAAGGCTTTATTTCTGCGAGAAACATGAATTTTTATTTCGCCACCAGCTTCAGACATTTCCAAAATACTGGTAATTAAATAGTAAAGAGCTTGTCGTACTTTTTCTTTATCTAAAGACCAAATTCTATTGCCAGGCTCGATAGAAAGACATAATGCTTGCTGATGCTGTTTGGCACTGTCCTCCAGGCTATTAATTACCTGCTGACAAAGCATTTCAATATCTACTGCTGTGGTGTTGATCTCAGAATTTTGCGCGTTTAAAATTCCTAGACTGACAATTTCATCGACTAAATTAATCAAATTTTGACCACTATTGTGAATAATTTCTAAATACTCCCTTTGCTTAACGGTCAAAGGTCCATACACCTCGCGATGTAGCACGCTCGCCATACCAATTACCGCAGTTAGAGGAGTTTTTAACTCTTGGGTTAGTTGAGATAAGAGCTTAATTTTAATTGGATTAGTGGCAGCTTTTGATGAGGCTTGACTATCTTCACTAAATTGATTTACCTGGGCTATATTTTTCCTGGAAGTTGCACCGTCACTACCCAAACCGACCATGGTAGGCAAGATCAGGCTATTAGCTTTTTGCCACTCTGGTTGAGTAAAACCCGAAGAATTTGCTTTTTTAGTTTTGATACTCTGATGACGTTCAAATTCTCCTAAACACCAGCGAGCTAGTAAAGCTAAATAATCAATGTCGCGCTCATTAAACTCTCTAGTTTTCCAGTCCATCACTTCTAGAGTTCCAATACATAAATCATCAGAACTAATCAGAGGAACTCCTAAATAAGCTCGAATCCCATAATGCTGAGTCAAAACACTATGGGCAAAAACAGCATTACTTAAAGTATTATCGATAACTAATGGCTGCTGACTATCAATAACATAACTACTAAAAGACTCATCAAGAGATATTTTTCGTTGAGACGCTAACTGATTCATTAAACCAGTTGTTGATAGACCAACTGCTGATTTAAACCATAGTTCACCTTCAATAGCCAAACTCAAAATAGATATTGGTGCATTGACAAAAGTTGCAGCTTTTTGGGTCACTTCTTCAAAAACAGGAACTGACTCAGAAACCAATAAGCCTAGTTGACTTAAGGTGGTTAATCTTAGCTGCTCTCTCGTTGAAGAGGTAAGACCATCTAAACGGCAAAAAAGTTGGTTTTGTGGCTTAGTCATATTGGTGACTGCTGACCCTAAATCTACTGCTTCCACGGGTATTACTTAATTTTTAATAAAAGTTATTGTATATGGACTCCAAAAATATTCTGCTACAAAATTTTGGTCAAGAAATTGAACTAGAATTTTGCCCAACACAGCGTAGTTAATGCAGTGCTATACCAGATATTTAGTCATAACTCTGGTGTAAACTAATATTGCTAAATTATGCTTTAAAAGCTTGATAAATCAAAAAATTTGAGCATATTTTGGCAACTTTATAAAAATGAACATATTAGACTAGATGGCTAATTTTAGATCACTAAATTCTTTTCTAGTAAATGAAAAAGAACTTATGCTTTGATTAGCTTGCTCCTTTTAAAGTTCCCGAAAATCTGCTAGAACGAACATTTCTGGCATAAATCTTGGAAATAATAGTGTTTAGGGAGTAATATCGCTTTACTTTTTGGTTGATACAGATAGGTTGAAGCCAGGACGTGGGGACGCGGTGATATTATTTACCCCAGATATTTTCTAATGCTGGTAATAAACTATTTAGTCCAAGCTGAATGAGCAAATATAGCATCTAAAACTCTTACACCACGCAATTGATTAGATAAAGGTAAATGACCATCAGGAGCAGTTAAATTCCAGGTAAATTCTTTGGGGTAACGTGTCCATGTATTTTCAGATTTCCAGCCTATCTTAGTCCACAATTTAGAAAAATTCTTGCCAACAGATAGCCAAATTCGTCTTTGTACAGAGAAACCAAACTTTCCTTGAGAGTGCATCAACCATAATCGATCCAAAGTGTGAAAATCTGTGGTTGAAATGTTTTCTATCTCCGTAAAGTAAACCCACTTTCTCTCAACCGCTGCTGCACCTGCTAACTCACACAGCTTTTGTAAGGTCACTACATCAGCACCTTGAAAATCTTGTTGAGCCAATAATTGTTGTAAGGGTTGATAGTCAATGTTTTGCTCCGAGAGGAGGGGAACAACACCTTGAGGAAAATTGCTAGCTAAAAAATCTTGAACGACAGGATTACTATCTTGATATAAAGCTTGATATGCTTTGCCTAAAGCTAAATTGTCAAGTTCACCCTTAAGAGAAATCATCCAATCTGATAAGACATCTAAACCAGTTTCTCCTGCTTCTAATAATTGAGAAACTAGCTTTAATTGATTCTTCTCTGATTCTGAATATATTGGGTGATTTAAATCTTTAATATCGTCCATATGAATTTTTCCTCAGACGGTTAATCTGCCACTATTTAAAACTTTGAAGGTGCAGAGTAAGCTCTAGACAAAATCGCTTTTTTGCTCTAAAGAAAGATGAGTGTTTGTACTTAGTGGTCTATGATGAAAATCCTATCACGGTTTGGCTGTAGTCACTGCTTAAAATTATGGTCAAATTAGGATTTACTAACTTTTTTAGATTTAGCCGTGGAGCAGCGATCGCTTATAGAGTAATTTGTCTAAAACTATGCTTTTTCGTATCCTTGTAGGCAAAACGATTAAAGCCTCAATGTTAGCCAGTAACTCTTTCATTTCAAAAGGTTTAGTAAGATAACTGTCAGCATCAATCGTGTGTCCTTGAATACGGTCTTCTAATTCATCTTTTGCCGAGAGGAAAATAAATGGGATTAATTTACCAAATGTTTGCGATCGCAATTGGCGACAAAACTCAAATCCATCCATTTCTGGCATGGAAACATCGGAAACAATAATATCTAGGATGTCCTGATTAAATTTAGTTAAAGCTTCTTTGGCAGAACCAACAGAAATAACTTGATATCCTTTTTGTTCTAGAGAATTTTGCAGCACCTGGGGCAAAATCAAATCATCATCTACTATTAGTATCTTTTTCATGCTTTTGTATTATTAAAAAACGTATTTAAATTAAATTCTCTATTTTTGCACCTTATAAATATATATTTTCTCACTCTTTAAAATTTAATAATTGTTTAATGCAGGTCTTCAACATAATTATTTTTATTTAAAAACTTCAGCTAAAAAATTTTGCTACTGTCAAATCAGAGCGATTTAATTGTACTGTAGCTATATTCATTTTTCCTTAATCACAACCGTATGTACGAGAAACTGACACCACCAAACGCTGGCTCTAAAATAACTTTTCAAGATGGCAAGCCTATTGTCCCTGATGATCCAATCATTCCCTTTATTCGTGGTGATGGTACTGGAGTAGATATTTGGCCAGCTACCGAAGCTGTAATTGATGCAGCGGTCAAAACTGCCTACGGTGACAAGCGTAAAATCAATTGGTTTAAGGTGTATGCGGGAGACGAAGCCTGTGAAAAATATGGTACTTACCAATATCTGCCTCAGGATACTCTAGATGCGATTAAAGAATATGGAGTGGCAATAAAAGGTCCTTTGACTACTCCTGTAGGAGGAGGGATTCGTTCCTTGAATGTAGCTCTGCGCCAAATATTTCAGCTATATGCCTGTGTGCGTCCCTGCCGTTACTATCAAGGTACGCCATCTCCTCATAAATATCCTGAAAAGCTGGACGTAATTGTTTATCGTGAAAATACCGAAGATATTTATCTGGGTATTGAATGGAAACAAGGGGACGAAATTGGCACTAGGTTGATTAATTTACTAAACACAGATTTGATTCCCAACACTCCTGAACATGGCAAGAAGCAAATTCCTTTAGATTCAGGGATTGGCATCAAGCCGATTAGCAAAACTGGTTCACAACGCTTAATTAGAAAAGCAATTCAGCAGGCTTTAAAACTGACTGCAAACAAGCAACAGGTTACTTTAGTACATAAGGGTAATATTATGAAATATACCGAAGGTGCTTTTCGTGACTGGGGTTATGAATTGGCGACTACAGAATTTCGGGGTGAATGTGTTACCGAAAGAGAATCTTGGATTCTAAGCAATAAAGAAGCAAATAGTAATCTTTCAATTGAAGATAACGCTCGTAAAATAGAGCCTGGATATAATGCTCTAACTCCAGAAAAACAGCAAAAAATTGGTCAAGAAGTTCAAGAAGTCTTAGACAATATTTGGGATACTCACGGGGAAGGCAAATGGAAGAACAAAGTAATGGTAAACGATCGCATTGCTGACAGTATTTTTCAGCAAATTCAAACCCGCCCTGATGATTATTCTATCTTGGC
The DNA here is from genome assembly GCF_963665995.1 of Pleurocapsa sp. FMAR1. Lineage (NCBI taxonomy): Bacteria > Bacillati > Cyanobacteriota > Cyanophyceae > Pleurocapsales > Pleurocapsaceae > Pleurocapsa > Pleurocapsa sp. FMAR1. The sequence continues at coordinate 2,323,399 of NZ_OY762512.1, read as the reverse complement.
AACGATGAACCTAAACGGCGATTACATTTCTGATGCAGCAGCAGCTATTGTTGGCGGTTTGGGTATGAGTCCTGGGGCAAACATTGGTGACGATTGCGCTATCTTTGAAGCTACCCACGGCACAGCACCAAAGCACGCTGGACTAGATCGGATTAATCCAGGCTCGGTTATTCTCTCTGGAGTCATGATGCTAGAGTTTATGGGTTGGCAAGAAGCGGCGGATTTGATTCAAAAGGGATTGGCTGAAGCGATCGCTAATAGTGAAGTTACCTATGATTTAGCTAGACTGATCGAGCCTCCTGTTGACCCTCCTTTAAAATGCTCTGAATTTGCTCAAGCAATCATCAAACATTTTGCCTAAATCTTACATATTATAGATCGGCTACCTCGCGATCGCGATCCAGCTAAAGTTAGATGGCGCGATCGCGCTCTTAAATTTCAACTAAATATTCGAGAATTTGGGTAACCAAGACTAATATTAAAGTGATGAAAATCATTGCCTATATTTATAGCGATCCTCTTTTAGAACCTGCACCGAATAAAGAAATATGGGGATTAGAAATAGATCGAGTTTACCAAGATATAGGCAACTACCAGCAGTTAAATCAACTACTTGCAGACTGTAATGACGAACATCCAGACATCTTATTACTTCGTCGCTTAGAAGAATTGGGAGACAATATCAATATTATTAGCGATCGCCTAAAGCAATTAGAATCAATTGGCATCCAGGTTATTGCTACAGAACAAGATTACAGTTCTCGGATGTGGTCGCAAAACGGCAGCTATGACCTGAAATCTAACATAGCCAAAATCCTGCATCAAATACAGGTAAATAAGCAGCGTATGCGGCTAAAACAAGGTCATGCTCGTAATCGCTTAAAAATTCTGCCTCCTCCAGGAAAAGCTCCCTACGGATATCGTCGCGGACAGGATAAATATATTATTGATAAAAGCACCGCGCCAGTGGTTAAAGATTTTTTCGAGCGATTTTTATTATTTGGTTCATTGCGCGGTGCGGTTAAATATTTAGAAAAGCGTTATGGCAAAAAAATCTCTCCTTCTACTGGTCGTAACTGGCTGACAAACCCCGTATATCGAGGGGATTTGAAGTATAAAAAAGCAGAACTGATTTCCAATACTCATGCCTCAATCATCAGCCGTGAAGAGGCAGCACAAATAGATCGTTTGTTGCGACGCAATAGTAGCTTATCTCCCCGTACAGCTAGCGCGCCTCGTTCATTAGCAGGATTAGTTATTTGCCAACAGTGTCAGCTAACGATGAATATTGCTCGTGTTACCCAGCATCAAAAAAAAGCTGAATATCTCTATCTACGCTGTCATAAATGTCCTCAAAAACCAAAGTGTAAAGCGATCGCTTATGCTCAAGTTTTAAATCAAACTATCAATAAAATTTGTGTTGAACTTCCTCTAGCTGTAGAGCAATTAAACCTACCAGATACTAGAGTTATTGAAGATATTTTAAGACAGCAAATTAAACAGAAGCAATCAGTAATTGCCCAATTACCCAATTTATTACAACAAGAAGTTTTAGATCAAGAAACCGTCGAACTGCGCAACTATAAATTACGCGCCGAAATAGCTCAACTAGAAAGCAAAATAGCCCAGTTACCTCCAGGCAATCTTCAGGCGATCGCCCAAGCTGTTTCTTTGCCTCAGTTTTGGTTAGATTTATCAGAAGCCGAAAGACGTTTTTATTTTCGTGAATTTATTAAACAGATTGAAATTTTACGCAGCGAATCTCAATTATGGAGTTTACAGTTGAAATTTATCTTTTGAACCCAATCTTATAGTCATTTTAAATAGAAACGTATTAGATAAGATGACTTAGATAAAAGCCTTAAACTCTTCTGACCTCTGACCTCTGACCTCTGACCTCATGAACAGTTAACTATGAGATTAATTGAAATGACTATAGATAGCAGTACTAACTGTGATGAGGACAAAATCTTAGAATACAAAACTTTTAACCAAACTAACCTAGTTTTAAATATAGCTGATGAAATATAATTTTAGACAAACCAACATAAAGACAAACATATAGAGGCTATGCCACTAATTACCACTGGAAAAAAATTCATTCGCGCTTTAGAAAAAAATGGTGCGTTGGGCTTGTATATGCCTCTAGAAGGGGGATATGAAGGACGCTATCAAAGACGTTTGCGAGCGTATGGCTATCAGACTATTAACATTACCGCCAGAGGTTTAGGGGACTTAGACGCTTATTTAACTAGAGTACATGGAGTTCGTCCTCCTCACCTGGGTAAGAAAACTATTGGTCAAGATGCTGCGGTTGGTGATATTTACTACATACCGCCAATTGCTACTTATGAGTTGAGTTCTTTACCTGCTAACGCTAAAGGATTAGCACTGTGGATTATGGAAGGACATATATTGTCCCGTCAAGAAATTCAGTATTTAGTTAATTTGACTAAAGAAGAGCCAAAAATTAAGGTTGTTTTAGAAATGGGTGGCGATCGCTATGTTAACTGGAAACCTTTGGCTGACACTCTAGCTGCTGCATAATTTAAAATTAAGATGAGCATTGAGTAAGGGGATGGTATTGATGTCGGATAAAAATATGGATGATTTACTGGCTCAGTTGGAAGAGGAGTTTGAGCCTAAACAACAATCTAGAAGATCTAATGTTGAGCAGTCACAATCTCGCCAAGCAAAACAGCCACCCCAAAGCTCGAAATCAAACGCCTCAATGGATAAGATGTTAGCAGAGTTGAGGGCAGAACTAGAATCAGGAAGAGGAAGACCAAATAGTATGCCAGAAAAACCAGCAACTTCTACCCAACCAAATCAATCTAGCACTAAGACTAATTCAGCTAAGTCCCGCGTTCAGTTGGAATTAATGTCACGCGATCGCCTGAACGCCTTAATAGATACAGACTATCGCCGACAAGCACACAAGCGTGAAGAAAAATTTGCCGAGATTAAGCGTCAACAAGAAGCGAAGATCGCCGAGATTAAACGTCAGGAAGAAGCAAAGCTCGCCGAGCAAAAACGCCATGAGCAAGACCTGTTAGAGCTACAAAAGAAAGAAGAATTGCGATCGCGCAAGCGTAAAGAAGCACTGCGAGAAGCAGCCAAAGAGTGGCTTGTAAAGCTTAATCCGCGTTCAGAAGAAGGGAAATGGTTTGAAGAGTTTTCCTATTCCTATGAGGATAAATTGAAAGCGGCGATCGACTATTTGGAAGCAATGCGGGAAACGGGACTTTAAATTTGGATAGTAGGTAGTAAGTAGTAACTTATATAGCTGCTAACCTCTGTACAGGATAAAAAAGAGAGTAAGAACTTACAAGAGTAGTTAGGAAGAGGGCTTGATAAAAAGTAACTACACTCAAATCGAACCCTATGAATCAGATTAACCCACTTCGACAAACTTTGAAGCCTCATTTGGGATGGCATGGGGCAAGGCTAAGTTTCCTACCTTATTCTTAATTGCTTTACTAGAGATAAAGTTACAGCAACTAAAACTGAAATAAGAGCAGCCATTCTTCTCGGAAATACATAAAAAATCAAGCAGCAACTAAATGATTGGCGATGACTGTAGCAATCTACTGGTACATTTTACGATTAAATCAAAACCAATCAGGCCAAAAATCTTATATACCAACACGATCAGACTCTAGTATCCTCAAGTACTTCTCTTTTATAACCGCTAGTTGTTTGTTCATTGGCAAACAAACCCCGATAAGTCCATCCTGCAAGCAATCCTCCTACAATTGGTGCGACCCAAAATAGCCATAGTTGAGATATTAATTCGCTTCCAGCCCATAAAGCAACTCCCGTACTGCGAGCGGGATTTACGGAAGTATTGGTGATAGGAATCGTGACTAAATGAATCAAGACTAGTGCCAAACCAATTGCTACTGGGGCTAAGTTAGATGTTTCTCTAGAATTAGTTGCGCCCAAAATAATCATCAGAAACATAAAGGTGAAAATAATCTCGGAAATCAAACACGTAAATAAAGGGTAATCTCCTGGAGAATGCGTGCCGTAACCATTCGTACCTAAAGGATTAGAACCCGACAAACTATATTCAGGATTGCCGATGGCAATTAAGTAGACTAACCCGCCAGCTATAATCGCTCCTAACACTTGGGCAATTATATAGGGTAGCAAATCTTTACCTGGAAATTTGTTTGCAGCCCACAAACCAAAAGAAACAGCGGGATTAAGATGACATCCTGAAATCTGACCAATAGAGTAGGCGATCGTAATTATGGTTAAACCGAATGCTAGTGAAACTCCTAACAAACCTCCTCCCAAGGGAAATTGTACTCCTGAACCAATAGTATTGGCATCAGAAGTAAATGCAGCTGCAACAACTGCACTACCGCAGCCTCCCAGCACTAACCAAAACGTGCCGATTAGTTCCACAATGTATTTTTTCATAGTTAGCAAGGTTCAATTTTTAATTAGGCTGCTATTAATGTTTATACAAAAAATATTACAGTTTTTGTATTTTTAAATCATGTATCGTTAGTCAGACAATAATAATTTAATAAAATCAAACCAAAAGTAATAGATATTCTTTAATAGTTGATAACAATTAATTCTTAATAAGATATACAATTCACTATTGATTAAATAGCATTAGCCTGAATAAGTATATTCAGGCAGTAAATATCTTTAAATTTTCGTAAGTATTACTGTGAATTTTCTTATAGGTATAGTTCGCCAGGTATAAGACTAAAGTATTAAATCACAATTACAATTTTAATTATGATTGTAAACAGTAAATTTAATTAGCGATGGCTACGGCGATCGCATTAGTAATTAAATATTTATGTAGAGGTTTTTTAAATAGATCTCTGGTAGTGCGTTTACCATGCTCGTTATTGACAGCGTTCTCGGCTAAGATGGGAGTCCCCGTAAAGCCAAACATTTAAGCCTAGGAAAAGAATTGAACGATCTTTTTATGAGTTTCGCCAAATTGGGAACGGTGACATTCATCAAAGATAAAGACAATCCGCTTATCTCTCAAGCTCCCCATCGCGGTTTCATGGCTGGGCTTCTTGATGTAGTCGCTCAACGGAGGAAACCTCCGCAACGCGCTACATCGCTTCTTGATGGCGGTATTGAGTTTTTGGATGGTGGTCACAATCAGGGAATTATCCCCAGTCATTTGCTCAACGAGTTGTCTGGTGTGGTCGGTGCTGTTTACGCAGTCGAGACTAAAGTAATCAAATTCTTTGCTGGTTTGGTAATCGAAGTCAGAGGTCAGTAAATTGATTGTTACCTTTATCAATCGGATTTAGTATGATATATATCGTCCAAAGCACAGTATAAGCGTATAGCCAATATATGTTCAGAATAGAACGCGATGCAAAGCAGCGTTAGTTTTTTCCTTCTTTTGTAATACAAAAACTCCAATTAAAAAGGCTCTGTATGAAACAGAGCCAATTATTCAAAGCTGTAAGATTATCTTTAATCCACACTTGTTAGCCAATTACTTCTTTTGCTTTAGCGACTACGTTATCAACGCTGAAGCCGAATTTTTCTAAACATACCGCGCCAGGAGCAGAAGACCCAAAGCGATCGATACTTACTGAGCCACCCTCAAAACCGGTGTATTTCTGCCAGCCAAAGCTAGTTCCAGCTTCAACGGACAAACGTTTGCCAGCAACTTTAGGTAGTACAGAGTCTTTGTAAGCTTCATCTTGAGCTTCAAATAGATCCCAAGAAGGCATAGAAACGACGCGCACTTTTTTACCTTCAGCCTTGAGCTTATCGGCAGCACCAGCACAAAGCTGTAGTTCGCTACCAGTACCAATCAAGATCAGATCGAGTTCTTCAGGGGCAAAACCACAAGCATAGACATAAGCACCTTTAGTAGTATCTTCCATGGAAGTGCCTTCAAGATTGGGCAAACTTTGACGAGAAAATGCCATCAAAGTTGGTTTATGTTGCTTGGCATTTTCAATAGCAACCTTATACGCACCAGAAACTTCGTTTCCATCCGCAGGACGAATTACAGTTAAGTTAGGAATGGCTCTCAAAGAGGCTAAAGTTTCAATCGGTTGGTGAGTAGGTCCGTCTTCCCCCTGCCCAATGGAGTCGTGAGTCATTACCCAAATTACTCCTGCTTGTGATAGAGCAGATAAGCGAATTGCAGCACGCATATAGTCGGTGAAGATGAGGAAAGTTGCACCGTAAGGAATTAATCCAGAATTATGTAGGGATATACCGTTGCAAATTGCGCCCATGCCGTGTTCGCGGACACCAAAGTGGATGTTACGGTTTTGATACGCACCTTTTTGAAAGTCGCCAGAGTCTTTCAATTCAGTCAGGTTAGAATGAGTTAAATCCGCAGAACCGCCAATTAGTTCGGTAAGCACGGGAGCTAACTTATTTAGACAAGTCTCAGAATGTTTACGAGTTGCTAATGCTTTGTCTTCAGGAGTATAGGTAGGTAATACGTCAGCCCAACCATCAGGTAGTTTACCGCTCAAGAAACGCTCAAATTCTGCTGCTTCTTCTGCATATTTGGATTTGTAGTCAGCCAATACCTGATTCCATTCTTCTTCTTGGCTAGCACCGCGCTCGACTGCCTTACGCATATGGCTTAAGGCATCTTCAGGAATTTCAAAAGGTTCGTGATTCCAGCCTAGGTTTTTGCGGGTAAGCTTGATTTCGTCGTCTCCTAAAGCAGAACCATGAATACCGCCAGTGTTTTGCTTATTTGGCGCACCATAACCGATGGTGGTTGTTACTTTAATCATGGTGGGTTGGTCAGTGACTGACTTAGCCTCCTCAATGGCTTTGGCGATCGCGTCTAGGTCAGTGTTACCATTTTCTACATGGAGTACGTGCCAGCCGTAAGCCTCAAAGCGTTTAGAAACGTCTTCGGTAAATGCCACCTCAGTTGAACCGTCAATGGAAATATGATTATCGTCATAAAGGGCGATTAATTTACCTAGTCCTTGGTGTCCAGCAAAGGAACAGGCTTCACCAGAAATTCCCTCCATGTTACAGCCGTCGCCGAGAATTACGTAAGTGTAATGGTCAACGAGTTTAGCATCGCTTTTGTTGAACTTAGCTGCTAGATGCGCTTCGGCTACAGCCAAACCAACACCGTTAGCAATACCCTGACCTAAAGGACCTGTAGTTACTTCAATTCCTTCAGTGACAAAGTTTTCGGGGTGTCCTGGAGTACTAGAACCCCACTGACGAAATTGTTTAATGTCTTCAATGCTGACGCTATCAAAACCTGCCAGATACAATAGAGCGTACAGCAACATTGAACCGTGACCAGCAGAGAGAACAAAGCGATCGCGATTAAACCACTTGGGATTTTTGGGGTTAAAGCGCATAAACTTATCCCACAGCACAAATGCCATAGGAGCAGCACCCATCGGCAATCCTGGATGTCCAGACTGAGCTTTTTCTACGGCATCTACTGCTAAAAACCGAATTGAATTAATACAAAGTTCTTCAACTGACTTAGTTGATGTTGATTGGGTGGCAACTACCATATTTGTTATATAAATAAACGACGATAAAACAAAATTTGAGCTTTTCTCAACGCACCTAAAGAGGAGCTTTGGTTTTTCAAACTCGATCCTAAAGGTTTGTCTCAAGCCTTTTTCTTATCTTCCCATCCTAAAGGAACAGGTCGCAAGTTAAAGAGTTATTAATTAGATAAACAATTCTGCTGTAATTAACTATTGGATTGTGTCTTGCTGGCAAAATATAAGCAGCTATAAAATTATCAATTTAGGTAAAATAATTCTCTTATCTGTATCAAACACCAAATTCAAGAAACTAGCTGTATTTTTTAAAAGCTAGAGTAACATTATGCCCGCCAAAACCAAAAGAATTTGATAATGCCACATTTACTTGGCGATCGCGACTGGTGTTAGGAACATAATCTAAATCGCAATCAGAGTCTGGATTAACCAGATTGATTGTCGGTGGCACTTTGTCATTAGCGATCGCCATTGCCACCGCTACCGCTTCAATTCCTCCCGATCCTCCTAATAAGTGACCAGTCATTGATTTGGTTGAGCTTACTGGGATTTGTTTGGCTCTTGCCCCTAGTGCTTTTTTGATCGCACTAGTTTCATTAGAATCATTAGCCGGAGTGCTGGTACCGTGAGCGTTGATATAGTCTATATCCTCTGGAGTTAATTCTCCATCAGCCAAAGCCAATTCAATTGCTTTGGCTGCTCCTTGTCCTCCTGGTACAGGAGAGGTCATATGGTAAGCATCACAGGTCATCCCATAGCCGACAATCTCAGCGTATATTTTTGCGTTACGAGCCAGGGCGTGTTCTAATTCTTCTAGAAAGAGAATGCCAGAACCTTCACCCATCACAAACCCATCGCGATCGCGATCAAAAGGTCGGCTAGCGTGGGTAGGGTCATCATTGCGTGTAGAGAGAGCTTTAGCAGAACAAAATCCAGCATAAGAAAGAGGAGTTATTGCTGCTTCTGCACCACCACAAATCATGGCTACTGTATAGCCTCCTTGGATGAGCCGAAAAGCATCGCCAATAGCATGAGAGCCAGCAGCACAGGCGGTTACAGTACAGGAATTTGGACCCTTTGCTCCTGTGTGAATTGCCGTTAACCCCGCAGCCATATTGGAGATCATCATGGGGATAGTGAAGGGGCTAACTTTTCTTGGTCCTTTGGTCAGTAAGTTTTCTTTCTGATCTTCCATCACCTGCAAACCGCCTACCCCTGTGCCTATTAAAACCCCTACTTGATCGGCGTTTAAATCATTAATTTCAAAATTAGCATCAGCGATCGCTTGTTTGCTAGCACAAACTCCAAATTGAGCAAAGCGATCCATCCGTTTGGCTTCTTTTTTATCCAGATATTGACAGGGATCAAAATCTTTAACCTCAGCACCAAATCGACAGGCGTGTTGCGAGGCATCAAACAAAGTTACTGCACCTACTCCATTACGACCCTGCAATAGACCAGCCCAGTATTCTGTCAAGCTATTACCAATCGGGGTAATAGCTCCCAAGCCTGTAATTACAACTCGTTTTTTTTGCCTATTTGTCATAATCTGCTCTCTAAAACACTTTTCATTAGTCAGTATTTGTTTGAGGCTGCTTTTGGCATTTTGACCAACGGAATGGATTAAACTAAGCAGCTGCTCCAGTTTCAGAACTTATATGATCTACTGCTTTTCCCACTGTATCTATCTGTTCTGCTGCTTCATCAGGAATTTCAATATCAAATTCTTCTTCTAAAGCCATAACTAATTCTACGGTATCTAAAGAATCTGCGCCCAAATCATTGGCGAAGCTAGCTTCAGGCGTAACTCTATCTGCTTCAACTTCTAATTGCTCGACTACTATATTTTTTACCTTTTCAAAAATTTCTTGATTCATCAATTTTTTCTCACTCATTAACCCGTTTTAACAAAAATAAACAAAACATTATATTAGGCAAACTTTGCAAGTCTATTTCCTAAGCAAATGTTGGCTTCAAACAAGAAAGGGGTACTCCCAACATCTGTTGCCATTACAGACGAAACTTCTGCTGGCTCACTCGTTCAATTTAAAGCAGCAATTCTAATCTTATCTGAAAGAGGGACAAAGTTAGAGAGCAAATGTGTATTTGCTTGACTTTGCCAAATTCAAGATTTTTAGTTAATGCTTAGAAAATTATAAATCTAAAAATAAAGACGGAAGGATGCCAAGGTGAAGCTAATTATTCCGTCTACTTACTATTTTACAAAAGCTGTTTTTTATATTCTGTGCCACAATTTGGCTTGAAAACGGTTTGTTGGGCAAAAGTCAAATAAAGTTTGAAAGTTAATTTCTAGAAGTTTTAGCTTTTCTAGCCATGTCCTTAAATTGATTTAAACTAGCACCAGGGCGACGACGAGATTTAGTGATTATCGGCATTAAATTGTCAGTGGCAAAAGTTTGTCCTGAATCGGAACTGCCATTAGCACTATCGTTATTGCTGCTACTGTTGTTGTACATAGCAGCAACCCAGAATGGAGGCTCATCAGAAGATGCTCCTGAATTTTGAGGCGCAGCAGCAGGCTTATTTTGTCCTTGTTCGGCAGTTTTTTTCGCTGCATCTTTACCATTCTTAGCAGCTTTATCAGTTTTCAAAACTTTACCTTTTTTCGAGGCTTTGCTATTTTTAGCAGCTTTAGATTTATTAGATTTAGCTGGCTTGGTTTCTGTAGTTAGAGTAGACTGTAGTTTTTCTGGAGCAGCATCAACTACTTTGTCTGCTACTTTTTCAGCAGTTTTTACTGCTTCTTGCACAGGTTGAGATTTTGCTAGTTCAGCAGCCTTTTCTTGAGCAAAATCTCCTATTTTTTCAGCAGTTTCTAATACTTTCTGTACTGGCTGAGATTCTGCTAGTTCATCTAGTTCTAGATAATATTTGCGATCGCCTTTGAATATTTTTTTGAGCATTTGCATGGCTTAAAATTGACTCCTATAAACAAAACTTTAGATGAATTATTAACTACCCTTATCAAGCCAGAAAAATAAAGCGACTGCAATTATACTTTACAAAAATTAATTTAGAAAGCCGATTGGAGACTAATTAAAACTTAGTTATGTAAATTTATCTTAAGTAAAACTAATTTATTGCAGTTTCTGATGCATTTATCCTTCATTCCTTATTTAATCCAAACAGTTTTAATGTTGACAAATTCGTGTATTCCTTGGCTACTTAACTCTCTACCATAACCCGATCGCTTGATGCCACCAAAAGGCAAACGAGGATCTGATTTAACCAGACCGTTGATAAATACCGATCCTGCTTCAATTTCGGCGATTAGACGCTCTTTCTCTGTAGAGTCATTTGTCCAAGCACTTGCACCTAAACCAAAGGGAATATTATTAGCTAGAGCGATCGCTTCTTCGATATCTTTAACGCGAAACAATAAAGCCACTGGACCAAAAAACTCCTCTTGGGCAATGTCACTATCTACAGGGATGTCAGCCAAAATAGTTGGTGGATAATAATTACCAGAGCGATCGCTAATTGATTCGCCTCCCAGCAAGATTTTTCCTCCTTGCTTTACGGCTGCTTTCACCTGCTGATCTAATTCGGAGCGAATTGTGGCAGTAGCCAAGGGACCAATATCTGTATCTTCTGACATTGGATCGCCAATCGTTAAAGCTTTAAACTGTTCAACTAATTGAGCTTGAAAGCGATCGGCAATACTCTCGGCAACAATGAAACGTTTGGCTGCAATACAAGATTGACCGTTATTAAGCATTCTGGCTTTAACCGCTGTTGTCACTGCCTCGTCGAGATCGGCACTTTCTAAGACAATAAAAGGATCGCTACCTCCAAGCTCTAAAACAACTTTTTTAAGTTGTTGCCCTGCTACAGAAGCTAAAGCTGCCCCTGCTGGCTCGCTGCCTGTAAGAGTAGCTGCCTTGACTCGCTCATCTTCCATGATTGACTTTATTCGATCTGCACCGATTAATAAAGTTTGAAATGCTCCTTCGGGGAAACCTGCTTGGGCAATAATTTCGGCGATCGCCAAAGCACACTGAGGCACATTAGAAGCGTGTTTTAGTAGACCCACATTACCCGCCATCAAAGCAGGGGCAACAAAGCGAAATACCTGCCAAAAGGGAAAATTCCAGGGCATAACTGCCAAGATTACCCCCAGGGGCTGATAAGCAACGTAGCTATGGCTAGCATCACTATCAATGATTACATTAGCCAGAAATTCTGGGGCTTTTTCGCTGTAGAAACGACATACTTTGGCGCATTTTTCCACTTCGGCGATCGCGCTTTGCAGAGTTTTTCCCATTTCCGTCGTCATAGTCTCGGCAAATTTTTGCTTATCTCGATCTAAAATATCTGCTGCCTGGTTTAACCACTGACTGCGTTGAGCAAAGGTTGTTTGGCGATATTGTTGATATGTAGACTGTGCCAAAGCCAGCTTAGTTTCTATTTCAGCATCAGTTAAGGGAGTGAAAGTTTTTATGGTTTCTCCCGTTGCAGGATTGATAGTTGCGATCGCCATAAGTAGGTAGGTAAGATTAATTAGAAAATGGTTTAGGCTGGTAAGTTAGGTAATAGGTAAATGGATAATGATTTGATTGCGTTTTTGATTGGAGTTGGTTTATTAATTGCCTATTTATTTTTCTCGGCTACAACGGAAATGGGAACAAAGTTTCCCTGGAAAAAGTAGTTGCAGTAGTTAGTAATTATTTAGAGGCAAATAAGTCTTCGCCCGTATCTTAGCAATCAGTAATTGCTGTTGTTTGAGCTTTCGTGATTGATGATCTTTTGCTATCTAAAATAGGAATGCGGACTATAAAGCAAGTACCAATGTTAAGCTCGCTAGTAACGCTAATCTTACCACCATGTCGTTTGGCGATCGCTTGAGAAATTGCCAAACCTAAACCAGTACCACCTTGCCGACGGGAGCGGGCTTTATTCGCTCGCCAAAAACGGTCAAATACCTTGGATACTTCTTCGGTCGCTAGACCAATACCCGTATCGCGAACACTAACTACAGCAACGCGATTTTGCTTATACAGATCTAAGCTAACTCTTCCCTCTTCTGGGGTATATTGCAGCGCATTTTCCAGCAGGTTAGAAAACAAACGAGACAATTGAGAAGTGTCGCCTAAAATATCGATTTCCTCTCTAAATTTGGACTGAAAAACCATTTTTTTCTCATTTGCCAACGGCTCTAGCAATACAAAACAATTTTGCAGAATTTGATTGAGGGATACGGGAGCAAGTTGACGAGCCTCAACAGGCATACTGGGGTCTATATCGGTACGAGCAAGAAACAGTAGATCCTGTAGAGTTTGGTTCATTTGTAAAGTTGCACCAGAAATTGCCTCTAGCTTTTTGACATCTTTAGGATGAACTCTCTCTGGGTGATTACGCATCACGTCTATAGAAGCTTTAATTGCCGTCAAAGGACTACGTAACTCATGGGAAGCATCAGCAGTAAACTGTTTAAGCTGCAAAAAACTGGCTTCAATAGGTTCAATTGCTTTTTGTGTCAGCCAGAAGCCTCCAAGCCCAGTTAAAACTAAGGTTATCATTCCTCCTCCAATTAAGATTCCTGATAGCTCATCTTCTGCTGCTTTTATTTCTGCACTAGATTGGGTAGCACGAATAAAGCCAACTAAAGAAGGTGGTCCTACTTGACCATTATTACGAATAAAAACTGATAGGGTGTGAGTGCGAAAAACTTCTCCTGTCTCTGGTTGTTCAATAATTTCTGGTCCTACTTCAGGAGGAACATCAAGCTCAATTAATCCTTTTCTACCGAGTAATTTTCCGTTTTCATCAAACCATTCTAGGCTTTGCTGATCTCGGTTAAAAATATCACGCCAAGGAACTTCCTCTACTTGATTTAGATATTTACTGCCCTGATCGCGTACCGCCGCAAAAGAAGGAGTAGCAGACTGTGCCAAAGTCAACAGCCTTTTGTCGATTTGCTTGTATAAAGCACGCTTAAAAACGACATAAACTCCTGTGCCAAAAAGACCTGAAATAGTTGCCATAACTATCAAATAGTATAATAGCAGTCGCGATCGCAAACCTTGGTGCATAATTTTTATACTTATACCTGTTGAGGTTCTTCTTTGAGACGATATCCTAAACCATAAACAGTCTCAATTAAGTCATGAGGTGCGCCTGATGCCTCTAGTTTTTGCCTTAAGCCTCGAATATGAGCTTTAACCGTTGCTTCTTCTGGCACTTGCTCAAAAGACCACAAATGTTCTAAAATTTGGGCGCGACTAAATACGCGACGACCGTTGCGCAGGAAAAATTCTAGCAGCTTATATTCTTTAGGACTTAAAGGCAGAAGAGCATCTTCATAGAAAACTTCACAGCTACTGGGATCGAGCCTGAGTTTTTCCCACGTCAAAATAGGAGGTAAACTGCCTGTTCCCCGACGCAACAAGGCACGAACCCGAGCCGATAACTCATCTAATTCAAAAGGTTTTACTAGGTAGTCATCAGCCCCAGCGTCTAAACCTTCAATCTTATTTTCTAAGGTATCTTTAGCCGTCAGCATCAGAATAGGAATGTCTAAACCCTTCTTGCGTAGTTTCTGGCAAAGAGTTATACCATCCATCTCAGGCATCATTACATCTAGCAAAATCATATCATAGGTAAACACATCTAATAAATCCCAGGCACTTTGACCATCGGCGACTGCTTCGACAGCGTAATGCAAGTCTGAAAGATATTCGACTATAGCATCACTAATACGCTCGTCATCTTCTACTACTAAAATTTTCATAAATTATTTCTAACTAAATTTAAATGACATTACTAGTTTTGGGCGTGAAACTAATTATGGTATTACCACGTTTGTAGGCTTTTGTAGGCTTTTGTAAAGCAGATAAATTTAAGATTTTGTCTACTTATAATCTCTTTTTTTAGTAATACCTTAAATTAGTTAAGATACTTGTACCTTGGCTATGGCTATAGTATCGTAAGAAAATAAGGAACAACAATCAAGCACCAGCAAATAATTATTGTTCAGCGATCGCTAACCATAAGTAGGGTTAGCCGAATTTCAAATTTTATTTATTATGCCTATGATGGAGACAGCGTAAAAAAAAATTAATCAAGCTCGCTCAACATTTTTATGGGACTATTCGGTTTAGGCAAAAAAGCCACAATTCCTGCCTCAGAAGAAGCATTACCAGGACGCAGTCAGTCTATGGCTGTACCTGCAAAGCATTACGTAAATGGTAACTCGCTTACAGAACCCTTTCCTGAAAACATGGAAAAAGCAATATTCGGGCTAGGTTGCTTTTGGGGTGCAGAGAGAAAATTTTGGGAACAAGATGGAGTCTATAGTACTGCTGTTGGTTATGCAGCAGGTTCTACTCCTAATCCTACCTATCAAGAAGTCTGTAGTGGTATGACTGGACATAACGAAGTTGTTCTAGTTGTTTACGATCCTGAGAAAATTAGCTACGAAGATTTACTTAAAGTATTTTGGGAAAGCCATAACCCAACTCAAGGAATGCGTCAGGGTAACGACAGAGGTACTCAATATCGTTCTGGTATTTATGCTTTTACTCCAGAACAAAAGCAGCTAGCAGAAGCTTCCAAAGCTGCATATCAGCAGGAGTTAGGGAAAGCAGATCACGGAACAATTACTACTGAGATAATTGACGCACCAGAATTTTATTACGCCGAAGAATATCATCAACAGTATCTCAAAAAAGTGCCTAACGGCTACTGTGGCTTAGGCGGTGTAGGTGTTTGTTATCCTGCTACTGCTAACAGCAAGTAATGTGGGTTTTGCAGCAAGTTTCAGCATACAAAGTTAATTAAAACGCCAAACTAAAATAATTTTAAGCGATCGCCTGGAAGATTTTCTTTTATAAGGCGATTTTGCTTTTTTAAGGAAATTTTTTGATTCCGTTGGAATTAAGGCGTTGCTGAATCGAGGTATGATTCTACAATTTTCACCACTAAGTAAATCAATTAAAAGCTAAAAGCTGATAGCTAAGAGCTAAGAGCTACGAACAGATTACTTCTCGGTTTCATACTTTAAATCAGCAACGCCAACTACCTGCTTCATTGCCTTCCAGGTTCTATCGAGTCAAAATCGGTAGTTTTCGATCATCTCAAGGTGTTTTTTAGTTTTTCTGGTTTTGCAGTTATTTACGCCCACCTACTTAATATAGTTTAGGCAGCTCGTGGACAAACCAATAGACTAAACATAATCCGTCTGGAAACATCTATCGGTTTATTTACTATCAAACAGATTTTTATAATCATAACCAATTAATTGCTCGTGACATATTGAAGTAATTAATTCAACTTCGTGTTTAGATAAATTATGCTTGCGTTTCTGGTTTGATTTGTTTATCGATCAATCTCCACGAGTTCCGCCTGGATATCCTCTTTCATCCTGCTCATAATATTTGTGATGGTTGAGAACAATATCATCCCAATCTAAATTTAGAAAATCTATAATTTTGGTAATAACTTTTGGCGGATTATCTAATAAATCTTCATATTTAAAAACAAAAACATCAAATCCTGCTTTCTTATACTTATCAAGTGCCATATTTTTATACTTCCACATATAAGCTCCCAAAGATATTTCGTCTAAACTATCTAGATCGAGAGATAAAATATCAGGCAAAAAAGAAGAATCTAAACTCAAAAGCTCTTCCTTGGCAAAACAATTTAGCCAATTTCCCTGTTTAGTTTTAGCTTGAATAGCAAATGAGCGCATAGAAGAAACAACCGAATAAGGATTGCGAATCGGAAAAATGATTTTTGTTTGCGGATAATGTTGCGTTATATATTTAAAATTGAAAGTTTGATTAGGCAGCTTCAAACAAGTTAGGTAATTATTAATTGAATTGCGGTATAGAATACTCTGATGAGGAAAAGAATAGCCAGTTTCGGTTTCGTCAATCCCTTTTACTTGAGGATGAGAATTTAGTATTAGAAAAGTTAAAGTAGTCCCACTTCGTTGACATCCTAGAATAAGAGTTGACTGTTTTGATAGTTTTGAATATAAAGAAGGAGGCTCTACAAAATTACGAATCAATCTACTTTGATTATTATTAAGCTTTTTAGAGACCGAATTTTTGAGTAAATTGATTAAACTCATATATAATTTTAGCTGAGGTAATTAAGACGATTTTTTCTAGATAATTTTCTGCTGCTATTGTCAATTGAGAAAATTACTTATTTTAGAGCTTAAGTCAAATCTAAAGTGATAATCAACCCCTTTATAACCCTCTAACGATCGCCCTTCAAGAAAAATCTCTCAGGCGATCGCTTTAATAATTTGTGAGCGATAAACTAACTAGCAGGTATTACACGCTCTAGTTTTGCTCCTAAACTCCGCAGTTTGTCTTCTAGGTTTTCATAACCGCGATCTAAGTGGTGTAAACCATGAACGGTGGTTTTACCTTCGGCTGCCAAACCAGCTATTACTAGAGCAGCGGAGGCTCTTAAATCAGTTGCCATGACAGGCGCACCAGAGATAAAGGATACACCCTGGACGATCGCATGATGACCCTTAACCCGAATGTTTGTTCCCATGCGCTGTAGTTCGGCTACATGGCGGAGGCGATTTTCAAATACGGTTTCACTAATAACGCTATTGCCTTTGCTGATGCTCAAAAGAGCAGTAAACTGTGCCTGCATATCCGTGGGAAAACCAGGATAAGGAAGGGTTTCGATATCTGTGCCGTGAAGTTCTCCTGGGATAAGTCGTAAACACTTGGATTTGATATTACCGCCAAATGTCTTACCGATCTCATCTTCTACTAATACCTGACAGCCAATTTCTTTGAGTTTGGCAATGACAGGGGCTAGATGTTCGGGAATTATCGAGGTGAGGGTAATTTCTGAGTGGGTAATTGCCCCTGCAACTAAAAATGTTCCTGCTTCAATGCGATCGGGAATTACGTTGTAATCTAGAGGATAAAGTTCGGTAACGCCTTGAATAGTAATAGTATTTGTGCCTGCACCACTTATTTTTGCTCCCATTTGATTGCAGAAATTAGCTAAATCAACAATTTCTGGTTCTTGAGCAGCATTTTCAATTTTGGTTATTCCTTCGGCTAACGTTGCTGCCATGAGGATAGTTTCTGTTGCGCCGACGCTGGGATAGTCTAGATATATACTTGCCCCTTGCAAACGGCGTTTGCTACCGACGAGATTAGCATGAACAACACCGTCTTCAATAGATACGTTTGCCCCCATCGACTGCAAACCGCGCACATGAAGATCTACAGGGCGCGCGCCAATAGCGCAGCCTCCAGGCAGTGGAACACGGGCTGTTCCCAGTCTGGTAAGTAAAGGTCCAATCACAAAAAAGCTGGCTCTTAGTTGAGAAACTACGTCGTAAGGAGCTTCTGCTGGGATGATTTCCTGGGCATCGATTTCTAGAACATCACCATCTTGCTTTAGCTTGACTCCCAAAGATGTAAGAATTTGCCCCATGCGTTTAATATCCACTAAATTAGGAACATTACGCAAGATACATTTGCCAGGACACATTATTGTTCCTGCCATCAATACAAGAGCCGAATTTTTGGCACCACTAATTTGTACTTTTCCTTTTAAAGAAGTGCGTCCCCAGATTTCTAATACAGCTTGAGGCTTTTCTACACTGGTTTTGGTTAAGTTAGAGATAGAGTTAATGGCTTTGTCCTCTTGATGATAAAAATATTAATTTGAGCTAAGGCAGACTCTATTTAATTCAGTTGAAAAATTGGTTTTTAATAATTCAACTAAAATCATTTGAAGTTTGACATTAGTAATAGAAGTCAATAATAATGAGAGTCATGGGCAAATTTTCTGCGGAACTGGCGGAATTGGTAGACGCGCTAGATTCAGATTCTAGTGTTTGCTTAAAACATTCGGGTTCAAGTCCCGAGTTCCGCATCTTAATTAGCAATTAGCAACCAAAGTATTACTTTGAATAATGCTGTTCGTCAATAGTTAGTGAACAAGACAATTTTAACTAGCATTCAAAATCCCTTAATAAAACAGGTTCGTAAGCTGCATCGCTCTAAGGAAAGAACTAAGCAAAACCTGATGCTTTTAGAAGGCACAAATTTAGTTGAGGCAGCTTGCCAAGTAGATTATAAGTTAGATACTGTTTTTTACACAGAACGTTGGCAGGAAAATCATCAGCCATTATGCCGAAAAATTGCCGAAAAAGAGATAAAAACTCAGCTTGTTAGTTTAGAAGTCTTGAATGCGATCGCGACAACGGTTAATCCAGATGGGGTAGTAGCGATCGCACCTCGTCTAGCTTATGAACCAGCAATCTCTAAAACCAAGCTGGGAATTGCTTTGCAAAGGCTACAAGATCCTGGCAACTTAGGCACAATTATTCGCACCGCAGCAGCCACCAGCGTTGATAGTATCTGGCTAAGTGACGATAGCGTGGATATCCATAGTCCCAAAGTGCTTAGAGCGAGCGTAGGAGAATGGTTTCGCGTCCCCATTGCTACTGCTCAAAATTTTTCTGAGGTAGTTCGCCAGCATCAGCAAGCAGGCGCACAGATAGTTGCTACTACTTCTCAGGCTAACAAAAGCTACTGGCAAGTAGATTTTACTCGTCCTACCCTGCTTTTATTAGGTAACGAGAGTGCAGGATTATCATCAGATTTAATGGCGATCGCCGATGAGCAGGTTAAAATTCCTTTGGCAAACGGGGTAGAATCCTTAAATGTAGCAGTTGCTACTGCTTTATTATTATATGAAGCCAAAAGACAATCAATAATCAATTAAGGGTGAACAGCCGTTTGCCCATACAGTATGAATCGCTCGTTAAAACTTTTATTTTTGTCGATATTTGTTATCTGTACCGCCTGTAGTCAGCAGGAAATAGCCCAAGATAATTCTGAAACTGCAAAAGCAGTAAATGTTGCTGATACAAGTGTCGAAGATAATGGTTTAATTACTGTTTCAAGTCCTTATAGTGTGGCAGAAACCACTGATCGCCTAGAAAAAATTATCAAAGAAAAAGGTTTGACACTTTTTAGTCGGATCGATCATAGTGCTAATGCTAAAAAGGTGGGAGAGGAATTAAAACCAACCCAATTACTAATTTTTGGCAATCCTCAAGTGGGAACACCCCTGATGAAATGTTCGGCGACAACGGCGATCGATTTGCCTCAGAAGATTCTGGTTTTGCAGGATGATAATAATCAAACTCAGGTTATTTATAATTCTTCTGAATATCTTCAGCAACGTCATAACATTAATGGCTGTGATCAAGTCTTAGAAAAAGTTTCTGGAGCCTTAAAAGGTATTACCGAAGCAGCAACTAAGTAATACCAGATAAAGGTAACTTAGAAATTTAAGATTGATAGTAGATAGTCCATTTGCCCAGGGATTTGGACTTATTGTAGCTTTGTGTTATCCAACTCCACTGGTCAGGCAGCTTGTTTTTCGTAACTAGAACCGAAGGCGATTGGACAAGATTTCTCAAGGGTTCTACTGAAGTTGGCTCACGGATGTCTATCCAAAATCTTTTCCATTGATCGTTAGTTTGAAATTGAGTTTCGCGCTCTACGCCACCGTCGTTGAGAGTAATAATGTCGCGGTCGAGGTTGAAAGCCAAAGATGGCAAAAGCTTGTTGTAAACTAGAACAGGTTCATCCTCTAACTCTTGAGCCTGAATGAATTTGGCAATCGGACGAGTACCGCCGAACGATAGCTCATTTGCGCCAATTAAATAACCACCGTAGACAATGAAAGTCAGCATGGAAAACAAGGCGATCGCACTCAGTCGCAATCTAGAATCATGTTTCACTAACCGATAGATCAATATTGGTAAGGCAAATATAAACAGTGCTGAAATTATCATTTGCCAAGTTATTGTCAAATCTGCTCCTGAGACGCTGATAAAAAATGGAGCAAACAAAGCGATCGCCCCCAGCAGCCAGTAAAACCCGATAAACATCTTCGTAAACCATTTAAGGTCAGAGTTATTCATCTCGGTAATTAAACCAGCTAAAATCATTGCCAACCCTGGATAGATTGGCAATAGATACATCATTAGCTTTGAGCTAGTTAAACTAAAAATGATAAATGGCAGCAGCAGCCAGTAAAAAGAAAGCTGACGAGCATCAACATTTTTTACTAGCCTGTAGCCTGGACGAAATAAGCTAGCAATATAAATGAAAAACCAAGGTAAAGTAGTGGTACTAAAAATAAGCAGGTAATACCATCCTGGTTCGGTTCGATCAAAAGTCTCTGCGTCTAGTACCCTGTCTGCCAGTTGCCGTCCTAGAAAATAATCGGTGAGGGATGGTAGCTGTTGAGCAACCACCACATACCAGGAAAGCCCCAAAGTCAGACACAAAATCAAGGAAATTACTAAATGCTTAATTGGCACTCGGTAGTTCACCCGACGCGCAATTAGCAAATAAAACCAATAGAAAAAAGGCACGACAAAAATAGCTGGTCCTTTAGTCAAAAAGCCGATGCCAACAAACAAAGCAGCAGCATAAATACCCCATACCTGCCTCTGACAATAGTAAACAGTCATAGCATAGATAACCGCTAGCACTAACGTAGTTAGAAAATTGTCGGTGGTTAGATTACGAGCCGACATTATGCTGAGGGGAAAAGAAAGATAGATAATAACAGCTAAAATCGATCTAACCCGCACTGCAAACAATCGCTGGCTAATAAGATAGATTAGTATACCCTGCAAAATTAGGGAAAACTGCAAAAAAAATCTCGCTCCAAAAGCATTTATACCAAATAACTCAAACCCTAAATCTGTCAGCCAAAAGGTTACAGGTGGCTTATGAAAGTGAAAGATATTAAGCAGCGTTGGCTGAAGCAGATTCCCAGAGCGAAACATTTCACGGCTAATTTCCGCATAACGAGCTTCACTAGCTTCGAGAACACCCCAACTATTGAGGTTAATCAGTAATAAGATTAAGGCGATCGCCAGAGTTAGGTAAAGATATCGCTCTTGTTTCATGAAAATTAATTATAAAATAGTTAAAGCTTGAGGTTCATTAGGCTCAGGATACTTTAGCGACAATGATACAAATGATTTTTATAACCACTATTTGATAATTGAGATTGGCTATCTTCAATACAGTTAAGCTGATTCAAATTCTCTGAATCTACTTTTAAATTTATACCCCATAAATCTAATGGTTTAGGCTGCGATGCCAGAATTTTAGTTAAGCTAGAAAAGCCTATATCTTGGTTATTTGTATCTTTCTGTTGAACTAATAAAAATTGAGGTAATTTTGACTGGGATAAAGATTTAGTCTGAGAGCTTACACGCTCAAAAGAGAGTGCCAGGGCGATTAATTCTCGCAGTTGGGAAGAAGTTTCGTAGGTCATGGTAACTATGCTGGGAACTGTTGAGGTAGCTAAAATATGATTTGCTAAACTATCTGAGTGTCGAGATTTTTGAAATCCATAATTGTTAATCACGGTTAGAGAGCCAATAAATCCCATCAACAGAACAATTATTGCTACTCTTTTTCCCTCGGCATAAAACCAATGGCGTTTAGTTTTGCTCAATACTTTAACTTGAGAAGCTTGGCAATTAGCCAAAGCCACAGCCATCAAAACTATAACTACTGGAAAATAAACAAAGTGATAACGAGCAGCTAAAGAAATGTCTTTACCTAATCCATAGATAACCACTAAATAAATTAGAATTGCTCCTAGCCAATAACCGATTAAAACTCTTAAGGGCATCAGTTCGCTATTGAGTGATGATTTAATGCCTCGAATTAAAGCTGGTATCAGCCAGATTAAAAACAACACAACTACTAAAGCTGAGATGACTATTACCTCTGTAGGTACACCTTCAATGGGCAATAGCATCACCATCGTAATCAACCAAGCTAGCAATCGAGGAATGGGCTGCCAAATATCATCTAAGTCATAACTGGTTTGAACCCAATCAGTTAATTCGTTACTAGAAATACCGCTAGCTACAGGTAGCCATACCAGACAGCCGACCAATGTTCCCAAACCTACAGCACCAATAGACCACCAATAACTAAAGCTAAATTGAGCCTGCCCCTTTCTGTTAAAGTCCCAATACCACAGTCCCATTATTACCAATGTTTCTGCCCCCAAAGCCAAACAGAAGAAATAATGAGTTGCCATACCAAGACCGTTAACTAATATCCAGATGCAGCCTACCCAGATTGGTAGCTTAGTCCGCCGAGCGATACACTGAGTAGCCACCATTAGACAGGTGAGTGAAGCAATAATCCATAAGATACTCAAGGTATAGTGACGAGCTTCTTGAGCAAGGTAAATACCATAGGGAGAAACAGCCATCAATACTGCTGCTAGGTGAGCTACTAACCGAGAACGAAAAGCTACCCAGCTCAAACTAAAGATAGCGGGAATTGCTAAACCACCGAAAATAGCACTTAGCGATCGCCCAATCTCTAAAGAAGCATCTACTTCTCCATTACTGGAAAATAGCTTTGTCCACCAAAAGGTTAACCAAAAATAGAGTGGTGGATGGGTACTTTCCGTCATCAAGCGGTTGACTACATCGGCATAATTTACTGCTGCATCAAATCTTAAGGGAGATAGTAAAGTTGATTCGGAAATAACCCGATCTAGGGGAATCTGGGTAAAACCATGACCTAAACTAAAACCCATAGTCGCAATTTCAATCGAGGATGCAGGTTTAGCATCTAAATTGGTGAATCTTAGAACCATACCAATTGCTAACCAGCCTAGTAATAACAGTAGATGAAGCCAATTGCTACTGTTGTTAGAGCGATTTTTACTTTGTTTCAACATTTATGACAAAAAAGTTGATAAGTTAGGAATAAACTTGAGTTTAACTAATTTGTCGAAAATCAAATCAGGCTAAATCCGATTGATAAAAGTAGTTTTTGATTTTCTGACTTCTATAGTTCAAGCAGCTAACTATAAATTTCGAGCGTTGCATAGCTGCACAAAGGTGCCTGGTTTGCCGCATATATGATTATGAACAAAGAAAATTAATGATTCCCCTAGTCCCCCAGTCCCCCAGTCCCCTAAGCCTCTACCATCCCATGAAGGTGCAACGCCAATTTCGTTGAGGTTGGTTTCTAAGCGTTAGTTTTTAACCAGAGCTAATAGCTATTTCTTTACTTATTCCCTTACAAAGAGCATGATTGAACTACATACCCACACCACCTATTCTGATGGCATATTAACTCCGCAGCAGCTAGTAGAAAGGGCAGCAAAGGCAGGGGTTAAAGCTTTGGCAATTACGGATCACGATACCCTACAGGGTTGGGATGAGGCGATCGCAGCAGCCACTCCCCACAATATGGAAATCGTCCCAGGAGTAGAATTAAGTACTGTTCACAACGAGCGATCGCTGCATATATTAGGCTATTATCCTCAAAGAGAATTACTAGAAGCACCTTTGGCAGAGCGTTTAGCAGGTAGAAAGCGTCGAGCGAAGGAAATGGTAGCTAACCTAGCAGCGATGGGTTATCCCTTAGAAATAACCAATCTGGAAGGCAACATGGCTTTGGGTCGTCCTCATATCGCTAGTGCTATGGTAAAAGCAGGTTATGTTAATTCTGTTCAAGAAGCTTTTGCCTGTTTTCTCGGTGAAGATCAGCCAGCCTATGTTCATTATGAAAAGTTTTCGATCCAAGCAGGAATTGGCTTAATTCGTGACTGTGGTGGAGTACCAGTTTGGGCGCATCCCTACTTATTTCGCGGTGGCAAAGTAGAGGAAGTTTTACCAGAATTAGTTGAGGCGGGATTAATGGGCATTGAAGTTTATCATCCTCACCATGCTGCTAATAAAGTAAATCGTCTCAAAGAACTATGTCAGCAATACGATCTCCTGATGACAGGCGGTACAGATTATCACGGCTATGATTTAGAACATCCCGAAAACGAACGCTGGCAGCTAAATCAGTTTAATTTACCTTTAAATCTACTTGAGCCAATAAAGCAAGCAGCTAGGTAAGAAAAATGTAATAGATGTCTAATGTGAATAAAAAAAAGCTGATTCTTCTATTTTTATTCAAAATTTGTCTGTAAAAACCAAAATATAATACTGGGGGAACTTTCCCCCAGACCCCAATCTCGCGCGTTCCCTTGCGCCTGACGGCGACGCGGTGAGACAGTTGCGGTGGACGGGTTTCCCGGCATAAGCAAACTGTTGAACCCTTTAGGGGGTCGCTCGCCTGTTGGGGAGGACACGAGGGGCGAATGCATTCGCCCCCTTGTGATGTCCGTTGACGTGACGACCCTTGGGGCGAATGTATTCGCCCCTTTAAGTGCCGTCTTCCGTAAACATTAATCATGATTTCACTCATCAGCTAATTTCTAATTATCTAGATGAAAAATTGAATCTGCTTGAGTTAGGTTATCAAAAAAATCTTTATTTCTCTTAAAATATTGGACTTTTTATAAGCTGATAGTCAAAAAGTCAATTCACATTAGGCGTAATAGATGTTTTCTCTAATTATGTAAACAATCCTCAAGAACATAAATGGCTAGCAGAAAGTGTGACCTATATCGCTAAAAATCACGTTTACAAATGTCTTAAAGACGAGTCATTTTTGTTCAAATTATATTAGTAGATTTTAGGAATAGACTTGAGTTTAATCAACCTGCTTGAGGTTCAATGATCTATGTCTTGGTGCTGCAACCCATAAAGTACCGAACCAACTAGACCTACCTGGGGATTTAAAACAATGTGGACAGGAATTTCTTGGATCAGAGTACTAACTCTGCCCTTTTCCTTGAAAGTATCTAGAAATCTACCTTCCTGCATTAAAGGTAAAACCTTGGCTGCAATTCCTCCTGCAATGTAAATTCCACCATAGGAAAGCAGTTTTAAAGCCAGATTACCAGTCTCTGCGCCATAAGCTTCTATAAACATGGTCATTGTTTTTTCACACAGGCGATCGCTTTGTTTAAATGCCGCTTGAGCAATAATTGCAGCAGGATCGATAATTTTTTTCGGTTCTTTTTCCCAAGCTTTGATGCGATCGCCAATTTCAGGCGATTCGGTCGCAAAATTAGTATCTCGCAAAAACTGATAAATAGAGGCAATTCCCTGTCCAGAAACTACTCTTTCTACGGAAATATGTTCGACGTTTAATTTAGTCCGCAAATATTTTAGTAACTTGATTTCCAAATCATTGCGAGGGGCAAAATCTGCGTGTCCTCCTTCGCTGGCAAAAATTTGATATTTTTTCCCTTGAGGAATTAGAAAAGCTTGCCCCAATCCCGTTCCTGCACCAATTACGGCGATGGGCGCATCTTCTCTGGCTTCTCCTGCCTGTAGGGTATGGACATCAAAATCTTTTAAGCCCAAAATGCCAAAGCTATTGGCAGCAAAATCATTAATCAGGCTAATTTGAGGGATGTCTAATTCCATTTCTAGCCGTTGTGTATCCAGAACCCAGTTGAGGTTAGTGAGGCTACAGGTATTATTAACAACGGGACCAGCGATCGCAAAACAGGCTATTTGGGGTTTAATGTATTTATCCTGTGCTAAAAACTCCCGCACCATCGGCACCAAATCAGGAAAACTAGCACTAATATACTGTGCATCCTTAACCGTTTTAAAAGTCTTTTCTGTCAGCGTGACTTCAGTGACTTCTACTAAACGTAAAATCGTCTTAGTTCCGCCAATATCTCCAGCTAGTAAAAACATATCTTATTTTGTTTCTATCTATAAATATCTAAGGATGTATTTTTTTAAGATAAGCCAAATCACATCTTTCTGTTTCCACATCATTAACAGGTTGATAGCCACTGCGTTCGTATAATACTACTGCCTCTTTTAATATAGATGCAGTTTCTAGCCAAATTTCTTGATAATCTTTAACGGCGATCGCTTTTTCTAACTCCTGCAATAAATATTTACCCAATCCCTTGCCTCTAATTTCTGGCAATAAATACATTTTGCGAATTTCAACGGCGTTTTGTCCTCTACTTATCGGTTGATATGCTGCCGTGCCTACTATAGTCGAATTTTTCTCAACTACCCAAAATTCCCCTCCAGTCTCTAGATATGCCGACTCAATCTCAATCACATCGCGATCTGCCAATTCTGGTTGCCAAGGCAAACCATATTCTTCTAATACCGTTCTAATTACCTCTGCTGCTGCCATGCGATCGCCTTTTTGCCAATCTCTGATTATAAACTCCTGATATTTCTGCTTCATTATGTCGATAAATTCAAAACAATAGCTAAAATTTTTATTGATTCTAATATTTGACTTTACCGTTTGCTACAGCGATCCAGCTATCGAGCAAATAGAAAACGATACTAAAAGACAAAAAGTTTGTTACAAAAAATATTTATGTGAGTCGTTAAAATTAATTTAGTTCCTTTGAAGTGTAGCCATGACTCTCGATGATTTAACCCCAGCCATAAAAGAAAAAATCAAAGAAATTGCTGCACAACATGGAGCTTTCAATGTGCGGGTATTTGGTTCTGTTGCCAAAGGAAAAGCTGACCACAACAGCGATTTAGATCTGCTAGTAGATTACGACCTAGATAAAATTAGCCCATGGTTTCCTGTGCGCCTTATACGAGATCTCGAAAACTTACTAGGCATCAAAGTAGATGTAGTAACCACCGAAGGGCTAAAAGCAAGAATCCGCGATGAAGTTCTTCTAGAGTCTTTAACCCTATGAGGAGCGATCTAGAAAGAATACGGGACATTCAAGAAGCAATTAATAACATTGAAAAGTATGCAATTCAGGGAAAGGCAGAATTTTTCGCTAACGAACTAATACAAAGTTGGATACTCCTGCAACTACAAATAATTGGTGAAGCTGCAAGATCTATGGCTGCTGCCACCCATAAACAATATCCAAAAATCATTTGGCGAGATATTATTGACTTCCGCAACTTATTAGTTCACGAATATTTTCGAGTAGATTTGAAAATCATCTGGCAAATAATTGAGCAAGAAATACCGATCCTAAAAAAACAAATTAATTTAATTCTCAAAGAAGAGTAATCCGATCAATTGCTTTACTTGAATTGGCTATGGGCTTTCAGGCGATCGCTTTGTGATACTAGAGAGTATATAAAATGAAAATTGTAGAGTTAATATCTAAGAAGAGTTTGTGTCTAATAAATAGCTAGCTTACAAAACCGCCTTGGGTTTTCCTGAGAGAATTTTGCTTTCAACAACATCAGTTCTTATGCCTAAACTAGGTCGTCAAGCAGGGCAGAATATACGTAAACTAGCTTTAAAAAGGCGAATGAAGGCAGTCACTTCGTTCGCCTCGGCAGGATTCGTCTTTTTTCTGCCAATTTTTCTGGTCAAAACTTTTGATAAACTTCTGAGGCAACTCTCCCCTAATAATTCTTCTCAACCACAGTCTTCGTTAAATTGGTCGCCTATATTATATGTGCCGTTTATTGTCATTGCTTTAGGATTAGCAACAAATGCTGTTTTTTTATGGAAGCAAGCTAATAATGCCGATCAAGGTGCTGAAGGAGAAGAATCTATTGGCAAAGAAATATCTCAGCTAGAGCATGAAGGTTGGCAAGTTGAGTATGGTATGTACTTAGGTAACAAACTGGGAGATGCTGATATTGTATGTATCTCTCCTCAAAACAAAGCGTATGTAATCGATGTCAAATCCCATAAAGGTAAGGTGACAACGGATGGGAAGCAATTATATCGCTGTATGGGAAGAACAAAATATCCGTTTGAAAAGGACTTTATTGCTCAAACCATGAGACAAGCTTTACAGGTAAAAAAACAAAAAGGCTTCAATTTTGTGACTCCGATTTTGGCATTTTCTGATGCTAAGGTATCGCTACCTTCTGAAAAGCTACGCAAAGTGTACGTGGTTGAAAAATCTAAGTTAACATCACTCTTGAAATTTCTCGGCTAACAATTGCGTTGCAACGGACGGAATTGGAATCTTGGTTCACTGTTAGAAATTCTAGTTGTCGCTGAACGCTGCGCTTTTATGTGTCCTGCTTTAGAAGTTATAGTAATCAAGACAATTTACAAAGTTCGATTAATCTTCCTAGAATTTGGAATGCTTTCCAGCCAATCTCTGATTATAAAATGCTGTTGTTCATTGTTAATTGAGCCACTCCAGAAATGTTTGCCATAGCAGCCAAAGATTCAAACCGACGATAATTGTAGCAACTGCTCCAGCCAAAATTTTGAGCCAACGAGGATTGACAAACTCTCCCATCAAACGGCGATCGCTAGTGAACATTACCAGTGGAATCACGGCAAAAGAAAGCTGTAAACTGAGAATTACCTGACTTAGAACCAACAAATTAGTAGTGCTACCTTCTCCCAAAAATAAAATGGTTAAAAGGGCTGGAACAATCGCTACCATACGAGTCAGCAAGCGTCGTAGCCAAGGTCTAAGTCGAATTTGCAAAAACCCTTCCATTACAATCTGTCCAGCTAAAGTTCCAGTCAAGGTCGAGTTTTGTCCTGATGCCAGCAAGGCGATCGCAAAGAGGATACTTGCAGGCGCAAATCCCAGCACAGGTGACAGCAACTTGTACGCATCTTGAATTTCTGCTACATCTTGATGATTGGAAAAGTGGAAAGTTGCCGCCGATAAAATTAAAATAGCAGCGTTAATAAACAAAGCAAGTGTTAAGGCAACGGTTGAATCAATAGTGGCAAATTTGATGGCTTCACGCTTTTTTTCAGGAGTTTCTTGCCAAGCGCGCGTTTGCACAATCGAAGAATGTAGATAAAGGTTGTGGGGCATGACAGTCGCCCCCAAAATTCCTATCGCGATGTAAAGTGCCGTTGGGTTTCGCACCACTTCTGACTGAGGGATAAAGCCTTGGAGAACATCGGCTACATCAGGACGAGAAACGATTAATTCAACGATGAAGCAAACACCAATCACAGTCATAATAGTAATCACTAAAGCTTCGACGTAGCGAAAGCCTTTACCTTGCAAAAACAGCACCATTATGACATCCAAAGCTGTGATGCAAACACCTATAGCTAAGGGAATGCCAAACAAGAGTTCCAAGGCGATCGCACTTCCGACTAACTCTGCTAAGTCACAAGCGGCGATCGCAATCTCACATAAAATCCACAGGAAAAAGCTGACAGGCGCACTGTAATTGTCCCGACAGGCTTGTGCCAAATCTCGTCCCGTTGCCACCCCCAGCTTGACACAAAGCGCCTGCAACACGATCGCCATCAAGTTAGAGAGTAAGATAACACTCAGCAGCATATAGCCAAATTGGGCGCCACCAGCTAAGTCAGTTGCCCAGTTACCAGGATCCATGTAACCTACGGCAACGAGGTATCCAGGCCCTCCATAAGCAAGCATCTTACGCCAGAAACCACCTCGTTCTGGCACCTTAATCGTGCGGTGTACTTCTGGTAAAGAAACAGTTCGTTCTTTTTGGATCATCCCTAAGCCATCTCATAATCTTCTCATTTTTTTTAAATGTACCATAAAGGCGAGAAAAGAAAATGATTATGAAAAGATTTGATTCATCATCCTTTAATTAGCGATCGCTTTTGAAAAACTGACAATCAAAACCAGTTTCCAAAATGATTGTCAACTAAACACGACTTTTGTTTTTTTTAACTTATAGTAAATGAGAGTGGGCAAAGAAGAGCAGCTTGAGTATGTCTTGGCTCTAGTAATCTAGACCTTACAAGGAATGAAATTGCGATAAATGTTATCATCTTTAAGTTGTAATCAATGCAGAATATAGCTACAAAGTAAAGAAGAACTATTCTGTTGTCTTTAAATTCAATTATCAATATATTAACTATAAGAGTAAAGATCCCACACCATGATTCACGATATATTTATGCCCGCCCTTAGTTCCACCATGACCGAAGGTAAAATCGTCGAGTGGACAAAAACTGCTGGAGATAAGGTAGAAAAAGGGGAAACGGTATTAGTTGTAGAGTCGGACAAAGCCGATATGGACGTAGAGTCTTTTAATGAAGGTTATCTGGCAGTTATTATGGTCGAAGCAGGACAAGAAGCACCTGTAGGTAGTGCGATCGCTTTGATAGCCGAAACTGAGGCAGAAATTGAAGAAGCTAAAAAGCAAGCTGCATCTCATCAAGGAGGCGCAAGCGCACCCTCCCAAGCGGCACCTACAGCAGTCACCGCACCTCCAAGCGTAGAAACGGCTACTGCTACCACTACCGCACCAAGCAACGGTAGTAGCAATGGCTCTGGTAGGACTGTTGCTTCACCCAGAGCTAAAAAATTAGCAAAACAACTAGGAGTGGACTTAGAAACCCTTCAGGGAAGTGGTCCCTATGGCAGAATTACCGCAGGTGATGTAGAACAAGCATCAGGAAAACCTGTTACTGCTCCTGCTGCAACTCCCATTGGTGTTGCTCCTATGGCTACTGCTAACGCTGCTCCTGCGGTAGTGGCTGCTGCTGTCCAACCAGTTACTGCTCCTGCTCCTGCTCCTGCTCCTGCTGTAAATGCTGGCTCTGGCGAAACTGTACCTCTTAATACTTTGCAAAAAGCAGTGGTACAAAACATGATGGCAAGTTTACAGGTGCCTATTTTTCATGTGGCATATACCATCACCACTGATGCTTTAGATCGGCTTTATAAGCAAATTAAGCCCAAAGGTGTGACTATGACGGCATTGTTGGCAAAAGCGATCGCCGTTACCCTGCAAAAGCATCCAGAAGTTAATGCTAGCTACACTCAAGATGCGATTAGCTATAATTCCCAAATTAACGTGGCAGTAGCGGTAGCAATGCCCGATGGTGGTTTAATTACTCCTGTATTGCGTAATGCGGATCAAATGGATATTTATTCTCTATCTCGCACCTGGAAAGACTTAGTAAACCGCTCTAGATCTAAGCAGCTTAAGCCCGAAGAATATAGTACTGGTACATTTACTCTCTCTAACTTAGGAATGTTTGGAGTAGATAATTTTGATGCCATTTTACCTCCAGGACAAGGTTCAATTTTAGCCGTTGGTGGTTCAAAACCTCAGCTAGTTGCTGATGATTCAGGCATGATGGGTGTCAAACGTCAGATGAAGGTTAATATCACTTCTGACCACCGTATTATTTATGGCGCACAAGCAGCAGCTTTCTTAAAAGATTTAGCAACTTTGATTGAGACTGATGCTCAGTCTTTGACGCTTTAAGATGCTGGGAATTTTATCGAAAAGCTATAAGCTCTAAGCTCTAAGCTAAACGGGTTTATAACATCATTGTCTATAAGATGTCTGCAATCAGGCAAGGTTTAATATCTTGTCTGATTAAAACTAATAGCTAGGGCGAAGCCCTTTACTCTATTCTTCTTTAACTAATTTAAAAAGAGACTATCTATTTTGCAAAAATTAATCGCTATTATTGCCGTTGCTATAATTACTTTATTTACTTCCGTTAGCTCTCCTGTTTTGGCTGATGTTACTACTAATCTTGATAGTGGCGCAAAGGTATTCAAAGCCAACTGTGCTGGGTGTCATGCCAAGGGAGGAAATATTGTACGACGGGGCAAAAATCTAAAGTCAAAAGCTCTCCATAAATACAAAATGGATAGTCAAGAGGCGATCGCATCGATAGTAACTAATGGTAAGGGTATTATGTCAGCTTATGGAGATAAGTTAACTCCCGAACAAATAGCAGATGTCAGTGCTTTTGTACTTCAAAGGGCAGAACAAAATTGGCAGCAAATAAATTAATATTGTTCAAAGGCGTGGCGACAATCATTAAAAAGATAATCTAGCTGTTGTTTAACTTGAGCGGGATTTTGACATCTGAATAAGGCAGCAATTAGTGCTTCATGAGGATTTCTTTTATTTTGCTTGACGCTAGATATGGCTTCTTGATTAGAAAACTCGCGCTGACTGATTAACCAACAAGCCAAGACTATTCCAGTCCTGCCAACCCCTCCAGAACAATGAACTACTATTTTTTGATTTTGTTTGTCTGCTGAAATCAGAAAGGGAATAATGCGCTCGATTAATATTTTTGATGAAGGAATCTGAAAATCTTTAACTGGCTGCCATAATACACATTCTTGAGTAAAATTCTGACTATAGGTTTTTAATAAGTCTATTGGGTAACGATTGAGGCGATTTTGCTCCAGCAAACAACAAACTTTTTTAATCTCCTTTTTTCGCATAAACTCAATCCACTGCTCAATAGACTCTTGCGTGTATTTAGGTCTTGCAGCACCAAATACTATCGATTCTTCGTCAGCAGCAGGAGCAAATTTATACATACAATAATAGTCTTTCCAATATAATGACCATAGGAGAAAGTAATATTTTGAGATCTTAATTAATATAAGTGGTTTATCAAGTTCAGGATATAAGCACAGTTACAGGTATTTTAGAACGGGCAGAAAAAGGGGAAGATATTTCGGTAGAAGAGGGAATTTATCTGCTTCAACAAGATTCGGAAGTTAAAAGTGCGATCGCCACAACTGCCAACAATCTCAGACAAAAGCAGGTAGGAGATACCATAACCTATGTAGTTAATCGCAATATTAACTTTACCAATATCTGTGAACAGCACTGTAGTTTTTGCGCTTTTCGTCGGGATGCTGATGAAGCGGGATCATTTTGGCTTGATAGTTCTCAAATCATTTCTAAAGCAACAGAAGCAGTCGAAATTGGCGCAACAGAAATCTGTATGCAGGGGGGTTTAAATCTTCAGGCAAAAATAAACGGCGAGTCTTTAGCTTACTATCTCAATCTTGTTAAGGAAATTAAAAATAAATTTCCCCAGTTACATCTTCATGCCTTTTCTCCCCAAGAAATCCAGTTTATTGCTAGAGAAGACGGCATTAGCTATGAAAAAGTGCTGTTAGCTTTAAAAGAAGCTGGTTTAGGTTCAATGCCTGGCACAGCAGCCGAAATACTCGACGATAAAGTAAGAAATGTTATTTGTCCTGAAAAGATTAATAGTGCGACTTGGCTGGAGATAATTGGTTTAGCTCATCGTTTGGGCATACCTACTACTAGTACGATGCTATCGGGTCATATTGAAACCAAACAACAGCAAATAGAACATCTGGCAAAATTGCGATCGCTCCAGCAAACTGCCGTTGCTAATAATTATCCAGCCAAAATCACCGAGTTTATTATTCTACCTTTTGTCGGGCAAGAAGCCCCTGCCCCTATTCGTAGTCGCGTCGGTAGAGATCAGCCAGATGTAGCAGAAGTATTGCATTTAACTGCCGTTGCCCGCATCTTCTTAGGTAACTGGATACCCAATCACCAACCAAGCTGGGTAAAAATTGGTCTAAAAGGAGCGCAAAAAGCCCTGGAGTGTGGCTGTAACGATATTGGTGGAACCTTAATGGAAGAACATATTACCACCATGGCAGGGGCGCAAGGAGGCACCTATATGTCAGTAGAGAATTTACAACAGGCGATCGCAACTCTAAATCGTCGCTACCAAGAAAGAAATACTGTCTATAAATATTTATGAAGTATATCTTGTTTCAATTTTACAAACAAACTCAAGTATCCCAAATATGCCAAGGTTAGTTTAGTATTGTTATCTGACAATAGTAAAAAGTAAAAAATAGTTACATGAGAGTATTAGTAACTGGTGGTGCTGGTTTCCTTGGTTCCCATCTAATCGATCGCTTGATGAAGCAAGGTCATGATGTAATCTGTCTAGATAATTTTTTTACTGGTCATAAACGTAACATTAGGCATTGGCTAGACAATCCTTATTTTGAGTTGATTCGTCATGATATTACCGAGCCAATTTCTTTAGAGGTAGATCAAATCTATCATCTTGCCTGTCCTGCTTCCCCAGTTCACTATCAATACAATCCCGTCAAAACCATCAAAACCAATGTGTTGGGAACATTAAATATGCTCGGTTTAGCCAAGCGGGTTAATGCTAGGTTTTTACTAGCTTCTACTTCAGAAGTGTATGGCGATCCTGATGTGCATCCTCAACCCGAAGAATATCGCGGTAACGTAAATCCTATTGGTATTCGCAGTTGTTATGATGAAGGCAAGCGGGTAGCTGAGACTTTAGCATTTGATTATCATCGTCAAAATAACGTAGACGTGCGGGTAATGCGTATTTTTAATACTTATGGGCCGAGGATGTTTGAAAACGATGGTCGTGTAGTCAGTAACTTTATTGTTCAAGCTCTCAAAGGCATACCTTTAACTGTTTATGGCGATGGTTCACAAACCCGCAGCTTTTGCTATGTTGCCGATCTCATTGAAGGTATGATGCGGTTGATGAACGGTGAACACATTGGACCAATTAACATTGGTAACCCTGGAGAATATACGATCCTGCAACTAGCTGAAACTATTCAAAAAATGGTTAATCCTGATGCGGAATTAACTTTTGAGCCACTTCCTCAAGATGATCCTTTGCAAAGACAACCTGATATCACCAAGGCTAAAAATCTTTTAGGTTGGAAACCTACTATTGACCTAGAAGAGGGACTGAAAATGACTATTGAAGACTTTCGTTCTCGAATCGCCAGTGGAGAAGCTTAGACAAAATTGGTAAAAGAGAAGTAATATATATCCTTACTTTCGAGTTTTTGATTTTAATTTCTATTAATGCACATCAAAAAAATTTCAGTAAATAATACAAGAGGTTAATAAGTTCTATGCGTGTTTGCGTTATTGGTACGGGATATGTCGGTTTGGTTACGGGTGTATGTTTGTCTCATATCGGACACGATGTAATCTGTGTCGATAACAACGAAGAAAAAGTTAAGTTGATGCAGGCTGGACAATCACCTATTTATGAGCCAGGTTTGTCTGAACTAATGAAGTCTTCGTCTGAATCTGGAAAGTTAATTTTTACTTCTGATTTGGCAAAAGGTGTAAGCCACGGAGAGATCCTTTACATAGCTGTCGGTACACCACCCCTACCTACAGGAGAAAGTGACACTCGCTATGTAGAGGCCGTAGCGCGGGGTATTGGGACTCATTTGCAAGGTGAATATAAAGTAATTGTCAACAAGTCAACCGTGCCAATTGGCTCTGGTGACTGGGTAAGAATGCTGGTATTAGATGGCAATAAAGAAGCTGGTAGCAATGTAGAACCAGTTTTTGATGTGGTTAGCAATCCTGAATTTTTACGTGAAGGTTCAGCAGTATATGATACTTTCAACCCCGATCGCATTGTCTTAGGTGGTAATAGTGATAAGGCAATTTCGATGATGCAGGAACTTTATAGTCCCTTAGTTACTAGAGAGTATGCTATAGATAAGTCCGCCTCTCCTGTACCAGTCGTAGTCACGGACTTGAGTTCAGCCGAAATGATTAAGTATGCTGCCAACTCTTTTTTGGCAACTAAAATTAGCTTTATCAACGAAGTAGCCAATATATGCGATCGCGTTGGTGCCGACGTAACTCAAGTTGCTGCGGGAATTGGTTTAGACTCACGCATCGGCGGTAAATTTTTGAGTGCGGGTATTGGTTGGGGTGGCTCTTGTTTCCCCAAAGATGTGTCCGCTTTGGTTCACACTGCTGATGACTATGGTTATGAATCCGAACTGCTGAAAGCAGCTATCAACGTTAACCAGCGTCAACGCTTGCTAGCTTTAGAGAAGCTACAAAATGAGCTAAAAATTCTCAAGGGTAAAACCATTGGTTTATTAGGTTTGACCTTCAAGCCAGACACCGACGACATGAGAGATGCCCCTGCACTAGACTTAATTGAGCAACTCAATCGTCTTGGTGCAAGAGTCAAAGCCTACGATCCTATTGTCTCTCAATCAGGCTTGAGTCATGGTCTTTCAAATGTAAGAATTGAAGGCAATGCCGAAATGCTGGCAGACTGTTGTGATGCTTTGGTCTTAGTTACCGACTGGAAAGAATTTCTCAAGCTAGACTTTACTAAAATAGTCAAGTTAATGAACAATCCTCTAATAATTGATGGACGAAATTTCTTAGATCGCGAAGCTATTCAAGCTGCTGGTATGCGCTACATTGGCATGGGTAGATAAACATTGAACAAATAAGGTTGGTCGTTTAACTCATATATTTTATTAACAGTGCAAAGCGGTTTTTTCTGCTTTGCATTTTTTATTATGAAACTTTAAACGTATTTTCAGTTAAACCATAAGTTTTAAATTTATGATTTAGCGACAATAGTGTGTAATCTCGCTGTGTCCTATTGACTTATACGATATAGTTTTTGCAACATAATCGACTGAAATACTCACAGCTTTTCCCTTAATTATGCCTATCAGTGCTGTTTTATTTTTATCTTTTAAAGGATGAGCTTCTAATCTATAGTACTTCTTTATTTGAGCAAGCTTCTGTAGTTCAATCTTAAAATCTTTCATCGCAGCAATATTAAATATTTGTTTAATATTGTTGTCTTTTATCTGTTCTTGCAGTGACTTGAATCAAACTATAAGAGCGATCGCCTTAAAGATTAATCCTCATTTTTAAATCAAGGTCAAGTTAGATTAGAAAATCCATCTGCGGTTTTTCTGCTTTGCATTTTTTGTATAGTTAGCCAGCAATATGTTTGGCATCTGAAGGAAAACTGGTTTGTAGACCAGCCAAACTGCGTTTAATACTAAAGTGATTTCTGGCATTTCAAATTTTAATTTTGTGTATGGTGTGTATAATAGTTAAAAGAATAGCCGTGAAGTAATATCTAGACTTAAGCAGGAAGGCTGGGAGCTAGTAAATATTCGTGGTAGCCATCACCAATACAAACATCCAAACAAGCAAAACAAAATAACAGTTCCACATCCGAAGAAAGACTTACCTATAGGTACACTAAAAATTATATTTAAGCAAGCAGAGTGGGACTGGAAAACAAGATAGAAAGTAACTCAAGCATGATTTATCCAATTGTGATCCACAAAGATCCAGAATCTGATTACGGTGTAACAGTACCAGATTTACCTGGATGCTTTTCGGCGGGAGATACGATGGCAAAAGCCTTAAGTAATGCAGTAGAGGCAATAGAGTGTCATCTAGAAGGAATATTGTTAGACGAGGAAAATTTACCTTTAGGGAAAACAATAGAAAAATATGTCAATCAACCAGATTATCAAGGAGGAACATGGGCATTAGTTGATGTGGATTTATCCAAGCTAGGTGGAAAAACGCAGCGTATAAATATATCAATGCCAGAAAGAATACTAGGAAAAGTTGATGCTTTCGCCAAAAATTCCAACAAAACACGCTCTAAATTACTAGCTGATGCAGCACTTGAGTATATTGCAGTTCATGGTAAAGCTAATCAATAAGATAGTTGAACAAAATTAAATTCAACGTTGATGCTCAAAGTCAGAGGTCAGAGATCAGCAATAATTGACTATCGCACTTAGATAAATTAGCTTAGAAAACCAAAAAATAATTGGGAAAATTAATTTTAAGATCGCTGTCGTGATGTGTTAGCTGGCTGACAACTGAACACTATTCTCTTACCGTAGCTGAAAAAGACGGATGCTTTCGATAAGTAAAATTGCTGCCCACATCAAGATACTAAGACCAGTAGCTGCTGCGGCAATATCTTTAGTGATTCGGATCTGCTCATTTTGCTGAGGCTCTACAAAATCGCACAAAACTTCGATCGCACTATTAAACAATTCAGAAATCAGCATTATCCCCATTGCCAGTAATATCAAACTGACATCTACCCATTGTCGAAAAAAAAAGGAAGCAATTAAGACTGGAATCGATAAAACAACTTTATAAGCAACACTAAAATCAGTTACTACTGCAATCTGAAGACCCGATAAGATAACCTTTAGCTTTCGGATGGGGCGATAACTGGGTGTGCGAAACTTGTTATTCATTATTTAATCACATACTTTAAGGGGCTGCACTGAGCGCACAAATTGCTATAGCTGGCAATCTCTCGCTTATTGCAGTTAGTGTGAATGGGTGTATAGTTATATCCCAACAAAAACCACATGATTTAACGTAAGGGCGAATCGCCCTTACGTTAAATATAATGACCTAATTAAAGACCTCTCGTTTTTTGTGACCAAACTCTAGTAGGTAGACCCCAAATATAGATAAAGCCTTCTGCTGCTTTGTGGTCAAACTCATCCTCTGCGCCATAGGTAGCAAGATCGGGAGTGTAGATAGAATTGTCCGACTGACGACCAACAATGATGGCGTTGCCTTTATGCAACTTAACTCTGACTTCTCCTGAAACTCTTTCTTGAGTATTTTGAATAAAGCCATCTAAAGCAGCTTTGAGAGGACTATACCATAAGCCACGATAAACTAATTCGCCGTAGGATTGTTCAATACCACGTTTGTATTGAGTAACATCTCCTGTTAGGGTAAGACTTTCTAAGTCACGGTGAGCATGAATCAAAACTAATAAAGCTGGTGCTTCGTAGATTTCGCGCGATTTAATACCCACGACACGATTTTCTAACATATCGATGCGTCCGACACCGTGTTTACCTGCAAGCTCGTTTAGCTTAGTTATGAGGGCAACGGGAGCAAGCTTTTCACCGTTGATGCTAATAGGTAGACCCTGTTCAAAACCGATAGTAACGTATTCTGGCTGATCGGGAGTATCGGCGATCGCCTTGGTCATCACAAAAATCTCTTCAGGAGGCTCTACCATCGGATCTTCTAGAGGGCCTGCCTCAATACTGCGACCAAGTAAATTGCGATCGATACTAAAAGGAGAAGACTTTTTCACGGGAAATTCAAAACCGAACTTCTCACCATAAGAAATAGCTTCTTCCCGACTCATGCCCCACTCTCTAGCAGGAGCTAACACCTTGAGACTGGGGTTTAGTGCCATAATGCCCACGTCAAATCGCACCTGGTCGTTACCTTTGCCTGTACAGCCGTGAGCTACCGCATCTGCCCCATATTTTTCTGCTGCTTCTACTAGCAATTTAGCAATTAAAGGACGTGCCAAAGCCGTAGACAAGGGATAGCGATTTTCATAGAGAGTATTGGCTTGAATTGCAGGAAAAGCGTAATCGCGTACAAAGCTTTCGGTGGCATCTTCTACTAAAGATTCAGATGCACCACACTTTAATGCCTTTTGCTGAATTGGCCCTAGTTCGTCTCCCTGTCCTAAGTCAGCAGCTAGGGTAATTACTTCTTTGACTCCCCATTCTTCCTTGAGATAAGGAATGCATACGGTGGTGTCTACTCCACCCGAATAAGCTAAGACAACTTTGTTTGCGCGTCCCATAATTAATTTTGCCCCTTTTGATAACTAATGGGGTATTGTACCCAAAAGCTGACTCCCAAAGCGTTTTTTTTGCACATTTTCCGAAAATTTTGCCAGAAAAGCCCAAAATC
The DNA here is from genome assembly GCF_963665995.1 of Pleurocapsa sp. FMAR1. Lineage (NCBI taxonomy): Bacteria > Bacillati > Cyanobacteriota > Cyanophyceae > Pleurocapsales > Pleurocapsaceae > Pleurocapsa > Pleurocapsa sp. FMAR1. The sequence goes on along the minus strand of NZ_OY762512.1, from coordinate 2,283,715 downwards.
TAAGCAGGTACACGAATGTTCCTCAAAATTTCTTGCACTACTCCCGCGGCAGTTTGACCTGAAAAACGAGCTTGAGGCTGCATAACCAAGCGATGAGCAATTACGGATACCGCTAATTCCTGAATATGTTCGGGGGTGACAAATTCATAACCATCAAATAACGCCAAAGCCTGTGCTACCTTCATCAGTGCTAAAGAGCCTCTCGGACTTCCTCCTAGCTGCACTCCTTCAAAAGTACGAGTAGCGTTAACCAAATCAACTAAATATTGTTTCATGGTGTCGCTGACTCTAACTTGTTCTACCTGTTGTTTGAGGGCGATCGCTTCAGATAGAGAAATACAGGGCTTAATATGATCGAGAGGATGACTTTGCATCTGAGAAGCTAAAATTTGCACTTCATCGGCAGGAGAAACATATCCTAAACTGAACTGAAGGGCAAAACGATCCATTTGAGCTTCGGGTAAAGGATATGTGCCATGTGAACCCACTGGGTTTTGGGTAGCAATGACAAAAAATAAGTCCTCTAGTTTTTTAATTTGACCATCTACGCTTACCTGAGACTCCGCCATTGCCTCTAATAAGGCAGACTGAGTGCGAGGGGAGGCACGGTTGATTTCGTCTACCAAAACAATATTGGCAAAGATTGGTCCTGGGTGAAAATTAAAAGAACTTTCTTGCTGGTCAAAAATAGAAATGCCTGTAATATCTGACGGCAAGAGATCGGGGGTAAATTGAATACGCTTAAACTTAGCATCAATAGAATAAGCTAAAGCTTTTGCCAAGGTAGTTTTTCCTGTACCAGGATAGTCTTCTAAAAGAACATGACCCCCACTGGCAAAACCAGCCAAGAGGTTTCTAATAGCAGTTGACTGCCCTTGCATTACCCGTTGAATGTTGTGATAAATTTTTTCATATATGTCTTTACCAGCAACATCGCTGATTACTGAGTTTATTTGAGTCACAATAGCTATTTTGTTTTGATACGGTTAGTGATGTTTCCTATCTATGTTGCCCATACATTCGAGCAAAACTATATTTCTCAGCAATTTGTAATTTATATAAATTTAGAAAATATCTAAGACAAATAATATCACCGCTATTGCACACGCCCTCCCCGTCTCCTTATCAACTCATTTGTATCAACTAAAAAGTAAAACGATATTACATATTCAGTATCTTTTTGTGGGAAGAAATACTCTCGGCAAGGCGATCTTGTTTCACTCCCGTGTTGATAAATGATAAATGAAATGACTACTTAGGCGATAAAGTATGATATCAATACATAACAAATAGAACTATTTAGCATTAGCATCAAAGCCACGGTAAAAGCAGTCTCAGATTCGCTAACGTTTAGTAATTGAGAATAGCTAGCTTGCAAAGTTAGCGTAGTGTAAGAAACTCCGACAAGGGCTAACGGTATTGTTAAAGCTAAAACAGAGATGGGAATAAATGCCATTAAGACAAAAAAGAAAGCTAGAGGAGCGATCGCCGTTCCAGCTATGAATATATCCGTTGTCAAACTACCTTTATGGCTCAGAAAAAAACGTACTAGAACTCCCGTAACTATAAAGCTTATAAAGGGAATCATACCAATTAAAAATAGTTCCCATATTGGTATTTCTAACGGCAATCCAATCATAAAATAACTACAGACAAAACATAAGCTAGAAAATACACCATAGATAATGCCAACTTGTCTTAAATGTCTCCTTTCTAAACGAGAAAATGCAGGTAACAGACCGCCTCCAGGATTTAAAAAAGACAGGCTGAGTGTCATCAAAAAATTTTGAATTGGGCTATTTGACCGACCAGTGCCATAATTGCTTTTTTTTAAGTCACTGACTATATTTTTAGTACGACGATGAGCTTCGTAATTTTTTTGCAAGCGAAAAAGAGCGGCGGCTTTATTTAAGTCCTGTATGGCAAAAGAAAATTTGAATAGCTCTTTATAAGCAATGCCTCGATAGTAGTATGCTTGAGGATAATTGTTGTCTTGAGCGATCGCTACAGTGTAAGATTCAATGGCAGGTTCGGCATAACCTAGACCATAGCGCGCTCTTCCTTGATAGTAGTGAGCTTTAGCAACTTGGCGATTGATAGCAAGTATTTGTTGACAATCATCTAAAACCCCCTTATTATCACCCATTTTGTATCGCATTTCGCATCTTTTGAGATAGGCATCAATAAATTTGGGATTGAGTTTGATTGCCTGAGAATAATCATCAATGGCTTTGCTATATTCTTTAATTTGAGTGTAATGAAAGCCTCGATTATAAAAATCTTTAGCTGTTTTAGGATTACTTGTTTGGCTATACTTATTATTACCCTGGCTTGTAGTTGTCTGTGGCTCATTTTTAAAAGGAACACGACGATCATAGCGACGACGTTGAGCATTATCCGACAATACATCATATGCCTGAGAAATCTGTTTAAATTTCTCAACAGCAGCAGGATCGCCTGGATTAAGATCGGGGTGATATTGGCGCGCCAAATGACGAAAAGCTATTTTGATTTCTTTTAATGTTGCACTCTGGGATACTCCCAAAGTTAAATAATAATCTTCCCCGTAATTTTCCGCCCTTGCCATTTATTTTTACTGTTTTTTCTGACCGCCAACGATTTTAGTTAATAGCACTACATTTAAGCTACAGTTAAGATAAACTAAATGTCAATAGCTTTGTTTTGGTTATTAAGTAAGCTGGGTTTTTTCTTTTCATCATCATAAATGAAGATGCTGATTATAGAAAAGCATCATTTGTAATTCAAAGCCTACCAACCAGAATTAGTTTAGAAGATACATAAGATATCCTGCTGATTGTTTTTGGCATAATTAATCTGGCTTATTAAAAATAATATATAGAATGAATTTATATGACGATCGCTCTCTTTTGGCTACATGGCGATCGCCCACAATACCAGAGCAGTTACACTATACCTCAAGGTAATAAACGTAATTTAGTTCTGTTGCCAAAAGTTTGAGTAGTAATACAAACTTACCTCCATTTTTAACTTGCGTGCAAGTTTGTGTAGTTGGGCTGGCGATCGCGCCCAAGACCTATAATAGTTAGAGTAGCAGTTATCTCTTGATTGATTAAAGCCAGTGCTTCGATGGCTAAAGAAACTCCTTACTTATAAATTTATGTCAGTTAACAAAGTATTTTTATTTGTACCGAACATTATTGGCTATAGTAGATTTATATTTTACTTGATTAGCTTTATTTGTCATACACTCGATAACTGGCAACTGTGTATTAGCTTTTATGCGATCGCCTTTATTTTAGATGAATTTGATGGTCGTGCTGCCAGGGCATATAATCAAAGCAGTAATTTTGGTGCAGCCCTTGATATGGTGGCAGATCGCACGGCTACGGCGGGTTTGTGTTTGATTTTGGCGCAATTATATCCTAATTATTTATTAGTTTTTATTGGTGCGATCGCTCTTGACGTTAGCAGCCATTATTATTTGATCTACGCTACAGGAATGCTAGGCAAAGCTAGTCATAAAGACTCGACCGAATGGGCAACCAATGGACTAATGAAGCTTTACTATGGCAACAAGCCTTTCATGGATGTGTTGATCTTAGGAAATGAATTATTTTATATTTTGCTTTATCTTAATTTCTATCTTATTGGTGGTCGTTTGACGATCAATGATTGGAACTTTACTGGAGTCCAAATAGCTCTAATAATTTGGACTCCAATCTATCTACTAAAGCAAGCTACCAATATTTTTCAGTTACAAAATGCGGCACAAGAAATTGCTAAATTAGATTTAATCAACCGAGAAGAAAATAATTAAGCGTTAACAATCAACAATAAATGAGAGCTAAAAACTCAACTTTTGTCTAGTCCTTTTTAATTAAGTCAACTTAATTGAATGCAAGATGTAAACAAAGTTTCAACAAGTCGGGGGATGCTTCATCTTACAAGGCATCCCCCGACTTCAATTACTCTACAGCCCATCCCAATTATTGTTGTTTCATCCAATTGATACACTGCTGTAATTGTTTTTTGGTGGTATCAACATCACCATGATAACGACGACCATGACCAGGTAAAACCCATTCAAAAGAGTAATTCGCTAATTTTTCCATGGATTTAATTTGTTCTGACCAAGAATACCAACAGAAGCGACGAAAAGCATAAAGATTTTCAAGGTATGGTGACCAGGCTAAATGATCTCCTGTAAATAGAAACTTGTTTTTATAGAGTAAAACAGTGTGTCCTTTACTATGACCTGGAACAGGAATAATCAATATGTCTGGAGTAAGCTCAACTGTATCAGTGCCAGATAGCTGAATTTCAACTTCTTGAGTAGATGGTTTTATATCGTCTGAATGTAAAATTCTCTGGCAATTAAAATGCTGTTGGAATTTTTGATGATCTGCCACATCATCTTGATGGGTAAGATATAAATATTTAATACCGCCTAAATTTTCTAAGCGTTTCACTAAAGGCGGTGCAAATCGAGGTGAATCAATTAAGATATTGCCTTCTGGTCTTTGAATGAAATAGCTAGCAGCACCATAAGAAGCTTCAGAATGATATCCACAGTGATAAACATTATCTTCTACGAGCAAAGGAAATGTCTGTTGAACTTGTTTTATATCTGTTGGTTTATTTACTGTACCAATAGAAGCGGTAGGACAAGATAGTAAAGCCTGCATTGCCAGTAGTTTATCTGCTCTAGTTTCTGGTTGATGATATACGGCAGAAGACGATGATTGACGATTAAATACATCTGCTGCCATCCAGCGACAAGTATCACAATCAATACAGCTAGAATCTACATAAAAATTACCGTCAACATTTTCAATTCTTTTTTCTTGTAAAGTAGCCATAATTATACTGTTGTGCCTCAACTTTCAAATAGAGATATGGAGATTATTTACAGACATATCTCTTTTATTTAAAGATCTAAATATTCTTTCATTCTATCTAATAGAGCTAAATTAATTGACTAACTAACGAAAGATAATTTCAGTGCCTAAAGAATGTAACATGGTTTTAGTAGGGCATAGAGAGTATATAGACGGTCATGTCATCAGTTAAAACTAACAAGCAAAAATCAAGCTTCTCTTTTTCCCAAGTCTGGTTAGGATTTAGTGTTGTCTTGATTTTGATCTTTTTTTCTGCACCTATCATCTGGCAGATGTTGACTTCAGTAAAACTAAATGAGGATATTTCGGCAATTCCCAATGTCTATTTACCTAGTAAGATTACCTGGGAACACTACACCGAACTGTTTAAGCGTCGTCCCTTTTTGACCTATATTTTTAATAGTGCCTTAGTAGCAAGCGTTTCAACTATTTTGTGTCTTGTCTTTGGTTCTCCAGCAGCTTACGTTTTGGCAAGAATGAATTTAAGAGGAGAAAAGCTAATTTTGACTGGAGTTTTAATTATTACTTTATTTCCTTATGTATTATTATTTTTAGGACTATTAGAAATAGTCAAAATTGTTGGTTTGGGAAATAATTACTTAGCTTTAATTATTCCTTACACTGCTATCAATCTACCTCTGACTATTCTGGTAATGAGAAGCTTTTTTCAACAGCTACCTAAAGAGCTAGAAGACGCTGCTAAGATGGACGGCTTTAAAACCTTGGGGATGTTGACGAATATAGTATTACCTATGACTTTACCAGCATTGGCAACCACTGGTATTTTGACTTTTATCTTCGCTTGGAATGAATATATTTTTGCTCTAACCTTTATTACCGAAGAAGCGAAGAAAACGATTCCTGTAGCTACAGCGCAGCTTGGAGGCGCAACTTTATTTGATATTCCTTATGGACCGATCGCCGCAGCCACAGTTTTGGGTACTCTACCATTAGTTATTCTTGTCTTAATTTTTCAGCGTCAAATTGTACAAGGACTAACAGCAGGTGCAGTAAAAGGTTAAGCAGTAGAAATAGCAATTTGAGCATTGTTTATGCCTGCCAAAAAATAACTTTTATTTATGAATTAGCCCCCAATGTATATCTCAGAAAGCGATAAGGCAATAATTCGTCAGCTAGTAGAAAAACAGCTACAGGCATTTCAACAAGGTCATGATGAAATAGCTTTTTCTTTAACTAGTCCAACTATTCAAAAGAAATTTGAGCAAGATGATTTTATGACCATGGTAAAAAACAAATATCATGCCATTGTTAAACCAAGATCGATTATGTTTCGTGGGTTTACTTTAGTCAACAACTACCCAGCGTTGGTATCGATAATTATGGCTCAGAATGGGGAGGTGACTCAAGGAGTTTTTATTGTCCAACATCAAAAAGACTACAGTTGGCGTATTCATGGTTATGAATTAATTTCTATTAATGAGAAAATAATTTAGATTAATGCGGGGGGAATCCCCGCAACGAAAGTGCTAAACCCGAAGATTCATTAGCTTTTAGGAAAATTACAATTTAAAAATCAGTTTAAACAATAGACATAGTGGGAGATACAATTTTTTGCTCATCGCTAGGATGCCAAATCTTACCATCTAACGCCATTTGTTCAATCAAGCTTGCTAGGCGTAAAGCTTTTAAAGCTTGCTCCCCACCAACGGAAGGGCGATCGCCTCCGCGAATACAGTTGACAAAATGTTCGATTTCAGCATAAATAGGTTCAGTATTGCTGGTATAAACTTTTTCAGTAATACCGTCTTGCTTATAGAGTTTTTGTTGTTCGGGTTGCAGATTAGGCTGTTGATGGCGATGAATCAGGATTTCGTTTTTGAGAAAATCAGTTTCAATTAAAGAATGCTGACAGTGTGCTGATAAACAGCGAATTTTACGGTGAGTAACCTTAGAAGCCGTCAAAGTTGCTATTACACCATTGGCAAAACCAAGATTAGCCGTTACGTAGTCTAAGTTTCCCGAACTATTAGAAGTATTTCCACTAGCACTTAGCCTAATTACTGGAGAAGCGGATAGTTCCAAAAGCAAGTCTATATCGTGAATCATTAAATCCAACACTACTGACACATCGTTTGCCCGATTAGAATAGGGACTCATACGACGAGCCTCAAGAGCTAAAATACTCTCAGTTTGGATTACTTTACTTAACTCACAAAAGGCAGGGTTAAACCTTTCGATGTGACCAACTTGCAAAATACAGCCAGTCTCAGCAGCTAAATTCACCAAGGATTCAGCTTCACTAATTGAGGCAGCAATGGGCTTTTCGATCAAAACATGAACTCCAGCCTTGAGACAGTTACTTCCTACTTCGTGATGAGCTTTGGTGGGAACAGCTATACAAACTGCATCCACGTCAGGCAGCATTTCTGCGTAATTTTCATAAAAATGAGTTTGATACCGACTAGCAATTTCAATGCCTCTTGCTAAATTACAGTCAGATACTCCTACCAGTTCAGTATCCTTTAACAAGCTCAGGATTCGGACATGGTGTTGTCCCATATTGCCTACGCCAATAACACCTATTTTAAAAGGCTGTGGCTGATTTTTAAAACCGCTATTTAGCGATCGCCCAGATAAATTATATTGCACTGTATTTAGATAAACTCCTCCACCAATGAGTTGATTAGTAAAACTGATATTTCAATTGCTACATAATCACCCAGATATTATCACAGAGATATTCATTGTGAATAATTTAGAAAATTGTCAAGCAAATTTCTAATTGTACTGTATGCGTGTATCTTAATATATCTTCATAGTTTCTACCAATAACTATTAAGAAGACTGGGTAGCTGTAGCAATTTTTTTTCTGTCTACAATTACCTTTTAGAATTAAGACAAGCCAGACTTGCACTTGCTGAAATGAATTCAGCGTGCTTCCTCGCTCAACGAGAAGGTTGAGGAAGATCTAAGCTTTAGCTTCATAAAGAATTTCATCTGATTGGATGACAAAATCGCGATCTAACCAAACCAAAGATATTTTTTGAACTCTTCGGTGGTCAAGTGAAACTAGAGAAAAATTGCGCTTGACACCTTCAGGGCTTTTTACTATACGGGGAACACAGGCAGAATTCAAGTATACAGTATTATCTCTAACCTCGGTTATAATTCGTTGTTGAGCGGGGGGATATTTAAGATGGTGGTGCATATGTCCAAAAGTCACTAGGGGAATAGATTTGCCTAGGCTTTGAACTTCGGCGATCGCTTTAGTAAGATCGGGATCGCCATAGTCCCCTCCCTCTGACTTCCAGTCTCGACCACAAATAGACTCTGGCTTGTCTCCCAGACCATAGGGACCATTGTGACCCATAAAAATCAAAGTGTTGTGTTGAGAATTTTGAGCAGAAGCGACAATTTGTCGGGTTGACTCTTCAAAGTTTTCGATCTGATAGCGATCGCTATAAAACTGACTATTTCTCCAGGTAGAGCCTCCCCAGCTAAAGGGACGACTACCCACCACCGATAAATCAAACTGAGGAAAATCTAGCCCAGAAAAACCAACATGAGCTTTGCCTAACAAGTCTAGCTGCTGCTGTACCCGATCTTCTAGAGAGCGATCGTAAGGAGCTTTTTGTCTACCCCAAGCTGAGGCACTATACCAAGCATCATGGTTGCCCATAATTACGGCTTTAGGCAGCTTAACTGCTGCAATTTTGCGGACTACTTCTACTGCTTCGTTACCAAAATCGCCGACAAACAAAACCAAATCAACACCAAGATGTTCTAGTGCTAGCTCATCTTGCTCATCCCATAAATCGTGGACATCTCCCACTACGGCTATGGTTATTCTTTCTTTTACCTGCGCCATTCAAACAAGATATAAAACTGTTTAATTATTACTTATTACTTTTTACTTATTACTTTTTACTTAAGCAAAGCCCTACTAGACTGCGCCATTATTTCTATTAAAAACTACCAAAATTGTTTTAAAGATTAGCTTGAGATCATATCGCAAATTCCAGTTGTGCTGATATTTTAGATCTAGCTTAATCACATCTTCAAAATTGCGTACCTGAGAACGACCATTTACCTGCCACTCTCCCGTCATTCCAGGCTTTACGTCTAATCTCTGCCACTCTGGTATTTGATATGTTTCTACTTCTTCTGGAGTTGGAGGGCGAGTACCGACTAAACTCATATCTCCTTTAAGAACATTCCAAAACTGCGGAAACTCATCGAGGCTAGTACGGCGCAAGAAGTGACCGATTTTAGTAATGCGCGGGTCATTATCGTTCTTAAAAAAAGCTCCACTAGCTTGATTTTCAACCTGCTTTTTCATTGCTTCGGCATTGGCATACATAGAGCGAAATTTCCAAATTTGAAATTTTTTGCCCATCCAGCCGCAGCGAGTCTGTTTAAATAGTATAGGACCAGGGCTGCCAAGTTTAATGACGATCGCAATGGGCAAAAAAATGATGACCATAATCATTAATCCCACTAATGCTCCCCCAATATCTATAATTCTTTTGACTATAGATCTAACTGAAGGATGAGTAGTTTCTCGGTGTTCTTTGTTTGACCATGCTGCTGAAGATTTTATGTTCAGTACGTCAACCAAACCCGTCATCGCCAGAGTAGCCATCACTGGAGGCTGAACTGATTCTAAAGCTAATTCAATGTCTTTTCCTTGAGCAGACTTCAAACTAGCAATAAGTGCGCCAATGCCACTGCTATCAATAAATCTGGTTTTGCTAAAGTCGAGAGTTATTTGCTGATGAGCAGTTTTTTGCTGCAATAAATTGCTGACAGTTTGCTTGAAGGCTACGGCCTCTAAAACTGTCAGACGTTCAGGTAGTTGTACGATCGCACTGTCCTGAAGAAGGGACTGGGGGAACCGAATATCCGGTGTCTCATCAATCATTAATTCTCAATTTTGGTTATTAGCAAAAGTAATTTATTTATTAGATGGAGATAAAAGCATTAAAGCAAGTTAAATAAACTTCTGACCATACGGTTATCCTATCTAATTTAACCGTTATTAACGACTATACTTTCTAATCCATTTGTAGGCTCAACTTAAATAGTATGAATAATGCCAGTAATCATTCATACATTCTTGGCTTAATTTTACACTTGATTTACTTATCTTGCTCAAAAGTAAAACCCATTGGCAAATATATGAGTTTGAGCTTAATTTTGCTTTAATCAAAATTTAGAGTCTATTTTCCCTTCTGCTGATCGGCTCTCTTCCCTCTTGTGTTCTAGCTTTTTCTCTAGTTGCACTGCGACGAAGAGCCTGTAAACGCTCTTCGTATTTTTTTCTTTTGCGACGACTAGGGGTCATTTCAACGAGTGTTTTCAAAGCACTGCCCAAACTTTTATAGGCATTGGGTAAAGAATAACCAAACCGAGTAGCTAAAGCGATCGCTTTTTCATCAGCTTCGATGGCCTCGGTAAGGGTCTTTTCGCTACTGTTTTTCTGCCACAGGCGATATCCTGAAATACCACACAAAGACATAGCCAAAAGCAATAATAAGCCATCCTGTACCCATAATTCCCCGACAGCACCACCCAAGCCAATAGCCAAAGCAGCCATTTCCCATCCTTCTTTAGGGATGCTATCATTTTGTACTCTAGCTACTTCATGCCAAAATAGCAAATTACGCTGATCGATGGCTAGATTGTCCCATTTAGCTAGATCGATCTGAATTTCAATTTCATCTTTACCAATTTCTTCACTACGGATGAGAGGAGGATTGACTTCTGTTGAGCCTTCGACAATTACCCAGCTTTGTAATTCAGGAGGAAGCAAGGTTTTAAGACGACGCAATTCGTTGATTTCTGCCCTAGCGGAAGTAGTTGCATAACTCATACTTTTACCAAATTAATATTTTAATTTTTAGCAATTTTTTAAGTGTACCCACTTTTTATCATATCTAAATTTAATTATTCATTTAAAATGCTTGGCTTAAAAGAGATTTACGATATGCTTGAGACTTAATAAATATTTGGGATTGGGAATTAATATACTATGCCCGCGTCAACTAAAAAATATTTAAAATATGTTTCTTTTCTAGGGGCTGGACTTATATTAAGCCTTATTGCCTTGGGGTTTGATCGTAATTTGGCGGCAGCTTTATCTCCAGATGTAGTGGCTCAAGGAAGTAAAGCGGTAGGGGGAGTCACTCAAGTAAATTTGTTTCAGGCGATCGTTTTAGGTTTCGTTCAAGGGGCTACAGAATTTATTCCTATAAGTAGTACGGCACACTTAAAAGCAGTTCCCGTTTTTTTGGGCTGGGACGATCCTGGGGTTGCATTTTCTGCTGTAATTCAGCTTGGTAGTTTAGCTGCGGTTTTATCTTATTTTTGGTCGGATATTAGTCAAATTACCACGGGAATGATTAGGGCAGTTCGTACTAGAAATTATGATTCTCAAGCTTTTTGGTTGGCGGTAGGAATTGCAGTCGGAACTGTGCCAATTGTACTTTTAGGTTTAATCTTAAAAGTTTTTGAACCGCCATTTTATGAAAATATTCTCAGAAGTATGCCGTCAATTGCCATTGTCTCGATTGTCATGGCTTTATTCCTGGCTTTAGCAGAAAGTGTAGGTAATCAAAAACGTAATTTCCAAGATTTAAAGCTCAAAGACGGCATTTTATTGGGTTGCGCTCAAGCACTAGCAATTATACCTGGGGTATCTCGCTCAGGTTCAACCCTGACGGCTGGTTTGTTTAATAATTTAGAACGAGCAACGGCAGCTAAATTTTCTTTTTTACTAGGTATACCTGCGATCGCTCTGTCTGGGTTTGTAGAATTAAAGGATATGGTTAGTAGTGGTGCAGCCAGTTCTGGGCTAGTTCCTCTAGTAGCTGGATTAATATCTTCGGCGGTATTTTCTTATTTGGCGATCGCCTGGTTGCTTAAATTCTTACAAAGAAGAAGTACCTGGGTATTTGTTTGGTATAGATTAGGATTTGGAGTCTTTATTTTGGCTGCCTTGGCTTTGGGATGGATTGAGAATGTATAAGGGATAAAGGATGAGAGCGCACAGGTAATGAATAAATTGTATACACACTGAGTTTTTTGCATTCAAGCAGTTACGCTCTCGGTAATGTTAGGTCAATTAAGTAATTTGGGAATATTTAGATTAGAACTCAAGTTAATCTAAACAATTAATTACTTTATATGACTCAATCAATTAACCAGTATATTGATATAACCCAAACTAATTTTTCTATCCAAATAGATAATATCCTCAATAAACGTCGCAAATTTGCAGAAAAAGTTAAAGTCACAAAAAGCAACATAGATAAATTACTAAAATGTTTAGAAAATCTCAATATCGAACAATTTAATATTATGAACGGGCTTAAAGATAAGCCCACTCGATTAAAATTAAAAAACGTCAATTTCCAAAACCTAATTAAAAAACTCAGAAAAGAACAAAGTCAGCTTGCAAAACTTCAATCTAGATTTAGCAGAGATACTCTTAATATTGCAGTATTTGGAATGGCTGGACAAGGCAAAAGCAGATTATTACAGACTTTAACAGGACTAAATGAAAACATAATCCCTAGTGGTAAAAGTGGAGACTGTACGGCTGTATTAAGTAGAATTTCTCATCTTTCAGGTTCAAATAAAGATAAAAAAACTAATATCATAGTCAAGTTTCATTATGAAGATTCTTTTTTAGAAGAAGTCATTATTCCTTACTACAAAGTACTAAAACTAGAACCTATACCTAAAAATATAAGTGATTTTGTAGAGAAGCCATTACCTCAATTACTAGATAAAAATGAACAGGTGAAGAAAACTAAATATAGCCATCTCGAAAATTTTCATACAAAACTAAAAGATGATTTCAAGAAAAATAATACTGATGTTTTATTAGACGGAAGTACTAAATATATTAATGAATCAGAACTTAGAAATTATGTTACTCAAGATAGTGAGGATAATCTTAAGTACTTAGGAGTCAAAGAAATCAATATTGAGTGTTCCTTTCCTAAATCAGAAGAAATGGGAATACAAAAACTTTCTTTTGTCGATATGCCAGGTTTTGGAGATGGAAAAAGCCATAATTTAGAAAATTCTTTGCGAGAAATTGGAGAGGAAATTGATTTTGTATTGTTGATGGTTATGCCAGATTTTAATGGCAGGATAAACCATGAAATTAACGATCAACTATATAGTTTAATTGATAAAAATGCTATTCCAAATCTGTCTCTTAAAGAGTGGTCTTTTTATGTTGCTAATTATTATCCTTCTTCGGATAAAGATAATAAATCAGCGTGTGAAAGCTTTTGTCAAACATATATGGGTAAGAATATTGTGGCAAATGTTGTTATGGCTAACTGTGCTGACGAAAAAGAGGTGACAAGCAACATTTTAAACCCCATTCTTCAACATTTAGCCACTAATCTTGAAAATTTAGATAGACAATATGCCAAAAATTGTCAAGAAGAATTAAAATCAGTTCAAAGTAATATTGAAATAGAGCTAAATAAAGCTTCAGTTTATAACCAAGAATCTACAACAAGTAATTTTGGCAATCTAACTACAAAATATACTGATTGGTTTAATATCTTTTTTGATAGTCTTGGAAATCAGTTAAATGATTTAGTTAATGAGATGACTGCAAAAGCTAAGCAAGCTGTAAACAATAATAATGATGATAATTTCAGAAATATTATCAATCATAAAATAGAGGAATGGAATAATAAAAGTTTTCTACCTAATTCTAAAAAAATAAATGAAAAAATTATGGAATTTGGAAAAGATCAACATCCTTCAGCAGCGATTACTTCACTTTTAAATATTATTAAAAGTGATATTACTAACCCATTTAATAACATAAATTCATTATTAGCCGAATCACTTGAAGTATCACAAATTAGAATAGCGGATGTATTAGTAAAGTCTGGTAATTTAAAAATAATTAACCCTGGAAATTCACGATTTTTTGAAGATTTTGAACAAAAAATACCTCAAGAATTAGATATTCAACACCTCAAAGCAGCAATCATATTCGTAAAAGAATATAACGTTACCTATGAAGCTATCATAACTAAAATAATTACTGTACAATCTGAAAAGTATTTAAAATACACTCCTGACTTTTGGGATCTAGAGCCTGGAATAACTAATAAGAGAAGAAACAACCCAGAAAATTACATTATTAGCGTTCTTACAAAGAAATGTCAAAAAGTGATCGATGGTTCTAGAGAAGAAATTAGAAAACTATCACTCAATCCACCTCAAGAATTTGCCAGTATGATAAGACAATTTAGAGACAAAGCTTTTCAAAATCCTCAAGTTAGAGATGATTGGCGTAAGTTTTTGAGTTATTATATAGCTGAAATTTTGCCAGACGAGTTTGATTCCAATACTGAAGATATTAAACTGAAACAAGAGTGGATGCAGATAGTAAAAGACGCTGAACAAGCTAATAGTTCAGATGCACTTAGCTTTTTGTTATAAGTAACTGTACTGCCGATGAATTAGGAAGTTGCGATCGCTTTGACCAAATTACAACTTCCTTCAACAGTTAATTCTTGATATCATCAAGCTATTATGAGTCAAGCTACTATTCAACCAGCCAAAATTAGCGGTGTATTGCCAGATTCGATTGCCGAAGAGATTGGGTTTGAAATTGGTGATGCGATCGTTTCGATTAATCAAACCCAACCACGAGATCTAATTGACTATCGTTTTTTGTGTAGCGATGAGTATTTAGAGTTAGAAGTAGTTGATACTGCGGGAAACACTCATCAGATTGAAATTGAGAAAGATTATGATGATGATCTGGGGCTAGAATTTGAAACGGCTTTATTTGATGGTCTAATTCAGTGTAATAATCATTGTCCATTTTGCTTTATCGATCAGCAGCCGACTGGTAAACGCCAAAGCCTTTACTTAAAAGATGACGATTATCGTCTCAGCTTTCTTTATGGCAGCTATTTGACGCTGACAAATCTGACAGATAAAGAATGGCGACGGATCGAACAGATGCGCCTTTCGCCTTTGTATGTTTCTGTACACGCCACCGAACCAGAAGTTAGAACTCGTTTGCTCAAAAACAATCGTGCTGGCTTAATCATGTCCCAGTTCGAGTGGTTTCAAGCAAGACGCTTACAGATTCATGCCCAGGTGGTAGTATGTCCTGGCATCAATGACGGAATACATTTGGCAAGAACTCTTTCAGATTTAGCCTCGTTCCATCAGGGAGATATTCCCGCAGTAGCTTCGGTGGCAGTAGTTCCCGTCGGCTTAACTAAGTTTCGTCCTTCAGAAGATGAGTTAATACCTATAGGTCAAGCTAAAGCCATGGAAGTGATCGAACAGGTACAGCAGCTACAGCAAAAGTTTATACAGCAGTTTGGCAGCAACTTTGTTTGGTTAGCCGATGAATGGTTTTTAATTGCCCGCCAGGATGTTCCCTCAGAATCTCACTATGAAGATTATCCCCAAATTGACAATGGCGTTGGTTCAATTCGTTTATTTCTTAAGCAATTTCAAGCCACGGCTAGAAAAATGTTACCCAAAGCAATTAATCAGCCTCGTCGTTTTACCTGGGTAGTTGGTAATGCAGTCGAACAAGCATTTAAACCTATAGTGGATCGGCTTAATGCAGTTAAGGGGTTGGAAGTTAATTTAGTTGCTCTAAATAGTCAGTATTGGGGACAAGAGATTACCGTTACAGGCTTGTTGACAGGACAGGATTTACTAGCAGGTTTAAAGGGAAAAGATATGGGGGAGGGAATTTTGTTACCTTCTTTGATGCTGAAGCACGACGATACAAAGTTCTTGGACGATATGACAGTTGCAGATGTTGCTCGCCAGTTGAAAGTAGCAATTTTTCCCGTAAGTGGTGTTAAGGAATTGATCGATCGCTGTCTTAAATAAGACTTATACTTTTAATTTACTCAAAAAGTTCTAATTAAGTCCAATCCTGTTCTTCCCCTGTTGCTGTGCGTCTATATACCATTCCTGCCCCGTGAATAACACGGGTTTTGGTATACAGTTCTTCTTCAGTTAGCTTCCAGCTGTCTAAAGCTACTTTTAAATCTCTTTGGATATCTCGCGCCCCAGGAAAGTTGCGATAGCGAATAATTAATCGTGCTAATTCTACCAATTCACGCTCATTAGGATCTGACTGCGTTTTTAGTAAATGGTCTACGGTGAGGCGATCTTTTTTATTCTGAGGATGGTTTTGATCTAAATTACCGTTAGCCATTGTCAAGGTTAAAAATCACTTACTTTTTACGTTTATTCTTCATCAAAGGAGGCAAAGGTTGAGGAGATGAACTAGGAGGTAAAAGATATCTAGCTGGCTCATTGGCGATCGCCCTGGGTTTTTTTTCTATTTGTCGCCAGCGCATAATAATACCTAATAAAGCAATCAATAAACCAACAGACAACAAACTCCCCCGTCCGCCCAATCCTCCTACTAGAGCATCAGTCGTTCCTAGAATCATAATAAAGCCAGAGACGGGTTCTCGACGATACACCGTTCTCAAAAATTTTGCGAATAAAGGATTCACTATCTTTAACTGCTACAAATAAAACTATAAAATTATTGTGCCTAACAAGTTATCTCATAAATTAGCACAATTGTCAGATCATTATCATCCTTCCTTAATTTGCTTGGCTGTATTAATCTTATTTTAGTAGAAATATATGAAGATAATTGATTGTCAATTTCCCCGCCACGGAAAAACTATTCAGCAGATATTTAATGATGCGATCGCCAATTCTACCGCTCTTTATGACTATCAGCCCAGAAGTTTAAACACAATTCAAAAGTGGCTAGAAGCAAAAGCAGAGAAATCTTATCCCGTTATCGGCATTGAAGATAGTCATGACTCTTTAATGGGATTTGCCACCTATAATGCATTTCGCGCTTGGGATGCTTATCAATATTCAGTTGAGCATTCAGTTTATGTGGATTCTGCCCATAGAGGAAAAGGTGTGGGCAAAAAGCTGTTGGTAGAGTTAATTCAAATTGCCCACCAGCAAAATTATCATACGCTGATTGGGGGAATCGACGGACAAAATAGCGTGAGTATTAGGCTGCATAAGTCTCTGGGCTTTGTTCACTGTGGCACTATTCAACAGGTAGGGTTCAAATTTAATCGATGGTTAGACTTGGAGTTTTACCAGCTAATTCTATCTACTCCAGAACAGCCGACAGAGAAATAAGGCAATATTATTTATGAGCTAAAAAATCTGGCTTTAGCTAGATGTGCCGCTTTGCCAACTTATATTTAATATAAATATATTTGATAAATTATAAAATTTTAGATGATTGAATTCTAATAAATCCTATGTTTAGAGGTAATCAAATCAAAACCGCAGCTTTATTAGGGCTGTTAAGCGGAATCTTAGTCTTGGGTGGTTATTGGGCAACGGGTACTGAACAGGGAGCATTAATTGGTTTGATTTTTGCTGCTATTAGTAGTTTTGGCTCTTGGTTTTATTCAGATAAAGCTGCCTTGGCTGCATATAAAGCCCAGCCTATTTCTCGCGAACAAGCACCAGAGCTTTATGATCTGGTGAAAAACTTGACTCAAAAAGCAGGTTTACCTATGCCCAAACTCTGCGTTGTGCCTACCCAAACTCCTAATGCTTTTGCTACTGGTAGAAATCCCGAACACGCTGCGGTGGCAGTAACCGAAGGGATTATGCAAATACTAGACAAAGATGAGCTTGCAGGAGTAATTGCTCATGAATTAACTCATATCAAAAACCGTGATACTTTGACTCAGGCTGTAGCCGGGACATTAGGTGGTGCGGTGACGTTTTTGGGCAGAATGCTTACTTTTGGGACAATGTATGGCTCTGTTAATCGAGATAATCGTCAGGGTGGGAATCCTTTTGGCATATTGATTTTGGTTATCCTCGCACCTATTTCTGCATCTTTAATTCAGATGGCAATCTCTCGTACCCGTGAGTTTTCCGCCGATCGCGGTTCAGCCGAAATTACAGGTAATCCCTTAGCATTAGCAAGTGCCTTAGAAAAATTAGAGTCCGTTGGTAAGCGAGTGCCGATGAATGGTAATCCTGCTTTTGAACCAGTTCTCATTATGAATCCTTTTTCTGGTGGTGGTTTACAGTCTCTGTTTCGCACTCATCCGCCTACAGAAGAGCGTGTACGTCAACTACAAAAAATAGCTAGAAATCAACAAAACAATACTTCTTTTGCTGCTAATTAATTATATGAAATCAAAACTTATTTCCCTCATAATGCTCGTCTGTATGTTTATGGCGATCGCCTTTACTCCCCTGAACTTAGCTTTAGCAGATAATAACGATGCCTCTGTTAAAAAAGCTGCGCAGGAAGTTACTAAAGATACAGGTGCTAAAAAACAGTTTGGCGAATCAGAAAATGGCGATCAGCTTTTAGATGATGCTCAAGCTAAAGCAAATAAAAATCTGAATGATTTGGCAGATAAAGCAAATTCTGACGAAGATCTCCCTGATAGCCAAAAACTATTTCTTAAGAATTTGCAGAAATAACATTAAGAGTTTTTTGCTGTTCCCGATCTGGTTGACTGACAAAAGATGAAGAGAAAAACCTGAGAATAGAGATTCAGTAAAGAGTTGAGGGATTGACACAAAGCAAGGGGAGTCAGCACTCTGAGATTAGATACCACTCATAATTTCAGAATACTGTGAATCAAAACTCCCGTCTCTACAATGCCTTGAATCAATGGATGAGTCAATAGAAGTTTGAAGACAGAAGTATGAAGGCGCGAAGTTTCAAGTTTGTTCGAGGGCTTGTACCTCATACGAAGTTTGAAGTTTGAAGTTTGAAGGAAGAAGGAATTCGGAATTCGGGAAGGATTTTTTGTAGCTCATACCTCACACCTCATACTTCGCGCCTTCATACCTCATACACAGGGCTATCGCCCAGATCGTCCGTCCTTCGGACGACTTCGATGCTTCGCATCGTGTAGGGCGAAGCCCTGGTACCTCTACCAAACCTCTTCCGTCGTGAACGACGGGGCTTGCAACTATAGTGGAACAAAGGACTTGTCCGCATGTAGGAGGAAGTAGCTGTTTACGAAGTTTGAAGGAAGAAGTTTGAAGGAAGAAGGAAGAAAGATTTTTTGTACCTCATACGAAGGAAGAAGTAGCTGTTTTACTTCATACTTCATACCTCATACTTCATACTTCATGCAGCTGTTTTACTTCATACACGGACTCTCTGTCCGTCGCCGTTCCCGAGGAGACGTCGGAACGCAGAGAGCGTTCACCTCACACTTCGCGCCACAGGGCTATCGCCCAGATCGTCCGTCCTTCGGACGACTTCGATGCTTCGCATCGTGTAGGGCGAAGCCCTGGTCAACCTAAAAACTTTCACTTTCATTTAGCAGAGGCAATTTGCTTACACAACGTACAGATTCACAAAGGTGAATTTTCTGGCAAAGTTCATGTGATTCTTGGTCGCAACAACGTTAACGGCGAACTATGGGCAATTGTCAGTAATGAAAAAACTACTCTACAAACCTTTGCTGAATATGGATTACGTTTTGATATCGAAGCGAATTTTTTAGATGACCAATCTGGTGGTTGGAATGTTCAACGCTCGATGATTCGAGATGTATGCGCTTTGTCCCGTTTGTGGTTTATCTTATCTGTGGCTACTCTCTACGTTAGTGCCCAAGGTGTTGAGGTAGTTCGTATTGGCAAACGAAGATGGGTTGATACTCATTGGTTTCGTGGTAATAGCTATTTTAGGATTGGTTGGGATTGGGTCAAAGCTGCACTCATTAATGGTTGGAATTTACTTCATTGCGTGACTTTCTCTAGTAATCAAGATCCCTCACCTGCAATGGCATCACGATCGCAATATCAAAAACGAGCAGATCAGTTGGAGTTCAAAGTTTTAACTTATTCCTACAATATTTCTTGAAAGTTTTGTCAGTCAATCAGGTCAGATGCTTATGCAGTTGCACCTAACTTGGGTGCATTATTCTTTGTTCTTTTAAGTATTTTTGGCTTCTCCTGAGATCATATATGTAAGGCAGAAAATATTTTTTTATAGGGATTCCTAATAAGACTCTTGCCTAGAAAGTTTATCTGGCTAGCATTTCGGCAATTTCTGATTAAAGCCAGATGAATTGATAAGCCTATCAAGCTCGCTAGCCGGATCTTAAATGACTTACGCTGGAATTTATGCTATGCTCGTCAGCATCTATTTTATTTTAAAAACGAGCCGTTCGTTTTATGGCAAGAGAGTCGAAGAAGACAGAAAAAAAACAGGTTAATTCTGGTAGTCTTTCTGGTAAGACATCTGTACATAAAAATGAAGAGGATGTACGTCAGGAAGTTCTACGCAACCTCCGCCAGCGTGGTTGGCGTGAAGAACAAATTAAGTGGAAGCCTGAATGGAGTGTTCCAGATACCCCTCATGATTTAACTAAAAGGGAGCGAGGGCAGAAGTTTGCAACCTGCGGCTCTTGTGACATAGTGCTGTTTGATGATGATTCTCGTGAATGGCACGCGCTTAAAGTAGTTATTGAGTTAAAAGCTCCAGATATCGACGCTGGAAGATCACAGCTATTTCGTTATTTGAGCAACGAGCCAATGGCAAAGATGGGCTATTGGTCTAATGGTTCACGTGGTTTAGCTGTTTATAAAACTGTAAATGGTAAATGGATAGAAATTGAAAATGCTCAGTTACCACGCCCAGGGGATGACCTAACACAACCGCCTTCAGAACCCTTGACTTGGGAGACGATGGATGAGCCATCTGAAGCGGAACTCACAGGTGCATTCAAAAGATTATTAAATGTGGTTGTGGCAAGTGACACTAGAGCGCAAAGGAGAGAAGTGCAGCTTCGAGAAATGGTTCACGTTTTGTTGATAAAACTTGATAGTGATGCTGATGCTTCTATGGATCCTAGCAATCCAGTTAGCTTTACCGTACAGGGGGATGAGCATACTCGTATATTTCGAACTGCGGAGCAGATTCGTCGAAGTTTCAAGGATCTGTATGCACGCCGACGAGACACAATTTTCTCGCGTGATGATCGAGACGAAATTCAACTAGATGATGCAACAATTTATCAGGCAGTTGTCGATCTTTCTCGATTTAGGCTGCTATTTATTAACTCAGAGGTTGTCGCCAAAGCCTTTCAAATCTTTCGTACTAAAGCGTTAAAATCTGGCGAAGGTCAGTTTCTTACACCGCAAAGAGTAATCCGACCATGTATCATGGCAATGGATATCCAATCAGGTGACAAAATTATCGATCCAGCATGTGGAACAGGTGGATTTCTAATGGAAGCTGTTCGTCAAATGGGTGAGCGTTTCCATAAAATTCATCCTAGTCGACCTGACCGCGTTGGACAACTTTTAACGAAATGGGCAAACGAGCGTGTCTATGGAGTTGATATAGATGATATTGGTGTCAAGCTTACTCGGATGCTGATGCTAGCTGTAGGAGATGGCTCTACGCACACTCTTATTGGTGATTCTATTTCCTCTCACCGATGGCAACAGCATTATCCACATTTACTTGCTCCCTTAATTGATGAACAATACACCGTTGTTATTACCAATCCTCCATTTGGCGCACAATTAAAAATTAAAGCATCTGATTCAAGAGCAGCAGGTTTTACGATTTCTAAAGCCGCATCTATGAGTCAAACAGATAGCCATGCTGATTTAGAGATTGGATTAATATTTCTTGAGCGTGCATGGAGATTGCTGCGTATTGGTGGTCGTGTCGGAATTGTTTTGCCAGAAACATATTTCTTTAGCCATAGCTACAGATGGTTGTCTGGATGGTTGGAAGACCGTCTAGAACTTCGAGGAATGCTTAATATTCCTATGGAGGCTTTTCAAGAATTCTGCCGAGCAAAAACTAACTTTTACATTTTTGAAAAAATCGGACTAGGCAAGAATGATTCTAGAACTGACTAACGGTCAGAGCGCAAAGGCAACGAAGTGCCGCATGCGTCGGTCGTCTTACGGCGGAGTAATCTCTGACCACGGAAGGCGGTCAAGCGCAAGCCCTGCATTTCTTGCGCATTCCCTTGCGCCCAGCCCTGGAGGGCTGCGACGTTCTTTCAGAACGGCGGCGAACTCCAGTTCGCGCGACGCGGGGTCGCTCCTTGTTTGCAAGGCGGAGAACGCTTGACTTGAGCTAAGAACATGAGAAAATTAAAGACTCCCAGGAGGTCAAATGAGCTTACCTAAACCGCATTGGTTCAGCCACAATCATATTATGGTTTCAACTGCTCAGACCTGTGGAATCTCTAAGTCTGGTGGGTTGCTGCCTAAATTTAATTCAGTCACAGGGCATAAAGTTCAAGAAATTGATCCAGAAACTGGTGAATTGATGGAAGCAGTGAATGACTGTCTGCTGCAAGATATGGAAGCATTAAGGGATGGTCTTGATAGTGATACATTGCATTTTATTAAACGTTCAAAGCTAGATTTAAGATTAGCTGTGCCTGTTTATTATGACCGCCGATATCATCAAGTTTTTACTGAGGCAATGTGCCAAGAACAATTTGCTGACTTTGAAACCATGACGCTTGGAGAAATGCTTCAGGATGAATACCTCACCATTAAAAATGGTCATGGTTCAGCCCCTAAAGATCTTCGAGTTGGAGAAGTTCCATACATCAAAGTATCCGATTTACGTGCTGGCTTGGTAAATATCAATCCTACTAATCAGGTTCCGTTTCAAACTGCTGAAAGATATTGGCGAGGTTCTACCTCTGGTTTATTAGCCTATGACTTGCTATGCCCTGAACGTGCAAGCAAAAATATTGGGGACTTCTGCGTTTTAATGCCAGGACAAGAGCAAATTCTTTTGACTAAAGAAGTTATTATTCTACGACCTGGCAATAAAGCAATCTTCGATCAGTTCTATTTATTGTGGGCAATGACACTAAAGATAGTTCGTGACCAATGGAACAGAGTAGTGTTTATGCAAACCAATCGAGAAGATGTTGGAAAACGATATTTAGAGATTGAAGTTCCCTTCCCTCCAAGCAGAGAAAGAGCCGATGAAGTTTCTGAACCTTTCCACAGCTACTTTATAACATTGGCAAAAGAAAGAGAGAAGCTTCGTAATTATTTAAATACAAGCAGCGCACACCACTTCTTTATTTCAGGAGCGGATAAAATAGCTGGAGCCGAAGAAACTTAGCTTAGTTAGTCCTTATTCAGCCTAACTATTTATTATGGGGAAACTTTCCGTGTGTTCGACGGTGATATCCTGGCTTATTCTTGATATCATGCCAAATAAGTGTAATATCAAGAATTTTTCTGGATATCATCCCGTAGAAAAACCTCCTAAAAAACCGCTTTAATATCGAGTCAATAGAAAGTGTAACGATAAAAATATAAAAATTCGATTGTGTAGCTAAGATTACTGCGACAATAGCTAAAAATGACTCATACTTAATCTATCTAAACAAGCACTGTTAAACTGAATAGCTATAGTTTATTACCGACAAAATGGTTTTAAATCGCCAAGCTCTAGAATCAAAACTCTTACAACAACTGTTGGCACATCCCGAACTGAATCTGGTAATTTGGAGCGATGAGGAATTATTAGCATCTATTAAAGCAACCTTACAACAAAAGTCTACTGACGAATTGTGGATTTTTGCCTATGGTTCGTTGATTTGGAATCCTTTATTTGATTATTTAGAAAGGCGTGTAGTCACAATTGAAGGCTGGCAAAGACAATTTTGTCTTGTAGCACCTGTTGGGAGAGGTACAATCGCCAATCCTGGTTTGGTATTGGGTTTAGAACCTGGCGATCGCTGTCAGGGAATTGCCTACCGTCTAGCTGTTGACGATAATTTAGAATCGGAATTACTTTTGCTGTGGCGTAGGGAAATGGTTATTGGTTCTTATGTACCGACTTGGATCACCGCCACAAATGGCGATCGCTCTTTAAGTATTTACGCGATCGCCAAATAGAAGTATTAGCTTTTACGGTTAATACCGAGCATTCAGCTTATGTAAAAAATTTATCTACCCAAAAAGTTGTCGAATCTTTAGCTACCGCTACAGGTGCGCTGGGTTCATCGGCAGAATATTTAAGTTCTACAGTACAAAGTTTGTTAAAAGCAGGTATTAAAGAACACAAGTTAATCGAGCTAGATCGTTTAGTTAAAAAAAGACAACAAGAACTCCAATCTTAATCATCATTTATAGCTTTCAGCTTTTAAATATTAATTTTATTTAGTGACGCTTTATTTTTTACTAGCAATAGTTGGCAAAGGAACACTCTTTGGCATTAAAAATAAGCCAATAAAAGCTGCAAGAGTAAGTACTTTTGCTTTCGAGCCAAAAAAGATAGTATAGCAATAGAGGTTTAACAAATGTTAAATGCTAAACCCCTAAAGGAAAAACTAATTAATTACAAAGCGAAATTAGCTTTGTAATTTAATTTAATTTAAACTACTATCAGAACTATAGCCTACAGCATCACGCATAAAAGTTAGTTGCTGGTCAAAACCTATTGCTTTTAAAGAGTCAAGTAATTCTTTGCCTTCAGAAGCTAACTGATAGTCGCTAGGAAACTCCACAACAGAACCCTGTTCCATTTCGGCTGCTAACTGATACCAGAAAAATAGTTTTTGGTTTGAAGAATATGATTTATAGGTATTAAATTCTTCGCGATCGCTACCAGATAAAATATCTTTTTGTACCTGTAGCTGATCGTCTTTTGACATTTTCTTGATACTATCAATTAGACTATTTGCTTGTTCTAAATTCTCGCCTTCTCTTTCTGGCTCTGCTGTAATTTTGTCTTTAGCAATATCTTTATATAGATACCACAAAACAGCTAATTGGTCGTCATCTTTTAAAGAATGAAGTTGGGAAATTTTGTTTTCTGCTACGCTCATAAAATATTTCTAAAATTTGTACATGATTTAGGCGCAAATTATTAGTTAGTTGATAATTTTTTTGCCTGCCTCTATGTTTATCATGAACAATAATCTCGATCTCAACACCTATAATTAGTTGTAGAAAAAAAAATCAATTAAGTATTTAAAACCAAACTTTAGTTAGAGGTGATTAACAAATTATTGTTTTTCATCATACTTTTTGGCAGTTAGGACAAAAATAATATCTGCGACCTCCAGAAATTTCTTTGATAATAGACGTATTGCAGACATAACAAGGTCTTTCTTCTCTGCCAAATACCCAGTGACGGTAATCTTGACGCTGGTATCCCTGTTTCTTTAACCGTTGGACTAATTTTAAATCGTTGGTAATTCCTTGGGTTTGATAAGACTGTTGGGGGACTTTGATGGCAGCTTTAGCCAATGCAGATATTTGTTGTTCGCTACAGTCAACAGGACGTAATGTAGGATGTACTCGCGCTACAAATAGTATTTCGCTACGCAGATAATTGCCTAACCCTGCTAAAAAACCCTGATCGAGCAGTAAGCTAGTAAAACGGCGACGCTGAAAAGACTTGTTTTGCAATCTGGCTTTAACTTTTCTAGAAGTTGTCTTGCTGTCTAAAACATCTAAACCCAAACGACTAAGAAAAGGATGAATGGCGATCGCCTTTTCGTCTAAAACTTCTATATTCGATGCACTGTAAAGTAACGCCGATTTCTTCTGGTTATGAATAGCTAATCTCAATTGACGCTTTGTATCGGGATAACTATAAGAATTGCGAATCATCCACTTGCCGTAAAGCTGATTATGACTAAATATACTCAAGCCATTATCAAAATGAATCAACATACCTTTACCCTTAGTATCTACCTTAATAATTAGCTGCTTTGCCAATATATCTTGGTATGGTTTGAGATGCTCGAAGGCAAAAAATATTTCTTTGATCGGTTTAAGAGCGATCGCTTTAGCTATTTTATCAGCAGCAATCTTGATCTCAGGGCCTTCAGGCATATTAATTAACCGTTAGAGAATAATTTAAGCACCCTCATATTTTAGAATTAATCCCTGAAGTGAGTAGCCCAAACATAGTTAATGTGCAGGTTATTCAAATTAATGTTATAATACAAAATAAGAACAAAAGATTAACGATTAAGTGTGCATTCAGTAACGAAGGTTTTTCCCATCAAGTATTGAGCTATTTCTTTCTAATAATCTTGTCACTCTAAACACAACATCAATTGAGGAGACAATAACAATATGTCTATTTATGTAGGTAACTTAGCCTATGAAATTAATCAAGAAGACTTAAGTGAAGTCTTTAACGAATATGGCTCTGTTCAACGAGTTGATATTCCCACAGACCGCGAAACAGGTCGAGCTAGAGGATTTGCTTTTGTAGAAATGAAGTCCGAAGCCAACGAAAATAAAGCCATCAAAATTCTCAACGGTGCAGAATGGATGGGACGCGATATCAAAGTTGACAAAGCCAAACCGCGTGACAGCAAAAAGAGCTTTGCAGGTTATCGAGTTAATACTTTCTAAGCTTGTTTGCTCGATAAATATAAAGCAATAAGATTTTAGGGTGGCATCTCTGCATAAAGTTGTAAAAAGATGCCGCATTTTTTTTACTTAAATCACCAACGCCCAATAAATTATCGCATTGCTAAAGACATCTTGTGACCAGGAGGTTTAAAAGCAAAATCTAATTTTTGCAAATCTTCTTTGGTTAACTTGATATCCAAAGCAGCACGATTTTCTTTGACGTGTTCGAGATTGGTAGCTTTCGGGATAGAAATGACATTATCCTGATGTAGTAACCAACTCAAGGCAATTTGGGTAGATGTGGCGTTGTGTTTGGCTGCAATATCTTTCAGCTTAGAATCATCAACAAAAGCTCGTTGCTCTACAGGAGAATAAGCCATGATCGCTAGATTGCGATCTTTGCACCAGGGAAGCAAATCCCATTCAATACCGCGACGCATTAAGTTATAAAGTACTTGATTAGCAACTATTTCTTCCCCTCCAGGCAAAGATAATCCTTCTTCCATATCATCCGTGTCGAAGTTACTAACGCCGTAGTCCAAAATCTTTCCAGCTTGCTTGAGATGCTGCAATCCTGATAGGGTTTCCGATAAGGGTACAGATCCGCGCCAGTGAAGTAAATATAGATCTAAAAAATCAGTTTTGAGTCGGGACAAAGAGCGATCGCAAGCAGCTATCAATCCCTGATAACTAGCATTATAAGGATAAAACTTACTAACCAAATATACCTCATCTCGATAAGGCGCGATCGCCTCTGCAACTATCTTTTCTGCACCACCTTCTCCATACATCTCGGCAGTATCAATCAAAGTCATTCCCAAATCAATTCCTAGACGCAGCGCATCTATTTCTGCTTGTTTTTGGCTGGCTTTTTCCCCCATGCGCCAAGTACCCTGACCAAGTATGGGTATTTCTTTTGCCGATTTTAGCCGTAGTGTTTTCATAAATTTGTCGAAAAATCGTCTATTTATGATTATGACGGGATTTCAAGACTTGTGATCGAATTAAGCTAAATCTCAAGTTGAAAAATAATTATCGAGCGATCGCCTTGTCTAAAAACGAAAAGAGCGATCGCATCTTCTGCTCGTTTATTGCTGTTCAAACCCTGTTAATATTTGTTTAATTTCTTTGGTAGATATATCTTCTCGCTCTGATTTTGGGCGTTGCTGAATCGAGGTATGAATTAGATTTATTATCCTTTCTATTTAATCTTAAAAGGCTTATAGCTTGTAGCCTACAGCTTAAAACTACGAATTTATCAGCGGTAGGATTATTAAATACAATAGTCATTTTTTAACTAATTTGCTTTGATATATTCTATTGCTTCGAGCAAGGCATCAAGTATTACTTCAAAACTATCGTCAGTAGATCGAGGTAAAGTTAATAATCCAGACTGTTCTAAGGTAATAAAGCCAAAAATTGTCGAATTTACCATTCGCATGATGTCGATCAATTTGGTTTTACTTAAGCCTTGAGAATCTAAAAGAGTTTTGAACAAACCCTGCGACTGTTGAATTACTAAAGCTGACTCAGGATCGTCTGACTGCAACTGAAACTGCATCATTACTTGAAATAGTCCAGGATGCGATCGCGCAAAATCTCGGCTAGCTAATCCTCCAGCCTTCAAACAAGCACGAGGTTCTTTTATATTTGCAGTTTTCTGACTCAATTGGGCGAAATAAAGTTCATAAATCGCTAATGCTACTGCTTTTTTTAATTCTGCATTTCCTTGAAGATGTTTATAAATAGCAGGGGGTTTAATACCCAATTCCCTAGCTACGCGATTGACACCTAAAGCCGATGCTCCTTCTTGTTCGATACAGGCGATCGCAGCATTAATTACATCTTGTTTAGTTAAGGAATTTTCTTTGGTTGGACGACCCATTTTTCATTGAACGTTAAACATTTATCATTTGTCATTGCGAGATTTTGGCAATATATTCTATGCTTTTCGATATTTTAGTTAATAGAGTTAACTAAATGTGAATATAATTAACTTAATTAAATCTATTTTATTAGGTTATTAGCAATGAATATAGTATTTGCTACTGCCAGTCAACTGGCGCAGATGATTCGGGATAAAGAAGTTTCAGCAGTAGAAGTTTTAAATGCCTATTTAGAACAAATTAAAAAACATAATGGCAAAATAAATGCGATCGCAACTTTAAACACAGAAAAAGCTAAACAAAAAGCAATTGAAGCAGATGAAGCTATAGCCAAAGGCGAAAACTGGGGAGCGTTACACGGTGTACCAATTACCCTTAAAGATACCTTTGAAACCAAGGGATTACTTACTACCGCAGGCTATAAACCTCTTAAAAATCATCTTCCTAAACAAGATGCAACGGTTGTCTCGCGTCTTCGTCAAGCGGGAGCAACTATAATCGGTAAAACTAACCTTGCGGAAATGGCAAGTGATTATCAAAGTACCAACGATATTTTTGGACGGGTTAATAATCCTTGGAATTTAGATTACACTCCTGGAGGTAGTTCTGGCGGTAGCGCAGCAGCGATCGCTGCGGGTTTTTCAGCTTTAGATTTGGGTAATGATGCTTCTGGTTCAACTCGTCAGCCAGCACATTTTTGTGGTGTATATGCCCTAAAACCAACAGATCGCCGTATATCAACAGCAGGACATATTCCCGAAGCTCCAGGAATGCCTAAATGTATTCGTCAGTTGATGACCGTTGGTTCTTTTGCTCGTTCCATTGAAGATTTACGACTATGTTTATCTTTAACTGTAGGTGCAGATCCACGACAGCCAGATGTTCCTCCTGTTCCTTTAGATACAGTTGACGAAAAATCTTTACAAGATATACGCATAGTGTGGTCAGATAGTTGGCAGAAAATGCCCGTCGCTGCGGAGATTAAAACGGCAATAAATTCGGCAATAAATAAACTTAAGCCAGTATGTGCAGATACTTCACGCTGGAAATCTCCACCATTTGATTTACAAGAAGCATTTAAAGTTTGCGATCGCTTAACAGCACTAAACTTTGTTTATTCACAGCCAATAAGTTTTGATGATGCTAAAAAAACTTTACCCGTTATGTTTCGAGAAGCCACTCAGGGAGACAAAGAACTACGAGATTTAAGCAACCTGAGTCAGTTTTTACCCTCATTACTAAATCCTTCTCTCAAACAATATTTTGAACTTTTGACTCAACGCGATCGCCTTATTGCTCAGTTAGACAAAGCATTAGAACCTTGGAATGTTTGGCTATGTCCCGTTGCCATGACAACTGCCTTTACTCATCGTCCTCAAGGTGCGGTCATCGAAATAGAAAAACGTAAAGTTCCTTATTTTCTAGCAAATGGTGGCTATACGATGCTATTTAATCTTACAGGACATCCTGTAGTTGTAATTCCTATCGGACAAAGTGAGACTGGATTACCGATAGGGATGCAAATTATCGGCAAAAGATGGCGAGAAAGGTCGTTACTGGCGATCGCCAAAAAGCTTGATGAAGTAGTGGGAAATTTTCAAACTCCATCTTTGTAAACAAAATCTTTGATTAATTATTAGAAATATGAATATTGTATTTGCTACAGCCAGTCAACTAGCGCAGATGATTCGAGATCGAGAAGTTTCGGCTACGGAAGTTGTGAATGCTTATTTAGAACAGATTGACAAGCATAATCAAAAGATAAATGCGATCGCAACTTTAAATCGAGAACAAGCCCTTAAAAAAGCAAAGGAAGCAGATGAAGCACTAGCCAAAGGCGAAAACTGGGGCGTATTGCATGGTGTTCCCGTAACAATTAAAGATTTATTTAAAACGGCTGGATTGACTACTACGGCTGGATATTTACCTTTAAAAGATTATGTTCCTGATGAAGATGCTACTACGGTAGCAAGATTGAAAGCAGCAGGGGCAATTATCCTTGGTAAAACTAATATTCCGCAATTTGGCGGAGACTATCAAACAAAAAATCCTGTATTTGGACGTACTAATAATCCTTGGGACTTAAATCATACAGTTGGTGGAAGTAGTGGCGGTTCAGCAGGGGCTGTGGCTGCTGGTTTTTCGCCTTTGGATTTAGGTAGTGATATTGCAGGTTCGATTCGTCTTCCAGCCCATTATTGTGGCGTGTATGGATTTATGCCTACGGATGGTCGAGTTTCTACTACGGGACATATGCCACCCTTACCAGGACAATCTAAATATATTCGCCAAATGCTAAGAGTTGGAACTTTAGTGCGTTCTGTAGAAGATTTGCAGCTATCTTTGGCGATAATTGCAGGTGCAGATATTAATCAGCCAGAAATTCCTCCAGTTCCCTTAGATAAGCCGACAGGTAAGCCATTATCTGAATTAAAAATTGCTTGGACATATGGCTATGATTTTCTGCCCATAACTAAAGATACACAAGTCTGTATCCAAAATTTAATTAACCGTTTAACTAATGCTGGTTGTCATTTGACAGAATCGAATCCTACCGATCTAGATTGGTCAGATACATTAACTAATTACGGTATCTTGTCTTTTTTTGAATTGTTCGCTTCAACCTCTTCGAGCAAAGATCTGATTGGCGGATTTCAGTTTAGTCTTAAGTCTGAATTTTTAGCCCGAACCCAAACTGCTTTTAAATCGGGTACACCTTTTACTAAAAAAACTAAACTTGCTTTTCCTCCTAGTTTGGCAAAATATAAAGCTATATTGGCACAACGCGATCGCACCATGACCCAAATGGATCGATTTATGAATCGATGGGATGCTTGGATTTGTCCTGTATCTATTACTCCAGCCTTTCCCCACTGCGATTTTGGTCAATCGATTGAAGTTGATGGAACAAAGTTTCCCTACCTGCTAGCCTGTGGCGGTTACACTATGCCGTTAAATTTTACAGGTAGCCCTGTAGTTGTTATTCCTATTGGCAAAAGTAAGTCAGGATTACCTATAGGAGTCCAGATAGTCGGAAAAAGATGGCAGGATTTGGAGTTACTGGCGATCGCCAAAAAGCTCGACAAAATAGCTAGTAATTTTCAACATCCAAACTTGTAACTAATCACTTTTTCCATTTTCGTTAGAATCGATCTAAAAGCAGTTTAAAAAAGCGATCGCACTAATGAAGCAAATACCAACAATTAAAAGTACTTCTGGTTGGCTGAGAAGCATCCGCCAGATAAATGCTATTTTACGACCTCTAGAGTTTATCGAGAAACGCACCCAGAAGTACGGGGATTTTTATCAGGTAACGTTTAAAAATTCTCCGCCAACAATCATGACTAGTAACCCTAAAGCTATTGAAGAGATTTTTACCGCTTCGACTGGTACGTTTGAAGTTGGTAGGGGTAATAAAATGTTGAGCTTTCTAGTTGGGGATAATTCGTTACTGTTATTAGATGGTAAAGAACATAGAAATCGCCGACGTTTGTTGATGCCTCCTTTTCATGGAGAATCTCTACAGAAATGTAGTGAGCAGATAGTTAATATAACTAATAAAGCTTGCGATCGCTTAGAAACAGACAAGCCTTTTAAAGTGCGATCGCTGACGCAAGAAATTACGATGCGAGTAATTTTAAGCGTGGTATTTGGAATTGATTCTGGAGAGAGATATGACCGACTACGAGAGTTGTTAACCACACTTTTAGAGACGTTTAATACTCCTTTAAATTCAAGTTTGATATTTTTTCCTTGGTTACAAAAAGATTGGGGTAAATTTAGTCCTTGGGGTCGTTTTTTGCTTTTACAACAAGAAATTAGAACTTTAATCTATGCAGAAATAAAAGAAAGACGAGAATTATTAGCTTCACAAAATATAGAAACTAAAGATATTTTTAGTCTGTTGCTATTGGCAAAAGATGAAAATGGAGAAGGAATGACAGATGAAGAATTACACGATGAATTAATAACTTTATTGTTTGCTGGACATGAAACAACTGCTTCGGCTTTGGCTTGGCTTTTCTATTGGGTTCATTATTTTCCAGAAGTACAAGAAAAGTTGCGTTTTGAATTAAATTCTTTGGGGAACAACTTAAATTATCAAGAAATAAACAATTTGGCTTATTTAAACGCAGTAGTTTCAGAAACTCTGCGAATTTATCCGATTGCTATAGGAACTTTTGCTCGCCTGCTTACCAAACCAATGTCTATCATGGAATATGATTTTGAACCTAATACTTGGTTGATAGTTTCTATTTATTCTCTACATCACCGAGAAGATTTATATCCTAATTCTAAGCAATTTGACCCGCAAAGATTTTTAAATAGAGCCTACTCCAATTATGAATATATTCCTTTTGGTGGAGGAAATCGCCGTTGCATTGGTTCTGCTTTAGCATTACTAGAAATGAAATTAGTAACGGCGACAATTTTATCAAGGTTTAAATTAAAACTAACAAGCGATCGCGAAGCTAGCCGTAGGCATCGCCCTATGTTACCAGTGCGTCGTGGTTTAACTATTGCTCCTCCCTCCTCTTTTGAAATGAGAGTTGAAAGTAAGATTGACTAATAGAAATATTCCGCTATCAAGGTGGGAGAAGGAATAAATAGCGACAAGCTTCCTCATCCTTCATCCCTCAAAAATTACTGCCAATCTGACCAATCCTGATTAAAGATAGAAGTATCGGGAAATGCCGTCGGGTTGCCACTTTGATCTAGCTTTTTCTTCAAAACTTGTAACTTTTTATCTTTAACAAAGTCTTTGTCTACCAGTTGGTAAGGCATAATTTCTTCATCTAAGCCAAAATCGGCTGTTATCCCCGCAGCAGCACCAGAAGACCATTCAAAAGAGTGGACGCGATAAGCAGCAGCAGCAATATGACTAGTTGCAATACTTTTACCTGTGACAATTAAGTTGTCAATTCTTTGAGGAATCATGGCTCTTAGAGGAATTTGGAAGGGATAAGCCTGACCTCCGCCTTTTCTCTCTCCCTCTCTTTCGGTGTTGCCTGCTTTTTCTGGAGGACTTTGATTCATGCAGGGATGAAAATCGATCGCATAATGACCAATTCCTACAGAATCAGGATAGATACTGGCACGAGCGCGCTGTTTCATTTTCTCAATGTTCAGATTTTTGTTACTTACCGCTTCTACTCCGTCTATTTTTGTCCACAGTTGACGGTAGGTTTGTGAATCAAGCTTCTGCTTATAATATTCATCTTTGTAGTCAGCCCGTGAAATATCAATTTCTGTGACGGTAAAGCCTTGGGAGTAGCCAGGATATACTCGACCGACAATTCTTCTGCCCTCACGAATATAAGGGTATTTAGATAAACCATGTTCTGTACCCATAGGTGAGTCCATTCCAGTTAGTAATTGATTATTGGGATAAGGCTTTTTGACACCATCCCCTAACTGAGAATCCGTTGTTCCTTCTACCAACCAATAGAAATAACCAAGAGCATGATCTTCTCCTTTATTTAAGGTTGCAGCACGCAATCCTCCTAACCAGCCTCCAGGTGTAAGTTGACCTAGAGTCTTTAACTGCTGACGAGTGTAAACCAAATTATCTTTTGCCGTACCAGGACGATAATCATTACCCCAAGTCCAATTCTGCATGGAAATATCTCCAGGAGTAGGAGCGCTAAACTCAATACCGCCAAATTTTTCTGGTTTTCCAGTTTCAGGACTCCAAATGCGACGATAAGTAAAGACCAAATCGAAGTCTGCTAATCTCTCTAGTTCATAGCTGTAGTAATTTTGATGTTCGCCATAAAAAGGGGGCTTTTTGTGTTCTTCAGGATCTTTTGTCGCTTCCATAGCAAAGGTGTAGGTAAAACCTTGAGTACAGTACGGATCTCCTTTTGAACTAGAAGATGAAGGCTCAAAAGAAGAACTAGGATCGATGCCCAAACGATAGGGAACATCTGCCAAAGCCACAATTTCTCCTGTTTCGGTAGCTTCTATAACATACCAATCAGCAGCTTTAGCCGAAGATGAGGCGGGGACAAAACGAATAGTTTCTTTATTAAATAAACTGGAATCTTCATAAGTATAGGCATCTTCAATCGTGCGGGATAAAGGCAAAGTATTAAGACCAAGATACTTATTCTTAGGGCTATGCTGAATTGCTACTGCGCTGGTGATTTGCTTACCTGTTCCCTTTCCTTTAACAGCTTCAATTTCCAAATCTTTGACGACAGTGGCAGGAAACCATTTTAAAGTGCCTTTTCCTTTTGCTTCGGCATCTTTTAACTGTTCCCACATTATTTTGTTAGCATCTTTAGGTAAAAAGCAGGATTCACTTACCCAACACTCACCAGGATTTAATTTGCCGTAAAACTTTTCAATCCGTTGCCTCAATTCTAAATAACCACGAGGATAGAAAAGACGTGAACGTTGAGTTGTCCTTTCATCTAGTGCCGAAGTACCCTGAGCGGAAATTTGTCCTCCTACCCAGTCGGTAATCTCTGTCATACAAACTGTTCTGCCTGCCAATAGAGCTTCATAACTAGCTGCTACTCCTGATAATCCTCCGCCAACTACTAATAATTCACATTCGACCGTGCGATCTATAGTGGGAGGTGAAGCTGCTTTAGCTGATAATCCTGAAGCTTCCCAAATTAATAAACCTAGCGATATTGAAGCTAGGGATTTGATCCAACCTAATGACACTCTATACCTCCTCATGTCCAAACAACTTAATTAATATAGTTCCCAATAACGAAGTTTTTTTGCCAATTTCTGAGCAAATTTATTTTTGGTGTCCTTTGATACTGATTTATAATAGGCTAAATGAGTTTCCTAGATTAAAAACACTACTTCTAGAATCCACAATTAGAATTTGTCCAATTCATTATTAATCAACTTATCTGTTCTATTCGATCAACCTACGGGGATTGCTACCTATGCCAAAAATGTTATTCATAGTCTTGACAGCCTAAATCCTACTCTTTTGTCTTCTCAAGATTTTGCTGGTTTTGAGTGTTATCCTATTCCTGAGAATATGACACCCGCCCAAGGAAGCAAAGGGCATCTCAAGCGTTTATTTTGGACTCAGTTTGGGCTACCTGAGATCTATAAAAAATTAAAAGCAAATTTAATCTATTCGACTATACCCGAAGCACCTCTGTATAGCCAGTGTCGCTCCGTGGTTATGTGTCATGACTTAATTCCTTTGCGTTTTCCCCGCGCCACCTCTCCTCTAACCAACTACTTTCGCTATGTTGTCCCGCTAGTATTAAGACAAGCCGAACATATTATTTGTAATTCTGAATCTACAGCAAAAGATATCGTTGATTTTTATGGCATTGCTGCTAATAAGATTACGCCAATTTTATTAGGCTATGATCGCGCCAATTTTTATCCCAGAGTATCAACCTCTCCCAAGCAGCCTTATTTTTTATATCTTGGTCGTCAGGATACTTACAAGAATTTGCAGGGTTTAATTACTGCTTTTGCAGACATACCCAATTCAGACTATCATTTAGCGATCGCTGGTTCAACCGACCTCCGTTTTACCCCCAGGCTTAAGCAACAGGTAAAGGAATTAAAGATTGAAGAGCGTGTTATTTGGCTAGATTACCTAGACTATCAGGAGTTACCCGTGATTATCAGTGGTGCGATCGCGCTTGTTTTTCCGACGCTTTGGGAGGGGTTTGGACTTCCTGCCCTAGAAGCAATGGCTTGTGGAACTCCTGTAATTACCTCTAATTTGGCTTCTCTACCTGAGATTACGGGAGATGCTGCAATTTTAATCGATCCTTACAATACCAATTCCATAACCTCGGCGATGATTGAGATGGGAAAAAATCAGGAGATGCGATCGCAATTGAGCAAAAAAAGCATTCAACAAGCGCAAAAGTTTACCTGGGCAAAAACAGGCATGGCTACCAAAGAAGTCTTAGAACAATATCTTGATAGATAATTTTGCTATTAAGGTTAAAATTACCAAATAGTTCAATCTGCTGCTATTAGCTTGCTTGATTATTTATGATCGATCCAGATTACCCTAATATAGTTCTAGCTTTTGTTTATCGAGATTTTGAAATTAAGATTGCTCGCGATCGGTGGCAAGGAGAAGATTTTTTTACTGCTTGGGCTGATTACAGTCTTGGTAGTGCGGTGGCTGTACCCTATGCCATGACCACTAAGTTAGCCATCAGAAACGCTAAACGCTGGGTAGATAGAAGAATGCGAATATAACAGCGTGAATATTAAAATTTATATCCTAATCTAATTTTGTATCCTTATATATTCGACTATAGCAGTATTTAATATACCAAGCTTAGAACTTATAGCCGTAATAAAAAGTTATAGGTTTCCTGTGGCGATCGCAAAATTATTATGAAAATTACTTAGTCTTGTCATGAGGCTATCATTATGGTGACATTTGATCTCTACATAATATCAGCAAGCTTCATCAAGTCTATCAAAGAATCAAGCTGAACATTGATATTTTTGTCGCGATTCCTGCCTTCTAAGTTTTCAACACCTTCAGCAATTAAAGAATAATGTTGAAGATGATAATAATCGCAAATAGCTTTATAGCACATAATAGAATAGCTAGGAGCAAAAATTTCTATTACTTTTACACCAGGATTACAGAAAATTAGATTAGTCAGTGACACACCATGAGGGGCTATTATAACTTTGGCTTTTGAAAATAGGTCTACCTGTTCTAAGAATGGTATAGATTCTAGGCAAAGACTTGTAAACCCATAACTAGCTAAAAGTTCAATCAACTTACTTTCATTAACAATTTTGCGTTTGGTTGCATTTTGACAAGAGAGATACAAAAAACCCGATCTAGCTTCGCTTTCTGATAATTTGTGAGGCAAAAATTCATCTCTAACTAAGTCACAAGCTAGTTTTCTAGGCGGAGAAACTTTGATAGGAGAGGTGACTATTAATTTTTTTGCCTGGATCAATGGATGTCCAGCAGTTTCAAGAATTTTTGAATTATCAATACCCAACAAGCTTAGGGTTTCCTTTTCAAAAGCCTGACGAATTGGTAATCGCAAAAAAGCAAATTTTTCAATGGATTCTAAATCAATACCAACCTGACGTAGCAGACACAACTGAGGAATTACCTGAAGCATCCAATGATAATAATTGCTGCTACCAATGCCCTGTAAATAAGCTACAGTCTCGTCTAGCTTAAGAGGCTGAGTATAGTTATTTGCACAAAATATTAGGGGGGCGTTATGTGCAGTTGAGACTTCTTGTACGAGCTTTTTACTAGAGGTAATCACCGCATTATTGGGCAGGCTATTATTGACTAAGTTTCTCCAGGCTCTGCCGTTGGTCAGAGTTACAACGAAAGTCTTTTCTATTTTAGCTTCTAAAGAAGGTTCTACTGTTTCTACTTCTAGACACTTTAGTTCGTTGGCTGTTGCTATATCTTGATTTTGCAACTGATAAATTTTGTTGAGAATCGTTTGAGGAACAAGAGATTTTTCATAGCAAAGTTTAATATTGTCTGAGTCTTCATCTCCTTGCATTTTTAAGGCGTAGGCAAGACTCGTGTAGATTTGATTCCAATTTGGGTTTCTTTTTAAAGCCTCTATTAAAAATTCTATGGCTTTATCCCAGTTTTGCCATGCTAGTAAAATATGTGCGATGCCAAAGTAGCCTTGAGCCTGATCGGGATGGAGTTTTATTGCTTGATGATAGACTTTGACAATCGGTTTGAACTTTTGTGCTAATTTTTTATTAAGTGATATCGCCGTCTGATTTTGTTGAAAATATAGCTTTTTATAGATGTTTGCCCAAGGATTGAAAACAGAATTAGATTCTGGGTCTAATTCAATTGCCGTGTAGCAGGCAGCCAATGCCTGATTAAATTGCCTATCTTTACTAAAGGCTAGGCTCAGATCGATATATACCTGTGCAGGCTGTTTTGGCTGGCTAGCGATCGCTTTTCGGTACAGTGCGATCGCTTTGGGAACTTGCTTTTGATCCATCAATGCCTTTGCCAGCTTGATACATACTTGACTGTTGTCTGGGTTAATTTCAACCCCTTTTTGATAAGCACAGATAGCTGCATCTAATTGATCGCTTTGATTTAAAGCATCTCCCAAAGCAATGTAAACCCAAACTGGCTGTTCTGGGTTAATGGCGAACGCTTTTTGATATGCCACAATTGACTTATGATTATTGATCTTTATTTTGTCATCCCTTGACTTTGACTTCCCGCTTTTACGTAAAAGATGATTTTGCCTTTGTAAAGTTCTAGCAAATTTCAAGTATGGAGCATAATTGTCTGGCTCAGAAATTATCAAACGCTGATAGTGTTTTATCGCTTCTGACCAGTTTTTTTGAGACTCATAAATCTCGGCTAACTTAAATAGTGGTTGAGTATAGTCAGGTTGAATATGAATTGCCTGCTGGTAGCTTTGAATAGATTCGGCAAAATTGCCTTGCTCTTGTAATCTATTTCCTGCTTCAAAACAAGCTTGAGCTTTTTCTGTTAGTAAATTATTCATTGCTATACACAAAACAAATACAAGTGTTTGTTAATCAACTATTTTCTTGAACAATTTAAATTATCTTTTGCTTAAATCAAACTTATGCAATAAGTTATCTTTTAGCTTTATATTGGCGTGAGCATTGATATACTCTAGCTGCTGATTATCAATTTGGGCTTTACGACTTTGCCTTTGCTCCCAGTTTTTAGTCGATTGGCTATAGAGCGACTCAAACTCAAAATTACTATCTATTTCTAGAAAATCGATCAATGCGTCAAAGTGATCGCGATCATAAGCAAAAAGCCTTTCATATTCACAGACAAACAGATTGTCTTGCTGACTATTCTTAATGTATTTCCAGGTTTTAGATAAAGAGTCATTCCAATGAATTACTGCTTTTCTATAATCGGCATTTTCTGGCCAGTGATCTTGAGGATTAGCAGCTCTAACATTATAAGATAAGGCTACATCTACAACATCTCTAATAATAAAAATCCATTTAACATTATTAAACTGTTCATTTATTTGATCGTAAAACTGATAATAATGGGGATATTTATCTCCTAAAAGTACATTAGTACGTAGCTGATATTTGGAAACCAAATTTTTATAAAATGTCTCCCACATTATATTGGTTTGTTCTTTTTTTAGATCGAAGAAATATTCTGAACTAAAAGCATCAGGATTAATTTTATGAATATTTTCTTTAGTAGCGTAATGCTTGTATCTTTCCATGCCGATCGCAATTAAGGGATGATGATTAAGCAAATTAACTAGGGCAGTTGTTCCAGAGCGAGGGCATCCAGAAATAAATAAATAATTTTGTTTTTCAGTCATAAGTTTTTAGTTACCCAGCAAAATATAAACATCTTAGCTTAACCTATATAGAGAATATTAACCTACAGAATTTCACTTTAAAGACTACTCAATTTTAATGTATACGTCATTAGTTTAAAACCCTAATTTGGCTTTCTATAAATAATTTAATCTAAATATAATTATCAAATAATTATTGATAATTCCGATCAAAAATCAGGTAATATGAATTACCTGATTTCTAATAATTAGCTGCCAGCTAAAGATTTTTGGAAAATACTAATATAAGTCTCAGCGTAATGAGACATTAGATATTTATCCAGAATTAGTTTTTGAGCATTAGCTGCAACTCGATCTAACTCCTGAGGATTATTAATAGATTTAATGAGCGCCTGATGCCATGCAGCCTCACTATTGTCTACCAAAAATCCATTGACACCAGATTCAACTACTTCTTTGTAAGGAGTACAGTTACTACAAATACTAGGTAAAGCAATAGCAGAATACTGGAGGAACTTCAGCGGGCTTTTGCACTGATTAAACTCTGTTTCTACCAGAGGTGCGATCGCCAAACTAAAGTTATTAGCAATACTGCGAAACCAGTCTACAAATTGAGGATAGTGACGACATTGGGAAGGAATATCGATTCTCTTATACCAGGTTGATTCATGGTTTTTTGTTGGGGTTTCACCGCCGATGACGTATAGCCTAAGAGGATACCCTTCTTTGGCGAGCTTTTCAAACACTGGTTTGATAAGAGCCAAATCTTCTCCGTGGGTAGGGTTGCCCATATAAAGAATTTTGATTTGGGCGGCAACATTTTCTTCACCTTCAGCCTGGTTTAAAGCCTTTGCTTCTATAGGTCTAAACCAAGCATACTCAGGAATAACGTTAGGAATCACCACAATATTGCTATTGTACTGGCTTATTTTCGCCTTTAAAGGTTGAGTACTAACTATTACGGTGCTTGCTGCTTGAGCGATCGCTTTTATGCCTACCGCAGTTTGAGCGTAAACCCCCGTAGGATCTTTGGCTAAGGGAACGTTAAACAAATCATCATCAATTTCTAAGACAATAGGTAGATTGCGCTCTCGGCATTGCTGAATAAATCGCTCTGCAAGGTAAGACTTAATTGTGTTGCGCTGTACCAACATCAGATCTATTTCCAAGGTGTTCAATCTGTCATATAGGAAAGAATCAATATCAATAAACTGAAAGTGTATTTTTTGAGCTACAGCATGACATTTTAACCACTCTAAAACTCGAATATGAGTAGAAGGATTTGACTGATTGTTGGCATTTCGATGGACAAAAACGCCGACTTTAATATACTGCGTACTTACTAAATGATCAACAAAGGGTAAGGAAGAGCTTAAAACGCGCTGATAGAGATGATGATATTTTTGCGCCATGGTGGCAATGGTGTTTTGCCGTCCATAAAATAGCTGCCAACGATTGACTTCTCCTATCTTACTCATGTATGCTTCGCTGTCAGCAGCTATCTGAAGCAGTTTGGCATATACTAATTCAGCTTTTAAACTAGGCTCAATTAGCCAGCCACCGCCATGTTGTTTAATTCGTTCTTCCACTGCCCCTAAAGCGATCGCAATTACGGGTACACCACTTGCCCAAGATTCGGTTAAGGTATGGCAATAGGTTTCTGGCCAGATAGAAAAGATGCCAATATAATGAGGCTTGATTTGACTAACTAATTGAGCAAAATTTTCTCGCTGATAGCGACCGTGGTAAGTACCAACTTGAGCATTTAAAACATCAGCTTTAGTTCCTAAAAAATGAAGCTCTAATCTATTTTCAATATCTAGGGCTTTGATTTGGGCGATTAAATCCGCTCCTTTGGCAGACTGAATATTACCTGGAAAGAGAATACGTAAAGGTTCGCTGTCTAGGGGATAACTAACCGAAAAGGTATTGCCTTTACTTGTTAGTTGGCGAAAGTCTCGACCGTGGGGAATAACTGCAAAATCTCGCTGCTTTAATTCTGGATAAATATCCTCAAGTAATTTTTTAGTAGAAGCTGAGGTGGTAACAAAGGCATCTGCATAGGGCAACATATCGGCAATCATTTCTCGCCAGGCATTGATAAATGAGTGTTTTAACCTGCGTGTATGATTGTGCTTTTTCCAAAGCGGTACTTGACAGTCTGCTTCAGTTTTAGTGCAGTTACCACCACAAAAAACCTGATTCTCATCCAGCAGGTTAACTGTGGGACATACAGCATAAAAATCATGAAAAGAAAAGATTACCGTAATTCCTAGCCGTTTAGCTACACGACACAGAGAAAGACTATGCCAG
This sequence comes from Pleurocapsa sp. FMAR1, assembly GCF_963665995.1. Classification (NCBI taxonomy): domain Bacteria; kingdom Bacillati; phylum Cyanobacteriota; class Cyanophyceae; order Pleurocapsales; family Pleurocapsaceae; genus Pleurocapsa; species Pleurocapsa sp. FMAR1. The sequence goes on along the minus strand of NZ_OY762512.1, from coordinate 2,241,961 downwards.
GCTATATGTCTTACGTGCAGAATTTCGATGCTGTACTTGATTAACCAATCACCCACAATGTCTTCGTATTCAATAGATTGATGTGCCGTTAGGGTGATGGGCGACTGTAGTTGCACAGTTTCACAGGCAACATCTTCTTCATTCCTGGTATCGTAAAGAAAGATTTCTGTAGCACTACAGCGCAAAACTAAAGGATGATAGCGATCGCTCAAGCCATCCATTAAATCTTGATTGGTTTGAGGTGTTCCCCCAGTCTGAGTAGAAATAACATATAGAACTCTTTGACGAGGCTGATGCACGGGAGTTGACCATTTTCCCTCAATTAGCTTTCTCACTCCATAACGCATGGTGTTCATCTGAGGAGAATGAACAAATACGCCCACTCGTCCTCGATAGTCAGGATAACGTTCGTCCACTACGTTACGCCCCGTATCGTATAGATTAGTTTTTTCATCGCGAAAGCTTGCCGATCGCACATGATATACTAAGGTGCGATCGTCGACTATATTTCTCCAGCCAGCGCGCACTGCACGCATACAGAAGTCATTTTCTTCCCCATAGCCTCTGGGAAAATTAATTTCATCAAAGATGCCAATTTCACGAAAAACCTCCCGTCGAATATAAATACAAAATCCGCTTCCAGTCGGTGTTTCAGGATAAACAATCTTACTATTTTGACTAATAGCGCGAACCATCTCTTCTTTGGCTAACCAAAGAGGAAAGTCGTTGGCACGACCTACATCAGGAACAGAAAATGCTCCAGAGTTATCAGAAATAGCGGTGGCAGTGGCAATATCTGGTTGATGATAAACCGCCGAACTTAAATTTTGTAGCCAGTGCGGACCAACCACAGTATCGCTATTCAGCAGAACAATATCATCATTTTCGGCAAAATTTATGCCCCGATTAATAGTTCTGGTGTAGCCCATGTTTTCTTCGTTAGACATGACGGTAACATTAGGATGGCTGCCTGCCCAAACTAAAAGTTCAGGGATCCTTTGATCTGTACTACAGTCATTTATAATTACCAGCTTGGCTTTTAAAGAAGTGTATTTAAATACCGACTTAAGGCATAAACACAATTCTTCATAGGCATTGAATACGGGAATAACAATTGTTAAGTCACGATGAAGATTGTTTTTACCTCGATAAAGAAGGGAAAATCGACCTTTCTGCTGTTTGTACAAAGATTCAGATTCAGGTGCAAAGCTAATACTTATCGGGCTTCTTTGCAGCTTTTGTGGCGTTCCCTTAAAAAATATATCTATCTTATAAGTTTCTTTGTTTTCTGGCGGCAATGGTAAAGCAAATTCAAATCCATTATTGCCATTACCCAGATTATATTTAAGTAAATCTTTTCTTGATGTATTTGCCTTGATTTCTTGATAGAAAGTTCCATCAATATAAACATCTAACATCGCAGCACCAACATGACCTTCTGGAATTGCCCAACCAGTTACGCAATTCTCATTCCAGCCATCAATGCGACCAATGTTTTGACGGGGAACTATAATTCTTGATTTGATTGACTGCGCTTCATTTTGCTTTTTGTCTAGAAGAAATAATTCAAACTGATGCTCTCGATCATCTAGTAACGTATACGGTAGCTGTATTTGCAGCTTTTTAGGTGTTGCAGTGCAAAGTCCCCCAACCAATGGATAGTCTTCAGTAGCTTTAACTACGCCGATGGGATTACCATCAGCATAAATTTTAATTTTGAGTTGGCTATCAGGATTAACGCTATCAATTGCCCAAGCGTTTAGTATCCCCCCTGTACTTATACTATCAATACCTGCTAAAAATAGAGATTGAGCAGGAGTGCTAGAGTTTTTGTATTCTAGATAAATAGGACTTTTTTGTAAATGGGTTTTAGTTCCTTGGAAAAATACACCTATTTGATAAGACTTTTTTTCTTGCAGAAGCGGTAAAAGAATTTCAAATCCATTTTTGCCATTACCCAAGCCATTTTTGAGTAAGTCCTTTTGAGATTTATTTGCCTGGATTTCTGTATAAAAAATATTGTCTATATATACATCTAAGTTTGCTGAAGACTTTGTATGACCATCAGCTAAAGCCCATCCCGATATACAGTTATTTTGCCATTTAGTAATATGTCCTACACCGCGGCGAGGCACTTTAATCTGAGTAGTTGTTGATTGCTTATCTTTAAGGTAAATTAATTCAAATTGATGCTCTCGATCGTCTAATAAAGTGGCAGGAATTAATAGTTTAAATTCTTTGGGTATTCCTCTAAGATTTTGCTTGGTAGTTACCACAACTTTTTGCTCGGCTTTTACTTTGCCAATCGGTTGCCTATCCACAACCACTCTAATTTCTAAAGTTTCTTCAGGATTAAAGTTATCTATTGCCCAACCTTGAATAAATCCACCTAAGCTCACCTGAGTAATTTCAGCTACAAAACTACTACCTGAGTTGACAACAGTGGTTTCTAATTCTTCTAAATTAGATTGAGGATTTTTCTCTGGCGTGATATTTGGTACTTGAGCATCTACGTTTGATACTTGGTTTGCTTGATAACTTGTAGCTTCATTTAGTTTATCGGCTACATTAAGAAAATCTGGCTCAACCTCTAATATTTGGATATATAGTTCACAGGCTTTTGACCATCTTTCTTGCTCGAAAAAAATATTCCCTAGATGATATTTTAACCAACAGGATTCAGGATTGATTTTAGTACCCAGCGTTCCATATTTAAGTGCCTGTGACAAATCGTTTTGTTGAATCAGGCTCTCGATTAAATGTTCATACACCCAGATTGGTTGGCTATGATTTATTTCAATTGCCTGCTGATAAAACTTTATACTGTTCAGGGAATTTCCATTACTTTTATAGACGCTACCTAAAGCACGCAATATTTCGTCACTATTAGCATCAACTTTTAAGGCTATTTTACCAATTTCTAATGCTTCATTTACTTTTCCCAACTGATTGAGTAAAGTAATTGCATTCCCATAAATCCATGATGGCTGCTTTCGATCTACTTTAATTGACTGTAAATAGAAATCTACTGCTGAAGCTAATTCACCTTGCTTATGTTTTTTTGCTGCTTGAGTATGTAAATAGTCAATCTGCTCAGATAAATTTGATTCAGTTTTGGTTTGGCTATTCATATCTTGATGATGATAATTTTAAAGAATTGGATGGCGATTTTAAACATCGATCATTTGCTCAAGAAAATGCTTTTATTTATGTTCATACTGAACATAAAATATTTTATTATAAGTTTTTTTCTTTTTTTAATAAAGCACATTTATTGCTAGTAGCTGTACAAAAGATTGTTGTCAACATTTTAAACTTAGCGATCGCTTTTGTTAGATTTTATTTTAAACAATCATTGAAAAAACGTTATCTTTGGTCAATACTTACATATAAAACTAGAAGCTGGGTATTTCGCTTTAATCTTTTATTAACTATCTATAAATTTACATTTAGATAATAAAAATGTTTAAAAGCCTTGCATACCTCTATTCTATTTTTAGAAGATAGTTGTACATCAAGATAGCATTGCTTAAGCAATTTTGATATGAGTAAAAACACCGATAAAAAAAATATACTTAAACAAATAAACTTAAGTAAAAACACTAAGTTTAGTATGGAAAAATTTATCTATGTAGTTTAAATGGCTAGATAAATAAGACTTTTAGTTAACGTTAATGAGTTACAGACAGAATTCCGTAATACCACTGAGCCTATTTGTTAAAATACCGTGTTATTTTTACTTAGAGCTTGAAATTGTCTTCAAAGCTTAAGCAGTTAACTCAAAACTTTTAGGAAATAATTTTTTGCTTTTTTTGATAAACAGCACATGATTCTTAAGCAAATAAAAATTCAAATAGCTTAAACTCAGTTTTAAAAGACAAAAATATTATCAATATTGCTAAATCATAAAATTTTATAGCCGTCAATTATTATAATCGGTAGTTTTAATATTCTATTGATAGAAAAGCAGCAGAATATCCCTATAGAGCATACTAAGGTTAAACTATGATTCAAGAAAGCCTAGTTGAAAAATTAAAAACATATCAAAGTAAACTAGAATATTCAAAAATAGCTCAGTTGTTAACTTCTTCCCTGAAGGAAAACTCAAGTAAAGTTAATAAGCAAGTATTTGGCTACATACCCAATTTGTTTAGAGAAATTACCATTAATAAATCAGAAAAAGGGATAAATTCATCTGAAATATTTATTGGTGAGCCAGTAGTATATAAAATCTACTTTCCTTCAGAATTGACAATAGACAATATCCCTTTTTTTTACTTGTTTTGTTACTTACAAGATGATTGTCGCGAATTGAATGTTTACTTTCAAAGCGCTGCAAAAATGGATATATCTTTGTCTCAAAAAGATTATAGTTTAGATAAAGAAAAGGTGATTTTCGAGGGTATTATGTCTGCTTTTACAGATAATATCTCCACAATATGTATTAGCGATCCAGGTCATTTCCTTCCTGGATTAATGTCTAGTTTCTATGTAGGAACTCAAGAATTAAACTATACTGAATTAATTAGTATAGTTATTGAAAGTATTTGTAGCAATGTACACGTAAGTTTGCAGAATACACTATTGTTTGGTTCATCTGCTGGTGCTATGGGTGCTTTATTAACTAGCACTTATTTTAATCAGAAAGTTCAAGTTTTATCAATAAATAGTCAGATACATACGTATGGTCTAACCAAGGTTATGAAAACTTTGCTTGGAACAGATGATCGCCAAACGCTGCTTAACAAATTTGGCGATCGCGTTTGCTGTCGACATAGATTTAAAAAAAATATAAATAGCGTACCAAATATATATTTATTAGCCAATATTAATGATAATTTGCATAATAGAAATTTCGATTTTTATCGGCTATATCAAGAATTATTTTCTGGAAAAAATCAGGGAAATCAGTCTGTTTTCGATAGTTATGACGGTGTTGAAGGTCATGGTCGTCCCGACAAAGCTTCATTAAAGAAAAAAATTAAAATTGCCAAAGAAGTTTTGACTATGAAGGCCATAACCGCTAATAAGACTTCACTTACATCTACAAAACTAGAGAAAATTCAACAAAGACGTCAATACATTAAAAAAGTCATCAATAATTTATTAGAAACAGAAGTACTTGAGATAGGAGCGTTTGATAAGCCTACATTTACTAAAAGTGATGCAAATATATATTATTGTGATTATTTTTCCAAAGAGGAATTAGCTAAAAATCATTCTAATATTAAGCCTCAACGAGCCAAAAATGCTGTAGATGTAGACTATGTTATCAAAGGTGAACGTTATAGCGACTGCATTGATAAAAAGTTTGATTTAGTAATAGCCAATCACGTTATTGAACATATTCCCAACATTATTAAGTGGTTACAAGATATATCTTTAATTTTGAAAAAAGATGGATTTTTGTTTTTAACAATACCTCATAAGGAATATACTTTTGATAAGCTGCGATCATTAACATCTTCAGAAGAGTTGATTCTTAATAATCTGCATAATTTGAAAGCTCCCAATATTCATCAAATCTGCGATCAGCTTTATTATCATAGACCAATTAAAGCTGATGATGTCTGGAATAATAATTATCAGCATTTATTAGAAAAAAATCGCTTTCGTAACGCTAAAGATGCTATGGATGAAGCTCAAAAAAGGTTGAACGAAAATGTTTATGTTGATGTACATTGTAATGTTTTCACCTATGAATCTTTTGCTAATGTTATGAATGAACTACGGTGCGCACAATATATACCATTACAATTACATTCATCGCGTGATGTAACAAGACCCCATAATGAATTTTACGTATTCTTAAAAAACTAGCAATAAATAATGCCAATGAAAATTAAGGTCTTGGTCTTTCTGATTCGCTCACAATCTTAAAACTGTAATTCAAACAAGCGATCGCCTGGACCTTCAAATCCTAAACATTGACGTATTTATTAATGATTTGTGGCAAAAGCCTGTTACTCAACTCTTGTCCCAAACTTCAATAACTTTTTGTGATACTTTCCGCCAAGGAACATTATGTTTGCGGGCTAAAATTGCACAGTCTTCATACTCTGGCTGCACATTAATAATTTGCTCTCGATCCCCTTGAGTCCAGCTAGCAATTTTGACTCTTACCGCACCGTATTCAGTTTCTACGGACTTTATTTCTCGATTAAGAATACTCCTTTGTTGAGAGCGTTCCCTAATACCTAAAGTAGTTGTTTCAGCGAAGATTATCGCTTTGCAAGTATTCACTAATTCAGGACGACAGATAACCGTCAACAAAATACCCGATCGCGATTTTTTCATGATGATGCTTTGGGTAAATACATCTAATGCACCAGCAGCTATCAACCGTTCAAGGGTATATGCCACCACTTGAGGATTGAGATCGTCGATTTGGGTTTCGAGTACCGTAATAGTTTCTTGCTTTAAGCTTATCTGTGGCTGTGCTGCTGATTCGAGGCTTTCGCCGATCCACAAACGGAGAATATTAGGAATCTCTAGATCTCGCGAACCTGCACCCAGACCAATTTTAGCTAGTTTCATGGCAGGGGGTTCACCAAAATCGGCAGCCAGAGTAATGGCGATCGCTGCACCAGTTGGTGTAACTAGCTCTTTTTTGATACCATTACTATAGATTGGCACTTCCCTTGTTGACCACAGCTTGACTACCGCAGGTACGGGAACAGACAATATCCCGTGAGCAGCCCTAATTGTACCGCCTCCAGTGGGCATGGGCGAACAATATAGCCGCTCGATATCTAGCCAGTCTAAACCAATGCAGGTGCCGACAATATCGACGATGGCATCCGTTGCACCTACCTCATGAAAATGGACTTTTTCGGGGGAAATACCGTGAACTGCACCTTCGGCGATCGCTAAATGCTGAAAAACATCTAGACTCCATTGCTTGACTCTATCTGGTAAAGTGGCAGAGCTAATTAATTTTTTTATCTCTGGTAAATGTCTGGCAGCATAATGATGATGGTGATGCTCTTTGTCAGTAGACCTATGTTCTGGTTGCAAATCAACATAAACTTTAGTTGCTGATTGTCCATTGCGAATAACTTTTTCAGTTCTTAGTTGATACTCTTGTTCTATACCCAAACTTTTGAGACCACTAACCAAATATTGCCAGGGTAGACCACAATCTACTAATGCTCCCAAACACATATCCCCAGCAATTCCTGTAGGACATTCTAAATAACCAATCTTGCCCATAAAACACCATCAATATACTTGCTCAATCTTGAAATGATTTTAGCCTTTGTATAGATTGGTCAGACAAAAATATTCACTACTATTTGCTAATTTCCATGGCTATTTTACACGAGTTACATCCCCATAATCCCCAACCAAGAACTATCGAGCAGATTGTCGCTGAACTAAAAAAAGGGGCGGTAATGTTATATCCTACCGATACAGTTTATGCTATTGGCTGCGATCTCAGCGTCAAATCGGCAGTCGAAAAAGTGAGAAGAATTAAGCAGATGTCTAACGATAAACCTCTGACTTTTTTATGTTCTTCTTTATCTAATATATCTCAATACGCTACGGTAAGCGATCGCGCCTATCGGATTATGAAACATCTAATTCCTGGACCATATACGTTTTTACTTCCTGCTAGTAAACAAGTGCCAAAGCTAGTAATGAGTCCTAAACGCAAGACAACTGGGATCAGAGTCCCAGATAATGTCCTATGTCAAGCATTACTGGAAAGCTTAGGTAATCCCCTGATTTCGACATCGGCACATATTAGAAATGAAGATGGCGAATACCCTACTGTGAATGTGGAAAAAGCTTATCTTTTTGATGCTCTAGAAAATCAGGTAGATATAATTATTGATAATGGTATTGACCCAGGTTTTAATGTCTCAACTATCCTTAATTTTGCCACCGATGAACCAGAAGTAATACGTCAGGGTTTAGGTTGGCAAGAGGTAGAAAACTGGTTGAATGTAGTACATTAACTAACAACTCATCATCATAAAATGCTAGATCTATCGAAAATAGCGGGACAAATTCCAGGTATTAGTCAACATATGCACAAAGAGGCGATCGCCTCTGGCGAACGTTTAGAACTGGCTAAAAAGCTACAGCAGCAAGCAGCTAGTACCCAAGCAAAATTAATTGCAACTCAAGCTGATTTTCGCGATCGCCTTTTATTTGCTGCTGCCACACCCATCGAACCTTTAGATCGGTGTTTTGATATTCCTATAGCTCCCTATAGCCATAGCGTTTTTGCGACAGATGGTTCTCAAATTTCCCCTTCCCACCACGAAATTGCCTATTGCTACTTAATTAATATTGGTCAGATTATGATCCACTATGGGCAGAGTCTACATCCTGTATTAGATAGCGTACCAGAAGTATTTTATAAGACTGAAGATTTATATGTTTCTAGACAATGGGGTATTCGTCTAGAAGAATGGATGGGTTATCGGCGTACAGTTTCCGAGGCAGAAATTTTGGCGGATATAGCCTGTAACTGGGTGCTTCCCCCAGGAGAACATTATGATACTCCTAATCTGGCTTTGGTAGATGGATCGTTAATTTACTGGTTTTTAGATGGTTTGCCTGTTGAAGCGCGGGATAAAATATTACCGCCAATTTTGGCTGCTTGTGAACGACTAAGAGCCACCAAAATTCCGATGGTGGGTTATGTAAGTGCCTCCCGCAGTACAGAAGGACTAAACTTTTTGCGTTTACAAACCTGTGAGCATGAACACCCCAACTGTGTAGTTAACTGTGGTGATTTAGTCAATAACTATCCCTGTCAGAAAATTGACTCTTTGCGTGATTCAACTTTTTGGAGTAGTCAGCTACTACCAGGGCAAAGAAGTCCTTTATACCGCAGTAACTTACGTATTCTCGATCTTTATGAAGATGCTCAACGGGTTTATTTTTGCTATGTCAACGTAGGAACAGAAATAGCTCGGATTGAAGTCCCTGCTTGGGTAGTAGAAGACAAGGATTTATTCGATCGCTCTTTGAGTATTGTACTGGCTCAGGTACATAAAGGCTATGGTTATCCCGTTGCCCTTGCAGAGGCACATAATCAAGCGGTAGTTCGGGGAGGCGATCGCGCTCGCTTTTTTGGACTCTTAGAGCAACAGTTAATTAAAGCAGGTTTACGCAACGTGGGAACATCTTATAAAGAAGCTCGTAAGCGAGGTAGTATCGCTTAAACAATTATCAGTTATCAATTAACAATTAACAATTAAAGTTTGTCTTGTTCAGTGCGATCGCTTTCTCTTAGGGTGGGCAAAATAAATACGTTTTTTTGTCGTTTTACCTAAGACTTATTGCCCACAATAATAATAATTTATAGATGCTATTTCTTAATTAATCGATAAGTTCTTAAGGGATGCCTGAGTCTGCAACGGCTTGCGCGCCCTCACGCGATCGCGATTTTGAGATTTTAATTCCTCAATCATTATTCATTTTTAATTGAGATTGTTGATTCAAGCAAAAAATCCATTGCCTGGGAACCCAGAACATTTTCGCCTGAGACTTGTTGGATTGAAACTTGACTAGTATAAACTTTATTTACTCCAGGAACTTGCTTGGCAAGATTTTCCATTTTGCTAAGCAGCGCAGCATTAGGAATTTTCCCTTTTAAAACGATAGCGTCATCCTCTTGTGCTACATAAACAGTAGAAATATCAGCCAGTGATGAATCATTCTTATAGGATTTTGCTACTCTTTCAGCAAGACCACTAAGACTAAATTCTCCATATAAACCAACTCTTTCCATAGGAATAATATTAATTTGAATACTTTCAGCTTTGGCTTGAATAGTGTTTGTCTTATTGTAAAGCTTAAGCAAAAATAAACTAATTGCTGCTATTGAAAGTAGTCCCAATATCGCAATCATCCAGACTGATTTACTATTGTTAGCAAGGTTTCGCCTGATTTTTGGTAATTCCTGTTGATTTTCGTTCAGACTTTGCCGCAATTTAACAATTTCTTTTTGTTGCTGACGATAAGCAAGCTGCAAAGTAGAAGCAGTTTTTTGTGATTTACCCATAACTTGTCGAGTGGAAATGCCTCCCTGTTGAGGGGCGGTTACAGGATTTTTTAGCTTACTCAGTATTATTCCTGAATCTGTATACACTAATAGCTTTTCTAGCAGTCCAGGAGATATCTGTGTATAGCCTTTGTGAACATTGCGAATAGCTCCAGCAATGTCTTGTGAGTCTGTATTTTTTAATAGGTAACCTCTAGCTCCCATCGCCAATGATTTAGTAATATATTCATCACTGTCATAGGAAGTAAGTATCAAAACTTTAGTGTTCACAAATTGACTTGTGATTCTTTTGGTAGCACTAGCCCCATCTAAGATAGGCATCTCCATATTCATGACCACAATATCGGGTTGCAGTGCTTCAACTTGTTCAATAGCAGAAATACCATTATCAGCAGTTCCCACAATTTGTAAATCCTGCTCAGGTTCTAAAGAGATTTTTAGGGCTTCTATAACCGTTTTTTGGTCATCAACCAGTAATATACGAATCATAATCAAATATTTTGAACTTACAAAAGAACTTTACTCTGAACCAAGTTTTTATCAGTATTTATTGGTACTAGTTATTACTTATATATAATAATTACCTATGATTTTTTCAAATGCAAATTACTTTACTTAATCTTTATTCCTTTATTAGGCTGCCTTTCGCACAGCAATTAGTTATTTATAGATTACAAATTTAATGAACATGACCTAAGTTAATTAAAAGATAAATAGGTAAAAGTACCAGAAATCGCTCAAATAAGGTTATTTTTGCCTAATAACCTTATTTAACTTATTGATTCTACTGCTTGAAAAGAAGCTTAATCAATTTCGAGATGATAAGTTGAGAATTTAATCACAATTAGTTTTTTAAAGTTTGAAACTAAATTGATAATAATTAATTCCATCGCCAATTTCTATATGTTATTACAATATGCCTCAAGCAAATTGGACTCAAATTCAGACAAAAGTACATAAAACTCTGCGAAAACGATCTCTTTTGCCCAAAAAAGCCAAAATTCTAATTGCTGTATCAGGAGGTCAAGATTCATTATGTTTAGGTAAGCTGTTGCTAGATCTATGCTCAAAATGGGATTGGCAATTAGCGATCGCTCACTGCGATCATCAATGGTCAACAGACGCAGGAATTGCCCAAAGAGTAAGGGAGGTAGCTCATATTTGGCAGTTACCCTTTTATCTAAAAATTGCTAATCTTCTTCAAGAAACCGAAGCTGCTGCTAGAAAGTGGCGTTATCAGGCTTTAGTAGAAATTGCCGAAGAAAAAGGATTTAAGTATGTTGTTACAGGACATACAAAAAGCGATCGCGCCGAAACATTTTTATATAACCTGATTCGTGGTGCAGGGGCAGATGGCTTAGGTGCATTAAGCTGGCAACGTCCTTTGACACCAGAGATAATCTTGGTGCGTCCCATTTTGAACTTATATCGTCGCCAAACTCTAGAATTTTGTCAGCAATTTGACTTACCTATCTGGTTTGATGTGGTTAACGAAAATAATAAATATGCCCGTAATCGCATTCGTGGCGAGTTAATTCCTTACCTGCAAGCCAATTTTAATCCCCAGGTGGAAAACTCTTTGGCACAAACCGCAGAATTATTACGAGCAGATGTAGAATACTTAGAAGCTGAAGCCCAGAAACTATTACAGGAAGTAAAAAAAGATAATCAATTAAATCGCCTAGGTTTGCGCTCTGCACCCATTGCAATTCAACGTCGAGCAATTCGTCAATTTTTGCCTTCTATAATCTCCAAACAGCCAAATTTTGCCCAAATAGAAGCAGTAGTACAGCTAATATCCGCACCTAATAAAAGCCGTACCTCTAGCTTACCAGGAGGAGCGATCGCCCAAGTCTTGGGGGAATGGATTGTGTTTAATAGACCTCTTGAAAGCTAAGAGCTAAAAGCTTTAAACCGATGACAAACAGCGTAGTGTCTTAACTTATCACTTTCGTTTATATGTTTGATTGAGCTTTTACTTTAGTTTTGCTCTGGATTTCGATAATTGAGATTGGAATGACAATTACCCAGAATAAGAAAGCGATTGTAATCACAATCCAAGATATTCCTTCTATTTTGGAACATTCTCGCTCGCTAAACATCTTATAGATTATGAAAATACAGTATGCAACAGCACCAGATAAGTATAGAGTCATTTTTAATCAAAAAATTTATTCTTGTATAAAATTAATTATGCAGGTTACAAAAAGTGGCGTTATCAGACTTTAGTAGAAATTGCCGAAGAAAAAGGATTTAAGTATGTTGTTACAGGACATACTTAAAGCGATCGCGCCGAAACATTTTTATACAACCTAATTCGTGGTGCTGGAGCAGATGGCTTGGGTGCATTAAGCTGGCAACGTCCTTTGACACCAGAGATTATTTTGACGCGTCCTATTCTGAACTTATAGCATTACGTGTAAACGTGATAGACATTTCTTAAAACTCGTTACTCGTTACTCTGATTCGAGCGTTCCCTTGAACTTCGGGTGTGGAACAGCGAGACAGTGTGGTCTTGGGGGTTTCCCCCATGAACAACTGTCTCAAGACAGGCTCCTGGACGGAGCCGTTTCCACCCGCTCTGTCGGCGACGCGGTGAAACAGTTGCGTTGCAGGTCTGTGACCCGTTGAGCAAACTGTTTCACCCTTTAGGGGGTCGCACCGCTAATTTAACTTGGTGCGGCTATATAATCTCCAAACAGCCAAATTTTGCCCAAATAGAAGCAGTAGTGCAGCTAATATCCGCACCTAATAAAAGCTGTACCTCTAGTTTACCGGGAGGAGCGATCGCCCAAGTCTTGGGGGAATGGATTGTGTTTAATAGACCTCTTGAAAGCTAAGAGCCAAAAGCTAAGAGCTTTAAACCGATGACAAACACCTTAGTATCTCAACTTGTCAACTAATGTATCTCTAAACCAGAGTTTATTTGTTTTGTCTGTATGCTTGATTGAGCTTTTACTTTAGTTTTGCTCTGGATTTCGATAATTGATATCGGAATGACAATTACCCATAATAAAGAAGCGATTGTAATCACAATCCAAGATATTCCTTCTGTTTTGGAACATTCTCGCTCGCTAAACATCTTATAGATTAGGAAAATACAGTATGCAACAGCACCAGATAAGTACAGAGTCATTTTTAATTAAAAAATTTATTCTTATATAAAGTTAATTATGCAGGTTACAATCTGTTTGAGAAAACAGTAATAATCGTTAAATACTAATAAAGTTTTTATAAACTACATCGTAGCTAATATTTATGAATTTTTATTTCTAAATCAATTTGATTTGAGTTTTCAATTTTTCTGCCTACTTTTAGTGATTAAGCTAATCTGCATTGAAATTGCCTATTATTTAGTTAGAAAGCAAATGGTTAAATTAGCTCCCCATTTTCCTATCTTCCCATCAACCTTAACAAATAAATTGAATGCTTGACGGCTTATGCCATCCACTACTAAAAACACTGCTGATTCATCAAGATGGCAAGACTTAGCTACGCCAAAATTGATTGGTGATGATCGACTAGAAAATATAAAATCTTATTTAGATTTAGCAATATTAGCTTTAGAAGCGATCGCCAATATTAGCTCTGAAGCTATTATCGAGGCTGCTAAAGATTTAAACTTAGAATCTATTGTCGGCGAGCGTTTAACTTTATGGCGATTAAGAGCATCAAATCCTCTGCGTAAAAGTACTGGGAAAAGAAAAAAACTAGATGTAGAAGAAGCACGCTCTTTGGTATTAATTATTTGTTATTTAGCAAATCAACATCAAGAATTGCTTCGTCGTGCCGTTAGCTTGTTAGAACAAACAGCAGAACAAAATAAAACACCTCGTCAGACTGCTTTGCTAGAAAAATACTTGGATAAATTTATTAATTACTATCACGAAAGAATTAATGATTCTGATACATTGTCGATAGAATCTTTGTCAGAATTAGCCTGGAAGCTATTAATAAGCTTGTTATTTTATAGTAGTAATAATGGTCATTGTTTACTTTGGGTTGCAATTTTTGATGCAACTTTAGTGCCTGATAAAAATCAATAATCTATCATGTCTATTACATTTCATCGTTTTACACCTCCTACCTGCACTTTAGAAATAAAAGGCAATAAACCTCCTTTATCTCGCTGGGCAAATCAAGAAATGCTTAAAAAACTTCAATTTCAATTGAGCTTTGATGATCCACGATTACCTACTAGCAAGCAGGTCAAAATTAAAGGCGGTCAATCAGACTTAGAACAGTTGAAAATAGCAGTTGATAGATATGTTCAAGAATTTTTACACGCTAGTCTAAATCCTGCAACTAAATCAAACGTAGATTTAAAAATAGACCATAAATTAAATAATAATTATCCTTGTTTAAAATCCAAAGGATTAGTTGCTCATCAATTATTTTTGGCTAATCTAACTCATGACGCTGCTGCGGACAATATTCAACTAAGCACAGTGCAGTTATTTGATTTAGTCACTGCTTTAGAAGCATACACAACCCAATTTGTAGCCTTACCCGAACTAAAACAAACTCAACTTAACAAAACAATTCCTCTCTGGGGTACTATAGCTGCTGCAACTATAGCTGCGGTGGGGATTACTGGTATCTTCTTAAAATCTCCAGATTCTCAAAATGTTGCCACCGACTCCAAATCAGATTCTCAAAATATCGAAAAGACTCCTCGATTCAATGAAATTGTACCTCCTAAAATACCAAAGATAGATAGAAAAGCAACTGCCAAACTAAAATCGAATGAACCACTTACATCGACCAAAAAACTACCACCTCCCCCAGCAGTAGATACCCCCAAACCCAAACCGAATATCCCCGATCCTGCTGACTATCCACTAGATCGAGTAGGCGAGCGATCGCGCTTAAATACTGTAACTCCTGCCGAAACTAAAGAGCAGAAAATAGCCAGACTTAATCCCCAGCCGAAAACCGAAATTAATTCAGTTGAATCCAATGAATCTAAGTCCGCAAAAGTTAACAATTTACCCTCAGAATCGCCTGAAGATTTAGGTTTAGTCGATCAAAACTCATCTCAATCTGCTCAATTACAAGAAATTAAAGTCTATTTTCAAGATAAATGGCAACCTCCCAAAGATCTAAAACAAAGTCTTGAATATCGTTTATATCTTAACCCTAATGGCTCAATCAAACGAGTAGTTCCTTTGGGCAAAGCTTCAGAATTATACTTAAGTCAAACTAATATTCCTGTGAAAGGAGAATCATTTATTTCTCCTATTACTAAATCTCAAAAATCAGTAATTCGTCTACTATTAGATCCTGAGGATGGAGTAAAAACTTTTGCTGAATAGCTTTTACTCTTTATATCGCCTTTATATTACCTCAACACCGTTTGGGTAATAGTGATTCTCTTGCTTGGAAGTCTATTTTGCTGGCGCGATCGCCTTTTGTTTGGGGCATTTTTGGGCAGAGAAAGCTCTTTAATTCCCCGAAAACTCAGCCCATTTTTACATAAATAGCATACTATACTACAATATTAATCAATTGAGTTAAGCATCAAGCAATAAATAACAACTATCACATTTTATTGTGATCCAAATCAAGCAAAAATGGCTCAAAATCAACCACAGTTGTAAAGGAAGACAAATATAATATTCAGCTAGGGTTGATGGTATGGCTAAAAAAGAACGGGTTCATAATCTTAAAATTACCTTACCTTTAATAGCCTTGTGTCTACCTTTGTTTGTTAAACAATATGTTACAGCCGAAAACGGCTGCCCTTATGAAACCTATGTTCGCCTTGATAGTAAGTGCATTGATATCTCTAAAGAGAGATTAAACGACATAACAGAAGAAATAGATATCAGTAAAGCTAAAGAGGTAAATAAGGAAATAGTAGAAGTCAGTAAAGAGCTAGAAGAATTAAGCGAAGAAATTAAAGATTTTTGTGTTGAGAAACAACCAGAAATTAATCAACTTCAAATTAGGGAAGATATATGTCAGTCTTAGCCGTTGATGATTTAACTTACAGCAGTATTATTTAATCTTTGATTGGTTGTTTGCTTCGTTCTTCAATCTCTTCTAAGGTTTTAAGCAAAATGCGTTTTGCCTGTAATTGCCAACCCCGTTTTTGAATATTGAAAGCAAGAGGAATACCAATAGCAGGAGCGAGAAAATCCACTGGCTGACGCAAAGAAATTCCAAATAGTAATCCCAATCCAGCAATTCCCCAAAAAGGTAAAGCTACTGTTTGACGCTGTTCTTCAATCAACTTACCAAAAAAGCCTTTAGGCATTTTTTCTAATAATGCTGCTTTGACCTCTTTTTGTTCTGCTGGCGGTACAGATAAGCCGATTTTGCGCCGTAGCTTTTCTATTTTTCGAGCATCACTACTATATTCTGTTAGCTCGTCTTCTGCCATCATAATGAGCCGTTCTAGCTGAGACATAAATTAATATATTAAATAAATTATTCTTAATACACACTACCATTGCAAGTTTGATTTACTGCTCACCGTCGTAGAATGGTAGGTAATTTAAAGTTATTAGTTGATCTTTGAGTATAGCGCAAAAAAAGTTAGATTGCCAAGCCCAAGCAGGTATCTAGTTGAAACTAAAAACTAAAAACTAAAAAAGTCCTCTGACGTGAGAAGGCTTTAAACCCACGACGACGGTAAAGCCAACCTGAATCTATTTACCAACAGAAAAGACAAGTAACATCAGTTATTAACTTTCCTTACTTGTCAATTAAAAGCTTAGTTGACAACTTAGGCAAAAGCGGCAATAGACACTTTGGCAGCAATTTGTTCAGCGATCGCAACTAGAGCTTTTGCAGAAGCGCAATCTGGATCGGCAACTACAATAGGCGTTCCGTTATCGCCTCCTTCTCTCAAGGCAATTTCTAAAGGAACACAGCCAAGCAAAGGAATATCGAGTTCTTTCGCCGTTCTTTCGCCACCTCCTGAACCAAACAGATCGTAACTCTTATCAGGCATATCTGGGGGAATAAAGTAGCTCATGTTCTCTACAATTCCCAGTAGGTTTACTCCTAGCTGCTGGAACATTTTTAAACCACGACGGGCATCAATTAACGATACAGTTTGAGGAGTAGTAACAATTACTGCCCCCGCCATAGGTACGGCTTGAGCCATAGTTAATTGAGCATCTCCTGTACCAGGGGGCATATCCACAATTAAGTAGTCAAGTTCGCCCCACTCTACCTGATAAAGAAACTGACGAATGATTCCGTTAAGCATAGGACCCCGCCAAATTACGGGCTGATCTGGGTCAATTAGAAACGCCATAGAAACTAACTTAACCCCATGATTAAATGCTGGTTCGAGTATTTCGCCATTGATGCCCTGTTTGACGGCGATTTTGGCATCAGATAAGCCAAACATATTGGGGGCATTAGGGCCATAGATGTCTGCATCTAACAAACCAACTTTAGAGCCTTGGGCAGCCAGGGCAACCGCTACATTAGCTGCCACCGAGCTTTTACCTACACCACCTTTACCACTAGAAATAGCAATAATATTCTTAATACCTGGGACAGAAGTGCGATCGGGAAGCGATTTTTGCTGGGGGGTTTCTGCGGTAACTTCAACGTCTACGGTTTCTACATCTGGAAGAGTTTTGACCGCAGTTTGACAATCTTCGACAATAAATTCTCGTAGAGGACAAGAGGGAGTGGTCAGCACCAAAGTAAAGCTGACTTTTCCGCCGTCTACCGACACATTACGAATCATATTAAGCTCCACAAGACTTTTTTGTAGCTCAGGGTCTTGTACGGGACGTAATACTTCTAAAACCGATTGTGTATCCAACATTATTTAACCTATTCTCCTTTTAAAAGCGATCGCGCCTGGTCAACAAAAGCCATCAAACTCATCGCTGTTATTTGAACTAAGTATTGTTACCTGCAATTAATTATCAATGCAAACGGTTCATCAAAGCAATTAAATCGCTAACCGTTGCTTTACTCCAGTTTTTGAAGTTTTGAATTCTGCCTATTTTAAATTCAGGACTATGAATATAAATCCAGTTATCAGGAAATAGTTCAGCCATTGATTTGGCAAGAAAATGTTCAAGGCAAATATGATTATTGGCAATACTGTTCGTAGTTCGTAGCTATTGAAACATTTCTCTAACCTTAGTTGGAGTCAGACAAATATCTATTTTACTACGATTAAATTATCAATAAGCTGTTGCGCGATCGCACCGTAATTTTAGTCGATGACGGCATTGCCACTGGTGCGACAATGCTGGCTGTTGCCGTACCAGTAGCCGCTCCCAAAATCTGCCATGAGTTTCAACTTGAAGTAAATAAGATTATGTGTACGCAAGCTCCCAGACCATTTAATTCTGTCGGACTTTGGTATGAAAATTTTTTACAAACGACTAATGCAGAGGTGCGAAACTTACTCCAACGGGCTGCTGAGCGAAAAAGTATTGCTTCGCTGTAAGTAACAATTAGAGATTTTAGCGATGTATTTAAACAGCAAAAATATTACTTCCAATAAAAATAGCGACCTTTATTTTCAGCAGATTGATGCTGATGAAAATTTTGTACAGTTATCTCCTAGCATCAACCAACCATTGAAAAAGCAATTTAGTAATACTAAAGTAGACAATATACCTATTTTATTCTTAATTGCCTTTTTGCTTTTAACTACAAGATTTTTATTTAAAATAGGGTTTCAAAAAGCCAGCAATAATCAATTAAAATTCATCGAAGACAACTCTAAAATAGCCTGCCCTAAATGCTATTACTATAACAATAATAATTATCTCAAATGCGCTTTGTATCCCGACAAAGTATTAACTGACGAGGCAAAAAACTGTCGCGACTATCAGTCAAAAAAATGAGATGAAAATATTTTACTTGCTATATAATTCTTATTTTTGACGATAGAATGAAAGTCAACGTTACTTCGCCTGCATTTCGGCTTGCTTGTCGCCTCCACAGGTTTGCATTATAAAGTGGTAAAGCGATCGCTCATTGTTTGCAATCAGTAAAGGTATCTTAACAAAGTCTTAAAAATTTAAAGATCGGGTAGATATTTAGCATATTTTTGATAAACATTTATTCCAGGTATATCTTCTTTAAATTCTTGAGGTATTTGATATTGGTTTGATGTATATTCTTGGCGTACCATAGCAATATGTTTGTAGGGTTTCTCCCACTTTTTCAGCAGTTCAACTAATTGCTCAAACTGAATATAAGATTTTCCGTGTCGATTCATCAGTCCAAGTATTTGCAAAATTATGGCGTATGCCTTGGCAGTATTCTTAGCTTCAGTAATGCCTAAAATTGGTGCGAGTTTATCAAAAGATTCATAGTTTTCTAAAACTGAGGAAATTAGATCTTGAGGTGATAATAGTTCTCTTGCTTGAAGGCTTTCAACTACATCAGAAACTCTCTTAAGTGTTGAAAAATCTTGTAATTCATACTTTTTGAATAATGATAAAAGTTTCAAACCTAAACTATACCGACTCAGAACATCAATTTCTTTAGCGTAAGCATCTATTGCCTCTCTTCCTTCCTCGGTATTAATCAAAGGAAGAACTTCTGCCTGTTTGTTTTTGACCTGTTGAGCAAAAGCTTCTTTATCAACATTTTCTGCTAAATTGTCAGCAACGTACTTATAAAATTCTTGCTGTTTACGGCTACGATAACGTAATTCTGTTGACTCTAATTTAAGAAAGCTTTTTTGAGCAATAATTGCAGCTTTTAATAATTCAACGCTGTTGTATAGTTCTGGATAACCTTCAGTTTTTTTGGCAACATTGATATTAAACATAATCAATTGTTTAAACTCTTCATTACCAAATTTTTCATCATTAATTTTTTCGGCATTATTACCAGTAACAGTAATTTCTTTGAAAGCGCGATTGTGCAATATAACTGAACCTTCAGGAACTTTAGGCTTACCAAACTTTTCTCCTATATTACTTTTAAATACTCCAGTAATTCCTTTGACTATAGGAATGCTTACTAGTATGACTAAAAGAGCTGCTGGTAAACCAATCGTTAGTAACTTGAATGCTAAAGGCTGTGATAATTCTAAAGATTCATTACTAGATAAATTCTCAGAATTATCTTTTTCCTGTAAGTCCTGAAGTTTATTAAAGTTTTCCAGTTTTTCCTGTCTCTTTTGTAAAGCATCAACCATCTCATCTTCTGTTTGAGGAGAACTTTCATCAGTTGAAGTTGCTGGTTTTTGTGCTAACTCTACAGTATTTTTGGCGCTTTGTACCGAAGGTAAAAGCTTAAGCATATTATTAGAAGTTAAGGCATCAGCATTAGGAAGTTCTATGGTGGTTAAACCTAAAATTGAAACGGCAACTAAGCTGATATTTTGCAAATTCCTCATGATGGTTTATCTAAAAACTTAAAAACTACAGTCTCAAGTTATTGTTCCCATTTATCATTAAGAATTTACTGTTTATCCTTCAGTTTCTAATATTGTGTTGGTTAGATTGACGTTATCTAACTGGGTATTGTTGAGATTGGTATTAAGTAAATTGGCACCGATTAGTTTAGCATTGGTTAAGTTAGCATTGGTTAAATTAGCGTTGCTTAAATCCGCTGCAATTAATTTGGCATTAGTCAGGTTCGTACCTGCTAAGTTGGCGTAACTTAAGTCTGCTTCGATTAGATTGACGTTAACTAAACTGAGGTGAGATAAATCTGCCTTGTGTAAATTGGCATAGCGAAAATTAGTTCTACCTAATGCGTATCCCTGTATTAAATTAGCGCGATCGCTTATTCTTAATTCTCTTTGAGGTAAACTTTTTACAGTGAAGGTTATTTTGTTTTTACGCTTAATTAATTGCCGTAATTCTTGATAAAGGGAATAATTGCCGATACCGCTGATATTTACCCAGGCTTTAGTACGAGTCAAAGCCACAAATAATTGGTTACGCAGAAATATATTAGCTTCATCTTGAGCAATCCGATCTAAACCAATTAAATAGACAAAATCCGCTTCTTGTCCTTTGGCACGATGAATGGTAGAAATAGTAACCGCCCCTGAATGCCAAAATTGATTTGCATTACGTTGTTCGGCGGGAGTATCTAAACGGTTAACTGTGCTTTGAGTAGGTAGATAGATATTTATTCCCTGGTTAATTAAAAAGATTGCGGTTTGCTTTACCAATGAAGAAACAGCATAAGAATTACCCAAAACTATAATTAAAATTTCTCGATCTGGCTGTAAATTATCCTGAGTTATATTATGTTTAATTTTATCAGCTAAGGTAGTTAATTCTTGTTGACGAGAAGAAAAGCTATCAAAACCGATCATTTCTCCTTGCCATAGCTCATTAATAATATTAGGTGAATTATGTTCCCTTTGCAGAGTAATGGTGTTTCCTAGTTGCCAATCACCAGTTACCCGATATCCTAATGCTTGCCATTCCTCTGCACAACTAGAGCCTGTTAGTATACCTTTTTTTCTTAATAATCCCATAGCGATCGCATGAGCGATAATTATGATCTGTTGGGGTGTACGATAACAGCGGGAGATTATTTCCGTTTTATTTATTTGCTGATTATATTGTCCCGTCACTAAATGCCCTAATTGTTCACCAAACAATTCTACAGGTTCAGGAATATTCAGACTATCCAAGCTTTGTAGTTCATCATAAGCCCAAATCAGTCGTCGTTGCTGAGGATAAATTGGATTAACGGGACGCAAAGACTGATATGCCAGCCAATAAAAAGGTTGTTTATTTTGATATTTCCAATTATTAACAATTAAATCCTGTCCTTCATCAATTAAAACCGCATCAAATAGCTGGGGAATAGTTTTGTTTTCTAATAACTGTATACAAGCTTCTGCCAATGCTTCATTAGGTTTTTTACTACTAGTGAAAGGCACTGCGAGGGGTAAAGTACCTGTAGCTTTGCAGACAGTGCTATAAAAACCAGGCTGTTGTTTGCTTCCCCAGGCATGAAGTATTTTTAAATTAGATTTTTCTGGATCGTAACTTAATTGCTCTTGAGTAAAATGCCGTATCCATTTATTAACCTGTCCAGTAATAGACTCATACAAACTTCGCGAAAAAAAGACTAAGGCAATCTGCCACTCTGGATGTTTAACGGTCATCAAAGCTGATTTTTGACAGAGTAAAACAGTCTTTCCCGAACCAGCAATTCCTCTAATTCTTTGCATTCCTGTCGGAATTTGTTTGGCAATCTTTTCCTGTTGCAAATCTAACTGATTCAGACGCGATCGCACCTGTTGTAAAATTTGCCGACGGCTTTGAGGAGAACAAGGCAAACGTTCACAGGCTGGGGTGTAAATCGGTGTGCCACCCAAAACTGCTAACAACAATTCCCATTGAGTAGAGGTTAAACTATCGCCTGCAACAAGGGGATTTATATTGCTAATTAATTCTATAATTGATTGTGATGAGGCAAGATGTTCTGAAAACAAAATTGGGGGAGAATTAGGCAGTTTATCAAAACCTTTTTCTCGCCATTGCCTTTTATTAATATAAGGTAAGGCGACAATTGCTCTTGCGGTAATTTTTTGTCTCAATAAAGGTTCGCGATCGCTATACTCTAATAAAGCAAATAATTGGTTTTCTGCCTGTTGATACGGATTTCCAAATTTAGTATAAAAATTTAGATACTCCCAACGATGACCTTGAATATTAACTAACTGCTCAATCCTAATCGCTTTAACTTCAACAACAATTAAACCCAGCTTATAATCAGCAATTAAAATATCAGGCTCTTTCCGAAACTTGCTAGCCTGACAAAAAATAGGGTAACGCCAATAAGCAATACAGCTTCGCAATTCAAAAGCTCTTTTAAGACTATCCCAAACTAACTTCTCTCCCGCCTCTCCTTTATTTCCTAATGTTTCTGTTTGAATAAACTTATTTAGATTATTCATTTAAAAATATATTGCTAAAATCAATCTTCAATAAAATTTAGAAATATAAAAATATTTGAAATAGACCACGCTTTAACAAAATATTAACTTCTATTGTCATATAGTAAACGAAAGCTGCATTAGAAGAATTAATGAATACCCCAAAACAGATTGTTAAACAATGTGTAGAAAAATCCGACTCTAGATTCGATCTATGGATTCGTCTGGTAGACTCTTACGAGGTCAAAAGTATGGCAGAAGTGGGAGTCTATAAAGGTGATTTCGCTTATCAACTGCTCAAAAAGTGCGATTCAATCGAAAAATATTTTATGATCGATCCTTGGCGACACCTAGAGGACTGGAGTAAACCAGCAAACAAAAATAACAATACTTTTGAAAAATTTCTTTTAGAAACAAAGGAAAAAACTAATTTTGCAGCTAATAAAACAGAAATCTTACGTGGCAAAACAACAGAGGTAATTGAGAAAATTCCCAATAATACCCTTGACTTTGCCTATATCGATGGCGATCATACCCTCAAAGGAATTACGATTGATTTAATTCGTTTATTTGAAAAAGTTCGCGTTGGAGGCTGGATAGGAGGAGATGACTTTAGCCAATCAATTTGGCAGCACACTCCCAATTATGAACCGACTCTAATTTTTCCTTTTGCCGTATATTTTGCCGAAGCTGTAGGGGCTAAAATATATGCTTTACCTTATTCACAGTTTTTAATTGAAAAAAACGAAGTTGAATCATTTTCTTTTATAGATCTAACAGGCAAATATAGTAATTTAGAACTCAAAAGCCATTTTAATCCACTTGAAATTTTTAAAATCAAAATGATGGATGTATCTACTTTCCTGACTGGATTAGCAAAATAAACCGCATCCAGTTTGAAAGCCATAGTTCTTAGGTCAACTGTTCGAGGGATTAGGGATTAGGGATTAGGGATTAGGGATTAGGGATTAGGGACTAGGAAGATAAGTTGTTGGTAAAAACCTACTGTTTTCTATATAGTCGCGGTTTAAACTAAAAATCTAGTATTTAAATCAAATATTTGAGAAAAGTAGCACTTAATCCAACTAAATTGCTACTTTCCTTATCCCTTATTCCTCATCCTTTATCTCTTACTTTAACTGCTTCTAAGATGCGAGAGTAGTAAAAGCTAACGCTAGTCATTCCCGCGCGCTTAACTACAAAACCGTTGTCTTGTAAAATAGCAATAATTTCTGATTCTTTATGTTGATAAGCTCTAGTAGTTTTGGAAGGTCCTGGAAAGAACTCCCCAATTTTCTTTAACACATACAAGAAACAAGTTTTAGGGGCAAAGCTAAGAATTAAACGAGACTCTGCCAAAGATGCCAAATGAGCAATCATTTTGGCAGCATCGACCGTAGGATAGTGAATTAAAACATCTAAACAGATAACAGTATGATAATTACCAGTCAAAGTTTCTAGATCTGAGACTGTAAAATCAACCTTACTAGAATCGCTCAACTCCAACTTTGCCTTTTCTTGGGCTTCTCCTACCATTTTTTCAGAGATATCGCTAGCAGAAACAGTTGCACCAGCTTTTGCCAAGGGAATACTCAGGCTACCGACACCACACCCCGCATCACAAATTGAAATATTAGCTAAATTATTATCATCTTCTAGCCAGCCAAGGACAGTATCAATAGTTTGCTGATGTCCTTGGCGGATCTTTTTTTGAACCTTGTTAACATCTTCTGTTTTGCCGTAGATTCTACGCCAGCGATCAAATCCCGTCTGATTGAAATAATCTTTGACAATGGCTTTATCGTTTTGTTTATCTGCTGTCTTCATAAATTGATTTAAATATTACCCCAGACTCAGTATTGTATCTTGCTTATCTCTTCTCAAACAGCGAATTTTTAGGAGACTGTTACTAAATGCAAACATAAGTTAAAAATTTCTATATAGCCGAAAATCATGGTTTAATATCTCTTTAAGAAGGTCTTAAGATAAACAGCATGATTTTTGGCGGTATTGATTTGCTAATGCTTTAAACAGACAATAAATCTTCTCCTCGCTTTGTAAAGTACTTATTATTCTTAGTTTTATATTTGTTTTTACTTTTCTATCTCTCATCACCAGGAGCTTATACGATGAACCTTGAGTCAAATCAGTTGTCTTTAGAACAAGAATTTACCCACGAAGTTTTTGCGAACAAGATCCAAAATCTATCTTATGAAGAAACAAAAGAACTATTAATTAAATTTCATAAGCACACACTGTTTAAAGAGAACTACTACCAAGAACTATTCCGTATACAAAATAAAAAGATTGTTAGCCAATTAATTTGAAAGCAACCAATTAAAGACGGGGCTCAAGCAGGGCGAAGCCCTGGTCAAAAGCTTTCTTCTGTAAAAACAATAAATAGGCAAAAGCGTCTTGTTTGTAGGTTAAATATTTGTTGTGCTTTAAATAAACTAAGGCTAGATATTTTATAATCTACATCGCCCCAAAGTCTCTAAAACATCATGAGCGATCGCCATTCTTTTATCCGATCTGACCTACTAAGGTTAGCTGCCTACACACCCCATCCAGGAGGCGAAACTCCTGCATCTATAGATCGCCTGGATACTAATGAAAGTCCTTTAGATTTACCAGACCAAATCAAGTCTAAGTTGGCTTGGGCATATCAACAGGAGATAGAGGCTAATCGCTACCCAGAGGGCAGCCATGAAGAATTAAAAAAAGCGATCGCCGAATATGCAACCGAGTCGGCTAACCTTACTCAAGATCTGACTACCGCTAATATTTCTATAGGCAATGGTTCTGATGAACTTATTCGCTCATTGTTAATCGCTACTTGTTTAGGCGGCGAAGGAGCGATTTTGGTAGCAACTCCTACCTTTTCTATGTATGGAATCATGGCTAAAACTTTGGGTGTTCGGGTTGTCAGCATTTCTAGACAAGAATCAGATTTTGCTTTAGATCTAGAAATGGCGCAGCAGGCGATCGCCGACAGCGCTCGCCCACCAATACGGGTAGTTTTTATGGTGCATCCTAATTCTCCTACTGGTAACGCCTTGGTTGCCAGAGAACTAGATTGGTTGAGAAGTCTACCAGAGAATATCTTAGTAGTTATAGATGAAGCCTATTTTGAATTTAGTCAGACATCTGTAGTTTCTGAATTGACTAAGCGTCATAACTGGATTGTGTTACGCACCTTTTCCAAAGCCTTTAGGTTAGCTGCCCATCGTGTAGGATATGCGATCGCCAATCCTGATTTAATTCAAGTATTAGAGAAGGTGCGCTTGCCCTATAATCTGCCTAGCTTCTCTCAAACAGCAGCCAAGGTAGCCTTGCAGCACAGGCAATTACTATTACCTTTAGTGACAGAAACCATCAAAGAAAGAGAACGAGTCTGGTCAATTCTTGAAGATGAAAGCAAACTGCAAGTCTGGCAAAGCAACGCTAACTTTTTGTATCTCCGTCTTCAAAATATTTCTGACAAGCATGAAAATGCTTTAGCGCAAATCACCAGCAAACTAAAAGCAGAAGGGACTTTAATTCGTCATACAGGGGGAGGTTTACGCATTACTATTGGTAGTTCGGCTGAAAACAATCGTACTCTTGAACGATTAATTGCTGCGATAAATTAAAAGCATTAATTTAATTTACTGACCTAATCAAAAAATTTGCCAACTAAAAGCAGACTAGATATATCCAGTCTGCTTAAGAAAATTATTTAATTCGCTTGTCTATTTCTAGACACCGAAAGATTTGCCACAACCGCAGGTTTGAGCAGCATTAGGATTAGTAAACTCAAAACCG
Organism: Pleurocapsa sp. FMAR1; assembly: GCF_963665995.1. NCBI lineage: Bacteria > Bacillati > Cyanobacteriota > Cyanophyceae > Pleurocapsales > Pleurocapsaceae > Pleurocapsa > Pleurocapsa sp. FMAR1. The sequence continues at coordinate 2,215,286 of NZ_OY762512.1, read as the reverse complement.
CCACCAATCATGGCGTTGCTGTAATCTAAAACCAAACCGTATAAATACAAAAGGCTCTTTGGATCACAGACGATTCTAAATCCGTCATAATCAAAGACTTCATCGCCAGCTTGGATCTTATCTGGTTCTTCAAAGTCCATCATGTAAGACATTCCTGAGCAACCACCTTGGCGCACTCCTACTCGAAGACACAATTCTCGTCCCTGTTGCTCTTGCAGCATTTTAATATGCTTAAAGGCAATTGGGGTTAATTGAATGCCTCTTTCAATCGTTTTAGTAGCTTCTGTCATCTGTGTTGATAACTCCTTATGTGCTTATGTAAATCAGTAAAATAAGTAATTTTATCCAGTTGCCGAAAATTACTATGAGATTCGTATATTTTTTATTTTAGTTTCTTTTACTGTTTACAACTCTAATGTAATGATAACTCGGTAATATAATGCAAGTATATCTAGAATCTTTAAGTCATTAACTGGGTGGAGAACTAAAGATCGAGCAGATTTAAACGCTGTGTTTAAATAACCTCAATCTAGTCTTCCACCCTAGAACTTCTATTCGGCGACGCTATTAACGCTTAGTGGTACTAAATCGCCATAAATAGTAAATCCAAGCAGCATCGGTTCATTCTCCTGAATTAGTTTACCTGTAAGGGCGCAACTTTCATCTTTGCGGGCAGTTGCTTCAACAGTAGCGCGAATATCGGAACGAGCAAACTGAGGACGATAATCACCAGATTTTTGATGAACATAGTTCCAAAGAATGTCTCTTATTAAAGCTTGATAACCTTGATTACCAGATAATTCTTTCAGCTTGTCTTTGAGACTACGCTCCAAGCGAATACTGGTAACTTCCATTTCAGTTGTAGATGTGCGAGTTAGGGTTCGCATTTTTTTTCCTCTAGATACTAGATATACACGGTACTATAAGTGTAGTATTAAAAACCCAGTTTGCAAAGCTTTTTCGAGAAATTTAAGGTTATTTATCTCTTTTTGAGCGGATCTTTAATATAGTCAATATATCGTATCTTTGTGTAGATTAGGTTGCGATCGCTAATATTATCTCTTTTAAGCTGCCAAAAGAGAACTTTGCATATTCTTTAAATCCCAAACATATAAGAGCTTGTAGCCGACAAAATGTCAAGTATCGTCGCTGAAAAAAAATTATTGGCAATTAAAACTAAAACTAGATAGCGGGGTAAATTCGCACTTAATAGCTCTATTAGAAGAGGCTGTAAATTTACAAAAATTTACATTGGTCGCTAACAGATTTATGCTGGCGGAATTTTTATTGCTCAAATTTGCTTTTAACAAAATGAACAATTCAATGGTGATTTGTGTCAATGTCAATACCACAAAAATAGTCAACATTTAAGTATGGACTTAAACCAAATGAATATCAAAAAAACTTAAATCAATTATTAAATAAAAAATATATACCGAGGGAGCAGAGTATCTCATGTTAAAGATCACTTATTTAGAAGAAGGAATTTACCTCGAATATTTAGAAGAATCTATTGAAGCCTGGAAAGCCAATAGAATACTAGTTAGTTTACGTGCAGGAATAAACATTTTTGTAGAATCTAGTACTGCTTGCCTAGTAATTCCCATAGATAGCCGTTATTTGGTAGACATAGCTAAACTAGAAGCAAAACAGCTAATAGAAGTATTTCCCTGTGATGAAGAATACCTAGAAGTTATTGTGCCTGGCACTTGGGTAAGCCAAAGTGAAGATAGTGAAGAAGGTATCTTTGTCTGCAAACTTGGTCTTGGTGACGAATATCTGCTGTACAGCATATGGCAGGAATCTCAAGTAGGTTCTTCACTTTCTATTGATTAGACGCTATTTTTGTAAATATAGCAATACGAGGCTGTGTTAGGACACTCCCTGCGGTGGGTACACCTTGGCTAATTTTTACTTTTTACTTTTTACTTACGAGCAATTAAATTTTTGTCCTAACCGATTAACGTACTGCGATATCTGGCAGCTTTAAAAAGCGATACTGTCTATTTCATTCCATCTATCTCTAATATGATTCAACCGTCTAACTCACCTTCCATAGCGGTTGATAAAGCTTTGGTTGTGGTTTCTTTAAATTCGTTGACATTAACGTTTGCCAAAATAACTATTGCTAAAATCATAAATACTGCTTGGATCATAAATACCAAACTGTAAGCTAAAAGAGGCGTAGCAAAAAGGCTTTTACCAAGATCTAAAACAACCCCACCAACAAAAGTAGCCAAACCTCTAGACATTGCTTGAGCCAATCCCCAAGCACCAATAAAAGTACCAGCAGTTTTGGCAGCGGTTAAATCCAACATTAAGCTAATACCACCTACGGTAGATATTCCCGCAGCAATACCAAACAATACCATCCCCAATTGCAATATTTTAGGTTCTTGGGTAAAGCCTGCCATAATAATCAAAGCAAAACAGATAGCAACTCCAATACAGCCAATTTTAGTAGTTAGCTTTTTGCCCAGTTTCGGAACAATAAAAAACCCTGTAACTCCATAGCCAAGCAAAATTCCTATACCCCAAAAAGAATTTAATTTAGTTGTTTCGCCGATACTCATACCAAATACTTCCCCGCCATAGGGTTCAAGTATTGCTTCCTGCATAAATAAACCAATTGTCAGAATAGACAAAAAAGCGAAGAAAATGCCCGTTTGACGGCTGGTAGTTAAAACTTTAATTGCTCTACCAATAGTGATGCTGTCTTCTTTGTTGGTAGCAGTATTGCCAGTAAAGCGTGAATATTTCTTTTCTACTCTCCAAGTGGCAATCAAAGCTAACGCCACAACCAAAAAGGGAACGAAACTAAAGACAGAATTGATCGGTGGCTGTAGTATTTCTAGAGGAATATTACCTGCTGCGATTCCTTCTGTTTCAATCTTTTTAAAGACGATGCTGCCTGTAATTCCACCAATGACTATACCTACCATCAACATTGACCAAACCACCGCGATTAATTTAGAACGGTTTTCTTCTTCGGTGATGTCTACAAGTAATGCAGTAAAAGGTGTTGAGCTACAGCTAATCCCAAAACCATAAATAGCCATAATTAAAGCTAATAAAGCACTCCAGCCAATAGTTTGCGTATTCCAAAGCCAACCGCCACTCTTTTCTACCACAGTCCCCAATTGCCACATTATCTGCACAGCTATCCATACTGCCAAACCAAAAATTACAGTTCCTAAAAGAACATAATTAGTTCGGTGTTTGCCTAGTAACGGCTTGTTATCTGAGAGTTGTCCAAACCATACTCGTGCAGGAGCAACAAATAAAGACGTAGCTAAAATTCCGCCTGTGATAGTTGCTGGAATACCAAGCTCACTAATCATCACCCGATTTAAGACGGCTAAGGTTAATACCGCCATCAATCCTAATCCCAGATTAAACAAACCCAGACGAAAGATGGTTAGCATTCCTATCGGACGCTTGGGACGAATAGTATTAGATTTAGAAATATCTTCAATAGTCATTTAATTATTAATTTGATTTATAAGTTTTTAAGTATTGGTGTTTTAAGCTTCAGACTCTATGCTTTTCGATTATTCTACATAAACAAAAAGATGTTTTCTCAAGGGCTTTCTAGATTAAAAGTGCTTAAAGCTTGATTAATTACGATTTTTTAGCTGCAAAACCTGAAAATTTCCTCAATTGTTTGGGCATCCTAACTATAGGTGATGAGAAATGCAAAACATCTCAGCCTTAATAAAATTCTTGATTTTAGACTACGGAGAATTGAACAATGCCGATTGGATTACCAGAGTTTGTAGAAAATCCCGAACCACGTTGCCCAGTAATCTTGTTATGCGATACATCTGGCTCGATGTCGGGTGAACCAATAAATGCCTTAAATACAGGTTTAGCAGCTTTTCAAAAAGATGTATATAAAGACGAAATAGCATCTTTACGAGTAGAAGTAGCTTTAGTTACTTTTGGCCCTGTCAATTTGACTCAAGATTTTGTCACTATAGATGAGTTTACACCACCCAGACTAACCGCAGACGGTGTTACTCCTATAGGAGAGGCGATCGAATATGCTTTAGATTTGATGGAACGGCGTAAAGAAACCTATAAAAACAATGGGGTTCAATATTATCGCCCTTGGGTATTCTTAATCACTGATGGCGCACCTACCGATAGTTGGCAAAATGCGGCACAAAGAATCAGAGAGATGGAAGCACAACGCCGAATGTTGTTTTTTGCTGTCGGTGTAGCAGGGGCAGATATGAATAAGTTGCGTCAAATTGCTTTGCCAGATCGTCCTCCCGTACTGCTTAATGGTTTGGATTTTACCTCGATGTTCCAATGGTTATCTACTTCTATGAAACGAGTTTCAGGTAGTAAGGTAGGTGGTTCGATGGTGGCTTTACCTGCGGTTTGTTGGGGTCAAATTACTACATAGGAGTAAAAGATGAACTGGAAAGCGATCGCTCGTTCGGCAACTGGAACGAGTCATGAAAAACAACAGCTACCTTGTCAGGATCATGGCGATTATAAAATTATTAATGACGCAATTATCGGTGTCGTAGCAGATGGGGCTGGTAGTGCTAAATATAGCGATATTGGCGCACAATTGGCTGTAAATACGGTTCTAAAAACAATTACAGAGCAAGATATTTATAACATTACAGGGTTATATAATGGCGATCGCGTCAACGAAGCAGAGAAATTCAAACCTTTTTGGAAGCCTTTGAGCCTATTAACTAATAATAATAAAGATAATGAGGTTGCTATAGCTGTTGTGCAATCTGACTCTGAACAAAAAGTCAATCGGTTTTTTAGCAAAATTGTCAAGCAAGTAGTATCTGCTTTATCGACCCAAGCGCAAAGCGATGATTACTTTATCGACGATTTAGCCTGTACTTTGCTGATTGTTATTGCAACTCCTGACGGAATAGCTGCAATGCAGATTGGGGATGGTTTTATTACTGTCCGTTATCCTGAACAAGAACCACAGTTACTTTTTTCTCCAGACAAAGGGGAATACGTCAACGAGACTACTTTTGTTACTTCTACTAATGCCTTAAAAGACATGAAGGTAGTGATGCAGCCTGGACAGCCAGAATTTATTTGTGCTTCCACCGATGGACTAGAAAGGCTAGCAATTCGGATGAGCGACTGGACACCCTTTACTCCTTTCTTTCAACCATTAGAACAATACCTGCGGGAAACTGACAACTTGGAAGAGTCAGACGAATACTTGTTGAGTTTCCTTAATTCTGAGAGGCTAAACGCCCGTACCGACGACGATAAGACTTTATTTTTGTGTTTATATGATAGTACTTCTCACCCGCCACAGTAATAATCAGCCTGTATCTTTAACCAAGCAGATTGCTGATAGTGGTGAAGGACAAGTTTGGTCAACTAATCTTGAAGGCTATTTAGCAAAAATTTATCACGATCCTACACCAGCCAGAATTGCCAAGCTTAAAGTAATGCTGGCTAACCCACCCGCCGAGCCGATGTTGAGTCACAACCATGTCTCGATCGCTTGGGTATCGGATTTACTTAAAGATAGTAATGGCAAATATCTCGGCTTTTTAATGCCAGCGATCGCAGATAGTAAACAGCTTTCTAGTGTTTATAATCCCCGACTGCGTAAAAAAGTCGCCCCAGGCTTTAACTGGTATTATCTCCACGTCACGGCATTAAATACTGCTTGGATTATTCAAGAGATTCACGCCAAAGGTTATGTCTTGGGAGATATCAAGCTAGAGAACATTCTCGTAAACGATCGCGCCATGACTGCGGTAATTGATACCGATTCTTTTCAGGTGCGAGATCCTCAATCTAATCAAGTGTATCGCTGTACCGTTGGTTCAGAAGGCTTTACCCCACCAGAACTTTTAGGCAAAGACTTTGACACCACCAATCAAACCGAAATATGCGATCGCTTTCGCCTGGGTGTATTAATTCACTATCTACTATTTGGCTATCATCCTTTTTCGGGACAATGGACAGGAGTAGGAGAATCTCCCGAACAAACCGAATTAATCAAACAAGGCTATTGGTATGGTGGTCACAATAGTCCCATTCGCGCCAGCGAAACTACCATTCCTCTTGATGTCGTTCATCCAGAATTAAAGCAGCTATTTCTCAAATGCTTCAACGAAGGACATACAAAACCTCATTTACGCCCTACTGCTTTAGATTGGCATAATGGTTTAGAGGTTGCAGTTAATCAATTGATCTCTTGTAGCCGAGTAGATAGCCATCATTATAGTCGGCACTATGGTAAATGCTACTGGTGCGATCGCGCTGTTAATTTAAATATTGATATTTTTCCTGGTGTTGCTAATACAGCTACAATTCCTTCTCAAATCAAACAAACTTCTCCACCTAAAGTACCATCTAAATATCGTAAAGAGACTATTGCGAAAGTTCATAATACTCAAAATACAAAAAAATCTTTATCAATAAATGACAATCCGCATAAGCCCAAAATACATAAAAGAAAATTACAAAATATTATTTTGTTTATTGTAATAGCAGCTATACCATTGGCAATAAACATTCACCAAGAAAGAACATCTTTTTTACAGACTAAAGCTGAAACTCAAGCCAAAGATTATATCGATAGAGGTCTAGCTCACCACAATTTAAATGAATATCAAGAAGCGATTGATGATTATACTCAAGCTATTTATCTTAATCCTGACGACTTTACATCTTACTTTAAAAGAGCAGATATTTACTATTACTTAAAAGAATATAGACAAGCAATCAATGATTATAGTCAAGTTATTCTTCTTAAGCGTAGTAATGAATCTGTATACCATAATAGAGGCAAAGCTTACTACTATTTAGAAGAATATCAAGAAGCAATTGACGATTATACTCAAGCTATTCATATCAACCTCAATTATGATGACGCTTATAACAACCGAGGATTAGCTTATGTAAAATTAGGAGATAGGCGAAGAGCAATTAGCGATTTTAGACAGGCTGCTAGACTTGGAAATGAGGCAGCTAAAGAAAATCTTAGTTATTATTAAAACTTTACTTTCTAGAGTTTTTAGTAACATATACTCTAAATGCTGTAAGGCGATCGCGTAGCTAGCCATAGACATCGCACTTTTGATTTTTCTAGTCAAGCGATCGCAATTATCTACATCAAACCTTTCAGACTTAAAATAGTATGGAGAGTCAGATTAAATAGATTAATATTGGGAATGGAAAAAATCATTAACTTGCACATCGAGAAACTGCCAGAAGGTTACTATTTAGCAACAACAGATGATCTTCAAGGACTTGTTGTCCAAGGTAAAACAATTTCCGAAACTCTAGAAATCGCTCGTGATGTTGCTCAGAAGCTGATTGAATCTCAGGCAAATATAACCTTGAGTCCTGTTGCGGAAAGCTTTGATTATCCTTTGGTGGTTGGTCAATAAATATTAATGGGAAGGTTGTCGGGATTTAAGTATCGTAAAATTATTAAGGTATTGCCAGAATTTGGATTTGAGTTTCACCGTCAGGCTGCGGGTAGTCATGAAATTTGGTTCAACGCTGAGACAGATAAGTACACAACAATTCCCAAACATACAGGAGATATGCCTGAAGGAACGTTGCGAGCTATTTTAAAACAAGCAAACATCACTCCAGAAGATTTCTTGCAAAAAGCTCGTTAGTAAGTTTTAACAACAAGGCGATCGCACTTTCGATTTTCAGGTCAAGCGATCGCCTTTAAATTGGACATAATCTACAATAATAAATACCAATTTATATATTAAAAGTTATGAAAGCGATTGAAGTAACGGGAACAGTTAATAATAAAGGTCAACTTTCTTTAGATGAACCTTTAACTGTAGATAAATTTACTCGCGTCCGCGTTATTGTATTACTTTCAGATGCAGACATTGACGAAGAATTATTAGAATCCCCGCAAGAGAGTTTTCGCCAGGGTTGGCATGACGTAATGACAGGGAATAGCTTACCTGTATCTCAGCTTTGGGATGGAATTGATGCAGAATGAATCACCAATTATTCAGGTTGAATTTACTGACAAATTTAAACGTAATTTGCGTACATTAGCAAAAAAGTATCGTAGTATTCGTAAAGATATTCAGCCAATTATTACACAATTAGAAGCAGGAGAATTACTAGGCGATCGTCTAGCACAAATCGATTACACAATACTAAAATTAAGAGTTAAAAATAGCGATATTCAGAAAGCGGTGCGACCCTGCGTCGCCAGAAAGGACTTGTCCGCATCTAGGCGCAAAGGAACGCGCACCAAGATAAGGTAAAAGTGGTGGCTATAGAGTTATTTACTATATTAAGACAACTACCAATATAATTTTGATTACTATCTATTCAAAATCAGAGCGAGAAGATATATCTACCAAAGAAATTAAACAAATATTAACAGAGTTTGAACAGCAATGAATAAATATACCAAGAATCAAATAAACGAGGAGAAGATGCGATCGGGTTTTACAAAACTGAAATACTTGTGGCGATCGCACTTTTAATTTTCAGATAAAGCGATCGCCCTATGACAAAATTCTAAAACTACAGGTTATAATAATCAAGTATTGAAAAACAGCCTCTCTCCTCAGAAGCAAAGGACAATGAATATCTAAATCCAGCCATTGAGCATTAAATAACCTGCAAAACCTAATAGTCACTTCAAAGACAGCAGATTAGGTATAGGTAATATTTTTGAAATATCAAAGCAAAATCTATTTGACTACACTGATTTGCGCGATCGCGATCGGGTAATCTCGACAATGGCTGATGAACTAAGCAAACTTTATCTTCATGCCAATTATTAAAACAAAAAATAGTTAAGATGCTTGCTGTAAAGTTCGGTCATTACCTGCCAGCTATAGTAATTTCTGGCACTACCGCAGTAGAGATATATCTTATCATTAGTTAACAATTGGCATTATAATAAGCATCGTTGCCATCAGCAATTAGATTGGCTGCGTAACCTTATCTCAGACGGTTGAAATTAAAACCTTAAGTAGTTAGATCTACAACAAACAATTACCTCATTCAAAAGCATCCAAACGATGATTACCCCTTGGGTAGACTCCGCAAATGTGAGGTTCGTAATAAACAAGTATATAGACAAAAATGAAAGACCTTACTCGATATCGGAACATAGGCATCTTCGCTCATGTAGATGCTGGCAAAACAACGACTACCGAAAGAATCCTTAAGCTTACTGGTAAAACCCATAAAATCGGCGAGGTGCATGAAGGAGAAGCAACAACTGACTTCATGGATCAGGAAAAAGAACGTGGCATTACTATTCAGTCTGCCGCCACAAGCTGTTTTTGGAAAGAGCATCAGCTAAACATAATTGACACTCCTGGTCACGTTGACTTCACCATCGAGGTTTATCGTTCTCTCAAAGTTTTAGATGGCGGGATTGGTGTGTTCTGTGCTTCGGGTGGGGTCGAACCTCAGTCTGAAACTAACTGGCGTTATGCTAACGATTCAAAAGTAGCCAGAATCATTTACGTCAATAAATTAGATCGTACTGGTGGTGACTTTTATAGTGTAGTTAAGCAGGTAAAAGAAGTCCTGGCTGCTACTCCTTTGGTAATGGTGTTACCTATCGGCATCGAAAGTGACTTTAAAGGAGTGGTGGATTTACTAACTCGCAAAGCTTGGGTCTGGGATGAATCTGGAGATCCAGATAATTATGAAATCCAAGATGTTCCTGCGGATATGGTTGACGATGTGGAAACCTATCGCGAACAGCTAGTCGAAATTGCCATTGAGCAAGACGACGAATTGATGGAGAAATATTTAGAAGGGGAAGAAGTTTCTATTGACGAACTCAAAGCCTGTATCCGTAAGGGAACTCGCGATCTAGCTTTCTTCCCTACTTACTGTGGTTCTTCCTTTAAAAACAAAGGAGTACAGTTAATCCTAGATGCGGTGGTGGACTATCTACCAAACCCCATGGAAGTTAAACCTCAACCAGAGGTTGACCTAGAAGGTAATGAAACAGGTGAATACGCTATTGTCGATTCCCAAGAGCCTTTGCGAGCTTTGGCATTCAAAATTATGGATGATCGTTATGGCGCGCTAACCTTTACTCGAATTTATTCTGGGACATTAAATAAAGGTGAATCTGTTTTAAATACAGCCACAGGTAAAACTGAGCGTGTAGGACGGATGGTAGAGATGCACGCGAACTCTCGCGAAGAAATTGATACTGCTCAAGCAGGGGACATTATTGCCATTGTCGGCTTGAAAAACATTCAAACTGGACACACCCTTTGCGATCCCAAAGATCCTGCAACTTTAGAACCGATGGTCTTCCCTGACCCCGTAATCTCCATCGCCGTAACTCCCAAAAACAAAGGTGCTTCTGAAAAGCTAGGAATGGCATTGGGTAAAATGGTTCAAGAAGACCCTTCTTTCTATGTGGAAACTGACCAGGAAAGTGGTGAGGTGATTATTAAAGGGATGGGTGAACTTCACCTAGACATTAAGGTAGATATTCTTAAGCGTACTCACGGTGTAGAGGTTGAAGTTGGTAAGCCTCAAGTTGCTTACCGAGAATCTATCACTAAAATCGTTCAAGATAGCTATACTCACAAGAAACAGTCTGGTGGTTCTGGTCAGTTTGGTAAGATTGACTATACTATCGAGCCTGGTGAAACTGGTTCGGGCTTTGAGTTTGAATCTAAAGTTACTGGTGGTAACGTCCCCAGAGAATTTTGGCCAGCAGTAGAAAAAGGCTTTGCTAGCAGTATAGAAAAAGGTGTTTTGGCTGGATTTCCCTGTGTAGATTTAAAAATCACCCTAAACGATGGTTCATTCCACCCTGTAGACTCTAGCGCGATCGCTTTTGAAATTGCAGCCAAATCTGGTTATCGTCAAACTTTACCCAAAGCGGGACCGCAAATTCTTGAGCCTATTATGAACGTGGACGTATTTACTCCTGATGACCACATGGGAGACGTGATTGGCGATCTTAACCGTCGTCGAGGCATAATTAAGTCGCAAAATTCTACTCCTATGGGTGTTCGCATTAAAGCGGACGTACCTTTGAGTGAAATGTTTGGCTACATTGGTGATTTGCGTACCATGACTTCTGGACGTGGACAATTCTCCATGGAATTCAATTATTACTCACCATGTCCTAAGAATGTTGCTGAAGAAGTTATTACCGAGGCAAAAGAACGTCAAGCAGCTAAGTAATTCAGGCGTTGCTGATTTTAAGTAATGGCTACAATAGCAAGAAAGGCTTTAGCCGCATCTGTTGCCCTTGCTAGGTCAGCATTCCCTTGCGCCTTCGGACGACGCGGTGAGACAGTTGCGGTGGACGGGTTCCCCGGCATAAGCAAACTGTCGAACCCTTTAGGGGGTCTGACCTCTGACGGCGACGCGGTGAAACAGTTGCGTTGCGGGGGTTTCCCCCGTTGCGAGACAAAACCGTTGCGGGGGTTCCCCCCGTTGAGGTACCTGCGGGGGGTACCCCTTGGTTGTCGAGGGCGAGCAAACTGTTGAACCCTTTAGGGGCTTCCTTGCTCAAAATATTACTGTTCGCAGCTATTAGCTCTTAGCTATCAGCCATTAGCTTTTAAGTAACTGTTATTAGCAGACATGGAAGGAAAACCTGACGCAGTTACTAACACTGTAGTTTAAAGTGAAGATTTAGAGTTGAAAGTATTGATGCTTTTAGCTTTAGGCCTTCACTTTTAGTCTTGTTTGGTATTTATTTCATAGGAGAAATTTTATCTTTCTTCTACTAGCGATCGCAAAATATATTGCTCAACAGTAAAGAGGAACTAGCAACCATATTTGTTTGATTTTTTCAATGCGATCGCATTTTTCAAATTTTAATTATTCAATCTTAGGGAAACTTGAACTGCTTTCCTGACCTGAGCTAGTAATTCATCAGACAAAGAACCTAGCTTTTGTTTGAATACTGATTTACTTACAGTTGCTATTTTATCGGCTCGAATTAGAGATGTTTTCTTTAATCCTATTTGTGAGAAGTTCGGATTACTATCTTCAACTAATACCCAACTATCCCGTAAACCGTCAGCAGGAATTTTAGAAAAAACACCTAAAATTATAACTTCTTCTCGATGAACTGCCAAAATCAATGCAAGTCTTACTTTTACCGAAGTAAAATCGCTGAAGGGAAATTTAACTAACTAGATTTCATCAGGTTAAGGGTTATTCATTATAAATATCTTCCTCTGGATCATTCCACTCAGTAAAACCAGTTTCTGCTAACTGCATCATTTGTAAGGTTTCTAATTTTTCTTCCAGTTGTTCCTTAAGAAATATTTGATCTTGTATTGGTAATTGAAAGATTATTTTTCTAATTTCTTCTACTGTAGGATTTAGAGTTATAGTCATAAATTGAATAATATTTAAAGTTTAGATTGTTATGAGTGATTCAATTTTATCCAAATCATAATAAATTGCGAGCTTTTAACTGCAAATAGCGATCAACTAATTCTTCGCTAATGCGATCGCATGGTGCATCTAAAACTAATACGCCTCGCTGTCTTAATTTGGTAAAGGCTAGTTGACGCTGTGCTAATAAATCTAAAGCCACTGCACGGGCATAAGTATCCTTAGTATTATCTGTGTGGGAGTGAGCAAGCCGATCGATGACAGGATCTCGGAGAGTTACACAGAAAGGCAGATAGCGGGGAGTTAAACGCATCATGGCACTGAGTAACTCACTCGATGCTGTCTCATCAACTATATCTGTGATCACAACCACCAAAGCACGACGAGTTTGTTGGGTAATGACTTTAGTTACTGCACCAAGGTAATCTGGTTCTAACAATACAGGTTGAATTGGTGTCAGGCGATCAACTAGTTTAGAGAGATGATGATTTCCCCTTTCTGGGGGGATCCAGGTGGCGATATCGCGATCGAATGCTGCCACGCCAACTTTATCTCCACGGCTTAACCCTGCCAAAGCCATAGACAAAGTAGCATTTAAACCCCAGTCAAATCGTTTTAAACCCTCTACCCTGGCAGTCATCAAACGCCCCCGATCTAGGAGTATAAATATAGTTTGTTCTTGTTCTGGTTCTAAAACTCTAACTACGGGGCGATCGCGACGGGCAGTAGCTTTCCAATCAATCAGGCGAATATCTTCCCCTGAACTATATTCCCTCAACTCTGCAAATTCTGTACCGTTTCCCAGTCTTCTCGCCTGACGCATTGTGCCACTATTTTCGATAGTCAAGCGAATTGAAAGCTGCTTTAAACCGATCAGGTCAGGATAGATAGTTACTTTTTGTTTAGCTGGTACTTTCCAATCTCGCCAAGCTAAACTAAGCTTTCCTAACTGACGAATATGAATATCTCCCCACTCATATTCTCCGCGACTATCAGGATGAATAATATAAGTTTGCTCACTAATGCTATTAGCAGGTATGTTGATTTTTAGAGTATCTTTATCAACCGTAAACTTTTGAGGAAAAGCATCACGAATCAGAACAGTAGCTTTATTTTTACTAGCTTGGATCTGTAACTCGATCGGGTTATCTCTGCCGACTGAGAGGCGATCTATTTTCTGCCGTACTACCTCAACTGCATTAGACTTAATCCCAGACGCATCGGCAATGGTTGCCACTAGTAAAGCAAAATCATAAATCCCCAGAAAGTTTAAACTCACTTGACGATTGATTAAGACATCTAGTAGCGCAGCACTTGCACCACCTATTGATAGCAGTACATAACATCGTCTTGATGGAATCATGATTTAAGGGATGAGGGATGAAGAACAAAAGATAAAGAGCAACCAGTTAGCAAAATGCGTAGCGAAGCCATGCCGTAGGCTTATCGCTCGATAAATTGTATCTGAAACTGCACCATGATCGCGCTTGGAAATGCCCTCAGACCAATCTAACCCAGCCTTAAGTTTTTGAACATTTTTACTGTCTCCCTCGTGCATTCTGGGGCCAGTCCGTTGGGTCGAGACCCCGCGTCGGCGCGGGGTCTCTCGTCTAACTGCCCTAGACTACTCTAACTATTGCCTATTAACAAAGACAATCTCTTTGCTTAAGACTAAAGCGATAACCATTAGGCAAAATATGCAGCTTGGCACCACAAATTGCTAAAGCTTCATCATTTAGAGATTCTTTGAGGTTGGTGTGACTAACGTTAGCAACATCAACTATAGTTACTGCGCCTTCGCCTATAACTTCGATTTCATCTCCATTGACGGCGATCGCCGTGTCTTCGTCAATACCAAAACCCAACACTGCTGGCTGTTGAATTAAAGCAGAAACCAATCTACCCAGTCTGCCTCTTTGGGAAAAATGCTGATCGATCGCTACTTGGGGTAAAAAGCCCATACCTGGCTCTAAAATAACACTATCGAGACGGGGATTAGTTTCGCCTTCGCCTTCGACGATCATAATATCAGGCATCATCGCTGCGCCTGCACTTGTACCTGCAATAATCAAACCGCGATCAAACTTTTGATGAAGCAATTTGTCAATCTCGCTGTCTTTGAGTATTTCTGTGATCCGAGCCTGATCTCCGCCTGTAAAGAACACTCCAGTAGCACTTTCAATAATTTCTAAATTTCGCGAATAGCTAGCATCTTCTCTGCGTTCGGTATCAACAACATCTACTACGTCTGCACCCAACTTTTCAAATAAATCTCGGTAGTCTCTACCTACTTCCCCAGGTAAAGATGTTGCTACAGTCATCACCGCAATCCGAGAGTCTCTGCCTCCTGCACGACGGATAAATTCTCTTAAGATTTTACATTCGCCTTCTTTGTCTTCCCCGCCACCAATGATTATTAGCTGTCCAGTTTGAGTCTTTACAGCGTTCATATTCTTTTTATTGCTGCTTTTCGATTCTATTGCCACCATAGCTGTATTAAGTACTTATCTACTATCAATTATCTTTAATAAAACATATTTACTTGATACTTATACTACTTCCAAAGATATATTTTATATCCTACAGTATAAATAACCAGCAGCAATTAGCGAATAAGACTCGATCCCTAGGCTTTTTAGTACAAATCGCAAGTTAATTAGTCTACATTAAAAAGTAAAAAATAACACAATAGTCGGCTATAGGTAATCAACAAGATAAATCTCTAGATAGACGCTAAAAAACCAATTTTTTACTATCGTGTTTGGTGTTGCTGTGAAAGAAGTTTGATGTTAATTGACCAAATAGAACAACCAGTTCGCGTTAATGCTAGAGATAGCGATGTTTTTGATTTATTCAACGTTCAAGAATATTTAGGACCAAATCCTTATTTAAATAGAGCCTCGTTAGTATTTGAATTGGCTTTAACGGGATACGATCGCCCTTTACCTATTTCAGACTATCTAGCTGTATTGGGCGATCGCTATCCTCGATTAACAGAAATAGAATATGCTTCCCATGCAGAGTTATTTGCCAACACCGCTTCGATGGTAAATAAGCTGGACATGGATTTGCATCTTCAGGGTTGGAGTGTGCAGCAGCAATCTGAATCAGCCAAAATTGCTATAGAATCACTACATCTGCGGACTACTAGAGAAGTAATTTATACGGTCTGGGATTGGTTTGAGGCGATCGCTAGAGGCGAAGATTTTGCCATTGCCTCCCAAATAGATTATTTACAGCAAGTTTTTCGTAATTCGGTATATGGTGGACCAACCGTATATGCTTTACTGCGATCGGCAAATGCCAAGGAAATTCCCAGTTTTTATCTCTGGGATGAAAGATTGATGCAGTATGGTTATGGCAAAAAACAGATTAGAGGAGTCGCTACAACTTTTGATACCGATAGTCATTTAGATTCGGACTTTTCCACCCAAAAAGACGACTGCAAAAGATTTTTGGCTGAGTTGGGTTTTCCTGTACCCAAAGGAGATATAGTTTATTCTTTATCAGCAGCCTGTGATGCAGCAGCAGAATTGGGTTATCCCGTAGCTGTCAAGCCTGTATCGGGACATAAAGGCATTGGTGTAACTGCCGATATCCAAGAAGAAACCGAACTAGAATCCGCCTACCAAAGAGCGGTAGATGCCGTACCTGAAGGGGAAAAAGCAGCAATTATCGTCGAAAATAGCATTGCAGGTCATGATTATCGTTTACTGTGTGTTAATGGTCGTTTTGTGGCAGCGATCGAACGTCAACCAGCCTCAGTAGTTGGCAATGGTCGATCTTCGGTAAGAGAACTAATTGAACGAGAAAACCGTTCTCCTCAACGCAGCGACACTCCTACTTCCCCTATGGGTAAAATTCAAACGGATGAGTCGATGCACCTGTATTTAGCAGAACAGGGACTAGATTTAGATAGCGTGATAGAAAGCGATCGCACCGTCTATTTACGCAAGGTTGCAAATCTTTCTTCTGGTGGCTTTAGTATCGATGCCACTAATAGAGTACATCCCGATAATATTATCTTGGCTCAGGATATTGCCCAACATTTCCGCCTTACCTGTATGGGAATTGATATCATTACAGCCGATCTTGCTCAATCGTGGAAACAAAGCAGTTTTGGCATCATTGAAATTAATGCTGCACCAGGGGTTTATATGCACCTCAACCCTGCCGTTGGTGAACCAGTAGACGTTACCTCCCGCATCCTAGCCACCTTTTTTGATTCGGGTAAAGATGCTCGGATTCCGATTATTAGTTTTAACCGCATTACCCTACGACAGCTACAGAAATTGAGCGATCGCATTTTGACTTTTCATCCTGATTGGACAATTGGTGCAGTGTGTCGCGAAGGAATCATTGTTAATCGTTCAGAAAAGCAGCTTAACTCTAACTACAATACCAACGTGCGCAATTTGTTACGCAATCCTCGACTAGATTTGTTAATTGCCGAATACGATGGAAAAGTGTTGGATAGAGAAGGGATGTTTTATTACGGTAGTAATATGGTAGTTTTGGACGATCCTGACGAAGTAGAAACCATGCTGGCACGAGATGTTTTTCCTGACTCGACGGTAATTATTAAACAAGACCGACAAATAAGTATCAAGCATCGAGGTTTGTTAGAACAGTATGAATTAGAATCAGGAGAATTATTAGAGCAGGTTTACCTGAAAGAAATTGCGACGATTTTGGAATAAATTAGGGATAAGAGTAGCAACCGTACTTCAATAAATAAATTGCTTATTTATGATTTCATGGGATATACTCAGGATATCCTAGCAGGAGCTATTTAAAATTGTGACTGGACAAGTTGGTAAGTGGGGTAATTCTTTAGCTGTAAGGTTACCCAAAGATATAGCAGAAGAGCTAGACGTTAAGGCAAATGATACTGTTAACTTCACTATCCAAAAAGGAAAAATAGTTTTAGAAATAGTGGACAAAAAGCCTAGTTTCACTTTGGAGGAGCTATTAAATGACTATCCTGAAACACAAGAAAAAGAAGTTGATTGGGGTCATGCTGTAGGACTTGAAGCGTGGTAGAAAGGATTTATACTCCTAAACAAAAACATTTTATTTGGATAGATTTAGATCCACAAGCAGGACACGAACAAAGAGGTCGTCGTCCTGCTTTAGTTATTAGTCAATCTCTTTACAACCAAAAAACAGGATTTGCGGTGATTTGTCCGATAAGTAATACCACACGTACAAATCCTTTCTATGTTGAAATCCCTTCTAACCTGAAAGTCACAGGGGTTATATTAAGCGAACAATTTAGATCACTAGATTATATAGCTAGAAACGCTGCATATATTGAAGAATGTCCTGTTGCAATATTTAATGTAGTAATGGCTAAGATTTATCCTGTTTTATTCTAATTTTAATAGTTTTATTTTTGAAAATTGATATTAACTGTTTTAAGTGCCTTCACTGTAATAATTACCTGGGTACGGATATTTGCTTAAGGATAGATTCAATAACCTCATCAATCTGCACACTATCTAACTGTGCTTCGGGTTTGAGCAATAGGCGATGGCGCAACAAAGGTGCAGCAACTTCTTTGACATCATCAGGAGTGACATAATCTTTACCAGACAAACAGGCATTGGCTTTGGAAGCATTTAACCAAGCCACGGTTGAGCGCGGGGATGCACCTATAGCCAAGTCGGGATGCTGACGGGTACGTTCAACTAAATTAAGTAAGTAGTCAAAAATATTATCTTCTACCTGAATATTTTGTACCTGTTGTCTAAGCTCAAGAATATCTGCTACAGTTGCGATCGCCTGAATTTGATCTAAATCTAATTTCTTGGCTTTAAATCCCTTTTGAGCATTAAGCAACATCTGTTTTTCTGCATCTTTGGCGGGATAGTTTACTTGAAGCTTAAAGAGAAAGCGATCTAACTGCGCCTCTGGTAAAGGATATGTCCCCTCAAATTCTAGAGAGTTTTGGGTCGCTATTACCCAAAATAAAGGAGGTAAGAGCATGGTTTCGCCATCTAGGGTAATTTGTTGTTCTTCCATAGCTTCAAGTAGTGCAGCCTGGGTTTTGGGAGGAGTGCGGTTAACTTCGTCAGCTAAAAGTATTTCCGTAAAAACTGGTCCTTTTTTAAGAATAAAATCGCGACTGTTAAGATCAAAAATGTTTGTCCCCAAGATATCAGAAGGGAGAATATCGGGAGTTAGCTGGATACGTCGAAAATCTGCTGCAATAAGTCTAGATAATACCTTGACTAGTAAAGTTTTGCCTGTGCCTGGTACGCCTTCAATAATGACGTGACCACCACTGAGTAACGCAACTAATAATTGCCTGACTAGATCCGATTGACCAACGACGATCTTATCTATTTTCTGAGTAAGATTATTAAGCAAGAAATTATTTGGCATCAGGCATTGTATTTAAAGCTAAGTTTATTTGATTTAGATATGAGCTTAGAGCTTGTGAATTAAAGCTTATAGCTATTAGTTACAGTAGTCGTTTTAACTCTTTAAAGGCTTGATGTAAAGTTAAGATAAGACATTCAGGAAATAATTGCGATCGCTTTCAGAGTAAGATTAAGAGCAAGCGATCCTTTTTAAACTTGAAACCTAAAATAGATTAAGAAAATAAGTTGATATTTTAACAATACTTCTATTAACATTGTCAACACGGGAGTGGAATATGTTCTCCAACCGAGAGCATTTCTTCCCGTCATAATATTCCTGATTAATTCTAAGAAATAATGACTGATTGCGTTCGTTTTATTGACCTATTTGCTGGTCTTGGAGGAATGAGACAAGGTTTAGAAGATGCTTGTCAAAAAATGAGAATTTCTGCAAAGTGTGTATTTACTTCGGAAATTAAAGAATATGCGATCGCGACATATCAGGAGAATTTTTTAGAAAATAAGATTCATGGTGACATATCTCAAGTAGCGACTTCAGAAATCCCAGAATTTGACATTTTATTAGCTGGATTTCCTTGTCAACCATTTAGCACAGCAGGAACAAGACAAGGTTTTTTAGACACAAGAGGAACTTTGTTTTTTGAAATAGAAAGGATACTAGAAGCCAAGCAACCCTTTGGTTTTTTATTAGAAAATGTAGAAGGTTTAGTTCAACACGACCGAGGTAAAACTTTAGCAACAATTTTAAGTAAATTGAAGCAATTAGACTATCATGTAACTTGGAAAGTTTTAAATGCTAAAAACTTTGGTATTCCTCAAGATAGAAAACGAATTTACATAGTAGGAAATAAAAATCATCCTATATCTTTAGAGTTTACCAGCCAAAAACAAGTTTTATTAAAAACAATTTTTGAAACAGAAAAGCCTATCTTAAAAACCGATTTAACTCAACGACTTTTAGCTCATTACTCAATTGAAAAGCTTTATGGAAAAGCCATCAAGGATAAACGTGGAGGAAATGACAATATACATAGCTGGGATCTTGAGTTAAAAGGTCAAGTTAGTAAACCTCAGAAAGAATTGTTAAATCAATTGCTAAAAGAAAGAAGAAGAAAAATTTGGGCAGAAAAAAAAGGTATTAAATGGATGGATGGGATGCCTTTAACTTTAGAAGAAATATTAACTTTTTATAATCCTAATAATCTCTTTCAATCAAACGACCCGAAATTAATGTTAGATGACTTAGTTGACAAAGGATATTTGAAGTTTGAATACCCTAAAGATTTAGTAGAAACAATTAGTAGCAATGGTAAAGTTATAAGAAAGCGTCAATATCGTAAAGATTTGCCTAAAGGATATAATATTATTGTTGGTAAATTAAGCTTTGAAATTAGTAAAATACTCGATCCTAATAGAATTGCACCAACTCTAGTAGCGACAGATATGAATAAGTTAGCTGTTGTAGATGGCAATGGAATTAGAAAGCTAACTATTAGAGAAGGTTTGAGATTATTTGGATTTCCAGAAGATTATCAAATTAATTTACCTGTAACCAAAGCTTTCGATCTATTAGGTAATACTGTTGTTGTACCAGTAATAGAAGAAATAATTGAAAGAATAATCATACAAAAGTTAATCACAACACCAAATCAAAGTTACAATCTTTGTCCTGTATGAGATAAATAATTGTGGCATACCGCATCCAACCAATCGTTACTTGCTATCTGTGTTTTAGAATATTGCATCAAAGTTCGATGTAAAGCTTCTACAAACTCTAGCCTATTATTAAATGGTTGAAATTTGACTTTTTTGGAATACCAAGAAATAGGTCTGATATTGTAAATAACTTCTTGTTTGATCTGGCATTTGACAGGATATTTGTTTGAATTACCAGTAATTTGCCAAATTTTTTTTAGCCAAAGTCTTTCTATTTTAAACTGACCGTTTACCAAAAGATAAGCAAAAATCAGGTAATCGGCATCCAAAAAATATG
This sequence comes from Pleurocapsa sp. FMAR1, assembly GCF_963665995.1. NCBI lineage: Bacteria > Bacillati > Cyanobacteriota > Cyanophyceae > Pleurocapsales > Pleurocapsaceae > Pleurocapsa > Pleurocapsa sp. FMAR1. Next base: position 2,194,565 of record NZ_OY762512.1, on the reverse strand, counting down.
CTTTAGTTCTAATAGAACGACAATATGCTTCAAAATTTGCAACATCAAAATTTGCAGAACGATTGTAATCAAAAGTCTTAACTTCCAATAAATTTTTATTGTTTGATGCAGAGTCCAATAAAAAATTAGGAAATTGTTGGGTATGGCTAGTTGTTCTAAATCTAATACCTTGAATTTCCATCCATTTAGCAAACCATTCTTGAAAAAGATCGCCAATCGCACTTTTTTCTTGAATATTTACTGAAACATTCAAAAAATTAAATTCAATATTACCAACACTTTCAGTAATTTTATTGTCAATAAGCATTTTATAAATTTGTTCGGCAGTGCAAAACATAAATTATCATTATAAAAAAGCTATTCATTGATAACTTAATTTTGCAGAATTAGCACTAACAGCATTGTTGATAATAATTATAAGTTTTTTAAAGAGTCCAGATTTGTCAGATAATAGAGACTATTGTGTCGTATTTTAAAGTTTAGAAGAGAGTGAAAAAGTTAATTCGCGGTCTAGATAAGTTCAGACAAACCTATGTCAGTAGTCATCAGGAGCTTTTAGAACAGCTTTCTCATGGTCAAAAACCCAGAGTTTTGTTTATTGCTTGTTCTGATTCTAGAGTAGATCCCAACTTAATCACTGATACTGATATTGGGGAATTATTTGTTATTCGTAATGCAGGCAATATTATTCCTCCTTATGGTGCAGCCAATGGCGGAGAAGGAGGAACAATCGAATATGCCATCCATGCTTTGGGTATCGAACAGGTAGTTATCTGTGGACACTCCCACTGTGGGGCAATGAAGGGGCTGCTAAAGCTTAATAAACTCCAAAAAGATATGCCCTTGGTGTATGACTGGCTCAGACACGCAGAGTCAACTCGGCGGATGGTGCTGGAAACCTATCCTCACTATGAGGGAGATGAATTGCTGGAAATGCTGGTTGCAGAAAACGTTCTGATCCAAATTGACAATCTCAAAACCTATCCTATAGTCAGATCTAGGCTACATCAAGGCAGACTCAAAATTTATGCTTGGATTTATAACATCGAAACTGGTAATGTCCTCGCTTATGATGCCCGCACCCATACCTACATTCCCCCTGAAGGTCAGCTATTAGAAGAAGAGGATACTGTTGGTTCTTTTTCAACCTCTGTCAACAATGAGTCAATTATCCCCGTAAAAAAAGAATTAGAAGCTTTGTTAAAAGTTACCCCCCAAACCTCTAAAGCAGCTAAACAAGCAACGCGATCGCTGATCACTTTATTCGACAAAGCACGTCGTTTAGGCATGAACAATATTGAATTGCAAAACTATCATTCCTTATTTTCTGAGTCCGTACAGCTTTGGGCAGAAAAAATTTATACCCGCGTTTAAAATCTTTAGTATTGTATTTAATCAAACTAACAAACTAAATCACTATGGAAGTTATCCCTGCGATCGATCTGCTCGACGGTAAGTGCGTAAGACTTTATCAAGGAGATTATAATCAAGCCTCAATCTTTAACGATAACCCTGTAGAAGTAGCGCGCCAGTGGGAAAAAGAAGGTGCAACCAGACTTCATGTAGTAGACTTGGACGGGGCAAAAGCAGGAAAGTCAGTTAACTTAAAAGTAATTGAAGCGATCGCCAAAGCCATATCTATTCCTGTACAGGTTGGGGGTGGTTTACGCGATCGCGCAGGAGTTTCTAGATTGCTAGATACAGGGGTACAGCGCGCAATTTTAGGGACGATAGCCGTAGAAAAACCAGAGCTAGTCACAGAATTATGTCAAGAATTTCCTGAGCAAATTGTCGTCGGTATCGATGCCCGCAACGGTAAAGTAGCCACTAGAGGTTGGCTGGAAACTTCTGAAGTAGCTGCCATAGATTTAGCTCATCGCATGGCACGGCAGGGCGTAGCAGCAATTATTTACACCGATATCCATCGCGACGGGACGTTATCTGGCCCTAATATGGACGCTTTGCGAGAATTAGCCGAATCAATTGCTATTCCTGTAATTGCCTCTGGTGGAGTAAGCTCTTTAACTGACTTATTAAGTCTATCAGGTTTAGAATCTATAGGGGTTACAGGTGCGATCGTTGGCAAAGCTATTTATACGGGAGATGTCAGCCTCAAAGAAGCAGTACGGGCAGTGGGAGATGGTCGTTGGCAAGATGTACCTCCCGATACTGGAACATATATTGTATAGATGTAATACATTCGATAATATTTCACTTATGAAAACACTGGAGTAAATTAAGCAATGGCTTGTGGAACATAAGCCCTTATTGCAGGAAGATTACAAGATTCGGGAGCTAGGAATTTTTGGCTCTTACATTCGCCAAGAGCAAACCGAAACCAGTGATATTGATCTGTTGGTAGAGTTTTCTGAGATACCTAGCTTATTAAAGTTTGTCAATTTAGAGAACTATCTCAGCGACAATTTGGGGGTTAAGGTAGATTTGGTGCATAAAAACGGTTTAAAGCCTCGGATTGAAAAGAGGATTTTGGCAGAGGTCATTTATTTGTGACCAAGAGGCAGTTGCAAGACTACTTATATCAGGTTCGGTTGAACAGTTAAATGTTTTAATTTAGGGATTTAGGGATTTAGGGAACACTTTATTTAAAGTAATTATCCGCACTTGATATTACAAGATATTTTAGTAATTAAACATCAGTTAGACGAAGTTTAAAAACAGCAGGAGGAAGAGTAAACAAAGCTTTAGGCTCTAATTCGCGTCCTGCTTCGCATAAGGATAAATTTTCGGATATGGCTTCGCGTCGCAAATCTACTCACATCAACATCAATACAATATCCTCATTTACCAACGCTACTTTGCTTTGATATTCCTTAATGCTAGTCTTTGTATAGTTCCATATCCACTATAATCACGTTTATTTTGGGAGATATCGTACAAAACACTAAGAGGTGTATTCTGATTAAAAACGAGAGATTTTTCTACTAGAAATAAAAGACCACTACTAGTAAATATACAGTCGAGTAGAATACATGAAGCAACTTTTTCTAATAAATAATCTGGAACTTCAGAGCATTTAGCAATTTGATTCATAATAGTAAATCTATGATCTCGATCTGCAATAATATTAGTTTCAATATCCTTAATAAGTATTTTAATAATATTTAGATTTATAGGTTCTCTTTTACTCAATTCAGCTTTAGTAGATTCGTCTGTAGATTTTGCTAATTTAAATAAAGTTTTTTCTGAAGTGTTTTGATGTTTGGCAACATTAAGACGAATATTTATATTTGGCTCATTTGCCAAGATATCCAAAATATAGTCTGGGGTTTTAGTATTTTTTGATATTCCTTCTCGAATAATATCAATTTCACTTTCAGCAAAACGTTCAATAACGGAAATTGGCAAACAGCTATTTGTAGCTAAAGCTGATTGAACATACAATCGTTTGTCATCAATCAGAATTTTAAGAATATCATCGGGTATTTTATTATTAAATTTTGCGAGATCTATTCGTACTCCCCAATCATATTTAGAAATGATATCGAGTAGAATATCACTGGGAGTATTTGGATTTCTAACTAATGAGTATCCATGATAAGTATTTATACTTTGATTGTTGTGGTTACACAATTCACGCAGTACTATTAGGGTTGTGTTTGGATGTCTTGCTATTTGATAATGAGAACGTTTATAACGTTCGTCTGCACTCATTTTGTCTAAAACCCAACTTGGTGTATTTGGATGTTCTGCTATCAATTTGAAATAGTCAAAAATGTTGTATTTAATATTGGAATCAATCTTGTAAAAAACACTGCTAATAGTTTCCGCAGAAGTATTACAATTATTAAGTATTGAAGTTAAAACTTTCTGATTACTTATATCTTCATATTTTTTATTTACTCTATCGGAATTAAGATATTTATCTATTTTATTTAAAACTTGTTTAGCCAACTCGTTTAAAACTTGATCGGGAGTACTTTTAGATTTAGCAATTTCTTCAATAGATTCATAAAGTTCTAAAGTAATTATTTGTAGCTTGGCGAAAATAGTATTGTGAGGATGATTAAATAGATTTAGATAGATTATTCGATAATTAACATTTCCTCGTTCTGCTTTTAGTATTCTTTTATTTTGTTTATCAGATTTTACTAATTTCAAAGTCAGTTTTTCTAATATGTCACTTTGAGTATTAGGATGAGAAGAAACGCTATAGATAATCATATAATCATTATGATCTGATAGCTGTTTTAAAACTTGAGGCGGGCATAAAGGATGTTCTGCTACCATTTGTTGAACATGAAGACGAGAATCAGTGGACAGTTTTTCTAAAATATCTTCAGAAGTTCCTGACTTTTCCTCCATAAATTCAATTATCTTAATTGCCATGTCAGAAACATGAGAATGTGCAATGACAACATCTCTAATTTCTCGATCTTTTTCTCCTGCTAATCTTTCTAGAGCAGATACGGGTGTGTTAATATTTTGACCAACTTTTAACAAGACATGTTTTGGATTTTTTTGGGCAAGTTTTTCTAGTGTTGTTGATAATGTATTTTTATTTTCAGCAACTACTTGCCTTACATAGCTTTCATTATGGTTGGCTAACTTGTCTAATATTACTGGAGGAATATTAGGATTTGTAGCGACATAAGCAGGAACTTTAGTTATAAACCTTTCTCCATCTTCAGTATAAGCTTGTTTCCAATCAGCTAGCTTTTCCAAAACATGAATTGGAGTACTGATATTGCAAGCTATTGCACACAAAATATCTTCTTCCTCTAATGCAGCCAAATTTTCTAAAGTTTTGAGTTCTGTTTTGGAACTACGAGCCAAAGATAATCTGACAAATTTACTATCTGGTTTTTCTAATAAAAGCAAATTTAAAATAGGATTGTCTGTAATTTCTTCTGGAAATTCTGCTCCTAATTTCTCTAATGTTATTATAGGAGTATTAGAATTGATAGCAACATATTTGCGAGTTTGATAATCTTCGCTTCTAGCTAGTTCTATTAGTAACTCTGGTGTAGTAGTTTCATCCTGGGCTAATTGCCTTGCTTGCTGAATATCCATTAGATTTGATAACTGTCAATTATTCCCCTTTGAGGACATAGGCATTGTCCGCTAATCTAGGTTAACACCACACAAATAGAATTGCTTTATAGTCAAAATCATGCCTTGATTCATCAACGTCAAAAATTCTAAGTTTGAAATATAAGGTCAAAGGCAGGATCGATAGACTGGTAGTTAATTAATCTAACCTTCACCCCTTGAACTAAACCTAAACTAGATCTTGGTTGGTTTCGTCGAATTCACGTTAATTAAAAATATGCAATGCCTTTATAGTTCACTTCGTAGCTGCTTTAGAAATTATTTAGCATACATTACTTTTTCTAGAGTATTCATCGTCGCCAGAATTTGTGTTTCAGAATGCAGACTGGTAATAAAGAAGCGTAATCGGGCAGCATTATAGGGTACAGAAGGATATACCATCGGCTGAACATTAATTCCTTTTTGTCCTAAAAGCTGAGATAAACTTACTGCCTTATGAGGTTCGCCGACAATGACAGGAATTATAGGCGAATCGGCACTATAGCCAGTATTAAAACCTTTACTTTTAGCCAGATCGAGACAAAATTTAGCTCGACTCTGTAACTTCATTGCTCTTTCTGGTTCAGATTTAAGTAATCTTATAGCTGCTAAAGCTGCTGCGGTATTGGCGGGGGACATCCCGACGCTAAAAACAAAGCCAGGAGCAGTATATTTGAGATATTGAATTAATTCATGACAACCAGCAATATAGCCTCCGCAGCTAGCCAAGGATTTACTCAGAGTACCCATCCATAAGTCTACGTCAGTAGGTTGCAAGTTAAAGTGTTCTCTGATTCCTCCGCCAGATAAGCCCAATACGCCAATGGAATGAGCTTCATCTACTAATAAAAAAGTTTGATAGTGGTGCTTAAGTTCTACTATTTCGGCTACGGGTGCTAAATCGCCATCGGTACTATAAATACCCTCAACAGCAATTAAGACTTTTTGATATTTAGTTCTTTCTCGTTCTAAAATTGCCTCTAAAGCCTGACAATCGTTGTGAGGAAAATCAATAATTGTCGCCCCTGATAGGTTGCAGCCTTCCCTAATGCTATTGTGACTTAGGGCATCACAGATAATTAGATCCTTCTCATTAAACAAATGACCAATGGTACTCACGTTGGTTGCATGACCACCAACATAAACGATCGCATTTTCTGTGCCAATAAAATCAGCTATTTCTCGCTCTAATTCTAAATGTAAGGGACGCTCACCTGATAATACCCGACTGGCAGATACAGAAGTTCCGTATTCGGCGATCGCTTTTTGAGTAGCTTCAATCACCACAGGATCTCCAGACATACCGATATAGTTGTAGCTAGAGTAATTAATTAACTCACGTCCATCTGTTTTGATCGTGTCTTGGGCAATACCTTGATGAAGATTAAAGAAAGGATTACCCAGTTTTTCTACTCGTTCTAAATCTTTTTTGAGATTAATGTATTCTGGAGTTGATTTAAATTGACTGTATTCAGGCTTAATATCAATCTGGATTCGTTTTACTGGTGATATCGCTGTTTTGTTTGGTATTTCCCGTAGGGGCGAACGGTCGTTCGCCTCTACATTTACATTTTGCAAAATATTACCAACAGACAATTTTTGGGCGATATAGTTCGTTAATAGTTCGACGTTGGGATAATCGAAGGCTGCGGTTAAAGATACGGCATCACCAAGACTGGCTTGTAAACTATTTTTAAACTCTACCGCCATCAACGAATCCATACCAAGATCGGCAAATTTTTCTTGAGTATCAATATCTTCAGGATCGCTAAAGCCCAATACTTTAGCTATTTGCTCTTGGATGTGTAACCGTAACATATGATGTTGTTTATCTTTTGGTACGCTGGCTAATTGCTGCAAGAAGGAAGAAGTTAAGACTGGTTTAGTTTCTGTTTGCGGTTGTAATCTCTCAAAAAAAGGATTGTTTGGCTGTTGACGTAAAAAAGTATCCCAATCTACGGGGAAAACAATTGTTTGAGTTGCCTGTTGCTGTAATAATTGTTTTAATACTTTTAGTCCTTGCTGTGGTGCGATCGCATTTAATCCTTGTTGGCTCAACTTCTCTTGTTGTCTAGATGTTAAGCCGGTTGCCATGCCAACTTCATCCCAAATACTCCAGTTGATGCTTAATCCTGGCAAGCCTAGGTTACGGCGATAGCTCATCAGATTGTCCATAAAGGCGTTGGCTGCTGCATAGTTACTTTGCCCTGCTGCACCAAACACCGAAACAATAGAAGAGAAGCACACAAACCAATCTAGCGACTGTTCTTTGGTAGCAAGATGTAGATTCCACGCACCTGTAATTTTTGGCTGTAAAACTGCTTGAAAACGCTCCCAGGATAATGTTTTTAATAGCCCGTCGTCGAGACTTCCTGCTGCATGAATGATCCCTTTAATCTCTGGTTTTTCGTTACTAAAAATATCTGCAACTGCATCATAATCAGTAATATCAGCTTGGATGACATTTACGGTAACGCCTTGTTGTTCTAGCTTATCTATTTCTTGTTGAGCCTGTTTTGTAGGCTGGCTTCTGCCGACAAGAATTAAATTCTTTGCCCCTTCTTGCGCTAACCAGTTTGCTACCTGTAAGCCCAATGCACCAAAACCCCCCGTGATTAAATAGCTACCGTCTGGTTTTACTATTTGATTACTAGCAGGCATGGATATGACAACCTTGCCGATATGTTTAGCTTGCGCCATGTAACGAAAGGCATCATCGGCTTGTTGTATGGGAAAAATTTTGTGGGGTAAAGGCTGTAATATTCGCTCAACAAATTGCTGTTTCAATTCTGCAAACAAGGTAGCAATTAATTCAGGATCTCGATCAGAAACTTCTAGTAGATCGAAAGGAAAATAACTAATATCGGCACGTTTTTCTGTTACCTGTGCTTTATCCCATATTCCCACCTTGCCAATTTCTACAAATCTACCTTTTGATGTGAGAATATCCAGATTCTTAGAAATAAAATCACCATTAAGACTATTGAGTATTAAATCTACTCCCTTGCCATCCGTAAGCTGCATTACTTCCTCAGCAAAATCGAGAGTGCGGGAGTTCATAACATATTTAACTCCTGATGCCTTAAGAAAATCCCATTTAGCCACTGAAGCAGTAGCGTATACTTCTGCACCTATTTGTTGCGCTATTTGTACCGCAGCTTGCCCTACTCCACCCGCAGCAGCATGAATCAGGATCTTGTCTCCAGGCTTAATTTTTGCCAGATAATGCAAGCCGTAATATGCGGTTAAAAAGTTTGTGGGTATAGTAGCAGCCTCAGCATAGTCTAAATGATCTGGTTTGGCGATCGCAAATCTAGCATCAACCGTTACATGACTACTCAAACTGCCTACCGCTTGGGCAGCAATTACCTCATCTCCTAGCTGAAAATTTGTAACTCCTTCGCCGATAGCGGTTACAATCCCTGCACATTCGCCACCAAAAGGTACTTGGGTAGAGTTAGCAAATCCCATTGCTTGCAGGTATTCTTTTAACATCCCCAAGGCATTTAAGACATCACGAAAGTTTACCCCGCTAGCGGTTACTTGAATCTCAATTTCACCTGGTTGGGGAGGGCGACGCTGCAAGGGTGCAAGAGCAAGGTTATCTAAAGTACCATAGTCAGATAGTTGCAGACGAAAAGGATTATTTAAAGTATTGTCTTGAGGCGCAAGTCTGGCAACGTATCTTTGCTGGTTGTAATAGGCAACCTGAGTCTCGCTATCTGATAATAATAATTCTGGTAATAATTGTTCTAGATTTAGATTATCAAAATCAATTAAATTACAGTTAAGGCTGGGATATTCCTGTTTAATTGTTCTACCTAATCCCCAAACCGAACCTGATAAGCTATTGGTGGGCGGAAATGAGAGAAGACCCCGCGTCGCCGACAGGCGCAAGGGAACGCTTCTCGATGCTGCTTTGCGAGACAGTCCGTTGCGCGGGTTTCCAAGGGGCTGTCTGCCGAACCTGCGTCGGCAGTTTATAAGCCCCGTCGCGTTGAAGGAACTGTCGAGGGTGTAAGCAGCATATTCACGCGGGCGTGATTTATCACCTGATTGAAACTGGGTTTTTTCAGTAATTATTGCTAGTTGAGAGGGGTTTAATTTTTCTTTTACTAAGGACTGCATCAAATGAAAAATGCCTTGGCAATCTCGGTCATATGTATGGATTTGCGAACTGCCCTTACTAAAGTAGGCGATTTTTAAATTAGTAATTTTTTTACGTTTAATAACTTGCCAGAGTTTCTTAAAATCTTCTGGCTGATTAGGATTAATTGTATATTGATTATTTTTTATCCGTTTAAAATGAGCATCTTTTGCTAACAAAATACCTGATAATTTATCGGTTAATTCCAGAGATAAATCAGTTTTATCGGCAAAAATCAACCAGCGATCGCCATTATCTATTTTACTAATATATTCGGTATTTAAATCTTTAGCTTCCCAGTCAATTTTATATAGCCAGTCATCAATATTGACTTGCTCTTCTACAGGTATATCTATTAGTTTTTGTAGCGATCGCAAACTAAGATATTGTAATGACAAGTCCGTTATCTGGGCAACTAAATCACCAGTATTATCTGCTAAAAATAAATCCGCTTTTAGTATTTGACTATTATCAGTCGGCTTAATATTAACCTGCACCCAAACTTTGTTACTACAGCTTTGGTATACCTTGAATAATTCAAGACTCACTGGTAAATAAATTCCCTGAGACTCTGTAGCTGCTCCAATAATTTGTAGACAGGAATCTAATAAAGCAGGATGAAGCTGATAGTTATCATCGATTATATTATCTGGTATTTCAATATAGGCAAAAGCCCGATCATTTCCTTTCCACAACTGTTTTATACCTTGAAAGTTAACGCCATAGTTCAAACCTTTATTGCTTAATTGTTGATAGTAGTTTGATATGTCTAAGATAGGTTGCGATCGCGATTTAACTTCTTCTATATTTATCCGAGATAAAGTATTTTTGAGCGCAGGTTTAATAATAGATTCACTATGCAAAATAAAATCTTTTTCTTGAATATTCTTGCTAAATATCTTAAGATTACAGCAATTTTCTGAGCTACTAACAACTGTTTGTAACTCCGTTGGTTTATTAGTCAATAACAAAGGCTTTTTAATAGTAAACTTCTCTAGCTGAAAGCTTCTATCTGAATATATATACTTGCCTGCTGCTAATGCCATTTCCATATAAGCCGTAGCAGGAAATACTGTTTTATTTTCTAAACAGTGATCTTGTAAATATTTAGGGTTATGAGCATTTATCTGTCCCTTAAAGTATCTCTCTGAAGTGCCAGCCAAAGTTAGGCAATTACCTAATAAAGGATGTGGTTGCTGCTGATTATTTGAATTTTCTTCTATCCAAAACTTTGCTTTCTTCCACCAGTATCTTTGACGTTGAAAAGGATAAGTAGGCAGTTTGACTCCTCGATTATAATGGCTTTGATTAAATACCCGCCAATCAATTTTTATTCCTTGGTGATATAGCTGTGCCACACTATTTAGAATCACCTGCCAATCGTCTTGTTTGTCAGAAAGACTAGGAAGCAAGATAGGATCGGAATCTATTTCTGTGGTTGAGATTGTTTTACCGAGGCTAGCCAGAATTGGTTTTGCCCCAATTTCTAAAAAGATATCAACGTCTTGCTGTAGTAGAAACTGAAAACTATCAGCAAAATTAACTGGTTGGATAATATGATTAACCCAATAATCAGGGCTAGTAATCTCTATCTCCGCCAACTGTGCAGTTGCGTTAGAAACCAAGGGAATTTTTGGCGCAGAGTAGGTTATTTCTGCTGCTACCAGCTTAAAGTCAGCCAGCATCGGCTTCATTAAAGGAGAATGAAAGGCATGGGAGACATTTAAAAGAGTGCTGCTGATATTTATTTGAGCTAATTTATCTGCAATTAAAGTTAGAGTTTTGTTTTTCCCAGCAATAACGGTATTTTGATTATTGTTAATCGCAGCAATATTTACCTCGTCATAAGTAGCTATCAATTCAGCTATTGTTTCTTGATTACTAAAGACAGCTAGCATTCCTCCTGATGAAGGTAATTCCTCCATCAATCTACTTCTAGTGGCAACCAGCTTTAGACCATCTTCCAAACTAAAAACCCCTGCGACACAGGCTGCAACATATTCTCCGATACTATGCCCTGCGACATAATCAGGCTTGATACCCCAAGAAAGCCATAATTGCGCCAAGGCATATTCTACAGAAAAGATAGCGGGTTGAGTATAAATTGTTCGGTTAATTTTTGTAGGGACGTTTGGCAAAACGCCCTTACAGGTTTGTGATTCGTAAATGATCTCTAATAAAGGTTTGTCTAAATAAAGTTTAAGGATTTCTGCACAGTTATTTAGTGCCTCGCGAAAAATAGACTGAGTGTCATAAAGTTGTTGACCCATGCCTACATATTGCGATCCTTGTCCTGTAAATAGCCAACAGATTTTCTTAGTAGGGGCGAATGTTTGTTCTTCCTTACTAACGGTACTTTCTTTCAATCCTGCTGTTTCTCGATTAGAGGTAAAAGCTGTTAATTGTTTGATTAACTGTTGAGTTGATTTAGCAATGCAGGTAAGACGATGATTAAAATGGCTTCTTTGGGTTTGAGTTGCTGTACAAATATTCTCTAAAGATACCTCTGTCTCTTGAATAAAATCTTGATAACTTTGTGCCAACTGCCGTAATGCAGATTTACTCTTAGCCGAAATAGTCAGCAAATTCAAAGAAGATAACTCTATTTCCTCGTCTCCTTGTCGTCTTGTCCCCCAGTCGCCTTGTCCCCCAATCGCCTTTCCCAGTCCCCTTGTCTCATAGTCCCCCATAACAATATGAGCATTTGTGCCACCAAAGCCAAAAGAATTCACTCCTGCAATTAATGGCTTATTTTTTTCCCAGGGGGTTAGCTGAGTAACTACCTGTAATTTCAAATTTTCAAAAGCGATCGCACTATTTGGAGTATTAAAATGTAAGCTGGGTGGGATCTGTTTATGCTTAAGTGCCAGCGCAACTTTGATAATTCCTGCAATACCTGCTGCGGTTTCAGTATGTCCGATATTGGTTTTGACTGAACCTATCAGACAGTTATTTCCTGGTTGACGATGTTCGCCAAAAACTGCCCCCAAAGCATTAGCTTCAATGGGATCTCCTACTTTTGTCCCTGTACCATGAGCTTCAATGTAATCTACTAAACTAGGGTCGATGCCTACACGCTGATAAGCCTCTCGTAAAACTGCCTCTTGCGCCACAGGATTTGGTGCAGCCATGCCGTTACTTAAGCCATCCTGGTTTACCGCGCTACTAAGAATTACCCCATAGATATCGTCACCATCTGCTTGAGCTTGAGACAAAGGTTTTAACAAGACCAAACCTGCCCCTTCTCCCCTAACATAACCATCGGCACTAGCATCAAAACTCTTACAGCGTCCATCACTGGACATAAAGCCTCCTTTGCTAAAGCCCACCATAATCGTTGGTAGCAGCAGCATATTAACCCCACCAGCTAAAGCTAGTTCAGATTCACCTGTCCAAATACTCTGACAGGCTAAATGGACAGAAACCAAAGAAGAAGAGCAAGCAGTGTCTACCGCCAAGCTAGGTCCTTTTAAATCAAAAATATAGGAAATACGATTGGCAGCAATACAGTTACCTGTGCCTGTAGTAGCGTAAGGTTCACTCACAGGCTGTTGCCACATCATAATCGAATAGTCGTGAGTGCCGATGCCGATAAACACTCCCGTTTTACTGCCCTTAAGATCTTCGGGAATTTGACCAGCATCTTCAAAAGTTTCCCAAGCGACTTCTAACAATAGACGTTGTTGCGGATCCATTGTTACTGCTTCTTTAGGGGCAATACCAAAAAATTGTGGCTCAAATTGGTCAACATCTTCAAGAAAACCACCCCAACGAGTATTCGTTTTACCTGCTTTACTTTTATCTGGGTCGTAGTAAGACTCTACATCCCATCTAGATTCAGGAACTTCAGATACCCCATCTACTCCATCCCGCATCATTTGCCAAAAGGCTTGAGGATTTTTTGCGCCAGGAAAACGGCAGCCAATACCAATAATTGCAATGGGTTCTAATTGCATAGTTGAGGGTGCTTCAGTATAAAACTAATTAACTTGGAGTGTAGATTAGCATATCTGTAAAGTGTTATATGCTAGCTAAAATTAAATTAGATATTGCTAAAAAAAGTCAACAGTAATTATCCGCAAATGTTGAATTAAAGGAAATAAAGTCGATCCGTCTATAAATATTTTTAGAGTTCTTTAATAAAGCATTAAATCTTTGATAATCTGCTCATAATTAACTTTAATCTAGCTTTCTGTGTAAAAAATGACCAACGGTCACAGCAGTTCGTCCGTTTAGGGCGGAGTAATCTGTGACTTGAGCAAAATTACAAAAACGGTCGCCAGAACTTATTTGTCGAGAAAGCCGAGTTCTGTAAGAGCATATACTATTTGAAGAGAGAAATAAACTTTTTTGTCTCTTCGAGACTACCGCAGGTGATCGTAAATGCAGAAACAAAGAGCCTATATTATTTTAATTTTGGCATTGGTCGCAGCAGCGATCGCAATTTTAACTACCATTCCCCCCCAGTTAGGACTTGACCTAAGAGGTGGAGCGCAGTTAACCATTCAGGTAAATCCAACTAAAGAAAAGCCTGATGTCAAGCCTACCTCAAGTGATATTGAAGCAGTTAAAAGCGTGCTTCAAAATAGGATTAATGAGTTTGGAGTCTCCGAAACCACGGTGCAAACAATTGGCGAAAACAAAATATTGATTCAGCTACCAGGGGAAAGTCAACCCGAAGAAGCAGAAAGACGTTTGAAAGGAACGGCTAAACTAGAGTTTAAAGAGCAAAAGCAAGGAACAGAAGGTCAGTTAGCTGCCGAATCTCAGGTAAGACAACAGCTTTTGGCACAGCAGACTATCTTAAGCCAAGGTGATTTGCAAACAGGCGATCGAGAAAAGCTGGCAAAAATTCAAGAATCACTCCAGAAATCTAATCAGGCGATCGATGGTTTATTTGCATCCGTTAGTCTGACAGGAACAGACCTGACCGATGCCCGTCCTCAACCAGATTCAACAGGAAAACGTTGGGAAGTAGCAATTAGTTTTAATGACGCTGGGGGGAAAAAGTTTGCTGAGTTAACCAAAAACCTTGCAGGTACTGGTCGTAGTATTGGTATTTTCCTTGACGATCAGTTACTTAGTTCTCCCGTTGTGGGACCAGAGTTTGCTGATACAGGTATTGCTGGAGGTCGAGCGGTTATTACTGGCAACTTTAATATAGACAGTGCCAAAGACCTAGCAATTCAAATAAAAGGTGGTTCTCTACCCTTCCCCATTGCCATCGTCGAAAACCGAACCGTTGGGGCAACTTTAGGACAAGACAGCGTGCGCCGTAGTATTATTGCTGGCTGTGTGGGTTTGGTTTTAGTATTGGTCTTTATGGTGGTTTATTATCGTCTACCTGGGGTAATTGCTGATGTTGCCTTGATTGTTTACGCCTTGTTGACTATGGCTTGTTATGCTTTGGTGGGAGTGACCCTGACTTTACCAGGAATAGCTGGATTTATTCTCAGTATCGGCATGGCGGTAGATGCTAATGTGCTGATTTTTGAGCGCACCAGAGAAGAATTGCGGGCGGGTAAAACTCTTTATCGCTCCGTAGAGTCGGGATTTTTTCGGGCATTTTCAAGTATTTTAGATAGTAACGTCACAACAGCGATCGCCTGTTTGGCTTTACTCTGGCTTGGTTCTGGTTTGGTTAAAGGTTTTGCCGTTACCCTGCTTGTTGGCGTAGTGGTAAGTATGTTTACTGCCGTTACCTGTAGTCGTACCTTGATGCTGTTGGTAGTTTTAAGTTTACCCAAAGTCAGAAAAAAGCCAGAATTATTCTGCCCCAATTTAAAATCAGCAACCAGTAATCAATGAACAACCTCGACAGTTCCTTCAACGCGGGGAACCCGCGCAACGGACTGTCTCGCAATTATCAATTATCAATGAATTGAAAAATGAAATTTAGCGTTACTAAAAGGCGAGGCTTATGGTGGGCAATCTCTGGAACAGCTATGGTTGCCAGTATTGTCATGATGATTATCTCCTTTACCATTTTAAATGCCCCTCTACGTCCAGGTCTTGATTTTATCGGCGGTACTCGCATCCAAATCGCTAAAGATTGCTCGGTAGCAGGCAACTGCAATCAGCCTATAGATACGGCTCAGGTGCGAGAAGTTTTGGATAGTCAGCAATTGGGCAACAGCAGTATTCAGCTATTGGGAGATGAGCAGCAGATACTCTCGGTACGGACAGAAAATATTGATGGCGAACAGCGGACTAAGCTACTGGATGCTTTGAGTAAGGCTATTGGCAAGTTCGATAGTAATACCGTACAAATAGATTCAGTCGGACCAACTATTGGTGAAGAACTCTTTGTTTCAGGAATACTAGCTTTGTTGGTGGCATTTTTTGGCATCATTGTCTATTTGAGCATTCGCTTTCAGTTAGACTATGCCTTATTTGCGATCGCTGCTTTATTCCATGATGTTTTAATTACATCAGGTTTTTTCTCATTCTTAGGCTTAGTAATGGGCTTAGAAGTAGATAGCCTATTCCTGGTATCCCTTTTAACCATCATTGGTTTTTCGGTTAATGATACGGTCGTCATTTACGATCGCATTCGCGAAAACCTAGCAGACACTCCAGAACTATCGATTAATGAAATTGTTGACAATGCCGTTAGCCAGACTTTGGGACGTTCTATCAATACCACTCTGACGACTTTATTACCTCTATTAGGCATCTTCTTTTTTGGGGGACAAACTTTAAAATTCTTTGCTTTAGCCTTAATTATCGGCTTTATTTTGGGTGCATACTCTAGTATTTTTATTGCCAGTACTCTCCTTGCTTGGTGGAGAAACAAAAGAAAAAATACGGTGGCGGGATCTGATTTGCCTATATCAGAATAAAAATAGTCATGGTGAGCAAAACATTCTGCATCTGAGTAAAGCAAAGTGAGCAAATTTCAATCTGATTTTCAGCAGAAGGTATTAAGACTACATCAGTTAACCGTCTATGGTCGCTGGCTATTTGTCTTGTTTAGCTGGCTTACTTTTGGACTTTATGCTCTTTGGAACTTAAAAGCAGAAATTGCCCTATGGCTTGATTACTTTACTTGGGCAGCAGTATATTATGGGCTTCATTTTAATTTCTTGCCTACTGTCTGTCTGGCTTTTTGCGTCGCAGTTACTATATCTGTCTTAGTCTGGCAAAGTCGCAATCTTATTTGGGGTTTGCCAAAGAGCGAAAAACGCCAACTGGAAAAACGAGTAGAGAAAATTTTGGCAAGTGGTAAAAAACACCCTCTTTGGAAATGGATTAATTCTTGATATAAACCCCATCTAGTTAGATTGTTTATTTAAAATAAAAAATTAAATATAAGCAGTAATTTATCTCTCTAGACAGACAAATAATTGAATTGACCTCTGTAATATGGCAGAAACAATTTCAAATATTGAAGAACCAAAATGGCTAACTCGATTGAATTCAAGTTATTTGCTCCTTATAACAATAGTGCAGCCTTAAAAGGTTGTTTTTCTGACTGGTCTGAGATATCCATGCAGAAAAATAAACAAGGTTATTTTCGGGCAAAAGTTGAGTTAGAAGATGGAGTTTACCAGTATAAATTTCGCGTCCAGTCTCAATCTCATTTTTTAGAAGCTGATGAATGGGTTGACGTTAACGATCCTTACGCTACAAATATTGACGATGAGAGTCAAAACAGCGTCATTCAAATTAAAGACGGCAAAAAGATTGTTGATAGCTACGCTTGGCAACACGACGACAAGCCTTTACCCAGTAACGAAGAGTTGGTTATCTACGAACTGTATGTCGGGGGCTTTTCAGGTGGCGAAGGAGAAGGAAAAAAGCGCGGTACATTTAAAGACGTTATTGATAAACTAGACTATCTGAGCGAACTAGGCATCAATGCAGTTGAACTGATGCCCACACAAGAATTTCCAGGAGACAATAGCTGGGGCTATAATCCTCGTCACTATTTTGCTGTTGAGTCTAGTTACGGTTCAACCGCAGATTTAAAGCGTCTGATTGATGAATGTCACAACCGAGGTATGCGCATCTTAATGGACTGTATTTTTAACCATTCTGATACCGAAGCACCCTTAACCAAAATAAACTTCGATTACTGGTACAGTCGTGAACCGTCCGATCCTGATAATAGCTGGGGTCCAGAATTTGACTACGACAAGTACGACAAAAATTTAGATCTCAAACCTGCATGGCAATTTGTGGGTGATATAGTCAGATTTTGGATTGAGGAATATCATATCGACGGTATTCGTTTTGATGCTTCTAAGCAGATTGGCAACTTTGATTTTTTGTCCTGGATAGCCGAACAAGCCAGACAGGCAGTCGGTCAAAAGCCATTTTTTAACACTGCCGAATACATCCCTGAAAATCCCGACTTAGTAGGATACGGCAAGCCCATGGATGCGTGTTGGCATGAAAGCTTTTATCAACAGGCTTTAAAACATATCTGCGGTGATGAGCTTGACCTAGAAGGTTTCAAACAAGTGATTGACTGCCGACAACAGGGTTATGGGGGAACGACTACCGTAATTAACTATATAGCCTGTCACGATCATCAGTATACTCTAGCAGAGTTAGGCGATCGCAAAATCTCCGACAAAGCAGCTTTTAAAAGAGCCAAGTTAGGCGCAGTCTTATTAATGACTGCTGTAGGCGTACCTCTGGTTTGGATGGGTAATGAGTTTGGGGAATACAACCCAGAACAAGAAATCAAAATTGATTGGACTTTACTAAAAAATGACCTCAATAAAAATTTGCTTGACTATTATCAAGGCTTAATTGCTTTGAGGAAAGAAAATCATGCTTTGCGTACTGATAATATTAACTTTTTCTATGAAGATCCTGAGAGTAAAGTCTTGGCATACACTCGCTGGAATGATCAAGGCTCTCGCGTGGTAATTATTATCAATTTTTCGGATGATTTTTTAGAAGATTATACTATCGACCATTTTCCCCAATCAGGTACTTGGCATGAATGGACAAACAACTATGATGTCGAAGCAAAAGAAGGAAAATTAACGATTGATATAGGCGAATTTGAAGCAAAGGTATTTGTAGGCTAATTGTAATATTATGGCATAAATGGCATAATAAGGTTGAAGGCGGTCAAGAGTATTTTGTTTTTAGTATCATAAACAAGTGACAAATAACTGGCGTTGGTAATTTGAGGTATGAAACAGTTAGTAATACTATTTTTAGCTATTAGCCCTTCGAGTTCGGGCGCGTAGTTGCGGACAAGTCCTTACTCTTGCGCCTAGATACAGTTTTCCTCAATAAAATTTTCAACAAGTCGATTAGAGATGGCGACTAGCCGTCACCCTCTCTCGACTTCAATTTAGAGGATTGAACAATCTTTCAAAAGCTAATAGCTACCCCAAATTAATCTTGTTAACCCGAACTCACGTTACTTACAGCAGTTTTCAACTTTTGAGGTAAGGGTTTTCTAAGTGCAAACTCGCCTTTCTCGTAGTGAAACACTATAAGATTTCTTCGCTTTTCTTGCCCAAAATTGTCTAAAATTGCAATTATAGCAATACGTTATAAGGTTAGGACGCTATACTGAATAAATCAAGAAACGAAAGAGAATAGGATTAATGGCATCCCCTTACAGTTACGATTTGCGAGCGAAGGCAATTAAAGCAGTAAAAAGTGGCGAGAAGAAAGTCAATGTATGCCGAATGTTCGCTATCAGTCGTAACACACTGAACTTGTGGCTCAAAAGAGAACAAGTTCAGGGTGACTTCAAAGCGATCGCTCTTCATCAAAAAGGAAAAAAGCCCAAGATTAAAAACCTCCTGCGTTTTCAAGAATTTGTGTTGCAACACAACAACAAAACACAGCAACGAATAGCTCAATTATGGGGGAAGAATCTAACTCAGCAAAATGTCAGCGATGCGATAAGAAAGCTGGGCATAACTAGAAAAAAAGCGGTCAGACCCCGCGTCGCCGACAGGCGCAAGACAAAGGGCTTGCCCGCATGTACGCTGACCAAGACAAACTTATGGGTATCGAGAGAGAAATGAAGAAAAAAGGCAACAATTTCTTGAACGTATCGGTCAAATAGATCGAAGCAAAATCGTCTATGTAGATGAAGCAGGATTCGACAATCGAGACGATTATCCATACGGATATAGCCCGAAAGGAACAAGATGTTATGGATTAAAATCGGGTCGAAGAGTAGACAGGGTTAGTTGGATTGCAGCGTTAAAATCAGGAAAAGTTTTTGCACCGTTGACATATGAGGGATGTTGTAATCGTCAAGTATTTGAGACTTGGTTAGAAAAAAGTTTGCTTCCTCAATTGAAGTCTGGCGACATTATCGTGATTGACAATGCAACCTTTCACAAAGGACAAAGCATTCTTGAAATCGTTCATCATGCAGGATGTGAAATTTGGTATTTGCCCCCGTATTCCCCTGATTTAAACAAAATAGAGCGTTGGTGGTCGGTTCTCAAAACTTGGATGAAACAAAGAATTTACGATTTTGAAACTATCCGAGAGTGTGTTGATTCTGCTTTCGCGCAATGTCCTAATGTCTTCGCGTAATGCTATATCTTGACGATTTTGTTTCTTTCTCGATAGCTGCATAAAGAGTGGCTAAGTTGTCTTTAACCGAGGCTTTAGAATTATAAACGCTCGAACCAGCTACTAAAACAGTTGCTCCTGCTGCTACTGCTAAAGGTGCAGTATCGGAATGAATACCGCCATCTACGGCGATCGCCACATCGAGATTGCGTTCCTGTATAATCTGCTTGAGGCTGGCAATTCTATCTAACTGTGAATGGATAAAAGATTGACCGCCAAAGCCAGGATTTACGGTCATGATTTGCACTAGATCTACTAGATCTAATATAGGTAAGATCGTATCAATTGAAGTACCAGGATTGATGGTTACTCCCGCTTCTATGTCCAACTCTTTAATTGAAGACAAGACTCGATGTAGATGGATGCAGGTTTCTTGATGGACGATAAGGCGATCTGCACCCGCTTTAGCAAAAGCTTCTATATAACGCTCTGGCTGGACAATCATCAAATGAACGTCGAGAAACATATCGGTCAGAGGACGTATTGCAGCTACCGTATCCCAGCCAAAAGAAATGTTAGGCACAAACTGTCCGTCCATAATATCAATCTGGATTCCCTTTACCCCTGCCTCTTGTGCCTCTGTCACTCCTTTACCCAAGTAGGCAAAGTTAGCCGATAAAATCGACGGTTCAATGATTATCTGGTTGTTTGATGCCATTTCTTTGATAGGAAGTTTATGAGTATTTTTATTTTTAAGTTCTAAGCAATTATTATGTTTACCTAGAGAATCAGAATTATCATCTGACCATAGAGCAATTCCGCCTAAAATTCCTGCTATATTAGGTACAGTTTTAACGTTGTCTGGTAAATCGAAGTTAATCTTTTTAGCTCTACCACCACCGATATAAAGGCGATCGTAATGAAAGGCTGCTTCTAGGGAGGCGGCTAATTGAATTCCCTACCTCGTTTAACACCATTGCTTTGATGCCACTACCGCCAATATTTATAGCTAATGTATCCAAAGAGTCGTCGGTATTGTTCATCAGAAATTAATTATAATCATACAAAGCTATTGAGTCATCTGGCTTGACGACAATAACGCGATCAGCAGTAAGGTTGCCTACCGCAGCACCCGCAGCAGCACCCCCAATGGCTTCTCCTACATTTCCCTTACCAAATATTTCACCTAGTACCAATCCTCCAGCAGCTCCAATTCCTGCATCCTCAGCTACCGAACCCGCTGATGTGTCGCGAGGATCTTTGACACCTGTTAAAGTTTGAGATTTAGCATTGATAGGATAACTATACTTGCCGTAAGTTATAGCTGTGGCTACATATCGTAAACCACCATCTGCTGGAACATATTTTCCTTCAATAGTTGCACCTACAGGAACGGTAACATTACCGATTGTTCCTTTTTGAGTGGCAATTAAATTATAGTAATAGACGCGATTATTGTTGAGATAAAGAGTTTTTTGTTGTGCGCTTGTAGCTTCAATAGTTCAGCTTTGGGCGACATACTGGACTGGTTCTTTAGTTAAGGCGATCGCTGGGCTTATAGAGCTAATTAAAAATAGAAAAATAGCCCCAGTAAAAATTGAGCTTTTGTTATGTAAATTCATGATTAAATAATTAAATAGTTGATTGGATAAATTCAACGGTCTTACTGAAACCGTCAAATTGGTTTGTTTAAGAAGGCTGTGGTTCATCACTGCCTACTATTCAAAAGTATTACTTTTGAATAGTTTCTTCTTCTCTTTTCTTGCCCTGATTAGTCAAATCTTGCCCTGATTTTTTCTGACTAAGCTTTTTTTGTAATTGAGAACTTAACTTACTGCTTGCAGCGCGAGCGACAATCCATCAGCGACTAGTTGGTGAATGTGTCATGATAAGGCTCTATTTTACTAGTTAATAGCGCCGAGGCGATCGCTAATTGAGGATTCTAAAGAAACGTACCGCCAGAAACTTCAATTCTCTGGGCATTTACCCAGCGATCGCCTTAATTAGTTCACCGTCAATCCGCCATCGATGACCAAAGGCTGTCCAGTAATGTAGCTAGCAGCATCAGAACAAAGAAACACCACGGCTTGAGCGATTTCTTCGGCTTGCCCTATGCGCCCCATGGGAATCGAGGATATCAAATCGTCACTCGTGCCGCCTGTTTCATCGACGAGGCGATCAATCATATCAGTTGCAATTATGCCAGGGTTAACCGCATTGATCCGAATGCCCTGTTTAGCATAGTCAAGAGAAGCCGAGCGCGTTAGTCCCATAACTGCGTGTTTGCTAGCGATGTAGGGAGATAGCCCAGGAAAACCAATTAAGCCTCCTATCGAGGAATTGTTGACGATGACCCCCGATCCTTGAGACACCATTTGCTGAAGTTCATATTTCATGCTCAAAAAGAGTCCCCGCACATTAATTGACATCAGTTTGTCAAAGTCCTTGATTGACTGTTCGTGCAGGGATTTTGAGGGTGGATCGATGCCTGCATTGTTAAAGGCACAGTCAAGTTTCCCATAAGCTTCAATTGTCTTTTGCACCAAAGCTTTAACATCTGATTCATTCGATACATCTGAGCGCACGAATAAACATTCTGCGCCAGCATCGCGAATTAGTGCAGCCGTTTCCTCTCCTTCTTCCTTGCGTCTGCCTGAGAAAACAACTTTTGCACCAGCAGTACCAAGGGCGATCGCGGTTGCTCTGCCAATTCCCGATGTTCCGCCCGTGACTAAAGCCACTTTATTTTCAAGTGTAAACATATTTTTTTCTCCTTTTAGTCGAGGTTATTAAATGCCAACTTAAGCTATTAATTCAACCTACTTAAAGTGTATTGAAAATTTAATTTTTTATCACTAAGAAAAAGATAAGTTATAAACTCGACGATAGTATAGTAGTGGAATCGTCTCTGTACTAGGATGAGCGTCAAGCTCAAGCACATTCTTCTAATGATTAGAATACACTCTCGGTTGGGCGGATGATGTTTATTAATTCTACAAGTATTAAAGTTTGCGGGTCGATCGTCAGTCAAATAAGTAAAACGAACGATCTTCAATCGGCTGGCGCATTAAGGGTAGACATATCAATCACCAAGCGATAGCGCACCTCTCCTCGGTCGAGTCTGGCAAAACCAGACTCAATATCCGCAGCCGAGATAATTTCAACATCTGCTGAGATATTATGTTGGCTACAAAAGTCAAGCATCTCCTGCGTTTCGAGCGTACCACCTACACCCGAACTTGCCAGCCGTCTTCGTCCCATCGTCAGCATAACAGGGCTAAAGTCCATATCTGCGGGAATGCCAAGGCAGCAAAGTGTGCCGTCAAGCTTAAGCGATCGCAATTGGCGCGCTTTGGGAAGTGTTTGAATGGCTCACTGCCACTATTAACTCAGTTGACGATACGATAGTCGATCTAATTATGGATGCTGTAGGTGCGATCGCAGCATCTCTATTAAGTCTATACGCTTCAAAAAAGAAAAATGCCGTAGAGTCTTCCAATAATAGTTCTTAAACTAAAAGCTGATAGCCACGAATCACCAACGCCTAAAAAACTAAAGCCGAAAAACATCAACGAAAATTTCTTGGTCATCTCATTTCATCTGAGCCAATCCATAACTTACCATCAGGAGTAAATGCAGCAGCAGAAATATCGCTTATGATATCACTGGAATTAGCTTCAAATTTTAATAGTATTCGACTGAATAAAAAATACGCCGTTCTAGACATAGCAATTATGTTGAGTGTAAATGCACAAATTACTTTAAAAATCTAATTGATGAATCTATCTAGAAAACTATTTTGCTGTTAATTTATTTAACTTAATATTTATTTCATTTCCTAAACCAAATTACCTATCTTTAGAAGGATGAAGGATAAACATAATTCTTCTGCAATAAGAGTAAATCAAAAATCAGAAGTTTTATTTCTTACAATAAATTAAATATATGTCTCAACAATCGCCATCAGCATCTGAACAATTAAAATCTACCTGGGGAAAGTTTTTGATCGAGCAAGCAGCGATCGCCACAAAAACTGAGTTGGAAGAAGCTGGGATCGAGCCTGAAAACATTACTTTAGAAGAGGAAGATTTTCAGCCACCAACAAGAATAGAAGATACAGGGGCGATCGCTAATCTTAAAACTGGTGCGATTACAGGGGCGGTATTAGGAGCCTTGATTGGTTTGTCTATCAGCTTAATTCTGACTAATTTCTCTGGTGTTGGGCTAGCAGCGTTTGAGAATTTCCAAACTATCCATTATCTAGCTCCTATAATGGGTGCAATAGTTGGTGCTGTAGGAATAAGTCTAATTTCTGGGCTAAGTGGTGCTAGCGTTCCTCAATTTAATTTAGATATCGGCGATCGCAGCGAAGGAAAAAAATATTTGGTGGTGGTCAAAGGAACTACAGAAGAAGTTAGCCTTGCTAGAGAAATCATCGATCGTCAAGGTGGTGTAGTCGAAGAAGCAGATAGACGATAATTTAATTTATCTTATTAAGACCAGGGTAAAAAATATGGAAACTACTTTAGAAGTGCGCTGGTTTGTTAGAGGAGTGCCACCAGCAGTTGTGCAGCGTTGGTTTAGACTTGAATGCCCAGGAAAATTATTAGAAAAGTTAGACACTAGAAAAGACTGGTATGCCTGTCAACAAAAAACTTTTGTAGATAAAATTGGCAGGTTTTCATCACGTGCCTTGAATCGTGACGAAGTTAACTTTAAATTGCGCCAGGGTAATCCTGAATTAAAACTGAGACAACAAGAATTCGGGACTTATGGGTTTGGGCATCAAAAGCGATCGCCAAGCCTGGATGCAGCTCAATCATTTATCTGTGAAGGCAAAGTCGAACAGTGGTGTAAATTCGGTGAACAAGAATTAAAAGACCCTACTTTTACTGCCTATGATTTATTATCTGAGACAGAATGGATCGGCATTGACAAAGAGCGCAGGCAAAAAATAGAACAAGGTGTAGCCAGTGAGTTGACTTGTCTAAAAATTAACAATGAACCCTGGTGGAGTATTGCTTTTGAACTGACTCAGAATAATGACGATCGACAACAAGATGCTTGCTTTAAAGAAGTTGTCGAAAGAGCTTGTCAAACATACTGTGGTCCCAAATTATCAGCAACTAATTCTTATGGCTATAGTCGCTGGCTGCTTGAGTTTGAAACCTATATCAACCTCAGTTCGGGTTAAGACAACTAATAGGAAGTAGCGCGAAGTTGCGTTGCGGTGAAGCAGTTGCGGTGGTGAGACACTTGCGTTGCGGACGGCAGTTTTTGAGGCGAGGAAACGCCCCCGTTTAGGGGGCTTGTTCCACTCGCCTGTTGGGACAGAATACTCTGACCCAACCTCGACAGTTCCTTTAAGCGGGGGAACCCCGCCAACGGACTCAGATGCGGACGAAGCGTCCTTTCTCGCAAAACACGCCTCGTCTATGACCCGTTGCGAGACACCCTCAACAGTCCTCTGCGGAGGGAAACCCTCCTGCAAGGCTGTTTCGCAAAACCGTTGCGGGGGTTCCCCCCGTTGAGGTACCTGCGGGGGGTACCCCTTGGTTGTCGAGGGCGAGCAAAGTGTCGAAAAGGTTCCCTGGCATAAGCAAAGGCACGAACCCGAAGGGGGTTGCCCCCGTTGCGAGACAGTCCGTTGCGCGGCTTCCCCGCGTTGAAGGAACTGTCGAGGGCGAGCAAACTTCGTAAGAAGGGAGTAGTAATTTACAAAATGTCCATCACGTTTATACGTAATTCTATATCTTTTTTGCTATTACCACGCTTATATATCCTTCATTCCACAAAAAAAGCTCTTTCAAGAAGTTATCTTACTTCATCCAAAGAGCTAGCAAACAAATTGTTTTTGTCTGTTAATTATTACTATTAGAAGTAGACTCAGAAGATTGATTTTCTTCTGTATCTTGTTTTTTATCGTTGCTGTTGTAGTTTTTTCGACCACGATTTCCATAACGGGTAGTTTGCTTACGGAATTTACGAGCGTTAATTTTATTTCGAGCAGCTTTTTCTTTTTTCGCGTTACGACGTTTAGCCATTTATAGTAGGATTCCTCATTACACAATAAAACGCTTCTGGGAGTCTCTAGTATAATATCTAGCTGCTCTCTAGAAGCGTAATTCAATTTAGCTTTAGAGTTTAAAAGCGATCGCGATTACCACCACCACTAAAAGAACTTCAATTTTCGCGAGGTCTTGCCTTGTTGACCTTAATCTCACGACCCATCCATTCTGCTCCGTCTAGAGTCTCAATAGCTTTATCTTCTTCTGCTTCTGTTTCCATTTCTACAAAGCCGAAACCGCGTTTGCGACCAGTTTCACGGTCAGTAGGAAGATGAACTCTTTTAACCTTGCCGTACTCTGCGAATATTTCGCTTAAATCTTCTTGGCTAACCTCATAGTTGAGATTACCGACGTAAATTGACATGAACCAATTGTCTCCTGAATGCACATTAGATGTAGAGAGCTAAAATTTCGGAAAAAAACCAAATCAATACTTTATGGAAGAACCTATCAATACTGAATACAAACTGGATTGCCGATCTTTATCTCAATATGAATCTTAACACTTTATCTTTAAAAAAGAAGATTTAAATACCTGCAATTAAAATTTATCTAACTGAAGATTGCAGATGACTTTTCAGCATACTAATTAAGCTATCTACTTCTTCAGATAAGGTCAAATAGTGAACACAGGCTCGGATACAGTCAGGGTCGGCAATGGTTCTAAGTAAGAATCCTTGCTTTTCTAGAGTATCTACCAAGTTTTTGTGTTTAATACCTTTTACTTGAAAAGAAACCAATCCTGCTTCGGGAGGAGTATGCTTAAGACAGGTAATTTGTTCTATTTGCTGTAATTGCTCCCAAAGATATTTACTAAGTTCACAAATTTTCTGATAGCGTTGTTTGGCTGTACCCCATTCTTGATGAGTTGCGATCGCACTTTTTAAGCCTTCATATTCAGCATAAGCGGAGGTAGCCACTTCAAATTTTGACCCGTCTTGTTTCCAGGCGACAGGCTTTCCTTGTGCATCCATCTCCAATCCTCGCCAACCAATAAAGGTAGGATTTAATTCAGCAAATGCTGCTTCACTAATATACAGCCCACCAACTCCGGCTGGACCACACCACCATTTATGTCCTGTAAAAGCATAGAAATCGACTCCCAGATCGGGTAGATCCAACGCCAACGAACCTACAGATTGTGCCGCATCGACCATCACCCTAATTCTCTGTTGTGCAGAAAAATCATGACATACTTGCGCTATTTCTTTAAGGGGTAATACCTGTCCTGTGTTCCAAAGCAGATGACTTAAAACTACAAGACGTGTATTAGCGGTTAGGTTAGCGCGAATTACCTCAACGGGATCGCCGTCGTTCAAAGTATCCATAATCGGACAAATAGCCACCTCTACCCCAAAGCGTCGAGAAATCTCTTCTACTGTGGCAATAATGCCTGGATGTTCGCAGTCTGTCATAAGAATGCGTGGCGTAGCCTTGCTATCAGACTGATTATCTTTTTGCCAATCAATACCCCACAGGGCAATATTACATCCTACCGTTACGTTCTCTGTGATGCTAATTGTCTGGGTAGGTGCGCCTAATTCGTCGGCAATTATTTCTCGTAAGGAATTGACTTTTTTGGTCAGCCAGCCATTAATTTGTCCCGAAAATGGTCCTACTTGCTGAATATATTGATGGGTGTCAATGATTGCTTCAAATGCAGCCTGGGGCATTGTCCCCTGACCACCAAAGTTAAAATAGGTCTTATTAATTAATCCAGGGAACTGTCGGCGATGTTCT
The DNA here is from genome assembly GCF_963665995.1 of Pleurocapsa sp. FMAR1. Lineage (NCBI taxonomy): Bacteria > Bacillati > Cyanobacteriota > Cyanophyceae > Pleurocapsales > Pleurocapsaceae > Pleurocapsa > Pleurocapsa sp. FMAR1. The sequence continues at coordinate 2,167,055 of NZ_OY762512.1, read as the reverse complement.
TTAAGCTCGGTTGGGGATAAAATAGTAGACATAAATGAATTTTGCAATCTAGCGAACCATTGTTAGTATATCGATATTTATCAGTTAAGTTTCAAGGACACATTTTTATTTTTGGGGGAAGTAAGGCTATTTTGCCGATAGAAAGCAGGATATTTTTTCTCGTTCCCTCTTTATCTTGCTTTCTTCCTAAATAATGTTAATCACCGATCATCTTTTACTAAACTACAAACGCTGCAATCGTCGTACCTATCTAGAAATATACGGCAATCCGCAACAAAAAGATCCAGAGAAAGATTTTTTGCAGAAGTTAAAACGAGAAAATCAAACTCACATTGCCAACGTTATCAAAGAGAGATCCCTTGACTACTATAAGCCAGATATTTCTCGAAGAGATTGGCAGTTAAATAGTCAACAAACTCTCGCTTTAATGGCACAGGGAGTAGAATGTATTGCTCAAGGAAGTTTGAGCTTGACTTTTGCTCAGTGGCAAACTGCTTTGAGCAATTATACTTTCTCAAGTGAAATACAAGATGTCCAAGACTTTTTAACAGAAATCACCTTTGTTGCTGCACCAAGTTTATTAATTAGACAGCCAGGAAAATCTAAATTTGGCGACTGGGAATATTTACCAGTTAATATTAAGCTTGGTCGTCGAGCCAAACCAGAGTACAAGCTAATTAGTGCCTTTCACGCTCAAATCTTAGGCATTACTCAATCAGCAATTCCTGCTTATTCACAGCTAATTCTCAAAGAACACAACGATTATTATATCAACCTCGATCATTGGCTGATTAAGATGCAGCATGAGGTAACTGACTGCTTGGTTATGCTTGCTCAAAAACAGAAGCCCGAAGTGTTTATTTCCCGTCAAAGGTGTAGCCTCTGTAGCTGGTATGGCTATTGCCATGGGGTGGCAAAGTCAAGCAATCATTTGTCTTTAGTACCTGGAGTAACCCCGAAACGCTATGAGTATATGCAGTCAATGGGAGTTGATAGCGTTGAGTCTTTGATAAATGTTTCAGAAAAAAGCTTAGGGGAAGCTCTTACTGCTAGTGTAGCAAGGCAAATAAAACAGCAGATTACTGCTCTACAGAGCGATCGCGCTTTGGTAAAATCTAGTTTCGATTTGCTTAATACTCAACCTATTCCTAGTGGTGCGATCGAGCTATATTTTGATATTGAAGCTGAACCTGAGCGTCAAATCGACTATTTATTAGGAGTTCTGCTAGTAGATAGAACCACCAACACCGAGAAGTTTCATGCTTTTGTAGCCGAAGATGCAGCCGATGAAGAAAAAATATGGCAACAGTTTTTAAACTTTATATCTTTGTATCCTGATGCACCTATTTTTCATTACTCTGAATACGAAGCGGATACAATCAAGCGTTTAGCTCGACTTTATGATACACCGAAAGCTAAGACCAAAGAATTATTATCTCGCTTAGTCGATCTTCATTTATGGGTTACAAAAACGGTAGTTTTACCCGTAGAAAGTTACTCCTTAAAAGCCCTAGCTAACTGGATTGGTTTTTATTGGCGAGAAACTCAAGGTAGTGGGGATCAATCAGTCTGCTGGTACGATCGGTGGTTAAGTACTCAAGATCGAACCTGGCTAGAATTAATCTTAAGCTATAACGAAGATGATTGTCGGGCAACTCGCCATCTCAAAGATTGGCTCTTAGATTTTTTGGAGCATCAAAGAAACCAGCAGATTGCAGTTAACAAGTGAAAGAGCTTTTAAAGACTCTAAACAGCTTGGTTTAAACTAATAAGTAATAAATACTTTAAGACTTACGCCAGAATCATTTCGAGAAAATTATGACAAAATCTACAACACCAACAATTTTAATCACTGGCACAACTGGCAACATCGGGCGAGAGTTGACCAAACAACTACTCGCCCAAAAAGTTCCTTTTCGCGCCATGGTTCGCTCGACCAAGAAATTGGAGGCATTTTCTGAGATGGAAGGCGTAGAACTAGTTGTCGGTGATTTCAATGATGCAACCACCGTTGCTGATGCCTTGAAGGGTATTGAGCGGGCATTCCTTTTGACCAATTCTTCTGAACAAGCGGAAACTCAGCAGTCAACATTTGTCGAGGAAGCGAGTCGCGCTGGAGTTAAACAAATCGTCAAGCTATCGCAATGGGCGGCTGACACTAATTCACCCGTGCGATTTCTGCGCTATCACGCGGTGGTTGAAAATAAAATCAAAGAATCTGGAATTGCCTATACTTTTCTGCGTCCAAATTTATTTATGCAAGGTTTACTCGCTTTTCGGTCAACGATTGTCGATCAAAATAAGTTCTTTGCTGCCGTCGGTGATGCCAAGATCAGTATTGTAGATGTACGGGACATTGCAGCAGTCGCAGCAGCAGCATTGACTGAAGACGGACACGCTGGAAAAATTTATAATATTACTGGACCCGAAGCACTGTCGCATCAGGAGATGGCTGAAAAACTCTCTGCGGCTCTTAACCACAAAATACAGTTTGTGGATATTTCGCCTGAGTCAATGCGAGAAGCACTAATTAGTGTTGGATTTCCGAACTGGCAAGCCGATGGCTTAATTGAAGACTATGCACACTATCATCGCGGGGAGGCTTCAATCATTACAGCAGATATTAAAGATGCTACAGGTAAACCACCACATTCATTTGAAGAGTTTGCACGGGATTATGCTCCTAAATTTTCCTAATTAATTTGATTCAGGATCGAACAATTTCAAGTACGAACAGAATCAGCCATCAGAACTAATTTATTTTGCGCTTTGCGAGCCTTTCAATTACAAACTATGCGAGTTCCAGGCTTAATGGTTAAATTAGCTCTCAAGAATAACCTAGTGCAGTCATAGTTTGTTCAAATAGAGGAGCTAATTCAGGTGATAAGGAAAAAATCCGATTATTTTGACGGCTATTGAGAGTTTTTTTAGCATAATAAACCATTTTTTCATCAAATGGCAGCTCACAAAAATCTAGTAATTGTCTGAGGCTATTTTCAGGTTGAGCAACTAATTCTTCATATTTAAGTAGATAAACAACCTCTGGAAACTGTTCAACTAACTTTAAACCTTCTTGCATGGTCAAAATCCATTCGACTGCTGCCATGTGAGTATGATTAGAATAACCTTCAATGATTTTTAGGTTATGCTTAAAAACAGAATTTGTTGCAGCTATTTGTTCTATCAACAAATGCCATTTGCGATTATTTAAACCCCACCAATCATGGGTGTCGTTTTGGACATTAGTACCAAGGCGTTTTGACCATCCATCAATCGATTGACAGGTATCCCAACCGTTACGAGCTAAAAAGATAAATTTGGCATCGGGAAAAATTTGTCTTACAAAAGGAACTCGAAAAATTAGTTCTGGATATTTATCTACCAATCTAGAGGAAGCAACTGCTGTTAAATAAGCACCAAACAGTCGATGGGCTGTACGTTTAATTGAGTCTGTGGCATTTTCTGCTTCTAAACGATAGTCAGCTTTTCCTTGACTGTAGCTACCGATCAGGTCTTCTTCTGGATAAATTGTATGCCAAAGTGCTTTTGGTTCATTAAGAAAACCTACTTCTTTGTGCATAGATAAAACTATTCCCAAAATAGTAGTTCCGCTTCGTCCTGTACCAATAATAAAAATCGGTTTTTTGACTTTTTTAAGCTGTGGTAAACCTTGGGCGATCGCAAATAATTTAAAGATTAAGGGGTTGATCCATTGTCCCTTTGTAGTTAAAGGTCTACCTTCAAAAAGACCATAGCCAATCAGACGAGATAAAGCTTTAGTAGGTTTTGTTTTTATATATAGACTATCAAGTTGAGCAACCATATTTATAAAAACTATTAAATTTTTCGTATATTATCATCTTTTTTAAAAAATTATTACTTTTTGTTATTAGACATTTTAGTAACAGAATATGGGGGAAGGATGATTTTTGTTTTTGTATTACCTATTTTTTGCTGTAATATTCCTGGTCTAGTTACCAAGTCTCTGGGAGAACCTGAAATAGTTTCATAATTTATTTGGCTTTTAAATAAAGAACTAACTTCCAGTTCAATTTGACGATTAGATAAATTTAAAATTAGCGAACTTTTTTCGGTTTCATTAGTAAACATCCAACCATATAATGCAGGATAAGAAAATTCATCGTTACCAGTTAAGGTTAAATTCTGGGCAAAATCAATCTTCTGAGCATTAGTCATTCCTTCAGTAGCATCCCCTAACAATTTTAAGCTAGAACCTGTAGCTGAGAGGGCAAGAGGTTGAGATACGGTATTTTTATCACTAGGATTTTTAAAGCTTTTTTCGTTGGTGAGAATAGTTGAAAATTGAGAGCTACCAATCAGCATATGATTACAGGCTATCTCGATACGAGGATCTTCTAAGAAAAGCAAACTCATTGATAAGGTATACATTCCATGAATCCAACTTCCTGCAATTCTCTGTCTTTTTTCTTCTTGAGTTGTGTCAGTCTTTTCTATTAGATTGTATTCTGTAACCCAAATTTTCTTATTCTCAGGAAAATCCCTAATAGTATTACTAGTCTTGTACCAACTTTCAAAAGGCTCTCCTAAAATAAACGGAATATCTTCTTTAAGGAAATAAGGATATTTTTCAGTTGAGATTTTTCGGTTTGCCAAACCATTGCTAGGATATTTATGAATAGTTATGGCATCTGCTAAAGGCAAGGTTGTGGCGATAATTTCTTCATTCCATTTGTAACGTCGGCCTAAGCTATTTTTTCCTCTACTACCTACTCCAATTACGGCAATTTCTGCTTCAGGAAACTCCTGTTTTATTGCAGAAACCCATTGATTGGCTGTTTTGGCATAATCCTGAGGGCGAGGAAACATTTTACGATAATTTTTTGTGCCAAAGTAAAATTCATTACCAAGCTCTACGTATTTAACTGGCATCCCTAAATCTCTTGCTGTTTGTAGCATTTTTAGTTGAGATTTGAGATCGGAAGTAAGCATATTCAAAACAAATAATGGGGTTAAAGCATTTGTTTCAAATCCAGCATAAAAATCTTTAAGTTTACTTGCAGTATATTGACGGTCTTTATTTGTCATAAAACGAGGTAAACCGTCAGGTAAGCTACTAATGTCTTCTATTAGTCCCCCTTTCTGCCAATTCCAGTAATTGGATACAGATCCTCCTGGTATACGTATCATTCTCGGATTCAATTTATTAACTGAATTCCAAAATTTTTGGTCGTGCCAAGATTTGTTTCGCAGAGAATTTACATTAGAACATACATAATTAGGTGAAAGCGATCGAACAGAAGGTGAGAGAGTAGCTATAGAGAGTAGCTGAGAATTATTAGATTGAGTAAAAATTTGTTTCGTTTGAACCGGGGACGAATTATATTTTTTATTATTTATATTATTATCTATACAAGAAGTTGTTCCTAGTAAAAAGATAAGTGTTAAAACAAGCAGATTAATGAATTGAGATAAATGCCTAATGTTGCTATCTATTTTCATATTTAATAGCTGCTCCTAATTTTATTTGCTGTAAATCCATTTGGGCATTGTCTATTTCTATTTCAAACCAAGACAAAAAAGCTCCAAATCTAAACTAACTTAATGGTTTGATTGTATAACTATCTACATGAATAACCAAAAAAACCTTGATAACTTTTAAATTTGTTATTTTAACAATCTTTAACAAATAGTATATGAGTATAAGACAATAATTTGTTTGCAATTAATTTAGTCAATAATAAAACGATTTTATACTAGTTAATCAAAAAACTTATATTTGATTAACAGTTGCCAAATTATCAAAGTTTCTAAAACTATAAGCAAAACGTTTAATCAGTTTTTATTATAAAACCTTCTGGTAAACACTTATCAATTTTTGATAATGACTTTCTGGATTAAAATGTGTTTCTACCTTGCGTCTACCAGCTAAACCCATTTCCCTCGCCTGAGTCAAATGTTCAGCCATCCACAGCATTCGTTCTCGTAATTGTTCGGCATTCCCTGGATGTACGAGATGACCATCAATGCCGTCAGTTACTATCTCAGTCATTCCACCGATTTCGCTGGCAATTACTGGTCTTCCATGGGCAAAAGATTCAATCAAAGTTAAACCAAAAGTTTCGTACCATTGCGATGGGGTTATCGTACAAATACTATGGCGAATAAGTTTCTGTAACTCTTGCATGTGCTTAAATCCTAACAAAATTATATGATTCAGCTCTCTTTCTTGAATGAGTTTCTCTAGCTTTGGACGAACGGTGCCATCGCCTACAATCAATAAAGGAGTATCTTTAATTGACGATGCAGCTTCAATTAGCGTAAAAATTCCTTTAGATTGCTCTAATCTTCCAAAGTAAAGAAAGTATTCTCCTAGTGCTGTACTTGGTTGGTAATCTGATGCATCAATAAAATTATGTACTGTAGTTACTTTATCGGCCCGAAGACCTAATTCAATTAATTTTTCTCTTTGAAAATAACTAACTGCTATAAAATGATCTATTTTGTTGACTGAGCCCAACATTTTAGAAACATAAGACTCTACGGTACTTAAAATCGATCTTGATAAAGAACCTTTATTACATCTTTTTAAGGTTGCTTGCCAGAAAGCGTGGCCATTACAAGCTTGGCATACGTTACCATCAGAGAGAAGTGTATAAACAGGACAAACTATCTTGTACTCATGCAAGGTTTGCACTATAGGAACATCAGCTTTTTTGAGTGGCGACAAAATCGAAGCAGTAAGTTGACCATAGTAAATATGTAGATGTGCTAGATCGATTTGACGGTCGTATAATAAACTTTCCATAGATAGCGCGGCAGATCTTGAATATACGAATTCAAGTAAATCTTTTGGAGTTGGTTGCTCAAAATCTACCCTTTTAGGAAAATATTTAGACCAAGGAGTAATTTCGTTTTTAGCGTGTTCTGCAGCAAAAGGAATTACTTGGTGACCATGGTGATGTAACAACTGAGCAAGAGCAAATTGATATCGCTCCGCTCCACCTCTAATATGGTAATTTTGACCAGCATTAATGATTGTAAGACTCACTGATATTTTATTAGTTATAGGTTAGATATCAAATAGTTAAATAGGCTAATTTATATTTATAATTACTATGTTTGTAATTACTTATTTGTAGTTACCAGGGAATAGGACGAGCCAATAGATCTGCTAAAATTATCTTTTCTTGGTAATAATATTTCTCGAGTTTCTTTTGAATTGCTGCTGGAATTTTAACTGTTTCATCTGTAGAAACTGTATTGAGTCCATAATAAAGTGTGTCAAACTGGCGTCTTATTTGGCGCAAGAACACATGAATGGGTAGGTTATACGTGTATCCTCGAATGTTGGTACGAAAGCGTTCATAAGCACCGTGTAGTTTCGGATTTTTCATAGTTTTAGTCTGATTAAATATTTCAAATTTGTATTCATCGTAAAAAGCAGAATCAATGCCAGCAAAATCACAAATTTTTTTGCTCACAGAACGAGGAGATAGGCATAATTCTTCATAAAAACCAATATGGACATTATCATGACCAAATATTTCAAGATATGGCTGTAAGTAATTTGAATAACACCCTTGTTTGAGCTTACTGAAAAGGTGAGTTTGTGGAATAAATTCTGTTGGCTCTATACTAGATTGTTCTTCTAAATTAGAATTTTCTTGTTCAAACTGTTTTTCTACATATTCCTCAAATGTCATTTCTTTGGGAATGAATGCTCTTTGTTTAGCATATCTATACCAAGAAATTAGTCGAGAGATTGGTTCACGGAGAATAAAAATAACTTTGGTATTGGGTAATGATGTCTTAATTCTTTGAGGAGTACCCAACGAATAGAGATAATCAGGTGAAGCCTCTAGTCTTATATGTTCTGAATCTAATTGACTCTTAAAAAATGTATTGTATTTCTCCAAACCTTGTGACCAGTCAATCTCAGGTGATGGAAATAAGCAATTGTTATCGATAAAAAAACGAGTTTCTTTTCTAGTAGCAGCACAGATTTTCGGATGAACAGCTAGGTAATTAAATAAAGATGTTGTTGCAGCTTTAGTAGTACCGCCAATAATTAGATATTGATGTTCTTGCAAATAGGACATGGTAAAAAAAGAATTAGAAACTAAATTAAGATGATTCAATTCGATTATATTGTTTTATTGTAAAGTTTCCACTCTTTCTTGCTTATCTGCTTTTTTTTTATTAGTGAAATCATGTTAAAAAATCTGAAAAGATAATAAAAAGTCATAATCGATATTTGAACTTTGTCTAGCCATAACGCTTTAGACAAATAGCACTTTATATAGTTAATTCCTAGATTATTGATGACTCCGTTTCTTAACTAAATACTGATGCTTTTAGCAAAAATTCTATTAATATATCTAATAAATTTTGGCAATTTTAATTGTCTGAAATAAGTAACAACGATATTTTTATATGCTCTTCTTTGTGCAAATATCTTTCCACTCTTTAAAGTATTGCCATTATCTTCATGATTCCCGAACTGCTAATTTTATATCTAGAAAAAAACCTTATCAAAAGCGACGGCTTGCCCACCATTTTCTTTAAAGAGAGTAATGCGATCGCCATAGCTAGCAATAATTTGTTGTGAGTTATCAGTAGAACCATCGTCTACTACAATCACCTCCGTATGGAGATAAGTCTGGTTTAGAACGCTATTAATAGCTTGTTCTAAAAAAGATTGATAATTGAAATTGTTGATAATTATGCTTGCGAGTAGCTTATCTTTCATTAAAATTTTTTACCAATATTGTAATAAATGTTTAATCTCTGCTATGGGAATCAAACTATGAAATTTAGCGGGATTTATAATGGCGCATCTAGTATAGATAAATTAGCTAGATAACTATATTAGACGTTTTTTAATTGCTTCTTTTAATCCTCGCATTCTATTAAAATTCACAAGTAATATCAAAGTTAATTGTATAGGCAGAGAGATTAGGCTATAAATTAACTTCAAAGGATTAGATTGAGTGGGAGTAGAATAATAGCCGTGTTTTTCTCTAAGACTTTTAGTTATTTGCTGACATAAAAATACTTCTGTTTTGCTCAACCCACCTTTCTGCCAGTGTTTTGTTTTTGTTGGGTCAACGCCTTTTTGTTCTGGTCGGTCTAATCCCATAGAAGAACCAACCTGAGGAACTTGCAATAAATCTTGATTAAAAGATATACCAATAAAATCACAAATCTCTTTAACTTTAACTTCTGGTTCTTTTAATAACTCTTCAAAATATAACGAATAAACTTGATCGTGATCGGCAAATTTATCTGCCGCATAGATAGAAGAATTCCATAGTTTGCTAATAATAATAGGATGATAGTTGATTTTAGAGCGAATAGCTTCTCGTAAAGGAATTTTATGAGCTCCCAAAAAACGTCGTTTCCATTTCCGCTTCTGAGATAGAAGAACATCGCGCGGGTCACGAATCATATTAATGATTTTTGCTTCTGGATAAAGTTTGAGAATTTCATTAATATAAAAAACATTTCGAGGAGTTTGTTCACAAGGAATTACTTTATTATTCACAGCTGATTCATAAAATAAAAACTCTTTAAATATACTAGCTGAAGTTGAATTTTGTGCATCGGCTTTAGCAACTAGCTCTTTGGCTTCTGATAAAAAGCGATTGGGATTTTTTTGGTTAAGATAACCATCTCGTTGAATACAAAATAATCTTGCGGCTAGTTGCTCTGCTTCACTTTCAGAAGTAAAGTCATTTTGTTCTTGTACAGTCCGCAGTTGTTCAAAAAAATGTAGCTCATGAAAAGTGAAAACTTCCGAATGTTTTCCCACTATACGCCCCATCATAGTAGTTCCACTACGGCTATTGCCAACTATAAATACTAATGGTTTATCTGTTTTGAATATTTTAGACATCTGAAATTGTTATTCTACTGTATATTGACTTAATAATAAAATATGCTTCTATACTTTTTTTAGAAAAGTAAGAAACTGCTTTTATAATATTTCTTTTGATGTGGTTAATTTCTCTTTGCTATACAAATTAAACATCAAACCTGGAAATAACCAAAAATATAAACCATAAATACGGAATTCGATGGTTCGATTGAAAAACAGTAAAAAAGTAGTGGTTAAAGTTATAGTTAATACACACAAAGATATTTCTTTAATTACTGTTTTTTGGGTTCGAAAATATATAATTTTAGACCACTTATACAATCTATAAAACATCCATGCTACGGTAAATAAACCAGCAATACCATAGAATGCCATAATTGATACCCAGTAAACATCTTTAAATCCTTCTTGTGTCCATTCCTTTGTTAAAAAAGAAGTTGGACTATTATTAAGATTTTCTATTGTTAATAGCTCATTTGGTCCATATCCCAGGAATGGCTTATTGTAAATTACAGTTGAGGGAATATCTGTCAAAGCACCAAGTCTTTGTTGTCTGGCAACCTTAATATAATCTTCGCTAAAGATGCCTGTCATATTATCAATTACACTTTGTTGGGTTTGACGGGCATTGCCAATATATTTTGGACTATGAAAATCACCAAAAAAGTTAATGCTTATTGATGCAATAAGGAGCAATAAGCTAATTATCATTACTATAATTCCTATTCTTTTTCTATTATAAAATTTTAGTAACGAGTATGCTGTCAAAACTATTAGAGCGATAAACAAACAGGCTCGCACATAGGTTAAACCAATTGCAATGACTGTAGCAACTATTATAATACCCAAAATTATATTTTCTTTCTTACTATTAATTTTCTCTAAATGAGATCCATTGTGTTTAATAATTTTAGGATTAGCTATATACATTTTACTGACAGTTATTATTAAAAATAAAGTTATAAAGGAAGCAAATAATATTGTGTCTCCAGCAGCGCCATAAATACTACCTATTTCTCTTCCTGATAAGACTGCAAAATCTTTTGTAACTCCTCCAATATCAATATCGCTAGCTCTTGGCTGTAAAAAACTATCAATTGCTCCCCTACTTATAAACTGAACAATGCCAGTAATAAGTTGAGCTACTCCTGTGTAAAAAAAGTAGCGTACAATTGTACCTGCTTGAATTAAAGTAATATTTATATTAACTATCAAATAAAATAAAAATATATATCTGATAAAAGGTCTAACGCTTACAATACTTTCAAATACACCTGCATTATTTACGATTATTGACATCAATACTATCTCTGAAAAAATTATTATTGGAAAATCTAGGGGAGTTCTAGAAAAAGATACTCCTTTAATTAATTTTCTAATAAAAACAATAGCAAATACAGCATATATAAGACCTTCACTTAAAAAGCGAGCATAAAAATAAAGCCGATCTGAAACTGGTAAAAACTTAAGAATAAAATCTTCAAATGGTGTAAGAACCACTAGAAAAAGTAGTAAAGGATACATTGCCGAATCTACCAGATTATTTTCTTTAGATAGATTATTTTTATTGTTTGTTCTTGTCATGTATTTTACGCAATTTTCTCTGTTTCCAAGGTCTATTATGATATAAAGCTATTAAATATATTTTAGTTTTTGACAGTGAAGTTGCATTAGAAAAATAGTTATCAATTAATTCTTTTTCTTCTGGATATCTAGGTTTTATTTTCCAGAAACCTCCTAGTCCTCTAGCAAATGTTCTATCTGCAATCTTGTAAAACTCTGGTAGTTTCTTCTTCATAAAATATGCTATGTTTGATGCTCTATAAGCTCTTTTCCTGTCATATATTTCTCCTTCTTTAAAAGTATTATCATTATTTTGATGTACTCCCTGAATGCTTAGCTTTTTGTCTAAATAAAAGCCTTTAGCTAATGCAGGTGCCACAAGAACTATATAGCGTTCTACATCTAATTTGAGCACTTCAGACACAGGTAAAATTTGTTTTAATAGCGATCGCTTGAAACAAAGACCAGACGTAGCAGGAGCTAAAAAGGATAGCTTACCATCTTTCATTTGCTGTCTAAAATCACATTCTCGCGACTGACCATTGTAACTGCTAGCTAATACTGAGCCACTAGATTTTTCTACCAGGCTCAAAGAATGAAAACACCATTCAATTGTCGAATTTTCGCTAAATATTTTGATAATTTCTGCCACTTTTTCTGTAACAAATTGATCATCAGAATCAAGTAAACAGATAATCTCTCCTGTACTAGCTGCAAAACCAGCATTGAACGCTGATGCATGTCCGCCATTTTCTTTGAATATAGAAACAAGGCGATCGCCATAGCTAGAAATAATTTGTTGAGAATTATCTGTAGAACCATCGTCTACTACGATTACTTCTATATTAGGGTAAGTTTGATTAATAGCACTATCAATCGCCTCACCTAAAAAACTGGCATAATTAAAATTAGTAATGATAATGCTAACTAAAGGTTTATATGTCATCGAAGTTACTTAAAGAACGTAAGATTAAAAAGTCTATTTTTTTGAATTATCTTTTCTTTAACTTTTGCTAATTTAAGATTAAAGTTTTTGATAATATGATGATTGTATAGTTACACCATGCATTAAGCAAATAATTGTTTAGCGTGCAAAATTAAATTTAAAAATTTAAAACATTAAATATATTAGACACTATTTAAATTGACCTAAAGCGATAGGGTTTATGCCGATTCTTTTGTACACTAAGATTACCAAAACAATGTTTACTACAATAGTGCTGCTTGCAGTAGCCGCCGCCGCACCATAAATTCCCCAGTTAGGAATCCACCAGAGATTCAAAACAATATTAAGCAGCACATTAATTACACTTCCTATTAGATTATAGTTTTCGTTTCCCGTCATAGTTAACAAAACACCAACTGAACCAGTAGCGACATTAAACAATTGCCCAATACATAAAATAGTTAAAGCAGATCTAGCTTGAACAAATTCAGAACCAAATAGAGATAAATACCAGTTTCCACCAAAGATTAGAATGGCAGCTATTGGTAAAGACATCAACAACATCAGCCGCGAACTCCGGGTAACTAACTGCTGCAGCTGCTCGAGCTTGTTTTCTGAGTACAGACTAGCTATATTTGGACTCAAAATGTTATTAGCAGCCGTCAAAATATATGCAAGTAATTCCACTCCCCGAGTAACAGGACCATAAAGACCTACTGCTTCAGTTCCTTTGATTGCTCCTAACATCAACATGTCGCATCTTGAAGTAATGATGTACATTCCTCCTAAAAGCATAAAAGGCAAAAGCTTAGTCGACCAAGTTCTGATTTGATATTCGCAAGTTGCTTGCTTTACTGGTTCTGGTAAAGCTTTATTTAATAAGTAAATGCCGATCGCAAAAGTAATCAGTGTAGCAACTATTCTTGTTCCTAAAACCCAAGATGCTGTTATGTTTTTGTCAACAAATAAATACAAACATCCCGTTAAAACTATTATTACTATGGGGACAATAAGCATTTCTGGCATTAGTCCCATGATTACTAAACGCAAACCCTTCATTGTTGCAAGTCTGACGTTTCTCAACGCCGCTATTGGTAATAGCAACATAGCTAAAGAGAATGTCAGCAGCATCTCTTTATCTTCAAAGCCAAAGTTCCAGGCAATTGCAATCGCAATTAAAGCAATACTAACGGAACTTATTAATACCATCTGGTTAGACCAACGTAAGATTCCTCGAAGCAAACCCCAAGAAGATTGGCTTGTGTATATGGCAACTTCCCGTATTAATAAATTATCTAGTCCCAAAAGTGCTGGAATATATAGTAACTGATGCCATGCCAAAGCGTATGTATAAATACCAAGACCTTTTACCCCGAGAAGTCGAGCTAATAAAACATTAAGTACAAAACCCAAGCCTGAAGCTACAATTCTTATACCCATTACACCAACGAAGCTTTTAAGAAGACTATCCTTTAGCTTTTTCATAATCAAAGATAGTAATAGATTACTAGGTATGGTTTTTGCATTGATAAATGTAATGAAACTGGTTCTTTTAAACGTTAAATATTATTTAGAACCAAAAAATAAGGTTGAAAAAAAATTTATTCAAAGACTTTATATTAAATATGATACAGTTACCAAGTTCACCACTGCTCCGTTGGCTTAATAACCTGAATTTATTGATAATTGTGAGATTTTCCTCCCATCATTACTCGCATTTTTTCTGAGTTAAGCCCCCATCTTAAGGCAAATAAAATAGAAAGTATTTTAATTTTTTGAAATGCTGAGTAATTATCTTTAATTGCCACCAGCAAAACATCCCTAGGAATTACCAAGAGGTTTCGAGCAACCTCATTAATAACTTTTAATTTAAAGACATGGTTTTTGTTTTTATGCTTTTCTCGATAAAGATCAACTTTTCCTCCTGCCACACGAAGATTTCGATGATAAATTTTTTGAAATGAATGTCTAGCGGGATGAAAAATAATTGCTTTTTCAGCATATTTAATGTCATAGCTTTGTTGATAAGCAAGTTGACACCACTCTCGATCGCCACCTGATTTTAATTTATGATTAAATTTACCTACTTTGTCAAAAACTGCTTTATAGGTAAATAAATTAGCTGTGGTAGTAAAATTATCTCTTTCTATGTGTATTTGTTGTGGAAAAGCAGTTAAGTCTTCATATAGTTCAACAGCCGTTAAACGACTAGGATCGCGAAAGAAAAGTTTAATTTTACCGCCAATGATGCAGTCAGGATTATTTTTTAACGCTGTAACTCCATTTTCAATCCAATCAGAAGCAGGAATACAGTCCGAATCGGTAAAGGCAAATATTTCTCCTTTAGCAATAGATATCCCTTTATTGCGAGCAGCATAAGAACCAGGTTGTGCTTCACAAATAGTAGATGCTTGGTGATATTCATTAACAACTTCTGCAATACTTTCATCCGAGGCATTATCTACTACAATTATTTCGTATAAATCTTGAGGATAGGTTTGTTTTTCTAGTGCAGCCAAACACTGTTTCAAACGTTCTATATCATTATAAACAGGAATAATTATGGAAACTAATGGAGTATTTTTCATTATAGTAATCTAATTTCCGAAATTTATTTTTTAAGATCCAGCTATTAACAATTAAATTTAAATAATTTATATCTAAAATTTACAATACAGCAGATTGTAAATGACCCTAATTAATACTCCAGCGAATTGAAACAAAATTTTATTCATTCCAAAAACTTTTTTTCTCATTAGATAAAAGAATTAAACCAGTAAGAGTAAGAACAGAGAAAGCTATAAGACTAGCTAAAACCATTTTTGTACCAGGATCATCAGGTTCATCAGGTAATTCGGGTGCTGACACTAATTGCACGACGGGAAAAGTAGAAGAATTATCTTTTACATCAGACTGAGCTATTTTTGAAGACAAAACTGCCTCAGTAAATTCAGCTTCTCGTTGAAGATTTCCTAACGGTAATTGTTCTTTAGCAAGGGAATTAAGACGGTTATTTAGTTCCTGAATTTGTTTATCTAAAGCCTGTTTTCTGACAGTTAGAATTTGTTGCTGGTTACTTGCTGTCACTAATTGTTGCGCCATACTTTCGCGATCGCGACTTTCACTAGAACTTTTGAGATTTAAGCGTTCTAAAGTCGAACGTTCGACTGGCTTCCCTAAAAGAAAATTACCTCTATTTGAAAGAGCAGTTTCAACTTCTTGTAAATTTTCTTGCTCATTGCGGACTACAGGAGCATTATTGGTAAATTGGGGTTGCAGAGTTACCAAATTCCCACTAATGTTGGCGTATTGCTGCAAATATTGTTGAAATAGGCGATCGCCGTTAAGAGCTAAAGCATCATTTGCTTGCTGAGGAGAAAGATTTAAGCTATCAGATAATAACTTAACAGAGCTATTAGCTTCCTGTAAGTCTTGTTCAGCTTGATTTCTTTGCTGACGTAAATCTTCAACTCTTCCAGCAAGATTATTGAGTTTTTCAGGATCGATTAAATCTGAATCTATTTTGCCTTTGTTTAATCTTTGTTGTAACTGTTTTAATTTATCTTGTTCAGACCGTATTTTGTTTCTAGCTTCTTCTGCTTGCTGTTTTGCCTGATCGTTTTTCAGAAAATCTATTTGTTCAAGCATTGACTTATGTAGAGCAAACGCTTTAGATTGGGCTTGTTTTGGAGTATTACCTACAATACTAAAGGTAATAATTGAAGAATCATCAACTGTTTCAATTTCTGGTTCGCCAAAATCTTCTAATGGAATACCCACTAACTTAGCCGCTCTCGATAATACCGGTGAACTACTGGCTATATATAAGATATTATTTCGAGGATCTATATCTTTAACCGAATCAGCAACACTGAATTGAGCTTGACCAACATCTGGTAGATTTAAGTCTACTTTCGTTACTCCGGGTAAAATTACTGACCATTGGCTGGTGTATATAGGAGGTTTACTTTTCAAATAGAAAAGCATTATAGTCCAGATGCAAACATTGACAACAGCCCAACCAGACAGCCAAAGTTTCCAATTGAATTTTTTAGACTCAATTTCTGGTAATGGTTCCTTTCGATAAATGAGCGCGCTATCATCTAAATTTGAATCCAGCCCGTTCATAGAATTCAAATCTACAGTTTTAAAGCTGTTTGATTGTGAGCTATTTTTTCTAGCCGAGTTGGATGTAAATGAATTAACTTCATCTGAGGTTACCGCAGCCAATTGACGCGTCAACCCTGACCCAATAATTTGCGAATAGCCTTGACTAATAAGTCTAATTGAGTTTTGTAATTCTGCTTCTAGAGAATATTTCAACAAGTAACCTTTTGCTCCCGCATCTAAAGATTTGGTAACATATTCTTCATTATCAAAATTGCTTATAACTAAAACTTTGGTATTAGGAAATTGGTGACTAATTATCTTAGTAGCATTGATGCCGTCCATATTAGGCATCTCAATATCCATCAATACAACATCTGGCTTTAGAAACACTATTTGTTCCAAAGCCATATTTCCATCAGTGGCAATACCAACTGCCTGCATATCAGAAGCTCCTTCCAATATATAGCGCAGCTTTTCGCGAATTATTTTTTGATCGTCTACAATAAGAATATTAATCATATTTGAATACTTGATATATATTTAGTTAATTGTAATTAATTTAAATGAGTTAAATAGCAATTAATAAAGGTACAAATATCAAATAATCTTATAACCTCTGTTTGATCGCGCTGACGCATCTTGCCTGATTTAACTTAGCCAATCAAATCTCCTATATTTAGATAATCATTTAAAATGATACCAGAACATTCAAAAATTTTGCCAAAAACAGGCAAATGTTTGACGATCAACAAGTTAAAAATAAAGGCTGACTATCGTCATTTTAATTAATGCTTTTGCTCTTTGTTTCTACAAGTTTGATCGGTTCTGCCTGATTGGCCTTATTATCTAACTTTTTGCCAAGTTGCTTTAAAAATAAATCTTCATGAGCTTTTAAATCTCGATCATCAGCAAATTCTTCGTAATATCGAGCCAAACTGCTTTGTTTCATTGTGGCTAAATTTACTTCATTATTTAATATTTGAGTTAGCTGCTGATCGCAATCTACCTCATCCTTGAAATAAGCAGCCCCTTCTCCTGCTACCCAAGAATTGAAAGAATTACCGTGTGCCAAGACTGGGCTACCTGCGGATAATGCTTCTATTAAAGATGGATTAGTGCCACCCACCTGATGTCCGTGTACGTATAGGCGGGCATAATATCTCAAAGATTCGACTATCTCTTGATTATAAATAGCCCCAAGAAACATTACTTCTTCACTTGCAAATTGTAAAACTTCTCGATGATAAGAATTTTCTGGTGAATAATTCCCTAAGATTACTAGAGGCAAGTTTCTCTGTCGTTTGGAAAAAGCCTTGACGATTTCTAAGATTGAATTTTCTGGTTCTGGCCTAGCAATTACTAATAAGTATTTTCTCGAAACGAGATTATACTTATTTAGTAGTTTTTTATCAGCCTGAGTTACGATTTGCGCGCTATATGGAATTACCACAATTGGCTTGGAAGTTTTGATTTCTTGACGCAAATAATGCTTAATATGTGGATGATCGGCGATCAAACAATCGCTAAACCAAATAGCACAACGTTCATTAGTATATAGCCAGGCTTTTTCCAGAAAATTCCATTTCTTTCTCCACCATTCCATACCGTCCATGTTAGTTATATTTACTCGTTTTCTCAGACGATATAACAGCGAAAAGATGGCGGTGTTGTAACCTAATGTAAGAACAATTCCTTCTCGATTTATTGCGTGAAGAACCGCTTTTAGATCGAATAAAATTGACCATAAAGAGTTGTTTTTGGGAACTGGAATATGAACCAGATTGATTCCCTGCCAAACACTGTAATAAACCTCTGCTCCTGGAAACTTTTTGCTGTCGGCTTGACAGTAAACCGTTACATTCCATCCCCTATCAACTAAGTAAAGAGCTAAACGTTCGGCAAAAGTCTCAAATCCTCCGTGCTTTCCCGGGATGCCGCGAGTACCGAGAATCAAAAGTCTGTTTTTTTTCATTCTTTCTTACTTGTAGTAAGTAGGTAGGTTAGCTCAAAATAATTTGAATAAAAACTAGTCTCTATACGTCAATTGTTCAGTTAAAAACGATTTGCATAAAAATCAAATTAAGCGTCTTGTGTTTTCACTACGTATTATTACTATAAATTATAAAATAAGCAAATATATTTTTGGTGAAAATACTTAGGCGACAAGATAATATGTATTGAACTATACTTAAATGTTATGAAATTAGGTGAAATTGAATGGGTAACAAAAATTTATCATCATATTTAGTCTGATGACTAGAAGATTAGTCACTTAACTCCTAAGAAACAAATTTACGTTGGATATAAGCAGTGATTTATCTCTTAAGACAGACAGAGAATTTAAATAATGTCTGTACCCTTGGGAAAATCAATAAAATCGCGCTGCATCGCTTCTTGATATCGAGAATATTTTGACAAATCCCTATACTTGGCTAAATAAATCCTTAACTACTATTCATCAGGCAAATTGGTATCGTTCGGTAAAGGCGATCGCCAGTCTTCCTGGGGCAGTAGTAGAATTATCAGGTAAGTCTGTGGTTAATTTTGCCAGTAACGATTATTTAGGTTTGGCAGGGGACTCTAGACTGATTCAAGCTGCGGTAGATGCTACTCAAGCCTATGGAACTGGCAGTACGGGTTCTAGGTTACTCAGTGGGCATAAAGAACTACATCGAGAATTAGAAATAGCGATCGCTTCCCTTAAGCAAACCGAAGACGCTTTGGTGTTTAGTTCTGGCTATTTAGCCAATTTGGGTACAGTAGCAGCCTTAGTGAGGCAAAGAGATCTAATTTTAGGGGATCAGTATAATCACTCTAGCCTTAAAAAAGGAGCAATCTTAAGTGGGGCAACGGCAATTGATTACAATCACAACGATGTTGCCGACTTGCGCCAAAAGTTAGAAATCAACCGCAGCTTATATCGTCGCTGTCTAATTACTACCGACGGTGTATTTAGCATGGACGGGGATTTATGTCCTTTGCCTGAATTGATGGCGATCGCGGATGAATTTGAGTGTATGCTTTTAGTTGATGAAGCTCACGGCACAGGAGTTTTGGGCAATAGTGGTGCTGGCTGCGTAGAACACTTCAATACGGGCAAAGAATTAATTCAAATTGGTACTCTTAGTAAAGCTTTAGGCAGCCTTGGAGGATACGTGGCAGGAAGTGCGGTTTTAATTGACTTTTTACGTAATCGTGCAGCAAGCTGGATTTACACCACCGCTTTATCTCCTGCCGATACCGCAGCAGCGATCGCAGCCATTGAAATAGTCCAGCAAGAACCAGATCGACGTAAACAACTATGGCAAAATATTAGCTATCTTAAGCACCAGCTATCAGGCTTGAAGCTTCTACCTTCAGAGTCGCCTATTCTCTGTATGGCTCTTGATACCCCAGCAGCAGCCTTAAATAAAGCCCAACAGCTTATGGATGCAGGCATCTTTGCTCCTGCTATTCGTCCTCCCACCGTACCTACTAGCCGTATCCGCCTGTCTTTAATGGCGACTCACGAGCGATCGCATTTGGATACTTTAATCGAAAATCTCTATTAAAACTATTGGACTAATATAGCTTCACCAAACCAATATTCATCCAAATCCTCAAAGGGTTTGATTTGCATCCCTTCTAGGGGATTTCCAATTAAAATTAACTTTCGCTCAGGGTTGATAGATAACAGCGCAACGGCATGAGAAAATCGAACGCCTTTGCCTGTTTTGCTTTTTTCTT
Organism: Pleurocapsa sp. FMAR1; assembly: GCF_963665995.1. NCBI lineage: Bacteria > Bacillati > Cyanobacteriota > Cyanophyceae > Pleurocapsales > Pleurocapsaceae > Pleurocapsa > Pleurocapsa sp. FMAR1. The sequence goes on along the minus strand of NZ_OY762512.1, from coordinate 2,146,851 downwards.
TGACGTGCATCAAAGCAGGTTTATTTGTAGCAATTAGGTCATCAATAGTCAAGTTATGACGATACTGAGGATTTAAACCCAACTTTTCCATTGCTTTGATCTCCGATAAGGTTGTAGTGCCAAAACGATTAGTTTTCGTAATCTTGGTTACCTCTTGTTCTGTTATGTTAGGGTGTCTTTTGGTGTAGCGAGCTAGGGTAGCAATAGTAGAAGGAGCGCAAGTATAGGGAGTTGTTTGCAAGACAACATTGTCAATAATTTTGGGTTGAGCAACCAAAGCCTGAACAGGCTGAAGAAAAAAGAGCAGAATACTCAGGGCAAAAGAGATCGCACCTAAAGCAACTAATAATTGAGCTATCTGTTGCCTCGAACGTTTGCCAGAAACTTCTAAGAGCAACAATAAACCTAAAAAGAAACAGCCTAAGCCAACAAGAACCTCATTAAAATAACCCGCCAAATAGATTAAAAGCAGGGGCGGAAAAATCTTGGGTAAGAAGGGAGCAAGATTAAATTTATCAAGAACGATCAATAAACCGAGTAAGGGTGCGATCGCAATTAACAACCATACTAAAGGCTTTTGATAATTTTCTAAAGCATTGTCTGAAGTAATGCCAGCAGCAGCCAGCTTTTTCCCCAAAAACCCTCCTCCACTAAAAGCCAAGACACATACTAAAGCTAAAGTCATCATAGATAGTTAACAGATAAATAAATTTATCCTGCCCCAATTGTCTAGCTTTAGTATGCAATTCTCAGCTATAAGATGGCTGTGATCTCAAAAGTTCTGGAAATAAAATTTTTCTTACTTTTTACTTCTTACTTCTTACTTTTTACTTCTAATCCTCTCAATCTGGTTCTACCCAACGATCATCAGCCTTGATCAAATTAATCAATTCCGCAACACCTCGATCTTCAGGTACTTTTTTAATTTCTTCTCGACCACGATAGAGAGAAATATAGCCTGGTTGTTTGCCCACATATCCATAGTCCGCATCAGCCATTTCCCCTGGACCATTGACAATACAGCCCATGACGGCGATATCCAACCCTGTAAGGTGTTTGGTTGCCTCCCGCACCTTGTGTAAAACTTCTTCAAGATTAAATAAAGTACGACCACAAGAAGGACAGGCTACGTATTCCACCATGGTTTTTCGCAATCCCAAAGCCTGCAAAATACTGTAGCAAACGGGTATTTCTTTTTCAGGAGATTCTGTTAAAGAAACGCGAATAGTATCACCAATGCCCTGCGCCAAAAGTGTGCCGATCCCCGCAGTAGATTTAATTCTGCCATATTCCCCATCCCCCGCTTCGGTAACCCCCAGGTGTAAAGGGTATTCCATACCCAATTCATTCATTCTCTGCACCATCAAGCGATATGCTGCCAGCATTACGGGAACACGAGAAGCTTTGAGAGAAAGGACAATATTATAAAAATCGAGAGACTCACAAATTTTGATAAACTCTAGGGCTGATTCCACCATGCCTTCTGGAGTATCACCATAGGTAAACAGCATTCTCTCAGATAAAGAACCGTGATTAACGCCAATTCGCATTGCCTTACCCTGTTCTCGCAAAGAGATTACCAGGGGTTCTAGAGTTTCACGAATTTTATTACCAATTTCAGCAAATTCTGTGGGAGTATATTCAGTGCGATCGCTTTTTGGTTTTTCAAAGACATATAGCCCTGGATTGATTCGCACCTTATCAACGTGCTTGGCAACTTCTAAAGCAATTTTCATGCCGTTATGATGTACATCTGCCACCAGAGGCACTGTTTGATATGTCTGAGCTAACTTCTGTTTAATTTGTGCTAGAGCTTTAGCATGAGCCATACTAGGAACTGTGACTCTCATTATCTCGCAGCCAATTTCATGTAGACGACGAATTGCTGCTACTGAGCCATCAATGTCTAATGTATCTTCATTAATCATCGACTGTACTACTACGGGATTGTTACCGCCAATAGTAATATCGCCGACTTTTACGCCACGAGTTTTTCGTCTGTGGATAGTAGTGTCAAAGGCGGGTGTATTAGTAAGATTAAGATTATCCAGGGTTTGCATAGTAACTAACTATTGCTCTAAGCAAGAATTTTAGATTTAAATTTATGTTCTATTGTAAAGCTTACGAGGATATCTAAGAAGCCAAAAATCCATTGAGGCGTTTAACTTCATCAAATAATCTTGTGTTTACCACTTTAAAGATCCAGCATCGTTTCCCTGTTCGCGCTTGATTTTACTATCGTTCTCAAACCATTGAATAATCTGCTGATGATTTAGTTCTTCAACGGAAACTTGATAATCTTGGGCAATTTTTTGCAGCAATCTTTGAGAAGAAATAGTCAACCGTGTAAGAAACTTTTCCGCAGAAGAAAGCAGTGCTGCCTCTACATCAGCGGACTCTTCTGGAGCTAAATATTGGTCTGGTGCTTGAGACATTTTACAAATTTAAACGAAAGCCAGTTTTTTTTATGGAAGCTTGAAGCGGATTAGAAGAATCGAATCCTATAGCTTTAGCCTTGGATTTATAACTCATATACTAACTTATAACCGAATATTGGGTCACAATTGGCAATATCAGCAGTCAAGAACAGTTTAAGCTAAATATTTACAGCTAAAATTAAGCAGAGATGACCAATCAATTCCCACTCCAACAACTGCCTAAGGTTACAGACATCGAAAAAGTCAAAACTTACATCAAACATACTTGGAAAACTTTAACTCGTTCCCAAAAAGACCTTTTAGTAGCAGCAAAAGATCCTAAAATCGAGCATAAATCAGAGCAATCTTGGTTAGTTTATGTTTCACCACAAGAAGATCTCGATCGCATCAAAACATCTCTACAGCAAATTCTGACTCCTGAAGAGTGGCAACAGCTTGAATTGCGAGTTTTACCTGCTGAAGTAGAATCAATAGAAGAACATGGTTTGCTCTATCTACCCCATCCCTACGTAGTTCCTGGCGGACGTTTTAACGAAATGTATGGCTGGGATAGCTATTTTATTATTTTAGGGCTATTGCTGGATGGGGAAATCGAGCTTGCTAGAAATATGGTCGATCAATTTGCTTATGAAATTGAGCATTATGGAATGATCCTCAATGCTAATCGTACCTATTTTTTGACGCGATCGCAGCCTCCCATATTTACTCCTGCAATTCTAAAAGTCTATGAACAGACTCAAGATAAGCAATGGTTGCGCTCTTTGCTATCGACTATCGAAAGTTACTACTATTACTGGAATGTACCACCTCATCTTAATCCTAGTACGGGACTTTCTCATTATGCAGCTTTGGGATCTGGTGCTGCTCCTGAAGTGGTAATGTCAGAAATAGATGAACGGGGAAGAACTCATTACGATCGCGTCAAGGAATATTACCGCGAGTTTCAGTTCGACGATTACGATGTTGACCTATATTACGACCGCCAGACGGATGAATTAAGCGAGTTATTTTATCAAGGCGATCGCTCGATGCGAGAATCGGGATTTGATATCACTAACCGTTTTGGTCCTTTTAGTATTGATATTATTCATTACGCTCCTGTATGTCTTAATGCTTTACTATTTCAAATGGAATCAGATACCGCCAAAATAAATGAAATTCTCGGTTATGATGCAGTAGCAGTCCAATGGCGCGATCGCGCTTCTTTACGCCAGCAGAGAATTAACCAGTTTTTATGGGATGAGGAAGCAGGACTTTATTTTGACTACAATTTCCGTACTGGCAAACGTCGGCAATACGAATACGCTACAACTTTTTATCCTTTGTGGACGGGTATTGCTTCTGATGAACAGGCTCAACGAGTTTGCCAAAATTTAGCTAAGTTTGAAGTAGCAGGAGGAATTCTTACCAGTACTCACGTTAGTGGAAATCAATGGGATGCCCCTTTTGGTTGGGCGCCTTTAAATTTAATTGCTGTCGAGGGCTTGCTGCGCTACGGTTACGAAGAAGATGCTAAACGTATTGCTGGCAAATTTTTGACCATGGCAGTTCAAGAATTTAATAAAACTGGGACGCTAGTAGAAAAATATGATGTTTGCGCTTGTTCGGCTAATGTTTCCAATGAAATCTTTTTTGGCTATAGTTCTAATGAGATTGGCTTTGGTTGGACAAATGGCGTAATTTTGGAGTTGTTAAAGATTTTGGATTTGTAACGGTTGGGTAAAAATTTTTGCTATTTCTGTGTTTAAATATGCTCAAAAAGCTTTAATTGAATTGCAGGTGATTGCTTGTGAAAACAAAAATGAGAATCAGACATATATTCAGCAAGACAAGAGGCAACATATTCAGCAAGTTTAACAGGAACGGCATTACCAATCATTTGCTCTAAATTAGATTTACTACCCCTAAACTTAAATGATTTGGGAAATGTTTGAATGTAGCTTCGTTCAATCGTGGTTAGAGAACGTAAATTATCATTAACATCGGCAGCATCTCCTTTATGTTTCTTATAAGTTTTTGGTACGGGACGATTTACTCCTCTTATTGTTGGACTAGGTTCATGTATACTAAAAATAGCTCTTCTGTTGTAACTTCTGGGATGTCTATAATAGCATTCAACACCTAAATCATTTCCTAAATAATCAAAAATGCTCATAGGTTTTTTAGCAAGATTTTTATTTAAAAAATCTTTTAAAGAGTTGTCTTTTCCATTAAGTTCACCAATTAGAAAGTAACGTTTTCTTGCCTGTGGTACTCCACAATAACTTGCATTTATTACTATTGATGTTAAGCCATATTTACTTTTTTTAAATGAATCTATAATTTTTGGTAGAGTTGTACTTATTTTAATCCTACTAACATTTTCCATAACAAACCACTTAGGTCGAACAAAAGAAATAATATTGGCAAATGAGCGCGTTAAATTTGCTCTGCCTAAATTTTCATTTCTTTTACCTGCACTTGAAAAGTCTTGACATGGAGGTCCTCCTATAATCATCTCTGGATTAAAACTGGCAATAATTTCATAAAACTCTTTTTTAGATAAATCTTTGTTAAGAATTGAATGTTTAAAATTGTCCTGATAAACTTCAATTGCTGGTATCCAATTGTCAAAAGCAGCTACTATCTCAAAACCTGCATTTTGAAATCCAAGAGATAAACCTCCACAGCCAGCAAATACATCTACCGTTTTCATACCGAATAAAATATTAATCTATTAATCAAATAAATCAGGCGAGTTATACACAATAGCATCAAAACGCCTTTCTGGACTTAATAAGTTTTGTCCTCCACCTATAATAATTTCTTTAATTTCGGTTTTTTTAATTCTTGGCTGTTTTAATATTTCAGATTTCATATATATGTGTGTAACCCGACCACTAACGGCAAACGCTTTGTCATTTTTAGTATTGTATGAAAGATTATCTATTATTTGTTTATGATTAAAAGAGTTGTTGATACTAAAATCATAAATCATTTTAAAAATCCAGATAATTGTTCTAGTATGCCTTTTAATGGATTTTACTGTACCATATAAATCTATTTCTGCTTTAGCCAAATCTATAAATAACCTAGTAAAAGCCAGATTACTCCATACAAAAACATCTAAACAATATTCTGAAAGTTTAGGTGATTTTCCTTCAGTCTTCCAAATAGGTTGCATCAATAAAGGCTTTTGAACATCTACAATTGAAAGCGCAATTGAATCTAGAATATTTATTATGTTGGATACATATAATATTATGATTTGTGGATCAGACCAATCCGTAATATTATCAAAATCTTCGTTTATTAGCTCTCTAAGCAGATTTAAATTATTTTTAAATGTATCTAATATACTGCAAGCAAGATAAACGATTGTGTCTGGTCGAATAACAATTTCGCAACCATATAAATCTTCGGGTAATTCACAAGTTGTCTGGTCGGGTAAAGCAGTTAATTTGATTTCGAGAGCTTGTAAACAAATTCCTGTGTCTTTTGCTTGAGCAACTAGATCGACACCTGGAAGAGTGCCAATTAAGTATTGCTGATAAGGTGTAAATTGAGTTTCAAAAGCATAAAACAAATTATCTGATAATGGATTAATTCCATAAAGCTCTACTGTACTGATGGTCGAATGTATAACTTTTAAATTTGAGTCTAGTTTGAGATATATATTGTCGAAATTACGGCTGTAAACGTAAGAGCAGAGAGAAGCTGGAAATGATGAGTTAAAGCAATTTTTCCCCCAAGTTTGTTTCTGTGTAAAGTCTCGATTTGAGTATTTTAATCCAAATAGTCCAGGCTGTTGGTTTGGTTGATTTACTTGCAACACAAAATTATTATTGAAAAATAGTTTAGTTGATTAGTTTAGCTTAATTCACAATCTCAGCCGTAATTGTTGTGTATTTTGGACTAGGCAAGAATAAGCTATACTCATTCAAAAAATAACTTCACTCAATACAAACCTTTCTTTAGATAGAAGCGATCGCGAATTAGATAATGGTAGAAATCAAGCGGGGATATAAACAATAGCAACTAGATAAATATGAAAGTTGGTTCTCAATATCTGGGTAATGGTGTTTGCGAGTTTACTCTTTGGTCGCCTTTAAAAGAAAAAGTAGCCGTACATCTTGTTTCTCCTGAAGAGAAGTTGCTACCAATGAATAAGCAGGAACAGGGTTACTGGTATCTTAAAGCCGAAATTGAGCCTGGTACACTGTACTACTATCAACTTGAAGATGGAGCAGATAGACCAGACCCCGCTTCACATTTTCAACCCCAAGGAGTTCACCAAGCATCAGAAATTATCGCTCATAATAACACCAATTGGCAGGATTCTCAGTGGGCTGGTATTCCCCTAGAAGAAATGATTATTTACGAGATGCACGTCGGAACTTTTACTCCTGAAGGAACTTTTAAGGCAATTATGCCTCGGTTGTCAGACTTGGCGGAGTTGGGAGTAAATGCGATTGAAATTATGCCAGTGGCTCAATTTTCTGGCGATCGCAATTGGGGTTATGATGGGGTATATCCTTATGCGGTGCAAAATTCTTATGGTAGACCAGAGGATTTAAAGCAATTAGTCGATGCAGCACATCAGCAGGGAATAGCGATAATTTTAGATGTAGTTTACAATCATTTTGGTCCAGAAGGCAACTATATTGCCACTCACGCTCCTTACTTTACCGATACTTATCAGACTCCTTGGGGAGACGCAATTAATTTCGATGATGCTTATAGTTATGGTGCGCGAAACTATTTTGTTGAAAATGCTCTGTATTGGTTAGAAAATTATCACATCGATGGACTACGCTTAGATGCAATTCAGGCTATTTATGATTCAAGCGCAAAACACATTCTGCAAGAGATGGCGGAAAAGGTAGAAGAGTTTTCCCAGCAGGTAGGTAGAAAGTTTTGTTTGATCGCCGAAAGCGATCTTAATGATGTTCGCGTTATTTGTCCGCAAGAATTAGGCGGTTACGGAATTGATGCTCAATGGAGTGATGATTTTCACCATTCCCTGCGTACTGTCTTAACTAAAGAGTCAGGTGGCTATTATGCTGATTTTGGTAGTTGCCAACAGCTAGCCAAAGCTTATCAGAATACTTTTGTTTATGATTGGCAGTATTCCCCGTTTCGTAAACGATATCATGGTAATGTTACAGGCGATCGCCAGGGACATCAATTTGTAGTTTGCATTCAAAATCACGATCAAATTGGCAATCGAATGTTAGGCGAACGGATTTCCGATCTAATTGATTTTGAGGCGACAAAATTAGCTGCGGGTGCTTTGTTGTTGTCCCCTTACATTCCGTTATTATTTATGGGACAGGAATACGGAGAAGAATCTCCTTTTCTTTATTTTGTCAGTCATGAAGATCCAGATTTAGTTGCAGCAGTTAGAGAAGGGAGAAAAAAAGAATTTACCGATTTTCATGTTGAGGGAGATTATATCGATCCCCAAAGTATCGAAGCTTTTGAGACATCAAAACTACATTGGCAGCAAAAAAATGAAGGTAAGCATCTAATTTTATGGCAACTTTATCAGAAATTAATTGCTATGCGACGAACTATTCCTGCTTTAAAAAAACTCGATAAGCAGAATTTAGAAGTTACGGTAAAAGAAAGCGATCGCATTATTACATTACATCGTTGGCAAGATGATAGTCAAATTTTTAGTATTCTTAACTTTGATGATCGAGATATTAAGTTAGAAAATATTTTTCCAGTAGGCAAATGGCAAAAAATATTAGACTCAGCCGAACCTAAATGGATGGGAAATGGTTCAGATTTACCAGAAAAAATTGATACAGAAGAACAACAATTATCAATAAAGTCTCATAGTTTTGTAGTTTATCAACAATAAGGTTTTATAACTCTGTCAATTTTCGCGATCGCACTGTCAATTTTAGTTTGTATCTTCTAATTATGCGTATTCCCATAGCTACTTATAGAATCCAGTTTTATTCTCAATTTAATTTTGTGCAAGCTCAAGAAATTGTTAGTTATTTAGCCGATTTGGGTATTTCCGCTCTTTATGCTTCGCCTATTTTCCAAGCTAGTAAAGGAAGTACTCATGGTTATGATGTGGTAGATCCAACTATACTCAATCCCGAACTAGGAACTGAAGCAGATTTTAACAAATTAATTGAAGAAATTCACCAGCATCAAATGGGATGGTTACAAGATATTGTTCCTAATCACATGGCTTATGATAGTCAAAATTTGTGGTTAATGGGTATCTTAGAAAATGGTAAAGATTCAGAATTTTTTAACTTTTTTGATATTAATTGGAATCAACCTTATGAAGAAATGAACGAACGAGTACTCGCTCCTTTATTAGGTGATTTCTATGGTAATTCTTTAGAAAGAGGAGAAATTAAGCTTGACTACGATAAAAAAGGTTTGTCGGTTAATTATTTTGACTTAGAGTTACCAGTCAGGATTGAGTCTTATATAACTTTTATTACTTATAATTTAGGCAAACTAGCCAGAGAAATCGGTCGTCAACATCCAGATTTTATTAAATTTCTGGGTATTTTGTATTTACTAAAAAATATTACTGAAGAAACCAAAGGAAAAGAGCGTTACGACCAAATAAATTTTGTTAAAAGTCTAATCTGGGAAACCTATAATCAAAATTCTTTAGTAGAGAAATTTATTCAAAACAATCTCCAGGAATTTAACGGTGAAGTCGATAACCCTGAAAGCTTTAATTTATTAGATAATTTGCTTTCCGAACAATTCTACCGTTTGTCATCTTGGAAAGTAGGTGCGGAAGAAATTAATTATCGTCGATTTTTTACAGTTAATGAGTTGATTTCCGTCAAGGTAGAAGACTTAAAAGTATTTAACAAAACTCATGAATTAATTAATCGGTTAGTTAGCGAAAATAAATTTACGGGGGTGCGTATCGATCATATAGATGGTTTATACAATCCTGCTGAATATTTAACTAGGCTGAGAGAAAAACTAGGAGATGCTTACATTACTGTTGAAAAAATTCTCGAATTAACTGAGGATTTACCTTCAAATTGGCAAATTCAAGGAACAAGTGGTTACGAATTTTTGAACTATGTGAATGGCATATTTTGTAAACCAGAAAATGAACGAGAATTTAGCAGTATTTACGCTAGCTTTACTGGTTTACAAACTACTTATGAAGACTTGGTTTACGAAAAAAAAGGCTTAATTTTATCAAAGAACCTAGGTGGAGATCTAGAGAACTTAACTCAAGTTCTTAAAAGAATTTCCTCGCATACAAGAGCAGGAAGTGACTTTACTATCTATGGTTTAAGACAAGCTTTATTCCAGGTGTTAGTGCTTTTTCCTGTTTACCGAACCTATATTGATGCAAGTGGAGTTACTGAAGTAGATCAAAAATATGTCCGAGAAACGATAAAAGCCGCCAAGAAGAAAGCTCCTTTACTAATTAACGAATTTAACTTTATCCAAAAAGTATTGCTTTTAGAATACGAAGATTTTCGCAGTAAAACTCAACGAGAAGAATGGCTACATTTTGTAATGCGATCGCAACAGTTAACAGGGCCATTAATGGCGAAAGGAGTTGAAGATACACTTTTATATGTTTATAACCGATTACTATCATTAAATGAAGTGGGAGGCAACCCCAGTCATTTTGGTATCGAGTTAAGTTTATTTCATCAATTCAATCAAAATAAAGTTAAAAATTGGCAGCAGGGAATGAATACAACTGCTACTCACGATACTAAACGAGGTGAAGATATACGCGCTAGATTAAATGTGCTTTCGGAAATTCCTCAAGAGTGGTCACAACAAGTCAATCGATGGCGTGAAATTAATCAAGCTTATAAACAAGATAGTAGTCCCGATGCAAATGATGAATATTTCTTTTATCAGACTCTGTTGGGTGTTTTTCCTTTTGCAGAAGGTGATTTAGCTGATTTACCTACGAGAATTAAAGATTATATTTTAAAAGCAGTGCGAGAAGCTAAGGTTCATACTGCTTGGTTACGTCCCGATGAAGAATACGAACAAGCATTTTTTAGCTTTATCGATCGCATTTTAGAAACAAAAGAATCTGATTTTTGGCAACAATTTCGACCTTTTCAAAAACAAATAGCTGAATATGGGATTTACAATTCTCTGTCTCAAGTATTAATTAAAAATACCGCGCCTGGCGTACCAGATTTATATCAAGGTGCAGAATTATGGGAATTAAGCTTAGTCGATCCTGATAATCGTCGTCCTGTAAATTATCAACAGCGAATAGAGTTTTTAGAAGACATCAAAGCAAAAATTGAGCAAGATATTCTGCAATTAATTAAAGAACTAATTGCTACCAAAGAGAATGGCAAAATCAAACTTTTTCTAACCCATCAATTACTAAAAGCCAGAAAAGAATATTCAGAAATATTCTTAAACGGCGACTATCAACCAATAGAAGTTACTGGAAAATACCAAAACCATCTAGTTGCTTTTGCTAGAAATTATGGAGACAAAACTATAGTTGCGATCGCGCCTCGTTTTTTAACTGGAATTATCAAACCAGGACAACTTCCTCTTGGTAAAGAAGTATGGTCAGATACAAGCCTAAAGTTGGCAGATAAAAATTGGCACAATGTAATCGACCATCAAACAATCGTCGGCGGAAATCTAGCGGTTGGCGAAATTTTACAGAACTTTTTCGTTGCTTTATTAATTGGATAAACAATTTAATACGGGACAAACTTTAGGAGAAACCAGCTTATTTTTTGAAACCTATTGTTTTATGGCGATCGCAAAATTAATGCCAAAATCGGCAAACATTTCTCTAATCTGCTATTTACTAATCTTCATGGTGAATAAAGGGGACGCTTTCTAGCGTGCCGATCGCATCTCCAATTTTACCTGTAGTCCTTCTCCTCCCGCTTTGGTACGCACATAGCCTAAACCATAAGCACCTGTAGGAGTTTCGGTATAGCTGGTTAAAATTCCTACTTTGCTGTCGTCTAAGGTGATTGGAGTTTGAAGTTCCACAGCCTTGTCTAACTTAATTCCCCAGAGTTTTTGTTTAACTCCTTTGTAGGTATTTAAGCGAGCAATTGTCTCTTGCCCTATATAACAGCCTTTTTCAAAGGAAATAGTCTGCCAAAGTCCTGCTTCAAGAGGGTTATAGTCTTCGGTCAATTCTCGGTCTGGAGTTGGTCTACCCTGTTGAATCCTGAGACTTTCCCATAGGCGATCGCCAAAAGGAACTACCCCCGCCTCGGTTAATTTTGACCACACTATACCCGCGTCATCGTTATCTAAAATCAAAGTATAGCCAGGAGTCGTTAAACCGCTTCCCCCAGCAACTCTTAGGTCAATATCGTCAATAGTTACCGTGCTATGGTTTCCTAAGCTATCATCAGGGATTTCCCCTGTAGCAAGTTGAGCTAGAATATCTTTACTTTTTGCGCCAGCTAAATTAAATACCGTTGATGCTGCGGAAATATCTGTCAATTCAACTTTATCAAAAGGAAAAATAAAGCGATCGAGCCAGCTTAACAATTGCTCTCGGCGATTAGGAGATACTAGAACTAAAACTGCATCTTCAGTGACGTAGGCACTGGCTAAATCCAAGGTGCGGGCGGTAGAAGTAACAAATACAGTATTGCAAGCCTCTCCAGGCTTTAATTTTTCAAAATCATTGGTACTTTGGTTGTGAAGATAACGCAGACGATCATCACCAGTAATTTTTAATAATCCCCAGTTAGAGCGATCGCATATTGCCACCCCATGATCGAGCGCTTCTAAAGCTTGCTTCTCATTATTAAAACTTTGAGCAACGCCTGTCTCATTAAAAATCGCTCCTGCTGTCTCTTGAACTTGTCTTAAATTCATACTGATTACTGATTATTAAATTAATTGGTGGGCAAAAAAGCAAAAAAGAATTTTGTATTTTACCTACTAATAAGCTTTTGTTGCCCACCCTACAATGTTTAATGGCTTATTGTTCAGGTAAGGTGCTAAAGGCTTTTCTAACTGACTGCTGCGCCTTGGACTCTAACAACTGCCAGTCTACCTCGCCCAAGTCGTCGATTAATCTTGTGTCTACCTCAACAGGATAAGCAGCCTCATTCTCCTGGCTAAAAAGATGTTCGACAGGCTCATATTCTAGAAAACAAACCTTATAGCAAAGTTCCCAGACATCAATCTCAACTTGATAATTAGAGCGAGTCAAGCAAAGATGATAACCAGGAATGGGTGCGGTTACTTCTTTATATTTGCCTTTCCAGTCTGAGACTTCTAATTCTTTACGGATATTATCCACTACCCGCAGCATTGCTGGCTGCATTACTAATTGAGCTTGTTCCCAAGCCAGCGTATTCTTAAAAGTCGGTTTCATATCATTTTGCTTTTGCGCCCATACTTAATTTTAGAATCATGCAGTCGCGATCCAAAAATTAAGTTGTAAATTTACAACTTAATAACGGAGTATGTCACGATACACAAAGAAGCAATCAAACCTAAAGGAGGCTAATTATGGTTAACGTAGCAGTTATTGACTATGAAATAGGAAACCTGCATTCTGCTTGTAAAGGCTTAGAAAAAGCAGGGGCAACTCCCAAAATTACTAGTTCTCTTACAGATATATTGAAGGCAGATGCGTTTGTCTTACCTGGAGTTGGTGCTTTCGATCCAGCAATGCAGCATATCAGAGAGCGTAAATTAGAAATGCCGATTAAAAAAGCGATCGCCTCTGGCAAACCTTTTTTGGGGATCTGTGTCGGTATGCAAATCCTTTTTGAGCGTTCAGAAGAAGGACAAGAATTAGGCTTAGGCGTTATTCCAGGAATAGTTCGACGCTTTAAAAGTGAACCAGGTATTGCTATTCCTCAAATGGGTTGGAATCAACTCGAATTAATTCAGCCTGAACTTTCCCTGTGGCAGAATCTACCTACAGATCCTTATCTTTACTTTGTACATTCTTATTATGCCGAGCCTGTAAATAAAAGCTTTAATGCAGCAATGGTAACTCATGGCTCACAAACGATAACTGCTGCGATCGCTCGTAATAACCTGATGGCAGTACAGTTTCATCCTGAAAAATCATCAGACAATGGGCTGCAAATTCTTTCTAATTTCGTCACCTTAATCAAAAATCAGCAAAACTTAGTTACGAGCTTTTAATTCTACCCAAAATTAAAACAGTCATCATCTTGGGCTGAAAACTGAGATTTAAATTAATTGGCTGTTGGTTTGATTAAGAATAATTTAGCTGCCATTTTGCTGATGCTGATGGAACTTTAGGCTTTTCTCAATCAAGTCTGTAGTGTTAATTGATTATTAAATAAATATTGCGCTTTATTACAATCAACTTTAATTGTTAATAAATGTTGCGGAGTCTTGTTTTATTAGTTAGCTTGTGTTGAGTAAAGCTAACTAAGCATTGTGTCTGTCAAGGAGACTAATGATGATTTTAATTTGTAGCCTACTGCTTTCTTTTATGCTCGGCTTTTTATTAGCCATTAATGTGATAGCAGAAAAACATCCTCAGCAACAATCGACAACATCTTTTACTTCTAAAGAATTTGCCTTTGCATCCCACAGCAAACAGGTGACCTTTTCTTTAACATCTTTAGTATTGTTTGTGTTCTTTCCTGACCCTGAAATAGCTGCCAATTTCCCATTTAGAGACTAATACCGTTAGCTCTAAGCTCATCAACATCAAGTTTGCCAGTTTTGGCTGACGGGGTGACACGGTGACGCGGTGACAGGGAGAGAATAAAATAGCCCTGTATTTTTATAATGTCAAGCCATTGCTCCCGTACCAAAAAACTTAGGTGGTTCTTCTAAAGTATAAACAACAGTTTCTGCGGCTATAGCCTGGCGAATATACAGCGGAGTTTGTAAGATGCCTAGAAGAGTCGTACCATCAATAAAACGACAGCCTCCAGAGGTTTTATCAGACAATAGCTTATCTATTGATTCTGGCTGTGGTCTAAGGTCGATTTCTGCATCTGAACATAAAGCAAATCCCCAAGAGCGACCATAGGAAGGGGTAGGAGCAGATAGAGAATTTACCTGACCAAACACCGCTTTTAGAGTGTTAATCAAACGCGCATGATCCTGGACTTCTGGCGGGGATATGGGACCTGCCTGTACCATTACATATCCTCCAGGGTTTAATACTTGCTTGAGTTTGGCAAAATACTCTTTAGTAAACAGGGCAAAAGATGGGCCTGATTCAATCGGATCGCTTAGATCGGAGATAATAATATCCCAGGTTTGGGTAGTGGTATCTAAAATCTTGAGCGCATCGGCGATAATTAACTCGACGCGAGGATCTTCAAAAGCATTTTGGTGCATTTCTGGAAGATGTTTTTGGCAAGCTTCTACGACATCTCCATCAATATCAATCATCGTTACTTTCTCGACGGTTTGCCAACGCAATATTTCGCGAATTGTTGCCCCTTCTCCACCACCAAGAACTAAAACGCTGCGAGGATTAGCGTGAGCAATTAATCCAGGATGCACCAATGCTTCGTGATAGATAAATTCATCAACGGTGCAGGATTGCCATTTGCCGTCTAAAACCAATCCTTTGCCAAAAGCTCCTGTCTCGACGATATACATTTCCTGAAAGGGAGTTTTTTGATATGCCAAAATCTTGGTAACTCCATGAGTATAAATATCCCATGGGCTTATATATTCATTGATCCACAAATCTGCCTTTAATTCGCTACCAGACATAGATAATTATTTGTTTAACTATACACAAACACTGTTTGTAGCATTTTTTAGCATTAAATGGATATTTTCGCTTTTTTAAAAGGTAATTTAACTGAAATCCTTGTCTCTCATACTTTGGTAGCGATAGAAATTCAATATATCTAATAAAATGCCAACGATACAAATGGTAATACCAAGGGTGATAGCACCTTGTAGAGGTTTCCCACTACCAAACACAGCCAAGAAATTGAGAATATGAAATTTTGCGATCTCACTAAGGTTTAAAAAACCAGGAACATAGCCGACTATGTTTAACAATCCCAAGGTGCAGCCAATAAGTATTACTGGAGCAGCAAAGCTCATGGCAGCAGCAAGAAACAATGAAAGAAATAAATTTGACACAACTTCTAAAACAATTTTTTTGTATAAACGTTTTTTTAATAAGAAGTAATTAAAACTTACCTCATTCATTCATTTACTACGATATAGGCAAAAACTGACTTTGGAAGATAATTTTAGAAATCTTAAATAAATACTTGAAATTTGGTTAAACATTATTTATTCTTAAGTCTTTAAGATAATATACATAGAAAAAACTAGTAGAAAAGTAACAATTTTAACTAAAAGCGTAAGCAAACTTAAACTTTATTAGTCAATTAGTTAAGAACTATATCGACTTGAGCAATTGTTAATTTAACTCCTGTCATAATTTGCCAGACTTACATTGTTAATCAATTTAAAAGCAACGCAACATGGTGTCTTGGCAACGTTCTGATAATCGTCAACCTAACCAACTCCGCCCTCACAAATTTCAGCTAGATTTTATTGATAATCCTTTGTCGTCGGTGATTATTGAGTGTGGCAAAACGAAAGTTCTTTGTACCGTTAGTATTGAGAATAGAGTTCCCAGGTTTTTGCTTAATAGTGGTCAAGGTTGGCTGACGGCAGAATATAGGATGTTACCAGGAGCAACAAATACCCGTCATTCAAGAGAGTTGATGAAGCTTTCAGGACGCACTCAAGAAATACAAAGGTTGATCGGACGGAGTTTGAGAGCAGCTATTAATCTTAAGGGTTTTGGGGAAAGAACAATTACCATCGACGCGGATGTATTACAAGCAGATGCAGGAACACGCACTGCATCAATTACAGGCAGCTATGTGGCATTAGCCCACGGAATTGATAAGCTGATAGCAGCAGGAGAACTTAAAAAATCGCCTCTGTTGGAGCCTGTGGCTGCGGTTTCAGTCGGCTTAATCAATGGCGAAGGGTTTCTAGATTTAGACTACCCTGAAGATGTGGCAGCAGACGTAGATTTAAACGTAGTTATGAATAGCAAGCTGGAAATAATTGAAATTCAAGGGACGGCAGAATCTAATAGTATGACGCGATCGCAATTAAATCAAATGCTAGACTTAGCAGAAACAGGAATAGAAGAATTACTCGAAGCTCAACAGGCAGCGTTACAACAAAAATGATCGAAACTCAATCTAATTCTGAATCTACCAGCGTCTGGGACCATAAGCCTAGCTGGTGTCAACCCTGGTCAATTATTTTGGCGGGACTGACGATAATTTCGGCTAGCTGGTTAGTACTACACACTATCTGGATTACCGCTGGTGTATCTATTTTAATTACCGTTTGGTGGGTATACTTTTTAATTCTTTATCCCAAGGCATTTGCAGATTATATAATTTCCCAAACTGCTAATAGATAAAAACCGATAAATTCAGAACAAAAATAATTCACATACATTATGTGTAATTTATGATTTGGAGGAAATAGTCTGACGCTTAAACATTTCTTTGAGAACTAAAGCAGGATCTACGTAATTTCCATTATATTTGAGCGTCCAATGCAAATGAGGACCAGTAGTTCTTCCGCTCATGCCAACCCGACCAATTCTTCCTCCTGCGGGTACATCTTGTCCTTCAGCAAGTTGAATACCGCCAGGACGATCTATAAGATAGGTACCTTGAGACGATGTTTCTACAGATCCTTCCATGTGACAGTAAATGTGTTCCCATGCTCCTGACTGAATAGTTACGGATGTACCGCAAGCACCATCGTCTGATAGTTCAGTTACTTTGCCACCCCACCAGCTACGAATATAGCTTCCAAGAGGGGCAGCTAAATCTAAGCCATTATGAAATTGTCGTACTCTGGTTACAGGATTAATCCGATAACCAAATGGAGAGGTATAAGATTCAAAGTTTTCAACAGGAAAAGAGCCTTTTTCCCAAATAGCAGAGACATCTTGAGCAATTAAATTACCTTTAGGTATATCCGAAGCTTCGGTCTGGAGTATCTTCCAGTTTTGAAATCCAAATGACATCAGGAAAGTCGCTGTTGCTGTGCCGAGTAAACGACTCCATCGAACTTTTGATTTGTAGCTCATTAATTTTGGCTCATCAATATAATAGTTAGTGCTTAGTGGTTTAGAAATAAGTTTTTTAGCCTTTTATTTAGAAATTAAACATAAAAAGTTAGCTAAAGCATTTTTAGCAGATAATAGATAATTTTTAAGTAATAAATGGCAGAAAAATCAATAACTTTTTTACGAAAGCTGAAAAACCTTTCTAAGGATACTCTTTAATTTTTTGACCAGCAATACTAAACTAAAGTACTTATAGGTACACATCATATCTTTGAGTTAAAAGCCATCTCGATAAAATTTTGATGAACTTATGCCCCACCTTCAAGCTAATTGAAACACATTAGAAATAAATATTTGCCAACAAGTATGAAACTTAATTTTGTTCCCTTTGTTTTTGACTTAGATACAGTAAGCATTGCAGGGAGTTGTATCTGGTCTTTGGCTTTGTATATTGGTTTAGATTCAACAAAAAGCTGGATTAGTAAACAATTGGAGAGATGGTTAAACTTTGCTGAAAAGTGGCTTTATACTTCTGTTGAAGAGTTTGATGCAACTCGTCCTACCAGAGAGTCGCAAAATGCTTTTTATGCTTCGATACTAGGCATTGTGCCTTTTTTAGTTGTCGGAGTATTAACCAATTGGCTGATAGATATTAGCTTTGGTGGCAGCAGTTGGGCGATCGCTTTAGGTATTATGACCTGTGCTATTTGTGGCTTATTTGCTTTAGCAAATCAAGATTATGAAGAGGAATAGGAGAATTAAATAAGCTTTGCTGTCTCTAATTCTCCTAGTTTTATTTATTCGTAGAGCCAGGGTTTTCTAACAGGTTCCCAGTTAATTAATTCTTCTTCTTTAAACCACAAGGCAACTTCTGTTTGAGCGGTTTCAATCGCATCCGAACCATGAATCAAGTTACGTCCAATACTAACTCCAAAATCGCCACGTATTGAACCAGGCGCAGCGGTTACAGGATTAGTTGCGCCAATTAGGTTTCTGGCAGCACTAACTACACTATCGCCTTCCCACACCATCGCAATTACAGGCGCAGAAGTAATAAATTCAATTAGGCTACTGAAAAAAGGTCTTTCTTTATGAACACCATAATGTTTTTCAGCTAGTTCACGAGAAACCTGCATCATTTTTAGCCCTACTAAAGTAAAGCCTTTAGACTCAAAGCGATCGATAATTTCACCTGTTAGATGACGCTGTACGCCATCGGGTTTAATCATGATAAAAGTGCGTTCCATAATCTCCTCAATATTTGGTTACAAAATGTCACAAACTTTCCTCTAATCTAAATTAGAAGAAATTTTATTGACAAGTCCATAAAATAATACCCTGGTTACGTTAATTCTCAGATTTTGATGGCGATCGCTCGATCAAAAAGCAGCTTGGGAGTATAAAAAATACTTATACACCAAAAGCTTTTGAGCTACTTATATCAGGCAGCCAGGGTCTAATGTTTTAGTCTTCATCCAACGGCAAACCAAATCTGACTTTGCCCCTGGCGAAATAGCGACCAAACTGCATTTCATATACTTCGTCTTCATCTTGTGTCTCTACTTCTAAATCTGAACGAGGATAACTAACGCACAGCAAAGCATAACCTTGTTCTTTAAGCTTGGGAGATAATCCCATTGCTTCTGGCTGTTCTAGTTCCCCTGAGATAACTTTTGCCGCACAGCTAGTACAGGCACCATTACGACATAAAAAAGGTAATTTGGCATCTTGTTGTTCGGCAGTTTGCAGGATGTATTGATCTTCTGGAACTTCGACAATGTAGTGTTTTCCCGTAGCGCGATCGCGAACTTTTACTATATGGGTTTTGCTCATTTAATTAACTATAGTGCTGTTTAAATAACCTAGTAGGCGTGGGCGTAAATAGAGTAACCATTTATTTATAGTCGTACAAAATTAGATTAGCGATGCGACCCCCGCGCATGGTTCAACACCCGTTAGCATTCCCTTGCGCCCTAGCAAGCGTCCGACACGAGGGCATCCTACGTCCCGCATGAAGCTGTTCCGTCTAGGAACAGCACGGGGACTCCTAGACGGGAAGCCACGCGAACTTGGGGGAACGCGCACCAAGACAGGAGACAAAAAGGCGAGCGACCCTGCTGCTTTGCAAGCAGCAAAGGAACGCGCGAGTGTTGGCTCGCCTACAAAGAGCCAAGCAGTACTAGTGTGTAGTCTACCGCAAAAGAGAATGACCCAAAACTTTGACAGGAATGATGAACCATGTATAATGGTAAATTGTGCGCCCCCTGGAGAGGTGGCCGAGTGGTCGAAGGCGCAGCACTGGAAATGCTGTAACGGGGTGACTTGTTCGAGGGTTCGAATCCCTCCCTCTCCGTACCTTACTAGCGTTAGCCCTTTAAGGCTTCTAGTCTCAAACAAGCCAACCTACTAGCATCTTTTTATTCAAAACTTACTCAAAAGTAACTACAGGGGTCGCTCGCCATTTTTAATCGGACAATTACTAGAAAATTGAGTAATCTACCTCAAGCCAATTGCTTCTTGAAGCAATGCAGAGAGTCAAATAGTAAGTAAATATTCCGATTTTTCTCTCAACTATTTACTTCATCCTTAATTCCCGCCGTAGTTTGTTCAAACAAGCTAGCAAAATCGCTTGTTGCTACAGCATCAGGAGCGTTTTCTGGTTTTGAGATGATATCGAAGGCTTTGTTGCGAGCATTGGGTTCTGTTAAAGCTCTAACTGCTACGGAGGCTACATCGGCTCTGGGAATTGAAGTAGGAATTCCGTCGGGTGGATTATTTAACAGTGCGTCATCTTTACCTACCAGCAGTTGTCTGACTCCGCCCTGTTTATCTAACAAACCACCAGCGCGAATAATAGTGTAGTCGATACCCGAATCAATTAAATACTGTTCGGCTTTGCGCTTCCAGATTAAAATATTGCCGTTACCAATGCGGTTGAGAGGATGGTCGGGATTGGTACCACCCATAGAACCTACCAGTACTATATGTTTAACCCCCGCTTGTTTGGCTGCATCGATCTGATTTTTTTGTCCGAGCCAGTCTACCTCTTCAGGAAGTCCCCCTGGTACAAATTCAAACTCTGGTCTTTGTCCTTGGGCGGGTGGTGCAATCATTTTGGGAACTGCACTGGTAAGAATCACTAGAGCCTCGCAGCCAGATATTGCCGAATTTAAGCTAGATTTGTCTTTGATGTCACCTATAACAAAACCTTTCGAGTCAAATAGTTCTTCAGCTTTGATTGGCGATCGCGCCAAACCAATTGCCTCAAATTCATCTGGTTCGTCGCGTAGTTTTTGTAAAACCAGCGAACCCGTCTTTCCCGTCGCTCCTGTAACTAATACTCGTTTCATTCCTTTCCCTAAAACTTCATCTACAAGCTGTCTTGATTATCTAACAGAATTTGTCACCCTACCCCATCGAGGAAAGATAATTAACAAGACGTAGTGGAGCTATGAAGATAATGAGCGCTATATTCTAGACAGTATTTATGAAAAACAATCGCGTCATCTTAGCCTGGGGCAATCATGGTGCATCACAAAAGCAAGACTTGTATATTCTCTTGCTAGAAAACCATACTCATCTTTATCTGGGCATTACAAGAGGTTATCCCCGTCATTGATTTACTGGCTTCTGAGTTCTGTGCTGAAAAACTACTCAAAGGTACAAACTTAGTTGTTATTAGTTCATGTTCCAATATCTTCATTCCATAATAAGGGCTTAGATAGTATAAAGTTGCTCATTAGTTCGATACAATTTTGCTCGTTAAGAACTTCAACAATTACCTTTTTATCTCTTAATAAATCTTCTGACCCCAGAAAATTTTGGTTTTCACCAATAACAACGTGAGGAATTTTATACAAAAGAATCGCACCACTACACATACTGCATGGAGACAAAGTAGTGTACAAAACTACATCTGAATAAAAAGATGCACTTTTACGACCAGTATTTTCTAGAGCATCCATTTCCGCATGAAGAATAGCACTGTTTTTTTGCATTCTTTGATTGTGACCGCGCCCAACTATTTCCCCGTTTTTGACCACAACCGAGCCAATAGGTATTCCGCCTTCTTCAAGCCCTTTGTATGCTTCGTTTAATGCTTCGAGCATAAATTTGTTCATCAACTTTTTTTCTAATTGATCACACGCTTTAGTTTAGAAACAGAACTACCGCGACAGATGTTAGTATAAATTAATAATCGAGTCCCTTGGCGATAATCATTTACCAAGGTTTCAATCCTGGCTCTTAAGGATTGTTAGTTTTTAGCATCTTCCCTTAAAGTGCTTATAAATCTAGGTGCCTTTTGCTTTGTCGTTTTGCCAAGCGATCGCAACTTTATCCACCAATCATGACTAAGATTAGGTTTAAGTTGTCTGCTAAACCATTCTAAATCTCAGAAACAAGCGGAAAAATCAGGATTTGTTCGAGTTAAGGTTCGCTCCCGTCATCGAAAGGTCTAACTCTTGGAGTGTAAAAGTCTAGTCAAGAATTTTGAACGCATTTTAAATGCTAGAGTTAAAATCAATCTTCGTTTTATTCGACTTTTACTCAAAAGACTTACGCTTAATTAGATCTCAAATGGGTTCTATAAGTATTTGTTTGATGTTAACCGTCAACATTCAGCTATCTTAGGAAACGTATCTTATTTATCCAAAAGCAGGTAATTCTACTTTCTATCTCAGCTTTTGCTTAATAAACCCAACCAACTGATTGAATTGTTTCTTCATTTGTTCAGATTCTTTTTCCAGTTTGGCAATTTTAAGTTTTAAGAGTTCAATCTCGGAGGTTAAAGCAGATGTATCCGCAGTAGTAAAGCTGCTGGGTGGTTGAGATATTTCCGCAGTGCCTTGAGGTTGTCTCTTGGCTTTGAGCATAGCATCTCGAATCGCATCTACTAGTTGCTCGCGATCAAAAGGCTTTTCCACAAAAGAAAAGTACTCAAAAGGCTCAGTAATCTTGTCTGTAACCTCTTCCTTGCGACCAGACATCAACACTAGAGGGATCGAGCGAAACTTTTGTTCTTTCTGGATCTGTTGATACACTTCCCAGCCGCTCATTTTTGGCAGTAAAAAATCCAGCATAATCAAATTGGGATTTTCTGTTCTAATTAGATTGAATCCTTCTAAACCATCTTTGGCTTCGATGATATCAAAGTTGCCTTCTGGCAACATATCTTTAACTCGCATCCTGATGACTTTACTGTCATCAATAACTAGAATTTTGTGGGTTGACACAATTTACTCCTGAGCTACTAACTTCTTCATGCCTGATATTTACTAGACTGGTTTTGGCAGTTAGTTTTGGTTTACAAGCTTAGAGTTCCCTTTTAAATTACTAAAATAACAGGAAGAAACATCTAATTTTTGTATTCTATTGTAAGTAATGTTGCCGATCGTTAAGCATGATAAACAAATCTCAACAAATAAATTCAACTAAAAATAATTGGCATACTGAATCAACTAGTTTACCTAGTTGGCTAAAAAGACCAATTGGCAAGGCGAGTGAGCTTTCTACAGTACAACGAATTATCAAACAAAGAAATATTCACACTATTTGTGAGGAGGCTCGATGTCCCAATCGGGGTGAATGTTACGCTAATCAGACAGCGACTTTTTTGCTGATGGGACAAACCTGTACCCGCGCCTGTGCTTTTTGCCAAGTAGAAAAAGGTCATGCGCCGATGACACTAGACCCTGATGAACCTCAAAAAGTGGCTGATGCGGTTAGTTTATTGAGTTTACGCTATGTTGTGCTTACTTCTGTAGCTAGGGATGACTTAGACGATGGGGGTGCAGAGTGGTTTGTCAAGGTGATGACGGCAATTCGTTTGGTTAATCCCCAGACGCAGATAGAAGTTTTGACGCCTGATTTTTGGAGTGGTAAATCAGCCGAAAGTAGCCAAAAGAATAGAGTTGCTACTGTAGTGGCAGCAAAACCAGCCTGTTACAATCACAATTTAGAGACTGTGGCTCGTTTGCAAGCACCAGTCAGAAGAGGGGCAAGATACGATCGCTCGTTGAATGTTTTGCGTTACGTTAAAGAACTAGATTCTACTATTCCTACTAAATCTGGCTTGATGTTGGGTTTGGGCGAAACAGAAGCTGAAATAGTTCAAACCCTCAAAGATTTACGGGCAATAAAATGCGATCGCCTGACTATCGGTCAGTATATGCGCCCTTCCCTGGCTCATTTGCCCGTGGAAAAATATTGGACTCCTGATGAGTTTACTCGCCTCGGAGAAATTGCCCAAGAGTTAGGCTTTTCTCATGTTCGCTCTGCGCCTTTAGTGCGGAGTTCATATCATGCAGGAGAGGAATAATTACTGTACGGGCGATTCGTGAGGCAGTGCGTTGGGAAGGCGGCTTTTGGGTCAGAAGATTCTGTCCCAAAAGCCGCCATCGGTTTCACCGACTTGAGCGCGAGATTCGCGGAATTTAGTTCCGCTTGAATAATCGCGCTGTTGAAGCAACTGCCGAACCCGAAGGGCGAATCGCCCCTACTAGTCCATATTGATCGGATCGACATCAATGGTCATGCTGACAGATTGGGGAATATGCGATCGCAAGTTATTTAAATCTGGTAAATTAGCTTTCTCGGCTGGGGGAAACTTGAGTAAAATTTGCCAACGATAACGGCGGGCAACTCGCATAACACTAGCGGGTGCAGGGCCTAAGATATCATATTCTGAGTTGAGAATGTCGATCAGGCGATCGCAAAGAGTTCCAGCAGCCTGTTCTACTTCTCTAGGATCGATGCTACTGAGCTTAATTAAAATTAGATTACCGTAGGGAGGATAGTTTAATTCTTCTCTCTGGCTTAATTCTATTTGGCTAAAGTTATTATAGTCATGGGTTTTGACTGCTTGAATTACAGGGTGTTCTGGGGAGTAGGTCTGCACAATTACTTTGCCTGGAATATCTCCTCTGCCTGCCCTTCCTGCTACCTGGGTTAAGGTCTGAAATGCTCTTTCTGCTGCCCGATAATCACTACGATGCAGTAAACCATCGGCTGCAACAATACCCACTACCGTCACTCCTGCAATATCTAATCCCTTAGTCAGCATTTGAGTACCGATTAAAATATCAGCCTCTTTGTGGATAAAGCGATCGATTAACTGGCGATGCGCCCCTTTATTTCTGGTGGTGTCGCTATCAAAGCGAATACATCTAAGTTCAGGAAACAGTTTTGCTAACTCCTGAGTGACTTTCTGTGTACCACTGCCGAAAAACTTGAGATAGGGAGAACTACATTCAGGACAGATATCAGGCTGCAAACGAGTGTGATTACAATAGTGACAGCGTAATAGTTTTGCTGCGCCTTCATGGCTATAGTGATAGGAAAGAGACACATCACAGTCAGGACATTCCATCACGTAGCCACAACTGCGACAGGAGACAAAGGTACTGTGTCCCCGTCTAGGGATAAATAAAATACCCTGTTGTTTTTGTGACTGCATATCGGCGATCGCATTTTGCAGAGACAAGCTAAAGATTGAGCGGTTGCCTCGACTCAATTCCTCTCGTAGATCGACTATTTCTACCTGGGGTAAAGGGCGGGAACCAATTCTTTCAGGTAAGGATAGATAAAATGTTTTGTTTGTTGATTTGAGATCTGGTTTTCCCGCAATTTCCTGTAAGGGCTGTTCGCGAACAGCCCCTACATCATTTTTTACTGCTACCAAACTTTCTAAAGACGGGGTAGCTGAACCTAAAACTAGAGGACAATTTTCTAATTCTGCTCGCCACTGTGCCACTGTACGGGCGTGATAGGTAGGTATAGGGCGATCTTGCTTAAAACTAGAGTCATGTTCTTCATCTAAAACAATTAAGCCCAGATTGGGCAAGGGTGCAAAGATAGCCGATCTCGTGCCAATAACTACTTGGGGTTCTCCCTGGATTGTTTGTCGCCAGGTGTCGTAACGTTCACCCTCAGAAAGCTTACTATGATATACACATACTTGTTCCCCAAAACGAGCGCGGAAGCGATCTGTTAGTTGGGGAGTTAAGCCAATTTCAGGGACTAAAACTAAAGCGGATTTTCTCTGTGCCAAAATTGGTGCGATCGCCTGAAGATATACTTCAGTTTTGCCCGAACCTGTTATCCCGTGTAAAAGAATCTTGGCATAATTAACCTGAGCATTAATTACGGCTAGAGCATCTGCTTGAGCTTTATTGAGTTCTTTGGGTCGATCTTCTACCTGAACAACTCCTTGCTCTTTACGCAGAATTTCCCTCTCAGAGAGAATCACGTAGCCTTTTGTTTCCAGTTTTTTAATCGTCGCCGATGTAGTGTGACATAGCTGAATCAATTCTTTTAGCCACAGTTCACCACCTCGATTTTTGAGTACCTGTAATATTTCTTTCTGTCTAGCCGTCAAATCATTTAAAAAGCTTGCTGCTGCTAAGGTAACGGCAGTTTTTAATTTTGGCTTGGCTCGTTTTGGTGGTTCGAGATAGTTTTCAATCCAGCCTCGTTTGCTTAGTTCGCGGATTCCCCGACTTGCTCCTTTGATCTGATTTCTCAGATAGTTAACGCTATAGTTGCCTTCTTTTTGATTTTGCAGCAGTCGTAAAATATTGCCTGCAATTAGGCTACAAAATGCTTCTGCACCAGGAGGAATAGTCTCAGTATTTAATCTAATTCTTCTTTGCGATCGCCCTAACAAACCAGGGGGAAGTGCGACGCGAATTGCGCTCATCAAATCGGCACAGTAATAGTCGGCAATTCGACTCAACAACTGCCAATACGTATTGGCAAAAAAACCCGATATAACCACGTCATCAAGGGGACGAATCTTATTAACGTCAAAGTTTTGAGGAGGTGAGGTCAACAAACGAATCGCAATCCCTCCAGTTATCTGCATTCCAAAAGGTACGCTGACAATATCTCCTGAATACACTAGCAAATCATCAGGAATGCTGTAGGTATATAGTCCTTGTATTCCAGGACAATCAACTAAAACTTCAACCCACTGCTGATTGTTGACTCTATAGCTCTCTTGAGGTTCGGCTACAGCTAAAGGAGTAACTGATTTTGAGCGAGATAAGTCTTCGTAATTTAGCTCAGACAAATTGTTATAAATAGCAGTTGACATTAAAACAAAACTTTTATTTGCTCGTACAAAAATACTATCCTACATTCTTGTGCTTTTATCTAGAGCAATTTACTTGAACTTAAGTAATTTTACTGAAGAATTTTAAATTTCGTTTACATAGGAAATTATAGTTGTTTTAGAAAAAAAGATAACTAGTGTTTCTCTAGTTACAATTTTTAATTTAAATAAATGCTACTCATATTATTTATTTAGGGTTTTCAAGTAGATAAAATTTGACAAACAAAAATATTTAAGTGTGATTGATCTTTAATTAGTAGCAAGTGCCTAAAAATGTTCAAACATAAGTCATAGCTTCCTTACAAACATTCATTTTAAGTAAGAACGACTACATTTTTGATCTAGATCCTATGAAAAAATACAATATTATTACCCAGAAAATTTGTAACTAAGCCAGAATTTATTCAAATAACTAAATATAAGTAAACAAAAGCTGTTACTCTTATTTTTGCAAGGGATTTGCTAGATCATAAAGTTTCACTCCAATTCAGGCTAAAAAAATATTAAGAAAAGGTTTGTTTTTGTAACGGTAATTCATAAACATGAGATTTTAGTCACTAAAATATAAATTAAACTGGCAAAAAAATAAGTTAAAAAAGCAAAGTTCCCCAACTTAATTACTCTTCTTTTGACTTTCAAAGTTTTGAAGTCTAATCACAAATTCAACCTAAAAACATAAGTAAAGCAAATATATATTTATAACATCAGTAAAGGTTAATTATCAGTATTTCCTCAAAATAAGACCTCTTTTAATAAAATAGGAAGCAAAGCAATGACTACAGTGAAATTAGTAGAAAACAATAATTACAGCGTAGACATCTTAAGCAATGAAGATTCGGAATTTATCAAAGAAGATTTAAAGCTGGTTGAAGCAGAATTTTCTTTAGAAAATCAATATGGTGCTGAAGTTGGGAGTCGGCGCAAGCTTCCTTTAGAGGATAATATTGGGGCTTTTTTCAAAGAAATGGCTCGCTATCCTTTATTAACTGCTGAGGAAGAAATTATCTTAGCTAATGATGTCAAGCTATTGCTTCAGGTGGAAAATACTCGACAAAAATTAGCGCAAGAGCAAAAAGAACCTACCAAGGCTGAATTAAGCCAAGCAATGGGATTACAATCAGAACGACAGCTAGATTTGCTGCTCTACCGAGGAAAAGTAGCCAAGCGTAAAATGATTCGCTCCAATTTACGTCTGGTAGTCTCCATTGCCAAACGCTATCTTAATCGCGGTGTGCCTTTTCTAGATTTGATTCAAGAAGGTGCGATCGGTTTAAATAGAGCTACTGAAAAGTTCGATCCCAATAAAGGCTATAAGTTCTCTACCTATGCCTATTGGTGGATTCGTCAGGCAATTACCCGCACTATTGCCAATGATGCTCGCACAATTCGTTTACCCATTCATATAGTTGAAAAGCTCAACAAGCTTAAAAAAGCCCAGCGTAACCTTAAACAAAAGTTACAGCGCAATCCTAGCGAAATTGAATTAGCTAAGGAGCTAAAAACATCTACTTCGCAGTTGCGTCAACTTCTAGAGTTGCGTCGCCAATCTTTATCCCTCAATCATCGCGTTGGTAAAGCAGAAGACACAGAGTTAGTCGATCTATTAGAAGATAGCGATCTACAGCTTCCTGAAGAGCGGATGAATGAAACCATGATGCGTCAGGAAATCACTGATGTTTTAGATGATGTATTAACACAGCGGGAAAAAGACGTGATTTGTTTGCGTTACGGTTTATCTACCAGCCAAGCTTACACCCTAGAAGAAGTAGGGGGAATGTTTAGTCTATCTCGTGAAAGAGTACGTCAGATTCAAAGTAAAGCTATGCGGAAGCTACGTCGCCCTCAAGTAGCTCGCCGTCTCAAGGGATGGTTGAACTAATATACAAGTAGTGACGAATAATCAACAATTGAAGCAGCAAGCAGTTATAAGTTTTGAGGCTTCTTTTTTTTGTGACTTAATTTGCTAAAAAGAGAAATAACGATCGACTCTGAGCCTATAAATGACCAACGTGATTACTTATAATTGATTAAATTTGTTTAATTTTGGCTATCGATCGCAGTTTTTCTGCAACAATAAGTCAAGAAAACAGTATTAAGATTAATTTAGCTTTATTTTCTAGAGGAAGATGTTTAAGACTGTTTTGTTTCCCATAGAATTAACAAGAGAGGCTCGCAAAGCGATCGAGCTTACGGCAAATATGGTCAAGTTTCATAATAGCAAGTTAACTATATTATCAGTAGTCGAAACCGATGATCGAGGAGCGATGAGTTCAGAAGAACAGGTAGCTAAGTTGCTCCAAGAAGCTAAATTGTTTTTCGCCCAACAGGGAATTGTTGCTGAAACTGTAGAAAAATCAGGAATTCCCGCTTTTACTATCTGCGATGTTGCCGATGAGATTAATGCAGATTTAATTATTATGGGTTGTCGGGGTTTGGGGTTGATTGATGAAGAAGCTGCAATGGATAGTGCAACCAACCGCGTCATTAATTTGGCTAATTGTCCTGTATTGGTAATTAGTTAGTAGCTAGGCAAGATTAATTACATAGCGATCGCTAATTCAGCTATATCGAGTGCGGATAATTACTTTAAATAAAGTTACGCCCTAAGTAGTTCTCAGTAGAGACGCTGCCAAAAAATCCGCATAGGATCTAAATAAAGATTTTGATAATTTTAAAATGTGGATTAATTTTGAACAAAGCTTAGGGCAAAGATTAGAACTTGAACAGTTAAATCAAGAACAAGATAGGTCTAAAAATTTGCGTTCTAAAGGTGCAGCAATTGTCAGGGGTGCTGCTGGATCTGGTAAGTCTTTAGTATTGAGAAATAGAGTTAAAAAGTTAGCTGAAGATTATAATAAAATTTTGATTTTGACCTACAATCGCTTTATGAATAGCTGGTTAAAATCTAATTTAGAAGCCAACAAAGTTGAGAGTTTTGAATGCTTAACTTTTCATCAGTGGGCATATAGAAATTTAAAATATAGTTACGATGATGACGTTAGCAAACTGGTAGAATTAGCTCGTAAATGTCCTAAAAGATATCAGGCAATTTTAATCGATGAGGCACAAGATTTTCCTGATGAATGGTTTCAAGCTTTATTAGAAGTTTTAGATCGGCGAACTAACGCTTTATTTATTGTTTATGACAATACTCAATCGGTTTATGGACAATCTCATCGACGCAAATCAGATTGGAGTTGGAAAAGTTTAGGCATCAATATTCCTGGAGGGCGATCGCAAGTTTTTGAGCTTAACTATCGTAATTCTCCAGAAATTTTGGAACTTGCCTGGAAGTTTATTGCCCCAGCCTTAGCCACAGCCGAAATAAGAGTAGAAAAAAAAGAACGAGATGAAACTGGAAAAGTGATTCATACTCCTAGTATTAGTAGTGTAATTGAACCTAAGAAAAAACATTCTCGTAGTTCAGGTATTAAGCCTTTATTACTCGAAGTTTATTATGAAGATATGCCAGATAAAATTGCTGCTCAAGTTCAGGAGGCTTTAGAGGTTCATGGTGAATCTTCAATTGGTATTTTGGTGCATCCTCAAGCTAAAGATTTAAAACAAGAAATAAGCAAAGAATTAACCAAGTTAAATCTAGAACATCATGCTCCTGAAAGTTCAGGCGATCGCGATCGCAATGTTGTTAATCGTCCCTTTGTAATTGTTGATTCTTGGAATGCTTTAAAAGGTGTAGAATTTGATGCAGTAATTATTGCTGGAATAGATAGTTTATCTGCATATAAATTAGAAGAAAAAGAAATTAGTTTTGAAGCTAAAGCGGGGTTATATACAGCGATAACAAGAGCAAAAGATCACTTAATTATGCTCTATGAAAATAAAGATCAGGTTGTCTTAGAAATTGAAGCTGCTCTTAATTCTCCTGATTGTTTGTCAGAAGGTTGAGCAAAAAGTTTTTAGTCCCTGCGGTGGGTACACCTTGGCTAGTCGTTAGTTTTTAGTTTAACAAGCATTAATTCAAGATTCTGGTTGATAATTAGCTTTTGACCATATTTCGTTAATTTCTTCTGCCTGTTGACTAGCGGTAAAATTTTCCCAAACAATACCGTTAACGTCGGTTTCAACAGACATACTTAAAGCAGTAGAATCTTCCCATCCCAAATGTCTTAATTCTCCTGGTTGGCAAGATGAATCTTGTCTAATAGAAACATTGAGCGTTTCTGTTCGCCACAGAGCATATTCGCCTGAAATGACTAAGCAGGGTTTTGCTGATAATCGTTTACTATAGTCTTTAATAGTTGCTTTAATGTCGTTAGTGGAAATTGCTAAATGCAGCTTTTTCATTTACAGCTTTCAAATACACAAACTATAAAAGAATATTATCTCGTTATAACCTGCAAGATCAATTTACCCAACTAAATATTTTTTACTATATCTAGAAATAATAAATTTTTGTACAGATTGTTACTTTTGCATCTTTAAAATTTTGATAAGTAGAGCGATCGCAACATTCAAATTTTAAGATTGCATCGAACCCAGGTTATATTATGGTTTAATTTGCATCGAGTGAAAGATAGCCATAATGTCTAGTCAGCCAAACTCTAACATCGTTAAAATATTACAGCAGCGAGTCATATCTCAAGGCGAGGATACAGCGTATATTTTTCTTGAGGATGGTGAGAATAAAGAAATTATACTGACCTATCAGGAGTTAGAGGCTAAGGCAAAAGCGATCGCGCTTTCACTACAGCAAGTCGTCGATCCTGGCTCTAGAGCTTTACTGGTATATCCTTACAGCGGTGGCTTAGAGTTTATTACGGCATTTTTTGGCTGTTTGTACGCGGGGGTTGTGGCTGTACCCTGTCATCCGCCTAAAAACCGCTTAACTACCGTAGAAGTACAGACCCGCATTGTCTCTGCGGGTGCAGAAGTAGTATTAACTGAATCTAGTTTGTTTAGCAAGCTAAAAACTCAGCTATCTAAGTGGGGATACGCTTGGCTACATTGTTTAAATACAGACAAAATCAATCAAACTCAAGTTGATGATTGGACTCTACCAAAAATAAATGCCGATACTTTGGCTTTCTTACAATATACCTCTGGCTCTACAGGCGAACCAAAGGGAGTAATAATTACTCACGGGTGTCTAATGCAAAACCAAGAGATGTTGAAACAGGCTTTTGATCATACCAAAGATTTAGTAGGTGTGGGTTGGCTACCTTTGTTTCACGACATGGGCTTAATTGGTAACGTGATCCAGCCTATATACATAGGTGCGTTTTGTGTGATGATCTCTCCCATTAGCTTTGTGCAAAAGCCAATTCGTTGGCTACAGGCGATAAGTAAATATAAAGCAACTACCAGCGGTGCGCCAAATTTTGCCTATGATTTATTATGCGATCGCGTCACGAAAGAACAAGCAGCGCAATTAGACCTGAGTAGTTGGTCAGTGGCGTTTTGTGGCGCAGAACCAGTGCAAACAGCAACTATGGAGCTATTTAGCCGTAAATTTGCTAGCTGTGGCTTCAAGTCAACGGCATTTTATCCCTGCTATGGCATGGCGGAAGCTACTCTAATAATTACAGGCGGAGATAAAGTCAAGTCGCCTACGGTGAAGTATTTAGACAAGATTGCTTTAGAAGAAAATAAGGTAGTTATTGCCGATAAATTACAGCCAGTCACAACTACGATAGTTAGCGCGGGTTATCCTTGGTTAGATGGCAAAATTGCGATTGTTGCTCCTGATTTTTTAACCGAATGTGCAGTCAACGAAATAGGGGAAATTTGGTTTTCCAGTTCAAGTGTGGGACAAGGATACTGGCAGCTACCAGCCAAAACCCAAGAGACTTTTCAAGCAAGTTTAAATGGTCAAGGTAAATATCTGCGTACTGGAGATCTAGGCTTCATCGATCATGGAGAATTATATATTACTGGTCGTCTTCATGATGTGCTTGTTTTTTGGGGCTTGAATCATTACCCTCAACATATTGAACAAACAGTAGAACAATGTCATCCTGGATTAAAACCTAATTGTGGTGCTGCTTTCTCGATTGAGGTAGAGGGAAAAGCAAGATTAGTGGTTGCTCAAGAAATAGAGCGCACTTATCGCCAATTTTTAGTTATGGATGAAGTGGTAGCAGCTATCCGTTGGCAGATATTTCAAGAACATTTTATCGACATTTACGGTATTGTAATGCTTAAGCCAGGACGGATACCCAAAACTTCTAGTGGCAAAGTTCAACGCAATGCCTGCAAAGCCATGTTTCTTGACGGTAGTTTGGAGGTTTGGTCACAGTGGTATTTAAGTAATATCAAAAAGAGTGATGTAACAGGGTTATTCCAAAGATATACTAATCCGATCACCTATCTTAAAATGTTATCGGCGATCGCCAGAGGCAAAATACGCCGTTGGTTGTATTTACTCAGTAACTCCACAATCAGTTTTGGGCAGAAATCAGGGAATAATTAAAATTGCGGAGTTATTAGTTATTAGTGGTTAGTTATTAGTTATTAGTTCAATTAAAAGCAGATTTATGTTTCAAAAATTTAGACTAGCTAAATATACTCTGTTATTAGCGATGTCTGCGACTAGCTTCGCGATCGCAATTACCACTACACTAGCAATTAAATCTCCCGCCATCTCAGCAGAAAGAATAGATTTTAACTATAGTTTGCTCGGTTTTAAGATCCAGGTCGAGGACTTAGAAGCCTTTGCCAAACATGGAAAAATCAGCAGTAGTCTCAATTTTTATCTTAAGCGTATCTCACCGAAGCAAACTGAGAGATTACAAAAGCTTTTGCGCCAAACTTATAATGTCAATCAAGTATTGGTCTATCGCTACTCCCGTACTGACTCTGGCGTTAAAATATTACAGCGCATCGGTGAGATAATTAAACTACCTGGAGACATCAATGGTTTTTATGGGTTGCGGGCTGCGGTGGTACAAAGTGCGGGATCTGCTAAAGGGGTTAACTTAGTTGATTTTTTAAAACGTTTCCCTACAGATATCAAGCTAGATCTGGCTGAATTACTCAAGCTGGTTAAGCAAGTATCCAATGCCGAAGATGATACTCAAGAGTTTATTGCCAGCTTAGACCAGGGGAAAACTTCAGGCGAGAATAATATTAAAAATATTCCAGACTTTTCTAAGCCAGGTCAATTTCAAGTAACCAAACAAACATTAGACTTTTATGACCCTAAACGCGATCGCAATTTAGTTACCGATCTTTATTTACCAGCAGTCAATAGCAAATCTACCCCTGTAATAGTAGTTTCTAACGGCTTGGGTGCAAAACGCGCTCGCTTTCAAGATTTGGCAGGTCATTTGGCTTCCTATGGCTTTGCGGTGGTTATTCCCGATCATCCTGGGAGCGATCGTCAACGACAATTAGACTTTGTTAGAGGTTTATACAAAGAGAATTTTGATGCCACAGAATATATAGATCGTCCCTTGGATATTAGCTATATTTTGGATCAATTAGCAAAAATTAATCCAAAACAGTTAAATAATAGTCTTAATCTAGAGCAAGTTGGTATTTTTGGCTATTCTATCGGCGGGACGACGGCTCTTTCTTTGGCAGGGGCTGAGATTGATTTTCCCCAATTAGAACATGATTGCGCTCAACAGCTTGATTTACTCAATATTTCTGTTTTATACCAGTGTCGTGCTTTAGATATGCCGAGAAAAAAGCAGTCTCTAAAAGATGATCGTATCAAGGCTGCATATATGTTTGTTCCGTTTGGCAAT
Source organism: Pleurocapsa sp. FMAR1 (assembly GCF_963665995.1). Taxonomy (NCBI): domain Bacteria; kingdom Bacillati; phylum Cyanobacteriota; class Cyanophyceae; order Pleurocapsales; family Pleurocapsaceae; genus Pleurocapsa; species Pleurocapsa sp. FMAR1. Next base: position 2,112,555 of record NZ_OY762512.1, on the reverse strand, counting down.
AGTCTTTTTAATAAACAGAAGCTTAAAGAAATATCAATCCCAATGATGTGGCAGGTTGTGGATCGAGATTTTCTAACTTCGCTGCTAAATGAACAGGTGCCTTTATTTAAATCTTTAGAGAATAGCAGCCGCCATTTGGTAATTTCCGAAAGACTACCCCATTCTAATGTCACCTTAGCAAACGAGCAGCAACATTCGCAAGCAAAGGCTTTTAATGTGGCAAAAACTTATCAAAACATTCTCTCGTTGGTTTTCTTTCAGAATTATATTGCCCAAGATCGAAAATATAGCCCTTATTTGAGCGCAGAATATATTAAAGCGATCGCTCAAAAACCTTATAGTCTGCATATTTTAGCCAAATAATCGGACAAAAGATAAATTTCTGTAAACTAGATTTGAGTCAGCACAGCAAACTCAAAAACTCGGCTATTACGCAACCTATCCTATGCTGCCAAGCAAACTGCGGGAGATAACTGGCTATTGGTAGGAGATGTTAATTTCTTTGATCGAGCAAATTAAAAAGCTAGCACATTCTGGACTTGGCGAAGCTCGCCACTCTGTATAGTCGTCACATCCTGATGCCGATGAATACCGAGACTTACCTGGGTCTTTACGGCTATTTGGAAGTAATTAAAACTGTTCCTTTAACTTTTCTGTCGTTTACCTGTTGATAAGCGGTGACTGCTTCTTCTAAAGAGTAAGTTGCGCCAATGTCAATAGAAGGCTTATCGCCTTCTAAATTAGAAGTCAACTTTTGCAAAACCTCTGCACAGGCCATAGCATCTAAATGTAAGGTATTTACGCCGATTAGTTTCAAATCTCGTCGATAAAAGTCTAATAGGTCAAAGCTAACCTTACTTTTGCCCGCAGATGCGCTAATTTCAATGATGCGTCCGCCAGATCCTAGTGTAGGCAAACATTGCTCAAACAAAGATCCACCAACAGTATCAAAAACTACGTCTGCACCTTTGCCATTAGTAGCTGACATTACGGCTTCAGTTAAATCCTGTTCTTGGAGATTGATCGTTAGATCTGCACCATTAGCAACTGCTGTCTCTGCATCAGAGTCTCTGCGAATTGTACCTATAGTTTTTGCCCCTCGCCACTTGGCTATTCGCATAGCTGCACCGCCAACACCTCCAGTCGCACCAATAACCAATAATGTCTCGCCTTCGCTCAAAGCTGCGCGCTCTATTCCTGTAAAGGCAGTAACGTAAACTACACCTATAGCTGCCGACTCTTCTAAAGATAAATTCTTCGGTTTGGGTTTAACTGCTGCTTCGGGTAAAGAAATAAACTCGGCATGAGTGCCATCGCGGGTAAAGCCTAATTCACCTCCTGTTCCCCAAACCTCCAAACCAACTAAATTACTACTACCTTCAATTACTACTCCTGCAAAATCTCGACCTGGAATACGCGGTACGGTGGTATGGGACATTTTACCCAACACATTTTTGACATCGCTGGGATTAATCGCTGCTGCTTTTACCTTTATTAATACATTTCCCGATTTAACATCAGGAGATGGTAAATCTTCAAGCTTGAGTTGTTCGAGACTACCAGTTTGTTTAAACTGAAGAGCTAGCATCTTGTTAATTTCTTCCAAATAAATATTTGACCCATGAACAAAATGTACACTGTTTAGTTTTAGCTAATGTAGTATAAAAACTCCCTATCACTGCCTAAATTAGCAAACATATTTGGCATAAAAGAAACGTAGACAATTAGTTCTTACTTACTGCTAAAATAATCGTGAACCATTAACTATAAGTCTAAAACAGACAAACAAAACTTCTCTACTCTATTCTTGACTTAATTTGTCAAATCTTGCTCTTAGAAAAAAAAATTAGACAAAAATACTTCAAACAGGGGCAAAGATAGTTTTAAATTTGAGATAGTTAAGTAATCCTATGCTTGACAAAAACTTAGGCTAGCCAGCCAAATTTTGTATTTGTTGATAAACCCAACTACCTAGTAGCATTCCTCCCAAGCCAATCAAACCTGCTAAGGGTGGAGCGGGTAATGGTAATTTAAAAAAAGAAAAACCAATTCCAATTATGCAGCCACCAATTAAAGAAAGTACAAATTGTTTAATCATTTTGAGTTCAACATAAGACTACTGATTGAAATTAAACCAGATTTTTGTTTTTAAAATGATCGGTAAAGTTGACTATTGCTTTAATTACTTAAACTTAGTAGAGTTGCTGAATCTAGACAACTTTAACAGTATAGTTATTTTGCTCCCAATTGTTACTATCAGTCCAAAAGAAGGTAAACTCAATCGGTGACAGTCTATCGCTTTGAAGATCGACATATTCTAAATTCAAGGCAACAACATTAATTGAATCTAGATCTTGTTTGGTTTGCCAATTGTCGTTTGACCAACGTAGTTTAAAGGGTGTATCTGCCTGTATTCTGAGTATTTCGCCTTTGCCTACTGTTGTCACCTGACGGTGAAACTTCCATACTTCTATTGCTTTAGAAACGTAATTATTTAGATAGCGATGCGACCCCGCGTCGCCGTCAGGCGCGCCCTCGGCAGTCGCTCTTTGTCGGAAACCAACAAGACCGCGCTGCCTCGCAAGGGAACGCGCATCAAGATAGCGCTCGGCAACTTCGGGAATCAGATCGAAAACCTGTCCATCTTTAACCGATCGCAACAGCTTAACATATTCAGCGTGCGCCCACATTAGAGGCATGGCTGCACCAGTTGGCTTGCCCAAGTACATATGTGCGTCGGGAATATCTTTACTGTCCCAAACTTGTTCGGTTAATAATCCTGTATCGGTGGCAAATTCTTCCATTGCTTTGATAAAGGGCGTAACATCACCTCCTGCTGCCAGTTCGTAGTGAGCGCGTTCGCCAGTCAACAAGGGCCAAGCTCGTCCCACACCTACACCTTTATAGGCACTGCCGTCTTCTTTTTGTCCATACCAGTCGTTATTAAATCGTCGCCAACAAGCACCAAAAGGAGTATCGACTTTCAAAACAGCATCGATAACTTTAAGTGAATCAATAATCAAAGGATCGTCAGGGGCGATAATGCCATAGCGGACAAATAAAAGAAATCCCGCGTCTACTATTTCTTTGGTCAGAAACTCCCCAGATTTGTTTTCGGAAAACTCTGATTCAGTACCAGGAGGACGAGCCGAAAGAGTTATCGTACTATTGTTAGGATCTTCATTGGGATGAGGCACGTCTATTTCGGCTGGGGTAATGCGGACAAAATGACGCTTGATTTCTGGGACGAGAGTTCCTTGAGTAGTTGCAGTCCAGGCTTCGATGTGGTCTTTGAGAAAGTCAGCATATTCTTCAATATACTCAGCAGCAATTTTATCCCCTCGTTGACGGGCAAAACCCGCAGCACAAATCAAGGCTGCAATATTACAGGCGAGGGTAGAAGGAGAATAACCACCATCTTCTTCCCAACGCTCTTGCTGGGTTGCAGGGCCTTGGCGAATCAAATAGCCCGCAGCCCGAATAATCATCGGATATACGTCAAAATCTGGCAAAGCATCAATTTGAGCCAATTGTTTAGCCAGTAAAATGGGAAATGCTACTTCATCTAGCTGCATTCCTTTCCAATACGGCTCACCATTCAACCAGAAATTTTGCGCGAAGCTGCCGTCGGGATGCTGACAGGTTACAAGATACATCAGCGATCGCACTGCGGTTTGAGTATGACCAGCAGCGATCAAACCCGTAACGCTATTGACCATATCCCTTGTCCAGACTAAATGATAGCCACCGCGATCGCCATCTCCTTTTTCTTCTCCCCAAGGAAAACTCATCGAAGCAATAGTCGCCCCGCTATAGGTTTTATCTTCATGTGCCAGTAACAAACTAACGCTGCTATGAAACAAGCTACCGTCATCAGTAGAGTGATCTGTCAAAGCTGAACGCTTGTCCCAGGTACGCTCCCACTGTTCTTTGAACTTTTGTTTTTGTTGGGCAAAAGGAATACTAATTGATTGCAGCAAAATAGATAGAGCGTTTTCCAAACTATCACCAAAAGCAAGTGCTAAAGTAAATTCTTTAGTATTGGTTAAATCCAGTTCTCCCGTTAAGCCGATGTTGCCATCTTCAGCGCGATCAAACTGCCAATCCAGTTGATAATTATTTTCCAAGTCCTGCCAACCATCACTTTTGCCAGCATAACCAACCGAACACTTTTTAAAAGGAACTGTTGCACCTAAAACTAACCATTTGTCTGCTTTGTTTGCCACAAGGAAAGAGCGATCGCAAACTTCAATTACATAGCCATTATTACCCCAACCGCCAATATCTAAATGAGGCGCACAAAGAGCGTATAGCTTTAGTTTATCTAGATAGGTCGCCTCTCCTGTCAGTTTGGTATGTTGCAGTAGACAGTCAGCGTGAGGATCGGTAATTACTTCCTTAACTATGGTGTAGCTATTGTCAGGTGCAGTATTGGTAATACGATAACCTAGCTCTAATTCCCATCTTTCAATTTTTGTCTTTAGGTCGCGCTTCTCCTCATGAAAAAAGCTTTGACCATCACTAATCAAATACTGTAAGTCTCTAACTTGAGGCTGGTCAATAGTAGGATAGTAAACTTCAGTGATAATTCCTTTCCAAAGAGTAAACCACACCTTACTTGAGGTTGAATAAGCCGTACCGACTCCAGTTTTATTAGAATGCGTCCAGCGGGGTTCAATTCCTGGTGCGCCGAAAGCGGGGTTGTCTTGAAAAAATTTAACCATATTTTGTTCTTAGTTACTAATATTACGTATTCATTTATCGCACTACGTTGATTACTCCCTACTTCCTATTCCCTACTCCCTGTATTTATTACCAAAGATAAATCAGAGAAAACAGGAAGATCCAAAGTACATCAACAAAGTGCCAGAACAAAGAAATTGCCGTTAACCCATAATGACCATCTCGATAAATACGGGGAATAAAAGAGCGGAGCAGCATGATGGTCAGTAAAATAATGCCAGCAGTAACGTGCAGTCCGTGAAAGCCAGTCAATAAATAATAGGTCGAGCCGACCATTCCCGTCGAAGGTCCAAAATCATTACCGAGCCATTCAGAGATCTCTGCGTAAAGAAAGAAAGAACCCATCAATATTGTCAGCAGCCACAGTAGGCGAAATTGCCAGAGCTTATCTTCTTTGAGAGCGCGTTCGGCAAAATAAATCACAATACTGCTAGAAAGCAGCACTACCGAAGAAATAATCGTCATGGTAGAGATCTCTGGACCTTTGACTCCAGGCGGTAGCCAATCAGCAGAGGTCAAGCGCAAAGCGATCGTACTAAGGATAAAACCCAAAAAAATAAAGCTCTCGGAAATTAAAAAAGAAAGAAAGCCAAAAAGAGTTTTTTCCTCTTCTCGATGATGATCTCCCCCGCCTGCTGGCAAAAACTTCCGTAGCCACGAGGGTATATATTTTCGCAGACTCTCAGGAAATGGACTTTCATCTTGGACTTTTTGAGGATTGGGGGTAGAACTTGACATCGTTGATTAAAATTATGAGCGTTGCTGAAGGAACAATGATGATGCTAAATATTGGGTCTTGGGTATTAAGTATTAGATCGAGTTGGGCTAGTTGCTTTAAATACAGCGTGTACCGTTCTCCATAGTTAAAATCAAGTTAGAAATCCCTCCCTACTTCTTACTCATTAGCTAGCCGTGGGTCAGAATATTTAGCTTTGCCATAATCATAGGGTGGCGAGTCCACAATCGGAATCTCTTCAAAGTTTTCTTCAATTGGCGGAGAAGAAGTTGTCCACTCTAGTCCTGTAGCTAACCAAGGATTTTTAGTAGCTTTGGCTCCCTGTAGCCAAGAGCTGACAATATTAGCTATAAAGGGCAGGATCGAAACTCCCAGAAGAAAAGAGCCTAAACTAGCAACGATATTCCAACCTGCATATTGTGGATCGTAAGAAGATATACGACGCAGCATTCCCTGTAAACCCAAAGGAAGCATGGGAAAGAAACAGAGATTAGCACCAATAAAGGTCAGCCAGAAATGCACTTTACCCCAACCCTCGGAATACATCCGTCCCGAAACTTTAGGAAACCAATAGTAAATAGCAGCAAACAGTGCCATAGTAATGGTGTTATAGACAATGTAGTGGAAGTGTCCCACGACAAAATAGGTATTGTTTGCGTGGAGGTCAAAAGGCATCGCCCCTAGCATCACCCCAGTTATACCTGCAAACAAAAACATAACCACACCACCGAAAGCAAACAGCATCGGGGTTTCTAGATGCAGCTTGCCCTTCCAGATGGTAGCCGTCCAGGCAAAAACTTTGATTCCCGTCGGTATCGCCACAAGCTCTGTGGTAAACATGAATATTATCCTGAGCCATTCTGGTGTCCCGCTGGCAAACATATGATGTACCCAGACAATACCAGTTGTAGGTACAAAACTAATTGTGGCGATCGCCACCGAACGATAGCCAAATAGAGGGTTACGGCTAAAAGCGGGAATTATTTCCGAAAATATGCCAAATGCTGGCAATGCCCAGACATAGACAGTGGGGTGGGAGTAAAACCAAAATAGGTGCTGGTAGAGAACGGGATCGCCATCTGCCGATGGTTCAAAAAAGTTAGTGCCGATAGTAATATCGCAGAGCAACATAATCGCTACCCCCGTCAAAGCAGGTAGATAAATCAACTGCATCAACTGAGCCGTTAAAACCGTCCAAACAAAGATCGGCAGGCGAAAATAGGACATTCCAGGCGCACGCAACCAAACAATTGTTGCCACAAAGTTGACTGCTGCCATAATTGAGGAGACACCCAATAGAAAAATACTCAGAACCCAAAAGAGTTCGCCATTAAGCAAGTTTCCCGAGGGATTTTGAATACTCAAAGGCGGATAACTCCACCAGCCTGCCTGTGCTGAACCGCTAGGCAAGAAAAAACTGGAAATTAAGAGTATCCCCGCAGGGGGAATAATCCAAAAGCCGATCGCATTTAATTTGGGAAACGCCATATCCTTGGCACCAATCATCAGCGGCACGGCGTAATTAGATAAGCCTACTATCGAAGGTATGATCCACAAGAAAATCATCACCGTACCGTGGATGGTAAACAAAGCATTATAGAAAGGGCGATCGACTAGATCCGATGCGGGGGTAATTAATTCGGCGCGCACGATCATTGCCAACAAGCCAGAAATCAGAAAGAAAGTAAAAGCAGTTGTTACATATTGAACGCCAATGACCTTATGATCGATGCTAAAGCTAAAGTAGCGTCCCCAGTTTTTTTCCGATTCGCTGAGAGAAGCTTTATATTCGGGAGCAATAACGCCATGAGAAGGATTGTTAGTCATAAGGTTTGATGTGAATTAGCTTCGTTGATATTGAACTTGCTTTTAGTTATTAGTTGTTAGTTAATTGGCTATTTCAGCAGAATTGTTCTCTAGAGCAATCTGGCTACTTTGAGCAGGAATAACCGTAGGATAATGACTGTTAAAAGCTCTTTTTTGCGAGTTAGTGTATTCTGTGGCTGCTAAGTTAAAATCAGAGATATCGGCAGTTACTTCGGCTAGCCATTTTTGATAATCTTCCGCTGTATCGACATAGACATCTGCTTCATTTATGGCGAAATAAGTGCCGCTTAACTGAGAATCGTGCAGCTTATATTTACCGACGCGGGTAGGAACAAATTGAAAGGCAATATCGCGGGTGGGGATAATGTCCTGCTTAATCCGAAATTCAGGTACGTAAAAACCATGCAGCACATCTTCTGACTGTAGCATCAGGCGAACCCTTTGGTTGACTGGTAGGTGCAGCTCATGAGTTGTTTTTTGATTAGGATAGTGGAAATCCCAAGCCCATTGCTTTGCCACTACGCCGATTGTTGCGGTTGACCCATTAGTATTGTCTCGATCCACTACCTCCATGTAAGCTGGTTCGGCTGTCGATGCTAATAGCTTTTTAGGACCAGAGATTTCCATACGGGTATAGATATTAAAGCTGTAAACGCCAATCCATAACACGAGTGCTGTGGGAACAACCAGCCAAACAACTTCTAATTTCCAATTATGTCTATAGGCGTGTCCCTCGGTATAGTCTCCAGACTCAGCACGATAGAAAATCAGCGAATAGATCAGCATTCCCATAACTCCCAAAAAAATAACCGATGCCATGGTTACAAGGAAGCTAAACAAATCATCAATGTATTTGGCATCTGTAGATGCTTCAATGGGCATCCAGGAGTAGGATGTTTGCCCCAGCCAGTAGCTAACTACAATAATTACTACCATTCCCACAGCCATCAAAATGTATTCAAAAATTTTGGTCATGATTTTCTGATTCTGATTGCTTAATATAATGCTTGATAGTAGTTTAAAATATCTGTTTAAAGGTTTTCCTTCAGTAAAATATTAGGATTTAACCCTTCTTTGAGTAAATTACCAGCAGTGTTGTGAAACCCAAAATCACCACCCAAATGCGCTCCTAACGTGCCGTGAACGTACATAAAGCCTAAAATTCCCACACCAATTAGCAAATAAGACCAGACAACTTCTCTTGACTTTCCCTTACGCCAGCGATAACGCTGTAGTCCTCTCCAAACCGTCATCGCTGCGATCGCAAATAATAGTAGAACTCCGCCCAGACCATGTAGAATCATGGTTGTACCCGCTCCCAATCCCCAAGCACTTTTCTCATCTATAGGGGGTTGCGCCAGCATAATTTCTAAAAAAGCTGCGGTAACGGTGAAGAAAGTGATTCCCGCTGAAGCCAAAACATTGTAATAGCCTACGGTATAAAAGTTAGAACGCAAGGTAGGCAAATCTAAAAATTTGAGAATTGGCTTTTCTAAAGCGAAAAAAGTTCCCGCCAGATCGAAAATAATGCCGATAATAAATAGACCCAGAGTAAAATGAACCAAAATCGGGTGGATGGGCAGTTTGTAGGGTAGCCCGTTAGCCCCTAAATTAATGCCTAACTGCTGTAGCTGGTTAATTAGTTCTGAGTTCATTTGATTATGCCTTTATTCATGGCTTCGACTACAGGCTTAACGTGAAGTCCGTATTCCCAAACTAGCTGCGTTCCCAAAAATACTTGGAGACTTACTATACTGATTAAGAAAGTTGCAGCACCAAGATAAGAAGGAGGAACTTTTAAAGGATTACGGTAGCGAATAACGAATCGCCAACCAGTAATTAAAGCCAAAATTCCTCCTAACGACCAACCAATTATGGTATGCACATTTAATACAGGCTGTGCTGCTGGATAGGGAGTCGCCAATCCAGCCTCAAACTGACCAAATAAAATTGCCACAAAAATCGCCCCAGTAGCGACAAATAGATTCCAGAAACTTACTTCATGCAAATGTCGTTGATTAAAAAAATAGCCGACAACATCGCAAAAAAAAGCCATAAACACCATCGCGATTACAAAGTGAACCACAATCGGATGCATGGGGTCTGGATAAGGTAAGTTGGAGTCATTGAGGTTTAGAGTATTATGTAATTCTAGAGCATTCATTGTTTTTGTATTGCTGTCTGCACACCTAGTAAAAGCTATATGTGTATTCTATTATCTTGTGCGATAGCTGAGCTATTTAGAAAAGAAGCGTTGCTGAATCGAGGTATGATTCTATTTTCTCTCAACGACGACGAGTTTGGATAAAATTGAATATTAACGACAAAACAACAGTAAGCAGCAAACTGCCGATAACTGAGATGTGAGTTTGAAGTCGAGAGAGGGGGACAAACAAAGGCTTGAGCCGCATGTACTTGTCCGCATGTTTGCCTCGCCATCTCTAATCGACTTGTTGGAAAAAAAAGTTCAGAGCCAGCAGCACTATAATAAAAATTGCTAGCTGCCAAATAAGGTTCTTATTCATAACACTCAGATATTTTTTGAAGTAAGATTTGATTCTAGGCAATAGATAATAAGGCGCGTAATATGTTATTCATGCAGGAGGTCTATTTCAAAATCAGATTAAAAGTAGCTTAATAAATTTATTCGGCTCCTGACTTCCATATACTTGCGTTTACTTGTCAATTCTTGCTCATTGTGAATTTAATCGGGCGTTGCATCCGGGCGGGATGATCTGATAATAGTGAGGTATGAAATGTCCTAACTGCCAGTCGAATAAAATCCGTAAACTTGCGCGTTCCTAAGTCCGCGTGGCTTCGGGTTTAGGAGTCCCTTGCTAGGGCAGCGTTCCCTTGCGCCTTGCGTCGGCGCGGTGAGACAAACAGCGCGATTATTACAGTAAAAAGAAAAAAAGACATACTTTAAAGTCTCAGGTGGTCATTGAAACAGAAAGTCTAAAAGTTATTTGTACGGCACATGGAACAGGAAAGGAACAAGATTTCCAATTGTTCAAGCCAAGCAAAGTAAAACCGTTAAGTAGAATTAAAATGCTTGCAGATAAAGGGTATCAGGGAATAAAGAAAATCCACAACTCAAGTTACACTCCGATTAAAAAAACGAAAAACAGGCTATTAAATTCGATGGAAAAAGAATACAATCGAGAGCTGGCAAAACATCGGATTTATATAGAACATATTATTTATTCGTTCTCTAAAAATTTTTCGGATATAAGCTCAACCGTATCGTAACCGTCGTCGCCAATTTGGATTGCATTTCAATTTAATTGCTGGTTTGTACAATTGCGGATTGAGTTTAGCGATCGCAGCTATCAATAGATCTAATACCTTCAGAGAGCATAGCCGAACTATCGCTAATTCCAGCAGCAATAAATTTAGTAATGGCAATCGCTGAGTTAGCAGCGATTGCTGCAAAAATCGTTTTTTTTGATGAGTCAGAGGCCATAATCGGTTCGGTGCTGTAAATTGCGGATCTGTATTAAAACACGAAGCGAAGCCATGCCGTAGGCTTATCGAGCGACTGATGAAATAATTATAGATAGGCATAAATGAGTAGGGAGTAATTAAACAATCATTACTTAACGACAGTTATCCGTCATCGCCTTTAATAATGTTTGCATTACTTGGTATTCTTCGGGGTTTACTTGGCGATCGAGTAAAGCAATACTGGCTGCTTGAGAAAGTGCTATTGCTGCCACATCTGCATCTAAATCTTTGACTAGGCGATCTATAGATTGTGGTACTTTTAAAGCTGATTTAACACCCAATATTGTTGATTCTTTGAGTCCAAGTCCTTGTAACTGAGGATGTATTTTCGACCAATCAGTAGCTTGAGCGCGATCGCCCATTTGAATAGCATAAGCCAGAATACGATAATATTTTGCTTCTTGCTCGACAGGAATTGAATTAGAGTGGTTGACAGTTAATTCTGTTGTTTTTGAAGTGTCTTGACTAAGATTATCTAAGATTTTTTGCCAGTCGGCGCGATCGCTATTTTCTGGTTGACCAACAGTAATTGATACCTGAATTTTGTCTCCTGTAGTGTTAAGTTGGTTAACTTGAGCCTCTACTCCTAGAAAACCAAGCCATTTAGCGATCGTTCTGATTAAAGTTATCTTTGTTGCTTTACTTTTAGCCAATAGATGTATTTGAGTATTAACCATTGGACGGACAATTTGAGAAAGCATATTTTTTGAGTAGGAAGTAGGATAGGGGAGGTTTCGGAACCGCCCGTACAGGGAGTAATAAGTTTTAGCAGCTATTTAGAGCGTGAACCTTTGGTTAAATAAGCCAAAGCAAATGTAGTTAAAAATGCCATGCTCATAGAATAATAGTAATTGATGCCTATAGCAGTAATGGCTATTACTAAAACAATTAAATATTTACTAGAAAAGACTGGTTTACCTATTTCGCCTGCTACTCGCTCAAAATATTTGTTACTCATTACCTCTTACCCGTTTAATATTCAATACTTTCTAAGCTGTTGATTGTTTAAACTGCATATTGTCTAATTAGGCAAAAAATATTTTAATTTTCTCCCCGTCCCCCAGTCAGCTAAAACAAGTTAATTAAATGCGTGACAGCTTACTTCCTACTCAATCCGTTTCTCGTTCTCGATTCTGCTGCATCGCCTCATAACCAACACCGATCGCAAAACCTAGACCAGTCCCCACAATAACCGCAGCAGGTCTTCTCGACTCTCTTTCAGCGATATGAGCAACGACTAAGCCTAAGAAAGAACCTACTAAAGCGGTCATGATTCCTGAAAAAATAAGCATTCTAATATTCATAAATCAAAGAAAATTATAAAAATACAAACGAACAAATCAAGATCAAAATTGTGATAAAAAACAAGCCGTTATTCATCCAGTCATTTAAATTCCATTCTTTAAACATATTTACAGCAGTTTTTAATTAAATAGACTACGTTGTTGATTAACTGGTGTCTTACGTGGTTGGACAATCGGAGGAAATTTCCGAGTCCCCCACGCGCTTTTTAGCTATTGGCTATCAGCCTCGCTACTTCTGTACGGGCGGTTCCGGAACCGCCCCTCCTCTACTTTTTACTCCCTACTCAAGTTGATTCTCCTGCATTTCTCTAGTATTGCTGCCATTGTGATTATTATCATTTGATTCTCGATCCTCGTTTTCCCGTTTTCTAGTCTTGCTTTTTCTTCCCCCTCCTAAAAAAGACTCTTCAAAGTCCTTAATAACAATATAGAGAATAGGTACAAAGATTAAACTCAAGACAGTTGCCACTACCAGTCCACCAAATACCGCAGTTCCCAAAGACCAGCGACTTACGGCACCTGCACCGCTAGCAATCATTAGAGGCGTAAAGCCTAATATAGCAGCGATCGCCGTCATCACAATTGGTCGAAAACGCTGTTCGGAAGCGAAAATAGAAGCTTTGGTGATATTCATGCCCAAATCGCGGTTTTGATTGGCAAATTCTACAATTAAAATCGCATTTTTACTGGCAATGCCGATCAGCATCACCAGTCCTACCTGAACATAAATATTGTTATTGAGAACGGGATAAACGCCTCCAGCCTGCAAAAAAGTTGCCCTCAGCCAGACTGCACCCAATGCACCCAAGATAGCTAGAGGCACGGTGAGCATAATAATTAGCGGGTCAATATAGCTTTCATATTGTGCTGCCAGTACCAAGAAAACCATCACAAAACTCAAGCCAAACACCAAAGGTGCAGCATTGCCAGAGCTTTTTTGTTCGGCAGCGGTGTTTGTCCATTCGTAACCAAAACCAGGTTGCAGAGTAGCTGCTGTCACCTTCTCCATGGCTTTAATCAACTGTCCAGAACTGTAGCCAGGGGCAGGGGCAACGTTGAGCTTAATCGCTGGATAGACGTTGTAGTGGGTCACAATCGGGGGATAGGAAGTTCGCTGAGGCTTCAATAGATCGCTCATTTGAATTAAATTTCCATCGCGCGATCGCACGTAAAGACTGTCAATATCACTGGGGCTGGCGCGATCTGCTGCTTCTGCCTGGGCGTATACCCGATATAGCCTGTCACCCAGGACAAACTGATTAACATAGTTAGAACCGAGATAGGTTTGTAGAGTACCGATAATTTCGCTGACATCCACATTTTGCGCGTTGGCTTTACTGCGATCGATGTCTGCTTTGAGCAGCGGGCTATCAAAGGTAAAGGTAGTTATTGCTTGAGCAATTTCTGGTCTTTTGTTGGCTGCTGCCAGCACCTGTTGAGTATTACTAATGAGGGCATCCATTCCCTTATCCTGACGGTCTTCGATATAAATTTCCGAACCACCAAAGTTACTCAAACCATCGACAGGAGGAGCATTAACGGCAATTACTCTAGCATCGCCAATTTCTTGTTGGAATTGCTGATTTACTTTTTGCAGTAGTCCAAACACCGAGCCAGAACTCCCAGATCGCTCATCCCAAGGACGAAGCTTGGCGAACACGATTGCTTTATTGCTGTTTTGACCTTCAAAAGAAAATCCCGATAGTCCCACAGAACTCTGCACCTCCTGATATCCCATAACTATCTTCGCTACTTGCTGGGTAATGTTGTGGGTGTAGTCCAAAGAAACTCCAGGGGGTGCCTCAATGATAGATATGAAATAACCCTGGTCTTCATCGGGAACGAATCCTTGAGGCAAGCTGAGATAAACCCAACCCGTCAGCACCAAACTGCCAATAAATACGGCGATGACCACTAGCTTGATGCCAATCAGAAATTCAATTAAACCTCTGTAACGTCCTGTTACCCAGTTAAAACCACGATCGAAACGGCGAAATAGCCATCCTACTGGTCCTTTTACGGGTTGGGCGGGACGGAGAAATACCCCTGACATGGCAGGAGAAAAGGTTACAGCATTAAAGAAAGAAAAAGCGATCGCAAAAGCGATCGTTATGCCAAATTGTTTATAAACAATTCCCGTCGTACCAGGAAAGAAAGTCACGGGGATAAATACAACTAATAAAACTATAGAGGTAGAAAATACCGCTCCCGCCAATTCTTCCATGGCATCTGAAGCTGCCTGTACGGGACGCATTCCCTGAGATAATTTGCCCACTACCGCCTCAATAACCACAATTCCATCATCTACCACCAAACCCGTTGCTAGTACACAAGCAAATAAGGTCAACTGATTGAGGGTAAATCCCAAAGCCTTTAAGCCAATCATTGCCCCAATTAGAGATACAGGAATAGCGACGGCGGGAATCAAAGTAATGCGCCAGTCCTGAAGAAAGATAAAGATAATTAAGATTACTAGGGCGATCGCCTGTACTAAAGATACTAATATGTCTTTGAGAGAAGCATTAATAAATAGGGTATTATCTGTAACAACTGCTGTTTTTAAACCTCTAGGAAAATTTGCTTTCAATTCTGCCATTTTCGCTTTTATCGCTGAGGCAGTATCTAAAGCATTTGTCCCAGGAAGCTGATTAATAACCAAGGCGATAGCGGGGTCTTGACCATTAAATATAGCTTTGGTAAAGTAATTTTCTACTCCTAGTTCGGCTCGTCCCACATCTCCAACTGTGATGAGTGTCCCGTCGCTTCCTACCTGGACAACTATATCTTCTGCTTCTTCGGCAGTAGTAAATCGTCCATCAACTTCTAAAGGTAGTTCGTATTGTTGTGAACTTGGTTCTGGTTGTCTGCCCACACCTCCTGTACCGACTTCAAAGTTTTGATTAGAAATCGCATCAACCACATCGCTAGAAGTTAATCCCCTGGCAGCTAGCTTATTGGGATCGAGCCAAATCCTCATTGAATAAGTCGCCGAGCCAATTGCCCTGAGACTTCCTACCCCTTCAATTCGCTTGAGTTCGTTCCAGATCTGGCGATCAACATAGTTATAGAGAAATACAGGGTCGTAATAATATTCCCCTGCTTCATTTTTTTCCGAATAGAAACTATAAACCAAGGTAATACTTGGAGATTGTTTTTCGGTAGTTACTCCAGTAGCAGTTACGGTTTGGGGTAAATTTGGCTGTGCCTGAGCAACTCGATTCTGCACTAATACCTGAGCGGTATTAATATCTTTTTCAGTCGGAAAAGATACATTAATGGTTGCGTTGCCGTTACTGTCGCTGTTGGAGTCGATCCACTTTACGTCTTGCGTACCGTTAATTTCTCGCTCTAATACGGTAGTTACATTATCTACGGTATTTTTAGAGTTTGCACCTACATAATTAGCACTCACCGTAATTTGCTTAGGAGCAATTTGAGGTAGTTTATCTAAAGGCAGTAATGCTACACAAATAGCCCCCAACAGCACAATCACAATTGTACAGACGGTAGTTAGGACGGGACGCTTAATAAATGGGGATGAGATGGACATTTTTTATTTAAGTAAAAAATTAGTTATCAGTAAATTAGTACTATTTGCTACTCGCTTCAGAAACAGCCTGTTGTTTCTGGGCAGACTTAGCAGGCATAATAGCTGTGCCATCTTTAAGATTAAGGAGATTAGAAACGGCAATTCTGTCTCCTGCTCTAAGACCAGAGATAACTTGATAGTCTTGTCCCTGAATGTTGCCTAACTTAATTGGTTGTTGCTGTGCCATTAAGGATGTGCCAGAAGACTTAGCATCATTTTTTCCTTGAGGATTGACCTTTTTGGCTGAAGACTTGGTATCCTTTTTTTCTTGAGGATTGCCTTTTTTGGCAACATAAACAAAATCTTGCCCTCCCATAGTAGATATAGCGGTAGTTGGAACTAATACCCCTGGTTTTTTATTCCAAATTACTCTAACCTGCACATATTCTTTATCTTTAAGACTTGCTTTATTGACAAAAGTAACTTTAGTCAGAACAGATTGAGTATTTTGGTTAACTAACGGGGCTATATAAGTAATTTTTCCTTCGACTCCTTGGTTACCATCATTATTAATGGTCTCTACTGATAGTCCTAGCTTAAGGCGATCGCGATATTCAACAGGTATATTAATATTGAGATCGAAGCTTTGATTGTTGGTGATGGTGGTCAACTGTTGACCAGCACTAACATAATCACCAACTTTCTTGTTATCAAAATTGCCCACAACGCCATCTATGGGTGCCTCGATTTGATTGTAGGCTAAATTTTGACTTGTAGAGCTTAATTGAGCTTCTGCCTGCTTAATAGATGCATATTGTCCATCCACATTGGCTCTGGCTTGGTCTATTTGTTTTTCTGATGCCTTAAGCGACTCTATTTTGGCATTGAGAGTTGCTTGCTGAGAATTGCGCTGGGCAATACTGGTTTTGAGAGTGCTATTTTGGTTATCTAAATTTTGTTGAGCCTGTGCGCCGTTTTTTACTAAAAATCTGGTTCGCTTAATATTAATTTTCGCCAGTTGTACTTGTGCCTGTGAATCCTGAAGGTTGGCTTTAGCAGTCTCTACGTCGGCAGCAGCACCAGCGCGATTGGCTTCTGCTGTACTCAATGCAGCTTGAACTTGACCTAATTTTGCTTTTTGAACATTAACGGTTTGAGTAGCAGCGTTGACGTTATCTTGCTCTTGAGTTGGTTTAAGCTCGACAATAGGATTTCCTTTGCTAACGCGATCTCCCTGAGTAGCATAGATATTGATGATTCTCCCTTCGACACGAGGTGCCAAGGTGACTCGCTCTCTAGCCTCTAAAGAACCGACATACTTGCTACTGTCAATTACTGTTGCTGATTCTATGGTTTTTAATTTAACAGGAATCGCCTGGGGCTTGTTAGCGTTAGCTTCTTTTTGTTTGCCGCCACCACAACCCCCAACACCAATAGATAGTAAAGTAATAGCTACGGCATAGCTAGTTGCACGTATTAAAGAAGCAGATATAAATCGAGGCTTTTTTAGATAAATCATTTATTTTAGTTATTAGTTCATGTTCCTATTTAGCAACGTCCGAGCTAGAAATAAAATTAAAATTAAAATTTATGGTTTTGATTCAAAATCAATAATTTTGGCTAACGGTCTGTTTATTATAGGATTGCAGCAGTTTCAGTTGAATATACTGGCAGCGTTGGCGATCGCTGCTGGCGGTTTGGTTATTGCTATACAATTTTTGATTATAGAAAGTATACAAAAGCATTACTGTATCAATATCAACAAAAAATTTATCCGCGTTCGGCGATCGCTGCTGGCGGTCAATGATTTCGCGACTCAGACTCAAATTTGACAATTTATCAATCGTGCTAGAAAGTAATTAGTCATTTTAGATCCATAGGGAGAATTCCACCAAAGACCAGGAAGTCCTCCTTTTTTTGCATCCTGAGAATAGTTGAGATCGCTACATTTAATCCAATTTCCGTCCTTGCGCCATCCCAAGCGATCGCCCCATTTCTCTAGCAACTGACTATTTTGTTCGATAGTAGTTTGCTCGCTACCGCCTGAGTCTTGATATATTTGTACCTGAACACTAAAACCAAAACGATTATCGCTATAGGTAAGCCACAAACGATCTATTACCTGCAATTCGCTACAGTCTATGAGTTTTATTTCATCAGGACGTAAATTTTCTATTTCTGTTTGACCAGCAATTGATAGAATTAGCTGCACTGTCTCTTTGTCTGCCTCTAACCATTTGCCTTCTTTTAAAAGATTTTGGAGAGTTTCATAACGATAAATATTGCTAACCCGCAGCAGTTTTTCTTCTAGACTATTTATTCTTTCCTTGAGTTGTTCAACTTCAGTGTTTGCAGAAGGTTGAGTATCTGTTTGGGACATAGAAAGAACCTGCTTACTTAAATTTATCGAATAATAATTACACTATATGGAACTAGATAGGGTTTGTCTTCTCAAATCTTGCTAAAAATTGCCTAATCTTGTCCTGAAATAAAAAAGTAATGAGTAGAAATGACAAGCTATTAGCTCATCGAGTTTAATCGCCAAACCCTCTGTTACTTCAAATCAAAGACCATGATAAGACATTCGATTAGATTACTGATTCATTATCTAAAATTTTGGGATATTCCCGTTCCTTATTCAGAAAATAAATTTTTCCGAAGAGCGATCGCTCTTCGTTTCTATCATATTTTTTCGCTAAAGTTTGCGCGATTCTACCAGGGAAGCCGATCGCGCCTCATTTTTTCATGATTAAACTCAAGATGTCTAGTAAAGATTTAAACAATCACAACTTTTAGCAAATTTGAGCAAGAAAATAGAAGAAACGCTTTGGTATTTTACTTATGCTGAACACATATTAACTAACAGCATTACTGATTTTAAAATATGGATTTGAAAAGGAGTTAAAGAAGCGATGTAAGACACAATTTATGTTTACTTCAAATGTTATGAATGCGAATGCAGCATATTTCTATTCTTTAAAATCTGCCAATGTATTTTTAAGCTTTTGTTCTTGATCGAGGTTTAATGTCAGAAGTATACTGAAAAACTACCATCATACTATTAATTTAACTTCACCTGGGTTTTCATGACTGATTCCTCAACTGAAAATAAGCCAAGAAACAAAGAAGATCGGCAAATAGACAATGCCGAACCAATAGATTTTCTCGAACCGACCGAAGCAGCCAAAAAACAAGCCGCAGTAGCCAAGGCTAATATTGCCTTAGCTGCCAAAGATGCTCGCGCCCGAAATACTCAGGCATATGGAGGAATAGATTCGGCTCTTGCCAGTCTTGCCAATTCCGAAACAGCAGTTGCAGTCGCCAAAGCCAATATTCCCGAAGCCGAAGCTCAACTGGCAAGCGTTGAAGCTAGCATTCAAAAGACTAAAGCAGATTACGCTCGCTATCAGTTTCTTTACAACAGGGGAGTTGTCAGCGCGCAACAGTTGGATTCGGCTCGAACTGCCTACGAACAGGACTTAGCCAGTCGAAAAGTAGCAGTTGAGAAAATCACACAAGCACAAAAACAATACCAAGAATCCCGCGATCGCGTTGCAACTGCCAGAGGTCAGCTAGAAACTAGACGAGGCGATTTGCAAGCAGTCGATTCGACTGAAGAACAGATTGAAGTAAATCGCCGTCAGTACCAGGCTGCTTTAGCTAAAGTAGACCAGGCTCAAGCACTAGTAGAAAATGCCCAACTTCAGCTAGATCATACCAATATTTACGCTGATGTAAATGGGCAGGTTGGTAATAAAAGCGTGCGAATTGGGCAAGCAGTAAAGCCAGGACAAGCCTTAATGTCCGTTGAGGTAACGGTAACGCCTACGGTCGGGACAAAGAGACTAGGCGATGGAGAGATGAGAGGTAATAAGTAGTGAGTAGTAAGTAAAAAGCAATGAAGAAAACAATTAATTTTTTAGCAACCTGTACTGTATTTGCTTTGACAATTCAGTTTTATGTCTTAAAGTCAGAGACAACATTGGCTCAAACAAATGAGGGAGTAAGCAATGAGTTATTTAGGCAAGGAAACAAAGAAATGGAGCGGGATAAAACGGAGCAACGACCCCGCGTCGGCGGTAAGAGGGCAGACCCTGCGTCGCCGTCAGGCAAAGGCACTTTGCCGTATGTACGCTGCCCTAGCAAGGGAATGCGTTGTGATACGAAGCCTATCGTGACCGTTGGTCAAAATTTGGAATCTGGAAATGATCGACCTGATGACAATGAAATAGAGCGCCAACAACAGAGCAACAATGAAGAAATAAACAGTGAAGAACTAAATCGTGAACAGCTAAATAACGATCAAATAGAGCGAGAAGAACTAAATTTAGATAACAATGAGCCAAACCGTGAAGAAATAAACCGCCAAGAGCAAAACGTTGATGAAAAACTAGATAGAACAGGATCGTTAGAGGAACACAAACCCAAGAAACCAAGAATTAGAGACGTTAAAGCACCTAATTATGGTCGAGGTAATGTTCCCGATCAGCCTCCTAAAAACGAAGTTGAAGTTGAGTTTTAGCAATGATTTTTAATGCCTGGAAAAAAACAGCATGACTAGCCGAAGCGTTAACAACTCCCAAAACGATAATCGCCATTCTCCAACTTCATCTCAACCGCCGACCACTAAGCAAGCATCTTTTCGAGACTGGATTGGAGTTATTGCTGCTTCCCTAGCAGCTTTTATGGCGATTTTTGCCTTGCAAAGTACTATTCCTGCCATCAATAATATGTCAGGAGATTTGGGCGTTCCTTTACAATTTGGTGCATGGGTTCTTTATGGTTATCTGGTAGCTCTGATAATATCTATACCTGTAGCTGGCTTTTTCTCAAAAGTTTTTTCGGTTCGACGCTATTTCTTGGTTTGCATCTGTTTATTTCTGGTTGCTTCTATTGCCTCTAGTCTGGTAACAACCTTTTCTCTAATGATTATGGTGAAGGGTATTCAAGGGTTTACGGCAGGTGGGCTTACGGCGATCGCCACGGTCATAATTGTAACCGAGCTACCGCCAGCCAAACGACCTATTGGTCTAACTCTTACGGATTGTGTTGGTTAATCACGGTCAAGAAATCCTCAAGGGAGATGTTAATTCTCATTTGCGAGATACTGCCCTCAAGGCACTTAAAGACAAAGCTATACCTGTTGAACTAGTATTAGGAGCAAAAGTCACTAAAGTAGGGCGCGATCGCCTAGAATATCAGCTGGAAAACGAAGAATCAACTAAAACTATCTCAACACAAACAGTAGTTTGGACGGCAGGTACGGCAAATAATCCTCTGCTCAAGACCTTATCTATTGGCGATGAAAATCGCGATAAACACGGCTTACCTATGGTGACAGATACTTTACAGCTATTAGATTTTCCTGAAGTATTTGCAGCAGGAGACTGTGCTGTAGTTCTAGATCGCTCCTATCCTCCCGGCGCTCAAATCGCCTATCAAGAGGGAAAGACTATTGCCAAGAATTTAATGGCACTGTCGCAAAATAAAGAACTGCATCCCGTCAATGCCAGTATGCGAGGCACTTTAATGAAGTTAGGTATCCGTAATGGAGTCGCTAATATTTTTGATAAAGTGAAGGTTAAAGGTCGAGCAGGAGACTCGATTCGTAGTCTTACCTATTTAGAAATGCTGCCTACTCCCATACATAACTTTAATGCCACGACAGAATGGCTGAGTGATGAGATTTTTCATCATCATCATTATCATCAGCCCACAAAATCAGGTCAACCAAAGCCAAACAACCGTCTGGCTGGTTTGGCAAGCATTGCCGCTGGTGCGATCGCGGCGGTGGCATTAGTTGGTGGTTTAACAGCAGTGTGGCACACTACCCATTCTGGGAATCAACCGCAAACAACCCAAAAACAACTTAAAAAATAGCAGAAAGCATGACTACAGATATATTTATCAAAAAGTTATTAGTTATTAATCGTTAGTTGCTTGCTCCGTACCCATGTCGGAGGTTTTCCCCGACGGGGCGGTGCGCTTTTTAGTTCAAATTAACTACGCAGTAAGGGCTTGTCCGCAGGGGATTTGGATTTAAAATCCCAATTCTGCCCGCTCTATTTGATTGAGACTAGCCAAGGGGTACCCCCCGCAGGGACTAACAACTACGGCGCAGCCGTTTATTTATCCCTACAATAATTTTTCTCTAATAAAGTTTTCTAAAATCGCTCTATTTCTCTTATTTTTGAGCAATCTAGTTTTATAACCATTTGTTTTTATGCCAGTTAAACAATCTCGTAGTCAAAAAATTGTTCTCAATCTCCTCAAAGAATTTCAGCAAGAAATCGATGCTCAAAATTTGTATTTAGAGTTGCATCGTCGAGGCAAAAAGATAGGATTAGCAACAGTATTCACCTAGAAACGAATCGCACATTTCGGGTCGCTACAGTTAGCTTCGTAGAAGAGCGATCGCCGTACAAATTAAGCGTTCGATTTGAAGCATTGTCAGTGGTTCTAGCTGTAATTCTCTAAAACTTTGATAGACAAGTTCTTTAACAGCTTCAAATCTTTGTTTATAAAGTTCTAAAGAGACAACCCAACAATGATCAGGGTTATAGAACGATGTGGCACGGTTTTGCACGTATTTCAGCTCAACGCCAATTCACTAACAAAGCATCTTCACCATCGCCAAGAGGGACTTGATTAAGATAGTGATAGGTATAAGTTTTCTCAGTTTGACCATGACCTTGGTAACGAATTACAGTTGGTAAATCGATTTTAGATGATCTGGTTAAATCATACGAATCATACGGAAATTATTGGGAATGACTATACTAAAAACGTTTTTTAATACCGCCACCTAGCAAAGCTGACCTAGATGCCGACATTATTGCCGTAGCCTGACCAGAAGCTATACCACCCGTAAAAGCAACTAACTATTTAGCATATTTATAACTGAATAACCTCATTTATCTACTAACTTAAGATTGGGGATTGACAATTCCCCGTTGGTAGGCAGCAACAACCGCTTGAGTGCGATCGCTCACGTCCAATTTGTGCAAAATATTAGTGATGTGAAATTTGACCGTTCCTTCGCTGACGTATAACGCAGCACTAATGGATTTGGTATTGTTACCTTTGGCTAACAGCTTTAATACTTCGATTTCGCGCTCGCTTAGTTGTGGACTATTCATACGGCTGGCTAATTTAGCACCCACAGATGTCGAAACATAATTTTGTCCAGCAAATACCGTCCGAATTGCCTTTAATAGTTCAGCCCGCTCGGCAGTTTTAAGTAGATAACCTTTAGCTCCAGCTTGTAGCCCCCGATAGATGTTTTCATCGCCATCATAGGAAGTGAGAATGATGATGTGTGCGTTGGGAAAGTCTTGAAGAATCGCTGCGGTCGCCTCGACTCCAGTTAGTTCTGGCAAGCTTAAATCCATCAGCGTCACATCGGGATGCAGCGTATTGAACTGCGCGATCGCCTCGACTCCTGTTTTAGCTTCACCGATAGGTTCTAAACCCGGCTCTGAATCGAGCATCGTTATTAACCCGCTTCGCACCATCGGATGATCATCAACTACTAAAACTTTGATTTTGGGGGATGAAGTCATGATGATGGAGACGTGAGTGAAATCTGAACGATGATGCAGGTTCCTTGTTCGGGTTGACTGCGGAGAGTAAATTGTCCCTTTAAGCGCTGGCAACGTTGCTGCATTGATACTAAGCCAAAGCCACCGTGATCGTTAGCCAGTTGCGGATTAAATCCTTTGCCGTTATCTTCAATACGAAGGGTAATCATATCTGTCGCCAAGCTGAGTTCTACCTCCAGGTTTTGTGCTTGAGCGTAACGCAGGGAGTTAGTGATGGCTTCTTGTCCAATTCGTAATAGATTCATGCCGATGTCGGGTGGCACAGGCTGCACCCTTCCCACCAGCTTGAAGCTGACCTGTAGCTCGGCGTTAAGGGTAAGTAGAGTCAGCGCTCGCTCTAGCGACCCAGCTAAATCTCGGTACTGCTCGGCATCGGGATGTAGTGACCACACCGAACGGCGGGCTTCGATTAGTCCAGAATGAGCTATATTTTTGGCCTGTTCAATAATGTCCCAGGCGATCGCGGGGTCATGAGTGGAGTAGTATTGAGCGTTATTGAGTTGCAGCGAAATACTATTTAAAGTCTGGGCGAGGGTATCGTGAATTTCTCGCGCCATACGGTTGTGTTCTTCAACCACCGCCACTTGTTTTGCATCTTCGGCTAAGCGAGTCAGTTGAATGGCTAAAACGACCTGCTGCCCTAGAGCAGCGAGAAGGTGTAAATATTCCGACGAACAAAAATAACCTTCTAGATAGCTAATCGTCAAGGTACCCAAAAATCCGTCACCACAAACGAGGGGAATCAGCGCCATTGTTTGAACGCCGTCGCGCACGGCTGACAAAGAGCGAAGAAGCTTTAGATCAGGATGGTTTGGTAAATCTGAATATACAAACGGCTGCTGCCTGACAAGGGATTCCCAAGCTGAACCCTGCTCAAAGGCAGACAAAGGAATCGGACTTTGGTTCAAAGCATCGGGCTGATTGCGAAGAAGCTTAGTGTTCCAATGTGTTAAATGAAGTTTGATCACTGTTTGCTCGACATCGTGTATCCAAATGTCGGCAATTGGGGCATTGAACTGCTCGACGACTGTGGCAAGGACTTGCCCCAAAAAATTATTGAGTTCTGGCTCGGTAGCAAGATAAGCAAGGCTGCTTTGGAGTGCCATCTGTTGCCCTTGGGCGATCAGTTTAGCTTCTTTACGCTGGCTAATGTCTTGCATAGTAGTGATGAAGCAGACAGGCTTTCTAGTAGCATCGCAGACGGCAGATACGGTTATGCTTGCCCAAAGCAAAGAACCATCCTGGCAAATGTAGCGTTTTTCATTTTGGTAGAAAGGCAATTCTCCACGAATTAAGCGAGGAATCAAGGCGAGATCGGTAGCGAGGTCATCGGGATGGGTAATGTCGGCAAACGTAAGTGCCATGAGTTCTGTTTCGCTATAGCCTACCATGTCACAAAACCGTTGATTGACTCGCAGCCAGCGACCGTCTAAGTCGTCTATCGCCATGCCGACAGCAGCTTGCTCAAAGGTATAATAGAAGAGCCGTTCACTTTCATCTAGAGCAGCTTCAGTTTGTTGGCAGCGCCAAACTTCGGTTTGTAATGCTTCGTTAAGGGCTGCCATGTCCGCAGCGTATTGTTGAATAGTCTTTTCTCGATTGAGGATTTCTAATTTTTGTTGTTGTATGCTGACAATCTCAGCCCGAAAAGCTTTGTTTTCTGCTTCTAGTTGGGCAATGCGCTCTGGTTGCGATCGCTCAACTAGCTTATCACGCTGTGGTAGCATATTTGGCGAGTTCTCCTAAGATAACCTAATACAATAGAGATTAGCTTCCTGCTTTAATTTTGCAAGAGGTAATCTTAATCTAGAAATAAAATTGAACCATAAGAGTTTCGTTTGATTGTAATACATTAATAAATTATTTGCATATAACTAAAGTTAGAGATCTATTTACCTCAGTCAAAGACTAGTCGAAAGTCAAGGTTGACACCACTGTCATCGTCAAGGTGACAACTTACTTTTTGCCTAGGGCGAGCCAGAAGTATTTTCAATATGATGAAATCAAGCAGTAGACAGAGCTGACGAGACGATAAATTTCGCACAGTTCTTTCTATATTTTCAGCAATATTGAAACAAATTTATCATGGCTTTTGAACTTTCACTCTTACCGTATGCTTATGATGCCCTAGAACCCTATATGTCCCAAAAAACATTAGAGTTCCATCATGACGAGTATCACGCAACCTGTGTGTCTATTCTTAATGTCCTGGTTAAAGAAACTGAATTTGCTGATAAATCTTTAGAAGATATTATCCTCAAAACTTACGGCGACAGGTCTAAGGCAGATATCTTTAACAACGCTGCTCAAGTATGGAATCATAACTTCTTCTGGAACTGTATGAAACCAAACGGAGGCGGTCAACCGAATCAATGGCTGGCTGAGAAACTGATTGCTAACTTTGACAGTCTAGACCGCTTCGCTGCCGAGTTTAGAAATGTAGGAACAACACAGTTTAGCAATGGCTATGCTTGGTTGGTACTCGATCGCGATCGACTCAAAGTTGTCAGAACTGGAAATGCTATGAATCCCACGATCAATAAGCAAATTCCTTTGCTGGGGTGCGATGTTTGGGAACACGCTTACTGTCTTGACTATCAAAATCGTCGTTTTAATTTTATTCAAGCATTTTTAGAACATTTGGTCAATTGGGAATTTGTGACTCAGCAATTACGAACCCATGAGTTAACGCATACATAAACTATAGTTTACGCTATTACGGAGAAAAAATGATTAATCAATTTGATGGCAAAGTTGCAATGGTGACAGGCGGGAGTTCTGGGATTGGTCGGGCAACCGCGATCGCCTTTGGCAAAGCAGGGGCAAAAGTCGTCGTTGCAGCCCGACGTGAGGTAGAAGGCGAAGAAACAGTTGGCTTGATTCAGCAAGCTGAATCAAGCCTGTCTTTGTCAAAACAGATGTCTCCCAAGCCTCTGAAATAGAAGCACTGGTTAATAAGACGGTAAAAACCTATGGTTGCCTGGATTTTGCATTTAACAATGCGGGCGGGTATTGAGAGTAAGACTCTAATACAGAGATGATGACGCGATTTGGAGAAGAAACGGGCGATGTTGAAACTGCCAATCAACAGTTCGCAGATATGGTTCCGATGGGACGAATGGGCAAGCCAGAAGAAATTGCTTCATCTGTGCTTTTCTTATGTTCAGATGCGGCTTCATACGTAACGGGTCAATCTTTGGTGATAGATGGCGGTTATATCGCGACCTGAGTCGTTAAGTAAATGCTGACAGGTATTTTTGGCGAAAAAGCATAGCTCACACTTTAAATTTGAGCGAGTTCCAAAACGTTCAATGTAAAGGTGAATTGCCTCGCCGATAGGCTTCACCTGCTTGAAAAGTAAGCTGATATATCGACAAAAAAATACTGGAGAATACAAATGAATAAGCTAAAAGAAAAAGTCGCTATTGTTACTGGATCGAGCCGCGGAATTGGCAGAGAGATTGCGCTGAAATTGGCACAAGAAGGAGCGAAAGTGGTGGTCAATTACAGAAGTAGCTCCAAAAAAGCCGAAGAAGTCGTCAAGCAGATTGAGCAGCAGGGTGGCGAAGCTACAGCAATACAGGCTGATGTAAGTCAGATTGACCAAATTGAGCAGCTAGTGAGCAAAGCAGTCGAGCATTTTGGTCAACTCGATATTATGGTCAGCAATTCAGGTGTCGAGCATTTTGGAAAACTAGAAGATATTACTCCGCAAGATTTTGAGCGCGTGTTCTCCGTGAATGTCGCTGGTCAACTGTTTGTTGCCCAGGCTGCTGCTCGACATCTCCCTAGAGGTGGACGTATCCTGTTGACTTCTTCTGTCAGCGCCAAAATTCCTGTTTTTTATCATACTCTCTATGCTGCCAGCAAAGCTGCCGTTTCGGCAATGGTGCTTAATCTAGCTCCTGAATTGGGAGAACGGGGAATTGCCATCAATGCGATCGCACCAGGCGGTACGGCGACAGACATGGCGGAAAAGAATGCCGAGCTTTACACCCACCCAGCGCTCAAAAACTTACCGCCTGATACTGTAATTAAGACCATGGCATCACTGCAACGTATGGCTCAACCAAAAGAAATCGCCGCAGTCGTCGCCTTTTTAGTCTCCGATGACGCTTCCTATATCACTGGCAGCACCCTCGCAGCTGACGGCGGAATGTTTTAAAGGGCTTCACCTTAGCTTTTAGCTAAAGATATTTAAGGAAAGATTTTGACTTTCCCTAAATAAAGTCTACTAAATCTAAGAAAGCGTGGTCTGCAAGTCGCGAAAACTATTACATTGTTTTGAATGCAAACTTTACAGAGAAACTAACTAACCTAAATAAACGACTTACAAGGAAAATAAAATGGAAAATTCAAATCAAACAATTCTAGTCACTGGCGCAACTGGCAACCAAGGTGGCTCTGTGGCTCGTCATCTTTTACAACGTGGAAAATTTTCAGTACGCGCTTTGGTACGTGACCAGAACAAGCCTGCTGCCCAAGCACTTAAACAAGCTGGCGCAGAACTTGTAGAAGGCGACTTCAATGATCGCGATTCAATCGATCGCGCTCTACAAAACATTTATGGTATTTTTTCGATGCAGGACTTTAGAGGCGGAGTAGAAGCCGAAATCAGTCAGGGTAAGGCGATCGTCGATGCAGCCAAAGCAACAAAGGTTCAGCACTTTGTTTATAGCTCAGTGGGTAGTGCAGAACGCAATACTGGTGTTCCTCATTTTGACAGTAAGTTTCAAGTTGAAGAATATGTCCGAGCAAGTGGACTACCCTACACAATTATGCGTCCAGTTTTCTTTTTCTTTAACTATCAGGCAATGCTCCCAATAATTGAAAAAGGAACTCTTCCTCAGCCCCTTAACCCCGATACAAAGTTGCAGCAGCTTTCTGAGGAAGATTACGGGAAAATGGTTGCCGAGGTGTTTGAACGACCTGCAGACTTCTTGAACCGCGCCGAGGAAGTCGCCAGTGTAGAGATGACTATGACCGAAGTTGCCGACTCGTTTAGCCGCGTTTTAGGAAAACCCGTCAAATATCAGCAAATTTCCTTTGAGGCATTTGAACCGCAGGCTGGAGAAGAAATAACTGCTATGTACCGCTGGTTTGAGAACGTTGGCTATGAAGCAGACTTTACGGAATTGAAGCGCGATTTTGATAAACTGAGCGACCTTGAATCTTATTTACGCGATCGCAATTATGCCACTATGGCTAATTAAGAAATATTTACAAATATTGACTTGGTGGCGATCTCTATGGGTCAAGCGCAACCCCTTGTTTAGCTCAACCAAAAGAAATCGCCGCAGCCGTCACCTTTTTGATCGTTGATGACGCTTCCTATATCACTGTCTAACAAATATAAATTTTCTATTCTCGTAAGATTGGCTAATCGCCCCTATCCTACTCCCTACTTTTAAAAACTACCTACTTAAACGAGTATGAATACAAACAACTCCAGCATCGAGCCAAATATTGGCACTTACCTGGCACAACTGCTCGAAAAGATTGGGGTAGAGCATTATTTTACTGTTCCTGGTGATTACAACTTGGTTCTACTCGACCAGATGTTAAAAAACCCCAATCTCAAGATGGTTAACTGCTGTAACGAACTCAATGCAGGTTATGCAGCCGATGGCTATGCCAGAGTTAAAGGCGTGTCGGCAGTGGTAGTCACATTCACCGTCGGCGGTTTGAGCCTAGTAAATGCGATCGCAGGGGCCTATGCTGAAGATTTACCAGTCATTGTCATCTCAGGAGGACCTAATTCTAACGATCGCGCCCAGCATCATCTGATTCATCATTCAACTGGTGAGTATGATTTTAATCAGTCATACCGTATCTTTAAAGAAATTACCACAGAAGCGGTGGTGATTCGCCACATTGAAGATGCCCACCGTCTACTGCATCAGGCTTTGGCAGCAGCGATCGCCAAGCGTAAGCCAGTCTATATTGAAATTGCCTGCAATCTGGCTAATGTCCCTATCCCCCACTCTGTACCTTTGCAGCTTCAACCTCAGACAAAAAGTAGTCCCGAAGCTCTCAAAGCTGCTGTAGAAGCGGTTGCCTCTCGGCTAGAACGCTCAGTCAAACCAGCCTTGGTTGCTGGGGTAAAATTACGCTCCTTCGATGCGATCGCTGCTTTTAGAAAGCTTGCCGACAGTTCTCAATATGCCGTGGCAATTATGCCTAACGCTAAGGGGATGTTTCCCGAAAACCATACTCAGTATATTGGCTGTTACTGGGGTCAAGTTAGTAGTTCTGGCTGTGCCGAAATTATTGAATCTTGCGATGCCTATTTGTTTGCGGGCCCGATCTTCAATGACTATACTACCGTAGGCTGGTCTTGCTTAGTCAAGCCTGAAAAGCTGATTGAAGTTCAGCCAGATCGGGTAATCCTAGCAGGACAAGAATACTCTCAGGTCTATATGCAAGAATTTATCATTGCCCTGGCGGATAAAATTAAGCCTAACGATAGTTCTCTCAAGGCTTTTAAACGGATACAGGAAGAATCTTTGTCAACTCAAGACCTGCCAAAAGAAGCTCCCCTGACCAATCGAGCGATCCGCGAACAGGTTCAAAGCATTTTGACAGATGACTCGGCGTTGCTGGTAGAAACAGGGGATTCTTGGTTTAACGGTCAAAAAATCACCTTGCCTGCTGGCTGTCCCTATGAGTTTCAGATGCAGTACGGCTCTATTGGCTGGGCGACAGGAGCATTACTAGGCTATGCGATCGCTTTGGGTCAGCAGAAACGAGCGATCGCTTTAATCGGAGACGGCTCTTTTCAATTAACTGTCCAAGCAGTGTCCACCATGATTCGTTATGGGCTAAATCCGATTATTTTTCTGATTAACAACCGTGGCTACACCATCGAAGTTGAAATCCACGATGGCCCCTATAACAACATTAAAAATTGGGACTACGCGGGTCTGGTGCAGGTCTTCAACGCCGAGGAGGGTAATGGCAGGAGCTATCGAGGGTCAACAGTCGGCGAGCTAAGTTCGGCGATCGCTCAGGCGCAGGCTCATCAAGGACTAGCTCTAATTGAATGCGTTATCGACCGAGATGACTGTACCAAAGAACTTTTGAAATGGGGTAGTCGAGTTGCTGCGGCAAATAGTCGTCCCCACCAAATTTAATCATCGAAATTATAGCTTTTAGCTTGATAAACATAAATTTATCAAATATAAACAATGTTATCCTCCAAACTACAATACTTTTCTAACTCAAATATTCGGGTACTTACACCACGATGGGATTATCAGCCTCTTTTATCTAGTCAGGGTTTAGACTGGCAAGGCATTCAGTTTGATTATTATCAACGTCATCCATCCATTTTATCCCAAAATAGCTCACAACATTTACTACAGATTTTTCTCTCTGAAGGTGATGTGAAGGGGAGTTTAGATGACCAGGAACGAATTGAGCATATTTCACCTGGTGATGTGACTATAATCCCCGCTGACACTAATTATTATGCCAGTTTACCAGACGAGATTGAGTTTATCTTGCTAACACTTAAACCAAATTTATTTAAAGATCTAGGAAAAAATAAACTTGACGGCAACACTGTGGATATTTTGCCTCAGTTTGCTGTAAACGATCCTCTGATCGCTGGTATTGCTATAACCCTAAAAAATCAGCTAGAAAGCGATCGTGCTTGTTCTGACTATGCTCAAACTTTAGGTAAGGCGATCGCCGTTCATCTATTGAAAAAATATTCTAAACCATCTACAGCTAATGATAGTAGCTACAAAAATGCAGTTGAAAAAAAATT
Source organism: Pleurocapsa sp. FMAR1 (assembly GCF_963665995.1). Taxonomy (NCBI): domain Bacteria; kingdom Bacillati; phylum Cyanobacteriota; class Cyanophyceae; order Pleurocapsales; family Pleurocapsaceae; genus Pleurocapsa; species Pleurocapsa sp. FMAR1. Next base: position 2,081,540 of record NZ_OY762512.1, on the reverse strand, counting down.
GCAGGTTGTACTAGAGCATATCGAGCAAAATCTAGATGAAAAACTTACTTTAGACTCGATTGCCAAGCAGGTAAACCTAAGTAAATATTATCTGTGTCGCTTATTTGCCAGATATTTAGCTATATCACCCCATCAATACATCATCCAAAAGCGAATTGAAAAATCAAAACGGTTGCTCAAACAAGAACTATCCCTGCAAATCGTTGAGATTGCCTTCGACTGTGGTTTTGCCAGTCACAGTCATTTCAATCGACAGTTTAACAAAAATGTTGGCATAAGTCCTAGAGACTATCGCAATGCTGCATAGGTGCAATAAATATAAAAGCTGGCGTTACTGATTGTAGCTATGAAGCCGATCGTGTTACTATTCATAGCTATTAACTATTAGCTCAATCGTACTAAAGCACGGGGCTTTAAACCCATCTATTAAACGGTAACTATTTTTAGGACAAAGCAATTTAATTAAAAGTCCCCCAATTCTGGAGGACTTAGGGGGCGATACACAAACAATTAATAGAACTTCAACAATCCTTTAAACTGCTTCTAGGTTTTTCTCTCCAGTACGAATACGGACAACCTGATCTACAGGATAAACAAAGATCTTGCCGTCGCCAATTTCGCCAGTGCGGGCAGCAGCGATAATCTTATCTACTACCATATCTACCTGATCGTTTTCGATTACGATTTCCAGCTTCAGCTTTTGCAAAAACTCTACAGTATATTCTGAACCACGATAACGCTCAGTCTGTCCTTTCTGGCGACCAAAACCGCGCACCTCAGAAACCGTCATTCCCACGACTCCAGCGTTAACTAGAGCAATCTTGATTTCATCTAGTTTAAAAGGTCTGATAATAGCTTCTATTTTTTTCAATTTTACAGTCTCCTGTCGTTGTTATAAGAATTAGACTTTCACTATTTTACGTATATTTATCCAGAAAGCTAGCCCTACAGTTTATACATCGTAATTGTTCATTTTATGGTATGTGGTTTGGGCTTTTAGGATAAAGGCGATCGCATTGCATAAAAGTAATTTCATAGTTCAGCTTAAAAGTTGAAATGCTTTGGTGACTTAGTTTTAGCTATTAGAAAAATAATCTATATATTATCTAGAGTAATTTCATCTAAATCAAAAGTTGATATATTTATCAGTAATTACCGATAAATATTTATCTAAAGTTTATATCAAACTTTAGTACAAATATCGAAGCAGAGTGTATTTGTAGTCGAATAAGATATGAGTAGTGCAAAAAAGCTTATTTATTAAAAAATCTCATGAAAAAAGTAATTTATTTATCTACTGCTGTTTTATTCTTAATATTTCCTAGCGTCACTAAAGCTGAAGCGTCTAATGATTTAACTCCTAGTGAAGTTTTCTGTTCAAATACAAATGCTAAATCGGGTAATGCAATTGCTGAAATTAATAAAATGGTTGGAGCGACATCTAATAGATTATCTATGGACGAAAAACAGGTTTTAAGAACAATGGCTGGGACACTCGATAGTAATGAAACCATTCAAAACATATGTTATCCAGCAGCATTTTAAAATAAAAAAAATATTAGCTTATTAAAATCTAAAGTAAGCCTGAAGTCATAATTAAATAGCTGACTTTAGGCTTTTTGTTTTTTGTCAAATCAATTAAAACCTAGATTTTTTAAAAGTATCAGTATATGTAGTTGTTGTTTATACAAACTTTAATTCGGCAGACTAAAGTTCAATGATTCTTTATGTAAAAAATCCCGATTATTACTGTGGCTGTCGTTAGTAATAGCAACTTATATTGTTAGAGAACAAACATAAATGCTTTAAACAAGCAAATTATTTAAATTACATCGTATTATTATGAATAACATCCACTCAAGCTTTTTAAGTAAATATCTTAAATCAAATCTAAATTTATTTTTAAAAATTTCTGGCATCAGCTTTTTAGCAGCAAGCCAAGCTTTTATTGCTTCTAGCGCATCAGCAGGGACAGCACTTAGTGCTAAAGAAACTTTTTCAGGTAAAGTAAACTACACAGGTACAGGTGGTACACTAAGAAGCAATCCAGATTCAATAAATCCCTGTAGTTTAAATTCCACTTCTACAGCACAACTATCTGGAATCCCTAGCAATGCAACTGTTAAAAAAGCATATCTTTATTGGGGTGGTTCAGGTTCTACCGTAGATAGTTCAGTGACCTTAGATGGAACATCATTAACAGCAGATCAGACTTACACAGATACTTACTCAACATATAGTTTTTTCCAAGGTGTAAAAGATGTGACAAGCAAGGTTGTCAGCAAGAGAAATGGTAATTATCAGTTTAAAGATTTATCTGTAAGTACTTCCTCAACTTATTGTGGATCTAGTGCTGTTTTATCCGCATGGTCTTTGATTGTAATTTATGAAGATCCTTCAATTCCTCGTGATAAACTAAACACTATTAGGTTATACGAAGGCTTTAAAGCATCAAGATATGAGAGTGTTAACTATACTCTTGGTGGTATTCAAGTTGCCAATAACCCAGTTGCTAAATTCACAATGCTACTTTGGGAAGGCGATGAATCTCTAGGTGGAACTAATGAAAAACTTGGGTTTAATAGTCATACTTTAACCGATTTACTGAACCCAATTAATAACCAGTTCAATTCCTCAATTAATACTCTCAATTTATCAACCACTTATGGTGTAGATTTAGATACTTTTAATATTTCTAGTTATGTAACTCCTGGACAAACCTCAGTCACAGGAACTGTATCTACAGACGCTGATTTAGTACTTCAAAGTGCTGCTTTGATCATGGTAACTGACACTTTGGCAAATGAATCTCCTTCTGCACAACCAGATACAATTACTACAGATGAAGATAATTCTGTAGATTACAATTTAATTAGAGGAAACCCTACAAACGACAATGGTAAAGATACCGATCCAGAGGGAGATGCTTTAACAGTAACTAAGTTCAATGTTGGAGGGACTGAATATACTTTAGATGCTCAAACTACCAACCGACAAGTCACTATGCCCTCTGGTGCATTACTGACAGTTAAGAGTAATGGTGATGTTACTTACAATCCTAACGGTAGATTTGAATCATTAAATCCAGGTCAAACTGCACAGAATCCTGATAGCTTTACTTATACTATTAGCGATACTAAGGGTACTAGTAGTGCTACTGCTACAGTCAACATAAATGGTGTTGCAGATGATCCTGTTGCTGTAGATGATACGGCTACTACAGACGAAGATACAGTTGAATCGATTCCTGTTCTTCAAAATGACAGTGATCCTAACACTGCTAGAGAAAATTTGACCATCACTAAAATCAAAAATACTACTGTTAGCGTTGGTGAGGTAGTTACTCTTGATTCTGGTGCTACCGTAAAACTTGTACAGATAAATGATTCTTCAAAACATAGCAGCAAAGGAAAATATGCTTTGGAATACGATCCAAGACCTAGTGCTTCTTTAAATCTTCTTAACAGAGGACAGCAGGCTACTCCTCTAGAAACGTTTACTTATACAGTGAGGGATCCTGAAGGTAATACTGGTCAAGGTAATGTAACCGTTACAGTAGACGGTATTACAGATACTTATTCTGACTAAGATTAACTAGTTCAACTTTAAATAATTCTTCAAAGAGATCGCCTTTTCAGAAGTGCGATCTCTTTTCTTATTTAAAATTTTATCTTGTGTTAAGGCGATCGCTCAATTAGCTAAAGATATCACTTTGGTCTTATGTTAAGGCGATCGCTTTTTTATGAAGAACTAGCCCAAGGTTTACATAAAAAGAAGATAAAATAGGTAGTTTAAAGAGACAAGGAAAAGTTATCTTAAAAACAACTCGTTATTTCGAGGAGCAAGTATTAGTAAAAAGACCTTATATCGAGCGAGAATGGTGTCAAAGAGCAATTCAAGAACCTGTCAAAAAGAAAGTGCAAACTGATGGACGGATTCGTCACTGGATATACATTGCCGAACTGAGTAAATATCTTAGAGTTGTTACCCTAGAAGATGGGGAAACAATTCATAATGCTTTTTTAGATCGAAATTTTAAGAACCAGTAACTATGAAATTTAATTACTATCCCGAAACAGATTCACTTTATATTAGCCTGATCGAAAAACCTAGCACCGACTCTCAGGAAGTCTCCTCTGGTATTTTACTTGACTTTGATAATGAGGGAAATTTAGTTGGTATTGACATAGACCATGCTAGCAAAGTTGTCGATTTAACTCGTCTAGAAGCAGAAGCCTTACCAATTAATTCTATTGCATTAGCTAAATAGTAATTAGAGCGATCGCTTTCTTGTTTAGATTGAGTTATGCGATCGCTTTTCTTATTTAATATTTGATTTAATGTTAAGGCGATCATAAGACAAGATCAAATTTTTAGCTATTCATTGCCAGTTAAGAACAGTCTAGCAGCATCAACAAAAAGTTATCAAATATGATAACCTGGGTATATGAAGTGGCATATTACCTTCTATAACGAAAAAGTAGAACAAAAAACCTTAAACTTTCCACCAAGTATCCTAGCTAATTTTTTGCATATTGCTGAGATGATTGAAGAGTTTGGTCCCGCTCTTGGTAAACCATATACAGCCCCTATAAGCGGAGGACTTTTTAAAATTAGGTCAAAAGGTAAAGAAGGTATCGGTCGTTCTCTTTTCTGTATGGTTAAAGAAAAAGAGATTATCATTCTCCATTCATTTATTAAAAAGTCTCAAAAAACACCAAAGAAAGAATTGGATTTGGCAAAAAAACGTATGAAGGAGATTAGAAAATGACACGCCCCACACTAGCAAATTTTAGAGAAAAAGCTCTAGCAAACAATGAAGTAAAAAAAGAATATGAAGCTCTCTCCGTAGCTTACGATCTTAGAAAGAAACTTATAGCAATGAGAAAGTCGGCAGGTTTAACTCAAGAAGAGTTAGCAGAAATTCTCTCTACAAAAAAAAGCAATATTTCTCGTTTAGAGAACGTGTATTCATCTTCTTCTCCCAAACTTTCTACTATTGAAGAATATTCTCAGGCAGTTGGATACAAGATAGAAATTAACTTTGTGCCAATTAAATCTTCTTCATAAGGCACATCATATATTTGTGAGGAAAAATATTTTTAATTGAAAGCGATCGCAATAGTAATGCGATCGCTTTTCTGTTTGGTATGGTGATAATGCGATAGCATATACGCTATCATATATTAATGGTTACAAAAATAGTAATTGATACTAATGTTTTTATCAGTGTACTAATTGGACAAAGTGAATCAGCTAGTAGGGAACTGTTTCGACAATGCCTACAGGGAAAATATCAGCCTTTAATGGGCAATGCTTTGTTGGCTGAATATCTTGATGTTGTTAATCGCGACAACATTACAAATCTCTGTCCTTTGACTAATGTTGAAAAAACGAATTTATTAGCAGCTTTTATGAGTGTGTGCCAGTGGATTCGAGTTTACTATCTTTGGCGACCACGACGAGCGCGTTCCCTTGCGTCTTACGCCGACGCGGGGTCGCTCGTCAACCTACCAGATGAAGCTGACAACCATTTAATTGAATTGGCTGTGGCTGGTAATGCTCAGATAATTGCTACCAGAAATATAAAAGATTTCAAGCGATCGCAACTAAAGTTTCCCCAATTAAAGATTTTTAAACCAGAAGAAGTTTTGAATTATTAATTTATCAGGTATTTACTATGTCAGTTTTAACAATTCGCTTACCAGATGAAAAACATGAAAGACTTAAAACTTTGGCTAAAGCAAGAGGGATAAGCCTTAATAAGTTGATTGAAGAATTAAGCACTATCGCTTTGGCGGAATTTGATGCTGAGACTAGATTTCGCGCTTTAGCAGCTCAAGGCGATCTCCAAGAAGGAATCGCTATTTTGGATAAATTAGATTTGCATTTTTCTCATCTAGGGAATTTAGATTAAAACCATATTTCTTTGATCTTTCTAACTAAGTTATGCGATCGCTTTTTTGTATTCGATCATTCTCTCAAGATAAAAAGTAAATACCTTATAGTAGAAATCTGAAGCATTTTCAAATTAAGTAACACCATATTTTAAGTAATTATTACCGATGATAGAAATTGTTTTTCTAGTTGAAGATGACCCCGATGAAGGCTATACAGCCAGGGCGTTGGGTGAATCCATATTTACTCAAGCAGATGATTTGGAAAGTCTTAAAGAAATGATACGTGATGCGGTTGACTGTCATTTTATAGAAGAACAAAAACCCAAAGTAATTCGATTGCATATTGTTCGAGATGAGGTTATTGCCTCGTGAAATTACCGCGAGACATATCAGGAAAAGATCTAATTAAAGCTCTTTCCTGTCTTGATTATCAAGTTACTCGTCAGACGGGTAGTCATATTAGGTTAACTACCAAAAGTAACGGAGAACACAACATAACAGTTCCCGCACATGATCCAATAAAAATAGGAACTCTCAACGCTATTCTTAAATCAATTGGGGAACACCAGGGTTTGAATCGTACTGAACTAATTAGAATGTTATTTGGCTGAAGCTTTTTTTATAATTTTAGCTGGAAAAAACTGTTGAGGGCGATCGCATTAATAATGCGATCGCTTTTTTGTATTCACAGTGTCTTTAATAAAGCAGCTATTAATGGCTGTCCAAGTTTGCCACTTGCTATCAGAAATGATGCAACCTATCGAAGTGTTTTTGTACACCGAGAGAAATGCACAATTCTTTCTGATAGCAGGAAGAAAAGCCAATATTAGAATAACGTTATACCCTGACTTGACAATGGAGATGGAAATTGATGTCTGATAACTTTAAAGAAATGACTACTAAGGAGTTAACTGATTATTTTTTGGCGAATCGCCAGGATATGAAAGCTCTTGAGGAGTTAAAGACTAGAAAAGGAGACATTTCAATTAAAATCTCAGCAGATGCGACACAGGACGAAATGTGTCGCAGTCTTAAAGAGGGAATACAATCTATGTCAAATTAATATTGTTCAACTTATTTGAAAGCGATCGCAGTTCTGAAAAGGCGATCGCTTGTTGATTTAATCCAAAACTCGATACCATTTTTCACCTTTTAGTTTTTGATCAAAAGTAACTGTGATTGTGCATTCGTGATTATAGTTAATTGCGCCGATGAGATAATCGGCAAAATCTGCTTGTCCTAACTTATTAAGTCTTAATGCTTGATAAATAACAGTGCGATTGGTAAATTCCAGCTTAGAACTTTGTAGCAGAAGCTCTATAACACTCAAAATCTTTGGTTGAAGATATTTATAGGATCTTCCCCTCAAAACCCAAACCATCTCGCACAAAACAATATCAGAGATAAAACACGACTCGGCATTATTAATTATTTTTACCGCTTGTTTCCACTGTGCTTCATCATCTCTAGTTAAATATCGCACTAAGACGTTAGTATCAAGTCCAATCACTAGCACCCTCGGAGATCGCTTGTTTCATATCGGCTAAGGAAGTTGTTTTCATTCCTGGACGATGAAGAACACCAGATAAACTTTCAACAGCAATATTTAGAGGTATAACTTTAACCTCGCCATTTTCATCAATCACAAAATCTATTTTGCTTCCAATATCTAAATGTAAATATTTTCTGGTAGTCCTAAAGATGTAAGGACGTGTTGTAATGATGGACAAAATACCAGATTGCCCCGATCTGATTTTCGATTTTCTTAGAGAACGATAGAGTCTTCCTGACTAATCGAGAAACTCTTTGTCGCATTGTGCAATTAAATCGTTCTATGTAATTGGTTTTTCTCTCTTTCCCCACCGCTTGATGGCGTTTTGAAGGAATTACCTGTTCATAGGCTTCCCAGAAGTCACTATAACAAACGGCACACTGTCGATAGACTGAGGGCAAAGATTGCCATAGCTTTCTCGCTCCATGACGACGGCGATCGCCGATATGAACCCCGACTATTTCTTTAGTTTTTGCAGCCAAAGCCAACCAAATCCATTGTTTATTGGCTTTATTACCGACAAATGACCACATTTCATCACACTGAATCGTTAATTTTCCTTTTTTTTCGTTCTCACTTTAACTTGCTGAGAAACTGATTCGTATTTAGCATTGACATAACTCTGTAACCAAGGTTCTGAAACTTCTGTAACTCGGGCAATTCCAGCTAAAGGAATCTTCTCTAAGAGTAATTTGTCAATCAAGTTTTTGGTTGGTTGGTCGATCATTTTATTCTGTGGATTTTCCACATATTGTCTACCACAGTCGCGACATTTATAATTTTGCTTGCCATTGTGAATGTGACCGTTTTTAACAATTTGTTCTGAATTACATGATGGACAAGATGGCAAATCTACTGGCATGGAAATCAAATGATCTACAATTTCCTATTTTATATCCTTACATCTTTAGGACTACCTATTTTCTAATTGTTTTGGGAATAGTAACTTGTCCTTTTCCTGTCAAACGAGCTTGCACCATTACATTAATTTTTCCTTACTTCCATAGTAAGATATCGAAAATCACTACGCATTCAGTAACGCCAAACTCTATTTCTTCTCTTTAAGTTATGCGAGCGCTCAACTAGCTAAAGATATCACTTTGGTCTTCTGTTAAGGCGATCGCACTAATAATGCGATCGCTTCTTGGGCAATAAATAGTATTTATACGTATCATAGACAGCTACAGTTCTAGTAGATGATGATTCTCGCTTAAATAAAAAGGTACTTCACTCATCATGCCTGAAATATATGTTTTTGGAGGCTGTAATGGTTCTGGAAAAACTACCTTAGCTATAAAAATCTTATCCTCACTTAATAATCAATTGGAGTTTATTAATGCTGATATAATCGCTGCTGAAATAAATCCTAATAATGTTGATGCGGTAGCAATTCAAGCTAGTAGGCTAATGCTTGAAAGACTAAATACATTACTAAGACAGGGCAAAGACTTTGCTTTTGAGACGACGTTAGCAGCTCGTACATTTGCTCTGTTCTTAAAAAAATGCAAAGCTCAAGGATATAGAATTAATTTGATATATAGCATTACGCATATACGTTAGGACATTTTTTGAAAGCTGTATCAACACATTCTCTAACAGTCTCAAATTCTTTAACTCTCTGCTTCATCCAAGTTTTGAGAACCGACCACCAACGCTCTATCTTGTTTAGATCGGCAGAATAAGAGGGCAAATACCAAATCTGGCACCCTGCTTCTTCTACTATTTCTTGAATACTTTGTCCTTTATGAAAAGTAGCATTATCAATAATAATGATATTTCCAGGTTGAAGTTGAGGAATCAAACTTTCTTTAAGCCATGTCTCAAATAAATCTCGATTACATGACCCTTCAAAAGTTAACGGAGCAAACACTTTTCCTTCTTTGAATGCAGCAATCCAACTTACTCTCTCATTTCTTTTACCAGATTTGAGTGCCTAACATCTTTCTCCTTTGGGGCTATAACCATAGGGATAATCGTCTCGGTTATCGAATCCTGCTTCATCCACATAAACTAGGTTATTTGCCTGTTGATGTTTTAGTTGCTCTTGAAATTCTTTTCTTTTCTCTTCATCTGTTTCTTGATACCCGTAAGTTTGTCTTGGTCAGCGTACATGCGGGCAAGCCCTTTGTCTTGCGCCTGTCGGCGACGCGGGGTCTGACCGCTTTTTTTCTGGTTATGCCTAACTTTTTAATTCCATCACTAATATTTTGCTGGGTAAGATTCTCTCCCCACAAATCTGCCATTTGCTGTTGTGTCTTATCTTTATGTTGTTTAACAAACTGTTTGAATCTCTCTAAATCCTGAATTTTTCGCTCTTCTCTGGTGGGACGCTCGGCGACCGCTTTAAAGTCTCCTGTTTCTTGTTCTCTTTTCAGCCATAGGTCTAAGGTGTTACGGCTTATTTTCATCAATCGACAAATAGTTCTCTTCTTTTCACCTCTAGAACAGGCATCTACGGCTTTTTTTCTTAAATCGTAGCTATAGGGAGCAGGCATTATTTTTCGGTTTTGGCGAGCGCTTTTATTTTAGCTAATTTTGTCCTAACCTAGCCACGTATTGCTATATGTCTGGTTGGAAAGTCCAGAATTAGCAATCAATCGAGTAGCGAGAAGAGTAGCATCTGGAGGACACAATATCCCAGAGGATATAATACGTAGAAGAAGAAAAAGAGGACAAAGAAACTTTGTTGAGCTTTATCTACGGATTACAGATCGCTTTCAAGCCTATGATAACTCGGGAAATGACAATAGCTTAGTCGCTTATCGTTCTGCCTTAGATCGAGAAATTACTATTATTAAACTAGATGTTTGGAATCAAATTATTAACAATTAACAATTAACTATGGATAAGATAAATTTTTCTCCTGACAACATTGAAAAATTATTTCAACAAGCCGTAGATGAAGCGATTGAACAACACCGAATCAAAGGTGAGTCTATTGCGATTTCTGAAAACGGCAAAGTAAAAATCGTTACTCCAGAAGAGATTACTCCCTTAAAAGATAAACTAAGAAAAAGAAAAGTTTATGAACAACCTCACCCTTAAGTTCTAAAATTTCCCAAGAAAGCGATCGCACGTGCGATCGCTTTTCTGTTTGGTATGGTTGGGATTATTTTATTAATGCTCTATTTCTCTGATTACTTTTGAAAATTGGTATTATCTATACGAACAGGATTTGGTATTATTACCTGCCCAAACCATTTTCTAATTAATTTTACCCACCTATTTATATATGCGCTCTTATTGCCTTTATTCCAATTCCAACTTTAATGAAGGCATCAGTCGTTGCAAATTTTTAAGAGATTTTCCTTGCCAGGGGTTTTTTTTCGCTCCAATCACTAACATCTGAATGTTCTTAGACTTACGAACTTTGATCACAAACTTGGACAGAATACTAATTCCCGAACTGTTAAGAAAACTCAAATTTGTTAAATCTAAAACAATCTTTTCTGGTTCTTGTTGAGCAATACTGTCTAACAACTCGCAAATAGAGGCATATTCCTCTCCACCATTGAGGCGTAGCGAACCGTCAAAGACAACGTTGTGAGATCTTTCGTCATAAATAATATTGTAATCTTCAGTTTTAATCTCCATAGTCATCTCAAAAAAAACAATAATTGGATTTATATAACTCAATTGTTTAAGATTTTAAATTACTCAAATCAAGACCAAATAAGATATGTGATAACTATCTACGATCATTAGGAATAAAACCAAAATATATAATCAATAATTGGTAATTTATTTTTGTAACTTACTTGTCAATCACTAATCAGCCATTTTAGCCTTTAAAAAAATATTTGTATGGAAAAAATCCAAGTTAAATTACTAGCTGTACCATTGTAGTTACAGCTATTTCCGTAGGCTCTTGGGATAAAGATTCAAATTTCCATCCTAATTTTGCTCCATAATCATTGAGCATTGTTAACAATCCCAAGCCAGATGCTTCACAATTTTCGTCCAAGGCATTTTTCTCTAGTTGAGCAATGTATAGTTCTTGAGGATCTGCCTGAAGTAAAGTTTTAATGTGATTTTGAAATTTTTGAGTTTGCTTAGTCCGAATACTATTAGTTAGTTGAAAAGTAATTAAGTCTGGGTTGAGATGAATTTGAATACTTACGGGAAAGGGAGACATCTCCACACCGTATTTCATCGCATTTTCTAATAATTCATTAGCAATGTAGCTAACGGCACTTTTAACTTCTGCATGTTTATCCGAATCTGGCTGCCGATCGTTATTTCCTAGAAAAAAGGTGCTAAGGTAATCAGCCAAGAAATCTGCCGACAAACATTTATTACGCCATCTCTGACGTAGAGGAATAGAGCCTGGAGAAAAGCTGAAGATCAAGTATTCTTGACTAGGAGGTAGATCTTGAATAAAGTCTCCTAATATCTTTTCAAGGACGATATTGCTAGTGTTCATATAATTGGTTTATATATAGTGAATTTTAAATTAATGTCAAACGCTATTTTTGTTTCAGTACAACTAAAGTGATGTCATCGTATACTTTCTCTACTCCAATATGCGATCGCACATCTTGAATCACTGCTTGTCTTATATCCTTAGCTGATTGCTGCCAGTTTTGCTGCACCACCCAACATAATTGTTCTAGTCCATAATGAACTCCCAAATGGTTTTCCGCCTCTGTAATTCCATCGGTGTATAGTACCACTACATCCCCAGGATTTAAATAAACTTTAGCTTGAAAAACAAAATCTTTAATTGTTTCTTCTAAGCCAATCGGAAATCCTAGATCAATTGTGTCTACCCTTTCGACTTCTCCTCCTGAGCGAACTACAACCATTTCTTCATGTTGACCGCTAAGACTTAGTACACCATCGTGATAATCTACTAAACATAAAGAAAGATTTTTATCTGAATTCATACGCTGGACATTTTTGTAGATAGTACGATTTAGCACTTCAAAAAATCGCTTAGGATCGGTTTCATTATTTTCTATTAAGGTGCGAACTGCCGTTTGCACCATTAACATCAACACTCCACTTTCTAAACCGTGTCCTGTTACATCGCCAATGCCAATAGTAATGCGTCCATGATGTTGCAGCACATCATAATAATCTCCCCCAACTTCATCAGCAGGTTCCATAAACCCCGCAATTTCTAACTCTTCAATTTGACTAAGTTCTTTTTCTTTGGGCAACAGCATCATTTGCAAACGCTGAGTTACTTCTAATTCGGCGCTCAGACGAGTATTTTCAGTTAGTAAACGATTATTAAGCTGGCTAATTTGCTCGTTTGCTGTAGCCAGTTGCGCTAGATAAGAGGATTCTCTATCTCTTAGTCTTTTTTGCTCTAGGCAAGCTCCTAACCGAGCTTTAAGTAGTGTGGGATTAAAAGGTTTTGCCAAATAATCTGCTGCACCCATTTCGATACATTTAATCACGCTATCAACTTCATCGAGAGCCGAAATCATGATCGTGGGAATGTGTCGCCAAGAACCTGAACGAATCCATTTGAGGACTTCATAGCCATTAATTTCTGGCATAATAATATCCAGCAAAATTAAGTCATAGATTCCCGTTTGGATCATTTTGATCGCCTGTTTGCCGTTAACAGCAGCGATCGCCTGATAACCCTGTGCCTGAACCTGACGAGCTAGCAAATTCCGATTGACTGGACTATCATCAACAATCAAAACCTTATAGCTGCTGGTATCTAAAGGATCGTTATTGGCGGCGATTGAACTGGCTGAGTCGAGAATCAAGTCTATTTCTAGAGAGTTATCTGTGGTTTCTGGGGAAACAGATGTTGGACAGTTGAGCTTTGTTTCGAGAATTGAAATATTAATTAAATTATTTATTTCTTGCAAGAGTTTATTGGCGGCGATATCTATTTTCTTGATATCGGCAATAAAGTCAGTTTCTATTAGAGGAATCAATTGCTGGCAATAATCAATTACTAACTGAGTTGGTTGTTCTAAGGCAATTTTAAGCTGAGGATTAGTAACAATCTTATTTAAATCTAATTCACTGTCTATTGATGACTCAGGATTTAAAAAACTATTAATCGAAACTAATAATTTAGTCCCACAGTCGCGAATGGACTCTAAATCAGGCAGATATTCTACATCTGCCTCAAGCTCCTCAATTTCTTCCATCAGCATCTCACTGTAGCCAATGATGGCATTAATCGGCGTACATAATTCGTATCGTAAATGAGAAAGAATGGATAACTGGGATTGACTATCTGTGGTCATGACATAGTTTCAATAAAAAAATTAGTTAAATTACAATCAACAAGCTAAGTTACTTGAATAAAAGTTTCGATTTTAGTTGGTAAACCAGATAGATAGATCGGTTTCGTATCGTAATCATCACAGCCAACTTCTAAAGCTTTTTCGCGATCGCCAGCCATAGCGTGTGCAGTCAAAGCAATTATCGCAATAGACTTAGTAGCGGGGTCTGTTTTAAGATTTTTGGTAGCTGACCAGCCATCCATTTCTGGCATCATCAAATCTGTAAGAATTAACTTTGGTTCATGACTTTGTAACTCAATTAATGCTTCTCGTCCATTTTTTGCACCGTTTTTGGTAAATTTGCTGGCATTGCTGAGAAGATTAAACAAACTTTGACGCACCTTAGTTAGATCGGCGTGCATTACATTTAGATCATCAGCAAAATTGAATTTTAAAGTATTATTATTCTTTTCAATCAAAGGGAGAATCGTAGATACTGTCTCGTTGATTAGACTTTTAATTTCAAAAGTTTCTAAATACAATTCCATACGACCTGCTTCAATTTTGGAGAGGTCGAGAATATCGTTAATTAGAGTGAGCAGGTGTTTACCTGCACCATGGATCTTTTTAAGATCGGGAATAAAATCATTTTGTCCAATATTTTCTGCTTCTTCTATAAGCATCTCTTTCATCGTCTCAAAGCCTATTGCTTCTATCAAGTTGACCACTACTGAAGTATTTTATATATTATTTTCAATAAACAAGACAACTGGTGCGATCGCAATCACAGGATAGAATTAATTTAGCTATCAAACTGTCAGGCATTTAATTTAATTAACCTGTTATTAGTCCTATAGAAGTGATAATTGAGAATTTAAGCAAAAAAGCAGTCTTGCATCATTGCCTGCTTAAGTAATCTTTGATATTCTGCTGCACTGATTACCTGTGAGCCAAAACGCTCCAAATGAGGATTTTGCAGTTGGGCATCAAAGACAACATATTTTCGGTGACGCAGATGCTCGACTAGTTTGACCATTGCTACTTTTGAACCATCGGTAAGGCGATAAAACATTGATTCACCAATAAATGCTCCTTTGATCGCAATACCTAATATTCCTCCTGCAAGCCGATCTCCCTGCCAAGTTTCAAAACTATGCGCCCAGCCTGCCTGATGTAAAGCAAAGTAAATTTGCATTAAATCTTCAGAAATCCAGGTTGTGTCGCGATCGGCACAGCCTTCACAAACTGATTTAAAATCACGATCGATCGCTACGGAAAACCGCTCTTGGTTTAATACACGTTGTAAAGATTTAGGGTAACGAAAGCGATCGTCTAAAGGTATTAAGGTACGCTGGCGACTAGAATACCAGTCCAATCCATCATCATCAGACATTAAAAAGTAACCCTGACTATACCCTTCAACAATTGAAGAAACATCAATTTTCATCTTTACTACTATTATCTATTTCTTAATGGAGATGTTTCAGTTTAAAAATAACTGTATTAAATTATTAGTTACCCATAATATTAAGTAATTAATGACTTCTATAAATTCAACATAACAGAACAAACTAACTATGAAAGACTCTCCTCAACCAATCGCTCCCATCACTTTGCCAGATGTAAAGCATCCAGAACAAGAAGAAGAATGGCTCAAAAAGTCTTTACACAAGTGGCTAGATGAGGAGTTTTTACCCGAAACGGTTAATGGCAAAATAGCTCAAAGGGCATCAAAGATCTTTGTACGTCAGCGTATGGAGGGAGAAAACGATTTGGGTTCATTAGTGATTGCTATCATTGCTGAAATGCGAGCTTTTGATTTTAGTCGCAGTTTTTATAGCGAATTTGCCGTCGCTAATGCCGTAAGTGACTTGATTTTAGCTAGTCTAGGTATAGATCGCTGTTGCGGTGGATAACTTTAATAATCATTGAGCAATGAGCAAATTTAACTGGACAAATGATTGGAAAAATCAGGCATCAAAAAATATAGATGATGCTACGCGACATTTAAAAAATTTACTTCCTGTCGATCGCCTTGCGGACAAAGCAATGGACTGGTTTAGCGTTAGTGATGAAAAAGTAGCAGAGATTTTAACAACCGTTAGAGCCAAACTGCCTACCACAGAAGCATTATTAATTGGTAAACCTCAAGCTGGCAAAAGCTCAATAGTTCGTGGGTTGACGGGAGTATCAGCAGATATTGTTGGGCAAGGATTTCGTCCCCATACTCAAAATACACAAAGGTACGCTTATCCTTCTGAAGATCTACCCTTGCTTATCTTTACAGACACTGTGGGATTAGGAGATATCGATCAAAATACCCAAACTATTATTGAGGAACTAGAACAAGAATTAAAACAGGAAAGTCAATGTGCCAGAATTCTAATTCTGACGGTTAAAATCAGTGACTTTGCGATCGATACTTTACGACAGGTAGCCGAAGAGTTGCGCCAAAATCATCCGACTATTCCTTGTTTATTAGTAGTTACTTGTCTGCATGAAGTTTATCCTAGCGATGTGGCAGATCATCCAGAATATCCCCCAGATTATGAAGCCGTTAATCGCGCTTTTCAGGCAATTAAAAAAGACTTTGGGCAGCTTTGCGATCGCGCTATTTCAATTGACTTCACTTTAGAAGAAGACGAATACAATCCAACTTTCTACGGTTTGGAAGCGTTAACCGATGCTTTGGCTGAATTGCTTCCAGAGGCAGAATCACGAACAATCCATCAGCTACTAGATAATACTGGTGGAGACGAACTAGGCAATCTTTATCGAGATACTGCCCGACGTTATCTAGTAGCCTTTTCTACTATTGCTGCAACCTTGGCTGCTGTTCCTCTACCTTTTGCCACCATGCCTGTTTTAACTGCATTACAAATATCTTTAGTAGGACTATTAGGCAAGCTGTATGGACAGACTCTATCTCCTTCTCAAGCTGGAGGAATTGCTAGTGCGATCGCTGGTGGCTTTTTTGCCCAGGCTATAGGCAGAGAACTAATTAAATTCATTCCTGGTTTTGGTAGCGTCATCGCCGCATCATGGGCAGCAGCTTACACTTGGTCTTTAGGAGAGGGTGCTTGTGTCTATTTTGGAGATTTGATGGGGGGTAAAAAACCCGATCCTAAAAAAATTCAGTCAGTCATGAAAGAATCTTTTGCCTCTGCCAAAAAGCGATTCAAAAACGTTCAAAAATAGTGAATATTTTTTAGAGAAATAACAAAAGTTTTGAAATCATGAAATATCTGTTATAAAAGACTTTGAGAAAAATAACCTAAGAAACACAAATAAAACATTAAATACTATCCCGAAAATTGGCTGACAATATTTATCTAGTCAATAAATTAAAAATAAGTAAGAAGTAGAGGTGAGCTTTTGTCATATATAAGTCATTAACATAACCTAATCAATAAAAATAGACATAACCGCAAAAGTGGTCTATGTTGTTGGCATTATTTGATTATGCGTTGATAATTGTCTAAAAGACTGATATCAAGAATATAAGCTTTGTTTTCTCTTTTAAAGCCTATAAGAGATTTTTATCCTTAATTTACTTATTGAAATTATGCAAACTGCTTCTGCTAAAATTTTAGTTGTAGATGACGACCCTGCAATTCGTAATCTAATATATCGTTTTCTTGGTCAAAAAGACTATTTGCTTGAGTCGGCTGAAGATGGGCAAACTGCATTAAAAGTTTTTGAACAGTTTAATCCAGATTTAGTAATACTTGATGTTAATCTTCCAGACGCATTAGGGTATAACTTATGTGAGCAAATGCAGCGTCATACTGATGTGTTTATTCTGATGCTCACCAGCCGTGCTGATGCTGCTGACAAGAAAGAAGGATTTTTGAAGGGTGCTGATGATTATCTCACTAAGCCTTTTGACCTTCAGGAATTAGAGTATCGAGTAAAAGCTATTTTAAAAAGACAAAGAACAGTTACAACTTCAGAAAAGCAACCATTAGTATTCAGCAATATGGTTATAGATCCAGTTCGCCGAGAAGTAAAAATAAACGATAAGTTAATTTTACTTACGGCCTTAGAATTTGACTTACTCCATTTTCTGGCTACTCGACCTGGACGAGTCTGGCGCAGAGATGAGCTAATTCAAAATGTTTGGGATTATGATTATGTTGGCGATCAAAGAGTTGTAGATGTTCATATAGGTCAAATTCGTAAGAAAATCGAAGTAGATGCTGCCGAACCTTCTTTTATTCAAACTGTACGTGGTGTTGGCTATAAGTTTGAGGTAGATGCAACTCCAAGTGTCGTTTAAAGGCGTTGCAGAAATTATAGTTATTTCAATTAATTTTCTAGTATTTAACTGCTGAAAGGTCAGAGGTCAGTGTTCAGAAGAGTTTAAGGCTTTCATCAAAGTCATCTTGTCTAATACGTTTCCTATTTGAAATGACTATAGGTGTTTAAAATCTTTAGCTAAAAGTGTTAATAATTGCTTTTTTGATTGCTTGTTGTTGCTCACTGTCATAACCCCAGCGTTGTAAAAATTCTTGATAATCCCCCTGTCCTGCTTCAATTGTCATTTGCAACTTCTGCAATTCATTTTCAATCGACTTTGATTTAAGAAGTTGAATTAACTTGCAAGTACGCTCTTGAACTTTTTGCGAACCTTTGGCGTTTTCTAAATCATGCTGGCGATCGTGAGCAACAACCATCGCTGAAGACATAGCCAGATTCTTAACCAATAGTTCGTTTGCTGTTTGTGGAGAAGATTTTAAAGCATTGATAACTCCTGGAGAAGGATTATCTGCTAGGTTAAGCTCACTGGTTAAGTAAGCCACAAAAAACCCCCTTCCTCCGTTTTTAGTCTCGATCATGGATGTTAATTCTTGTTCAATTTCAGCTTCACTTAGTTGGGCAGCATTCATTTTATCCATGAGGGCTTGAGTGGTAGCGATCGCTTGAGGAAATGATAATTGATTGGTCATATACTTTAAATAGAAATTATTTGCTAAAACCGCGCATTTTACCAGGATTTAATAAGCCGTAAGGATCTACTTTCTGTTTGAAAGCTACTTTTTGCGGATCGATCTGTTTGTTGCCACCGTCTTCGATGGTGTAAACGTGAGGATTGGCAATAAATGCCCCTTGAGATTCGTGATTACGTATAATCTCATTTAACCTTGCCTCGGTAGTGTAGCGAATTAGCTGCAACCCAGCAGGGACAGCCTTATTTCCCGCCCGCAAAAATTCCAGGTGAATCATAATTTCATCCCCAGCTTGTTGGTACAGTTGCTCTAGTCTATCGAGGGTGAAATAAAAAGTTTGTAAATAAGTCAAGTTGCTATCGACATTGCGAGCATGGAGAGTAGTGTGATTCCAGGTAAACTCTAATAAGCTAGTACCCTTAATTGCTTCAGAGGCACTTTTGCTATAGGTTATTTCTCCTTGATATTCTCTGACTAAATCTTGGAGAGGAGCAAAGTCATACTCCGACACCATCAGCAAAGCGCAATGTTTTCCTTCAGGTAAATAGTTTTGTAGGGCAGCAAAATAGCGAGTAATCGGTGCAGCATGAATACTAACTAGTTTTTTGACAATACCGTTACTGTCGCTTAATGCCTGTCCAAACTTAGCAGCAGTCATAAAGTCAGCAAATACCACAATTACTTCTTGCCAAGGATAAGCAGGGGCTAGGGCAATCTCCAGTTCGGTAATAATTCCTGTTGTACCGTAAGCATGAAGCACCTTTTGTACCTCATCTCCAGACAGTTCCATAACTTGAGGCTGTGCTTCTAAAGTTACGATGCGTACTCGTCTTAGATTACCGCGATCGCTGATTTGTCCATAGTTAACCGAACCCATGCCCGCACTACCACCGCTAATAAAGCCACCAATGCTAGCTGTACGATAGGTAGAAGGAGCCATACGCAGTTCCCAACCTATTTCTCTCGCCTTTTTATCAAAAGCTGCCATCTTGACTCCTGGCTGTACACAGGCTATTCCAGGTTTCAACCATTTGATTTGATTCATTTTGGCAGTATCTAAAATAATGCCACCCTGTAATGGTATGCACTGACCATAGTTGCCTGTTCCAGCACCTCTGACGGTTAAGGGAATTTTGTGCTTGACGCAAGTGTGGGCAACTCGTACTATTTCCTCTTCTGTGGTGGGGAAAATTGCTAATTCTCCTCGTTTATCTTGCAATTGCTCGGTCAGAATCGGACTGAAGTGATAATAATCTAAAGATAGTTTAGTTAAACGATCGCGATCGCTAATCGTTTCCATCCCTGCCAACTCTTTGGCGATCGCTTGATAATTTATATTTGTATTAGTATTTGCGTTCATCAATTTACTTACTACTCGCTACTTTTGCATCAGTAACCTTTGTGTTTTAATCGAGCGGCTTGCTGCGATATTAAAAACCTTTTCTAAATTTTTCCCCTTGATTTATTGGAGTGCTAAGGCTAGGTCCATTACTATTTGCGGGACTTCCCTTCTGCTCGGCACTAGGCTGCTGCAATAATATATATATACCACCAATCATGAAGGTAATCAGAGCGATCGTCAAACTGACGATTTCTAAACTAGAAATATTTTTATACTTTGGCTTTTTGGCATTTAGCTGAGATTTTAACTGACTTTGTGTAAATATAGGATTGACCTTTACTGGTGCTAATTTATTATTTAAAGCAGTGGCGTTATAACCTGTATTTTGCCCCATACTCTCATTCATATTTAGATTAGTAGCATTGGAAAATGGTTGAAATTTTTCGACTACGGGTGAAGCGATAATATTTGGAGTCTGAACTGCTTCTGAAGTTTGCAAATTTATATTTTCATTAACGGCAATGGACTGATTTTTCCCTCCAACATTATATAGAGTATCTAGAGCTTGTAAAACTTCGGTTGCCGACTGATAACGCTCATTAGGTTGATACCTTGTCATTTGAGTCAAAACTTTAGCCAATTGAGGACTAACATTAGCTAAAGATTCCCAAATTAATTCTCCTTCTTCATCATCTTCTAAATCTATAGGCACAATTCCTGTAAGTGCCTGAATGCCAATTACGCCCAACGCATATAAATCACTTGCGGCTAGAGGCTTTCCTCTAGCTTGTTCTATAGGCATATAACCCTGTGTTCCTACTGCCACTGTTAATTGATTAGCGTTTGCTTGTCCATGTAGTACCGCTTTAACTGTACCAAAATCTACTAAGACTAATTTGTTGTCAGAATCACGGCGAATTAAATTATCTGGTTTAACATCACGGTGAATTACCCCTTGAGAGTGAATAAATTGTAAAACATTCAAACCATCTTTTAATAATTCAATAACTTGTGTTTCTGTCCAAGCTTGGGCAGTAGTTAACTTTTGAACAAGAGTTTGACCTTGAATATATTGCTGAACTAAATAAAACTTTTCTTCTTCTTCAAAATAGGCTAGAAGCTTAGGAATCTGTTCGTGATGTCCTAATATGTGCAGAGTAGACGCTTCAGTGTAGAATAAACGACGAGCTACTGCTAAAAGCTTTGAGTCTTCACCACTAGGATACAGTTGTTTAACAACACACTTATTTTTTCCTGGTAGCTGAGTGTCTTCTGCTAAATATGTTTTGCCAAATCCTCCCTTAGCAATATACTCAATAACTTTATAACGAAAGCCTAAAATTTTTCCCTTCACAGTCGAGTACAAATTTAAATTTTGTGATCGTCAAAGTACAGGGATATATTAATACCAAATAAACAAATTCATGATAACTAAGTCTTTTGAGTAAGATGGCGACTTGTATTCTCGGTGGCGATCGCTCTCAAACCGATCTTTGAATTTTTTTATCGTTTTATGTTTGGTTAAATCATAAGCTGTATATCCCCGATTAAATTACGCTTTAGGTCTATTTTTTTATCAATTTGAAGTCAGAAAAAGCAAGATTAGACAAGTCTAAGCAACAAAAAAGAAGAATTGCTCGGCAATATTTTATATGTTGTGATTATCGAGCGTTGATTCCAAAAACAACGCTATTGATACGTAAGGTAAAAGAATAGAAATGAAATATCATCAGCTTGGAAGTACTGAGACAAAAGTATCAGCTTTAGGTTTAGGCTGCATGGGAATGTCTGCTGCTTATGGCGGTAGGCAAACAAATGAAACCGAAAGTATTGCCACTATCCATCATGCAGTCGAACTCGGCATCAACTTTCTTGATACAGGAGATTTCTACGGTTCGGGACATAATGAAATGTTGATCGGTCGGGCTATTAAAGATATTCCTCGCGACAAAGTATTTATCTCGGTCAAATTTGGGGAACTTCGTAACTACGACGGTAGTTCTTTAAAGATTGATAACCGTCCCGTGGCGGTGCGTAACTTCTTGGCATATAGCTTGCAAAGATTAGGTGTCGATTATCTAGATTTATATTATCCCACCAGAATCGACCCTGATGTTCCCATCGAAGATACGGTAGGGACTTTAGGCGAATTAGTAGAAGAAGGTAAAGTTCGTCATATTGGCTTATCCGAAGCGGGGGGAGATACCCTGCGTCGCGCTCATGCCGTTCATCCCCTGACAATGCTGCAAACCGAATACAGTCTCTGGACGAGAACTCCTGAAACAGATGTATTACCCGTATGTCGGGAATTAGGAATTAGTTTGGTAGCATATTCTCCTTTAGGAAGAGGCTTCTTGACAGGTGCAATTAAAAGTCCTGATGACTTCGCCCCAGATGATTCTCGGCGAAATTTTCTCCTTGAAAACGGGGAAAATTTTCAGCATAATTTGGAACTGGTCGATAAGGTCAAAGAAATTGCTCAAGAAAAAGGCTGCACCCCAGCACAGTTGGCTTTAGCTTGGCTGTTGGCACAGGGAGAAGACATTATTCCCATTCCAGGTACGACCAAAAGCCATCGAGTTGAAGAAAATGCTCGTGCAGCAGAAATCGAACTGACTCCAGAAGATCTCAGTCGCATTGATGAAATTGCACCTCATGATGTAGCCAAAGGAACTCGCTATCCCGAATCTATGATGCCAACCTAAAAATATGTAATTGATGAGTCTATAATTATGGAGAAAATATATAAGAATTAAAGAAATGACAATGACCGATAACAATAATAACAATACAAAAATCGCTTTGGTAACTGGATCTAGCAAAGGACTGGGCAAAAATACTGCTTTGGCGTTGGTCAAGAAAGGAGTCAATGTAATCTTGACCTATAACAGCAGCGAAGCGGAAGCTAATAGCATTGTTTCGGCGATTGAAATGGAAGAAAGAGGCGTTAAAGCGATGCAGCGCGTTGGGCGGGTTTCCCGACTTGAAGCGACTGCATCAAGAAGCAGCCGCGCTGCAACTGGACACTTCTGATACAGCAACCTTTGATGGCTTCACCGCGCAAGTTAAACAATTGCTTCAGGAGAAATGGCAGAGAGATTAGTTCGATTTTCTAGTTAACAATGCTGGAATCGGCATCAACAAACCCTTTGCCGAGACAACCGAGTCAGACTTTGATCGCTTGATGAATATTCAGTTAAAAGGCGTTTTCTTCTTAACGCAAAAACTTCTTCCCCTAATTAAAGACGGTGGACGAATCGTCAATATTTCATCGGGAGTTACCCGATTCGTTCAACCTGGTTATGCGGCATATGCAAGTATGAAAGGAGGCATAGAAGTGTTTTCTCGCTACCTAGCGCAAGAACTGGGTGAAAGACACATTGCCGTCAATACCATCGCTCCTGGTGCTATTGAAACAGACTTTGGTGGCGGTATGGTGCGCGACAATCAAAAAATCAACGAGGTTATTGCCTCGCAAACCGCACTAGGTCGAGTAGGCGTACCCGATGATATTGGCGCTGCGATCGCTTCTTGACTTTCTGAAGACAACAGATGGGTCAACGCCCAAAGAATCGAGGTGTCTGGCGGACAGCATATCTAGTTGATTGCTGGGTTACCTCTCATAGTTTTGTAATACACGTAATCGTCTCAATAAACAACAAATTCATTCATGAAAACTCAACCACCAAGTCTATATCGATTCGAGCTAGGTAAGTTTAACATTACAGTATTAAGCGATGGCACAATACCGTTGGATCTTTACGACCTTCTAACCAATACGACCCCAGGAAAGATCGATAGCCTACTTCATCAAAGCTTTCTAACGAATCCAGTCGAAACCTCTATTAATGTGTTTGTGATCGATACTGGAGACAAAATCATGCTGGTCGATACGGGATCGGGAGAAATGTTTGGACCGCAAATTGGCGGAAGGTTACAGACCTCGCTGAAGGCTGCGGGTTATGCACCTGAAGACATTGATGTAATTCTCTTAACTCATATTCACGCAGACCATAGTGGCGGTTTGGTCAAAGGTGAACAGCAAATTTTTCCAGTCGCTACCGTTTACGTAGGTCAGCCCGATGTCGATTTTTGGCTCGACCGAGCAAATGCAGAAGGAGTACCGTCCGATCGTAAAAGATCTTTTGACCAAGCCGTTAAGGCGGTCAAACCTTACCTCGATGCAGGCAAGCTCAAACCATTTGCCAACGAGACGGAAATTTTACCAGGAATTACGACACATCCCACCCCTGGACACACCCCTGGACATTGTTGCTATCGCGTTGAAAGTGGCGGTGAGAGCATTGTATTCTTGGGCGATCTACTTCACTTCGCTTCGGTTCAATTGCCGAATCCTGAGACTACGATCGTTTTTGATGTCGATTCCAATGCCGCTGCTGCACAACGTGCGAAGCAATTAGCTAATTTTGAAAAATCACGCTGCCTAGTTGCAGGTGCCCATTTGCCCTTCCCAGGCGTGGGACATATTCGAGGCGAAGATCGAGGTTATAGTTGGGTGCCGGTGAGATACCGTTGGCGCGAATCTTAAATCAGGATAGAGTCTTACAACAACTAATCACAGATAATGACGATCGCTCTCAAACCGCTCTTCGACATTTTTCAGGTATTTTTGATCTTTTTATGTTTAATATAGCATTACGCATATACGTTAGGACATTTTTTGAAAGCTGTATCAACACATTCTCTAACAGTCTCAAATTCTTTAACTCTCTGCTTCATCCAAGTTTTGAGAACCGACCACCAACGCTCTATCTTGTTTAGATCGGCAGAATAAGAGGGCAAATACCAAATCTGGCACCCTGCTTCTTCTACTATTTCTTGAATACTTTGTCCTTTATGAAAAGTAGCATTATCAATAATAATGATATTTCCAGGTTGAAGTTGAGGAATCAAACTTTCTTTAAGCCATGTCTCAAATAAATCTCGATTACATGACCCTTCAAAAGTTAACGGAGCAAACACTTTTCCTTCTTTGAATGCAGCAATCCAACTTACTCTCTCATTTCTTTTACCAGATTTGAGTGCCTAACATCTTTCTCCTTTGGGGCTATAACCATAGGGATAATCGTCTCGGTTATCGAATCCTGCTTCATCCACATAAACAAGGTTTTGTATGAATAGAAAATGACTATAGTTACATAATTAGGAGACAAGAGGTAATTAAAATGAAAATATCTTCCAACACAGCGGCGTGGCAGCCGAAACCAGGATCTCCGCTCGAGGTCAAGCCAGCCCCTTACACTTCACCCAGCGAGAATGAAATTGTCATCAAGAATGCCGCGGTGGCCGTTAACCCAATCGATTGGAAATTGCAAGATGAAGCCCTATTCGACTGGCTGCAATACCCTCTCATTCTTGGCGATGACGTCGCGGGTGAAGTCGTGGAGGTCGGCAGTGGGGTATCGCGCTTCAAACCTGGCGATCGCGTCCTTATTGGAGATCCTGAAGCCTGCTACGAGGTTGTCGACAAGTGCATCGGTAACAAATTTGTTTCAACGACTTTGCCTATACCAGAAAACAAGCCCAGCACTGTTAACGCCAAGCAAATCTTTGGCTCTACCCTTAAAGACAACGAAGTCAGTCAAGCTGTTTATGTAGATTTCCTGGCAAAAGCTCTCGCTGAGGGTAGCTATGTTGCCGCTCCTGAGCCTTGGGTCATTGGCAAGGGTCTTGAGTCTATTCAAGCTGGTTTAGAAGCTTAGAAGAAGGGCGTGTCTGCGATGAAAGTGGTCATCACCCTAGAAGGCGTTACATAAATAACAGCGTTACTCTTTTCGCAGGTATCTTACAAAATAAACTTACAACACAGTTGGAGAGAACAGTAAATGAAGGCTAATGTTAAAATAGCTCTGGTAACAGGAGCAAATAAGGGACTCGGCTTTGAGATTTCGCGCCAGCTCGCTCAAAAGGGCTGCACTATACTACTCGGCACTCGCAATATGGAACGCGGCGCGGCTGCGGCGGAAAAGCTCAAGGATGTTGGAGACGTGCAGCCAATTGAAATTGACTATGAGCGTTCCGACACAATAGAACGTGCCGTCGAAACGATTAAAAATAAGTTTGGCAGGCTCGACATTTTGGTCAACAATGCTGGTATCGCCGATTCTGCTGACGGACTGCCGATAAAGACAGATATAGCCGCCGTCGAACGCATCTTCGCCACCAACTTTATCGGTACGCTGCGAGTCGTACAAGCCATGCTGCCTTTAGTCAAACAGTCAGCTAGCGGTCGTATTGTGAATATATCGAGCGGTCTGGGATCGCTGACGCTCAATGGCGACCCGACGTATAAGTCTGTGCAATACAGAATGTTAGGCTACGGGGCGTCTAAGGCGGCGCTGAATATGCTCACGGTGCAGTTGGCATCTGAGTTGCAAGGCACCTCTATCAAAGTAAACTCAGCCGCGCCTGGGTTTACGGCAACTGACGCGACTGGAAATATGGGAAAACCCGTTGAAGAGGGAGCCACTGAGCCAGTGCGTCTGGCACTGCTTGAAGATGATGGGCCAACTGGTGGCTTCTTTGAGCAGGAGGGCAAAGTCCCCTGGTAGAAAAACTCCGCATTAATATAGTATTTGTTGTGAAGTCCTGCGACCAACCAATCGCTTAAGGCGATCGCGCCTGGGTTAAAGAAATTATTCACTTGCTTTCTATTTGAAATGACTATACTTTAAACAATGGGGAACATTGCCTCGCAGTTTTGAATGGTTATTTCTGGGTAACTGGCTGCATATTTTAAGATTAAGCCTTGACGGGAATTAAGTTGATATAACTGTGCTAGTTTTTCCCAAGGTTGAATTGAATTATTATTAATTACTTCATCACCAATATCGTTTTTCAAATAGGCTTTCATTAAGGTTTCAATTTCCTGAAAAATTTCTTGTTGATGGGATTTGCTACTACGATCCTTGCATAAAGTTCGGCTCAATAAGCTACGCAAACATCAAAATAAATTTAAAAATACTGCTCAATTGAAGCTTTTTAGAGATTTTTAATTCACATTAGATGTAGATCCTAACTTTTTAAGTTTTACACCCAAAGTGCGGTTGAAATGAAATAAAGAGTCTAATAATGATAACGGCATTGCAATAAAATTAGTTTTTCATCGCTTACTTGATACACAAGTCTATGTTCTTGGGTAATTCTTCTCGACCAACGAGATCGGGGGTAAATATTTTAACTTTTCAGGTTTACCAATGCCTTTAACTGGATCTGCAATTACTGCTTCGACTAAATCTAAAATGCGATCGCAAACTTTGCGATCTTTTTTTGCCCACCAACGTAAATCATCCCGAAATTGCCGCTCAAAAATAACGGCTTTACCGCTCAATACTCAACTCCTGACAAAGCTCTGCTAGGCTTTCTGATTTTGAAGCTGGTTCATTGTCGATCGTATCAGCCCTTTCCATAGCTGCTGTTAGTTTTTGAGCATTAGCAGGAGATCTAAATAAATGTAAGGTTTCTAAGATATTTGAAAGTTCATGACTTTGCCAAAATTGCCACGTCTTCTTTGCCCTGTCGGGTGACAATGATAACGTCGCGATCGCGCGATCGCTTCATCTAATATCGAAGCTAAGTTTCGTCGTAAGTTAGTGTAGTTTGTTTGTTTAGATAGCATAAAATAAGTACATATATCTGTACTTATAATAACAGGCAATTTGAAAAATTTAGTCAAAAAACACCCCGCCTAAGCAAATTAGAGAGGTGTCTAACAAAATCAGTTATAAAGCTTTAGCCTTCAATCTTACATTTCTTTGGCAACTAGTTCAGCTAGGTCAACAACACGCTGAGAATAACCCCATTCGTTATCATACCAAGCAATGACTTTAACCATGTCACCATCCAAGACCATAGTTAGCTGTCCATCAATGGTCGAAGAAACGTTAGTACCTTTAAAGTCAGAAGAGACTAAAGGTAGATCGGTGTAAGCTAAAATGCCTTTAAGTTCTCCTTCTGCTGCTTTTTTCAAAGCTCCATTAACTTCTTCGACAATGGTTTTCTTTTCAACCTGAGCAACCAAATCAACTACAGAAACGTTGGGAGTAGGTACGCGCATGGCGATACCGTTGAGCTTTCCTTTTACCTGCGGATATACAAGAGCTACGGCTTTAGCTGCACCAGTAGAGGTAGGTACAATATTTTCGGCTGCTGCTCTAGCTCTTCTAAGATCGCGGTGGCTAGCGTCAAGAATACGTTGGTCACCCGTATAACTGTGGGTAGTAGTAATCGCCCCTTTAATAATGCCAAACTGCTCATCGATCACTTTAACGATGGGAGCAAGACAATTTGTAGTGCAACTTGCATTACTAAGAATGTCAAACTCACCATGCTTGTACTGATCATCGTTAACGCCCATTACATAGGTACCAATATCAGGACCACTACCAGGGGCAGTAATAACTACTTTCTTTGCTCCTGCCTGCAAGTGTTTACCAGCACCAGGGGCATCACGAAAAACACCAGTAGACTCGATAACCAGATCGATGTCCCATTCTTTCCAAGGCAAGTTCAAGGGATTGCGATCGGATACGCACTTAATTGTTTTGCCGTTGACGAGCAGAGAGTTACTGTCATGACTAATATCCGCATCTAAAACACCCAGCATAGTGTCATACTTCAACAAGTGAGAGTTAGTTTTAGGATCGGAAGTATCGTTGATACCTACCAACTCCAAATTGGTGTCGTTGCCTCTACTTAATAGACATCTGACGAAGTTACGTCCAATACGTCCAAAACCGTTAATCGCTACTCTGACCACTATTTTTTGCCCTCTAATTTTATTAGGTTAATAGATTAAAACATTCTTAATAAGACTCATCATATCGTAAAGTAAGCATAATTCAAGACCCTATTTATAAATAAGTTTGGAGGTCTATAAAGGCGAAAAAAGAGGTCAAATAGTTCGCTCAACATTAACATAGATTAAAAAATCCGAAAATGTTGTCTTTAAAGTAAAAAAACTCTTGATTTATCGGTAATTTCTTCAAATATATCTATTTGAAAAATAAATTTAATTATCTACGAGCTATTGTTTATACCTAAGTTCAAAAAAATATTGTTATCATAGCCCGTATTGTTTAAAGCGATGTCAAGTCTTAGACTACTCAACATTAGAACAATAGAGTAATCTGTGATTCTTGAGCAGAGTTTTTGTGTTATGAGAGGAAACAAAAGGGTGACAAAGATAGATTTAAATGGTAGACCATTTCACTTTATCGGTGTGGGTGGAATCGGAATGTCGGCTCTGGCATACATCGTTGCTCAACGTCAACTGCCAGTGTCTGGTTCTGATTTGCGTTCTAGCCATATTACCGATCGCCTGGAAACTCTAGGAGTTAAAATTTTTTATGGTCATGAGGCAAGTAATATCAATTCTTTTACTTTTCCTGGTAGAGAGCCTCAACCGTTACCAGTAACTGCGGGAGGACAAGCGGAAATTATCCCAGCAGTTGAGATGGTAAATAATTGTGCCAATTCTTTACCCCAGGTTATTTGTTCGACAGCGATCGCCCTTACTAATCCCGAATATCAAGCAGCGGTGGAGCTAGGCTGCCCGATTTTTCATCGCTCCGATCTTTTAGCAGCTTTAATTGAACAGTATAAAGGAATAGCGGTTTCAGGAACACACGGAAAAACTACTACCAGTAGCTTAATCGGCTATATGCTGCTAGCAAGCGGTGTCGATCCAACTATCATTGTTGGCGGTGAAGTTGATGCTTGGGACGGTAATGCGCGCTGCGGACAGGGAGAATATTTAGTAGCTGAAGCAGACGAATCTGATGGCTCTTTGGTTAAGCATCACCCTAATATCGGCGTAATTACCAATATTGAACTAGATCATCCCGATCGCTATCAAGACATTCGCGAAGTAATTGACATCTTTCAGACTTTTGCGGGACAGTGTAATACTCTAATTGGCTGTATTGATGATCCAATTATTCGGGACGAATTGGCGTTAACTATTAGCTATAGTCTTGACCCCTCTACAGGCGCACATTACACAGCCAAAGATATTATCTATCATGGTCAAGGAAGTAATGCTGAAATTTGGGAGAGGGGAGTATATCTGGGAAAATTACAGTTACCAATGTTAGGGAAACATAACCTTAGTAATGCTCTAGCTGCGATCGCCGTGGGCAGACAGGTAGGTTTAGAATTTGCCACTATTGCTCAGTCTATCTCGACATTTGCAGGTACAAAAAGGCGGTTTGAACATCGGGGAGAAGTTAACGGTATTACTTTTATTGATGACTATGCCCATCATCCTAGTGAAATTGACGTTACTATAGCTGCTGGTAAGCTGAGGGTATCAGGGAATGACGATCTAAAAAGAGTGGTGGCGATTTTTCAACCTCATCGCTATAGTCGCACCAAGACTTTTTTAACTGAGTTTGCAGCAGTTTTGAAAAACGCAGACGTGGTTGTGATCGCTGATATTTATAGCGCAGGAGAAAAAAACACCTTCGGAATTAGTGCAGAGGACTTAGTTAAAGCGATTGCGAAGCTAGAGCGGGCGGAAACGCCGAATTCAGTTCGGCTTGTTCCACGCCCGCTAGAAGGCATCGCGCCCAATCACAGCAATGTTCACTACCATGCTGACGTTAACTCGATCGCCGACTTTTTATACCGAGAAATATTGCAGCCAGGAGATTTAGCAATGTTTCTGGGTGCGGGTAATCTAAATCAATCAATCCCTAAGACTATTGCCCTGTATCAATGAACAATTATCAACCTCGACAGTTTACTCGCCCTCGACAATAACCTCAACGGGGGGAACCCCCGCAACGGTTTTGTCTCGCAACGGGTCATAGACCCGCAACGTAACTATCTCGCAATCATCAATGAGTACCAGTAGGCTGGGCAAACTAAAAAAAAATGCTTTATCAAGTATTTAAAAAACAAATATTTGCCCACCACGCCCAAAATAAGCTTTTTCAGCAATTAATAACTATGACATGAACAATCTAATCCAGTCTGGAATATCTTTGGCAAATCAGACTTCATACAAAGTTGGTGGAAATGCCCAATGGTATGCTGCACCGAGAAATTGGGATGAGCTTAAAGCTAGCTTTGAATGGTATCAGGCTCAGGATATCCCCCTGACTTTGCTAGGGGCTGGTTCAAACTTACTAATTAGCGATCGCGGTATTC
Organism: Pleurocapsa sp. FMAR1; assembly: GCF_963665995.1. Lineage (NCBI taxonomy): Bacteria > Bacillati > Cyanobacteriota > Cyanophyceae > Pleurocapsales > Pleurocapsaceae > Pleurocapsa > Pleurocapsa sp. FMAR1. The sequence goes on along the minus strand of NZ_OY762512.1, from coordinate 2,050,428 downwards.
CTGGTTTTGTGCTTTCGACTCGCTATTTCCGTAGTTATGAATTTGACTCCCAAACAGGTTTATTAACTGCTGATGCAGGGGAGGCGCTCGCTAAATTAGCTTGGAAAGCAGCGAAAAGAGGCTTAAAGGGCTTGGAGTGGGCAGTAGGTATTCCAGGCACGGTAGGCGGGGGTGTGGTGATGAATGCAGGGGCGCACACATCCTGTATGGCAGATATTTTAGTCAGTGCTACCGTCTTATCTCCTGACGGTACAATTGCCGAAGTCACACCAGCAGAATTGGCATATAGCTATCGTACATCGAATCTTCAGGGGGGCGATCGTCTGGTAGTTAAAGCGACAATGCAGCTTGAGCCAGGCTATAGTAAAGCCGAAATGATCGAGCTTTCTAACCAAAATTGGACACAGCGCAAGACAACTCAGCCCTATCATTTGCCTAGCTGTGGTAGCGTTTTCCGTAATCCTCAACCTCATGCAGCAGCAAAATTGATTGAACAGCTTGGCTTGAAAGGTTATAAAATTGGCGATGCTCAAATAGCTCATCGCCATGCCAACTTTTTTCTTAACTGCGGTACGGCAACCGCCAAAGATATATTTGAATTAATTCGCTATGCTCAAGAAAAAGTAGAATATCATTGTTCAATATCTTTAGAGCCAGAGGTTAAGCTAATTGGAGAATTTTAGATCTCTCCTTTCTAGGCTAAACTTATTGTTCTCGTTAATTTCGTAGTCACTAATATAAAAGCTAACAACTAGATATAGATATGGCAGGAAAAGGATTTGGTCCACTAGGAAAAATGAAAGAACTTGCTGATGCTTTTAAAAAGGCGCAGGAAGTCCAAGCGGGAGCGCAACAACTCCAAAATGAATTGGAACAGCTAGAGATTGAAGGAACTAGCGAAGACGGACTAGTTAAAGTAGTTATGAGTGGTAATCAAGAACCCCGTCGTGTAGAAATTTCCCCTGATGCTATGTCTCAGGGCGCAGAAGCTCTTTCTGCATCTGTAACCGCCGCTATGAAATCTGCCTATGAACAGTCTACAGAGATGATGCGCGGGCGCATGGAAGAATTAACCAGCGGTTTGAATCTTCCTGGAATGTAGATTTCAATGATTAATGATCAATTAGGGGTGTTTGTAAATGCTCCTAATTTTTTTGTCTAATAGTTCAACAACTGTAGGTCGTGAGATTAAATATTCATGATTAGATTCCTAAAATATTCTGCTAGCAATTACAAACCTTTAGAAGAAAATGCCAAGCATAATTTTGCCAAGCAGCATACTATGCAAATTTATGGTTCTAACGCCATCTACAGCTTTATTCCTAAAAATGCCTGTAGCACCATGAGAACTTCTATTGCTTATGCCAACGGCTGTATTGATAATACTGAGGACTTTAACTGGATACACAAAAATAATCAGACTTTTAATGCTGAATTATCGGACTTGATTGTTGCTAACTATACATTTACCATCTTGCGCTGTCCCTTTGCCAGGTTAGCAAGTGTGTATCTGGATAAAATAGTTTCTAGAGACAGAGTAGCCTGGAAATTTTATGATCTGATAGATAGAAAAATTGAGTTGGAACATATATCTTTTGCCAGATTTGTTCAGGAATTAAACAATAATACCGTCAAAAGCGGCGATCAACACTGGCGATCGCAAGTAGATTTTATGGTTTATAAGCAATACGATGATTATTTTTGTCTAGAAAATTTTGCTGAAGTTATGACTACGCTCAAAGCAAAAATAGATTTGGAAATAATAGATGCTCGTAATCTAACTAATCATGGTTTAGACAAATTGAAGTTTGTAGATAATGATTATTCTCAGGTTAAGCCTGCTAAGATTTTTAATCTGAAGCAAGAAGGCTGTTGTCCCTCGCCAAAATCTCTTTACAATGATGAACTAATCGAAGCCGTATCAAAGCTGTATCAGGATGACATCAAGCTTTATCAGGATGTAATTGAACAGCCTCAATTAATGTTTAAATTATAATAATTAATCTCTACACCCTAAGCTATATCTAGTTTCTACTCCTGTAGTTGGGTTGACCCCTTCTGCTCTTTTACACATCTGAGATATCTGATAGCGATCTAAAATAGCGTCGGTAAAGTCAGCACCAGTAATATTTGCTCCTTCAAAATTGGTACTAGTAGCAACCGCGTCTTTAAAAATAGCGTTGGTTAAATCAGAGTTTTCAAAAGATACACGATCCATCAAAGAGCTAGTGAAGTTAGAATCCTTGAGGTTGGTATTAATAAAAATTCCTTTAGTTAGGATTGAGTTACTCACGTCTGAACCTTCAAAATTAGAACCTCTAGCATCCGCAGCAGCAAATACAGCGCCTACAAGGTCTTTGTGAGAGAAATCCTGTCTGCGTATTTCACTGTATGTATAATTTACCGCACTGTCTTGAGCCATAGCTGGAGTAGCGTTTAATAATACCCAGATTATGGCGATCGCTATAATCACCAAGATGTTAAGTAAATGTTGTTTTAATTGGGATAAAATCATGAATTTAAGAATAGTATATTTTAAAAGTTAGTGTTGGTTAATACGCTCAATTATTTACAGAAAGATTATGTGCATCTTCGCCAATTTTGAGCGTCAGTTCTTGTTGCTCAGATTTAAAATTAGGCTTTAATCTACCAAAATTTAAAACGTTTTTTACATAGTTTGCTGTTTTCAGGTGACTATGATTGACAACAATTTGAGTTTGCTTTAATTTTAGCGGTATATGCTCAACTAAATAAACATTTTTAAAATTTTGTTGACGCAGATAATTAACGACTTCCGTCCCTAATTCAGGGCTATCGGTAGTATTTTGGACGGCAATAGTAAAATTTAAAATAGGACTTGGTAAGCTTTCTGTAGTGTTGGTAGTCGTAGTAAAAATAGACTGCGCCTTGATGGATTTAGAGGAATTGGGTCGATTATCGGCTGTAACAGCCTCTCATGGGACATATTCTGGCAGAAGACTTGCAGTAATATTTTCTGGGTCTAAATCCTTGACAAAATTAGCTATGGACATTAGTTCTGGTAAAGATAGATCGGTATCTAATTTAGGCTTAATATCGGTAACTGCTGCCTGAAAATTAGCTAAGTAAGCAGGAATATTAAGATGTTGGTGAATAGCTTTTAAAGTATCTTCTTGTCTGATAATTTGCCCTACTTTATTGGAACAGTCGGCAATTCTAGAATCACAATTGTCTAAAATAAGTTCACTGCTAGCAGCAAGCTGCTGAAAAACTTCAGGAGTGGCACGCACGTAGCGATTAATATTAACTTCCTCTATTAACTGAGTTAGTACTTGAGATACCAAAGGTACACCCCCATATCGGTGAGCATCAGCAATTGTTCCCCAACCAAATCCAGGAATTTTTACTCGACTGTCGGTGGGAATATTTATTATCTTTGCCACCCCATGATCAGGATCGAATTGCAGCACCAAAATTGCTTTAGTTTTACCGATGGAGGTACTAGAAAACTTAACCATGCTGCTTGTATCGGGTTCAACCTCAATCAATAGTAGGTCGATAGGGCGACTAAGAACAGCTTGATTTAAAGATCCCGTTAGATTAGAATTGGCTTTAATTCCTTGGGCGATCGCTTCTTGAACGGCGCATTCGCGCCAACGTCCCTTCGGGACTTTGCACTCCGAAGGAGTGCTGTGTCGCTCATGGGGGAAACCCCCACCGCGAGAGTGGAATATGCTGCTTGCGAAGCAGCATTTCCTCTCGCAAAGACCGCGCTGAATCGCTTTTTCCACTACATTAATTCTAGTTAGGGCAACCCCACATCCAGCAGAAAATGCTGCGGTAAAACTTATAATTCCTCCCCAAAAAAGCCCCTGCTTAAAGTAAGACCACTGGGAATGCTTTTGCCAAAACCATAAAGGTTGATGTAATAAGGTAATCGGTTTTGTATTCATTGACCGATAAGCAGTATTTGATTCTCTTGTCAATTTGGCAAACTTAATTTCATTATCACTAGATTCAACTATTCTCCCGCCTCCAAAATGAGGTAAAGTTCTATCTTTTTTACGAGACGATTCACTATTCATACACTATTTTATTTTGTAAAGCACAAATTATCCACTGATGTTGACCAACGGTCAGAGCAGGCTTCGTCCGTTTAGAAGTCCGCGTCGCCTGGGGTTTCCCCAGGCGTTCATGTCGGACGCGGCGGAGTAATCTCTGACTAATATATCTATTGATAAAAAAATATTTCTTGAATTAAAACTATTCTTAAATTAAAGTTGATAAGCAAAAAGCCGATTAATTTTAGCTGTATCAAACAAGTAATTATCTCTCTGCCCATTGCGATTTGGTATTTACGCTTTTTTTGTGTGACAAACCACTGGGCGTGGAATAGCGGTGAGAAAGGGGTACCCCCCGCATCTGCCCCTAAACTACAGGGAAACGATTTAAAAGTCGGTAATATTTCAATTTTTTATAGTACTACCCTAATCAGAACCAGTTGATTAATCAATATAGCCGCGTACAAAATCAAATTATCAAGACTGCCAACCATTTTCATAAGCCACACTGTAAAGGAAAAATCAATGAAAACTAAATTAATCCCAATTATTTTGGCTGGCGGAAAAGGAGAACGTTTTTGGCCAGTAAGTCGTCTCAAGAGACCAAAACAATTTTTGTGCCTTGATGGTGGTAATCGAAGTTTAATGCAGGCCACGGCAGATCGCCTTTTAAATTTGGCAGGTGGTTGGGATAACCTGTGGGTTATTACTTCAGAAATTATTGCCAATGGAGTTAGAAAACAGCTACCCGATCTGCCAGAGTCAAATATTTTAATTGAACCCCAGGGTAAAGATACTGCTCCGGCAGTTGCTTGGGCAACTTTAGAAGTAGCAAAAAAACATGGTGAAGATGCTATTGTCGGTTTTTTTCCTGCGGATCATTGGATTAACGATCTTGCAGCCTTTGAGGAAACTCTGGACGCAGCAGCCCAGCAAGCTGCGTCTGAGCCATCTATTGTCACCTTGGGCATCGCCCCCAATCAGGCAGCTACAGGCTATGGATACATTGAACAGGGTATAGAAAAAGGTAAATTTAATAGTTTACCTGTCTATAAAGTGAGTCGTTTTACAGAAAAACCTGACAAAACTACTGCTCAATCCTTTATTGATACTGGTAAATATAGCTGGAACAGTGGCATATTTATCTTTAAAATAGGGGTTCTTTTAGATGAGTTAAAGAAATATTCTCCTAATCTACTGGATTTGTTGTCAAAAAAAGGCAAAGATGCCTATGCTGAACTAGACAAACAGAGCATAGACTATGCTCTGATGGAAAAAACGCAGTTAGCCTGTGTCTTGCCTGCCAATTTTGGCTGGGACGATTTAGGAGACTGGAATGGTGTTGAACGAATCCTTAAAGGAGACAAAAACAATGTAGAGTTAGGTAATCATATTAGCAAAGATACTCAAAATACTATTATTTATGCCAGCAATCGTGATGAGGTGATTGTGACTATTGGTGTAAAAGATGTAGTGATCGTTCGCGATGGCAATGTAACTTTGGTGGTCGATAAAGACCATACTCAAGATATCAAGGAAATAGTGAAGTCTTTAAAAGACTCACCTCATTACAAGCATCTTCTTTAAAATCAGCTTTTAGCTCTCAGCCTTTAGCTAGCACTTTTGAATACAGCTTCAAAAACTCATTGAATTTGATATTCACATCCTGATTTAGAACAAATTACTTTCTATTGTTTGATATCGTTGAGGCGATCGAGTGTCCTGTATCGGCGATTAAACTAAATGGCATGATGACGAAAGCAGCTATCAAGATATTACTGCCAACACTATTTTGATGCTATATCAAATCGATGGAGCGGAAATATTAATTGAAATAGCTAGTCAAGACGATTATTTCTTTGTCCAGCTTGCTTATTTAATTTTTACCAAACAACTTACCAATTTTATGTCAGAAGAATTCATGTCAGAATTTGAACAAAACTTTGGCGAAGAATGGACGAAAAAATACAAAACAATCATAGAAACTCGTTATTACGGTAAAGTTTACGATTTAATTTCAATGTAAAATTCAGCTACTCAAAACTAATGTTAAATACAAGAAAGGCTAGAACGCTTTTTTTAGCTCACTATGCTCATATGCTGGAATATAGAGCCGAAATATTTCTCTGGGCATTGTCTAATTCCTTGCCAATTATTTTGATGGGGGTATGGATAGAGGCTGCTCAAAATAATAACTTTAGCCTTGGTCCAATAGATTTTGCCAGATACTTTTTTAGTGTTTTTATCGTGCGTCAGCTAACTACTGTCTGGGTCATCTGGGAGTTTGAACGAGAAATTTTAGAAGGAAGACTGTCACTGAGACTATTACAGCCAATTGACCCTGTATGGCATCATGTCGCCAGACACCTAGCGGAAAAAATGACCCGTGTACCTTTAATGGTTGTTTTCTGTGGTTTGTTTTTTGTGCTTTATCCTGATGCAGCCTGGATTCCAGAGAGTAAAAATATATTATTGGGAATAATTGCGATCGCCTTAGCATTTATTTTACAATTTGCGATCCAGTACACTTTTGCCATGTTAGCCTTTTGGACAGAAAGGGCTAGTGCGATTCAACAGTTTTGGTTTTTATTTTATATATTTCTTTCAGGAACAATTGCTCCTTTGGAAGTTTTTCCAGATAACGTTAGACGAGTGGTGGCATGGACTCCATTTCCCTACGTAATGCACTTTCCCGCAGCATTGCTAATGGGTTTACCTGTAGATGTTGTTAAAAGTATTTTAATTATAATTGCTTGGACAACTTTATTTGTTGTGGCTAATCGTTGGCTTTGGCGCAAAGGTTTAAAGCAATACTCAGGTATGGGAGCTTGATTAAGGGATGAGAAATGAAGAGTGAGGATCTACGTAAGTAGCAAAGATATTTTTCGCTTATACCTTGCACAAGATACAGTTTATTTGGTTAAGAATAAGGAATGAGGAACAATGCAAGTGGTAAATTGTTTCCTGCGCCCTCATCCTTCATAATTTATTCTTTAGCTAGCTTATGCTCTAGATTCTGCGCTAGATATTTTTGAACTTGAGCCTCTAACAGTTTTGCTAAATAGTTCTTCTTCCATAGGTACAAACTCAATTCTATTTAGCAAGGTAGTTACAAAAGCAAACAGCAGAAAAGGCAAAGACAGCACTAAAACAATTCCCACCGTTGCCAAAGCATAAATTTGTCTGGTACTACTCCATAACGCCAGGGTAGTAGCCAAGCTAATAAAGATTACAATTAACCAAATGATTATTTGACCGTAAATATCACCAAATTTCAAAGTACAAATCATCTTATATTTGTGTAGCTCGTTATCCATTAAAATTCTCCTGAATAATTATTCTGTGAATGTCTAGATTACTTAGATTATCGCGGAGGCTTCACTGATTGATAGAATATTCAAACATTTTTCCAGTGGTTGCAATATCTGTTTACAATTATTCCTAGTCAACTAAGTATGAATGCCTAGTTAAAATCGTGAATGACATTAACCAAATCTGTGAAAAATTTTTATTTTTCACAGTTCAGTTCAACCTTGTAATAGGCTAAATGGAGAAACCCAGCAGCAAAAAAGATTGTGACATTATGGCAGATAACTCTATTGTCGAAGACCGCGACTACACACTAATCATTGATAAAAGTGGCAGTATGTCGACTAATGATCGTCCAGGGGGTAAAACTCGTTGGGAATCTGCCCAAGAATCCACTCTGGCTTTGGCTAAAGAGTGTGAAAAAATTGACCCCGATGGCATTACTGTTTATTTATTCTCTAGTCGCTTTCGTCGTTATGACAATATTACGGCTGATAAAGTGAATAAAATCTACGCAGAAAATGATCCTATGGGTCGTACTGATTTAGCTAGTGTGTTATTAGATGCGGTCAATAATTATTTTGACCGTAAAGCAGCAGGAGAAGCTAAAGCTAACGGAGAAACTTTTATAGTTATTACTGATGGTGAACCTAATGATTATAAAGCAGTCATGCGCGTGATTATTGAAACTTCCCGTCAAATTGATCGAGATGAAGAAATAGGTATTTCTTTGATTCAGGTAGGGAACGATCGCAAGGCGACTCAATTTCTGAAGGCTTTAGACGATCAATTAGAATCTGCGGGAGCCAAATTTGATATCGTCAATACCATTACCATGGATGATATGCAGGGGATTAGTTTAGCAGAGATATTGCTTAATGCAATTACAGGGTGATTATAATGATCGATGATCATCGATCACTTCTGAAGCCTAAAGCTTTATTTGCAAAACCTAGCATTAATGAGAGACAAAATATTAGGATGTAAGAGTGGTTCAATCTTATCCCTTACATTCATTAATGCTAGGTAGCTGGTTTAAGCTAATTTGTGGAGCTAGCTATCAGCATCTGCCCGCGGTTCGTAGTCTAGCTGTGGCATATAGTTTGGCTGGTGCTGACTGTATAGATGTTGCTGCCGATCCTGCCGTAATTGCTGCTGCTATCGAAGGAATTGAAGTAGCCCAAAAATTACAACAAAAGACTCAGTTATTAGTTGAGCAAAATAATTATGATAGTCAAGCATTTTCCCTAACCCCAACTCCCAACCCCCAACCCCTTATTTCAAAGGATCATAGTGCTAAGACACTGGTTGCTTCCCCTTGGCTAATGGTGAGTATTAATGATGAAGAAGATCCTCACTTCCGTAAAGCTGAGTTTGATGCAACTCTCTGTCCCCAGGATTGTCCTCAACCTTGTGTACAATTATGTCCCGCCGAGGCAATAGATTTAAACAAAGGAGGGATTTTAGACAGCCTTTGTTATGGCTGTGGTCGTTGTCTGCCGATTTGTCCCCAGGAATTAATTACAACTCGTTCTCATGTCTCAAACGTTAAATCTGTTGTATCTTGGGTTCAATCGCTGAAAATAGACGCAATTGAAATTCATACCCAGGTAGGGCATTATGAGGATTTTAAGAGGGTCTGGACAGATCTTGCGCCTATAGTGGGGCAACTTAAACTGTTAGCAATTAGCTGCACCGATGCCCCTGATGTTTTGAATTATTGGCGATCGCTCTATGAACTAATTACTCCTTTGCCCTGTCCTTTGATTTGGCAGACTGATGGACGTTCTATGAGTGGTGATATTGGCAAGGGAACTACCCATGCTGCGATCGCTTTTGCTCAAAAAGTTTTACAGGCAAAGCTGCCTGGCTATGTTCAACTTGCAGGAGGTACTAATAGCTACACGGTAGATAAGCTAAAGCAAAGCAAGATGCTGAGGCAACAAAATTCTTCTTTATTTAAATCAGTGGCTGGAGTGGCTTATGGAAGCTATGCTCGCGCAATTCTCGCTCCAGTTTTAAACCAACTAGAAACTACCGAACTACAAAATATTCAATCTAATTTAACCAATAAGCCAATGAACCAGCTTAATTTAAAGCTCGAACAAAATATAGATTTACTCGAACAGGCTGTAACAACTGCTAGTGAGCTAGTTGATCAGATTAAGAAATAGCCTCTGGGATTTCAACTCTTAAATTTTAATAATTTAACCAAATATATTTTAAAGATGCAGTCAGAAATAGCTTCTCATCGAATGCAGGTTACCGATAACTTAGACAAATTACTTACTATTTTCCCCGATTCAATTCGCTCTAAATTAGATGAGCATATTCAACAGGATAGCGATAGTTTAATTGAGGTAGTTTTAGATTTAGGTAGACTACCTGAAGCGCGTTTTCGCGATCGCGCAATCTACCTTCGTGATCAACCCGTAACCCCAGAGGAAATTCAACACTGTATTGAACGGGTAGGAATGTTTAGTACTGATAATCGTGCAGGTATAGAACGAACTTTACACCGTATTAGTGCCATTCGTAACCGTACAGGAGATATCATTGGTTTGACCTGTCGTATTGGGCGGGCAATTTTTGGCACAATTGTCATGATTCGCGACCTAGTAGAAACAGGACAGTCAATTTTACTGTTAGGTCGTCCTGGAGTGGGCAAAACTACCGCCCTGCGGGAAATCGCCAGGGTGTTAGCTGATGACCTAGGCAAAAGAGTCGTGATTATCGATACTTCCAATGAAATTGCCGGGGATGGAGATGTTCCTCACCCTGCTATTGGTCGCGCTCGTCGGATGCAGGTGGCTCGTCCTGAACTACAGCATCAGGTAATGATCGAGGCGGTAGAAAACCATACCCCTGAAGTAATCGTCATCGACGAAATTGGTACAGAATTGGAGGCGTTGGCAGCCAGAACTATTGCCGAAAGAGGTGTACAGCTAGTAGGAACTGCCCACGGTAATACCGTTGAAAACCTGATCAAAAACCCGACTCTTTCTGATTTAGTGGGAGGAATCCAAAGCGTTACCCTTGGAGATGATGAGGCACGCCGTAGAAGGACGCAGAAGACGGTTTTAGAACGCAAAGCACCGCCTACCTTTGCGATCGCCATAGAAATGCTTGAAAGGCAACGTTGGGTGGTCCATGACGATGTTTCAGCTACTATTGATACTCTGTTACGAGGACACGAACCACCAGCCCAGGTCAGAACCGTAGATGACAGCGGTGAAGTGACGATCATTCACGAAGAACCTAAGACATCTTTTCAGCCTTTGCCTTCTAGAAACAATAATCTAGTTACAGCCCTACATCCTCAAGGATTAAGAGCGTCGGGCAAAATGACTCCTCTTGCTTTTGGTAGTGGCAAAGCCAAACGGGACAATGTTGATTTTGAGGGCATGATCGAACGGTCTTGGCAAACCAAAGAAGCTAACAGTCAAAAAATTCGTACTCCTGGTCCCAATGGCGAAGACTGGCCCGTTTATATCTATGCCTATGGTATTGGTCGCTCGCAAATAGAGCAGGTAATTGAAGTGCTGGATTTGCCGATTATCCTGACCAAAGATTTAGACGAAGCTGATGCAGTGGTGGCATTGCGATCGCAAATTAAACATCATTCTAAGCTGCGTAATATTGCCCAAGATCGCCATCTTCCAATTTATACAGTCAAATCTAATACCATTCCTCAAGTTAGCCGCATCTTCCGTCAGATTCTTAATCTAGATGACCCTAATATTCCTGAACCTACCGATCTAAGATTGTTTAGCAAAGCAGGCAGTGATGACGAAATTGAGGCGTTAGAAGAGGCAAGGCTAGCTGTAGAACAAATTGTAATTCCTCAAGGGCAACCTGTAGAATTATTACCGCGATCGGCAAAAGTGCGCAAAATGCAGCATGAACTGATAGAACACTACCGCTTACAGTCCGATAGTTTTGGAGACGAACCAAACCGCCGTTTGAGAATCTATCCTGCATGATCGAGATGATTTGAATTATTGTTTGGTGGGCAACAAGCTATTCTTGAAACTTTAGTCAGCTTTAGTTGTTTTTTGTCCACCCTACAGGCGATTGCTCTCAAATTAATAAGTAACGAACCCAAATATTTGCTGATTACGAAAGAGCAATCGGCTCTATATACATCAACTGATTTAGTCATTGGTTATGCAGAACTATGCCAAACCAATCTTTATTTGGTTGATTTTATCCCGATAGTAAAATCTTCTATATAATCAGCAAACCAGGAAACATCGACACCATCGCTAATCGCTTTTTTAATGGCGGTTGCTTTCAATGTCGCGGGTTGTATATATTTAGTGTCAATATTACATAACTGTACGTTTTCTTTTAGTCTTGTCTTAGTGATACTCAGTTTGCGAGTAATGTTAAAACCGTTCATGGTAGTAATTTCTTGTTCCCCAGAGGCAAGCATATGTTCTTTGAGAGCGTTATCAATATCCTTCAATTGTCTCGTTAAATCCGACTTCTTTTCATCCAAACTACTTCGTAAAGCTACTAAAGTCTCAACATCCATCAATTCAGGAACTGGAGTCTTAGCAATGTTTTTTAAATGAGCCAAAGAAACACGAGCATCCTTAACAGCATTATGATTACCGCCATTTGGACATTGTTTAGTTCCTTCGACTACCTGGCGCATTCTTAAAATATCGACAGACTCACCAACTACTTCTGGATAGCCGTACTTAACTGCTGTATTGTTGAGTAATATTTTATCTAAATGGCTAGTTGCATAGTATAAAACTATTTTACCTTCTAATATTTCTGCGATTTCATCGGCGCGATCGCTGTAAGGTTTAGCCCCACGAGCTAGTAAAGTATCTATAGTTAGATTATTGCTAGCGTAAGCATAAGAGGAAATATTCGTGTTGGGTAGAAAATAAGCGTTAAATATTGTATCCCCGCTAAGGTTAAGAATAGCCAGCTGAAGAATTTCATCCTGAGCCGTTAAGCCAGTTGTCTCAACATCAATTAAAACGTACTTTTGAGGGTTCGCTAAGATTTCGCGAGACTTTAGAATAGCGTCTTTCTTTGTTAGGGTTGTATTCTGAGTTGTCATTGGCTCACTAAAATAATCCAATTTCTTTTATTACATAGATCTGATGCACAATTTGTTTGTATTACTATTTACCTTATCCTAAGTGCTTACTTCTTCTATAAGGCGCGATCGCTCTTTTCTAAAATCAACGTAACTCGATAATATTCTGTCTATGAAAAAGCTAATAGTCAACAGCTAAAAAATTTTTACGATTAATCAATGTTCAAAGGACGATAAAATTTGATAGCCTATCCTAATAAGCTTTGGGAACGGTAAAAGAGCGTGGAAATATCAATTGGTCGCGGAAAACAGGCTCGTAGAGCCTATGGATTTGATGAAATCGCACTTTCTCCTGGAGTGCGTACACTAGACCCCAGTTTGGCAAATACTACCTGGAAACTTGGCGGAATTACCCGCGAAGTACCTATCTTGGCTAGTGCCATGGATGGTGTGGTCGATGTCAAAATGGCGGTTTTACTCTCGCAATTAGGTTCAATTGGAGTATTAAATTTAGAAGGGATACAAACTAGATACGACGACCCAAAACCAATTTTAAGTAAAATTGAGTCGGTAGGAAAAGACGGATTTGTTGGTTTGATGCAGGAACTATATGCAGAACCAATTAAGCCAGAATTAATCACCACCAGAATTAAAGAAATCAAAAGCCAGGATGCGATCGCAGCGGTCAGCCTAACTCCCGCAGGAGCGAGTAAGTATGGAAAAATCGTAGCTGAAGCAGGAGCAGATTTAGTCTTTGTTCAGGCTACCGTAGTCTCGACAGATCATCTTTCTCCAGAAGCGATCGCGCCATTAGATTTGGCCAGTTTCTGTAACCAGATGCCGATGCCCGTGATTTTAGGCAACTGCGTGACCTACGAAGTAGCATTGAAGCTAATGAAAGCTGGGGCTGCTGCTGTCTTAGTAGGAATTGGGCCCGGTGCTGCCTGTACTTCCCGTGGAGTTTTAGGTGTAGGTGTCCCTCAAGCAACTGCCACAGCCGATTGCGCTGCTGCGCGGGATGACTATCACGCCGAAACAGGAAGATATGTACCAGTAATTTCAGATGGAGGTATTGTTACTGGCGGAGATATCTGTAAGTGTCTTGCTTGTGGTGCGGATGCGGTAATGATTGGCTCGCCTATTGCCCGTGCTGCCGAAGCCCCTGGAGGAGAATTTCATTGGGGAATGGCTACTCCTAGTCCAGTATTACCTCGTGGTACTCGTATCAAAGTAGGAACAACAGGAACTATAAAAGAGATCTTGGTCGGTCCGGCTAGGCTTGACGATGGTACTCACAACCTACTAGGAGCAATTAAAACCAGTATGGGTACTTTAGGCGCAAAAAACCTCAAAGAAATGCAGCAAGTTGATGTGGTGATTGCTCCTTCGCTGTTGACAGAAGGAAAAGTTTACCAGAAAGCTCAACAGCTAGGGATGGGTAAATAGAACAAAATTGCGGTCATCAATGCCTGAGATCTTACCAGGCATAAAAAGCCTAGTCTCAAGGCAATAAATTCAAATAACATTATGGCGATATTGTCATCAATTTCGGATTGTAAACCTCAAATTTAGTATCGTAAATAGCAAAATAGTTAATAACCTGAAGCTAGTCTTAAGCTTATGACCCAGGTTTAAAATGTCTTTCTAATATAATTAAGTAGGTAGGCAAATAATTTATAAGACTTGATGACGAAATTTTATTCTTAGTCCCCAGTCCCGAACCGATTCATCTTATATTCAATTACAACCACCTACTTAATAGCAGTCAATTTACCAATCTTTTATTTATTTGGTCATAATTTTAAAGAAAGTAGAGACATAGGCTTAGAAAGGTTAATAAAAATGGAAAATAACGCAATCATTCCAGAATATAGTCTAGATAGAGATTGCCAAACGCTATCTAGGCACGTATTACAGCAGTTCTCTAATTTTAGTACTCAAGCACAGGACGTTAGCGCGATCATGAATCGCATTGCTTTAGCAGCCAAATTAGTGACTCGTCGTTTGAGTCGGGCTGGCTTAATGGCTGGAGCATTAGGATTTACGGGAGAAACCAATGTCCAGGGCGAATCAGTAAAAAAAATGGACATTTATGCTAATGATGTCTTTATATCTGTGTTTAAGCAAAGTGGTTTAGTTTGTCGCTTGGCATCAGAAGAGATGGAAAAACCTTATTACATACCCGAAAATTGCCCCATAGGCAGATATACGCTTTTGTACGATCCCATTGATGGTTCTTCCAACGTAGACATTAATTTAAATGTGGGTTCAATTTTTTCTCTGCGTCAACAAGAAGGAGAAGATCTAGATGGCAAAGCCCAAGATTTATTGCAAAACGGCGATCGCCAAATAGGAGCAGGCTATGTTTTATATGGTCCTTCTACCGTACTTGTTTACACCATAGGTAAAGGAGTACATTCATTTATTCTCGATCCCAGTTTAGGGGAATTTATTTTAGCAGAAGAAAATATTACCATTCCCAAGCATGGTGCTGTTTATAGCGTCAATGAGGGAAACTACTGGCAGTGGGATGAATCCATCCGCGAATATATTCGCTATGTTCATCGTCATGAAGGCTATACTTCTCGCTACAGTGGCGCATTGGTAGGAGATTTCCATCGTATCTTACTCCAAGGAGGCGTATTTCTCTATCCAGGCACGGAGAAAGATCCTCAAGGAAAGCTAAGATTATTATATGAATCTGCACCGTTAGCTTTTTTGGCTGAACAAGCAGGGGCAAGAGCCAGCACTGGCATGGAACGCATTCTTAGCGTGGTGCCAAATAAGCTACATCAACGCACGCCTCTAGTGATTGGCAGCACCGAAGATGTAGAGCTAGTAGAGTCTTTTATCCAAGATTGGGCGCGTCGCGAATCAGAAGAACAAGCCCTAGTTTAGCCAGACATTCCTTGTCTGACTACCTTCCACGGTTACAAATTTCAGTTGTGAATTAATAGGAGAATAATTAACTTATGCCTACCCAAAACCCGATTTTAGAAATTGAAAATCAATACGGTCAAAGTATCTGGATGGATAACCTTAGCCGTGACATTATTGAGTCTGGAGAATTAAAAAAGTCTATTAGCGATAAAGGAATTAGAGGCATTACTTCTAACCCCGCTATCTTTGAAAAAGCGATCGCTGGTAACAAAATCTATGACAGTGCAATTGAAGCTGGAATCAAAGCTAACAAATCAGTTCAGGAAATCTACGAAGATTTAATCTTTACTGATATTCGCAACGCCTGTGATATCTTTATGCCTGTATATGAAGAAAGTGACGGCTTAGATGGCTACGTCAGTATTGAAGTTCCTCCAAGTTTGGCTAAGAGTACCGATGACAGCACTATTGAAGAAGCTCGTCGCTACTATCAAGTTGTCGATCGCCCTAACTTAATGATTAAGATTCCTGGCACACCAGAAGGATTGCCCGCAGTCGAACAGGCTATCTCCGAAGGCATGAGCATCAACGTAACTTTGCTATTTTCAGTGCCAAGCTATATTGATACTGCCGAGGCCTATCTCAAAGGGCTAGAAAAAAGAGCAGCAGCAGGGGAAGATATTAGCAAGATTTCCTCCGTTGCCAGTTTTTTCCTCAGTCGCATTGATAGTAATATTGACGATCGCCTTGATAGCAAATTAGAGTCAGCCAGTGGTGATGCTAAAGCCAAGCTAGAAGCAATCAAAGGTAAAGTTGCGATCGCTAATGCCAAAATAGCCTACCAAAAATACAAAGAAATCTTTAGTGGTGAACGATGGGAAGCATTAGCAGCTAAAGGAGCAAAAGTACAGCGTCTACTTTGGGCAAGTACCAGCACCAAAAACCCTGAATACAATGATGTCATGTATGTAGACGAGCTTGTAGGCAAAGATACCGTTAATACTTTACCCCCTAATACTATTGATGCTTGTCTCGATCACTGCGATCCTGGCGATCGCATCGAAACTGATTTAGATGCTGCACACAAAGTAATTGATGGCTTGAAAGATGATGCCGTTGATATTGAACTGGATGAAGTGATGGATGAACTACTTGAAGAAGGCATTGATAAATTTATCAAACCCTTTGAATCATTGATGTCATCTTTAGAAACTAAGGTTAAGCAGTTAGCAGCGGTATAAATGAAGGGATAAAGGATGAGGGATGAGGGAGTAAAAGCCATATTTCTGCTCCCTTTTCCCTTTTGCTTCCATCAACATATCTGGCATCGAACATTAAAGTAAGTCAAATACTAATTGTGAAAGGCTAAAAGAACTACTATTTGAAACTTTTGACTTTTGCGGGTGGAAATGCTCCCGTCTAAGGAGCTTATTCCACACCCGCGTTGACTTACCCAAAGTAAAGCTTAAAACTTTTAAATAAAAACCAGTAATTTTAAATATGGTTGCAATACAAGAAAATCCGTTAAGAGTAGGATTACAGCAGGAGCGCACTGCCGATCCTGCAATTATTGTAATTTTTGGAGCATCAGGTGATTTAACTCAACGCAAGCTAATTCCCGCAATTTATCAAATTAGAAGAGAACGTCGTCTCCCTCCTGAGATGACTATTGTGGGAGTTGCCAGACGAGATTGGACTCACGAATTTTTTCGTCAGCACCTCAAAGATGGAATAGAAGAATTTGGTAATGGGGTGGGTAACGAAGAACTATGGAATGAATTTGTTCAGGGTATCTTCTATTGCTCAGGCAATATGGACGAACCTGAAAGCTATGAAAAATTAAAGAACTTTTTGGCAGAATTAGATGGAAAAAGAGGCACTAGAGGTAATCGCGTTTTTTATCTAGCCGTGTCTCCCAAATTTTTTAAACCAGCCTTAAAACAGTTGGGTGCTGCGGGAATGCTTGATGATTCAGCCAAAAGCCGCATTGTGATTGAAAAGCCCTTTGGTAAAGATCTAAGTTCTGCTCAATCTCTCAACCGTGCCGTACAGCGAGTTTGCAAAGAAGAGCAGGTGTACCGCATCGATCACTATTTAGGTAAAGAAACTGTCCAAAACATTTTAGTGTTTCGTTTTGGTAACGCTATTTTTGAACCTTTATGGAATCGGCAATTTGTCGATCATGTTCAGATTACCGTTGCTGAAACCGTCGGCGTAGAAGAACGGGCAGGCTATTACGAAACCTCTGGTGCATTACGAGATATGTTGCAAAATCACCTGATGCAGCTATTTGCGATTACGGCTATGGAAGCTCCTAACTCTCTAGATGCCGATAGTATTCGTAATGAAAAAACTAAAGTGCTTCAGGCTACTCATATTTCTGATGCTGCCAATTTAGACCAGTCGGCAGTGAGAGCGCAATATTCGGAAGGTTGGATGAAAGGTCAGCCTGTCAAAGGTTATCGCCAAGAAGATGGAGTAAATCCAGAATCTATTACACCAACCTTTGTGGCGTTAAAACTAGAGATAGATAACTGGCGATGGAAAGGAGTGCCGTTTTATCTGCGTACAGGAAAACGAATGCCTAAAAAAGTTAGTGAGATTTCCATTCATTTTCGGGAAGTACCTCTACTAATCTTTCAATCGGCTGCCCAGCAAACTAGTCCAAACGTGCTGACAATGAGGATTCAACCAAATGAGGGTATATCCCTCAAGTTTGAAGCTAAAACTCCAGGACCCGATTTGCGGACTAGAACCGTAAATATGGACTTTAGCTATGGTTCATCCTTTGGTATGGCTACGGCTGATGCTTATCATCGTCTCTTGCTTGACTGTATGTTAGGCGATCAAACTTTGTTCACCCGCGCTGATGAAGTTGAGGCTGCCTGGAATATTGTCATGCCCTTAATCAATGCTTGGGAATCTCCTAGCGATCCGAGTTTAATGCCTAAGTACGAAGCAGGAACTTGGCAGCCCACAGAAGCGGAAATGATGCTTAATCGCGATCGCCGTAGCTGGAGAAGACTTTAACATTGAACATTAAACAGTGAACATTGAACAGTAATCAGTGAACAGTGAATAATGAACTATTAGATGTTAAATGATAAATGTTAATTGATAAATGTTAATTGATTATGGTTTCACCAATAGTATCGTTACAAGCACCAAAAGACGTATCCATCGATGAAATTGAAGCGGAATTGCGATCGCTTTGGCAAAGCCAGGGAGGAGACGAGGATGCAGCAGCCGTCACTAGAGCAGCAACTTTTAGCCTGATAGTTTATGAGCCAGATGGTACACAGCAACTACTTGCCTCTTTAGGATTTTACACTGGCCCAATTGACGGTATTGCAGGACCGAGAACCGAAGCTGCAATCAAAGCAGCCCAAAAAGCCTATAGCATGGAAGTTACAGGTAAATCTGACGAGGCACTGATCAATAAATTACAAACTGAGTTTGCTCAAGTCAAAGCAGAAGATAAGCTAACTCTAGAAAATAAAACCGCAGCAGTTAGCTATAGCCCAGATTCTCAGGGAGCAACGGCAGATGCGATCGCCGCTTCTAATCCCTGTCGCATTGTTACCCTTTGCCCCATCTTGGGAGAAGATACGGGAGTTAAAGTTCAAGTATCGGCATACTGTCCGATCAGTAAGCAAAGTAAAAACACCCTAGTTTGCTGTGAATACATTACCCTGAGTGGTACAGCAGAGGCTCTAGAAAGAATTGGCGGTATTATTGCAGCACTGGCGATCGCCGACTTACCCAAGTTTGTTTGGTGGAAAGCCACGCCAACTCCTGAACATCCTTTATTTCAACGTTTGGTATCTGCTAGTGACACAGTAATTTTTGATTCTAGTAGCTTTGTTCACCCCGAAGCTGACCTAAAATCTTTAGCGAAATTAGTCAAGCAAGATACTGCCTTAGCAGACATCAACTGGCGCAGACTAGCTCCCTGGCAAGAATTAAGTGCTGCTGCTTTTGATCCCCCAGAAAGACGAAAGGCAATTTACGAAGTCGATCAGGTCACAATTGATTATGAGCGAGGCAATCATTCTCAAGCATTAATGTTTTTAGGTTGGTTAGCCAGTCGTCTTAAATGGACTCCCGTGGCATATCAATTTGAAGGCGGAGACTATGACATTCGTAAAGTAAAACTTACTGACGACAAACAGCGCGCCATTGAAGTAGAGTTAGCAGGCATTCCCACCGCAGATTGGGGAGATATTCCTGGAGATTTGGTAAGCTTACGCTTAACTTCAACTAACGAAGAAGCTGATTGCTGCACGGTGTTGTGTTCGAGTACCACAGGCTGTATGAGAATGGAGGCTGGTGGGGGAGCGCAATCTTGCTATATTGAGCAGGTAACTCCCTTATTCGATCAAAATACTGAGAATCTGCTTGGTCAACAATTGCAGCGATGGGGTAGAGAAATGCTTTATGAAGAAAGCATGGCTGTTGCTGACAAAATTTTGCAGTTAGCAGAGTAAGCTGAAGAGAAAAATAAAAATTAAGAAGATATTTCTGATAAAAGCTACCTATTGGCAGTAATGAAATAGATGAGCGGTATGATATTCATATTGCTCATTACTTTTTGCTTTAAATTAATTTTGAAAGAACAGCCCCATCCTTCGACAGCAAGGTGTAGCGTCAGGCGGTATCAAGATAATTGTTCGCTTTATATTCTGTTTTTAAGCTTCAGAGCCGAACTATATACGTTATGTGCGTCGGTTTGAATTTATATGATTGCTATATTGCCTACCAGAAAAACAAGAGTTGGAGTAATTAGTGGCGTTGCTGATTTGTAAAATGACTTATTTTAACCGCTTTGTCTGGAGGAGGACAGACGCACTGCATAGGCAAGATTGATAATAATATCACGGATAAGGAATGTTTGAATTGAGATTTAGGAAGCATCAATCAACTTAATTAAGAAAATCTATGTCTGGATTCAGCAACGCCTAATTAGTAATGAGCAAAGTCAAGCAAAAACGTAATCGTGGCATTGTTCTAACGCCTACAGGTCTAAAAAAACTTGAAGCAGCCAGATATGAATCGGAACGTCTGGAAAATTACGGTGAAAGATATACTTACGAGAATATCAGCGAAATAACTAATTTAGATATCAACACGATTAAAAAAGTACTAGAAGCCAAAGAAGGTGTTGATAAGCGATCGCTGGAAAAGTTTTTAATTGCTTTCAATTTAAAGCCAACGGCAGACATCTATACTAAACCTCGCCCTAATAAACGCCAGGATTGGGGCGAGGCAATTTCGGTGGATAGCTTTTTTGGACGCTCGAATGAACTTGAGACTTTAGCTAATTGGCTCTTAAAAGACCGCTGTCGATTAATAGCACTGGTGGGAATGGGCGGAATAGGCAAAACAACTTTATCGGTTAAGTTTGTCCAGCAAAATGAGGATAAGTTTGACTGTATTATTTGGAAATCTTTACGAGATGCTCCACCTGTTGCCGAAATTATTGATAGTCTGATTGAATTTTTGTTTGAAGGACAAGAAAAAGCTAACTTGCCTTTGAGATTAGGCGATAAAATTACCCTACTGATTGAGTATTTACGTTCTTTTCGCTGTCTTATTTTCCTAGATAATGCCGAATCACTTTTAGATAGTGGTAACAGAGCAGGAAAATATCGCCCAGGATATGAAGGTTATGGCGAGCTTTTGCGTAGAGTAGGCTCGACAGAGCATCTTAGCTGTTTAGCGATCACAACCAGAGAAAAGCCGAAAGAAGTTGCTGCCTTAGAAGGAGCAGGTCTTTTAGTTCGTTCCTTACAGTTAGCAGGATTGAAGCAAGGGCAAGAAATTTTAAAACTCAAGGGACTTGCTGGCTCTGAGTTAGAACTAAAGGCGCTAGGCGATCGCTATGGAGGCAATCCCCTAGCGTTAAAGGTAGTAGCTACCACTATTCAAGATTTGTTTGCTGGCAATATCACTGAATTTTTACGCCAAGATATGGCTGTTTTTGGTGATATTCGGGATGTTTTAGAGCAGCAGCTTGAGCGATTATCAAATTTAGAACAAGAGATCATGCGCTGGCTGGCGATCGCTCGTGAACCGATCTCTTTGACAGAATTGCAGGCAGATTTTGTCTTGCCAGTAACTCCTATCAAATTATTAGAAGCCCTAGAATCTCTTTCCCGACGTTCTTTAATTGAAAAGAATGCTTCTTGCTTTACCCAGCAGCCTGTAGTCATGGAATATGCAACCAGCCAATTAATTGAGGTTGTCTGTGAAGAAATTTTAACGCAGAAACTAAAGATTTTTCGCGATCACGCCCTGATAAAAGCCACAGCCAAAGACTACATCAGAGAAAATCAAACTCGCCTTATTCTTCAGCCGGTTATCAACGGGCTTTTAGCTGCCTTGAGAAGCCAGAAAGATCTAGAAGCCTGTTTAAGACAAATTTTGGCAACAATGCAGGAATTAC
This sequence comes from Pleurocapsa sp. FMAR1, assembly GCF_963665995.1. Classification (NCBI taxonomy): domain Bacteria; kingdom Bacillati; phylum Cyanobacteriota; class Cyanophyceae; order Pleurocapsales; family Pleurocapsaceae; genus Pleurocapsa; species Pleurocapsa sp. FMAR1. The sequence goes on along the minus strand of NZ_OY762512.1, from coordinate 2,028,695 downwards.
CTCTAGAAAAATCCTATGTGGCAGGAAATATTATCAATTTGTTTTGCCAATTAGAAACTGACCTAACTGGTTATGATTTCTCCAATTTATGTGTTTGGCAAGCAGATTTACGTCAAGCGTACTTGCACAAAGTCAGTTTCCAAAATGCAGACTTATTCAAATCGGTCTTTGCCGAAAACTTTGGCGGGATTTGGTCGGTAGCCTTTAGTCCTGATGGAAAATACTTGGCTGCGGGAGATACTAAAGGAAATATTCTGTTACGAAGAGTAGCAGATGGTCAGCCAATACGTAGTTTTACAGGTCATAATGCCTGGGTAGTTTCCCTCGCTTTTAGCCCCGATGGTAAGACTCTCGCTAGCAGCAGTTGTGACTGTACCGCCAAGCTTTGGGATCTTAATACTGGTCAATGTCTGCATTCTCTAGACAAGCATGAACACGAAGTTTGGTCAGTTGCATTTAGTAATGATGGTGAAACTCTAGCTACTGGCTGCGATGACTGCCATGCAAGACTTTGGAGCGTCAGCACAGGTGAGTGTATTCAAGTTTTTTCAGGACATACAGATTATGTACTTTCAGTCGCCTTTAGCCTGGATGGTCAGAAACTCTTTAGCGGCAGTCACGACAACACAATTAAGCAGTGGGACATCAAAACTGGTGATTGTCTCCTGGTTTTTCAAGGACATGATGAGGGAGTAAGATCTATTAGCGTCAGTCCTGATGGAATGCTTGCCAGTGGTAGCAAAGATCAAACAGTTAGGTTGTGGGATATAAAAACAGGTAAATGTCTCAATATTTTTCGCGGACATTCTAGCATGGTTTTAGCAGTCGCTTTTTGCCCACGAGACAATCTTCTAGTTAGTAGCAGTGTCGATCAAACCTTAAGGCTATGGAATGTTGATACTGGAGAATGCCTTAAAGTTTTTCAAGGACATTCTAATCTGATTAACTCTGTTACCTTTAATCCAGAGAGTAATATTTTAGCTAGTGGCAGTTACGATCAGTCAATAAAGCTATGGAATATCAATACTTATCAATGTGTAAAAACTTTTCAAGGACATAATAATCAGGCACTTTCTGTCATTTTTAGTTCAGATGGTCAAACTCTAGTCAGCGGTGGTCACGATCACAAGATCAGACTATGGGATGTCAAAACTGGAAAGATAATCAAAATCTTACATGAACACACCAATTGGGTTTTCTCTGTTGCTTTTAATGCCAAAAATAATCTTATAGCCAGTGGTAGTGGAGATAAAACAATCAAAATTTGGGATGTTGCCACTGGCAAAGTAACTAAAACTTTATTTGGACATCAAGCAGTAGTTCGGTCTGTCGCTTTCAGTTTTGATGGGCAAATTTTGGCAAGCAGCAGTGCAGATAAAACAATTAAACTGTGGAATATTCAAACTGGTGAGTGTATTAAAACTTTACAAGGACATCAAGCAGAAATATGGTCAATAGCCTTCAGTCCTGACGATCGGCAGTTGGCTAGTGGTTCTCTAGATGGAACTGCCAAATTGTGGAATACTAGCACTGGAAAATGCTTGAAGACTTTAGACGAGCATACAAGTTGGGTATGGTCGGTTGCTTTTAGTGTAGATAATAAACTAGCTACTACCAGTCCAGATCAAACAATTAGACTTTGGAACCCGACTACTGGAGAATGCCAGGTTGTATTACGAGAAGATAAGGGCTATTCACAATTGGTTGCCTTTAGCAATGATGGTCAAACAATAGCCAGCTACAATCAGGACTACAATATTAAGCTATGGAATATAAAATCTAAAAAATGTATCCAAATTTTGCATGGTCATAAAGCGCTAATCAATTCGATCGCTTTTAGTCCTGACAATCATACTTTAGTTAGCAGTAGCGAAGATGAAACAATTAATCTGTGGGACTTAAAAACTGGTAGGTGTATTAAAACTTTAAAAGTAAAGAAACCCTACGAATCTATGAGCATTACAGGAGCTAAAGGTCTAACAAAAGCCAATTTCAATGTTTTGAAAACATTAGGAGCTAATGAAACTTAGCGCAATTAGATCCCTACTTTTAGGGAAAATGCTCATGATATTAATATTCAAAATTTTTTCAAAATAGATTTAGGACGATAGTTTGTTGGTATACAGAGCTTCTATATAGCCTTAACTGCTGCTTCAATGGCGATCGCAATATGTGTCCAGTGTGTTCCTCCTTGACAAAAGGCAATATAAGGCTCGCGCAATGGACCATCGGCTGAGAACTCAGAAGTACTGCCATCAATAAATGTTCCTCCAGCCATTACTAATTTACTCTCATACCCAGGCATTTGGGCAGGAACAGGTTCTAGATAAGAATCTATAGGCGAGTGCTGTTGAATTGCTTTACAAAAGGCAATCAGCTTTTGGGGAGAACCTAATTGAACGGCTTGAATAATATCTCGACGAGTCACAAAAGGTAGAGGATTGACCTGATATCCCAGTCGATCGAACACGTAGGCAATTAAATGGCTGCCTTTAATCGCTTCTCCTACCATTTGGGGTGCAAGAAACAATCCTTGAAACATTAGTCGGTTTTGATCTAAGGTTGCCCCACCACTGCTACCAATTCCTGGTGCGGTCAAACGACAAGTCGCTGCTTCGACTAGTTCTGCTTTTCCTGCTATGTATCCCCCCGCAGTCACAATAGTTCCTCCAGGATTTTTAATTAATGACCCTGCTACTAGATCTGCACCCACCGCCGTTGGTTCAATATCTGCCACAAATTCTCCATAGCAGTTATCCACTAGGCAGACGGTATTTGAGTTTTGCTGTTTGACTGATTCAACTATTCTCTTAATGTCTTCTATCGATAGGCTTTCTCGCCAAGAATATCCGCAAGACCTCTGAATCAAAACCAGGCGAGTTTTCTTGGTGACGGCAGTGCTTAAACCTTGCCAATCTATCCTTCCCACTTCGGTTAAGTCTAGTTGGCGATAGTCAATCTGAAAGTCTTTTAAAGAACCCTGGTTGTTACCTCGCAAACCGATTACTTCTTCTAAGGTATCGTAGGGTGCGCCAGCCACCGCTAGCATTTCATCACCTGGACGTAGCACACCATATAGTCCGCAGGCGATCGCCTGAGTGCCAGAAACAAACTGAACTCGTACCGCAGCAGCTTCTGCATCCATAATTTGTGCAAAAACCTTGTCTAGAGTATCTCGCCCTAAATCATCGTGTCCGTAACCGCTAACGCTAGCAAAATGCTGCACTCCAACTCGATGATCGCGGAAAGCTGACAAAACTTTTTTGAGATTTTCCTTGACCTGAGCGTCAATACCAGAAAAAATCGGTATTAGTGCTTTTTCTGCTTCTATAAGCAGATTTTCAGTCTTCATATAGTTAAAAATTAAATTATTAAATGACAGTTGCTACATCAGAAAAAATCCCACCTGCCTGGGGAACAATCATCTACATGGGCATAATTCACTTTATGGCATTATTTGCCCTTATTCCCAGCAACTTTAGCTGGGGGGCATTGGGAATAGCATTTTTGCTTTACTGTATTACCGCAGGAGTAGGCATAACTTTAGGATTTCATCGCCTTGTTGCCCATCGCAGCTTTGAAGTTCCCAAATTACTAGAGTATATTTTAGTTTTTTGTGGCACTTTAGCAGGTCAAGGCAGCCCTATAGATTGGATTGGCTTACATCGTATCCATCATCAATATTCCGACATGGATTTCGACCCTCACAACTCACTCAAAGGTTTTTATTGGAGTCATCTGGGCTGGATGTTGTGTAAAAATCCCGCTAATGAAAAGATTGCTCGCTACACCAACGATATTTCAGGCGATCGCTTTTATCGATTTTGTCACTATGGCATGATCCCGATTCAACTTGTCTTAGCTGGGTTTCTATATTATTTAGGAGGTTCTTCTTTTGTAGTTTGGGGGATATTCGTCCGCCTAGTTGTGGTCTTTCACTGCACTTGGTTTGTTAATAGTGCCACCCATAAATTTGGCTATAAAACCTATGACTCTGGAGATACCTCTTTAAACTGTTGGTGGGTAGCTTTACTAACCTTTGGTGAAGGCTGGCATAATAATCATCATGCTTTTCAGTATTCGGCACGACATGGTTTAAAGCGTTCGGAAATCGATCTAACCTGGATTATGATCCAAACTCTAGCCTTTTTTAGATTAGCAAGGAAGGTAAAACTACCGCCCAAAAAGGCTATTCGAGCCTAAAATTATTAGAGATCGCCTAAAAAACAGGCGATCGCTAAATTACTATAAGCTCAATTAGAAACTTCTGCCATTTCGATCGTGCGGTTTTCTTGATCTTTAACTAAAAAATTCAAAGGGCGATCGCGACGAATCTTATACTTCAAACGTCTTGCCTGAACGCGCATCAATAAAGCTTCTAAACAATCGCGATCAAAACATACATGACGCTGACGCTCTTTGTAGCCACCGCTAGCACCCGCAATAACGTGAAGTTGGGTATTTTTTCTCAGTTGATACCATAATCCTTCTGAGCCGTTTAGTCCTGTACTGGTAGGAGTCGCCGACATATACAGAGGATCGAGTCCGCTAGCTCCCATTGCCTGTTCATAATTATAATAATAATGAAGTGGTACATCAGCAGCAGAAAGCTCCAGTAGCCCTTCATAAAATCTTTGGGCAGTTTGTAGATCCGAAACCATTACCGTATATACTTTGGGCGCACTGCTGAGAAACATCCACATCGCTCCTGCATAAGCAACCAGAAGCATGACCATAATGCCTTGGGTAGAAAATAAACTATCTAAAGCAATTGGCGGTAAAAATGCACCGAGATAATTTGTCATTAATTTACCTGAAAAAACAATATTAGCTATCATTTTGAACCAAAATATTTTAAAACTTGATTTTTATAATCTGATTTAATAATTGTCAATTGTCCATTTTAAATTGTCAATTATTGAGTCAAGCCATGTTGCAGGGCAAATCTCACTAGTTCAGTACGGCTATTTGTACCTGTTTTGCCAAAAAGACGACTAACGTATTTTTCAACATTTCTGACGCTAGTCTGCAATTCTCTGGCAATTTCCTTATTCATTAAACCTTTAGCTACGAGATCCAAAACACTTTGCTCTCTTGGAGTTAAATCGATTTTAATCGGTGGTGGAGTTACGGCAATTCCACCGCTTCCGCCTATCTTATCGTCTAGCTTGGCTTTAATTTCCACTAATTCTTTAGCAATTTTTTCTAGCTCAACGCTACTGTCACCACCGCCAGCATTTACTTTGGTTTTTGATAAGAGATTTTTAACTATTGCTTCTAGTTCTTCTGGATCAAAAGGCTTAGAAAGATAAGCATCACAGCCAGATTCATAGCCCTGAATGCGATCGCTTGTCATGCCTCTGGCAGTTAGAAAAACAACAGGTATAGAACGATAGCGGGGATCTTCTCTGATCTTTGCCAAAAATTCATAGCCATTAACCTCAGGCATCATAATATCGGAAATAATCAAGTCAGGAATCTTGGCTTCAATTGTTTGCCAAGCTTCCTCGGCATTACTGGCTACAGTTACCTTCCAGGCTTCGTTATCTTCTAAGTATGCTTGCACTGATTCTCTGATACCAGGCTCATCGTCTACAAGTAGCAATTGTTGTTTTTCTGACATAGGTTTCTAAATTATGTATATAGCCATATACAGTGCATGACTATATACATAATAAGACTTATAAGTAAAATTAGAAGCCACATAGCATAATTCCCCATCATTATTGACAGGGAATAAGTAGTAAGCGGTTGCTAATTATTAATAATCGACCTTCGTTGTTTTACTGCGCTTTCATTGTCTCTAGCTTTGCCTGAACTTTCTGGACTACGTTATTAGGTAAAGGAACATAGCCTAATTCTTTGGCATAAGCCTGTCCATCAGTTAATGACCAGTTAACTACATCTTTCAAGCCTTGTAATTTATTGGGATCGTCATAATTTTCATATGCCAAAATCCAGGTATAGGTAACAATGGGATAAGAATCTTCTCCTTCTGGGTCGGTAATAAATGCCCGTAGATTTTCTGGTAAAGTTGTAGCACTTAAAGCTCCAGCAGCAGATTCATCAGAGGCTGCAACATACTTTCCAGATTTGTTTTCTAAAGTGGCAAAAGGAATCTCCTGTTGCTTGGCATAACCATACTCAACGTAGCCAAGCGCGCCTTCGGTTTGCAGAATTTGAGCCGTCACCCCTTCATTGCCTTTTGCACCTATACCTGTAGGCCATTGTACGGTTTTACCGTCACCAACTTTGTCTTTCCATTCAGGATTAATTGCGCTTAGATGTTTGGTAAATACTCCAGTAGTACCACTACCGTCTGAACGATGAACCACGGTAATTTTGCTGTCGGGAAGCTTGGCATCAGGGTTAAGAGAGGCGATCGCCGGATCGTTCCATTGAGTAATCTTACCCAGTAAAATATCTACATAATCTTGACGAGAAAGTTTTAATTGAGTTACATCAGGCAAGTTATATGCCAGCACGATACTGCCAGCGGTCATAGGCAACAACGCCACTCCTCGCTTCACCGCACCAATCTCCTCGTCTGTCATCGCCACGTCACTCGCACCAAAATCCACTGTTCCTTGAGTAAACTGCTCAACCCCAGCACCACTGCCAACAGACTGATAAGATACCTGAACATTAGGATGCTGCTTATTGTATTCAGAAAACCAACGTTGATATAAAGGTGCAGGAAAACTCGCCCCCGCTCCTGTTAAGGATACGGACTGCCCTCCAGAACTGCTGCTATTAGCATCAGGGGTGGTCGAATCAGTCGCAGTTGGAGCTTTGTTACCACCACAAGCGGTCAGACCCAAGGTTAGAGCTAGTACGGGAACTAACCAAACTTTTCGCTTAAGAGAAACTGTAGAAATCATATATATATTGTCTTGCTAATTTATTCTGTGTAGTTTTAGATGAGTTAACAATCTGATTTGCTATTACTAAAGGAAAATAAGCGATAAATGAGCTTTGGTTCCCGTAGTTACATTAATTTATCTTGTTTTTATTACTCATAGATAAAGAAGAGGTTAACGAAAAATTAACGAGAAATTATTTCAAGTAATAAAAAAGCAAGGTTGGATTCTATCCAACCTTGCTTTATACAAGTATTGATTAAATTAACAATTTAGAACTTGAAGTAACCACGTAGAACACCTGCATAGATAGTATCGTTATCATTGTTACCGTTAGCGTTGAATATTGCGTAAGCACCAGGGGTGATCGAAATATTATCGTTAAGAGGGAACTTGTACTGTGCCTCAACCAAATAGGATCTGTCAATGTCTCCTACGACACCGGCTGCTGCTGCATCACCGTCAGTAGGAGAAAATCTAGGTACCTGACCGCCAGCAAAAGCTAGCTGAGAACCTTCTTTAACTAGGTCAAGGAAAGAAACACTACCTTGCCAAGTCCAGAGTTCTCCCGATGGATTATTATCATTTCCAGGTGCTAACCCTGAGACAGTGGAATAACCACCAAAACCACCCAAGACAATTTTTTCACCCAGGTTGTAGCTAGCGTTTAAACCATAAGTATTAGAAGTGGTGCTAAGCCCAATACCCCCGTTGAGTGCGTTAAAAGGATTGGCTGCCAAAGGACTACCAGTACTACCAGTTAGATTGACGCTATCGGCAGTTTGGAAACCACGAAGATAACTTGCGCCAAGCTGTAAACCTTCAAAAGGCGTAAAGTCTATTTGTCCACCTGTACTATAGGAACCGTTAAATAAACCTTGTCCGTTAGTAGGATCTGAAGCATTATCAGTCACATACAGTCCTGTAACCGCTATTTTATCGGGAATAAGGTCAAGTGTAACACCAGCGCCAGCACCAGCAGTAGCACGGTAAATCAAGGGATTATAGCGGTTGAAACGAGCCAGCGCACCATCACCACTGTTTTCTAAGGTAGGGTTGCCAGGATCGAAAACATCATCCACTCCCATGCCAGTTGTTCCCACATAACCAGTAATTCTATTGTTAAGAAAAGGAAGAGGGAAGATGTAGTATAACTTGCTTAACTCAATATTGTTACCATTGTTGGCTTCAAAATTGAGACGTGCTGAATCTGTGCCAGTTACGTCACCATAATTAGGTACGTTGCCTGCTTCTAATCTAGCTCTCAAACGATCCTTACCATAGAAGCTAGAGTCAAAGTTTAAACGAACGCGATCGCTAAAAGCAGTTTCATCATTTATGTCATTATTATCATTGAAATCATCGACATCATTATTATCAACTACGCCATCAGCATTGACATCACCGACAAAATTCTGTATATCTGCATCGCTTAAGTTATCGTTATTGAGAGCAGTTTGGGCTAAATTTTCGGCACTAAAACCACCATTAAAGGTATCAGTAACAGCGAAGACTGCTTCAGCATTAAGTTTAGTTGTAGTCGAAAATTGATTATCTTCTAAAGTAGCAGTACGGCTTTCAAGCTCATCTACTCTGCCACCGAGGGTAGCTAATTCTGCCTCAAACTCTTGTTGAAGACGATTGATAGTATCAAGGTCTTCTTGACTAACCGATCCTTGAGAAGCAATCAAGCGTTCAATTTGGTTTAAGCAGGAGTTTAAACCAGCAGCAAACTCATAACGAGTTAGTGGCTGATCGCCACGGTATGTTTGATTAGGATAACCAGCAATACAGCCATAACGATCTACAAGACTACGTAAAGCTTCATAAGCCCAGTCTGTAGGCGATACGTCTCTTAATTGGTTGACGTTTGTTACCTGAGATAAAGGCTGATCTTGACCTAGATTTTGATAGTTATTTATTTGTTCTAGAGTTTTGTCAACTCCTTGATCTTCACCAGTAACACTCTGCGCGCTTGCACCGCTGGCAGCAAATAAAGAGGCTGCAAATAAGATGGGAGCGACTTTCAATGTTTGCCAAAATAATTTAATCATTTATTATGTATCCTCACACACCTAAAACATGAATTAACTACAAAAGCGTAGTATTAGTTACAACAAATGTTTTTATTTAATGGTAGCTAATATCCCCACAGTATAATTAACCTTTAACTGGATTGACTAGAACATGGTGACATTTTATTTTCCGCACACTAGAGAAAAATATTTCTAATAAAATCACTCTAGTTTTTTAAGTCATATTGATTGTATAGTAACAAGCTAATCACGTAGTTAAGATTATGTAAAGCTCAAATTAATATCTACATGACTCAAGCTGACAAAAATGCACATTACAGCTTATTTTCTCTCGCCAGTAACAATATAAGAGACTCGCTGACCAATATTAGTAGCATGATCCGCCATTCTTTCTAGATGACGAATAGTTAAGCCCAAAAGCAAGATAGGTTCAACTACCCCTGGAACATCTTTTTGAAAAGCGATGATCTTGTAAAGGCGATCGTAAGCGTCATCAACCACATCGTCTAGTTCTTTAACTCTGCTGCCTGCGCTGACATCTAAATCAGCCAAAGCAACTAAACTAGTCGCTAACATTAATTGAGCGTGTTCAGACATAAAAGCAATCTCAGGTAGAACCTGATGGGGAGGATATTTCATTAGCTTGACTGCCATTTCCGTCAGATCTTGAGCATAGTCACCAATACGTTCTAAATCTCTGACTAACTGCATTATGGCACTGAGTAGACGCAAATCTCGAGCAACGGGTGCTTGTAGAGTCATGAGAGTAGAGCAATCTGATTCAATCTGACGATAGTATATATCAATATGTTTTTCTATATTTATTATCTTGCGGGTTGCTTCAAAATCACGCTCAAACAATGATTGATGACTCAGACGAAAGGATTGTTCAACCAGAGTTCCCATGCGCAAAACTTCCTGCTGAACCTTTGTGATTGATTTTTCTAGCTGATTTGATTCTGAGGGACTGGCTTTGGAAGATGAAGTCACTGATTTGATAAATAATTAATTAAATATTTATTTTTTTATTAAGCTACAGACTATATAACCTAAATAATTACATACAATTACGTATAAAAATAACAAAAGAAGTTTAAATTTTGATTACAAAGTGTATATAATTCAGCTAAATTATTGTTTATCAAGATTATTGAGAGGTAAAAGAATTTCTAGCCATGCTCCACCAAAGGTAGGATCGTTTTTAGCAGCGATCGCGCCTCTATGTGCCTGAATTATTTGCTCGACAATCGCTAAACCTAAACCACTGCCGTCAACAAAAGCAGAATTGTCTGCCTGTTGTCTAGTACGAGATTTGTCTCCTCGATAAAGCCGTTCAAATATATAGGGTAAATCCCTCGCTTCAAAACCCGTTCCCGAATCAATAATATCGATCTTGACTTTTACAGTCGCCGAGTCTTCTGTAATAGATGATACCTGGACTAAAATTTCCTTGTTTGGCGGATTATGTTTAATCGCATTATCTAAAAGATTAAGAAAAACTTGAATCAGGCGAGAGCGATCGCCATCAATGGTAAGGTCGCGATCGCCAGCATAAACTAAGGTTACTTCTTTTCTGGCGGCAATTGGTTCTAAGGTATGCCAAACAGATTGGATCAGATTGTGTAGCTGGATTTTTTCATATTTCAAAGTTTTATTCGGTGCAGCCTGTAGCTGAGTCAGATCCAGCCATTCTTGAACCAATTCAATCAGACGATTAGTTTCTTTGAGCATTTGTTCTACCCAACGACGCTCGGGGTTTTGCAATCGCGACTGTAAGTTTTCTGCCACTAGAGAAATAGCAGTGAGAGGAGTACGCAGTTCGTGGGTCAGATCGGCAAAAGTGCGATCGCGAGATTGAGATAGATCGAACAAAGGCTGTTGATTTTCGAGAAATACGGCGACCTGTCCCTCAGACAAAGGAAAACCATAACCCTTAATGGCGCGGGACTCTACTATTCTCCTCGGCGGTGAGGAGGTGTCTGTTTCGGCGGGACTATCTTCAGGAGGAGCATAGCGAGTATAGAAAAAAACCCATTCCTTTTGTTGTGGATGCTGAGAGCGACGGGTTACTTCGATCAAATTATCCAAATCGTAGGAACGTACCAATTCCAATAATAAACGAACCCGTTGCGATCGCCAAGAATCGATTTTCAATAATTCTTTAGCAGTTTGGTTACAGCCTAAAAGCTGATTTTCAGCGTTTACCTGCAAATAACCAATCGGTGCTTGTTCGATTAATTCTTGCCAAGTTTGCTTATTTTCTTCTAGCTTCTGACGTTGACGATCTAAATCAAGCAATTCGCGACGAATTAGAGAATGCACTGGTAAAGAAACATCACCGTCAGCATTGACACCATAAGAACTAAGAGTTTTCTTTAACTTTTTTTTAAACCGATATTGTTGCCCAGCATAAATTCCCAGACCGACTGCCAGTCCCATGAAAAAATCTATAGCTGTCATAGGTTAGTTATTGCTTGTGAATGAACTAACTTTAGCAAATGCCTCTGGCTTTTGAAAGCTAACTAGCAAAATCACAATTTGAGAGCTTGTGAACTAGCAGACTTTCATCTTCTTAAATGTTGGGCCAAGAATAGGCGATCGCGCTTAAGGCATCAGGACAAAACTGCGAAGCTTCTTTTAAAATACTTGGTTCGATTGCAGAAATCACAACAGTTATTCAGGAGATAGTCTTAATCTTAAAAACGTGGCGGAAGCAAAATTGTGTTGATCGGATTGTGGTGGTTTACGATCGGTATTGGTTAGCTACCAGCCGAGGAATCCAGAGATCTGGCTAGCTAGGGTCAAAGAATCAAAGGGTTTATTAATTACTCCTTTCGCCCCTGCACTATAGAAACGACGGCGATCGCTTGCTTGAGCTTTAGCGGTAATAAATATTGTGGGGATGTGCTTGGTTTTAGGATTATGGAGTAACTTCTCTAGTGTTTGTATTCCATCTATTTCAGGCATCATGGCATCTAATAAAATGGCATCTGGCTGTTCTGTTTCGGCGATTTCCAGACCTTCTATTCCACTCGAAGCACTCATCATTTCCCAACCTGCTTCAGACTTTAGACAAAAACCAGCTAGGGCTTTAATATCATCCTCATCATCGATAAACAAAATACGTTTTGCGTTCATGTCACTAAAACTCAAGATATCGTAGAAATTTTATCTGTTAAATATGAATGTTTCCTGAGATCTTTTCCACACCCTATATTACAGCAATCATGAAGTCAGAAGAAAGAAGTTTGAAGTTAAGAGTTTGATTTGAGCGACTTCATTGTTTTGGTAAAGAAAAGAAAAAGGTGCTGCCCTCACCATAAACGCTCTCTACCCAAATTTTTCCCCGATGCTGCTCAACAATATGACGACAAATAGCCAAACCCAAACCTGTGCCTCCTTTTTTTCGAGAATCGGAAGCGTCTACCTGTTGAAAGCGTTCAAAGATAGTTTGTAGCTTGTCTGTGGGAATGCCTCTGCCTCGATCTTTAACGGCAAAGAGAACGTTGTTATTTTCCAATCGAGAAGAGATCGAAACTTTACCATCAGCAGTAGAGAACTTAATGGCATTGCCAACAAGGTTAGTTAAGGTCTGTACTAAGCGATCGCGATCGCCTAAAAATTCCCCAGATTGAGAATCGCTTTCGAGACTAACTCCCTGTTCGACTGCCATCGAGCGAGTGGTATCTATTGCCTGCTGGATCAATTCAGCACTATCACACTTTTGTTTTTCAATAATATCTTTCCCTGCATCCATTCGTTCCAAGTCAAGAATATCGTTAACCAAGCGTTTTAAGCGATCGCTATTTCTCAAAGCCATATTTGCCATCTTCGACCCCGATTCGGACAGTTCCCCTAAACGACCAGCGCAGAGTAATTTAATTACACCATGAATCGAAGTTAAGGGAGTTCGCATTTCGTGACTGGCAATGGAGATAAATTCGCTTTTCATCTGTTCTATCGCCTTGCGTTCGGTAATATCCTCCACCATTGAGAAAAATCCTTTTACCTCACCATCTGAATCGAAATCGGGAATATAGGTAGCACTCATCCAGTAAGAGTTGCCTTTTTCGGAAATAAGTTGGTTCTCGAAAGTAGCTGCTTTTCCTGCCAGTGCCATCTCAACGTAGGGCAGCATTTTTTGATAGTTATCTTCCCCGACTATTTCTTTAATCGGTCGTCCCTGTAAACTATAACGGTATTTTCCATACCAAGTTTCGTAGGTACGATTGTTGTAGCGGTAACGTTGTTGATTATCAATGTAGGCGATTAATACGGGCAAAGCATCGGTAATTAGTCTCAACTGTTGTTCACTGCGTTGCAAAGATTTTTGGGCTTCAATGCGATCGCTAACATCCATAATTGTTTCCAATACTCTAAGAACCTTACCCTTAGAATCTACTGTTGGTTCGCCTCTACTTTCTAAATATTTGACCTTATTGTTGGGAGTTAGTAGTCGATAAATGATTTCCCAAGATCTTCCCTGTCCATGTCCTGCACGAAGGGTATTTTTAACTAGTAAAACATCCTTTGGATGAACGCGGTCTAAAATTTTTTGACAAGACGGTATGGGACAGTCTTTATCAAAACCAAAGCCAAAAATATTAAATAATTCTTCCGACCAACTTCGTTTTTTCGTTTCATGGTCATATTCCCAACTACCAATTTTGGCAATTTGTTCGGCTCTGGCAAGGAGAGCTTTCGATGACTGTAGCTTGGCTCTAGCCTGCTGGCTTTCGGTAATATCTTTGACTACCACTGTAAACAGCATTCCTAATTTGGTTTGAAGTTTCGCCACAGATGCCTCGGCGGGAAATTCTTCCCCATTTTTACGACGACCGTATACATTACTGCTACGCTCTGCCATTTTACGAGACGGTTTGCTAGATTTACCAAACTGGTTAATATGCTGGCTATGGACGTGGCGAAATGCTTCAGGTAGAAGAAGATCTAAAGATCGCCCCATAATTTCAGAAGCATGATAGCCAAAAGTTCTTTCTGCACCCTGATTAAACAGTTGAATCTGCTGTCTCTCATTAATTGAAATAATTGCCTCATCTGCATTGTCCAAAATGCCAGCTAGCTTTTGCTGATTTTCTCTTAAATCTTGCTCGCTTTGCCTGCGTTCGTTAATTTCAGCCTTTAATAATTCGTTGATGCAGGTTAACTCTCTTGTCCTTTCTGATACTAACTCCTCAGAATAATTAAATAATTGAGCCTGAGTTAAAGCCACGCCAATTTGATCGGCTAACTGATTGAGCATTAGAATTTCATTGTCTTGCCACTGTCGAGGATTATGACATTGATGGGCAATCAAAAGACCTTTAAGTTCGCCATGAGAAAGAATGGGAACGACTAGTTTAGCCTGTATTTGAAACTGTTTCAATAGCTGTTTAATATCTAGAGAAATAGGTGCCTTATCCAAATTATCAATCTGCAATACCTTTCCCTGACGGTATCTCACTATGTATTCACCCATCAGTAAAGGATCGGCAAGCTCATAACCCAACATAGAAGATAAATCGGGCAGGATCGCCTCACTAATTGGTACAGATGTATTGTTTGGTTTTAGTTCGACAATTAAAACGCGATCGCAAGCCAGAAGATTCTGTACTTCTGTAACAGCAGTTTGCAGGACTTTATCTAGCTCAATGGACATCCGAATTTTGCGAGTTATTTCTGTGAGGAGCTTAGTTTGTCGATATTGAAGCTCTAACTTATTCCAAACTCTTCGCTGTTCGGTAACATCAATGCCCGTAGCAATAATAAATTCTATATTACCCTGAGCATCAAACAAAGCAGTGTTCGACCAAGCAATAAGATTTTTACTACCATCTTTGGCAATCCAGGAGTTCTCATATTGATTGGGAACTTGTCCCCTAAGCAGTCGCTCAAAAACGGCTTTAGCTGTTGTTTTTTCCTCAAAGGGGATTAGAAAATCCCAGACTGATTTACCTTTGACTTCTGCAAAGCTATATCCAGTAACTTGCTCGCAGGTACGATTAAAACCAACTATTACTCCCTGTCGATCTAATATGGCTACCAAGGCACCGACAGTATCAATAACAGCTTTAGAAAAATCTCGTTCTTGCTGGAGAATTTCTGCTTGTTTGCCTTCGCGCTGTGCAGCCTGCCGTTCATCAACTGCCTGCACGGTTGCATAGGGAAGCTTGTTAGATAGTTGAGAACTACTATTGCTGAAAATATCGGCTGGCAATTTTTCTGTTTGCTGAAAAGACTGAATTAACTTCTGATAATCGACAACTCCAATCAATTCTGCTTCGTTATTCAAAATTGGGAGATGTTTAATCGAATGTTGTTGAAGCAATGACCAAACTGATTGAATATTCTGGCATTGCGATCGCAACCTCGCGATTACAGGCTGAGTCATTACCTTAGCCACAGTAGCAGCCTCCATCTCAATTTCTGTTGATATTGCTCTTAGTACATCACCTTTAGTCAAAATTCCGACTAATTTTGTTTCGACTACCAAAATATAGTCAATTTCTTTTTGGGTAAACAAAGCGATCGCGTTTTTTAATGAAGTGTTTGGCGCGACGGTTACAGGATTAGGCTCAATGCACTTATCAATATACACTATTTAAAATTACCCAGGTATTAAAACTTGATTCGGTCAATGAAGAGAAAAAACACAGTTTTTATCTACTTAATTGTAATATTTTTGTCATTTAACTATTTGACTTTTACATAACTTAATCCAACTCCTAGCTACATAAAAAGCATAGTTCTTTATAACTTTTAACAAACATTTCCTCACAAGATCCTCAAATTTTTTTTCTAAATTTATTAAACTAATACAGCTTTCCAATGCCACATAAATTGAAAGTACCTAAAATGCTAGAGCTACTAATAAACTTTCTGCAATCGGAATTGAAGATTTCCACTGGGGCAATTTCGTTGGCACAGAGAAATTAAGTTATAGAACCCATATTGCCCATAATTCTTTGGCAATACGGGTTGCTTGATAAAAAACAGTTAGATCGAGTCCTTGGTTGATTAGAAGTATCTTAATTAAGAGCTATGGAACAAAATAAACAATATATCTACTCCTTTAGCAATGCTAGCTATACCCTTAGAGTTATTAAGCATTTGCGCAATAAATATCCAACATATCTAGATTCAGTGACAGTTATCAATTTAGTCGATCGCTGGTTGGTTCAAATCTACCTGAAAAATTTAATGCCTTATCAATCGGAAAAAAATCTTCAGTCTTTTCTTGATGAAATGGGTATTATTATTCAACCTCCATCTAAGGTAATTGATGCTTTGGCAAGCCTAGCAAAAGGAGAATCTCCTACTGAGGTTATGAATCGCTATCAGGTGGTAATTGTTGATTATGGAAAACCCAAAACTGAAGAAATTGAAATTTTTCGCGATCAGATTGTAGATAGATTGGGCTACTGTCCACAGAACATGGCTTAAATGTAGTTAGAGGTTAGAGGTTAGAGGTCAGAGGTCAGAGGTTAGAGGTCAGAGGTCAGAGGTCAGAGGTCAGTTAGGGGCCAACGGCTGTTCGCCCGTACCAGTCAGAGGTTTACTGCGTCGTAATCGATTGAGAATACGGTTAGCTAATATTGATCCAGTTACAGGTTTACATAGATAGTCATCTGCACCAGTAGCAAAAGCCTGATGTTGAGTTTTTTCGTCCTGATGCGCGCTTAAAAATAAAATTGGTAACTGCTGATAACGGCGATCGCTTCTAAGAACTTGACATAGTTCAATACCATTAATTTCTGGCATTTCTATATCTAATACTAGTAGATCTGGTTCAACATCTTCTAAGACATCCCAAAAATACTGTGAATCGTTGAGGGTAGTTAGTTCAAAACCCCAAGGCTGAAGGGATATTTTTAATGAGAGTAATACCTGTGGATCGTCATCGAGAATCAAGACTTTAGCAGCAGATCCCGAAGCTTGAAGCAATTCTGTAACACAGTTAATAGCAGTAACTGGTTCTACTGGATACTGCAACGTCAAGTTAACGCCTTTGCGAACAATATCTAAGCGATCTAGTAGTTGTGGCGATTCAGCGATCGCCACAATTGGCAACTCGGATAAATGCTGATGTAGCTGTTCGAGAAATGTAAGATCTTCGCCATCAGGAAATGTTATTTTATGCAGCACCACATCAATAGATTCTCGCTCTATTATTGCTCCTGCTTGCTCAAGATTAGATGCTATAAAGGCTTTCATTCCTTTTTGTTGAGCTTTGGCAAATAATTTCTGGCTATACTCAGCATCGAAATCGCGATCAATTATCAGTAATGAAATATTTTTACCCAAAGCATCTCTAACAGTCTCTTCAAAAGGCTGATGTTGTAATTCGGTATAAAGGGCAGAAATTAATTCGGTAACTTGTTTTGGATCAGCAGTTTCAATAGAATCATTATCTAATAATTGCTCAAGCTGCTTGGCAATTTTTGAGCCTTCAGGAAAACCAAAACAACCCAATGAACCCCCAAGCTTATGAGCAGAACTTTTGGCTTGAGTGTGTATTTCTGGGTTTACCGGCTCTTCTACTAATGCTTTAGCAAAGTTTTCTAAGTCAGCTAACCGCTCAAATGCTGCATCTTTAAACTTTAACCAAGTTTGAGTAATTACTGTCGATCTCTTTTGCTTATCGCTAGCAGTTTGAACCAGATTGCTTTGCTGTTGATCTTCTTCAGACTTGAGACGATAACCAATACCATATACAGTCTTAATTGTATCTTTATCCAAACCAGCAGTCTTGAACTTTTGACGCAGACCTTTTATATGGGTTCTGACCGCCTCTTCCCCTGGAGGATCTTCCCCCGCCCAGATGTTATTGATAATTGCCCCTGGACTAAATACCTGTTGGGGATGGCGCATAAACAGTTCGATCATGCCATATTCTTTGGGAGTCAGAGGTAATAATTGTTCTTGACAATGTACTTCATGAGTTTTAGGATTTAAACTCAAATTTCCCCATTCCAATATTGGTGAAGATACGGTGATTTCCCGCCGTAACAAAGCACGGATTCTCGCGGTAAGTTCGTCAAAATTGAAGGGTTTGACTACATAATCATCCGCACCCGAATCCAACCCCATTACTTTATCATTATGGCGATCGCGAGCAGTCAAGAGCAGAATCGGCATCTTATAGCCTTCGGCTCTAATTTGCTGGCAAAGCTCTATTCCATCAAGATCGGGTAACATCCAGTCGAGAACCACTAGATCGAAGTCAAACAGCAGCACAAACTCCCAGCCCATTTCACCATTGCTGGCAATATCGACAGCATAACGCTGTTCGACTAATTTATTAGCCAAAACTTCCATTAATTGTTCATCGTCGTCTACGAGTAAAATTCTCATGGATGGACTTAAGATACTTCTCTACAATTCTCAAATTTCGCTTAATATTAAAGCGATCGCTTTTCTAGAATCATCAATTCAATCATAGCTATCACAATCATAGTGAATTGGAAGATTGTTTTAATTAAACTTCTAAGATAATTGTTATGTTTACGCAAGCAGTTTAATTGTCTTAATCCGAAAGTAGCGTTCTTTTAGATACTAATTGTACAATTTTGACTCTCTAGTAAACTAAAGAGTTACAGTTAAAAAAGATGATTATGAGATAAGGCATCATGAGTAAATTAACTAATCTCAAAATTGGCGAACTGGCAAAACAAACAGGTTTAGCCGTGGGAACTTTACGTTACTATAGCGATTTAGGACTTTTGCAACCAGTACATAGAGGTGATAATGGCTATCGTTACTATAGTCAGGATGCTAGTCAACAAGTAGAATTCATCAAAAAAGCTCAAGCTTTAGGATTTACCCTTGAAGAAATCAAACAAATTCTCAATGTACGCGATCGCGGAGAAAAACCTTGTAGTTTGGTGCAAAGTTTATTAGATAGTAAGATTGAGCAAATTCAAATTCAAATTAGGCGAATGACCTTATTTAAAGCGGAATTAGAAGAATATCGCGCTGCTTGGGCAAATAACCCCAATCTTGAATCAAAGCCCCAAGAAGTTTGTCCATTAATTTCTAGTGTATCTCTAAATTTTGTATCTCCAAATTAACCTGACCCAACAACCAGAATCCATCTTCACTAGTCTTTAATTCAAGCTTAAGAAATGAGTTTTTAATCTTTAAAACAATGAATTAAAAAATAATTAAAGATCGCCTTTTGTAGTGCTAGAGCCTTAATTCAATTCTTGTCTACCTTCTAAAGCTCTGGCTAAAGTCACTTCGTCGGCGTATTCCAAATCTCCACCCATCGGCAAACCAAAGGCAATTCTAGTTACCTTGGCAAAAGGAAAATGCTTCAGCAACTCATTAATGTATAGAGTAGTAGTTTCTCCTTCCACACTAGGATTAATCGCTAAAATAGTTTCTTTGATTTGCTCTTTGGTAACTCTGCGAACTAAAGCCTCAATATTTAGCTGTTCTGGTCCAATGCCATCCATAGGCGAGATTACACCACCTAAAACATGATATAAACCGCTATATTCTCTAGTTTTTTCTAGGGCAATAATGTCGCGAGAATCGGCAACGACGCATACCGTAGAGCGATCGCGATTTTTATTATTACAAATTGCACATACAGGCTCGGCAGAAAGATGAAAACAGACGCGACAAAAACCAACTTTTTGTTTGGCTGTAACTAAAGCTTGAGCTAAAGCTTGAACTTCTGTCTCAGGGCGTTTGAGCAGGTGTAGTGCCAGTCTTTGTGCGGTTTTTGGTCCTACTCCTGGTAAAAGTTGTAACTGCTCAATTAAGCGAGCTAAAGGAGGCGTATAAATGGCGTGCTTCCCCACAATATTTTGAGTTTAGGAAAAATTATTATAACAATTCTTGGTAATACCATATCTTTATTAAAACAAAGACGCTCCCTATGTTCAGGGAACGCCTTAATATTAAACGACGAAGTTAGCGAAAAATTGTAATACATGGCTGTATTATCTTGTATTTTTGTATTTTAAAGCTTATAGCTAAGAGCAAAAACACTTACAAGTTCGTAAATTAAATCAAAGCGCAATGCCTACGGCTAACTCCGTAATCGCACTAATTATCTTCTTTCAGAAAATCTTTGATCACTTTATGTTCATCTAGTTCCCGTTCTGAAGGATTATTGCGAGTATCGGTAATTAGCCAGTCTAAAGCTGCTGCCTGTAGATCGATCGCTGCACCTGTTTTGTCAACGCAGTAACGACCGAATACCAGCTTATCTACTAAGCGAATGCCCTCACCTAAGCGAGAGTATTCAAAAATAACGCTGTTATCTACCGTTGCACCGCTACAGATATAGCAATTAGGACCAATCATAGCTGGACCGATAATTTTGGCACCGTCTTCAATTTTGGTCATACCGCCAATATAGACAGGGCCAGTAATATGAACTTTGTCCCAGTTAACCGCTACATTTAGTCCTGTGTAGATTCCTGGGGCAACTTCTGTACCAGGAATGTTGACGTTTTTAATTTGTCTGGTTAGCACGCCGCGAATAGCTTGCCAATAGTCGGGAACTTTGCCAATATCAACCCACTCAAAGTCCATAGAGACAGCAAAAAAAGGGGCTTCTTTAGCTACAAGCTTGGGAAATAGTTCTCCGCCAATATCGTATGCCTGATTAGGGGGAATATAATCAAATATTTCTGGCTCAAAGATATAGATGCCCGTGTTGATATCTCGACTCAAAGCCTCTTCGACGGCAGGTTTTTCCTGAAAAGATTGAATTCGTCCTTGCTCATCAGTAACTACTACACCGTAGCTGGAAACTTCTTCTTTAGAAACTTTTTTAGTTACTATAGTGGCGATCGCACCTTTGGCTCGATGTTGCTCTACTGCTGCGGTTAGGTCTAGGTCGATTAAAGCATCGCCACACAAAACTACAAAGGTATCATCAAAAAAAGCATTAAAGTCCTGAATTTTTCGCAAACCACCAGCGGAGCCAACTGCTTCTCCGACTAGTTGACCATCAACGATACTGCCTTCAAAAGAGTAGCCAATATCTACGCCAAAACGCTGACCATCACGGAAATACCCTTCGATCTCGTAAGCTAAATGACTAACGTTGACCATAATTTGATCGAAACCATGCCGTCTCAGAAGTTCGAGTAAAAACTCCATGACTGGCTTTTGCAAAATCGGAATTAGGGGTTTGGGTATTGTGTATGTTATGGGACGAACGCGAGTGCCTTTACCAGCCGCCAAAATCATGGCTTTCATTAAAGCTTCTCCTCAACCAGACTTAACAGTAACTATTTAAACTATTCCAGTGTATCTAACAATGGCAACTCTCAACTCATGTTTGTATACAGGAGTTTAACGGACGAATACTGAGGTCTTGATAAAATTCTTCTTGAAACAATTCTACTTTAGATTGGGCAGAGAGCAATAACAAAGCCCAAAATACCCCCGCCCTATCTAAGTCCTGGTGATTATTCTTGTCTTTGTCTTTGGTAGATTCGGCAAGATGCCATCTTTGCAATAGCTGTTCCCAATCTACATAATCATTGTTTGAGGACAGTTGAGTTAAATGAATATGTAAAAAACTTTCTAACTGAGCAGCCAATTCGGTCAAATTTTCATTATGTGCCAGTTGAGCGATCGCTTTAATGGCTGCACTACGAGAGCGTTGGGAACGACGGGGAGAACCATCGGTGGCTGCTGCCTCTATTTCCGCTGCAATATGTTCTAGCTGTTCAATTAATTCTTGCAAGGTGACACGGCGTTTTCCCACTGGTTGGATGGAGGTACGTCGGCGCAGATGCTGTTCTAAATTCGCGGGCAGAGTTCTTCTTTCTACTTCTTCTAAAAATTCCTCTTCCAAAAATTCTTCTTCGATTTCTACCAGTTCTTCTTCTAGTAAGTGCAAACTGTCGGCTTTGAACAGGACTAGCATTGATGCCCAAAGAAATGCTTGACCAGAACGAGGAAGATCCGCTTCTTGCTGTGGGAGGTCAGTTTCGCCCATCAGCCCAAGTTCAGTTAAGAAACGGTCGATAATACTAATTACGGGGACATCCCAAGGGTCGATTTCACCTCGTTCGGCGAGATTAATTAAATTGGCGATCGCTTCTTGTGCAGGAGTTATAGTCATAATCCATCATTTATAATCCATAACTCATGATTTTTACAACTTGCTGGGGCAAATAAACCTAAAATTAGAATAAATATGCCTTAAAAGCAAAAAATTATCAGATGAATTGAATGTCTCGAATACTAAATTTTAGTTTTAAGGTTTGGATTTTAGCAGCAGGTAGGCTGCTATCACAAATTGGCACTGGCTTTACGTTATTTTACGCGCCGATTTTTTTTGTTAATCAGGTAGGGCTTTCTTCGACTCTGGTAGGCGTGGCTTTGGGTAGTGGTTCGGTTTCAGGGGTTGCAGGTAGATTTCTGGGGGGACAGTGGGCAGATTCTCCTCGCTGGGGACGAAGAAAAACCCTTTTAACTGCTTCTGCCGTATCTGTACTAGCAGACGTGGTTTTAGCTTTAACCACTAATTTTTCTACCTTGATTTTGGGTAATCTGCTAATGGGCTTTGGCATTGGCATATATTGGCCCGCCACCGAAGCAGCCGTTATCGATCTGACTACCCCAGAACAGCGCAACGAGGCATTTGCCGTAACGCGGTTAGCTGACAGTTTGGGCTTGAGTTTGGGAGTGGTGTTGGGCGGGGCATTGATTGCCAATTCTGGTAACTATCGATCTTTATTTGTCATTGATGGAATTTCTTTTGTAGTCTTTTTTGCCGTTATTTATTTCGCGATCGCCGAAACTTTTCAATTTCAGTCCCAATCAGAAGTAAAAAAACAGAATGGCTGGTCTTTGGCATTGCGCGATCGCGCTTTAATGGTATATGTGGCGGTAAATATTTTATTTACTATCTATCTTTCTCAGGTACAAAGCACTATGCCTTTATACCTCAAAAACTTTGTGCAGCTAGGAGATACGGGGACAGGTTTTTCGGATAAGGTTATTAGTGGTTTATTTACCTGGCACATTGTCTTTGCTGCAATTTGTCAACTACCCGCAGCCTGGATACTCAATCGCTTTAGTCGCATTACAGGGCTGACTTTTTCTCTAGCCCTGTGGGGAATTGCCTTTATTTTGGTTTGGGTAACGGGTAGTATGTCCAACAATACCTTGAATTGGGCAATTTTAACTCTGGGAATTATGTCACTAGGCATGGTAACTTACACCCCTATTGCTTCGGGCTTGGTGGCAGAATTAGCCCCTGAGTCTTTGCGGGGGGTCTATTTTTCTATTAATTCACAGTGTTGGGCGATCGGCTACTTTATCGGACCCCCTTTGGGAGGTTGGGCGTTAGATCATCCGCAATTTATTAATTACTTTTGGTTTGGGTGTGCTGCCTCTGTAATGCTTGGCATGGTTATTCTCCAGTATTTAAAGCAACTGACTGGCAGTTTGACACCCTCAAATAACAATTGATATCGTAAGTGCGCCAGCTAAGTTATTAAGAACCTGCGTGCCTTAAAAAAGGTGAAAATTCTGGGATTAACCAACTGAAAGAAAGGATATTTTGTTCAAAATATCCTTTTGCCAACGTCAATTTTTGTGTAACCATCTAGTCTTTAAGCTTATTTGCCCAACATTTTTTTAAGAGCTTTCTTTTGTTGTGATGCCCAAAGTAAAGGAGTGCCAGCTTTTGACCACAAAGGCATGGGTATGGGTGACCAATAGTAAATTGAAAGTAGTTTACGGCTACGATCTAGAGGGCAAGTCAAAGCAGTGGGTACGCCGTGGAAAGTTTTAGCAGTAGTGGGAAAAATAATGGTGCGGTTAAAATAGGGGGGGTAACTAACCCGATTTTGAGGATCATGAGGGTTTTGTAGTGCTAATTCTCCTCCCCAACTACTGTCCCAATCTTCATTGAGATAAATCAATAGATTGAAGCGACGCATCAATGGTAAAGAAAAATGCTTGGTATAGTCAGCGTGCATTTCTAACCAACCACCTTGGTACATTTCGTGTAAACCTGCTCCAAAAAACAATGGATCGCCAACCAAGTTGTCTACACCGACAATTTCTTCAATGGCACGAATAAAATCCTTGGAATTCAGCCAGAGACAGAACAACTGCGTGAACATTGATAGATTATCAATACCCCTAGAAGTAGTTTTTAACTCATGGGCAGTGTCCCAAACTATCCAGTTTCTATCTTTTGATTTGGGAAAATCTGCCACTATGCGATTGAGTGTCTCAGGCTCAAAAAGATTATCAATAACTAAATGAGGATAAGGCTTTCCTTGGAGATAAGACTCTTTTAGAGAATCTGATTGAAGACGCAAACGGTCTAATGCCGAGGTTAAGGTTGACAAACAGATAATGTCATTTTCTAAAGCCAAAGGAGAGATGCTAACGTCATTATTCATAATTATAGTTTTCTAAAATAATCAGGTTTTAATTGTTACCAATTTAACAGATAATTATTTCAACGTCATTACAGTTTTATGACAATTTTATGACAATAATGACAAACGCTTAACTCTTAAAAAGGTATTCCCTTTTGATTCACACCAATCGTTCATTAGACCTCTTGCATGAATCAGGCGCTCGCTAGATTGAGTCTAGAGTTGTACAAGCCAAAAAGAAGAACGAGAAAAAAATCTAGGGAGCAAAATTTACTCCCTACACAATCTTAATCATTCATATTTACGATCCAGTCTACTTTTGAGATTTAAACTTCTTGCGATAGTAATTTAGCCCAACAATGCCAAAAATGGTAAAGATACCAAGATCGGGTGAAAGCTCAAAAGGAACCGCAGTCGCATCCACAGGACCTTGGGTAATGCCAGCAAAACTACCTCCAGCAGTACCGCTAGAGAAAGCCGAATAATTAATATTACCCGTAGGACTGAACGAATTTAAAGAGATGGCATTGGCAAAAACTTGAGAACCAGTAAACGTACCAGAAGCTATAAAATTAGCGGAAGTATCATCAAAACTGTCTAAAGATGCTGGAGAATAAGGATTACTGTTAGCAGTCACATTTGTTACTCCTGCCAAACCTGTCAGAGCCAAAGGATCGCCAGGATTGAGAGTTTCATTAGCAGCTAGAGTAACATCATAAGAAAAAATGCCACTGCCAGAGTTAGAACTATTCAGAGAAAAAGTAAAAGCTTGGGCAGCAGTGCTATGTAAGATTCCTGCCAAAGTTGTACCGATTAGAGTTAGAAGTTGGATGTTTTTCATGGTTGTTAGTAATTGGTAGTAGAGCAAGGTATTCAAGAAAAGTGTCCAGTAAAGCGATCGATCTGCACCGCCAGAGAAATTTAAATGCTGATAAAGTCTGCTGCGGTAAAATCGCTCATGTTGGCGTTGTAGACGGTGGCAAGTGAAGCGCCTTCAGAGTTGAGCGCGACATTAGCACCGTTTTGAGTCATGGTTAGTTCGTCGTTACTCAAGATATCTGCCACGGACTTATTAGTGAAACTAGACAGTTCCAAGCCAATGCTGTCGCTATTATCTTCAAAGTCGTAGATGATATTTTCTATATCTCCTTTAGTGAGGACGAAGACATCGTTACCCGCAAAACCGCCCAGGCGATCGCCACCTGCACCGCCATCGAGAATATCATTTCCGTCGCCACCCATCAGGGCATCATTTCCGTCGCCTCCAGTGAGGGTATCTTGACCTGTTTCCCCTAAAAGAAGGTCATTACCCGTACCGCCACTAATGTCATCATTATCCGTACCGCCTTCAAGGAAGTCGTTGTCGCTACCGCCATCGAGGACATCACTGCCACCATCGCCGTGCAGCCTGTCGTCTTCATCATTACCAGTGATAATATCATCGCCATCAGCACCACGAATGATATCTTTACCAGTACCGCCAGCAATAGCGTCATTATTAGGAGTTCCTCGTCCTTGATTCTCCTCATTAATTACGGTATCGGCGACAAGCAGATTAAAGTTGTTGCTAACCAAGTCTCTACCATCATTGGCAGTAACTTTAATTTTGAGAAGCTTGACATCGCTAGCAGTAGGGTTGCTGGTGCTGCTAAAGGTACGAGTGTCGGAATCGAAACTTAGCCAGCTTGGTAAATCTGAGCCATTGGCTAAAGTAGCGGTGTAGTTAAGCTTGTCTCCATTTATATCGTTAAAGGTATCCTGGGCAAATTGGAAGTTGAAAGCCGTTTCGACTTTGGCAGTTTGGTTATTAATTGGCTTGGCGACAGTGGGAGGAGAGTTTTCATCATCAATATTGGTAACAGAAAGAGCGGAGACACTAACGTTGCTATATTTGGAGTCGCCAACAGAAACTACTGAAGCGTTGATGGTGTAGGTCTGGTCGCCATCGATAACGTTATCGTCTTGACCCGTAACCGTAAGAGTTTGTTGGCTATTCCAATTATCAGGGGTGAAGGTAAGAGAGGAATTAGATAGAACTCCTTCATTTGAATTCTTACTAAAGTCAATCGTAACGTTAGACAAAGGTTGGCTGTTGAGTTTGAACCCAAAGCTCGCCTGACCTCCCTTTTCCGTGGTCGTACCCGATGTGGGTATAACTGTAATACCTGCCGTGTCGTTATCTGTTAGCTCGATGGTTTGTTGCTTACCTCCATTTAACTGTAGAGTAATAGTTTTCGTATCTTCGTCAACGAAATCGTCGATGACGTTAACGGGAATGGATACAGTAGTAGCACCAGCAGGTATGACAACCCTGTCAGAAAGAGGCTGATAGTCAGTTCCCGCAGTTGCCGTACCGCTAACGGTGTAGGGAACGAAAAAATCGCCTGGTAAAGCGTTCTTCAAGGAAAGCTTGAATTCACCATTTGTAGACGGCTCTCCTGCATTGGTAGATGGTAGGAAACTAACATTATCAATAATTTCGATAATCCCTCTGAAGGATCCGCTTCCACTACCATCATTCCACTGCCCAGGCTTGCCAAAGTTCATTCCTACATAGTCTTCATTACCCCCAGCATCATTAGGCTCGCCTGAATACCAGTTCGTATAGTCTAAGGGTTCGGGGTTTACCCACTTAAAAGTTCCTTCTTTGTCTTTATCGGTTAAGCCAATCCAAAATTCTTCAGTACCACCGAAAGTCTTAACTAAAAATTGCTGTTCTTTGTCATCGGCGATCGCAACGAGATTACCTCCCAAGCTCTGTGCTTCGGCTTGAGCATTTACCCAAGTGTTACTCTTACTCAGTAAATATCCAGAGCTTACCTCTACCTCTTTTTCTATGATGCCTCGTAAGGATTGGCTTCCAGTAAAATCATTCCACTTTCCAGCAGAGCCCTCGTTCATTGCTACATAGTCTTCATTGTTCGCATTATTAGGCTCGCCACTATTCCAATTCGTATAGCCTACGGGTTCGCCATTTGCCCACTTAAAAGCTCCTTCTTGGACTTTATCGGTTAAGCCAATCCAAAATTTTTCAGTACCACCGAAAGTATTAACTAAAAACTGTTGTTCTGCGCCATTGTTGACTGTGACGAGATTAGCTCCCAAGTTCTGTGCTTGGGCTTGAGCTTGTTCCCAAGTGCCACTATTACTTAGTGAATATTGTTTGCTCGCCATTTCTACATCCACAGCTTGCCCATCCAACATTAGCGTCGCCGTGTCATCCTCAGTCCGAAGTGCCTGCATCTGCTCTGCACTCGCAGTTTCTCCCCGCACAACCGCAGAGAAAATATGACCTTCATCCCCAGGAGTATCTATGGCATTTAGCCGCGCATCTACTCCATGTCCAATTTCTTCCAACAGCACGGCTGATATGGCAGCTTTATCTGCCTGTTGCAGAAATGCTTCTGACAGATAAATCGTGTCGGTTTTAGCGGCATAGGCACCCAAAGCACCGTTCATCTCATTAGCAGAGCGCACTTCTATTGCGGGTAAATCGTTAAAATCTGCCGCACTCCATCGGGTTTTTAATTCTTCTACCTTAGTCGGATTTAAGCTATCGCCAAAAACAGAGGAAATACTTGAGGTGAAATCGTTACTTTTAGCAAAATCACTAAGCAAATCTTGAGAAATCTGTAGAGAATCGGACACTAACGTACTATAAGAATAAGACATATACTGATTAATAAAATAATTTCAGAATGTTTATTAATCTTATGTTTTTAAAGATAATATAAATAACCGAGGACATACGGAACTTTAAAACCTATTTTGTCCGAGAATTTACGCGGTTTTAAGTAGTTTTGTCAGTCTGCTGTAGAATCCATCTACGCAGTTTTGACATACAAACTTTATGAATACAAGCAGGATTTCGGGGTAAAACTATTACAAACCCCTAGAAAGCTGCCAGTATCTTTGCACCAGTTGATAACGAAAGGTATAGGTACTACCAGATAAATTATCTTCCTGAACTACATAGTAATCTTTCATTAACAGCCTTAAGACATTTCTAGCGGTTTCTTTATCCTTAGTATCTGGTTCTGTTTTAAGATACTGCCATAGTTTTGAAAAGGGTGTAGGTGGGTTAATTGATAAAATATCTAAAATTTCTAAAGCATAGAGTTTTTGATCATCGCTGTAGTAATTATCAATTCGCTCGCGGTAATGATCGAGTTTCCAAAGGTTGAGAGGATTACGCAAGCATTCAACTACGGTATTCTTAATATCTTCTAAGGTAATTTCTCCTTCAATATCTTTAAGCTGATTGACCAGGTGATGGATATAAAAGGGAATGCAGTCCACCGCTAGAGCAATTTCCTCAGCTATTTCTTGAGGGTAGTCGATGGCTATATCTTCCCCTGCAAGTAGATTGATAGCTAGTTGAGTTGCAGCCTCCAAAGATAGTGGTTGACCATCGATGGGATACATATCATTAGTAGGATCGTTGCTATAGCCTGCTTTCTGCAAGTTTTTAATGATGTGATGTAGACCAATCGAGCCAGAAAAAATCATGCGGATATCAGGATAAGTCTGGCGCAGCGATCGCAGAATATCCAAAGTTTCCATAGCTGCATCATCGCTAAAATTGCCCAACAAATGAGGCATCTCATCCCAAATCAAGATTACCTGTTTATTTTGCAAAGATACTAAATCTTCAATTGTTTTAGTCAACAAAGTTTTCCAATGTGCTGCTGCTACATCAGGAAACTGATAACCGCTAAAGTAAGCACCAACTAATTCACTAACAAACTCTCTAACTCGTCTAGCTTTGCCAGCTTCTCTAAGGTAAGTTTCCGTATCTTGCCAAACCGCCTCGACAAATTCAATCGGCGTTCTAATTCCTTCTAAATCGCGATAGATAGGCAGCATATTTGGGGGTGCTTCGGCGGTCATTTTTTTGAGAATGCTACTTTTGCCGATCCGCCTCTCACCACTGAAAATAAGGCTCTGTTGACTTAATCTGTCCCAAAGACTGGCGATTAGTTCTTCTCTACCGACTATTTCTTCTGGAGATATTTGTCCCCCTGGATTTACTTTAAAATCCTCATTTTTGAATTTAAAACTGGCGAGCCGATCGTTCCATTCTCTTTCTGGTTGAGACGCACCATTCCAATCAAGATTTAATTCTTGGCAGAGACGAATAAAAGTATTTAAGGCGATCGGCTTACAATTAATAAATTTGGAGACTGATGAACGGGATATATTCAGGCGATCGGCAATTATTCGTTGCGTTAATTGCTTGGTGGCTAAAGATTCTTCTACTTTTGGTACCCATTCACTATTTAACTGTAAGGAGCTACGTGCCATATTGCTTTATTTTTCTTTGTAGATAACCGCAGTAATCAAGACTGTCTTAAAATATCATAAGCATCTTCGGCCAACAAAATCGTTGAGAATCGTTGCTTTAAGATTTTTATTCCATTTTTAAAAGTTTTAAATTTTTAGTTGGTTTGATGTAATACCAATTTGAAGCATAACAATCACAGTGATTAATTCTGCCTTTCAGGGAAAAATAGAAATTAGTAGTGTTTGCTTACTAAATAAATTGAGGGTGTAGCAACACTGCTTAACAATCTCTAGGAGTGAATTATAAATTATGAAGCCTTTAAGCGTTGGTAATGTAGTTAGTACAGGTTTGCGTATCTATCGAGATAATTTTAAAAAGTATTTTACGTTAGCATTTTTTGGCTACTTATGGATCTTGGTGCCTATTTATGGTTTGGCAAAATTTTCAGCCATGACGGGAATTATTTCTCGTCTAGCATTTAAAGAAGTTGCCGAACAACCAGAAACAGTTAGAGATGCTCAACGCTATGTTAATCCTAGGATGTGGAGTTTTTTGATTGCGGGAATTTTAGTCGGTCTCATTTTGTTTGGGGCAATCATTCCTTATAGTTTGATTATGGTTATTGCCTTGGGAATTGCAGGAGCTTTGTCTAACCGAAGTTCTTTTGGAGTCTTAGGAACAGTTGTTATTAGTTTAGTGTCAGTAGCTGCTATTTTGTTATTTATTTTTGGCATCATTTGGCTTTTTTCCAAACTATTTTTAGTTGAGCTACCTTTGGCAATAGAAGAAAATGCTAATGCTACTAATACAATAAAAAGAAGTTGGCAATTAACTAAAGGCGCTGTAGGGCGAATTCAGATTATTGTGTTTTTGGTTTTTCTAATTAGTCTGCCAATCGGCATTGCGATTAATATACTGAGTGTAGTTTTACAGCTAATCATTGGTACTGCATTAGAAAATAATTCTGCTTTAGCAGGAATTGGGTATTTATTATACATTGTTTTTGTTTTAGGGGCTAGTGCTTTTATACTTCCTCTATGGCAATCAGTTAAAGCCGTAATTTATTACGATTTAAGAGTACGCCGAGAGGGAATGGGCATCGACCTAAGAAAATAAACTTTTAATCAATAAGAGCTTTAGTTTAAATGTTTGGTTTTATAAATTTGCATAAGCCTGCTGGCTTTACTTCCCATGATTGCGTTGCCAAACTAAGAAAATTACTAAACACTAAAAAAATCGGTCATGGTGGAACTTTAGATCCTGCTGCAACAGGGGTATTGCCCATAGCAGTAGGCAAGGCTACTAGGCTACTACAGTTTTTACCTGCACCAAAAGCTTATCGCGCTAAGATTCGTCTAGGGATAACGACAACTACCGATGATCTAGAAGGAGAAGTAATTCAAAGCGTCGAGCAAGTAAATCTAGATCGATCGCAGATCGTTTCTAGCTTAAATAATTTTATTGGCACAATTGAACAAGTGCCACCAATTTATAGCGCGATCAAAAAAAACGGCAAAAAGCTTTATGAATTAGCAAGGAAAGGAGAAGAGATTGAAATCGAATCTAGGACGGTAACAATTAGCAAAATTGAACTACTAAATATCTATCACGATCGCTTTTACGAACTAGAGGTAGATATTAACTGTAGTCCTGGTACATATATTAGAGCGATCGCGCGAGATTTGGGCAAACATTTAGGCGTAGGTGGTACTTTAGCAAACCTTATCCGTACTGAAAGCTGTGGGATGCAGCTAGATAACAGTATTACTTTTGAAGAGATAGAAAGCCAACTGCAACAAAAAACTTTTAGTTTGATTGAACCTAGTTTGCTACTTACTCATTTAGATTCTGTAACCCTGACAGATGAGGACTCAAAATTCTTTTGTCAAGGGCAATTAATAGATTTAGGTCAAGCTACAGCAAGTAGCAAAGAAATATCATTATTAGATATAGATAGTTACATAATTATCTACTCAGCAACAGGTACTTTTTTGGGAATTAGCATTTTAATTGAACGCAACGACGTATTGAAAATTAAACCGAAAATAGTTTTTGTAGCGTAATCGATTCAATATACTGCTAGTTGGCAGTTCCTACGACGTTGATAGAAGTACTTTGTTATTTACATTTCAGTTTTTTTATAACGATAAGCTTGAGTAAGATCATAAGGATTGTTTGGATTTGTATATTCTAAGAAACCTTCGTTAATCAAAGGTTTAAGATATTGATCTAATAAATATTTACGTTTGCGTTTTAATAAAGACTTTAATTCGCTTGAAGATCTTTCTTGTATTTTGCACAATTCAAGAATTAAAGCCCTTGTTTCTTGAGAATCAGTTCTTTTACTTATCTTACTAAGACGTTTTCTAAGAGATTTTTTACTTATAGTAAAGATGAAAAAAGGGCAGGTTTCACCTACCCTTGTTAATTATTGTAATAACCAACCTTCAATTAATCATTTGATTCTATTTATTAGGCTGGGGAGTCATCCGCAAGTAAGGTTTGATTTCCTCAACACCTTTAGGAAATTTCTTTTTAGCATCTTCAGTAGAAATTGCTGGAGAAACTACCACATCTTCGCCATCTTTCCAGTTAACAGGAGTTGCAACTTGATAATTGTCTGTTAGCTGTAATGAATCAATTACTCTCAGGATTTCGGGAAAATTACGACCTGTACTTGGGGGATAAGTCAGAGTTAAACGTAATTTTTTATTAGGGTCAATAATAAATACTGAACGGACAGTAACTTTAGCATCCGCATTAGGATGAATCATGTCATAAAGGTCAGAAACCTTTTTGTCAGCATCCGCCAAAATAGGATAGTCAAGTTTTGTCCCTTGAGTTTCGTCAATATCACATACCCAACCTTTGTGTGACTCTGCATCGTCAATGCTTAAGGCAATAGTTTTGACGTTACGCTTGTCAAATTCTGATCTGAGTTTGGCTACTTCGCCTAACTCAGTTGTGCAGACGGGGGTATAGTCGGCAGGGTGTGAGAAAAGAACTACCCAGCTATCTCCAGCCCACTCATAAAAGGAAATTTCTCCCATGCTAGAAGCTTGAGTAAAATCAGGCGCTGTATCGCCTAATCTAAGATGAGCCATTATTATAAACCTCGATTCGTTTTGCAAAAGCAGTATCTTATCTTCTCATGAAATGATTGATCTATAACCCTGGTCTTAATTCTTCTTGATAACAGATCTTATCTCTTAATTCTAGTTTGCCTTTTAAGGTAATTTAGAAGCTTGTTTGACTGCTTCCCAATCTTCTGGTTGAATTCTTTGATAAAAACCATCCGCATAGACTACTCCCACAGTTCCATCTGCTGCTGGGTTAGCTTCATAAAAAGCGACAATCTCCATCGCATTGTCTAAATCGTCTAAGTTTTGAGCCGATAAAAAAGCATTGACTTGATAAGGTTCTAAAGTTACTGGATGGTAGAAAACAGATTCATCATAGACAAAATCTTGTAATGCCAGCTTGACTGTCTCAAGACTACTCATATCTGGCAATTTACCTCCATTTTGGTCAGTATAACTTTGCAAAGCACTGCCTAATTCTTGGAGATTAGATTCGACTAAGTTGACCGCCTCTGATTTTGCTTGCTCGCAAGCTGCTTTTGACTCCTGTTCGGCTTGTTCTAGCATTGCTAAATCTTTTTCTAGATCAAAAGGACGAACATTATTTAAACTACCGATTGTCTTTAAATTCAATAAAGATAGGGCGATGGTAGTTTCGGGTGTGATTTTTTCTGGAGAGCCGATTGAATCACAATCAGTACCTGTCAAACCAGCCACAGAACCCATGACATTTTTTAAAAGGGAAGTAATAGTCAAAGATTTGCCAGAAGATGCCAGGCGATAAGCAATTACATAGGTTTCATCGTTAACCTTAACTGTTTTACCTTGAGTGTAGTAAATATTGTTATAGATATCAGCACCAAAAATACTAGTCCAAGACTTCATCAAGTCTGCCATTTCATACTGACCGCTAATCGCTACTTGTCGCCAAGAATCATTTAAATCTTTTAATTGTCTGGTCAAAGGTGCTTGTTTACCTGAAATTAGCTCTTGAAAATCATTGGCAAGGCATTTTTGACTATAAGTAAGAATAGAAGTTATTATAGCTAAGGTTAGCGTTAGTTTTCGCATAATTAATCGTTTTAATACTATCTAGGTATAAACTTTTATCCAAAGATAGCTTAGAGAAATTACTGCGCCCACTGTGGTTTTACTCAGTGCAACTTTGCTCAAATTTCTAAAGTTAATGTTTTAGGTAATGTCACTGCAATCTGTTAAGTACATGGACAGAAATATTTACAGTTAATCTTTTCTGACCTCTGACCTCTGACCTCTGACCTCTGACCTCTGACCTCTGACCTCTGACCTCTGACCTCTGACCTCTGACCTCTGACCTCTGACCTCTGACCTCTGACCTCTGACCTCTGACCTCTGACCTCTGACTTTGAGCATCAACGTTGAATTTAATTTTGTCCAACCACCTATCTATCTCGCTTTTTTACTAATTTTTTTCAGAAATGTAATCACGCCTTGCCATAAGATAAAATGGACGATTCGATTAGCTGAATATAAAGGACGATTTCATGGAAGACAAGCATATGTTGATGATTCCTGGACCTACACCAGTTCCAGAGAAAGTGTTAATGGCTTTAGGCAAACACCCCATCGGACACCGCAGTGGTGACTTTAGTAAGATCATCGCTGAGATCAATCAGAATTTAAAATGGTTACACCAAACTAAAAACGAAGTACTCTCCCTTAACGTATCAGGTACGGGAGCAATGGAGGCGGGAATGATTAACTTCCTCAGTCCTGGCGATCGCGTTTTGGTCGGAGTTAATGGTAAGTTTGGCGATCGCTGGGCGCAGATTTGCGAAGCTTTTGGTTTACAAACTGAGCGTATTACTGCTGATTGGGGGACACCTTTAGATACAGAAGAAATTCGCACTAAATTAGAAGCTGATAGCAACAAGGAAATTAAAGCGGTTGTAATTACCCACTCAGAAACTTCTGCGGGTGTACTTAATGATTTGGAAACTATTAACAAGCACGTTAAAGCACACGACGAGGCTTTAATTATTGTGGATGCAGTAACCAGCTTGGGTGCATACAACATTCCTATTGACGACTGGGGATTAGACGTAGTGGCATCGGGTTCACAAAAAGGCTATATGATTCCCCCAGGGATGGGCTTTATTTCTGTCAGCGATAAAGCATGGAAAGCTTACGAAACTAGCAAGTTTCCTCGTTTCTATATGGACTTGGGTAAGTACAAAAAAGCTAACGCTAAAGACAGTAGTCCTTTTACTCCTCCCATCAACTTAATGTATGGTTTGCAGATTGCCCTACAAATGATGCAAAGAGAAGGGTTAGAAAACATCTTTGCCCGCCATCTTCGCTTAACCAATGCTTCCCGCGCTGCTGCTCAAGCAATGGGGTTAAAGCTACTTGCACCAGATAATGCAGCTAGTACGGCGGTAACGGCGATTATGACTGATGATGCTGAAGCAATCAGATCTACTATGCGCCAAAAATACGATATCGCCCTAGCAGGAGGACAAGATCATCTTAAGGGTAAAATCTTCCGTATTGGTCATCTTGGCTTTGTAAGCGATCGCGATATTTTAACAGCGATTTCTTGTCTTGAAGCAACTTTAATTGAGCTTGGTCACGATTTTGATGCTAAAGCTGGAGTTAAGGCTGCTGCTGCTGCATTAGTTTAATCAAAGTAACTAAAGTCTTTACTTTATCCCTTCGTCTTTCCTACTTTTTTAGAGTAAGTAAAATGGAGGGATTCTTGCTTTTATATTTAAAATCAGCAACGCTGAAATTTACTACCTACTTCAAGATAGTATCTTGTTGACTAACTCGATCGCTGTCTTGTGGTTTAAATTCATTGCGTCTCAACCGTAGTTGAATATCTTCTAGTAGCTGGCGGTTTACTCCCATCAAGTCGGCAACTAAACCAAAAATTAATAGCTGTACCCCAATTAAAATTAAGATTGCTGCCAAAATTAAGCTAGGAACACGAGGTTTGGCAGGATTATCGCCGATAATGCCCCAAAACAGCAATAACCAACGGCAGCATAATAAAAACCCAAAGCTTAAAGGTAAGCTTCCCAAAACCATAAAAAATTGGAGAGGGCGATAGGTCATAAAGATCCTTACAATAGTTAGGATCGAATGCTTTATATATGTAGAGATACTTTTGACCAGCCGAGAAGGACGCAAATAACCGTTAGTACGGATCGGCACAGAGGTAATCGCCAAACCTCTTTGACCAGCTTGGATGATTGTCTCTAGGGTGTAGGTATATTCGTTAAAGACATTTAGTCTTAAAGCTGCCTCGCGGCTAATTGCCCGAAACCCACTAGGAGCATCAGGAATATTGGTTTTGCTAGCGATGCGTACAGCCAAACTACCTAACTTTTGTAAGAATTTTTTGAGCGGCGAAAAATGCTCGATCTCTTGAATAGGTCTAGCACCAAT
Source organism: Pleurocapsa sp. FMAR1 (assembly GCF_963665995.1). Classification (NCBI taxonomy): domain Bacteria; kingdom Bacillati; phylum Cyanobacteriota; class Cyanophyceae; order Pleurocapsales; family Pleurocapsaceae; genus Pleurocapsa; species Pleurocapsa sp. FMAR1. Next base: position 1,992,635 of record NZ_OY762512.1, on the reverse strand, counting down.
GACTATTTCTGCCCTACCTTCGAGGATAGGTGCAATGAGCTTAGGAATATCCTCAGCACAATATTGATTATCAGCATCGGTGTTAACAATAATATCTGCTCCTGCCTTCAAACAAGCTTCAATTCCTGCCATAAAGCCCTTTGCTAGACCTTGATTAGACTTAAAATCAACAATATGATCTACACCACAGGCTTGAGCAACTTCAAGGGTGCGATCGCGACTACCATCATTGATAATTAACCATTCGACTCGATCTATACCTGGTAGCTGGCGGGGAAGTTCCGACAAAGCTAACCCCAAAGTTGCTTCCTCGTTATAACAAGGAATTTGAATAATCAGTTTCATTTAGCTAGCAGAAGATGGTTGATTGTTGCGCTTAATTGTCCAGAAAGGAAAATTTTGGCTAGGGTTAATTGCTACGCCGTCGATCCCATTTTGGGCAAAAACATAGTCCTTGGTTTGCCAAAGAGGAATATAAGGAACATCCTGCGCCAGCAATTCCTGTAGTTCGCCAAAAATAGCTTCTCGTTTAGTCGGATCTTGTTCCTGTCGAGATTGCTCGATTAACTGATTAGCGCGATCGCTATAGTAAAAAGAACCTCTACTCTGTGCTGCACCTTCTTGGCAACCAACATTGGGTGAACCTTTACTACAGCTAAGAAATGGCTGGATGTAGTTGTCTGGATCGAGGAAATCAGGATACCAATCAACTAAAGCAGTAGGATATATTCCTTGACTAAGGTTGCTAAAAAAGGAGGCAGATTCAACGCTATTAGGTATAAATTGAATAATTCCCCCTAACTCTTGTTCTGCGTAAGCTTTAATTGTATCAGCGACAATACCGCGAGTAATTGAACCAGAAGGATGCCAAATTTCGATAATTGCAGGATTTTCAGTAGAGTAACCCGCTTTGGTCAGTAGCTCTTTAGCTTTAGCCGTATTACCATCGCCGTAGGGCTTTTCAAAGGTAGGTTTATAGCTATCAAAAGCTGTGGGAATTAAGCTATAAATTGGTTCTGCCTGTCCTTTTAATACCCTGTCGTTAATTAAAGCACGTTTAATAGTTGAAGCGATCGCCTGACGTACTTCTGGCTGATTCAGAGGTTTTTGCTGGAGATTAAGAACTAAATAATTAACTACTGTGCCTGAACCTTCGATTACCTGCCAATCGTTTTCCGCGCTATCAATCAACTTATCAATTTGTTGTGGATCTAGAGACTGGTAAGCTACGTCTATTGCTCCAGTTTTGAAACTATTATATAAATTAGCTGAGTTTCCTCCATAAACCTGGAGATTAATGCCCTTATTAGCTGGTTTGTCTCCCCAATAATTATCGTTAGCATTTAAGCTAATTGAATCGCTCTTAAATTGACCTAACTTATATTTTCCCGTACCAATCATGATATTGGGATTAAACTCACCTGCGCCAATTTTGTATGCTTGAGGAGATACTGCACAAGCACCAGGAAAAGCTAATAACGCAGGAAAGGCTGCAAAGGGCTGTTTTAAACTAATCTTTAGTTCATATTCTCCCGTGGCTTCTACTTTACTGATGACATCCCCCAGTAAAAAGGCTGGTTTTCCGCCATTCTCAATAAAGCGTTGCAGAGAAAATACCATCGCTTCGGCGTTAAATTTAGCACCATCATGAAAGATCACGCCCTGACGCAAAGTAATAGTATAGATTAAACTATCTCCACTGATTTGTGGCATAGCCGTTGCCAACAATGGCTCGATTTCGGTTGTTCCCAGTTTGTAGGTATAGAGGCTTTCGCCAACGTTATAAATAATGTTTAATCCCGCTAACTCATAATTATCGGCTGGATCTAAGGTACGGGGTTTTAGGGTTGTGCCAACAGAAATGCGATCGCTATCGACGGCATTGTTCTGGGAGGATTTATTATTATTGCAGCCAACAGTTAAAGCAAAACATAGAGAAAATAAAATTATATATTTATAAATTCTGCATAATTGTTGCCACAGGTAAGAAAACTGGTTGTTGCTCATTCCCAAGTACGATGCACTAAAAGTCTATCTCGCATGATAAAGGCTAATTCATCAGATCGTCCTTAAGAAGATATAAACCGCAAAACTTAATCTTGTTACTTTAAATGGGCAGAATTAAAGACTAAATACATTTGTCAAAGATGATTTTTTATACTAATCTTAATACAGACCGATTGGTCTTAAATATTAATGTCCAAAGCACAACAAACTAAAGCTCGTATAATTCAGCAAGCAGCAGAATTGTTTAATCTCAAAGGTTATGCAGGTTCTTCGATCGCCGATATTATGCAGGCTACGGGGTTAAAAAAAGGAGGAATCTATAACCATTTTCAAAGCAAAGATGAACTGGCTTTAGAGGCGTTTGATTATGCTTCTAGCCTACTTAGCCGAAGGATTTGGAGTGTGGTAAAAACTAAGCGTAATGCAATTGAACGATTACAGGCACTAGTATCTAGTTACTTGATTTATATTAACGATCCGCCCATTGTCGGCGGTTGTCCGATCTTGAATACGGCGATTGAAACCGATGATACAGATTCGCCCTTACGCGATCGCGCTTTAGAAGCAATGAATTCTAGCCGTAGCTTGATAGTTCGGATTCTCCAAAAAGGTATCAAAAAAGGAGAAGTGCGATCGACTGTCGAACCCGATACTGTCGCCACAATTATTTTTTCTACTTTAGAAGGAGCAATTATGATGAGTAAATTAGAACGTAATCCTGTGCATCTAGAAAGAGTTGTAGCCCATTTACAAAATTATATTGAGAATAATCTGGCGTAAAAGCAAGCTAAATTTTTTTAGTCTAAAAAAGACCGATTGGTCTGCAAACAAAACTATCAATTTTAAATGAAGCCAAAACCTCTAGAAATAACCCTAGACTTGCCAATCAAAACCTATGACCTAGATTTTGCAGGAATTGTCAGCAATATTGACTATATTCGCTGGCTGGAAGATTTAAGACTCAAAATGCTGGAATCTTATTTACCTTTAGAGGAATTAATGACGCGGGGATATTGCCCAATTATTGCCTCTACGGAAATCAAATACAAAAAAGCTTTGCGGATGTTCGCTCGACCTATTGGCAAGATGTGGCTAGCTCAATTAGGGCGATCGCGCTGTAATTTACAGGCTGAGATATATCTCAATAATGAAGTAGTTACTTCTGCCACTCAGGTAGGATTCTTTATCAATCTCAAAACCATGCGTCCAATGCCTATTTTTGAAAAGCTCAAACACATTTATCTAGCTGAAAATGAAACAAAGTTGTAGGGTGGGCAAAGTAGATAATTTTACGCGCCATAGACAATAAGCTTATATTGCCCACCAAAAAGCGAATGATCGGTAATCAAATAATTAATATTCATGCTCAAATTTTATTACAATCCCCTATCTCCTTTAGCCCGTCGTGTCTGGATCGCTTTGTTAGAAAAAGAGATTCCTTTCACGCCAAAAATTGTCAATCTTAAAGAAGGAGAACAGTTTAAGCAAGACTTTCTTGCCCTTAATCCATTTCATCATGTACCTGTAATTATTGATGATGGTTTGCGAGTTTTAGAATCTTTGGCAATTTTAGACTATTTAGAAAGCAAGTATTCTAATAATCCTTTGCTTCCTAATAATTCATCTCAGTTAGCTAAAGTACGAATGGCGCAAATGGTAGCTAATAATGAGTTATCATCTTTAGTAATTTCTTTGATTAGCGAAACAGCAGATTCACTCAAGCTAGCAGGAACAAAACGTAAAATCAAAAGAATACTTGATTTTTTAAGCGAGTTATTAGCAGAAGATAATTATTTTGGCGGAGATAGCTTTTCTTTAGGAGATATCGTTGCGGGAGATGCCATTCTCTTAACTGGTAAACTAGGCTTTGATCTAAGTCAGGTGGAAAAAATTGAGTGCTGGTGCGATCGCCTGATGCAAAGAGAAGTCTGGCAACAAACCCAACCCAATGACGAACAAGTAACTATATTTAAACAAACAGTACAACAATTAATCAAATTGAGTAAAAAGGAGATTGTTGCTAAGGTAGAGCAATCATAAATAGAAAAGATAATAATCTTAGAGGCGATCGCAACCCGCTAGAATCGAACAGCCGTCAATTTTTTGGGTTCAATTTATCTGGCTTAATTGATGACACCCTCTAACAAGCGATCGCCATTTAGTTTAATTTATCGGCTTAAAAGTTAGCGCGAGTGAGTAATACGCCAGCTTAAGAAGATTACGGGAATTATACCCACTAAAATGATCGCTAAAGCTGGTGCAGCAGCTTCAGCTAGTCTTTCATCCGAGGCATATTGATAGACTCTAATGCCCAATGTATCGAAGTTAAACGGACGAATTACCAAAGTTGCAGGCAGTTCTTTCATCACATCAACAAAAACCAACATTGCTGCGGTCAATAATCCTCCAGACATTAGAGGAGTATGAATTTTCCAGAGGGTACTTGTTGAGCCAGATCCCAAACTGCGAGAAGCATCATCTAAGCTAGGAGAAATTTTGTTGAGGCTAGATTCTACTGAACCAAAACTTACTGCCAAAAAGCGGACTAGATAGGCAAAAACCAAAGAAGCAATTGTGCCAGAAAGCAGTAAGCCAGTGGAAACGTTGAATGTGGCACGCATCCAGCTATCAATAATATTGTCTAAGCCTGCCACAGGAATTAAAACCCCGACGGCAATAACTGAACCAGGAATAGCATAACCCATAGCTGCAATTCGCACGGCTGTTTTCATTGACCAGTTGGGTTCTAGCCTTTTGCCATAAGCCATAAATAAAGAGATAATCATAGCTGCGATCGCCGTTATCATTGCTAAGGTAAAACTATGCTGTGCTAAATCCCAAAAACCATCGTCAAATGCTGATTCTAAATTATTTAAAGTTAGCTGTAACAAATAAACAGCAGGAATGATAAAGCCCAAAGTTACTGGTAATAAACAGGCGATTATTGCTAACGCGCTCCGCCCAAAGCCCAGTCGATAGGGAGTTATGCGTTTTAGCGAATTGGAACTTTCATAATATTGCGCTGCGCTACGCGATCGCCTTTCTAAGACAATTAAGACTAAGACAAAGATCATCAAAAAAGCTGCCAACTGTGCAGCAGCAGCTCTATTTCCCATCCCTAACCAGGTGCGATAAATTCCTGTAGTAAAGGTATTGACCCCAAAATACTCTACTGTCCCCAAATCATTGAGAGTTTCCATCAAAGCCAAAGCCAAGCCTGCCATAATTGCTGGTCTGGCTAAGGGTAAAGCCACAGAAAAAAAACTTTGCCAGGGATTAGATCCCAAAGAGCGACTGGCTTCAATGGTACATACCGACTGTTCGAGGAATGCGACTCGTGCCAAAAGATAGACATAAGGATATAGCACCAACAACAGCATTACTGCTGCCCCCCACAGAGAACGAATCTCAGGAAACCAATAGTCTTGAACACTTGCCCAGCCAAATAAACTGCGTAGCCCCGACTGCACTGGACCAAAGTAATCCAGCATACTAGTGTAGGCATAAGCTAATAGATAAGCAGGAGCAGCCAAAGGTAGCAATAGCAGCCATTCAAACCAGGTACTGCCCCAAAAACGACACATTGTTACTAACCAAGCAGTACCAACGCCGATTAGACAAACGCCAATGCCAACTACGAGCATCAGCAATAAAGAGTTAACTATATAGTCTTTTAGAACAGTATTGGCTAAATGTTGCCAAATTGCACTCGATTTTGTGAATATACTGCTAAAAATAAAAAATATCGGCGTAGCGATAATTAAAGCGATCGCCATTACCAGAATTGTCCAACCACTCAAGACAAAACGCTTAATTGTTTTACCAAAGGTTAAGGTTGTAAAATTAGATTTACCGTTCACTGTTAATTGTTAAATGTTAATTGTAGATTTGCCTCAAGACTCTTACGAAATAGCGATCGCTCCTAACAGTCTAGGACAATTGGGCAGCAAAATGAAGCAATTAAAGATCGGCAAAAAAGTCTTGGTGGTTTCTAATCCAGAGATATTTGGTTACTACGGAGATACCTGTCTTAAATCCTTAGAGAATGCTGGTTTTGAAACCTGTACTCATTTAATACCCCCAGGGGAAGAACACAAACATCTTCAGTCCATACAGCAAGTATACGATACTGCCCTGGCTAACCAGATAGAACGCTCATCTACCTTTGTCGCTTTAGGAGGAGGCGTTGTCGGAGACATGACAGGGTTTGCTGCTGCAACTTGGTTACGGGGAGTAAATTTTGTGCAAGTGCCTACTTCTCTTTTGGCAATTGTCGATGCTTCGGTTGGTGGTAAAACAGGAGTTAACCATCCCCAGGGGAAAAACCTAATTGGTGCTTTTTATCAGCCAAAATTAGTAGCCATAGATCCGACTCTGTTAACAACTCTTCCACCTAGAGAATTTCGGGCAGGAATAGCAGAGGTAATTAAATACGGCGTTATTTGGGACGAGGATCTATTTACCAAATTGGAACATACCGAACGTCTAGACAGCCTGGAATATATTAGCGACGAACTACTAGAAACTATGATTACTCGCTCTTGTCAGGCAAAGGCAGATGTGGTTAGCCAAGATGAAAAAGAAGCAGGGTTAAGAGCAATTCTTAATTATGGACATACCATTGGTCATGGGGTAGAAAGCTTGACTAACTATAAACAGTTTGTTCATGGAGAAGCGGTAGCTATTGGCATGGTTGCAGCAGGAAAAATTGCCCTAGAGATGGGTATGTGGACAAAAGAAGAAGCCCAACGCCAAGATAATTTAATTGCGAAAGCTGGTTTACCCACTGACATTCCTCTAGAGTTAACCACAGAGGCTATTTTAGAAACCATCAAAAGCGACAAAAAAGTAAAAGCAGGAAAAGCACGTTTTATCTTACCTACAGCGATTGGTAAAGCAACTATTAGCGATCGCGTAACTCCAGAAATAATCAAAAAAGCTCTCAGCTTTTAGCTATTTTTAGAGAAAATAAGGAGTAGGGACTTTCACTAGGAAACTTCACTTCTTTTTTTCGATAAAATGGTTCAGTTATCAAGGATGAATTAGAGGCGATATGGTTAATAGAAGAGTTGCAGACATTCTTAAAAATGGTAAGCCAGATGAATCTGTAACCATTCAAGGCTGGGTACGTACTAAAAGAGAATTAAAAGGGTTTGCTTTTGTAGAAGTTAATGATGGTTCGTCTTTGGCAGGTTTACAGGCAGTTTTAGATGCCGATCTACCAGATTATGAAAATATTCTCAAACAGATTGCTACTGGTGCTTCGGTAGAAATTACAGGTAGTTTGGTAGAGTCTCCAGGCAAAGGGCAAAAAATTGAGATAAAAGCTGACTCCGTAACCGTATATGGTACTGCCGATCCTGAAACTTATCCTTTACAAAAAAAACGCCACTCTTTTGAATTTTTACGCACGATTAGTCATTTGCGATCGCGCACGAATACTTTAGGTGCAGTTTTTCGGGTACGCAATGCTTGTGCCACGGCAATTCATCAGTTTTTCCAAGAGAAAGGCTTTTTGTGGATACACAGCCCCATTATTACCGCTAGCGACTGCGAGGGTGCGGGAGAATTATTTACCGTCACGAATCTAGATTTAAACAATCTGCCCAAAAACGACCAAGGCGAAGTAGATTATAGTCAGGACTTTTTTGGCAAACCTGCTTATTTAACCGTTAGCGGACAGCTACAGGCCGAAGCTATGGCAATGGCGTTTCAGAATGTTTATACTTTTGGTCCTACTTTCCGTGCCGAAAATTCTAATACTTCCCGCCATTTATCGGAGTTTTGGATGGTTGAACCTGAAATGGCTTTTTGCGATTTAGAAGGAGATCAAAACCTAGCAGAAGAATTTCTCAAGTATATTTTTAAGTATGTATTGAAGCACTGCCCTGACGATATAGAATTTTTCAACAAGTGGGTTGATAAATCCATTTTGGCTAACGCAGATAATATTATTAACAATGAGTTTGAGCGAGTAACCTATACCGAAGCTGTAACTCTTCTAGAAAAAGCGAAAAAGAAATTTGAGTTTCGGGTAGAGTGGGGTATCGATTTACAGTCAGAACACGAACGCTATTTAGCTGAAGATTTATTTAAAAAACCCGTAATTGTTACCAATTATCCCAAAGATATTAAAGCCTTTTATATGCGCTTGGATGAGGGAGAGAAAACCGTCTCGGCAATGGATGTATTAGCCCCAGGAATCGGCGAAATCATTGGTGGTTCGCAACGAGAAGAAAGGCTAGATGTCTTAGAAAGACGCATCCAAGAGATGAACATCGAGGCTGATGATATTTGGTGGTATTTAGACCTGCGCCGTTATGGCACTGTACCCCATGCTGGTTTTGGTTTGGGTTTTGAAAGACTGGTGCAGTTCATGACAGGAATGACCAATATTCGAGACGTTATTCCTTTTCCTAGAACTCCTTTAAGTGCAGATTTTTAATTGGGAAAAAGAAAACAATAGGCTTAGTTGAAATTTTTCTAATTAAGCCTATTACTGGTAGAAAAGAATTGGTAATTTAGCCAGTAAAACCTTTAAAAACATAGCCAAAAAACATACCAGTTAGTAATGCCCAAACTTGCCCTGAATCAATAAAGTCAAACCAAGCATCTTGGATTTGACCCAAAATATCCGGATCTTCAATGCGTTGGGCTAAAAGGCTAAATACGGGTAATAAATAGTTGTGATGAATCTCAATAATTGTCGGCACGAGTTGCCCATTAAATAAAATTTCCATTGGATTAACAACTTATATATCGAATAAAACTGAATCCAATTTAGTCTTAGATAACCCAAACCGCCACTAAAATTATTGATTTTTTGTTGTAGAGTAGAACCACAGATTTGGTCAAAAAAGCGATCGCCAACCACGTTTTTCAAGGCATGATTGAGAACCTGTTTGCCTATAAAAGAAGGCTGACAAATGCAAATATAATCAAATGGGACAGATCGTTCGAGGAAACTTTAGATGCTCGTGATGCTATTGTATTAACCATGACTACCAATCAACAGAGAATGTCTTGTCACAATTCAAATAATTATAACAATGATAGAACAAGAACAAGAACAAAACCAGAAAATTAACGAGCTTAATCACAAAGTAGCCAAATTAAAATTGACGGTTGAAAAAATTGATTTAGACTTAGAACCTAGTGGCAGGATTGGTAATGCCTTTGATACTATTGAAAATTATCTTGACGAGCATGATAGAAAACTCAATAAATTGAAATACGATTTAAATCAAGCCAACGGAAAGCTAGACGCAATTTTGGCTCGAATTACTGGGCTTTCAGACTTGCCAGAAAAATGAATCAATTTTAATTAGGTCATGGCGATCGCAGCCTATTTACAAGCTAGACAAATTCAATAACAATGCTTGAATTATTCGATCGCTTGAATCTGCATCACAATCGAGGTCATGTCGTCTCCACCTCTGCTATTTACGCCACTAAACCGCTTAACCTGGTCAAAAATGTGATTTAAGATTTCATCAGGGGTTTCTAGGTGCTGACAAGCCCATTTGAAGCAGAGACAGAGATTTTCTTCATCAAAGCGATCGCCATCTGCGTTAGCAGCGTCAGTAAAGCCGTCTGTGTAATAAATAATTGTATCGCCTGGAGCAAGCTGCACCGTAGCATCTTCATATTCTGACTCCATATCCAGACCGATCAGCATTCCCCAACTGTCTAATTTTTCTAGGGCATTAGTTGCTTTACGCCACATCAAAGGAGGATTATGAGCAGCATTAGTAAAGCAAAGGGTTTGCTTTTGTGGATCGTATTCTGAATAAAACATACTCACAAAGCGGTGAGAATTTTCTAAATCGGCGTACATTACCCGATTAAGATGACGCATAATTTGAGCAGGAGAATGACGATTAAGAACTTCGGCTCTTAACATTCCTCTAGTCATGGTCATAATCAAGCCTGCGGGGACACCTTTACCCATCACGTCGCCGATGACAATGCTCCAGGGAACATCAGATGTAGCCTCTAATTGGCTGCTTTCTATAAGATCGTAATCGGTGCGAATAAAATCATAGTAGTCTCCACCAACGCGACTTGCGGTTTCACATTTAGCTGCGATCGCTAATCCTTTAATTTCAGGACATTTACTAGGTAAAAGCCGTAACTGTATTTCCGAGGCGATTTCTAATTCGCGATCTTGTCTTTCTTTGGAGCGTAATTCGACCGTCAGATCGTGATTGGCGATCGCCACTGCGGTTTGATCGGCTACTAGTTGAGTTAACTTTCTTCTGGTGGGAGTCCAAACATAGTCACGATCGGTACTAAAAACATAAAGGCGACCCTGATCGACGTTTCTAACTAAAATTGGCGTGCCAAAAAATTGAATTTTTGGTTTTAATTCTTGACTTAGTTTTTCATCAACAATTTCTGACAGTCGTGAAGGGGAATTAACTGTTTGATTGTAAAGCAAATTAGTCTGATTAATTTGCAAGTTTACTTGTTCAAAGACATGGCGTATTTCTAAACCAATATTGCTGTCTTGGCAATGAATGTGTTCTAAGTGTACTTTATTACCTTTGTATAAAATTAATGCTCCACCAATAGAATCTGTAACCCTGGCTGCCATTAAAGGAGTTAATTCTAAAAACTGATTCAGGTTACTAAAACTACGTAGAGCGAACCCTAATGAGCTAAGTAAATCTTGAATTTTGTTTTGCTCCCTTTGGAGATTAGCCACTAATTCTTTTAGTGCCACAATAGGATTAGAATCCTCTGCTGAGGAATCTATAACACTATCATTTCCTGGAGAGGGATGGCTATGGGAAGATGCGACAGTCATTACCTCTACAAATTTAGACATTAATTTTTCAATTCATTAGTCAAGAATATATTTAAAGCAAAGTAGGACTTAAGATATTCAATTAGATAGTAACAAAATGTTTTTTGAAACTTAATTTAATCGATCTCTACCTAACGGCAAACTAATCAAAACAGCAGTTATATTTTATTTGCCGAGATATTAGGTTGATTTATGATAACCTGAATTAGTTAATCCGCCAAGAAAGCAATATAAAAACACAAAAACTTTAAATTTAAGCTGGCAGTTGGAATTATATATTCCCTTTATCCGTTCAATAAAGCCTCAACAAATTCATAACTAGAAAAAGGTCGTAAATCTTCAATCCCTTCCCCCGCACCTATAAAGCGAATTGGTAAATTTAGCTGTTGAGTAACCGCTAAAGCCACACCACCTTTGGCACTGCCATCTAGTTTAGTTAAAACCACACCGCTTAAGTTGGCAGCCTCAGAAAATACTTGCGCTTGGCGCAAGCCATTCTGTCCTAAAGTTGCATCTAAAACTAGTAAGGATTCTACCCTAGCGTCAGGAGCTTTTTTATCTATAATTCGACGGATTTTAGCTAATTCCACCATCAAATTTTGCTTATTCTGCAATCTTCCTGCGGTATCAATTAATAGTAATTCGGTATTTTTAGCTTGAGCAGCAGCGATCGCATCAAAGACAACCGCAGCAGGATCGGTATTTTGACCTGGATTGGCAATCACAGATGTGTTACTCCTGGCTCCCCATACTTTTACTTGCTCTACCGCAGCAGCGCGGAATGTATCAGCAGCAGCAATCAAGCAGGTATAACCAGATTTTTGACCTAAATTTGCTAGCTTACCAATGGTAGTAGTCTTTCCTGCGCCATTAACACCTGTCAATAGCCAAATATTAAACTGATCTTTTTCAGGCACAAAAGCTTTGTCTTCTTGTCCTGCCAAGGGTTTATCTAAAATATCTTGGAGGATAGTTTTTAAATAGGCGATCGCCCGATCGGGCGGTAAAGCTTCTTGTTTTAATTTTGACTGTAGGGTTTCAATAATGTAGTCAGTAGCTTCAATGCCTACATCTGCCTGTAGTAATAGACTCTCGATTTCCATTACTGCATCGTCATTTAAAGGTCCTTTGCCGACGATGGACTTTAACTGATTAACCAGACCAATACGAGTTTTACCTAATCCTTGACGTAGCTTAGTTAGCCAACTAATTTCTTCTTCGGATACATCTTCTGCTGTTCTACCGCTACCCGCTAATACTTTAGATGACCAGATAAAATCTTCGTCGAGTTCTACTTCTTGTGTTACTTGTTCTTCTTCTACAGTAGTTTCTATTGCGGTTTCCTTTAACTTTTCTAAACCCTGAGATTTCTTCATCCAAGCAGGAACATTTGCTGCTGGCGCGGTAACTTCTTCTGTTTTCTCTTCTTGTATTGCTTGTTCTTGATTGTCTTCAAAAGTTGATGCTACTAATTGTTCTTCAGTATCCGCTTCTTCTATCTCTGCTTGAGTAGTAGATTCTATATCTACTGCTTCAGATTCTATATCTACTGCTTCAGGTTCAGATTTCTCTGTCTCTTCTACTAATGTGGCTTGGCTTTCTTCTTTGCGCTGCTGAATATTTTGATAAGCAGCCTTAGCAAAAGCAAGATAATCTGGTTCAGCTACTTCCGCTTCAGATTCAGCAGCCAATGTAGTTTCTTCTGGCTGAGTTGGTTGGGGAGTTGCTTCAGGTTCTTGCTTTGCTTTTTCGTTACGGCGAAACCAATTAAACATTAGAGAAGATGAACTTAGTTGTTATCAGTTGTATAGATGATACCAAGGTTCACTCGACTATTGATTTTTTGCTTTGGTGGTAATTACACTACAAATTATGTATGAAGTTACCAGTTACCAGCGATCAAAGTTTCCTCTCTTCAAGGGAAATCAAAAGCTTACGCAGCAGCATATTCAATGTTTCCAGCTCTGAGTCTTCTAAAACACTAAGAATATGATGTCCATTCTCGACATGAGCTTCTACTGCCTTCTCGATTAAATTAAAACCTTTATCAGTCAGATGAATTAGTGTGCCTCGGCGATCGCTTGGGTCGCGAATGCGTTCTACAAGTTCTGCTTTTTCCAAGCCGTCAAGGCGATGGGTCATTGTTCCAGATGTGACCATCATCGAGTTATACAACTCTGTTGGCGAAAGTTGATATGGCTTACCTGAGCGACGGAGTGTAGCTAAAACATCAAATTCTCCAGGATTTAAAGCAAATTTAGCTAATGTTTGGCTAATTTCTCTGGTTAAATGTTTAGCTAGCCGTGGTGTTCTACCTAATATACCCATTGGCGAAGCATCTAATTGAGGACGTTCTTTTTGCCACTGCGCCAAAATTTTATCAACTAGATCGTCAGCCATTGGGACTTATTGTATAGAGTCTCGATTTTAATAATCTTAACACCAAGATAAAGACTGCCTAATCTCTAAATATGGAGAATTGTTTTGATATCAAGTATCTTTATGTCAAGATAAACCTTATAATATCGAGTATCTTAACATCAAGATAAACTATGAATGCTCCTAGTCGTTTGTCCAACACCTTGTTAACAGCTTTAGCACCGATTTCCTGGGGAACAACCTATGCTGTGGCGACAGAATTATTACCGCCCAACCATCCGTTATTAGTAGCTTCAATGCGCTCGCTCCCCATTGGTATCCTGCTAACTATAGGGCTGAGAAAATTACCTAAAGGCAATTGGTGGTGGCGTATTTTAGTTTTAGGCGGTCTAAATATCGGCGTCTTCCAGGAGGGGTAGCAGCAACGGCAGGAGCAATCCAACCTTTATTGGTTGCCTTGTTTGCTTGGCAGATATTGAGTAAAAAGCCAGACAAGCTGTCTATCATACATAGCTGCGCTCGCGGGCTTCATCGGCGTTGGACTATTAGTTCTAAGTCCTGCTGCCCGCCTCGATCCTATAGGTATTGCTGCTGCGATCGCTGGTGCTGGTGCGATGGGACTGGGTACTGTGTTGGTAAAACGATGGAAGCCACCAGTTTCTTTAATTGTTTTTACGGCGTGGCAGTTAACCGTGGGTGGAGGGGTTTTGCTGCCAATTGCCTTGATAAGTGAGGGACCATTTACAGAAGTGTCACGAACTAATCTCTGGGGCTTTATTTATTTAGGTCTGATTGGCACTGGACTTGCCTAGGGGCTTTGGTTTCGAGGAATCGGTCAGCTAAGTGCTACTGCTGTTTCATATTTAGGGCTATTGAGTCCTGTTGTCGCCACGCTTATTGGATACGTTTTTTTACAGGAAACATTTACACTCGTTCAACTGGTTGGAATTGCGATCATCCTGATTGCTGTTTTAATGGGGCAACAAAGCCAATCATCGTCCTAAGACTTATTTGCTTCAATGCGATCGCTACTTAAAAACACTACTTGTTATGACTAAAGATAATTCAGCATAATTGACAATATGTATTTCATTATTTTGCTATGACTTTATCCAAGGTATCGGACAGCAATAATTATCTTGTATTGCAGATGTCTCCTGCATGGGAAATAAGCGCAGATAGTTTTTTTGATTTTTGTCAACTTAATTCTCATCTTCGTATTGAACGTACCGCTACAGGAAAACTAGTAATTATGTCCCCAGCAGGTTCTGAAACAGGAAATCGCAATTTTAAATTAATTCAACAACTAGCTAACTGGTCAGATCGAGATGGCAGTGGAATTGGTTTTGATTCTTCTGCGGGGTTTATCTTACCTAATGGCGCAACTAGATCGCCTGATGCTAGCTGGATTAAATTGACCAGATGGAATGCTTTGTCTGCCGAACAAAAAACTAAGTTTGCTCCCATTTGTCCAGACTTTGTAGTCGAATTAAGATCTCCTAGTGACAATCTTAAAATGCTTCAGGATAAAATGCAGGAATACATTGATAACGGTGCATCTCTTGGCTGGTTAATTGATCGCACTACTCGTCAAGTTTATATCTATTCACCCGATAGTGAAGTAAAAAGTTTGGATAATCCTCAAACGATTAGCGGAGATCCAGTTTTATCGGGTTTTGTGCTGGATTTAGCTAAGATTTGGTAATCTACTTTGAGTAGATGCGATTGTCGAAATAAGATAACTAATCACCAATTTTAGAAACAAAACCTCATCTGATGAAAAAGCAATTAGCAAAAATTTATCTGCCAAATAACCAGGAGGTTTTTTGTCTCAAAGCTGATGAAGCAAAAATATTATACCAGCAGGTACAGGGTTATTTAAAGTATGGGATCGTTATAAAAGAAGGAGATATAATTTTTGACGTTGGGGCAAATATTGGCTTGTTTGCTTTAATGATAAATAATTTGTGCGACGGTAAAGCTGACATTTTTGCGTTTGAACCTATGCCTAGCATTTTTGCTGCTCTAGATCAAAATGCCAATAAATATAATTCAGACAAAATTAACGTATTTCAAATTGGTTTAGGAAAGCAGCCCAGAACTGTAGAATTTACTACATTATCCAAATGCTACAGCTATTTCAACTATGTATCCAGACTCTTCAGGAGAAGAAAAACAGCAGTTTGCTGCAACTATTAGGGACAATACAGAAAAGTTGCCTTTTCCATTCAGCTTAATTAAATTTTTACCTCATTCAATGTTTTGTCTTATTACGGATAAATTAACTGATTTTGCCTATTTTGAACAAAAGATCGAATGTCAAATAAAGACAATTTCACAGATTATAGAAGAACAATTAATAAACCAGATAGATTTGTTAAAAATTGATGTTGAGAAGGCTGAATTAGATGTGCTACAAGGCATCAATTCTGAAGATTGGATAAAAATTAAGCAAGTTATTGTTGAGGTTCACAATATTAATGATAGAGTGCTGTTTATATATGAATTGCTAAGAGAAAGGGGTTTTTCAAAAATTAAGCAAGAGCAAGACCCTGTATTCAGACATTTAGACATTTACAATATTTATGCCAGCAGATAAACATTGTAAATTACGGGTTGTTGGGTTACGATGGCTCGACAATTAAACACCTTCGCTCTTTGAGATTTTACTACGCCCATCAACCCCTTTGACAATCTACGCCACTCATCTTGATCGTTCTGAGTTAGGCGATCGCATTAGATAAATTGAGTTATTAATCAAGAATATAAAAGTCAAAAAATAATGACCTAATTATAAAAGAAAGGAGGCTAAAATTGAAAGAATTTCTTCTTCAAGAATTTAAACTAAATTGAACAATACGATAGCCGTCCTATGTCTGAGGATTTTTGGCAACCAAAGTAAAGCAAATATTTTTCTTTTCAAACTTAAGGCTACTGAGTAGGTTGCCAACGATATTTACTTAGATCTATCTTGCCGTTATGTTTAAATTCAATTCCTTCTTCTTCTAACAAAACTTTTTGCAGATAATCTCCACCCTGACGCTGAAAAGAATAAGAAATTTCTCCTTGGGAATTAACCACGCGATGCCAAGGAATATCATCTTTTAGATCTACTCGAAACAGAGCATACCCGACTAAACGAGCCTTACCATATAGTCCTGAAATATCGGCAATTTGTCCGTAGGTGGCAACTTTTCCGAAAGGAATTTTGCGGACAGTGCTATAGATAAGTTCGTATTGAGACATTGAGGTAATAAATTGCTCACTTAGAAGGATTAAAGTTATTACTAAGTAAAATCCAGTTTTCCATAGTCAAATCCTCGGCTCTACATTGAGGACTAAACTCTAGTTTTTCTAATAGTTGACTCAAATCATTAATATCAATCAAACTTTTTAAGTTATTACGCAGCATTTTACGGCGACTAGCAAAACCTAGCTTAATTAATGTTTCTAGTTGACGGGGATTCTTAGCAGGATTAGCTAATCTTCTAGGACGTAATCTAATTACAACTGAATCTACTTTTGGTGGCGGATAAAAAGCTCTGTGGTCAACATCACAAATTAATTCACAGCTTGCTAAATATTGAACGCGAATTGATAATGCACCAAAAGCTTTGGTCCCTGGTGTGGCTACTAACCTTTCTCCTACTTCTTTTTGAACTAGCAATACTATGGATTCATATTGCTGTGGCGCGGGAGTAGCGATTTTGCCTAACAGCTTTTCAATAATCGGGCCTGTAATGTTGTAAGGGATGTTAGCAACTACTTTATTGGGATTCTGAAACTTGGGAAAGTCTGTTAACAATGCTTCCAAATCTAGCTGTAAAAAGTCACCCTGAGCCAGGAGAAAGTTATTATATTCGCCATATTTTCTGGCTAATTTTTTGCATAAATCGCGATCAATTTCTACAGATACCAAAGCGTTGACTATTGAGAGGATTTTAGTGGTTAAAGATCCTGTACCTGGTCCAATTTCCAAGACACGATCGCTTTTCTTTAACTCCGCAGCAATGATAATTTGCTCTAAGACACTTTCATCTTTTAACCAATGCTGACCAAACTGTTTACGAGGTTTCAAACGGCTACTATTCTTGTTTTTTTACGCAATACCATCAAATTTATTAAATGCTTAACAGCCCATAGCAGTATTTTAGAATCAAATGGCACTTAAATTTTGCTAAAAAAAAAGCTTTTACTTAAAGTTAACTTAGACTCTAAGTAAAAGCGATCGCTATAATTTTTTTAATTAGTTTTACGACACTATTTTCTTGGCTAATCCTAAACTTTTTAGGACTTGAATTGCCCACCAAGTAACATCAATTTCCCACCAGCGTTGACCAGCTTTGGCAACACGAGGATTAAAGTGGTGGTTGTTGTGCCAGCCTTCGCCGTAAGCCAAAATACCTACCCACCAATTGTTTAGAGAACCATCTTCACATTCAAAGTTTTTGTAGCCCCAGAAGTGAGTTGCACTATTAACAAACCAAGTACAGTGCCACAAAGTCACCACTCTAACAAAAATACCGTAGATCACAAAAGACCATCCGCCTATAGCTAATAAGGCTAAACCAAGAGCAATCTGTACCAAAATAAAGTTCTTGTTTAACCAGCGATAATAGGGATCTCTATCGGCACGAGGTGCATATTTTTTGTATTGGTCATAGTCAAAATATTTATCTTGCTTGTACATTAACCAGCCCATATGACTCCACCAAAAGCCTTTTTTTGCCGAGTGAGGATCTCTGTCGTTATCTTCTGTATGAGCATGGTGCAAACTGTGTCCTGCTACCCAGAAAATCGGACCACCCTGAAGTGCCAATGCGCCACAGGTTACTAAAATACGTTCTAACCACTTGGGTACTTCCAAACTACGATGAGTTAGGATGCGGTGGTATGCTAAACAAATACCAATGCTACCGCACAACCAATGGAAAAAGATGGCTACGCCCAAAGCAGACCAAGAGAAAAACCAAGGTGCGGTTAAGGCAATGAGATGAAACGAGGCAAAAACGAAAATGTTGACCCAAGATAATTCTAGTTTTTCTTCTGGTTGAGCCTCTGGCTGAGTTGATGGCTGGCTTTTGGGAGCAATTAATTGCTGTGTCATTAATAAACTAATCCTAAAAATATTCTAAGTTGTGAGCTTTAGAGATTACGCTGGTTGCGTATACTATGAGACTCTCGCTGTGCTTATAGTTTTTACTTTAAATAAGTTCTGCAAGTGTCGCTTACATAATTGCAGTCTAGCAGGTATTTTTTTTCAGTGCAAGTAGTACTTACATTCTTTAATTTAAACTGATAGGCATGAAAATTATTTGTGTGTTTAAAATAGAGGCAAATAGCTGAAATAAATGCTGTTCAGCTTGAGCGAGTTTGTCTTAGATATCGATTTTATCTTTATGTCAACCCCCCGAAAGTCCACTAAAGCCCGATTAATTGAAGCTGCCTTAGACTTATTTGCCGAGCGCGGTGTTACTGAAACTACTACTAAAGCTGTTGCCGAACGCGCTCAGGTAAATGAAGTAACCCTATTTCGCAATTTTGGCAACAAATATCGCTTGCTTTTAGCCGTAATTGAAGATTCGGCAGTATTTGCCAAATTGGTTCATGCTTTAGTAGAACAGGCAAACGCTAAAGATAGCGTGGCAGAATTTTTACAGGAATATGCTCAAAAAAGTTTGCTTACTCTAGAGAAAGCACCAGATTTAGTTCGTTCTATTGTGGGAGAATCGGGAAACTATCCTATAGAAAATCGTTTAGCTTTGGGAAAAGGGTTGAGTGAAGCTAATCGTTATGTTGCCGAGTATTTAGAAGAAGCGATCGCCAAAGAAGGTTTAGATAGCAGTTTGACTCCTGAGCAAATTGTTAACCTTTTAAACTTTGTCTTGATGGGTTATTTTGTTGTCCAGTCTAGCTGCGAAGGCTATAACCTTTGGGATGAGGAAGATGATTTTTTAGCCAGTCTGGTGACTCTATTTTTACACGGTTTTACTACATCTGCTTCCGCATTAGAGGTTAGCGAAACTAGTATTGTCAAAGTCGAACCTCCAGAAGCAGTTGATTTGCCAGCTAGCTTGGTGCGATCGCTGTTTCGTCAGGCAAGAAAAACTGGCAGACAGGAATTTGCTCTGGTGTATGTTTTGTTTGGGGCGGGTTTGTCTCCAGAAGAAGCCTTGCGTCTAGAGCGATCGCATTCGGTGGTTGAACCCCAGCAAAATATCTTACAAATAAATTATGGCAAAGTGCGCCAAGTACCGATAAATCATTGGATCATGGGCTATCGCTATGGCTCAAGTTCTATCAATCCTTTGACTCAATGGCTTAAAAGCCGTAAAGACAATCGAGCAGAAATATTTATCGATGATGCAGGTGAGGCGATGACCAGAGTTGAACTAGAAAACACTTGGCAAAAGCTAACCACAGACTTGTTAACGCCTCAAGGAGAACCTCCTGCGATTGAACAAGCCAGACAAACCTGGTGTATAGAAATGCTAATGCGAGGAATAGACTTAGAAGACTTAAGTATTTTAAGCGGGATGGAAATTCAGCAGCTAAAGTATTACGCCCAGAAGGCTAGGAACAAATCTGCACTAGAAGCAGCAGCACGCTTAGATCAGAAAAAATCAAAACCTTAAATTATTTTATCTAGCCCAAACAAGTATCACACTCACAAAAATTAAAAGTGCGATCGCAACTAACCCCCGATGGCGATATAACCAGTTTTTGATTTCAGCCCAACCTTTTTGGCTAGCAGGAATCGCTTCTGGAACTAAGGGTATGGAATAATCATGAAAGAGGGTGCAGCTTTTAGCATCAGGGCGTTGGGGGAAATTACAGGTATCATCAAGGTGATAGGTACAGCGATCGCACAATGCTTCTTCATTTGTTGATTGATACAGAGGCATACCTGGATGACCAAAAGCTTTTAACTGATTATTGCAGTGAGGACAAGTGGCTGCCTGAGAATTTACAGGCTGTTTGCATCTTGGACAAGTAAACATTTTAAAGGGATGAAGGATAATTGTTTATTGTTCATTGTTTTGAGGGGAATTTGCGGATTTGAAACTCCTTGCTTTCAATCATTTTGTAGCTGATGTTCATTTCTCGCATCACTTTAGAAAATTTTTTTTCAATAGCTGCCAAATCCTTCATCGGAATTGATTTCCACTGTTCGCGAGTTTGCCAACGAATAATCATAATCACTTTGCCAGGTGCAGTCGGTTCAATCCAAACTTCTTTGCCTATATAGCCAGGATAGGTAGAAAGTGTAGTAGTCCAGATTGCTTCATCTTGTTGAATAAACTTTTCTCGTGATTCTCGATCCACTCTAAACTTGAGCCATTCAATAACCATATAATTTTACAAAGAAATTAGTTATATTTACGTTGAGCTATTCTACGATCTAATAACATAGTAAATAAAGATGAGGATACATACGAATGGATAATAATGATTGGCTAAAGCAGTTATTGATGGTTGGTATTGGCACAACTTCTTTAGTGGCAGAAAAAATTAAAGAAGTTAGTGATGAGTGGGTTAGAGACGGCAAACTTAATTCCGATCAGGCAAAATCTTTTGTAGACGATCTGATGTCTCAGCTAAATACGGAGTCAGGAGGAGTGACAAAGCAGGTTGAAAGACAGATGAAAAATATGCTTCAAGATTTAGGAGTACCACGTCAGGCAGAAATGGATGAGCTACGAGGGCGTATTGATCGCCTCGAACGTCAAATAAGAGATTTAGAGAATAAGAGTTGGCGTTAGCAACAATCAGCGCCAGTTTGTTGTAGTTTTTGATATATTTTACCCATTATGCAGCAAAATATAGGACACAACTGTCCATATCGGCTAGTATTGAAATTGCAAATTTGCTTATTTTTATGCTCTGAATTAGAAAATACGACGAAATATAAAGTGTCCTAAATATATTTATCACCAGAATTTTTTCTTCTGGCTTTTAGACCATAAGCTATTCTTCAAAGGACGTATCTGTGATCACATTAACATTATTACATCCTCTTCAATCAGTAGCAGTTCAAAGCTGGAGTTTTTATGACGAACCCAGTATCAAAATTGGTCGTGCCACTAATAATGAGGTGGTTCTCTATAGTGCTGTCGTATCTCGCCATCATGTTGAGGTTAGAAAATCAGGAGAAGATGAATGGGAAGTTGTAAATCTTGGTTCCAACGGCACTTATATAGATGGAAAACGGGTTGAACAAACTAAGGCACTAGACGGCATGATTTTTCGTCTGGCGAGTTCGGGACCAAATATTTTAATCAAAATAGAAACATCATCTGGTCAGGATCGATCGAGTTCTAACAGCGAACAATCAAGAAGACGACAACCAAAAAGTGCTAAAGATACTCTGATTAGTTAGCAGTTAATAGACCTCTTGCACGAATCATAAATCTTGGTTAAGTCAGAGGTCAGAGGTCAATTCGAGCATTCCCTTGCTAGCGGGGTCTCGAAAGAGGTCAGGAATTAAAAACTAACATCGAAAATATCTAAAAAAAATATTTATGCAAGAAGTCTAATGTTTAGTGTTTAGATATTAATTTGAGGTAGCAAGTTCTGGTTAAAGAGCCTTGTAGTCAAGTAAACCTATTAGTTTTTACTCGGCGATTATCTGCTTGATTTGTGCTAAATCTAGAGCAATAAGTTCTGAAGCAGTATCAGCTTTTAACCATAATAAATACTCGACATTACCCGCGGGACCAGTAATGGGAGATCTGGTCAGTCCTTGGTATTGCCAACCTAGCTTTTGAGCCGCTTGCCAAACCTGTAGAATAGCTGAGGCTCGGTCATCGAGGTTACGCACCACACCTTTTTTGCCCACTCTGGCTCGTCCTACTTCAAACTGAGGTTTGACTAAAAGCACTACCTCTTTTGAAGTCGTTAATAGATTCCATAAAGGCTCTAGCACCTTGGTTAAAGAGATAAACGATAGATCCATGACTCCTAAATCTGCCATTGTCCCATCGTCGTATAGCTGATTAGGAGTTAGATGGCGTATGTTAGTTCTTTCTTTAAGGATAACGCGATCGCACGTACGAATACTCCAGGCAACCTGTCCATAACCGACATCAATTCCGTAGACTAGCTTTGCCCCAGACTGTAATAAGCAGTCGGTAAATCCCCCTGTAGAAATTCCCCCGTCCAAACAAATTCGGTCTTGCACATCAATATTAAAGGTTTGCAGAGCTTTGATTAGTTTTTTTCCGCCACGAGATACATAGGGTGGCTTCTCTTTTACCTCAATCTGGGCATCAAGCTTTACTTCAGTGCCTGGCTTATCAATAATTTCTTGATTAACTTTTACTTTTCCTGCTCTAATTAAACTTTGTGCCAAAGCGCGAGAATCACAAAGTTCAAGACTGACTAATAATTTATCTAATCGCTGTTTCGCCAATAGTCAAACAATAATAGCTATTATGCCCAGTTTAGATATCAATGGGTAAAAAGTAAAACCAGAGCCTACAATCTATTCTCACCATGTAAGCTCTGGAAATGTTCGAGAAGTATCTATAATTATATTAAGTGCTGTGCTTGAGCAAAACATCGGTCATTTGACTTAACTAACTGATATAAATACGAGCAAAAAATCCGCAATATGACTTAGGTTACTTGTCTCCTAAGTTGGTGTGTGAAGCTAGCATAGCGACATTTTCAATCAAAACCAATAATTTTATCTAGGCTATAAGGACAAGTTTCAGGAAAGCGATCGCTCAGAAATGAAGTTGTTCATGGGACAAAGGCGTGAGCCGCATGTGACCCCCACCGCGAGAGTGGAATAGCGGTGAGACCCCGCGTCGCCGTCAGGCGCAAGGGAATGCTCACCAAGACAGCCCTTTAACTCAGGGCATCAGTTGCGGCTAAAGCCTTACTTCTCGCAAAGACCACACTTCATCGCTTTTTAAGCCTGTTTTATCAATTGCTGCTTTTCTAGCCTTGACGTATATCCTAGGAAGCTCATCACTGAGCAAGTTTTTAAAATTAGCTGTCATTTTGTCACTAAGTTGAAACTGAAAATTGTCTATTTTTGCTTGCCAATGGTTTCTATTCCACTGTGATTCTTCTGACCAATATTGAATTAGCAGTAAATGAATAATAATTTGGTAGGTAAAACTTCTAACTGCGCTTTTTTCATTCCGTACCAAAGCTTCTAATTCCTCAACCAAATTATCTAGATCTAACTGCTCAAAATTATGGGTTTCAAGCTTTTTGACCTGTTCTTCTAGCCAAGCTACGTAATCTTGGTCAATATCTATTTGTTTACTCATAATGACAATCGTTGGGCAAACAATTGTCTAAACTTTGCTGCACCTTAGCTATTAACTTACCATTACAGCGATTTGCATCTAAATAGGGGACAATAAAGTGTTATAAAAATAGGTAACAAATGAAGCCTTATTCTGTAGATTTACGAGAGAAGATAGTTAGTGCGATCGAGAAAGGTGATAGCTCGGTGAGAAAAGTTGCGCTACGCTTCGGTGTGAGCAAAAACTGTGTCCAAAGATTGATTACTCAGAAGCGGACAAAAGGGCATATCCTGCCAGGGAAGCAGGGCGGGTCGATGGTAAGTCCTGTTCGGAAATATAAAGCCGAGCTGATAGCCATCTTTAAAAAACAGACTGATGCGACTTTAGCAGAATACTGTGAGCTACTTTTTGATGAGACGGGACTATGGGTAAGTCAAAGTACGATGTGTCGGACATTTCAGAGATTAAAATTACCACTCAAAAAAAACACTTCGCTCCAGCCAAGCAATTCGTGAGCGCGTCCAGCTTCTAAGAGCAGAGTATTGGGCAAAAGTTAAAAATGTAGATCCCCAAAACCTCGTGTTTTTAGATGAAATGGGTGTTTTACTCGGATTGATGAGAACTCATGCTCGCGCTGCACCTGGAGAGAGAGCCTATGACTACAAACCGTTTGCTCGAGGTAGCAAGGTAAGTGTTATCGGCGCAATCAGCGAGTCTAAAATACTAGCAGTAATGACGCTTAATGATTCAATGGCTGCGGCTGCGTTTGAGGTTTATGTTTCTAGGTGTTTAGTGCCTCAGCTATGGAAAGGAGCAGTGGTGGTGATGGACAATTTGCCTGCACATAAAGTAGAAGCTATTGCACCTTTAATTGAAGCAGTGGTCGCGAAGATTTTGTACCTGTCTCCATACTCTCCCGAATTTAATCCAATTGAACATTGGTGGTCACAACTCAAGGCTTTCCTGAGACAATTTTCTCCCAGGACTTCCAAAAGGGTCGATATGCTGATTAAAATAGCGATGGATTTAATTAATCCTAAACATTTGCGTAACTGGTTCGCTCACTGCTGCTACTGTCCCTCTTAAACCTGCAAACCGCTGTAACGAAGCTAAGAGTGTAGAAGCGATCGCAGTTACATAATAGACCTGTATTGATTCTTTTAATCAAAATAGCCAAAGTGCGATCGCTTTTGCCATTACTAGCAATAGGAAAAAAATAGCTGAGTTGGAAGATTTAGATATGCTTAAAATATTTACTAGTTTAAATTGGCTGTTGGGAAATAATTTTATAGTATAGCGATCGCCTGAATTGATTAACCATAAACAATAGTAGACACAGAGAATTAAATTGCTCAAGACTCACTCAATACCTGAAAATTATTAAAATAAGTAAAAAATTAAAATCATAAAATTAATCTATGTTTGATGCTCTAGCGGATAAGTTGGACGATGCCTGGAAAAAGCTGCGTGGTCAGAATAAGATATCTAAAGCCAATATTCAAGACACCTTAAAGGAAGTACGTCGCGCTCTTTTGGCTGCCGATGTTAACCTCCAAGTCGTTAAAGCTTTTATTGCTGATGTAGAAGAAAAAGCATTAGGAGAAGGGGTAATTTCTGGGGTCAACCCTGGACAACAGTTTATCAAGATTGTTTACGATGAACTAGTCAAGGTGATGGGGGAAAGCAACGTTCCCCTTGCCCAAGCAGATCGACCCCCCACGGTAATTTTAATGGCTGGTTTACAGGGGACAGGTAAAACTACCGCTACTGCCAAATTAGCTCTATATTTGCGTAAACAAGAGCGTTCTTGCCTAATGGTAGGAACAGACATATATCGTCCTGCGGCGATCGATCAGTTACTTACTTTAGGTAATCAAATTGATGTTCCTGTGTTTGAAATGGGGACAGATGCAGACCCCGTAGAAATTGCTCGTCAAGGGATAGTCAAAGCCAAAGAGCTTGGAGTGGACACAGTAATTGTCGATACCGCAGGGCGACTACAAATAGACCAAGACATGATGGGGGAACTATCCCGCATCAAAGATGCCATCAAGCCTGATGATACGCTCTTGGTGGTAGATGCTATGACAGGGCAGGAAGCAGCTAACCTAACCCATACATTTCACGATCAAATTGGCATTACAGGCGCAATCTTAACCAAGCTAGACGGTGATAGTCGTGGTGGTGCAGCCCTATCTGTCAGACAGGTATCAGGACAGCCAATTAAGTTTGTCGGCGTGGGCGAAAAAGTAGAGGCTTTAGAACCTTTTTATCCAGATCGTTTAGCTTCCCGTATTTTGAATATGGGAGATATCTTAACTCTGGTAGAAAAAGCTCAAGAAGAAATTGATTTAGCTGATGTCGAAAAGATGCAGTCTAAAATCATGGAGGCAAAGTTTGACTTTAACGACTTTGTTAAACAAATGCGTCTGCTCAAAAACATGGGTTCATTAGGTGGAGTCCTCAAGCTAATTCCTGGCATGGGAAAAATTAGCGGTGCTGACCTAGCTAAAGGAGAAACTCAGCTAAAGATTACTGAGTCGATGATCAACTCCATGACCAAAGACGAAAAAGCCGATCCTGATTTATTATCCCAATCTCCTAGCCGTCGCCGTCGAGTAGCTAAAGGCTCTGGCTTTGAAGAAAAAGACGTGACAAAATTGGTCAAAGACTTTAGCAAAATGCGTTCGATGATGCAGAATATGGGTCGCGGAATGCCTGGCATGGGAATGCCTGGTATGGGCAGCATGGGAATGCCTGGCATGGGTGGCATGGGAATGCCTGGTATGGAAGGCGGTTATCCAGATCAAGGTAGAAGGAAAAAGAAAAAGAAGAAGAAAAAAGGCTTTGGCTCATTGTAAAATCAGAGATTGTCTGAGTTTACTTTAGAGAAAACCTAGATAGATAGATTACAATCGTAAAGGACAAATTTGAATAACTGATGATTAAATTACGTTTGAAACGCTTCGGTAAAAAAAGAGAAGTTAGCTATCGTATAGTAGCTATAGAGAGCAAAACTCGCAGAGATGGTCGCCCCATCGAAGAACTTGGTTTTTATAACCCCCGTACAGACGAAACTAGACTTGATGTTCCTGCCATCGTCAAAAGGTTGGAACAGGGTGCGCAGCCTAGCCAAACTGTAAGAAGTATTCTGAACAAAGCCCAAGTATTCGATCAAGTTCATGCCAAATAAGACCGAATTGTCTGATCCTCAGACAGTCACTAGTAACGATTATGAAAAACTAGCGCGCTTTCTGGTCGAACCGTTTTTAGCCAACCCCCAAACCCTGTGCATACACTCTGAAGTAAACAAGAGTAATGGCAAGATTTGGTTACGAATTGCATTTGATAAAAGCGATCGCGGTAAGGTTTTTGGTCGTGGTGGTCGCACTATTCAAGCTATAAGAACCACGATTCAAACTTCAGCCTTAGCCCATGGTGAATCAGTCTTTTTAGATATCTATAGTGATGAACCACCTGAATCTGATGATTTTGGCGGTGATGGTCGCGGTAGATCCCAGGGCAAAACTCAAAGAAGAAAAAGCCCCGCTAAACCTGCTCCTAAGATATCCAATAAGTAGGGGTGATACTCAAATTGCCGTCTAATAAATGGGTTTAAAGCCTCGTGCTAAAGCACGATTGAGGCGAGGAAATGGCTCTGTTTAAGAGCCATATTCCACTCGCCTGTTGAGTATTTAGTTGTTAGTTTTTAGTTCCAATTGACTACTAGCCAAGGGGTAATCCCCGCAGGGACTAACAACTAGCCAAGGGGTAATCCCCGCAGGGACTTAAATCACCGACAGTTTATGGCGGTGGTGCGATTCGTTCCTACTTTTTAAATGTTCGTTGCTTGGTAATTTGAATTGCCAGTTCAATTGCTGCTTTCATGCTGTTAGCAGTAGCGACACCCTGTCCTGCGATGTCAAAGGCAGTGCCGTGATCGGGGGATGTACGAATAAAAGGCAGCCCAATAGTGGTATTAATTGCCTGATCGAATGCCATCAGCTTAACAGGGATTAAACCCTGGTCATGATACAAGGCTAGATAAGCGTCGGCAGTATTAGGTTGCTGCTCATGATTGCCGTACCAAGCCTGTCCTGGTTTTACCCACATAGTATCGGGGGGAATTAGCCCAACTAATTTTGCTTGAGGGTGTGTCGCTTGGGCTTTTTGCAGCCAGTCTAAGAGCCAGTCTTGTTCTTCTGTACCCAACTGTCCTGCTTCACCACTATGAGGATTTAAACCCGCGATCGCAATTTGCGGTTGCTCAATATCAAAATCCTCGGATAAGCATTCAATTAGCAAATCTAGCTTACGAGACATAAGCTGCGGTGTTAAGGCTGTGGGTACATCAGCTAAGGGAATGTGGGTAGTTGCCAACAAGCTGCGTAAAATCCAACCAGTATGGGGAGAGCGTCCCACAAACAGCATACCAAAGCGATCTACTCCTGCTTTTTGCGCCAAAACTTCTGTCTGACCAGGATAATCATGTCCCGCTGCTTTCCAAAGAGATTTGGCAATGGGGGCGGTGACGATGCCCTGAAATTTATTTTCTAGGGTTAAGGCGATCGCTTTTTCTAAACAGGCAAAGCTAAATCCACCGCTGACCGCATCACCTTGTCCTAAGGTAATAGCACTGTCTAAAGGAATATCTAACACGGAAATAGACTGAGGATTAGCTAAATCTTGCTCGGTTAACTGGCTTTGCTCTAATAAATGTTCATAGGTAAACTGCAATAATTGACGATTGCCAACAACCATAGTCTGACATCTTGCAGACAAAGATTTGTCTGCCAAAGCCTTAAGAATAATTTCAGGACCAATCCCCGCAGGATCTCCCATGGTTATAGCTAAAGAAGGAATTATAGTCATTTGAAGGTTAAACTAAAAACTAATCACTAAAAACTATTTGACAATAATTAAGTTACGGGTGATGGGACTGAATGATTTAAAATACCTATTATTAATTGTGACTGAAAAAAGGAGAAACGAGTATGAGCGCGGAAAGTATGTTGTTTAACGGAGCAATTTTATGTACTATTCTGATTTTAGTTGGACTTAGTTTGGGTTTTCTCATTCTCAAAATCCAAGGCGGAGAAACAGAATAATCAGTTATTTATGTTGCTAATTAGAGCGATCGCTTCTTGAGTATGGCAATCGCTCAGAAATGAAGTTGTTCATGGGACAAAGGCGTGAGCCGCATGTGACCCCCACCGCGAGAGTGGAATAGCGGTGAGACCCCGCGTCGCCGTCAGGTCGCAAGGGAATGCTCACCAAGACAGCCCTTTAACTCAGGGCATTTCCGTGCAGCAAAGACCACACTTCATCGCTTTTAACTTGAAAAAGTTTTCCAGCTTACATTTGACCTGTATAACTATAAACTATAGATTGATTTTTCAATCCTTTTCTGTACTGGCTTGGATATCTCGGCAAAAAAGTTATAACCTGTTTTCTTTTCTATTTCATCTACAGAGGATACATAATCTCTCCAGTTGGTATTTCTTACCTGTTCTGAATTGGGCATCCACACAGCAATAGTGTAGGAATTGTTCGCTGTAATTTCAGCGTTAGGCTGTTCTAAAACTAAAACAACCTTCCAGGTAAACTCAGGAACGTTCACTTTACTCTGGGCAATCTTTTTGGCAATACCATTGCCTCCCGCGACAATATAAAGCTCATTGCCCTGAAAAACCAAATCTCGACAGTATTTTTCTAATTCTCGCCACACTTCTCGATTGTTGGCAGGGGATTGGGGAATCATATTAGTCATCAAAAACGTATCACTGTTGTCTTTTAGATTCCCAGTGCGATCGCCACTGGGAATAAGATGTCCGCGATCGTAACCACTACCCCGATAATCATTTGGTCTTACTACGTAGCAATCAGATGGTAAATCTACATCGGGACGAAAATTATCTGAACGATCAACTGTACCTAACCAACTTTGGTCAAGTTGCCAGCTAACCCAATTCGCTATCCCTGCTTGGCAACTATAGGCAAGAGCATATCCAGGTTTTTCCAGCAAATAATTATTAAAACTGCCGTTGGCTTGACTAGGATTGCCATACTTTAAGTGGATATTTTGAGAAGCTCGACTAGAACACCCTGCCAAAAACAGAAATAAAACTACAACAGCAGCCCGACAAAAATTAGCAATTGTTCGCATCAGTTTCGCTGCCATTTTATTAATTGTTTGATTTTAAAATAGTTGAAACGGTTATAACAGATCGCCTTGAAATTGGTGGGTAACAATTATTTAATTGAATACTACTATCTAATTTCTGGAATTTACCCACCCTACAAAACTGATTTATGCACGAGGTCTATAAAATCGCCATCTCACCAACCGCTTCTAAGCGTTTAGAAGGAGTTAGCTGCATAAAAGTATCAGACAAATTTTCAGCAATAGCGGGACTAATCCAACCCATTTGCCTTAACAGATGAATCGCGATCGCATATTTAGCTCGTTTTGCGCCATCTTTTACTTTAATAGCCAGCCCCATTCCTTGACCAACTCGACCAACGCACTGAATACCTTCTGCACCCGACTTGCTAACTAATTCCCCTTCGCTCAAGCACATTAACTCAGTATCAAATGCCCCCTCTCCAGCAATCATGCGGGGATAATAAGTCATAGCGCGGGCAATACGCTCTAAATCGATACTGCTACCATTTGCTAAAAGCGCATATAAATGAGCTATTTGCTGCAATTGCATCGAGTAAGTCATCATTCCACAATCATCCTGCGCGCTGATAAATTCATCTCCAGGCATTTCTAGCAATTCTGAGATTTTATCAAGGATAATTTTTTGTACTGGATGCGATCGCTTTAGATAACTATGGAGAGGTAGATTAAGATTTTGGCAGACGGCTAAAACTCCTGCGTGCTTTCCAGAACAATTGTACTCTAAACGATTATTTCCTCCAGGAGGAATAGGGCATTTTAACGCCGAAGGATCGACATCTGCTTGCCAAAGAATATTAAATGCTTGTCTTGCTTGTTCAATTTTTCCTTGATGAGAGCTACACATAATCGCCAAATCGCGATCGCTCAAACCATATTTTTGCAAAGTTCCCGTGCTGGTAACTGCTAAAGCTTGAAAAGGCTTTAAAGCAGAGCGAATGAAAGTTGATGTTTGGGAGTCTCCCGCCAGCAATAAAACACGTCCTTTACTGTCGCAAACAGTCGCTTCTACATGATGGGATGATTCTAAAATGCCTTCGCGTAGTAAATGGACTTCTAAAGACGGTGTATGAGTTCTTTTTCCCCTATTCATTCGGTATTGAATTAATAAAAAATATGGACACGACCAACTTAGACACAAGTTAGCCAAACTAAGGCACTTAGGATAGTAATTGCTGCTAGCAAACCGTAAGTATTATGTAGGCGACCTAAAATAGGCTCGATTTGATAACTAACAATTAAGCGATCGCGATCTAACATACTGCTAGGTTTGAGCCAGGTTTGCCCATCATACCACCCTGATTCTTCATAAAAAATGCGATCGCTCTGGAGACGATTTTTAACGTAATGCCAACCTAAGTAAATTCTCGACAAAAATAACCCAGTCAATAAACAAATTCCAACTGTGCTAGACAAAATAAACTGAAGTAGGTCTTCTTGAGGAGAGAAGATGGACATAGCTAAAGTTGTAGCGAAAATACCACTCCAAAAACTCACCCAAGCTATTTTTTTACTATACAGACCTATTGCTAAAACTCCCCAGTCAAACAACCAGGACGCTTTTAACTGCTCGTATTCATGAATTGGCTGTTGTTCAATTGGAACTGGGCAGAAGTTAACTGTGGATTTATTCATGCTACAAAAATATTTAACTAGGCTGAGAAAATTCTATACGTTCGGCGTGTCCCCAGAAGGCTTCTAAATTATAGTATTCTCTGTCTTCGGGAAGAAAGACGTGGGCAATTACATCTCCATAGTCTTGTACTATCCAGTTGCCTTCTCTCTTGCCTGAGACTCTTATAGGTTGCCGACTAAACTGCTCTTCTAAGCGATCTTCGATAGATTCGGCGATCGCTTTTAGCTGGGTTTGGGAAAATCCTGTAACGATCACAAAATAATCAGCTAAATATGAAACTTCGTCAACTTTTAAGAGGACGATATCTTGAGCTTTCTTGTCCTCAGCAGCCACGGCTATTTGCCAAGCCAACTCTTTGCTGTCAACATCTGAGGAAATGGAAAAATTTTCTTGAGTGCTAATTGCTTGTTCTGATGATAATTTACTCATTCAAAATATATTTTTATGGTTTCTAAGTTAAGTATTAATTGGATTCTGGATTAATTTGGTTTACAGCTTAGGGAGAGGGGGGACTTTCTCTAGCTTTAGCCCAAGCCCAATTTCTAGTTAAGACAGTGCGGGGATGAATGACTTTTTGCTTGCTTACTAAATATTTTAGGGAATAATCACTAGTTTGCTGTACACATTTGTAAAGATTTTCCTTAGCCACGTTACGCATTGCTGCTAATTCTGGGTTATCTCCCCTACCTGGTTCTAAAGCATCAGCAATATAGACAACGCAGCTTAATCTGCTCATCTGTGGCGTACCTAAAGTATGGTTACCAATAGCATTCAAAACTTGTAAATCTTTAACTTCAAATTCTCGTTGAGCAATTACCGCACCTACCTCTGCGTGCAGTAAATGAGGATTACTAAAACATATTTCATCAACTGGAATCTTGGCTTCTGTCGCCAGTTTAAGAAGTTTGCGGGGCGAAAAAAACTTCGCTAA
The DNA here is from genome assembly GCF_963665995.1 of Pleurocapsa sp. FMAR1. Lineage (NCBI taxonomy): Bacteria > Bacillati > Cyanobacteriota > Cyanophyceae > Pleurocapsales > Pleurocapsaceae > Pleurocapsa > Pleurocapsa sp. FMAR1. The sequence goes on along the minus strand of NZ_OY762512.1, from coordinate 1,960,427 downwards.
ATCGTGCATTAAACCAGCCTGCGCTGCCTGCTGCTCATCTACTTGGTGGCAGCGCGCCAGAGAAATGCAGGTTTGTTCTACCCCTAAAATATGTTGCAAACGATCTTCAGATACATTTTTTTTTAGCCAAGATATGACGCGATGCCTTTGGCTAACTTCGTAATCGCGCATGAAAACAAGTTACTGACTTTAGATAATATTGTTTTTTTTGATAGTCTCTTATTGTAGTTTAATTACCCAAGCTTTTCCAGGCTTAGTTCAATGGACAGCTATTTAGTTGAAGATTTAATAAATTCAACCAAAATGATGGGTAAAAGTCAGAAAATAAAGCTAGATCACTTATGTAAACAAGCTGAAAATGATTAGTTTACGAAAATTTCTAGTTACCTTATTGTTAACAGGCTGTTTATTATTATCATCCTGCACCCAGCAAGCTCCTTCTCGTTTTGATGAGGCGCAAACCGAAAGTACCCAAAAAGGTGCAACAGCAGTAGTAAATGACTCTCAGTCTGGAAGTAGCTTCAACCGCTATTTTCCTGATAGTGGCTCAGGATACGAACGAGTATATAGTCAAGAAAAGAAAGGTTTTGCTCAAGCCAAATTGAAAAAAGATGGCAAAGAAATTGCTATTTTGTCTATTTCTGATACGTTGAACAATCTCAGTACAATCGATAAATTCAAAGACACTGATAGCCAGGTAAACGGTTTTCCCTCCGTCAGTCAAGGGAGTACGGGAACAGCTATCTTAGTAGGCGATCGCTATCAGATTAAAATTCGCTCTAAAGATTCTAGCTTTACCCAAGGCGATCGCCAAAAATGGCTAAGTAAATTCGATCTTAGAGGGTTGTCTAAGCTGAAGTAATATTTCAATTCTCTATTTTGTAAATTGAATTTCACTATTTGATCGACTCAAAAACCACTAACTTTATATAAAGGAGCAAGAAGTGAGTGAATCTATTTTTCAACTGGTAGATAATTTGCCAGAAAAGAACGTCACCACAATGATGCTGAGTTCTTTAGATTCAATTGTCCCTGGTGAATGGGAAAACACCGTTGGCTTTGTCAATACAATTCGTAAAGTGACAGGCGAAAGCGACGAAGATCTGATTCAACAAATAGGCGATCGCGCTGTACATTTATATAACGACAAATCTCAGGGTTATCGTCGCGCTATGTGGCTTTATCAAACGGTAGATCGTTCAGATAAGGCATTGGGTTCGGCAGCATTAGCTAATAAAGTTGGCAACAAAATTCCTTTAGTAGGAGGCTTAATCAGCAAAATTACTCCTAATCCTAATAAAGCTCAGGCTTTAGATTTGTCGATTAAACTAGTCGTTGAATTAGTGGCTTTCTGTCAAATCAATGGTATTCCTGGAGATAGCATCGGCGACTTTGTAGGGGCATTAGGAGACTATAGCGGTGAATCTTTGATGCGGATGGCAACTTTGGTATGTGTTGATGGTTTAGTGCCTTTAGGTCCAGATTTTCTCCTCAAGGCAAGCTCAACTTTATCAGGAATTGGTCCTCAAGATTTGGAATCAAACTCTACTTTTAAAGGTGTAGAAGAGTCAATCCCTGGGGGAAATACTAGAGGCAAGCTTGACTTTATTGGTGAAAGCTTTGATTCAGTAAAAGGCTGGATGGCTAACTTTGTTAGCAGCAAAAATTTAAATCCCCAAAAAGTAATGGATAATCTCCAGGGATTTCTAGAATTTTCTGACAACAAGCTAGACTACGTAGCAGCTTTTATTGATGTATCTACCAATTACTACGAACATACAGGTACACAAACCCTTGCTCGACGATTAATTGAGCGAGCATTTGACGAGATCTAGCAACTAGACTAAAGATACTTTTTACGCATTACTAGGCAGTTGCGATGGTTTGGCAGGTTGAGGTATTGCAGTTCGTCGGTCAACTTCTTGATAAACTGTAGACCTCTACCGCCTTCTTTTTCCATAGAGCTAGCTTCTCGCTCACCTTTACGCAGCTTTGCTTGGAGATCGAACGGCTGTCCTCGATCCCAAATTCGCATTTCTAAAGCATTAGGAAGTAATTTAACTTCTAAATCAATGGGAGTTGCTTTGGGCAAATTCTGATGAGCATGACGCACTGCATTAGTAAAAGCTTCTACTAGTGCAACTTCACATTGCCATCCCATTTTTTGCGGTACTAAGGGAAAAACTAAATTTTCAAACCACTGTAATACGTCTTTTAATGCTTCTAACTCAGTTTTGACCTGTAAGTGATATTGTTTTACTTCTGGGTTCGCTTTCATTAAATACTAATGACTAAAATTCTGCCAAGTTATAAATAAATTTTAGCTAGTAAATTCTTAATGTATAGTTGAAAACCAAACCTCACAAAAAATCTACTATAACTGAATCCTAGCTATATGAAATATGGTAACCTATCGCACATTTATTTCTATACTCAATAGTATATTTATTTACAGCCAACTGCAAACAGAATAGTTATGGGATCAAGACAAACAGGTATTGGTAAAGATGTTTTCAATACTGAAACTCCACTTTGTTTTAGTTTGGCGTGCTGCTACTTTAACGATCGCTTTGTCGATACTCACGGCGCAAAACAATTTCTTTATTTAGCCCACAATCAAGCCATTACAGATATTCAAGCTTTATAGTTGTGCATATTTATACAGCTATATAGCTGCAATAACTATAGTCACCTTAAAATAACTTAAATTATAGACATAAAACTATAAACTGCTTACTCTCCTGAGATATATAGGTTTGAATAATTCAGATAGTGTTAGGATCTACCCACGAGAAAAAGAAGCGAAAAAATAAGGAATATATAGTTGATGCAGGAATTTGACAAGTCGATATCCTTTGATGGTCGTGATATCCGACTCAAAGTAGGCTTGCTCGCACCACAAGCTGGCGGATCAGTGTTAGTGCAGTCAGGAGATACAACAGTTTTGGTTGCTGCTACCAGAGCAAAAGGTAGAGAGGGAATTGATTTTTTACCTTTGATGGTAGATTACGAAGAGCGACAGTATGCAGCAGGTCGTATTCCTGGAGGTTTTTTTAGAAGAGAGGGTAGACCAGGAGAGAGGGCTGTTTTAACCAGCAGGTTAATCGATCGCCCGATGCGTCCTTTATTTCCTGGTTGGCTGAGAGATGATATTCAAATTGTTGCCACTACTTTATCAATGGACGAAGATGTTCCCCCAGATATTTTGGCAGTAACGGGGGCTTCTGTAGCTGTTTTGTTGGCAGAAATTCCTTTTTATGGCCCGATGGCAGCAGTGAGAGTAGGTTTAGTGGGAGATGATTTTATTCTTAACCCTACTTATAAAGAGATCAAAAAAGGCGATTTAGATATTGTCGTGGCAGGAAGCCCTGACGGGATTGTAATGGTAGAAGCAGGAGCAAATCAACTACCAGAACAAGATGTGATTGAGGCAATTGATTTTGCCTATGAAGCAATTCAAGAATTGATTCAGGCACAACGAGATCTAATTAAAGAATTGGGTATTGAAATTGCTACCGCCCAGCCTCCTGAAGAAGATCAAAACCTAATTAACTTTATTAGCGATCGCGCTACTAAAGATATTAAACAAATTCTCTCTCAGTATGACTTTGATAAAAAAGCTCGTGATCAGGCTTTAGACGAAATCAAACAAACTAAGATTGCGGATGCGATCGCCGAACTACCAGAAAAAGAGCCGATTGCTATTGCAGCTAGTGAAGATTCTAAAGCGATCGATAAGGCATTCAAAAAGCTAACCAAAAAGCTGATGCGGGGTCAGATACTCGAAGAAGGCATTAGGGTTGATGGACGTAAGCTAGATCAGGTTAGACCGATTACCTCTAGGGCTGGAGTACTACCCAATCGGGTTCATGGTAGTGGCTTGTTTAGAAGAGGTTTAACTCAGGTACTTTCTATTGCTACTCTAGGTACTTCAGGAGACGCTCAGGATACTAGAGACGATCTAAATCCGCAAGACGAGAAGCGTTATCTCCATCATTACAATTTTCCTGCCTATTCTGTGGGGGAAACCCGTCCCATGCGAACGCCTGGACGCAGAGAAGTCGGACACGGTGCGCTAGCCGAAAGAGCTTTGATTCCTGTACTGCCTACTGTAGAAGAATTTCCTTACGTGCTGCGGGTAGTCTCAGAAGTACTTTCTTCTAATGGTTCAACCTCTATGGGTTCAGTCTGTGGTTCAACGCTTTGTTTAATGGATGCGGGAGTTCCTTTAGCCAAGCCTGTCAGTGGTGCAGCGATGGGGCTAATCAAAGAAGGAGATGAGGTCAGAATATTAACAGATATTCAGGGAATTGAAGACTTCTTAGGCGATATGGACTTCAAGGTTGCGGGGACGGATGTAGGTATCACTGCCTTGCAGATGGACATGAAAATTACTGGTCTACCTTTGGAGGTAATAGCAGATGCCATTAGAAAAGCTCAACCAGCACGCATACATATCCTCGAAGAAATGCTTAAGGCGATCGCCGAACCCCGTAAGGAACTATCTCCTTATGCACCAAGACTCTTAACTATGAAGATCGATCCTGACCTAATTGGCATGGTAATTGGACCTTCAGGTAAGACTATTAAGGCTATTACCGAGCAGACAGGAGCGAAAATTGACATTGAAGACGATGGCAAAGTCATTATCGCTGCGGTTGAAGGCGAAAAAGCTGAGATGGCGCGGAAGATGGTTTTCAATATTACCCGTAAACTGAATGAAGGAGATGTTTACGTTGGCAAAGTTACCAGAATCATCGATATTGGTGCTTTTGTCGAAATTTTGCCAGGAAAAGAAGGCATGATCCATATTTCCCAGTTAGCCGAAGGCAGAGTAGGTAAAGTAGATGATGAAGTAGCCGTAGGCGACGAAATTGTGGTTAAAATCCGTGGCTTTGACCAGAAAAATCGCCTTAATTTAACTAGACTCGGTATTCACCCCGACGAAGCAGCCCAAGCTAGAGCAGAGGCAGAGTAGGTAAAGGATGAGGGATGAGAAATTAAGTAAGAAGTAGCCAAGGGGTACCCCCCGCAGGGAGTAAATTAACTTAGCTGTTATTTTCTCTACCTTCTCTACTTACTTCGCTCTCATCCCTTTTAATTTAATGGTATTGCTTTGACTTTTTTTGTTGCTAGAACTCTAACTTTTATCACTAGCTCATTCTGCATTGACTCGGTACTTCCTTCCAAAGCTGTTTGAGGTTTTGCCATCACATCTACTGCCCCAGCCTTCATCACTTCATAGATATTGTCAATATCATACTTTTGGACGCTGTTACTTAAAACCAAAATTGGGGTAGGACAATGTGCCATTATCTGTCTAGTAAATTCCAAGCCGTCCATCTGAGGCATTTGTAAATCGGTACAGATTACATCAGGTTTGAGATGAGAAACTAATTCTAATCCCTGTTTGCCATTTTCAGCCTTACCAATTACTTCGATATGGGGAGAAGAAATTAACATTTTTTCGTAGATGTTAATTGCCACAGCGGAATCTTCGACTAATAAAACTTCGATTTTTGCCATGATGTTTACTCTAATTTAATGTACTTATTATTCGATTTAATCTGTAAAAAAAGCTTCAAGCTTTAAGCTCTAAGCTAAAGGAATTGCGCTAACTTTTTTCGTTGCTAAGACTCTAATTTTGACAATTAGTTCGTTTTGCATTGATTCAGAATTATCTCCAGACGCAGTTTGGGATTTTGCTATTACATCAAGCGCCCCAGCTTTCATCACTTCATAGATATTGTCAATATCAAACTTTTGCACACTGTTACTCAAAACCAAAATTGGGGTGGGATAATGTGCCATTATCTGTCTAGTAAATTCCAAACCATCCATCTGAGGCATTTGTAAATCAGTACAGATTACGTCAGGATTAAGTTGAGAAACTAAATTTAGTCCTTCTTTCCCGTTGCCAGCTTTACCAATTACCTCGATATAAGAAGAAGAACTTAACATTTTTTCGTAGATATTAATTGCCACGGGGGAATCTTCGACCAATAAAACTTTGATTTTAGACATATTATTAACTAGTTATTAAAGTTGATTGAATTAATTGATTAAGAGTATCAAACAGAACTTGTTGGTTAAAATTACCTTTGGTCAAGTAAGCATTTGCTCCTGCTTCCTGACCACGACGTTTATCTTCATCAGATGCCAAGGTGGTGAGCAGCACAATCGGTAATTGTTTATATTTGCTGTTTTGGCGAATGCTGGCAGTCATTTCTAAACCATTCATCTTAGGCATTTCCACATCAGACAGCACAATGTCAAACTCTTGGGCTTGAATCTGCTGTAAACCTGCCAAACCGTCCTCGGCAACCACTACATCGTAGCCAGCACCCTTTAGCAAACGCTGCATTTGAGTCCGAATAATAACGGAATCTTCTACCAGCAGTAGTTTATTTTTGGCTATCTTTGTTTCCACTGGGAGAGAAACAGCTTGCCAGCTACCATTTCTCAATGAATGAAGCAGATCCCAAGGGTTGAGAATCATACAGACTTCACCACTTCCCAAAATAGTTGCTCCTGTAATATTAGGAATACGTTTGAGTAATTTACTTTGGGGTTTAAGAACTATGTCTTGTTGATCTACCAATTCATCGACAATTACGCCAAAGCGATCGCTACCAGTTTGGAGAATAATACAGAATAGATTATTCTTTTCTTGGGCATAGTCTTTGGGAGTAGGCAACTGAAGTAAATTTGCCAGCCAAGCTATAGAGATATGTTGATCCTCAAAGGTAATAGTAGAATTACCTTCAATTTCATATATATCCTGGCGGGAAAGAGCAATCATGGTTTGAATGAACTCTAAAGGCAGAGCATAGCTAGTCTGCTTGAGATTGACAATCAGGACTTTGGTAGTAGCTAAACTAGTGCTTAGACGTATCTGGAATTTGCAACCATTGCCAGGCGTAGAAGTTACCTGGATTGAACCTTTTAGTCTTTCTACATTGGCTCGAACCACATCTAAACCGACACCTCTGCCAGAAAGCTCGGTAATTTGAGTACGAGTAGAAAAGCCCGAAGCAAAGATCAGAGATTGAATTTCCGATTCACTCATGGCAGCTAATTCTGCCTCAGTATGCACTCCCCGTCTAATAGCCGTGGTGCGAATACTTTCTAGATCTAAACCGCGTCCATCATCGCTAATTTCAATGCCGATGCTGCTACCTGTTTGATAGCCTCTTAAAATTAGGGTGGCTTTTTGGGGTTTACTTTGAGCAATACGTTCTGCTGGAGTTTCAATACCATGATCGATCGCATTACGAATAAGATGCAGTAGGGGATCTTTGATTTCTTCTAATATTTTTTTATCGGCTTTGGTATCTCCCCCTGCAATCACTAGCTCAATTTCTTTGCCCTGTTGTCGAGCTAAATCGCGCACCATACGAGGATAAATATTAAATACTGTAGACAGGGGTAACTGTCTTAAATCTTGAATACCTGATTCCAGGCGAGCGGCTATAATATCTAAACTAGAGACATCTTCATCGGCTCGAAGTTTAAGATTATTAACCAAGCTTCCCAAAGAGTTTAAACGCTGTTGGGTACTGTTCAAGAAAGAGCGCAAGGGTAGAAACTGCTCTGGACTCAGGTTTGGTTCAAGCTGGGCAAAGATCTTGCTATCATCAGAATTATTCTTGCTCCAGCCTTCCCAAAGAGCTAACATCTGCTCGATTTCCGTCATCTGCTGGAAAATACGCAGTTTAGTAACTGCTAATTCACTGGCTTGAGTCATTAGGATATCTAGCTTTTGTGGCTCAACCCTAATGGTATCAATTTGAAAGTCTCTGGGGGTTGTACTCGCTGTTAGAGGCTGGTTAAGATTAGCTGCAACTACTATATTTGTATCTTCAAGTGGTTCTGGTTCGGCTACTGAGAAATCGTATGCAAATAAATCTGCTTCTGAGCTAGAATAATCAGCGAATAAATCTGTTTCAGAACTAGAATTACCGCTAAACAAATTCGCTGGGGAACTAGAGTCATCAGCGAATAAATCAGCCTCATCGGCAAATAAATCTACTTCCTGATTACCCTGAGACTCAGAAGTATCGGCTGCACCCATCAATAATGCCAACACTTCAAACGTATTAACTTTTACCGTATCCCCTGTAATTGCCTGATGAGAAAGTTGGTTGACAGCATCAATCCCTTGGTACAGGCGATCGCATAATTGGGCAGTTATTTCGCTTTTTCCTGCTTTAATGCCTTCAATACAGTCTTCTAGCTGATGCACCAGCATCTCGATATCGTTTAACCCCAGCATCCGTGAATCCCCTTTAAGGGTATGTGCTTCCCGCAAAAATTCTTCTATTGCTGAACTATCCTGGGGATTTTTCTCCAAGATCATTAAGTCGGCCTCTAGCTTTTGCAGGTGTTCGCTACTAGAGGTTTTATAAAGCTCTCTTAGTTCTTCGTCTTCTATATACATAGTTTTGCTCAGATGATAAAAAGCTCTAAAAACCAAAGTCCAAAAAGCCTAGAGCTTAAAGCTATAACTAAACAATCGCTTTTAATTCTTCGGTGAATTTTTTCAGTTGGATTGTGGAAGCTTTTACATTTTCCATATCTGCTGCCGTATCCATTGCTCCCAAGTTAAGAGCATTAACTGCTGCTAAGATTTCTTGAATACCTACAGCCTGTTCTTTTGCGGTACTAGAAATTTCTGAGGTGTTGGCAAATACACTGTTAACAGCCTCCTTTACCCCAATAAATGATTCGGCTGTACCTAATGCCAATTCAATACTGGACTCTGCGGTTTTCTTGCCTTCATCAGTTACCATTACCGCACTGTTCATTGCTGCCTGTACGTCTGTAACCAGGTTGTTGATCTTGTCCGCAGACTTACGACTTTGATCTGCTAGTTTCCGAATCTCCCCAGCAACTACCCCAAAACCTTTGCCGTATTCCCCTGCCCGTGCTGCCTCAACCGCTGCGTTAAGAGCCAGCATATTCGTTTGGTTTGCCAGATCCCCCACCAGTTCAGATACCCCTGCAATTTGTTCAGTTTGCTCACTCAGGTTGATAATTTGTTCGGCAATTTCTCTTACCCTTTCCTTGAGACTTTCCATCCCTGCTCTAGTTTGATCCACTGTTTGCGCTCCAGTTTCTGCTAGAGAGAGAGCCATATTGGCACTTTTTGCCGATTCTTCTGCTTGAACTGCCGAGCGTCTTGAGGTTTCACCTAACAAATCTACCGTAGAGGTCGTTTGGCTGACAGAACTTGCCTGTTCGTTAGCAATTTTCTCTTGACGTTCTACAGCCGAAGCAATTTTTAAGGATGTATTAGAGATAACTGTTTCTATATTGTTAATAGCTTGGATATAGCCTCGCATTCTTTGCAGTACAAACGTCCAGGCAATTAACAACACCGCAGATGCAATCCCAATCACCACCAGCATTGAGTAGGTTAACTGAGATTTTTTCTTGATGTTATTTTCAACATATTGTTGCAATGCTGCTGTAGTTTCAGTTATTCCCTGGGCATAAACGCTTTTTTGTTTCTCATATTCAAGGCTTGACAGCAAAGCAGTGGCTTCTGACAATTTTCCTTGATTGGTTAACTTAAATGCTTGGGTTTCCATGGCAACAAGTTTGTCATTAGCTTCATCTGTATTAGTAATACCGCTACTGTCTATCAATGGCAAAAGCTTTGCAGTTTCTGCTAATACTTCGTCTAATTTAGGGATAGAGTCGTTATAACGTTTTTCCCAGCTTTCATTACCAGTTGAAGCCGCTAGACGCGCGCTAGAGGTGAGAACTTCATCTAAATAAATAATTTGATTACTTAAATCGATAATTGCAATATCCTCAGTCCCAATCTTTTTGAAGCCTTGATAGGCATCTAAAATAAACAAAGCCATGCCTCCACACAAGCCCGCAGTCAGAATAATAGGTAGCAAAAGGATTCTCAAATGACGAAAATTACCAGACGTAATTTGATTTTTATCTTTTGTACCTAGGGTTGATTGAGTTCCAATATTCATGAATTTTCTATCTATAATTTAATTTAGTTAATAAAATATCTGCTTAAGCTGCTAGTTCTACCGTCAACGCTCCTTGAGCGAGTATTTTTGCTAAGTCAATCACGTTCAAAGGTCGATCTTGATAATTAGCAGTACCTTGGAGATAGCAAGCTGTCTGAGAATTGATAGCAGCAGGCACAGATTTTAGTTCTTCTGGACGCAAATCGACTATATTAAAGACCTCTTCTACGGCAATTCCCGCTACCATATCGCCAACTTCAATTACTACAGCTTTAAGAGGCTGATTATTGTCTATTGCCTCTAAATTCAAAGGCTGACGAATATCTACCAAGGTCAGAATCTCTCCTCTCAAATTCATATTGCCAATTATGTAATTTGGGCAGCAGGGAATAGTCGTAACTCGCTCAATTTTGGTAAATTCTCTGACCATGCTGAGATCTAAGCCAAAACAATCGCCATTGATGCTGACGACGGCAAGAGAAATTAACTCAGTTGGTTCATCGTTATCGATAGCTTCTCTCAGGTTGGCAGCACGTCGGGACAAAATTTCTTTAGTATTGAGGGAGGCTGCGGGAAAATATCGATCGTAAAAGCCTCTTGCTGAGGATTTTGCTTCTAATTGCGACTCTTGGGCATCAATTAATGCTTCCAAAGCATCGGGATGTCGAACAAGATTATCTACATTAAGGAGCATAATGATTTCATCATCAAGATTAATTACCCCTTCAATAAAAGCTTGGTTAATCTTTCTTTCTCGTCCATAATCTAAATCGACTTGAATATATCGATCGTCAATTTCATTAATTGTTTCAACCTGGTGAACTACTACTCCCACCTGCAATCCTTGAGACTCCAAGACAATAACGCTATCAGTAAGATTGCACTGGTCAAACTTATGACCAAAACGGAGATCTAGGTGCATCACCGGCACAAATACAGAATGTAGATTGAGCAAGCCAACAACATCTGGTGGTGCTTCGGCGACAGGGGTTAGTTCTGGTAATAAGAATATTTCCGTAACTTCTTTAGCGGCGATCGCATATCTAATATTATGTAAACTAAAAATTAAATAGGGCTTGGTTGCCATCTTTTTTTCTTCACCTTCAGTTATTAATGTATTGACGAACAACTTCTCTAAGCTCATCTGGCTCAAACGGCTTAGTCAGATACTTATTTGTGCCAGCGATATGTCCCTTTGCCTTGTTTAATAAACCATCTCGCGCTGTCACCATAATGATTGGTAGATCTTTGAACTCAGGAATTTGTCGAACAGTCTTGCAAAACTGTAGTCCGTCAATATCAGGCATGGTTAAATCTAATAACATCAGCTTGACTGGCTGTTGATTTAGAATTACCAAAGCGTCAATTGCTTTATCTGCAAGTAAAACATTGTATTGACCTTGTAAAGCTCGTTTGATTGTGGTCTGAATAATTGGGCTGTCGTCAACAGACAAAACTATTGGTAAATTTTCTCTATCCTGAGATCGATCGTCAACAGCGGAAGTAGATGGTTGTGATTTGCTTGCCGTTTGATTGGCTGCAATTGCCATCGGAGTTTGAACAAATTTCACCCAGCCATTGTTAGCCCAATTAAAGTAATTTTTAGCTACAATTAACGGATCTTTGGTCATCTTGTCGGCAATATCAATCAAAGTTGATTTGCCATCAACTGAATTTTTTAAATGTTCTATGATTTGAGAATTGTCAATCTGTTTCTGTTGGGCAGTAACCACAGGAATAGCATTCATGTCAGGAATATGGGCAACATAACTTTCCCATTTCTGCTGACGCTGAACTAATTGTTCTTTAATCTCAGACCAATTTAAGCCATGGTTATCTTCATCGTAATCAAGGTCGAAATCTCTGCTTTGTTGCCACTGAGCTATCCCAGGGTAAGGTAAAGATCTTTCCAAAATTAAAATGACTTTATTAGCAATAAAAGTTTCTACCTCTTGCCAAGTAAAGACTCTCATTCTACACAATAGTTTTACTGACTCTTTAATAGACGTAAAATTGCCAGTTTTTTCACTGGCTACAGACAAGGCAGCATTGATCAAACCAGGATTTAATTCCTCACCCAACATTTTGCACAGTTGTTTATTGTTAGGAATCTGCGAAATATTTATGTCTCCATAAACCAATGCTCCTTGCCGCAATATCAAGATGCAGGATCTTTGATTTTGCCAAGAGTCAACTTGAGTTTCTAAGCTTAAAAACCCACTAGTTTTTTGTTTAAATAAAGAGTCAAGAATAGAACTTAGCTGACCTGATTCATACTTTTTTGAGGACATTGTTGTTTTTTTCTACTTTGACAAGCAAAAAACAATTAATAATATCGATTAAATTAATTATTGTTAAAACTATAGTTCCCAAAAAAGCGACAAAGTTAACACTATAAACACGCAAATACTTATTATTATTTCTGCTCTACAAATAGAATTGTTAGAGGACACCTGAAAAGTTATTTTTTTACATTTGATTTCTTGATTTTGCCCCCCTCGCCCCCCAAACTTGGGGGAAATCGGATTTAGGGGGCATTGAGGTAATTATTTATACTTAAGGGTGAAGGACAGTCTAAACCTTCTGCCCTCTGCCCTACCACTTCTGCCTTCCAAGGCGGAAGCCTTAGTAAACCAAAAAGTTGGGAAACAAAGAGGTTTATTCATTCAACCAGCGCACCGCATCTTTAGCGTGATAAGTCAGAATTAGATCTGCACCAGCACGTTTAAAGCTAGTCAGAGTTTCCAAGGCAACTTTTTTCTCATCAATCCAGCCATTTAAAGCTGCTGCTTTGATCATTGAGTATTCCCCAGAAACATTATAGGCAGCTACAGGTAAGTTAGTTGCTTCTTTAACGCGCCAAATAATATCCATGTATGACAAGGCGGGCTTAACCATTAGCATATCTGCACCTTCAGCGATATCTAATTCAATCTCTTTGAGGGCTTCTGTGCCGTTGGCAGGATCCATTTGATAAGTACGGCGATCGCCAAAACTGGGCGCAGAATCAGCAGCATCACGAAATGGGCCATAATAAGCAGAAGCGTATTTAGCTGCATAAGAAAGTATCGGCGTATTCTGAAAACCAGCTTCGTCTAAACCTTCTCTAATTGCCTTGACAAAACCATCCATCATGCCAGAAGGAGCAATAATATCTGCCCCAGCATTTGCCTGGGAAACTGCTGTTTTCTTCAGTAATTCTAGAGTCGGATCGTTGAGTACTCTACCTGTCAAATCTCCTGTCTTCAAATATCCACAGTGTCCATGGGACGTATATTCACAAAGACAAGTATCAGCAATAACCAAAAGATCGGGAACAGCTTCTTTGATTGCAGTAGCAGCTTTTTGGACAATACCGCAGTCGTGCCATGCACCAGTGGCATCGATATCTTTATCTTCGGGGATACCAAACAAAATTACCGCAGGTATACCTAAATCGTAAACTTCTTTTGCCTCTTCAACGATTTTATCAACGGAAAGCTGATATACCCCAGGCATAGAAACAACCTCATTTGCTACAGATGTTCCAGGTACAGCAAATAAAGGATAAATTAAATCGTTGGCGGTAACTAGAGTTTCTTGCACCATACGACGCAGTTGAGTTGACGATCGCAGACGACGAGGGCGATTGATGGGAAACATAGGAGTTTTTATACTAAGTTGGCAATTTAAAACAGCAAAACTTTACTAACTTATATTTTTATTATGTCAGTCAGTACTTTAACTAGTGTAAAACGAATCTCGATCTCAATAATATTGTTACTAGCACTAATCAATGTTTTGTAACGTTTGAGCCTAACTTTTTGTAGCCCAAATAACAAAAAGTTAGCTACAATACTAGAAGAAGCTAACTAGATTATTATCAGTTGGTATTCATACACGGGGCCGTAAAGGTTTCGACAGGTTAGCAAAAGCTGACTCGTGATTCAGGTCGAGAGTGAGTATCCTCTCGTAAATACAGACTCAAAATAAATATAGATGCAAACAACATCGTAAAATTTGAGCGTCAGGCAGTAGCTGCCTAAATCTAAAAATCTCTTTTAGATTTGCTCGTCTCTAGTTTGACTCCGTTAAGGATTAGAGACAAAACCCCAACGGATGCTCCTATCGGTTTTCTTTGGTAGACCCATAGGAAAAGACTTTATCAAAGAATCCTACCATCAGGGACAATTGATGATCCCCGCTCTAAGGGTCAGAAGAGCTAAACCTGTGAATGAATGAGCAAGTAAATAGTTGGTCTGGACAGCAGTTCGACTCTGCTCGGCTCCATTAAGTTAGTGAACAGTTATTAATTTAACTGTTAAAAAAACATCGCCAAATCTCAATTTTGCCATCATCTCCACCACTCACTAAAGTTTGATGGTTAGATGCGATCGCCAGAGTTTGAATTTTGCTAGAGTGAGCTTTGATGCTACTAATTTCTTCGCCTGTTTTTAGCTGCCAAACTTTGATTGTTTGATTCCAGCCACCACTCACTAAAGTTTTCCCGTTAAAGCTAAAAGCTAGGCTAGATATTCGATCTGAATGTCCAGCAAGAGTATGAACTATTTTGCCTGTATTAATGTCCCAAAGCCTAATCAGTCGATCAATTCCTCCTGTAGCCAAAATATTACTATCAGGACTAAAAGCCATACAAAGAACACCAGAATTGTTGTTGATCGAACGAATTACCTGTCCATTTTCGATCTGTCTAATTCTTAACTGTAGTTCTGAACTACCAGCGCAAAATAATTGACAGTTTGGGCTAATCTGCAAACAGGTTAAATTAGCAGAAAGAGAAATGCTTTGATTTACCTTGGCGCGATTTATATCCCAAGTTTTAATGGTATTATCTGCGCCATAGCTTAATAAAGTTTTATTATCTGGACTTAAAGCTAAAGCTAGTACAGCCTCAGAATGACCATCAAAATATCCCCCAAAAGTTTTAATTATTTTTTTCGTCTTCAAATCCCAAAATCTAATTGTTTTATCTTTACTACCGCTAATTAAAGTTGTACCTCTGCTATCAATAAATAAAGACTTGATAAGATCAGTATGACCCCGAAGAGTAGCAATTTTCTGACCTGTATTTATTTCCCACAGTTTAATTTCTCGATCGTTATCGATACTGGCAAAAGTCTTATTATCTGAACTGATAGCTACAGATGTAATAGGTTGATTCGCTACTAAAATCGACTTGTAGCATTTCATAACCTGAGTCTTAACAATCTTTTGGTGAGAAGCATTTGCTTGAGGTTTAGAAGTATTGGGAGAAGATGGTCTAGTTTTATTCTTTGCCTTAATCTGATTAGCCATCTCAAATTCTGCTGCTGCTCGATATTCATAACCTAGTTTAGATAAAATAAAGCCACGATACTGATAGGCTTCTATATAGTTTGCATCTAATCTAATCGCCTGAGCAAAGCTAATTAAAGCATCGTTATAATTTTGTTGTGCAGCATAATCGACTCCCTGACAATAATAAAAATCAGGAGTATTTTTCTTGATGGATACTTGTGATTGAGAATTACCAGGAATTTGCTCTAAAGTATTATGTTCAAGTTCCCAATAAGATTTAATTGCCGTATAAGCTTGATTGATTTTTTTGATTTCTATTTCAGCCTGAGCTTTTAGTCTGGAATCGTGAACATATCGATCTGGATGCCAAATTTTTGCTAAGTTACGATAAGCCTTTTTGACTGTTTCTGGAGATGCAGCAGAATCTATACTTAGAACCGCATAATATTGAGCAATGTCATTCATATCCTATGCTAGCTATTGTCGATTAATCAAAGCATAGTAGATACATATTTCAGTGACTGTGATTTCGTACTTAATATCTTCTCTTAATATTCTTAGATTAAATTGCGATCGCCAGAAAACCAGAGAATCTAGGAAACGAAAGGTTTAATCTCTGTCAAAACTTCTCCTAGTTTACGTTTCGCTTCCATAAGCTCATAAGCATTTTGTAGCCGTAAAAAATATCCTTCTGATAATCCAAAAAAGCGACATAATCTTAAATCTGTATCTGCTGTAACTCCGCGTGTTCCATTTATAATTGCATGAATCCGATTAGATGGTACGTTTATCGCTTTTGCTAAAGCATTTTGACTTATTTTAATTTCTTCTAAAAATTCTTCTTTGAGAATTTCACCAACTTTTGGATTGTGTAACAATTCATTGCTCATGATGAAATACCTTCTATTTTGTATCGGTAGTTCTATATTTGTAAGTTGCTAAAATCTGAATATACTGTTGATAAGTGTTTACTGGTTAATGATAATCGACAATTTTTACCTCATTAGCATTGCCTTTATTCCAAGCAAAACAAATATTGAGATGATGATATTATTTAATCAAATTGCAGACAAAATACATCGAGTAGAAATCAACTTAAATTGCTGGGTTTTGAGAACCGAACAGCTATCTTGATAAACTTGCAATGCGGGTATGTTGCCTTGTTTTAAAAAGGCGATCGCATTTTGAGCAGCGGGTTGGTGTTGTTCCAGCCAAGAATTGCTAGTAATATACTCTGGCGTAAAACTATTTGCTTCGAGTAGCCAAAAATCAATTTTGTATTGGCGGATAAACTGTTTAACTACTGCAATATCGTTACTGTAGCTAGCATTAATTAAATCGATAACCTTTTGCCGAAAGGGAAAATAGTAGCCTGCATGATAGGGGATAGCGTATTCTTGACTAACCAAAATTGAACGTTGAGCAAAGGTAGGTAAATTGTCCGCTTCAGAGGCGAGAGAAGCAACCATGATATCCTTTGGTTGCTGCTGCAAAAATTCGTATAGCTCAACTGCATTCCCCTGCACATATTGCGTCCAAACAAAGTTGTTAGTTAGGTGAGGATAAATGACTAACAACATACCTAAAAAGAAAAGGATTAGATTAGCTAATAATCTTTGATAAAAAGAAGTTTTAACTAGACGCTTAAAAACTACTTTAAATAAAAAATGAGTAATAATTGTCAGGCTAATACTTGCTGCGATCGCAATAACTATTCTCAAGGAATTTTGAGTATAGCGACTGGGTAAATGTAGTTTAAATAATAGTAAGTGGGCAATGCCAAACATTACTAAAGAAACTAAGATCAAATCAGTTAAGATTCTGAGCTTGGCAGTGACTTTTTGCCCCAAAGGAAAAGTTTGCTTAAATTTTAAAATAAATGGTAATAAAACCGCGAAATAAGTCAAGGGAGGAATTAAGGCAGAAGAAAGCCTTAAACCGCTACGACTGCCACCAATCCAAAAGTCAAAAGGATGGCGATCGTTGAAAAAAGCCGAACGTCCATTAGGAGCAAAATCAGTCAGACTACGAGCCTGTGATACGGTAATTGTGGGCGCAAATTCGGAAGTAGAAATAACATAGGGAAGTAGCACCAGAAAAGCTACTAATAAACCTATAAAACAAAATAAAAAACCTTTTGATAGCCGTGGTTTATAGCGTAGAATATTAGCCTTAAGCTGCCATAATTTGATAATTAATAATCCCGAACAGATAAATACAAAAGAAGGATAAAACAATCCTAAAAGTAAAATTGTAAGACTTGTTCCTGATAAAGATTGCCGTAAATAATAATATAAAAAAGCCAATAATAAAGGAATAGCAAAAGCTTTAGGCGTACCAGAAATTAAACCATCCTGCATCCATAAATTTTGATTGAGCAAAAGAGCAGCTACAAATCCTGTAAAAGGAATTGGTAACAATTCCATAGTTAGCGCAAAACAATAATATGTAGTTATTACGCCTAAGATGCTGGGTAGTATTTTGCTGGTAACTAAAGGATCGATCTCAAAAGCTGCTGGTATGGCATAGATTAGTTTATAGCCTAAAGGTGCAACAGATTGAAAATAATCAGCAATCAAATCATTAGGAAATAACTCTGGATCTAGAAAGCGACGCATCCAAAATACGTGCTGTCTGGCATCATCCTGCACAACGTAGGGACTGCTAAAAGCCTGTTGCAATGCCATCAAGCTATAAATAAGAGAGAAGAAAATGGCGATTGCTAACCAGAAACGAGAATATTTATGAGATAATTCAGGCTGAAGAAAAAATAATTGCTCAATTTTGTTTGCCGACATAAGTTAGCTCAAAAAATAATCCGAACTTCAGTTCGATTATCGATCATTTTCTCCAACAAGTTTAGTATGATAGCTGGTAACTAGTAACTAAGTTTTTATTGTATATATGCTGTAATTGAGCGGTATCTTAGACTGTATAAAATCTATATCGAAGACAATCTAGATGCCTGAAATAGTTGAGAAACTTGCTGCAACTCAAATTTAACTGACCAATTGAAAACTTTTACTCAATCTTAAATTCCCAAAACTGCTATAAGCAAAACAGTAGTTTCAAATAGCAAACCTTATATGATAAATCGGACTCATAATATCGGGGATAGAGCGATCGTCATTGGTGGTAGTATTGCTGGATTGCTTACTGCTAGAGTACTTGCCGATTATTTCGCCGAAGTAATCGTTGTCGAAAGAGATCGCTTGCCGACAGAACCCAACTCACGCAAAGGAGTACCACAATCGGCGCAGCCACATATTTTACTTACCAAAGGTTACAGAATCTTATTAGAATTGTTGGGCGAGAGTTTCCGTGCCGAATTACTTCAAAGAGGTGCTTTGACTATTGATTGGGGACGGGAATTTTATAGCTATGGCGAAGCAGGATGGATGGCTCACACGGATGAACCTTCCGACCTAATCTCCATAACTTGCAGTCGTCCTTTACTGGAATGGGCGATCGCTCACCAACTAAAAAAACAGGCTCGAATAAAGTTCTGGGAAGAACATCGCGTTACTGGGCTGATTTACAACCGACAGAAGCATCAGGTTAAAGGAATAATAACTAGCTCATCAAGCAGTCAAGATGAGAAAAACTTAACTGCCCAGCTTGTCGTAGATTGCAGCGGTCGTAGCTCTAAAGCACCCCAATGGCTAGAAGATATGGGCATAACTGCGCCACCAGAAACTGTAGTCAATCCCCATCTTGGATATGCAACTCGTCGCTACCGAGAGCCAAACGGCTTTCAAGCTCCTTGGAAGGTTATGTTGATTAATCATTCTCCTCCAGAACAAACTAGATTGGGATATTTAGCCAGGATAGAAGGGGGAGAATGGATTGCTACATTGGGCGGTTATGAAACAGACTTTCCTCCCATTGACGATAGAGGGTTTTTGGATTTTGCTCGTAGTCTGCGCGATCCGAGCTTCTACCAAGCGATCGCTCAAGCCGAACCTATATCGTCTATTCATGCCTACCGAGCAACTACTAATAGATTACGACATTATGAAAAGCTCGACCTTCCTTCAGGATTTATCGTGCTTGGTGATGCCGTTTGTTCTCTTTGTCCAGTTTACGGTCAGGGAATGACGGTAAGTGCCTTGGCTGCGTTAGTCTTGCAAAAATGGTTGAGTAAAGCACAGAAATCCTTTTTACCAAGAAAGTTATCTTCTACTTCTTTTCAGAAAAAATTAGCCAAAAGTAATTCCTTACATTGGAATCTAGCTACCGCACAAGATTCTCGTTTTTTAAAGACAAAAGGAAGAATCGAGCCAACCTTTGTTGATGGCTTACTTCAGCCATATATACAAAGATTACAAGAACGAGCAACTTACGATCCCGAAGTATATGTTTCTTTTATGGAAATAGCGCATTCACTTAAATCGCCAAGAGCCTTTTTTTCTCCCAAACTTCTGTGGCGGTCGTTTATCAACAATGATGTTTAAACAGCTAATATTAGTTCCAAACGCAAAGATAGTTTGGTTCGGGATAATAACCTCTAGAGACTTAAAGTTTACAATTCTGTTAGCTTAATTTTAAGAGCGATCGCGATACTAGAAAAGCAATGAATTGTGTATAAAGCGATCGCCTTTACTTCTCTGTAATGTTAAAAATTAAAAGACACAAAATAATAGCTTATGAAAAATTCAAACTATACCGTTATTATTCAATGGAGTAACGAAAATAACTATTTTATAGCTAGTCTTCCAGAATAGGGCGAATTTTGTCATACTCACGGCGAAATCTATGCAGAAGCACTCAAATATGCGGAAGAGGTATTGGAGTTATTAATCGAATCCGCTTTAAAAGAAGGAGAAACGTTACCAGAAGTAAGAAAATTTGCGGTATCTTCTTAAATTAAAGCGATCGCCTGTTCTAATAGTTTAGTCATTTTATAGACTCTCCTTTGGCAAGATAACGAATAGTTTTTCTATTAGTATATTTGTAAAGATTTTGGATATTATTGTTTGCTGCATCTGAAAGATAGAGAATTATGTTTAGTGCAACTTCACAGCATATTTACCCAAGCGATTATGCTTTGCATTATGACTTGTTTTGCTTTAATTATCTCAATTAGCTTTAACAAAAACTCATTCAAGGCATACGTCTATAAGATCGAGTAATCTTTTTTCATCATCATAATATTTTAAAAATACTTCATCAATACATAAATATAGGCCATCTGTAACTCGAAAAGTACAATATTTAAAACAAGATGATAATAGATCGTATTCTTGATTGCCTTCATTATTAAGAAGGTCATACCATTCTCCCTTTACATGAACATTTTCATGGTTTTTTAAGATATTATGTAATTCTTTTTCTAAAATAAATGCGTAATGCTTATTGGGAAGACGTATTAATGCACCTAAAAAAAGATTTTTTTCCGAACAGCCAACCTGCAAATTATACACTCTTCGTTTGGGATTTTTTGAATGACCAATTTTAAAGTATTTTCCATCAAAAATAAAGTAAATATAGTTTGGATCGACAATTCTTTCTTTATACTATCTACCATTGATTATTCTCATATGAAGTTTGATAAGCAAACACATTTTATATTAGAGGAGATCGCCCTATTCCTTAAATCATAAATATTTATGCCCAATTTCCCCACGACACCAATAAAATCATTGATAATTGGTAATTGATTATTGATAATTAATTACTTATGTCTTTTGTTGGCTTACATATTCATAGCGACTATAGTTTGCTAGATGGTGCATCTCAAATTCCTCAGCTAATCGATCGCGCTTTAGAATTAGATATGCCAGCGATATCCTAAAAGACTGATATTTTCATTCCCAAGGATTAACTATATTGAGATTGCATTCCTCAAAATCTCTAACATTCCGCGTTGCCAGAGTTGCACGATGAGAAAGTGCAATCGCGGCAATTTGAGCATCAATTTGAGAAATAGGAAGTCCAATTTTTCTTCTTTTGGCAGCAATAGTTGCAAATAATTCCGCTGCATCAGGATCAAAAGGCAAAATTCGCCCAGAAAAATCTAGCTCGAACATAGATATAGCTGCTGCTTTTAAATCGTTACGGCGTTTACCTATTGGGAGAATTTCTAAACCATAGAGAATTTCTGCTTGAGTTAAAGTAGTAATAAATAAGTTTGTTGGTTTATGTTTTTTGATCCAGCTAACAACAGAGAGATCGGGCTGTGATTTCATTAATTCTGATAAAACGTTGGTATCGAGAATAATCATCACTCAAATTCGGGAGGTTCGCGCATTGCCTCGCGAGAAGCAATAAGTAAATTGTCTATTCCGCCAAGTTGAGCAAACCTTTCTTGAATCAAGTCGGCAAGATTGTCTGACGAGTAAGTATTTTTTCGTTTTTGCTCGTCTTCAAGTTCTTCGAGAATAATTGCAGCAATATTATCCTGTTCGTTATCAGACAGGTTTTCGAGCTTGGCGATCGCTTGTTTTAATAGTTCAGTCATTTTATAGAAAAGCACCTTCTGCTAAAGTAAGTAAAAAGTGGTTTTCCTATAAGTATATCCGCAAAAATATTAGCTATTTTTGCTTGCCACATCTAAAAATTAAAAATGGCAAGTATTTATTATTTAGAAGCGCTCGCCCTACGCTCAAATCATAAATATTTATACCCAATTTCCCCACGACACCAATAAAATCATTGATAATTGGTAATTGATTATTGATAATTTATTACTTATGTCTTTTGTTGGCTTACATATTCATAGCGACTATAGCTTGCTAGATGGTGCATCTCAGATTCCTCAGCTAATCGATCGCGCTTTAGAATTAGATATGCCAGCGATCGCCCTAACGGATCATGGGGTAATGTATGGGGCGATAGAACTGATCAAAGTCTGTCGCCACAAAGGCATCAAGCCAATAATTGGCAATGAGATGTATGTAATCAATGGTGATATAGAAGTCAACATTACCGAAAAGAAAAAACGCCATCGCAAATATCATCAGGTGGTGTTGGCAAAAAACACCCAGGGATATAAAAACTTAGTTAAGCTAACCACTATTTCCCATCTCAAAGGCTCTCAGGGGAGCGGTATTTTTGCCCGTCCCTGTATTAATAAAGAACTATTAGAGAAATATCACGAAGGCTTAATTGTTACTAGTGCTTGCTTAGGGGGAGAAGTTCCCCAGGCAATTTTAAAAGGCGATCTTGTCCATGCAGAAAAGGTAGCTAAATGGTATCAGGATTTATTTGGCGATGATTATTACCTAGAGATACAGGATCATGGTTCACCAGAAGATCGGATGGTGAATGTGGCAATTGTCAATATTGCTCGTAAATTGGGCATTCAAATCATTGCTACGAATGATTCTCATTTTATTTCCTGCTATGACGTAGAGGCACACGATGCCCTATTGTGTATTCTGACCCAAAAGCGCATTACCGATGACAAACGACTGCGCTATAGCGGTACGGAGTATCTTAAGTCTGCCGAGGAAATGAGGCTGCTGTTTCGCGATCATTTAGAAGATGATGTGATTGAAGAAGCGATCGCAACTACCGTAGAGGTAGCCGATAAAGTCCAACCTTACAACATTTTAGGCGAACCCCGTATTCCCGATTATCCCGTTCCCGCAGGACATACAGCTGATAGCTATTTAGAAGAAGTTACTCGTCAGGGTTTATTGGAAAGGCTCAAGTGTCGCAACCATCATGAAGTTCCTGCTGAATATATGCAAAGGCTTGAGGTAGAACTTAAGGTCATGCAGTCAAAAGGCTTTTCTACTTACTTTCTGGTAGTTTGGGACTATATTAAATACGCTAGAGATAATGATATTCCCGTTGGACCAGGAAGGGGTAGTGCTGCGGGGTCATTAGTGGCATATTGCCTCAAAATTACTAATATCGACCCAATTCATCACGGTTTACTGTTTGAGCGTTTTCTCAATCCCGAACGGAAGTCTATGCCTGATGTAGATACAGATTTCTGTCCCGATCGCCGTAGCGATATGATTAAATACGTTACCGAGAAGTATGGTGAGGCAAATGTTGCCCAAATTATCACCTTTAACCGCATGACTTCCAAGGCGGTATTAAAAGATGTTGGCAGGGTATTAGGAATCGACTTTGGCGAACAAAACCGTATTGCTAAGATGATTCCTGTAGTGCGAGGGAAGCCGACTAAGCTTAAGGTAATGATCTCAGCAGGCACTCCCGAACCCGCTTTTAAACAGGCTTATGAAAACGAAAACGTACCCATTTATGACGATAATAAAGAGGAAATCGGTTCGGTTGCAGTTCGTAACTGGGTTGATATGGCAATTCGGATTGAAGGTACAAATAAAACTTTTGGGGTTCATGCTGCGGGAGTAGTTATTTCTTCCCAACCTTTAGATGAAATCGTACCTCTACAAAAAAATAATGATGGCTCAGTAATTACTCAATATTACATGGAAGATGTTGAGGCTATGGGTCTGTTGAAAATGGATTTTTTAGGCTTGAAGAATCTAACTACCATTCAGCGAGCAGCCAGTCTAGTTCAGAAAACCCAGGGTGTTACTTTAGATTTAGATCAAATACCTCTAGATGAACGCAAGGCATTAGAAATCATCGCTAAGGGTACGCATAAAAAGCTGCCTGACGATATTCAAAAGACTCATAAACTCTT
The DNA here is from genome assembly GCF_963665995.1 of Pleurocapsa sp. FMAR1. Classification (NCBI taxonomy): domain Bacteria; kingdom Bacillati; phylum Cyanobacteriota; class Cyanophyceae; order Pleurocapsales; family Pleurocapsaceae; genus Pleurocapsa; species Pleurocapsa sp. FMAR1. Next base: position 1,936,532 of record NZ_OY762512.1, on the reverse strand, counting down.
CCGCGCTGGCAATTTAGAGGGCATTTTTCAACTCGAATCTGACGGCATGAAACAGATTACCAAAGACTTAAAACCCTCGGGAATTGAAGATCTTTCTTCTATCTCTGCTCTCTATCGTCCAGGACCTCTAGACGCAGGATTAATTCCGATTTTTATTAATCGCAAACATGGCAAAGAACAGGTTAGTTATCAGCATCCTCTATTGGAATCCATCCTCAAAGAAACCTATGGAGTAATTGTCTATCAAGAGCAAATTATGAAAATTGCTCAGGAATTGGCAGGTTATTCTTTAGGTGAAGCTGATTTACTTCGTCGCTGCATGGGTAAAAAAAAGCTAGCAGAAATGGAGAAGCATCGAGAGAAGTTTATTGATGGTTCGGCCAAAAATGGTGTTAGGAAAGAGGTAGCAAACGAACTATTCGATCAGATGGTATTATTTGCCGAGTATTGCCTCAGCTACGACACAGAAATACATACCGTCGAATATGGGGCGTTACCCATTGGCAAAATAGTTGAGTCAAAAATCGAATGTAGCGTTTATACCGTAGATAAGAATGGTTTAGTTTATACTCAGCCTGTAGCGCAGTGGCACGATCGCGGTATACAAGAAGTTTTTGAATATACTTTGGATAATGGCTTAAGTATACGTGCTACCAAAGATCACAAGTTCATGACCATTGAGGGGCAAATGCTACCCATCGATCAAGTGTTTCAAAGAGGTTTAGAACTTAAAGAAATTGATTCTCTTAAATACAAACTACAGCCTTTAGCAATGAAACATTTTGGTTAACATTCATGACCTACAATATTTATTGATGTGATACGTTATGAATCCTAGAGGCGAATCACAATTCAAAAGGGCTGTCATAATCTAAAAACGTAATGGCATATATGCTAATTGTTATTTGTGGTGTGACTGCCAGCGGTAAATCTGGTTTAGCTTTAGAAATTGCTCAACGTTTAAACACAGCGATCATTAGCGCAGATTCTCGGCAGATATACCGCGAGTTTGATATTGGCACAGCCAAACCATCGTTAGCCGAACAAAAATCAGTTCCCCATTACCAAATTGATATTTGTGAGCCAACCGAGACATTGACTCTAGCAGAATATCAGCAGCAAACTCAAGAATTGATTAAGACTAGCAATCATTCTTTGCCTTTATTGGTGGGTGGTACGGGATTATATTTAGATGCAATTACTAAAGGCTTAAAGATTCCCAGAGTATCACCACAGCCAGAATTGCGATCGCAATTGTCTTCTCTGGGACAAGCACAAATTCACGGCTGGTTAGCTCAAGTTGACCCTGAAGCAGCCAGAAAAATTCATCTTAACGACCAATTTAGAACCTTAAGAGCCTTAGAAGTCTTTTATGTTACGGGTGTTCCTATTACCGCCCAACAAGGCGAAAATCCACCTAATTATCCTATTTTACAGATTGGCTTAGACGGCGATGTGGCAGCTTTAGACAAGAGAATCGCCATCCGCACTAAGCAAATGATCGAGATGGGATTAGTCCAAGAGGTAGACTATCTCTGCCATAAATACGGTAAGAATCTACCTTTGTTAAATACCTTGGGCTATAGCGAAATCAAACAATATTTAGCTGCTGAAATTAATTTAGAACAGGCGATCGCTCTAACTGTTACTCACACCCGTCAATTTGCCAAACGCCAGCGCACTTGGTTTAGAAAAAACAAAAACATCCATTGGTTTGATAGTGGTAGTTCTAATTTAGTTGAGCAAGTTTGGCAAACAATACAAGAATTTATTAATTACTGAAGTTTAGACTAATCAAGAGGTTAAGACAGATTGTTCTTGAGCCAAGCAGCGTCCTGGACGCGATCGCAAATAACTTCTAAAACTCTAATTCCTGTTGTCGGCAAATTTTCAAGTAACTCTTGTAAATGTTGCCAATCATTTACATATTTATGTTCGACATCATAGGCAGCGCACAGTTGAGCAAAGTCAACTGACTGAGGCGTAGCAAAATATTCTTCAAATAAGGCGAAATTGGCGATCGGTAACGTTTCAAAAATTCCGCCACCGTTATTATTGATCAGCACAATAGTTAAATGCCCTTGAAATTTTTCATGCAGCAAAAAGCCATTAGTATCATGTAGTAAAGCTAAATCTCCTGTTAACAATACCCCTGTATCTTGATAGGCAATTCCTAAAGCAGTAGAAAGGGTGCCATCAATTCCATTTGCCCCACGACTAAAATAAGGAACAAGGTGATTATCATTTGGTTGCCAAAAATATTCCGCATAACGTATTGACATACTGTTAGCAAAGAAAATCGGTGTAGTGGCGGGTAAACTACGAGAAAGCAACCAGGCAGCTTTACCTTCATACATTGTCTCTAGAGATTTTAGAAGATTATCTAAATTAGTTCTCGTTGCGGTTTCTAATTCACACCATTGATGGCAGTATTTTGAGCAGGGGCGGTTTTCTAGCTGAGAATTGAGATTATGGGCAATTTGCTCAATTGAACTGTGAACATGAATTGTTTTTCCGTGGAGAGGATCGAAGTTTTCAATCCGAGTATCGATAATCCAGCGTTCGACAGTAATATCATTTAGCCAGTTTCTTAGCTGTTTGCTGGTGGGAAGTTCGCCAATTTGAATAATTACTTCAGGAATAAGTTCTTTGCTTGCCTGATTCTGACGCAAAATTGAATCATAGGTAGAAATTAAATAAGGATTGAGAGAACTGTAGTTTCTAATAGGAGATAATGCTTCGCCTAAGACAGGAAAAGACAATAGTTGCGCTAAAGTTGCGATCGCCTGACAATAAGCTTGAGGATCTTTTGGTTGAGCCAAACCAGCAATTATAATTCCTGATTTAGTTTGCCAATTATTCCAGGGTAAAGTAGAAATCTGAGCATTAATAGGTAAAGGACAAGCAACTGCCTCAAAAAAGTCTTGAAGTGGAAACTTACTTTTAAACTCAGCTAATTCTGGTTGTTCTATCGGGGCTAAAGGCTCGCGAAAAGGAAGATTAAGATGTACTATTCCAGGGGCAGGAAAAAGAGATTTTTCCCAAGCCTGGACTATATTCTGTCGCAAATAGCACAACATGGCTAAATTAGCTTCAGGCAGAGCAAGCTCACACTGCCAGTGGGGTAGATTACCATACAGCTTTGTCTGCTCGATTGTTTGCCCTGCATGACAATGGCGTGATTCAGGTGGGCGATCTGCCGTTAAAACAATCAGAGGTACATAACTTTCTTTTGCCTCAATTACCGCAGGATAAAAATTTGCTCCTGCTGTGCCAGAAGTACAGACTAGTGCCGTCGGCAAACCAGTTTTCTTAGCTCTCGCCAAAGCAAAAAAAGCTGCTGAACGCTCATCTAAAATGGGAATGGCTTCAATCCCTGGATGATTGGCAAATGCCATGGTCAAAGGAGTAGAGCGCGAACCAGGACAGACTACCGCCATGGTCAAGCCACAATGGTACAGTGTTTCTACTAGTATTGATGCCCATAGTGTGTTTACATTGCGAAAGTCAATCATTTATCAATGATCAATTATCAATGATCAATTATCAATTATTAATGACCAGTGAACTACCAGATTTCAACACGCTATGCGGTACGAATCTGGCTACATATGGCGAACCATACGCCTTTGTTTCCCTCGGTGGGGCAATTAAAAATTAAACCAAAGCCTTCAAAAGCGACTGTAATTTTAACTGTACCTCGTCAAATTCTTTACTGGGGTTAGAGCCAGAAACTATACCAGCACCCGCATAGAGTCGAGCGCGATCGCCATCAATTAATGCCGAACGAATACCGACAATAAATTCACAATTTCCTTCTGAGTCTACCCAGCCTAAAGGAGCAGCATATAAGGAGCGAGCAAATTTTTCATAATGACGAATTTTTTCACAGGCAACTTTTGTAGATACCCCAGCAACAGCAGGAGTTGGATGAAGCAGAGCCACAATTTCTAAAGGTTCAATATCTGGCGGTAAATGAGCATAAATTGGTGTCCAGAGGTGCTGAATATTAGATAATTTGAGCAGTTGCAGCGGTAATTGCTGAGGTTTTAAGCCAATACTCCGTAAACGCTCAATTATAAAATCGCTAACGGCTTTATGCTCTCGTTTTTCTTTTCTATTTTTGAGCAGTAAATTACCCAAATGTAAGTCTTCTGTACTGTTTGCGCCTCTAGGAGCAGAACCCGCTAGGGCATCGGTGACAAGCTGTCTATTTTGGACGCTAATCAAGCGTTCTGGGCTAGCACCAATAAAGTTTTGTCCCGAACCATTGCTGGTGGAAAATATATAGCAGTCTGGATGAAGCTGACGCAGATTGCTAAGAGATTTAATTACCTGAAAAGGCACAGGTGAGCGTATATCTGTAGTGTGGGCAATGACAATCTTACTTAGCTCATCAACGGCGATCGCATCTAACGCAGATGCCACTACAGACTTAAAATAGTTAGGATCTTGACACTGATCTCGCTCAGTAGATGAAAAATTGTTTTCCTTCTCAACATTTAATCGCCCGACATCAGACCAATTAATATTATTTAACTTTTGTTGAATAAGGTTGACAAAATTACTTTTGTCTTGTTTTTTAGCGAGAGGAAAATTTACAATCAAACAGCAGTTTTTATTCTTTTTAACTATTTGAAAACGAGGCAAAAATAATGTACCTGATTTAAATGGTTCAGATTCTTTAGGATCAGCAAAAAAAGTAAAGCTACAAAATACACTTGGCTTGCCTAGACTTAAAGTATTTTCACCTTCTCTAATCACCTGCCCAAAACACTCTTTTACAAAACTCTGTGCTAGGTCAAATCGCGATTCAGACCCCGTATAATTTTGACGAGCAATGCCCCAAGCTGCTACTGCTTCTTGCTTACTGCGATTCTCCCAATAAAAATGTAGAGTATTGGTATGACTAAAGCTTTGTAAGCAAGCAAGAGGATCGACGTTAGGAATTTGACAAGCAAAGCTGAGAATTTTTGTATCTTTATTTACTACAAAATCTAACTTGTTATTGCACCAAAAGTTTTCAAATTCCGCATGATTATCTTCTAAAACTAAATTATTAGACTGAGTTAAAAAAGGCATAGAGTTTTTAAATTGTGTCATTCTCAAAAAAGTTTCGGCAGCAAAATTACCAAATAATATTAAGCTGGCTATCTATTAGTAAATAACTAACAAAAAAAAGCAAATTTATGATATTTATTATAGGCTACTAGCTGCAATAATCATAGTAAATCAATGCAATATATAGCTTTGAGTAGCTTAAGCTTGATCAACCAAAAACGAAAAAAATGAGGTTTTAGATAAACTTTCGTGAAACTCGATAAATACCTTATAGCTATACCTGATAGTGTATTAGAGGTCGTCTTCAGAGCGAAGCGATCGCATTTTTTGCCCGCTTCATCATTTTTATGACTACTAAGCAAATAACTCAACAAAAATCCAAGTTATGGCTAGCTGCTATTAAACCACCAATGTACAGTGTGGCGATCGTGCCGATTGCGCTCGGTACAGCAGTAGCTTTTGCCCAAACTCATCTGTTTAATTCCCAGATATTTTTTACTTTTCTAGGCTCGGCAATTTTGATTATTGCTTGGCTAAATCTAAGTAACGATGTCTTTGACTCAGAAACTGGTATTGATATCCATAAAGACCACTCGGTAGTCAATTTGACAGGCAGTAAATCTCTGATCTTCTGGGTGGCGAATTTCTGTCTGATTCTCGGCATATTAGGTATTTTATCTATTTCTTGGCAGCAGCAGGACTCGACTGTGTTAGGGCTAGTACTGCTTTGTTGTTTTTTAGGCTACACCTATCAAGGCCCTCCTTTTCGTCTGGGCTATCTCGGCTTAGGAGAAATAATTTGTTTCTTAACCTTTGGTCCAGGTGCAGTATCGGCAGCATATTATGCCCAAACTCAAATATTTTCAGCCAGTAACTTAGCAATATCGACCATAGTTGGGGTTAGCACCACAATTATTTTATTTTGTTCCCATTTTCATCAGGTAGAAGACGATTTGGCTGCTGGCAAGCGATCGCCTATTGTCCGTTTAGGAACAGCTAAAGGTGCAAAGGTGTTGGCTTCTCTTACCGCTAGCATTTACATTTTGACAGCAATCTTAGTAATCGCTGGCATACTTCCTTTTTTAAGCCTGATCGTCTTTGGCAGTCTTCCTTTTGCCTATCAGCTAGTAAGTCACGTCAATCAAAATCATGGCTTCCCCCAGAAAGTAAGCAATAGTAAGTTTATTGCCATAAATCTCTATCTTTCTAGTTCACTACTACTAATTCTCGGATTAGTTCTCAGCCCATAAATTTGAAGCCTATATCTAACTATTTATGTCTAAGAAAGTTATTAACACAAACAAAGCTCCTGCCCCAGTTGGTCCTTATAATCAGGCGATCGCTGCTTCTGGGCAAATGCTCTTTGTTGCTGGACAAATACCTTTAGATCCCCAGTCAGGAAATATTGTGGGTGAAGGAGACATTACCGCCCAAACCAAGCAGGTAATGAGCAATATTGAGGCAATACTTACAGAGGCTGACGCTAATTGGGATAATGTGATTAAAACTAGCGTTTTCTTGACTGATTTAGCCAATTTTGCCCTAATGAATCAAGTTTATGCCCAATATTTTGCCGAAGATACAGCCCCAGCCCGTGCCTGTGTCGAAGTTTCTCGTTTACCTAAAGATGTATTGGTTGAAATTGAATGTATTGCAGTGATTGATAACTGATGTTACGTACTTATATAATTAATTGATTAAATCACCGTCGAAGGGGCTTTTATCTCCTTTGACTTTCACGTATTCAGTAGAACTGCTACTAAAGGTGTCGTGAAATAGCAACAGAAAAGGTGATGAACCAGCGTTTCCAGTTGCAAAGTAGATTCGATTATCTATCCATGTGTAGATACTTTTTGCAAGATTTGCTAAAACTTCCACATCGATTGACATCTAATAGATGAGACATAGTTACCATCAGCAAGGCAGGAGGTGCAAAGATAGCTACGGTTGCTATGGCTGCGCCGACAATTCCTTTGACTACATAGCCAATAAATGCTGCACTAATTAAGATTGGTCCAGGAGTAATTTGCCCCATGACGATCGCATTACTGAACTGACTTTGAGTGACCCAGTGATAGTTGTTAACTACTACCTCTTGGATCATGGGAATAAAGACATAACCGCCTCCAAAGAGCATTAAGCTCATCCCCGCAAAAGTAGCAAATATTTTGGCGAGGCTATCTGACCCTAAAGGTAAAGCTAGCAATGAAAATAGCAAAATTACTGCCAAGATACCCAGGGGAATAACTATACTTTTAATATTTAAAGGCTCAGATTGTTGAGGTAAAGGATTAGCAGCTAAAGTTTTCCTTACCTTGCCCTGATAGCAAAGCCAACCAACTAATCCCGCCCCCAAAATAACAATTAGGGTAATATAAAATCCACCAATTGTTTTCAGCAAAATAGCAGCAACGGCAGCAATGCTTACTTCACGCCAGCCTTTAATTGCTTTTTTACTCATGCGAGTCGCAGCACCGATAATAATTGCTACTACCGCAGGAATAAATCCAGCAAACACCTTATTAACAGCAGGTATTTCTCCTGCTTGTAAATAGAATATAGTTGAGGCTACTACTAAAATAAAAGAAGGTAATAATACGGCTGTAGCTGCAATCAATGCACCAATACCGCCTCGCAGACGATAGCCGACATAAGCTACCACGTTAGCGAGCTACTGGTCTTGGCAAAACGCTGGCTAGAGATATTCCATCAAGCATATCTTCATGGGTTAAAAGTTGCTGTTTGTCCACCATAATGTTTTCGATGACGCAAACCAAAGCCATAAAGCCGCCAAAGGCTGTACTACCAATTTTGAGAAAATTCTCACATAAATAAGGTAAGGATACCGCAGAAAAATCTAGGGGAGATTTAGAGAATTCAAAATCTACTTTTTCAATCATGCTTTTGGATAAGATTAGGCATTTTAGAGATTAAACTTACAAGCAGCTTTAAAATTAGCTTATAAATATTTGGCAATAAGCGCAGGCCGTGAGATATAAGAATATTTATAGAGCTTATATTTTACTGCCCACTGCATACATAAATTAGACAGATACTAATTTACGACCTTGAATTTCCTTTAAAAAACTAGCTTGGCGATCGCGTCTTTGGAGATCCTCTGGATTCATTTCCCTTCTTTTTTCCTGCTTGAGGTGCTGATTTATTTCATCAAACTGCTTGATGGCAATATCGCTAAACGCTGCTTTGTTACCTGAAGCGATTTTAACTCGCTCATAACCAAGAGCATCTAAAACATCCCCAGCTACTAGTTCAAAGATCATAATCTCCTCATCTGTAGACTGTTGGAGAAATTTTTGAATATTTTCCTTCATGATGGGCTTGGTAACATTTTTCCATAAAGAGCTAGAAGCAGCAACATTTGTTGCTTCATTGGATTGATGGAAATTTAGCATTTCAGGGGTGTATTTTTCGCCCATAAATCCACACAAACCTTCCAGACTAGATTCAGGATTGGCAACTAGTTGCTCATAGCTAATACTGTAAAAATGCTCTTCACCTAAAATGCTGCGCATCTGTAAAGCTCGACGTTGAGCGTTTGCCCATTCCTGAGCAATATGATAGATATGCTTTTCTCCAACTACCGCTTTTTGAAAAGATAGGGCAACATCTCTACCATCTCGATACAGGTAAATAAACTTGGCATTTTGACTATAGGCATAAATTTCTGGCAGGTAAAAAACATTAGCCAGACTTTTACAGCACCAGTGTTTTGCCCCCCAGGTTTCTGCCAAAATATCGTAGACTGCAAAGAAGACTGCGACCAAAGAATGTTCTCGACAACGAGATGCCACGTTTGCTCTATCCAATACTACCCACTCCCAGGTTACAGGATTTAACTCTACAAGACGGCACACATCATCAACCAGCATATAAAAAGAGTCTTTATTGCTCAAATCTCCATAGCGAGGGACTAGAGGCATCATTCGTTGCAGTATATCGGGAGGATGAGGAGCAGCGACATTATCTACCTGATTGAGCATTAGGCGCAGCAAATTAGAACCCGAACGCTGAGTTCCGATCATTGAAAAAGACATAAGCGAGATATTTTATTTAGGATTTAAAGTTTAAATTCTTTGTATGTAAATAAAAGCAAGAGCATAAAAAACTACATTCAAGCACAACATATTGTCGAATCAATTAACTCTGAAATATGATAAATGATATGTATGTTGCTTGGTTTCATTAGCATTTGATTTAGCATTACATAAATTTATTTATAGCAGTCGAAGTAAAGGTTAAGATAATACAACCTTACCTATGATTCGATTGACATAACCTAAGAATGCTTCAGCAAACTTACAAAAGCGCGCTGTTGCTTTGAGCTATCTAAAGCATCCTACTTTAAGCGGATTTAAACCAGTGAATTTAAGGAAGTTAAGCAAGAAGATAAGTAAAAATGCAATATAGGTTACATTTTGACACGATTATTATTTGTAGAGACAAAAAACTAGTTTTAGAATAACTTACGTTAGACCAGAATAAATACTTAAAGAATATTATCTAAGAACAGTAATATAATTGAGACTTTTGAATTTAACTGTAATTACATTATCTAACAACTTAAATTATAATACCTTACAATTTAGCTAAGATTAACTGTTGGCGATGTACACTAAGCAACTGCACTTCAATCCTAGCTACCTGTTCCAACATATAAACTAGATTATCTGTTGATAGATTTGTACCATCATTACGACAGCTAGCAGTAAAGCATAGAATAGCGGTATTAAATATCTTACCTGAGATAGATTCTATGTTTAAAGAGAAAAAGCGATAAGTTTACGACATGGCTTCGCTACGCGCAAGCTAATAAACTTTTTATTACCAGACTTTAGTAAATTTTTTCTTTAGCCGATCTTGTATAAAAGCGATCGCTTTATTCTAGTTAGAGAAAAAACCGTAGAAGATACACTGAAAAATGCTGCTCAAATAAACAAATTTGATGAAACTTTAAAATAATCTCCTAATGCTTTAGCTTGTGCTTTGCTAATAGACCGTTTACCATTCACTACCTCAGACACTACTCCGCTAGAACCAATTACGCTTACCAAGTCAGCTTGTTTGGTACTACTAGACTCCATTAAATGTTGCAGAATTTCATGAGGTGTAGATTCTTTCATTGGATAGTTTTCTGTCTCGTAAGCCTCAATCAAAGCTACTACTAACTTGTGTAAGGCTTTTTCTTCTAAAGTACGATTTTTAGCAAAAGTTAATTTTTCTGCTATTGTTAAGGCGCGATCGTATTCTTCTTCTGTTTCAATTACTTGAGGTATATATTGACTCAAAAGATTGGAGTAGGCAGTTTTATTAAAAGTAAGAGTCATTTTTCCATTTATCCTGATCGTATTCTGAATGAGTTAAAAAATATTTATGATAAACAGTTTGGTTTTCGTAATCAATACCAACAATCAAACGATATTTATTACCTTTAATGTTAAATACTGTAAAATTTCCTACTGCTTCGGCATCTCGATAAATTCTGCGGACATCTTCTAGATTTGTCCACTGTGACTTTTTTGCTGTTGCATACCAATTATTAATAGGCGCGATCGCATCTGGATGTTTTGCAGCATCAAAACGAAGATTGCGAATTGAAATTAAGTGCATTAAGTCTTTCCATAATTTTTGGCAAATTTAAATAAACTGGTGCTTTTGTCTATTCTCTCATTTTGAGAGTAAAAATGCAAATTTGGATTTTACTCGAAAATTGCATTACGTTTCTTTCTCACATAAATGCGATCGCCCATTTCTTAAGCTAAATTGAACAAAGTAATAATAAAGAAACAAAGAATGTCCCAAATAGTTGAGGCAATTAAGAGAATTGCACACAGCAAAAAGCAAAGCAATCATGACAATTTACCAGCAACTTTGATTGCTTATCATCCCCCCTATAAATCACTTAAAAATGCCACTCCTAAAAATTTAGAACCAAAACAATTAGAGCTTGTCAATAAAGATTTAGGCAGCTATCAGCCTCGTTTGAGCATAAAACAAATTAAAGAAATAGTCGAACCGTATCGTTTTCAACTGCCTCAAGAATTTTACGATTTATATTTGATGGGCAATGGTTGTTTACCTATTGGGATATCTGATGATACTGACTGGAATTCTGTTTATAATTACTTTTATTTTCCCGATTATCCTGCTCGATTTGCGACATTACAGAAAGCAATGAGTTGTTATTGCGATATGTTAATTAATGATAATCCACGTTTGTTACCTTTCTGTACTTCTTACAGAGAAGATGTTGTGCTATCAATAGTTGGAAGCAAGAAACAACAGGAAACTTCTCCCGTACTTGTGACTTATAGTGATTACGTAAATGAAGAAGATCCTTGCGAAATGAATGTATTATTTCCCAGCCTGACAAATATGATGCTTGCTTATGCTGAGTTATATGAACATAAAGGAAAATCCACGCCAACTTGGATAGAGGATATTGTTCAAAAATATGGCGGGAACTATAGATGGTTTTACTATTAACTGTATGTGGGGAAACTTAGAGCGATCGCTTTTGCGTAGAGTGGACAAAGTACGCAGATATTTAAGTCTTTAATTCTATGCCCACCAAAATTAATTAGTTTAAAATCAATTGCTGACGATGCACATTAAGTAATTGAAACTCAATCTTTGCTATTTGTTCCAACATATAAACAAAGTTATCTGGCGAGAGGTTTGTTCCATCGTTGCGACAGCTACCAGTAAAGCGAATTACTGCTTGATTATCCGTTTCAGATTCTAAGGAGAGGGAGAACAGGCGATCGCATAAATTAACGACTTTTTTATTCCCTGACTTAGTGAATTTCTCCCACAATATTTCTTGACTGTTTTTAATAGCATCAATCCACTGACTCCAGGCTGCATCTATATCTTCTTCTGACTGTACGGTAATCAGATATTCTGCTTTATCCATTAAACGACTAGCGTTTGAAGACTTGAGATCGATATCTTCTACTTTGTAGATAGGAAGATTATCTGGGAGTTGTGCCTCTAACCTAGTGCGAAACTCTTCTACATCCATGTCTTCGGTCAGTTCAAAATCAACAATTTCACCATTGCTGGTAATACCCAAAGACAAAGCATTGGCAATAGAGATTTTTGGTCCTGGATGATATCCGCCTGTAAAGGAAATAGGTAAAGCAGCGCGACGAATTGCCCGGTCGAATAGACGCACTAGATCGAGATGGCTGATTAATCCCATCTCGGCAACTTTCCCAAACCACATTCTGATCTTTTGCTCTTTATGCTGGTTTGGTTTGTAATGTCCTGCAAATTTTGGAATAGCTGGGGGCTTAACGACAATATTGTGTCCAAAATCTGTTCCGCAAACGCCACAGTGAGAACAACCATCAAAAGCACAGTCAGGCACAGTAGCAGCGTCTAAAGCTCTCTGCAAGTCTTCTTTTAGCCATTGTTTATCTATTCCTGTATTGATATGATCCCAGGGTAAGGGTGCATCAGTGGCATCTTCAATAGAGGTGGCTGTATCGGCATCTAAAAAGATATTCCATTCTCCATCTTCTACCTGACGATATTTCCAGGTTAAATCCGCTTCAGCGATCGCCTGTGACCAAGCACCATAAGCTTTATCTAAATTTTCCCACCAAGAATCCATGCCTGCACCCAATTCCCAAGCCCGTTTAACTACAGGGGCTAAACGGCGATCGCCTCTGCCTACAAAGTCTTCCATTGCCGAGATGCGGACATCAGTGTAGTTAATTTTTACACCTTTGATACGGCGAAATTCTTCTCGCAATAGATTTTGTTTGCGTCTAAACTCACTGGTAGAGACAGAATGCCACTGAAAAGGCGTATGGGGTTTAGGAGTAAAGTTAGAAATAGTAATATTAAAGTTAAGGCGTTTACTACTAAGCTGACTACATTCTCGGCGCAACCAGCGCACCGTTTCAGCAATACCAGCTACATCTACATCAGTTTCTCCAGGTAAACCGATCATAAAGTACAGTTTGACCTTACTCCAGCCACGGGCAACAGCGGTTTGAATACCTCTGAGTAATTCTTCATTAGTTAATCCTTTATTCACCACATCTCGCATTCGTTGCGTGCCAGCTTCGGGGGCAAAGGTTAACCCAGACTTTCTCAAGCCACCAATTATATCGGCAATGTTGTCATCAAAACGATCAACTCTTTGGCTTGGAAGAGACAGGGATATATTCTCCTCTTGCAAGCGATTTTTAATCTCCATTCCTACTGCTGGAAGAGCTAAATAATCAGAGCAACTAAGAGATAATAAAGAAAACTCATTGTAGCCAGTGGCGCGCATTCCCTTGGTAATTGCGTCTACGACTTTATCTGGTTCAACATCTGTGGCAGGGCGAGTTAGCATTCCTGGCTGACAAAAACGGCAACCACGAGTACAGCCTCTTCTTATTTCTACGGTAAGGCGATCGTGTACGGTTTCAATAAAGGGAACTAAGCCAATAGAATAGGCAGGAATAGGCGTAGCAACCCGACGTAATATACGCTTAGGTACTTCAGGGTTAGTAGGATGAACTGAGCCATCTTGCGCCATTTTATAGAATCTAGGAACGTATACCCCAGGAACTTGCGCCAAATCTAGTAATAACTTTGCTTTACTCAATCCTGCTGCCTTAGCCTCTTTAATGACCAGACCAATTTCGGGTAAAAGCTCTTCTCCATCACCCAAAGCAATAAAGTCAAAGAAATCTGCATAAGGTTCGGGGTTAGATGTAGCGGTTTGTCCCCCTGCAAAAATTAACGGATAGTCTCCTGCATCCCTTTCTTGCCAGGTTAAGGGAATATTTGCCAAACTCAGCATTTCTAAGATGTTTGTTGCCCCTAACTCATAGCTGAGACTAAAGCCTAAAATATCAAAATCTAAAAGCGATCGCTTTGATTCTAGAGCAAATAAGGGAGTATTAGTCGAGCGCAGCTTTGCTGAAAGATCGGGTGCGGGAAGATAAGTGCGATCGCACAACTGTTGCGGTTGAGCATTAATTATATTGTAAAGAATAATATGACCTAAATTTGATGCCCCCACCTCATAGACTTCAGGATAAGTCAGCACCCAACGCACCTCGGCTTCTGTCCAGGGTTTATGTACTGCACCAAGTTCGTTACCCAAATATCTAGCTGGCTTGGCTATATCGGCATCAACAAGGTTATCAAAGGCAAGGGTCAAAACTTAAATCTCCTAATAGATCGGACAATCGTCTCAGATATCTACTATATCGAATCCTCATAACTAATAGTTAGTCTGAATATAAAATGAGGTACAGACAAAATTTGGCTACGTTGCCAAGAATTATTAAAATTAAGCTTATCAATCACCTATGATTTAAAAAAAAGGCAATTTTTTGATTGAGGAAAATAACCAAACGCGAATCCTAATATTCATGGGTCAATGGCAAGACGCTTTTCAAAATGCAGTTAAAAACTCTGTAGGGTGTATATTCCAAATTTTAGAGCTGCCAATAACATTTAATATCTTTATTATCGGTGTTCCTATTACCACTGAAAATGTTGAGCAAATTTTCTTTCAGCAAGAAGATTTTGGGTTTACTCCCAATGAATTTAAGCAAGTCTTCGACCTAGCAAAAGATACATTTAACAACGATCCCGAACAATTCTTTTTTATAGATACTCCACATTTAAATCAAGTACATAAAGATTCTCTTTATCCCAAAGCACTACGCAAAGCTGTTCAATCTATTTTAGAAAAACACGATCCAGAAAAAAAACAAATTTCTTTCTGTAGTTTTCCCCTTCAAAAAAATGAACATTGGATCGTGACAGTTATTCAACTTGAGAGGCAAGACTTCGATCATCACTATCAATTAACCAAAAAAGAACATGAATTACATTCTATGCGCGAGTACAGAATAGATCGTTGTTTTCTAGAATCAGTAATTTATCGAATTTTGGCAGAAAGCGAATTAGAACTTCAAAAACCATCGGCAGAAGAAACTTTTTTATTAGCTAATCCCAAACGAGTTATCGAAGATGCTGCATCCAGTTTGCTCAGATCGGTAGAAGTTCACGTCAACCAGTGGAATAGCGTAGATTTATTATCTTTTGCCAATGCTGTAGCTGCTGAACGTTATGAAGGCGCATTTAGTAAGGGCAGATTGATAATTTGTCCAACTAATCATCCAGATATTCTAACTAAGATTAAATTAAAAGTGCCAATTATGATTGATGACTATAGAGGCATCAGAAAACTGCTCGAAGTTTCTAGCGCTCAGATGGCTTTGTTGTGTGATGTTGAGACTGTCTGGGGGTTTGGAGTGCCGTTAAATACGTATCAACCCAGCTTAGAAAATTTATTTGAAATCAGATTTACCGAACACTATACTTGGGAGTTAGCTCATGCTGAAAATATTATGCTGCGGGTTAAGTATCGAGAACCAAGATTGCCGAGAGAACGTTTTAACAAAGAGCAATTTTATAATTATGTGTATCGGCTTTTTGAAGTTAACAAAACAACAGTAGCTAGATTAGTAAAAGCTGTTGAGGCAGCGGTAGAACAACGCCATGGCACAATATTAGTTATAACCCCAGAAGCCGAGCAAGAAACCAAAAGATTAGCTGCTCAAAGCACTGCAATTGACGCAGTAACCGTTACCGAAGAAATGATTTCCCACATATCTAGCATTGATGGCGCAATTTTGATGTCCCCTGGTGGTGTTGTGCATTCGTTTGGAGTAATACTTGACGGAAAAGCTACTAAAAATGGGAATTCTGCCAGAGGAGCAAGATATAATTCTGCTATTCGCTACATTGATGGGGAAAAGGCTCGTGACGTTAATTGTTTAGCTCTTATTGTCTCTGAAGATGGCTATGCCGATCTTTATTCTACTTAACGTCAGTTTTGGTTAGGGTATAGCAATCGAAGTAAAGGTTAAGACTATAATAATATTTCGCGCAAAGAGGTCAGACCCCGCGTCGCCGTCAGGCGCAAGGGAATGCTGACCTAGCAGAGGCGCAAAAAAATTAAGGGATGTCCTAATCAATGATTCGATTGCCATAATATAAACCGCGTCCAGTAAAAAATCATTTTATTAATCCTATTTCTCGCAAACGCTCAGTTAAAAATTCGCCAGCGGTAATGTCTGCAAATTGTTTGGGATTGTGTTCATCAATGCAGTTAGTCAGACAGGTAAGATCCATCTGGGAAATTGGGTGCATAAAAAAAGGAATGGAGTAACGGGGAGTATGCAGTAGTTCTTTTGGCGGATTGACTACTCGATGAACAGTTGATTTTAATTTGTTGTTGGTAAGTCGTTCTAACATATCGCCAACGTTGACTACTATTTGATCGGGTAAGGCGGTTACCCAAATCCATTTGCCATCTTTGCGTAATATTTGCAAACCTTCTGTACTTGCACCCATCAACAGAGTAATTAGATTAATATCACCGTGGGCTGCTGCACGAACTGCGCCATCTGGAACTTCTTGGGGATTGGCTATGGCAAAGTAATGAATAGCACGGAGAATGCTATTGCCCAACCTTACTTTATCATCAAAATAAAACTCATTTAGTTCTAGATAAATTGCGATCGCTCTAAGAATCTTCAACCCTGCTGTTTCTAAAGTTCGATAGGCTTCTACTGTCGTTGTGGCAAATTCAGGTACTTCTTGGGGAAATATATTAGCAGGATAACCTAAGCTAGTATCTGCTGCGGCAATTTCTTGCCCTATGTGGTAAAACTCTTTCAAGTCTCCAACATTTCTACCTTTGGCGTGTTCTCTGCCTTTAGCAGTATATCCTCTTTGCCCTCCTAATCCTTTTATTTCATAGTTTAATTTAGTAGCTTCTGGTAAGGCAAAAAACTGTTCGACTGCACTGTATAAGCTGGCTGTTAACTCTTTAGATAAGCCATGGTTTTTTACCGCCACAAAACCAATATTTTGGTAAGCTTCACCCAAGGTTTGGACAAACTTTTGCTTGCGTTCAGGATTATTAGCAGTAAAGTCGTTTAGATTTATAGAAGGCACTTCATCGTATAAAATTTCGCTCATATAGCAGTCTAAGTAAAGGTTGAGACTATAAACTAATTATCTCGCGCAGAGGCGCAGAGACGCAAAGAAATTACGAAATATTGTGTGTTTCAAAAGTTTTATTAGTTAATCAGCCTCATCTTTTAATTAACGCTTTTAATCGCCTCTAATAACCCCCTGGCTTTATTTAAAGTTTCTTGATATTCAGTTTCAGGCACAGAGTCAGCTACCATTCCTGCCCCTGATTGTACCGAAACCATACACTGATTTTCTTTATAGGGACGAACAATCATGGTGCGAATAGTAATAGCAGTATTTAGCTGTCCTTCAAAATCATAGTAACCATAAACTCCAGAATAGGGTCCCCGCCTTTCGGATTCAAGTTCATTGATAATTTCCATCGCGCGAATCTTGGGCGCGCCACTGACTGTACCCGCAGGAAAACAGGCTTTTAATAAGTCCCAGGCTGTTTTATCTGGTTCAAGCTCACCAATAACATTGCTGACAATGTGCATTACATGAGAATAACGTTCGATTACCATTAGTTCATTAACGCTAACGCTGCCTTTAACACAGACACGACCTAAATCGTTTCTGCCTAAATCTACTAGCATGATGTGTTCAGCGACTTCTTTGGGATCTTCTAAAAGATCTTTAGCATAAGCTTCGTCTTGGGCTTTGGTTTTGCCACGGGGGCGAGTTCCGGCAATGGGTCTAAGGGTAGCTTCAATCTTGCCATCGCTTCTCACATCTGCCTTAACCATTACTTCTGGAGATGAACCAATTAGCTGCCAATCACCAAACTGATAGTAACCCATGTAGGGAGAAGGGTTAATTAGGCGTAGAGAGCGATACAGATTAAAAGGATGACCTTTATAGACGGTGGAAAGCTTTTGAGACAAGACAACTTGAAAAATATCTCCTGCTCGAATGTAATCTTTTGCCCTGCTAACGTTATCACAGAAGGCTTGCTTATCGATATTGCTACGGTATACTAAACTTGAATCAGAACTACTGCGACTATCTAAAGATTTCCATTCAAGAGATTTTGCTTCTATAGGCAGAGGTAACTGTAGCTTGAGCATTAATTTAGTAACGCGATCGCTCGCATCCTGATATGCTTGTTCTAGGCTAACATCGGCATCTCGTAAGTCCGCATAGGAGATTGTCCAAATCTTGCGTTTAACCTGGTCAAAAATAATTAGATTATCTACCTGCATCCAAACTCCATCAGGTAAATCATCCTCACTCGGAGAATTGACGGGAACTCTTGGTTCAATCCAATTAATCAATTCATAGCCCCACACGCCAAATAAACCGCCAATACCAGGAGGAAGCTGTGGCAGCTTAACTGGTTTAATCGAGGTTAAACAGCGATCGCAAATTTCAAAAGGATTGCCCGTAAACTCTTCAACCGAATTATCTCGGTGAGTCTGGATAGTTTTGTTGCCTCTAGCTTCTAATACCCACATCGGATCGCAGCCTAAAAAGCTATAGCGACCAAGTTTTTCTTCTTTTTCTACAGATTCTAAAAGAAAATTATAGGGTTGACCTGCACATACTTTGTACCAAGCGGACACGGGAGTCTCTAAGTCAGCAACTAATTCTTGATATACAGGTATAAAATTACCTTGCTGTGCTAGTTCGGTAAATTGAGCGAAGTTGGGAAAGATCATATTAGAAAAAGTAGCAGGTAGACGAGCGACCCTGCTGACGTTTCGTCAGCTAAGGAACGCGCGAGGTAGCAAGTAGCAAGTAGCAAGTAAGATTAAATCCAATTAATAGCTATGAATATAAACATTTAAAGCTTAATAACCAAGAATTAACTAAGTCAAAAAAAAGGAGGACAAGTTTAGAAATATAGATCTATACTTTGCCCTTCCTGATTTTATCTGCTTTTTTTTAAACTTCGTAGGTTGTTTTCCCAGAGAATTTAATGGTAGCTGGTTGAGGATTTTGACCGATTCTACGTTCTTTCGTGCCGTTATATTCTCGACCTTCATTTACTTTTTCGGGGAACACGCCATCTGCGGGGTGCAGATATTGAATTTCGCCACTAGGGAAAATGCGATAGACTTTATAGTCTTGAATTCTGGGCTTAAATTTAGTCCGTAGCTGTGCGCCCAATGCTAAACACTGTTCTTTACGCGCTAAATAAAGTAGATTTTCACCTTCGTTCATTATTGCTGCGCCACCAGTAGGCATTTCAAATACTTGTTCTTTGCTACTCGTCCAAGTAATAGCGTACTTTTCTTCTACTTCTGCTTTGGTTAGTAAACCACCTGTGCTGCCACCAAACTTAGGGGTTTTACCTGAAAGCTTCATATCTTCTGCCATGTTAAAAAAAATCCTCAATTTAAAGGTATTTACGGCATCCTATCATTCTGTTTAGGACAATACTGTGAGTATGTCAAAAACTGTTACAGTTTTTAGCAACGCTAGCTCGCCTCCTTCTCATCCATTTTTGAATCACCGAGTTATTTCTTGGGCTTTTTGTTGCTTTTTTGGCTGCTAGCTTTAGATTTAGCTGTTTTTTGCGTTGACTTTTCTGAGTTGTTGCGGGTGGCCTTGATGGGAATAGTAAAATAAAATTTGCTGCCTTTGTCTTTTCCTGGTGATTCTGCCCAAATTTTACCGCCCCAATTTTTGACAATTTGTCGGCAGATAGCCAAACCCAGACCCGTGCCTCCTGCGCTACGTCTTAGGGACTCTTCTTCTTGATAAAAACGGTCAAATACGGTTTCTAGGCTGCTAGTCTCTATGCCTCTACCCGTGTCAGAAATCATAATCTCCAGGGTGTTACCGCCGTTTGTTTTTACAGCGATCGCAATTTTGCCGTCCGCCTGGGTAAATTTGCAGGCATTATCTAATAGCTTCACTAGTACTTCTACTAGCCATTCCCCATCTATCTGTATTAGGGGCAAATCTTTAGGGGTAGTTAGATTTTTAATTTGAGGTAGTTCTAATTCGTGATTACGCGCCTTGACATTACTTACTGCTAAATCAATACACTCGTTAATAGAAAGAGTTTCTAAATTCCACTCTATCCCACCGCCTTCTAAACGGGAAAGGGTAAGAAAATCTTGGACTAAATTACGCATTCTTTCGGCATCACTAAGGGCGGTATCGAGCATAATCTGACTCAATTCGGGAGGCATATCAGGTTCACTAGCCAAACTTTCGAGACACACTTGAATGGTTGAAAGAGGGGTACGTAGCTCGTGACCCACAATTGCCACCAGGTTAGAACGAGTGCGGTCTAAAGCCTCCAATTGTTCGTTGAGATCTTCTAAATCGGCATAAGCTTCTGCTTGAATTAAAGCTACTCCTATCTGAGTTGCGATCGCATCTACTAGGGCAATATCATCGGCTTTCCAGGCAATAGGCTCTGTTTCACAGTGATGTAACTCCATTACTCCCAGCAGTTTATCCTGATAAAAAATTGGCACTAATAGCCAAGAGAAAATAGAGTAATTTTGAATTAGATTTTGAAAAAATTCTCCCGTCCCCTTATCCGCGGCTATTTTATGTAAACGCTCGTCTTCTAGAGTATTGTCAACGCTAATAGTTTCTTTGGTGGCGATCGCTTCTTCAAACAGGGGATTATTGGCTAGCTGCCATTTTTGTCCTCTAACCGACTTTATTCTTGGACTAGTAAATTCTCGATCTACCGTTGCTGTGGCATCCTCTTCGCGACAACGGTAAACGATACAGCGACATACGCCAATGCCTTCCCCTAGCTTTTGCACTGCAACCTGTAAAATTTGCTTAGTATGAAGCGATCGCCTTACAGCATCGCTGACGGAATTTAATAATATTTCCTTTTGCTGTTTGGCTGCTAAAGATTTATTGGCTTTTAATAACTTATATTGACTAGCCTGAAGATAGGTAACCAGTCTCTGGACAAAAGGATCTGGATTGGTTAAAGGTGAATTTATGTTGCTCTTTTTCTGCCTTACTTTTTTGGGCGATAAATATACTTGATTAGCCAGGGCAATTTTAGCAGCTAATTCTGGGCGATAAATACCAATGCGATCGAGCATGATTTTTGCTGCTTCTATGGTTACGGTGCGATTAAAAGTCCATATTCCCTCAAAACGACGATTGGCATCGATTGGTGCGCCATAATTACGCTCTTTATCGTTAGCTGAAAAGCTTTTTTCGCGACAAACTAGACAGCTAGCATAGTGCTGACCAATAATTACTAAATGCCATTCTTGAGCTAGGGCATCAGTTGGTTCAAAGGCAATAGTTTCATAGTCTTCTGAGCGATCGCCAAACTCTGTTTCTGGGGCTGCTAAAACATATACCTGATCGCTTTTATCAGCAATACGTTTATAACGATGAGATTCTTGACGATAAAAACGCTCTCGTTGAAAACTTGCAATCACTAAAGGCGTATCCGAATCATTTAAGACCAGATCTTCCATAGCGTGAGATAACGCCGTCAAAGAAGCCTTAAAATACATTTGTGGTCGCCAACTCGTGCAGGTTTCCAGCAACTGTCGTACAACAGAATTAGAAATGCTCATCTATAAAGTTTTTTTAAAAGAATTATCCCAGCCCAGATATTTGGTTATCTCGGCTTGTCTTCAAAGCAGAATTCAACTAACGCCGTTGGTTGAAGTATCTATTTTCTAAACTCAATATTTAAATACCCATTGAAGTAGATCTTTTGAACTATTAAAATTGGTTAAATAATTTGTTCAATATTAATATCCTACAAAACCCTAGTAACCTTTCGGCAGTCCATCATCATAATTTGCAATAATTAAGTTCTGTAGGGTGGGCAAAAATTATCTGATTGAATATTACTATCCAATTTCGGGAATTTGCCCACTGATTTTAAAGCTCGGGCAGTTAGGATTCTCAGTTTTGTATTGCTAGACACTTTAGAGTGGTGGTTGATTAAAAGCTAGAATACACTGTGAGATACTATTTACAGGTAAACAGTATCTCCAGTAATATGCGCGTAACAAAGTCATGCCGTCAGGCTTATCGCTTTCGACCAAATCTATCACTCATCACCACAGTTTTATGCTTGGTAATTCCTCTACCTGCAAAAGCTTTAGAAGTCCAGGTATCTCCTAAAACACCCCAGCAGGGAGACACTATTTCAGTTCTGGTAACTCCTGATGTTCCTGGTACTCCTCCAAGTATTAGCGTAGATCGACAAGATTATCCTGTATTTCCTGTTCAAGGCAAATATCGTGCTTTGATCCCTACTTCTCCTTTAAATTCTCCAGGCAAAATGACTCTTCAGGTCAAAGAAAATAATCAAATCAGCAATCTTGGAGTCTGGCTAAAAAGCCGCGTTTTTCCCTTACAGCGTATTACCCTTAGTGGTGAAGCGGGTCGTCCAGCAACTCAACTAGAACTAGACAGGGTAACGGCGTTTAAAAAATTAGTTACTCCGCAGAAATATTGGCAGGGATCGTTTAAACGTCCCAACGCTGGGAGGATTTCCAGTGGATTTGGTGTCCGTCGTTATTATAATGGCGTATTTGCTAATGATTACTATCATAAAGGAGTAGACTACGCTGGTGGCTATGGCTCTCCTGTGGTTGCCCCCGCAGCAGGAAAAATCAGACTAGTAGGCAGAGAAAAGGACGGTTTTCACGTTCATGGCAATATTGTCGGCATCGATCACGGACAAGGAGTGCTAAGCGTCTTTATGCACTTACAAGACATTAATGTGGCAGAAGGAGAAATGGTCAAAGCTGGTCAGCAAATTGGCACGATTGGCTCAACTGGAGCTTCTACTGGACCTCATCTGCATTGGGGTTTATATGTTGACGGGGTGGCAGTAGACCCTGTACCTTGGCGGTTTGGTGTCATTGAATGAACTATACATTTGGCAAAACCGCGTATTTTAAGCTAAATACCTTTTCGATTTCTAGCTATAAATACTAAAATAGTGCGGGAGATTGGCTTAATTTACCTTTATTTATCATCATTTACTTAATTATGGGAATCAATTCAATTGTCGAACAAGCAATGCAAGACGGCTATCTTACTCCCAGTATGGAAGCTGAAGTAGGTAGAATTTGTGGCACGGCAGCGGAACTATCTGTAGAAGAGTATTTAGCTTTAGATCAGCTTATGGGCGCGCTGCTGACGGGAGAAGTGGTAGCAGTCCCTCGCAAACAGTTTATCAACGTAATGGAGGAATTGGTCTTGAGCGATGCGATTACTTGCGTTGCTGAGATTGAACAAACTAGCGATACTTCTTTAGATGTAGGAGATATTGCTGCCTATGCTCTAAACCGTTTACCACCTCTATATGCAACCACTGAAGAAGGAGCAAATTACCAACGTCAACGAGCAAGACAAGAATTGCAAACATTAATTCAAGAGCAGGTAAAAGAAGCGATTAATCGCTATTTAGACCGACCAGAATTTTTTCCAGAAAGGCAGGCTATTAATCCTAAAAACAATTCTAATATGGCAAATCAACTCAGCAGTTTATTAAAAGATTATGCCCCTGGCTACGAAAAAGACAGTAATTTTTTTTAAATTGGTTAATTAGGTGAAAAAACATTAGAATAAGCTTCGTCTGAAATTATTGTTGTGGGAAAGAAACAAAGAAAAAGCTCAGTCAAAAATTGTCTTGGAACTTTTGTGATTTATTTTCAGTCTTTGAGAAAGATATACTAAAACTCTATACTGAGGTTAATTAAGTTCATGAGTTTATCTCTTCCTGTATCTTGGTCTGAAACTGAGGTGAGTAAAACGAAATGCTTAGTGTCTCCTGAAAAACTCTCTAATTACGACCTGATTGTTTACTGTCAAGCAAATGCACAGCCCGACAAAGCTGCATTTGCTGAATTGTTGCACAGATATCAATCTCATTTAAACCGTCTTTTCTATCACTTAGCTCCAGATTGGCAGGAACGAGCAGATATGGCTCAAGAGGTGTGGATTAGAGTCTATCGCAATGTTCATCGGCTTCAAGATCCAGCCAAGTTTCGTGGTTGGCTTAGTCGTATTGCTACTAACCTTTTTTATGACGAACTACGCAAGCGCAAGCGCGTTAGCCAGCCTCTTTCCTTGGATGCTCCCCATTATGTCGAAGACGGCGAAATGAGTTGGGAATTGCCTGATGATGCTCCCAGTCCTAGTGATGATTTGGCTACTAGAGAGTTCTATGAGCATTTGCAAACAGCGATCGCTGCCCTTCCTGAAACTTTTCGCACTACTATTGTCCTGCGAGAAATAGAAGGACTAGCTTATGAAGAAATTGCTGAAATTACAGGAGTGTCTCTAGGCACGGTGAAATCTAGGATCGCCAGAGCCAGACTTAAACTTCAGTCAGTGTTGCAAAACTATCTAGATGAAGAGTAAATTGATATGTAGACCAGCTTTAATAATTAATATTTAGGAGAGATTGATTTGGCTGGCTCTTTAGCACCTAGATTGTTCATCACTTTAATTCCTAAAAATATTGTATTGGTAATGCTAAAATGACATCTAATTTTGAAGGTTTTGAGTCAGACATTAAGCAAATAGACTCCAAAACAGAAGACTCAGCCCTAGATTATTTTGAATTGCTTAGTGCTTATGTTGATGGAGAGCTATCTACTCCCCAAAAGAATCAGGTACAGGCTTTGCTCGACCGAGATCCTCAAGTCAAGCAGGTTTATACTCAGTTACTGACTTTGCAGAGTCAGATGCAGCAATCTATTGCTCCACCCTGCGAAAAGTCTGTAGATGAAATTACCAAAGGAGTTTTTCGACTGGTAGATCATCGTCGTCGTAGACGCAAATTAGTTTGGGGTGGGGGAGCGATCGCAGCTTCTTTATTTGCTATTATTTCAGGCATAATTCCAGGAATCAGCCCAGCTTTTAAAATGGCAAAATTAGATGCTCCTGCTGCGGTTAATTCTTCAGCAGTTATGTTAGCAGTGGCGGTCAATAAACCTGCAATCAATATTCCTAAGTCTGCTACTGGCTATTCTTTAAAAACTAACTCGACTCGATATTAGAGTTTACCGTCTTTCTACAACTGGTTGCACACAAGCTCTTTTAATGGTTTGGCTCATAGTAGCAATGTTAAGATTAACAACCGTCCCTTCTTTGGTTTCAATTAAAGCTTGTTTGGAAACATCGCCATTATAAACAAAGTTATAACCATTGTTAATAGTATATTGATTGGCAGTATCGGCTGATTGACCAACGCTCAAAGCTGGTTTTGCCCTCAACGGATGGAGTAATCTCTGACCAATTAGCTTTTGCCAGCCATCAAGATCGCGATTAAAATCAAAACTTCTGGTACAGATTAATGATTTCTCTGTAATACCTTGATTATTTAATTCCAAATTTGCCTTTCTATCTTGTTCTAAATTGTTGATAATGCCAACATTAGACACAGTAGGTTTAACAATACTTACTGATACAGGTGGCTCAACTTCTGGCTCAAAAACTATTTCACTGTTATTTTGCATCACGGTAGAATAATAGCGATCGCCGTCTTTGCCGACAAAGTAAACCATTTTGCCATAGTTGGCTTGAAAAATATCTCCACTAAAAACAGCTTGGGCAGGAGCTAAAATAGTTTCGTCTTGGTTTGACTTTGATTGACGGTGATAATAAAAGCTGCCTTCTAATTGACAAATGTTAATGTAATAATCTTCGGTTTCAAAACTGTATACCTCTCTGTATTTAGAATCTATTGACGCGCAAGCTTCAGCCTTTTGCGCTACAGGAATATTTATCTCCTGATTGTTTTTAGTAAAATAAATATTGGAAGAATTAGAAACAACTCTGGTTTTAGATGTTGCCAAAAGCGAACTATGTCCCCAGAAAAAAGAACCAATTAATATTACGAATAGATATATTTGTTTGTACCAATTAATCATGGCGGAATAGGACTTTTTAAAAGATTTAAAAATATATTTGGGTTAATAAAATGAATTTGTAAAAAATTGGTAAACTTAATGCCCGTATTCGATAAAACATCAAGTTGTTTGTCTATTTTTCTAAGTTTAAGCTTAAAGAGTAAAGAGTTAGACAATGACCAAATCTTTTCTTGCTTCAGCTTTTTTTAAGATTCAAATAACAGTTTGTTGATGCCGTTAATTGGTAGTTTATTTTGCTACTGTTAATCAAGGAGATTTCTATTCTATACTTTTTAGATAATGGCTAAAAATCTCAAATACTGCCAACCCATGAATTAATCTAGGTTTTAAGAATTTTTGTTAATTTAAACTTATATATCTGAATATAAAGTTAGTTAACGAGTTAAATTTGTATAATATTTCTGAATCAATTTGATTAATGGCTTTTTTACCGCATCACAGACCAAAAAAGCTATCTCTTGGACCCCTTGAAGCCGAAATCCTAGGGATAGTCTGGAAATTAAAGATAGTTACGGTCAAAAACGTACATGACTTCATTTTGCAAGATCCCGATCGCGAACTGGCTTACACTTCGGTGACTACAGTACTTAGACGCTTGACTCAAAAAGGTTGGCTCAAATGCAGTAAAAAAGGACGTGCTTTTTCCTGGCAAGCTTTAGTTTCTTATGAACAGGCACAGGCAATCCAATCTTATGAAAAGCTAAATCATTTTCTCGCTATAAGTAACCCCGACGTAGTGGCTTCTTTTGCTGACAGTTTAGATACTGCCAGCTTAGAGCAGCTAGAAGCGATCGCAGAGCGCCTTCAAACCATTCGCAGTCAAAGAGAGGAACAAACATAATGCACCTGTTCGCCCTATTAATTATTATTTCCCTAGCCTGGATTGTGCGCTGTAGTTCAATTGGAACAGGAACATGGGCTAAACGCTGGCATCAAGCTTTGTTTGTCTTGGTATTTCCTGCACTATTGCTATTAAGTACAGCGATCGCAGTATTATATATGGGTTGTCATGGAGCAATGCTTGGCATACAGGTTGGCTCATGGGGATGTGCTGTATCAGCTTCTTTACTCATCTTTGCTTTAGGGTGCTTGGGCAAATTAGCTTATCAAGGTAATCAAGCTATAGATCAACTAACTAACTATGAGCAGCAATCAATAGAAGGGAATACCGCCAGAATTATTGAGCTTGATTTACCCTATAGCGCGCAGATTGGCTTTTGGCGGTCTGAATTAGTGGTTAGTCGTGGTTTGCTGGCTACTTTAGACCAAGAGCATTTAAAGGCGGTTTTAGCCCACGAGCAGGCTCATGTATATTACCGCGATACCTTTTGGTTTTTTTGGCTTGGCTGGTTGCGATCTTTTAGCTGCTGGCTACCTAATACAGAAACTTTATGGCAAGAACTAATGTTGCTTAGAGAACTAAGAGCAGATCGTCAAGCTGCTCAAGAAGTTGACTTTTTGCTGTTGGCAGAATCTCTGTTAATCGTAGCTAAAACACCTTTAGAATCTTCTCCTATTTTGTGTGCCAATTTCAATGACGATATAGTAGGCGATCGCCTTAATGAAAGAATAAATTCTTTGCTAGAGGAAACTGAGCCAGTTGATTCAGTTCAGTGGCAGTACTGGA
Source organism: Pleurocapsa sp. FMAR1 (assembly GCF_963665995.1). Classification (NCBI taxonomy): domain Bacteria; kingdom Bacillati; phylum Cyanobacteriota; class Cyanophyceae; order Pleurocapsales; family Pleurocapsaceae; genus Pleurocapsa; species Pleurocapsa sp. FMAR1. The sequence goes on along the minus strand of NZ_OY762512.1, from coordinate 1,908,983 downwards.
GTTGGCTATGTTTACTATTTTTACCTTTGTTAACAATTCCTTTGCATTATTAACTAGGAATCTAGTAATGCTTCCCCTACTCCCTACTTCCTGCTTTCTACTCTCTTACGGGCGAACGGAGAGGCAGTTGCGGTGGGCGGTTTCACCGACATAAGCAAACTGCCGAACCCGAAGGGCCTATCCTACTTCTTTCTAAAGTTATGGTTATGGGAGACAGAGGACAAAATCTACTGCACGGCGTAAGTCCTAAACTATCTCACTGCCATTTAGCCGACGAATTGCTACAACTCCAGGTAATGGTGGTTGATTGGCTTTGCCGCTGGGCCAATTTGAACCAAGGGGTACTTGGCGTTGTTGTTTAAAAGCTGTTCCGTCTGTTGCCAATAGTTCAAAATCTCTGGCTTCTGCTGCCATGTCTTGACGCATACCGTTATTTTCCCCGGGATGCTGGATCGAAAGAAATAAACTGCTGTTATTGTTATTAAAAGTTATACCAGTACATTCGCACTCCATAGGACCGATCGCAAAAGGATAAGACTTTCCTGCATTTTCTCCTGACAAAGGAATATACCACATGGAGTTATTACCAAATGCTCCCGTGAGGTCTTTACCCGTCAATTTTGCTCCCTCTTTTACTCGCGTGGGAATTGCTTCATTCTGAACACTGGTAGACATATCAGTCACAACCCAAAGGTTGCCTTTTTTATCTAAGGTCAAGTTATCAGGATTAGCAAAGCCAGCACCTCCGTTGGCAACTTCTCCTCCAGTTGCCAGCATACTCCAGGTAAAGCCCAGAGCAGCAGGATCGCTATCGTTTTCTTGCAGCTTCATGATCCAGCCATACTCGTAATCAGTTTCTCCATCTGGGCCAACAAAAATTGCCCGATCGGGACCTCCATCATCACCAGCAGCACCAGAAGTAAAAGCAATAAATAAAGTGCCGTTATCGTCAATTTCGGTGTCTTCAGGGCGAGCAGTGCAGGTAATTCCCGCTGCTGAGGCTGCAAAGTGAGCATCAATCAAAATTGCTCCCTGAGTTTCTTCAGGACTATTACCCTGATACAAGTCTCCCAAAGTTTTAAATCTAGATAAGGGCTGCAATTGTTCTTCTGAGGATACCTCCATCACTCCCCCCGCAGTGCGATCGCTATTGGGCAAGATAACCAATCCGCCGACAACCTGATTAGGGGATACAGGACTAATTTTAGTATCAGAATTGAGGGGAATCCATTCGCCTACTCCATTGGGAGAGAATTTTGCCCCATAGAGCATTCCTGCTTCAAAAAGGCGAGAGTTTGCTTTGTCCTGGGGATCTTGGATTTTCTCCTGGCTAATAAATTTATACAAATGTCCCCCACGGCGATCGCATCCTGAATACACCGCTAAGTTTTTGTCTGCCACAGCGCGTATCCCAAAAGCTTCATGATGATAACGTCCTAGCCAAGTGTGTTTTGTGCCGTAATCATTAGGATTAGCAGGATCTATTTCTACCATCCAGCCGTATTTATTCCCCGCCAAACCAAATACATTAGCTCTACCGTCTAAATCTTCATCAGTAATTAAAAATGGCTTTTCACTTGGGTTTAAAGATGAACCATCTGCCATAACTGGCTCTGGTACTTGATCTTGAAAGTTTTCTTCCGCGCTTAAGACTGTACCCCAGGGAGTTGTTCCCCCTGCACAATTTTGAAACGTGCCAATAATGCGATCGCCTAAGTTATCTTCATAACCGAGTTTATTTTCTTTAGTAAATATCGCCACCGCAGCCCCCGTAGCTTTTAAAGCCTGGTTGGGATTATCTAAGCCAGAAATACCCGTGACGCGCCGATCTGCCTGAGAATAAGTTCTCTCCCACTTACCCTCAGCATTACGTTTGACAGAAATAACTCCCAATCCCTGATCGATTAAACCTTCTCTAGAAACCTCCTGTATTTTTGCTTTTAAATCATTATCTTCAAGACTAAAAGCGTCTATTTCTCCTTCATTAGCTTGAGCCACGGCGATTAATTCAGCAAAAGGAAGCTGTTTGCCAATTACCATAGGATAGGTTTGCATCCATGTTCCCCCGCTAATATATTCAAAATTAACTGCCAAATAGCCCTCATTGGGTGCAGTCTCAATTAAAGACAGATAATCATTGTTGTAGCCAAAACGAGAATCTCCCACGCGATCGCCCCAAGCAGCAATCAAATCATAAGTAAAGCCTTCAGGTAAAACCAAATCATCTGCAACTTCATAGCTTTGATAAGTCTCTAGCTGTTGAGCAATAGGAAATATATCTGTGTTTAAAGGAAGAGGAACTTTGACGGGTTGAAAGTTAAAACTCGTTGTCGTTGTTCCAAATTTAGTAGTAGTTTCAGCCATAACTGAGGAACTATTAGGCATAATCTTTTTCCCAGACCATGAACCTGTAGCAAGCGACCCAGCAGCAGCACTAAAAAAAAGCAGAAAATGACGGCGATTTACGTTCATATTGATTGTATTCGGGAAATAAAATTAAAATAAAGCAATGTTTCGAGTGTGGGGGATGCTGGTGTTTCGCAACTCTTATCCAACCACGCTGTTGAGAAATTATTATTCTTAAGTTAAACTCCAAATGTTAACAACTTATTAACTTTTAGTTTCTATTCAATAATTTTTTTATTTATAATCAGACAGTTTTAAATGTCATATCTGTTTCAGAGCTTATTCAGAGCAGCTATTTACGTAATATCTTATGGTTTTTTGGCAAGAATGGCTTTTTCAAATAAATAACTGGCTTAGTTCTCTTGGTTACTTAGCTTATCCTGCATTTATTGGTATATATCTATTGGCAACCTTAATCGGTTTGCCAGCAATCTTCCTTTTTTTAGCTGCCGGTAGTTTATTTGGCTTTATGCCTGGATTCGTTATGGTGTCGTTTGCCGATACCCTTAGCGTTGCTACCTGTTATCTGCTAGGCAGGACTGTCGCTCGTAAAAAAGTCAGTAAATGGCTAAATAAGCGTCCACATTGGGGAAAATTTGACCGCGCAGTTGCCGAGAAAGGTTGGAAAATAGTATTTCTAACTCGTCTTTCCCCAATTGTTCCGTCTAACGTTCTCAACTATGGCTTTAGCTTAACTAAAATCAATTTTTGGCTATATTTGTTTGTATCTTGGCTAGGTATGCTGCCAGTGATAGCCCTATACGTCTATTTGGCTTCTGTCGGCATTAATTTACTTTCAGGTAACAACGACGATCCAAAACAAATTGTGGCTTCAGTTATTGGCTTGGTTACGGCCTTGATGGCGATCGCCTATACTACTAAATTAGTCCACGGCACTTTATTCGATAAATCTAAAGAACAAGTTCAATCAAAACCACCTATACAACCAGAATCTCAAAAACACCAAAATATAGATAAAGAAAAAGCAAGACGCTGAATTTATGTCTGTGCAAATGGGTGATATGTCTCTAAATCTGGGGAATAGAGCAAAAACTACCGTCTCTAAAACTTTTTGCTCTCAGTGTGGCATAAAAGCCAGAAAGGGCGATCGCTCAAAATTTTTTAGTCTTATTGCTAACTTACTTGTCGCCTCCACATCTGGCGATCGCCTTACAAATAACTTTGAGCGCATAATTTATCTTTGATTAATAAAATCAACTAAAGTGAATCAGGTCTCTGCTGATATGGAATCCGTGGAAGATCGAAGCGATCGCTGGTTCGACAATATAAAGATGGAGAACCAAGCCTACCGATTGGAGCAAACCCATTAATATGAAGGCGATCTCCCAGAAGACTATCATCAACATGAAACATGACAACCTGACCGATGATAAGTGTATAAATTCCCAATGGCTGTTGGCTGTGGAGTATACATTCTAAACTTGCTTGAGCTTCTGCCACTCGCGGGACTTTAACTCGCTTTGATTCAGCAGAGTTCAAACCAGCCGCTGCAAGTTCGCTTTCTGCGGCGGGAAAGTTAGCGGCAGAAATATTCATCGCATCTAATAAATCTTCTGTCACTAGATTAACAACAAATTCACCACTAGAAATAATATTTGCTGCCGTATCCTTTTTGCTGCCATCATCTTTATTCCCAACACTTATGATGATGTATAGGGGATCGCTACCTACGGCATTAAAGAAACTGTAAGGAGCAAGATTGATTACACCGTGAGCATTTTGAGAAGTTACCCAGGCGATCGGGCGAGGAAGGACAAGATTGGTTAAAAGCTTGTAGCTGTCTTGAGGAGATGTTGTGTTTGGATCGATATGCATTTGAATAGTCAGTTTGAATTTATTTAGATTTTAACGATTTATATAAACATTTTTGGCAGCAGTTCTTTTTTAAATTAGTTTGGCAGCTTTAATAATCTGAATTTAGCACAGCGATCGCCATTGCTTGAATTTTAAGTTAGAGGATTGACATATAAGTGACACTTGCTTGTCATTGGCAATTCTTAAACTAAAAATAGAAAGTAAAGTATTAAATTATTTTAAAAAATCATGAACAGAACAATAAAAGTCTTAGCCTTACCCGTTATTCTTGCTATTAGCACTTTATGCGCTACCAAACCTGCAAGTGCCAATGTTTTAAAAGATCTGGGAGTGGGTACTGGTAGCAACGTCATCTCTGGTAAAATCTTGCACAATGGTTCTGCTCTTGGGAACGCTGCCAGCGGTGCAGCGACTGGTGCTGTAGTTCATGCAACTCACAAAAATTTGCTACAGGATAGTGCTGTAGGTGCAGCAACAAACACGGTGACAGGTGCAATTATAGGCAACGGTCATACTGGCAAAAATGCCATTTCTGGTGCTGCTGACGGGGCATTAATAAACATTCTTAAGTAGTGTGCTTTGACAATTACCCTGCATCAGTTTAGGATTGAAGCTCAGAGTTTTTTATGTTTAAAGACTGGTCTTACAAAAAGACAAAAATAAAGTAAAGTAAGTCAAAGTTTTTTAGTGGGCAAAGCAAAAAAAAAAGAAATTAAGTCAGCAGCCAGTCAACTATCTGCTCTGTGTTCGATAAGATTAAAGCCAAGAAAAATTTGGCAAGCTTCTTTTATAGCTTTGTTTAGCTGTAGTTTTTTAACTTCCGCCTGGATTTTACCGGCTGTAAGTGCCGAACGCATCGCCTTTGACTATGGAATTTTGGGCGAGTTTTATATTTCCATTGCCGATCTAGAAGCATTTGCCAAAGAAGGTAAAATTACTCCTGGTTTTGCCTATTATGCCGATCGCTTTAGTCCAAAAGATTTAGCGCAATTAAGAAATTTACTTAATCGCAGCTTTAAAATCAGCGTTGTCACAACAAGCACTTTTGTCAATTTACCGATTGGCAAACAATTGCTCAAAGAAATCGGCTTAATCATAGATTCTCCTGAGAATGTAAGCCAGCCTGCTTTGCGAGCCTCTTTGATTTTAGCTGCTGCTGAACCCGAAGGGCTAACAATTCTCAGTGTTCTTCGTCACTACACTACCAAAACGCTGAAATTAAATACCAAGCGCATTTTTGAAGCAGTCGATGAAGCGACAAAACTTTTGACAGACACAGAACAAGTTTTCCAAACATTAGGGCAAGAGGCAAAACGAGTAGCAACTGGTAATTCTCTCGATCTAAATACTTTTGCAGATCTGAGCAACTCAGGACAAAAGAAGTGGCGTAAAGAAAATATAACTGTTAGGTCAGATAGCGATCGCCAGATTGAGGGAGTAGTTTATTTGCCAATATCTACCGACAAACCTGCCCCTGTAGTTGTTGTTGCTCCTGGATTAAATACCAATTGGCAAAACTTTACCTATATAGCCGAGCATCTGGCTGACTATGGCTTTGGGGTAGCTGCGGTTAATTTTCCTGGTACTAATGCCCGACGGGTAAACGCAGTCTTGAATGGTTTAGATACGCCTCCAAAGGATAATCAATGGATAGAGCAACCTAAGATCGTTACTCGGTTGTTAGATGAGATGGAGCGTAAGTCCCAAAATGAGGAATCATGGCGGGGTAAGCTCGATTTACAAAGAGTCGGGATTATCGGTCAATCTTTAGGTGGCTATACGGCAATGGCGATCGCTGGAGCGAAGGTGGACTGGCAACATCTGCAAAAAGAATGTCAAAAAATAGGAAACCCAGAACAAATCGACCTAAACCCCGCGCTATTTTGGCAATGCCAAAGTGCAACTAATTCTTCTCCTAATACCGATTTGCGAGATCGAAGAATAGTTGCGGCGATCGCTATTAATCCTGTAACTAATCCAGTTTTTAGTCAGTCAGGAATGAGCCAGTTTGATTCTCCCTTATTGATCATCGCTGGAGATAAAGATATATTTGCTCCTGCTTTAGATGAACAGCTAGTTCCTTTTACCTGGCTGCCAAAAAACAATAAATATTTGGTTTTGGTCAAAAACAGTACTCATTTTTCCTTTATTGCTGAAGGAGATTCAGATGAATTTGAATTGCCTATCAATATAATGGGTTTTAATCCTGGCTTAGCTCGTTCGTATTTAAAAGTTCTTAGCGTAGCCTTTTTTGAAACTCACCTAGCACAACAAAATGAATTTAGATTTTATCTGACAGAATCTTATATTAAACGCTTGAGCAAGCCACCATTAGCTATCAATTTACTCCGCTCTTTGAATGCCAGTCAATTAAATAAGCTAATTGAAAAATAGAGAATCAGTTTTTAGTTACCCATACTGCGTTTACGACCCAAACTGGCAGCGAACACACCACCAATAAGCCCAAAGAAATGTGCCTGCCAAGATATATTAGGGCTAGATGGTAATATGCCCCAAAGCGTTCCACCATAAAGAAAGCCCACTATTAAAGAAATCAAGATTGCACCTATACTGCGAGCGAATAAACCACGCAATAATAAAAAACCCAAATAACCAAAAATAACGCCAGAAGCTCCCACAGTAACTACATTTTCTGGACTAAACAACCAAACCCCCAAGCCACTAAATAACGTGGATATAATTGTAACTAGCCAGAATATTTTTATGCCTTGGAGCGAAACTAAGCCACCAAAAATTATAAATGGTGGCGTATTGGCAATCAAGTGCGCCCAAGAACCGTGAAGCAAAGGGGCAATGATGATTCCTGGCAACCAACCAATATCTCTGGGGCGAATTCCGTAATTGTCAAGCTGTAACTGCGGAAGCGACCAATTAAATAACTCTAGCAACCACATCAAAACTAATAAGCTGACTAAGCTTATGATACTGGCTGCTGTAAGATCATATTTTTGGTTGTTCTTTTTCTGGCGCATAAATTTTTAATATAGCAGAATGAATTTTATATGTTTAAATTTAACTATTAAAGATTTTGGTTAAGCCGGCCAAAAACAACATACATTTTGTAATATAGAAAAAAAATGTCCTATAAAACTAGTTTAAACAGGACATTTATAGGTGTGTGAGGATAAAACTAAAAATTTGAATTTACTGGTTAATAAAAATGAGAAAGCTTTTTTATTGAGCGTTGCTGAACCAGGGTATGAAATATAGGAAATATTACTTTCAGCAACGCTCTTCTAAGCTTCACGTCTGAGGTCATAAACTACTTTATCTAAATACCAACTTTCAGATTGACCTGGATGTTTGATTTTTTCTAAATCCACTAGTCGCTGTGCAGTCTCAGACTGACCATGAACCAGAGTCATCAGTTCATGATGTAGTTTGCTAGAGCGATCAGCTTCACGATATCCTTGCCACCATTTATTCAGAATATTATTAGTCATTTCTTTGTCTTTTTTTATTCGCTGGTTTTAATATAATGATTTCAAGTGACAGGTCTATGACGCATGAGTGTCAGCTTTATGTAGATTTTCCAGTAGTTTGTCTGAGATCTTGCTAATAAGAATTTTGAGTTCATTAAAGCTTCAGACGGAATTTTAATAATATGCCTGTATAGACAAATAGTGACAATTGCCGAACTCCTCCTTCACGAAGTGTTGGTAGCAGTATTTTTTTGCTGCTTTTACTCTTTTTTTTAAATCTCTTTATAGGTCGCTTTACTCGTTCTCCAAAAGTTCAGTTAGACTCAAATATTGATTTTGGAGCGATCGCGATTAAAACACTCCCGTTTTACTGGTGCAGACTTAGAAAACTTGGTCAACGAGACTGCACTATTTTCACTAGATTAATTCTGATAAAACAATAGCTTGCCTAAACTAAACCCTTAATTAGCTATAATCAAAAGCTCAGTTTTTTATGAGCGGTCTTTTTTAAGTTGTTCTAAAAAGCATTTTGCAATTGTGGAGTGAGTACAAAAGATTTGAGCAAGTTATTGAAATTTAAATATTTACTTTGTTTTGGTCTCAGCTTGATTTTTTTTATATCTACTGCTGTTATACTCTTGACAACACAAGCCAGCCCAGTAACTAATCCGCCCAATATTGTATTTGTTTTGACCGATGATTTAGATAATGTTGAGGTTGACTATATGCCTCAGGTAAAGTCGTTTATGGCTGATGGGGGAGTTAGCTTTAGCAACTATTTTGTTAATATTTCTCTTTGCTGTCCCTCTAGGGCAACTATGCTACGTGGTCAATACGCTCACAATACAGGAGTTTATACCAATAAAAAGCAAGATGGTAGCTTTATTTACCTTTATCGACATGGTTTAGAAAAATCGACTATTGCCACTTGGTTAAAGCGAAAAGGCTATCGCAATGCTTACTTGGGCAAATACTTCAACGCCTATCCGCGACACGCACCGAAAAACTATGTGCCTCCTGGTTGGGATGAATGGGCTAGTCCAATCTACGATAGTGGTTATGTGGGATTTAACTATACTCTTAATGAAAATGGTAAATTTGTCGAATACGGCGATCGCCCTGAAGACTATACTAGTGATGTCTACACAGCTAAAGCGCAAAAGTTTATTAATCAGGCAGCTAAAGACAAACAACCCTTTTTTCTCTATATTTCTTATTTTCCACCCCATCAACCAGCAATTCCCGCACCCCGCCACAGCAAGCTATTTCCCGATGCTGTTCAACCCCGTATCCCTTCTTTTAATGAAGCAGACGTAAGTGATAAACCTGAATATATCCGTAATTTACCTTTATTGAGCCAGCAGGATAAAGATGAGATTGACAAGCTCTATCGAAAAAGATTGCGATCGCTTCAGTCAGTCGATGAAGGTTTAGCAACCTTAGTTAACACCCTTAGAGCCAATGGTCAGTTAGACAATACCTATTTCATTTTCACCTCAGATAACGGGTTTCATCTTGGTCAACATCGCCTAACTCCCGAAAAAGAGACGGCTTATGAAGAAGATATTCACTTACCTCTTTATGTCAGAGGACCAGATGTGCCTGCGGGCAAAACTATGGATCAGATTGTTGGTAACCTCGATTTAGCACCTACCTTTGCCGAACTAGCAGGGGCGAATACCCCAAATTTTATTGATGGTCGCTCTTTTGTTAGTCTATTTCGTCGTAACTCTTCTGTACCTTCGTCTTGGCGACAGGTCTTTTTTCTCCAGCATCGATTAAATCGGAAAACAACCCCTTTAATTCCTAGTTTTAGAGGTTTACGAACTGACCACTGTACTTATGTTAAATATATTACTGGCGAGGAAGAACTATATGACATTACACAAGACCCTTATCAACTACAGAATTTGGCTAAGGTAATTCAACCTCAAGTAATCAAGGAATATGCTAAACGTATGATTAGTCTTAGTAAATGTAAAGGGGAAACTTGTCGAGAGCGAGAACTTAAACCTTTACCAGACTGTGCCATAAAGGGGCAAAGCCCCAGCTAATAGCTATTAGCTTCAATATTGGCGACTAGGGACTAGTAGTTCATCAAAATTGTTCGGAGGAGTAATTGGGGTGGTGGGATGTTTAGGGTAATAGATAATACTCCTCCATCCTCTCTACCTCTCCATCGTCACTACTTTTCTACCTCCTCTACCTGCAATACTTCCATCAATTACCTACTTGAGTAGTTACAGATTAAGCTCAAAAAGCTTTAGTACTTGTTGCCAAGAGGTGCTGCTCTAGGATTGTAACTTGGATGCTGTATCTAACTTGTTAAACAATTCGCGGGATAGGCGATGTACAAGGCTTGAAGAAACATAGAGTAACGTAAATCCAATTAACGGATGAAGTACCTCTAGATGCAGAGGAGTCTTAAGATGAATACTGCAAAATTGTAGTCCCAGCAGCACTGGTAAACTGGCAGCAAGAGAACGAATTCTATCTGAGAAGGTTGCGATCGCCGTTCCTCCCAGTATGATTAACGATAGCCCACTGTATTCTCGCACCAGCCAAACATGGATATTCCACCAAGCAGGATCGTTTAAGTAGGCAACTCCAACCGTTAACAATTGGGCAATCAAGCAGAGGTTGAAAATAACTGAAGTCGCGAACAAGCCGATTTGGATCCAGTTTCAGGGAGTGCGATCGCGATCGCCTTCTAAATTTATAGTCATGTTAAACTGCCTTCTTTACTTTTGAATAGTGTTATTACTTTATTCGTTAAATCTGGTCCCGCTTTTTCTGGTGAACCCACATCGAATGGTGGGGCTGGGTCGTATTCTATTATAAGTTGAGTAATTTTGGCAATTTCCTCGCCACAAAGGGCAGCAGCAACCGTTAAAGCAAAATCAATTCCTGCGGTTACTCCACCACCAGTGTAGCGATTTCGGTCAATAACGACTCGCTCCGTTCCAACTTCAACTCCCAACTCTGCTAGCTGTTCTCGCATCATCCAGTGAGTCGCAGCCCGATATCCTTGAAGCAGTCCTGCCTTAGCTAAAAACACCGATCCGCCACACACAGATGTAATAAATTTTACTTGACTCTGCCGACGAAAAAATTCAAGCACTTCTAAATCGTCTACGACTGCCATCTGCCCTAAGCCACCGCCGACACAAATCACGTCCAAAGGCGGGCAATTGGCAAAAGTTGTATCGGGTAAAATCATCATTCCGTCATCGGTTTTGACTGCATCTAGGGTTTTCCAGATTCGATGAATCTCGACATTGGGAAGTGCGCTAAAAACTTGCTGCGGACCGACAATATCAAGTGCCGTCATGCCAGGATATATTACTAAGCCAATGATATGCTTTTGTGAGTCAGTCATGAATCAATTCTCCTAATGTGCTGGGGATAAAACCTATCCTTTATACTAGGGGGAACAACCCACCCCGCCCAGTCCCCGAGCGGGTACTTTTTAAAACAAAACGATGACTGACTTGCAGCTTTTATTTGCAGAAATTTATCAGGCAAAGAATGAAAAGGACTTGCGATCGCATTTGGCACCAAAAATTGGTGAGTATTTTGCAGCCAAGCGATCGGGGTTCTTTTTCTTTGATCGACTTATAACTAATCCTAATCTTCAAAAAGTTCTAAACGTTGCTCTATCCACTAAACATAATCCTGTGGCGCGTTATATAGCCGAACGCCACACGCCTGTCCATGAAGGACTGGTGACATCACCAAAGGCTTGGGCAACAATTTGTCCCCGTCCTGACCATTGGCACGTGATGGCAGGACCAATTGTCAATCGAGGTGAACTAGTGGGTGTAGTGGGCTGTACCCGTGAAAAGTCGATGCCTGCCTTTAATACACAAAATTTAGCCGATTTGAGTGCCGTCTGCTTGCATTTGTCTGTTTGGGCTGCAACAGTAAAATCCCAGCATCAACCTGATAAAACCGATCTTTTAACGTCTCGTGAATTAGAAATTGCCGAATTGGTTGCATTGGGGAAAACAAATGCAGAAATTGGTCATGAACTTTGGATTACGAAGAATTCTGTCAAGCAGGCTTTAAAGCGAATGTTCCGTAAACTTAAAGTTTCTTCTCGTGCAGAGATGGTTGCACAACTTTTCGCCACCAAACACTACGCGCCAGAGAAAAAGCTATCTCCAGACACTCTGTTTTAAACATTTTTTAGAATTCAAAATTCGTTAGCGGTTCAACAAGCTACGCTAATTTGGTGAGTGTGCTGATGTTAAAAATACCAAACTTCTGAATGACCCCGACGACGACCCATAATTGTGCCAGCATTGAGATCATTTTTCTTCTCTGTAACCAACAAGAGATATTTACCTCGTTGAAACAACTTCTGGCAAAAACGTCGAGCAATTTGATTTGAGTCAAACAACTTTTCATTAAAATAGCTATAAATAGTTAAATCTCCCAGCCAATGATGATGCCAAGCATTACGAGCAACTAAAGTAATTTCATCCAGAGAAAATCCTGCTTCTTGTAGTTCTTCAATTGCTACTTTGGCATCTCGATGATGGGCGAACACTCCTACCTCATGAGCTATGCCAGAATGATTATTAGTAAAAGAGAAATCATCACTACTGTGAACTTCTGCTTTAACGATGTTGGAGAATAATGCTTTTGGATGTATTAGGGTTTTCATGATCTTATCTATCTAAGTCCAAATAAAAGCTTTAATATCTTTAGGTTAGTGATTTGCTGTGTCGTTATCGTGACGCACTTATGACAATTTCTAGATTTTAGTCGTTTGACGATTCCATCGCTGCTTCAATTCATACCATCCCAACAGTAAAATCGAAGCACCCAAAGGCAGAAAATAGTAAATACCTCGATATGCCAGCAGAGAGCCTAACAATTGACTAGAAGGAATTGGCGGAGAGAGTAACAAAATCAGAATAGTTTCAAATACCCCCAGTCCTCCAGGAACATTACTAATAATTCCTGCAATTTGACCCAAAAGATAAATGCCAAAAAACCCCAAGAACGAAAAATGTTTAGGTACTGGCAGTAAAACATAAAGCACCGCAGCAGCAAACATCCAATCTAGCGAAGTTAAAGCTATCTGTGCTAAAGAAAGCTTAAAGGGAAGATGAGGCAATGTCCAATTTTTAATTTTCAAAGGCTTTTTGCTCAATCCACTCCAAAGTAAGTAGGCAATAATAATTGCCAGGAAAACAAACCCAAGAGGACGCACCGACAGAAACGGTAGATTAAGCTGTTTAGGTATTTCTAAAGGCGTAAGAGCAAACACAGCACCGCCGACAGCAAATAACCCCAGCCAAAAACTGAGGTTACAAAAGGTAATTATCTGAGCAATCTTAATAGCAGAATATCCCCACGCAGAGTAAAATTTATAGCGGATAGCACTACCGCTGAGAAGGGCAAAACCAACGCTATTGCTAATTCCATAGCTAATAACTGCCACCAAAGCAGTTCGTTTATATGCCAGAGATTGATTTATATATTTTACTGCCAGGGTATCGTATCCCGTCAGCAAGAGGTAATTAATCGTGGTTAAAGCGATCGCCAGCAGCAGATACTGATTGGGAATAGCATTGAGACTATTAAATACATCTTTTAAACTATACTTGCGTAACTCGGTTGCGATCGCCCAAAGAGAAAGACCAAAAAGCAAAACGCTAAAAAATATAGGTGCAATGCGACTTAATCTTTTAGAAACACTAGTAACAGAGGGACTTAAAAACTGCGTTCCTAAATAGTCCTGTAGGCGATCGCCTGAATCCACTCTGACCAATGCCACTACTATTTCTGGCAGGGCGGCAAACTGAGGATAAACTAAATAGCGCGATTTCCACTGAGGATGAAATTTATCTTTGTATGCCCTTAATCCCTGAAAATTATAAAATTGATTTAGATGTTCATAAAGATAGCGCATTCCCCTTTCCATACGAGAAGACTGGGCTGTTTCTCCTACTCCCGAAAGAGCAGCTAAACCTAAATTAAAGCTGTCGTAACCTTGTTGCTTGAAGTGTTCAAACAGCGAAATAAACAAAAAATCCATCGTTCCGTTTTCTATCTCTGGCAAGTGGCGCATTAGGTCAATGGTAATTTCGTTACGCTGATACTCAGGGACGATATTAACGAAGGCGATCGCATTTCCCTGGGAATTATTAACTACAGCAATTTCGCAGTCCTGGAGATAATTATCGTCAAACCAGCCAACAGAGAACTTTTTCTCTGAACCCGCCATGTGTGCCAGCCACTCATTACTAATGACTCTTAACTCTTGTAACAAATCATCAGCAATTGGTGGAGCATAAAATTGAATTGAATAACCGAGCTTCTTAAACTTGTTAATTGCTGGACGTAAGCTTTTTCCTGCCTTTCCTTGGAGAGTAAAAGTCTGAAGATCTACTATCGCCTCTTCCCCAATTTTGAGAGTTTTAAACCCCAGAGACTGATACAGTTCCAGATCGTCGGGTAAAGTCTGATAGAAAGCGGGTTGCCAGTCATTGCGATCGCAGAATTGCTTAAAACTGGCGATCGCCTCACTGCGGTCTTCTATTGCACCGATAGGATCTCCTAAAGCGATCGCGCCTCTGCCTTTTGGCACATATGCCACAACGCTTTGACCTGAAGGACTAAAGTAATAAGATTTATCATTCAGTAGAGTAAATCGCGCCAGAGATGAACAACCATATCTGGCGACAATTTTTTGAGCTTCTTGTTTTTCCTGTAATGTTGCTTCGTTATGGAGTAGTACTGGACGCAGCAGCATCCAAAGGGCATAAAGCACCGTTACTGCACCGATAATGTAAATTGAATTAACAAAAAAACGTCCAAAGCGTGAAGTGGCTTGCAGACCTAAGTTATCATTGGTAAAAAATATTGCTAGAGTTTGCCTTACAGCGCCTCCTAAGCGAAAAGTAGTCGCGTAATGACGAGCTAACCAGAAGAAGCCCAAAGTACCGTAAACTGTGGTAAATAATAGGGCAAAGACTAGTACGCGAATTCCTTGAATAACTGAAGGACGATCCGAACGGGCAGTAAAAACTTGTCTCATCCATAAAAGCTGCCCTAATAATAAAGCTGAGAGCAAGCTTTCTTCATAATCCCAACCTTTGATTAAGTTACTGAGAATCGAGACGACCAGTAAACCAATTGTCAGCAGCCAAGCCAGACGTTTACGGCGTAACAAATTAGCTGCCAGGATCAAGAGAAAAAAACCGCTAATAACTGCGAATAGATGCGCTCCTGCCCTAACTTCAAAAGGAAAGATTTGTTTTAACCAGTCTACTCGTTCAGGCAAGCTTGGAGTTACTGCCGAGAGCAAGTTTACTATTCCCACTGCACCTGTCAACAAGGCAGCTACCCATAGTCCAATTTTTGTTCTTTGCCTGAGCATTAATATTTATTTAATTCAGTACTATTTAGGTTACTATTTATAGCTCTCTTAAGGTAGTGAAGCAAATGTAACGCAAGTGGTTATCAGAATAAAAATTAATCGCCATCAGTCACAGATTACTCCGCCCTAAACGGGCGGAGTAATCTGTGACCGTTGGTCTAACGGCATGGCGACCCTACCCTAAAATCTTGCCTAGTTCTTCTTCTTATAATTAGAGCGTATCGAAAAATAATCAGGTAACTTTTCCCTAGAACACTCTAGAGATGCAGTTCGCTCTAAACATGAGCTTTGATAGTATAAATGGTTTTACCTTATCAAAGCGAAATTATGTTCGAGAATAAATTTCCACGGTGGTTATTTTGGGGCTTGACAATCTCTTTTGTTGTCTTCAATGGTTATTTTTTATTTCCTGTCTTCCAATATTTACGACCCACCCTAATTTTAATAGTGACAGCAGCCCTGTTTGCTTTTCTCTTAAATTATCCGGTGAAGCTGCTCATATCGTGGAAATTTAAACGCGGTTATGCTGTTGCCGTCGTGTTTTTGTTGACATTGGTTATTTTGAGTGCAATCACTCTTACATTACTGCCTCTTCTACTTCAACAGCTAAATGAATTTACCAGTCGGCTACCAAGCTGGATCGATTCTGGGTCAGTGCAGTTGCAAAATTTTGAAACCTGGGCGATGGACAAAAATCTTTCCTTTGATGTTAGTGCTTTAATAGCTCAATTAGAAGAGCGTTTTGCTAGAGAAGTAGAATCTTTACCCACTCAGGTGATTAATTTTTTAATTGGAGCATTTGATAGCAGTTTAGAATTATTAGTCACAGTAGTCTTAACTTTCTATCTGCTGCTTCATGGTGAGAATTTTTGGTCGGGAATTTGGCAGTGGTTGCCCGACAATTGGGGAGATCGTATTCAGTTTTCTCTCAAACAGAGTTTTCAAAGTTACTTTATCGGTCAAGCTGCGATCGCCTTATTAATGAGCCTAGCTATCACTACAGCATTCTTATTGCTGAAAGTACCTTTTGGCTTATTATTCGGTCTGGCAATTGGAGTTTTAGTCTTAATTCCCCTAGGCGATATTTTGGGTATCGTCAGCGTTAGTTTACTAACAGGTCTTAAAAGTGTTGGTTTGGGAGTAGAAGTCTTAATAGTGGCAACTACAATCGACCAGGCGATCGACAATGTTCTTGCACCCCGTATTTTTGGTGGTTTGGTTGGACTCAACCCTGTTTGGATTATCATTTCTTTGCTGTTGGGGGCTAAACTAGGTGGAGTTTTGGGTCTGATTTTAGCCGTACCTTTAGCAGGGGCAATTAAAAGAATCGCTGACAGCTTAAGAATTTCACAGCCTGACCCAAACTGGGAAGATAAATCTTTATGACTACGAGTTATACTAAATCCTATTCAAGTAGGTTACTTAACTTTTGGGTTAGGCAGTAGGTAGTAGGTAACTAAATAGGTAATAAAATTGGAAAAATATATAATTAAGTAAATTAGATTGAGGATAATTCTTATTTGATCAACAATAATAAAAAACCGATTGCATTAAGTTTTTTCTCAGGTGCAATGGGATTAGATTTAGGTATAGAAAAATCAGGCTTTGATATTCGTTTAACTTGTGAAATAGATCAACATTGTAAGCAAACAATAGCAGCAAACAGACCCAGTACAGCGTTATTGAATGATATAAACAATTACTCTACCGCTGATATATTAGCTGCTGCAAAACTAAAAAAAGATGATTCTATTGATTTAATTATGGGTGGTCCTCCTTGTCAAGCATTTAGTACAGCAGGAAGACGCAAAGGTTTTAACGACGAAAGAGGAAACACTTTTTTAAAATATATTGATTTGGCTTTAGAATTACAACCGAAGTTTATAGTTATTGAAAATGTACGTGGTTTGCTATCTTGTCCAATAAATCACCAACCACATGACCAAAGAGGTTCAACAAGTCGATTGGGTATGCTTCCTAAACGGAAGCACCCCTCGACTTCAGATTTTGCTGATTTATCAGAAGATGAATTAAAAGGAGGTGCATTAAATTTTGTCTTGAGTAAGCTTAATTTGTCTGGCTATTCATACTCATTTAATCTTTATAACTCTGCAAATTTTGGTACTCCACAAATTAGAGAAAGAGTAATCGTTATATGTTCAAAAAATAATTATAAAATACCATTTTTACAACCTACACATTCTGAAAATGGTGAATTCAATCTACCAGAATGGAAGACAGTAAATTTTGCATTAGAAAATATCAAAAAACATACTTATCTAAACTTTCCTGAAAAGCGTCTCAAATACTATCGCTTGCTAAAACCTGGTCAAAATTGGCGTGATTTGCCTGCAAATTTGCAAAAAGAAGCTATGGGAAAATCTTATTATTCTGGCGGAGGAAAAACTGGTTTCTTTAGACGTTTAGCTTGGGATAAACCTTCTCCAACCCTTGTAACTCATCCTGCAATGCCAGCTACAGATCTCGCCCATCCAGAAGAAGATCGACCGTTATCTATTCAAGAATATAAAAGAATCCAAGAATTTCCTGATGATTGGATACTCGCAGGTTCCTTGATTCAACAGTATAAACAAATCGGTAATGCAGTACCTATTAGTTTGGGTTATGCAGTTGGCAAACTAATTAACTCTATGTTGCAAGGATTAGAAATCGAAAATTATCCAAACTTCAAATACTCAAGATATAAAAATACTAGTCATACTGATTGGGAAAGAGAATTTAAGTCCCGCAGAGATTTGCAATCATTGAATCACAGACAAATTAAATTATTTGTTTAGCGGATATTAATTTAACTATTTTTAGGTTTATGAATATTAATATATTGGATCACAAATTCTTTAAAACCCTCTTCATTTAGATTGTAACCTTGCATAAGTGGTGGTAAATTTTTCCAGTTTGTAAAAGAACTTCTTCCTTTTTTTGTATCTTTAGAAAAAGAACGAAACCACTTTTGAATTTTCGTACCGTCTCTGATAGCACTACTCGACGAGTTTTCAGAATTGTCTCTGTTTTTAATTTGTAGGGCAATCCATTCTCCATCGTTATTCTTACCCAGAAAATCTATAGCCTTTATAAATTCACCACAACACCAATTCCAACCATTCCCCCTTAAAACTGAATCAATATATCTTTCCAATAAATTACCAACACAATTTTCAGCACACATTGCGTATTGATGTTCAATTTTGATGCGCTGACACTCTTGATTTGAATATCCATAAGCTTCTCTCATGATTATAGAAACCATTGGATCTGGAATCGTTGAAGGTTCTACGGGAAAGTCACTTCTTCTATAGCCTTCAAAGTATTTTTTTGCTAATTGAAATAAGTCATTTTGATTAACAACTGTAGGTTTGTGAGGATTTGCTTTGCTTGTTCTCCAGGAAATTGCAGATGGATGTTCTGCTAAAAACTGACAAATTATAACAAATGACTCAATTAGAGATTTTTCGTCATCACTAATAACCAACTCTTCAGCAGTTTCCCTGACTAAACTTTCATTAAAGCCACTCACTAATATTTTCCTGAATATTTATGCTGCACAATTTTAGCCTTGATGGTCAGCAACTACCACTCAATTTTAGAAATAAAAATTTATCTAAAAGTTATTTATTTCAGTCTTTCAATATTTTGAATATTAGGCTGAATTTCTGACCACTGGCGAAAGAATTTGTCTTTTGTATCGCTGTTGTTATTCACTAGTTGTTTATCCGAACCTGAAGGCTATTTTTAATAAGCTTGTTCTGAACGATTTCTAAAAAATTTTCCACTCTCTTCGATTGATGTTTCTGTTGCTAACCAAATGGCAGTATCCGCACCCTGTTCGGGAGTACGAGGCGCGGAATCGCCACCCATATCAGTTTTTACCCAACCTGGACACATGGCATAAACGGCTATGCCTTTCGACTTCAAGGCATTAGCCAGTAAAATAGTTGCACCATTAAGAGCGAGTTTTGATAAAGAATAACTGGGTACATTGGCTGAGATACCGTCAAGCTGTCCATTACCGCTAGATACATTGATTACTTTAGAATTAGCTGATTTTTCTAATAAAGGAAGAAAGGCTTGAGTAACAACAATTGGACTAAAAGCATTAGTGTTCATTGCTTTGGTAAGTAAATCTCGCGAAACGGTAAGAATATTTACTCCTTGTTACGATCCTCTTAAGTCAGGATAAATACCCGCATTATTAACCAAGATATCTAAAGAGTTTGTTCTATTGCTAACGCTGGTTACAGCATTTTTAATACTTTCGTCATTAGCAACGTCAAGTTCTACAAGCTGTACCGAGTTATTATCTGTAGATAGTTTTTCAATGGCAGCTTTACCTTTATCTGGATCTCTGGCTGCGAGAAAAATATCAAATCCCGCATCTAGTAATCCTTGGCAGATAGCAAAACCAATGCCTTTATTACCACTGACTAAAGCTGTTTTTTGTGATTGAGATGACATATTGTTTTAGTTTCTATGGTCAGTAATTCTCCAGATTCTTCCTAGAAACTGAGTGCAGGAATTAGACTAGTTAGAGCGATCGCATCACTCGAAGCTAACGAATTAGTTCAGGAGATTAGGATCGCACCTGTAGCTGTTAGAACTAAGCGTGATAATTTACCTTGAGTTGTCATAGCTAACCTATTTTTTTATCGAAGCTACTACATCTTGCTCCTGTCTAAAATTAATACTTTCCTGACGAGCCATTGGTAGTTTGTACCAAGGTAAATTAGGATACTGATGATGCTCCCAATGATATCCAAAATGATAACAAGCAATAAAAGACCAAAATGCTGAGTAATTATTGCTTCTTGCTCGGTGAAGATTGCCTTGATCTTGTTGTCGATGGGGTAAAAATATTCCAAAGGTAAAAAGTTGCAAAGAGCTAATCAAAATAGGAATTACCCAGAATAAAAAAATATTGCTTGGAGAAATATGCAAACCGACAAAAGTCCAATAAACAACTGTCATTCCAATTAGTAATACCCAGGCTTGTTTTCCTTTTTGATATTCTTTCATAAAGCTGAAATACCAAAACAAAAAGTTGTTAGAATCTGCAAAATGAAAATCTGGGTCTTTTTCTGTAGCGGGGTAGAGATGATGTAGTTGATGATTTTTAGCAAGAAGCTTATATGGTAATAATGCGTACAAAAAAGAAGTTATGTAGCCAATCCCATTATTGACCTTGCGATTTTGAGAAACAATTCCGTGTATTGCTTCGTGGATAGTAATAAATAATCCAGTATGTAAAAAAGATCTTAAAAGAACGCCAACAATAATCCATAGTGGAAAAATTGTAGTGGTATCTATTCTTAAAAATTCAATTAAACTAACAAACCAAAGAAATATTATAATAAGCCCAACAATAATACCTGTTTGAGAATTAGACTCAAGATAAGTTGTTTTTGATCCTAAAAAATTGTGCATGAACTACTTTAAAATTTAGTATTTTAATTACATTTATATTTGTGTGTTAATATTTTTTGAGTTAGCTTCTTGTTGTTCTGGAGATGCTGCTAACTTTTCCAATTGTTGTAGTAATAGAGCTTTTTGCTCCTGTTCTTGAATAACTAAAGCTATTAAATGTATTACCGATAAAGCGATCGCTGTTACCGATAAAACATAACTATGGATGGTGTAAAAATGAACAATTGCTGTAGTGTTAATGCCCCCTGTTCCTGTTAGGATATTCTTGATAGTTTCTCCAAATAAAGGAATGGCTGCAATAGTTCCTAGCTCTACTTTTAAACGCCAATAGCCTAGTTGATTCCAGCCGAGAATCATCGCTGTCCAACCTAGTCCGATAGCTGATAAGGTCAGCAGAATACCGCTAATCCAAGCTGTAAACCAGCTACGTTGATATTGTCTGCCAAAAAACATAACAATAATTTGAATTAGTGCTGCTGCTATAATTCCGTTACCAGCCAAGTTGTGTAGACTATAGATTGCCCAACCATAAGGAATAGTTTCACTAATCTTGGCAAGAGATTGATAAGCATCTCCCGCAGCAGGCTCGTAGTAAAAACTAATTAAAATACCTGATAAGGCTGCAATAATAGCCAAGATTAAAATTGCAATTGATAAAATTGTTGCTGTTCGTCGCAGCGCAAAATTGCGTCTAGAAAAATTCATGATTTAAGTTCGTAGATGAAGAGTAAGAGAGTGATTTTAGCTCAATTGTGCTTATGTGTTTTATAGAGCTAAAAATTACTGTAAATTTAATTTTTGCTACTTTAAAAGCCGAGCAATGAATCAAAAAAGAGATCTCAATTTAATTAACAACTAAAAAAAATACTTTCTCTAATGATTTTTTGGCTCTAGCAAAGCAAGGAAATAATAATCCCAAATTAGTAACGAATTACATAATACCAAGCTGTCCTAGAATGCCTTGACCTGTAATAATTTCAGCGACCACAGCAGACAAGAAACCAATCATCGCCAAGCGACCATTCCACAGTTCGGCAAATCTGGTAAATCCTAATTTTGGTTCTGGTGTTTGAGTTTGCATATTTTGTTGTCCTGTTTGAATTCTGTTTCAAGTACCTATACAAAACTTAACAAACTGATTTTTGGCAAAACTCTATCACAAGTTATAAAATTATTTTTTTGCTGTTGCTGATTTAAGTAGAAAAAGGCAGAAAGTATCAAGAATAACAAATATTGTTGATTGAACTTGAATCATCTCTTCAATTCACTACCAAACTAACTTCTAATTAATTTGACGAGCGGAAACGCTCTCAGTTAGAGATCTGGCTGCGGCTAATCCCTTCCTTGCCTTTACGATCGTGTTGACCCGCTTACTTAGGCGTTTATTATTACTTCCCACTTTTAAAGGTAGTGTTGCAAAAAGCTAAAGTAAGAGTTAAAGCTTTAGAACAGGCTATGCGTGAACTTAGTTTGCTCAAGAGTGCGCATCATTAGTTACTAATGATGTGAAAGAGTTTGGTCGCGTCCCCAATTTAAAATTGGATAACTAAGTCAGTTAATTGTTGTAATTATTTTCGCTACGCAGACGATAGCCCCAACCATAATTCAGTCTTTGCTGAAATAAGCTGCTGTAAAATTTCTATCAGGCGATCGTTAAGTAAGTCAATATTGTAGTCCTGGAGAACTTTTTGACGACCTTTTTGACCCATATTAACTCTGAGGGTAGGATTAGTAATTAGATGCTCTATCTTACTAGCTAATAGGTTAATATCTCGTTCTGGTAGCAAATATCCTGACACACTGTCTTCAACCAATTCAGGAATGCCGCTATGATAGGTGCTAATTGCGGGTAGACCCTTTGCCATAGATTCCATCAAAGATACAGGAATACCTTCGCAATCACCATCACGGCTAGTAACACTTGGAGCTAAAACTAAATTAGCATGATTAATAATAGCTGCAACCTCCTGTTGTTTTTTCCAGCCAAGTAGTTTGATGTTGTCAGCAACCTGCAAACTCTCAATTAAATGCTGTAATTCTGCTTTTAAAACTCCATCACCTACAATTTTATATTGCAAATTAGGATAGCGAGGAATTAATTGAGCCACTGCTTGAATACTGTATTGCAAACCTTTTTTTTCTACTAGGCGAGCAATACTAACTAAACAAATCGCAGAATCATTTTGATTTTCAATATACTGAAATTTATGACAGTCAACTCCCATATGATGTATCTTTACTTTTGCTGGATTACATCCAAGATCGATTAGCTTTTTTTGCCAGTGTTGACTAATTGGCTGAAGTAAATCTACCTGTTCAAAAAGACGTTGGTAAATATCTTTTCCATGTAGATTTAGATAGCAAGAAATGTCGAAGCCATGAAAAGCTACTACAATTTTTGCCTGAGTTATGCCTAAATCCTTAAATAAACAAGCTTTTAAACCATTACGTCCATAATGACAAAGAATAACATCGTAGGGTGATTTATTCAGCCAAGGAAGAGCCAGATAAAAAGGCTTTAAAAAACCTGCTGGATCTCCATAATCAGAACGATTATATTTAATAAAATTAATCGCTCGCAGCAAAATTCTAGGAGCTTTAAAGAAATTTAAACAAAATAAGAGAATTGCCTTAAAAAGGCGTACAAATAAGTTTATGGGAATAGTTGTCTGGTAAGTGCGTTCTAAAAGCTTATATTCCTCTATTTCGGCGTGTATTTGGCTAATATTTCCAGGGCGATCGCAATATATATTTACTTCATGACCGCGATCGATTAAACCCGTAATTTGCCCTAAGATAAAAGTCTCGGATAAGCTGGGAAATTGATCTAATATAAACGCAATTCTCATTTTTTATTTTTAGGGAATTAAATTGAATACTACAAATTACAAACAAAAGATTAATAGTTTTAAGTACTTAAAGGAACAAGGGTTTTTCTTGTTAGTGAGATATACTTCGGTTTTGTCTGGGTAAAGAAAAAGGAACAAAGAAAAAATTGATATACCTTGTAAGCTTGAAAGTTGCTATAATCATTAAATTATTTATTAGCTCGAGCAATATATTTTAGTTTTAAGAAAGGTAACAATAATTTCGATTTATAGGCTCTAATTTTAATTTTAATTTTGCCTAACAAACTGGCTTCGGCAACGGGCTTACAGGCTCTCTCTTTGCTAAATACACAGTGAATGTATTGATTTTGTTTCCAAACATCAATATAAGAAAAGTATTCTAAATTAAATCCAGATTGCAAAGCAAACTGCATCAAAGTTTTAATTTCAATAACCTCATCAAGAATTTGCAATTCTTGAGGATCGTGCTGTTGTAAATAAAGCTGGTATTCAGGACTGGGATAAGTCAAAATTAGTTTAGCGCGATCGCTTGTTACTTGACTTAGATTACTAAATAGTTGACCATAGCTCTCAGGCGGTAAATGTTCAATTACATCGACCATAGTTACTAGGTCGATTGGAAAAGACAATTTATGACAAATTTCTGTAAAGTTTTCAATAATATTAACGTTCAAAAACTCAACATTATCTGACTTAACAGTCTGTTGAGCATATTTAATATTATTTTCTCCCAAATCACAAGCCAAAACTTTACCGTTATCTAACTTACTAGCTACTTGTTCGGGGACAATACCAATGCCACAGCCAAGATCGAGAACGTTACTATTAGGAGTTAAATAATTGGTAATTAACTCAATTGCTTTTTCAAGACGCAAATTACCATACAGCTTGTATTGCAGCATTCTGGTATTAGTAAAATTATCATAAAATTCTTTAACTTCAGTAGAGCTAGTCATATCAGTTTGTTGTGGTTAAGCTGAAAGTATTTAAATTGATGATTAAAGTTAATAATACAAAAAAACAAATAATTTTTCAGGTTGTTTGCTTGTCTGTTTTTAAGTTTTTAGCTATATGGATCATGTTTAATAAAGTAGAGCGACCATTAGGCAAAATTAGCCAGAAAGCAATATAACAAAAACTATAGAGAACTGCATAAATTAATAAATTAACTACAGTTTGAATATCAACCACCGACCAATGTTCCAGGAGCATAATTATTCCTGCTGCACCGATCGCCGCTATGGCAGGTCGATAGATTGTACGAACCAAATCAGCAAGCTTTAAAGGCGTTTTGTGATAGCAATAGACAATAGAGGGAATTTTGACCAAAATTAGAAAAATACTGTAGGCGATCGCGACGCTAACTATTCCTCCGCGCACGCTGAACACAAACACCAGTACGTTACAGATAGCAAAAACTATTCCCCAACGAAACATACGGTCAGTAAACGCCAATGATTGATAGACCCAGCCTTCGGCTACGTTAATTGTACCAATAAAGGCAGCAGGAGCTAAACAGCGAAAGACTAATACTGCCTCTAGCCATTGTTCCCCCAAAACTGCCAAAATTAATAGTTTAGTACAGGCAAACATAAAAGCCACCATCGGCATACCGATGGTGGTAATAAGTAAAATAGCTTTGAAATAATAACGGCGATATTGATCTGGTTGATTTTGTAAGCGACTAAGGGTAGTAACTGCGACATTGCCTATAGGATTATTGATCTGCTGAATTGGCAGCAAAATTAGCTGATAGGCTCTTTCATAGATACCCAAAGGCTGTACTCCCCAAATTCGACCAATTAAAATATTATCTAAATTACGAGCAAAATAATTAACCGCATTAAAGCCTGATAAATTGCCACCAAACGCCAACATTGAACCAATATCAGCCTTGGGACTAGGCAAACTAGGTCGCCAGCGACAGTAAATCCAGGCACAAAGACTATTAGCTATAACCGTTACTAACTGCAAGATGACTAATGCCCAGTAGCCACTACCCATAACGGCGGAGACAATAGCAGCACTCACCCCTGAAATCAGAGAAATAATTTCGATTTTGGCTAAAATAGCAAACTGCATTTTACGCTTAAGTAATGCTTGGTGCTGAACACTCAAACCACTAAAAATAAAAATGCTAGCTAATGCTAAAACAATTCCTTCTAGCTTTGGCTGATGATAAAAATTAGCTACCAGTGGCGCGATCGCAGCTACGATCAAAGCAATTAAACAGCTAAAGGCAATGTTGATCCAAAAAAGCGTACTAATTTGTTGATGATTGACCTTTGACTGCTGAATAGTAGCATCAGACAAACCCAGATCTTTAAATAGCTGCACAAAGCGAACTATGACTGTCGCCATGCCAATCAAGCCATAATCATCGGGGGTAAGTAGCCTCGCTAAAATTACTGTTGACCCCATCTGAATACAAAATTTACTAAACTGGGTAACAAAAACAATTGCCCCACCACGGATAGATCGCTTTTTCAAATCCGCAGTTAAATTATCGGTATCAAAATAATTTTGATATTTGGTCTGTGAAGATTTCTGATTCTGCTTTGACACAAATTGACCCTAATTTAACTTGGTTGCAAATATATCGGACTAATCCTGATAACCAGTTTAGGATGATCAAGTCTGAAAAGTAAGAACACCTAAACGTACCGTATTTGCATTCACAAATTAATGCTTGCTCAACATTTTTGGTTACTTGTATTGTGGATAGTCATTGGTGCTGGTTTCCGTTTTATAAATCTGGGAATCTTGCCTCCTTGGACGGATGAAAGTGCCACCCTTGTATTTAGTCTGGGCAATAGTTTTTATAATGTTCCTTTAAATCAATTTATCGATCTATCAACTCTGCTTGAACCTCTTCAACTCAATGGGAGTGCGGGAATTAAGGATGTTACCAATCTTTTGCTTACCCAAAGCACTCACCCGCCCCTATATTTTGTCTTAACCCATCTGTGGTTGAAGCTTTTTCCGCCCGTAGATGGGCTAGTTTCAATTTGGGCAGCCAGATCCCTGTCTGCTTTATTAGGAGTTATGGCTATTCCTGCAATTTTCTTTTTTGCCAAGCTGGCTTTCAATTCCCTAATCGTGGCTCAGATTGCAGCAGCGATGATGGCGATTTCTCCCTTCGGAGTTTTTTTAGCCTTACAAGCCCGCCACTACACCCTGATAATTTTGCTAATAATTGCTTCACTGTCCTGTTTTATCTGCGCTTTCCGCTCAGTAAATCGGGGGGTAATTATTCCTCTTTGGCTCGTTTTAGCGTGGATTGTCATTAACTGTCTGGGAGAGGCAACTCATTACTTTTTTGTTTTAACTTTGGCATCAATGGCGATCGCCTTTGTTCCCCTTATTTGGCAACAGTTTCGCCAAGACAAGACCATGCTTGGCACATCTTCATGGCAGCGTATCTATGTTGCGGGCTTGGGTTCTCTAATTGGCTGTTTGGTATGGCTACCCAGCATGATGGCAGTTCGCCATAGTTCTCCAACTGAGTGGATTTATAACAGTAATGCTGACTCAAGATGGCTTGAACCTATCGGACGGTTTCTTTTGTGGCTTATGAGTACAGTCATCCTGCTGCCTTCATCACTATATGATTTTCCTCTCAGCGTAATTATTATATCTGGAATAATTACGTTAATTTTCTGGCTGTGGCATTTACCACCGCTAATTCGCGGACTGAAATTACAGAGACAAAATGCTGCAAGCCGAGAGGCGATCGCTGCTTTGAGCGGTTATTTTATGGCTGCGATCGCGCTATTTTTCTTTTTTACCTATATATTGGGGATGGATTTAACTTTAGCAGGGCGGTTTCAATTTGTTTATTTTCCTGTAGTTATTGTCTTAATCGCTGCTAGTTTAGGTCACATTTGGGATGCTAAAAATACTGCTTTAAAAAAGCAATCCGCCCAGCATTTCTGGTTCAGTCCCCAGAACTATTACGGCAAAACAATAGTTGTTGTTTTTCTCACCGTGGGGTTTTTAGGTGGAGTAATTGCCAACTTAAATCTTGGCTATCTGCAAAACCATCGCCCCGATTTGGCGATCGCCAAAATTGCTGAAGGTAGCAAAGCACGTATAGCTATAGCAACTACCTATAGACATCATGGACAAACTGGAAGAATGATTGGACTTGCATGGGGATTAAAGAATTTGTCCAACATCAAATCTCCGCAATTTTTCTTGGCTAGGGAAGAACTTGAAAATGCTTCAGAGGATTCTGCCACAATCTTATCTCAGAAATTGTCTCAAATAGAGCGACCTTTAGATTTGTGGTTAGTAAACTTTGATGGTGATGTTGAGCTAGAATCGCAAAATTGTTTTGCCGATTCTGAATATAAGGGTATGGTCGGTCAATATAAATATAAGCTTTATCGCTGTCAAGATTGAAAGACAGTCTAATTTGAGATTTATGGTCATTCCCAATAATACGATCGCCCGTAGGGTGGGTAAACAAATTATAGATATCTTTGATATAAACTAAAAAGTACTGAGATATATAGAAAAAAAATACCATTGCCAAACAACACAATAAGTGCGATCGCAATGGCAAGAGTATATTTTAACTATCTTAAAGTTTTAACAATAAAGCTTAAAATTCTGATCTTTTAGCTGGGTTGATATCTACAGGCATCCCTGAACCACCACCAGATAAAATATCCGCTTCTTTTACAAAGCCACTATATGCTTCCATTCCATGTTCACTGATATCTAAACCACGTCTTTCTTCGTCTTCGTGGACTCGAATACCAATAGTTACCTTGAGTAGAGTCCAGACAATGGCACTAAAGACTACAGTAAAGGCACCAATGGATGCAATACCGATAATTTGCGTAATAATGTTCGCTGTACCAAAAATACCTACTGCTAGAGTTCCCCAGATACCACAGACTAGGTGAACAGAAGTTGCACCCACAGGATCATCAATCTTGATACTGTCAAAAAAAGCAACAGAGAAAACGACGATAATACCAGCGATCGCACCAATGATTACAGCCGATAAAAGGCTGACATCATCACAACCAGCAGTAATACTGACCAAACCAGCTAAAATACCGTTGATGATCATCGATAAATCTGGTTTACCGTCTTTGAGCCAAGAAGTGAAGGTTGCGGTAGTACCCCCTGCTGCTGCTGCTAGGTTAGTAGTCACAGCGATATAGGGAACATTAGCATCTGCTGCCAATTCTGAACCTGGGTTAAAACCAAACCAGCCAATCCAGAGGATCAAACAACCCAGAGTAGCAAAACCCATGTTGTGACCAGGGATCGCGCCTATTCTACCATTTTGGTATTTGCCCAGTCTTGGACCTAAGATTGCTGCACCGACTAAAGCTGCCCATCCACCAACGGAGTGAACTATAGTAGAACCTGCAAAGTCATGAAATGCAAGTGCGCCATCTGCGCCACTATTTAACCAGCCACCATCCCAAACCCAGTGTCCAGTAACAGCATAAGAAATAGCTACTAATAGAGTACTAAAGATTAGAAAAGCACCAAACTTGATTCTCTCTGCTACTGCACCAGAAACAATGGTTGCTGCTGTGGCTGCAAAAGCTACCTGAAACAAGAAAGAAACTGTTTCGGGAACCGCTGCGGGATAAGGCTCGTTACCATAAGGAATAGAATCGCCATTAAAGAAAAATCCTTGTAAACCAATAAAAGGATTACCTTCACCGTACATAAGAGCATAACCTACTGCCCAATATGCTAAAGTAGCGATCGCAAAAACGATTAAGTTTTTCGCCAGAATATTGACCGCATTTTTCTGACGACAGAATCCTGCCTCCAGCATCCCAAATCCAGCATTCATAAAGATTACTAGAATAGAACTTGCTAGAAGAAAGACCGTGTCTACGACAATTGTTAGTTGCGCCAGATCTGTAGGGGGTTCTAATCCCTGAGCCGTTGCTGCTGTATTCCAAACGATAACAATAATCGCTGCGAGGGGAATACAGATAAACCACGCAGGGGAAAAAGATTTAAATATTGTTCTCAAAGGTCTTGGAACTAAGTTTCTAACCTGTGTTCCTCCACTCTTGTCATTTTCATGTCCAAGAGATCTACTTGTTTCTAAGAATTTAGAATTCATCTACACTTCAATTAATTTAGAAAATATATTTAGTTTGTCTAAATTTGCAAACTACAATTTGTCTAGTTTGTGTTTTTTTTCTCTCGATTGCCGTATTCGTTAATACAGTTTTATTTTTCTTTTTAAATATATAATCTTAGACTTTTGCTTGATATTAAATTTTATAACTGAATTAAAATATTTACTTTAAGCAAATTCTTGCTGTTGGTGTGAGGTTAGCCAGCTGCTGTGACCATGGATCAAAATCAAGTCTTTATGAAGATATAAAAAACCGTTCTCCAGAGAACGGTTTTTTAAGTAATTTAGACCTAAGTTACAAAAAGTTAATATTTAATTACTAGATCTTTTACTTTTACCTTTTAGTTAAATAACTAACAATGGTTTGTACAAAAAGCCTACTTAATAAATAGCATTTCTTGGTAAGTAGGTAGAGGCCATAAGTCATCAGCAACCTCGCTTTCTAAGGCATCAACGTCCTCCCTGACGCTATCCATCATCGGACGAAGGGTCTTAGCACAATATTTCATGTGTTCTTCAGTGTTGCCAAAGTCTTCTTTTTCTATAGCCGAACTTAACTTAGCCACTTTAGACATCATGGAGTTAGTCAACTCGGCAACTGTTTTAATGTTGTCTGGAGCGAGACTGATGCCCATCTCTTCTAAACCTGCCACAGTACCAGCAATGTCAGCTAGATGTCTCATGGCAGCAGGATAAATACTGGTTTTTGCTATGTCTATCACTAGCTTGGCTTCAACTTCGATAGAGAGAACATACTGCTCAGAATATACTTCATAGCGACTTTCCAATTCCACAGGGGATAAAACTCCTGTGCTTTCAAATAGCTCCTCAATATATTTTTCTTTTAAGCAAGGGAGAGCCTCAGCAGTAGTAGGTAAATTAGCCAAACCTCTTTCTTCTACCGCCATTTTGTGCCATTCGGCAGAGTAGCCGTCGCCACCAAAGATAACTGCACCGTGTTTTTGCATTATTTCTTTAAGCACACTCAGGATCGCAGCGTTTTGCTCTGTTCCTTTTTCTAGTTCAGTTTCTAGAAGATCTCCTATAAAGTTAAGCGAATCTGCCAGCATAGTATTGAGAGCAATTAATGGCCCTGAAACAGACTGACCAGAACCAACTGCACGAAACTCAAAACGGTTGCCAGTAAAGGCAAAGGGAGAAGTTCTATTGCGATCGCCTGCATCTTTAGATAGAGGTGGTAGAGTGTCTACTCCAATTTGCATTTCTCCTTTGTGGCTATAGTTATCGCTCATATCTCCTTTAGCAATTTGGTTAAATAAAGTCTCTAATTGAGAACCTAAGTAAACCGACATGATTGCAGGAGGTGCTTCATTTGCGCCCAAACGATGGTCATTACTAGCATTAGCAATTACAGCCCGCATCAAAGGACCAAATTTATGTACTCCTCTAATTACCGCAGCGCAGAAAACTAAGAACTGTGCATTCTCATGAGGAGAGTCACCAGGATCTAATAAGTTGCCTTGAGTTTCATTACCTACAGACCAGTTAACGTGCTTGCCAGAACCATTAATACCTGCAAAAGGCTTTTCGTGGAGCAAACAAACAAAACCATGTTTTTTAGCAGTCTGACGCAACAAGGTCATGGTTAATTGTTGATGGTCAGAAGCTACGTTAGCTGCTTCAAAAAAGGGTGCGATTTCAAACTGTCCTGGAGCTACTTCATTATGTCTGGTTTTAGCAGGGATGCCTAAACGATACATTTTCTTTTCTACATCCTGCATAAATACCTGAACTCGCTCAGGTATTGCGCCAAAATAGTGATCGTCAAACTGCTGACCCTTAGCAGGTGGCTTACCAAATAAGGTTCTTCCAGCTAATAATAAGTCTGGACGACTATTGGCAAAATGAGCATCTACTAAGAAATATTCTTGCTCTGCTCCACAGCTAGAATTAACAGGAGCTACATCACTATGTCCTAGTAATTTGAGTACTTTTGTTGCTGCTTTATTCATTGCGTTAATAGAACGCAATAAAGGAGTTTTCTTATCTAAAGCCTCTCCTGTCCAAGAGATAAATACAGTGGGGATGCAAAGAGTAACACCGTTATCTGTTTCCATCAAATAAGCAGGACTAGTTACGTCCCAGGCTGTATAGCCTCTAGCTTCAAAAGTAGAGCGAATACCACCATTGGGAAAAGATGAGCCATCAGGTTCACCCTGTACCAAAAGCTTGCCTGCAAATTCGGAAATCGCGCTACCATCGCTTTGAATAGAGACAAAACCATCGTGCTTTTCAGCAGTGGCATTAGTCATTGGATAAAAAACGTGGGCATAGTAAGAAGCACCTCTAGAAATAGCCCAATCCTTCATTGCCGATGCCACCATGTCAGAAATGGAAACGTCTAGTTGTTCTCCTGCTTGAATCGTTTTTTTTAGAGATTTAAACACGCCCTTGGGTAAGCACTGTTTCATTTTGCTTAAGCTAAAAACGTCTACTGCCCAAATATCTTCTAAACGGCTAGGGGGTTCAGCAAAAATTGGTTCGCGTTCGGTAATTTGATAGATTGCTTGCGTGCGAGATTCGTATCCCATAATAGTTTTATTTTCTAAAGATATGTGTATGTGTTTTAGTTCAACTGATCGTATCCTGAGAAAGATCTAACAAATTGTAAAATTGGCTACAGAATTTGCGTTAGCTCTTTAAATTATTAAAAACTTTTATGTTTGGGTTTATAGGCGATCGCTTCTTAAATAGCAGACTTTTGAGTTTGATACCTTATTTATAAATTTATCAGGGATATATAATGAACAAAATAATTAATATTTCTTTGCTGAAAACACTTTGGCTTTCTTTTAGATTTATCTAAGTCGCTAATAATCAATAAAGATGTCAAAATTTGAAGCTAGTAACTGTAGTCGTCGCTACTTGTGAGATTATTAATAGATGTAGCTTATGACATAGCTTATAAAAGAAGCTAATATTACTAACCAAAATTTAAAAATTGCTGTCGGGAGAAATTAAAAGAAATGCGTGACGCAGTTACCAAGCTAATAAAAAATTACGACATTTCAGGTCGTTATTTAGACCGTAATGCTATAGATAGTCTGCAAGACTACTTTACTTCTGGAAAAGCCAGGGTAGCCATAGCGACAATGATTAGTGGTAATGCTGCCACAATTGTACGAGATGCAGGACTTAAACTGTTTGAAGAAGTTCCTGAATTGCTTAGTCCAGGAGGCAATGCCTACACCACTCGTCGCTATTCGGCTTGCTTGCGAGACATGGACTATTACCTGCGCTACGCTAGCTATGCTTTAGTAGCTGGCAGTATGGATGTCCTAGATGAAAGAGTATTGCAGGGTTTACGGGAGACCTATAATTCTTTGGGTGTGCCTATTGGACCTACTGTAGTCGGAATTAAGATTATGAGCGATATGCTCAAAGAAATGGCATCTGAAGCAGGAATTGAGAATACTAGCTTTATCGACGAGCCTTTTGAATATATGAACAGTCAACTTAGTGAAGTTTCTGTTTAATTTAGTTCGGCTGATGGCTGTTGGCTTTCTTTTCCAAGCAAATTTGTATATTTTAGGCGATCGCTCTTTGATCAAAGAGCGATCGCTTTTTTTTCCTTATCCTTTAAAATTTGTACGGTAACCCACACTAAACAAACCGTTGCCATAGGTAACCTACTTTAGCTAAATTAGCAGTCGGAAGGTGAGAGTGCTAATCTAATAAATAGGTAATCTCAAAACCCAAAAAATATTGCTCACAACTAAGCATTTAGTTATCTGGAGAATTTTGCATGGCAGCTATTAGTATTAACGTTACAACTGTAAAGCCTTTAGGCGATCGCGTATTTGTCAAAATCAGTGCAGCCGAAGAACAAACTGCTGGCGGTATTATTTTACCTGATGCAGCCAAAGAAAAACCTCAAGTTGGCGAGGTAGTTGGTGTAGGTCCTGGCAAACCAAAAGATGATGGTGGTCACATAGCTATAGAAGTAAAAGTTGGCGATAAAGTTCTTTACTCTAAATATGCTGGTACTGATATCAAGCTAGGCGGTGAAGATTATGTGTTGCTATCTGAAAAGGATATTTTAGCAGCAGTTGCTTAGACCATCAGCCAGTTAAATGATTTACTGGTCGCTTAGCAATAAGCAATAACTCTTGACTATTGTCAATAGTTATCTTTACAGCATCAATTTAATTTATTCATCGTTCATCACTTCATTAAAGGTAAACCAATTTTATGGCTAAATCTATAATTTATAACGACGAAGCTCGTCGCGCTCTGGAAAAGGGCATCGATTTATTGGCTGAAGCGGTAGCTGTTACCCTCGGTCCAAAAGGACGTAACGTAGTCCTGGAAAAAAAATTTGGCGCCCCCCAAATTGTTAATGATGGGGTAACGATCGCCAAAGAAATCGAATTAGAAGATCACATCGAGAATACAGGCGTGTCCTTGATTCGTCAAGCTGCATCCAAAACTAATGATGTGGCAGGTGACGGAACTACTACAGCAACAGTTTTAGCTCATGCCATTGTTAAAGAAGGCTTACGTAACGTTGCAGCAGGGGCAAACCCCATTGCCATCAAGCGTGGTATTGATAAGGCAATTGAATATTTAGTCGGTAAGATAAAAGAGCAAGCTCAACCTGTAGGTGATTCTAAAGCGATCGCTCAGGTAGGTACAATTTCTGCGGGTAATGACGAAGAAGTTGGCAACATGATCGCCCAAGCCATGGATAAAGTCGGCAAGGAAGGGGTAATTTCTCTAGAAGAAGGCAAGTCCATGACTACCGAATTAGAGATTACTGAAGGGATGCGCTTTGACAAAGGCTATATCTCTCCTTACTTTGTCACTGATACCGAGCGCATGGAAGCTGCTCTAGAAGAGCCTTTAATTCTGATTACCGATCGCAAGATCAACTTGGTACAAGATTTA
Organism: Pleurocapsa sp. FMAR1; assembly: GCF_963665995.1. NCBI lineage: Bacteria > Bacillati > Cyanobacteriota > Cyanophyceae > Pleurocapsales > Pleurocapsaceae > Pleurocapsa > Pleurocapsa sp. FMAR1. The sequence continues at coordinate 1,874,585 of NZ_OY762512.1, read as the reverse complement.
GTACCTGTCTTAGAACAAGTAGCTCGTCAAGGAAAACCTTTAGTAATTATCGCCGAAGACATCGAAAAAGAAGCTTTGGCTACTTTGGTAGTTAACCGTCTACGGGGTGTACTAAACGTGGCTGCGATTAAAGCTCCTGGTTTTGGCGATCGCCGTAAACAGATGTTAGAAGACATTGCTGTGTTAACTGGTGGTCAAGTAATCTCAGAAGATGCAGGTCTAAAACTAGAAACTACTAAAGTTGAATCTTTAGGTACTGCTCGTCGCATCAACATTACTAAAGACAGCACTACTATTGTTGCTGAAGGTAACGAAGCAGCAGTTAAAAGTCGCTGTGAACAAATTCGTCGTCAAATAGAAGCTAGTGACTCCTCTTACGATCAAGAAAAGCTACAGGAGCGTCTAGCCAAACTTTCTGGTGGTGTTGCGGTAATCAAAGTTGGTGCTGCTACCGAAACAGAAATGAAAGACCGCAAATTGCGTTTAGAAGATGCCATCAACGCAACCAAAGCTGCGGTAGAAGAAGGTATTGTACCTGGTGGCGGTACTACCTTAGCTCACCTAGCTCCTGGCTTGGAAGAATGGGCAAAAGCTAACCTCAAAGATGAAGGTTTAACTGGTGCAACCATTGTGGCTCGCGCTTTAACTGCTCCCTTGAGAAGAATTGCCGAAAACGCTGGTCAAAACGGCGCGGTAGTTGCTGAGAGAGTCAAAGAAAAAGACTTGAGTATTGGTTTCAATGCTGCTACAAATGAATATGTCAATATGTTTGAAGCTGGTATTGTTGACCCTGCAAAAGTAACCCGCTCTGCATTACAAAACGCTGCTTCTATTGCGGGAATGGTATTGACTACTGAATGTATCGTCGTAGATAAGCCAGAAAAAAATAAAGGTGGCGGTGGTGCTGGCGGTGGTGCTGGTGACTTTGATTATTAATTTTGAAAGCTATGAGCTATAAGCTTTAGGCTCTAAGCCTTCAAAGATCAAAGGCTGTCTTGTAAAGATACGAGACAGCCTTTTTTGTTTATCCCTCATTTCTTGAGAATGATATAGCAGTCGAAGTAAAGCTTAAGACGGTAAATAATTACCTCGCGCAAAGACGCAGAGGCGCAAAGAGGTTAAAAGATTGTCCTAATTTATCATTCGATTGCTATACACTTAGTTTTTGGTCGCAGAATCAAACCTTCTCGTTCAAATTGATTTTAAATTTTGATTACTGTAATTCTTGTCGTATTGATCGCTTCAGCTAATTCTTGATGGGTTAAACTAAAGTCAATTAGGTTTCCTTGTTTAATTACCCGTCCAAACTTATTGCCCAACCATTTCAAGAGCAGCCACAAGCGTCTGGCAATTCGACTATTACGGATAATATGGGTTAACTGTTAAGTTTGTCCATGATACAAAAGCTGTGTAGCTAAAGTAGCTTTTTTTTGAGGAATTGCGATCGCTCCAGCATCACTGAGACACTTGAGCCAATAAGAGTCGAGACTAGTTAACGTGAGTTCGGAATAAGCTGAAACCTTGATCAGATAAGCATTTTGAAAATGCTATTTTTTAGTTAAATCTTCTCTCAAAGACAATTAAACAATACTTCAAAAGCTTAAAGCCTATAGCCTAGAGCTTATAGCTACCTAAGCAGACCAATCTTGTTAACCCGAACTCACGTTAGTTAAATGATTACCAATCACATCGTCTTTTCCCCTGTGGCAGAGTAAATTTAAGGCGTAAGTTTTATGGCTGTGTTTTACTAGGATGCGTTGTCATAAATATACTGCTCTATGAATCGCCACAGTTGGATAATTCTTTGTTTGGCATATATTGTCAGCCTCCTGTCAACCAATTTGTTTGCTTTTTCTAGCTCTGGTTTTACTGGACAACAGTTAATTTGGCTTGTAGCAGGATTAATAAGCTTAAGCGCGATCGCTGTTTTAGCTGATAACGACTTTGGGAGTAAACCACCAAGGTTAAATGCTCTAGAAATATTCAAAAGAGCTTACAAGCAGTGGTTGGGTACGGCAATAGTTGCCATTTTGGCGATAGTTTATTTTCAGGTGCGTATCCCTCAGCCACAAGGCAACGATATTAGCTACCAAGTTACTGCTTCTGATAGTGAGTTTGTTACCGTATCAGGAAAAGTTTTAACCGAACCTAGGTTAAACGATAGTCAACGTCTCAAGTTTGTGTTTAAAGCTTCTAGGGTTGGAGACAAAGAACAAGTATCAGGAAAGCTTTATGCAACTTTACCCTTATTGCAAGGAACGGGGATTTATCCTGGGCAAAATTTAAAGCTTAAAGGTTCTTTATATTTACCCCAAGCTGCCAAAACTCCTAGCGGTTTTGATTTTAAGCAGTATCTTGCCCGTCAGGGAGTATTTGCAGGAATACAGGGATTTGAAGCGGTTTTTAGTGAGCAAACAGAACCTAGCTGGGGTTGGTGGAAGCTGAGAAGGCGAATTGTCAGAAGTCAGCTAAAGGGTTTGGGTAGTCCGATGGGACAGTTGGTTAGTTCCATGATTTTGGGACGTAAAGCGGTAGATTTACCTGTGGATATTCGCGATCGCTTTATTGAGGCTGGATTAGCTCATGTGCTTGCTGCATCGGGCTTTCATGTATCGTTGTTACTAGGAATTATTTTAAAAATAACTAATCGTTTGGCTGCTAAACCTCGACTAGTTATCGGCATAGGTACTCTATTAGTTTATCTGGGTTTAACAGGCATCCAAGCTTCTGTATTTCGTGCCTGTTTAATGGGGGTGGCGGTACTAATAGCTTTAGTTGTGGAGACTAAAGTTAAGCCGTTGGGTTCGCTTTTATTAGCTGCAACCATCATTTTGCTATTCAATCCCTTATTTATTAGCGATCTCGGCTTTCAGCTTAGTTTTTTGGCAACATTTGGCTTAATTGTGACCATGCCTGGTTTAATAGCCAAACTAGATTGGCTACCGCCTACTCTCGCTACTTTAGTTGCTGTGCCTTTGGCTGCAACCGTTTGGGTACTGCCATTATTAAGTTATCAATTTAATTCGGTTGCTACCTATAGCATCATCGTCAACATTATTTGTACACCTTTAATCACCGTCATTAGCTTGGGAGGAATGGTGAGTGCGATCGCTGCTTTAATTATGCCTCTAGTCGGTAGCGCGATCGCCTGGGTATTGCTTTATCCCACCCTATTACTGATGGCAGTAATTAACTTTTTTACCAATTTACCAGGAAGCTCTTGGGCGATCGGACAAATCTCTCTAGGTGTATTACTAACGATCTACGGGTTATTTCTGTTAGTTCTGGTGAGCAACTGGTGGCGCAAGCATTTGAGGCTAGTTTTACTCGGCGTTTTAACTTTAATTATTGTTCCTGTAATATATCAGCACTTTAATTTAACTCAGATTACCGTCTTGCCAGCACACCCTGAACCAATTATAGTTATTCAAGATCGAGGCAAAGTAGTATTAGTTAATACTGGTGAACCAAAGGATATTAAATATAGCCTGTTGCCATTTTTGACAAACCAAGGCGTTAATCAAATAAATTATGCCATTTCAAGCCCAGGCTTTAAATCTAATTGGTCAGCAATTAGCGAGCGCCTGTCTATCAAGAATTTTGTTTCCAACCCCAACTCAAAACCTCTTTCAACGCCATTTAGTAACCAGACAGTTCAATTTGAGCCAGTAATTGCCACCAAATCTTTAACAATGTCATTTGACACTCAGCTATCAATTCTAAAATTAGATACAGCAATGAATACCTGGCTAATATTAAACAATACAAAGCCTGATACTTATCAGCTTCAGCAATATATTCAAGCAAGTTCAAATCAAAAACCGCTTATTCTTGTAGGCACTAAGATTGTAGCAGCCTGGTTAAAATTACAGCCTCAATCAATCATTGCCTCGAATCAACCCCAAGCAATTACTCGGCGAGACACAGACAAAATTCAGGTTTATAACCTTCAAGATGGAGTAGTTCATTGGACACCTGATGACGGGATTGAGCCATTAGTAGCTGATGCAAATTGGTAAAGTCACTTCCAACTTTTAATTGTCTAGCCTGAATAAATTTACCGATAGAAGTGTCTAAGATTTTTTGGGGAAATAGCTTGATTTTAAAAACCTTGAAAATAATATTAAAAGCTATAGGAGTATTATGCTTCTTTCTTCTAATTGATGCTGCTATTTTTGGTAGCTTTTATCACCCTCTGACTTATATTTACAAGTCAGGTAGTTGGCTTAATTGTCGGGCTTCAACTTCTAGCTGTCAAGAAGTCTTATCGAGCAAAATCGATAATGCCCAGAAAGGGAACAGTATGGTTGTTAGCTCTCAACATATAGCATCACAAGTAGGGGCGCAAATACTGAAAGATGGAGGAAATGCAGTCGATGCTGCTGTAGCTGTGGGTTATGCTTTGGCAGTTACCTATCCTTGCTGTGGTAATTTAGGCGGTGGTGGTTTTATGACTCTTCGTTTAGCCGATGGCAAAGAGACTTTTATCGACTTTCGTGAAACTGCCCCTTTAGAATCGACTGCTGATATGTATCTTGATGCAGAAGGAAATGTTGTTGAAGACTTAAGCACTAAAGGCTATCTTGCTGTAGGTGTTCCAGGTACAGTGAAAGGATTGAATTATGCTCTTGCTAAGTATGGCACCATGAGTCGTCGTGCCGTTATTTCTCCTGCAATCAAACTGGCTCAAAAAGGTTTTACTCTCCAGCAAGGAGATGTAGATGTATTCAAGGCGGGTAAAAGTAGATTAAAAGACCCAAATACAGCAAAAATATTTCTAGACAGCAATGTCGAAGTGAGAAAAGCTGGAGATGTTTTACAGCAACCAGAATTAGCAGCAGTTTTACAGCAACTTATTTCCCAAGAAGATGCTTTTTACCAAGGAGAAATTGCCAAAAAGATTGTCGCAGCTAGCGAAGCCAATGGAGGTATTCTATCTCTAAAAGATTTTGCTACTTATGAAGTTAACGAAGACGAACCAGTTAGCTGTAACTATAGAGGATATAGAGTAATTTCTTCTCCGCCTCCAGGAGGTGCTACTACTTTATGTCAGATGTTAAATATCTTATCTGGCTATAACTTGAAAAAGTCGGGTTGGAAGACTCCCCAAAGCTTAAATTATCTGTTTTCGTCCATGTTACTGGCGTATGGCGATCGCAATCATTATCTGGGCGATCCTGATTTTGTTGATAATCCCCTAGACAAGTTATTATCTCCCAAATATGCTGCTAGCTTGAGAGGCAAAATTGGTGATAATGCTATTTCTCCTGAATCTGTCTATTCAACAGACATTCAATCTGAAGGAACAAACACCACGCATTACTCGGTAGTAGATAAAAATAATAATGCAGTAGCCGTAACCTATACTATCAACTCTTATTTCGGTGCAGGAGTAGTTGCCCCTGGTACGGGATTTCTACTCAACAACGAGATGGATGATTTTACTACCAAATTAGGGGAGGCTAACCAGTTTGGTTTAAGGCAGGGAAAAGCCAATTTAATCGAGCCAGTCAAACGCCCCCTCAGTTCCATGTCCCCCACAATAGTCACCAAAGATGGGCAGGTTTATTTAGTTACGGGTAGTCCAGGAGGTTCGACAATTCCCACTACCGTATTACAAACTATTGTTAATATGATTGACTATGATATGAGTCTGAGCAAAGCAATCAATACACCTCGTCTTCACTATCAAGGTTTACCAGACGTTGTTTTTTCCGAGCCTTATGCTCTAGATTCTGAGACTTTCGTAGCTTTATGGCAAAAAGGCTATAAGATTGCTCCACTTCCGTTTTGGGGTGCAGCCGAATCAATTCATGTTGATTCAAAAACTAAGTTAAAAATTGGCAGCAATGATCTACGAAAAGCTACGGGAAAAGCCATGACTCTAGAACCAAAACCAGATCGTGATTTAGATCCTCGCCCAAAAACTCTGAAACAAGCTGATTAAATTTGGTTTTGATCACAACACCTTCCTCGCAACAAGCCTATTAAATTTGCAAGTAACTGACTAAATTACTTTGCTTCTTCTAATTGATCTAAACGAAACCAGATATTAGGAGTAGGAACATAAAACTGAACTAAGGCATATTCATCATTAAGATCCAAAACCTCCCCCTTACTGTCAAACAAGTAAGAAGGAAGGCGAACATCACTAGCTTTTGCTTCTAAGCTGCCTTCGAGTTTTTCCTTGACTACATGAACTAGCGTTCCCTTTTTAATGCCTGCCATAATTAATTGAAGTTAATTCTTTAATTTCTAACTTGATTATATAGATTCGAGCCACTCTAATAGAAGAGAATTGAATTTATCTGGATATTCATCATGAGGACAATGCCCTGCACCTTCTAATTCTAATAACTTCAAGCGCGGATTGAGAGATGCGATCGCACGAGCCTGTTTAGGCGGTATAACTTTATCTTGCAGTCCCCAAATTAAGAGCATAGGAGCGGTTATCTGTGGCAATAAATCCCTAACTGGTTTGGCAAAACCAGCTTTTCTGACGCTACGGAATAAACAAAGAAAAGTTTGGTCTGAACCTTGATCATAAGCAGGACTTGAAAGAATTTCTACAAGCTCATCTGTTATTGCTTGCTTGTTAGGATAAGCTAATCCTGCACCACGACGGATCAAGTTTGGTTTCCTAACTGTTTTAAGAATTTTTTTGATTAACCAGGGAAATGCAAACAAGCTTTCAATTCTCGTTACCAGAGAACGGAAAGACGATAATGTATCTTCTCTCTCAGATGCGTCTACTAAACTAAGCATCACTAAACCCTTAACCATTTCTGGATAGATGGTAGTGGCATTCAAGCAAACTAACGAACCAATGGAGTTGCCGACTAGAATTACAGGAACACCGATAAAAGCCTGCCAAAAGTCATGTAGTTGCTCTGTCCATAAACCTGCACTATATTCTGTGTCTGCTTTTCTTGATGCACCAAAACCCAGTAAATCTATTGCATATACTGTATGGTATTTTGCGATCGCTGGTATATTATTACGCCAATGTTCAATACTTGCACCAAAACCATGGACGAGGATTACTGGAGGGCGATTATTATTATCTTTAGCTTTTAGATAACTATAGCGAGTTTGCCATCCTCGCCAAACCCAGTCTCTTTGATTGCCAATACGCTCTTGCCAAGATTGGTTTATAATCAAATTTCTTACTTTAGAAATATTTACATACTATACTATTGTTACCCAAACTATATCTATTGTTGGATTGAGGATAATTTAAATAAGAAGATAAAATTAACTTAATATTCTATTAATAGCAATCTTAGTAAGATGGGAGAAGATATAACTTTTTATCATCTTATTTTTTGGTTCACAAACATTACTAATACAAAAGGAAAGAAAAAATACGCCTGTGAGAGATAGAAGACGCAGTAATAATAGTCGCGATCTAACCAAAACTAACGAAAGAATCCGCTTCCCCGAAATTCGTGTAATCGACTCTGAAGGTGAGCAATTAGGAATAATTACTCCTAGAGAAGCTCTGACCAGAGCCCAAGAAAAGGGTCTAGATTTGGTCTTAGTCAGCGAAACCGCCAAACCTCCCGTCTGTAAGATTATGGACTACGGGAAGTACAAATACGAGCAGGACAAAAAACTTAAAGAAGCGAAGAAAAAACAGCATAATGCTGACGTTAAAGAAGTGAAAATGCGCTACAAGATTGAGGAGCATGACTATAATGTGCGCGTCAAAAATGCTCAACGCTTCTTAAAATCTGGCGATAAGGTCAAAGCCACTATTAGCTTCCGTGGTCGGGAAATTCAACACTCTAGATTAGCTGAAGATTTGCTACGTCGTATGGCTAAAGATTTAGAAGAGTATGCTGAAGTTCAGCAGTTTCCAAAGCGGGAAGGACGAAACATGATGATGATGTTATCTCCTAAGAAGTAGCTCTTTTGTCGGTAAATACCCTTAAATTGCGGTTTTAGCTATTAGCTATTAACTTTTCTAAAACAAGAGAGAGAAAGCTATTTACCGCTTCTCTTTCTTGTTTTTATCTATTTATTTATTTCGTTACCTATTACTATTCGCCTTGATTAGCTCTAGTATCTTGTACCGCTACCCAAAACAAGATTCCTGTCAAGGGAATGCTAGCAGCTAAGATTAACCCTGTAACCATGCTGCCTAATTCAGGATTACCAGAAGACAGTTCAAAAACCGAACCGACTGCGGAGATCGCCGTAATGCAACACAAAAGTAAACATACACCACTCTTCCGTGTCATTGAAATCATTTTATTTGCTCCTCTTTTAGTTAACCGCTTTTATATATTTATTATCTAACTGGTTTGACCGCACTGAAGGCAAAGCCTTTTTTATTCAACTCTTCAGTCAGAGCAAGATTATTATCTACTCGATCTACAAACATTACACCATTTAGGTGATCCATTTCATGCTGTATAGCACGGGAAAGTAAACCAGTTGCTTTTAAGGTACTGGGTTTGCCCTGTTCATTTTTATAAGAAATCTCAATGGTCTCAGGGCGAATTACGTCCAAATATACTCCAGGAATACTCAGACAGCCTTCTTCACCTGTACAAAAGTTGCTGCCAGATTTGACAATTTTGGGGTTAATTAAAACTAGAGGCGGTACGTCGGATTCATCTAAATGAAGATCAATAACTACAAGTTGCTTATGAATCCCTACCTGGGGGGCAGCTAGACCGATCCCATCAGCACTATACATAGTCTGTAGCATCTGTTTAATGATTTTACGGATATTATCATCTACTTTAGCAATGCGCTTGGCTGGCTGGCGCAAAACGCGATCGCCCAAATAATGAATATCTAGTGGAGGTTGTTCTAATTTCTTCTTTTCAACTGCAACAACGGTAGCCATATATCTAGTAACAATATCTTAAATTTTTTTCCTGTTTATATTTTATCGTCAATTAAAAGTAATAGACTTTCGGGAATTACTATAATTATTTCGGCGTTGCTGATTCAAGTAATGACGTACAAGATAAGACTGTTCGTAGCTCTTAGCTTTTTCTAAAGGACACTGCTACGCATATAGCTTTAAATTAGTTTTTACTATCTCTATTTGAGGCTAAACCATAGTTGAACATTACATATTTAGCAACGCCATTATTTCAAGGTTTGAGGAAGATTATTTTTTGCTCCTTTGATTCTGGTTAAAGTTCTTTACGAGTCAAAGGTAGATTCAGCCACTCACTAATCTCTTGCGCCAACCAATCTAGCTCTCTGTTTGATAAAGTACTGAAGTTAAAAGGATGTTCTTCAACAGCACCACTTAATTTGTAAGCTTGTCCGTCAGCCTAGATAACTACGGATGATGCTGTAGATTCATCATCACTATTTTTGATTTTCCCATCTGACGAAGTACGTTCGATAGCGGTAATATTTTGTCTAAAGGTTAGATAATATGTAGGCATCTTGGTTTTTTTAATAGAAGTTGTATCATTTGATTATTCTATAGTTTTTATGTTTATAATCCTCTCATTTATTAATAAGAGGACGCTAGCTTCAAATACAAGAATATATTGAACATTTTCCTTTTCCATTAAATTGTTTAAAACTATACGCTGTGTGCGACTTTCTACGAAATAATAGTGCTTTCAGCCAGTTTAGAGCGAATCTATATTTCTGAAACTTAATAAAATCAACAATTTAAAAATAGTTGCACACGGCGTAAACTATGAATTAACCTGATGGAGATTAACACCATAAGGAAGTCTTAAACCTTCTAAAATGGTTTCGGAAAATTTTGCTCTATTAGGATCTGTATCTTCCAAATCGGCTGAGGTTAGGTCAGCATTTTTAAAGCTTGCTTGAGCTAAATCAGCCTGACAGAGACTAGCCCAGCTTAAATTGGTATTTTCCAAATTAGCTTGAGTTAAGTTGCATTCATTTAAGTTAGCATGAGCAAAATTACATCCTTTTACCTTAGCTTCAGTTAAATTCGCACCGATAAGATAACTATGATAAAAATTAGCTTCATTTAATATTGCTTTACTCAAGTTGGCACGATTAAGGCGTGCATAGCTCAAGCAAGCTCTTTTTAAAATAGCACGGCTAAATGAGACTCCTTCTAAATTAGCTCCATTAAATTGAGCAGCAGTTAAATTAGCATCAGTCAATACTGAATTACCAAGATTGATGCCCTGTAAGTTGACTCCCTCCAAATTAACTCCCGTCAAGTCTGTATTTTCAATTACGTCAGGCAAATTTTTAATCCATCGTAAATCTGAGTAACGGACATCTATTCCTGAAAGATAGTTACTTAAATCGACATCTTCTAAAATGGTGTACCGAAAGTCTCTATGACCAGCATCGTATTTTTGCTTGAATTCTGTACGGTTCAGCCTCTTTTTAAAAAGTAGTCTGATATGATGCAACCCTGGAATTATCATTTATTTATCCTTAATTTTTGACTGTGTAAATTTCTTGTATTTATTTGACAAATCAGCAATACTAGTCACTGTCAACTAAATTTTCTTCAGCTTGGACAATTGGATCACTCTCTTCTTCTGATGTTTTATCTAGATCTTTAGCCAAACGAGATTGAAGAGCATTAACTAAGTTATTGCCAGCTTCGGGCAGAACATCCAAATAATGATTTAAACGTTCTAGATAATCATTGGGATTAAATGAATAGAATAAATCTTGCTTTATTTTGCTGGCTATAGCTTTATTTTGAATATAGCGAAGGAAATATAATAAATCGCGTGACAGCTTGAAAATCATAGTGGACTCATCCATCGAATGCAATTCCAGTCCATTGTTGCTGTCAAGATAATATTCTAGTTTGGTATTCTGAGTATACTGACGGGCTAATTCAACCAAATAGTGAATGTTTTTGCTGAGTTGATAAAGTTGTTCTTTTAATATTTCGTTGGAAACTTTTAATTCTTCATCATCAGCACTCTTTAAAGACTTTTCATCAAAATTTGAAGATTTTCTATCTGTTAGGAAGTATTGAGATATTGTCGAAGTATTTTCTTTGACTATAATGCAGTTTTTGGAAATCTCTTTTCTTACCTCTTCTAATACTTTCGCTAAATCTTGGGTCAATTTTTCCTTTGTATCGCCGTTGTCTATCGAGCTACCTATTCCCAAGACATTAGATAAATTCTTAGCACTTTCAGGAGATGAAACTATTTTTTCTTCTTTCACAGGTACAGGTTCAATTTCAACCTTAGCTTCAGTTTCAACATCTACATCGAAATCTTTAGTGTTAGTTGATAAAGATTCTAATTCCTCTTTTCCTTCTAAGTGAGCAAGTAATGGAGAATAAACGCTACAATTCCCAGTTCTGCGAATATACTCATGAAAATATTTAATAACTTGTATTTTCGTTGCTAAATCAGACTCAACGTTGACTCTAGATAAAATTTTGGGACTTTGATTCTCACGAGAGTCTACATTATTATATTTGTCTTTTTCTATTAAATGTTTTTCTTTATAAGTGTCCAGCATATTGCAGCATAAAATAATTTTTTAGAATATACAAATCCTGGCTGCCTGACACAAGTAGCTAAAAGAGTCGAAATGCGGTCAGAAAAAAGAAAAGGTAGAGCAATTATGGGAAGCTGAAAATGAATAGTTTTAGCCTTATATTCCATGTCAAGATCTACCCCTCTTTATCATCAACTGCTGAGTCTACTGAGTCAAGATTCCACATACAGAGATTTCAGGCAGATCAAAGCGTTAGCTTGGATGATCAACGCGCTGATATGTAGCAGCAAAATTAACCTTAGTGAGTGGGAATCTTACGTGATAAGTAGGGCGAACCAAGCACAGAGTATTGAGCGAAGATGGCAAAGATTCGTTCATAACAGTCGAATTAAAGTCAAATCTCTGTATGTACCTCTAGTAATGGCGGCAATTAGTAACTGGAGTGGACAACGCCTCTATCTGGCACTGGATACAACAGTTTTATGGAATCGATACTGCATGATTCATCTTTCTGTGATTTGTGGTGGTAGGGCAATTCCTTTCTTATGGAAAGTAATGGAACATAAAAGTTCAACAGTAGCATTCAAAGAATACAAAACCATGCTGAAATTTTCACGTAGATTACTCCGCAAGTATCCTGATGAGATGCTTCTAGCTGACCGAGGTTTTGCCAACCATCAGTTGATGAATTGGCTCACCACTAGTCAATGGCACTATTGTCTACGCTTACCCTGTGACGTAACTATTCAGGGGGCAAGGAGACATCCTATTGAACTGAAATATCTTTATCCGCCAAAGTCAGAGGCGATTTTGTATCACAATGTTGGACTATGGCTCGATGGAGAATGCCGAAGCAACTTTGTCTTAGCCAATGTCAAGGGGACAAAAGAACCTTGGGCTGTTATTACTGATGAAGACCCGACTCTACAAGCTTTATGGCAGTAGGCTCTAAGATTTCGTATTGAAGAATTATTTTTAGATTCTAAATCTGGAGCTTTTCAATTGGAAGAATCTAAAATTGCCAGACAGCCCGTTGCGCGGGTTTCCCGCGTTGAAGGGACTGTCGAGGTCGCGATCGCAAGGCATTGGAACGTTTATATTTGGTGGTAGCCTTAGCACTTTTATTTGCGACTACTCATGGCATGACAGTTCAATTGAAGGGACTTAGAAGTCAAGTAGATCGGCATTGGGAGAGAGGTTTAAGTTATCTCAAAATTGGGATCAGATGGCTCAAAGAAGTTTTACATAAAGGTCGTAGTTTGTTTGACCCTACACCTTTATTTTCTCAAAATACTTTGCCCTGTTTTGCATCTTCAAAGGCTAGAAGAAAATACTATGATGCCATTTCGTTTATCAGAATTTCGGAATTAAAGTGCTTAAGAGTTTAACTGTCCTCAAATAAATGTGTCAGGCAGCCAGATACAAATCAATTTATGCTTTTTTGCTTTAGCTGCCAGTGATTTCATACAAGGTATTTGAAAATACGAAGAAAATATTCGGCAGTACGTAATCAGGTTGATTAAATATATTTAGACCTAGACACATAATATAAACTAATGATTTTGGGCATTATGAGTAGGTATAGCATTACGCATATACGTTAGGACATTTTTTGAAAGCTGTATCAACACATTCTCTAACAGTCTCAAATTCTTTAACTCTCTGCTTCATCCAAGTTTTGAGAACCGACCACCAACGCTCTATCTTGTTTAGATCGGCAGAATAAGAGGGCAAATACCAAATCTGGCACCCTGCTTCTTCTACTATTTCTTGAATACTTTGTCCTTTATGAAAAGTAGCATTATCAATAATAATGATATTTCCAGGTTGAAGTTGAGGAATCAAACTTTCTTTAAGCCATGTCTCAAATAAATCTCGATTACATGACCCTTCAAAAGTTAACGGAGCAAACACTTTTCCTTCTTTGAATGCAGCAATCCAACTTACTCTCTCATTTCTTTTACCAGATTTGAGTGCCTAACATCTTTCTCCTTTGGGGCTATAACCATAGGGATAATCGTCTCGGTTATCGAATCCTGCTTCATCCACATAAACTAGGTTATTTGCCTGTTGATGTTTTAGTTGCTCTTGAAATTCTTTTCTTTTCTCTTCATCTGTTTCTTGATACCCGTAAGTTTGTCTTGGTCAGCGTACATGCGGGCAAGCCCTTTGTCTTGCGCCTGTCGGCGACGCGGGGTCTGACCGCTTTTTTTCTGGTTATGCCTAACTTTTTAATTCCATCACTAATATTTTGCTGGGTAAGATTCTCTCCCCACAAATCTGCCATTTGCTGTTGTGTCTTATCTTTATGTTGTTTAACAAACTGTTTGAATCTCTCTAAATCCTGAATTTTTCGCTCTTCTCTGGTGGGACGCTCGGCGACCGCTTTAAAGTCTCCTGTTTCTTGTTCTCTTTTCAGCCATAGGTCTAAGGTGTTACGGCTTATTTTCATCAATCGACAAATAGTTCTCTTCTTTTCACCTCTAGAACAGGCATCTACGGCTTTTTTTCTTAAATCGTAGCTATAGGGAGCAGGCATTATTTTTCGGTTTTGGCGAGCGCTTTGATTTTAGCTAATTTTGTCCTAACCTAGCCACGTATTGCTATAACTGCAAGCCAAATATTAAACTATGTCCAAGAAAAATGACGCTTCTACTGAAAACAACCAAGAAGAAAGTCAACTATCGCCTGACACAGTAAAAAAATATGTGTATCTGTTCAAGCAACTCGAAAATCATCCCGATCCTGAAATAAGAGAAATAGTAGATTTGGCTAAAAAAGGAAAGCCGTTCCAAACTATTAAAACTCCTATAAAAGAAAAACTGTTCTATTTATTTTTCGCCAACCCTGAAGAGTACTACGGTAGAACGTTTGTAACTGATGATATAAAGGCTAGTGCTGTTCAAACAGCAGGAGCAGTCAGCGTTAGTAATCTCACGGACTTTGCCAGTAATTTTCCCGTTCTGTTTTTTGCTTTTACCAATATTGGATTGATTCCTTGTCTGGTCGTAAGCTCTTCAATCAACTATTTTATACTTCTGTTTGGTAACTATACGGCTGCTGCTGTATCTAGAGGTCACAAAAATAGTCGTTCTTGGTCGAGATCTGCTGCTGCTGGCTTAATTTCTCTAAATATTTTGCAATCTCTTGTTTCTGGAGTAGGGATGGAGTTGTTTAATAATCAATCTAACCTCAAACAGATGTTAGCCAGTCAATTGATTGAAGAGCAAAAAGCCAAGGTTGATTCTTTGAAAGACAGTAAGATCGAACATCCTGGCTATGATGATTATATGCAAGAATGCACAAAAGGAAGACAACAATTGTTAGAACTGCCTGCAAATGACCCTCGCCGACATACTCTTTACGTTCGGATTTTAGGTGAATATAAAGATAAGGACAGAGACTGGTCGGCAGTAAATTTTGAGAAGTTGCCTATCTGTCATAGATTAACTCGTTTGGAGCAAGAAAACGTTGAAGCATACAAGCAAGCTAAAGAATATTTAGACAGCAAATTGATTATACGAAGCAAAATGGGTAACGATCTTGTATTTTTAAAGCAAAAATTACCTGACGTTTATAATCAGAGTTTCCAAGGAGATAATGATGAGATAATATCGGGAGTCACGGCTGTTGCTATTTCTATGGACAGCTTTTTTGGGAGATTAATAGCAGGAGACTTTTTCAACCTGGGATTATCTCTCTATTTTTTCCTGTGGTCTATAATCTCCAGTACAGCCTTCATTCTAATGACTATTCAATTTGCCCGCAGAAAAGATGTGGCAAAATCTTTTGACAAAGATTTGGAACTCAAGCGAGATATGTGGTTAAACAGATTATTGGAAGAAGCTATTGAAGACAGCGAAGATGTAAACAATATTAATTTGTCTTCTACTTTTAAAAAGCTCGAACAGTTTGCCGATGAAATGAACCAACCTTTAGAAGCAAAAAACAATGATTGAATTTGGTAGGTTTCGTGGAGAATTTCACCCTTCATTATTTTGGTATTAATAATTGTCCTGAACTTTTTGCAGACAATAGCAATTCCTGCTGACTATATTCTATATTTATATTGCCCATTCAAGATCTAAAAACAACCTATCAATTAAGCCTATTTACTTTGCTTCCACTTGCTGTAAGCAATCTCGCAAAAGGTTTACAAAAATTTGTGCATCAGTTGGCGATCGCTAAATCTTTCTAATTCGCGATCGCCTGATTGGTCTATTTTTGAATTCGACAACAGTATATGAGTCTATTGAAATTAGCCAAGGGAAACTGCGATCGCTCTTCTCTTTTATTTTGTCCAAAGTCCAAGCTCTTAAAAAGCTTTTGTTAAATATGTAACAGGAAACACAAGACCTCAAGAGTTATGATCGCTTAATATTTATTTGCCAATCTAGCTATTTAATGTCCAAACTATCCACATCCCTTGACCAAGTAAAATTCAACGCTAATAAATTTGAGCTGAGTAACGGATTGACTATCATCCATCAGCATTTGCCTGCTACTCCTGTAGTCGTTGCAGATATCTGGGTAAAGGCAGGAGCGATCGCCGAGCCTGGGGAATGGTCGGGAATGGCACATTTTTTAGAACACATGATTTTTAAGGGTTCTCCCAACGTGATGGTGGGAGAATTTGACTCGCTGATTGAGAATACGGGGGGTATAGCTAATGCAGCTACCAGCTATGATTATGCTCATTTTTATTTGACCACCACAGCACCACATTTAGAGCAGACCTTACCCTGTTTGGCGGACATTTTATTACGGGCAACTATTGCTGAGGATGAATTTATTCGAGAGCGAGAAGTAGTTTTAGAAGAGATATATTCTAGCAACGATAATCCCGATTTTGTCGGCTTTCAGGCTTTGTGTCAAAACATCTATCAACATCATCCATACCGACGCTCAATTTTGGGAGACAAAGAATTATTGTTAAAACATACGCCTAATCAGATGCGTTGTTTTCATCGCACCCATTACCAGCCAGAAAACATGACCGTGGTGATTGTAGGTGGTATTGAACAGGAAAAAGCCTTGACTTTGATCGATAAAAATTTTAGTGATTTTAGCGTACGTTCAGAATGTCCGCCTACCGCGATCAAGGCAGAACCCCCAGCCGTAGCTATTCGTCGCCAAGAATTGCATTTGCCCAGAATCGAACAGGCACGCTTGCTAATGGCTTGGATTTGCCCTGGTGCAGAGTCTTTAGAAGAGGCGATCGCTTTGGATTTAATTGCTCTAATTTTTGCTGGAGGGCGCAGTTCGGGTTTAGTTAGAGAACTAAGAGAAGAAAGACAGTTAGTGATGGATATTGACTGTAATTTATCTTTGCAAAAAGACTCAAGTTTGTTTTCAATTAGTGCCTGGTTAGCAGTAGAACACTTGGAGATGGTAGAAAATATCATCAGAGATCGCCTGCAAAAACTACATCACGAGCTTATCCCTACAGCAGAAATTAACCGCGCCAAACGGCAGTTAATTAATGATTATATTTTTTCTAGTGAGACTCCTAGCCAGCTAGCTAGCATCTACGGATTTTATAATATTGTCGCTAAAGCATCTGATTCAGCACTGTATCCTCAGATTATTAGTCAACAACAGCCAGAGCGGCTACGACAAATCCTTAGCCGATATTTATCTCCCGAACGCTATGCTGTGACGATCTTGAAGCCAATCATCGGTAATCAGTAACAGTGATTTAAATCAAATATCGCTATATTTTTAATAATTACCCCTAAATACTTCTGTAGCCGAACCAGTCATATACACCTTGTCATCAGCTTGAGACCAGTTTATTTGCAAGCAGCCTCCCGGTAATTCTACGGTACAGTGGCGATCGCATTTCCCATTTAATACTCCCGCAACTACGGTTGCACAAGCACCAGTCCCACAGGCTAAGGTAATACCAGCACCTCTTTCCCAAACTCTCATCTTCAAATAGTCCGATCTCACTATTTCAACGAACTCTGTATTAGTTCGCTGCGGAAAAACAGAGTGATGTTCAAATAAAGGTCCAATTTTGGCTAAATCTATGGACTCGCTATCTTCAACAAATATAATACAGTGAGGATTGCCCATACTAACCGCTGTAACTGACCAAGAGCGATCGCCAACTATTAAAGATTGAGCCACAACTTTGTCGTCAGGAGAATTCAAGGTTGTAGGAATTTTCGCTGCTGCTAACTGGGGTTTTCCCATGTCAACCGTAACTTCTCCATTGCTTTCAAGTGTAGGTACAATTACCCCTGCAAGAGTATTAATTCTGTAAGATTTATTAATTCTTGCGTTTCCCTCAAGATCGGCGATAAACTTAGCTAGACAGCGGATACCATTGCCACACATCTCTGCTTCTGAACCGTCGGAATTATAAATTCTCATGATGTATTCTGTATCTTCTTTGCCAGGCAAGGCGAAAATAACCCCATCTGCACCAATACCAAAATGGCGATCGCACATTTTAGCCGCTTGTTCAGGAGTGACTATGGGTTCGGTGGCGTGACGATTATCAATCAAAATAAAATCATTGCCTAATCCCTGATATTTGCTAAACTCGATTACCATCTTTGACTTTCCTCTATATTTAACGAAAATTGATATGTCTGAATTTGATACCGCTTTGCCAGGAGTAATTCAAGTCCAAAAATATGTTAAGGACAAACAGGAGGTAGAACTAAAATTAGTCACTGATGACCTTGTAGTTGGCAAAATAATTTGGCAAGACGCTGATTGTCTTTGTGTAGTAGATCATTACAATCAGCAGACAATTATTTGGCGACAGGCTCTTGTCTTTCTCAAACCAAAAGCTTAATTTCTAATTATAAAAGAGACTTAGAAGCTTTCCAAATTGTTTATATTTTTACTACCAGACAGACTTGCTGTTAAGACTTGGACAATCTGTCGGCGATAAATAATTGCCAAAACGTTAATCAATAAGCAACTTGTTCCCAGTCCAAACAAAATAAAGGTAACGGGGGTAACTACGCCGATCATAAACCAAGTTGAAACGTGCATAAACAAGGCTATAGCAAAGATGGAAGCAAATCCCACCGATCTATTTATTGCTGATAACGAATGGCTTTTGACCACTAAGGTTATGGTAGTAATAGTGGCGATTAAGTTAGCTGGAACTAAAAACGAGCAAATTGCTACACAGTTGTGACGAGAAAATTCAAATATCGGTTCTAAATCAAACATAGGTCGTACACGGGTTTGTTCATAGTTTAGTAGAAATTTTCAACTTTGAGATTAACAAGTAATTTAACTATTAGATTTAGTTTCTAAAATTTCTTTAGCTGTAACTCCATCTCCCTGAAATCCGAAATACCATAACGAAGCAGCAGCTTCAGCGCGAGTTACAGGTTTTTTAGGCTGAAAAAGAGTAGTATAGCCAAAAATACGCCGTACGTTAGAGCGATCGCCATTTTGAAAATCGGCATACAAAGCCCTAATTGCCGTAGAGTCAATATTCCCCGCATCTTGAAATCCCCAGCTTTCCTTTATAGCTTCAATTGATGCTTTTGGTAAAGATTGGCGCATATCTAAAGGAACTTTCCAGGCAAGCAAATCTTCTCTGGTTAAAGGTGCATCAGGTTTGAACAAGACATTATTACTATCTTCCGTTAGCCGAGAAGGTATCAGCCCAGTTTCAGCCAAACTCTGGATAGCTTCAAAATCTGGATTATTTGGCTTCACATCTTGAAAGGCAGGTTCATTAGTTGCAGTAGCAAGATAAATCTTTTTATCCAAGCTATCTTGAAAATAGCGATTATTAGCTGTAATTAGCCAACGAGCATATTCGCCTCTAGTAATTATTTTGTTAGGAGCAAACTTGCTTAATTCAACATTGCCGTCGCCAGTATAGGGAGTCAAAATATCCAAAGCTGCTACCGACTCTAAAGGCTGACGTAATTGTTCAGGAGCCTGATCTAAATCTTGAAAATCAACTCCAGACGAGTTAGAAGACTTAGTATCAGATGTATTACTAGGTTGATCTCCGACTGCGAGTTTAGGGGATTGAGTTTTAGACTTTTGCTCTTGATTGCTGGAATTTGTCTGCTGCTGTGACTTTGATTTAAGTAGAGTCTGGCTTAGTTCACCCTGGGAATTAATCCCTTGAGAGTTACCACGTCCTATATCTGCCTCAATAGGCTGATAGATTACAGATATTTCCGTGCCGTTGTTATTGGCTTTATTTGGCGATCGCACTAAAGCAAGATCGACTCGAAGATCGTTTTTAACAGCGATCGCTTTAGCTGTTTCCAGTTGAGGATTAAGGTTAAACGGCTTAATAATTTTCCAGTCATTAGCAGCTAACTTTGCTTCATAATAATCGGCGATCGCTTTTTGCCGATCTGGGCTATCCCAAGTCAATCTTCCTGATGTTTCATTCTCTCTCTTCGCTTCTTTTAGTTGAGCTTGAGGATATAAAGGAAATGATTTGGGGAAGTTTTGCGGTAATGCCGATGACTGAGATGTTGATTCTCCCTGAGACTCCGAAACCTTAGCTTGATTGTCGGCTGGTTTGTTTTGAGTATGATCGTTGGCAGTAGATGGTTTCCCTTGATTAGCTGTTTGCTGAGATAGTTGTTTTCCATTATTTTTAAGCAATCCTGGATCGGCACCAACGAAACTTTCAAGAGCGTTACTATTACCACAGCCAGTCAGTAAAGCTAATAGACTAGTAAATATAATATTTTTAATGACTCGTTTATTTTGTTTTAATAACATGGCAATTTGCCAAAATTTATAATCATGATTCAATTCTAGTACTTAGAGAACCTCTGTTCGGGTTAAATTGTGTTGCTCTCAATCCCATGATTCAAATTTGTCAACCTGAAAGTTATATTGCTACTTCATAAATTTCAGTTTGATTGATCTCGTTTGATTTATCCTTTTGTTTATTCATGCAACAAAGCTATTTGCCATTATTATTATCTTTCTGCCATCAATCAAGTTGATAAGTATCTTATTCTCGATCGCAACTCTTCAATTGAGAATGAAACAGCCATATTAACTTGAGGCGGCTAAGGGAGCAAAATTTACGCTTACTGCGTGAGTCCTATGTAATTGTCAAAGATAATGGAGAGCGACAAGAAAAAATAGGAAACGCTTTCGTCAAATTGTTGCTATCCAAGGAAAGGCAAAAAATAGTTGAAGAAGCTGGATTTGTTCGCATAGAATAACTATCGAGACTAATTGATGAATTAAAAATTTTATTTATTGTTTATTTTAATGCCTTATTGAGCTAATTTTATGTTGTAATTGGCATAAATAGAGAGTTGGCGTGAGTTGATTATGCTAGTACATATTTTGCTGTTTAATGCTGGAACTGATAATGAAGGAATTCATACTGTTCAAGTAGGCGATCGCAACACGATTTTGATGTTTAACGAAGAAGACGATGCAATACGCTATGCAGGATTATTAGAGGCACAAGATTTTCCTGAAGCTACAGTAGAGGCGATCGATTCTGAAGAAGTAGAGCAGTTTTGCCGTCAGGCTGACTATGACTGGAAAATAGTCGAGCCAGGACAATGGGAACTTCCTCCCGAAAAAAACATAGAGGAGCTTAACTGGGAAACAAAAGAATCAACAAATGCAGATATTACGCCTTTAGAAGAAGAATCTATGGCTAATGAAGACTTAGATCGCATTCGTCGTCAGCTAGAAGGACTGCTTTGAAGTATGAAGTTTGAAGTATGAGAAGCGGTAGTAAATTGATTAGCCGACGCTGTTTATAGAAAGTAAGTAATCAAATAAATTATTAAGATGGATAAGTTACAGTCACGGGGACATTTGTTAACCGAACAGATCAATCCTCACAGTCAAAATTTAGATAGTTTATCCACTTTAGAAATAGTCGATTTATTTAATCAAGAAGATACAAAAACCATAGAGGCGATCGCAAACGCTCGTATGACTCTGGCTAAAACTATTGATGTGATCGCTGCTGCATTTGAGCAAGGGGGCAGACTGTTTTATATTGGTGCAGGTACTAGCGGCAGATTAGGAGTATTAGACGCAGCCGAATGTCCTCCTACCTTTTGTACTCCTCCAGAATTGGTTCAGGGAATCTTAGCAGGAGGTGCAGCAGCCTTGATTAAGAGTTCTGAGGCTTTAGAAGATCGCCCTGAAGATGGGGCAAGAGCGATCGCCGAGCATCAAATAACTGATTTAGATGTAGTCATAGGCATCACCGCAGGAGGCACAACTCCCTTTGTCCATGGTGCATTACAGGCAGCCAAAGCTAAAGGAGCAAAAACTGTAGCAATAAGCTGCGTCAGCAGCGAACAAGTAGCCATTGATGCTGATATTGATATTCGCTTATTGGTAGGTGCAGAAATATTAGCAGGTTCAACCAGACTTAAGGCGGGTACAGTTACTAAAATGGCGTTAAATATTATCTCTACGGGGGCAATGGTACGCTATGGCAAGGTTTACGGAAATCGCATGATTGATGTGGCGGTAACTAACGATAAGCTCAACGATCGCGCCTTACGTATTATTAGCGATTTAACGGAGCTTAACCGTACTGAAGCACAAGATTTACTCGAAAAAAGCCAGAAGAAAGTTAAATTAGCTTTATTAATGCACTGGACGGGCTTGGATGCCGAGGCGGGAGAAGCACTATTAAATCAAAATAAAGGTAACTTGCGATCGCTAATTAATCAGTAAAAACTTAAGTTAAGCTCTAAACCTTGGTTCTGCCGTTAATGAAAATCCTTGTCCCAGATACCGACATAAATACCGTTATCCTCATCACGTTGAATTACCCCTGCTAAGTTTTTAGATTCAAATTGATTTTCCGCACTTGTCTTAAAAAATACCTGATTGATTTTATTTTCTACATCTGGTGAATAGTTTTCTAACAACAACTTTTGTACCGCCTGCTGAATTGTCGCTAAATCAACAGAATCATTAAAAGTCATTTCTGTTTGGCGTACTTTTTGTGTTTTTTCATCAGCTAAATAGCCTAAAGCAACCTGGTTAGGAACAAAATCAAAATAGGAAAAGGCTTTACTATTTCCCCAATAGCCTTGAGTTTCTATACTGGGATTTCCTAAATAACTAAATATTTTCTCCCGTTTGGTGCCTACCGGAAAAATAGGTATATCTAAACCGTCGATCGATTTGATAGGAGATGAATTAGAACTGCGAGACATAGTTTTTGTTCTCTCAGTAGTTGCAGAAGAATTATCTAGTTTGCTTCTTGCAGATAGCTGGGGCAAACCAAAGTTTAATAAACTAAAAATAATGCCGATAATTCCCAAGCTCAAAAAAAAGAACATTGAGATCAGCTTGATTTCGGGAGTCAAAGAAGATTTTTTAGTTAGTCGCTCATCAAAAGATCTAGAGATAAGTACAGGTTGAGAATGAAGTGCCTGTAACATTTCTTCTGCTGAGGTAAAGCGATCTTGAGTTCTAGGACAAATTGCCCGATCGATAACTCTAGCTAAATTAGTTTTTGGATCGGGCGCTTCATGCTGCCATAGCAGTTTATTACTAAAAGGACTGTGGTTTAACTCTGCGGGGGTTTTTCCCGTTAATAAATAAATGATTGTCAATCCTAAACTATAGAGATCACTAGCGTAAACTGACTGTCCTTTTTCTTGTTCTGGAGAAATATATTCTTTTAAGTTAGCAAGTGCAAAACTTTCTTGATAGAATTTTTCTGGTTGTTTGGCTAATTCTTTGACACCACCAAAATAAATTGGCACGGGCAGATAATCTTGCTTTTTGCCTTGGTGCAGCCAATTTTGTTTACGGAGTAAAATACTGCTGGGTTTTAGCTGATGATAAACAATGTCGTAACTGTGAATATATTTAAGAACTTGAAGAATACTATCTAAGATTTGTTTGGCTTCTGTCTCACAGATTACTCCCTCGCACTGTACTTTTTGTTCTAAAGTAATGCCGTTAATCCATTCACGAACTAGATAAAAATCCTCTCCGTCCATAAAACATTCATACAGCCGAGGAATTTGCGGATTTTCACCACTCAGACGTTTTAAAATAGTGGCTTCTTGGTTAAACAAAAGCCTCATCTCTTCTGCATAAGGATTGCCTAAAATTGGCCGAAATTTTTTAATAACATAGTGGCGGAATGAAAATTTACCTCGATCCTTAGCCAAAAAAGTTTCGCTAAACTGATCCTTGCCTAAAGTTCGTAAAATACAGTACTTATTTTGAATTAATTTACCTTTCATTAAGGTATAAAGACAGGATAAGAATAAAGAACTACATTACAGTTTAGTTAGTTGAAGTAAATGAATCTATAAACTCGCACAGATATTGACATAAAATTAACTATATCTTTAGATCGATACCATAACTAAATTACCCTAGGTCATCAACAGACTTTGTAAGATTCATCCCCGCTTCAGCAAAACGTGCAAATGCTTCCTCAGCTTGGGAAGTAAAATCTATGATTCCAGGTATCACCACAGGAGACATACAGTCTTCCAGTAAATAAATCTTGTTAGCCAAACTGAGATCGATGTTTTTTATTTCTGTTAATAAATTATCAATTGTCCAAGCCACACAATGACTTTTAGCTTGTCCTGCTATGATTAGTGCATCAAAATCTAACAGCTTTTGAATTAAATTTACGTTCTTTTGGGCAATAAATTTTCCCTCAACACTATCCAAAACTTCGGGACTTAGTACAGAATAGTTTTCGGTTAAAGGATTACTGCCTTTTAGCTCAAAATTTGTCTGACTTTTTCTAGCAATACTATGGAAAAATACCGCTTCCTCTACTGCTGATACTAAAGCATGACCAATTCCCCCCAGCATCGAATGATATGGCCAAATAGTCAGGGGATACTTACCATCATTACTCAGTTGCTGCACATAATGTAAAGCGTGCTGTTCTAGCTGATTTAAATTACCATTGGTCAAACTATCAGCAACATCAGGGTTGACTTTCCAGACGTTTTGCTCAACCTCGCTCAAGCTAATCATAGTTGCAGGTTTAGGATGTTCTCCAGCTTCATCGAGCCAAAAAATAGGATGAAAGATCTGCATCGCCGTATGGCTATCCATCGTCGGGATAATTTCTGTAATTGAACCTAAATTACGATAAATAAACTCACATAGCCTGGCGTTGTCTTCTACTGCACCCATTCCCGATGCACCCCCGACAAATAATTCAAAGTCAGGAATACAAAAGGTATTTTGGACATCAATCAGCAATAAACCAACCCGTTTTCGATCTGTTGCTGCTGGCTGAATATCATGTTTTTCTGCCCAAAGTTCTGCTTCTGCTGCACGTTGTTGATAAGGAACACGATAAACATTTTTGACTTTTTCACTGCTAAAAAAATCAGGAATAGGTAGCTGTTTAACGTTTTGCATGGTCATTACGATCGAGGTAATCTAATAAAAAATTAAGATGGACAAAATTGCCCATCTTACAAACTTGGTCATCGATTTTGTTTAATACTAATTCAATTAACCAACTTTTAATAATTCCACATCAAAAACTAAAGTGGCATTAGGTGGAATTACCCCACCTGCACCTTTGGCACCGTAACCCAATTCTGGAGGAATAATCAGAGTACGTCTTTCACCAACTTTCATGTCGGCTACTCCTTCATCCCAACCTTTAATTACTTGACCAACGCCAATTTTAAAAGAAAAAGGACGATTGCGATCGCGAGAGCTATCAAACTTGGTACCGTCTTCTAGAGTGCCTGTATAGTGAACTGTCACGTTTTCGCCCTTTTTGGGAGACGCACCGTCACCTTCCTTGACAACAACATACTTTAAGCCTGAATTTGTAGTTTGAGCGTTGTCTAAATCCATAGAATTTTCCTCTTGGGGGGTATTACTTTGAGCGATTAGTTGGGGAGAATTAGTCGTAGGCTGTTGCATTGGCGAGGCGATCGCTTGCTGCTTAGAATTATTAGTCAAAACAGAAAATATCAGTACCGAGCCACACAGAAAAACTACGGCAATACTAATGAAGATTGCATTACTCAATTTTTTGACCACCTGTTACTATATCCTTTTAAAAAATTACTCCAGAGACATTGTACATTCTAAGGGGTGAAGGATGAAGGACAATGAACTATCAAACTCTTTTTCCCCCAAGCCCCCAGGCTTGGGGGCGAAATTATATCTAGCATCAGCAGCGTCATTATTTTTATCACTTTTTAAAATAATTATTTGATTGCCAATGACTGGGTTGCGTGCAACTAGTGTACCTGTAGAATCTTGAAGTTCTAGTTTGTTAAATTGGAGCTTACGAGAGCGTTCTAAAATTTCGTTGGCTAATTTGTTTTGTCGAGACTCGTTTAATTCGTACCAATTGTCAGTGACTTTTATCAGAAGACTACTTTGGGGCAAATCAACTTTAATAGAATCGACAGTATCTGTATCTGTAGAGTCACCCTCGCTTACCTGAGCAATTTTGCTTTGTAAAGCGGCAACTAGAGTTTGTTCGGGGGTGAAAGTCAACTCTGGCTCAATAGTCACCATTTTGAGGTTTTTAGCTCTTCCTGGAGAGGTTAACTCTGAGGGGATTGCTATTTCAGTAAGAGATTCTGCTTTGGATACTGTCTCTGGCTGTGGGGTTGAGTTTTCTGGAACAATATCAATAGGTTCGGCTTCAGGTGTATTGATTGTTTCGGGAACAGATAGGGTGTTACCATCAGCAATAATTTCTTGAGGTTCTGGTTGAGTAAGAGAAGCAAGACGAGCCTGACGTTGGGGAAGCCATAGCCAAAATATGGCTACAGTTGCCATAGCGATCGCAAAAACGCCAATAGCAATCAAACCTAATTTTTCCTGTTTTTTGGCTTTAACGGCTGGTATTTTATTCGGACTTGAGGGTATTGACTCTACTTTTTTATCGGCGATTGGTAGATTAGTCTTTTTGGCAGGGGCTTGTTTAACTATAGGTTGAGGACTAGGCTCAGTATTTGCAAAAGCGACAGTATTAGCTAATTCTTGGGTAGTATTCACTAAATCATTGATCGAGGCAGAAGATGGTAAATTATTGTTTGAACTTTCACTGATTCCCTTAATTGTCTGCTCAAGTTTGTCAATACTCTCGTTTAGCAGCTTGAGGGTTTCAACTTTTGATAAAGGCGGAGAGTTACTAAATTTCTCAGTTGGTTGATTTGCTTTTATCTGCTGTTCTCGATTTTCTGATGATTTCATAACCTCAAAATGCTCCTGCGGGAAAAACCTGGAGTATATAAGACAATTTTACTGTACCTAATTAGACTATGTAATTTTAACTTTGCTTCCAACTTGAATTTAGATCGACGCTAGGCGTAAGGGAATGCTTTTTGATGTCGGAATCCTTTAGGGGCAGATGCGGACTGGTCTTTTCTCACCGCGAATTTGATCGGGCGTACTTTAATCAGTTACTACTAAATATCTTTTTTTCACGCTACTCTATACTCAATTCATTATTGAAAATATTTTAACTAAAGCAAACTCTTAATTTAAGCGAGTGAAGAAGATTCCCCCAGTCGATTTAACTAGACAATATAAGCTAATTAAAGCAGAAACAGACTCTGCTGTTCTCGAAATCCTTAATTCTGGTCGTTATATCGGCGGAGAGGCCGTTGCTACTTTTGAAGAAAAGTTTGCTAATTACATAGGCGTTACTGAATGCGTTGGCTGCAATTCAGGCACAGATGCCCTCTTTTTGGCTTTAAAAGCTCTAAATATTGGTGCAGGGGACGAGGTAATTACTAGTCCCTTTACTTTTTTTGCCACTGCCGAGGTGATAACCAGGGTGGGCGCAAAGCCAGTCTTTGTAGACATTGAGCTTGATACATTTAACTTTGATTTAACTCAGGTAGAGCAAAAGATAACACCTCAGACAAAAGCTATTATTCCTGTGCATATCTTTGGACAGCCTGTAAACATGACGAAATTAATGGCGATCGCCAAAGCTCATAATTTATATGTAATCGAAGACTGCGCTCAGGCTACGGGTGCAGCCTGGAATGAACGCAAAGTAGGCAGCATTGGTCATGTGGGTTGCTTTAGCTTTTTTCCGACTAAAAATCTAGGTGCCTGTGGGGATGGTGGTGCAGTCACAACTAACGATAGTGCGATCGCCAAACAAATGCGAATCCTTAAAGAACATGGTTCGCCTCAACGCTATCGTCATGATTTTATTGGCTTGAACACCCGTATAGATGCGGTTCAAGCCGTTATCTTGACCATTAAGCTGCGCTATCTTGACTACTGGAATCAACAGCGTCAACAGGCTGCAAACTACTATCAAGAACTTTTACACTCGGTTACGTCAATCAAGTTACCCCAAGCTATAGCGGGAGGAGATAGCGTCTGGAATCAATATACAGTTTGTGTGACTCAAGAGAGCTTAAATAAGAAGCTAAAGCGGAATTTAGTTCAAGAATACTTAAAGCATCAGGGAATAATTTCTATGATCTATTATCCAATTCCGCTGCATTTGCAGCCTGTATATGACGATTTAGGCTATCAAAAAGGGCAGTTGCCCATAGTGGAGCAAGCTGCCCAAGAAGTGTTATCTTTACCGATGTTTCCTGGTATTTCTCCAGAGGAACAAGAGCAGGTAGCTTACGCTCTCAAAGATGCCTTATCAGAAATATAAAGATAATAAAATGATTATTTTTGGTGGGCATGAGTAGCAGCACGTTCTGATAAAAACACGCTTGTTTTTCCTGCCCACCCTACAGCTAATGTACTGCCGAACCCGAAGGGCTGTTTGCCCCTGTCTGTTCGCTGAATTGACGACTTGCTAAAGCTTCAACTAGACTCCGTACAGCAGCAACCATAGCAACTTCGCTGTTTAGCTGATTAATTGCCGAACCAACACCAACTCCCGAAGCGCCAGCAGCGATCGCCATTGGTACGGTCACGCTAGATAAGCCCGAAGCACAAAGTACCGGAATATCTACGGCATGGGAAATGCTATAGGCAGCAGCTAATGTGGGGGCAGCTTTTTCAATTAAGCCTCTCACACCAGGGTTAACAGGGGCAATACTAGTTCCACCTTCGGTTTGAATTATATCCGCTCCCGCCTGTACTAGCTGTTGAGCCAACTGGACTTGTTCATCTAAAGCCAAAATGTGTGGCACTGTAACCGAAAGAGTCACTTGAGGCAATAGCGATCGCGTTTTCTGGGTCAATTCTAATACTTCTGTTGCCTCAAACTTCCGTCCTTGGCTATAGAAGCTATCAAAATTACCTATTTCAATTAAGTCAGCACCAGCCTTAACCGCACTGACAAACAGTTTTGGTTCAACTGCCGAGACACAGATGGGCAAGCTGGTTATGCTGCGAACTGTCTCGATTAAACTTGCTTTGGCAGCAATATCAACAAAAGTTGCACCACCTGCTTCGGCAGCTTTAACTACTGCCACTACTCGTTCCTGGTCGAAATTATTTAAGCCACTAATTACCTTGAGAGCATTTTTTTGAGCCAAGGCTAGGATTAGCTGAGGATGCATCTTCATTCTTTACTTCCTTAGATTCGGTCGTCGGCGTTTAAAAAACGCCAATTAAATTATCTTAAAACCTAGCCTGCATTTAATTCGCTAGACTCAGATGATTTAGTAGAAAGTTTCTTTAAAAGCTGTTGTTTTTGAAGAGCAGTTAATTTTTGCAACAGTATATCTACTTCTGCTTCTAGATGTAAATACTTTACCTGTTGGTCTGTCTGGTAGTGTTTAGCACTATGAGTAGATAAAAGTGTTGCCATAAAAAAATTATTGTTAAATAGGGTTGGAACGTAACAATTAGAAATATTAACCCAAAGAGAACATATTTTGTGTATCTTAATCTTTTGATCTTTCCTTAACTGTGATCGTTTACACTGTTAATCGTATACACTGCAATAAAACCCGCAAGATCATTGGAATTTTTTATATAAAGCCTAAATTAAGTAAGTTTCTTATATTCTTTAAAGGTTGTCTCCCAAGTTTAATTAGCTAGATTAAAGCTTTTTAAGCTTAGGGTAAGAACAAAAAAGCAGAAAACAGCAAAAATCCAACCAAGAGCATTTTTTAGATATTCTCTTAGAGAAAATTAAGTTTGTCCAAATATATTTACAGTTGAACTAGTAATAAAATTGAAAGATGAGTTTACTGTCCAAAGGCTTTGAAGTAGAAATGTATACTGGCACTCCAGAAGGTGAGACGGTGGGCTTGTCAGATAAAATTGTTCAGGCTTTAGATGGTTTTGTCCGCGAACCAGACAGTCGTAATGTTGAGTATACCACTGCCCCTTTTTGTGCCTACGATCGCCTGTTGTGCGCCTTGCTAAAACCTCGGCAAGCTATGAGATCCTACATTCAGACTTTAGGAAATTACACAATAATTCCTGGTAGCACCATGTCATTAGGCGGAAGCGATCGCTTTTGTCGCTCCGATCCCAATAATCCTTATCATACCTACATTGAGCAAACCTACGGCACAGATGTAGTTACCGCCAGCATTCATATCAACGTGGGTATTGATGATCCTGAATTGCTGATGCAAGCCTGTCGTTTAGTGCGGGTAGAAGCTCCTTTATATTTAGCTTTGAGCGCGTCTTCTCCCTTTATCGACGGCAAGGTAACGGGTAGTCATTCATCCCGTTGGCAAATGTTTCCTAAAACACCTCAAAATGTACCCCTGTTTGAAAGTCACGGTCATTTTATTCTCTGGACAGAGGAACAGCTAGCAGCAGGCAAAATGCGTAATGTGCGTCATCTATGGAGTGCGGTTCGACCAAATGGCGATCGCCGTCCTTATAATCTTAATCGTTTGGAATTAAGGATTTGTGACCTAGTTGTCGATCCCCTGGCTCTTTTGGCAATTACTGCTTTGTTAGAGGCAAGAATTATGCAAATGATGGCTAATTTAAACCTCGATCCTCTACAGCAAAGTAATTTGTCAGCCAACGATCTCCAGTCAGAGTTAATGGCCTTGGCTGATGCCAACGAAATGGCAGCAGCGCGCCACAGTTTAGATGCAGAACTACGCCACTGGCAAGACGGCAGAAAAATCATCGCCAGGGATTGGATTAAAGAAATTTATGATGAGGTGTATCCCCTTGCCAAAAAACAAGGCTTTAGCTGTTTTTTATCCCCTCTTAAGAAAATTCTGCGCACGGGAAATACCGCCCAGCAATGGTTAAAGTTACATCGCCAAGGAATGCCTATTCCTCAGATTATTCAGCAAGATATTCAAGCTATTGCTCAACAAGAACGAGATTTGAATTATGCCGTATGTCCACCTGCTTTGATAGCCTGATAATTGATAATTGCCTAAATGGTACGAATTGTTCTAGTTTATCCTGAAATTCCGCCAAATACGGGAAATATTGCCCGTACCTGTGCTGCTACTAAAACAGAGCTACATTTAGTTGCACCGTTAGGATTTGAGATTAGCGATCGCTATCTAAAACGAGCAGGATTGGACTATTGGCCCTATGTAGATTTACATTATCACGAGAATTTAGCTGCTTTTTGGCAAGAACATAGTCAAAGAGGCGGTAGGCTAATCGGTTTTACCGTACGTGGCAGCAAAAACTATCTTGCCTGTCAGTATCAAGACACAGATTGGCTATTGTTTGGCAAGGAAACCGCAGGCTTACCCGCAGCAGTTATTGATGCTTGTGACGAGAAAGTAAGGATCAATATTGCCGAACCTAATGTACGTAGTTTAAATCTTTCTGTCAGTGTGGCGATCGGTCTATTTGAAGCGATTAGACAGACTACCAATACGCCTAATGTAAATTAGCCTCGTTCTAGTTTACTGGTTTTTAGCTCTTAGCTCTTAGCTTTTAGCTTCTAAGAGAACTCAGAAATTTAAGTTTCTTAGCTAGCTAGGCAGAAAAATCTCATAAGAAAGAACGTATTTAAAAGATTTTAAGATTTTTTAATTCACATTTAGACGTACTAACAACAGTTCACTCAATTAGATCTTATTTTTTTCTATACTCTTCTTGTTTTAATCTCAGTTTTAAGATAACCTTCCATAGAAATAACTAGTTATTTTTTGGCAGATAACCTTTTACGCCTATTGGTGGTAAATTCTGTTGAATACATTTTTAAGTTACTTGACCAACGGTCACACTTCCCTCATATTTAAGCCTTTTGGCAGAGCAAATCACCAACCACTATAGAATTTAAGCATCTGACTCTAATATTATGCCTTCTCACAAAGCTTCCACTCCCAAAGAGCAATCAAATATTAGTTCTTTAAATCAATCTCCTTTAATCTCAGCCAAAAACGTCAGACGCAACAGCAGCTTAACTATCAAATTGGGGTTAGCTACATCGATCGCAGTAGTAATTTGTCTGCCGATCTATGGTACAGTGGCTGCCGCCAAAAATTTAAACTCAGAATCAGGCAAAACGGCTAGTTTTAGCAATCAATTTTCGACTTCACCAACATCTAATTCCAACACCAGCCAAACTAAACGCTCTGCTTTTTTACCACGTATCTTTAGTTTGATTACTTCACCTTTGAGAAACAAAGCCACAAATCTAGCAGATCTTGCTCAAGCAACCCCTAATCAGCAAAACAGTTTTCTTGTTGGTCAAGTAAATAACAATCTAGACTCCTCATATCTTAAACATCAGGCAATATCTAGTTTGGTCGCTAATGACTATAAATCTTTAGCTTTACCTTCCACTCCTGCTTTAGCAGCTAGTTCAGATTTTAAAATTTACAAGGTAAAATCTGGCGATACTGTTGAACAAATTGCTAGAAAATATCAGGTTTCTAGTGCAGAATTAGTCAAGCTCAACAGTCTGAAAAACGCCAATATTATCCGGATTGATCGAGAGTTAAAAATTCCTTCCAAAGCAATTGATAGTGCTTTATATAAGGCTGATACAAATCAAAGAAATGTGAAGTTAGCCTCTACCGAGCTTTCAGCTAAAGTTTTAAAAGACGATGGAGAGAGGTTAAATCGGCACAATAATAGTCATGACTCAGCAAATTCAACGGATGATCCTTACATTACCAAGTTTAGAGCGGAAATTGAGCAGTTGCGTAATTATCGCCATCAGCCTCAATCAAAACAACAGAATACTTTAAATGATGCTGGTGCTTCTAGTGTTGGTGGAGATGACTCTGAAGTTCAATCTATTAAGACGGATGATACGGCGACTTCTATTGCTGCTAAACATGATTTACAACCAGATCTATTAGATAAAGATGCTATTGCATTACAACTACCCCCGTTACCTCCCTCAGAAGAATATCTACCAAAGGTCTTTAACGGTTATGCTTGGCCTGCTAAAGGAGTATTGTCTTCTGGTTATGGCTGGCGTTGGGGTAGACTCCACGCAGGAGTTGATATTGCTGCGCCTATTGGCACTCCAGTTGTAGCAGCAGCATCAGGAGAAGTAATTGAGGCAGGTTGGAATAGTGGAGGCTATGGCAATATGATTGAGCTTCAGCATTTAGACGGTAGCGTTACTCTCTACGCCCACAACAATAGAATCATGGTTAACGTTGGTCAGAGAGTCAATCAAGGGGAACAGATAGCGGAAATGGGAAGCACGGGCTATAGCACTGGTCCTCATTTACATTTTGAAATTCACCCTAAGGGTCAAAGTGCAGTAGATCCTATGGCATTTTTAAACCGTACGTCTTTGGCGAATGTGTACTGATTATTAGGCTCTATAATATTACGCATTCACTAACGCCTAAATTTAAATAGGCGTTAGTGAATGCGACTGAATCGCCTTCTTACTTCTAAACCTAGGGTTATACTCCTAGCTGCCATAAATAAAGCCAGTGCTAACCAAAGTAAATGCGATTTATGGGTATACCATGCTGCGATCGCCATAGGCGCAAAGCCGAATAAAGTAGCAATAAGAGTAGACTGGCGTAATATTTTGCCTGCGGTCAAACCTAAAAAATAGCCGTCTAGCATATATGCCATTGAACCAAAACCCAGAATAGGCAATAGCCACCATACATAGTTACCGACTAATTTAACTACTTCCGAGTGACTAGTCAAAAGACTAAATAACGGCTGCGTAAATAGAGCAAAGGCGATCGCAAAACCCAAACCAGCTAGTAAGCTACTACCGCCAGCTAGTTTAAGTAGAGGCATTAGCTGCTTATCTTGTCCTTGTCCCTGTAAATTCCCAGCAATACTTTCGGTAGCAAAGGCAATACCATCAATAAAGTAGGCCGCTAAAGTTACTACCTGCAAAAGTAAGGTGTTGGCAGTCAAAACCATAGTTCCCATGGTTGCGCTGAGGTTAGTAAATATAGCAAAGGTAGATATTAAAGCCAAAGTGCGAATTAAAATATCTCTGTTAAGAGAAAAAGTAGCTTTAAATGCCGAAATATTAATTATGTTTTTAAAGTTATGCCGTAAGGAAGACCAAGGAATTTCTCGCCCGACCATAATTAAGCATAATAGTAGAGTTGTGTATTGACTGATTGCCGTGGCAGTGCCTGCGCCAGCACTCTTTTGTCCCCACTGGACAATATATAGGTAATCAAAAAAAACATTCGCCCCACTGTTTACTAGAGAGAACAGAAATACTTTTTTTCCTTGTTCTTTGCCCAGAAACCAACCTAGTAAAACAAAGTTTAGCAGCGTGGCAGGCGCGCCCCAAATCAAAGCATTATAATAGGTTCGTCCCGCTTCAATTACTCCTGAGTCGGCTTTGAGTAACCTAAAGCCAATTTCTCTTATGGGTTGCTGCAAAATAAGAATAATTATGCCCAGAGTCAGAGCGATCGCACCATTACGTAATAAAGTTAAAATAACTTGGTCTGCTTCGTTTCTACCCATTGCTTGAGCAGTTAAACCCGTTGTTCCCATCCGTAGAAAACCAAAAGTCCAGTAAATATAGTTAAATAGGATAGTGGCGATCGCCACTCCTGCTAAATGACGAATTTCTGTCAAATGTCCTAAAAATGCTACATCAACCAAGCTAGCCAACGGCACCATTAAGTTAGACAAAATATTAACTATCGCCAACCGCCAAAAACGACTTTGATGATCGGATTGTGAAGAGTGATTATGATTCAATATAGTTATTGGTTTACTTGCTAACTAATTCTTCTTCAATCTAACGTCAATCGACTAATTTCTAATCTAGTGTAGGGATTTAGAAAATGGCGATCGCTATCAAGCATTTAGAATAAGTAAGTAGGCGAAATAATTTATAAGACTCGATCTTGAAATTTTATTCCTAATCCCGAACCAAACCAAACTATCTTACATTTAATTACAATTACCTACTTATTAGTAAAATACAACTATTGACCGAATTATAGATTTAAGTGTATTCCATTGAGTTTTAATCATCACTATTGTCGTAATGAAGCAGAAGTAAGAAGCAAGCTAGTAGTTCACTATTTGTTGCCAAAATTAGGCTATTCTCCTAATAGTTGGTATGAAGAAGTAACTATTCGCAATATTCGTTTAGACTTCTTGATCTTGAGCAAACCAATTGTTTCTAATCAAACAAAGATAAATTTAACTCGTAGCCTAATTATAGAAACAAAACATCCAAAAGAAAATTTAGACAATCATGTTAGAAAGTTTAATATATATTTGCATAGCATCTCAGTCAAGTACGGAGTTTTAACCAATGGTAAAGACTTGAGAATTTACCAAAGAGTAAGTTCGCCAGGATTATCTAGAGGTTTATTTCCTAATTCATTAAAACTGTTATTCCGATGTAGTGGAAATGATATTGACAATAATATTGCTAATATTAAAGCTTTAATTGGGAAAGATAGTCTTAGAAAAAATAATAGAAAAACTAGTAAAGTAGCTACTAGCAATACCTCCACAATAAATAAACCACAAGCAAAGCAAAGCATGAAAACTATAGCGGTATATCATAATAAAGGTGGCGTAGGCAAAACAACCACCGTAGTTAATTTAGCAGCAGCACTGAGTAAAAAAGGTAAAAAAGTATTAGTTATAGATTTAGATAGTCAGGCAAATACAACTTTTGCTACAGGTTTAGTTAAATTTGATGATGAGTTTGATGATTATATTGAAAAAGCAAACGTGTCTCATATTATAGGATTTTCAGAGTCCTATCCGATCAAAGATATTAAAAGAACATCTGATTTTTGTAGTCCAACAGTTGATATTATTCCTGCTCATATAAGTTTAATGGAGAAAGAAAATAGATTAAATCAGTTAGCTTCAATAAATTTTATTCTGCTAGAAAAGCTAAAAGAAGTTAAAGACCAATATGATATTGTTTTAATTGATACTCCTCCGTCTCTAAATCTATATGCCAGGATTGCTTTAATTACAGCAGAATATTTACTAATTCCTTCGGACTTGAAACCTTTTGCTAACCAAGGATTAGTAAACGTCAAAAACTTTATTAAAGATATTAACGCTACCAAAAAAGTAATTAATCAAAAACCATTAGAAATAATTGGTGTTCTTCCCTGTAAAATATCAACTCATGCCAAATTTGTTCAGCATACATTGCCAAAGCAATTATCTAAAATAACCAATAAATATAGTTTACCGTTATTAAGCACCACCATATTTCAACGTGAAGATTTGGCTAAATGCTCTGATGCTGTTCAGCTTGTCGGTGAAATAGAAATACCCGATCCTAGATCTGTATTAGACTATAGCCCTAATTCTAAATCTTCCCAAGAATTTGAAAACTTGGCAACTGAAGTATTGAAAAAAATAGGAGTAGCATGACTTTATCATCATCATTAGTAGAAGTTAGAACAATAACTTGTAATCGCCCTCGTTCTAATTTTGATCAACAAAAAATAGAACAGGCTGCTAATTTGATTGTGGCAGCAGAAGGCATAATTAATCCCATCATAGTAAGTCGAACAGGTATCAATTCTTTTCAGGTAATAGATGGGCATTTTGAATATTATGCAGCAGCAAGAGCAAGAGAATTAAATCTAGAAATAGGAGAAGCGATCGCAGCATATATTGTTGAAGAAAAAAACGAAACAATAATCAAAGATCAGGTTGCCATATTTCGACAACCTCTACCTCCACAAGATCGTCAACTAAATACAGATAATCTAGAAACTCGCTTAACTAATATAGAATCAAGAATAGAAAATCGACTAAACGAATTAAAAAGTGAATACACTCAAAAGAACAAAGAATTAGAGCAAAAAATTGACTCTCTAAAGAGTAAACTTCCTGAAAAAATAGAGCCACTGACAACTTTCAATGAAGCTAATTTAATAGAGTTGGTTAGTAAATTAAAATTAGTTCTGCGATCGGACAAAAAAGCCAACGATATAGCTCCCAAAATTATCGCAGCAAGACCTTTTAAATCATCAACCGAAGTATTAGAAAATGTTAGAGGATTGGGTGATAAAACTATGTTGAGAATAATTGATAGCTGGCTATACTCTTAACTTGCGGCTACTTATATAGCAATCAAAACCCCTAGATTAATCCTGTTCTACTCTATTATCAAAAAGCTCTAAGCCTTTTAGTTGACTACCTGCGTTCCTATGCTTCGCTCCTTATAGCTTGTGGGTCCCGTAACCGCCACCAAACTATGAAGGCGTAGTCTATGCCCTCTCGTGGTCTAATACCTTGTTTCTCTAAAGCGATCGCACAAGCCAACCCTTTAAGTCCAGCACCAATAATGGCAACGTTTTTTGCAGCAGTACTCATGTTTTTTGGCAAATAATGGTAATCGTTGAATCAAATCATTAACCAGACAAACTGCCGCTCTTATCGGTGGGTCTAACCCCTTATCAGACATAGATTATACCATCTTTTATCAAAGTCAAGAGCTAAATTTTTCGCAAGCGACTGGCTTAAAATTATTACGTATTTAGCAACGCTCAACTGCTATGTGTTTACTCTGCAAATATTGGTTAAATAAACTATACTATACTTATAGTAATTTTTACTATAAATGCCAACTAAACTAAATTTTAGACTAACTAACACCAAATAATATGTTTACAGCAGCTAAACCTAAAGCAAATCCTTACCAGATTCCTAATGACTTATTTGGCGCAATTAACGAGCTAAAGCAAGAGTTAAACGCCGTAATTCTAGCTCACTATTACCAGGAAGCAGATATTCAAGATATTGCCGATTATCTGGGCGATTCCTTGGGTTTATCGCAACAGGCTGCTAATACTGATGCAGAAGTAATTGTTTTCGCGGGAGTGCATTTTATGGCAGAAACCGCGAAAATACTCAATCCTAACAAGTTGGTTTTATTACCCGATCTTGAAGCTGGCTGCTCTTTGGCTGATAGTTGCCCACCAAAAGAATTTAAGGCTTTCAAAGATGCTCACCCCGATCATATAGTTATCTCTTACATTAACTGTACTGCCGAAATCAAAGCTCTAAGTGACATTATTTGTACTAGTTCCAATGCGGTAAAAATAGTTAAGCAAATTCCAGAAGAGCAGCCAATTATTTTTGCGCCAGATAAAAATTTAGGTCGTTACGTTAGTGAGCAAACAGGTAGAGACTTAGTTTTATGGGAAGGTAGCTGTATTGTTCACGAAACCTTCTCAGAAAAGAGAATTATTGAATTAAAGGTTGAGCATCCCAGCGCCGAAATGATTGCTCACCCTGAATGTGAACCTCCCGTCTTACGTCATGCCGACTTTATTGGTTCAACTACGGCCTTATTAAAATATTGTCAAACAAGTAGTAGTGATAAATTTATCGTCGCTACAGAACCTGGAATAATTCACCAAATGGAAAAATTTGCGCCTAATAAGCATTTTATCCCTGCCCCAGCCATGAATAACTGTGCCTGTAATGAATGTCCTTATATGCGCCTGAATACATTAGAGAAGCTTTACTTGGCGATGAAAAATAAAACCCCAGAAATTACTTTACCTGAAGATATTCGCACCAGAGCCTTAAAACCTATTCAGAGAATGTTGGAGATGTCATAAATAACGTTAAGTTCAGGTTAAAACAATTAAGTTTGTTAAGGTTTTAAACATTGGTACTCAAAAAAGAATTGGCACAACTATAAGAGGCAATAATCGACAAGTATGGGCAAGATTGTGGAAGCTAATATATGCAGCTATGATTTAGCTTGAAGGTGAGGCAAAAACAAAATTAAATTAAATAGGTAAACACCATGAATACTGATAATAAAGTCTGGTTTATTACGGGTAGCAATAGCGGTTTTGGTCGCTGTTTGACCGAAGCCGTATTAGCCAAAGGAGATAAAGTTGTGGCAACAACTAGACATCCCGAAGCGATCGAAGATTTGGTCAAACAATATCCCGACACTGTAAAAGCGGTAAATTTGGATATTACAAAAATAGATGAAATCAGCCAAGCTATTGACACAGCACTTTCTACTTTTGGTCAGATAGATGTGTTAGTCAATAATGCAGGGTTTGCTACTATGGGTGCAGTAGAAGAAATCGCAGACGAACAGATACGTTATCAGTTTGAGGTTAACTGCTTTGGCACTTTAAATGTAATCAAAGCAATGCTATCCTATTTTCGCCAAAGAAAAAGCGGTCATATACTTAATGTCTCCTCGGCTGCTGGTTTGACGGCTTTTCCTGGTATGGGCATTTATTCTGCTAGCAAGTTTGCGATCGAAGGTTATTCTGAAGCATTGGCACAAGAGATTGCACCTTTAGGTATTAAGCTAACTTTGGTCGAGCCAGGAGGGTTTAGAACCAATGGTCCAAGTTCTATGACAACTCCCGATTGTCAAATTGATGACTATGAAGAAACTGTCCATAAACTTATTAAAATGATGTCGGACAGCAGTAATCTACCAGGAGATCCTGACAAAGCTGCACAAGCAATGATTAAAGTAGTTGAGTCGGATAACCCTCCTCTGCGTTTAGTATTAGGAGAGGATGCGTTAGAAATTGTTCGTCAGAAAATAGAATCCTTGGAGAAAGAACTTAAAGAATGGTCAGAAGTTACTCTCAGCACCTCTTTTGAGAACGATCAAACCAGTAGTGTGGGCTAGTGTCGCTTCGCTCTTTGTAGAAAGTAGGGAGTCCCTGAACGGATACCGCTTCCCTATTATCCTTATCTATCTTAGATGTCGCGCGTAGCGGTTGCGAAGCAAGTCGAAGACTCAGCCATGCCCTTGCACATATTAATTTATTAAACTTAAACAGAAGATAAACAGTGAAACAACCAATTGGATTTATTGGTCTAGGTAACATGGGTCTGCAAATGGCAAACAATTTAATCGATGCAGGCTACAAGCTCAAAGTTTATAATCGTACTGCCGAAAAAGCTCAACCGCTAATTGAAAAAGGTGCAGAATTAGCAGACGCGCCCGCCGATGCAGTTACCCCAGGGGGCATTGTTATTACTATGTTATCTAATGACGATGCTGTTGAAAGCGTAGTTTTAGAGGATGATGGCATTCTCAAGCAGTTAGGTAAAGACGGTATTCATCTATCCATGAGTACTATTGCCCCTAGTACAGCAGAGAAATTAGCCCAGGCACATCAAGAAGTAGGTTCTTACTATTTAGCATCCCCCGTTTTAGGTCGTCCCGATGCTGCCGAAGCAGCGAGACTCAATATTTGTCTATCGGGAAATTCTACAGCTAAAGAGCGGGTGCAGCCACTGTTAAAAGTCATGGGGCAAAAAGTATATGATTTTGGTGATACTATCGGTAGTGCCAACGTAGTTAAATTGTCGGTTAATTTTAGTATCGTAGCAGCAATTGAAGCGATGGCGGAAGCTTTTACCCTAGCTGAAAAAAATGGTGTCGAACCTGCCAAAGTAGCCGAACTATTTGGCGAAACCTTATTCTCTTGTACAGTATATAAAGGATATGGCAAGCAGATCGTCGAACATGACTATAAACCAGGCTTCAAACTCTCCCTGGGGCTAAAAGACATTACTTTAGCTTTGCAAACTGCCCAAGCCTGTAATATGCCAATGCCTTTAGCCAGTTTAGTTCACGACCAATTTCTAGCAGCAATGGCGAAGGGAAGGGGCGATATGGATTGGGCTGCGATCGCTCTTGAAGTCTCTGAAGCAGCAGGAGTTGAGTAATTAGGGAATAGGCGAGCGACCCCCTAAAGGGTTCAACAGTTTGCTCAACGGGGGAAACCCCCCTTCGGGTTCAGCAGTTTCTTTAAGCGGGGGAACCCCGCCAACGAACTGCTTCACCGCAACGCAACTGTCTCACCGCGTCGCCGTCAGAGGTCAGACCCCGCGTCGTCCGAAGGCGCAAGGGAATGCTGACCTAGCAAGGGAAGGCGCGAGAAGGGAGTAGTAGTATCTAGAGAAAAACAATAGAGCAAGAATAATGAACGCCGAAAAGCAAAGACTACTAGAAAACAAAGAACGTAAAGCCTATTGGACTCGTTGGGGTCCTTATGTTAGCGAAAGGCAGTGGGGAACAGTCAGAGAAGACTACAGCGAAAATGGTACTGCTTGGGAATATTTTCCTCATAGCCAGTCTTTATCTAGGGCATATCGTTGGGGAGAAGACGGTATTGCAGGTATCTGTGATAATCATCAGCGTCTTTGTTTTGCTCTAGCTTTTTGGAATGAACAAGACCCTATTGTTAAAGAGAAGATGTTTGGCTTGACTGGTAATCAAGGCAATCATGGAGAAGATGTTAAAGAGTATTATTTTTATCTCGATAATACGCCGACGCATTCTTATATGAAGTATTTATATAAGTATCCCCAGTCTGAATATCCTTATGCCGATCTGGTAGAGGAAAATCAAAGGCGTGGGAAAGATGCTTCTGAATACGAACTGTTAGATACGGGTGTATTCGATGAGGATAAATATTTTGATATTTTTATTGAATATGCCAAAGCTAGCGATGAAGATATTTTAATCAAAGTCACGGCGCACAATCGCGGTGAGGTCGAGAAACCATTGCATATACTACCGACTCTTTGGTTTCGCAACACTTGGTCTTGGTACAAAGATGCAAAAAAACCTAAATTGAAAGTCTATGCTCAAAAAGATGGGTACAGTGTAATTGAAGCATCACATCCTAGTT
Organism: Pleurocapsa sp. FMAR1; assembly: GCF_963665995.1. NCBI lineage: Bacteria > Bacillati > Cyanobacteriota > Cyanophyceae > Pleurocapsales > Pleurocapsaceae > Pleurocapsa > Pleurocapsa sp. FMAR1. The sequence continues at coordinate 1,833,225 of NZ_OY762512.1, read as the reverse complement.
TGGGAGAAAGATGGCTGTACTGCTCTAATGTAAGGGCGAACGGTCGTTCGCCCTTACTGTTTACGGAAAACGAAACCAACAATCAATTATTGTTTAATACAGATAACGCTTCACCCTATGTCAAAGACGGCATCAATAACTATGTAGTAAATGGCGATCGCAATGCTATTAATCCAGATAATATTGGCACAAAATTTGCATCTCATTATCAACTATCTATTCCAGCAGGAGAAAGTCGTACTATTGAGTTGAGACTGTGCGACTCTAACTCTTTAGAAAATCCCTTTACAGATATAGATAATGTCTTCGAGCGACAAAAACAGGAAGCCGATGAGTTTTACCATAGTCTGACCCCTCAAGATATACCCGAAGACCAGCGCAACGTTCAGCGACAGGCGTTTGCAGGTATGTTATGGAACAAACAGTTTTACTATTACGTAGTCGAAGACTGGTTACAGGGCGATCCAAATACAGCCCCGCCCCCTCAATCGCGTAAAAATGGCAGAAACTCACAGTGGAAGACTTTATTTAACGACGATATTATTTCCATGCCCGATAAGTGGGAATACCCTTGGTATGCATCCTGGGATTTAGCTTTTCACCTAATACCTTTAGCTATACTCGATCCCGAATATGCCAAACTACAGCTATCTAGGTTGACTCGTGAATGGTATATGCACCCTAGTGGACAGATACCAGCCTATGAATGGGCATTTAGCGACGTTAATCCTCCTGTCCAGGCTTGGGCAGCATGGCAAGTTTATACCTTGGAAGAAAAGTATTGGGGAAGCAAAGATAAAGACTTTTTAGAGCGTATCTTCCAAAAGCTACTGCTTAACTTTACTTGGTGGGTCAACCGTGAAGATGCCGCAGGTAAAAATGTCTTTGAAGGTGGCTTTTTAGGTTTGGATAATATTGGTATATTCGATCGCTCTCAAGAGTTACCAACAGGCGGTAATTTAGAGCAGGCAGATGCTACAAGCTGGATGGCAACCTACAGTCTTAAGATGCTCCAAATTGCTTTAGAGTTGGCGCAGGATCGACCACCTTATGAAGATATTGCTAGCAAGTTCTTTGAGCATTTTCTCTATATTGCCGATGCCATGAATCAGGTTGGTGATGGAGTGGCACTGTGGGATGAAGAGGATGGTTTTTATTACGATGCAATTAACTTTCCCGATGGAGGAAGAAAGCTGTTAAAAGTGCGATCGCTTGTTGGTCTAATTCCCTTGTTAGGAGTAAGCGTAGCAAAACCAGAAACAATTAAAAATTTATCAGGATTTAAAAAACGTCTAGAGTGGTTTATTCATAATCGTCTCGATCTTAAAAAGAACGTTGCCTGTATGGAAACAGAAGGCGTAGGTGCGAAAAGATTATTAGCTTTATGTTACGCTACTCCCAGAGATGATGGCCAATCTAATAAGTTGCAAAGATTGCTCTCGTATATGTTTGATGAAGCTGAGTTTTTGAGTCCTTATGGGATTCGTTCGGTTTCTAAATACCACAAAGATCATCCTTTTGTGATGAACGTCAACGGTACTAAGTATCAGGTAGACTATGAACCAGCCGAATCAACTTCGGGTATGTTTGGCGGTAACTCCAACTGGCGAGGACCGATTTGGTTTCCGATTAATTACTTACTATTAGAAGCTCTGCAAAACTTTTACGAGTATTTGGGAGATGACTTTGAAGTCGAGTTTCCCACAGGTTCAGGCGAGTTAAAAAATCTTAGCCAAATTATCGTCGAACTGGCTGTACGAATGACCAGTATCTTTTTGCGAGATGACTCAGGTAAACGACCCGTGTTTGGCAGCATAGAAAAATTTCAAAACGACCCTCACTGGCGTGATTATATTTATTTTCACGAATATTTTCATGGAAATAATGGTGCGGGTTTGGGTGCATCCCATCAAACTGGCTGGACGGGAGTAGTGGCACACATGATTCAATTGTGGGCTGAGAAAAGTCATGCTAAATAAAAAATTAGGCGTTATATCTTCATGGCTGGAAGACTGGGAAAATTTTTTGATTAATAAACGGCGTAGCCGTAATTGTTAGTCGTTAGTCCCTGCGGGGGATACCACGCTTGCTAGTCGTTCAAATATAGTCTCAAACGCTTGCGTGAATGGGGACACAGTAGGACTGTGGGGCGGGGCTGTGGGCGCAATGCGATTACGCCCACAGCCCCTCGTCTTATACCCAAACTCGTTTTTGGTACTCACATTACGAACTAAAAACTAAAAACTAAAAACTTTTTAATAAATTACCTTAAACGATGAGTCTAATAGTAAACTTGGGCAGCAGAATCACATCTTGGTTAGAGCGTCCAATTAGCGCAGTCTTTTTGATGGGACAAGTAGTGATTCATCTTATCCACCAGAGGATCAACTTTCGCAACACATTAGAGCAGATGGTATCTGTAGGACCTGCCTCGTTGCCCATTGCTCTAATTACCTCTATTGCGATTGGCATGGTATTTACCATTCAGGTAACGAGGGAATTTCAAAATTTTGGCACAACTCAAATAATTGGCGGGGTTTTAGCCATAGCACTTAGTAGAGAACTGACTCCCGTACTAACAGCAGTAGTTGTGGCAGGAAGAATCGGTTCGGCTTTTGCAGCCGAACTTGGAACCATGAAAGTTACAGAACAAATTGATGCTCTATATATTTTAAAAACCGATCCGATTGATTATTTAGTTGTACCTCGTGTCATTGCCTGCTGTTTAATGTTGCCGATGTTAACGGTGGTTTCTTTTGTATTCGGCATAATTAGTGGATTGATTATCGCCGAAAGTTTGTACGAAATTCCTCATTCAATTTTCCTCGATTCAGTACAGAATTTCATGCAAATTTGGGACTTGACTGCTGCGCTAATTAAATCAGTAATTTTTGGCGCAATTATTGCCGTAGTAGGCTGTAACTGGGGTCTTACTACTACAGGGGGAGCAAAAGGGGTAGGAGAATCTACAACGTCGGCAGTGGTTATAGCCTTGATTTCAATTTTTATATCTAATTTCTTTCTCTCTTGGCTAATGTTCCAAGGTTCTGGTAGCGGTTCGCTAGGCTGAGGTTGGTAAGCTACAGCCGATAACCCTAAAACCAGCACTGGAATCATCTTTCAGGAACAAGAAAAATGCAATCGCTCTACCTTAATTCTAGCCGCGATCGCCGTATCAGTTTCTTGAATAATCTGACTTTAAAATCTAAACTTATATGTACTCCCTACTTCTTCTTAAAAGAATACTGTTGAAGCTCAACTACTGCTAAAACTACGCCCAAGCTCATGATTACGGTAGCCACTAAAAAAGTTGCCTTGATGCCGCCTATCAATGCTAACTTAGATGCTGACATTATTGCCGTAGCCTGACCAGAAGCTATACCAGCCGTAAAAGCAACTAAAAGACTAGCCATAATTGGAACTCCTATCGTTTGCCCAACAGTACGAGACAGTGCCAGCAGTCCTGAAACAACTCCTATTTTGTCTTGGGGTGCTTCTCCCAAAATGGTGCTGTTATTAGGAGATTGAAATAGTCCTATCCCAATGCCGAAGGGAGCAACGCGGGCAATGTATCCCCAATCTGTTAATTGGGCATCGAAGGTACTCAGACAATAACAACCAATTGCTATGAGACATAATCCACACAGACTAATGATCCTCGAACCAAAACGATCCGCTAGAATTCCAGATATGGGAGAAAAAACTGCTCCTAAAAGGGGGGACGCTGCCATCAACAAGCCTGTTTTTTGGATAGAATAGCCCATCGCTTTTTCAATGAAGAAAGGCAAAACAAATACTGCGCCCGAAAGTACAATAAATACGAGCAACTTGGTCGACAGTCCCAACGCTAGCTGAGAATTGCGAAGTAACCCTAAGTCAAATATTGGTTGAGCGATACGACTTTCAATAACGATAAAACCGATCGCGCCTAAAACTGCGATCGCGCCACAAATAAACACAATCTGACTATCCCAACCTCGATCTTGCCCTTGATTCATACCCACAGTAAAAGCAACTAAAGTTAGCATAAAAATGACTGCTCCGGCCACGTCGAAACTTTTCTGACCTTTGTTAGTAGTTGCTGATTTAGCCACAAAACGGGTGACAACGTATCCTGCTAAAAGACCGACTGGCACATTGACAAAGAAAATAGCGCGCCAGCTTGATATATCGATCAAAAAACCACCAATTGTTGGTCCTGATGCTATGCCAACGGAAACAACAGTACTAAAAATGCCTAATGCTTTACCTCTTTCTGAACTGGGAAAAATTTCGGTAACCATAGCAGGACCTAAAGCTGAAATAAATACTGCCCCCAGTCCCTGCAATACTCGGAAGCCGATTAAAAAGTAAATAGATGGCGCAAGACCGCATAGCAGCGAACCAATAGTAAAAATAGCCAATCCAACTAGGTACAGTTGTTTTCTGCCCCAAATATCTCCCAAACGTGCTGCACCTAAAAGTAAGGAAGTGATAGCTAATAGATAACTGACAACGACTAATTGGGCGATCGCAAAACTAGTATTAAAAGCCTTGATTAAAGTTGGCACAGCAATATTAACCGCGCTAGTGTCGAGAACAAACATTAAAGTTCCCAAACACATACCTAGCATTGCCAACCATTTTTGGCTGGAATTATGATGTTGACCTATAGCTTTCTTTGGACTCATATTGTTTTAAATACCATTGTCAGAGCCATATTACAGATTTCTGCCAGCCCAAATTTGGAATAAACTAGGATTTATCTTCATAAATGATGAATTTAGATTAAATATAACTTAATCAATTTATTCCGCTCCCGTCTTCCATATACTTGTTGCGACTTGTCAATTCTTGCTCTTAGCAATTCCAACATCTCAAAATAGAGTCTCAAGTATAACAATAGCTACATTATGTTTAGAAAGCATGGAGTTAGCTACTTATCAGAAAAGCTTAGTTATCCTTCTTTTTGATTGCTGGTCAAACAAAAATAGAAAATTTACGTCCCGATGAAATAAAACACATTGACTGTAGCCAATTACAGGTAATAGATCGTTTATGGCTTACTGTAGAGCGATAATCGTTTTGGTTTTAGTGTTCAGGTACAAATATATCAAGACTCAGGCGGTAGCGAGCAAACTACTATCCAACAAAATAGTCAGTTGCTAGAGAAATGCAGCGATCCTAACTATTTTCAGGATGCAAAAAAAGGAGGACTTCCTGGTCTTTGGTGGATTCTCCCTGTGGATCTAAAATGACTAATTACTTTTTAGCACGATTAAGATTTTAGTCAGCAAATGTTTATCGCTCAAGAATATTTTAGCTAGACCGATAAAGGCAGTTTATGCTTTATTAGGATCTGTAGTAATTTCGCGATCGCTAGAAACTATAACTTCTAACTCTTCACACCTGGCTGTAGCTATATTCGCAGCCTGACGATAAAGGTTAGCGTTAAAAGATTCAAATCCCGTAATCAAGACAATCCGTTTCATACATCCTGGCTCTTAAAGTTTCTCTTTAATATCTATTGTTGCAAATCTCATTGGTTAATTCATAAAAAAGCATCCTCATAAGTTCAAACAAAATTCTTACTAGACCATCTTTACCATTCACTGACTTTCTTAATTCAAGATGTGCGATCGCTTAATTCTTGACGGATAGCATATCGCTTTCTCGATTATTTTCGATTATTATTGGTTGTGTTTTATAAGCTATGCCGTAGGCATCCGGTTTATCCTCGAATGGGAGCTTGACGGGACTGTCGAGGCGGTGATAGTCAGGTTTCCTCGTAACCATCGCTACAAAATCTTCTCAATGCCTCTGCTAGCCTTATGCGTATAGCAACTTTCCCTAAATTTAATGAGGCAAAAGTGATTTCAGCACATATATCGATAGTTGAAAGCAATCCTCACTTGCGATCGCTATTAGGTTGGCATTTACAGCAGTCAGGATACACTGTCAGCCAGTCGGCTAGTCTGCAACAGGGTCGAGATGCTTTTTATAAACATCAGCCAGCATTGGTCATTGTGGATTCTGATTTGCCCGATGGAGATGGACTAGAACTATCACACTGGCTATATGAACAGCAGAAATCTCTGATTCTTTTGCTATCGGCTCGTAATACTGAACAAGATATTGTTAGGGGATTAAAAACTGGTGCTGACGACTATCTGACCAAGCCTTTTGGAATGCAGGAATTCTTGGCAAGGGTAGAAGCTTTGGTAAGAAGAATGCGCACAACTAATGCTGTTCCTTTGTCGATGGAGTGTAAAGATCTAAAAATAGATTTGGCACAACGACGGGTAGAGCTTCGAGGTAATTTTATTGAACTGACACCTCAAGAATTTAGTTTGCTCTATGTCTTAGCTCAAGCAGAAGGAAATCCTTTGAGCCGTTCGGAATTACTACAGCGTGCTTGGCCAGAAGCAATTGATAACCCTCGCACAGTGGACACTCATGTGCTTTCTCTACGCAAAAAAATCGAGTTTAATCCTCGGCAACCGCATATTATTCAGACTGTAAGAAATGTGGGCTATCGTTTTAATCCTGAATTAATTGACAATAGCGTTAATTCGTCTGAAACGGATACAGATATAACAGTGCTGCCTGCTTCTGCTTCTAACCTGACTCGTTTTCCTAGCAGCATTTAACTTTTTAAAACTAAATATTTTATTTTCTGCTAATTGGTACGAGAACGAGAACTTGATTTTGAGTTACTACTAGAGCTGTAACAGTCTGTTCAACCTCAGTCTGATTGTCGGCAGAAGTTGCATCTCTAGTGGTTGCTTCGGCAACAACTTTACCATTGTTTGATCTAACTTAATAACTGCGAAACAGTTACGTTGCAGCGCGTGTGGCTAAAGCCTTTGTATGACCTCACTTTCTTAAGAACTATCGAGGTTGATAATTGATTACTTACCAACATAGCTAATCCGATAAATACGACCATTGCCGTCTTCTGCTAAAAGTAAGCTGCCATCAGGCATAACCAATAAACCAACGGGACGAGCAAAGGTATCAGGAGCATCGGCATCAACTAAAAAACCAGTTAAAAAGTCTTCATAGTAACCAAGTGGTTGATTGTCTTTGTCAAAGGGGACAAAAACAATTTTATATCCTGTACCGCGATCGCGATTCCATGAGCCACGAAAGGCTACAAAAGCTCCATTATGATATTTAGAGGGAAATTTTTGTTGGTCATAAAACTGCACTCCTAAAGCAGCAGAATGCGCCTGAAATAAAACATCGGGGGTAATAGTTTTGGCTGCTAAATCTGGTTTTTCACTTTTATTTCCCTGCATACGGCGAGGATCGAGTAAGTCGGGACTTAGATAGGCATAAGGCCAGCCATAAAAGCCACCTTGTTTAACTTGAGTAAAATAGTCTGGAACCAAGTCATCCCCCAATAAATCTCGCTCGTTGACGGCTGCATAAAGCTTGCCTGTAACTGGATGAAAATCTAAGCCAACGGGATTACGTAAACCATAAGCGTAGGTAGAACGTTCTGAACCATCCAAATTCATTACCTGCACTGAAGCACGGGGTAACTCTTCAGGCTCAACATTAGTTGCCGAACCCACTGAAATATAGAGCTTATTGCCATCAGGAGATGTAACTATATTGCGAGTCCAGTGTTGATTGTAGCCACCTGGGGTCAATTTAGTAATTTCTGTGCCTGTACCGTCTAATTTTAGCTGTCTGGGTTGATAGTCAAAGCGTAAGACTTCTCCTGTATTAGCAACATAAAAGGAATCTTTGGCAAAACTCATTCCCAAAGGTTGATCTAAACCGTTACCTTGATCGGCAAATACTTGATTAACTTCGGCTACGCCATCTTTATTTTTATCCTGCAATAGAGTAATTTTATTCTGTCGAGACTGCACCGCTAATACATCTCCTTCAGGAGTTAAAGTCATCCAGCGCACGTCTTTTAAGTTGTCGGCAAACACATTAACAGCAAATCCTGGAGGAACTTGCAGCACAGGATTATCTGGTACAGGAATGACGTTAGGAGAATTACTAGCTGAATTGGTGGCGTAAGGCTGAGGTAAATCAGCTAGCGTAATTTTAATTGGAGTTGGAGTAAAAGATTCAGTGGAGATTGTTTTTGGCTGTGTTTGTTCGGTAGCAGAATCGGCAACAGAGACAGGCAGAGAGTTACAGCCAGTTAAGATAGCAATTAGTCCCAGATAACTTATGCTTTTCCAAGGGATAGTAAACATTTAGCAGTTTAGTTGTCAGTAGTTAGTTGTTTTTTTAGAGGTAATTTAATACCTAGACTTTGAAAATAGGCTGTACCAATAATTGCCAGGAAAGAAACGTAAGCAATAAGCTGTCCAAGATACAGCGTTTGTCGATAGCCAAATAGAGCCTTAAAAACAATTCCTGGAAACTCTTTGTCTGGTAATAAGCTTGAACCATCCCATACCTGATTGCCTAAGATACAAGAGTCATTACCCCATATACACCAGTTATCAGCAGACAGTTGCGAAAATAGAGCCAGTGCAGCATCAAAATGCTTAAGCACACCCATAACTAAACCACCCACAATTAGCAGTAGAAATATTCCCATTACTTGAAAGAAAAGGCGAATATTTATCCGCACGCCCAGAGAAAATAGTCCTATACCCATAATAGTAGCTAAAGTCAAACCTGCGATCGCACCAAGGGCAGGAAGAGTCCAATCTTGCTGAAATTTTGCCAGGATAAACAAAACTGTTTCAAAGCCTTCGCGCACTACAGCAATAAAAATCAAGAGAAATACGGCTTTTTTTGCACCATTGTTGCTTAGAGCATTACTAATTGCTCCTTCTACTTCCCCCTTGAGAGATTTTGCCTGTTTAGTCATCCAGATTAGCATCCAACTGAGCATAGCGATCGCCACTACTCCAAATATTGCCTCTAATAGTTCCTTGACAACGGGTGCGTATATGCCATCTACTGTCTCAACACCAGATATCAATCCTACTAACAAAAAGCCAAGGGCAACACTAGCAATAATCCCGCCCAGAATACCCAAATAAACCCAGCGATAAAGTTGCGTTTGCTCTGCCTTTTTTAGACAAGCCATCACAATACCGACAACCAGCGCAGCCTCAAACCCTTCTCGCAGAGTGACAATAAAAGTAGGTAATGCAGCAGTAATATCCATGATTTAGATAATTAGCAAGTAAGTATCGATCTTTAATTATCGTTCAATATTTAAGATTAATTGTTAATCAAATTCCACAGCCAACCGACTGTAAAGACGGTAATAGCTGCAAATCCCAGAATGATTACTGTCAGTAAAATAATTAAACCGATAATAAATAAAGTATTGCTTTTACTATCTTCAGCAATTTCTAAATGTTTTTCTAAAAGCTCAATATTCTTTACATTGGATTTCCAGCCAACATCGAATATATCTCCTAAGACGGGAATAGTTCCTGCAAAAGAATCCAGGAGAATATTACCCACCATCTTATATAAAACTTCTGGAGGTAAACCCATCCTCGCCGCCTCTACCACAATATAGGCTGATAGCCCTCCAGTTATGGTGTCTCCGCCCCCAGGTAGCAAGCCCAGAATCGGATCTAAACCAAAACGAATTTTTGTTCCAGGTATGGCGAGCGCATTATCCATCACCTTGCTAAGACGACGCAGTTTATTGACCCGTGAAATATGTTTAGTAGGCAGAGTCTTCATGAAGCAGTTATTAAAGTGAGTTTGACATTAAAAAGAAGCCTCACCTTTCTTTTTACTGCTAAAATTCTATCCCAAAATAAGAGTTAAAAACAGACATCTTGAAAGGGCTGGTTTCTAGATTTTAGGACAGATAGTTTGATAAGGTTAGTAATCTAATCTTACTGCAAACTCAAACTAAACACTGTCAGACGGGTAATCGGTCATGTCTTCTTCGGATTCAAGCAAAAACTTAGATTGGCTATTTAGAGGTACAAGCGAAATCTTTCCAGATCGTCAAGACTCGGACGATCAATCTGAAAATTTAAGCCAATGCCTTGCCCAGAGTTCTCAGCCATTAAGGGTTAAGCTAGGTATCGATCCTACAGGCACGGATATTCATTTAGGTCATAGTATTCCTTACCGTAAGCTGCGGGCTTTTCAAGATGCAGGACATACGGCAGTGGTTATTATTGGCGACTTTACCGCCCAGATTGGCGATCCTACGGGCAAGTCTGATGTACGCCGTCAGCTAACTCCAGAACAGGTAAAAGCCAACGCTCAAAGTTATTTAGATCAGCTACGTCCTATTTTAGATTTTGATACCCCAGGACGATTAGAAATTCGCTACAATTCCGAATGGCTTAGTAAACTAGATTTGGCTCAGATTCAAGATTTATTGGCAACTATGACCGTGGGACAAATGCTAGCCAAAGAAGGTTTTGCAGAACGCTACAGTCAAGAAAAACCTATTTTTCTCCATGAGTTTTTATATCCCTTGATGCAGGGTTATGATTCTGTAGCCGTAGAAGCTGATGTGGAGTTAGGTGGAACAGACCAAAAGTTTAATATTGCGGTGGGACGGGATTTACAAAGACATTTTGGTAAAAAAACTCAGTTTGGTTTGCTGCTGCCTATACTCTTAGGCACAGACGGGGTACAAAAAATGTCAAAATCTCTGGGTAACTATGTAGGACTGCAAGAAGATGCCCTGTCAATGTATTCTAAGCTAGAAAAAACTCCTGATGATCTGCTCAAAGATTATTTTGAACTCTTAACCGATATTGATTTGGCAGAATTACCTGATAACCCCAGGGAGGCTCAAAAGCAATTGGCGATCGCCGTTACCGCGCAATTTCATGGACAAGACGCTGCCCTACAAGCCAAGCAAACCGCAGAACAGATTGTACTTCAGGGAAATACCGCAGGTGGGGATATTCCTGAATATTCTTTGTCTAAAGTAGAGTTTCCTGCCAAATTGTTTTATGTTTTAGGTGCTAGTGGCTTATGCAAAAGTAGTGGAGAAGGAAGAAGACAGATACAGGGTGGTGCTGTTCGTTTAGAAGGCGATCGCCTTTCTGATATCAATCTTACCTTTGAAACCGCTGATGATTTGGCAGGAAAAGTGTTACAAGTAGGCAAAAAAAAGTTTATTCGCTTAGTTTCCTAAGCAACAATCAAGCGTGAAGGTGAATTTTTTGAGATTTTGGCAGTTAAGTATCTTGGCGATAATTATATTGATTGTGCCGATTAGGTTAGCTCATAGCCAAAATGCTGGTTCTTCAGAGGATAATTTTAGCTGTCCTGATGATCTTAATCAGTTAACGTCTTTATTACTCAAAGATTTACCAAGCTACAGCAATCGAGTAATCCAACTAACTCAACGCCTAGATAGAGAAGCAGGAATTAGAAACTATATTATTACCGCGGGTCGAGTTGAGTTTGAACCTCTAAAATTACCTCGTATTCAATATAATCCTCTTAAAGATAACGAACCTAAACAAGTCTTTTTTACAGTTGCCGAAAAGCAATATAACAATAATAAAATTACTACTATTCAAACTTATCATTGGCTATTTTTGATTAAAGCTAATGATGGTTGGCGTATGGTGATGATGTTTTCTCGTTTTGGCAATTCTCAAGAAAACACTCCTCCAGCACCTCCTAAAGAAACTACCAATGGCATTATTGGTCAAGGAGTTCAACTTTGGTTAAGAGATTGTCGTGCAGGAACAGTTAGATAAATTGTCTATTACCTAGTCCCAATTCTCGCTTTAATAAATTAATTGACTTCTCGCTAATGTAGCTATCAGTACGAATAACTTCGGGCATCCGAATTAGATCCTCTCGCATGGCGATAATTTCTGCTTTGACTGCATCATAGCTAGTGTAGCCAGCTATCACCGTATGAGCAGCACGAATAACCGCCTTTAAGCGATCGCGATCGCCAACCGAAGCAGTCAATACTAGTAAATCATCTCCTCGCTGACTATTGACGATACTTGAGGCAATATTGAGGGTACCTTCACTAAGGCTAACAATGCCCAAACAAGCTTGAGAAGGAAGAGCCTTAATCATTTCTAGTTCTTTTTTGTAATCATAAATATCAACAGGAATTACGCGAAAAGAGTTAGGAGGAACAATGGCTAAAACCTCTTGAATAAAATATCGATTTGTCACCAGTGTCCCAAAATTAATTTTTTCTAAGATTTGGGATAATTTTTCTAACTCAATCAATTCAATCTCCATCGAGAAAGAATTACATAATTCTTGCTGCATAATTTCCCCAGCGCTGATGTCTCTTTTAGGAACGGTAACAATTACGCGATCGCAACAGCTAATGCGCCAGTCTATTTCTTCTAGGAATAATTCTTTAATTTGCTCAACGCTACAGCCCAATTCTAAAATCCGATCCAGACTATCTTTGATGGCATTAACCGAATTAACTATAGGAGAATCTGAATGATTAATATTTTCTCGTTCATGAATTTTGACATAGATTCCCGAACCAGCTATTGATGCTACTAATCCATTTTCTTCTAGCTGTTGGTAGACTTTGCTGATTGTGTTGCGGTGCAGTCCCGTAATCATAGCTAGTTGTCTAGTGCTAGGTAAGCGATGTCCTGGAGGATATTGTCCAGAAGCGATCGCAAATTGGATTTGAGCAAATAATTGTTTGGAAGCTGGTGTATCACTATCGGATTGGATTTGAAAGTTCAGCATTAGAAAAAAAGCGAACAGTATCTATGTGCGCTATTGTAGGCGTAAAATTGGCTTTTTTCGTTAAATAATTAATAATTTATGATTGTTGTCGTCATTAATGAATTCCCAGTCCCCATTTAAATGGCAGCATTTACTATACTCAAAATTATTTTGAGCATAGTAAATTGAGGTAAGATTTTTTAAAGATGCGATCGCCAACCTATACTTAGAAAGTATTTAACGTGAATTCCTATATTCACCAATGCCCTCAATTTTTAAACAGAAATTTTAGGTGATTTTGTTCTTGCTCAGAAAAGATAGATGCCAAGCGACGTGGAATACTCTCAGAAATTTTCGAGATCATAAATGTCCAAAATTCCCAGTCAAAATCAATTGCTGTTAAACAGTTTCTCAAGTCACCTTTTTTAAGGGGTTCAACAAAACGATAATATTTTAACCATCGGCGCGTTTGTCGGTCTTTTTCCTGAATGGCAGCTAAAACATCTGGATTATTTTGCAGATAATCTTGATAAAGAAAGAAGTTAGCGATCGCTCGACATTCATCTTCTAAACGTCGTATTTTATTAGTATAAATACCAGAATTTTGCCGAGAGAGATAATAATAGTAAGGCTCAGGAACTAGATAATAGTTAGCTCCATGGGCAAAACATTCCATATCCAACCAAAAATCTTGAGTAACTTTGAGGGTTTCATCATATTGAATGTGATGATTTACCAGAAAATCCCTGTTAAATAGAGGTTTAGTAAATCCAAGATATAAACCTTTTTTGCCTGGGATGTCAGAGTTAACAAAATCTGCTGCGTCTATTTTCTGAATTGAATTTATTGATTCTTGATGTTTACCTATCAAAGTCCCCCAGGGAACAGTTGTCCCATCATCAATCAAATACAGATCATCAGCAATTAAATCAGCATTTTTCTCGGTGGCTACTTTAACTAATCTCTCTAGTCTATTGGGGTCATACCAATCATCGGCATCTAGAACAGCTATCCACTTACCTTGAGCTTCACTTAAAGCTCGGTTGCGCGTCCCCCCAACACCGAGATTTTTTTGATTGATAAACAATTTCAAACGAGCGTCGTTAATTTGCCGAATAATTTCTACACTATTGTCCTGAGAAACATCGTCAACGACAATAACCTCAATTTCTTGTAAGGTTTGATCGAGAGCAGATTTGATTGCCTTATATATGTATTTAGCTGTATTGTAGGATGGGATAATGACCGAAACAATTACCGACCGATCTTGAAAAACATCTGATTTTTGAATTTTTTCCTGACAAGTAGACATAGCAATCTGCGTTTTTGTTGAATTACTAGTTATTTTTATTAGATTTCATTTTTGTTATTACTAGAGTCTATGAACATCACTCCCGCAATTCTCACAAATTGACCGTTGGTCAGAGATTATGGGGTCTTTACAGAGGTTTGTATCGGTTGATGCTATTTCTTCAGTAATTACAGACTCAATTTGAGTTAAATTGAGACATTGTAAGTATAATACTTTTTATTTTTGTAATACCAATTTGAATGATCTACACTGCTAGTAATTTTCTAATTTAGTCTCTATTGCCAGGATCGAGTCCCTCTGAGGCAACGATGGTTAATACCCCTAAAGCTTGGTTTATTTGAACAATTTGTATTCGATGCGAAAGCGTCTGACTGGTTTAGATCCCTGATCTAGATAATCTTCAAATCTAATTTGTTCCAAGCCTAATTGCTCAAAATAAGCCAATTCTTCTTTCGTAAGCGGAAAAGGTAAACTAGTGGCTGGCTCATTTACATCTCTTCCACGACAGATGATTAACAACCTCCCTTGAGGAGCAAGAAGTTTGCTAATCGATTCAATTCCCTGATGTCTTACATTAGCAGGTAAAGCCTGAAGGGTATAAGATTCTAAAATGAAATCAAAGTGGCGACTGTTGATTACGGTAGGATTTAATAGATCATCGATCGCGTAGTTAACTTGCGAATCGGCAAAACGCTTTTGACACCAGGCGATCGCAGTTGGTGAAATATCAAATCCTAAAACTTTAAAACCTATATTTGCTAAAGCTTCTGCATCATCTCCTAAACCACAGCCAACCACCAAAGCAGTTTTTCCTTGTCCTTGGAGGTTCTGTTGTTTAAGCCAGTTGGCTAAATTAGGGTTAACCGTCAAATCTGCCCAAGGAATAGCTGATTCATCTCCTTGAGCAGTATTGTATAGTTCTTCAAACCATCCTGTTGGATCATTACGAGCGTAAGACTGTTCTACGAGCTTCTGAACTTTGCTTTTGTCTATTTCTGTCATCATCCTCACAATGCTTTAATTGTTCATTGCTCATTGATTTAAGTTTCCGAATCTGAAGTAGGAGGCTGAATAAATGAAGGCGAGAGAAATGCGACAACTGCCCCCAAGGCAAAACCAATTATGTTGCGGAACAAAGGTAGAAATTCAGGTGTACGAGTAATAATAGGACCCATGCCAAAGGCGATAAAGAGAATTCCCCACAGAGGCGACATTATAAGACCCCACTGCCAAGCAATAACCTGTTTTTCTGTGCGAGGTATGACAGCAACTCCCAGAATTACTCCTCCAACAATCGAGCTAATTAAGGTCAAGATCCATAGTTCTTGAGATAGTCCAGGTACACTATTGCAGCCTTGCTTAATTAAACAACCTTTTACAGATTCTAGGGCTTCGACTATGGCATTGTTTTCGCCGTGTTCGCGAGTATAGTACATATTGCCAAAGCGAGTTTGCAGTTCGATCCAGAAATTACGGGGCAATAATTCATAAACATCATCACCAATACTAAAGGCCAGCAGATTTCCACCTCTGCCGTCTGCTACCAGTAAAATGCTTTTATCATCTAGACCCCAGAATTTCTTAACCGCACGACCAGGAGAGCGATCGTATTGAGTCAATACTCTCATCTTCCAGCCTGTCTCTGCTTCAAAATCCTCTAGGTTTTTAATCAAAGATTCTTCTTGCAGCTTAGGTAAGAAGTTGGCTAAATCAACTACAGGGGTTTCTATATCGGGTAGTAGTTCTGGATTGTTGACCGCCAAGGCAGAAGGAGTAAAGCAAATAGTTAAAATCAATAAGCAAGCCCCAACGGTAATTAGGAAACGCTGTATAAATTTATTTACCATAGTCTTTTTATTTAAAAATTTTTATGTATATAACCTTGATTTATTAAAATCGTACTTGTTTTTGTTACATTTCTTTACTTTAACTTAAGATTATCAGTAATTACTAGCACTGAAAACTTTCTCTTCTAGAAAAACAGCAAATATTATTCTGGCATTTAAGATTTAGGTTCTCGCCATCGTTTAGAGTTTTTAACAGAATTTGACGGAGTATTATTATTACTGGGATTTTGCCATACTTTCCAGGCAGTTTTGACCCCTGCTACTAAACCGCGACTATTTTTCTGAACCTGCTGAACCTGTTGCTTGGCGTTAACTAAACTTTGGTCTACTTGTTTGACCACTCCTGTGGCACTGTTGACTCCTTGATTTATTTCGTCAGTTAATTCTCCTACTTCTCTTCCTGTCAAGCGAATAGCTTCAAGAGTTGGCGGAAATTCACGATTGAGAGTATCAAACAATTTTTCGGCAGTGCGAGCAGCTTTTGCTACTTCTTGCAGAGTCGGAATGGTCACAAGCAAGACAGCAAACAAACTAAAAGAGACTAAAAATAGAGATAGTCCTAGCCAAAATAACGGGTCTATCATAAAAAAATAAGCGTTTTTTTCGCACCTTATAATTTTAGAAGCGATCGGTAATAGAAGAATTTAAATCTTTTTGAGGATTCGATTGAGCAGCACGATTAGTTTCTCGACTAGTTTCAATACCAGCAGCGATCGCTCTACGCAATCTACTTAATGTACCTTCCCAATTCTCTAAAGTACTTGCAGACAAGCGATCTGCCTGCATTTGAAGACTAGTGGCTAAATCTTCGGTTAGCTCTGGTAATGCATCAGCAGACTTTTTGATTACTTTTCGAGTATCTTTTCCTGTACGAGGAGCAATTAACAATCCTAATGCCGTCCCCACTGCGCTACCAACAATTATTCCACCAATAAATACTCCTGTTGATTTTGGTCTAGACATAGCTCTATCTACTCTTCCCTATTTTATTTAATTTAAGCTTATCAATAGAATAGTTTTTTGAAACATGATGAACAGGCAATAAAGATTGCTATTATCTAATCGCTATCTAGAAATTATTGATAAACAAAGCTTATATATGTAATCATTAATAACAATGTAATATTCCTTGATATTTCTTAAACATTTTGCTAATCTATTTACATAGACAAAAGAAACACATTATATTATCTCGTTTCTAAAGTCTTGTTCTTAACGGAACCTCGACAAGCAAATAAAGCAATCATAAAACACATGACAACCACTCTACAACAAACCCAAACCCAGAATAGCTGGGAAAGGTTCTGTCAGTGGATCACCAGCACCAACAACCGTATCTATGTCGGTTGGTTCGGCGTCTTGATGATTCCTACACTACTTGCAGCAACAACCTGTTTCCTAATCGCCTTCGTCGCAGCACCACCAGTAGACATCGATGGTATCAGAGAGCCTGTAGCAGGTTCCTTGCTTTACGGAAACAACATAATTTCTGGTGCAGTAGTACCTAGTTCTAACGCCATTGGACTTCACTTCTACCCAATTTGGGAAGCAGCCTCACTTGACGAGTGGCTGTATAACGGTGGACCATACCAACTGATTGTCTTTCACTTCCTAATCGGCGTATTCTCATACCTCGGTCGTCAGTGGGAACTATCATTCCGTTTAGGAATGCGTCCTTGGATATGTGTAGCCTACTCAGCACCAGTATCAGCAGCCACAGCAGTATTTCTAATCTATCCACTAGGACAAGGAAGCTTCAGTGATGGAATGCCTCTGGGTATCTCTGGAACATTCAACTTCATGTTGGTATTCCAAGCAGAACACAATATTCTGATGCACCCCTTCCATATGTTAGGAGTAGCAGGAGTATTCGGTGGAGCATTATTCTCTGCCATGCACGGTTCACTAGTAACATCGTCCTTAGTACGTGAAACAACCGAAACCGAATCACAAAACTACGGATACAAATTCGGACAAGAAGAAGAAACATACAACATCGTCGCAGCCCACGGCTACTTCGGTCGTCTAATCTTCCAATATGCGTCCTTTAACAACTCCAGAGCTTTGCACTTCTTCTTAGGAGCATGGCCAGTGATTGGAATCTGGTTAACAGCAATGGGAATATCCACCATGGCGTTCAACCTAAATGGATTCAACTTCAACCAGTCGGTAATGGATTCACAAGGGCGTGTAGTCAACACTTGGGCAGACATCTTAAACCGAGCCAACCTAGGTTTTGAAGTAATGCACGAACGTAACGCTCACAACTTCCCGCTTGATCTTGCTAGTGGCGATATTGCTCCTGTAGCATTAACTGCTCCTGCTATCAACGGTTAAGTAAACTTGAATTACAAGCATTGTAATTGATTAAAGGAAAAGCCCTCCAGCGATGGAGGGCTTTTTTTTTGCTTATATTTTATATTTGCTCGTCGGACAATATGAATTGTACTTACACAGACTTAAGAACATAACCTAAAGACAGTAACGCTATAGCTTATGTTTACTGGGTAATTTAAACTAATCGAAAGATAAATGGATAGCGAAAAGCTTTTTCTGGGGTTTGTAAACATTGAACGACTGCCCAAATTGAAAAACCCCAATGAACTAAGAGCCATATAGGTCCTAAAATAAAACCTAATAAACCAAGGGTGAAAAAGGAAAGGATAGCAATAATGCCTCCAACAAGCCACACATTTAGATGAAAGTTAATTGCTTCTTTGGCGTTTTCCTTAACTAAAACATCCTCAGACACTACTAAAATTGCAATTGGTATACCTATAGAGACTACTAAGGCACTAATAAATACTGAGCCATGAGCCATGGCAGAAAGCAATTTTTGTTTATCGAAATTAGATTCTGCTTGCATTTTTACCCCTAATAGCATCTGTGATGCTGAAACTTTTTTTAAGACAATTAAATACTATCGTTTGTTCAGTATTTTAAGAAGTAGAAATTACACTAAACAAAATACAAAAAAGCACCCAGCTAATTGTGGATGCTTGATAATTAATGCTAGTAGAGTTAGTTTACTTAAATCCTACTGCTGCTTGCCAAACAAAAGCTAAAAGAAGAAAGAACACGGGAATGAGAGGCAAAACGTCTACCAAGGGCTTAAACATAGCATAAGCTTCAGGTAGATCTGCCAAGATTATTGCAGCTTCCATATATCTATATACCTTCCAGAAATTTTCTTAAAATATAATAAAAATATTATCATAATATGGCTTCAAGCATTTCTCAAAACAATCATCTGCTTTGCTAGCATTCCCAAGTCCGCAAAAAGGACATAGTTTTATGTCCTTTTTGATAGTTATCTTAAAACTCGACTTTGGTTATGCTTCTCTTTTGGTAGCAGCTTCGTTTTCTGGTGCAGACTCTGCTCTTTTTGCTGCGGGTGCTTCTCCAGTAATAGATTCAGGATCGATTGCTGGATTAGAGGCTAAATCCATTTGACCATTAGCATTGGTATTTGGTTTAGCAGTACCGCTTTTACCAGTGGCATTTTTATTATCAGACATAATGATTTAAGCAAAATATTGTGAACTCAATTACATTGTGATTTATGTTCTAATCAAATTTGTCGTACTAGAGATGGAATTACTAGGCTGTAACAAAAGGTTTAACTCCCGAAGTATTTACCTTGCGGAGTAACTTAGCTATTTTCTTTCCTGATACTGGCTCAATCCAGTCAGGGGCAATTTCGGCTAAAGGAACTAAGACAAAAGCACGTTCACTCATGCGGGGATGGGGAATAGTTAAATTAGGAGTGTTTAAAACCATATCTCCGTATAGCAGTAAGTCTAGATCTAAGGTTCTGGGTTGTAGTGTACCCTTCCCTACTCTGCCAAACTGCATCTCAGTAGCCTGCATGATAGCCAACAACTCTTCAGGGGTTTGTGCTGCTGATAACAACGCACAGCCATTAAGATAGTCTGCTTGAGGTTCTGGTGTACCAACAGGTTTGGTTTGATACCAGCTAGAAGTTGTTTTGAGGGTAATGCCAGGAATCTGATTAAGAACGTTAAGTGAACTTTCCAAGATATCTAGAGAATTACCTTGATTACTGCCCAAAGCGATCGCGCAATCTACCATAATTAATTCATGGGAATATAAACAACAGCCATGTCTTCACTGCGATTACTGACGTTGATTCTTGATTCTCGATAGAGTTGACTGAGTAATGTCTGAGCCTCACTAGCAGGAATATCTAAGATGTTTGCCGTTTGACTAGCAGTGAGCATTTGCTTTTCTGTAATCATTTTAATAATTTGGATGCGCTTGTTGCGTTCGGCTTTTTCCTGTAGATTAATTCCTGCCACCATGGTAGGCAAGCCAAATAAAGCTGCACAGGTAATACCGTTGATAAACTTAGTTTCTTTGGTAACGGTAATCAAGAGAAACACCGTCCAAACCAGTGAACAGATATGATTCCTAAGATTAAATTTATAGTAAGCCATGCTTAATACCTCAGATCGACTAGCTTAATTAAGCTACATATAAGCTAGTGTTCCCAAATTAAAGCATGAAATACAATTTCGTAAAGGCTAACAGCTACGAACAATCTTACTTACGAACCCATAAATAAATCAGCATCGACCAAAAAAACTTTAGGAAATATTATGATTTATTGTTGCCACAATATATTCTGGCACACTAACGTTAACAAGGACTGTTAGGAATTTCAAACATGGGAACTATTATAAGCACCGTCAACATGAAGGGAGGAGTAGGCAAAACTACTTTAACCGTTAATCTTGCAACCTGTTTGGCTCAGAAACACAACAAGCGTGTATTGGTTTTAGACTTAGATTCTCAAATTAGTGCTACCTTAAGTTTACTTTCACCCCACGATTTTGCGAAGTTACGTAAGAAAAAACATACTCTTAGCTATCTGCTTGATAATGTAATTAATCCTAATCCTTGGAGTAAATTAGACATTCAAGATATTATCGTCACCAATATTTGTGGCATAGATGGTTTGGAATTACTTCCAGGAGATATTGAGCTTTATGATGAGTATCAAGTCTCAGAAATGCTGCATCAACAAGCAGTTGAGTGTAAAGAAGAAGAGTTCCAAAAAGTTTGGGATAATTTTGAGAGAATTTTAATTCAAGAGATTATTGAGCCAATAGCCAATAATTATGACTTTATTATCCTCGACTGCGCTCCTGGATATAACTTGCTAACTCGTAGCGGTATTGCTGCAAGTGATTTTTATCTATTGCCTGCTCGTCCTGAACCTTTGTCTTTAGTGGGAATCCAGCTTTTGGAAAGAAGAATTGCCAAGCTAAAAGAAAGTCATAAACATACTCAACCACTAGATGTCAATCTTTTAGGAATCGTCTTTATTCTCTCTGCTGGTGGATTGATGGGCAGATATTATAAACAGGTGATGAAAAGAGTCCGCGATGACTTTTATCCAGAGCAGCTATTTGAACAGTCAATTCCGATGGATGTTAATGTTGCCAAGGCAGTAGATTTATTTACCCCAGTCTCGGTAGCTATGCCAAACTCTGGAGGTTCAAAAGCGTTTGTCAAACTAACCGAGGAATTTTTGGCAAAAGCTTTAGTTAAAGAGCAAGAGCTAGTAGCTGCAAATTAAAACCTCTAATCTAAGCTTATAGCTACTCACTTGGTTAGTTAAAACAGTGAGCTATATTTATTGGCTTTCACAAATTCAACATTCAGAACAACATTTGGTTGGGAATAATTTATTTATTCTCAGCCAATTACTTCAACACGAATGTCCAATTTTACCTGGATTTGTTTTAGGTCACAGTTTATCAAAGCAATTTTTAGCTGATTTAGAGCATGGAGAATTATTGGTTGGTCATTTGCCAAATTCTCCTTCGTTTTCAGACAGCGATCGCCAAACTTCTCCAGTTAACTCAGGTTATTCTAGATAAACAACCGCAAATTAAATATTTAGTTTGGACTGCACCAGAAGAATATCAGTCTCTACCACAGTTTTACTTTACTCAATTGAGCGATCGCCAAACTGCTGTTTCTACTTTGTTAGCAAATCAGTTAGCTCAATTATTACCCTCATCATCTGTATCATCTCTGTTAAATGGTGTTGCTGCTTCTCCAGGTACTGTTATAGCCAAGACTGTAATCATTGAAGATTTTGAGACTCACTCTGATAGCCATTCTATGCCGATTTTTCCAGGCTGCATCTTGGTAACTAACGCTATTGAACCTCACCATATAGCCCTGATTAAACAAGTTGGCGGAATTATTACCGAAACTGGACGAACAACTAGTCATGGAGCAATTGTAGCTAGAGAATTGAATATTCCTGCTATAGTCAACGCTGTTGATGCCACTAAAATCCTTCAGAATGGAATTGAGGTTTTATTAAACGGAAATGATGGCAAAGTTTATCCCGCAGCAGCTAGGCATTTATCCTACCCTCATTTGCCTAATAACTATTTACTTGACTCTAGCCATCCCATTGCCACTAAATTAATGGTTAATCTTTCTCAACCAGAAAGTATTAACCAAGTTCGCAATTTACCTATA
The DNA here is from genome assembly GCF_963665995.1 of Pleurocapsa sp. FMAR1. Lineage (NCBI taxonomy): Bacteria > Bacillati > Cyanobacteriota > Cyanophyceae > Pleurocapsales > Pleurocapsaceae > Pleurocapsa > Pleurocapsa sp. FMAR1. The sequence goes on along the minus strand of NZ_OY762512.1, from coordinate 1,810,923 downwards.
GATGGAGTTGGGTTATTGCGCTCTGAATTAATGCTGTCAGAGTTATTGACTCCCCAGTTTTTTGAGCGACGACAAACAGAATTGTATCGCCTCAATTTTTTGAACACTTTAACTAGTTCTTTACGTCAGTTTGTCAGTGCTTTTGCGCCTCGTCCTGTATTTTATCGCTCTATTGATTGGTATGCCCAAGATTCTAATCCGATTTTGGGTAATCGAGGTACATACAGTTATATTTGCGATCCAGCCTTATTCGATCTAGAGCTAGAGGCATTAGCAACTATCACAGCCGAAGGCTATAGCAATCTCAATTTAATCTTACCTTTTGTTCGCAGCGTAGAAGAGTTTGAGTTTTGTTACCGTCGCCTAAAAAATATTGGTTTAATCAGCAGAAAGTCATTTAAAGTTTGGATCATGGCAGAAGTGCCTTCAGTAATTTTATTGTTACCTGAATACGTTCGGGCAGGTGTCCAAGGAATTGCAGTTGGTACTAACGATCTAACTCAATTACTATTAGGAGTAGATCGCGAGCAGACTGAATTTAGCGATCGCGGTTTAAACGCCAATCATCCAGCTATGCACAGGGCAATTTCTGAGTTAATTGCTACCGCCAAAGCTAACAACATAGAATGCTGTATATGTGGTCAAGCACCAGTAGAATACCCTAATTTAGTTGCCAAACTCATAGACTGGGGAATCGATGCCATTTCCGTTGAACCAGAGGCGGTAAAGCGAACCTATAAAGCGATCGCCCGTGCGGAAAAACAGATGCTTTTGCAAAAAGTTAGAAACGAGCAGCCTGAATAAGTTAAACCGTGAAGTATTTAGAGGATTATGAGTAAGCAAAGTTTGGAATTGGACGATCGCGTATACAAATACTTGCTTTCAGTATCGTTACGAGAGCCTGAAATTTTAAGCAAGCTAAGAGAAGAAACAGATCGCCACCCTGCCAGCGTGATGCAAATTTCTGCCGACCAGGGACAGTTTATGGCATTGCTCGTTAAATTATTAAAAGCTAAGAAAACCCTTGATATTGGCGTTTTTACTGGCTACAGCTCTTTGGTAGTGGCGTTGGCATTGCCAGAAGACGGAAAAGTAGTGGCTTGCGATCGCGATCCTGAAGCTACGGCGATCGCTCGTCGCTATTGGCAAGCAGCAGGAGTCGAACACAAAATTGATTTTCGTCTAGCACCAGCTTTAGATACTCTCGACCAGTTAATAGCTGAAGGGGAAACTCAGAGCTTTGACTTTGCCTTCATAGATGCTGATAAAAGCAATTATCTGAACTATTATGAACGAGCTTTAACGCTTTTGCGTCCTGGGGGAATAATTGCGATCGACAATGTATTGTGGTCTGGAAGGGTTGCGGACCCTGAAGATACAGATAACAGGACGGTCGCTCTGCGGGAGTTCAATCAAAAACTACATCAAGACAAAAGAGTAGACCTTAGTATGCTGGCGATCGCTGATGGCTTAACCTTAGCTTTTAAACAATAATCACTAATCATTAGACTTCTTGCACGAATCATTATGAACTACTTGATTGAGAGGTAAAAGGGTAAGGGTTAAAGGGAAAAAGCGCACCGCACCGCTTGAGGTCTCCTCAAGCATAGGGACGGAGCAAGAATAATTAATCTTTTATTCATGCAAGAGGTCTATTAACTAAAACCCTGCTTTGCTTTTAAAAAAGCGATGCAGCGTGTTGGGTCGCCCTCACAGCTATTTTGGTATTATAGTCATTCCAATTAATTTTCTCGTGATTGACTGGTTTTAAGTCAGAGGTCAGGAGAGTTTGAGGTCAGAGGTCAGAGGTCAGAGGTCAGGAGAGTTTGAGGTCAGGAGAGTTTGAGGTCAGAGGTCAGAGGTCAGAGGTCAGAGGTCAGAGGTCAGAGGTCAGAGGTCAGAGGTCAGAGGTTTCAGAGGTCAGAGGTCAGAGGTCAGGAGAGTTTGAGGTCAGGAGAGTTTGAGGTCAGAGGTCAGAGGTCAGGAGAGTTTGAGGTCAGGAGAGTTTGAGACACTTATCACAGTTTTCTTTTTTCGTATGGTTTCTATTTGGAATGACTATAGTTTCACAGAAATATGTCGTCAGCCAGCGAGAACTGTAACTCTGTTAAAAGAGTATCGGTATATTTGTCAATCAATAATTCTGAGGTTAAAGTGAAAATCTTCAAGAACAAACAATAATTGTAAATTGCTGCTCGTTTTGCAACAGACTATGAGACATAAACTATGGTATGGCATCTTAACTATAATTTGTAGCTCGCTTCTATGTCTTGGCTTGATTAACGTTACCGTAGGAAAAAGTGAATTATCTCTCCCTAACCAAAGCCAAGTTTTAGAAAGATTGAGCTTTGGGATAAATACAGCCCAACTTAAAGATATAAAAAAAAGAGGTATTGAAGCTTATATTCAGTCTCAGCTTAATCCTGAATCAATTTCAGAATCTTCTAGCTTAAATAATTATTTAGCTGGACTAAAGCTTATTAATCAACAGCCAATTAAATTGCAAACAGAGCAGTATATTAACAAACAAAAACTAGAGGATATTGCAATATCTACCGAACAAAAAATAAAGCTACAAAAGAAAAACTATGATTTAAAAAAACAGGCTCGGTTAGAGGCTATGGATGCTCATTTAGCGCGGGCAATAAATTCTCCTAGGCAACTGCAAGAAGTGATGGTAGATTTTTGGTTTAATCACTTCAATGTTATGGCAGGAAAGGGAACAATCAGCTTATGGGTCAACGACTATGAGAATGAAATTCGGGCTAATGCTCTAGGCAGTTTTCGTGACTTATTAGAAGTAACTGCCACTCATCCAGCTATGTTGATTTATTTAGATAACTTTAAAAACTTTGCGTTTAGTAACTCTAATAAAAAGCGCAATAGCGAGACTTTAAATGAAAATTATGCCCGTGAATTGATGGAGCTACAGACATTGGGTATTGATGGTGGTTACACTCAAGAAGATGTAATAACTTTAGCCAAAATATTTACAGGCTGGAGAGTAGATTATCTTGGCGAAAGAGGAAATAAAAAGGGCTTTTTCTTTGACGAAAAACGTCACGATCGCGGTGAAAAAGTATTTTTAGGTCATAAAATTGAGCCGAATGGCATTACAGAAGGGCAGCAAGCTTTAGACATCTTGGCAACTCATCCTGCCACCGCACAATTTATCAGCTATAAATTGGCACAGTACTTTGTTGCGGATCGACCACCATCTAGCTTGGTAGATAAACTAGCTCAAAAATTTATGAAAAGTGATGGCAATATTAAAGTTGTTATGGATACCTTGATTCACGCTTCAGAATTTAATGACCCCAAGTACTATCAACAAAAGTTCAAAACCCCTTACCAGTATATAGTTTCCTTAGTAAGAATTAGCGAGATCGAGCAGCCAGACTACGATCGCATTAGAGGTATGATAAGCAGCTTGTCAATGCCTATATATAGCTGCATTCCTCCCACTGGCTACAAAAATACTCAAGATGTTTGGTTGAATTCCCAGGCAATGTTACAAAGGATAGGCTTTGCATCAGCGATCGCTAATGCCTCTTTAAATAAGCAAGATCCTGTTGAATATCAAAAAATAGAAACAAACTTAGGAAAGCTTTCTGCACACACCAAAAAGGTAATTGCCAAAAGCCCTGGGAAGCTTCGTCCAGCCCTCATTTTAGGCAGCCCTGAAGCAATGTATAGATAAGTTTTACTCAATATAATTTAATTTGTAGTTCAGCTAAAAATAGTCATGAAAAGAAGAAAATTTTTGACCGCAGCCAGTTTGGCAACTACAGGAATTTTAGTTCCCATCGGTTTAAATAGCTGGGCTGCTCAGGGACTTAGCCAGTCAGCTAACCCTCAACGTTTGGTAGTAGTGTTATTACGGGGGGGAGTTGATGGTTTGAATCTGGTTGTTCCTCATCAGGAAACCAATTATTATTCAGCAAGACCAACTATTGCCATCCCTTATCCCCAGGAAAAAAACGGTGTACTGGATCTTGACAGCTTTTTTGGTTTACATCCTCACCTAAAAGATTTGATGCCTCTTTGGCAACAGAAAAGTTTGGCTTTTGTTCATGCTAGCGGTTTACCAATAGTTGAGCGTTCTCATTTTCAAGCCCAAGACTATATTGAAAATGGAACTCCAGGCTTTAAAAACACTCCTGATGGTTGGATGAATCGGCTTTTGGCACAACTACCTCAAGAAGAAGCAACTCAAGCTCTCAACGTTGGTGTTACTACCCCTTACATACTTAAGGGAAAAATGAATATTGCCAGCTTAAGACCTGGCAAAAACTCAACAGGAGCTATTCCTACCGATCATCCAGTCATTAGCAAAGCTTTTGATGAATTGTATGGTGGAACTGATGACTTGAGTAAAGCTTATCAAGAGGGACGTAAGGTCAGAGAGAAAGTTTTAGCAGCATTAAATCAAGAAATGAAGTCCTCTTCTCGCCAAGCCAAGAACGTCAACGCTTTTGTCGATGATGCAGACGAAGTAGCCAAATTAATGGTGGGCAGCACTAAAACTCAATTGGCATTTATGGACATAGGTGGCTGGGATTCTCATGTTAATGAAAGTGCAATCCTCGATCGATTATTGCCTTCTTTTGGCGAAGGTCTAGCAACTCTGGTCAAAGGATTAGAGCCAATCTATGCCGATACGGTAATTGTTGTTTTATCAGAATTTGGTCGTACTCTTAAAGAGAACGGTACTAAAGGAACAGATCATGGATATGGTAATGTAATGATGCTTTTAGGAGGAAGAGTTCGTGGGGGAAAAGTGTATGGAGAATGGAAAGGCTTAGATGACCCTGAGCTCGATCAGGATCGAGATTTAGCTGTAACTACAGATTATAGAGAAATAATTGCTCACGTTTTACAAAATCATTTGTCTGTTGCTGATAATCGCTTGAGTCAAGTTTTCCCAAACTTTAAGCCTAGTAATAAGATCGATTTTTTAAGTTAGGGAGATGCAATTAAATTTTGCTATTCCACAAACTTTTACCTTCATCATCCCGAAAACGGTAAAACAACTCTTCATCTTTGAATTGATGTTCATTTGTCACATGGTCAAAAATGTTTTTGTCCAGCATTTTTTGACCTAATCTAACCGCATCAGTACGAGAAATGTTCACTCGTTTAGCAATCCAGTCTACAGCCTCATTGCCTAAAAAACAACGCTGATATAGCTTCAGCTTGTAACGACGGGTTTTAATTTCTACGCCTGTTTCTGAACGCATTTCCAGTGCTATTTGCCGAATACTGACTTTGCTCAGGTCTGTTTTTGGCTGGTCAGAGCTAGCTGAAGGCAATTTTGCATTAGGTGATTGCTTTTCCTCACTAGAGGCTATAGCATCAGATGCTTTAAAGCGATCGCTTTGCATCCAAATTCCTACAGAATTTTTATCTTTGACTAGCAAAGTAGCAATTTTCGAACGTTCTTCGTGATCTAAGTATTCTTCTCGACATTCTTTAATAGCTGCTTCTAATTCTTCTTTGGGAAAAGCTTTGGCTCTTGTAAAGACATTACCATTATAGATAAGTCCTTTTATGGCTCGATCGTTATTTTTTAACCTGCAGTATTTGACTTGTGTATAATCTAAGAAAAGCATTCTCGTTTTTCTCCTATTCTTCTCCCGTAGCTGATTGATATAGCAACCGATACTGTTATAACTTAATTGTTGAAAAATTTATCTATATTAATCTTTAATTGCCATAATTTTGGTATACTCAAAATTATTACCACTAGGTTGAACTAAAGGGTAATCTTGCTGCTGAAGATTAATATAGTCTGGTTCACAGTTTGTCTTGGGTGAATAGTAGGTTAAGACATATTCTTGGGCAATTCGTGAGCGTGTTTGTGTTGCTACTTCCCCTAGCCACTGGGTTTTAGTTACCAAAATTACTAATTGATTAGCGAGTTCGGGAATAGCTTTGGCTACCTGTCGTCGATAAACCTGATCTAAACTGCCAAAAGGAGAGTCCATGACGATGGGAAAGGTGCTGCTGTCATAACCGACTAAGGTATTTCGCTGACTCCATTGTCTAACGCGATCGATGATACCGCCAATAAACGAGAGGCTAAGGATTTGATTTTCTCCAGTAGAAGCTGCTACAGGCACTTCTACTCCCGATGTGTTTTCGACTAAAGTTAGTTCGTAATTAGGGCTTAGTTTGGGTATATAGGGAGTAAAAGAAATAAAGCTAAATATTTCTTGAACCTTTTGCTCTAAAGTTAATCTAAATTGCTGTTCTAAACGAGTTCTTACTTCGTTTAATCTAACAATTGATTCTTGGGTTAGAACGATGCGCTTTTGTGCCAATTTCTGCTTATTTTCGGTTAGCTGATGTTGGGATATTGTTTGAGTTAGCTTGCTTAATTGCGAGGCGCGATCGCTCTGCTGCTGTTGATTTATTCCTTGTTCTAAAATAAGCTTTTTAAGCTGTGATTCGATCTGCTCTATTTTCTTTTGTAGCTGTTGAATATCTCGATTAGGATAGCTTTGTAGTTGTTTATTGGCTTTGGCTATTTCTGCTTCTAGGCGATTTATTTCTAAATATTGATGCTTTATTGCTGCTTGCTGTTGGTCTAATTGTTGCCAAAATATATCTGAGCGAGATTCAATTTTGCTTATTTGGGTTTCTAAACGAATAGCCGACTCTTCCACATTTTTTATTTCTACTTTTTTTAGCCAAGATTTTACCTTTTGATAGGCATCTGTATCTGGTTTTAATTCTGCACCACAGATACAGCTTTGCTGCTGCAACAATTGTTGAATAAACTCTTGTTTGATACCGCTTGATAATTGACCGCGATCGCGTAACTGCTCAAGCAATTTTACAAACTTATTATTTAGATTGGGTAAAAAGACTAGATAGCTATCTTGAGAAATGCTTTTTTTGAGCTTATCTTTACTTTGAATAATATCTTTTTTAACGGCTGCTTCCTGTTTAACTAATTTATTTTTTAATTCTTGTATTTTATCTGCACCGCTAACTTCCAAAAGCTGATTAGATAAATTAGATTTACGTTGCTCAAGCTGTGTAACTTTGGCAATTATTTCTTTTTTGCGCTGTGCCAAATTATCGCGAGCTTGCTCTAATTTAATTTGCTGTTGTACTAACTGCTTGGTTTTACTATCTCCTAACTCTTGTAATTCTTCTTGTAAAGTTCGCTTGGCTTTTTTTAAATGTTCGATCGCCCGATCTAAAACCTTTACCCCTAATAATTCTTTAGTGTCTTCAGCAATATTATGATTCTGATTATGGCGAAAAAAACTATCAATCCTTTCTCCATCAAAGAAAAAATATTGATGTAAGCTTGCGGGTAAAATCCTATCAATAACATCTTCTGAAGACTCAAGGGGTGGATACCAACGTCCATCATCCCCCGCAACCAGCATAAACAGCTTAGTTTTGCTGTATTGAATCTGATTGGCTGCATTCTTGCTTGCGTAACACTTACGCTTGATCTGATAGGACTTGCGATCGCGCTCAAACTGCAACTCTACCCAACATTCTACCGCCCCATCTACTTGCGCCTCTGTAACAGCACGTTGATTAACTAATGATTCGGGAAAGGCAAAAGCAGCAGTAAATTTTTCGTATAGCACCCAGGTAAAAGCATTAAGAATCGATGTTTTTCCTGCACCATTATTACCATAAATAACCGTCGTATTTTTTTCTCCACTAGCAAATTTAATTTGGATCGTTTTGCCATAAAATTGTCTAAAGTTGCATAGTTGCAGATTAATTAACTTCATGACACAATTTTTTTGATTATATTTAAAATATCTTCATTAATATTGCGAGGAGTTTTTAAATACAGCTTATCTTTTTCTAGTTTTAAGACTTCCTCAATAATTTGTTTTACCTCTGGCGCAGCACTAATTATTGGTTCTTGTATAGAAGCTAAATTAGGATTATTAATTTTAGATGGTTGATTCATAAACAAAAAAATAGCGTTTAAAATATCCTTTAAGTATATTAGACTTCTTGCATAAATTATTGTTAACTACCTTTCTAAGCTGAGTTATTTAAAGATAGCCTTGGGTCATTTGCAAAGAACAATTCAAAGGTAAACCTCTTGGCTTCTGCCTTCTGCCTAGCTGCGGTGGGTACACCTTGCTGCCTTTGCTCAATAACTTGTCTGTTCTGAGAGAACTGAAGCGATCGCATAAGAAATATTTAAAATTTTGCTAAATAGTTGTCAATCCAGGGCAAAAACGTTCAGACTAAATGAATATACGGTTTTCCATTCAATTTAAATATTTTCAAGAATCTTGGTTTTGATTAATTTTCAATAGTAATTATGTATCTTACTGATTTTATCAAGGCGATCGCATGGTATTTAAAGAACATCAAGTCTTAAATTCTCGATATCAACTGCAAAGACGTTTAGGGCGTACCGCAGCAGGGCATCAAACTTGGCTGGCGAGCGATCGGGTAAGTACCGAATTTGTCGCGATCAAGTTGTTGGCGTTCAATCCGCAAATGCGCTGGGAAGAATTAAAGCTGTTTGAAAGAGAAGCCCAGACGCTAAAAACACTCGATCATCCCTGCATTCCTAAATATTATGATTACTTTGATTTAGACAAGGAAGTTGGCGAAGGTGTTCCTTGGTTTGCTCTAGTACAGCAATATATTCCTGGTTTGTCTTTACAAGAATCATTAGAACAAAGTCGGCGTTTTACTGAGGACAAGATTCGTGGTATCGCCCAAGAAACTTTGGATATTCTAATTTATCTACATCAATTAAATCCCTCGGTGCTGCATCGAGATATCAAGCCTAGTAATATAATTTTGGGAGAAGATGATCGCATTTATTTAATCGATTTTGGCGCAGTACAGGCTCAAGCAGCCGTTACGGGAGTTACTTTTACAGTTGTCGGCACAGTTGGTTATGCGCCTTTAGAACAGTTTTGGGGTAGGGCAGTTGAGGCTTCCGATTTATATGCTTTGGGGGGAACTTTAATTCATTTATTAACGGGGAAATCCCCGGCGGATTTGCCTCATAAAGATTCTCGAATTCAATTTCGCGATCGCGTTAACATTAAACCAGACTTGATTGACTGGTTAGAGAAAATAACAGAATTAACGGTAGAAAAACGCTTTCAAAATGCCGTTGAGGCTAAGGAAACTTTGCTTTCTAAGATGTTTACTTATAATTCTGCTAATCAGTCTAAAGTTTTTACCAGACGAGCAACAAATAAATACAAAGTTAACAGTATTGCTCTACTTACGCTAGTTAAACTAAAAAAAGAAAAAGGTCTATTGGAAATCAAGATACCCGCAGGCGGTTTTGATAGAGCAAATGAGCTTTTTAATAGTGGCTGTAGTGGAGTAGCAGCTTTATTCACCTGGTTTTGCTTTTCCTTGTTTTTTATTACGTTTTTCCGCGCCATGTTGTTAATATTTCCTTTAATGGTATTAATCAAGCTTTTCTTGCTATTTATATCAAAAACAGACATATTTATCAATAACAATATGACCGTAATTTACAGTAAAGCTTTTGGTTTGAAATATGATAAAAGTACTTTAGCTAGTGAAAAAATAAATAACGTTTTTGTGCAGCGCACAGGCTCTATTTTTCAGGTTGCATTGCGAGGAAGCGATCGCATTTATAATCTTGGTGGCGCATTAAAAGAAGAAGAAGCAGCTTGGCTAGCCCAAGAAATAAAAGATCATTTAGACATTAGATAAATTGACAAATTATCTGGTCAACTGAATTTTGCGGGTATCTGCATCAAGAGAAATCCAGCCTAAATCTTGTAGACGAGTTGTTAAATTAGAGATAGTTACGCCCAACTGTTCCGCCATTCGATAAAGATGCTGCCATTTAGTTAAATCTTTACTCTGTTTCAATTCTGTTAATATGTGTTGTGGCATCAGCAAGCATCCCGCAAAGTATTGCGCTTGCCATTCAATCCTTGCCAAACTATCGCCATTACGACAGATAAAAGGCTTCACTTTTACATCAACACCCTTTTGTTTAAGCCGACTGTAGCTGTCTATCTTTTCAGTATCAATATGCAATACCCAATGTCCAATCTCATGGGCAATGGTTGATTCGCCAAAACCCCCCTTTAGCTGTGGCAGATCTTCATTGATTTCAATTAGCTTTTCTAAAGGTAAAATTCTGGCTGCTATTGTCCCCTGTTCGTCATCAGCAATTTGATCCCAGACTAAATCTAAGTCTAGAAACTCGGCAATAATGCTAGCATCCACTGGCAATTGGGGCTTGTTTTTCGCCTTCTCCATTTGTAGCCAAACATCCAAAGCAGCAGCCTCAATATCAATTTTAGAAATAAATCTAAAGGGACGAAAAACACTCACAAACATTTAACTCCTAGCTATCTAAAGACACGTCGATTCAAGTGTCCTGACCTGAGTGAGATGCCCTTGTAGTGGAAGCTTCGCGAAATACTCTTTGAGCAAATTCAGGATTTTCTCGCATTCGACGAAATAAAGCAGGCATATCTTTATAATGTTGCTTGAGTAAATCTTCTTCCTGTTGAGGTATTCTTCCAGCCAGAAAAATTAGTTCTTCTTGATCTAAATCTAAATGTCTTGCCAAACCGCGAATCACTTCTTCCTTGGGGGCATAATCTGCACGATTATTTTCTAGTTTAGATAAATAAGTAAAATCTATTTTCAATAGTTTAGCCAATTCTCTTTGAGAATACTTTTTTTCTTTTCGCGCTTGGCGAATTAATATACCAAAATCGTTAGACACGTTTATTATTCCTAATAACTAACTATTTATCAATCATAGTTTAGCTTGAATAAACAATCAACAAAATAGCAAATTTTCTCAGCTTTCAAAGTAGATGGGGTTTAGTTCAAAAGTTAGATTTATCTCCCCATATCCCTACATCCCTATCTCCCTAAACGATAAGTATTGGCACACGGCGTAATGATTTGTACAAGAAGTTATTCAAAATCTTGCAAAGTTTCTGACACTTATTTTCTAAAGTTTGGGTGTAAAAATTTAAATTTTTAAGGGAAAATCAATGAACAAAGTTGAAACGAATAGAGTTGCCAACAAGGTTGCCCAAGTCACGATTTTCTTCTGGATCATGAAGATTATTGCTACAACCCTGGGGGAAACCGCAGGTGACTTTATCTCCATGTCTCTGGGGCTTGGGTATTATGTAGGCTTCGCCATAACCGTTGCGATCCTGGCAATTATCCTCTTTTTTCAAATTCAAGCCGACAGATATCGTCCCGTCCTTTTTTGGGCAGCCATCATCGCCACAACCACAGCAGGAACAGAAGTTTCAGACCTCATGGATCGCTCTCTTGGTCTGGGCTACGCAGTAGGATCGCTTATTTTAGTAGCCTGTCTTTTGACCACTCTCGCCGTCTGGTACTATCGCGATCGCGATTTGAGTGTTTACCCTATTATCAAGAAAGATGCCGAGACTACCTATTGGCTAGCGGTGGTATTTTCTAATAGTTTGGGAACAGCTTTTGGTGACTTTCTGACAGACAACATGGGACTAAGCTATATCCAGGGTGCATTGGTAACGGCTACCGTCATTGGTATTGTCATCGCCCTTCACTACGTAACCAAGCTGAACGATGCTTTACTATTCTGGTTCGCATTCATTTTTACCCGCCCGTTTGGAGCTACTTTTGGCGACTTTCTAACTAAACCAGTGGCAAAAGGTGGTTTATCACTGCCAAGGGGCTATGCTTCGATCATTGCCCTAATTTTGCTGGCAGTTGTCCTCTACTTTTCCACACCCAAGAAGAAACAAGGGTAGTGTTAAAGAGGTAATGAAGCATTATAGTAAAGTTTTAAAATATCAGTTCTTATTCTAAATCATTACTTCTACAGGACTACCAATTTATCTTCAGCCACCGCTTACAGGAGGAATTAAAACAACCTCATCTCCTTCTTGCAAAAAGGTGTCGGCTTGCACAAATTTCAAATTAACTCCAAAACGAGTTACTTTTTGCCACTTTGCCAGTTGTGGCTTCTGCTCAATCAATGAAGCTAAAACATCACTTACCTGAGCCGAAGCAGGAAGCATCAAGTCTATTTCAGACGCATCAAAAACCTCTTGATAGACAGCAAACAGTTTAACTTTAACCTCGATCTTAGCTTTAGGCATTTCTGTACGGGCGAACGGCCATTCGCCCCTAACTTACTACTCTTCAACCTGATAACCAAATTCAGCCAAACGCAAACGAGACTGTCGCCATTTTGGTTCAACTTTAACAAATAGCTCTAAATGAACGTTTCCCGAAATTAGCTTTTGAATTTGTTTTCTGGCTGCTGTACCGATAGTTTTGAGCATACTACCTTTTTTGCCAATCAAAATTCCTTTTTGGGAACTACGCTCAATATTAATGGCTGCATTGACTTTAGTTATTTTGGGAGTTTCTTCAATCTTTTCGATGGTAATAGCTACCGAGTGGGGAATTTCCTGACGAGTATGTAATAGTATTTGTTCTCTAATTAGCTCTGCCATGATAAAGCGTTCAGGCTGATCTGTGACCAAATCTGGAGGATAATAATAAGGGCCAGATTCTAATTTATCGATCAAAGCTTTTTGGAGTTGTTCTGTTCCTGTTCCTGTAGTCGCGGAAAACTTGACCGTTGACCAATTAGTATCAGCAATTAAATTAGAGTATGTATCGTCAATAAATTGATAGTTAGTTGGCTGTAAATCAACTTTATTTAAACCTAAGATTACTGGAGTATTTAGTCTGGTTAAAATATCTAAAATAAAGCGATCGCCTGTACCAGCATCAGTAGAACTATCTACTACAAATAAAACTAAATCTACGGACTTAATAGCCGTCTTGGCATTTTGTACCAAAACTTTGCCTAGTTCATGATGAGGCTTATGTATACCAGGAGTATCAACAAAAATAATTTGCGCCTCTGGTGTAGTCAAAATTCCCTGTAAACGATTGCGGGTAGTTTGCGCCACGGGAGAAGTAATAGCAACTTTTTGCCCAATTAAATGATTCATTAATGTAGACTTGCCCACGTTTGGTCTGCCAATAATGGCAACAAAACCAGACTTGAATCCTTCTGGGGCGATGGGAATAGTAGTTTGCAGATTATCTAAATTTAGTGATTGAGAATTCATATTTTCTAACAGTTATCATTTTAAATAAGGTGTGGTAATGATGCTCTGACTAATTAACAATCTAAAATATCCATCACATATTCACCCTGATTAACACATTGATTAGTAGAAATATCAAACACTATTCCCGTGGTTTCTGCACAAACATCAATGACTTCTGGAGCTTTTCCTTGCTTATTAAAACTCAATAGTTGATAGATCCTGTCTCCTGAATTGACCCTTGTTTGCAAAGACAGTCTTGATTGAATCATACCACCCGTAGGAGCGTAATAGCTGTTGATTTTGTGCTTCTCAGCTAAAGTAATTTCTGCTGCTGTGACTGGAGTAGGTGAAGTCAAAATTTGCTTATAAGCCAGATAATTTTTGATTCCAGCTACTCCTTGGGCAACGGAAGCGGGATTCATTACCATGCCCGATCCTAATTCCAAAGTCCAAGACTCCAAATCAAATTTAATTTCTTTACCCAAATTAGCCAACTCTCTTTCTAATGCTAACCAGGGTTTTAGAAATGCCTCATCAAAGGCATCGCCGTCATATTCATCCATCAGGATGCCATATTCTAATAATAAATATTTGGCACTGGCAATTCTCTCTTTAAAACCAAAAGTATAGTTAATTGCCTGATTACTAGAGCTATGAATATCAATTACATAATCGGCATCTAAACATAAAGACTGGAGCTTGTAGCGATATTGCTGGCTAATAGGTACGCTACTTGGTGCTTCAATGCGCTCTAATTCTTCTGACCATGCCTGCTTAATTTTAGCTAAATAATTGTTTCTAATTACTTCAGGCTCATTCTCTAGCTGCGACTGGGCAAACTCGGCTAAATCTTCAGTTTGCTTTTCATAGTCCCAAAAAATACGATTCCAATTTTTGCCATCGTAGCTGTTGAATCTACCCGTCGAGAAAAAATGCGATCGCTGATTAACTCCCAGAGGATTACACACTGGTACTAGCCAAATTTCTCCCCGTAGCTGAGATGAATCTAACTGCGTCAAAAACTCAATTAACTGCTGAATAACCGCATTGCCGACAATTTCTGCACCGTGGAGATTTGACTGGATGTAGGCTTTTTTACCTAGTTGCTCACCAACAAACTTGTATACCTGTAAAAATAAAACATCACCAGAGGCTAGTTTGAGTAAATCTATAGTTGTAATAATCGGAGTCATCAATTAAACATTGAACATTGAACATTCTTGAATTTACTAGCCAAAATAATCTTTAGCCAAAATTTTCTCTAGGGCGATAGACGTTTTTTTAGGTATATCAAACTCAATTTGCCACGCGTCAACAACATCTTGATAAATTTCTGGATATACTTCTTCCATATATGTTTTGAGACTAGGGCTTCGCTTTAGTAGCCTCTGAATGCGTTTGCGAAAATTAACCACTTCAACCTGCCAGTGTTTATAGTTACGCTCTCTTTCTGTCTGCCAATACTTTAGCTTAAGAATATGAGCAACTAAAAGCTCTAAATAACTTTCAAGCGATCGCTTTTCGGACTTGCCCATGTCATCTATTTCATCTAACAGGTTATCCCAGTCCATAGCTTCAGCGTCTTTATTTTGAATCGCAGTTTTCACTTCCTCAATCCAAAGATTAAAGTCGCGATCGTGTAATTGATTTAATTTCGTTTTCATTTTTTCTATTGGCTTAATCTTATTTATTAAATCAATTTTCAATGTCTCTCAACCAGTGGGCAAAGTCCGTAGTAAAAGTACCTTGAAAAATTGAACTACGGATTTGCTGAGTAAAGCGAATTAATTCCGTAACGTTATGAAGAGATAGCATAATGTAGCCTAATATTTCTTGCGATCGCACCATATGATTTAGATAAGCACGACTAAAGTTTTGACAGGCATAACAACTACAGCTTTCATCTAAAGGCTGATAATCTCGCTTATACTGAGCATTCCTAATATTAATGCGTTTGCCCTGAACTAAGGCACTGCCATGACGACCAAGACGAGTGGGAATTACACAATCAAATAAGTCTATCCCAGAGGCGATCGCGATCGCCATTTCTCGATAAGTCCCTACACCCATCAAATAACGGGGTTTATCTCTAGGCAACAAGGGCGCAGTATGTTTGACTGTGGCATTGATTAGCTGAGGATCTTCGCCCACGCTGACTCCCCCAATAGCGTAGCCAAGTAAGTCTAAAGCTGCCAGTTGTTCTACTGCCTGAGTCCGCAAATCAAGATGTATTCCTCCCTGAACAATACCAAATAAAGCTTGTTTGTCAGTATTTTCATGAGCCTCAACACATCGCTTTAACCAACGATAGCTTCTATCTGTAGCAGCTTGTACCTGCTCCTTTGTGGCATCAGCGGGAGGGCATTCATCAAACGCCATAATCACGTCAGCACCAAGAGAATTTTGAATTTGAATAGATTTCTCTGGGGTAATATTAATCATGCTACCGTCACGAGGAGATTTGAAGATAACTCCTGTTTCGCTAATCTGACGCATTTTACTCAGGCTAAAAACTTGAAATCCTCCTGAATCAGTCAAGATTGGCTGACTCCAAGCCATAAAGCTGTGCAAACCCCCTGCCTCTCTGACGATTTCTTCCCCTGGCTGCAAATGAAGATGATAGGTATTGGCTAGAATCATTTGGGCATTAGCTGCCTCTAGCTGTTGAGGAATAATGCCTTTTACAGTTGCTAAAGTACCGACGGGCATAAATCGAGGAGTTTCGACGATGCCGTGAGGTGTATGAAAAATTCCTGCCCTAGCATGAGTATGCTTACAGGTTGCCTGACATTCAAATGAAAATCCCACTAATATGATTGCTGATTACTATTCATTGTTCGTTGATAATTGTTCATTGAAAGTCTTCGTCATCAAGCTGCACATCTAAACGAGCAGATAAAACTTCTGCAACCATAGCTTCAATTGTCTTTGCATCAATATTTCTAGAGATAACCTGAGTTTGACTGGGGCTAACGGTAGGAATAAGACGTAGCTGACGATTATCTTGAACAAGATCGTAACAAGCTTGGTTATTAGTAGATCTACTTAGCTGTAAATAGTCAAAACTTTGAATATTTATGTATATGTTTTGATTAGCAATTAAAGTAGATTGATGTTGATCGCTAAATATTTCTTGGATTAATCCTTGACCTTCATCACTTACTCGCTCGTCTATAGTATGGACATAGTACACACTATATAAATCAGCTAACAAACGTTTAATATCATCTTGATTGACTAAAATCCCCTCATTTATAATACAAGGCGCGGGAAGCGATTTCATGCCGTCATGTTTATTCATAGGAATTATATTTGAGTCTTCAAATTACCTGACTTTAATATTTTCTGCTTAGAAATATATCGTAAAAATAAAGTGGCTTACCAAATAATAGTAGCCCAATATTTCCCCTGTATTTAATCTAATTTTAATCAAGGATTTATCCATGTTAAAAATACCTATCAAATCTTTTTTGTCATGGATTAATGACTCAATTACTTCTCTTGCTAATAGTGTAATATTTTATACCATAATTTCTTTGCCTTCTCAGTGGACTAACAATTGGTCGCGTATTGCTCGTTGGTGTCCTGTAATTGGCTTGCTAATCGGTTTATTACTGGCTTTGTTGAGTATACTGCTAGTTTTTGCTGGATTACCAAACTTGACTAGTAAAGCTGTTGTTGTGGCAGCCTGGGTGGGTATTACAGGTGGTTTACATCTTGATGGGGCAATGGATACCGCTGATGGTTTGTCTGTAACGGACAAAGAGCGTCGCTTAGAAGTAATGAAAGATAGTACCACAGGAGCATTTGGCGCGATCGCAGCGATAATTATCTTATTATTAAAAACTGTAGCTTTATCTGAAGTTTCTCTACCTATCTGGTTAGTCTTACTTTCGGCAACAGGTTGGGCAAGATGGGGACAAGTAGGCGCGATCGCTTTTTATCCTTATCTGCGAGCAATGGGAAAAGGTTCATTTCATAAGGAAAACTTACGCTTACCTCAAGATATACTGCTGGGTTTATTTGTCTTACTAGCCTGTAGCGGTTTATGGTTTACCGTAGTTTATTTATCTTGGTGGCAAGTGGGAGTAATTGTGTTGGGGAATAGCGCGATCGCTCTTTTGACTGGATATTGGTTTAATAAGCAACTCGGCGGACATACAGGAGATACTTATGGTGCAGTAGTAGAATGGAGCGAAGCTTTGATATTGTGTTTTCTAACAGCGTTTTAGCTTATATGACATACACAAGAATTAACACAGGTATTTCAGTTGTTAACGAAGAAAATAAAATTTTACTAGTTCCTCACCTCATCATATAATTAAAGGCAATTTTAGCTTTATTTTTTAACATTAGAGATCGCGCTAATGTTAAGGAAAAGTCTGGTAAATTTCGCGACGATGGGCAACTCGCTGGCAAATGATAGTTTGGTCTTTTTTGTTTATAGTTAAACCAATCCTATAATCGCCAACTCTAATTTTATATTTGATTTGTTTTTATAGCCTTTCATTTTCTTCAAATATCTTAATTCAAAGGGGTTTTCTGCTTCTAATTCCCTAAAAACAATTAATTCAATACGAGATTGAATATTTGTAGGCAAAGATGCTAATTCTTTTAAAAACTTTTTGGTGTATTCAACTTTCCACATTTTCAGCTTTTATTGATGCTAAATATTTTAATGCTTCTTCTTTGTTGAGAGTTTCATCACCTTGGGCTTCATCCATGAGTTGAGCTAATCCATAGTCTTCTAAAATTTCTTCGATCCTTTCAAACTCAGCGATAGGTATTTGAACTGCAATTTTGTTTTGATTAGTATCTAATACATAGTTTTTATTTATTTTTAGCATTTGCTTGATTCCATTCCTATTAGTAATCAATA
The DNA here is from genome assembly GCF_963665995.1 of Pleurocapsa sp. FMAR1. Taxonomy (NCBI): domain Bacteria; kingdom Bacillati; phylum Cyanobacteriota; class Cyanophyceae; order Pleurocapsales; family Pleurocapsaceae; genus Pleurocapsa; species Pleurocapsa sp. FMAR1. The sequence continues at coordinate 1,792,956 of NZ_OY762512.1, read as the reverse complement.
CAAGTCTACTGTTATTATGAAAATTTTCTTAAAAACCTCAAGATTGATTTTGCGTCAACTGGCTAAAACTGACTAAAGACGATCTAGATTTAGATAATCTATTAACTTTAAATAGCGATCGCGAAGTGATGCGATATATTAATGAATTTCTAGTTGTCTTTGAACAAGGCGGAAAGAAAAATAGTTGACCTTTGACCTTTGACCTCTGACCTCTTTCGAGACCCCCTAAAGGATTCGACAGTTTGACGGGCGACATAAACGCCTGGGAAACCACAGGCGACGCGCCCTCCTTATGCCGGGGAACCCGTCCACCGCAACTGTCTCACCGCGTCGCCGTCAGAGGTCAGACCCCGCGTCGCCGTCAGGCGCAAGGGAATGCTCGAATTGACCTCTGACTTTGAGCATTAACGCTGAATTTAATTCTGTCCAACTACTTAAGTAATGTGGCGATCGCTCTCTTAACTGGATACTGGTTTAACAAAGCTGACCTCATTTTACAGTGGGAAGGGGGTAAGAAAAAAACCACCTCAATCTAAAAAGGTAGCTTTTCGCAAAATGTGTTTAATTTTTAGCCTTGAATCAGGCTGTACTCAATGTGAGTCTCGTTTGAATTAACAATCTCCACAGTTCCCCAGGACTCTAGATCTTTGAGGTAATTCAAGTTTTGTTGATTATTCTTGATCTTACCTAAAAACCTGTCCCGCGTTTTTTGGGCTTTGCTTCTGAGAATGTAGATATTCATAGACTATTATTTACCTAAAGTGTTTGCGTATTTATACTTGTTACTTACCAATTTGATAACAACATAAATAATAATAGTAAAGTTACGGACAAGTTTTGTTCACTACGTAAAGTTAACGTAAAGTTTACTTAGTTGAATTACAAAATATAATTTTCTGTTGCTGATTAAAATTCAGACTTTAATTACAGTTAATGACTAAAATCAGAAGATGAAGTAACTATAAATCCTTATGTCATAATAAAAAATTACTAAATATAACTTTGGGCAAACCTGAAAAAGTTATTAATCAATTTATAGTTGCTCAATAAAAAACTGGCAGGTTACAATAACTCACCAGTAAAATAGTTGACGTAAGCACTTATATTTATGAGTAATCTCAACTACTCTTTTTCTTCAATTACCCGATCGATTAGACCATACTCCATCGCTTCGTAAGCAAACATAAAGTAGTCGCGATCGCTATCTTTCTTAATCTTCTCGATAGACTGCCCTGTGTTGTCAGCCATCATTTGGTTTGGCTGAGCGCAAATACGCAGGATTTCTCTTGCTTCAATGTCAATATCTGTTGCCTGTCTGCGTCCTTGAACACCTCATAAACGAGCGATCGCATTTCGAGTGAAAATAAACGCGCTCTAGGCTAAAAATCTCTTAAGTGACTATTTTCTAGTTTTGCACTTCATTGTACTAAGTGTTTATTGACACGAATAGCCTAAATTTTCCGCTTATTACACTTTCTTTTATTCATAAATCAAGACATTTCAACTAAAAATTTAAGACATTCATAATAACTTGCATAATTAAGCGGTCTTTTGCATAGTAAAATAACACATATTACTTGGCTTTAAGCAGTGAATGGATTTATTGCAAATATTTGAAACCCTTGTTCGGTAATCAGTCGAGAATTTCTATCCTCGATTCTATACGTCTAGTTGAGAATAAGCAGACGTATCAGAGTATTTAGCAGTGTTGTTTGATCCAATTACTGTCCATACGTAAAATCAACAATTACTATTTGGAGATTCAAGTAAATGACGCACAAAAAAGATATTCTAGCAACTGACTTAAATGGCTTTGCTCGCCACAAAAATATTGCTGATAATAAAAATCAATTTGGTTTTCAAGAGCGATCGTCTCATACTCAAGATAGAAATACTCAGTTGATTGTTCTTACTTCTAAAATTTTAAAAACTAGCGTTAGCTACAAGCAAAGCATACATCCTAGAACATTTTGTCGTCGTTGGTTTGGTTTGTCAGCCATAAATGAAAACGGTAGACCACGTTTCACGGAAGAACAAATTATAGCAATGGAGTCCGAACATGGTTATCGAGAAAAATGTATTAACTTAATTGCCAAACTTTTGAAAATTAAACCCAATACCATTCATCGTTGGGGAAAAGGGGTTTTTTTTGACAAAATTCCTGCCGATAAACGGCAAAAATATGAAATATATTTGGGTTATGTAGATGTAATTAGAGTCATAACTATGAACCTGAAAGAGTTAGATGAAATTACGCTATTAAGTCTGTTGCGACAGTTAGAAACAGGAAAATAAAAACAGAGGCAAAAATCCAAAACTGTATGTCATACAGAAAAGCATTGAGTCTATAGAAGCTGAAATCTTACTATTTAAATGGACTTATTACACCAAATAATTAGAGCAAATTTAGTCACGGTGAGGACTTAGCTGCCATCTGATGTGCTATTGGTTTTCCAGAGAAACCAACGGCAAATTTGATAGTTGCTCAAATTAAATAAAACATTTTTGTAATTTAACCTTAATTTACTAAGAGATATTTATCATGGCAGAAAAAATCGAATTAAATTTGCAACCTGATGCTGCAATAGAAACAATTGTAGAATCTAATGATTCACTTAATGGGATTAATACATTAGAGGGAGAGTTTCTTACAGGACAAGAAAACCTCGAAACCTCTGCTGATGTTGAAGAAACCATTATACAGTTAGAAATAGAGAATTTGATAGTCGGCGATGAAGTCGATAACCAAATTACTGGTACTGAGGAAAACGACGGAATTATCGGTACTGAGCAAGGCGATCTGATCTTTGCTCTAGGAGGCGACGATTATGTTGTCGGCGATCCAGGTCTTAATAGTATTGGCAACGATACTATTGATGGTGGTTCTGGTGATGATAATATCGTTGGTAAAGGCGGAAATGATAGTCTTATTGGCGGTTCTGGCGATGACAATCTTTTCGGAGATGCAGATCCTAATGTCAATCCCGATGATGGAGCATTTGGTAATGACACCCTTGTTGGAGGTAATGGCAAAGATTTTCTAAATGGTGGCATAGGAGATGATTCTCTCGATGGTGGTCAACAAAATGACAACCTTTATGGAGGAAATGGCAACGATGTCCTCCAAGGAAGTGGAGGAAAAGATAATCTCTATGGCGGGGAGGAAAACGATGTACTCGAAGGCAGTTCGGGAAATGACCGAGCTTATGGTGAAGAAGGTAATGATACTTTGTATGGAGGTTCGGGCAACGACGAACTCTACGGCGATCGCTTTGATCGAATCGTAGGGGGTCCAGCAGCAGATAGTTTGTTCGGAGATCGAGGTAATGATACTTTGTTTGGTGGAGTTGGAAGCGATGCTCTTGATGGCGGTTCTGGCGACGATCGCTTAATTGGTGTTGGAACAGCGTCTTCGGATGTAGATTTTGGTCGTAGCACCATCGACACTCTAATAGGCGGAAGCGGTAGCGATACTTTTGTTCTGGCAAGTCAAGATGCCGTTTTCTACGACAATGGTATTCCAGGCAATGAGGGAACAAGAGACTACGCTTTAATTACCGACTTTGAATTTGGGCAAGATAATTTAGATATAGCTGGTTTGAGGGATAACTATTCTATTGGTTTCACTTCAGGCAATTTACCTGATGGTTTGGCTATCTATTATGAAGCAGCTGAAGGCGATCGCGAATTAACTGCGATTTTACAATTAGACAACATATTCTCGTCATCTGCCAGCACTAATACTGCACGAGCAACAATAGGAGCAGACAACTTAGCTAGCATCGAGCAGGCGGTATCAGAAGAATCTCTTACCAATACAGACCCAACATTAATCGAAGATTCTCTTTTTGTCTAACTCTTGGCAAGATTGAATACGTTTTATAAACAGGAGCAAGAACGATATGCCACAAGATTTGACAGTCAAGTTCGGAAATATTCTAGAAACCCCTACTGTTTTCCCCGACGAACAAGGTAAATTAGAAATTACAGTCACTAATCAAGGTGATGAAGATGCAACAGATGCAACCCTGAAGCTGTACGCTTCAACTGACAGCAGTCTCGATAATCTAGTTTTTTCGACTCAGGCAGCCTTTAATGAAGCCGATCCAGAAGATCGAAGGCGCGCACTTAATACTAACGAAGATACGATAAGCAGACCAGGAGAAAACGATCCCAGACCAAATATCCCCGACGGAGCGATCGATGCCTTACGGGGAACAGACGAATTACTTGGCACTATTAGCGGGGTCAACTTAGCTTCTGGTGAAGAAAACACCTTTACTATTGACTTTGCTTCTGATGATTTTCGTACCGCCAGCGTAGTATCGCCAGGAGCGTATAATTTAATTGCCGAAGTTAAATCAGACGAAAGTAGCGATCAAGCTACTCAGTTTATCTCTTCTGATGGTACTGACGTGGTTCTCGATTGGAACTCTACGTTTTTAAATGCCGTACAGGCTGAAGGCAAAGCAGAACAAGACGAAGGATTAAACGATAACTCAACCACCGCAACTATACCAGGAGTTGCACCGCCAGTAGTTGCAAGAGATGGAGCAATTCTGCATACTGCTATTTATCAAGCAGTCAATGCTCTTAGTGACAGTCCTAATGGTTCTTTTTCAAATCTTCCTTCCGTACCAGAAGGAGCATCCCAAGAGGCTGCTGCTGTTGGTGCAGCATATGGCACATTGACAGCGCTATTTCCCGAACAAAAGGCTGTCTTTGATGCACAGTACGATCTTTCTCTTTCAGAAATTAGCGACGATCCTGCTGCTAAAGACGCTGGTTTTGATTTTGGTGAAGAAGTTGCCAAAGCTATCCTTGCCGAACGTAGTAATGATGGTGCATCTTTCGCTCAAGTTCCTTATACACCAGGAACAGCAGCAGGTGACTATAAAGAAATAAGAGAACCCGATCCTACCCAGTCTCTTCCAGGAAACTTAGATGAAAATGGACTGGTTGAGACTACCGCTTTATTACCAAACTGGGGTCGAGTTGAACCCTTTGCAATCAATAGTACAGCCGACTTTCTGCCTGGAGGTCCCCCAGCATTTAGTAGTCCCAATTATGCCAGAGATATCGAACGAGTTCAAGGCTTGGGTGGATTAGTAGATACCGAAGCAACCGATGTTATACGTACTGACGAACAAACAGAAATTGCCCAATTTTGGTCATACGATCGCCCAGAAACTTTTAGACCACCTGGACAGTGGAATGAAATTGCTCAAGAGGTAGCTCTAGACCAAGGTAACTCTTTAGAAGATAATGCCCTTTTGTTTGCTGAATTAAACGTAGCGATGGCTGATGCTGGAATAGTAACTTGGGATGGTAAATACGCCTACGAGCAGTTGCGTCCAGTCACAGCAATCCGCAATGCAGACGATGACAACAATCCAAATACTACCGCCGATCCAGATTGGGAACCTTTGATTCGTACTCCCAACTTTCCTGACTATATATCTGGACACTCCGCTTTTGGCGGTGCAGCAGCAGGTGTTTTGGAAGACTTTTTTGGCGAAGACGTGAGTTTTGAAATTCCTACTCAGGAATTACCTGGTGTTTCTCGCGAGTTTACCAGCTTGGGTAGTATGAGTAGCTTTGAAGTAGCTGCCAGAGAAAACGCTGATAGCCGAGAATTTGGGGGGGTTCACGTAGAGATATCTAACGTAGATGGCGTTGCTACAGGTTTAGACGTAGCTAACTATATCTTGAACGAGGCGGATCTTTTCGTCTAGCACATCTTAGGAAAATCACAAAAAAACTGGCAGGTTATTATAATTTGCCAGTTTTATGATTAACGTAGTGGCTAATGTTTGCCAACAATTTAAACTATTCTTTTTCTTCAATTACCCGATCGATCAGACCATACTCCAACGCTTCGTAAGCAGACATAAAGTAGTCGCGATCGGTATCTTTCTTAATCTTCTCGATAGACTGCCCTGTATTGTCAGCCATCATTTGGTTTAGCTGATCGCGAATACGCAGGATTTCTCTTGCTTCAATGTCAATATCTGTTGCCTGTCTGCGTCCTTGAACACCCCCTAAAGGTTGGTGAATCATAATCCGCGCATGGGGCAATGCCAAACGCTTACCTTTTGTACCGCCACAGAGCAAAAATGCACCCATAGAAGCAGCCAAGCCAACGCAGATAGTTACAACTTCCGATTTAATATGACGCATGGTGTCATAAATCGCCAGTCCAGCAGTTACCGAACCACCAGGAGAATTGATATATAAGTAAATTGGCTTACCAGGATCATCAGAATCGAGGTAAAGCATAATGGCAATTATTTGATTTGCCAAAGCATCGTTAACGCCTCTGCCGAGGAAGATAATACGCTCGCGATAGAGGCGATCGTAAATGCCAATCCAGTCGCTATATTGCTGACCAGGCATTTGATAGGGAACTTTAGGAACACCAATAGGCATAAGATTCTTTACCTTAGTTATTTATTACGTTTGTTTTAAGTCAGAGTAGAAACAGGAGTAGGTAGATCGCTTGCACTTTCTAGAACTTTGTCAATTAACCCATACTCTTTCGCATCTTGAGGAGTCATATACAGCATCCTGTCTGTATCTTTCTCTAGTTTTTCGACTGGCTGACCAGTATTTTGACTAAAAATTTCTAGTACAGCACGTTTATTTTCTAATACTTCCTTAGCACGGATTTGAATGTCTGAGGCTTGACCCTGAGCACCTTGACGAGCTTGATGGAGGATAATCGTACCATTTGGCAAACTAGCGCGATAGCCTTTTGCTCCTGAAGAGAGGATCATGGCTGCTGTCCCCATTGCTTGACCAATACAAATAGTATGTACTGGAGGCTTGATGTAGGAAATAGTGTCGCAAATCGCAAAAGCTTCGGTTTCAAAGCCAATTGAATCTCCACCGTACCAAGATGTACCAGTAGAATTAATATACATGGTGATTGGCTTTTCAGGATCATCAAATTGCAGATAGAGCAACTGAGCCACAATCAACTCTGTAACGTCAATGCCAATCTGATCTTTATATTCGTCAGGAGATACTAAAGGAAGTCCCAAATAAACGATACGTTCTTTTAGTAGTAGAGAAGGTAAATCTGGGGGTGGAGTGCGATACATACTACCACCGCCTCCTCTGTAGGGTGCTTGTACTGCCTGAATTGGTGAATCCATAGTATTTTTTAAGTTAATTTACTTCTTAATATTGTTATCTCCCAGGGCAAATTGGTGAAAAAACAACTAATAAACTTTATTTATGCTTCTATGCCAAGGTTAGTAAAATGATTTTAACGCATCTATTAAGCCAGGATTAAGCTAGTTTTAATCCCTAAAACCGAACACAACCGAACCATTTTCATTTTTTCTTTGCTGTTGACAATCACTTATGGCTAGAACGATCGCTTTAATTGCCCATGATCATAAAAAAGACGATATAGTAAAATTTGCCATTCGTCATCAACCCTTGTTAGCTCGCTATCATCTTATCGCCACAGAAACTACGGGTAAACGTATTGAAGACGCTACCAATCTAATAATAGAACGGATGGCATCAGGATCGGTGGGGGGAGATGCTCAAATTGCCGCCAAGGTTGTTGCAGGGGAAATAATCGCGGTTATTTTTTTGATTGACCCCTTAAATGCTCAACCCCATGAGCCAGATATTCAGACACTACTGCGAATTTGTAACGTTCACTTAGTTCCTCTAGCGACTAATTTAGGTACGGCAGAAGCGATCGCCACCAGCTTTGCTCAGAGTTTGGTCGCTCATTTAATTTTTAATCCTGTATCTGGTGGAGGCAACGGCGAGCAGGATCTTAACTTTATTAAACAAATGTTAGATCCTCATTTACACCTGGAGGTTCATTTAACCAGCCTCGATATCAGTCCGCAAGAATTAGCAATTCAGGCGATCTCTCAAGATGCAGATTTAATTATTGCCTCTGGTGGTGACGGTACGGTTTCTGCGGTAGCGGGAGCGATGATTGGCACAGATGTTCCTTTAGGTGTTATCCCCAGAGGCACGGCAAATGCTTTTGGTATGGCGTTAGGCATCACTCAACAAATTAATCAGCTACGACGAGCCTGCGAAATAATCTTGGCAGGAAAAACTAGAGTAATTGATGCAGCAAGGTGTAATAACTTACCCTTGATTTTATTAGCAGGCATTGGCTACGAAGCCGAAACCATTGAAAAAGCCGATCGCGAAGCAAAAAATCGTTGGGGTTCGTTAGCATATATTATGGCAGGTTGGCAGCAGCTAAACGAACAGCAGCTATTTGATGCCGAAATTGAAATTGAAGGGGAAATGAGAACTTTTCAAGCCGGAGCAATTACCATTGCTAACGCTGCGCCTCCCACCTCAGTATTGGCTCAAGGAATTGGCGAAGTGGTGATGGATGATGGCTTATTAGATATTACTATTGCCACGGTGGACAATAAAATCCAGGCTGTGACCACTATGTTAAGTATGCTTGGTGCAGCTTTGATTAGAACTAGTGCAGAATTAGATAATATAGTTCATTTGCGATCGCGTAAAGTAAAAATCTCTGCCAACCCAATTCAGAAAGTTGTTTTAGATGGCGAAATTATTGGCAATACGCCTCTAGAAATTGAATGTTTGCCCCAAAGTTTAACTGTTTTTGCTCCCGTCTTGTGAAGGTTGAAGTTTACAATAGTAACAGTTTTGTAGGCTGGGCAAATTCCTGAAATTGGATAGTAGTATTCAATCAAATAATTTTTTGCCCACCAATTTTAAGGCGATTGTGCTTGGTTAGTTTGGACAGTTAGGAGAGGAACATTTTTAGATTTCAACGTCAATATCCATAAATATTATTATTTAAACCTATTGGAGATAAGTAAATGAAATTCTCTGGAAAGATGACCCAACTATTGTTGGGAATACTGGGCTTTAGTGTGGCTATAGCTCCCTTTTTGGTTGAGCTACAGCCACAAATTACCCAGGCTGCTATTACTCAAATAGCTCAAGTTCTTTCTCCAGAAGAAGTTAACCTGCGTGCTAAACAAGTTACTGTACGTATAGACGGAGCTAATACTGGCTCTGGTGCAATCGTTGACTATTCAAACAAAGTTTACACCGTGCTGACCAACTGGCACGTGATGAAAAACTCTGGAGATTATGTTGTTAAAACTATAGACGGTAGGGAACATCAGGTAGATCCAGCCTCGATTAAGCAATTACCAGGGTTAGATTTAGCCATATTAAAGTTTAAGAGCGATGAAAACTATCAGATAGCTGAAACTGGTGATTCATCAAACCTAAACGAAGGACAAAGTATTTATTTTGCTGGCTATCCTGGAGAATTACGCACAGAAGACAATCGTTACTATCGTTTCTTTACAGCTAGTTTGGTGGGCATATTACCAAAATCGACTGATAATGGCTATTCTTTAATTTATAGTGGTGAAGCCTTTCCTGGGATGAGTGGAGGTCCTGTTTATAATCAAGAAGGGTATATGATTGGAGTTCATGGAGAGGCAAATATAAATGCCATATCTGGAGGCACTTCTAACTATGGCATTCCGATTAATAGCTATAAAACTGCGATCGCCAAATTAAATAATCCAACGCCATCAACTCCTCCCGTCAATAATACAGCCAGCCAGTCAGAGTCTAAAACCCCTGAGCTAGCTAATAACCAGTCAGAAACTCAAGCTAATTCTGGAGAAATTTCTTCTGTTCCTACTTTTACCCCAGATCGAGCCAACACCCCTACCCCTAAAACTCCAGAACAACCAGAAGCTACTAACGAGTCTCCAGCTAAAACTCCAGAAGTAGAGAAACAGCCAAAACAACCAGAAGAATCGGCCAAACCTGAGCCACAATTATCAAAAGCAGAGAATGAATCAACGCAAGCCACAAATTATCAACCTGCTCCAGCAGCATCAGAAGCTACAAATACGCCTACTACCTCACTTTCTTTAGTCTCTCCCAAGACTGGCATTGACTATACTAAGCTGCGAGATTTACTAAAGGAAAAAAAATGGTCAGAAGCAGATATACATACCTATCAACTTGTAGAGCAAATTATTAAAACCGCTAAACAGGAAAATAAACACGTTTTTATTGAATTAAAAACCATTGCTCAGTTTTCTTGTCCCGATATTAGAACCATAGACAACCTCTGGGAAAAATACAGCGACCATAAATTTGGCTTTAGTTCCCAGCAGAAGATTTGGCAAAGCGTCAATCAAAAAGGCGATTATTCCACTGAAACCTGGCGCAAGTTTGCTACAAAAGTGGGCTGGAAAAAAGGTAATGTAATCAGCGGTAGTGGCTATTTACTATACGATGAGCTTAATTTTGATCCTTCAAAAGCACCTCAAGGTCAACTGCCTTGGTGGTTTGCTCTACCAGATGAAGAACAAAATGTAATCAAGCAATTATTTGCTAGCTGCAACTTCAATCCTAGCGTTGAAGAGTTAAAGGCAGAAGCAGAAAGAGATAACCCTAAAAAGTCTCCTGAGAATGACTCTAGCAATACTTCTAACAATCAACCTAATATTAATAAAGCTCCTAAATCTCTTTAACAATTAGCAGTGGTAGAAATGAAACAACATCAAACAGCCTTAAAAATCAAAACTACAGGAAAATCACTCCATAAAATTACTCGTCAAGTCGAACAAGCAGTAGAAAAATCTGGCGTTGCTACAGGCTTGTGTACTATATTTGTGCGCCATACTTCTGCATCTTTGTTGATTCAAGAAAATGCCGATCCTGATGTTCTAGTTGATTTAGAAAATTTCTTTGCTCAATTAGTCCCTGAAGACGCTACACGATATATTCATAGTGCCGAAGGAATGGATGATATGCCTGCTCATATTCGCTCTGCCTTAACCCATACTTCAGAACATATTCCTATTTCTGGAGAGCGATTAGTTTTAGGAACTTGGCAGGGTATTTATCTGTGGGAACACCGTCAACGAGGCAATCAAAGAGAAGTAATTGTTCATGTTAGCGGAGATGAACATTAAACTTAGTAATTAGTGATTACTAATCAATTATCGTTTTGAATAAAAATAAGTTTGTTTATCATATAACCTCTTTTGCTGAGTGGAATGCTGCTCAATCTCAAGAAGAATACAAAGCACAAGGTTTTGACACAGAAGGATTTATTCACTGTTCTTATTGTCATCAAATATTGACAGTAGCGCATCGATTTTTCAAAGGACAAAGTGGTCTTGTAATATTAGTTATTGAATCCTCTAAAATAAACAACAGTCTGGTTGAGGAAAATTTAGAGGGGGGTGTAGAACTATATCCTCACCTTTATAGTGTATTGCCAACTAAAGCGGTTAGTAACGCGATCGCTTTTCCCTGTAATATTGATGGTAACTTTACTTTGCCAGATGAACTTAAAGTTTAGATTATGGGATAAACAATATTTATCTCGATCACGATCGCCTTAGAAATGCGATCATCCTTCATGGAAAAAGTCAAATCTTGCGGTGTAATCTGCTTTACTCAAACGAAACAGCCATCATTTCTCTTGATGAAGAGATCATATCGTTATGATTTGCCCAAAGGTCACATTGAACCTGGGGAAACTGAACTTCAGTGCGCTTTAAGAGAATTGTTTGAGGAAACAGGAATCACTAAAAAACAGGTTTGCTTAGAGTTGGATTTTCGGTTTAAAACTATTTATTACCCTCGATACAGACGTTTTGGCGGAGACAAAGTTGAAAAGTCTTTAGTTATTTTTTTCGCCTGGGTAAGCGAAGAACTAGAAATTGTGATGACAGAACATAATGCTTCTGAATGGGTTAAATGGAATCCTCCCCATTATTTTCATAACAGAATTATTGATGAGTTGCTGTTGACGGTCGATCGGCAGTTGATTGTTAAAGGTAAACGATAAGAGGTCAGAGGTCAGAAGTAAATTTTATTTTGGACGGTAAATAAAATTTTTTATCCTAAGTGAATGAAACCAATTGGTATCAAGAAGAGTCAGCAAAATTTCAAACGGGAAAGGCTTTTTATAATCCTCAAAGTAAGCTGGTGCGAGATTTGGGAGTTTTGGCTGCCAAGGTTTATAAGCAGGATCGCGGAAGTCTGAGGGCTTTGGATGCTTTAGCTGGTTGTGGTATTCGCAGCTTACGTTATTGGCAAGAAAGTAATGCTGACTATGTTTGGGTAAATGAAGGAAATGCCGATAATAGTTTTATATTACAGCAAAATTTATCTCAGGCGATCGCATCTGGTCACTGTCAGATTACTCATCAAGATGCTCATCGAGTATTTTTTAAATGCTATGAACATCGGGATTATTATGATTTAGTTGATGTGGATTGTTTTGGTAGTGCTGTGCCTTATCTTAGTACTATGCTGTGGGCGACTAAGATTGGTGGCTTGATGTATCTAACTAGCACTGACGGACGCACGTTAACAGGACATTTACCAGAAAATAGTATTCAGGCTTATGGCGCGATCGCACGTTCTCATCCCGCAGCCCATGAACAGGCTTTAAGACTATTGATTGGCAGCACTCAACAACAGGCTGCTACTAAAGGTTTAGGAGTTGAACCAGTCTTTTCTTTGTTTACAGGGAAAACTTATCGTCTGATGATGCGGTTAGTGTCTAAACCTAATCTAACTAACAACAATTATGGTTTTCTCGCCTATTGCCATAGCTGTGGTAACTATCAAACTATTCTCTGGCGTAAATTAAATAAAATTACCTGCACCTGTTCTAATTCTGCTATAACCGTTAGTGGTGCAATGTGGCTAGGTGAATTACACAACCCACAACAGATAGAACGGTTTATAATTTTGGCTCAACAGTTAGGCTGGCAGAAAATTGTTGAATTGCTCAGTTTAATGAAAGATGAGATCGATCTACCGCCTTACTTTTACAAATTAGGAGAAATTGGTCGTCGCGGAAAAATAGATATACCAAAGCGATCGCACTTAATCAAAGCTTTACAAGACCAAGGTTATCAAGCAGCAGCAACCCATATTAATCCTCAAGGAATCAAAACCGATGCGGATCTCGAAACCTGTATTGCGATCGCCATACATATCTAATAATCGCTTAATTTAAACAATTACAGGGAAAGCTAAATTAGTAATTCGGTAATGACTAAACTTTTTGTTCAATTGCTGCACGGTATAACTTCTGAATCTTTCGCAGCATTTTATCAAAGATAGAATTGCGACAATCTAGATTGTTATTGCAGTTTTGAATAGCTTCAATTAACTTAGCCTCTCTCACGTCTACATAACCATCGCTATAGATTAAGCCACTAATTTTTTCTAATAATTCCAGATAATCTTCTGGGGAATGATTTTCGCCAAAATATTCATCTAGCCATTGATAACATTCAACAGGTTGAATTGGTCTTAATTCAGATAGTAAAGGCTTGATCTCTGGATCATCAGCTAGTTGAAAATCTTTAGCCATACGACGTAAATAAACTCGCTCTTCTGGTTGAATAACTCCGTCTATCCAAGCAGCAGCAATCAGAATTTTCAGAACTTGTTTCATTTTCTTAGTTTTATTGTCACCCATCTCACAAACCTCGTTCTAATCTCACCATAAAAAAACCATCCATATCATGACGATGGGGATAAACTTTAATCCATCCTTCTGATGTTGCCCAGCTTTTGGTAATCTCATCAGTAGGAGATTGAATACTCCAGTTTGAGTGTTGTTCCAAAAATGATTGTATTACTTTTTCATTTTCTAAAATATTAAGAGTACAGGTGGCATACACTAAAATACCTTTTGGCTTTACCCAAGTAGCAGCCTGTTCTAATAGTTTCCTTTGTAACTCAAAAAGTTCTTCAATAGCTTGGGAGGTTTGTCGCCAGCGAATATCAGGGCGTTTGTGTAGCGTGCCTAAACCCGAACAAGGGGCATCTAAAAGTACCCTGTCGGCTATATTCGCAAATTCACTCTTGTCGCAACTATCTCCCACTTCGATTTGAATAGACTGTAAATGTAGGCGTGCAGCGTTTTCTCTAACTTTATTTAGGCGTTTAGCAGCGCGATCGCCAGCTATAATATGACCATTATCCCCCATTAATTCGGCTATATGGGTAGTTTTGCCTCCAGGTGCAGCACAAGCGTCAATTATCGTCTCTCCAGGCTGAGGGTCAAGTAAATGCGTCACCAACTGCGCGCTACTGTCTTGAATTACCCACCATCCTTGTTTGTAGCCTGGTAAATCTGTAACCGCACCCGCGCTTTCTAGTCTCAACCCTTGAGGTAATCCTGGGATGCGATTTATAGAAATATCCGCAGCTTTAAATGCGCTTTCTACTTCTTCAATGGTAGTTTGGAGAATATTTACCCTCAGATCAATTTTGGGAGACTGATTAAACCAAGCAAGTAATCGATTTACTTCTTCAATGGGTAATTGCTCTAACCAAGTCTCTACTATCCAGTCAGGAAAGCTATGTTGTATGCCCAATCTGGTTATTGGATTATCTGGTAGTTGCAGAGGATCTCTAGATTCAGCTTTACGTACATAACCCCGCAATAACCCGTTAACTACGCCACTAAGCCTAGGAATACCGTTAGCTTTAGCCAATTCCACGCTAGTATTAACTGCTGCTGAAGTAGGAATGCGATTTAGATACCGTAACTGATACAAACCCAGGTGGAGAATAATCCGTAAATCTGGAGGTTGTTGCGCTGCTTTTTTCTTACCTAGTAAATCAATTAGAGCGTCCAAAGTTCGCTGACGACGCACAATACCATAAACCAATTCACAGGCAAAGCCTCTGTCTGTCTGGCTAATCTCAGTCGATTTACCCATAGATTTAATCACGCGGTTGAGGGCGACATCAGTATAGGCTTTCTTTTGATAAACATTTTTGAGGGCAAAAAAAGCCAACTGACGGGAATTGGGAGTAGATGCCATGCTGAAGATGAAGAGAAAATTGCCCTATTTATTCTAGTAGGGATTTAGGCATGAATACTTTAAACTTTAAAAACTAAATATAAACCGCATCTACCTAATAACTGACAGTTATCTTTATTTGACGGCTGTTAATAATTTCTGTAAATAATTGAGTAGATAAAGCTTGTTCTACAGGATAAATACCTGGCTGCTTTAGCTTACCCTCTAAGATTAGCTCGGCGATCGCACCTGTGCCAGCCCCCGCCGCGATCGCCGTATTATCATGTACCATAGTGGCGCAGTATGTCTGGGGTTTGCCCTCTTTTTCTCCCGTAATTTCTGCCCGAATTGCCACGCCAATACCGCTAAACTTATCTGTAACCTTGGTCATCAGATAGCTAACGCGAGCGAAAAATTCGATTCCCTGGGGACTGCTTACCCAAGCTTCAGGAAATATATGAGCCGTAATCCAGGTTAAATGGTTATACCAGTCAGGAATTGAGCCAAATTTGGTAATTACGGTATCTACAGCAAAAGAATCGGCAAAAGTATAGGTTTCTGGCATATCAAACCAATAGACCCCTGTCTTGCCATAGGGCTGAGGAAACTCAATCATTTCTCTTTCGGTGTAGGGTAGGGTATTCTGCCATTTACCATTGATCCAGGCAGAGAATTTGTTTTTTAAGCCTAAGAAGGTAGTTCGCATCACGGTTAATCCTGCACCCCCCGATCCTTCTACTACATAGCTTAAATGGATCTTCTGAGGTCGATCAAATTGTTCAATACCCTGCTTGACCATACTGTTAGAAATACCAGGAAAAATGCCCGTATTAAGTATGGCTGTGACTCCAGATGCGATCGCTCTATCATTATATTTGATTACCCGTTCATAAAAAGAGCGATGATCGCTCACGTCAATATAATCTATCCCTGCTTCAATACAAGTCTTTAACACTCTACCGTCTCGATGGTGAAAAGGGCCTGCACAGTGAACTACCAAATCTTTTGAGGCGATCGCTTTTTCTAGCTGTTCTCGATCTGCCAAATCTAAAGCTAGAAATTGAAAAGGAGAATTAACCTGTTGAGGATTACGAGAGGTTATAGTAACTTCTGCGTCAGTATGGTTGGCAATATCCTGGGCAACACTATTACCAATTCTGCCACAGCCTCCAATTATCAAAACTTTTTTAGTGGGCGGAAATGCTGCTTTGCGAGACAGCGCGGTGGACGGTTTCACCGACATAAAGCGACTGTCGAGGGTGCAAGCAGCATATTCCACGCCCAGGGATTTATCTCTCATATTGTAATCTTCTCTTACGCCTAGAACTCATGGATGACAATTAGGCAACTATCAAAATTATATTCATTTTTAAAAATTAAATTATGGTTAATCTTTATTTTTTAACAGTTAATTACAATTCCAGTAGTTTGCTTGCTCGCTTACTCGAATCTTTGCCCGAACAAGATAATGATAAATATCAGGTAGTTGTTGTTAATAATTCTCCTGAAGATCGAGAGTTGTTAAAACTAGATGACCAGCATTTAAAAATAATAGAAGCTAATTGTAATCTGGGTTTTGGAAAAGCCTGTAATGTAGGTTTGAATTGGATTAATAATCAAAATGATCAAGCTATTGTTTGGTTAATTAATCCTGATGCCTACTTTGAACAAGAAGTTGTTAAAACCATTTTACCTTTTTTTGAAAAGCACTCTGAAATCTCAATTTTGGGAACTACAGTAATTGATTCGGCAGGAGAAATAACTTCTGCTGGAGGAACATTCACCTCTGGTAGTGCTGCTATAAAGATTATCAATACATTGCCAAACGATTTAAGCCAAGACTATATCAAAACTGATTGGGTAAGCGGCTGTAGTTTGTTGATTAACTGTAAAAACTTTTCCCAATGTCCTCAATTTTGCGATCGCTATTTTTTATATTACGAAGATTTAGATTTTTGTCTGCGCTATGGTCTGCAAGGACATCAAATAGCCGTAACTCCTTTAATAGAAATTGTACACGATGCGACTTCTATCACTAATCGCAATATATTTCAAAAGTACAAGCATATTACCCATAGCTATCTTATTCACATCGAAAAGCATGGCAACTATTCAACTTTTATTATAACTAATATCAGAATTTTGCTTAACACCTTAAGATTGGTTGTAATTAAACCTCACCAGGGTTGGGGAAAGCTAACTGGTTTTTATAATTATTGGCGAATAAGAATTCTTCATTAACTGTTTAGCATTACCTTGATTTTTTGCACTGTAGTTTAAAATTTATAGCCATTTTTCAAGGTCATTAAACATTTAGCAAACGCGCATTTATCAATGAAAAAATGCTCAATGTTTAACTGTCATCTAGTCTTTTGAAAGATAATCCCATCATCTTCTTCATTCTTATTGAACATAGTTGTCAAAGTAGCTTCAAATTCAGATTTGCCAATCGTAATTTTTTTAGAAGGTATATACAACCGATCGAAATAAGGACTAATTAAGCCTAAGTAATCATCTACTCCTACCCCGCTCACATACTTTAAATGGTGCGGAACAAATTCGATCTGTAATATTTTTGAACAGCTTAATATTCTTTGCATTCCTTTCAATGCAAAATATTCAGATCCTTCAATATCCATAACAATCAGGTCATAGCAACTTGCGTTTAATCGATCATCTAGAGGAACTGCCTCAACCTTGACGTAATCAGGGTTGTCATAATAGTACATTTCTTTCTTTACCTTTGGTTCTCGTTTACTTCCTCCTGAGTTCAGCTTATTAAGCAAAAATGGTAAACTTTCGACTTTATCATTAGCAGCAACATTAAGTAACTCGCAGTTATTTAGTTGATTGAGGGTGATGTTTATTTTTAGTAATTCAAAAGTATTTGGGTTTGCCTCAATTGCTACGACTTTGCCACAATTTTTAGCAATTGGAACAACTAATGAGCCAATGTGCGCACCAACGAATAAAACGCTGCTATGGTTACTGACATATTGACTAATTTGAGCATACTCTTCATTGCACCAATTCCCATGCCTTAGCAAACTGCGCCCAACGGCTAGATCTTCTGGATCGACAGCAAATATTCCACTGTCTGTTCTAGCAAGAACAGCAAAAGCATATTTACCAAGTGATTTCCTGGTAAACTTCATAGTCATGGCTTTTAACTTGGTTTTGAAATCCATAGCTTAATTCTTAATATTATGAAGGCATGATTACCTCCAGCACCTGTTCTGTCGTGCTGATTACCTAAAAAACTTTTGAGCGTAAAGATGCTTAACTATAACCGCATCGGTAAGATTATATTGCAGGGGCGTAATGATAATATAGCGATCGCCAGTACATTATCTAATCTCTTCTTCTCTAGGTTGTAATCATCTCAGGCTGAGAATAAGGGAAAGTTGGCTCGAAATAATTTAGGCGATCGCCTTAGCTATTCCCAACAATGCTCCTTACAGCTATCTTAAAATCGCTTACTCTTTGAGTAGTAATTGTAGCTGCATTAAATATAATAAAAATTTTTCATGATCACAAACCAGTTTCGTAAATTGGCAAAAAAGATAACCAGGATTAACTTCTTGGTAAATTCCACAGTGGAACAACGAAGAGCAATGCTACCACCAGCTAAACCTCTCCAAGCAAAACACATTCTCAACTGTAGGCTAGTGGAAAATCGAGACAAAATGCTCGAATATATGCCAAAGAATGCAACTTGTGCAGAGATAGGTATTTGGAAGTGTGACTTTTCAGACAAAATTCTTAAAATAGTGCAACCAAAAAAATTGCATTTAATTGATATTGATGACGCTGCCATAAAAATTGCCGAGCGCAAATTTGCTCAGGATATATCAAACGGAACAGTTGCTGTGCATCTTGGCAACTCATCTGAAACTATTATGTCAATGCCAGATAATTATTTTGACTGGGTTTATATTGATGGAGATCATTCCTATGAAGGAGTAAAGAGAGATTTGAATGCTACACAATTAAAGCTAAAGCCTGATGGTTTGATAGCGATGAACGATTACATTTTTTTTGGGGCTTTAGGATTGGCAAAATATGGAGTAATTGAGGCTGTCAATGAATTTTGTCTAGAGCATGATTTTGAACTTATATATTTCGCACTTCAAGGACGAATGTATAATGATGTCGTTCTTCGTAAGATTTAAAGGCTCAATTGCCTAACAAAAAAATGCAGATCTGAGCTGTAAGGTTGTTGAAAATGATGACACGCCCCAAGTAAAATAATGTTTTGAGGCTAGGGTCAAAACCTGGAATAGTTTGCTACTTCCTCTTAAATTTTGGTTCTACTAAAACGAACAACATTGAGCTTAAATACTTATTATTGTTTTTATTGTTTGCTATTGCGCCATTTTTGCCAGAGATCGGGACGGCGATCGCGAGTACGCTCAATCTGCCGATCTTTACGCCACTCGTCGATTAATTTATGATTACCAGACCGCAGTACTTCTGGGACTTGCCAGCCTCGATACTCGGCGGGTCTAGTATATTGAGGATAGTCTAATAAATCGGTTTCAAAACTTTCTGCTTTAAGAGACTCTACTTTACCTACTGTTCCAGGTAACAAACGAACTACGCCATTAATTAAAGTAAGAGCAGGAATTTCGCCACAGGTTAGGACAAAATCGCCCAAAGATACTTCTTTTGTTACTAAGTGCTGCCTTATTCTTTCATCTACTCCTTCATAGTGTCCACAGATAATTACTAGCTGCTGATAATTGCTAGCTAAATCTTTGAGTAGAGGTTGACTCATAGGCTGTCCTTGAGGGGTCATGAGAATAATTTCTCGCTGAGGCAAAACTGGTAGAGATTCTACTGCCGCGAACATTGGTTCAGGCTTAAGCAACATTCCTACACCCCCGCCATAGGTAATGTCATCTACCTTGTGATGCTTGTCTGTAGTAAAGTCACGAGGATTTATCAAATTAACCGTAGCAATTTCTTTGGCGATCGCTTTACCTAGTAAACTGGTATTGAGAGGAGAAGCGAAAAAGTCGGGAAAAAGAGTGATAATATCAAAACGCACGATAATTAATAGAATTAAGAGAAAATACTAACTAATAGGGTCTGAGTTTAAGCTTTATAACTTACAGGAGTTAAGTAGTTTTTGACACAGCAGTAAATCGTCAGTGTCGTTACGATCAGCATTAGTCAAGGGTTTATCTCCTGTCCGCAAATTCAATTATGATCAATACTGAAGTAAAAAATTACATTATCGACTCTTCACAATCGACCAAAAACGCTATTTTAGTCATTGGCGGTGCTGAAGATAAAGTACACGGCAAACAAATACTACAAACTTTTTTTAATCGTTCAGGAGGAACAGATGCCATTATAGGCGTTGTTCCTTGTGCATCTAGAGAACCAAATTTAATTGGCGAACGCTACCATCGACTTTTTGGCGAGATGGGAGCAAAAGAGATTAAAGTTTTAGATGTGCGCGATCGCGATGGAGCAGATGATTTAGTTTATCTTAATTTTGTCGAGAACTGCACGGGAATTTTTCTGACTGGTGGAGATCAGCTTCGCCTTTGTAGTTTGCTTGCTGGTACTTCCTTGATGAATCAAATTATTGCCAAAGCCCAGCAGAGAAAAATTAGTTTAGCGGGAACTAGTGCAGGGGCAGCGGTGATGGGTCATCATATGATCTCAGGCGGAAGTAGTGCCGAATCTCCCAACCGTGCTTTAGTGGATATGTCCACAGGCTTAAGTATTATTCCAGAAGTCTTGGTAGATCAACACTTTTATAATCGTAATCGTTTGGCAAGGCTTTTGAGTGCAATTGCTCTCCATCCTAGTCTTTTAGGAATTGGTATTGATGAAGACACCTGCGCCATGTTTGAAAATGACGACACAATGCAGGTAATTGGCAAAGGTACAGTCACCATTGTTGATGCACGAGAAATGACTCACACTAATTTAGAAAAAGTACAGGGAAACGAGCCTTTGAGCCTGCATAATCTGAGGCTGCATATCTTAGAACATGGCGATCGCTACGATTTATATCAGCATACCCCTTTAACTCGATAAAATAAGTTATTAGTTGTTAGTAATTGGTTATTAGTCAATCGTGACGAGGCTTTTGAACTCTACCCGATTGCGAGCCAAAACCGTTGCGGTGAGGCAGTTGCGTTGCGGAGGTTTCCTCCGTTGAGCAAAGGCACGAACCCGAAGGGGGTTTCACCCCGTTGCGACCAAGGACGCTTCGTCCGCAGGTGAGTCCGTTGCGCGGGTCAGATGCGGACAAGTCCTTTCTCGCGTTGAAGGAACTGTCGAGGGTGAGGTACCTGCGACCAAGGGGTACCCCCGCAGGGACTAAAGACTAAAAACTTTTAGATAAAATAAGCAAAAGGCGAAAATTAATATTGAATTGGCAATTAAATTGTTCATTAAGAACAGTTTACTAGCTCGAAAAAGCGAGATTATAGTTTAGTTATCCTGGCGCTGTTAATCAGCTTAAAGCAGCGAAGCATAAAGCATAATGAGAATTCTGAAAACTCAAACGTTACGTGGACCAAACTACTGGAGCATCCGACGCAATAAGTTGGTTGCTATGGTACTAGATTTAGAGGGACTAATCGAAAAGCCCTCTAACGAGATTTCTGGATTTTATGATGGTTTAGTAGAAATATTACCTAGCCTGATCGAACACTATTGTTCTCGTGGCTATCGTGGTGGTTTTCTCGAAAGGCTCAGTGAAGGCACACTAATGGGTCACATTGTCGAACACGTAGCCCTAGAACTGCAAGAACTAGCAGGTATGCCTGTGGGCTTTGGACGTACAAGAGAAACTTCCACTCCAGGGGTGTTCAACGTCGTGTTTGAATACGTAGAAGAACAAGCTGGTCGCTATGCAGGCAGAGCAGCAGTCAGACTATGTAGCTCAATTGTGGAAACTGGGACTTATCCCCAGGTTGAATTAGAACAAGATTTAGCGGATTTGCGTGAACTGTACGCTAATACTGCTTTAGGACCTTCTACAGAAACTATTATCAAAGAAGCAGAAGCACGCAAGATTCCTTGGGCGTGGCTGGGTGCGCGGGCGATGTTGCAGTTGGGCTACGGAGCCAGACAAAAACGGATTCAGGCTACCTTGAGCAATAATACAGGCATTTTGGCAGTAGAGCTTGCCAGTGATAAAGAAGGCACCAAGACGATGCTGGGTAATGCAGGAATTCGAGTACCAAAAGGAACGGTAATTGAATATGTAGACGAATTAAGAGACGCGATCGCTGATGTTGGCGGATTTCCCATTGTCATCAAACCCCTAGACGGCAATCATGGTCGAGGCATTACGATTAACATTAATGACTGGTCAGAAGCAGAAAAAGCTTATGATATTGCAAGCAAGGGCTCCAAAACGCGATCGGTAATTGTTGAGCAGTACTATCAGGGAAACGATCATCGAGTTTTAGTAATTAACAATAAAGTTGTAGCTGTAGCCGAAAGAGTTCCTGCTCATGTGGTCGGCGATGGTAAATCTACCATCAAAGAGCTAATTGATCTTACTAATCAAGACCCCAAAAGAGGTAACGGACACGACAATGTTTTGACTAAGATTATTGTCGATCCGACATCTCAGGCTGTATTAACCAAACAAGGCTATAGTTTAGATTCAATTTTACCCGAACAGGAAATAGCTTATTTAAGAGCAACAGCTAACTTAAGTACAGGCGGTATTGCTATTGACCGCACCGATGAGATTCATCCCGAAAATATCTGGATAGCTCAAAGAGTTGCCAAAATAATTGGTCTTGATATTGCAGGCATTGATATTGTCACCTCGGATATTAGTCGCCCTTTAAAAGAAACAAAAGGGGTTATCGTCGAAGTTAACGCTGCTCCTGGTTTTAGGATGCACGCTTCCCCCAGTCAAGGGCTTCCTCGTAACATTGGCGCCTCAGTATTGGAAATGTTATTTCCTAATAAAGCTCCTAGCCGTATTCCCATCGTGGCAATTACGGGAACAAATGGTAAAACTACTACTACTCGTCTAATTGCTCATATTTATCGACAAACGGACAAAGTAGTGGGTTTTACGGCTACCGATGGTATTTATATTCAAGAATATTTAGTTGAGCAAGGAGACAATACAGGTCCTTATAGTGCAGGGGCAATCCTCAGAGATCCTACAGTAGAAGTAGCCATCCTAGAAACTGCGCGGGGTGGTATGTTGCGTTCAGGACTGGCTTTTGATAGCTGTGATATCGGAGTAGTCTTAAATGTCGCTGCCGATCATCTTGGTTTGGGTGGTATTGATACCATCGAACAAATGGCAAGAGTTAAAAGCATAGTTGCCGAAACGGTTAAAGCTGATGGTTATGCAATTTTGAACGCGGACGATCCTTTAGTGGCAGCAATGGCAGAGCGGGTAAACTGCAAAGTTGCCTATTTTTCGATGAATCCTGATAATCAAATCATTATGGAGCATTGCCGTCGCAACGGGTTTGCAGCAATTTATGAAAATGGCTATCTTTCAATTTTAGAAGGAAAATGGACTCTCAGGATTGAAAAAGCAATTAATATTCCCATGACGATGAAAGGCATGGCTCCCTTTATGATTGCTAATGCTTTAGCTGGCTGTTTGGCAGCTTTTGCCCAAGGGGTAGATATAGAAGTTATTCGCCGAGGAATACGTACGTTTCAAATTTCTGCCGAACAAACTCCAGGCAGGATGAATCTATTCGATGTGGGTGACTTCCACGTGCTAGTAGACTATGCTCATAATGCTCATGGATACAAGGCTGTGGGCGATTTTGTCTGTAACTGGCAGGGCAAAAAAATTGGCGTAGTCGGCGGTCCTGGCGATCGCCGTGATGAAGATTTAGTTTTGTTGGGTAATATTGCAGCCAATAATTTTAATCATATTCTGATTAAAGAAGACAAAGACTTTAGAGGCAGAGAACCAAAAGAAGTTGCCGATCTGATTGTCAAAGGTATTTGTCAATCAGATCCTGCTATCAATTATGAAATTATGCTAGATGAAACAGAAGCTATTAACAAAGCTTTAAATTTAGCTCAAGCCAATGATTTGGTAGTTATTTTTCCTGAAAAAGTTGACCCAGTAATTAAATTAATTAAAGAGCAAATGAAATAGCTTAATTACCGAGAGAGGATTAATAATTTAATCAAGTCTAATTTAATTTCTCCGTAAAGAAATGCAGTTTAATAGCTATAAAAAATAAAGTTTAGGCAAATATCCGCTATTTCACAGTACTTGTTCCTAGGCAATCAAGGTTATTTGTGTATAGATAGAGAGAGCAAGATTTGATTTTAAACTCTTATTTGCTCTAATATTATTTGTTAGTAAAATTTACAGCGATGGCAATTAACCGCTCAGAAAACGATTACATTAATCGCAATGTTATGGAGGTATTGGTTTCAGAAGAAATCGAAAGGCAGATAGTTCGCCTGCCCAATAATATTCAAAAGTTTGTCAATCCCATAGAAGTAGCTACCTATGCTCTAAATAGACTGCCTGCATTATACGCTTCTTCCCAGCAAGGATATAACAAACAAAAATTGAAGGGACGCTCAGAATATAGAGTCCAAATCACTCAAGAAGTTCGCAAAGGATTGGCTGCGGTTCAAAAAGACCCTTTGCGTAGCTCTATTCCTTTAACAGCAGAAAAAGAGCAAGATCTAGATCGAGTCATTAAAGAAGCTCAAGATGCTTTAAGAGAGCTAGCTGAATACCTACCTGAAAAAGACTTATCTTGGAAAAATATAGTTAAGTTAGTTAAACCTTTGTTAGCAGAGCTACAGGCAGAAGATGATGCAGCGGCAAATGCTCGAAAAGTTCGCTCTAGATCTACTAATATGTGGGATAACCCAGCACACAAAAAATAAATTGGGCAGTCATCTATTACTGCTGCGTGGAAGTAATAGATAGCTAAGGCATAACCTCCACAGTGACTATGAATTTATCAGCTTTTCGCAGCACTTCAACTGATAGGCTTTTTTGCGCTCACGTTATTTAACGACAATTAAAGTTAATCTTTAAACCATCGCGGGGATGAGGAGTAGGTACAGCTACTATTTCTAAATTTTGCTCGGGTAAAAGTTCCCAATCATAATTTTGCAAAAGCTTTGAGGCGAAAAGACGCATTTCCAAGCGAGCAAATTCTTTACCGATACATTCTCTTAAGCCACCGCCAAAGGGAATATAGCCAAAGCTGGCTTGCTTATCCGCTGAATTTTCAGGCGCAAACCGCTCTGGATCAAAGCGATCGCTTTCGGGATAAATCTCCTCATCTTGGTGGGTTTGAGCAATTTGATATTGAAGATTCCAGCCCTTGGGAATACGATAACCGCTAAATTCAAAAGTTTCGACCGCTTCTCTAAAACCACCACCCACAGGGGGAATAATTCGCATGACCTCTTTAAGTACCTGTTCTAGATAGGTCATTTGCTTGATATCTTCCAAAGTAGGAGTATCTGCTATATTTAAGCGAGCCTGTTCGTCCCTCAAACGCTTCATCACATCTGGATGCTGTGCTGTCAAAAGACAAAAAGATGCGATCGCGCTGGTTAAAGTTTCATGTCCTGCAAACAATAACAGCAACACCTGATCTTTTAATTCTTCTAGACTCAAACTATTTCCTTGATCATCTTTAGCTTGAATCAACAACCCTAAAGCATCCTGACCAGGATTATCTGCTTGTTGGCGTTGGATTACAATTTTTTCTAAATGCTCTAGCAATTTTTTACGGGCGTGCAAAGCTTTGCCAAATCTTGTCCAAGGAAGAGAGACGGGAATACTAAACAAGCCATTGCTAAATTGCTCAAACAATTCTCCTACTTTACTTTCGGCACCACCATCAATACTTAAAAATAAATTGCTAGCAATATCAAAAGTGAAGTCTCGCAACTCTGGATACCAAGTAAGCGTACCCATCTTTTCCCATCTTTGAAGATACTTTTCGATAATCTGTTCCATAGTGGGAATGTAGCTAGCCAAGGCTCTAGGCTGAAATGCTTCATACAGCAACTTTCGGCGAGAGGTATGAACTTTACCGCTACTAATGGATAATGATTCTTTTCCTAATAAAACCCTGGTACTTTTTGGCCAAATCGAAACTACATATTTGTTCTCGTTGCGAAACAAAAAGGTGTTAGCTTCTGAACCGATCATGATCGCCGTAGGACGAGCAAAAATATTGGTTTTATATATTTTGCCATATTTTTTAATTCGCTTTTGATTAAAGTCTGGATCGTTTAAAAAGGAGATCGTCTCTCCAATTAGAGGCAACCCGTTTCTTCCAGGAGGTTTAGGCAGAGAATTTAACTTGGTGTCATTAATTGTCATGCTGTATTCAACGTCGTTAATATTTTCGCAAGCAACTATCCCTCTTTCAGACTCGGAAAACTTTTATCATTTCTAAAATCTAGAATCTTTATAGAGAAAAGGATGACTCAATCTTTTTAGAATAATAAAAACTCAAATTAGAAAATGGCTGTAATCCTCTCAAGGTGAGGATCTATTCCCAGAAAGTGACAGAATCACGATAGTTACTTGTTTAATTATAAAAAAACTTACCGAGAATAATTATAAATTCTTTGGCAATTGCTCTTGGTTAAAAAGAGAAAGCTATAAAAGATAATTAGGTTAAAGTGTTTTGAGTGAAGTTGTCTTGTTGGCGATCGCTGAAGGCTTTATTTTTGGAGCTATTTCACTTTAGGCTTAATGAGCGATCGCCGTTGGCTTATAATTATATTTTAAAGTAGTTCAGTATTTCTTACTTTCCGTATTGTTTGAGGTAACACCCCAACTAATAAGGCAAAAGCTTCATCTGGTAAACTAGCTACTGTTTCTTGGTCAAACCAATGTTCAAACTGATTTAAAATAACCTGCGCTCTTTCTGTTGGTTCAGGATTATTAATAATTTGCTTGGTAAGTCTAACCCACTGTCTACGCATTTTGTATGCTTGTTTTTTCTCTTGAGAGTTTTTAGGAGAGACCAAAGATAACTTACCGACAGCGATAATATTAACTACATTAAGATCGAATTGACCACCTACAATTGCTCCAGGACCGACAAATTCAGCATGATATTTTTTATAGACTATTAAACCATTTTTGCGACGAGGATTGACTATTAGTAATTCTTGCGCTTTTAGTCTAGATAAAAGTTGTTTAATTAAAAATGTATTATCGATATTTTGTTCTTTCACTTTTTGAGTATTATTGCCCAAAGGGAAGACTTTAGTGGGCGCAAATGAGAGAAGACCCCGCGTTGAAACAAACAAAGAACTTGTCCGCATCTACTGTCGATGGTGCAAGCAGCATTTTCACGCGATCGCGATTTATTATTAGATAATTATAAACTTAGCATCATATTATTTTAAAACTAACACGAACTGCTCTAACTGTTGACTGAAATTTGCTTTTTTAAAAATAAACGCGGTGAATAGTCAAACCATAAACTTCCCCAGTTAGCTTCTATTTGCGAGATTTGATAGCCATTATGACAATATAGTTGTTTGGCTGAATCATTACTGTCTAAAACATGAAGGTGAGTCTCATGGTAGCCCCATTCAAGAGCCACTTGTTCACATTCAGCCAAAAGCTGGCTACCAATACCCAAACGACGATAGTTTTGGTGAACTGCTAGGTTAGATATGTAGGGATGCTGGGGACAAGTTGACCACAGGGAAGGAGAACGTAAAGCTATTTCTATCGTACCGACAACTATTAAGCTTAAACCGTCTTGAGTCGTGTCGTTTTGTCCAAAAACATTGTTTGGGGTCGCTATTTTGGCAACTAAGCAACGGTAGTGTGGTGAACGAGAACGTAGACGATAGCGTAAATCTTCGCTAATAGTAAACTGTAAAAATGGATAAACCCAGCTAGCGAATTCAGGCAAACTATAAAAACTCTTGGTTAAGACTCGGCTAACCTCCTTGGTATCCTCTATTGCAGCCGAACTGATTGTTAGCTGCAAGTTGTCATCAACACCATGATTATCAAGGGATTTTAAAACCATTAAGTTACAAATAAACTGAAGTTTTTTTTTAGCTATAGCTGTGGAGCAAGACTAATGAATTTTTCTTAGCCTGTTTGGGAACAATACTATTATGCTTTTGGCTGTTAAATAATTACACCAAACTTTATTAAATAGCTAAAAAAGATTATTGTGATTTTTTTGAGTTCATTTATTGCTGGTGTTGTATGCCAACTGTATTTAAACGCTTACCATAGTCGAATTCATGAGCCAATATGAATATAATCAACTATTAAACAATTTGTCCTGGGAAAAAACGGGTCAAAATATTGTTGATACGGCTGGTAAATTACTCAATGTAGGAATTATTATCTTACATTTTAAGAAATTACAGCCTGATAGTGAACAACATTTCTTTCATCGTCACCTTAGTTTAAATAATTCTAATCTTAGTCAAGATTTACTTAAGTTAACAGTAGCATCTGATTCAGAACTATCTATTAACAATAATTTAATTATTCAAAAATACAAAGAGGCATCTACTTCCAAATCTTCTAGTTATCAGGCTTGTTTACAAGCGAAAATAAGCTCTAGCATCTATATTCGGATATTTTCTCACCCAAATCTAACCGCTTCGCTAACGGTTCATCGTTGCCAAGAGTCTGAGGATTGGTACGAAGAAGAAATAAAAGCTGTAAAAATGGTGGCTCAACAGGCGACTTTGATCATTTCCCAGATGCTAGCTGGAGAGAAGTTAAAGGAATTAGCCCAAAGAGAAACTACTATTAACCGTATTACTGCCACTATTCGCTCTAGTTTAGAACCACCAGTAATGTTTGCTTCGATCGCTAAAGAATTAGGAGAAGCTTTAAAGGTAGATGGCTGTACTTTATCTCTGTGGACAAAAAGCGATCGCTTTGTTAAATGTGTTGGTTTATATAATCCTCACGAACCACAAAAAATTATTCAGGATTATTCTGGTGTGTCTTCTTCGGTACCGATTGCCCAAAACCCCATACTCCAGGCTCTTTTGTATACCAAAAAAACCGTAAGTTCAGCCGATTTAGAAAAGCAAAAAAATATAGCTCGCTATGAACTTCCTTGGCACGCCAAAGCCAGGGCTTTATTAATTGTGCCTCTAATTGTTGAATCAGAGATTATTGGCAGTATTACCCTGAGACAGTCTGGTGCTTCTCGCCAATGGAGTCGATCGGAAATCGACTTAACCGAAGCCGTGGCTTCGACCGCAGCGATCGCTATTTCTCAAGTGTTGATTCACCAACAGGTAAAAGAACTAGCTCAAAGAGAAACTACCATCAACCACATTACCAGAGCAATTCGCTCAAGCTTAGAAGCACCAGTAATGTTTGCCACCATTGCCAAAGAATTAGGAGAAGCTTTAAAAGTAGATGGCTGTACTCTCTCTCTGTGGACAAAAAGCGATCGCTTTGTTAAATGTGTTGGTTTATACAATCCCCATGAACCACAAAAAATTATCCAAGATTATTCTGATGTGTCTTCTTCGGTACCAATTGCTCAAAATCCCCTTCTTCAGGCTCTTTTGTATACCAGAAAAACCGTAAGCTCAAGCGATCTAGAAAAACAAAAGAATCTAGCCCGTTATGAGCTTCCTTGGCACGCCAAGGCCAGAGCCTTATTAATTGTGCCTTTAATTGTTGATGAAAAGATTATTGGTAGTATTACCCTCAGACAATCAGATATATCTCGTCAATGGAGTCAAGCAGAAATCGACTTAGCCGAAGCCGTGGCTTCGACCGCGGCGATCGCTGTTCAACAGGCAAAACTATACCAAACTACTAAAAAACAAGCAGAATTGCTGCGAATTAAAGAGCAAAAAGTCAGAGATTTAAATCTCTATCTGACTGAATCAGTTTTAAAACGATTTTTACCCGCAGCCATAGTTAACAAAGCTGCCACAGGAAAACTTTCCCTCGATCTAACACCTGAAACTCGTCGTATTACTGTTTTATTCTGCGACCTGGTTGGCTTTACTAATTTATCTAATCAGCTAGAAGTACTACTTTTGGCGGAAATCTTGAATGAGTATCTCGAAGCCATGAGTAAAGCAGTATTTGATTATGGCGGAACAGTAGATAAGTTTATGGGAGATGGAGTAATGGCGATGTTTGGCGCACCAGAAGATTTATCCTGTCCAGAACAAGCCAAAAGAGCTATTTTAACTGCCACAACTATGTATTATTATTTACAAAAATTAAATGAGCGATGGCAAGCTAAAGTATGGAAAACAAATAGCAAAATTCCTTCTCTGGCAATGCGCTGTGGCATTCATCAGGGTGCAGCAGTAGTGGGAATGTTTGGCGGGGGACAAAGAAAAGACTACACGGCAGTCGGGAAAGTAGTTAATATAGCCTCTCGCTTACAAAGCGTTGCCCAACCCAATACTATTCTTATTTCCAAAGCTGTCGCCAATTCTCTGGGGTCTAAGATCGACTGGGGGCAAGGATGCAATCTTAAGTTAAAGGGTATTGATAAAGATTTTTGTGCTTTTGTGATCGATATTGATTCGATGAGCAATGAAATGACCGTTAGCTCTTAAAATATCTTTTAGAGATAGATATCCTTCTTTTTGGTTATGTCAACTTTTGCCTCGTTAGAGTTAGCTTTAAAACATTTTTTTGGTCACGATAGCTTTCGTCCTGGACAAAAGAAAATTATTGAAGCAGCTTTACGTAACCAAGATTTATTGACAATTATGCCTACAGGAGGAGGTAAATCTCTTTGTTTTCAATTGCCAGCTTTGCTTAAAGATGGCATAACTATTGTGGTTTCGCCCCTAATTGCCTTAATGCAGGATCAGGTAGATTCTTTACAGGATAATGGAATCAATGCTACCTATCTTAACAGTACTATCAAGTATGAAGAAAGGCGATCGCGTCAAATAGCTATTCTCAAAAATCAGGTTAAGCTACTCTATGTTGCTCCAGAAAGGCTGTTAAATGAAAGATTTAGTCTTTTTCTCGAACAAGTATCCCAGCAGGTAGGTATATCCACCATCGCCATTGATGAGGCACACTGCGTCTCTGAGTGGGGACACGATTTTCGCCCTGAATATAGCAAGCTAAAACTATTACGTCAACGCTATCCCCAGATTCCTCTTCAGGCACTTACCGCCACCGCCACCAAAAGAGTTCAGCAGGATATAATTCAACAGCTAAACTTGCGATCGCCTGATATTCATGTTGCTAGCTTTGATCGCCCCAATCTTCATTATGAAATACAGCCTAAAGACCGCAATATCTACCATAAGCTGCTGCGGACTATTCGCTCAGAATCGGGTGCGGGGATAGTTTATTGTCTAAGTCGTCGTCGCGTCGAAGAAGTAGCGACTAAGCTTAAGCATGATGGTATAGATGCCTTACCCTATCATGCAGGATTATCAGATAAAGAAAGAAGTAGTAATCAAACTAGCTTTTTGCGGGATAATATCCAGGTAATTGTTGCCACCATTGCTTTTGGTATGGGTATTGATAAGCCTGATGTGCGGTTTGTTTTTCATTACGATTTACCCCGCAGTTTAGAAAGCTTTTACCAAGAATCAGGCAGGGCAGGCAGAGACGGCGAACTATCTAAGTCTATTTTGTTTTTTAGTTTGGGCGATCGCAAAAAGATTGAGTTTTTGATCGAACAAAAAGCCGATCAAAATGAACAAAAGATTGCTCTGCAACAGTTACGTCAGGTAATTAACTATGCCGAGGGTAATGATTGCCGTCGTACCATTATCCTGCGCTATTTTGGTGAAAGATATCCTGGAAATTGCGGTAAGTGCGATAACTGTCTTAATCCTAAACCCATCGAAGACTGGACTGTAGAAGCTCAAAAGTTTCTCTCTTGTGTTGCTCGTTGTCAGGAAAAATTCGGTGTAAATCACATCGTCGATGTCTTAATAGGCTCACGCAAACAGAAAATCCATCAGTATGGACATCATCTATTATCTACCTATGGTATCGGCAAGGGTAGAACCGCCGATGAATGGCGAATGCTGGGGCGAAGTCTGGTTCATCAAGGTTTGGTAGGGCAAACAACTGACGGTTATTCCGTACTTAAACTTAATAAACGTAGTTGGGAAGTTTTTCGTGGTCAACTAGCGGTAAAGATTGCCATTGACAAACACCAAACTACAACTACAGCTACTTACAATCCTCGTAAAGAAGAAGCAGAATTACTGTTTGAAAAACTCAGAAAACTACGTAAACAAATTGGCGATCGCAGTTCTCTTGCACCCTATATGATTTTTGCCGATTCTAGTCTCAAGCTGATGGCACAAGTGCGTCCTAAAACTTTAACTGATTTTGCTAATTTATCGGGAGTTAACGAATATAAAGCCCAACAGTATGGCGATAGTTTTATTTCGGCAATTTTAGAGTTTAATGAGTTACATAAACTACCCGTCAGCATTCCTTCAAAAAGCCAAATGACTACTCTAGAGCTACATCAGCAGGGTTTGAGCGTAGCTGAAATCGCCCAAAAACGCGGTTTTGCAATCTCAACAATTTGCAATCATTTAAGTGAGCTATTAGAAATGAATCAGCCAGTAGCTCTAAATAACTTAGTTACAGCAGATAAGCAACAAACAATTATCAAAGCGATCGAGCAAATTGGAGATGCCAGTCTAAAAGCTATAAAAGATAGCCTTACAGACGACTATAGTTACGAAGAAATCAAGCTAGTTCGAGGCCAGAAGCGAAGTCAAACATAAAATTATGTCTATCGCCCAAAAAAAATGAGCAGTGATCCTAATCTACTAACTCATTGGCGATATATTTATAATCCAAATAATTGCTTTGATATCAAAGAAAATTTATCCTTAACATCTGATGTGAATTAAAAATCTTGAAAGCTAAAAGACTAGTTAATTAGAAGGAAACTCATCCACATTGAACGTATCTTTAATCAATGCCTAATTTATTACCACGCTTGAACTGCATATAAGCAGCAAAGAATAGTCCTGCCAAAGTAATAAAAACTAAACCTAGAACAATTCCTAGAAGTAAAGGTTCGAGCACAGCGTATCTCCTTAAAAGTAAATTAACTAACTAAAATATATCCTACGCTAATTCAGCCATAGCTGTCACAGAGACTAGGTAGCAAACATAATTTTAACTTATGTTTGTTTTCAGTTTGCTATCTATACCATATTCAGCTTTTAAGAAATTAAATGAGTAACTTGCGTAGCTTATCTATAAGATTTTAAAATATTTGTTGAATCATAGTTAATATAAGTAAACATTCATAAATTCTTTAATACACATAAATATACATAGTGGATAATCAGTTAGTCCAAACTCAGGCTTGGCTAAACCGCCTATTTTTAATCATAGTGGCAGTAATGCTGATGATCGGCATCAGCATTCTAGGAATCCATTGGCAAAACGTTTCAGATCCCTATGCCCATGAGGTGTTGTCTTTAGAAGGTGATGCTTCTAAAGGCTTAGCAATGTTTCAAATTAATTGTGCAGGTTGCCATAGTTTACAGGCAGAAAGAAATGTAGGACCAAGATTAGAAAATATTTCTAAGCGCAGATCTCAGCGAGACTTGATCGGGCAAGTCACTAGCGGGCAAACTCCTCCCATGCCCAAGTTTCAACCTAGTCGGCAAGAAATGGCAGATTTACTTAGCTATTTAAATCAGCTATAGCTTAAGTTTAAGTAAGGGCAAATGATCATCAGCCCTTACCTAAGAGAATTTAAAATCGCTCTACACTACTAAGGAAAACTGGTTCAACTCGGATAGCTAGTACGCTCTTTGGTCGAATAACCATATATTCTCCCTGAATGTTCTTAATTGGTACATTAACGAAATCTTCCGAATCTGATTTTGACATTAATTCCGTGCTATACCATTTTTGGAAATCTTGAACAGAAGTAAAGCGAACTTCTTCTTTATGACCACCAGAAATTAAAAGGTTAACTGCGTATTCGTCAGGCTTTCTCGGCATAGGAACTAGTTAAAAACTGCAATATTTATAGTTCCCATAAAGCTTAAGGGAAACGCTATTTGCCCTAATATTTAATAACCAAAGTATTTTCTTAGCACTGACGCTAGAAAATAGCGATAAAAAGTCATGGCTAAGCCTAGCGACTTGCTGCGTAACCGCTACGTAAATAAAATGAACTCTTTTTTTGCTAACCGCCTCCCTCGCGCGTACATGCGGAAGTGCGCCTTTGTCTTGCTGGGTGAGCATTTTCTTGCTAAGTCAGCATTCCTTTGCACCTGACGGCGACGCAAGGGAATGCTTTGCGACGTTGAACCTTGCGCGGGAATCGCTTGTCTAACTGTCTTAACTGCTGAACTAATCTTCAGGCTCAACGGTTTTACTAGGTGAGGCATCGTATAAAGCATCTAGCTTTGAGCGTGCATCATCTACAGATACAGATCGCATTACGAGTAATGGTTCTTGAATCACTTTACCTTGCTCATCTAATAGTTCTGGATGAACTCCTTTTTGCTGGCGAAAATGATTGTTGCTTGAGCGATTGTGATTGGGAGCATAGAACTTTTGAGTATCTGCACTCAAAGTAATTAAACTACGTATGAGATTACTAACTGCCAAAAGGGCAATGACAGTAAATACCAGAATGTAAACTAAATGCAACATAAGTCTTTTTTTTGCTAATAAACTCTTCTAGATGATCTTCAAAGTTACATCAATGAGTTTTTTTACTGTTGTTTGAGATTTGTCAGATATATTAGATGTTTAAGCTTGATTTTTAAATTTTCGTCGTTTTTGGGCTACATTCCAGCACTCAGCCACTAACTGATGCCAGGGAAGCAGCATTCTTGAGTCTATACCTGCTGCACCATTTGTAGCCTGAAATAGCATTTGTACCGTTTGAACTTCTTTTTGACTCTCAACAATTCTCTCTAATAATTGAGCTTGCTCTTGAGCAGAAAAAAAAGGCATTGGCTCTGATTCTAATAAAGTGCGCGATCGCTCAAACCAATATTGAAAATCTTCTAAAAGTGGCTCTAAAACCGTCTTGAGTAACTCTTTCTCATTAGGCTGTTGTCTAGACATTAAATTTAAATTAGCTTGTTATCTTAATATTTATCTTAGCGGTTTTCATAAAATTTAATATAATTTCATTTTTTTATCATATATTTATTTGCAAGAGTTAAAGCAGTTAGAAAGTGTAAGAGTAATTAAATTCAGATTAGACTTAAAATATAACGAGATTATTTGCGTCCTTTACAACAGCCGATGCCTGAAGCAGAACAAGCACAACAACCAATAAAATTACTCCGTACTAGTGAATCCGAATCTCTTAAAAAAATTCGCCACACCGCATCTCACATCATGGCAATGGCGGTGCAAAAGCTTTTTCCTAAAGCACAGGTTACTATAGGCCCCTGCACAGAAAATGGCTTTTATTACGATTTTGATAGTCCCGATCCCTTTACCGAAAAGGATTTGAAAAAAATCCGTAAGGAAATGAGCAAAATTATTAATCGTAACCTGCCTGTGATGCGAGAAGAAGTTAGCCGAGAAGAAGCTAAACAACGCATTGAAGCTCAAGGCGAACCCTACAAGTTGGAAATTTTAGACAGTATTCACGAGCCAATTACCATTTATCATTTAGGAGAACAATGGTGGGACTTGTGTGCAGGTCCTCATGTAGCCCACACTGCTGATATCGATCCTAAGGCGTTCGCTCTAGAAAGCGTGGCAGGGGCATACTGGCGCGGAGATGAAACTAAGGCACAGCTACAGCGTATTTATGGTACTGCTTGGGAAACACCCGAACAGCTAGCAGAATATCAGCGTCGCCAAGAAGAGGCTCTAAAACGCGATCATCGCAAGCTAGGCAAAGAATTGGGCTTATTTATCTTCTCTGATTTAGTCGGGGCAGGTTTACCCTTGTGGACTCCTAAAGGGACTGTCTTGCGATCGCAATTAGAAGATTATCTCAAACAAGAACAAATAAAGCGGGGTTATCTGCCTGTAGTTACGCCTCACCTGGGTAAAGTCGATTTATTCAAAATCTCAGGTCACTGGCAAAACTATAGGGAAGACTCGTTTCCGATGATGGCGGAAGACGAGGCAGCAGCAGCAGCAGAACAGGGTTTTGTTCTTAAGCCCATGAACTGTCCATTTCATATTCAAATCTATCAAAGTGAATTACGCTCTTACAAAGAGTTACCGATACGACTGGCGGAATTTGGTACAGTCTATCGTTACGAACAGTCAGGAGAATTGGGTGGACTTACACGAGTTAGAGGTTTTACTCAAGACGATGCTCATTTGTTCGTTACACCAGAACAATTAGACGAGGAATTTTTGAAGGTAGTTGAATTGATTCAGACTGTCTTTAAGAATTTGCAGTTGACTAATTTTAAAGCTCGCCTCAGCTTTCGCGACCCAGACTCAGACAAATACATCGGTTCAGATGAAGCCTGGGATAAAGCTCAAAATGCAATTCGTCGGGCAGTAGAAAAAATGGGCATGGAACATTTTGAAGGTATTGGCGAAGCTGCTTTTTATGGTCCCAAACTAGACTTTATCTTTGAAGATGCCTTGGGTAGAGAATGGCAGCTAGGTACAGTACAGGTAGACTATAATTTACCCGAACGCTTTGAACTAGAGTATGTTGCCGAAGATGGCTCCCGTCAGCGTCCGATTATGATTCACCGTGCGCCCTTTGGTTCATTAGAAAGGCTAATTGGCATCTTGATTGAAGAATATGCGGGCGACTTTCCCCTGTGGCTTGCTCCCGTGCAGGTGCGTCTGTTACCCGTGCGAGATGCCCATTTTGACTATGTAAAAGAAGTCGCTGCCAAAATGCGAGAGGCAGGAATCCGTGCCGAAGCCGATACTAGTGGCGAACGTTTGGGCAAAATGATTCGTAATGCCGAGAAGCAAAAAATACCTATCATGTCAGTGGTCGGCGATAAAGAAGTAGAAGATAATACCTTGAGTATTCGTACTCGTGCTTCTGGAGAATTAGGCGCGATCGCTCTAGCCGAAGTTATTAGTAAGCTGACTCAAACAATTTCCGAACACACTAACTTTTAGTAGGCGCGGAATATTGATGGTTTAATTAAAGGAGAAACTTAAATCTACTACTTTTAAACGTTTATAAAGTAAAGTAAGCTATTGGTAAAACAGCTTACTTTACTTTGTTTTGCAGTTTTATAGATGTACGTTAGCGGACAGACTAAATTAAGCTGGATTATATAAAAACGGAATAAATCACTAAAAGCTTTCTGACTTCTGACTAAAGGTAACTTTATTTTTCCTACTTAATTTACATATAGTCTTCATTTGCTGACAAATGCAGTAACCATATTTAGCTATTGGTCTAAAAAGACTAGCAAAATAGTGTTATGTAGCTTGCTTTGGTTTAATTTCGGCATCATAAAAGCTAATGCCAAAGATAATATTTTGGTAATTCATTCCTATCATCCCGAATTATCTCAAACAAAGATGAGGAGAATAAGGTAAGGATCTTTAAAATTAATGGTAATCCTTTATTTGATCGAGATTATCGATTCTTAAAATATCGCGGTGTAAAGTAAAAAATCACCGCCGAAAGAAATTTATCTTAAAAAATTGCTTATCAAGCAACCTATGATGATTTGACTGGTCTATTAAATTGCCGTGAATTTAATGAAAAACTAAAATATTCTGTGCAAAAAGCACATAAATACCATACTGAATCGGTTTTGTGCTATCTGGATTTAGACCGCTTCAAAATTGTCAATGATACTGCTGAACATCTAGTCGGCGATCGCCTGTCATCATAACTAGCGCAGCTATTACAAATAATTAAACCTTTAGTCGATGATGCTCAGCAACGTCAACATTATGAAATTTTGTTACGGCTCAAAGACGCTTCTGGCAAGTCTATTCGCCCAGATCAGTTTATTCCTGTAGCCGAACGCTATGGAGTAATTACCATTGTCGATCGCTGGGTTTTAGAAGCAACTTTAAACTCCTATGCAAAATGCTTTGGCGACACATAAACGTTAGTTTCGATCAATTTATCTGGTGCTAGTATTAACGACGAAAGATTTACTAATTATGCGCTCGATCTAATCAAGCAATCTCAAGTGCCTGGGGATTGTCTTTGTTTTGAAATCACTGAAACCGCAGCTATTGAACAAATTATCCATGCTCAAAAATTTATGTCCTCGATGAAAGATTTGGGAGTCAAATTTGCTTTAGATGATTTTGGCAGTGGTGTTTCTTCCTTTTCTTATCTCAAAAATTTACCCGTAGACTATTTAAAAATTGATGGCAGTTTGGTCAAAAATATTCTCAATGAAGAATACAATCTCGCCATTGTTAATTTAATCAACGAAGTTGCTCACCTAATGGGCATTGAAACCATTGCCGAGTTTGTAGACAACGACCAAATACTAGAACACTTGAAAAAAATTAGTATTGACTACGCTCAAGGTTATTTTCTTGGCAAACCAGTGGCGATCGCATCTTAGAAAGTAAGGTAGGGGCGAACGGCCGTTCGCCCCTACGGAAGTAATAAGTAGCCAAGGGGTACTAGATGCGGTGAGTACACCTTTCTCGCAGGGAGTAAAAAGTGTTCGATTTTATGGCATTACGTTTTTAAATATTTTAAGAATCGATAATAGGCTTAATTTTGGTTAAATAAGCTTGCCAAGCATTTATGGCTTCAGAGTTAGAATTTACGCTCTTCTGTAATAAAACTACTCCTTGATTAAAGCCAATGACACCATATTCTCGGTTTTGGAGAACTTGTTCAATTACCTGAGTGATAACTTTAAGGTCGGTGCCATAGTTATTAAAAACTACCTGATAGCGTTCCATTATTCCCAAATCGGCAATAAGATAGTCTACCTGATGAATTTTTTGGTTATCTCCTCTAATTTCTAATCCAGGTAAACGGATTACTTCCCTTCTACTAGAAACATGGGGAATAATAAAACTAGTTGCTGAAACACTGGCATTAGCAGGAATTTTGGCTAAAAGATTGTAGATATTCTGGCTGCGCTGCCATTGTTCAGGTGCAGAAATATAAACTAAGGGTTTAATTGAATCGGGTATTAAAAAATATAGAGTCTGACTGGGGTTAGAAGTGACTGTAAAAAATAAAGATAAACAAATACAAAAGATCCAGAAACGACGAAACTGAGGACGAAGCTGGCGAGGTTTGCATTGAGTAATTGCTCTGTTAACATTACCAAAACCCTGTCCAGCCCACCACAAAATTGAACCGTAAAATAAACCAGGAGTAACGCTGATGGCGTAGCGAATAGAAATGCTTAAAACTAAATCTCCCTGACTGAGGAATAATTGTAAAAGAGGAAAAATGGCGATCGCCCAAGCAGCAGGAGCAACAACGGGTATAAACGCTAAGGGCAACCATTGCCCCAGCAAATACTTTAGAGTACCCAAAAAAGGTGTAAACAACTCCACCAGCAACTTTCCAGGATTAGTAACCATGTTGAGAATAATCTCTAGGGTTGAAGCCTGATTTCCTTCAGCGTACTGTCCAAAGTTTTCGAGCATAAATCTTTGGGAAATATCGCTACTAAATAAAGGCATGACTAAATTAGTTACACCTAGCACATACAAAAAACTACCTAGACATACCGCCAAGCCAATTCGCGGATATCGACGACTAAGAATTAAATAAACTCCAACACCAAATAAGGTAATCCCGCTATCTTCTCGCACTGCCAAAGTACAGATGGCAAAAATTGTAAACAGCCACCAGCAGCGTTTCTCCATTGCCAAGAGCAAACTAAACATAAACAAAGGAATTTGAGAAAGATCGTGAAAATTTCCCAGAGTTGGACCCACTACGGCATTAGCACCATAAAAACTAACGGTAATCAGAGTTGCGATCGCAGGTTTCAAGTATATTCTTGCCAGAGGATATAAAACCAATCCTGCTGCGGTGACAAAAATTACCTGTAAAACAGTTAGGGTAGCTGGATAAGGAAACAGATAGTAAATTGGCAACCAGAGCAATAAAGCAGGGGTAAAATGCTGCCCTAAGCGGTGATAGCCCACATAGGGAACTTCTCCACTATGAATCACGTTAGTAGAGAGTTGAGAAGAAAGCGTACTTTGAAAAAAATTACCTTGAGTACCGTTCCAAAAAACCTGATTGAAAATTCCCTGATCGTAAGAAGAATAAAATGAGAAATGACGATGTAGAGTTAAAGTCAGGGTAACAATAAAAAAAGCGATCGCGAAGCTAGCCATAGGCATCGCCCAGTAAATAATAGCCTTTTTTTCAGAATCGATGCTCAATTTTGATGACATTGTTTACTATCTTTAAGTCAGCAACCCTTTATTTTGTAGTCAATCTTCTTCACAAATCAAAACAATTTTAACTTTTGATTTACTTAATCAATA
The DNA here is from genome assembly GCF_963665995.1 of Pleurocapsa sp. FMAR1. Lineage (NCBI taxonomy): Bacteria > Bacillati > Cyanobacteriota > Cyanophyceae > Pleurocapsales > Pleurocapsaceae > Pleurocapsa > Pleurocapsa sp. FMAR1. Next base: position 1,752,759 of record NZ_OY762512.1, on the reverse strand, counting down.
AAATTCTGGCATTTTCAAAGTTCTATTTTAGAATAGAGAGGGCGGAGACAAAAGTTTCCGTTCACTCCTCACACCACTATCCGCCCGATAATTATCGGGCGGTTTTCTATTTTAAAGTTGAGCTATGCCCTAGTTTAGTTCAGTAAATGCCAATTTATTGCATTTAAAAACTATTATTCGGCTTCTAATCTTCTACTACTTTTGATATAAAGTCTTATTGTTTTAGAATCATTAACCGTTGGCTATGGTAGAATTTTGTATTATTGAAAAGGTCTTTGTGGTAAATTAGGTTAATTAATAATGTCATCATCAGCTGCGCCAGTAACAGATGCAAGTTTTGCAGAAGAAGTTTTAGAAAGTTCCGTTCCCGTACTAGTAGATTTTTGGGCTCCTTGGTGTGGTCCCTGCCGTATGGTTGCGCCAGTAGTAGACGAAATTGCCGAACAATATGACGATCAAATTAAAGTAGTTAAATTAAATACAGACGAAAACCCCCAAGTTGCTAGTCAATATGGTATTCGCAGTATTCCTACCTTGATGATCTTCAAGGATGGTCAACGAGTAGATATGGTAGTTGGAGCAGTCCCTAAAACTACTTTGGCAAACACGCTAGAAAAATATCTATAATTTTTCTATTAAGCATTACGTACATAGATAGCTTCAGCAGATCTTATCCGAAGGTTAAGCTGAGGCTAATTTTGTGTTTGTTCATATTTTTACTGACTTGACCAACGGTCACAGATTACTCTGTGCGTTTAGAAGTCCCCGTGCTGTTCCGTCCCCGAAAAGCTTTAAGGTTTATGCGGGACGTAGGATGCCCTCGTGTCGAACCATGCGCGGGGGTGGCTCGTCTTCATGCGGGACGCGGCGGAGTAATCTGTAACTTTCGAGCTATTTTTATCGCTACAATAACTGGGGAAAAAAGTCTATTAGAATAAACTTATGACTTTATCTTCACCTAACGACTCAGAATCATTAAATCAGCAGCTCAAGGATTTGCTGCCAATTCTCTCTAACCATCCTCATCGTCAATTAATCCAGCGGGCTTTGGGTGTGCTAACCAGAATTGCTGAGGAGGACACAGAAAGACCCAACTGGAAGATTTTAACTGCTTCTATTGAAGATTTAGAGCAGGGATTTAAAAAGTTTTACCCCTATAGACACACTAGAAAAATTGCTATTTTTGGTTCGGCTCGAACTTTGAAAGAGCAAGCAGAATATAAAATGGCAATGGAGTTTGCCCGCTGTATGACCCAGTCTGGATTTATGGTGATAACTGGGGCTGGGGGCGGAATTATGCAGGCAGGAAACGAGGGGGCTGGTAGAGATAATTCTTTTGGTCTTAATATCAGATTGCCTTTTGAACAGGGTGCCAACTCTGCTATTCAAGGGGATGATAAGTTAATCGACTTTAAATACTTTTTTACTCGCAAATTATTTTTCTTAAGAGAAAGTGATGCGATCGCTCTTTTTCCTGGCGGTTTTGGTACTCAAGATGAAGCTTTTGAAACTCTGACCCTTTGCCAAACTGGTAAATATGGTCCTGTACCTTTAGTTTTGGTCGATAAACCAGGAGGAGATTACTGGCACTCCTGGGATGATTATATTTGTAAACAGCTAAAGGCTAAAGGGTTAATTAGTCCAGAAGATACCAGCCTGTATACGATTACCGATGAATTAGACGTAGCTTGTCAAACTATCAAAGACTTTTACCGCGTATATCATTCCAGCCGCTATGTAGATAACCTCTTTGTGATGCGTCTGACGTTAGAATTACCTGATGAAAAAGTTGAGAAGCTCAATCAAGATTTTGCCGATATACTTAGTCAAGGAAAAATCACTAAGACTGCTGCCCTTCCAGAAGAACAAAAAGACTCAGAAACAATTAATTTACCACGCTTGTGTTTTTACTTTAACCAAAAAAGCCTAGGTCGTTTACATCAGCTAATCGCTGAAATCAATCAATATGAGGTGGTTTGTGATGCTACGGAACATCCAGAACTCAAATAAATTAGTTATGTTACTAAATATAAAGTAAACAATAAAATCATATTATTAAGCTTTGTATGAATCTTGTATTTAAATCTAAATATTTTCTTTATATTTCTCTGAAGTGAACTACAATTTATATTGTGGTCAGAATAAACTACTGACTTACGACAACATAACGAGCTATTGAGTGAATTTAAATTGAACATTACACTATTGCGCCAAACCTGGAATTTAATTGAAACGACTAACGCTTCAGAACTTTTAGAAATAGGCGAAACAGAATTGGTACAACGATTATTAAATCGTCTTGATGCTCAAAAACCTTTAGCCGATCAAGAACGCCTTACCTTGGTCAACTACCTTCATTCCAAAGTTGGCTTAATTAAGGATACTGCCGAGTCTCGCTTGGTGTCTGCCTAAATTGATAATTGACAACTGTTTTCAACTTCTAAGCCAAACTCGGTAACTCCAATTCAGTAGCCAAATGAGTTGCCTAACTTTTGCTATTTGTAACTGTATGAGTTGATATCGTTGGCGAACTGAGTATATATTATGTTGTCCTTGATAAACTACTTGGGGAGTAATTTTTAGCACAACACTAAAATAAATTTCGTAATTTACCATAATGGCAGTGATTTTAGCCAAAAGCGATCTTAATTGCCAAATTTTAATGGCTATATAAATATTAAGCAGTGTAATTGATAAATTAACCGCAACAATTAGAAATATCATTAATGCTTAAAATAGAGCCAGATTAATTTAATCAGTTAAACCCGAATGAAACTGCTGGTTCTGAGTAATGGTCATGGAGAAGATGTAATTGCTGTTCGTATTATAGAACAATTACAAATTGTTACCAATAATCTGGAAATAGCAGCTTTACCTATTGTCGGACAAGGCTACGCTTACAGCAAATTAAATATTCCTATTGCTGGTAGAGTGCAGCAAATGCCTTCTGGTGGATTTATTTATATGGGAGGCAATCCTCTTTGGTCAGATGTGCGAGGTGGGTTAATTAAGCTAACAATTGAACAGCTAAAGTTAGTGCGTAAATGGGGTAAAAAGGATACGGCAATTTTAGCAGTGGGAGATATTGTTCCCTTGCTATATGCTTGGTTGAGCAAAGCTAATTTTGCTTTTGTAGGTACGGCTAAATCCGAATATTATCTGCGTAACGAAACTGATTGGCTGGCTAAAACTTCCAGCTTAGAGAAAAAATTCGGTTCGGTTTATTTACCCTGGGAACGTTGGTTGATGAGTCGTAATACTTGTAAAGCGGTGTTTCCTAGAGATAGTTTGACCACCAAGATTTTACAAAAATGGTCTATTCCTGCTGACGATTTGGGAAATCCGATGATGGATAAAATTACTCCAGAAATAAAACCGTCAGAATCCGAAAAATTCAGGGTATTATTATTAGCGGGTTCAAGAATGCCAGAGTCATTACGCAATTGGCAACAAATTTTGACCGCCTTGTTGACAGTAATTGATGAGTTTCCAGCCGAAAAATTAGAGTTTTTAGGCGCGATCGCACCAGCACTAAATCTTAGAGTATTTATAGAAGCTGCGGTTACCTACGGGTGGGAAATAGCTGAAGAGAAATCTCAAATGGTAACTTTGACTAAAAGCAGTTGTGATTTAATTTTGAGCCAAGAAAACTATCAGCAGTTTTTACAACAGTCAGATATGGCGATCGCCATGGCAGGTACAGCAACCGAACAATTTGTAGGTTTAGGAAAGCCTGCGGTTATCATGCCAGGATCTGGACCTCAATTTACCTATGCTTTTGCCGAAGCTCAATCGCGTTTGCTTGGTTGCTCAATTTTGATGGTAGACAATCCTCAGCAAGTAGGCAAGGCGATCTCTCAGGTCATGAATGATCCACAACAGCTAATAAATATGGCTCTCAACGGTAAACGCCGTATGGGAAAAGCGGGTGCAGCCAAAAGAATTGCTCACTGTTTACAAAAAAAACTCTTAAAAATTTAAAATAAAGATGACAAATCAATTGCAGGGTTTAATCTTTGATGTGGACGGTACTTTAGCCAATACAGAAAAAGATGGGCATCGAGTAGCTTTTAATCAGGCGTTTGCAGAGGCGGGTTTAGATTGGAATTGGTCAGTAGAATTTTATGGTCAATTGCTGACAGTTTCAGGGGGAAAAGAAAGAATTGAGTTTTATCTAAGTCAGTATTTACCAGACTTTAAACCTACTCAAGATATGACTGATTTTGTGGTACATCTTCACCAGCTTAAAAATAAATATTATCAAGCATTACTTCGCCAGGGAGCAATAAAACTTCGATCAGGAACAAAAAGAATTATTGAATCAGCTAGACAAAATGGTATTAGTCTGGCGATCGCAACTACATCTTCTTTACCCAACGTAATTGCTTTGCTAGAGAAATATTTAGACTTAGATTGGTTTGAAACTATTGGCGCAGGAGATATGGTCGCTGCCAAAAAACCTGCTCCCGATGTTTATAATTACGTTATGGAGCAAATTTCGCTTCCTGCTCAAAACCTGCTAGTTTTTGAAGATTCTGATAACGGCTTAGAAGCAGCAACTAAAGCAGGATTAAAGACCATAGTTACTGTTAACAACTACACAAAACATCAAGATTTTAGCCAAGCAGCATTGGTAGTCAGTGATTTAGGTGAACCAAATTCACCGTGCCAGGTTATCCAAGGTGATTTTCAAGCTAGCTATTTAGATATAGTTAATTTGCGCTCAATTTTATCAACGTAAGCCTCCAACGAACTAAATTTGTCATGTCAGCCAGAAACAAAAGCAAGAGTTCCCTTTAAAATAATAAAGTGTTCTAGCAGTCAGATGATTACGCACCCAAAAAATTTTAAATATGAAAGTAAAATACCCAATTAATCTACATAAATCCCTAACTTTTGTGGTTGTATTAAGCCTGATGGCTTTTTATAATAACTTTACCTTAGCTGTCTGGGTATATCTAGCTTTGCATGGAACTTATGGCATTATGTGGCTAATTAAAGATAGTCTTTACCCAGATCGACAATGGGAACAAGAAGTCCCCGTAGTGATGGGAATTCTAACTTTTATGCTGGTTAGTTTGTATTGGGTTGCACCGTTTATATTAATTAGCAGTGGTGTACAACCTAGTCTGCCTTTAACGAGTGCTGCGATCGCCATTAATATTATGGGAGTATTTCTGCACTATGGTAGCGATGCTCAAAAGTACTTTACTTTAAAACATAGAAAAGGGCTGATTACCGAAGGTTTTTTTAGCCGTAGCCGTAACCCCAATTACCTGGGAGAAATTTTGATTTATCTTAGCTTTGCCATGCTGGCGCAACATTGGCTACCTTTCCTGATTTTGGGTATATTTGCAGCTTTGATTTTTGTACCAAATATGTTCAAGAAAGACAAATCTCTGGCTCGTTACCCAGAGTTTGCAGCCTACAAAGAACGTTCTGGCTTGCTGTTACCAAAATTATTTGTCAACAAACCAGCAGCATCTTCAGAGGTAGAAGTTGCCGACGTTACAAGCAAAGCGTCGTAACTGTAGATTAGACTAACAAAGAGGTTGAGAAAGATTGTTTTTGGGGCAAATAGCGTCCTGGGCGCGATCGCAAGTAACTTTTAGAACTCTAATTCCTGTTATCGGCAGCTAAGTTATGAATAGATTAATAGATACTAAACACTTTACGAGAAATCTACCCTGGCATTTTTAACAAAAATTATTGTTTTTAGTTTGCTGATTTTATTAAAGATCGAGGTTAGAATATATACTCATAACCACAGCTTGTGTTAAACTTAACATAATAGCTTTGAAACTTCATTTCCTACGTCTAAAAAGCATTGTAAAGGAACTTGTAAGAATGTAAGAGTTAAAGCCTATAGTTTGCTTGTGATATGCAAAGCGGTTAGGCTTCTTCGCCTCTAGGCAAAGATGATAAAATAAGTAGTATTTAAGGTTTTCCTGAAGGAGCTGTTTATCCGATGGACTATATAGAACAATTACTTGACAAATTAAGAGACATAGCTCAAAAGCTGATCGAAATGTTGTTAGGACCAGAAGTTGAGCAAGAAAAGGAACCGATTCCTATTCCAGTTGATGATCGTCAACGCCGTCGTTATCGTTAATTAACTGTTGAAGCTTAACTGTATAATAAGCTGTGCCTGAAATAAGCGTACTAGTTCTGCACGGCCCTAACTTAAATTTATTAGGGCTTCGTGAGCCTGAAATATATGGTTCAACCACAATAGAGCAAATTAATCAGGCTCTATATTCTGATGCCAAAAAACTGCAAGTTGGCCTTGACTGCTTGCAGTCTAATCATGAAGGTATACTGGTAGATGCGATACATAATGCCAGACAAACGCACCAGGGAATTGTTATTAATGCAGGAGCTTATACTCACACCAGCGTGGCTATCCGAGATGCGATCGCAGCAGTGCAGATACCAACTGTAGAAGCGCATTTAAGCAATATTTACACCAGAGAAGAGTTTAGACACCATTCTTACCTTGCAGCAGTTGTAGTTGGTCAAATCAGCGGGTTTGGTGCAGATAGCTATCGTTTAGGGTTGCAGGCTGTGGTTAATTATTTAAATCGTTAATCTTTGTTTTTGCTCTATTAGGGCTTAATCGAGATGAACTGTTTGGTGTAGACGGGAAGATTCTAAAGCAGCATTCGCCACTTGCAAAGCATAAAGACTAGCTTGAGGTTCTATATATAAAGGTTGCTGATTTAATAGGCAATTTAAAACCATATCTGTATCTTGGGCAAATAAACCACGGCGAGGAGTAACAGGAATTGCTGTCTTATTTCCCTCCACGTTTAAAGTTCCTTTTTCCCCTGTAAAGACGATAGAACCTTTTTCGCCATAAATTTCTAAAAGGCGATCGCTTTGCCAAAAAACATCCCCTTTACCGTAAATAATTTCTGCCACAATACCGCTGTGAAAATTCAACTGAGCATTACACAGACAAGCAGTAAAGTAGTCTGAAGCTGGTATATCCCAATAACGATTTTGACAAGCTACCGCTTCTACCGTGCCAAACAAGTCTGTTAGGCGATGAATCCTCGATAATGCTGCTGCTAAAGGAAAACCAAACATGGTTCGATGATATTTCCAGCTACGGCTAACAGGATGTTCAGCGCGAATTGTCGAGTAACGAGCGTAAAAAACTTTGCCTATTTGTGGCAAACATTGTTTAACAGCTTGATGCAGTCCGCCAATAATTTCTATATGCTCAACATGAAGTAACTTTTGATGAGCTTCAGCAAGTTCTATGATCTGTTGAGCTTCTTTGGCATCTAAAGTCAAAGGATATTCTACGACTATATGTTTTCCTGCTAATATAGCTCCTTTAGCGATCGCACTACAATCCCTATTAATAGTACAAACGATAATCAGATCTAGTTCAGGCATATTAATCAATCTTGTCCAAGAATCTATTGCTTTTACAGCAAAAGATTGGCAAAATTCTTTCAGCCTTTCGGGGGTATTTCCTGTCACAGCTACTAACTCGGTACGTTTGTCAGCTATTAAAGCCTCGGCTCTTTTTTTGGCAGCGTATCCAGTACCAACTATGCCAACTTTCAGGGGGAGAAATGCTTCTGTGTACATAAAAACAATATGAGCTTCTTTAACTTTTACTCTAAGTACAAATCATCAATCACAGGTATAAATATAATTAATAGTTATTTTTAGGGGGAATTAAGATTCTTTTTTTAATATTTTATGCCGAAAGAATGATTGCTATTTGGTAGTTTTGGGGTCATTGGAAATTTTCAACTCAAAGTGTTCCAACCACAGGTTTATAGATAAGAAAAACTTATTTTACAATAAATAACAAATCTCATTGCTAATGCACGCACAATAATTAGTATTTTTCCCTTAGTATCAAACATGAGGCTTTTTGAACGAGGAAAAAACTTATTTTAATTAAATTATTAACGAAATAAGTGGAACTTCCTAACTAAGCACAAATTAATATATCACCTTGCAAAAGAGGAAAGAAATACATGGCTAGCTATAACATTACTCTCAAAATGCCCGACGGCGAGCAAACTATTGAAGTACCAGATGATGAGTACATTCTTGACGTTGCTGAAGAACAAGGTTTAGATTTACCTTATTCTTGCCGTGCTGGTGCTTGCTCTACCTGCGCTGGTAAATTGGAGTCTGGTACTGTAGATCAGTCCGATCAGTCTTTTCTGGACGACGATCAAATTGAAGCAGGATATGTTCTTACTTGTGTTGCATATCCAAGCTCTGATTGTACTATTACTACTCACCAAGAAGAAGAACTTTACTAAGCAGGCAATTAAAATTGGGCGTTGCATCATAATAGAATTGTTTAGGCTGACTGGGCGAATTGGGGACTAAAAGACTGGGGAAGTAATTAATCTTTGGTTTGGTTAAATTATCCCGCAACTGTGCAACGCCTAAAATTGGTTAGAGGCGTTCTTTAATTGAGAGCGTCTCTTTTTAGTGTTTGTGGATTAATAATCAAGCTTTTTTATCTTTGGTGACTTGCTCGTTTTTTCTTTTGCCAATAATCTAACTTCTCTTTCCAAGAAAAAGTTGAGAAAAGTTCTTATAGCCGAAATTGCTGCTAATTTACCCACCGCACTCCAGCTTGGAGATACTGCCGTAGCTACAATGTCGGCTGCTAATAAAAATTCTAGAGACAGTGCTAGTGCTTTACCTAAATCTAGTCTGACTTGGCTGAGTTTTTCTTCTCGCTCAATTTTATGACTGTGCCAAAGCAATCTTTTTACTGCTCTGACAATTGCCAAAGCGAGTATAAGTAGGGCAATAGATTCAATAACTATTTTAAAGAGTATTGCGATTTCTAGCAGCAAATTTTCTGCCAAATGATTAAAACTGCTAATTAAATTTTCTGACTTTGCGACTAAAACTGGAGGCAAAGGAAAGAAGAACCTTAAGAAAGCGAAATCCAGGCTCATATTTTGGTTTTTGCTTGTTTTATCTTTACTAGTTTAATAATGCTTCCTGGAGAACAAAAGTACGGACTTATACTGTATTCAGGAAGCTATTACTAAAAACTAAGTAAATTTTTGGAATAGATATTTATTCCTTATACGCCTCCATCCCTTCACAGGAACAAACTAAATTGCGATCGCCATAGGCATTGTTGATTCTGCCAACAAGAGTCCAATATTTATGTTCCTTTGTCCAGGGTGCAGGGTAGGCTGCCTCTTCTCGACTATAGGGATGTGACCACTCACCGCAAATTAAAGATTGGGCAGTATGAGGAGCATTTTTCAAGGGGTTATCTTCTGGATCTATTGACCCATTAGCGATCGCTTCTGCCTCTTGATAGATGGCAATCATGGCATCACAATAACGGTCTAGCTGCTCTTTTGATTCGCTTTCAGTCGGTTCGATCATTACTGTGCCAATCACTGGCCAAGATACGGTTGGCGCATGAAAACCAAAGTCCATTAGTCTTTTGGCTACATCATCTACTTCAACGTGAGCGCGTTTTTTAAGCGGACGCAAATCAATAATACATTCGTGAGCTACCAATCCAGCTTCGCCTTTAAACAACACTGAATAATATGGTTCAAGACGCTTTGCCATGTAGTTAGCGTTGAGAATTGCCACTTTAGTTGCCTGAGTTAAGCCAGCTTCTCCCATCATGGCAATATACATCCAGGAAATAGTCAAAATACTAGCACTTCCCCAAGGGGCAGCCGAAATTGCGCCAATAGGCTTAGCTTCTTTAGCAGTTTTGGGAGTAGCAGGCAAGAAAGGTACTAAATGAGACATTACGCCAATAGGACCGACTCCAGGACCACCACCACCATGAGGAATACAGAAGGTTTTATGTAAGTTGAGATGACAGACATCCGCCCCAAAATCACCAGGACGACATAAGCCTACTTGAGCATTCATGTTTGCCCCATCCATGTAAACCTGTCCACCATGTTGATGAACTACCGCACAAATACTTTTTATCTCTGCTTCAAACACTCCGTGAGTTGAAGGATAAGTCACCATCAAAGCTGCTAAGTTATCCTTGTGCTTTTCTGCTTTTGTTTGCAGGTCTTGTAGGTCTATATTGCCATTGCGATCGCACTTCACTGCTACCACCTTCATGCCACACATTACCGCACTTGCGGGGTTTGTACCGTGTGCCGACTCAGGAATCAGACAGATACGGCGATGTCCTTCGCCTCGATCTTGATGATATTTACGGATTACCTGTAGTCCTGCATATTCACCTTGTGAGCCAGCATTAGGCTGTAGGGAGATAGCCGCAAACCCCGTAATCTCAGCTAGCCACTGTTCTAATTCAGCGAATAGCTGCTGATAGCCCTGAGTCTGTTCTAAAGGTGCGAAAGGATGAACATTACCAAATTCTGCCCAGGTAACAGGAATCATTTCTGCTGTGGCGTTCAGCTTCATGGTACAAGATCCCAAAGGAATCATCGAAGTAGTTAAAGATAAGTCCTTGGTTTCTAGTTGATGAAGATAGCGTAGCAGTTCGGTTTCCGAGTGATAGCGGTTAAATACTGACTCTGTTAAGTAAGGAGTAGTACGTAACTGCTGCTCTTTGATGCTTGATTTGTTGTTAAGTAATTCTGCATAGCTAAAAGGTAACTCTGCTTTGCCTGCAAATATTTGCCACAGGTCGATTAAATCTTGTTCGGTAGTAGTTTCATCAAGAGATATGCCTACTGCCTTGTCATCCAGCCAGCGAAGATTTATCTGCTTATCCGCAGCAATTTTAATAATATCCGCAGCGTTTTTATCTCCTGTACTGACGCCAATAGTATCAAAGAAACTTTCAGTTTTAATCTCATATCCAAGCTGCTGTAATCCTGCTGCTAAAGCAACTGTAAGCTGATGAACTCTTACGGCGATCGCTTTAACCCCTGCTGCGCCATGATACACTCCGTACATTGACGCAATCACCGCCAACAAAACCTGTGCAGTGCAAATATTGCTGGTAGCTTTTTCACGGCGGATATGCTGCTCTCTAGTTTGTAGTGCTAAACGCAAAGCAGGTTTACCGTGGACATCTTTAGAAACTCCGACAATACGTCCTGGTACTTGTCTTTGATATTTTTCTTTAGTGGCAAAATAAGCTGCATGAGGTCCCCCATAACCCAAGGGAACACCAAATCTTTGGGTACTTCCCACGGCGATATCTGCCCCAAATTCTCCAGGAGGAGTTAATAGAGTCAAGCTAAGAATATCTGCTGCTACGGTAGCTAACGCTTTGGCTTCGTGTACCTGTTCAATAAAAGAGCGATAATCTTTAATCGTGCCGTCAGTAGCAGGATACTGTAACAACGCACCAAAAATTGGGGTAGAAAAATCAAATTTGGCGTAGTCGTCAATAATTACCTCAATACCTAAGGGTAAAGCACGAGTTTTGATTACTTCTATGGTTTGGGGATGACAAGCTGCATCTACAAAAAAGGCGTTGGCTTTAGTTTTACACAGTCCATAGCTCATACCCATCGCTTCTGCTGCTGCCGTACCTTCATCCAAAAGAGAAGAATTGGCAATTTCTAAACCCGTTAGATCGATAATCATGGTTTGGAAATTGAGCAACGCTTCTAATCTTCCCTGGGCAATTTCTGCCTGATAGGGAGTGTAGGAAGTGTACCAGCCAGGATTTTCTAAGACATTACGCAAAATTACTGGAGGAGTCAGGCAATTGTAATAACCCATGCCTAGAAAAGAGCGATATACCTGGTTATTTGAGGCGATCGCTTTTAATCTAGCCAAAGCAGCCGACTCGCTTTTGGCTGCGGGTAGCTGTAATGGCTTATTAAGACGAATTGCTGCGGGGACAGTCTGATCGATTAATTGCTCTAAGCTTTCAATCCCTAGCACCTGCAACATCTGTTGAATTTGCTGCTGATTTACTCCAATATGTCTAGTATTAAAAGAACTGGTTTTCTGACTAGAAGGTTTATCAATACTGTCTTGCGGAAATTCTGAAGTTTGGGATTCTAAAGCAAAGTTCAAATTAACCATATTAATGAAAAATACTGTTTTTGGGTAAAAAAATAGTGGCGAAACACCAGTTGATTAACGTAACCACTTTTATTAGCGATTTGTAATAAATATTAACAAGTATTACCTATTAAAAGAAACTAGTCCACCAAGAATTTACCCAATTATTTTGCTTTGTAAGTAAAAAAGACTAACTTTTCTAAAACCAACCAAACCAGCTTTCTTTAATCTTGCTCCATTCCTTCTACCTGAGCGCGATATTCCGCAGCAGTAAGAGCATCTTCTAACTCATCATCAGGGTTATCGACTTTTACCTTAATCAACCAACCTTCTCCATAAGGATCTACCGCCAGCGTTTCTGGTGCATCAATAGCAGTCTCGTTGCGCTCGATTACCGTTCCCGAAACTGGTGGATATAGGTCTTCTACTGCTTTGACAGACTCAATCGATCCTAGAGTTTCTCCTACCTCTACAGCATCACCCACTTCTGGAAGCTCTAGAAAAACCACGTCTCCCAACTGATCGAGTGCAAAAGCACTAACTCCAATTGTGGCGACTTCACCATCAAAACGGACATATTCGTGGCTATCTAGGTATTTTAAATCTTCTGGATATTCTATCTCCATTGTTACCCTCTCAATCATGAGCAAAATCTAGTTTACAATAACATTTTCTTAAATAAGCTGTAGATCAGTCTAGTTTTAATCTTTTCTGCATGAGAATAAAAATTATGTCTTCGATAGCGATCGCGATATATCATACAATTCATAAATTAAAGTAAAAACGGTATATTCCAGCCTAATCTTAAATATTTTACTAAATTAAGTTTTTGGCGATCGCTATTTTAATGATATTTAACCAGAAACTTAGAATCAATCACTTCAATTATTTCTCTAGGATTATTACTATAAGTTAAAGTCAACAATTCATTACTAACTATAAATAATTGCTCAAAATCGACTAACTTTTCTAAATCCTGATAATCCATCCCTTCCAAAGCTTCTTTAGCAGCACCTAATATCGCTTCAAACTGACAATTTGAAATATATTCATTCCAATCATCTTGCTTAATATAATGCGACTTTTTTCCTAATCGATTCCGTCTGGCTGCCTGACACATTTATTTGAGGACAGTTAAACTCTTAAGCACTTTAATTCCGAAATTCTGATAAACGAAATGGCATCATAGTATTTTCTTCTAGCCTTTGAAGATGCAAAACAGGGCAAAGTATTTTGAGAAAATAAAGGTGTAGGGTCAAACAAACTACGACCTTTATGTAAAACTTCTTTGAGCCATCTGATCCCAATTTTGAGATAACTTAAACCTCTCTCCCAATGCGGATCTACTTGACTTCTAAGTCCCTTCAATTGAACTGTCATGCCATGAGTAGTCGCAAATAAAAGTGCTAAGGCTACCACCAAATATAAACGTTCCAATGCCTTGCGATCGCGACCTCGACAGTCCCTTCAACGCGGGAAACCCGCGCAACGGGCTGTCTGGCAATTTTAGATTCTTCCAATTGAAAAGCTCCAGATTTAGAATCTAAAAATAATTCTTCAATACGAAATCTTAGAGCCTACTGCCATAAAGCTTGTAGAGTCGGGTCTTCATCAGTAATAACAGCCCAAGGTTCTTTTGTCCCCTTGACATTGGCTAAGACAAAGTTGCTTCGGCATTCTCCATCGAGCCATAGTCCAACATTGTGATACAAAATCGCCTCTGACTTTGGCGGATAAAGATATTTCAGTTCAATAGGATGTCTCCTTGCCCCCTGAATAGTTACGTCACAGGGTAAGCGTAGACAATAGTGCCATTGACTAGTGGTGAGCCAATTCATCAACTGATGGTTAACAAAACCTCGGTCAGCTAGAAGCATCTCATCAGGATACTTGCGGAGTAATCTACGTGAAAATTTCAGCATGGTTTTGTATTCTTTGAATGCTACTGTTGAACTTTTATGTTCCATTACTTTCCATAAGAAAGGAATTGCCCTACCACCACAAATCACAGAAAGATGAATCATGCAGTATCGATTCCATAAAACTGTTGTATCCAGTGCCAGATAGAGGCGTTGTCCACTCCAGTTACTAATTGCCGCCATTACTAGAGGTACATACAGAGATTTGACTTTAATTCGACTGTTATGAACGAATCTTTGCCATCTTCGCTCAATACTCTGTGCTTGGTTCGCCCTACTTATCACGTAAGATTCCCACTCACTAAGGTTAATTTTGCTGCTACATATCAGCGCGTTGATCATCCAAGCTAACGCTTTGATCTGCCTGAAATCTCTGTATGTGGAATCTTGACTCAGTAGACTCAGCAGTTGATGATAAAGAGGGGTAGATCTTGACATGGAATATAAGGCTAAAACTATTCATTTTCAGCTTCCCATAATTGCTCTACCTTTTCTTTTTTCTGACCGCATTTCGACTCTTTTAGCTACTTGTGTCAGGCAGCCAGCGATTCCGTTTCTCGATTGCTAAAAGACTATTACTAAGAGAATTTTTCCAGCTTCTCGTTACTCTTTTTTCCACTTGAATCTTAATTAAATGGATTAATAAAATTACTAGAAACGACTCTAAATTATTAATTTTATCCTGTCTTCCCATCGTTTCTACGTCTTCTACTATGGCAAAGGCGCGATCGTATTTGCGATTTAGTAAACAGTCTTTTAACTCTAATATTTCTTCCATAGCGTACTTATAAATGCTCTAAACCCACCGCATCTTTAATGTTATCTAACCCTTTCTCATCTAATTTAGCTAACAAGCCAGATAACACATTCTTGACCATCCAAGGTCCTTCATAAACCCAGCCAGTATACACTTGCAGTATACTCGCCCCAGCAATAATTTTCTCCCAAGCATCATCGGCATCAAAAATCCCCCCAACGCCAACAATCGGTAAATTACCGTCTGTTTCCTGATAAATAAATCTAATTACTTCTGTAGAGCGTTTTTTCACAGGTAAACCGCTAATTCCTCCTGCTTCGTCTTTAATATTCTTGCCTGTCTCTTTTAAAACATCTGTATTCAAACCATCACGGCGAATAGTAGTGTTAGTGGCGATCACACCAGAAAGATTGTAGCTAGTCGCTAAATAAAGAATATCTTTGATATCTTGCCATTCAAGATCGGGAGCTATTTTAATTAGAAGAGGTTTATGTTGGGTGTTTGCTGTCTGTAAGCCATCTAATATTGGTTCTAGTTGTTCCCCTGCTTGGAGCGATCGCAATCCTGGGGTATTAGGTGAACTTACATTAATTACAAAGTAATCTGCCACATCCTCTAGATATTTAAAGCTGCCTATGTAGTCTTTTGCTGCATTTTCTAAAGAAGCAATTTTCGATTTACACAAATTGATACCAATTGGAATCTTACAAGCTTGTCGTTTCCAAGTTTGAGCTAGGGTATCTGCCATTACTGCTGCACCCAAATTATTTGCACCCATGCGATTAAGTGCTGCTTTATCTTCAGGGAGACGAAACATCCGCGGACGAGGATTTCCTGACTGAGAATGTAAGGTAACTGCACCTAATTCTGTAAAACCAAAACCCAAACTACTCCACATTCCTGCTGCTGTGCCATCTTTATCAAACCCTGCTGCTAAACCAAAAGGATTGTTAAAATCTAGTCCCCAAAGTGTTTGTTGCAAACGAGTATCTTGGACACAAAAAGACTTTTCTAACTGTTTGATTGCCAAACTACCCCAGATAGAATGACGATTAATCTCCAGGTTATTTAACGTCTTTAGCATCTGGCGATGAGCCGTTTCAGGATCGCTTTTAACAGTAGAAAGTAGTAAGGGATAAAAGGGTTTAGTAAAGTTGAGCATTAGTTTGTTTAAGTAATAAATTAGGTAAATAATTACCTTGCTTTGTGAGTTTTTCCTTGCTTAATTTTCTTTACTATAGCGATCGAGATCAATTATTGTCTCTACCTCTCAATAAATTTTCTATCCTTTCTAATCGTTGTTCAATGCGAATAAAACGTTGATTATTAAGGCTTAAATCAGCATTTCTAATTAATCCTTCACCAGTAATTCTTTGAATACTTACTTGATGATTTTGGGTTACTTGAGCCAACGAATTAATAGTAGTTGCTAAATTATTTACTGTTTCATTAGTTTCATTGATTCTCTGTGCCAGATTAACTTGAGCAATTTGTAGTTTTTTTTGACCTTGAAATATAGTTGAGATAATTTTTTTTATTTCTTCGTTATTCATAGTTATATCTATGCTTTAGCGATTGCTTGGATAATTTAATTACTCCCTGCGGGGGGTACCCCTTGGCTACTTACTTAATTGCTCTTTTAACCTATCCAACTCTTCGCGATCGCGCTTCAACTCTTGTTCCAATTCTTGTAATTGTTCGCGACGGGTTTCTATTTCCAGCGCACGGCGATTTAGCTCAAGATTTTGGGCGGTGATTTCCTGTCGCCATGATTCAACTTTACTTTGTTCTGTTTTGATAAACTGAGGATTAATCGCATTTTTAGTCAAATGCTGCTGTAAAATGCTCAAAATCCAGTCTTTAGCCTCTTGGATGCTAATTATCTGTTGATCTTGACCTATTTCTACCAATACCAAGACCCCTGCACACAAGGAACTTTCTTTAGTTAAAAGTAAAGTTTCAGAATTATCAACTTCCCAGACATATTCCGATTCTTGGCGAGCAAGTACCTGTAGCTGTATTTCTCCCAAATCAGAGTTAATTTCAACTTGAGCTAGGTATAACATGGCTTTTAAGAGTCTTGAACATGGATGTAGTTAGATAGCTCATTCAATGATACTTTTACTTTAAACGATCTAAACGCTCCCGTAATATTTCTGCTTGTTTTTGTGCCTCTGCTAAATCTGCTTTTGCACCTTTGATAACCTCTTCGGGTGCTTTATTAACAAAACCAGGATTATTTAAGCGTCCAGTAAGAGCTTTAATATCTTTTTCCACCTTATCTAATTTCTTCTGCAATTTAGCCTCTAGTGCAGCTACATCTACCAAGCCAGTTAGAGGAATCAAAACCTGCACTGTACCTGTTACTCCCGCAATTACCTGTCCTGGATCTTCAGTCAGAGTTGAAGTAATTATAAGCTCACCTACTTTAGCAATATCTTGGATATAGCTTTGGGTCGATCTTAGAATATCAGATTCTTTCTGGTTTTGGGTTTGTAGAATAACCTTAATTTTATCTCCAGGCTTGATTACCGACTCCGCACGTAAATTGCGAATAATGCCAATGGTATCAAAAAGTAAATTAAAGTTTTGTTCTAATTCAGCATCAATCAAATCTCCGACAACTTGAGGATAAGTTTGTAGTGCTAAAGTTTGACCATCAGCTTGAGTAAGAGTTTGCCAGATTTCTTCGGTAATGTGCGGCATAAAGGGATGAAGAAGTTTAAGTATTCCTTCTAGTACATAGCCCAAGGTTTGTTGTGCCATCAGGCGAGAGGTAGAAGTATCGTCTTGCCAAAGGCGGGTTTTAACTAATTCAATATACCAGTCGCAAAAATCATTCCAGATAAACTCATATAAACCTTTAGCTGCTTCTCCTAAACTATAGGCTTCAATATTAGCTTTAGTTTGTTTGACGGTTTGATAGAAACGAGACAGTAACCATTTATCTACTAACTCTAAAGATGCGGTTTCTGGCTGTCCTAACTCTTGAGGCGTTTTTCCTTTAAGATTAATCATTACAAACCGTGACGCATTCCACAGCTTGTTAGCAAAGTTACGAGAAGCTTCAACTGAAGCTGATTCTTGTTTTTTGCGGTCATAATCAAAGCTGATATTCTGTCCCGCACCTACAACCTTAGTAATTAGGGTGTAACGCAGCGCATCCGCACCATATTTATCGATCATTAATAGAGGATCGATACCGTTATTTTTTGACTTGGACATCTTTTGCCCGTTTTCATCCAAAACCAAGCCGTGAATATAAACGTCCTTAAAAGGCATCTTGTCGGTAAAGTGTCCCGCCATCATGGTCATGCGTGCCACCCAGAAAAAGATGATATCAAAACCCGTAACTAAGGTATAGGTGGGATAATACTTGGCTAAGTCCGCAGTATTTTCGGGCCATCCCATAGTCGAAAAGGGCCATAATCCAGAAGAAAACCAAGTATCTAAGACATCAGGATCTTGTTGTAGTTGAATATTATTGCCGTATTTCTCTTTCGCTTTATTTTCCGCTTCTGTTTCATCGTAAGCTACAATATACGGAGTATTATCGGCAATTTTTCCGCCTGTTTCCGAAACCACATACCAAGCAGGAATTTGATGACCCCACCATAGCTGACGAGAGATACACCAGTCTTTTAATTTAACCAACCAGTCCCGATATACCTTCTTCCATCTTTCAGGTACATAGTTAGGAGAATTATCATTGTCTAGAGAAGCTAAAGCCTTACTCGACAACGGTTCGATTTTGACAAACCACTGAGTTGATAATAAAGATTCAATTGGTACTTTACCGCGATCGCTATAAGGAACGCTATGGCGATAGTCTTCAATCTTAACTAAATTACCCAATTCATCCAGTTTCTTAACTACATTCTTACGGGCAACAAAGCGATCTTCTCCCTGAAACTCCCCTGCATTTTCATTAAGACTACCATCCTTATTCATGATGTTAATCATGGGTAGATTATGGCGTTTACCCATCTCAAAGTCATTAGGATCGTGGGCAGGAGTCACCTTAACACACCCTGTCCCGAAATCCATCTCGACAAATTCATCACCAATAATGGGAATTTCCCGCCCTACTATAGGCAGAATAATTGTTTTACCAATATAATCCTTATACCGAGTATCCTTAGGATTAACCGCAACCCCCGTATCTCCTAACATCGTCTCAGGGCGAGTAGTTGCCACCTCTAAATAACCACTTCCATCAGTTAGAGGATAGCGGAAGTGCCACAGATGCCCATCAACCTCCTGCTTTTCCGCTTCTAAATCCGATACCGCCGAAAGGGACGCAGGACACCAGTTAACCAAATAGTTACCCCGATAAATCAATCCTTCTTCATAAAGTTTGACAAAAGCCGTCTTCACCGCCTGGGACAAACCTTCATCCATCGTAAACCTTTCTCTTGTCCAGTCAGCCGAAACCCCCAGACTCTTCAACTGATTAATAATCGTCGTACCAGATTCTTCTTTCCAAGCCCAAGCCCGCTTTAAATACTCTTCCCGTCCCAAATCCTCGCGGCTTTTACCTTCGGCTTTAATTTGCCTATCCACAATCGTACTCACGGCAATACTCGCATGATCTGTCCCTGGCAACCACAAGGTATTGCGCCCAATCATGCGATGGTAGCGAATCAATGTATCGATCAGCGCACTCTCAAAAGCGTGTCCCATGTGCAAACTCCCCGTAACGTTAGGCGGGGGAATAACAATACAGTAGGGTTCACCTTTAGCATTAGGATCGGCTTTGAATACTTCTTTTTGCGCCCAGTATTGCTGCCATTTGGCTTCGGTTTGCTTGGGATCGTATTGAGTAGAGAGATTCGTTTCGGTTGCGGTCATGTGACTAGCAGAGGAGTTGATACTTTCAGCAATTCTTTATTGTATATTCATTGCCGTCACTCTTGCTAATTAGCTGTTTTCTTGCAGACAATGCAACTGCATTACTCAATAAGCTAGAATTAAATTAGTTCTGAAAAAAACTACTATGACAGAAATATTGCAAGCAGAATCTACTCTTACAGATAGAT
Source organism: Pleurocapsa sp. FMAR1 (assembly GCF_963665995.1). Taxonomy (NCBI): domain Bacteria; kingdom Bacillati; phylum Cyanobacteriota; class Cyanophyceae; order Pleurocapsales; family Pleurocapsaceae; genus Pleurocapsa; species Pleurocapsa sp. FMAR1. Next base: position 1,733,068 of record NZ_OY762512.1, on the reverse strand, counting down.
ATCAAACTACTGTTCCCGATCTGGTTGACTGACAAAAGATGAAGAGAAAAACCTGAGAATAGAGATTCAGTAAAGAGTTGAGGGATTGACACAAAGCAAGGGGAGTCAGCACTCTGAGATTAGATACCACTCATAATTTCAGAATACTGTGAATCAAAACTCCCGTCTCTACAATGCCTTGAATCAATGGATGAGTCAATAGAAGTTTGAAGACAGAAGTATGAAGGCGCGAAGTTTCAAGTTTGTTCGAGGGCTTGTACCTCATACGAAGGAAGAAGTTTGAAGGCGCGAAGTTTGAAGGAATTCGGAATTCGGGAAGGATTTTTTGTAGCTCATACCTCACACCTCATACTTCGCGCCTTCATACCTCATACACAGGGCTATCGCCCAGATCGTCCGTCCTTCGGACGACTTCGATGCTTCGCATCGTGTAGGGCGAAGCCCTGGTACCTCTACCAAACCTCTTTCATCGTGAACGACGGGGCTTGCAACTATAGTGGAACAAAGGACTTGTCCGCATGTAGGAGGAAGTAGCTGTTTACGAAGTTTGAAGGAAGAAGTTTGAAGGAAGAAGGAAGAAAGATTTTTTGTACCTCATACGAAGGAAGAAGTAGCTGTTTTACTTCATACTTCATACCTCATACTTCATACTTCATGCAGCTGTTTTACTTCATACACGGACTCTCTGTCCGTCGCCGTTCCCAAGGAGACGTCGGAACGCAGAGAGCGTTCACCTCACACTTCGCGCCACAGGGCTATCGCCCAGATCGTCCGTCCTTCGGACGACTTCGATGCTTCGCATCGTGTAGGGCGAAGCCCTGGTCAAGCTACTGACTGGTTACATTTATGTCATCTTCAAACTTGTATTTGGATGATAATTGCTTTAATACACACGGGCAATGTCAACCTGACAAAATGGTCGATGTACATCCCTGGTCGAGGGAAGTTGGCTGGGGGTAGACAGAGACGTATTCAGCGTTGGCTAAACAATCCTCGAATCAATGTCCATCGAATCAGAAAGTCCTTGGTCAAAGCAGCACTTGATGATTGGTCAGAATCAAAAATATTTTTGGCATTAGACACTTCACTGTTCTGGGATGAGTATTGCCTTGTGCGGCTTTGGGTTATTCATCGAGGGAGAGCTTTACCGTTGGTGTGGAGAGTGATGAACCATGAAAGTGCTAGTATTTCAGTTACCGATTATCGAGAGATGATTAAGCAGGCACAAGTTAGGCTACGAGAATCAGTTAAGGTAATTTTACTCGCGGAGCGAGGATTTATACATACCGAATTGATGACCATGCTGACAACTCAACTAGGATGGCATTATCGTCTCCGAATTAAGAGTAATACCTGGATTTGGCGTGGAAGTTGGTGTCAACAGAAGTTTGAAGACAGAAGTATGAAGGCGCGAAGTTTCAAGTTTGTTCGAGGGCTTGTACCTCATACGAAGGAAGAAGTTTGAAGTTTGAAGGAAGAAGGAATTCGGAATTCGGGAAGGATTTTTTGTCCTTCATACCTCATACACAGGGCTATCGCCCAGATCGTCCGTCCTTCGGACGACTTCGATGCTTCGCATCGTGTAGGGCGAAGCCCTGGTACCTCTACCAAACTAAGAGCGATCGTGAACGACGGGGCTTGCAACTATAGTGGAACAAAGGACTTGTCCGCATGTAGGAGGAAGTAGCTGTTTACGAAGTTTGAAGGAAGAAGTTTGAAGGAAGAAGGAAGAAAGATTTTTTGTACCTCATACGAAGGAAGAAGTAGCTGTTTTACTTCATACTTCATACCTCATACTTCATACTTCATGCAGCTGTTTTACTTCATACACGGACTCTCTGTCCGTCGCCGTTCCCAAGGAGACGTCGGAACGCAGAGAGCGTTCACCTCACACTTCGCGCCACAGGGCTATCGCCCAGATCGTCCGTCCTTCGGACGACTTCGATGCTTCGCATCGTGTAGGGCGAAGCCCTGGTCAACCTAAAAACTTTCACTTTCATTTAGCAGAGGCAATTTGCTTACACAACGTACAGATTCACAAAGGTGAATTTTCTGGCAAAGTTCATGTGATTCTTGGTCGCAACAACGTTAACGGCGAACTATGGGCAATTGTCAGTAATGAAAAAACTACTCTACAAACCTTTGCTGAATATGGATTACGTTTTGATATCGAAGCGAATTTTTTAGATGACCAATCTGGTGGTTGGAATGTTCAACGCTCGATGATTCGAGATGTATGCGCTTTGTCCCGTTTGTGGTTTATCTTATCTGTGGCTACTCTCTACGTTAGTGCCCAAGGTGTTGAGGTAGTTCGTATTGGCAAACGAAGATGGGTTGATACTCATTGGTTTCGTGGTAATAGCTATTTTAGGATTGGTTGGGATTGGGTCAAAGCTGCACTCATTAATGGTTGGAATTTACTTCATTGCGTGACTTTCTCTAGTAATCAAGATCCCTCACCTGCAATGGCATCACGATCGCAATATCAAAAACGAGCAGATCAGTTGGAGTTCAAAGTTTTAACTTATTCCTACAATATTTCTTGAAAGTTTTGTCAGTCAATCAGGTTCCCGATATAGTGCGTAAAACATTAGGTTTGAATAAGCGAGATAAAATAGCCTACATTATTAACTCTGATGGAACAGTTACTATTACTCGCTATGAAACCTCTGAAGACGATCCAATATTAGACAAGTTTCTGGATTTTTTGGCGCAAGACATAGAACAAAATCCGCAACAGATACAACCCATTACTTCAGAAACTTTAGTCCGAGTTCAATCTTTAGTCGGTGACATGAACATAGATTTGAATGCACCGTTATCTGATAAGGATGAATAAGCTTGTCAGAAAGTAAACCTTTAATCATTAATGGATGGCGTATCTTTGCTCATCCATTGTTTCTGAGTCAGCTAGAAGCATTATTAAACAAAGTAGAAGGCTTGCGCCAAAAATACCCGCAAGGCTATCAAAAGAAAAATGCTACCAAACGATTAGCAGCAATTAACAAACTGGCTTTTGAAATCATTCCTCAAGATCCAACTCGCAAAGAATATCGTCAGGGTAATACTCTGGGTAGCGAATACAAACACTGGTTTCGAGCTAAGTTTTTTCAGCAGTATAAGTTGTTTTTTCGTTATCATCTGCAACAAAAAATTATTGTCTATGCTTGGGTTAATGATGAAAAGTCTAAGCGCGCGTATGAAAGTAAAACTGATGCTTATAGAGTGTTTAAAAGGATGCTGGAAAATGGTTATCCTCCTGATAGTTGGGAAATGCTATTAGAACAAGCACAAAGTATAACTGAATAGAGAAATTGGTTTCAGTACTGTCATGTAAATAGCAGAGGAGTTGGTACTTTCAGCAATTATTTATTGTATACTCATTGCCGTCACTCTTGCTAATTGGTTATTGACTGGTGGATAGAGCGATCGCCTAAACAATATTTAAAATGCTATAAAGAGCTATAAATAGTAATTGCTTGTTGATAATTGTTTAATTACGATCGCCGTTATACACGACATGGATTTAGAAATCCTCCTAGAAAAACTCGATATAGGTGAAAGCCAAGATTTTGAGTGCAAAACTGCTGAAAATAATGTACCAAAAGACGCTTGGAAAACTATTTCTTCTTTTGCCAATACGGAAGGAGGGTATATTGTTCTTGGGGTGGCAGAGAAAAAAGGTCAGTTTCAAATTACTGGTGTCAACAATTCCAAAAAACAACTTAAAGATTTTTGGGACAACCATAATAATGCTCAAAAACTCAGCTTTCCTATTTGCAATGAATCTGATGTAACCGTCGAAAAAATTGACGATAAATCTCTCATCATTATTAAAGTTCCCAAAGCAACTCGTACCCAGCGCCCCGTGTACATTAATAACAATCCCATGACAGGGACTTATAAGCGCAATTATGAGGGAGATTATTCTTGTACAGAAGACGAAGTTCGTCAAATGTTGCGAGATGCTAGTAGTGAACCACAAGATTCTCAAATTTTAGAAAAATTCGATCTTAGCGATATCGATCCTGAAACAATGAGAGCATATCGCCAGAGATTTAGCTCTAGAGAACCAGATCATCCTTGGTTAGCACTAGACGACCAAGATTTGCTACTTAAGCTAGGAGGATGGAAACGCGATCGCAATACAGGAAAAGCAGGGCTAACTGTAGCTGGGTTACTAATGTTTGGTTATGAACGAAGTATTTTAGACGCTTTCTCTCACCATCATTTAGACTACCAGGAAAGACTATCTAATGACCCAGAAGAGCGTTGGACACATAGAGTTACTCTTGATGGTAAATGGGAAGGAAATATATTTAATTTTTACTATCGTATTTACGGAAGATTAGTTAAGGATCTAGATGTTCCTTTTAAACTAGACCGAGATGCTATTCGCAAAGAAGAAACTCACGTTCATCAAGCACTTAGAGAAGCTTTAGTTAATACATTGATTCATGCTGATCACTTATCAACCCGATCTATAACAGTTTTAAAATTCAAAGACAGATTTTCATTTTCAAATCCAGGTCGTCTCAGGATTCCCATTGAAACGCTTTACGATGGAGGGGAAAGTGATCCGCGCAATCCCAGTCTGCAAAAAATGTTCCAAATGCTTGGTTTAAGCGATAAAGCAGGTTCTGGATTTCCCAAAATTCTTCGAGCTTGGCGAGAACAACAATGGTTTACACCGTTAATATCTGAAAAACTCGACCTAAATATAACAAATGTTGCGCTGCCAATGCTTAGCTTTATTCCTGAAGACATAGAACAGGAATTGCGAGAACTTGTTGGAGATAAATATTGCTATCTCAAGGAATTAGATCGACTTATTTTGGTATTAGCACATCACTTTGGAGAAATTAGTAACAATGATATTCAAGGCTTTACTCAAAAACATTCCAGAGACATTGGAGACTGTCTCAAAAATTTAGTAAGTAATTGTTGGTTGCAAAAATATGGTCACGGTCGTGGAACACAATATAGTTTAGCAACTTCAGAAAGCAAAAACTTTCTTTCTTTACTGCAAAATACTTCAACTTCTCAGTCAAGCTCCGATCATTTAGTTGTCAACTCCGATCATTTGATAGAAAGCTCCGATCATTTAGTTGTCAACTCCGATCGTTTGATAGAAAGCTCCGATCATTTAGAAAATCTTAAGGCGATCGCAAAACCTGTCAGAGATAAAGGTAAAGTTCCAGCAGATGTAATGCGGGAAGTGATTTTAGAAGTGTGCAGAGAAGGATTTTTAACCTTGCAACAATTGGAAGTAATTCTTAATCGCACTAATTCAACACTTAGAACTAGATTTTAAAAAAAGATGGTAGAGGAAGAACTTATAGAATTACGATATCCTGACAGATTAAATCATCCAGAACAAGCTTATCGAACTAAAGAATAAAATGCGATAGCTCATAAAGATAAAAAGTAATAGTAGCGTGAATTTTCTCTAATTTTAATTGTTTTCTCTTAATGCGATCGCCTCACTTTAAGTAAAAGCGATCGCTTTTACCTAATCCAAACAGTACAATTAAAATAGAAAAACAGCAGCTTATTTCAACTTAAATGCAGTTGTCAAAATTTGATTAAGTTTAAGTATTTGATTTTTGCTTAATTCACCAATTTTTCTGAGTATCAACTTACGTTCTAAAGTAATAATTCTAGTTACTCTAACTTTAGAATCAGCTTTTAATCCTGTTTCTGCAAACTCTCGATCAGATTTGGCGATCGCAAATTCACTAGCACTTAAACTTTTAACTTTTTGAGAAGAAATAAAACACAGCGTAATTTCATCAATACTTGCGCTGACTACCAAAACCAAAGCTGGGCGCAATTTAGTTTGACTAAGATCGCTAAAAGGAAACTGAACTAAAACAATGTCACCTTTGTTTAAAGCCATCTAGACAGCTTCTCCATCATCCAAACTATAAATATCTGGTTCATCATTCAGAAAATTGAATACGTTGCTTGTTTCGGCTAAACCTACAATTTCTTTTTGAGATGGATAGGGCAAGTCTGTATATAACTTTTCCTCTAAAAGCAATTTTTCTTCATCAGAAAGAGATTGAATAACTTGATATACAAATTCAACAAGTCGAGTATTCATTTTATTATTAAACCGTAGCTAATATATTTAAGTTTAATCGTTTCTGTTGATCGTAATACCGAAAGAAAGAGCGATCGCTTTTACCTAATCCAAACAGTATAATTAAATTTTTAATATCTAGTTAGCTAAAGTTTTTAGTTTTTAATAGTTGTGCGGTTTCTTCTAGCCACAAATGATAATCGCGGTCATACAATTGGTTAAGACTTGGTATTTTGGTAGTCATGATCCAAAAATTATTTCCACTTAATTACTAACTGCCTGTTTCATATATCTACCCCAAAGGCTAGCTGCTTGCGAGCTACTACCGCTGGTGGGTGAATTGTTATCATTGCCCAACCAAACCCCCGTCACGTAGTCGTAGTCATCCTTGGGTACATAGCCAATAAACCAGAGATCGACATTATTATCAGTAGTACCAGTTTTTCCAGCTTCTCCTTTATCTATATATGCAGCTTTGCCCGTACCGTTTTCCACAGCTTCTTTGAGCATATCGGTAAGTTTGTCGGTAACATCTTGAGAGATGACATCGCGATAGGTTGCTTTATCGTCGTCAAAAACATAAATTTCGCGACAGGTATCAGGTTTGTCCGATTTTTTGCAGTCATTACCGTCTAAAATACGATTGATAGCGTGGGGTTTATTCCAAATGCCGTCATTGGCAATGGTGGCATAAGCACCAGTCATTTCCAGTACGTTAGTTTCACTTTGTCCGATAACTAAACCAGGGGCTTCGGTAAGGGGAGAGGAAACACCAAGACGTTGAGCTACCTCCATAACTTTTTTCAAGCCCACCTCTTCAGCAACTCTAAAAGCAATCACGTTTTCAGACTGCGCTAATCCTTGATACATATCAATATCGCCACTGCTACGCTCACAGCCACGATATTGTTGTCCTTTCCAAGTGAAAGGCGCACAGGAATATTTTGTATCGGTGTCGATTCCCTCTTCAATAGCTGCTGCATAAGTGAAAACTTTAAAGGTTGAACCTGGCTGTCTTTTTGCCTGAACTACCCGATTAAATTGACTTTGATCGTGGTCAACACCACCAACCATAGCCAGTACATTGCCGTTTCTACTATCGAGAGTAACTACTGCCCCTTGAGAATAGCCAAAGCGATCGCCGTTGTTAGCAACAGAATACTCCAGAGATTCTTCCGCTTCTTGTTGTAGTTGGGGATCTAACCCAGTTTCGACAATAAAGTTGCCTTCCTGCGCCACGTCTGCACCCAATAGGGTTTTAAGCTCATCTAAAACATAGCTATAAAAATAAGGAGCAACCGCACTATTAAGAGTTTCTTCGGCTTTAGGGCTAACTTCAATGCGCGATCGCCTTGCCCGATCTGCCTCTTCTGCATTTACCATGCCCAATGCCAGCATACGGTCGATAATACGGTTACGCAAGCCAACGGCGGTATTATAATCTTTGACAGGATTATATAAATTTGGTGCGGGCAAAATAGCCACTAAAGTCGCAGCTTCAGAAAGGTCGAGATCGGCTGCCGACTTCTCAAAGTAAAATTGGGCAGCATCTTCAAAACCGTAGCTACCAATGCCAAGATAGACGCGGTTGAGATAGGTTTTCAGAATAAAATCTTTGCTATAAAAAGTTTCTAGTTTCAAAGCCACGATCATTTCCCGAATTTTACGCCCTGCGGTATTTTGTCTGCCGACTTCAGGAAAAAGACTCCGTGCCAACTGCTGAGTCAAGGTACTTGCACCCTGGCGTAATTCAGCAGAAGTAAGATTAATCATTATCGCCCTGCTAATGCCGATGGGGTCAACGCCAAAATGCCAGTAGTAACGACTGTCTTCAGAAGCGATCGCTGCCTTGGGTAGATAGGTCGAAAAATCTCTTAGGTTTTTTAATTCGCGGTGGGTGTTATTTTGTGCCGTAGGATTGATTGGCGTTACTCCATCCTGTGCATAAACCACTACAGGTAGAGTTGATTCTCTTGGTATGGGATATACAGGGACTTTGAGCCATTCAATGCCCAAAATCAATAACATCAAACCTACCAGCCCTCCCATGCCATAGAGAGAATAACGGATAATATAGAGCCACAGTGGAGGCGGATTAATATATCTAACCGTTACGGCAGCAGCCAATTCTGGAGGGCCCAAGGTAAAGCTTTCTCCATGAAATAAAGAGAAATTTTTAAAGCGACGCTTACCTCGGTAAGTACCATTAGTAGATTGCTCGTCTTGAACGATAAACGAACGAGGTTTTTTGCGATTTCTTTTTAAGATTAAATGAGTTTGACTGACTACCGCATTGCGAATACTGATATCACAGCTTGAACTACGTCCTAAAGTATAGCGATCGCCAACTAAGGGATAAGTTTCTTCTTTACCATTAGCTTCTTTGATTCTCAACTCTGGAGTCGCTTTGCCCGATTGAAAATTGCCACGGCTAAAGTTAACTTTAATCTTTTGTACCGCTTGGGTGACAGCTTTACTAATGGGTGATTGAGAATTATTGCCCTTAGCAGGAGGTTTGGTAGTCATTAAGTAATCTCACGAAAAAAACGCCAAAAATTTTGATCTAAATTAATTCAATTGTAAGTAATACCATCACCAATTGATTTTGACAGTTAACTTTTTATTTGTCTGCCCTCAAAACAAATAACGTAGCTCGTCGATAACTAGACTTCTTGCATGAATCAATGCGGGCGGTCAACATCAGCGAGTAAGGCGCACTTCCGCAACTGACCCACGGATTGCGAGACAGTCCGTTGCGAGGCAATAGCTACAATGGGGGAAACCCCCATGCAGGAAGCAAAGCTTCCAAGCGTCGCTAGACGCGACTTGGGCGGTACCCCGCCCTGCGCTATTGCTGAGGGTGCGGGGGTTTCCCGCGTTATAGGAACTGTCGAGGGTACGCCCTTAGAAAACACTGGCTAAAAATGAAGTCAGAGGTCAGGGGTCAGATATGTCGCTATGATTCGCGAGTTCATGCAGAAAAACAAACTGTACTGATTCTATATTATTCAGGCGATCGCCTTACTCCTTTTTTGTATTTACCAAAGATATAAATCGTAGGTGGGCAGAGAAAAACCTCTCTTAGAATAAAAATATTTATTTGATGCCCACCAAAATCACAATCAAGCGCAAATTATTAATTTTATAATTTTTAATTTGGTGGGCAAAGGGTTTCTCCCGAAACAGTTTTATATTTTTCAGCTTTTGCCCACCCTACAAAATCTTTGTTTTTAATCATAATTATTGTGCTGGCAAAATGTTGCAAACGAACTCACAAAATCTAGTAATACTAAATCTTTTTCTCGATCCCCTATCGCCCGTACCCATCACCCGACTATAATCACACAGAAAACGTTAGCAGGAATAAGCACCATAGTAACTTAAATGCGGATTTTATTTGTAGCAGCAGAAGTCGCTCCTATTGCCAAAGTAGGGGGACTGGGGGATGTGGTAGGTGCATTACCTAAAGTACTAAAAAAGCTAGGTCATGATGTCCGTATTTTTATGCCTTACTATGGCTTTTTAAACGGCAAAATAGATATTCCCCCTAATCCTGTCTGGCGGGGAAATGCCATGTTTAATAGCTTTGCTGTTTATGAAACTGTTTTACCAGATAGTGATGTCCCAGTTTATTTATTTGGTCATCCTGCTTTCGATCCTTCCAGAATTTATGCAGGAGAAGATGAGGCATGGCGGTTTACTTTCTTTAGTAATGGCGCAGCCGAGTTTTGCTGGAATTACTGGAAGCCAGAAATAGTTCATTGTCATGATTGGCATACAGGAATGCTTCCTGTGTGGTTGAATCAGTCACCTGATATTTCTAGCGTTTTTACAATTCATAATTTAGCTTACCAAGGTCCTTGGCGATGGTATTTAGAGCAGATTACTTGGTGTCCTTGGTATATGCAGGGACATAATGTAATGGCTGCTGCGGTGCAGTTTGCCGATCGCGTTAATACTGTCTCTCCTACTTACAATCAACAAATTAAAACCGTTGAATATGGCGAAAAGCTTGAGGGCTTACTTTCCTTTATTAGTGGTAAGACTAAAGGAATTTTAAATGGCATTGATACGGATAGTTACGATCCTGCCAAAGATAAAGCTCTAGAGCAAAATTTCACTCAAGACACTGTAGCCAAGAGATCGATCAATAAATCCGCTTTACAAAAAGAATTAGGTTTGAGCGTCGATCCGAACGCTTTCTTCATGGGAATTGTCTCAAGACTTGTTGACCAGAAAGGAATCGGCTTGCTGTTGCAGATAATTGATCGCTTTATGGCATATAGCAATTCTCAGCTAGTAGTTTTAGGGACGGGCGATCGCCAAATTGAAACTCAACTATGGGAGGTAGCCACTCGTTTTCCTGGCAGAGTGTCAGTACAGCTACTTTATAATGACTCATTAGGACGTAGGATCTATGGTGGTTGTGATGTATTCCTGATGCCTTCTAAGTTTGAACCCTGCGGTATTAGTCAGATGTTAGCAATGCGCTATGGTTGCATTCCGATTGTGAGGCGCACTGGTGGCTTGGTAGATACGGTAAGTTATCACGAGCCGATGAACAAAGCAGGTACTGGCTATTGTTTCGATCGTTACGAACCCCTAGATTTATTTACCTGTATGGTTCGAGCTTCCGAAGGATTTGTTTATAAAGATAGATGGCAAGAATTACAGCAACGAGCCATGAGTCAAAACTTTAGCTGGGTAAAATCGGCTATAGAATACACCAAGATGTATAAAGAAATCCTTGGTCAATCAACTGACTTGACCCAAGATGAGCAGGAAAAACTAAAAATATTAACTTCATAAACAGATCTACTAGTACGTCTAATGTGAATTAGGGGTCAGACCCTGCGTCGCCGTCAGAGGTCAGACCCCTTCCGTAAACATCAACATCGGTTTTTCCAATAATTGAAATAATTGAATTGACTATACTTTTAATCCACATAATGCAGTTAAATCTGCCTAAGTTGAATTTTTTTATGAATCTTTTTATTTACTGAAAAATATAGGTTTTCTCTAATAATATAGATAAAGAAAGTTAATTTACATCAGATCTACTAGTAGTTTATTTGCACTGCCGTCTACTAGAACTTACGAATAAGTCATTTTGCCTATCATTTGAATTAAAATTTCTATAGATACAAAACTTTTTAAGCTACTTAATTCATGGTCAAGTCTCCCTTACCACCATCAGATCAAGAACGAGTAAATTTTAACTTAGCCAAATCAGAACTAAAGACAATCGCCTTGGATGTTGGGGGGATGAAATGTGCTGGCTGTGTCAAGGCGGTAGAAAGACAGCTAGAGCAGAATTCTGGGGTAGTATCTGCCTGTGTCAACCTGATTACAGAAGTTGCGGTAGTAGAATATGAGACCCAAAGCGTCGCCCCAGAAGCTTTAGCCGAGAAGTTAACTAAAACTGGTTTTCCTAGTCAATTGCGAGCGAGCGATCGCAGTATTTATCAAATCGCCCAGTCAAATCAGGCAAAACGACAACAGCAGTCAAAAAAACAAGTTCAGCAATTGATTACTGCTGCTGTATTGCTGCTTTTTTCGGGTATAGGACATTTACATCACCTGGGTTTGCCCTACATACCTGTACTAAGTAACATCTGGGTTCATTTTGCTTTGGCAACTCTGGCTTTACTAATTCCAGGGCGATCGCTTTTAATTGATGGTTGGCGTAGCCTAAGTCACGGAATGCCTAACATGAATACCTTGGTTGGCTTAGGTACAACCAGTGCTTATTTAGCTAGCTGTTTTGCCTTATTTCTGCCTCAACTGGGTTGGGAATGTTTTTTTGATGAGCCTGTAATGCTCTTAGGCTTTATTTTATTAGGGCGTACTTTAGAAGGGAAAGCTCGTAACCGCGCTTCTGCTGCTTTAGAGAAGCTAGTTTCTTTGCAACCGCCTATTGCCCGTTTAATTGGCAAACAAGATAACTCTGAGACGATTGAAATCCCCGTAGAACAAGTTAAGCCATCTGAATGGCTGCGAGTCTTACCAGGAGAAAAAATTCCTGTGGATGGAGCGATCGTGGTAGGAGAAAGCACCGTAGATGAATCGATGCTAACAGGGGAGTCAGTGGCAGTAGCTAAAGCTAAATCGGATTTAGTCCGTGCAGGCACGATTAATCAGTCAGGAGTTATCACCATCGAAGTCACAGGTATTGGACAAGATACCACCCTGGCAAAAATCATCAATTTGGTAGAAGATGCCCAAACCCGAAAAGCACCAGTACAGCAGCTAGCTGATACTATTGCTGGTTATTTTGCCTATGGCGTTATGGCGATCGCAACTCTGACATTTTGCTTCTGGTATTTTGTTGGTACGCAAATTTGGGATTCTGTCTTACTAGGCGCATCTCACTCCATGTCTATGGCAATGGGAATGACAGTAGCAACCTCGCCTTTATTACTCAGTTTAAAACTGGCGATCGCTGTACTGGTAATTGCCTGTCCCTGTGCTTTGGGTTTAGCTACTCCCACAGCTATTTTAGTAGGTACTAGTATTGGTGCAGAAAAAGGAATTTTAATTAAAGGTGGAGATATTCTCGAACGTGTTCATAAGCTAGATACGGTAGTTTTTGATAAAACAGGCACTTTGACTCAGGGTCAACCTCAAGTTACCGACTGTATTCCTTTAGCAGATTTAACTCCTGAAGAATTGTTGCAGCTAGCAGCATCAGTAGAAAATGGTAGTAATCATCCTCTAGCACAGGCGATTATGACCGCAGCAAGAGAAAAGGATTTATTGTTTTTAGCTACAAAAGATTTTAATACTGCTATTGGACAGGGAATATCAGCCATTGTTACCGATAAAAAGGTGTTGCTAGGAAATCAGCAGTGGCTAGCCACCCATGAGATTACAATTAGTGAGGATCATGATTTAAAAGCTCAGTTTATTGCCCAATCGGGTAAAACAGTTATTTATCTGGCTATAAATGGTGTTTTAAAAGGTTTAATCGCGATTGAAGATAGTTTACGCCCTGATGCGTCAGAAACTATTAAGCAATTACAAGCCTGGGGATTAAATACGGTGCTGCTGAGTGGCGATCGCTCGGAAGTGGCTCAAGGGATTGCTCAACAGTTAAATATTACCCAGTTTTTTGCCGAAGTAAAGCCAGAGGACAAAGCAAAAGTAATCGGATCATTACAACAACAGGGTCAAATAGTTGCTATGATTGGCGATGGCATCAATGATGCTCCCGCATTAGCTCAGGCAGATGTAGGTATATCTCTCCAAGGCAGTACAGATGTGGCGATCGCTACGGCTGATATTGTTTTAATGCAAAACAAGCTGGCAGATGTGATTGAATCAATTGAGCTTAGTCGTGCTACAGTCAACAAAATCAAGCAAAATCTGGTCTGGGCATTGGCATATAATGTGTTCGCTATTCCTATTGCCGCAGGAATTTTATTACCTCAATATGATTTACTGTTGTCTCCTGGTTTAGCAGCATTAGCTATGGCATCTAGTTCTTTAATTGTAGTGACCAACTCTCTTTTATTGAATTTCAATTTTGCTACCAAAAACTAATAACTATCTATTTTAAGCAACAAACCTGGGTACAATAAGTTGGTGAATATAGACTTGGCTCATGACTGCAAAACCTGTAATACATCGAGAAGAGCATATTTTAATTGTTACCGATGGCAAAGGACACCGAGAAATAAAGCTTAAAGATGAAGTTTATTCTTTGGGTCGAGGTATGCAATGTAGTATTGTACTGCAATCTCAATTTGTATCTCGTCATCACGCTACTTTAGTCAGACGACAAGAAGAAGAGCGTAATTGTTATCGGCTTATTGATGGTGACTCCGAAGGCAATACCAGCGTCAATGGATTATTGATTAAAGGTAAAAAAGTTAGGTTTCACGATCTAAAACATGGCGATAAAGTTATTTTTGGTCCTCAAGTAGAAGCAGTATATCAGTATCGTGAATATGATATTTTTCCGACTATTCCTCCTGACGATCCCTATGACATTACCTTAATTGATCCTGCCATGATGGATGTAGATGAGGAAGGAGAGTAACACAAATTTAGCAATTAGTTAGGGGCGAAGGGCCGATCGCCCCTACATTAGAAAAATGGATGCTTTCCAAGATATACTAGGTCAAGATAAAGCGGTTGAATTATTACAACAGGCGGTAAAGCTAGACCGCATTGCTCCAGCATATTTGTTTTGTGGCTCTTCGGGTATTGGTCGTAGTATGGCTGCAAAAAGTTTTGCTCGGCTATTGCTTAGTATGGGTTTAACTCCAGAAAAGCTACCTAAAGTTGCTAGAAAACTAGCCACAGGGAATCATCCAGACTTACTTTGGGTAGAGCCTACATATCTGAGTAAAGGTGAATTGTATACCGCTAAACAAGCTACTGAGCAAGGTTTGCAATACAAAACACCTCCCAAAATTCGGATTGAACAAATTCGTAATCTGACTCAATTTCTTCATCGCCCTATACTTGAAGCCAAGAGAAAGGTTGTAGTTATTGAAGATTCTCAAACTATGGCAGAAGCACCAGCTAATGCCTTATTAAAAACCTTAGAAGAGCCAGGCAAAGCCACCCTAATTTTAATTGCTCCTGATGCGGATTTATTATTAAGTACATTAGTATCGCGCTGTCAGCGTATTCAGTTTTATTCTCTATCTGAAGCTAATTTAAAAACAATACTCGTAAATCAAGGATATCAGGCAATTTTAGAATACTCTGAGCTAATGGCGATCGCCCAAGGAAGTCCAGGAAAAGCGATCGCTGCCTGGAATCAGCTACAGACAATTCCAAATCAACTACTGTATCAACTCAAACAGTCAATTAAAACACCTCTACAGGCTATGCAATTAGCCCAAACAATTACTGACGAGCTAGATCCGTCAACTCAACTTTGGTTAATAGACTATCTGCAATACTACTATTGGCAGCAAAACCAACGAAGTAATCTGATGCACCAGTGGGAAAAAACTCGTCGATATCTCTTGAGTTATGTGCAGCCTCGACTTGTTTGGGAATGCGCTTTGCTGAGTCTTGTGGACTAAGAAATAAGTAAACAGAAACTTACTAATTTAAAATGTTTATATAGAATTGATTATGATTTTTTTACAAAACATTGATTTTTATATATGATTAAAGCAGATAATCAGTTAATTACCATTGAGGAGGATCGGTTCTTGATTCCAGCAACTCTGCATCAGTTAAAGGTATTTGAGACGGTGGCGCGCAATGGCAGTTTTACCCGTGCAGCCGAGGAATTATTGATTACTCAACCCACTGTTTCTAGCCAAGTAAAGCAGTTGACCAAGGCTATTGGCTTGCCTTTATTTGAGCAAATAGGTAAAAGCCTCTACTTGACTGATGCTGGTAAAGAGTTGCTAATTACCTGCCAAGATATTTTTGAGAAGCTGAGTAATTTTCAGATGAAGGTGGCAGATCTCAAAGGCACGAAAGAGGGACAGTTGAATCTGGGGGTAATTACAACCGCCAAGTATTTTGTTCCCAGGCTGCTTGGCTCTTTTTGTCAGCATTATCCTGGTGTTGATGTGGCACTCAAAGTAACTAACCACCAGGAAATTCAGCAGCGAATGCTAGAAAATAAAGATGATTTGTATGTAGTTAGTAATCCTCACCGAGATATTGACCTAATCAGTAAGCCATTTTTGAACAATCCTTTAGTTGTTGTCGCCAGGAAAGATCACCCCTTAGCAGGGCAAAAAAATATTAGTTTGACTGAATTAAACGATCTCTTTTTTGTTATGAGGGAGAAGGGTTCAGGAACTAGAGAAGCAATTTTTGAGCTATTTAGTCAGCATGATATTGCTGTAAAGGTCAAGCTAGAGTTAGGCAGTAATGAAGCAATCAAACAAGCGATCGCAGGAGGATTAGGCATATCAATCCTTTCAGAACACTGTCTCATTTCTGAGAGGATATTAGGCGAGTTGACTGTTTTAGATTTCCAAAATTTTCCTATCAAAAGGCGTTGGTTTGTATCTCACTTAACAGGCAAAAAACTTTCGGTGATTGCCGAAACATTTTTAGACTATTTGCTTGAAGAAAGTCCAAAAATGACTTTTCCAGAATCGAGTATTTTAGCCCAACTTGCTCAGTAGAAAGAATAATTTCGGGTTTTGGAGTTAATAAAGTCTAGCTAGCGATCGCATTACGTTGAATAACTCCAATATGACCATCAAAAGGTTTTGGCACTGAAAAAATAGTAAACTGCTGACTTGCTTGATTACCTAAATTTGTATATATATATGTTTAATAAGATTAAAATAATATCTGATTACCTGAGCATATTCTAAGCTTCGCTAACAACCTGTGCTGATCTTAATTTCCCCTGCCAAAACCCTAGATTTTGAAACTCCTGCAAGTGTCGAGTATTTTTCTCAACCATATTTTTTAGCTGATACAGAGGTTTTAGTTGAGCAACTACGTCAGCTATCAGCACCAGAGATTTCATCGCTGATGAAAATTAGCGATAAGTTAGGAGAGTTAAACGCATCCCGCTATCAGACTTGGCAACCTTCATTCGATCATACGACTGCTAAACAGGCTTTACTGGCTTTTCAAGGAGATGTTTATCAGGGAATGGCTGTTGATAATTTTAACCAGCAAGATTTTGACTTTGCTCAAGAACATTTAAGAATTTTGTCTGGGTTGTATGGTCTACTTAAACCATTAGATTTGATTCAACCTTATCGCTTAGAAATGGGTACAAAATTAACTCACTCTAAGCTAAAAGATTTATCAGTCAATACTCTTTATGAATTTTGGCAGGATAAGCTAACTTTAGCCATTAATCAGCAATTGGAGCAATTAAATCTCAAAACCGTAATTAATTTAGCTTCAGACGAGTATTTCAAAGCAGTTAAGCCAAAATTACTGAAAGGAGATATTATTACCCCTGTATTTAAAGATTGGAAGCAGGGAAAATACAAAATAATTAGTTTTTATGCCAAGAAGGCTCGCGGTATGATGGCTGCATACATTATTAAAAATAAATTGCAAAATACCCAAGACCTAAAAAATTTCAGCGAAGCTGGCTATGGTTATAATGATGAATTATCCGATCGCCAGAATCTAGTCTTTACCCGCCACAAATAGATTCAGGCAACGAATATCGCAGTACGTTGATTAGTTAGGACAGAAAAATGAACTGCTCGTAAGTAACAAGTAACAAGTAGCAGATGTCCTAATATAAGTACGTATTGCTATATGTATTTTGATTGGCAATAGACAGTAATAGGCAAACTATTGTATAGGTATATTCAATGTTAGGTTGTTATTAGATTGCTGCACCATGTTTAATTCTTTAAGTCTAAAATCCGAATATCGCTGTTTTGATGGTACTGTTGCTTACTATACTCATCATTCAGACTCCTGTAACTGCGATCTGAATTTTGCAGTTTATCTTCCTCCTCTGGCACAATCTCAACCAGTCCCAGTTCTTTATTACCTTTCAGGCTTAACCTGCAACGAAGAAAATTTTATTACCAAAGCTGGCGCACAACGTTACGCTGCTGAGTTAGGAATTATGTTGGTTGCGCCTGATACTAGCCCCCGCAATACAGGCATACCTGGAGAAGACGAGACGTGGGATTTGGGTAGTGGTGCAGGATTCTACATAAATGCGACGGAGAAGCCCTGGAGTGAACATTACCAGATGTATAGCTATATTACCCAAGAGTTGCCACAGTTGATTAAAGATAACTTTTCAGTTAAACCAGAAAAACAAAGTATTTTGGGACATTCTATGGGAGGACATGGTGCCTTAATTTGTGCTTTAAAAAATCCCCAACAATACCAATCAGTATCCGCCTTTGCACCCATAGCAGCACCGATGAATTGTCCCTGGGGGAACAAAAGTTTTACGGCATATTTAGGTAGCGCTCGCCAAAAGTGGGCAGAATACGATGCCACTGAATTGATTAAGCAAACCCAATTAAATTCTACAATCCTAATCGATCAGGGTACTGCCGATCAATTTTATGAGCAAAAACAGTTATTACCAGAAAATTTTCAACAAGCCTGTCAGCAAGTAGGACAAGATTTAAATTTACGCTGGCAAACGGGATACGATCACAGCTATTTTACGATTAGTACGTTTATAAAGGATCATATGCAGCATCATGCTGTGTATTTAAATAAGTAGCTCCACCTAGAAAAGCATAAAATAAAAAGGTCGCAAAAACCGCATCATATTAAAGAATGCCAACAGCATTCAAAGTAATTTTAACGAAAGAGGAAAATCAAACATTACAAGAGTTAAAAGTAGCACAAACAATACTTCGACGCACCAAACAAAGGGCAATAGCATTACGCCAGAAGGCGAAGGGATTAAAAGTTAAACAAATTGCTGAGTATTTGGGATAGGCACAATCAGCGCTCAGACAAACAAGGAAGACTTGCTCAATTCATAGTTGGAACAACAATGGATTATTAGGCTGTCTACGTCTTGATCTAGCATGGCTACTGGCGCAGTTAGTGATACATGGGGTGGTGTGGGTAGGTAGATCATTGGGGTTGGGATTGGCTGTGTTGTCTATTGCTGGTTTTGATTCTGTGTCTTCTAAAGGTATGGGAATGATGAGGGGTGGAGGTGTAGCTGAGTCTGAATCTGCTGCGACTGCGGCAATTGTTCAGCTTCCTGATGCGTCTTCACTTCGTTGTATTAGAGATGCTAGGTTTCCTATGTCTACTTGTTCTCCGTTAAATATGCCCCACTCTATA
Organism: Pleurocapsa sp. FMAR1; assembly: GCF_963665995.1. NCBI lineage: Bacteria > Bacillati > Cyanobacteriota > Cyanophyceae > Pleurocapsales > Pleurocapsaceae > Pleurocapsa > Pleurocapsa sp. FMAR1. Next base: position 1,714,251 of record NZ_OY762512.1, on the reverse strand, counting down.
TTTTTCAGAGTATTTGTTCCGTCTTCTCCATTATTTTTGTGAGTAATATTAGACGTAAGATATTTCCATAACTTAGATTTAAAAGGCGTATATTATAAGTCAGAGGTCTATTAGAATATTTATAAATTATGATTGGCACGAGCTTTGATTATTTAATTAACTATAAAAGTCTGGAGAAAATTTGCCGTTCTACTAGACAATGAAGTAACTTGTGAATATTAAGAACTTATAAATTGAAATATTACTGTGTCTAAACTTAACTGGTTGATTTCTCTGATAGCTTGCGCTGGCATTACTAGTATATCTTTGCCAGTTAGGGGACAAGCCGTACTACCATACATACCTAAGCTAGATTCAGGAAAACTAGAGGCACAGGGGCTGCAACTGCTTCAAGACGCAGTACAGCTAATTCGCTTTCAACAGTATGATTTAGCATTACCTAGAGCCGAATTAGCAACTCAGTTAGCTTCTGGTAACTACGAAACCTGGTTTGTTCTTGGAGGTCTGTATATTCAAGAAAAAAAGATTAACAAAGGTATAAAAGCTTTAGAAAAAGCGGAGGCTCTTGCCCCAAAAGAAGAAGAAAGTATCTTATTTAGTTTAGGTAATGCTTATTTTCGCAAAGGTGATTATGAAGCAGCCAGAGATAAGCTAGAAGCAGGCTTAGATATAAAGCAAAATTCCCCAGAAGCATTATTTGATTTGGGTAATACCTATCTCAAATTATCTGAGTTTGACCAAGCAATTGAATCCTATGAAACAGCTTTTGCTCAAGAAGCAAGTTTTTGGCCCGCACTGAATAATGTGGGCTTGGTAGAATATGAGCAAGGCGATCGCGATAAAGCAATTGAGAAATGGCAGTCTGTGCTTAAAGTAGACGGCAAACAGGCAGAGCCTCAACTAGCTTTGGCTGTAGCTCTGTTTACCGAGGGAGATGTTCAAAAGGGGATTGAATTGGGTAAAGCAGCTTTAGCAATTGATAATCGCTATGCAGATATTCAATTTTTACAAGACAACCTTTGGGGAGAAAAGTTAATTGAAGATACCCGTAAGTTTTTGAATAATCCGCAAATACAGGAGATGGTCTCTAATTTTAAGGATTCACCAGCAGAAGGGAAATCAGAACTTCCCCCTATACCTTAGATCTGAGATGAAATAAACCGCGTTTACAAAAAAAAGCCTTTAGCTTTTAGCTTCTAAAGATTACTTAAGTAAATAGCTAACAGCTAACAGCTAACAGCTAATAGCTAGGGCGCAGCCCTTTACTTTGCCATGTCAAACAATAATATTTCACTGTCTTTGCTATTTCCAGCGATCGCAATTTGAGCTTCATCAGTAACTGCCGCACCATCCCCAGCCTGGAGTAGTTTTTCGTTTAGCAACACTGCTCCTTTTGCTACCTGTAGCCAAGCTACACGGTCATTTTTGACTTCGTGAGTTAAGCGATCGCCAGAAGTTAAGCTAGCTAGATAAAGATCTACATTTTGATGGATAGTTACAGAGTTATCTCGCCCATCTTTTGAGCCTACCAATCTTAATTTGCCTTGTTTGGCTTCAGGGGCAAATTTTTTTTCTTCATAGCTAGGTTTTAAGCCTCTTTGCTCTGGCATAATCCAGATTTGTAGTAAATGAACAGGCTCGGTATCTGAAGCATTGAATTCGCTGTGTCTAACCCCTGTCCCCGCCGACATTCGCTGCACGTTTCCTGGGCGAATTGTTGAACCATTGCCCATACTATCTTTATGTGCCAATTCTCCTGAGAGGACATAAGAAATGATTTCCATATCTTGATGTCCGTGAGTACCAAAACCTTTACCTGGTATTATTTTATCTTCATTGATTACTCGTAAGCTGGCAAAACCCATCTGTTGTGGATCGTAATAGTTGCCAAAAGAAAAGCTATGTTTGCTATCTAGCCAGCTAAAGTTGGCTGTACCCCTTTCTGCTTGAGGACGAATTGTAATCATCTGGTTTTACCTCTTTGAGCTTATATAAATATTATGAATTAGATTAAAATAAAAGACAATATTATATTTAATAGACATATTGTATCTATTTTTTCTACAATCTATGGATAAGTTTGCCAGTATGGAAGCCTTTGCTCAAGTAGTACGCTCAGGTGGCTTTGCTGCTGCTGCCAGAAAGATGGGTGTATCCCGTTCAACTGTAAATAAGTTAGTAATCAACTTAGAAAATGAATTAAAAGTACAGCTACTACAGCGCAGCACCCGTCAGGTTAATCCCACACCCACAGGACTAGCTTTTTATGAACGATGTGTCGATATATTAGCGGAGGTGGAAGCAGCAGAAATTGCCGTGTCTCAGCTACAAACAGAACCAAAAGGAACGCTAAAAATTAATGCGCCTATGTCCTTTGGTACTTTACATTTAGGTAAGGCGATCGCCGAATTTATGGCTCAATACCCAGATTTGCAGGTACAGCTAACCCTAGACGATCGCTTTATCGATCCAATTGCCGAAGGATACGATCTAACCATTAGAATTGCCCAACCTGAGACATCTCCCAGCCTGGTATGTCAGGCGATCGCTCCTATATCCAGAGTTCTGTGTGCTTCTGATGGCTATCTTAAACGCCATGGACTGCCTAACCATCCTTTAGAGTTAAGGGAGCATTCCTGTCTGCATTATGGGCAGATAGTGACAGGAAACCAATGGCAGTTAATCAACAATAACCAAGAGTATCAGGTGACAGTTAAGGGCGTATTTTGTTCTAATAATGGTGAGGTATTAAAAGATGCAGCCGTTAAAGGTTTGGGTATTGCTCTGTTGCCTACCTTTATTATTAAACAAGAACTAGAAGCAGAAACTCTGGCGATCGTCTTACCTGACTATCAACCACCGGCAGTTTCTCTGTGCCTTATATATCCTTTGAATCGACATTTGAATACTAAGATCCGACTATTCACTGAGTTTTTTAAGCAACATTTTGAGGATAAATAGTTAAAGTACAACATTACATATCAGCAACGCCTATTTGTAAAAAGGAATAGATCACTCAGAATTAGAAAAATATCCCTTATCGTTTTAAATAAGCTCGCGCCATGTAAAAACAGGCAATGCTTTTTCCATCTATAGGTTCTCCTGCTAAGATAGCTTGTTCTAATTCTTCTTCCGTCATTAACACTACCTCTATATCTTCATCTTCGTCTTGCTGGGGTGGTGTTTCTAGCTTTTCTAAATCCTGTGCGAGAAAAGCATAAATGTATTCATCAGAATATCCAGGAGCAAGAATAAATTTACCCATATCTTGCCAGGCATTTGCTCGATATCCCGTTTCTTCTTCTATTTCTCGTTTGATTGTCTCAAATGGAGACTCATTAGCTTCTACTGTCCCCGCAGGAAATTCTAATAGTCTGCCATTAACGGTAAAGCGATATTGTTTGACTAAAACAAACTTACCATCCGAAGTTACAGGCACGGCTAAAGCTCCCCCAGGATGGCGGATACATTCCCATTCTCCCTCAACGCCGTTAGGTAAACGCAGTTTGATTACTTCGTAGTCAAATTTACGACCTTTATAAAAAAGTTTTTGCTCTAGAATTTCTGGTGGTTCGTTACCTACAGACATGATTACATCTTGTGCCAATTATCTTTGTTCATATTAACTGTATCAAGCTTTTAGCTGCAGCGCGAACGCGCAGATCGTCGTAAGACGACTTCACAGCTTTGCTGTGTGCGCTCTTAGCTTTTAGCCTAATAATCAACTAGTTTATTGCTGTTTTTATTGATAAAAATAGTGTTAATCAGGTTCATGAAGTAAAAAATCTGCCAGTCCTAAATATCTAATTCCTGGCGGGGTAATTTCAAAGCGACAGGGCAAAACCTCAACTCCTTGGATTACAGCTTCACGAAGTAATTCACCATATAGAGGGTCGCAGCGATCGCTGGGAGCGAAAACATTACAGTCACTACGATTTATAAAATATAGCATTACTGGTTTTGCTTCGTTTACTAAAGCAGTCAATTCTTTTAGGTGCTTTTGTCCGCGAAGAGTAACTGTATCGGGAAATAAAGCTACATTATCGGTACTCAGGGTAACGCTTTTGACTTCAAGATATATTGGTAGTTGGGTATCTTCTCCCGTCAGCAAAAAATCAACTCGACTTTTTTTATCCTTGCCATAGGGAACTTCTGAACGCACGTTACTATATCTAGATGCTAATTCGGGAAACAGTTTTTGCTCTAAAGCAAGCTTAATCACTCGATTGGGCATTGCTGTGTTGACTCCTACCCAGGCAGAGTTTACCGCAATCATTTCCCAGGTGTATGCTAGCTTGCGTTTAGGGTTATTATTTTTAGAGACCTGGACTAAACTTCCTGGGGTACAGTTACCCGTCATCGGACCGGTATTGGGACAATGAGCCGTAATTATTTCCCCTGTGGCTAATTTAATATCGGCAAGGAATCTTTTGTAGCGTTTGATTAGTTTGCCTGGAAGAAGAGGGGAATATTGATATATTAGGCTCATGCTTAATTATTAAACAAAGACGAAGCCAATTTTATCAGTATTTATATAATCTATTTGAGATCTTTATAACTAACCTTCCAATTCTGTCATAGTTCAATTCGGGTTTAATTCTCCCACTATGCCAGTTTAGCTAAAAGCTAACGGCTAAGAGCTAATAGCTGACCGCAAAGTGGTTTTAAAACAGATTGAGATTACAACCGAGGTATTTGTTCGAGTAGGATAAAGTCATAGTAATAAAGATAGTATTAGCACTGATTCATGCCCTCTGACAAGCATAATACAACAGATAAAAACATCATTACCGACTGCCGTAATATTGATAAATCAAAGCTTTCACCGATGTACCAACATTATGTTGAAGTGAAAGAAAAGTATCCTAATGCTTTATTGTTGTATCGGGTTGGAGATTTTTTTGAATGCTTTTTTCAGGATGCTGTAACGATCGCCAGAGAATTAGAGCTAGTTCAAACCAGCAAGGAAGGGGGAAAAGAATTAGGCAGAGTGGCAATGACAGGAGTACCCCATCATGCTTTAGAACGTTATAGTACGATGCTGGTGGAAAAGGGTTATGCGGTGGCAATTTGCGATCAGGTAGAAGATGCTGCTACTGCTGCTGCGGAAAAACGGAACTTAGTCAAAAGGGAGATTCAAAAGTTACTTACCCCTGGTACTCTTACTGATGATGGAATGTTGCAAGCCCGTCAAAATAATTTCCTGGCTGCCATCGTCATTGCAGGAGAACATTGGGGTTTGGCTTATGCAGACATATCTACGGGAGAGTTTTTTACTAGTCAGTCCAGCGAATTGAGTTCCTTAACTTTAGAGTTGCTGCGTTTACAGCCATCAGAAGTATTATTACCCGCTAATGCCCCAGATGTTAGTGGTTTACTACGCCCAGGTGAGAAATCTGAGTATTTAGCTGATTATTTGCCCGATAGCTTTTGTTATTCCTTGCGATCGCAACAGCCATTTACTTTAATTGAAGCTAGCCAAAGACTTAAAGATACATTTGGGGTAAGCTCTTTAGAAGGAATGGGTTGTGCCAATATACCGTTGGGGGTTCGGGCTGCGGGTGGCTTATTAGAGTATGTCGAAGATACGCAAAAAGCTTATCAAGTGACCTTGCAACCTCTTCGCACCTATAGCTTGGCAGACTATTTAATTTTAGATCATCAAACCCGCCGTAATTTAGAGATTACCCAAACAATTAGAGACGGAACGTTTCACGGTTCTTTACTTTGGGCATTAGATCGCACCAGTACGGCAATGGGCGGTAGAGCTTTACGCCGTTGGATACTGCAACCCTTGATTGATATTAAAGGCATTGGTGCAAGACAAGACACAATTAAAGAACTGGTAGAAAATACTTCCATGCGCCAGGATTTACGCTCAATGTTGCGTAAAATATACGATATTGAAAGATTATCGGGTAGAGTTGCTTCTGGTACGGCTAATGCACGGGATTTGCTGGCTTTATCTGAATCACTGATTAAATTAAGCGATTTATCGGCGATCGCCTCTTTTGGTTCTTCTCCTTACCTCAAAGCTCTACATAAAATTCCTCCAGAGTTGGAACAGCTAGGAGTATATGTAGTCGAGCGTTTAGTTGAATCTCCACCTCAACATCTTAAGGAGGGAGGAATTATCAAAGACGGTATTGATTCTCGACTAGATGAAATTCGTCAAAGACTAGAAGACGATAAACAATGGCTAACGAACCTGGAGGTAACAGAAAGAGAACGGGTTGGTGTAGCTAATATTAAGGTCGGCTACAACAAAACCTTTGGCTACTATATTAGTATGCCCCGTTCTAAAGCTAGCCAAGCCCCAGATAACTATCAGCGCAAACAAACTTTAACCAACGAAGAAAGATATATTACTTCGGAGTTAAAAGAGCGGGAAACCAGAATATTAACGGCAAAAGACGACTTAAATAATCTCGAATACGACATCTTTACTGAGTTAAGAGCCACTGTAGCGGAAAAAGCTCAAGAAATCCGCAGTATCTCCAAAGCGGTAGCTGCGGTTGATGTTTTGGCAGGTTTGGCTGAAGTTGCTGTCTATCAAAACTATTGCTGTCCCCAAATGGTGACAGGACGAGAGATTAATATTTTAGAAGGTAGACATCCCGTTGTCGAGCAATCTCTTGGAGAAGGCTTTTTTGTCCCTAATTCGGTTCAAATGGGAAATCCTCTTCAGCCCACCTCAGAAAAGGATCTAAATCCCCCCCAACCCCCCCTTATTAAGGGGGGTACATATCCAGATTTAATTATTTTGACGGGACCAAATGCCAGTGGTAAAAGCTGCTATATAAGACAAATCGGTCTAATTCAGCTAATTGCCCAAATCGGTAGTTATGTTCCCGCTACGGAGGCTAAATTAGCAATATGCGATCGCATTTTTACTCGTGTTGGTGCAGTAGACGATCTCGCCACAGGACAATCTACCTTTATGGTAGAGATGAACGAAACTGCTAATATTCTTAATCACGCAACCCCTAAATCTTTAATTTTGCTCGATGAAATCGGCAGAGGTACAGCTACCTTTGACGGACTTTCTATTGCTTGGGCGGTAGCGGAATACTTGGCAACAGATATCCAGGGAAGAACGATATTTGCAACTCACTATCATGAGTTAAACGAATTGGCTTCTATTTTGACTAACGTGGCTAACTATCAAGTAACGGTCAAAGAAATGGCTGATAAGATTATCTTTCTCCATCAGGTGTGTGCAGGTGGTGCTAGTAAATCTTACGGTATTGAAGCAGGTAGATTAGCAGGTTTACCCGCTTCGGTAATTAGCAGAGCTAGACAAGTTATGGGTCAAATCGAGAAGCATAGCAAAATTGCTTTAGGTTTACGTAAAGGCATTGAGCAGATACAACCTAAAAAAAATGATGATGGCAAGACAATGGAACAGCTAGATATCTTTGAAGATTAAAAACTTAGCTTTTGCAGCAGTTAATCAACTCTAATGTAATAAAGTTGAACTAAAATACTTCCAAACTCGCTCTAATTCATTAATCCTCATCTTTCATTCCTCATCCTTTAAAACTAAAGTATATTTGAAAAAAATAACATATCAATTTAGTATATGTATCAGCATCTATTCTTCTAGCTTTCTAAACTATTGCTCATGAAAAGCAACTGCTATAAAAGACCGGGTTCATTTGCTGAAACAGTTCAGTTAGTGGAAAATTATGTCAAAGAAGAAATTGTAAAAGAGACCGAAAACAAGCAGCTTTTTTATCATACTCTCCGCCATGCCTTAGCTGTTAAACGTCGAGCTAGCCGTATTTTTGAGGCAATTGAGCCGACTCTAAAGCAGAGTAAAACTGCTGATGAATTGGCAAGATTAAAAAGCTTAGTGGGTCTAAGCGCGATCGCTCATGATCTGGTACAAGTTTTTGTGACTAACCAAGAAAAGCATCAGCCTCGCAGACATCCAGTAGGCGTTAGTGAAACTGCTGCTGCTGACAAGCTGATTGAATATATCCAAAATTTAAATCGCCAATTAAGCAGCTATGAACTTGATGCCTCATTTCTTTTTAAGGATACAGATATAGATATTGTTCGAGATGCAATTCTCGCCACAATTTGCGATCGCGATCCTCTAGCTGGTCAAGCTGACTATAGTTTTTCTCCTCATTCAATATATCAGCCCTATCTTTACGATCCTCAGCCAAAAATCTCTATTATTAGTAGCATAATTGCCATAGCAGATCTTGGAGCCTTGGCTATGGATGGAATTAAGCCATATATCCAGGACGGAATTTTAATTTTTATAGAAGATAACCTCGATCTCAAAGATCTGATTTTAAATGGTGAGGTTACAGCTTCTTTGCCAAGCGATCGTCCTAAAGGCAATGATAAAACTGAGCTAAAAGCCCCTGGTCTAAATAATCCGACAATTCATCTTGAACTTAATTGCCTCGATCTAGACGGCGATTTGATTAAGAAAAGATTAATCACCATGACTAGATTTATGGTGAATCTAGCCAAGGAAAGATTTGCTAGACTAGAGTTAGAAATTGCTGGATTTACGCCTCAAGCTCGCCAAATTTTAACCCAGACAGTTTTCACTCATCTTAATGCAGAAAATATTGAGAAAATTGAAATGATAGTGCCGACTGATGAAGAAACTAGTTTGTCTGAATTAATAAATTTTTTCCATTTATATTTGAATGAAAATTGATTGTGATTGAAATATTTAATTTTTTATTTAATTTTTTGCGATCGCCAGTACTAATTAGCATTCAAACCCTGAGTAAACATCCGTGTTAAAAATTTCAGAGCAAATTGCTATTCCCGACAACGAAATAGAGATCAAGGCGGTTCGCTCTCAAGGTGCGGGTGGTCAAAATGTTAACAAAGTTTCAACTGCTATACATCTGCGTTTCGACATTAAGGCATCTTCACTTCCTTATCTTTTTAAGGAAAAGCTTTTAAAACTCAGCGAGTCGAGAATCTCGAAAGACGGGGTAATTGTAATTAAAGCACAACAATTTCGTACCCAGCAGCAAAACAAAGAAGATGCTCTTAAACGACTCAAACAAGTCATCAAAACCGCATTAATTCGTAAGAATAAGAGAATAGCCACTAAACCAACTAAAGGAGCTAAAAGAAGACGATTAGATCGCAAAACCAAACGAAGTCAATTAAAGGCATCAAGAAAAAAAGTTGACTATGATTAGCTTTGGAAAACAGACATGAGAATAATTGATGCTGACGACAGTATTTTTGAAGAGCGATTACGTAGAATATTATTAAATCCTCTGATATTAAATTCTTTATTGAGGAAAATGGCAAATGATTGAAACCATTGACATCAGGGCCTTAGCTAATCCCATTACCGAATCACAATTTGAGCAACTATGCGCTCAGAATCGGGATACAAAATTTGAGATGACTAGCCAAGGAAAATTAATTGTAATGTCGCCAACAGGTAGTGAAAGTGGAAGACAAAATGCCGATTTATTGACTCAAATTAGTATTTGGAATCGCCAAACAAAGCTGGGTGTAGTATTTGATTCGTCTACTGGTTTTACTTTACCTAATAGTGCCAAACGTTCTCCTGATGTTAGCTGGATTAAAAAATGTCGTTGGGATAAATTAACTATGGAACAAAAAAGAAAATTTGCCCCCATAGCACCAGACTTTGTATTAGAATTGCTTTCTCCCAATGATCGCCTGCTAGATGTGCAAAGCAAGATGATGAGCGACCCCGCGTCGCGCGAACTGGAGTTCGCCGCCGTTCGGTCAGAACGTCGAGGCTCTCCAGAGCCTGGCGCAAGGGAACGCGCGAAGATGAAAGAATATCAAGAATCTGGTGTCAAACTAGGTTGGCTGATTTACCCTGATGAGAAAAGAGTAGAAATTTACCGTTTAGGCAAAGATGTAGAGGTAATTATTTCACCTCCCAGCCTGTCTGGTGAGGATTTAATGCCTGAGTTGATTGTTGAGTTGGACGAAGTATTTACAAGCTAACTGCTAAATTTAGATGCGATCGCCTTATTTCTCAGAAAAAATAAAAATTAATATTAACGTTTTGCTTGTTAAGATACTCTCTGCTTACAAATAGTCAGGGTTGGCAACAGTATCTCAAAGATGATTAAAAATGATAAGTGGATTATCAAGCAAGCCTGTCAAGGTATGATTTCTCCTTTTGAGGAAAAATCAATTAGAAAAGCAGTTTTGGGTGCAGAACAAGCAGTATCTACTATCAGTTGGGGTTTAAGTTCTTATGGCTACGATATTCGTCTGTCTCCTCACGATTTTAGGATATTTCGCCATATTCCAGGAACTATTATAGATCCCAAAAAGTTTAATCCCAAAAACTTGGAACAGGCAGAGTTACACAGTGATGACGATGGCTCATCCTACTTTATTATCCCTGCTAATAGTTATGGCTTAGGAGCGTCCTTAGAAAGTATTAAAATGCCTGCCAATGTCACCGCTATTTGCTTGGGTAAATCAACTTATGCCAGAGTAGGAGTTATCGCCAATACTACGCCTCTAGAAGCTTCCTGGCAGGGAAAAAGTATTACTTTAGAATTTAGCAATGCTTCTAGTGCTGACGTAAAAATTTACGCTAATGAGGGCGTGGTGCAGCTATTATTTTTCGAGGGAGAAGCTTGTGAAACAACCTACGCAGATCGTGGCGGTAAATATCAAAATCAAGGTTCTGGTGTTACCCTACCCAAAGTCTAACAAGACATAAAAGATAAAACACTTGAAGGCAAAAATTAAATTAATTATCTAATGCACAGAGATCCATTAAATGATAGCAAAAGTAGAATTGAGCTTATCAATTCCATGGGCAGCGATTTAAGTATAGTTAATGATGCCAGAGCATCTTTTGAAAAAAGTTCTGATGTACTGAGTGAAAAAGATATTAAACTAATTAATTATTTGATTAAGCATCAGCACACATCACCCTTTAGGGGAGTCATCTTTAAGTTTAAAGTAAAAGCACCTCTCTATATATGTCGCCAGTGGTGGAAACACGTGATTGCCAGCAATCATAATGAGGAGCAACTTGGCTGGAATGAAAAAAGTTTTCGCTATGTATCAATTGATGACAGCAACGAATTTTATATTCCTCCCACTTTTAGACAGCAATCGAAAAACAATAAGCAGGCTACTCTTGGTAGTTTAGAACCCGAAGCCAACCAAAAGGCGATCGCCGTATACCAAAAACAATGCGAAAATAGCTATCAGGCATATTCCCAGCTTTTAGAGTTAGGCGTTGGTAGAGAGCAGGCTAGAGGGGTTCTAGTTCCTTCTGTCTACACTTCCTGGGTCTGGACAGTCAGTTTACAGGCTCTTTTGAACTTTATTGGCTTACGTTTGGGAAAAGGGGCGCAAAGCGAAATTGGAGCTTATGCCAGTGCGATCGCTGAGTTAATTGAACCAATTGTGCCAGTATCAATGGCAGCTTGGTCCGATCGTGTTCAGGAATAATATTAGAGTTATCTTTCGCCCCCAGGCTTGGGGGTTGGAAGGCGAAATCATGTCTATAGCTATAAAATTTCTCGCTTTAAATATGCTTGCAGCACATCAGGTATTTTAACTGTGCCATCAGGCTGCTGATAGTTTTCTAATACTGCTGCCATAGTGCGTCCAATTGCTAAACCCGAACCATTGAGGGTATGAACATACTGTGTTCCTTTTTTACCTGCTTGTTTAAAACGAATATTAGCGCGACGGGCTTGAAAATCTTTACAGTTAGAACAGCTAGAGATTTCACGATACATTTTTGCCGAGGGCAACCACACCTCTAGGTCAAAGCATTTTGCAGCCCCAAAACCAATATCTCCTGTGCAGAGTTCTAAGATACGGTAAGGTAGTTTTAAAGCTTGTAAAATTGCTTCAGCATTAGCTACCAAAGTTTGATGTTCGGCATCAGAAGTTTCAGGGGCAACTACTTTAACCAGCTCTACTTTATTAAACTGGTGTAGCCTAATCAAACCTCTGCTATCTCTACCCGCGCTGCCTGCTTCTCTTCTAAAACAGGGAGTATAAGCACAATGACGAATCGGTAACTCTGTATCTTCTAAAACCTCATCTCGATAGAAGTTGGTAACAGGTACTTCAGCAGTAGGAGTCAACCATAAATCATCGTTGCTGCATTTAAAGCTATCTTCAGCAAACTTTGGTAACTGACCTGTACCCTGTAAAGAATCGCTATTTACTAATATAGGAGGCATCACTTCAATATAACCAGCCTCAATTTGCTTATCTAGCATAAAGTTAATCAAAGCCCTTTCTAATGCTGCCCCTGCGCCAACTAAATTAACAAAGCGACTCTGGGCTACTTTCACTGCCCGTTTAAAATCTAAGATACCTAATTTTTCGCCTATTTCCCAATGAGGCAATACATTCTCGCTATCAGTTATATATTCATTGCCCCAGCGTTTTATCTCTACGTTATCGTCCTCGCTTTTACCAACGGGGACAGATTCATCAGGTAAATTAGGTAATTCTAATAAAAGAGCTTCAATCTTGGCTTTTAATTCTCTTTCTTGGGGTTCTAATTCACTTAACTGGGTTTTTATGTCGTTACCCTCAGCCTTAAGCTGATTTATCTCATCTCCTTGAGGATCGCTACCGCTACCAATCTTCTTGCCAATCAGTTTGCCAATTTCGTTACCTCTCGCGCTAAGTTGGCTGCGGTTAGTTTCTAGCTCTCTAGAAGCACTATCTAATTCTATAATTGGCTGGATGTCATAATTACCATTACGACGATTAATTAATTCTTGAATGTGTTGAGGGTTGGCTCTAATTAGTTTGAGATCTAGCACCGCTTTTGTTCATAGTTTGGTTGGCTTATTCTCTATGCTAGGATACCTCATACTTGATGTGAATTAGCTTTGTTTTATTTATCCATTTAGTCAATAATTTACTGATGCAGATAAAATAGCTTGAGTTTGAGTTGAGACAGCTTACCCGATCCTGTAGCTTTTGTAGCCAGAATCGAACCATCTAGAAAAGAATGTGCTGCTTAATAATGCCAGTATTCAATTAATTACTGATTTGAAAAAAATCGGTGCTTTTTAATTGTTTCCTTTGAGCCAATAACGAGGATCAAAACCCAAAGGTCTAAAGTGAAAAGTATAGACAACACGCTTTAGCGTGGAATGGCGGGAGGCGGATTTGAACCACCGACCTTCGGGTTATGAGCCCGACGAGCTACCAGACTGCTCTATCCCGCGTCGCTTTAGTAACAATAACACAAACAGTTCAGAAAAAACAATTTGATTGCTAATGTACGGGCAGATTAATTCCCTAACTGATTACTGATAACAAAGTTTCTCCTCCAAAACGAACAGCATCACTACAGGGTAATCCTGTTAATTTTGAAGTAAATTTGATTGCTTCTTGGGCTGTGATAGTATCCATGTCAAAAGTGTTAAGCGCGATCGCTTTTACTTTCACATCACCAAACGTTCCTCCTGCACTGGCTACGGTTTCGTAGAGTTTAATTACCTCTGGCAAAGGAGGAATCATAATATCAGGTAAATCGCGGATATGTTTTGCTCCCGCACGATGGACTAAAATTAAGCCCGTAGGCTGGCTACCACGAATTAGGGGTAAGGTTGCTGTCGAGCCTGGATGTAAAAGCGAACCCTGACCTTCAATAATTACTAGGTCTTGGTCTTTGCCTAATTCGATCACGGTTTTTTCAACCGCCCCCGCAGCAAAGTCTACCCGCACCGCATCTAGAGCAATTCCCTGACCGGCGATCGCAATTCCTGCTTGTCCTGTGGCAACAAACTGGGCTTTAATTCCCTGCCTCAAGGCTGCGCGATATATTTCCAAACTCGTCGACATCTTACCGATTGCCATATCTGTACCAACGGTTAGGATTCTTTGAGCAGCAAGGGATTTTGCTTTACCTTGACCAATAGTTAACCCTAAAGGCTCTTGGCGAATATCCCAAATCCATTGTCCTGGAATCAAATCAGGAAACTGAGGCGCAAGTAGAGTATGCAAACCATTGATAATTGATAAACCCTCTTTGATAGCAATTTCTACCTCTTGCTGAAGCTCCCCAGGTAGTTGACCACCTGAAGGAGCAATGCCAATTAGTAGAGCATCGGGTTTATAAGCCAACGCTGCTTGGACATCAGCGACGATAGGAATATCATGTTCAATTTTTGTTAACTCAGCTAAGGATTGTCCCGCACAGGCGCGATCGATTGCTGCAACCATTTGTGTATTGCTATAGCGCAGAAAAGCTAATCCAGTTTTACCATGATCGCCTTTAATTCCCCCTTCTAACAAAATTGCTACGCGGTTTTTAGCTGTCAGCACTGTACCTTACTCCTAATCCTGGTTGAGCGTTGGGTAACAAACATCCTGATTTTATAGTTGCTCCCTCGAAGGGGTCATCTATTAAGTTTAGATGACTATCTAAGTCTAAATAATCTGCCCAAGGAGCAAGATGCGCCATAGCTGTATTAGCCAAGCTACTATCTGAATAGCAGCCAAACATAACTTTTAAATTACAGGCTTTGGCAATTTGAATTGCCTGCATCGCTTCGGTTAATCCTCCAGTCTTCATAATTTTAAGATTAATTCCTGCCACCGAGTTTGCCAGTCGTAGAATGTCTGCACTGGTAAAACAACTTTCATCGACAAATATCGGTAAGGGAGAGCTATCTGACAACGCTGCTAGCTGATGATCATCTGCTACAGGCAAAGGCTGTTCAATATATTCCACTCTCTGCTGTGCCAACCAGTGAGACATTTTAACCGCATCATCAAAACTCCAGCCACCATTAGCATCAACCATCAGTCTAGTTTTGGGTGCTACTTGGCGAATTGCGGTTAACATAGCTTTATCTGCCTCTATTCCTTGGGGATTTCCTAGCTTAAGCTTGATCATTTTAACTTCCAAAGTACTTTGCCAGTCTTTGAGCCTGGTAACTGCTGCTTCTGGGGTGCTGATGCCAATAGTTACAGATATAGGTACAATGCGATCGCAATTTAAACCCCAAATTTGCCACAGAGGTAAACCAGCTTTTTTGCCCAACCAGTCATAAAGAGCCATATCTACGGCTGCTTGAATCCCAGAAAGAACCTTTAATTTATCTAGTTTTTCTCTGATTTCTTGTCTTTGTAGAGGATGAAAAGTTTCTAATAATGGAATAAGCTGCTCTAATTGCGACATAAGGGCAGAAGTATTTTGAGGTCGATTATCAATAGAAAACGGTGACGCTTCTCCCCATCCTTCAATATTGTCTTGTTGAATACGCAACCAAATATTTGTACTCTGCGCCGTTGTCCCCCGACTAATCTGCAAGGCAAATTTTTTGTGAACGGTAAAAGTTTGAACTATTAATTTCATTACTTTATGGCATGGGCTAAAATAGGGCTGTTTCCTAATAACAACGCCTAATTTGAAGCTGTCGTCCGCGCCTGTTTAATCATGGCTACCAATGTATGATGAGCATCCTCAGCATTCTTGAGAGTATGGTCAAATTCAACTCTTACGGGAACGGTTTCCCCTGCAATTTGAGCCGAGATATTCATCCCTTGAGGATCGATGGACTCTAGAGTGGCAATTTCTGTCTGGGGCTTATTGCCAAAGGCTTTTGCATATAAAGCGATTGCGTCAGAGTGATCTTTATTCATGTGTTTGCAAATGCGATCGCTAATAGAGGGAGTAATAGATTCAGACATGATGATTTTTTAGTAATAAAATTGAAGTTTGCTTTTATTATTATCTACATCTTATTGAAGAAGTTGATTATAAATTATGATTCTTGCTTTGTGATTACCGATATCGGCGATCGCTATGGTTTGGTCTATTATAAATTCAATTAATTACCCCGTTAATTAGACAAGCCTAAGCTAATCTTCACCGATACACCAAACAAAGAATAATACAGTTAATAAAGCTAGTCCCCACCAGCCAAAAGAAGCAAAGCGGAATATCAGATTAATAGGAAAAAGCACTAAAATCTCAGTTATAAACCAGTTGGCGATCAAAAGTACGCCGAGAATAACTACGAGTAACATAAGATTAACTAATAATGGCTGACTGATTTAATTGTTGCTGCTAAAACTAAAGCCAAAGCAGATGCGATCGCTTTAAATTGTTAGAATCGTAATTTAATCATAGTTGTAGTAATCGAATTCCTAGATTAGGCATTTCTTAATCTCTTTGCTAGGTCAGCATTAGATGCGGCGAACTATGCGCCTTTCTTTGCGTCTTACGCCGACGCGGGGTCTGACCTCTCTGTACGAGATAATTGCTTATGGTCTTAACCTTTATTTTAAACTTACCTGAAACTGCTATAAAAGTAAAACTGGCTAAAAAATGAAGGAAAAACTACCGCAATTTAAAAATCCTGCACTGTTTAATTTAGCATTAACCCATCGCTCTTATACAAATGAACATTCATTACAAGAAGATAACGAACGCCTAGAATTTTTGGGAGATGCTGTTCTAGGTTTTGTTATTGCCCAAATGCTCTATACGATGTATCCTGGCATCAATGAAGCTCAATTAACTCACTTGCGATCGCGCCTGGTAGACGAAAAACAGCTAGGTCAGCTAGGTGCAGAATTTGGTCTTGGGGAACTAATGCTTTTAGGCAAAGGTGCAGCCAAAGGCGGTGGCAGAAACAATCCTTCTTTGCTCAACGATACCTTCGAGGCTACTTTGGGTGCCTATTTTCTGGATGCAGGAATTGAACCAGTCCGTCTATATATTATCAAGATTTTTAAACCGCTGGTAGAAAAGCTAGTCAATGATTCATCAACCTCAGACTTAAATACATCAGGCAATGTGATCCAACCTCAAGAGACGTTTATCGACAGCAAAAATCGTTTTCAACAGTGGACATTAGCTCATTATCAGGCAAAACCAATCTATCAAATTATTGCAGAATCAGGCCCAGATCATGCTAAACAATTTACAGCGCAGGTATTAGTTTTAGATCGGGTTTTTGGTGTAGGAGTTGGTCATCGCAAACAAGAAGCTGAAAAAAAAGCAGCAGAAGTGGCGTTTGCCAAAGTAAATTCAGATTTAATCTGACAATGGCTTTCTGCGAGAATTCATATTAATAAAGGGAGATACGTGCAGTTCTTCAGGAAATAAATTAGTTAAGAAAAAGTCTAAGGTAGTTGATTTTAAAAATCCTTGAAACACAGCAATTGTACCAAAACGAATTCCTGAATCTCTTTGCACTGCCAGGATTACCTCAATTTGCCCACTATTAAGAATTGCTGCCTGTCGCAAATAATAACCCAAAGCGTTTTTATTTGGTTGCATCACCACGTTTGACCAATCCTGGACAAAGAAATCCGCAGTTTCAGGTTTAATCAAATCTCGTTGTACCAGTATTTCGCCAATTCTTAAATTGGGATGAGCGACTTGCTCTTGCAATGCAGATTGAATTTGATAAGCAGATACGAGATCCGCTTCTTGAAGAATTGTTCCTAGAGCTTTTTTCTTAGTTGACAAGAAACTACTTAAATCGAAGTGTGGATTGGGCGTAAAACGATCAAAAGTCATTAGAAGACGATTGGGTTAGAAATAAAAATATTAAAGGTAAGGTCAGTGAGACTTCTTACAATTAATATTAAAGTCTAATTTAACAAAAATCGTCCGTATTTCTGACAAACATTGCTTAAAGACTTTGAGTAAGAGGAGAAAGTTATTTGAAATGCTTAAATGTTTGCTACGGATATTTAATACCAATTCTCGAAGGTAATAATAGATTTAGTAGAGGTCAGAGGTCAATTCGAGCATTCCCTTGAACTTCGGGTGTGGAACAGCGAGACAGTGTGGTCTTGCGACCAAGGACGCTTCGTCCGCAGGTGAGTCCGTTGCGCGGGTTCCCCGCGTTGAAGGAACTGTCGAGGGCGGGGGTCACATGCGGAAGTGCGCCTTTGTCCCATGAACAACTGTCTCAAGACAAGCTTCCTGGACGGAAGCGTTTCCACCCGCTCTGTCGGCGACGCGGTGAGAAAGGACGGCTTCGTCCGCATCTGAGTCCGTTGGCGGGGGAACCCCGCTTAAAGGAACTGTTGAACCCTTTAGGGGGTCTCGAAAGAGGTCAGTGAGATTAATCTCGATGAACCAAAAATCTTGAGATGAAAATAAGCTTAGGGAAATATTTGTCTATCTGGCGATATAAAAATAAAACAATCATCAGCTATATACTCAAACCAAAGCTAGAAATAAACAATTTAGATAAATCCAAATAATAGGTTGCTTCATGATTGCTTCAATAAGAGAGACAATCAACTTAGCTTTGGGATTAGATATCAAACAGCTAGAATATCTAAATATATGGCAAATGGGACTAAGAGCAGCAGTTATTTATGTAGCTGCATTGGTCATGGTTAGAATGGTTGGCGATCGCCGTTTTATTGGCAAATATGCTGCTCTTGATGTAATTCTTAGTATTATTTTTGGTTCTACTCTTAGTCGCGCAATTAACGGAACTTCTGCTTTTTTTGAGTCGATTTTTGCTGCCTTTATTTTAGTGGTAATGCACTGGTTTTTCGCGGCGGTAGCCTTTCATTTTAGTAGACTGGAAAGTAAAATAAAAGGGCGATCGCGAATATTGATTAAAGATGGTCAACTATGCCCCAAAGCTATGCAAACTAGTCACATAACTAAAAAAGATTTGGAATCTACTTTACGTGTTCAATGTCAAATAGATAAACTTGAACGTGTTGAAAAAGCTTGTCTGGAAAGAAATGGCGAAATAAGCTTTAGTTTGAGGGCAAAATTGGCTAGTAATTATTTATTACTAGCCAATTTTGAAACTAAATCTACACTTACTCATCGAGCAAAATTACCATTTTCTAGAAAGCCGAGCGTCTGCTTAATAACAGCATCACTATTCATCATAAAACTATGACTATGGGGGACAACCAGAAAGTCTTTCATCCTGGCAACTTTTGCACTAGATACCGCCACTTTGCCATCATCAGCCCCAGGTATTAAATAGGAATAAACTGGATTGTAGCTTTTATTGCCTACAATGATGCCTGTTTCAAAAGTCACCTCTGCCAAGGTATTAGGAATAGAATTAGCTTCAGTACCTAAAGACAAACCAGCCTGACCATTAATTAACCCAAACAACGGCAGTATTTTTAGCTTATCTACTAATTCGCTACCGTGATTAGGCGGACTAAGCATTACTACACGATTTATTTTAATGTCAGTTGATTGAGCTAATTGCCTAACAATTATTCCTCCTAAAGAATGGGTCACAAAATCAATCGGTTGCTCCAAATTATCTAAACACTGTTGAATTTCTGGATAGACAAAATCAGTAGCTAATTCAGATATACTGTGTTTTCTAGAAGGATACTGAATATTGCAGACAGTGTAACCTGACTCATTCAAAGCCTGACTAACCTTATTCATTGATGCAGAAGAACGAACCAAACCATGCAAAACTACGACAGACTGATTTTTACATACTTGCTGGGAATTACATTTTGCTAATAACTTTTTGGTCGTACCTTTTAGCAACAAAAATTTGAATAGTATTCCTAAAGTTAAAACGATAATCACTAAACCAATAATCTTACTTTTGAGCATCGGTTTGCTTAAATTATTCATTTACATATTAATGATCAACTATTCTCTATATTTCGATAGCTTGGAGCATAAAAACTAAAAGATAAAATCAAAGTAGTCAAAGCCAGACTTAAGCCGATCGCTGTACCTGAGATAATAAGTTTATCGGCATTTTTAACGGCGATCGCAATTAATGCCCAAACAAACACCCCAGCATAAGGGAAATCGAGTCGGGGGATACTAATTAAATGAGTAATAAAAGCAGCCAGCAGCAGCATAATAATTGTCCAGATCTCTGCGCTTATGCCCCAGCCACCCCACTGCCAAGATTTTAAAACAGTTGCTCCATTAACTATTGTTGCCACGCTAATCCAAGATAAATAGATACTAATAGGAATACGAATTAACCATTTATCCTGTTTGTTTATGCGGTGATGACGATTAGTAGTAGATTTAAAAGGTAAACACCAATAAGCAGCCATCAGAGGCAGCAATATGCCTAACATTGCCAAGAAAGAAGCGCTATATTGCCGATATAGAAAGCAAAATACCCAGGCAATTTGAGCCAAGGAAGAAATTGCTAGCTTGTAGCCAATTTGCTGTAACAACAAATTGCTTCTTTGTCTAGGGAGAGCTTGGTACACAGCAAAACTAATTAAACCAAAATAAATTATGCCCCAGATAGCAAAAGCATAATTGGCAGGAGTAATCAAAATATCGTCAAAAAACTTGTTGGAAATTTGACCAATAGTTAAACCCTTGGGTGGATTGATGTTGGCTACAATATTCGTGCCGAAAGCTGCCAAGATAGACACCAGGGTTATTATTTGCCTGATTATAGTCGGTTTGCTATTTACTATGTAGCGATCGCGCATAACGTGAGAAAGTAATTGTGTGATTAACAGCCAAGGCTAGTTTAATTGTAGATATTCTTGACTCTAAAAAAAACTAAATCAAAACAATTAATCAAACAAAGGATGATAGACTTCCCTGAAAAAACGCTGATGTTTAGGATCTAAATTGGCAATAACTTCTGGGGGAATAGTTGGCTTATGATGGCGAACATTGATGTGGTTATAAGCACAGAAAATTGCTGCACGAGGGTTGTGAGGATTTTGCCAAATATCACCTGAGTGTCTGACTGCTTCTGAGAAAATTATCAATGAGCCAGGAGGACAGCTATAGCTTTCCCACAGTCCTGAATCTCTAGCATCTATAGTGGTAACAGGATTAGTGCGAATATTATAGTTTGCTTTGTGGCTTCCTGGGATAAAACAAGTCCCGCCTTTATCTTCTAAAACCTCATTTAATTCCCAGACTACCCGCGTCATACCCGCATAAATTCTGCCATCCTGAAAATTATAGGCATAGTTAGGGTTGGTAGTTGGGCCACCTGCATGAGGATTCCACTCTCCTTCTCCTTTTTCTCGGTAGCTCAAAAAAGCGTTTTCCAAACGGATCTTATTGACATCTGGATCGATTACATCTAGCAACACATTCATCACCGCAGGATGGTCAATTAGTTTAGCAAAAGCTCCTCCTGGTAAATAACGCTCGTGGGGTGGTAACGACTCTGGATCATTCTTTTGGCGCAGTACCAAATCTTTGATTACCTTGACTTCATCCTTGTTTAATACGGCGGGTATAACAATATAACCCTTAAGATCGAATACTACGCGATCGTGCTGAGTCATGTTTCCTCCTGAAAGACCAAAGCTATTTTGAATTAAGTTTGTGGCTTTTAGGGCAGCTTTTTTGCTTTTATTTTTTATCTTGTCTCGAAGTTGAGATAAATTATTCATCAGCTAGAAGCATTGTCCTACAGATAAATTATACTTTTACACATTATACTTTGTGCAGAAATAAAAATTTTACCTAAGCTCTACTTTATCCAATTGAACAGCGTTATTAAGTAGATTCACTGACATAAAATACGTCTAAATGTACTAAGTCTTTAGTTGAGTTTGCTTGATTAACCGATGGTCAAACTCACTTTTGTAGGTTTGACTAAATTGGCTATGGCTTTAACGTTTACTTTTCGTTCATTGTTAAAGTTATGAGTTTCTTCTTCTATTATCTCAATATTAATTAGAGGCATTTCTTGCCAGCACCCACGACAAAACCAGTAGTCTCGATGACGACTTATGTGGTGCATTAATTTATTAGAACAGCAAGGACACAAAGCATAGGTTTTCATGGTTTTAGATACCTCTAATATATAGCAATAGTCACGGTAAACTGAATCTTGTTTTCGGCAAAATTTGAGAAGATATTATGGTTTAATCTAGCTGTAGCAGTTAGAAAAATGATTTGAATTCAATAACTTCAAATCAAGGCAACTCTCGTGGACTGATTTAAAGCAGTAAGCAAGAATTCTATATTTAAAAAGTTGTTGTGAAAAGCAGATTCAGATGGGATCTTGAATCCTGGATTTTCTTAAAGAGTTTTAAATTAAAGCCATTGTTAATATCAAGCTAGATAAATAACTTAAAGATATTGTAAAGTTGCGCTTTCTTTTATTATAGGTCAGGAAAATCATTAGTTTATAAAATAATGTTAAATTTGCTTTACTTTATCGGTGATAGACAACTTAATTTTTATAAATATCATAGATACTGGGGATCGCAGTCAGTCAAAAGATATATTGCTAGATTTTGAAGATTTATTAATGTTAAAAAAACTTGGTTTTATTGTTACTGGAGTTTGTGTAATCCTATACATTTTTATCTGTTTAATATTACGTTTCGGACAAACCAAATTAATATTTCAGCCAGATGACTTAATTAAATCAACTCCCGAAAAATATAATTTATATTATGAAGATGTTTGGATTGCTATAGACCAAGAAAAAATTCATGGATGGTGGATTCCCTATCGTCAAAAAACTGCTCCAGTTTTGCTGTATTTTCACGGTAATGGCAGTAATAATGGGGATTTACCTGGGATTGCTGCTATGTTTAATCAGTTAAAATTATCGGTTTTATTGATAGACTATCGAGGCTATGGCAAAAGTAGTCCTAGATTTCCGAATGAAACAAGGGTATACGAAGATGCTGATGCAGCCTGGGAATACTTAACTAAAAAACGCCAAATAAAGCCTCAGAATATCTTTATCTACGGTCATTCATTAGGTGGCGCGATCGCCATAAATTTAGCAATAAAACACCCGCAGATGGCTGGATTAATTACCGAAGGAACTTTTACTTCTATGAAAGAGATTGCTGGATTTAATCGAGCTTTCCGACTTTTTCCTTTAGATTGGATTATTACTCAACGCTTTGATTCGATTACTAAAATAAAGTCTCTACAAACTCCTTTATTAATATTTCATGGTAGTGCTGATCAAACTATTCCTGCTTATATGGCGCAGAAGCTCTTTAATGCTGCACCAGAACCGAAACAGCTAGTGATTATTCCTCAAGCAACACATAATAATGTGCATCAAGCAGGAGGTCAAGAGTATTTTCAGACTTTACAAAGGTTTATTCAAGCTAATTCTGAAGCTGCTCATCCTTAAATTTAAGCTTGAATATTGAATATCAAATTTTTGTGTTAAACAAAATATAGTCTGAGATTAACTAAGGAGTTATAATCGCCATAATTCTTGGATTATTAAGGCATTCAATGAAAGAACGCATTGCTAAATCATTTGATATCTGCGCTAATAAACTAGTTCAATTTAGTCAAGATCGAGGTCGCCAGTACTGGTTGATTTTTCTGTTTATTTTGGCTTTAACTCTGGTATCTATCACTCCTTTTCCTGGTCATTCTCAGGATTTATCCAGTGGAAAAATAAATTCGACTGGCAATCAAGTATGTCAAATAGACAAATCGAGGGAACTAAGAGGGGTATGGCTGACAAATATAGATAGTGATGTTTTGTTTGAAGATAAAAAAACTAAAGATGCGATCGCCCTTTTAGCAGCATCAAATTTTAATACTATCTATCCTACAGTCTGGAATTGGGGCTATACTCTTTATCCTTCAAAGATTTCAGAAGCAGCTACAGGTTTGGCACTCGACCCCAATAAAGGACTACAGGATCGAGATATCTTAGCAGAAATCGTTAAAGAGGGACATCAGCACCGAATGAGCGTAATTCCCTGGTTTGAGTTCGGCTTTATGGCTCCTGCTGACTCGGAGTTAGCCAAGCGTCACCCTCAATGGCTAACCAAAAGACAAGACGGCAGCACTATTTGGTGGGAAGGGAACGTACATCAACGAGTATGGCTAAATCCTTTACGTCCTGACGTACAGAAATTTATGACTGATTTAATCGTTGAGATAGTCAGTAACTATGACATTGACGGCATACAGCTAGACGATCACTTTGGCTATCCGTCTGAGTTAGGCTATGACGAATACACCGTCAAGCTTTATCAACAGGAGCATGATGGCAAATTGCCTCCAAAAGATCCTTTAGATCCAGATTGGGTTCAGTGGCGTGCAGACAAAATCACGACTTATGTAGCCAAGCTATTTCAGGAGATCAAAAGCCACAACCCCCAGGCAATTGTATCTGTATCTCCCAACCCCCAAGAATTTTCTCTCAATTCCTTCTTGCTGGACTGGCACAAATGGGAAAGAAAAGGCTTAATTGAAGAACTAATTGTCCAAGTATATCGCGATCGCACTGCTAGTTTTCTCCGAGAATTAGAACAGCCAGAAATACTATTAGCCAAGGAGCATATTCCCGTTGGAATTGGCATTTTATCAGGCTTAAAAGGTCGTCCTATATTCTGGCACAAAATTTACCAGCAGGTTAATATCGCCCGTCGCCAGAAGTTTGCGGGCATATCCTTTTTCTTTTACGAAAGTCTCTGGAATCTTGCAGCAGAATCACCTCAAAGAAGACAAGCTGCTTTAAAAAATTTATTTCGCGATCGAGCCCAGCGACCTAATTTATCTAATTGCCAATTTGCCAATTCTTTGACCCAAAATGATGTGCAGAATGATTAATTTGGGAACTATGACTGGGTGGAGCATGGAGAAATCACAGTAAATGGACAGCAAACTAAAATATCTAACCACCGAAGATTACAATGTTCTACTGGAAAAAGCTCAAGTTGCCACTTACGAGCAAAATGAGGTGATTCTCAAAGAAGGTCGTTTGTCTCAGCAGATTTTTTTAGTCAGAAAAGGCATAGTTAGAGTTGAAAGATCGGCTTCTGGTAGGGGAGTGGCAATTTCATTTTTAGAGCCAGGAGAGATTTTTGGCGAAATGTCTTTTTTAGAAGAAGTTCCCGCTAGTGCTGCGGTGATTGCTCAAAGCAAAGTGGAAGTTTGTATTTTAGATAAGCAAAATCTCTATTCTCTGCTGACTTCTGTGCCAGGTTTATCAGAACGTTTTTATCAGTCTTTGGCGCACAATCTTGCTAGTCGTTTGCGTCAAACCTCTTCTTTGGTAGCTCATTTGATGCGACGAGTACGCATCGCTCCTAAATATGAGATGCAGCGAACGGGACAGGTTGGTCAAGACAGCATACCTCCTGAATTAATTGGCGAAACAGAATTATTTAAAGAAGCTCTTTATCATATTGAACAGTCTATTCGCGAAAAAAAACTAAGCGAAACGGAAGCTCAAGAACAAATTAATAAAATTTGCAATATGCTGCTCAATTCTTTGAGAGAGCAGATTATTCAAGAGCCAGCTATGCAGAAAGCGATTGGAACTTACTTGTTTCGCGAGACTTTTCCTTTCTATATGCTCAGTAGCTTCTTCGATCGCGCCTTTCGTAAGCCTGGAGATTGTGTCAGCGATTGCTATATCACTAGACTTTTATCTCAAAATGAACCAGAAGGAGATGGATATTTAGGAATTTATTTAGACCGTTGGATTCGTTCATTACCCACTTTTTTAGCTCTGAGAAATCGTGGGGGCATAATTACCGACACCGTTAAACAGTTAGCAGAAGATTGGTCTGCTGACGATCCTATGCCTATCACTAGTTTAGCCAGTGGTTCTGCACCAGAAATATTAGATCTTTATTTCCAAAGTTCACCACCGAATGCTCATGTTACCTGTATAGACTTTAATCACCAAGATTTAGCTGCTGCTGCTGCTGTGGCTCACAAATGGGGCTTTCGGGACAATTTAACTTTTATTCAAGATAATCTCTTTTTATTAGCTGAAGGCTATAGCCATATAGACATTCCACCTCAGCAGATGATCTATAGCATCAGTATGGCAAATTACCTACGCGATCGCGAGTTGATTCGCATTTTAGACTGGATTTACGATCGTCTTTTACCTAACGGTACGGTGATTTTAGGTAACTTCCACTCAGCTAATCCCGATCGCGTTTTGTTAGAACATATTCTTGAATGGCACTCTATTTATCGCTCTGCCGAAGAACTAGAAAAACTGTTTTTTCGTTCTAAATTTCGTTCTTTACCCGTAGATATTCAATCCGACGAATTTGGGGTTGAGTTATTTGTCGTCTGCACCAAAACTTGGCAAGATGAAAAACCAGAGAAATAGACGTAGGGTGGGCATGAAGCAAAATTTTATCTTAGACAAGAGTATTTTCAGATGCCCACCGAACCAACCAACATCTAGGTCGGTGCGATCGCTCTGACACATAAAATTAACAACGCCGTTTACTGTTAGCTAACAATCTGAGAAAATTAGTAAGGTTGGAAAATATAAGTAAATTTTTTTAGGAAATAGCAAGATATGACTAACACTCCAGTAACCGCAGGGGATTTAGCAGAACTGATTGTAGAATTTGAGCAATATCGCGATCGCCTGGTCAACGAAACTTTAGAAGCAGCCAAAAAAGCCAAGCTGCCCAAAAAAGCAACCATGGCAAAGTTAGAGCCACAGCTAGCAGAAATTGATAGCAAACTAGCAAGAATCCGCGAACAACAAGCTAATTTGACTGAGAATAATTAGAAATGACTAATACGCCTAACACTTCTAAGAATGGTGATACGCTGCTGCTCGATCTCGAAGAAACAGATGAACTGTTAGCCAAAATAAATCAGCAGCTTGTTCAAGGAACTTTTGACCATAGTGACCAACAGCTTTTGTGGCAAATGGTGGAATGCTTAGGGGATACGCGGGGCATGGTCAGGCTAGGCTATGCAGAGGCTTTAGGAAAAGTAGGCAAACCCGCCCTAGATCTATTGATCGATGCCTTATTAGATCATTCCAATGCAGTGGTTAGAAGAGCAGCAGGAAAAACTTTAACTTTAATTGAAGATCCCAAGGCTGTCCCCTATTTGATTCAGGCACTATTAAATGACGAAGATACGGTAGTGCAAGCATCTGCCATTGGCGCACTGGCGCGGATAGGGGAAGCATCGGTAACGCCTTTATTAGAAGTGCTGGCTGCCAAGGAATCTACTGAAAGCAATAAAGGTCATGCAGCTTGGGCTTTAGCGTTTATTGGTGCTAAGGCAAAAGATAAGCTATACGAAGTTTATGACTCAGACTCTCCTGAAGTTCGGGCTGCGGTGGTAGGTGCGATCGCCAAAGTAGTAGAAGAAGACCGCCATGATGCTAAGGCATTGAATTTATTAGTTACATCTTTACAAGATCCTGCAACCAACGTTCGTAGTGAAGCAGCAGCCGTACTGGGTAACCTAAAATATCAGCCAGCTATTCCTGATTTGAGATTATTGCTAAATCATGCAGAGGCAGAAACCCGCAAATCAGCAGCTTTATCCTTGATGAAAATTGGCGATCGCGATTCTATTGAGTCGTTACAGACTGCTTTAGATCGAGAAAAAGATGAAGGGGTCAAAAAAGCGATCGCTTTGGCTATATCTTTACTAGAAAGACAAAATGACGAAGATGATTGGTAAGGCTTACTAAGCTACACTCGGCAACATATAAAGAATAATCTTAGATAATTTAACAGAAGAAACTCAAAGATTCGGTAATCTTCCCACACCTTAAAATTGCTAGTTGAATTAAAATCAATATTAATCAGCAACGTAAAAGTGTAAATATAAATTTTAGATCATGAGTAGTAGTAGTAATTTTAAAAAAGCAATGCAGGAGGTTCAGGGACAGGCGATCCTCGGACCTAATGTAATTCCCAACGCTTTACCTTATTTAGGTGGCGGTTTGGTGTTAACTGCTTTAGGAACTTATGGCGGTTTAGGCGTAATTGCTTCTCGTCCAGATTTATTCATGCCCACCTTTATTGGGGCAATGATTGCAGAATTAGTTCTTTTCTTTGTGGCTCGTGGAGTGGCAAACCAAGGAAACAACAGTACCGCTTTACCTTTATTAGTTCTTTATAGTCTTCTATCGGGATATACCCTTAGTGGTATTGTTCATCTCGCTCTTAGTAATTCAGGAGTTGGCATTCAGGGTGTAGGAATTGCTGCCCTTGGCTGTGGTGTCACCTTTATAGTCGGGCGCAAAATCGGCTCAAACCTTAGCGATAAAGATGGTTTAGCTCTCGCGCAAACAGTACGTCTCGGTGTTACTGCTTTATTAGTTGTCTTAGTAGGACAATTACTTCTTTCCCTATTCGGTGTTTACACTCCTAGCTGGCTAGAAGTAGCTATTTCTGGTTTAGGTGTAGCTTTGTTTGCAGGTGTGGCTGTGGTAGATTTTTATATCTTACCTCGCACCTATAAAGACGAACAGTATTTACCTGCTGCTTTGTCGATGTATCTTACTTACATCAACCTATTTGTATTTATTCTGCGTCTATTGCTGGCGATGAATAGCCGTGATTAATTTACAGCAATAGATTAAGCCAATCGCATATTTGTTGAATAAATTACTTCTCCGCTTCTAGAAATATAACTAGGAGCGGTTTTTTATTGGGGGAAAACTCTTAAATTTGATTTATGTACAAGCTAATTTATTTAGTATGAATACTGAAGTTATTTAATATCAAAGTGATTAAACTTAGAGTAATACAAGCCTTAATTCATCTAGCTTTTATATATTTCTAAATAATCGCTTAATCTGCTATTTAAGGACGATTAAATTCAAAATTTGGTTTAACAAAAATGCGTTGGAAATTATTTGTTGAATTTTGTTTGACTGTTTCAGTTACTTTTATTCTAGCTGGAGACTTGTTTTTACCTCAACCATATAGTAGTGGTAGTCAACAATTAAAAACTAATATTAATTATTTTTTGATTGGTTTATTACCCCGCAAGGAAATTATTGATGTTCATTTGAACAAAGATCCTGTGCTTTGAATAGACTTATTGGCTGAGATTATCAAAGTAATCATTTGCTGTCATACTCTAATTTAGCAACGCCAAAAAAAAGGGAAGTAAATTCCCTTTTATTAACTGAAAATTATAAATTTAGAGCATTACTGGTCATTTTTAAGCCAGCTAAAGTGAGCGCGAACATCTTTACCTACTTCTTCGATAGGATGTTCTGATTCTAAACGGCGAGTAGCAGTAAATCCAGGTTTACCAGCTTGGTTTTCGAGAATAAAGTCTCTGGCAAAGTCTCCCTGCTGAATTTCTCGGAGAATTTTACGCATCTCAGCGCGAGTACTTTCGTTAATTATTCTAGGACCACGGGTATAGTCACCATATTCGGCGGTATTAGAAATACTGTCGCGCATCTTTGCTAAACCACCCTCGACAATTAAATCGACAATTAGCTTAACTTCGTGCAAACATTCAAAATAAGCTAATTCAGGCTGATAACCCGCTTCAACTAAGGTTTCAAAACCCGTTTTGATTAAGGCACTCAATCCGCCACAAAGAACAGCCTGTTCGCCAAATAAATCTGTTTCGGTTTCTTCTCTAAAGGAGGTTTCTAAAATACCTGCTCTTGTACCACCTACACCTTTAGCATAAGCCATAGCGCGATCGCGTGCTTGACCAGTTGCATCTTGATAAACTGCAAACAGACAAGGTACACCCTGTCCTTGAGTATAGGTACGTCTGACTAAATGTCCAGGCCCTTTAGGTGCAACCATCATTACGTCTACCGTGCTAGGAGGAACAATTTGACCAAAGTGGATATTGAACCCGTGAGCAAAGGCTAACATTTTACCGTCTGTTAAGTGTGGTGCAACTTGCTCGGTATAAACTTGCCTTTGAACCTCATCTGGTAGCAAAATCATAATTAGATCCGCTGCTTTGGCTGCATCTTCTACAGAATGAACTTTTAAACCATCTGCTTCTGCCTTGGCTTTTGATTTACTTGAAGGATATAAGCCAACAATTACGTTTACACCGCTATCTTTGAGGTTTAGAGCGTGGGCGTGTCCTTGAGAACCATAGCCAAGAATCGCTACCGTCTTGTCTTTCAATAGGTCTAAGTTAGCATCTTCATCGTAATACATCCGCGCCATAAGAATTTCTCCAAAATCATTAAATCTTGCTTGTGTGATTATTATAGGCTTCTGTGTTAATTCAAAAAATATAGTAAAGACGATAAGTACTATAGATATCTTCTATGGAGTATTATTAATTACTGACAAACCTGAAGCATCGAACAACAATCTTCTAAGGTGGGCAAGATTGTTGTTCAAGTAAAATGTTAAACTTCACTTTTAGTTGGTCCATTCTACTTGCTGATTACGAACCAAAGACTTCCTTTTCTCTGCCTTTCCACCATTCTCCTAGCTTAAGTAAATCGGCTTGAATATCTTCTAATTCTTTCATGTATTCTTGGGGTGGAATTTCGTCTTTGCGTTCTTGTAATTTTTTTAATCTTAACTGTACCAACAGCCAGGGTTTAGATATACCGTCAGTAGCTTCAATATACTGGGCTAATTCTCGACTATTCATTTGTCAATCAAGCTATTTATTAAAGTTTGCTTATATTCTTTAAAGATAGCCTAAATGATTTAGACAAAGAATCAAGGAATTTTATTATATTTTAGGATCGTAGATTAAATAAATGCGGGCATTTATTACGGGTGGGACGGGTTTTATCGGCGCAAATTTAGTTAGGCTATTGTTACAGCAAGGCTATGTAGTTAAAGCTCTAGTAAGGGAAAATAGCTGTTTAGATAATCTGACATCTTTGGATGTAGAAATTGTTAGAGGAGATTTAAACGATCGCCATTTAGCTCAAGAAATGTCTGACTGTCAGGTATTATTTCATGTTGCTGCCCAATATTCTCTATGGCAAAGCGATCGCGAATTACTCTATCGTAGCAATGTTTTAGGTACACGCAATATTTTAAGCTGCGCCCGTCAAGCAGGTATTGAAAGAACTGTATATACTAGCTCGGTAGCAGCGATTGGAGTCAATGATGGCGTGGCAGTCAACGAAACCTATCAAAGCCCCGTAGATAAACTAGTAGGATATTATAAAAAGTCTAAGTATTACGCCGAACAAGAAGCAGTAAAAGCAGTCCAGCAGGGACAAGATATAGTGATTGTTAACCCCAGTACACCCATAGGTGCGTTAGATCTTAAGCCAACTCCCACGGGAGAAATTATTGTTCGTTTTCTGCAACGAAAAATGCCTTTTTATGTGGATACAGGATTAAACTTAATTGATGTCAAGGATGTAGCTTGGGGTCATATTTTGGCACTAGAAAAAGGGATAACAGGCGATCGCTATATTTTAGGCAATCAAAATTTAACTTTTGCTCAATTATTAGATAAGTTAGCCAAAATTACAGGTTTACCTGCACCAAAATCGACTATCCCCTATTGGATACCTTATAGTGTTGCTTGGCTAGAAGAAAGCATTTTTGCCAGGCTGGGTAAGCAGCCGACGATTGCTATTGATGGGGTACGAATGTCAAAACAAAAAATGTTTTACGATGCCACAAAAGCCGTGAGCAAATTGAGTTTACCCCAGTCTAGTATCGATCAGGCTTTAGAAGATGCGGTGGGCTGGTTTTCCCAAAGGGTGAAGGATGAAGAATAAGGAAAGAATAAGAAATATATTTGATTTGCCAACTAAATTACCTCAAGAAGAACTATTCGAGGCGTTGGTAGATAATGATAACGTTCTGGTTGAAAAAGTAGTTTCTACAGGACAGATTACCCCAGAAGGAGAATGGTATGACCAAGAGCGAGATGAATGGTTAATTGTCTTTCAAGGAGAAGGAAAACTTGGTTATGAAGACGGTTCTCATATTAAGCTAACCACAGGGGATTATCTATTTATTCCTGCTCATCAAAAACATCGAGTTGAGTATACCAGTACTGAACCTCCCTGTATTTGGCTCACGATCTTTTTTTAACCGAAAAAGTCTACATTCGCCATATATTAACTCACGCTGAATACGATAAGGATAATTGGAAATTATGACAGTTATTGCACCAGAATTAAAACGACAATGGAAGACAATCGCGCCTTATTTAACAATTAGCAATGAGCAAGAATACGACGAAGCGGTAGAGAGACTTAACGTTCTGCTTGAGGAAGTAGGGGATGATGAATCTCATCCTCTTTATAGCTTACTGGATACTTTGGCGATATTAATTGAAGCTTATGATAATGAACATTCTCCACTGCCAGACTGCAAGGGAATAGACGCTTTAATTTACCTAATGGAAGAACATTCTTTATCACAATCTGATTTGCCAGAAATAGGTTCTCAGGGAGTTGTTTCAGAAATTTTCAATGACAAACGGAAGTTAAACGTAAGACAGATTCAAATGTTAGCAGAACGATTTCAAGTTTCTGCTGCAACATTTTTTGACTGAAGCAAAGGTGGCAAATGATAAACTTAATCCACTAACTCTTTTAATCCCACGCTGATACTGCTGAATAATTTCATGAGGGGATTATCCAATTTAAACGAAAATGAATTTTGCTGACAAACTCAATCAGGCGATCGCCACGAATAATAGTCTCTTGGTTGTGGGACTCGATCCTAATCCTGAAATGATGCCTCCTGACTATCTAAAAAAAGATGACGATAATCTAATTAGCTCTATAGAAGCTTGGTTATTGTGGGTAATTGAATCAACTAACGATCGCGTTTGCGCCTACAAACCAACTCTGGGTTTTTATCAAGCGTTAGGAATTGAAGGGTTACAGTTATTAGAGCGTATTTTGTTGGCTATTCCCTCAGCAATTCCCATCATCTTGGATGCCAAACACAGCGATCTCAATACTAGTACTGTCTTTGCTGAAACTATTTTTGCTCGCTGGCAGGTAGATGCGGTAACTCTGACTCCCTTTGCAGGACAAGATCATGCTGCACCTTTTTTAGTTTATTCAGATAAAGCCGTATTTATCCTCAGTCATACTTCTAATCCTCAAGCGGAAAAACTGCAAAGATATCCTAGTTTAGAAAATCCATTTTACTTACAGGTAGTCAAAGAAGCTCAAACTTGGGCAACTCCAAAACAGCTATATCTAGAAGTAGGGACAACTAATCCTGAAATATTAAGTAGAATTAGAGCGATCGCACCAGAAAGGACAATTCTACTTCGTAGTCTTTGGAGTAAGAATAATTTTGAATCCCTGCTCAATACAGGGTTAGATGACAATGGTGAAGGATTACTAATTCCCATTCCCCAAGACTTTTTGGCTACAAATAATCTTGCTGCCGAGGTTGCACAACTTAATCAAAATGTTAACAAGTATCGAGAGTTAAGAATCAAGCAGGGGTCAAGCTGTCAGCTTTGGACACCAAATGTATGTCTGCTTAATCAGCATCCTTATCAGTCTCTGATTCTTCAGCTATTTGACATTGGCTGCTTGCTATTTGGAGAATATGTCCAGGCTTCGGGAGCAACTTTTTCTTACTATATAGATCTGCGTAAAATAATTTCTAATCCGCAAATTTTTAATCAGGTTTTAAGTGCCTACGGCGATATAGTGCAGAACCTAGAATTCGATCGGATTGCAGGTATTCCCTATGGTGCATTGCCCACAGCAACAGGACTAGCGTTAAATCTTCAGCGTCCGATGATTTTTCCCCGCAAAGAAGTAAAAGCTCATGGTACTCGACGTTTGATTGAAGGTGGTTTTAATCCAGGAGAAAAGGTAGTCGTGATTGACGACATCTTAATTAGTGGCAAAAGCGTGATGGAAGGGGCAGAAAAGCTCAAATCTGCTGGTTTAAAGATTGAAGATATTGTGGTGTTTATCGATCACGAAGGTGGAGTAAAAGATCGCCTAGCAGATAATGGTTATCGCGCTCACTCAGTTCTGAGTATTTCGGAAATTACCGATACTTTATACGAGGCTGGACGCATCACAGAGAAGCAATATAATGCTGTTCAAGAAAATCATTAAAGGGACACAACTTTAATATCCTCCTGGTTTAGCTAAACTTTCAAATTTAGTAAGTTCAGCGTTAAATAATAATTTGACTGTTCCCACTGGGCCATTACGGTGTTTAACTATACTAACTTCGGTGATGCCTCGATCTGGAGTATCAGGATTATAATACTCATCACGATAAATCATCATCACTAAATCCGCGTCTTGCTCAATGGAATTGTGAACTACTATATCGTTAGCAATAAAATTGTGATGGATAGGAATAGTCAAATCAAAAACTTCAGTTTTTCCTTCAGCCTCAATTGAGATGACTTTGTCCCAATATAAGTCACTGTCTGCTAAGTTTTCAATTTCTTGAGATTTAACTACGGTAGCTAATTTACTTGCCCTTTCTCTACTGACGTTTTGTTTGTAAAGACTAGTACCACAATAATTATTTCCTAATTGACTGATAGTTAATAAAGAAGAACTAAACAATATTCGAGGGACAGCTAAATAGTCTCCTACAACTAATTCATCTAATCTTTTCCAGCCGTGAATAGTCACGACGGGAGTGGAATATGGCTCTTGAACAGAGCCATTTCCTCCCGTCAAAAACCGATGATTTGCTGTAGCGCAAATTTTACGCCCTAAAGCAGTTTGTAAACTAAAAACAGATTTAATTCCTGTAGCAAAAGCCCGACTAACTAATGCTGGTTCAATTTTTTGGCTAGCTTGATTTAATGCCCACACGCTAAAACCCGACTTCCCAACTAAATCTTTAATTGGAACTCTTCGCCCAGTGTCAACCATCGTAATCAAGCTATCTCCAGACAAGCAACCAGACTCTCTCAAGTCAGATAACATCGGGCGTTTATTGGTTCTTTGTTCTACTCCACGACTTAGCTGAGATAAAGCTACAATTGGCACGTTTAATTCCCTAGCTAAACCTTTTAAACTCCGCGTCATCTTCGATAGCTGCTGTACGCGGTTGTCATTATCGCCTCCTTCCATTAGCTGAAGATAGTCGATCATCACTAAGCCTAAAGGATCTTTTTGCTGTGCTTGGAGACGACGGACTTGCGATCGCATTTGCATTACAGTTAAGTTAGCCGTATCGTCGATATATATTGGCAATTCTGACAGCTTCTCTACCCCATCAATCAACTGTCCAAACTCATTTTGAGCAATTCTACCCGAACGTAAGCGGTTACTAGGAATCCTTGCCTCACTAGATAACAGTCTTTGGGTTAACTGTTCCCGCGACATTTCTAAACTAAACACAGCGATGGGTAATTTGGAATTTCTAGCAATGTTAGAAGCCACACATAAAGCAAACGCCGTCTTTCCCATTGATGGTCTGCCAGCGATAATAATTAAATCAGAACGACTAAAACCGCTAGTCATGGCATCCAAATCATAGTAACCAGAAGGAACACCAGGTAAAGCTGTATTCTGATGTAGTTCCTCAATGGTATTAAAGGTATTGACGAGAGTTTCGGCAATAGGAACTAAACCCTCTTGAGGACGTTCTTGAGTTAGGCGAAATATTTTTTGTTCGGCAGAATCTAAGACTACTTCTAATTCGGTGGCGTTATCGTAGCCAAGATCGACAATTTCATGTCCTGAAGTAATTAACTGACGACGGATATACTTTTCCATGATCAGGTTGGCATAGCGATCGATATTTACCGCCGACACAGTACGGTTAAGCAACTGTGCCAGCTTGGTAGTACCGCCAACCTGTTCTAGTAAATCGCGATCGCTCAAGTAAGTACTGAGAGCAATAAAATCTGTCGGTTTTCCTTTGCTATTAAGAGTTAGTGCAGCCTGATAAATCTCTTGATGAGCTTTGACATAAAAAGCATTTTTAACTACTAGTTCTGCTACTCTAGTAATTGCTTCTGGATCGAACAGGATGCCACCCAGGATTGCCTCTTCCGCCTCGATACTAGCTGGAGGTAAGTTGTTTATTTCTGCCATTAATCACTTTGGATTCTTACAGCATAACTATAGAACAAATATTCTACTTTCTTAGTTGGTTTTAAGAAAATATACTAATAATTAAACAATTAGGTACTTAAAAGTGATCTAGTATCCTCTCTCAAGTTTTATTTTTTGAGAAATCAGTACCCAACATACAGGCTCGCTCTAGGTTAGCACCATTTAAATTACTACCTTCTAATTCAGCACAAAGTAGATTAGCCCCCGATAAATCTGCACCAGCCAAGTTTGCGCCTCTTAAATCAGCTTCTTCTAAGTTTGTATCGCTGAGGTTTGCCCCCTGCAAATCAGCTTGAGACAAGTTTGCGCCTTTGAGATTAGCACTATTGAGGTTTACTCCTCGCAAATCTGCACCGCGTAAATCCACCCCTTTTAAATTAACTCCAGTTAAATTGGCTCCACTCAAAAATGCTCCAGAAAGAGAAGCTTGAGACAATTTTGCCCCCATTAAGTTTGCTCCCCGTAGATTACTACCGCGTAAATCCGCATTACTAAGATCGGCCTGCATTAAATTAGCACCCAAAAGATTTGCTCGAAGATCTGCTAGCTTAAAATTAGCTCCTAGAAGATTTGCTCCATCCAATCTTGCTCCTTTGAGATTAGAGTGAGAGAAATCGACTCCGACTAAATTTGCCCCAGCCAAGTTAATTTTTTCTAGTTGACAATTATCTAACTCTTCATCTTCTAAATCTATACCAGGAAAGTGCTTTTGTTGTCCTGTGCGAATTTGTTCTACGGTCATTGTAAATGTTGCTTCGGTATTTATTAAAGATAGATTTTATTTAAAAGCTCTAGGCTTTAAGCTTTAAGACATAAGCCTTAAATTGTTCAAGAAGATCTTGTCTTATTTTTACGAGCATTTTCAGAATCTACTAACCACATTCCAGTAGCAATTTTAGGTCGATAAGTCTCAAGAGTCATACCCTGCTGCATACCCATAACTAAAAGTGATAAAGCATCTAATAGTTTAGGATCGTATCTTTTACCTGCTAAGGTATGACAATCTTCCAAAGCTTTAGCAGCCGGATTTTTATCCAAAGAATATTGCTTGTATGCCTTCATTTTTTGCTGAAAGTCTGCCAGCAAACACAAGATTCTCGATTCTACAGGAATAGCATCATAAGCTATCCCTGTAGGAATTCCCGAACCATCCCAGGCTTCTCTTTGGTGGATAAGTATTTTTGATATTGCCTCTAATTGGGGCATAACTCGTAAAACAGAAGCTTTAGGCAAAAACTCACTATGATCTAAAGTTTCTGCTTGTGCTTGAGACTGTCTGTTACGGCTTTTTGTGACCTCAGGTAGCCCAACGCGGTGCAATAATGCCGATAGATAAAGCCGTTTTGCCTGCCACGCAGGAAGATCTAATAATTGTGACATTGCTTCAGCCATTGTTGCCACTTCAGATGCAGCCATGGGATTACTAACGTCAGTAGTATCTAACAACTGTGCCATGCGGAGAAAAGCCTGCATCTCGTTAGACACAATATTTTCATCCAAATCTTTAAAACCTTGGAAACTAGAACCTTGTGGTTGATGGAGAGTTTTTTTGGAGTCCTGCAGATACTTGACTACTTGAGACACCACTGCATCTAAGTCATCTCTTTGTCTTGTACCCGACTCAGCAGTCATTTTAGCTACTTTGGTTGTCATTATTTCAGCCAATTTTGGATCGTAGCCTCTTATATGATCGATAGCTAATTCGACTGTTTCGCGCACTAACTTCGGTTCAAACGTCCAAAAGCCATAGAATTTTCGCTCTAAATCTTTTTGGGGTTTGTTATTACCATAATCAGCATCCGACAGTTCTTGACACAACACCATAGCTGTGTAAGTAGGGGAAAGAATCATCAAATGCCACTCTTCGGCAACAGGGTCTTCTGGCTTGAGATCGACTAGGGATACATTTTCTTTCTTGCTAGTAGGATGGCTATCAAACCCAGCGTCGGGAGTTGCCATTATGACTACATGATTTGATTTGTCTGCCAGATCATTGTAGCGATCGGCTTCTTCTAAATACCATTTACCACGCTGAAAAGCTGTTACCATCAGAGGTGGGTTATTTGAATCCAAAATGAAGTCCTCTAGCGCATGACATAGAGCAACTAAAGTGTTTTTGTAATAAACTCCCAAGTTCAAAGGTCGTTTACCGTGACGATGAGCTTCGTCTAATCTTTGTAATATTGAACCTTCCAGCATAGTAAATAATTAGTTAATTAAATTAAAGCGCGATTGAATACAATTACAATGCACCTTTAGGTGAATATATTATGTTTTTTAAACAGCAACAGTGATCTTTGGCCGATCTGATTTTACAGGAGCAGTCAACGCTTCTTCTAGAGGAGCTTTACCTAACTTATTTTCTAAGATTTGCATCACTTCTCTACCAAAGTCGTTAGGGTTTTGCTTCCAGGCTTGAAGACATACTTCACCAAAGAAAGAACCCAATGGTTCAGGATTCCAAAGCAATTTTTTGGCTGTCCAAGGCATCAAGCTCATAGGATTATATCCAGGCTTAAGAATATTTTTCTCAAAGGCATATTCCTCTAAATGAGTATGGGGTTGTAAACCAATAAAGAAAATTGCAGGCTCTACTTTATCTGCACCAAAAATTGCTTCTAACTCTCGATGATAGGCAACAGTTTGCTTAATTGTTTCCAGGGTTTCATCGATAACGTTAAAAGAATAGTTAACCGAAACTAAATCATTAAAGCCTGCTGCTTTGAGATCTCGACAGTTTTGTAAAACAGTCCGTAGATTATAGCCCATTCGCATCTTACGTACTAGTTCTTGCGAACCGCTGGTAATACCAATCTCAAAGTAATTCATTCCTGTTTTAACCATCAAATCGGCTAGTTCAGGAGTTACATTGTCTGCCCTGATATATGCTGCCCAATGAATGTCTTCCATACCAGAATCAACTATTTTTTGGAGTAGTTCAATGGCATCAGGAATATATTTTTTGGCAGGAATAAACTGAGCGTCTGTAAACCAAAAATTGCGAATCCCTCGCTCATAAAGCTGGCGCATTTCTTTGACTACTTCATCAGCAGGATTGATTCTTACCTGTTTACCTTCTACCACTGTGTAGACACAGTAGCAGCAATTATGAGGGCAACCTCTTTTAGTTTGCACTCCAATGTAAAAATCATTTTCTTGGAGATAATAAGCAAATTCAGACCAAATAGTGGCAATGTAGTCGTAGTTACAGGCACTTTTTTCAATGGGGGTGGGCCATTCATGAATTAGCCTTTCCCTAATCTTATTTTCTCCTACCACATAACAGCGTTCGTCACGAAATTCGCGATCGCCTAGAATTTTCTCTAGTAACTGTTCTCCTTCTCCAACAGAAACAATTGTTCCCTTGGGCAAATCTTGTTTTAGCTGCTCGTAAAATACGCTTACTGCACCGCCTCCAACAATAGTACGGGCTTGTGGGGTATGTTTTCTTGCCCTTTTTAGTCCCCGTTTAACTAAACCTACGTTTCGCCATAGTTCTCCATAATAAGCAGTAGCTACTTTTAAACCACCTAACGCCCCTCTAAGTTTAATTAGAGGATTTTTGGCATAGTAAAATTCAAAGGCGTTTTGTAAGGGATTTCCGCCTCTTCCCCCTACTGGTGCATAAATCTGGATATCTCGCCAAGAAAAGACCAACAATGATGGTTTAAATTCATCAATACATTTGTCCAAGGCATTATCAAAATCTAAGGGAGGAACTGTACCCAAATCAAATATTTTCTGCTGAACTTGAGGAAACAGCTTATGAACGTGATCGGCTAAATATACTACACCAATTGGAAAAATTGGGTTACAGGGAAGACGAACATAGAGAATCCGCTGAGTCATAGCTTAATTATAATATTAATTTTTACAAACTTTATGAGCTTATGGGAGGCAAATATCTGTTTTTACCTTTCGGTGAGAATAATTTATTCATATAACTTAACTTTAGCGATATTATCTACTACAATCAACCAAATCTGCAAAATGTTTATAAAGTAGCCTTATTTTTTTCTTGAAGTCGGCGTAGGCTTTTTGTAGATATAACTACAAAATAATGTTTTTCGTTGCCCAATTTTGCAGAAATATGCTTAAGTTTATCTGTTTTTTGAAAATTATAAAAAATTTCTGGAGAGAAACCTTCACTCTTTATAGATACAGACCAAAGAATAGACAAATATCCATCGGTAGCTAGTTTTACAACTAATTGGGATCGGAGAATGTTAGCTTATATAAGCCAATAAAAAACGTTTTTAAACAACTCTCTTCAACAGCTATGTCTCAAACTTTAGACCCCCTGCCAAATGATGAAAATGACAGCATTCTATGTTGTTATGTAAATGCAACTAGCCAAATTCAGATCGCTAGAATTACTAATATATCGAATTGGTATTTTGAACGAGTCGTATTTCCTGGTCAAAGGTTAGTGTTTGAAGCAAATATCAAGGCTATTTTAGAAATACATTCGGGAATGATGGCAAGCTCAATACTTTCTGACACTATTCCTTGCCTTAGACTTGCTTTACAGGCAATAGATGAAAAGGAAAAAAAGAATCAAAAAGATAAGCAAATAGAAAATAATTCTCAGAATAGTCAGGAAGTTTCTACGTCATTCAACATTAGCGTATAAAAGTATTAGCAAGCTAGAAAATTGATTCAAATCAAAGGACATATTTGGTGGGGTTGCTATATTTAGCAGCCCCTATGTTTATACTAAGAGATAGATCTAAAATTTCGTGTAATAAATTAGTTTGGATTTACCATCTTTTATCTGGCTGTGGAAAATTGCTGCTTGGGCAATGGGAGGCGCGATCGCTTTTTACTTTCTGCTTCTCTTTTCAGGAACTTGGATGTTTTATGGACGTACCACGAGAATCGGTCGTCCTGCTTGGCTGAGAAATGCACATTTTGTTAGCGGAATTATCATTGTCTTTCTCGTTTTTTTATTACTGGCGATTGGTATAGTTGGTACAGTAGGCTACTATGGCAGTCTTGGACATTCTTCTCATTTATGGGCAGGATTGTTTGTAGTCGGGCTAATTTGTCTGTCTGCCTGGAGTGCCAACCAAATTGATGTTGGTAATAGCTGGGCGCGATCGCTCCACATTACTACTAATGCTATTCTGTTTATTGGGTTGGTTTATGTTTCTTGGACAGGCTGGGACGTAGTGCAGAAATATTTATAATTTAATTGCCAATAAACAAAGATTAAAAATGGAAGCTTGAAAATTTCAAACTTCCATCCAAATCGATTTAAAGATTTAGTAACTTAGTTGTGATTCAAACTAGAAATTATATGTTGCTCCTAGATCGAGAGAAAAGGCATCATCAGTAGCACTTATACCACCTACTGCATAGTCGGTGGATGTATTAACATACCGCACTTGACCAATAGCATCGATCTTATCTGTAATAGGATAGCCTGCGCCAAGTTTACCTTGAAACAAAAAGCCTGTTCCGCTGGTGTCACCACCTAAAGCGTCAACCGCATCGGCAACGTCTCCACTAAGATTGGTAATACCAATACCTATGCCCGCACCGCCAAAAGCATAGGGACTTTTTGGATCGGTACCAAAAGGATATTTATACACACCATTGGCAACAATGCCTAGATAGTTATAGTCTAGATTATCTACATCCGTGCCACCAAAATAGTCGAAAATTTCTAATTCTGCTGCTATTTTCTCGCTAATATTATAGCCAAGCAAACCGCCTCCACCAAAACCTGTGTTTGCACTACCACCAGGAAGGAATACTCCAAGATTTCCTCTCACATAAGTCTTTTTCAACTGACTATTAAGAGTACGGCGAGTGCGACGAGTTCTTCTGCTTCCATACTGAGCAATGTCGCTATTGCGCTCAGGCTGTTGATAATCCACATTGAAATCGCTACAGTTAGCACCAGATTCACAGGCTACCTGATAGTTTTTATAGCCGTTAGTTTCTTGTGCTTGTACTGCTGCGGGAACTATCGCTACAACCAGGGCTGCCAAAATACTAGTTTTAATATTCATGTTTTTCACACCACACAATTAAATACAAATTCTTTAGCCAAGCTTATGTAAGCCTAGGTAATTAATATTATTCGATATCGCTAAAACTATCCACATCGTAGGACAGATTTTTAACTGGCAATTTTATCAGTATTTATTAGGAAGATTGAGATAAAAGTAGTATTTGTCATAGTACAAATAGCTAAAGGAAAATAATAGCCACTTTTTGGCAAGCAGCAAATCTATTTCAGCCACAAAAAATAGATTTATATCAGATTGTCATCAGCGAAACTAACAAACTGAAAGTATGGACGCTTTCCTAGATAAACTAGAGAAATTTGTGTCTTTTTACCCTATCCTGTGAGTTTTTTCTTTGCGTCTATGAGCAAGATAATAATACTATCAATATTGTTCTGTTTAACTATTCAACATGACTTCAGATTTTAAAATTCGTCAGGCTGTTGCTAACGATGTATCAGATATTTTTAGCTTGATTCAAGCATTAGCCGAATATGAGAAACTAGCACATCAAGTAACAGGGACAGCTAAAGAATTACGGTCAGACTTATTTGGCAGTCCAGTTAATGCTGAGGCTATTGTAGCTGAGTGCGAACATAAAATAGTCGGCTTTGCTCTGTTTTTCGCTAATTATTCGACGTTTTTAACCAAACCAGGCATTTACCTTGAAGACTTGTTCGTGTTACCAGACTATCGTCGTCGCGGAATGGCAAAGGCGATGTTGTCGTATTTAGGTAAGTTGGCGGTAGAAAGAGATGCAGGGCGACTGGAGTGGAATGTTTTAGACTGGAATCAAAGTGCGATCGCTTTTTATGAAAGTATGGGAGCAAAAGTATTACCCGACTGGCGTACTTGTCGCGTTAGCGATAGTGCTTTGCACAAACTAGCAAAAATCAGCGATTAACTATTTATAAATTTGGATGATCGGGGTCACGAGAAATTTTACGTTCATATTCTTTGAGACTAGCTAACATATCTTTAGCCGATTGATATGATTCATCCAAAATTTTTTCTTCTAAATCATCTTGAGAAATTTCTTCGTTGAACAACTGCATATAGTTTAGAAGTGAATCAAAATTCTGACGAATTTCAGTAGAAAGATTACCCTGAGTTTGATGAGCTAATTTTTTAGCAATTTTTTGAGCCAATTTTAGTTGACGAGACTGATTATTGGTTTTGAACTGCATTAAATACCAACGATTATAAAAATCTTCCTGACGAAGTAATTCTGCATGAGTACCAACTTCAATTACTCGACCTTTATTTAAGACAATTATTTGATCGGCTTGTTGAATAGTAGTCAACCTTTGAGCGATAATTAAGGTTGTGCGATCGCGACATAACTCTTTGATTGTTTCTTGAACTAAGAAATCTTCAAAAATATCTATTTCCAGGCTAGATTCATCAATAATTAAAATTTTGGCATCATGTAATATAGCTCTAGCGATCGCCAATCTTTGTTTTTGTCCTTCAGTAAGTAAGACACCGTTTACTCCAATTTCTGTATTTAAGCCATCTGGTAATTGACTAACAAATTCATAAAAATTTGCTTTTTTAACAGCATTAATAATGTCTAATTCGC
Source organism: Pleurocapsa sp. FMAR1 (assembly GCF_963665995.1). Classification (NCBI taxonomy): domain Bacteria; kingdom Bacillati; phylum Cyanobacteriota; class Cyanophyceae; order Pleurocapsales; family Pleurocapsaceae; genus Pleurocapsa; species Pleurocapsa sp. FMAR1. The sequence continues at coordinate 1,670,992 of NZ_OY762512.1, read as the reverse complement.
TAATATTTTTTAATCCGTAGGTAATATTATATGCCAGAGAATTATTAAACAGAAATGTATTACTATTAACTATGGCGATCGCTTTTCTCAAGCTTGTAATATCATATTCAGCAATATTTTTACCATCTATTAAAATTTGACCATCTATTGGCTCATGAAATCTTGGTAATAGTTCGGTAATTATTAATTTACCTATTTCAGACGAACCAACTAAAGCGATCGTCTGCCCTTGAGGAATCCACAAATCAACTTTCTCAAGAATTATTTGCGCGTGATTAGGATAAGCAAAAGTCACTTTTTGAAACTCTATACCAGAACTTAATTCTATAAACTTAATCGTTCCTGATTTAAGCATAGGCTTATCAGTTTCCTTTAAGAAATTGGCAACTATTTCTGCGCTAGCAATACTATTATAAAATTGAGTACGAGCATTATTTAGTTGACAAAAAAAAGGTAACAACCTGCATAAAACTACTAAATAAGTTAAGAAAATTAATGCTAGGTTGTGGATTGATTGGTTATATAAGTAGGGGAATATAATTAGTAGGGCTGCAATCATTATCATACCTAGAATTTCGTTTATAGGGCTGATTATTGCTGAGGCTGCTAAAGTATTTAATTGCGCCCGATCTTTGTCCTTAATTAGTCGAGTTATCGATTGATATTCTCTAGTTTCATTACCAATAGTTTTAATAGAGCGAATCCCTGTTAAAAATTCTATCGATTTGCGACTATAAGTTTTAGACTTTTGAGATAGTATTGTTGCTGCTTTTTGAGCGATGGTAACAATAAATTGATTGATTAGAGCAATTAACCCTAAAAGAAATATACAGATAAAAGTTAATTGCCAAGATATAAATAGAAGGAAAATAGTCAGAATAATAATAATAGTTGAAATAATTAATATATTTTGACAGCTTTTGATGGCGATCGCCGTTTTGTCTATCTCTCGATTTAACTTAAATAATATATCTCCTGTCTTATTATTTTGATAGTAATTTAAATTCACTCTAGAAAGCAAATTATAGCCTTTACTTTTCATTTGATAGACTAAATACCTAGTGTGTTTAATATTTACTATATAATTTAAATAAGTGGCGCAATTTTTCAAAACAATTACTACAAACATCAAAACAAGAATAACTTCTAATTTATATTCTCCTGTTAAACTACTAAATGAAGCAAAAAAATTGTCAAATATATTTGATTGATTAATTTGATTGTTTTGCTGTTTGCTGTCTAAGATAATAAATAGTATAGGAATCAAGCAAACAGTTCCTATTATATTCAATAAACCACTAATTATACTTAGAAAAAATGATGTAAAAAAATAAATAGGCTTTTTTTTGGCTAGATCAAATAAAAATTTATTAGTTGAGTTGTTAAACATAATTTATTTAGATTTTGCACATTATTTGTTATTAATAACAAAACCTTGTAACTTAGAATTATTATCTGTACTAAGATAACCGAGTATTTATCTAATATGATGAAATACAGTTACTAAAAACGTCGAGAGTATAATCCTCATAAAACCTTCTCAACATGGAAATTAAGCGTATTCCTGCTTTAGCAGATAACTATATCTTTGTTTTGTACGATCCTTTGCAAAAAACCGCTGCGGTAGTAGATCCCGCAGTAGCCGATCCTGTATTGGACTATTTAGCAACCATTGATGCTCAATTAATCGCTATTTTCAATACCCATCATCATTGGGATCATGTGGGTGGCAACAATAAATTGATTAAACATTTCCCCGATCTTTGTGTTTATGGTGGTGCTGAGGATAAAGGTAGAATTCCCCACCAGCAGATATTTCTAAAAGAGGGAGATACGGTCGAATTTGCTAGCAAAACAGGTCAAGTATTTTTCGTGCCTGGTCATACTTCTGGTCATATCGCCTATTACTTTCCGCCTACAACCCCAGCAGAAACAGGAGAATTATTCTGTGGTGATACAATTTTTGCAGGTGGATGTGGCAGGTTGTTTGAAGGTACTGCCGCTCAAATGGTTGATTCTATTGGTAAATTGCGCCAGCTTCCTGATAATACTCGCGTGTGGTGCGCTCATGAATACACTCTCAATAATTTAAAATTTGCTCTAAGCGTAGATCGAGATAATTTAAATTTACACAGCAGATATCAAGAGGTACAACAGGCTCGTAGCCAAGGAATCGCTACTGTTCCATCCTTATTGGGTGTAGAAAAGCAAACCAATCCTTTTTTACGTTGGGATGAAGAAACTTTACAAACTACTGCCAAAATGAAAGAACCAGCAAAAGTATTTGGTCGTATTCGGGGCATGAAAGATCAATTTTAAAACTAAGTCTCAAAAATTACTTAAACATCTACTTTGTAATTTAGATCTAGCTCATCTGCTGGTATTCCTCGAATTCCCCAGTTGGCTTTTGGAGTTTCAAAAATAGTAATTTCTAAATCCTGAGGATTAATTCCAGCAGTTCGAGATATTTTTTGATAGAGAAAACGAATTAGTTTTTTTTACTTTCTACCGAACGTCAATTAAACACTGTAAGAAAACCAGTTTCTTGGGGAGCAATAGCTCTTAATTTAATATTTTCCTAACCAAAATACTATTCAGGCAATTTATATTGCCCAACAATTTTTTTGGCGTAATCAGGCACGTGCTGTTCTAATTTCTGAGGATAGTTGCGTTTGAGATAAATATAGTTGCGAGTAAAGTGAGAATCAATGGAAAAACGGGCATATTCTAATCCTTTAGGACCAATACGCTCGATGACAACTCCCATCATTTTTGCAGCCCACATAGGTAAGGTGACCCCCTTATCATAAGCAGGAATACTTTGCTGTACAGCAGAAGTGCGATCGCCTTGAGACATCACAGGCTGAGTATCTAGGCGATCTTCAACTAAATTCAGCATTTCTTTACCAGTCTGGTTGCGAACTACAATCCATTGCCAACCAAAAGGCGCACCCATATAGCCCACAACCAAATCTGCCAAGGAATTGACGTAATCAAAGCAACTCATACACGAAGGAGCAAAAACATCTTTTAGCTGATTAGTTTTTAAACCGAAGAAAGGGACTTTTTCAATCGAACCATCTTCATGTTTAAAGTGAATCCGAAAGTCCTGCATAAATTCATAATGCACTACTGTTTCTGGAGAACGACTGGTTGTATCGAGAAACTTCTGCAACCCTTGACGACTGACGTTATCAACGCAGGGTGTACCCAAGACATAGAGTTTTTCTAGACCTAATTCCTGCTCTACGGCTCTTAGTGCCTGAATCTGACAGCCTACGCCAATGACCAGCAAACGTTTCATCCCCGACTGTTCGATTTGTTCTAAGACATTTAAGTTAGGAGAAAGGGTGGGTTTGTTTACCTTGGCTGCCAAAACCTCTTGGGGAGTACGGGCAATTACTGGCATTGGTTGAAAACGATCTTCGGGGGTGTTTTGTACACAAACTACCCCTTCAACCAGTCCCTGTTCTAACATTTCACAGGCGATCGCACTAACGATTCCTGTCCATTGCGCTCCCTCAATCGGTTTTGAGTTCCGCGCAGCCATCATTTCTTGACTAACGCCAAAATACCATTCGTCCTTATTATCTAAGTCACGGCTACGTCCATGAGCAACTGTTTCTAATTCAGCAATCTGTTGATTGAGAAAAGCACAGGCTTCTTTAACATAATGAACATAATATGTATCGCAGAGTCCACATTCACTACACAGTTCTTTAGCAGGACGACGACTACCTGGCTTAAGTGCCTTGGCTTTTTTGTGAGGAGAAACAGTCATATATATAAGAAAAAATTTATTGATTGCAGTGATAGGTATTACTTGTCAGATTAAGACAATAACCATTACTCATTACCAGACTCGCAAAGTTTTGTAATGGATTTTTTCGAGAAAAGGATGGATAAAGTAACAGTTCACTGATTTATTCTTCATTCCTTATCCCTTATTTCAGAACTGATAAGAAATTCCCAAAGACAAAACTGGATAGACACTAAGAAAGTCCAGGTCATCCTCAATGTCTTGTTCTTCACTTTCAATTAATGTGTTAGCAGCTTCTTGCACCTCACTTCTGAATTCTTCAGGAACACTATTAGGGATATTAGGAGTTACTGTCACATCAGGCGAACCACCAAATACTACTCCTGCGTTCCACCAAAATCCTAAACCTTTACCCTCCCCTACAGGATTACCACCGCCAATTCCCAGATAGGGAGAAACACTATTGGTAATATCAACATCAGCATCTAATGTGACTAATCCTTGGATATCAATAAAGTCTCTAATATCAATTGTTTGCCCGAATATCCCAACATTTCCTATTTCATCGGCGACTTGCTCTGATACATCTGCTGTTCCTTGAATATTATTGTTGCTAAAAATCAAACCAGCACTAATTCTAAAGCCAGAGCTTTTGAAAGGATGAACATCGATAATGCTAGAAACGTTAAACAGATTTAAATCTCCATCGTAATCAAACTGTGATTCATTTAGATTGATGCCAACCCCAAAAGCATTAACTCCAACCCTAGCATTAAATGCAGGAGTTATTTTTCTGATTATATTACCGCCAAAACCCAGGGTACTAATTTCTGGTGCGATCGCCCAACCAGTTTTTTGACCACTAGAATTACGATCGTTAGTTTCTGTTTCTGATGTGGGAGGTGGTGCTGGTACAGGAATGGTTTCTACTCCTGGTGGATTGTTATTAGATGGACTGATGCCTGCACATTGAGAATTGTATGGATAGTCTTGGCAAAATTTGGCTAAATCTCGTTGGGCAATTTGGCTTTTCAAGGAGGAGTCAATCAAGTTCTTTTGATTTGGCAACGTAATTAGGTCAATCGCTTTAGTTGAAGTCTTGTTGCCTGTCAAAAATCGAGTATTTTTTTCCTCGGCGCGATCGCTCTTTTTCGTTACTTCTGCCATAGTCGAATCAGCAGCCATAGCTGCCAATACTAAATTGGCTACAAGCATTAGCCAAATATTTAGTTTTAAAATATTCATTGTTAATAAACTCCCCACAAATTAAACAATCCACTCCTTTAAAATCAGCTTCTGATTCAGGATATCATCAATAAACTAATCACCATCAGGCTCGTTAAAGGATAAAGATGATAATATCTTTATTTTTGGGTAAGGAGCATTGGTGCATCTTGACAGTATAAAAGCTTCTACAGCGATCGTCAAAAATGACTTGTTATTGGCTGCCTTAAACCGACTCATTAAGTCTTTTTGATGGTCGACTTAACCATGCTGCTAAAGATGTTTTACTAAAGTTTGGCTGTTTCCAAATAATCATCCAATTCAGAAATTAATCGGTGTTTAGACTCTGAAGGCAAAAAAGAAGCTTGAAAAGAATTTTTTGCCAACTGATAAAGCTCTTGTTTGCTTAAATCTAACGCTGCTTGTGCTGCTTGATAATTTTCGGCAATATAGCCGCCAAAATAGGCAGGGTCGTCAGAATTGACCGTAGCGCAAATGCCCAAGTCCAAAAGTTGTTTGAGATTATGTTCAGTCATCGAATCAAACACTTTAAGCTCAACATTAGATAAAGGACAGACCGTCAACGGAACTTGTCGATCTACTAAATAGTCAAGTAATTTTGGATCTTCGAGACTGCGAACACCATGATCGATACGAGACACATTGAGCAAATTAATTGCTTCCCAGATGTATTCTGGAGGTCCTTCTTCTCCTGCATGGGCGACAGTTAAGAAGCCTTCTGCTTGAGCTTTATCAAAGACTTCTTTAAACTTAGAAGGTGGATTGTTTTGTTCGGCAGAATCCAAACCGACTGCTACTATAGTATCTCTATAAGCTAGTGCCTGTTCTAAAGTAGCAAATGCTTGCTCGGCACTGAGATGACGCAGAAAAGAAAGAATTAACTGACTAGAAATACCAAGTTGAGTTTTACCGTCCTGTAAGGCTCGATAAATTCCTTGATAGACGGTTGTAAACTCAATTCCTCTGTCTGTATGAGACTGCGGATCGAAAAATATTTCTGTATGACGCACATTTTGACGGTTGGCTTTTTGCAGATATGCCCAAGTCAAATCGTAGAAATCTTGTTCTTGCTGTAATACTTGCGACCCCTGATAGTAAATATCCAGAAAAGATTGCAGGTCTTCAAAATTATAGGCTTCTTTTACTTCGGACACCGATTTGTAGGGTAAATCTATATTGTTACGTTGAGCCAACTCAAACATCATTTCAGGCTCAAGTGTACCTTCTATGTGTAAATGAAGTTCTGCTTTGGGTAAGTCCTGGATAAATTTGTTCATAGTTGTTAATTTAAGGTATGGTCGTTGCAATTAATTTCCTTATGGTAGCTTTGTATTGATAACAAGGTTGAATATTACTTGCCACCTATTACTCGCTCTTTAAATCAGCAACGCCCTAAATTAACTAACCCAACCAAATTAAACTACAGCAGTCTCAAACCGACCTATGCTGCGGAATTTATCGTAGCGCAAATTTTTTCGCTGTTGAGGTGTCATCTGCCATAGTTGCTCTAGATTTGACCAAATAGTCTCTTTTAACTTAGCTGCTGCTTCTACAGGATTGGCGTGGGCACCACTGCTAGGTTCAGGAACAATTTGATCGATAATTCCTAACTCTTTTAAGTCTGAAGAAGTAATCTTGAGTGCTGCTGCTGCCTTATCTGATTTTTTGGCATCTTTCCAAAGAATTGCAGCACAGGCTTCGGGACTGGCAACTGTATAAACCGAGTGTTCTAACATCAATAGGCGATCGGCTACACCAATACCTAATGCACCACCCGAACCTCCTTCGCCAATTACGGTACAGATGATAGGGACATCAAGCCCAAACATTTGTCTGAGATTATAGGCGATCGCTTCACCTTGACCGAGCCTTTCGGCTTCCACTCCTGACCATGCTCCAGGGGTATCAATAAAGGTTAAAATAGGCATTCCAAATTTGTTGGCGTGGTTCATCAATCGCAATGCTTTGCGATAGCCACCAGGAAAAGCCATACCAAAATTACGGGCTACATTGTCTTTGGTATCTCTACCTTTTTGGTGTCCCAAAATCACCACTGGACGACCATCTATGCGGGCAACTCCGCCTACCAAAGCTGGATCGTCATAGCCACCGCGATCGCCATGCAACTCTAGCCACTCATCGCTAATTGCCTGCACATAATCTAGGGTACTAGGGCGACGAGGATGACGAGCTAGCTGAAGCCTTTGGGCTGGAGTTAGAGTACTAAAAATTTCTTGGCGCAGTTGTTCTGCCCTAATTTCTAATTGAGCTATTTCGGTGGCAACATCTACCTGGTTTTCTGCGGCTAGAGTTTTAATTTGCTCAATTCTTGACTCTAACTCGCAAAGAGGCTTCTCAAAATCTAGTAAAAAGGTTTTTTTCTTGGTTTCGGGCATAGCTGATGAGTAATTTTGTTTTTGATCGTAAGTCCCCGCATATTATTATCTGTCATCGGGTATCTTTTTACCAAAAAGCTATTGGCTATTAGCTACTAATGAATTGTCACTATCAATAACAAACAACCTACTAAATTTTTCAGCAGGCTTGAGCAAAAAACGAAGACTAAGACTAATTCATCTATTGTTCTTGAGAGCGAATAAAGGTAGTAAATTCAGCAACCAGATCGGGATTACGCCATCCTTCGTTAGTTTCTTCGACTATAATTTCTAAAGCTTCAGCAGGACTACAGGCTTTTTTATGAGGGCGATCGCTTGTCAGGGCATCGTAAATATCAATAACCTGAAATATTTGTGCCAAATAAGGAATTTTTGCGCCCGATAAACCATCAGGATATCCTGTTCCATCCCATCGCTCATGATGATGACGAATAATAGGTAACACTCCGCTACGGTTACGTAATGGCTGACAAATTTCTTCACCGAATAAAACGTGCTGAGTGATCAACTCTTTCTCTTTTACAGTTAATTCTCCAGCTTTGAGCATTATCGCATCAGGAATAGCGATCGTCCCAATATCGTGTATATTTGCCGCAAAAGCTAGATTTTCTATATCTTCGTCATCTAAACCAAGATACTCACCAAATGACTCAATTAAAGTTACCACGCGATCGCTACTACCGCGACTAACTGAACGACTATCTACTGCCTTGGCAATGGTAAATAAAATTTGTTCAGTTTGGTCTAATTCTTGATTGGCAGGTTTTTGACCAACTAAAGATTTAACTCTTGTAGATAGTTCAATTCGATTGAGAGGTTTAACCAAGACATCATCTCCCCCCGCTTCCATAACCTTAATCCGATTTTCTCGGCTATCAGTTAAAGTTGTCAAAACAACGGGTATATTGGCAGTACGATAATCAGCTTTTATTTGACGACATAAAGCAAAGCTGTCTATCTGTCGCATCATCAAGTCTAGCAAGATCAAGTCTGGCTTTTGCTGATTAATGTGTTCAAAAATTGAAGCTATGTCATAGGCTTCAATCACTTCATATCCGTCTAATGATAAAAGATCGACTGCCGTCATCCGACTGAGAGGATTTTCATCAACAACAAGAATTTTGGCAGAGGTAAGACGAGGATTCTTGTTCACTTGATAACTATTGCTATTGATTGTCGCCAAGAGAAAATCGCTAACTTTCTTCATTACTTTATGCTAAAAAAAATTCCAGATACTCAATAAACCATTGCATTCAACTTTTAAGCTTTGGTACAAAAAATATTAATCATAGCTAACCGTTGCTCTAAGCCTAGCTCGGATCTTTTAATTTGAAAACAAAATTGATACAAAGTTGTTTAAATTGCCAATAATACTATTATGAATAGTAATTTATTGTTTGAGATTGAGCATAATACGGAGTTTACAAGGAAAAGAAATCCCACAAGCAAAAGCAAAAAATTGCCTTTAAATAGATTTACGGTTAACCATAAGCTAAATATCTAACTACAACCAACGCTTTTTCCACTGAGACGTAGGTTCAAAATTACTGCTTTGTTGTTCTTGCTGTCGTCTAGCAATTATTGTCTCGGCGTTGTCTTTTAAATTTGGATCTCGATAAGGAATCGCCGCACGAGTCTTAAGGTGTTCTTGCTCTTGCTGAGAAAGTGCTGGTAATTTTTTATACTTATGAACAGCCAAAGTGCCTGGAGACTTACGACCAGCACCAGTTATCGAAGCAATATCTAGATTAGCTGACAAAAACGCTGTCCGAACGGCAGCAGAACAAGAGTAAGTTGCCAGTCTTCCTTGTTGATGAAGACATTTGACCACCAAACTAATAAACTCTACAGTCCATAGTTGAGGACATTTTGGTGGAGAAAAAGGATCTAAAAAAATAGCGTCAGCTTGCCAGTTTTTGACGGCGAGCGCCGCGATCGTTTTTCTAGCATCGCCCCACAGTAGCCTAGCTTCTAATAAATCATCTTCAATTAAAGATTTATTGAATAATTGTGTTAATCGCTGACGGATAGCAGGTTGCCACTGTGATAAGAGATCGTATTTTATAGCTTGACGGGGAACATCTGCTGATATTTCTAATGCCATTAACTCTACTCTACATTTAGGGTTGATCGACCAAATTGCCTCTAAAGCAGCAGCACTGTTGTAGCCGAGACCATAACAAATATCTAAAAGGCGGATAGTAGACTGTTGTGCTGCCAATTGCTTGATTAGACATGGTTCGACATATCTTACTTCAGCTTCTTGTTTTGCGCCAAAAGACGAATGAAAAGTTTCTTGAAACTCTTCTGAGAAAAATGTATATGAACCATCCTCTGTAGGTCGAGGCGTAAAAGAGCTATCTTCCATGAGATTATTAATTAAGGTTGCTGATAAATCAACTTTAAGCCCGAATTAATATTTATTTTTAATGAATTTCTCGACTCAATTAACTACTTTAGCTACCTATTTAGCTGGAGAATTTGCCAATCAACAACAGGCTTTAGAACAACCAGCCTGGTATGTTAATTTGCGACTTTGGATACGTCCAGTGCCAATTTTTACTGAAGACAGCATTACCTTATTTGCCGAACAAGCTAATATTTTAAAGCTCGATCAGCCTTATAGACCAAGGATTATGCGACTCAGGCAAAAAGAAACTATAGAAGTAGAATTTTATATGTTCAAAGATATTACTACGGCTCAGGGCGCAGGACAAAATAAGGATTTGATTCAACAAATAACACCAGAGAAAATTGAATTTTTGCCTAACTGTACCCTTCAAGTAGCTAGTAAAAAGCTTGTCAACGACCAATACTGTTTTGAAACTACTCCTTTGGTAGATACACCCTGTAGCGTTACTTACCAAGGTACGACTTTTCAAGTTTTTTTAGGATTTAAAGCCACAGCCAACGAGTTAGAAACCTTTGATAAAGGCATTGACCCTCAGACAGGTAAAGGAACTTGGGGCGCATTAATGGGTGCATATCACTTTAGCAAATGTCAAAATTTTGCCAAGGAACTAAATCTGTAAGCGCAAACGACTATTCGACAATTGAAACTAAACAAATATTAAAGAATTAAATCTAGATTTTCTTTGATATTGCTCTAAATAGAACTAGGTTATTGATCTATACTATTTTAGTAATGCTGAGAATACTAAAATAGTTATAATTAGAGTCTCATGTTGAACACTAGATAGGCTTTCTGCTTCAAAGCTATAATAAAAAGCTTAACAGCAATAAGCTACTAGACAATAAACGAAATATTAACAAAGTGAACGCCAGCTTTGATTTGGTGAGTTTTATAAAGACATAATTTAGAGGTTTGTTTTAGATTATGTCTCCAAGCGGATTGAACAATCCGTAACCTCACTACCTTTACAGCATGGTAGTATTCACGATTATTGTAAGCAAATTTGGAGGATGATTTTTAATGACCCAAGTGGTTGTTGGACAAAACGAAAATATAGAATCTGCACTGCGTCGGTTTAAACGTCAAGTATCAAAAGCAGGTATCTTCGCCGACATTAAACGTCGTCGTCACCACGAAACACCAATTGAGAAGCGTAAACGCAAAGCAATTGCCCGTCGCAAAAAACGTTACCGTTAAACGGGTTCACGATTGCTCTGGCTCTCGTTACCCATATATAAATCTAGTTTATCTTGTGCATCAGCAGATAGATGGAAAATAAATATGTAATCAGTAACACAGTTAGCAAGGCGGTATCACCATGTTTAAAGCAAAGCGATCGCACTGGGGTAATATGACAGATGCGATCGCTTTGCTTTTTTAGCGTTGATTTTGCTACAGGTATCTAACTAATATACAAATTAAAACTAATAGCAAAATAAGAGAAAATCAAATCGGCTACACCAATAGTTTATTCACTAAATTTCATTTCGTCACAAACCAATTTAGCTGCGCCTAACATTCCTGCCTTATTTCCTAATTTGGCAGTAAGCAACTGTAAACCTGGACGAGAAGGAGACACTACCCGCCGCTCAATCTCTTTTAAAGCACTGGGCAGAAAAAACCGAGCGCTTGCACTAATTCCTCCGCCAATAATTACCGCTTCAGGAGTTAAAACATAGATCAAACTAGCTAAACCTGCACCCAAAGTTTTACCATAGTTGTGCCAAAAGGCTAAAGCTGTTTGATCTGCCGATTCTGCTAATCTCCCCATTTCTGCGGGTTCTTTGTCTGTATTACGAATAACTGAACCAATAGAGGCATATTGTTCTAATGAACCCTGATTACCGCTACGACAGGGAAAACCATCAGAATTAAGAGTAATTAAGCCTAACTCGCCTGCTGCGCCACAGCGTCCAGTAAATAATTTGCCATCAAGAAAAATTCCTCCGCCTACGCCTGTTCCTAGAGTGAGGAGAATAAAATCTCTAAATTGTTTACCTGCGCCTAACCAAGCCTCGCCTATAGCAGCGCAGTTAGCATCATTTTCCAACCTAGTTGGTAATCCAGTTTGTGCCTCTAACCAATCGGCAACAGGTACATTGTCCCAGCTTGGGAGGTTAATTGATTTTTTGGCAATGCGCCTGGCTGTGTCTGTGGGACCAGGAACACCCAGACCGATCGCAATACAGGTATGATCTCGATTAAGCTGATTGACTCCTTGAGCGATCGCCTTTACTACTGGCTGAGGATTAGCAGGTTGGGGTGTAGTCAAAGAAATTGACTCAAGACAAGTTCCATCAGGGAGAAATCGCCCCATCTTAATTGCTGTACCGCCCAAGTCTACACCGATCGCTTCTTTCATTTATTTAACTGTAGGGTGGGCATGAAATAAAATTCTATTTATCATAAAAAAGACACTTATACTAATGCCCACCAAAGTAATTAGTAATCAGCTAATCTCTGACCTCTGACCTCTGACCTCTGACTTTCGCCCGTACATCGGTAATTATTTCCTGATATTCCGCCTCTGTATATAAATCTGCCTCATTCTCAATTCGATCTACAAACAAGATACCGTCAAGATGATCTAGTTCGTGCTGAAAAATACGAGCAATAAAGTCTGTAAATACTTCCTGCTTAATTTCTCCTACTTGAGTGGTATATTCAACCTCTATTTGGCGATATCTAGGAACTAAACCCCGAACATTTGGTACACTTAAACATCCTTCCCAATCTTTTACTGTTTCCTGGCTATGATTCAAAATCCGCGGATTAATCATTGCCGTTGGCGACATAGTTGGGGCGTGGGGATAGCGATCGCTGGGGTGAGATGAGATAATAAACAGTCGATAGGGTTGCGAAATTTGGGGTGCAGCAATGCCCACTCCTTTACTGGCGATCGCTGTGGCGATTAAAGAGTCAATTAGAGATAAGATATCCTTGTCTTCAATCTTAATTACAGATTTAGCTTTGGTTCGGAGAATGTATGCGCCTATTTGGGCGATTTTCGGTAATTCTGCCATATTTATCTTTCTTAAGCTGCTTTTTGAGCTTACTTGAATAATCTTTGTATAATTAGTAAATTTTAACCATTGAAAACAGATGTTAAATATTAGCAATTTTAATTCAAATCAACTGATAAAATCTTCAAATCACTAATCACTATTAAAATATATAAACATAGAGTGGCAATTTCTTCAGAACAGCTATGGGAACAAGTCTTAGAACATCTCAAACAACGGCTTAGTCGTCCTACTTTTGAGACTTGGATTCAAAATGCTACTATTGAAGATTTGAATCCAAACTGTCTGACTATTTTAACTCCCAATGCCTTTGTAATGAACCATTTGCAAAAGCACTATCTTAATATTATTAGTGATGTGGTCACTGAAGTCAGCGGTCAAACTTTAGAGATTCGTTTAAAATCTCAACAGGGAGAAAGTCTGGCTTTTTTAACCGATCGGACTAAGATTGCCTCTCAAAAGTATGGGTTTCCGACAACTAGGAATTCACTCAAGCCAGCTAAATTAAATCCTAAATATACTTTTTATAGCTTTGTGGTGGGACCGACTAATCGCATGGTACACGCTGCTTCTTTAGCTGTAGCCGAGTCTCCTGGAAGAGATTTTAACCCTCTTTTTCTCTGTGGTGGGGTAGGCTTGGGCAAAACACACTTGATGCAGGCGATTGGGCATTATCATTTAGAAATTAATGCCGATGCTAAAGTCTTTTATGTCTCCACAGAACAATTTACTAATGATCTAATTACTGCAATTCGCAACGATAGTATTCAAACCTTTCGCGAACACTATCGTTCTGCCGATATTTTGCTGGTAGACGACATTCAATTTATTGAGGGTAAGGAATATACTCAAGAGGAGTTTTTCCACACCTTTAACACCCTACATGAAGCAGGAAAACAAGTAGTTTTAGCTAGCGATCGCCCTCCTAATCAAATTCCCAAACTGCAAGAACGTCTGAGTTCCCGTTTCTCTATGGGTTTAATTGCCGATGTTCAAGTGCCAGACTTGGAAACCCGCATGGCAATCTTGCAAAAAAAAGCGGAATATGAAAATGTTTATCTCCCCAAAGAGGCGATCGAATATATTGCTAGTCAATATACTTCAAACATTAGAGAATTAGAAGGCGCACTAATTCGAGCAACCGCCTATATTTCCCTTTCTGGTTTGTCGATGACGGTGGAAAATATAGCTACGGTACTCAATCCTAAGATAGAACAGATTACTGCTTCTCCCGATACGATTATTGAGGTGGCAGTCGAAATCTTAAACGTTTCGGCTGAAGATCTTAAAGGGAGTTCTCGTCGGCGCGAAATTAGTAAGGCTAGACATATTGCTATGTATCTGATGCGTCAACACACCGATTTAAGTCTACCCCGCATCGGTGAAAAGTTTGGCGGTAAAGATCACACCACAGTCATGTATAGTTGTGACAAGATTTCTAAACAGATCAGAGTAGATCGCCAGCTTAATCAAACCATTTCTTTATTGAGCGATCGCATTAATTTTGTCAGTCGGCAAAAATCTCAAGATTGATCTTTTCCACAGCTTAAGAGCATATTTCCGCAGTTATCCACAGCTTTTCCACAAAATGCTAAGAAAATTTCATAGTACACTTGTTTTAAAATATTAGTTAATTCTAATTTCGAGATGAAAATTGTTTGTAGTCAAAGCGATCTAAAAAATAATCTTTCCTTAGTCAGTCGTGCCGTTCCTTCTCGCCCAGAACCGGTAGTATTGGGGAATGTTTTGCTTGAGGCAGTAGAAACAACCCAGAAGGTTAGCGTCGTTGCTTTTGATGGCAGCTTGGGCATCAAAACTAGTTTTAGTGCCGAAGTTATCGAAGGTGGCAGTATTACCTTACCAGCCAAACTCTTAAATGATATCGTAACTCGTTTACCAGAAATGGAGATTACTCTAGATGTTCCTGAGGGGGCAAGTCTCGCCACTATCAGTTCTGCATCAGGACAATTTCAACTAACGTGTATTGAAGCCAACGAATTTCCCGAATTACCAACTGTACAAACTGGAAAAACAATTGAATTGCCCATCTCGGCACTGAATGAAGGATTAGGAGGATGCCTGTTTGCTGCCTCTACAGAACTATCTAAACAGGTGCTTACTGGAGTACATCTTAAAACTCAGGGTTTGGGAACAGATAACTTAGGAGATGTTTTAGAATTTGCTGCTACTGATAGTCATCGTTTAGCAGTTGTCGCTGCCGATCTAAATTCAGAAGATCCAGAATCAGCAATTACCTTACCCGAATTTTCTTTAACTATTCCTGCCAAAGCATTACGAGAGCTAGAAAAAATTGTCGGTGATTCACAAGTAACGGATTTAGTCAAGGTTAGCTTTGATGAACAGATAATCATTTTTGAATTGGGCGATCGCCTATTGACTAGTGCAAATATACCAGGAGACTATCCTGCCTACGGACAATTAATACCTAGTAGTTTTACCCGTGAAATTATTTTAGATCGCAAAAGATTGTTGAGCAGCTTAGAACTGGTAGCAGTATTAGCACAAAAAAATAACTTGGTCAAATTTAGCATCAATAATGACCAGGGAGAGTTAATAGTTTCAGCAGATGCTCAGGACATAGGCAATGCCAAACAGACTTTACCCGCAGAAATTATAGGCGAAGATATAGACATCGCTTTTAATATTAAATACCTAATGGACGGACTAAAGGCACTTCCCGCAGCCGAAATTAAAATGCAGTTAAACGAGTGGAATCAACCAGTTATCTTTACACCTCTGGGAGGATTAAATATGACCTACCTCGTAATGCCTGTACAAATTAGAAATTAATTAATTGTTAGTAAGTGTTTATAGAGTAGACGTAAAAATATCGCTATTCCACGCTCATCTAGAGAATTGGTATTAAAACTCAACCGTCGCTGGCATTCATTGACGTTGCAGATCCTACTTCAGCTTGTCGTGAAATGATTAACCCACCTCGGATAAAACGATCCCCCTCTCCGCTCTGGTGACAGGGTTCTACGGTCATTGTTCCATCGGCTCGCGCATAGAACTGAGCGCATAGCTTGCCTTCGTGCTGATTAACCAGAGCCAGAATTTGAGCGCGAGACATTCTGGCGAAGTCATAAACGTTGAGACAGCAGAAGGGGCACTTCCTGACAAGGCGATCGCCCTGCATATCCCCCCAGGAGAAAGTACAAGGCTTTTGCACCCTAATCTCGACACCCTCAAGCCGACGAATTGCCTGAAATCGTCTTTCTTTGCGAGGCAGCTTTTTTGACATAACTAATACTTACTAATGACGGATGGAAAGAGACTAAGAACTACTGATACGAACAACAATTTCAACTCGTCGATTTTTCTGTCGTCCCTGGGGATTATCGGAGCCATCGGAATTAGTATTGGGCGCGACTGGCTGAGTTTCCCCCAGTCCTTCGGCTGTCATCTGCTCAGGTTTTATACTTTTATTAACGATCAGCCATTGCTGCACAGATTCTGCTCTGCGTTTAGAGAGTTTCAGGTTGTAAGCATCATTGCCAACCGAATCAGTGTGTCCATCGATCTCAATGAGACCATTGGCAGATCGTTGGGCGATCGAGTTCGAGATTTGTTGCAGAGCGACTTCAGCATCGGGTCGAAGACTAGCTTTGTCAAAGGCCAGAAGTCAGCAAGGTGTAACCACCGCAGCTAGTCAGAGGTCAGAGGTCACAAAGAGCTTACCCCCACGTAGTCAGAAGTCAGCAGGAATTTACTGTAATTATTTACGTCTGATGTGAATTAAGTCTACTGCTATTAATCAGCGAAAAGCCTTGTCATAAAAGACGTTCAATAATTTGCTTGGAGTAACAACTACCACTGTATAAATTTAGAGTAATAAATTAGTCAGTGAAACAAATATTGTAGCTACAGCGGTTTGCAGGTTTAAGAGGGACAGTAGCAGCAGTGAGCGAACCAGTTACGCAAATGTTTAGGATTAATTAAATCCATCGCTATTTTAATCAGCATATCGACCCTTTTGGAAGTCCTGGGAGAAAATTGTCTCAGGAAAGCCTTGAGTTGTGACCACCAATGTTCAATTGGATTAAATTCGGGAGAGTATGGAGACAGGTACAAAATCTTCGCGACCACTGCTTCAATTAAAGGTGCAATAGCTTCTACTTTATGTGCAGGCAAATTGTCCATCACCACCACTGCTCCTTTCCATAGCTGAGGCACTAAACACCTAGAAACATAAACCTCAAACGCAGCCGCAGCCATTGAATCATTAAGCGTCATTACTGCTAGTATTTTAGACTCGCTGATTGCGCCGATAACACTTACCTTGCTACCTCGAGCAAACGGTTTGTAGTCATAGGCTCTCTCTCCAGGTGCAGCGCGAGCATGAGTTCTCATCAATCCGAGTAAAACACCCATTTCATCTAAAAACACGAGGTTTTGGGGATCTACATTTTTAACTTTTGCCCAATACTCTGCTCTTAGAAGCTGGACGCGCTCACGAATTGCTTGGCTGGAGCGAAGTGTTTTTTTTGAGTGGTAATTTTAATCTCTGAAATGTCCGACACATCGTACTTTGACTTACCCATAGTCCCGTCTCATCAAAAAGTAGCTCACAGTATTCTGCTAAAGTCGCATCAGTCTGTTTTTTAAAGATGGCTATCAGCTCGGCTTTATATTTCCGAACAGGACTTACCATCGACCCGCCCTGCTTCCCTGGCAGGATATGCCCTTTTGTCCGCTTCTGAGTAATCAATCTTTGGACACAGTTTTTGCTCACACCGAAGCGTAGCGCAACTTTTCTCACCGAGCTATCACCTTTCTCGATCGCACTAACTATCTTCTCTCGTAAATCTACAGAATAAGGCTTCATTTGTTACCTATTTTTATAACACTTTATTGTCCCCTATTTAGATGCAAATCGCTGTATACTCTTATACGGAAGGGGTTTGGGGAGGGTCGTCACGTCAACGGACATCACAAGGGGGCGAATGCATTCGCCCCCTTGTGATGTCCGTTGCGCGGGTTCCCCGCGTTGAAGGAACTGTCGAGGGCGGGGGTTTCCCCCATGAACAACTGTCTCAAGACAGGCTCTTGGACAGAGAAGGCGCGTTTTGAGGCGAGGAAATGCTTGGGTTTCCCAAGCTCCCTGCGGGGGGTACCCCTTGGCTCCACTCGCCTGTTGAGTAAGAGTATTCTTACTTCACTCTTCCGCCATCCGTTTCCACCCGCTCTGACGGCGACGCGGTGAAGCAGTTGCGGTGGTGAGACACTTGCGTTGCGGACGGCAGTTTTTGAGGCGAGGAAACGCCCCCGTTTAGGGGGCTTGTTCCACTCGCCTGTTGGGACAGAATACTCTGACCCAACCTCGACAGTTCCTTTAAGCGGGGGAACCCCGCCAACGGACTCAGATGCGGACGAAGCGTCCTTTCTCGCAAAACACGCCTCGTCTATGACCCGTTGCGAGACACCCTCAACAGTCCTCTGCGGAGGGAAAGCCAAGGCGCGTTTTGAGTGGGAAGCTTCTCACTCAAAAGCCGCCGTTCCTGCAAGGCTGTTTCGCAAAACCGTTGCGGGGGTTCCCCCCGTTGAGGTACCTGCGGGGGGTACCCCTTGGTTGTCGAGGGCGAGCAAAGTGTCGAAAAGGTTCCCTGGCATAAGCAAAGGCACGAACCATGCGCGGGGGTCTGACCGCTAATTCACATTAGACGTTATTTATGTCCATGTACTCAACCTACTTAGAACTCAACAGCACTTTGACTTTCGTATCGTCTGATGTGGGTGAGATTTCGTGATAAGTCAAATTAAGAAACAGATTAGGCTTAAGAGCAACAGAACTACTGGCGATTATACCTTTACCATGAGAACCTTGCCCATAGCCAAGCTCAAACGTCCATAGATGGTTATTTTGGTTAACTATTTTGCCAGAGTGTAGACTACCTCCCAAAGTAGTAAACTGTTCCTGGTTCTGGTTGACTAAGTGAGCTTCGTATTTTAAAAATGTAGAACATTGAAAACCATAGACATCAGAGTCAAGTAGCCTAAAATTAAGTTCGGCTGTACTTTTTTGTTGATTATTGCCATAGGCAATTTTTAAACGACCTATTTGCGAATTTAAATTCCAATATAAGTTGTTGTTATTGTCTACCACTGCATTAGCAGAAAGAGAGAGAAAATCGTTATGCACTGCTACTTTAATACCTGTGCTAAAAGATTTATCTTTACTATTGCTTTTGGCGACCAAAGTTAAACCAGGAACAATACCCCAATTAGCATCAAACTTATGCTTTTTGTCGTCGTTATAATAGTTTAAGACTAAATTTTTACTAGGCTGTAGACGAACATGGGAATGTAAATCTATACCAGATTCTTTTGCCAATAATGAAACGGTGGTTTTTACAGGCAAAAGATCGCTTTCGTAGGTTAGCTGAGTAAAACCGACTAACAAATCTTCGTAAACAAACCCTACTCCCACAGTTACCTGATTTGCTATGCCGTGATGATAGGTTACTCCCCCACGAAATTTGCCAAATTCGCGGGAAATATCAGCTTCTTTAGCAAGATTTTGCTCTCCGCCTCCAGATACTGTTAAAGTTGAACTCCCTGAAGACAATTTTGGTGCAGCATCTAAATAATTGAGTTTAGCGATGTTTAATTTTTGGTTTGGATTTCCCCCCCATTGTTCAACTGTAGTTAAACCCCAATATTTATGATTGTTACCACCAGACCAAAAAGTATTCTGAAAACCTAAAGCTAGATTAGCTCTATCGTCTTTATAGGAAGTATAGGGAAGCTTGTCTAAGGATATGTCTTGGTTATTTTGCAGATCGATCTTAGAACTGAAGTTAGAGATGATCTTTGAGCGTTGGTTATTACGCAACCTTATTTGCAGATTTTGATCGACAGCAAAACTAATATTATCCTCTTTATTAACGGTTAGAATACGATCGACAAAGTTAATAATCTGAGGTACAACAGGCAATTGAGCGTATGACAAAAGTTTTGCTGAGATAATTGCAGGTGTAGGTTTTTGAGGTCGGTTCTCAGCAGCTATCGGCTTGGCAAGGACTATACTAGGACAGCCAAGGCAACCGAAAATGCTACCAAAGAGTAGGTTTGCTACAATGGCTTTCATTCAGCTATGGGGGTAAAGGAAAAAAGTTGCTTGGCTAAAAAAACTAGTATTTAAACTAAGAATCTTGATGATACGTATTACTCGATCAGCGTAAATACTTAAATCAAATATTCAAGTTTTAAGATCGGCTTTTAGTTGGTTAGCTATTAAGAAACATTAAAGTTATTGATGTCTTATCGAGTTTTTTACTTTCTTCACCATTCTATTGTGAGTCTTTTACTATTGCCAATGGTGAAGATTACGTAAAGATTGCTTTCCAATATGATAAAGATAAGATGAACTATAAATTGAGCCATTCAATCTAACCAGAAACGCCATTAAAGTTTCTCTGGATATGTAAATTAACCTTAATTAAATTAAATAAATGAAAAGATTTGCGACTGTTTTGTTACTAAGTGCAGGAATTATTAGTAGTGTTGCCAATGTAGCCAAAGCTGAAAGTGCAGCTAGCGCGCCAGAAGAATTGACTAAGGCGATCGCTGAAATTGAAAAGGCTGCCAACGACCAAGACCTTGATGGCGTAATCGAGTATTACAGTAATAATTTTACTAATACAGATGGTTTAACTACGGATTCTTTAGCCAGAGGCCTAAAGCAGATGTGGCAAAGTTATCCTCAGCTAGAATACACAACCAAGATTAATTCCTGGTCTAAACAAGGCAATCAATTAGTAGCAGAAACTACCACTACTATTGCGGGAATGCAGCAAGCTCAAGGCAGAGCAATGCGTTTGAACTCCACGATTAAATCTCGTCAGTATTTTCAAAACCAGAAACTAGTTCGGCAAGAAATTTTAGCAGAACAGTCTCGACTAACCTCTGGAAGCAACCCTCCTCAGGTCAAAGTTACCGCTCCCGAAAATGTTATGACTGGTGAAAAATATAACTTCGATCTGATTGTCAATCAGCCTGTAAACGATAACGTGTTGTTAGGAGCAGTTCAAGAAGAGAAAACCGCCAGCAGTCTATATTTTAACCCTACAGCTTTAGAATTAGAACCATTACCAGCGGGAGGAATATATAAAACTGCCACTGCATCTTTGCTACCAGAAAGTGATTGGCTTTCAGCTATTTTGGTTCGTGGCGATGGAATTACAATGCTGACTCATCGAGTTAATGTTCTAAAAAAGCAAGCTAATCAAAAAAAATAAAGCTTATTTTGCCAAACTTGTTTAAAGACTGTTTGTAAGAAAATTAAATTCTCCTGTTGGGTAGGGTAGTATTTGGGGTGATGAAAGTGATTGGGGTGTTTGAAGTAGTGAATCTACTCTATTTTCCATACATCCATTACTTCTTCACCTCTCCATCCTTAACATTTACTTTACAAACAGTTTCTTACTTCAGTGACAATATATTTAATAAAAGAAAAAATAAATTAGCAATACTACTCAAGAGAGAAAACAAGAGCAGCACCGTTTACTTGAACCCCTTCTGGGTCTTGATTTAAATTTTAAAAGGTGCAATTATCCAGGAAAAACAATTTGATTACTTAGTAATATATTGAAGTCTGCATTAATATCCCTGGTGTTTTGACTCAAGAGTAAAACTTATGACATGAATCAGAAGCATCACCGCCATAATTCGCCAGCGTCCCATGTTTTAACTCCGCCAGAATCTTCACCCAAATACATTAAGTCCCGTAGATCTAAAAAGTTTTTGTGGCTGAGAAAACCCCTGCGGTTGACCTACCTTAAACTATGGAGATTGCGCGGCAGACCTAAGTTTGTTGCTAAGGGATTAGCAGTAGGAGTTTTTGCCGGATGTTTTCCTTTTCTGGGAATGCAGAGCATACTAGGTATTTTTTTGGCTACTATGTTTAAAGGCAGCAGAGTCGCAGCCGTAGCAGCAACTTGGATCAGCAATCCTTTAACTTACGTACCAATTTTTGTTTTTAACTATAAAATCGGCAAGCTGTTGTTAAGAACCGAAGATACTGTCTCTTTACCGTTAGATCTTAAATCCTTTGCTGCTTTTAAAGAACAAGGTGCAACTTTTGCCATTGCTTTGCTGATGGGAAGCTTTGTAGTGGGTATGATTTTGGCTGTCATCACTTATTTTTATGGTTTGGCTATATTAGAGCGATGGCGAAATAATCGTCGTATTAAGAAAAGAAAACTAAAGTAAAGTTTATTCTGATGGTGATCTATTCCATTTTTGTCCTTGAATAACTGTATGTCCTGACCACTCTGGCAGAGCATGAGGATAATCAAGACGATAGTGTCCTCCTCTGCTTTCAGTCCGAAAAGCAGCACTTTTGAGGATTAGATAGCCAGTATCGACTAGATTTAGCGTCTCGGCATAGAACTTTAGCTGTGACTCGGCTGTACTGGAGTTTAGCTTGATTTGTTTCGGGGGAGATAAATTAAGAACATACTTATTTAAAGAAAGATTGGCTAACTGCGATCGCCAATCTGCCACAATAGCGATCGCTGTCTCCATAGTTTCTTCTGTACGGCAGATTCCCGCACTCTGCCAAACTAGATCTGGTAATTGATTTCTAATTGAGTTAACTAACTCCATTTCTTTATCCCAGCTAAGGTCGATTTCCAGAGTTTCAGGAGGCGTAATTTGAGGCAAGCTATGAGGCTGTAGCTTGGCAAGTTGGGAAGCATAAACAACACATTCTAATAAAGAATTACTGGCTAAACGATTTGCACCATGAACTCCCGTACTTGCTGTTTCCCCTACAGCATATAAACCAGAAATTGAAGTATGATTCATCGTGTCTACAGCAATTCCTCCCATCCAATAATGTGCTGCGGGAGTAACAGGAATAGGCTTGATAAATAAATCCACGTCCCAATGTTGACATACACGAATAATATTGGGAAAACGATAGCGAATGCGATCTTTAGGAATGGGTCGAAGATCGAGATAAACATTGCTAGCTGACGTTTTTTGGAGATGGGTAAAAATGGCTCGGCTGACTACATCTCTAGGGGCTAATTCTCCGTCTGGATGATAGTCAAAGGCAAAACGTCGTCCGTCTTCGTCTACTAAATGCGCTCCTTCTCCTCTTACGGCTTCACTAATCAAAAAGCGTGGTGCGCCAGGTACAGTTAGGGCTGTGGGGTGAAACTGTACAAATTCTGTGTCTCTAATAACTGCACCACTACGCCAAGCGATCGCCACACCGTCTCCAGTACTAACTTCGGGATTAGTAGTCTGAGAAAATACTTGACCTCCTCCTCCTGTTGCTAAAATCACCGCAGGGGAATGAATCCAGGTTATTTTGTTTTCTTTCAGGACGCTAATGCCCTGACAGTTACCTGTTTGCGGATTTAACCATAGCTGTAAGGCAAAAGCTTGAGACATTACCTCAATATTGCCTCGCTGTAATACTTGTTGGGCAAGGGTGGCTACAATAGCTCTGCCTGTAGTGTCCGCAGCATGAAGTACGCGAGGGCGAGAATGGGCAGCTTCTAAAGTCATAGCTAGCTGACTTTGATGACGATCAAACGCCACCCCCATTTCTACTAAAGATGCAATGGCTTCTGCTGCATTCTCAACCAAAAATTGAACGGAGTTGCGATCGCATAATCCTGCTCCCGCTTTCAAAGTATCCTCTAGATGCAGCACAGGAGAATCATTCTGGCTGATGGCTGCTGCAATTCCACCTTGAGCCCAGTCGCTTGCCCCCGTATTTAGCTGATCTTTGGTAACTAGAGCAACTTTTAAGCTTTGGGGTAAACATAAAGCCCCGTATAGCCCAGCAGCCCCCGAACCTACCACTACTACATCGAACTTAAAATGATTCAATTTTAATTATTTAGACACGTCTTAATTGGGATTTATGATGACATATAGTGATAAAAAAACCACGTTTTTAGATTGAACGTGGTTAAAAAGTAACAGATTGCTTGATTTTTTCTGACTAGAATAAATCTGCAACCGTTGATAGGTATGGTAATTATGGTTATCGGAAAGCATTCCCTTGCGCCTGACGGCGACGCGGTGAGACAGTCCGTTGGCGGGGTTCCCCCGCTTGAAGGAACTGTCGAACCCTTTAGGGGGTCTTTCCTCTTTTAATATACGCCAGGATTATAGCGATCTCCACCTGAATTCATCGAAGCTTCTACATCTGTAACAAAAAACTCGTCTAGATTCGCCTGTAAACGTTCAATTTGACTATCACTCAAGCCAGGTATATCTAACACATCATCAACCGATTCATAAGGTGCATTTTGGATTATTTTGCTGGCAAGATTAGGATAGAATCCACGTAATTTACGGAATTCTCGAACATCACTGTTATTTAAATCAAGTTTTCCTCTAATTAACTCTTGGCGTTTGGCATCAGATGTATTGACGCGAGCTAATAGATTAGAGGAATGTACTGTAAATATCCCCATTTCGCTTGCTTGTGCCGCACCTGCAAAACCCCACGAACCTACAATTAATAATAATGCCGTCATAATGCCGATAAATCTCTTCATCAATTCTAATTCCTCCTAATTTAAAGATGTTTTATTTACAGAGTAAGTTTAGTTGCTTGTCCATAAATATTAATTTTTGTTTTCTATTTCTTCTCTATTAAGGTTCTTATGCTTATTAGCAAATTGAACTTTTAACAGATGCTATTGATATATATCATAATTCTTTCACTACATTTTTAAAATACTAAGTTTCATTTAAAGCTACTGCCCTCGACAAAATGGGTTGACTATAGACATAATTAAACAGTTTGTATATTTGGTTGTTTAAATCGAATTTCTCTTGTCTCTAGTTTTAGGTTGTGACCAGATCTTAATCAGTATTAGTAGATTGATTGACAGTTACAACAAAACTCGGTCGGCAGCATCACGAGTATATAATTTACAATTGTAATGAGTAGCTATTATCGAAAGTCGGCAAGCAAAAAACCCATTTTGAAAGAATTTAAAATTTTAATAATTTCGGTCACTATATTTTGGGCAATTGAAATTCTTGATTTTTTTGTGTTTAAAGGCAGTTTAGATCGCTATGGAATCCAGCCTCACACAGTCATTGGCTTACGAGGAATATTATTTGCTCCTTTTCTCCACGGAAGTTTTGGACATCTGATAGCTAATACCATCCCCTTTATTATCTTGGGATGGTTGACCATGATCCAGGAAACTAAAGACTTTTATATTGTTTCTTTTCTGAGCGCATTAGTTGGCGGTATTGGGGTATGGGTGTTTGGCGCACCAGGTTCAATTCATATTGGTGCCAGCATTTTGATTTATGGATACCTGGGATTTTTACTATTGCGGGGTTACTTCCAGAGAAATTTTCCTTCTATTGCCCTTTCTATATTTGTTGCCGTAGCTTACGGTGGTTTAATTTGGGGAGTATTTCCTTCTGGTATGAGAATATCTTGGCAGGGACATTTATTTGGCTTTATTGGTGGTGCGATCGCTGCTAAAATAATTGCTCAAGAGAAAAGATTCCGTGGATAACTTAAATGCCATTGTTATTGACCAACGCTCACAGTGTAAAGGGTTTGGCTCCCGCATACGTGCGTCCGTTTAGCCTACGTTGTTGGACGAGGCGGAGTATGTGACTTCTGACTTCAAGCCTTAACGTTGAATTTAGTTATGTATTTAAAATGTAGACGCAACAAAGATTTTATGAAGTTTGCTAGATTACAAAATGCTTGTGAAATAATTAAATTGGTAATGACAGACTAATCTCGTCATTATCATCAACTCGGTAATATAGTTGAAGAAGCATATCCTAATTGGATTGCTTCTTTTTCTTGTCTGATATTTAACCGAACGGTATTAAGACGCAATATATGTTCCACCGTTTAAGTGAGCTTTAGGTTTATGGTTCAAGCTTTGGTTGTTCAGGCAAGGGGGTGTCTTTCAAATCTGAAGGTTTGCGACTAGGAAGTTTTATGTTTCTTAACTGATCTTTTAATGATGGCGTAGGAGCAGGTGCTGGTGCAGGAGTAGGTGCTGGCTTCGGTTCGGGTTTAGGCTTTGGTGCTGGCGCAGGAGTAGGTGCAGCTTTTTGTGACTCTTCTGTTCTAATAGACGGCAATGTCAAAGAAGGACAAATTTCGGGGTCATATTCATAATTGAGCGTTACCTGATAGGGTTTTGGTTTTTTAGTTTTGTTCTCCAAAACAAGCTGAGCAACATCTTCTACCCCCTGTTTATTAAAAATAGGATATTTCGCACCCTTGATTAAATCTAGATCGACAACTTCACCCTTGGCATTGACGACAACTCCAAATACACTAGTCCCTTTGAGTCTTCTAATGCAGGCATCTCGTGGATAAGTCCCTGTTGCTTCAATTTCGTCAGGCTTTATTTCTTTTACCTTAGCTAGCCAAGCAATATAATTTTTTCTGGCATCTTCATCGGTCGTACCCTCCTCATTTTTAGTCAAGCTTTGAGTCAAATTGGCAATGCGCTTTTGAGAATTATCAACTTTTTTGGCTGCAACTTTTTCAGGAGTGGGTTTTGGCTCTACTTGAGGTTTTGGCTCTGGTTTAGCTGCTGTTTGAGGTGATTTTTGAGCTTGCTGTTGTGCATTTTCTGGCTTAGAAGGTTGCCCAGGTTTTTTGGTCGGTTTTGTCGCAGAGGAAACTTTAGATGGATCTACCTTAAAATCACCAGGCTCGATCTCTGGTGGAAGAGGAAGTTTTGATAAATCGCCAACAGGAGGCAAAGTAATATCAGTTATGGGAGGCAGAGGCGGAAGATTATCAAAATTAGGAGGAGGGGGAATAGCAACAGGCGGTAAATTAGAAGGATCTCCTAACCCAGGGAATAAAGAACGAGGTATGGCAAAAGGCGCAGCAGGTTCGCTATTGTCAATTGGTGGCAGATTATTAATATTTGGAGTATTGGGAGTATTTAACTCAGGAGACAAATTGGGTAAACGAGCCTGTTGTTCTGGGCTAAGCTCAATCACAGCAACTTTTCTCTCGCCAGAGTCATTGTTAAATTTTAGGCTAGGTAAACCAAACTTGAGAACCAGCAGATGCAAAGCAAGGGATATTATTAAACATAGCTGTGCTGGATTAATCAGCTTACTAAATTGATTATCTAATTTCGATTCGTAGACCATAACCAGCAGCGATAAAAATAAAAATATATCTAGATAAAATATATCTAGTTGTCTAGTTTACTGAACAATTTTGAAAAATAAGATAATTACAGATTTAGGTTACGTGTAATTCATCCAGTTGGCAATAAATATAGCCGTACAAAATTAGATTAGGACAATGGGGCTGATTTGCTCGTAGGTAGGCGAGCGACCCCGCGTCGGTGCGGGGTCTTTCCTCAAAATAACTAGAGAAAATGGCTTGGCTCAGTTAATGAACAAAATCTATCTCTTCGTCACAATACTTTTGATGATATTCACTTTAACTGCGTGTGATGGCGGTCAGCGGAATGTAGAATTATCCACGGAAGACAATGTTAAAGAAAATTCAGCGAACAGTGTGAATATTCCTCAGCCCACTATTCCTCAACCTAAGTTGCCAGATACAACTTTTCCAGAGATCGAATTTCCGCAGGTCAAGTTCCCAGAAGTAACTTTTCCCGATGTCAAAATCCAACAGGGTAAGAACACTATAATTTACACGCTTCCAGCAGATATTTTGTTTGACTTTGACCTAACCAAAATTTATAATTCTTGCAAGTCTTATTTATACCTCTACTTTTACGCCTTTCCAAAAAGCAACATAACCTTTGATATTATTTGCCTTTTCTTTAGTCTCTGGGTAATACCAAGCAGCGTCCTTGTTTTCTTGGTCGTCAACAACGATAGTGTAGTAGCTAGCCTGTCCTTTCCAGGGACATGAAGTGTGGGTAGAACTCTCGCGAAAATATGCTTGATTGATTGAATCAGGGGGAAAATACTGATTGTTTTCGACTACTTCAGTGCGATCGCTTTCGGCTAAGACTTGACCATTCCAAATTGCTTTAGGCATTTTATCAATATATTCTAGACAACTATTAAATTTTAATATGCAAACGTTATGGTGTGGGTCTATTTATTACTTATATATAACTTTAGGACATCTCGATCTTGGCAGTAGTTAGAATTAAAGGAAATTGCTAAATATTTAACATCAATCTAAAATTTTAAGTTTCTTTATGGTAAAAACTATTGCTTATGGTTGATCCTACTGTTTTTTGGATAGTTGCAGGGGCGATACTCTGTTTGATGGAGTTCATTTTTCCTACTGCTTTTGTAAGCTTAATGATGGGTATTGCTGCTTTTCTAGTAGCGATCGCATCTCTATTTTTGCCACAATATACCTTACTGACGGGTTTATGGTTGATCTTTTCTACTGTATTAACTATTTGGTCACGCCGTTTGTTTACACCCAAGCGCAGAATATCAATTACAGGAGATGATTTGGAGGCTACTGCTATAGGCGGTATTCCCGCAGGCTCTATAGGCAGAGTTTTGTATGAAGGAAATTCTTGGCGAGCAAAGTGTGCTGATGAAACCAGAGATATTGCCCCCAACGAACCTGTTCACGTAGTTCGCAAACAAGGCAATACTTTAATTGTCTTACCATCGAGGATGATAGATCATGGTTAAGTTTAAATCGAGCGTACAAGTTTATTTTTTGAGAGAAGAGTTACAAATAAAGCAATATTAAACATTTTAAAAGGAGTTTATTATGGGACAGTTTTTAACTTTAGCTTTATTGTTATTAGGTTCTACTACCCTAGCAGGATCGGTCAAAATTGTTAAAGAGAAAGAAGAATATCTAGTTGAAAGTTTAGGTAACTATAAAAAAAAGCTTGAACCAGGCTTAAATTTCGTTACTCCTTTTATTGATAAAGTTGTCTACCACGACACCATCAAAGAAAAAGTTTTAGATATACCTCCTCAATCTTGTATTACCCGCGACAATGTGAGCATCACCGTAGATGCAGTAGTCTACTGGCGCATCATGGATATGTACAAGGCTTTTTATAAAGTAGAAAACCTGCGGGATGCGATGGTAAACTTGGTTCTAACGCAAATTCGCTCAGAAATGGGTCAATTGGAGCTAGATCAAACCTTTACCGCTCGTACTGAAATCAACGAGATTCTCTTGAGAGAACTAGATATTGCTACCGATCCTTGGGGAGTAAAAGTAACCAGGGTAGAATTGCGAGACATTATGCCTTCAAAAGCTGTCCAAGATTCGATGGAATTGCAGATGGCAGCGGAAAGACAAAAACGAGCTAATATTTTAACGTCAGAAGGACATCGAGATTCTGCTATTAACTCGGCTCAAGGAAATGCTCAGGCTAAATTACTAGAAGCAGAAGCAGCTAAAAAAGCAGCCATCTTAAATGCAGAGGCAGAACAACAGTCAATTGTTTTAAAAGCTGAAGCCGAGCGTCAAGAGCAAATTCTCAAAGCTCAAGCCACTGCCGAAGCCATGAGAATTGTGATCGAAAAGCTCAAGGATAATCCTAATGCTCATGAAGCTTTACAGTTTCTCTTGGCACAAAACTATCTAGAAATGGGTAAAGAAATTGGCAATAGCGAAAGCAGCAAAGTAATGTTTATGGATCCTCGCAGCATGATTTCTACTATCGAAGGAGTACAGTCTGTAATTGCTCAAAATCCTAACGGCAAAGCGATTCAACAACCATACAATCCAGTCAAGTTAGATTTAGAAAGACTCGAACGCGATCGTTAAATTGGCAAATTGTGTAGCGAAACTAATTAATAATTCGCATTATCAACAGTTAGGACAGTTAGACGAGCGACCCCCTAAAGGGTTAGACAGTTTGCTTATGCCGGGGAACCCTTTCGACACTTGCTCAAAAAGGACTTCGATAGCTATTGTTTCGTTAATAATTAAATTTTGTCCGAACCATTAATTATGTGAACTAGTTTCTAATTTTAATAGCTGTCTTAAATATTAATCGCTTTATTTGAAGGCTTGTTTAAACATTTTGTAAGATATATAATTCAAGTGTATTTATATACAGGAAAACAAAATGGAATTATTATTAGCAGCTAGTGCTGGTGCTTTAGCAGGAAAGGTTGTAGCTGAGACAGTTGGAGGTATTGGAGTAGCAGTTGTAGGGACTGCATTTGGTATAAAAACAACTGAAATAGTTCTTACTGGTGTGGTGCTTGGTATAGCAGCTTATGGAATAAGCCAAGCTGTTAGTGATTGGTAATGTCCGATCCGTTTAAAAAGTTGATTAGGGGATTGATACGAGAATCCATCATCGCTTCATCTCCTCAATCTAAACGCCAGAAAAAAACGAAGAAGAAAATAAAAAATACCCAAAAGCGATCGCGTTATCTTTCTGCTGCAACTCGCGTTGATGTATTGAGAAGAGACAATTATCGTTGCCTATTTTGTGGCGTATCAGCTAAGAAAGCTGAACTAGAGGTAGATCACATTATTCCTTTTTCTAAAGGTGGCAGCAACGCGATGAGTAATTTACAAACACTTTGTAGCGACTGTAATAAAGGCAAAGGCAATAGATTTACTGGCTGATAATTTTGCTTACGTTTTTTGCTTATTTGATTCTAATAACGAGTTGGCAAAGTTTAAAGCCTGTTGAGGCGTAGCTATTTTTGATTCAATTTGGGCAATTTGAACTTCTGTCAGTATTGTGCCAATTAGGGGAGAAGGTTTAAGCTTAAACTCACGAATTAGATCGTTGCCTGTAATTAAGGGTTGGGGATGAGCAACAGGATCATTAGGGTCTAAATAACGCTTAATTAAGGGATCTATGATTACTGGAGATACTCTTGTAGCGATCGCTCTAACTGTCAATAAGGGAAAAAAGTCTTTGACTGCCAAAAACCAAAAATATTGATCCCGTAGGCTCATTAAGCTTGTCATAATTTGCAGTTGGGGTAAATGCTGTACGGTTTTGGTGACGGCTTTGATCTGGTTGCGAGAATATTTAAGCTGGATTAACTCAGCTTCAGCGGTAGCTGCATCCGTAGATACCAAGGTTGCCAGCTTGGCTAAAATGTTAAATTCAGGCAGATTTAAACCAGAATTAAGGCAAACCTCAAGCGCAGCTTCTACTGCATCTAGCTGCTCAATTTTCGCTGGCTTAATGCTAGGTAGCCAAAACTGTAATAAACCATCTGCTGCTGCTAGCCATTTGTTTCCTTTGGGTGCATCAAAAAGATAATTCAATTCAGCCTGAACTCTTTCTGCTGCGATAGTCTTTAATAGAGAAACGCGATCGCTAATTGCTCGCCTCGTATTGTCCTCAATGCTAAAGTCTAGCTGTGCTGCCTGTCGATATGCTCGTAATAGTCTTAAGGGGTCATCTTCTAAATTACTCGCTGCAACCATTCTGATGATTCCCTTTTGGAGATCTGCCAAACCTCCAACGGGATCGACTAACTGTTGAGACTTCAGGTTAAAAGCGATCGCATTAATCGTAAAATCCCGTCTTTTAAGATCTGTTTCTAAGCTTCCCTCTTGACGAGCAAAGTCTAAAGTTCCTTGAGGGAAAACAACTCTGGCTATTTCCCTAGCTGCATCCAAAACCACAAAGCCACCATGATAGGAATTGGCAATTTCTTGAGCGGTTTCAATTGCCTTGGCGGGTAAAACAAAATCTAAATCTATCGGGGTTTTATAACGCTCTAGCAAAGCATCCCTTACCGAACCCCCAACCAAATAAGCGTTTGCTGGTAGTCGATCCAAGTCACAGGGAAAATTTACCCTATCTAAATATGACTTTAGTTGTTCTACAAGCATTTAAATTTATTTAAATTTATTGTGACTATGTACTGTTATCTGAGCTAGATTAACAATTAAAGCATGAAGTTCAATTAAAAAATTATGTGTATCTGTATCAACTGCCAATATGTTGATAACTGCCAAACCTACAATGCAGTAGAAACTCAACACCAACAAGCCCATTTAACCGAAAATCCTACCTTTGAACCGATTGAACCGACGATTAACGTCAACATTCGTACCCAAGGCGAAATTATTGAAATGGAGTGGGATGTAGTCGGCTGTCAGAGCTTTGTCAAAGAATCTGGCAAATGGTCAAAACTACGCCCAGGAGAAGCTGTTCCGACTTAAACAATTGTTGATTCAATTATTTAAAGTTGACACTACTAGTTAATTTACGTCAGTATGGGTAATAGCGTTCAACTTTGTTAAGCCGTGGAATGTCAATCGAGCTATTTAGGTTAGAAACTATACAGGAAATTGCTCACCTCTACGGTTATTGGGCAGTGTTTATTGGCATTGCCTTAGAGAATATGGGAATTCCCCTACCTGGAGAAACCATCGTCATAGTTGGTGGATTTTTAGCTGGCAGCAGCGAATTGAATTATGGCATGGTTTTGGGTAGTGCGATCGCAGGGGCAGTTATGGGCGATAATTTTGGTTATTGGGTTGGCAGAATTGGCGGATGGCAGCTTATAGTTAAAATTGGCAGCATTTTCAGAATCCAAGAACAGCAGCTAGAACTGGTAAAAGATCGCTACAGTAAAAATGCTGCTCAGGCTGTCTTTTTTGGACGTTTTGTTACTTTGCTGAGAATTTTTGCAGGGCCTTTGGCAGGAATTACCAAAATGCCCTATAGACAATTTTTGCTCTGTAATCTGGGTGGTGCTGCGTTGTGGTCAACTACCATTGTTACCCTGGCTTTTTTCTTGGGACGAGTTGTTTCTTTAGAGCAAATCATTACCTGGGCTACTCAAGCTGGAGTGGCTGCATTACTATTGTTAATTGCGATCGCCGTTGCCTACTTTGCCTGGGAATACGGACAAGAAAGACTATTGCCCAAAGATTAAAGGACAAATATAGTTAATGTCTACAAGCATTAACATATCGCGACTATAAATATGTTTCGGATTATGATTGTAGAGCAAGTATCTGGTTGATTTTCTCTTCTCAATAATGCAAGACAATCGTTCTCAAGTTCGCAAAGTTCTCTGGCTAACATTACTGTTAAACTTGTTTGTAATGGCTTTGAAGTTGACTTTAGGTTTAGCCAGCGGTTCATTAAGTTTACAGGCAGATGCGTTACACAGTATCACCGATAGTGTCAACAACGTTTTGGGTTTGATCACCAATCGTTTTTCTTCTCCTAAGCCAGATCGAGAACATCCTTACGGACATCAGAAATTTGAGGCGATAGGCGCATTGGGAATTGCCGCTTTTCTAGGAATTGCCTGTTTTGAAATTTTACGCGGGGCAGTAGAGAAAATCTTCTTAAAT
Organism: Pleurocapsa sp. FMAR1; assembly: GCF_963665995.1. Taxonomy (NCBI): domain Bacteria; kingdom Bacillati; phylum Cyanobacteriota; class Cyanophyceae; order Pleurocapsales; family Pleurocapsaceae; genus Pleurocapsa; species Pleurocapsa sp. FMAR1. The sequence continues at coordinate 1,637,892 of NZ_OY762512.1, read as the reverse complement.
ACTGAAAGTGCAGCAATCAAAGTAACTTCTACTGAGCTATGGCTCTTGTTGCTTGTCTTAGGGATTAATATCTTTGTGGCATTTTACGAGCGCAATGTAGGCAGAAAAGTTAATAGCCCCATTTTAATTGCTGATGCCAAACATACCATGAGCGATATATGGGTCACAATTATTGTGATTGCTGGATTAGTAGGAGTTTGGCAAGCAAAAAATCTCAATATCCCCCAACTAGAATGGCTCGATGTAATTCTCGCTTTTCCTGTGGCTTTATTGGTGTTTTATAGTGGTTGGGAAGTAATCAAAGAAAACTTACCCTGGCTGGTTGATGAAATGGCGATCGCGCCAGAAGCCATCCATGATACTGTAATGGAAGTTTCAGGAGTACTCAACTGTCACGAGATTGCTTCGCGGGGAATATTAGGTAGACAGGTATTTATTGAAATGCACTTAATAGTTGATACTAACGATATTATTGCTGCTCACAAAATTACAGAAACAATAGAAGAACACTTAGAAAAACGCTTTGGTAAAGTACGAGTTTTGATCCACGTTGAACCTCCAGATTACGAAGAAGAAGATATTAGCTTTGGCAGTACCGAACCTATAGCCTAACCTAGGATCGCTTTGCTAGCCGTTTAGGGCAAGCCTCTTCCGAACCTTCTGCCTTCTGCCTTCTTACTTCTGCCTTCGTTTGACATAAAAGGTTGGGTTTTTTCTACCGTCAGAAAGGTGCGAAGATCCAAAGCTTAATTCTAAGATGAGATTATCCATAGCTTGAATTTTAATTCAAGTCAACAGAGAACGAGGGATAATTAGTTATGTCTGAATCAAATGAATCTAAAAAAGAAAGAATTATTGCCGATTTACAACAGGCAAAACAGACAGGAGAATTAAAAACCGATAAAATTCGCGAGATTGTTAAAAATGCGATCGCTCAAACTATTGCCGAATACAAAGAAGGTAAAAGCGAAGTTGCTAACCTAGTAGAAGATGCGATCGCTGCGGTAACAGAGACTTTTAAAGAAAAAAGCGGGGAGATCAAAGAAGAAGTAACTGCTTCTATTCAAGGAGCAATAGATGGTATTAGTGAAGCCAGAAAACAAAAAATCACCCAAACTCAATCAGAAATTACTACCTTAGAAGCCAAAGTAGTCGCCGATGAACAAGAGCTACAGGATGATATTGATAAAGCTTTGGCAAAAGTAAAAAGCAAAAGTGAAACCGAACCAGATAAAATTAAAGTTGCGGTCTCCGAAGCTATTACTGGAATTAGTAATAGTGAAGAATTTGCCCTTTTACAAAAACACTATGCTCGCTTGAAAGCACAAACTTCTGTATTGCAGGCAAACTTAGCTAACCGTTACGGGGAACAGTACGAAGAAGTAAACAAACATTTAGAAGAAGCTAAAACTTGGTACGAAAAAGCTAAGGAAGATCCAGAGGTATTTACTGAGCCTGCTAAACGCAAAAGAGCAGAATTTGAGCAGAAATTAGGTGCAACTGGCGGTGCAGTGGCACGTAAGGAAAAAGAAGTTAAAGGGTTACTCAAAGAACTCTGGAAAGAAGTCAGAGAAATATTTCAAGAAAAAACAGCAAAATAAGTTTTGCCCAGCCAAACCGTTAAACATAATCCCAATATTGTAAGGTCATTTTGGTACAATCTCAAACTCCTGTAGTGCGGGAACAAAGTTTTGATTCTCGTGGCTAGGACGACTAAGCTTAATTAAAGCAAAGCGTTGTTCGGGTAATAAGTTTGACCATTGCTTTAGGGAAATATCAGCCTGACATTCTTGAGCTTTGGTTTGAACACTATTGGGAATAGATTGAGCATCTAACCAAGCTGGTTGAGGATCTATGGCTAATTCTTTGGCTGGTTGTCCAGTTTTAACGATGAGCAAATTTTGCAAATATTGTCTGTAAGCTTCAGTTTCTGATGCGCTAACGCAGGGCATATTTACTAATGTCTCGCGTTCTGAATGGCTAAAATGATTCCAATCTACTAGCTTCAGCTTTACACCACAGTTGTCTAGCTTCATTCTGACCTGCATCGGAATACATTGCAGTGAACCAACAAAATCTGCTTCAAATTGAAAATATTTTGGATTTGCGCCTTCTTCATTTGAAAAGTGTGGTGTGATTTTTGAGTTGTTCATTAGTTTATGTTGATTGCTATTGACTAGTTTGAGATTGACTATTTTAGGAAGTGGAGAGTAATTAAGCGTATATCTAATCTAATATTTATTGCTTTAAGATTTATTATATTTGCAGCCAATATTAAATTTATATTTTTAATCACGTTTATCTAGAGAACTGAGATTGTATCGACGTAACTCGTAGTTTCCAAAAAGACGTGGTTAAGTATGATTTTAATTATGAGGACTGTAAAGTAACGATAGAAAAAAGCCTTTAGCAAATGCCTAAGCCTACTCAAGCTCATCTTGAACGCACCGTAAATAAAAACGATCCTTTAGAAGTAAGGCAAAAAACCTTAAGCCAGATGCAGTACTATATGGGAGCAAAACTGGTTGAGGTTAGAGTAAATCCTCAAGCCGTTATGTATCGTTGGTCAATTGAAAATCGAGATGACCAACAAATTTGTACCCTGAGTGCCTTTTGGGGCGACTCTAAACAAAAAATACTTTCTGGAGAAAAACCTCTCCAAGGACAAGAGCTAACCAATTGTGCTAGGGCTAATGCTTCTAGTGGCGCAGAAATGGCAGCTATGGTTTGTGGTTTTGGTTCAGATATTGAACACTTTAAGTCTACATTAGAGGAAACGGTTCAAAAGCTAGAATTATCTCCTAAATCTTTTAGCAAGCTTTTAAGTTAAAAACATTTAATTTTTCCTTCTGGTTTATAAACAATCTGACATAGGGAACACTAATCATAAGAATTTACTTAAATGTTTAGTTGACTCTATGTCCAAACGTCTTAATCAAAAAGCTTATAAAATTATTGCTGCTGAAATAGCTATTTCAGCAGCAAAAGATAACATAGCTGGAGAAGTTTCTCAAAAGATCGCTTTAAAACGATTAAATCAATTAAGGTCTGTCAAAGGAAAGCCAGTCACAGAAACAGAACTAGAATATCTAATTAGCGATCTATTTCCAGATTTCAATCCCAAAATTATTAGTAAAGCCATTCGTGCTAATCGTCCACCTAGCAGCTTATGGCTGATTCCCAAAGTAGCAATCGGCTTAGGAGGTTTAGCTGGATTAATTTGGTTACTAAATTTGCCCTACCCGATGATTCGTCGCCCTGTAGCCAAAACTGCACCAATTTTACTGCTACCAAGCTATTTAAGTATGGATAGCAACTATCGACAGGCGATCGCCAAAGTAGAACAGGCAGATCAATTGGTTAATCAGGCTACAAGTCTTGCCGATCTAAAATTAGGACAAGAGAAAGTTACTCAAGCGCAGCAACACCTTGATGCTCTGCCCGTCTGGTTTTTGGGTTATGAACCTCAGATGTATCGCACCTTCTTTAACTTTGGCTGGCAATTTACTTTAGATGAGTTTGAATCCGCTAGGGCAAAAGTTGGGCGGATGGATGCTAAAATTTTCCAGGAAATAAATGCGATCGCGCTTTTAGAAAAAGCCCAGCAAGATATTCAACAGGCAAAACAAAACTATCAGCAAGCTTCGGACACTGACAATAAACAAAAAGCAATCGCAGCATGGCAAGCAGGTATCGATAAACTCAATCAACTTCCTCCCCGAACCTTAGCTAAAGAACAAGCAAATAATAGTTATGAAGCATATTTGCGAGATTTCAGTCAGGTATCAGGCTTGATAGCAGGCAACGATCGGACTAACAAAATTATTGCCGTAGCTCAACAGTTTCATACTCAAGCTACTGGTAGTTGTGCCAATTCTCCTCACTCGGCAAATCGTTGGCAAGAATGCGTAAATTTATTAAATAGAGCAGTTAATACCTTAGAAAAAGTACCATTGGAAGATGCTGGTTATTTAGAAACCCAAACTCTGTTGGCAAACTATGAAACGGAATTAGGCAATATGCGGATTCGCCAGCAAGAAGAAGAGGAATCCCAACAAGCTTATGAATCAGCACAGTCGATGATTACTAATTTACCCAAATCTGTAGATCAATCTAATCGAGAGTTTACCGCTAGAGAAGTACTAACTATTATTAACCAATTAGAAAAGGTAAAGCCCCAGACAACTGTTCATGCAGATGCCATTATTATGATCGACTTTGCCAACCAAAAACTGAAACAACTACGTTAATTTTTAGCTGCTCTATTCTTCTTTGCTAAATATTGCTGATGTTCTTCGGTAGCGAGATAATAATCCTTGGCTGGTTTAATCTCCGTAACAATATCTTTGTCGTATTTAGCCGACTGCTGTAGCTGTTGCTTTGACCCGTAGGCAATTTTCTCTTGCTCGGTATTATGATAAAAAATTACCGAGCGATATTGTTCTCCTCTGTCTGCACCCTGACGATTAAAGCTAGTTGGATCGTGCATTTGCCAGAATATATCTAGCAACTCCTCATAGCTAACTATTTCTGAATCGTATTCAACCTGAGCCACTTCTGCATGACCAGTAATTCTCGCCACTACATCTAAGTAAGAAGGATTAGGAAAGTCTCCTCCCATGTATCCTACCGAAGTTTTGATTACTCCTGACACCTGGAGAAATTCATTTTCCGTTTTCCAAAAACATCCTGCACCAAAGGTTGCCAACTGTAGATTGTTCATAAACCCTTACATTATTAATAAACTTCTTTGGCTGCACGATGCAACAGGGAATGACGATAAACCAATGCTGACATATCCTTGCCATAGCCACCACCAATAACGCTAGCAACGGCATATCCCCCAGCTTTGCAGGTACTTAAAACCATTCTTTCCCGTCGATATATGCCCCAGTCGGTAAGAGACAGTTTACCCAAGCGATCGCTCACATGGGTGTCTACCCCCGCATCAAATAATACTAAATCTGGGTTTACCTGAGTAAGTAAGTCTGATAAATGACTGGCTAAGATTTGCAAATATCCATCATCATCTAAACCAATAGGCAATGGAACATCAAAATCACTCTTTTGTTTTCTGCCTGGAAAATTTGCCTCGCAGTGCATCGAAAAGGTAAATACGCTATCGTCATCTTGAAAAATGAAGGCTGTACCGTCTCCTTGGTGTACATCGAGATCGACAATTAAAATCTTGTTGACTAATCCTTGATGCTGCAATACACGAGAGGCGATCGCCAGATCGTTAAAGATACAAAAACCCGATCCATAGCTAGGAAAAGCGTGATGTGTTCCCCCCGCCGTGTTGCAGGCGCAACCATACTCTAAAGCTAATTTCGCAGCTAAGATAGTCCCACCGATAGCAATACGGGTACGATGAGCTAACGCCTGACTCCAGGGTAAACCAATACGACGTTGTGCCTTATGTTCCAATGTCCCGTTGCAGTATGCCTGAACATATTCAGAAGTGTGAACTAGCTCAATCAACTCTAAATCAGGTAATTCTGGCTGATAAATCTGTTCTGGCTTAATAACTTCATCCTTGAGTAATAAATCTCGCAATATCTTAAATTTGGGCATGGGAAAGCGATGAGCATCAGGCAGAGGCGCAACATAGTCAGGATGATAAACAATAGCAAAACCATATTTACCCATTAATTAGAGCTTGCTGAGTATTTTGATAAGAATTGAACTTTGTCTTTAGCGATCGCGATGAATATCTTTACCCAAAATAATCATCGTCTATCATTTTATCTAAAGGTATTGCAGTTATATCTGTAAGTTTAAACAGTTGATTTTTTGAAATGTTATCAGTAGTTTTGTTAAACCAGTTAAGATGATTTTCCTGGAGATAGCTTCTTAAGCTAGGAGAATCCTCTAAAATATCTTTAATTGCTCTACGAAAATTTGATATTTCTACACGCCATTTAGCCTCATTCCTTTTTTTTTCTGCGTGCCAGTCTCTAAGTTTTAAAATATGTTCTACGAGTCGATAATAATAACTTCTTAAAGCTCTTTTTTGACTCGCTCCCATATCTTCAATTTCATCTAATAAATTCTCCCAGTCCATAGTGGTTACGTCTCTATTTTTAATAGCGATCGCCATTTCTTCAATCCAAAGATTCAAATCGCGATCGTGTAACTGGCTTAATTTTTTTAAGTTATTCACGATTAAATGTTCCCATTCGTAACTAACTGATGATGATTGTCTGATATTCATTTTGTGAATTAGTCATCTAGCCTACCTTCAATATCTCCTAGAGTATAAGGACAGCAAGATGGAAAACAATCTTCCCTTAGACGACTTTTTCGTGCAGCATTTGTTTTTGCCTTTTCGTACAGTCTAGGCAAATTATCTTCAATCAACTGTTTTAAATTAGTTGTTAGCTTGTCCTCTAATTGAAGTTGGAAAGCATCGACCTCTGCACGCCAATGATCTTTGTTATAAACAGATTCGTCTGACCAATAATCGATTAGCAATAGATGCAAAATAATCTGATATGTCAGGCTTTTGACCGCCGACTTTTCTGCTCTACCCAATGCCTCTAATTCCTCAATCAGATTATTAATGTCTAAATGCTCAAAGTTCCTGGTACGCAGTAACTTGACCTGTTCAGATAGCCAGCTATCGTATTCTAATTTCGTATCCTGCATTTCGATACTATTGTCACAATTACTTTGTTAGTACTATTTTATCTCCGTGTCTGGGCTATTCATCGAAATGCTCGGAGTTAATTCTATTTCTGTATCTCAGGCTTTTAATATTTTGTCCAAGGCGATCGCCTTTACAGCATTGCTTTACTTACCGTCTTTAGGATATGGGAATAGCATTTTTAAATTAATGCCATTCCCCATCACTTTTACATCCGAACTAAAGCCGATATTTTAGACAGTATTTCGGCATTTAGACCTTTAAGATCTTCAAGACTAAGCCAGCCTTCTTTGATCAATTTAGCAAAATCGAACACCGCAGTAGAAGAATCATAGTCATACTTGCCGTCTATTTCGTACCTTTTAGTACTTAATAGATCGTGTAAATACCATAAATCTTCTAATTCTGTAATTGAACCTGCGCGATCGCGTACATTGGCAATTAAGGTGGAAGTTTCTCTTTTATAAGCTGTCTGAAAAGCTTGTTTGGCTATTTGATCTTCCGTTTGAGACCATTGAATTTTACTCACTTGTAATACTAATAACTAAAATTTAATTTACAATATTTGTCTGAATATAACTACAAAACTCCAAAGCCTTTGCCCATAGATGTGATTGGCTTTGAAGTTCCAAGACTAGCTAAGATTCGGTTTTTAACTAACGAGCTAGCTTAAGTAGTTCTTTAGGAGATGCTAACAAATCAATCGCCACAAAGAAAATTTGGTTCTCGGAGTTAACCAAAAATCTCCATGACATATTCATGCCTACGTCAGCACCAAACCAAGGGGTCTGTACTTTACCTGTAACTTTGGTTTGAGTGTAACCATCTTCGGCTGATTCTTCAACACCGCGTTCAGGTGCTAATTTTAGATTGGCGCATTCTTCCTTGAAAAACTGATAAACCTTATCTTTACCAACAATTGGCTTTTTAAATGGAGGCTGTAGCGCACCATCTTCAGCAAACAGCTTAATCAACTCGTCGAAGTCATTGGCATTCAACAAGTTCATGTAGCTCAAGATAGTGGAGTTGCTAATGCCCTCTATATTGACTTTTGTTCTTTTGGACATTTCCGTAGGCGGAGTAACTGGTTCGCTAACGCTCTTGAAGTTGCCCATCTTACCAGTGTCAAATCCCATATCTACTACAGTGTTGCGTAGTGCCGTGATTTGTTGACCAGACTCTAATCCTTGAAGTGTACTTAAGACAGCATTGGCATTTGCCGAAAGTTTATACCCTTCAGGAATCGGAGCGACAATACCTTGCTCCATCCATTCTCCCAGCTTGAACCAAAAGCCTAACTTAATGTTAGGACTCCAGGTAGCATAGGTGCGACAAATTTCTGTATCGGCATGGTTAGCCAAATCGCACATCATCTGAGATTGTTCTTGGAACTCCATTGCTTTAATCGCATCTAGAGTAGGTTCGGCAAACTGCATATTAGCTGCACCAGGGGCAGCAACAGTAACAGTCTTACCCATTTCTAAGTAAGCAAACCAAATCCAAGCAAGTTGATCTTCGGCACTAAGTTGATTAAATCTAGCCGTCAAAGCTGGTACTGCATCAGCAGTTAAAGTACTTGATGAGAATATGTTACGAGCGGAATCTATAGTGTATGGCATAGATATTTCTCCGTTACTCTAGTTTTGTTAATTTCTATAAACGAATATAACAAGTTTTGTGACAATCTGTAAAGTGACCTTGACAAAACCGATTTTTGCTTAAATGTTCAAAATGGACAAAAAAAATCCCTAATCTAGTCGAGATAAGGGAGATGGGAATATTTTTGGTCAAATTATTGAAGCGTAAAAAAAAAATATTGAAAATCGGAATTAAATTAATTCAAGACTTCTTTTAACTGGTGCTGTTGCCACAGAGATTGATATAGTCCTGATTCTTTAATCAAACTTTCATGAGTGCCATTTTGCACAATCTTGCCTTCATCCATCACTAAAATGCGATCGCACATTGCCGCTGCTGATAGTTGATGAGAGATAAAGATGACCGTTTTTTTAGCTCTTGTAGGAGACAAACTATTAAGAATTCTGGTAGCAGTTTCATTATCTACACTAGAAAGAGCATCATCTAAAATTAATACTTTGGCTTCTTCTAATAAGGCTCTTGCCAAAGAAGTACGCTGTCTTTGACCACCAGATAAAGTAATACCTCGCTCACCCACCAAGGTTTCGTATTCTTGCGGAAAAGACATAATTTCTGGGTGAATTTGAGCCTGTTTAGCTGCTTGCTCTACTTCCAAACTTTCACTCAATGGCTCACCGTAGCGAATATTATTTTTAATACTAGTGCTAAACAAAAAGCTATCTTGAGGTACATAGGCGATCGCTTTTCTTAAAGTATTTAGATCTAGCTTGGTAATGTCGTAATTATCAAGAAATAGCTCTCCTGGCTCTATATTTAGCAAGCGGGGAACAGCATTAGCTAGAGTAGATTTACCAGAGCCAATTGAGCCGACAATGGCAACAGTTTCTCCAGGCTTAATCGTAAAGTTTAAATCATATAGAGCAGGGTTGTGAGTACCTGGATAAGTATAAGTAAGATTGCGTGCGGTAATTTCTCCCTGAATGTCTTCTAAGGGCAAAATAATGGAGTTGGAGCTATTTTTAATTTTGGGTTCGGCTTGAGTAATTGCTTCTACTCGATCGATACTGACTTCTCCCTGCTGATATGCCGTAATCGTAAAACCTAATAAAGCAGTAGGAAATACTAATCCTTCGACAAACAAAACTAAGGCAACAAAGTCACCCACAGTAATTTGTCCATTAGCGATCGCCGCTGTACCCAACCATAAAAGAATTAATAAGCTGACGTAAGAAATAGCTTCGATGATAGGAAACAAAAAATTTCTAGTTCTAGCTAATCTCAGATTTGCCGCTAATAAGTTCTGATTCTTCTCTTTAAATGCTAATCTTTCTTGACCTTCTTGAGCATAAATCCTAATCAAAGCCATGCCACTCATGTCTTCTTGAATTAGCTCACTCAAATTAGAAAGTTCTACCTGGACATCTTGTTGGTAGCTTCGCATCTTGCCACTAAACAACTGTACCGTGATCAACATGACTGGATATACGGCGACCGCTAATAAACTAAGCTTCACGTCAATCTTGAGCATCGCTGGTAGGGTGAAAGCATAGGCGAAAATAATGTTGATAAAACTCAACAGAGCAAACCCTACCAAGCGACGAATATTATCCACATCACTAGTAGCGCGATTAATCAGATCGCCCGATCTATTATCCGAAAAATATCCTGGTTCAATGGTCAGTAAATGTTGGAAAATTCGCTGTTTAAGACTAAATTCTACCTGTCTACCTATGCCAAAAATAGACACGCGAGAATACATCCGAAATCCCCACATTATCGCTGACAAAAATAGCAGCCATAATGCAGAGCGAGATAATTGATCAAAACTAAACTCTCCCTGCAATTGATCGATGCTATCGCGGATTAATAGGGGAATATAAACCTTTAAAGCATTGACAATTACTAGGGCGACTCCCCCTAATAAAACCATTCGCCAGTAGGGACGAAGGTAATTGACTAATTTCTGTAGCCTTGAATGTGCCATGCTACAAATCTTAACAACTTTTTCCCTTTTGACCAACATTCAAAGGGATGAATATAAGTCTATCTTTCTGCCATGGGAATATAGGGAGAATTATGTTCCCCTGTATAAATTTGGGTAGGGCGAAAAATTCTATTTACAGCAAGCTGTTCCTTCCAGTGTGCTAGCCAGCCAGCCACACGAGCGATCGCAAAAATAGGCGTAAACAGATCGTCAGGGATGCCTAGCTTGCGGTAAACTAAACCAGAATAAAAATCCACGTTAGGGTATATACCTTTGTGTCCTAATTTTGTCTCAATTACCCTTTCTAGTTCTAAAGCTAAATCATAATAGCGATCGTGTCCAGTTGCGTCGAATAGCTGTTCGGCTAACTCTTGTAATATCTTGGCTCTAGGATCTTTTACCTTATAAACTCGATGCCCAAAACCCATAATTTTATGCTTGTTGGCTATCAAATTTTCTACATAGGGCTGAACATTATCCATTGAACCAATATCTTCTAACATCAACAATACTTCTTCATTTGCTCCTCCGTGAAGTGGTCCAGCCAAAGTTCCTACTGCCGAAGCAACTACCGCGTAAGGATCGGTAAGAGTCGAAGCCGTTACCATAGCCGAAAAAGTTGAGGCATTAATTGTATGTTCTGCGTGCAGTGTTAAACAGACATCAAAGACTTTGGCTTCTAGGGGATGGGGTTTTTTCTCCGTCAGCATATATAAAAAGTTGGCTGCATAATCAAGGTTATCGTTGGGTTTAATGGCATCATTTCCCCGACGCATCTGGTGAAATGCAGCCACCATAGTCGGAATCTTAGCCAGAATACGTACTACCGCTCGTCTAATATATTCAGGATCGTCTAAGGCGCGTCGAGCATAAAATAAACCTAAGGCTGCTGCTGATGTTTGTAGTGCATCCATCGGATGTCCAGTCTCAGGAAAACATTTCATCATATCCCGAATCCGATATTTAATTCGACGATGATATATAATTTCAGTCTGGAATTCTTCAAGCTGTTGTTCGCTAGGTAGTTTGCCCCAAATAAGTAAGTACGCCGTTTCTAAAAAACTACCTTGTTTAGTTAATTCTTCGATCGCAATACCGCGATATTCTAAAATTCCTTTTTGACCATCAACAGAGCTAATACTAGATTTTGTCGCTGGAATACCTTCTAAACCTGGCTTATACTCACAAAATGTAGCTGTCATAAATTTTCCTAGATTAAATTAAATAAAGATAATATATTTGAAATTAGCCCAAATAAGACTTTCCTGAAGTCATCGACGTTACTAAAATCAAGATTGTGAAGAAGGGTTATATTATTCTTATTTTATCCGTAAGACTTTAATTTTTCTCAACAAAGTTAATGTTGTCAGATTATATAATTTGTAAGTAACTAAAGGAAAACAATTGTGGCTCGAATTTTTTTGGCGATCGCAGCAGCATTGGGGGGTATATCCGTAATTTTAGGGGCATTTGCTAGTCATGCCCTCAAAGACAGATTGAGTGAGCGCGCCTTAGAGATCTGGGAAACTGGTACAAAATATCAGATGTATCATGCTCTGGCTCTAATTTTAGTGGCATTGCTGCTGACTCGTTTATCTACAGAATCTGTTTTTTTAATAGCAGCGGGATATGCTTTTACTACGGGAATAGTGCTATTTTCTGGTAGCCTGTATGCCCTAAGCTTAAGCGGAGTTAAATGGCTTGGTGCGATTACACCTTTGGGTGGCGTGGCGTTTATTGTTGGTTGGGCTTGTTTAGGAGTGGCAGCCTGGAGATTTGAGTAAAGAATATGTTTTTAATACTCCTAATTTAGATAATAATTTAGAAAAGTAAGTAGGAATTCAAATCAAACAAGATGAGCATTTTTAATCAAATTTTAAGCGCGATCGACGATCCCCAAAAAGAAGCCAGCACTAATCAGCTTGGCTCAATACTAGATACGGTAAAGCAACTAAGCGGCAATAATCAAGCCAGTCCAGATGCAGTAGAATCAGCCATGTCTATCGTGGGTAACCACACTAAGTCCGCTTTGAGAGAAAAACGTAATCATGGCGGTGCCTCTCAAGTAAATCAAATTATCAATCAATTTGGCGGTACTAGAGCAAATTCGCAAGTTTTATCAACTTTATTTAATAGTTCTCAGCTAGAGGGTATGATTCAGCAAATTACTAGTCGTACTGGTTTAAATGCAGGAACAATTCAATCAATGCTGCCGATTTTAGTTCCTTTAGTCCTAAATTTGTTAAAAACTGGCAATAGTAAAAGCAATATGCAGGGAAATAATTCAATTGCCAGCGCATTTTTAGATTCTGATGGTGACGGTGATGTAGATATGAGAGATGCAATGAGAATGGCATCCCGTTACCTTGGCAGATAATCTTTTAAAAACAAATACCTCAAGTATCTAACCAAAAACCCAGAGATGATGTAGCATTACTGGTGAGATTTTGGGGATATGACATGGTAAAACAAATTGGTTTATTGTTTGGCGGTTGCTCTGGAGAACATGAAGTTTCTATCGCTTCAGCCAGAGCGATCGCTTCAGCTTTAAAAGCAGGGGATAATCAAGCTAAATACGATATCCTACCTGTATATATCGATAAAGACGGTACATGGCAACCTAGTAACCTCGCTCAACAGGTATTAGAGTCAGGAGAGCCTTTGCTCTTAACAGAAGCAGAAACTAACGTTGCTAAGAGCGAAGATAAGCTAACCTCTACAGGGTTTTCTTCTCTAACCCCCGCAGGACAAAATACTAGTTATTCAGAGATAGATGTCTGGTTTCCCATTCTTCATGGCCCTAATGGCGAAGATGGTACGGTGCAGGGTTTACTAAGCCTGATGAAGGTTCCCTTTGTTGGTTCGGGGGTATTAGGTTCGGCTTTGGGCATGGATAAGATTGCCATGAAAATGGCGTTCACTCAAGCAGAATTGCCCCAGGTAAAATACGTGGCGGTCAACAGAGCGCAAATATATTCTAATCCCTGTTCCGATGCGCGTTCCCTTGCGCCTGACGGCGACGCGGGGTCGCATCGTTTCCCCAAACTCTGCGACGATATTGAAGCAAAGCTGGATTATCCTTGTTTTGTCAAACCTGCTAATCTGGGTTCATCGGTGGGAATTGCCAAAGTGCGATCGCGTGGGGAACTAGAAAAAGCTTTAGATAATGCTGCTAGCTACGATCGTCGTATTGTCGTCGAAGCAGGAGTAACCGCCAGAGAAGTCGAATGTGCTGTATTAGGTAACGATAATCCTAAAGTTTCGGTAGTGGGAGAAATTACCTTTGAAAGTGACTTTTACGATTATGAAACTAAATACACCGAAGGTGCGGCACAGCTACATATTCCTGCCAATCTTCCTGATGCTGTAGCTTCTCAAATACAAGAAATGGCAATCAAGGCATTTTTAGCCGTAGATGCAGCAGGATTAGCTAGAGTTGATTTTTTCTACGTAGAAGAAACGGGAGAAGTTTTTATCAATGAAATCAACACAATCCCCGGCTTTACTGCTACCAGTATGTATCCCCGACTTTGGGCGCACAGTGGAGTTACTTTTCCCCAACTAGTTGATAACTTAATCAATCTAGCAGTAGAACGTTACAAAGAATCAAACATAAATTAGTTTTACTACTATACGTTTGATGTGAATTAACCTTTTTAATAATAAGACTCTAGTTAATATGATAGAAAATCAAGGTTAATGTTTACGTCAGGGGCTTGGGGAGGGCGTAACGTCCCCAATGGGACGGCGCTTATAAAGGGGCGAATGCATTCGCCCCACAGCACCTTGGGTTTGGGGGGCTAGTCCCCCAATATTCAGTAATGGTTTTTACAGACCAATTTCATTTAGAAGCGAGAATAAGCATTTTTTAAATTCACATTAGGCGTACTATTGATAAATTCTGAGACTCATAAATCTGCGCTAAAAAAGAATACTGAAATATTTGACTTAAAAATGTTTGATGATAAGTGTTTGATGTTTAAAGTAATGACTGTTTGCTGTTGTTCAATATTATTGTTTGGCTGTAATTTTCAACCTAACCAGACTAATTTAATCTCTGCAAAAGTAATGCGGGTAGTTAGTGGTCAAACTATTGAAGTTATGTTAGCAGGAACTTCAGAAGTCGCTCAGGTAAGAATTGTAGGTATTGATGCCCCCGATTTTCGTCAGTCTCCTTGGGGAAAAACGGCACAGCAGAAATTATCTAAGCTAGTAACAGGATTGCCAATTAAATTAGAGATGGAAACCTCACAGCAAGACAGCTTCAATCGTCTCAATGCTCATGTGTGGCAAGCCAAAACTTTAGTTAGTCAAGAGCTAGTTAAAGACGGTAGTGTATTGGCAAACACCAGATATAACCATTCATATAGTAAGCTGCTTATAGACGCTCAAGAATATGCTCGCTTAATGGGTTACGGAATCTGGAATCCGAAGCAGGCTATGCGCTACACTCCTAATCAATTTCGCTCAAATCTTAAACAATGACTCAACCTTCCCCAGAACAACTACAAATATTTTTAGATGTTGCTACCGAATCAGTCTTAGCTGCGGGAGCGGTATTAAAAGAACGTTGGGGTAAATTAACTGATATTCAAGAAAAAGGTCGTCCAGGAGATTTGGTCACCGAAGCCGATAAGCTAGCAGAAGCAGCAGTTTTAAAAGTATTGAAACGACACTTGCCAAATCATCAAATATTGGCAGAAGAGTCAGGATCATTAGGGAATGCCGATAGCGAATATCTTTGGGCGATCGATCCTCTAGACGGAACAACTAACTATGCTCATGGTTTGCCAATGGCAGCAACTTCTGTGGGATTAATGATCGAGGGAATTCCTTGTGTAGGCGCAGTTTATAATCCTTTTAGTGATGAACTATTTCGCGCTGCTAAAGGTTTGGGAGCAACCTGTAATCGTCGCCCAATCAAAGTTTCTGCTACTAAAGAATTAAGCAAAAGCCTTCTGATTACTGGCTTTGCTTACGATCGCCGAGAAACCAGTGACAATAACTATGCTGAATTTTGTCATCTAACTCATTTAACCCAAGGAGTGCGTCGCCTTGGCTGTGCTTCAATGGATTTGGCAGGGGTTGCCTGCGGTAGATTAGATGGATATTGGGAAAGAGGTATTCAGCCTTGGGATATGGCAGCAGGAATTGTGATTTTAGCCGAAGCGGGAGGCAAAATTACAGCCTACGATGGTAGTCCTTTAGATATTAGTTCTGGTCGTATTTTAGCTACTAATAGTTTGATTCATGACAGTTTAAGTGAAGCTCTACTTCAAACTCCGCCCTTAACATCATGGAAATCATAGCAGCAGTTTAGATGATGGGTTGATTTGGTGGGCAACGAGCTATTCTTGAAACGATAATTTGCTCTAGTTGTTTTTTGCCCTACGAAGGCGCGATCGCTCTAATATCCCTAGCGAGATTCAAGATGCAATTGAAAATCAAAGTATTGAGGATATTGAAGCAAAACTCAATTTAATTGATAATTCATCCAATCCCAGCAGTCCTTTGATGGCTATTACAGATGAAGAATTGTACTCAACTGGAATCACGACCATTTCCCCACTGAGGACCCTTCACAATAGTTCCATCTGGCATAACGGTATTCCAAATCAAATTCCAACCGCGACAAATCATACCGCTGCTGATATCAGCCCCTTGGAATTTGGTGTTGGCGAGGATAGCTTCCTCAAAAGGAATCCCCATCTTAGCTTCTCTAAATTCAGCCAGGCTGGCGTTCATGTAGCTCATCGAAGTCCCGTGGAAATCAGTGTAATGGAAGGAACTTCCAACCAAGCTAGCAGCGCAGAGGTTGGCATCACGAATAATAGCGTTAGAGACATTGCAGCAGTGCATGAAAACTCCTCCCAAGTCAGCACAAGTAAAATCAATTCCGACCATACTAATTTCCTCGAAATAAGCTCCCCTCAGATTAATATCCCTCAAAACAATTCCCTTGAGGTCGATTCCAGAGTAATGAGTGGGCGCACCGTAGGAATAAATCAGCTTGATTCCAGCAAAGTTACGTTCCCCATCGTCGTACCTGACCAACAAGTCTTCAGCGGTGATTTTCCAAACCATAATTCAACACCAGAAATAATTAATGTTCTCAATAATAGCGCAACTAATATTTGGTCAGACTTACTCCAATCTGAAGCTTCTCTAGACATAGATTTCCAAATAACCGACTTACCCAAAGGACAATTGGCGGAAGTCACTATCACAGGCTTCGATGACTCGGGAAAACCTAACGCAGGAACAATCCTCATCGACCATGATGCCAATGGTGTCGGCTAGTTTATTGTTGAGACCCCATTAGTAGGGTGGGCATTTCAAAATACAGAGAACGTGACGAATAATTTTTTACCCACCACCATAGATTATATTTTGGTTGACAATTGATTTGGTGAGCAACGTAGCTCTTCTTGAAACGATAATTTGCTTGTATTATTTTTGCCCACCCTACAAAGGCGCGATTGTAAGAGCGATCGCTTACTAAAAAATTTGTTGAATTGATGGAAGTATTGCAGGTAGAGGAGGTGGAGGAATAATGGCGATGGAGGAGTATAAACTCCACTACGACCCACCTCACTACCCTAATTGCTCCTCAAAACAATTTTGACGGACTAATAGTCAATAATTAGCAGCTTAATTTTCTCTGGTCATTCAAGAATTTTGTTAGTTCTAGGGGGATTTTGGGGAACTATAAAAATATAGCTGGTATTGTGATTAGCATTTCCATGATTACAGATGTGTACATCTGTTAATTGTTTTTATATTTATATTTCTTATGTCTTTTGCCATTAATCAAGGACTTTTTAAGCTCAAAATAATCGATCACCATGCAATCCTTGGCGTATCCATAGATGCCGATTCCAAACAAATTCGTTTGAAATACCTAAAAATTGCTCAAAAACTTCATCCAGATAAGTGTCGCCTGGATGAATCTAAAGCCAAGCTGGCAGGTCAAATTTTATCTAAGCTAGTTAATCCAGCCTATGAACAACTATCGCGAAAAGCCGATTTTGCCGAACATCAACTAGTATTAACCCAAGTTGGCAAACGCCTAGTAGAGAATAAAGCAAAAATAAACGTAAAAAGCGAACTGGCACAGGAACTATTGCAGGCTGGCAATGGTGCTGAGTTGGTTTATCCCCAGCTATTAAAAAAGCTGACCGCCGATCATTACCAATCTTTAGAACAAGTTACAAAAGATATAGGCAGTATCAGCGAACTAAATTTAGTTTATCTGATGTTAAAATGCGATCGCGTCTTAGGGTCTGTACCTCAAAGACAAGTTAAACAAGGTTCAGATTTTTCGGCTAAGACCAAAACAACACCTCAAGATAAGCAAACCATTCCTCAAAGCAAAAGTACGTTCACTCAAGCACAAGATTTATCTCCTCAGACTACAGCTAAGACAGAAGAGCCTACTCCTGAATCGAGAGTTGATGCTTTTGTCGATCGCGCTCAACAATACATATCAAGAGGAGAATTTGATCGCGCTGTCACAGAGTTGCGAGATGCGCTAAGAATCGATCCTAACCACGGCGTTGCTCACGCCGTCATGGGTAAAACCTATCTGCACAAAAGACAGTTGACTATGGCAAAAGTACATATTGACAAAGCTTGCAAAGCAGATCCGCACAATGCTACCGTCATCGAAAGCAAAAAGGCATTAGATAAACTTGGCAAAGTAGCCAGCAAATCTAAAACTTCTCAACCTGGGTCTGCTCAAAAGTCTAATGATAAGCAAGGTAATAGTGGTTTCTTTAGTGGTTTTTTTGGGTCGAAAAAAAAGTAAGATGGCACAAGTAGATGTTGCAAGCAATGTCGAAGCTGAATCTGTACTTAACCTAAAATGATTTATCAAACCCCTGCTGGAGCAAGAGATTTATTACCCTTAGAAGTAGAACAGAAACGTTGGATTAATGACCGTCTACAGCACACGTTTCAAACATGGGGTTATCAGCGTATTGTCACCTCTACTTTAGAGTGGCTAGATACTTTAACGGCAGGTGGTGCAATACAACCTTCTAAAGTAATTCAGCTACGCAATAACGGCGAAAGCTCTTTGGGTCTACGTCCTGAACTAACCGCGTCGATCGCTCGTGCAGCAGTGACACGCATGGCCAGCAGCACTTATCCTCAGCGTCTTTGCTATCGTGCCAATGTATTTCGTAATCCACCCCAAAGCCATCATGGTCGGCAGCTAGAATTTTATCAGGCTGGAGTTGAGCTACTTTTTGCTGGTGGTGTCTTAGCTGATGCCGAAATAATTCTTTTGCTAGCGGACTGTTTATATGAATTGGGTACGCCAGATTGGTCTATTTTGTTAGGAGAGGCTGGATTAACCCGATCGCTCCTATCGGCATTTCCTGAGTCGATCCGCCCCTCAGTACGCCAATGTATTGCTAATCTTGACCGAATTACCTTGGAGAATTTAGAGTTAGATGCAGATTTAAAAGCTCAGGCTTTACTTTTATTTGATTTGCGGGGTAAACCAGAAGCTGTTTTAAGTAAAGTTTCTACTCTCAATTTAGATCCTGCCGCCAGAGAAATAGTCAATAATCTCAAATCTCTGATTGAATTACTCAATAGTAGTTCCGAGCAACCTTTACCTTTAACCTTAGATCTTAGTTTACTGCAAACCTTTGATTACTATACAGGTATTGTTTTTAAAGCCGTTTGTTTTCAAGACCATCAGTCTTATGTTTTAGCCAAAGGTGGACGTTACGATCGATTGCTGGGGCTGTACGATCCTCAAGGGAAATCATCTCCTGGAATTGGCTTTTCTCTCTCGATTGAAGATTTACATTCGAGCTTGTTATCTACAGATAAACTGCCTCAACAAGCTCCTAGCAGTGATTGTCTGGTTATTCCTACTACCACAGAAGCAGAGGCTGCTGCGCTCAAATATGCCCGCAAACTGAGAAAAGAAAATGCTCCTCTCAAGATAGAAATTGACTTGGCAGAGCGATCGCCAACAGCAGTTAGACGATACGCTCAAACCTGCCGTATTAAACAATTAGTTTGGATTGAAGCAGATGGTAGTCCAAGAGTTGAGGCTTTAGACCAATAGTGTCTCTTTAAAGATTTAGAGCGATCGCTTTGGTATTTATAGCTATACGTACTTATATTAGGACACTTGTTACTTGCTACTTGTTACTTACGAACAGTTCATTTTTCTGTCCTAACCAATCAACGTACTGCGATATTACTCTCTGCCAACGGGACTAGATTCGAGCATACTTTTTTTGCCCAAAAAATTTTGTTTATGATCCAAGTTAAACTTTTGGCGTAATATTAACATAAAAAAGCTGGTATCTTCTACTAAATATCTTTTCCAAAGCCTACCAGGCTCTTTTATTAGTCTGTAAAGCCATTCTAAACCCGCTGAACTCATCCAAGCAGGCGCTCTTTTCAGGGTACCTGCCTCAAAGTCTAAAGTAGCTCCAATCGCCAAGAAGGTTTTTATGTTTGTCATCTTAGCTCGATGCTGGCAAATCCAGGTTTCCTGCTTCGGCGCACCAACTCCAATAGCTAATACATTTGCCCCTGAAGCATTAATAATTTCAATAATTTTTTGGCACTGGGCAGGATCTTGTTCAAAACCAAAAGGGGGGCAATAAGTATCTACCACCATGTTGCGACCAACTTTGGTATTAATGTTATTACTAGCCTTTTGTGCCACTCCTTCTAAGCCACCAAGTAAAAACATCTTGACGCTTTCATCATTGCCATAACGTTGATAAAAAGCAGGGAACAAATCAGATCCAGAAATCTTTTCCCTAAGAGGCTGTCCCAAAAAACGCGAAGCGAACATAATTAACTGACTGTCGCAGACTCGATAATCGGCTTCTTGATATGCCTGATAAAATTCAGAATTTTTTTGCAGCTTAACTAAATGATCTACATTTGGTGTAAAAACCACTCCACCAATTTTGAGTCTTTCTAAAAGCTCATGTGTGTCTATATCATCAATGGGAATATTTAGTATATTTACTCGTTTAGATTTCATCTCTTATCTAATATTTTTTATTTTTTATGTATGCTTTTCCAATGCGGGTGTTATTACGCTTAACTCTTTGTTTTATGCTTAATCAGTAACTATTACTAAGTAATTCCTAATTAAACTAAGTAATGATAACCCAAAAACGCTTAAATTGGGATTAATGCTTGGTTAATTCAGTTAGATTGGTCTAAATTAAGTAGCCACTTTACTCTATAAATATTAAATATCATTAAAAAAAATTTAGGCAAAATTTAATTTTGGGGTAATTAGACTTATAACCTTTTTAAATAAGCGAATTTTAGGTACAACACTGGTAATTGCCAAAATTACTGGTGATTGATACCCTAGTTTCCACTTAAGTACATATTACAATATGCTTCGTTAATTTAGCTTGACTACAATGTAATTATTTAGTAAAGTTTGTTGGGTTAATAGGTCTTCAACGGTAATACGCAAATGCCTCTGATCGTCAACGCTAAACAAAAGCTGAAGGCGATCGCTTCCAGGATTGCCCACAGGCTCAAGTTGAGCAATTGTCCTTGCCCCATCTCGGTCGTTTAACGGCTGTACCCGATCGCCCAGAGTATCTACAGCTTTAGTAATTAAGCGATCGCCATCAAAATAAACTTCTGTGGTGGCAGTGGCTGCACTCAGTTCACCAATAATTAACTCAATACTGCTTTGCCCTGGGGTAGAAGCACCCAAAACTATCTCTACTGGCTTTTCTGTAGGATAAGGCTGTCCTGTTTTAATGATCGGATGCCAACCATGACTATTTGTTTGCCGATTCCAGTAGCGAATACCGTAGCTATGATAGAGAAAGTCTTTTACCTCAATGCTTCGAGATACCTGTAATGCCCCAGTAGCGATCGCTTCTAAAGGTTGCTGATTCTTTATCATATCTTCATCAAAATACTGCTTGACCCAATTTTGGACGGCAGGTATTTGTACTGAGCCACCTACTAGTAAGACTGAATCTATGTCAGTAGTTTCTACGCCATTGCGTCGCGCCTGTTGCAAAACCTGAGTCATAAGCTCATCAAGTCGGTTAAAAAACTGCTGCTGCTCTAAAATACTGTTAAAGCGATCGCGATCTAGAGCTAGCTCATAGGTTTCTAAAGTTTCATCGTTAAAGTAAACTTCTTGTGCTTCTGTTTCCTTAGTCAGCTTAATCTTCAATCTTTCTGCCAAACGAGTCGTTAAAGCAGATTTAGGCAAAGCTTGGGTGGTGGCAAAATAATCTACCAGCCAATTATCAATATCTGCTCCCCCTAAATTGTCTCCCACTTTGGCAATTACCCGTGCCGTATTTTTTTGTTGTGCCGTATTTTCTCCCAACATTTTTCGTCCCCACTTGAGGAGATAGCCCCGAGTTTGAGGGCTGGTTGACGATAGCTGCACTAAAGATAAATCAATTGTTCCTCCACCAAAATCTACCACCAACAGTAATTCTTCTGCCCCTGCACCATAGCCTAAAGCAGCAGCAGTCGGCTCATCGAGGATTCTAATTTGCTCTACTTTTAAAGACTGACATACCCCCATCAGCCAATGGCGGTAGGATTCAAAACTATCGACGGGGACAGTTAAAACCAATGATTGAAGATCTGATTCTGTTTCCCCTCTCAGACTGGCGATCAATTCCCGTAAAAACCATTCGCCAACCTGCTCAAAAGATAAATTTCTGCCGTCTAGCTGAGGTAAAAAGCCCTGAATATCTGTACCAATTCCGCGCTTAAAACTGCGAAAAAAACGCGGGTTGCTTTGGATATCTAAACCGCGATCGCGCACTGCTTGTCCGGCAATAATTTTGCCTGTGGCTGCATCCTCTACGTATACCAAGCTAGGAATAAGCGGTGGGAGGGAACTAAACTGTTGAGATAAATTAGGTAAGCTAACTAGTTCTGCTTTTTCCGTAGCCCGATTCCAGCGAGCGATCGCCGTATTGCTAGTACCAAAATCTATTGCATAACTAGTCGAACTTGAATTACTTACCATTGCCAAGAATTAATTGTCATCAGCTTATGGCTTAAAGCTTAGAACTTATAGTTATGAGATTGCAAGTAAAAGATAAATCTTAAAGAAGCTAACGATCATTTTCCAGTGAACGGTACTCCGCGGTCAGAGATTACTCAGCCTTCTGGGGTCACAGCAGACAAACATTTAGTCAAGCTATGATAAAAAAGTATGATTAATTCCCTAATATTAAATTTAACTAAAAATAATGACCAAGCAGCGATTTCTAGGTAAAGTGGCTAGCCACGCTATAGCCCTTTTTTTAGGAGTTATTTTGACTTTTAGCAGTATTAGAGTGATGTCTTCACAGGCAGACACCTTACCTATAGATTCCCAAACTAAACAAAATACTATCACCCTTACCCCTGAACCACAAATTCAAGCACAAGCACCTGTTGTCAAAGCTTCTACTAGTTTCGTGGCAGCAGCAGTAGCCAAGACTGGGGCAGCCGTAGTTAGGATTGATACAGAGAAAACTATTGCCACCAGAATGGATCCCATGTTTCAAGATCCTTTTTTTCGGGAATTTTTTGGCGATCGCCTTGGCGAACAAATGCCCAGAGAAAGGCAGTTGCGTGGACAAGGTTCGGGCTTTATTACCCAAAAAGACGGCACGATTTTAACCAATGCTCATGTAGTTAGTGGTGCAGATCGAGTTACCGTAACTCTCAAAGACGGACGAGAATTTGCAGGGGTAGTCAAAGGCACTGACGAGGTAACTGATTTGGCAGTTGTCAAAATTGATGATCCAGGCGAAGATCTGCCCATAGCAGTATTGGGTAGCTCTGGTAATGTTCGAGTAGGAGACTGGGCGATCGCCGTGGGTAACCCTGTGGGCTTAGACAATACCGTTACCTTGGGCATCATTAGTACTTTAACTCGTTCCTCGGCTGAGGTTGGTATCCCCGATAAGAAAATTGACTTTTTGCAAACCGATGCAGCTATCAATCCTGGTAACTCTGGCGGACCATTACTTAATGAACAGGGAGAAGTTATTGGTATCAATACAGCTATTCGTCCTGATGCTAATGGCATCGGCTTTGCTATTCCCATTGACAAAGTTAAATCTATTACTGATACTCTGATTGCGGGCAGACAAGTTCCCCATCCTTATATTGGTGTGCAGATGCGAAGTCTAACTCCTGAGTTGGCACAGAAAAATAACCAAAATCCTAATTCTCCTTTTGCTATTCCCGAAACAAATGGGGTCTTGATCGTTAGAGTTTTGCCTAATACACCAGCAGAAAAAGCAGGTTTACGCTTAGGAGACGTAATTGTGGCTATTGATGGTCAAACGATTACTGATGCAGGTCAATTACAGTCGCTTGTGGACAGCAGTAACCTCAATCAAAGCCTACAGTTTACCGTTAAACGCAGCGATCGCACTTTGAAATTAAAAGTTGTGACAACTCAGCTAAAAGGGCTGTCTTAAACCGCTTTGCTGTTAGCTATTAGCTCAATTAAAAGTAGATTTAAACTACTTTTAATTGAAGACTTTTC
Source organism: Pleurocapsa sp. FMAR1 (assembly GCF_963665995.1). NCBI lineage: Bacteria > Bacillati > Cyanobacteriota > Cyanophyceae > Pleurocapsales > Pleurocapsaceae > Pleurocapsa > Pleurocapsa sp. FMAR1. Next base: position 1,614,132 of record NZ_OY762512.1, on the reverse strand, counting down.
GCCTCTTCGAGAAAGAGGGGACTTAGACCCTTTTAGCTTTTAGCTTCTTGGTCAGCATTCCCTTGCGCCTAACGGCGACGCGGTGAAGCAGTCCGTTGGGCGGGTTCCCCGACTTGAAGGAACTGCTGAACCCTTTAGGGGGTCTGCCCTCTAACGGCGACGCGGTGAGACAGTCCGTTGCGGAGGTTTCTAAGGGGCTGTGGGCGGAACCTGCGTCCGCCCTTTATAAGCCTCGTCCCGTTGAAGGAACTGTTGAACCCTTTAGGGGGTCTGACCGCTTTTGAGCAACTTTGGTTGTGGTGGCTGTAAAGAATCGAAAGTAATTAGCAACCCAAAGTTCTTTGATGGGAAAAAGGATAAAAGTAAGAGGATTAATGGTCACGATTATATTACGGAAATCTCTGCGTGCCAAATTAACAATTTGTTTGGCTACCCAATTAGCAGACATGATACCTACAGGGTTTAGCTGACTTTTAAACGGCCCTAAAATGAGCTTACGCACGACACAGGGAGCATCTAAGCGACGCATGGTTACAAGATCTCCTGTCGCTCTTTTACTTAGCTCATATAAGGGACTAAAGGCTGGGTTTACTTCTGCTTCTGAGGAGTTTACCCACACTTCTTTTGTGATCATGTCGCGATCGCTTTTAACGGTTTGAAAAAATAGCTCCATCAGCCGTAGAGTCGAGAAAGTGTTAACTTCATAGGATTTAGCGATCGCAGCTTCGTCTCTTTGAGCGTGAACATTCACCCCATGATTAATAATTAAAATATCGATTTGCTCTAAGAAGGTTAGTAATTCTGCTTCTTTGCCAATTTGCCAAGCTACGGTTTTGATAGCCAGATCTTCCCCTGAAACATTTAAGGTAATGTCAGTATTAGATGAAGTAAAAGCGGTAACTTTTGCCCCTGCTAAATGTAGCTGGGTTAATAGAGCCTTGCCTAAAGTACCCGATGCACCAGTAACCGCTATCCGCTTATTTTTCAAGGACAGTGCTGTCCCTAACAGTTTATCTACAAGCGTTAACGTGCCAGAAAAATAGGCATTCTGGTTATCAAAATGATGTCGCCAATGGTAAGGACGATTTACCAGCCAGCGAGAAGGCAGAGTAGTAAATTCTCCTGGACGATGGGTAATGTCCGTAAGCTCGTCAACAAAGGGAATACCTAAACCACGAGCGATCGCGCCTATTAAAAAGCTCAGAGTATAGAAAGATCCAGCCCAAGCTGCCCATTGAGGAGCAAGATCCCAAGCAGAAACCAGACTCCAAGGCAAAATACTCAACAGCAGCATCACTAAAGATTCAGGCACATCATTGTACCAATGCGCCTGACGATAAATGGTGTCGCTAACAACGGAGAGGTCGCGGCGAAAAACCTTATGATGCCATATGTGAAGACGATATAAAGGCTGCCAGAGATGGGACAAAACATGATAAAAATCTCTGACAAACTCTACCCATAGTACCGAGCATAAAGCGATCGCTAACCCTGTAGCCAAACTGTTCATCATCGAAAAAAATATTATTAATGTTTAGTGTGAATTAAAAATTGCTTTCAAACTAGCTTGAGATTATAGACAAGCTAATCTTTATCTCGTCGTGATTAAACTTCTTAGTAGCTAAATAACTTGATTTAGCTCTATACGTAGTAGCTTAGAGCTAAAAGCTGATAGCTGATAGCTGAAAACCAATAATTCTGAAGGTCGTTAATCTACATTAGGCATTTATTAAATTTTAGCTAAGAAAGTTTACATTTTTGGTTACAATTGAGCCAGTGCGATTATTTTAAGCTGATATTACAACAGCCATAATCGCTTTAAATACAAGCAGCGAGCAAATGTAACAACTATGGCAGAGAATTATTGGCGCAAAAAGGAATCAGATCTAGAATCCGACCCCATTAACTCTCTCCTAAGCGAATTAGCCGACCCAGAAGCAGCCGAAGCAGAATTTCGAGAAGATTTCTTTCAAGGTCTAGCGGGACGCAGGCAAAAAGCCGCTTTTTTGTTGATGGTAATTTGGATAGTTACTATTTCTCTGCATTTTGTAAGTTGGGGAAAATGGGTCGTTTTGGCTATAGTTGTTTTGGTAGGAATGCAAATACTGCGCTATTTATTTACTCGACCTGAAAATACGCCTCCGCCCTTGACTATAGATGAGTCAGAATCTGTCCCCAAAGTTTCTCTTTTAGTAGCAGCCAAAAACGAAGAGACGGTAATTAGTAATTTGGTAGCTATGCTCTGTAGTCTCGATTACCCTACTGATAAATACGAAGTTTGGGCAATAGACGATCGCAGTACCGACAATACGCCAATTATTTTAGATAAATTAGCCAAGGAATATTCCCAATTAAGAGTAGTTCATCGTGCAGCCAATGCAGGTGGCGGAAAATCTGGGGCATTAAATCAGGTATTACCAAAAACCTTTGGTGATATTATTGGCGTTTTTGATGCTGATGCCAAGGTAAGTCCAGATTTACTAAAAAGAGTTGTGCCTTTATTTGACAGTCAAGACACAGGGGCAGTACAGGTGCGAAAAGCGATCGCCAATAGGTCAGAAAACTTTTGGACAAAGGGACAAGCAGCAGAGATGGCATTGGATAGCTATGTCCAACAACAGCGTATTGCTGTCGATGGTATCGGCGAGTTACGGGGCAATGGTCAGTTTGTTAGTCGTGTTGCCTTAAATAGCTGTGGTGGCTGGAATGAGGAAACCATTACCGACGATCTCGATCTAACTATTCGTCTGCATCTAGATAATTGGCGCATCGACTTTTTGTTGACTCCTGGAGTGTTAGAAGAAGGAGTAACCAAAGCCAGCTCACTTTGGCATCAGCGCAACCGTTGGGCGGAAGGGGGTTATCAACGCTATCTCGATTATTGGCGTTATATCTTTAGTAAGCCCATGGGCTTTGGCAAAAGAATCGATCTACTGTGCTGGATGCTGTTGCAATACATTCTTCCCGCTGCCAATGTACCTGATGGTATTCTGGCGATCGCTCGTCACCGTTTGCCTATTCTTAGTCCGATAACTATTCTGTTATTCGTTTGGGGTTTTATCGGTATATTTAAAGGCTTAGTGCGTATTCATGTCGCCGAAAACAAAGCTCTAACTTTGCCCGTACTATTAGATATTGTTGGACAGTCTATCAGAGGATTAATCTATATGGCTCACTGGCAAGTTGTGATGCTAAGTATTACTGCCAGAATGTCTATTCGCCCCAAAAGATTAAAGTGGGTGAAAACAGTTCATGAAGGAGCAACCAGTCTTAATAATGGGTAGTGGGTAGTAGGTAGTAGGTAGTAGCTTATCTGTAAGAATCAAAGTTTATTCCTGGGGGAAAGTTCCCCCTTTATAAGCGCCGTCCTGGTGGGGACGTTACGTCCCTCCCCACGCCCCTTCCGTAAACATTAACCTTAATTTTTTGCCTAATTAACTAGAGTCTCATCATCCGCATAAACAGTTACAATCTGCCCGATTTTAATCTGATACCAGAGCGTACAATATGCAGTTTAAATATATAGGTGCTTATGAATGCAAATAAATCATCTCCTCGTTTTGTTTTGGCTTCTGCTTCTACGGCGCGTTTGAAGTTGCTGCGGATGGTAGGAATAGCACCTTTGGTATGTAAAAGCGATTTTGATGAAGATCGGGTGCAAATAGAAGATCCTGCTGAATTGGTCACAACCTTGGCTAGATGTAAAGCGGAAACCGTCGCACCTCAATTTAGTGATGCTTTAGTTTTGGGATGTGATTCAATATTGACAATTAATAATCGCATCTATGGTAAACCAGACTCATCTCAACAGGCGATCGCTCGCTGGCAAGAAATGCGCGGTAAAATGGGCAAGATCTATACAGGTCATGCCTTGCTAGACCTGGAGCAACAAAGAAAAATAATTCGCTGCGGTATTACTCAGGTTTATTTTGCTAATATCAGCGATCGCACTATCGAGGCTTATGTTGCCACGGGTGAACCTCTCAAATGTGCTGGTAGCTTTGCCTTAGAAGGAAAAGGAGGTATGTTTGTGGAGAAAATTGAAGGCTGCCATAGCAACGTCATCGGCTTAAGCCTTCCTCTATTACATCAAATGTTAGAAAACTTGGGCTACAATATCACCAACTTTTGGCAGTGATGAACTGCTACTGTTGGTAAACTCTAGAACTTAAAAAATGCAAGGCAAAATTCAGGCTCAAGAAATTTTTGCAGCTTTGACTATAGCGATGAGTAAGACGGTAGAAATAAACGTTACTACCTGCATTGAAAATGATCTAGATAGAGCTACTCAATCCCCATCAACAGAGAGATTTGCGACACGAATCAATTTGTTAAACGGCACGGTAGAACATGAAGTCGATCTTGAATTGATTGACAATCCTGCCTATGGGGAATTACAACAATGGCATATTGAGCAAGTAAAACAAAAACAAGGCTTCTTAATCAAAAACCTGGCTAGCTTAGAAGAAATGCGTCGTCTTTTAAGTCCAAGTCGTTTGAATAAATAATCAAGTCTATACTGCTCACTCAATTAAACAGTTGTTCTTTATTTAAGCTTGAAACAGATGACATCCAGCGAAGATTTTAAACAGGCAATCCGAGCAGGCAATATCCAGGAAGCTTTCCTAGTTGCCATGAGTAATGCACCTGAACTAAATATTACTACTAAGATTATTACCTCCGAAGGCAATCAGCATCAGGCAGATACTAATCAGTCTCAGGGAGATAGTAGTTTACGCACCCACATCAGTCTAATTGAAGGCAAAGTCGAGAATGAAATTGGCGAAAAGCTAACTGGCGATCGCTATTCGGAGATTAAACAGTTCCATATTGAGCAAGTAACTCAAGGACATCAAACCATTCAACATAATCTAATTAGTCTCCAAAAGATGTTCCAGTTAATGTCCGCTTTTCAACAACAGACTTCTGAAGATTCTAACTGGGTTGATATTGCTGCCGATGTAACTAGAGAGCCTCTACCCCCAAAGCGTGAGACAAATCAACTATCTGCCAACATGACCAAGGCGGTTTCATCAGACTTTAATTCAAGGATAAAAACTAATAACCCAGAGCCGAACCTGCTTTCTTTTGTTTCAGAAGAAGATGACGTGGTAGACGATTTAATGTCTTTAGCCGATCTTGATGATGATCATGATAGCGATCGCTCAGAAGAAAATCCTCAGCCAGGACAAGGTGATTGGGGTGATTGGCTAAAAGAAGATGCCGACGATGAGAAAGTAAAGTGCGAGGTATTCGATCTTAAGTCTCTCAATATCCGAGAGGCTGCTCAAAATTGGCAAAATTGGGAAGGAGAGGGGAATTCTTCGGAATCTCCAGAGGAGCAACATTAAAGAAGTAATGAGTAGCCAAGGGGTATACTCCCCGCAGGGAGTAAGAGATAAATTAAGAATCGCTTTTAACGCAACTCATGCTTAATTGCTTAATCTAGATGTAAAAAAATTTATTTTCCAAGTATGAATTGCAGTTTACGTAGCTGATTATCCAAAATCATCCCTGTTTCGTAGAAGCTAAGAGCTAAAAACCTATAAATCAAAACAAAGAAAGTCCATACAATACGCAATTAATGAATCATAATTTGCTCGATAGTATTACTGCCGTAGAAATTAGCACCGTTATAGTCGAGGAGATTGTGGACGAGATGTTTATTCCTTGGGAAGTTTATCAAGGCATATATTATCTTTCTCGTTCTTATTTGGAACGCTCGACAATTGACTCATCTTTAGACGATCGTTATTTGCAATTACGTCGTCAGTTGGAACTAGCATATTGTTTACAAGTAATCGATCCTAAATCGACCTTATACAATCGCACCCTAGTATCTGAAATTAAACGAGATTTGCCAATTCTCAGTCAGAATAACTCCGAGTGGGAAACCATCCCGACTAGGTTACCCGAAGCTATTCCCCATAGTGGTCAGCAAAGTATGTCTGAGGTCAATAAGCTGTTGCGCGATCGCACTTTTATTAATATCCTACAGCAGTTAAGCAAAAGAAAAGCTGCTTTAGATCGTCGCGATCGCATTTTACGTAGTTCATCGGGTTATGACAACATCTCTGATACTACCTATGCTCAGACATCTTTGCAATTGGATGGCAAAATTGTGAACCGCTATGCTCAGTCTATTTTAGAACGAAGCGATCGCGATTTATTGTTACAACTGCACGAACAATCTATCACCGCAGGAGAACAACAATGGCGAGGTTTGCTTAAATTTATGCTCTCTTTGTTTTAATTTAAATCTAGTATCCGCAACTTAGTGAAAAGTCAACAGCCAATAGCCACCAATATTTTTAATTCTTGTATTCAAATAGATCGAGCTAGAATTAGCCATAAATTATCTATTCCGTATCAAATTGTTTTTCGTTTTGATCCAGAGATTTTAAGCCAAATAGAACAAGCAAAAGAAAATAACTATAGGTTTACTCTTTCTCCTGATAATCTTGCTGATTTACGCTATTATGCTCTACTAAATTATTTTTCAGCAGAACAATTAAATTTTAACGAGTGGCTACATCGAGCAAATTTGATGTCTATCGAGCGATCGCCACTAATCTTTACCAGTAATTATTTATTCTCTCATAGCCAGTCAAAAAAAGTAGTTCGGAGCATTATTAATTCAGAAGGACAAATATTCCAACAAGTTCAGCAAGATTTGTGTCAAAATCCTCAATTATTAGCAAAAGTTATTAAGGCTCATCACTGGTTGATTCTGCAAATACTAGCTCAACTACCTTTAAAAGTTAATAATTCCCTTACAAGGCTATTTAAAGTTTTATGGTTTACTACTTTAATTATGTTTAGCATCTGTCTATGGATTTATTTACCAATATACATTTTATTTAAAATATTAATAATTAGTTTTTCTGTTTATTTATTTACAAAATGCTTCAAAAAAACAATCAAAAACAAGTTTAAAATCTTGATTTTGCATAGTTTAATTAATGGTTTTTGGTCAAATGGCACTAAAAATCATCAAATTGCCTGGAATACTATAAGTGCTTTGTCATAATTAATCACTAGATCATAGTACTTACCGAATTATCTGAATGAGGTTATCCACACTAAGCTAGCAACTAGGAAGTGTCATAATAAAAATAACTTAATCGAGGACACGAAAACAAAGATGAATTTTTCCCTCTCTTCCCTATATGAATGGTATCGCAGCGCAATTCGTCATCCAAAGTATCGCTGGTGGGTAATGCTTGGGACAGCAATCTATCTTGTTAGTCCTATCGATGTCATACCCGATATCTTTCCAATTGTCGGGCAAATTGATGATGTGGTTTTAGCTGGTTTATTATTTACAGAATTATCGCAAATGGCTTTTGCTAAATTGCAAAGTCGCCAAGAAAAGAACAATGTAACAACCGAAGATATAGGTAGCGAGACTAATGTTGTTGATGTTGATGCCGAAACAATAGCTACAAATCAATAAATTAATACATCACTTTAAGTTTTAAGTATACTTTTAACCTCAGTTATTTAGACTGAATATTCAAAGGGCGATCGCCATAAAGCGATCGCCCTTTGATCTTTATAAATTTGACTGAGGAATATTTAACTCGTAGCACTGCATCTGCGGAAAATCTTGCTGAATTATGGCGATCGCTTTTTGTTGGCTATGGCGATCGTCAGCAATAAACTGTGCTGTACCGTCTCCTTGGGATCCTACTCCCTTTCCACCATAAACATAAGCTTGCAAAGGTTTGTGCTTAAGTAGCTGATGTAATATAGGTGCGTTTAGTTGTTGAGGACAAGCAGGAATCAGATTGCGGTCAAATTCAGTTTGCGCCTGTGACATTAAACTACCAAGTATAGCTGCATCTCCTCGCTCTAAAGCCAAAATAGCTTCTTGAACTATCTGAGCATTAATTCTGCCCAAATAGTCTTGCACCTGAGCTTCTAGAGCATTTTTAGCGACAGGATAGCATTGATTAAGCTGAGTCAGTATTTCTTGAGTATTTTTTGAACCAGCTAAGTCAACCACAATAAAATACAGGTCTTGACCTATAGTCAAAGGTTTTAGCTGATGGCGATCGCCATCAAAAATCATTAAAATTGGCTGGTTACCAAAAGCACAGGCTTGATCTAGTCTGCCACACTGGCTAGGGGTTGTTTTTTCTCCCCAATAAGCTAGATTCATCTCTTCTTCAATAGTCAAATTTAGCTGATAAAAATAATTAAATGCTCTGGCAACCAACACACAAATTGCTGCACTAGAAGATAAACCTTTTTTCATAGGTAAATTCGTTAAATAATTATCAATTTCTAAACCACCCACTCCATAACGAGTCAAAGCTTGATAGGCGACACCCGCTATGTAACTATAGAAATTTTCTGTTTGAGCCATTTCTAACAACAAATTCTTATCCATAGCTAGCTTTAATATCTGAGGCTGATTTGCCGTTTTAAAAACTAAATCACTATGGGTTTTGACCTGAGCATAAATGCCTTGATTGGTGCCAACCACGATCGCGTAGCCTGGTTCAATATTAGGATTGATCTGGCGATATTCTGCTGCCCAATCACTATGTTCACCAAATAGACAAAGACGACCAGGGACAAAAAAATTCATCTTTTAAACAATCCTGTTAAAATATTGGGTCATATATATATTTATTAAATAAAGGCAGAAAATTGAAATAAAAACCAAGCTGAAGCCAGAAAAGGCTCTATTATTCAGCTTTTTATTTAATTCTGTCGTAGAAATACGGAGTATTATCAAATATGGGTAAAATTACCAAACATTTTCGATTGTGGAGCAGTTTTCAACCTCCACTAAATCAGAAATTAATTAATAAGCCTGCCTCTATTGAGCCAATTGCTCTAGGTAAAACAATTCCCAAAATCACTTCAAGTTTAATTGTTAGCTTTGTAACTATTTTAGCTAGCTTCCAGCCGTTAGGCGTGAAACCTGCTCAAGCTGCTTCTGGCCCTTATTGTCATTTTACCCCCGACAAAGTTGAGGCAAAAGAAAAGCTGCTAAAAGCCTCTTTAGAAGGAAGTTCAACCGCTATCAAAGAGTATCAAGGAATTGTGCAAAAGCACGCTCAAATGCTACAGCTATGCCGTAGTCAAACTTGGCCAGCAGAACAGGCAATTTGGTTGCGTCTTTATCCCTGTGACGTAACTGCTGGTTCAATAGATTCTGTACTAGACCGTATTGTCAATCTCGGCTACAACAAAATACATTTAGAAGTTTTCTACGATAGTCAAGTTCTTTTACCGCCTGGAGATAATCCTACTCCTTGGATACCAGTAGTGCGATCGCCTGGAGCAGAAAATGCTGATTTACTAAAGCAAACTATTGATAAAGCACATCAACGAGGTATAAAGGTCTACGCTTGGTTATTTACCATGAACTATGGCTATACCTATGCCCAGCTTGGCGATCGCCAGGAAGCATTGGCTCGCAATGGACAGGGTTCAAATAGTCTTACTTTTGTTAACGATCGCGCTCAGGCATTTGTCGATCCTTATTCCCCTCAAGCACAAGCAGATTACTATAATTTGTTGCAGGCAGTCCTCAAACGCCAGCCAGACGGTGTTTTATTTGATTACGTTCGTTACCCTCAAGGTATAGGCGGACAGGCCTATGTTGATAACGTTCGAGATTTATGGATTTATGGTAAATCCTCCCTTAATGCTCTATACAATAGAGCCACCAACAAAAAAGGTTTAGCCGTAATTAAAAAATATGTAGAAACTGGTAATTTTACCGCTCAAGATCTTAAAAATATCGATCAGCAATACCCCCAAGAAAAAGATCCAAGCTGGCAGGGTAGTCGTAATGTGCCTGACTCTAAAGCAACTCTTCAGTCACGCTATCTTAGCCTAAGCCAACAACTTTGGTTCTTATCTGTAGCTCATGCAGCACAAGGTGTGCTTGATTTTCTGTCTTTTGCTGTTAAACCTGTTCAAGATCGAGGCATTCCCGCAGGAGCAGTCTTTTTTCCTGAGGGTAATCGTTTAATAGGCAAAAATAGCTTTGATTCTCGTCTCCAAGCTTGGGATAAATTTCCTCCAGACTTAGAGTGGCATCCTATGGCTTACGCTCTATGTGAAGAAAAGACAGACTGTATTGCTAAACAGGTAGAAAGTGTTTTAAAGATAGCCCCCAAGACAACAACAGTTGTTCCTTCTTTAGCTGGTGCTTGGGGTAAAGTTTATCGCAACCATCCCCCCTTAGAAGCTCAGATGGAAGCATTACGCAAGGCAACTCCAGAAGTTAATTCTATTAGTCATTTTGGCTATTCCTGGCAAGAACCAAGTCAAGATCGCCAACGAAATTCATGTAATTTGCTTTAAAAGTTTTATTTATTCTGTGCATCTGTTATGATAGTTAGCGTCGCATATAAAAGCGGATGTGGCGGAATTGGTAGACGCGCTAGATTTAGGTTCTAGTGTTTTCGGACGTGAAGGTTCAAGTCCTTTCATCCGCATTGTTCGCAGTGGTTCACGACTTAAGGTATTTACTTAACGCCTGTGAACGCTGCGATCGCAATCTTGCTTAAATATTTACTCAAAATTAACTATAGTAAAAACATAAGTACTCATTACACTCGTACGTACTTATTAGGTTTTTTCTTGGTAGTATTTGGGGTTAGGTCATCAATTAACAGTATATTTGTAGTTACTTTTAATGCAACCCTTTTTTGTGTCTCCTTAATTTGCTTTTTAAACAAATTATCGTAGAATAACAAAAATGAATGGCTTGCTAGTTGCCGCTAACAAGCCAAAGAAAATTAAGACCAACCTAAGTTTGTTTTACTTTTTCTTCTTAGGGGTGGTTTTTAATGGTGTAGAACCAGCAGTTTTTGCTGCATTACTGGGGTTTTTGCTGCCTGCCGCTTTTGAAGTTGGTTCAGCTTTTGCTCCAGTCTTTTTCTGTTTAGTCATATTAGGAAATCTCCTTAAATCATTGGTCACAAGTTAAGCTTGTAAGCTAACTGTCAAAGAAGGTTTAGAAGGAAATTGATAGAAAAACTGGTCAGAACCACGCTGTTTATCTGGAAAAGGAGCAATGATGAGCTTTTGCTTAGGTTTTCGCTGTCTTTTCACAATGCCTAAACATTTCTGAATATCGGGATTAGAAAAATACTTAACTGGATCTTGAGCTTCTCCACGCTTTGAAGCACCATGAAAATAATAAAGGCCACGATAAATCATTTCTAAGGAGATGCAGTCAAAAGGAAGTGCGATTTCATCAGCCACAGCATCACCTAAATCGACTAAAACGGCGTAAAATAGCCAAGTTGCCCAAATCTGTAGCTTAATGCCATTAATTGAACCCGTCCAAAGGTAACTTAATCCTAAAAGTCGTTTGACTGTATTAAAAGCATCTTCGCGCCCGCCAGCGTTTTTGATATAAATCAATGACAACATAGGGAGGTAATATTTCTGGCTCAAGCACTGAAGTTAAATAGGAACGCGCCTTCTTTACCGACTCTGACTTCAATCAACCGCCATTGGTAACAAATGGAGTCTTTTTTGTCCCCGAGCCGATCTTGACAAGAGCGATCGCGTAAAGTATAACTATCAGTAAAAACTTGTTGATACTCAATGGCAGCATTAATCTTAATGCGGGTAATAAAGTGAATTCCTTTATCGATTAATTTTTGCCAAAACTGAAAATGATAAAATCCTCGATCTAGTAACAACAAGGTCTTGGCTGAAACTAACTCTAATAAATTATCTTCAAAACGAGTATCGGAAGCACTGGGATTTTCCTGAAACCAGATTTCTACGGGCAATCGTGTGACCAAATCAATGACCACACCCATCTTTCCAGCTAATTTTCCCGACTTTACCTCTGACAAACTCTTGAGCTTGCGAAATAATGCCTTCTTAGTTGAACCGTCAGCTATCCAAATCTTGTCAAATTTAGACAAGGTAAATTGAACACTTTCGGGTAATGGTCGATTGTGACGACCCGACCATCTGGCTTTCAGGCTGGGCAAAAGTTCGGTGAAAATGCTCTCCAATAAAATAGCAGGAAAGGTTAAAAATCTTTGAGATAAGGCTTGTTGACTAACCTTTGTTTTCCCGCACCATAAAAATCATCTCACGTTTCGAGTAACCGCGCTAATTCAGTAACGGATGGAACGTCTCTCCACAACAAAGTTAACACCGCAGCTACCATTAAAGGCAGTGTCAAAATCCTATCTCTAAGTCCCAATTCTCGAAAAAACCGCGACTGAGATGTAATGATTGGAGTTAATAAAGCGGTTAAGTGTTCAGCAATGACTCGATCTTCTACCATTGGTCGTTGCGTTTTTTTGGCGTGATCTCGATTCAGTCTTTTACTCTTACCCATAGAGAAATAAAATCGTTCAATTGCTTATTCTCTATGAGTTTGACACGATTTGGTTTTTTACTTGACTTTTTTCTGATTTCCTTAACTTGTTACCAATGCCTTAAATAGTAAGTTAAGGGCGAGTAATCAACCCTCAGCTACCCATTATATCCAACGTCCTAAAAATCTAGTGTATTTGCACCCTTACCTACCTTTTATTGCCAAAAGATAGGGCTATAAGCTTTATTACTCTTGGCTCTCAGATTCCACTGCTTCTCGCTTAGAGAAACCCCAGGTAAAGAATATAGCTACTACTGCTACAGTTAACCATTCTGGAATGAAGTAATCTGGTAGCCAAACTTTTAAGAGCAGACGCAAGCCAACAAAGCCAACTGTAATAAATCCTGCGTCTTCTAAGTAAGTATATTCCTGTAGCCATTTGATAAACAAACTTGTCAAGAAGCGTAAAACAATGATGCCGATCGTTCCACCAGCAATAATCAGCCAAGTATCTTCGGTGATGGCGATCGCCGAAGTGACGCTATCTAGAGAGAAAGCCAGATCAGTAATGGCAATAGTCGGAATTACTTGCCAAAGAGATTTCAAACTTAAGCTGCGATTTTCGTCCGCATTATCTTCATCACTAAAGAAAAAGTAATTAATAACTAGCCACAGGAGATACATCGCCCCTAATAGCTCAAACTGCCAGTATTTAATTACCCAAGTAGCAGCCAAAATCAGGGCAATTCTCAGTATATATGCGCCGATTAACCCAATATCGAGAGCCTGACGCTGTCTTTGAGGATCTTTGATGCTTTTGGCGATCGCAGCTAGGGCGATCGCATTATCAGCAGACAAAACAGCCTCTAACAAAATCAAAACCAGCAGTATTAGATAGGTTTCAGCCCCAGCATTGGTAAAGTAGTTAACTATGTTTGACAACATTTACTATATATTTTTGAATTAAACAAGGATGAAAGTCTTAGCACATTCCTCGCGCGTTCCCAAGCCAGTCCGTTGCGGGTCTGTAACCCGTTGAAGGAACTGGCGTTTGCTAGGTCAGCATTCCCTTGCGCCTTGCGTCGGCGCGGGGTCTGACCTCTGTCGGCGACGCGGTGAGACAGTCCGTTGGGCGGTTTTACCGACTTGAGCGCGAGATTCGCGGAATTTAGTTCCGCTTGAATAATCGCGCTGTTGAAGGAACTGTCGAACCCTTTAGGGGGTCGCTCGTCTATATTTATTTAGGTTAAATTATCAATCGTCGATTTAAGAATCTGTCAATTGTGTAATTTTCTCCTAGTTTCATCCAGTTTTTTCTTAAGTTTCCTTCTTAATTATGTTGCATCTTGTTACAAGATGTTTCTCTTGGGGTCAATTATGACGCAAATTAAGGATGGAATATCTTTTGATCGAATTAGTAAGGAGTTAGAATACCATGTCTCTTTCAGATACCCAAATTTTTATAGCTTTGCTTGTGGCTTTGATTCCTGGAGTGATGGCAGTACGCTTATCTCTAGAGCTATATAAATAAGTTTGTCTTACAAAACTATTCTTAGTTTAATGACATAAATTAGGAATTTCAGATTGGCAATAATGACTTAATATTGTTAATCTGGAGTCCTAATTCTTGGCTACGATTAAATATGAAATCTAAGCAGCGACTACCAAAGAAAGTCCGTCGTCATCCTCATAAACGTCCCAAGTCTCACAGAGGAATGGCTATGGAAATTAGCCTCAAGTTAATTTTAAGCTGGATAATTGCTCTTGGCGCAATCTCTTCTGTGTTTAAGCTTTTGCCATATCACCTTTCTCAAAGGGCAAAGCTTAAAGAGTTGAAAATTCAGGTGCAAGAAACAGATGCTAGAGTTACTAAATTAAAAGAGGAACTAAACCGCAACTTCGATCCTCAAAGAACCCAAAGCTTGATGGAACAGTATAGCTCGTTGACTTCTCCCCATCAAAGCCGTATCTATTGGTTAAAAAAAGATCGAGATCGGTAATTAATAAATAAAGGCGACAGCAGTTCATCTAGCCAACCTAATACTTTTCTTCTGTGTCTAGCTAGTTCTGGTTTCTGCTCTAAAACTCTCAAGGCATTCTGATAGTCACCAACAGCACAATTCCAGTCTCCTCGCAGATGATAAGTTCTACCTCGTTCGAGATAAATTCTCTCTTGCAAAGTGTCGCCAATAATCTGAGCAATACCAAAATTCTCGATCGCCAAATCATACATTTCTAATTCTCTAAAAGCAATGCCTTGATTAATCCAAGCGCGAAAATTACCAGGGTTTAGATCTAAAGCAATATCATAGTCAGCGATCGCTTCTGTTAATGCCCCTTGAGCAGCATAGCAGTTTGCCCTATTATTATAAGCACTGTCAAGATAAGGATTAATTTCTAATGCTTGGGATAAATCACAAAGAGCCTCAATAATCTGATTGTTACGAAAGTGCATTAAACCACGATTATTATAATCTGTGGCATTATCGGGACACAAAGCAATTAATCGATCCAAAAGGGTAATCGCTGCTGTATAGTCTCCTTGAAATGCTTTTTCTTTGACGCTAATTCTTAACTGTTCTTCGATATTCGAGTCTTTTAATATTGATGAAGCAGAAGATAAGATTAATGCCGATTCTATCTCAAAAGAGTCAGATAATTCTCGTTTGGATGATTGAAATAAATTGTACTGATCGAAATCGGTTTTCATAGCATCAATTAAACCTTGCTTGTATGCCACTTTACTATCCCGTTTCATGACTAATATCAGTTCAATGTGTCACCAATCGAACTGTCTCATGCAAACCGTAAATTGGTAAGATTAAAATTCTAAATTCTTTATACTCAGCTAATGATGACCAAAAAACATCCAAATGTCCTCCCAAAATTTACTTAGATAAATGTTGAGATTAATATCAATTTGACAACAAAGTATGTGTTTTCGTGACAATTTGCGGTTGTACTTGCGGAAATATTCCCATTTTAGATTACATTCTCTAAATATCGACTACCAACTTTAGTAACGCTGTGGCTTAGTCAAAAGTTTTAAGGCTTTGAGGCTATTTAAATAATTTGTTTACTTAAGCCCAGGTCTACTAGTTTAGAATTGCTATTGAGTACTTTTATAATTGACATTTAATAATATGACAACTACTACTTTATTTGCTCAGGCATCTGATTTATCTCCTGAAGACTATTGTGTTTTGGGTTTAGCAACCTGTTTTGTACGAGAAGAGGGTGAAATAGAACAGCTTACGGTTTTAGAACCTATTCCCTCGGCTGCTTTAGAAGCACTGATTAAAGGTATTCCTACTTCTTATCAGTTAGCCTGTGCCAAAACTCTGGGGGAGATTTTTCAAGAAGATACGGTGCAAATACCTCAAGAGCTACAGACTGAGGCAAAAATAAATTTATGCGATCGCTTTGCTGAAAGAGTTGCAGCAGCAACCCGTACCTACAAAAGTCGTCCCGAAGCCAAAAAGCATATCGCTTTAGGAACAATAAAACAGGATTTCAATTATTCTTTAGAAAGAAAAAGAGTCTTGAATAATTCTAATGTGGTAAGTACTGAAGATAATGTCAAACAACATTCTCATACTCACAAAGTTTTATAAGGCTATTAGGCTTAACTTGGGGAAAACAGCGACTTGGCATCTCAAAAAAGTCGCTTCGTCATGGGCGTTGGTTGGCAAAAATTCTAGATGGATTCCAAAGTAACCGCTAATTTATCAGCAATGCCTTCGATCCACTGCTCGTCCTTTTTTGTGTAGCTACGGGGTGCGTTTGCACCCAAAATCAGAACTCCCTTGTTGCCAATAGGCTGACAGATTACTCCTTGGGTATTGGCTGGCAAATAATCAAACTCTACTTTACCTGGATACAAACTGAGATTTACCAGATATACGGGCTTTTCTTTAGCCAATACCCGCTCTAGAATCGCGCCTGGGGTTACCTCTGGTTTTGCTCCTAAAACACCGCGTCTAAGCAAAGTTTTCTGGTCATAATAGACAACAAGCGATCGCGTTACCGTATTAGTTAATAATAGGTGAGAAGCCCAAGCCAATTCGGTTTTAGCTGCATCTGATAATTCTGGAGCAAATTCTAAACCTGTTTCGCCAACTAAATCCACGGTGTCAGGAGTTCTTGCTTGAATTTGCTGCCACAGTAAACCGACTAAAATTAAAACTGCTGCCTCGATCACCCCTAAAGCATCCGAACGTGCTTGAGAATCGGTTATTTGTGCTGTTAATAAACGATTGACCAAGAGTAGAAAGCCACCTAATCCTCCTGCAAAAAAAGGTAGCAGTCTTAATATACGATTGGCATCATATTTATTCATTTTCAAAGCTCTTAGCCAAACTGTATAAAGTCTAATAATCTCAGTTGAAATCACTTTTGACTTTTAACTACTCTTCTCCCGCTTCTAAAATACGCTGAAACAAATAGCCAGTACCTCTTGCAGTCAAGATTAATTCAGGATTGCTAGGATCGTCTTCTAACTTGGCACGTAAACGAGAAATATGTACATCTACTACGCGGGTATCTACATGACGTTCGGGAGTATAACCCCAAACTTCTTGTAAAATTTCTGAACGGGAAAAAGGTTCACCAGAACGACTAACCAGTAACTCTAATAAGCTAAATTCCATGCCTGTAAGGCGAATACGTTCATCACCTTTATAAACTTGACGTTTATTGGTATCAATTTTAATTGAGCCAACGTGAATTACCCCTGAACTAGGAATTCCAGGCGCGCCGTTTTTATCAACCCTACGCAGTACAGAACGGATTCTCGCCTCTAATTCTTTAGGGGAAAAAGGTTTAACCACGTAATCGTCTGCACCTAATTCTAAACCCGTGATGCGATCGGCAACATCTCCCAAAGCCGTTAACATAATAATAGGAATGTCTGATTCTTTGCGTAATTCTTGGCAAACGCCATAACCGTCAAGCTTAGGCATCATTACGTCTAGAACTACAAGGCTAGGTTCGGTAAGGCGAAAAGTCTCTAACGCTTCTTCGCCATCGGCAGCAGTCACTACGTCATAACCGATCATGGATAGACGAGTTTCTAAAATACGACGAATGCTGGCTTCATCATCTACTACTAAAATTTTCTCTTTATTAGTTTCCAAGCTACTATACACTCCTTGTTTAAGTTAAATTACCGATATTTAAGTTAAATTTCTTTATCTTTAGATCTAGATTATCTTCTTGACGTTGATTTAGTTTAGCCAACTGTCTATTTTAAGAGAATTTATGTGACAATTTGGATAATTTCCGTATTTTTTTCCGATTTAATTTATCTTTGCGGTTTTTAATATTTCTTAGGATTAAGGCTGCATCATTTATTAAGCTTACTAAATTTATCTTTTCATTTCTTCAAATCTCTAATTTTTCTTAAGAAAATGGCTAAATCTAAACAAATATATATCTGCAACGAATGCGCTGCCGAATACAGTCAGTGGTTTGGGCTATGTAAAGAATGCAATGAGTTTGGCACTATTTCAGAAGAACCAGTAGAAGTCTCTTCTGGGAGTGCTGGATATAATCGAGGAGGATGGCAATCTAATACTCATTCTGGTAACAAAATACCCAGCACAGCACAGCCTAGAGTTTCTCGTAAGTTCTCCGAGATTAATAACGACGCACAGCAAAGATTTCCTTCTGGTTACGGAGAACTCGATCGCGTTTTAGGCGGGGGAATTGTGCCTGGATCTTTGGTGTTGATCGGGGGAGATCCTGGTATTGGGAAATCAACTTTATTATTGCAGGTGGCAAATAAGCTTTCTTATAACCTGCCTCGTATTCTCTATGTATCGGCAGAAGAATCGGGACAACAGGTAAAGTTACGCGCATCTCGTTTGGATGTGGGAGAAAATGAGCCTGAAGCTGAAGAAACTAGCAACGGTAACGGTAAAAACGGCAAATCTGCTCCTAAAAAAGAGAATAATCTCTACGTGATGCCTGAGACAGATTTAGAAGAGATTTTGCGAGAATTAGAGTCCTTAAAGCCTCAAGTAGCCGTTATCGATAGTATTCAAACCCTGCACTTTGCAGCTTTAAATTCTTCTCCTGGTTCGGTAGCACAAGTACGGGAATGTACTTCGGCTTTGATGCAGGTAGCTAAAAGAGAGAATATTAGCCTGCTGATTGTAGGTCATGTTACCAAAGAAGGGGCGATCGCTGGACCAAGGGTATTAGAACACCTCGTAGATACAGTACTCTATTTTGAAGGAGATCGCTATGCTTCCCATCGTTTATTACGTTCGGTTAAAAATCGTTTTGGTGCTACCCACGAAATCGGTATCTTTGAAATGGCAGAGCATGGTTTGGTCGAGGTAGATAACCCTTCTAAGCTGTTTCTCGGCAATCGAGACGAAGCTTCTCCAGGAACATCAATTGTCGTCGCCTGTGAAGGAACTCGTCCTCTGGTAGTCGAAATTCAGGCGTTGGTTAGTCCCACTAGCTATACATCTCCCCGTCGCTCGACTACAGGCATTGATTACAATCGTCTTCAGCAAATATTGGCAGTGTTAGAAAAGCGAGTTGGTGTCCCCTTATCTAAACTTGATGCTTATGTCGCCTCGGTAGGTGGTTTGGGTGTAGGCGAACCTGCTGCGGATTTAGGTGTAGCGATCGCTATTGTGGCTAGTTTTCGCGATCGTATCGTCGATTCTCGTACTGTATTAATTGGGGAAGTAGGTTTAGGTGGACAGGTGCGTTTGGTTTCCCAGATGGAATTGCGTCTAAAAGAGGCTGCCAAACTAGGATTTAAAAAAGCGATCGTTCCCAAGGGTCAAAGTCTTCCTGACGATCTGGGTTTAGAAATTATTCCCATCTCTAAAGTGATTGATGCCATTATTGCTGCTATTCCTTCTGAACGTTCAACTGATTTTCCCGTAGTAGTAGCTGAAGAAAATTAAATTAAAGATTGAGATTTATTAAAATATGTGGCAAAAAATAATCAGCAAAATATCCCACTCTTTGTCAGACAATCATCTTAAGCGCCATAAAATTTACTACTCCTGCGTTGTCGATGCTTCTTCCTTATTTTATTGGCAAACTTGGGGACTAGTAAATTCTTTAATCCAAATAGCTAAAGTTTCACCTACTCAAATATTTGTTCACTATACATTAGAAGTAGACCAGACTTTTCTACAACAGTTAAATATTTTGGGTGTTAACCTCAAGTCAATTTCTCGTTTTGGAGACGGCAAATATTGCAACAAAATTGTTCAATTAGACACCCGTGAATTTGCTAAGGCAAAATGCGTCTTTTTTCTCGATACTGATATGGTTGTCTTGGATGAACTTGAAGAACTTTACATTCCCAAAGTTATACGAGGTAAAGTAGTAGATTTGGCAAATCCTGAGTTATCAGTTTTACAAGCCATATTTAAGCGGGCTGGATTTAGTGACACTCCCTCTATTTGCAACGCAGATTGTGAAAAAAACTCTACTTTTGAGAATAATTTTAATGGCGGGCTATATGTTGTTCCTGGGGTATTGATTCCATCCCTGGGTAAACGATGGCAGCATTGGGCTTTGTGGTTGTTGGCTAATCTAGAAATATTAGAAAAAGTCAATAAACAAAATCATGTAGACCAGATATCTTTTGCTTTAGCTACCCATGAATTGTCCCTGGTAACTCAAAATATCGATCGGCAATATAACTATCCTATTCATTTATCCAATTATAAAACAGGTAACCCTAAAGTATTGCATTACCATCGTAATATTTCCCCAACTGGAATGTTGGTAGTTGGTGGAGAGCAAGATGTAGAATTTAAACGTGCAGTTCAAAATGCTAATCATGTATTAGGTAAGAGCTTTAATAATCAGATTTTTTGGTCTTTTAGATATCACGAATTTCCTCAATTAGGCTCTGGAATAGGTAGTCGAGGAGAAAATTTATTGTATAAGCGGAAGCTTTTAAAAACATTAGGAATTGAAACTAGTCAAAGTATCTTAGATGTTGGCTGTGGTGATTTAGAAGTAATTAAAAACTTCAATTTACCTAATTACATTGGTGTTGATATTTCCTCTGAAGCAGTTAACATAGCTAAACAAAAAAGACCAGATTTAGATTTTATTTTGCTCGATTATAGCAATAACAATCATATATCCAAAGCCGACCTAGTAATCTGTCTAGAAGTTTTAATTCATCAGCAAAATTTGCCAGACTACCAAAAAGTAATTAATTTTCTAGCCCAAAAAACAATTAATAGATTAGTTGTTTCTGGATATGTGGTTAAAGAGACTCATCATGATAATAACTATATGATTAATTTTCATGAATCTCTATTAGATTCTTTAGCAAAAACTAAACAGTTCTCTCGAATAGAAGTGCTGGGACAACATTCAGACGTTCAAATCATTTTAGCGACAAAATAATTATTATGGAATTGCGTCTAAAGGAAGCTGCCAAGCTGAGATTTAAAAAAGCGATCGTTCCCAAGGGAAACCCCTGGCTGCCTGACACAAGTAGCTAAAAGAGTCGAAATGCGGTCAGAAAAAAGAAAAGGTAGAGCAATTATGGGAAGCTGAAAATGAATAGTTTTAGCCTTATATTCCATGTCAAGATCTACCCCTCTTTATCATCAACTGCTGAGTCTACTGAGTCAAGATTCCACATACAGAGATTTCAGGCAGATCAAAGCGTTAGCTTGGATGATCAACGCGCTGATATGTAGCAGCAAAATTAACCTTAGTGAGTGGGAATCTTACGTGATAAGTAGGGCGAACCAAGCACAGAGTATTGAGCGAAGATGGCAAAGATTCGTTCATAACAGTCGAATTAAAGTCAAATCTCTGTATGTACCTCTAGTAATGGCGGCAATTAGTAACTGGAGTGGACAACGCCTCTATCTGGCACTGGATACAACAGTTTTATGGAATCGATACTGCATGATTCATCTTTCTGTGATTTGTGGTGGTAGGGCAATTCCTTTCTTATGGAAAGTAATGGAACATAAAAGTTCAACAGTAGCATTCAAAGAATACAAAACCATGCTGAAATTTTCACGTAGATTACTCCGCAAGTATCCTGATGAGATGCTTCTAGCTGACCGAGGTTTTGCCAACCATCAGTTGATGAATTGGCTCACCACTAGTCAATGGCACTATTGTCTACGCTTACCCTGTGACGTAACTATTCAGGGGGCAAGGAGACATCCTATTGAACTGAAATATCTTTATCCGCCAAAGTCAGAGGCGATTTTGTATCACAATGTTGGACTATGGCTCGATGGAGAATGCCGAAGCAACTTTGTCTTAGCCAATGTCAAGGGGACAAAAGAACCTTGGGCTGTTATTACTGATGAAGACCCGACTCTACAAGCTTTATGGCAGTAGGCTCTAAGATTTCGTATTGAAGAATTATTTTTAGATTCTAAATCTGGAGCTTTTCAATTGGAAGAATCTAAAATTGCCAGACAGCCCGTTGCGCGGGTTTCCCGCGTTGAAGGGACTGTCGAGGTCGCGATCGCAAGGCATTGGAACGTTTATATTTGGTGGTAGCCTTAGCACTTTTATTTGCGACTACTCATGGCATGACAGTTCAATTGAAGGGACTTAGAAGTCAAGTAGATCGGCATTGGGAGAGAGGTTTAAGTTATCTCAAAATTGGGATCAGATGGCTCAAAGGAGTTTTACATAAAGGTCGTAGTTTGTTTGACCCTACACCTTTATTTTCTCAAAATACTTTGCCCTGTTTTGCATCTTCAAAGGCTAGAAGAAAATACTATGATGCCATTTCGTTTATCAAAATTTCGGAATTAAAGTGCTTAAGAGTTTAACTGTCCTCAAATAAATGTGTCAGGCAGCCAGGGGTCAAAGTCTTCCTGACGATCTGGGTTTAGAAATTATTCCTATCTCTAAAGTGATTGATGCCATTATTGCTGCTATTCCATCAGAGCGATCGCTTTATATACAAAAGTAAAATTTATGTAGCATAAAAGACAAAACTTGCCCACCTTGCAGAATTAATCGGGTTAGGTTTTCCACCTACTCTTCATCCTTTAAAATAGCTACAATTAGAACAAAATATTGATAAGGCATAGCTTCATGATTCCTACCGTTATTGAAAGTTCAGGTCGTGGCGATCGCGCCTTTGACATTTATTCTCGCTTACTTAGAGAAAGAATCGTTTTTTTGGGACAGCAAGTTACAGATGAAATAGCCAACTTAGTCGTTGCTCAACTCTTATTTTTAGAAGCCGAAGATCCAGAAAAAGATATTTACCTTTATATCAACTCTCCTGGTGGCTCTGTATCGGCTGGGATGGGTATGTTTGACACCATGAATCAAATTCGCCCTGATGTCTGCACCATCTGTATTGGTCTAGCTGCCAGTATGGGTGCTTTCTTGCTTAGTGCAGGGCAGAAAGGTAAACGCATGAGTCTGCCTAATTCTCGGATTATGATTCATCAACCTTTGGGTGGCGCGCAAGGACAGGCAACAGATATTGAAATTCAGGCTAGAGAAATTTTGTATCTTAAGCAGAAACTTAATGGACACTTAGCAGATCATACAGGACAGCCATTATCTAAAATTGAAGAGGACACTGAAAGAGACTTTTTTATGTCTGCCGAAGAATGCAAAGAGTATGGTCTAATCGATCAGGTAATTGCTCGTCGTCCTTCTGCTAGCAATCCTCCTGAGGCTGTTGCTAATCTCTAAATTTAAGTTCTTCAATTTTAGATAGAAAGTAGTAGGTTCATGATGTTTCATCCCCATGAAACGTCATGAATAGTCAAACTGGTTCACTGATAATAGTTCACTGATAATTGTTCAAGCCACAACAAAGCAGTTAAAAAGATTAATCCCATAAGTCCTGCCAGGGGGTTGCCATCGATACCTGTAACCCAAGGGGGAACTTGGTTTGTATAGCTGATTAATTCTCCTACATTAACGATATAGTAACCCCAGACCAAACCTGCATGAATCCCGATACAGATTCCCAGGCGATCGCCCTGGCGATATTTAGCTAAGATCAAAATCATTCCTAGTAATATCAGTGCAGGAAAAGTTACCGCAGTCCTAATTATTTCCTCAATAGGCTTAATAAAGTGAGCCAAGGCAAATACTGTAGCACCAATCCATAGAGAAATTTTTTGACTATAGTCTCGCTGTAACTCATCCAGTAACCAACCACGGAATAGTAACTCTTCTACTAATGCAATCCCAGTAGCACTAAGCAAACCTTCAACGACAATTTTTATCAGGCTAGGTGGAGGAGGAATAATATCAATCCAGCCTAGTAGTGCTTCGGTGATAAATAAGCTTAGGCAAAACCAAAAGCCTATAGCTAAACCTTGAAATAATTCTTTACCATTTTTTTTGCTTTTTACCAAACCATAGCGGTTAAAAATATTTGTTTCTTGATGGACTAGTTTGCCCCACAATCGCCATAGAAACAATAAATTTATAAACAACAGAACATAGTTCAAGATGCTGGCTAAATTGCGATCGTGCTTAAGTAATAGATATATAGGGATTGCTATTGGTAACCATAAAATAGACAAAACACCAATGAAAAACAACAATCTCATTGGTGCTTTGAATTTTGCTATTTTTCGTAAATTAATGACAGTGGACAATTAACGCTCAACCATTAACAATCAACAAGCATCACCATAACATTATCCCAGTTTGTTAATTATTCATCAGGCTCAATAGTGCAGGTCAAACCATGATTACAAAGAGTTTCGCAATAAAACTCTGCGTGTTCTAAAGCACAGGTAATAACTAAACCAACACCGCTATTATGAGTTTCCATCATAATGTTTACTGCTTGAGGCTGAGTCATTCCCGCAATAGTCTGCATCAACACCTCAACTACAAACTCCATTGAGTTGAAATCGTCATTGTGGAGTAAAACTTTATAGCGGGGTGCAAGTTTACGTACTGTTGAAGTTGACTTTTTATCAATTACAGAAGTTCCTAGGGACACAACTTTTCTCCTTTGAAATCTCAATCTACTTTATGAATTATTAAATATTCCTAAATTTGCTGATTTATTTAGGAACTAAACGAACTGTGATCGCTTTTATCTAAGCTACGCTAAGTTGAAAATGTCACTACTAAGTAATCACAATCTAAGTAAATTACTTATCTGACTAATTAATTTTACTGCGCTCATCAAAAAAGGGAACTAAATTAATGGCTGTAAAACTAACTTGGACTCTAAAAAAACTGTACAATATAAAATAATTAACATAACTTAATGATACAATATTTTAGCTGAAAATGTCTTTAATTTCTCCCCTTACAGGACAATTTCCTGGTACATACTGGCAGTGGCGTGGAAATTCAATTTATTATGTTTGTGCTGGCGAAAAGCAGTCTAGTAAACCAGCTTTACTATTAGTACATGGCTTTGGAGCATCTACAGATCATTGGCGTAAGAATATAGCCCAGCTACAAGAACAGTTTCAGGTTTGGGCGATCGATTTACTTGGTTTTGGGCGTTCGGCTAAACCTAAACAAGAATATGGCGGCAGCCTTTGGCAAGAACAGCTACATGACTTTATTCAAGAGGTAATTAAGCAGCCTACAGTTTTAGCGGGCAATTCTCTTGGAGGTTATGCTTCTCTTTGTGTAGCAGCAGCCTATCCTCAATCTATTGCTGGTTTAATTTTACTTAATAGCGCAGGTCCTTTCACCGATACCTTAACAGATGACAAACAAACAACAAAACCTAACTTAGCTGGTAAGCTAATACGTTCAATTTTATTGCAGTCGTGGGCAAGCTTTTTATTATTTCAATATGTGCGCCGTCGCTTTGTCATTCGTCAAACTTTAAACAAGGTTTACTTCGATCCCTCTGCTGTTACCGATCAATTAGTAGAAGACATTTATCGTCCTTCGTGCGATGTTGGCGCAGCCGAAGTGTTCAATGCTGTATTTAAAACCCCTCAAGGAGAAAAGGTAGATATACTGCTCGCTCAAATGCAGTGTCCCTTGCTAATTTTGTGGGGTGAAAAAGATCCCTGGATCAATGCTAGAAATCAAGGAATTAAATTTCGCCAGTATTATCCTCAATTAAAAGAGTATTATTTAGATGCAGGTCATTGTCCTCACGACGAAATTCCCGAACAAGTCAACAGCCTTATAGCAGACTGGGTTTCATCCATTAGTCGGCTATAATCGTATTTGCTGACTTCTTAATAATTTGTTACAAGGTAAGAGTAACTCAATCTATAACTCTATGTTTGGTGGATTTGTTGGTTTTGGTAATAATAAAGGCGGAGATTGGGGCGAAAAACTTATTAATACTGTTGCAAGCAACACAATCCGTCATTTATTCACTAGTAGCGATTCGGTAGAAGTAGCGGTAAAATGCAATCCTTCTAGCAAGCTATTACAGGGTACAATCGATAGCTTCAAAATGAATGGCTGTGGCTTGGTGATCAAAAAGCAGTTTCGGACGGCAGAAATGTCTTTTGAGACTGACGCTGTGGCGATTGATTTTAGTTCGGCAGTTCAAGGGAAAATTGCCCTTAAACAGCCCACTCAGGCGATCGCTCAGGTAAGATTATCTGAGGCCGATATTAACAAATCTTTTGAAGCAGATTTGGTTAGAAAGCGTTTAGAAAATTTAACCCCCGATGGCTTAACTGCTATATCTGAAGGTAAACCTGTATCTTTTAATGATGTTACAGTCAAACTCTTGCCAGACAACAGGGTAAAGCTAGAAGCACAAGCTAGCTGGGAAGATAAGGTTGTGCCTGTAAGCCTAAGCTGTATTTTGGGAATTAGCAAACGTAGAAGAGTTAAATTTGAAGATATTCAGTTTGAGCAAGAAGACATACCTCAAGAGTTGCAAAATGTCTCTCAAGAATTGACTGTTGCTTTAGGTGAAATTCTTAATGAAATGGTGGATTTAGACAAATTCAACCTAGATGGTGTCAAGCTGCGCTTAAATCGTTTGCAAACAGAGGGACAGGTGTTATTGTTTAGCGGATATGCTCAAATAGAAAAAGTTCCAGGTGCTTCTTAGAAGTTAGTTTTTTGATTTTGTGCTAATAGTGCTAACAATTAGATTCGTCATTCTGTTCGCACGCACCAATCGAAACCCAAGTACTGTGAGATGTTCCGTTTGCCTCCTGAAAAAATTCCTTTTTCCAAATGGGGGCATTATGTTTCAAAGTATCGATCGCATAACGACAAGCATCAAAAGCTTCTGCGCGATGGGGACAGCCAACGGCAACGATCACGCTAATTTCGCCTATTTTTAGCTTGCCTACGCGGTGATGGATGACAATTCGGTTAGCATCTTGCCATTTCTGGCGTATCTCAGTAGCAATAGAGTTAAAAACGGCGATCGCCATTGGCTGATAAGCCTGATATTCTAAATATTCTACAGGCTTACCTTCGGTTTGATTACGCACTGTGCCACTCATAACTACTATTGCACCATTAGCGGCATCATCCGCCAAGCTGTAGGTTTCATCTAAAGATAAAGGGGCGATGGTAATTGAAAAACTATCTTGGGCAGCAGCAGAAACGGTAGATGAACTAAAATTAACCATAATTAGTTAGCCAGATCATTGTTTTGGGTGTTCGTTTTTCAGATTGGCTTTTACAATTTGTAATTGTTTATCGGCAATACTAACTTTCATTTGAGCATAATAATTAGGATAAATCAAAAAAGCGAGCGTGCGATCGCTTTTATTACTTAACAAAAATTTATACTCTTTTCAGCTTGCAATACAGATTGCTTTTGCCGATTTACTCTATCTGCAAAATCTTCGTCTACTTCTTTTTGCGTATCTAATATTTTCTACAACTCAATAATTAACAGGGTATTGTTCGCTAAATTAATTTAATTTCACTATTTTGAAAAAGTAAATCATTTTGGTGTTTAAAATTATCAATAAGAATCAGGAGCATAATTTATTTTATACTCCTATAAAGCACATAAGCGTAATTGCTTCACGAAGATAAGCTCGTCTTATTAACTATCAGCAAGTTGGCTTTTTTATTGTTTAGGCTAACAGTTTATAATTAGCTTACTTAACCACCGCGCATAGTACCTGCATTATTTTCGCGGTTGCCAATGGGGTCGCTAGTATCTTTATCTGTACCAATAATATTACCGCGATCGGTATTAGAGTTTTCTACTGATACCCAATTACCCTCTTTGTCTTGTTGATAGCTATTTTTAACTGAGTCCCAAGCAACTTTAGTAGCGTTTTCTTCATTCATACCATTATCAGAAACAGCATTAAAAGCAGCCATAAATAGTTGCTGTCCATGTTTAGGCAGCTTTTCTGTTACTTCACTAGGTAAATCTTCTAATTGTTGATAAGCCATAATTAATACTCAAAAATTAACTTCTTAATTATCATTAAAGCCAATAAAAAATTAGCAACCATCATTCTTAGGTTATAATACTTTAATGTTGATACTTACAACTAAAGAAGTATTGATGAATGAGCAAAATTAAGTTTTTATCTTTACTAATAGATTTTATTTGATAACTAACGACAAACAAAGTTTACTAAGGATAAAAATTAGATTTATCTTAAAAATAGAGTTAAACCTCCAAACAATTACCAAAAAACACTCCATAAGCAGGAATTTCAACAGTATTATCATATCTGCGATTGATAAAATCAGATTCGTCAGCTTCGATACATTCTGGATAATTTGACAGATTAGATTATAGTGTAGGGGCTTGGAGCTTAAATTAAATAAACAAATTAAGTGTTGTTCGTCACATTTACGGCTAAAGCCTAGCAATGATTCTGGTGTATCGAGCAAGGTTGAATCGCCATTCAATAATGCGGGCTGCTGTTTACGCCAACGAAATAGACGACATAACACGTAGAGATCGCCTTACTAAGCAAAAATTATTAGATCTCTATTCTTTGAGCAGTAAATAAAACAAACTACCGCTTCCGTTTAACAGTCCTGCTCTTTTGCCTGCAACTTCACCGCTACCCAAGAAAATATCTACTCTGCCTGCGCCTTTAATTGCACTACCCGTATCTTGATCTAGTACATAGCGACTTACTACCCTAGTCTCAATCTTGCCCGTAGATTCTAGATCGGGAATGGGCGCAACAATCAAAGCCAATGCTCCTGGAGGCATAATCGATTTGTCTGTAGCAATAGAGCGATCGCCTGTAACGGGAACACCTAAACTACCAGTAGGGGGTTTGCCATCGGTTTCTTTAAAGAAGACAAAGCGATTGTTACGGGGTAGATATTCATCTAGCTGGTTGGGGTTAGCAGCAAAAAAATCTAGTAGCTTAGGCAGGCTTAACTGATCCTTATCAAACACTCCATCCTTAACTAATTCTCCACCTACACTCACGTAGGGATAATTAGTTGTGCCGTCGTAACCAACGCTCATAGTCGTGCCATCGGTCATTTTGAGCCTAGCAGATCCCTGTACCTGAACTAAAAAGGCTTCTAGGCGATCGCTTAACCAAACTAGCTCTTGACCCTTTAAAATGCTTTTGCTGCTGCCTAAACCATCTTTTCCCTCTAGCTGGGCGCGGGTAGGATAAGGGGTTGACCAACTCCCAAAACTAGCAGGCTGACGGTATAAAGGATAGCGGTACTCAGCAGTACGAACTCGGCTTGCAGTATAGGTAGGTTCAAAGTAGCCTGTAAAGTCAACCTTACCACGGCGATCGTTGCCCACAGATTGATAAAAAGTAAATTCCTGCTTGACTGCCTTTTCTAAAGCTGCGGGAGATTCAGTAGTTAATAAAAGTTCTTTAAATCGAGAGAGCGATCGCTTTGTATGCTCTAAGCTAAATATAGAATTAGCATACTGGCGATAGCTTTGAGCAGCTTTAGGAGTACTCAAATAATAAAGACTGTGATCTACTGCCTGTACTAAAGCCTGGCGTTGAGATCGATTCCAACCAATATTTTTCTCTGTTTTAGGTTTAGTAAGACAGTTGAAATTGGTCTGCCAGCAATGAATAATTTTTTTCCCTGAATCAACGGTATTGTTTAATTGACTATCTAAGCCAACAAATTTGAGCTTTTCCAAAGGTACAGGTCGCAGGGGATTGGCATTAGCAATTTGTCCCCAAGCAGTAACCAAGACGAAGCCTAAACCTAAACACAAAGTAGAAATTGTTTTTCTCATTATTGCTTTTGATATACAGCTATTGATTTTGCCATCTTCAAAAATTAGCTTGATAGTAGAGATGTTGAAGCAGTAAAATTTCTCTGTCAAACTTCAGATTTTATTGATCAACCCCTTAAATAGTAAACAGTTCACTTATTGTTAGAGCTTGAACTCAAATAGAATTTATAGCGATCGCCTAATATAATTTTTGTGTCTCAACAGTTGGCACAATTTAACATATTAATTCCCCGAAGTTTCTGGATGCTACATTCAAGAAGCAGAAGAATTTGACAAAGATTACCTAATTAGCCGTCAAAATAAATTAAACAACTAAGTATAATAATTTATTTCAATTACTTAACTTGGTCACTATTAATAGTTAAGATATAAATATCAATTTCAAGGAAATACCCAGATGGACTTAATTCGCATCGTCATCGCTATTCTTTTGCCACCGCTAGGAGTATTCTTACAGGTTGGTTTAGGTAAAGACTTTTGGATTAATATTCTTTTAACTTTGCTTGGTTATTTTCCTGGAATAATTCATGCGGTCTGGATTATTGCCAAGAAGTAAGTATCCTAAACGCTATTAATAGCGTTTAGGCTTACGCCTAGACAAGCGATCGCTAAAATGTCTAATAATTATCTAGACCTAAAGTAGAAATTAATTTTCCTTGATTATCAGTTAAACAAAATCTCTAGGCATATAAATTGCCCACATATTCTCCGTAACCGTTGTAGGGAAGAGTCTCTTTAATTTCCCAAGATAGACCAGGACCAGTGCTAATAAACTTCTCTGTTGCCTGTGACCAGCGAGGGTGAGGCACGCTAGGATTTACATTGGCTTCAAACTTATACTCATTGGAATCGAGGGTATTCCAGTAGGTAGCTGGCTGATCCTCCACAAATTCAATTTTGACTATCGATTTTGCACCTTTAAAACCATATTTCCAAGGAGTGACCATCCGTAATGGTGCGCCATGCTGCTTGGGCAAATCATGACCATAAATACCCACAGCGAAAAAAGCAAGGTCATTAGCCATTTCTTCGATTTTTAAACCTTCTGTATATGGCCAAGGTAAAGAGCCAATATGAAATCCTGGTCCTTTAGTTATCTCAGGATCATAAAAAGATGTAAAACGCACATACTTTGCCTTAGAAGTCGGTTCAACATCTTGCAATAAAGCTTTCATAGGAAATCCTATCCAAGGCAAGACCATAGACCAAGCCTCTACACAGCGAAATCTGTATACCCTCTCTTCTAAGGGAAACTTTTGTTTAAGCTCATCAATGTCATAGGTACGGGGATTTTTGACAAGTCCTGCAACCTCAACTTTCCAGTTTTCTGTAGGCAGCTTTTGAGCGTCTAGCCAAATTTTCTTCGTACCACCAAACTCATAGAAATTATTATATTGCCCCGCGACTTTTTGGTCAGCTATTGGTCGATCAACTTTGGCAAAATTAGGATTCTTAGTGAATGATTCTATTTCTGGTTGATTGAGACTTTTTTCAAGGGCAGCTTCAGATGCAGACTTGCCTAAATTTAAGCCAGATTGGCATCCTGTTAGAGGTAAAAGGCTAGCACCAATACCTGCACCAATAAGAGTTTTAATAAAGCTACGCCGATTGTAATAAAGTTTGGGAGACGTAATTTGGTTTTCTGATATTTCCCACGATTCAGGAATACGAATCAAAGTCATTTAAATAATAAGTTGCTAAAAATTAAAATTGGCAAACATATTAATTGTAGACAAATCTTATGTATCTCAGAAAATTTTGACTTTGTTAACCAAAAATTTTTGTGGTATTAAGCTATGAATAAAGTAAGAATTTAAAATTATTGCTAACCATGAAATTTAGTTCAGAGGAGCTAAACGCAGCCCGTCAACATATACAAAACAAGGTTGTTGAGTATTTTCTCGATCACAAAGGAGTTGAAGCTCTATATATTCAGGGTTCAATTGCAGAAGGTTCGACAGATGAATTTTCCGATATTGATTTTCGGGTTTTAGTTAAGCCAAATGTCTACCAACAGTTCATCTCCGAGCGTTTTGACGCTCCCAAAAAGTGGGGAGAATGGCTTTACAACGAATGGGCAGGAAGCTCCTGGGTATGTGTCTCTCACTTCAAACCCTTCAATAAGGTTGATGTACTTTATTTTAAACCGACAGAACTTAAACCATCACCTTGGTTTACGCTACCAACTAAAGTGATTTACGATCCCCAAAATTTAATACAGCAAGTTATTCAAGCTTCTCAAGCATTAGAGTTTACATTATTAAATATTGAAGATTTAGATAGGCTGATAAGTAAAGGTTTAGCTTATGCTGAAGAGATATATCGTAGGGTTATGCGCGGTGAGCTTTTTTATGCTCAATCTCAACTAGATAGTTTTCGATGTGTTTTGATCCAATTTGATGATTATCTTCACCACAGTCTCCCATCATCAGGTTTTGGTTCACCATCTCATTTTGAAGAAAGAGGTAGTAAAGCTTTGATTGAGATTATGCGGTTTTCATATACTTCACTAGAGCAACAATCGATACTTCGGTCTTTAGAGCAATTATTAAAAGCTTATCAATCTCAGATCATTCAACTTCATGACCAATTTTCTTTACAAAGAGATCGAAAAACCGATTTGTATTGGATTAATACTATTCTTGGATTATGTAATTCTAGTTTCTAAAATATATTTTCTATATGAATTGGGTATTATTTTGGCTACTTTTTGACTAGCGATCCCAGTATTATTATCTTTAGGTATAAAGTCTTAAAACAGTGTGGTCATAATGAGCCTTTGGTTAATAAGTTTATTTTTAATATTTTCTTTTTGGATAGGCAGTGGTTTTACTGAGGTTGCGATCGCTGTAGGCAATCAGACTGCTAATTTTACTGCTCAACAAATCAATCAGGGAGAAAAAATTGCCAAGAAAGCCGTTCGTGCTGCTGAGAAAGGGGATTTTTCTCTATCAGAAATTTACTGGACAGAGTTAATTAACCAATTTCCTGACAATCCTGCGGTCTGGAGTAATCGGGGTAATGTCCGCATCGGTCAGTACAAACTTACTGAAGCGATCGCCGACTTTGATCGTTCAATTAAAATTGCCCCTGAATATCCTGATGCTTATCTCAATCGGGGTATTGCCTACGAAGGAAAAAGACTCTGGGAAAAAGCGATCGCTGACTACAATCATGTCCTAAAAATTAGTCCTCAAGATCCAGTGGCGTTAAATAATAGGGGGAATGCCGAAGCTGGTCAACAAAAGTGGGAAAATGCCTTAGAAGATTATCAAGAAGCTGCCGATCTTGCGCCCACTTTTCCTATGGCGCGGGGTAATGCTTCTCTTGTTATGTATCAAATAGGCGATCGCCCTGAAGCTATTCGCAATATGCGTAACTTGGTTCGCAAGTATCCGATGTATTCAGATATGCGTGCAGCTTTGGCTGCTGCTTTGTGGGTAGAAGGGCAACAAGGAGAAGCCGAAAGTAATTGGGTTGCAGCAGTGGGTCTGGATAACCGCTATCAAGATCTTGAATGGATTAAAAACATTCGTCGTTGGCCTCCAACAATGGTTCAAGCGTTAGAGAGATTTTTAAATCTTAGTTAGTGGTAGAGTTGGGCATAAATAAACCCACAAATTGCCAAGAGCGTTCAGAATTGATAGAACTCTAATTTCAGAGAGATCGCTCTGAAATTTCTTCCATTTCGGTACGGGGTAATTATCGGCATGGAGATCGTGCATTTTTTGCCATATTGTGAGGAATAAAAGGTATTACTTAAACACAAGTAGCTCAGTCTGGTGTTTTAATCGTTGCTTATTTAATTTGGGCGATCGCACTACTTCAAGGATTTTAAACACAAAAAACATATAAATTTTTAGATTAGCTGTTTAATGCTTGATGTTCAACGTTCAACGATCAGGTAAAATGCTTCATGGCGGTTGTATTAAGTCTTGTATGGACTCAATTAATCACTAGCCTTAGAAGTAGCATTCTTCTGGGTATAAATCATTGTTTTAAGCTAATTAATAACATTCGGAGGATTTCATGGACTTATCTCTTATCCCAGCCCAGCCTGAACCTGGCGTAATTAACGTTTTAATCGAAATTGCTGGCGGTAGCAAAAACAAATACGAATTTGATAAAGACATGAACGCTTTTGCCTTGGATCGCGTCCTTTTCGCTTCAGTAAAATATCCTTATGACTATGGTTTTGTGCCTAATACCCTAGCTGATGATGGCGATCCTCTAGATGGAATGGTAATTATGGATGAGCCTACTTTTCCTGGCTGTGTAATTGCTGCTCGACCCATTGGTATGCTAGAAATGATTGATGGTGGCGATCGCGATGAAAAAATTCTCTGTGTACCAGTCGAAGATCCTCGTTACAAAGAGGTCAAGTCTCTTAAAGATATTGCTCCTCACCGTTTAGAAGAAATTGCCGAGTTTTTTAGAACTTACAAAAATCTAGAAAAAAAAGTTACTGAAATTCAGGGCTGGAAAGATGTAGATGCAGTTAAACCTTTAGTAGAAGAGTGCATTAAAGCTTATAAGTAATTAGCATAGTTATATTTGGTAGGTTATGACATTTTGCTTGCCTACCAAAAATCCCGCTCGAATAATCTCTAAAAAAGTATTAATATGCTTGTCAAATCAACTACCCGCCACGTTCGCATTTACAGTGCAGAAGTCCAAAATAATGAACTAATTCCTAGTGATAATGTTCTCACTTTGGATATCGATCCCGATAATGAGTTTAACTGGAGCGAAGATACTCTGCAAAAAGTTTATCGTCAATTTGATGACTTGGTAGAACAGAGTAATGGCGAAGATTTGAGTGAATACAATCTCCGTCGTATTGGTTCAGATCTAGAACACTTTATTCGTTCTTTGCTACAGACGGGAGAAATTAACTATAACTTGGGTGCGAGAGTACGCAACTATAGTATGGGCTTACCCCGTATGGATAGTCCTGATACGGTCGAAAAATATCGTTAGATTAATTTAAAAGCTTTAAGCTGCACACAGCAAAGCTGTGAAGTTCGCCCTTGGCGGACGAACTGCGCGTATGCGCTGCGCTCTAAGCTTTTGAGTATTATTTAAGTTGCGAATAAGTAAACAAAAAACTTATATAGCATTACAATTCAGCAACATCCGTTAGATTAATAGCTTTATTGTAAACAATGATTTCGGTTATTTATTCCCCAGAATTTTTAGAACACGATACGGGCTACGGACATCCTGAAAAAGCTAAACGGCTGACAGCGATCGCCCAAGCTTTACAAAAAGTTGCTTGGCACGAACAAATAGACTGGCAGTTACCTACTCCTCCAGAACAAAAACAGGTACTGTCATACATTCAAAAAGTTCATACCCCAGAACATATCAATCGTATTCAGACGGCAGCAGCAGCAGCAGGAGGATATTTGGATGGAGATACACCCATTTCTGCCCGTAGCTATGATGTTGCCTTGCTGGCGGTTAGTGCTTGGCTAGATGGGGTAGATCGGGTGTTAGATCATCAACAAACTACTTTTGTTTTATCTCGTCCCCCAGGACATCATGCCACCAGGGATAGGGCAATGGGGTTTTGTCTGTTTTCTAATGCAGCGATCGCCGCTGAATATGCTTTGACTAAACCAGGAGTCGAACGTGTAGGCATTCTCGACTGGGATGTACATCATGGTAACGGCACAGAGGCGATCGTCCGCGATAATCCTCATCTGGCATACTGTTCTCTTCATCAGCACCCTTGTTATCCAGGTACAGGCAGCAATCAAAGCGATCGCGGTCAACATCAAAATATTCTCAATTTGCCCATGATGGCGGGCAGCAAAATTACGGATTATCAACTAGCTTTTGAAACCAAAATAGTTCCTTTTTGGCAAAACTGGCAGCCCGATATTTTAATAGTTAGTGCTGGCTATGATGCCAATCATCTAGATCCCTTAGCAGGAATTTCTTTAGAACCTGCTGATTACAATTTGTTAACCAAATATGTTTTAAAAATTACAAAAACCCCTCTATTTGGTTTAGAAGGAGGTTATCATTTAGATGCTTTAGCTAAATCTGTAGTTGCCACTTTAAGTAGTTGTCTGTAATAGTTGTTAATTATTTCTCGTTATTCTTACTGAAAAATATTTCTTATTTAGAAACGTAAATCTATATCGTCTTCTTAATCCGTATCATTACTAGATACAATATCGCGACTATTATAAATATGAATATTGCTACTTCGGGATCATCTTTGTATCAGTTGACTCAGAACCTAGGTGAGCCTCTGATTAACATTTCTACTGGTGCAGAAACCCTCAAATCCTATGTTAGCTCTATTATCGATCTAGTAATTGAAAAGCAACTTTCAGCAACAGTTTGGGTAAAACTACCCCAGACCAAAAGCTGGCTCAAGCAAGTGCAAAAATTACAGAAAGAGGGGAATGTTAAGCGAATTTATTTATGCAGTAGTAAACAAAACAATCCTGCTCTAACTTTATTAGAACAAAATTCGGAGTTAACTCCAGTTATCCCCGTTAATCTAAATAAAAACCCTATTCTACAAAAAGAATCTTTTCTAATTATTATATCGGCTGATTTTTGTAGTTTGGTATTAGCTCAGTGGCAGAAAAGTCAAATCAAAATTGAGTCTTCAGGAAAAAGATTACAGCAACCATATCTAGAGATGGTTTCCAGTTTCGATCCTCAAACAATTGCTTTTATATTGACAGGTATTAGACAAAATATAGCTTCAGAAGATAGTTTCTTAACAGAAGAAGATTTTAAAGTTGAGTTTAATTCAAATCCTCACCATGAGTTATTAAACAATCTTATGCTCAAACAGATTAGCTATAGTGAATCTATTCAAAACAAGCTAGATTCTTTAGCTAAAATCAGTCATATTCCCGAAAAAAGCTCAACTGTACTGGGATTACAAGAAGATTTTCTCAATAATTTAGTTCAAGAATTGCGATCGCCTATTACCCACATGAAAACTGCTCTCAGTTTGTTAGAATCAAAACAAATAAAGGGAGAACAGCGTCAACGTTATTTAAAGGTAGTCAGTGACGAATGCGATCGCCAAAATTCTTTGGTAGGTGGCTTACTGGAATTATTACAGCTCGATACTCCTGCCGAAGCCGAATACCTATGCTTAGATGATATCGTCCCAGGAATCGTTAGCACCTATCAGCCTTTAGCCGAAGAAAAGGAGATATTGCTGGGATATACTATTCCTGCCGATCTTCCGCCTATTTCTTGTCCTAGTGCCTGGTTTAGACAGATTATTATTAATTTACTCAATAACAGTCTGCAATTTACTCCTCCTCAAGGGAGGGTGTTTGTCCAGGCATCTCTAAAAAACGACGATGAAGATATAGAAATTTTAGTTACTGATACAGGAGTAGGTATTGCCACCCAAGAAATTAGTAAAATTTTTGATGGTTTTTATCGTACTAAACCAATTACCAATCAAAAGGTTACGGGTGCAGGTTTGGGCTTAACTTTGGTGCAACAGCTAATTCAACGCTGCGGAGGTTCTATTTCTGTCATCAGCAAAGTTGGCAAAGGCACAACCTTTAAAATATTAATGCCAGCCGTCCCAGTAGAGCTTATTTAAGTAGGTGGGTAAAATTAATTAGAAAATGGTTTAGGCAGGTAATAGGTAATAAGTCAGGTTGACTGAAGCAACTTGGTCGCGGAAGAAGATAAAAGACATTTGTATGATTAGCTTATAGTAAGGATTGTAGCTTTAATACGAATTCACGCTATTATAACTTGGCAGCTTGTTGAGCTTATGTTCATCATCAATAATTTTATATAATATTTTACATAGTATGGGTTTAAGAGAATTTGGCTATCTTTTTTTATCGATTTTATTTAGCGTTGCTGGACAAATATTCTTAAAATTGGGTGCAATTAAATTAGCCAAAATATCCGCTTCAAGTATTATTGGTAGGATCATAGAAATATTCTTAACTCCAGAACTTATTATCGGTTTAGGTTGCTATGGGTTAGGCGCGATCGCCTATATTTTACTATTAACTAAAGTAGACTTGAGTATGGCTGCACCTGCGGTTTCTTTGGTGTATGTGTTTTCGGTTTTATTAGGTTACTTTTTGTTTAAAGAAACTATTCCCATAAGTAGAGGTTTAGGCTTAGGATTTATTATTTTTGGCGTAATTTTAGTAACCTGGAGATGATATAGCCCTTTTCAAACTAGTCAGGTACAAGGTAAATCGTTTTAAGGCAGAAGGTGGATAAACTCGGTAAACTGAGAGAGCTATAGCTATAAACAAAAGTATTTTGTACGTCACCTCATTACTCAAATCAATGCCTCAAAAACCGTTTAATTGCTAGACTGATCTCAGAAAAAGGGCTGACGCTGTTCACCCTAGTTGTAAAGTTCGGATAGGTTTTGTTCCCATGTCTCAACGACCCATATATCTTGATGCTCATGCAACTACACCCATGGATGAAAGAGTGTTAGCAGCGATGTTGCCCTACTTTACCGAGCATTTTGGCAACCCTTCGACGAACACTCACGTTTATGGTTGGGAGGCTAGCGCAGCAGTAAAAAGTGCTAGAGAAGCGATCGCTGCTATAATCAACGCTACCCCCGAAGAAATCGTCTTTACCAGTGGCGCAACCGAAGCCAATAACCTGGCAATCAAAGGGGTCGCCGAAGCCTATTTCAATCAGGGTAAGCATATTATTACCGTAGCGACAGAACACCGCGCCGTATTAGATCCCTGTGCTTATCTAGAAACTTTGGGCTTTGAAGTTACGTACCTCCCTGTGCAGCCTGATGGTTTGCTAGATATAGAACAGCTAAAAGCAGCAATTCGCGAGGATACTATTTTGGTATCGGTGATGGCAGCCAATAACGAAATTGGTGTATTGCAACCATTAACCAAAATCGGCGAGATATGTCATAGTCACGGGGTGTTATTTCATACTGATGCGGCACAAGCGATCGCCAAAATACCTCTAGATGTGGCAGCAATGAACATTGATTTGATGTCTTTGACTGCTCACAAAGTATATGGACCAAAAGGAATTGGAGCTTTGTATGTGCGTCGCCGTGACCCCAGAGTCAAGCTTGCCTCCCAAATCCAAGGCGGAGGACAAGAAAGAGGTCGGCGTTCAGGCACGCTGTATACACCGCAGATAGTTGGCTTTGCTCAAGCCTTAGAAATTGCCATGGCGTCTAGGGAATTGGAGTCTGATCGTTTACTACAGTTAAAAAAGCAACTATGGTCAATGTTTGAAACCCTGGAGGGTATTCATCTTAATGGCAGCTTTACCGATAGTTTGACTGGTAATCTTAATTTGAGTATTGAGGGAGTCGATGGTTCAGCTTTATTATTGGCAATACAATCAGCGATCGCTGTATCCTCTGGTTCAGCCTGTTCTTCTACTTCTACTGCCCCTTCCCATGTTTTAACTGCTTTGGGACGGGACGAAAAACTTGCCCATGCCTCCTTGCGCTTTGGTATTGGTAGGTTTAATACGACCGAGGAAATTAAGACCGCTGGAGAAGTTGCGATCGCTACAATTAAATCTCTGCGTCAGGCTAACCAACTTCAACCTCAATAAAAATCATGGGTAACCATGGAAAAAGTTTTAATTGAATAGATTAGTAAAAGTCTTGACTACTCAATTTACTATGATGCAAAGTGCGATCGCCTGCTAAAATTATTTTAGTGGCGATCGCTTTTAAATTTTTTAAAGTATTTATTTTGACTTTATTTGCTCAAGTTATGCCGATTCAGGCTTGCGATAAGAAGTTGGATGGATAATCAATTCAGCAGTAGAGCGTTTTTCTACCATTTCTTCGGTAATAACGCATTTACCCAAATCTTCACGAGAGGGAATTTCGTACATCATATCTAGCATCAATTCTTCGACGATACCTCGTAAAGCTCTCGCACCAGTTTTACGACGATAAGCTTCTTTAGCTAAGGCTTTGATTGCACCTTCGGTAAACTCAAGCTCAATATTATCCATTCCCAATAGCTTTTTATACTGTTTGACAATAGCGTTTTTCGGCTTAGTCAATATCTGGACTAACGTAGCTTCGTCTAAAGGTTCTAACGCTGCGGTAACGGGAATTCTACCCACAAACTCAGGAATCATGCCGAACTTAACTAGGTCGTCTAACTCCAACTTCTGTAATACGTCGGCGCTACGTTTTTCCTTGGAAGGAGGATTTTCTCCCTTCTGGATAAAGCCCATTGACTTTTTACCCAGACGACGTTCTACTACTTTATCTAAGCCAACAAATGCACCACCGCAAATAAATAAAATATTCTTAGTATCAATTTGAATACAGTCTTGATATGGATGCTTACGACCACCTTGAGGCGGTACATTAGCTACTGTCCCTTCTAACATTTTAAGTAATGCTTGCTGTACCCCTTCACCTGAAACATCGCGGGTAATCGAAGCATTTTCGCTTTTACGAGCTATTTTATCAATTTCGTCAATATAAATAATACCTCGCTGTGCCTCTTCTACATCTAAGTCAGCTACCTGTAACAAACGGAGTAGAATATTTTCCACATCTTCGCCCACATATCCCGCCTCTGTAAGGGTAGTGGCATCGGCAACAGCAAAAGGTACTTGTAAAACTTTAGCTAGAGTTTGAGCCAAAAGGGTTTTGCCACAGCCTGTAGGACCAATTAAGAGGACATTAGACTTTTGTAGCTCTACGGGGTCATCAGCATCCTTTGCCTTATTAGCCAAGCTGAGACGTTTATAATGATTATATACCCCAACAGAAAGAACTTTTTTTGCTTCTTCTTGACCAATTACGTGTTCGTCTAAACAGCTTTTGATATCAATTGGCTTAGGAATGTCTCCAAAAGAAATGCCACCCGATTTTGACTTTTTCCTTTTGGCTGGTTTAGTTTCAGGATTTCCAGATACGGCAGCCGAAGATACGACAGCCCCTTCTTCAATCAACTCCTCATCTAAAATTTCGTTACACAGTTCAACACATTCATCACAAATATAAACCCCAGGTCCTGCAATTAATTTTCTGACTTGTTCTTGTGATTTTCCGCAAAATGAACATTTTAGATGGGAGTCGTATTTAGACATATGTACCTCGTACTATATAGAGCAATTTTAGGTAGGTGAGCTTAACGCTTCTGGCTTGATAATGACTTTATCAATTAAGCCATATTCCACAGCATCCTCTGAAGACATATAGAAATCTCTTTCTGTATCGGCGGCTATCTTATCGAAAGGTTGATCAGTATGTCCTGCAATCAGTTCATTAAGTCTTTGTTTGATATAAAGAATTTCTTTTGCCTGGATTTCGATATCTGATGCCTGTCCTTGAGCGCCTCCTAAAGGTTGGTGAATCATAATTCGCGAACTAGGCAACGCCATGCGCTTTCCTTTTGTACCACCAGATAGTAAAAAAGCACCCATACTGGCAGCAATTCCATAACAAATTGTTACAACATCTGGCTGAATTTGCTGCATAGTATCGTATATTGCCAATCCTGAATAGACCGAACCACCAGGGGAATTGATATAAATTTGAATATCCTTTTCAGGATCTTCAGCTTCTAAATACAATAACTGAGCTACAACCGAATCGGCTACCTTATCATCGATAGCTGTACCCAAGAAGATAATGCGTTCTCGCAAAAGACGAGAATAGATATCAAAGGCACGTTCGCCAATTCCAGACTGCTCTACAACCATTGGCACTACGTTACCAGTGGGTTGAGAAGACTGAATCTCAGGAATATTATTATTAACTTGAAAGCCGTAATTTGAAAACGAGTCCAGCATAGGTTTTTGCCAAAAATTTTTCACTAATGAAATATGTTCTTAAATTAAGCTTGCACAACTATGCTCAGCTAAAAGATGTATTTAACTCTTTTATTTATTATGCCT
Organism: Pleurocapsa sp. FMAR1; assembly: GCF_963665995.1. Lineage (NCBI taxonomy): Bacteria > Bacillati > Cyanobacteriota > Cyanophyceae > Pleurocapsales > Pleurocapsaceae > Pleurocapsa > Pleurocapsa sp. FMAR1. The sequence continues at coordinate 1,572,811 of NZ_OY762512.1, read as the reverse complement.
TAACTAAATTACGATCAGTTGCCGAATTAAGGTGAGGTTACCTGGGTAAGATCAAAGCCAAAGAAAGAGAATAATCATCAGCATTTCTGTTTTTCCCAGGTAATTGTTACTTAAAACTTATTTTCCTTATTTATGGCTTATTCAGAATCTTCTACTACTTCCACTTCAGCCGTTTCTACCTCCTCATCAGCATCCGCTTCTTCAGTATCAGCTTCTTCAGATAAAGAACCTTCGGGGACAAGCTCTACTTGAGCTTTATCCCGTAACCACTTAAAGGTGTTTTCGCTCAACAAGTCTTGAGTAACCATTTCGTTTAAACGGTCTTCATCAACTTCTTGCCCAGTCAATTGTGGTCTAATTTCCGCTATTTTGGCTTCAATTGCTGCTTGCTCGGGTTCTAATCCTTCTTTTTTTGCTATTTCCTTAATTATTAAAGACTTTTTGAGATTAGTTAAAGCTTCTGGGCGAGCATTGTCCCGTAACATGGGAACATTGTCAGAATTGAATAGCTGTCTTACGTCTAATCCCATCTGCTGCATCTGCATTAGAGTTTTCGTAAGAACATTAGTTACTTCTTCTTGAACCAAAGATTCTGGTAAGTCTATAGTATTCTGTTCTAATAAAACAGCCGCGATCGCATCATTTATCTTATTATTGGTTTGGTCGGCTGCCTGCTCTTTGAACCGTTTCTCTAAAGATTCTTTATAGGCAGTCATGGTTTCAAACTCTTCGTCGCTTACCTCCTGAGCAAAGTCATCATCTAACTCAGGCAATTCTTTAGTTTTCAATTCATTCAAAGTAATACTAAAGACTGCTGGTTTACCCGCCAAATCCTCCTGGGGATAATCTTCAGGAAAAGTTACCGCCACCTCTTTGGTTTCTTCAGGCTTCATGCCCACAATTCCTTCAATCATGCCAGGAATTAATTTTCCTTCTACTAGTTCTACCTCGAAGTTGGTAGCACTACCACCTTCAATTTCTTGACCTTCTTCTCCCTCGGCAGTTAGCGTGCCTTTAAAATCGACAAAAGCAACATCTCCCATAACTGCTGTACGATCTTCTACGGGAACTAAGTCAGCTTTTTGCTCACGGCGTTGTTCTATAAACTCATCTACTTTCTCTGGCTGATAAACTATTTCCTCAGCCTTGACATTTAAACTGCTGTAATCAGCAAGTTCTACAGATGGTGGCACATCTACCGCTATAGAAAAAGTAAATGTATCTCCAGGATTATACTGCCCTAGTAGTTCTTCAAAATTAGAACGTAAATTTGGTTGACCAAGAGCTTCTATAGACTCTTGTTCAATAGCATCCTGTAAAGACTTTTGAATTAATTCTTCTAAAGCAGCAGCTTTGATCCGCTCATTGCCAATTCTCTGTAACAAAACCTGACGGGGGACTTTCCCTTTCCGAAACCCAGGAATATTGCTGGAACGGGAAAGGTTTTGCACCGTTTTCTCATAGGCACTGCGAGATGCTTCAGGTGCGATTTCTATATTTAAACCTAATTGACTTTCAGGAAGTCTTTCCTGGGTTACTTTCATTTCCTGCTTCTATCCCAAAACTATTTAATTGATATTGATTCTATTGTGGATCTTTATAGGGACTAGCTTAAAGTAAAGTCAGCGTTACACCGCCTTGCAAAGGAGGAGCGACCCCCTAAAGGGTTCAGCAGTTGCTCATTGAGGGAAACCCCCAAGACCGCACTGCTTCACCGCGTCGCCGACAGAGGTGAGACCCCGCGTCGGCGTAAGACGCAAGGGAATGCTCACCTAGCAAGGGAACGCGCTCCGATGCAGCGCTTGCCGTTGACCGCCTTTAGCGGTTAAAAAATGCAATACTTAATTGATGTTTGAGAACAAAATTAGTTTTTTTGTACTGTATTGTTGCTCATTAGAATGATTTTTAACAGCTTTTCCCTATCAGTCAATAGTCATAATAGTATATCTATCGCCAGAGCTACATTTTTTCTTCTTTAGCTTTCTATTTTAAGAAGCTTTAGACAAATACTTATTGCAGACTGTAAACCTTAGCTCATCATGATTGAAACATTATGATAGGATTATTCGGTACTTAGGTTACTCATCCTGCATAAACAAAACTTTAATAAGATCAATATTAATTATTAATTGCAGCTAATTAGTACTAGTTATCAAAAACAAGCGATACATACAGAAGAAGAATTTTAAGTCTGTCAGTTTAATTTAAGTTACGTTAAAACAATTTATGGAGGTCAGTTTCATTGTCTAAAGATTTAAGTGTAGCTATTTTGGGAGCGACTGGAGCAGTTGGTCAAGAACTATTAGAATTATTGGCAGAGCGTAAGTTTCCGCTCAAGGAATTAAAGTTATTAGCCTCACCTCGTTCTGCTGGTAGCAAGATTGTATTTAATGGTCAAGAAATAACTGTAGAAGCAGTTAACGAAAAGTCTTTTGAAGGGGTGGATATTGTTCTAGCTTCTGCTGGTGGCTCTACTTCCAAAGCTTGGGCTAAAAGGGCTGTAGAGGCTGGAGCGGTAGTTATTGATAACTCCAGTGCTTTTCGGATGGATGATGATGTGCCTCTAGTAGTTCCTGAAATTAATCCCGAAGCAGCAGCCAAACATCAGGGAATCATTGCCAACCCCAACTGCACAACTATCTTAATGGGAGTGGCTATTTATCCCCTACATCAGGTGCAGCCAATCAAGCGAATAGTCGTATCTACCTATCAGTCTGCTTCTGGTGCTGGTGCAAGAGCAATGGAAGAAGCTAAGAGCCAAGCTAGAGATATTTTAGATGGCAAACAGCCCCAGGCGGAAATATTGCCTTATCCTATTGCCTTTAATTTATTTCCTCACAATTCTCCTTTAAACGAGCAGGGATACTGCGAAGAGGAGATGAAAATGGTTAACGAGACACGGAAAATTTTTGACGCTCCTGAATTAAAGATTACTGCTACCTGTGTTCGAGTGCCTATTTTACGCGCTCATTCTGAGGCTATTAATCTAGAGTTTGCTCAACCTTTTGAGGTAGCCAAGGCAAAAGAACTAATTGCTGCTGCACCAGGAGTTAAAGTAGTTGAAGACTGGCAGAGTAATTATTTTCCCATGCCCATCGATGCAACGGGACAAGATCCTGTATTGGTAGGCAGAATTCGCCAAGATATCTCTCAAGATTGCGGTTTGGAACTATGGCTGTGTGGAGATCAAATTCGCAAGGGTGCTGCTCTTAATGCCATTCAAATAGCAGAGTTACTCTTAGCCAAAAATCTGTTAACAACATCTGATTCAGCAGTGAGCGTCTAGTCGCTTTTCTTGATCGATAAATTAATTATTTGGGTCTAGGTTTAATGAGTGGAGAATACTTTGGTAGGGTAATTACGGCAATGGTAACGCCGTTTGCCGAGGATGGTAGCGTTGACTATAGAGTAGCCGAAAAGCTGGCAAACCATTTGGTAGAAAATGGTAGTGATGGCTTAGTAATCTGTGGTACAACAGGAGAATCCCCCACCTTAAGCTGGTCAGAAGAATACGAGCTATTTAAAGTAGTAAAGCAAGCTGTTGGAACTAAAGCTAAAATAATTGCGGGGACAGGTTCTAATTCTACCTCCGAAGCGATCGCAGCTACGCAAAAAGCAGCTAAACTAGATTTAGATGGTTCATTACAGGTAGTGCCGTATTACAATAAGCCGCCCCAAGCGGGGCAATATCAGCATTTTAAAGCGATCGCCCAAGCCTGCCCCGATCTGCCGATGATGTTGTATAATGTACCAGGAAGAACTAGCAGCAATCTAGAGCCAGAAACAGTGGCAAATCTGGCACAAATTGCTAATATAGTAGCAATTAAAGAAGCTAGTGGCAATTTAGAACAGGCTTGTAAAATTAAATGTTTGACTCCTGCTAATTTTGCTATTTATTCAGGAGAAGACGCTTTGGCTTTGCCGATGATGACGGTAGGGAGTGTCGGCGTAGTCAGCGTCGCCTCTCATTTAGTAGGCAAGCAAATGCAGTCAATGATTCAGGCATTTAATCAAGGAAATAATCAGCAAGCTACTAAAATCCAGATGGAGCTTTTTCCTCTATTTCAGGCTTTATTTATGACTACTAGCCCAATTCCTGTTAAGGCAGCTTTAAATTTGCAGGGTTGGAAGGTGGGTAATTTGCGTACACCTTTATGTGAGCTACAATTAGATTTATTAGAAAGTTTAAAAATAGTTTTAAAAGAATTAAATTTAGTTTAATTTTATTATTGCCTAAGCTACTGTTAAAATCAGACCTGCATATAAGTAAACAAGCTACTTTAGATTCTTCAACATTAATAAAAATAAACCACTATTAACAAAAATAAGGTTAAACTACCATTTCGATTTATTCGATGCCATCATCAATATGAATAATCGCTAAAGCAAGCAATTCCAGCAATTATTAATAGTAATTTTAGGAAAATTACTGTGACAAACAGTTTTTTAAAACGCTTAGAAAACGCTTCAAACGACAGCTTCTAAGGTATTTTTGCAGTTTTTATTGATTAAATAAAAAAGTCCAAATAACTAACATAAACTAGAAACATCAATGACCAAAGTAATTAAAAAAGCAAACAAGCCAACCGTGAAAATTATTCCTCTGGGAGGGTTACATGAGATTGGCAAAAATACCTGTGTTTTTGAATATGAAGACGAGATTATTCTGCTGGATGCAGGATTAGGTTTTCCTTCAGACCAGATGCACGGCGTTAATATCGTTTTGCCCGATATGACGTACCTCAGAGAGAATTCTCAGCGAATCAAAGGCATGATTGTGACCCACGGTCATGAAGATCATATAGGTGGAATTGCTTATCACCTAAAGCAATTTGACATTCCCGTGATTTATGGTCCTAGACTAGCAATGTCTTTGTTAAGTGATAAACTTGAAGAGGCTGGAGTCAGCGATCGCACTACTCTTAAAAGCGTTGTCCCCAGAGAAATTGTGCAAATCGGCAAGCATTTTCGGGCTGAATATATTCGCAATACTCATTCGATCGCCGATAGCTTTACCGTTGCAATTCATACTCCTATTGGCGTAATTATTCATTCAGGAGACTTCAAATTTGACCATACGCCTGTAGATGGAGAACATTTTGACCTGCAAAAATTAGCCGAACACGGTGAAAAAGGCGTATTGTGCTTGCTGAGTGATTCTACTAATGCCGAAGTACCAGGGCATACCCCCTCAGAACGTTCTGTATACCCCAATCTAGATCGTATCTTTGGACAAGCTGAAGGACGCTTAATGGTCACAACCTTTTCCTCTTCGGTGCATCGGGTAAATATGATTCTCGATTTGGCGCAAAAACATGGTCGCAAAGTTGCAGTAGTTGGTCGTTCCATGCTCAACGTTATCGCCCATGCACGCAAGCTAGGATATATCCAGTGTCGCGACGATATTTTTGAGCAGATTCGCACAGTCAATCGTTTACCAGACAACAAGGTCTTGGTTCTTTGTACTGGTTCTCAGGGAGAAACTTTAGCAGCCATGACCCGCATCTCTAAAGGCGAACATCGGCAAGTTAGAGTTAGACAAGGAGATACAATCATCTTTTCGGCTAATCCTATTCCTGGAAATACGATTGGCGTAGTTAATACCATTGACCGCCTGATGATGCAGGGGGCAAATGTAATTTATGGTCGCGCTCAAGGAGTTCACGTTTCAGGTCATGGTGCTAGAGAAGACCATAAGTTTATGCTTAATTTAACCAGACCCAAATTCTTTGTGCCTGTTCACGGTGAGCATAGAATGCTGGTTGAACACGCTGGCATGGCAAAAGCAATGGGTATTCCCGAAGAAAATATCGTAATTATCAAAAACGGTAATATCATTGAGCTTACCGAAAATAGCATTTGTATGAATGGTGAAGTTCCCTCTGGTATTGAGCTAGTAGACCGCGCTGGAATTGTTCAAGACGATGTTATGAAGGAAAGACAACAGCTAGCTGAAGATGGAGTAATTACTGTCGCTACGGCAATCGATCTATCTGGTAAATTGGTGGCATCTCCCGCTTTACATCTGCGAGGTGTGGTAACATCAGTAGAACAATCTTTACTACAGCAGCTAGTAGCCAGAACCATAGAAAGGATTGTAAGCGATCGCTGGAGTGACTTTAGCTACACAGAAAATGGCGAAACGCAAGTTGACTGGACAGAAGTACGCTTAGAAATAGAAGGTGGCTTGCAGCGTTTAATTAAGCGAGAATTACGTAGTCGTCCTTCAGTAGTCTTCCTATTACAGACTCCCGAACACCAGCCTGTAAAAACCACAAGAACAAGAAAACGTTCAAGCTCTACAGCTACCCCAGCCCCTGTTATCGCTCGTCGTTCTTAAACTGCATTTGAGATATACATCTTGAAGTTAGCTTTTAATAAATAATTTATCCCGCCTTTATAAGTATGCTAGTTCTGCATCATGAAGGCGGGATATTCAGTCTAAGGACTATTAAAAGCCAATGTCAGGAAACGTTGTGTACGTAAAAGGACATAGAAAGAAGAGATTTATATATAATATAAAAACAGTGAATGAGCTTAATAAATCACGCTAGAATTAATGCCATTATTAATCTTAATCGCCGAAGATGACCCAGGAATACGCTTATCTGTAAGCGATTATTTAGAGCTATGGGGATATTCAGTTATCACAGCAGAAAATGGTGAAGAGGCACTATCTAAGTTAAATAAGTATCATCCTCACCTGCTAATTTCTGATATTAAAATGCCCGAAAAAGACGGCTATGAATTAGTCAAAAATATCCGTCAATTGCCTCAATATCGTCTTTTACCAGTGATATTACTGACCGAATGTAATAGAGACAAGCGAGCGGATTCATGGGTATCAAGTAGGATGCGATATGTACCTACCTAAGCCGTTTGAAATGGAAGAATTGAGGGCAATAATTCGTAATTTATTAGAGCGATCGCAAATTGTTCATTCTGAGCTAAGATTTTCTCAAGGTGGCAAAACCCTCGAATCATCACAAAATTTGCCCAGCAACGCTCAAGAAACTCAATTAAATCAGCAGAAACTACAGAAACAGCTAGAGCTAACCCCTAGAGAAGAAGAAGTTCTTAAATTTCCGCTAGATGGCTATTCAAATATTGACATTGGTTTAAAACTTCATTTGTCCCACCGCACGATTGAAAAATACGTCAGTAGCTTACTACGTAAATCAGATACGAGTAACCGTATTGAATTGATTAGACTGGCTTTAAAATACAGCTTGGTTCAGTAACCTGTACGCTTTTAAATTAGCTGGATCAAAATGAATTTATTATTTTAGGAGGCTTTTCTCGTGTCAAGTTGGGGAGGAGGTCAATGTACCTGAATAGACTATGCCCCGTTTAGCATCAACTGTTAAAATTGCCCCTTCGCGGATAACTTCCGTGGCATTTTTAAAACCAACAATTACGGGTATACCCAAACGCAAGCCAATTACAGCAGCATGACTAGTTAAGTCATCCTCTTCTGTGATAATCCCTGATGCTTGACGAATAATATCAACAAATTGAGCGTTAGTTGCAGGCGCAACCAAAATCTCCCCAGGATTAAAATCATGAATATCTCTGGCACTATGAGCTACTCTAGCTCTACCGCTAATAGCTCCCTGTCCAATGCCTGAACCTTTCCCCAAAATAGCTTTAACTAGCTCTACTTTAATCAAATCCGTTGAACCAGCTACACCCTGGAGAGTCCCCGCCGTCATCACTACTAAATCTCCAGCAAATAGCCAGCTTTTTTCTTGAGCCACATTAATTGCTGCTTCAAAAGTTTGCGTCGCCGAAGCCAAATCTAAAACCAACAAAGGCTTTACTCCCCAAACTAACTGCAACCTACGGGCAACATAAACATGAGGAGTTATCGCTAAGATAGGCGTTTTTGGTCTAAATTTAGAGACATTGCGAGCAGTTGCACCTGTTTTTGTTAAGGTCATAATTGCTGCTGCATCTAGTTGAGACGAAATTTGACCTACCGCAGCGGATATAGCATGGGTAATTGAACGTCTAGTTCGTTTCAGTTTGAGATTATTTGTTGGCTGTTCTTGCTCAATACGACAGGCAATAGTTGCCATTGTCTCTACAGCCTGGACTGGATAGTTACCAACTGCCGTTTCATTTGATAGCATTACTGCATCCGTGCCGTCTAAGATAGCGTTAGCCACATCAGATACTTCGGCACGAGTTGGTCGCGGACTATTGACCATACTGTCGAGCATTTGGGTAGCAGTAATAATTGGTATACCTAATCTATTGGCTGTAATAATTAAGCGTTTTTGCAGGATTGGCACATCTTCTGCGGGTAGTTCTACACCCAAATCTCCTCTTGCTACCATTACACCATCACAAAGAGAAAGAATAGCATCCATTTGCTCGATCGCTTCGTGTTTTTCAATTTTGGCAATCACAGGAATAGACTTACCTGAACTAGATATTAAATCCTTGATTTCTAAAATATCTTGAGGATTACGCACAAAACTTAGAGCAATCCAGTCAACTCCTTGATCTAAGCCAAACATTAAGTCTTCACGATCTTTTTGAGTTAAGGCTTTAACTGAAAGAAATACATTGGGAAAGTTTACTCCTTTATTACTAGAAAGATCTCCCCCGACAATCACTCGACAGTGTAAATCTTGATTAGCTACATCAATTTTTTCTACCTTCATTTCTACCTTGCCATCGTCCAGCAAGATTGTGGCATTTTCAGGAACTTCTTGAGCTAACTTGTCATAGCTGATGTAGCCTATTGCTTGGTTACATTCGACTTGGCGACTAGTCAAAATATAGGGATCACCATTTTTAAGGTTAATCTTGCCACTAGCAAACTTACCTAAACGAATTTTTGGTCCCTGTAAATCTTGCAAAATGCCGACTGGCTGATCTAATTCAAAAGCTGTTTGTCGAATTAAACGTATTGCCTTTTGATGGTCTTGTTGCGTACCATGGGAAAAATTAATTCTTAGAGTTGTTGCTCCTGCTTTGATTAGCTGGCGAAGAACATCAGGTTGTAGCGTTGCGGGACCTACCGTGGCGACAATTTTCGTCCGACGTGGGTTGTTTGGCAATGGCATTACTTTACTTTACCTAGATTTACTAAACATACAGGGTGGATGCTTGCTCGACGACTCAAACAGAGCAAATTATAAAATTTGTGTCGCCAGCCTAGTTTACAACACTACAATTACGCCATGTACATTTTTTGGGGAAGCGTTGACATTTAATTTGCTCTATTAATCGATCTCTTAATACCAGTAGCTATCGAGCAAAGCACAAAATCCTATTAGAAGTTTTACTGCATCACATTTTAAAGTCGAGCAATCTCTGGCTTTCTTTATGTAAAGTTAAAGTACAAATTTAGTAGCTTTTGCCAATTAATAAATAATAGTTTTTGATTGCTATCTATTAAATTTTGCCATATTCTCGATCATTAATTACACCATGAAAAGCAGTTTTAGGAAATTATATATTTAGATTTAGGAAATTTTAGAATTTGTATATTTTATGGAAGTTGATTTCCTCAGAGAAAATTGGCAAAGTTTATTGTGGCAATTAGATTCTCAAACAGATGACAATAGACAGTTTTTTGAAAAGTTGATTCTAGAATATAGTAGTTTTGAGCGACATTATCATAATTTAGCTCATGTTCAACAGCTTCTAAAAACAGTAGAAGAAGTGAAACAAAATACTAATAATTATACAGCGATTTTATTAGCAGTCTGGTTTCATGATTATGTTTATGATCCTCAATTTAAAGATAATGAGATCGAAAGCGCGCGGTATGCAGTTAAATTTTTAGGGCAGTTAAATATTGCTGAAAACCTTATTGGGTTAGTAGAAAAGTTTATTCTTAGTACTCAACAACATCAACTACTTATTGATGACTGGGACTGTATGACTTTTATTGATGCTGATTTATCTATTCTAGGCGCGTCAACTGAAAAATACTGGCAGTACGCTTTTGATATTCGTCGAGAATACAAACACTTAGGCGATCGCGATTATTGTCAGGGTAGAGCTAAGGTTTTAAAAAACTTTTTATCCAGAAATAGAATTTACTATACCGATTATTTTCATCACAAGTTAGAAGAACGAGCTAGAGCTAATATAAAAATGGAAATTAAATCATACTTATTAGTGTAACTGTACACTCAATTATGTATAAACTTTTATTTTCTTATTACTATATTTATCGTCAACCAGCTAATACCGAAGTGGAAACATTTTTGGGTTTTGCTCTTTCACCTAAAGGTCAATTAGCAATTGTTAATCGACAATAAAAACTATCGTTTGCCAACTTTATTCAGCATTGGGGGTAACCCGAAGGTTGCTAGGTAAGGAAAGATCTGCTCCAAATCCCCGATCGTAAATCTCAATATCCCATTGACCAGAGCGATTACCCTCAAAAGCAATAAAACGTCCATTACCGCTAATACTAGGTTGACGAACCTCCCCTAAAAAATTTTTAGTTAGATTTTGGCTCTTGTTTGTTTGACGATCATAAAAAAAGATATCAGTTTTACCTAACTGTTCGGATACATAAACAAGATAGCGTCCATCAGCACTGATATCTCCTTCATACTGCATACTACCTAGCTGATTTAATCCAGGCAAAGCTATTGAACGACGACGCTGCATATCAAATAAAAATATACTGCGTTTGTTAGCGCGATCGCTAGTAAAAATTAGATAACGACCATCGTGGGAAAAATTAGCATCTCCTTCTGCTGAAGTAGAGTTTAGCGTAGCGTTAAAGGTTTGAGTGGGAGGAGTGATATACCCTGAATCTCTACAGCCACTCAATACCAACATTAACGTTATAGCTAATTTAACTAGAAGCAGTTTAAGAAACCATTTCATTACAGTCAATAGTTTGGCTGACTTCAGGTAACGAACAGCAGTTGACGTTATCAAGACATACTTTTCCCCACTGCAAAGACCAACGTACTAGTTCAACACGGTTGATAGCACCAGTTTTTTTGAGAATATTGCTGATGTGGTTATCAACTGTTCTTTTACTGATATCCAATTGTTGAGCAATCTTGTGGTTACTCAAACCAGTCACCACTAGCTCCACAATCTCTAATTCTCGCGTCGACAATAATGCTTCGTGACTAAGCTTTTCAGCTTCCATTGGTATTACCTAGTATATTTACTTATTACTTTATCTATCTTATAAGGTAATGTTTCTAGCTAATTGCCTACAAACTAATATTTGAATTAATAGTTTACAATTTTATAAAACTGTAAACTATTGCTAGGTATAGGTTTAGATTAAAGACAGATCATCTATAAAGGTCGGTATTGACCTCAGTATCAATTTTTACGTCTTTTGCTTTTCTTAATTCTTTGCTTAATTAATTGCTATTATTGCCAATATTTTCGTAACAAGTATCTAGTTTAAATAATAGTTTGAGCTACTGAACTAGTAAATATCTATTGCTTTTTTGTAGGTGCCAAGCGTTTGACCTTAAAGTCATTACATAACAAATTCTATAAGGATCATTCCCTTATCTAAGAGTCGTAAATACTTCATAACCTAAAAAGATCGTTTTACTCCTAAATCTCTCAAGATATAAATAGCACACTTCACCCTACATTCCATTGTTAGAGTATATAAACTAATCTACTAGCTTGAGCAAAAATAAATACTAAGCGTTTTTGAGTAGATTTTTAACCAGATTATCTTTTACCATCGTCTGACGGAACATTTCTAACAAGTATTCTTGTGCCTCCTCTTTACTAAGATTTTGCACCTGTTCTTGGAGAACCTTTAACTTGAACTTTTGCTCTAGGCTTAACTGTCCAGATAAATCCATCAGCTTTACTCCTTACATCTAAAAATATTTAGCTAGTAGAACAATATCTTTCTACCTAACTATGGCTGAATTTTTAATAAATCTAACACTCCCTCTATAAGATGTCTACGATGTCAAGTATTAATTAATAAAAGCAACAAAAAGTTATAAAATACTTATCAAAGAAGCAGCTTTTTGGTGTATTTCGATGCAAAAAAAACCTAAAAGCTTGCCATGAACAATTTTGCTCGTGCCGAGATTGACCAATTCTAGATATAGTGAAAATATAAAAAATAAAAAATAATAATTATAGACATGAATTCTATAAAAGATGCCAAAGAGTTTTTTCAACAGAGTTCAGGAAAATGGCGATCGCAACGCACTACTCACCACCTACCATTTAGAAGAGCAGAAAGCGGAAATTCCGACATTAATGTGGAGTTTCTCGACGCTGGTGATGAAAAAATAGCTGCCATCTGTCAAATGCACGACGTAGATCCGCAAAGCTCAATTGGCGGTGCTTTTGTTAGCTGGGATGGTTCAATGGCGTGGGATAAAGAGAACGAAGACCATAAGGGTACAACCGTGTTCGCCTTAATTCCCGACCTAGAAAACCCTAGAAAAGGCAAGCTACTCAGAGAAAGAGGCTATGCAGAAATTGTTCCTGTAGCTGGAGAATACGAAATGGACACAGAAGATGGATTAGTTTTAATCACCGAATACGAAACCATGAGCATCATCGAACGTTTTTGGTTTGTTAACCCTGATTTGCGCTTGCGAAGCAGTACGGTAAAAAGATTTGGTGGATTTAATACTGCTACCTTCTGTGCTGAGTCTAGGGTAGTAGAAGACAAACCAGCAAAAACTACAGAAAATGTTGATACTAAAGCTTTCGCTATTTCAGGCTGGTAACAGATTACTAATTAGGACTATTTCTATTTGGTGGGCAAAAAATAGTTTTGTAATTCACATACTTATAAGCTTGTATTGCCCAGCCTACGATGTTGAATGTTTAATGCTTGATACTCTGTAATATTTTGTTACTGTTATTTATTTCGACCCCCTAACTACCGTATGATTGGGACTAAGAAATTTTAATATACAAAACAATAGACGGAGGTTTTGACTTGTCTATTCCCTTATTAGGCTATAAGCCTAGCTCCCAAAATGCCCGTGTCGATGGATACGATATTGGGGGTGATGACCAACCCAAAATTTTCTCAGCAGAGAATACATTTTCTTTGTCTGAGATGAATAACCTGATCCAAGCAGCATATCGCCAGATATTTTTCCATGCTTTTCGCTCTGATCGCGAAATATTCCTAGAATCGCAATTGCGTAATCGTCAGATTACAGTCAGAGACTTCATTCGTGGACTTTTGCTTTCTGAAACTTTTTACAATAGTTTCTATGAGAAAAACAGCAACTATCGCTTTGTTGAGCAGTGTATTCAACGAGTTTTAGGGCGTGATGTCTATAACGAAAGAGAGAAAATTGCGTGGTCGATTAAAATAGCCACCAAAGGTTTAGCGGGATTCATTGACGAACTGCTAGACACTGACGAATACATGGAAAACTTTGGTTACGATGTTGTACCTTACCGTCGTCGTCGGGTACTTGCTGGTCGTGAACAAGGAGAACGTCCTTTTAACATTACCTCTCCTCGTTACGACGAATACTATCGTGCTATTTTGGGATTCCCCCAAATTATTTGGCAAACCGAAGTTCGTTCCTATCGTCCTCAAGAGCAAAAAGCTCAAGCAGGTAGTCCAGCTTTGTATATGGATATGGCTCGCAGCTTACCTAGCAGAGCAAATACTCCAAGTTCTACGTCTGTGTCAAATATCAACTATATGTCTAAAGTTCCTTATCGCAAAACCAATTAATCTAGAGAAATCTAATTTAAGTTTGGTTTTCAAGATTTGAAATAGGACACCTAAAGAGGGAATTGTTAATTAGCGGAATAGTTTCGAGAGAAATTATGTTGTTAATTGATGATCTCCCTCTTTTTGCAGTAGGGGCGAACGGTCGTTCGCCCTTGCCTAATTAATTCGATTCCGTAAGACCTGTAAAAGTTTAGTAAATTCTGCGGGTAAAGGCGCGATCGCCTTAATCAATTCTCCTGAAATAGGATGTAATAAAGACAGTTGCCGTGCATGAAGAGCCTGACCAGATAAATTGACCTTGAGTGAGCGATTTGAGCCGTAAGTAGAATCTCCCAGCAAGGGATGTCCCTGGTGAGCGCAATGAACCCTAATTTGGTGAGTACGTCCTGTTTCCAAGAGAAACTGCATCAAGCTATAGTTGCCAATTCGTTCCAGGGTTTTCCAATGGGTAACGGCCTCTCTTCCGCCTCGGTCTACAGGAATAACTGCCATTTTTTGGCGATCGCCCTTATGACGACCAATAGGTAAATCAACTCTTCCAGATTCTGTGGCAAAAGAACCATAGATCACTCCCCAATATTCTCTTCTGGCAGTTTTGGCTTTAATTTGTGCCTGCAAGTCTTGATGAGCGCGATCGCTTTTGGCGACCACAATAGCTCCCGTAGTATCTTTATCAAGACGGTGAACAATGCCTGGACGTTCTACACCGCCAATCCCCGCTAAAGTATCACAATGATAAAGCAAAGCATGAACTAGTGTGCCAGTATAATGTCCTGGTGCAGGATGAACCACCATCCCCGCGGGTTTATTCACAATAATTAGATGTTCGTCTTCATAAAGAATATTTAGGGGAATATTTTCTGGGGTCAAATTTAGTTTTTCAGGTTCAGGAATAACCACATAAAGAAAATCACCAGGAGCAACTTTAACTTTTTTGCTAGTGCAAATTTGGCTATTTAGCTGAACATTGCCATCTTCAATTAACTTTTGAATGCGAGAACGAGAAATATCAGTTAAATTCTTTGATAGCCAGCGATCCAAGCGAGATCCTGCTTGCGTTACCTGTAGTGTAAATTCTTGAATAATATTATTGTTTGATTAAGACTACGCTCTTTAATTTTAAATAGTTTTGGCACTAGTTTTCGCTATCATTTAGATGGCATGAGATTCTAACCTTTATCTATCTTCTTGCCTCGTATATTGAAGATTGCAAATAGCTTCTTAGTAGCGTATTTTAAGCATAACTCCTGATGACTAGTATTACTAAATCCGCCTATAGCGATCGCCAAATCGTGGCTTGGTTCAGAGGCTTATACACTGTTGCTTTGGCAGACGGACACTATGACCCCGAAGAACAGGAACTTATTAGCCAACTTACCAATGATTTGGCTGATTTTGATGATGTTAAAAGTTTAGAAACTATTACTCCTGAAGAACTGGCTGCTAGTTTAGGCAAAGACCCCGAAACAGCCGAAAACTTCTTGCGTACTTGCGTATTAGTAGCTGTAGCCGATGGAGTCTGTTCTCAGCCTGAATACGATCTAATGCAGCAGTTTAGTAATACTTTAGAAATTGAAGTAGAAGCTCTCAAATCTTTAGAGCATACTCTATATAAACCAGAGCCACAAGAAACTAACGCAGGTGCTGCTTCAACCCTGACACCGCCTAAAAAATCTAAATCTGGTGTAGACGTACTGCATCCCGTTAAAGATTGGCTAGAAGGCATGGAGGTCAAAGATCATCGTTTGGCTAAATTTGTCTGTAAAGTGATTCCACCCCAGTGTCCTTTTGAACGGGATATCAATTTATTTGGACGCAAAGTAGCTCACATTCCCCCTCTTTGCAAGCTAAATCCTTTATACGAGCAGTTCACCATGTTGCGTTTTCGTTCCCTGTCTTATTTAGCTGATGACTGTGGCGAAGATGTGACAAAGTATATTAAATAATCAAACTCAACATTTGCCAGATGCAATTTATCGATTTAGCAGAAATAGAAGTAGTAGCGGGCAACGGTGGCGATGGCATGGTGGCATTCAGGCGCGAGAAATATGTCCCTGCGGGGGGCCCTGCTGGAGGAAACGGTGGCTGGGGTGGTTCAGTAATTTTTGTTGCCTCAGATCGCCTGCAAACCCTCTTGGATTTTCGTTATGCCAGAATATTCAAAGCTGAAGACGGGAAAAAAGGAGGACCCAATAACTGTACTGGAGCTAAAGGAAGCGATCGCCTGATTGAAGTTCCCTGTGGTACTTTGATTACCGATGTTGAGACGGGAGAAGTTGTTGGCGACTTGACCACCAACGGCGAAACTATTTGCGTTGCTCAAGGCGGGAAAGGAGGTCTAGGTAATAAACATTTCTTGAGCAATCGTAATCGCGCTCCAGAACACGCATTACCAGGATTAGAAGGAGAAGTAAAAAACTTACGCTTAGAATTAAAGCTGATCGCTGAAGTAGGCATTATCGGCTTACCCAATGCTGGAAAATCTACCTTAATTTCTTCTTTGTCCTCAGCTAAACCCAAGGTAGCAGACTATCCTTTTACAACCCTTGTACCCAATCTAGGAGTGGTGCGCAAGCCGACAGGAGACGGGACAGTATTTGCCGATATTCCTGGATTAATCTCTGGTGCTTCAGAAGGTATAGGTTTAGGTCATGAGTTTTTGCGCCACATCGAACGAACCCGTGTTCTGCTACATCTAATTGATGCCACCACCGAAGATCCTATAGCTGATTATCAAACAATTCAACAAGAACTAGAAGCCTATGGACATGGACTACCTGAACGCCCCCAAATTATTGCTTTTAATAAAATAGATGCGCTAGATCCCAAAACTTTGGAGCTTCTTACCACTGAACTACAAGAACTTACTTCTGTGCCAATTTTCCATGTCTCGGCAGTAACACGTTCAGGATTAGATACTTTGATGCAAGAAGTCTGGTCTATTTTAGATGCTGAAGAGTTATTAATAATGAACTAACTTAAATTTTACTGTGCGTCTACGCAAAATAAATGGAATAACCTTTTCTATGAGTAGATGTCTTTTCGATGTCCAACAGCAAGAACCAGTATAATGCAAGTTTAATTTTTAATATGGCAAAGGATTCGATAATCATCAACCCAGATTAGCCAGATTCCTGCTTTACTTCCCTTTAATGGTTTCCCATCTTGATAAGATAAACAATAACCTGCCGACTATTGGTGGAATTACCTAAAGTCATAGGAGTCAAAGAACTAATGATTCATCACATTTCCATCCCTGCTAAAAATCCACTTCACGTTGCTGAGGTTTTAGCTGAACTATTCAATGGCTATTCTGCTCCTTTTCCATCCCATCCAGGCAGCTATGTAGCATTTGCCGCCGATAAATACGGGACTCTAATTGAAGTTTATCCTCTTGGCACTGAAATGATTCCAGGAGAGGACGATAAACCGATACAGTACCAAAACCCAAATACTGAAAACCATTTTATTGCTACTCACGCTGCCATTTCTATAATGCTTGAGCAGTCGCAAATCGATTCTATTGCTAAGCGTGAAAACTGGCGGTGTTTACGCTGTAGTCGCGGTTACTTCGATGTGATTGAGTTTTGGGTGGAAAATGCCGTATTACTCGAACTAGCAACTCCAGAATTAACACAACAATACACCACTGCTTTAGCACCAGAGAAGTTAGTCGAGTATTTTGCTGGTAAAACATCCGAATTAGACCCATAACTTCCAGCATCTCATGAATAAAGCTATCTCAGGTAATCAAGCTCAATCTAAATTTGCAGGAAAACAAATCGCTAACTATTGAAGGAAACTTTCTTCAATAGTTAGCAAATGGCTGCCAACCTAGTGTGGAAAGTAGCCATATTTTGAATAGTAGATTAGTAATCACTAACTGTATTAGTTGCCTGACATACTGTTCAATGATGAGTTTAGTATAGCGATCAAGATTTACACCCGAAACAGTTCGATGCTGATAGAGAGTCAAAGCAACATACAAACACCAACTCGAATTCATTTTATGCTTACGTACACAAAAAGCGTTACCTGTTGTTAAAACAAATAACGCTTCTTGTTAACATGACTCAGTACTTAACTTTTATAAGCTTAAGCCTGCAAAGCAACTTTAATGGTGTCTGGTTGACCAATATTGCCTTCAACTATCACAACACCCCGCTTATTAGCATTTAAATGACGCAGAATTTGGTAAACGGTTTCAATCTCGTCACTTACATGAGCTTGATCTGCTAATTCTGCCAGAGATAAAGGAGATGAACTTTGTTTCAAAGCTTCTACTACCTTTTTTTGCAGATCTAAAACTGATGCAGCAGCTTTTTTACCTGCTTCCACACCAGGCTGATGATAAGCATTGATATTAACTAAAGACGCATAAATACTAACTCCCCGTTCGTAAAGGGCAATCAAAGCACCAACAAGACGCTCATTTACTTTAGGGATAGTGATAGTAATCGAATCTCTTTGCTTATCGTTTAAAGCTGTACGAGTTCCTAGCAAAAATCCTTTGAGATAATCACCAGAAGTAATACCTGGTTCAATTTCGACAAAATCTCTGGTTCTATCCTCTAGGACTTCAATAAAGGTAAGAAAAAAGTTATTTACCCCTTCCCGTAGCTGTTGAACATAGGCGTGTTGGTCAGTTGACCCTTTGTTGCCATAAACTGCAATACCCTGGTTGACTACTTTGCCATCTAAATCTTTTTCTTTACCTAAAGATTCCATGATTAGCTGTTGAAGATAGCGACTAAAAAGCAAGAGACTATCTTTGTAAGGGAGAATTACCATATCTTTTTCGCCTCTACCATGACCAGCACAATACCAGCCCATTGCTAATAATGCTGCGGGATTTTCCTTGAGATTAGGTTTGCGAGTTAGGGCATCCATAGTTTTTGCCCCTTCTAGCATAGCTTTGATGTCGATTCCCTGGAGAGCAGCAGCGACTAAACCCACGGGAGATAATTCTGAAGTACGTCCGCCAACCCAATCACGCATCGGGAAGATAGCTAACCAGCCTTCCCGTTCGGCGATCGCCTCTAGTTTACTGCTTTTGCCTGTAATGGCAAAGGCGTGAGCAGCAAAATCGAGATTACAATCTTGATAGAATTTTTTCACCTCAATCATGCCGTTACGAGTCTCAGGAGTCCCCCCAGACTTGGAGATAACCGAAACTAAGGTAGTTTCTAAGCGATTGCCAATACTTGCTAGGACTTTATCAATACCCGCAGGATCGGTATTATCAATGAAGTGAATATCTAAAGGTGCATCAGCAGGTGCTAAAGCCTGAGCTACAAATTGCGGGCCTAAAGCCGAACCACCTATACCAATAGAGAGAATATCGGTAAATTTGCCACCTTGGGGAGGATGAATCTCACCGCTGTGAACTTTCTTTTGAAAGTCAAGTATTCTGTTATTGGTGTCGATGATATCCTGTCTTAATTCATCAGTAGGAGCAAGATCGGGATCTCTGAGCCAATAATGACCAACCATGCGGTTTTCATCAGGATTGGCGATCGCGCCACCTTCTAAAGCTTCAATGTCTTTAAATGCTTTAGCAAATTTGGGTTCTAGTTCTTTGATTAGGGCATCATCAAAGGTAATACGACTAATATCTAAATACAATTCTAAATCTTCGTTGTAATAAAGCCAGTCTTGATAGCGTTGCCAAAGTGCAAGTTTGTCCATAAGTTTTTACCTCAGCGCGAATTCTACCTGTAAGTTTAATGGAAGCATCTTTGCTTTATACAACGTTTTGGATTTTTTCCTATTTTTCTTAAGCAAAAGTGCTAAGTACATAGCTATTTATGCGCCATTTTATACAATTTCTCAGTAACTTCCCTATTTATTAGCAACCAATGTATTTTATTAATAGCGATCGCAATTGTAAGCTAAATTAGCTTACCGTACAATTAGAAGGAAAACTTCTCGTCATAAAATGAAAGCTGAAGAATATTTAAGTCTCAACCAGGAATCAATTACAGAACAGTGTAAAACTATTGCGGGTAGTGGCTCAAACGCGATTATTACCGTCAAAGACAATAGCGGAGACTACGTTCATAAAGTAAGTACGGTTGAGGAATTTACCGATAAATTACCTGACAACAAATTCTTTAAACAAATGCGAGATGGTATTACTAACGCTGTACTGAATAAAGTAATCCCTATAGTCATTTTTGAAGGACAAAAAGCAAGTATAATCAGTCTTCCAGATTATTTTAAGTCTGAAAAATAAGTCAGATTAGTAATCCCAATGATTAATAATAAATGTTAAATGCTGGGTAAAGTGGCAGTTCAGGGGCATCTGACCAACGCTGGCGCAAC
The DNA here is from genome assembly GCF_963665995.1 of Pleurocapsa sp. FMAR1. Taxonomy (NCBI): domain Bacteria; kingdom Bacillati; phylum Cyanobacteriota; class Cyanophyceae; order Pleurocapsales; family Pleurocapsaceae; genus Pleurocapsa; species Pleurocapsa sp. FMAR1. The sequence continues at coordinate 1,552,803 of NZ_OY762512.1, read as the reverse complement.
AAATCTAAAAGCCGACTAGAAGTATCTCGCAAACCCCGAAGCTGATTAAATTCTTGCGATATGGCAATAAAAGCCTCCAGCCGAGCTATGATGCGCTGACGAATGGTAGAAATTCCAAAATCTAAATCTTTAACTAAAGCAGCTTCAAAATGTCGCGATAATGTGTACAAAAGCCAAAAGCCACAACTATTGACCAAAGCTGTCTCAAAGATCTCATCATCTTCTGCAATTGGACAATATTGAATAAGTATTGACCGATAAGTATCCTCCATTTGCTGAACCATAGTCGGAGGTAAGCGTTTAGAACACCAACAGCTAGGAAACATCATTCTGCCACAAGCAGCATCAATAAAGGCATGACCAAAAGAACCCGTTTCAAAGTCTATTAATCGTAACTCTTTACCTGTATCCAAAACGTTATCTGGACAAGCATCGGTATGAATATATGCTAGAAATTTACCAGGATGAGTCACTGTTTTATTAATAGCTTCTAAGTCACGTAACCAAACGCTTTCAGGATAAATCTTTAGGTTCTCTAACCGAGACTGATGCTGGGGAATATTCACACCTGTTCTGGTAAATTTCATATCGGTTGAGAGAGTCTTGTATAGTTCCTGGAATTGTGCTTCTTTACCAAGGGTATCCGTATTTAGTTGACTCAAACAAGTTGCATATTGAAGTAATGCCCATTCCGCATGAGAGCGATCGCTTCCTAGCAATGGTTCAACTAAACTGTGAAGATGCTGCACATCTTCCAAAACAATCATACCTAAATGGCGATCGCCTCCATAAAATTCAGGACTATGTTTAAACTTGCTGGGTATGGTGTTTAAAAATTGAGAACCCGTCCAATCATTGAATAAACGCCTTGTATCTTTAGAGTCAGCATCATCAGGGTTATAGTTTTCTGTTTCCACCTTTTAAATAATGAAGCTTGAGGGTAAATCGCCAACTGGATTAATAAAGCATCGCAGCAGCAAATTCCGTCTTCCCTTCTCGGTTAGGCATTCAACCTTATTAATGTGAATTTTGTTGTCTAGTGCTGCCGATAGTAATTGTTCAGCCTTAAGGCGAAGAGGTTCAAAGGCTTCTCTTTCCTGGTTTTCATGATATGTCATCATTAGATGTTAAATGCTCAATGATTTACTTTTGCGCCAGGCGATACATTTTCTTCTTCATTGCCATACTCATCATCGATCGCATTAGTAAAATAAACCAAAAAGTAGCAAAACAGAATAAAGCGATCGCCTTAATACCTTGAAAAGTGTTCAAAAAATAGAAGTTAGCATTTATTTCAACTATTTAAGTAAGTTTTAAGTAATTGACTATACTCATTATTTTAGAGTTTTTTATTGCCCACTTAATGAAATAACAAAAGTTTATATTATTATTAACAATAGCTTCTATCATTGAAATTGAAATAGGAATAACATAAACTCCATTGGAATTGAGCAGAAGATTTTGTTTGTTTTGATTGAAATATGCTATTTCATCTAGTGCATCTTTAGTATATTCAGTTGCTATGAAAAAAGCCAAACAAGCTCCTTTGGTTGCACGCCAGCATATACGTTCAATTTCTGGTCTTCCAACAGGATTAGTATAATTTTTACACTCACCAATCATATATTCAACAGTTGGCTTATCTCTAGTCATGCCCCATACGTCATATATAAAATCTCTAACAGTAACGAGTTGCAAATCGAGTTGACCTAAGACAGTTTCCTTTCGAGTTATAGAAATACCATCTAATAAATCTATTCTGTTGAATATTTTTATAATCAACTTCTCTAGAGCATCACCTCTATCTTTTGCAGTTGAAAAATTTTCTGTTGCTAACTCTTCAAGATATGCTTTTTCATCTGCATACTGGTCAGAGTTACTAAATATAGTTGCACAAGTAGTAGGATTATTAATTTCTGCTGACTGAACTTTGCTGATGAACCTATTTAAATCTTCAATGAACTTTTCTTTGTATATAGGATCAATAGCCTCGCGTTTCTTCTTACTCACATTCTGACTGTGGCTAGAGGCTTAAAGTAAAAGTAGACATTGATTAGCTCTTCAGGATATTTTTGATCGCATTCAGAACAAAAAGGAAATTCATTCTCTCTTATGTAGTGAAAATCAGGACAAGAATATCTTTTTTCAATTTTTACTTCACCTAATTCCTCAAGCCGTACTAATCCTTTAAGAATAATTCCATCTGAACACCCGCAGTAAGCTGATACATCAGAGACTTTAACGACACCGCCTCCAATATATTTATCTTCAATGTATTTTCTTATACATTTAATTGCTTGAGTATCCATTATCGCAATTTTGCAGAAGAAGAATTTTTAATAGAACATAAGTTACTACTTCTTCAGGAGCATACTGTTTAAAGTACAATCCTCCATTGTTGGTCACAGTGAAAGAATAAGTATTGTTATTATACAAGAAAGCGATACGGCTTTTTTCTTGTTCTCTCCAAACTTCCGCTACAGCGGCGGCTAGTATGGGGTGAGTCTCTTCTGCAACATTTTGCATTCCTTTTAGAGATATTTTTATTCTCGTAGCTTGATCTCCTGTAACTGGGGCATCAATATCAAGATATGTACCATTAAAAGATTGTTTCAAATTCTCAATTTTAATGAACACTCTTGGTTTTACTATAGGTCTATAGCTTTTTCCTTGTTCGTCACCAATAAAAAGTGATCTTATTGAAGATAATTGCTGATTGGCATTTTCCACTATAGAATTAAAAAAATCTCGAACAACTGAATTTTCTCCTCTGACGCTAACTAAAGAACTATTCGCTCTAAAAACAATTTCAAACTCGCGTGTATCATGAATAGTCAACAATTGATTGCGACTAAAAATTAATTTTTTTCTTTTCTATATGCAACTAGTAAAAAAACTTTATTAGGAAAGGATAAGCAACTATAGTCTTCTTTCTTATTTTCTGATTGGATAGTAGTTTTTAAAGCATCTAATTTATTCAAACATAGATGTTGTTCTGGCAATTCAAAATAAATATGTTTGTAAAAGTTAAAATTATTACCAACATAAGCGTTGTTTGACCAATTAGCTACCCATTTGATAAAAGCTTGTTTATCGTTAATTTCAATTAAATATTCTGATTCCCTGGCACTAAGTACATAGTCCCTAATAAAAACACCTAATTTCTCTTGAAATTCAGAATTGTTTAGCATTATTTTGTAGTGAACAACTATTTCTTCGACTAATTTTGCTTTGTTCTTTGGCTCACTATCTTTATTAACTGCATCTTTATAAAAGTTTTCAAGGTTTTTTTGCGAAACTCTTTTTAATCTAGCTGTTAAAAGATGATCATTGAATTGACTGCATTGAGGAGTATCTGGACTATCCATAAAAAAATCAGTATTGATTGAAGTCGTAAAATGCTAAAGCTGTAGCCTACATGATAGCATCGGAAAACAATCAGCTCCCACAAAAAAGCACTTGTTTCTGTTTATCTCCGAAAATATTCCAAATAAAATATGATGTTAATGTGTAGATTATTACTAGTTTTGTGCCTAGCAAATTATCACTCCACTAATTCTCAATCTAAAATTATTTATTTGCCATCATCAAAAATCAATTGAATTAGCAACTAAAGATTTTAGATTAGTTACTTCTGAGCCATGCGATACATTTTCTCCTTCATTGCCATGCTCATCATCGATCGCATGAGTAAAATAAACCAAAAGGTAGCAAAACAGAATAAAGCGATCGCCATTCCTTTTAAGTGACCGACCAACAATACTGAACCAGATAATAAGCAAAATCCCGAAAAGCAGGTATAAATTAAGCTTTTGATTCCTAACTGAATTTGCTTAAGGGATCGTTCACTTTCTATGCTCTTGACCTTTACCTGTAACTCTCCTAAATCCAGGCGAGATTCTAAGCGCATGATTGATAGTTGAGTACGGTTTGGCTGCCTAAATTTATATTGAATAAAGTCTTTGGTTTGTCTGGCTAAAATACTCAACATACTGCCCTGTTGTTGGGAAAATGCCACCTGTTTTAAAAAGGGTTGGGCTGCTGCCAGTAAATTATATTGAGGATCGAGGGCGCGAGCAATACCATCTAAAGTAGTTAAAGACTTAACAATAAAAGTCATCTGGGGCGGTAACCGAAATGGCTGCTGCTCAAAAATTGAGTAGACTTCTTCGGTTATTTGTTCAAAAGCTCTCACGTCAACGGGCTTATCGCGAAACTCTTCGATCATAAAGGCAATCATCCGTTTAACAGGAGTCATATCCGCTACAGGCTCAATTAAACCCATATAGATTAGAGTTTCTACTACCTCATCCGTATCCTTTTTTAAGACGGCAAAAAAAGTTTTAACCATCTGATCTTTGGCAATGGTTTTTACTTCTGCCATGGTGCCAAAATCATAAAAAATAATATCTCCCCGTTGGCTAACTGCCATGTTGCCAGGGTGAGGATCGGACTGAAAAAAACCGTCTTCTAAAAGCTGTTTTAAATAGCAGGTGATGCCCAGTTGAATTACTTCTTGTGTATCAATTCGATTAGCTTCTAAAGCTAGGCGGTCGTCTATTTTAATGCCAGGTAAATATTCTAAAGTTAAAATTTTAGGAGTAGTATATTGCCAATAAACCTGCGGTACTGCCACTCGATGATAGCCTTGAAAATTGGCTCGAAAGCGATCGGCATTTTTACCTTCGTGAACATAGTCAATTTCCATGTAAAGAAGCTCAAAAAATTCACGATAAACTGCTTCTAAATTAAATTTTCGGGAATTTTTAATTAAACGATTCATCCATCTTACTAAGCGATGCAGAATTTCAAAATCTAAGTTAAATAATTTTGCTAAACCAGGACGCTGCACCTTGACTACTACGTCTTCCCCCGTGTAGAGTCTGGCTTTGTGTACCTGTCCCAAACTAGCAGCAGCTAGGGGAGTAGGGTTAAACTCGGCAAACAATACAGAAACTGATTTGCCTAATTCCTGTTCAATTACAGCGATCGCCAAATCAGAACTAAAGGGTGGTACTCGATCCTGTAGTTGGCTAAATTCCTGAATATATTCAATGGGAATTAGATCTGCACGAGTTGATAAAGCCTGCCCAATTTTGATAAAGGTTGGTCCTAATTCCAGAATATTTTTGACTAACCACTGTGCCAAACGATATCTACGCCCAGAAGAATTATTGCCCGTTACTTTGTTCCACCACAGAGAAAATAAAAGTTTAGTAGCGATGCCGAAAATTTTGATCTGGCGAAAAAATGGTGAATAAGGATAAGTTCCTAAAGACAAGCGGGATAGTTTTGGATTGGTGAGCTTTTTACTTCTGTGCCATTTCATAGGAATTTCTGACAATCGACCGATTTAGAGTTGAGATATAATTAAAGGCGATCGACTATAGTTATTCTTTAAATCTTAAATAATCTCTTACTAACCTAGCTAATAGATGGTTGAAATTGAGGTAATTTAAGCACAAAGGTAGTCAGAAATGAGCTTTCGCGATCGCATTTTGTCGGCTCATTGGTAACTTCAATCGTACCGTTTAGATGTTCAACTAAATACTGTACCAGAGTAAGCCCTAAGCCTGTTCCAGGCACTGCACGGTCAGTTACCCCTTTACCCCGTCTAAATTTATCAAAGATATAGGGCAATTCTTCAGGGGTAATTTCCGCACCACTATTGGCGACAGAAATTACTATGTCTTTGCCTTTGAGGGTAGTTTGGCTTTGTGCCAACAATTCTACCACCGTATTTTCATCACTGTATTTGGCTGCATTTAACAATAGTTCGCTTAAAATATGCTCTAGGCTTTCAACATCAGTATTAATTTTAAGATCGGGTTTAGATACATTTATCTTCAGTTCAAGACCCTTTTCCATTTGCCACTTGGTATTAAAAGACTGAGCCAAATTAGCAATCGCTTGGGTTAAATTAAGCTCTTGAGGGCTATAGGTTAGTTTGCCTGACTCTACCTGCTGTAAAGTCAGCAAATCTTTAATTAAGCTATATTCTCGATCCCATTCTTGCTCTAAGATATTAAGATATTTTTCGTGCATTTCAGGAGATAATTCCGTGTGGCGCAGCATCTTAATTGCTATTTTCATGCTGGTTAAAGGCGTTTTTAGCTCATGACTCATGCTGTTCATAAAGTCATCTTTTAACTGATTTAACTTTTGTAGCTGATCGATGTGCTGGCGCATTTTTGCTGATAGTTTTGCCTGAACATCTGAACTCCATTTAAGTTTAGCGGTACGTTCTTCAACAATGGACTGTACCTGATTTAAAGTTTGATGATGAACTAGAGCCGTACTAAGCTGTACACACACCCAATCAATTAAATCTAATTGATCTTCCAACCAATGATGTTTTTCGTTATATTGCAGTACCAAAAAACCAAGAACTCCTGCTGAGTCTGTACCGCTACTTTTTTTACCCATTAAAGGCATCATCAATAAAGCAGAACCATCGGTGGCAAAAGAATCAATAGCTGATTCTGGGGCTAAATCAGGAAAAGGAGTATCTGCTGGAAAACACAAATATTTTGGAGCATTACGCCAAGCTTTTTGGCATAAGTCCGAATCACTTAGACTAAAAAATGGTTCATCTTCAGAGGATTTGCCTCGATCTGAGTCACTCCAGTGAGAAGTAATTCTGACTGTTCCTTTGACTGAATTATGTTGTCGATTTTTGGCTTTTAAAGGATTTTGATACTTCAACATCAAAATTATGCCTCGATCTGCCTCCAAAGTGGTGCATAGTTCTGCTAAACAGGTATTAAATAGTGATTGAAGATGGGAACTTTGGCTAATTTCTCTGCTGATCTTTTTGAATAAGGATTGATATTGAGCTTTAGTGTGAACCTGTTGCTGAAGCTGTATTTGAGAAATTGCGATCGCCATTGAGTCGGAAATTTCTGGCAATAGTTTCTGCTCTGAGCTACTCCATTTACAAGAGTCTGGCTTAAAAAGTAAAACTAAACCGTTAACCTTTTGTTGATATCGAGTGATTATACCTAGCCAAGATTTTCCAGGCAGAACTTCTTTGACTAAATGATCGATCGTTTTAAATAGATGGGAATCTTTTTGGATTAGCACTTGGGATGGAGTAAAATCACTCTGAGCCAGAGACAAACTAGATAGTAGCTGAGTAATTTTTTGAGTTGTCAACAAAAGATGATCTTTTTGCCAATAACCTACTTGGTTAGTGCTGCCATAAGCATCAATAGAGACTACAATACAGGTTTCGACAAGCAGCAAATTAGCAAATTTACCAGCCAAATTTGACAGAATATTCGGACTATTTAAGCTTGCTTGAATAAATTGGAAAATATTACTGACAATATGATCGATCCCTGATGCTTGCTGCATAGTTTTAGGCAAATCTCGCTGCTCCATAATCAGGTGTGATACACAGGATAATAATTTTTATGATTGTCGATTGGGTTGACTATCCTATCTTAGATCTCACTTAATTTATCCTCTGAATAGAGATGAGAATTAATAATACAGCCCATGACTTTCCTTCACAAAATTAACATTCCCATTTCGAGGAAATTTATACCAGGGTAACTATTTTTCTTAAAATATGTTGTGCTTTTCTTGTCTGAAAAATATAGCCAACACTTTAGTACATTAGAACTACTATATCTAAAAATGTTGAAATCCTTGAGCTTCATTTAAAGTTAATTGAAAACTATGGCTTTTGCCGTTAATTATTTTAATTTCGCACCCTTGAGTAATTTCACCAATGATTGCTGCATCAAAACTAAGATTTTCTACCAAGCTAAGAGCAAAATTCAAAGGAAGAGATAAAACCAATTCAAAATCTTCTCCGCCATAAAGCAGCCATTCTCCAGCTTTTGCTAATCCTGCCAACTTAGTTAATCCTGAAAAAATGTGCAGATTTTCCCCGTTAATGGTCGCTCCAACACCACTATAGCTACAAATTTGCTTAATCGCATCTGCTAGCCCATCGCTGCTGTCCATACCTGAGATCGCAATATTTTCAGGAATTTGGGCTAAATACGGCAAAACATCTAGTCTTGGCTTTGGTCTTTGATGAGCCTCAATTAATCTTTCTCGCTCTTGAAATTCGAGATTTTTACTTTTACTTGAATCGAGCAGTATTTCTAGTCCGCCTCTGGAAAGTCCGTGCAAACCAGTAATTACAATAACGTCTCCTGGCTTGGCGTTAGAACGACGAATTATCCTAGTAGGAAGAACTTCACCAAAAGCAGTAATGGCAATACTAGTCACGGCAGAACGACAAATATCTCCCCCCACTATAGAAGTTCCATAAACTTCTAAACAAGCCTTCATTCCCTGATAGAGCTTTTCCACCCAATCTACAGCTTTCTCGCCTGGTAAAGACAAGCCAACGGTAATTCCCAGAGGATTTGCTCCCATAGCTGCCAAATCCGACAAATTAGCAGCAGCAGCACGCCAACCCACATCAAAAGCGGTGGTAGTGCGATCGCTAAAATGAACCCCATCTACTAAAACATCCGTAGTCACCACCAAAGATTTACCAGGAGTAATCCCTAAAACTGCCCCATCATCGCCGATGATCTCCCTGGGACAATAACTCTGAAGCTTTTTTAATAAACCATGCTCACCTAAATCTTTAACTAGTAGCGGTTCATCAATCATTTTCCTTGATTGTTGATTATTAAATGTTGTTTAGTTTTGTTGGGTTTCGCTTTCGCTCCACCCAAGTACGGGCGAACGGCCGTTCGCCCCTAACTAAAATATTAATCACTAAACTGGTTCTTTCAAGTTATCAATACCATCAATAACCTTGGCAGAAATAATTTTATCTCCTTCGGTTAGTTCTTCTAGGACTTCTTTACCTTCTACCAAATAACCAAAGACAGAATAACGTCCATCCATCAGGTTGTAACCAGGAGGAGTAATTTCAGTATCAAACTTAAAGAAGAAAAACTGTGAAGAGCCACCGTTAGGGTCATTAGCAGGACGAGCCAAAGCGATCGCGCCATAAGCATTAAAAGGAATTGCTGGCTGATCTAAATAACGTCCTAACTCTTCTAAAGTATCCCCGTAAACAGGTAATTCATCTCCCTTTACCAATACCTCCATCGGAATAGCGCGGTACTCATTTGTTTTGGGATCGATAAAACCATCAGCATCTCCAGGTGGATCGCCTGCCTGGAGGATATAGAAATCTTCGGCGCGGTTAAAGTCTAAACCATCATAAAATCCACGCTCGACCAAATCGATGAAGTTTCCACCGTTTACAGGCGCACTATAGCCATCAACTACAACTTTCAAATTACCTTTGTTAGTTTCCATCTCTACAGTGGCACGACCCAAAAGCTGTGGCAGGTTAGCATATTCTTCTGGGACTTCAAAAGGATAGCCTACTACCATCGACTGCTCTAAATCAGTAACAAGGTCGAGTAACTCCCTTCTTTTAAGGTAAGTTCCTTCACGATCTTTGGCTGCCACAATTTCTTTTAATTCTTCTGTTCCACTAGCCAACTGCTCGATCACAGATTTCGCTTGGGGTTGGCGTTCTTCAGGAATAGTTGCCAAAAGCTTGTCGCGACGAGCCGATAATACACGGCTAGCATCTTTAAGATCCCGACTAATATTACTCCAACGCTTAGCTCGTAGTTGATTAGAAATATCTTCCAAACTTTTTTGCAGTTTGCGTACAGAATCATTTTCTATCGGTAAGGAATAGCGAAGAATAGCTTGAGGATCGGTTACTGCATCTCCCTGAGCCAAAATAGCCGATGCTTCAGGTTGCCAGCCCATTAAGCTAGCACCAAAAACAGTGAAAGTTAGGACGCTGCTCAAAACTAACTTAGTTGACCAAGACTGAAACCATTTAAAAAGTATATTTTTTTTAGTGTTCATAAATTTTAGTTTGATTGAGGCGCGAATATAAAACGAACCAGATTTACTAAGGTGTATGTTCTATCTACGCGCTTAGTTGTTCAACTAATTCACGATACAACTTTCTTGTTGCTTTGAATAGTATGCCTAGGATGGCTTTTTTACCCTTAACTATCTTCCTCAAGGAATGATATTTTAAATTTAAAGCCAGACCTAACTTATTTTCTAGCCTGGGTTTTTGGGGCAAATTTGACAAACCATCTATATATTAAGTAGTTGGACGAAATTGAAGTTAATAGTCAAAGCAATGATTAGTAACGTATCTTATTTTGAGCAAAGTATGAAATGCCGATAGCAATCAACAATACAAGCAATGTCAATCAAAGTCAGTGGATTGATGCTTTTTCACAGAATGCTATGCTGCTTAAGCGACCATTGTTTGTTAAAGATAATCAGGCGGTATTAGTTGGCGCTCAAGCTTCTGAAGCCGAAATAAAAGAAAAGTTAAATATTAATCAATAACTAAAACTACATGGTGATTAAAGCTGTAATTTTCGATATGGATGGGTTGCTGATCGATTCCGAGCCTCTCTGGCAAGAGGCAGAAATACTTATTTTTAAACAGGTTAATATTCTTCTCACTTCTGAGCTATGTCTGCAAACAAAAGGCTTAAGAATCGATGAAGTTGTGGATTATTGGTATCAAAGGCATCCTTGGACAAATCTGGCTAAACAGAAAGTTGAGGAGTTGATTATCGCTAAAGTAATTGAGTTGATTCATCTTCGAGGCGAACCTTTACCAGGAGTAGATCGAGCCATATCTTTTGTTCAGCAAAAACAAGTCAAAATTGCTCTGGCTTCTTCTTCTGCATCTAAGATTATTCAGGCTGTATTACAAAAGCTGGAATTGACAAATGTATTTGCTGAAGTTTATTCGGCAGAATCGGAAGTTTTAGGCAAACCCCATCCAGGAGTATATTTGACTACCGCTAACAAACTAAACGTCTCTCCTTCAGAATGTTTGGCTTTAGAAGATTCTCTCAATGGAGTGCTAGCTGCCAAGGCTGCTCAAATGAAGTGTATTGCTATTCCTGAACCATTAGAATATGATAATCCTAAATTTGCGATCGCCGATACCATCTTAAAATCTCTCGCAGAATTTAACGACGATATTTGGCATAGTCTCAGTTAACCCACTTTCAACTCCTGCAATACCTTATTACCCAGCGCTCCTTTTTGTCATTTAGGCTAAGGCGATCGCCATTTTGATCTTGAGCAATAAAATCAGGTGCTGCTTGTCCAACTTGGGGAATATCGCTCATGGGATGAAATTACAAATATTTTAAGAACACTGTGTAGATATTAATATTTTCTAGCAACTCAATTTAGAGGGTTTGTCAGTAAAGATACGCTAAAAGGCAGAGCGAAATACACTTAAGAGGATATTATTATATTAAAGAAAATATGTTTTAGATTTTATTTAAGTACATAAGTTGGATACTTCACAGTCTAAAAATAATCAAGAAGTTCTCCCCAAAAACTATTCATTTGATTGTTATTTAATCGGAGAAGGAAGTCTATTAATAAAGTGTGCCGAACTGCTGCTGCAACAAAAGTATCGAATCAAAGGTATTGTATCTCCAGATTTAATCGTTAAACGGTGGGCAGATACTAACAAAATTATTAACTTAAAAGATCAGCAACAGTTACTTAAACTGTTAAAAGCAGATCAGTGTGATTATCTTTTTAGCATTGTTAATCACGCTATTTTGCTTCCTGAAACTATTGCTCAAGTTAGTCAAGCAATTAATTACCACGACGCTTTACTACCAAGCTATGCTGGAGTAAACGCAACAGCTTGGGCAATTATCAATGGCGAAGTGCGACACGGTATTACCTGGCACGAGATTACAGCAGAAATTGATACAGGTAATATACTCAAGCAGGTCAAAATAGACTTAGAAGCTTCAGAAACTACTTTAACCCTAAATACTAAATGCTATCAGGCAGCGATCGCCGCTTTTAGCGAATTAATCAAAGAACTTGCTAGCGATCGAGTAAATTCAACTTTCCAAGATTTACAGCAGCGAAGCTACTACCCTCGTCATCAAAAACCTCAAGCATTAGGCATTATTGATTTTAATCAGCCAGCAGCAGTGATTGATAATCTAGTGCGGGGATTGAGCTTTGGGAATTATACAAATTCTTTAACCACAGCCAAACTAATATTAAACTCCAGTGATAATTTAGACTACGTAATTATTAATCGGGTAGCCAAACTTACAGCTAAATCTCAATACACACCAGGCACAATTGTCAGAATTGAAAGCGATCGATTAATTGTGACCACGGCTAGTCAAGACATTGCGCTACAGGATGTTACCACTAAGCAGGGGAAAGCAAGCTCAATTGAAAAATTGGTTACAGATTATCAGCTTGAGTATAAACAACAGTTGCCTCAGATTGATTCAGAATTAAGCTCTAAAATAACCACCTTAGCAACGAAACTATCACCAGCAGAAGGCTATTGGCGCAAGCAGTTAATCAAGTGGGAACCTCTAACCCTGCCTAGAATCAAAAAATTAGCAACCTTTGTTGCTGCCAATAGTTATCGACGGGTTAAATTACCTTTAAGCAATATAGTTATTGATTTCATTCAGCAGACCTATGGGATGACAAACGCTTCAGATGTGGTCATGGCTATCTTCGCCATTTACATCGCTCGTTTAAGCGTCAACCAACAAATCACTTTGGGATTTGAAGGATTTACTGAAAATGGCGCGATCGCTCCTTGGTTTGCTACTTGTGTACCTGCAAATTTAAGAATTTCCTCTGAAGATAATTTAGCCACAGCGATCGCCACAGTTACTAAAAGGCGAAAACTCAATCAAAAATATCAAAGCTATGCCACGGATTTAATCGCTAGATCTCCGCAATTAGCCAACAAACTAGATGATTTTACGGTAAGTGTGGGGCAAAACGTAGAGCATCCTTCTGGTCATTTAACGTTAAGTATCGAATCAGCAGAATACTATTGGTTGTATAACGTTAATGTCTTCTCTGAGGAATTAATTGCCACTATGTTAGAGCAATGGCAAACTCTAACAGCAGGAATTGTCAGCCAAAATCCCAACTACCCCATCGCCCACCTGCCTTTAATCTCTGACTCAGAAAAAAAACGGCTGTTGGCTTGGAATCAAACTACCACGAACTATCGAGCGGATTTATGTCTGCATCAATTATTTGAAGCTAGAGTAATAGAAGATAGTGAGGCGATCGCCGTTGTCTATCAAGGTCAGTCTTTGACTAGAGGTGAATTAAATCGGCAAGCCAACAAGCTGGCGAATCATCTACAGCAGCTAGGAGTGCAGCCAGAAAGTTTAGTTGGTATTTGTTTAGAACGCTCTTTAGAAATGGCGATCGCCTTATTTGCTATTCTCAAAGCAGGAGGAGCATACTTACCGATCGACCCCAATTATCCTCCCGCTAGACTTAGCTATATCCTTGAAGATGCTAGTTTAAATATACTGCTAACTCAAACAAAGCAGCTTGAGCGATTACCCAAAACTGCTACTCAAATTATCTGTCTCGATCGAGATGGGGAACTACCTAATTTACAGAATACAAATCCCCTAAGCCAAGTAAACAGCCATAACCTAGCTTATGTAATCTATACTTCTGGTTCAACGGGAAATCCGAAAGGGGTAGCCATAGAACACCATAGTGCGGTCAACACCTTATGGGATATCGAGCAGCGTTTTGCGGTGCAGCCTCAAGACCGTGTATTGGCTGTTTCTTCCTTGAGCTTCGATCTATCGGTTTATGATATCTTCGGCAGTTTGGGTTCTGGGGGAACAGCGATTTTGCCCCCTAGTACCACTCGCCCTAATCCCGAACAATGGCTGGAATTGATAGCCCAAGAACAAGTCACTATCTGGAACTCAGCCCCCGCTCTTTTAGAGTTGCTAGTTAATTATATCGTTGGCTTTGAGCGACAATTACCATCATCACTACGTTTAGTTATGCTCAGTGGCGATCGCCTTAATCCTAATTTGGTAATTCAACTGCAAAACTTAAACCCGCAGCTACAGATTGTTAGTTTAGGAGGAGCAACTGAAGCCTCAATTTGGTCTATTTGTTATCCTATCGCCTCAAAATGGACTGCTGACAAAGCTATTCCCTATGGTCGTCCTCTCCATAATCAATCCTTCTATATTTTAGACTCTCAACAACAGTTAGCACCCATCGGTGTTACGGGGGAACTTTACATAGGCGGAGTTGGTGTAGCTAGAGGCTATCTTCATCGTCCAGAATTAACCACCGCCAGATTTATTGTCGATCCTTTTAGTAGCGACCCTACCGCCCGTCTTTACAAAACAGGAGATTTAGGACGCTATCTTGAAGACGGTAATATAGAATTTTTAGGTCGTATTGACAACCAGGTCAAAATTCGTGGTATCAGAATTGAACTAGGAGAAATTGAAACCGCCCTATTGCAATGTCCAGAAATTCAAGAAACGTTAGTTAGCGTTAACGATCCTAATGCAGAGCAAAAAAGTTTGGTCGCTTACTCGATTTTAAAACCCAACTCGGCCCTGACTAGCCAACAATTGCGGAGCTTTCTGGCAACTCAATTGCCTGAGTATGCAATTCCTGCTGATTTTATCTTTACAGATGCTTTTCCTTTAACTCCCAACGGCAAGGTAGACCTTAAGGCGTTACTAACTACTCCGACCAAAAGAGCATCGATAATGAGCAAGTCTTTGCCACTACAAAGCCCTTTAGAATTTAAATTAAGCCAGATTTGGTCAGAGGTTTTAAATGTTCAACCAATTGCCAGAGATGATGATTTTTTCTCCCTTGGCGGTAATTCCCTGTTGGCGTTGCGTTTATTTGAACGAATCCATAAATCTTTTGGGGCTAATTTACCTTTAGCAACTTTATTTGAAGCACCAACCATCTCTCAACTAGCCAGCATTATTCTCGATCGAGGCTGGTCAGCATCACGCCGTTCTTCACTGGTTAATATTCAACCTCATGGTACGAAGCCTCCTTTGTTCTGTATCCACCCTGTTGGCGGTAATGTGCTAACTTATTATTCTTTAGCCAAAGCTTTAGGAAACGAGCAGCCATTTTATGGTTTACAATCACGAGGCTGGGACGGCAGAGAACCATTATTAATTTGCTTAGAAGAAATGGCTGCCGACTATCTTCAAGAAATTAGATTGGTTCAGCCACAAGGGCCATATTATTTAGGCGGACATTCCTTTGGCGGTTTTGTAGCTTACGAAATAGCTTGTCAACTTGAGCAGCAAGGAGAAAGTATTGCACTTTTAGCTTTATTTGATTGTTTAGGACCCAAAATTACTGATAAAAATGCCTTGCAGAAAACATACATTCATTTTAGCAATTTTACCCAGCTATCAACATTTCAAGCATTAGATTATGTTAAATCAAAAATCAAATATCGACTAAAAGCAAAAGTTCTCCGCTCGACTCAACAAAGATACTTTAAATTTGTTGAATTGTTTTTATCTCCTCAACAAAAGCTTGCGTTTAAAATTAACAACCTAAATTATCAAATACTTAGGAAATACACTCCTCAAACTTATGGAGGTAAATTAACTTTATTTCGTGCCAAAATTAGAGATGCAAAGGCTTATTTTGATGCTGATGGTGGCTGGAAAGGTATGGCTTTAGGAGGTGTTGACACCTATGAAATTCCAGGCGATCACGCTAGTATTTTGTCTCAAGCAGACTTAGCTCAAATAATTGCAGAGCGAATTGACAATATTATATCTACAGCTAGAAAAACTAGAGTTGAAAATTGATATTGGCGATCGCATTTTTATTAAGAGTAGTTGACACGAACCCTATATTTAAGTGCGACTCGTTTAGTTGAAACAAGGAGTAAAAACCCTTGGTATGACTAGCTTGGATAAGACTCAATCATGAGTATCTGAACCATGACAACTGAATATTTCGTGTAGGTGAGAGAGCCTGTAATAAGGTGCTAAATATTAACAAAAGCTCAAATCATCAAGTCCTACTCTCTCGGTGTTGGGAGTAAAAGCATAACCCCTACGGTAGCGACTGGTCATCAATCCGTAAAGCGGGGTTAAATGTAGCTCTAACTGGTAGTCTGAACTGGTTCTCTGCTAGCAAGAAGTCTATGGATAAGATTAATTCTGAAGTAAAAGGAATAATCTTCCCGTCATAACCATCGTTAAGGGTAAACAGCCAAATCAGGTCTGACAGGCACGCGACGCGGTAGCGTCGCCAGTCGTCGTTAGACGACGATCTGGGCATTCGCCCTGTGCCAAAAGGCATCAGCGCATCTGGTTAATTGTCAGTGTGAATATGACAATCACAACACTAACCGCGCTCGGTGGACAGACACATCCTAAAGATTCATACCAACGAAATATTCGGAACGAGGAAATCCCTCTATAGCTCTCAGGCTATTGGTCGAAATACCTGAGTAATCAACCAAGACGTAAACTCTCCGATATCAGGAGGCTATAGAGGGCGAAGGATTGAGGAAAAAGCTAAGGCTTATTTGTAATGAATAAGATATGCCCACGTCCTCACTGTTTTCAGTCAAGTAGTGATTAAGTAGCAATAGATATGTCTAAAACAGATTCAAATCAGAATACTGTGGAATGGAAACAGCTTGATTGGCGTAAAATCCAGAAGGCTGTTTGGAAGTTGCAAAAGAGAATCTACCGAGCCTACATCAATGGTGATGTCAAACAAGGAAGAAGGCTACAAAAAACCCTCATCAAATCCTATTACAACCGACTTTTATCCGTAAGACTGGTCACACAGGATAATTCAGGAAAGAAAACTGCGGGAGTGGATCAGGTGAAATCCTTGACCCCAAAGCAGCGATTTCAACTCGCAAACGGTTTAAAACTAGAGGATAAATCCCAACCCATTAGAAGAGTTTGGATTCCCAAGCCTGGAAGAAACGAAAAGCGACCTCTAGGTATTCCTGTGATGCGCGACAGAGCAACACAAGCTTTAGTTAAAGCTGCTCTAGAACCAGAATGGGAGTCAAGATTTGAAAATAATTCTTATGGCTTTCGACCTGGAAGAAGCGCACATGACGCTGTGGAAGCCATCTTCAACCAGATTAGATATAAATCAAAATTTGTGTTGGATGCAGATATAGCGAAATGTTTTGACCGAATTAACCACCATCACCTCCTAGCCAAGCTCAATACATTTCCTACCATTAGGAGACAAATCCGAGCCTGGTTGAGAGCCGACATTTGTGACTTTGAGAAGAATCAAAAGACTCCAAACCGTCAGGGAACGCCACAGGGAGGCGTAATTTCCCCGCTTTTAAGCAATATAGCCCTACACGGAATGGAAAATAGGATTAAACAAATTAAGGGTGCATCTTTAATCAGATATGCTGACGATTTCGTAATCTTTTATAAAAATTTGGATACTCTCAAGGTTTGTCAAAATGTCATAAGTGAATGGTTATCCCACTACGACCTTGAATTAAAATTTAGCAAAACCAAAGTTGTTCACACTCAACTTGAACTGGATAAACATCAACCAGGATTCGATTTTCTGGGATTCAATATACGCCAATATAAAGTTGGCAAATACCAGTCAGGGAAGAACGGACAGGGTAAATTATTGGGGTTCAAAACAATTATAAGACCATCATCCGATAGTGTTAGGAGGCACTATGAAAAACTTTCCCTTAAAATCGGAAGGTTAAAAGCTGCACCCCAAGAAAAAATCATCAGTGAGTTGAATCCGATTATTAGAGGATGGTGTAACTATTACAGAACAGTGTGTAGTCAAGAAACTTACTCAAAAGTTGGTCATTTAACTCACAAAAGGCTACGTAGATGGGCGGATAGAAGACATCCCAACAAAAGTAAATACTGGGTGGGAGATAAATACTGGGTAACTATAGGAGAAGATAATTGGGTTTTTGGTAAGGAATATAAGGATGATTTTATTACCTTAGAAAGACATACTAAAACAGCAATTGTACGCCATGTCAAAGTTAGAGGAAATAAAACCCCCTATGACGGAGACACCATTTACTGGGCAAAAAGAAAGGGTTCGCATCCTGAATTGAAGCCTTCAACAGCTAAATTGTTGAAAAAACAAATGGGTTTATGTAATTGGTGTAATCTTAACTTCCTTGATGGAGATTTGATAGAAACTGACCATATCATCCCCAAAAAGGCGGGTGGTAGCAATAGTAGAGATAATCTCCAGCTACTACACAAACATTGCCATGATGCCAAAACGTACAGTGACCAATTGGTTATAAAGCTCCATCAAGCGAAAAAGTCAGGAGAGAAGACTCAAAAATGGTTCAATAACTTGGACTGGCTATGGGTCAACGATATTCCTACCTTACTGTAATTGGGTACTCACGTATGAGTCTGAAAAGAGAGGAGCGCAGTGAGGTTAAAGTCTCATGCTGCGTTCATTTGACGAGTCGGGTTGGTGACAACCTGGCTTAGTCTAACATAAAGCCTGCTGCTATTTGTCTAACTACGGTCAAGGCAGAATAGCTGACTCCTGCCGTCCCCTCCCCTGGATGGGTTGAATCTCCTACTAACCAAAGATGTTTGATGGGAGTACGGTTGGCAAAGCCAAATGGACCAAAATTAGCCAAACGCTGTCCCAATCCGCCAACAGTACCTTTTTCTCTGGCGGTATAGTGAGCAAAAGTTCTGGGGGTTGCTGCTTCGGTGTGAATAATATTTTCAGGGGTGAGTTGAAAATATCCTCCGAGGCGAGCGATCGCTTCTTCTGTATAATGTTGTTTGATGCGTGCATAGTCTTTCTCCTCTCCTTGCCACCATAAATCAGCATCAGTAAATGAGGAGGCAATGATGGTTGCTTGTCCATCAGGTGCGCGTCCATCTCCAGGCTTGCTTACGGAAACAAAAAGGGAGTTATTTTCGCCAATTACTTCATCTTGGTTGTAAAGAAACTGTAGATGAGGAGAACAGTTTGGGGGAATTGCTTTTCGCTCAACTCCTAAATAAACTACGAATGCCCCTGATGGCTGAGGGAGTTTCTCCAGCCGTCGTTGGTAATTGCTCAAGGATTTATCTGAAGTTAGCTTAACTAAATTCTGGGCGGTAACGTTTGCCACCACCTCATCTGCCTCTTCAATCCAGGTTTCACCAGTCTTTTGATTGCGGACAGTTATTCCCGTCACTTTACCCGAAGTAGTATGGATTTGTTCGACGCTATGGCGCATCAATAACCTTCCTTGATATTTTTCTAAACCTGCCACCAGGCGATCGCTTAGTACCTGCATACTGCCCTGAAGATGGAACAGTCCTTGAGGTGCTTGGGAAACCGCTAAGGCTGTAGCTGCATATAATAAAGCGGTTTCATCTGTATCTACCTGAGAATAAAGTTTTAGCTGGAGATCGAGAAAAGTCTTTAGCCGTTTGTCACCATATAAGCCGTATAGCTTGAGGGCATCAGCCACCGTCATCAGAGCAAAGGGTACGGTAATTAAAGTATCTGGTCTAACTGCCGAGACTAACTGCCATAAATCCCAAATATTGCGGGGAGGTAACACGGGATCTCTGCCTTGAAATCGCCAGCTAGCCTTGAATAGTTTATTTAATAGCTGCCAAAATGGTTCACTACCAGGAAACTGTCTTTGTCTTTCTGCTTGCCATTTAGCAGCGTCTCGCCAAACATTGATTGGTTCGGTTTCTCCTGGTAAAAATACAGCACAGGCAGGATCGCAGTAAGTAGTTTTAGGTAGCTCAATGCCCAACTCTTGAAAAATGCGGTGGTGTATGCCTCCAGGCTCTAACCCTGCCACCTGAGTTGCCCCCACGTCAAAAGTAAAGCCACGACGCTTGAAAGTAGAAGCACATCCACCTGGAACGATCGCTTGGTCATAAATAGTTACCTGATGACCATCCTTGGCTAATAATGCCCCTGTGGTCAAACCACCAATACCTGCACCCACAACTACCACACGGGATTTTTGCTTATTTTTTAAAGCGATCGCCATAAAATCAATTTAATTTATATTTCCTTTTAATTTTATCGCTCGTTCTCCGTTGAACCTTCGGTTAGTTATTAGTTATTAGTTATTAGTTATTAGTTATTAGTTTCGCAACTACTACGTAAAAGAGCCATTGTTGAATCTGTCATTGAACAGCTAAAACATTCTTTGTCAGATATAACACTCGCGTCATCATTCACCTGCTAATTTTGGGCGAGAGGGACGCTGCGGTTTCGCGACTTTTGACCAACGGTCAGACAAGCCCCGCCGTAAAACGACGGGGCTTGCCTGACCAATCGAGCCGTTGTAGTTAATTTATTAGCTGGTTTGGTCGCCTATTGAGAGGGCGCGTTCCCAAGTGCGGGTTTCCCGCACTTGGGAACGCGCCCGAACCCGAAGAACCATGATAATAAAAAGCTATCAATAGCAATAGATGACTTTATTCTCTCTGTTTCTGCTTAACCCGAACTCACGTTAAATTAAGAAAAATCCGTATTTCTATCAGTGTAATCGCAAAAGTTATGAGAATAAGCTGGAACAGAAGAACCTAAACTGCGAAGCATGGAAGTCAAAGAATTAAAGTTTCTTTTTAAGCTTATTGGTAAGAATAATTATTGTGGAAAGATAAGCGAACTCAAGCCGAATAGTAAAACTAAGATTTCAGAGACACAAAGTATCTGTCGGAACTTGTGCGATCGCGAATTGGTAGCCTGTAGCCAAACAGTTACCAAAATAAAGATTAACTCTGCTGGTAAAGCATTACTTAATCTAGATGCAAATAATTTACCAGTCACTACCGATGAACTGAAAATCCTCAAAGCTTGCTCTACTGAAGTAATTACTCCTGGTAAAACTAAAGTTACTCCTGCCGAGAAAAGAGAAGAACTAATAACTAAGTTAGTCAAACAGGGTTTAATTACTGCCACCGCCACCAAAATAGAACAAGTTAGGCTAACAGAAAGAGGAAAGAAAACTCTGTTAGAAGAATACAATGCTAAAGGTACAGGTTCAGTTTTAAGTCTTGATTTACTAGATAATTATGTTCGTTTTTTACGTAAAAATCTCTGTTCGGGTTCATCTCAATCCCAAATTACAGTAAACAAAGAGGTTAACGGTAATGGTAAAAAGCCTCAAATAAAGACAAACGGACAAGATACCAGCAATGGTAAAAAGCCTACTGATGAAGAGATTTTACAAACAATTATTGGACTAGATCGCGAATTAGGTACAGATAATTACCTACCAATTTTTCATCTCCGCAATAAACTACAACCACCTCTGTCTAGAAAAGAATTAGACGATGCGCTATATCGTTTGCAAAGAGGAGATAAATTGGAATTTAGTTCACTAGTAGAAGCCGTTCACTACACCAAAGAACAAGTCGAAGCAGGTATTCCTCAAGATGTCGGTGGTTCGTTATTTTTCCTCATGGTTAATTAGGGCGATACCTTAAAACAATTTTAAATACAGATAATAGAGGTATTAGTGTGGCAACTTTGAACGAAATTATTCAACGGGAAGTTAATCCCTTTGATTCGGTAACATTTAGAACGGGTAACTTTTGGACAGAAAACCAACAACCCTCAAGCGCAACGGTTGAATCAATTCATCAAGAAGCGATAATTCAAATCCGAGATACTCTTCAACACGTTATTCGAGATCGTCGTACTCGTAGTATTTTGCTTACGGGGGATTCTGGTTGTGGTAAAAGCTATTTATTGAGTCGTCTCAAAAAAAACCTAAATAATAGAGCTTTTTTTGCTTATATCGAGCCTTGTCTAGCTCAAGATTATATTTGGCGACACACTCTGAGCCATACTGTTGATGGTTTGATGCACATTCCTGAAGGGGAAAAAGAGTCTCAACTGCTTCTGTGGTTAAAAGGTTTATCTGCTTATAGTGATGGTGGGATCAAAAAAAGGATTCTCGGTGCGAAAAATCACTTTATTCACGAACTAAGAAGCATTTATCCAACGGGTATTTATCAGCCTAAAGACTTTTTTACTGTTTTATATGAGTTGGCTAACCCAGATTTATATTTCTCTGCTTGTGACTGGTTACGGGGTTATAGTATTAGCGAAGATGAACTAGAGCTTTTGGGAGTCAGCAGCATGATTGATACAGAGGAGGCTGCTAAAGGTGTTATTGCCAATTTTGGGCGAATTTCTGCTGATAATAAACCCATCGCTCTATGTTTCGATCAGGTAGAACTTTCTCCTAAATCTTTAGATGGTTCTTTAGATATTAGTTCAATTTTTAATGTTAATACTGCTTTTCACAACAATAATTTAAAAAACTTTTTAGTAATTATTAGTATTACTCAAGACCAATGGAGAATTTGTCAAAACACAATTTTTCAGTCCGATCTGGCTAGAATTGATCGAGAAATTATTTTAAAACAAATTAATTTAGAACAAGTAAAAGCTCTTTGGGAAAACCGCCTTTATCCGATCCACTTCCAAGCAAAGCCCAAACCAAATTCATCTATTGCACCTTTAGATAAGCAACAATTAGAAGTCAAATATCCTGGAGGAAAAGCCAATTTACGGTACTCTCTCAGTTTTGGCGGAATACTGTATGAAAAGTATAAATCTACAAGTTCTAGAGAAATACCAGGAATAGGTGATAAAACACAACCAACATCAGATCCTTTGGCAGCTTTTAAGCTTCTTTGGCAAGATGAATTAAATAAAACTAAAGATAAAATTTCTCACATTCGTCAATCATCTTCTCAAGAACTAATTGAAATGTTGATTTCAGCCATAAGTGTTTTGGGAATTCAACAAATAAAACCCCGATTTTTAAACGGTAAATATTCTAGTTATTCTTTTAGTTATCAGCCCTTAAATCAATCTAAACAGGTCGGTGTATTGTGGAATGAAGATTCTAATTTAAAAAGCTTTTCTTATGCTATGAAAGCCTGCGAGAAAGCAATTAGCTCAAATAAAAATAGTACATTAATTATGATTAGAGCCGAATCATTGGGCAAAAAGAATAATCAAGGATATAAAATCTATCAAAAGATATTTAATAATAGCTCAAACTCTCACATCAAATTCAGTTTAGAATCTGTTCATTATTTAAAAACCTATCAAAAGTTAAAAAACGATGCTGTTTCTGGGGATTTGGTTTTAAATTTTAAGCCTTTAAGCTTAACCGATTTAGAAAAATTAGTTCGCGAAACCAAAG
The DNA here is from genome assembly GCF_963665995.1 of Pleurocapsa sp. FMAR1. Classification (NCBI taxonomy): domain Bacteria; kingdom Bacillati; phylum Cyanobacteriota; class Cyanophyceae; order Pleurocapsales; family Pleurocapsaceae; genus Pleurocapsa; species Pleurocapsa sp. FMAR1. Next base: position 1,529,747 of record NZ_OY762512.1, on the reverse strand, counting down.
TTTTACATCAATGTAGTTTATTACAAGATTTAGAAATTGTCCCCACCATTCCTATTATCAAACTAGATCCAGAAACAGGAAAAGAGCTAGAAGTAAAGAAATTTCTGCTTAATCTAGTAAAACATCATCTTTTACTAGGACAACAAACATTAATTCAACAAGCCAAAAGTCAGTTTACTGAGATAGAAGAAGTAAAAATAGAACGTCTGATTCAAGAGTTATCTCAAGAACAGAAAATATCCTTTGTTAATCCTAACGCCAAACCACAAGAGCGATTGATTTGCTTAATTCCTCAAGCAGTAGCAGGAGGTAAAAAATGATCCAGTTTGTTCTGCTGATGCAAAAAAGCGTATCTTATTTAGAACAAGAAGAATACCACAATGCTTTTGAATCTCTGACTTCTGTTATTGAATTAAAACCAGATTGTGCAGCTGCTTACTATCTGCGGGGAGAAGCTTTGAGACAACTGGAACTATACCCCGAAGCACTGACAAATTTAGATCGAGCGATCGAGCTTGATTCTGAAGATGCGGAATACTATGATTTAAGAAGCCAAGTTAAAGCCAAGTTAAACAACTATCAAGGAGCAATTTCTGATTGCAATATCGCTATTAGTTTGGGTTGCCAAACGGTTGAAATTTATTTTGGCAGAGGTTACTATCATTGGATTTTAAATAATTATTCAGAAGCGATCGCTAACTATACCAAGGCACTCGATTTAGATTCTGAGTTACCATACCTGTATTTTCTACGAGGTTTGGCAAAGCAGCAGTTAGAAAACTATCAAAGCGCACTAGCTGATTTTAATCTAGCGATCAAGCTTGATTCTAGCGATGGCGAGTATTTTTTCGAGCGAGGATATACTCATGCCAAACTAGACGATCAACAACAAGCAATCAAAGATTACACTGAAGCAATTCGCCTCATACCTGAGTATCTAGAGGCTTATGCAAATCGAGGCAATACTTACATTAAAATAGGCAAACTCGACAGCGCGATCGCCGATTATACCGAAGCAATACAACTAGATCCCGAAATAATTGCCATCTACCAAAATCGAGGTAAAGCATATTCGGAAATAAAACAAAGCGATAAGGCGATCGCTGATTGGCAACAAGGAATAAAACTTCTTCAAGATCGAGACGATATATCTGCAAATACCATTAAGGCAGTACTGTTGAATTTAATTGAAGCAGAATCAGCCAAAAATCAATCAAATTTATTAGAAGAGCGAGATAATTCCTGGTTAGGAGGAATAGGAAAAAAATTAGGTAACTTTTTGGGCAAAGATAGGGAATCAGCAGCTTTCACCCAAGCACAAAAACATCTTAAAAACGCAACAGAAGCGATCGCACAAAAAGACTATCAACAGGCGATCGCTTACTTAAATGAGGCGATTGAAGAAGAAAACTCGGCTCATCCTTTTATTTATTTTATGCGAGGAGAGGCATATCGAGAATTAGGGGAAACTTTAGCTGCTTATAAGGATTACGAACAAGCAGCCATACTATTTGAGAGACAGGGCGATCGGGAAAACGCCCAGATAGCAATTGAAGTGGCTGTTGCATTAGCAACAGAGATATATACTGAGGATGAAGAGAATACAGACAGAGAATTAAGCTTAATATATCGTCCCAAGTCTGCCGATGAAGAAACTATTAGCGATCCTAGTATTGCCGATCTCGAACGAGTAATTGATGAACTGTATCAAGAAGCTCAATATATTATCCAAGAAGGGGTTAGTCGTTTTACAGGGTATTTTATCCTCCAAGATAGTGAAACTAAAGACTACATTCAAGGGATGTGGGATACTTGTTTTTATCCCGCAGGTGGCTTCCAGTTAGAGTGGTCATGTAATGGCAACAGATCGTGGTTTCCTTTGCCTCAAACCGACTCAGAAGCCAAAGAAATTCTGCGTTTGTGGCTAGAAGATATTCAAGCTTGCTCTGTTCTCAATTGGGAGATTATTGGAGATAATGACCCCGTGAGTCTAAAGCATCCTAGCAGAAGAGGATTTAAAATTATCCACTTGCTGAAGCAGTATGAAGCAGGGGAAAGGAATTTTCGTAAAGAAGATTTGAGTAAGGCTAACCTCTTTGAAGCCGATTTACAGGGTATTAATCTCAGTCATGCTTGCTTAGTTGCTGCGGACTTGCGAGGTGCAAACCTAACTAGAGCTAACTTAGCTGAAGCCGATCTCAGGGATTCTTGTCTAATTGAAGCCGATTTACGAGGTGCAAATCTTGAAGGTACAAAGTTTGAAGGTGCTATCTACGACGAAGACACAGAATTTCCTGATGATTTTGACCCCGAAGTAGCAGAAATGGAATTTTATGTTTATGAAGAAGATGATGAATCTATTTCGGACTCGGCAAATTCATGCTATCTAGAGACAGCCGAAGAAATTCGCGCCTTCATTACCCACATTAAAGCTTTTGAAACTTTATGGCTGGATACGGAAATAGCTGACTGGCAGACTAGACATCCCCGATTATCTTTAATTCAAGTATTAGCCGATCCCCAAGATCTGACAGGAGAATCAACTTATATCCTTGATGTTTTAGACAAGCCAGAAATAGCGTCAGAATTTATCAATCAAATTATGACCAATGTTCGCATTGAAAAAGTTTTTCACAATGCTAGCTTCGATTTAAGATATCTTGGCGGAAAAGAACAAGCCAAAAATATTACTTGTACCTATAAAATCGCGCAACAAATCTCTAAAAAAGTTTTGAGAACTAGCAATCTCAAACTAAAAACCCTTGCTGTCGAACTGTGTAACTTTCCTCAAGCAGAAATCGCCAATGAACAGGGAAGCGACTGGGGAAAAAGACCTCTTAGTAGAGAACAAATCAAGTATGCCAAGATGGACACAGTTTATTTAGCCAAGGTTCATCATCGTTTATTAGAATTTAAGCCAAATATGCTTTTACTACAACCAGATTCTTTTAGCGTTACCGATGTTCGGGTTGCTTTTGAGTGTCCGCGATTATTTTATGTGAGTAAGCATTTTGGTGGCAAAACTTTATTTGTGCCAAAATCTGGCACTTTTGGTATTGGTAATACTTTTCATAAGCTAGCTAATGATTTTATCACCACAATTAAACAAGAATCTCAATTCAAAGCTTTATTTGAGCCATCAGCCAAACAATTGAAAGTAGAGGCGATCGCTTCTCAGATGCAAAATATCTTCTACAGTCTGGTTTTTTTCCCTCACTATCTACAGCCAACAATTCAAACTAAACCTAATTTAGCTCCTGCACTAGATCGAGTTTGGCAAGGAATTAGAAATTTAATTAAAAAGTGGGCTGAATTATTAATTAACAATCGCGCCTATTGCGACGCAGATAAGCTGTTTGATCGCACTTTCATCTCTTCAGAATACAAATTGCAACATGATTTTAATTTACCCAATGGTACACAACAGCCGATAGCTGGAAAATTAGATTGTTTAATTTACGATTACAGCCAAAATAGCCTTCGTGTCGTTGAATTGAAAACTTATGCTCCTGTCGATCCTTCCGCACAGTTGGCACAGGTTGCTCTATATAGCTATATGATTCATAAAACTAAAAAAGTACCTGTGGACTCCGCTGTCTATTGTGTTCTACCAGAGTTCAAGGAATATTTTTATGCTTGGTCAGAACTCGAAACCAATGTGCATCAAGTAATTCCCTTTAAATTACAACAGATGCAAAAATGGCTGCAATGGCAACCATCACAACCAGATGCACCACCGCCAACAAGTAATTCCAATCTTTGTGAAATTTGTCCTCAGCAAAAAAAATGTCAAAGTTTTTTTAAAGTGGCTGACGAGAAACACAAACCCATTCCACCCATAAAGATCGAACTGCTAACAGAACCTAATCCTCAACCTCAACCTCAACCTTCTATTGATGCAGATAAAATTGGACAACGGCTAGTAAAGATTCTGCAATCTTATAGTCTTAATGTTAGTTATCAAGGTGCAGCAGTAGGTTCAGCATTTATCCGCATCAAGTTAAAACCAGACTTAGGAGTTAAAGTAGTCTCTATTGCTAATCGTTCAGAAGATTTAAAAGTACACTTGGGAATCTCCGCACCTCCATTGATTGCTACGCAAGCTGGCTATGTCAGTGTCGATGTGCCTCGTAAAGATAGGCAAATAGTCAATTTCTACGATTATATCAAACAAGAACACGACTCTATAAATACTGCTGTCAAAATTGCGCTCGGAATAGACTTAGAAGGAAAATTAATTGAAGCCGATTTATCCGATCCTAATACCTGTCATTTTTTAGTAGGAGGAACTACAGGAAGCGGTAAAAGTGAATTTTTGCGATCGCTCCTTCTCAGTCTTATTTACCGTTATTCTCCTCAACAACTCAAAATTGCCCTAGTCGATCCCAAACGAGTTACTTTTCCTGAATTTGAATCCAAACCCTGGTTGTTTTCTCCTGTAGTTAAAGATAGTGAGCAAGCGATCGCTTTAATGGAAGAATTAGTTAGAGAAATGGACAAGCGTTACCAACTATTTGAAACAGCAGGATGTCCCCACCTTGATGCCTACAATCAAAAACAAACATCAACTAAAAATTATTTACCCCGTATTGTTTGTATTTTTGATGAATATGCAGACTTTATGACAGAAAAAGAAACTCGTAACGCGCTTGAGCAAAGTATCAAACGCTTAGGTGCAATGGCAAGAGCGGCGGGCATCCATTTGATTGTTGCTACCCAGCGACCCGAAGCTAAGGTAGTGACTCCTATTATTCGTTCTAATTTACCAGGAAGAATTGCCTTGAGTACAGCTAGCGAAGCTGATTCTAAAATTATTTTAGGTGGTAACCAAACAGAAGGAGCTTATCTATTAGGAAAAGGAGATTTACTTTATCAGTTTGGCGCACAATTGCAACGATTACAAAGCCTTTTTGCTGATGTGGTTAGACTTCCTTTTTAAGTAAGTCCACTTTATTAAACAAGATGAAGGACAGAATAGAGAGATTAACTGAGCAAGTAAACAGGTTTCCTAGAAAATTCTTTGAGCGATTATTGTATTACAATGACGTTACACAATAAATAGATGACTAATAGAGTTGTTTCTCTTCTGCTGGCGATCGCTTGTGCAAGTGACGTAAACACTAGCTATAAGAAATTTACCCTATTTAGACTCTTATAATTGTTTAAGTCCCATTAATATCTGTGGGGTTTCGGCTTAAGATAGTTGCAAGCTCTATTCTTAAATAAGTATTTAAAAAACAAATGTCTGGTTCGGCTAAAAAAACAATCTATGCAGCAATGGCTGCGAATTTTGCGATCGCAATTATCAAATTCATTGCCGCCTCTATTACAGGTAGTTCTGCCATGCTCTCTGAAGGGATTCACTCGGTAGTTGATACGGGTAATGAACTTTTGCTGCTATTAGGTATTCGCCTTAGTAAGAAGCCAGCAGATGACAGTCACCCCTTTGGTTACGGACAAGAGCTTTATTTCTGGACATTGATTGTTGCCTTGTTTATTTTTGCCATTGGTGGTGGAATGTCGATTTATGAAGGAATAAATCATGTTCGCTATCCTGAACCATTAACCAATCCTTTTTGGAATTATGTAGTATTAGGGTTAGCGGTGATTTTTGAAGGCTATTCCTGGAATGTGGCTTTACAAGCATTTTTAGCCAGTAAAAACGAAGACAACTTTTGGACAGCAATTCGCGCCAGTAAGGATCCTACGGTTTTTACGATTCTATTTGAAGATACTGCTGCTTTGATTGGTTTGTTTGTTGCTTTTGTTGGTGTCTTGAGTGGACACTTGCTGGGCAACGTCTATTTAGACGGAGTTGCTTCAATTGTGATCGGCGTTATTTTATGTGGGGTATCAATTTTATTGGCTTCTGAAAGCAAGGGTTTGTTAATTGGCGAAGGTGCAAGTGCTGAGACAGTAGCCAGCATCAGGAAAATTACTAATGAAGATCCTGCGGTAGATAGAGTGATTAAAATTTTGACTCTGCATTTTGGTCCTCAAGAAATATTGCTTAACCTAGAAATAGAATTTGCCAAAGATTTAGAGACAGAAGAATTAGCGATCGCCGTTGAACGCCTGGAAACTTCGATTCGTCAGCAACACACAGAAATTCAAAACATCTTTATTGAAGCCAAATCCATCCGTGCAAGGCGTAAAGCGATCGTCGAATAGCTATTCTATACCAAATAGAAAAAAGAAGGCGACACATCCTGTAAGGGCGATTCGTGAATCGCCCTTACCCAAACACGATTCTTTATTAATTCATTTTACGGATCTAATTACCTTTCAAAGCTGCTTGAGTCTTCTGGCGATCTAGCTTAAAGAGCAAAACACCCAAAGGAGGTAAACAAACATCTAAAGAATAGGGATAGTTGTGACAAGACCAGTCATCAGTCCACTTACCACCATAGTTACCCATGTTGCTACCGCCATACTTACCCGCATCGCTGTTCAACATTTCGGTATAAAAACCTTTTTCAGGAACGCCAATACGATAGTGGCTATGAGGTTGAGGAGTAAAATTGCACACCGCAATTACAAACTCGTTATCGTCTTTGCCACGACGAATAAATGCCACGACGCTATGACGATTATCGCTACAGTCGATCCATTTAAAACCCTCTTCTTCAAAATCGAGACTATATAAAGCGGGTTCGCTCTTGTAGATTCTATTGAGGTCACTCAAAAATTGTTTTAAGGCTTTATGAGAACTGTACTGTAATAAATCCCAGTCTAAATCTACCCAGTCATGCCACTCAGTCCACTGACCAAACTCCATGCTCATGAACATGGTCTTTTTACCTGGGTGAGCAAACATATAGCCAAATAGACAACGGACGTTAGCAAACTTTTGCCATTCATCCCCTGGTATTTTGCCAATAATATTACTCTTGCCGTGAACAATCTCATCGTGAGACAGTGCCAGCATATAGTTCTCAGTATGGTGATACCACATACTGAAGGTCAGATTATTTTGATGAAATTGACGAAACCAAGGATCCATGTGGAAATAATCCAACATATCGTGCATCCAACCCATATTCCACTTCATGTTGAAGCCTAGACCGCCAGTATAGGTAGGCCAAGATACCATCGGCCAAGAGGTTGATTCTTCGGCGATTGAAAGTACTCCAGGGAAATAACTAAATAACAGGCTATTAACCTGACGTAAAAACTCAGCAGCTTCAATATTTTCACAACCGCCGTAGTCGTTAGCAACCCATTCTCCATCTTCACGGCAGTAATTGAGGTAAAGCATGGAAGCCACAGCGTCTACTCTAATACCGTCGATATGATATTTATCGAACCAAAATAAAGCATTAGCAACTAAAAAATTACGGACTTCGTTACGACCGTAGTTAAAAACAAGCGTTCCCCAGCCTTTATGTTCTCCCTTGCGAGGATCTCCGTGTTCATAAAGATGAGTACCATCAAAAAATGCTAAACCATGACCATCTTTGGGGAAATGACCAGGAACCCAGTCTACAATTACTCCAATGTCGTTTTTGTGACACTGATCGATAAAATACATCAAATCTTCGGGATTACCATAGCGAGAGGTAGGAGCATAGTAACCCGTAACCTGATATCCCCACGAACCGTCAAAAGGATGTTCAGCGATCGGCAAAACCTCAACATGGGTGTAGCCTAAATCTTTAACATAGGGAATCAATTTATCAACTAATTCAAAATAACTTAGAAAACGAGCGCCTTGCTTCGATTCTGAAGCAGTTACAGCTTCTGATGTACCCGATAGTAATTTTGTGGGTTCATCCGCAGAAGCGTGCATCCAAGAACCAAGATGAAGCTCATAGACAGAAATAGGCTGATCTAATGGCACACTATGGCGACGCTTCTCCATCCACTCTGCGTCATTCCAGTTGTAGCTATCAAGATCGGCAACAATAGAAGCGGTTTTGGGTCTAACTTCTTGTTGAAAGCCATAGGGGTCAGACTTTTCGTAAATATGTCCATCCCAGTTTTTTACCTCATATTTATATGCCGTACCGATAGTCAGTTCCGGGACAAATAATTCCCAAATACCACTGCTTCCCTTGCGCATCTGGTGTTTTCTGCCGTCCCAGCTATTAAAATCACCCAGCACAGAGGCATTACGAGCATTGGGAGCCCAGAGGGCAAAATATACGCCTTCAACTCCTTCAATTTTGGTGTGATGTGCGCCTAACTTTTCGTAAATACGATGATGATTGCCTTCAGCAAACAAATGAATATCTAAATCAGTAACTCTAGGGGAAGAAAAAGCATAAGGATCATAAATAACTCTTTCGTTTTCTCCTTCTTTTATGCGTAGCTGATAATTAGCTAGGTTCGGATTTTGCACCACACACACAAAGAAGTGAGGATGGTGCATAGACTCCATGGGATATTCTGTTCTTTCTTCTGGACAAACTACCCAAGCAGCACTAGCATCAGGCAGATAAGCTCGAATCACCCAACTTTCTACTTTGCCGTTTTGTTCATTAGGATGGCGACCTAATATTTCAAAAGGATTATTATGAAGATTGTGGACGATCTGATTGACTTGTTCGGGAGCAATGATTGAAGACATTAAAGTAGCAAGATCCAAATATTTACTAGCAGTGAGATTGTTAAAAAAGTCTGTTGTCTAGACGACAGATGACGCTAATCAAAACAGCCGAGTTTATTTTGTTGTTTTTTTTAAAACATTTGTATACATACTTTAACTATTTATAAGCAATATACAAAAAGTTTATTGATTTTTAGACAAAAAGGACTAATAAAAAGGAATTATAGTTTTAATAAATTTTCTGAGCTGTAACAAAAATATTAGTTCGCGAAGATCTGGGGCAATTTCGGGGGGAAAAGCACTTTGAGCTAACCGTGCCTGTAATTCTTCGTATTCAGCCGCAGACAGAGGTTTTCCGTCTACTGGCGATCGCCCTTCTAAGATAATTTCTGTACGCAATATTTCTTCGGGAATGTCTTGGGCTGGGGGTAAAGCAAAACATAAACTAGGCTTAAGCCAAGCTACTAAATTGATAGTTAGAGCAAAACATACATTTTTGACCCTCATGGTAAGAATAACTTATTTGATTTAATGATGATTAAATCTTACTGTAGCGATAATAAACTTAAATCATTAAATCCGCACAAGTTATTAGCAATAAAGTTAATTATCAATCAAATTATATTTATATCTGGCGATCGCTTTTTGGATAAACTTTGCCAACGCACAATTTGGCTTACTTACTTAAATTTATGGCATCAATTGAACAACGTTTAGCAGTCTTTGGTAAACTCCCCCTAAGAGCGCAGTTAGTTACTATAACTTCATCTAAAGCTAATGCTGTTCTGAGTAAAAATCAAGATTATATTGCCTGTCTAGAACAAATACACGCTGAATGTCTGGCTGCTGCAACTCCAGAACAAAAATCTATCTACGATAAAGCCAAAGAGCTTTTAAGAGAATAACAAAATGAATAAACCTTAATTATCAATTATTAATTATTTATGGCTAACCATCTCCAATCAACTCAAAGCCTTTATTTACAAAAACACGTTGAAAATCCGATTAACTGGTGGTATTGGTGTGACTCGGCATTAGCTGAGGCAAAACAAGAGAATAAGCCTATATTTCTCTCGATTGGTTACTCAAGCTGCCACTGGTGTACGGTAATGGAAGGAGAAGCGTTTTCAGATAGTGCGATCGCCGATTACCTAAACGCTAATTTTCTGCCAATCAAGGTAGATAGAGAAGAAAGACCAGACATCGACAGCATCTATATGCAGGCATTACAGATGATGACTGGACAGGGTGGTTGGCCTCTTAATATTTTTCTCAATCCTGAAGATTTAGTGCCGTTTTATGGTGGGACTTATTTCCCTGTTGAACCTAAATATGGTCGTCCTGGGTTTCTAGAAATTCTTAAGGCAATACGGCGTTTTTATGACCATGAACCAGAGAAATTAGCGGCTTTTAAGACGGAAATTTTAGGTAATCTCCAGCAATCGGCTTTGTTGCCAGTTAATCAGGTAAATACTTTAACTAAAGAGCTACTGCACCAGGGAATCAATGTTAATACGGCAGTGCTACAGTTTGATGAGCCTGGTCGTCCTAGTTTCCCGATGATTCCCTACTCTATTGTCGCTTTGCAGGCTAGTAGATTTGAACAAGAGTCTAAATACGATCCTCAAGCACTATCTCAACAGCGCGGATTAGATTTAGCTTTGGGTGGCATCTATGATCATGTAGGAGGAGGATTCCATCGCTATACCGTAGATCATACTTGGACAGTACCCCATTTTGAAAAAATGCTCTATGATAATGGGCAAATTTTAGAATATTTAGCTAATTTATGGAGTAATGGCGTACAGCAACCCGCTATCAAAAGAGCGATCGCAGGTACAGTAAAATGGCTACAACGGGAAATGATTAGCCCTCAAGGCTATTTCTATGCTGCACAGGATGCAGATAACTTTACTACTGCCGAGGAAATTGAGCCAGAAGAAGGTGATTTTTATGTTTGGAGTTATGCAGAATTAGAATCTATACTCAAGGCGACAGAATTAGCCGAATTACAGCAAGAATTTGTAGTTACACCTCAAGGCAATTTTGAAGGCAAAAATGTTTTACAGCGTTTAGGAAGCGACATATTATCATCGAACTTAGAACAAGCCCTAAATAAGCTATTTACAATCCGCTACGGAAAATCTGCAACGGACATAGCTACTTTTGCCCCCGCTAAAAACAACCAAGAAGCCAAAACTAAAAACTGGTTGGGACGCATTCCCCCTGTGACCGATACAAAAGCGATCGCAGCCTGGAATAGTTTAGCAATTTCAGGATTAGCTAGGGCTTATGCTGTATTTAAAGAGCAATCTTATTTAGACCTAGCCACTAATGCAATTCAGTTTATACTGCAAAACCAGTGGCTAGAGGGTAGATTGCAGCGACTCAACTATGATGGAGTGGCAACAGTACCAGCACAGTCAGAAGACTATGCTTTTTTAATCAAAGCCTTGTTAGACCTACAGGCTGCTTGTCCAGATGATCCACAGTGGTTAGAACACGCTATCAAAATTCAAAACGAATTTGATGAATTACTTTGGAGTATTGAAGTAGGCGGATATTATAATAACTCCACAGATGCGGGAAAAGAGTTACTAATACGAGAACGTAGCTACATGGATAATGCTACACCATCTGCTAACGGAGTGGCGATCGCTAACTTAGTTCGTCTTTCACTTTTAACTGACGACTTGAAATATCTAGAACAGGCTCAAAAGGGACTACAGGCTTTTAGTTCCGTGATGGAAAAATCTCCTACCGCCTGTCCTAGTTTATTTACGGCATTAGATTGGTTTTTACATGGCACAAGCGTTAAAACTAGCCTAGAAGATATACACCAACTAAATTCTTATTACTTACCCACCACTGTCTTTCGAGTAGAGACTGAGTTACCCAAAGATTCAGTTGCTTTAGTTTGCCAGGGTTCGTCTTGTCTTGAACCAGCAACTAATATTGAGCAAGTATTGGAACAAATTCAATCTGTATATTGACGGCTAATTATTAATTGAAATAGTAATTAACCGCAAAGATTCACATCTCAAATACCGTGAGAACAAAATTATTTCATGCCCTGACTAAATATTTTTAAATTGCAAATTAATTAAAAACCATAACTTTGTATTTTGACTAATTCGCGATCGCTAAATGATGCTTTAATTTGGCGATTACAGTTTTCGTAATCGATCCAAATTCGATGTTCAACTCTGCCATTATTAGTAGTTTTTGTTTGCTCACCTAAAAATCCTAAGATACTTTGAACATCCCCAAGATCTAAAATGTTGTCACGTTCAAATCTCACTGACGTACTACGAGATTGTCTCTTTAATTCGTCTAAATTTTCTTTTTCAAGACTGCCAAAAGCAGCACGGGTCAATCTATCTTGGCAAGCTTGGGCTACCTGAGAATATCCACAGCTTAAAATCACTAAAGTTGATATGGCTAATATTTTCTTAAACAGCATAATTTTAAATCATTAGAAACTCTTTTAAGAGTTGCATTGATGTTTAAAACAAACTGCGATCGCGAAAGGTAGTTAAAGTGTGATAATAATCCTTTACAGCAATTGATTTGTGTGCATATTTTTGAACTGAAAGGTTTATATGAAGAGAAAATTTATGATAACTCTCAAATTGAAAAGAATATTTTTCGAGAATCAACTTTTTGCTGCAAATATATAATCGAGAACATAAAGATACAAAAGAGTAATGAAAATATCATTCTCGGATCTAATAAATTCTTGTATCTTAATAAATATTAGTTCAGCAGGCCATTCAGGACTCGAACCTGAAACCTACGCCTTAGAAGGGCGTTGCTCTATCCAGTTGAGCTAATGACCCAGATTTGCTCAATAATAGTAACATATTCATCTCGGAGATTGTCAACAAAACTGAGCTATTAAAATTAACATTCCAATATCTACAGCTATTTACTGCGTTCACTGCCTTCCGCGGTCAAATTGTCAATTGCTAATAATGGCGAAAGATTCAATCATTTTCTCAACTGTAGGTAAATAGCTATCGTAGTTTTCTGGTTGAGCCGTATAGGTAAATATATAAGCCTGATTATCTTTTACCAACCAAGCTTGCATTCTCTCTACGGAATAACCGTTTTCTTCTCCGTGATAGATAACTTGTCGTCCTTGACGACCTCCTAATCTAACTGCTTGAGCCTTGCTGACGTTAGGATCGGAGAGTTTCTTTATTTCGGCGATCGATTCATCGGTGTATTCTGCTAAAGAAGTTTTTCCAGACAAGTTTTCTACCGAGACACTAACTCGCTCTTTAAATTTATCGCGATCGCCATTTAAAGGTGCCAAAAAGACAACTCCTGTAGCAAAAAAATCGTCTCGATTCTGCTTTAGCCATGGTTCAGGATAATTTACTTGAAAACCCTGGTCAATGTTTTTATACACAGATAGTTGAAACTTTGGCTGTGAATTAAATTTTTGGAACAGTACCCATCTTCCTAAGACAGCAGCTAGCAACGTCAGAACAAAGGCGATCGCCAGAATTATTTTAAACCTTGATTTTTTAGACTTAGCCCCTGTAGGTAAACTGCGAGGGGCATTTTGATATTTATTGCTTTGGCTGCTAGTGGTTTTTGTTTCGCTCTCAATTTTTGGAACAGCCTGAACTTTTATCGATGAATGAGATGAAGTGGAATTAGCAGCCAAAATTGTTGCTTTATCGTTGTTTGTTAGTGCGTCTAACTGTTCTAAATCTGATAGCACAGCTTGCGCCGAAGTATATCTTTGTTGGTGAAGACGGCGCACCATAGTATCTAAAATTTCTAAAAATCGTGGTTGATAATTTACCTGATGATCGAGTTTATTACGCCAGATGATTTCATTATCTTCATCAACAGTCAAATTTCGAGGATGAACTCCTGTTAAAGCTTGGATAATAATAATCCCAACAGCATAAATATCGCTATAAAACCCAGGATGACCAGTCATTTGCTCTATGGGCATATAGGATCTAGTCCCAACTGCTACAGTAGGATTAACTTGTCCTGCTGGATTAACAATTTGCGTACTTATTTGTTTGACTGAGCCAAAATCGATCAAGATGATTTTTTGATCTCGATCGCGACGCATCAAATTTGAGGGCTTTAAATCACGATGAATGACATTGTTTTGCTGAACAAACAGCAAAACTTCCAGAATATCCTTAAGCAAAGCGATCGCTTTGTCTGCTGACCAAGGTTGACCAGCAATTATTTCCTGACTTAGATCATGCCCTTCAACTAGCTCCTGAACCAGAAAAAAATCCTGGTTGTGTTCAAAATAAGCTAGCAAGCGCGGAATGCGATCGCAGTCTCCTAAGCAATTCATGATGTCTGCTTCGCGATTAAACAGCCGTCGAGCTATTTCTAAAGTTTTAGCATTGGCTAATTTTGGTTTTAGCTGCTTGACTACGCAAGGGCTATTGAAACACTGTCGATCTTGTGCCAAAAAAGTGATTCCAACACCACCTCTTCCCAGTTGTTTGACGACGTAATAACGTCCCTGAATAATTTGTCCTACGAGATTGTTATCCATCGACGCAATTGTTTAAATGGCAGCTAGTAATTCGTCAAAATTGTTTTGAGGAGTAATTGGGGTAGTGGGGTAGGATCGTAGTGGAGTTATATACTCCTCCACCCTTTCTACCTGCAATACTTCCATCAATTCAAAGTTGATAAGGTACTAGTTTAGTCTTCCCAATTTTAAGCATTACGTAAATAATAATTAGTAAAGAAGCTTAATTTCTTATCCATTATCTTTTTACAATTCTTCTTCCCCCTCTTCTAAAGGTGGTACGGGCGCAACAGCAGCGATCGCATCGTCTTTATCTAGTCTTTGGACTCTAACTCCAGTAGCATTACGAGACTGTAAAGATATTGCTTTTACCGCCTGACGAATCATGATACCTCGATTGGTAACGATCATTAGTTCATCATCTGGATTAACAATATCAATTGCTACTAGGCAATCATCTTTTGATTTGAATTTAATAGCTCGTACTCCCATACCCGCACGATTTTGCAGGCGGAATTTAGCAATAGGAACTCTTTTGCCATAGCCGTTATTGGTAATAGCTAGTAACCAAGGCCCTTGATCTATCTCTTCATTAATAATCAGATCTTCGCCGTTGTCTTCATCTTCTTCATCTCCTGTCTCAGCTATAGTGGCAACGATCTGTGCAGGAATAATATCCATGCTGATTAATTCATCTTTGCCCCTAAGCTTCATCGACTTGACCCCTTTGGTGGATCTGCCTAAAGGACGCAACTGCTGTTTATTAGTTTTGAAGTGAATTGCTTTTCCTTGCCGTGTACCAATGATTACGCTGTCTTCGTCCGTCGCTAAACGTACCCAACGTAGTTCATCTTCTGGCTGGAGGGAAATAGCGATTAAACCATTAGAGCGAATATTAGCAAAAGCTGAGAGAGCAGTTTTTTTGATATTGCCCTTGCGGGTGAGCATGATTAAATATTCATCTTCAGTAAACTCGCTTACTGCAATCAGCGAGGTAATTTTTTCTGCTTGAGAAATGGGCAACATCTGCACCAAAGGAATTCCTCTAGCCGTGCGCGAGGTAGCAGGAATTTGATAGGCATGAAAAGAATATACCACCCCGCGATCGCTAAAGAACAGAACTTTATCATGATCGCAACAGGTCATGAAGTGTTCTATGCCGTCGTTTTCCCTCATTTTGGCAGCAGCCTTGCCTCTAGTTGCTCTACTTTGAGCTTCAAAGGTACTTACGGGCATCCGCTTGATATATCCTTGCTCAGTCAGCAGAATCACCGACTGCTCATTGGCAATTAGGTCTTTATCTAATAGTTCCCCTTCTCCTTGAACAATCTCAGTTTTACGAGGAGTAGCATGAGCATTCTTGATTGTAGTTAGTTCCGACTCAATGATTTCTTCAATTCGTTCTTGGCGCGCTAAAATATCGTTTAAGTCGGCAATTTGCGTCTGTAAATCTTCATGTTCTGCCTGAATTTTTTCTGCTTCTAAGGCAGTTAGACGACGCAACTGCATTTGCAAGATAGCATCAGCCTGGACTTGAGATAAACCAAATCTTTCAACCAATTCATTTTTAGCGGTGGTAGCATCAGCAGCCCCACGTAATAGCTGGATAATTGCATCAATGTTCTCTAGAGCAATTAATAACCCCTGCAACAGATGATCTCTGGCTTCAGCTTTGCGTAAGTGATAGCGGGTTCGCCTAGTGATTGCCTCAATGCGAAATTCGATAAAGACCTTGAGAAACTGGCGAATAGTCAGTAGCTGAGGATCGTTGTTGACCAATGCCAACATATTTGCCCCAAAGTTAGCCTGTACCGCAGTTTGCTTAAAAAGGTTGTTAAGCACAACACGAGGATAGGCATCTCGTTTAAGCTCAATGACTACCCGCATTCCTGTGCGATCGCTCTCGTCGCGGATATCAGAAATCCCGTCTATTTTTTGATCGTTAACCAAATCGGCAATCTTTTCAATTAAAGAGGCTTTATTGGTTTGGTAGGGCAGTTGGGTAATAATGATTGCTTCTTTGTTGGCTCTACCACGCTGCTGTAGGGTTTCGATCTCGGCTACCCCTCGCATAGTGATTGAGCCTCGACCTGTAGTGTATGCCTCTTTAATGCCTGCTCTGCCAATGATTTGTCCCCCTGTGGGAAAATCAGGACCTTGGATGTACTGCATCAATTCGAGATCGGTAAGTTCGGGATTGTGAATCAAGGCGATCGTACCTTCAATTACTTCTCCTAAGTTATGAGGAGGAATATTAGTTGCCATGCCCACGGCAATACCCGATGAACCGTTGAGCAAAAGCTGAGGAATCCTGGCCGGAAGCACCACTGGTTCTTGCTCTGAACCGTCAAAGTTATCGGCGAAGTCTACTGTTTCGGCTTCAATATCTTGCAGTAGTGAATCGGTTGCCAGTGCCTGTAAACGACACTCGGTATAACGCATGGCTGCGGGAGGATCGTTATCTATTGACCCAAAATTACCGTGTCCGTTGATTAAGGGGTTTCTCATGGAGAAATCCTGCGCCATCCGCACCAAAGCTTCATAAACGGCGGTATCACCATGGGGATGATATTTACCTAATACTTCCCCCACGACACGGGCGCATTTACGAAACGGACGGTCTGGGGTTAGTCCTAATTCGTACATGGCGTAAAGAATACGACGATGGACTGGTTTTAGACCATCCCTAGCGTCTGGCAATGCCCTGCCGACAATTACGCTCATGGCATACTCCAAATAGGAGCGAGACATTTCGTTACTCAGATCGATAGGGATAATCCGTTCCTGGGAAGTGGTCATACTGTGAAAAACTCCAAATATATGCAATAATTTGGATTAATGGCTAATAAACTCTGCTTACTTCTCTTTTATAGCCAATAAAGCCCAATATAATCGCATTTTATAAATAAATTCTAGCATATTTTGGTACTTTCTGGTAAGACTAAAGACCATGCTACATCTACAATAGAGTCTTTTCCGTCATCACAAATTCTTTAGACCTATTTTCTGGTTAGCCTTTGCTGTAACTTAGCTAAGATTCTCTGTATTTTTAACCTGTTGATACGTTTAGTATTTAAGCTATTAATAGTGGTTGCAAGCTGGGATTCTTCGGATAGCTCATGCGATCGCATCTCGAAAAAATCATTAATCTCAGCCAGAATTACTTTAAATCTAGCTAACAAATTCTCTTGTCGATATTCTGCTAACAGTGAATCGATTAACTTAAAATCTGGTGATTGCTGCAACGCTTGAGCAATTCGATGTAGGTCATATTCTAGGCTATATCCCGCAATCTTATGACAGTTAAATCCAGGATCTAAAAAATCTGACAGTCCGTGATTAACGCTAGAAAAAACTGTACAGCCACAGGCTAAAGCTTCTAATGGTGGTAAACCAAATCCCTCGCTTACCCCACTTGTAGCCCAGTATTCAGCAGAGTCATAGAGATAAACTTGGCTACGATTAAACAATCGGGCTAAATCTTCTACATAACTGTCAATAACTTCAACCCGATAACGGTTTTTTAAAGCAGGAATTAATTGTTGCAGCAGATATTGTGAAGACTTACGTGTCTGCACCACTATCTCAATGTCTCGTGGTTGATTTGCATTATAAAATTCATCACTAATTTGATTAGGAAGATAATAAATCAAGCCGTTTGCAGCTTTTTGACCCCAATAACCCATCGTGTTGCGACTGACGGTAATAATGGGAATTTCTGGCGGTAGATCGAAACCATAGCCTGCACTATGAGCATGATAGACAATATTTGGGTTTTGCCCCTGAAGTTTAGCAACTAACTGAGGAACATCAAAACCCCAACCAATAACAAAAATAGAGGATTGAGCATCAGTCATTGGCAAGATATCAGTTAAAAAAGCGCAGTCTTTTTCTCGTTGTCGATAGGTAACTACTTCAGCAGCACATATTTGCTTTGCCAAAGCACAGGTTTTTAATTCTGCCCATAATCCGCCTCCGCCAAACTTTCCCGTTGTCCCTGGTAATAAAAAATATAATTTCCGCATCAGTTAACCTTAAACATTTATCAGTTAACCTTAAACATTTATTAATGCTCAATGTTAACTGAAAACAGGTAGCCAGACTACAAAGGTAGTACCAGGACTATCTTTTGACAAATTGTTGGGACTAATTAACTCAATTTCCCCCTGCATTTTGACAATAAGTTCTTGAGCGATCGCCAGTCCTAAACCAGTGCCAGGAATATCGCTTTGTGCCTGTATTCCCCGATAATGTCGCTCAAAAATACGCTCTTGTTCGGCTATGGGAATACCATAACCAGTATCATTAATTGCTATGCCTAACATTTTCGGCTCAGTTGCCAACTGCTTTGTTTTTAGCTCGAGATGTATCTTACCCCCAGCAGGAGTATACTTTAAAGCATTATCAATTAAGTTATTGAAGATTTCTCTCAAAGCAGACATATCTCCTCTCACCTTGGGGATGATTGAGGGAATGTTGGTAATTAGCTGAATATTTCTGTCTGTAGCAATCGCCTTGGCTGCATTTAAGAGAGGTTCAAGAATTTGCTGCAAATCTAGAGAATCTAATTCTTTGTTAGAGCTTGGTAACAAAAAGTTACTTGGTGCCACCGTAAGATCGCTAGCTTCTAATACAGGGGTCTTTCTCCGCTCAAAATCTTGGGGATTAATTGAATCTATGGTGTTTGACTCGGTTTCAAACTGTTCTAGAAGCTGTTGAAAACGATCGCTTTGTTCTAAGATACTCTGAGCAATTTTACGATTGTTATCTCCTGGCAGCAAGCGTTTAATCAATAATTTACCAAATGTCCGCAGTGCAGTTAAAGGGTTACGTAGCTGATGTAACAGATCGTCTAGGCGATCGCGCTCAAGAAGTTGCAGATTTTTTTGAACGGTTAATTCTTCTTTAGTCCAGTGGCATTGAAGCTCTAAAAAACGAGCGATCGCAATAGTTCGCGTAATTTCTTCAATCTGCTCTAACTCAGTTGATTGCCATTCTCGATCCTCTCTTCCAGTCACTAGCAAACCAAAAAAAGTGTCTTGATGAATCAAAGGTACTATTAACTGTTTTCTCTCTTCTGAGCCAGGTTTTAGATTAGATGTTGATTGATTTTTAGTATTTTTGTTGGTCAAATTAGCAGGTAGTAACTGAGCAACCGAATGAGACTGCAACTGTTGCCAAAACTCAGATAATTTAACAGTAGGAAGTTTTATAACATTTTCATTTTTGCTTTGAGGATAAATTGCCAAAGGAAACAACTGCGCCTGTCCATCTTCGCTCATTTCCTCTGTCAAATAAATCACACTCCATACCGCTCCCAAACTTTTAGACAGTATTGTCATCTGGGACTGACACAAAGCGACAAATTCAGTACTGGAAAAATAGTTGTTCGTCATTAATGCTCCCAAGACAGAAATTGCGGTAAATCTAGATGTTAGCTAAAGAACAATTGCCGTCAGCTTAAGCTATGTATATCTAATTTTAATTTTATAGCTTTATCTTTTTCCATAATAAATTACCAAACAAGACATTTTTTATTTAGTATTTCTATTTAAATATCTTTTTAATAAGATCTTTTCTAGCTAGTTGATTTTTATTGTTCATTACGATACAATTGGCTCATAATAAGTAACTAATGACACAATATTCGCTTAGTGAATATTAGGAGGTAAAAAGGTTGGCAAGGAAACGCAAACGTAAAAGCCGTCGTCGTCAAGAAGGTCGCAAAATATTAGAATTGGTCTCACAGTATCATATTGAAAGTGGCGAAGAAAAACCAGTAACCGCAGCCCGCAATCATATAGCAAACATGGGTATTCAACCTCCAGCAGTCTTGGTGGTCAAGAGAAACGAACACACCACAGATAGATATTTCTGGGCTGAAAAAGGATTGTTTGGAGCGCAATATGTAGAAGAAAATCATTTCCTCTTTCCTAGCTTGCAATCTATTGAACTTCAGGAATGGGATAATAGCAAAGCTGCTGCAACGACAGCAACTCGTTAATAGCCAAACCATGAAGTTAAAAATCCCATATTTAAGTAGGTAAAATGTATTTTAACATCTTACTAAAGTAAAAAAGGAGACTAGCATTTTGCAGTCTCCTTTTTGCATTCAGGCTAATAGCTAACGCAGGTTATTATTTCCGCTTTATTTATACTCAAAAAACTATTACTTTTAATACGATTTATTAAGATATATATCATCGTCAATAAAACTTTATTTTTTTGAGAATTTAGTTTAGTTATTATCAGCATGACTAAACTTGTAAACATAGAATAGCTGACTCAGTTTTTTCAATAAATAACCTGTTATTGCCAAAATAATAGCACCTGCGATCGCAACTCCAAATCCTAAGGGAGGCAAAGTATTCCACATTGATATACTTGCTGGTTCGGTGAGGGCTTGCATAGCAACATAACGTCCATCTAGAAATAAAGCTAAGAATAGACAGGCGATCGCTCCTGCATAACTCAATACTGTAAGACGATTTATATTTTTTAAAGCATCTTGGCAAACCTGACAATCTTTAGTGTGAGTTGTCCAAACATCAAATAGTTTTTCTGAATCTGTTTCCTTATTAAGAAGCTGAAGATTACAGCCTGCATCCCAAGGTACACCACCTCCCGCTCTCTTTGCCAACCACTGACGAAAAGCAATGACCGCTTTATCTTGAGGATTAGGGGTATAAACTTCACCCAACCATTTGTTTTTACCTCGTTTAGCTATGATCTTTTCTTGATAGTGCAGAAAGATTAAATCTTGGTGCAAAAATAAAGAAGCCAAGATATGATTTAACCATTTCGGCATCGGTAGGGCAAAAAAACCTAAACCTGGAGGTGTTTTACCAGCATCACTTTTAATTAAAATCTGTCTACCAATATGACGACACCAACCAGGGCGAGTTGGAATAGCATATAAAACCAAGATTAATTGACCTCCATCTTCAAAGCTGGTAACAATTCTCATGTGACAGGGTGGTTGAAAATCATGAATTGTTTGTTTGATATTAGACGCAGTGGGTGTAACTTCAAACGCAAAGCCTTCTTGAGTAGACATTTCTCTTAGACGAGGCATATCGTAATATTTTGTATCTTCATAACGACTTCCCATAATTCCATGATGGGAAACTGGCACATGGGCAGGATCGGCAACATTTTCCATAAAGAAATCCCAACCATAGGGTAAATCTCTGATATTCCAAAATGGTTTTACAATTCGACTTGAAGGATCGTCCAGTTCTGAAACAGTGCGTGGTTGTCTCAATTGACTTTCAACTTCTGCTTCGGTACCAGATTCCGCCCATACCCAAATTAAATCTTGCAGTTTTTGGGTGGGATAAACAACAGCACGAGATTTTTGGTTAGCGCAGTTTCTCGCCTCAGTTTCTTTGTCTTTAGATTGAGGAATATTAACGCAGTTGCCCAGGCGATCAAAACGCCAAGCATGATAGGCACATAATAGCGTCCCATCTGATTCTATACGCCCTTCTGAGAGGGGAGCTAATCTATGAGGACAAAAATCTTCAAAACAATGCCATTGACCAGAATTGTCTTGCCATAACACTAAATCTTTGCCTAATAACTGTATGGCATGGGGACGTGATGAATCGAGAAATTCAGCTACGGCTACTGGATACCATTGCTTCGTCCATTGAAAAGTTGATTCCGCTTCCTGTAAAAATGGCGCGGTTTGATTATCTAGGTTGTCTTGAAGATTGGTTTCAACAGTCATGGTTATTAAGAATCTAATTGACTTTAGCTACAGCTTAACGAATCGGACTTTGTTTAGTTTTATCGCTATTGCCCCCAGTTTCGGT
Source organism: Pleurocapsa sp. FMAR1 (assembly GCF_963665995.1). Classification (NCBI taxonomy): domain Bacteria; kingdom Bacillati; phylum Cyanobacteriota; class Cyanophyceae; order Pleurocapsales; family Pleurocapsaceae; genus Pleurocapsa; species Pleurocapsa sp. FMAR1. The sequence goes on along the minus strand of NZ_OY762512.1, from coordinate 1,507,861 downwards.
AAAGCTTTTCTGCATGAAACATTATTTTTTCATCAGGCAGTTTAATTTTTGGGGGGTGCCTTGGATATAGACTCTCCACAGCCATGATATCTTGCTTAACTATTTCGGCTGCTGAACGCAGTAGAAAAGGCTTTGACAAAGCAAGCAATACGGGATTCGATTGGGCATAGACTAAAGTAAAAGTTTTGGTCTGATTTTCGGTTTCTGGATAGATCGCAATAACCTGTAGAACCTTACCGACGGGAAATTCCCCTACCAAAGTGTTTAACGAGGGAAAAGAGTATTCAAACCGATTTAGGTAAATCTGAGGTAAAAGTCCCAGGATCGGATTTATTAATAGCTCTTTAAACGAATTTCTGGCTCTAATAATTTTCTGGTCAAGCTTGATTTGGTAATCATTTGTTTGATAATTAGTAATCTCATTAGCTTCAATCTTAAACAACTCACGATGAGTTCCTTTAATATGGTTGTAGTCGTAATTAATTAAAAGATTACTTAGAAAATCTCCCCTTACGCTGTGGTGTCCAGTCACTCCCACAAAGCGAAATCCTTGAGATCTCCTCTCAATCGTATCGGGAATGGGCAGTTTAGCCTCGCACCCGCCATAAGTCCAAACACAATCGTCTATTATGGTAAGTTCCAAAGGATGGGTTAGGGTTGATAGAGACCGATTACTATCTAGATACCTTCCCTTACCATCAAATTCTAGTGCATGAAAGGGGCAAGTAATCGTATCTCGCTCCGCACACACCCAACCTTCATGAAGAGGTGCTTGCATATGAGGACAAATGTTATCGAGAGCAAAAACTTCTCCTTTTGAGTTCTGCCATAAAACATAGTCTCTTCCATTCAGCGTAATTTTGTTGGGTCGATTCATGCCCAACATTGACTTGTGAGCAATTAACCAAGGAGTCCCAGGTAAAATATAATTCATTTTTTTAGGAATTACGCTCACTACTTACTTTTTACCAAAAAGCTTGTTCAAAATCAGGTAACTTCCCATAGCTTCTTAGTAATCCTAACTGGGAAGTTGTTCTACTGCTTCTTTTTGTTCTGCTTCTAAAGGTGGATTGATCGCGATCTGACGTAGTACAGAAAAAGGAAGTATGCAGATAGCAAAATCTGCTTGATAGAAAGATTCTTCGGCACAGTAAACTTTTACGTCTTGATCGTACTTTTTATCTCTTCATACTTTTTGGGTGTAAATTGAAGACTTTAGCGATCGCTAAAGTCTTCAATTGTTATGGGGTTACTACCTTTTCTATTCTCCTATTGCGTCGCGTAAATGTATCAAGGATTATAGTAAAAATTAAAAAGCCAGCAATATTGCTGGCTTTTTAATTTCTAGTGAGGATTTTCTTAAACTGCTTGTACTTCTGCTTGCTGAGGAGGCTGAGTTTGCGGTTGGAATTGGAAGAGAGAATAAACAACATTACGACGAATATCAATCATCATTTCCAAGAACATTTCGTAGCCCTCTTGTTTGTATTCAATCAGAGGATCTTTTTGTCCATAACCTCGTAAACCGATAGATTCCCGCAGAGCGTCCATCGCCTGTAAGTGTTCCCGCCATAGAGTATCAATCTGTTGCAGAATAAAAAATCTTTCTGCTTGGCGCATTAACCCTGGCTGCATACTGTCAATTTGATGTTCTTTAATGTCATAGGCTTTACGAACCTCTTCACATAAGAAATTTTTCATTTCATTAACGGTCATGTCTTCTATATGAGCAGGTTCGACATCTTCGAGCAGATAGATAAACTCTTTGGCTTTATCCACCATCTTATCTAGTTTCCATTCTTCAGGAGGTAATTCGGGGTTAACATAAGCATCGACAATTTCCCCCATGGTTTTCTCTGCATACTGAATCACTTGTTCTTTGAGGTCGAAACCCTCTAATACACGGCGGCGTTCGGCATAAATAGCACGACGCTGATTATTCATCACCTCATCATATTCAAAGACCTGCTTGCGGGTATCATAATAGAAAGTTTCCACTTTCTTTTGCGCTCCTTCTAAAGAGTTGGTCAGCATTTTAGACTCAATGGGCATATCGTCTTCAACGCGCATCATATTCATCAGTTTTTCAACGCGATCGCCACCAAAGATCCGCAACAGGTTATCATCTAAACTAAGGAAAAATCTGGTTGAACCAGGGTCACCCTGTCTTCCTGCCCTGCCTCGCAACTGATTATCTACCCGACGAGAATCATGGCGTTCTGTGCCAACTACGTGTAGCCCACCGTTAGCAATTACCTCTTTATGCTCTGCATCGGTAAACTTATCGTACTCTTTACGAATAACTTGGTAAGCTGACCGCAGTTTTTGCAGTACAGGGTCATCTACAGGAGCATTTTCTGCTGCTACAGCAATTTTTTCTTCTACTTCAAGCTCAGGTAAACTTTGTTCGCCATATTGCTGCACGGCAAACTTAACCGTTTCCTTGAGCATCTTTTCCGCTTCTATTGATAGTTCTGTGGGAAAAATTTGGGGAGATGCTTTCCAGGTTTTTGCTTTCTTGCCATTGGCGTTAGCACCAAAACCCTTAGCACCATTTTTGCTCATATTTATCCCTGGAACTGATGCCATAAAATCATCATCTTCAGGGGCAACTATTTTAGGCATTAAATATTCTCTAACTTTAAGCCTTGCCATGTAGTCAGCGTTACCACCTAAGATAATGTCCGTTCCTCTACCAGCCATATTGGTCGCGATAGTTACGGCAGTTTTACGACCAGCTTGAGCCACGATTTCTGACTCTCTCTCGACGTTTTCAGGTTTGGCATTGAGCAGATTATGTTCAATACCCTTTTGCTGTAGCAATTGAGAAATTGTTTCTGATTTTTCAACGCTAGTAGTACCGACTAAAACAGGACGACCTAAAGAGTGCATATTAGCGCAGTCTTCGGCAACAGCTTGCCACTTACCAAGCTCTTTTTTAAAGACTACATCGGAAAGGTCGGCTCTTCTTGAAGATAAGTTAGTAGGAATGATTGTTACCTGAAGATTGTAAACCTTTTCAAACTCAGTTTCCTCGGTTTTCGCTGTCCCCGTCATCCCTGCTAGGGTCGGATAAAGCAAGAAAAAGTTTTGATAAGTAATACTGGCTAAGGTTTGTGTTTCTTTTTGGATTTGTACACCTTCTTTGGCTTCAATTGCTTGGTGCAGGCCGTCACTCCAGCGTCTTCCTGCTAGTACACGTCCAGTAAACTCATCGACGATTACAATCTCGTCATTGCGTACCAAATAGTGAACGTCTTTAGTAAAGAGTTCTTTAGCTTTAACAGCATTGGAGACATAGTGCGCCCAAGGGTTATCAGGGTCGTATAAATCCGTTACGCCGATAATTTCTTCTGCATGAGCAAAACCTTCGTCGGTCATGAGAATATTACGGGCTTTTTCGTCTACCTCGTAATCACCAATGCCTTCGTCACCATTGACCTCTTCGTCATAATTTTCTACTTGCTTGACTAGTTGCGCTGCTACCTGGGAAGCCTGAAGATACTTTTCTGTTGGGCGTTCTACCTGTCCTGAGATGATCAAAGGTGTTCTGGCTTCATCAACCAGCACAGAATCTACCTCGTCAATTACACAGTAGTTGAAAGGACGCTGGACAACTTCTTCCATAGACACAGCCATATTATCCCGTAGATAATCAAAGCCCAACTCACTGTTAGTGGTATAGGTAAGATCGCAGGCATAGTTTTTTCTTCTTTCTGCTGGACTCATTCCTGCCTGAATTAAGCCTACGCTTAAGCCAAGAAAACGGTGAACCTGCCCCATCCATTCCGCGTCTCTGCGGGCTAGGTAATCGTTGACCGTAACAACGTGAACTCCTTTGCCTGTCAAACCATTAAGATATGCAGGCAAAGTACACACTAGGGTTTTACCTTCCCCAGTTTTCATTTCGGCAATTTGCCCTTTATGTAATACTATGCCTCCAAGTATCTGCACATCATAATGGCGCATTCCCAAAACGCGAATTGCTGCTTCCCTAACTACAGCGAAAGCTTCGGGCAAAATATCATCAAGAATATCTTTAATTTCTTCGTCGTTAGTAGCTTTGTTGATTTGCTGGCGAAATTCTGCTGTTTTAGCTCTCAACTCTTCGTCAGATAAATCCTTAATATCCTCTTCAATGAGGTTGACTTCTGCCACCAACGGTTGAAATTTCTTTAGTTTACGTGCGTTGGGATCGCCTAGCAGTTTCTTGAACATAGTATTTTTTTATGAATAACCCGTATTTCTATCTGTCTAATATTTGCTTTTTAAGTCTTAATTGCCCAGTTGGATAGCTATATTAATAACTTTTAATAATTCTACCATTTGCCTAGTTACACTGAGTTTAGGGATATCTACCCATAATTGACTAGAAGCTTTGCAGCCAATAAGTTTTAGGGAAAAAATTGAACTAACCATTAAGATAGAAGTGTGATTAGAATTGTTTTTTGGTTACATTTTGTCATAGCTTTAACGATCATGCCTGTATATTTATATTGGGGCGAAGATGATTTTGCGATCGCCAATTCAGTCAAGAAACTACAGGCTCAAGTCCTCGACCCTGCTTGGCTTCAGTTTAACTACCATAAAATTGCAGCAGACAGTCCCCAAGCAATTATCGAAGGTTTAAATCAAGCGATGACCCCAGTATTTGGTATGGGAGAACGTTTGGTTTGGCTAGCAGATACCAATCTTTGTCATCAAAAACCGACTGAAGAGATTTTATCAGAATTAAAACGTACTTTAGAAGTAATTCCCGACACCGCTCATTTACTGTTAACTACTGATAAAAAACTGGATAAAAGATTAGGCTCAACTAAGCTAATTCAAAAAGTTGCTCAAGTAAAAGACTTTAGTTTAATTCCCCCTTGGAAAAGCGATCTTATTGCTGCTCAAGTTAAGCAAGTAGCTCAATCAAAAAAGCTTAAATTAACCCCAAAAGCGATCGCAACCTTAGCAGAATCCGTCGGCAATGACACCAGACAACTATGGAATGAATTAGAAAAATTAAAAATCTATCAAGGGGATAGCGATCGAGTTTTAGATGAAAACACCGTATCGGCTTTAGTTCTCTGCAATACTCAAAACAGTCTCAAGTTAGCAGCAGCCATTAAAGACGGGGATATCGATCGCTCTTTAGGACTGGTTACAGATTTAATCAACCGCAATGAACCAGCCTTAAAGATAGTTGCTACTTTAGTTGGGCAGTTTCGCATCTGGACAATAGTTAAGCTGATGCAGTCAACGGGGGAAAAAGATAATAAAGTAATTGCAACTGCTGCGGGTATTAATAATCCTAACCGTCTTTATTTTATCAATCAAGAAATTAGCAGTGTAAGTACCCAGCAACTTTTAGCAGTATCCCCCTTACTGCTAGAGCTTGAATATAGCCTTAAACAAGGTGCCGAAGCACTGGCAATACTGCAAACGAAGATAATTGAACTCTGTCTTGTGTTCACTTCGCAAACGCAGGTGTAAACAAAATTAAGATAATGCTTCAGGGCAATGCCCTAGACAAAATCATTAATTTCTATTTTATCTCCTAAGAATGAGCCAGAACAACAATTCAGTCTGGAAAAATCCACCGTATCATCCTCCATTAAACTGCGATCGCGTTCATTTATGGCGTGCCAATTTGGATTTATCATCAACAGTAGTTGAACAATTAGCCAGTTTTTTATCTAAAGATGAAGTAGCAAGAGCAAACAAATTTCGATTCCCTCGACACAAAAGACGCTTTACTGTAGCCAGAGGCATATTAAGACATTTATTAGGAAATTATCTGCAAATAAGCCCTGTTGCTGTAAATTTTAACTATGGCGATCGCGGTAAACCAAGCTTGGCAATACCATTTTCCAATAGTTCACTACAGTTCAATATCTCCCATTCTCACGAATATGCTCTGTATGGCTTTACTTACGATTATCCTCTTGGAGTAGATCTAGAATATCTGCGGTCAATGGAAGATGTAGCCAAAATTGCCCAGCGTTTTTTTTCTGCTCAAGAATCTCAATCGATCGCCAGTTTAAATGGTACAGAACAACATAAAGCATTTTTTCAGTTGTGGACTGCTAAAGAGGCTTATTTAAAAGCGACTGGTATCGGTTTAACAGGCTCATTGGCTGATGTAAATATATGTCTTGACCAGAATGGTTCCTGCTTACAAGCCATTCATGGAAACAAACAAGCAACGGCAAATTGGTCAATGTATTCTTATCTCCCTGTAGCTAATTATGTTGCAGCCATAGCGATAAAAACCAAAATTAATCAGCAACAAGTTGATTGCTGGAATTGGCATCATAGTCTGTGTCCGACTATTGTTTAATTAAAGAAGCATCTTATTTGCTTAGGTATACACTTCAAAACATAGTAAACTTGGAAATCAATGTATGATCTCTTATGATTTCTTAAAATTATAGTAAATAGAATTTAAGAAGAGGAATTTTCTATGACGACAATTTCCTTTGAAAAGGAAAATACGGAAGTGATCGCAGCAATGGGTTCTAATTTGCGCGAAAAAGCGATCCAAAATCGAGTTGATATTTATACCCTTGGAGGAAAACTAAGAAACTGCGGTGGTTCTGGTCAATGTTCCACCTGTGTTGTTGAAGTTGCCGAAGGAATGGAAAATTTATCTCCTAAAACGGATTTTGAAAAACGCAGACTAAAGAAAAAACCTGATAATTACCGATTAGCTTGCCAAACTATGGTTAATGGACCGGTGAAAATTATTACCAAACCAAAGCCTTCTAAGAAAAAATAAGCATGGGTCGATGCACCTAATTCGCCTAAGTAATGATATTCTAGAATAAGAATATCATTTTTATAATCACTTATTTAGGGGCTGCTATTATATGGAAGTTAATGACCTGGGATTTGTAGCTACTATCCTATTTGTTTTGGTTCCTACTGTCTTCTTGCTTATTCTCTTTATTCAGACTGAAAAAGATCAAAGAGAAGGTTAATCTAAATTTAAAGAATAATTTTTTACTTTAGAGTCGCAGATTATTCCGTCGTCTTGAGGCGGATTAATCTGTGACTGCTTTTTGCTAATTGAAGTGCGATCGCCGAGCCAAGAATATGTCCATGTCGGCTTTATTTTTGTATGGACAAACAGCCGTGACTTGTTAGTTTTGCTTTGATAGGGAAGTGCGTGGAGAAATCCCTCGTCATTTATGCAGGAGATCTTCAAAGCAAGAAATTAATAATGGCGGTAAGGTCTTCTTGAACAACATCTATGTTTCTAGCGTTAAGCACAGGAACATGAATAAAAATACAGGGGATGTTCAGAGCATTTGCTTGAGTATATTTGAGAATTGCATAATACAAGCCCTCGCAAACAAACTTGCCTGCATTATGACTTACCTCAGTATCTGCCAAACAAGTAATCATTTTATTGAGATCGACCATAGTAAAAATACAGTTTTCTCTGCAAACAGCATTAGACTCTACCGTCAGTTTTTCTCTTGATTCTGCCATTCCGCAGCAAACAATGGCTGTAGGCTTGATAGCTTTAATCTTTTCGATAACTTGCCCAGAAGCTAATTCTATATCAACAGGTAGCTTTCTAAGAAAGAATAAAGAATCCTCAGCAAATCGCCGCTTTTGGATTGTTTCTAGTAAGTCATCAGAAGAATTTGATATTTGGTGAGGTAGCCAAGTTTGAAAAGAAGTTAGAAGCAATTTATTAGACATTGATACAAAATATAGCTAATAAATAGACCTCTTGCACGAGTCAGAAATATCAGTTGAGAATGAGGTCAGAGGTCAGGAATTTAAAACCAGTATTGAAAAAATATATTCATGCAAGAAGTATAATGAAATCTAAAATGCTACTGTTAGTAGTTAGTAATTCTCATTTTAATCAATTGTTCTTAGTTTAATATTTTGATTATGGATGGCGGTGTCTGCGCTGACTTGAAAAGATTTAGATAGCACTTTTTGTATTGATGAAGTACACTCTAATTTCGTTTAGGTAAAGGGTAAAAATTTGTACCTAATGAATCTAAGAGTTTCTACGTATTTAAAAAGATATAATCCAAAAGTTACTTATTTTGTAAAAGGTTTAGAGAAAGAGTATAACTTATGACCGAATCCACCAGCCTAAATTTCGCTTAATATAATTGATGTAACTAAAAACAAATTTTACTGGATGGGGGTTGTACCGTTGTGACCCATTGCTGAGAATCGAAGGAGAGCGATCGCCAGATTCTTGGACAGTAATAATTGAAGTTAAGCTAACTAGGTGCAGAGTTTTTATCGCTTCCTCTGCTTAGTTGTTACCGAGGGAAGGCGCAATCCTTCATCAAAACGGTCTTAGGTAACAGACTAACAGTTAGCAACTTTATAGCCATTCCAATCAATTGACCTAGGCTGTAGCGATTCTCGCTTTGATTGGGTTTTGAAAATTGATTAACTTCAGTTAAATGTGGTGTTTTTTTCTTTTTATAACCCAGTAGATCACTAAAGAAATTACAGCAATAGCAACTAAAATGCTTATGGGCTTGAGATAAGTTCCTACCAATTCGTAGTTTTCCCCCAAAATATAGCCAGCATAAGTCAACAAGCTAACCCAAACAACCGATCCTGCCGTTGAATAAGCCAAAAAAGGTAGTAAAGACATCTTGCTAATGCCTGCGGGAATAGATATATAAGTTCTAATGCCTGGTATAAGACGACCAATAGCTGTTGCAATATAGCCTCTTCTATCAAACCAGTTTTTAGCCTGCTCTACATCTGCGCCAGAAACGCTCAACCATTTGCCATATTTGTCAGCGATCGCTTTGGTGCGTTTTAAGCCCCAATATTTTCCCAGAAAATACCAGGGAATTGCTCCTGCTACTGAACCTATAGTCCCTGCTATAATTACGCTAATTAAGTTTAGCTTGCCCTGAGTTACGGCAAACCCAGCTAAAGGCATAATTAGTTCTGAAGGAATAGGCGGTATTATGTTTTCCAACGCCATCAAGAAAGCAATTCCTACGTAACCAAGAGAATTTATACTATTAACAATAAATTCAAGCATGAAACAGTTCTCAAACTCCTAATACGCCACTGTTGCGAGGAGCATTATAAATATACCAGTTGCTGATTTGACGATTAAGCAAAATAGCTTCTGCACCGTTTATTTCTGCTTCCGTACCTTCTACTAAAACCAGATAAATTCCCTGGGATAAAAGCTGATCGTAGTAAACTGCTTGCTCTTCAGGAATTCCCCAGCCAATTAGCGCACCAACTAAACTTCCTCCTGCTGCACCAATACCGCTGCCCAAAAGAGCATTACCCAACAATACGGCAACCTCTGTAGCCACTCCTACGCCAGGTATCGCTAAAATACCTAAGCTCCCAATTAAGCCTAATATCCCCCCTGTTGTCGCTCCCATAAAAGCTCCTGTTTCCGCACTTCCCTTGACTCTTTGGGATGTTGCTTTGACTTCCACATCGGCTAATTTTTCCTTTTTATCTGGGTTTTGAGCGATCGCCGATATTCGATCCATATTAAAACCTGCATCTCTAAGCTCTATTAAGGCTGCTTCGGCATCTTGGCTGGTAGCAAATGTCCCTACAGCACGTTTTTGATGTTTTTGGTCGTTCATTAAGATAAAATAAGTCTTTTTTTACTGCGTCTCTATTTTGTAGATATTTAACCAAAAATACATCTTACTGTAGATGGAATTATCGATCGCATTGATGAAATGTGGTGTTGCATGATTAAAGTACGATGTAGATTATGATACTATTGTAGTTACGAAAGTAGTTACAAGCGTAAATAATGAAATTAAACATTCGCCGAATAGGTAATTCGCTGGGTGCGAGTATACCCAAAGAGCTTCTCGATCAGTTAAATGTTACCGAAGGAGACTGTTTGTACGTTACAAAAACTCCCGAAGGGGTTCTAATAACTCCTTATGACCCAGAATTTGCCGAGGTAATGGAAGCTGCTAAAGGAATTTCTAATCGCTATCGTAACGCTCTTAAAGAGTTGGCAAAATGAGCCAAGTTAGATTTGTTACTCTAGATCAAGCCAAAGCCATCCACGTTCAACATCTTGCTCTTTTTGGTGGGGCGACTGGATTTATAGATGAAGGGAGTTTAGAAAGCGCATTATATAGACCTACTAACATTGCCAACTACAATCAAGGTGCTAATTTATATGAGTTGGCTGCTGCGTTGAGCTATGCGATCGCTATTAATCACCCTTTTGTTGATGGAAACAAGCGGACTGCATTTATTGTGATGGCTGTCTTTTTAGAAATTAACGGGGTTAGTTTTGTAGCAACCGAAGTAGAGGTGGTAAAGATTATGTTAGGTGTTGCTAAGTCGGAGGTATCCGAAATAGATTTAACTGCATGGTTACAGATTAATTGTCAATAGTTTCTATTTAAAACTTTCCTTTTATTCGATACAGAAGAGAGAGTTAGAATCGTTTAGCTAATAGCTTTGGTTAAAAATCAGTCTTTTAGAAGAGGTTGAAATACCGATCGATCAGCCATTATCTTAAAGATGAGATTTCAAATAACTTTAAACTATGACAACTAAATTCAAGCAGGGCGATCGCGTGAAGTGGAAGGTAGGAAGAGGAGAAACTACTGGAAAAGTAACTCAAAAAATTACTGAATCTACTACGCTAAATGGTAGAAAAATCAGCGCGACTGAAAATAAACCCCGCTATTTAGTTGAAAACGAAAATACAGGCAAAACCAGCGTACACAAAACTAGAGCTTTGTCTTCTGTTAAAGACGCTAAAAAGCTCAAGCCTAAACAGCAAGAAGTATTAGAAGACTTTCAATCAACAGTCAACATGAATGCTTCCAAAATTAAGCAATGGCTAAAAACGGATGAAAGCAATTCTGTAGGACAAAAAGATAAAAAAGGAAAAATCAAAGGGCGTAAGTCTGGCAAGAAAATTGCCAAAATTTTGAATAAAGATCTGTCTGACTATCAGAAAAAAGACTTTAAACACATGAAAAAAGTGGTGGGCTATGTTCATCGTCATTTGGCACAAAAACCATCAGGAGATATAGAGAAAACTCCCTGGCGTTATTCGCTGATGAATTGGGGACACGATCCGCTAAAAAGCAATAAGGGATAGAAATAAGAAGGTGATATCAAATGGTGTTAGCAGTAAATAAAATAGCTAATAGCGACATCGTTAAGGTTTTGGACATTGAGCCAGAAAAGACGGCTAAACTTGCTGGCTTGAGATATATTCGGGCTGATAGTTTACGAATTGAGAGAAAAAAAGTTGGTCGGGGTTTTAGCTATCACGATCGCCTTGGCGATCGCATCACCGATGAAGCAGAATTAGAACGTCTCAAGTCTTTAACTATTCCCCCTGCTTTAACCGATGTCGTTATTTGTCATTTACCTCATGGACATTTACAGGCGACTGGCAAAGATGCTAAACAACGCAAACAGTATTTTTACCATCCTGACTGGCGCAAAATTCGCGATCGCCATAAGTTTAATCGAATGGTGTTATTTGCTGCCTCTTTACCCCAGATTAGAGCAACTACAGCCAAGCATCTGCGTCAAAAAGGCTTATCTAGGGAAAAGGTTTTAGCAACGGTGGTACAGCTACTAGAAACTACTCTAATTAGGGTGGGAAACAGCCAGTATGCTAAGAATAATCGCTCTTTTGGCTTAACTACCCTGCGCGATCGCCATATAGATATTACAGGCACCAAGGTAAAGTTTGAATTTCGCGGCAAAAGCGGTGTGGATCACGAAATCGAGCTACGCGATCGCCGATTGGCAAACGTGATCAAGCAATGCCAAGAAATACCAGGATATGAAGTATTTAAATATTACGACGAATCTGGCGATAAGCAACTTGTTGATTCAGCAGACGTAAACGAGTATCTTCAAACCATAACGGGGCAGGAATTTACGGCAAAAGACTTTCGTACCTGGGCAGGTACATTACTAGCTGCTATTGAGCTTGATGAAATAGGTGAATTTGACTCAGAAAACAAAGCACGTAAAAACATTACTCAAGCAATAAAAAATGTTGCAAAACAGCTTGGTAACCGTCCTGCAACCTGTCGTAAATATTACATTCATCCAGCTATTCTTGAGGCTTATGAAGATGGATCTTTGCTAGACTTGATGAGCCAGACGGCAAATATAGAATCAAAACCCAACCAGCTTAGTCCAGAAGAAAAGATGGTTTTAAATATTATTCAGCAAAGTATTCCTCGTCCGTAATTGTTAGCCTAGTGGGTAAACAGCGTTTAATAGCCACACTGATCCCAATCGCTTTTTCCGCCATCAGATCTTCAATATAACCAGACTGAATTTCCTTTGCTTCTGCACGAGAATCAAAAGGCCCGAAATAGTAGGTACAAGAAGGTTGCTGCGTAATGATTTCCACCCAATAAGGTTGAATAAATTTATTGTTAACTAGAGAGTTAGCAACGCTTTTCAAACGTTTGGCAAAAGTTTCAAGTAACATATTTTTTTTAGGGTTTATTTAAAGGGGTTTATTTTAAAACGAACAATAATTAAGTCAATCCTAAACGTGAGGCGTGAGTTGAACTGCTTAATAGAAAAATAACTAGATTTTTGAAACCAGAGCCAAAATAATAATTTTTATCCTATTCTTGTCAAATAAGAATAGTTTTGAAAAAACTGCTATCAAACTGGTGAATCCTTTAGCTAAATTACAAATCACTTTATATTAGCCTGCTTAAACGTAGGGTAGTTTATAATCTTTGGTCATGCTGTTAGAAAGTATACGAAAATAAGCTCATTTCTTTTTTCAACCAGCCTACAGGTCAAAAGTTGTAGACAATAGGGACAATCCAACCCAGATTTTACCTGCTCACATCTCTATCTAAAGTTAGATCTCAATATTATCCCTAAAGCAGATGCGATAATTGATATATTTTTATTAAGATCTTCCTTGTAAAAAAATAATAGAGAATAATAATTATATGCCTATAGCACTAAGAGATGATGTAATGTACATCCTCCTTAATAAAATTCATCAAGGAGATGGCAGTGGAAAACACTCTGTAGATTTTCAAGCTACAGACTTTACGGGACGCAATTTGACCATATCAGATTTTTTAGGTCATCTTGATTATTTAGAGCAAAAGCAATACATTGATGCTGAGTTTTCGGGTAATGCCTACGCCAACCAAGAAGATGTACCTGATTTAGTAGATGAGGAAGAAGTAGATTTCCGCGTTGCCAACACTTTTGGCGCACCCGATGGTCCTTTGCCCCATTTAATTAAGTTTAAAAAAGCACAACTTACCGCAAAAGGGGAAAAAATGCTGGAGCGGATGGAGAAAAATCCTCCAAATGATATGGAAAAAGGACCCTCTACACCTATTGCTACTAAAGACACGCCTTTTCTAGAGAAGGTTATGCTCAGAGGTGAATTAGAAGATATTTTTGATGCTAGAGACTTAACTACTATCGTTTATCGCACCATGCGCGATTTAATGACTACCGAAGCATCTAAAGCAGTAGAAGCAGAATTACACTCAGAAGCAGAGGAAAATGCTAGTAACAAAAGATTACAAGAGGAAATAGCCAAGCTTTGGCACGATGATAATCCTATAGTCGCCTGGTTAAGTGATATTCGTCCGCCTTTAAAATTTGATGCAGATACTTTTATATTTCGTATTGAAAAAGAAGGTGGAGTGCCTCGCGGAACAAGTGCCGAAAAAGTGATTGATGCAGTTTTCTCAGCTACTAAAGAAGAATTATCTGAAGATAAAATTAGCCAAGTTGGTGAGTTTTTACCAGGAAAAATTAAAGATATGTGGGAAGCTGCTTAGATAATACAGCATCATACATCTATTAATCTAATATTTAAATATTGAGGGCGTTGATTTCAACGTCCTTATTTTTTGATAATTTACTATCGAAAGAAGGATGCGATCGCTTTGTTTTTTTGTTGTTATGTAAATAGACGTTACCAACGATTTTAAAAAATATTTATGACTGAATTATCTCGCTCTGATTTTCAAAAGCTTGCTCAAACAACTGGTTCAACCTGTATATCTATTTATATGCCTGCTGAAAAGGCGGGAACAGAAACTAGAAAAAATCCGATCCGCTTCAAAAATCTAATTCGCGAAGCTGAACAAAAAATAGAGCAGTTGAACAAGTCAGAAGAGTTAGCAAAATCTTTAAAATCTGCTGAAGGCTATGTAGATGATTATGATTTTTGGCAACATCAAGATTGTGGATTAGCGTTTTTTGTCGATGCCGAGCGTGTACAGTATTATCGTCTTCCCTACAGTTTCCAATCAGAAGTTGAGGTAAGCGATCGCTTTTATCTTAAGCCTTTGTTACCCGTAATTTCTAACGATAGTAAATTTTATTTACTATCACTATCCCAAAATCAGGTGAAGTTTTTCTTGGGTAGCCACTACAGCATCAATCAAATACAATTACCTGAATCAGCCCCAGCTAGTTTAGCTGAAGCTTTGAAATATGATGATCCCGAAAAACAAACTCAGTCTCATAGTGCTAATTCAGGAAATAGCCCTATTTATCATGGTCAAGGAGTTGGCACTACAGATAATAAAGATGAAATAAAACGTTTCTTCGATCAGGTAGATAATAGTCTAAAAGCAGCTTTACAATCAGAAAACACTCCCTTAATCTTAGCTGGAGTGGATTACCTTTTACCCATCTATCATGAAGCAAATTCATACAATAATTTATTAGAAGCAGGAATTACTGGTAATCCTGAAAATGTTGCTACAGAAGATCTGCATCGTTCAGCTTGGGAGATTATTGAACCCCATTTTGCTGCCCAACGCCAACAAGCAATGGATAAATATCATCAGCTAGCTGATACGAATGAAGCTAGTTCTCAGCTAGAACAAATAATTCCTAGTGCTGCTAATGGACAGGTAGAAACTCTGTTTATCGCTGCCGATGCTCAAAAGTGGGGTCAATTTCAACCACAGGCAAATAAGGTAATATTCCAGACAGAATCAGCCGAAGACAGTATTGATTTGATCAATTTTGCTGTAGTTCAAACTTTCCTTCAGGGTGGCAATGTTTATATTCAAAAAGATATGCCAGCCGATACAGATGCCTTGGCTGTTTTCCGCTATCCTGTGTATGCAAAAGCCAACGCATAGCTAATATGCAGTTTAATAGTTTTCGGAGTCTGACAAAACCTGGGCGTTTGACAGAGTAAAAACGCTCAGGTTAAACAATTAACTAAATTCTTGTTGATTACGGACAATATTTTCGGTCATTTCAGCAAGTTCACTTAATTCAATTTCTAATTTGGTAGCTTTTTTTTGATAATCAAGCTTTTTGGCGATCGCAGCACGAGCTAAATCTTCTCTATTGCTTTTTAAAGCCTTTTTAGCTACTTTCTCCCAGACTTGTATTTCGGCGATCGCTTTTTGATATTCAGGCTGGATCTGATTCCAAACTGATTTGATATCTATCAGAGATTCAGTTAGTAGCTGTTGTGCAGTTTTGCTATCTTTACCTTTCAAGGCGTTTTTAATTGGTTCATATAGTTTTGAAGTATCTAGCGTACTCACAAAGGGCAAAAAGTTTCTTACCTGTCGGCTGTCGCTAACGCCTGTTTTACACCAGCTTGCAAAATGTTCACAGTTGTTAAACAGTAAATTATATTCTTGTTCTCCTAATCGGCTTTCGGCTCTTTCGACTACCGCATCTGGGATGTAGCCAAAGCCCTCACTATATTCAGCAACGTAGATAGGGTTTCCTTGGCTAAAAGTTGCTAAATCAGTACTTTCAATTGTTTCACTTGGCTTACGGTAATGAATTACTGTGCCGTCACCGCAGTCAATACCGTAATGTTTATATAGTCCGTCTAGCTGCCACAAGTTTCGATGTGCGTACACGAGATCGCCTTTTGCCATTAAAGTATTTTATTAACTGATGTTAGGCAGTATAACGAAAAATCAGTAGTTTAAAAGTGCGATCGAGGGGTTTGCGTAAGCTTGTGTACAATAAACCCCTTAAGCATAATTGATTATTTTGTAAGCTGTTTTTGGGTTGCTTGCGGTTGATTCCCAGAATGGGCAATATGCCACACTGCTGCCGTCCCACCAACTAATGCCACTGCCGCGATCGCACCAGCGGCAATGCTTGCCAAACCAGCAAAACGTTTGTTTGACTTTGGCTGACCTAGTTTTGTGGGCTGATGATAATGATGATGATCATGAAAAATCTCATCACTCAGCCATTCTGTCGTGGCATTAAAGTTATGTATGGGAGTAGGCAGCATTTCTAAATAGGTAAGACTACGAATCGAGTCTCCTGCTCGACCTTTAACCTTCACTTTATCAAAAATATTAGCGACTCCATTACGGATACCTAACTTCATTAAAGTGCCTCGCATACTGGCATTGACGGGATGCAGTTCTTTATTTTGCGACAGCGCCATTAAATTCTTGGCAATAGTCTTTCCCTCTTGATAGGCGATTTGAGCTACGGGAGGATAGGAGCGATCTAGAACTACAGCACAGTCTCCTGCTGCAAATACTTCAGGATAATTTGGTAGCTGCAAAGTATCTGTCACCATAGGTAAGCCATGTCGATCGCGATTTTTATCCGCAATAGATAAGGTCTTGAGCAAAGGATTATTTGCCGTACCTGCCGTCCAAACTACTGTTTGTGTTGAGATAGTTTTAGTTGCTTCTTCGTTTTCTAGCTGATATTCAAGGCGATCGCGCCCTACTTTAGTGACTTTTGCTCCTAATACTAGTTCAACAGGTATAGCCTTGTCTTTAAGTGCCTTGAGGGCAGTATCTCGCAAATGAGAATTAACATCTCCTTTGAGGATTTCTTGACCGTGATTAACCAACACAATCCGAATGTTGCTAAAATCACCACCCAATTTCTCATACCATTGAGGCAAGAGATCGGCGAGAGTGGCAGCTATTTCCACTCCAGAAGGGCCTGCTCCTACTATTGCTATAGTTAGCAAAGCCTCCCGTTGAGCAGATTCTGCTTGACTAGCTTGCTGAAGACACTCTCTCAGGTGCTTTTCTAAGGCGATAGTATCTTCTTGTGTGCGGAAAGCAAAGGCATTTTCTTCTGCTCCTTCAGTACCAAGATATCCTTGGGTGCTACCTACCCCCAAAACGAGATGGCGGTAATCGTAATGTAATCCAGAAGCTAATTCTAGCCGACGCTGCTTTAAGTCAATCTTAGTTACCTTATCCTGTATGAAAGTAACCTTACTACCCTCTAACAATTTTTCATAGCGGGGCAAAACCTGTTCATTCTGCATCTCTCCCGTCAGATGCTCATAAAGTAACGGTTTAAAGACAAACCTGTCTTGAGAATCGATTAGGATGATAGGCTCGCTATAGTGACGATGGCTCAGATGTAAGGCGGTAAACAGTCCAACAAAGCCACCACCGACGATTACTGTGGGATTGGTTATATTATTCATGATTTTTTTGGTAGTAAAAGTTGGAGTTTAGATAGAGTCTAGATTTTGATGGACTTTTTAGTTCCTGTTTGCTTTTGGCTTTCTAAACTATTTTTTTCATGGTTATCAAAGTAAATATTGCTGTTGCAACTATATTGCTTTAAATTTGTTTAATATTATTTATAATGCCGACCTAATATGACAATCTAGTGTCAATAAAATAACAAAAAAAAGACATCTTATCGGACAAAATACTCTTTTAACTGCTTTTATGCCAAGTAAAGTAAAAAATACTTCCCTTATTTAGCTCCGATTCTAGCCAAATTTTGCCTCCTTGATTTTCGACAGTTTTTTTGACTATAGATAAGCCAATCCCAGTGTTTTCCTTGGTATCTTTTAAGGCGACAGTGTGAAAGATGGTAAAGATTTTCTCTTGATGTTCTAGAGCGATCCCCATCCCATCATCTGCTACTGAAAACTGATAAAATTCCTGACTTTCTTCGGCAGAAATAGTAATTGTGCCATCATCGCGATGATGATGTTTGATACTATTACTAATGAGATTACTAAACACCTGTTGCAAAGGTAAAGCTTCCGTTTGCAAAACTGGCATCTGAGCATCAATATTGATCGTGAATTTGGGTGAAGGAGCGATTGAATCAATAATCTCATGCAAAAGTTGTCGGACATCAACTGTGCTTGTTTCTCTTTTGACTCTTCCTGCACGGGAATATTCTAATAATCCGTCAATAAAATCATTCATGCGCTGGACACGGTTACGCAATAAAGCCATATTCTGGCTAGTATCCTCATCTAACTTGTCTTCTATATCTTCCTCAATCCATTCAGACAAATTAGAAATTGCTCGTAATGGTGCTTTGAGATCGTGAGAAACTATATAGGTAAACTGATCCAATTCTTGGTTACGTTCTTCGACAAGTCTATTAGTTGTAGCTAAAGTCTGGTTTGCCTCAGTTAATTCTTTGGCTTTTTGTGCCAACTTACTTTCAGATTGATAATAAAATCTAATTGCCAGCCAATAACCTACTAAACCACTGAATATAGTTATGCCTATCAAAACGTTGGTAATTCTGGCAATTCTATCCAAACGCTGTTGACGAAGATCGCGCGATCGCCACTCTCTATTTTTAAAGATACTTACCGAGTTGCGGATTGCATCCATTTCTGCTTTACCTTGAGTCAAAAGCTTAATCAACCGTGACGAATTTGTTACTTCTGGTACTGGTCTGACTGTATCTAAGACTTGGGTAAACAAGTTTAACTGACTTTGTACTTGCTCCTCAATCTTTTGTAATTGCTGCTGTTGTTCTGGGTTGTCTTGAGTTGATTTTTTAAGCTCTTGCAACTGCACAGAAATTTCTGGTCTGGCTTGGTTGTATGGCTCTAAAAACTCAGCTTGTTGAGTAATGGTATAGCCACGAACTCCTGTTTCGGCATCTACCAATGCCAACATCAAAACATCACTGTTTCTAATTACTTCTTCGGTATGATCGATCAAGACATAAGCTTCATTTTTGGCATGATATGACCAAATCCAGCCTGCGATCGCTGGTATGATAGAAATGAGCGGAATTGCAATAATTACCGCACCACGATAAGCAATTGGTAATCCCGACCAGCAATTGGAACAGTCTTTATTGCGATTGGGCAAAGCAATTTCTGACCAAAATTGATTCCAGCGATTATTAGTAAACTTGAACATTCACGAGATGGCAGAAGTTAGCAGCAGCTTAAGGTTTCTTGAACATGGTATCCGATTTCTACAAGCACCGCATTTTCTCAAGGCACAATTGACAAAAAGTTCAAAGTTTAAAAAGGCGTTGGTAATTTAAACTTTGACTCACAATACAATACTGTTCGTAGCTATCAGATGCACGCTGCGGATGCAGCGAAGCCCGCCAAGGGCGAACTGCGCGTACGCGCTGCGCTTTTAGAAGTTGTATGTTTTTAGCTGATAAGCAAAATAATGACTTAGCATTACACATTCAGCAACGTCATAATTTTGAATAATAGCAAAGCGACTCATTCTCTTGATAGATGTTGGCAATTGTTAATTTTTTTATACTTGCATCTATAGTTGCGATACTTATAATTACTTTGGGACACTACATTTATTACTATGACTAATTCAATAGAGTTCAAGTTATTTGCTCCACATAATAAAGAAGCTGCCGTTGTTGGTTGTTTTTCTGACTGGCAACCTGTAGCGATGGAAAAAGGTGACGATGGTTATTTTAAAACTAAAGTGGAACTAGAAGATGGAAAATACGAATATAAGTTTCGTGTTCGCTCTCTTAGCTGGTTTTTAGAAACAGATGAATGGGTAGAAATAATCGATCCTTATGCGGTAGATATCGCTCCAGAAAGCCAAAACGGGACGGTAACTATTAAAGAGGGTGCAAAAATTGTCGATACTTATGTCTGGCAGCATGACGATAAATCTTTACCCGCAGATAATCAACTGATCATCTATGAACTCCACGTCGGCGACTTTTCAGGTGGAGAAGATGATCCCAAAGCCAGAGGAAAATACCAGCACGTAATTGAAAAGCTAGACTATTTAGTAGATTTGGGTATTAATGCCATTGAATTGATGCCCGTCAAAGAAAATCCAGGCACATATAGTTGGGGTTATAGTCCCCAACATTTTTTTGCAGCTGAATCGAATTACGGCACTACCGACGAACTAAAGCACTTAATTGATGAGTGTCATGGCAAAGGAATTCGGGTATTCTTGGATGGAATTTATAATCATGCCAATACCGACTGTCCTTTGACGCAAATAAACCACGACTACTGGTTTCATCACGATCCTACCGATCCTGACAATAGCTGGGGACCAGAATTTAATTACGAAATGTACGATGAAAATCTAGATATTAAACCAGCCTGGAAATTCATTGGTGAAAATGTAAATTTTTGGATTGATGAATATCATATTGACGGCATTCGCTATGATGCAGCCAAGCAAATCGCTAACTATGATTTTATGCACTGGATTGTCGATCGCACCAAGGAACATGGCGGGATGAAGCCATTTTTTAATGTTGCCGAACATATTCCTGAAAAAGCAGAAATTACTAATATTGATGGACCAATGGATAGCTGTTGGCACTATAGCTTCTATGCTAACGTAGTTGCTCATCTCTGTGGCGATCGCTATGACCCAGAAGAATTAAAAGACGTGCTTGACTGCAAACGAAAAGGCTTTATGGGTGCAACCAACTTAGTTAACTATCTTAGTAATCATGACCAGACAAGATTAATGGTCGAGTTGGGCAATCGAGGTATTGTAGACGAGGCTGCCTTTAAGCGAGTCAAACTAGGTGCAGCTTTATTAATGAGTGCTGTAGGTATTCCCATGATTTGGATGGGTGAAGAGTTTGGTGACTATCAGCCATTAAACCAAGAATCCAGTAAAATCGATTGGACGCTGATGGCAGGAGACAAAAACCAACATCTTTTCGATCACTATAAAGGCTTGATTCATCTGCGTAAAGAAAACCATGCACTATATACAGAAAACATTGATTTCTTCTACGAAGATGCAGAATCGAAGGTAATGGCATATACTCGCTGGAATGGTGAAGGTTCACAAATAGTAGTTGTGGTTAACTTCTCTGACAACTTTTTAGCTGATTATACGATTCCCAACTTCCCTGCCGATGGTACTTGGCATGAATGGACTAGTAATTATGATATTGAAGCTGGCGATAATCAGATTACGCTCGATTTACCTGAATATGAAGCTCAAGTATTTGTAAAATAATTAAACAGTAAGGGTTTTTCGCCAAAAACCCTTACAATATGTATGTTCGGCTATTTAATTCAACCTGAGTTCGGTTTAAGAATCAGCAGGTAAAGCAGAATCATCAAGAAGCTATTATTAAGTCCGCTAAAGGTCAGACACTCTGTTAAAATCATGTCAGGCTTATAGTCAAGTTGAAAATCAATTGAATCAATTGATTTTCAACTTGACTATATTTATTAGAAGTGTCCGAAAATCATGATTTCCATAACTGTTTTAGTTATTGATGACGACAGTGATTTTAGCAGGTTAGTAAAATTCGTTTTAGAATACGATACCAATTGGAAAATTTTGACGGCCTCCAATGGAGAAACAGGTTTGACTAAAGCGCGATCGCAACAACCAAGCATTATCTTACTTGATATGGTCATGCCTGGCTTAGATGGTTTAGAAGTTTATTATTTACTCAAGTCTAATCCGATTACCCGTTCTATTCCGATCATTTTTGTAACCGCTATGGTCAGTATGGAAAAAATAATTAAGCTGCAAATTACTGAAGATATACAAGTAATTACCAAGCCTTTTGACATTCTGACCTTAAAGAACCAAGTGATTAATGCCTGCGATCGCTATCTTGATGTGCGTTCCCAAATTCGCCTGGCTTTCCTAAACGGAATGCCCTAGTGTCGGACGTTTGCTAGGTGAGCATCTACATATATCTAGCTGCATTTAATCTCATCATCAAAGTTCCCATATATTTCTTCATTCATTGCAACTTAATAGAGTGCAATGCCCACAATGCGTTCGAATTCAGTAGGAAAATAAGTTTCCTCTATATTGAATAATTTTCAAAATAATCTCATACTATCAGCATTACCAGAAAGAGAATATCAGCGTTTTAGCGCTTATTTAGAACCAGTTCAACTTCCTTTAAATAAGATTTTGTTTCAATCTAATCAGCAAGGTGAATTATTCTATTTCCCCACCCAAGGAGTTGTATCTTTAGTTTCGGTGTTAGACGGTAGTTCTACCACAGAAATTGGCTTAATTGGTCGAGAAGGAATGGTGGGAACATTACGATTTTTAGGCAAAGGAACATCTAATAGTCAATCTATCGTCCAATCTCCAGGATGGGCAATGGGAGTTGAGGTAGACGCACTGCAAGCAGAATACGATCGCGGTGAAATGCTACAAAAACTAATGCTGCGCTATGCCTTAAAACTGTTCAATCAGGTAAGTCAATGTTCTGCTTGTAATAATCACCATACCGTCCAGCAGCGAATTGCTCGCTGGTTGTTGATGCTTGACGACCGCAGTGACCAAACAACACTATTCATGACTCAGCAATTACTCGCCAGGATGTTGGGAGTCAGACGTACTGGAGTTACCGAAATCGCCAAGGAATTTCAGCGACAGGGAATTATTGACTACCGCCGAGGAAAAATTGAAATTTTAGATCGCCAAGCATTAGAAACAATTGCTTGTGAGTGCTATCAAGTTGTCAAAGATTGGTCTTCTGTTTGATTCTTGAGGTACACGCATTTAATCTAATTGCTGTGGTTAGTGACGCGGCTATTTCATTTTTATCCTGATTGACCAAGAAATAAATTTCTTGGCTTAAAACTTAAGTCTGTTTAAACAGACTTTCCCTATGAGACAGAGAATTTATTCTCTGGCTATCGAGCTTTCTCCCAGTCCCCCCATCTCTCAGATCGATAAGTGCATAATATCAGTCAATTAGATCGATAACTATTAACGGTTTACCGCTGATGACATCTGAAAAGTCTAAAGGATGCCTACGGCTAGCTTCGCAATCGGTGATTCCTAGCTCTTAGTTTATGTCGGACAACGGACATACAAAATTTATAATTATTAGTATTCTTAACATAAGGCAATTTATCTTAAAATCTTGTATCAATAACTAGAGGTTATTAGTACAAGATTTTCAGCCAGATTGTATTTAAATTTGAATAAATAAATATATTCCAAGTGCGTTCACAAAATATAGAAGAAAAACCAGTTAATCGGCTTTTAGCTGCTTTGCCTCAAGAAGATTATCAACGCCTTTATCCTGATTTAGAATTTGTAGAGCTTCCTCAGCATAAAGTTCTTTTTCATGCTGGAGAACATTATGAATATGCTTACTTTCCCTCTCACGCGATTATTTCTAGCGTCGCGATTATGGAAAATGGTTCTACTACAGAAATTGGAGTTATTGGTAATGAGGGCATGGTGGGATTGCCCATCATCTTAGATACCAGCTATACAAATTCTACCGCGATCGTTCAGGTGGGTGGCAATGGTTATCGAATTAAAGCCCAACAACTACAAAAAGAGTTGAATCGCCAAGGAGCTTTTAAAATACTGCTAATGCGCTATGTTCAAGCTCGAATAATTCAGCTTGGTCAAACTGCTGCCTGTAATCGCTATCACAATCTCGAACAGCGATTTGCACGTTGGTTGCTATCGGTACGAGACAGTATCCAAAAAGATGAATATCAGCTAACTCAAGAATTTATCTCGCAGATGTTAGGGGTGCGCCGTACTGGAGTTACCGAAGTAGCCAGCAAATTTCAAGAAGCAGGAATAATTCACTATAAACGTGGCTTGATAAAGATTGACTCTAAAGAGAAGCTAGAGGCTAATGCCTGCGAATGTTATTGGCTGATTGCCAAAGAATATTCTCGGTTACTCGATTCAGACTCTGTCTAGCTTTGCAGTAATCTCTGACTCAGATTAATATGGTTGGCGATCGCAAAAATATTCTAAAACCTTGACTGAATTTGTATAGCCGATCTTCAAATCAAAGCAATATTAAAAAAAGAGGCACTTTAAAAGTGTGATCGTAATCCTGTTTGTAGTAGTTGTGAAATCACGGTAAACTCAACTTAAAGTTTTTATAAAAGTAATCAGTTGAAATACTCGCAGGTTACTTTTATATGACTACTAATAAAGCATTTAATACTAATTCCAACATTGTTGAAGATTGGCTAGGCGGATACAAACTAGAGCTAGATCTAACTCCAAAATCCTACGCTGACCACTGGACATTAGACTTCGAGCTTCCTTACAAAATCTCTGCTGCTTATGGTGTAGATCTAGTTAACCATGACAACGGTAGCTATACAATCAGTGGTCAAAACGCTTGGGCAAATCTCAACCAAGGACAATCTATTTCTCCCATCTTCATAGTTGAAGACAATGGAAAAAAAGCACTAACTCCAAAATTTAAGGATATATCTGCCAAGGTTTCTTCGCCATCTATTAATGTACCTATCAACTCAGGTTCAATTGCCAAGGTTAATTTAACCTCAAATGGTACAAAAATTATCAATGTAGACAAGGATTTTGGTGGCAATTTAAAAGGTGCGATCGCATCAGCAAATGATGGTGATGTAGTCAAGCTAGGTAGTAAAACTTACTATACTTCTGGAATCACGATTGATAAAGATATTACCATTGATGGTCAAAAAGGTTCTGTTGTCAACGGAGGCGGAACATTGGCATCAATTTTTAACTTAACTCAAGGAGCGACTGGCGCAACCATCCAAGACATAGAAATAACCAATGGTAATAATGGCATCTACGGTAATGGCGCGCATAACCTTACATTGCAAAATCTGAATGTAAACAATATTGGCATAAATAATCCAATTAGAACAGGTTCGAATAATGTCGGTATTGCTCTTGGTCATGCGGACGGACTTAAGCTACTCAATTCCAAAGTACATAATGTAGGTAGAAAAGGCGTTAGTGTTGGAGATACCGACGGAGCGATAATCGGCGGTATCTCAGTACAAAATATTAATCTGGCAGCACAACACTCACAAAGCCATGATGCTGCTGGCATCAAATTTTTTAATACCAACGATGTCATTATTAGAAATAGCTATTTCTCTGATATTAATGCGAATAATATTTGGAACGATACTACAAATGGTACTTTAATCAAAGGTAATAGGATTGTAAATGCAGGAGAAGACTTTTTAGCGCCTAGCTTTAATAAGAATGTGGGTATGGTAGGTATCTATAATGAAAAAAGCTCTAACTCGATTGTCAAAAACAATAACGCTACCTCTGTTGGCAAGTTTGTAGCATTTAATGCAACGGAATTTACCACTGAAACCATGACTCTTGAAAACAACAACTTCTCAAGCTTTGAGATTAATACACCAGACTATTGGGTAAATGAAGCAGCTGAAAAGCTTATTGCTTTAACCGAAAATCCAGATGAGGCAAACTTTAGTTTATTTGCAGACGAATATTTTGCCCAGGCTAATATTTCTTAGAATAGTTCTTAAAATTCAGTAGATTGATTAAAGAACTTAATAAATTGTCTTTGTAAGATCTACGCTCAAAAATTACCACAGAGCGATCGCATATTAAGAAGACATTACATTATCCATTTATCAATGCTTTCTCTATCTTTTGCTATATATAAATAAATTTTTTCTGGCTGATGTTTATAACCTAAGCCAGATTTTTGCTTGATTTATTTTTAATATAAGAATATCAAGTTAAAAAATTAGGGCGCATAGTAATAAAATAGACATTATTAGAATTATTTGTGCAATATTTGTGCCACCTTTAGGAGTATTTTTGCAAACAGGTTTTAGTACTCTACTAGCAATTAATATTGTATTGACTTTACATAAAGGACGGGAGAAATTCATCCCATTGCCTTTAGGCAATGGGATGAATTTCGACACGAGTGATTTATCGCCCGTTAAACTTTGCCTTGAGCAGCAATATATTTCTCAATTGTACTACTAGAAACATTTCCAGCAGTAGAGACAAAATAGCTACGAGTCCACATACTAGGCATCTTCTTGAGGTGTGGAAATTCTTTTCTCAACACATAGGATGAATAACCTTTGATACGGTGCATAATTTGCTTTGGTGCTAAACCTGGAGAGCAGTTCAGAAACAAGTGAATATGCTCAGGTTCAACAGCCAAACTGACTATTTTGCAATCTAATTCGCTAGCTTTTTCGTAGATTAACTCTGTGACTCTAGTATGAACCGCACTCTTGAGGACTTTTCGTCTGCGACGGGGTATCCAAATAAAATGGTAATTGATTAAAGATACAGTGGTATTTGTTCGTCTATAAGATTGATTCATAGACAATATTGTAGTATAGTTTTTTCATGCAGGTCACTACTACTTTAAAACTTAAATTTCATAATCTTAATGCCGTCAAAGCCACTATGTTTGCTGAGACGACAACAGCTTGTACTGTTTTTGGGAACGAACTTTTGGCTGTGCCAATTAAAGAGAGAAAAAAATTGACTACTTCAAAAGTAGTAACACCTCTAAAATCAGCATTAGCCAATCAGGTTATTCGTCACTGTAAAGGCAAAGCTGGTAAGAAAGCTAAGAAATTTAAACTATTGCCTCCAGAAGCAAATTGTCAAAACTGGAGGCTATTTAAAGTAGGTGATGTCTACTCCGTTTCTTTTCCTACCTTGTTTGGCATCAAAAGAGTACCAATAGCAATTAAATCTCGTCATTGGCAACCAATATTAGACAGGCTTTTAGCTAATGACAAATCTTTGACTAAAGGTACACTCAAGTTGTGCCAGTACAAAGGTAAATGGTATGCACTAATCTCAGTCACTGAGGAAGTTCCAAAGCTGATAGCAGACAATCGAGTCGGGGTAGATAGAGGGCAAAATCAAATTGCTGTTGCTGCACCAAAAAAAGGATTTGGATTATTCTTTTCAGGATCACAGGTCAAGCATATTCGTCGCAAGTTTCAGCAGCGCAGAAAACAGCTACAGAAGGCTGGTAAATATCGTGCTGTTAAGAAGCTAGAGCAAAAAGAACAACGTTGGATGAGGGCAGTAAATAATACTGTGTCTCGTCGTATTGTTGATTTTGCTGACTGGCAGAATGCCGACTTGATACTAGAAGATTTGTCTGGCTGCCGTCAGACAATGAAACAGAGAAAGAAATCTCGTTCTGATAATGCCAAGTCTCGTCATGCTTGGGCGTACTACGATCTCGGGCAAAAGCTAGAATATAAAATGGCTAAACTTGGCAGACTTGTCCATGTCAGACCTCCTCATTATTCTTCTAAAACTTCATCTGTTAACAGCGTTATTGGCAAACGCAATGGGCATTGGTTTAAATGCACCTCTGGCGCAAAATTAAACTCTGACTTTAATGCTGCTCGTAATCTCGCTATTTGGGACTACCGTAGTTGTCCAGTAGATTATCTAAAAGCTGTATCTGCAATGGATACAGACAATCTATTGGACGGGGTAATTGGCAATCCCCTGAACTCCATGAACATCATAAATGGGAGAGCAGAACAATTGTGTCTGTTCGATACTACCAATTTTGAGACTAGACGGGAGAATCCCACGTTTTTAGCGTCAGCGTAAACGTGCGGAGTGTCAATTGGCTATATACCTGGAATCATTCATGCAATCTGGATAATTGCCAGGGAATAAATTAAAGTTATTTTTGGCAATTGCGATCGCATAGCACCAATTACTTATCTTCTATGTTTTACAAGTTTTTTCGCTCAACTACTTAGCCTTTAACGATCGCCCCAAAGTCTGCTAACACTCTGGCATGATTTCGCAGTAATCCTAAAAGATTTAAGCGGTTGCGTTTGACATCGGGGTTGTCTGCCATCACCAGCACGCTATTTTCACCATCAAAAAAGCTACTAATAACAGGAGCAATTTTTCCTAATCCGTCGATTAATAATTGATAATTACGCTCTGCTTGAGAAGCTTCGGTTTGAGGTAACAACTCCAACAGTGCATCATAAAATTCTCTCTCAGAAGATTCCTCAAACAATTCAGGATTAACCAATCCTTCGGGGTTTAGTACTGGAGTATCTAAATCGCCTTTGGCTGCCAAACGAGCAGAACGATTGATAGTTTCGTAGATTTCAGTTAACTTACCATTATCGCGGGTTTCTTGTAAAAATAAAGCGCGATCGCGAACGTCTAATAAGTCCGTCAAAGCTCGCTCAGTATATTCGGCATCACCATCACCAACAATGGCATTAACTAAATCGTAATCAATATTTTTCTCTTGCAATAGACTACAGATTCGCTGAAGAAAGAATTCTTGTAAAGCTGCTACAGGAGAAGTGCGATTAGCTTCGCTAGCCTTCGGATCGCTATGACCCGAAACAAAATCTGCTGCACCTTGTTCAATTAGCTGATTCAAATTTATTTCTAAATCGGCATCCCAAATAATATTGATAATCCCGTTAGCTGCACGGCGTAAGGCAAAGGGATCGGATGAACCTGTAGGCATCATACCAATCCCAAAAATGCCAATTAAAGTATCCAGGCGATCGGCTAAACCCACTACCTGACCGTTTAAGGTACTAGGCATTATATCGTCTGCGCCTCTGGGTAAATAATGCTCAAAGATGCCTTTGGCAACTGTTTTGGATTCGCCACTCACCACGGCATATTTTTCACCCATAACCCCCTGTAGTTCGGGAAACTCATAAACCATTTGGGTAACTAAGTCGGCTTTGCAAAGTAAGGCGGTGCTTTCAATTTCGTTTTGCTGTTCTTCGCTAACCTCAAGCTGTTGGGCTATGATCTTGGCAGTATCGATAATACGGTCTACCTTATCCCGCATTGTGCCAAGTTCTGCTTGAAAAGTGACCGTTTCTAGTTGCGGAAGATAAGTATCAAGATGTTCGTCGCAGTCTGCCTGATAGAAAAATTGAGCATCTGCTAATCTGGCGCGGATCACTCTGCCATTACCTTCAGCGATCGCCTCTTTTTTGTTAGGATCGCCATTGGAAATAGTAATAAAGTTAGGTAAAAGAGCATTATCAACCCCTGCTTGATGAACAGGGAAATAACGCTGATGACTTACCATGACGGTAGTAATCACCTCAGTTGGTAGCTTGAGAAAATCTGCTGCAAACTTTCCCGTAACTGCGGTCGGATATTCTACTAAATTAATCACTTCTGCCAGCAAGTCTGGGTATATTTCGGCTTTTGCGCCTAATTTTTTAGCTTCAGCTAAAATGCCTGCCCTTATTTTTTCTTTTCTGGCTTCTAATTCAACTTCTACAGAGGCAGATCGAAGAGTTGTGACATAATCTGTCGGTTGGGCAATACTAACAGCGTCAGGATGTAAAACTCGATGTCCACGAGAAGTGCGCTCGCTTTTGATAGTTTCTGAACCATTAATCAGTTCTAAAGGCATAATTTCACTATCCCACAATGCCACTAGCCAGCGAATAGGGCGAGGAAACCTTAAATCTCCGTCGCCCCAGCGCATAAAGCGTTTTCCTTCTAAGCCAGTAATCCATTGAGTGCATAACTCCTGAAGAATTTCCACAGTATTGCGACCTGGGATTTTTTTCTGGATAAAAGTAAACTCTCCTTTAGAAGTATCACGAATTTCAAGCTCATCAAGACTAACACCCTGTTTACGAGCAAAACCCTCTGCTGCCTTGGTTGGTTGACCATCTTTAAATGCTGCTTTAACTGGAGGACCTTTTATCTCTTCTTCTCGGTCTGCTTGTCGCTCTTGAATATCTTTAATTAAAATGGCTAAACGGCGAGGAGTTCCATAATACTCTACTGCTGCGGGATTTAAAAACTCTTGTGCTAAACTAGCGGGAACTTTATTTTGCCACTGAGCGATCGCGCTACTGACAAAATCTGCGGGTAATTCTTCTGTACCTACTTCCAACAAAAAATTAGCCATGAAATAAAGATTTATTTACTGCCGTACCGTTTAAACAGGATAGCAGTTATCCCCCATCAATTATCAGCTATTGTTATCTAATTACAATACTGATGCCAAAGCTGAGGAAATAAAATTAGATAGCGATTGCCTTGGCTATTTTTAGCATTACTATAGTGGGTGAACAATAAAAATATTAAGAAAATTAAAATTATTTCTCTCAATTACATTAACCTATTATCAAAATTGTTTTTATTAGTTAATCTTGATATAAGTATTGATTTGTATGTTGACTTTTTTGTCAACTAATGAGAAAATAAAGAAATATATAAACATCATCACGGTCATTGAAGTTACTATCTTTTTCCAGATCGGTTCCGATGCAAGTTTAACCACAGAATACAAAGCAGTTTCTCTGAGCTTGTGCTAATGAAACTAAATACAAAGTGTAAAATCAAAACAAACTTTTCAGCTATTTTCAAAACTATTTTCTACTATATTGATTGAGGCATTCATGGCAACTCGGACAAATACTTCTAACACTTCTAGTACCTCTAGCAATTCAGATAAAGATAAAGCTCTCAACCTAGTTTTAAAACAGATCGAGCGTAACTTTGGTAAAGGTGCGATTATGCGCCTGGGAGATGCTGCTCAAATGAGGGTAGAAACCATACCTAGTGGTGCATTAACTTTAGACGTTGCTTTGGGTGGAGGTTTACCAAAGGGAAGAATTATTGAGATTTATGGACCAGAAAGCTCTGGTAAGACTACATTAGCATTACACGCGATCGCCGAAACGCAAAAAATGGGGGGTGTAGCTGCCTTTGTCGATGCCGAACACGCCTTAGATCCTACCTACTCGGCAGCACTAGGAGTCGATATTGAAAACTTACTGGTAGCTCAACCAGACAATGGAGAATCGGGCTTAGAAATCGTCGATCAACTAGTGCGATCGGCAGCGGTAGACTTAGTAGTAATAGATTCCGTTGCTGCGCTGACTCCCCGCGCTGAAATTGAGGGAGAAATGGGTGACAATCAGGTGGGTTTACAGGCTCGTTTGATGAGTAAAGCCCTGAGAAAAATTGCGGGAAATATCGGCAAATCTGGGGCGACAGTTATCTTTCTCAACCAGCTACGGCAAAAAATCGGCATTAGCTATGGTAACCCCGAAGTAACCACAGGCGGTAATGCTCTAAAATTTTATTGCTCAGTTCGCTTGGATATCCGCCGTATTCAAACCCTTAAAAAAGGTAACGAAGGAATGTATGGTATCCGAGCGAAGGTTAAAGTAGCTAAAAATAAAGTTGCACCGCCTTTTCGTATTGCCGAATTTGACATTATTTTTGGCAAAGGAATATCTAATATCGGCTGTTTGCTTGATTTAGCTGAAGATGCAGATATTGTTGTTCGTAAAGGAGCTTGGTATAGCTACAAAGGCGATAATGTAGGACAAGGTAGAGATAATACTATGAGCTATCTGTTAGAAAATCCAGAAGTAGCAGCAGAAATTGAGCAAAAAGTTAAAGAAAATCTGAAAGCAGGAGTAGGATCAAACGGAGCATCTTCCTCTAAAGATTTAGATGCTGATGATGATGACTTTGATTCTGAAGAATAACTAGCTGTAGGGTGTGTTCTCTTAACAAATAGTGAAATGGGAACACACCAATCAAAAGCTTCTCATCCCAATGAGCGTTTAGTTTTCGTTAGGGTATCAGAGTCATATTAAATTTGAGGCTGCACTTCGTCGCACAGACCTTCTATATTCCGCCAAGTTAAAAAATTAGCTCATGGACTGAAAAACTAATTTCTTGTTACTTTTCGTAGTATGGCTTTTTTATTCTATAATTTAAGCTTATTTGAAGTATGAAATTATGACATGAGCAAATTCCAGTTGAGTTGCTGGCTCTGTTTTGGCTGCAGAGATGTGGATCATTTATGAATTAACATGAATATCAAATTATCAGAGCAGTCAAAACCTTTAGTATCGGTAATTATTCCTGCCTATAATGCCGCAAGAACAATTTGCACAACGATAAACTCAGTTTTAAATCAAACTTATAAAAATTTAGAAGTCATAGTAGTTGATGATGGTTCACGAGATCAAACAGCTAAATTAGTCCAAGAAATTGCCCAGCAAGATGAAAGAGTAGTTTTAATTAAACAAGCCAACGCTGGAGTCGCTAAGGCAAGAAACAAGGGCATAGAAGAATCTCAGGGTGAATATGTTGCCCCCATTGATGCCGATGATATTTGGTTTCCCGACAAAATAGAGCTGCAAGTTCAATGTATGCTGAGTTCTCCAGCATCAGTTGGCTTGGTTTATACTTGGTCGGTTTGTATCGATTACCAAGGAAAAATTTTTGGCAAGTATTTGGCTGATGTCTATCAGAAAAAACATTCCTTAACTGGCTGTATATTGCCTGCCTTAGCCTATACAAATTTCTTGAATAACGCCAGTCTACCTTTGATCCGTCGTAGTTGTTTTGCAAAGATTGGTGGCTATGATCCTCAACTAAAACAACAGCAAGCTCAAGGATGCGAAGACTTAGATTTATACCTGCGAATTGCCGAATACTACGAATTTCAGGTCGTACCTAAATTTTTGATGGGTTACCGTCAGGAAATTAACAGCATGTCTCGCAATTGTGCTGCCATGGCAAAATCTTACTCTTTGGTTATCACCAAACTGCGATCTCGCTGTCAAGAATTACCTGATTATCTTTTTCGTTGGTCTGAAAGCTGTTTTTATAATTATTTAATGTGTCAAAACCTTGGTAGCGGAAACCACTGGAAATCAATTTACTGGATTTATCAAGTTTTAAAAGTGGATTGGGCAATTATTTTACATCCAGGAATCTACAAAATTTTATTTATCTGCACATTGAAAATCTTAGCTCAACCAGTTACTTCTCTGATTTGGCAAGATCATCAAGCCTGGATTGAGTTTAAAGCCAAATTTGGCATTGAAAGACAAGAGTACGCTAATTTGTCGGATTTACAACAAACTTTAAAACGCCGAAAAACACTGTTGCGACGACCTTATGACTACATACTCTGGTATAGATGGAATAGGGTGTTCAAATTATGTCAGAAATCTTCAATCCAGCTTGAGCCAAGGCAAGCCGATTATTTAGTCCAGGCGAAGAATTAAAATAATGCAAGAACTAAAAGCTGTTAAAAATTTCTTACCTTTGCTAAAGCTTTATCCCTGGACGATCTTTGGTATTGTCATCTTGGGTTTGTTTGCCTCTTTGTCTGAAGGTTTGGGAATTACTCTATTTATTCCTCTATTACAAAGTCTTAAAGGAGAATCTCAGGTAATAGCTAGCAATCGTTGGCTGTCTTTTGTTGAGCGACTATCAGGTGATGTATCTTCTGGCGATCAACTTATTATTATTGCCTTATTTATCTTTGCTAGCATTCTACTAAAAAATCTTTTGGTCTATAGCAATGGCGTTGCCCTGGCTTGGTTTAATGGTCGCATCGGACATCGTTTAAGAAGCAGCATTTTTCGGCAGTTTTTAACCGTCAGCTATAGCTTTTTAGAAAATAGTGACTCAGGCAAACTGATGAACACCTTAGCCACCGAAACTTGGCGAACAACTCAAGCTTTGGCCATAATAGTTGATTTGTTAATTTGTTTGGGTACGATCGCTATTTTTGGCAGTTTATTGTTGCTAATTTCTTGGCAGCTTACTATTGCTGTAGCGGCAGGCTTGGGCTTGATTTCTATTCTGGTTCAACTAATGACCCGAAAAACCAGATACTGGGGTCAAAAAGCCGTCGCTGCCAATAAAGAG
The DNA here is from genome assembly GCF_963665995.1 of Pleurocapsa sp. FMAR1. NCBI lineage: Bacteria > Bacillati > Cyanobacteriota > Cyanophyceae > Pleurocapsales > Pleurocapsaceae > Pleurocapsa > Pleurocapsa sp. FMAR1. The sequence continues at coordinate 1,474,220 of NZ_OY762512.1, read as the reverse complement.
CTAGCCAGTCGAATGTGGGAAGGATTTGGCGGGATGAAAGTGATCAGAGCTTTTAGCATGGAAGAATACGAACAACAGCGTTTTGATCGTGCTTCGCTTAAGGTGCTGAATTCATTTTTACGACTGGATCTACTAGCAGGCATAGTTAATCCTCTATCAGAAGTATTATCTGCCGCTTTATTATTAGGCATCCTGGCGATCGCCAGGTATCAAGACGGCATTGCTTTACCGAGTTTACTCACCTTTGTGTTTATACTTTATCGTCTACAGCCAAAAGTAAAGCAGCTCGATCTTAGTCGCGTTGCTCTAGCTAGCCTGATTAGTTCGATAGAAGACGTGATGTCTCTAATCGATACGACTAACAAACCTTATATTGCTTGGGGAAATAAAACCTTTGGCGGCTTACAGCAAGCGATCTGTTTGGAATCTGTCAGTTTTGCCTATGGCAATTTAGAACAAACAGCAGTCAAAGACATCTCCTTTTGTATTCCCAAGGGTAAAACCACAGCTTTTGTCGGCTCTTCTGGGGCAGGAAAATCAACTTTAATCAGTTTAATCTGTCGTCTATATGAGGTAAGCGCGGGAGAAATTTATGTCGATGGTAGTCCCTTAAGGGAATTTGACCTAGATTCATGGCGCAGTCGCATTGCGGTAGTAAGTCAAGATATTTATCTTTTTGCTACTACTATTCGAGAAAATATTGCTTATGGTTGTCCGACGGCAACTAATGCAGAAATTGTTGCCGCAGCAAAATTAGCTAATGCTGATGAATTTATCTGTCAATTTAGTGACGGTTACAATACTAAAATCGGCGATCGTGGCATGAGACTTTCAGGAGGACAAAGACAGCGTATTGCTTTAGCGAGGGCAATTGTACGTCAACCAGAGATTTTGATTCTCGATGAAGCCACTAACGCCTTAGACAGCATTTGCGAACATTTAATTCAAGAAGCTCTTGATACATTAAGTAAAAAGTGTACCGTAATTGCGATCGCCCATCGTCTGTCCACCATTGAACAAGCAGACCAGATTATTGTTTTGGATCGGGGCAAGATTATTGAACAAGGTTCTTTTGAACAGTTGTTAAAGCAGCAGGGGTTATTTGCTCGGCTACATCGTCTCCAGTATCGCACCACGCAAACTCAAGTTAACTAAAAAAGTTTATGACGTATCGAATTGTAGAACTGGAAGTAACCAAGGCTTTACCTTCAATTAGTTTGTCTGACCAGACGGGCATAGCGTTGCTGGTTCGTTACCGAGAGCGGGTAGTTGGATTTATTATGCACCAAGCTCAACCCAATACCATCATCGAGTCTGTCGAACTTGCTCGGCTAATTACTCAACAGCTTAGTTCAAAAATACTGCAAGAGCAAATTCGAGCAGAATTAATTCCTTGCCGACAACTATCTATTCCTTGTTTAACAGTAGCCATTTGTACCAAAGATCGCACCGACAACTTGGCAAGATGTTTGAACTCTTTACTCCAGCTAGAACAATCGACATTAGAAATTTTGGTAGTAGACAACGCTCCTAGCGATTCTCAAACCAAAGACCTGGTTTCTGAGTTAATTAAGGTGCGTTATACGTGCGAACCAAAGCCAGGGTTAGATTTTGCCCGTAATCGAGCAATCAATGAAGCTAAAAGCGAAATGATTGCCTTTATTGATGATGATGTAGTAGTAGACCGCAATTGGCTTGCAGGAATAAGCGAAGTCTGGCAAGAAAATCCCGATGCAGCAGCTTTTACAGGGCTAGTTTTGCCTTACGAACTAGAAACAGAAGCACAAATTATTTTTGAACGAGGAGGTGGCTTCCGTCGCGGTTTTGACAAGATTCGCTATAGCAAAGTTTTACCTGGCAATCCACTCTATCCTTGTGGTGCTGGTATCTTTGGTGCTGGCTGTAATATGGCTTTTCGGCGACAAGTATTGCTGGAGTTGGGCGGTTTTGACGAAGCATTAGATACGGGAGCAACCTTACCTGGAGGTGGAGATTTGGATATGTTTTATCGAGTGATTCGAGCTGGTTATCCGCTAGTATACGAACCACAGTATATGGTTTTTCATCAACATCGCCAAGACCTAACCAAGCTGCGTCGTCAATATTGGAGTTGGGGACTTGGCTTTATGGCTTTTGTCGTCAAATCATATCAAACTGATGTAGTCAAAAGACCCCAACTGCGCCGTTTGATTTGGTGGTGGTTTCAATACCAATATCGTCAAGCCAAAAGAAGTTTAACTGGGCGTAATCCAATTCCCATCTCTATGTCCCTGGCTGAGTTGTGGGGCGGAATTATGGGACTGTTGGGTGAATACCAACGTTCTCTACTACGTATCGAATCTATTAAAGCTAAATCCACGCTCAATTTAAATCTAGCCGTCAAAAAATGAACGTTAGTTTTGATTTAATTATCTGTACTTATAACCATGCTGACTTACTTGATCGCGTATTAGAAACGATCGCTCGGCAAAAACCTTCGGGGGTGGAATGGGGAGTCTTGGTTGTTAACAATAATTGTAGCGACCACACCGCAACCATAGTTGACAAACATCTCCAGGCTGCTACTATTCCTAACCTGAGCCAGATTATTGAACCACAGCAGGGTCTTAACCACGCACGTCGCTGCGGAATCAAAAATACTACGGGAGATTGGATTGCTTTTATTGATGATGATTGTCTTTTAGCAGTAGATTGGCTCGAACAAGCGGTTCGATTTGCCCAGCAGTACCCTGACTGTAGTGCTTTTGGTGGTCGAGTAAGTCTAGAGTGGTCAAGCCCGCCAAAACCTTTTGTCCGAGAATATGGTTATTGTTTTGCCCAGCAGGAACAAGGAAGAAAAGCAAAAACTGTTTCTTGTTTGGTAGGTGCAGGAATGGTAATTAATCGTCGCACTTTATTAGCCACAAACTGGTTAAAAAAGCAGTATTTGAACGATCGCGTTGGTCAGAAATTAATTTCTGGTGGAGATGTTGAATTAGCTTTGCGTTTATCTGCTGTTGCCGAACTTTGGTATAATCCATTATGTCAAATTAACCATTTTATTCCAGCTCAAAGAACTCAATTCAAGTATCTGTATCGCATCAATTATGGTCTGGGCATTTCGCAAATATTTGGCGATGCTTTGCTGTGGTCAGATTCTGAGCTTGATTGGTTATTGACAACATCAAAGAAAGCTATTGCTGCGACTAAAAAAGTTTTGTTCACTGCGATTAAGGCGATGCTTGGTCGCGGCTCTAAACCGAAAGCTATGATTAACGCCTGCTTTGTTTTGGGTAAGTGGAATGGCATTGTGCGTATATCCCTTATGTTACCCAAAAGACGCGGTGCAATATTAGGTTGTGCTGCCAGTTGCTCCGAGTCCCTAGGGATCGAAACAGCTATTTCCACTGCGGTAGAAACCAGACCATAACAATAGTAGACATCATGCAAGCACCTTGGAAAGTAATTCAGTTAGAATTGAGTCAAAAAATTTCGCCTTTGACCCTACCCGACGGCTATCAGGGAATATTAGTTTTTTTCTGTTGGCAAGGTATTCCGCTTGGCGATCGCGAAATATCTGCTTCTGAGTTACCTTTATCTGCGGCTGCAATTCTCAATTTAGCAGTTAAGGCGATCTCTTTTGGAGTTGGTAGCCAACTGCTAGGAGCTAGTTTTGCAGGCAAACTACCCGTGGATCGTCTACATCAATGTCCGAACCCCTTGACCGACTGGAAACAGTTGCAGCAACTAGAGCAGCCCCTATATGCTTTAAAAGCTCGTTGGCAACAACCAGCTACATTAAGCGTTTCTGTCGTAGTTTGTACCAGAGATAGACCAGAGCAGCTAAAAAAATGTTTGCGATCGCTTTGTGTTCTTGCTCCCTCTCCTTTGGAAATTCTCGTCATCGATAACGCACCTAGTAGTGATGCTACCCGACAGATAGTAAGTCAATTTCCACAGCTGAAATATATCTTAGAAGCCAACCCTGGACTCAGCATTGCTCGTAACACGGGAATTGGTCACTGTCGAGGAGACATCATTGCTTTTACTGATGATGATGTGGAGGTTCATCCCCAATGGATCTTTGGTTTAGAACAAGGCTTTAAAGAACCAGAGGTCATGGCAGTAACTGGGTTGATGTTACCTGCTGAATTAGAAACCCCAGCTCAAGTTGCTTTCTATCAGGGTTCAAATAGTTCTCGTTGGGAATACCAACATTTAATTTTTGGGCGCAAATTTTTTGCAGCAATGCTGTCTAAAGGAGTACCTGTATGGCGCATTGGTGCTGGTGCAAACATGGCATTTCGCAGTCAGGTATTCCAGCTAGTTGGCAGTTTTAACCAGATGCTTGGTGCTGGTGCGGCAGGATGCAGCGAGGATTCTGAAATGTGGTATAGAATTTTGGCTCAAGGCTGGCAATGCCGTTATGAACCTACAGCAGTAATTTTTCATTATCATCGCCACAATCTTAAGAGTTTGCAGCAGCAGATGTACCAATATATGAGAGGACACATAGCTGCTCTTCTTGTCCAGTTCAACCGCTATCAACATTGGGGAAACCTACGACGAACTTTAATTGCCTTACCCAGATATTACCTTAAAAGAGCCTTTGGCAAATATATTAGAGGCGATTGCCAGCCCACTCTGGAATCGGAAGTTGCTGGCTGTCTGGCTGGTGTTAAATATTATTGGCAAAACAAAGACTATATAGCTGGAGAAGAAAAGTAAATGTCAATCTATAGTAACGACTTTTTTGTATATTTACATGAGAAATCGAGACGCTCTGCCACAGAAATTGTCCTTTTAGAATGAGCGAGTAGATTACTGGTATGCTCAAAATATTTTATTGTTTGCCGAACAGCAATATTTTACCAAAAAATAACCTGAATTATACAAATTATGGCAGCAAAGCTCTCAACAACAACTTAGATTAGTTCCTCCTAATAAGTATTTAGAACTTGCCTAAAATTATCAAAGAGAACATCAGAATGCTCAGTGGTACGCTGGCGAAATAGATAAATGTTAAGCAGTCGCAGAGCCAAAAAATATCTCTTTTAAAAAAGTGCTGTTAGCAATACCAAGGCTAGCAAAGCAAGATCTGATTAGACGAGCTAAAAACATAATGCAAAAGCTATTTAGTAAAAAATGATTGCTACTTCAACCAAAAAGAAAATTAATCAAACATCTTTATCAGAATTTGTTGCTCAAAATCCTTTTCCTCATCCTCTGACTTTAGGATTTTTCTATCGTGAGAAAATGCGCGCCATACATCGTGTTGCACCTAATCTTGCTCTAAATGACCTGTTAGAAATAGGCGGAGGACAAGGAGGACTAACTGCCTTACTTTATCCCCATTCTCGAATTACTAATCTAGACTGTAATCCAAATTTTGCAAACGCACCATGTAATCAACAAAAAAACGTTAGTTTCGTCTATGGTGATGCGACTGCTTTGCCTTTTGACGATCGCTCTTTTGATGCCGTCACCATGTTCGACGTTTTGGAACATATTCCCGATGACAAGAAAGCCATTTGTGAAGCCTTACGAATATTAAAACCTGGAGGATTTCTGCTTGTCAGTACGCCTAACGAAAATTGGCGATTTCCCTACTATAGTTTCTTAAAATCAATTTGTCCCCCAGAAAAAGAAGTAATGGACGAATGGGGTCATGTACGAAGAGGATACACGCTAGCAGAATTAAATAATTTGATTACCTTACCCTGTCAAAAATATGCTACTTTTATCAATCCTCTGACAGTTTTCTCTCATGACATAGCATTTTCTGATTTTTCCGTGGGCCATAAAAGATGGATTTGCAAGTTGATTAGTCCTTTAACCTGGCTGAGTTACTATTTACATCAGCCCCATACTAAAGGTACAGAAACAGCATATGTATGGCAAAAGAAATAATTAATAAAATTCAAAAGTATCATGAATAAATTGCTGACAAATATTAAAGATCAAACTGCTAATAATTATTAGATGATTTAGATATATGCTTTGCGTTTGCTGTATTTTAGCTTATTAATTCATCATTATTAGCTGCAAAATATCCTAATACAATTTGCTTATTTTTTTTCAAATTAGATTATTTTTTGCTTTAGATGTGTTGTTGCTTACTAGCATCTTATTTAGATATCGCGATTAGATTCAACGAAATTTAACTTTCTTTATCTGAAAAAATTCAATAGCATTTATTTAAACAATTAGTGAATAAAACATCTCAGCCGACGATCGCCTTACTCCATTGGGGCAATCTTATTGAAGATTTCCTCGATACGATTGATGTTCCTTTTGAATCTTTTTGTCAAGAAATGACGGGAGGGTGGCTATTTGGCTATATTGATGCTCTTAAATTAGCTGGAATAGAAACTATTTTATTTTGCATCTCCGAGCGCGTAAACGAACCTGTCTATCATATTCATCTTCCTACAGGCGCAAAAATCTGCGTTTTACCTGTTCCCAAGATTTATCATTCGATTCGTCGTCCGATAGTTAATCCCTACGGCTGGAATTTTAAGGAAGCTATAGGAGATGTTAAGAGTTGGCGTCGTTGGCAGCTTGAGATCTATAGGCATACGCTACCCTATCTAGCAACTCCGCTTAGATTAGTAGCAAAAGAGCTAAAAAAGAACAACTGTCAGGCAATTCTGTGTCAGGAGTACGAATATGCTCGGTTTGATGTCTGCATATTGTTGGGTAAGCTGATGAATATCCCCGTGTTTGCCAGTTTTCAGGGAGGAAACTTTCAGTTGAGTCGTTTAGAGCGTTATTTTCGCCCTCTAACTATAAAAGCTTGTCAAGGTTTAATCATTCCTAGCGAAACTGAAAGACAGCGAGTTAAGAAAAAATACCAGATCGCGGATAACAAACTGGCGAAAATTTTTAATCCTCTGAATGTAGATCAATGGCAAGCTATAGAGCGAAATCAAGCCAGAAAACTGCTTAATCTGCCAATTGCAAATCAGATTGTTGTGTGGCACGGTAGAGTAGAAATTTTCCGCAAAGGACTGGATATTCTGTTGGATGCCTGGGAGCAAGTTGACCGACAATGCAAAGATCAACCTTTATTACTGTTAATCGGAACAGGTAGTGATGCACGGCGTTTTACAGAGCTGATTAAACAAAAAAACTTAGCTAACGTTCGTTGGCTCAACCAATATACCATTGAACGTCAGGTCATTCTGACTTATCTTTCGGCTGCTGACGTTTATACTCTGCCTTCACGTCATGAAGGATTTCCCGTAGCACCCCTAGAAGCGATGGCGTGTGGCTTGCCTGTAGTTGCGACTGATGCTCCTGGCGTTGCTGATATCTTTAAAGAGGGTGAACAATCGGGTGGTTTGGTTGTTCCTAGTGAAAATGCGATCGCTTTATCCCATGCTCTGAGCAGAATTTTGCGCGATCGCTCACTGCGGGAGCAACTAGGCAAATTGGGGCAGCATCGAGTAAAAAACTATTTTTCTTTAGCCGCAGTAGGTCAACAGCTACGGGACTTCATCGCTGTTTTTGATGCCTAGCAGCGTAAGGGTTAAAGGTTGAGTAGCAATTGTACAGAAAGTTACGCTAAAAGAAAAAATCGAGTGTATTGATTGAACCCTTTGATAAACAGACCTCTCAAATTCTTGGAATCTCGTTAAAATTTCTCGTACCATTTAAACTCTAGTTTAAATGATACATTATTGAATTTTTCCTGGTGTCATCTCGGTTTCTTACATCGGAACAACAACATCGTTACGGACATTTAAACTTTCTAACAGAATTAGCAAAAGAAAAATCTATTGACTTTCTATTTTTGGTAGCAAGAGACAATCGAATTTATTTAAAGAACAATTTTTAGGCTGTTTTTCAGGAATGTTTTTGGTTAGGAATCGAAGAACATCAAAATTGAGGTGTCTTAGTAGAACAAATAGAAGAAGATTTCACGATCAAACAGACTGGAGGCAAATTGTGGGTAAATGAGCCAATAGACCTGCTTAGATATATGTTCTAGTTTTTGCCCTTAAATTTCGTAATCTGCCTAAAAATGAGCAGGATTGCTATATTATTTCGCTTCATCCTTTGATTTATCTACACGAAATAAAAACACCATTAAAGCAACAACACCTATTTGCAGAGCAAAATTAGGTAAATTAGCAGATAAATCTTGACCTGCTGCTAACTTAGCTAAAAAGACGAACGCACCAATTAAACCAGAAGCACCAAAAGCAACGTAGAAAAACTTTCTAAAACCTCTGTAGGGAGCTTTTGCTTCTGCGCGCAAGCGAGCATATTTTTCAGGCGTAAGATTGTTTTTTCTAGCTCTAGCTAATTCTTCTGGAGATAAATCTGCCATTTTAAATTTTATATATTGTATGAATGCTTAAAGATGAGAAATATTTGCCGATAATATTGATATTAACGGGAAAAGGAGAGGTAAACATAAAAACATCTACCTCTCCTTTTTAATTGCGAGAATTGATTTTGTTTAGCTCAAAGCTTATTGAACAATTACTTTGCCTACCATTCCAGCACCGCGATGAGGCTCACAGTAGTAGGAATATTCTCCAGCTTCATTAAAAGTACTTTCATAGCTTTCTCCTGGAGAAAACACTAAGTTTTTGTGAGATTTGTCGGTAGCATTCTCAAAAACTACGTTGTGAGGAGACATTTTATTATTATCCCACTTAACTGTATCTCCTTCTTTAATAGTTACAGTTTCGGGTACAAACTTAAGCATTCCCTTGTCGCTACCCATTTTTACATCAACAGTATTAGCTGCTGCGGGAGCAACGCTGAAGAAGAAGGTAGATACTACTAATACTAGTGCCGACAATAACAAACTTATTTTTCTAGCCATTTTTGTTGAACTCTCTTGATCGAATATGATTTTTTTTAGTAAACATTTCTGAATACGAGGAATTAGAACCTAGATCGAACCCTCTTGCTTTTACAACGATCTGGCTGTATTTCTATTGGCTCTATCCCTTTGTTTATATATTACTACAGAAGTTTGACGAGTTGTAAAACTTTGACGACTTGTCTTTTGACTATTTTGTACGGATAACACACCATAGTTATTTGATTACAATCAGCTTTTTTAATTGAAGCTTAATAATTTTGAGAGGAGATACCATGTTTGCCAAATTATTATCAACACTACTGGTGTTTTTAACTGCTGCGATGTTCGCCTTCGCTACTCCCGCAATAGCAGGCGATGCTGCTAGCGGAGCTAAAATTTTTAGTGCTAACTGTGCTGCTTGTCATGCTGGTGGCAGAAACGTTATTAGCGGAGCAAAAACACTACAAAAAGATGCCTTAGATAAATATGAAATGAACTCTCTTGAGGCGGTTACTCATCAAGTAGTTAATGGCAAAAATGCCATGCCAGCTTTTAAAGGTCGTTTAAGTGATACTCAAATTGATGACGTAGCAACTTATGTTCTTTCTCAAGCAGAAAAAGGTTGGTAATTGCTAATCATTTCCAAAAAAAACTAATTAAATTGGATTTTTTTTATCCTCGATCGCCTTACTCTGAGATTGGGGATATTTCTTTTTTGTGAAACAATGTAAGCATATTAAAGATTATGAAGCAGGAGCAAGATGGATCGGAGTAAATTAATCGCCATTGTCACAGGAGTGATTTCAATCTTAATTGCGATCGCATATTTAGTAGTTGTGCAGCTACTCGATTTTCGCGGGGAAATGATTCCTGCTCCTGTTAGTCAATTATCAACCTCGACAGTTTACTCACCCTCGACAATAACCTCAACGGGGGGAACCCCCGCAACGGTTTTGTCTCGCAACGGGTCATACAAAGGCTTTAGCCGCATGTGCCGCAACGTAACTGTCTCGCAATTATCAGTAATCAGTTACTAGCTTAAAGATGCGTATTTACACTAAAGAACTAGAATGTGGCTTGGTAAATCTCTGGGTAAATACTATGGTTCATCCAAGATAAACAGTTTATCTTGAATGAGTTAATTTAGACGCTGGCAAGACATTTCATGCTCAGGGATGCTAGTCATAGACAAGTAATTCAAAAATTCTCATTTATTCAAAGCTTAAATTTATCTCGCCAAGAAAATGAGAACAATCAAACTAGTGCCGATCAAGCTGTAATTTCTCAGCCAAAAGAAACATCAACATTATTTAGTCAGGCTAATCTGAAAGATTCAAGTTCTGCGACTATGGTCGCTGCTACCATCGATACAAGCTGGTATGGGTCAGATGGTGATACTGATTTCTCTGGCTTAAATTTGGCAGAAATAGTTAAATATTCTAGTTTAGATAATTCTACTGATGGTCATCAGCCAAAGAATCATGATTACCTCGGTAAAATTTTGTTTTCTCTTGCCATAAGCTATTGTCTATTTGTTCTCTGGTGGTTATTCGGGCATCAAGTCAATCAGCTTTTGACTACCTGGACAGGGGGCAAATATTTTACTATATCTAAATCTGACGAGGAATTTATCAATTATGCAGAGCGATCGCTCGAAGCGATAGATCGTCAGCTAGAAACCAGCAAAACTGAAGCAGATAAGCAAGAGCAGTTAGTCTACGTACCTGTATATACCCCGCCTACTACTCCTAGTCTTCCTCCAGTATCTAATTTACCTTTAACCGCACCCAGTAACAATACACCTCAGATTCCTGAACCTGCTGCTAATGAGCCTCTAAAAATCCCCGCACCGCCACCACTTCCTCCTGCAACTCCGATTGAATCAGAATCAGCTAATCCACCTGAGAAGGAGAAAACCAACGAACAAATTGCTGCTCAACCAGTTATAAAAAATACCCTGATTGGGATTTTGGAATTAGGAGCCAATCAATCCGCAGCACTAGTTAAAGTTGATGGTCAAACTAAACGTGTTTGGGTAGGTGAAAAGATCAATAATGATGGTTGGATATTAGAATCGGTGGGAAAAGAGTCGGCTAATATTAGCTATCAAGGACAAATTCGCTCTATCTCTGTAGGAGAAACGTTCTAAGATATTAATTGAACTATGGGCGTTTTTAGTACCTAAATAAAAGCAAAATGGGTTTATTTGACGACATCAATCAATTCTTAGAAGAGCGACTTGACGAATTTCTGCGTAACAATCCTCATTTAGAATTCCAGGCAATTGAAGAACAATTAAGAGAACAAGAGCAAGATACTACCAAATTGATTGCCAAGCTACAGCTTGAAGAGAAAAGCCTGCAAAGCCAAATATTAGAAACTGCCGAAAATATCCAAGCTTGGCACAAAAGAATTGGTAAGGCTGAGGCAGCTAAAAGACAAGATCTAGCTGATGCTGCCAGAGAAAGAGAGGCTGAATTACTCAGACAAGGCAATCAGGTTTGGGGACAAATGGAAGGAGTAAAGCAGCGCATTGTTCAAGCACAGGAACTTTTAAAAAAAGTTAAGCAAAAACGCCAGGAAATGAAAACCCAGTCAACTCAGGCAAAAACTTCTACAACTGCCAATAATTATTCTAGTGATACCGTAGGCTGGGATCGCGGTGCTAATGCCCCTCAATATAACCGTAGTGCAGATCCCCTAGAGGCGGAATTTCAAAAATGGGAAGTGGACGAAGAATTAGAGAGAATTAAAAGAAATATGAAATAAGTATAGTCATTCCCATTAATTTTCGCAGGTTTGTCTGTAATGAAGGTCAGTGGTCAGACTGTGGATCTTGAGGAACTTTAGGCAAACTTGAAGTTTTGTTTCTGTCTTCTTCTAAAACACCAATCTGATTAATTAAAGTTGCGGTTTGATATAAAGCATCGTCAGTTGTCGACTGTTGACGGAACATTGCCATTATGCCTTTTTCATAGTTAGATGCGATCGCCAAAAAAGCTCCACCTAAAATATAAATAGGCAAAGGCAGCATAAACTGCTTTAACCAAATACCAAATTCAGCCAACACAAACAAAATCCCTACACCAATCAACCAAGCTTTCATAATTACCGTTCTCTCTTTTTATCCCAAATGCTTAAACCGATAATTGTTAATTGTCAATTGTTTACCATCCCCATGTTCCTAATTCTCCTTTAAACGGTCCAACTATATCTTGAGTGACCCAACCACCATAAAAATCTCCTGCTTGCGCTTTGACTAGCTCATCATCGACATAGCAGGCATCCATTTTACTCGGATAAAAAGCTAAATAGTCTTTAATTGGGGCAAAATAATCTGTGGGTGAACTATAGTACCAAGCTGCATTTTGTACCTGCTTATCTCCTACGGTCAAATTATAATAGCTAGCTAATCCTTTCCATTCACAAAAAGAGCTTCTAGAATTGGCTGGCTCAAGATATTCGGTTTTGATGTCTACGGGAGGAATATAGTAAACAGGAGGATGACTAGTTTCTAACACACGATAAGTGTTACCGCTATCGGCAATAGTAATGTCATTAAAAATAATTCTGACCTGTTTTGGCGATTGCGAAGCTAGCCGAAGGCATCGCTCTAAAAGTGGCGGACGAGGATAGTCCCAGACAGATTCTTGTCCTGGCTTCGGTTCAATACGCTGTAGATGATTCATTGATAATTGATTACCCTTGAACTATTTGTTTGATGGTTGTAAATGTCTCTACACTAATTAAACCTTGGCGATATCCTTTTTGATTGGACATTCCTAAAAATACGTCTTCTCCCCCTTCAGGATTACGAGAAAACCTAGGTGAAGTGTTGATATAAACTAAAGCACTATCAATCCCTTGAACAAATTGACGACTTTCTTGATAGGATTCTGTCACAATACAATCAGCATGACCACTGCTGTAACGATTTATCCAAGATACGGCTTTGGATAAGTTATCTATAAGGCGAAATGCTACTATTTTTCGTAAATAAGGTCTTCTCCATTCTTCAGACTTCATTAACTTTAGATATTCAGGAAACTCATTTACTAATACCTCATCTCCTCGCAGTTTAAAGCCTTGTTGCTGAAGATTACTAAACAAGGACTGTAATGCTGAAGGTTTAATATTCTGATTGATCAATACCTTTTCAATCGCATTAACTGCATCTGGTTCACTATCGTGACTGTCGGCAATTACCTGACGAGTTAGTTCTAAATTTCCGCTGAGTGACCAATATAAATAACAATTGCCAATCGTAGTTTTTAGTACCGTTGCCGTTGCTTTTTCTGCCACCTGCTGCACCAAACTAGGACGACCATAGGGGATTACCAAATTAAGATGGCGATCTTGGGTGACTAATTCTTGAACGGAGATCCCCGAATCTGGAGAGATAGTTTCAATCGAGCTTGGAGGCAAGTCTGTATTAGCCACAGCTTTTTTTAAAACAGCTGCAATGACCTGATTGGAGTTGCTGGCAACACCACAGCCTCTAACTATCAAGCTGTTTCCTGTTTTGAGGCACATTCCTGCTGCGATCGCTGCAAGTTCGGGAAAAGCTTCATGTACTAAAGCGATCGTTCCCAAAGGTATTAGCTGGCAATAAGTTTGAGATGGCTCTAGCTGATAGGGAGCATTAATTAAGCGTCGTGTCGGATCTGCCGATTTTGATAGCTGTTGCAAAATAGAAACGGTTATTTCCAATCTCTCTGGAGTCAACTTTAGCCAATCAACAACTGGGTCGGAGATCGCCATCTCTCGACTCATTTCTAAGTCTAAGGTGTTGGCTTCAAGTATTTGATCGAAACTGTCTTCCATTAACTCTGCCAATGCTGACACACCCAGCCTTCTTTTAGCTGCCGATGTTTGAGCCAATATAGCGGCGGCTCGGTTAGATTCTCGAACTATAGTCAGCAGTTGGTTGGATGAACTTTGCATTGGTTTTTTGTTAATGCCGATAGACTACAAACAGTGCCATTAGCAGCAGTATAATTAAAATTAAAAATGATACCGCCCAAGAAATGATACTCTGGGTACTCAGCCAGCGCAACATTATGGGTAAAACAACAACTGCTACAAAGGTTGAAATGCTTAATATGAGTATTTTTGTTAGATAGTTTTGTGTCCAGATATCATAGGCACTTTTCCAACGGTGTCCTGTCCACCGCCAAGATTTTTTTTGATACATTGAGGCTAATTGCTCAATTACCTGACCATCTTTTTTGATCTCAAAAATTTGTTGACAGCGATCGCAGCCTAAAGCTTCAGTCAACACGATCGGCTTGAGATTGCCTTTACGCCTGCAAGGACAAGGATATTCGCTGCTTGAATCTATTTTCTGTATTTTGTGAGAGCGCACTGGAATTGATTAAGGTTAGGAAAAGTTAATTATTTGATGTAGTTTGATAACTATCTATAAAGATAAATATATTATCCTTCACTATTGTCTTAACATTCTTCAACCTAATTTTAATGAAGCCATAAGATTTAACAGCCTCTTTCTTATCTTTACTTAACTTAGATTTTTGATGTTTTACTTAAAGCGGGTGACGCGATTCGAACGCGCGACATTCACCTTGGCAAGGTGACGCTCTACCACTGAGCTACACCCGCACTTCAGCCGATTCCTTTCGGACTGTTGAAATATACAGCTGAATAGCTGTGCTATTTACTTGCCGATATATATTATCTCAGAAGATAAAGTTTTTATCAAGTAAATCGTCAGATCGCTGACATATTTCTTTAAATAAGCTGTCAATCTAACTTTTAGATCTTAATTTAACGTCAGCGTCCAACAAATTTTGATTTGTCATGCCTACAAAAAACAATTTGGGAAATGAGGAAGGGACTGTGGGCGTAATTGCATCACGCCCACAGTTCCTCATAGATCAACTTTACTTTTTCCAAATCTTTTATTTTTTACAAAGGTATAACTTGGAAATCTACTGTGGCACTAACTTCAGGATGTAGTTTAACTTCTGCTTGATAATCGCCTGTAGAACTTATATCTGGAACTTCAATACCACGGCGGTCTACCTCAATGCCAGCTTGTTGTTTGATAACGTCAGCTATCTCTTGACTGGTAACACTACCAAAGATAGCCTTTTGTTCTCCGACTTGTTTACGAATAGTCAACTTACCAATAGTTTTAAAAGCAACTTTTTTGTTTTCTGCTGCTTGTTTTTCTGCTAGTTTCTGTTTTCTTTCTTTTTCTCTTCTAAATTCAATTTGCTTAACAATTCCTTTGGTAGCCAAACTAGCCAAACCTTGAGGAATGAGATAGTTCCTAGCGAAACCAGGAGCGACATCTACTAAGTCGCCATTATTGCCTAATTTGCTAACGCTTTGATTTAAAACTACGGATACACGCTTTGCCATTTCTTACTTAAATTCTCCTATATCAATTATATTTTGCTGTGGCGGTTTGATTGTTGCACCTGCTGAACTTTTTATTATATCAGTCAGGTCAGCAGATGGAAGTTAGATTTGGTAGTCAGCAGTTAATAATAATTGTTATAGTTCAAATCAACATTTTGTAGGCTAATAGAGAAAAAATGGCGAATTTGAAGGGAGAATGTTTGTGTGGCAAAATTCGCTATGAGTATTGTGGCGCAATGGGAAACTTAGTTCATTGTCATTGTCTATCTCGCGCGTTCCCTTGCGTCTTTCGCCGACGCGGGGTCGCTCGTCAAAATGCCGTAAATGGCATGGTGCAGCATTTAGAAGCCGTATGGTAATCAAGGCAGATGGCTATAAAATAATCCAAGGACAAGAATATTTGGCTCAATATCAAGCTACTGCCAACGTAATAAAAACCTTCTGCAAAAACTGTGGCTCAAGCTTGGCAACGATTTATCCCTTGCGAGACAATTTACTGGGTTTACCCATTGCTGGCTGTGAAGGAGAATTTGACCAATATCAAGAGTTTCATATTTTTACAGGATCAAAAGCTAAATGGTGGAAGATTACTGATAGCTTTCCTCAATACGAAACTATGCCTGATGATAAACAAATAGTTCACTGCATCAACGCTGATTGACTGACAAAACTTTCAAGAAATATTGTAGGAATAAGTTAAAACTTTGAACTCCAACTGATCTGCTCGTTTTTGATATTGCGATCGTGATGCCATTGCAGGTGAGGGATCTTGATTACTAGAGAAAGTCACGCAATGAAGTAAATTCCAACCATTAATGAGTGCAGCTTTGACCCAATCCCAACCAATCCTAAAATAGCTATTACCACGAAACCAATGAGTATCAACCCATCTTCGTTTGCCAATACGAACTACCTCAACACCTTGGGCACTAACGTAGAGAGTAGCCACAGATAAGATAAACCACAAACGGGACAAAGCGCATACATCTCGAATCATCGAGCGTTGAACATTCCAACCACCAGATTGGTCATCTAAAAAATTCGCTTCGATATCAAAACGTAATCCATATTCAGCAAAGGTTTGTAGAGTAGTTTTTTCATTACTGACAATTGCCCATAGTTCGCCGTTAACGTTGTTGCGACCAAGAATCACATGAACTTTGCCAGAAAATTCACCTTTGTGAATCTGTACGTTGTGTAAGCAAATTGCCTCTGCTAAATGAAAGTGAAAGTTTTTAGGTTGACCAGGGCTTCGCCCTACACGATGCGAAGCATCGAAGTCGTCCGAAGGACGGACGATCTGGGCGATAGCCCTGTGGCGCGAAGTGTGAGGTGAACGCTCTCTGCGTTCCGACGTCTCCTCGGGAACGGCGACGGACAGAGAGTCCGTGTATGAAGTAAAACAGCTGCATGAAGTATGAAGTATGAGGTATGAAGTATGAAGTAAAACAGCTACTTCTTCCTTCGTATGAGGTACAAAAAATCTTTCTTCCTTCTTCCTTCAAACTTCTTCCTTCAAACTTCGTAAACAGCTACTTCCTCCTACATGCGGACAAGTCCTTTGTTCCACTATAGTTGCAAGCCCCGTCGTTCACGATCGCTCTTAGTTTGGTAGAGGTACCAGGGCTTCGCCCTACACGATGCGAAGCATCGAAGTCGTCCGAAGGACGGACGATCTGGGCGATAGCCCTGTGTATGAGGTATGAAGGCGCGAAGTATGAGGTGTGAGGTATGAGCTACAAAAAATCCTTCCCGAATTCCGAATTCCTTCTTCCTTCTTCCTTCAAACTTCAAACTTCAAACTTCGTATGAGGTACAAGCCCTCGAACAAACTTGAAACTTCGCGCCTTCATACTTCTGTCTTCAAACTTCTGTTGACACCAACTTCCACGCCAAATCCAGGTATTACTCTTAATTCGGAGACGATAATGCCATCCTAGTTGAGTTGTCAGCATGGTCATCAATTCGGTATGTATAAATCCTCGCTCCGCGAGTAAAATTACCTTAACTGATTCTCGTAGCCTAACTTGTGCCTGCTTAATCATCTCTCGATAATCGGTAACTGAAATACTAGCACTTTCATGGTTCATCACTCTCCACACCAACGGTAAAGCTCTCCCTCGATGAATAACCCAAAGCCGCACAAGGCAATACTCATCCCAGAACAGTGAAGTGTCTAATGCCAAAAATATTTTTGATTCTGACCAATCATCAAGTGCTGCTTTGACCAAGGACTTTCTGATTCGATGGACATTGATTCGAGGATTGTTTAGCCAACGCTGAATACGTCTCTGTCTACCCCCAGCCAACTTCCCTCGACCAGGGATGTACATCGACCATTTTGTCAGGTTGACATTGCCCGTCAATACCCCAAGTTTGAAGATGACAGCCACTTCCCTCGACCAGGGATGTACATCGACCATTTTGTCAGGTTGACATTGCCCGTGTGTATTAAAGCAATTATCATCCAAATATTTGAAGATTGAAGAGTAGCTTGACCAGGGCTTCGCCCTACACGATGCGAAGCATCGAAGTCGTCCGAAGGACGGACGATCTGGGCGATAGCCCTGTGGCGAGGTGAACGCTCTCTGCGTTCCGACGTCTCCTCGGGAACGGCGACGGACAGAGAGTCCGTGTATGAAGTAAAACATAAATGTAACCAGTCAGTAGCTTGACCAGGGCTTCGCCCTACACGATGCGAAGCATCGAAGTCGTCCGAAGGACGGACGATCTGGGCGATAGCCCTGTGGCGCGAAGTGTGAGGTGAACGCTCTCTGCGTTCCGACGTCTCCTCGGGAACGGCGACGGACAGAGAGTCCGTGTATGAAGTAAAACAGCTGCATGAAGTATGAAGTATGAGGTATGAAGTATGAAGTAAAACAGCTACTTCTTCCTTCGTATGAGGTACAAAAAATCTTTCTTCCTTCTTCCTTCAAACTTCTTCCTTCAAACTTCGTAAACAGCTACTTCCTCCTACATGCGGACAAGTCCTTTGTTCCACTATAGTTGCAAGCCCCGTCGTTCACGATCGCTCTTAGTTTGGTAGAGGTACCAGGGCTTCGCCCTACACGATGCGAAGCATCGAAGTCGTCCGAAGGACGGACGATCTGGGCGATAGCCCTGTGTATGAGGTATGAAGTAAAACAGCGCGAAGTATGAGGTGTGAGGTATGAGCTACAAAAAATCCTTCCCGAATTCCGAATTCCTTCTTCCTTCAAACTTCAAACTTCTTCCTTCGTATGAGGTACAAGCCCTCGAACAAACTTGAAACTTCGCGCCTTCATACTTCTGTCTTCAAACTTCTATTGACTCATCCATTGATTCAAGGCATTGTAGAGACGGGAGTTTTGATTCACAGTATTCTGAAATTATGAGTGGTATCTAATCTCAGAGTGCTGACTCCCCTTGCTTTGTGTCAATCCCTCAACTCTTTACTGAATCTCTATTCTCAGGTTTTTCTCTTCATCTTTTGTCAGTCAACCAGGCATCAACGATTAAAGTAATTTAAATTTGTTTTGTTTAAACTACACACTGGCAATCAGAAACCTGCTGAAAACTGCAATTTTTCCGCTAAAGTATGGTGAGAAATTAAAGTAAAAAAGTAGATGCCTCAAGTCAAAATATATGGATTACGAGAAAATATAAAGCCTAAGCGTTTTGCTTTATCTTATGCAATTCAGGCTGCATTAACTGAAGCCATCGGCACACCAGAAACAAAAAGATTTCAGCGATTTATGATTCTAGAGCCAGAAAACTTTATCTTTCCCAGCGATCGCTACTAATAAAGCCACTACATAACTTTTGACTCTACTCATACCTTATTTTTGAGCCTTTACTCACATCACATCTTTGTAAAAAACCCTACCTTTGTGAGCTAATTCTTATATGTGGAAGTGCGCCTTTGTCCCTCATCTCTCAAAACCTACTCCCACTCAATTGTCCCTGGGGGTTTGGAGGTAATATCGTAAACAACACGATTTACTCCTTTTACCTCGTTGACAATTCGATTAGAAATAGTTTCTAATAAATCATAAGGTACTCTTGACCAATCTGCGGTCATGCCGTCTTCACTGGTAATAAAGCGCAGCACAATTGGATGAGCATAGGTGCGTTTATCTCCCATTACTCCAACGCTGCGAATTGGCAATAGCACCGCAAAGGCTTGCCAGTAGTCATGGTACATACCCTGTTTACTAATTTCATCGCGAACAATAAAATCAGCATCCCGCAGAATGTTCAGTCTTTCGGCAGTAACCTCCCCAACAATCCGAATTGCTAAACCTGGTCCTGGGAAGGGATGACGATGCACAATTTCTTTTGGCAAACCAATAGCGCGGGCAACATTACGCACCTCGTCTTTAAATAGCTTTCGTAAAGGCTCAACTAATTTAAAGCGTAAATCTTTGGGTAAACCACCAACGTTATGATGGCTTTTGATTTTGACTGCTACTCTTTCACCTGTTTTGGGGTCAACATTGGTATCAGCAGACTCAATTACATCAGGATAAAGAGTTCCCTGTGCCAAATAATCAAAAGGCCCTAATTTTTTTGACTCTTCTTCAAAAACTTTGATAAACTCATGCCCAATACGACGACGCTTAAGTTCGGGATCGTTTACACCCTCTACCTGTTTTAAAAAGCGATCGCGAGCCATGACATATTCTACAGGAATCAAGAACTTATTTTTAAATATTTCTACCAGTCTTTCTGGTTCACCTTTACGCATGAACCCCTGATCGATAAACATACAGGTCAACTGATCGCCAATGGCTCTATGGAGTAGGAAAGCCAAGGTAGAAGAATCAACCCCTCCAGAAAGAGCCAATAAAACTCGTTTATTACCAACTTTAGCGCGAATATCTCGAATTGACTCCTCGACAAAGGCTTCTGTTGTCCAGGTTGGTTCACATTCGCAGACATGATAAACAAAATTACGAATTAAAGCGATCCCACCAATTGAATGCACTACTTCAGGGTGAAACTGTACGCCGAAAAGCTTTTTCTCAGGATTGGAAATCGCAGCACAGGGAGTATTTTTGGTATATGCTAAAATAGAAAATCCTTCTGGAAGCTTAATGCAGGAGTCTCCATGACTCATCCACATGGTAGATCCAGACTCGACATTAGTTAGCAGGTCTGTGGGGTCTTCGATAAACAGTGGTGCTTTACCATATTCGCCTAATTTAGCTTTTTCTACCGTACCGCCCAGTTGCTTGACCATTAGCTGCATTCCGTAGCATACGCCAAAAATAGGAATGTTTAAATTCCAGATTTCAGGATCGCATTTAGGAGCATGATCGTCGTATACTGAACTAGGTCCACCAGAAAGAATAATTCCTTGAGGATTTATTTCGCGAAGCTGAGCGGCAGTAGTTCGATAAGATAAAACTTCTGAATACACTTGAGTTTCTCGTATTCTACGAGCAATCAATTCAGAGTATTGAGAACCAAAATCAATAATGATTATTTTCTGGCGATTAGTTTTATTTACCAAAGACTTAGGAGATAAAGTCTCATTGCTAGGGGAGATTGATTCTGTCTGGATAGTCACTATACTCTAGTAAAGTCTGTGTAGGTAATGGGAATGTAGGTAATTAAGTAAGAAAGTGTAAATAATTATTGGCTTTTATGCCATTCTTGTATCTGAAGAGTTACGATCCAACAGGGTCAAGCTCTAGATATAAAGTGCTATAAATATTCTTAACAGGTTAACATAGATTGGGCAGCAAAAGAAGAGCATTCTTGCTTTTTTTGATGATGTTTCTCTGGCGATCGAATAATACCGAGCCAACGCTAAGTTTCTTTTCAGTATACTTGCGAATATATGCCTGAGATTTTAGATCGATCGCCTGAGTAAGTTCTTCATAAACTAGATCGCTCCAGCTAAAATCTTGTTCATTGCCTGAGTCCAATTCCCGCAGCAGGTTCAAAGCAGATTCAGTAGTAGAACATTCAAGAATTTTAATCGCTTCAGCCTGGGGCAAACCCAGCTTGGCACAATAAGCGGTTAAAATCTCTAGTCTGCCATCAGCAAGATGATTATGGGTGTGAAAAATGCCCCCAGCTAACTTGATCAGCTTACCGTGATAACCAAATAGCAAAATGGACTTCACTTCTGCAAAGCCTGCGGTTACTAACATTGAACCTAGCCAGTTAGCGGTTTTGATAATTCTTTGGGAATCTATGCCCGATCTTTGCGCCAGATCGATACCATTTTCACCAATACAAAAGACTAAAAAATCATACAAAGCTGCCTTTTCCCTAATTTGAGTCTGATATTCTTCTAGCTGACTAAGAGCAGTTAATGGCTGAACAATTCCTGTTGTCCCTAACAAAGATAATCCTTCTACTACTCCAAAGGCTTCATTTGAGGTGCGTTTAGCCAGTCTTTGTCCTTCGGGCATAATAATAGTTATTTCAATGCTTTGATTACTTTGAAGCAAAGGTTTAATATTTTCTATAATTAATTCTTGGGCATAACTATAAATTGCTGCCTGATTCTCACCATAATGACCAATACCTTCACCTCCTTTGATGGTAATTTGCTCAAAATTAGAATTATTCAGGCTTACCTTTGCCCAGATAGGGGTATTACGAGTTAAATCCAGGTGATCGCCAGGATCGCTACGAGTTATGGCGATCGCTGTATATTCATCAACTTTTGCCACCTGTTCAACAGCAATATCTACTATCTGGGCTGGTTTAATTAAATTTACTTTGACCGTAGCTTGAGGTGATTCTTGATGAAGATGGCGTAAAGCAGCGATCGCACTAGCACAGGCAAAGACAGGTAAGGTATATCCAGTAGACATTATTAGTAAAATTAGATGTCAGTTATGGGCGAACCGCTGTTCGCCCGTACAGAAGTATTAACTGTCTTTTTAGTTAAAAATTATTCCGTTATACAGTAGCGAAATAATTTCTAACCGTTGGTCAACTAGTTTTTAACCTGCAATCTTATCTAAAGTTTGCTGAAGACGGGTTTTGTCTGTCCCTAACTGATTGAGTAACAACCAAGTTTGAGTTAGATCGGGACCGTGTAATTCGCCTGTCAAACTTGCGCGTAGCGATCGCATTACCAAGCCTTTTTTGACTTTTTGGCTTTTGGTGACTTGCTTGATTAGAGCTTGTGCATCATCTTCGCCTATGCTGTCAGTGTTGTTTACTTGTTCGGCAATTTCAGTAATTACTGTTGCCACACCTTCTTGCTGGAGTAAATCCATTGCCTCAGAGCTATATTCAACTGAGTCAACAAAAAAGACGCTGGTTTCTTTAATTACATCGGTTAAACGATTGAGAGTAGGTGCAGTTAATGCCGTCAACTTTTCTAACCAATCTCGATCCATCTTATCTACAGCGTATCCAGCTTCTTGCCAATGGGGAATTAGCAAATCAGTTAACTTATCAGCAGACATTTGATGGAGATATTGACTATTGAGCCAATCTAATTTATCCCAGTCAAATTTTGCTCCTGCTTTATTAACTCGGTCTAAATCAAATTCTTGCGCCGCTTCTTCTAAAGTAAAAATCTCTTTAGTAGAGTCAGGAAAAGTCCACCCCAAAAGAGTCATGTAGTTAACTAATGCTTCGGGTAAAAAGCCCATTTTACGAAAATCATCAATGGAAGTCACGCCATCACGTTTAGACAGCTTGCGCCCTTCTTCATTGAGAATTAAAGGAGTATGGGCAAAGATCGGAATTTCTTCAGCCAATGCTTCGTAAAGCAAAATTTGTTTAGCAGTGTTGGCAATATGATCTTCTCCCCGAATGACGTGGGAGATGTTCATGTCTATATCATCTACAACTACTGCCAGATTATACAAAGCCTGTCCATAAGGCTCGTCATTCTCGGCTGCGCGGGCAATTACCATATCGCCTCCCAAGTCACAACCCTGCCAAGTGACGGTATCTCTGATCACATCTTTCCAGGCAATAGCGCGATCGCCGTCTATTTTGAAACGAATTACGGGCTTGCGTCCTTCTGCCTCAAATTTCTCTTTTTCCGAGGGGGATAAATTGCGGTGACGATTATCATAACCAGGGGCTTGTCCCTTGGCTTGTTGAGTTTCCCGCATTTCGTCTAATTCTTCAGGGCTACAGTAGCAAGGATAAGCTAAACCTTTGTCCAGTAGAGTTTGTATAGCTTGCTGATACTGATCCAAACGCTGGGTTTGGAAAAATGGTCCTTCATCCCAATTTAAGCCTAGCCATTCTAATCCTGATTTAATGTTTTCCGTATATTCAGGGCGCGATCGCGCTGCATCTGTATCTTCTACCCGTAAAACAAATACGCCTTGATGACGATGGGCAAACAGCCAATTAAACACTGCTGTCCGCGCCGTGCCGATATGTAAATTCCCTGTTGGTGAAGGAGCAATCCTTACTCTAACACTCACAAAATACCTCTTACTTGAAATTAATTTTTTATTTGCCTGTAGTCATCCATTGTAGCGAGATTGAGTAACATCTCTCGAATAAAAATGGCTGATAATCACAAGAAGAGGTCTTAATTACGCCTAATGTGAATTAGCGGTCAGACCCCCTAAAGGGTTCAACAGTTTGCTCGCCCTCGACAGTTCCTTCAACGCGGGAAACCCGCGCAACGGACTGTCTCGCAACGGGGGGAACCCCGCTTAAAGAAACTGCTTCACCGCAACGCAACTGTCTCACCGCGTCGCCGTCAGAGGTGAGACCCCGCGTCGGCGTAAGACGCAAGGGAATGCTCACCTAGCAAGGGAATGCTGACCAAGAAAAAAATGCTTATTCTCGCTTCTAAATGAAATTGGTTTGTAAAAACCATTACTGAATATTGGGGGACTAGCCCCCCAAACCCAAGGTGCTGTGGGGCGAATGCATTCGCCCCTTTATAAGCGCCGTCCCATTGGGGACGTTACGCCCTCCCCAAGCCCCTGACGTAAACATTAACATCGATTCTTTTTATAATTAGCTAGAGTCTGAGCCTGCCTGAGTTTAATTTAAACAAGGAATCTTTTTACTAAAATATGTAGGTTTTCTTTAAAATAAAAAAGAAAGTTAATCCACATCAGACGTTAATTATTAGCAGCTAGTTAAAAAATAAAATAACCGTTTGCAATAGCCCCACAATAAATCCTAATACGCCCCCCAAATTAACGATAGCCTGAAGTTCATTTTTTACAATACCCTGAACTGCGGTTTCTAATTCTTCGGGTGTGGTGGCAGAAATCCGATCTATGATTACCCGATCAATTGAGAGAATGGGTATAGCTTCGGTTACTAGCTTTTCTAGGTCTTTTTCCAGGTAACGTTCTAGAACTAAAGCTAATTCTTGGCTAATTATTTCTAAGGAATCATTAACCGTAGGCGAAGATTGAAGACGCTTGAGGATCAACGCAGCTAAGTTTTCCCATTCTACAGAGTCGCCCAGACGAACTATTACATCGCCTCCTTCTTCTCTGATGTAATTGCGCACTGCCTCTTGTACAGTTTTACGAAGTTGTCTAACCGTAGAGACGGGTAGATTTTGCAGGGAAAGATTTTTCAGCCAGTTTTTGATGCGATCGCGAATTTGTAGCGAGTAGGTTAATTCTTCAAGCCTAGCATTACTAATTTCTGGTTCATCCAGGCAAAAAGAACGAAGCCGTATTAGGCTATTGCGTAAACCAAATAAATTAGCAACTACCCAATATGTACCGCTAGTTTTTTCGCGAAAACCTTCATCAATAATTTTGATGTTGCGATCGCTTAGAAAATCAATCATTGCTCGGCGAATAGTATCGGCAGGTAGTACCGAACCGAGTAACCAATCAGAAAATTTCTTAGCCTGATCGTCTTTTAACTGAAAATCAAGCAGTATTTGCTCAAAAATCTGATTGGTTTGAGCTTCTAAGAAATCGTCTTTTCTGGCTAATACTTTTAAAAGTCGAGGTAAAGATTGACTAAATGAATCATGGAGAATGTTAGCCAAAATTTTAGCCGTCTTTTGCTCTCGATCTGATCTAACTTGGTCAAGTGCCAGTTTCAAAAGCCATAAGATTGCTCCTTCAATACGTTCAGTTGCCAAAAGTCGTTGAGCTAGCTTTTGAAGTTCTCCTGGAGTAAGTAACGTACCCATAATCGTATCAGAGACTTTCTGAGCTAAACGCTCTTGATTACCAGGAATTAAGCCAGGTGTAAAAGGTAGCTTGCGTTTGCCAATATAAATAGCTTTATATGGACGAAAAAGCATTTTGATAGCTATATCATTGGTGAAATAGCCAATAATGCTTCCAGCTATGGGGGGAACAAAAAATATCCAGAGATTCGCTAGTGCCAAAGCAGTATATTGAATCGGTAATAAAGTTTAAACAGCAAAAGTTAATTCTATATCCTATTCTATTTCCTTAGCACTAATATCCCCATCATGTCTCCCATCAAAGGATAATGAATTGCCTGCTCAAAACCTGCTATTTTAGACATTTCAACCTGCTTTGCACCGTTAGGAAATCTCTCAATACTAGGATTGAGATAGGCATATTCTTCTTTCATGCCCATGTTCTCAGCAGTAGGCACAACAATAGTCGCTAAATACCATTGCTGAAAATTTTGCATCCAGCTTTGACTAGGGCGATGAAAATCTAATACGGCTGCCCTTGCCCCTGGCTTGAGGACACGGTATAGCTCTTGTAGGCAGCGAGAAATATTAGTTACATTCCGCAAGCCATAGCCCATTGTGGCACAGTCAAACTGATTGTCAGCAAAGGGCAAATTTAAAGCGTCTCCCTCTAGCCATTCCATCGGCACAGTAGGGCATTTAAGCATCTGTCGCGATCGCGCGATCGCCAGTTGTTCCCTCGCAAAATCTAATCCTGTTACCTTACCTGTTTTTCCCACCTTTTTTGCTAACAATAAAGCCAAATCTCCGCTACCACAGCAAATATCCAGAGCCTGATCTCCTGGTTTTGCCTCACTCCATTTTACCGCTATTAGCTTCCAAATTCGATGCTGTCCAAAGCTAAGACGATCGTTTAAGCGATCGTATACAGGAGCAATACGCTCAAAAATTTCCTTTATCTCTGCTGCTGTTGGGGAATGGGTTTTGGTCATTAATCTGTCGGCATCTTGTTTTTACAGATCATATAACATTGCTTTGAAGCGGAATATAAAACCCAGAAAAATCTTATTAATCTATAAAACGTTACCGTCACTGTCTCTTTTTTCAAGCAACT
Organism: Pleurocapsa sp. FMAR1; assembly: GCF_963665995.1. Taxonomy (NCBI): domain Bacteria; kingdom Bacillati; phylum Cyanobacteriota; class Cyanophyceae; order Pleurocapsales; family Pleurocapsaceae; genus Pleurocapsa; species Pleurocapsa sp. FMAR1. The sequence goes on along the minus strand of NZ_OY762512.1, from coordinate 1,447,850 downwards.
TGCTCTAAAGATTTTAAAGGTTCAGGAATAGTGTTAGAAGGTGCTTCAAATTTTCCAGTCGCTACATACTCTAATCTTAGTTTTAGCCAGGTAGATAGTTGTTCACTAGTAGTAACTACGGCTACTGAGGGTTGGGGGGTCTTTGCCTTAACATCCGCCATTTCAGGTGCTTCTAAAAAAGCAGGCTGCTTAATTAACCAAAAATCAATTTCTTTGTTTCTTTCTTGGTAATTACGAATTCTCTCTTCAATTACCTCTGCAAAAGGTTCTTCTTCTAATAAAAACTTTTGGCTAGCCGCAACGTAATAATAAATGGTCATGATTAATTATTTTTGGAACTTAAATTACTAAATTAATGATCTTAAATAACCAAAGCCATAAGTTTAAAACTTATTTCTGACATCTGGCGATCGCTAAATAACTTATTCGGTGTTGATTGAGACAATGGGGCTAATCATAATTTTTCCATAAATAGGATACAGAAGAATAATAAATTGTCTATTAATTTTTAGCTATAGCCTTTAGTTCTAAATCTAGTAACGCTTTTTTAGGAACTATTGAATTATTGTCTGAGCAAATCAAGCAAAGTTTAGGCTAAAAAATAATTTAATTTAATGGACATTTATTTTCTAACAAAATCTATGAAGTTGTTTTGTTTATTTACTTCACAGCAATACCTCGATACATATAGCCAATTACTTTAGGCAATTTGGGTGCATAAAACTGTTCAATAGTTACATCATTAAACTTTTGTTGAACAATATGTTTAATCTGGCGATTAAGATGACAACCATCGGCGATCGCCTTTTGAATTGGAGTAAGACGATTTTGCCAAGCTTGAATTTTCGGATCTTGGCTTAGACCGTGTTCAATAAAGAAAAATCTTCCGCCTGGCTTGAGTAAACGATAAACTTCGGCGATCGCTTTATCTGCTTGAGGAATACTGCACAGCGTCCAAGTACACACCACCGAATCAAAGCTACCGTCAGCCATAGGTAGACTTTCTCCATTTAGTACCTTGTGGTCTACAGAGATGTTAGAAGCAGCAATACGCGCTCGCGCTAGCTTTTGCATCCCCACATTGGGATCGATAGTGGTAATTTTGGACACATTGTCTGGATAGTGTGGCAAATTCAAACCCGTACCAAAACCAATCTCTAGAATCTCTCCTGACACATCTGCTAAAAGCTGCTGGCGATACTCCTCAAGAGTCGAACCAGACATAGCAAATTCGATACAGTAAGGAATAATTAAATTAGAATAAAATCCCATTATTTTATGTTTTTGAGCCAAATATTAATAAGTGTTGCTGCTTTAAAGTAAATTTTGCTTTGATTATCTCAAGACAGCTTTATTAGAAAATAATTATTTTTAGGATCAAAATAAAATGCAGTTTCAACAAATCATTATCAAGTTAGGTCAAGTAGCCAAAAACAATAGTTTAAATCATAATCAGTTGAATCCTCAAATCACAGGAATTACTGCTATAGATGAAGCTGCTGCTGGTACTTTAAGCTATGTGGAAGGGGGAAAATTTGCGAAGATGATCGCCGAAACTAAGGCTGATGCCTTAATTTTGCCTCTAGATGAGACTTGGCAAACTCAAGCATCAGCTAAGGGCATTGCCTGGATTGCTACTGCTCAACCAAGATTATTGTTTGCTCAGGCGATCGCTCTATTTTATCAACCTTTTAAACCCTCTTCTAGTATTCATTCTACCGCAGTTATCGATTTTAATACTAAAATAGGACAAGATGTATATATTGGCGCAAACGTAGTGATCTACTCAGGAGTGACTATTGGCGATCGCGTTTGCATTCATCCTAATGTCGTAATTTATCCTGATGTGAGTATTGGCAGCGATACAACTCTACACGCTAATTGTACTATTCACGAACGAACCAGTATAGGCTCTGGCTGTGTAATTCATAGCGGTGCAGCCATAGGTTCAGAAGGCTTTGGTTTTGTACCCACTCCTACAGGCTGGTATAAGATGGAACAGTCTGGCTGCACTGTCCTAGAAGATGGGGTAGAGGTTGGCTGTAACAGCGCGGTGGATCGCCCTGCGGTGGGAGAAACCATGATTGGGCGGAACACTAAAATAGATAATTTAGTGCAAATTGGACACGGCTGTAAAATTGGACGCAACTGCGCCCTAGCATCTCAAGTAGGATTAGCGGGTGGGGCAATTATTGGTAACGGCGTAATGCTAGGGGGACAGGTAGGCGTAGCCAACCAAGTGACGGTAGGCGATCGCGTAATTGCTACAGGAAAAACAGGGATTACGGGCAACGTAGCAGCAGGGGAAATGATTTCAGGGATGCCCTATATGCCTAGCAAACTATATCGTAAGCTGTTTGTAATGTATAAGCGTTTACCTGAAATGTATCAGATATATAAAGAGTTGAAGCAGCAAGCGAAGAAATTACCCTAAACTATCTTGAAGGGACAAGTGCGATCGCCAATGCTCAAGTTACTGATAATCTTGACCGCATATCCCATAGATAACTTAGGTACTCGTATTCATAATTGCTATTTCTTATCCGCCAAGGAAATTGCAGGAATTTGAATTGACTCAGACTCGTCCGCATCCGAATCTAAGGCGATCGCTTCAGAATCCCATAGCCACCAATGTTTTACGTAAAGAATTTGTCGTAATGGAGACTTAATGGCGATCAAAAACAATGCTATGGACAACAAGCACCATACTGCTGGCCATTCATTAAGATTATCGGTTAACATTCTCGCAGCTAAAGGTCCAACAATAAGATGGTAAACCGTAAATTTCCAAGAACCATAGATTAAAGGAGCAACAAAAACTGGGATATAGTATCCCAAAGTCAGCCATTTTAATCCATTCATCGGCACGTTCCAGGCTATGTGCCAATTTCCAGAAACAGAGCAAAGTTGACTGCCACACAGAGGTTCGTATCCGATTGTACAAGTTCCAGCCCAGGCAAATGGATACACTTTGACTAACATCAAGATTGCACCTATAAAACACAAACTATAGATTAATGGTGTAATCTTCTGTCTGATTTTCTCTGGAATAAAATGCAGTGATACTGCACTAATAAAAAACGGCTGAAAAATAATATGCAATAATCCTAATAAAGTAAGAAGCTGATTCAAAGGCAAATCTGGCTGATCAATTACTCTATAGGTAAATGCCTGGAGTAACTCCATTAAAGAAAAATAACCAAGAGGAATCCATAATGCTTTTTTTTCACCCTTCCAGGCAACATACGCTGTACTAGTAAGCCCGATTGTGGCTAGGGTTGCTGAGGCTTCTCCACTCCAACACATAATTTAATTATTTCTCTTATTTTTTTTATTTGCAAATTGTTTATTGCCACAATTAAGTTTTAATCAAATATTTGCATCTCAACTAAATATCAGTATAAACAATTATTGAAGAGTCAAGTTTCTAATTGATGACATGCTCTAATATCAGTTCGGTTTTTAACTAAGATACATTTTGCTAGTATTAGCTATTTAGCCTTTCGTCAAAAATAGCCAAAAAAAATGCCCTCCAGTGATGGAGGGCATTTTTTAGTTAATTAATTACAGAATTATAATTCAAGTCAACTTAACCGTTAATTGCAGGTGCAGTTAATGCTACAGGAGCTTGAGCGCCACTTGCTAAATCAAGCGGGAAGTTGTGAGCGTTACGTTCGTGCATTACCTCAAAACCCAGGTTAGCTCGGTTTAAGATGTCTGCCCAAGTGTTGACTACACGTCCTTGTGAATCCATTACCGACTGGTTGAAGTTGAATCCATTTAGGTTGAACGCCATGGTGGATATTCCCATTGCTGTTAACCAGATTCCAATCACTGGCCATGCTCCTAAGAAGAAGTGCAAAGCTCTGGAGTTGTTAAAGGACGCATATTGGAAGATTAGACGACCGAAGTAGCCGTGGGCTGCGACGATGTTGTATGTTTCTTCTTCTTGTCCGAATTTGTATCCGTAGTTTTGTGATTCGGTTTCGGTTGTTTCACGTACTAAGGACGATGTTACTAGTGAACCGTGCATGGCAGAGAATAATGCTCCACCGAATACTCCTGCTACTCCTAACATATGGAAGGGGTGCATCAGAATATTGTGTTCTGCTTGGAATACCAACATGAAGTTGAATGTTCCAGAGATACCCAGAGGCATTCCATCACTGAAGCTTCCTTGTCCTAGTGGATAGATTAGAAATACTGCTGTGGCTGCTGATACTGGTGCTGAGTAGGCTACACATATCCAAGGACGCATTCCTAAACGGAATGATAGTTCCCACTGACGACCGAGGTATGAGAATACGCCGATTAGGAAGTGAAAGACAATCAGTTGGTATGGTCCACCGTTATACAGCCACTCGTCAAGTGAGGCTGCTTCCCAAATTGGGTAGAAGTGAAGTCCAATGGCGTTAGAACTAGGTACTACTGCACCAGAAATTATGTTGTTTCCGTAAAGCAAGGAACCTGCTACAGGCTCTCTGATACCATCGATGTCTACTGGTGGTGCTGCGACGAAGGCGATTAGGAAACAGGTTGTTGCTGCAAGTAGTGTAGGAATCATCAGGACGCCGAACCAACCGACATAGATACGGTTGTTGGTGCTGGTGATCCACTGACAGAACCTTTCCCAGCTATTCTGGGTTTGGGTTTGTTGTAGAGTGGTTGTCATTTGTGTTTATGATTGCGTTGTGTATATATTTAAATGTTCTATAGTTAATAACTTAGAACTAGATTTAGAAACCAGATAAATAATGTGTTTCTTTTGTCTATGTAATCAATATAGCTAAGTATTAATACTTTGTCAAGTTATGTAACAATATTCTTGACGATCTCTATCAAAAGTTGTAGAAATCCCCCGCTCTAAGCTTGTGATAAATAACCAACGCTCACAGCAGTGGACAGACTTCACGTTAACAGAAACAAAGGGCTTCTTGCTCAATAGCCTCAACGGGGGTTCCCCCCGCAACGGCTTCTTGAAGCGATGGCTGCACAACGCGAAGCGTTGAGTCGCGTCCAGCGACGCTCTGGGCTGTACCCAGCCCTGCGGGGAAACCCCCAAGACCGCCTCGCTTCGCTTCTTAAAACAGTTTCTTTAACGGAGGGAACCTCCCTTCGGGTTCAGCATCGGAAAGCATTCCCTTGCGCCTGACGGCGACGCGGGGTCTTTCCTCAGTTTGCTCAAGTCGGGAAACCCGCCCAACGCAACTGCTTCACCGCAACGAACTGTTTCGCTTTTCGCGCTTGCCCGCATATACTTGTCCGCATCCAAGGCTTTAGCAACATATAATGCTGTCCAAGACAAACTCCATCAATTTATGTCAAACGTGGCGGAGTAATCTGTGACTTCACTACTATAACTATCGCGACTAAAACTAATACGTCTACGTCTGAAAAATAGACTAAAAACGACCTAATAAAAATTTGACTGATCGAAGACGACTACAAGAAATTCTGATTAATACTCCCTTGCTACTGCGCTTAGTGTGGCAAGCTACTCCAGTTTATTTATTTCTATCTTTAGCGGTGACAGGGTTTCAATCTCTAGTACCTGCCCTGATGCTATTAATTGATAAAGCGATTGTCGATCTGGTGATTGCTAACTGGGGTAATGCTGATTTTGTTTGGAGACCTCTAATTGTATTAGTAGTGATACGGTTCGGGGTTGGTTTACTAGGAGCTATATTAAATCAGGTCAATCTCTATGTAGCGCAGATCTTTAACGATCGCCTGATGCTCCATACGAAATATATTTTATTGGAAAAGTCTGCCCAGCTAGATCTGGCTCATTTTGAATCTTCGGAATTTTATGATACTTTAAGTCGCGCCGAAAATAGCGGTAGTAATTATCCCGTTCAGGTTATCAAGCTACTTACTGGTTTGTTTGGTCAGGGAATTACCTTAATTAGCTTGTTAGGACTTTTGTTGGAGTTCAATTTAGCAATTGTTCCTCTACTATTTTTTACAGCTTTACCCTCATTTTGGACTAGCATTGTCTATTCTGGAAGGCGTTTTTGGATGGTACGCCTAGAAACTGAAAGCGGACGACTGTCAGATTATATTCAGCGTGTTTTAACTAATCCTAATTTTGCTAAAGAAGTCCGTCTATTTAACTTAGGTGGGCATTTATTGAGCCAGTGGATTGCAATTCGCAAGGACTTTAACAGAAAATCAGCAGCGATCGCTTCTGAATATTCCAGAATGCGAGGTTTATCAGGAATATTTGTAAACGCTGGTTTTTATATCGCCTATGGCTGGACTCTGGTGCAAACAATTAGCGCCAAAATTACCGTAGGTGACTTTACCATGTATACAGGAGCATTTAGTCAAGCACAGCAGCTATTGCCTGCTATTCTCGAAAATTTGGCAAAAATATATGAATCTAATCTTTATGTCTCCCAATACTTTGAATTTTTAGACCTTAAGCCAGAAGTAACTAACATTCCCCGTCCTAAACCTTTTCCTCAACCAATTAAACAAGGATTATCAATAAAAAATGTATCCTTTACTTATCCAGGAGCAACCGCACCTACACTACGCAATCTAAATTTGCAGGTCAACCCAGGAGAAAGTATTGCGCTTGTTGGTTTAAATGGCGCAGGAAAAACCACTCTGCTGAAGCTTCTTACTAGGCTATATGACGTAGATTCAGGCACAATCACCATTGATGACATACCTCTCCAGCAATTTAAGCTATCGGAATTGCATTCCAATATTGGTGTCCTCAATCAAGACTTTGCCCGTTATCAGCTAAGTGCTAGGGACAACATTGGTTTTGGCAACTTAAAGGAAAGAGAAAATCAGTCACGCATTGAAGAAGCGGCGGTAAATTCGGGTGCAGATCGGGTAGTGAAAACCCTTAGTGATGGCTACAAAACCCGCTTAGGAAAGATGTTCAAAGGTGGAGTGGATCTTTCAGGGGGACAGTGGCAGAAAATCGGCATGGCGCGAGCGTTTATGACCGATGCACCTATTCTAATTTTAGATGAACCTACTGCTGCCCTAGATGCGATCGCAGAATATGAGTTGTTTGAAAAATTCCGAACTTTAACCGCAGGTAAGATGACCTTTTTTGTCAGTCATCGTTTCTCGACGGTACAGCTAGCCGATCGCATTGTAGTCCTAGAAAACAGTCGTATTATCGAAATCGGATCCCATCAAGAACTAATGGCAAACAACGGATTATATGCCGAGATGTTTAGCCTCCAAGCCTCAAGCTACACAGTTTAACTTGCTTAATTAATCAGTAATTATCAATTTGATCCTTAAAATTAATCAATAGCTGCATATTATCAGTCATAGATTACTCTAAGATCTTGAGCTTAAGGCAATGCTCCTTATTTGCACTTATGTTGGTTTTGTTATTAGGCTTTAACTCAACAAAGCTAGAATACCTAATATTACAGCGATCGATGCAAGAGCAAACCAGATAAACTGATTGTCTTGGCTATCAGTCGGTGGTGTTTCTGAATATTCTTGTTTAGATGAATTTTTGGCGGTCTGTTTTTTAGCCGTAACATAGCGAGATGCACCTTGATCTGCGTCAGCCAAATCAGGAATTTCACTCATCCATTCTTTAGGTCGCTCTAGCTTGGGAGCTTTGATAATATAGAGAATACGCTGTGCCTGTTCGCGGGTTTGGAGATTAGGATGGGTAATTAGTTTTTCACATAAAGCGATCGCATCACTAATTTGATTAGCAGCTTGATAAGCAGTGACCAACCAAATTTGAGCTTGTCCACCTTGACGAGAATTGCCTGAGACTAATTCTTGTGCAGCTTCTAAATGTCCGATACTGAGGCGATATTGTCCTCTTTCTAGAGCTAGTTTTCCTGCTTCGTATTCTTGATGAAACTTTTCTGGATTATATACCGTCACTTTAAAATAAATATATTGTGGAAATTACTTAGATTTATTATTAAATAATTTACCCCTACTATTCAAGATGGCAACGAATTATGAATAAACAACTTCAGCATAAATTTTATTGGCAGCAGGCTTTAGGTGCTATGGCGATCGCCTTGGGAGCTATGAGCATCGCTGAATCTCCCGCCGTTGCCAACCCTCATGACTTTCGAGGTAGCTTTGAAATAGCTCAGGTTGGGGTACGTAGCCAAATTAATGCGCCAACTCCTTTAAATATAACTCCTCCCCCAGGGACTCATATTCCTCTTCCCCAAAGCAATTACAACAATCGGGATTATTATGGCGCTCAAAGAGGTTCATCACGAGACTATATTCGCTATGAAGACTATAGAAATGATCGTAGAAGAGAAAATGATTATAGAGGACGAAACTATAATTATCACCGCGATTATGATACTTATGAGAGAAACCACAACCGAGGTGGGACTGTAATTATCATTAATCCAGCTACTGAGAGTAGCTATAGTAATAACAGCTACATCCGAGTTATTAGGAAGTAATCTGTGACCGTTAGTCAAAGGTTAGCTACCCTAATAATTCTGAGGCAACAATCATTGAGCCAGTACCTTCATCGGTCAAAATCTCTAATAATAGTGAGTGGGGTAAACGACCATCTAAAATATGGGCAGCACGAACCCCTTGAGCAAGCGATCGCACACAGCAATTGACTTTAGGAATCATTCCTCCTGAAACAACTTCTTGGTCAATTAAATTTCTGGCTTTTTGGATATCCAGTATTTTGATTAGGGTAGAAGGATCGTGATAATCGTACAAAATGCCTGGAGTATCGGTTAACAAAATTAGTTTTTCAGCATCTAAAGCTGCTGCTATTTCCCCTGCTACCGTATCAGCATTAATGTTATACGCCTGTCCATTTTCGTCAGCGGCAACGCTAGAAATTACAGGGACATAACCATTATCAACCAAGGATTCAACTAAGCCTATATTAATGTTGGTCACTTCCCCCACAAACCCTACTCCTTCTTTACCTACATGACGAGCTTGAATCAGGTTGCCATCTTTACCACATAAACCAACCGCTAACGCTCCTGCACGGCTGATTAAAGATACCAGTTCTTTATTAACTCTACCTGCCAAGACCATCTCTACCACATCCATTGTCGCCGCATCGGTAATGCGCAATCCATCTTTAAAAGCTGGTGCTATGTTTAATTTTTGGAGCCAAGTATTAATTTCAGGCCCTCCTCCATGTATCACCACAGGACGCACTCCGACACAGGCAAGAAAAACTATGTCACCGATAACTTGAGCCTTTAAGCTACTATCTTTCATGGCTGCACCACCGTATTTAATGACGATAGTGCGATTGGCAAATTTTTGAATATAAGGTAGAGCTTCACTGAGAATACGAACACGGTTAGCTGCTGCTTCTTGCAAATATTCCTTTTCGTAGACCATATAGTTTTACTTGTTCGAGATTAAAGATATTTAGTTATGCTACTGGCTAATCAACACTTACAAAGTGACATTTTTTACGAAGTTAGATGAAACCCCGTCGTCTTAAAGCTGGATCTCTCTGACTGGCTTTAAAGCAGTAGGAATAGTTTCCATAATTTGAGCCGCTATTTCTGAGGGGGACTGCTCTTGTGCGATCGCAATTTGAATGTCTGCTTGGGCATAGAGAGGACGACGAGTCTCTAGCAATGATTCTAGTTTGTCAGCCAGTGGTCTAGTTTCATCTTTGGCTAATCTTTTTTTTAGTATTTCTACATCTACGTCCAACCAAATAATCAAACCATGACGTAGATAACTCCAGTTAAGCTGTTGTTGAATAATTCCTCCTCCAGTGGATACAACAGTGCGTGTATAGACAGAATATTCGGCTAAAACCTTCATCTCAAGCTCACGAAAATAGGGTTCTCCTGACTGTTGAAAAATTGCCGAAATTGGCTTTTTGGCGATCGCTTCTATGGTTTGGTCTGTATCTACGAAACGATACTTAAGATCTTTGGCTAAACATTTACCAATAGTTGTTTTCCCTGAACCCATCATGCCTATTAGATAAACATTTAAACCCTGTAACAAATTACTCATTTTTGCCCATAAGAGTGTTTTTACTAATTAATTTCTAATCGTGAACCAGATTATCAATGATTCAGTGATTTTTACTATCTTTTATGTATTAATTTTTCCTTTTCATAACTTTAAGGTCATAATAGTAAGTAGAATTACCGATAAAGATAATATAACAAGCGTTTATACTCACTTAATATAAGCGCAGTTTTCGTCTTAAATTTTAAAAACGACCTTGATTTATGACCAAACAATAATTATCAATTAATAAAAAAGCTATAATTAACTTGTATTTCTTCTCTACTTCATCAAATACTTGATTGCTTTACAAAATTATTATATTTGCCACATAAGTGTTTAGATGAACGTGATCGAGATTACAGAATAAACACTCAAGTTTAATTAAAATTTAATGATGAATCAATAAAGTTATTAAATAACAAGGTATAAACCTAAAACAATCACAATACTTTTTACAAAAAATATCTTAGTAATTTTTAAATAAAATCAATATTAATTAGGAGTTAAAAACTAGTCATGGGGATGATCAGTAAAATTGCAGAACAGGCTTTGAATACAGGTTACTTGACGGTAGAAGCAGAAGAAAACCTCAAGCTGATGCTGAGAAACAAATACGAACTAGAAGATTTAGAAGCATTTATAGATTTGCAGCAAGCTACTATGCTGGGAGTAGTTAAACAAGAATCTAGGGAGCTATTTGCCACTCTGGTCAAATATTCTTAGATCCAGTCTTCATCATCCTGATCGGGAGTAATGTTAGTGTTTTTGTCTAAATCAATTGAGTTGTTTTTAAAATTATTTTGCTTATTGTCAGATTTATCTGCTGGACGATATTTGTAAGAATAATTAGACCCCGATCGCTCTACGCTTTGTGGTTTCTGAGAAGCTTCATAGGTCTTAACGTCAGTAATTCTATTTTGGCTATCTTGAATCTGAGTCGAATCAACAGCATATTGTTCTTTGCCATCTTGATCGACCCAACCTTGTCTTTCGGGATAGAGATCGTTGGCAGTTTTTCTTGATTTACCTGAACCCGAATAGCTAAAACGACTAAAAACTTGACTTAATAAGCTTGTTAGCATTCCTCCCAAAGCAAATAAGCCAATCCAAACCGCAAGCGGTAATTGAGGAGTTTGATAAAGGCAATATTGATTATTAACGTCGTCACAAAGCAGTTTAAGAGCTATAGGTTCTCTGTTTTGAATAAATACAATCATCAATACGCCGATGAGTATTATAAACAGTAATAATTTTAGGCGACTCATAAATTCTTTTCAGTAAGATTACAAACTTAAATTTGAAATTGTTTGGTCAAACAAATTATGCTGTCATTTTACTGTGTTGTTTTAGCAAACTGTATTTAGTATTATCTGACCGATCGACGTTTAGGACAAGATAAATTGTAAACAGACATATCATGATACATCTGTTTACAACGAATATTTGTTTGGGGTTTTCAGCAGCGGATTTGATATTAGGCAACTATGATGCTGCTTTTAGCAGGTAGACTAATTTCCAGCTTTCGTCCTTCTAGAGTATCGTGCCAAACTAATCTTCCTGAGCCATATACTAAGTCTTGGGTTTTAAACTTTAATTCTGTAGCTAAGAAAATAGCCGTAGCTGGTTCATCGCCAACATTAATAGCAACTACGATTTCTTCTTCATCCAGAACACGAGCAAAGACATAGACACTTTGATCGGCAAAAAGAGTTTTGTATGTCCCAGTGCGCAAAGCAGGATATTGGTGACGCAAAGCAATTAGCTGCTTGTGAGATTTTAGTATTTCTACATCCCAATTTTCAGGTTTGGGAAAAACACGACGGCTATCAGGATCTTTTCCTCCAGGTAAAGCAACTTCATCCCCATAAAAAATGCTGGGCGCGCCAGGAAAAGTCATCAACAGCACTGTAGCCAGCATAAAAATGCTTTTATCTTCTCCTACCGTAGTCAGCATTCTAGGGGTATCATGACTATCTAATAGGTTTAGCTGTGTTTGCTGTATTTCCCAGTCGTATAGCTTAAGTAGAGCATCGATTCTGGCAGCATATTCTGCGGCAGAAATAGGTGGATAGGGTTTTAATTCTCCCTGACAATATTCAGGATCGTATTTTTCGCCCCCAACAAAAGCAATAGTGGGTTCAGTAAAGCGATAGTTCATCACGCCATCAAACTGCGTACCGTCTAACCAATAGCTAGCGTCTCCCCAAATCTCGCCGACAATATAAGCTTCAGGGTTTATGGCTTTAACGCGATCGCGAAATTCTTGCCAAAAGCCAGGAGTATCGATTTCATTAGGCACATCTAATCGCCAACCATCAATGCCCTGATGCACCCAATATTCAGCAATCTGCATAATGTATTCTTTTACCTGGGGATTATCGGTGTTAAATTCAGGCAAAGCACGATTACCAATCCACCCTTCATAATTAGCAGGTTTATCGCCATCATAAGCAGACAAAGGCCAGTCATGGATCTTAAACCAGTCTAGCCAAGGGGAATGAGGGCCATTTTCTAAAATATCGTTAAAGAAGAAAAAACCGCGACTGGCATGATTAAACACTCCATCTAGCACCACCTTAATATCATGTTCATGAGCAGCTTTGAGCAGGGCATCAAAGGCTATATTACCTCCCAACATTGGGTCTACCTCATAGTAGTCGTGGGTGTGGTAGCGGTGGTTGGAAGTAGACTGAAAGATAGGAGTAAAGTAAATTGCATTGATGCCCAAATCCTTGAGATAGTCTAGCTTATCGATTACTCCCCAAAGATTACCGCCTTTATATCCTTGAAGTGTGGGGGTGGCATCCCAACCTTCGTAAGCAGAAGCTTCCCAGTGACTTTTAATAGCCGCTGGGCTTTTGGCGAAGCGGTCAGGAAATATTTGGTAAAAAACGGCGTTTTTGACCCAATCTGGCGTTTTAGTCATTGTAAATAGTTGCTCGTTAACAGTTAATAATTAGTTGTAAGTAGTTGATAAATACTTATCTCTACAGTTATTAAATAACTATTGTCCGTCCATCATCAACTGTAAAAAGATGGATTTTACTGGTATCTATAGCTAACCAAATAGAATCACCGATCGCAATCTGCCGATCTGGAGGTAAAGATACGGTTAGTTGTGTTTTAGCATCTGCGGTTAAATGGGCAGAGATATAAGTTTCGCTACCTAATGCCTCGACCAAATCTACCGTAACCTGTAGGCTAGATTCCTTTTGATCGTCCATTGATAAATGCTGAGGACGAATACCTAAAATAAGTGATTTTGATGACACAGACTGAAGAGATTGAGTCCAGACATCAGGTAAATCAAGCTTAAAATATCGGTGTACTAACTTCAAAGGAGAAACTAAATCTACAGGTAGAAAATTCATTGGTGGTGAACCAATAAATTCAGCCACAAAGCGATTTGCAGGATTTTCGTATATCTCCAAAGGCGAGGCAATTTGCTGTATTTTACCGTTGTTCATGACCGCAATGCGATCGCCCATAGTCATTGCTTCAATTTGATCGTGGGTTACATATATGGTAGTTGTCTTTAGCTGTCGTTGCAGTTGGACAATTTGGGCGCGGGTTTGGGTGCGGAGTTTGGCATCCAGGTTAGATAATGGCTCATCCATCAAAAAAACTTGAGGATTACGAGCGATCGCTCGGCCTAATGCTACCCTTTGTTTTTGTCCTCCCGACAATTCTTTAGGTAAACGATAAAGCAAAGAATCTATCTGCAATAAACTCGACACATATCTAACTCTATGCTTGATCACTTTTTCTTTTGCCGAGATATACCGCATACTGCGAGGTAAATATTTAGTTGTCCCCGTCAGAATATCATCGAACAAAATAGATTTAACTTGCTCTTTCTTCCCAGTCTCCCAGTCTCCCAGTTTTCCAGTCCCAAAATTGCGTCGTAAACCAAAGGCGATGTTGTCGTAAATATTTAGATGGGGATAAAGAGCATAATTTTGAAACACCATGGCAATGTCTCTAGCTTTGGGTGGGAGATTGTTTACTAGGCGATCGCCAATTTTAATATTTCCTCCCGTTAATTCTTCTAATCCTGCTAGCAATCTTAGCAGTGTACTTTTGCCACAGCCAGAAGGGCCAACTAAAACTAAAAACTCACCATCTTCTACTGTAAAGTTGATGTCCCGCAGCACACTAACTTGTTTCGCTTTAGCTGATAAATTACCCTTCTCTTGAATATCTGCTGGTTCAGATCTACTATTTTGATCTGCTTTTCCGCGAGAGTAGCTTTTATAAACGCTTTCTACTACTACCTGTGCCACTATTCAACCTAAATAAAGTAGACATTATGAACTTTGCTTAGTAATGTTAGCACTAGTATTTCTGTATCTGAATAACAAGTAGAAAGTTTTAGTCAGAAATTATTTAGCTTTGCGGTTAGGCAATCAATTTATCTACGTTTATTTATAAAAGTTTTTTCCGTTAAAACGCAAAATGATGTTCGATTGCGAAAAATTGGGAAATATAAAAGAGAAAACCACAAAATTTCTCAGAGGTTTATTATGAGTTTGTTTGATAATTTTTCTAATGTCAGAACAGGTAAAACTACTGATTTGAGTCCAGCTGAATCTTTTGCAGGAATTATGTTGGCTACTATTGCTGCTGATGGTTATCTAGCTAGAGAAGAAACGCAAAGCTTGATGTCAACTTTATACAGAATGAAATTATTTCAAAGTTATCCAAATGATCATGTTTCCAGAATGATTGATAAATTGGCAAAAATTATTCAAACTAGAGGTGCAGATACATTACTAAATGTTGCTGTTCAGTGTCTTCCAGAATATTTGCATGAAACTGTTTTTGCTGTAGCAACTGATTTAATACTTTCTGATGGTGAAGTTTCTGAAGAAGAAGAACATATATTACAAAAGCTATGTGGTTATCTATCAATTTCCAAAGATCAGATAAACAAAATAATTGAAGTCACAATTATTAAAAATAAAGGGTAAGTTTAAGTACCGAAAATTACGAATGAGATTAGTTGTGATGGGTTAAAGATATATATATGTCACTTAACCTATCTGACAACATAAGATGCCCCAAAAAAGTCTTGTTTTGCTGACAATTTGGCATAAGATGTCAATAAAAGTGTCAGGATATCGGAAAAATTTAAGAGACTTTGTGACACTATAACTTAATCTATTGGGCGCGGAACAGAACTTGGGTTTGAACGAAATAAGACTATCAGCAAGAGTAAATCAGGTATCGTCTTTTTGGGGGGCAAAAAATTAAAGTTTTAGGTAAAAAAAATATTTCTAACTACGGGATTGCGATCGCCCTAGTTTACCCTGATTTTCTCTCAATGTTGCCAATATTTATAAGCAGTGTAAGCCATAGTTACCACTCCTGTGATGATTGCCGCTTCATCCACTTCAAATTTAGGATGATGGAGAGGATAGTTGGTTACCCCATCATTTTCATTTCCTACTCCTAGACGGAACATACATCCAGGAACTCGATCTAGATACACAGAAAAATCTTCCGCTCCCAAAGAAGGCTCAGGCAAAATTTTGACGCTTGCATCACCCCAGGCTTCACGAGTGGCTGATTCAACTATCTGAGTCAAAGTTTGGTCATTGTATACCGAAGGAACTCCTCTGCGGTAATCTACTTGACACTTTGCACCAAAAGTTTGACAGACTCCTCGAACAATGTTTTCAATCCACTGAGGTAAGTTAGCGTGGCTATCGGCATGAAGCGATCGCACTGTGCCGACCATTCTCACGCGATCGGCAATTATGTTATGCCCTCTACCCCCTTCTATTTGACCAATAGACAGCACAATCGGATGTAGTGGGTTTTGTGTCCGACTGATTGCCTGTTGCAGAGTAGTGATGACCTGAGCAGCAATCCAAATAGCATCGATCGCCTGATGAGGACGCGCGCCATGTCCCGACTCTCCTAGAATGACTATTTCTAATTCATCCGCAGCCGAAGTTAACGCTCCATAACGAATCCCTACCTGACGAACGGGAATTGAGGGAAATACATGAACCCCATAAATTGCATTTACTCCCTCAATTGCTCCGTCTTTGACCATCCATTTTGCACCTTGGGCGATTTCTTCGGCAGGTTGAAACAAAAAGCGCACATTGCCAGGCAACTTATCGACTAGCTGGGATAAGACCATGGCTGTACCTAAGCCCAAGGTAGAATGAACATCGTGTCCGCAGGCGTGCATAATTCCTTGTTTGCGAGAAGCAAAATCAAATTTGGGATGCTCTTGAATCGGCAGAGCATCCATATCGGTACGAATTGCCAAAGTACGGCGATCGCTTCCTGAACCGATTAGCTCCCCCACAACTCCAGTTTTACCCACAGATTCCTGCACGTTTAAACCACAAGAGGACAACACCCCGGCAACATAGGCCGAGGTTTGATATTCTTCTCCGCTTAATTCGGGATGAGAATGAATATGACGACGAATTTCAATTAGTCGTGGCGCAAAATCTTGAGCGATATTTTTTATTTCTGAGAGCATTAATTATAAATAAATATACAAATATAGCTTCATTCTTGATTGACAATAACTACGGTAATATTATCAGAGCCTCCTGCGGTCTTAGCAGTATCAATCAAATCCTGAGCAGTTGTCTGGCAAGATTTTAAATTAGCTAACGAAGTTTGAATTTGTTCGTCGCTTACTTCTTCTGTCAAGCCATCGCTACAAATTAATAATCGATCTCCAGGCTTAATTTCAAATTCTTGAATATCAATATGTTGAAGATCTTCACGACCCAAACATTGAGATAAAACGTGTCTCCAGGGATGAAATTTCGCCTGTTCAGCATTGATTTCACCTTTTTTCAGAGCCATACCCACCCAGGTATGATCTTCTGTAATTTGCTCTAGTTGAGAACTTCTGAGGCGATACAAACGGGAATCTCCTACATGAGCGCACCAAGGCTTATCTGCGCGGAAAATTAGCACTACTACTGTCGTTCCCATATCGCGACGTTCGGGATGAGTCTGCTGGTCTTCAATGATGCTGAAATTAGCTTTTTCTACCGCTTCTTTGAGCAATGCCTCTGAAGAGAGAGGAGCATCCCAATTTTCTGCTAGGTAAGAGTGAATTACCTCTGTGGCAATTCTACTGGCTTCTTGTCCCCCAGCGTGTCCTCCCATACCGTCGGCAACAATGAAAAAACGCCCCAATTCATCGTCAACAAAGTAATTATCTTGGTTGGCTGTTCTTACAACCCCTGTATCCGTAAGACCTATAAAGTGACGCTTCATAAAAGATTAGTCAATAAACTGATAAAAACCAAAGATGTAGTCAATACCGCGCTTGGTGATTGAAACATAATATCTTCGTTTAGAACATACGGTCAATGCGATCGAGACGCCTTAGCAACCGCAATAATGCCCAACCAGGGACTAAAGCAATGATAGCAGCGATCGCTGCTATTGTCTCGTAGCTACCAACTAAAAGGAGAGTAGCACAAATAAGTAAAGCACTAAATAACACAGTATAGTTCGTAGCTAGCTGAACTGCACTCAATCGGCGTATGACTCGCTCTGATTCAATTGAACGAACACGAACCCGTAAATCCCCTCTTTCTAATTTATCTATTGTATCGTCGATTCGTCTGGGTAGCCCCAGGGCAGTTGTGCCTACCTGTGCCGCTTGTCTACCTAATTCATCAAAAATAGTGCTGCCGTTGGAACTTGTATTAGTCATAAGCTTCATTGCGTATGGTTGAGCTACTTCCATGAAATTAAATTCAGGGTCTAAACCTTTGCCTACTCCTTCTAAGGTAGAAAAAGCCCGCATCACAAAGGTAAACGTTGCGGGAAAACGGAATGGTTGACCATAGGCTATGTCATACAGATCTTCGCTAATCGCATCTACGGACTGTTCCTCAAAAGGTTTGTCCATAAAATTATCCAGCATAAACTGAATTGAACGCCGTACCGAAGTCATATCTCCTGTAGGAACTAAAGCTCCCAAATTAATCAGAGAGTTGACTACCATTTTGCTGTTTTTCTGGGCAATACCTACTAAAGTATCCATCAAACCTTCGCGGATGTTACTTTCAATTTGCCCCATCATGCCAAAATCATAGAAGATTAAAGACCCGTCTGTAGCTACAGCAATGTTACCTGGGTGAGGATCTGCATGAAAAAACCCTCCGTTCAAAATCTGCTGAAGATATGCTTTTGCTCCCAATCTAGCTAATAATTTGCGGTCTAAACCAGCAGCTTCAATGGCTTCATAGTGGCTGATTTTTATTCCTGGCATATATTCTAAGGTCAATACTTTGGGAGAAGCGTATTTCCAGTAGACACGGGGAACACGCACCCAGTTCTCTGCTCGAAAATTACGGCGAAAAGTATCTGCGTTCCGTCCTTCATGGAGGTAATCAGTTTCTTCCCACAAAATGCGACAGCATTCTTCGTAAATTCCTAGCCAATCTCGATTTTGACCCCATTCACGGTGATTTTGAAAGTAACGAGCAATTTGGCGCAAAATTACTAAATCTACGGTAAATAGCTGCTTTAAACCAGGTCGTTGAACCTTGACTACTACCTCTTCGCCACTGTGAAGTTTAGCTTTGTGTACCTGCCCTAAACTTGCTGCTGCCAAGGGAGTAGGCTCAAAGCTAGAGAATAACTGATTTATTGACTTGCCAAAATCTGATTTGATAGTCTCTTCAACCTGCTCGTAGGGAAAGGCAGGAACTCTATCTTGCAGCTTAGAAAGTTCTTCAACATACTCTATGGGAAACAAATCCCCACGGGTAGAGAACAGTTGACCAACTTTAATAAAGGTAGGTCCCAACTCTAGAAAGTTTTCTCGAATCCAAACAGCTTGCTCTCTTCGTCTCAGAGCCTGTTTCTCTGGGGTCATTCCCCCTGAATAAGTCCACTTGCGCTTGTCCCACCAATTTCTAAATAGAAACGTAAACACAAAACGCCAGATATCGAGCCGCCGACGATTGCGTGAATATTTGGCACGATTCCAACGGTAGGACTTAGCAGCTACCATCACTCCTGCTTTTTGACTATGAGGGGCTGCTGCTCCAACTTCTTCGACGGTTTTGGCTGAATCAGACTGGTTAGACCGGTCATCTATTGGTTTTTGATCGGGAATAGCAGAAGACACTAAATTTTTACAGAAGTTTAACTGTGATGTTGTTTGATTAAATTAAGATTAACTAATCTAAATAGTAGCGACTTATTGCCAAAAAAACAGCGTGAGTACGAAAATACTCTACTATTTGCTTGAGAATCTGGTCGATTAAAACCAAAGCGTCAAGCTACCTACAAGAATAGAAAATTTAGTCGAGCGCCATTTAATTAGTCACGATATTTTTTTAACTCCGATCTTAAAGTAGCAATTTCGGCTCTTAACTGATCGAGCATTGCCTGTAGATCGCTTGAATTGGTAGTATTGATATCAATATTGACCGAGTTGGAGACAGTGTTAGGACGGCTAGTAGTCGTAGTAGTAGTGCTATTTGGATAATAGGTGCTACCTACTGCTTGTTCGGCTCTTAACTGGACTTCCTCCATAAATTGTCTTACATTTTCTCTTTGTTCAGCATCAAACTTGCCTAGATCGCTCATGGCGTTGGTAAACGATTCTTCCATCTTTTCGCTAAAGACTTCGGCTAAAGCTCTGCCAAAAAAAAAGGCGTTGGTTACAGGATTGGTGTTGCTCATAAAACAAAGTTTAGATAAAGCTTTCCTATAAATTATATCCCTATTTTATGAGTTATTAGAGATTTTACCTACTAATCAATTTATATAGTCTTATAATTAAGGCGATCGCCATGTTGAAATACTACTATACAAATAATTTAGCTGATAAATAAGCGATTCTCTAGAAATTACCAAGATAACCAATATTACTTTAATAAATAAAGATATTATTGATTAGTTGAAGGAGATATGAGGGCAGAAGAATAGATAATTAACTATTTTTAAAATCTATCAAGCTAAACCGAAATTATTAATTTAAACAGGCTAAAAAATATTTATATTCTCCAAATTAAATGGTATTTACTCCTGATATCTCGTAAGGGCGAACCGCTGTTCGCCCCTACAAATAATGATCTGTGATGTCATCTCTTTAATTTTATTCTCTACAGTATCTGAAGCTTAGAGATGATTCTAAGCTTCAGATACTGTAGAACTGCTTATGAATTCTTCACCTGAAAATTTACCTCCCCAAGATAATAATTCTCAAGCAATAAAACTAGAGCTTGAGCCGTTCGACAATCTACTTGATCTCTTATTGGATGAAAAGTCATCAGCAAATGGCTTACCCCAAGCAGAAACGGCAGAGGTAGGAGATATAGATGTAGAAAGCGAAATAGAAAATCTTACTCTCCAAGAAGCCGTTTAATATCAAGGATTTCTCCGACAAACTGTAGAACCTCAACAGCAATCAACATCTGATTCAGAACCAGATCTACCATCATCTTAAGAAGCAACAGGCTTGATGAAGCCATCAAGCCTGTTGCTAAAGAGTTAGATGTTGTTTATTTAGTAAACACTCTAATTCCTTTGATGGTAGAGCTACATTACCTCTGGTTCAGAATTAGACGCAATCGATTATGGTGATTGGCAGATTCCCATTGAGGTAGCTGGCTATTATTATCTAGCTGTAGTGGTTAAGGGAGAACCGACAAAAGAATTCCGAGTCAGAATTCGACGGTTTTTAGGGGAAATCGTACTCAAGCATGGTAGGGCGATCGCCAATTATCAGGGAGACATGACAACCAATCCTCCGCAAATTAGAGTCGCATTAGAAAAGCTAATCTACCAAGAAGATCCCCAGCCGTCTAAACTTAAGTCTTCTCCGTCGACGTTGTTGTGGCTAATAGCATTTATTCTGGGTTTAGTTCTGATTCCTTGGGGAATTATCAGCTACCGTAGCAATGTAGCTCACAATATTGAACAAATAACAGCAGCAAAACTAGATGCTGCACCAGAACTATCTATTTATCGCTTAGAACCCTATGTAAATCAAGGAATACTAACAATTAGTGGCAGAGTTCCTAGCGAATATCTCAAAAATCAAGCAGGGGCAATTACACAAAAAATTGCTAGTCTAAATAATCTTCAGTTCGATAACTTGGTTATCGAACTGAAGATTGCTCCCAGTCCTAATTTAGTCAATGGTGAAGTTCAAAGATTGACTCGCTTATTTAATCAACAGCCAAATAACTTTATTAAAACCAAAAAGCACAATAGTAATAAGTTTAAACAAGGCTGATTTAGTCGCCCAAGAAAAGCTAAACAAACTTAGTGAAGCATACAATTTTGATTCTGAACAAGTAATTGCCACCTATATAACTTCGGCAAAGACAGGACAGGACGTAACAAATATGTTTGATAAAATAGCTCAAGCGATCGCATTATATAAGTAGATATGTCAAATTAGTTGAAAAATGGTTCGAATAAGTAATAAGGCAGAATAACGAATTAAAACTAGATTTTGTTTTTCGAGTCTAACAATTATTTACGCCTACCTACTTAACGTGAGTTCGGTTTAAGCAGAAGCAGGCAGGTAAAGCAAAGCGGTCAATGGCAATAAGTAGCTCCACCTAAAAAAGCATAAAATAAAAAGGTCGCCAAAACCGCATCATATTAAAGAATGCCAACAGCATTCAAAGTAATTTTAACGAAAGAGGAAAATCAAACATTACAAGAGTTTGAAGTAGTACAAACAATACCTCGACGCACCAAACAAAGGGCAATAGCATTACGCCAGAAGGCGAAGGGATTAAAAGTTCAACAAATTGCTGAGTATTTGGGATAGGCACAATCAACGCCCAGACAAACAAGGAAGGCTTGCTCAAGGTGCGGAAACCTCACCGAGCTTCCTTTTTCAATTCACGTCAGACGTTTTGATTGTGATTTTTAAACAATAACTATTCATTTTCATTATTGATTCCTCTAGACCGAAGAAGGCGCAAACGCTTTTTACGGGCAATTTCCTGTAAGTCTACATTGCGATCGGTTTCATCGACAATTTCTCCTGTGAGAACTTCTAAAACATCTTCTAGGGTAACTACTCCTGCCACACCACCATATTCGTCTAATACCACCGCCAAGTGTTCGCGATTTTCCTGGAATACTTTGAGAAGTTTGTCGGCGCGATTAGTTTCGGGGACAAAATGAACAGGACGCTTGAGGGTATTAATAAGGCGATCGCTATTTCCTGTAATCATAGCGGTTAATAATTCGTCTTTTAGCACCAAGCCTGTGACATTATCAATCGTGTCATCAATGACTAAGATGCGAGTATGCTGAGATTTAATAATATCTTGCTGGGATTCATCCAAAGTTTGCTCGCCTTTTAGGTAAGTAATAATAATTCGGGGAGTCATCAAATCTGAGGCATTAAGGTCGTTTAGCTGAAATACCCTTTGAATCATCTCCGCTTCGTCGTCTTCAATTACTCCTTCTTGATAGCCAATATTAGTCAAAAATTTAATTTCTGCTTCATCGGTAGTAGGAAGAATTTTTCCCTGGGTAAATGGTGTAGTAGCGTATTCTACTAACAAAACTATGGGGGTAAAAATTACCGTTAAATATTTAACAGGAATTGCCACAAATAAACAAATTGGTTCAGCGTAGCGTTGACAGATTGTTTTAGGTGCGATTTCGCCAAAAACTATAATCAAAAAAGTTAAAACCCCTGAAAAAATACCTAACCAAGCATCCCCCAGAACCTTAGTAGTCAGATTACCAATAAAAATACTGCCGACGATATTAAAAATATTGTTGAGAATTACAACTGTGGCGATCGGTCGATTTATCTTGAGACGAATGCTTGCCAAGGCTAAGGCTGCGGGCTTCTTAGTTTGAGCCAGTTGTCTAACTTTAATGGGGGAAATGGTTAGTAGTGCCGTTTCCGTTCCCGAACAAATAGCCGAACCAAGTATAACTATGGCGACGACAATAATCAGAGCAAGCATATAAAAAAGTAATTGTTAATTCTAAATATAATTCAAAAACACGCTTACTGTGAATTGTCTTCAGGTTATTAAATCAATCAATCAGAGAAGGCGGTCTCTCTACGGTTGAAAACGTAGTAGTCAAGGCTACTCGTCATGTTGTTACCACTACCGTGACTACCATCGCGGGCTTTATTCCCCTGTTAGTTAACGGAGGTCTTTTCTGGCGATCTTTGGCTATTGCGATCGCAGATATTGTAAGTGGTTCTTCCATATTCGCTTTCTATTGTGTTCCTGCGGTTTATTTAATGATTAAACAGAGAGACGGGAAAAAGTCGAAAAAAGGGTAAAAATTACTATAAGCAAGGCATACATATCAGCAGGTTTATAATTAACACAAAGAGAATAATCAAACGATCTATACGACTTAATAATAATTTATTGTTGCACTCTCCTTAAACTAAATGTATCGAAAAAAATATTATGCAAGAAATTATAAGCCATATTAGCAATTTGATACAAGAAAATTTAGACCCAAAAACTATTATTTTATTTTCATTTTTTCCTTTTTGTATTTGGACTTTATCACGAGCTAATATTATCTACGATTTTACGGATGAATTCAATAAACGAGACTTTTTGAGATTAAAAGAATTGCTCGCTGATGAAAATATTTCAGAAAATGCAAAAATAATATTACGAAATAAGCTAAATTTAATAGCTTATCAAAAATAACAGGAATTAAGCTAAATAATATTTATTTGCACGAACAAGCAATACAATACTACAAACTTGCCAAAGGTAGGCTTATGTATTCTGATTTTAAAAGAGCTGTTACATTCTTAGAAATAGACAATAACGACATTTTAAAAATTAGAGAGTCATATCGGTACGAAAAGTGGTTTTATGTATTTTAGATCGCATTATATTTTTGTTTTTTTGTGATTTTTTCTTTATTTTTGTTCGTTTTTATATATTTTTAAATGTCTATTAAGCTAAAAATCGCTCTTTTAATATTAATAATAGGTTTGGGAGCAATGTTATTTGTTTTCGCGTATCTAGCATCATTATTACCTACTGCCAAAAGAATTAGATATGAAATAGAAAATAACCCTTTTATTATCAAAAGAAATAAAGAAATAATAGAAATGAGACAAACCAATTTAATAGATAAATAGTTTAAATTAAATCAGATTCCCATAACCAATGAAGATATTGACAGAGTAGTTGAATATTATCGACAACAGAAAAAACTGCTACCAATTGGTTTAGCTAAAGGAAAATTTATTGTTCCTGATGACTTCAACGATCCTTTACCAGATGAAATTCTAGATTTATTCAATAATCCTCAATGAGAATACTGTTAGATACCCATATTTTTCTTTGGCTTATTGATGACAGTAAACGATTATCAGACAAACATCGTCAAATAATTCAAAACCCCAGCAATCAGAAATTTTTAAGCGTCGTCTCTATCTGGGAATGTGTAATCAAATATTAGATAGGCAAGCTCGATTTTCCGAGTTCTCCAGAAACTTATTTGCCAATGGAAAGAAGAAAACACCTAATTAAAATATTGACTGTTGAAGAAGATAGTATTGCTCAATTAATCAATCTTCCTTTATTGCATCGCGACCCATTCGACCGCCTAATAATTTCTCAAGCCTTACATCATGAATTGGTAATAATGTCTGAAGATAAAGCAATATTAGCTTATCCAAAAATTAAGTTTTTATGAAGTTTGAAAATTATTTCCAAGGCGAGCAAAAACAAATCTAATCCAAAATTTCCACAATTCCTGTCTGACCATTTATTCTTACCCTCTGACCGTCCTGAAGTAAATTAGTAGCATTAGTAAGATCCATCACCGCTGGAATCTTGTATTCCCTAGCAACAATTGCCCCATGAGATAAACGACCACCAACTTCTGAAATTAGTCCCCCTGCACGGGCTAAAATTGGCGACCAACCAGCATCAGTATAGGGAACAACCAAAATAGTCTGGCTGTCAATCTTGGTCATTTGCTCAAGACTGTATACAATTTTAATTACTCCTTCTACCTGACCAACACCAGTACCTATTCCCTGAAACTTTCGTTGAGAATTAGATACTGCTGGTGTAATTAAAGCTGAGGCTTCAGGCTTACCATAGATAAGCTTGGGCATGGAAGTTAATTTTTTGTCTTGCTGCCACTGTTGTTTTCTCTGTTTAATTAACTGAGATAACTGCCCAATTGTCGGAGCATCTTGTTCAACTAAAGAAACAATCTCTTCCAGCTTGAGTAAAAATATATCTCCTGAATTGTCAATCAAACCTCGATCTAACCACTGCTGCTCTAGTGCTAAAAAGCTCCAGCGTAGATTTGCCAACAGCCTGTTATATGTCTCGCCAACTACGGCTTTAAGATCTAATCTTTTTTGGATTAACTTAGCTTTCCAAGACTGCTGAAGAATCACTGATGATTGAGCCTGTTTTGCTCCTTGAGCATCAAAGAAAAATCGCGTAAACATTTGCCTGGGAATACTGGGCTTATCTCGCCAACGAGGGACGGCGATATCTGTCGCTACTTCACTAAGATAGCCATATTCCGAGAGCCAAAGATTAAATCGCTCTATAATGCTTGTTCCCTCTGGATTTTCAGCAATATGGGCAAAAAGAGACGCGCTAGAGTCAAAAGTAATTTTTTCTGCGGTTAACAATTTGCGAGTTTGGGTAGCAACCTCTGCCAAAGTTTTGACGGCTCTGACTTCTGGTGTTTGACTATGATCTAATTCGGCTTCATTTACTTTAAAAATTGCTTGACGTATTGCCAAACTCAAAGGTGCAAGAATGTTGTAATAGGTAACTTTATCCAGTAACCCTAAAATAGTGTTGATTCGGTCAATAAGTTCGGCTGGAGATAACTCATTGGCTGATTGTTCGACCATCACGGATAAAATCGGTTCAAACTTAAGGCGATCGCCTTCAAAGCTTTTACCTAAACTCCACTCTCGCTTAAATAATCGCCACAGCCCAGACAGATTCTTGATTGTAGTTATCAAGGGCGGCTTGGTGAATGCTGCGCCTCTGGTGAGAAATTCTAAACTTTCTGGAGGTAAACCCATGCGACGAAAGATAGTTCCTAATAGGGTTACATTAAAATAGGCACTGGCAAAATGCAGAGTTGCAGTCTCTTCAAAGTTTAAATCTCTAGCGCGATCGCCTAAAACAATCGTAAACAGTTTCCCCCACACGCCACAGGTTAGGGGTTGGTTGATTGACCAAGTAAGCGGGCGAATCTTGCCAGGAATAACTTCGGCGGCGATTCGTCTTGTCCAAATCGGCTGGAGGGTGGTAATTGGACGCACCTGTAACAGCCATAGCTTATTACCGTCGTAAGTCCATTCAAGATCTTGGGGAATGCCTTCAAAAAGGTCTTCCATTTCTCTTGCCAGAAGTGCTGCTGATTCAATAATATCTGCGGGAATAACTATCTGATCATCCTGAGCATTTTCTGCGGTTACGCTTATAGTTGCATCGCTCAAAGAAGCGTCAGGAATTGCTACTCGATATCTTTGGGGAGTAAACCTGCCTGAAACAATTTTGGTTGCTTTACCAGGTAGAGCTTCTACTGCTACGGTATCATTTAGCCGCTCTACAGGATCGCGACTAAAAGCCACCCCGCTATATATTCCTTCAATCTGCTTTTGAATTAAAACCGCTATTGACTCGTTTGATTGTCGATTATGGCGACGATACTCGACAGCATTGCTATGGGAATAAGAAGTTTGACAGCTAATTATAGCCGAACGTAGTTTTTCTTTACTAGTAACATCTAAAATACTTAAATACTGTCCCGCAGCCGAAGCGGTTGCCGAGTCTTCCCCCACCGCTGAAGAACGCACGATTAAAGGAGATTGGGGCGATGGTTCAAGGGCAGCTATCAAGGCTTCTAGATTATCTCCTGGGCGCAATATCCAGCCTTCTACTACTGGATATCCTTTTCTTTTAAGCCAGGAAAGATTAGCTGCTTTTGCACCTACTTGATTGGCATTCAATCGGCTATTGAGATTAATAATACTGGTGTCTCCCTGAAAAAAACGAAACATTTTATTAGTGCTAGCTTGTGTGGTATTGTCGGTCAAATCGAGGTCATCTGGTATGTTTTGATAAATCCAAGCCAGTAAACTAGCCAAAGCGAAAGTAGCAACCGCATATTCTAGGTGATCTGGATTACGTAAGCCAATAATTACCACCAGTAAAACTAACGCACCATATTTACCCGTAGTGCGATCGCGAATTATGGTAAAGCTAACTAAACTAATCAACCATGTTAGCCCCGCAGCAATTGGGTCGTGTGCCACAATTCCCCAGACTGCATTAGTTGTTCCCGCGCTCTTGCCGATCCAGTAACGCCCCATCACTAAAGCAATTATCGCCACAATCTCCCACACTGAACCAACTGGAAAAAAAATTCTGGCTAACAATACCGCAATAATTCCTTTTGCTGCTTCGGAGAGTACAGCCAAGATTCCTGCTAGTTTACCGCCATGATAAAAAGCTGCTGATACTGAAATATTACCAGTTCCCAGTTTTCTTAGCTGACGACCAGTTATTGCATATGTAATCCAGTCGATCAAAGGAATTCCACCCAATAAAGGACAGACAATAAAAATGGTAAGGCAACCCCAAATGGGTGACAAGTTCATGGTTCTAAATCAATATTCTCGATAATCAAATCTTCTTCTCAATTTACTATGCCCATGATTGTATTGCCTTATTGTATCTATTTGTAATTGATCAAGGATAATAGTCAATAAAATTAGCAATATTCTGCCAAATTTTTTATCTGTAAATTTTACTTTTTGAAATGCAAGAATACTTAACTTCAACAATCATAATAGATTGGCAGCAACCCAATGTTTTACAATTAGCCCGACAATTGGCAACATCAAATACAAATACAACTGCTAAAAGCTGTTTTGAATGGGTTCGAGATAATATTTATCATAGTAGTGACTACAAAATGAACCCTCTAACCTGTAAGGCATCAGAGGTATTAAAGTATAAAACTGGCTATTGCTATGCTAAGAGTCATCTGTTGGCTGCATTGCTGAGGGCTAACTCTATTCCCACAGGCTTCTGTTATCAAAGACTGAGCGTTTTTGATGATGGTACGCCCTATTCCTTACATGGGTTTAATGCTGTTTATCTGCCTGAATATAGCTGGTATCGCTTAGATGCACGGGGTAACAAAATAGGAGTAAATGCTCAATTCACACCACCCCAGGAACAATTAGCCTTTGGAATTAATTTTCCTGAAGAAATCGACTGCCACCATATATTTGCCGAACCTCTGCCAGAAGTAGTTAAAGCATTACAAAGCCATACTACTTGGAATGGGATGTTACATAATTTACCTGATGTTGAGCGAAATTATTTAGCTGCATTTGAGGCGACGGCGACAAAGCTTGAAAGTGCCTAGTTAGTCTACAGGTACAAAATCATAACCATAGGATGAGCGATTTCCAGGCTGCACCTTAACTAACTGTACTGCCAAATTGCGATCGCCCTTTCTCAAAGTCAACTATATCTACTAACTATTTCTTAGCCTTTGCTTTCCAACCACTTTAGCTTATCGACAAGATGGCACCTAAACTCTTGAAGTTGAATAATCTTCTCATCCATTTCGGCAATTTTGTTGCGAGTAATCCGCGCTCTATCTTCGATTGAAAGCCTGTCCCACTCATCCATCAATTGCTTTAATTCCCTGAGCGTAAATCCAAAAGCTTTTCCATGCTTGATAAACTCTAAACGCGACACAGCTTCATTATCGTAGTGACGATAGTTATTTTCGGCACGCTTGTTGTTTGAGTTGAGGAGTCCAGACTTCTCGTAGAAACGAATTGTATCTTTCGAGAATCCTGTTTTCTGGGAGAGTTCGCTAATCAACATAAAACACTGAGGTTAGGAAGTTTAGAATTGGTACTTGACATTGGAGTATACTCCATACTTTAAGTTTGACATAGTTCTTAAATTTACAGGCTAGACACTATGCAAGATCCAACCCAAGCAAGCAAAACTGTTATCATTACAGGCTCAACCAGTGGTTTAGGCTATTACTGCGCTGAAGCGATCGCCAGATCTGGGCAAGACTGGCACATCATCATCGCTAGTCACAATCTGTCCAGAGTTGAAGAAGCTGTTCGTACCTTAATGGCTGAAACTGAATACTCAAATATTGAGGGAATGGCTCTCGATTTGGCATCGCTGGCATCAGTGCGTCAGTTCGCACAGGATTTCATAACTGGAGAACGACCCCCTTTACAGGCGATCGTTTGTAATGCAGGAATTCAAATCGTTTCAGACACGCGCTACACAGAAGATGGGTTTGAGATGACATTTGGTGTGAACCATCTAGGACACTTTCTACTCGTCAATCTGCTTTTGCCACAGATGAGCGATCGCTCTCGTATTGTATTCGTCAGCAGCGACGTACATAATCCAGACGCAAACACGGGAATGCCAAACCCGCAATACCAAGATGCGAAACTTCTTGCATTCCCTGACAATAATGACAATGACACAGATATTGGGAACACGGGGCGAGGACGCTATACCACTTCTAAACTCTGCAACATTCTCTGTACTTACGAGCTTTCACGTCGCTTGCAAAAGCAACAGTCAAATATTACGGTGAATGCTTTCAACCCAGGTTTAATGCTCGACACAAAGTTGGCTAGAGACTATAGCGAAGCAGAACTCTCTGCTTTAATTACAACCACTTCACAGTCTGTTATGGAGAATGCTAGAGACTCTAAAGCAATGGGCAGCGCTCTTGCCAGACTTATTCTCGATTCCTCACTGAATCAGGTTACAGGTAAATATTTTGATGGACTGGAGGAAATTCAATCTTCTGCTGAATCCTACGATGAGAAGAAAGCATCCGAACTTTGGGAATCTAGTGCGAGGTTAATCGAAC
Organism: Pleurocapsa sp. FMAR1; assembly: GCF_963665995.1. Taxonomy (NCBI): domain Bacteria; kingdom Bacillati; phylum Cyanobacteriota; class Cyanophyceae; order Pleurocapsales; family Pleurocapsaceae; genus Pleurocapsa; species Pleurocapsa sp. FMAR1. Next base: position 1,417,976 of record NZ_OY762512.1, on the reverse strand, counting down.
TTTCACCCAAAGAAGCAACTCTTCTGAATTAAGCCAGTTCGTCTGAAATTGAGGAGCGATAGTCATCACTAATGCTTCTCTTTATATAGAATAATAAATAGGCGAAAGAAATTGAATAAAGTTAATCTACAGGTACAAAATCATAACCATAGGATGAACGATTCCCTGGCTGCACCTTAACTAACTGTACTGCCGAATTGCGATCGCGATATTCCTCAAGATTGGAGTAGACAAAATATCTGCCCTATGTATAATTTAGAAGAATTGTTTAGCCCCAATTAGCCTAAACTTATTCATGGATATTTAACAAGCCATTCGGAGGAGTTATTTCTAAACGTTGATTAGCAATATCGACTACGGGAACTATTTCTTTGACAAAGGGAACAAAAACAGTAAAAGGTTTTGACGATTTTGGTCTGTATTTTTTGCGTTTGCTGCGTCGGCTAATCTCAGACAAATCCCGATCGCTTTTAGCTTCTATATCTGGCTGTTGGTGCAGCCTGATTTCTAATAAATCATTCCCTGCTGTATATAGCTCGACAACTACTCCTATATTTTCCCCTGTTTCTTGGTGATAGACTTCTAAGCCTACTAAATCAGCAACATGATACTCATCTGTTTTTAGTTTTGGGCGATCGCTTTTATCCACCAGCAGTTTATAGTCACGTAGTTCATCAGCTTGGCTACGATCTTCTATTCCCTCTAATTTAATTACATACAGGTTTTTGCCCGCAATGTATCTGCCTCCTCGCAACTGGACTTCTGTAATTGCCGAAGTCTGAGGATGTTTGAGCCAACGAGTACCTGCTTTAGTAAAACGTTCAGGAAAATCGGAGTCTGGATATACTCGTAATTCTCCTTTTAAACCTTGAGGCGAGGTGATAGTTCCTACTTCTAACCATTCTTCTTGGTTGATGGTTAATTCGGGATTGTTCATTATTGATACTTAATTTAAACTGTTGTTGTTTGATAAACATTTCTGGCAACTTTGGCTAAACGCTGCATTGCTTCGGCTATTTCGGTTTCGGTTGCAGTCAAGCTAATGCGTAAACACTGCTGTTTATGTTGCCAATCTTCTTTTAAGCCAGGAAAAAAGCTACTTCCAGGTACAGCAATCACTCCCACCGCTTTTAATTGTTGATAAAATTCCCAGTCTGTCATCGGCAAATCCTTAAGCCATAGCCAGGCAAAAATTGCTCCTTCCCCCTGATGGAGATACCAAGGAATGTCTTGTGGCATAGCTGCATCGAGAGTATTGGCTAAAACTTTGATTTTGCGCTGATAGTGGGGACGAATAACATTTGTGGCAATATTAGCTAGTTTACCAGAGGCGATCGCTCTAGCGGCGATCGCCTGTCCATAGCGGGAAGAATGTATACAGGCATTTGTTTGAAAAGATTCTAATATTTGAATCAGTTGAGGATCGCCAATAGCAATACCAATTCTCTCCCCTGGTAATCCTGCTTTGGATAAGCTCATACAGTGAATAATATTCTCGCCAAACTGGGGAGTCATCTCTGTAAAGTTTAATGCTGGAAAAGGCGGTGCGTAAGCAGAGTCGATAAATACAGGAACATCTTGCTTGGCAGCCAAGGCAGCTATTTTAGCTACTTCTTCATCGCTGATTACATTTCCTGTCGGGTTGCAGGGACGAGAAAAAATTACACAGCCAGTTTGCTCATTTATTTGCAGTTGGCTAAAATCAGGGCGATATTTAAACCGATGTTTGTCTTCGTCGATTTCTAAAGTGGGTTTATATGCCAGTAATGCCTCTGGGGTTAAACTAACGCCACCATAGCCTGTATAGTCGGGACTAAGAGGTAAAACAACCTGTTTCAGTTCTCCTGATGCAGTATAGCCACCAAAAGCATTAGCAGCATAGAGATATAGAGCCTGAGAACCACCTGTAATCAGAATATTGCGATCGCTCAAGTTCAAATCATAACGAGCGTTAAAATCGTTAATTACAGCCTCTATCAAAGGTGCATAGCCTTGAGATGAACCATAACGACAAACCACTTCGCCGTATTCATCACTATCCAACAATTCTTGTGTGCAGTCGCGCCATAGCTGTTCAACTTCAGGCAAAATTACAGGATTACCTGCACTGAGATTGATGAATTCTCTGCCAGCACTATTGCTCAAGGTTTCAATAATGTCTTTCATGATGGCTCTAACTCCTGTTAGTTGAGACATCTGCGAACCAAATTGAGATAGAGCAGGATTCATTGGTAATTACCTAAGAGCAAAAAAAATAGCTTTACGGCTTATTTTAACTTGAGTTTGCTTGCTAGATTCAGAAAAGAAAAGAGCGATCGCTCTTTAGTATTATTTAGTAAGTCTAATCACAATAAGCTTTTTAGTCTATATCTCTTGAAACTGGTCGATGGTCAGTTGGCTTGGACTAACACCTAGCACTACCGCCAATTCTCCTTGATAACTAATAAAGCTATTAACTCTACCAGTAATTTCCAGTTCATCGTAGGTAATATCATCAGCCAAACCAAGGCGATCTTGATTAAGTTCAAAATCACGAATCCATTCCAGACCTCCTTTTATATTCTCTAAATAAAACAGATCCTGTCCCGCGTCCCCAGTTAAAACATCAATATCACCACCACCTATCAAAACGTCATTTCCCTTGCCACCATTGAGGCGATCAAACTGTTGACCACCTTTGAGAGTGTCATTACCAGCCTCACCGTTAAGAATATCCCTACCCTCATCACCGCTAATAATATCGTCACCAGCACTACCCTTTAGAGTATCGTTACCAGCCTCACCATTGATAATTGTATTAATCGGGGAATTTATTGGTTCTGATTGGACTTCATAAGCACCGATATCGGTTTGCTGAATAGATCGTTTCAATCGTCGCTGATCGGTGGTTAGTTTGTTGGGGTTGCTACCTACATTAATTGCTGGGGAGTCAGGAAGTAAAGCATGAGTAAAAGTTAGACCGCCATTATCCCGTAACTCTCCTAGTTTTGGCTCTAGAGGGTTAGCTAATGTACCGACCAGATCGCCGTTGACACCATCAGCAAAATCAGTCTTATCCCCATTGCCAATCAGGTTATGACCATCGCTGATTACTATACTTTTATCATCAATATCGCGATCGCCAACATTTCCTGCAACAATAGTACTTTCTAAGGTAGTAGAACCATTTAAATTAGGCTCATCTGCTTCTTTGTGATAAACACCACTACCTAAAGATCCAGAATTATTGAAAATAGTGCTGTTTTGTATTTTGGTATGGCGAGCAAAACTATCAACACCGCCACCATTGCCTTGAGTCGTATTACCAGAGATGGTGCTATTACTAATTATGGTTTGACTAGAATTGTCATGATAACTCCCGCTATTAGAAATGCCCCCACCATTACCTTGAGCCGTGTTAGCAGAAATGGTACTATTGCTGATTTTCATAGTTATAGAACCATCATCAGCTTCGTCAGAGTTCAAAATACCACCACCATCAGCATTATTCTGATAATATGACTCGGCAGAATTATCGGCAATAGTACTAGAATTAATTTTGATAGTACCTTGATTATAAATTCCCCCACCACCACCTTTAGAGACATTTTTAGCAATGATGCTGTTGGTTATTACTAAATTTTCCCGATTATAGATTCCTCCTCCAAGTCGGTCATGAAAGTCTGGGGTAGAGTCTTTGGCAGAACCTCCCGTAATAGTTAAGCCATCAAGAGTAACATTCATAATTGAGTCATCTACTTCATCGTAATTTGAGTCTTCTATGGCATCATCGATCTTTAAAACGCGACTATTATTATTGGCATCAATAGTTAAATTATTTGCTCCCAAGCCTTTAATGGTTAGGTCTTTGTCAATGATTAATTGTCCTAATTCAAGAGTAATAGTCCCACCTTTAAGATTAGGGTCAAAGGTAATTGTATCGCCACTATCACTGTATAAAATTGCCTCTCGCAACGAGATATCATCTGCACTTAGATTGCGATCGTCTTCGTCATCTAAAATGGTTACAGTGGGGTCTGGTGGTAGAACTAAAGGAGCATAAATTGAATCGGTATCCGCTTCAAAAGCACCAATATCCGTAGCATCAAACAAAGTTCGCTCAAAACCTTTTCCCCGTTGATCGGTAGTTAGTTTGTTTGTGTTACTACCTGTATTAATTGCTGGGGAGTCGGGAAGTAGAGCGTGAGTAAAAGTCAAACCGCCATTGTCTTGCAACTCACCTAGTTGAGGATCGATAGGAGCTTTATTAGTGCCGACAATATCTTGCTTAATGCCGTTAACGAAAACTGTACTATTGACCTTACCAATAAAGTTATTACCACCACTTTTGCCATCGCCTGCAAAATCATCATTTTTGGCATTGCCAGCAATAATACTGCTAGTAAAAGTACTGACTCCACTAAAAGAATAGACTCCACTACCATTACCTCCAGCAACATTAAGGCTATTCTTAGCAGTATTATCAGTGATCGTACTATTATTAACTTCTAAACGAAAAAAAGCATTAGCATCAATACCACCACCTTGACCCTGAGCAGTATTACCACTAATCGTACTATTATTAACTATGGTTGAGCCACCCTCATAAGTTGAGTCAAAAATACCACCGCCTCCATATTCCGTCGAATTGTTGTTGCTAATCGTAGAGTTATTGATAGTAGTATTAGAGTCAGAATTGTACACACCACCGCCAAACTCAGCTAAATTTTCGCTAATAGTGGAATTATTAACAGTTGTTGTGGCAAATTTGTTCGTCGATACACCACCCCCACTCTTAGCTGAATTACCTCTAATAATTGATTGATTAACTGTCAGATTTTCCTGATTATTAATCCCTCCACCTCCTTCTTCAGCAGCATTTCCGCCAGTAATAGTTAGTTTGGCGATCGCCACATCAAGACGAGTATCAGAACCATTATCAACATTAAATACCCGACTTTTATTATCTGCATCTATGGTTAACTTATCTGCACCCAAACCAAGAATGCTTAAGCTTTTGTCTACAGTTAACTCTCCTAGAGTCAGAGTAATCTTTCCACCACTAAGACTAGGATCGAAAGTAATACTATCTCCAGAATTGCTCTCTAGAATTGCTTCTCGTAGGGAAATATCATCGGCACTCAAATCACCATCATCTTCATCATTTAGAGTCGTTACTATTCTTGATGTTGGCTCTGGTGGCAGAAATGGCAGATCGTAAATCGAGTCGGTATCCGCTTCAAAAGCACCAATATCCGTAGCATCAAACAGAACGCGCTCAAACCCTTTCCCTCGTTGATCGGTAGTTAATTTTTCAGGGTTGCTACCTGTATTAATCGCTATACTTTCAGGCAACAGAGCATGAGTAAAAGTAGCTCCACCATTATCTTTTAACTCACCTAGTTGAGGATCTATTGGCTTATTAGCAGTACCGACGAGATCGTCATTAAATAGATTGACAAAATCTGGCGCACCATTTCCATTGCCAATTAAGTTATTACCTCCAGAGATAATACCTGCACCATTTGCATCATTGTTGTCAACGTTACCTGCAATGATGCTGCTGGTGATATTTATCCTACCTTCGTTACCTTGCTGTATTCCCCCACCCTCTGGAGCGGAATTATTAGTAATGGTGCTGTTGGTAACACTTTGAGAACCATAGGTAGAACCAAATAAAATACCACCACCAAATGTCTTGGCAGTATTGCCACTAATAGTGCTGTCGATCAAGATGCCACCGCCATCAAATCCAGCAATATTGATGCCTCCTCCAGAATCTGCTCGATTATTGCTAATGGTACTGTCAACTGCTTCGACTTTACTGCTGGAGATAATACCACCGCCTCTGCCTACTGCCGTATTTTGATCGATAGTACTATCATCAATCTTTATTCGACCATAATTGTTGTCAATTCCACCCCCAGAGCCATCAGTGGATTTGCTAGTAACACTAGTGGCATTTAAAAATAGAGAGAAAGGATAGTCATTAACTGTAATACCTGCGTCATGGTAAATACCAGCACCTTCTCCTGCCGAATTATTACTAATAACGCTGTTGTTAATTACTGTTGCAGAATTTTTATCGTCTGTATATCCCAAATCACTGGATATACCACCGCCAACTCCATTTGTAGAATTATCGGTAATAATACTGTTATTGATAGTTAACTTTTCCGTGTTTAAGATACCACCACCATTTTGATTGCCAGCATTACCACCAGTAATAGTTAAATTATCTATAGTGACATCTGCAAATTTATCGAGATTATTATTAATATCAAAAACTCGACTTTTATTATTGCCATTTATTGTCACTTGACCATTATCAAAACCTTGAATAGTTAGATTTTTATCAATACTTAGTTCGCCACGAGTCAACAAAATAGTCTTATTCTTCAGGCTGTTGTCGAAGCTAACTTTACTTCCATCTTGGCTATGGACAATTGCCTCTCGCAGGGAGATATCATTAGGAGCTAAGTTTCCATCATCTTCGTCATCTAAAATCGTGACAATAGGATTATTTAGACTTAGATTTTCTGGGAAATTTTCCATAATTTTTAAGCTTTAGGAACTTGAAATTACATTAGTTGCAAAATTGCGTAGCCAAGCTATGTCGTAAGCCGATCGCGATTTCAATCAGCATTTGTACTTGTCTATGTTATTCGCAGTAAAATTTTTTTAAGCGCAGAATTTTAATGTCCTGCATGACAGGTCTTGTTTTAGGAGCATTATTAAGATATATGTATGTTTTAATTTGTGGCTAAACTAAAATCTCAACTTGGCGATCGCACTCAGTGATTTAGTAGATATTTGCGATCGCCTTACAGCTGGGGACAAGTAAGCCAAGACAAACTACACTATCGTCATAGCGATACTTGGAAAGCAAAAAACAGTGATTTTAAAGTTGATTATTCGAGTTAAAAAGTTAATTTTTCTATTCGCTATTAGTGTTACTATCTTCTTTTTTCTAAGTCTTTTGACTACTGTACCAAGCCATACGCCACAAAAATCTGAGTCGCTCAAAGGCATCTGGCTAAGTCATTTTGGCAATGCTTTTCTAACTTATACAAACCTGACAGACAATGCTTTTTATCAACTATCTCGTCTTAATTACAATCGGGTTTATGTTGATGTCTACAATAACGGAACAGCTTATTCTAGCAAGTATGCTCCCAGAAACTATCTCGTATCTTTGCCTTTTACCAATCCTTTGAAAACTGCTATTAAACAAGGAAAACACCAAGGTTTAAAAGTATATGCTTGGTATGAACATGGAATGATGACTTTTCCTAATTCAGAGTTAGCTCAACAACATCCAGATTGGATTTTAGCCACTAATCAAGGCGAAAAGTTAATCGATCGTCATTGGTGGCTAGATCCAGCTAACCCAGAGGTACAGCAATACTTGGTAAATTTATTTACTGAAGTTGCAGCGTCCTATCTCGATCTTTACGGTATTCAAATTGACGATCATTGGGGTATACCAATTCAGTTTGGCAATAAAACTGTTGAGATGACACAGTTAACCCGCAAGGTAGTAAAAGCCATCAGAAAAATTAGACCAGACTTAGTTATTTCTCTTTCTCCTCATCCTTTAAGATTTTCCCTAAATAGATACTCACAAGATTGGCTAGCTTGGATTAAAGCGGGACTAATCGATGAATTAGTGATGCAGCTTTATCGTCAGACTAGCCAAGAAGTCGCACTGTCAATCGATAACTCTATTTTACCTGAAGTAAAAAACTATGTAGATGTAGCAGTTGGTATTTATGCAGGTGGTTTTACAAAACAAAAGCCTTTAGCTGAGATCCAACAACAAATGAATACAGTTAAACAATATGGCTATGGCTACGCAATTTTTTCCTGGGAAGCATCATTTGGCTTATTGCGTTGGAGTAATCGTCAGCAAAAAGAAAACTTTCTCAAGGCAATTTAGATGCTAACGAAGTGGGTACCAATACCAAGTCGCTTTCAAAGAGATAAGATTATCTCGCGCCAAGACGCAAAGACGCAAAGAGTAAAATTACAGGTTTGAATGCAACTCGGTATAAACCGCATCTACTTTGAAGTGCGTAGAATAAGCTTATACCAATTCTCGAATATAGCGAGAGACTTGGGTTGTGTGTGGGGTATGGAGTGTAGGATAAATATAGGGTTACGAGTTTTTAGTTATCTGTTCGGATAAGGGACGTAAGTTAAAAGATAAAAAGCTATCCAGTCGCACGTAACAATCGCCTGTACTTAGATTAAGTACAGGCGATTGCTTTAGAATGCTTTAACTAGTTACTACTTTTTAGTCAGACTAAGGGTTCTATCTCTTGTTTCTTCAGATTGATAATTAGGAGAAAATCGAGCGAGGTACTTGCGAAACTCTTTACCCTCAATTGTTTCTTTTTCAATCAAAATATCTACAATTCGATCGACAGCTAAACGATTCTCACCAATTATCTTTTTAGCTTTGTTATGGCACTCCAGAGCAATATTGCGGATACGCACATCAATTTGGGCAGCAACTTCTTCTGAATATTCGTTTCTCGTCCCAGAATCACCCCCCAAGAATACGGGTTGTTCTTGACCCTCCAAGGCTAATGCTCCTAAATCTGACATTCCAAATTTAGTTACCATTTTGCGCGCTAAAGAAGTCAGCATTTGAATATCTTGACCTGCACCTTGAGTTATCTCATCTGTGCCAAATATTATTTCTTCGGCTGCTCTACCGCCTAAAAGCGAAGTAATTTTTGCCAGAATTTTTGATTTGGTTTCTAACCCCATTTCTTCTTCTGGAGTAAACCAAGTCAAACCTCCTGCGCCTCCTCTGGGAATGATAGTAACCTTCTCTACGGGATCGTGTCCAGGAATCATACTAGCAACGATCGCATGACCAACTTCATGATAGGCAATTAGTCTTTTGAACTTACTATCTATTAAAGGAATGCCTTCCATTCCCGCTACAATACGATCTACGGCATCATTTACCTCTAACATTGTTACCGCCTCTTTATGTCTTCTGGCGGTCAAAATTGCAGCTTCATTCAAGAGGTTCGCTAAATCTGCACCGCTAAATCCAGGAGTACGACGAGCGATCGCATCTAAAGATACTTCAGGGGCAATTTTCTTGCCACGGGCATGAACTTCTAGAATACCTAGTCTACCCTGCAAATCAGGATAGTCCACCATTACCTGACGATCAAAACGACCAGGACGCAGCAAAGCCTGATCTAGAACATCAGGACGATTGGTAGCAGCAATAACGATAACGCCACTATTGCCTTCAAAACCGTCCATCTCCGTCAGCAGTTGATTAAGAGTTTGTTCTCGCTCATCGTTGCCTCCGCCAATCCCTGCACCCCTTTGGCGACCAACGGCATCTATTTCATCAATAAAAATAATGCAGGGGGCATTTTCTTTGGCTTTTTTAAATAAATCGCGAACGCGGGATGCACCTACACCAACAAACATCTCGACAAACTCAGAACCAGAGATGCTAAAAAATGGCACTCCAGCTTCTCCAGCGATCGCTTTTGCTAAGAGGGTTTTACCTGTCCCAGGAGGACCAATTAATAATACTCCCCTAGGAATTTTGGCACCAATTGCCGTAAATCTTTCTGGTTCTTTGAGAAAGGTTACGACTTCTTGTAACTCTTCTTTGGCTTCTTCGATTCCTGCTACATCATTAAACTGAATCCCCGTTTTTGCCTCCATCTGAAACTTGGCTTTGGATTTCCCAAAACTCATAGCTTGACCAGAAGCATTAGCAGAGCGACGCACAATCATAATCAGCCCCAATATTAAAACAAAAAAGATCAGTAGATTCAACAAAATGCCTACAGTTGTTGAGCGATCTACGGAAGTTTTGATGGCAAAATCGACGTTTTGAGCCCGTATCTTCGGAATCAGATCTTGATTTTGCTCAAATAAAACTACTTCATGGGGAGGAGAGCCTTTTTCTTGTCCCTTCAAGGTCACGTTGGCAAGATTAGTAGTTTCATCAATTTCTACTTTTGCAACTTGGTTATCTGCTAATTTTTTTAAAAACTCACCGTAATTAAGATTATTGTTGGATTTCTGCTGTGCCAAAATGGGAGTTGCCAGAAAAAGGGTCTGAAAAATTATCCATCCCGCAGCTAACTTTCTTACTGAAGTGCTTATTTTACTGTTTTTCTTGCGGTTGCTGAGTTTTGAAACAGTAGAATTTGCTAATTGCTTTTCTACTTTTGTCTGAAAGTTGTTCATAGTTATATATAGCTATTTGTTTACTAGATACATATATAAGATTTAAGAATAACTCTAGCCTAACTAAAAAAAATGATTTTTTGCCACACTTAGTTTATTAAACTGAATACTGTGCTTGAGTTTGATTTTTGCAAATCGCTATTGCAAGCAGCGATGTCCAATCAGAAATTATACTGATTGAGAAATTTAGAAGTTAATCACAAGGTCTTCAATTATAGTTCAAAGTTTTACGGTGTATTTTATATTGTATTATATCGAGATTAGAGAAAGTTATCTTGGCACAAATCATAGATAGCTTTTTCGGCTATCTAGTTTAAAGAGCGATCGCAGCCTTTGATCGAGCTTTAAAATTAGATCGAAGCGTAGATATATAGTCGAGAAGCAGATAGAGTTGCTTTATTTATAGACAAGCCTAATCAAAATTAATTCGACAGATAAGTCTTTAGGATTAAACATTTAGTCTACATAAACTGGCACTATTTAATTTCAATCCTATCGAACACATTTTATTTTACGCCTTTCTAAACAAGATATTCCTTCAGCACAGAGCCAAACCTTTTGATATCTTGCTCATCGGTGTGAAGATGGGGTGCAACCCTGATCGTTTCACTGCGAACGCTAATATAAATATTGGCTGATTTGAGAACGGCTGCAAGCTTCATGGGTTGTTGCTCTGCGTTTAATTTTATGCCGACAATATGTCCAGCACTTCGCTCAGTAGGAAGCGTTTCAATACCAAGCCGATTGCATATCGCACGAATGTGTTGTGTTCTGCTGAAGAGTTCTTTCTGGACATATAAGCTACCCCATCTGTTTAGTTGTGAAATGGCAGCTATAGCCATAGGTATTGAAATAAATTGAGTAAACTCCCCAAAGTCAAATCGGCGTGCGCCTGGGCGGTATTCATCAACATAGTTAGCTAGTTGCGAGGAGTCCTCGCTTCCACGACGGGTAAGCGAAGATTCTTCTATGGGAATTCCGCAACTATGCCATTTCTTGTCAACGTATAAATATCCTAGTCCATAAGAACCCAGTAGCCACTTATGACCAACTGAAACGACAAAATCAGGTTGAACTACATCAAAATTGATGGGCAAAGCCCCTAAAGATTGGCTAGCATCAACAACTAATGCAGCACCCGCAGTTCTAGCTGCTTCACCAACAGCAACCAGGTCAAGCAGTTCACCATCCGTCCAGTGGCAGTTAGGAATTGTAACTACGGCGGTATTTGAATCAATAAGGTTTAACACTGATTCAGTCAGAGAATTATTTGTCCTTCGTTGAGCAACTCGGATCATTGCTCTCGATTCGTCGGCTCGTCTTCTCCAAGCGTAGATGTTTGAAGGGTATTGGTCTTCGAGAACTACAATATTTGCGTTTGCTTCTATGGGAATGTTTTTTGCTGCTACTGCGATGCCATAGCTTGCAGAGGGAACTAAGGCAACAGTGTCGGCATCTACTTCAATAAAACGGGCAAATTCTTCACGGAGTATTTCTGGATTGCGAAACCTATCATCAGAAGTAATTGACCAAGGGCTAGAAAAAATATCGATGCCTTGATGTCCAGCTTTAGACACTTGTTTAAGTCTAGGAGCAATACTGGCAGAGTTTAGATAGACAATCTCCCTGGGAATATCAAACAAAGCTCGGTCGGATATGTTCATAGGTTTTCGCTGATGAGATACAACTGTTCACCATTCCTAAGATTTCTTGGTGTTTAGCATATTTAACTAAAATTAGTTTTGGCTTGCTCAATCAGTTTTTGCCAAACTCCTGTAGGTTGCCAAATTTGATCCATAGTAGATCGAGCTTCAGCTTCAGATAGTTGCAAAACATATTTTTGCCAGAGATAAACAAAGCAGGAAACTCGCATATTTTTGGCGCAGTGTACCCAAACTCGGTCATCCTCAAAAGATTGCATAGTCTTGAAAAAAATCTGTACATCTTTGATCTGAGGATTTTCCCAGACTACAGGAATCTGAATATAAACCATCCCTAAGTCAGTAACAATTACGCCTTCGTTAGCTAGAGCATTAGTCGAAGTGGACATGGCTAAATTAATTATGATTTGGTATCCTGAATTAGCAATTAGCTCAAATTGTTCCTGGGTGGGTTGTCCTGAAGTTGCCAGGCGATCGCTTATTTGATAATAGTCTTGGATATTGTTCATCATTATCAATCAATACCAAAAATAAAATTCAGGTCTGAGTCTAACTTTGGCTATAATAATGGATTGTAATATATAATCAGAGGCTAATTATGGCTCGTAAATGTCAGATAACAGGGAAAAAAGCCAATAATGCAATGGCAGTTTCACACTCTCATCGTCGCACCAAAAAATTGCAGGGTGTAAATTTGCAGTGGAAAAGAGTTTGGTGGGCAGAAGGTAACCGCTGGGTAAGATTGCGCTTATCTACTAAAGCGATCAAAACTTTAGAGAAAAAAGGTATTGGCACAATGGCGAAAGAAGCGGGCATTAACCTTAACCAATACTAAAGTAGTGTATCAGACGTTCATTGCTACGTCATAGAACGCTGACTTAGCCGATTGTCGATTGATTAATACTTTTGCAAGAGGTCTTATGTTTACCAAGTTTTGTTGGCTGAGATAACTGTTCACTTAGCCAAACTTTTGTGGGAGTCATAAAATAAAGCTGGCTGCTCTTTGATTCTTTTGCTAATGGGTATCACCCTTTCAATCACCTTGGTTAAATATTCATACCGAGGAACGGGTTCGGTAGGTAAGAAATTTGCAGAAGCAGCAATATTAGAGGGGGCTTGAGCCAAAACATTTTGGATTACTTGGGCTTGCTCTGGCTTGATTTTGTCAGCAATGACAATTGCACCAGATGGAATAGTGTGAGCATCAACATCAATGATGCGAAATTGCTTTGGTGGGAAATCTGGGCGATATTGATTAAATTCTTGCAAAGATAAAGCAGTAGCATCGACTTCTCTTTGTTCGAGCCATTTTAAGCTAATTTGGGGAGTGGAAGAAAAACGCACTTTTTTTAAAGCTAAACCGTAAAGATTGTAAATAGGCAAATAATAACTAGTTGCTGAACCTTCTTGTCCCAAAGCAATAGTTTTACCCGCAAGATCTTTAATATTCTGCAAACTACTATCTTGATTAACGACGATTGCCGAGCGTAGTTCTTCAACTCCTTCTAGGGGAATTATCGCCTTATATTGATGTCGATTAATTGCGATCGCCGTTAAGCCTGGAGGAGTAAAAGCTAAATCCCATTTTTGCTGGGCAAGTTTATCTAAAGCTTGAATCTCGTTATAAACCGGCTCTAATTCTATAATGCTTTTTAGTTGAATACCTAAATAGGTTTGTAAGTCGGAGTATCGACTTAAAGAGCTATCGCCTTCTCCATAACCTACCACACCTACAACTAGTTGTTGAGACACCCCTGATTCTACTTGATTGCAGGCTGTTACTGTGCAAAAAATGAGTATTATTACCAAAAAACGAGGCAACCACATAGTTATTTATTCCTATAATTTTGGCTAAAAGTCTTCAAAAATATTTAATATTTACAGTCAACAAACTAAGTTATTTTTATTACAAGCAAACATACGACTTTTGGTAAAATCGCTAACGTCAAGTTTAATATTATTTATTAAACTTAATTAATCGCCAAGAAAATAGCCCTTGATTTCTTATATATTGTTGAAGTTATAATTAGTACATTTAGAATTGTGTATTAATTATAATATTACTTGCTTCATTTTAAAGTAAAAATTTCTATGTTTAAAAATATTAATTTGGGTATAAAGCTAAATCTTCTTTTAGGCATAATTTTTTTAGTTTTAACCTTAACTATCAGCTTGATACTATCTAGAATATTGCAAAACTATGCAGAACAGATTGTTGCTGACCGAGCATCGTTGCTAATCGAAACTATGAACTCTGTACGTCAATATACTAGCACTCAAGTTAATCCCGAACTAGCATCAAGTTTAGAAACAGAAAAGTTTTTTATACCCCAAACTGTACCTGCTTACTCAGCGCGAGAAGTTTTTGAAAATCTTAGAAGCAACGAAAAATACAGCCAGTTTTTTTATAAAGAAGCTACTCTTAATCCCACCAACTTGCGAGATAAAGCAGATAAGTTTGAAACTGAAATTATAAAGTCTTTTCGAGACAACCCTAATTCTGCCGACCTGAAAATGGTAGATTTACAACAGCATGGTTTTCATACCATACCAGGAGGGGAATTATTTTATATAGCTCGTCCTTTGGCAATTAAGCAAGAGAGTTGCTTAAGATGTCACAGTATCCCTAAAAACGCTCCTGCTAGCCAGATTGCTACCTATGGCAAAGATAATGGTTTTGGCTGGAAAATGAATGAAATTGTAGGAGCGCAGATTATTTCTGTTCCTGCAAGTCAAGTAGTAAAACAAGCCCAAAACTTGCGCTGGCAAGTTCTGGGCAGAGTGTCTATCTTTTTAATGTTAGGAATCGTCTTATTAAATATATTTCTTAAATTTACCATTACTGACCCGATTAATAAGATGTCTTCCCTGTCTAAAAAATTAAGTACGGGAGATTTTAGTGTCGAGTTTAAGCACAAAAACAACGATGAAATTGGCATTTTGGCTCGTTCTTTAAATCGTCTCAAGGTGAGTCTTAAAATGGCAATGGAAATGATTGAAAACCAATCACCAAAATAAATTAGATGTATATCTTAAATTATAATAGCTTGTCTACAGCAAACGCTGTTTAAATTGTTGGGCATCTTGGGCATTGGGAATTTTTTTTGCCAAGGCTTGCACAAACTCCTCAGTCGACAAATAAGGGTTAGCAGCTAAGGTTTGGGTGCAAATAATTGTTGCCATCGGTCCAATAAACTCTGCTAAATTGTGAGAACACAGATCGATAAATTGAGAGGATACTTGTTGATGAAATTCAATTGGTTGTATCGAACTATTACTGTAAAAAGCTGTTTGACTGCGAGCTTCAACTGACTGAAAAGATGAAATACTTGATGGCTTCAACCAGTAGTTTTCTACGCTTTGCAAACTAGAATCAATCTTAACAATTTCTTGAAAAATAGCTCTAGCACTTGTTGGTCTGTTTGCAGGAAGAGAAGATATCATCGAATCAATGAGATTAATCAGTTCGGGTGGAACATTTTCAACCGCTTTAAACCATTCTATTTTGTCTCGATGAGAATTATAAAATGTCAGAGGATTCAAGGCAGTGAGAAGATAGATCATCGTACCTCCTAAAGCATAAAAATCTGACTGCTTAACAGCTTTACCTCTCATTTGTTCTATAGGAGTATATCCGCTAGATATTACCCCAGTAATTTGACCTGCCGAGAATTTTTGAATATAACTGTCAGAAAGATGCCTCGCTGTGCCAAAATCGATTAAAACTAGACAACCATTTGCTTGTAACATGATATTACTAGGCTTAATATCACGATGAAAAAAATCTAGATTGTGTACCTGTTCTAGAATTAAACTTAGTTCCGCTAACCAACGTAAAGCCCGTTTATAAGATATTGGTTTGTTGCCTCTTTTAGCAAGGTATTCTTCTAAATCTAAGCCTTCAATCTTTTCCATTACAATACAGTGCAAAGGCTCTTGACAACTTTGGGGATAGTAGGTGAAGTAACCATCTAAATCAAGTTTGGGAATACCAGGATGATTCATGATTTCTAATACGCGAGCTTCTTGCTGGAATAGCTCTACATATTTAGGATGATTGTCCATCAATACTTTTAGTACTTTTGGTCTAGAATTGAGGTCTAATACTTCATAAGTATGACCAAATCCTCCTTGTCCTAGTAGACGCTGTACTCGATATCGCCCATCTATTAAAAGCTCTGAGCCACAGCTTTCACAAAAAAGTAGTGTATCAGAATTTTTTGCTTTTTTGCATTGGAGATTTATGCATAAACTCATGGAAAAAAATATTAGTAAAAATTAGTTCGTAGTTGCTATAAGGACTATAAATAGTTTTTTATGGATAATAATAATAATATTAATAGGATAAATTGCAGTTTCCACACTTTTGTCTAACTAAGCTAGAGGTTTAATATTAATCCAGCGCGATCGCATTCTAGATTAGGTAATCATAGATACAGAGATAGAAGGCTTAGAAAAAAGCTAGACAAATACAAAGCCATCAAGCAGAGTATGATGCAGGAGTTATTGACGGGCAAAACGAGGATAATTGATAATGAATCAAGCCTATAGAATTTATTTAGATGTATGTTGTTTAAAACTTTGATGCAGCTAAGGCGATCGCCTGGGGCAGTATATTATGTTCTTGTGTCTGTATCCTAGAGTGCAAAGTTTGAAAATTATCACTAGGCAATACAGGTACAGCAGCCTGCATGATTATTTCACCACTATCGACCTCTAAACTAACCAAATGGACGGTACAGCCCGTTATTTTGACCTTAGCAGCTAATGCCTGTTCTACTGCCCCAATACCTTTAAAACTAGGCAACAAACTTGGATGAATATTAATTACACGGTTGGGGTAGCCATCAAGTAAAATCTGAGTAATGATTCGCATCCATCCCGCCATGACCACCCAGTTTGCGCCATAAGCTTTTAGGACGGCAACTATCTCGTGATCGAAATTTTCTCGCTTTTGATACTGTCGATGGTCAATTAATACCGTGGGGATATTATATTTCTCTGCACGTTCTTTAACTTTGGCTTGGGGGTTATTGTAAATTAAGACTTGAATCTCTGCGTTAAGTTTACCATCAGCGATCGCTTTGGCTATAGCTTCAAAATTTGTGCCACTACCCGAAGCCATGATTCCTAACTGTAGAGGCGAAGATTCAACCTGAAGTCGATCTGGTAAAGATAATAAATCAGGAGAGATTAATACTTGTTCAGAATCTAAATGGTTATGCTCGATAGGTGATTCGGTCATTAGTTTTGTCGTGATAGCCTAGATCTACAAACATATTTATTCTTGCCTTTAAAATTATTAGCATGATTTTGTAGCCAGCGGTAATGTTGTTTGATCGCGAGCGCGATTTTTATTTTATTGATTTTACAATCGCAAATAGAGTTATCTTAAATTTGGATGCTTTGAAGGTAAATATCAGTCTATGTTCTCTGGTGGTAAGGTTTACTTAGTCGGTGCAGGAGTAGGTAAGGAAGAATATTTAACTGTTAAAGCTAAAAAACTACTTACTATTGCTAATGTATTAATTTATGATGCTTTGGTAGATAAGTCATTGTTGAATTTAGCTCCTGAAAATTGTCTTAAAATCAGCGTTGGTAAACGAGGAGGAAAAGCCAGCACTCCCCAAGCAAAAATCAATCAGCTATTGATAGAACATTGTCTTCAGGGTAAACAAATAGTCAGATTAAAAAGTGGCGATCCCTTGATTTTTGGACGCGCTAACGAGGAGGTTGCAGCACTAAAGACAGCAGGTTGCAGCTTTGAATTTATTCCTGGTATTTCTTCGGTATTGGCTGCGCCATTATTAGCAGGAATTCCGCTCACAGATAAAGATCTAAGTCGCTGCTTTGCAGTGGTTAGCGGACATGAGCCAGATATCCTAGATTGGTCAGCTTTAGCTAGCATTGATACCTTGGTAATCTTAATGGGAGGACGTTCTCTCGGTCAAATTATTAAGAATTTAATTGATAATGGGCGATCGCCTGACGAACCTATTGCTATTATTCGCCACTGTGGACGAGCTAAACAGGAAATTTTTCAGGGGTCTTTAACCGATATAGTAGAAATAACCACTGGAGTATCTCTTTCTCCCGCAGTTATCGTCATTGGAAAAGTTGTGAAACTTAATCAAAATTCCCCCGCCCTATCTTCTCTGCCTTTGGTAAATAAAACTATATTAGTTACTCGCGCTGCATCACAATCGAGTAAATTTACAACTTTATTAGAACAACAAGGAGCAAAGGTCATTGAAATGCCGGCCTTAACAATTACCCCTCCTTCTAGCTGGACAGACTTGGATCGGGCGATCGCTAATATCAATCAGTTTCAATGGCTTATTTTAACTTCTGCTAATGGAGTCAACTACTTTTGCGATCGCTTAAATAGTTTGGGTTACGATGCTCGTGCTTTGGCAGGAATTAAGATTGCTGTTGTTGGTCGTAAAACCGCATCAGTATTACAAACAAAACATCTTCAACCTGACTTTATTCCTCCAGACTATATAGCTGATTCTTTAGTTGCTCATTTTCCTGAAGATTTAGCTAGTCAAAAGATTCTCTTTCCTCGCGTTGAAACAGGCGGTAGGGAAATATTGGTTCAGGAATTAACTAATCAAGGTGCAATCGTAACTGAAGTTGCTGCCTATCAGTCTCAATGCCCTGCTCAAATAGACCAAACTGCATTGCAGGCTTTACAACAGCATCAAGTTGATGTGCTAACCTTTGCAAGCTCAAAAACAGTAACCAACTTTTATCAGTTATTAAAACAAGTCAAATCTGAACCTGATATCCAGTCTATCTTAAAAGATGTTTGCATTGCTTCAATTGGACCACAAACATCAAAAACTTGTGGCGAACTATTTGGTAGATTTGATCTAGAAGCTGAAGAATTTACCTTAGAAGGATTGACTACAGCGATCGCCAATTATAAACTAATTTAATGTTGAATATCATGTATTCAACTATTAATATCCAACTTGTATTAGGGTTAATCAGTTAAACTATAAGCAAGCTTACGATTCATTTTTCTGACTACACTGGATATGAAGAAATAAATACCTGCTAGTCGTGGCACATTTGTAGAGGAAAGAAATACTTAATGTCTAATTTAGAATATAGAAAGACACCCATAAGTAGGGTAAGTAGAGAGCCAAGCGAGCCAAGCTATACCAGCGAGCATCCTTTCAAAGACAGCGCTCTAGGTTTAGTTTCTACCAAAAGTTTTCCTGCAATTGTTGGTACGGCAGACATGATGCTCAAGTCAGCAGAAGTGACCATGGTGGGTTATGAAAAAATTGGCAGTGGATACTGTACTGCTGTAGTTAGAGGCAACATTGCTGATGTGCGGTTAGCAGTAGAAGAAGGAGCAAAAACCGCCGAAAAGTTTGGTCAGCTAGTGTCTAAGTTAGTAATTGCCCGCCCTATGCCGAATTTAGAGGCAATTTTCCCGATTGGTAGTCATTTAATTGAACTGACTAACAAAAGAAGAGGCTATAGTCGCTTAAGCAATCGTGCTATTGGCTTGTTAGAAACCAGAGGTTTTCCCGCCATGGTGGGTGGTGCAGATGCTATGCTCAAATCTGCTGACGTGCAGCTAGCTTCCTACGAGAAAATCGGGGATGGTTTGTGTACGGCAATTATTCGTGGTTCAATTGCTAATGTGGCAATAGCTATTGATGCAGGAATGCAGGAAGCGGAAAGAATAGGCGAACTACACGCAGTAATGGTAATTCCTCGACTGCTAGAAGATTTAGAGCATACATTGCCTGTAGCTAACTATTGGGTAGACGAACAAGAGCCTATGCCAATCTTGTTACCAAAAGAAGTTAAACAGAAGGAAAAAGAACTGATAGAACTACCCCAAGCTGATACTAAGCCGATGTCATTACCTCTCAAAAGAAAAATGGAAATCGAGGAACTGTAAGTTTATTCTAGCTACTTGCTTGCGCTACCACTGTAATAAATTTTATGGTTCAGTTGCTTGATATAATATACGTCTGATGTGAATTAGGTCTACCGCTATTAATCAGTGAAAAACTTTATCTTAAAAGAGTTTCAAGAATTTGATTTAGGTAATAATTGTCACTCTGTAAATTTAGAGCAATAAATCAGTCAGTGAAACAAATATTGTAGCTATACTCTTATACGGAAGGGGTCTGGGGAGGGTCGTAACGTCCCCAGCAGGCGAGCGACCCCCTAAAGGGTTCAACAGTTTGCTTATGCCGGTGAAACCGTCCACCGCAACTGTCTCACCGCGTCGCCGTCAGAGCGGGTGGAAACGGCTCTGTTCAAGAGCCTTGTTCCACACCCGCTAGCAAGGGAATGCGCGAGAGCGGGGTCTGGGGGAAAGTTCCCCCAGGAATAAATATGGTTTTCAAAGATCAACTACATATAAAAACTAGATTAAACATTTTTAATTCGCATTAAGCGTAAGATACATTGAGCTTTAAGATCAAAATCTTGATAACATAAACAACCAGGAGTTATTTATTTCATCCTTTATACTTCCGTCCTCATCCCTTTAGAGTTTCTCATCCTTGCAAAATGTCCGACTTTCTGAGCCAACTGAATCCTTCACAACGCCTTGCTGTAGAGCATTACTGTGGACCAATGTTGGTAGTTGCGGGGGCAGGTTCGGGTAAAACCAGGGCGTTGACCTATCGCATTGCTAATTTGATTCGTAACCAAAAGGTAGATCCAGAGCATATTTTGGCAGTTACCTTTACGAATAAGGCTGCGCGGGAGATGCGGGAAAGGATTGAATATATCTTTGCCACGGAGTTAGCTTTAGAACACCATGGTCAACGGCTGGAGTTTTTGACAGAGTATGAGCAAAAGGCTCTAAAATCAAGGGTGTATAAAAGAACAACTAAAAAGCTGTGGATTGGAACTTTTCATAGTTTATTTGCCAAGCTACTGCGCTTTGATATTAATAAATACCAAGATGAACGAGGGCGCACTTGGAAACGCAATTTTTCGATTTTTGATGAGTCGGATGTTCAAAGTCTATTTAAGAATATTGTTACTAAAGAATTAAATTTAGATAACAAAAAGTTCGATCCTAAAAAGATTAGATATACCGTTAGTAATGCCAAAAATCAGGGTTTGACTCCTGATGACTTTGCTAAACATGAGCCTGGTTATCGTGGTCGAGTTATCTCAGAAATTTATAACGAATATCAGTCTCGGCTGGCAGCAAACAATGCCTTGGATTTTGATGATTTAATCTGGGTCCCTGTTAAGCTTTTTCAGCAAAATGAATCAATTTTAGGCTATTGGCATACGCAATTTCAGCATATTTTAGTTGATGAATATCAGGATACCAACCGTATTCAGTATGACTTGATTCGCTTATTGGCAACTAATGGAGAGACAAATAAAAGTGAATGGAATTGGAACAGGCGATCGCTCTTTGTGGTAGGAGATGCGGATCAGTCAATTTATTCTTTCCGTTTAGCTGACTTTACGATTCTGCTAAATTTTCAAAAAGATTTTGGTGATGGTCTAGCCGATGAAGACACCCGCACTATGATTAAGCTGGAAGAGAATTATCGTTCCCGCGAGAATATATTACAGGCAGCGAATCATCTTATTGCTCATAATAGCCAACGGATTGATAAAGTTCTTAAGCCGACAAGAGGCGTGGGAGAACAAATCTATCTTCACAAAGCCGATGAAGAGCAGGAAGAAGCGCGGTTTGTAGTGCAGCAAATAAAGCAGATTAAAGAAAATCATCCTGAAATAGACTGGGGTGATTTTTCTATTTTGTATCGCACTAATGCTCAGTCTCGTCCCTTTGAGGATTTACTGCTACACAATAATATTCCTTATAATATTGTCGGCGGTTTAAAGTTTTACGACCGCAAAGAAGTTAAAGATGCGATCGCCTATTTACGCATTATAGTTAATCCAGAAGATACCGTTAGCCTGCTGCGAATTATCAATACTCCCCGTCGTGGTATCGGTAAAACAACCATGGATAGATTAATGGATGCTTCTGGGCAAATGGGCATACCTCTGTGGGAAATTGTGAACGACGAAACCTCTGTTAATACTATGGGAGGACGAGCAGCAAAATCTTTGAATGAGTTTGCCCGAATGATTCAGGCAACTAAGGATCAGCTTGAAAACCTCACGGCAGCAGAAGTTTTAAGTCATATTATTGAGCAGACGGGATACGTCACAGAACTACAGCAACAAGGTACAGACGAAGCCGATAACCGTATAGCTAACATTTACGAGTTATATAACGCGGTGCAGCAGTTTCAGGAAGACAATGAAGAAAATAGCTTAGAAGCATTTCTGGCTAGTGCATCTCTCTCCTCAGATTTAGATAATTTAAATGAAGAACAGCAAAAAGTCTCGATGATGACCTTACATTCAGCTAAAGGATTAGAATTTCCTGTGGTTTTTTTAGTTGGCATGGAACAAGGTTTGTTACCCCACAATCGAACTTTAAATGACCCTCTGGAAATAGAAGAAGAGCGTCGTTTATGTTATGTAGGGGTAACTCGCGCTCAAGAACAGCTATTTCTTACCTACGCCAGAGAACGCCGTCTTTGGGGAACAAGAGAACCTGCGGTATCCTCCCAGTTTTTGCAGGAACTTCCAGGAGAGTTAATTAGTAGTAATATTAATTTGGCAACTACTTATCGTCGCCGTACCCGCGCCGAAAGAACCTCGCAAGCCATTGATATTGACTGGAGTGTAGGCGATCGCGTTTTACACCATGAGTTTGGAGACGGCGAAGTTACTCATATTTTGGGCAGTGGCAAAAAGGCAACCCTAGCAGTTAAATTTCTGAGCATGGGAGTAACTAAAATCATTCCCAAAATCGCTCCTATGGAAAAAGTGGAATAAGATTTTAATTGAAATAAGTTTTTTAAAAAGTGTAAGGCGATCGCACTTTAACTATTTAGGAAATTAATCCTAATTGTTTCAGATTTTCTTGATATTGCCTAACTTTAAACTTATACATTTCTATCAATCCTCGATTAGAAACTTTCAAAAGCTCGGCTATCTGTTCTTCCCAGATCATTTCACCACGGTTAAAGAACTGAATTCTATTTGAGTTTCTGGGAATATTGTAAGTAATCCTCTTAAAGAAATTGATTTCTGCTAATTTTTCTCGTATCGCAGCGTCAAAAGAATACAAACCAGCTTCCATTAACCTTTCTTTTTGAAAATCGGTAGGATTCCAGCCTTCTTTTAAAGCTCTAAATAAAATTTCATTAGCATCAGGAAGAGTTAATTCTTCATTTTTTATCAAAGGGCGTTGGTGAATGCGTAATGTTTTAGAGGGAAGCAGGTATAGTTTTGAACCTCAAATAAAACAACAACAGGCGAATAGAATATTTCAGCATATCTAGAGATTTGGAGTAACAAAGTGTCTTGCGATGCAAACGAGCCAAATAATGTCTAAGTCTGGTGTTTTCTCCCTCAACTAAGCGTCATGTATGTTTTGCAAACAAGATGATCTTCAGGTTGGATGTACATCGGATAAACTTTCCAGCCATCGGTGACATACCAAAAGCTGTTCCAGCATTTAATAATCTGCCAAATCTGTTCAAAAGTTTGGTGAGAACGGTCTCCTATTGTCCAGAGTAAGATTCCCTGATTCCAATGATTTACTACCGTCCAAAGCCAAAATTTATTCTTTTTACAGCCCACAAAAGTTGGCAACTCATCAATTTCAGTTATTTCAGGAATTTCTTCATCTTGAGGCTTGTCAGATAGTGTTTCTCCTTTTTCTTTTACCCAGTTAATAATTGTGGCATGATCTATATCAGTAACTCTCGCGATCGCTCTAAATCCCATGCCGTTAAGATACATTTTTAAACATAGTTGTTTGACTTCATTTGGATAAGATCTCGGTTTGGGGTTTTCGACATATTGGCAGCCACAGTCTTTGCATTTGTAGCATTGTTTTCCACGGCGAAAGCCATTTTTCTTCTTATTAGAAGATTTACACTGAGGACAATTCATTGCTCAATAGGTGATTTGACTATTTCATTTTAATTCCTTTAGCATTACGCACTCACCAACGCCCTTTTTGTCAGATATATTATTAAATTATGTAAATATATGGCTCGTTGAGCGATCGTTTATTTTTCAAGACAGAGGCAAAAACTAGCCTATTTTTGCTTATAATTTATATGCGTTGCTGCAACAGTATTTATAAGAAATTGATTTATGAGCCAAGAAGCAAACAAAACAATTAACCAGCCGAAAAACCGAGTAGAGGGAAAACTTAAAGTAACTGGTGAAGCTCGTTATTCGGCAGAGTTTGCGCCTCCCAACCTTGCCTATGGTGCAATAGTTCCCAGCAAAATTGCTAAAGGAAGAATAAAAAAGATCGATACCGAGGCGGCTCAAAAAGCTCCAGGCGTAATTGCTATCCTGACCCACCAAAACACACCTAGATTAAACTCACCTCCAGAAGAGTTTATTGGTGACAATGGACTTGGTGAGTCGCGGCAACCCTTGCAGGACAACATAGTGCATTATGCAGGACAGCATATAGCAGTAGTTATTGCCGATACGCAAGTAAGAGCCGAACGCGCTGCCGAGTTAGTAAAAGTGACTTACGATTGGCAAGAACCGCTAGTTCGATTAGAACAAACAAGTTCCTCGGTGTTTGAACCAGAACTTTTTGTCGGTAGAGAAAAACTGCAAATTAGTCGGGGAGACGTAACGCAAGCACTCAACTCAGCCGCAATCAAACTAGAGCAAACCTATACAACGCCAGTCGAACATCACAATCCCATCGAAACCTCCGCTACAGTAGCAGAATGGTCGGGCGAGCGCCTGACAGTATACGATACGACAAGATTTATCAAAGGCGTACAGCAAGTATTGGCACAGTCGTTCGGTATGCCGCAAGCAAAAGTGCGTGTTGTCTGTCATTATATAGGCGGTTCATTTGGCTCTAAAGGGTTTCAGTGGGGTCATGTAGTCCTTGCGGCACTGGCGGCAAAACAAACAGGTCGTCCAGTGAGAATCGAGCTTTCGCGCCAGCAGATGTTTACCTTAGCAGGACATCGACCTCGAACTATTCAATCACTTACTTTGGCAGCTACAAAAGAAGGCAAGCTAATAGGGATTAAACATGCAACTTTGACACATACATCGCCAATAGCTCAGTACACAGAGTCTGCTGGTTTAATGACCAAAAGTCTTTATGCCTGTCCCAACCTAGAAATATCTCACAAGCTAGCGCGTCTAAATGCTCCGACACCTACAGTGATGCGAGCACCAGGTCAGGCTTCGGGTATGTTTGCTTTAGAATCGGCAATGGATGAGCTTGCCTATATGCTAAATATCGATCCCGTCGAGTTGCGACTGAGAAATTATGCTGAAGTAGAACCACAAGAGCAAAAACCTTGGTCGAGCAAGCATCTTAAAGAGTGCTACGAACGGGGAATCGAGCGTTTTGGCTGGCAGCAACGCAACCCTTTACTGCGATCAATGGGCGATGATGACACGCTTATCGGTTGGGGCATGGCAACTACTACCTATCCGGGAATGCGCCAACCAGCCTCGGCAAAAGCCACTATTTTTGCTAACGGTAACGCTGTTGTTTCCAGTGCGACCCACGAGCAAGGTAGCGGGGTCTACACGGTTATGAGTCAACTTGCTGCCGATTCTTTGGGCTTACCTTTAGAGCGAGTCAAATTTGAGTTGGGTGAGTCGCAGTTTCCCAAAGCACCTGTGACGGGAGGCTCTTGGACTACTGCTAGCGTTGGTTCGGCTGTAGTTGCCGCTACAGAAGCAGTAAAAGATAAGGTGCTAACTCTGGCTTTAGGCGATCGCACTTCTCCACTTTTTGGAAGTTCTCAAGACCAAATTGCTATTAGTGATGGGCGATTATTCCTCAAAGATCGACCATCGGTAGACGAAACCTATGCTGAAATTCTCAGTCGTGCCAACACCGATGCAGTTGAAGCAGAAGTAAAAACCGAGCCAGGTGATGAACGCGAAAAGTTTGCTTTCTTTTCTTTCGGTACACACTTTGCCGAGGTCAAAATCGATCCGTTCGGTCAAGTACGAGTCTCTCGAATTGTCGGCGTGTACGATGTCGGTCGCATTCTCAATCCTCAGACCGCCCGCAGTCAGGCAGTTGGCGGCATGGTAATGGGGATAGGTATGGCATTGATGGAACATACTATTACCGACTATCGCTATGGACGTTATGTCAATCCCAATCTTAGTGAATATCTCGTACCCGTTAACGCCGATATCGACAACTTTGATATCTCTTTTATCGATCGCCCCGATCCCTATATTAATCCCATGGGTTCGCGGGGTCTTGGTGAAATTAGTATCGTTGGTGTCGCTGCTGCGATCGCTAATGCAGTTTACCACGCCACTGGAAAGCGAGTTCGCGATTTGCCAATTACGCTAGATAAGCTGCTTTAGGTTACTTATCTCTTCTTTAGTATTGTATTTGCTGTAACTTTAACCCAAACAATATGTAATAGCTATATCAATCGTTCCCATGACGTTCGTAAAATAATTAGCTATTATTGAATTTGCTATGCTCTAAAAAAATACAAGCAAGCAAACAAAATGGCATTTTTATTATATAGGAGATGCCATCGTATTTTTGTTATTTCTATTTCGTGAATCGTAATGTTGCTATTTTTATTTTAATCCTAATTATCGTTCCTTTAGGTTTATTTTCTAAAGCATATACAGGAATCGGTCAAGCTTGGGTGCATGATTATTCGGGAGATATTCTATACGAAATACTTTGGTGTTTGGTATTTTCCTGGTTTTTTCCTAGTAAAAGAGCTACTGTAATAATTCCTGTTTGGGTGTTTATTGTTACTAGCCTAATTGAAATATCGCAGCTATTTTTTACCCACGTACCGATCGCTCTACGTGAGACAATTATTTGGAAGTTATTGTTAGGATCTACCTTTGTCTGGTGGGATTTTCCCCATTACGCGATCGGCTGTTTGTTGGGTTGGTTAATCTTGGATAGAATTTATTATTTTAGTTACAAAACATAAGTACAAAGGTATGGTCTTGTCTCGACAATATTCGCTTTTTATAAGTAACAGGCATTTACCAACCCGCGCTAAAAGCATGACACTAAAAGATTATTAGTCTAGACGGCAAAATAACATATAATACCAAATCCTGTTGATAAAAGTAGCTTAAAATAAGTAGGAAAAAATAGCTAATACTATCAATGCCGAAAAAAGCTTATTTAGCTTCTCACCTAAATACTGTTGAACTAAAAAAAAGGGCGTTGGTGAATACATAATGCTAAAAAGCTTAAAATGAAATAGTCAATTTACCTGGTTTAATAATGTATTGTCCTCAGTGTAAATCTCCCCATAACAAGAAAAACGGTTTTCGAGGTGGAAAACAATCATATAAATGCAAAAATTGTGGCTACCAATACGTAGAGAATCCTATTTCTAGGAAATATCCAGTAGAAGTTAAACGACTTTGCCTCAAGATGTATCTCAATGGAATGGGGTTCAGGGCGATCGCGAGAGTAACAGACATCGACCATACAACTATTATCAATTGGGTCAAAGAAGTGGGAGAGTCCTTATCAGACGAACTACAAGAGGATGAGATACCTGAAATCACTGAAATAGACGAGCTGCAAACTTTTGTGGGTAACAAAAACAATAAACTCTGGATTTGGACAGTTGTAAACCATAAACAAAAGGGTATTTTGCTTGGGAATATTGGCGATCGCTCTCATGAAACCTTTGAACCAATTTGGCAAGTTATCAAATGTTGGCAGAGCTTTTGGTACGTGACCGATGGCTGGAAAGTTTATCCAATGTATATTGAGCCTGAAGACCACCTCGTCTGTAAAACATATATGACCCGAGTTGAAGGAGAAAACACTCGTTTAAGACATTATCTAGCTCGACTACATCGAAAAACTCTTTGTTATTCTAAATCAACTCTTCTTCTCAAATATTCTATCCGTTTGCTGCTGCACTATTTGAGATTTGATACTGTGCAATTTTCTCTCTAGAGCATTATGCACTCACCAACGCCTATCAAAGCAGAATGCTCTAAGCTAAGAAACCAGCCGATAAAAGCCTGTATTTTGCTTTCTAAATTATTATTACAGTTTTCAATCAAATCACAGATTTCTTCATCAAGATAAACTCCATATTTTTTGAGAATTGGAAAATATTTACGAAGAATTTCTGACTCTGCAAAAGTTAGTTCCATACCCCAGAACATATTATTTAATACTCCTTTGCGTCTTTTATGATTATCAAATCAAAAACAAATTAAAATCCTCAACTATCCATTTGCTCTTGTAAATAAGTCTGCAACAAACTGTCTAGCTTATCTTCAGGACAACATTCTATCAGGGCTTCAAAAGCTTCGTATAGTTTGGCTGCGCTATCTCCTAGCATGGGAGTAAGACCCCAAATATCTTCTACCCATTGTTTAGCTGGCTGATCGTCAAAGATCATTCGCTCTAGTATTTGCTTTGCTTCGGTTTTGGAAAGGGACATGATTAGTTTTTATTAAATTATCAATCTTTTATTATTAAGCATCTTCGGTTGATAAGCTTAAAATACAGTATATTTTACCAACTTTATAAATGCTTGATACTCTTAGCTGGTCTAATTCTTGGACGATCGCCATCGCCGTAAATACAGTTTTATTAGGAATTGCCTGGTTTTTGCCGAAAAAGCTGCTGACTCCTCTTGGTTATCTCAACGCTCTTATCTTAGGAGTATTAGTCTGGGGAACTTTGGGCTGGCGTGGCTATGTGGTAGTTTTATTCTATTTCTTAGTCGGTTCGGGCTTGACCTTCGTTGCTATGGAGCAAAAAGAAGCTGAAGGTATAGCAGAAGAACGTTCGGGAATGAGAGGTGCAGGAAATGTCTGGAGTTCGGCATTAACTGCAACTATATGTGCGATCGCAACTCTGTTTTTCCCATCCCCAATCAAAGAGCTATTTGTTCTCGGTTATGTAGCTAGTTTTTGTACCAAGCTTTCTGATACTACTGCCAGTGAAGTGGGCAAAGCCTACGGCAAAACAACTTATTTAATTACTACCTTGAAGTCAGTACCTAGAGGGACAGAGGGAGCGGTAAGTTTAGAAGGAACACTAGCAGGCGCGATCGCTTCGGTGATTTTAGCCGTCATTGCTTGGGCTATTGGCATGATTAGCGCAATAGGAATTATCTGGTGCGTAATTGCAGCCTTTATTGCTACCACTGTCGAAAGTCTAATTGGCGCAACTTTAGAATCTCGCCTTACTTGGTTAACCAACGATATTGTTAATTTTATTAATACTGTTATCGGTGCGATCGCCGCCATATTATTGGCATATATTTTTTAGCCGCCATTAGTCACAGGTCACAGGTCAGGAAGTTGATAATTACCTTTGCTAATCGGATTTGGTATCACGTTAATGATTCTGGTTTTTGGCTGGTAGGACGTTTTCTAGGGATGGACGAACAGCAAACCTTGCGCTCTTGGACGGTAATGGAAACTATAGTAGGATGTGTGGGCTTTTTCATTAGCTTCTTTATTTAGTTTTCTGGGATTTAAAAGAAAGAATGAGTAAATATGTAATTGGTGTTGATATTGGTACGACTAGCACTAAATCAGTATTGTATAGCGATCGCGGCAGGCTGATTGAAAAACACGCAGTCGGGTATCCTTTGAATGCACCTACTCTAGGGGCAGCCGTACAAAACCCAGAGCAAATTTTTCAAGCGGTAGTCACAACTGTAAAGCGGATAGTTGAAAACAGTGGCGTAAATCAGTCTGAGATTCTCTGTCTATCTTTCAGTGCAGCGATGCACAGCTTGATTGTGGTCGATGGTGAGGGAAAACCTTTGACACCAATTTTGACTTGGGCAGATAACCGTAGTGCTGACTGGGCAGATAAGCTAAAAGAGTGCGGAGGACATGAAATATATACCCGTACGGGAACGCCAATTCACCCAATGTCACCACTGGTTAAGTTAATGTGGTTACGGGAAAGTAAGCCTGAACTTTGGCAACAAGCAGCAAAATTTATTTCCATCAAAGAGTATATTTTCTGGCAGCTATTTCGAGAATATATCGTCGATTATTCCATCGCTTCAGCGACGGGCTTATTTAATTTCAATAGCTTAACTTGGGATACCCAAGCACTCGATCTGGCAGGAATCAAAGCGTCTCAACTATCTCAACTTGTACCTACTACCCATATTTTGCGATCGCTAAAGACAGAATATGCAGATGAAATGGGTATTGCAGCAGATACTCCTGTGGTTGTTGGTGCAAATGATGGAGTTTTAGCCAATTTAGGGGTAGGTGCGATCGCTCCTGGCATTGCAACAGTGACAGTTGGTTCAAGTGGCGCAGTTCGGACAACCGTCCGTAAACCCCAAACCGATCCCCAACAACGTTTATTTTGCTATCCTCTAACCGAAGATTACTGGGTTATCGGCGGTGCGGTCAATAACGGGGGAATCACTTTGCGCTGGGTGCGTGACCATTTAGCCGATGCGGAAATTGATACCGCTAAGTTACTCAAACAAGACCCCTATGATATGTTGACGGCGATCGCTCAAACTATTCCCGCAGGCTCAGAAGGCTTGATCTTTCACCCTTATTTATCAGGAGAGCGATCGCCATTATGGGATGCTAACGCCAGAGGGAGCTTCTTTGGTTTAGCACTGCATCATAATAAAGCTCATCTGATTCGGTCGGTATTAGAAGGAGTAGTCTACAATCTGTATTTAGTTTTTCAAGCTTTAGAATCCATTACTGGCGAAGTAAAAACAATTAAAGCAGCAGGGGGTTTTGCTCGCTCTCCCCTATGGCGACAGATGTTGGCTGATGTTTTTAATCGGCAAGTAAGCATCCCCGAAAGTTATGAAAGTTCTAGTTTGGGAGCAGCAATTTTAGGACTGTATGCTATAGGAGAAATCGCTGATTTGAGGGAATCCCAGCTCACAAATGGCGAGATTCATCAGCATCAACCAATTGCTAGTAATGTAGCCAACTATCAAAAGATTTTGCCCCTTTATTGTCGTCTTTTAGATAGCTTTAAAACCGAATATGCTGCGATCGCTCAACTACAAAAAGATTTACAGCAATAGGATTAACATTAGATTCGCAGCTAGAGGGATAAATACAGGGTATTAAAATGGAAGAGTCAAATATATTTATTGAAGTCATGAGATAGGGAAGCTTTGCAGCAGTAGCCAGAGAACAGAATATCAATTTTTCTCTTTCAAGAGCGATCGCACATTTAGAACCAGAGCTTGTAATCAGATTAATACAACGAACTACCAGATAAATCGCCCCTACAAAAGCTGGGATGACTTATTTTATTGGCATTACGTCCTCATTGGTTAATCGAACTAGTAATTTGTTTTTTTGATAGTGCAACAAATTGAGTCACAATATAGTTGGAAACATTTGATACATTAAATAAATTATGGCAAGGGATCAATCATTCTCGACAGACCGCAAAAAGCGGATTAGAGAGCATTTAGCAAAAAGTTTTGGTGGCGAAGTCGATTTTCAGCGTTCTCCTCAAAATTATAATCCTGACGATAAATCTGCCACCTTATCTAGTAGTAAGAAAAGTCGAAAAGAACATATAGAGCGCAGCAAAGGTAATTACAATCTTAATTCTGTTAATCAGCAAGAACGCAAAAGTAGAATTATGAGCCACATTAACATTACTAGAGGCTAGTGCTGTTGCGCTTAGGATAGAAGTCCTTGAGAAGAAAGATTTGATTTGCGATCGCTTTTTCTGGAAGTGTTGCGCTTGTTCTATATTTAAACCTGTTTTAATCTTTTTCAATAGCATCAATAACTTGTCTGATTATTTTAGGGTGTAATATTTTTCCAGAATGAAACTGATCAACAATGGGTGAGCAAAAATACACCATCCGTTAATGATTAGAGGCTTACTTTCTGACAAAGTTATTCATCCTCGTCAGATAATGGTGCATCTAGATCGAATACTAGAGATTGAACTCATTCTAAAGTTTTTAATGCAAGTTATATATGCTGCGGATTTAGCTCGATATCTTAAGCGATAAGCCTACAGCATGGCTTCACTACGCAATTGAAGCAGACATATAATTATTTTCTATTTAATTAGCATTTTAATCTTGATGAGATCGCCATTAATTATCTAGGCAAACAACTATAGTTTTGAATTGAAATATTTTCTTGAATTTGCCTACTCTACATCCAAGCGATCGCACTAGGGATTGTGCCAACTGTTAATCAAATAGATTATCTGCCTCTTTTACCTACATTATCGCCAGAATACAAGGAACTTGACCACTAGCGTAGAATTTCTCTATCCTCTAAGAATAAAATATTCCTTAGATGCTGATATTGCCCCTTGTTTTAAAAGCATAGTTTCCCAACTCCTGGAGTATGTCAAATGAAACTTAGATGGATTAGTTTGTTTAGTATTGTACTTGTGTTCTTCGCGCTACAGGCTTGTCGCCAACAAACGGTAGCTAGCAGAGAATCTGCCCCCGATCAACCAGGAGAAGATGAAAATCTTAACCGGGAGTTATGGAATTTTGCTAAAAAAACTCCTTATCCAGGGACTGTAACTCAAAAAGATGCAGAGGCAGCAATGCGGCTACCCAACGGCTGGAAAATCACCCCAGCAGGGTCTCAAGTAGAAGTAGGGAAACTTCCCTACGAAGCAGTTGCTTACGCAGGAAAATTAGTAGTATTAAATACAGGATGGTATGGGAAAGACCCTCAAACTGTGTCGGTAGTAGACCCTAAAAATCATAAGGTAGTCAAAACTTTAGAGTATAAATCGCTTTTCCCCAGTGCCAAGGCAGGATTAGACGGCGATTTATATATTAGTGGCGGTTTTGAGCAAAAAATTTATCGCCTTAATAAACAATTTGAACCCGTGCGCGAATATTCGGTAGAAGGTTACGCAGCAGGAATTACCCCTATAGATGCCAAGCATATAGCGGTAGCGTATATGGTCGCAGAAAACGAAAACAAAGATTACGGCAAAGGAAAGCTGGCAATTCTCAACACTGAAACTGGAAAGGTGGAACGAGTTGTGACGGTGGGATATTTTCCTTATGCAGTGCAATTTTGGCATCAAAAGCTTTATCTGACTCTGTTGGGAGAAAACAAAGTTTTAGTATACGCTCGCTCACTCAAACCTCTACAAAATCTTGCCGTGGGACGCACTCCCCAAAATTTCTGCACTGGCGATCGCCAGCTATATGTCGTTAACTCTACTTCAGATAATATCTCAGTTATAAATAGCAAAAATGCAGTAGTTAAAACTATCAATCTCCATCCTCATGGATTCAAGTTTGGTAGTTCCCCTACTTCCTGTGCGGTGAAGGGAAATCGTCTTTATGTCACCCAAGCACAAACCAATGCCGTAGCGGTAATCGATAAAAACAACCAGCAGTTACAGGGATTTATTCCAACTGGCTGGTATCCCACCAAAGTGCTTTTCAACCAAGGACAAATGATGGTATTGAGTGCCAAAGGCATCCATAAACGTCGTCCCAACCCAAATGGTCCACAACCGATCGAGGAAAAGGGTGGTCAGGATTACGTACTCAGTTTGCTCAAGGGTGCAGTTTCGATTATTCCCCAGTCAACAATCGCTGACCAACTTTCTACCTGGACTAAAGAAGTTACCGAGGGTTCGCCCCTTTATAGTGCTAAAGATGGTATGAAGTTGCCCATCCGCCATATTTTTTACATCGTCAAGGAAAATCGTACCTACGACCAGATTCTCGGTGATTTGGGACGAGGGAATGGGGACGCTTCTCTGACTCTATTCGGGCGAGATATTACTCCCAATCACCATAAGTTAGCTGAGGATTTTGTGACTTTGGACAATTTCTTTGTCAACGGTGAGATCAGTGTTTTAGGTCACAGCTTTACTACCAGCGGTTATGCGAGTCCTTTTTTAGAATGGCTGGGAAATATGCGTTACTCCGAGCGTTATAACGGTTATCCCTTCGGCACGGTGCCAGCTACTTTTTCTCCAGCATACCTGTGGAATGCCCTGGAAGCAAAAAACGTAGATTATCGTATCTATGGCGAACCTTACTATCTTTTCACCAGGTCTTACCAATTGATTGTCGAAACTTTTGGGGCTAATAGTGAACTGGCTCAAGATTTTTACGCTCAGAGTATGAATTTGTCTGCTAGTGTAGATCGCGGACAAGCAGTAAGTGAAGTTTTTAAACCATATTATGGTCAAGCAGACACTCCTTCTCAGGCACTACGTTTGCTAGAAAATCCTAAGTTTGCCACTTCTCTGTCTTTAGCATTTACCAATGGCGATCGCCTTGCCCAAGCATTGCCAACAAATCCGACTTTCCGACGCAAGTTTGCCGATTTTTTGGCTCACTATCCCTTCAACTATCATTATTATGATTTGCATTATTCCGACCTACAACGCTTTGAGGACTGGAAAACAGATTTTGATCGACAACTCAAATCTGGCTCAGTAGCTCAATTAAATTATATCTGGCTACCTAACGACCATACGGCTGGTGAAAATAATGAATATCCCAATCCTTACGAGCTAGTTGCTCAAAATGACGCAGCTTTGGGTAAGATTGTCGAAACCGTTGCCAACAGCCCGATTTGGAAAGATAGCTTAATTTTGGTAGTTGAAGATGATGCTCAAGATGGACCAGATCATGTGGATGCTACCCGCACCGTGGCTTTAGCCGCTAGTCCTTATGTTAAACGGGGAGTAGTCAGCGATCGCTACGACCAACTCAGTTTACTCCGCACTATAGAACTAATTCTGGGACTCGATCCAATCAACATGAATGATGGTTTAGCAGCACCAATGTTTGGCATTTTTGACAACCAACCCAATAATAAAGCCTATGTCCCCCCTGCACCTTCAAGCTATCTAATCGATGCCGATAAACAGCGATATGCCAAATTTAAACGTTAATTGAATTGTTAGCTTCTAATAAAACTTTAGGCAACCGAGCGATCGCTCATACTCGTCGCTCAGAAAAATATGTAGATAAAATAACTTATATAAACAAAGATTACTTTTTCTAATAAAACTGAGAAAACTTTAGATATTATTAAAACATAGTTATCAAACCAATAAAAAAGCTACGGTTTGTATTTTTTACTCGATCCCTAAAAGGTTTGACTAATCAAATTAGTTCCCCATTTTGGTTTTATAACTACGCACAAATAAACTGATGTAAGGAATAAGATTATGAAAGCTTCTTCAAATTTAGGACAATCGATTACACTAGCTATACTTTTAGCTGCTACTAGTACGAGCGTAATTCTTTTAATGTCATTTGCCAGCGGTCAATTGTAAGTATTTTATCGTCTAAATACTAGCCGATTTAATGCTTGGCAAACTATACCTTCGATACTTATAATGTTTTAATTAACATTTTTAGGTCTGTAACGCCTGAATTTAATTCAGGCGTTTTTAATATATTTAGCTAGATTAAAAATCTTAAGTAGCTATTTTGATTGAAGTATAGTTTTGGATACTAAGCGAGTTTTCTTGCGATCGCCTTCTGATAATTCTTTGCCAATTTGTAAACGGGT
The DNA here is from genome assembly GCF_963665995.1 of Pleurocapsa sp. FMAR1. Taxonomy (NCBI): domain Bacteria; kingdom Bacillati; phylum Cyanobacteriota; class Cyanophyceae; order Pleurocapsales; family Pleurocapsaceae; genus Pleurocapsa; species Pleurocapsa sp. FMAR1. Next base: position 1,382,541 of record NZ_OY762512.1, on the reverse strand, counting down.
AGCATTAGTTTGCAGAACCGTTGCCCCTTCTTTATCCCCTAGTTGCAGGGCAGTTTTAGCAGCAGTTTGCAACATGGTAGCTGCGCCAGTGCGATCGCCATTTTGTAATTTAGCTTCGGCAATTTGGGTTTGACGATATTTTGCCAGGGTTAATATAGGGTTTTGAACCATTTGATTTGGTTGAGGTTGATACTGCGCCTGAGACTCCAGTTCAATAGTCACAATATCAGAATGTAAGTTCTCCTGATTTGTGACTGGATCATCGTAACGTAACTGAACAGCCGCAATTTTGTGTTTACCTGGGGGTAGCTGATTAACATAAAAGTTAATTAAGATAATTCGAGGTCGATTTACCATCAAATCTCCCAAACGAACGGTAAAATAATTTCCCTCCAGTTTAATCGGCAGTTCAATAGTTTCAGGTGCTACCTGAGCAACAGGTTTTAATTCTGCTAGTCGCGTTTTAGGCATCAACTCCACTGTGAGATTGCTATTAGTTAAACCTACAGACTGAGCGCGTGTATAGAGTCTCTCAAATTCTGAAGCTGCCTGTTCTGGCTGTTCTATATAAGCCAAAACTCCCTGTGCCGAATCGGCAATTTGCTCTAAAATATCTTGATTCCAGTGTTCTCCAAATCCTAAAGCATCAATCGTAATATTATATTCGGCTGCTAACTTTGCTAACTTGAGGCAGCGAGTATTATCACCATGTTCATTTTCACCATCAGTCAGCAAAAAGATACGAGACACATAGTGTTGATTGCTGGCTGCCACTTCTTTAATACCCAGACGCAAGCCCTCATCAATCGAAGTACCGCCATCGGCGACCATCAGCCTAATTCTTTGTTTAATCGATTCAATGTCGGTAACTAGCTGGTTAGGAACAATTACTTTTGCTCGATGATCGAAAGTCACAATACTAATACGATCTTCTGACTTCAGTTTTTCGACAATAGCTATGGCTGCACTTTTGACCATTTCTAGAGGTTTATTAGACATTGAGCCACTATGGTCAAGCACTAGACAAAGATTGAGGGGTAATCTAGCTTGATTGGGAATCTCAGCAACGGCAGATATCGCCAAAGAAAGCTGACGCTGACTGCTATTTATTTGGGCATCAATATTCTTATTACTTAGACACGATTGTAAACCAACTTTCATAGTCGCCAAGAAAAAATTAAATTTATCACTCTATGATATTGGTTATATATCGTTTAGGTCTAAACTGTGGATTTTAGCTTCTGGTTTTTAACTTTGTAACTGTTTAGCTGTCTAATTAATTGTTGTCTAAATTTAGATACCATTGCTAAGATCAAAAAAGAGGCATTAATTATAAATGCCTCCAGGTTCAAAATTTGCTTGTTACAACTAGCTCTAATGTAATCCTGATTAATCAATACTGATAGTTGTAGGAGAAGAACCACTACTAGGCATACTAGAACCTTTGCGAAAATCTGCATACAGGCGATCGCGCCAAGCAAAAAATGGTTCAAAGGTGATATTATCTGCTAATCCTGGAATACCTTTACCTTTTAGTGGATCGGGAATATCTAGATAATTACCTGCGGGAAATTTCAGCAAAATGCTTAATCCTGCTACCGATAGATCGGCTAGAGTAGGAGTATCTCCTGTTAAATAGGGCTGATTTTGCAAAATTAAGCACAAGGCTTCTAAATCTTGTTTCAGGCTATTTTTAGCTTCTTTTACCGCATCACCGCCAAAACCAATTCCACTACCTAAAACATCTAAAAGTTCTCCAGGAATTGCTCCAATCGCTGTTTTAAGCAGATCTGGTGTGTTGGAAGGCAGTATAGAAGTCCGAAAATTTTGATTCTGATTTAAGGCACCGATAAGAGCTTTTCTGCCTTTCAAGCCTATGGACGCATCTGCCCACTCTTCGATCAGCAAACACTGTCCCTTGGCAAGAGAATCACTAGGTATAATTGGGCGTTCAGGATATTTGCGTTCGAGATACAAAGCAATTTCAGTAGAATCGCTCACGTAAGTACTGCCATCTTTTAATACAGGCACTTGGCGACTACCAGACTTTTGCATTAATTCTACTTGTCCGACTCCTGGAGTAACCTCGATTTTGCGATACTCCAACTGCTTGTAATCGAGAATGAAGCGAACTTTCTCCGAGTATTGAGATAATTCAAATTGATATAGTTCTAGCATTAAAACTCCTTAATTATCTGATTGACTCTAACGATTGTTAATGTAGCCTGTATTAACAATTAAACACATCTTTCCTCAGTCTAGGTATATCAATTGCCATAGATAGTAAATCCTTTAATTCTCTTTATAAGTAGTTAGACAAATAGATTACGATTATAGGCAGCAAAGCCCTTTCATTACCAAATCAACCAATTCATCAACAAATTTATCAGTTAAAGGTTGATGTTTTAGTAACAAACGATAGAATAACGGACTGTATAAAGCATCGATCGCAACCTCAGCATCTATACCTTCTCTCAATTCTCCTCTATCTACTCCCCTCTGAAATATTTGGATTGCATCTTTCCTTCTAGGAGTAAGCCAATTTTCCCTAAAGGCTGCTATTAATTCTTCATCTGCTTGTCCGCAACCAATTACATTAGCTAAAACTTCACCTCTAGAACTGTTCATTAGTTTAACTATCTTGTACATTTGCTCTCTGAAATCCTCTTTCGCTACACCAGTATCAGGAAAAGCAATTTCTGGATTTACAGCTTCTAAAAAGGCATCCATCGCTAATGCTGCTTTAGTTTTCCAACGACGATAGATAGTCGGTTTACCTACTTCCGCCCTCGCTGCGACTCCTTCAATGGTCAAGTCCATAAATCCGACTTCGTTGAGCATTTCATAGGCTGCTTTGAGAATTTTGGCTCTGATTTCAGGCGATCGCGGTCGTCCACGTCCAGATTTAGCAACGGTTTGAGCTTTTTTTGTTTTAGAGGTTGACATATTAGTTTAGTCTTCGTTGTATTAATTACGTGGCGTAACGTTAATAAAAAGATGATTCATATTAAATTACTGCTTATGGCACAACAACATAGAATAAGCTTTTTTTAGCTTAATGTATTACGTGCCGTATCGTTATTAATTTCATGAGTAAGAGAATAAATGAATACAACTACACAACAAGCCCAAATAAAAACAGATAAAACTGAAATTCGTCAACTTACAGAACAATGGCGATCGCTATGGAGTCCTAAAGACCAACCGTTTACAGAAAAAGGTTTTGAAGACATCTTTGCTACAGAAGAAAACGAAATCTTAGTTTTCGACAATATTAATAACGGTGTTGTGGTACTGCACAGCCTACAGGAATATCTCGATACTTGGATACCTATGATGAAGAATTTTAGCTATTGGGAAATTAAGCTTGAAGACAATTTAGACATTTCAGTTGAAGGAGATTTAGCCGTAACTACCTTTTCTTGGGTTGGTGGCGGAAAAACTAAAGATGGACAAGAAGTAAAAGCCAGACAGTATGGTACACACACCTGGAAATGTCTTAACAATAAATGGCGACTGGTACACGAACATTTAACCGTTGGTTAGATCTCAGAAAAAAATCAAAACAGATTGATCGAAGCTTAACAAAATAAATTTGGAGTAAAACAAATGTCAAATCTCAGCACAGAAACCAAAACAGGACTTAATTCAATGCAGATCGACCACCTAATGATTAGTGTTCCCAACTATCAAGATACTCTTCAGTGGTATCAATCTAAACTCAACGCAACTATTGAAAAAGAATGGACTGTGGATGAATTACCCGATTTGCAGCTAGCTTATCTAAATGTTTCTGGCTTTAGGATTGAGGTAGTTGGAACTACTCAAGCACGTTTGGGAATGCCTAACTTCAATAACTTTGGAGAAGCATTACGAACAACTGGAATCGGACATTTTTGTTTTCGAGTAGATAGTGTTGATGATGCGATCGCCGAATTAAATAAAAGAGGCGTACCGACATTTGTAGAAGCAGCAGATTATCCTAACATTGGCGTAAGAGTGGGCTTCGTCAAAGATAACAACGGTAATGTAATTGAGTTCTCAGGTTCAATGAACTCAGCAAAACAATAAATAAAAACAAAGCAATTTATCAGTAAGGAAAAAGATGACTAACAATACTATTTCTATTGAGCATACTTTCAAGTTAGGCGGAGATTTAACAGTTAACCGCCTCGGCTATGGTGCAATGCGTCTTTCAGGACAACCAGGAAATTTTTCGATGCGACCCCGCGTCGACGTAAGGCGCAAGGGAAGGCGCATCGGGCGGCGCATATCCAGATTGGGAAGGTGGAGAACAGCTTTTACACCGTGCAGTTGAGCTTGGGGTAAACTTCATCGATACCGCAGAAGCTTATGGTGCAGGTTTTAATGAAGAAATAATCGCTTCGGCTTTACATCCATACAAACAAGACTTAGTCATTGCTACCAAAGGCGGAATTAATAAACCCGCACCAGACCAAATTTTAGCCGATGCTTCATCAGCATTTTTAAGGAGTGGCGTAGAAGGAAGCTTGCAAAGACTAAGACTAGAGCAAATAGATTTATATCAATTACATCGTCCCGATCCTAAAGTTCCCTTTGCTGAGTCTATCGGCGCATTAAAAGAACTAAGAGATGAAGGCAAAATTCGCCATCTTGGTCTATCCAACGTGACTGTAGGACAGATTGAAGAAGCACGTCAAATCGTGCCAATTGTATCAGTGCAGAATAAATTTAGCATCAGCGATCGCTCTAGAGAAGATGTTTTAAACTACTGCACTGAAAATGATCTAGCCTTTATCCCTCATGGTTCACTTGGTGCAAACCCCTTGAAAAGAGGCGCACCTCTAGCTAGTGCAGAAGGAGCGATCGCAGACATCGCCACTAAAAAAGGCGTAAAACCCAATCAAATTGCTTTGGCATGGCTGCTACACCACGCACCCAATATTATCCTAATTCCAGGAACTACCACTATTGCTCATTTAGAAGAAAACATGGCTGCTAGTTCAATCGGTCTTACTAAAGATGAAATGGGAATGTTAGATCGGCTTTGAATTAATTTAATTCTCACTCGTAACTCCAACCATCAACACTTTTTAACTAATAAACCAGAAATAACATGAAATTTGCTCCCCATATAGGACTAAGCTCACCAGATGACTTTATGTTTCCAGCAAGTGCGGGATATTACTATGCAAAGAGTCAATTTCTTAGCCTCCTTATAATACTTGCTCGACTGTCAAATCGATTTGTGTTAATAAAGGGGAGTCAAGGCGCTCGCTACCTTGATAAACTTTTTCTTCATAAAAACCTTCAACCAATTCTAGGATCGTTACCTGTTGTTGAATCGGATCGACAATCCAATATTCGACAATTCCTCTGGCTGCATACATACTCACTACGCTCCTTGAACGGCGCTTACGCGCCATCGTCCCGAAGGGACTTTGAGGCGTAAGCCTCTGTGTCGCTCATGGGGGAGACCCCCGCCCTCGACAGTTCATTCAAGTTCCATATCATTGGCTAGAAAGTTAATTATAGAAAATATTCTTAATTTTTCTGGAAGAAAAAATACAGAAGGAAAAAAAGGGAACTCATATTTTAGCTACAGGCGAACAGATGGCTTGTGTGATTATGAAAAAACAGCTTGCTAATAACTAATTTGTCAATTGTTATAGATTGTTTATTTTTTATGAGAGAGATTTAAACTCCCATTCAAAAGCTTAAAGCTATTTATCTAAAACACGAATAAACTCCAAAGGTAAACCATCAGTATCAGCAACAAAGGCAACTTCGTAAATGCGATCGCCAATCATCTGCTGTTCTGGTTTTAGTAGTACTTTGAGAGGCAATAGCTCAGAGTTATTTTCTCTGGCGATCGCGATTTTAGCTTCTAAATCTTTGAGCCAGCTAGACAAATCCGTAGTTAACTTAGTCAGATCAAAAGATAAATGATAATAACCAACATAATGCTCATCATTAAAGGCATCAGGTGCAGGTTTTGGTTCAGGAATTTGGATCAGTTCAATTCTGCCTCCTAGTCCAGTCATCCAGCAAGCCAAGGTATATCCAGTGGTAAAACGTTCTTGGACAGTAAAGCCTAGATGTTCATAAAAAGCGATCGCCTTATGGATATTTGCTGTACGAATTGAGGCATGGTGCAGCATGGCAAAGTAACAGAAGATGATTTAGTTTAATTTACTCAAACAGAAAACGATAAGGATAATGACGAGGAACTCCTGGTTCTTTTTCTAAAGTAAAGTTGATTATTTCCCAGCAAGGTTCGGCATTTTCTTCGGGACTAAAGCTGATAGGTAATCCATAAAGCTTTGGCGATCTAAACTCAGGATCTTCCCGCCAGGGATGAGCGCGTCCTAAATAAGAACTAACTAAGTCTCGATAACGATTGGCAATAATGACTCTAGTAGCTCGATAACCTTCGGTATAAAGCACGTCTAAAGCTTCGTGAATTTCAAAGCGAATACCGTCAGGATGAGTGTATTGACGATACCATTGATCTTCCCATCTTCGCCAACATCTACCCGAAGATAAATGAACCAGTTCTTCTATTTTAGGCTCTGCTTCAAAAGCACCATGACGGTTACAGAGATAGGTATCTGTGAGGGTGAGAGCAGGAATTGTCTGTCGACAATAAGGACAAGAAATCTCAGGACCAAAAACAGGGTATTGTAAAACTAAATCCATATATTAAAAATTCTGTTTTATACCTTATAGCATGGCTGAATAAGATTAAGCTGAATTATTTTGATATCGTTAGATAGTTTATTTTAGATCATGATCCAACATCAAAGCTCTTATTGGTCTGCGCCCGATGTATCTCCAGCAGCTTTTATTGCCTCTAACGCTACGGTAATGGGCAATGTATCTTTAGCCAAAGGAGCTAGCGTTTGGTATGGCGCAGTGGTTAGGGGCGATGTGGAACAAATTATCATCGGCGAGTATACAAATATTCAAGATGGAGCGGTTTTACATGGCGATCCTGGTAAGCCGACTGTTTTAGAAGATTATGTTACCGTTGGTCATCGGGCGGTAATTCACTCGGCTTATATAGAAACTGGTTGTTTAATTGGTATTGGGGCAATTATTCTCGATGGAGTTAGAGTTGGTGCGGGAAGCATTGTGGGCGCAGGAAGCGTTGTAACTAAAAATATACCTTCGCGATCGCTTTTTCTCGGTGTCCCTGCCCGCAAAATTAAAGATATTAGCGATACTCAAGCAGCAGAACTGATTGAACACGCTCGTAACTACGAAAAATTAGCCCAAGTTCATGCAGGGACAGGAACAGATATAGGATTTGAATAGATTGTAAGTAGGGTGGGCAAAAATCATTTAATTGAATATTATTATCCAGTTCTGGGAATTTACCCACCGATTTTAACGTTAGGGTAAATAATTTAGCAAATTTGGCAAAAAATGACTGAAAAAATTTTTATAATATTTAAAATGTAAAGTCAGCAAATTGAAATTTCATTAAGCTATGAAAAATACTGAAGTTTCTCAACCTCTAATTAAAAAGTTAATAGTCAATAAACTTGGCAGAAATCTGCTTTGGCAGTTGGAAAAGTTTATTACTCGTTATTCTTTGGTAGACAAGACTCCCTTTTTTGAGCCTGAGCAATTTGAGTGGGTGTCTACATTAGAAAACAACTGGCAAGAGATTAGGCAAGAGTTAGATGCAATTTTGCAATACAGCGATAGCCTGCCCCGTTTTCAAGATATTTCCACCGAACAAGGTCGCCATATCAGTCAAGACAATCTTTGGAAAACTTTTTTCCTATATGGCTATGGAGTGAAAATGGCACAAAATTGTGGTTATTGTCCTCAAACAACTCGGATCATTGAACAAATTCCTGGGCTTAAAACCGCCTTTTTCTCAATTTTACTGCCAGGAAAACATATTCCTGAGCATAGAGGCCCTTATAAAGGAGTTTTACGCTGCCATTTAGCTCTTAAAGTTCCTCAGAATAAAGAGCAGTGCGGTATTAAAGTCAATGATCAGGTACGCCATTGGGAAGCAGGAAAAACTCTAATTTTTGATGATTCCTATCTCCATGAAGCTTGGAATCAATCGGATGAGGTTAGAGTAGTTTTATTCTTAGATATAGTTCGACCGATGAAGTTTCCTGCCTCTATACTTAACCACCTGCTAATTAATTTAATTCGTTGGTCGCCTTATATTCGCGATGCCCACAAAAACCAGCAACAATGGGATAAAGCTTTTGCTCAAGTATTCAAGCGTTAAGCGATCGCCAATTTAATTTAAAGTTTTCAAATGGATTCTAGCAATCTAACTTGCTTGTTTGTTGTTGCTATGTTTGTATTGCTACTGACATTTTCTAATTCTATGCTAGGCAGGATTTTAAAAATCGTATTAGTCAAAACATCACCAGGTCCTATTTCAATTATTTTCTTGACATCATTTTGATCTAGGCTATTTACAATTTCTCGCCAGCGTACTCGACCAGTCATTTGCTCCATCAAACGGTTTTTTAAAACTGATGCTTCGCTAGATGGAGATGGTTCGACATTAGATATTACAGGCACTTTAGCTGGTTGAAAAGCTACGGTTTGCAAAGTTCGATTAAATTCCAAGGATATATCCGCCATTAACGGTGAATGAAAAGCTCCGCTAACATCAAGGGGTACAACGCGTCTATATTTAATTTTTTTTAATAGTGTTTCAACTCCTGCGGACGTACCAGAAATTACGATCTGACTATTGTGATTATCATTGGCTATAACTACATCGGGAGTTAGAGCAACCTGTTCTTCAAGGCGATCGCGATCAAATCCAATTAGAGCAGTCATCACCCCTGGAGGAGTATTATTCATTAATTCGGCTCTAAGCTTAACTAATTGCAATCCAACCTCAAAACTAATAACTTCTGCTGCATAAAGAGCAGCATATTCTCCTAAACTATGACCTGCAACTATAGAAGGTTTGAAACCTGCATCTTTCATCAAATCAGCCAAAATAGCTGAGATAACATAAAGGCAAGGTTGTGTATAAAGTGTTTGAGATAGCTCTAAATTTTCATTGAGACATACTTTAGTTACGTCCCAATCCAAAATATTTTGAGCCTGTTTAAACCTGGCTTTAGCCAAGGGTATACTAACTAAATCAGTTCCCATGCCCGATTCTTGCGATCCTTGTCCTGGAAACACCCACGCTGTCTTAGTCATAGTTAAATTCTTTGGATGTAATGTGTTAACTCGATACAAAAAAGCAATAGAAGATTGATAGCTAATATGATTTACGCTGATACAGCAATACGTACTATTTTTTAGGACACTTATTACTCATTACTCATTACTTACGAGCCAATACTCGCGCGTTCCCTTGCGCCTGACGGCGACGCGGGGTCGCTCGTTTTTTTCTGTCCCAACCAATTAGCGTACTGCGATATTATCTACTCGTGCATTAGCTGAGAATTAACGTTATTCATTAAATTGATGGTTTCGCTAATCAGCATGACCAAGCGTTGATAATCTTGAACATTTTGACGATTTAAAGTAGTTCCTTCTCTCAGCTTGAGCCATTTTTGACATATACAATAATTACCTACGCCAAAGTTCCAAACACTAGGCGGTACATTTTCAAAATACTGTGCTGAATTAATCCAAACTAGACCTTTGCCATTATCTTGAAGAGGTTCTGCATAAGATATTTGCTCGACGGCGTTTTTTCCTGGAACTGGATAAGTAACGACTGTTGATGCCGAATGCTTAGAGAATTTTTTGATAGCTGAACTGGCTTCTGAAAATTTGGGTCTGACTATTTCATTTCTTTGAAGTGTGGCAATTTGTCTGGGTGATTTAGCGATCTCTGGCGAGCGTTGATGATGTTTTCTAATTTCTATCTGGGAATTTTTAAACGATATTCTCATAGTAGTAGTAGTAAACGAGTGTTGCAGATTACTGAACAAAGATAATAGCTATTGGAAGAACAATAGAGTTGCAGCTAAGTTGTCTAACAACCAATTATCAGAGCTATTTACTTCTAGCTTGAATTTTTACCTGAATTTCTAATTTAGCACCATAGAATATAGTTGTCGTTGATAAAAAGAGTAGAATATAGCTTTTTTATGCTTATTTTAAGCTTGTTTTTTGTTTTATTTAATTCAAAAAAGGTAATTTTAGTTTAAATATCTTTTGAGTGACTAAAAATTTTTTAGACTGAACAGAACAACACAGACAAAAATTAAACACAGATTCAACAAAGTTCGTACTTTATTTCTACCCACGACTAAAAAGAACGAACTAATGTTACTAGTAAGCGAAAGCAAACAATAGCTTACAAGAAGAAATGACAGAAAGAAATGAAGATTCAACATTTAGATTTAGGTATCGAATTACTGCAACCACTGAACTAATAGATTTCTAGATTTTCATGACTGCTTTATTTCTTCTACAAACCTTGTTGGTGGCTAATTGTTCAATTTTATCTGCTGAACTAACGTATCTGCGTCATTGTAATTCGCTGCTTGAGATAGCTTAATCGATTCTAAGTAAACTTGCTTTTTAGCTTCAATCTAGTTATTTTTATCGCCAAAAAATATGAAACGAGTTGTAATTACAGGCATTGGAACGATCGCTCCATTAGGAATTGGCAAAGAACAGTTTTGGAAAAACGCAATTAGGGGAGAATCCTTTTTGACCGCCGATTCTGAAATGGAGGCGATGGGCATTAAAAGTAATGTTGTGTGCAGAGTTTTAGATTTTGATCTGTCGAACCATTGTTCGGGGGCTGAATTTGAACACCTTTTAGAACAAGATCGAGTGGTTCAGTTTGGCGTATGTTCGGGAACGATGGCTTGGGAAGATTCAGGTATCGATATCAACCAAGAAGACCCAGAAATGTTGGGAACGATATTTTCTTCGGCAATTGGTGGAACTCCTTATATTCAAAAGGTTTACGAGCAGTGTACCAATAGAGGCACGGAAGAAATTAGCTACGTGGAAACGGGAGAAAATTTCTATAACGCAGGTATGTTCAATTATTCTGCTGCTTTACTGGCACGCAAGTATAATTTACAGGGTCACTGTACCTCTCTTTCTACTGGCTGCACTGCGGGTTTAGATGCCTTGGGATTGAGTTTTGAACTAATTCAATCTGGCGAAATGGAAATAATGATGGCAGGAGCAACCGAAGCACCTTTAACTAGCCTGACCTATGCTACTTTAGACGTAATCGGCTCTCTGTCCGTAGCCGACTGCGAACCCGAAAAAGCTTCTCGTCCTTTTGATGTCAAGCGAGCTGGCTTTGTAATTGGCGAAGCTGCTGCGGTTTTGATATTAGAAGAGTTGGAACACGCTCAAGCCAGAGGAGCGCATATATATGCAGAGGTAGTTAGCTACTCTAGCGTCAGCAACGCTTTTCACATGACCGACCTACCCGATCACGGTATTCCCATGGCTGCTGTGGTAAGGAAGGTTTTAGAGTCGGGTAAAGTTGCTCCAGAAGAACTCGACTACATCAACGCTCATGGTAGTTCTACCCCACAGAATGACGTTTTTGAAACCAATGCCTATAAGACAGTGTTGGGAGAGCAAGCGTACCGAGTGCCGATTAGTTCTACTAAATCGATGATCGGACATTCTCTTTCTTCGGCTAGTTTAGTTGGCGTAGTTGCCACCTTGGGGGCGATCGAGCTTTCGACAATTCATCCTACTGCTAACTACGAATTTCCCGATCCTGTATGCGATTTGGATTATGTTCCCAACGTTGCTAGAGAACAGGAAGTAAATACCGCTATGTTAACAGCCTCTGGTTTTGGCGGTATTCACTCTGCTGCAATTTTACGCAAGCTCAAACCTGAAGAATTGGCAGTGTCTTCGACCGAAACGTCGGCGATCGCAGTCTAGTTACAGGTTCAATATTACTGAGAAAAAAAATGACGGATAAAAAACGAGTAGTCGTGACGGGAATTGGCATTGTCAATCCATCGGGCATTGGCAAAGAGCAATTCTGGCAAAATATGACCGCGGGTAAGTCGGCAATTGGCGAAATAGATCGCTTCGATCCGACCAACTTCCCGACTAAGGTAGCAGGAACAATTCACGATTTTAAGCCCGATGATTTTATTCCTCGCCGTCTAGTGGTCAAAACCGATCGCTTTACTCACTATGCTCTAGCAGCTAGCGATCTGGCTTTAACAGATGCCAATTTAGATCTAGAAACAGAAGATTCTTATCGGGTTGGGGTTTGGTTTGGCAACAACGCTGGTGGTTGGGATATCTGTGAACGGGGTTTCAAGGAGCTATATAACGACGGCGCAACTATGGTTAATCCCTGGCAGGCTACTGCTTGGTTTCCGACTGCTGCCCAGGGTTACGTCACCATTCGCTATGGTATTCGAGGCTATAGTAAAAGCTTTGTTTGCGATCGCGCTAGCGGTGCTAGTGGTCTGTACTTTGGCGTTAAGTCGATCCAGAATGGGCATAACGATGTTGTGCTTACAGGCGGCTCGGAAGCTCCTATTACTCGCTTTGGCATGGTTTGCTATTACGAAACAGGGGAAATTAGTGGTGCAGCAGATCCAAGTACGGCATATCAACCGTTTGACAAAGACCGATCGGGCATTGTTCTAGGGGAAGGCAGTACGGTTTTAGTTCTAGAGTCAGAAGAACACGCCCTAGCACGAGGGGCAAAAATTTATGGCGAAGTTACTTCGGGTAGCATGACTACTGATACTGATCCTACACAAGGAGTTCAATTCAAACGGGCAATGAATAAAGCCCTAAAAGATGCCAATCTATCTGCTCAAGATATTGATGTTGTGTTTGCCGAAGGTTGCGGTACCAAAACAGGCGATCGTATAGAAGCAGAAGCCATTAAAGGAGCATTTGCTGATGCTCCAGATGTTCCCGTTACCGTACCTAAATCTCTGTTTGGTCATCTTTACGGTGCTAGCTGTACCACTGAAGTCGCCTGTAGCCTAATGGCGATGGAAACGGGCAAACTACCCGTTATGCAGTCAGTCAATGCCGAGGACGATTGCCAGCTAAATTTTGTTACCCAAGCTCAATCGATTCCAGTTGCCCGAACTCTGGTTAACTCCCGCGCCCGCGAAGGGGTTAATGCTTCCTTTGTAATTAGTAAGTAGCTAATCCTAACTAAAACAATATAAATACCATTTGTAAAGTCAATCAATGATAAATCCAGCACTCAAAGATGTTCTGATCGATTTAGGTTTTGAAGAAGCAGAACTTACCGATACAGCTTCGATTCGCCAAGATCTACAGTTAGATTCTACCGAAACCGTTGATATTTCTCTCGGACTAAAACGCCGTTTGGGAATCAACATCAAGCTAGAATCCCGTCAGGATATAACTCTGGCGCAGATCAGTGAAAAAATCGCTCAAGCCGTTGACCAGTCTAGTTCTTCAGACAGTAATTATGTTGAAAATACAGTATCAGCCAAGTCTTAAACCGCGCACCCTGTTCAACCGAAATAGTTCCCCCAAATTTGTTGGAAACCGAGTAGTTAAGTTATCGACTCGTCAAACTTCCTCAACAACTTCCACTAAAAATATGGGTATGGGAATTGGCGTTGACATTGCTTCTGTTGAAAGAATTGAACAGTTAATCGATCGCTATGACCGAGAAACCTTAAATTTGCTATTTACCCTAGACGAAATCGATCGCTGTCAGTCAGCTAAACAACCTTATCAAAACTTCGCTGTCTGTTTTGCTACCAAAGAAGCAGTAGGCAAAGCTTTAGGAACTGGATTAGCAGGTATTGACTGGCACGAAATAGAAGCGATCGTCTCCGACTTTCAGTTAAGCATCAAGCTTTATGGTAAGGCTAAATTGCAGGCAGCAAAACTAGGTTACACCCATTGGATTGCTAGCTGGTCAAGCTGTAATGAATATGTGCTAGTTCACGTCCTGGCTAACTGAACATTTATAGAGAACAAGCAATGAATCTATCCTATAAACAACTGCCTGAAGTTTTTAATATTGCGGCTTACTTTCTTAAAAGCAAACTCGATCGAGAAAATGGCGAAAGAATAGCTTTTTACTATCGAGATGAAGTTTATAGCTATCGCAAAGTTAATGAGGAAGTCTGTCACACAGCAGCTTTATTATCTAATCTAGGTTTAGAACGCGAAAACCGCATTGCCATTTTACTACCCGATAGTCCTGAGTTTGTTTTTGCTTTTTGGGGAGCAATCTGGATGGGTGCAATTCCCGTTCCCATTAACACTGCTTGTGAAATTGAAGATATTCAATATATTTTGCAAGATTGTCGAGCTAAATTTTTAATTACTAACCAAGAATGGCAACAAAAGCTTTTTCCTGCTGGTATTCCCACAAGCAAGCTTGAGTTCTTGCGTCAGGTTATTCTCACTGATGGTGAAAATTCCTTGAGCGAACAACTAAGTCAGATAGATAGTGTACCTACCCCAGCCCCCACATCTAGGGACGAGCCAGCATTCTGGCTCTATACTTCTGGCAGTACGGGCAAACCAAAAGGGGTAGTTCATCTGCATCGCAGTATGGCAATGTGTGTCGAAGAGTATGCACGGGCAACTATCGGACTAAATCGAGACGATATTGTCTATTCGGTAGCTAAAATGCCCTTTGCCTATGGTTTGGGCAACACTCTCTATATGCCAATGGCAATTGGGGCGGCTGCGGTACTGACTGATGCCAATAATGTTTTTGATATCATTGCCGATATTAATCGCTATCGACCGACGGTTTTGTTTGCCATTCCTGCAATTTATTCAGGAATTTGGGCGGTACAGGAAATTGCTCCTTTAGATACTAGTTCTTTGAGGATGTGTCTTTCAGCAGCAGAACAGCTACCCAGAAGTATCTGGCATAAATGGCGCGATCGCTTTAATCTGGAGATCTGCGAAGGTATTGGCACGAGTGAATTTCTGCACATCTTTTTATCTAATCGTGTAGGAGAATGTCGTCCTGGTAGCTGCGGTAAGCCTGTTCCTGGTTATGATGTAAGGATTGTAGACGATCGCGGTTTTGACCTATCTAAAGGTGAAATTGGCAATCTCCAGGTCGGGGGAGCAAGTCTGATGCTGCAATACTGGAATCGCCACCAGGAAACGCGAGAGGTTATCTACGGTAATACGATGCGGACTGGAGACAAATATATCTGCGATGAAGATGGTTATTTCTTCTTCATGGGACGCAAGGATGATTTGTTTAAAGTCAGCGGTCAGTGGGTATCTCCCTTTGAAATTGAAGATATCTTACTTCAGCACGAAGCGGTTTTAGATGCAGCTGTTGTTCCTGAATCTGATGGCGGACAGAATTTAACTCAGGCAGTGGCATATATCAGTCTCAAATCTGATTTTGAAGAGTCAGGGCAATTAAAAGACAGTTTGCGTAAATTGCTTCGTGCTAATTTACCTAACTTTAAAGCTCCAAAAGCAATTTACTTTTTGGGTCAGCTACCCCGCACCTCAACGGGAAAGATTCATCGTAAATCTTTACTCAAAGCCCGTCAGCTAGTGCAAAAGAATTAATCACCAATTATTTATGTACGGACAAACGGTCGTTTGCTCCTACCCAATTATGACTACAGTTCAAAACCAAAAGCTAGCAATGGGTCCAGAAGACGTTGCTACTATCGAAGACCGAGGCGGTCAGATTCATGTTCTGATTTCTCCTACCAGCGTTGGCTCAACCAAAATGATTATGGGGACAGCAACCGTCCCAGTAGGGGGGAAAGTTTTAAACCATGCCCATCCTCACAGTGAAGAATGCTTTTATGTCTTGCAAGGTCAAGGAAAAATCGTGGTTGAAGGCGTGGGAGACGTGAATTTTCAGGCGGGTCAGGCAGTGCTGACTCCCCAAGGAAAGGCTCACTCTATTTACAACGTTGGCGAGCAAGAAATTGTGGTGGTTTTTGCCTCTGGCCCTTTAGCACCATCACCCAAAGAAGGACACATTATTTTAGAACAAGGAGAAAATTAAATGAAAAACATGATGAAAGAAGCCCCCGAAGTGGCTCAAAGCTTTTTTGACCTAGCTAAATCTGCCAGAGAATATTCACCCTTGGGAATGAAAACCAATGAATTAATTATCTTAGGCATTTTTGCTGCTCATCGTGGTCTGCGAGGCATTAATACTCACGTCGAACGAGCCATGGAAGAAGGGGCGACTAAAGAAGAAATCATTGCAGCTATCTTACTAGCATTACCAATCGTCGGCATTACCGATACTAACTTGGCTCTCGATGAAGCAATGATCCACATTGATGCTTATATGCAGAAACAGGAGCAAACCGAAAGTGCAGCTAGTCGATCTTAGTGTTTTAGTCGAAAATTCGGTTTCTGAACCTTTAGAGATAAAGGTAGAACGACTCGATCATTATCGAGGGGCAAAGGAGTTTTGCGGCAAGGTAGAGGCTCGTAACCAAGCCAAATCCGATCCTCGTCGCCTAGAGGTAGAAGATTTTCCTGATCGCGCTTTTATTACCCTCGATACGGTAACCTTGCCCACCCATATGGGTACTCATATCGATGCACCAATTCACTATGGTGTGGAGAGTGAAGGTCAACCCGCCCGCAGCGTAGACCTGTTACCGCTAGATTGGTTTTATCGTCCTGGAGTCCGTTTGGATCTGACTCACAAAAAAGCGGGAGAATTTATCACCGTTGAGGATATTCAAAAGGCTCTCCAGCAAGCCCAGCACGAACTAAAACCCTTAGATATAGTTTTACTTTGGACGGGAACAGATAAGCTGTGGGGCAAACGAGAATACTTTAGCGACGCTCCTGGGATGAGCCGTGAGGCTACCGAGTGGCTGGTAAAACAAGAAATCAAAGTGATCGGCATCGACACCTATGGGTTTGATCGCCCCTTTGTAACCATGCTTGAAGACTTCTGGAAAACAGGCGATCGCTCTAACCTTTGGCCCGCTCACTTTTACGGACGAGAACGGGAATACATCCAGATCGAACGCTTGGCAAATCTAGATAGTTTGCCCTCTACTGGCTTTCAAGTATCCTGTTTTCCCTTGAAGATCAAAGACCTAGACGCTAGCTGGGTTCGGGCGGTAGGAATAGTTCCCTAAGTAGGGAGTAGGGAGTAGAAAGTAGGAAGTTTTACCTTTACCCCTACCCCATTTCCTAAGTCCCCCAAACCTCTGCTTTTTTTCAATTAATAAATTTTAAACTGGAGTAATTAATATAATGTCAGAATTACCAGGATACACTCACAATACCATTGTCATCCTCAAAGACTTTGATACTGTTTTTGATTTGACTAATAATATAGAACTATGGCCTCAGCTATTTACTGAGTATGAAGAAGCCAAAGTTTTAGAAAGAGACGGCAACAAAGTAACATTTCAGCTAACTACTTTTCCAGAAGAAGATCATCCTTCTCGCACGTGGGTTTCCACCCGCATCATCGATAAACCAGGCAAAAAAGCCGAAGCGCAACGAGTCAAGCAGGCTTTTCCATTTGAGATGATGAAGATCCACTGGACTTATGAGGAGCTACCACAAAACGTCGGTACAGTTATGACCTGGGAGCAGAAATTCGCGCCAGCAGAAGGTGCATGGCCAGTAGAAAAAATGGAGTCATTCCTTAATCGCAACACCAAAGTTCAGATGCAGGCAATTAAAGAAGCAGTTGAAGCTTGGAGTGTCGAAGAATCAAAACCAGAAACAGTTGCCGTTTAATAATATTTTTTTCCTTAATTAACGACTAACAACTAACAACTAACCAACCAACCATGTATTTACTAGCCGATAATTTACAGACCTATCACGAAGTCTTTGTTCCAGGTAAAACTGACCCCCAAATGCTGCTTAGAAATGCGATCGCAGCTGGTATATTTACTGACTATATGCTGTATGAGCAGGAAAGCGAGGTGCGTATTGTTGCCAATCCCTTAGCTGATGTGGCAGTAGGAACGGACACAATCTACAGTACCTATTTAGGTGAAACTTATTCTGAAACAGTAAGCGATCCGCTCAAGCAGGTAGAGTCGGTGTTGAGTCATCTACCCATAGAAAATTGGACTGCCTATGGCTATGTCGGTTTTGATATTGCTCGGTTCTATTCGGCATATTCAAAGGCGATCAAGCAGCCAATGCTGTACTTTTTTGTGCCAGAAATTGAGCTACGAATTACAGATAAAGGAGTACATATTCGTAGCATCAAATCTCCCTCGAAATTATTAGAGGCAATATCTGTTGAAGTTCAACAGCCAGAATACAAAGTAACCCCTCCAAAGGTAGAACCAGGGGACAACCACGAATATGAATCAAGAGTCGGCGATCTAGTTTCGGCAATTCAACGGGGCGAATTACACAAAGCTATTATTTCTCGTTCGGTAGAGGTCAAAGGTAACTTAGATGTACTAGGTACTTATAATGTCGGTGCTGCGATCAACAACTCGGCTCGTTCTTACTGTTTTAAGTTAGGAGATGTGCGTTCGGTTGGTTTTAGTCCTGAGATTTTGATGGAGGTCAATGCTAGCGGATTTGTAATTACTAATCCTTTAGCGGGAACCAGACATCGCGAGGCCGATCCTGCCAAAGATGCTTTGCTGCATGATGAACTGTTTACCGATGCTAAAGAAGTTAAAGAACACGCCTTATCTGTTTGGCTAGCCCAAAACGAGGTAGCGCAAGTTTGTCAACCAGAAACCGTACAGGTATTTGACTTCATGGAAGTTAAAAAATATCGTACCGTTCAACATCTTTCCTCGCGGGTTGGCGGACAGCTTAAAACTGACAAATCTCTGTGGGATGCTTTGAAGGTGCTATTTCCTGGGATTACCGTTTCAGGAATTAATAAAAAACTGGCTTTAGAGTGGATTGATCGCCTTGAAGATCGACCTAGAGGAATCTATGCAGGTGGTATTGGCTGGGTAGATAGCGACGGTACAGCAGATATTGCGATCGCCATTCGCTCTGCTTATCAATATGGTGACAGCGTGTATCTAAATGCTGGGGCGGGTATCGTCGGTGAATCTGTTCCCGAAAAAGAATACATTGAATCAGTCAACAAAATGAACACTATCTTGTCTAACATCGTGATGGAATCTGAAGAGAAGTAGTGAGTAGGGAGTCAGAAGATAAATTAGGGGCGAACGGCCGTTCGCCCGTACGGGAGTAGTGGGTAGTTTTCTTAGCTTTCTTGCCATAGCTGCACTTCTTTCCTTATACATACGGAAGTGCGCCTTTGTCCTTTATCCCTCATCCTTTCATTGTTATGCCAATAATTAAAGTTGCAGATTACAACGTCAATTATCAAATTCCTCAAGGATTTCCTAGTCCTGATACAAAATCTTTGATGTTGCTGGTACACGGGGCAGGGGGCAGTAGCCGTCATTGGTTGCCAATGATGTCTCAATTAGATAGTAGTATTTGTTCTATAGCCGTAGACTTGCCAGGACATGGAGACACATCTGGAACAGTTCCTAATTCCCTGACAGAAGTTGCCGATTTTTTAGCAGCTTTCTTGACGGCAATAAATATCGAACAGCCAATTTGCTATGTGGGTCAATCATTGGGCGGTTTGATCGGGCTACAGTTTGCCTTGTCTTATCCTCAGCAGGTTAAACGACTAATCTTGATGACCACAGCAGCCAAGATTCAGCTTCATCCCGACTTTTGGGCAGCGGCAACTAGTGGAGAATGGGATTTGGCAACCCTAGGGCAAAGTTTTGCCCCCAAAATACCAGAAGAGGTTAAAAATTTGGTTTTAAATGAGTTTAAACACACTCGTTTGAGCCAGGATGCAAATGACTTTATGGGTATTAGTGAAATCGATTTAGGTAGTGCGATCGCTTCTGTGCAAATCCCTACCTTAATTTTAACTGGCGGTGATGATGTAATAATTTCTCCCCGCAAGGGAAAATTGTTAGCCAAACAGATGCCTAATGCCCATTTGGTAAATATTGCCGATGCAGGTCACTATTTACACGTAGAACAACCAGCTAAAGTAGCGCGAGAGATTGAAGAATTTTGCTTGGGCGTGTCATTGGGAAGTAAAAAGTAGGGAATAAGCGTTAGATGCTCAATGATCAATGGTAAATGTTCAATGATAAATGACTTTAGACGTAGCTACGCCATTATTGGTGCTGGGGCGATCGGCGCTTTCTACGGTGCTTGCTTACAAAGAGCGGGCTTTGACGTACATTTTCTGTTAAATCGTGATTTTGACCACGTTTGTCAACACGGATTGATTATTGAATCTCCCGACGGCGATTTCGCTTTACCCTCTGTCAAAGCTTACAACGAAGCTAGCCAGATGCCTCCGTGCGATGTAGTTATTGTTGCTCTCAAAACTACCAGTAATCATTTATTGCCCCAAATCTTGCCTCAAGTTCTTAAAGATAACGGCGTGGTGCTAGTGCTGCAAAATGGTTGGGGTATGGAAGAGGAGATTGCTGAGATTGTAGGTAGCGATCGCGTGATGGGTGGCGTTTGTTTTACCTTGAATTATAAGCTAGGTGCGGGACATATTCGCCACCTTGACTACGGTTTGATTACTTTAGCAGATTATGTGACTGGCTATCGTGCTGCGGGAGTCAGTATTAGAATGTCTCAGATTGCAGCCGACTTTGCTCTTGCTGGCGTGATGATTCAGCTACATGAAGACTTATTTTTGGCTCGTTGGCAAAAGTTAATCTGCAATATCCCTGTTAATGGTCTTTCGGTAGTTCTAAATTCTACCAATCAAGAAATGTTTGATGATGCTCACGTTCGTACTTCTATCGAACAGTTAATGCAGGAAATAGTTATCGCAGCCAAGGCTTATGGTCGCTATATTCCCGAACTGTTTGTTCAAAAACGAATCAAGCAAAGTGCTGCCATGAAAGACTACGAAACCAGCATGAAAATCGATTTCAATCAAGGGCGATCGCTAGAGGTAGAGGCTATTTTTGGCAACCCCCTACGAACCGCTTGGCAGGCAGGGGTACAGATGCCCCAGGTATCAATGCTCTATCGACAACTAAAGTTTTTTGATGCACATTATTGTTTGTCCGAGGAAGGCAGTCAGCGCAGACACCGTCGTTTTACGGCAGTGTAACGCTGACTGGAATTTTTTTTGAATTATTTGTGGAGAAAAGAAAGTTTGTCAGATCGTAAATCATCCAAGAAATTACCCGAATTGCCCGAATCAGAGTCTAAGAGATCTCTAGCCAGATTAGAGGAACTACCTCTGGTTGCATACCAACCTTTACCACCTACATCAGTTCCCGTTCAGGTAAAAGCATTTCGAGCTTTACGTTTAGTGATGGCATTGGGTGTAGCCACAGCAGTTGGACTTATGCTACAACAGCACTATTCAAATGTGCGTAGTCGTCAGGCATTTATTAATGCCGAAATTGTCAAAGTTCGTAATCCTCTGGCTGGTGATTTACAGCTAAAAAATCTCCAACCAGGTCAGTCTATTTCTGTCGGGGAAAACATCGGTACGGTAAAAAATTTACGTCAAAGCAGTGAACTTGAAGTAAACAAGCAAAATCTTATTTCCCAGATCGAACAGGCAAAACAAACTGTACTCGGTGTTGAGGCACAAATTGGCGATCGCCGTCAATCCATCGCTAAATTAAACCAGGAAGCTAATAGTCAAAAAGACTTGGGAGTGGATTATGAAGGTCAACAAATAGATATTGCTAAAAATCAGCTAGATCAAACTTTATTTGCTGCCAAAACTGCCAAAAAAGAGCTAGAACGGATCGCTAATTTAGCTAAACAGGGAGTGATTTCTCAAGATAAGTTAGAAAGATCGCAGTTGAGTTTTAATCGCGCCCAAAACGAAGTAAAAAATGCGCGATCGCAGGTAAATCAAGCCGAACAAAAGGTAAAAGCTGCCCAAGCAGGATTACAGTTGGATGGTTCTCGTACTCTAGGATATTCAGAGATTCGCCAGCGAGAACTTAGTACAGACATCAATGATATGCAGCAGCAACTTGCCGAAGCAAAGGTGCGCCAGCAAACTACTGAAGCCGAATTAGTCAAGATCGATCGCCAGTTATCACTCAATCAACAGGCTAAGATTCCTAGTCCCACTAGTGGTCCTATTTGGTCGGTGGAATCGAAATCGGGCGAATACGCTGAAGCGAGTGTTCCCATTTTGGAGGTATTAAACTGTCAAAACCTTTGGGTAGAAGCCTTTTTCTCCGAACGGGATGCAGGAAAAATTTATCCAGGTAAACCTGTCAAGGTGCGTTTATTGGGTGCAGAAAATGGTGATTTGGTCAGTGGAAAAGTTGAGTCGGTTCGGGCAGGTTCGGGACGAGTGCAAACAGGAGGAGATATTGCCGTACCGCCACCAGATAGCCTCCGCCGTCAGGTAGCAGTAAGAGTCAAGCTAGATCGA
Source organism: Pleurocapsa sp. FMAR1 (assembly GCF_963665995.1). NCBI lineage: Bacteria > Bacillati > Cyanobacteriota > Cyanophyceae > Pleurocapsales > Pleurocapsaceae > Pleurocapsa > Pleurocapsa sp. FMAR1. Next base: position 1,360,223 of record NZ_OY762512.1, on the reverse strand, counting down.
CCGCTTGAGGTTAATTCGACACAGTTCTGTGACGTAGGACGTAGTGCGGAAGTAGTTTTTAAGCGTGACATGAGAGGGGGGTTGTTCGGTGACAAATAAACTAAAAGCTAGTTGGTGGACATTGATCGAACAGGGAATAATAGTTATGGCGACAGGAGGAATTTTGTTTCTGCTGTTGACAAAAATAAATTGGTGGGGAACAACTGCCGAACTGTCTAGTTTTTGGCAGGGTAATCAGCTAACTTTTGGCAGCGTTGCACCTGAAACCAGTTCTTTGCTTTTACCTAGTTTGGTTGGGATTGCAGTTACTTTTCTCATTATTCAGCTATATCCAGTCAATCCGCCAAAATGGTTGCGATTGCTGGTAATGGGCATTTTGCTATTGTTACTTGGACGCTATTTCTTATGGCGACTGTTTGCCACCCTCAATTTAGATAACTTGCTCAACGGCACCCTCAGTATTTTGCTCTTGGTCTTAGAGATTTTTGGCTGGATTTTGGGCATTTCTTCGCTGTTGCTGGCTGTTTTTGAACGCGATCGCACTATTGAGGCAGATTTTAGGTCTCAAGCAGTATTGCAAGGGGAATATACACCCTGGGTAGATGTTCTCGTTCCTACCTATAACGAGCCTGCTGCTATGCTGCGCCGAACAATTATTGGCTGTCAGGGAATGGACTATGCTCATAAGCGAATTTATCTCCTCGATGACCTCCGCCGAAGGGAAATGAGAGATTTGGCTCAAGAATTGGGCTGTTATTATATTACTCGTCCCGATAACCGTCACGCTAAAGCAGGTAATATTAATCACGCTCTAGGACAAATTCAGAGCGAATTAGTAGCTGTGTTTGACTGCGATTTTGTACCTACACGCAATTTTCTGACCCGCACCATTGGCTTTTTTCAACAGTCAGATATTGCTCTAGTACAAACTAATAAAGCTTATTATAATAGCGACCCCATCCGACACAATTTGGGCTTACAAAGCGTTATTACCAACGACGAAGATATCTTTTTTGGGGCGATTCTTTCAGGTCGTGATGCGGCTAATTCAGTTATCTGCTGTGGTTCTTCTTTTGTGGTGCGTCGTCAAGTTTTAGACAAGATCGGCGGTATTCCTACCGAAACCCTAACTGAAGACTTTGTAACCTCTCTCAAAATTCAGGCAATAGGCGATCGCGTTATTTATCTAAATGAATCTCTCTCAGCAGGACTAGCAGCGGAAAATATTGGTGGCTATATTGACCAGCGTTTACGTTGGGGACAGGGAACGATTCAAACTTTATTTTGTCGAGCTAATCCTTTTACCTTACCTGGTTTAAACTGGTTACAGCGTTTTATTCACGGCTTGGGCATTCTCTACTGGTTTCAATCTGCTGCCTATGTCCTTTTTCTGTGTTTACCTCTAGCGTACTTTTGGTGGGGAATTGCACCTATTCGAGCTAGCTTTAGCGAACTGGTGTTCTTTTTCATGCCTTATTACTTTACTTTTGCCGTAGTTTTCGCTTGGCTAAATGGTAGCAGACGTTCGTTTTTTTGGGCGGAAGTATACGGAGCAATTATTGCCTTTCCCATCGCTTTTATGGTGATCAATACTTTAATTAATCCTTTTGGTAAAGGTTTTAAAGTCACTCCTAAAGGAGTATTATCAAAAAAAGCCGTCTTAAATTGGCAAGCTGCCAGCCCTTTAATAATCTTGTTTCTGCTTTATTTAGTAACTATTGGCACTCAGTTTCTTAACTGGCAATGGCAACAAGATTCAGATTCAATTGGTATTGGTTTGTTTTGGGCTATTTATAACACCGCCATTTTATTTATTGCAATCTTGATTGCGATCGACGTACCCCAAAAAGTTTTAGCAATTCGCTTTCCCTGTCAGCTAAATTGTCAACTAATGTTTGAGGATAGAATACTTGACGGCACTACCCAGAGCTTATCTGAGCATGGCGCAACAACTTCTTTTGATCTTAATAATCTCACTTCTTTGAGTGCTGTAGAGCGAATTGCTATTTTAGACATTCCTGAGATTGGCTTATTTAATGCTCCTGTTTTAATCGAGAAAGTTAATTTAGATCGACAAAGCAACTTATTAGCAGAAATCGATTTTATTGAATTAGATCTGCTCAGACAAAGAAAATTAGTCAGCTTTATTTTTGGTCAACCAAATCGATGGCAAAAACAATCAATCAGTGAAGTTAAATCTGTCTGGTCTTTGATTAGCTCAATCTTTCGTATTTATCCTTTAACTAGAAATTTTAATAATTAGCTAGGGCGTGTCATCATTTGGAGGGAAGAATGCTTTTGAAGCTAATTTTAGCGAGATACAAGGAGAAAAATGTTCTGCATAGCAGGGCTACGGAGGTGAGGGCGCGTGTCTTGAATTCATTTCAAGACCTTGTGTCGCCCGTTATTTTTCGACGCAGTAGGTCGTTAAAATGGCGAAAAAAGTGCTTTTTTCTAATTGATGGCGAGGCACGCTGCTTCGCAAGCAGCTTGTGCAATCGCCATGTTGATGACACGCCCTACATAGTTTGTCACCTTTTATCAATGGACAATTGATAATAATGTTTTTATTAACTAATAATTCTAAGAAAGCTACCTACAGGCGATCGCGCTTGTTTATTCAATTTTCTTGTCTGGTTTTAATTACGATTACTGTTTTGATAGCTTTCAATAATGTTTATGTTAATTCCACAGTGAAAAACAGCAGCTATAGCTATCTAGCAGAAGTATTTGATCGCTCTTTGGCAACAACCCAAACTGATAAGAATAGCAGTAAACAAAGCAGCAAAAACGACCTTGGTTTTATGGTTAGCTATGCAGCAATTGATAATAGTCCTGAATTCGATTCAATCTCCGAGAAGGTAGCTTTTACCTATGATAACGCCGTCGCTGCTTTGGCTTTTATCGCCTCAGATGACCAAGAACGAGCCAAACAAATAGTCGATACTCTAGTCGCAGCCCAAAAAGGCGATCGCTTTTTTCAGGATGGACGAATTCGTAATGCCTACAAAGCTGGCAAATTCGATCCTGACTCAACTTATTTTTTACTTCCTGGCAGATATGACGAGTCTACCAAAAGCTGGCAAGAAAGCGAATTTAACGTCAGTACTCATACGGGTAATGTTGCCTGGGCAATGCTGGCATTACTGGGATATTACCAAAGCTATGGAGGAGAAGAATATTTAGAATCGGCGATCGCACTTGGGCAGTGGATCGAACAGAACTGTCGTGATGCAAGGGGTGCGGGAGGATATACAGGGGGCTACACAGGTTGGGAAGCACAACAGACAAAGTTAAGCTACAAGTCTACCGAACATAATCTCGATCTTTATGCAGCTTTTACACGGCTTTATCTGCTTACTAAAGAACCCGCTTGGCAAGAACGAGCCAATTATGCTCAACAGTTTGTCTTTGCTATGTGGAATAGCGATGGGGGTAACTTTTGGACGGGAACAGAAGATGATGGAGCAACTATTTACCGAGAAGTTATTCCTTTAGATGCCCAAGCCTGGACACCTTTAGCTTTAAAAGCAGCCTCTAAACCCTATTGGCAATGTCTTAAATATGCCGAACAGCATCAAAAAGTTGCAGGGGGTTTTGATTTCAACCAAGACAGAGACGGTATTTGGTATGAAGGTACGGCACAAATGGCATTGGCATATCAGGCAATAAATCAACCCCGAAAAGCTGAGGCTGTCTTGGCAATGCTTGAAGCTGGACAAGAGCCATCAGGAGGAATGCCCACTACCGATAAAACTACCTTGACTACGGGTTTTATTCAGCCTGACGGCAATCCTTGGCTTTACTTTCGCAGTCTCCATGTTGGTGCAACCGCCTGGGCAGTATTAGCCGAGCGGGGAGTTAATCCTTTTTGGCTAGGAAGTAGGGAAGATAACAACTAATAACTAATAACTAATAACTAATAACTAATGACTAACAATAAATTACTGGAATTAGCACGCGAGAAAAAATATCAGCAAATTCTCGATAATCATCAGCACTATCCTTTGGAAACCGTAACCGAAGTAGCAGATTTTCTCAGAGAAGAAGATGTTTACAATGTGGCAATGTCTTTGTATCGCTATTTACTCAGAGAGAAAGAAGTCTCTGATTACCATTTTGGAATCGGTCAGTGTCACGGCAAAATTTATAATTACAGTCTGGCTCTGTGGCACTTAGATAAAGCCTTTAAGCTACAAGAAGATCGTTCGGGAGCAAATTATTATGCCTATATTCTCGAAAGAAATTTCCAGATGGAGCGTGCTGCTAAATGGTACGAACGAGCATTGAACAACGGATACGATAAAGATCTTTGGACTCTTTCTCACTACGCCTATTTTCTGGAAAAATACGAACGGACAGAGGCAGCACAAAGTTGTTACGAACGGGTTTTAGAACTCAATTCTGCTTACACTTGGGCGATTAAACGCTATGCTCTATTTCTGCTCAAACAAGGGCAAACAGAGAAATCTTTAAAGATGATGCAGACTCCACTCTCGCAATTCCCTAAAAGCCCTTTTGTCAAACTCAACTATCTAGAGTATCTAATCATTCGGGGGATGGATAGCGAATATGAAGCATATTTAGCTAGTCTAGATTATGACAATGCACCTTTTCCTTTTCGAGTATTAGTAGATCTGTTTGATTATTTCAGGCGATATCTACTGCGGAAAGAGTCAAATATTCAGCAGGTTCAAGCTTATGAACAGAAGACTAGCCAGTTAAAAGATAGTATCCACCGAGATTTCGACGATCTAAATCAAATTCTGGCTGATAAAAAAGGCGATCTTACTGAATGGCAGCGATTAATTGCATTTCTAATGCTGTAAGGGCGGTTCACGATCCGCTTCTGCAATTAATTAACCAATTGGAATACAACTTTTGAAGCTAAAAATCAAAAAAAAACTCCCAATTTTACGTGCCTTTCGCTATCGAAATTTTTGTCTTTATTTTGTTGGTCAAGGGATTTCCCAGATTGGCAACTGGAGTACTATTCTGGCTACTAGTTGGTTAGTTTATCAATTAACCGAATCAGCTTGGTTACTGGGTGTAGTCGGGTTTGCCAGTCGTATTCCTACTTTATTTATTTCTCCCATAGCTGGGGTAATTGCCGATCGCGGTTCGCGCCATCGAATTGTAATTATCACTCAGATTTTATCGATGGTGCAGTCCTTACTCTTAGCAGTATTGGCTTTGACGGGCATAATTAACGTTTGGCAAATTATCGTTTTGGGGCTGTTCCAAGGTATAGTTAATGCTTTGTATATGCCGACACTCCAGGCTTTTGTTAAGGAAATTATCGAACAGCCAGAAGATTTAGGAAATGCGATCGCCCTTAATTCTTCTTTGATTAGTAGCGCTAGATTAATTGGCCCTGCGGTAGCTGGTTTTTTAGTCGCTAGCGTGGGTGCGGGGATTTGCTTTTTGCTCGACGGTCTTAGTTATATAGCGGTAATTGCTGCTTTTTTGGTGATGAAAGTTCCCGCGACTAAAATCGTCCCCAGCACTACCTCCACCATCCAAAAGCTGAAAGAAGGATTTGACTATGCTTATGACAATTCGGCAATTCGTTCGATGCTGCTATTGCTATCCTTGCTAGGATTTTTCGGCTTACCTTATGTAATTTTGATTCCTATTTTTGCTGCTGATATTCTTAAAGGAGGTTCCCAAACTTTAGGATTACTAATGGGTGCTTCGGCACTGGGGGCTTTATTTGCCAGCGTTTATCTTAGTTCCAGGTCGAATATATATGGTTTAGAAAAGGCGATCGCGATCGCGCCTATGCTACTGGGAACTGGCTTTATTATTTTTTCTTTATCTAATGTTTTATTGTTTTCTCTCCCAGTTATGGTGCTGATTGGCTTTAGCGTCATTTTACAGCTAGCTTCCACTAATACAGTGCTGCAAACCATAGTCGATGATGACAAAATGGGCAGATTAATGAGCCTGGTTTCTATGGCCTTTATGGGTGTAGTTCCTTTTGGCAATTTATTTTCTGGTTGGTTAGCCAGTCAGATTGGAGTAACTAACACCTTTGTTTTTAATGGTTTAGTTTGTTTGGGTGGTTCGATGCTCTTTATTCGACAGCTTAAAACTATTCAGCGAGTATTAAGCAGTTAACGGGATTTACGTTTAACTTTTCGAGCAAATATCGCGATCGCTCCAGGAACACCGATTAACATCGTCGCTTTCAGTAGTGAAGGTGCGATCGCCTTAAACGAACCAGTATCGTTTGTTTTCAGTTCTGGTTGATGGTGTTCGGCAAATCCAGTGCGGATAGCTTCTGCCCAATTGGTTTTAGCTAAGGGCAAGGCGACTAAAATTATCATCCCTGCTGCCGAAAAAATTACACCAGTTCGCTTGATCGTCTCGATCGTCTTCATTATCGTTCGCCCTCACTAGCCTTTCTCAAACGTAATACCCGCAATAGCCAGTTCCAGTGCATGGCGATATGAATCCCTAGCAGGATTAAGAAAAGATTGGCAGTAATATTGTGAATGGCTTGCCAAAACGGATCGACTTTAATAGAAATGCCTAGAAACGGCAGTGCTTCTTGAGAAACAAGCAGTCCAGAAAAAATAATCAAAGTCATTACCACAAATAGCAGTACGTCCCAAAAATGATTAAAACGGGTTTCTCTTGGTAGGGTTAGGAAAAACCGACGGGTAACATTAACAATCCAACGCCAGTGGAGCAATAGATGGGTCACAATCGGTATGATAAAAATAATGCTCAACCATTCGTGAGCAGCAATGCCCGTAACCAAGGGTGCTGACAAGACGATAGAAAGTAAAAAGATACCGAGATCGAGGTAAAGATTGAGGCGATCGCCTGATAGCAGTCTCGCCTCACTCCGAATTGAGGTTGAACCAGAAGTGTTTTTTGCCATTTACATCAGGAATAATTGAACAATCGCGATCGCGAAGCTAACATTTTGGGGCAATCGGCTACAGTATTGGACATATCGCAGTACGTTGATTGGTTAGGACAGAAAAATGAACTGCTCGTAAGTAACAAGTAACAAGTAGATTCGAGAAAGGGGTACCCCCCGCATCTGCCCGCGTCGCGCAGACTGGAGTCTGCCGCCTCGCTCAAAGCGAGTCGAAGCTCTCCAGAGCTTGGCGCAAGGGAATGCTCGAATCAGAGTAGCAGATGTCCTAATATAAGTACGTATTGCTATACCAAGAAAACTAGCTAATCAGTCTGGATCGAAATGCGAAAAAAAGTAAGCCAAATAACAAATAATTATGACGATCAAACTATCAAAAGAAGCAAAACAAAAGTCAATCGAATCAATCAAACGATATTTTGAAGCAGAAATGGGCGAAGAAATCGGCGATCTAAAAGCTTCACTGCTTCTAAACTTTTGCTTGCAAGAAATTTGTCCTAGTGTCTACAACCAAGCAATTATTGATGCAAAATCTTATATAAACGATTGGGTTAACGATCTCGATGGTACTTGCTATGAACCAGAATTTGGCTATTGGAAAAAGTAATTTGAATTGTCAAGGTTTTAGATTTAAGTTCTGTTTATCAAAAAGTTTTTAGTCGTTAGTAACAGGGCGAAGCGCCCAGTTCGTCGCCCCTTGGACAAAGGACTTGTCCGCATGTACGACTTCGCTGCATTCTTGCTCAATAAGCTCAACGGGGGGAACCCCCGCAACGCTTTTTCGCGCTCCGCAGCGTGTGTCGTTAGTTTTTAGTTTAGCAAAACCCTTTTAATGACTAAATAACCAGCAAGCGTGGTAATAGATGCGGTGAGTACACTTTTCTCGCAGGGACTAATAACTATTCTTTATTTAACTCTTTTTCTTAATTTCTGGAAAATCGGTTGAATTAAGTAGGTAAATTACTAACGGCTCGCTGAAGTTGGGCATAAGACTGATTGTAGTCAATAATGGCGGTTAGCAAATTGCCACGAGCAGTAGTCAAACTTGCTTGAGCATCAATTACTTCAGTTTGCGTGCCAGCTCCTGCCTGAAATCTCAACCTAGCTAACCTTAGACTTTCTGTAGCTAGCTCAACGGATTGACCTGCTGTACCGATGTTTTCTTGGTTGGCATTGAGGGTATAATAGGCATTCTCTACTTCTAAACGAACTGCATCCCGTTGATTGGCAAATTCTGCATTGTTAATCTCAATATCTGTAGCTGCCTGTCTGGCTCTAGAGCGTGCTGCGCCACCATCAAAGAAATTCCATAGTACGCTTGCGCCAACAGAATAGCCATCGGCAAGATCTGTATTATCATCTAACTGATCTTGAAGATCGTAACTAGCAACCAAGCTGACTTGAGGTCGATTTTCAGCCAAAGCAACTTGACGCAGATCGCGGTTAATTTCTCTATCTAGCAAAAATTGTTTTAGTTCGGCGCGATTTTTATACGCCATAACAATAGTTTTTGGCAAAGAAGGTTTCCACGAACCAGCAACCTCAATTGCATCAGCAGTCTTTAGCTCGACTCTTTGCCCTATATTTAGGGTATCTGCTAGAGTTCTTTGGGCAATAACTTGATTAGCCTGTTCGATATTTAATAGTTGTTTGGCATCAGCTAACGCCACCTTAGCCTGCAACACCTCAAATTTTGTGCCTGTTCCCGCACGTTGGAGAACATCGGCATCGTTTAAGGTTTGTTGAGCATCTTCTACGGCAGCTTTTTCGATATCTACCTGGGCATTAGCAGCCTGTAAATCATAGTAGTTAGTAGCAACCAGTAAAGTAGTCTCTTCAATAGTCTGCTGTAAAGCTAGCTGGTTGACGCGGACTTGTTTTTCGGCACTACCAATAGTCGCTCCAATACTTCCGCCTGTATAAATATCGTAATTAAGAGATAATGAACTACTAAATGTGTTGGTCGTGGTGGAAATATCAGATGCTTGTGACTGATTAATTACACCTGTGCTTCCAAGTGTACCAGTACCTCCGACTGTACTAGCACCTCCGATTGCAGCAGCAGGTCGTACATTGTCAAAACCAGTTGATGCGCTTAGAGTAGGGAATCGTGCTGCCTTAGCTTCCTGTAGCTGTTCTAAAGCAGTATTGACATTTAATCGAGATATCTCGATATCTTGATTGCGGTTTATAGCTACCGATACGGCTTGTTTAATCGTAATCGGTTTTTCTAGATCGATAGTTACTTGCTTGGGTTGAGTAGGAAGTAGTAGGGGATTGTCGCTACTATCACCAAATGCTCCCAAATTCAACATTGCTGGCAGGTTAGATTTTGAGTCTCCTTGCTCGGATAGTGGAGTTAACTGAGATAATTTATTATTCGCAGGTAAAAAATCCCATTGGGTAGCAGTTAAAAATCGTTGAGGATCGTTTATAGCAAACTGCTGTGAATTTGGCAGAAAGGGCGTGGCAAGGGCGGTTTTCAATCCTTTCTCATTAGAAGGCGATCGCTCTGGCTGCTTGGCTTCAGTGTCAGTAGGTATATTTTCTGCTGTAGTAATCGTCGCATCTTGTTCAATTGTAATAAGTTGTCCTAAATCGGTAGTTACTTGGTTGGGTTGGGTAGGAGCTAGTCGAAGATCGTCGGCATTAGTACTAAATTCGCCCTGATTCAAAATTGATGGCATAGGTTCTGAATCTTTTTGCTCGGGCAATTGAGTTGACTGAGATAATTTGTTATTCAGTAAAAAATCCCATTGGCTAGCAGTTAAAAATCGTTGAGTATCGCCTGTGGCAAACTGCTGCGAATTCGGCAGCAAGGGCGTGGTGAGGTTGGTTTTCAATCTTGTTACGCCCGAATGCGATCGCTCTGGCTGCTTGACTTTAATGTTAGTAGGTATATTTTCTGCCGTAGCTGAAGTATTATTACCAAATAGGATTGCCGAATAGACACCAAAGGCGCAGAGGAATTTTTCTTTATAATTCATGATTAATTTTCTGTAGTAATTTTTGTAGCTTTGAATATGTGACCAATAATCAATCTATTGTTGTGATAAACGCCCATCTTCGAGATTAAGTCGGCGGTCTGCATAATCGAAGATGCGTACGTCATGGGTTACCAAGACTACGGTGCAGCTTTGCTTTTTGGCTAAATCCTGCATCAACTCAATCACCTCCAAACCCGATTTTTTATCAAGAGATGCGGTAGGTTCGTCGGCTAGAACAATTTTAGGATGAGAAGCCAAGGCGCGAGCGATCGCCACACGCTGTTGTTGACCAACCGAAAGCTTATTGGGGTAGGCGTTAATAAGCTCACCCAAACCAACTTTAGTTAAAATTTCTTCGGCTCTTTTAATTCCTTCACGGCGAGAAATATCTGAGTGCAAACCCATTGCCATTTGTACGTTTTGTCGAGCAGTCAGAGAATTGAGTAAGTTGTGGCTTTGAAAAATATAGCCGATATCGCGCCGTAGATATCTTAGCTGCTTGGACGATGCCTGGGTTAGCTCTTCTCCTAAAACTTGAAGACTTCCCGACTGGGGCGATCGCAGTCCCCCAATTAAGGTCAGCAAGGTAGTTTTACCAGAACCTGAAGGGCCAGTCAGAAAAACAATTTCGCCTGGCTCAATCTTGGCATCGATATCAAACAAAATTTGCTTACGTAGCTTCCCCTTACCGAGATGATAGTTAAGCCGCTCGATCGCCACAACTGTCTTTGATGATTTCATGGTTTTAAAAAATATCGGCAGGATCGGCAGAGCGAGTTTTACGCATAGCAATTAATCCTGAAATGGCACACATTAATATAGTCAGGAAAAAAACCGTTAGGCTTCGTTTTAAAGTCATTTCCAGAGGTAGACCAGACCCTTCCCTAGCACCTTGGTAAAGCTGTAAGCATATAGCGAATCCAGGAATAAATCCTAGAATAGAGAGCAGTACTGCTTCTTGAAATACAAGTTTAGATAAATAAAAGTTGCTATAGCCTATTGCCTTGAGAGTGGCATACTCAACTAGTTGGTCGGTAACATCAGCATAAAGAATTTGATAGACAATTACCGTACCCACGACAAAACCCAGTATTGCGCCTATGGTAAAGATAAAGCCAATAGCAGTACTGCCTCGCCAGTAACTTTTCTCTAACTCGATAAACTGAGCTTTTGACAATACTTGAATGTCCTGGGGTAAACTCTTTTGTATTTCTTGAATAGTTTGGGCGGTTGATGCACCTTTTTTGAGCGATATTGCACCTATATCGATTAAACCCTTTGAGCGTTGTTGATTAAAAATACGAATAAAGTTAAGATCGCTAGTGATCGCAGTACCATCAGAACCAAAAGAAGCTCCAAGATTAAACAAACCTTTTACGGTAACACGGCGGTCTTCCAATTCAACCGTGACCCTAGATTTTTGCTTCAATAGCTTAGCAATATCGCCAAATTCTGGTCGCGATTCGCTATCGAATAAAACTGAGTCGTCTTCTCTGAGTGCAGGCAAATTTCGCTTAACTGCGGGCAAGTCCAAGACATTATGCTCAAGATCGATCCCAATAGTCATCAGACTACGTTTTCCTCCCGTTTGGGGATTTTTCCAAGAACCGTAACCAATATATATGGGACTAACAGACTCAACTCCAGGTATCCCTAGAGTTTGATATAAGCGTCTTTGAGAAAACTCTTTTAATTCAATCAGAGAAAGGGACTCGGAGTTGAGAATAAATATATCGCTCTTTAACTGATGATGTATTCTGACTGCACTATCAAAAAGAGCATCGCGAAAACCTAGCTGCATCAGCATCAAAATTACTGCAAAGGCAATACCTGCTAATGCCACTAACAAACGAGTTTTCTCTCTAGTTAATTGCAACCATGCCAAGGGTGGAATTAGACTACGCATATTAAAATTCAGCCAAAAGCTGGAATGGATTAAGACTTTATGGCAACATCGGCTGATTTGATTTCTACATCAACCTGTAAATTAATTAAACCTGAGACTACAGAACTATCTTTAGGGTTTAAACGAATTTTGGCTTCAATTATCCTCGAATCTATATCGGCAGCAGGATCGGTATCTAAAATGTCTTTTTTATTGATCTGCGAACTAATTCGCTCTACTGTACCTGTAAGCTTTCTGGGCAAACTTGGATCGCTAATAATTGCTTGTTGACCTAGTTTAATCTTGCCAATATCGCTTTCATAAATTTCTGCAACCACATACATTTGATCGACATCACCAAGCTGCAAAATGCCTTTGTCGGCAATAACCTCCCCTGAACGAGTCACTACGTCCAAAACTTCACCCGATCGCGGTGCGCGAATTATGGTACGCTCTAAACTTGCTTCTGCTAGTTCCAAATTACTTTGTGAAGACTGAACTTCGATTTCACTTTGAGCTTGAGCTTGAGAAGCTTTGGCAGACTGTAATTGGGCTTCAGCATTGCTTAAATCTCTTTGGCGTGTATCAGTGAACTGTGATAACTGCGCTTTAGCATTTTCTAGTTCACCTTTTTTACTAAAGTAATCGACTGCTTTTTCATCCAAAATTTCTTGAGAAACTGCCCCTTCTTTGACTAAATACTGGTTGCGTTGATAATTTTTCTGGGCAATCTCTGACTCGGCTGATAATTGCTTGACTGTAGCTTTTTGAGCAGCAACTTCAAAAGATTGAGGTGTTTTGATCTGCTCGATACGAGTCATCGCTTCTTCAATTTGAGCATTGGTAAATTTTGTGACGCTATCATAACGCGTACGAGCTTCTGCTAACTTACTAGCAGCTAGGTTCTTCTCAGCTTGTTTTTCGTCATGATCTTCTAAATAAGCGATCTCCTGCCCTTTTTCTAACTGCTCACCTTCATCGACCAACAATTGGCTAATGCGACTACCAACAGTCCCGCTAACTGTAATAACTTCCCCCTTTGGTTCAACACGACCCAAAGAAGTTACGTTTCTGGCAACTGGTACTTGAGGAACAGGAACAGCTTCAGGAGCGGTAGTTGCCACGGGCGGGTTAGCCTGAAGTCGCCAAAAATATAGTGCAGCTAGACCTGGGATCAACGAAGCTAATGCAGCCAGAGAGACCGCTATGCGACCTTTGTTTACAGTTTGTCCTGTCATATTATTTGATTGCTCCGTTCAACAGAATTATTATATAGAGGACTTTTGCTAAAATAGTTTTGTTCGCTCAACGTAGTTTGTCCAAGCTCAAATTAGAAATATAAAATTCTTTATTCAAATGGGAATAATTGCTGTCGGCACGAACGATTAAAGCATTCTAGCTTTTAGTATGGCATTTAAAAGCTATAAACGAGACGAGGAAAGGTTTCAAAACTGCTTAATTTATGTCTGTTTTTTGTTGATCGTAGAATAGTATATTCTGCAAGGACGAATAGCCATTCGCTTCTATCCAAATAAGCAATAGGTGATTGTATTCAGATACTTAATTATTCACTACTTACTACTCACTACTCACGGGCAGTTAATTCTTTCCTAACCAATTAACGTACTGCGATATTATCTGCCACGATGTTTCTGTTTTCTTTTGTTTGTGGCTAATTCACGTTTATAGTTGCGTTTCCTTTCTCGTTCTTCTTTAGATGTTGAAGCACGCTCTTTTTTATTTTGCTCTTGCTGAAGTCGCATAACTTCTCGCGATTGATTAGAAATACCCGATCGCTCTTTTTCTTGTCTAATTTGACGTTGCAGACGTTTGGGATTGATACTGCGTTGGCGCGATCGCTTATTCAGTAAGCCTACAGTCATACCCTCAACTAAATTTTTATATTCCCCACTCAAAATAAATTCATAAACGTTTTCTGAACTTGGTTCGGAACCAAAAACATGACGCGCTGCATATAATAAGCCGTCACTTTCTTTTTCGAGTAAGGCAATCCAAAAAGGAGATTCAAATAAAATTGAGAGTTTCATGTCTCTGATTTCAAATTTTCTCGGCGATAAATGCCGTGGAAATTTTGACTACCAAAAGAGTTATGGCTAGCTGTAGCAGTAAAATAGCACTCAAACTATAGGTATTACTAAAGCCGACAACGTTGACGATCGGTTGACTGATAATTGGTGAAATAAACTGACCTAGAAATAAGAAAGTAGTTAATCCGCCCAAAACTCGACCACGAAAATGATTAGGTACAATAGTCGCTAGCCAGTTGCTAAAGTTGGGCATAACTAGACCAAATCCCACTCCTGCGATAATCAAACCGCACAACTCTACTCGATAGCTGTCTCCAAAACCCATAATAAATTGACCAACTGCCGTCAATGCAAAGGCAATAATTATGATGATGCTGAAATCGAGACGTTTTTTAATTGCACCATATTGAGAAGAAGCGATCGCCCCTGCTAGAGTAGAAACCGCTAGGGCGATACCGCTTTGGGCTGCGCTGGCATTACTAATTTCTAGCAGATAAAACGGTAGCTGTACAAAAATTAAGTAGTACGCAACCATATAAATCAGTCCCAAACCATAGATTATGCCGATTGATTCTTTAGGCAATACAAAAGCCAGCTTTTTATTATTCTCATGCTTATCTTCTTCGGGTTCGTATAGAGCGATCGCCGTTAAAATAAAAACGAAAAAAGCCAATATATAAATTAAAAAAGGAAAACGCCAGTTAAAATCGGCACTTATTCCCCCTACAGCAGCAAATACCATCCCTCCCAAACCCATTGCAGCAGCTTGTAGACCCATAAAGCTGGCACGCTTTTGACCTGGATAGTAGTCGCTAATAATTGTCATTACCCCAGTCATTGTACCTGCTGCCGACATACCAAGTAAGGCTCGGCTCAAGATAATAGCCCATAAGGAATTTAAAATAAAACCCGCACTCCCCGCACAGGCAAAAAGCAGAGTTGAAAACAACAGCAATCGCTTACGTCCAATGCGGTTGATTGACATTCCGACTATGAAGCTAAAAAGAGCAATAAACAAAGCGGGGATAGTTAAAGCCAATTTGACTAAATATTCGGCATTCTCCACATCGGCAAAATGCTTTTCCATTGCTGGTAAGGATGGTGCGATCGCTGCGCCAGCCATCACAGTTAAGGTACTAATTAGCAACAGAGTCGCTTTGATCAAAAATGAATCAGGGTTGTGTCGCTTCATTAATTTTAGTTTGGGACAAATGGTCGATCTTTGTTGAATGCTTTTAGCGCGGAACTATAAGCTGTACATAGCCGATCGCAATTTTTAAATTCTATCTTTGAAATTAAAGCTATGGGTACAGATTATGTACGAGTAATGTTGAAGAAAGGTTTGTAGTTATATTAAGTCAAATAAAGTTGGCAACAAATAATTTTTGGGTAGGGGCTACCTCACCCGAAGGGTTGTTCGCCCTGACAAGATGTGTCGCATTCTATTTTCTATTTGGTATTTAAAAAAAAGGTTCTAGCGTGTACTAGAACCTTTTCTCAAAGAGCAAAATTATTCCTAATTAAAATTCAAAACTAGACAAAATCTAATATGTCGATCTCCTGGGCATCTATATCGTACAGTGAAGCCAGTACATCTCCTGTGGAAGACAAACTAATTTCGGTATTGTTATCTTGCTGCGACACTACTAAACAATCAAATTGTAAATGACTATCTAAAGAAAACTTATCTATTCCATCAGAGTAATCAAGAATTTGGTCTATTCCACTATCAGACGCAAGCTCAAATATATCGGCATTATCGCCACCAACCAAGGTATCATGACCTGCTCCACCAGTGAGAATGTCATATCCTTCTCCACCTCGCAGAATATCATTTCCTTTTCCACCCAATAGGGTGTCGTTTCCTTTCCCGCCTACAATTAGGTCGTTTCCAGTACAACCATCAATATAGTTATTCCCGACATCGCCGTACAGGCGATCGTTATTATGGGTAGGATTGGAAATAGGATCGGCGCGGAGAATAGCGAAAGTACCATCTTCGAGTTGAGCTTGAAAAGCAACTTGACCTGAATCGTTCAGTCCATCTTGAACAATCACTAATTCTTCGATTTTGACTCCAGCGACTTCATCTCCTACAGAAGCAACTAGACTGCTTCCCAACTCCGAGGCAACATAAATACCTGCACTGCCGTCGTCTAATTCAGCGTAGAAAGCTACCTCTCCATTGTTGTTAAGAGCAGGTTCAGAATTAAAAAAGCTAAAACGCCCACCATCATCTACTAGTAATTCAGTTTCCCCATAACCATTGAGATAAATACCACGACTACCATCATCTCGCTGGGTTAAAAATGCCGTTGCACCTTCATCATTGATATTTGGGTTGCTAAATAGATCGAACTTTCCCTTACTGTTGGCAACTTCGGTAATTGTTTCCCCATCACCGACAAAAATACCTCGTCCCCCTGCATCTAAACCTGCATTAAATGCTACCTCGTCATTCTCATTAATCGAGGGCGATATGTCTAAAGCTGTTATTGGCCCATCACCACCAATCGTATCTAAACTTACATTAAAGCCACTAAAAATACCGTCAGTCGAAGCAATTTCTGCGATCTGTCCATCGCTCACGGTAGAGATTGTGCTTGTGACTGGAAAATCCACTGGTACATCTAATAGATTCCCTGCAACGTAGACAACCGTACCGCGATTGTTTAAATTAGCACCAGCAAAAGAATTAAATGGTTCGGTACTTTCAATCAAGGTAGATGGTTCTTGTTCGCCGTTGCCAACTTGAATCGAAGCTCTATCCAACTGTATTATTGGTGCGCCATTCTCATCAAAAATCGGTGCGCCATTTTCATCAGTTAAAATGCTCGTTTCATTCTGAATAAAAGCAACTTGCCCCCAGTCGTTAATTGATGGGTCAAAAACAGGCTGAAAAGCTCCCGTATCTAGGAATATTTCGCTATTGTCTACAACAGTTCTACTTTCAAAATTGTCTTGAAAATTATTAGCATAGAAAATACCAGTTGGAGGTAAATCTGAACTGAGAAAACCTTCAAAAGCAATATCACCTTTTGCGTTGATTGCAGGATTAGCAAAAGATGTATAGGGCGGTGCAATAGTATCGGATAGTTGTGTAAAGTTAAAGCTATTCATGGTTGATAAAGATAGAGATATGACAATTATTCGACGCTATTTTATAGCACTATTACAATTTGACTTTAAGACAGTTTATTTAGCTAATAAAAATCTCGAACAGCTTTGGCAAACAAATAATTTTTACGGTATTAAAGTATGTCTAATATTTAGAGCAACTCAAATTATGCCAAGAATATCGGTAATTAAAACTAAAGATCGTCAAAATGTCTAAATGCAGTAGGTAACCATAAATAAAAATTGAGCGGTTAATACCAGTTTTAGATAAAACTTTAGTCTATTTAAAACTGATTTTAGCTGCTTTAATTTAAAGCTTCGTTGAATCATCGCATATCTATCATTTATAAGCAAGGTTTTTGCTCTGGTTTACCTAATATTTATATTCAAACGTCTAATTTTTTTTGAGCTATATCTGAAATTTATAATTCTAGATTTATAAAAGTACTATAAACATTTAAAATAACCATTTTAAATACTATTAATTAACAAGCCGAATCGGATTTATAACAAATAATTTACCAATAGTTTTGGTATAGCTCAATACCCAAGCATAATTTTTTTCAACATAAAAAGAACAAAAGTTGCTAACATCTTCTGCTTTTGTTATACCCATACTTTGATTCACAAATGCTAAATATGGGTAAAGCGACTAAAAAAAATAAAGTGGTTCTGGTCATGCAATTACAGCAAAAGAATGTACAGCCTCGTTTAGACATCAAGGCAAAAATGGCATTGCTACAAATGTCAAGCGGTTACTGGATTTCACAATCGCTTTATGCTGTTGCCAAATTGGGAATTGCAGATTTACTCAAAGACGGTGCGGAAAATTACAAACAACTAGCCAAGATTACAGATACAGATTCTCAATCTCTCTATCGATTATTACGGGCATTAGCAAGCGTGGGCATTTTTGCCGAAGAGGAATCTGGTAATTTTACCCTAACTGAGATCGCCCAAGGACTTCGTAGTGATATTCCAGAATCGATGCGAGACTCAATTCTATTAGGAGGAGAAGAATACTACCACGCTTGGAGTAATTTACTTTATAGCTTAAAAACAGGCGAAAACGCATTTGAGCGAGAGTATGGGATGCCCGTATTTGACTATTACAGTCAAAATGCCGAGTCTGGGGAAGTATTTGATCGCGCCATGGACAATATCTCCGAAGCAATTAAACCTGCTATTGTCAATGGCTATGACTTTTCAGAAATTACAACTTTGGTAGATGTTGGTGGTGGTAACGGTAGTCTAATTGCAGCTATACTCAAAGCCAATCCTCATCTTCAAGGGACTTTGTTCGATCAGCCAGATGCGATCGCTACTGCTGAGTCACTCTTAAACGCCGATCAAATACAAGATCGCTGTGAAACAGTCGAAGGAGATTTTTTTGAGTCTGTACCTAGTGGTGCCGATGCTTATTTTTTAAAATACATACTGCACAATTGGGATGACGACCAGGCGATCGCTATTTTACGCAACTGTTATCAAGCAATGCCAGCCAACGGTAAGCTGCTGATAGTCGAACAGGTTATTCCTCCTGGTAATGAGCCATTTTCGGGCAAACTAATCGATTTACATATGTTGGTAACGTTGGGCGGTCGCGAACGTACCGCAGCCGAATATCAATCGCTTCTAGAAGCATCTGGCTTTAGCTTAAATAAAATTATTCCTACTCGCTCTAACGTCAGCATTATTGAAGGAGTTAAGTAGGGGCGATTCGCCCTTCGGGTTCGACAGTTTGCTTATGTCGGTAAAACCGCCCACCGCAACTGTCTCACGAATCGTCCGTACAGAAGTAGGAAGCGAATAACGAGTCTTCTAATCCCCAAATCCTCAAATATATATATTGGAACGTAAATTATGGAATTTCTCAAAAATTATTGGTATCCTTTAGCTTTATCATCAGAAGTACCCGCCGACAAGCCTTATAGTACTTCACTATTGAATGAACCATTGGTGCTGTTCCGAGACGGAGATAATCAGGTTATTTGTCTTTACGACTCTTGCCCTCATCAAGGTGTTCCTCTATCTCGCGGTCAAGTTAAAAATGGCAACGTAGAATGCCCTTATCACGGCTGGCAATTTGGCGAGGGAGGAGAATGTAAAAAAATTCCCTCAATGGCAGAAGATGCTCCTATGCCCAAAGGTGCTAAATGTAACTTTGCCTATCCTACAGAAGAAAAGCTGGGGGTAGTATGGGTATTTGCTGGCGATCGCGCTGCGATGACACCTTTACGTCTGCCAGAAGGGACAACCGAAGAGGGTTGGAGACACGAAGTAATTATTAAAGAATTAGATGCCTCCCATAAGCTCATGATTGCTGGAGCATTGGATTTTGCTCATTTTCCCTTCCTGCATACCCAAACCATTGCTAAGAAAGAGCAGCGAAATTATTTGCGCCCGTTGGACGTTAGTTTAGAGAAATACGAACACGGGATGAATATGAAGGTGAAAAATCCTGACGGCGAATATAATGATTTTGTCTACTTTTTTGAGCCACCCTGCTTAGTTAAAGTTTTGATTGAACCAAAACCAGGTTGGAAGCTGATTGCTAATGATTACTTTGTTCCACTGACAGAAAACAAAACTAGAATATTTGTCTTTGAGTGTCGCGACTGGCTAGTTTGGAATCCGTTAGTTACCTTTGGACTGAAGAAGAAAGCTAGCAAAATATTGGAAGAAGATTTTCCCATCTTGATGATGCAGCAGGAATGGCACGAAAAAGGTTATGGAGACTGGAAATGTACTGTTAAGGCAGATTTGCTTTCTCTACGCTACCGTCAATGGTACGATCGCCTGGAAAGAGAATTTGCGGCTCAATCTTCTGGTACATCCTTTCAACATTTTGACAAAAGCATAGCTGAAAAAACCCACACGAATGTTTAATGTAGGCGAAGATATAACATTATTAGTGTGAATTAAAACTGTTTAATCTTCTCGTTCTATCTAAATATCTGTAAAAACCAGAATCTAATACTGGGGGCTTAACTCCCCAGACCCAAGGTGCTGTGGGGCGAATGCATTCGCCCCTTTATAAGCGCCGTCCCATTGGGGAGGACACGAGGGGCGAACCTCTTCGCCCCTTTAAGTGCCGTCTGACGTAAAACTTAAAATCTGGTTTCCTCTTTTTCAGAGAATTTCTAAGGGTTCTATAGAAAATTAAATTTATTAGAGTTGAGCTTTATAAAAAATTCTCTTCCCTCATGAATTATTAGTACTTTCAAGAATTAAACTTTTAAAAATTCAATGTACATCAAACGTACTATTTTAAATTAAAAAGGCAACAGCTCGTTTGTGTAAGGGCGAACAGCCCTTACTAAAGGTTTTACATTTGTATCGTTTGCAAATTAATTAAATTCTGTCATTACGCCAAAAAACGACGCTGGCTACAGCTAAAGTTTTCTCGTGGGCGATCGCTATTTCTACATTGATATTTTCTCCCAACTGCTGTCTTAATTTATTCTGAAGCAGCATTTTGGGTTGACCACTATCACGATGTCTAACTTCTAAGTCCAGGTAGTTAAAATCGGGAAAGTTTAAGTTTAATCTATTGGTAGCTTTGATGAAGGCTTGTTTGGCGCACCATAAACCAGCAACAGATAATAAAGGACTTGGCTTGTTGAGGCAATAATTTTGTTCGTAAGCAGAAAATATATCAGTTCGATTTTGGAGCGATCGCAACTGCATTTCTTCGATAAAATATATTTCCTGCTCAATAATAATTAATTGTGAGAATTTGCCTAAGTGCATTTATATTTAATTTATAAAATCGCTAGACAATATAAGCCATGTTTGGTTGCAACATTTGTTGGGTGTCTTGCAGGTTATTTGTTTTGCTTTTAGGAGGCTTTAATAATTGATGCCCAATACTGTCTCTAACTTCAGAACTTACATAGCTACTGTGATCGAGACAATCCAATAACAATATATTAGCCTGAAAATATTGTTGGAGAACTTGTTGCTGCTGAGAATTAAAATTCCATTGATGAGCTATATTACGATACTTCATTGCCATGGAGTTGAGATCGCTAAACCAAGCTTTTCCCTCTTGATGCCACCACAGCCAAAACTGAGTTGCATTTTCTTGAGAAGTAGTAATTTTTTGTTTCATTCTTTGTAATTCTTTAGTTAGCTCTGGCTCAATTTTTATAGCATGACTAATTGCTCGCTTGAGCGAACGTTGCAAAATTAGTGCGGGATTATGTATTGATTCTAAAATGGGCATCAAGTTCAAAAGATTAAATAAGCTCAAATCTAACGCTAAGTCTGCATTGACAGCGATCCCCTCACCAAAGTGGGGATCGAGCTTTAACATTAAAGAAAAGTTAGTGCCGATACTATCTGAAATCTGACCTAATCCCAAACTAAAGTAAAATGCTCGAAATACTTCTTTTTGGCATCCAGTTACTTTTAAACCGCCAGGAACTTTGGCTAGATCGACTCTCTCTTGAGAATGCTCTAATCTGGGAATAATTATCGACTCAGCTTTACAGTTTACCCATTCCAAAAACGCTGCAATCTGGGGACAGCGATCGCCAAAGTCATCGATTTGTTGACTTATTAGGGTAAATAATCGATCTGCTTGAGGTGACATTTCTGCCACCAACAAGAAGATTTCGCGCCATCTCTCGTCTGTTAGGTGGCTAACCAAATGATTTAACATCGCTATAGATACAGCTAAATCGCAGGGAGAAACAAATTCTTTAGCTGTTAAATATTCTTGAAATGCTAAATGAGAAAATGAATAAACCTTTTTGGCTTGTTCTACTAACAAACCATGTTTGGCTTCAATCGATTTGAGAACTTTCTGGGCATCAATTCGGGATATATCTAATTGGCTCAGGTTACTTGCATAGTCGGCAATATAAAATTTTAGCTCTATTTCTTTGAAGAAATATTCTTTGCGCTCAAAAGTTCTGCGAGCAACTTTACAAAGTAATTCTTTTTCTTGTTCTATAGTCAATCCCCCCGCTTGCTCCCTTTCTATCGCCCGCTCTGCATCCCACTGTCTGAGCATGATATCCAAAGCTTCCCCATATATTTCAGCACGGCTAATGGGAAAATCGGCTGATTCTTCAAACACAATGCACAACAGAACCAATAATAGTGGGTTAGTCGCAAACTCTTGAATTGAATTATTCTTGATTACTTTGGCTAGAAAGTCGTAACTTAGTTGAGTATCTTCAGGATCGAACCATTTAACGGCAAAATCTTGAATTTGCTTGGGTTCAAAATCAGCAATTTCTACTTCGGTAAACTGTTCAAAATTGCAGCACTGTACGCCGTGACGACAGCTAATGATGTAATAATTGTGGGGAAACCATTTCGTAAATCTGCGTAAATGCTGGCAAACGACACTACGATTGGAAATTTGGACTTCATCTAGTCCATCGAGAACGATTAGAAATTTGCCTCGATTTAATAACTGTCTAACCAAATTAATTTCTATTTGACAACCTTCAGCTAACTGACTAGATATATAGTCAACCAAATTTAAAGATGATGTGTAAGCTACAAAATCTCTTAAGGGAACAAATATAGGAATGCGATCGCTTTGAAATCCACCTTCAAGACATTGTAAAGTCAAATGTTTTAAAAACATGGTTTTCCCAGAACCAGGCTTACCCAAAACAATTAACTTGGAATAGCATATTGCTGCTTTGTCACCAAGTATTTCTACCTGTTTTGGCTGCTCGTCATTGAACTTAAAATCACAAGACTGAGGATTAACAACAAGCTGAGATAAATGGAGATCGTCAACTTTCAGCCTCCGCCTACCTTTTATTTTTAAGTAGACCTTAGTATCAACATATATATCCTCAGTAAGTTTAGGATAAGACATATCTAATACTCGCATCGTCCCACACATTGACCAAATTCTACCTCTAGCCAAATTCCGAAATTGCTCGACTACAGAGTCAGAGATTGTTTCAACTGCGCCGTTTAAATCTGCACTCATGGATGATGGAATGGGACTAAAGCCATCGCCCTGTCGATCGATATTAACAGCGATCTTGTTATTTTCAGTTACTTCATTACTTATTGCTGTTGGTTTTGGTAATTTTGCTACTTCTGGGGGAAGTTCCGCCACTTCTTGCCAAAGCAGATCGAGTTCTTGACAAATTTTATGGAAATTTTCTCTACCCACAGGTTTACCTGCAAAAAAGTTCTGTACGGTAGAACGGGAAATTTCTAGTTCTGCTGCAAAATCTATTTTTGTAGGAAATCTAAGTATTGCTCGACTAGCCAACTGAATTCCCTCTTTTGAAGCCTTTAAGGATCTCTTGGAAATATGTACCATCTTTTTTGCTGTGGTTAGCTATTTATCTTTAATTATTTGGTTACTTAATCTATCTTAATAATTACACTATTACAGTTTAAAATTCAACAAAATAGCATAGGTAATATATTTTATTTTTATTAAATTTATATATCAAAAATGCTGCTTAATTAACCAAAGAGATTTCTTTCTCCTTCATGAATCATAGTTACCTACAAATACTTAAACAGTCTGTTTAAACACAGTAATTATTGCTGAAAAAAGTTAGGTTCTATTTCAAATTTAGATTTATGTTCTATTACGTACATAAGCCTATGTCCTATTGCGTACATAAAGAAAATCTTGCCATAAAACTCTGTTTACCAATAGCTTAAATTAAGATTATCACATTTAACTATCATAAGCTAGCAACAGTATTTAGCGATTTAATCTTATCTATTATTTTCCCTGTAGCCTTTATCTTGCAAATTTTACCAGCTTCATAGGCTGTTGGCTTGCATTTTTTACCAGCTTATGATTTTTAAATCGCGATCGCTTTTATCATGTACATAAAAATACAAATGTATTTTGACAAGCTACTAATTTGTAAGCAATAAAATATCAGGTTTAAATATTATATTTATGTCTTTGAACAAAACTCAAACAGAATTTAAACATAAAGACTCGATTATTTATACATGATGAAAGTTGTTGTATGCCAAACTCAAGTCAGAGATTACTCCGCTTTAAACGGACGAAGCCTGATGGACGGCTGAAGTGCTAGATACACGCTCTAGCATCGCCTCCTTCTCAAACAGTTGGTCAATACATTTAAATAATTTCTGGGCATTTTATTAGTAAATCATTGACTAATGATTATGAACCAAAAAAATGTCCCTCGATCTAAATCTATTAGTTATCCGAAAAAATATAATGAGTGTAATTTCATCAGAATCAAAAACTACAATTTCTCTAGACGCAGACTTAGTTACTTTAGTTAACGTTTTCAAGGTCAAGCCAGAGAATCAGCAGCAGTTAGTAGATATGCTAGTCGATGCCACTGAAGAAACTATGGGGAAACTACCAGGGTTTATAAGTGCCAACATTCATAAAAGCTTAGATGGGGAATGGGTAACAAACTATGCCCAATGGAAAAGCGTTGAAGACTTCCGTGGCATTTTCCAAAATCCCGAAGCTCGAGAACATATGCCTAAGATAGGTGCGATCGCTGAATCTTCTCCCGTACTCTACGAAGTTTGCTACACCAAAAACGCATAATATGACTACAAACCAACAGACCAAACCACCGAAAGAGAAGGGAATGCCACCGCAGATCATGATTCTGCAAATGATGAATGCTTACCGTCTTTCCCAGAGCATTTCAGTAGCAGCGCAGCTTGGTATTGCCGATTTATTAAAAGATAAGCCCAAAAGCGTCGCTGAATTAGCAGAAGAAACTTCAACCCATCCTCAATCCCTATATAGGCTATTAAGAACCTTAGCTAGCTTTGAAATTTTTCAAGAATTAGACGATCGCACTTTTAAGTTGACCCCCAGAGCATCTTTACTAAAGTCTGATGCTCCTGGTTCACTAAACGGCTATGCTAGAGTCATGGGGACTCCATGGCATTGGCAGATGTGGCAAGATGTTTTGCACAGCGTCAAAACTGGTGGTTCGGCATTTGAAAAGATACATGGCATGGATTTTGAAGAATATTATCAACAAAATCCTGATGTAGCCCAAGACTTTGATGCAGCTATGAAGGGAGCTTTAACTCTAAGCGATCGCTCTATCTTAGGAGGCTATGATTTTTCTAATTTTAAACAGGTGGTGGATATTGCCACAGGTGGTCAAGGAGATGGCGAACTGATTGCCTCTATCCTGCGTAAAAATCAGGACTTGAAGGGGATTCATTTTGATACTGCATCCCGCATATCTAAAGCCGAAGCGGTAGCTGAAGAGAATTCTTTAGGCGATCGCTGCGAACTAATAGCTGGTGACTTTTGGCAGTCTGTTCCTGACCAAGCAGATGCCTATCTAGTCAAAAATTTGATTCACGATTATGACGATGCCAAGGCTGGTCAGATTTTGAGCAACATACATCAAGCCATAGCCAGTGACGGTAAGCTTTTAGTCGTGGAGATGATTGTACCTCCAGGCAATGAACCATCCTTAGCCAAAATCTTGGACGTGGAAGCAATGATTATGACTCCAGGCGCGATCGAACGCACTGCCGAAGAATACAAGGAACTATTTGCCCAGTCTGGTTTTGAAGTGAAGCGAATTATTCCCACCAAGTCGCCAATGAGCATTATTGAAGCTGTACCAATTCCGTAGGGGCGGTTTTGAAACCGCCCTTACAGAATGATGTGTGTGTATAAAAAATAATTTTAATTGGAGCAAAACATGACAACTACGACTAGTACTCCCAAGGCAAGACAGCCTAGCGCATTGTCCCATGTACCACCTGCGATCGCCATGTTACGTTTTTTGGGCGGGTTTCGTATCGCCAGAATCATTTATGTGGTAGCCGAGTTAGGCATTGCCGATTTATTGGTCGATGGGGCAAAAACCAGCGCAGAATTGGCAGAGGCTACCCAAACCCACGAATCATCTCTTTACCGAGTATTGCGATCGCTTGCAAGTGTCGGCATATTTGCCCAAGACGATGACGGTAAGTTTAAACTAACTCCTTCTGCTGAATATTTAGCTGGTGACACCCCAGGTTCACTTCGCGATGCGATTAAATTCCTCGGACAAGACTGGCATTGGCAGGTATGGGGAGAACTTCCCTACAGTATTAAGACTGGAAAGCCAGCATTCGATCGCCTTTTTGGACAGGGTTTGTTTGAATATTATTTAAATCCCGAAGCAGCCGAAACTGCCAGCAATTCTAAAGTTAGTATTTCTAGTCGCGCCTCTAATTCTTTAATGGATAACTACGATTTTTCTAGCACATCTACATTAGTAGAACTAGGAATCTTTGCCGGTGCGGGAAGTACAATTATTCCCTTGCTCAAAGCTTATCCAGAAATGAAGGGAATCTTATTAGACTTTGAAAGTGCGATCGCTGTTGCTCAACCCGCGATCGAGCAAGCTGGGCTAACAGAACGCTGTCAGCTAGTTTCAGGCAACTGTGTCGAGACAGTTCCTAGTGGGGGTGACACCTACATTTTGATGTTCGTTATTCATAATTGGGACGATGAACAAGCAATAAAAATTCTTCAGAACTGTCGCGAAGCGATGACAGACACAGGAAAGCTTTTACTAGTAGAAATGATTATGCCTGAAGGTAATGAACCTTTTGTGGGTAAATTAATCGATCTAGAATCTCTACTGACTACTCCAGGGGGGCGCGAACGCAAAGAAGATGAATATCGGGATTTGTTAGTCAAAGCAGGTTTTAAAATTGCCCGAATCATTCCCACCCAAACAGCAAACAGCATTATTGAAGCTGTACCTGTTTGATACATTTACTTCAATTTACATTAATCGGTATTGATAAAGCTAATAGCGGTGAGACCCCGCGTCGCCTCACCGCTATTAGCTTGTAGCTTTTAACCAAGAATGAGGGTAACTTTTATTACCGCTCGTGTAAAAATTAATAAATACAACTATAAATGGTATTACAACAAAGATCGCAGCTAAAATCCGCCGAAGAAATGCCAGGAAGTTTTGGTGGTTCTAAAGGCGAAACCAAAGAACTCTTTGCTGGAGAGGAAATGTTTTATCGCCAGCGTTTTCAGCGTCATGGTTCAGTTTTCAAATCACGCATATTTGGGAAAAAGTTTGCTTTTTTGATCGGCACCCAAGCCAATAAATTAGTGTTGATGGATCAAGCAGATCATCTGTCGGCAGAACAAGGTTGGATATTTCTCAAACCGATTTTTGGTAGCGGGGTACTGCTTCAAGATGGCAAAAGACATAAAGCCATTCGTCGCCTGATCCATCCTGCAATGCACGGACAGGCACTTAATAATTATTTTGATACCATCCATCTGCTTGCCGAGAATTTCCTACAAGAAAAAGCCACTGAAGGAATTTTACCCGCGATCGACGCTTTTACAGAATTTTCCCTAACCGTAGCACTTCAGCTAGTTTTGGGTACAGAAACAAAAGCCGAGTTTGCAGAATCTCTTCAATACTTTCTAACTATGTTGGTTGGGCGTAGAGCAAAATTACATCTGGACTTACCCTTTACTATTTATGGGCGTTCTCAGTCAGCGCGTCGTAAACTGAAAACATTTTTACAGCAAAAAATAGCCACTCGCAGACAAAATGGCGATCTCAAAGAGTCTCAAGACTTTTTAGGCTTATTCTTGGCTTCTGTTACCGAAGATGGCGATCCATTAAGCGATACGGAAATTATCGACCAGTTATTGATGGTTTTGTTTGCAGGACACGAAAACCCTGCCGTCTTAATTTCTTGGTTACTGTTGGAACTAAATGCTAATCCCGAATGGAAAGAACGTTTGCTTAACGAACAAAAAGAGGTTGTCGGCGATGAACCTTTGCATCTATCTCATTTAAAACAGTTTACTAACCTGGGTTATGCTCTTAAAGAAGTAGAAAGACTTTATCCTCCAGTACAAAATATATCTCGCGGTGTAGTCAAAGATATTGAGTACGATGGCTATCGTATTCCTGCTGGCTGGATGGTGGATGTATCTCCCATGCTGACTCACCGCTTACCAGAAATATATGCCAACCCAGATTCTTTCGATCCAGATCGTTTTGCCCCTCCCCGCGAAGAAGACAAACAGCATCCCTTTTCCCTAGTTGGTTTTGGAGGCGGTTCTCATGTGTGTCTGGGTTATCAGTTCGCCCAGATGGAAATGAAAATATTTATGTCTTTGCTACTGCGTCACTATGACTGGCAAATAACTCCTGAAAAAAGTGCGATCGCGCCCGTGTACGAACCTTCCAAAATACAAGACCAGCTAGAAATAAAACTACACCAGTAGACGTGGGCGTAAATAAATCCAGCATTAGTAGATCTTAGAAGCCTTACAATTAGATACTAGACCTCTTGCATAAGTCCGATAAGCCTTGATCGAGTTTAGGGACTCGGTAAAAAGGATTAATTTTGATTTCTAATTTATTTTTGCAGGAGGTCTAATATAAAAAAATAAACCCTCGACCATATCCTAAAAAACTTTTGCAAGAGTTCTAATAAGTAAGAATTGTGTGTAGAGGCATTTCGTGAAACGCTCTCATCAAGATTTATGTATCTAAATCCTGTTCTATTGGAAGTTGCTTAAATTCTCAGAAAAAAAGTGTTTAAGCAAAAGCAAAGTCGTCGCCGTTTAAACTTAAGTCTGAAGGTGAAACCCCTTGCACGATAGCAATTAGGTCATCTTCAAAACTTATTGCCGTTCCTGGGGGAAGTGCAGCAGGGGACGCTCCCAAACTAAACGCAGAAACCGCTTCTATTTCACTAGAGTCAGCTTCAACTCCAGTTAAGTCGATGGTATAATTTCCAGTCGAACCTCCATTGCCTGTGAAACCATCTAGAGGAGAGCCAGTTGGATCGTTATCAAAGCTAGAAATAGCTAAGAAGTAAGTGCCAGGAGTTAGCGGAGCGAAATCATCTGAAATTGTCGATTGAAGCCCTCCATCATCGTCGTTTTCCAGCACCGAAAAGCCATCTCCATCAAACAGAAACAACTGAGTATCAAAATCAGCCCCACCGACGGTAGTAGCAGAAAAATTCCCCCCGCCAGTTATGTCGATTTGGAACAGATCGACATCATTTTCAGAAGCAATAGTTCCTGTAATTCTATCTAGCGCCTCAGTTCCACCAGAAATTACTTGGGCAGTAGCAAGACTCTGACCCGCATCATCAATTTCAGTAGCCACATTATTGGTAGAGTTGAAAGCTTCTGGAAGTTGAATAGTGTCTTGGCTTTCAAAATCAGTAATTAAAGCAAAGTCATCATTTCCTTCGCCCAGGTAATAGACGCGATCGCCTTCTCCTAAAACAAAAGTGTCATTTTCAGCACCACCGTCTAGAGTATCGAGTTCGCCACTACCAAACCCGAAAGCACCAACAAAAGGATCGACACCAATCAGCGTATCGTTTCCGCTCCCCCCAGACAGCGAATCATCACCTGCACCACCAATAACTTCATCTGCACCATTGCCTCCAGCTACGGTATCATTATTCGTACCGCCAAAGACGGTATCATTGCCAGCCCCGCCTTCAACTAAATCGTCTCCAGCATCACCATTAAGGGCATCGTTACCACCGTCACCAAATATGTCATCGTTGCCAGCACCTCCAAAAGCGCGGTCATTGTCGCCGCCGCCAGAAATAATATCTGCGTCATTTCCACCGTTGAGAATGTCTTGTCCGCCATTGCCATTGATGATGTCATTGCCAGCTTCTCCAGAGATTCGATCGCCCCCTTGGTTTCCGCTGATCAGATCGCTACCGCCACCACCATTAATCACGTCAACTCCACCGCCACCTTTGATGTCGTCGTTGCCTGCGTCACCAAAGATTTGGTCATTTCCCGCCTCACCGTCAATAAAGTCGTTTCCTCCTCCAGCCACAATCAAGTCAGCCCCAGAGCCGCCAAAAATGCGATCGCTGCCAGACAGAGCAATCACAATATCGTTGCCATCCAGGGCAAAAATTTGGTCGCTCTGGGGGGTTCCAGTGAGAAGATCGTCCTCTAATGTCCCAACAATTCGACCAGGGCTAGGACGGGGTGTAAGGTCTACAACAGCAGATTCTATTTGCCGAACCTCGTCAGTAGAAATTATGTCATTTGTCAGTAGCCCCTCTTGCAGGTCTTCAAATAAGTCGATTGCAGGTACTGAAAGCTCGGTTAAGTTAGTATTTGCTAAATTTTCCTTCATCTTTTTTGAATCCTTTTTATAAGCACTTAAATTGAGGTGTTATTAGTATGTTACTAAAGCTTAGAAAAATTTATCCTAAAGATTGGTTAAGTTTTATAGTATTTTTGTGACAACTACAATTACATTTGCGATCCCGACTCGGGAATCGAACCTGGCACGCCCAAAGCGCGATATTGCCGATGATTGGTCACGTCCTCAATGTAGTGCTAGTGCAGAAAAATCGCAGTTTGAACCATACCAAGAGTAGTCAATTAAGCAGACAAAGGATATTAAGGAATCGCTAAAATTTATCTTCTGAGCCAAACTCCAATCAAGAAGCAAAAAGTTAAAAAAATAACCAAAGAACAAAAACAATATAATCGTCAATTAAATCGATTAAGAATTGCCGTTGAACATATTATTTGAATTTCTGACCTCTGACCTCTGGCAAAAAACCTCATTCTTAACCAATATTTCTGATTCGTGTAAGAGGTCTAATAGTTCTCTACAGATTCAAAATATCAATTCGCAGATCTAAGGTTTTTGCCCATTCACCCAGATAATAAAGTAAACCATAGATAAACATCACCATGCCAACCATCTCCATCAACTCCTCAACCGTAGCAACTAAAGCATAGGTCAAATGTTGTTGTCCTTGTAATTCAGCAAAATAACTACCCACCATTTCCATAACTAATGCACCACCAATATAGACACAGGCTGCGGACACAAAGTGTTTTTTAGTTTTTGGTGGTAAATGGCGCACGAATCTAATGTAGCGTCTGGCAAACCAGGCAACAAAAACCATCCCAGGAATAACCCATAGGGAATGAAGAAACCAAGGAAGATGGAGATCATCGCTGAGTTGAGGAATAATGAGAATCTCGTGAATACTCACTAATTCATCGATCGCCATCCAGAAAAAAATTAAGGATAATAACTGCCAGTCTTTAGTATAGCGATCGCCCTGTTCTTTTTTGCCTGTGGCAATAATCTTGAGCAAAATTGAGCAAAAGCCAATCATAAAAGTAGAAAACCAGCTTGGGAAATTTAACTCTCTATCTAGATTCCACAGACTCATCCAATCCTGACGATAGTCGAAAACATACTTGGCAATTTGAATTCCCGTGCTTACAACAGTAAAGAAAACAACTGCGATCATTAAATACCTAACAACTGCGCCAGGAGAAAGAGAAAGTTTAATCTGCATTCGACTATATTGAAAGTGGATTAAATCGATATTAAACTATCTCTCTACTAGATTCCGAAATTGGTTTAGTCTCTAAGCAAGAATATAAAAGCCACGAATATTTTCAGTAGTCTCGGACTGTAAATTAACAACGTCATTAAAAACTTTTTTGGTACTCCACCCTGACTTCGTTAAATGTGTAATTGTAGGTAGAACGCAGCGATGAATTTCGATTAATGTTATAAATACCTTCTAAATTGGGATACAGAGTTAAATAATCTAAACCAATTTTTTTACCCAATTTTACTGTTGTATCATCTATTTTGTATAACACGTTGTTTAAGAGAGGAGTAACTATAAACGTGTTCACTCCCATATTAAATAATTGCGATTGACTATCGTTGCCTTGACCCAAATTGCTAGCAAAATCTATGAATCGACCGCTCAACAAACTGACAATTTCTCCTTGACTCAGAGAAGGAATGCTCGTCAATTGTACTGCTGGAGAATTAATTAAGTTGCGATCGCCACCCGTTAGGGACACGTTGTTAAAACATTTTGTTAATTGATTTAGTTCTGTTTGACTATAGTATTTTTTGTTTTCAACTAAAGGAGCATCGTTAGGACGAACAGTACTAGTACTACAGTCGGTGCTGTTCTCAGCCAAGTTTGGTAATATTTCTGCGGTTTCGCCATCAATTACCAAACTAATTCTAATAGTTTCGCTGTCATTACCTTGTGAAAGTGGATCGTCTATTTCATTAGAGTTAGCATCAACTGAACGTAAACTATTAAATTGTTGTTGCTTAATATCTTCAACTTCGGTTACTAAAATAATATCAAGGGCAGGATCGAATACTCCAGCACCTGGGGTAAAAATTATCGTATTTTCTCGACTACGATCTAAATCAAATTTATTGCTAAATAAGTTTACGTCGGCGCGAGTCAACGTTAAAGTTCCTTTGGGAATAATGTTACTCGGTTTATCAACCGTACCATTAAGAGTTAAACCACCATCGAGTTTGAATTCATATACAGGATTTTGTTCAAAGCTGAAGTCTTTGAGGTTGACCTTGAGGTTGTTTAGGGCGGTAACAAAACCAGAGGATTTAGCAGCAGTGGGTTGTTGATTATTTCCTTGAGTAGACAGTGCCTTTGCGCCTGAAACCGTATTGCTAACCTTGCTTTTGGTTAATTGAACGGTTTCCTCTTGGGTAGGAGCTTCCGTTTTAGGAAGAGATACCTTACCATCTTCTAAAGTAACTTTTCCGCCTATTACAGGTTCTAAAGATGCTCCTGTAACTGTAACTTTGCCTTCGACTCCGCCTTTATATAACTTTCTAATATCAATATCGCCTTCGGGAAGATTGATAGTTAGGGGCTTGTCTAAGTTATTAACTGCGGTAAGAATCGGTAGCTTACCCGTAACGGATAAATCTTTTTGGGCAAAGGTAGCGTCTAAATTCTCAACGTTAACTATCTGATTATTTATGGTAATTTTACCTGTACCGACAAATGGTTCAGTAAAGAAAGGCGTTTCTACCGCGACATTAGCATCTTTGAGGTTAACTACTCCTTTGGCATCCAAATCATAAATGATGCCTTTTTTGTTTAAGTCTAGGCGGGCATTAGCATTTAATTTGGCATTTCCATCGCCACCAATCCAGTTTAAGTAATTCTGGCTAAAGGCACCTAAAAAGACAAATGCTTCTTTGTCTACATCGGCTTTAGCTGTAAGGCGATCGCTTTTACCAGGGATAATCGGATAGGGGACGCTGGCTTCTACGCGAATTGATTCAGGTGCAGTAGTATTAAATGCTAGTTTGCTACCGTCGTAGTCAAAATCTCCCGCTAGCTTTTCAGGTAAGACGTTGCCGTTAAACGCTCCATCTGTAAAAGCAACTTTTCCTGCTAGCTGAGGATTTTTAGGCGTGCCTTTAATTGTGCCTGTGGCATTAATTTCTCCTGCTATATCCACGGGAATCTTAACAAAATTACCAATATTATCTACGGTTAAATTGTTGACCGCAAATGTAGCATCTTCTTGTCCTGGAGATAGCTTACCTTTTAAAGATAAAACCGCTTCTTGCACCTGTATTTTTGCTTCATCTAAATCTACCGTTGTTCCTAGTAGATTTCCTGCGACTGACAGTTTGGGTATATCTATAGCTTGCGACTCTTCGATCACTAGACCCAAAGGAGGAACTATATTGGGATAGGCTGGAATGGTTTGCCACTGCCAGTTATCTCCTTCTACGTTAAAGTTTGCTTTAGGTGTTTGAATCGTTCCGCCTAAAGTTATTTGCCCCACATATTTACCCTCAATATTTAATTCTGTAGGAACATTGCCTGTTTCTTTTGCGGCTGCATTTGCCTGAATTTTTTTATTTACATTACGTAACTGATTTAGTTTACGGGCGATTGATTGATCGACGGTTTCTTTATCTGGGGCAGGTTTAACCACAGCAGCTTCACCATAATCGGGAATATTAAATAAGTCGGTCACGTCTGCAATCGTAAACCAGCGCAGAGTAGTCAAAGCATCTTGAATGTAAGCTTGGGGAATATCTAACTTCCCGTCAATTGCCCCCGACTTTAGATTTAAAGCAGCGTTGAGGTTGTATTGACTTTTGCCTAACTCCAGAGAAGAATTTGTTAACTTAGCAATATTTTTAGCTGGATCGTAGTCGAAATTAGCATCAAGCTGTTTTGCCTGAATATAGCCTACCCCTGGCTTATTAATTGCAATATTACCTTTGGTTGCTAAGGTATAAAGATTGAGAGCAATTTTCCCTGAAGTTTTACCCTGCAAAGCCCCGTCAATTCCTGCTGCTTTAGCGGGGGCAAGATTGAGTAAGGCGAGGGGGAAATTATTAATATCTAGAGAAAATATATCACCGTTGCGATCGCCTGTAGCGATTACTGGGTTATCTGTATCTTCTCCCTGACGTAATTCTAAGCTATTAGGTAAGTAGGGCAGTTTACAGTCACTAGCGGTACAGGGAACAGCACTAGCAGCAATTACATCCTGTTCACCTTTAAGATTAAGAGCGATTTCCTTACCTGTCTCGACATTAACTCTACCCGCCATCACAGGATCGAAGGCAATGTCATTAAAGGCGAAATTCTGTAACTGTAAATCTCCTGTTAGATTAATATTGCCTGGAACGCTAGGGGCAGAAATTAGCTGTTTTCCTTGAAATTGTCCGTTAAAAGCGGCTTTTCCCGCAACATTGACGTTTTCAGCAATCAACTGATCATTTTGGCTAGCAGCAGCAATTACCTGATCGATAGGTAGCCGATCAAAGTCGAGGTTAGCCCGAACATCAAGGTTAGTCTTGGCAATGTCTAAATTACTGGTAACGTTGGACAGGGTTAAATTCCCCTTGGCATCAATATTTTGCGCGCCAGAATTAGCGGTAAAGTTGTTTATCGCCACAGGAACATTAATATCTTTGTTGAGTACAGGCTTGATGTCTCCTGACAAATCCGCCTGGGCATTTACGTTATCTAGTTCTACCGAAGTAAACTTTTTAGGGGCAAACTTATTTATCAGTAATTGAGAATTAACATCCGTCGCGTTGACGTTTGCCTGCCACTGGTTGTTTTGGAGACTTGCGATCGCTTTTACTGTGCCGTCAGCCACACCTAAATCCGCATTAACACGGGCATCTACAGTACTTAAGTCAGGGTTTTTGGCAAAGGTTAATAGCTGTTTTAATTCCCCAGAAGCCCTCACCTGACTAGATCTTATGTTGGCGGGAATTGGTAAATTAGGGACAATGCGGTTTAAGTTAATCTGACTGGTGTTAGCATTTGCCAGAACTCTACCTGAATCTATCTGACTATTAACCGCTACTGCTTCGCCATCAACGCTTAAATTTAAATCTGCATCGGCTTTAACACTACTTAAATTAGGGTTATCTTTAAATGCCAGCAATTGTTTCAATTTACCAGAGGCATTTACTGTCCCTGACTGCACAGAGGCAGCAACAGGTAAACTAGTTACAAAACGATCTAGCTGGATATTATTAGTAACTGCCTTAGCTTTGACATTACCCGAATTTAGCTGACTGTTGACTACAACATCGCCACCGTCAACATTTAAGTTTAAATCAGCCGTACCGTTAATCTTCTCTAAATCAAGCCGATCTAATCTGCCATTAAAATTAGCTTTAGCGGTATTAACCGCCACGGGACGATTTAAGTTCAGGTTAGGGTTCTTAACCTGTGCCAGAAAAGGCGTTAAATTCAGTGAGTTGGCATCTAAGCTTGCTTGCCACTGCTTATTGTCTAAATTAGCATCCGCCTCTACATCGACCTTGCCATCACCATAGGTAATTTCCGTATCCCGCAGAGATAATTTATTGTTGGCAAAAGCTAGTTCTCCCGATCCTGCAATATCCTCTAAATTATTGACGTTGGCTTGGGGTATACTCCAGTTAACTAGGGCATTAGGATTATCTACCGTGCCGTTTACCTGTCCTTTTGCCCTAAGATTACCCACTGCAACTTTTTCAGGCAGTTGATAATAAGGGGTAACTAATTCCTGAGTTGGTAAATTTGCTTGAAAACTAAAATCCAAAGGCATTTTAATTGCGTCTATAGCCTTATTGTTTTCTAAAGCCTGTCTCAGATTTGTTTCAATCGTACCTTTAGCGGTAACGTTCCCTCCCGCCACAGGATTTATCTGTACATTGTTTAGAACAACCTGATCTAGATTAGCCTGGAAGTCAGCATTTATTTGTTTAAAGGAAGTTTTATCTATTCTTACAGGTTGAGTATTATTAATATTTCCCATCAGTTGAGGATCTTTAATCGCACCCCGCACTTTAACCTGTGCTTCTACTTCTCCTGCTAAATCGACAGGTACTTGTTTAATAAGATTACTAGGTATACTAGCTAACTGAAAAGGCAAGACATTTAAGTTCAGGTTATAGCCACTATCTAAGTTAACCTTTCCTCCTACCTGGGCAGTAATGTCACCCAGACTAGCTTGAGTTTGCTTAACATCAGCATTACGACCACTAAAGTTTAGTTTAGATTCTGCTGAAACAGGGGCATTTAAATCGGTAGCTTTCCCCTCCACGTTTTGCAGATTGACCATTCCTTTGACGTTGGCGGTATTAATCTCTGACCAGGAAGGAATATTAATATCTAAGTTGGCATTAAGTAAACCGCTGTTAAGTTTTACAGGGGAATTAGGTAAAAGAGTAGCAACATCAGCTAAAGCTAAGTCTTTAACCAGCACTTTTGTATCGGTTGTGACAGTTTTTAACTTAGTTTCACCTTTTATAGTCGCTTTTGCCTTTTCAATTCCTGCATCTAAATCATAAGTCAGAATTTCTTGCTTTTGATTAAATCTTCCGCTACCGTCTAGCTGCGCCTTGAGAGGATTTTGCTTGTAAGGTACGGCGGTAATGTCGGCTTGGTCAACATCTAAATCCACATCAAAATAAATTGGGAGCTTTTTTTTATCTTTATTGAGAAAATCTAGATTAATCCATTGCCCATCCTTGTCTTGTTCCAAATAAATATTAGGGTGAATTAAAGCCACGTCTATAGGCAAGGTACGGCGAAATAAAACAGGAAAGATATTAAATCCGACCTTAACCCCCTCTACTTCTACTTTGTCAGGATCGCTAGCAGTAGCAGGAATAACCGTTTTGCCAAACTCTATTCCACCCAGAGAAAAGCCTTTAACTTCACCCAAGTCAATGGGACGTTGAATAAACTTACCAATTTGACTTTCTAGAAACGGCGGTAATTTCTTTTTAACTAACACTTGCGTCCCCCAATAGCCTAAACTACCAAAAGCTGCGATCGCAATTGCCCCTGTTGCTACTTTTTTTGGGGATGATTTTAGTTTATATATCAATCGCTTCACGGGATTTGGCTTTTCGGGTTCGGGATTAGGAGGTTGGTCAATAGATTTAGTCATTTTTTAATTTTAAATGCTGGTATGGCTACGACACCAGAAATACAAACAAGTAACAATAAACAATAGTTGGAGCAGTTTAAGTTGAATAAAATAAGTCAATAAACTAACTTGATTTATGGATATTCACTTCCTTCTATAGAAAGATTTTTGCCACGATCGCCGAATTTTAGATAGTTTTATATTAAGTGGATTGAACTATTGTTCCACAAGCAATGTAAATAAATAGCTTATTTGATTAAAAAGGAGAATTAAAAATATGCGTATGCTACACACAATGCTCAGGGTCGGAGATTTAGACAAATCTATTAAGTTTTATTGCGATATTTTGGGCATGAAGCTTTTGCGACGCAAAGACTACCCAGGAGGAGAATTTACCTTGGCCTTTGTGGGCTATGGCGAAGAGAAAGACAACACCGTCATTGAACTTACCTATAACTGGGGCGTAGAAGAATATGACCTGGGCAAAGGTTACGGACATATTGCCCTGGGAGTTGATGATATATATGGTACTTGCGATCGCATTAAAGCTCAAGGCGGTAAGGTTAGCCGAGAACCAGGGCCAATGAAACACGGTAGTACCGTAATTGCTTTTGTAGAAGATCCAGACGGCTACAAAATTGAATTGATTCAGCTAGGAACGCAAGGATCGGCAAAAAAAGAAGCAGCAGCAACGGTTTAATGAAACAAACGGTGATTTATTAGAGGGGTTTATGTAGTAATTAGAGTTATTGCAAGACCCTTTTTTTTATTTGGTGGGCAAAGCTTTTTCTGGAAATGCGGTTTTACCTTTTTGCTTTTTGCCCACTCTGTTAACAATGCTACTCCAACCTTAAACACAAAAGAGAGACAATCAGACAAAAAAAATGAGTAGCTGTTTATTGCTACTCATTCTGCTTCAAATTTAATTTAGATTGTCGATTCGTCTAACTAAATCTAAACGGAAACAGCTTTTTTATTGCTAGTAGACAACTCGCCTTTAGCGTATTTAGCAGCGTAATCTTCAAGCGAAACCTGCTTGATTTTACTAGCGTTACCAGCAGTACCAAAAGCTTCATAACGTCTGAGGCATACAGTTTTCATGTAGGCAATAGAAGGCTTGAGGAAGTGACGGGGGTCAAAGTTAGCAGGATCTTTATAAGCTGCTTCACGGATAGCGGCAGTGATTGCTAAACGATTATCCGTATCGATGTTTACTTTACGTACACCACTCTTGATACCTTTTTGAATTTCCTCTACGGGTACACCATAGGTTTCAGGAATATTACCACCATTAGCGTTAATAATGTCGATCCACTCCTTAGGTACGGAAGAAGAACCGTGCATGACGATGTGAACGTTAGGTAGACGACGGTGAATTTCTTCAATTCTGCTAATAGCCAGAATTTCGCCAGTAGGCTTGCGAGTAAACTTATAGGCACCGTGGCTAGTACCAATAGCTACAGCCAAAGCATCTACTTGAGTGCGTTCTACAAATTCTACTGCTTCATCAGGATCGGTCAATAGCTGCTCTTTGCTGAGAGCGCCTTCAAAACCATGACCATCTTCTGCTTCGCCTTTACCAGTTTCTAGTGAACCTAAACAACCAAGTTCACCTTCAACACTAGCACCAACAGCGTGAGCCACTTTGACTACTTCTGCTGTTACGTTGACATTGTATTCAAAGCTAGCGGGAGTTTTAGCATCTGCTTCTAAAGAGCCATCCATCATGACGCTAGTAAAACCATTGCGAATCGCCGAATAGCAAGTCGCGGGGCTATTTCCGTGATCCTGGTGCATAGCAATAGGAAGATGAGGATAGCTTTCTGCTGCTGCTAATACTAGGTGACGTAGAAAATTTTCTCCAGCATATTTGCGAGCGCCACGAGAAGCCTGTAGAATTACAGGGCTATCAGCTTCGTTAGCAGCTTCCATAATGGAGATGATTTGCTCCATATTATTAACGTTGTAGGCAGGAATACCATAACCATTCTCAGCCGCGTGTTCTAAAAGCAAACGCATGGGTACGAGCGCCATATATATTCTCCTAAATTTATATCTGTGTCAAATATTAAGTTTTTAAGAAAGCCAGCGATACACCGACGCTTGCCCTGGTTATTCCGCTTGACGGAATTAAATTAATTGAGGGAAAACGGCTTTGGCTGCGCTGACCGCATTTTGCGGTTAAACTTCTTACTTGTCAATCTTAAGATATTTTTTACATTTACACTAATTTAATTTGTTAATTTCTTCTAATAAGATCGTTAATTTAGTCTATTTTTTGATAATTATTATAAATAATAAGTTAAGAAATATATGAAAAATTGATATCGTTCACGTTAAACTATTGTTCTATAGTTTCAAAAATATTGACGCAAATAGAATTATCCTTTTTAATTGAAATTATTCCTTGCCGACGTAACTTACCCATTAATCTAGTTACAGTGACCCTTGTAGAGCCGATCGCACTACCTATTTGAGCATGGGTAAGAGTGTAAGGTAAACAGTAGCTTTGCTCGTTGTCGTGACCATATTCTTCTGCTAACAAAGTCAAAAAACTGGTCAGACGATCTATGGTTCTTCTTTGACCCAAAGCACTAAGCCATAGTAGTTTACGTTGGTGCTGATAGCGAAAAGCTTCGTATATTTCTTGGCGAAAATCAGACCAATTGTCTAAATCTTGCCAATATAGCCACGCAACCTGAGTCCGATCGACGTGAGCATAGGCATGAACCTTAAAAGAAGATTGAGTTAGAATCTCAAAGGGTTTCTTGGCACCAACAAAACCTAAAAAAACTTCTTCTGAGTCCTCATCGGTTTTTGGTGGTTCAATGGTCGAATTATCATGGTGCTGAGTTTGAATTTCACTAATTAAACGTACTGCACCTTTATTTACCAAGTAAATTAATTGTGGACGTGTGGGAATTTGTTCGTCTTTACGAAAAATGCGATCGCGATAATGGCTTTGCGCCCAGTCAACAACATTTTGCCAAGCTAAACTTGGACAAGATTTCTCGGACGAGTGTTCAGAAAATTCCATAGTGGGAGTCAAAGTAGAACATTAAGGCATATTTGATTTTACATGGATAACAATGTATCAAAAAACACTTTTTCACATAAGTTTTTTAAACTTCGATTTACCAAGGAAAAAACATCTATTTCGATCAAAAAGTTATTAAAACAAGAATTACTGCAAACCCTCGATCTATATCAGCAACAAACAAAAGTACAGCTCGATCTTAAATTTATTTCTACCATCCTTGAGCGCAAAATTGTTCTTTTCCAACCTACTCATAGGAAATTATTATCAAAAAACCAGGGGGAGCGGTTTTTCTCCAAATCACAATCAACGTCAATTGCCTATAGCTGTCCTATTACTTTTGTCTTAGCTCCCTACTTTTTACTTCCTGCACAAATAATTGCCGAAAATTTGCTACGTTTATCAGTTTTTGAGCAAAATAATTTTGTGTCCGAATCCTATTTAGAGTTAAAAGTCGAAATAATTAACTCTGGTTGGATCAATTTTTATTTAGATCGAGCTTTGGCAAGCTGGCTAGAGAAATCATTGGCTTTGTTGAATAATAGCCAGACTAGTCAAGATTATCCCCCAATTGGTTCGGAAAATTATCAGTTAGAGCAAACTACGGCAGAATTGTTTTCTATACAATATGTTCATGCTCGTTGTTGCTCTCTATTACGTTTAGCAGCTAGAGAAAGATTAATCGCTCTTAAAGACGAAAGTTTTAGTCATGTAGGTTGGCAGTTGGAAAAACCCCAAACTATATCTTGGTTAGATGAAAAGCAAAACTTATGGTTCATCCAAGAAGCAGAATATAGCCTGTTGCGTCAGTTGCTCATGGTGAGCGATGCTTTTGCCTCAAAATCAAACGATTGGCTTAAATTAGCTTTTAATTTGGCTAAAACAGTCGAAGTTTTTTTGGCAGAATGTCGTTTTTTGGGATTGGTAAAGCGCGAAACTCCTCAAAAAGCGATCGCTCGTCTGGGATTAATGGCGATGGCGCAGTATTGGCTGCAAAGAATATTACTCGAAAAATTAAAGGTTGCTGCACCTACTAGTTTGTAAGCCTTTTTATTTAGCTGTCAAGCCTATATTTTTTGTAGAAGAGCCTCTACTTCTTGTGCGCTGGGTTGAGCAGCGATCGCTCCTGATTTGGTAGCAGTCAATCCCCCAACGGCACAGGCGTAGCGCACGATTTCTTGAGCAACCTGGGGACTATTTAGCTTTTGCATACCTTGCAAACACAATTGATGAATAAAGCCAGCCAAAAAAGCATCTCCTGCTCCAGTAGTATCTTTAACTGATACCTTTATTGGTTTTACAGTCCCTTCATTGTCACTGATGCAGTAGCTAACTTCAGCATCACCATTGCTGACTAGAACCCCTTCAACCGAGCTAAGACGAGCAGAAATTGCCCCTGCATCAGCCGTGTCAAACAACCATTGGGCTTCTTCCTCAGCCAGCTTGAGAAAGTCCACATATTGCCACAGTTCTTCGATCAAAGGCAGTGCCTCTTGTTCATCGAGCCAAAACATCGGTCGCCAATTAACATCTAGAACAATCTTGAGGTGATATTCTTCTGCCAATTCTAAAGCGCGAAATACGGCTGCTCTAGTTTGGGGATAAGCTAATTCTAAAGTACCTAAAACTAAATATTCAGCCTCTAAGAATAATTTTGGGGGTAAATGTTGAGCTTGCAGATAGGCATCGGCAAAGCGATCTGCTTTCTTGTCTCCAAAGCCAGCAAAAGTGCGATCGCCTTGAGCGGTACGAGTGACGTATACTTGTCGAGTAGGAGCTTGCTCACTATATTGAATGCCAGAAGTATTAACTCCTATAGACTGAAGCAATTGAACTAGTTCTTCACCCTCAGCATCTTTGCCTACGCAGCCCACAAAAGCCGAAGGAGTTCCCAACTTAGTCAAGGCGCAGGCAACATTTGCAGGTGCGCCTCCTGGATAAGGAGTCCAAGATGTGACTTCAGACATCGACTTTCCTAGCTCGTCAGCAAGACAATCAAACAATATTTCCCCTAAACATATAACTCTTGCAGGGCGACGGGCGATCGCTTTATTACTCAACTTGCTTCCTCAATACGTACCAATTCTCTTTCTTAATTTTCAGGGTATCGTCTATTGAAAACAAGAGTCTTTAGAAAAGTTTAATTTTCTGGCTGCTTTCACTATCATCTTATTTTGTTTTATGAAGTAAAGGTTTTGTTGGCTATTCATCATTTATTAGTCATTGATCATTTATTGGTAATTGGTAATTGGTAATTGCGAGACAGTTACGTTGCGGGTCTATGACCCGTTGAGTAAACTGTCGAGGTTGATCATTGTTTATAGATCGCCTCTAATGTCTTCAACTACTCCATCTCGTAGTACAACCTCTACGTTTAGTTTTCTAACTAGGTTATCGCCTTTTTCTAGACGAAAAAAGCTTTCCATTTGAGCTTGAACTACCTCTTGGTCTAAATCTAATAGCTGAATCTGCTGTAGCTGCTGCAAAAAGTTATTTTTCTTTTCTAGCATCTCTGCTTTTTTTTGATTGACTTGCCCCTGAATATTTTCTACCTGTTTTTTCATCTGAAGATTAGCAGGATCTTGGGCTTGCTTAGAAATCTCTTCAATTGTTCTTTTGCCCTGCATTTCTAACTGCTGCATTTGCTGGTCTAGCTGAGTTAATTGCTGTTGTAACTGTTGATTTACTTCTTCTTTCCACTGAGCCGTTACTATTGCTTTAATGGTGACAGGACGTTTTAAAAGCAAGCTAGCATTTGTGTAATCCATGATTTTGACTCCTTAAATTCTTAAATTTTGATTGCAGCTTAAATATTAAAGGCAGTTTCTTAGTCTAGCTAAGTTTTATTCCTGAATTTTTAATCTTTTTAGTTGTACCTTAAAAAATTACTTTTAGATTGTTTTTGGGGAAATTCTTCAAGATAAGACAGCTATATTACTATATTAATTAGTAAACATTTCGTCGATTAAACTTTGATATTTATCCCTAACAACAGGACGCTTGACTTTGAAAGTCTGGGTCATAGTGCCATTAGCCTGAGAAAAAGGCTCGATAACAAAGCGAAAATCGCCAATACGGTCATCTGAGCGATAACCTGGGCGATTTTTGACCTCACGGTTTAACTCATTACGGTATAAATTGGCGATCGCTGGTTCAGATAAACTACTTTGATTCGGAAGCTGTAAGTCTAATTTTTGTTCTGTGATCCACTGTTGCAGGGT
The DNA here is from genome assembly GCF_963665995.1 of Pleurocapsa sp. FMAR1. Lineage (NCBI taxonomy): Bacteria > Bacillati > Cyanobacteriota > Cyanophyceae > Pleurocapsales > Pleurocapsaceae > Pleurocapsa > Pleurocapsa sp. FMAR1. Next base: position 1,316,824 of record NZ_OY762512.1, on the reverse strand, counting down.
TTCTAAGTTAGGTACGATTAACGCCCCCAAAGCTCGCTGATCCTGACCAACTAGCATAATTTGATCGATATAAACGCTACGGACACAGGCATCTTCGATAGGCTGAGGTTCAATATTTTCGCCATTGCTCAAGACAATAGTATCTTTGGAACGCCCTGTAAGCACCAAATCATCATAGGGAGACAGCCAGCCCAAGTCACCACTATCAAACCAGCCTTCGGCATCAATTGCCTTGGCTGTGGCTTCGGGGTTTTCATAATAGCCCTGCATTACTTGAGCGCCACGAATTAAAACCGATCCCGTTTCTCCCTGGGGCAATTTTTGGCGAGTTTCGGGGTCAACAATTTTGATTTCCGTTTCTGGTAAAGGTTGTCCTGCTGAACCTCTGACATTATGTTTAGGAGTACGAGCATTTGTAATCGGCGAAGTTTCGGTTAATCCATAGCCGACAAAGACATCAATACCTACGGTTTGATAAAAATCATCGAGATATTTAGCCAAAGAACCACCACCGCTACATACAGCCTTAATATTACCCACGCCAGCGCGAATTTTGTGATAAACAAGTTTGTCTGCCAAAGCGTGAACAGGATAGAGAGAAGCTGCTTTAAATTTGGCAAGCGATCGCTCTGTAGCAGAAGCCTTAAAATGTTCTAGGCTGGTATCCTCGGCAATTCGTTTTGCCATGATGTATTTTTCTGACTGCTTAAGAAAGAATTTAACTAACTTTTGTTGCGACTTTGATTGCTCACCTAAAAGCTTTTGCACACCATCGTATAGCGATTCCCAAAGACGAGGTACACCAACCATATAGGTAGGCTTAAATTTTTTCAAATCTTGCTTAAAGTAACGAATACTGGTGTAAATTTGTGTTGTCCCATGAGTTATGAAAAAATATTCCCCAGCCCGTTCGTAAGCGTGCCAGCTAGGTAAAATAGAAAGAGTTATGTCCCCTGGTTGAGGTTGAAATACAGTTTTAATGTAGTTGACCTGATGCAATAAATTGCCATGACTTAGCATTACTCCCTTGGGTTTTCCTGTAGTGCCAGAAGTGTAAAGTAAGGTTGCCAAAGTGTCTTTATTTTGCTCAACAGGCTTTAGCTGTGTATCTTTGCCCAATTCCATCAACTGCGGAAAGTTAATAATTTTAATCTGCTGTTCATTGTCTGGTGTCTCGTCGCTTAACAAAACAACTAGCTTAATAGGTAAATCTGCCAAGTTCGAGCGTAACTTGTCTAAAGTTTTCAAATTCTCGACCACTAGGCTCTTACTATCGCTATTTTCTAAAATATATGTTAGTTCTTGCTGTTCTGCTCCAGAAGAGCGCACCACATCTACCGCCCCTGCCATCATAATTCCCTGGTCGGCAATAAACCAACGGGGGCTATTATCGGCAAACAAAGCTATCTTTTCTTGAGGCTGAATATCTAAAGCCTGTAAGCCATTAGCAAACTGCTGAATCTGCTGATGTAACTGTTGATAAGTGATAATAACTTCTGGTTTAGCGTGGGGATCTTGCAACGCGACAGTATTGCCAAACTTTTCGGCTGCTATCTTCCATACGTCAGGTAAAGAATCAAGATTAATATAGTCAAAGGCGATTTTTGTAGCTGCTGTATTCATAATTATCTGTTTGTTTAATATTGTTTTCTCTAAGAATAAACATAATGATAATCACTGAATAGAGATTATTATCTCTAAAGCAGGCAGTTTAATGTTTGCCATAGAACAATGAATTGAAAAAGTTGAACAGTTTTTACTTCAAACGAGAACGTTTTTCAAAAGCGGAAGCTCCAACCGAAGCGAAACTAACTAGTGTAATGGCAACAAGGGCGCGAAGCTCTAGTTTTTCTCGCAGAATAATAAAGCCCAAAAAAGTAGCGATCGCAGGTTCTAAACTCATCAGCACCCCAAATACACGAATAGGAAGTTTTTTAAGTGCTTCAAGTTCAAAAGTATAAGGAATTGCCGAGGAGAGAATTGCTACTACCATTCCTATTGCTAAAAACTTGGGTTCTAGTCTGGTCAAACCTCCAGATAAGATACTCAATGGTAAAAGTGCTAATGTTCCTACCATCAAAACTGCCGACATTAGCCCTAGTCCATTTACATCAGCAAACACTTTACCTATTTTGGCAGAAAGCAGAATATAGGCGCCCCAAAAAAATGCTGCCGAGAAAGCTAAAGCCACACCAAGGGGATCGAGAGAAGATCCTTGTACTGGAGCTAATAAGAAAATTCCTACTCCTGCGAAAAATATCCAGAGCAAGTCCAAAATTCTACGGGAATTAGCGCAAGCAACGCCTAAAGGTCCGATAAATTCTAAAGTAACGGCAATACCTAAAGGAATACGCTCGATTGCCCCATAAAAGCTTAGATTCATGGCTGCCATGCTCAAGCCAAACAAAATCATGAGTAAATAGTTGGCACGGGTATAACCTTTTAGCTGAGGTCTTTGCAACAGTAATAAAGCGATCGCACCTAAGCCAACTCGTAACAGCACTGTAGTTGTTGAACCTATTTCTTGAATGATAGTTTTGGCGAATGCCGAACCTAGTTGAGTTGAGGCTATAGACACCAATACCAAAATATTAGGAGGCGGTAATGCTAAATTTAGCTTTAGCTTGGGCATAAAACCTCTGTAATCTAAATGATTTGGATTTGTTTGACATGGCTGCAAAAAGCATCCCTCTCTAAAATAAAGCTTTTAGAGAGGGATAGTTATACTAAATCCGATTGACAAAGGTAGTTATCAACTTCCTGACCTTTGACTTTAAGCATCAACGTTAAATTTAATTTTGTCCAACTACTTATCTAATTAACCGTATAGGTAATCTCTTCTACTTCTCCAGGTGCGCCCAAAACCTTTTGCTGTTCGTTATTAAAGCTAATAGCTACCCCTCCTGCATTACCTGCTTTAATTGTCACTTCTTTTTTGCCAGTCCATTGACGCTGTGTACCCTGGGGTAAAGTCCCCTCAAAAGCAAGTTTGCCATCTACCATAACTTTGAGCCAGCAACGCTCTTGTAAATTAATACCGACGCTGACTGAATTGGAATCACTCGATTGAGAAACAAATTGAGGAACAGATTGAGGCTTCTCTGTTTTGAGAGGATTGGCAGATTGCGTCACTTCAGCATCCAAAGTAGGCTGTTCTTTAGGTGTTTGATTGATAATTACTGGACGTTCTACCAGCATCGTGATCCCTTTAACGGATACAACTACCAAAAAAACGTAAAGTAAGTATAAATGAAGCGATCGCAATTGAAAATTAAACCCGTATCGACGAGTGGCTTTAGGACTAGCAGTATCTACCACGTTTGAGTCGGCAGATGGTGGAACAACAAAATTTACTCCCTCAGCATCAATCTCCCGAGCAAATTTGGCGACCAAGGCTTGAATATAAAAAGCTTCAGGCAATTCTTCTAGATCCCCAGCCTCGATAGCTAACAAAAGCCGTTTACCAATTCTGGTATTAGCTGCTACAGTATCTAGAGAGATATTTTTAGCCACACGAAGATTATGTAGTTTAATACCAATTTCTTGAAGTTGCTTTTGTTGCTCGGCATTAAGATTATTGTTGGTCATATCACTGCGCTCCCAGACTGTGCAGCTATTGAGGATTCTAAGTTTAACGAATTTTTAAGAAAGTTGATTTCAGCTTGTTCTAAATGTCTACATTTTCCTTGAGGAAGTTCTACGTTGCCCAAAGATTTTAAAGTTATCGAACCAATTGCTGTGCGGTGTAGCTTTTGTACTTGATAACCAAGTTGTTCGGCTACACGACGTATTTGGCGATTTCTTCCTTCTGTTAAAATTATCTCTATGATTTTTTGTGGTTGATTATGCTCTATCTGTTTAATTTTGGCAGGCAAAGTTTTTCTGTCATCTAATATAATTCCCTTACGCCACAAAGCCAAGTCTTTTTGCCTTGGAGAACGATCCAATTCGACAACATAAGTCTTGGGTAAATGGTAACGGGGGTGAGTCAAACTGAGAGTTAACTCGCCATCATTAGTCAAAATCAAAGCACCACTAGAGGCAAAATCCAATCTACCTACTGGATGAATTCCTGTTCCCTGTTTTAGTTTTGCAGGTAATAAATCAATGACGGTAGAGCGATTGTGAGGGTCAGAACAAGTACAGACTACTCCTGGTGGTTTATTCAATAGTAAATAAATTAATTGAGGGCGGTCGGCCATTTTAATAGGCTTTCCATCTACATATAAGCTATCCGTAGCTAGATCGACTTTGTCTCCTACTTTAGCTATTTGACCGTTGACCTGGATTCTACCTGCTAAAATCATTTTTTCTGCTTTGCGTCGCGAGGCAATACCCCATTGGGACAAAACTTTTTGAACTCTTTCAGCCATCGAGAGATTTTCCTACCAGTATGTAACTTTTAATTTTACAAAAAAAGATAGTTGTCTTTCCAAGCATATGAGCCAGTTTATAAGCTAGTTATATATTGCCCAAAAAAAATGATAAAGTATCAGTCGATCACAAAAATATAATTGTCAAATTTTTGACTTAAACACTATTAGTATTTAATATTATCTTTGGTATCTGCATTAGCTGCATTTTTGACAATGTAGTTAATAACTTCCCCCGCTACATCTATACCTGTAGCCTTTTCAATTCCTTCTAAACCAGGTGAAGAATTTACTTCCATCAGTACAGGTCCATGATTTGAGCGGAGTAAGTCAACCCCAGCGACATTTAAACCCATGGCTTTAGCTGCTCTAAGTGCCGTTGCTTCCTCCTCCTCAGAAAGCTGTATCTTTTCTGCTTTTCCGCCTCGGTGGAGATTAGAGCGAAATTCGCCTTTTACCCCCTGACGCTTCATGGCTGCAATCACTTTGCCTCCAATTACAAAGCAACGTAGATCCGCCCCTCCAGCTTCTTTAATATATTCTTGGACTAAGATATTGGCATCTAATCCTCTAAAAGCTTCAATCACAGACTTAGCAGCCTGATAGGTTTCGGCTAAGACTACTCCAATTCCTTGAGTTCCTTCCAAAAGTTTGATTACTAATGGTGCGCCTCCTACTGTTTCGATCAAACCATCTATGTCTTGGGTTGCATGGGCAAAACCAGTTATCGGCAGCCCAATCCCTTCCTTGGCGAGAATTTGCAAACAGCGCAGCTTATCACGACTACGGGAGATTGCCTGGGATTCGTTGCAGCTAAATACCCCCATAACTTCAAATTGTCTGACTACAGCAGTACCGTAAAAGGTTCTTGATGCACCAATACGAGGAATGATGGCATCAAAATTTTCTAAAGGATTGCCGTTAAAAATGATACCAGGACGACTAGATGTAATATTCATATAGCAACGCAAATAGGGAATGATCCGCATTTGGTGACCTTGTTCTTCTCCAGCTTCTCTTAATCTTCTAGTGGAGTATAAAGAACCATCTTGAGACAAAATAGCAATTTTCATTTGCTTGTTTTTTTATTAAATTATGAATGTTCGTGGTTGTCACTTTGTAAATAGGATTTACCAGGATTGACTAAAAAGCGATCGCGTACAGCTTGTCTACCTAATAGCATCCGAAATCCCATCACATCACGGTTGGTTAAAGTTAGTTCTATTTGCCATTGTTGTTCACCCAGTCTTACATCAGTAAGAATGACGGGTCTAGTTTGCGCGTGTCCTCCCGAACTACGTACTTGACGATATTCTAATAATTGCGCCTCAGCCAATACAGTTTTTTTATTATTACGCTGCACAGGATGAATCTCAAAGCGAATCATCGCTCTGCCTTCTAGTTTAAATTCCTGGCAATTAAAAGCGTGCAGGGCAGAAGTGCGCGCTCCTGTATCAATTTTGGCTTTGAGGCGAGCGACATTTAACGCTGGCAACGATAGAATTTCTCGCCAACCAATAGTCAATGGTTGTTTAGCTTTCCTCATGTTTGGCAAAGGCAAAAGGTTTAAATTATGGATTCTAGTGGGCGGATTTTCACGAGCGAGAGATGCTTCTTAACCAGAAGCCTCTCTCTCGCTCAATCCGCAGGGTCGTACCGCTATTCCACGCCCAGTGATCGATCACTTTTGTTTTCATATCCAAAAATGTGTTTTACATCAACTCATGGCAAACTTACATTACAGTTCTAACTAAAGAGAATTTAGAGATGCAAAGGGAATATAACATTTTTTTAACCACTGATCCACTTCAAAATGCTCTAATTCTTGTTTGGCGATCGCCGTTGACTAACGGGCTAATCGATGATCGAGAGGATAGCGAAACATTATGTTAATTGCCACTCCTGCTGTCTTGCGTTCACAACGGGAATGATCTAATAAAATTACATCTAAAGATTAGCGATCGCCTAATCGAGCCAAGCGGGTTTAGATGGCTGTTGCCGAATTTTTATTTTGGTCATTGCCCCAGATGAGACTACTCGTTTAGTCATTGTCCTCCTATACTTTAGTAGGGTTAATTTTCTTGATTGCCGATATGTTTATTTGTTAGAAATAAACATTAACCATTCGATATACACATTATTGATAATTATTAGAGAATACTTATTAATAAGTTGACAATTTACTTTTATCATCAGTAGAACCTTTGAGTCGCAAAAAGTAATTTTAGGATGCACATCCTTAGAACAGCCAACATGACCACAAATCGCCGAATTGTCATTGGTGACGTACATGGACACTATGACGCTTTAATTGCATTACTAGACTCTATTTCACCTACTAGTGAAGACAAAGTGTATTTTTTGGGTGATTTAATCGATCGCGGTCCCAAAAGCGCTCAGGTTGTGGATTTTGTAATGCGCAATCAATACACTTGCTTGAGAGGCAACCACGAAGAAATGCTGCTCGATGTAGTTGGTCGTGGAGAAGTATCTATCGATCTGTATCAAGGCTGGTTATACAGTGGTGGTCATTCTACGGTAGCTAGCTACGATAGCAAAATTCCTCAAGAGCATATCGACTGGATCAAGAGTCTACCCTTATACTTAGATTTGGGTGATTACTGGCTAGTTCACGCAGGAGTCGATCCTAATGTTCCTTTGCCCCAACAAGGTGCCGATCAATTTTGCTGGATTAGAGAAGACTTTCATAGTAGCGATCAAGCCTTTTTTCCTAAAAAACTAATAATTACTGGTCATACTATTACCTTCACCTTGCCTGGAGTGCAGGCAGGACAGATTGCAGCAGGTAGAGGATGGCTAGGTATTGAGACAGGAGCATATCATCATAAAAGCGGCTGGATGACTGCTTTAGACTTGAATCATCATAAGGTTTATCAAGCTAATACAATGGATGGTCGCATTCGCATCCTGCCTTTAAGTAAACTGGTAGCTAAAGTAGACTGCTCAAAAATTCCATCTCGTAAAATACGTAAGCGAGCTTAATCAAGTTTGCCACTGTGACTCTCTCTCTAATCTATAACCTTTAACCTATAACAGGTATAGTCAAGTTATTTGTACTAGTTATAGGTTATCAGGTTATAGGTTAAAATTAGGAGCTAAACGTTTAGATAAAATTTTATTTGAGGGAAAACTGTTAAATATGGTCAAGAGTCTGGCTGCTTAAACATTAATGCTGTAGTTCTCGTAATCTTTAGTCAAATTAGGGCTATAGCAAGGGTCGTGCAGACAAACCTTTTGCCATTTTTGCTTCATGTAATTGACCTCTTTGGCAAAGCGAGCCTGTTTTTCAGGGGTGTTTTCATATCCCCGACTTTTGGACTCATAGTGGTATAAAACTACGTGGGGCAGATAAATGTTGTTGTAACCTAGCTTGGCAATTTTAAGACAAAAATCAACATCATTAAAGGCGATCGCCAGATCTTCTTCAAACCCCTGCACTTCTGCAAATACTTCTCGCCGACACATTAAACACGCTCCAGTAACCGCCGAATAATTGTTGGTAGAAACTACCTGAAACATATAGCCAGGCTGAGAAATATGCAGATGTTTATGGCTATGTCCTGCCACACCACCTAAGCCCACCACTACACCCGCGTGCTGGATAGTGTCATCAGGGTAAAGCAGCAGGCTACCTACTGCCCCAATAGACTTTCTTTGTGCCTGTTCTACCATGGCTGTTAACCAGCCCTTGGTGATTACTTCTATGTCGTTATTGAGAAACAGCAGATAGTCCCCTTTCACCTGTTGGACGGCATAGTTATTGATCTGAGAATAATTAAACGGCACGTGATAGGGAATAGAGCGAAAACGTTGCGGCTGTTGCTTTTGCCAATCTGCCAGACATTGAGCAGTCTTTGCCTCAGTGCTATTGTTGTCGATTACAACAACTTCATAGTTGGAATAGGTCGTTTGAGCAAAAATAGACTTTAGGCAAACGTCTAAGGTGTCCGCTAAATCTTTGGTAGGAATAATTATACTGACTAACTTTTGTTCTTTGATCTGATAGCGAACCTGATACACCCCTGGAAAACTTACCTGAGTCTTAATTTTACCTGGCTCTCCCCGTCGTTCAATTGCTTCGGCGATCGCCTTTTTAGCAGCATCAGCAGCGTAGGGTTTAGCGTTAGAATCTGAGGCAGTAGACTGAAGATGAATCCGCCAGTGATAAAGAATATCGGGTATGTGAAAGATATTATTAGTTTTTTCAGTTATCCGCAACACCAGATCGTAATCTTGGCTACCTTCAAAGCCGACTCGAAAATTACCAACTGACTGAACAAGCGATCGCCTGTAAACTCCTAAATGGCAAGTATACATCCGCGCCAGAAATGAATCGGGACACCAATCTGGCTTAAAAAAGGGACTTTGATAGATATGGTTATCGTCTATCTTGTCTTCATCAGAATAGATAAAGTCGGCCTCTGGATGTTCATTTAGTAGTTCCGCAACTCTGGCTAGAGCATGGGGTGGCAATAGGTCATCGTGATCTAATAGGGCAATATATTCTCCTGTAGCTATTTCCAAGGCAGAATTAGAAGTATGACAAATATGACCGTTTTCTGAGCGAAAAACGACTTTGATCCGCTCATCTTGTGCTGCATATTCTTCTAAAATCGATCTGACATAAGGTTTAGTTGAACAGTCATCAGCTAAACACAATTCCCAATTAGAATAAGCCTGTTCAATTACTGAGGCGATCGCCTGGCGTAAGAACTTTTCTTCAGGATTATAGACTGGCACAATCACGCTGATCAAAGGCTTGTAAGCCAATGCCAAACTTTTTTCTTTGATTTTTTTTAACTCATTATGCCCAGGGTAATTGCGCTCTAGCCAAACTTGATATTTAGGATCCCCGCTTATGGGAATATCTGTATTTACATTTACATTTACATTCGCAACAGCAGTTGGGATTTGAGCAGCTTTGTTTAAAGAGAAAAGATAATTTTGATAAACAATATCTGTTGCACCCAGATTGGTTTTTTGTTTCCAATCAAACCACAATCTTCTCAACTTCCAAAATTTACTACTTTCCATTGCTACAACCAAACTCTTAAACTGCTCCGCCTGCATTTGAGATATCTGTAGCTGTTTTTGAGCTTGATTTAACTGTTCTTCAACTTGTTGTCGGACTACCTGGACTTCTATTATCTTTGCTTGTTCTAGCTCTGGTTGAGTTGACTGTAGCTGCTGTTGAGTCTCTGTTAGTTGTTCTGTAGTTAAGTTTAACTGATGCTGCGCTTGAACTTGTTCTACCTGGGCTGATTGTAGCTGCTGTTGAGTTTCTGTTAGCTCTAGTTGAGTTGACTGTAGTTGCTGTTGAGTTTCTGTTAGTTGTTCTGTGGTTAAGTTTAACTGATGCTGCGCTTGAACTTGTTCTACCTGGGCTGATTGTAGCTGCTGTTGAGTTTCTGTTAGTTGTTCTGTGGTTAAGTTTAACTGATGCTGCGCTTGAACTTGTTCTACCTGGGCTGATTGTAGCTGCTGTTGAGTTTCTGTTAGCTCTAGTTGAGTTGACTGTAGTTGCTGTTGAGTCTCTGTTAGTTGTTCTGTAGTTAAGTTTAACTGATGCTGCGCTTGAGCTTGTTCTACCTGGGCTGAATGGAGCTTTTGGTGAGTTTCTGTTAGCTCTGTTTGAGTTGCCTGTAGTTGCTGTTGAGTCTCTGTTAGTTGTTCTGTGTTTAAGTTTAACTGATGTTGAACCTGAGCTTGTTCGACCTGGGCTGAGTGGAGTTTTTGGTGAGTTTCTGTTAGCTCTGTTTCTAGATTGCCTTTTTCTCTTGTTGTTCCTTTTAAATCACTCCAATCTTGCAAAATCCATGATTTACAAGTTAAGTCTATCGACTGATGTGCCACGGGGGCTGAACTGCTTTTATCTGCTTGTTGTAGTTGAGCATATAGATCTATTGCTTCGGGAAAGAACTCAGTAATTAAAGCCTGGCGATAGTGAATGTTACTATTAGCATTAAATAAAGCTGGTTCGTAAAGAGATTCTGGCGATCGCAATTTTAACGAAAATTTTTGCTTGACTAAATCAATAAAGCCATCTGAATTCTGAATGATGCTTTCAATGCCGATTAAAAAAGATCGCTCTTGGTGCTGTTGATAAAAATTTAAAACTGCTTGATTATAATTACACCACTGCTGAACAGCAAAATTAGGATTTGTCCGAAAAATAACGTCACCCCGACGAAATAAGGAGTCTACAACTTCCCAAGGTGAACGATAAACAAAGATATATTTGGCATCGGGAATTAACCGTGCCCAAAAGTCTAAAAATAAAGTGGTACGAGGATCTTTCCAGCCCCAAATCGAATGTTCTTTTCTTCCTAGAATCAAATTTCGAGCCGTAAGCATATACTGCTGCTGAACTTTGATTTGATTCTCTTTAGTCCATCCTTCATCAGCAATTCCTTGGGATCTCAATACATTTGCATGAAAATCTACAAAGTCCCAATCTTCAAAATAACCTTTGGGATTTGCTTCTGTAGCTCCCATTAGGCGATCGCCAATGTATATTCCTGCGTTTTGTAATAGGGATGCGGTCAAAGAACTACCAGAACGGTGCATTCCCGCCATGATGACTACAGATTGATTCTGGGCAGTGTCTTTCATTGTTTTAGCCTTTAAATCTAGATACCGTTATTGATTATGCAGATCGTGTTAATAATAAACCTTGACTATTATTTAGGCTAAGGTTGGCAAGATCGTCTGTTTTTAGGTTGGGAGTTGCGATCGCAATTTGCCAATCTGATAGATCGGTTTCTAATATTTCTGACACATCTAGCTCAATTGTTTCCCCTTCAAAATTCGCGATTATTGCCACTGCTGGTTCTTGGTCAGAATTATGCCGAATTCCATAAACTACGGTTCTTTCACTATCCTTGAGTTTGTCAAAAGTATCGTTTTTGAGAATATTTTGCGCTAGCCAAGGGTTTTGATGACGAAACTCTCTCGTAGCAAGGTTAAATTCGGCTCTTGAGCTATCAACCATAGATTCATAATTATAGACATTACAAACCTGATAACAGTCTTCCATAAACATTAAGGCAAATTTTTTTAAACGGTCTTCGTCTAGTTTTTTCAAAAAACGTACCATTCCCACCCGCATTAACTCCGTACAGGGCGGTAAATCCTCAATACAGTGTGTCTCAGGGCTAGTGCAAGCACGCAGAACTTCGACTACTTCGGCTAAATTATAGTTTTGCTGGATCATGGCATGGTGTAAAGCTGCACCAAACTGGTTTAACTGTTTTAGCTGTTTAAATCCCAGAGTTTTCATGTGGACAAAACAATGAGACTGTTGATAGAGGCTGGGGTTGATTTGCCAGTCTAAAAAGCCCATTTCCTCAGAAAGTACCTTGACTCCATACTGTTCATCAGTATTACGAAAAAATAGCCAAGGAGCGTGCATGGTGGCATTAATAAAGTCCATTGGCAAACCAGGACTAAAGCAGTTGACCCACAAAGTCACCGCAGGGTTATCGTAAGCATTATGCAAAACATCTGGCAGGGTTGTACCTAGATTCCAGTTGATTGCTTCTTTAGCATTTATTTGATTACCCCGTCGTACAGTATCATGATTACCACAGCCTGTAATCCAATGATCGCCTATGGTCATGATTTCCATGACTCTAGACCACTTCTTGTTCCAAAACCCTTTAAGACTGGGGGTATTGTGAGCAAAAATTAGTGGTCCCCACTGATAGGACTCTGGCTTGAGATCGATTAACTCACGATAGGTAGACTTTTCCTCCCAACCTTCATCAGGCCAAGGACGACCATCTTCAAAAATAGTAAACAGCAGTCGCTTGTGACCTTTTACCTCTTGAACAATATTACTCATTTCTAATAAATAAGCATCATCCTGTTCAACCCTGCCTGAAAGAGGATTAAAAAAGCGAAAATCTTGACCGCCATCAATACGAATGCCGTCAGCCCCCGTATTGATTTTGCGTCGCTGCATTTCCAAGAGAATTGACCTGACCATTGGCAATTGATGGTTGAGATCTTGACCATACATATTTGGTCCTTTGAGAAATTCGCGAGCAATTAATAGCTCACTTTGGTTATCAGCGTGTCCATAAACAAGATCGTAAATTACTTGAATAGGATGGGTAGGAAAATTGTGCAAAGTAGCAATAAAATCTACTACCTCATCAGGACGCAAACTATCAAGTAAAGCAGGATTAGTAGTGCTAGAACCAAGGATGGGTACATCATAGCCCCAATCTTGGGTATTAGGCTTAAATAGCTCTATTTCTATTAGATCGTCTTCTTCGCCTATAAAAGCAAAAAATTCGCTTTCGGGGCTGTATTCATCGCGATATTCGATTGTTGGTTCGGTAGGTAACAATTCGATCGCATCATAGCCAATATAATTTTGTTCACTAGGGGTTAAAGCTTCTTTTTCCTTGATTTTATGAGCAATTTTTTGATAAATATGAGTTAACCCTGCAATCGTTCCTTCAGAGGAAGCTGTCCCTACATGAATCTGTAAAATATTTCTGGGATCTTTAACGCGGGGAATTTTTATTTTGGGATCATCAGATTTAGCTGTCCGCTCTAGATAATCTAAATCCTGTCTATTTCCCTGAAGGCTATCTATGTCATATAGTTCAGCAGGGGCAAAAATACCGAAAGGTAAGGAAAGAGGAACCAAATCGCGAATAGTCCGCAGTTTTTCAGCGCGGTCAATGTAGCGCAACCAGTAGAAAGAACCTGCTTGCTCGCGGTTTCCTGGCTGCATTCCTGCCACTACACCCCAGATAAACTCTCCTTGCTGTTCTAAGTGTAGGCGATCGCGTTTAAATTTAATCGTTTGTTCTGTTTGTTGCCAGTCAATAGGTTTTATAGGCGTAAAAACTTCTAGGTAAATTTCTCGCTCGTGTAGAACATCCCTCATTAGCCCAGGCACCCAAAAACCAATTTCCGTCAAGCCATCGGGTCGATAATACGCACCTAATTTGCGGGCTAAGGCTTTGACTTGTTCTAGATAATTATTGGTTGAACTTTCTAAACCTGATGCCCAAGCTAATAATTTCCCAGTAGCTTCGGGGACTAATCTAATTGATGTATCTACTTCTACTTTCACGCAATTTTCTCTGAACTATAGATAATTTACTTTCTTTAACCCATTCTGAGGTATAGAAGAAAACACGGCAACCGTTTACTCCAAGTTTTTAAACTTCTTTAAATTTGGATAGCAGAGATTATCGATAAATTTTCTAAATTTGCTGTATCTTGGTAGATTTGAGTTAAAGACAGAAGTTGGTGTAGGATTTAATTGTATAAGTCTCATTTTTATTAGTTAGGAGAAGCTTAATTTATAGAGTAAACAGAACGACCACAAGATTTTGCTAGCTAAAGAAAAAATAGCTAATTTTTAGATATTAAATCTAAGAACTATTACAAATAGAAAAGTTGTCAGCAGTTAGAAATCAAATAGCATAGATAATTTGGCTTTCATTTTATCTTGTCAATCCATTGTCCTTTTACACTGTAATTTAACCACCAAAATTATGAAATCATCTTTAGTTATTCTCTATCATCGCGAACCTCATGACGAAGTAATAGAAGATGGCAAAATTCATTATGTTCCCAAGAAAAGCCCCAACGGCATTGTTCCCACCCTCAAAAGTTTCTTTGCTGATGTCAACCAAGGAACATGGATTGCTTGGAAAGAAATAAACGAAGGGCAAAAAGACAGCTTTGAAGAGCGAGTCAATATTGAAGGGGAAGCTAATTATAATGTGCGACGCATCCCTTTAGATGAAGAGCAGGTTAAACAGTTTTATCACATCACTTCTAAAGAGGCTTTTTGGCCTATTCTGCATTCTTTTCCCTATCATTTTACTTCCGAGACGGCTGAATGGGAAAACTTTAAATATATCAATCGCCTTTTTGCTGAAGCTGCTTGTGAAGAAGCTGCCGACGATGCTTTGATCTGGATTCATGACTACAATCTCTGGATGGCACCGCAGTATATTCGAGAACTAAAGCCCGATGCTCGAATTGCCTTTTTCCATCATACCCCTTTCCCCTCGGTGGATGTCTTTAATATTTTACCGTGGCGTGATGCGATCGCTGAAAGTCTACTTTGCTGTGATATTGTTGGTTTTCATGTTCCCCGTTATTCAGAAAACTTTGTCAACGTAGTTCGTAGTCTCAAGCCTGTTAAGATTCTTAAACAAGAAGCCGTAAATGGACATATGACTCCTGTAGGTACGGCTTTGGCTGAACCTGAAATGACTACGCAATTGAGCTATAAAGGGCAAATCGTTAATATTGATGCTTTCCCTGTGGGTACAAATCCTCAGCATATTAAAGACGTTTTAGATAAAACAGAAACCAAAAATCGACTCTACCAAATCAAAGAAGAATTAGGAGGTAAAAAATTAATTATTGCTGCTGGACGAGTTGATTATGTCAAAGGGAATGAAGAAAAATTAGCGGCATATGGTCGTTTACTAGAGCGTCGCCCCGATTTACACAAAAAAGTAAGCTTTGTGATGACCTGTGTAGAATCTGCCCCAGGAATGCGCGTTTATAAAACGGCTCAAAGTACCATAGAGCAGCTAGTAGGTCAAATTAACGGTCGCTACGGTCAACTAGACTGGATGCCAGTTCGCTTGTTTACTCAGCCTATACCTATACCTCATTTGATTGCCTACTATAAGGCTGCCGATATTTGTTGGACAACTCCTCTACGAGACGGTCTAAACCTAGTAGCCAAAGAATATGTTGTGGCTCATGGTGGCGAAGATGGTGTTTTAGTTCTCTCTGAATTTGTCGGTGCAGCAGTAGAATTACCCGAAGCAATTTTAACTAATCCTTATTCTCTTGCTGGCATGGATCGAGCGATTGAAAAAGCTTTAAGTATGTCCCCAGAAGAGCAGAAAGAGCAGATGACCAAGATGTACAAAACCGTAACCACCTACGACGTAAAATACTGGGCAGATCGTCTTTTGGGTAAATTTAAAGAGCTTAAGCACGAAAAGGTAGCAGCATAGTTACAGATTACTCAAAAATGACTCTTTGATAAGTCCAATTTGACCAACTACTAATTCAATAAAAGGGTATAGCAATATCAACGCCATGCCCTTTTGTGTAGAATTTGATTTCTAATTTAGTTAAGTTATAAGTGATTAAGTAACAATATTGAACTATATAGAACCTTCTTTATGCGAGATTTTGCTCAAATTCAACAAACAGACTACGACGTAATTATTATTGGTGGCGGAATTAATGGTGCAGGTGTGGCAAGAGACGCAGCTTTGCGGGGTTTAAAAACAATCTTGGTGGAGAAGAATGATTTTGCTAGCGGTAGTTCTAGCTGGTCTACCCGCTTGATTCACGGTGGCTTACGCTATCTAGAGTATTTTGAATTTCCTTTAGTCAGAGAATCTCTAAAAGAAAGAGAGGTGTTGCTGCGTAACGCCCCGCATTTAGTTACTCCCCTTCAGTTAACTATACCTATTTATCGCGATCGCTCTCGTCCCTATTGGAAAATTTGGGCAGGAATGATTCTTTACGATATTTTTAGCTTTGATAAGACTTTGCCTGTTCATCGAATGCTACCTAAAGCAAAGTTTAAACAGCTATTTCGCTCCCTTGATGATGATGATTTAGCAGGTGGTTCACAATATTACGATGGACAAGTTACTCTAGCAGAGCGTCTTTGCTTGGAAAATATTATCTCGGCTCAAAATGCAGGCGCGACCGTACTTAACTATGTCGAAGTTACCGAACTTCCTCTTAAAAACTCTCGTATCACCGATGTTGTTTGTAAAGATAAGCTGACGGGAGAAAGCTTTACCATTTCAGGTAGTGCAAACGCAATGGTAATTAATACCGCAGGTCCTTGGATCGATCGCGTATGTCAATTGGGCAGCAAAGAGGGAAATAAAAAGCCAATTGGTAATACTAAAAAAAATGGTGGTACAAAAGGAAGTCATATTGTCGTCGATCCCTTTCCTGGTGCGCCAGGCTCGACTCTCTATGTTGAGGCAAAATCAGATGGTCGCCCTTTCTTTGTTGTTCCTTGGTTGGGTATGTATTTGATTGGCACTACGGATATAGCCTATAAAGGCGATATCGAAAATATTAAAGCCAATGATGAAGAGATTGATTACTTATTAAGAGAAACTAATAGCATTATTCCTACGGCTAATTTAGGACGAGATGATATCAAGTTTACTTATTCGGGAGTCCGTCCTCTACCCAACTCTGAGGGCAAAAAGCCAGGTAGCATTACCCGTAAACATATTATTTTCGATCATAAAAAAGAGGGCGTTAACAACTTGCTGACTTTAATTGGCGGGAAGCTAACAACCTATCGCAACGTCGGCGAAGAAATGGTAGATGACATTCTCAAACGTACAAAGCGATCGCCCAAGCCATGTCAAACCGATTCTCTGCCTCTGCCTGGCTGTATTCTGCCTAGCGATCCACGGGTTGAACAGGCAATTATTGAATATGACTCAACTTTGACAGCTAATACTATTTATCATTTATTTTCAATTTATGGTGCTAGAGCTTTAGAAGTTTTGGCTTTAACCAAAGACAATCCTGATTTATGCGAGTCTTTGAGTCCCAATGTCTTAGATATTAAAGCTCAGATACCCTACGCTGTAGAACGAGAATTTGCCCATACTTTAGTAGATATCATGCGTCGTCGTACCACCTTGGCAATAAATGGTCATTACGGGATTAATTTATTGCCTGCAATTACAGATATATTACAAAAGCACTGTGGCTGGACTACAGAACAATGCGATCGCGCCAGAGATGAATATCGCTTTTATATGGAGCATAACTGTATCCCCGATTATCAGCTTGCCAAAGTTGATAGTTTTGCAGCTTTGCCCATCAAATAAAAACTATAGAGATAAAAGGGATGAGAACTTTTTTTGACTCCTCATCCCTTATCCCTTCATTTATTCCTCAACCGTGTGTCCAACTGCGGTAATAATTTGCCTGATAGATTCCTCTGAGGCTTCGGTGTCTACCATCACCTGTTTCGAGTCTAAATCTATCTCAACTTTAGCCTCAGGTTCCTCAGTAATAATTGCTTCTTTTATCGTATCTATGCAACCAGCACAAACTATGCTTGGTACTTTAAACTTCATTGTCATGAAAAATCTAATCCTAAATTTTAAATCTATATTATATTTTACGCCTTGTGTGGATCAAAAAAGCTTTAAAAGGCTTTAGTTAAAGGTTCTTAACTACATGAATTTGCTTGATTAATATGCTAAGGAAGTTAAACTTTGTGCTTTCTCTTAAAAGCTGATAGCGACACAAAGACGTATTTTATACTGATTTCACTACTTCTAGACCAAGCTGCTGCATCAGCCTCTCAATATCAAAATGTTGCTCCATCAGCTTTTGAATTTGTTCTACTTTGATAGGCTCATGGATCGAAACCTTACCGAAAGCAGCATCAACCACTTCTACAGTAGTTAAAGTATCCGTGTCTACTGAGAGAATGGGAATGTCTAGACTTTCTGCACGCTCAATAATCAAATCTTTGGGGGGAATGCGACCTGTTAAAATCAGACAGTGAGTAGAAGTTTCTAAAGCTGCCATTTGTAACTCAGCGCGATCGCCACCCGTGACTACAGCCATATTTTCTCGCTGGCGGAAGTAACCTAAAGCTGAGTTGACGTTCATTGCTCCAATGCTCAAGCTCTCTATCATCCAGTCTAGATGTTCAGGGCAACACAAAATCTTAGCATCTAGTCTTGTGGCTATTTCTCTGACGCTAATACTGTTTAAAATACGATCTTGAGGAATCATGCCCAAAACAGGAATATTTTGAGCTTCCAAATAAGGCTTGACAGTATCCTTGGCGTCGGCTAATTCTGCTGGGGAAATATCATTTAAAACAACTCCTAAAAGGCGATCGCCCAAAAACTTTTTAGCCGCTAACAGGCTACCAACTGAGAGTAGATGATGATAAGGAGCTACCAAAAGAATTTTAGCATTTATTGATTCGGCAATTTCTGGCGCTGACAGATTAAAAATACTGCCTTCCCAAAGGTTGCTAGAACCTTCTAGTAGAATTAAATCACCTTCAATTTGTTTGATATATTCTTGTAAATCTTGAGTATAGTCTCGATCATCTTTACCTTGAAGACGCTGACTAATTGTTTGATGATCCAACCTTAATAGAGGTGGCTTAATTTGATTAGCTGATAATCCTAAAGTAGCTGCTAGAAAATTAACATCCCTATCATCTTCATTCTGAGGATTTTTTTGCAGATCGGTTGCCAAAGGTTGTCCATAACCAATAGATATTTCTCTTGCCAAAGATAATTGGCTTAAACCCAATATGGTTGCCGATTTACCGCTGTGAGCCTCCGTTGAAGCTATTAGAAGATGTTTAGCAGATGTAGCCACGCCCTCGCTCCTTGATAATATTATTTATTGTAGTGGGCTTAAATGTCGCTTGCAAGTAGCATTTAAGCCCTGTGATTTATCTTTTATTCAAAGCGCAACAGTTTTCGATAAAAATCTCTAGGAAAATCTGTTGTGTTAGAACGCTTAAAGTTCATGATGACATCAATTAGGTAATCAATGAACTCTGAGTTAGACAATGTTACTTCATAACTCAATTCTGCCTGTCCATCAAACTGTAAACGACAACGAGTTAACTCTGATGGTAATTTAGATACATACCAAGTAGCTACAAAAGGAATACTTTCTGCACCTTCTACCTGCCTTTCTCCTTCTAAGGATGCTTCACGGTATAAAGCGATCGCATGAGGCAGCCAACTATGTTTATTTTTAGGATAATAAGGTACATAAATAATTACATCAGCCTGACCAGCAGGTTTAATTTCTTCAATAGTAGACATAGATAAGAATAATAATTGTAAATGTTAACCGTTATGCTCTGAAGTCTAGATAACTTCCTACTTTATAACATCAGTTTTTTCAGACTACTTTCTATTTCTGTTGAATTTTGCGATTTGGTAGGTAAAATGGCAATGGGCATGGAAGAAAATAGTTCAATTCCTTCTTGTTCCATCACTTTTAAGATACCTAAATTAATCTCTGACCAAATAGCACGATAGGATTTGAGATTGTCTACTTGGGCAAAAGCCTGAACTTTAATAATCCGTGCATTTTGCTCCATACCGCTAAACCAAACAGTAAAGCGATCGCTCAAATCCTCAATTTCCTTGGGGAAGCGACGTAAAGTATTACAGATACGGTCAGTTTGTTCTGAGGGAATATCGTCGATCTTGAGAGTAATATCAATACCCAGCAGATTTTCCGATTCAGGATTTTGCGACCAGTTTTCCACAATTCCCGTAATCATTTTGGAGTTGGGAATTTTACTTAAAGCATTTTGGCTCAAGACGCAGAGGGTGGTGCTTCTTACCCCAATGTTTTTTACCTGTACCAGCTTATCGATGCCCTGAACCTTTAAGATGTCACCAGGGCGATAAAGGCGATCGGAAAAGATAATTACGGTGCAAAACCAGTCGTAAACAATATCTTTGAGCAATAACCCCAAAGTAATACCTGTACCACCAATTAAACCGACTAATGCTCCTGCTGAAGCACCTAACAAGACTTCTGCTGCCTTGAGTAAGACAATGACGATCGCCAAGGTTTGAAAAAGCTTGGGTAGGTAAGGGACAACCAGATCATCTAGTTCGGTTTCTGTTTCGAGTGCTAAATTGCCCAATAGTTCTCCTAACAGAGGAGAAGCACGAAAAATAATCCAGGCGACTGTGGCGATCGCTGCTAAACCAATTATATTATTAGCAGTTTTATTAATAGCTGAGTTTAATTCAGTGACGATAATTAACTTGGCAACTCCAACCCCAGCAATAACAATAAGCCAGTTTAGAGGCTGCTTGAGAATAGCAATTAACTTATCATCTAATTCTGTTTCTGTCTGACTGGTTAAATCCTCTACATATTTAATAATAATTGTGGAAAACAGCTTTCTGAATACTTGTGCCAGGGTTATGACCACAATTACCAGGACAACTTTTAGCAGAGGAAAATCCCCCTCCACAATTTCCGAGTTTAGCCAATTTATATTTACAAAGTCCCAAAAACTTTCCACCTTTACCCTTTTTCCTTTAACCTTTACCCCTTCATATCCTAATCGCCTAATGTCTAAATGTCGCCATAAAAAAACACCCATAGACCAACATAAGTCAATCTACAGGCTAATAAATGATAAATGTTTAATGCTCAATGCTCAATGATTCAAGCATCATCCAAAGCAACGATCCCAGGAAGAGTTTTACCTTCCAATAGCTCTAAACTTGCACCACCACCAGTAGAAATATGGCTCATTTTGGCAGCGACACCAACTTTTTCTACCGCTGCAACCGAGTCACCGCCACCAATAATGGTGACAGCATCAGATTTACCAGCTAAAGTATGGGCGATCGCTTCAGTACCAGCAGCAAATTTATCGAATTCAAATACGCCCATTGGACCATTCCAAATTACTGCTTTACAGTCAGCTAAAGCATCTTGAAACACTTTAATTGAATCAGGACCAATATCTAAACCCATCCAGCCATCGGGAATATCATTAATGCTTACAGTTTTAGCATTGGCATCAGCCGCAAAGTTATCAGCTACGACTACATCAGTAGGCAATAGCAATTCAACACCTTGCTCTTTAGCTTTAGCTTCTAAAGACTTTGCTAGATCTAGCTTATCTTCTTCTACAAGGGAATTACCAACGCTTAAACCACGAGCTTTATAGAAAGTAAAGATCATCCCCCCACCGATAAGTAGCTTGTCGCACTTGTCGAGTAAAGTATCGATTACGCCAATCTTACTAGAAACTTTTGAACCACCAATAATTGCAGCCAAAGGACGCTTGGGGTTGTCTACTGCATCTTGCAGATAATCTAATTCTTTTTCAATTAAATAACCAGCAACGCTAGGACTGAGGTAATGAGTTACCCCTTCAGTAGAAGCATGAGCGCGGTGAGCAGTCCCAAATGCTTCGTTAACGTATAGATCGGCATTAGAAGCTAACTGTTTGGCAAATTCAGGGTCATTTGCTTCTTCTTCACTGTGAAAACGCAGGTTTTCTAAAAGAACAACTTGACCGTTGCTCATACCATTAACGGTAGAAGCCACAGCATCGCCAACGCAATCATCACATTTAGTAACGTCTTGTTCCAACAACTCACCAAGTCTTTTAGCAACAGGAGTTAGTCGTAATTCTTCTTTAACTTCTCCTTTGGGACGACCCATATGGCTACATAAAATTACTTTACCGCCTTTGTCAACCAAATCCTTAATTGTAGGCAACGCAGCTTTGATGCGAGTATCGTCTGTAATCTTGCCACTATCATCTAGGGGAACATTGAAATCGGCTCTTACTAAAACTCTCTTGCCAGAAACATCTGCTTCGCTTAAACTCGCTACGGTCTTTTTAGCCACTACGACTTTCCTCCTAATATTGCTTGTAAAATAAATTAATAAAAATTACCCAAGTCTAAAGATAAATTAGATAAATTTTAGAATCTGGGACTAGGATTAATCTACCAGAGGAGTTGCACTAAAGAAAGCATTAAGAAGTAATTTTGTTGGTAGAATCTAATATCTCGATCTAATTGCTATGACTCTAAAAATTCGCGATCGCCATTTTAACTGGGGAGAAAGAACCTATTTGATGGGTATTCTCAACGTTACTCCCGATAGCTTTAGCGATGGCGGGAAGTTTAATAGTTTGGAATCTGCCTTGATGCAGGCTCGAAAGATGATTGCCCAAGGAGTAGATATTATTGATATTGGGGGAGAATCTACTCGTCCTCATGCCCAGCAATTTCAGTTGAGTCGGAATTAGAGCGAGTTATTCCTGTAATTGAGCAGCTACGCCAAGAATCAACTATACCTATTTCTATTGATACTACCAAAGCAACTGTTGCCCAAAGCGATCGCAGCAGGGGCAGATATAGTCAATGATATCTCAGGGGCAACTTTCGATCGGCAGATGTTAACCACTGTAGCTCAATTAGACGTACCGATTGTTTTGATGCACATTCGCGGCAATCCCCAAACCATGCAGTCTTTGACCCAATATCAAGATGTGGTGGCAGAAGTAGCAGAATTTTTGGCAACCCAGACATCTAAAGCGATCGCCTGTGGTGTCAAGCGGACTAATATTATCATCGATCCTGGCATTGGCTTTGCTAAAACTGCGTCACAAAGCTTATTATTACTCCAGCGTTTGGCTGAATTAAAATCATTGAATTTGCCCTTATTAGTCGGAGTATCTCGTAAAAGCTTTATGCGTCCTATACTCAAGCAAAATGAGCCTCAAGAAAGGATATGGGGTACGGCTGCTGCTTGCTACGGTGCGATCGCCAGAGGTGCAGATATCTTAAGAGTTCATGATGTAGCCGAAATGTTTGATGTTTGTAAAGTTGCTGATGCGATCGAGCGTAATTTTATCAGGAACAATGAAAAATAAATAGCTATGTTGAGTTATTAGAAAAAAAGTAACTTATTAAAATATTTTCTGACAAAAATAATATTAGTCTCAGGCTAACTGATATTTTGATGACATGATTTGATTATATTCTTGTTAATAAACTCCCTTTAGATTCAATTAATCCAGGTTTGATAATGAGTCAATTTACTCTCAATTTACTTCAAGGTGCAGTAATTTTTAACTTTAGCAAAGAATCTGCTCAGGAACTTCAGGCAGAAATATCTACTTTAATGCAAAGTTTAAAAGCAGCCTCTAGCAAAGTTTCTAGTAGCGGCAGCCGTCCATCTCCCCAAAAATCTATGGAATACCAATACACAGGAGATGTCTTTCTCGAAATTTTTTGTAACCCTAATATTTACCCTAGCCCCTTTGCTGCCAAAATTTTGATTACCTTAAGAGATAGTCGTATTCGTTTGACAAGCGAAGCCGAACTGACTCAGCTAATTGAAGATTTAAACCTATATCTAGAAAGCTAAAAAGGTTTACAGCTTAAAACCTGTAGCACTGATGTTAATCATTAACCACCACTGATTTTGGCTTTGTAACCTGATTGAATTAATAACTCTAGGAGTTTTTGCTTATGTTCTCCTTGAATTTCTAGACTATTATCTTTGACAGTGCCGCCAGTGCCACATTTAGCTTTTAGCTGTTTTAATAGCTTGCTGAGAGTTTCGGGTTTATGCTGAAACCCAGTGATTATCGTTACTGTTTTGCCTTTTCTGCCAGAACGAGTCGCTTGTATTCTGAGATCTTGCTGTTGGGGTGGTAAATCAGGCACTCCTCTTTCTAATGCCTGAGAATTATCAGTATTGCCAAATTCTTGATAAGCAATGGGTTGACGTTGGGAATTGCGTTTTGCAGCCATGTTAAATTTCTCTCTAATCTTTTTTGTTGCAAATCTCGTTGGTTAATTCATAAAATAACATCCGACAACAGTTAAGGGAGTTGAAAATGTTAATGAGATTTAAAAAAAAGGCTTGATAGACTAGAAAAATAAATTAAATTAACTATTTATTCATAAATATTGCAGGATGAATCAATATTCATACGAAACCAATAAGCAACTGCTACAGGATTTGATGCAGCAGGTAGATATATCGGATCTAGAAGAACTATCTCAAGAGGCAAACGTTGCTCGATTACAGTTAATTAGAATCCAAAGAGGATTGATTCGTAATCTATCTGTAGATGCGATCGCGCGTATTGCCAAAGCACTGAATGTATCGATAGACAGTTTAGTAGAAACTTTTGTCGAGCAATCTACAGAAAACACTAAGCTACAAAAAACTGAAAATCGCGATGCCTTAACAGCTTGTCAACAAGAGTATCAAAAACTTCAGCAGGAAATGCTTGAGCAACAAGAATTTTTAGAAGCAGAATTTCAACAAGCGAGCCTAGAAACGATAGAATCTTGGTTACTACAGTGGCCGACGGCTGTAGCTGCTGTTCATAAAAACCCCCAGCTACCAGCAGAGAGATTACTCAGCTTGGTAAAACCCATAGAACAATTATTAAAGCAGTGGGATATAAAAACTATTGCTAGTGTAGGAGAAGAGTTATTTTACGATCCTCAATATCATCAATTATTAAAAGGAACAGCAGAACCAGGAGAGTTGGTAAAAGTTCGTTACGTGGGCTATAAACAAGAGGATAAATTATTGTATAAAGCAAAAGTGAGTCCAGTGGAAATAAGCGATGAGGGATGAGGGATGAGGGATAAATTTTGTCTAAAAAAATATTTAAGTAGGTGGGCGAAATCATTTATAAGATACCAACACTAACTTTTTGCCCTGACCTCTGACCTCTGACCTCTGACCTTTATTAAAGCCATTTCATATTTAATTACACCTACTTACTTATATAGCCTATGAACTGGTGGCAAAAGCTTCAGAAAAACACCTTGGCACGTTTAGGAGCAACCCTTTTAATCATCTTTTATCTTTCTGCTATATTTGCTGATTTTATTGCACCTTATTCGCCTTATGATTCTCAGGTTGAAGGTTCACTTTTGCCTCCTACAGCAATACACTGGCGCAATCCAGCTAGAAAAATCACTGCTCCTTTTGTCTATCCGACAACTCAAGGGGTAACTGATATTAACACAGGCGATCGCTTATTAATCATTAACCAAGAAAAACCTTCTCCCATTGCTTTCTTGGTCAAAGGTAATCCCTATAACTTATTTGAGATTTCTTTACCATTACCGCCTAAATTTGAGCCAGTTGCCATATTTCCTGGTATTCCTCTAAACAGACATCTTTTCGGTACTATAAACAAAGCTCGAATTAATCTGCTTGGCACTGATGAACAGGGAAGAGACTTGTTTAGTCGTCTTTTGTTTGGTGGCAGAATTAGCTTATTTATTGGACTTGCAGGGATTGCTATTTCTTATCCTCTAGGAATGCTAATTGGTGGAATCTCAGGCTATTTCGGAGGCTGGATTGATGCAGTTGCTATGCGAGTGGTAGAAGTTTTAATGACTATTCCAGGAATTTACCTGTTAATTGCTTTAGCGTCTGTCTTACCTCCTGGTTTAAGCAGCGCGCAAACTTTTTTACTTATTGTTCTGATTACTTCTTTTATTAGTTGGTCTGGTTTGGCGCGGGTAATTAGAGGGCAAGTCTTATCTATTAAAGAACAGGAGTTTGTGCAAGCAGCAAATGCTATGGGTGCTAATCCTATTTACATTATTGTGCGTCATATCTTACCCCAGACAGCCACCTATATAATTATCTCTGCAACTTTAGCTGTACCTGGTTTCATTATTGCCGAAGCAACTCTCAGCTTGATTGGTTTAGGTATTCAATCAAAAGATCCTAGCTGGGGTAACTTATTGTCCTCTGCTACCAATGCCTCTATTTTGGTATTACAACCTTGGTTGATTATTCCTCCTGCGCTATTAATTATCTTGACCGTTTTAGCCTTTAATTTATTAGGAGACGGTTTACGGGATGCTTTAGATCCTCGCAGCCTGTATCAAAACAAATAAGTTTTTAGTCTTTAGTCTTTAGTCTTCAGTTTTTAATAGAATATTGACTGCTTAAGTGATTCATCAGCAGATAGCCTTGCAGCTTGCGGAAAACTAATAACTAACAATCAACCAAAGATCAAACTATGGAAAATCCGATCGAGAGAGTTCGCCTTTCTAGCAGTGCCGAAGATCAGCTAGTTAAACTAAAGCGCAATACGAAAATAAAACAGTGGAATATTCTTTGTCGCTGGGCTTTTTGCCGTTCTTTGGCTGAACCAAGCGTTCCTTCTCCTGTGCCAATTAAAACTGATAGTAAAGTAGAAATAGCCTGGAATGTTTTTGGCGGAGAAATAGCAGATATTTTATTAATTGCCTTGAAACAAAGATGTCATCAAGATGGGTTGAAAACAGATGCCGATACGTTGAAACAGCAGTTTGTTTTACATCTTCATCGTGGTATTGGTTATCTAGCTGGAAATAGTCAGATTAAACAGATAGAAGATTTGGTCGAGCTTGTTGAGAACAAGTAGGGGCGAACGGCTGTTCGCCCCTACTTATTTATGTAACTGATATTACGCACTAATTAATCTGTAAGGCTTGGGGACTTGAGGATTTGGGGACTTGGCGACTTGGGGATAGACTTGCTACCTGCGTAGTTTCTCCCCGTCACCCCGTCACAGCAGTTAAATTAAATGTGCAACGTCAGTTATGTAATTACAGTAGGTTCGTCACGTTGCGTATATTCCTTAATCTGAGCAATCTCTTGAGCTAGATCGATCAACGGTTTTAAAGCTTCTTGAGTATCCAAATTATGTTTACTGGCATCGGGTTCATAACTTTCGACATACAGCCTTAAAGTTGCTCCTTTTGTTCCTGTCCCAGACAGACGGAATACAATACGCGAACCATCGGTAAAGCCGATGCGAATACCTTGATTTTTACTGACGCTGTGATCTACAGGGTCAGTATAGCTAAAGTCATCGGCATATTTTACTTCGTAGCTGCCAAACTTTTTACCAGCCATTGTACCTACCATATCTCGTAAGCGTTCCATGAGTTCTGTTGCAGGTTCTTTGTCTACTTCTTCGTAGTCATGACGGGAATAAAAATTACGTCCATAGGTTTTCCAGTGATCTTTGACAATCGCCTCTACGGATTCTCCTTTTACCGCTAAAATGTTTAACCAGAACAGTACTGCCCATAGTCCGTCTTTTTCCCGTACATGGTTTGAGCCAGTACCAAAGCTTTCTTCTCCACAGAGAGTTGCCTTGTTGGCATCGAGTAAGTTACCAAAGAACTTCCAGCCTGTAGGAGTCTCATAGCAGCTAATATTGAGCTTGTCTGCAACTCGATCTACTGCTTCACTAGTAGGCATACTGCGAGCAACCCCAGACAAACCGTCCTTGTATCCTGGAACTAAGGTGGCATTAGCTGTTAATACCGCCAGACTGTCGCTAGGAGTCACAAAAAAGTTATTGCCTAAGATCATATTGCGATCGCCATCTCCATCGGAAGCTGCACCAAAATCAGGCGCATCTGGGCTAAACATGATCTCTACTAAGTCATGGGCATAAACTAAATTGGGGTCAGGATGTCCACCGCCAAAGTCTTCTAAGGGAACGCCATTTTGCACTGTTCCAGACTCTGCACTCAAACGCTTTTCAAAGATATCTTTAGCGTAAGTCCCTGTAACGGCGTGCATCGAATCAATACACATTCTAAAGTCATTTTTAATTAGCTGACGAATGCGATCGAAATCAAATAGAGACTCCATCAGGCGCGCATAAGGCTCAACTGGGTCGATAACTTCAACGCTCATTTCTCCCAAGCGAGTCACCGTTAGTTTATCTATATTAATGTCATTCGCTTCTAAGATCTTGTAGCTGTCAATCTTTTTAGAATGCTCAAAGATCGCCTCCGTAACTTTTTCAGGTGCAGGGCCGCCGCTGGTAATATTGTACTTAATGCCAAAATCTCCCTTCGGACCGCCTGGATTATGGCTAGCAGAAAGAATAATACCGCCATAAGCCTTATATTGACGAATAATTGCCGAAGCAGCAGGAGTAGACATTATCCCTGCTTTCCCTACTAAAATGCGCCCAACTCCGTTGGCAGCAGCCATTTTCATAATGATTTGGATCGCTTCACGGTTGTAATAACGACCATCGCCACCCAAAACTATTGTTTGACCCTTACAATCATCTAAAGAATTAAAAATTGATTGCACAAAATTTTCTAAATAGTGAGGCTGTTGAAAAGCTTGGACAGATTTACGTAATCCTGATGTTCCTGGCTTTTGATCCGCAAAAGGAGTTGTGGAGACAGTATTAATGTTCATAAAGATATATGAGAAGTAGGACTTTGATAAGGATTGATTTAAATTGCATCTTCCTAACTGTATTACCGCGATCGAGTAAGGCATAGTCTGCTGCTTTACCAAAATGCAGCAAATATTAGGGAAATATTATTTCAATTTTACAGGGCGACAGGAACTCAGAGGTTATCAACAGCTACCAAAGTTCTTAACCTTTTGGCAATTGGCTTGAAAATTAGCAGGTTATCAATGGTTAGTTCAATAGCCAGAAACCTAATGCTGTTAGGGAATAAGTTTCAGTAAATCCGTAACCCCTACATCAACTCCCTGCTGAACGATCAAAGTAGAAACTTGTCCTCTATGATGAGTTTGATGGTTGAAAAAATGCTGGAGCAACAGACCAAAGTTTTTATTATATAGATTTTCTTTAGTATCAAAGTATTCAAGACTATGTTCCAAATCTGCTGGTGCAATTTTCTCACACCATTGAATAATAGTCCGATCCAGTTCTTGTCTTAATTTGTTTAGCGTCTCGATATCGTTAGCTACCAACTGATCTAACGCTGTATAGCTAGATAATTTTGGTAAACTGCTCAAACTTGAATATTGCTGAGGATGTTGAGAAAATCTTCTCAGCCAAATAATATCTGCCACCCAAATATGATTGAGCGTGCCAAAAATTGAGCCAAAAAATGCTCTTTGATCTTGCTGACTTGCCTCATTCCCTAATTGTTGAGCAGCCTGATATATTTTTTGGTTCATCCACTGGTTGTATTGGCTCATCAACTGCAAGTTGTACCAATTCTCATTGTTCAATTAGATAATCTCCTATCCATACCGCTAAGAAACTGAAAATATCAGATAATATTATTTTATTATTTCAACCCCCTAGATGCGGACAAATCCTTGGTTACCCAGAAAGGACTTGTCCGCATTTAGTAAATCTAATTGAAAGAGTATGGGAATATATTAAATATCGCTTAAGCTCACCTTGGTTCACTGATTTAGATGATGTCAAGAATAAAGTTGCCCAAATTTTGGATTCTTTATCTACAGATATTATTGTTTCTTTAGTAGGTTAGGAATATTTTACTAATGCTTTATCTCTCTAGCCAATTCTTGAGAATTGATATTAGCTCCATGAATTTTTGTCAAATCCTTCTGTAACGAAATCACTTTGATCGAGCAAGTCAGGTTTAGCACCGTATAAGGTGGCTAAAAGCTCTCCATCTTTTAGTATATTTGTTCCGTTAACGTTTCCTATGGAGACAAAAGTCAAGTCAGTAAAGCTTAATCCTTTAGATAAACCCAGACGATCTACCCCATCTTGGAAACCCAGTATAAGATCTTTACCGCTATTGTACTCTAATACATAAATATCAGAGCCTGAACCTCCATCTAACGTGTCTTTACCATTTCCACCAATGAGGATGTCATTACCGTCTCCACCGAGCAGATTGTCATGACCGTTATCTCCTGACATTCTATCGTTGCCTTCGTTACCCCAGAATCGATCATTATCAGCACCTCCAAACATAAGATCGTCTCCTACACCACCGTAAAGACTATCCATACCTGTATCACCAAATAGCGTATCATTTCCTGAAGTTCCCCCCAATCGATCGTGACCAGATCCACCATAAAGCAAGTCATCATCGGCTCCACCAGATAAGGTATCATTGCCTGCACCACCATCTAAAACATCTCGATCGGGACCCCAATCTTTGCCAGGCGCCCAAGCGACATCTTCACCACCCATCAGTAAATCGTCGCCATTACCACCAATTAGTGTATCGTTTCCTATGTAAGCATCTAACCTATCATTACCGTTACCACCATCTAAGAAATCATCTCCAATACCATCCCATATAGAGTCATTTCCCGCGCCCCCAACCATACTATCGTTGCCTTCACCGCCATAGATACTATCGTCGCCTTCACCCCCCAGCAGCGTATCGTTGCCCAAATGACCAGTCAACTTATCGTTCCCTGCATAACCATACACGAGGTCATCCCCCCTACCAGCCCATAAGGTATCATTACCAGAACTTCCAAGCATAATATTGTTGCTATGAATTGATTCTATTAAAGTAGCCATAGTGATTTGTTCTCAAAATTGTTTTTACAATCCCAAGTTAATCGGCAGAATGCAGATTCCTATTGAGTCAAATCACATAAAGTAGTAGACATTCATCACTTCTGCCAGCCAGTAATTGTGGTAAGGGCAGATTTAAAATCCAGGCGATTGATCTGCGAATTGACTGGCTGAGATTACGTTTTAGAATGTTTATTTATCTAATTACTTTTGATAAATGTATTAGATAAAAAACTCATATTTTCAGCTTTGTTGATATGTTTATTGACTACAATTTGTGCAAGAGGTCTATTGGCTAATTCGCTCTGTTTGGTGAAAACATTGGAAATCTATATAATGTTGTCCTTCAATTTCATGAAAAATATTTACAAAACTATGATTCCATAAAATCTCATTGACACTATAGGTGTGGGTTGCATGAAGCGATTGATAGACGGTTTGATCGATTCCATTTAAAGAAACAATCAGCATCGCTCTGGTTTGGGCTAAAGATTCTGGGGTGGCTTGCCATAAAGGACTGGTTTCATCAATTGGGTGCATAATAGTCCAGCTTAGGGTAAACCTTGGAGTTTGATTTCTCAGCAACTTTAACAAATAAAATCGACGCATAGATTCTCCTTCAGAAGTTATTTCATCTCGCATCAAATAAACCCGAACTTGAGCCTGTAATATTTGATTATGTCGTTGGTTAGCAGCCCGCATCGTTAGAGTGGCGCAGTCAATAAAAAGAATATCCACCAAGGTACAGTCAGCATTAAATAATAAGGCTCTCGCCAATAACTATGCCAGCTATCTACACCAGGAATGTCGATGCGTCCATCACGATAGTTGAGGTATACCATTATGCGCGTTAACAATGGCTACTTTGCTAAATATCACCCTAGCGGTAGGTCGGGAAAACTTAGAAAAAACTAATCCTGTCATTACGGCAATACTAATAATTCCCACCCAAGCTTCTATGGTTACTAATATATCTGCGTAGAAGGTATTAGGATACATTGCTCCATAACCGAGAGAAGCCAGCGTTTGGACGCTAAAGAAAAAGGCATCACTAAATGAGCCAGAATCAGCATGGGCAATACAGTCACCTCCTAATAAATAACCTAAAGCAAAAAGGGCATTAACTCCACAGTAGGCGATCGCAGTCAATAAAAAGAATATCCACCAAGGTACAGTCAGCATTAAATAATAAGGCTCTCGCCAATAACTATGCCAGCTATCTACACCAGGAATGTCGATGCGTCCATCACGATAGTTGATTGGGAATTTAGCAGCACGACGACTAGATATACGTTCATTTTTAGTAATACGTTTTCTGCGTCTGGGGTTTTGTGACGAGGCACACATGACAAAAAACCTGTTCTCTAAGAAGCACAACGGAATTAATAAAGAGAGTTCTAGAAATAGACATCTCTAAATGCTTTGACCGCAAAGCTAGCGCCTGTGCGTTAGGGGATGGCGCAATTACCATAAATTCTGAGGGCAGCATACAATAAATCTCTGGCACAAGTTTGATAAACTCTTTTTAGCTTAGTTTGGCTAAAAGATAAAATAAGTAGCCAGAAACTTTTAAAATGAAGAAGTTATTTATCTATGAAACTGCTTGCACAAATAAACCAACAACAATTTTTACCTTTTACCTGCCGATCGGGTAATCAACCATAATTTGTGTAAGAAATCTATCAATTACAAAACTGTAGCAGCGTTTATTCGAGAACCAAATCAATGAAATTTAATTTTTCCTATACCAGACTGTATGTCAACGATTATGATACTTGTTTACAGTTTTATCGAGATGTGTTGGGGCTAGAGGTTGTTTTTATTTCTGAGGTCGATCGCTATGTTGAATTAACCAATGGCACAACCAAACTTACTATCATGTGTCGCGGTAAACTCAAAGAATACTTCGGCAGCCGAACCCTTGTTTCTTTTGAGCAAAAAGGTGATGCGATCGCCTTAAGTTTTGGAGTCAAAGACGTAGATGAAGCCTTGGAGTATTTAAAGAGTAAAAATGTGGAAGTTGTCTCTTCATCCTGGAACTTTGCCGATTGGGGAGTGAAGCTAGCTTTGGTAAGAGATCCTGAAGGAAATTTAGTAGAGCTACTTCAAGCTGGAGAAATGGTTGGTGCAGAGTAAAACTAAAGTTTATCAAAAGAGCTATTAGCTTTTAGTTTTTTAGACAGTATTTTTGATTAATAAACTTAACCCATTGGTAGATAACAATAAAACTAGAGCGTATCATTAAAAACAATATTGCGATCGCGATTTAAAAACGCAGATTTCAGTTAGACAACTTAGTAATTTTTAAGAGTTTTTCCAAGAGAACGCCTACAAAGGAAAATAATTCGATGATCTGAATTATTTTCCTTTGTGATTTTGATGTAGTTAGATAAATTAGATGACAGATCAAGAAGCGACTTTATACTATGTTTCAAAACAGGTTTTTAACTTTGAAAAAGCGTGTGATTATTTTAAAAGTTCTGACTTGTTTATAAAACAACCAGAAACGAAGCTAATTACTTATGCAAATGAATTAAATAGCTTTATAGAAACTAAGCAGGAAAAAGTACGAGATCTTATCTTTAAATGGTGGAAACAGCAATGACTTTTTATTCTCAAAGGCGACTCATCGTCGATCTAGTCATAGACATCGCTTTTGGCATCCGATCTTGTATACCAATATGCCCAAGCAATGAGTACAAATTGAAACGGCAGCCTAATTGCCTGAAACCAATTACCATCAGGAACATTATCAAGATGGATATTGTTAACCGCCATATTTATATTAGCTGGATAAACCGCAATCAGCAGCAATACTAAACCCCAAGCAGCAGCTTGACTAACCAAAGGAATTAATAAACCAATACCGCCTAAGATTTCAAAAAAGCCGCTGATATAGACAATAGCTTCGGGATAGGGTAGCTGTGGTGGCACAATCTTGACGTAAGTATGGGGAGCGATGAAATGAGTAATTCCTGCCACAATCATACAAACGGCGAATACTCCTTTTAAGGTTTGTTTATTTTCTAAAATTAAATTCGTAATCATTTAGACACTCATTATTAAGGCGGACAACTGCCCGCCTGTAAGACAAAGGTTTTAAGCGTTAACTACCGCACCACCATTAGGATGTAATACTTGTCCTGCAAAGTAAGAAGAATCTTCTGAAGCCAAGAAAACAAAGCTAGTTGCTACCTCTACAGGTTGACCAGGACGTTTCATTGGTACCTGTTTGCCAAATCCTTCTACTTCTTCGGCAGGGAAGGCATCAGGAATAAAAGGAGTCCAAATTGGACCAGGAGCAACACCATTGACGCGAATGCCTTTTTTAAGCAGAGATTGGGATAAAGAGCGAGTAAAGGCTAAAATTGCACCTTTGGTAGTGGAATAGCTAAGTAAAGGTGCATTGCCTTGATAAGCATTAATTGAGGTGGTGTTAATAATTGCACTACCTTCTTTTAAGTGAGGGATGGCTGCTTTGCAAAAATAGAACATGGCAAAGATATTAGTACTGAAGATACTGCCCAGACGCGCCGAGTCTATATCTTCAAGTGTTTCAGGATTTTCCATGTACTGTTCTGCTGCATTGTTGACCAAAATATCTAGCTTGCCTAGTTCGTCTACAGTTTTTTGTACTGCTTCAGCGCAGAATTGTTCGCCACTAATATCACCAGGAATTAGTAAACATTTTTGACCTTCGGCTTCTACTAATTCTTTAGTTTTTTTGGCATCCTCATGTTCATCAAGATAAACAATAGCAACATCAGCACCTTCTTTGGCATAGAGTACGGCTACTGAACGACCGATACCACTATCGCCACCAGTAATTAGGGCAACTTTTCCTTTTAGTTTATCACTGCCTTTGTAGCTATCGCGATCGTATATTGGTTTGGGAGTCATTTCCGACTCGTGGGCTGGTTTGTTATCTTGAGATTGAGCGGGAATTTGATCGGCAGAAATAGTCATAAGTTTTGTTAGTTGTTGGTTGACGAGTGACTCCGCATCCTTAAGCCAATGAAGGTGAGGGAATGCGCGAGTTTGTTAATCGTTTATGCGGGTAATTGCCTGTCTGTTACGTCATAGAGTGCGCCAGTAACAAAGTTGCTGTTAGAAGCAGCACGAAAAACGAAAGCGAGGGCTAATTCTGATGCCGTTAATTTAAGTAGATTACTAATACGAGCGTCAACTTATATTTTCGACATTCTGTAAAAACGTTAATGAAAAATAACCTTAAATATATGAATCTAAAGTACTATTTTTAAAAATTAGCCATCTGCAAAAACTATGGCTTTTGATGGAGTGTTTTCTGGCGAATTTTTGGCTTAATAAGAACTAGTACCGTAATTTACAGAAATAAAAATTAATTTATGTCTGAACAAAAAGCAGAAGCAGAAGTAATTTCCAATGCCAAGGAGAAGCTAGGCGAAGTAATTCCTACGCCTCCCGAAGCTACGCCAAAAGCTAGCGCGCAGTCTCTCAAAGAACGCCTTCAATGGGGTGAACCAGGTTTAACTATCATTGATGCGCGCGATCGCGAATCTTTTTTAGATGAGCGCATAACAGGTTCTATGCTAGCTACAGACGTGGACAATGACAATATTCCTAAAAATCGCGAAATTTATATTTACAGCAATACAGATCAAGAAGCAGCGGAAGCAGCAGATAACTTACGTCAAGCTGGCTTTGAAAGCGTATCTCAGTTGCAGGGTGGTTTGGCAGGCTGGAAGGCAATTTTAGGCGCGACAGAAGGCAGATCTGCCACAGCCCAATAATTCAATTCTTGCTCGGATTATTTTCTGGTAGATAGTAACCTTTAGCAGAGGCTAAGAGCATTATTTTTATTTGCTATCTACTAGAGTAGATCTTAGAAAAATACAATTTAGCAGCTTGACGATCACTCAAAGTTGCGAATAATTTAAAGATTATCCATCAAAACTCTTTACATCTTGATTGATTTATTGAGTTTATTAAAAATAAGTAGACAAATTAAGGACATTTTTAACAATGAACAAACTAACTATTGGTAGCTTATTATTATTATTCTCTACTGCATTTGCTATTCCTAAAGCGATCGCTCAAACGTCAACTGAACCTGACAATACTAGAATTGAGAAATACGATGACCTAACTCAACCTGAATCTCCAACTGATGCTTCTCAATCTGACATGGATTCAATGGAAATGAAACAAGGTCAGATGAAACAAGGTCAAATGAATCAAGACGACGGGATGGAGATGGAGAACTCTCAGGGTGCTGAACCACCAACTAACCGTTCAGAAGAAACGTTAGAAGATGCCCAATCTGGAGATATGCAGCCTGGCAATATGCAATCTGGCGATATGAAATCTGGCGATATGATGATGGGTTCTGATGTACGTCGCACTGAGGCATTTAATTTAGTAAGTTCTGCCTACAGAGGTGACTTTGAGAAACAGGGCATTGATGGCTATCAAGTATTGATTAGCGACTATGAGACAGGCAAGGTAACTGCTGATGACCTAATCAAGGCAGGTATTGATTCTGGAGATTTATCTCCCAAAGCAGCGGAAGATGATTCTTATGTTAACGCAGTAGATTCCCAATTAATGTCATTAACCAACCGATAAACTTTTTATAGTCAATTATTTTTATTAATTGCTATGTATCTAGCGTTGGTAGGACTTGCTCATCTGCCCTCTTAGAAGGGGGCAGGAAGGCGAAATCAATATCATTGCTTAAGTCTTAGTTAGTATATAGAAATTACATTCTCACAAAGAGGAAAATATGAATACTGGTGCAGAAAAGTTTGCTCAGACAGATCCCATTACAGAAGTTAGTGATGTCAATGAGATCAACGAGATGAATGACGTTGACGAGCTAGGTAAGCAAGCTGGCTTAGAGATGGACGATCGCGAAACTTTAGGTTTAAAAGAAAAGTTAGAAGAGCGCGACGATAGCCGTTTAGACATAGATAATGCTAATCAGAATCTAGCCGATTAAAAATCTATCGAATATTTGATAGTGCTGTTGGCATATAGGAGCAATACTAGATTGAAGCAATCTACTTAAAAAAATTCTTTTAGGTAGGTTGCTTTGTGCTTTTTTTATTTTTGACTATTGTTATGTTTTTCTAGGGTAAACACTTTGCGTTTCTATAGAAGTTGACCTATAACTGTAACAACTAGCTGGAACTGAAAAACAAACCGCGATTTTACTATATTTTGTTCAAAAATAAAGACTATAATCATAAATCTATTGACTATTATTATGTACAAAAATTAAATAATATTTTCAGAATTAAAAGAAACTTAAAGTAAATTTGAAAAGCCGACTTGAAGACATAAGTTAGATAAAGCTATATTTTATCCACTATGCGATCGCGTGAGGAAGCAAAAAGATGAAGATTTTAGTACTAGCTTGGGAATTCCCTCCTCGTATAGTCGGGGGAATAGCTCGTCATGTAGCAGAATTATATCCAGAAGTAATTAAGCTAGGACACGAAATTCACCTCATAACTATAGAATTTAGTTCTACTCCAAGATATGAAATAGTTGAAGGTATTCATTTGTATCGTTGTCATGTTGCCCACGGCAATGATTTTTTTCATTGGGTTGCAAACATGAACGACAGCATGGGTTGTATTGGGGGAAAGTTATTAACTAAACATGGCGATTTCGATCTAATCCATGCTCATGATTGGTTAGTAGGAGATGCGGCGATCGCTCTTAAGAATAACTTCAAAATTCCAATTGTGGCAACGATCCACGCCACAGAATACGGACGCTACAACGGTATCCATACAGCAAATCAACATTACATCTACGGCAAAGAAAAACTATTAACTCACGAAGCCTGGCGAATCATTGTCTGTAGTCAGTATATGCGTCAGGAAATTCAGCGGGTATTTCAATCTCCTGAAGATAAACTTGATGTAATTTACAATGGCATTCGCCCTGAAAAAAAGCATCATAATTTTGAGCAAATAAAATTTCGTCGTCGTTTTGCCAACGATCAAGAAAAAATTGTCTATTATGTAGGGCGCATGACCTATGAAAAAGGCATCTCAGTATTACTAAATGCTGCACCTAAAATACTTTCAGAATTAGCCAACAATGTAAAATTTGTAATTATCGGTGGCGGAAATACTAGCCATCTTAAGTACCAAGCTGATTACTTAGGTATTGCCGAACAATGTTACTTTACAGGATTTATGTCAGATACTGATTTAGATAAGTTTCAGACAATTGCTGATTGTGCAGTGTTTCCTAGTTTATACGAACCTTTTGGCATTGTGGCATTAGAAAGCTTCGCTGCTCGTGTGCCTGTGGTAGTTTCTAATACTGGTGGTTTATCAGAAGTAGTGCAGCATAACTATACGGGTATCGTTACTCAGGCTAACGATGTTGATTCTCTAACCTGGGGCATTTTAGAAGTGCTAAACAATCCTGCTCATTCCCGGTATTTAGTCGAAAATGCTTATAAATCTATAGCCAAGCGTTTTAGCTGGGATGATTTAGCCAAACAAACAATTGAAGTCTATAACCAAGTAGCCAAAGAGCGATCGCAAGTTAAATGGTAGTGTTGCTAATTTATTATTATCTTTATACATAGAAATGGGAAAGGCGATCGCTTTACTCTGTCAACTAAAATGGAAAAAATACGAGTATTAAGCGATCATCTATTAAAACTATGCAGTTTCAATTAACCAAAGTTTTTCAAAAAGTACCTGAAGGATATATTGGTTTGGTCGAAGAATTACCAGGAGCTAATACTCAGGGAGATAGTTTAGAAGAAACTAGGACAAATCTAGAAGAAGCTATTGAATTAGTTTTGGAAGCTAATCGTTTGCTATCACAAGAGCAACTTCAGGGACAAGAAGTAATTCGAGAATCAGTAACTTTCTCTGCTGCATCAAACGCAAAGATTTAATTCGCTATCTGGAAAAAAATGGTTGTGAGCTATTGAGAGAGGGTGGAAGACATACAATCTATGTGAATCGTGCTGTGCAAAAATCCTCAGCAATTCCTCGACACCGTGAGATCAATAGTTTTCTGACGCGCAAAATTTGTCGCGATCTACAAGTATTAGAACCATAAAGAAATAGTAGGCAAAGTTGTTTCTATATCAGTAAGTTTTGTAGTCTAGTTTGGCGATCGCTAATCAGTTTCAATTATTTTTGTTTGAGAAAATCAATAATCAACTTGGCAGCTACTTTTACTCCATTTTCTCGCTGAATTTTTGCTCCTAAAGTTTTTGCAGCTACTTTTACTTCTTTTTTTAAAGCATAAGAAATGGCAGCCGAGAGTTTTTCTACGGTCAGTTTTTTTCTAGGAATTGGTTTTGCACCCACACCTAGTTCATAAACTTTTTTTCCCCAAGCAAATTGATCGTTGGCATGAGGAATAAGAATGCTGGGAACACACGCTCTCAAAGCAGCAGCAGTTGTTCCTGCACCACCGTGATGAACGACAACTGACATTTTAGGAAATAACCAAGCATGAGGAACGCTTTCAATGATGAATATGTCTTGAGAAGTTTTATTCAGCTTAGTCATTCCACCCCATCCTGTTGCTAAGATGCCACGTTGTCCAGAAAGTTGGAGCGCATCTATAATTAATTCAGTTGTTTGAGTTGCTTTAGCTGGGTTGCCTAAACTTCCAAAACCTACATATACAGGTGGCGTTCCAGCTAGCAAAAATTCACTTAATTTATCTGGCGGTGACCAATAGTCATCTTCGTCTAAAAACCAATAGCCTGTATTATGTACCTCTTTCGACCAATTCTGGGGCTTGGGAAATACATAGTTGCTACAGGCAACCAGAGTTAAATTATTCTCTGACTGTAATTGAGAAAACGGATCGATAAAATTGCGAGGTATACTGCCAAATTTATCTTTCCAGAACTGCTTGATCGGGGCTTTGGAGATTAGCCACCTGATTTTCTGAAATAGAATATGCGTCAGTAAATTGAATGTTTTGCCTAATCTTACAGAGTTGTAAAAAATGAGTGCTGGGTAAGTCTTGGTAGGAATCATCGGAAACGGTGTTGCCAAAATACTAGAAATATCTAAAGTTTGGGCTATAAAATATCCAATTACTGCCCCTGGATGATAGACGATCGCATCCGAACCCTGACAAGCATCATAAAATCCTTGCTGCAAAGAGTAGGCATAATTTTTCATCGTGTTAAAACTCATGATTACTTTTAGCGGATTGTCGGCTGACATCGCCTGTCTCAATTTATCGTTATCTGCGATCTTAGATACATTGCCAAGAAGCGGATAAAACTCTAATCCACAGCTTTTGATTAAATCTTCAAAGGCTTCTGATGCAGCAATCCGAACGGTATAGCCTGATTTTTGTAATTCTACTCCAAGAGCAATATAGGGTTGAGTATCTCCGCGTGAGCCAGCAGCAAGTAGGGTAATTAGCATGAAATAATTAATTAGTTAGTCTAACTAATTATATTAACGTCAAACTAAATTCTGCCAAAAAGTTTGACTAATTTAGTAAGAATAGCTTCAAGTTGCCTTGTTTCATCGTCATTTAGAGCAGCACTTATAAAATCGCCATATTCTTTTAGAGCTTGATACTTAGCATTAATTAATTGTTCACCCCTTGCCGTTAAACTCAGGTAAAAAATGCGTTTGTCTTGATAAGACTGAGTTTTCGTTACATAATCCTGTTTGATTAATTTGTTTATGCCTGTAGAAACTGAAGCTTTAGCAATCAATAGTTTATTAGCAACTTCCGTAATTGTTGGTTTTTCTAACTCATAGATTGCATCAATATATTGAAATTGACTGATAGTTAACTGTGAAACACCAGAACTGCTGCCCGCCTGCGCTTGTATTTTTTTGAAAGAGGAATCAAGCGTGTTCACAAACTCCATTAAGATTTTATCCATGCTTTAGCCACTATTCATTTGATTAATTATTTTAAAAATCTTAAATTTCTCACTTTAACTAGTGCTTAATATTTACAGGCTAGACAGAGCGAAAATTTTCTATCATTATCATAGGGAGTAATTTAAACCTATGACTGCATTGATTGAAAATATACCATTATTAAAGCAAAGCGATCGCCTTGAAGCTCGTCTCAAAGAAATACCCCCCGAACCTGGGGTATATTTTATGCGTAGCGAAAATGGAGATATTTTGTATATTGGCAAATCCAAGAAATTGCGATCGCGAGTTCGTTCTTATTTTCGTGACTCTCAAAAGCTGAGTGACAGAATTGCCATGATGGTACGTCAGGTAACAGAAATTGAGTTTATTGTTACCGACACCGAAGCAGAAGCTTTGGCATTGGAAGCTAACTTAGTTAAAAAACATCAACCTTACTATAATGTATTGCTCAAGGATGATAAAAAATATCCTTATGTGTGCATCACTTGGTCAGAAGACTATCCGCGCATTTTTATTACCCGTAAACGTCGAGCAACGAAGCAGCGCGATCGCTATTATGGTCCTTATGTAGATACTCGTCTGCTGCGCTATACTCTGCATATAATTAAGCGTGTATTTCCGCTGCGTCAGCGTCGCCAGCCTTTATTTAAAGATCGTCCCTGTCTCAATTACGACATGGGTAGATGTCCTGGGGTGTGCCAGTCTTTGATTACTCCTGAAGAATATAAAAAGATTGTTCAAAAAGTAGCGATGGTCTTCCAGGGAAGGAGTGAGGAACTAGTTGATACTATATCGTCTCAAATGGAAAAGGCGGTAGAGAGACTAGACTTTGAAAGGGCTGCTCAACTACGGGATCAGATTAAAGCTTTACAGAATCTTACTGCCGATCAGAAAGTGTCTTTGCCTGATGATACCGTTTCCCGTGATGCGATCGCTTTAGCTGCTGACGATAAACACTGCTGTATTCAATTATTCCAGATTCGTGCAGGTAAATTAGTCGGACGCTTAGGCTTTTTTGCCGATGCGAGATCGGGTACGCCTGGGGCAATTTTACAGCGGGTATTAGAAGAACATTACACTACTGTAGAAGCAGTAGAAATTCCTACCGAAATTTTAGTACAGCATGAATTACCCGAAGGAGAAATGCTGACAGAATGGTTGACTAATCAAAAAGTCAAAAAAGTTAGTTTGGTTAATCCCCAAAGACAGGTAAAAGCTGAACTAATTGAAATGGTGGAACGCAACGCCAACTATGAATTAGAACGAACTCAAAGAGTAAGCGATCGCAACGATCGGGCTTTACAAGATTTAGCAACTGTTCTTGATTTACCCGAACTACCTAAACGCATTGAGGGTTATGATATTTCCCATATTCAGGGATCGAATGCAGTAGCTTCTCAAGTTGTTTTTGTCGATGGTGTACCCGCAAAACAACATTACCGTCATTACAAAATCAAAAATCCTGATGTCAGAATTGGACGTTCTGATGATTTTGCCAGCATGGCAGAAGTAATTGGTCGTCGCTTTCGCAAGTATGCTAAAAATCCTCCTTTATCAAGGGGGGTTGGGGGAGATCGAGATTTTCCTGACGTGGTGATGATTGACGGAGGCAAGGGACAATTATCTTCTGTGGTTAAGGTATTGCAAGATATGAATCTTTTAGAAGCCGTCAAAGTAGTTAGTTTAGCCAAAAAAAGAGAAGAAATCTTTTTACCAGGAGAAACGAAACCATTAGATACGGATGCAGAACAATCTGGAGTACAGTTACTCAGAAGGGTGCGGGATGAGTCCCATCGTTTCGCTGTCAGCTTCCATCGTCAGCAACGTTTAAAAAGCAGCAGGCGATCGCGCTTAGAAGAAATTCCAGGCTTAGGTTTTCAGCGTCAAAAGCAGCTTCTGGCTCATTTTCACTCAATTGACTATATTCGTGAAGCGAATGTGAAAAAGTTAACTGAAGTTTCAGGCATTGGTCAAAGTTTGGCACAGGAAATTTATAATTATTTTCATCCCAATCCGTAAAAGCTAGTTCTTAAATTGATATAGTATCTAACAATCTGCCGTCTGGAATGATTATATTTGCTATTTGCAAAATACCTTTAGTTTGACAATTTAAAACACCATAATTGAGAAATTTATAGCGAATTATTCCAGATTTTGTCGGCATATTTTTAAAATATATTATTAGTTAAATCCATAAAGCGATCGCTTTATAGATAATTTTTACTTTTTATTAGCAAACTTTAAGCAAAAAGCTGTCAAGTTATCTAAACTTATGTCTTTAGGTACATGAATGAGTTAGTAACAAAATATACATTAAATTAAAAGTTTAATTTATCTAGTTGATTGCTGTAAACTTGTTATCAAAAATCAAAAAGTATTTAAGATTATTAATTACTCAGAACAATTTTTTTAGAGATAAATATGTATCTAATTATAGTTGGCGCGGGTGCTGTGACCAAACAGCTAATTGCAACTGCCCAAGAGCAAGGACACAAAGTTGCTGTAATCGAAAAACAAACCGATCGCGCTAGGGAAATTATGCAAGAGTTTGACGTGCAGGTATTTCATGCTGATATTGCTGAAGGTGGCGTTCTAGAAGAAGCAGATGTAGATAATGCTGATGCAATTATTGCCACCACAAGAGACGATTCGGTTAACTTGATGGCAATGATTTTAGGCAAAAACCATAACGTCAAAAACTTAATTACTTTACTGCAAGAAAAAGAGCATTGCGGTGTGTTTGAAAATTTAGGTTTTCAGGTTCTTAGCGATCCTGAAAGATTGATAGCCCAAAAATTATATAGCTTTGTAGACTCAAAATAAGGCGATCGCCCTAATAAATGATATATCTGGATTTAGCATGAGAACCATTTTACGAGATATTGGTTTGTTCTTGCACGTACCTGGAATTATGGCATTAATTTCTCTGCCTGTGTGTTTGCTAGCCAATGAAACCTATGCTCTTGTTCCTTTACTCACCTGTGCGTTTGTCTCAATTGCGATCGGTCAATTACTATTTCGTCAAACTAAGTCTAAAACTAGCAATCGTATTCCCTATGTCATGGCAACCGCTGCTTTAGGCTGGTTGCTCGTACCTTTGTTTGGCTCAATTCCGATCTGGATGACGGCTAACGCTGCCGATCTTGCTCCTGATTTGTCTACAACTATTTTACAGTTTCAAAATCCTTGGAACTGCATTTTTGAATCTTTTTCTGGCTTTACCAGTACAGGACTATCAATGGCATTCAATTACAGTGAATTACCTCATACTCTCCAGTGGTGGCGATCGTTCATAGAGTGGGTTGGTGGTGTGGGGGTAATTGTTTTGGTAATATCTTTGCTCGAACCAACTACCGAACCCTATCAGCTTTACAATGCCGAGGGTAGAAGTCAAAGAATTGGTTTAACCGTTGGTAAGACAGTTAGACGTATCTGGTGGATTTATCTGGCTTACACCATCGGTAG
This sequence comes from Pleurocapsa sp. FMAR1, assembly GCF_963665995.1. Lineage (NCBI taxonomy): Bacteria > Bacillati > Cyanobacteriota > Cyanophyceae > Pleurocapsales > Pleurocapsaceae > Pleurocapsa > Pleurocapsa sp. FMAR1. Next base: position 1,273,214 of record NZ_OY762512.1, on the reverse strand, counting down.
TATCTTTTTATTTCGTATCGTTGGCATGACTTGGTGGGAAGCCCTAAATCATAGCATGACGGCTATTTCTACGGGCGGTTTTAGCGTGCGCGACAATAGCATTGGTGACTATGGAATTGCAGTTAAACTAGCAGTTATTGTCGTTATGACTCTGGGTGCAATTAGTTTTTCGGTTCACTATCAGTTTTTGCGCTACCGTAAACTGTCTGCTTTTTGGTCGGATAATCAGCATCAGGCATTGTGGATTTTACTGTCAATTGGAACTTTGCTACTTTCGCTTATGCATTACTTAGCAAATAGAGATGTTGCCTTTATCGATACCCTATTCCAATGGTCTTCGGCTTTGGGTACTTGTGGCTTTAATACAGTTTCAGTAAAATCTTGGGATGAGGGGGCAAAATTACTGATGGCTTTAGCGATGGCGATTGGCGGTGCGGCAGGTTCAACAGCGGGAGGAATCAAACTAAGTCGTTTGGTAATTCTGTTTAAAGCTATTGTTTGGCGTTTTCGACGTATTGCCTTATTACCCCACGAAATGATGCGTTATAAGCTTGATGGAAAGCTTTTAAAAGAGCAAGAAGCCGATCGCCGTGTAGACGCAGCAGCGGTTTTGGCTATTTTGTGGTTGAGCATATCAATTATCGGTGTTTTTGTGCTGCAATATTTAAAGTTGCCCACCTACAACTTAGTTGACGTAATTTTTGAAGTTGCTTCGGCAACAAGTGGTGTAGGTCTATCTACTGGTATCAGCCATCCCGACTTACCCTGGTTGGGTAAGCTGACGCTAATTTTTCTAATGTGGATGGGACGCTTAGAAATTATCTCTGTATTGTTATTGTTCTCTTTGCCGATCAAATCTCTTGCTAATCGAAAATAACGACGCTCGTTGTTAGTTGCTCACCGTTAATTGTCTCGATCGCCTGTAAATTCTGCTTTTAAACTAAAACTAATATCACCATTCCTTTCTAAACAAGCACCTTTTACCTGCTCTAATCTATCTATCTGACATTTAAGACGTAAATTAGATTCTAAGTCTTGTTTGGTAATATGAGAAGTTTGCATTGCTTTGTGGCAAAGCCGACCATCTTTAATTAAAATTCGTGACTTTCCTTTTATTTTTCTTTCTAACTTTGTGGAATGGAAAGAAACAGTCGAGAATAACCAATGCATCCCCACTAAAACAAATCCAGCAAAAATGGTCTCAAAAAAATTGGAACTACCATTAATAGCCCGACTCAAGGTAGAACCAAAAATGATGCTAAGAATTACATCAAAAGCAGCGTATTTGCCAATGAAACGGCGATCGCCTGATAGCCTAACCATGATCAATGCAGCTATATAGATTACTGCTGCCCTCAATCCCATCTGCCAGATATTTAATTGTTGAGCATCCAGCCCTAAAGCCGAATTAATAAAATCGTTTAATGACATAATCATCTTGTTCGCAAATATCCATCTTCTGAAAAGTTGGTTAACATTGAAAAAACTTTAAGCTGAATAAAATTTTGTTTAAAAATACACGCTTACAGCCGAATTTAGTTGAGCAAAACCCATTCCCTATTCTCTATATAGATTATTGTCTGGTCTACATAATAGAAAACTGCTGCAATTAACAATGTAGATTCTACTTTGCTTGATTGTTTAGAGATTTAAGCCACACTAAAATTATTTAACGTATTTTCTTTATATCCCTAATGCAATTAGGTATTTGATGTGAGCAAAATTTTTCCAGCTTTAGCTTTAAGTATTATTATAGGCGGATGTTCGAGCATTAATAAATCTAAAGTAGTCTCCACAAAACCTACTGTAGCCATGACTAAAAATAATTCAACCGCTCAAGTAACAAATATCAAAGCTACGGGCGAAGCTAATAACTATACTTTTGCCGTTACAGTTAAAAGTCCCGATACTGGTTGCGATCGCTATGCTGATTGGTGGGAAGTAATTACTCCAGAAGGAAAATTGCTATACCGTCGAGTCTTGTTACACAGTCATGTAGATGAACAACCTTTTGAACGCACAGGAGGAATAGTAGCAATCGATCCCGAACAAAAAGTAATTGTCAGAGTGCATATGTCTACTGATGGTTATAGTCCTATAGCACAACAGGGATCGATAAAGTCAGGTTTTTCTAAAGTCACTTTACCCCAAAATTTTGCTGCAAAGTTAAAGTCTGTTGAACCTCTACCTAGCGACTGTGCATTTTAATCTGGATCTTCTTTTTATCTTTTACCTGATTATCGAAAGTAAATTTGATGTTGCACAAACATAGTATTACTTGAGATGTTTAGGACGCTTTTAAAATTGCTAAATTCCTTATTGCTACTTGCTACTTTTGAGCTACTAACTTTTCTGTCCTCACCGATTGCCGTACTGCGATATTTACATACTTGGTGCAGATAACTTCATAAGCCTCTGAAACAATTGCGGGAAGATGCGTTGACACCAGGTTGCAAGATAACTTTGCCATCCTACCAAAATCTCACCTGAATTATTATATAGTCCTGAAACTAAAGCTTGGGCTACCTTCTCAGGTGTCATAGGCATGACCCAGCGAAACAGCTTAAGACCCCGCGCCATATCAGTATCGGTTAGGGTTGGTAACAGGGTAACAACCTGAATATTATGACTAGCTAATTCACTTCGCAAAGCCTGAGTAAAACCAACAATTGCAAACTTGGTTGCCGAATAAGTTGACATGGTAGGGGCTGCTACTTTCCCCATGAGGCTTGAAACATTAACGATCGTGCCTTCTTTTTGTCTTGCCATACGTTTTGCCAACAGACGAGTGATGGTCATCATACCCAGCAAGTTAGTAGTGATCTCTTCTTCTACTTTGGGCAGTTTTGTTTCTAAAAAGGGTGCTTGATGAGCTACTCCTGCACAGTTGACTAGTAAATGAATTGGTCTATGAGTGCGCCATGCTTGAGCGATCGCAATATTAATTGCAGATGACTGAGATAGATCTACAGATAAGGTAGTAACTTTTACGCCCTTTGCTTCTATTTCTTGAGCAACATCTGCTAGTTTTTGGCGATCCCTGGCTACTAATAGTAAATGCTTAATTCCTTGGCGAGCAAATTCTAAGGCGATCGCCTTTCCAATACCACGAGAAGCACCTGTAATCAAAGCTGTTTTTCCTTTGACATTCATCGTTTAAATCCTCTCTTTATACTTCGTACAATATCAACTAACTTGTCAAAGTTAGCTATATATAGATCGCTAAGTCAGTTCATTATTAAGTAGGTAAAAAGCAAAGCCTTTTCTAAATTTGGCTTTGTTTTATAATTGTTTTCAGAATCAATCTGTATCTAGTTATACGGCTTTTGATTAAGTTTTTTGTGCAATTTGTCATTTTTGAGTGTTTGTGTATACAAAAATGTTTGTTGAATCAAGTACTAACTTTTATGATTCCAGGTTCAATTTACAATCAGTTCAGTGGCTTAAAACAAGTAGACAGTAGCATATGAGTTTTTTCTCCAATTGCTTTATTATTCTGAGGCTTTGAAAAGTAATTTTTAGATAATCTAACCACTTCACACACCTTAACAAATAAAAATATAAATTGACGATTTTTTCGTATCAAAGAATGCAGTTGATTGATTTTCTTTTTGGGGATCATTCCCGAGTTAGGCAATTCTTGACTTTCAGCTTTTACTACAGATAAATTTATATATAATATAAGTATTTTTTATACTCGATCTGAAAATTGCGGTGGGATCATTAGGGAGTATCAATAATTAATACTTGAATCAATTTAAAGTTTTAAAATAAGAAAAAAGTTTTACTTATTTTTCTGTAGATACAAAAAATACATAAATGACTCATTCTCAAGATGTAACCACTCTTGCCCGCTGGATGGCATCAGACTTTAGTAACCAGGCTCAAGCCTATGCCAATCCACCATTTTTTGCCCATATTCGCGTCTGTATGCGTCCTTTACCCGACGATTTACTTGATGGCACTAGCTTGTTTTTAGAGCAGGCTTACGATTTTATGCTCAATCAACCTTATCGTTTACGAGTAATTAAATTAAAGGTAGCAGGCGATCGCCTTGAACTAGAAAACTATAAAGTAAAAGAACAAGAGAAATTTTTTGGTGCATCACGGAATCTGGATTTATTGAATACCTTGACTGGGGATCTGATTGAGAAAATGGAGGGATGCGATATGGACGTGACCTGGACTGGCAGCAGTTTCCAAGGTGAAATAAAGCCAGGCAAAGCCTGTATTGTCGAGCGTCAAGGCAAAATAACTTATTTAGATAACAGCTTTGAGATAACCAACAACAAGTTGATTAGCTATGATCGAGGACGAGATCCCGAGACGAATGAACTAGTTTGGGGATCGGTAGCGGGCCCATTTGAATTTACTCCTCTGCAAAGTTTTGCTGAAGAAGTAACCTCTATTAAAGATAAAAGCGCGATTTAGCATTAATTTCCACCAGACTGATAAACTATTCTTGACTGCATTTTGATCGAGGAATAGCTTGCGCTTTGCCAGAACTCCCAGAAGTAGAAACCGTCCGCCGAGGCTTAAATAAATTAACTGTCAAACAGCCAATTCAAGAGGTCGAAGTTTTATTAGCCAGAACTTTAGCCTATCCTGCTGAGAGCGAAAAATTTTGCCGGGGAATTACAGGAATGGCGATCGCAAGCTGGCAAAGACGGGGAAAGTACCTCATGGCACAGCTAGAAAACAACTCTGCACGACCTGCTGGATGGCTTGGGGTGCATCTGCGTATGACAGGACAGCTACTATGGGTACAGCAAGATTCAGTTCTACAAAAACATACTCGTATTCGCCTGTTGTTTGCACAAAATAAAGAGTTACGTTTTGTTGACACCCGCACCTTTGGCAAAGTTTGGTATGTACCGCCTCATCTAGAAATTGAATCAGTCATTACAGGATTACAGAAGTTGGGTCCCGAACCTTTTTCTGCCGACTTTTCTCTGGAGTACCTTACTCAGAAATTAAACAATCGTCGCCGTCTGATTAAAACTTTTCTTTTAGATCAAAGTGTTGTCGCTGGTATCGGTAATATCTATGCAGATGAAGCTTTATTCAAAAGCGGAATTAGACCTGATACAGCAGCAGCAAACTTAACCACAAAGCAAATAAAACTTCTGCACTACTCAATTATTGAAGTTTTACAAACTTCCATTGAGCGAGGCGGTACTACCTTTAGCGATTTTCTCAACTTATTGGGAGTCAGCGGCAACTATGGTGATGCAGCTTTAGTTTATGGCAGAAAAGGAGAACCCTGTCGTGTTTGTGGTACTTCTATTGAGAAGATAAAGCTAGGAGGGCGATCCTCTCATTTTTGTCCCAGTTGCCAACCTTAATCTTCAAAGAATTGCCTCTGTTTTGTAGCGACAAACAAAAATGCTATTGAGCGATGTCTCCGACTAGCTGCGCGATCGCCTTTAATATACCAGTAATAATTGTAATTGAAAAAATTCAATTAGAGGCACATTACTTTTACTGTCTTAAATGTGACAAAGATCACAAACTTTCAGTTATTCTTCTCACTCATATTTGATATTAAGCAGAGATAAAGTTGTTTTGTAAGCAAATAAAGAATAAATAAAGCTCTTTATTAATTTCCGATTAATATCTCTAATACTTTCATCGGATATTCATTATCAAATTAGGTTTTAATACTGAAAAATTCTATAAAATTCCTATGAACACAAAATTAGTAAATCAAAAGACTTTTAATCTTAAATCTACAATTACAGATGATTGGGGCGGTAGCCATAAATTAGTTCTAGATTTAGAAGCATTAACTTCGGCTAAAGATTGGAACTTGGGTATTGCCCTTCCTAAAGGTTATAAAATCGATCAAATTTATGGTGCAGAATTAACAAAAGAAGGAAATAACGTATACATTTCAGGTACAAGTTGGAATAAGTCTTTAAGCAAAGGTAATAAAACCGAGGTTATTTTAATTATTGATGAAGGTAACAGAAGCAAGTCTAAACCCATCAAAACCGAATTTATTTTTGACAATAGTGCGAGCAATCTAGCTACTCCTAGTAAATCTACTGCTGCTTTAAATGTTGATAGTCAAATAACAGAAGATTGGAATGGTGGCTACAAATTAGAACTAGGTTTAAAAGCCCAATCCAACGCTAAGGATTGGCAACTAAACTTCAATCTTCCCTATAAGATTAGCGCAGCCTATGGCGTAGATTTAATAGACAAAGGTAATGGTAAATACACAATTAGCGGTCAAAACGACCAGGTAAATTTAAAGCAAGGACAATCTATCAAGCCTGTTTTCATTGTTGACGACAATGGAAAAGAAGCGTTAGTTCCCAAGGTTACAAGCTCTAGCGTGATGATGCCAGACAAACCAACGACATCCAACCCTATTACTCCCGAAAAACCAGCAACACCCAGCCCTATTACCCCCGAAAAACCTGTTAAAAAGTTTGGTATTTCTCCTAGTGTGGTTGAAGATTGGAATGGTGGCTACAAATTAGAGCTGGGTTTAAAAGCAGAATCTAATGCTAAAGATTGGAAACTAGATTTTAAACTTCCTTACACCATATCTGCTGCTTATGGTGTAGATCTGGTCAACAATGGCAATGGTAAATACACAATTAGCGGTCAAAACGATCAGGCAAGCCTCAAAACAGGACAATCTATTAAGCCTATTTTCATCGTTGACGACAATGGAAAACAAGCATTAACTCCTCAATTCGATAGCAATCTGGTTGACCCAATATCTACTCCCAAACCAATATCTACTCCCAAACCAATATCTACTCCCAATACATCTATTCCCAATGAGCCAGCTAAATCGGTGGCACAAAAAGGTAAATTCGCTTACGGTGAAGCTCTACAAAAAAACTTCCTCTTCTGGGAAGCCAATCGCTCTGGAGACTTAGGAGCAGACAACCGTATTGAATGGCGTGGTGATGCTACAGTTCATGACGGTAGCACCGTTGGTCGCGATTTAGAAGGTGGTTATTTCGATGCAGGCGATCACGTCAAATTTGGTCAACCCATGGCAGCCTCAATTAATATGCTGGCTTGGGGTGGGGTGGAGTATAAGGATGCTTACAAACAGGCAGGACAGTTTGACGAACTCTTAGAAGCAGTCAAGTGGGGAACAGATTATTTCCTCAAGGCACATGAAACTAGTGGTGGTAAAACTTCAAAACTTTGGGTTCAAGTCGGACAAGGCGGTGTTGCCAACGATCATGGTTACTGGGGGGCGCCAGAGACGGTAGAACAACATACTACCCGCCGAGCTTTTGCGATTGACCCAGCCCATCCTGGGACTGATGTAGCTGCCTTGACTTCTAGTGCTTTAGCATCAGCTTCGATGCTGTTTCGTGGAGTAGATAACGCCTATGCCGATAAATTACTCAACAATGCCAAGCAGCTATATAAGTTTGCCGAAACTTATCAGGGCAAATATTCAGATTCAGTCGCTGCGGCTAATCCTTTCTATACTAGCTGGGGTGGCTTTGGAGATGAGTTAGCTTCTGGTGCTGCCTGGTTATACAAAGCTACAAAACAACAGTCTTACTTAAATAAAGCGGAAAACTACTTTAAAACTAAAGTTGGTGGTTTAGGAGACTGGTCATCCGCAGCAGATGAGCATTCTTATGATGCGGGAGTGATTTTGGCTCAAGAAAGTAAAGATCCTTTCTTTAAAGGTCAGGTAGAAGGTTGGTTAAATAACTGGGTCAATGGCAACAGCAATATTAAATATACGGCGGGTGGTTTTGCTCATCGTGCTGAATGGGGTTCGATTCCTGTAACTAGTGCTACTGCATATTTAGCACAGCTTTATAACGACACGGTAAAAGAGGATTCTCGCTACAGCAAGTTTGCTAATAATCAAATAGATTATATCCTGGGTGATAATCCAAATAACTTTAGCTACGTGGTTGGATTTGGCAAGAACTATCCTCAGCATATTCACCACAGAGGTTCTTCTCCTAACCAGGGTGGCAACCCAACAGCGCCAGCCGAACATATTCTTTACGGTGCAGTCGTGGGTGGCCCTCGTTATGCGGATGATTATTCTTACAATGACCGCCGTGATGATGCGATTACCAATGAAGTGGGTACTAGTTACAATGCGCCTTTGGCTTCTGCTTTGATTCAGCAGTATGACAACCTGGGTGGCAATGCTCTTTCTGAAAGTCAATTGGATCACTTAGTTGGTATTGATGCTAACGGCGTTGGTTTCTAAGTATTCAACCTGAAACTAAACTAGACTAAATATAAGGCGATCGCCATTAACTCAAGCTGGGTTAAAGCGATCGCTCAGAAATGCAGTCGCTTTTTGCTGAGTAAAACTAACAAGCCCTGCTGCATTATTTGTTGTTACGAATTGCCTGAGCTTCAGCGAGGTTACTTGCTCCTGTTTGCATCGCCTGAATATCTTCTGCCGACCAATAAAAAGTACTTTGGCACTGATGAGCAACCAGCAAACCCCAAAGTCCTGAAGGAATCAAAATTGGTACTACTAAATTAGCCTTTACCTGAATTTCTTTTAAAAAATCTCGATGACATTCGGCAATATTGGCAGTTTCGATATTAGCGATCGCACTTACTCTACCGCCTTGATATAAATCGGCATATTCTTGATTAAAACAGTCATCTGGTCCAGTTGAGCCTAAAATTGAATAAATACTAGAACTCAACGATTCAAAAGTCACTCTTCCTGACCACTGACGATAAAAGTAATAGAGAGCTACGCGATCTACCCTAAGTTTCTTTCTAAGATCGCTAGTTATTGTTTGAATCAGTTTATCTTCGGCAAGATTATTATGTAAACGACGCAATAACTTTTCTAAATCAGGATCGGACATATTTGAACCGCGTGTGTCAATGCTAAAAATATAATAAGTCTTATTACTTAGCTTAGTTCTTTACTGGTAAATACAGTGATTTTTTTGCTTTTAGTGAACGAGAGGGATCAAAGAACATAGATTCTTAATGCTTGAGTAAGTGCAGACAAGATTAAAAGTTCTAAAAAAAGCATACCGAGATTTGAATTTAGCGATCGCAAAGGCTTATTCTCAAGTCTGTCTAAAAGACATTTGTAGTTGATTTACTCTCTAATTTCTAATCTAATATGTTGTTTGATTCTACAGCATCAAAATAATTTCCTGAATAGTATTTTTTATAAATCTTTAAATGTTTGATTTTTAACAAAATCTAGATAATTATTTTTAATTTAGAAGACTAAATCTAAATTAGTTAAACGAAAAGTTTGATGATAGATTTGAGCATTGTAATCTAGAGTTTTTCTTCGGTTAAACAGTGCTTAATTGGTTTTTTTTAATTACCCAATCACAAAATTCATGGGCTAAAATATTAATTGCAATAATAAAATATATTTTATTGTTTTTACTATATTTCAATTTTTATTCGATAATACTTAACTTTAATGAACAGTAAAAATACTGAGAAAAATTTATATGCTGCTTCAGTTTCTACTGATATTTACGGCAATACCGACAATCATTCAGAAAAAAACCAATCCATATCTCAATCAGACTCTTTTGAAACATCAGATTTGCCCATTTTAAATAGTATTCAATCTAGGCTTGATTTTTTAGAAAGACTCTTCCAAGGTAAACTGCCAGTTTTAGAACTCCCCACAACTAAATCTAGAGCGCAAGTCAAAAAATTTGTTGCCAGTAATCAAACTTTGGTTTTGTCTCAAGAATTATCTGAGTCTTTAAAAAATATTGCTATTCAAGAAGATGTATCTTTATTTTCTGTTTTGTTGACGGCTTTTCAAATACTTCTCAATCGCTACACTAGACAGACAGAAATTATTGTTGGTACACCAGTAAATAAGCAAAAAAGAATTAGGGCAAATACTCGATTTGGCGTACTAGAAAATATTATTTTATTGCCTCTCCAATTAAACTCTGAAAGTTGTTTTAATGAGCTAATTCAAACTTTACAAATAACTTTGGATGCTCAGATACAACAAAATCTAACAATAAGCAAAGAATTAGTAGAAATACTGATGCAAAATGCCGAAAGTACGGCTTTATTTAAAGTACTTTTTGAACTGGAAAACATCTCTGAAGAAACTTTAGCAGATTCTGATTGGGAAATTCTTAACCTTGATTTAAGTTGGAAAATCATCGAGCAGCCAGAGGGATTATCCTGCGTATTTACTTATAACGGTAATTTATTTGAGGATGCTGCGATCGCCAGAATGATGGGTCATTTTCAAGTATTACTAGAAAGTGTTGTGGCTCAACCTAAAGAGCAAATTGTTACTTTACCGCTTTTAACTCCAGCCGAAAAGCAGCAAATTTTAGTTACTTGGAACGATACTCAGATTGATTACCCTAATACTTTATGTATTCATCAATTATTTGAACAGCAGGTAGCTAAAACCCCAGATGCGATCGCTTTAATTTTTGAAGAGCAACACTTAACCTATCAAGAATTAAATCAAAGAGCTAATTCCCTGGCACATTACCTCAGAGACATTGGTGTAAAGTCTGAAGTTTTGGTAGGAATTTGTGTTGAGCGTTCAGTTGAGATGGTAGTAGGTATTTTGGCTATCTTAAAGGCAGCCGGTGCTTATGTGCCACTAGATCCTAGCTATCCTGTCGACCGTATTGGCTATATGCTAGAAGATGCTCAAGTTGCCGTATTGCTAACTCAAAAGCATTTAAATCTGGATTTTGCTCAACAAAAAGTTGTTAATTTAGAAGAATTTGATACGGCGATTGCACCAGAAAGCAGTCACAATTTAACTAATACAGTAGCTCCTAATAATCTAGCTTATGTCATTTATACATCTGGCTCGACAGGCAAACCTAAAGGTGTACAAATTGAACATCGTACTGCGGTCAATCTTTTAACCTCCATTGCCCGCGAACCTGGAATTAATGCTAGTGATACTCTCTTATCAGTTACCACCATTTCTTTTGACATTGCCGTTGCCGAAATTTTTCTCCCCTTAATTGTCGGCGCAAAATTAGCTGTAGTTTCTCGTCAAACTGCTACTGATGGTCATCAACTATTGCAAGCCCTGGAAAAATATCAGGTTACCTTTATGCAGCCTACCCCAGTTAGCTGGAAAATACTCTTAGCAGCGGGTTGGCAGGGCAGTAAAAACTTAAAAATGATTTCCACTGGTGAAGCTCTATCCAAAGAACTAGCCAAGCAACTCCAAGATAAGGGTGCTTCGCTGTGGAATTTATACGGGCCAACCGAAACTACAATTTGGTCGTCAGTCCATCAAGTAAAAGCCGATGCAGAGCCAATTTCTATTGGTCATCCTTTGGCTAACGTTAAATACTACATCTTAGATTCTCATTTAATGCTTCTGCCAGTTGGTATTCCAGGGGAGCTATATATCGGCGGGGATTGCCTAGCTAGAGGTTATTTAAATCGACCTGAATTGACCATAGACAGGTTTATTCGTGACCCCTTTAGCGATCGCCCAGAAGCTCGTATGTACAAAACTGGAGATTTGGCTTACTATGCTGAAGACGGAACGGTGATCTGTGTTGGTCGTCTAGATCGTCAGGTAAAGATTCGTGGCTTCCGCATCGAAATTGAAGAAATTGAATCAGCGATCCTGCAATATCCTGGGGTTCAAGCAGCAGCAGTAACAGTCCAGGAAAACTCAGCAACGGGTTATCAGAGGTTAATAGGTTATATAGTTAACCAGCCTAACGCTACAGTCAATCATGAAGCATTGCGTGGCTTTCTTAAACAACAACTTCCAGCACACATGATCCCTTTTGGGTTTATGACTATTGATGCTTTGCCTTTAACTCTTAATGGCAAAATCGATCCAAAAGCTTTGCCCCCATTTGATTTTACTAGTCAAACCGTTGCCGAAAGTTATGTCGCTCCTCGAAGTCAACTAGAAACTCAACTCGCTTCAGCCTGGGAAAAAGTTCTCGAAGTCAAACGAGTTGGAATTAAAGACGATTTTCTAGAATTAGGCGGTAGTTCTCTTTTAGCCATCACCTTGGTTAGCGAGATTGAGCAGGCTTTAGGGCAAAAAATACCTCTTAAAGCTCTTGCAAACTTAACTACCATCGAACAAATGGCTCGCTGTTTTGCAGAAGGACAGCCAACAATTGAAGACTTAGATACCACTCCCGATGGCATAGAGCCAGAAGACTATCAAGCATTACTAACCATTATGGCAGGCAGACAAGGCGATCGCCCTCGACCTAACTCTCTGATGATAGCATTGCAAAAACAAGGCAGTAAGCCTCCCTTGTTTTTCTGTGCCAATGCCTACGAAGAAGCAGCACCTTTAGCAGATTATCTGAGAGATGAGCAACCATTTTATCTAATGGAATCAGGTTACTTCACCTTAGAATGCAATAGTCGTCAAATCAAAGCTTTAGCTAGTCATCATCTAAAAGATATTTTGACCGTCCAACCTCAACCCCCTTATATACTCGCTGGTTATTCGACTGGCGGATTAATTGCCTTAGAAATTGCCCAACAGCTTCAAGCTATGGACAAAGAGGTAGCTTTATTGGCTATTTTGGATACTGCTGGTTCACATCCTCTCTACCAAAATTATCAACAGCTTAACTATACTTTACGTACTAACTGGAATCGGCTTGCCAGTCTTAAGCTGGCAGATAAAATTAGCTATTTGCAAGCCAGAATAAAATTAGGAATTACAGCTAAATTGCCGACAACTGAAAAATCAACTTCAGATCCCTACATTATTCAACCTTACCAAGGCAAAGTGTCTTTATTTCTGGCTACCGAAAAAGATCGTACTTTCTTTTTTGACCACAGAATTAAGCACTGGCTTTGCCCTCGCAATGGTTGGCATCAAGGAATAGTAAGTCAACTAAAAATTGAGCAAGTACCTGGAAATCACTTTAATATGCTCGAAGAGCCTTATGTGCGAGTTTTAGCCGAGAAATTGCAACAGGCTTTATAACAGTTAAATATTGAGCATTGAACATTAATAAAATCTAATCCTCTATAGCCATTTCTTCGGATGTGACTATATTTAATGACCCCCGATCTTCAGCAATATCTATTATTTCTGATTCGTCAACATTAGGTTTGAATTTGGCTGCAATTTTATCTCGTTGGTTAATTAAATAGATACTGACTACGGTTAATGCCACTCCCAGAGACTGAAGACTGCTTAATACTTCTGAAAGAATAATTGTGCCAAACAGCAAAGCAAAAATAGGAGTCAAAAAGGTTAAAGCACTTAAGCTGGTTAAATTACCTTTAGATGCTAAATAAAAAAAGATTCCATAGGCGATCGCGCTACCAAAAACTGTTGCATATCCCAAGGCTAACCAGCCTTCGACAGTCAAATTATCCCACTGCTGAGATTCTTGTAGCCAAGACAAACCAAACAAAGGCAAGCCACCAATAATCATGTGCCAGCCTGTAGCAACTACAGGATCGCTATGACGACTAATATAAGGAATCATTACCGTCCCCACCGCCATCGATAATGAAGCCAGCAGCATTAACCACTCGCCGTTATCAAACAACCCTAGCAAATTTAAATTCACTTCTCCTAGATTGCCTGCAAATATACTATAAATCCAGCGATCGGGTAAACCAATTAAACTAATACCTAATATGCCAATACTCAGTCCTAACCAGCCCCACAAGCCAATCACTTCGCCAAATAACCAGCTAGACATAAGTGCCACCGCTAAAGGTTGGGAATCAATCATCACCGAACCCAAACCTGCCCCAGTTTTAACAATTCCCTGAGCCAAAAAGCCCTGAAACATTGCTCCATCAACTACAGCAAAAGCCAAAATCCAAAGCCAAGCCTGCCAAGTTTTAGGTTGAGGCAATTTTAAAATTATCGCTACCACTAGCACTAAAACTCCCGCAGGTACTAATCGCACTCCCGCCATAAAAAAGGGAGTGGTGTAAGGAATTACTCCTTTCATGGCTACCATTGCTGTTCCCCAAAGGAAAAAAGGGGCGATAAGCTGCAAGGCTTTGGGAAATGATGAAGTTTGATTGGAACTAAGTTGCATTAAGTTGGAAATAACAGACTACCTGTATATGAGTTTACTTAATTCTCAAAAATTTGTACTTAGATTAAACAAAATAGTCATTGTTCATTGCTCATTGATAATTGATAAGTGGCTGTCTTATATTACGTAAGTTAATATTGCGTTAGTTCTCCTAAATCATGGCAATGCTATCTACTAATTTTGGTGGCTATAAATCTACAGTCGGTCTGACGATTGCTACCCTAACCCTGATGTTTAGTGATAGTAATGCTCAAGCGCAGATAACCAGCGATCAAACGACTAATACTCAAGTCCAAGTAATTGATGGTACTTCTCTAATCCAAGGAGGTACTCAAACTGGTCAAAACCTGTTTCATAGCTTTAAAGAGTTTTCTTTGGCGACAGGCGCGATCGCTAATTTTGATAACGGTTTAGATATTGAAAATATTTTTAGTCGTGTTACTGGGGGAACTGTTTCTGAGATTAATGGTTTGATTCAAACTCAGGGTAATGCCAGTTTATTTTTGCTCAATCCTGCGGGAATTGTTTTTGGTGCCAACGCCCAGCTAAATATCGGGGGATCTTTTATTGCTAGCACGGGCGATCGCTTTATATTTGAAGATGGTACGGAATTTGCTGCCACTAATCCCCAAAGCACTCCCTTATTAACCATCACCTCGCCTATCGGCTTACAGTATGGTCAAAATCCTGGAAAAATAGCACTATTGCCCAATGATAGTCGAGTATCCAGCAATTCTAGTGGCTTAAGTGTAAAGCCAGGCAACACTCTAGCTTTACTAGGCGGAGATGTCTCCATCACTAGAAATAGTCTTAATGGTATTCAAAGTAATATTGAAGTTAGTAGTATCAAGTCTGGCAGTGTTAATTTAAAACTAGATAATAGCGGTTGGCAATTCCAATATGAAAACCTCAACCAGTTCGGTAATATTGACCTGACTAATAGAGCTTTAGTTGTTAATAATAGCGGTGCGATTAAGTTTCAAGGCAACAACATTAATTTGGCTACAGGCTCAGGAATCATTAATGCTACAAGTATTAACGCGGCAAAAAGTACGATTAATCTCAAAGCCAGAGAATCGATCAATTTAGATAATAGTTCTCTGCTTTCTCAGGTATTACGACAGAGTTTCGATCTAGAACAACAAGTTGGTGGAGGAGGTGATATTTCTCTGGTAGCACCTCAAATCTCAGTCAAAAATGGTTCACTAATTTCTGCCGCTACTTTTAGCAAGTATCCAGGCGGAAATATTACTATTGACGCTCAAGACATTGTGGAGTTGAAGAGTGAAGCAGATAAAAATCCTCCCATCATCAGCACTTCGACTCAAGGACAAGGAGATGGAGGCGGAATAGCAATTAATACTGCCCAATTAACTGTTAAAGATGGAGGACAAATTCAGGCTTTGGGCGGAATAGGAGCAGGGGGAACAATTACAGTTAATGCTAGTAAAGCCATCGATATTTCTGGTACAGGAGTTTTGCGATCGCAAAATAGTATGACAGGGCAGCCAACTGAAACTAAATTATCTAGTGGTTTTTCTGCCTCTTCGGGTATTGAAGGTTTATCTCCAGCACGGCAACCCCAAGCTGCAAGCGGGTCTTTAGTTATTAATACTCCTAGCTTAAAAATAGAGCAAGGAGGACAAATATCCGTCAGCAATTTCGGTCTTGCTAATGGGGGAGATATTCTAATTACTACCTCAAATCTAGATTTAGATACCCAAGGCAAAATTATCGCTAATACCATATCTGGAAATGGTGGCTCGATCGGCATCATGGCAGAAAAGTCAGTTATTCTAAACAATCAAGGTGCTATCTCTACAACAGCTAAAAATAACGGTGATGGCGGTAAAATAAACGTAGAAACAGCTAATTTAGTTTTGCTAAAGTCCAGTCAAGTTAGTGCTGATGCTCAACAGGGAAGCGGTGGCAAAATTGCCATTAAGGCTCGATTATTTTTGGCGGATAGCGATAGTAGCGTTACTGCTGACTCCGAAGACAAGCAGAAAAAAGGAGTTGTGGAATTTTCTACTTTAAATTTAAACTCTAGACTTCAAACGCAATTTAGAAAGCAGGCTTCTTTGGTAGCAGAAAATTATATTTACAAAGGCTGCGGTAAGGGAGCAAGTTTTAGTCAAAATCAATTCCGTAATATTGGACGTGGCGGTGTTCCTAATAATTTGCTGCAAGAAACAAGTAATCTAGAAATTTTAGCGGATTTAGACGAAACCTCTAATAGATCGACAGATGCAGATACAGATCGAGACAATAAGCATAACGTCAGCCAGAAAGAGAATGCTGACTATCAGCCTCTAACAGAAGCTCATACCTGGATAGTTAATGCTAAGGGAAATATTGAACTGATTTCTCCAGCAAAAACTGCCGTGGCAACGCAACCATCAGTCTGCAAAATTCGTTAAGCATTAATCATCCCTTTAATTTCCTGCCAAATTCTCTCTTTAACATCATTCAAACCATGATCGCTATTTAGTTCAATCAGCTTTACCTGAGAATGCTGGCTAGTATAGTCGCGACTAACTTGAATTGGTACAACATCATCATGAATACCGTGAATAATTAAAGTAGCAACAGATCTTTTTAATCCCGATAGAGGATAGTTATCTGCATCTTGTAAAAATTGATAGTGCAACAAAACTTGTTTACCTTCTCCGTAATGATATATAGGCAAGGCATCTGATTCTCGCCATTGTTCTATTTGCTCAGGTTTTAATTTTGCATACCAACTTTGAGGGAAACCAAAGGCAGGTGCCAATAAAATTATCTTCTCTACTTGTTGCTGTTGAGCAACCCAGGCAGCCGTTAAGCCGCCAAAGCTAGAACCAATTAGAGTAATAGGTGTTTGAGAATCTGGAAAGGCAGCAATAGTTCGTTGAATTTGCCGAGATAGAGTTAGACGACTAAAATTTCCTTGATTGAGATCTAAGACATTGAGATTAAGATTAACTTCTGTAAAGCGATCGCGCAAATACTGCGCTTTATTAGATTTGGGACTAGAAGCGAAACCGTGAAGATAAATGTATGCTGTCATACTCTGAGTTTAGCAATGGGTGTCTTTCGCTCGATATTTACTGATTAATGAAAAAGTCTAAAAAAAAATCCTAAACAGTTATGTTCAGGAGAAAAATAGTTATTATCAACAGAAACTTATACGCCTCGTTTTAAAGAAATTTCTACTTGTCTAAACTCTTGAGTTAGACGTTTTTTAAGCTTGTCTGGTACAGGACGATTGCCGTAAGAGCTATAATAGCCAGCGATCGCATTTGATGCGGTTTGCATCGTAGTAAAAGAGCGCAATCCCGAAGTTTTAGAATTACGACGATAGCGAGAAACATAATCACTGATTTGCGTGCGGGCGAGGCTAACTACTTCTTTCTTGTTAGAAGCATCATCTGGAAGATCTATTGCCATCCGCAGATTATCTAACACCGCCACGGTATCTTCAGTAAAGTTTCCCGACAATCCAGAGGGGTTAGAACCACAGCCGACTAAGCTAATAGCAACTACTAGAACTAAAGCAAGTATACGAGATAAGTATTTTTTAGAAAACATAATTTTATTTTAACAATCCCAGGTTGAACCTATATTATCAAGAAATCGACTCCACCTCGTCTTTCTTAAGTAAGTTATCTGCTAAAAATCAACCAAAACGACCGCTTACATATTGCTGAGTTGCTTCTTCTTGAGGATTTTGGAAAATTTGCTCTGTTGGCGCAAATTCTGCTAGATAGCCCTGGCGATTTCCCCCTTCAACTTCAGTAACATTAAAAAATCCTGTATAATCTGCTACTCTCGATGCCTGCTGCATATTGTGAGTAACGATAACAATGGTGTAATCTTCTTTCAACCGATGAATTAACTCTTCTACTTTTAAGGTAGAAATAGGGTCTAGGGCAGAACAGGGTTCATCCATCAAGACGACATCAGGCTTTAGCGCTATAGCTCTGGCAATACACAATCTTTGCTGTTGTCCACCACTAAGAGCTAAACCACTTTGTCTGAGCTTATCTTTTACTTCATCCCAAAGTGCTGCGCTTCTAAGCGATCGCTCTACAAGCTCATCCATATCACCTTTGTAGCCATTAATTTTAGCTCCAAAAGCAATATTGTCATAAATTGATTTTGGAAAAGGATTTGGTCTTTGAAAAACCATCCCTACCTTGCGTCGCACCTGCACGGGATCGATATCTTTACCGTATAGGTTTTGATTGTAATAGGTTATCAGTCCTTCTAAGCGAAAAATAGGAATTAAATCGTTGAGGCGATTGTAACAGCGTAACAGCGTACTTTTACCACATCCAGAAGGACCAATAAAAGCAGTAACTCGATTTTTGGGAATATCTAAATAAATACCCTTGACGGCTAAAAAATCACCGTAGTATACATTTACATTTTCTGCCTGTAAAACCGTCTCTGTTTGACTAGCAGTCTGTTGATCATAAATCATAAAATCTATCTTGCTCTAAAATTTGAATAAATATTTATATCTATCTGCTACTGATTTTTCCTAGAATTAATCTTACATATTAGAAGTTATGACCATTTTAACTTTTCGTTAAGGAAGGTTTTCTAGTTTGTCTTGAACTTTACTTAAAAACTGTACTAGCTTTAAATAGATATTTCTGAACACCAAAATATTTTACGCTAAACCCTGACCAATAAAAACATGGCTTCCTAGAAATATATTAGGGAATTAATTTCTCCTAATTGCGAAACAAATCTTTACAATAATAGGTAAGGTGTATAGTAAATAGCTGATATGAATCTTACTTATTTAGATAGCAATTCCTGGCTGATAGAAATTGATAGTAAAAGAATTCTCCTCGACCCCTGGCTGGTAGGAGATTTAGTTTTCGGCAATCAAGCTTGGTTGTTTAAAAGCAAAAAAAATAATCCTCAGCCAATTCCTGAAAATATAGATCTAATTCTTCTTTCCCAGGGACTAGAAGATCATGCTCATCCCCCTACTCTCAAAAAATTAGATCATAATCTTCCTGTTGTAGCATCTCCTAATGCAGCCAAGGTAGTCAAAGAATTAGGCTATACTAACGTCACTTCCCTAGACCATGGAGAAAGCTTTAAGCTAGGAGAACAGGCAGAAATTCTTGCTGTTCCAGGTTCACCCGTCGGTCCTACACTGGTTGAAAATGGGTATATTATAAAAGGCTTAGAATCGGGCAAAAATATTTATTACGAACCTCACGGCAATCATTCTGATTCTTTGAGTGAAGCAGCACCTATCGATGTAATTATCACTCCTCTTATTAACCTTAAGTTACCTTTGGTAGGACCGGTAATCAAAGGGCAGGAGACAGCTTTGCAGGTGTGTAAACGCTTAAAACCACAGGTGATTTTAGCTACTGCTGCTGGAGGCGATGTTGATGTTCAAGGCTTGATTAAGACACTACTGAAAGCAGACGGCACGATAGAAGAGTTTAAGCAACTTTTGCAACAAAACAATCTTGCTACTAAAGCGATCGATCCTCAATCTGGAGAAACAATTGAGTTAGCCTTAGTCTAAATAGTTATTCAATAGTTTTTAGTTTTTAACTACAAAATTATTAGCTGTAAAACAATTTAAATAATTCAAATCTATTAATAGCTTAAGGCTTATAGCTTGTGGCTCTCCCATGACCAACAGACCGATTTCTATTTCTCTGACTAATATTATCCTGCTAGTTACTCTTCCTTTGCTGCTGATTCTTTTATGGCAGTTGCGAAGTTTAATCGTAGTATTAATGATTGCCGTAGTCATAGCTGCTACCTTAGCTCCCATAGTTGAGACAACGCAAAAATTAGGATTGCCCCGATTTTTAGCAATTTTGCTAGTTTATGCAGCGTTAATCGGTACTTTGACGGGTTTTGGTTTAATTATTGGACCGACGGTAGTAGAACAAATCCAAAGCTTGATTGGTAGACTTCCTGTATATTTAGAGACAGTGCGATCGCTTTTATCAGATTTAATTCTGCGTTTGGGCTTGAACGGTACAGGCGCACCAGATATCATTAATCAGCTATTAGATGTGCAGGGATTAATCTCTTGGGCAATTCGTTCTAGTCAGCAGTTAGTAGTTCGCTCCTACAGCGTTACGAGGGGAATTATTGGCAGTGTGCTTAGTGCTTTTTTGGCTTTGCTGCTTTCAGCGTATATGCTATCTGCTTCCAAACAACTAATAAAAGATATTATCAATCTCTTTCCCAGACCTTGGAATCAACGTTTAGCAGAACAGATTCAGCCAGTGGGCAAACGCATGGGAAATTATATTCAGGGACGGATTTTAGTTTCGGGAATTTTGGGTGTAGTAATTAGCGTTAGTCTCAGATTTTTAGGCTTATCAGATCTAGCTTTGGGTTTAGGCGTAATTGCTGGATTTACTAACCTTATTCCCTTTTTTGGTCCAATCTTAGGTGCAATTCCCGCTCTAATCGTCGCCACTTCCCAAGGAGGATTAACTTTTGTTTGGGTACTCTTATTGTTTGCCATTGTCCAGAATTTAGAAACCTATATTTTAGATCCTCTACTCGTCGGCAACTCTGTAAAAGTTTCTCCCTTATATCAATTGCTGGCAGTCCTTGGTGGCGCACAGGTTCTAGGAATTATTGGTGCGCTAATTGTTCCACCTTGGATAGCAGGAATGGGCGTACTTTTGGAAAACTTGTACATCAAGCCCAAATTAATCGCCGAAGGACATCAAGACATTAGCAATTAACAATCAACTACCAGCAAAATTCAGGTAATGTAAAGACTAAAGGGTGGATTCAGTATAGTTTTTATAAATATGGATATCAAAAATGGTTTTCTCGCCACGGTGGGCAATACTCCGTTAATTCGGCTCAACAGCTTTAGTGAAGAAACAGGCTGCGAAATACTAGGTAAAGCAGAGTTTCTTAATCCTGGTGGTTCAGTAAAAGATCGTGCTGCTCTTTATATTATTGAAGATGCGGAAAAAAAAGGACTACTCAAACCTGGGGGAACTGTAGTTGAAGGAACAGCAGGTAATACGGGAATTGGTCTGGCGCATATTTGTAATGCCAAAGGTTATAAATGTCTAATTATCATTCCTGAAACTCAGTCTCAAGAGAAAATTGATACCCTGAAAACTCTTGGTGCAGATGTGCGTCTTGTCCCGGCAGTTCCTTATAAAAATCCTAATAATTACGTCAAAGTATCAGGGCGTGTAGCAGCCGAGATGGAAAATGCTATCTGGGCTAATCAGTTTGAGAATTTAGCTAATCGTCAGGCACATTATGAAACTACAGGGGCAGAAATTTGGTCGCAAACCGACGGCAAAATTGATGCTTGGGTTGCTGCTACTGGTACGGGGGGAACTTATGCTGGGGTATCTATGTATCTTAAAGAGCAAAACCCTAATGTTCGTTGTGTAGTTGCCGATCCTATGGGTAGCGGTCTTTATAGCCACATCAAAACAGGAGAAATTAATCCTGAAGGAAATTCGATTACCGAAGGAATTGGCAATAGTCGCATTACAGGCAATATGGAAGGTGCGCCCATTGATGATGCGCTTCAGGTTAACGACCAAGAATGTGTCCGCGTTATCTATCAGCTACTCAATAAAGAAGGCTTATTTATGGGCGGTTCTGTGGGGATTAATGTCGGTGCAGCCTTAGCTTTAGCAAAACAAATGGGTCCTGGTCATACTATAGTTACGGTACTATGTGATGGTGGAGCAAGATATCAATCTCGTCTGTATAACCAGGAATGGTTAGCCTCTAAAGGTTTATCTGTATAGACAATAGTTCTTCCATCTTTTTTTATTAAGACTTGACGGTTTACTAGCACTAGAATAAGTCTAGTTCTTAACGCAGCTAACAGAAGAAGCTCAATAATATCTAAAACTTTCATGATTTTATTCTCGATCAATTTTACGGCTGGCTTCCCAACCTAAAATGGCAGTTTTACGCTCTGCTCCCCAACGATAGCCACCGAGTTCTCTAGAGCCTCGAATCACCCTATGACAAGGAATGAGATAGCCTATAGGGTTTTTTCCCACAGCATTGCCTACCGCTCTGCTAGCAGTAGGGCGACCGATCATTTCAGCAATGGTTTGATAAGTTGTAATTTCTGCAAATGGTACTTGCAAAAGCGCACGCCAAACTTGAATCTGAAAATTAGTTCCCTTGACTAAAAGCGTTAGTGATTTTTGCTCTTGCAAGTTTGCTAAATGGAAAATGCGATCGCATAAGGCTTGAGTAGCGTTTTGGTTATGAATGATTTCGGCATTTGACCAAGACTGTCGTAGGATTTGTTCAGGCGTTTGCTTATTAGCCAGATCTAAGAAATGAAGATTGCAAACACCACGAGTAGTTGTGGCAATTAAAGATTTACCAAACGGGGTGTCGTGAACACCATAATGAATTTGCAAACCTATTCCACCTGTTTTGTATTTACCAGGAGACATTGCTTCTAAGTTCACAAATAGATCGTGTAATCGACCTGGACTAGATAACCCGACATCTAATGTCAAATCTAATAAGCTTTTTGGTCTGGTTGATTTTTGATTTAGCATATTCGAGGTTTAGATACTGCAAAAAACGTTTGGGGCTAATACCAGCCCATTGAGTAAATAATTTTTGAAAATGGTATTCGCTCTTTCCAATGTGTTGTGCCACAGTGAAAAGAGCGGGCTGACTCAGGTGATGTTGACGAATAGAGGCGATCGCTTTGGCAATTCTCTGGCAATCTTCGTATTTTATAGATACCTGCATTTTTACTCTTGTACTCCAAGCCCAGGTTGTAACTTTTTTACTCTATCAATAGTGCTAGCTCAAAACCACCCGTTTCTTGTGCGCGATGAATTGATTAAATATACAGTTGAGCAATATTAGTAATATTATCTACACCATATTCTTAAGCGATCGCTGTATCTTCTGAAATTAGAAGAATGATTATTTTGGAACGATCATTCTAAAATATGTTATAGTATCTCCAAGAGTTAAAATTGGGAGGCGATGGCAAGAACCAAAGAGTTTGACAAAGACGAAGTGTTAAGCAAAGCAATGTACACATTCTTGCGTAACGGTTACGAAGGGACATCAATACAAACTTTAGTTTCAACTATGGGCATTAACCGAGGTAGTCTTTATGACACTTTTGGGGATAAACGCTCATTATTTTTAGCTGCGATCGCTCATTACGAAGCAACGGTAGTTAAAAGTACGATCTCATCTCTTATGACTCCCGACGCAGCAAAACAAACTATTACCAATTTATTTCGAGATTTGGTAGTAGGAATGGCAAAAGAGCAAAATTGCTATGGTTGTTTGATGACTAATACTGCTGTCGAACTTTGTCCTCATGATGCTGAAGCTAAAGCCAGAGTTGATACTCACTTTAGTCAAATAGCTGGTGCTTTTCAACAGGCACTCAGTAAAGCGCAGGCTAAAGGAGAAATAAAAAGCGATCGCGATTTAGTTAGCATGGCGCAATATCTCACCTCTAGTTTGCAAGGCTTAAGGGTAATCGGCAAAGTTAACCGCGATCGGCGAACTCTAAACAACATTGTTGATGTCATTCTCTCAGTACTGGATTAAATCTTAGCTATTCTATTACTCCAAAAAAATGCTCTGACTTTTTTTACACAATATTGGAACGTTCATTCAAAAACAGGAGATGATTATGAATCTGACTCAAGAAATAAATAACTTCAAAGCCGAATTTAGTGCCAATCAACCAGAATCAATCAAAGCAATGATGGCACAAGCTACCACAGACTTAATTAACACCAAAATCGCCGAACAAAGTCTAAGTAAGGGACAAAAAGTTCCTAACTTCAGCTTACCCAATGCAGTGAGTAAAGAAATCACCCTAGATTCACTCTTGGCTAAGGGTGCATTAGTTATTACTTTTTATCGTGGTGGCTGGTGTCCTTATTGCAATCTTGAATTACGCGCCTTAGAACAAGCCTTACCAGAAATAGAGGCAAGAGGCGCAACTTTAGTCGCAATTTCTCCAGAAACCCCTGATAACTCTCTTACTACTCAAGAAAAAAACAAATTATCCTTTGAAGTTTTGAGCGATCGCGGCAACTTACTAGCCAAACAATTCGGCTTAGTATTTACTCTACCTGAATCATTAAGACCAATTTATGACAACTTCGGCATCGATATCTCTGCTTATAATGGGGACTCTACTTTTGAGTTACCCCTTCCTGCCACCTACGTAGTAGCTGCTGACGGCACAGTTGTCTACAGTTTCGCCCATGCAGACTATACCCAAAGACTTAATCCCACCGAAATTATTACTGTCCTCGATCGGATTAACAATAACCTTACCAGTCAACAAAAAGTTTAATCGGAGAGAATTATGTCCAAGCAAGTAAAGTATATCGATTTAACCCCAGATAATTTTGTTGCTGAAGTAACTAATAGTGACATACCAGTTTTAGTCGATTTTTGGGCTGTATGGTGTGGTCCTTGTAGGGTAATGAATCCTATTGTGGCTAACATTGCAGAAACATGGTCAGGAAAAGTCATAGTAGGCAAAGCCAATGTTGATGACAATGAAGAGATCGCCACTAATTATCAAATACAAGCTATTCCCACAATTCTCATTTTTGACCAAGGGGAAGTAGTAGAGCGGATTCCTGGCTTAGTTGACCAAGCAGTATTAGAAGAAAAGCTGAATAATCTAACTAATCGGGTTTCGGCTGCGTAACCATTGCTCAATTTTAGCTGAATTACTTAAACGTTTGCTACAAATAAAGAGTCTAGAATAAGGTCTCGTCCTGTAATAAATGCGATCGTGGAGGAAGTAAGATGCGATTATACTCTCGATCGCTTTTGTCTGAGGCGATCGAGATTATCGAATAGTTCCCATTTAAGATGCTTTTTGATTTCTTTCCACAATCGCTCAATCTCGTCATTAAGCTTTCTGCTTCTACCAGTACTTTTTCCTCTTATTAGTAGAGCATTCATTCCTTTCCTATAACTACTTAGCCATCTTAATACTGTCGTTCTCTGTTTTCCTGCTAAGTTAGCGATCGCTTCTACACTCTTAGCTTCGTTACAGCGGTTTGCAGGTTTAAGAGGGACAGTAGCAGCAGTGAGCGAACCAGTTACGCAAATGTTTAGGATTAATTAAATCCATCGCTATTTTAATCAGCATATCGACCCTTTTGGAAGTCCTGGGAGAAAATTGTCTCAGGAAAGCCTTGAGTTGTGACCACCAATGTTCAATTGGATTAAATTCGGGAGAGTATGGAGACAGGTACAAAATCTTCGCGACCACTGCTTCAATTAAAGGTGCAATAGCTTCTACTTTATGTGCAGGCAAATTGTCCATCACCACCACTGCTCCTTTCCATAGCTGAGGCACTAAACACCTAGAAACATAAACCTCAAACGCAGCCGCAGCCATTGAATCATTAAGCGTCATTACTGCTAGTATTTTAGACTCGCTGATTGCGCCGATAACACTTACCTTGCTACCTCGAGCAAACGGTTTGTAGTCATAGGCTCTCTCACGCCCGTGCAGCGCGAGCATGAGTTCTCATCAATCCGAGTAAAACACCCATTTCATCTAAAAACACGAGGTTTTGGGGATCTACATTTTTAACTTTTGCCCAATACTCTGCTCTTAGAAGCTGGACGCGCTCACGAATTGCTTGGCTGGAGCGAAGTGTTTTTTTTGAGTGGTAATTTTAATCTCTGAAATGTCCGACACATCGTACTTTGACTTACCCATAGTCCCGTCTCATCAAAAAGTAGCTCACAGTATTCTGCTAAAGTCGCATCAGTCTGTTTTTTAAAGATGGCTATCAGCTCGGCTTTATATTTCCGAACAGGACTTACCATCGACCCGCCCTGCTTCCCTGGCAGGATATGCCCTTTTGTCCGCTTCTGAGTAATCAATCTTTGGACACAGTTTTTGCTCACACCGAAGCGTAGCGCAACTTTTCTCACCGAGCTATCACCTTTCTCGATCGCACTAACTATCTTCTCTCGTAAATCTACAGAATAAGGCTTCATTTGTTACCTATTTTTATAACACTTTATTGTCCCCTATTTAGATGCAAATCGCTGTATAAATCGGCACAACTACTAAATAGATCTAGCTCGAATAACTCTAAAACGGAGACAATACAGTTTTTTATAGATGGAGATGGCATAGTAGAATTTAGCCGAGAAGCATTAAAGATAACTTGATGTATGTCTCATAGATTATCCAGTATTAGATAGCTCTCGTTACTAAATCAATTTTGTTTTTTTTATTTGAAAAGGTTATATATTGCTTGATTAGCTTCTAGTTTCAAGCTTGTCTATTTTATTTTTCAACTCTGTCTCATTATTGTCGCCAATGAAATTAGTTTTTGAGTGGTTGAGGTTTTTTAGTTTACTGTTTCTGCTGTTTGGTAGCTCAACAATTAATCAAGAAACTCTGGCACAGGATAAAGATTTTAAGTCAAGTGTCGAGAACAATATAGCTGACGATGCTCCCAGGCTTTGTCACCAAGATTTATCTACCGCTATTGAGAATGTTATTAACCGTTCGGAGTTTAGGCGATCGCGTTGGGGAATTGAAGTCCAAACCCTTGATGGGGAGTCTTTATACAGCCTGAATGGAGATAAGTTTTTTACCCCCGCCTCTAGTGCCAAACTTTTAACGACTGCTGCTGTACTTTCGGCATTAGGTGCAGACTATCGATTTCGTACTCCTATCTATGCTGTGGGTCATCCACCAAATTTGACTTCTCTGCGCCTAAAAGGACAAGGAGATCCCACTATATCGAGCCAAAGCCTAAAACATATAGTACATCAGTTACAGGTCTTAAAAATCAAACGGATCGAAAAATTAATAATCGATGATAGCTATTTTGAGCCACCGATAATTAACCCTACTTGGGAATGGTTAGATGTCCATAGTTACTTTGCCACGGCGGTAAATAGTACGATTCTCAATCAAAATACGGTTACTCTGATCTTGTTACCGCAGCAGATAGGACAGCCCGTTAAATTTTATTGGAGTGATGCGATCGCCGCTAGACAATGGCAGGTAATTAATGAGGCGATAACTGGGGCTTTAAATATTCCTTATGAGATAGAAATTGATGGAGATTTAGGAAAACCTACTTTACAAATTAGGGGAAAGCTAGCCGTTAATGAACCTGCGGACGTTTGGGATTTAGCCATAGTCGATCCTGATAACTATTTTTTAGAATCACTGCGTCTTTATTTAGCTCAATCTGACATTAAAGTTACCCAAGGAATAGTAATCGACAAACCCAATCGCAATAAATTAGAAACTGAATTAATGGCAATTGCTTCTCCACCAATGCAGCAAATTATAGCCAAAACTAATCAAGAAAGTAATAATTTATTTGCTGAAGTTTTAGCTCGTGTTCTAGCTAAAGAATTAAATGTAAAAACTCCGATTGAAGCTATCAATAAAAGCTTGAATAATTTAGGTATAAACTCAGAGGATTATGTTTTGCTAGATGCCTCTGGTTTGTCTCGTCAAAATTTGGTTACTCCTAAAGCATTGGTCACAGTATTAAGATTAATGTCTCGCTCTAAAGATAATCAAACTTTTCGTCGCTCTTTAGCAATTGCTGGAGTCAACGGCACTTTAAAAAACCGCTTTATAGATACTGCTATCAAAAATAATTTAATTGGCAAAACTGGCACTTTAACAGGAGTTGACACGTTATCAGGATATTTAACTACATCTGAAGGTAAAACTATAGTTTTTAGTATTTTGCTCAATAATTCTGAGCAATCGAGCCAAAAAATTAGACAAGCAATCGATCGAGTAACTGTGATTTTGGATCGTGCTAGTAAGTGCTAAATATCACTGACAAAGAAATTTTTATTGATGTTAATAATAAATATAAAACTTCGATGTTTTTAATTATAAGAGGCTATTAAATTTGCTTAGATTTCAGATTAATCTTTTTTAGATTAATACTAATAAAAATTTTTTAAAATCAAAAAACTGAATATAACTTCAGTAAAATTGCTCTATGAAAACCTTTAAAATTAACAGCTTAAAATTTATTGTTACTGGTATTGCGATCGCCATAGACCTAACTTCTTTAAAACCAGTCAATGCTCAAAATACTGAAGTTCCTGAAATTGGCTGGAGTAGTAGATTGAGCAGTATGGGATTAGATAAGGCTGATAATATTGGCAAAAGATACACCTTTTATTGTCAGGCTGCATCAGAAGACCTAATTTATTCTCCTATCTGGGGAACAAATATTTACACAGTTAATTCAGACATCTGCACTACCGCCGTTCATTCAGGGATGATTGTCGCCCAAGAAGGAGGAGAAGTAACCATAGAATTGCTTGAAGGACAAAAATTTTATACAGGAAGCTATAAAAACAACATCACTAGTCAGGATCATCGAGAAAGCGATATCAGCTTTTTGTTTGTTGGCGAGAAAATAACTCAGACAGAAAGATCTACTTCATCCGATCAACAACCAGTCAAAAAATCTTCTGGGATAGAAAGAATAATGGTAAATGGTGTTCAGAAAGGAGTAGAAAGGTCAATTGAAAAAGTTATTACCGATCTTTTTAAGTAAATAGACGTAGATAATTACACAACTCCAAAAACTATAATTTAGTTTTATTTGTTACTCTGCCTTAGTATTTACTACTTACCCAAACTATTTTCTAATTAATTTTGCATATTTAACTTATGACTCGCAATAATTTTTCAAGATTATTACTCTAGTCATCAGCTAGTTTTTTTGTTAATCTCGATAGCAAGATCATGTTTCTGAGCCTTACTAATGGCTATTTAAGGTTATTGAAAGCTGTATTCATTTCTTATGGGCGATTTTAATCAGATGAGATTATGCAACGTTATAGGGCAATAAATTATTAGGTTAATAAATATCTTTAGACCCATTTTAGGGCAAATGTCCCATGGCTCATAGCTCGTCTGTAAGTAAACGAAAAAATAAAAGTTTTGTAATTAATAATAAGTTTTTTTTAAAAGAGTATGCTTTCAAAAGCCACAGTTTTTGGGGGGATGGAGTCATAGTAGTCAATTTATTATTATTAAAAACCGATATTTACAATGACATAGATATAGCCAATTATCAGCCAGAAAACGAGCAAGAGCTAACGCTACATCATCCAGTTGTTTATATACCAAAGCAAAATTTTTGGTTTAAGATGCTTAATTTGAAAATAAAAAAAAATATCAAATAGATCTTGAGGCAGAAAGTAGCGTCAATAATAAATGTCTGATAGTCTTTATCAAAGATGCTTCAATAGAACATTTTTCCATATATTCACTTAAGCTTAATAATGAACATTAGAACTCCTAACTTCTGACTATTAAGCCAATTTTCTTTGTTTAGCTGTTTGACAGAAAAAATCAACATATTCTTGATACCCTCCAGGAAAGACGATATTCAAAGTTAGAGGATCTTCTACATCTCTAGGATCTCCAGGGCCTTGGATAACTTTAATTTCTTGAGTATTAGAGCGATCTAACTTAAGTGCTTGGCGATTTTTGACTTCTCCCCCGCTACTGTCTACGTAAATTACAATGTTGTTGGTTTTAAATTCTTTACCCAATTCTTGAATCAATTCGAGAAATCCGCGATCGCTTCCACCTCGTTTAAATTCCAGCTTATTTTCATTTTCTACTGCCTTACTTGTTACCGTGTCCCCAACTCCGACAATGGTAGGCATGATAACAGGATCGAAATTATCTTTAACTAGCTTTAGTAGCGCTTGATGTTGTCTAGGAGCTTGTCGAGCATTAAAATCTTTACCTAGAGGATAGCTACCTGTTTGCAAGAAGTAGTAATGATTGAGAATTACCAAAACTCCCACTTCTTTAATTGCTCCCCGTAGCATAAACTGAAAGTCTGTTGTTCCCGAATTTTGACCCTGAGATGGCTGCATAATTTCTTTGCCTTCAGCATCCCTACCCAAATTGGGAGCATAATGTACAAAAAAGGAATCTGCTAAACCTTGTTGTGCTTCTTGAAGTAGCCTATCCATCAAAGATTTTGCCTCTTGCTGCAACTCAGCGTATAGTTCAGGAGACTGGCTAAAGGTTTCGTGAAAGGTGTTTAAGTTGGCTGAGGGGGAAACTTTATTATCTAATACTGCTGCTTGAATACATTCCTCAATCTGCATCTGATTTAAGCCATATTGAGGCTGTGTAATCAATGCTCTCAAAGAATCTGCCATTTTTTGTGGTACTGCCTCCAAAAAAGCCATTTCCTCATCGCTGACTCCAGGATGCGAAACATTACCAAAACAGTCTTGCCACTGTACCCCACCTCCAGCTAAACCCTGTAGATATAAGCCTTGCTCTTTGATTTGATTTAAATTGTCAAAGGCTTTTTCAATGATGCCGTTAACGCCTCGTTTGCCGATATGTTCACCGTTAGTTAAAACAAAAAAGCGATCGCCTAGAGACTTAGCTGCTTCTAAATATTTAATCTCCATCCTTCGCGTCAGAGGATCTTTAACCAAACCCATGCAGACACCATCAAGATCTTGAATAATTAGAATATTTTCTTGCTGGCTTAGTATTTGACTCAAACTCTGATGATCGAGGGAAAGCGAGCGTTTATGGGGTTCACTATGCAAATTTAAACTAGGATTAGAAATAGCCATGAGGAAAAGTATTTAAACATTGTTTGAGAACAACACTATTTATTCAACCATAGATAACAACAGTTAGGATATAGGGCGCTCGCTGTATTACTTGTGCCTTAATATTTAAAATCGCCTACATCTATTCGTGAATACCGAAAAATACTAAGATATTTTAAATAAACAAAAAAACTAAAATCAGCCTCATGGAGAATCAACTATTGTGGCATAATTTTTATCAAGAAATTAACCAGCCAGACGAGCAGATAGACTTAGCTAAAGCTTCACTTTATTATGCTCAAGTAGAATATCCAGATTTAGATGTTCAAAAATATTTAAATGTTTTAGATGCGATCGCTTCAGAGATAAAGCCTCAGTTACCAGCAAAACTTTATCCGCTTAAAGTTATTCAAACAATCAATTATCATCTTTTTGATTGTTTGAAATTCCAAGGGAACAGTCAAGATTATTATAATCCAGACAATAGCTTTTTAAATCGAGTAATAGAGCTAAAAACAGGAATCCCTATAACCCTATCGGTAGTTTATTTAGCAATTGCTAAACGGCTAGATTTTCCGATGGTAGGAATTGGTATGCCTGGGCATTTTTTGATTCGTCCTCAATTTGAAAACGCAGGAATTTTTGTGGACGCTTTTAATCGGGGAGAAATTTTATTTAAACAAGACTGTCAGGCAAAGCTGAACCAAATTTATCAACAAGCTAAATTAGACCCTAGTTTACTTATTCCCGTGAGCAATAAACACATACTTGCGCGAATGCTCAATAATTTAAAATTTATCTACTTGCGTCAGCAGAATTTAGATAAAGCTTTAGCTATCATAAGTGGCATCTTAAATTTATTTCCCGAAAATGCTCTAGAAATACGCGATCGCGGTTTGCTATATTACCAGATGAATCGTTGGCATGAAGCAGTTGTGGATTTAGAGTATTTCCTAAAAATTTTTCCAGACAGTAAAGATGCACCCACAATTAAAATGTTATTAGAGAAGATGATTTAAGTTATTTTAGGTAAACTTAGTTTGGTCTTAAGTAGTTCGACATAATCAAACCTACTCATGCTAAACATTATTACGTGTACTATACTTTCTCTGACCTCTTATCGTCATAGTTAACTTTATTTTGCCTAACCTACTTATTAATGTATATCAGTGTAGTAATTCCCACATATAATCGTTTACCGATTCTGCAAAAAAGCCTTGTAGCTTTAGAAAAACAGGAGCTTACTGATAATAAAATTGATGGTTATGAAATAGTTTTAGTTGATGATGGTTCAACGGATAAAACATTGAGTTGGTTAACAGAAAATAAAGCTCAATTTCCTCATGTTAAAATATTTGAGCAAAATCATCAAGGAGCAGCAGCAGCAAGAAATTTAGGGGTCAAAAAGGCGCAGGGGGACACTATAGTTTTTATCGATAGTGATTTAGTAGTTACCAATAGTTTTCTTCAGTCCCACGCAAATGCTTTAGTCAAAGGTAAACAAGAAATTAAAAGCGATCGCCTGTTTACCTATGGTGCAGTAATTAATACTAATAACTTTGAAAATCCTACTTCTGAACCTTATAAAATAACTGATTTTTCCGCAGCCTATTTCGCTACAGGTAATGTTGCGATCGCTCGTAAATGGTTGTCAGAAGCAGGCTTATTTGATACTGGTTTTAAACTCTATGGCTGGGAAGATTTAGAGCTTGGAGTGCGTTTGAAAAAACTAAATCTAAAATTAATAAAGTGTCCCGAAGCTGTTGGTTATCATTGGCATCCTGCCTTTAGTTTAGAACAAATTCCTCAAATGATAGAACAAGAAATTCAAAGAGGAAAAATGGGAGTTGTTTTCTATCAAAAACATCCAACTTTGGATGTCAAAATGATGATTCAAATGACGTTTTTACATCGTCTTCTTTGGGCAGTATTATCATTAGGCGGAAAGTTAAATGAACGTACTCTTGAACCTTTATTACAATGGCTAATTAGCCGTGGACAACCTCAACTTGCCGAACAGGTAGCCCGCATTTTTCTCAACTGGTATAACGTTCAGGGAGTTTATGCAGCATACCGAGAACATACATAATTGATTACTGATTAATAGTTGCTCTCAAGCGATATACTTTTTAAAGATATATAAAAAAGCTATTTAATGAATATTATTACTAATCTTCTCTTTCCTAAATCTAAAAAAAGCTCTGATCGAGAGACAACTACATCAAATGGACTTCCTGTACTAAATCGCAACCCGCGTGGGATTCAGATTAAATCTGAACCTGAAATAGAGAAAATGCGACGTTCAGCCAGGATTGTAGCAACAGTCCTGGCTGAAATCGAAGCGATGACTAAGCCTGGAATGACGACTGCTGATTTAGATGAATATGCCGAAAAACGTATCCGTGAGATGGGCGCAACCCCAAGCTTCAAAGGTTATTATGGCTTCCCTGCTTCGATTTGCGCTAGCGTTAACAACGAAGTGGTACACGGTATTCCCAACCATAAAAAAGTAATTCGTCGCGGAGATGTCTTAAAAGTAGATACGGGTGCTTATTGCGATGGCTTTCATGGCGACTCCTGCATTACTATTGCCGTCGGCAAAGTTTCTAAAGATGCTATAAAGTTAATCAAAGTTGCTGAGGAAGCTTTATATAAAGGAATCGAACAGGTAAAAGCAGGTAATCATCTATTAGATATTGCAGGGGCGGTAGAAGACCATGTAAAAGCTAATGGCTATAGTGTGGTAGAAGAATATACAGGACATGGTGTAGGCAAAAATCTGCACGAAGCACCGTCCGTATTTAATCATCGTACTAAGCGGATGCCCAACGTTAAATTAAAAGCAGGAATGACATTAGCAATAGAACCCATACTCAACGCTGGTTCTAAACATACTCGGACATTACGCGATCGCTGGACAGTAGTTACCGTAGATAATAATTTATCGGCTCAGTTTGAGCATACCGTATTAGTCACCAAAGATGGTTATGAGGTATTGAGCGATCGCAATTTGGTTTAAATCCGTAGATTATATTGTTAGATTGCCTCAAAACTCAAAATTAAACTATTTTTTGCCCTGAATTTGCCTCACTAAATGATTTAGTTCTGGCAAGATAAGTTGGCTAACTGCGAGTTTTACAGCATTTGCAGATCCAGGCAACGAAAAGACTAGCTTTTGATTTTTAACACCTGCCACGGCACGGGATGCGATCGCTCTAGAGCCAATTTCTTGATAGCTTAGATAGCGAAATATCTCACCAAAACCAGGAATTGGCTTATCTAACCAGTCAGTGACTACATCATAAGTTGTATCTCTAGGTGCAATTCCCGTACCGCCACTAAAGATAATTACCTTCAACTCTGAATTAGTATCTAACTTATTGAGCCAATCATCTAGATCTTCAGGCTCATCTTTAACAATGGCGTAAATTGCTATTTTATGACCAGCATCTGTTAACAGTTGCTGGATTAGCTGACCACTTTTGTCAGTTTCTTTAGTGCGAGTATCGCTTACCGTAATCACGGCACAATTTAAAGTTATATTCTCAGGATCGGGATGAGGAATCATGGCGTATTAAGCGCAATAGACTTGAAAATAATCAAGGGAAATTTCGCCTTACTAACGAAAGTTTCCCAGTTTGTAGCAATTATTTGGACTTTTTCAGCTAAAATTTTGAATAAATTACTGTTTATCCAATCCTAGTCCGTTTTCTTCAGCATACTTGTCCATAAAGCGAACAAAACGCTCAAACTCCTCTTCTGATTTCATAATCAAAACGGCTTCTATTCCTCTAGCTTCACCATTAATAAATTTACCTTTTACTTCGCGACTGACAATTTCTCCTTCATCATCAATCAGATACATACCTGTAATCTCCTCAGTGCTTTCCTTGCGCAAAATTTGAGGATCTTCAAAATAAAAGGTAGCCGTACCAGTATTTCCTGTTGTAGAACGAGTAACCTTAATATTGGGGACTACCTTCTCAGTTACGCCTTTAGCAAATTGAATATCTGCCATACTCTAGCTCCTTTGTCTTTACAATCTGTTAATAACCTTTAATCATCTCATAAATTAAGAGCGAGATAAATCCAGTATCGCCCTGACGATTCATATTGTCTTAAGCACAGTTGATATTGCTATATCTACACAATTTGAGGTTAATCAGACTAAAATCTTAGATTGAGCGGAGAAAATAGAGCAAATTTCTTGGCTAATCAAACTAGGCCCTAAAGATCCCTCCAGAGGTAAGCAATGGCTACTAATGATCAACGACCAATAGCTGTAGATTTATTCGCTGGCGCGGGAGGAATGACCCTCGGTTTTGAACAAGCTGGATTTGATGTTTTAGCAGCAGTAGAATTAGATCCAATTCATGCCAGCGTCCACGAATATAATTTTCCTTTTTGGACGACCATTTGCAAAAGCGTTACTGAAATCACTGGCAGAGAAATTAGAGAATTATCAACAATTGGCGATCGCGATATTGATGTAGTCTTTGGAGGCCCTCCCTGTCAAGGCTTTTCCATGATGGGAAAACGGAACTTTGACGACGATCGCAATTCCTTAGTGTCTCATTTCCTGCGGCTGGTTTTGGATTTAAATCCTAAATTTTTTGTAATGGAAAATGTGCGGGGAATTACCATCGGCAAACATCAAAAAATTCTCCAGACCATAATTGAAGAGTTTAAAAGTTATGGCTATCAAGTCACTGAAAACTATCAGGTTTTAAATGCTGCCCATTATGGAGTCCCGCAAAATCGTCGTCGATTATTTCTCCTTGGCTGTCGGCAGGGTTTTACCTTACCAAATTATCCTCAACCTTTAACCCAACCTTTAATTCAAAAAGCCCTAGATTCTTCTTTAAAAGCAAAAGCGAAGCGAGGCGGTCTTGGGGGTCACCCCGCAGGGCTGGGTACAGCCCAGAGCGTCGCTGGAACGCAAAGCAAAGCTTTGCCAGACATGCGGCTCACGCCTTTGTGCTCCGCAGACGATGGCGCGGATGCGCTGTACTCAACGCGAAGCGTTGTGCAGCCATCGCTTCAAGAAAAATATCGGGGTTTGCCACCTACTCCAACCGTACAAGATGCTATTGGCGATCTTCCAGAAGCTAATAATTATCCAGAATTAGAGCTACGAGATTGGGTAATAGCCGATTATGGTCAACCTAGTGAATATGCTAGTAAATTGCGTAATCTAACCTTAGTTGACGATGATTACGCTTATCAGCGCGAAGAAGCGTTGCGCGGGGAATCCCCGTTGAGCTACCTGCGGCAATCGGCTTCGCCGATTCGCCAGCGAAGCTGTCGGGACGCTCCAGCGTCCCCTTGGTTGAGCAAGAAGCGTGAATGTAAACCCGAACTTTTAACCTGTAGTCGCCGTACCAAACACACCAACCAAACTATTGCCAGGTTTGCGGCAACTATTCCGGGAACAAGCGATCGCATTAGTCATTTTCATCGTCTAGATTTAAACGGTCTGTGTACAACCTTGAGGGCAGGTACGGCTAGCAATCATGGTGCGTTTACTTCTCCTCGCCCCATTCATCCCCTTACCCCCCGTTGTATTACCGTTAGAGAGGCTGCACGGCTGCATTCCTATCCTGATTGGTTTATGCTTCATGCTACTAAATGGCATGGCTTTCGGCAGATTGGTAATTCTGTTCCGCCTCTGCTAGCCAAAGCAGTCGCCCAAGAGATTATTAAGGCAATGGAATTTATCCCAGTTAGACCCCAGCAAATATACTGTCTTTCTCAAACCGAATTATTACATTTTAAAATGTCTCAAGCCGAGCAATATCATAAGTTAGAGACTAGAGCGATCGCTCGTAGAACGCTGGTCAAATTCAACGAATAAACATTTTTTTCTCAAAATTTTTCAAACGAGCA
Organism: Pleurocapsa sp. FMAR1; assembly: GCF_963665995.1. Taxonomy (NCBI): domain Bacteria; kingdom Bacillati; phylum Cyanobacteriota; class Cyanophyceae; order Pleurocapsales; family Pleurocapsaceae; genus Pleurocapsa; species Pleurocapsa sp. FMAR1. Next base: position 1,236,720 of record NZ_OY762512.1, on the reverse strand, counting down.
GCCTGATAAGATTCACGTAAAACAAGGATTAGAGAGCATCAAAAACTCACCTCAACAGCGCGATTAGAGATGGCGAGGTTTCCTCGCCATCTCTCGCGCTCAATCTTCAATTGTGATCGAGATCTACACAGCAGAAGTTATGAAGTCACTGTGAAAGGTATGTAAAGCTTTTATAAAGGTAACAAGTTCAACAAAAAAAACAAGTTACTCAAAGTTACTCATTATGGCTACTAACAAAATATCCAACTCAATTTTCAACACCAATGCTTCGATAACTGAAGATTGGAACGGTGGCTACAAATTAGAGCTAGGTTTAAAAGCAAAATCCAATGCTAAAGATTGGAAACTAGATTTTAAACTTCCCTACAGCATATCTGCTGCTTATGGTGTCGATCTCGTCAACAATGGCAATGGTAAATACACAATTAGCGGTCAAAACGATCAGGCAAGTTTAAGCAAAGGACAGTCCATTGCTCCAATCTTCATCGTTGACGACAACGGCAAAAAAGCTTTAACACCTCAATTCGATAGCAATCTGCTTGACCCAATATCTACTACTCCCAAAGCAACAACCCCCAATACATCTATGACCAGTCAGACAGGTAAATCGGTGGCACAAAAAGGTAAATTCGCTTACGGTGAAGCTCTACAAAAAAACTTCCTCTTCTGGGAAGCCAATCGCTCTGGAGACTTAGGAGCAGACAACCGTATTGAATGGCGTGGTGATGCTACAGTTCATGACGGTAGCACCGTTGGTCGCGATTTAGAAGGTGGTTATTTCGATGCAGGCGATCACGTCAAATTTGGTCAACCCATGGCAGCCTCAATTAATATGCTGGCTTGGGGTGGGGTGGAGTATAAGGATGCTTACAAACAGGCAGGACAGTTTGACGAACTCTTAGAAGCAGTCAAGTGGGGAACAGATTATTTCCTCAAGGCACATGAAACTAGTGGTGGTAAAACTTCAAAACTTTGGGTTCAAGTCGGACAAGGCGGTGTTGCCAACGATCATGGTTACTGGGGGGCGCCAGAGACGGTAGAACAACATACTACCCGCCGAGCTTTTGCGATTGACCCAGCCCATCCTGGGACTGATGTAGCTGCCTTGACTTCTAGTGCTTTAGCATCAGCTTCGATGCTGTTTCGTGGAGTAGATAACGCCTATGCCGATAAATTACTCAACAATGCCAAGCAGCTATATAAGTTTGCCGAAACTTATCAGGGCAAATATTCAGATTCAGTCGCTGCGGCTAATCCTTTCTATACTAGCTGGGGTGGCTTTGGAGATGAGTTAGCTTCTGGTGCTGCCTGGTTATACAAAGCTACAAAACAACAGTCTTACTTAAATAAAGCGGAAAACTACTTTAAAACTAAAGTTGGTGGTTTAGGAGACTGGTCATCCGCAGCAGATGAGCATTCTTATGATGCGGGAGTGATTTTGGCTCAAGAAAGTAAAGATCCTTTCTTTAAAGGTCAGGTAGAAGGTTGGTTAAATAACTGGGTCAATGGCAACAGCAATATTAAATATACGGCGGGTGGTTTTGCTCATCGTGCTGAATGGGGTTCGATTCCTGTAACTAGTGCTACTGCATATTTAGCACAGCTTTATAACGACACGGTAAAAGAGGATTCTCGCTACAGCAAGTTTGCTAATAATCAAATAGATTATATCCTGGGTGATAATCCAAATAACTTTAGCTACGTGGTTGGATTTGGCAAGAACTATCCTCAGCATATTCACCACAGAGGTTCTTCTCCTAACCAGGGTGGCAACCCAACAGCGCCAGCCGAACATATTCTTTACGGTGCAGTCGTGGGTGGCCCTCGTTATGCGGATGATTATTCTTACAATGACCGCCGTGATGATGCGATCACCAATGAAGTGGGTACTAGTTACAATGCGCCTTTGGCTTCTGCTTTGATTCAGCAGTATGACAACCTGGGTGGCAATGCTCTTTCTGAAAGTCAATTGGATCACTTAGTTGGTATTGATGCTAACGGCGTTGGTTTTTAATAGATAAAGAGCAGACAAAGACAAAGAGAGGATATGGTGGAGTTAATCATCATATCCTTCTTGCTCAAAATCGCATTTATTGACGATGTAATTAGATATTGTTTAACTTTTATTTATAATTTTAGTATCAAAGCCATTGATGCTTTTGTTTGAAGCCTTATTTTACTCTAACTTTGTTAAAGAAGAATATCGGTGGCTGTAATTGCGCAACTTGGCTGGATAATTAATAGTGAGAAAACAACAACTAAGATTAATTGTTTTAAACAAGCTTGAAGGGAATCAAACATCTTGGCTTAAATAATTTATTCTTAATAAATGAATCAAAAATTGCAGCAGGGTCAAACAGTTGAATTAGAAATAACTGACCTAAATACTAGTGGTGAAGGAGTAGGCAGGCATGAAGGTAGAGTTGTTTTTGTGCCGAATACAGTTACGGGCGATCGCGTTTGCGCTAAAATAATCCAATCTAAAGCTAAATTTGCTAGGGGAAGAGTTGAGCAATTATTGGCAACCTCGACCCACCGTATACGCCCCAATTGTATAGTAGCTGACAAATGTGGTGGTTGTCAGTGGCAACATATCGATCCAGTCTATCAAAGGGAAGCCAAACGTCAGCAAATAATTCAAGCTTTTCAACGTATTGGGGGTTTGTCTGATATTGAAGTACAGCCAATTCTGCATACATCAAATGTTCTCAACTATCGTAATAAGTCTACTTATCCTCTTGCTAGATCGACTACAGGACAAGTTCAAGCTGGCTATTATCGACAGGGTAGTCATAAGTTGGTCAATCTAAATCAGTGTCCTGTGCAGGATGAGCGTTTGCATCCATTACTTAGAGAAGTTAAGCAAGATATTCAAGAACGAGGTTGGTCAATCTACAATGAAGCTAGCCATCGAGGGAAGTTACGACATCTTTCTCTAAGAATTGGTATCAACACAGGAGAAATGTTACTTACTCTGGTGACAACAGAGCAAAATCTCTTGGGTTTAGAAGAACAGGCGCAAATCTGGCTAGATAAATATCCTGGACTCGTGGGAGTATGCTTAAATATTAATAGCGATCGCACCAATGCTATTTTAGGCAAAAAAACTATCACTGTGACAGGTAAATCTTATCTGCGAGAAATTTTTGCAGGAGTAGAGCTAGAAATTGCTGCGGATACTTTTTTTCAGGTTAATACTCATGCAGCCGAATTGTTATTTCAGGCAATTATCGATCAGTTGAACCTGACAGGGAATGAAACTGTTATCGATGCTTATTGTGGCATTGGTACGTTTAGCTTACCCTTGGCACAGAAAGTAAGGCAGGTTAAGGGCATAGAAGTTAATCCTATTTCAATTCAACAGGCTCAAAACAATGCTCTACTTAACCACATTGACAACGTTACTTTCTGCACAGGTAAAGTCAAAAACATCATTAAGCAAATTGAGCCACAGCCAGATATTTTTTTTCTCGATCCTCCCCGAAAAGGATGCGATCTTCAGGTGATTGAAGCATTACTTAATTTACAACCATCTAGAATTGTTTATATTAGCTGTAAACCTGCAACCTTGGCTAGAGATATTAAGTTGTTGTCTCAATCAGGTATTTATCAACCTGTGTATGTTCAACCTGCTGACTTTTTTCCTCAAACTACTCATGTTGAGTGTTATGTAATTCTAAGCAGGACATAAGTTTATTTTTGGAGTTGCTGATTTAATTAATGACGTACAATGTATTTCTGTTTGTAGCTATTAGCTATTAGCTTTTAGCTTTTAGCCTTTGAGTAATTTTAATTTGCAAATAGGTAAATAAAAATGTGATTTAGCATTACATATTCAGCAACGCTTTATTTTTTTTAATATATATAAAATAAAATAATTTAGATTCAATGTCTCGCCATATACAGTTTTGCGTTGTTCTATTTATAATTTTGTTCCGAAATTTAGTATAATCAATAGTATCTGCGGATATAGTGATTACTCAAAAAACCTTAAGAGGAACAATATGCTTTTAGCTGTTAAACTAAACACTGACCTAAGCGAATTATTTCAGGGAATAAATTGTTAAAGATAATTTTTATAGAAAGTATGCACAAGTACTAATACATTCAAGCACTGTGTTAGCTACCATGAGCAACTTTCGTAATTCTAAAGTTTGAATGCTAGTAAAGCTACAAACATAAGTTTTTAACAGCAAAAATCCGATAATTTAACCTAGAGGTACAAATTAGTGATTGCCATTCCTATTCCCTGGAATAGAAGCAAGTGGAGTACGTTGAGCTTCACTTCAACACTTTATCTCTGCCCTGTTCTCGATTTACTATTAGCAAGCGTACCTTTAGAATGGCGAGCAGAAGTAAGGTTAGGACTACAAGAAGCCTTAGTTAATGCAGCCAAACATGGTAATAAGCTCGATCCCAGTAAAACTATTATTGTCAAGTTTGTAATTACTAACCAAGAATATTCGTGGGTAATTGCAGATGAAGGAAGCGGATTTGCTAAAGGTCATGAATGTCTTAACAGTTACCACAGTATTGCTACACAATTACCAAAAGAAGAAGCTGAAAATGGTCGAGGCTTTTCAATTCTGCACGAGGTTTTTGACTGCGTACACTGGAATAGGGATGGCACAAAGCTAACCCTTTCTAAAACAGTATCTAAAACTAAAAATGAGCAATCTTCTGCTGTGTAAATTATTTAATTTTGATGTTTATTAATAACTAAGCATTAAGTTATTAGCTAAACATTAAAAGTATGGTGGGCTAATTTAAGGCTGACGAGGCTTCTAATGCCAAACAATTCTAAATCGTAAAGCTTAACCAGGTTTTTTCCACCTTTGGCAGTAGGTCTATTATGATGTTTTTTGAAGATAGATTATTGGCTTAGACTCTGTCAAATACCGACAATATGATCGATACAATTACTAAATTACCGAAATGGTTGACTAGAGGGTTAGTTTTACCCCTATTGGTTTTAAATGGCTGGCTGCTAATATTGGTGTTTGAATATTTTCAATCTTTAGTTACCATCCTTGCCACCGCAACTTTACTATCATTTATCTTAGATTACCCTGTTCGCTGGTTAGAACAACGCCGTCTTCCTAGAGCGATCGCTATTTTAGTTGTTTTACTATCGTGTATACTACTATTGACCGTAATTGGAATTACAGTCATTCCTGTCCTGCTCGATCAGACAAATGGACTATTAGAGCGTTTACCTAGCTGGGTAGCATCGGGTAGTGAGCAAGCACAGGTATTTGAAACCTGGGCTGATGAGCGCAATTTTCCGATTAGCATTAGTACCTTAGTTACCAATTATTTAGGTCGCATTTCTTCCCAACTACAGCAGTTAAGCGGACAAATTTTGGGCAGCTTCTTTTCGGTAGTTGGTAGTTTATTAGACTTATTATTAACTGTAGTTTTAACTTTTTACCTGCTGCTGCACGGCAGCGAACTTTGGCAAGATTTATTCCAAGTTTTTCCTGATGAATCAAGAGTTAGGATTCGTGAATCGCTGAAGCGAACCTTTAATAACTATTTTGTCGGACAGTTAACGGTTGCTTCTGTAATGTGGATTAGCATTACCGTGGCATTTTTCATTATTCAAGTTCCCTTTAGTTTCTTGTTTGGTTTGATTGTGGGGATTATGGCACTTTTTCCTTTTGGCGCAGCCTTCAGCATTAGTTTGGTTAGTTTACTGATGGCTTTAAAAAGTATTTGGCTAGGATTACGTGTTCTGATAGTAGCCTTTGTAATTGAGCAAATAGTTGAAAGCGTAATTGCTCCTCGTCTTTTGGGAGAGTTTACTGGCTTAAATCCTGTCTTAATTTTACTTTCTTTGTTGGTTGGAGCGCAGTTAGGAGGCTTTTTGGGCTTGATTTTAGCAGTGCCTGCTGCTAGCTTTATCAAAGCTTTATTGCTTATTTTTAAGTCTGAACCCGAACCAAAGCCTGAAAAACTAACGGTCAATGTCTAAATTTTGTGGAACAGAGAAAAATTTCAAATTATGATTGCAATTTATCCAGGCAGTTTTGATCCAGTTACTTTAGGTCATATTGATATTATTGAAAGAGGCGCAAAACTATTCGAGCGAGTGATTGTAGCAGTTCTTTCTAATCCTAGTAAACAGTCATTATTTACCGTAGATGAAAGAATGGAGCAGATTAAAAAATGCACTCAACATATTAAAAATATAAAGGTTGATAGCTTTGTTGGCTTGACAGTTGAATATGCAAAAATACATCAGGCTGGAGTATTGTTGAGAGGTTTGAGAGTTCTCTCGGACTTTGAAAAGGAGTTACAAATGGCACATACCAATAAAACTTTAAATCAGGAAATCGAAACAGTTTTTCTAGCTACCACTAAAGAATATAGTTTTTTAAGCAGTAGTATTGTTAAGGAAATCGCTCATTTTGGAGGGTCAATCGATCATTTAGTTTCGACGAATGTTGCTCAAGATATGTATCAAAAATACCAAAACCAGTAGTAAATTGGCTAAAAAACACTAAAAAGTGATTTTTGGCTGATAAATATCTAATTTTTACTGGCAATTATTAGTTATTTAGGTTACAAGTTACTAAAAGAAGCAGTTTAAATTATGGTACAGACAAATTATTATCAAGATAATCTAACTCAGCATAATGAGTTGGAGGGACAAGAAAATATAGCTGATAATTCCTCATCTAATTTTAAGATTGAAGCTGAATTAGACGATTTAGAAGAAATAGTTATCAGTGGATCTCGTATTCCTTTAACAGAGTTAACTGTTTTAAATCTAAATTTGTTGTTAGATCAGCTAAATCAAATTAGAGTCAATTTACCGATTGAATTAGCTATTGCGGTTGAAATTATAACTCGCCGACAAGAGATTATTAGCGAAGCTGAGGGTTATGCTTGCCTAATGATCAAATCGGCTGAAGAGACAACTAGCAAAATTACGCAAAATTCAGCCATTGTTCGTCAAGCAGAGCTAGATGGAGCAAAAATGCGTTTGAAAACTGAACAAGAGTGTGAGCAGCTAAAAAAGACCACAATAGAGCAGATAGAGCAGTGGCGCAAAGATGCGATCGCCGAATGTCTAGCAATTCAAACAGGTGCTGACAAGTATGCTGATTCTGCTTTAGAAGATATTGAACAACGGCTACAAGGAATGCTCAATATTGTGCAAAATGGTCGTCAGCAGCTAAATCAAACGCCGACTGAATAACTATAGCCATACTAATTAATTGACCTATGTTTATCTGTGCTAAAAGTAACGAGTAATGAGTAATAAGACTGAACATTCAGATGTTTTCTATTTAGAACAACTATGTTCAATGTTTTCACTCATCAATAATTGCATCGCGATCTAACAGTAATAGGTTACGCAAGCTGCTGGTATCTAAATCTGTTAGCCATTGTTCTCCTGCATTTACGGTTTGTTCTGCTAGTTCTTTTTTACTTTCGATAATGTCGCTGATACGCTCTTCTAAAGTACCAGTACAGACAAATTTGTGTACCTGGACATTGCGCTTTTGCCCAATCCGAAATGCTCGATCTGTTGCTTGGTTTTCAACCGCAGGATTCCACCAGCGATCGACATGAAAGACGTGATTTGCTCTGGTTAAGTTAAGTCCTGTTCCTCCCGCTTTTAGGGATAAAATGAATATCTTAGGACCATTAGGCTCGTTTTGAAAACGATCTACCATTTCTTGTCTGGCTTCACGACGAGTTGAACCATACAAAAATAGAACTTCGCCTTTTAATTTTTCTTCTAAATAAGGCTTAAGCATCTTACCCCATTGAGAAAATTGAGTAAAAATCAAGGCTCGATCGCCTTCGTCAACAATTTCATCTAACATCTCTTCTAAACGCAGTAATTTACCAGAGCGATCGCCAAAATTATCCGTATTTATTTGCTCTTTTTTACTCTTATCTTTATTGAGTAATTCTGGATGGTTGCAAAGCTGCTTGAGACGCAATAAGAGAGTTAAAATTAAACCACGGCGTTTGATGCCTTCAGAATCTTCTATTTCTGATAAGGAGTTATCAACTAGCTGTTGATATAGTTCTGCCTGTTCACTTGAAAGCCCACAGAAAACGTTCATTTCCTGCTTTTCTGGTAAGTCTTGAATAATGTTTTGATCGGTTTTTAAACGGCGGAGAATAAAGGGCTGAGTCAAAGATCTAAGAATATTTAAAGACTCGCGATCGCCATATTTTTCAATCGGCACAGCAAACCTCTTTTGGAAGAAGTTACGATTACCCAAAAAGCCAGGATTGAGAAAGTCGAGAATTGACCATAATTCTGTCAAGCGGTTTTCTACAGGTGTTCCTGTTAGGGCAATCCGAAAGCCTGCGGGAATTTCTCTGATTGCCTGAGACTGTTTAGCAGCGGGATTTTTAATGTTTTGCGCTTCGTCCAAAACAACTCCCTGCCAGTCCATAGTCGATAAAGTTTTAAAATCTCTAGGGATTAAAGAATAGCTGGTAATTACTAACTGTTTATCTTGAACTTGTTTAACAAAAGTTTTGCCCTGCGATCGCTTATCTCCATGATGAATTATTGTTTTTAATTTGGGTGCAAATTTATTTACTTCTCGCTCCCAGTTATTGATCACAGAAGTAGGACAAACTAATAAAGTCGGCTTTTCTAAACCATTTTCTTGTTTCAGGTTTAACAAGAAAGCTATTAGCTGGATCGTCTTTCCTAAACCCATATCGTCTGCCAAACAAGCACCTAATCCCCAGGTTTCTAGAAAAGATAACCAACCTACACCTTTTGCCTGATAGGGACGCAATTCCCCAACAAAACCTTTGATGTTATTAACAGGTTCAACCGCTTTATTGTCGCTCAAGTTATCAAGTAAACCTGATAATACTCCAGTAGATTCAAACTTAACTACAGGCAGTTTAGCTAGGGTTTTTGTGTCGCCAGTAGATAAACGCAAAGCGTCTTCCACTGATAAATCAAGCTGCTCATTAGACTGATCTAATACCGCTTGAGCGGCTTTTACGTCGGCAGGTTGCAGGGCAATCCATTGTCCATCTATCTCAACTATTGGCGATTTTTGCGCCAATAACTTTTTAAAATCTGCTTTAGAAACATGGCGATCGCCTACTGCAATTTCTAGCTTATACTTGAGCATACTTTGCAGACTTAAGCGTTCTCCTTTTCTTTTGGCAACGCTGGCAGTCATTTTGATGCCTAATCTTTGCTCACTATTATCAGGACTTAAGCCAGGCGGAACAATTACCCCCAGACCATTATCCTGCAACTGCCAAGAAATTGCTCTGATAAATTGGTAAACTTGGATGGGATCGAGAGAACAATTGACAGGTTGACCTTTTTCAAGGCTGGCTTTAATTGGATCGTAAATGCGCGTAGCCAACCCTAAACCTTTTAAAAGAGTTTCTTGAGGGTTTTCAATGATACGTAACGCTGCTAGGTTTGACTGATCACCAATATTTAGAAACTCTCCCGCACATTGCCAAATAGCTGTTGCCGAAACAACAAAGTCAGGATCGTCTAATGCCTGGAGATAATAATTTAAATGCCAGTCGTTTTGTTCTCCTTCGGTAGTTTCATGGGGTGGAGTCAGCACAAAACAAACTCGATAGCGATTTGAACCTATGTTTTGATTATGGCGACTAACTACATATTCACTGATGGGTAATGCCCAATTATAAAGAGCATTAATTAGGCGTTTAATACTTTTGGGTTCAGCTTCTAATACTGGTGATTCGGCTAAAGATCGCAACCAAGGCTGCATCCCATCTTCTCTGACATTACCATAGTTGTCACCAACCCAAGAACGTAACCGCGTATCTAAAATAACAAAAAGCGATCGCAATAATAAATCTTCGTCTGTAGTATCTACTTCTGATTTCTCTGCATCTAAATAAGCTAAACAGGCTTCAGGAATAGCTTGAGTAAACTTAGCTAACCGCACCCGATCGACTTCGCTTTCGATTAATGGTTGCCAGATACCTCGATAAATATTTTTTTTAGCATCTTGGGCATCAATTCCTGGTAAAAACTTTTGTCTGACAATTAAGTCCAATGCCCAACGATAAACATGGGACCAGAAACAAATATCCCCTGCTAAATATTTAGTTGTTGCCTGCAATGAACTAAGAGATAAAACCTGCAATAAATCAACGGCTTCAGTAGGAGTTAAGCCAAATCCTTTTACCTCCCAAAGATATAAGTCTAAACTTGACTCAGCTTCGACGATATCTTTGGCATAAACTGGCTGTATTTTTCTGCTTTCTCCTGTACCAGTCACAACAGTAGGCATTCCAATTAGTTGAGTTTGCCAGTTACTTTTAGCTAATAATTTGGCAACGTCCAACTCATGGCTTTGAAATAGATCTAGTAATTCTTGACGAGATAAATCAAACGGATGAATAAAATCTCCTGATTTATTTAAAGAGAAATTTTCATTGACTAGAGATCGCCAAGCTTCCCCCCAGACAAAGAAATAATCTTGTCCCGAATTAACAATCCAACTGCCGTGAATAATTGACATAATTATCTTGAATACAGGTTATTTATCTACCTCTTAAGCTTTAACCTCTATGTTTTGAGCCTTTAGCCTCTGGTAATTACTGAGCGAATAAATCAGCCCGTAGCTCTAGCTAATCTTTTCTGCTTTGTGCAGTTTGGCTATCAACCTCAAATAAATTATCAGCTTAGAAACGAATAACTAAAAATTGCCTTCCTTTAACTACATCGTGAGTAAGTCAAAGAAAAACTGAATAATATTACTGATCAGTCTAGCAAGTTTATATCATATCCAAGCCGAAGCTACTATATTTATATAAATCTATATAAATATAGTAGCTAAAACTAGCTAGAAAGCCTACTTTTTCGTCAAGAGAGAACGGATTTGATGCTATATCCCTTTCTTATACATTGCATCAGCCAAAAAGTTTAAAAACTCTCTGTATCGCTCAAAATCAGTAAATTACCAGTAAATCAAAGGTTCATTAGCCTACTACTGCTTTTATAGTAGCGCAATTCTTAATTATGTTCAAAGCGTATCTCAAATTAAGTAATAATTAATAGCTTTTCCATCATAATTTTAAGTCTAAATGTGAAAGTAAAATGATGAAAAAATGAGCTAAAAATGATATTTATCGGCAAGTAAAATTACTAAAATAAGTAATAATAGAAAATTACTGATAAACTTTTATTTTAAATGAATGAACATTTGGGGAATAATTTTTCTAGCATCAGGATTGGCTGCCGATGCTTTTGCGGTTTCTCTGACTAGTGGTTTGCTAATTCAAAGAATTAAAATTAATAAAGCTTTAAAAATTGCTTTGTTTTTTGGTGGTTTTCAATGGCTGATGTTTTTGCTAGGTTGGCGACTTGGAGTAAACTTTAGTCAACTGATTGCGAATTTTGACCACTGGATAGCTTTTCTACTTTTGAGCTTAATTGGGGGCAAAATGATCTACGAATCACTGCAATGTGAAACTGATAAACCAAAGTTTAACCCCTTAGATTTTAATACTCTTTTAGGTTTAGCGATCGCAACTAGTATTGATGCTTTAGTTGCTGGTCTGGGATTATCTTTACTTAAAATTTCGATTATTTATGTGGCTACTTTAATTGGCGTAATTACTTTTTTATTGTCTTTTGCGGGAGTATTTATTGGTCATGAGGTTGGCAACAAGTTAAATAATAAAATTGAAATCATGGGTGGTTTAATTTTAATAGCTATTGGTAGCAAAATTTTAATAGAACATTTATTTTTTCGCTGAAAAAGCCTCATAATCTCTACTTAAAGACTTGACAATTGACTTAGTGTTGGCAACCAGCATTTTAATATAGCTATCATCCTCGCTTCCTGATGCGCCACTGGAGTCAGATAAATAAAAATTAGTTGTTAATGGAATAGTTAGAGATATTACAGATATAGGCTCTATAACGCCAAATCTTAGATACAAAAAAACCGACTAACACGAAGATGTAATTAGTCGGCAAAATAATTTAAATATTGATTTTAAATTTATGCTTCTTCTTGGTTGAAGTATTTTTGTATTTGAGCTAAAGCAGCACTACCGATGTTAAATAAAGCCCAGCTAGCTGCGATCGCTAGGGGAGCAACGACTATTACTATACGCCAATCCATAATTTTATCTCCTTTACAATTTTCAATTTATTTAAAAGGCTTTTTAACGCCAAACCAGACGTAACTATAATCAAATGTACCAGTTTTCTTAACCATTTATCCATATTTCTAGATTGCGCTTGATGTCTATAGGCTTCGTTTTCAATTTATTGTTTTTAGCGACAAGCTTTGTAGACCAAAAGAAAAACCCCCTCAATAGAAGGGGCTTTGTGTCAAGGTTAATCTATACTAATTTAAGGTTAGGATAGTAAGCCAAAATATCATCAGAGGATAAGGTGTCACCGTCTGCTTGGGGTGTCCAAAGAATCTCTACTGCCAATAAGCGATCGCTGCCAATACTGCCTATTTGTTGTAATGCTTGGCGCATATCATCAGGATTATTAATTTTAGGCAGGTTTAAATTATCTGTTGCGCCCACAATTACCGTGGCGACAATATATTCTCCATTGTCTCCTTCTCTTAGCTGAATCGCCCCTTCTTTGGAGTTACCGCCCAAAGCTTTCTGCTCTTCATTATCAATGACATTATTGATATTACTTAGGGTTTCTTCGCTAAACTTACTGCGTTCAGTCAAAGCTAGCTGATTGAATTTTGCTTCAGCAGCATCGAGACTGGCTTTTTGCGAGTCTGTTGAACCATATACCCAATATTCAGGGTGACGTAATAAAGCCAAGGTTGCTTCTTGAACTACGGTGGCTCTACCTGTGGCTGAACTAGTATCAGCAGTCAAAGCCAAACGGTTTAACTCAGGCTGCAACTCACGAGCATTAGCCAATAAGCCTACCTGTACTTGCGCTACAGATACTTTAGAACTGCTGGTATAACCACCATCTTCACCAATTCCAGCACTGCGGAAGCTACGGACTAAGAAACTGGCGATCGCAAAAAAGATCAGAACTGAAAACAGTCCGCCACCACCAAAGCCAATAAAGGGAAGCAGGAAGGGAAACCCAAATCCGCCACCGCCGTAACCATAGCCAGGGGATCTATAGCCACCACCATAGCCACCGCCACGAGGAGTAGAATAGCTGCGAGAAGGTGCGCGGAATGAACCACCACCAATTCTGCCACCACTACGGGCTGCCATTGCCGTGCTAGCATTGCCAAGCACAAGAACGCCGACAAGTCCTAAAGCAACAATAGATTTGAACCAAAATTCTCGTTTAAAAATCATTTTCATTTGTTTGTTAATCATCTATCTAAAATATTTTTACTTCTGTACGGGCGAAAAGCCCTTCGCCTCTAACTTACTTCTCACTTAAAAGCAAAGCGATCTACCCACCGCCAACGATGGTAACAATCTCTAAGCGATCGCCTGAACGCATTTGCGTCTGTTGCCAATACTGACGATGTAAAATTTCTCCGTTGTATTCTACGGCGAGCAGACGAGGATTTAGATCTAATTGGGTTAGCAGTTCAGATAAAGGGATTGACGCTACGCAAGTATGAGGTTCTCCGTTGACCTGTACTTTTATTGTATTAGTTACATTTGACATAAATCTAGCCTTAAATGGGGTAATTACCGTCTAATTAACTGAGACATAAGCTGGCGAGTAACTTGCATTGGTTGCTCTGCTTTCATGATAGCGCGAACTACTGCAACCCTTTGTGCGCCTGTGGTTAGAACTGCATTTAAATTATTTTGCTCGATGCCACCAATCGCAAACCAAGGTACAGGACATTTAGCATTGACATAATTAATATATTCAACAGCCAGTGCTGGCTTACCTGGCTTGGTAGGAGTTTCATAGAAAGGCCCTACCCCAACGTAGTCGGCTCGTTCGGCGATCGCTTTGTCTAACTCTTGCTTATTGGTAGTAGAGCGACCAACAATTTTGTGTGATCCTAATACCTCACGAGCAAAACCTACAGGTGCATCATGTTGACCCAAATGAACTCCATCTGCATCTACCGCTAGAGCGATGTCTACTCGATCGTTAACAAGAAACAGAGCATTATAATGATGGCATAGCTGGCACAATTGATTGGCTTTGGCAATGCGATCGCTATCTTGACCTTCTTTATCTCGATACTGTACTAAAGTTAAACCACCTTTTAAAGCAGCTTCAACTATTTTAAGAATTTCTGGTTCAGGAGAAGTCACCAAATATAAAGGAGCGTTGTGTAGCTGCTGAAGACGATAATTGTTGAATAAACTGCTTTCAATTGTGTAAACGCGATAGCGCATCTGTTTACAGGCTGCTGCCATTTCTGAGTTATAAAGCTTACTGTATTCCTCTAAAACTCTTAAAGCCTCTTGCGATCGACATAAATTTGCCTGTAGCAGTTGTTCAATACTATCTCGCGTTTCTTCTTGGGGATGAGATAAATCTGTTCCCACATCACCAGGAGTATCTCGCGCCTGACGTAATTCCCAACTATGCCATTGGGCTAATTCTTGACGTATCTGCTTACATTCTTCAGCTAATGGTTGATTATTTAAACCAAGGCGACACCACTCTTCGATAATCCTTAATCCTTCTCTGGCGCGATCGAGATTAGCATCCAAAATACGATAAACAGCTTTTTTCATCCTAATTGGTTTGATGATTGAACAATTTTTCATCCTATCTCATAACTATGAAGTGCCTTTGAAAGCCAATGAAGAATTAACAATCTGGTAGGAGTTATTTAACTGATGTTATGCACCTGTTAATCCTGAAAGACTGGGAGATAGGAAAGTAGGGAATTGGGGAATTTTGATGTTGAACCATGCGCGGAGGTCGCTCATAAAATCAAATATTTGATAGCTTAGTATTTACTAAAACTTTATAAAACTAGCTTGATGTTTATTGAAACTTTATAAAATCAAGGTTGTCAATTCTATTTTGAGTGATTGTGATTGTGATTGTGTTTGAAAACAACCTAAGTATTTTCTCTTAAATATTTATACTGAGATAAAGATCAACATCAACATTCTTTATTCTTGATAGTTTATTAACCAAATATATCCAATATATTTTACCCAAAACCCGCTCAAAATTAAATAAATTTAGAGAATGCTGGCTTAGATTGCTTTTATTCTAATAAGATTAGAAGCTATTTTTCTGGTATGCGTGTATAAAAATACACGTGGCTTTTTTAACTAACTGCAAGTAGCAATTGTATTAACAAATATTTTCAATTTATAAATTTGCCTAGTTGAGCGCAACTACATAAATCTTCATTCAAATCTCACAGTTTAAAGCGTATTTCTTTGATGTCTGCGTTTAAATTGCCGAGCGCAAAATTACCAAACTATATATTTCTTATCCCAATTATTAGTTAGCTAACACCTATGAAAATTGCTGTCCTCGGTGTCAAACAAATTCCAACTGAACAGTTTTAGACACATCTTTATCGTTTAGTAAATGGGTCGAAAACCCCGTCATTTATGACGATTTAGTTTTTAGTATTTAGTTTTTAGTATTTAGTCATGCACGTTAATTGAACTAAGAACCAATAACTAATAACTGGGAATCACCGATCGTTTACGGCGGTGAGCAGTCAATTCGTAATATATTCTTTATATTTAGCTCAATCAAGAGTTGTTGCTTTTTGTAACATTATCTCGATTCGCTACTAAAGATACGCCGATAGACTCTGATAGCCAAATTTCAAAATCGCGGATGGGATGAGAGCGAACCGCTACTAAAGGATCGATCATTGGTTCGACCAAAATGGTAAACATTCCCAAACGATTACCAGCTAAAACATCAGTAAACAAGCGATCGCCAACCATAGCAATTTTTTCTACGGGTAGTTCCATTGCCTTTGCAGCCTCTCTGAGGCGACGACGAGAAGGTTTTTTGGCAGCAGAAATAAAGGGTAAATCAACAGATTTGGCAATGTTGCCGATGCGATTATGACTAATATTATTACTAACTAACCAAATAGGAGTTGCTTGTCGAATTTGCTCAATCCACCGCTGTAATTCCTCGGAAGCTTCCCTTTGTTTAAAAGGAACCAGGGTTTCGTCCACATCTAAAATCAACCCGTTAATATTATATTTCTGGAGTATTTGAGGCGTTAAATCAAAAATAGTCGCTCCAAGAATCAAATTCGGTTGCAGTAGGGTAATCACGGACATAATCAAAAAAATATCTAAGTATGTAGATAACAGGAAAATTTTACTCGACGAAAACTATATTAGCGACTTAAGAGATAGTATGGCTTGGTCTTTGTCTAGTTTATTCAGTTACAAAAAAATACTATAATACTGCAAAATGTGTATATATAATCGATTAAGTTCTGTATACTCGTAACAATCAAACCTAAAGAAAAGATATATTGTTAAAATTAGTAAAGAAACTAAAAATTTAAATAAGCTATTAGAACTATGGGTCGTATTGGAGTTTTACTACTCAATCTAGGCGGACCCGACAAAATCGAAGATGTCCGTCCTTTTTTGTACAATTTATTTTCTGATCCAGAAATTATTCGTTTACCCGTTAAAGCGTTACAGAAACCTTTGGCTTGGTTAATTTCTACTTTAAGAGCCAAAACATCTCAAGCAAACTATCTAGAAATTGGCGGAGGTTCTCCTTTAAGAGAAATAACTGAAGCACAGGCAAAAGCTTTAGAAGCCAAACTCAAGGAGATGGGTCAAGATGCCAAGATTTATATTGGTATGCGCTATTGGCATCCCTTTACAGAAGAAGCGATCGCCCAAATAAAAAGAGACGGCATCAAAGAAGTGGTAGTTTTGCCACTTTATCCGCAATTCTCCATTAGCACCAGTGGTTCTAGCTTCCGTATTTTAGAAGAAATGTGGAATACCGATCGGGTTCTACAGGATGTTAAATATACATTAATTTCCTCTTGGTACGATAATCAAGGCTATCTGCAAGCAATGGCAGATTTGATTGGACAAGAACTAGACAAATTCCCCGCTCCAGATCAGGCTCATGTGTTTTTTAGCGCGCATGGTGTTCCCGTCAGCTATGTAGAAGAAGCGGGAGATCCCTATCAGCAAGAAATTCAAGAGTGTACCCGCTTAATTATGCAAACTCTGGGACGACCCAACCAATACACCCTAGCATATCAAAGCAAGGTAGGTCCTGTTGAATGGCTACAGCCTTATACCGATGATGCTCTTAGAGAGTTGGGTGAACAAGGAATTGAAGACTTAGCCGTCGTACCCATCAGCTTTGTTTCCGAACATATTGAAACGTTACAGGAAATAGATATTGAATATCGCGAAGTAGCAGAAGAAGCGGGAGTCAAAAACTTCTATCGCGTACCTGCTCTTAATGTTCACCCTGGCTTTATCGATTCACTAGCTCATTTAGTCACCGATTCATTGGATGCGGCTCCTCATACCTTTGCAGATGTAACTCATCCTAAGAAAAACATGAAAATGTATCCCCAGGAAAAATGGCAATGGGGTTTGACTACTGCTGCCGAAGTTTGGAATGGTCGTTTGGCGATGTTGGGCTTTATTGGTTTATTGGTTGAGTTAATTAGTGGTAGTGGTCCTCTCCATATGGTAGGCATTTTGTAACAATGATGGCAACCAGTTATCTGTTTTCAGTACAGCTTTTAAAACAAGCATAAAACTGTACTGAAATTTTGCTGTTTGTAAAAAAATAATACAAAACAATTTTATTCGCGTAAAAATACCGTAACAACGAAAAAACCGTAGCTTTACTATACTAATTTACTCGGACTTGCGATCGCCAGCGCGAAATCTAGTCTCAACATCAGATTCCGCTAAAGCAATGGTGCTTAATTCTTCAATTAGCTTATCAAGATTCATACCTCTAGCCTTGGCTAAAGCTTTAAACTAAATAATGCGATCTCTAAAGATAATCAAGTATACTATTTCAAAGTTTTCACTCCAGCGTAATTAAGAATTTTGCTATCAGCCGTCAACAATAAACAATCATAAACAATAGAATTGATGTTTTGAGTGACCTATATTTTATTGTACTGACAACGATTAGGCTTCTAACTAATTAGAGCTTGACCATATAAATAGCAGGTATGGACATTAGCTATGCAATAATGCGATCGCCTTAACATAAAATCAAGTGATGTCTTTAGCTAGTTGAGCGATCGCATAACTTGTGGTATATCGAATTTCACCCTTGGGAATTGCCTGAAATTCTACTTTCCACTCATCGGAATCTTGATAAACTCGATGTTTAAGGATAATTCTGTTTCTCCACAGAATAGATGCACCCTAATTATTTTTGTCTTCAGTATCAAAACACTTAAATCTCAAGCAAAGATCTTTAGTTTTAAATGCTTTATAGCCTCCAAGGGCATTGCCTACAGAACTAGATGCGCTCGAAGGTTCGCGCTCGCCTTCTTGAACGGGTCGCTCATGGGGGAAACCCCCACCGCGGGTGTGGAACAAGCTCCCTGGACGGGAGCGTTTCCACCCGCAAAGACCGCGCCCGTCCGCAATTTCATATTTAACATCATTGCCATTAGTAGGGCTGATTTTCTGGATTACTTCTCCTGTATTTTCATCTCGACTGATTTCTTTAATCCCCACTGTTGTTTCTGGTGGCGGTGGTTAAGTATTAATCGCACCCCCTTCATCTACCCAAACTTCTTGTTCGAGCATTTGTTTCTTCAATTCTTCCAGTGCTTTAGGATGATCAAAATTCCAATCTGTTTGAGTAGCAGCACATCGTTTTACTTCATTCCAAGAAGATGTTTTCTGTCCTGCAAAAAGTCGGGCTTGACACTTCTTACGAAAAGTTTCAGAGGCTATATCTTTCGTAAACTTGTGCGCTTTTTCTAGGGTGTTACGGATTAAAGCTTCGCCATCAAACAGATTCCCTTGGAAGTAAATACGACAATCAGTAAAGCGAAAACCATTCCTTGAGGGATAAACCAAAGTGGTAAATGTCTCTTGTAATGCACTGCGGAGGCTGAGTTGAATCTGGTCGAGACTTTTATCAGCTTCAATATATTGCGGATCTCTGGGGGAAATGCGCTCGCGCTCTTGTTCTGCTTTAATTGTCAGGATCGCCCTACGCTGTCTTGCTTGCTCGATAATTCGCTCCATCGTTTCGTGAGAGCCTGTCAGGAACAAAATACGGTTTTTATATTCTTGGTCTTCAGCTTCTCGTAAACCATGGGTGGCATTGGGAATATTAGCCAGAGATGCCACTAAAATTAGCTTGGCGACATCTTGAAAATCTGTAGTGTTTAACTTTTTATCTTGTTGTTCGGCAACTGAAAAACCCTCTTTGGCAATATCATGAGCGATCGCTTCTCCCAAACTGGAATTGATGGCTTTGACTTCAAATAGTATTTCATCATTATTTAAGTCAAGATCGTAAAGATGAATCAGCATTAGCCGTTCAGCTTGATTAGTATCATAAATATTTGCAACTACTGCTCGTAATAAACGAATCAAGCCTCTTGTCTGCTGAAAACCAGGATTTTCTTTAAAGCGAGCATATAAGTCTCGGATGGAGAAATGAAAAGAATATGATTCTATCAATTGAGCAGCATAAGAATCGGGATTCGCATTAGTAACGTCCATCTCTTTGGCATCTTTGACCGATTTAGCATAAACTTGTGCCACATCATTAATTACTGATTCTTCTAGAAGCTCTTTAAACAATCGAGTACGCAAAATGTAATAAAGCTCACTTCCCTGAGAACTGACTGGTTCTAACCTCAATGCCGAACGACCAGTTTCATTTTGAAGATTAGTAATTGCTGTATTCAGTTGCCCCGATTCTCCTTCCCAAGAAGCCGTAAGGTCGGAAATATTTAAAACCACATCTTTTCGAGAGCGATCAAATACTGACTGGCGAGGTTGGCAAGCTTAGCTTAAATACATATAAGAGTCTTCTAAAAATCATTGAATTTAGGCGATGCGATCGCTCTTTATCTGGCTTTGCAATACTATCATTCAACATAAGTTACCTATAGTTGTTTTCCTTTGAAAATGACCAAAAACCACATGAAATATCGGCTTTGGAGTTTGATAAGTCGTTTAGATTGCTATCAGTATTTAGATATAACTCCGATTAATGGCGATCGCCTTCGTAAATATCGTGCTAGGTTATCTGAACTCACTGACGCGAAAAATGAAAGTATCGCTAAAGTGCTTGAAATTGCCGCAGAGTTTCCCCTTTACATGAATGAGAATCGAGGAATTAGTGTAGCCAGAATTGCTTCACAGGCTCGTCAAGTTAAAGCCAGAGAGGGCAAATTAGGTTTAGTCATTGTGGACTATTTGCAAATGATGGCATCTGACAATAGTGGCAATCGCAGTTATGAACTTGGTGATGTCGGTAGGGGTTTGTATCAACTAGCAGGAGAATTGGGAAGTACCTGTCTTAGCTTTATCTCAAGTTAATCGGGGAGTAGAGGGCAGACAAAATAAACGTCCGATGATGTCAGATCTTTCTCAGTCAGGAATTCTGGAAATGGTAGCAGATAATATTATCTTTGCTTATTGGGATGAATATTACGATGCCAATACTTCCCAACCAGGAATTTTAGAGTTGATTTTAGCTAAAGCCAGGCATGGAGATACGGGAACGGCTGAAGTGCTATTTGATAAGTCTTGTGGGATGATTCATTCTCTTAAAGAGTTTGCTTAGAATCTTTCTAGAATACATTCTCAATTAGTGAAATCATCTGAGGGGAAGTTTACTTCCTCTCTTGGTAAAAATATTCCCTTGATACAGTTAGGGTTAATAACTGCTATTTGAATATGGTTCTATTTTCTAAACATTGAGCCTGGATACAAAGGCTTCCCCTCTAAAAAAGCTGCTCGAACAGAATCAAAATATATACCCTCTTCCTTTGCTAGGTGAGCATTCGCCGTAGGCGCAGTAGCGGCGACGCGGTGAGACAGTTGCGTTGCGGTGAAGCATTGCGGTCTTAGGGGTTTCCCCCATGAGCAAATGCTGAAAGGGTTCCCTGGCATAAGCAAACTGCTTCACCCGAAGGGGGGTTCCCCCCGTTGAGGAGGACGTGTCGTCGTAGCTTTGCTGCGACGTTTATACCGCCCGTCAAACTGTTGAACCATGCGCGGGGGTCTCACCTCTTGCCTCGGCGCGGGGTCACTCGTCAAAATCAGATTTTCCGAAGGCAGAATTCATAGGAAGAAGTTTATTTTCTCTTTCTAAATATTGCTCTAAAACATTGAAAGCAATTGATAAATAATCGATGTACTTTTGAGCGAGGAGATCGAGACAGTTCCCTAAATCTAGAACAGCCCCCAAAACAAAAGGAGTTTTTATTGTTGAGTTAGACCTTTTGCTGTTTTCTTGAGCGTATTGAATAGCTCTTTGATAGTTATTTTCCCAGAAGTAGATCCCATTTCCCAGCCAGTCATAGGAGTTGTTGCTATGACGAAAATTATCTTCTTGATTCAAAATATGGATAGCAGCATCTCTATCTATCCCATGAAAACCATAAACAAAACTCGGTTTTGTCGAATACATTAATTAGATAACTAGTGGTTTGCCATTTGCAATGTATGGCGAGTATTATAAGGCTTTCTGTATTCCACACCTACTCTAGATAAAACCGATTTCCAAGCTCGGTTTCTAAAATTATGGTCGTCAATAGGATTACCTTTTGAAGATGTAAAAACAGATTTATCTGGATCGATATCTTCAGATTTCATTAAAAGTAAAAGCGATCGCAGTTTAGATGTCAGGGTAATTGTTCTAGCTCTATTAGTTTTGGTTGCTTTTGTGATCCCTCTACTTAAACTCTCGCCAATCCAAACTGCTGAACAGTCTTCGTTTAGATGTTTCCAGCATAAGCCAATAACTTCTCCAGTTCTGCAACCCGTACCAAATAGAAATTCGACAAACCCAGTGTAATGAGAGTAATACTTATCTTGCTCAAATCCTTAAATAATTGCTTTTATTTCTTCTGAAGTAAAGGGTTTAGGCATTTGCTTGGGCGGAACTTTAACTCTCTTAATCAAAGGTTTCCAAGGATTAAATTCAACTATTTCTTGCTCTGTTCCCCATTGCCAACAAGCAGACAACCAGACAATAGATTGTTTAAGAGTCACTGGTGCTAGTTTCTCTGCCAAATATTGATAAAATTGCCCAGAATAATCTGGCTTAAAATCGATGGCAGATTGATTAGCTAAAGAGCTAACAGCATTCTTCTTTTTTAAACTGAAAGATTTCAAATGAGTCAAAACAGTTTGATATTTTTCCGAGAAACGAGGTGAAGATACAAACTTAAATTTGTACTCGATAAATTTTAAAATCAACTCTTCGGCAGTTACTAAATCTGCTTCAATCTCTTCCTTTGTTTTCTGCAGTTTGTATCTTTGTAGAGTGGAGTCAAAATTACTAGAAAGAATATCTAGCTCTATTTGCCTTTCTTTCTGTTCGGCAGAAGCAGCGCGTTCCCTTGCGTCTTACGCCGACGCGGGGTCGCTGCTCAATTTACGATTAATTATAGTGTCTGGTAAACTAAGCGCAAAGGCACGTCTTTTAGCAGCATGAGTAAATCTCAGTCTAAGCCAGCCTTTATCTGATTCAATCTTTACTATTGCTTTTGCCTTTTTTTTTGTCTACCACTTTGTCTACTGATAATGCTGATATCGCTTTGAATCATGAATAGTTAAAGGCTAAAATCCGTCTACCAATCTTCTACCAATTTTAACTTTAAACCCCCCAAAAAATACCAGAAAAGCCCTACTTATTGAGAATCAGGCACAGTTCAAAAATGTCCCTAAAAACGACAAAACCCTTTCACACAGAAGCTTTCAATTATATCGGAGCGGCGGGATTTGAACCCACGACCCCCACTACCCCAAAGTGGTACGCTACCAAGCTGCGCTACGCCCCGTTTTCACAAGTAGATATCATAACATTGTTCAGTGTTTTTTAATAAATGTTTTGAAAATAAGCGGGTTAAAGACTTACAAATATTTTTAATTTATTTAAATGCTGTGGCTATATTATCAAATTGGCTGGTCAAATAAGGCTGTTTTCTCTGTTCTCTTTTTAAATCGTGTGTAAATCGTGTGTTAGCACCAGATCGGTGAAACACTATGTATATCAACAACGAAGAGAGAAAAGCTAAAATTGGGCGTGTTAGCCTGTCAGTTAGAAACGGTTCAGTTAAAATTCGCTTCACCTATCCCACAAACACAAAAGAAGACTTAACAGTAGGTAAAGATAGTGATGTTGTTTGGGCTTCTGCTATTAGGCTGGCAAACATAATCAACTCAGATATTGAAACAGAAAATTACGATCAAACGCTCGCCAAGTATAGTATTAGAAGAGCTTCAAGACTTCAATTAGCAAATAAGCAACCAAGTTTAATTGATCTTTGGCAAACGTATAAAGAAATAAGTAAGGAAAGAGTTGCTGCTACTACAAAGAAAAAGCATTGGACACAATATGAAAAACACTACCTAGGTAAAACACCAAAAGAACTATTGGAACTTGATAGAGCTAGTGAATTTGTAGCTCACTTATTGACTCGCTATAGTTCGGGTTCAATATTACCTATCTTCTCTAACTGCCTCAATCCTTCAGTTAATCTGGCAGTTAAGATGGGAAAGATAGAGCGCAATATATATGCTGCAATATCAATAGCAAACAAAGGTAAGAAGCCTATCGAGGCTTATGAACCCACATGAAGTAAAGGCTATAGTCAGTGCATTCTATAGTGATGAATATGTCAAACCCAGCAGTATTTATCCTCACTCATACTATGCTCCCATGATTGACTTCATTAGTTTAGTGGGATGTAGACCTAGTGAATGTCATGCTTTAACTTGGGATGATATTAAACGTAATAATGACAGGCTTTATATTCGATTTAATAAAGCCTACAGCCAAGGTATCTTGCTACCTCATACTAAGACACATGAAATCAGACTGTTCCCAATTAATCAGCAGCTAAAGACACTACTCAATACAATGGCTACTTCTGAAAATAAACATAATTTAATATTTCCTAGCGTGTCACTGGGTTATGTAAACCAGAAAACATTTAATAGACGCTACTGGAAAACTATTGTAAGTGGCTTGATAGAAGACGAGAGATTAGAAAAGGCTTTTCGTCCCTATTCTCTGCGACACACTTTTATTACTAGATTAATCCGAGATGGTTGGGATATTGCTACTGTTGCAAGAATATCTGGCAACAGTCCTGAAACTATCATTAAACATTACTTAGCTGCTAAAAATGAATTTGATATTCCAGAACTTTAATCCACAAATAGAAGAGTGGGAAGCAAACTCTTCGTAGTTGAAGCTTACATCCGTAATCTTTGATTCGGTGTAGATAGTTCACATCACCTAAGATACATAATCTTGAAGTCGGCTAATAACAATTGGATTAAATTTTAATTTGGCAAGAGCTTTTGAGATTACCTGACGTACACGTTCTCTAGAAACTTTAGGAGAGGGAAAGCGAGTAACAATCGTGCAAAAAACCCCGCTAAGGCTGTAAGCCTCTCACAATAATTGTTTTAGAAGTCTTTTTTTGCGATCGCAAAAAGAGGTTAAATTATAAAAAGTATATTTGATTTTTTTGCTTATTTCCTATCTATAAAAAATCTTAGCTTGCTACTCCTTTTGCTGTAGATGAAAGCTTCTCTTGCGTTCAGCAAGAGCTTTGTATTTGAGTAAATTTCCTCAGCCAACTTGTAGGGATATGTATAGCTATAGGTAGTCCCCCACCCCATCGGGTTTTTTCAAACTAGAAAATACTTTTTTAAATAGTTAATAAGGTCTATGACCCTTATTTTGTAGATGGATGCCTTTATGCCTATCTATACATAAAAACAATGAAGACTTTATTTAGTGCAGAGATGATTATTATCCTATCTGTTTTTCTAAGCGTATGGAGTTATTTCATTTACGTTCTTCCTGTAACTAATCCTTGCTTGTTTGAGCCAAGCATAGTGTATATGGAACAGTGTAGGGGCTAAAATGAATAAATAATTTTAATTAAGGGTAGAATAATCTACCTTTTTTTTGTCATTAACTTAATTTAAAAAGGAGAATGAAATGACGTTTGGTTCGATGATCAACGTAATTTTAAATATTGTTTATGCCTACAATTTAAAGATCACTACTCGTAGTAGTAATAACTATCAGTTTCAAAATGGAAGAAAAGCTATTGAGAATCGGCAAATTTAGATTTGTATTAAATTTGCTTTTAGTATAATTACCTGAAAAAAGTAATAGTAATTAAGAAAAATGTTATAGATTTTAATTATCATTTGCTGCGCGATAACTAGAGTTAAAGACAGCTAAAGCTTGTTCTTCAAGTTCATGATTTAAATTATTAAGAATTAGGTCAATCTCTTAATTGAGGTTGACCCTTTTTTTATCAACTTATATTCACCTTATTGGTTGATGTTTTATCGTGTCTGAAATCACGAATTAAATAAGTATTTCAGTAAATCAATCAATCAAAAAACGGATGAGGTAACGAACGATGTCCAACTTAAATAATTGTGTTTCTAATAATTCATTTCAATCTAATAATATAAAAGGAGAAAATCAAATGTCTAATCCTGAAATCAACAACAAAAGACTTAAGGGTTCGTCTGATGCCAAAGCAGTATCCTATAACTTTAAAGGTTATGGAAATATCAATGCTGATACTAATCTAACAATAGAGTATAGCGTTGCTGAAAAACTTATTGCTTGGGATGGCGGTAATGCTTATAAAATAGCTGACAATCTAATCTGCGCTCAGAAACAACTCGACTTCGAGACTAATGAATATTTATTTACTATTCCTACTACTGAAGAAGTAGTTAATAAAATCTTAGATACTGTGGAGGATCGGCTAGAAAGTAAAGGACAGCGTAAAAATACAACCCAGTTCCTTAATGGATTGGTAGGCACTGTGCTTGTAGCTGACGGTGAAGTTGAAGAACATAATCCTGATAACTACAATTACGCTAACATTGAGCAAGATCGAGCTAACCTTGTCGATGCTCAAAAAGTTCTTCTTGCAAATAGCGTTTGTGCTTTCCACGTCAACAAACAAGGCTTTATCATACTTAAAAGCGATCGCGATACCAAGACTGCTTGGGTTAAAGATTGTTTAGATGCTGCTACTAAAGCTTTTGGCTTTGCACTGCCTGATAAAACTAATACTAAAAGAGCGTTTGTAAAAGATGCTTTGGGAGTTATGGGTGTATCGGCTAACGGCAGAATCTCTATGGTTAGCAATGACAAAGGCGGAAAATTCTTCAACCGTCACGCAATGGTCAAACATATCAGTGCTGTAATTGCTGAAGAAGATAAAAGCTTTGATAGACTCTTTGCTGAAATCTCTGACAATCGCTTTGCTGCCCATTATGGTCTTGAGCAAAATAGTTTATATCTCAACACTCCATTACTATCCCTAGCCGTTGGTGATGGTGGATGTGTAGTAAGAAATGATATTACCTATACTACCTGCAAACGTCTAGACGGTAGCCTAAACATTGATTTGTTATTTGCTACTAATCCAGAATATAAAACTGAAGTAGTGGCTCTAGCTGGATCTAACAGAAATAACCAAGTTAAGTTTATCAAAGATGAGCTTAAAGCTTACTTAAACTCTGAGTTAGAAGGTAAAGTGATTGCTCCTAGTGAAATTATTGAGTTCCAAAACCTACCTATAATCCAAAACAACACTAACTTAGAGCTTACAGTTTCTAAAGAGCCTATAGTTAAGAAAGGCAAAGCCATTAACACTGAGACTCGCACTATCGCCATCGAGCTTAAAACCCTATCCACAGTTATCGATAGTAATGCCAAACTTCGCGGTCAGTGGTTCAAAGGTATGACTACTCGTAATAACGATGTTGTTGTTAATTCAAAAGAAGGCAGAGTAGAAGCAAATATTATCTTTAACGATAACTCGGTTAAGAACCGCAAAGCAACTCTCATTCGTATGTGGGCGGAGTCTGAAGACAAGTTAGTCAGCTTCGGTAAAGACGGAGAATTTTATCTTGTAGATTACTGCCAAGATACTGAAACCTTTACTCAACAAAAAGAAGCAATTAAATTCTCTAAAGTTCAAGCAGACCTTGATAATAAATACATCAAATCCTACACTGTTTCTCTTATCACTACTGAAAAAGAACTATTACTCTTTGAAAGAGCGAATCCCGATGCTTTTGCTACCGTTAGCAATAAAGAAATTATTGGCAACGGTCGTGTTCGCATTACCTTCAAAGCTGAAGGTATCGAAGCACCTATTGTATATGCTGTGGAATTAAGTTCTATTGCGGAAAACTTTAGTGTCGGTCGTAAGTTATCTGCAATCCAGTCTGCTCACCTAAGCACCTTTGGAACTCCTGGTAGCTTCATCAACAAAACTGTTCGCAACACTATTAAACAGCACTCTAAGAAAATTAGTAGAACAATTGAACTATGTGCTAGTTCTAAAGTTGATGCTCACTTCGACTTGCGTTTTAAGATAGCTCCTGTTCCTATGGAAACTCGTGATGTTCTGGCTCACTTACTAACTATTGCTAACAAAAAGCACAATCCCCGTGAATTCTTCCGTAGCCTAGCTCAGAAGTTTCCACAAGGCATTAAAATCAGTGGCAGCACTAATAAAGGAACTCGTCATTGGACAGTTAGAATCCCTACACATCTTCTGAGCATACAAGGAAGCTTTGACAGTAATAGCGGATGGTCTTTCGATGAAAGAGTCTGTAATGTATATACCTTCCTAAATCTTCTTGCTGATAAAACTTCCTGCTCTCAGTTAATTGCTGACTATGCTATGGGCTTAGGAGTAACATTAGATGAATGGCGTAAAGATGTTGTCCATAACAAGAAGGCATTTACCAAAGGTAGCGCAGTCTATACTACTCACGGTATGAAAGTTCTTTCTAATCCTGAAGCTGGTTTTGAACTACACGGCGGTGAAGAAGTCCCAGTCATTCTGGTAGACGAAAACAATCCTCTTGTTAAAGGCACTGCTATCAGCAAGGATGGTAAATTAGCTAAGGCTATTAAAGACGGCGATGTAGTATTTTTCTATCGTAATCCTATGGTGGATCTTACTCCTGCTATTATCCGTACTGCTAAAAATCAGACTGTTTGTGGCAAATATACTTGTGCAGTTAGTCCGTCTGTACTAGCCTGGAGTAGCCAGACAGATAATGATGGAGATGTGTTATGGGTATGTCCTGCTAACCAAATTGGTGTAGCTAATGTTAATAGCAATTGCTTCACTACTAAAGAGGGTATTGCCATTAACCCAAGCACTGTAGCTGGTAGCTTAATGAAGCACGAACTTGTCGGACAAGCGATCGCTAATAAAACTATGGACGCATTTGGGTGCGAGAATCTCTATTCAGGGATTATCAAATGTCGAGAAAAGTTCAGTGTGCTTAACCCTGCCACAGAAATCGAGATTAACATTCTAGAAGAAGCTGAGAAAGTAGCTAGACACTACAGAGAACGTGTTGGGCAAGGTTACTCTGTTATGTTCAATGCTTATTCTACCTACATCAACAAAATCAATAATGGTGGTGTATTCAGTGAAGCCGAAGTAATAGGTATTAAAGGATGTTCGTTTGTATATTACGAAAGTGCGGGATTATCTGGATACACAGATGATAATGAGAAAGCATTTGCTGACTTAAAAGAACGCGCCAAGGTTCATCTAGGTATCCATAAAGGTAGTTCATCTAGCATGATTAACAAAAAGTTACGCAGAGCGAATTCTGGTAGTGGTGCTGGTTTAAGCACCGAAGTTAAGAATGCTGCTGCTATATTCTTTGCACAGCACTTAGTTCAATCAAAAGTTGAATGCGCGGGCAATTTCTTTGCTAAAGACGCAAAAGCTAGTGGTATCAGAGAAGAAGCTCTTGCCAATGGTTTATTCCGTTCACTAACCAAAGGTGCTTTTATTTATGACGGCACTGAAGTCAACTCTCTATTCAACTCCGCTCAAGTTAATGAAGGTAATCCATTTGCTGATGCTCTAAAAACCTGGCAATCCTTTGTTCAGAATGGTCTTAGCGTAGCCTAATAAGTAGCTTAATTCTATCTCAACAGTGAGGCAATACTGATAAGTTCTGATACCGAATAGAATTTATAAACATTCCAATTATTGACCTATGAAACATTTAAAATTAATAAACACTAAATATAAGTATTTAAATATATTACTTTTCTAATCGATGTCTAAATTAAGTGATATCTCTCTAACTAATAACAGTGCTGCTTAGGTGTAGATTGTTGTAGAGAATATATCATAAGGTATCGATCTTCTAGATTTATCGCCATTTAAGTGTTGGGATAATAAATATCTAGAGATCGATACTCAAGTCTTAATTTAGATTTAGATGTAATGAAAAGCGAATCCCTACCCTTTCCCAGGAAAATACCCTTTGGGTATTCTTCTATTATATTGATACCTAGAGGTAATACTATTAGTAACACCTTTGAGTATCTTCTTAAATTGACTGCTTATTAAGTTAGGAGTCACTCGTTCCCCGTCTTGAAAAGACGCGGCTTGCGAGTCACCGTTGCTCAATAAACAAAATTACATACTTTTAGGAGATAACTTTAATAATGATACCAGCCAATGTATTTGAAGCAATCATATACGACATTGCTGACAGAATTGATGACTTAGTAGAAAACCTTGTTCTAGATGATAAAGGTAGAGAGATATACAAAGCTAAAACATTTACTAGTAGAGACGTAGAAATGTTTAATACTAGTCTAGAGATAGATATAGCACAAGAAAACCTTTGTTTTGATGCAGACATATTGCCCGACAATTTCTGGAATGAATAATAAAAATAAGACCCTTTTAAATTGAGCCAAGGATAGGTAAAAATTCTTCCTGCCTATTAAGTTAGGAGAGAGAACAACCTATTATTAAATAAATATTAAGATAGTAATCCTAGTAATCCAGTTAAGTAGTAGTAGGGTTTCTACCTTTGTGTTTATTACTAGTCTTTGTTCATTAAGTTGAAAAAGATATTCAGAGTAGATAATCACAGGAATTCGATAATTCAATATAACAATTAAAAAGGAGAAATAATTATGTCAGGTTTTTGTTCAAACATTAATAAAAAGTCCAGTAAGAAATCTAAATCTAATTTTAGAGGATACACAGATAAAAACTTAGTGGCGGTGCAAAAGTTCAAAGATGGAGATGATATGGCACTAATTAATTTAGCTTGTCAGTATGAATTAGAAGAGATGATGGCTACTGGTAGATACTTCTAGGTTTTGAAACCCCCTTTAAAATTCTAAGTCAAATGAGGGCTTGTACTAAGTGCGCGCCTTTTTGTTTTATATAGGAACTGAGGGTTTAATCCACGAACGTCTGTAATTAGCCATATTTATCCATATTTAGGCTTGGGAGGCAATCTAATAGGGAAATAATCTTAATTTAAGCTTAGATAGCTTTTTGTTTTTCTAAGGTATTAAAGTTCATTTTACCCATACACAGTAAAGATTTTATTTTTACCAATGATTATAGCAGTAAAATACTTATCTCTTGATTACTCTGTTTTACTATTAGATGTGTTTTTTAACTATTAGTGTGACTAAAGGTATGACTAGGTGGCAATACTAACGGTCATACTTTCCAACCAGACGGTGTTGAAATGCTCAAATACATCTATATTATGCAGTTAAAAAAGAATAAGGGGGGATAACGAGTATAAACTTATACTAAGTTATCGAACAGATAATAAAAATACGTAGTTAGTATCTTTAAAATCAGAGACGATACAGATTAATTTTAAATCTCTTCAAAATAGACAGCCAAACGCTTAAAAGAATTGTTAAAGTTAATTATTAACTCGTTACTTTATATCACAAGCATAAGTAAAAATAATGTTAGTATTAAAGGAATATTAATAATATTTGAAACCAAAAATCTTCCTTAATTTGTGGTTAAGAAAGATTTAGATTATTAGGAAAAACCTAATTTAAAGAAGAGTAAAAGATCAAATATTAATTAATGAATTAACTACTAAGAAAGTTGATGACTAATAAATTAATAAATACATCGATCCTCCCAATTATAGCACAAAAGTCTAGTGTAAAAAAAACTGGTAGTCTTAAGTCAAAATCTTATATTAAGCATCATTGTAAGGTATTAAAATCGCAGTATGAATACATAAAAGGTTTGATGCCGTGGGCTAACGAAGATAGTTTTAAACTTGTAGCTCATATTATGAGTTGCCAATTACATGAATACATAAAAGGAAATAAAGGTTATGTTCCAGTTCCCTATGTGGTAAAAAAAAGATTTTGTAAAAAGGCTGATGTACAGAATTTAGTAAATAAGTGTATAATCGAACGTCTTATTATTGATGAGGAAAAAGGTTATAGTTATTCGGCTGAATTTCACATCTGTACTAGTTACAGAGTTGTAGAAAATATTGTTGAAAGATTTATTGAATTACGGGATATTTGTGCTGCTGAATATATGGCAGCCACCAAAGTTAATTTATTCAATGGTAAAAGATGTAGAGCTATTAACAAAAGCAAGTTTTACGATCGTAATAAGCATCCTTATCCTAAATTAATAGTAGAATCTATCAAATGTATTCCTAAATGTATATTTGAATTAGCTCCAGTTGAAAAACATATTAATGATTTAAAGATTAGTATGGTTGAATCTAAAATTGTCTCTGGAAAAGATAGCATTGAATACAAAAAGGCAAGAGGTAGATTTTATAATGATAGTACTTGTTTAGAAAAGGCTCTTAATCAAGATATAATCGAAGTTTTCCCAGGATTCTATTCATATACTCCAAATTACACGGTATCGAGTACTGGAAGAATACACACCTTTATGCAAAATGCCAGTAGAAAGATGAAGAAAAAAGCTTTTACAAATGTGAAAAACTTAAGAAATTACGATTTAAGAAGTAGTCAAGTCATAGGTTTAATCCAACAGTTTAAATTAGCAGAATTAGACACTACTTGGTTAGAAAATTATAAAGAAAATAAACAGGCTAAGTACGAGTACTCTGCCGAAATTGAAATTAGTGTAGACACATGGAAGCAATGTCTATGCGCTTTACTAATGGGCGGTTATGTTCCAACTAAAGGTCAGAAAACCAATAATGCTAAAATTTGGGAATACCTGATGGAGGAAGCAAGCGGTGAATTTGCATTAGCTGCCAACTATTTATGTAAATTTAGTGACGTTGTTTCTCCCCTGCAAAAAGAAATCACAAAATGGCACGAATGGTTATTAAGCACCTATGTTAAAAAGATTGGCAATTATGCAGCAAGTAAGCTGTACGTGAGTAATCCAACTGGTACTAAAATCTGTGTTAACGATCTACCTAAAGGTAAGGATATTTGGCAACGTAAAGCTAAGATAGCTGCATTTGTTTTACAAGGTCAGGAAGCAGCGTTTATTCATCATTTAACAATTATGAGTCTTCAATACGATTACAAAGTTATTCAGAATGAAATGGACGGGGTAATCACCGTTGGTACTATTCCTAATGAAGCTGTACTGCAAGCCTCTGGCTATGCAGGTATGACTTATGCCTCTTTAGAAGAAAAACCTTTCTCTTAGCTCCATTTTGCAGACGGACTTAGCCCTTAGCTTTATTAGCCCTATAATTTCTCTTAATGTAATCTTAATGTAAAATTTCCCCCATCCATCTCAACAGCCCAGCCTCCACCCCCCCCTAGAACCCCCCCCCAAGACAAGAAAAGACAGGAGAAAGAAACAGAACACAAGGCAGGAGAAGAACAGGAGGCAGGAACAGGAAGCGCGAAGAGAAGACAGGGTTAAGTAGTCCATCATATACTAATATATAGTACCTTAGAGCATACAGACTATGCGTCCTAACCCCTGTCAAAAATCCCGCTTAAGTCCTGAAATACCTATTCTTTCGTAGCCTGAAACCCTATTCTATCGTGGGTTTATAATCCCGATCTCAATATATTCGTACAAATTGAGAATCAAGAATATAGATTATTTGTCAGAGCATCTCAAAAAAATACTCTATCTACAGAATCAATACCACACTATATTAAACCTATAAAAGTAAAATAAGAAGTGATGCTTCCAATTTACGCATCTCCTACGTAAGTAGGAGCGACAAAAGAAGTAGCACTCCGTAAAGTGAGTAGCAAGCAAAGAGGACGGTTCTTTCAACTCCTAATTAAAAAAAAGAGAGATATATTATTACCTCTTCTCTCTTATTGTTTGTGTAGTTATTGAATTAAGAAGCTATATTAATATTGTCTTCTAGTTCGGCAGCAATATAGTTAATAACAGGTTGTTTCCAGCGTAGCTGTTTGCCGACCCATTTATTATCTTTCTGCTTAAAGGAAGCAGTAATTTCCATTTCTGAACAAAGGTCTAGATTTTTAGCCTTATTAGTAGCTATCCAATTCTTCTTAGGCTTAGTTTGTAATCCAAGTTTTTCTAACAGATTATTAACTTTACGGGCAGTATTATATTGAACAAAACCTCGCTCTACTAATTCGTGGAAAATATTAGTTGCAGTATAAAGATTTTTACTATCGACAGCATTCGCTTCAGCTAATAGCATTTTAGCCTCTTCTAGGATGGGTAAAAATTTATTAGGAGCAACAATACTATATATTTTTAAAGCTAATTGTTTACCAATACCAGAATTATTAAATTTAGCTTCAATCTCGTTTCCGATAAATTTGGCTACTTTTAATTGTTCTTCTATGGAGTTAATTTGTCGATCTTGTTTCCAGCCTAAAACCTGTCTAAATAATTTTCTAGCCCCACTAGCAATAAGAGCCGTTGCTACCATCTGGCAGTGATCGGTATAGTCTTTACCTAGTTTAGTTGCATAATGATTAGCAATTATTCCAAATGCTATATCGGGTATCTGTGCTGCTACTCCATTTCCTTGAAAAAATGCAAAGGGGTTAAAGCCATGTAGAGTAAGCTTTTCAGCTAACGAAAAGTCAGAAAATGCAAAGGTATCTAAGTTATGTGATATTTCTTTATTTAAATCTCTACTGAGTTGATAGATGGGTACTTTTAAACATCTTTCAGTACCAGATAAAGAGATCGCAGTCGTACCCTTAATTTCATCTACTATTGATAATTCACTTTTAATAGTGTTTAATAGCGCACTTAAATGATTTGAAATGTTAGAATTATCGTACATAATTATTAAATTAATAGGTACCTAGGGGAGTCGGAAACTTAATTGTCTCTGACTTTTTTATTATATATAATATTTTTAATTTTTAGCACCACAAAATTAAATAATTCTTGTTATAATCAACGAACAAATTATCAACATGAATATGGCGACCAGAAATGATCATTCGATAGGGGTATATATAGGTGGCTCGGTAAAGATATTAATAGAAAAAAAAGCCAATGTCGATAATTTATCTCTGAATCAATATATAGCTGGTCTAATATACCAAGATTCAAATTTACCTAGTGACGGTAGAGAGGCTAATCAAACTGCTGAATTAATACTAAGAGTCGAATAATTAAAGAGAGAGAACCAGAGGCTAAAGTATCAGGGCGAATTCAATCAGATTGCTTGTGAAAATGAGGGTACTGAGATAATGTCGCCACTTCATTTAGAAATGAGTAGGGAAATAGAGCAGGTAGCATGACTAAAAACAATAAAATAACCAGAAACTTCAGAATCGAACTTAATTTGTGGTATCAGTTTAAAGATACGGCAGAACTCAACGGCACGACGCTTAGTAAAGCTCTGAGGCAATTAATTAAAAATTATATAGAAAACCATAAATTAGTAAATTAATGAAGACAATAACTATCAGTCAAAAAGATATAACGCAGCAAGTTCAAGATAAAGTAGCGGTCAAATACAAACACTTAAAACCCGAAGAATTTACTGAAAAAGTATCGGCTGAATTTGGTATGGACTTATATTTTCAGGCAGCCAGTCTAAAGGTAAAAAATAATGAGACGGTAATCCTTAAATTTATCTTAGAAGAAATGCAAGAACCTTTTGAGATGAAGGCTACTAAGGTGAAAGGAGAATTTATGATTAACTACAATAGCCTAACAGATAGCTTGGGTATCCCTTTAGATGAAAGACAAGAGGGGCTAAAAGTAGCTCTTAATCAATCCCTTACCTTAAAATCCGATGAGGCTTACCATCATCCTCTGGGCGACTATACAGAGGAGAAGGGGAAAACTATGTTGAATATGTACTTAACAGCGTGTTTCATGATCAATAGCGTGAGGAATGTCTTTGATGACGGCGATCCCCTATTGGCTGAAAGACACCTAACCAAAATGCTAAACACTATTAACCCTTTAGTAGATGCTAATTCTTTGATCGCAGACATTAAGTTGCATAAAGTGATTGCTATGCAGAAAATAGCAAACATTATTGGTACTGCGCCTCACCAATCAATTATTAATTCAATGGAAATGAAGATTGATTAAATACCTTAACCTCACCTATTTGACCTGCCGAAAGTCAATATAAAAGTCGGAAAGAAATAAGACTGTCATTCATTAATTTGAGTGGCAGTCTTTTTTTATTTGTTTATTAATTTGACTAAAACATCAACTACTACTATGACTACATTCAAAAAAATATACAACGCTAACAAAGATGACCGTCCAGTCTTAGTTTCAATAAGCTGTGAAATAGCCACCAGAGCGCAAATAGAAACAGACTGTCATCGTCTAGTACCTGTAGATACTAAAATTATTCACTTTGAAGATATCCCTCATTGTAAAGTGTATTTACCTTGTGGAGGTACAGACTATAAGTACATTGCAAAACGCCTGCAAGAAAAAGGATACGGCTCTAGTTGGTGTATTAAATCAGTATGGGTTAGCCAGAGCGAACCTGATAATTACATCTAACTACACTACTTTTTTTAAATACTCAAAACTTGACTAAATAGTCAACCAAAAATTATGAAAATAATACTCGCATCAACAATCATCGTTCCTGCCTATCAATATCCAACTTATTTTTTAGTTGTTGCGATCGCTCTATTACTGTTAGTAGATCTCTTTGAACGAGGGTAGAAAGTTAAATTAATACCATGACACAACTAGATATAACCCAAGCGAAGGCAGATTTATCTAAACTCTTAGATCTTGCTATTAAAGGCGAAGAGATTGTTATTACTCAAGATAATAAACCAGTGGCTAAAATTTCTCCTATAGTCTCTATGCAACGCCCCCTAAAAAGAGGTAGTGCCAAAGGAAAAGTACAGATGAGTAGTGATTTCGATGAACCTTTAGAAGACTTCAGGGAATATATGGAATGAAACTTTTACTAGATACGCATACATTCCTTTGGTTCGTAAATGATTATCCCAAACTAAGCAACCATCTCAAGGATCTAATCGAAGATACAAGCAATGTTAGTTACTTGAGTGTAGCTAGCCTTTGAGAAATGTCGATTAAATTTAACTTAGGCAAGCTAACGTTAGACCCTAACTACGAAGAATTTGTCGATAGAGAAGTTGCTACTAGCACTATACAGTTACTCAATATTGAACTAAAGCATCTAAGGATTAATGCTACTCTGCCTTTTCATCACAGAGATCCATTTGACCGCCTCATTATTGCTCAATCTATAGCAGAGGAGATACCCATCATATCTGTTGATTCTGCTTTTAATAAATACTCAGTTAATTTAATTAGTTAAACCCAAAAATTAAGCGTCAAATTTTACTAAATAACTTCTAAAGATTGTAGATTCAACTTTATGGTTTTTTAGACGTAATAACTTCAATAGGACGTAAAACTTTATCTTCCACTCGAAATCCTTGACGAACTACTTTCGTAATTGTTTGCTCCTCAATATCTTCTCTCTCTTCGCGATCGACTACTTGGCAAATACTATAGTCAGGTTTAGTATTTTGAAACTCAATTGGCTCTACTTGTCTGCGCTCAAGAATATTGAGTAGCTTTTTCTGAATAGTTCCCAAAGATTTTGGTAAACGCTTAAAAAATTTGGGATTGGGATCGGGATTTTCTTCAATGTAATTAAGAAAAAATTCCAGAGCATCGAAAACTTCTAGCAATTCTAGAAATAGTTCTTCTTTTTCTGATGTTGCTTTTTCCCCTTGTTGCTGTATAGTTTGCTTGAGAGACATTTTTTCTTTAAGCAGAGTTCCTAATTCCTGTTGAAGTTGATTTCTCTGTTCATCGTTTAGTTTTAAAGCTGGTAATTGATTAGTAGTCATAGTAGAGGTTTTGGTAAAAGTATTATCTTGAGTGGTTTTTGTCTAAATAGGAGAATCTGCAAATAATACTGCCCCCAATCGTCGATCGCTTTGTGATACTTTATTGCTATCTGCGATCGCCTGTTCCAAACCATCAAATTCTGATAAAAATTCTAGTTTGGGTGCTGGTGTATTCAAAGCCGAAAAATCGCTGCGTTTAAAACGTTTAACATTACCAATGAGAGGGCGCAGATAATTAGCGATGATTCTCTCTTCAGGATTCATTAAACTTTTACGAGCAAGAGCGATCGCATCAGGAGGATATTTACGACGCTTCATTGCCATGGCAAAGGCTACAGTAATTTCTTTGTTGGATGCTCCAGGGGATACTTCCAAAACATCATAAGGGTTTGGTGCAGGCGATTTGTTCATTGATTTTCTCTTTAATAAATTCCTAATTGGCTATAAATCGGTTGAAATGCTGGTTCGCGTGGGCAAAGTTCATAAGCCCATCGTCCAAGTTGGTGCATAGTTTCAAAGTTCAAACTACGATTTTTAGCACCTTCGAGCAGTAAGTCTATACACATCTCAGCAAGTCTAAAGCGGATTTTTTCATGGCGAGATCGTTTTGCTACCATAATTGCATCACTAAATTGTCCTTGTTTTATTAAACGATCAATTTTTTCCGCTTCGATTGATATATCTACTCTTTGTATCAAATCGAGAATAAAAGAATTATTTGGATCGATACTTGCTACTTCTTTCAATTCTTTTAGTCCTTGTTCGGGACTAATTTTTTTGTCGTCCAGTTTTATACCGACTTGTATAGCTTTTTTTTCAGCAAAATAACTTTTAGCAGCTTGACTATTTATAAGTTCGTACCAGAATTGACTAAATTCTAGATGTTCTTCAAAATCATCTATTTTCTTACGCTGTAATTCACAAAGTTTATCTATTTCTTTAGACCAAACAGACTTAACTTTAATCTCAGATTGAGCTTGCTGAAGAGATTTAATTGCTTCACGCCATTCTAGATTTTGCAGATAATAACAACCTTCATGGTAGGCGACAAAGCAACTAGCAAAGCGATCGGCAACGGAAGATGGATTTTTGCTAGGTTTAATTTTAATAGCACGGGCTGTATCTCCGTCGTGACAAGCTGCTACAGCCAATCCCCAATCTGTGTATAGTGCGCCCAAGATTTGAACAGGAAATTTGATTTCGGGAAAGCGATCGCAAAAACGCTGGTAACAGCCAGGAAGAATAAACAATTGCTGCTTAATTCTCATCCCACAATCATTCTGCTGAATTAAAGATAATGTCACCATGTCTCGACGATAAATATCTCGTAGTTTAAGATACTTATTAATATCCTCATCTTTTACAGCATCGATCGCATTTTCCAGTATTTGTTTTAGTTTGGCAAAAATATCTTTTATATCTATGGAGTTATTTCCCAACCAAGGAATGTCTTGTAGTGTAGGATTGAACTCTATATTTGCTAAAGCTGTTGACCAAGCAATAATGAAATAATCTAACTTACTGGAATCTGTTTGAGAAAGATAGTAGCTAGCGATCGCCCAATTGTGCAAAGAGTTAATATCCTGTTGTTCTAACCAAATTTGTTCGGTTTTTGCAGCTATTTCTTGCCAGTTTTGACTTTTCCAAATCTGACGATCTAAAAAAGGTTGGATATAATTTTCTAAGTTTTGCTTTACTGTAGGTTCTGAGCCAAACTTGTTGATAAATTCTAAACTAAGTTTTTTAGCTATCTCAACGTTGTTATTATCAACCGTAGATTCAATTTCTTTAATTTGTAATAAGCGATCGCATTCTGCCAAACGTTTAAGAATAGGACGCTGAACTATTTCTATACTGACTTTAGAAATAGACTGCCATTCTCTATCTGCTTGCTGCCAGTTTCCCAATTGAATATGAGCAAAACCACGAATATAAGCTGCTTGTTCTCCCTCTATTCTTTCTAAATAAGAAATTGTTTGTTTGGGTTTTTGTTTAACAACAATAATAGCCAGCCTAATTTTGCATTCAGTAAATTCTGGTAATAGATCTAATGCTTGTTTGTAATTGGCGATCGCTTCTTGAAGTTGAGCTTTATTTTCTGCAATCAACCCCAATTTATATAAGTCTTTGGCTCGTATTACTTGTCGTAATTTACTTAGTAAGTGTTGCCCATCTTCACGAGGAAATTTATCGAGTGCAGGTATAAGTAAATCAATTGCTTCTTTAAATTGTCCTTGTCTAGCTATTTGAGCGGACTGTTTTAAAACCCTTTCATACTTTTTTTGGTGCTTAATACTTTCCTGACATTTAGATATTTCGCTTTCTAATTCAGTGGTGGAAAAAAGTTTCTTGGCTTGCGTAAAATCACGTAATGCTTCTCTAAAATAATTTCTTTTAGCTTTTTTTCTACCTTCAGCTACTAGTTGCTGAAATCTTTGGCAATCGTCTATTTTTTGCTGACATTGATTTGCAGCTTTGACAAATTCGGGTTTATTAACTAATTTACTGCACTGCTTATATAGTGTAAGAACTTGTTTAAGCTTAGTTGTATCGTAAGGACTTCTAGTATCTTTCGTTTCTAATTCTTTGGCTTCAATATAAAGTTCATTAGCTTTATGGTGCTTTCGATATTGGATGAATATGAAGCTACCTAAGCCTATTAAAATAATAAGAAAAAGTAAAAATGGCATACGCTTAATTCTTTTAGAAGTTTAATTAGAGAAATTAATTCAGATATTACAGATCTTTATTGCGTATAAACACTGAAAAGTCTTTGAGTAATTAAATGTTTTGGCAATTGTTCTTAAGATTAGGTACAAATAATAATTCTCCAATTTCTATCGAACTTTCTCGACCTTGTATTGCTGGATTAGCTTTACTAATTAATGACCAAGAGTTAATGTCTCCATAAAGACGCGAAGCAATTAAGGATAAAGAATCTCCTTTTCTCACTACGTAGTTAAAGCCGCCACAGGATTTTGATTCAGACTTTTCTACTCCTTGAGGCTTTTCCACAACGGTAGGAGATACGACTAATTGATCTGCTTTGGTTTCGGATGTTTGATTAGAAGCAGTGGTAGAAGTTGGTGTAGTTTTTGGCTGTTGTTTGGCAATAACAGAATTACCTGCAAATCCTAAGCCAATACCCAGTAGCAGAAATAAAATGGCTACACCCACAGGTAACCACAAAGGAATAGTTCGCTTTTGTTCTTTTCTTTCTACGGGTGTTTCTACTGGTAATTCTGCCAGCATTCGATAAGTAGAAAGATTAGTTTCGCAATTAGGACAAGTATTGTCTTCGATCTGCGAGCGATCGCAAACAGGACAGGTTAACTTTACTGACATGATTCTTTTAAGATGTGAAGAACGAAAAATATTATCTAAGTCCCCCAATGTTGGGGGATTTAGGGGGCATAGTTATCGGGTTAATCCTGTAGCAATGCTGTTGTTAGAAGTAGGAAGCTCTCGATCCCAATAAGGACGAATACCTTCTGCTAACTCTTCAAACAGTTTTTGAGCTTCGTAGCCTTCCTCACGTCTTAGAGCATCAATCATTTGAGAGAATTTCCCAGCCAATACTCTGGCTTTGTTTGGTTCGATTTGATGCGCTCTCGACACTCCATCACGACAAGCCAGGATTAGCGAGACTTTTTCAGGAAGATTATCTAACTCTCGTTTAGCATCTTCGCAAAGTTTGTGTATATCACCCTTAGCATTTCTAGAAACTGCATTTTTCAAATCTCTAGACAGAGTTTCTAGTCGCGCTTTCTGACTTGAGGGAAGTAGAAAATCACATTCTTCTGTAATAAATTTAAAGTATCTGATAAAAAATTCCGCAGTATCGTAATCGTCGTCAGCAAATCTTTTTAACTCTTGCGATTTTTCTTTTGCTGCATTAGCTCGATCTTCCTCTATTTTTCCATCTTGAGTTTTAATTTGATTAGCAGCCCTAACTGTTTCTCCAGCAATGCGATAGACTTCCTGAACTCCATGTTCAGTTAAATTGCCCTCTTGATTCAATTGTTTAATAGTCTCTTCTACGTCGCGAGAAATACTTTCATCTTCTCCGCCAGTTGATAGAGAACAGCTAACTTTGACAGAAGGATCGTTTTTCAAAATAGCTGTAGTTTGAAGTGAGCCATTTTTCTCATCCAACTCTGCTGTTACCAAAATCTCTGTTCCTTTAGAATAAGCTTTATCCAATGCTAACCACATATCCCCAATTCGCTCATCATCTCGCTTGTTGACATTATCAGGACTATAAAACTTAAAGTGAATTAAGCTTTGTCCATCTGCTTCTGTTCTAAAAGTATGAGTAGTTTTGACTGGAAGAATATCTCCTTGTTCAATAAGTTTGTGTCTGGGATCGTTAACTAATTCAATACAATAGTCGCGAGAAACCGTACCAACCTTTTCTACCAACCCAGCAGCTTGAATAGCAGCACCTTCAGCCACGGCATACATGGGGCGTGGATGAACTACTACTCTTTCTGCACCAAAGGCTAATTTAACTTTTCGCTGTACCAAAGGAATTTGTGATGAACCACCTACCAGTAATACAACATCAATCATGTCCTCTGGATAGTCAGAATACTTAATCGCATTTTTACAGACGGAAATAGAACGTTCCACCAGGGGTAAAATTATGCTCTCAAACTGTTCGCGGGTAATCTCTACATCAATAGATATAGCCATTCCTAAATCATCTAGTAGAGGAGTAGAAGGCATAATTTTAGCTGTAGAATTGCTACTTAACAGAATTTTGGCTTGTTCTACAGCCATTTTTAGATCGCCCAAAAAACGAACTCTCTGATAATGCGGCATCTTAGCAATTAAGCCATCAATATCATCTAAATCTTCTGTTTCTGCTACCTGCTGTTTAACAAAATCGATTAGGCGATCGTCTATATCATCTCCACCAAGCCATAAATCACCTGCTTTACCAGATTCAATAAATTGATTGCCAGCAGCAGTTACTATAGATGAGTCAAAAGTACCACCACCAAAGTCATAAACCAAAATAGTTTTTACATCGTCGGAGTCTGGTTTAAATCCATAAGAAATAGCTGCTGCTGTTGGCTCTGGTAAAAGTTCCGATCCCGCTAATCCTGCTCTAGTTGCTGCTATTTGAGTAGCGTGTCTTTGTTTGTCATTAAAATAAGCAGGAATAGTAATCACTGCCTTAGTAATTCTTTCTCTTTGTCCTTGCTGTTCTTGATAAGTTTGAGCATTCTGCACTACTTTTTTTAAAATTTCAGCACCAATATCTTCAGGCTCGTATTCTTTCCCTCCTAACCACACCGAAAGACTATTTTCTGTACCCTTTGTGGACTGAGCGATTTTATATGCAAAACGATCTAATTGCTGTTGAACTACAGAATCGCCAAAACCTCTTCCAATCAGACGTTTAATCGAAATAATGACATTCTCTGGATCGGCTTTTAGCTTTTGGTAAGCATCGTTTCCTACGATAATTTGATTGTTTTCCAACGCAATCACAGAACGAGTAAGAGTGCGATCGGGTGCAGGATTATCTGGCGCAGTGACCACTTCGAGATTGGCAAATTTAAAAGCAGCAACCGAATTGGTTGTTCCTAAATCAATTCCAACAATATTTCCCATGTAATATTTCCTTTATATAAAAATTTCTGCATTAAATTAAAAATATTTAAAACAGTTTAATATTTTTATAGTTCCCAGACATGGCTTTTAATTATCAAAACTAGCGATATTAAATAAAATGTAATCAATTTAACATCTAATTTAGAATTAGGTGTTTACTGCTATGTATTGCTACCAAAAGCTTGTTAAATTACGTCTAAATACTCAATAAACAATATTGAGAAATACATTCATTTTGAAATTCAAAGTAAAAATGCTTAATCACATTTCAGCATTCACTTGACTTGAGTAGTAAATATAAATCTGTTCGATCCATTTTCATAATTCAAGGTAAAAATTTCTCGTCTATTATTTGGGCGATAAAAAAAACAAAAATATGAAGTGCCAATAATGTCTATTTTCTCTGTTGAACATCTGAACATAAAAACCATCTTGCTTTAGCATTGTCGAACCAAAGCGATAGATCTACCAGAAATTAACTTTTGCTCATAGTCTTAATTTTTTAACTTTATTTAAATTTTGCAGTGAATTTGGGAACAATAGTTCAGACGCTTGGATACACATCCCAATTATGACCAAACCACAAATTGACTCTTTCAAGAAAAAACCGATAATGCTTGCAACTTTAGCAGTAGTTTCTATAGTCATTACAGCATTCACGGCTTATTTTATTTTGCGAGGAACAAAAGAAGCAAAAATTAAAGAAGAAGAAAAACAAACTGCTATTCAAGCAGAGCAAAAAAGACAAGCTGCCATACAAGAAGAACAGGAAAAGCAAGCTGCTATTGAAGCTAACGAAGTAGAGGAAAAAGAACAAGATTTAACTGCTATTGAAGCAGAGGAAAAAGAACAAGAAGGTTTAGCTACTATTGAAGCCGAGAAAGCTGAAAAAGATGCTGCTCTTAAAGCAGCATTAGAAGCTCCTAGACCTTGGCAATTAAAAACTTCAATTAAAAGTAATTCAAGTGATTTAGAAAGTGTGCTTCGTGG
Organism: Pleurocapsa sp. FMAR1; assembly: GCF_963665995.1. NCBI lineage: Bacteria > Bacillati > Cyanobacteriota > Cyanophyceae > Pleurocapsales > Pleurocapsaceae > Pleurocapsa > Pleurocapsa sp. FMAR1. Next base: position 1,192,895 of record NZ_OY762512.1, on the reverse strand, counting down.
AGAGAAAAAATAATGAAAAACATAGTATTCAAAAGCTTGATCGCAGCTTGTATAACCAGTATGGCAATACTTTCGACAGCCAAAGCTAGTATGGCACAGGTTGATATGAGTTTTTTAACTGAGGTTGCTGAAAGTTGTCAAAAAGATGTATTTTCATCAGAATATTATCAACAAATGGGAATTAAAGAAGTAGTAAGCCCAACTAGCAAAGATTCAGATTATTATGTCGATAACTGTATTAAATCTCGATATTTCTATCTACTGGTTATCTCTAAATTACCTTGGCTAGTTTCAACTAATGAAATGTTACCTGGATATCTAGGTTCGGTTGCGATTTCTCGTATAGCTTATGAGAACGGCTTTAGTCAATCTAATATGTTGGATTGTCTTGCTTCTAAAAATAAAGATAGTCAAGAGTGTATCAATTCATCATTTGATGAAGATACATTTTATAAAATGTATAGTAAAGATACTCCTGGCAAATTTGATTCAATTTTTGGATCTCAAGGTGATATTCAACCTATTTTAAGACTTGCCTACACTTGTCCTTCTTGTGTGATTGCTTACAATAACAATCCATCAAGAAAACAAATGATTGGGGCATTCATAGAATGGTTTACTAAACTCAAACCATCCCAAAAAAAAGAACTAATGTCTATTTTGGGCGATGAAAAAGCTCAATTGGCTAATCGTACTAGCATGAGAGGAGAAGCTGACAAAGCTTGGAATGAATATACCGCCTTACGTCAAAGATTGGCAGAAGAAGAAAAAGAACAGCGTAGAAGAGAGCTTTTAGGAGAGTGATCTGCAAAATCTATTTTAGTTCCCGCACTTTATTATCTTGCCAAAACACTATGAGTTAGCCAGAAGGTAAACTTTTTTGGTAGATAAAGTGACTAGCTACTTATAATTATCAGACGGCTCTCGATCATTAATTTGATTGAGGGCTGTTTTTTCGTCTATACATTTTCACTCAACCAAATAGAAGATCTCTAGTGTATGGACTTGTAAACCACCTGAAGAAGAACCTTTCTAATCCTCTTTTTATTTACATAGAAAATTATAAACGTAAAACAAATGAAGCAAGAACCAAAGAATACTAAACGTTATGAACAAGCATAGTTGGGAACTCAAATTCTACTGCGATCGCGAATATATAGAGGGATTAATTGAGGATGTAAAAAAACCTTCTGAATTTGAAAAGATTGGGGCTGACATAATTTTTAACCACAATGATTCTAGTGCGTATGTAGCCTTTAGTGCAAAAGGTAGGGCTGATACTTATGGTAGCTATCTTACAAAAATCCTAGACATTGCATCAAAATATACTGTAAGTAACAAGCCTTCATTCGTCAAAGATAGTAAATATGAACTAAGACTAGAAGAAATATCTCTAGAAGATGCCACTCATCTTACTAAATTTAATCTTAAGAGAGATTACGATCACCCAGACCACCGCGAAGTTAGAGAAGTTTGGCGCACTACTCGCAAGCGTAAATATGAGTCTGCTTGTAAACCTTTACCTAAAGCGATCGCAATAGAAAATACAAAGTTAGGTGATATTGTCTCTACTGATGCCACCAAGATTAAAGATAAACAATATAAAGTACTAGCTCATAAAGAATTGGATGGCGTGCCTCATTTAGAAGTAATAGCAATTTATAATGCTGAGATGCCAACCTTTATTGGTAAAATTAGTTATATTAAGGACGCTTACTTAGTACCAAAAGAAAATATTAAAATAGATTTTACTCTTCAAGAGAAAAAAGAAGAAGAAGTCTTAAAAGAAGACGTAAATATCAGCATCCCTATTACACAAGAACGTAAAGAGAAAAAGCCTGCTATAAAAAAGCCTGAGCAGCCCACACCTTTAATAGAGATCTCTGCTGGTGATATTGTTCATAGAAATGTAGGTGATGCTCTTTATGAAGTCATAGGGATGGCTAGAAAAGATAATGATTTAGTAGCTGAATGTAGATTAATTGAAAGTTCTCGAATGCCTGGAAATATTGGCAATGTTTATTTCTTTAAAGAGTTTTACCTCTGTGAAGAAAAAGTAGCGATAGCTGCCTAAATAATTTATTTAATTAATTAATTGAAATAGCCTGTAATCCTTTATCGATAGAAATTGTAGGCTATAATTGTTTTATACAGAATCACTACCAGATTGAACTTCAGGTAATTGATACTTTGAATTATTTTTTAGTGTGACAATAACTTCCTCTCTAATTTCATTTGCTTCAAAGAGAGGAGCGTGATTTTCTTCCACACGCACATTCATTAAAGCTTTATCCTCAAACACATTATTTTTATAATCAACAACCTTTTGAATAAAATATAATAGAAGTATATAAAATTTATTTTAAAGTTTAAGGTTATGAGTAAGATTAATGCAAAAAATATCAAAAATAAAATTAGTACCACAATTAAGTGGCTTAACTGAATATTGGTTAGATATCCCAGATTATGAAAGTTACTACCAAATTTCAAATTTTGGTAGAGTAAAAAGTCTAGACCGTATTATCACTCAGCAAAATGGAAAAAAACAGTTCGCTAAAGGGAAAGTTCTGAAACCCTGCATAACGAATAAAGGTTATTTTAAGGTTCATCTATTGCTTAATGCAAAAAGAAAGAGCAGGTCAATACATCGTCTTGTAGCTCAAGCATTCTTACCTAATCCATTCCACAAACCTCAAGTGAATCATATCAATGGCTGTAAGATTGATAACAATTTGTGTAACTTAGAATGGAATACTCAATCTGAGCAGCAAATACACGCTTATCAAAATGGATTACAGCCCAAAGGAGAGAAGCATCATTACGCTAAACTAACTCTCAAAGAAGTAATCCAAATCAAACAATTGCTAAAAAGTAATATTTTGCAAAAGGATATAGCTGCCAAATTCAATGTTAGTCAACAGATAATCAGTACTATCAACACTGGAACTAGATGGAATCATATTGCAGCATGAATCCTACATTGACATAAAGCCTGCAAAAAAATCGTGGTCGTGTGCTAATCGTGTGCGACCATATCAAAGTAAATCACGAAAACATTGCGTTAAAAAAGATTCAGAAGCTAGAACAGAATGACCCCAAAGTGGTACGCTACCAAGCTGCGCTACGCCCCGTGATTAACACAAATTTAATATTACGAGTTTTCGTAGCTTAACGCAAGCTTTTTGTTTGGGGATTTATAAATAATGTGGTCTATTAGTATTTCTATACTAAAAAGTAGTTCAGTACAAAAATAGCTTCAATAAAACTTAGGTTAGTTTTTGGGTTAGTAAATATTATTTTTGCAACCTAAAAGTAATATGTACATTGATGACTCGAACCACAAAGCAAAGATAGGAGTGGTGTCGATTGATACCATTAACAAGGCATACAGCAACGGAATACTATTACCGCACACAAAAACCTACGAAATACGTTTGTTTCCTATAAATTTACAACTGAAAGTGTTACTAGATTCTATGGACATCAAACCCAATAGAAATGACCTCATATTTCCTTCCGTAACTGGAGGCTATGTGAATCATATGAGTTTTTACTAAATCGAGCCAAGTCTGTTTGAAACTTGATTACATCTCCCCGTTGATAATGATGAGCTTGAATTATAGCCAACTTATCCAGGTTTTTGCGCCGTAAAGTCGGAATTAATTGACTTTGATTGCCCAATATTCCTTCAGCCATCAAACTCTGACGCACAGAATGCGCGATCGCCTTTATACGTGCCTCATTATTAACAATTTGCTGGATTTTCCTCTGCTCGTTGAGTTTTTGATAGGGGACATTGATATTATTAGAATCAAGAGCGCGTGGTGCGATCGTATTTACCACTTTGAAGGAGCGCGATTGATAGAGAGCGATTTGGTTTTGTATCTTCAGTAGTTCGTATCTTCCCTGACTCTGACGCAGACACTCCCGCAGCAATTCGTGCGGTAAAAATTCTGCGTCACGCTCTGTCATAATTTTTGTAGCATTCTTAATCAGTTCGTTTAGGCTATGAAAGGGGTTCTGGTTATTATAGGTTCGCCCCAGGCGATCGCTTAAACCAAGAAGTTTAAATTTATGACTCTGAAAAATCCTCTTTCTCTGACAATTTAAGCAAAAATGTAAAGAAAAGTGCCAGGATATCAGAAAAATCCAAGAGACTTTGAGACACTATAGTTTAGTTTATCGGGCGCGGAACAGAACTTGGGTTTGAACGAAATGAAACTATCAGCAAGAGTAAATCAAGTATCACCATCTCTTACCTTGGCAATTGCTGCCAAAGCTAAAGCTATGCAAGCTAAAGGCATAGATGTCTGTAGCTTTAGTGCAGGAGAACCAGATTTTCCGACACCAAAGCATATTTGCGAAGCTGCTAAAACTGCCTTGGATGAAGGCAAAACTCGCTATGGTGCTGCGGTAGGGGAGTTGAGGCTTAGAGAAGCGATCGCCAATAAACTCAAAAAGGATAATAATCTTAATTACGAAGCGGACAATATTATTGTTACCAACGGTGGCAAGTTTTCTTTGTTTAACCTGATGCAGGTGTTGATTGAGCCAGGAGATGAGGTAATTATTCCTGCACCCTATTGGTTAAGCTATCCAGAAATGGTTAAACTAGCTGGAGGTACGCCTGTTATTGTCGAGACTTCGGCGGAGAATGACTATAAAATTACCATAGAGCAGCTAGAGCAGGCTATTACACCTAATACTAAGCTGTTTGTGTTTAATTCCCCTTCTAACCCCACGGGGACAGTTTACGCACCCAATGAAGTAAAAGCATTAGCTAAAATAATCGTTGAGCGAGATATCTTAGTGGTTTCGGATGAGATCTACGAAAAAATTCTTTATGATGATGCTCAACATCTAAGTATTGGTTCGATAGACGAGGAAATATTTAAGCGCACCATTACCAGTAGTGGTTTTGCCAAAAGCCATTCCATGACTGGCTGGCGAGTAGGTTATGCAGCAGCACCAATGGAAATCCTCAAGGCAATGGCTAAAATTCAAGGGCATAGTACCTCTAATGTTTGCACCTTTGCCCAATATGGCGCGATCGCAGCATTAGAATCATCTCAAGAATGTGTGCAGGAAATGGTTCAAGCTTTTGCTCAACGCCGAAGTTATATGCACGCAGCAGTAAATACTATTTCTGGCTTAAGCTGTCCTAAACCCTATGGTGCATTTTATCTTTTTGTAGATATCTCCAAGACTGGTAAAAAATCCCTCGATTTTTGTAATCAGTTGTTAGAAACTAAACAGATGGCTGCCATTCCTGGTGTGGCATTTGGCATGGATGATTGTATTCGCTTTTCCTATGCTACAGATATGGACACGATTAAAGAGGGAATTAAAAGATTAACTGAGTTTGTTGATAGCTAAATAAGTAGTTGGACAAAATTAAATTTAACGTTGATGCTCAAAGTCAGAGGTCAATAATAATTAACTGTAGTTATTTCTGTCCATGTATTTAGCTGGTTGATTTTAGCAATTTGATAACTGTTTTAACTGTCTCCCTTGCGCATTCCCTTTCTAGGTGAGCATTCCCTTGCGTCTTACGCCGACGCGGTTCGACAGTCCGTTGGGCGGGTTCCCCGACTTGAGCGCGAGATTCGCGGAATTTAGTTCCGCTTGAATAATCGCGCTGTTGAAGGAACTGTCGAACCATGCGCGGGGGTCGCTCGTCTAACTATTGTTTTTACGCCTTAAATAAATTAGCTACTGCTTGCTCGATATTTTCTTGCTTAACTAAAGATTCACCAATTAAAACTGCTTTTGCACCTGCTGCTTTAAGCGTTTTCAAGTCTTCTGGGGTATGTAAACCAGATTCACTTACGACTAAGATACCGCGCTGTTCGAGCGTTTCTTTTCTAGCTGCCAAAATATCCCTAGTAGTCTGAAGGCTAACGGAAAAATCTTCTAGGTTGCGATTATTAATCCCAATTAACTCTACCCCATCAACCGCCAGTACTCGATCTAACTCTTCTAGAGTATGCACTTCTATTAAAGGAGTCATGCCCAAAGCTTTGGTTATTTTGACAAAGTAATTTAAGTCTTTATCTTCTAACACCGCAGCAATTAAGAGTATGGCATCTGCACCCTTAGCGCGAGCGAAATATATCTGATAAGGATAAATAACAAATTCTTTACACAACAGAGGTAAGTCTACTACCTGTCTGACTAAATTCAGATGATCGAAGCTTCCCTGGAAGAATTTTTGATCGGTTAAAACAGATAAACAGCTTGCACCCGCTTTTTCATAGGCTTTGGCGATCGCCACTGGATTAAAGTCTTCTCTAATTACTCCCTTGGAAGGTGAGGCTTTTTTGACCTCGGCAATTAAAGCAGGATTAGTTTTACCATTATGCAAAGCAGCTAAAAAATTTTGAGGCGCAGAAGCATCCTTTACCTGCTGCTGCAATTGCATTAGAGGCAGGCGATCGCGCATCTGTTCAACTTCAACCTCTTTATGCCAAACGATCTCTTCTAAGATATTATTTGGTTCGGCATTAGGAATCTTTGATTGATATATCACTTCTCCTGACTTGACTTTGGGGTTAGGATTTCTACGTCTAATCTGCATTATCTAACTGTTACTGGAATAATCAATCCTTTATTTTAACGTCAGTTTGGGTTAAAACAATCCTAGATAAATCAAACTATAGTGGTTTTCATTCTCAGAGAACATCTAAAAAGCTGTTTTTTTTCAAAAAATCAAAATGATATTCGTTAATAGCTAAAGCAATAATGAGATTTTAAGTCTGGCGATCGCTAACTGAATCCCTTGGATCTTAATGCAATTTTCTCAGGAGATTTTTGTGAGTTTTAAATGTTTTGCAATTTAATTATAAATAGAATATGATTATCTTCAAATTTAAAAAGCAAACTTACTGGAGTTGTCTTAGGGGTAAATCTAAAAATTATGACTATTTTTCTTACGTTAGGTGTAGTTGTTGTAGCTTTAATCTGTTTTATTACTGAATTACTACCTGTAGACATTACTGCTTTGTGTGTAGCGGTAGTATTAATTGTTTTAGGGTTAGTTACTCCCGATGAAGGCATAGCTGGGTTTGGTAACTCTGCCACAATTACCGTCATGGCAATGTTTATCCTCAGCGCAGGAATTAGTCGTACTGGAGTAATTCAAGTATTTCGCGATTTACTCCTTAAGTGGGGTGGCAAGAGTATTACTCGCCAGATCTTAGTTATGGGATTACTTGTCGGTCCTATTTCTGGATTTATTAATAACACGGCAGTAGTAGCAATATTCTTACCGATTGTGGAAGAATGGTGCAGAAAGCGAGGTATATCTCCTTCTAAGCTTTTAATTCCCTTATCTTTTGTCACTATTTTAGGAGGCATGATTACCGTTATTGGTACATCGACTAATGTTCTTGCCAGCGGTATTTCTAAAGATTTGGGATATGGAGAATTTCATCTGTTTCAGTTTACAGGGTTGGGTGTTATTACTTTTTTAGTTGGTTTGACTTATTTGGCTTTTATTGCTCCCCGTCTATTGCCCAACCGTAAAAATCCAAATAGTGATTTAGTTAGTGAAGGCTATGGCTTAGAAGATTATGTTACCGAAGTTGTCGTTACCCCTAGTTCCAAATTAATTGGCAGTACCTTTCGTTCGGCGCAATTACAGCGTAATTCACAGGTAGATGTATTAGAAATTATCCGAGACAAAGAGCGTTTACCTCAACCTGTTACAAGCCGAACTATTCGTGCCGAGGATATTCTCTTAGTACGGGGAAAAACAGAAAATGTATTACAAATTAAAACAGAGCAGGGTTTGGATATTTTACCTGATGTTAAATTCAAGCAAAAAAACTTAGAAACAGAGCTAAATTCTGCTAATGAAGGAGTTGCTGAAGTTTTGATTTTATCTAACTCCCGTTTAATTGGCACAACCCTCAAAGACTTGCGTTTTCGTCAACGCTATAACCTAACAGTATTAGCTATTCGTCGAGGAGAAGAACTAATTAGAGACAGATTAGGTAAAGTGAGTCTGCGGTTTGGTGACTTGCTGTTAGTTCAAGGAGCGAAACAAAGTTTACTGGGTTTACAAACCACCAGAGAATTACTAGTTATGGAGCAAAAAGAGCCTGAATTGGTCCGTCGTGATAAAGCTTGGATTGCTATAGGCATTGTCCTCGGAGTTATTCTGCTAGCTGCGTTTGACGTATTGCCAATTTTAGTCAGTGCATTAGTTGGGGTTGTATTAATGATTATTACGGGTTGTTTAAAGCCAGGAGAAGTATATGGCGCAGTGCGTTGGGACGTAATATTTCTCTTAGCAGGATTAATTCCTTTAGGTACGGCAATGGAAAACTCTGGCGCAACTAAATGGCTGGCAGATAATATTTTGGCTGTTGGTGGCAACTTAAGCGGCTACTGGATATTGCTATTTTTCTTTGTCATTACTTCTCTGATAACAGAAATACTTTCTAATAATGCTTCAGTGGTGCTATTAATTCCTATTGCAGCCAAAGTAGCTGAATCACTCAACCTCAATCCTATAGCAATGATGTTTGCCGTTACCTTTGCAGCTTCTAATAGCTTTATGACTCCGATTGGCTATCAAACAAATACAATGGTTTATAGTCCTGGTGGTTATAAATTTTGGGATTTTTTCCGAGTTGGCGCACCTTTGAACTTAATTATGGCAATTATCACGCCCTTGCTAATTATGTCTTTATACGGACTGTAATTAAGTGATGCCTGCTTCAAAGACCTGTCAAAATTGACATATGATTGGCACAACATATTCATATTAATTGTTTAGTCTGGTCGAGAACAAAAACCAGAGTTGTCAGTCAGCTTAGTTCTGTAGTCACATACAGAAGCGGGGGAACCAATTTCGGGGCTTATTTCTACGGTAAATAGAAAGGGACATCTCTCAGTCCTAGCCCGTCAGCTAACCTCGTCGGCATTGAGAGGAGATTGAAAAAGCAATATATATATTAGATATTGTTTTTATCACGATCCTTAGTTACCAACTGCTCTCTACACCTAGCTGCGATTTGCGTAGCATAGCCGAGGACATCGCCCTTACTTATTTGAAATTGGCGATCGCCTTTAGATAACCAGTTACCAAGGAGACTTATGATTATGTTTAAAATTGGCGACCTTGTTCAACACAAAACCACAGGGAAAATTGGCAAAATAGTCGGTTATGGATGTCGAGTTGGCGATGATTATAATCTAACCACTCTCAAAGTCGAACTTCGATCCTATAGTTCTTGTCCTATTCAACCCATAGCAGAAGATTTGTTCGATCGATGGCAAGCTTTGCCAGATAGACAAATTAAAATATTAGCCTGCACTTTGCCTCGTTTTTCTAAAAGTAGCTTGTGTGAAGTTGCTTGAAACAAAGTGATTCTTCACGGTAAATAATTTTTAAATAGCTTGCCAATTAAATAAATATTTAATTGGCAAGTCATACCTCACTTAATTTTGAGACAGCCAGTGTTTTATCTGACTGCCTTTTTTTTAGCACAGTTATTAATCAAGAGGAATAATCATGGAAATAACCGCTACCAATTTGCCATCGATAGTTGCAGCCGTTACTTTTGCGACTGTAACTATAGCCATCTTGACGGAACGATTACATTTAACTGTTGCTGCATTTTTAGGGGCGTTAGTTTTAATCTTCGCCCACGTCATGACCCTTAATCAGGCAATCGAATATATCAGCCAGAGTTACGCCACATTAGCTTTATTTTTGGGAGTAATGATCCTTGTTAGAGCTTTTGAACCAACAAATATTTTTGCCTATTTAGCCACCCAAATGGTAGTGCTAGCCAAGGGTGAAGGTAAACGTTTGGTGTTAGGAGTAATTGCCATTACTACTCCTATCTGTGCGGTTTTACCTAATGCCACTACGGTCATGCTACTTGCTCCTTTGATTCCCCCTATTGCTCAGGAAATCGGCGTAGATTTTGTACCTTTGCTGATTTTGATGGTTTTTGTGGCAAATAGCGCGGGATTATTAACTTTAGTGGGCGACCCTGCTACTTTTATTGTGGGAGATGCAGTTAACTTAAGCTTCAATGACTATTTGATGAGGTTGAGTTTGGGTGGCGCGATCGCCGTTGGCTCAATTTTAATTATGGCTCCCTTTTTGTTCCGTAGTATCTGGAACAAGAAACTGGCAGACATGAATACTTTGCCTCATCCTAAAATTAATCACCCCAAGGTACTGATGCTTGGAGGATTGTTAATTGTCGTAGTGCTAACCTTTTTTGTGATTGGCGATTCTTTACCTACACCAATTCCTCCTGCTGCAGTAGCTTTATTAGGGGCAGCACTGGCTTTATTCCTTGCCGATCAAAGCAAAATTGATACAGTCAACAATATTCTCAAGGACATTGACTGGAGTACGTTGTTATTTTTTATGTCTACTTTTGTGCTAATTGGCGGACTAGAAAAAACAGGAGTTTTAGACAGCATATCCAGCTTATTGGCAATTATCTTGGGTAAAAATATTGCCCTAGGTTCAATTGTTTTACTAGTTTTAGTGGGTCTATTATCTAGTGTTGTGCCGAACATTCCTCTAGTAGTGGCAATGGTTCCTTTGCTCAAGCAATATCTGGTTAATGTCGGCTTAGTCGGCGCAGAAGTATTAAGCCCTGATTTCACTGGACAATTACCCCCAGAAGTTTTGCCCTTATTCTACGCCATGATGTTTGGAGCGACATTGGGCGGAAATGGCACTTTAATGGGTGCATCTTCTAATATTGTGGCAGCAGGTGTTGCCGAACTTCACGGCAGTCGTATTTCTTTTAGCAAGTTTTTGAAATACGGTATTCCTGTAATGTTGGTACAGCTTGTGGTTGCTGCTTTATATATTGCCGTTGCTTTCCTCTTTTAAAGAAAACAAGTGAATACCCTTGACTAAAATCCACTTTTCATGAGCGCAAAATCTTTTCGTCTGTTCCATCGAGAACAAAGTCCATCTGCCCAAAGTTTATTTAACTATGCTTATAATCAACCAGGCAGTCCCCCAGGAACGATCACCATTTCCTCGCAAGCTCAAACTCCTGAGATTACTTTAATTGATTACAATCAAAATCAATATGAATATCTAACTAATTTAACTCCAGACCAATGTGGTATTCATCTCGATCCAGAATTAATCTCCTGGTTTGATATTGCTGGCTTGGGAGACAAATCAATAATACAACAGTTAGCTCAAGTGTTTAATTTACATTCTCTGGTCTTAGAAAATGTGGTCAATGTGCCTCAAAGACCGAAGATAGAAGACTATCAAGAACAGTTGGTCATTATTACACAAATGGCTAATCTCAAACCCAACGCAGCAGGATTTTGGCTCGAACAGGTGAGTTTTGTCTTGGGAAAAAATTATGTCTTGACGGTGCAGGAAGAACCAGAAAGAGACTGTTTTGAAGCAATACGCGATCGCCTAAAACGCGATCGCGGTATTATTAGAAAGCAAAACTCAGATTATTTAACCTATGCTCTTTGGGATGCCATTATCGATGGTTATTTTCCCGTATTAGAAGCTTACGGCGAAAAAATTGAACTATTAGAAGATGAAGTAATTGGACAGCCAAACGATCGTACTTTAACCAAAATTTATCAGATTAGGCGAGAATTATTAATTCTGCGTCGGGGAATTTGGTCTCAAAGAGATGCCATAAATACCCTGATAAGAGACGGTCATCCATTAATAGATGAGCGCGTGCTGATTTATTTTAAAGACTGTTACGATCACACAGTCCAAATTATTGACACGATCGAAACCTATCGCGAACTAGCTTCTGGTTTGATGGATGTTTACCTATCAGCAGTTAATAACAAAATGAATGAGGTAATGAAACTACTAACGGTGATTTCTAGTATTTTTATTCCCTTAACTTTTATTGCGGGACTTTATGGCATGAACTTTAATCCTGATGTTTCTCCCTGGAATATGCCAGAGCTCAACTGGTATTGGGGCTATCCTTTTTGTTTGGGGTTTATGTTGGCGATCGCTTTAGTGCTGATTATCTATTTTTGGCGACGGGGTTGGTTAAGAAACACTTCTACAATTCAATAGGTGCAATAATGATCAGAGTTCTATTGTGTCTGGTAATTTTGTTCTATTCTTGGTTTAATTTGGGAGTGCGATCGGCAATTGCCAGACAAGTAAAACCAGAAGTATTTCCTGGAACAATTGTCTGTTTTTCAGGTGGTAGAGAAATTTTACGCAAACAGATGGTTTCAGGACCATTTGCCGATGAGTATAAATTCGCTCACGAAGTCAAGGTAAAAGATGAAACAGGAGAACATAGTTTGAATTTCGCCGGGGGACTGTGCATCATCGATCGCCGTGTTACATTTGTCCCAAAAGGTTTGACTATGACTGATAAGTTGAGTTGCTATTCTGGATTTAAAGACATTGTTACTTTTGAAGTTTATGGCAGAGAAACTACGGTAGATGAATATGTAGAAGGCAGAACTTTTTTGGCAAAAGCGCAAGGCGATGCTTTTGATGCCGATACTTTACATGAATATTTAGTGTTTGGCGGTGGGGCTTGTATTGGCAACGAAATTTGACAATATAAACAATATAAATAGTAGATTTACACCTTTTTCTCTTATTACTGACGAATATGGAATCTATCTCTGAAACAATACGCGAGCCTATCTTTACCTTTGCCTTGCTCTTAGCAATTATTTTGCTAGTGCCACCAATTTTTGAAAAAATAAAGCTGCCAGGACTAGTAGGCTTATTAGCAGCAGGAGTAGTGTTTGGCTCTAGCGGTTTAGGTTTACTCGATAGTAAATCGGAAACAATGATCCTGCTGGCAGATATTGGTAAGATTTATCTAATGTTTGTGGCAGGGTTAGAAATTGACCTGGAGCAGTTTCGCCGTACCAGAACTCGCTCTATAGGCTTTGGTTTTGCTACTTTTGCCATTCCTTTAATTGGCGGTATTTTAGTGGGACGAGTATTTGGTTTTGGCTGGAATACTGCCTTCCTCATCGGTTCACTCTTAGCTTCCCATACCCTGCTAGCATTTCCCATTGTCAAACGTTTAGGGGTAGTTAATGATGAAGCTGTTACCGTCACCATTGGAGCGACAATTTTTACTGATATTAGTGCTTTATTAGTATTGGCAATTTGTTTGGGGGTAAACGAAGGGAACTTTAGCGCAGCAAAATTGGGGATCTTATTAGGTTCTTTAGCCATTTATACTCTGCTGGTTTTATTTGGCTTAGACCGTTTGGGTAGAGCTTTTTTCCGTCGTTCTAAGAATGACCAAGGTAATCAGTTTTTGTTTGTCTTGCTGGCTTTGTTTGTGGCTTCAGTATCGGCAGAGGCAATAGGGATCGAAAAAATTGTCGGCGCATTTTTAACTGGTTTGGCAATTAACGATGTTATTGGCGATGGTCCTGTAAAAGAAAAGGTGGAATTTATCGGTACGGTTCTATTTATTCCGATTTTCTTTGTCGATATGGGCTTACTGCTCGATCTCAAGGCGTTTGAAGATGTGTTTCGCTCCATTGGCATTCCTCTTTCAATTGTGGGGGCTTTGCTCCTGTGTAAGTTTTTGGCAGCTTGCGTGGCTAAATTGGCCTATCGCTACAGTTGGCAACAGACCATTACCATGTGGTCGCTGTCCTTGCCTCAGGTAGCTGCCACCTTGGCTGCTGCTTTGGTTGGTTTTCAGGCAGAAATTATTAATGAGCGAGTGTTCAATAGCGTTATCTTACTGATGCTAGTTACTTCGATCGCAGGTCCATTGATTACATCTCGCTTTGCTGCTCAGTTGCCTATTAGGAATTCGACAGAATCTGAAGCAGAGTCCGATCTCGATGCAAAATCAAAAGATATATTTCGAGTTGTTGTTCCAGTTTATAACCCGCAGACAGAACGTTATTTGTTAGAGTTGGCATCTTTACTAGCTGAAAAAAATCAGGGCGCAATTGTCCCTTTAGCGATCGCCAAAGCTCAAGCTCGTTTAGATTCTCCGCAACTTGAAGTTGATTTTCAGCGTTGTGCCAAGCTACTTACTCAAGCAGAAGCAATTGCCACAGAACTTAATATTCAAGTTCAACCAGAATTAAGGGTTGAGTATGACATTGCTCAAGGGATCGCTCATGCTAGTCGCGAAGTCAGTGCCGATTTAATTATCTTAGGATTTAGTAGTTTGACTGGCTTTCGCTCGCGCTTATTTAGTTCAGTTACCGATAGCATACTATGGTCGGCTCACTGCTCTGTGGTTGTCGCTCGCCTACTCACTTCACCTCTGGCAATCAAACGCATTCTCGTACCAGTTGAAAGTATTAACCCCATTGGCTTGCGTCCAGTGCGCTTTGTCAAAAGCCTAATTACTAGCAAAGAGACAGAAATAACTTTGCTTCATGTCTGTGCTTCTGGTACTTCTAAAGAGCGTAAAGCTAGTCTTCATAATCAGTTAGAGACAGTGGCAAACCGTTTTTTAGCAGAAGCAACAGTAGATATTCACGTTACCGCTCAAAACAATTTCGTTAGAGAAATTTTAAACGCCAGTCGTACCCATGAACTAGTAATATTGCGATCGCAACGCCAGCGTGTCGGTGTAGATAGTTTGGCTCTGAGTCCTACAACCAAACCCTTGTTAGGAAACTTAAATTGTTCAATTGTCTTGCTGGGGGAACTTTAATCACTGATAATTGATAACTGATAACTGATAATTGATAAAGTGGACTCTTCAATCGCCGATTTACGACAAAATTATACTCTGGCAGGATTATCTGAAGCCGATTTAGATGCCGATCCTCTTAAACAATTTGAAGTTTGGTTTCAACAAGCTTTGGATGCCGAACTAATTGAACCAAATGCTATGACTCTGGCTACTGCTACTTCTGACGGGAAACCTACCGCTAGAATTGTCTTACTCAAAGGCGTTAACCAAAACGGTTTTGTTTTTTATACCAACTACGAAAGCCAAAAGGGTCAACAGTTAATTGCCAATCCTTATGCTGCACTGGTTTTTTTCTGGGACAAATTAGAAAGACAGATTCGTATTGAGGGGAAAATAGAAAAATTGGCTACTAAAGAATCCGAGGCATATTTCCATAGTCGCCCCAAAGCCTCACGGTTGGGTGCATGGGCATCTGCTCAAAGTCGCGTAATTCCCAATCGCCAAGTATTAGAACAACAATTAGCAGATCTAGAGACTAAATACAAAGGAGATGCTACTATTCCTCTTCCCGAACACTGGGGAGGATTTCGCGTTATACCTAACCGTATTGAATTTTGGCAAGGTCGTCCCAGTCGTCTTCACGATCGCCTAGTATACGATCTAAAGGCTGATGGTAGTTGGAAAATTGCCAGGTTATCTCCTTGAGGACAGTAAGAGCAGTAAAAATGTAGAATGGATAATTTAATTTCCCTAGATACTACCGATTTAGTCTTATGTCTAGGCATGATCGGCATGGCGATCGCTTTATCTCTTTGGCAAAAGCTAGAATTAGAAAAGCAGTTGGCATATAGTGCAGTTCGCTCTTTGATGCAGCTAATTGCCGTTGGCTACATCTTAAATATAGTTTTTGCGATCGATAATTGGCTAGTGGTATTGGGCATTTTAGTCATGATGATTACTATTGCCTCCATTGTTACCCGCAACCGCATCGATAAAAAGCTTCAGGGGCTTTTACCTGTGGTATTTTTATCGATTATTTCCAGTAGTGCCTTTACTTTAGGTTATGTAATTCTGTTGATCCTGCAACCCGATAAATGGTACGAACCTCGCTACCTGATACCTCTGGCGGGAATGTTGTTTGGCAATGCCATGAATGGTGCTTCTCTGGCTGGCGATCGCTTTTTAAATGCCGTCAATCAAAATCGCTTAGAAATTGAAACTCACCTATGTTTGGGTGCTACTGCCAAGCAAGCTATATCCCCTTATCAAAAAGAAGCAATCCGCACTGGCTTAATTCCTACTCTTAATAATATGGTGGTGATAGGTTTAGTTAGCTTGCCTGGAATGTTTACAGGACAGGTTTTAGGAGGTAGTGACCCTTTAGATGCAGCTTCTTATCAAATCATGATTTTATTTGCCATTGTCTTAGCTAATTTGATTTCGACAATTTTAGTCACCGAAGGGATATACAAACGTTTATTTAATCAGGATAGTCAGCTTATTGGCTAGACTAATACCATTTACCATTTATCTCTAGTAACGAAAGACTTCGATGATGACTGTGACTGGAGACTGGGGATTAGGATTCCCTGTAGCTTTTCGTTTGAAAAATGAGCAAAAACTAAGTTTGTTATAAAGGAGAAAATTATATTTAAATAATATCAATTAAAATGAGATATAAAAAATGCAGACCCGAAAAGCGAATCTATCGTAACTTAGCTTTGGGAGTTCTAACTTTTTTGGTTTTAGCAACAGTTTTACCTGTAATCAATGCTTCTGGAATTATGTAATTAAGCCGTAAATAAAAATCAGCTTAAATTCTTGGCAATTTTCTTAGCAGTACGCAATATTTGTCCTGCCAAAATAGCTGCACCAAAACCATTATCTATATTTACTACTCCGATTCCCGCAGCACAGGAATTTAACATAGTCAATAAAGGCGCAACACCACCAAAACTTGCTCCATAGCCAACGCTAGTAGGTACTGCCACCACTGGACAGTCTGCCATTCCTGCCACAACGCTGGGTAATGCCCCTTCCATGCCCGCCACCACGATTAAAATATCGGCATCATAAACGACTTCACGATTGCTCAACAGACGATGGATTCCTGCTACCCCCACATCCCAAAGACGAGTCACGGCAAAGCCACAGAGTTCAGCAGTAATGGCAGCTTCTTCGGCAACGGGAATATCTGCCGTACCAGCGGTAAGAATTGAGATTGTTCCCGCTTGGTTGGGAGTTTGAGGCGCAGACAGAGCGCAAATGCGGGCAGTAGGATAGTAAATTAAATCGGGAATCGTTTGTTTTAGCTGTTGATATACTTCCTTTTCAATCCGAGTTGCCATAACTACCGTAGCGTCTTGTGCCATGGCAGTCATGATCTTAATTATTTGTTCGGGGGTTTTGTCTGCACCCCAAATAACTTCAGGAAAACCTGTCCTAAGCTGTCGATGATGATCGATTTTGGCAAATTCATCTAAAGATTCAAAAGGCAAATCTTTGAGTTTCTCCAAAGCCGATTCTGGACTTATATTACCAGAGGCGATCGCTTGGAGCAAATTTTTTAGTGCTTCTGGTTGTGTCATATCAATTATCAGTAGATGCGGGCAAGCCCTTACGCCTCAATGGTGTGCATTACAGCCCAATTTGTCTGTTGAAACAATTGAGCAATATTTGACAGATAAATGGGTCAAGCTGCTAGAATTACCCAACCCTGATAACCACGATCAAGCATTGATTTTGTGTAGGTACTCAGAATCAGAATGGGTAGCTTGGATACCCGATTATGGAGAAGCAATTATTAACAACAGCCAGTTTTGTATGTATTCCTAGAATTGAACCCTAAAAAGTTTATGTTTGGGATTTAATTTGGATGCCATGACTAACAAGTTTTGTTACCCAAAAACGAAGTTGAGAATCGTTAATTTGAGTTTTTACCCGCTCTTTAACGGCGATCGCCTGTGCTTCAGAGTCGCACAGTGCAAACACCGTTGGTCCTGAGCCAGACATCATTGTACCTAGTATATCTTGAGCAGCAAAAGCTGACTTAAGTTTTGCTACCTGGGGATATTCAGGCAAAACAACCTTTTCTAAATCATTGTCGATTAATTTGCCAATTTCCTTGGCATTTTTATTGACTATGGCATTAACCAAAGGACTGGAATTAATTTTGGCAGTACGAGACTTAATTCCTGCTGCATCGGCGATATAAGAATCACTATACTGTTGACGATAGGTTTTATATGCCCAGGGTGTAGAAACACCAATGTTGTCGTATTTAGCTAATACCAGCCAAATATTGTCAAGATTTGCAAGAGAGTCTAGTTTTTCTCCCCTACCAGTGGCGATCGCTGTTCCTCCAGAAACACAAAAAGGAATGTCAGAGCCTAATTCAGCAGCCAATTCCTCTAATTCGGGTTGAGTTAAGCCAAGATTCCAGATTAGATTAATTCCTACTAATACTGCTGCTGCGTTACCAGATCCTCCCGCCAAGCCAGCAGCTACAGGAATGTTTTTCGCAATTCTGATGCTAACACCACCATAGTTAGCGTGTACATCAGGAAAGACTCTACACATTAGTTGAGCAGCGCGATAAGCCAAATTAGTTTCATCTTCTGGTACATGGGGATGATCGCAGTAAATGCAAATCTTTTGAGTATCGCTTGGCTTAATATCTACTCGATCTGCCAAGCTAATACTCTGTAAAATCATGACTAGCTCATGAAATCCGTCAGAGCGATCGCCAATAATTTCTAAATAAAGATTGATTTTTGCTGGTGCAATCAGAGAACAAGAACGCATATCTTAGGAAACAATTTAGCCATTTGACCACTCACTATATAGTGAGTTTACTCTAATCAGAACCGATAATATTTAATGATTTAATGCGTCCAGGAAATTACCGTTAAATTTAATTAACTATCACTTTGTCATCATCTTGAACAGATTCAACAACAGCCTTGTTTTTAGCTATCTCTTCTTGGGTCATTAGATTGACGATAGAGGCTTTTTCCAGTAATCCAATTACCTCACCTGATTCTCCTACAACTACAAGTTCTTGAGCTTTCTTGATCTCAATAGTTTTGGCTACCTCTAATAAAGAAGTATCAGCAGCAATAGTATCAACTTCTGGTATAGATCTGACTAGCTCATGAAGATAAATTTCATTCCAATCAGAAGTAGGGATTTGTTTCAAATCTTCTACAGCAATATCACCAACTAACTTTTGATTTTCATCTATTACCAAAAACTTTTTCCAACGCTCTTTACCAATCACATAGTCATTGACAAACTCTCTAACGCTTAAATGTTCTCCCACTATCGGGCTATCTGCAATGACAGCATCTCTAGCAGTATACTGACTTAATTTATCCTGTACCACAGCCGATTGAGCAGCCATACCAGCATTTTGCAAGAGAAATACGCCGATTAATAAAGTCCAGAGGCTTCCCGCTTGGCTGATACCCAAAACAGATAAAATACCCAGAGATATAGCAATCCAGCCTATGACTTGACCAACTCTCCCTGCAAAAATTACTCCTTTATTAGGATTACCTGTAATTTTCCAGACAACAGCCTTGAGGACATTCCCACCGTCAAGAGGTAAGCCAGGAATCATATTAAATAGTGCCAGAATTAAATTAATAATGGCTACAGGATAAATAATCGCCCCTAAAGGTTGATTTGGTGAGAAACTAGCTGCAATTAGTGAAAAAATTCCAAATAATAAAATACTAACTAAAGGCCCTGCGATCGCCACAGAAAACGCCTGAAATGGTGTTTCTGATTCTTTCTCTAAGGTCGCTAAACCGCCAAAAATGAATAGGGTGATCGATTTAACGGGAATTCCTTGAGAAATCGCCACAAAGCTATGACCAAGCTCGTGAGCTAATACTGAAGAAAATAATAGTATGGCAGTAACAAAACCCAAAATCCAGGGAGTTGACCCTGTAAAATCGCTAGTTAAATTAGAACCATAGCTCCAAGTCACTAAACCTAGGATAAGAAACCAAGATGGGTTAATAAAAAATGGAATCCCAAATAAATTACCGATCCGAATGTTGCCGTTCATTAAATACTCCTTTGTGGATGAAGCAATATTAATATTTTTCCACTTTTGCTAAAGGAAAATGTTTTATATTTTGTTTGCTATTAATTTATTACAATGGTAGCGAAGCGTAACGATTGGTAGTAGGGTAAAAACCGTCCTCAAATTTACGGTAACAACTTGACACATTTTGGGCATAATAAATATTAGAGAGCAGCAATAGTAATATGCCAGATACAACCCCCCAATATCCAGACTCCTATAGTCAAGACGATATTCAGCAGATTCTTAATATCGCGATCGCCCGTCACCATACCCACGAAGAATTAAGCAGACAACAACTGTGGGAAATAGCCTCAGAATTAGATATTAGCAACGCTATTATTCAAGCTGCGGAAAAAGATTGGCTCGAACAAAAAATAGTCGATCGCCAGCGACATACCTTTAATTTATATCGCCGTCAAAACTTTAAGCAGAAACTTACTAAATTTGCGATCGTTAATATTTTTCTGGTTTCTTTAAACATAATTGCTGCTGGCTCTCTTACCTGGTCTTTATATATTCTGCTATTTTGGGGATTAGGCGTTGCTCTCAATGGTTGGAGAGCTTATCAAACTCAGGGAGAAGAACACGAACGAGCCTTCCAAAGATGGAGTTTTCAAAATGAAGTCAAACAGACAGTTTCTACAGTCTGGACAAAACTACAAAAGACTTGGCAAGTTTAGCCCAATTACAATTCTTGATTACGACCAACTGTACTAGACTTCTTGCATAAGTCTCCAAAACTCTGGTTAAGTGAAGTCAACGCGGGTGTGGAACAGCTAGAAAGGACGCTTCGTCCGCATCTCAGTTTTGCAGGAGGGAAACTCTCCGCAGACAAAGGACTTGTTCTCAAGACATCTCCCTAGACGGGGTTCGCTCGTCTAACTGCTTTAACTGCCCTAACTGTTGCTATTAGCTACCTAAACCTAAAAAATTCTTGAGCCAGTCTAAAAAATTGCCTACATCTTTAGTAGAAACTTTAAGCAAAGAAAGTATACCCACTACAATCAAAATTGTGCCAATTAGAAAGTTCTCTTTATACAAAGCTAAACCAACTATAGCGATAAAGTAAGGAGAAACAATACGGCTAATTTTTTCCACAGAAGATACAAGCTCGCTGCTTTCTAGCATCTCGGTTTCTGTTTGTAGCAAAGTATCTTGGGGAAAGGTTGAATTAACTACAGTAGGGGGAGTAAGTTTAATGTCTTGTAAATCAGACATAGTAGGTTTTTGTGGTTCACGGGGCGACTTTCCAAACATAAGTGCGATTCGTTTCTCAGAAACTATATTGGTGAATATCAATACGGAGGATTGAGAGCAATTCTAAGAGTAACCCATACTGGGTTGAGGTAGCACTTTAATCCTCTTAGAAATGACAACTACATAACCATGTTGGTGAGTTAACCCTGCCAAGCTAATTTAGCAAAGACAGTAGGGGTAAGAAGAATAACTTATTTTTCTAACTTAAATGATACAAGCCCAACCATTTAGACGCAAAATGAAAGCAAAACCCTTGCGGTAGCGACTGGTCATCAATCCGTAAAGCAGGGGGACGACGGATTTAAACTACTAGCCTAATGTGGTTTAACGTCAGCAAGCTCTCAAGGTGAACGAGGTCTAAGGAATTGACTGAATTGTCCCAAGGGGAAACCAGCGGAAAGGCTTAATGCGCTGGAAGTCCTAAAAAGGCATAAAGAACCGCTATATGCGTTCTTTAACAGGTAAGCTCCTATTTATGATGAGAGCTTTGCGTTACCTATAACGGGCAAAGAGATTCCCACCTAAAAGAGCAAACCAATGGTATGTGGAACGAAATAAATCAATTGTTCTTCTCAAGTACAAGGTCGCAAAACTTGAGTAATCAACCAAGATGCAACATCTAGTTTCATTCGCTAGGGAATGATTGATAGAGATAGAGTCAGAAGCCAATGACTCTTTGTAATAAAAGAGTATATGCAGACAGACTCACGGTGAAACGGAAGATAGGGACACAAGTAAAAGTATAAAAGTCATGGACAACGTTGAATATATTCAACAAGAGTATGAATGGTCAGACCTGCCCTGGAAGAAATTCGAGAAGGTTCTGTATAAGCTTCAAAAACGTATCTATCAAGCGTCGAAACGTGGTGATGTCAAGAATGTTAGACGACTCCAAAAATTATTACTAAAATCCAGAAGTGCAAAACTCATCTCGGTACGAAAGGTAACACAAGATAACCAGGGTTCTAAAACGGCAGGTGTGGACGGGGTTAAAAACCTATCTCCAAAAGACCGATTCAAACTGGTTGATAAAATCACCTTGAAAGCCAAAGCGTCTCCTGTAAGGCGGGTATTCATACCCAAACCAGGGAAGGACGAGAAAAGACCTTTGGGAATACCTATAATGTACGACCGAGCAGTGCAGTGTCTCACTAAATTGGCATTAGAGCCAGAATGGGAGGCAAAGTTTGAACCAAACTCGCATGGCTTCAGACCTGGACGTTCATGTCAAGATGCTATCAGAGCAATCTTCCTCGCAATCAAGCAAAAATCAAAATTTGTCTTGGATGCGGATATTAGCCAATGCTTTGATAAAATCAACCATCAAAAATTATTACAAAAATTAAATACCTACCCATCCTTACGTAGACAAATACGAGCTTGGTTAAAAGCTGGGATATGGCAGGACTACAAATTCTCTGAAACAACTAAAGGTACACCGCAAGGTGGAGTTATTAGCCCACTTTTGGCTAATATTGCCTTACATGGAATGGAAGAACGCATAAAGAGATATGCCGAAACTCTAGATATGAAAGACTATCGAGGTAAACAAGTAGGTAAAAGAGACAAAAGATTTTCTTTATCTTTAATTCGATATGCGGATGATTTCGTAATCCTTCACGAAGACTATTCTGTGGTTCAAAGTTGCAGAGAAATTATCTCCGAATGGTTAAAAGACATAGGACTAGAATTAAAACCTAGCAAAACTAGATTAACCCACACCCTACATAATGTAGGAAAGGAAAAAGCTGGTTTTGACTTTCTCGGATTTAACGTTCGACAATACAAAGTCGGCAAGTACATAAGTGGGAAAAATCCACAGGGCAAATTGTTAGGTTTTAAAACTCTTATTAAGCCTAGTAAAAAGAGTATTAAAACTCATTACGAAAAACTTGCAGATATTATCAACTCTGGTAAATCACTTAAGCAAGAAAGATTAATAGGAATGCTCAATCCCATAATTAGGGGATGGTGTAACTATTATTCAAAAGTAGTAAGTAGCATAACGTTTGAGAAATTAGACGCTTTGACTGTATTTAAACTCTGGAAGTGGGCGGTAAAAAGACATAGAAACAAAGGAAAGAAATGGCTTAAAAGCAAATATTTCCAAAGCAAGTCAATTTACAATAATAAAGAGAACACATTTAGTAGTAAAGACTGGATATTCGCCACGACTAAAGACGGAATTATTAACGATAGTCTTCGTTTTCACAAGGATACGAAAATTACTCGTCACGTCATAGTCAAAGGTGAAAGTAGCCCATTTGACGGAGATTTAGTCTACTGGAGTTCTCGCATGGGAAGAAATCCACTCATGCCACTAAGCAAAGCCAAATTACTTAAAATCCAAAAAGGAAAATGTAATTGGTGCGGTTTAACATTCTTCAACGATGATGTGATTGAAAAAGACCATATAATCCCAAAATCAAGAGGTGGAAAGGATTATTACAACAATCTTCAATTGCTACATCGACATTGCCATGATAAAAAGACAGCGATTGACGGCTCAAACGAAACGCCCTTCAAACCAGCCAACCTTCCTGAAGGATGGCATTGGTCAGAAGGAATGTTAATCACATAAGTTCTGAGACGTACTGATGACAACAGCCGTCTTATTGAGGAGCGGTATGAATTGAAAGGTTCACGTACCGTTTTGTAGAGCAGTAGGTGGGGTGACTCGCCTACTGACTTTAATCTCAACTTGCGGTAAATCTATATCTTACATAAGATAGCTCGATCTGGAGATTCGATCTGCAACCAACTCTAATTTTTGATTGAGTTATTACCCACTACCCATTACCTACTACTTACTACCTAAAAGATTGATCGCTTTACATATAATCAAGAAAGCAAGGGTATAAAGTTGGAGATGGTATAATTATTGCTTATGAGCGAAGATTTGGCGATCGCCACCTACGGCCTAACTAAAAGATTTGAAGGACATATCGCCGTCAATGATATCGATTTAAGGATCAAAAGTGGCGAAGTTTACGGTTTGATTGGTCCTAATGGTGCGGGCAAAACGACCTTAATCAGAATGTTAGCAGCAGCAGAAGAACCAACAAAAGGAGAAATTTATCTCCATGGCGATCGCTTATTACGGGATAATTCTAATTCTGTCTTAAAAAAACGCTTGGGTTATCTCCCAGATGATTTTCCGCTTTATGACGATCTAACTGTCTGGGATTATCTAGATTACTTTGCTCGTTTGTATAATCTTAAACAACCTTTTCGTCGTCGTCGTCTAGTAGAAGTATTAGAACTAGTTCAGCTAGAAAATAAACGCAAAAGTATTATCTCTAACCTCTCGCGAGGCATGAAGCAACGCCTTAGTTTAGCTCGGACTATTATTCACGAACCCATATTGTTACTGTTAGATGAACCCGTATCAGGATTAGATCCTCTAGCCAGACAACAATTTAGGCAAATTGTTAAAATTTTACAAGAAGCGGGAATGACAATTCTAATTTCTTCTCATGTCTTGAGCGATCTTGCCGAACTCTGTACTTCAGTAGGCATAATGGAGTTGGGCTTTTTGGTAGAAAGCACTTCTTTGAAAGAACTATACCAAAGGTTATCTCGTCAACAAATAATTATTAGCACTTTAGGTAAGATAGAGATATTGCAACAACAACTCAGCCAAAACTCTTTGGTAGAAACATGGGAGATGATACCCCAAAGCAATCGTCTTCGGGTTAATTTTACAGGAAAAGAGTCTGACTGCGCTCAACTGTTGCGATCGCTTATTCTCGCTGATATTCCCTTGACAGAATTTTATTGTACCCAAGAAGATCTCGAAACTATATTTTTAAAATTAGGACATCAACAGGCTTCTTAAAGTACAAAATCGGCGATGGTAACAATTTACTATTTAAGTTTTATTAGTCATAATCATGAAACAAAATATGCAGGTGTGGCACGACCATAATTCGTTATGGGAAAAATTCTTAGATTGGAATCCCCAACTATTTCGAGAGCTTAAAGGCAAGTTAAAAACGAGAAATGTAGTTGTTGCTGCTGCCATCTCCATTATCACTCAATTTGTGATTGTCATTTCTCTTTTAAGTGAATTACCAGAACCAGATCCAAAAGGATTATTAGAATATCAAACAGGACGTTATGCCTTCGGCTATGGCACTAATGAACTATTGTATACCAAAGATATGCTGGACAATTGGATGGTCAATTGGCAGCTATTATGGCTCGATTTGTTTATAATTTTGAGCATTATTAGCATCTTTGCCCTACTAATAGTCGGTACTTATATGCTGATTGCCGATACGGTCAAAGAAGAAAGTAGAGGCACGCTTAACTTTATTCGTCTAACTCCTCAATCTTCTGGCAGTATTTTGCTAGGGAAAATTTTGGGAGTGCCAATATTGCTTTACACAGTAATTTCATTATTTGTTCCCCTGCATTTGCTAGCTGGTTTGGGAGCGCGTATTCCGCTTACGCTTATTATTGGCTTTGATGCAGTAATAGTTGCTAGTTGTGCCTTTTGCTACAGCTTAGCTTTACTCTGGAGTTTAATGAATTTTGGCTTATCAGGCTTTAAACCTTGGTTAGCTAGTGGAACAGTTGGCTTTCTTATATCGACTACCACTATGGTTTTGGTTGAGGGTGGTAATCTGTCCCAAACCATATTTGATTGGTTGTTTTTATTCAATCCAGCTATAGTTTTATCGTATTTGATTGATGCTACCAGCATATCTCAAAGCAAAATTGCTTTTCTATCAGCAGAAAACTTGGGTGAATTATTATTTTATGGACAAGGATTATGGACAAAAGCAAGTATCGGCATTGGCTTAATGTTATGTAACTTAAGTCTTTGGACTTATTGGTGTTGGTCAGTTTTAAAACGCCGCTTTTATAATCCAGAAAATACCTTGGTTAGCAAAACCCAAAGTTATTGGTTAACTGGCTGGTTTATGGCGATCGCTCTTGGGTTTACTCTGCAACAAGATAATAATCGTTTACTAACCAGCAATTTTGTAATTTTACAATGCTGTTTATTTATTTGGGGATTAACATTAATTGCTCTATTAAGCCCGCATCGCCAAGCATTATATGATTGGGCGCGATATCGTCATCAAAAGAGTAAAAATGGCAATGTCCTCTGGAAAGAATTAATTTTTGGCGAAAATAGTCCTTCAACAATTGCGGTGGCAATTAATCTAGCGATCGCGATCGCTTATATTACTCCTTCCATATTTTTGATGTTAGGGGAAGATAAACAGCAAATATTTTCGGGTTTGATCCTTAATGCTGGCTGCATTCTTCTTTGTGCCGTAGTGGCTCAGTTAATCCTGACTGCTAAAACTCGTAAACGCTCGGTTTGGTCGGCGATTACAGTATTCTCAATGATTGTTGTACCGTTTCTTTGTTTGGGTGTTGTTGGAATTATTCCTGAGACTTCGCCTCAAGCTTGGTTATTTAGCTTTATTCCGACTATTGCTGCTGAATATGCTACCTTTTCGGCAGTGATGGTAGCTGTTTCGGTACAGTGGTTTGTCATCTCTTTAATTGGTTTACAGATGACAAGGAAACTAAGGCAAGCAGGAGTATCAGAAACTAAAATGTTGTTTTCTCAGTCTCGTTGAGAATTGGAATATTTAATTAACAAAGGCTTAAGCCGCATGTAGCGATCTCCTTAAATAAAAAGAAGGCGATCGCTTTTTTATTTGTTTAATTTAATAAAAATGCTATTTTGAACGGTTTGATTACTCAAGTTGTGACCAGCCTTTATTACTTTCTCCAATATTTAGCACAGCATAAAGTATAGCTATGCCAATTAAACCAAGTAAAGACTTTCCTACACCTAAACCAATAGATAAATTTATCACCAGTGCAGTAATACTAGAACCGAGAAAACCCCAAAAACCCCACTTTTGCCATTTAAAGAGCGCAATAGTACAAATAAGGTTAAAAATACAGACGATAATCAGGACAGGAAATAGCCAACTAGGAAGCCCTGGAGAAGTTTGTCTAATTGTTTGACTATTCAAGAGATACATCAAAGCCGTTATTGAGTTGGCTACTATCATCAAAATTAACCAGGTAGTTAGACAACCATGACGTTGTTTCTCAATAGCCATTAATTTAATCTCTTTGCTTTGCAGATATTTTTACAGAGGTCTAACTATTTTGTATCTGCAAGCTATCTAAATGTCCACTCTATTTAGCAGTAATTGAAATTAAATTAAACCTGCTTGTTGAAAAATCTGTTGAGGAGTTAGGTTTAATTCTGGCAAGTCATCAGCGATCGCTGAAGTTCCTTTGATTGTTTTGGGTAAAGTGTCAGGATAAAAGATAGTAATACTTTGAGCTTTTGTGTCAATTATCCACACTCTGTCTATTCCTGCTTGCAAATAGTCTGTGGCTTTTTCTGCTAAATTACCAAATGTCTGCCCTGGAGAAATGATTTCAATTACCAATTCTGGTGCCACAGGACAAGCTTCATCTAGTATCCAATCTGTACTCAGACGATTATAAGATGTGTAACTTAGATCGGGAACAGGAATCCAATCAGTTCCATTTCGTTTTAGTTTAATTGCCCATTCAGGCTCAACTCTGCCTCTATTTTTAGCCCAGCTATCTAAAACAAGGAGCAAAGTTTTTTGTAGTTGAGAATGAAAAAATTTAGGAGAAATTTTAAGAATAGCTTGACCATCTATAAGTTCGTAGGGGCGATCGCCTTCGGGAAGTTCAAAGAACTCTTGGACAGTTAACTTGCCAGTAGATGAAAGCATTGTTTTTGAGTTAAATGGCTTTTTAAATGATCGATGATTTAATTATGCTCCAACTGGCTAAATAACTGAAGTGATAATAGTACACACAATATAAATAGTCTTTTCAAGACTAAAAGAAACTGTTAAAGTGTCACCTTACAGTTAACAGTTGAAAATCATGAAAGTTATCGGCTTAATGAGTGGCACTTCTGTCGATGGTATTGATGCTGCTTTGGTAGAAGTTAGCGGTAGAGAGAAAGATTTAGAAGTAAGACTGTTGGCAGGAGCGACTTTTGTTTATCCCGAACAATTAAGAGCAAAAATATTAGCAGTATGTGGTGGTCAAGCAGTTTCGATCGCTGAACTAGCTGCTTTAGATGATGCAGTGGCAATTCAATTTGCCGAAGCAGCACAAAAAATTCAATCTCAGCATTCAATTGCTGAATTAATTGGCTCTCATGGTCAAACGGTATATCATCGACCACCATCAAAAATAAAAACAAATCAAAATTTAGGCTACAGTCTCCAGCTTGGACGGGGAGATTTAATTGCTCGGATTACGGGCATCAAAACTATCAGTAACTTTCGTGCAGCAGATATTGCCTTAGGGGGAGAAGGCGCGCCTTTAGTGCCTAAAATAGATGCTTGTTTGCTATCCCATCCCACCAAAACCAGAGCGATTCAAAATATAGGCGGTATTGGCAATGTGGCATATTTACCTGCTAGCCAAACACAAGACTGGGAGAAACGAGTTTGCGGTTGGGATACAGGACCAGGTAATGCTCTTTTAGATTTAGCTGTTACTCGCCTGACTAATGGTAGCAAAACCTACGATCGCGATGGTCAATGGGCGGCACAAGGAACTCGGGATCATCAATTAGTAGAACAATGGTTAAAGCATGATTTTTTTCATCAGTTTCCCCCAAAATCTACTGGCAGAGAATTGTTTGGTAAAGATTATCTCGATCGCTGCTGGCAAGATATGGAGCAAAAGCAGCTAAACAATGGCGATCGCCTTGCTACCTTAACAGAACTTACCGTCGCCTCAATTGTCCATAGCTATCGACAGTTTTTACCCCAAATACCCGACGAAGTTTTGCTTTGTGGCGGAGGCAGTAGAAATTCCTATATGAGACATCGCTTACAAGCTGAGTTAATATCGGCACATATTGGCACAACAGACGAGGTAGAACTTAACGGCAATTTGAAAGAAGCGATCGCTTTTGCAGTATTGGCATACTGGAGAGTTAATTCTATTCCTGGTAATTTACCTCAAGTAACAGGCGCAGACAAACCTACTTTATTAGGAAATATCTATTGCCCCTAAAAAATTGGTTGCACCTTCATGGGATGGTAGAAGCTGACTTGGGGACTTGGGGACTTGGGGACTTGGGGACTTGGGGAATCATTAATCTTCTTTGTTCATAATCATACATGCGGCAAACCAGGCGCCTTTGTGCAGCTATGCAACCCCAAAAATTAAATCTAGATTTTTTAATAATACGCAAATCATGAGGATAAAGTTGTGGCTCATAGTTTTCTGGTAGATGCAGGCTATTGGAATGTAAAGGGTCATTGGCTTAAGCCCAATTTAACACCAATTACCTTAGAAGGTGATATTCAAATTGCTTGGAAACGAGCAAACTGGTTCAAAATGACCACCAGTTTAGCTTGTGATGATGAAGCTGAAACCAAAATTATTTATCAGTGTAGGGGTAATTTAAATTACGAAGAGAAATATTATACTTATGTTGCTCAACATAGCCTTTTAGGGAACATTGAGGGAGAGGGGCGACTTGGATTGCAGTCTATTATTCAGTATTACTGGTTTTTAGGAACTACTACCAATAAAAAGGGATTGGATACTTTTTACTGTATAGACCAAAATACCTACTACCTGACTAGCAATATTCTAGAAGGTCACAGTCTCTTAAGCACAATCGAAGTCACCCTCAAACGTTAAAGATATTTATAAGTTAAGACCAAAATAACAGAAGCCACAACAGCTTCCAATATATGAAGATATGAATAAAGATTCTAACACTGGTCGTTTACTTGCCAACCGCTATCAACTATATGATTTAGTTGGCGAAGGTGCTATGGGCAGGGTTTATCGAGCCAAAGATACTATATTGGGCGGTGTTACGGTAGCGATAAAATTCTTGGCACAGGCTCTACTTAACGATAATATGCGTGAGCGTTTTGAGCGTGAGGCAACAATTTCGGCTTTGTTAGGCGAAAAAAGTATTCATGTTGTCCGAGTCAGAGATTACGGAGTAGACGAAAGCAATATTCCTTTCTATGTGATGGAGTTTCTTTCGGGAGAAAGCATCAACGAGCTAATTTGCCATCAGCCAATGTCTTTAAACAGATTTCTCACCCTAACTCGTCACGTCTGTTTTGGTCTAGATTCGGCTCACAAAGGTATTTATGTGAATGGTGAACTAAGCCACATTATTCATCGAGATATTAAGCCTAGCAATATTATCGTACTGCAAGATCCCACTCTAGGAGAAGTAGCAAAAATCCTCGATTTTGGGATTGCTAAACTAATTCAAGCCAATGCTAATCAAACTCAATCATTTATGGGGACTTTGGCATATTGCTCTCCCGAACAAATGGAAGGCAAAGAATTAGATCATCGTTCTGATATTTATAGTCTAGGCATCATGATGTACGAAATGCTGACTATGGATATGCCGCTATTGCCTCAAAACTCTTCCTTTGGAGGCTGGTATCAGGCTCACCACAACTTTAAACCAGAACCATTTAGTAGCAACCTTGGCTTACCGACCGAATTACAAAATTTAGTATTTCGCTGTTTGGCAAAGAAGAGAGAGGATAGACCGCAAAACGTCGGCGAGATTATTAATGTTTTAGACACAATTGAGCAACAGACTAAATCTAGATCGACAAACCCCAGTCAGGGAAATATGGCTCAGGAACATCAGTTAGAAATTAAGGATCACAATACTGACCAGAAGACTAAAAACACAGCATTTGCTAAGGATCAAACCGTCAATGCCGAATTTTCGGTGACAGAGACTTGTTTGCAAACTCCCTGGCCAAAAAACAAGCCATTACAGAAAATTGTTTTTCCTCAACTAATTTCTACTCCTTTGGGAGAAGCTCCTGTTCTTTGCGTCATGCTAGATCCAGAAGGTATTCAAAAGCGAATATCTAGCACGCGCTACAATCAATTCCTCTACCTAAATCATCCCCATCCAATGTTGCTTTGGATCACTGTTTTATATAACCTAGAACATGGGGCTAAATGGCTTTCCTGTTATTTAGACCTTAAATCTCATAAAGGACAACAGATTAGCCGCGCCCTAGCAGAACAGGGTAAATATCGTATTTTATTCTATGCCCTAAATGAATCTCAGCAATGCCAGCATATTGTCAGTTCGATAATTAATGCTCGTAATTGTAAAATGTTGAAGCAATGGGCAGATCTTAGTCAGGTAACAAGAAGCGTCGGCGATGCCAAAACGGCAAAAGAAATTTTAAGACAAGAATTAGAAAAGTTAAAAGACAAGATTTTGACTAAAGTAAAGGCTTCTAAAGCAACTGATGTAAATTCAGTAGAAAAATAATAAATTGATAATTAATGAGTAGTGAACAGCAAAAATTCAAAGTAGGCGATCGCATTAAAATTATATCTCTTCCTGCCTATATTAAAACCGCAGAACCTATGCCCATGTTACGTCCTCCTAATCTATTGACGGTAGGAGAACAAGGAACAATTATGGATCGTCGTCCTGGAGGCTATTGGGGCATTCGTTTTACTCAAGGAGCATTTTTGTTAGAGAGTCAATATATAGAAATAATCTGATCGCAAAAGCGGTTTTTACTATTCCTAAAAAGTAGTTTGAGTGGAACAAAAAAATAATGGTAGCGTCATCAAAGTATATGTATTTTGATGTTTAAAAAGTAGATTAATATAAGTGTTTAAAGCTATCGTTAAGCCAATTTTTTTTAAAACAAAGAGTCAATTTATCTTCAAACAAGCTGCTTGGTTATTATTAACTGGAGCTAGCTTGAATGTCAACGTTTCCTCAGCCTTTGCTCAGATTGTAATTAATCAAAGTACTATGATCCAGCCTCTAATTATTGAAGGAATGAGTGGTGGTTCAGTTGCTGCTTTAGAAATTACTCAAACTGAAAATACTGCCACAGGTTATTGTGATGGCTTTGCCAATTCTCAGCCTAATCATATTTTAGAAATCGACTCTTATTGGCAATTTTTGCGCTTGGAAGTTGAAAGTGATGCCGATACAACTATCATGGTTCAAGGTTCTGGAGGAACATGGTGTAATGATGATGTAAGTAGTGCTAATCCAATGATCGAAGGAGTATGGCAGCCAGGAATATATAAAGTCTGGGTGGGTTCATATCAGGCTCAGTCTAGCAATAAATACCAGATTAAAATTACAGGACAAAAATAGTTATTAGTTGTTAGTTATTAGTTATTTAGGTAAGTAAAATAGTGCTTTAGCATTACACATTCAGCAATGCCGTTGATTTGAAATGAGTTAGAGATGCAATTATTTTTCTAATTCTGCAAGTGATGCAGCAGGAAGAATTTTATAAGCAGGAGAGTTGGGTTGTAGTTTAAAGTTATCTTCCTGGGGTGCAACAAATAAGGGATCTATAATTAAAGAATAGCGATCGCTTTTTTGCCATTGTTGCCAAGTTAAATTACCAAATAAGAAAGAAGATTTATCTGTTTGCCAATAGATATTACGCTGAAAAATCGCATGAGATTGATAGTCTTTGTCTAAACCAGTAAACAGTTGACCCGATTGCCAATAGACAATATTATTTTCAAACCTAAAGCTGATAAAGTTTTGCTCACGAGCAGTTTGCAGATCTTGTCGATGGCGATGAATTTGAGATTCTTTTCCAAAGGCAAAGATATTATGACGAATTAAATTTTCTTTGCCGTAGTGTTGAGCAAAACCGCTGTGGCTAGTGCTATAGACTAGATTATATTCTGCCACTATATAAGAACTACCTTCATCCAGATAAATTCCCCAGCCACCATAGCGTAAGGCATTGATATCGTGAATTTGGTTATGGCAAATTTTAGTTCCTTCTTGGCAGCCTAATATATAGATACCACCCATATCGCTCATGATTGGTCCATCACCATTGCTCAACTTGCCGATGTGGTGAATGTTATTGTCTATAACTAGGTTTTGATAGCTTTGAGTTGGTTGAAAACTCCAATCACCCATAACTGCAATGCCAGTGTAATAGTAGTCGTGGATATGATTGCCAGCTATAAGGTTATGATGGCTTTTCCACACTGCAATGGCTGCTGCACTGTGAAAAAATTTTCCGCCAGCAGATAGATGATTATTAATAATTTGATTGTGATGTGTTACCTCGGCAGTATTTAGATCAAAGTTATTAGAGTGTTTATCTCCAATTTTGATTCCTCCAGCACCCAAATCAAACAAGGAGCAACAGGAGATTCGGCTGTATTGGCAGTCTTTGCCTAACTCCAAAGCATAATTGCCCAAATGAGAGAAAGTACAATTATTCCAGGTACAGTTACGTATGGCGATCGCTTTAACTGCACCTGGCACTTCCCAGGCATTTTGATTGTAACCAGATATGTAAGCAGGTAATTGCCAGTCTGTATGAGAAAAAGCTAATTGTTCAAATTTTAAATGCTGAATATATCTATTTTCGGCTGCATTACCTGGGAAAATTAAGAGAGAGTCAAGAATAGGCGCAATAATTTCGACGGTATCGATCCCTTCTTCTGATAATGGCAAATAGTAGAGTTTAGCCTGTAGGCGATCTAAATACCATTCCCCAGGAGTATTCAACCACTTTAGAGAATTTTCTAGGTAATATAAATCTCCAGGGGCAAGTTGAAAGACGCTGTTTTTACTAAAATAAATCTGACGTTGAGTGGGATCTATTTTAACAACAGGCAAACGAGACTCTACCCAACGAGTCATGACTATCAATTCCGCGCCTTTAAAAGCAGCAGCGTTAGTATCAGGTAAATTTCCTTGGTAATATTCAAAACTGGAGTTTCCTTGTGACCAAGTTTGTCCTGGTTTAAGGTCTACTGTTTTAACCTTTAAGTACCCTTGATTAGGATAGCGCGATCGCGATCGCCTTTTGCCATTCACCCACAGATGCTGAAATTGCCATTTAGTCTCAGTGTCTTGAGGTAGCTTGACAGTCCACATTTCAATCTTGTTAACAGTTTCTTTTTGCCAACCAGTAATTAATTTCCCGCCACTGATAGTTGCTAGCTCTTTTGGGTAAGACCTATAGGTAATTAGCTGATTAATACTGCCTGAATCTTCTGGCTCAAATACTATGGGAGCAGATAAAAAATAAGTCCCGCCTCGCAAGCTGATTTTAATCGGGCGATCGCTATGCTGTAATTTTAATTCTCTAACTACTGTTTTTGCTTTTTTTATAGTTGCTAATGGACCATCGTTATTAAATTGGTTAGCTGTTTCAAGTCTTCCTGTCCAAGAATCATTACCGTTGAGGGCAACATACAAATTAATTGGCTCTGCATGGGCAAATAAAGGAGCAGTTAAAGCTGGCTTGGCGATTACTTCTTTATGCAGCGCGGTCTTGGGGCTTTCCTTCATGAGCGGCTGCATCGCTTCTAGACCTTTTTTGATGACGACGATGAGCCAGCCTAATAAGATCTGGAATAAAAAAATACGACGCAGCATAGATAGTTACAGTACTGGACAAAACAGTAAAAGAAATTTGAGCTTTAATAGTAATGACCTTTTATTAGACATTGTTTTGGATTTGAGTCTATTTCCAAGTCAATGATAAATTGTAAATGATTAATGAAATGACTCAAGCTCAACCCTCCCTAAAGTTTGTTCCCCCAGACTACAATCCTTTAGTATGGAAAGCGGGAAAGATAATATCACCATTTTGGTTACGCTACAACCTTGATATTGTTAGCGTCAAGATTGATAATGCCACAGAATTGATTAATTTATTTAGTCAGTTTCAGCAGGGAAAAACTCGGTTTATGCTGGCATTTCGTCATCCTGCTGTTACCGATCCTCCCTGTATTGCTCAGTTGTTATGGAATCAGTTACCCCAAATAGCTAGCCAACAAGGAGTAAATTTAAAAGCTCCCGTACACGCTCACTTCATTTACGATCGCGGTATTCCTCTTTGGGCAGGTAAAAAAGTAGGCTGGGGCATCTCTAAATTAGGCGGGACTCCCATTCGCAGGGGTGCATTGGATCGGGTTGGTTTACGTTCGGTGCGAGATTTATTTGTGAATGGCAAGCTGCCTATGGCTGCTGCACCAGAAGGCGCAACTAACGGTCATAATGAATTGATCAGTTCCTTAGAGCCTGGTATTGCTCAGTTTGGCTTTTGGTGTCAAGAAGATTTGCTCAAGGCTAATCGTCCTGAAAATGTGGCGATCGCTCCTTTAGGCATCAGATATTTTTATCAAACTGCACCCTGGCAATATTTAGATCGGTTGCTGGCTCAACTCGAAGTCGATAGTGGCTTGCAGAAGATCACTCCAGCCAGCATGGGACTAGTAAACGGTGTTGCTCCTACAGCTAGCCAAGAAGATATTCTTTATCAAAGACTTTATACTCTAGCAGAATATCTCTTAGCTTTGATGGAAGAATTTTATAGTAAGTTTTATCATCAGCAGCTAGTTGCTGAAAATCAAGATTTGCCCAGTCGCCTTCAGGCTTTATTAGATGCTGCTTTGAAAGTAGCCGAACAGTCTTTGGGAGTTAAGCCAAATGGCAGTATAAGCGATCGCTGTCGGCGGGTAGAACAGGCAGGATGGAATCGTATTTATCGCGACGATCTATCGGCATTAGACAATCTTGCCCCCGCAGTCAAAGGTTTAGCGGATCTGATCGCCTCAGAAGCAGAGTTGCGCTTGTGGCATATGCGCTTAGTCGAAAATTTTGTCAGCGTCACGGGACACTATGTAGCTGAAAAGCGAACTGTAGAAAGATTTGCCGACACTATTTTACTTTTATGGAAAATGGTAGCCCGACTTAAGGGAGAATCTGAAGGTAAAACGCCCTATCTTGGTAAAAAAACTGTCCAGATGACGGCTATGCCCGCACTTTTTATCGATCAATACTGGGAACAATATAAATCTAATCGTCGCCAAGCAGTTGAAGATCTAACTCAAGATCTTCGCTCTGCATTAGAAAAATCAATTTTAAAGGGATAAGGAATAAAGCTCAATCTGACCTGACCTGTGACCTGTGACCTGTGACCTGTGACCTGTGATTTCTGAACTATGCCAAGATAGTGCTTTGTTTTCCATACCCTAATGTAAATGAAACTTCTCTATCGCCTGTTTTGCTTTAGCTATGGGATACAGCAGTGGTTAGTTAGACGTTTTACTACTGGTGGGTTAGCTATGCTAGTTTGCTTGCTGGCTGCTGCAATTATTGGTCTGGATACCAAACAGACTATGGCATATCAGGTTTTGGCTTTTTTGTTGGCGGTTTTAATAATTGCGATCGCCTTTAGCTTTTATTTCCGTTTTCAATTTAGGGCAACGCGCACATTACCCAGGTTTGCCACAGTTGGCGTTAAGCTTTCTTATCCTCTAGTTATTACTAACAAAACTAAGAAGATACAGGCGGGATTAAAATTTATTGAAGAGATTGCCCATCCTAAATTAAGTTTAGGCGAATTTAAGCAAATAGTAAAATCTTCTACCAAAAAAGGCAGAATTAATTCCTTGACCTATATCTATATTCGTTGTTTAAAAGCGATCGCTCGCCAAAGAAAAGCCGAAGCCAAGGCGATCGATTTACCTATCCTCAAGCCTGATAGCGAAACCAAAATTCGGGGCGAAATTACGCCAACTCATCGAGGAGTCGTTCGACTTAGCCGAATCACAATTTTACGCCCCGATCCGTTTAACTTGTTTAATGCCATAAAAACTATCAGCTTGCCCCAATCACTGTTAGTTTTACCCCAAAGATATCAGCTACCAAGAATTAATTTGCCAGGAGCAAGAATGTCCCAATCTGGTAGCGTTAGTTTGGCTTCTTCTGTAGGCGATTCAGAAGAGTTTGTCTCTTTGCGAGATTATCGCCCAGGCGATCCTCTCCGCAAAATTCATTGGCAAAGCTGGGCAAAAACAGGCAAACCAGTAGTTAAGGAAGAAAAAAGCGAGTATTTTGTGCGTCATGCCCTGGTGCTAGATACTTTCCAATCCCAAAGCCAAAGCGAAATCCTCGAAGAAGCCATTTCTGTAGCAGCATCTTTTGCCTGGGATCTCCATACCCAAGAATCATTGTTGGATCTAATGTTTGTGGGCATAGAATCCTATTGCTTTACGAGCGGTAGGGGTTTGGGCAATAGCGAACAAATGCTGGAGATTTTAGCGGGGGTTACGGCTTGTCAGGATAAAACTTTTGCTTATTTAACTGCTGGCCTAATAGAGCGAATATCAATGCTGAGTGGCTGTATTTGTATTTTTATTGATTGGGATGAAGAGAGAAAGAAGTTAGTAGAATATCTCCAAGGATTTAAAATTCCGCTTTTGCTATTGTTAATTACCAAGGAAGAAAAGCAGTATAACCATCTCAATGTAGAAAATTTACATATCTTACCATTGGGCAAAATACAGACAGCACTTATGAATCTTATATGAAACACTCAAATGTTTGCTACGTATGATTAATTTATAGACCTGGGGACTTGCGGTGCGACCCTCTAAAGGGTTCGCCAGTTCCCTGTGGAGGGAAACCCGTCCGCAGGAATGGACTCACCGCGTCGCCCCGTCACCCCGTCACCCCGTCACCCCGTCACCTGATTCGTGTCATTCTTTTTTGGAATTCATATTAATTGAAAAGCTCCCAGTAGTTTAATACTGAAAGCCATGATAAAACTTAAATTAGGTCGTTGAATATAAATTCAACGCTAAGTTATCGACCCTTAAAAGAACTAACCCAAGATTTTAGTTCTTCTCGTGCCACTTCTCGACCACCTAAACCAAATGCTAGAGCGATCGCCACAGCAATTCCCCCTAGAATCAAGCCAAATGCCAGATTAACAATATTAGGAGCAATTCCCATACGGTTTAACGCCATCGCGCCTACAAGAGTGATAATCGCCACACGAGCAGATTGCGCTAGCAAACGTGATTGAGTAGTTCCTGAAGCTATAATCAGTTTGTAAGCGAAATTTGCTAAGTACAGACCAATAGCAAAGACAACTACCCCAATCAAGACTTGACCTGCGATCGCTAAAATAACGCGGAAGACATCTTCTAAAGCAGGGATTCCCAAAATATTTACGGCTGTCAGGGTAGCAACTAGCATGATTGCCACTAAACAAATCAAGCCAACTAACTCCGAAGGTGTTTTGGAACTTACACTAGATTCAGTTTGAATTCTAGTAGGTTGCTCGCTAGCCAAACCTAATTCTGCTGGTCTATTTAAAGGTTGTGACCCTGGAGGAGGAAAGTCACTACCAGCAGTAGTAGATGATATTCCCAACCACTGGAACAAATTGTTAAAACCAACATTAGTCAAAATATTGCTAACAAACTCAGATACAAACTTCCCTACAAAGTAGAAGATAGCCAGAACTATTGCTGCTGCAAATAGTTTTGGAACTAAGTCCAAGACTTGATTCAGCATCTCGGTTGCTGGATCGGAAATAGCACTAATCTGTAACTGTTGTAATGCAGCAATAATACCTGGAATTAAAATCAGTACAAAAACTATTGTGCCAATAATTGAAGATAGAGACTGGCTTCCTGTAGTACGCCCTAGCCCGACTTTACGACCGATGTTATCTACGCCAGTAGCAGCTAATAAGTTGGAAACAATGCGTTTAACAATAGTTGCCACAAACCAAAATACGGCTGCAATAATAATTGCACCCAAAATATTTGGTAATAGTGCCAAAATCTCATTGAGCATTGATTGGACTGGCTGAAGAGTTCCGTTTAGCTGCAAAGCATTAAGTATTGCAGGAAGAAACAGCAGAAAAATCAGCCAATATAGGGCATTACCTAAAGTATCGGTTAAGGAAAAATCGCCAGTGTCGGACGAATCTAAGCCTAAACGCTGCTCTATATTTAACGCGCCCAATCCTCTAGTTACTATTGTTTTGACAATAGTTGCTACTACCCAGGCAATACCCAGTAAAAAGGCCGCCCCAATGATTTTGGGAATAAAGCCTGTTATTTGGTCTAAGAGCGTATTTAAAGGCCCAGATACCGCCTGCAAATTTAGCGTATTTAAAGCAGCTATAATGACAAATAGCATTATTAGCCAGAAACATAGGTTGGCAATCCAGCTTTCAATCGGAAAAGACTGTGCGCCTCTTTGTCCAACAACAGCAGCAGCAATTCGATTGTCTATATCGGTGCTGTTAAGTATCTTTTTAACAACTCCTTTGACAATGATGGCTATAATCCAGCCAATAATTAAGATGAGAAGAGCTTTAACAAAGCTCCAGATATCAACTCCTAGTTGACCTTGAAGTTGC
This sequence comes from Pleurocapsa sp. FMAR1, assembly GCF_963665995.1. Lineage (NCBI taxonomy): Bacteria > Bacillati > Cyanobacteriota > Cyanophyceae > Pleurocapsales > Pleurocapsaceae > Pleurocapsa > Pleurocapsa sp. FMAR1. The sequence continues at coordinate 1,153,677 of NZ_OY762512.1, read as the reverse complement.
TGTATAGGATTTGCCTGAGCCTGAGCCTGAGCCAAAAGCAAAGGATCTAGTGACGAAATATTACTAAGTATTTGTGTCATGTTTGTTTAGTTTTAATTCTATCTAGTCACAGATTACTCTGCCGCGTCCGACATAAACGGACTGAGCCTACTGTGAGCGTTGGTTATTCTCGCCATAAATAGTAGCGGGAATCAATACAGATGTCTTGTTATTTTCACAAGTAAGTATATTTTTCTGCAATAATTATCCCAAATTAAATCCCAGATGTTTAAAAAATTAATGTTCTTAGCTCTTTTTAAGCCAAATTACTGAGTTTAAACTTAATATTTTTATACTTTTCCCAAAATCAAAATATTTCATAGTGTCGCATTTTCCAAAAAACTGGCTGATTATTTAAAAATAAAGAGAAGGTTAAATATACAGCACCCACATTTTTTATCTGATTCATATTCGTATTTTTGCTCAAATCTATGCCATCTGCTCAAATTTTTGAACAATCTATTAAAATCAAAGCCAGTTCGGTAATCACTGAAGAATGCATAACGGACTTAAAATTAATGCATCGTTGGCTAAATCCAATGCTAAAGTGTGAACCAATTGGCATTTGGAGTACGACTGTAGGCAGCCTGAGTCGTTTTACGCTCAAAATTCCTCTACTCCAGCCAAGTCTTAGAAGCGTTGTGATTCAAAGAGAACCAGGTCTAATTGTCTGGGAATTTGACGGCTTTTTTAAAGGACGCGATCGCTGGGAATGTCAACCCACTAAAGATGGTACATTTCTCTTAAATCGTTTTGAATTTGCTATTCCTAACCCGATGGTTAGCTGGGGATTTAACAATTTTGCAGTCAACCTAACCAAAAAAGATATGCAGGCACAGTTAAGAAGGCTAAAAAGAGTTGCTGAAGAAGTCTATCGCCATAGTGACAATTAATGTAGGGGCGATTAGCGTTGGCGAAGCCTTCTCGAATATCGCCCTTACATTAGTGACAGTTGTCTATTAATTGTCGGCAAGGGGACTTTGTAAAAGTATTGACGTTGAAAATTTTCTTCTTTGATGGTTGACAAAAAAGTGTCTATTTGATTATTCAGGTTGGCATCAAGATTTTCTTCAAAGGCAAACTGATATAAATTATCTTTTATTTGGCATTGAAAACCTAACGTCTTAAGAGCCTGCAATCCTAGATTAAAACTATAATTGCTTAAGTTTAATTTTGCTTGTATTTGAGCTTTAGTCACCTGTTTTTGAGTACGGCTTAAATATTTAGCAACTCCCACTAACTGCTGCCAAACTTCTATAGCATCTGGCGATCGCTCGGATGTATATGCCAGGACAAGAGAGCGATCGCAATTTAGTGCCTGATGGTATGAGGAGCGAATATCACCCCAGTTATTAGGACATTGCTGCAAGATGCTTACCTGAGATAAGGGTATTTCCAAACTGTCTAATTCTTGAGGCGCAAAACGACAATCTATTACCGAAAATGCTGGTTCAAAAGTAGAATTGCCTAAAGAACTTTCTGACATCAAACGGACTGCAACTAGTCTAATTTCATACTGTTTGCTGTAGGTATTGAAATCTAATTCGGCGATCGCTTCACACTTTCCCGTAACGGGTATTTCATCCTTATAATGTCCCCACCAAAGACCAGGAAACCCCCGATCAGTTGAATCATCCCAAATATTAAAAGTAGTCCTAATATATTGAACCTGTTGCCCGCGTCTGTCTTTGATATTTTTATTCCAGGCATTTTTAAACCAGCAGTTTTTAATTAATAACTTGGGAATAGGATTACCCATTCCATAGGGTTCAAGCTGTCTTAATTCATTAAATAAATCTTCTCCCAAATCCGCCACCGTAACTACCAAATCAGCCTCAATTTGGGGCATCATGACTGTAACGTCAACTTGTTGTCGTAGTTGCTGGTTGATTCCTTGCTTAAACAAATTTAGATTAGCTAAGGGCAGACTTAATCCTGCGGCAAAAGGATGTCCCCCAAAACGATGGAGTAAATCGGACTGGGACTTAACTAATTTATATAGATCGATACCGTTGACAGATCTTGCCGATCCTCTTGCCATTATTTCTTTATCATTCGCCCCTACCATGTTGCTATCGCTACTTAGCAAAACCGTGGGACGACCATATTCTTGGGCAATTTGTCCCGCAGCCAAACCTAAGACTCCACCCTGCCACTGAGGATCTTCGAGGACAATAACTGACGTGGTAGATAAATCTAGCTGCTCTAACTTTTTAATAACCTGTTTAATGGTGTCTTTCTGCAAAGATTTACGCCGAGTATTAGCCAACTCTGCTTCTTCGGCTAGCTGGCTGCATTTTTGAGCATCACGACTGGTAAGTAGTTCCACACAAAAACTAGCATCACCATGAATACGGCTAACAGCATTAATTCTTGGCCCTAAGCCAAAAGAAATATCCGTAGGGCGATCGCCATTTCGACGGCATAAATCAAGTAATTTAGCCACTCCTGGACGAGTCATAGTCTCGGCTTTGACCTGTTTTTGTAGCTGTTGGATTCCCACCTGTGCCAAATAGCGACAGTCTCCCTTCAACTCCACTAAGTCGGCAATTAAACCAATGGCAACTAGATCTAATAAATTCTCTAACGGCTGCTGGGGGACATCGGGCAAAGCTGTATATAAAGCTTCAACCAGTTTGTATGCCACTGCTACCCCAGAAAGATTATATAAAGGGTGATCGGTTTCTAAATAACGAGGATTGATAATTGCTGTTACTTCGGGACGAGCTTCAGGCAAAGTATGATGATCGGTGACGATGATATCAATACCTAAATCCGTCGCATATTCAATCTCTGCTAAATTTGTACTCCCCGTGTCGCAGGTAACAATTAACTTTGTCCCCGCCTCTGCTAGTCTAGCTATGCCAGAATTATTTAAACCGTGGGACTCGGTAATACGATTGGGAATATAGTAATCAAGCTGCAAATGTTGCGGAAAAAACTGTCCTAGTCCATCCCATAAAACGCTAGTAGAAGTAATACCATCCGCATCAAAATCCCCCCAGATTGTCACCTTTTGGGAGCGATCGCCAGCCTGCTGTAAACGTTCTGTAGCCCAATCCATTTCTAAGCCAAAAGCACTAGGACTACTAGGCTGATATTGAGCAGGATCGAGAAATCCTGCTAAGTGATCTAAGTCTTGGATTCCTCTTTGCCACAGCAATTGCGCGACATACTGAGAATTTCTGCCCGTAATCTTTGCCACCCCTTCAATAAATTCCTGGGGTATATCTGATGCCGATAAAATCTTCCACTTTGCATTTAACATTTATCAGTAGTTGCAAGACTCCCTAATTTAAATCGCCTCAGACACATTCTAATTCCCACAGAGTATATTTCTTAAAAGCTAAGAGCTAAGAGCTAAAAGCTGATAGCTAAAAACAATAACATTAACGATTCCAAACTTTCAATTACAAATACCTTTAACGATTCCAAAGATCTTCCCACCATGTAAAGGGTTTAGCTTCGACAAACTTAATGCGATCGCGGATTTCTTTAATTTTCCAGCCTGTTAAGCTAGCAAGAGACTTAGCTTCACGCTCTTGCCTTTTTTTGACTGACTGTCGGTATTCCTTGCCAACATCACAGGTAAGCTCTCCTTCATAGGGATGACGAATTACATATTACATATTTGCCTTGAAACAAATTGCGATCGCTCGTTGCCTGAAATTTAAGATCTTCAGGGAATTTATCTCGACTATAGCGAAAATAAATTATTTTGTTGGGTGACGCTAAAGCCCAATCAGGTTAAAGGCACTACGGAGAGATGTTAATACTTTGGGACTAACTAAGATGTTTACAAAAAATCTTTCAAGGATTTTCTTCCGCTTCGAGATCTTCTATTAGACTATTTTGTTTATGCGTATGAATTAGAAAAATTACTAGAGAATAACAACTGTATACCCAAAATCCAATATATATCAGTAAAATAAACCAGGATTCAGGACTATTTAAATTAAAGCTGGATGTATTAAACTGCATTTGGCTTCCCCTAAAATGCCTTCTCTTTTAAGTTAGCCGATCGCCAGCCAAATCTATGTTTTGAGCAATACTAATTCAGCAATTTTTAGTTAATTGAAATTTCTTCGGGTGCTTACTGTGAATTGGGGGCAAATTTTCTTAAACTAGATCACGAAGAGTAATAAAAGTTAAAATAGTAAATTATGTCAGATAATACCGCACGCGATCGCTTTCGCGCAGCTTACGAAAACCGTTACACCTGGGATAGTAATTTTCCTGGCTATAGTACCAAGCTAGAACTAAAACAAGGTGATGAAGTATATACAGCCGATATTAAAGTCAATAGCGATTTGTCTGTAGAAGTTACTGGTATCGAAGACGAGAAGGTATCTGAAAGCGTTTACAACCACATGAGAGATGTGGTTACCCACCGTAAGCGCAATACCTTTGAAAATGCTCACGGTAAAAGTACTTTCACTCTAGGAGAAGAAGATGCTTCTGGTGCAGTAGAAATTTTGGTTAAGGGCGACTCTATGGGGTCTAACTACAAAATTCGCGGTACAGAAATTTCTCAGGTTAGCCGTGTCATGGGACCAATGGCTTTTGTGATTAACACTAACGAAAGTTTGGACACTGGAGAAGGCTATATTTCTACTGGTTATAATGCAATTTTCCGCGACTCCAAAACTGATAATTTAAAGGCTAAACGAGAATTTAACGAAAGCTACGAAAAGCTAGGTAACTACTATGTTCCTAAACATCAGGTCATTGAATCTATTGATCCAGACAACGATAAAATTATTACTGAGTTTACCTTCTCGCAAACCAAATTATTAGAACCCGCAACAGTTAGGTAGCAAAGGCAATTAGCGAATCGCCCCAAGGGGTGTAAGATCGCGCTAGGATCGAATAATAATAATACAAATAAATCAACTGAGTAAACTATGTCATTAGCATTAACTCAAGATAACGTAGAAACCGTCTTAGACGAACTACGTCCTTATCTTATGGCTGACGGCGGTAACGTCGAATTAGCCGAAATCGAAGGACCTATTGTGAAATTAAGACTACAGGGTGCTTGCGGTTCTTGTCCTAGTTCGGCAATGACCCTCAAAATGGGTATCGAACGCCGTCTAAGAGAGAAAATTCCTGAAATTGTTGAAGTAGAACAAGTAATGTAATTGGCTATCAGCCTTCAGCTTTTACAAATTTAATGAGGAGGGATGATTAAACTTCATCCCTTTTTTTTTGTCTATTTTATTCTCAAAATGTCGAACAAAATAAAAGCGCGATCGCCTGTTAAAGCTCAACCACAAAATAAGATTGCGATCGTCTATTCTGCCAGCTTTTTCAATACGTTACGATCTTCACTTATAATCGATTCTGTAATTTCTAATTGTTTAGCTACTCTTTCATTGTCAGAAATTAACTCATCTACAACTTTGTTTAAACCGACTGAATTAGAAGCTTTACATAAAATACGATCGCCTGAACGCATCATTTCTTTTAATTTACGAGTCAAGCTAGCGCGATCGCTAAAGCATTCTGTAGTTATTTTCTCTGCACCCCTAGCAATTTCTTGAGTTGCAGCTTCATCAGCTAATATCAGCAGCAGATCTAAGTTTAATTCCTGTGCCTTTTTCCCTACCTGACGGTGTAGCTGAGGGGAATGTTCTCCTAATTCTTTCATTGTGCCTAAGACAGCAATGTGGCGTTTGCCTGGGGTTTGTTTGAGCATCTGTAGCGCAGCCAGCATCGACTCTAAACCCGCGTTGTAGGTTTCATCGAGAACAACTAGATCATTGGGTAAATCATAGCGACGCGATCGCCCTTGAGGTAATTCTACTTTTAACTCTGCTATTAAAGGTGTCAGATCGATATTTAAAACTTGAGCAACAGCGATCGCAGCAAGATAGTTACTGGCGTTATGTTTTCCTGGTAAGGGTAAAGGTAAATCTTTGTCAAATACCCTTAGAGTAGCCAAATTAATTATTTCCCCTGAAATATCTCCCCCCGTAAAACCATAGGTGATAGTTTTTCCTTGCCAAATCCCAGCAGTTTCGATTAATAAAGAATTATCGTAATTTAAAATAGCGACACTAGAATCAGGCATTTGTGCCAAGAGTTCACATTTAGCTCTGGCGATCGCCTCTCTTGAGCCTAAGCGACCAATATGAGCCGTTCCCACGTTAGTTATGATGCCAATAGTCGGACGGGCAATATCTGTTAATAAAGCGATTTCTCCTTCGCCTCGCATTGCCATTTCAATTACGGCATAGTTATGTTCTGGGGTAATTTGCAAAAGGGTTTTAGGTACACCAATTTCGTTATTAAAGTTTGCTTCAGTTTTTAATACTTTTCCCTGGGTACTTAAAACGGCACTGACTAATTCTTTAGTACTAGTTTTTCCCACTGAACCCGTGATGCCAATTACAGGAATCTCAAAGCGATCGCGCCACCACTGAGCTATTTGCTGGTAGGCTTTAAGGGTATCTTGAACAACAAATTGCGGGATGTCTGAGGAGATTTGAGATTGAGAAACAACTACGGCGATCGCGCCTTGAGATACTGCTGACTCGACAAAATTATGACCATCGAAGTTTTCTCCTACCAAGGCAATAAATATTTCTCCAGGTTTGACATTTCTACTGTCTGTAGTAATACCGACTACAGAGTCATCCGCAACATTAGAACTAAGAGCGATTAAATTTGTCTTAAGAATTGTGCAGAGTTGCGACAAAGAGAAATAGATGCTCATGGTGTTGTTTACAGAGAAAAATACCTAAATTTACTTTTGGGCTACTAGAGTAACTCAGTGTTTTGAGTGTATATACTAACAGCTATCAAGTAAAATCTTGACCAGGGCTTCGCCCTACACGATGCGAAGCATCGAAGTCGTCCGAAGGACGGACGATCTGGGCGATAGCCCTGTGTATGAAGTGTGAGGTATGAAGTATGAAGTAAAACAGCTACTTCCTCCTACATGCGGACAAGTCCTTTGTTCCACTATAGTTGCAAGCCCCGTCGTTCACGACGGAAGAGGTTTGGTAGAGGTACAAGCCTCTTCCAAACTTGAAACTTCGCGCCTTCATACTTCTGTCTTCAAACTTCTATTGACAGACTAAGTGATTATTTACAAAATACTTTGACGGATTTTAATAATCGTGAGTTAAATGAATTTATAACCATGCGGACTTACTACTAATTGTTCAAATGCTTGGTAGTTGATAGCAAAGGCAATTTGGATCATCAACGTTATCTAGAGTTAGTTGCCTATTTAGGAGAAGTTAAAACCATTGGTTTGTTATTAAAGTTAGTCTTGCTATGCAGCAAAGTCAAACCTTATTTAGAGCAAAGATTTTCAATTCTCTTTTCCCATTACGAAACAGTAGCCGAAGATCGGGCTTCATGGCTGGTTAAATCCCTAGAAAACTTACAGGTAGCCTTTAGCGTTTATTTTGGTCAAGCAGACTTTTCTCTAATTCAGATTATCTAAGGTTAAGATGTGGCAAGAGTTTATATATTTCTTTTCTATCTGTAATTAAAAATATAAATAATTCGGCTCAACCAGTTAATCAAACAAGTAATATTGTCTATGAATACTTATTGCAGTGTGCGATCGCAAAATCTTCCCCTGAAGTAATTCAGGAATTTAAAAACTTATTGATTCAAGGAAGAAACGTCGATATTATTAATTTAGGCACTGCTCAGATGATGATGATTTTAATTAAAATAGTCTTAATCTGTCCCGAATCAAAATCTGATTTAGAGAAAAGAATTGCCTTGATTGCTAGCTATTACCAGTTAAATGCTATTCAAGAAATACCTTGGTTATTTAAAACTTTAGAACATCTTCTCATTGCTTTTAGCATTTATTTTGGCAATATTGATGTTTCAATTGCCAAGTCAGTAGTCGCTAAGTAAGTAGGCGAAAGTAACTATTTTTCAGGCTTTAATTCTATTGTCAGAATCTTTTTGTTTAAACGATGCCTTCAGGCGATCGCACTCTGGCTGATAGACACAAGTAAATTAAAATTAGTCTAGTTGTATTTTAGCTATTATCATAGGTTTTTAAGCGATGCCTTCAGGCCTCGCTTCGCAATCGCTAAATTCTGCATAACCCATAATTACTATAACCTCTGGCTCAGTGGCTATAACTATTTCGCGATCGCTCAACTGCACGTTTTTTGTGGCTAATTCTAAATGCCGATCTAACTGAGAACCTTGTTGATAATTACCATTCAAGGTCTGAAGGTCAATTCTCTGCCTTGCGCTTGAGCGTCTTGCGCGTTCATTTACAGCAGGTTGAGGAATTTGATGATTAACAAAAATGGGTGTGTGTTGATAAGTTGAAGTATCCATCTTAGTTATTGTTCAACTGCTTTAAGGGCAATTAAATTTATCTATAAATTGTCACAACTTCAATGTAGGAAGAGTTTATGACCAAAATGTGTCAAAGCCTTGTCATTGTCGTGAAGGTATTTTGGACATCAATCAACAAAAGTATTATTTGAGCGTCGTCAAACTGTTATCTTTTTGACACACAAAAGACAAACGGAAATTTTAAAAATATTAATATACAAATAAATTCAAGCTTAAAATTATGCCAACCTATCCTAAATATGATTCTAATAGTAATGTAGTTATTGGTTCTTCATCTCATCGTCGCCGTATACCTCAAAAATCTGTTGCTGCTTTGGCTTTAGTTTTGTTGGGTGCAGGACTCGGTGTGGGGGGAGACTATTTATTTGCTCACAATAGTCCAGTTTTAGGGACTACCGCAGCTGCGGAATCTAATCCAGCTACCCAAGCTAATAGCCAGGTTACTACTCCCTCGCCAGCAGAAGGTTCAGTATACAATCCGGTTGCGAGGATCGCCCAACAAGTAGGACCGGCTGTAGTGCGAATTGATTCTACTCGTACGGTCAACAATCCTAATGCCCAAATGTTTAACGACCCCTTTTTCCGTAACTTTTTTGGTTCGCAAATGCCCCAAATGCCCAATAAAGAAGTTGAGAGGGGATTAGGGTCTGGTTTTATCATCAATAAAGACGGCACGATTTTGACTAATGCTCATGTTGTCGATGGGTCAGAAAAAGTCAGCGTCACTTTAAAAGATGGTCGTACTTTTCCTGGGAAGGTAATGGGCAAAGATCCCGTTACCGATGTAGCAGTAGTAAAAGTTGATGCCAAAAATCTACCTGTAGTAAAAATTGGTGACAGTAAGACTCTACAGCCAGGAGAAACGGCGATCGCCATTGGTAATCCTTTAGGATTAGATAACACCGTCACCGAAGGTATTATCAGTGCCACAGGTCGCTCTTCAGGACAAGTAGGTATTCCCGATAAACGAGTCAATTTTATTCAAACTGATGCTGCGATCAATCCTGGCAATTCTGGTGGTCCTTTGCTAAACCAAAATGGCGAAGTGGTTGGCATTAATACCGCTATTATTCAAGGAGCCCAAGGACTTGGTTTTGCCATTCCCATCGATACTGCTAAAGGAATTTCCGACCAGTTGATTGCTTCTGGAAAGGTAGAACATCCTTTCTTGGGTATCCAAATGGTTACTCTAACCCCAGAAGTTAAACAAGAAATAAACTCTAATCCCAATAGTGGTTTGAGTGTTTATGATAATAGCGGGGTTTTGGTTATGAAAGTAGTACCAGACTCTCCTGCGGCTAAAGCTGGCTTGAGGGCTGGGGATGTCATCGGAAAAGTCAACGGACAAGCAGTTAAAGATGCTGATGCCTTACAGCAAGCAGTGGAAAGCAGCAAAGTGGGTAAAAATCTCCAGCTTGATTTAAAACGCAATGGACAACAGATGAATGTAGCAGTTAAAGCAGGAGCATATCCCACCGCTCAAGCTGATACAGAAGATCAAACGCCTTAAGATTGCGATCGCCAAAACTAACTTCAAATTTACTTTGGCAAACCGACGCAATTTTGAAACACTTTAGCCATAATAAAAATAGGCGTTGCTCAATGTGTAATGCTTAAATCCGATCTTACTTATCTATTCATAAATACAGATTGCTTAAAAGCCAATAGCGATACAAAGCACGTCGCGTTTTTTGCAAGAATACTCTTACAAGACGAAGACCCAGCGGTATAAATGCCCGATCCAGGTTCGGGCAACACGCCCTTCACAAGGCGCTGTCTGCTCTGTTGAATCAGCAACGCCTAAAAATATCCACAGCTTCTAGCCTGAATATTATCGAAATCAGTATACCAATATTTAGATAACTCGATAGCAGACAGGGACAAGTCAAAAGCCAAGCAGCTTTTGAAACAATAAAAAAAAGGAGAATTTCCCATGATTAGACTTAAATTTACTGCAATAGCAGCAGTAGCGATACTTTCAGTAACTTTAGCTGGAACAGTTTTAGCACAGCAAGCCCCTGTCAAAACGCAGCCAATGCAGCAGACCATCTCCGAACAGATAGCGCAAATGCCTTCGAGCGAGCAGCTTGGCAACACTAGCACATCTTCTTTAAGCAACAGCGAAAAAGATTTTTTGACCAAATCTGCTCAAGATAGTCTTTATGAGTTTTCTTCCGCTCAATTAGCTGTCCAGAAAGCTCAAGATCCTAAGATTGCACAGTACGGTTTACGATTAATGAATGACCACGCAGAGTATAATACGCAGCTAATGGAACTCGCTCGTCGCAAAGGCATAATCGTACCCGTCCAGTTAGATAGTCAAAACCAATCTAAGTTAGAGCAGCTTATGCAGCTTCAAGGAAGCGAATTTGATCGACAGTATATCAGCGAGTCAATGCAAGCTAACGCTAGTGACGTAAAGGATTTGCAAAGTCAAGCTACATCTGCTCAAGATCCAGATATGCAAGCTTTCATCGAGCAGTCTTTACCCGTGCAGGAGATGCATACGCAATTATCTAAGGCACTTGAAAATGGCACTAGCTACAGCAAATACCTGATGAACAATATGAATGCCGACAATTCTTGATAACGCCTACATCAACTTGTCAAGGAAGTACTAACACAACGTTCTAAATTGTTAGAGGATACAGAGGCCTGCCCAGTCTGTATCCTCTTCGGGACTATAGCCGTTGCCATTATTTAGATTAGGACACCAAAACCGCGTTGCACCGCTATTAGCTTTTTAAATAAAAATTTGATCTTAAAAGAGATTCAAAAATGCTCTACAGCACTACAATTCAGAAAAGCCAGTACACAAAAAGGCGAGCGACCCTGCTGCTTTGCAAGCAGCAAAGGAACGCGCGAGTGTTGGCTCGTGAGTGGACAGTAGTAATTTAAACTAAGTCTATCAAGCATGAAAACTGCTGTAATTTAAAAGCCATAGCCAAGAAATTAATTTCTTGGCTATGGCTAAATCAGTTTCGAGCGATTTTTAATTGAGCATATATCCTCAATTGGCTGCCGAAGAATGATTTGGTTGGGGGTGAGCGACGTATCTAAAATCTGGCTCTTGATTCCAGGGACCGCGTTGGTCTACTTCTATGTTTGAGCCTTCTGCTGGAGTAGAAGTAGATAAATTATAATACAAATCTACTGTTTCATCGGGCTGAACGTTACCAAAGAAGGGATCATCAAGCTTGCCCAAATCTTTTAATGCATTCATGAACATCTGCGTATGAGAAATTTCGCGAGTCAACAAATGTACTAGAGTTTTTTTTGTACCTTCATCTGGCGCTATTTTAATCAACGATTCATAAGTTTGACGCGCTCCAGCTTCTGCACCAATATTGGCACGTAGATCGCGCACGACATCACCGCCTTCATTTAAATAAGCTGCTGTCCAAGCACTACCTTGACTATCGAGGAAATGAGGTCCCATTCCTCGCACGGCAAACAACGTACTTTTATATGCATCGGTTTGGTCTACATTTTTAGTGTGCATTTCGATCATTTTACCAACCATTTCTAAATGACCGAACTCTTCAATAGCAATGTCTTGGAGCATATCTTTAATTGCTGGATCTTCAACATGGAAAGATTGCACCCAATATTGCAAGGCAGCAGATAGTTCTCCAGTTGCACCACCAAATTGCTCTAGTAATAGTTGAGCAAAGCGGGGATTTGCTTCTTTGATCTCGACATTGTGAATGGTTTCTTTTTTGTGGAAAAACATTGGTTTACGCCTCCTATAAAGCGATTATTTGATGTGTATTTAGGGTAAGTTTTACAAACTATATATATACCCTTTCCTAACTTTAAAATTTCGCTGCTTTAAATTAACTCATAAACTAATACTAATTCGCTAATTTTTTTGACTACACCATCTTAAGATAGAGATCTCGCAATCTGTCAAATCAAACCTCTGTATACTATTGATGTATTATTTGAGTACGCTTATTTATTCTAGTTTTTTTAATTTACAAAGCGCAGATCAACTGCATTTAAATGCTATTAATTATCAAAAAGGTGAACTCATATACATCTAATTGAGCAACTTGAATTTTCGATAAAATCATTTTTAATGATCGTTAAAATGGCTATTAAGATAAAGTTATTTTTGCCTTGTTTCGGTTATTAATAAAATGCCAAAAAATTACATTGTTGTCTTACAAATCTCAAATTCTTAATATGTCAATGTTTTTTTGACTAATATGTGTTTTCAGTTGTTTAATCTTGTAAAAAGCCGTGGAATTATGCTGCTATTGGCGCGATCGCTTTGAAAAGCTAAAGTTTTATATTTAAAAACAACTCATTTAGGCTACGTATTTTTTCGGGCAATTTATTTGGTTTTTCTCGCTAATTATTCATCCTAAAGCTCTGATATTGCATTATTGTGTCAGTGATATTGAAAAGCAATGAATTGATTGAGATAGCAGTTTTCAGACTTATGAAGTACAAATTTTAACTTACTCAAAAAGCTTAAAATCCTGATCACCTATTACCTCACTAAACCGAGAATCGCTAGATCAGCTTAGTTGTTTGTTGACTTGAGATAATAGCTCTTCAATTTCATTTAGGCGATTGCGAAGCGCGGCCTGAAGGCATCGCTAAATTCTCTGTGCCGATTATCTTCAGAAGAGGAGGGATAATGCTCTACAGTCATTGCGCCATCTGTTTCGAGAATTGCTAACCTATGTAGCAAAAACCTCAATGGTAATCCCAAAAGCTTGTGCCAGCATCTGAGGTAATGACCCGATAACACCATCGATAAAATTATTTAATTTACTAATTTCCTGAGAGAGATCAAGAACAAGTTGATATTGCTCGTGGAGATTGCGAGACTCTGAAGTTAAATTACTTATGTATTGTGGTAATTGTGAAGATAGTTTTCCCATTTGATCTAAAAGACTAGGAACAATAACCAGGGGGAACATTACGGTTAAACCAAGGATGCCAACGGATAGAATTAGAACTGCTAACCAAGGCTTTTTTACCAACTTTTCTAGCTGATGCAGTAGCGTTTGAAAAATTAGCGATAATAAAATGGCGATCGCAATAAGCTCTAAAACTGAACGAAGTTGATAGAGGATGAGGAGAGATAATAACAGTAAAACTGCAAGTGGCGCACCCTGAGTCAGTCTATCTGCAAAAGAAAGAGATTGTTTTCGAGTCATCGGTTTACCTCTGGCACTGGTATTGAAGTTGGAAATGTTATTACCTTAATGTTATTATCTCAATGAAAAGCAGAGTTTGATTGTCCGAGTTTTGAAAAAATACCAATTGCGTATTCCCAAGTCCGCGTGGCTTTTCGATGTCGAACCATGCGCGGGGGTCGCTCCTAAAAAACTGTTCAGAAAAATCAATCGCTTTTTACTACAACTTGATAGTTACGTCCTTGCCAGCTATTAGAATCGCTCTAGAAGAAAACAAAATGCCAAAGGGTTTCTTCTTTTTTCTTGCTCAAATTTGTTAAAAATTGCAGGCGTTGCCTAATTGAGACATGAACCAATAGACTTCTGTTTATTGTCTATGTTGATTTAACTTGCAAAGCATCAATTAGCGCGGCGAGTGCGGTTGGGGTCTGACGTTGATTAGGATGATAAAGGTAGTAGCTAGAAGCGGTCGGATACCAGTCTGTCAAAATCTGGATTAGCCGACCCTCGACGACCAGTTCGGCAATCTGATCCTCGTAAAGATATCCAATGCCTTGCCCCGCCAAGGTAGCCGTTAGAATTAGATCGCTGTCGTTGAAAACAAGAGATCCATCAACTCTAACTTGAAAAGCTCTGCCATCTTTCTCAAAATCCCAGTGATAAAGCCCTCCAGAGGTCATAAATCGATAGTTGATGCAGCAATGCTCAACCAGGTCTTGGGGTGTTTTTGGTTTGGGGTGGGTCGCAAAATAGGCTGGAGATCCAACAACTGCCGTTCGCACATCTGAGCCGACTCGCACTGCAATCATGTCTTTGGCAACCTTTTCTCTTAACCGAATTCCAGCATCGTAACGGCTGGCAACAATGTCGCTCAGGCTTTCGTCAATTGTAATCTCGACTCGAATATCTGGATAAGCATCGATAAAATCAGGCAATACTGGACAGATAACAGAAATTGCTGCGTGTTTAGATGTGGTAATACGTAAGTTTCCAGCAGGTTTGTCCCGTAACTTGCCCAGGTCGGTTAGTCCAGCATTGATATCCCTAAGTGCAGGTCGTAAGGTTGTCAATAGTCTTTCACCTGCCTCTGTTGTAGATACTTTTCGGGTCGTTCGCGCCAACAATCGTACTCCCAGTCTGTCTTCAAGCGACCTCATAGCATGGCTTAAGGCGGATGGAGACATTCCCAGTTTTGACGCAGCTTTTGTAAAACTCATCTCGTCGGCAACCATCACGAATGCAGATAAATCGGTTAGTTCGTCACGCCTCATTGTTGCATATTTCTCACAAGTCTATATTGATTATACTATCTAGTCATAGAATAACATTCGCTCTATAGTTAGGCTATTCGGATATAAAGCAGGAAAATGACTATGAAACGTTGGATTTTGAAAGCGGGTGCTACCGATCTTGAGGGGTTAGTACTTGAGGATGTGTCAATGCCAGAGCCAGGCGTGGGCGAAGTTCGGATTCGGATTCACGCAGTTTCGCTTAATTCCCGAGACCAGCTAGTGATTAAAGGGCCATTCGGTCGGCTAAGCGATCGCGATCTCGTCCCAGTTTCCGATGGGTCAGGTGAAATTGATGCGGTTGGGTCTGGGGTCGATAATTGGGTTGTGGGCGATCGCGTCACTGGATTACTATTACCCTGGCTAAAAGAGCCAGTTAAAGCAGGATTCGGCATGGGTTTAGGTTCGCTCAACGAAGACGGTATGTTGGCTGAATATGTCGTCTTACCCGCTGACCGTATCGTACCCGCACCCGCAAGTTTGGATTATGCTGAAGCAGCTACGCTTCCCTGCGCTGCACTTACAGCCTGGAATGCTCTTTACGGCGACCATCCTATTCAAACCAACAGCAAAGTTCTAGTTTTAGGCAGTGGCGGGGTTTCACTATTCGCTCTACTTTTTGCCCAGGCCGCAGGTGCTGAAGTAATTGCCACATCGAGTCAAAATACTAAAATGCAGCGATTAATTGAGCTTGGTGCTAGTGATGCCATCAACTATCAAGACAATTTGAATTGGGGCAGTGCGGTGTTCGAGCGGACGGGGGGGGTCGATAAAGTAGTTGATGTTGGCGGAACAGGTACACTAAATCAGTCTCTGGCTGCTGCTGGCTACGGTGGCGAAGTCGCCCTCATTGGACTGATGACAAATGGCGATAGTCCCCCAGACGTTAACCCGCTAATGAGTAAAGGCATTACCATTCGTGGTAGTTCTGTTGGCAGTGCCGAAATGTATAAAGCTTTATCCCAAGAAATTGAAACACATAAAATTAAGCCACCGATAGATCGCAAATTTGATTTTGAGGATGCTAAAAATGCTTTTCAAGCCCAGTCCTCATCAGATCTTTTTAGCAAAATCGTCATCGAACTAGTGTAGTTTACGTCAACAAAATATCTCGATTAACTTTGCTGTTTTATTTAGAATAAAATCTTATGAACCTTACTAATTTTCGCACCCTTGGTCACTCTGGACTGATCGTCAGTCCTATGGCTCTCGGTACTATGACCTTCGGCACGCAACGATGGGGAGCGTCTGATGAAATTTCCCAGTCTATTTTTCACGCCTATGTCGAGGCGGGTGGGAATTTTATCGACACCGCTGATATATATGCACAGGGTCGCAGTGAAGAATTAATCGGCAGCTATATCAACCATAGCAGCCTACGCGACGATCTGGTACTTGCGACAAAGTTCACCTTTCATGGTGGCAAATCGGGCAATCCAAATGCGGGGGGCAACGGACGAAAGAATATGTATCGGGCAATTGAAGGGTCGCTACGTCGTCTTAAAACTGACTATATTGATCTTTACTGGATGCACGCTTGGGATATGGTGACACCTGTTGAGGAAGTACTACAGTCACTCGGCGATTTGGTACGCGCTGGCAAAATTCGCTACTTCGGTTTTTCAGATGTACCAGCCTGGTATGCTGCTAAAGCTGTTGGGCTTGCCACTGCCTTTAATGTTCCTGCACCTATTGCCTTGCAGGTTGAATATTCTCTTGTCGAGCGCAATATTGAAAACGAACATATCCCCGCCGCCCGCGAATGTGGTCTTGGCATTTGCGCGTGGAGTCCGCTTGCAGGTGGATTCCTCACTGGTAAGTATAGTCTTGAGAACACTAACGGACAGGGACGACTCAGCAATAGTAATCCCTTCGAGGGAAAGTTTACTAAGTTCACCGATCGCAATTGGCGCATACTCGATGCCCTGCGAACGGTTGCCACTGAGATCGATCGCCCGCTGGCGCAAGTCGCCCTGGCTTGGGTCTCGGCACAGCCTAGCATCACCGCGCCTATCCTGGGTGCTAGCAAGCTCGAACACCTGCATGATAACTTATCTTCGTTGTCAATCCGCTTTGCCCCAGACCAAATCCAGACACTAAAACAGAGCAGTGCGCCCGATCTGGTTTTTCCTTATGGTATGTTTACGAGTGAGGTAAAGCAAAGTATCTTTAGTGGCACAATCCTTTAGGGCTGGAGTTAACGGTGTAATTAAAAATTTTCGCCATGGCACAAGAGGCAATTGAAGATTATTTGTTTAATAAAAATTCGATAATTATTTTGCGGTTCATTTTGTTTTTTCTTTTAACTAGCAATTAAGAGAAAAAACAAAATTCCGCTCATTATTGTTATGAAAACCTGATATTGATAAAAAATAACAAATAAAAAATAAATTCTCTGACTTTTGGCAGACGATCATCAGTTGAATAAGAAATAAAAATAGTAACTAATAGCGTAGAGAAAAGTTGCGCTGCTCAAAAACGGGTGTTATCAGCTACATAATTTGCCAGAATGCCTAAAAGCGACCAAAATTTAATCGCCAATATTTAGTTATAAACGGAGACAAAAATGGTAACCAAAGAACGTCGTCCAACTCCCGATGATATTCCACCACAGCAGTTAGATTATCCAGCCTCTCAAGCGGATATGACTCCACAGCCAGATAGCGATCTGTCTAACTACTCCCCAGCAGGAAAACTCAAAGGAAAAGTGGCATTTATTACTGGTGCAGACTCTGGTATTGGTCGCGCTGTGGCGATCGCCTATGCCATGGAAGGAGCGGAAGTAGCTATCTTCTACAACGTAAATGATGGCGATGCGGAAGAGACTAAAAAAATGGTCAAAGATATTGGTAATAAAGACTGCCTGATAATCAAAGGCGACGTTCGCAACTATGAAGATTGTGAGTCGGCGATCGCCCAGGTAGTAGAGCGTTTTGGTAAGTTAAATATCTTAATTAACAACGCTGCTTACCAAATGGTGCAGAAGAAGTTTGAAGATATTACCTTAGAACAGTTTCGTCGCACGATGGAAACCAATGTATTTGGCTATTTTTATATGGTCAAGGCTGCATTGCCTCATTTAGAAGAAGGTGATGTGATTATCAATACTGGTAGCATTGTCGGCAAAATGGGTAAAAACTTTCTAGTTGATTATGCCACTTCCAAAGGTGCAGTCCATACTTTCACCAAATCTTTGGCATTGAATTTAGGCGATCGCGGTATTCGAGTTAATTCCGTCGTACCAGGGCCCGTTTGGACTCCTAATATTCCCGCGACGATGACGGCAAAGCAAGTAGATAACTACGATAGTGACGGTATTATCAAGCGTACTGCTCAACCAGAAGAACTAGCTCCTGCTTATGTTTTCTTAGGTAGTTCTGACAGTAGCTTTGTGACAGGCGCACTTTACGACGTAACTGGCGGACAGTTATCAGCTTAAGAGTGATAATAGTTTAAAGCAAATTATCGTCACTAAAAAAATGCGTGCCAGTCGTCTAAAAAAGATCAAATATAGCCTTGCTCCCTTTGTAATTATTCCTCTAATCCTGACTCCAATAACAGGTGGGCTTTTCCACATAGCGGATTTAGCAGGAAAAGACGACCAGTATGGATGGTTAATGGATATCCATACTGGTAAGTTTGGGATAATTGACTTGAGTTCTTTTTATCCATTTTATAATGCTCTTGCCTTATTAATTATGGCAGGAGCAGGGATTTGGCTTTGGTTTAAAGGTTTACGAAGATGACTATTTCAACACAGACTGATGACGTTCAAGTACAAAAAGTTCGAGCTATTGGTTCAACAGTAAGCGATGCAGAGCGATCGCTCAAGTTTTATACTGAAGCGTTTTCATTTAAATTAGTTTCAGATATTACGCTCGAAGAAAGTTACTACAGCGAATTGGAAGGAATAAAAGCGACTAAAATTCGGCTTGTTACATTGCAGCTTGGGGATGAAGTGATCGAGCTTATCGAGTATCTTGACATCGAGGGAAAACCCATTCCAACTGATTCCCAGAGTAATGATCTGTGGTTTCAACATCTGGCGATCGTTGTTAGCGATATAGATCGCGCTTACGACCATGTAAAATCTTTTGAGATCGAGCCAATTTCTAGCGGACTACAAACTCTTCCGAATGGCATACGTGCCTTTAAGTTTAAAGACCCAGACGGTCACGATTTAGAAATAATTTGGTTTCCACCTGAGCTTAGTAAAGATAAGTGGCAGCAAAACACGGAAGAATTATTTTTAGGCATTGATCATAGTGCGATCGCTGTAGCCGATACCGAACAGAGTCTCAAATTTTATCGAGATCTTTTAGGGATGGAGGTAGAAGAAAGCAATATCAACTCTGGCGAAATTCAGGCTCATCTTGATGGCTTAGCAGAAGCCAAAGTGCGAGTGACAGGAACGCGACCAAAAAAAAAAGGTTTGGGAATAGAATTACTCGACTATATCGTCCCTGGAACTGGTCGTCCGTTTGCCGATGATTGGCAAAGTTACGATATTGCATCTATGCAAGTACAGCTTGTAGTTAAGGATATCGATTTAGCAGTAAATACCCTGCGAGAAAACGGAGTCGAAATTATCTCGCCTAAAATCATCCAGTTTCCCAACTCCTATCCTTATTCTCAAGCTTGCATCGTCAAAGATCCTAATGGACACGCAATGATGTTAATCACTGTCTAAATTACTCTTAAACATATCCAACTCAGATTAATAAAGTTCAAGTACAAAAATAAATTGAAAGGAAAAAAATGTCAGCTAATAGTCAATCACAAATGCTATATCGAGAGCTTGGTAATACAGGAGAAAAGGTTTCAGCCATAGGACTGGGCGGTTGGCATATCGGCTTGCCAAACGTCGATGAGCAGCTAGGTATCCGAATTGTTCGTACAGCGATTGATCGCGGTATCACTTTTATGGATAATAGTTGGGATTACAATGATGGAGTCAGTGAGAAACGCATGGGCAAAGCTCTTCGCGATGGCTATCGAGAAAAAGCGTTTTTGATGACCAAAATTGATGGTCGCTCGAAAAAAGAAGCGGCAAAACAGATAGACGAATCTTTACAGCGTCATCAAGTAGATTGCATCGATCTCATCCAGTATCACGAGATTATCCGCTACGAAGACCCACATCGAGTATTTGACGAACAGGGCGCTCATGCAGCTTTTATCGAAGCAAAAGAAGCTGGCAAGCTGCGATATATCGGCTTTACGGGACATAAAGATCCCCAAATTCATCTACATATGCTCGAAGTGGCAGCCGAAAACGACTTTCAGTTTGATACAGTTCAAATGCCTTTAAATGTAATGGATGCTCATTACCGTAGCTTTGCTAAGTTAGTTGTTCCAGAATTAGTTAAACAAAATATCGGCATTTTGGCGATGAAAACTATGGCAAACGGTATACTTTTACGCTCCAATACTGCTACTCCCATCGAATGTCTGCATTATGCTCTCAATTTACCCACCTCGGTCGTAATCACTGGAATTGATAGTCTCGAAATTCTCGACCAAGCATTTGAAGCCGTAAGTAGCTTTGAGCCAATGGACGAACAACAGGTACAATCGTTATTAGATAAAACAGCACAGGCAGGAGCGAAAGGAGAATTTGAGCCATTTAAAACCTCTTCAATTTTTGACAGCACTGCCCAAAATCCTGATTGGCTGGGAGAAGAACCAGAGAAACTTCAGCAATTAATGCCTTCATAAGTCAAGCACTATAACCTCGCGTTCTTATTTGATTTATCATAAAAAAGCTAAAAAAACATGAGCAAGCCAAAAGTAAAATACTGGCACGTATGGACAGACGAAGATGGTATAAGTCACCAAACTCAATGTGAATTGACCAACTTTGCCAAAGAAAGTATGGGTGGCGGTGCCGATCCCCAGTGGAATGATCATCTGCTTTCTAGTGATGCAGAGATTTTATTTACCGTCCAGCCAGTTGGCTGGGTGGGTCAGTGGCATGAAAACCCTAAGCCCCAGTGGATCGTGCCTTTGTCTGGTAAATGGTTTGTCGAGACAACAGATGGCACTCGTGTAGAAATGGGTGCTGGGGAGGTTTCTTTTGGTGGCGACCAAAAAACCAAACCCAATGAAAAAGGACATAAAGGTCATTTATCGGGTACTGTAGGTGATGAGCCAGCAGTACTAATGGTAGTGCAGCTAAAAGATGAGAAATGGCTAGCTGCACAACCTGGTGACTTTGCTTGAATCTAGAAAACTATTGCTAATAAGGTTGACTTATTATGCCTGAAGGTATTGAAATTTATGACGATCGCTTAAAACCTCTGTTGCGTCAAGATGCTACTCTGCAAAAGCTTACAGGTGGAACGGTTCATGGAGAAGGACCTGTTTATTTTTCTGAGGATGACAGCGTAATTTGGAGTGATGCCCACGATAACCGCCTGTTGCGTTGGAGTCCGACTGATGGCGATCAAGTGATTCGTCAGCCATCCCACTATCAAAGTGGCAATTATCGCGACCTCGAAGGTCGTCTTGTCGCCTGTTCTCAGGGTCAACGGGCAATTATCCGACGCGAAGCAGATGGTGAGTGGCGAGTTTTAATAGATCGCGCTTGGGGTCTACGTTTTAATAGTCCCAATGACTTAGTAGTAAAAAGCGATGGGACGATCTGGTTTACCGACCCAACTTTCGGGATCACTCACGAAGACCAAGGGTACGGGGGCGAACAAGAACAAGCTGGAGATTTTGTCTATCGTTTCGATCCTGCGACGGGGGAAATAGATGCAGTAATTAAAGAAATGGAAAAACCCAACGGAATTGCTTTTAGCCCCGATGAAAGTCTGCTATATGTTTCCGATACTTCTGCTGCCGAACATCCCCAGCAGCTTCACAATATCCGCGTTTATGAAGTGAGGGAAAATCGCTATGTAGAAGAGGGTCGCGTGTTTGCAACTATAGAACCAGGCGAACCTGATGGATTTCGCGTAGATGTGCATGGCAATATTTTTACCAGTTCTGCCGATAGCGTACAGGTATATGCCCCCGATGGTACTCGCTTGGGTAAAATCTTCGTGCCAGAAGTATGCACTAATCTTACTTTCGGCGGTAAAGAGAAAAATCGCCTGTTTATTACGGCTAAAACTTCTCTTATATGCGATCGACACCAATACAAGAGGCTTACAAATACATTGAATATTAAAAATTGGAAAATAATGAGCAAATTTATAAGCAAATTTATTTATATTGCAGTTGCTGTAGTTGCTTTTTTGATAACTAGCGGCATCTTACTAAAAATTCCTGCCCTATCGGCTACAAGTTCATTTGCTTTAATCTATCCTAGTGATAGTTTCCCAGGAGTATTTAAAAGCATAATTTTATTAATTTTTCGGGTTTGCATGGGCATTATCTTCGTGCGTCACGCATATCCCAAGCTGACTCACCTAAAGCAGTGGTCTAAGTCACTTAATAATATGCCGATTTGGCTCTGTGTTATTGGTGCAGCGACCATGTTTTTTGGCGGATTTTGCTTAATTGCTGGTTTTCTAACTCTATTAGCTAGCATCGGTATTTTAGGCTCGATGGCATTTGCTATGATACTAGAAATTATGGGGGGTGAACCTTTTATTGCTCAAGATCCTTATTTAACTCCTGCCGACGATTATAAAGGACCACATGGCAAAGCTGAAGGACCAAGCTGGGAAAAAGCCTTTATTTACGTTTTAATCATGATGCTAATTGCGGTATTTGGACCAGGGCTATATTCTATAGATGCCATATTGTTTCCTGATTTAACTTTTTGGTAAGCAACGGACAATCTAAATCAACCAGTCTTGTTGATCAGTATGGAAGCCAATAATTTTGTTATCAAAATAGGAAGAAATTATTAAATGACAAAATTGCCAAAGAAACGACACATCTATTTTTTGAGCTTCATTAAAACTACTGACTTTTCGTTATTCTGCGTAAGTCAGTTATTAATTGTGCCACAATACATTCAGGCATTAAAAGTTGGGTAAGGAAAATGAAAGAAATTTCTTTAGATGCAAAAGTTGTCTGTGTTGATGGTGAATGCGGTAAATCAACTCATGTAATTATCGAGCGCAATAGTCAAAAAGTAACTCACTTTGTAGTCAAAGTTTCTAATTTCTTAGAGTCTCATAAATATTTGGTATCGATTGACCGAGTTGTGAGAACTACCCCCGAATCTATTGCCTTAAGCTGTACTAAAGAGGAATTGGCTGCTATGCCTCCTTTTACTGAAATGCGGTTTCTCAATCCTGTTACGTATAAGTATGAAGCATTAGAAGACTTTAGCGACAAAGCGATCGCCGATCGCACTTCTTATTTGATGTGGTCCGATCCAACTATGAGTGGAGATATGAGTACAGATATATTCTCTATGCCAGTAGAAGAGGAAATAATTCCTGCTGGGGAGATAGCGATACACAGAGGTGCATCAGTAGAAGCCACCGACGGACATATTGGGCGGGTAGAAGAATTTTTGCTCGATCCCCAGGATCAGCACATTACTCATTTGGTACTAGAAGAGGGGCATTTATGGCACAAAAAAGAATTAACCTTACCCATGTCGGCGATCGCTCGTATGGATGAAGATTATATCTATTTAAATTTAGACAAAGAAGCAGTTAGATCTTTTTCTATTTAAACATTTTGCTCGATAATTCCAGTAGAAAACAATTATTTTAGCTAGTATAGGCAGGAAATGATTAGAAGTATTCAGGCGATGGCGCCTGTGGCAATTTTATGCAGTCTATTGAACCCAGCTTATTACCAAAATTAATTAAGGTAAAGGAATATTTAGCTACAAAAGTCGAGCAAAAAGCGGTTTACCTAGATTTAATTACCGAAATAGATGCTCTTATCGATCGATTAG
Source organism: Pleurocapsa sp. FMAR1 (assembly GCF_963665995.1). Taxonomy (NCBI): domain Bacteria; kingdom Bacillati; phylum Cyanobacteriota; class Cyanophyceae; order Pleurocapsales; family Pleurocapsaceae; genus Pleurocapsa; species Pleurocapsa sp. FMAR1. Next base: position 1,129,984 of record NZ_OY762512.1, on the reverse strand, counting down.
CTCACAGCAAGCCAAAAATAAAATTAGTTAGTTGCAACACGTCTTTATCGAAGCAGCTAAAAGACATTAGCGAACAAGATCCAAATCTCAAGCAGCAATATCAGCTACAAATAATTCCCCCAGATGTAAAAATTCAGCATATCGTACATGGTTGCGAATTTATTTTCCTGGTATGCGATCGCCATGAAAAAATCTCAGCTAAAAAACAAAGGTTAATCCAGAAATCACTTGCCAAAAACATTGGCATGGTGATAGTTATAATTGATGATAGTCAAGCAGATATAAACAATTGGCTTAAACAGCAGGCATATACATTTCCTTCAGAAATCATTTTTCTTTTAGACAATTTTTTGGTAGTTACAGATTCTGCTTGTATTGAGCAATATCAGCATAATTTGGGGCAGTTATTAACTTTAGCTTTAGTTAAATTAGAAACAAGATTATCTCAAAAGCTAATCACAACTATTAATAGAAGTATTAAAGTTGCTAATCAACAGAAATGGCAGAAAATAAAAACACTACAAGAACTATATTGCCAAGCAGAAGGAGTTGAATCTCAGCAACAAATTAATCAGCTAATTCCTAAGATAAATAAAAAGCAACAGCACAGTTTACAAATAATCAAGCAAGAAATAAATCACAAAAAAGCTATTTTAATCAATCCTTTTGTCCAAGACAATTTGATTTGGTCAACCCAAGAAATTATTTATAAATCAGAAATTAAAATAATCAAAGAAGAAAAAAACACCTATTTATTACCGATAGTTAAAAACAATAATATTGAGTCACAGCTTTGCTTGTATATAGCCGATTTATATCAGTGCGAATTTCAAAATTATTTAGAGCAAGAATGGTATAGCTGCAATAACACTTATGCTAATGGAGGCTTAAAACAATTGCGATCGCAAATAGCAGTAGAGCTTGAATCTATAGTTCACTTAGCCGATGTGACGATCAAACCCAAAGTAGTTACCGCACCTAAATTTGAGTTAGCCAACTTGGCTTACTTACCAATCTTAGAAGCAGGAAGCAAGTTAACTTTTGACTATCACTTTAGTCAAGGTAAATGGTTCAGATTTTTGATGGTTGCTAGCATAGGCTTAATGATTTATCTAGTTACTAAGTTTCTATCAGGTGAAGGTCTATTTATTGGCTTTATAATTATAATTTTCCAGTTTATAAATCTGTTTACAGGACAAGATGCCAAAACAAATAAACTAAAACAGCAAAGTAAAGAATTAAAGCGGACATTAGATAACAAATACCAGATATTAATCCGCTTATCAGCAGACAAAATTACGCGGGATCTCATTGCTTCGGTGGATGAAGAAAATAGATATTATCAACAGCAAATTGAGGCGATCGCCAAAACTGCTAACGAAAAACTAGCCGAGGTCAAAAAAACAATTGAAGGCGATCGCCAACAGATTGAGCGGCTAAAACAAGATCGAGAAATGTTATCAATTATCAATAAACAATGATCAATTATCAATCATCAGGATAATTGTTTGGGAAACCAAAAAGAAAAAGTAGCACCTTTACCGACTTCGGATGTCACCGTAATTTGTCCTTGATGGGCATTAATAATTTGCTGACACAGATAGAGTCCTAAGCCTTTGCCAGATCGTCTATGGTTGCCTTGATGGTAGCGTTGGAAAACAGCCTTTTGATCCTGTGGGGATATACCAATTCCCGTATCTTTAACCGTAACTAATACCTGAGACTTATTGTGATCTAAAGATACTTTTACTGCACCCTTGTCGGTAAACTTAATGGCGTTGCCAATCAAATTGGTAAAAACTCGGCGCAGTTCAAGACGATCGCCCTTAATTTCTGGCACTTCTGAAGCTATATTTTGCTTTAACTCTATTCCTTTTTCAATTGCTAATGGCTGAAGTTCAGTTACTACTTCGACTATTAGCTGCTGAAGATTTACAGGGATAAAGCTTAGAGTTTTTTGCCCCAATTCATATTGATGAGTCTCTAATAGGGTATTGAGCATTTGTAGCATATTTTGATTGCTGCTGAGGATACTGGCGATCGCTTCTTTCTGCTCATTGTTAACCTCACCAAATGCCTGCTGCTGAATTAAATCTAGCATTCGGTTAGCAGCTACCAGTGGTGTTCTAAGATCGTGAGTCAGACAAGATACAAAGTTTTCTCTTTGGTCTATTGTTTCTTTCAGCCTGAGCATAGAGCGCACCCTAGCCTGTAACTCATCTAGTTGAAAAGGTTTGCGCACGAATTCATCTGCACCTGCATCCAATCCTTCAACTAGGCTAGATTCCTCTCTAGCTGTAACCAACAGTATGGGAATAAAGGGAATATTGCGGTCTTCGCGAATGCGTCGTGTGACTTCATAACCGTCCATCCCAGGCATCATCACGTCTAATAAAATTAAACTGGGAGGAGCTTTTTTAATCTGTTTTAAAGCTGTTTTGCCGTTATTAGCCACAACAACTCGATGACCTTCTTGTTCTAGGGAAAGCTGAATCAATAAAAGATTATCAGGAATATCATCTACGGCTAAAATATAGTTGCTTTTTGTGGGCTGTGTAACAGACATTGCTTAGTAAAATATTATACATAAATACCACTTAATCTAACTAACACTCTGAGATTTAGGCATCATACTTGCGAGGTATTTCTATAGTAAAAGTCGAACCCTCATCAAGTTGGCTCTCTAGGTTAATTTTGCCCCCCATCATAGTTACTAAAGACTTGGTAATAGCCAAACCCAAGCCTGTTCCAGAATGTTGGCGGGTGAAGCCTTGATCTAACTGGCGAAAGGCCTGAAATATCTTATCTCTATCTACTGGAGCGATGCCGATTCCCGTATCCGTAATGGCGATCGCAATTTTGTCTGGATCTATTTCCCAAACCTTAATTTTTACTGTTCCTATATCAGTAAATTTTATGGCATTAGAAACCAGATTAACGATGATTCTTTTAATGAAATTAGCATCCTGAACAATATAGGAATCTTTTAACTTTACCTCTGCTGTTAAATCAAGCTGTTTTTGGACAGCTAAAGAACGTAGCTCTTCAATAGTTAAATTAATTAAATTGCCTAGATTGAATCTTTGGGGTCTAATTTCTAATCTGCCTGCCTCTATCTTAGAAAAGTCGAGCATTTCATTGATCATATCTAACAAATTTTTACTGTTGCTGAAAATGCGCTGAATAAGGTTTTGTTGTTGCTCAGATAGAGGATCGCCGTATTGGCGCAATAAAAGCTGAGAAAAGCCCATAATAGCGTTCATGGGAGTCCGCAATTCGTGGGACATGGTTGCCAAAAACTCGGACTTGAGTTTGTAGGATTCTTGTAGCTGGACATTCTGGAGCTTAATTTGTTCTTGCTGTCTTTCTAATTCTTGATTTTTGAATATCAATAATTCATTGCTAATACGCAGACGTTTATTTATCAATTCCACTGCCAGTTCTGCTTTATGAATCCGAACAGCACTGTTTATTGCCTTAGCTAAACCTTTTGGTTCAATTTTGGCTTTTGATAAGTAATCTGCTGCTCCTGCCTTCATGATCTCGACGGCAATTTCTTCATCTCCTTGTCCCGTTAAAACTATGACAGGCAAATATAGATTAAAAGCTTTGATCTGAGAAAGTAAATGTAAACCATCAATATCTGGCAAACGATAATCGAGCAGTACCAAATCAAAAATATGTCCAAGATAATTGGAAGCTGAGTCAGAGCAATTAACTTGGTCAACACCGCCAAAATTTTGCCTAACCTTTAGCTCAGACATTGCATCTGCGCCATTCTTAGCTTCGGTTAAATTCGCCATCAAACCAGCTTTGCTTAAAGCTCGTCTGACTGCTAGGCGATCGACTTTGTCATCGTCAACCAACAGTATAGAAAATTGTTCTTCACTCATCACTTATCATTCACTATTCTTGTGCAGCTATGGCATCTCGCATAAAGTCCAGTATTTATTGAGGGCAACCATCACCTCAGCAAAAATTATAAAAGTAACTGGCTTGAGAATATAACCAGCAACATTTAAGTTGTAAGCCTCAATTCTATCTCTGTCTTCGTCAGAGGTAGTTAAAACGATTACAGGAGTGCGTTTTAACTCTTCGTCATTTCTAAGTTCTTGTAAAAATTCTAGACCGTTCATCTTCGGCATATTTAGGTCTAGTAAAATCAATCTTCGATTATCTGGTACGGTCGGCTGACCATCTGGCGATCGCAACATTTTTAAACCCTCTAAGCCATTTCCTGCAACGTACAAGGGGTTAGTTATCTTATATTTTTTGAATGCGCGTTTGACATTCATCACATCAACCTCGTCGTCCTCCACCAATAAGATGTTGATCATTTTGCTTTCCATACCTATTTTTGCTTTGGATCAATTATTAAACTTACAGTCACTTGAAGCTGACTTGATTAAGATCAGATTTATACTTTTTCAAAAGTCAAACTTACTAAACTATAAAAACTTCTTATATTAATATTCTTTATAATCATTTATAATACTGCTCCTGCTCATAGCTAGTGTCTATTAAAGGTTATAGATTAACGAATGAAGTCCGTTAGGGGCGAACAGTTGTTCGCCGCCGTACAGAGGTCAAAAGTTTTTAATGTTTAGGGTTTTTAATTAATAGTTCGGACAAAATCATGGATGATGTATAAGCTACAACTGCCCTCAAAAGATATACTTCTAAAGAAAGATGTTATCAATATTGAAATATTGCATAGTCTAAAAGGTATAGGTAAAAAAATATTTTTTATTAAACAAGAATGAGCAAGATTAGTGTCGTCTTAATTGAAGATCATGACTTAAGCCGAATCGGTTTATGTGCAGCCCTTAAGCAATATTCAGATATAGAAATTATTAATAATGCTGCTAATGGCGAAGACGGCTTTAAAAAGGTGACGACTCATCAACCTGATGTTGCTCTAGTAGATATAGGCTTACCTGACATTGACGGCATTGAGGTAGCTCAAAAACTAAAGCAACATCAAGCAGAAAACTCTGACTTTAATACTAAAATCTTGATGCTGACGATGCACGATAGCGAAGATTCAGTTATGGCTGCTTTCGCTGCTGGGGCTGATTCCTATAGCCTCAAAGATGTCAGCATGGACAATCTGGTCGAGGCAATTCGCACCACCCACGAAGGAAATGCCTGGATCGATCCAGCGATCGCTCGTATTGTGCTTAAGCAAGCTCAATCTACTAAAAGTACTAGTGTAGCTGTGGCTGAAAATATTCCTCAAGCTGAAGAGGATACTCAGGCTATTACTGCTATAGCCGAAGAATATCAGCAGCTAATTGAAACCTATCCTCTCACGGACAGAGAATTAGAAGTATTAGAATTAATTGTAGCTGGCTGTAGCAACGCAGAGATATCAGCCAAGCTATATATTACCGTAGGCACAGTTAAAACTCATGTATGTCATATCCTTAATAAACTGTGTGCCGATGACCGCACTCAAGCAGCGGTTAGAGCTTTACGGGCAGGATTAGTTAAGTAAGAAAGAAAGATCTATCATCAGCAGGATTTGCATCTTTCTTCTTATATCTATAAAAAGAAAGATGCAGTAGATAAGATTGGTGATATAAAGTTAATAGTTAATTAAAATAAAAAATAACAGGGAAAACTAGTTTATGAATCTTTTACTACAGATTGCCGACGCCGGACCTCACTTTCCTTATTTAGCAACAGGAGCATTAGTTGTAGGCTTTATTGCTGCGGTGAGCATTGGTTCTATTGCTTGGTACAATTCCAAACGTCCTGCTGGCTGGGAAGATAAAGAGCGTCCTGATATTGTTCCTAAAGTTGATAAGTAATCGTCGCAAAATCTTTGGTACTTCCAATGTACTATAATAACAAAATTTAAGAGAAACACGACATGGAAAACAAAACGCCCAACGACGCTAACTATGACCGTGGTATTACCTCCGCCGAAACAGCAGCCAGAATGGAAAGAGAGGGAGAAGACTTTAAAGATACTTCTCAAGGTGAAGGGGATTTAGATGCAACTGATGGTCAAACAGTAGACAGAGAAGGTTTAGCTAATAATTATGCTGTTGAGCCTGAAATGTATATTGAAGAACCAGGCGATTTACGAGAAAAGCAAGAAGCTGAAAAAGCTGAACGTGCTGAAGAATTAAAAGATATCAATACACCTGGCGGTAAAGGCACGGGTATAATCTAGATTCTCTAGACGATGGTATGTACATTTTGTTTACCGACATTAGCATGAAGTTGTCTGTAGTGTAGGGATATCGAATGTAAAACTATCTCTGAGATATTTATTAAAATTTGGTTTTTTGATTACAGCCTTAGAAATTCTGGTTTCTGAGGTTTTTTAATTACCGTCATGACAGATATATCTGTAAACTAATAACTGAGTTTAATTATATATTTAAAAATTAATTGTTATTGGTGAGTATGGGCAATACAGTTTGGGAATTAGATTTTTATTCACGTCCAATATTAGACGAAGAGGGAAAAAAGCTTTGGGAATTGCTAATCTGTGAAAGTTCTGACGATATTGCGCGATCGCCTGATACTCTATTTAAATATGCTCAATACTGTTCGAGCAAAACGGTTAACTCATTGTGGTTGAAAGAAGCTATTGAAAAAGCGATCGCCCTTGCCGAAACTACCCCTAGAAAAATTCGCTTTTTTCGCCGTCAGATGAATAATATGATTGTTAAAGCCTGCAACGATGTGGGCATAAATCCCGTCCCTAGCCGTCGCACCTATGCTCTTAACAAATGGCTGGAAGAACGCATCAAAAATGTCTATCCCCAAGAATCAGGATTCGATCTCAATACTGCCAATGCTCCTTCCGTGCAGTACCCGCCCCTAAATGCTATTTCTTTACCCGATGCTGTAAAGGGAGATCGCGGAGACAAATGGATTTTTGTGAGCCTCAGCGCAACGGACTTTGATAACATGAAAGAATGGGATATTGCTTTTCAAGAATCCTTTGCTCTTTCTCTGCTTAATATAGCCTCAGATACTATTATTCCTGGCTTAATTATCTATTCTCTCCGTGCTACACCCTTAGCTGCCTGGATGTCTGGTTTAGAAATGGGTTATTTAAACTTAGAAAAAGATATGCGCCCCCAGTTACGCTTAGAAACTGGATTAAGCGATAGTTGGACGCTAGTTAATCTAACCAACAAAGAAACTGTCAAACAAGCAGAAGATTTTGAAAAAGCCAAACAAAAAGCTGCTGGGGTTCACTTTTTGGCTGTTCAATCATCTCCTGATTCTGAATCCTTTGCAGGATTTTGGCTACTTAAAGAGTAGTATTCAACTTTGGGTGGGCAAAAGTATTATCCAAACAAGTTCAAATTATAAACTTAAGTTTTGCCCACCCTACATTTACTATGTCCTTGAAGGAGGATAAATGTTAAATGTTGACTGCTAAATAATACAAAGCTATTTTGATTTGGAAGGAACTAGGCGTTTTTCAAGAGACTTGAGGCGTTGCTTAGCAGTATCGTTTTCAGGATTGTATTTGGTAGCTTCTCTATAAGTTTCTACCGCTTTAACGATCATCTGCTTTTTCTCATAGACATTGCCCAAATTGTTTAGAGCAATCACATATTCTGGATATAGCTTTAGTGCCTCTTTATATTCTCTGATAGCAATGTCGTATTGTTCTTGAGCAAAGTAAGCATAGCCCATGGCATTGTGAATTAAAGCTTGATTTTCTGATGGTAGTTCTTTATCTACTTTTAACGCTTTTTTGAGCAGGTTAAGAGATTGAACAAACAGTTTTTTATCTAAATAAAGACTACCTAGTTCGTAATATTCTTCAGCAGTGCCTTTTTCGTTTTTAAGTTTGCTTTGTAGACGAGAGAAAGTGGTTTCTTGCTTACGAGTTCTAATTACTTCGCGCAAAATATAAATAGCAGCGAGAACAAGTATGGCAAGTAAAGCGGAAATATATATTACAGGTAGATTCTCATTCATGAGCGATCGCAGTATAGTTTATTTTGTTAACTTAATATTTATGATTACTGTAATTTTCACACATCTATCTACCTAAAATACCCAACAGTTAACAAAATTTTGGATGTTTTTAATTTACCTGCTAATCCCTACTCTTGATTGGTAATCAGTAGTCACCCTAGCAGTTTCCAATCAGAAAAAGTGGCTGCTTGCCCACACTTTTTGCCAAATTCGTCAGTTAAATTCCAGATTATCGCCTGTTCGATTAGAAATCTTTGACCAGTACGAGAAATACGTATTCCCTGATAATTATCAATATATCCCTGCTTTGCTGCTTGCTCTAGCATTTGCGCCCTGACAGATCGATTGACAGGTTCGGCTGTAAGACGAGAAGGGGTTGTAACAAATTCATCCCAACTTATTGACCATAGTTGCAAAGCCATCTGATTGCCGTAATTTAAAATAGGATCTGCTTGAGTTCCATGAGAAACTACAACAAAAGGTGCATCAAACAACGTTTGAGCTAATTGCTCTGGTGTATTTGCAGACGCAACCAAGTCTTTGTTTAGCAATTGCTTGAAATTTCTGGTCAAAATTTGACTCCAGCGAATAATCTCTGGCTGTTGCCAAATTGAGAAAGACATCTTTAAACTCCCAATACTTCTCGGTCAACAATTGCGCTCAGTAGATCTTAATTTAGGTAATGGGTAATGATGACCCGCTATCTACTACCCACTACCTATTACTCAACCAATCAATAACAAGGCTCAAACAATAAGCATTGCTCAAACTCCAGTTTGGAGATCGCATAAGAAATTTATCGCCAAAAAATGGAGACGTTAAATTAACGTCCCCAAAATAATGACTATATAAATGATGACTACGAAGGAATATACCAAACTACTTAATCAGTTGGTGCGCTGATACTAGGCAGCACGACGGGTAATCAGACCCCAAATAAAGATAAGTAGCATTGCGCCCAACACAGCGAAGATAACACCAGGAATTGTTAAAGCTCCTACAGAGGCTGCTCCTGCTCCTGAGCCACTACCTAGTAGCATTGATCCAAGGTAGCCTCCAACTAATGCACCTAAAATTCCCAAGCCGAGTGTAGCAAAAATGCCGCCACCCTGATGTCCAGGATAGATTAATTTTGCTAATCCACCTGCAATTAATCCTAAAACTAACCAAGCTATAATACCCATGTGTTTGCTCCTAAAAATTTATTTATTGTTTTTACTTGTTGGAATTAGAATATCCGTTATTTCGATCTTCTTCGTCTATCTAATGACGTATTTAATTTATACATCCAATTAAATACAACAATACATCAGCTTAAAATAAGTTAAAGAAAACCAGCTTAGTAAAAACTAGACTGGCTAGCGTTTTCTAAATGGAATTGTAGAACTTATTAGACTCTACTTAGTAACTCAGTTAGCTATGTGCTGAATCTAACAAATTAACTTTAATAACCCTGTTTTTCTCATCCTCAGCTTTAGGTAGTGTTAGGTGAAGAATACCATCTTTGTATTCAGCTTTGACTTCAGTATTTTGAATTGGCACAGGTAGAAAAATTACTCTTGGAAAACTATCATAGTGGAACTTAGAACGAGTTTTATCTGCTGATTCTGATTGAACTTCAGGCTGGCGATCGCCTTGGATGGAAATGCTTTTGGCTGTTGCTTTGATATCAATGTCTCCAGGCTGCATTCGCGGAACTTCTAACTTGAGAATTAATGCTGATTCTGTTTCTGTAAGTTCAGCAGCAGGAGCTTTAGAAAAGTTAGCCAACTCGGCAAAAGTAGCAGGGGTTGAAGTATCATCAAATATACGATTTAATTGACGTTGAAAAGAGTTTGTTTCTGTCCAATGGTTATAGCGAACAATTGCCATAATTAATTTCTTCGATGAATTCGTTTTTATTTTTTTCTAGCTTTGATACCATCTTAAGAAAAATATTTATTGACTGGAAGTGTGATTTATTGCCTTTATTAGTAGCGTGTTATACCAGAACAAATATTTGTAGAAAACCCAATTTTTTCCATGAACAATAAACAACTATCAGCTGTAGGGTGGGCAGGAAAAACAATTATGTTCTTAATAAAATCGCTACTTATGCCCACCAAAATTATTTAGTCCGAAGCTTTTTATATTTGGGCAAGCTAGTTAACACAAATTATAGAATAAGCCTGTTTTTAATCGCTAATAATTTTACTGTTGTCTGTTTCTACAATAGTCTCAGATTCAGATGTAGCTTCCTTATTTTCTATTTGTATTCCTGCTAGATGTTCCAATCTCTCTTCAGCTTGAATAACTTCTTCTACGGGAGTAAATACCGTTAAGCCTTCTGGTATACATTTAATCTCGATAGGAGTTGAACCAACAATTTCCCCATCTAAAACAACTTTTTGAGGTGGATCTGTAGTAACCTTTATCCATTTAGTTCGTAGATAGCCAACATCATCTCTTTCGGCAGCTTCACCATTACTGGCACTTTGCAAAAGATGATAGGAGATCGCGATCGCTCCTGCTCTTGTCTCAGCAGCAATAATAGTGACATCTAATAGCCCATCATCATAAACTACTCCTGCTGTACCCTGAGCCAATACAGAGCTTGGGGGAGCAGCATTAGCAATAGTGATAGCATTAACAGCTACCTTAATTACTTTGTCATCAGTTTCAATGGTAGCCTTAAACTTTTCAAATTCTCTTAGCTGCTTTAAGCCTGATAGTACATAAGCTAACATTCCCAAACGATTTTTTGCCTCGCGATCGGCATCTTCTACGGTTTCAGCTTCAAAACCAATTCCCGCCAGCAAAATCATTGGTTTGTCATTGCATATTGCTGCATCTACTTTTTTGGTAGCACCATCGACAATTACTTTACAGGCTGCTTCGATGGTGTCGGGTATCTCCAAGGCATTAGCAAAAGCATTTGCCGTACCTCTAGCGATCGCACCTAAAGGAATATCTGTATTGATCAAAGCTTCAGCTACCATTGAAACCGTCCCGTCTCCCCCAGAGGCAATTATTATCTCTGCATTGTTTGCTACTGCTTTACGAGCTAATTCGCCACCGCTTATTTCTTTAGTGGTAAATTGTATATCAAGCTCAAATTCTGGCTCTAAAATGCGTTTAATCGTGGCTAAGTCCTGCTCTGAGTTGCCTTGTCCAGCAACAGGATTGAAAATCAAACAAGCTGAACGAGTCATATTATTAAATAAAACATACAGATTTTTTCTACCCTAAATAATTTTGTCCAAAATTAGCTCTATCGTAAGAGGGATAGAGTAATTTAGTCATCCTGATTTTCAAAATGACTAAAGTTAATTTTATTCCTTTTAAACTAAATGATTGGAAGCTTTATTCGGTTTTTGATCTTTATTTTTGAGATTTTCATACCAAGCCATCAAAGGATAAGCACTAATACCGTGGGCGATAACAGACAAGACGATCACAGTGTAGGTAATCCAAGCAATTTCTTCGGCTACTTCTCCTGTAACTCCCTCGCCCAAAGCATAGGTCAGATAATAAAGTGAACCTAACCCTTTGATGCCAAACCAACCCATGAGACTACGAGTTGTTTTTGGTAAACCTCCTCCCAACGTACTTAGCCAGACTCCAAAAGGACGAATGATTAGAAATAGCAACCCTGCAATTAATAAAGATTCTCCTGCATATTTAAGCATCGGTTCAACCAATAAAATTGTGCCTAAAACGACGATTGCCGTTACTTCTAATAACTTTTCTATTTGTTCGGTAAATTCTAGCTGCGCCATGCGTTTTTCCTGTTCGACAAAGTAACTGCGCTGCACCACTAAACCTGCCACAAATACCGCTAAAAAGCCATAGCCATTGACTAATTCAGTCAAAGAGTAGGTTAACAAAATAATACTTATAGCCACAAAGTCTTCTAATAGTTCATCTGCTTGGCGACGTTTTTGAAGAGTGCGATCGATCCAGACTAATGCTTTTGCCACCACTATACCCATAATAATCCCTGCTGCGATCGCCCAAAGTAAATCAACTGCTACCCAGCTTTTAAACCAGTTGTCCCAGTTAGAATCTTTGAACCCATAAATGCCAAAATAAACAAAGGGAAACGCCAAAGAATCATTTAAACCTCCTTCAGAAGTCAAGGCAAAGCGCAACTCGTCCTTATCTTCTACGTGGGCAAGCTGTACCTCTGAAGCTAATACAGGGTCGGTAGGTGCTAGTATTGCCCCCAACAGTACCGCAGCCCCCCAATTCATGCCTAAAATATAATGAGCAGCCAGCGTTAGGGCTAAAATAGAGATCGGCATTAATAACCCAATTAATCTAATCGTCGATTGCCATGCCCAAAATTTAAGGGGACGATTAATTTTAAGTCCACAGCCAAATACAGAGACAATAACAACAAATTCGGTTAATCTTTCTAAAAATTGCGTATCTGGTTTAACTTTGATTAATCCAAACCCATAAGAACCAAGTGAAATACCGACTACTAAATAAATTAAGGCATAAGAAAGAGGTAGTCTTTTGATCCAGCCAGAACCAAGGGTTACTGCCAATAACAGCAATCCTATTACTAATAGGCTGAGAATATAAGTGTCCATTATTATCGTTTTGTTAAAGCAGCCTCAACCTAACTTAATCTTAAAAACGATTAAATCAATCGATGGCTAGATATCCAAATTAGGTGTTGGTGATTTGAAAGTATAATTTTGTAAAAGTCAATCTTGCGAAGGATACTAATTAGCACAAGATACTGAGTTAATAGATACTTGAAATATAATTAAATCGCCTTAAACAAAAAATGTTTATCTTATCGAAAGTTGATTTTCGCCGTCTTTTGGCTGTATGCTTAATTTCGCTTGTTTTATTTCTTGGTTCAGCGAGCGCAGTTGAGCGCCAAAATACCGCTTTTGCCGAAGTTTTAGAAAGGGATACGGTAGGCATACCAGAAGAGAAACCTCTAAGCGGTACTGAGTATGAATCAGCAAAAGCAAACCGCAATCGATTACAGGCAGAATTATCACAACAGGCTGAAGCTGAAGCCGAAGCCAAAACTAACTCAGAAAGCGTCGCCGAAAAACTTAATTTAAATGAAATTAAGACTCCATCGATTGATGGTGTAGATAATTAATCACAAACCTTAAATTATCTTTGCTTTGTTTACAGCAGTTACCAATGGGTTATAGGTTATAAATTATAGATTATAAATTCTACTCAACTGAAATTCGCTGTAATCAAACAAAGCAAAATGCCCACTTCTTGAATACTTTAGTAAAGAAGATGGGCGATCGCAATTTTAGAGATCTAAGAATCTAGTAAATCGGATGATTTGGGAATCCAAACAGAAACCGAACCCGCTAGACAATGAAAATCAGCCCAGCCTTCTTCATTGGTAGTAACTGGTTCTTCTATGTGTTCGGTTAGGTCAACGTAGGTGTGATTAGGTTCACCAACTTCCATCCATTTAGTACCGTCTCCACCATTGCTCAAAACCACTGCTATTCCTCCTGGATGTTCTTCATCACCCAGTCTTGTCCAGCCAATACAGTTGGCATGATCGAAGTAATCGTACTGCTCACCGTAAGCATACTCTTGGCGTGTCTGAAGAAATTTATCAATCAGCCATTGATGGGATTCCATAAAGATTTCATACTCTTGTCCATCTCTGCCAGTGTCTTTGTAATGTGCGCCATAGTAGTCAGCATAAAAAACACAGGGATAGCCATCTCTCCTTAACAGAATTAAGGCATAAGCCAAGGGTTTAAACCAAGATTCCACTACAGATTCTAAAGACTGCAAAGGTTGAGAATCATGATTTTCGACTAAAGTTACTGCCAAAGTAGGCTGATATTCAACTAATGTGCCATCAAATATTTGACGCATATCGAAATTGTTGCCTGCTTTACCAGCTTCAGTAAAGTTATAGTGCAAAGGTGCATCAAACAAAGCCACGTCTCCACCTGTAGTATCAATAAAGTGTTGCAAGGCTTCAATATTATCTGACCAGTATTCCCCGACAGCAAATAAAGGTTTGCCTGAGTATTTTCTGACGTGATTTAACCAATCAGGAAAAAATCCAGCCTTGATATGTTTAACGGCATCGAAGCGAAAACCATCGACATCAGTGGTGTCAATATACCATTCACCCCAATACATAAGTTCGCCTCGAACTTCTTCTTGTTCCATATCCAGGTCGCAACCCATAAGATAGGCAAACGTACCTTTTTCCAAATCTACCTGCTCGTCAAATTGCTTATCTCTAAATAAATAAATAGCATTAGCATCGCCGTCATAAGCATTATAATCAACCGCGTCAAAATGCCACCAGTGCCACTCTAAGCTAGAGTATTTGCCCTTACGCCCAGGAAAGGTAAAATGTGTCCAGGTTTTTACCTTCTGTAAATCGCCTATAGCTTCATGACGATTATCAGGATCCATTGGCGTTGCTTCTGTCTCTTCTTCCTTGTCAGCACCAAGCATATGATTTAACACTACGTCTGCATAGGTGCGTATGCCAGCTTCTTTGGCTGCTTTAATTGCCTTGATGTATTCTTCTTTCGTACCGTATTTAGTTCTAACTGAGCCTTTTTGGTCGAACTCCCCTAGGTCAAATATGTCGTAAACGCCGTAACCCACATCATAGCCACCTCCAGTACCTTTATATGCGGGAGGTAGCCAAACAGAGGTAATACCAACTTTTGCTAAATGTGCAGCATTTTCTGTCAACTGATTCCACAGGCTACCATCAGGCTCGTTGTACCAGTGGAAATACTGCATCATCACACCGTTAAACTCGGACATATTGAAACTCCCTCCAAGGGCAGATAAATAGTTATATATTAGTTAATTGAATTTTTTTTGCAACAATTAGGTTACAAAAATTTTATTAGTATCGTTTAGTTTCTTGTTGATTGTTAAGTAATATTACGCTACCAGTTGAGAATCTAAATCATCCTTAAGATAGATTGCGTTTTTGGCAAAATCTTTTGTGGCGATCGCAACTTACAATAATTATTTGAATAAAGCCAAATTACACAAAGAGTTGAATTATTAGTATTTTTTGATTTCCCTATCTCCCTAATCAGTTGGGGATTGTTATACGTTTTAGAGGAACCATTTCCACATCAAGATAAATTTCTTGACCAATTTTTTGAGCGAGAGCAGATTTTGCCCGCTCGATTTGCTCTTTAGAAATTGAATTAAGTGGTGCTGCTATATCTAAATCTACTCTCAAATAGCCTTTTTTCGGCGTAACTACAATTGAGTTGATATCGGCATTAGCAAAAGTTTCTGTCTCATTGAAAATAAAGTATTCAATTTGTTGGCGAACATTCTTGGTTACAATCAACTCACGCATCGAAAGAGTTAGGGGAATACCCAACAAAAACATTACTGCCGTAGACATTGCTAGTCCTTTTTTCGCTCGCCCAAGATTGCCATAGGACTGAAATAAAAATACTAAGCTGCCAAAAAAGATAATGCAAATTAGGTTGGTTAAAAATAACAGCAGCGCACCAAAGGCAATATCAGCTTCTCCCTGTGCCATACCAATACCGACTACGCTAAGAGGTGGAACTAAAGCCACGGCGATCGCTACCCCAGGCATAGCAGTAGAAATACTCCGACGAGTATTGGCAAAAGCTCCTGCTGCCCCTGCTGCCATGGCAATACCAAAGTCAATTAAAGTCGGCTTGACGCGAGACATGATTTCTGAATCTACGGTATCTAGACCAATGATTGAAGTAGCAAGCCAAGAAACACCAATTGTTAGCAAGATTCCTTTGAGTAGCGTAAAACTAGAGCGACGCAGCAGTCTACGATTGCCCATTGCCGTAGAATAAGCCATGCCGACAATTGGACCCATCAAAGGTGCAACAATCATCGCCCCAATAATCACCGCAGCACTATTAGCCAGCAGCCCCAAAGTAGCAATAATTGCCGATAAACCCAGCATAAAGTGAAAGCTAAATGAGGGAACTGATAATCGCCAGATACTTCGGTTTAAGCTAGCAATAGGGGTCGCCTTTTCTCTCAACCAAAGCCAATTGCCATTATCCTGTTCCCAAAGTCGTTTGAGATGAAATTTACGATTTACTTTACGTAGAAAATATCTGATGCGAGTAAGATATCGAGGATTATAGGTCAGAATAACTGTCATATAGTAGTAAATATAAAGTGAAAGTGCTTAATAAAATTTAGCATTTATTAAAGTTAACTCCATCATTAGCTAAATAATCATTATCAGAATCATTCTCAAGATATATACAAAATAAGCATAGTACCAAATTAAAACAATTATGATTCACTCGAATCTAAATTTTCTCGCAAAATATCTAAAACAGCCTGGGGATCGGTTGCTTGCTGCATAATTTGTGCCTCAAAATCACTGCGATTGCGTATATCAGGAAGGTCTTCTCGTAATTCTTCCATTAGTTTAATTAATTTGGCAATCTTCTGTTCTGTTAATAAATTGATCTGTAAAATTAAATGCGATCGCTGTTCAGCCAGTTTATCTTGGCGAGTTTGCTGTATTAATACCCCAGTAGTTATTAGTAAGGCAGAAACATCAATTCCCATTTCTTGGACATCAAACAGAGGCAAACCAAAGGGTAATATTTGTGGTGCTAGACGGGAACATATTGCCCAACTGGCAAAAAATAATAATTGCAGATATAAAAAATCCGACTTGCCAAAAAAAGCAGCTATCTTGTCAATGATGCGATCGCGCCAGGGCAACTTTTGTTTTTGTTTTGCCTGAAAGCCAATAATTGCTTCGATGTTTTTTACTACCTGTTCAGACAAAGGATACTTTTCTCCATCGATATAAACTGATTTGACTGATGGGGGAACGATAGAAGGTAATTTATTAGAAGGGAAAACCATGGGATGGACATCCTAAGTTTAAAGTTTAAAATAATAAGCAATTATATCTGTACTTTAAGCTAATTCAAATTAAACTGCTTCTATCTATCGAGAGAAACAGGCGATCGTCAAGGTTTAATTATTCCTTAACATAGCTGAAATGCGATCGCAATATAGAAAAAGACGCAGCTTTACAACCACGCCCTTAAAACTAAATTATTGTTAATCAATTAACCAGCAACAGGCAACACAGCTAATGCACCTGCAACAGCAGCAGCAATCGCTGATATTAAAGCGGTAAAGAATAACCACCACGAAGCAATTGCAGCAGCTTTACGAGTATCTTCTACCTGTTTTGCAGCCTGTTTTTTGGCTGACTCTATACGCATTGCTGCGTCGGTTTGGATACGTTCTGCACGCTGTAAGGCGCGATCGCGGGTTCGTTCTATCTGGCTAACAAGGCGATTGGCATCGGCTTGAGAGATATCATCGCGAGAACTCATAACGGCAACTAAAGTATCTCGATCGACGCTAGAAAAGCGATCTTTGAGGGCAGTAAAGCCAGCTTGAGGATCGTCAAACATCACGTTTATATCTCGTCTAATACCTTCATAAGCTAGTTCAGGACGATCTAAACCGTCAAGGTAAGCTTTGATTTTTGCCAGAATACTGTCAAGTACAGACTTGATTTGATCTTGTATCTTCTGTAGCTGTGCCATGGCATTATCTCTGACTGCTAACACCTGATCGACTACTTGG
Source organism: Pleurocapsa sp. FMAR1 (assembly GCF_963665995.1). Lineage (NCBI taxonomy): Bacteria > Bacillati > Cyanobacteriota > Cyanophyceae > Pleurocapsales > Pleurocapsaceae > Pleurocapsa > Pleurocapsa sp. FMAR1. Next base: position 1,112,431 of record NZ_OY762512.1, on the reverse strand, counting down.
TTGACATCTTCTTCAGAGATATCTTCTCTTTGAGTCAATAATGCAACTAAAGTCGAGCGGTCAAAGTGTGACAATCTGTCTTTAAGACTTTCTGCACCCGCACGAGGATCGTTAAGCAATAGTTCTACATCGCGCTTAATACCCGTAGGACTCAATTCCGCTTTATCGGTAGAGCGTAAATAATCTGCGATCGCACTTTGGAAATCTTGAACCTTCTCCTGAGTACGAATAGCTGCACGACGAGGTGCTTTGGCAATACTGCGTAGAGTAGATTGAATATCATCGATCACGCGATTGACATCAGCTTCGCTTAAGTCTCGACGCTGTGCCAATAGCTGTACCAAAGTATCGCGATCCATAGCTGCTATACGTTGACGAATAGCTCTAGATCCGAGTTTGGGATTGTTGAATAATAAAGTCAGATCCCGTTCAATACCTTTAGGGTTAAGTTCTGGCTTGCCAGTTTGGCGCAGATAATCAGCAACCACTGAAGTAGCCTGATCGTATTGCTCTTGAGCTTTTCCTACTAGTTGCCCTGGTGCATTAGCAATTCGCATCCATGTACCTTCAACGCTATCGAGTACATCTTCTATTTGCTCTTCGCTTAAATCCTGACGTTGAGCCAGTAGCTGAGTTAGAGTATCGCGATCAAAGCTGGATAATCTGGATCTTAATGCCGAACTTCCTGCTTGTGGATTATTAAGCATTAGCTGTAAATCTCGCTTGATGCCATCTGGATTTAATTCGCCTCTTCCAGTGTCCCTTAAATAAGACTGAACCTGTAGCCACTGTCTATCGGCAACGGTTTTTGCTTGACCAAGGTTTTTCTGAGAATCTGCCAAAACGCGATCGCGCGCTATTTCTAACTCCCCTGCAATGGCTGATGCCTCAATTGCCTCTGTATCAGTCCGTAACTCAAGCATTCTTTCTAAAGTAGGACGATCTAACACAGCTAAACGAGTACTCAACTCTTCATAGCTAGCGTCAAAGTCTTCGAGTATTAGCTTAAACTCCATTTGAATTTTCTCAGGAGTGAGATTTTCTTTGGGGGTGGTAGTTAAATATTGTTCTACTTCCACCATCAGTTCAATACTTCTTTGTCGTGCATGGGCTGCCTCAGCCGTAGCAATTACTTCTAAACGAATTGCATCCAGTAAGTTTGCCGTGCTGCGAATTTGAGCTTGAGACAATAATCCTTTCTGCTTAAGGATTTCAACAAAATCAGGACGACTAATTTGTCTTAAATCTGAAGCTACTGCTAAAGGATCGGCAGCAGGATCGTAAATCAAATCGCGAAATTCTCGATCTAGGTTAGCTTGCTTTAGCTGCCAAGGATAGGCATTGAGCAAATAGTTTTTGATGTCCTTTTTAACTGTAGTTTCAGGAGTACTGGCAAGTCCCAACTGAGATGCAGCCTTATTGGTTTGTTCGCCTAAGTGTCCTCCCAAATTTTGTAACTGCTCGGTAATTTTATCAACGTCTATATTTGTAAGATCGCTACGTCCCATCACCATACCCATTAAGCTATTCACGCTCATGCTGGCTGCTTGGGTTAGAGGACTAGAAGATTGAGCGCGACGATTTTTGCCTATTTCGCCAATCAAAGAATCTATCTTATCTCCAAAATCTGTACCTGTAAGCTGCTCTCTAGTTGCCGACTTGAGATAGCTCGTGAAATCATTAAGAGGATTGCCAGAGGGAGCAACCTTACTATGGGTTTTACGCCAAACCGACTCTAGCTTGCCAGCAATACGATCTGCGTCTTTTTTCGAGATGTCACTGCGATCGCTAATCAACTGGACGAAGGTGTTGCGATCAACGCTGCGAATACTGTCGCTATCTAAAATAGTATGCAGATTTTCGTCATCTAATAGCCGTTCAAAATCTTGGGCAATCTTGTCAATATCTAGCCCTGCTGGTTTGAGAGAATGCAAAAAGTCCTCGACGTTTTCCCTCATCGAAACAGGGTCGATTGCCATTCCTAACTCTTTTCTCACCGCAGCCGCAGCAGCTTCTGCTGTATTTATTACCTGTTTACTAGCTGCACCTGCACCTATGGCAGCGGTGGCAGTACCCAAAATTGACTGCATTCCAGATGTGGCAGTACTAACAACCGATCCTAACAGTGAACCAATTGCCCTAGAACTAAAGGTTACCATCAGAGCAAAAAAGGCTGCCCAAATAACCAAGCCAACAATTGCCCCTGAAAGAGGAGCTACAAATAAGCCTAGCTTAACGGCTAGAAAGCTAGCAATAAATAGAGACAGACTAACGCTGATTAGCGTACCCAAACCGACAGCAAGACCAATTTTTTTAATTGTGCTGCCCAAGCCACTAGAACTGTGAGAACTATCGTCTGCTAGGTCATATACAGTCCTCCCTTCTAAATCCTGTAGATTTTGTGTATCAGGTGTAGAAGATCTACTAGAACTGCCCCCAGCCATAGAAATACCAGCAGCAACTCCCAAATTGGTAAATAGTAGCTGGAAAGCAAAAGCCAAAACTATTCCTGCAATCAAAGCTGCAAAAAACTGGGGACCATTGAATACATAGGAGGCATCTTGAACTGCTTCTAAACTCGGCTCTGGTTGCACTATGACAGGTGCCTGGAGCAATACTTTTGTAAAAAACACGACTTCTTCCCTTTAATAATTAATCTTCTTGAAAAAACCTATTAACAAATGAGAAGTAAATAGGTAGAGTAAATTCTTGAATAATTTTCCAAAAATTGTGCCTTTGATTTGGAATTAGGTTACCAAATTTTTACCCGAGCATCATCTTTCTTTAGATAGGAATATTTAGTTTAAAAACTGCATCTCCTCAAGTCATACACCAGAGTTATAGTATCAAAATATTATTTATATATTAAAGATAATAAGTAAATTTTAATTATCTTTTAAAAAATCTTAGTAAATCTATAAATTACATTTAGTCACATTTATATTTGAAAAAACAAAACTACTCCTTTTGGTAGATTGATTATTAAAAAATTCAAATTATTCTAAGTAGTAACAATAAATACAGAAATCTCAAAGGAGATAATATTATGAGTCTTGAAGATAAAGCTAAAGCTGCAGCTAAGAATGTAGAAGGTAAAGCCAAAGAAGCAATGGGTAAAGTTACTGGAGACGAAGGCACTGAAGCAGAAGGTAAAGCCAAACAAGGTGAAGCATCTGCTCAAAACGCTGTTGAAGATGGCAAAGATGCAGTCAAAGATGCAGTTGACTAATCAAATAATCAATTCGATAGTAGTTTAATCCATTAAAAATTGAGAAGGAAACAAAATTTTCCTTCTCTCTTTTGTTTAAATATCGCCTTGTTAAATAACATTTGGAGTTTCATTTACAAAAATGAAGTTGAACAAAATTCGCCGTATTTTAACGGCTACTTTACTAGCATTGATGATCACAGTTACGGCTACCGCCTGTTCTTCAAGTAGTACTGCCACTCTTCCTAATCCAACTTTAGACAGTAGATCTAATGCCTATACTCAATTAGAAAGAGGAGACAGTGTTGCAGGACAAAAATTTGGTGATTGGGTAGTTAGCACTAGTCAAGGATTAGTCAAAGATTCTTTTGTACGTGACAATAATAAGCTCGGTGTAGTTATTTCGGACAAAGTTAAGCCCGAAGAAGTAAAAACATTAGCTAAAGCGTTGGCAATGGGTTTCCATCAGAATTTTCCCGATCAAGATTTGACTATTTTGATGTATGCGCCAGATAAAGAAAGAATTTTGACTGCTAAATATGATGTGCAGTCTAACAACATTGAGTACCAAGGATAATTGTAATTATCTCGATGCAGTTTAACCGTATTACTAATTTTAGGAGCAAGAATATGTCCAGCAGTGACAAGTATAAAAAGCAAATAATGAACGACCTAGCAGGTGGTAACGTCGAATCTCTCGATGGCACTTCTGTGAGCGAAAATTACGACAACTTTGATGATTTTGCTCAACGTAGCACCAAAGAAGAAAGACACGGTTTGTTTCAAAAAGCTTTTCATCATGATAACGTTTCTCCACAACAGATGGAACCTGAGTTGCAAAAAGCGATCGCTCAGATTAAGCCCAATGAACGAGATGATGTAGCCAAAGAGTTTATTAAGCATCTAGAGAAAAGAGGTCTAAAGGAAAAAGATCTAGAAAAACAGCTTGGTTTGTCTACCCATCACGCCAGTCGCATGAATGCTGACGATGTTAGCAAACTGGCAAGTTTTAGCTATCATTCTCATCCTGATATCTTTCAAGAAGTAATGGCAGATCAACCCGCACTGTTAAAATTCCTAAGCAATCCCTTAGTTGGTGCAGCTTTAGGTGCAGTGGCAGCTAAATGGTTACATCGCTAACCCAAATAACCTGCTAATCTTTCAAAGCAATATTATAAGGACGTTTTGTTTTACCTCACGTCCTTATTTTTGTGGCTGTTCGTTTTATAGCATTACACAGATTAGCTTTTAGCAATAGATTAATTTTCACTTAGTCCAGACATATCTAAATCAAATTTGATGGCAATTTGGCTTAGTATTTCCTGTTCTTTTAAAGTGACTTCGCCATTAGACTTAGCAATTCTGTAGCATCTTTCTAAGGTTAAAGGTGCAAATTCTGGTAACAGTTGATCCAGTAACTTAGACAAATCTTGAGGATGTTCTAGACTTTCAGCAATGTTTTTCACCGAAGAAGAAGAAATGTCTTCAATTACCTTTAGAGTTTCTGACCAATTTTGGTTTGGATAACTAACTGCGATCATCTGCGCCAAAATGCAGTCCATAATTTTAGACTGTTCTAAAGCAATTCGCCAATCAGCATCGGTTTTTTGCTGCATAGATGCAACCTCTGTACGATCGATCTTTCCTTGATAAAAACGACAGGCTGTTTGACCCAATACATAAAGCATAGCTGCATTAGTAGACGCACCTACTGCCGCACCAATACCTGGAATGATTTCCACAACGGTCAAACCTGTTTTCATTACGTCTGCACCTAATGATAAGCCAAAGATAGCTAAAGCTTCTCCTCGTCTTGCAGAATCTTCTAAATCTAAGCCGTAGGCTGCTGCAATTTCATACACCATTTCGGTTTGCAGCTTAGTGGTGGCGATTAATTCTATCCCCAAAAATAATGCTGCAATAGGCGGAATGATATTGGTAAGTAGTCCTAAACGTCCGCCTTCCCAAGTTTTTTCCACAATTAAGCGATGAGCAATTTCATTAGGAGTATCATTAGGATATTGCGATCGCATTTTATCTACGGTAGCCTGTATTTTAGTAGTGTCAACCTTGCCTAAAAAAGTCTTTAACCAACCTAAACCGATGATCTTATCTGCTGACTTTAAAATAGGATTAGAGGCAATCCACTCTAAAGTCTCGCCTGTAGAGTGGGTAGTTTGCTCTAATAGTTTTTGAGCTTCGGTAGTAATGGTTGCAGTTAAATCGCCTAGATTGTTAACTGCTTCGCTAATAAAGTTTTCAGGTGGAGTTGGTTTTGACATGGTAATGATCGTAATGTGTCTAATATAAATACTAATGTAAATACTAAAAATTCCTGACTGAACCTTTGATAGAGTTTAGGAAAGTCAGGAAATAATTTATTAGTCTAATACACGTTTTAATGTGAATTAAAAAATGATCGATCTTTGCTTGCAGTTTTTAAAAGCTAGAAGCTAAAAGCTAACAGCTAAAAAATATTAGTTAGTCAAGTTATCTAAGAAGTTAGCTGCCTTTTCTTTTACTGTCTCTGCATCAGGATTACCAGGATTGTTCATTTTATCAGCATCTGCTGCACCCTGGACGGCATTTGTTCCCTGCTGCGCTTTTTCAGTTATTTCGTTAATTCCTCTAGGACCAGAACGAGCTACATCCTCAGTTTCTTTTTGGATTTCATTTAACTTAGCTTCTCCATCGGTAGTCTTGCTAGTTGCTGCATTAGCAGGATAAGCGCTAGAAATAAACAGCATTCCACAAACTACAGCTGTCAATACCAAACGAATAGAAGTTTTTAACCAGTTGTTCAACTTATTAAATAACATAAGTTTTCCTCAATAATTTTTTATTACCTAACATTAATAGCAATTAGCAGAATCCAATCACATCTGACTTAAGACATATATATTTACTCATATACGGAGAAAAGCTATAGATATACATGAATAATAAATAATTAACAATCATTTATTATTATATAGACGTTATTTTTAGCAGGTTAAAGGTCTATCCAAAGACAGACCTTCATTCGATTTATATTTTAATTGCACAATATCAGCTTCAAATCAAAGATGTTGTAAAGAAACTTAAAATATTACATCTTTTGACAGAAGAAACATAAATTTTGGAGAGCTAACTTTAACTGCATATAGGTAGAGCAATCGAAATTTTCGAGATATTTTTTTAGCCAACTAAATAGACTGTTATTCTTCCTGGAGACTTTTGATCGTGGATGCAAACATACCGAACTTTCAACTCAATCTAGAGTTAAGTATCGAACAAAAATTTAAGATGCGGATTTTTCAAGAGTCAGTTAAAACTATGAATTCTGAAGATGCTCGCACTTTGTTATTAGGTGCTTCTCAACTGCTGATGGTTAAGGATAATATTATAAGAGGATTAATGAAACAAAATATTATTGAATAACTAAACTATATGTCTGATAAATCCTTATTCAAACATCTTAAGGTATGGCGTAAGCGAAGCTCAACCAAGCGATCGCTTTGGGTATATACAGTCTTATCAGTTTTCTGCGCTTTATTTATAATTAATTTGGCAGGATCGCCTCTTTGGGCTTATCCTGACCGTAATCTTGAAAAGCAACCAAATCTTGAAAAGCAACCAATCACTGTCGCGATCGATTTTCTCAATATTTTTAAGGGTGCGGTTGAATATATTCAGGTAGCCAATATTTCAGATGAGCAAGAAATCGAAATTGGCAAACAGACTAACGCTCAGGTGTTAAGCCAATACCAGTTATACAACAATTCTCAAGTTCAACAGTATGTTGGCAATTTAGGTCAAGAGTTAGTAAGCAGCAGTCAAAGTAGAAATATTCCCTTTAATTTTCAAGTAGTGTCTAGTGATGAGGTAAACGCTTTTGCCATACCTGGAGGATACGTATATGTTACTACTGGCTTACTGAAAACAGCCGAAGATAGAGCGCAGCTAGCATCGGTAATGTCTCACGAAATTGCTCACGTTAATCAAAGACACGGCATTAAAGGCTTAAAACAGGCAGTTGCTGCTAAAGGTATCGCTACCGCAGCAGGAGTAGATAGCAAAGCTCTAGCTCAAATTGCTTATCAGGTGGCGATAGACTTACCCCAGAGTCGTTCATTTGAATACGAAGCAGACAGCTACGGTTTAACAAGATTGCAACAGGCTAGTTATCCAGCAGAAGCTTTCGCTGAGTTTTTGGATAAGTTGAATGGTGGAGGTGGTACACCTGAATTTTTACGCACCCATCCTAGTAGCAAACATCGCATTGAGGCTATCAGGGAAAAAATCAAAGTCGATCAAGCCGTTGGTAATAAAGGTCAAGATAAAACCGAATACCAAAACAACCTTTTATCTTTGATGTAGCTTGAGCAAAAATCTATCAATAGCTAGAGCGTATTTGTCTCTAAATGGTTTTTAATATTGGTAAGAATTTAATTTTAAAAAACTATGAGTAATCAAGAACACGAAAAAGTATATCGTCAAAGTAATAGCGAAGAGGGTCGTCGTACCGCCAATAAAGGAGATGTGGTTGATGAATCTAAATCTATAGAAGAAAAAAAGGATCAGGTTGCTGTAGATACTTGGGATGTTGCTGGTCATGTTAAAGTCCCTACTTATTTTCCTGTGGAAAACGAAGAAGGAGAAGAAGAAGCACTACATCACGTTAGAGATGCTGAAGATATTTCCGATGTAATTCGCCAAGCTAGAGTTGATGAAGATGGCGATCGCAAATGGTAATAGATTTGAACCTTTCGACTTAGATTGAGCTTAAGGGATAGTAAACTTTGAGTATAAATTCTTAATTACATCTGCTGTACTTTCTATAGAAAGTACAGCTTTTTTATTCTCAAACTCATCTTGAAAGACGACAGTGTAATGTTCACTAAAAATATATATCCCCAGAAAGATGTAGTTTTTGCGTAGCACGTATAAAGTTAGTGTAAGCATACCAAATCATTGAATATTTTTTGGTATATTAAAGTACAGAATCAAACTGATTTAATTCTTCAAGAGTCATATTACCGATAAATTTTCAATAAATATTAACTAGGAGTTTTTATGAATTTAACAAAATTAGCCACTGCTACTATTATAAGTCTTAGTCTCGCTTTGCCTACTGGAGTAGCATTAGCTCAAGAAAATGGAACTGCTAACCAGAACCTAAACCAAGCTGGACAAAACGTCGATAATGCTGGCGAAAATCTTAAAGATGCAGGCGGTGCTTTGGGCAAAGGTGTCAAAAATACTGGTCAAGCAGCAGGACAAGGTTTAGAAAATGCTGGAAACGCCATTGAAGAAAAATCTAACTGGGGCTGGTTAGGTTTACTTGGTCTGATTGGTTTATTTGGTTTAGCTGGTGGCAAGAAAACCACTGTAGTTGAGCGTCGCGATGATTTAGGATTGAGCGATCGCCCTACTACCTATAACCGCTAATTACTTATTATACCATTCGGCTCAAAGACTATTAGCTATTGCCTTTGAGTCTTAGCAAATATATTGAGGATGAGAAAACTCGTCCTTTTTTCATGTTTTTATTAATTATTAATAAAAAACCCTGACCAGTAGATAATTCCACTACTAATGCTCCCAAAAATCAGAGCATGGCTAATCTACCATTCCAGATCTCTGCGCTGGGATTAGAACCGAATTGGAACTTAGTAGCGAATTCGTCATACTTGCGTTCTGATTGAAAATCATAATGTGGATCTGGTGTATTACTTTCCATGTTTGTAATTGATAAAACACCTATATTTAATAAAGTTATGGAAACATTTGCACGCTTTGGTTATGCAGCGAAAGGATTTGTCTATGGAGCAATCGGTATTCTAGCGTTGATGGCAGCTTTTGATATTGGTGGAGGTGATACCACTGGTACTACTGGGGCTTTACAGGCGATCGCCCAACAGCCTTTTGGTCAAATTTTATTAGGGTTGATTGCCATTGGTTTAGTAGGATATGTTATCTGGCGGTTTATCCAGGCTATCAAAGACCCTCGAAATAAAGGCTCCGATCTGAAAGGCATATTTACTCGACTCGGCTACATTTTGAGCGGGATTGCTTATGCAGGTGTTGCAGCTAATGCAGCCTCGTTAGCTATTGGCTCTGGCAATGGTGGCGGTGGCAAATCTAAACAAGACTGGACATCGATAGTAATGCAGCAACCGTTAGGAAGATGGTTAGTTGGCATAGCAGGCGCAATAACCATCGGCATTGGTTTTTGGCGACTTTACCAAGCATACAAAATTAAGTTTCGCAAAAAACTAAACCTTAGTGAATTGAATTTTCAGCAGCAAAAATGGTTAGTAAATATTAGTCGTTTTGGTATTGCTGCTAGAGGAGTAGTGTTTGTCGCTTTAGGCTTTTTTATCTTACAGGCTGCTTATCAGTATGATTCTCAAAAAGTACGAGGACTAGACGGCATTTTACTTACCTTTGCTCGACAGCCTTTTGGTAAGGTTTTTCTGGCTTTAGTTGCAGCAGGTTTAATTGCCTATGCAGTCTATCTTTTTTTACAGGCTCGTTATCGTCGAATCAAAACCAGCTAAGAAGAGAAGTCAGTGAACATCAAGGTGATTTATAGCTAGCTACCCGAATTATTAATTCTCCTTGCTGTGGATCGCGAGTAAAAATAAATTCACCAGATCTTTTTTCTTGGCGAGATAAAAAATCGATTTCTTGTCTACCAGTCTCGGCTATTTTATTATCCAACAACAAACTAGCCGTAACTTCTACCGACTCTGCTGTTTCTCCTCCAGAATTGCTGACCGTAAAAGGTACGTAGTACTGTTGATTAATTTCTCTGATTTTAGACTCGGTAGCGATCGCCAGAATTGGCGGGTTATTATCTCCCGTAATCCAAGCAAAACAGATTAAGGCGACAACAATACCGACGATTGAAAGAGAAACACCAAAGCTGACTCTTTCAGCCATTGATTTACCTTGCCAACCTCTTCGCGATCGCCTTATCGATTTTTCCTGCATTGCTTAATTCTATAAAAAATACTATTTCAGACTGCCAATCGTCCTGCTGCACCGCCAACTGTTGCTGGTAAACCTAGAATAATGCTGTAGCGTAGCCAGATAAACCAAGGATCGCTAAAAGCTAATTTTTGAAAAAACCACAGCATTAACATTCCTGTTAGCAACGATATTAAGTATGATACAACCGTTTCACTTTGGGGAGATTGAAAGAGTCCTTGCTGCTGACGACGTTGCTTAGAATTGGTAAGATTGGAAGCGAAAACAATACCATAAGAAATTAGTAAAGAAGCTGCCACAATAAGTAATAGCCAAAAAGGAGAAGACGAAGCTGCCAATACAGTTACTTCATCTGTAGGTGCAATACTAAAAGCAATAAATAAGGCTCCAGTTAAGGTGGCACTAAAGTCGGCTATAGCATCTTGCCAAACCATTTGATTAGCATCGTTGACCTGAGGTTTATTTGGCTTACGTCCATCTAAATTAACCTCAGATTCACCGCCCAAAAGCGATCGCGAAAAAGTAACCCCCAAAGAAAAAGGTACGCCTTCAAATACTATTTTGCCTAATGCTTGGCTCAAAGATGTATGTAAATCAATGCGCTGTAAAATAACTAGCATCAAAGTAGCGCAGGTAATACCTATTGCTAAAGTCTCTATCGTTTCGGCGATCGCACCTAATAAAGTATCAGTTTCTTGAGGACGAAATCCTTCGATGCGGTTAAACAAGAAAACAATGATCAGGGTAACTGCTAATATGCCTAGTAATATTGCTGGTTGAACATATGAGCCAATAAACCATACTTCCATTGTATACAGAAGAGGAATCCCAAAAAGAAAGCCTCCAGATGCTCCGCTAACAATTTCTTTTATTTCATCTCGCCAATTATCGCCTCTAAGAGCTTTATAGCGATTTTTGCTTTTTTTTTTCACATACTATATATTTTTTTGCCAGCAAAAAGATCGGTAAATGATCGTATTTTATAATAAATTACCGATCTTCTAGATCGACGTTAACCAAGCTTATTGATTAACGAGCTTCTGTACCTTGGTTAGGAGCACCTGGAGTTTCGGATCTAGCACCAGGAGCTTCAGGTGCTGCATTTTTAGTTTCTTGCTTTACGCCTTGTCCTGTTAAACGCTGTTCTGGATCTACAGGAGTTTGGAATCCACCATCCGCAGCAGGAGTTTCTGTTTCTTTATCTGTTTCTTTTTCTTTTGGATCTGCCATAATTTTTACCTATTTACATTATTGTTAGCTATTAACAGTATTTGAGTTTTTTTCAATCACCAAAACTATCTTGGGATAGAGATGACACATAAGAAGATAAACTTGTACGCACCTATGTTAGAGACAATACTGGATAGCGAAAGCAAGAATGTTTAGTGGGCGGTTTCACCGACAGAAAGGACTAAATGCGAGAAAGGACTTCTTACTCAATAGCCTCAACGGGGGAAACCCCCGCAACGGCTTCTTGAAGCGATGGCTGCACAACGCGAAGCGTTGAGTCGCGTCCAGCGACGCTCTGGGCTGTACCCAGCCCTGCGGGGAAACCCCCAAGACCGCCTCGCTTCGCTTTTCGCGCTTGTCCGCATCTAGTACCCCTTTCTTACTCAATAGCCTCGCCCTCGGCAATAGCTCTATGAGGGAAACCCTCAAGACCGCTTTGTCTCGCAACGGGGGGAATCCCTTTCTCACCGCTATTTCACGCGGTCGTAATTGATCGCCCAAAACATACTTTTTAGACATTTTTTTTACCAACAGTTTTTAATACAAAAGTTCTTGAGTACAAAAAACTATATCTATAGACATAAGCTATTGAAAAAATAGATATCTCATTGGTTAGATGTAAGTAATTTCCATTAATAATATTATGGGGTTGAAATTATCTAATTATGTTTGAGAAAAAACAATTATGGCATTAGCAAAAATTGCAGATTTATATCCTAATTATAAAGAGGATATTTTCGGCGGCGAAGATATTAAAGATTTTTCAGTATATGATCTCAACAACGACAAGGTAGGTTCAGTCTACGACATCATTGTTGATGAAACTGGTCGTTTTCGTTACCTAGTTCTTGATACTGGATTTTGGATTTTTGGTAAAAAGGTTTTGTTACCAGTAGGTAAAGCAAATGTTGATTATAGTCAACACCGAGTATATGCTAAAGGCTTAACTAAAGACCAAGCAGAAAGCTTGCCTGAATATAGCGATGATATGACCGTCGATCATGATTACGAAGAAAGAGTCAGAGGGGTATATCGCGGTGTAGGATACAACGACACAAGTACAGTTGGCGATGGAGTAGCGCAAGAATACGATAGAGGTGCTTACAACAACGCTAGTGATTATACTGCCGATAACTACACTTACGATCGCGAACCAAGTCTATACGATCACCAAGAAGCAGATGTAGATGGTCGCCAAAGCCTAAAACTTTATGAAGAGCGTTTGGTAGCCAATAAACATCGTTTCCGTGCAGGTTCGGTAACCGTAGGAAAAAGAGTTGAGACTGAGACAGCAAGTGTATCTGTCCCTGTAGAAAAAGAAAGGATCGTAATTGAGCGTACCACACCTACTGATACTAATGTGGTTGCACCTGGAGAAGCTGCTTTTGGTGGAGGCGAAGTTGCTCGTGTAGAACTATACGAAGAGACTGCTGATATTCAAAAGCAAGCATTTGTTAGAGAAGAAGTAAGCGTTCGTAAAGAAGTAGAGAAAGATATTGTATCTGCTAATGAAACTATTCGTCGTGAAGAACTAGACGTGCAAACAGATGGTGATGCCGTTGTCAACAAAAGCATGGACAGAGACGAAGATATTAACAGAAACAGAGATATTAATGATATTAACAGAGACAGAAGAGACAACATTTAAATCAAGTATTATCTAATCTCTTCATAGTAAATGCAGGTGGGATTTAATACCCACCTGCATTTTTTTTGTCTGTGGTTTTAATTTCATCTGTTAGTTGATGATTGAGCTTAAAGTTTTGCGAATAGTCATAAATAATAGTGATTATGATCTTGACAAAAAAAAGTAGATACATAATAATAATTAATAATAAAAATGAAAATTTCTATAAGATAATTTAAAGACGATCGCCAAGCTGGTTGAAGCGCAAAGTTCCGTTGCGCGGGTTTTGCGCGTTGAGGAAACTTTGTAAGAAGAAATCATCTCTACTTTAATTTAATAAAACATATTTAATAAATTACAACCCATTATTTAATTAATTAGCGAAATTAATAATTTTATTGTTTCATTGTAGTTAAGCGTCGGTCGTTTCTTAATTAAGGGAAATCAAAAATGGACTATGAAAAAGCTATTAGATACAGAATCAGAAGTTGAGCTAATTCCTCTAATTTTATCGGTGGAAGACGACCTAGATAACCAGCTACTACTCAAATATATAATTGACATTTATGGTTGGAGATCCATATTCGCAGCCAATGCTTTAGAAGCAATCAGCATGGCTAAAAAACATCAGCCAGATTTAATTTTACTAGACATTGTTTTACCAGACATAAGCGGATTACAGATAGCAATGATGCTTAAGGCAGATCGTAAAACTCGCAGCATACCTTTAATTGCGGTTACTGGATTATCTAGTAAGCAAGAAAAAGACCTGATCTTTGCAACAGGTTTTGACGATTATGTTTGCAAACCTTATGCTCTAGAAGAATTACAAACAGCGATCGCATCTCACCTGGAAAATAAGCTGGCTGCAATTTAGAGATTATTTTTTGAAGATATATTTGTAGGGCGTAAAGGCGATCGCAATTCAAATTTACCCTGCCATAGTTGATAAATTGATTGCTCTTTTTTGCAGCAGTTTCATAGCTTTATTTTTAATCTGTCTGACTCTTTCTCTGCTAATACCACACACCTCGCCAATTTGTTCGTAAGTCATAATTTTGCCGTCTTTCAAACCATAACGTAAGATAATTACGTCTCGCTGCTTAGGGGATAGGGTATGTAGCAAATTTTCAATCTTATCAATAATTTCTTTTTCGGATACAAAATCTGCGGGAGAATCAGAATCGTCTGCCAAAATTTGTCCTAATTCAGTTTTATTCTCATCAATGGTGGCGTTTAAGCTTTTCGGTTTGGTAATCCGTGCAGTTTGAGCTAAAGCTCTCAATTTATCAACGTCCATATCCAACTTCGTCGCTATTTCGCTATCGGTGGGTTTGCGTCCTAGAGTTTGTGAAAGTTGGCGAGTGATTTTTTTTACTTTATTTAAATCTTGAGTAATATGAATTGGTAAGCGAATAGTACGAGCAGAATTAGCGATCGCTCTGGTCATTGCTTGCCTAATCCACCAGTAGCTATAGGTAGAAAATTTATAACCTTTACTAGGATCGAACTTCTCGGCGGCTCTCATTAGACCAATACTACCTTCTTGGATCAAATCCAATATAGATAAACCACGATTTTGATATTTTTTAGCTACTGAAACTACCAAACGTAAATTTGCCTGAGTCATTTTCTTTTTAGCTAACTGACCCTGTTGCACAATTCTTGTTTCTTCTGGGGTCAGGTCTTCTTTCTCATTTAAAGGCAGCATTGCTTGAATTTGGTTAGCAAGCGTGACTTCCTCCTCTGAACTTAATAGAGGAGTACGACCAATTTCTTTTAAATAGTTAGCTATGCTGTTATTAGAGGTAGTTGCCATGATTAACTCAATTTACTTAGTATATTTGTTTGTCTGGTTCGTTATGGGTATGAAAATGGTGACAAAAGACAATACCTATAACTTCTAAATTCCCAAACGAGAAGTAACGTCTGTAATTACTCCGACACTTGTTTGCTGAGAAATTTCTAGTTCGCAATCATCGTTTGCTTCAAATAAAAACATTTCGCCAGGGAAAATAACTCGCTCACAATGTTGTTCAATTAGTCCGCGAATACGGGCAATGGCGATCCCGTCCGTATTGTTTTTGTAACAACACGTCTTTTGAGAATCAAGACTAGAATCGTTTGGCAGAAATACTTTAGTCATCATTGAAAAGTTGCCGATCTGGAGTAATCTCACCAGAAAAAAACGCTAAAGGTTTTTTAAACTACACCTAATTATTTCAATAATGATCGTTATTCGTAATCATCCGCTAGTTATAAAGCTTATTTTCTGAGTAGGCTATGAGATATACAATCTCATTCAAATTAACTAGATTTAGGCTATTAAAATTTATTCTCCCGCAGACCAGGGTTGGAGAAAATCAGGATATAAAGTTAAACCGCCGTCTACAAATAGAGTTTGACCAGTAATATAGGCTGCGTCATCAGATGTCAAAAAAGCTGTAATAGCTGCCATTTCTTCAGAAGTTCCGACTCTACCCATGGGAATATGACTTTCTACTTCTTTTAATTTTTGAGGATCTTCAGTCCAGCTATTGATTGGTGTAGCGGTAGCACCAGGCGCGATCGCATTTACCCTAATACCGTAAGGTGCATATTCTAAAGCCAGAGTTTTGGTCATATTTTCCATGCCACCTTTGCTAATTGAGTAGCTGACGTAGGTAGGACGAGGAATAATTTCATGGACGCTAGAAACATTAATTATAATCCCCTTACTGCCGCGTTTTAAAAAGTGTTTGATAGCTTCTCTAGCGCAAAGATAAGCACCTCGCAGATTAACCTGAATTACTTTGTCAAAATCTTCAGTTTTTAGTTCATGGGAAGGTGCAGCAGTTTGAATACCCGCATTATTAATCAGAATATCTAGGCTACCTAATTGATTGACTACCTGATCACACATCCGCACAATATCTGCTTCAACCGATACATCTCCTTCCACAGCTATACTCTTGCCACTACAGCCTTCAGTTTTAGAACACATCTGAGCGATCAATTCTTTGGTGGAGTCAAGCTTTTCAGGGTCGTTGCGATAGTTGAGGGCTACATTGGCACCTTCTGTAATATAGTAAGCTGCGATCGCCTCTCCAATACCCGAAGTTGCCCCTGTAACTAAAACGTTCTTGCCTTTAATACCCTTCATTTATTAATCAACTTGATTACTAATCTGCTTGTCAACAATCGTGCAGCAAATTAATTTGCTACCGCATCCCTCTTTGGTAGTAAATGTATTATCAATGAATAATTAATGCTAACAAAAATAAGTTTTTCCTATCTTAAATAGACATATCTACATATTTATTGAAGTTATTGCTATACTCGGTGGCAAGATAACCGAAGATATATTTATGGATTCTTTTACACCTATACAAACCGCGACGCAACAGTTGACCTCAATGGTCAAAAGCACTATACAGTTGTTGCCGAATATACTAATCGCAGTTGTTGTCTTTATTATTTTTTGGTTTATTGCCAGATTTTCCCGCAGGTTAATTAAAAATTTTACCAAGCGTAAAAAGTCCCGTAACCTAGGTCTGGTTTTAGCTAGGCTTTCCCAGGGATTTATTATCTTAGTAGGTGCTTTTATTGCCTTGGCAATTATTATTCCTTCTTTCAAGCCAGGAGATTTAGTACAGCTATTAGGAGTTAGTGGGGTTGCCGTCGGTTTTGCTTTCCGCGATATTTTGCAAAATTTTTTGGCAGGTATTTTAATTTTAATTACTGAACCTTTTGTCATTAGCGATCAGATAGTATTTAATGACTTTGAAGGTACGGTAGAAGACATTCAGACCCGTGCTACTATGATTAGAACTTATGACGGGACTAGAATTGTAATTCCCAATGCCGAGCTATTTACCAACTCAGTCAAAGTGAATACAGCCTTTGAAAAACGTCGTTTACAGTATGATATCGGCATTGGCTATGGTGACAATATTGCCGAAGCCAAGAAAATCATCTTAGATGTACTCCACGACGATCCTCAAGCTATATCAGATCCGCCTCCTGAAGCATTGGTAGTAGAGTTAGCCGATAGCACCGTCAATATTCGCGCTCGCTGGTGGATTAGTCCTCCTGGTCGTGCCGAAGCCATAGACTCTCAAGATATGGTATTAACCGAGTTGTGTAATAGACTAGTAGCTGCTGGTATAGATTTACCTTTCCCCACTCAGCAAATCTTGTTCCACGATCAAACAGAAGAGACAGATGGCGATCGCGCTCGTCAAAGAGAAGGCTGGCCCTCGGTTAAAGGTAACAATCCCAAAGCTAGGGATATTAGCGATTCTCTGCGACAACTAGCTCAGATACGTAACAATAAAGAAAATGACAAGAATAATAATGACAGTGTGCGACACGGCTAATTATGTTCAAGGGATTTAAAAGTTGGCTAGCTGATAATCGTAATTTTGTATTTTCTCGGTACACTAAAGACTCGGAAAAAACCCAAGAGCCTGAAAAATCGCTAATTGAATTGTCACCAGAAGTCAGAAAAAAGCTGGTGGAGGACACTGAAAATCTATCTAGCAACCCTGCTGATAAAAAGGCGATTGTCGATGCCTTGGATGAAGCTTTTGAACGTTGGCAGGCTAATCCCAATAATAATAATAATTCAATTGTAATTCTTAGTAGTCCTGTGGCTGCGGTGTCCCGTATATTATCAGAGACTTTAGAAGACTGGACAAAACAGAAGCAAATACCGATGAAGCTTTTGCCCCTGCAAGCCAGACCAGTTGCTGCGGAGAAGATTAAATCTAAATTAGAGCATTATCTCAAGCAACAACAGCCTGAAGATGATGAACCAGAAGAACAGTCAGAGGTAATAGCAATTCCTAACCTTAGCTGGTGTTTTTTGCGATCGCTTGAAGGTTTAGAAGGAATTGAATATCTACAGTCATTATTGTGTGATGGCTCTAAAAATCGCTTCTGGATTATTGGCGGGGGTGAAGTAGGATGGGAATATTTAAACTCAGTCTGCAATTTAGAGGCATATTGCGGAAAAGTGATGACGTTACCTGAAATTGAGCCTGAAGAATTTCAAGACTGGCTCGAACCTATTATTAAGAATTTAGATATTACTTTTGATAAGCCAGGCATTGATAAACGGCTTTTAGAAGGCGACAAGTCAAATAAAACCAATTATTTCAATCGCCTAGCCGATATTTCAGAAGGAATTAGCACTGTAGCCGTCCAGGCTTTTTTAAAATCAATTCACCATAAAGAAATAGATGAAGTTGAGGATTTTCTAAAAGACATTGAAACAGATGTAGAACACAAGCTATCTGAAAAAGTTGTAGTGGCTCAAACTCCTCACCTACCCGATTTAGCCGATCTAGAGTCAGCAGACCAATATCTTTTGTACTCTCTTTTGCTTCATGGAGACATAACCATATCTGCCTTAGCTGAAAGTCTGGGAGACGAGCAATCCCAAGTACAAAACCGAGTCCAAGTGCTGCGTAATAAGGGTGTAGTAGAACAACAGGAAAAAGTTATCAAGATAAATCCCATTCACTATCCCAAGATTAAACGAGAATTAGCTCAAAATAACTTTGTCATTAACAGGGACTAAAGATGCTGCTAATTAAATAGGTGAAACAGTATTTTACTTTTACTAGCTGTTTCACAGTTAAGCTTCTTATCGTCTGACGTATACCCTGTACAGAAAAGATACAGGCAATAACTAATAATCAACAACTAAATGAATCATTTTACTAAAATAAATTTTTATTGGTTGGCTCAATCTGCTGGAGATGCTGCCAATGAAACAGCCGAGCAAACCAAGGATCTCGTTGCCAAAATCACTACAGGAAAAATAGCCCAAGCAGTTTTGGTCTTAATAGCCACTTACGTAATTTTAAAGCTATTAGATTGGCTGGTTAATTGGCTTTCAGAAAGAATTGCCAAAGAGTGGCGACTCCGAGTCAAGCAGTTTTTACCTTTGTTAAGAATGCTGTTGCTTGTCTTTGTCACCGTATTTCTGATGAATTTATTTCTTAATTTGTCTAGGAGTAATATCCTAGCAGTAACTGGGACGGTAGCCGTAGCGTTAGGATTTGCGTTTAAGGATTTTGCAAGTTCAATTATTGCGGGAATAGTCGGCTTATTTGAATCTCCCTATCGAGTAGGCGATCGCATTGAAATTGGAGACTACTATGGAGAGGTAGTAAGTTACGGTGTACGCTCCATCAAGATTCAAACTCCAGATGATAATACTGTTACTATTCCCCATAGTAAAATTTGGACAGAATCAATATCCAACGCTAATGCAGGAGCGTTAGAAGCTCAGGTAGTGACTAAGTTTTACTTTGCCCACGAAATCGATATTAATACAGTCAAAAAAATTCTATACCGAGTAGCTCAAACGAGCAAATATACTCATCTCAAGCTGCCTATTGTTGTGGTTATGGAAGAAAAATCTTGGGGGAGTTTGTTCAAGCTCAAATCTTATCCCCTTGATGCACGAGATGAGTTCACTTACAAAACCGATCTGATCGCCAGAGCAAAAAAGGCTTTTGCAAAACATCATCTTGCTTATCCTCATCTTTTAGACGTTGAAGAACTTAAAGCTAAGTAAATCGTGGATATTTGCTTTAACTAGCTACTGCTTGACGAACGTTTGTCAATTCATCAACTCTAGAAACTAAGTAGTTTAAATCAAATGGCTTATAAATTATGCCGTCTGCTTTGCTATCATCAAACTGCTTTTCTTGAAGGCGATCAACAGCAGAGACAAGCAAAATAGGCAGAGATTGATAGTTAGGCTTGGTCTTTATTTCACGAGAAACCTCTAAGCCACTAACTTCTGGCATCATGATATCCATTAGTATTAGGTTTGGCTGGATTTGAGCAACAGTTTCCAGGGCATTTTTACCGTTGCTTATGGCTTTTACCTGATATCCTGCTGATTCTAAAACCAAAATCAACAACAACGAAATATCATCATTATCTTCCACCACCAAAATAGATCTACACACAAACTTTGTCACTGATTAACTATAATAAGTCAACGATAGCTTATCATCAGCTCATGAACATCTCGATCGCGATATATATCTTTCGAGATACAGCTAAGTCCTGATACTCTTGGCAGTAACTACTAATACCATTTATCTTTAGTAACGAAAGACTTCGATGATTACTGTGATTGGGGACTGGGGATTGGGGAAAGCGATTCCCTGTAGCTTTTCGTTTTTTTTATTAGTGATTCAAAACTATTGCATCTCTCTTACTACTTTTGAGAAATGGTATAACTACTGTACGGGCGAACGGCCGTTCGCCCCTAACTACTAACTACTAACTACTAACTAATCTATTTCTCTTTCAACTGAATTTGCCCAGGTAGCTCACGCAAAATTAAAGTGTAAATATCTGTAGGCATATCAATATCTGCTGCTTCTAAAGCTTCTTTAACCCTCTGAGCAACTTTAGAAGTGGTTGCCAAAAAACCAGATCTGCGGGAGTCTACCCAAAAGCGGATTTCTAAATTAACCGTACTAGCAGCAAGTTCACTAACTAATACATCTGGTGCAGGATTTGTTTCTACTTCTTGAAAGTTTTCTAATACCTGGCTAATTACCGCGATCGCGTCACTAAGATCTTCTCCATAGTCAATTCCTACCATTACCGAACTACGACGGCGAGGAGAAGCAGTATTATTAATAATGCTTGCCTGAAACACTTCTTGATTAGGAATATAAACTAGCCGACCATCATAAGTCTTCATAGTTGTTGCTCTTAGTTGAACCTGAGTGATTGTGCCTTCGTACTCGCCGATAACAACCTGATCGTTAATCCGAAACGGACGAGCAGCTAGCAAAATAACTCCAGAAATATAGTTACTTAATACATCCTTGAGGCTAAAACCAATTGCCACACTTGTAAGTCCTAAGGCACCCAACAACGCCCCAAAGTCTAGTCCCATAACACCTAGAGCAACTATAAAACCAATTGCCCAGACTGCACCATAACTAAGTTTGCCGATCAAAAGTTCAGTATTTGAATCTCCCTCGGTTTGCTTTGCCCAGGTATAAGCAAGATAGCGTAATATTTTGGCAGCAACCCAGGTGATGCCAATTACAATAATTGCACCTACCAATGAAGGTAAATTGCTGACGATATTTCGCAGCAATTCCCTGGTAGTTGTATATAAACGCTGAGTAACGTCGATCGCCAGGGGTGGTTTATCAAAAGCCGTATCTAGCTGCTGCGACCATCTTTTAGCCAAGGCTTCAGTGCTTAAGCCGAAATCCTCCGCATCTTGCTGGGTAACGGTCATCAAAATGCGGTTTTTAATTCTCAGGGTGGCAATTTTACGAGGATTGTCAGGGGTAATTTCTATTTTGTCTGGGGTTTCGTTTTGTGCTAAAAGACTGGCTATACGGCGATTAATAATTTCTGCTCTAGCACTAGCATCAATTTGAGGTAAGCTACCAATTTGAAACACAGGGCGGTTTCTGACTAAAATATCGGCAAAATAAAGCCCGTCGCTAGGGATAGCTATTGGGGCAGGCTCAGTTGGCGTAGGAATGCTTTCTTCTTCTTGAGTTAGAGCGATAGGTGCAAAAAAAACTGAAAAAGCGATCGCCATTGCTATTAGAGCAAAATGCGATCGCTTGGCACGAATATTTAATCCTTTAAAAATAGAAAATGAATATGACATTAGATACTAAATTTTGAGCCAGACTAAAAGAATTTAACTTAAACTCTTATTTTATCGAGACTTTGTAGGTCTAGACTCTTTAATAGTCTCTGTCTAAGAGCATAACCAGCTTGATGCTGATATTCTCTTTTAAATCTTGGCTTATCGTTAATTATCCAAAAAATAATTAAACAGTTTCTCAGAACTACTTAGCTGACAAAATTTAAGTAAAATGTGAACGCTTAAAAGATAGATTCCACTAAGGAAAGGAATAAGTAGTGATGGAGTAATGTGCATATCGTCTGGTTTAGTTTAATTATTGTGCATTTAAGTTCGAGCATTGCTGAACATAGCAGCAAAACTCAGGTAGTAAGAGCTTTTAAATCACTGTTCTTAGATTTCAATCACAAACCAGCAAGACCTGCGTAAATCGCTTTGCGGGTTCTAGCTTCCTATCGTAATCTTAAGTACTAAAGGCAAAAATAGGTTTTTGCGTCCTAAAGCTTCTTGATTCGAGGTTTTTCCTGCGACCAAGAACAAAGTTCTCTTTTGCAGTTGCTAGTAGATGATAGCTAAAAGCCAACAGTTTCGTAATAAACGATATCCCATTAAAACAACATTGGCGAAAAAATGCAACCAAATTCATCTTATAAACGATATTATGTATGACTTAAATCATGATTTTGATATTCAGGTAACTAAATATGTACCATAAATCCAATACAATTTTATAATTTTCAGCCCTCAAAAATTAAGTAAAGAAAAGTTAACCAGCGTTAAATGTAAGCAGTGTGTAAAATGCCTTAAAGCTAGTTATGTCCAAAGATAGATAACAATTATTAATTAGAACTAGTAGGTTATATATACCGCTTTCTCATATAGATAGAATTACAAAAAAAGCCAATAATAAATTGCTTAAAATATTTTCTATGTATATTTATTACATATTTACATTATTTTTCGTGACTAACTAAATTAACTTGCGAATAATAATTTTTGTTTAGGAAAAAAATAAAATGGGTGGTTTGCCAACTCGCGGACAACTAGAGAGAAAAATATCTCAAGAGATCCAAGCATTTTACCGTTGCTATCTAGGACATCAACCTTCCAAAGTAACTTGTCAAATTTTTAGTAACAAAATTGCCTTAATTCTTGAAAATTCAATCACTAATGCCGAACTAATTTTAATTGATGAAGGGAAAAATGAGCTAGCCAAAAAAGTGCGCTTCAATCTAGATGAGGCTATTCAACCAAAACTAAAAGAATTAATTGAAGAAATAACCGCAGAAAAAGTTGCTGATATATTAAGTGATGCTACTTTAAATACTGGTCGAACAGGAATTATTGTTGTTTTAAGCGATATGCCAGAGATTCGTAGTTTAAACGGTATACCTAAAATTAAATAGACCTTTATTTAATAACTTTATAATCAGCATTGCCACAGGAAAGCTTTACCAAAAGTATCCTTTCTCTGCAATGGTTTGACGGCTATCAGGATTATATTTAAGTAAATATTCTTGGGAAATAGCTTCTTGTTCACGTAACATGGTTACTTCCTTTTCGCTTATTTCTGTATCGGTGGACAGCAGAATTACCTGATGTGATGCGGTAGGAAAATATCGCTCGACTAAGTTATGACGGTGAGAGGAGTCTAATCTGCCTAAAGGAGTATCGATCGCAATCGGTAAATTACGTCCTGAGACTCTAGCCAAACCCCATAAAAAGGCTATTGCCAGTAGTTGTTTTTCCCCTGCCGATAATCGTTGCTTAGGAAACAGTTGACCATTGTGATCGTATAGCTCTAGTTTAAAGCGATCGCTATCAATTGTCACGCGGTTAATTAAATTAGATTTATGCAGCAGATATAGAAAACAGTCCTTGACTTCAGTTTCAAGCTTATTAAGTTTTTTGAGGGTAAGTTTTTCTTTGAACAGCTTGAGGGTTTCTTGTACCTTAGTTGCCGACTTTATAATATGTTCATCGCCAATTTTATCAATAGCTTCTTCACTATAGTTTTTGAGCTTGCGGTTTAATTCTTGTTGAATGCGATCGATTTCTTTATCTATGTTTTGTAGTTTCTCTTGAGCTAAATCGTATAAGATTTTATACCTACTCACTGCTGCTTTTCCATCTTCTACTGCATCAACCAATTTTTGATAATCTTCTGGGGATGCAGCACTTGCTAATTGAGTTTCAGTAATATTTATCTTAGTTTTTAGCTGTTCAATTTCCTTGATAATATTCTGAGATAGCTTAGTTTCTATTGCCAAACGATCTTGAGGAATACTAATTAACTGCTGTAATTGTTTTTCCGTTAAATCCAGATAATTATCTGCTGTAGCTTTAATAGAATCTGCAATAGTTTTATTTTCCGTTTCGATAAAAAATTCTATTTTATTAATTGATTCTGACGATAAAGAAATATCACTTAAATAATTCAATAACCTTTGATCTCTAGCCTCTAAAACAACTTGTGCTTGCTTAAACTGCTGCGATTTAACTTCTTGTTCTCCCTGCTTCCTTGCATCAGCTAATAAAGGTGTAATTAACCCCAAAGGTAGACTACTTTCAGCTACTTTAATCAATTCCAGTCTTTTCTGTTCCAATTGACTATTGAAATCTTGAATTTTAGCTTCAATTACTTCTCTAGTCGCTGCAATTTTACCACCTTGCTGATTAAATTTGCTTTGAGCGCGATCGCGTTGTTTATGTGCCTGCTTTAATTTTTTTTCGATCTCAGCAAAATCTTTTTGTAACTGCTGCCTATTCTCCTTTTTAACTACTAGCTTCTGCTCAATTTCTTCTATAGTTAACAACTGTGCTTTATTAGCTACTGCTTTGCGTTTTCGATTAACCAAAACTGACAGATCGACAGATAGCCTCTCTGCCAATTCTAAGCCTAATAAATTATTAATTGCTTCAACTACGGCAGGAGGAGGAGTATCTAATTCAGCTAACTCTTTAACTTGTTCTCCATCAAACAAAAACAAATTAGAAATACCTAAAGGTAGAATATTTTCGATATATTCATCCCAGTTATCTTCTAGGTTGCTATCAAACCTATCTTCTCTCTCAATACTAAGACTATCCTTGCCGTCTTTAAGCTCTTTATTCCAAGCACGAATAATTTTAAACTGTTGCCAATGTCCTTCAAAAATATCTTCAAAAGATAACTCAATTTTAGTTATATCTGCTAAAGTAGCCTGACTATTTACCGACTGAAATAAAAACTCACTATAGCCTAAATTACCCCTAGTAGAACATTTAGCCCTTTGTCCGTATAAAGCTAAACGAATTGCATCCATCAAGGTAGTCTTACCGCCACCATTCATCCCTCCTATTAGAACAATAGGACGAATACTGCCATCGTTTTCTGGACGCAAATTGATCGTCTGCTTTCCTACATAGGCACCAAAATTCTCAATAACTAATTCGGTAAAAATCATATTTAATTAAAATATATTTCCGTAAATAGGCAAATAGAATTTGCAGCTATACATACAATGTCCGCCTGCGCGGACTATATTTCCCAATGACTAATAAAAGACTTTTGCTTGTGATGATCTTCTTGATTTCGGATATAGTTAGCAACGCGATTGATTCCGCTATGACTCACGGTAAATGCACCATAACTTCCTTGCCATTTAAAGAATTGATTTGGTCTAATAACATGGTTGACACAATGAGATGAACTACCCTTAACTTGCTTGGCCAAACTGGCAATAGTAATTGTTGTGGGAAATCCCGCTAATAGATGAACATGATCTTCAATTCCACCTATAGCAATTGCGGTACATTTCATTTTTTTACATTCATTGATGATTACAGCATAAATCTGCTGCTTAATATCAGCAGTAACTAAAGGTAATCTGTCCCAAGTTGCCCAAACGCAGTGGATATACATTTGCGTATAGTTATTTCTCATTTACTAAATTTAAAACCGCGCAGGCGGTTATTGTCCGTGTAAGAGTGATTTACAATCGCCATAACTATTAAGATTTGGGAGCAAATTTGATACTTCCCCAACCAATTTTATCTTCTTCTAAATCATTGCTTGGTTTATTTAACTGTTCTACTTTTTCTCTTACCGCTTGAATATCACCTTGTTCAGCAGCAGTTTTTAAGTTATATTTTTGATGAGCATTTGCGATCGCATCTTCTTGACTTCTAGAACTAGTATCAAAGCACTTTTCTAAGCTTTCATAGATACCCAGACGACGATTCTTAGTATGAAATTGCCTTTCTGTATCTAACAGCTTTGACATCAATTCCAACTGCATCTCATCATCACATATTTCCTCTAAAGTTTCCCACTCATCATTACCCAATAGCTTCTCATCCGCACCAATTCTAATATCTTTGAACTCTTCTCCTGTTACTTCTTTATATATGCGAGGCAGACTATCATCAAATTCATGTTTTTCTTCCAGCCAAATCCTTCTGATCTCGCTTAATTCTTCATCAGTAATTAAACTAATATCTTTAAATTCTTCTGGCGCATTTTGTCTAACTTCTACTTGTGCTTCTAATACTTTTTTCAGCCAAATCTCTCGCCACTTTCTAACATATGGACCAGGAATATTTTTAATAGTTGTTTTTCCTCTTTGTTCACGTTCAAAAAGTTGTACCTTACCACGAAGACGACGAAAATCTCGCCGATGGCGGTCTTGATGAATATCCAGTTCATTACGTATATCTAATAAAGGTTGCAGCCACTCTTTCTCTTCATCGTTTTGAATCATAGCTTCCATTGACCTGTCTTTATTTACTAGAGTACAGACCCAACAGCCAAATCTTGAATCTCCGCAACTGGGTGTCGAAGTATCAACGACCAGAGGACACTCATTATCTTCAGTCGCACCACGATACATACTAAATAAATCTTGGTTACTTTTTCCCCAAGGATTCTGGCACTGCATAAGGTACATCCAAACCTCATCATCTCGCCATTCTTGAATCGGACTGTAAATCACGGCATTAGGTAACGTATCACTGTAGCGCAATGAATTAGATAAATTAGAATCAGACTGTAGTAACTCGCTGACCTCGCCTATTTCATATTTAGCCATTGTTGCTGCCCGATTTGTACTCTCAGCTTTACGAGTTCCCAAAACCAAAACAGCTTCGCCACTAATCCTAATTACATTACGAATAAAGTGATTTGTGGGATGAATTTTTAATCTCTCAGTACACCAACGAAATCCATGACGAGGCGCAGGATAACCTTTTCCCATTAAATTTACCCAGAACGTATCTTTAACATCAGGGGCAAGCAAATGAGGTTCTATGGGTAAGTTTTGCTCTTGGGCAGCAGTCTTCATCTGTTCTAAAGATTTACTCACCCAATGGGACACAATGGGGTTTTCTACAAGAGTATCTGTAGTTATGACATAAACTTTTTTAGTTCTTTTTTCTTTGGGTAAAGCGAATAAAGCATTCCAAATAAGCTGCAAGGTAACTGTAGAATCTTTACCACCTGAATAACCAATGACCCAAGGCACAGCATCAAGACAATATAATGCTTGTATTTCCTGAATTAATTTGTCAATGTGAGTAAACAATTCAGGTACATTACGTGAAGCTGGCAATGAGGTTTGTTTCTGTGCCATGTTATCTAACCAGTATTTATCAAAACTATTAAACAACTCAATTTGACGATAACAGGAAAATGCTTAGTTTTTTTAATAAATTGTGCAAAATTAATTATTGTACGAATCTTGTTTTAAGTTTTGAATCAAAGAATAATACTTTCTAACAAAAGTTTCGATTGATCTAGGTCGCTCATCAATGTTCTCACACAAGATATCAAAACCTCCATGAGCATATTGATTCATTAGCTTGATACCTGTATCAGATAGATATGGTGGAGTCGTTACAACTAATTCTGAGATTCTACTATAGACAGATGTACGCTCTTGCAAATCTATACCTAAGCGAGAAAGCTCTGTTTCAATTAAAAGACCTACTAACAATTTTCCACGAGAACGAAAAGCACCAGGAAAATATCTAGTTATTTCCTTGACATTATCTAAATTCACTTCTGTGTTTCTGCGTCTTGTAATAAAACCAGGTATTACACACAGATAATAAAGATCGAATAAATCAGGATAATTGTTCTCTATATCTCTGAACCACTTCCTAGCATCTTGACGTAATTCAAAGCCCAATTTTTTTAAACCTCATCATCTAAATCGAATTGCTCAAAAAATTCTTTCCCTTCTACTAATACTCCATCAGTTGTTTCTGTAACAATTCTGGTATCTAGGCCTTGCCAAATATCTTCCATTTCCAATGTTTGACGAAATAAGGTCAAATATTTAACTTCTTGGTTTGCTGCTTGATACAGTGTACTTATAAAACCTTGTCTTTCACTAGAAATAGTAAAAGCCAAAAATTGTTCTGAAAGAGAAGGAACAAGACCTGCTACTTCTGTTCTAACATTAAGGTCAAGGGAAATAGCAGGACTATCAACAATAAAGGGCAGTTGATAGGTGCTTTGGTTAAAAAGAGTTGCTAAGAAAGCGTAACTAACAGATAGCGTTTGACCTTCGCTAGCTCCTCTGCGATTTTTTAACTGAAGAAAATCTTGAATATCTTCCAAAATAACTGGATTGCGGGTTAGTAATTGAGAGATGCGCTGATTGGTTTCATCAATAACAAATTTTCTCAGTTTCTCCCTAGCTTGTTTACGAGATAAGGTTAGTATGTCTCGAATAATTTCTGTTTTCTTTTTTAATGCGATAGTATTTGTTGCTTCAGCAACATCATATTCAGCTTTTTTAATCAAATTTATTAATTCTTTTAAACATTTCGTGTCATCACTAGGATTGCTTAGTGGATATCTCTCTATTTTTTTCAGTTCTGCCTCGCAAGTTTCAAGTTGATGTTTAAATTTATTAAGACGCTGTTGCTTGCTTTCTAATTCTGAATCGCCTTGCTCGAAACGCTGCTTTTCTGTGGCATAAATTTCTGTATTAAGATTGTCTCTTAGTCTAATAGAATCTCTTAATTGTTCTAAATTTTTTTCGAGTTCTTGATAAGATTTTATTGTATTGCGATCGCAATAATTAGCAATATCTGATTTAATACTATTTAGAACCCCAACTTCATCTTCTCCTAGATATTGACTGGCACGCTCTAAAATAGCCTTACTCGCTTTTTCATCAATATGGCGATTACATACACATTTGTTTGCTCTTGATAATTCTTTAAAAAATTCTTGTGATGTTGAACTAGGTAATTTCAGACTATCCAAATTATCTTTAAAATTGAGAAGAGATATACCAAAATCTGCAAATAGTTTTTGTGGACTACGCATCTGTTCAATAGTTTGCTGAAGCTCTAAGCTTACAGTTTTTTCTGCGCGTGTAAAATCATGCTGTAGCTTTTTTAACTGCGCCCCCAAATCTTTATCTTTATTGAAAGCAATATTGTATTCTTGTTCTGCTCTCTGAATTTCTGTGCTTAGATACGATTTTTGTGAATGCAGTTCCTTTTTTTTGGCTTCTATTGCTTTCTTCCTTTCTTTTAAATCTTTTAATTTATTATTCCTCTGTTTTAATGCTTGTTCTGTTTTAAATCCAGCATTTTTTGTATGGTTTTCCCAATTTTGTTGAAATTCGTTAGAAATGTCTTCAAGTAAAGACAATTGAAACAAAGAATCTATAGCATCACGGGCGCGTGTTTGTTTGGAATCTAGTAAATTACGAGCTAGTTCTCCATTAAAAACAAACAGACTGACAAATTCTGGATTCAAAAATTTTTTAATACTTGGTGGTGGTAAAAATCCATCTTTAATTCCAGCAGAACCATAAGTAGTTCTGTAACTTGCTTTTTCTCGATTAAAATCGAAATTTAGCTCAAACGTGAGCAGCTTATCGTCGAGTGACAATTTGACAATAAATGAACCCGATGGAGCAGAATTATTATTATTGCGAAATTCTGTTATATGCTCTGGTGTCCATTGCTTTGCCGAACCTGATAAAGTAGCTCTTAAAAGATCGAGAGTGGTTGTTTTCCCAGTGCCATTGGGCATTTGGATGAGAGTAACTTTGTAAGGAGTTTGACTATTTTCGGGACATAAAGATATTTGATGGTCTGGACAGCGTAAATTTAAAGCCGACCACCCCAGTATACTAAGTTTTAAACTCATTGCTATTTAGTAATATTAATATTGATCGCTTCTAAGATAGTGTTCAAATAAATTTGAATTTCTTCTCGATTGTTTAAATCGAAAGTGCCGTTAGATAATTCTTCAAGTAGATTAACTATTTTTTGAGCAACTTTATCTGATTGATTGCTATTGTGTACTGCTTCTAGAACTGATTCTCTAACTTTTATATCTATAGCCATAATTAAATAATTTCACAACGAATTTTCAATAAGTCAGTTAGCCATTCTTTGCGAAGCTGGTCGCTATTCAATTCTGTCTTGTTTTCATCTTGATTTCTAACTAAATCGACAATAATAGCTTTCTTATTAGGATTTTTACGATCTTTACGTAAGCAACGCCCTATTCTTTGTATTGTTTCCAATTTAGCTTTAGATGATGAAAATAAAATTACTGAGCGTAAAGATTGAATATCAATACCTTGAGAAATTTTATGACAGGTAACTAAGCAAGAAATTTTGCCATCGGCAAAATCTATTAGGTTTTGTTGATTATCTTCAGCATAATAAGTATGAAAATTGTGAATATGCTTATGAATAATATCAATAACTTGGTCTCCGTACTGACGTTCTTCAACGAATATAATACATTGCTTTAGTATCTCTAAATTATTGACAATAAATTGTTCAAAATATGGCAATTTAGCAATCGAGACTTTATGAACTCTGGCTAAAGCAGTCCAAAAATCTTTTTTAGACATGGGATTACCCGCTCTTTTCTTGGCTGACTGACTTCTGTAAAGAGACTGTATTTTACCTTTGTCTTCATCAGAAGGTTCGTACTCTATTGGATAATAATCAAGCTCACAAAGAATACCGCGACGAATAGCTTCTTCAATACCAAATTGATAGATTACAGAGCCAATATGCTCCTCGATAAATTCTGTCCCTTCCGAATCGTATTCACGTTCTGGTGTAGCACTCAATCCCAATCGATAACCAATTCCATCTGAAAGTCCTGTTAAATCTTCAATCATTTGTGGACTGCCAAATCCATGAACTTCATCATAAATAACTAATAAGTTCTTTCTAGTAGAATAAGTGAGCGTTCTTAAAACATTACGTAAAGACTTAGAAGATATAACCAAAATGCTATTCTCTGACTCTAGCTCGTATTCATCCTTTTCATAAAATTTGTCATAATGTCTTAAAACTCTAAACTGAGGATTTAGATTACTAGCAACTGTGTATAACTGCTCTACCCACTGATTTAATAAATCCGTGCCAGTGGTAGTGATAATAATAGTATTAATCTCTCTGACATTCACCAAATGCTGCAAAATAGAAATTGCGGTATGAGTTTTACCCGTGCCTGTCGCCATTTCCAAAATTCCGCAACGATATTTGAGAAAAGCATTTTTTGCTTCTATTTGATGTTGCCAACGATTTTTTGCTTGAGTTTCAATTTGATATCCTCGATCTCTATTTTCTGATACCGATTTAGATTTAAAATTAGATTGAGAGACAAAATTTAGTTCTAATTCTGGTTTTTCATTTGGACATAATTGAAGCAAAGATTTTTTAGCTGCTTCAGGTAATTCAATTACATCCAAATTATTCGTTTGATTATCCCATAACTTGTTAAAGTTATCTGCTTTGCGTAACGTTCTATCTTTAATTGCTGTTTGCCAAGAACAAAAAACATCAATACATTCAAAATTGTTAATTAGAGCAGTTGCACTTTCATTAGCTGAACCTGTAAACGCAATGATGTTCCCCCTAGTATCTTCAAAAATACCAAGTTTTTCATGATAGATTCCTCTGTGTCGAATATTTTTAGGAATGGCAAGTTTGATATCAAGTAGTTGCTGACTTAATAACCAAGCCAGACAAGCTAAACGATCTTTAACTACTTCACTAAATTCTTGCTCTAACTCTTTTTTAGTAACTTCAGCAATTATTTCTTCTCTTTGTTTAAGTCCTTTGATAATCGCTTCAACGTCTTCGTCAGATAATTTGGGTGATGCAATCAACTGCATTTTTCCACCTGCATGAATTAAAGCTTTCAAACCTTTGGCAGCAATAGCCATTGAAGTGCTAGAAAAAAAACCGACTGCTCTTTTATAAACTATCGATTTTTCTAAACAGGGAATATAAAAGTCCTGTACTATCGAACAGTCACTGCTACGATATTCATCTTGAATAGTTAGCTCATTTAAGCTCAAATTAACCCCTTTAATAGAAAAATTACTCTTAATATCTAATTTTCCCAAAAAATTAATTTAAAATATACCACTTTGTTTAATTAAGTAAAAATATGCAAATGAAGTATCATATCTTTGTAGCGATCGCTTCGATAATGATCTTGAATACTTATATCTTGTAAGCTCAATTAAATGCTAAGAAGTTTTGACTATCTTGAGATTTATTATTCCTAACGATAACTTGAAATTGAATTACGATCGCCTTTTGAGAAAATTTTTGACAGGAAAGCTAACCTAGAGTTATTTTGTCACAAAAGTACGCAAATTCAATCAGAATATTTGTAACCAGATCCATCTCAGATGTATCCTGAATAAATATAATAAATATAGATTAACTATTAACTGAGGATTGGCATTTTGGATACACACGAATATGATGTTGTCATTATTGGAGGCGGTCCTGCGGGCTGTACCTGTGCGCTGTATACCTCAAGAGCCAGCCTCAAAACGGTTATTATAGACAAGAATCCTGCGGTTGGCGCATTGGCTATTACCCACAAAATTGCTAATTACCCTGGGGTATCTGGCGAAATGAGTGGGGATGAATTGCTTAAAAGCATGAGAGAACAGGCAGTTGAATATGGTACTGTCTATCAGCGCGCTCAAGTTTTTGGTATTGACGTTAGTGGCGAGATGAAAAAAGTCTACACGCCAGAAGGCACTTTTGTCGGTAGATCTCTAGTACTAGCTACAGGGGCAATGGGTCGCAGTGGAGCATCTTTTGAAGGAGAGTCAGAGTTTTTAGGTCGTGGCGTTAGCTATTGTGCTACCTGTGATGGAGCATTTTATCGCGATCGCGAAGTGGCTGTAGTCGGCTTAAACCAGGAGGCTGTTGAAGAGGCGCAGTTTTTGACTAAGTTTGCTTCTAAAGTTCACTGGATTACTTTTAAAGATCCCAAAGAAGAAGACCATCATGCCCACGATCTATTGGCTATGGCTAATGTCAAACATTGGCGACGTACCCGTTTAGCGTCTATTGAGGGTAATGATTCTGGGGTAACAGGAGTTAAAGTAAAAACAAAAGGTGAAGAAGAACCATTACCCCTAGAAGTAGAGGGGGTCTTTGTCTATCAAAACGGCTCTAAGCCGATTACAGACTTTATTGGCGATCAGGTAGAAATTAATCCTGACGGTGGTGTGAAGGTGGATGATGATATGTCTACTAGCGTTCCTGGGGTTTGGGCAATTGGAGATATACGCAATACTCCCTATAAGCAAGCTGTGGTAGCTGCGGGAGATGGGTGTATTGCTGCTATGGCTATTGATCGCTATCTAAACCATCGCAAAACAATCAAGCCTGACTGGGATCATACATAAATTTGGAAGGGGCGTTAAAACCCAACAACACCCTCATCACGCGCTTTGGAAGTTTCCTCCAAAGACGTGACTTCTTTAATAAAGCTACTATGTAGATAGCCAATCAAAAGGCTTAAAGCTTAAAGTTGAGAGTCTATAGCTTTTCTTGGTAATCGTCAACCATTAAACCTCTTGCATGAATAGAAGATTAATCATTCTTGCTCCGTCCCTATGCTTGAGGTTTCCTCAAGCGGGGCGGTGCGCTTTTTCCCTTTAAATTCGAGACCCCGCGTCGCCGTTAGGCGCAAGGGAATGCTCGAATTACTTTCCCCTTTTCCCTCTTAAATAAGCAGTTCATAGTGATTTGTGCAAGAAGTCTATTAGTTAATACTGTATTTTTAGCTGATTAACTTTCTTGGAGTTCAAAAACATCAAAGGTCTTAGTAAAAGCTTGAATAAAATCAATACGGACTGTAATTCATTAGGAGTGTTTCGTATCAGCCATTGACCAGGACGGCAATACAACATCTGAACTAATTCTCGCTGCTGCTCAATGTTGAGATTCTGGAACTTAATAACCGCTCGTAAAGAACCATCTTGGGTATAGCTGCGGGTTATTTTTCCTGAGAGGAATAATATTTCTGGTATTAGTTCAACTACTACATCTGTGGCTAAGTTGGTTGTCTGTTCTAAGAATATTTCTACTCCCTCTTCTGATACTTTTTGAGTAATTCCTGAGTAGGCAAAGTTACCACTATAGATATTGACTTCTTTTTTTCGGTCAAACCATTCATAAAAACTTGGCTTGGGTAAATCTAACAACGTCATCATGGCAACGGTAATGGTTAGCAAATTATAGCTACTCCAATACAAAGCCAGATTGAAACTAGCATCAGGAGGATTAAGAATACTCATGCTAAAGCTAATGACAGTGGCAACAAACAAAATAGTCATGGGTAAAGCCAATGACCAATTGTAGTTAAATCTGTTTCTAGCCATACCTTTAGGGGTCACTTTAAATCCTTTGCCAAAGGGACTAAACATTACCTTGAATACGGTAATGGTAACGGGGATAGCCTGAACTAGTGAATACACATCAGATAGTAAAATAGAGCGCGATCGCTTGTTCATCCAAGCAAACACAGTTAGCTGCATTACGTAATAAGGCAAGAAGATATAAACAAGTTCTGATAAGCTGGCTAAAACAGGATTAACTCGAATAAAAATACAGACTAAAGGAAAAATCAAAAAGAAAACGCGGGGAATGCAGGTAAACCAGTGAAATATGCCGTCAAAATGCCCTAATCTTTGCCACAAATTCAAACCGCGAATAGTTAGAGGGTTGGATTTGATAAAGAAAGCCTGTAAAGTTCCTCTCACCCAGCGTAGACGCTGTTCGATATGTGCGCCAATACTTTCGGCTGACAAACCAGCACTCAGTTTTTCATCTAGATAAACTAAGTCGTAACCTTTAGCAGATAATTTTATACCCGTAAAGTAATCTTCACACAATGATTCGGTAACAAAGTAACCAATTTCTTCTAAG
This sequence comes from Pleurocapsa sp. FMAR1, assembly GCF_963665995.1. Classification (NCBI taxonomy): domain Bacteria; kingdom Bacillati; phylum Cyanobacteriota; class Cyanophyceae; order Pleurocapsales; family Pleurocapsaceae; genus Pleurocapsa; species Pleurocapsa sp. FMAR1. The sequence continues at coordinate 1,077,544 of NZ_OY762512.1, read as the reverse complement.
GCTTTTCTTCTGGCAACAAAGGATGTACCTGCACAGACAACGCTACCAGCACCGTCTTTGATGGGCTGTAAATGACGATAAAAAAGCTCTTCTTCGGAAGTTAGAACCTTTTGCAACCCAAGATTATGAGCAATAGGATCGTAGTTATAAAAGCTTTGGGGAGTTTGGACTAAAGCAACCTTGTCTTGCTGGAAAAAACCAACGGTACGTTCTAAAAAATTAGTTGTAGGTACAAAATCAGCATCAAAAACCACTACTAATTCGCCATTGGTTTTCCTCAAGGCATTATTTAAATTACCCGCTTTAGCATGGGAATTGACAGATCTGGTGATGTAGTGACAACCCAACTCTTGAGCTAAATGCCTAATGCTTTGTCTATTAGTGTCGTCGAGAACATAAATTTTTTTATTAGAGTAGTCTATTGCCTGACAGCCGATAATGGTTCGTTTAAGAATAAAGTCTGGCTCATTATAGGTAGGAATCAAGATATCCACGCTGGGACTGTATCTATTTTCTTTAACAGCCACGCTATACTTGTTTGCTTCTCCTTCTCTATTTTTGACGGTAAAAAACAGTAATGCTTGCAATGCGCTACCAGTCATAGCTAGTAGTTCCATCCCTAATAACAAAATGCTAAAGATGCCGTCTACTGGATCGGCTAGATTGAGAGTAGAAAGCGATCGCCACAAAAAGTAGCGGATAAATAATGCCAGCAGAATAGTCGCTACTAAGCGTCTTGACCAAGGTTTAGGCTGAGGAGATAACTTAATTACAACTTGTGCCAGGAGAAATAAAACTAGGGTAGGCACTAATAAATAGTACTTATTGCTTACTTGAGGAGGGTTTAACCAACTAGGAGAATTTTGTTCAATTAAGTGTAATTGAATAAATAGCTCAGTTACATGACTATTACCTAGTAACCAAGAAATTGCGATCGCTCCTAGGCAACCCGACACAGATAAAATCAGCAAAGTAGGGATACGCAAAGGGAATCTTCTCAATGACTTCCTAGCAACGTAAACTCTTCTTTTCGCTCCTGAGACTGGCTTGATGGTTTGCATTATTTATCAGAGTTTTTATACCTATTCAAGTAGCCACAGCTTAACAAAGGATATGTAAATTTCTCGTTAATATACAATTTTATCAAGGGTAGCTGTTGCTCACTTTATCTGGTTTTTTACTTTTTATAGTTTGAGCGTTAGCTGAATTTAATTAACTAAATCTTAAAAGCGTGCGGTTACCAAAAATTCAATTTGCAGCAGGTAAATTGAATGAATTTCAACACATTGATTATGAGTCGTAAATTTTAGTTTCTAAATTTACAAAAACATTTCAAAACAATTGACATACAAAAAGCTACTTAAATACATACCTTGTATTAGATGCAGAGAAAAATTAAAAGTACTTAGTAATATTAGGTATTTAATTTAAAAAACTAAAAGCAGCAAATACATTGACATTTTCGTCACAGTTTGTCGCAATTTTTGATGCACCTACTAACTAAATTTAGCAAGTATTTCTTCAGACATGATGGTCTTTTATAAGACCATAAGTTAATAGTCTACAAATTTAGCTAAGTAATATATAGTAGGCAACACTATGCAACTATTTTTTTAGAAAATAAAATTTTAGACCAATATTTGTGATGTAAAATAAAATTTTGCATTTGTTATTGCTTATTTAATGACCAATCATAATCTAAATACTTTACTTGATAGTCATTTTGTTCTATGTATTGGCGATCTACAGAATTTAATTTAGTACTAAAATAATTTAAAACTGCTCTTTGTTGTTCGTTGCCAGCAAATTGATCTTCAACACCGTAGGTTTTGATAAAGTCTTTGCCATACCACTTAAAGATAGAAGATAAATAAACCTTATTATTGGTTTTATTGATACGCAAACCATGAGGACTAGAGGCAAATTTGGCGGTCTGATTATTTAACTGAGTATCCAGTTCTTCTGGAAAATAGGGTTTATTAAGCAAAGGAGGACAGCTAATAGCTGCACAAACTAAAGCTACATGAATCCGAGGTTCATTAAAATTTTGACGCAAAGTATCATGCTCAATATTATCAAGAGTTTTTGCCGATCCTGCTAAGGTAAATTGGCGTTTATTCCATAACCGCTTTTTGTTGTATTAATAGCAAATCTAAATTAGGGGAATATGAGATTTGTAAAAAATAAAGATTATTGTAGGGACGAACGGTGAGACAGTTGCGGTGGGTCGAGACCCCGCGTCGCCGTCAGAGCGGGTGGAAACGGCTCCGTCCAGGAGCCATGTTCCACACCCGCTAGCAAGGGAATGCTTTGCGATGTCGAACCCGAAGGGCCGTTCGCCCCTACTGACCTCTGGCTTTACTGATTAGTGTTTACATTCTCTAAAGGTCGGATAATAGCTTTAGGATCGCTTTTGCCATTAAAGATTGTCTCAATAGCTTTATCCAAAGTCTCTGCCATCACGATTTGATTATCGTAAACGACAATTACTCTCGCCAAAGTAGGTAAACTATTTTCTTCTGCCTCAATATATAAAGGCTCGACGTACAGCAAGGACTGATCGATGGGAATAATTAAAAGATTTCCTTGGATTGCTCTCGATCCTTGTCGATTCCAGAGAGATATTTGTTGAGAAATTACGGGATCTTGGTTGATTAAAGCCTCTATTTGATTTGGTCCGTAAATTAGCTTTTGCTTAGGAAATTTGTAGAGTAAGAGTTTGCCGTATTCTGCGCCGTCGGATCTGGCTGCTAACCAAGCAATTAGATTAGGACGACTAGTAGGAGTGTAAGGATGCAGTAAAATAAATTCTTCTTTGGTAGCGGTAGGTAGCTTCATGATTAGGTAATAGGGTGCTACCGCCTGGGATTTTGTGCCATAAATTTCTTTAGGAATTTGCCACTGATCCTCTCGGTTGTAAAATACCTGGGGATCTGTCATGTGATAAGTAAGTAGCCTTTCTGACTGGATACTAAATAAATCTTCGGGGTAGCGGATGTGTTGACGCAATTCTAAAGGCATCGCCGAAAGAGGTTTAAATAGCTGAGGAAAAACCTTGTCCCAGGTTTGAATTATAGGATCTGTAGGGTCAGCAATATAGAAATCTGTCTTGCCATTGTAAGCATCCACAACAACTTTAACGGAGTTGCGAAGATAATTAAAACTATTTTTGCCTGGATCGGAATAAGGATAGCGATCGCTGGTAGTATAAGCATCAATGATCCAGTAAAGATAATCCCGATTATTAGTTTGATTATCGGGTTTGGCAGCGACTAAATAAGGATCTTGGTCATAATTGAGAAATGGGGCGATTTCTTTTACCCGTTGTTTGATACTGCGTCGAAATAGTAGCTTGGTATCAGCAGTAAAGTTTTGGGCAAACAGCATCTGCCAATCTTTAAGGTATTGGGCAAACAATACCCGTTGGAAATAGTTGCCAATTTTAATTCCTCCTGTACCCTCATAAACTGTATAAACATTTTCTTCACCACTAGGAAAATCTAATTCCCGAACCTTAGTAGAGGTCATAACATAAGGATTGGTCAATTCACCGTAATAAATGCGGGGTTTACCGATAGGTATACTTTGACGAATTACCTCATCAGATATTGTTAAAGTGCCTGATTCTTGGCTACCTGTACCAATATCTTTAACGTAGTAGTAGGGCAAACCTCCTGCTGCTACGCGATTAACGGGAGACAAAGTAAAACCATAGCCATGAGTGTAAATTAGATGCTCATTAACCCAGGTTTTGGCGATATCTAAAACTTGACGATAATCTAACTCTCTAGCGGCAATAATTACCTGCTGTTTGTAGGCTGCTGCATCTTTACCTAGTAAATAACGATCGATGTCCGCATTATAAAATTGATAGTAAGGACGAATTTGCTGGAGTTGACGGTTAGTTTGCAGGATGGGGCGAGTATCCCAAAGACGAATATTTTTAATCGTCGAATCGTTATCTCGTATATCTTGAGCAGTTAATTGACCTTGAGGGTTAAATGTCTGTGCCTCAATATTATCTAAATTAAAAGCCCTGCGGGTCATCTTAATACTACGCTGAATATAAGGTCGTTCTTTGACTAACTCGTTAGGTTGAACTACTAAACGCTGCACTGTGGAACTCAAAACACTGCTAAGAGAAAAAATCAATAGATAAGCTGCAAAAGGTAAAACCAGAAAAACAATTCGTTTAAATTTGCGCTGTTGGATCTGGAGATTTTGATAGCCAGTCCAGCTTTTATAAAACAACCAAACAGCAGCAATAAGAGATACAGCAGTTAAACATATTTCAATAGGTAGCTGAACTTTGATATTGGTATATCCTGCACCATAAACTACTCCACGAGAGCTATAGAGTAAATCATAGCGATTAAGCCAGTGTTGCAAAGCCAAGGCAATCATTACTACTCCACCTAAAAAAGACAGATGACGCAGTTGAATTTTGGCAAAACCAGGAAAGCGACCCTCAGATAAACTATTGCCCGATAGTAGATAAAATAAGGCACAAGATATCAAAGCAAAGCAGGATAAGCCAGTTAACCAAGATTCTACTAACTGCCACAAAGGTAAGCGAAAGATATAAAAACCAATATCCTGATTAAATTGTGGGTCGATAAAATCAAAGTTAGATAGATTTAAAAAACGCAAAAATATTGTCCACTTGCCCGCAGCAATCAAGCCAAAAATCAGACTAATTAAAATGGCGATCGCTCTTAAACTAACTTGAGGTTTCCACAACAGCAAACCGACAAAGATAACAACTATTGCTAACTGCCGTAGATAACTTAAAAGAAAGCCCGTAACATTAGCCAAATTAAAGGCATCTAAAGGCGGTTTTAAGGTGGCAGCAATTTGCGGTAGCTGGTAACTGGTCTGCCATATAGTCAAAGCAGATTGAGCATAGTTTAAAATAATGCAGGTAATGCCAACAGCAAGAGCGATCGCTGCAAATAATAATAAAGGTAATTTTAAACGAGGAGAATAAGTCTTTTTGTCTGGATAACGTCTTTTAGGTATTTGTTTGCCCCAGGTAACTTTATCCGCCTTTGGCAAAGCTAATTTTTGTTGAGGAGTATAGGGAATACCCGCATCATACCAATCGTCTTTTGGTAACCATTGCCACTGCCAACGCTTTGTCTGCCTGAGATTTAGCCATAAATATAGTATAGAAATACTAGTGACTACAAAGCAAAGTAGATATTGACTCAGCCGACGAATTAGAAAAGTTGCCAGGTAATCTACTTCCTTAAACCAAAGAATTTCTGCAAACAACCGTGCCGAAAACTCAAATATCAGCCACAAGCCTACAATAATTGCGATCGCGCCTAATACTGATTTATAAAGCCGTTTCATAGAATTAACAATTGACAATGACTGAATATCATTATTTAAATTCTAGGCATCAGGTAGGATGATGAACAACTTACCTCAAGACGCAGAATGTTAAACTCTTAAAAATTAATCTGAGTTTGCTGGTAATTACAACGCTTACCGCATCTAGTCTATTAAGCGTTGATATCGTTATGAAACAATTGTTCTATTGTATGACTTAAGAGCTAGTTTATTGAGTATTTCTCGACTCCACTGGTTTACTTTTTATAGATGTTTTGGTCAAGGCTGAGTTTATAAGATTGAATCTGTAAAGGTTATCGGGCTTCGCCCTTGAAGGCAGAGGCGCGACGTGCAGAGGGCGCTTATGTCGTATACTTCATCGCTTCATGATTGTTCTGCCTTCGTTTATTACTCTTGACGCGAGATCGCACTCCGCGCACTGCATTTGTCAGTTAATTCGTTGTTTAATATTTAATGAAGGGTAAAAAAGCCTAAATTAGCAATTAACATAATTAGCAAATGACAAATCTCAGCGTCAATTTAAATAAAGTGGCATTAATTAGAAATACTCGTAATATTGGTATTCCCAGCATTACAAAAATGGCACAAATATGTATTGATGCTGGTGCTAAAGGAATTACGGTTCACCCTCGCCCAGATCAAAGGCACATTCGACCAGAGGATGTTTATGATTTGCTAGAGGTGGTAACTCCCGTGGAATTTAATATTGAAGGGAATCCTTTGGAAGTTTCTTTCATGGAAATTGTCCGCCAAGTAAAGCCGACACAATGTACTCTTGTTCCTGATACCCCTGACACCTTTACTTCTGATAGCGGATGGGATCTAACTAAAGATCAAGAGCGATTGATTCCAATCATTAAAGAGTTACAGAGTCTGGGAAGTCGAGTTAGCTTGTTCATGGATGCAGATGTTGAGCAAATTAGTCTTGTCCCTGCTACTGGTGCAGAGCGAATTGAACTCTATACTGAACCTTACGCTACGGCATATCGGGAAAATAAAGATTTAGAAGTTACTTGGCAACAGTTTGCCGATGCAGCACAAAAAGCTCAAGAGTTAGGTTTGGGAGTAAATGCAGGACACGATCTTAACCTTGACAATTTGGGCAAGTTTTGTACCATTCCTAACATTTTAGAAGTATCTATCGGTCATGCTTTGACAGCGGAGGCTCTGGAAATGGGATTTGCCACCACGGTTAAAGAATATATCAAGATTTTGGCTCAATCTGCTTAGGATAAAAATACTTTTTCCTTGAAACAGCTATAACTCTTCCGATCTGTGACCTCTGACTTAAAACCAGTCAATCATGAGGAAATTAATTGGAATGACTATAAATTCAAAATGACTCAGTTATCGATAACTGAAGTAACTTGTTGTTTGCCATTGCTAGTAACGACGATGTTGTTGTTGCCCAAAGTACCTACTGCTTTTTCTCCAGTTAATCTGGCTTTTGGATCTGTTTGCTCGTAAATTACATTATCGGTTGCTGTAATTTCTTCTGTATCGATTTTCCAGGTTAATTGACGAGCATACAATTCTGATTGCTTTTGCTGATTGATTCCCCGCACTCCATCTTGTAATTTAGCTATTTGCTGCTGAAGGTTAATTTCGCCTGCGTTACCTGTAAGGCTAGTTTGGCGATCGCGATTTAAAATCTCAATTGGCTGATTTGTTTTACCGATCCGCTTTTGATAATCCCAGGTTAAAAAATTGGTAGCCGCCTGTAATTTTGGCTGAAGCGATCTAAATTCAATATTGTTGTGTAGAGTAGCAATGTTTTGAGTTAAATTAACTTCAGCGCGATCGCTTACTAATTTATCGGTAACGGTTTCAGCTTGGTCGAAGCCTACTATTTCAACCGCACCAGGGCTTTTAATCTGGTTTTGAGCAACATTCCAGATCAGGCGATCGCACTTTAACTGCAAGGCAGGTTTATCCGTCGTAGCGATAACATCGCCCTGTATTTCTAAGCTTTCACGGTCAGTAAAATACTTGCCTGATTTGGCAGTAACTTCTAAATTAGAACCGATAGCTTTTAAGCTGTCTTCAATCGACAACAAATTTTCTTGAGGTCGCCATTCTACAATGTTGCTTTCAATGGTGCTTTGGTTGCGGGGATCGCTGGCAATTACATCTTCTTTTAAAACTATGACGTTGCCATTATCTCGAACTTCTCCATTGTTGGCACTAATTTGCAAGATTATCTTGCCATCTTGTAATAAATTGCCCACAACCTGACTTAAATTAGCGATCTCTTTGTCTTCACTGTAGGTAATAGTATCAGCCCTAATTTTCCAGACTGTATTATCTTGCGGATTAGACTGCTCTAAAATAGCGTTGTTTAAAACTAACTGAGTATTTAATCTAGTCTTCTCTGCACTTTTAGGTTCGGGTTTAGGTTTGAGATTGGGAGGCGATGTTTGACAGCCTACAAAAATAACCAGCAATAACATTAACAATAAACTGTAGGAGAAAAGCAATGCCTTCCTCCTCAGAGATTTTCTAATCATCCAAGATGCCAAATCCAGAAAAACTGCGATAGGGATCGCCATGTTTGGTATTTTTTTGAATGTCTTCTTTTATTTGATCCAAATCAATATAGCGATCAGCTACATTAATTAAGCTATCGCTAGTCATCGATCGCAAGCTGACAACTTCTACTCTTGCACCACGATAACTAACTGCATCTACTGCATAAGCAAGATCCCCGTCGCCACTGACCAATACGGCAGTGTCATAGGCAGATACCAAAGCCATCATATCCACGGCAATTTCTACGTCTAGATTGGCTTTTTTAGAGCCATCTGGTAGCTGTACTAAGTCTTTGGCAATGACGCGATAACCATTACGGCGCATCCACAGTAAAAAGCCCTGTTGTTTTTCGTTAGTGCGATCTACTCCCGTGTAGAAAAACGATCTGAGTAATCTTGAACCTCCCGTAAGACGGTACAAGAGTTTGCTGTAATCAATTTCAATACCTAGCTGTAGTGCAGCGTAAAATAAATTTGAACCATCAATAAAAATTCCCACCCGTCCTCTATTTTCTAAAATCTGTTCAGATGTAAAGATAGGGTCACTTCCGAAGTTGTCCAACATTTTATTAAGCCTCGTTTTTTATCCAAAAAAGTTTTTCTATTTGGGTGGATTAACCCTGTAATTACTGACCGCATCAAGCAGCCAAACCGAGTATTCTAGTTTTATAAGTTAAGCTCAAGCTTTTAAAATTTTGACCGCGTAAGGCGGTGTAAAGTTGACTGTTAAAGTAAATAATCAATTTTCTATCTATAATTAATTGGTATAGATATGCTTCAATATCAACGATAATGTCACTGTGGCTTGTCGTTTATGCTAGTAATCTTATATCAGTAAAAAAATATACTGTGTTAAGTTAATCGTCATAATTTAATCTTTCGACGGTAATTCTAATTTAGAAAAGACTGGACTAGCCTTATCTAGTTTTTTATTAATAGATAGTTTGCCCCACTGTGAATGAATCAGAAAATCTTCCTTTGTCTGTACTCGATCGCTACTGTTAAAATCCCAGTCAAACCCTAACTGTTGATAAATTTTGCTGCTGATGTCGGGGATCACAGGAGACAACAAGTAAGCCGACAAACGTACAGACTCTAAGACGGCATATAAAATATGTTCTACCTCAGATTGTTTTTGCTGCTTAAATAAACTCCAAGGCGCACTGTCATCAATATATTTATTGCAAGAGCGCACCAAAGTTAATATTTCTTCGCAAGCTCGACTAAATTGCAGATTTTCGTAAGCTAAAGCCACGCGATCGCCTAAATCCATGCCAATACTAAAAAGTGGATGGTCTGAATCATAGTCATCACTGTTTAACTGCGGAACTTTACTTTGGCAATATTTGGTTAACATCCCCAGAGTTCGGTTAAGCGAGTTGCCCAAGACATTAGCTAAATCGTTATTAAGCACTTCAATAAAACGAGTTTCATTAAAATCGCCGTCTTTACCTAACTCAATTTCTTTGAGGAAGTAATAGCGTACAGCGTCTGCACCATACTTATCTACTAGCTCAAAGGGATCGACGGTATTGCCCAAAGTTTTTCCCATTTTGAGTCCATCTTTGGTCAAAAAGCCATGACCAAACACTTTATTTGGTGAAGGCAAACCAGCAGAAGCTAACATAGCTGGCCAATAAACTGCATGAAAACGTAATATATCTTTACCAATTAAATGTAAATTAATCGGCCACCATTGAGACAAGGCATTATCTAAAGTTGGTTCTTGATTAGGTTCAAGCAAAGCGGTAACATAGCCTAAAAGAGCATCAAACCAAACATAGATAGTGTGCTTTTTATCTACAGGAACAGGAAAACCCCAATCTAAATTAACGCGGGAAATAGAGAAATCTTTTAAACCTTGTTTAACAAAGTTGATAACTTCATTGCGTCGCGTAGCTGGCTGGATAAAATCTGGTTGGGACTCATATAGTTCTTCTAAATATTGCTGATAGTTAGAAAGACGAAAAAAATAATTTTCTTCATCCCGCCACTCTGCTTGCTTGCTAGTGTGGATAGCACAATGGCGATCATCGATTAATTCTCGTTCTTCCTTGAACTCTTCACAAGAGACGCAATACCAACCCTGTTGGCGATCAAGGTAGATATCACCCTGTTGCCAGACACGCTCAAAAAACTCATTAACAATTGCTTGATGATTAGGCGCAGTGGTACGACTAAAGCGATCGTATTTGATGTTTAATTGTGACCACAGAGATTTAAAGCTTTCAACATTGCGATCGCAAAAAACTTGAGGCTCTAAGTTTTGTTCAACAGCAGTGCGCTGAATCTTTTGTCCGTGTTCATCTGTTCCAGTAATAAATAAAACAGATTTTCCCTGCAAACGCTGAAATCTAGCAGCAGCATCAGCCACCATAGTAGTGTAGGCACTACCAATATGCGGTACGCCGTTAACATAATAAAGGGGAGTAGTTAAAGCAAATTTATGATGATCTGTATTATTCATTTAAAAAAGAGCGATCGCTTTGTCCAAACCAAAAGGATATATGTTTTATAGCCTTTTGGGTTTGAGAGCAATATAGCCGATAAAATTGATGTTCAATACGCTTTAATCTAACTTTTAAACTTCTCTAAAACAATTATCTTAATAGATTGAAGGGCTTTAGTTTAGTTTAAATAAATTATGATAACTATATGTAAATGATATCAATTACAAAATGGTGGTTAATTTGGGGTTGAGGAAAATACTTAATAATTTTTCTACTTCGTTAACAAAGTGATTAAAAAACTGTATTAACTTTAATTAATCATTGCAGCTTCAATATAATTTTTGTAAATTGAGAAAACATAAAACCTTTGTTAATTGTTGGACTGTGCTTCATACTATAGATAAGCCTAAACTGGCAACAACATTAAGGTATTATTCACCTTGCCTTAGATCAGCTAATAATCTGTTTAAATGCCATTTATTCCACCTCGTTTAATCGCTCAGTCTTTAATATCGGCAGTTAATTTAAATTTAACTCTATCTTATGGCGATCGCATTCCCCAAGATATTCCGACTATTGTTATTAGCAACCATCGTAGTTTTTTAGATGCACCAATTCTGATTAAAACAATTCCTTATTCTTTGAGAATTGCCTGTCATCATTACATGGGAGAAATTCCAGTGGTCAAAGAAATTGTTGATTCTTTAGGCTGCTTTCCCCTGGCTGAAGCCAATCAAAGACAAAAGCAGTTTTTTGCCCAGGCAAGCAATCTTCTTGCTTATAGACAGTGGGTTGGTTTGTTTCCTGAAGGTACTAAACCAATGATTGAGCCTACCGCACCCAACGAAATGGGCGAATTTCAGCGTGGTTTTGCTCATTTAGCCTGGAGAGTTCCTGTTAATAATTTAGCTGTTTTGCCAGTGGCGATCGCTTCAATTTCAGAAACAAATTATTCCAGTATTCCTATTAGCTGGCTTAAGCAGTTTGATCGCCATGAACCGTTTTTTGAACACCAGGGGTTACATCCAATGTTGGTTTACCACCGCGTTAAAGTATTGATCGGTCGTCCCTACTTGATAAATACGGCACAAAAACAGGAGTATAAAGGTAAACAGGCAAAAATACTCGCTACAGACTTAACTAACTATTGCCAGAATCAGATCACAGATTTATTACAAGAAGGGACTTATAAAGGATGAGTAAGAAGTAAAAAGTAGTGAATGTCATAAGTAAACCCTTCATCGGTTGCTGTGAACACAATATAAAGAAAGGTATAAATAAATTTATTTTTGAAGAGGAATGTACGACAATAGTGTATATGAAGTAATTTTAAGTTTTAATTTTCTTAATTTACATATTGATTGTATTTATTATTTATGAGTTCTGAATATAGCGTAGATTTTATAGAGGCAAGAAAAGTTAATCGAGATGCTCCATTATTCGTTTATCTTCCTGGAATGGATGGTACAGGCAAGCTATTTCAGAATCAGGCGGATAAATTAGCAACTCGTTTTGATTTGCGTTGTTTTAAGATTCGCAGCGATAACTACAGTAACTGGCAAGATCTAGCTAGGGATACGGTAAGGCTGATTAAATCTGAATTAGACTGTAAGACGAATAAAGAAGTATATCTGTGTGGTGAATCTTTTGGTGGTTGTTTAGCACTAAAAACAGCTTTAGCTGCACCAGCATTGATTAAAAAACTAGTTTTAGTTAATCCCGCTTCTTCTTCTAACCAGCTACCTATGTTAGGTTTAGGCGCGGATATTGCTCCTTGGCTACCTACCTGGATACATCGCTACTCGGCTGCGGGGCTACTACCTTTCTTGGCGCAACTAAATCGAATTAATGAATGCGATCGCCTCAATCTGCTAGAGAGCATGAAATCTTTGCCACCTCATATAATTAGCTGGCGTTTGTCTCTGCTCAGAGATTTTAAAATCGCTGATGAGGAGTTACGTAGTTTGAAAATTCCTAGCTTAATTCTTGCTGGTGCAGCCGATGGTTTATTGCCTTCAGTGGCAGAAGCCAAAAAGCTGGTCAACCTAATGCCCAAAGCAAAAATGGCAATACTGCCTCAAAGTGGTCATGCGTGCCTTCTTGAAACCGAGGTCGATCTTTATCAGATATTAATTGAGCAAAATTTTATTTCAGCTAAAGCACTTCCTTCGCTGGAATTGTCTTTAAGTTAATGTTTATCTTGATTAAACCTTGGACGTTGGTGAATGAGCATTATGACCTCGTTTAAAAGCATTTAGTTCGGCGATGCTACTGGAAAACGGACGTCGTTTTCTTGGAACAGCTCTTTGAGCATTCCTGCTGCAATCAAAGCGCGAGGAAAGCCAGACGTAACTGTCGTAAGATATACGACCTCCATTAGTTCTTCGGGTGTGACCCCATAGTTCAAAGCGTACTGAGCATGAACTTTGAACTGTGGCATTGTGCCTTGGGCGGCGAATGCAGCTAGCGAAATTAGCTGACGAGTTTTGTCGTCTAACACCTCGCGACCCCAAATATCTCCTAAAGCATATTTGAGCGTTAGATCGGCAAGCTCTGGAAAATCTTTTTGAAGCTGCTGAAAATGCGGGGGAAGTCCTTCGCTACCAGTAAGACTGTTGAAAACTTGTTCGCCACGCTCCTGTCGCGTCAGCGTTTTTGAAGACGGTGAAATCGAATTTTGAGCGTGCAACGGTAAGCTGATGAAAATCGCCCCTGTTGCCATCAATATACAAATCATCCCTGTTACGATTAATTTTGACATGATCATTTTCTTTCCTGTTTGAGTTAGTTTTAATTAAAGAAACATACTGCTCGATCTCAAGTCGCTTTAGAGCGAGTATTGGCATAACCAGCGACATTAGTTTTTCGGTGAAACTGAAACATTAGTCCACAGATCAGTGAACTTCTGCATATCCAAAAAGGCAATTACTTCGATCGCTTTACCGTCCTTCATTTTGAAATACCAGCTATAGGTATTGTTGTAAGGTAACTCATTATCTGCAAGTTGTCGTGCAACCTCGTACCCAATTCCTTTGTTTGCACCTGTGATCAAAACAACTTTTTTCGTCATTATGGTTTTGACTCCTAAATTTATTGGTTAAATCAGTTTGAATCAGTTTGAATTAAATAGACTGATTACTTAATATGCAAGCACTGCTCGAAAACGCGCCTTATTATCCCGAACGTATTGAACGGCTTGATTGATATCTTTCAGGGCAAATTGTTCGCACATCGGGGCAATATTGTGAACCGCGCAAAACTCCAACATTTCTTTGGTATCAGAAGGTGAACCAGCCCGACCGCCACCCACTTTTTTTTCCCCTAAGATTATGGGAAAAGGCATAAATTCAACCGCACCATCAGGAACACCGCAAAGAACTAGAGTTCCTTCAGGTGATAAAGCATTGATATAAGCATTCCAATCTACATTAGCTGAAACCGTTGACAAGATAAAATCAAATCGCCCCACAGCTTTTTCGAGATCTTCAGGTGATTCCTTGGTAGCAATAAAGTCAGTTGCCCCCAGTTTTCGGGTGTTTTTTTCCTTAGAACGAGTAGTGCTAAGACCCGTAACCTGAGTTCCCATTTTGGCAAGGAACTGTACAGCCAAATGACCCAGACCACCTACTCCTAATACCGCAGTTTCCATCCCAGGTCGCACGCCATAATGTCGTATCGGAGACCAAACCGTAGTCCCTGCACACATCAAAGGTCCTGCCAAGGAAGGGTCTAATTGGTCAGGAAGAGGAATAGCCCAATGAGCCTGCGATCGCACCCTATTTGCCCATGCGCCGTTACGACCGACAATTGTCTGACCTACTTCGCCTTGATTCAAACACAGAGATTCTTTGCCCACGCCACAGTTTTTGCAGTGATTACAAGATGCTGACTGCCAGCCTACACCAACTCGTTGACCGATACGATCTTGAGATACTTGAGTCCCTACCGCCACAATCTTGCCAATAGCTTCATGTCCAGGAATAAAAGGGTAGCTGGAAATTCCCCAGTCGTTATCGATCATTGCTAGATCACTATGACAGATACCGCAGTATTCGACTTCAACTTCGACTGCATCTGCTGCTAATTCGCCTGGATCGTATTCAAAGGACTCCAATTGTCCCCCTTGTTCTTTACAGCCATAACCTTTGATAGTCATAATTTTTTCCTCCTAATTATCTGTAATCTCAGTTTCATCATAGGCTTGAATAATTGCTTCTTGAATGCCTAAATCTCCCGTATGATTGCCTAATCCTCTCAACAACCAGATTAACGAGAGTAGTTTTTTTTGTAATAAGCTGGTAAATATAGCCAAACTCGTGAGGAATCAAACATGACCATTGAAGCACTAGAACATGAGACGACTATCAGCAAGTGTAAAGAGATAGCGCAATTAATCTCAAGGCGCACCGATAGCAAAGGTAATGGCATCCATGGAACAGCGATCGCACCTTTAGAATTTACGCGACAGTCTGATACTTTTACCTCTATGCACAATGTTAGCGAGCCGATTCTCGCCATTGTGGTTCAAGGACAAAAAGAAGCATTGCTAGGGGAGGAAACCTATCGTTATGGAGTTGCTCAGTATCTAGTTATCTCAGTCGATTTACCCCATAGTGGATTTGTTACAGAAGCAACACCAAATTGCCCGTATTTGGGACTCAAGCTTGATTTAGACCCCGTTCAGCTTTGCGACATTATTTCTCAGACTCCAACCTGTGCAGATAAAAAAGAATCCGTTAAAGGCTGGTTTGTTAGCGATGCTACGCTGCCCTTGATTGACTGTGCGCTCAAGCTGGTAAAGCTTTTGGATACACCCCAAGACATTCCTTTTTTGGCACCATTAATTATACGCGAAATTTATTACCGCCTTTTAGTCAGCGAACAAAGCGAAGCGGTTCGTCAAATTGCCACATCTGGCAGCAATATGCAGAATATTGCCAAGGCGATTAAACTAATCAAAACTAACTTCGCTAAACCGATGCGGATTGAAGATTTAGCCGAACAGGTTAATTTGTCCTCTTCTTCACTCCATCGCCATTTCAAAACAGTCACCTCAATGAGTCCACTGCAATATCAAAAGCAAATAAGATTATTAAACGCCCGTTACCTAATGCTGGCCGAGAATGCTGATGCAGCTAGTACAGCTTACCAGGTGGGTTATGAAAGCCCCTCTCAGTTTAGTCGCGAGTATTCCCGTCTGTTCGGTGCGCCGCCAATTCAAGATATTGAACGTTTGCGGATCGCCCAAATATGACCTGGGTTCGTAATGCTGTTGCAGATTAAAATTCGACGATCGCAGGGGCATGATCGCTAGGTTTGGTAAGCTTTCTGGGTTCAACATCAATCCAAGATTTTGTAGCCTGTTGATATAGTTTTGGGGTGAGATAATGATGATCGATGCGCCAACCTCGGTTGCGATTAAAGCCAGCAGCGCGGTAATCCCACCAGCTATAATGACCTTCATCTAAGGTAAATTTACGAAAGGCATCTTGAAAGCCTAATTCCAATATTTGCTTCAAGGCTTCTCGCTCAACAGGAGAAGACATAATATGTTGTTCTCTGCCCTTGGAAGTATAAATATCCTTATCTTCTAGGGCAATATTAAAATCGCCACAGACACATATTTCTTGTTCTTGAATCTGTAGTGTTTGCAGGTATTTCTGCAAGATCTTGAGCCAGTTTAGTTTATATTCATATTTCTCACTAGCGATCGCCGAACCATTGGGAACATAGAGATTAACAATTCGTATATTATTTATCACACCACTTATTACTCGCTTTTGCTCATCAAAATCTTTCGCCTCATCTCCCACAATTGGACTAAAGCCACAACTAATTTCACTCAAAGGCTGAAGACTAAAAATTGCGACACCATTGTAAGATTTTTGACCAGAGATGTAGGTGTTGTAGCCTAAATCTGCAAAAGGCGATCGTGGAAACTCACGATCCTGTACCTTAGTTTCTTGCAAACAAAGAACATCTACTCGATGTTGCTGTAGCCAGTCAATGACAATCTGCTGGCGAGTCCGTATTGAGTTAATGTTCCAGGTAGCTACTCTCAATGATTAAATCCTAATTATCAATTATCAGATATTAATTATCTAATGAAATCTGACTCGTTAACTCTTAATGTTTTTGTTTACGGTACTCTTAAGCCAGGAGAAGCCAACTTTGCTTATTATTGCCTTAAAAAGCTTCAAAAACAAATTCCTGCATATACCTGGGGAAATTTATATGCTTTACCCGTTGCTTATCCTGCTATGACTACAGGAGAAAATAAAGTTAGGGGAATCTTGTTAACTTTTAGTGATCCTAGTGTTTTAAATAGCTTAGACCGATTAGAAGGTTATCAACCAGGGCGAGATTCAAGTCTAAACGAATACTATCGTCAGTTGGTTGATGTTTATAGTTTAGATAATCGATTTTTAGGCAAAGCCTGGGCTTATTTTATGACTGTAGATAGAGTCAAACACCACAGAGGAACTATTATAATATCAGGCTGGTGGACTGGCGACGCTGCGCTTGATTAGTTGGTATTAATGTTTAATGCTCAATGTTTAATGTTTAATGTTCAATTTGCTCAACAAATAACTAATCAAAAGCTAAACTGGGAAATGCCATCAACAGCCTCAGTCTATGTCCAACCTGAAAGAATCGTCTAAGCCCAATGCTGACATTACTGATTACGAATGGGAAATTACTCCCCGTACAGTTAAAGAAGTCATTGAGCGATTACAAAAACTTACTCAACAAAAGCAGCAAAATTTAGAGAGCCTACAAAAAGAAAATAAGTGGTTGCGAGATCAGCTAGACATTAGATTAGATAAGCCAAATCGGGCTTATATTCCTTCTGTGCCTGAGATGCTCCTGTGGGCAGGAGTTGGTCTAATTTTGACTATAGGCGGAACTTTTATTCCCGCCTATACTATTGCAGCCCCTTGGTCTTGGTTTGGTGATACCTTTGGAGTTCATACTTTAGGAGTAAGCTATCAAATTGGAGCAGCCTTATTTATTGCCTGTGTAGGTGGAAAAAATGCTGCTTTAATCTCGCAAACTGCCTATGTGCTGTTGGGAATTAGTGGACTACCTATATTTGACCAAGGCGGGGGATTGAATTATTTACAGCAGCCAAATTTTGGCTATCTTTTGGGATTTATACTTGGTGCTTGGCTTTGTGGCTGGCTAGCATTTCAAACTTTGGTGCGATTCTCTTCTCTGATTGCTAGTTGTTTGGCTGGATTGATGGTTATTCATTTAGTCGGTTTGATTTATTTAACGGCGATTTACTATTCAACGGGTTTGAAAGAAGGTATATCTTTATGGCAGGCGATCGCCATTTATTCAATTCATCCTCTACCAGGACAGTTAGCCGTTGTCTGTGCAGTTAGTCTGATGGCTTTTACGATGCGTAAAATTATGTTTACTTAAGTTATGGCATCACTCCATTGCCAATTGTAATAATTCGCTTAATTTATTTAACAATTCTTTTTCATCATATGGTTTAGAAAAATAAGCCGCAGCTCCTAAATTCATCGCTAGTTTTTTGTGTTTTTCGTTACTACGAGAGGTGAGCATTGCTATAGGAAGATCGGCAAATTCAGGTCGCTCTTTGATTTCTTCGAGAACTCCATAGCCATTTAATCTTGGCATTTCGAGATCGCAGATAACAGCCTGTACCAAAAGCCCGCCAGTGAGTTTATCTACCGCCTCTTGACCATCTTTGGCTTGCTCAACCTGATAACCTGCTTTTTCTAAAGTCAGACTTAGATAACGACGTACATTAATCGAGTCATCGACTACCAGAATGGTTGGTGTGGTTGGTAGATTACTAATTTCTGGCAGATCTAAATCAGGATCGTCTGCAAAAGAATTAATTTGACCTCGATCGATTAATGCCATCGGGTCGATTAAAGGAATAACTCTACCATCACCAAATACTACCGAACTAATTACTCCAGGAGGTAAAGGAATCGGACTTTCTATGGTTCTAATGGTAGATTCTTGCTCATTCCAAAAGCGAGCAATTTTCAAGGCAGCATAAGATTGTTTGTTCCCGACCACTAAAGTCATCGGGCGATTAATGGTGGGTTCTCCTGTCAGATAGAGGGCTTTATGAGAACGACCATATGTAAGTATTTTTTCTATTTCGATCAGGGGAATTTCTGACTGATTCCAATCTACTTTTTTAGTATTTTCTGAAGTTAAGATTGATTCTAGCTCTAGTGGTATTAACTCTCTAATGCTATTGGCGGGAATGGCAAAAACTATGTCTCCTTGTTCAATAATTGCTACCCGCAAAATAGATAAGGTAAAAGGAATTCTCAGGGTAAAAGTTGTTCCTTGTCCTGGTTCTGTGGACACCTGAACGTCACCGCGAACTTCCTGGAGATTGGTTTTAACAACGTCCATACCCACGCCTCTGCCCGAAAGCTCTGTAACTCTTTGTGCCGTACTAAATCCAGGCTCAAAGATAAAGTTAAGTAGCTCTGCTTCAGATATTTGCGCTATCTCAGACTGAGAAACGCCCATCTGACGGACGCGATCGCGAATTTTATCTAGTTTAATTCCACCGCCATCGTCGCTTAAGGTAATAACGCTATAAGTTCCTTGATTACTTGCCTGGATCGTAATTGTTCCTGCTTCTGGTTTGCCAGCAGCAATACGAGTTTGGCTGTCTTCGATGCCATGATCGAAGGAATTACGCAGCAGGTGCATCAAAGGATCGCCTAAAGCCTCAATTACAGAACGATCCAAAAGTGTTCTTTCGCCAACAATTTTGAGATCTACTTTTTTATTGAACTGAAGATTAAGATCGCGAATTACTCTAGGGAAACGTTTAACTGCATCGGCAAAAGGTAACATTTGAGTACGAGTCACGTTGCCCTGCATGGACTTGGTGGTGTAGTGAAGATCTCGCACTGATTGATGAACTTCTTGTACTCCCAGATCGATATCTCTTGCCACCTCTTGTAATTGAACGATAGTTTCTATTTGTTCTTGACAGATAAGATGAATATCACTGTAGCGATCCATTTCTAAACTATCAAAGCGATTCGGCTTTTGGTTTACGGTATCAACTGAACTCGATACTAGCTGCTCTTTCTCGCTCAAAAGCCCTTCAACCGAAGCACGACCATACCACTGTTGTAATTGAGTATTAGAACGTTCCATTTGCAACATTCTTTGACCCATCAAAGACATGGCAATTTGCAATTGATCTACGCGCAAATTAATACTGTTACGGTTCAAAACTAGCTGCTCAAAAAGGGTATTGAATTGTTGGAGTTGGGAAACGGGAACTCTGACCATTTTCTCTACTTGTTCGGCAGATGAAACGTTTTTTGGCAGAGGAGAAGGATTTTGGACTTCTGGCTGAATTTTGACGGGTATTTCTTCAGGTATATCTAGGTCAAAAGCAGATTGTAATTCACCAAGTTTTAAACTATCTACTGCAAGTGGATCGAAAGTCTCTGAATCTTCAGATATATCTAGGTCAAAAGCAGATTGTAATTCACTTAATTCTAAAGATGCTGCTAAGGGGTCAAATTCTTGTTCATCTTCTGTATCTGGTTCAAAAGCTGACTGCAATTCATTTAGCTCAAAAGCACTTGCAGGAGCAAAATCTGCTTCGGAGAAACTATCAGCAGCAAGCTGTTCAATTTCAAATTCAGTATCATTACTAATACTCGATTGTTGACCCACATCTTCATAACCTTCTAAATAAGAAGGTAGTTTTTCAATGCTGCCTCTTAAAACTAAAGCGTGCGATCGCCTCCAGGTTTTTAAAGCGCGATCGGCAAAAGGAGCGATCTCTAATGAAGTTAGAGTTGCAGCCTGTTGGTGGATCGATTCACAAAGTTGGATAAAAGGATCGAGACTTGCCATGTAACCAAAGCCAATTAATTCTTGAGCCGTGGCAGATAGTTCCTGTGCCAACTCATCAATTTCTAATGCTGGTAATTTGGTTTCAAAGCGATCTAAAACCCCATCAACTCCTTCTTCAAAGATTAATACAGCAGGATCGATATCTTCATCCTGTGCCAACAAAGCATTTTCGTCGGCAACTTCTAAATCACCTAAGTGTTCTCGTAATTTATCTAAAACAGGCTGGGTGCGTTGATTGATATCCGACTCTAAAACTTCTTTTCCCTGACGATGAAGATCGCCAATGTGACGCAAAGAATCAGAACTCTGTAGCAATAGTGTTTCTACTTCCGCCTCAATACGAATAGCAGCATAGCGAACCCGCAAAATTTTTAAAAAATCTTCTAAACGGTGAGCAACTCGACTAAGAATATCAAAACCCATCATCGCCGCACCACCTTTGACAGAGTGAGCAGCACGTAATATAATATCTACTTTTTGGGTATCGATCTCAGTATCGGCTAATCCCAGAAGATTAGATTCAATTGCATTAAAATGTTCTTCAGCTTCATCAAGAAAATTGAGGCGAATCTGTTGTTCTATATCCATGTCGGTTGTAAATGATAAATGATTAGACTGATTCAGCGACTTTAAACTGGGCTACAGTCGAT
Organism: Pleurocapsa sp. FMAR1; assembly: GCF_963665995.1. NCBI lineage: Bacteria > Bacillati > Cyanobacteriota > Cyanophyceae > Pleurocapsales > Pleurocapsaceae > Pleurocapsa > Pleurocapsa sp. FMAR1. The sequence goes on along the minus strand of NZ_OY762512.1, from coordinate 1,056,676 downwards.
TCTAGTTTTTGAGCAACTAGGGCTGTTTCCAAAATTGACTGCACAATCTTAGTAGAAGATTGAGATGAAGCCTCAGACAAGTTGGCAATTTTCTGCATCAGATTAGTCACGTTTTGGGAAGTAGTTGCTTGAGATACGGTAGTTTGGGAAATAGAATTCCATCAATTGGTTAATCTGTTTGTGATTTTTCTAGTACCAGTCCAAAGCTTTGCTTTGGTAGATTCAAATAAACGAGTGGTTTCTACTACCTGAATTGTCCCCGATTCCATCGCTTCGTTTACTTCTTGAGTCTCGGCTTGAATTGCTGCCACAATGCTAGCAATTTCTTTAGTTGCTGCTGCCGATTGTTCTGCTAATGCACCCACTTGTTCTGCTACGATAGTAAAGCCTTGACCATACTCCCCAGCACGTCCAGCCTCAACAGAAGCATTGATTGCCAAGACGTTGGTTTTAAGGGCAATTTCTTCGATGAACGAAACTGCCTGAGAAATTTTCTGGAAGATTCTCCCAATCGCTTCATTTTCTTGGCTGTTTCCCCAACAGTTGTCCGCAGTTCGAGAATACTGCTTACGGTTAAGTCCATATTATTGGTACTGTTAACCACCGTATTGTAGGTATCGTCGGCAATTTGTTCTGCTTGGTTAGCATTGGCTGCAACTCTCCTGAATCGACTGAGACATTTGTTCGACTGACATCAAGGTGTCGCGAGTTTCTTGAGCTTCGGCGATCGCTTGTTCGGCTAACAGCCGAATTTCTGCTTCGTTTTGCTTGAGGGAAGAACCTACTTGACCAGTAGACTGTTTTGCTTCGATGGCAATGTCTTGTAAGTTACCAATAATGGCGTTAAATAAATCGGCTACCGTACTCAGTTCTAGAGAGTCTAAGTTAGCCCTGACGGTCAAATCTCCGTTTGTGGCTTCAGAAACTTCATCTAACAGAGTATAAATTGCTAACTCTAACTTTTCTTTTTCGAGGCGTTGTTCTTCAGCTTCCTTTTGTTTTGCATCTAAGTTGGCATCAATACTTTGCGCCATTTCATTGAGATTTTGAGCTAAAACTCCAATTTCATCTCGACGAGGGTTTGATTCAAGTCTGATTTTAGAATTTCCGTTAGTAATTTTGGTAGCAAATTCGGTTAATTCTTTAATAGGACGAGAAATAGACTTAACTAAAGGAGATAAAAGGATGATAGCAACAACAATAATTAAAATAATTCCGCCAATTGCATAACCAATTAAAGCAATCCTTGCCAAATTAGAATTAATTTTAGTCATAGGTTCACCAACATAAGCAATGCCAATAGGTTTGGCTGACTCATTATCTATTTGTTGCAGGTAACTAAAGATAGGGGCATAACCCGTTTGATATTCAGTACCGATGATGTTGGCGTTACCTCGATAAACTTCTCCTTGCTTGAGTACTACATCAGCAACAGCGCGAGAAACTCTAGTACCAATTGCTCTAGTTTTTTTGTCGGTATAAGGTACGTTGGAACTGACCCGCCAATCTTGGGCAAATATAGTTGCCGTAGAAACGTTGGCTATGTTTTTTAGGCGGTCTACTATGTCAAAGTTGCGATTGATTAAAGTACCAACTACCGCCGTACCTAGTTCATTATTGCCTAATTCAATGGTTTCTACCGCCATCAGAACCAGACCAGCTTTTCCCTGGTCGATCTTAAACTCTGCCTCTGGATATGGCTTTTCTGGTTCGGCTAGTCCTTCTATTTTCTGCGCTCTGATGCCAATATCAGCTTGTTGAGCTAGTCCTAAAGATTTTAGTACGTCATTAGATAATAATTCAAAACCAGATAAGGGACGGGATAGTTGCAGAGAATCATTAATAATACCGAGTTTTTTAAGATTGATGCCCTTGTTTAGTTGGATTGATTTAAATTGAGTCGAAGTATTGCTGGCAGTACGATCCATGTCTGCTTCTGCGGGAAGTAAAGGATATTCTTCACCATCATGATTTACTTGTTGCAATGACTGGGCAACCGTTCGACCCTGAGAATCAGTAATAATGTAAAAATTAGCATCTGGAGCTTGAGCTTGAGTCTTGACAATGAAAGATTCTAGTTTTTGGTTGTTTGACTGCACGCTGTCGGTATTATTAAGATTAATTTCCGCAGCCTCTACTGCTAGTGCCAGACTATGCGCGCTGTCTTCTAGCTTTCCTCTTTCTAGCGTAATTTCTTCTTCTATTAGAGTTAACTCAGTATTTAAGGTATTTTGCAAGTTACTGATTAATTCATTTTGGGTAAATTTAACAATTCCCTGAGTTGCTGCTACCACAGGAATAGTTGCTCCAGTAACCAACAAAAGCGATATTTTAGTTCTAAGAGGGATATTGTTCCATTTTTGCGTTATTTTCTGCCAGAAAGAACTTGACTGCTCTTTTCGTGGCATTTCAAGTTTACTAGGGTCAGAAGTAGAATAGTTTGGAGATTGCTGATTCATAATGAGAAATAATTTATATTTATTCGGCAGGAAATTTTGCTGGGGTTCAGCTATTGAAAACTAAGATAGATGCACTACAAAGATAAATTTTCTCACCTTACAATAGTGTTTCTAAAGCTTGTAAGATGCGCTCAAACTCCAACACGGGGATCGTGGTTTGCTCTACGTTGACCGCCCCAGATATATAAGGAGCGATCTGAGGAGAAACAGCATCTGTGGATGAGGAGATTTGTTTTGTTGCCAAACGCATAATTCCCTGGACACTATTAACGGCTAAACCAACCTGAATAGGTGTTTGGTCAGTGGTTTGCAGCACGATAATTTGGTATTGCCGAGGGGTAATTAATTTAGAAGGTAAGGTTAATAATTGAGCCAGATCGAAGACGCAAAAAACGCGATCGCGTGAAGCCATCATGCCGATTGCCGACTTTGGCATACTTGGTAAAGTAGTTATTTGCTCTGCTTTGACAATTAAAGATTCTTCTACTCGATCCGTCGATAGCAAAGCCGTTATGTCTGATGTCAGTTGAAATTTTATATAGGCATTACCAGGAGCTAAATTACTTTTAAATAGCTCTGGGAGATTGGCTTGAACTTTGGCAGCTACACTCTGATTTGACATTGGTATTTATCTGAACTGCGCTGACCAATTGATCTTGAGTACAGGGTTTAGTCACATAAGCCTTGACTCCCTGCTTGGTTGCCCACATCCGATCTACGTCTCTGTCTTTTGCAGTACAGGTAATCACAGGAATATTTGCCGTTTCTGGATTTTTTTTCAGTTGGCGACAGATATCTAAGCCACCCATTTTAGGCATCATCCAATCTGTGACAATGGCATCGGGTTTGTTGGCTATGGTTTTGGCGATCGCATCATCGCCATCAATCGCTATGATGACCTTATAACCAGCTTTGGTTAAGTAATTTGCCATCATGTCTAATTCAGATTGTACGTCGTCAACAATTAGGATAGTTTTCATTGGTTTAATTTGATGATTGTGAATAAAATTAACTAGTAATTAGTAATTGAAAAAAGCAAATTAATTAAGATGCTTTTCAATAATTTGGGTTAAACCTTCTTTGGTAAAAGGTTTGGTAAAATAATCAGTTGCCCCAGCTATTTTGGCTCTGGCTTTATCAATTAAGCCAGTATTGCTCGTAACCATAATGATGGGAATGCGATCGCATTTGCCACTGCTTCTTAATAGCCCACACAGTTTGTAGCCATTAATTCTGGGCATAGTAATGTCGAGCAAAATCAAGTCTGGGTTAATCGTAAAAATTTGCGATACAGCCTGCACAGGATCATCTATAGCTGTAATGGCAAACTTTTCTTGATTCAGAAAACGCTTGATTTCACTTAAGATTGTCGGGCTATCATCAATACAAACTATTTTCCAGGTTTTAAGCTCAGTTTTTTGGGCATTATTTTCATTGAACAAATTACCAGACAGTAAATTTTCAGCATCATTCTCTAATCTAGGAATGCTTGGTAACTTGTCCAAAGGCGTTGGCGCATGATGTAAGTAAACGATCTTAGAATCGATATATGGTGAGAGAATTTTTCCTACATTAAGCTCATCTTTACGCAGCAAGACTGAAAGCTGACGAATGCTAGTCCGTCCTCTTAATACTTGAGTTAGTTCTTGAAGAGTTTTAAGATTTAACGAGCCTGAAGTTGGCAAAGACTTATTTTCCCAACCAGGGGCAAAATAAGGGCGTTGATGAACAGAAAGTAGTTCAGGACTACATTGTTGCCATTGTTTTAGTCTAGTTTGCTCTGAGCGCAAAAATTCTGGCACATTCAAAGATATAGCATTTTGAAGCTGTAAGGGAATCCAAGCAGGCAAAGAATGTCCTGCGTGCCATGACGAAGTTCCGCGATCAAGCCAAAGACAAAAGCTTAATGCGTCTTGGGAAATTTGTTCAATCAGCTTAATACCTTCAGATAAATCGAGTTGTTTTGCTGATAGCAGCCAAGGAATAACATTACCGTAAAGATTTTGACTATCTGACTCTTTTTCTACAGAAGATTGTGGCTTGACCAATAAATCTGGTAGCCTTTCTAAAGCTTTTATAGCCTTTTTTAATTGGAGATAATGAAGATAGAACTTAAGCTGCTCTAAGTTTTCTATAGAACAGTCTACATACTTGAGGTTTCCCTGTTGTAAATAGATTTTCCATGAGACAAACTCTTCCTTTAATTCCAGACAACCTGAATTTTGGGATTGCGCTAGCTGCTCTAATAGCTTTTTAACATCAAGCTTGAGGGCTGTTTCCATATTAATAAAATCAACTTAACAACCCTATAGTTCCCAAAGTAAGTAGATAATTTAACAAATTGATATTCTTTTTTTTAAAAATTTGTGTAGGGGCATCGCCAAACGTCCTGAAGATTTATTTTCTCCCAAACACAATTTGTATGATGGAAATTATTCCAATTCTTTGAATTTATCCAATCCTCCCAGGAATTGCTCGGTTAGAAGGTTCCAAACAGTACGATTTTCATTGATACGAATATTAGCCTGAACTTCCATCCCAGGCTGAAGATATTTCTTTTCGCCTTTGACATTGAGATAGTCTTTGTCTAAATCAATTTTGGCTACGTAACGGAAAAAATCATAGGGAGGTTCGGGTTCTAAGGCACTAGCACTAATAAACTTGACCTTGCCTTTTATATCCCCATACTCACTATAGTTAAAAGTACTAATCCGCACGTCTGTAGACATTCCTTTTTCAACAAATCCAATATCTTTCGGGGTAATAAAGATCTCGGCGACTAAATTGTCTGTCGGCACAATTTGCAATACTGGACTAGCTGCCTGACCAGAAGGGGGAACATATCCTGGATATGCCTTCAGGTCAAAAACATCTCCTGTAACAGGAGCTTTTATGGTTTGATATTTGAGGTTTTGTGCGGCACTGCTGACTTGACTATCGATTTCAGCCATTTGTTTATCGTTTTCAACAATTGTCTTATTGAGTTGGCTGTCAATATCCGCTAGTCGTTTGCTATTTTCGGCTCGTCGATCGTATAAATCTTTGGTCGAGAGAGTACCCGTATTATCTAACTGCTCTCTAGCTTGAGAAATATCTAAGCTTAATCGCTGCTCTTCTTGCAATAGGCGATTGATTTCTGATTGTAAGGTTGTTACTTGCTGTTGCTGGCGATCGCGCTCTAGATTACCTTGCTTGAGATCATCAACCATTGTCTGCTTACGGTCATTGATTCTTTGTCTTTGCTGGTCTACCTGAAGTTTGGCAATTCCTCCTTGTTTATAGACAGGAACAATAGCTTTTAAAGTTCCTTCTTCAATTTTCAAGCTATCTTCAGACTGTTGTCTTGCTTCAATGTTACGATCTGTAATTTCTTTTAAATTTTGTTTACCTGTAGCTAACTGCGCCCGATTATCCCCTAGCTGAATTTTGGTTTGTTCTAACTGTTTTTCTAATTGTTCAACTTCTAGTCTGGCTGAAGCGGTTCTTTGTTGCAAATCCGCTCTTGATGCCTCTAGTCTAGCCTGTTGTTCTGGAGCTAGTTTCTGACTAGAATTGCCTAAAAGAGCATTAAACATCTCGTTTTCTGCTTTTAGCCCGGCTCTATTGCGAGTGAGTTCTGCTACTTCTCTAGGAATATTCAAAGATGTGGCGACTTTGTTAATATCTTCGAGGTCGAGCTTTCCTGACATCAAGGCGCGATAAAATTTGTTTTCTTGTTGCAAAGACTGCCGCACTTTACCCAGAGAATCAACCTGAGCTTTGGAGGTTGTGGAGTCTAAGACCAGTAAAACATCACCTTTTTCTACTCGTTGCCCTTCTTCTACCTTTACTTCTTGGACTACACCATTGGTAGGCACCTGTATTTCCTGTAGCTTATTAGTCGGCTGAATTATACCTTGAGCAGGAATTACCTGTTCAATCTTGGCAACCAAAGACCAGACAATGGTAAAAATAGTGACTCCCATGATTCCCGCCATAGTGGCTCTAGACCATCTAGGAGAAGGACGCAAAATTACTGTTTGTTCAAACTTACGAGATTTAGCTGAGGCAGGACCCGGCTTAACTAAATTAGAACCATTGTTCCCAGAGGCTGTGGTAACAAGTTGTCCAGAGGGATAAGAGCGTTCTTTGATTTCTGCCTGACTTTTGGTTGCCTGCGGAGACATTGTAGGGAGCTTATTAGCTTCTGGTGTTTGAGGCAAAGCTATATTGCGATAAATTCCAGGACCAATTTGAGCATAACCACGATGTACCGACCTAATCGCATCGGTCAGTTCTTTGGCGGGAGTGCCTTTGAGTAAATACCCCATTGCTCCAGAGCTAAGGGAGCGAGCCACATATTCCTCAGTATCAAAGGTACTAAGCACCAATACTTTAACGTCAGAAAATTTTTGGCAAATGATTTTAGTTGCTTCCATGCCGTTCATTCCAGGCATCTCCATATCCATTAAGACAATATTAGGTTCGAGCGACTCTACTTGTTTTACAGCGTGTTCGCCATTTTCAGCAACGCCAACTATTTCAATATCTGTTTCTGTTTTAATTAGGGCTTTTAATCCTTCCCTAATCATTTTTTGATCGTCAACGATTAAAACACGAATTACACTATCAGAAGAATCGGCAGCCCGATCATTTTCATAATTAGATTGCCCTTGATTAAGCAATTTATCCCGTTTGGGTTGAGGTAAGCTATTGCTTGAAAGGTACTCGCTGCTACTATTGCTGGATGAGTTCATAGTTTAAATAATTAGTAACTTCGTGTCAGTTTTAAGTTTCGGGCTAGCTGCTAAAAGAAACAGTAATTATAGTTAGCTAGGTCACACAGAATATTTTTAAGCACTTTGGCTTTAGTTTTGATCTTATAAATTAATACTATTTTGAAAAAAATATACTAATACACAGCACCCGTTACCAAGTTTTGGTGCAATTTACGAATTGAATGCATCAGAATAACTTTTAATATTTAACATAACTAGTCCTTTATAACTAATATTTCAGATATTCGACATAAAAAAATTCTACTTGAAGAGGGGTTAATTTTTTTTAATGTCTGGATCTGCTCTATAGCCACAACATAAAGTAAAAAGCTGAAATGATTTCTTTTAATCATCAGGAACTGAGAGCAGCGATCGCTTTCTTGTCATTGACGATACGCCCAAATCGAGAAAAAAGCACTTATAGTTTGGAAGCACAGAAGAATATGTTCAAGATATAACTGCTTTACATATATGAGGAATGACATTGAATCATTAAGGATTATTAGTGCCTTAGGAATTGTTTGGTTTCATTCAGGAAACTTACCTGGACGAGAGATTGCTTATGGTGGATTAATCTTTTTTATTATTATTTCATCCTATTTTGCTACTATATCTAACCGTCAGAACAAGCCTTTAGAAAGAATAAAAAGGCTAATTGTTCCCTGCCTTATCTGGACTATCCCCTACAGTTTGTTAAATTTTGTGAGACTTGGGCAAATTTGTCCTGAAAATTACAGTTTTGTAAGCTGCATTTTTTCGACTCCATCACCACATCTTTGGTATTTACCCTATATGTGTATTGTCTTGATTTTAATCGATCGCGCTAAACTTATTTTTTCCCAAAGTACTCTGGGATTGTTTTCTGGAGCAATGGCAGTCATCCTGATGATGTTGTTCACGACGGTAATCAAGATTTGCCTGTTGGCATCCTAAAAAGCATTTTAAGAGATGCTGGTCTGCCAACAGAAGATATTGGTTAATATTTAATCAATTTGATTTTTGTAAAATATCCTGTAGCTGTTGTTGATAGCGTCCATATTCTACCCAGTTTCCTTCTTGTAAAGCTTGTTGAGCTTGCTGATATATTTCTAATGCAGATTGCTGGGGAGGATCTACTGTAGCAGGATTTATGGAGGGATTTAATTGGGTGGGGACTTGTTTAAATACCGCAGCTAGAGATTGACTTAGAGAGGGAGTCATAACGATTTGTTTGTCGTAGGAGACGATAATGCGGGTGAGTTCGGGTAACTGACCTTTGGCAGCGCGAAGATATAAAGGTTGGACATAAAGTATTGAACCATCAATGGGAATGACCAGAATATCTCCTCTAATTACCCTAGAACCTGTTTGACTCCACAGGGTTATTTGTTGGGCAATTTCAGGATCTTGATCGATTCTGGCTGCGATCTGAAAAGGACCATATACTAATTCTTGTTTAGGAAATTCATAAAGGCTAAGTTTGCCGTAATTATCGCCATCCGAACGAGCAGCCATCCAGGCGATCATATTATCGCGGTTGACGGGAGTAAAAGGGAGAACTAAGGAAAATTCTTCTTTAGTTTCTTCTGGTAACTTCATGATTAGATAATCAGGTTCAACCTGCTGTTGTTGATCATTATAAAGTTCGGTAGCAAAACGCCAGTCGTCTTCACGGTTATAGAATACTTGAGGATCTTCCATGTGATAGCTCAAGTACATCCTAGCTTGAACTTTAAATAAATCTTGGGGATAACGAAAATGAGCCTGAATTTCTGGAGGAATAGTATCTTTGCCCTTAAATAGATTGGGAAATATCTTGCGGTAGGTGTTTAAGACAGGCTCGTTTTCATCGACAACGTAAAACTGCATTGTGCCATCTTTGGCATCCACAACTACTTTAGCGGGACTACGAACGTAGTTAATATTTTTATCGGTGATTAATTCTGTTTTTTGTTCATGAGCCACGGCCTCGGAATAGGGATAGCGATCGCTTGTAGTATAGGCATCAATAATCCAATTGAGTCTACCGTTTACCACCACCATATAGGGGTCATTGTCGAATTGCAGAAAAGGAGCAACATGGCGCACTCGCTCTGATATTTGTCGGTGATAGTGGATGCGAGAATTTGGGGTGAAGTAATTAGAAATGAGAATTTTTAAACTGCCTTGGTCATAGGCGTATGCCAGCTTACGTAACCAATTACCAATGGGGACACCACCTACACCATCGTATTTTGTAAAGGCATTTTCATCTCCACGGGGATAGTCAAACTCGGCGGTGTTCATTCCCGTATAGATATAGTCTTGAGTCAACTCACCATAGTAAATACCTGGCTCTTTAATTGCTAAATCTGTTTGGGAGACGGGAGGAATGTTTTTGACAAATAAGACTGGCAGACCATCGGTAGTGACTTCATTGACGGGGTTCATGACTAAGCCATAACCATGAGTATACTTGAGTCGGCGATTGACCCAAGTTTTGGCAGAGGAGGGAACTTGACTATAATCAAATTCTCTAGGAGAAAGCATTATCTGACGATAATCGCCATTGAGGGTGTAGCGATCGACATCAACATCAAGGAATCTATAGTAAAAACGGATTTCCTGTAGCTGTCTGTAGGTAGTTAGTAAGGGGCGATAGTCCCACAGGGGAATATTATCAATGGTGGCTTGGTTTTCTTGCTGAACATTAGGATTAGAGTTGCCTGCTAAATTTAGTTGGTAATCTTTTGTATCGATCTTGTCTAAGTCATAAGCCGAGCGCGTAAACTCAATATTATGCTTAATATAGGGCATCTCCTTGGCTAATTCGTTGGGTTCGACCACAAAACGCTGCTGCAACTCAGGATAGATCCCATTAAAAAGAATTAGAACTACGGCGTATATACCAATACCGTATACGGGAAGTTGGAGTTTATCAGACCAGGTAGAAATAATTAACCATAGCCCTAATAACACCGAAGCGATAATCATCACCCAAAATGCCAGCAAGCGAGCATGGGTACTGGTATAGTCTGCACCCCAAACTACGCCTTGAGAAGAATAGAGTAGTTCATAACGCTCTAGCCAAAAATCAACGGCAATATCAAGAGCGATCGCTGCCAGTAAAAAACTCAGATGAACCTTGATTGGTTTAGTTAAGAGCTTTTGCCAATTGTCCTCAACGATTAAGCTTTTCCATTGCCAATCAAAGCGAATAGTTCCTTTAAATACATAAACTAAGGCTGCTAAGATTGAGCCTGAAATCAACAGGGTAAGAAAGCAATTTTCTAAATTGTCTAAAAGAGGTAAACGGAATAAATAGAAGCCAATATCTTTTTGGTAGATTGGATCGAGACGATTAAACTTAGAGGCATGGAAAAATTGCAGAATCTGTTCCCAATATGCTGCGCTAAGATTAGCAATAGTTAGAGAAGTTAAGAAAATAAGCAGCGTGGCGGTGTAGTTAGCAATCTTGGCTGTATAAGGTTCAAATTCATTAGATTCTAGAAATCTAAACCTGCGATCGCCTGTAAATTTCAACGCTAGCCAATAATTAAAGCCTAAAAACCCTACAAAAACCGTAAAAGTGACTAGCCAAATAGCTACTTGCCAAATAATACGCTGCCAAAAAATCGACTCAAAACCTACTGCTGCAAACCACCAAGACTCGGTTAATAAGTGGACTGCGGTAGAAACTAAGGTAAGAATTGCGATCGCTATAAATATCAGCGTGACGATTATCTTTTGCTTAAATTGCATTGAAGAATGTTGTTGCTCAATAGTTAGTTATTGATTAAAATCTATGCCTAGTCGATTGGGTAGATTTAGTAAGAGGTGAGTTAAACATCAACTATCAACAGGTAGTTCAGTTTTATTGCTTATTAATGCGCCAATGCTAAACATATCTCTAAATCAGAATCATCATATTTTATATTTTATTGCTCAATTTTTCTAATCTACATTGCCTGTGTACACAACTATATTTTTTATAGCAACGTCCAGATTCTCTTTTATTTCCTTTGGGTAGATCTACAACTGTCAAAAAGAGCAGAAGAAAAAATTTGCTCCAGTTTATAGACTGATTTAATCTCAATCATTACCGCAAATTAACTTAAATTTCATTCACCAGACTTTTACACTAATTAGGTACTTTATTAAGAGAAGCTTAATTACTATCTCAAACTTATTCATTACCCGATTTTTTTACTTTTTGTGTTGAAAAACCTTTTTACCAAAATGACAATGAATCTCATTGATAAAAGCATTTTGACCTGGGCAAATGTAAAAGTCTTGATTAGATTAGCTCTTATTCTAATTAGATATAAACTGTACTGATTTTATAACAAACTCTATTGTTTACTACAAACCTTGTCTAACAAGCCTTTGCAAACAAATACTTCAATTAATTACTTTTTTGTATTTACTAGTTATCTCATATTTTATTTTTTTGAGTTTAGCTATTAAATCAAGTGCATTGAAACAACGAGTATTTACCAGGGAAATTGTCAGTTCAGTCTAAGATTTTTTAATAATTATCACCAAGGGGATTAATCATGTTGGGTAACGTAAGCACAAGAGAAACACCAGTTAGTGGACGTATAAATCGTATTGAGCAAGCCAATGCGATCGAAGTTTCCATTATTATGCCCTGCTTGAATGAAGCAGAAACCCTAGAAACTTGCATTAAAAAAGCTCAGCGTTTTATTGCTGAAAACGACCTTGCAGGAGAAGTAATTATCGCTGACAACGGTAGCGACGATGGCTCTCAAGAAATTGCCAGAAGACTTAATGCCAGAGTAGTTAATATCCCTACAAAAGGATATGGTAGCGCGCTCAAAGGTGGCATTGAAGCGGCTAAAGGTAAGTACATCATTATGGGTGATGCCGACGATAGCTATGACTTTAGCAATCTCAATCCTTTTGTCAAAAAGTTACGTAATGGTTATGACCTAGTAATGGGTAACCGCTTTAAAGGTGGTATCGAATCAGGCGCAATGCCTTTTCTTCACCGCTATTTAGGAAATCCCGTCTTAACTGGTATTGGTAAGCTTTTGTTTAATAGTCCCTGTGACGACTTCCACTGTGGTTTAAGAGGTTTTCGCAAGGATGCAATTACTAATTTAGATTTGCAAACTACAGGCATGGAATTTGCCAGCGAGATGGTTGTCAAAGCTACTCTCTATAAAATGCAGATTGCCGAAGTGCCTACTACTCTATCACCCGATGGTCGTAGTCGCCCTCCTCACCTTAATACTTGGCGGGATGGTTGGAGACATCTACGTTTCTTATTAATGTATAGCCCTCGCTGGTTGTTTTTCTATCCTGGTATCTTTTTGATTTTGGGTGGTTTGCTAGCAACTCTATCCCTTTTGCCAAGTCCCAAAGTGCATAGCCTGCTATATTCCTCCACGGCAATGACTATTGGTTTTCAAATTGTCACGTTTGCTTTGTTTACTAAAGTATTTGGCATTAGTGAAGGACTATTACCTGAAGATAGACGCTTAAACAGACTGTTAAAATACCTCAACCTTGAAACAGGTTTGATCGCTGGTTGCGCTCTCTTTTTAATAGGTACAGCAGCCTCAGTATATGCCTTTGGTATTTGGGGAGAAAATAATTTTGGTTCACTAAACCCCACTGAAACCATGCCTATTATCATTCCTGGGGTAACCTGTTTAGCTTTGGGTATCCAAACAATCTTCTCTAGCTTTTTCTTAAGCATTTTAGGATTAAAACGATGATTCAAGAGCCTTGGTTATCGGTAATTGTTCCTACCTACAACGGTAGTAAGTATTTAGCAGCAGCACTTGATTCTATATTGATGCAGCAAGATCCTGAACTAGAATGTGTTGTTATTGATGATGGCTCGACAGACAATACCTTAGATATTGTTGAGAGCTTCAAGGATAAGCTCAATATCAAGCTGATTACTAAGGCCAGACAGGGTAACTGGGTAGTTAATACTAACCATGCTCTTTCTGTAGCCAGAGGAAAATATGCCTGTTTTCTGCATCAGGATGATCTTTGGCTGCAAGGACGTTTGAACGCTATTAAAAAAGCGATCGCCACTTATCCCCAAGCCAGTCTTTACCTCCATGACTCAATATTTATCGATCGAGAAGGTAAACCCCTGGGTCTTTGGCAATGTCCCCTCAAAGATAGCCAAGTAGTATCTGCTCAAGAAATGATCCTGAAGCTGGTAATTCAAAACTTTATTGCCATCCCTTCTCCCGTCTTTAATCGCCAAGCTGCTCTTGATTTAGGTGGACTAAATAACGAGCTTTGGTATACCGCCGACTGGGACTTTTGGCTCAAGCTTGCTTCAGCGGGAGAAACTTACCATATTTCTCAACCTCTAGCAGCTTTTAGGGTACATGGTGATTCTCAAACCATTCGTCGAAGCTCTAGCGTAGCCGAGTTTCGTCAACAGATGCGCTCGGTAGTAGACAAATATCTTCAGTCACAATCAGCCAGTCAAGTTGCCAAAGTAGCCTTCTTCTCCACAGAGGTCAACACTACCTTAGCAGCAATGGTTCATGGTGAATCGACTCAGCTATTTAAGCTAGCTACTGATTTTGTTTTATTAGGTCCTCTGGGATGGCGCAGATATTGGCAAGATTCTCGGATTCAAGAGCGAGTATCTGCCAGACTGAAAGCGAAACTACAGACCCAAACATAAGCTTTTCTACTCATAACTTGTCAAAATCCATGAAGCCTAATTTATTTATCGTCGGTCAACCAAAATCTGGTACAACGGCTTTACATCAGTTTTTAGGACAGCATCCTGAGATCTTTATGTCGAGTATCAAAGAGCCACATTTTTTTTGCTCTGACTTTCATTTAGAAAGCGATCGCTTTTATGGCAAACGGCGTTTTTTTGACTTTAGAAGTGAGTCGGCTTATCTACAGCTTTTTGCACGGACAGACGAAGCGAAAATTGTCGGGGAATCTTCGACTAACTATCTCTATTCTCAGGTAGCAGCAGAGAAGATTCACAATTTTAATCCCGATGCTAGAATAATTATTATTCTGCGTGAACCAGCTAAATATCTTTATTCTCTTCACAGCCACTACGTCAAGTTTACAGAAGAAAACGAGCCAGACTTTCTGACCGCTTTGGCAAAGGAAGAAGAGCGTAAACAGGAAAAGTATCCTAGTCCTAGAGTTACCAGCCCTAGCTATCTTTACTACGATCAAAGAGTTAAATATTATCAGCAGGTAAAAAGATATTGCGATCGCTTTAAACCAGAGCAAATCAAAATAGTAATTTTTGAGGAATTTAAGTCAGAAAATGAGCGTATCTATCGAGAAATTTTAGAATTTCTCGGCGTAAATCCCAGCTTTACTCCCGAATATGGTGCAGTTAATGTCAACAAAGAAGTTAAGTTTCAGGCAATCAACAATTTAGTTAATAATCCTCTGGTTAAAAACATTTCCAAAAACCTGCTTTCTCAAGAATTTAATGATTTTATACGGGATAATATCGTCGAAAGGTTCTTTTGGCATCAAGCACCCAAAGCTAGTATGCCTGAAGCAATCAAACTTAAATTAATGCAGCAATATCAGCCAGAGGTTGCCAAGATATCGGCACTAACTGGCTTAGACTTAGAAGCTAAATGGGGATACGATATAGCCGTTGCTCAAAGCGGTCTTGATTCTAAGTTAAAGTAATATTTGAGTGTTTAATTTAATCGCAGTGCAGTTTTTGTCAATAGCCAAATATTAACTAATAAAAGACAAATGTTAACTAAGAAAAACGTTATATCTAGTATCTTATCGCTGGGTCTAGGATTTTTCTTAATCTGGTTGATTCTGCGCTTTACCAATGTAGATGTAGAGGAAGTTGTTAATACTTTTTACAGCTTAAATCCTCTTTATGCTGGACTGGCAATTACGGCATTAATCGTACATACTTTTTTATCGGCATATAAATGGGGTCTTGTTACCCAAAAGCTTACTCCTGAAAGCAAACAGCCTCTAAAGTTTTATTTTTTTTACACAACTTTAGGTTCATTGACCATGCAGTTTATGCCTCAATATCTGGGCATGGTGATGGTACAAAACCTAGCTTTAAGAGTTCATAAAGTTAGTTCAATTTCTAAGGGTTTTTTATTAGTTGTTTACGATCAATTTTTTAATTTTTTAATTCCTTTCTTGCTTTTTCCCGCTGCAATTCTTTTTGTTCTCAAATACATCTCTTTATCTGTAGCGGTTTGGATGTGGATTGCCACTATTATTGCGGTTCATTTTGCGATCAATAGATGGCATCGTCGCCTAATAACTTTTGTGATTAAGGCTTTGACTTGGGTTAAAAAACTTAAGCCAGGCAAAGCCAAAGCTGCTAACCAGCCTGCTGTAGAAACAGAAAAAGATTCTGTTTTAGGCAAAGACTTTACCCTCTATCTTTATTGGATTTCGGTAGTTCGCTATATTGTCTGGATTGTTAGGGGAATTTTTATTGCGATCGCAGGAGGCTTTAAAATTAAGCTTTGGGCAGTAGCGTTTGTTTCCCCCATTGTGCAGTTGGCAATGCTACTCAGCTTTACCCCAGCTAATTTGGGACTAATGGAATTTAGCTGGATTGGTTTATTAAGACTATTTGATGTACCAGACGCTATGGCAGTTCAATTTTCTCTGATGCAAAGATTTCTTTACATCGTTGCGGTAGTAATTGTCTTAGCCGTGTTTGCAGTGGTTGCTTTAGTTGAGCGATTTGCTCTATTTACACCAAAGGAAAACCAATAATCAATTATCAAACTCGCGCCTTCCCAAGCCAGTCCGTTGGGCGGGTTTCCCGACTTGAAGGAACTGCTGAACCCTTTAGGGGGTCGCTCGTCAATTATCAATTATCAGCAATATTGCACATAAATTCTTTCAGTTATAGATGATATGAATACTAGTGGGGCGATTGTTCCTCATGCTCATCCTTTATCCCTCATCCCTTAAAATCATTACCGATGTTGAATTTAGTTAGTAAAAAAGAACAATCAAAGTCATACAAGCTAGAAAAAGTAGCAAGTATAGGAATAGAGACAATCTTATATTTAGTTGTTATACCCTTAGTTATTTCTCTTTTCCTCAAGGCAATCATTGATATTGATAACAACTACGATCCTGGCTGGTATCATTTACCTTTTGCTGGCAGAATTTGGGGCATTTTGCCTAGAGAAATGTTTCTGGGAGATGAAAAATGGTTTGAACCGCGATTTGATGGTTTTCCTTTGTTGGCGCACTTTTTGCAAGGTTTCTTTTGGAAAATCACAGGACGAATTCAATCAACTAACTTAGTTGGTTTTTTGAGTATTATTGGCTATTTCTTTTTTCTTAGAGTTTATTTTAAAGTTCCTTTTTATTTATCGGCGATCGCTTTATTGTCGATTCCTTTAGTTTTGACTAACGCTACCACTAGCTATGTGGATTTATTTGGGAATGTTGGTACATCTATTTTGGTAATGATGACCTATAGCTTTTATAAAAATAAGCAATTACCAAATTTCCAAGAATTACTGATTGCCTTTATCGGTGCGGCGATCGCTGTTAATACTAAAACTCAGCTACAGCCTTTAGTTTTATTTATTTTAATTTTTACCATTTCTAGACTTGCTTGGCTTTATTGGCAACAAAAACCAGCAGCCAAACAAATAGTCAAAACTCTGCTAGTTACTTTACTGGCGATCGTAATTATTTATGCGAGTCCAGTCAAAAACACAGTTGTCTACGCTAATCCTCTTTATCCCATCAAAATTCAGGTAGCGGGAATTGTACTAAACCATAAGCTAGATCCAGAAGCTTTTGAAGAAAGCAATCGTCAAATAAACTGGATTACTTCAGTACTAGAAATAAATGCGCCTTATTTTTGGAAACCAGATCAATGGAGCGATTTTCCTGAAAGAAATCGGCGTGGAGGCTTCTTTGGAGCTTATGTAGTATTTAATTTACTGCTGCTGGCAGGATTTCTGCTTAGAGAAATGACTTTCAATAAATATCTGTTAATTAATAGAAACAGAACTGACTTTACACAATTAAAAACTGAACAAGGCAATTTGGCTAAATCTAGAGAGGCTATCGTTGCTTTTTTGACGCTACTTGTTATTTCTATAGTTCCTTTGAATTTTCCTCAATCTCATGAACTGAGATACTTTATGTACTGGATGATCTGTTTGGTATCTCTCAACCTTTATCTAATTTCTTTGCCCAAAAATAGACAGCTTTTAGGACGATGGCTACAGCCAACATATATGGGATTAGTCTATGTTGTTTTCCTAATCATAGTCTTAGTCAAAATCGGTAGCTTCTACGCCAGACCATTGTTTTTGTCCTTAGACAAATACGTTGTCCATGGGGCTAAATCAGAATTTATCGAACAAATAAAGCCTAATGAACAGGTTTGTTTGTTAGCTAGACATATGGGAGAAGATACTCAAACCGCACCTACAGCATCTTTAAAGTATGCCTTTATTTATAGCTCTTACTTTCATCCTGAATTAGATTATGATTACTCGATTCAAACGGCGTTTGATCCCCAAGCCTGTGGCGATCGCCCTAGGATACCAAGTAATTTAAAGTAGCCATTCTGGTAAGAGGTGAGCAGTGCAGAAAAATAAGAGGCAAGTATTAGAAATAATTCTCAGTGCGATCGCCATAGTCGTGGCGACATCAATATTTCTCAAAGCCATTATGGATATTGACAGTAACTATGATGTTGGTTGGTATCAACTGCCTTTTGCTGCCAGAATTTGGGGTATAGTTCCAGAAAAGTCTTTTATCTCAGAATCTCTTTTTGAATATCGCTATGATGGTTTTCCTTTGTTGGCGAATTTTTTTCAGGGCTTTCTCTGGAAAATTACAGGGCGAATTCAGTCCACGAATCTAGTTGGCTATCTAAGTCTGATTATTTATTTTCTTTTTCTAAGAAGCTACTTCCAAGTCCGTCTATATCTGTCAGCGATCGCGCTCTTTACCATTCCTGTGGTACTGATTCATGCTGCTACTAGCTTTGTAGATTTGCCAGGAAACATTGGGGTTTCGGTCGTGATGCTGATGACCTATCGATTTTTTAAGCAGTCTGAATTACCCAACAGAAATGAACTGCTAGTTACCTTTTTAGGTGCAGCAGCAGCAGCAAATATCAAACCTCAACTACAGCCATTAGTATTTTTACTTTACTGGATAGTCGGAATTAGATTGGTTTGGCTGTACTTTAAACATAGTAAATCTGGTCAACGCCGACTGTGGCTAACTGTGCCTCTAGCGATAGTCGCTTCAGGCTTAATCTTTGCCACCCCAATTAAAAACGTTGCTTTCTATGGCAATCCCTTTTACCCGATCAAAATTGAAGTTGCAGGAATTGTTTTAAACCATAAACTGACTCCTGAAACCTATAGTGAAGGAAATAGACCTCAGAAATGGCTGCAATCAATCTTGGAAATTAATACTCCTAATTGGTCGGCGGATCAATGGAATGGTGGTGATAAAAAGTATCTAGATCGAGCAGGGGGATTTTTTGGTGCTTACGTAGTGTTTAACCTGTTGCTACTATTGAGTTTAACTATTCGTGAGCAATTAAAAAACAAGCGATCGCCGACTCAAGATAAATCTGTCAATGCTACTACTGCACTTGTAGTAATGCTGCTGGTGTCTTTTGTACCTGCAAATTTTCCTCAATCCCACGAGTTGCGCTACTTCATGTTTTGGATGATTACTTTAGTCTCTTTAAACTTGTGCGTTGTTACCTCGTTACAAAATCAAAGCTCAAAATGGTTGCAGCCAAAGTACCTAGGTTTAGTTTGTTTATTGTTTATGGCGATCGCCTTTACCAAAATTACACCTTATTACCTCAAACCAAGCTTTTCATCATTAGACAAGTTTGTAGTTAGAATCGCCAAGCCAGAGCTTTTAGAGCAGATGACACCTAATAAGCGCACCTGTATAATTGCTCGTCATGCCATCCCCAATCCAAAAAGCGTGCCTTATGCTCAAATTCAAAACGTTTTTTATTACAGTTCTTATTTTCATCCTGAAATCAAATATGACTATGCTATCAAAGTTGCGCTAAATCCTAAAGACTGTGGTGATTTGAAAGTAATTCCCCCCAATGCTCAAGAGTTTATCGATCGACAAATTGATAATCAATAAAGGGGTTTTGCCTCAGCTTTTAGCTTTTAGCTTTTAGCTTTTCAGAAATTTTTATATTGGTTATGCATATCTAGGGGCTAAAGCTAAAAAAGTAATAAACCTTACCGCTGGTAGCGTGATGATAGGTACGGG
This sequence comes from Pleurocapsa sp. FMAR1, assembly GCF_963665995.1. Lineage (NCBI taxonomy): Bacteria > Bacillati > Cyanobacteriota > Cyanophyceae > Pleurocapsales > Pleurocapsaceae > Pleurocapsa > Pleurocapsa sp. FMAR1. The sequence goes on along the minus strand of NZ_OY762512.1, from coordinate 1,037,232 downwards.
TATTGTTTTAATAGCAAAAACTTGATAAGGCTTACAGCTATGAACTTGAATGTTAGAAACAAAACTTCTAAGCCTCAAAAATCACGACTGAGGCTAGAAACTGTTTTAAAAGCGATCGCTTGTATTTTAACTATCTCTGTATTTCTCAAAGGAATGATTGATGTTGACGGTACTTTTGATACCTGGGGTTATCATCTGCCTTATGCTGCGAGAATTTGGGGCATTGTCCCAGCAGAGCAGTTTATCAATATGGAAGAGAGATTTCGCGGTTTTCCTCTGCTAGGCGAGTTTTTTCAGGGTTTTTTGTGGTTAATTACTCAAAGAGTCCAAAGTGCCAACTTAGTCGGGTTTTTTAGCTTAGTTTTATATAGCTATTTTCTTAAGCGTTATTTCCAGGTTGCTTATTATCTATCGGCGATCGCTTTTTTAGCCGTGCCTTTAATTCAGGCTCATGCGGTCAATAGCTATGTAGATCTGATTGCTAATATATTTTTGGCAATGATCATTATGATGGCTTATCTACTTTTCAAGCAGCGAGATTTACCCAGTATCAGAGATTTATTAATTATCTTTTTGGCTGGGGTTGGTTCATCAAACTGTAAACCGCAGCTAGAGCCTTTAGTGTTTATTGCTTTAGTATTTATTGCCTTCAGAATTGTCTGGTTGCGATTACATCATTCCTCGAATAAACAACAGCTAATTTCTTGGATATTTAAAGCAATTCCTCTGGCTTTACTGGCTTCTCTGTTGATCTTTGCCACCCCAATCAAAAATACCCTAATTCACGGTAATCCTTTTTACCCCGTCAGAATCGAACTTGCAGGCAAAGTACTCAATCATGCCTTACCGATGTATGATGATGCCCCAGGCTATTTAGCTAATGCACCAAGGGCGCAACGGTGGCTTTATTCTATTATTGAAGTAAAACCTGCTTACTGGAATCACGATCAATACAGTCAAAATCCAGACCGCAACCGTATGGGAGGTTTCTTTGGTGCTTATGTATTGTTCCAAGTCTTATTATTGATTTATCTAATTGCCAGAAATCGCAACCGCAATAATTACACGGCAGGAATAGTAGTAGGAGTAATGTCTCTGGTTGCTGCCAATTTCCCTCAGTCCCATGAATTAAGGTACTTTATGTACTGGATGATAGTTTTAATTTCTCTTAATTTATACTTAGTTACTAATTATCAAGATCGATTAATTAATCTTCGTCGTCTAGGATCGATCTCTTTAATTGCCCTAATTATTGTTGGTATCAAGACAAGTTTTGTCTATCTTTACCCCAACTTTAATACACTGGCTGCATTCAAAGAAAAAAAAATCATCCCTGAAATCATGGCTCAAATCGAGCCAGGAGATAAAATTTGTCTACCAAAACTATATCCTTATGCTTTTGCTTATACTCCTTGGTTTCATCCAGAGCTTGGCTACACTTATAAGGTTCGCTCAGGTTTTCTCGATCCCTGTGCTAAATCAGAAAAAATATTATAGGAACAGCTTAATAATTATCATCGGCGACACAGGTATCTTACCTTTAATGCCGTTATGTAACTCGTTTTTAAAGAAATACTATGTGATATCTTATAGTTTATAAATACGTTGATAAAGGTCACAGATTGCTTTACCCTAAACGGGCGGAGTAATCTATGACCTTCATTGAACTACACTGCTATTTAACTACACTGCGGGATTGAATAATCCTAGTTCTTCGTACAGCTTATTCAATTCCGATAGGTACTGCTGATCCAACTGGTTAGCAACACCATCCCAACTAAATTTAGCTTCAACTCTTTCTCTGGCATTAGTTCCTAATTGTTTATGCCATTGAGGATTAGCAAGAATAGAGTCGATCGCTTGAGCAAATGCTGCTTCATCTTGGGGAGGTACAAGTAATCCTGTAACTTCATCAGCTACAGAAAACTTCAAGCCACCTACCTTGGAAGCAACTACAGGAGTCCGCGAAGCCATAGCTTCAATTGCTACCAAGCCAAAAGGTTCGTAATGACTAGGAACAACGCAAATATCCGCAGCAGCATAATAAGCTGCTAAGTCTTCGTGCTGAACTCGACCAACAAATGTAGTTATGTCTTCAATGTCCAATTCATGAACGATATTGGCAATACGCTCTTTTTCTAGACCATCACTTTCTCCTGGAGTAAAACCGCCAACGATCATTAACTTAAGATTTTTGTGACGTTTAACCTCATCTTTGGCAACTGCTCTAACTAAAGTTTCTATGCCTTTACGTTGGTCAAAGCGTCCTGCATACATTACCACCTTATCATCTGGGTTAATGCCAAGTTTAGCTCTGCCGTTGTCGCAATCAATACTACCAAAGCAATCTATGTTAGTACCACAAGGAATAACTGTGATGTTACCTTGTTGAGATACTAATGTTTGCATATGTTTTTGTTCTTGGGGAGAAGTAGCAATGATCGTATCTGCTGTCTCTAAACATTGCTTTTCAACGCGCAGACGGGTCTTGGCAATTAAAGGAATGGTCTTAATTGAGCGATATTTTACTGCTCCCAAAGAATGGTATGTATGTAAATGTCTAACGGTTTGAAGTTTTTTAATCTCCATTCCCACCCAAGCAGAGAGCCAATAGTTAGTGTGAATAAGGGGGTAAATAGTTTGATGTTGATGCTGAAAATCAAAAAATGCAGTAACGAATTCAGGTAAGTAATCAAATATTTTTTGTCTGGGTACAAATTCTTGAGGTCCTGCCGTCAAACGTATCGTACGACAATTAGGACTATGATCGACAATTTCTGCCTGAGACTCATCGCTGCGACGAGTGAACATATCTACCTGCCAACCCTGACGAGCTAAGGCTTCTCCCACTTCTCTAACGTAAACATTTTGTCCGCCAGCTTCTTCTTTGCCAATGTCTATGGCAGGATCGCCGTGAACAGAAACCAGAGCAACTTTTCCTCTATTTTTGGGTAACATAACCGTGGAGTTATTTTTCTTAATCAAAAAGTATAGTTTGTGTTAACTAGCCCATTTTATAAAGATACTTTTTATCAGGCATCTCTCCTACGTTATAAATCCCTAGATATAGTTTTCAGGTTTATCTTAATTATTTTTTAAGAATTATAAAAAATAGCCGAAAAACTTCACTATCTATCTTTTTTTACCTTAGGCAATTGCCTTACAAATACTAAGAAAAAAACCTTTAGATAAGCTTTGTTAGTTGTTTATATGCAATGCAAGCCTTTTTGCACCATTTAGGCTAGACAAGCATAAATAAATTTTTCAACAGTGAATATATTTTATTATTCCATTCCTCCAGTTGAGCCAAAACCATTATTGCCTCTGGTAGTCACGTTTAGGTGATTAGCTATCATTAATTTTGCTTGAATAAATGAAGAAATGACCATTTGTGCGATTTTCATACCTGGAACTACTTTAAATCTGTTTTTTCCATGATTAATTAAAACAATGCCAATTTCCCCTCTATATCCTGCATCAATTGTGCCAGGAGAATTTAAGACCGTAATTGAATGTTTGAGTGCTAATCCACTACGAGGACGTATTTGTGCTTCAGTATTGGGAGGTAGAGCGATCGCAATTCCTGTATTAATTAATTGAGCTTCTGCTGGTAATATTTCTACTTCTTCAATAGAAAATAAATCTAATCCTGCATCCCCTGGATAAGCATAATAAGGAATAATTGCTGCTGGATGGAGTTTTATAATTTCAATATTCATATATACTTTATTAGCGATCGACAATACCTAATTAATTTCCAGAGTCGACATTATCAAAAGCTTTAGGATATAGTTGGCCTTGGTAAATAATCTTATAATTAGATAAAATCTTTAAAGTAGGGGGGGTTGGGCTAGAATCATCCGATGTGGTGATAGGAAAAGAATAGACATAAGTAAAGTTTTTATTTTGCCAACCAGTCTCACATATTCCATTGCGACAGATCATTTTGCCTCCAGTCAAATTAATACAGTTACACTTTTGATCGCATCCATAATAGCTAAGGTTTCCTGTCCCATTTCTGCCAGTAAAAGACTGTTCATTGCCTACTGAAATCGTCCATTCTTTATTGCTTAATACTCCTAATACTCCTCCCTCAACAGGAATTGACCAACTAAAGCAGATAAACAAAATACTTAGACAAAATATGCAGCTTTTTTTGAAGATATTCATTTCAATTAAATACAAAACCAATAATTTTGAAAATTATACCCTAATTCACCAACGCCTCAGAAAGAAGGGAATGTGTCGCACTTGTCAAAAGCTGGCCAGACCCCAAGATGTATTTTATTAATCCTCTAAAGCTGATTTAATCGTTTTGCGATCGCTTTGAAGTTAAACCGAGACACGATTCGCGGTGGTATTTTTGACCACAACGGTATTTTAGTAGGGGCAGCATTAAATCTCTTGCAAAAATAAATTAGGAATTAAAATTAACCCCTTTCCCCTTTCCCCTTTCCCTAAACCAAACCGAAATTTATGGGACTTATGCAAGAGGTCTATTAGCTACTTTTGGACTTTCGGGTAAAATCGGCTGGAATATCTGGTGGGCGATCGCTATTATTATTTTCTCTGCCCTAACTACAGTTACGATCGATTTTGGTGTCTGGTGGGCTATCCTCTGCTACTATGGCAATCAATTGTTAAATATAAAATATCTATGCAATTATCGCCACAAGAAAAAGACAAACTAATGATTTTTACGGCTGGTTTACTTGCTCAACAGCGTAAGGAAAAAGGGCTTAAACTAAATTATCCCGAAGCAGTAGCGTACATTTCTGCTGCTATTTTAGAAGGTGCTAGAGAAGGTAGGGCGGTGGCTGAATTGATGAGTTACGGTAAAACTCTTTTAAAACAGGACGAGGTAATGGAAGGGATACCAGAAATGGTTGATGAAGTGCAGGTAGAAGCAACCTTTCCTGATGGTACTAAATTGGTTACGGTACACAATCCTATTCAATGAACAATTATCAATTACTAAAATTTCTGCCTTGCAACATAAACACAATAAATGAGAAAGCTGATAGCCGATAGCTAATAGCCCGAACAGTATTATTGACTATTTTAAACGTTTAACTAACAGCGATACTTATGATTCCAGGAGAAATAATTACCCAATCAGGGGAAATTGAATTAAACGCAGGACGAGAAACGATGCAGGTTCAGGTAGCCAATACAGGCGATCGCCCGATTCAAATAGGTTCTCATTTTCATTTTTATGAAGTAAATGAAGCTTTGCAATTCGACCGCGAACCAACTAAAGGGATGCGTTTAAATATTCCCGCAGGTACGGCGGTGAGATTTGAACCAGGGGATGAAAAAGAAGTCGAGTTGGTAGCGATTGCAGGTAGTCGGGAAATATACGGTTTTAATGCCTTAGTCGAGCAAAAATTAGATTAAACAAAAACCGAAATCGGGAGATTAAACTATGCCAACAGCAGCAAGACTGGGAATAGGTGGCCCTGTAGGTAGTGGTAAAACTGCTTTAGTAGAGAGTATTGTTCCCCTGTTAAAGAAGCAAGGTATCGAGGTAGCGATCGTCACCAACGACTTGCTAACCACTGAAGATGCAGACCGTCTTAAAAGCGGAGGAATTTTACCAAGCGATCGCATAATCGGCGTAGAAACTGGTAGCTGTCCCCACACGGCGATCAGAGAAGACCCCACCATGAATCTTTTAGCAGTGCAGGATTTGGAAATACTCTATCCTAATTTGGATTTGATTCTGATTGAGAGTGGGGGCGATAATCTTGCTTCTACTTTTAGCTACGATTTAGTAGATGCTTATATTTTTGTAATTGATGTAGGGGCAGGAGATGATATTCCGCGTAAGAATGGCCCTGGTTTCGTTCAGGCTGACTTAGTGGTAATTAATAAAATCGATATTGCCCCTTATGTAGGTGCAGACTTGAATTTAATTCGCCAGCAAGCCCCAGTACACCGCCGAGGTAAAGCGATTGCATATACCAATTGTAAAACTGGTGAGGGATTGGATCAGGTAATTGGTTTTATTGAAGAGGCGGTGCTATTTCGTAGCCCATCGTCGGTAATAAGTATTGCCAACTGATAAAAAGATGGGGAGAGATAATTTAGAAATAAGACTGAAATGCGATCGCCTGGGTAAAACTGTAGTTACTCATCAGTATATGACTTATCCTTGGCGTTTGTCTGGTGTATTTCGTTTGGATGCTGCTGAGGAGCAACGCGCTTATCTTTATATTACCAACACATCGCCTGGGTTACTGGCTGGAGACAACTTGGGTTTATCTTTACAGCTAGAAGCGGGGGCTAGTCTCTATCTTACCGATCAAGCTGCTACTAAGGTTCACCCTATGCCCATAGCGGGTACGAAGGCGACAGTTGACTTAAACATGGCAGTGGAAGCGGGAGCAAGTTTAGAGTTCGTACCAGAACCACTAATTTTGTTTGCCGATGCTGCATTGGAACAAACTACTCGCATTCAACTTCACGAGGGCGCAGAACTTTTTTGGAGCGAGATTGTTCTTCCAGGACGGCTGGCTAGAGGAGAGTGTTATCAATTCCGCCACTATTTCAGCCGTTTAGAGATTACCACCGCCGTAGGAGAACTAGGGTTTAGAGATACTATCCACCTAGAAGGAAAGCATAATCTTTTTAAGCATAGCGATCTATTTGCCTCTAAGCCCGTACTGGCTAATTTAATCATAGTCCAACCACACGCAGATCTTGAGCTACTTAGTAAAAATCTTGAAGATATCGAAGCCGCTAATCCCGACTTGGTTGTAGCTAGTTCTGTCTTACCTGAAAATAAAGGTTTACTGGTTCGCGCTTTGGCTAGTAAAACTTTAGTCATCAAAAAGTACATTAAATATGCTTTAAACTGTGTTCGCTATTCGGGCGATCGCTCTAGCTTACCTTATATTCCCAAGTAATAAATGATCAATAAAACTACCGAAATAGCACAAACTTATTTAGGTAATCTCACAGAAGATACTAACCTAGCCCAAAGGGTGAAATCGGTTCGCGATCTAAATCAGTGTTTGGAAGTATATTTGAGTCAAACCGATAGCCCAAAAGGCAGAATTCAGGCTCAATCTACCTCTGGTATAACTGTAGGTATTATTAAAAGTCGAGATTGGTCGCTGCGTCAAGAAGATGTATTTGTCACTGAATCTGGTAACTTATTAGTGATTCACCTGCAAGAGCAAAGATTAATGGTACTCAGTTTTACCGAACCTGTAGCAGATCGCGCTATAAAACTGGTGCATCTAGGTCACGTTTTGGGCAATCATCACTGGCCAATCATAATCGGCAAGAACAAAATCTATCTTCAACCAGTAGTAGATCCAGCCGTAATTGAAGCAACTATTAAAGATTTTCAAATTCCTGGCTTGAGAATAAATTATGAATCGCGATCGCCCCAACAGCATCTCCATTTTTCCCACCATACCCATCGCCATCACAGCCAATGATTCAATCTCAGATCTCCCAACAACTTGCTTTGATGCAGTTATCTGATTCTTTTTTCCCAACGGGTTCTTTTACCCTCTCTCACGGACTAGAAACCCTAGTTCAAACTGGCAAAATTCAGTCAGTACGAGAATTGCAGATTTTTTTGCAGCTATTGTTACGTAACAAGGTAGGAATGACTGATATAGTAGCACTCATTTACGGTCATCGCGGGAGTAAAGACGGCAACATGGAGGCAGTAAGACAAGCCGATAGGCAACTATTCGTGCAAACTGCGATTGCCAAAAATAGAGAAACTCAGCGTCAAAGCGGACGAGCTTTGCTAATGGTGGCTAGTTCTACTTGGCAAGATAAACGATTAGAAATTCTCAATAGAGAGGCTGCTGCGGGGAAAATACACTGTTTGCATCCAGTTGTGTTTGGCGCAGTTGCTGCGATCGCCAGTTTGAGCGAACGAGATGCGGTATTGGCTTTTTTGCATGGTTTGGTTACCAGTATTTTGAGCGCAGCTATTCGTTTGAGTCTTGTAGGACACATCCAAACACAGCAAGTTTTACTTCAGCTAGCACCAGATATTGAGGCAGTTTGGTCAACTGCTGCATCGATGAAGCTAGAGCAAATGTGGTCTTGTACTCCGTCGATCGACATCGCTCAAATGCAGCATTCAAAATTAGCTCAAAGATTATTTGCTAATTAGTCAACGAAGTATGAAGGCAGAAGTATGAAGGCAGAAGGCAGAAGTAATGCCTTTCTTCATATCTCATACTTCATACCCGAAGGGCAAAGCTCTAGTCCAAAACAAATTAAAACATAAAGAAGAATTAAAACTATGAGTTATCGTATGGATCGACGGGCTTATGCCGATACCTTTGGCCCCACAGTAGGCGATCGCATTAGACTGGCAGATACAGAATTATTTATCGAAGTCGAACGAGATTACACTACCTACGGCGACGAAGTTAAGTTTGGTGGTGGTAAGGTAATCCGCGACGGTATGGGGCAATCGCCAATTTCCCGTGAAGATGGTGCGGTAGACATGGTAATTACTAACGCCTTAATTCTCGACTGGTGGGGTATTGTTAAAGCCGACATTGGTATCAAAGACGGCAAAATACATAAAATTGGCAAAGCGGGTAATCCCTATATTCAAGATAACGTTGATATTATTATTGGTCCAGCTACCGAAGTGGTTGCAGGAGAAGGACATATTGTTACGGCAGGGGGTATAGATAGCCACATTCACTTTATCTGTCCCCAACAAATCGAAACGGCGATCGCCTCTGGTATAACCACAATGATCGGTGGCGGTACGGGACCGGCTACTGGGACTAATGCGACTACCTGTACTCCTGGCGCGTGGAATATCGCCATGATGCTACAGGCTGCCGATGCTTTCCCAATGAATTTGGGCTTTTTAGGTAAAGGAAACAGTGCTAAACCAGAAGGGTTAGCAGAACAAGTTAAAGCAGGTGCAATGGGATTAAAACTCCACGAAGACTGGGGAACAACTCCCGCTGCGATCGATACTTGTTTGGGTGTGGCAGATGAATATGATGTCCAGGTAGCAATTCATACCGACACCCTTAACGAAGCAGGTTTTGTCGAAAATACCATTGCAGCATTTAAAGACCGAGTTATTCATACTTACCATACCGAAGGTGCAGGAGGGGGACACGCCCCAGACATTATTAAAGTCTGCGCCCTTAATAATGTTTTACCCTCTTCGACCAATCCTACTCGACCCTTTACCGTCAACACCTTAGAAGAACATCTAGATATGTTGATGGTCTGTCACCACCTGGATAAAAGTATTCCCGAAGATGTGGCATTTGCCGAATCAAGAATACGTAAAGAAACAATTGCAGCCGAAGATATTCTGCACGATTTGGGTGCATTTAGCGCGATTGCCTCTGATTCTCAAGCAATGGGTAGAGTCGGAGAAACCATTATTCGTACTTGGCAGACGGCACACAAAATGAAGGTACAACGAGGTGTTTTATCTTCCCCCACAGAGGAAGTAGCCGATAATTTTCGCGCTAAACGCTACATTGCTAAATACACGATCAATCCTGCAATCATGCACGGCATCGCCAATCATGTCGGTTCGATTGAAGAGGGTAAGCTGGCAGATATTTGTCTCTGGAAACCAGCTATGTTTGGGGTTAAACCGCAAATTGTCATTAAAGGTGGCGCGATCGCTTGGGCGCAGATGGGCGATCCCAATGCCAGTATTCCCACTCCCCAACCCGTATATATGCGTCCCATGTTTGGAAGCTTTGGTGGGGCAACTGCTGCGACTTCTTTAACCTTTGTTTCTCAAGCAGCATTAGATGCAGGTATACCCGAACAAATTGGCATCAAAACTCCTGCGGTAGCTGTTAGCAATACCCGCAAGATCTCTAAAGCAGACATGAAACTTAATGAAGCTACCCCCGAAATAGAAGTAAATCCCGAAACCTATGAGGTAAAAGCAGATGGCGAACTATTAACCTGCGAACCTGCATCAGTTTTACCAATGGCACAGCGTTATTTTTTATTTTGAAAGCAAGTTCGGCTTTTCCTTCTATCGGTTCATCGGCTAGTGCCAATTACGGGCAATAATTTCCAGACCTATTAGAAAGAAGCTAGTTCAATCGACGCTTACGGAGATTGGGCTACCTTAAAGCCTCCATCTTCATTGTACTTCTTATAATACGGGGTAATACCAAATCCGATTGTAAAAACCCATTTATAAGATGGAGATTTTAATGTTGTTGCCGACGATTAGCTAGTGCTGCCTCAAATCCAGCTTTCAAAAGGTCGGCTTGGTTATCGGCATGAGAAGCTTCACCTTGTTGGCGAGCTTTACTTTGTAGGGGAGCGGTGAGGGCAATTCTTTCCCGTTCGTAGCTTGTAAGTTGCTGCAACGGCTGTGGAGTTATTAAGATCTATTTTCTTTAAAGCTTGAGCTAAAGCCACTGCGTCTTGTAAGGCTAATGTAGTACCAAGACCTAGAGATGGTCGAATAGGATGGGCTGCGTCTCCTAATAAAGTTACTTTTTTACCATCTCCCCATTGAGAAACGGGTTCTCTGTCAAAAACCCCAGTCTCGATAATGCTTGTAGGATCGGTGGCATTAATGGTCTGCTCTACAATAGGAGTCCATCCCTCGAAAACTTAAAGTACCTTGCTTAGAACCGATTTACTTTTATTAGAGTTTGGCTGTAAAGCTGTACCACCCCAGGCGATTTGTTCAGAGCCTGAATCCATAATCCAGAAGTTTTTCTGCTGTCCGACTATCATTTGAAATCCCGCATCTCGATCAAAAGGTTCTGCTAGAGGCATCACAATACTTCTCGGTTAAGCCAAAAATGTTCTAAAGTAAAGTTAATCGCTAGCAAAATTAGGTATTAGGCGTTGCAGCTCAAAGAATTTTCTTTGATTAATCCGAAGTTAGAAGCTTCATCAGTATTTCAGGCAATAGAAACAGTCATTCAACCAGAAATGATTGAAGCAGCTTTGAAGAAGACCAATAGCTTGGAGTCACGTCAAAGAAAGCTGACATCAAGTTTAGTAGTTTGCTTAGTAATTGCCATGAGTTACTGGTCATCAGATTCAATGACGACAGTTTTGAAGAACTTAGTTAATGGATTAAATAAACAATGGACAAAATTAGGACAATCTTGGAAAACACCTGTCTCCTGATCAATTACGGAAGCTAGACAAAGATTAGGATGTCAAGCAATGAGTCAGCTATTTAATTCAATTGCCAAACCATTGGCAAATTCGGCAACACCAGGGGCATTTCTGGGTGGACTTAGAGTGATGGCAGTAGATGGGACATTACTGGATGTGCCAGATAGCCAAGCTAATGCCAAAGTGTTTGGTTATCCAGGGAGCCGAAAAGGAACAAAGGCAGGTTTCCCCAAAGTTCGCGTAGTCTTACTTATTGAAACAGGAACACACTTAATCACTGATGCTTTGATGTGTCCTTATCGTATCGCAGAAAGAGTCAGAGCTTTAAAATTACTGCGTTCGGTCAACAAATCGATGCTCTTAATGTGGGATAGAGGATTTGATTCTTATCGAATGGTCAACGCTACATTAGCGAATATGGTGTCAATATTTAGGCAGAGTTCCGAAGAACGTTAAGTTCCCGAACCAGGAAGTATTAGATGATGGTTCTTATTTGAGTTGGATTAATCCCGATTGCAAATCAAAGAAAAAAGGATTCGGTAAGATTCAAGTTCGGGTTATTGAGTACAGTATTGAGACTGAAGGAGAACTGAAAACATATCGCTTGGTTACTAGCTTGATGGACTTGGCTTTGTTTCCTGCCTTATTGTTGGCACAGCAATATCATCAACGGTGGGAAATCGAGAATACGATTGATGAGCTAAAAACTCATCTTTTGGGACGTAAAACCCCGATTCGCTCTCTAAAACCCCGTGAAGTGATACAAGAAGTTTATGGCTGGCTTTTGGGTCACTATGCGATTCGCTCTTTAATGTTTCAAGCTTCCGAGCAAGCAAATATTTCTCCGTTACGCTTGGGTTTCACTGGTACTCTCAAAGTTATCCGACGAGCCATTCCCGATTTTCAAGACCTCAAAAACGAGCAGTTGCCCTTTTTTTCTCGCGGTTGATTCAGGATATTCTGGCTGAACAAATTCCTCCCAGACAAGGCAGAAATAATCCCAGAGTGGTCAAGAAAACTCGTTCTAAATTTCCGAACAAAAAACCGATTCATCAAGAAACCTCCGTTATCTCAAAAAAACCTAGTTTGGCGATTTTTAACTCTGTTTAATGCTTAACCGAGAAGTATTGAGAGGCATCATAGCTTGACGTGGCACTATACCTCGCCAAGTCATCGTGCCGGTATATAATGGTTTACCATCTTGTACGGTTGCATTACGTACAGCAGAATTATAACCATCTGCTCCGACTAAAACCTTGGCTAGATATTCGCTTTGGTTTTGAAATTTCAGACGGACAAGCCTATCAGCGCCATCGCTGGTAGTGAAATGGATCAACTTGTGGTTAAGATACAAGTGGACTGAATCGGGTAAGCAGTCGCGCAAACAGGTTTGAAGGGTATGCCAGCCAACCCAAGTAAAGCTAGTACCCGCCATCGGCGATTCATCTAAAAATAAAACCTCGCCATTTGGACGCATTAACAGTTGTCTTTGTGGATTAGCAGATAAGGAGCGAACTCGTGTGGAAAGTTGAGGATTGATATCTGATAGAGCCTGATAGCCCTGTTGGGCTAATCCAAGAGCAGCCCCAATCGGACGCAAAGCTCTTGCCCTCTCAAAGATTCCAACGGATAAACCTTGGTTAACTAGAGCGTGAGCTGCACTTAAACCTCCAGGACCTCCGCCAATAATAGCAATATCTAAAAGGCGAGTCTTCTCAATTGATTCTGTCATAATGTCGTGCTAAAAAAGTGCGGACAAATTAAAGTCATTCCTTCGCATTTTACTAGGAAAAAATTAAGTGCGATCGCTTTTGTGTTTTGATTTCAAGTCTTAAATACAGTTGATTGATACTTAATTTTAAAAGTAGGTTTTATAAATCGGATTTAGTATCATATCTCTCTTTCACTCTAGGCAGAAGAAAGATATTGTTGACCGACAATCCAAGAGCTAAAAAACATTAACATGAACAAAACAAAACAAAACAATAAAACAAAACAGCAATGCCCAAATTGAGTTTAGGTACGCGTTTATTTATTTCTCATTTATTGGTAATGATGGTGGGATTAGGTAGCTTTATTATTATTGCTAAAGTTTCTTCTCCCAGAATGTTTGTTGTACGCTTAGAGCAACTGGAAAAAAGAGGAATATTTACCGTTCGTTCGGCTCGCACCTATTTAGTGGAAGGATTTCAAAACGCCTGGAATCGTAGTGCTATTTTATCGATGATTGTCGGTACAAGTGCTGCTGGGGGAGTAAGTTACATATTTTCTAAGCGCATTACTCAGCCTGTAAAGCAAATGAAGCAGATTAGTCAAAAATTTGCAGCAGGAGATTTAGCCGAAAGAGTCCCTGAAAGTTCCATACCTGAACTAAATCAACTAAGCCTCAGCTTTAACTCTATGGCAAGTAGCTTAGGGGATGTAGAACAGAGACGACGAGAACTGATCGGCGATTTAACCCATGAACTACGTACCCCTTTAACTGTTATGCGGGGTTATTTAGAAGAATTAGCCGATGGCACAATCGAGGGTACTCCAGAACTTTATTTACGTTTAATTAGGGAAACTAGGCGTTTAGAAAGACTAATTCACGATTTACAGGAGCTTTCAAAAGCAGAAGCAGGTTACCTATCGATTGACTCCCAATCCGTTAGTTTGCTCCCATTAATTACTTCTTTAGTGGAGCGTTTTGCCGATCAATTATTAGAAGAAGGACCAACTTTAAAGCTAGATTGTGCTAGAGACATACCTAATGTTTTAGCCGATCGCGATCGCACTGAACAAATTTTAGTCAACTTATTAGGCAATGCCATTCGCTATACACAAACAGGCTCAATTGTAGTCAAGGCAGAAAGAATAAACCGTTATGTGTGGATTTCGGTGATTGATACAGGAGTGGGTATTGCTTCAGAGGATTTACCCTACGTATTTGAACGCTTTTGGCGTGCCGATCCCTCTCGTGCTAGTCATTCAGGCGGAACAGGCATTGGTCTGGCGATCGCTCGTCGCTTAGTAGAATTACAGGGGGGTAATATTGAAGTAGAAAGCGAAGTGGGCAAAGGCAGTACTTTTCGTTTCTGTCTTCCTATTGCATAGTAGAAGCGATTGCCTCTACTCGCGTCACGATCTAAATATTGGCAATTTCCTCTAATTAATTTTACCTAATTATATCGAACGCTGAGTTTAGCTGAAAATAGAAGTTTTTGGATGAATCTCTCGAAAGACGGAGGGTAATTTTAAGATCTCACGAGATCATGAAATAAGAGCTTTCTCGTTCTTGCAAGAGCTAACAACATTAATATTTATAAAACCATGACTGATAAAACAAATCTAGAAACAAAACTTGCAGACCTTAAACTATTTCAAAACGTTCTTATTGATTGCGCTCAAAAGCTAATGGCAGCTACAGATGATAGTACTATCCGCGAACGATTAGAAAAAATCTTGAAAAGCGATCGCGATAACTTAAGCTCGATTGAAAAGGCTATTTCTCAAGTAGGTAGTACCGCAGAATCTCGCGATATTACCCAAAAACACGCCGAAAAAGTCGGTCAGATGATGGATGGATCTGAGTTGACAACATATGATAAATTTTTTCAGTTTGAATTGTTAAAACATCAGCAAACAATGACTGGTTTAGTAATACATAAAGTTGCTCAGTCTTTAGATGATGAACTACAAGACGCGGTAGAACCATTAAATAAAGTTAACTTTGAAAATCGCGCTCATCAAGAAGTACTCAAAGGTGTGCTTTATTTTGTTGGCACACGAGAACTAGCTGGACAAGAACCTGATATGGGTCTTTGGGCTAGTGTAGAACAAGGTATTGCTGCCCTTAAAGGTGCAGTAGGTAGCGCAACTAATTAGTAAATATTTGAGCGATCGCCTTGTAAACAAAGCGATCGCTTTAGTGAATGGATTTAAAATCAATTAGAAGTTAAAGTTTTACACTGCGCCTGATTAGATAAAAGGCGATCGCATAATACTAAAGCTACCATTGCCTCTACCATCGGCACTGCTCTTGGTAACACGCAAGGATCGTGTCTTCCTTTAGCTGCCAAGAGGGTTTCTTCACCACCTTTGGTAACTGTTTTTTGTTCTTTACCAATAGTTGCAGTCGGTTTAAAAGCTACTCTAATTACGATATTTTCGCCGTTAGAGATGCCTCCTTGAACTCCTCCAGAACGATTGGAAACGGTACGAGTTGCACCATTTTCATCGATATAAAACTCATCATTATGTTCACTTCCCGTCATGTTTGTGCCTGCAAAACCCGAACCAATTTCAAAGCCTTTAGTAGCAGGAAGAGACATAACACCTTTGGCTAAATCCGCCTCTAGTTTATCGAAGACAGGATCGCCTAAACCTTTGGGTACATGACGCGCTACACATTCTACTACCCCACCCAAAGAATCTTGCTCTTTTCTGGCTAAATCAATGCGCTCGATCATCATCTCCGCGCACTCAGTATTAGGACAACGAACAATATTACTTTCTACCTGTTCTAAAGTTACGGTGTTGCTGTCTACTTCTGCCTCTATGTCTTTAATGCGCTTAACATAGGCGACAATTTCTACTCCTGCAACCTGCTGGAGAATCTTTTTAGCGATCGCACCTGCTGCAACTCGACCAATGGTTTCTCTGGCTGAAGAACGCCCACCACCTTGATAGTTACGGATGCCATACTTAGCATCATAGGTAGCATCTGCGTGGGAAGGACGATATTTTACCGCCATCTCGTTATAGTCTTGCGATCGCGCATCTTTATTCCGCACCAGGATCGATATTGGTGTTCCTGTAGTCTTACCTTCAAACACCCCTGATATTATTTCACAGGTATCACTTTCTTTTCTAGGCGTTGTAATTTTGCTTTGTCCAGGTCTTCGACGATCTAAATCTACCTGTATTTCCGCTTCACTAATTTCTAGCAGTGGAGGACAACCATCAATAACCACACCGACACCTCCGCCGTGAGATTCACCATAAGTTGTAATGCGAAATAGATGTCCGAATGTGTTACCCATAAATGTTGCTCTAATGTTTAGGCGACTTGTATTTTATCGCAACTTCTACCTTTAATTTTTATCTACATATCAAGAACTGATAGTGACAGTTAGAGTAAGTCCTGTCATCCGCCAGGTAGCAAAGCAATTCTCAAATAGTACTTCACTAGCTGCGCCCAAATCGCCATCCTCGCCAACATATCCACCCTCAATTAGCTTGCCACCTCTGGTTTCCAAGTTTAGACGTGTTTTGCCATCCTCTTCTTTCAAGATTAATTTTCCCCTAGCCAGTACTTGTCCTGCACGGCTGATAATTGCACATTCCATTGATCGGCTTTATAAGTATTTAAAAGTTGCAAGGACTATTATCATCTCATATTGCCAGTAGATAAACAGCATGAACCAAGGCTGAATTTATTGTGGACAAGTCAATTACTTCGCCACGTCCGATAGTCAAAGCCTTTTAAAATATTACAGGCAAAAGCATTGCTCAATACTTTAATCATTTCATAGAAAACTTTTGAAGAATACAACGCCTAATTTTCTTTTAATGCAGGCATTTTCATTTTTGAATCGGAATCTTCGCCAGGCATCATCATATTATGTCCTTCATGTGGCTGTACGATACTCATAGTATTTTTGCCAAAACTCAGCAAACCCATCGAAACGCTTCCTACACTCAGCAAACCCATCGAAACCAAACCAATAGAAACTACACCCATTGGTACAAGTCCAATCGAAATGAAGCCGTGAGGAACTGCACCAATCGAGATTAAGCCATGAGGAGAAACGCCAATAGTAATAATGCCATTGTGTGGTGCATAACCAATCTTAATCAGCTGCCTTTTTCCTTTCCTTTTTTCGCTCGAATGTTCTTGTTCGCCAATAGCCATTTATCTTTACGGGTAGTTTGTGGATTCACTGCGGAGCAATAATAGCGAAAAGTTGCCAACCTAGTCAAAAGACAGGCTGTCATAGTTAGGCAAAATGATTAGCAATAGGTTAATTGGTTAATACAGAAAGGCTATTAGTATCGCTTCGCTCTTTGTAGGGAATAGGAAGTAGGAAGTAGGAAGTTAGATAAGACCGGGATTTCTAATTAAATAAATAGTTACTTTCTTTACGCCCATGTCTACTAGTTCAAAGAACATTACAGGAAAATACTTTTCAATGTTTCGTACCCTCAAGCTAACTTGACTGTGATAACCGATAATTGATAATTAGACCTCTTGCATAAATATATTTTTTCAACAACTCGATTGCGAGACAAAACCGTTGCGGGGGTTTCCCCCGTTGAGGTTATTGTCGAGGGCGGGTATGCGCCTTGCAAGGCGCACCCCTCTCGTTCAATACCAGTTTTAAATTCCTGACCTCTGACTAGCTGCGGTGGTTACACCTTGCTGACTTCTGACCTCTGACCTCTGACCTCATTCTCAACCAATATTTTTGATTCGTGCAAGAAGTCTATTGATTATTTAGCGTCCAAACGAGATCTAATACTATTTAATTGTATAGAATTACTAACGGGCGATCGCGGTGCTGGTAGTTCGGTATTAGGCCAGTTTTGCAGATCGCTACATACACAGTCTAAGGATTGTGTACCCATCTCAACAATTGGTACAGGCATATTGCATCTAGCACAATTGTTTATATCCCAATTAGAAGAAAGTAGATCTTTGATAGTTTCGCTGCTTCCTTCTAAGTAACAGTTTTTTCCATCGACGCTCATTATTTTTTGCCAGCAGTCTTCAAACTGAGGTGAAAATTTCTCGCCTCGTATAACTGGCTGGGGTAATAATTCTGCTTCCCCGTTAAGCCAGATTAGCTTTTTGCCCAATTGAAACCAGTGAGCGAGATAAGTTCTAACTTGCGTTGCTGATGCCATAAATAAACTGTAGTCTTATATATCTATAATCACAAGAGTTATATATCTATAATCATAAGAGCAAACAAAATAACGGCCAAGATTTATCAACTAGATTTTATAATTGCTTAAAGGTTCTCCCAACACGCTTAAATTAAGCACATGACCGCCTGCAACAAGATAGGTGGTATCCACCACATTACCCACTTGTCGAGACAAATATCCCAGGCGATCGCGAAAAAGCCTTCCCAAAGGATAAGCAGGGACGATACCCCATCCTGTTTCTTCTCCTACCAAGATGATGTGTGCTTGAGTATTTTGGATGCTGTTCAAAAGGCGATCGCACCTTTTCTTCCAGTCTATCTGGTCTAGTTCCAAAAAATTAGCGATCCAAGTACCTAGAGAATCAATCAGCAAACATTCAGATTCAGCAGCCTGTTCAATACATAATGGCAATTCTTCACACGCTGCTAATGTTTGCCAATCCTTTGGTCTTCTCTGCTGATGCTTAATTATTTTGGCTTGCCATTCGCGATCGCTTGGATCGACTTTTGCTGTAGCTAGATAAATAACAGATTTGTTAGTTTTAGTCGCTAGCATTTCGGCAAATTCACTTTTTCCTGAGCTAGATGCACCAGTAACTAAAATAGTTTTTCCCAAATCTAACTCCTGACAATTCATCAATAATTAATATTTGAAGACGTTATGATTTGCTGATAACACTTTTAAGCAGCGAAAGTCAAGATTAATACCCAGGTATTTTAATTTATACTTGTTATTTAAAATAACTGATGACTAATATTTAAAGGGATATTTAGCAATAATATAATTCATAGTAAAATCGATGATTTGTAATATCAGACTAAATAACTAAAAATTAATTATAGAAGATTATCAAAAAAAAGCTAATTATCAAAAAAAAGTTGTGACAAAAGAGTAAATTAACGGTATATTTCTTATAATGTCAAATATGACTTAAAAGCAACAATTTAAACTTGAGTAGAGTTAGAGAGAATCCAAATTAATTATGAGTGAAATGGCAACAGCCCCGCTAACAGGAAAAGCTTTACTTCAAAAAGTAAAAGAGCTATCCCATTTACCAAGACGTGAAACAGCTAAAAAATGTGGATATTTTACCATTACAAAAGAGAAACAAACGCGCGTAAATCTAACAGATTTTTATGATGCAGTGCTTGCTGCTAAGGGAGTTCCTCTAGATCCAGAAGGAACAAAAGATGGTCGTGGAAGAGAGCCTACTTATCGAGTAAGTGTTCACAAAAATGGTCAAATTGTCATTGGATCTACCTATACTCAGGCAATGGGATTAAAGGAAGGAGACAAGTTTGAAATAAAATTAGGTTATAAACATATTCACCTCAAGCAGATTGATGGTGAAGAAAATGGCGCATTAGATAACTAATTTTTTTAACGAATTTAGCGATCATAATCGTCTTCGTAAACGAGGGCGATCGACTCCTATTTAGAATATGCAAGATGTTTGATACATCATGGTTAAACGTAGTAACTTTTTTTGGAGCGTGGGCAATTCTTTGGCTGCCGATCGCTTTTATTATATCTCGATTAATTAACTGGCAGCCAAATCAACCCTTAATACCAAGACAAAAAATAATCTTACTGCTATCTCTTTATGCTTTTGTTCCTCTAATTTTAGGCTGGAAAATTAAAGCAGAAAATTTGCTATTAGCCGATCTTGGCTTGAGTTTAGATTCTTATATATTAGCTTCTATACTATTAGGCTTGATTTTAAGCGTTATCAGCTTAGCTATTGTATTTAGCTTCGAGTCGGCTTTTAAATTTGTCAGTTGGCATAGAGAAAACATTAAAAGCTTACTGCCTTTACTACTGCCTATTCTGATTTTAAGTTTACTAATTAGTTTGAGTGAAGAATTAGTTTTTCGTGGATATGTTTACAGTACTCTATCAACTAATGGCTCGTATTGGTTAGCAGCCACATTTTCTAGTCTTATTTTTGCCTTATTACACCTGCTTTGGGAAAGAAGAGCAACAGCACCTCAAATTCCTGGCTTGTGGCTGATGGGAATGATTTTAGTCGAAGCAAGACTGATAAATAATCATGACATTTATCTTGCCGTTGGGCTTCATGCAGGTTGGATTTGGGGTTTAACCTGCATAGACTCAGCGCAACTATTAACTTACAGTTACAAAAACCACTGGCTGACAGGAATTAATCAGCAACCATTAGCAGGGGTTGCAGGTATTTTATGTCTGACTGTTACAGGCTGGGCTTTATGGCTAATTAGTAGTAAATTAGTACTGTTTTAAATTCAGTTTAAGTTAGGATAATTATTACTGACCTCTGACTTTAAGCATCAACGTTGAATTTAATTTTGTCCAACTACTTAGATGATTATCAGCCTAAAAAATCTCTTCGCTTTCACATATAGTTAGCTTTAAGGGTTGTAGACATTGTTTAAGTTCTATATGTATTCCTTGAGCATTTTCTGCCATTAAATCCTCAATATAGCCAACTTGCGATGCTTTTGCTTCTATAGAGCTATCGAAAGGACCAAAATAGTAAACGCAATTTGGTACTTTAGTACTTATTTGTAGCCAGTAAGGAAGCTTATTTTCTTTTCTTAAACCAAGTATCTCGAACAATTTTGTAGCAAAAGACATAAGTAAACTGCGTTTTTCTTATAGATTTTACAAATAGATGTATTATAGGGACAATTAATATTTTTTGGTATCAGTTCAAAATAATTATATATTAGCCCAAAGTTGCTTAAGTATACATATTTTTGAGTGAATACAAACATTAATAAATTGTATATTTATGCTCGATGACTACCTAAATAAATGTAAGAAATACTTAAATTTAATATTAGATAAATATATTTTAAAAACAATAGCAATATTTTGGATAAAAATGTTCGATTAAAGATTAGATTTGTTTTTCGATAAAAATGACAACTATGTTCAATAATAAATTAGTGCTTCATGACGCAGCCAATGTAACAAATAAAAGCTCAGATTTACCCACACCATCCTTAGTGGTAAAAAGCTTACTAGAAGCTGAAAAAGCCAAAAAAGGCGAGGAAAACTATTCTTTATCTGATTTAATTGGAGAGTGGAATTTACGCTTTGTTACTGGAACAAAGAAAACAAGAAAAAAAGCTGGTATTGTCTTAGGCGCAGGAAAATACATCCCTCAGCTAGTTAAAATAAAAATTGAATATGAAGGCGATCGAGAAACCCTAAATACGGGAAGGGTTCGCAACTCTGTCAGTCTAGCTTTTTTAAATTTATCTTTAACAGGTCCTATGAAGCTTATTAAAAATAATATTTTAGCTTTTGATTTTACCACTATGACCTTTTCTGTTTTTGGATGGAAAGTTTATGACGGTTATATTAGGAATGGGGCGACAAAAGAAGCACAATTTTATCATAAGAAGATCCCTCAACAGGTATTTTTTCACTATTTTTTAATTGAAAAAAATCTAATTGCTGCTAGGGGAAAAGGTGGCGGTTTAGCATTATGGAGTCGAGAAAATAATGTTCAGTAATAAATAGCCAATATTAGCTATTTATCACTGAAAGACCATAAAGCTGACAATTAAAACCTTTTCTCAAGAACTTAAAACTAATCCTTTAGAATAAAATTGTTCTAATGTATTTAGCTGTTCTAATGTATCAACTCCTCTTAAATTTATTTCACGACAGGTTCTCTTGAGCAAACCTCGTAAAGCTTTTCCTGGACCAACTTCAATAATATGGGTAATTTCTGCTTGAGTAAATTGCAGCATAATTTCTCGCCAGCGAACTGAACCAGTCATTTGTTGCGCTAATCTTTGTTTTAATTCTTCCTTGCCAAAAGCTGGAGTAGGTTGAACGTTTGATATTACAGGAACTTTTGCATCGTTGAAGCTGACTGAATCTAATACTCTGAGAAATTGCGCTGAAGCCTCATACATTAAAGGCGAGTGAAAAGCACCAGAAACATTTAAAGACATAATCCGTTTTGCTTTAACCTTGTCCACAATTTTTTTCACTGCTTCTGGTGTACCAGATATGACTACTTGTCCTTCGCTGTTATCGTTAGCCAGGACAACATTATCAGTTTCAGCCAAAGCAGCATTTAATTGCGAACGATCGAACTTCATTAATGCAGCCATTTTTCCACCAGCAGAACTGTCCATCAATTCCGCTCTTTTTTTTACTAATCTTAATCCTGATTCAAAATCAAACACCTTGGCTGCATATAAAGCCACATATTCACCAAGGCTGTGACCCGCAACTAATTGAGGTAGACCAGTTTTCTTCGCTAATAGATCTACTAAGATTGATTCAACAACGTATAGGCATGGCTGAGTATAAAGAGTCCTAGCCAGAGTAGATTCGTCTCCCTGACAAATATCTAATACAGACCAACCTAATATTTTTTCTGCAATCTTAAACTTATATTTTGCACCTGGAAGATCTTGGAAATCTGCGCCCATTCCTACTGACTGAGAACCTTGTCCTGGAAATACCCATGCTGTTTTTGTCATTTATTAAAGCTATATATTTTTGTGTACTTGAAACTGCTCACACTATAAAAAGCGAACTTGTAAAATATTTTAATGTTTTGTTGATAAACAGTTATGGGCAATTATCTCATTCTGCTTGTTGGTTTGTCGATATTCTAATACCAAATCATAATGATTGTTGTTGGTCAAGACAGGGAATAGATTTTAAGGAGTGATTTGTTTAAAATACTTTTTAAACAAAATTGCTCTCAGGTCTGAGATACCGCCTAAGTGTTTACTTTAGTAAGTTGAGTTTCTATGATGCGATTTAGCCAACCTTTAAGATATTGACGATTGGCAATTTGTTGTTCTGGATCTTTCGTATCTAAAGGATGAGGTGCTAGCCCTTGAATTGCAGCGGT
Source organism: Pleurocapsa sp. FMAR1 (assembly GCF_963665995.1). Lineage (NCBI taxonomy): Bacteria > Bacillati > Cyanobacteriota > Cyanophyceae > Pleurocapsales > Pleurocapsaceae > Pleurocapsa > Pleurocapsa sp. FMAR1. The sequence continues at coordinate 1,014,335 of NZ_OY762512.1, read as the reverse complement.
GGTAACACAAAACATTGATTTCTGGAAGCTCTGACAGATTTGCACTCTAATATCTCCTTCTCCACGGGGACTTTGACGATAAATTTGACGTAAATAGTCAGGTAGAAAATGTCTCATGTCCTGCATCAGCAAAGTTGGAGGAATTCCTGCACCGCCAATTGGCAAAGGATCTGCAAATAATGCTCCATAGTTAAACATACCAAGATCGTAGGGAATTTCGTACGCCTGAGCATTGTAGGATACTGTACCTGTAAAGGGAGTGCCTCTAAAGAAAATCGCCTCTACATAAGGGACTGCGGTATCAGCTAAAAAAGTCAATCCTGCTGATTTGGGAATAATGTCGTATTTCTGGTTACGAAGCTTTACCGTGTAAGTAATTGGTCGGGTGGCATCGGCAACCAAACCATCAAGAATAAATTTCACCACATCAGGAATGGATTTGATCTCACCGCGATCGTAGCTATCAGATAATTCTAAGAAAATATCGCTCATTACTCGCCAAAATTGCCCTAATCCACTGTAATAAGCCATCTGGCGCATTTGCTCAGGCAAAAAGTCTTTAAATGCTTGATGGAGAATTAGCATTAAAGGATTGTATTTGTAATAGGCTTCGATCAATTTTTCAGCTTGAGCCGTAAATTCTGGAGTATCAAGATAGGCATCTAAACCACCGCCACCATGCCAAAACATAGACTTCATACAATATTCTGCATACTCATAATTGATGCGCCTGTGCCAAAGAAATTTAGCAACCTTTTCAGCATTAACTTCCCCATTGAAATATTTAAATAGGGGAAACAACTTCAAAAATTGAGTATTAGCGATATAGCAAAGATTAATGGAATAAGCATCAAGAACTATGCCGTAACTTTTGAGGATACCGACAACCTCCACTAAATTTTGGGGAGAATCATCAAGCAAAGCATTTCCTGTTTCTAATCTAGTAATATACTCGTCTACTAAACGAGACTTGGAGCGTCTAACAGAAGTACTAACCATAACTATCTTATAAATTGTTTTGTTTAAATCAGTGATTGAGTTTCAAAGATGAAGCTTAACCGCCTGTTAATAGAGCAACCGCCTGTACTTCGCTCCAGTGAGTTACCCAATCTGGCTTGATACCAAAAGCAATAATTAGCAAGAGTAAAACAAAAGCAGGAACGTGTTCTTTCCATTGCACGGGAGGTAGATTTGCTAACCCAACGGTAAGGCGACCAAAAAAGACTTTGTTAATTACTAATAAAAAGTAAACTGCCGTTAAGCCTGTCCCCACTAAGCATAGAAGGGTGGGAATGGGGAAAATAGGAAAACTGCCTCTAAACACGAGAAATTCTGAGATAAAGCCCACCATTCCAGGTAAACCAGAGCTTGCCATCACTCCTAGGATCATTAATCCGCCAGTAACAGGCAGTCCTTTTTCGGGGTTTAGTAAACCTTGTAAGACATCCACATCCCGTGAACCAGTTTTTTTGTAAACCATGCCCACAAGCAGGAAAAGAAAAGCAGAAATTAATCCATGACTTACCATCTGAAATACTGCTGCGCTCATGCTCAAGCGGGTCGTAGCGGTTGCTGCCAAGAGAATATATGCCATATGAGCAATCGAAGAATACGCGACCACTTTTTTCATATCTTTTTGAGCGATCGCACAAGAAGCTCCATATAAGGCACTAATCCCCGCTAAATAAGCTAGCCAAGGAGCAAGATAAACCCAACCTTCTAGGAATAAACCAATTCCAAAACGCAATAGGGCATAAGTACCGAGCTTTAGCAGTACTCCAGCCAGCAGCACAGATATGGGAGTTGATGCTTCTACGTGGGCATCAGGTAACCAGGTATGAAAAGGAAAAATCGGAATTTTAATAAATACGCCAATTAAAAGCGGTGCCAGCAATAGTAATTGGCTGTTTAAAGGTAAAGTATGCGATCGCAAGATTAAATAATCAAAGCTGGTTTCGCCAGTCAACCATACCAAACCCAAAAACGAAGCCAGCACTAAAATCCCCGATAAGGCAGTGTAAAGCAAAAACTTCATGGCTGCATAACCCCTTCTCGCCCCACCCCAAATAGCAATTAGGAAGTAGAGGGGTACAATTTCTAACTCATAAAACAAGAAAAACAGCAGTAAATCTTGAGCCAAGAATGCACCTGTTGCCCCACCACTAAGCAGAAACAGCATTGCATAATATAACTTGGGTCTTTGAATGGCGGGGCTAGTAATAAAAATAGCGATCAAAGTCAAAAGGCTATTAAGCAGCACCAAAGGAAAAGAAAGACCGTCAATTCCCAGATGATAATTTAAACCAATCCATTCAATCCAGGGAATGTCTTCGGCGAACTGTAAACCAGACTGCTGAAAGTCGAACTGAAGACCCAGGACTAAATTTACGCTTAAAATACTGACTGCCGTAATTACGGCGACGCTACGGATATTTTTATCTTTAATTGGAGTAAAGCCAATTATGGCTGCGCTCAAAAAAGGAATGAGGATTAAGGCACTGAGCATAATTTTGATGATTTTCGGAAAAACCGATTAATCTAAATGTTTTAAAAAATTGACTAACGGTCACAGCGACTTTATCACTACATAGACGACCAGTAATTAGTCACTATTGACCACTGACCATTTAGCATTGACCACAACATCAGCCCAATGCCGATCACAATCGTGGCAAGATAAAACTGAGATTGTCCAGTAGTGTTGTATTTTAGGGCATTACTGCTAAAAATCGTGGCGATACTGACTAAATTAACTGCACCATCAACTATGTAGCGATCAACCCAGGAGGTAAATTTAGCCACAGTAGAAACGGCTGCGATTACCGTCACTTCGTAAAGTTTATCTATATAAAAATCATATGCCAGCAGATCTTGGAAAAATCGCAGGGTAAGGTTGCTAGATCTTGCCCAAGCTTTACGCACTTTCATGGTTGAAGCAATTACACAGCCTAATACCCCAGAGGCAATGAGCAACGGTACGGCATATTGATTGATTAATTCTGGCTGTTCGAGAGCTAAAGGTGTATTGGGACTTAACCACAAAGACCACTTTAGGGGCGCAAAAGTAGTCAGAATAGTAACCACCATCAAAGCCACCATCGGTACCGCCATTTGCCAGGGAACTTCAGGTGCGCGACGAGTTTTAACCTTTGGTTTGCCGAGAAAAATAACTCGGAACAAACGGGTTAGATTAATAGCTGAAAAGGTATTAACAAACATTACTATCAGCAGTAACCACCAGTCTACATCCCAAGCTCCACTAAACCAGCGTTGATAAGTCCAGAACATACCTAAGGGGGCAAAACCAATTAATCCTGCTGCTCCTGCTAAAAAAGATAAGCTAGTTGCAGGCATTCTCGACCATAAGCCCCCCATCTCGGTCACGTTTTGATTGCTAGTAGTCAGAATGACTGACCCCGCACTCATAAACAGCAAAGCTTTGGAAACCGCATGGCAAAACAAGAGCAAAAAAGCAATATCAACCTGTCTTAAGCCCACCGCAATAAAGACCAGACCCATATAGGCACTAGTAGAATGAGATAAAGCTCTTTTAATATCAATTTGAGCGATCGCCATCAAAGATGTGCCAATGGCAGTAACCGTACCAATCAGAATTAAGGCAGAAGCAGAAACTGGTGAAAGGGTTGTTGCTGGTTCTAATTTGATTAAGACATAAGCTCCAGCTGAAACTACAATGGAGTTACGGATTATACCCGCAGGATTTGGTCCTTCCATCGCTTCATCTAGCCAAAGATTGAGGGGAAACTGAGCGCACTTACCAATGGGTCCTGCAATCAAAGCCAAACCTAGAAAGGCTGCCACGGTAGAATCTAGCTGATTTACTTCTACCCATGTATCCAACTGAGAAAAACTTAGTCCTTGTCCGTAAGTAGAGAGAGCTACTATGCCCATCAACAGGACAATATCTCCTACTCTCTTAGTCAAAAAGGCATCCCTAGCAGCAGTCACCACTAAAGGCTGGGCATACCAAAAACCGACTAAAAGATAGGTAGAAAGGGTCAAAGCTTCCAAAAGACAATAGCTCAACAGCAAACCATCACTAATAGCTAAGCCCGCTAATGACGTTTCAAAAAATCCCATAAGGGCAAAGAAGCGTGCTAAAGACCAGTCTTTCTCCATATAGCCCAAGGCATAAATCTGTACTAAGAGACTAATACCAGTTACCAGTTCTAAAGCTCCAAAACTAACGGGAGATATTTCAATTGATAAGGTTAAATCCAAATCAGCAACCTGTAACCAATGAAAAACAAACTGCTGAGCTTCTGTTTTCCATATAAGGTTAAAAATTAATGAGCCATGAATAAATCCCACCAAAGTCATCAAGATATTGAAGTAGGCTGCTGGACGTGGCCCTGTTTTGCGAATAATTCCTAAAGACCAAGGTAGGGTTAAAACCGCCCCCGCTAGGCTATACAAGGGAATTATCCAGGAATTTTCAAATAAAAAGTCAGTCATCAAAACTGTCTAGGAATATTAGACAACGCCAAAATTTATAGTTATTAAGTATTTTTTATTAGCTAACAAGTTAGCTGCATCAACGGTGATTCAATACTTTTGTCAAACTTTAATCTTACCAGCTATTATGCTCCCAAATACTATTTAAATTTGCTATGGGCTTATTCAAATACTTTAGTGAGAGCAATTAAGTTAGGGCGGGTTTAGCAAACTCTCAAACTCTTCGAGTTTTACAACCATCTGTCTAGCGTTGGCGAGATAACTGTCAAAATAATAAAATAATTTATTCCCTATTCGTGGGCTAACTTTTTTGGCAAATGAGGCTTATTTAGATTAAACAGTTTGTTTGTGCCAAATCTTTGTCAGGAATAATTCAGACTACCTATTTACTGAGTATTTATACCCTAATTTTAGTCGTCTGATGGTAAAAGCCTGCCTGATTATGTTTTGACGACTATATTCTTTACGCTAGAGTTTGCTTTATATTTCTTGAAGTTACATTTGTACACAGGTTTTAAACGGTCTAATAACAGATATTATAAATAAATTATAAAAAGTAAGTTGCCTAGCATGACAAAGGACTGTTGGCAATTTCTGACAGCCGTTTTTAAAACAAGCATTAATTATCATGAACAATCAAATTAAAAAATATAATCATGTTTTATGTTGTCAAAGGAGTCACGGTTATTTATGCTTGTTTATGGATGGGTAAATTAATCAACACAAGTTTTTCTAAATGTGCCTACTTAGTCAGAGCTGTGTAAACAGTTATGAAGCATAAATTTAGAGAAATTTCAGAAATTCATATTCAATATGAACTAGAAAATAAGTTTAATAATTGCCACCAAGCCTGTAATAGCAACAAAAGCTATAGGAATAGGTCGTTATCTCTTGTTTTTGTGTTCACCCACTTTTTATATTTGGTTTGAAGAGAGAAAGATAGAAAATGCCGATCGCAGTAGGAATGGTTGAAACTTTTTTCAGTCTCAATCCAAAAACAGTTAATTAAACACAATTGGCGATTCCTTGGCAAAAACACTAAGGTCAATCCCAAACTATAAAGGAGTAAAAATATGTCAATTGCAGTTGGAATGATTGAAACACTAGGCTTTCCTGCGGTAGTAGAAGCAGCAGACGCTATGGTAAAAGCAGCCCGTGTCACTTTAGTCGGCTACGAAAAAATTGGTACAGGTCGTGTAACCGTAATTGTACGAGGAGACGTATCGGAAGTTCAGGCTTCTGTTGCCGCGGGTACAGAAAACGTAACTAGAGTCAATGGTGGACAGGTTCTTTCTACCCATATCATTGCTCGTCCTCACGAAAACCTAGAGTATGTTCTCCCTATTCGTTATACAGAAGAAGTAGAACAGTTTCGCACCTATTAAATAGTAACCACCAGCCCTGGCTGGTGATCTATGTAGTTAACCAAGGCGATCGAGCTTATCCATAGTTTACTAAGTCGCCAACCAATACAATTCAGGAGTAAAAATATGTCAATTGCAGTCGGAATGATCGAAACACTAGGTTTCCCCGCGGTAGTAGAAGCAGCAGATGCCATGGTCAAAGCAGCCCGTGTCACTTTAGTCGGCTACGAAAAAATTGGTACAGGTCGTGTAACCGTAATTGTACGAGGAGACGTATCGGAAGTTCAGGCTTCTGTTTCTGCGGGTACAGAAAATGTTGCCAGAGTCAATGGTGGACAAGTTCTTTCTACCCACATCATTGCCCGTCCTCACGAAAACTTAGAGTATGTTCTACCTATTCGCTATACAGAGGCTGTAGAACAGTTTCGTGAAAGTGTAAATCCTCGTCCTCTGAGAAGACCATAAATTAATTTAGGCAGTATGGTATGCAGATAGCCCAAGTTCGTGGCACAGTAGTTAGCACTCATAAAGCTCCTAGCATGAGAGGGATTAAGTTGCTTCTGGTTCAATATATAGATGAAGAAGGGCAGCTTTTACCTGAATACGAAGTGGCAGGAGACTTGATCGGTGCTGGTGTGGATGAATGGGTTCTAGTAAGTCGAGGTAGCGCGGCTCGTATTGAGGCTGGTCAAGAATCCAAACCACTTGATGCCACAATTGTCGGCATCATAGATACGGTCAATGTAGACCGCAATGCTCTTTACAGTAAAAAAGAGGCTGAACGCCTGTTGTAAGATTAAAATTCACAGCAGGAAGTGACCGTAGAAGGCAGTCAGCGCAGCGCGAAAAGCCGTTGCGGGGGTTTCCCCCGTTGAGGCTCCATACGCAAGAAGACACCGCCTTTTTAAGGCGATGTACCGCTGACTTTTGACTATTAGAGAAGATGGCGAAGTTAGTTTAGGAGGAATAAAAGTAATGGCAGTCCGCACTAAAGCGGCTCCCCCCACCCCCTGGTCGGATGACCTGGCAACACCACAAGTAGATAAAAGTGCTTACGTACACTCTTTCTCCAGGTTGATCGGAGATGTGAGGATAGGAGCAAACGTATTTGTTGCCCCAGGAAGTTCAATCAGAGCCGACGAAGGAACGCCTTTTTATATTGGTGCAAGCACTAATATTCAAGACGGTGTTGTAATTCATGGCTTGGAGAAAGGTCGGGTAGCTGGTGATGATGGCAATGATTATTCCGTTTGGATTGGTAAGAATACCTGTATCACTCATATGGCGTTAATTCATGGTCCAGCCTATATCGGTGACGAGTGCTTTATTGGCTTTCGCTCGACGGTATTTAATGCCAAGGTTGGAGATGGCTGCATTATCATGATGCACGCTTTGATTCAGGATGTGGAAATTCCTCCAGGCAAATATATTCCTTCTGGCGCGGTAATTGTCAATCAGCAGCAGGCTGAACGCTTACCAAATGTCATAGATAGCGATCGCTCTTTTGCCAACCATGTTGTCGAAGTTAACGAAGCACTTTTAGCTGGCTATCAGTGTGCCGATGATGATGCCTGTATCAACCCCAAAATGAAACAGGCTGGCAAACGTAGAAGGACAGATAAAAATCTGACTTCTAATGTTAATAATGAAAATGATTATATAAAATCAGTAGGGAATATGAATTTAAGTTCAGATATTAGTAATCAAGTGCGATCGCTACTGGCGCAAGGCTGTATCATCAGCACTGAACACGCCAACAGCCGTCGTTTTAAAACTAAATCATGGCTAACTGGTGAGAAAATTGAAAGCCGTAATCAAGGTCATGTAATGGCTGAATTGGAGTCGGTACTCACGGAGTACCAGGGAGAATACGTCAGAGTAATTGGCGTAGACCCCAAAGCCAATAGAAGAGTGGTAGAGATGGTTGTTCAACGACCCGAAGATACTCCAGGTGAAGGAAAAATTAGAAATGTTGCCAATCATAATCGAGGTCACAACCGCAGTGGCAGAGATCGCTCTAGCCATAGCACTAACGGTAGTGGCAGCGTCAACGCCGATGCTTCTCAACAGATCAATAGCTTGGTTTCTCAAGGCTGTAGCATTGGTATCGAACGTGCCAGCAAACGTCGCTTTAAAACCAAATCTTGGCTAACGGTTGGGCAAGTTCAAGGTGGTAGCAACAAGGTATTTGATGCTATTGAGAAAACTATCGCGGAATATCCAAACGAATATGTCCGCATTGTTGCTGCTGATAACCATGTTAAAAGAAGAATGGCGGAAATAATTGTGCAGCGTCCTGGAGAAGCTCCTGTGCAGTCTTCTAGAAGTTCTTCTGGTTCTAACTACAGTAATGGTAATGGTGCTAGAGCTAGTTACAGCAGTAACGGTGGTAGCAGCAGCAGCAGTTTAGATTCAGAGGTAGTTCAGGAAATTCGCTCTTTGTTGGCTGCTGGTTATCAAATTGGTTCAGAACACGCCGACAAACGACGTTTTAAAACTAAATCTTGGAAAAGCTGTTCTCCCATTGATAGCGATCGCGAATCAGAAGTTGTTGCAGCTTTAGAACACTGTTTGGCAGAACATTCAGGGGAATATGTCCGTATGCTGGGCATTGATTCTCAAGCTAGGCGTAGAGTGGCAGAAACTATCATCCAAAGACCTGAGGATAATCCTCCAGCCAAAGACAAAGTTAATGGCAATAGAAACGGTAATAGTAACGTCAAGGATCGAGGCTACTTTGTAGCTAACTACACCAACGACAATAGTAAAAATGGTCGTCCTGCTCACTATAACGATTTCAGCCAAAAACTTCTTAGTAATGAAGCTGTTCAAGAAGTACGTTCTTTATTAGCTGCTGGCTACAAAATTAGTACAGAATACGCAGATAAAAGGCGTTTTAAAACCAAATCTTGGAAAAGCTGCGCTCCTATAGACAGTCGCAATGAGTTGGATGTAGTTGCTTCTTTAAATGTTTATTTGGCAGAACACAATGGTGAGTACGTCCGTTTGTTAGGAATCGATCCCAAAAGCAAAAAAAGAGTGGTAGAAACTATTATTCAACGTCCCTAAATTACTACTATAGAGGTTGCATTCATTACTCTGTTGGACAAAAGAGCAGTTATTTGTCTTATACGCTGGAGAAAAAATAGCTGTTCTTGCGCCCACGATCAAAATACTACCCAATGATTTATTTACCACCACCGCAACCTGTATTAAATAAAGACATACGTATTAGCGGTGATGTTGAAATTCACCCTACTGCTTCTTTGGCACCAGGAGTTATCTTGCAAGCTGCTCCTGAGCGCCGAATTGTTATTGGTGCAGATGCTTGTGTTGGTATGGGGGCAATTATCAATGCTTGTCAGGGTTCAATTGAAATTGGGAATGGTGCTATTTTAGGTTCTGGGGTTTTAATAATTGGTGCCAGCAAAATTGGTAATAATGCTTGTATTGGTACTTCTAGCACAATTTTTCAAGAAAATGTCGAGGCAATGAAGGTAATTGAGCCTGGTTCAATTATTGGTGATCTGTCTCGTAAAGTGAGCTTAAGTGAGAATCAAAAACAATCTAATTCTCAAAAGTATAACAACAATAGCCATGGAGTAAATGGTTATAAACCTAAAACTCAACCCAACCAGACAATAAGCCAAGATTTTTGGCAAGATAGTCCTTCTGCTTCATCTACTCAAGAAGAAAATCGAGCAGAAACATCTGTTGAACTTGTTGCCAAGCCAAATAAAGTTCCTGTAGTTGGGCAAGTTTATGTTAACGAACTTTTAGTAACCTTATTTCCTCACAGTAAAGGTTTGAATTCAAATTCTGGTAATTCAAGTTAATAAAATACGCTTAACGTAAATTGGCTTTGTTAAAAATTTGTAGTTTCGTAGCTCTTAGCTTTAAGACAGTACGTAGTATTTAAATTTAACTAGATCGACACAACTTTTAGTTGATGTCGATTTTATACTTTAGGTATTATTTACTGTTGTTATTAAAGATGACTATTGTTTTATGAAAATAGCCCTAAACAGCAGTTTTTAAGGCACGAAAAATCTAATCTAACAGTAATAATAAGTAAAAATGCTTAGCAAAAAATTGATTTGATGTGTGAAGAAAAAGCAATAAGCTAAGTTAATAAAGAAAATATTAATAATTCTTAACATTCTTAGATTGCTTTTAAAAACTCATTAGTTTAATTAATCTAATTGAAAAAATAATCAAATTAGAAACAAGAGTAAAATACACAGAAAAAATTAATATCCGTGATATTCTGATAACATAAGAAATTGCGAAAAGAAGCAGCTAACTATGCTATCTTGAGCAAAAGTTTTTTAAGACCGCGAGATATCTTTCTACTGATTTTTTTTAACGGTAATAGAGTCTGTAAGACAAGTGACTCTAAATGAAAGTAAAAATTAAGCGTTTTATTTATGGAGGAATGACAAAACATGGCAACTAAGACAGGTGCTGGATTTAAGGCTGGTGTACAAGACTATCGCCTAACCTATTACACCCCAGACTACACTCCCAAGGATACAGACCTTTTGGCTTGTTTCCGTATGACCCCTCAACCTGGTGTACCAGCAGAAGAATGTGCTGCTGCAGTAGCTGCTGAATCTTCCACTGGTACTTGGACAACAGTATGGACAGATGGTTTAACAGATCTCGATCGCTATAAAGGTCGTTGTTATGAAGTTGAACCAGTTCCTGGTGAAGACAATCAGTATTTCTGTTTTGTCGCTTATCCGATGGACTTGTTTGAAGAAGGTTCTGTAACCAACATTCTTACTTCTTTGGTAGGTAACGTATTTGGTTTCAAAGCCCTGCGGGCATTGCGCCTAGAGGATCTGCGGATTCCTGTAGCCTTGATGAAAACATTCCAAGGACCTCCTCACGGTATCACCGTGGAAAGAGACTTGTTAAACAAGTATGGTCGTCCTTTACTAGGTTGCACAATCAAACCTAAATTAGGTCTATCTGCTAAAAACTACGGTCGTGCAGTTTATGAGTGTCTTCGCGGTGGTCTAGATTTCACCAAAGATGACGAAAATATTAACTCTCAGCCTTTCATGCGCTGGCGCGATCGCTTTCTGTTTGTCCAAGAAGCAATTGAAAAATCTCAAGCAGAAACTAACGAAGTTAAAGGTCACTACCTAAACGTAACCGCTGCTACCTGCGAAGACATGATGGAACGTGCTGAGTTTGCCAAAGAAATTGGTAGTCCTATCGTTATGCATGATTTCCTTACAGGTGGTTTTACCGCTAACACTACCTTAGCTAAGTGGTGTCGTAAAAACGGTGTGCTACTGCACATTCACCGTGCAATGCACGCTGTAATTGACCGTCAGAGAAATCATGGTATTCACTTCCGCGTACTTGCTAAGTGTCTACGTATGTCTGGTGGTGACCACCTTCACTCAGGTACTGTTGTCGGTAAACTGGAGGGTGAACGCGACATCACGTTAGGTTTTGTTGACCAAATGCGTGAAGACTATGTAGAAGAAGACCGCTCTCGCGGTAACTTCTTTACCCAAGATTGGGCTTCCATGCCTGGTACAATGCCTGTAGCGTCTGGTGGTATTCATGTATGGCATATGCCTGCACTAGTAGAAATCTTTGGTGATGATTCTTGTCTACAGTTTGGTGGTGGTACTTTAGGACACCCTTGGGGTAATGCTCCTGGTGCAACTGCTAACCGTGTTGCTCTAGAAGCTTGTGTTCAAGCTCGTAACGAGGGACGTAACCTAGCTCGCGAAGGTAACGACGTTATCCGTGAAGCTTGCCGTTGGAGTCCTGAACTTGCAGCAGCTTGTGAACTTTGGAAAGAAATCAAGTTCGAGTTTGACGCTGTAGATACTCTCTAAAAAGCGCGAATAGTTTTTTATGAACAGCTAGCAGTTAGATCTGGGGTTAAAAATAAGGAATTGATAACAATCTCTTGTCTTTATATCTCAGAATAACTGTCCTGAAATAAATGCAACCAAAAGAAATTGCAAAAGATACGGCAAAGATAGTTCAAAATTATCTTACTTACAAAGCGGTAATGCTAATTATTGAACAATTGGCAGAAACCAATCCAGGCGAAGCCATTTGGTTGAGACAATACTCTTCGGGGGGCAAGCTGAGAGATGCTGAAGCTTACATCGAAGAAATAATGTCAGAGCCACGAGGAAAAGAGCTTGCCCTGCGGATAATGACCGTTCGCGCCACTATGGCAGAGCAAACTTTAGAATTTATTCCTGAAATGGTTACTTCAAAGGTAAAGCAAGATAATTTGGCTCATCGTCGTCATCTTTTGGAACGTCTTACCCGATCGCCTGAAGATACATCTAACCTAGATGCGACCCAGGCGACTGGAGAAACTGAAGATTCTGATTAAAACAAATATACGCAAAGATAAGCTATGAAAACTTTACCTAAAGAGCGTCGTTACGAAACCCTTTCTTTTTTACCTCCTTTAACCGATCAGCAAATTGCTAAACAAATCGATCACATGATCGATCAAGGTTATATTCCTGGTGTAGAATTTGAAAAAGATCCTGCTCCTACGCTACACCACTGGACTTTGTGGAAATTACCTTTATTTGATGCTCGTAGTTCTCAAGATGTATTAAACGAAGTACGAGAGTGTCGTTCTGAATACTCCGACTGTTTTATTCGCGTAGTTGGTTTTGACAATATCAAACAGTGTCAAACTGTAAGCTTCATCGTTTACAAACCTAATAGTCAAAACAGCCGTGGCCGTTTCTAAGTATTAAAAAGCTTAGTTGGCAATTTTGGACGGTGGCATTTGCTCAGTCCAAATTTATGATAAATATTTCTGAGGATGATTAAAGAGAACAATCTCAACGTCACCCTCTTTTTTTTGGTAAACTTGAGCTATAAAAGAGTTAATTTCAAAAGCAACTTCTATCCGCTTTGTGATACTCAAAGTAAAGGTTGAAACTATAAATAATTATCTCGCGCAGAGAGGTCAGACCCCGCGTCGTCCGAAGGCGCAAGGGAATGCTGACGTAGCAGAGGCGCAGAATGAATGTTCAACGTTGGATTGCCAGGAGAGAACCAAACTGGAAGCGTTTAGATAATTTATTGCAGCTAGCAGAAACTAAAGGCATAAAGACTCTATCAGCATCACAAATTAAAGATTTAGCCAGCCTTTATCGTTCTTTGTCGGCAGATTTAGCCAGAGCAAGGACAAATAAAGTCGGTAAGATCCTTACCCAAGACTTACAAAAATTAACGTCTCGCGGCTATAACCAAGTTTATCAGGGGTCAAAACGTCAGGAATGGCAACAGGTAAAAGAATTTTATCTTTGGGGATTTCCCCAGATTGTACAAGAAACTTGGCAGTATATAGCGATCGCCACTGGCATATTTTTCCTCACAGGTATAATTGCTTGGTGGTATGCCTGGAACGATCCAACCTTTATTACAATTACCGTACCTGAGCATTTAATTAAAAAAGTGCAAGAAGATGGCGAACTCTGGATGGGTTCGATTGTAGGAGTTGAACCTTTAGCCTCTAGCAGCATTGCTATTAATAATCTTTCCGTTTGCTTTGCAGCGATCGCTGGCGGAATTACCGCAGGACTATACACCCTTTTTTTGATGGCAAGCAACGGCTTATCTATTGGTACGATCACGACTTTGGTAAGCAAAAATAATTTAGCATACCCTTTTTGGGCGTTTGTTTTTCCTCACGGCTCATTAGAATTACCTGCTATCTTTTTTGCAGGGGGTGCAGGATTACTAATCGGCAAAGCCATGATTTTCCCTGGTAAATATCGCCGTATTGATGCTCTCAAGTCAAACAGTACTAAAGCTGCACAGCTACTTTTTGGTATTATTCCCATGCTAATTATTGCAGGAACAATTGAAGGTTTTTTCTCGCCTAGTCCTCTAATTCCCAGTCCAATTAAATATTTAACAGGGATAGGTTTGTTTTTACTATTAGCTTTGTACTGTTGTCGCCACAAAAACTCAGAAGTCACAGATTACTCCGCCACGTCAGACAACAGCGTGGTTCTGGATGCGAAACCAAATTCCGCCTAGTTCACGCTCATGAACGCGGGCGCGAAACCCCCAGCGACCCTGACTCCTAAACGAACGGAGCCTGTCTTGGACAGCGTACATGCGGAAGTGCGCCTTTGTCTTGCCCTTTATAAGCCCCGTCGGCATAAGCAAACTGTCTCACCCTTTAGGGGGGTCTGACCTATGACGGCGACGCGGTGAAACAGTTTGCTTATGCCGAGGTTCCCCCCGTTGAGTAAACTGTTTCACCCTTTAGGGGGTCTGTCCGCTGCTGTGACCGTTGGTCAATAATTGAAGTTGAAGAAGAAGGTGTATTTGAGTCTTGCCAGTGATTAAAGTCTACATTTTGTAAGTTTTCACTTTGAAGATGATTTAATGTTTTGATAAAATCTTTGATCCCTTGAAACTTCCTATACACTGAGGCAAAGCGTATATAGGCTACTTCATTTTCGTAGCGCAAATTTTCTAAAACTAATTCTCCTATTTCACTACTGCTAAATTCTTTGGCTGAATTTTGCTGAAGTTTAGCTTCGATATTGTCAACAATCGCCTCCACTTTTTGGTAGGATATAGTGGTTTTTTCACAGGCTCTTAATATGCCTCGTAGCAACTTAGCACGGTCAAAAGATTCACGACTACTATCCCTTTTGATGACCGTAATCGGTACTAACTCAATTCTTTCATAAGTTGTAAACCGCTGTTTACAGTCTAAGCATTCTCGGCGACGGCGAATGCTTTGTCCACTTTCGGTAGAACGAGATTCTAAGACTCGGCTTTCTGTATGTTGGCAGTTAGGACAATGCATGGAGAAATAAAGAATTAAATTATATTTACGATCAATTACTAAATATAAACAGCAAATCTGAGCCGTTTCTTATATCATAGTCTGTCTCACAACAGACATTAACAAAAAAAGACTCAGAAATAGAAAAATCTTAAAAGTATTTAACCTACCTTAAGCAATTTATTTTTCGATACGGGGTGGTTCACGAAAAGCGATCGCAAAAAAGAGAACTGAGATCCCCATAGCCAAAACTAGAATATATGCAACAGCTTCCATCTTTATAATTTCCCAAAGTTTATTTACTAATATTTTACCAACAAATTCAACTGAAGTTCAGAATTCTTTAAGATTCTTATGACAAATTGTGTTAGAGAAACAGCTTTTAAGAAACCTCTCTCTAACACAAATTAAAGTTTAAAGTTCTGAATTATTAGCTAAATCTAAGCTTCCTGTTTGCTGCGAGTAGATTTATCACCCACTTTTTGATAGAAACCCCATTCTACCTGTTCTTCTTCAAGCTCAGGGTCAACACCAGCAAATACGTCTCTGTACAGTGTACGAGAACCATGCCAAATGTGACCAAAGAAGAAGAATAAAGCAAACACAGCGTGTCCGAAAGTAAACCAACCACGAGGACTAGTACGGAATACACCGTCTGAGCCTAAGCTTTCAGTATCAAAGACAAAAGCTTCACCTAGCTGTGCTCTGCGGGCATATTTCTTAACGGTTGCAGGATCATCAAAAGTTTGACCATCTAAAGCACCACCGTAGAAAGCAATGCTAACGCCACTTTGCTCAACGCTGAGTTTAGACTCTGCACGACGGAAAGGAATATCTGCTCTGACAACGCCATCAGCGTCAGTCAAGACAACAGGGAATGTTTCAAAGAAGTTAGGCATACGACGAACGCTTAGCTCACGACCTTCGCTATCAGTAAAGACAGCGTGTCCCAACCATTCTTGAGCAATACCGTCTCCACTATCCATGGAGCCTGTACGAAACAAACCACCTTTAGCAGGACTATTGCCTACATAGTCATAAAATGCTAATTTCTCAGGAATTTTAGACCATGCTTCCGAACGAGTTAAACCATCATCTAAGCTAGTTTCTACTCGACGTTGTATTTCTTGTTGGAAATATCCCTGATCCCACTGATAACGAGTAGGTCCGAATAATTCAATGGGGGTTGTGGCGTTTCCATACCACATTGTGCCTGTAACCACGAAAGCTGCAAAAAATACCGCTGCAATACTGCTAGAAAGTACAGTTTCGATATTCCCCATCCGCAAAGCTTTATAAAGTCTTTCGGGAGGTCGAACGCTGAGGTGGAAAAGTCCAGCAATAATACCCACAATGCCCGCTGCAATGTGGTGAGCTACCACACCACCAGGATTGAAGGGGTTGAATCCTCCTGGTCCCCATTCGGGTGCTACTGGTTGAACATGACCAGTTACCCCAAAAGCATCTGAAACCCACATTCCTGGACCCCATAAACCTGTAAGGTGGAATGCACCAAAACCAAAGCAGAGTAGACCAGATAAAAATAAATGAATACCAAACATTTTTGGTAAATCCAAAGCTGGTTGACCAGTACGCTGGTCTACGAATAGCTCCAAATCCCAATAAACCCAATGCCATACTGCTGCTAAAAACAGTAAGCCAGATAAAATGATATGAGCGATCGCTACTCCTTCAAAAGACCAAATTCCAGCACTTGCACCAGTTTCACCAGTGACACTCCAACCACCCCAAGATGTGTCAACACCCAAACGAGCCATAAAAGGTAATACATACATACCTTGTCGCCACATTGGGTTTAATACAGCATCACTAGGATCAAAAGTTGCTAGCTCAAACAGAGCCATAGAACCTGCCCAACCTGCTACTAACGCAGTGTGCATTAGATGAACAGAGATTAGCCTTCCTGGATCATTCAGAACGACTGTATGAACTCGATACCAAGGTAGTCCCATAGACTACGCTCCTCCTATTATTTAAATAATTTGTTTAGTGTGACCAAATGTTTTGGTTAACTAATAAACCATCATTATTTAATGGCGTTAATAGTTGACTGTTATTTTGTAATCTGTATTTATGGCTCAAACCTTGCGACTGCTCAGAAAACTCGGACTTTTACCGACAAAAAATAAGCTTAGGCAAAGATGACTTGAAAATACTATCTTATTTAAAGAAGTGTAACTATTGTTAGAACCTATTGCAAGATATATCTACTGTTACCGACAAATGTAAATTTATATTACAAAACTGATAACAAATTTGTTTTTAATGAATCTATCTTTAATTATCGGTAGATGAATTAAAGATAGATTCAGAACTAGCCAACATCTCGATTACCTGTTCAGCAGCGATCAAACGTCTAAGTACAACTTGTCCAATGATGGATGCAGTTTGGGTATTTGCCTGAGGTTTGACCTCAATCATTAGTACAGCATCTTCAACTGCGTAAAGCCAGAGAACTTCATCTTGCTGAAGAATACCACAGTCAAGACGTTTGATTTCGGGCTTGCGTCCCCAGCTATATTGATCCCACAGTCCACCAAATTCCCAGACTCGATCATAAGTCCACCCCTCACTCAGAAAAAAATATTTCACAGTGCCAATAGATAGTTATTTGCTTAATAAAATAATTACATAGCGATGCCTACGGCTATGCTCCGCAAATCGCCATTACATAATGATAAAATTCATCAAATTGACGATACTCCATTGACTCATAGAGATTTTGAGCAGTTTTATTAGTTACTTCTGTAGCCAGGATAATACGAATTGCGTTCGTGGCAATAGCATAATCTTTCGCAGCATTCATCAAAGCCTTGGCAATGCCTTGTTTTCTATACTAAGGAAGTGCAAATAGCTTTTTGATCACGGCTTAGAATATCTGCACTTAATCTCGATCAATGTACGCAAAAAAAATGTAAATGTAATACATTATCCATAAAGTGAAACAAATGAGAAAAGCTAATAGCTGATAGCGCCAAAAGAGGAAAGACCCCCACCCCCGCGCATGGTTCGACATCGGAATGCTTTCCGATAGCGTAGCGAGGGTTTTTCTCCTTGAGGCTTCATACGCAAGAAGCTGATGGCTAATAGCTATTAACCGGCAAATCAAATACGAAGCTACTTATCAGTCGCAGTAGTTTACACTTTCTCTTCAGGAAAAGTTTCGTTGAATTCTTCAATTAACTCGTCTAGTTCTTCTAGTGCTTGATCTACGTCTATGCGAAGAGTTCCCAAACTTGGTCTTTCTAGCAGTTCTACCAAAGAATCTCGTTTTGCAGCCATTTGAGTAATCTTAGCTTTGATATCAGTTTTTTCCATAATTTTTTTTTCGTAAGTATCTAATAGCTTTAGAATAGACAATATTGATAAATATTGATAAATATAAACAAATTTTTAATCATGTTGCGAAAAATACCCTTGGCTGCTGTAGGTTTAACTGTAGGAGGGATTTTAACTGTTGTTGGTTTTTATGCCTATGCCGTGGGCATGAATACTCTTAATTTAGCGGGGTTCTTTTATGGTATTCCTTTGCTATTAGGTGGTTTGGCTCTCAAAGCATCGGAACTAAAACCAGTTCCTTACACCGTTGAAACTAGTCCTAAAGTCCAAGAATTGCGATCGCAAGCAACCATAACTCAAGAACAGTTACGCAAAGACGTGACTCGTTATCGCTACGGACAAGAAGCTCATTTAGATGAATCTTTAGGTAAGTTTGGTTTAAGTCCTACGGATGAAGAAAGACCAATATTGGTCGGTCTCCAAGAACAATCAAGAGATGGTGCTTATACCTTGGTGATGGAATTTTACTCGCCTTTTTTCTCCTTAGAAGAATGGCAGAAAAGACATGAAAAAATAGAAAAGTTTTTTGGTCCCGATATTAATTTAGAAATTACCGAAGGGGAAGAATCCAAAATCGATGTATCTTTGATTAAAAAAAGCTCTTAAATTTTTAGCAATAAACTAAATAATTTAATTTTATATATTACGCTTGATGTGGATTGTTTTCTTACATTGATTAAGTTAGCGAAGCTGAATTTATCATCAATAGCCAGCATACCCCTCATCAATTTCTAAATTACTTCCATGTGCAGCATCGACAGCGAGACGATCGCATCTTTCGTTTTCGGTTATGCCCGCATGAGCTTTGACCCAGACAAATTGAACATCGTGTATTTGGCAGAGATCGAGTAATTCCTGCCACAAATCGGGATTTTTCGCCATTTCTTTAGCATTTCTGCGCCAGCCGTTAGCCTGCCATTTTTTTGCCCAGCCTTTGATTACGGCATCAACAATATATTTGGAGTCACTATGCAGCTTGACTTTAGAGTTGGGTTGAAGAGATCTCAAAGCTGCGATCGCGCCCATCATTTCCATACGGTTATTGGTAGTCAGTTTGTAGCCTCCAGAGAGTTCTTTACGGCGATCGCCATCTATAATTACCGCGCCATATCCTCCCGCACCAGGATTGCCAGTACAAGCTCCATCGGTGTAAATTATGATGGTTTCTTGGGAAGTAGATCTAGATGATTTTGGTTTGAGATTTATAGTCAGCTTAGAAGTTTTTACAGTTTGGGGTTGAAGAGATTTGATATAGTTCAAAACATCAGGCAACAAGGATTCAGGAAGAACTTCAATTTCTGTTGTGATTTTGTGCTTATAATCCATTGCTAACAAGCGTGATTTTTACGCCTTACATGATAGTTTATTTACAGAGTTTTTGGTCTCGTGGATTACTTGTAGGTCATCTTTAACCTATTTATAGGCGTATTTTCAATTTCAACATTACTGAAAATCATCGTCATGCTTCAGGATGGAAAAAAAGTATAAGCGGTAAGACAAATTACTCTAACACTATCAAAAAGTGTTGTAAGGTACACAAATCAGAAACAACGTGTAGCTATAAAAAGCAAAACTCTTTCTTAGACATAAGACAGCCTTTAAAAGAGTTAATCATTAGTATTTATATTTTATAAAAGCAAACCGATGTTAATTTCAGCTTGCTTACAAAACTTTTAGTTGCTCTTTAACTTGGGGAATTTTTCGGAGAAGTAGTTACTGATAAAGGTGTTGACAAAGGATAGTACTACAGGGGCAATCAAGAAAGCTAGCAAGCCTGACACTTGAAATCCTGGTACGAAAAGAGAAGCCAACCAGAAACACAAGCCGTTGATTACAAAAGTAAATGCGCCCAAGCTCAAAAGATTAATTGGCAAAGATAATACTGATAAGACTGGTCTGACACCACTGTTAACTCCACCAATAACTAACGCGGCTACCATTGCAGCAGGAAAGTTGGCTAAATTGACTCCAGCAAAAATGATATCAACCACTAAAAGACTCAAGGCTGTGGCTAAAAGCGTTAAAAGCGTTCCTAACATATTTATTTTCTCCTGATCTAGTAATGCTACTGTTATTTAATTGTCTTTAAGTGTATGTTCTTATGCTTATTTATTATTCAAAATTTATGGATGTTTCTGTATCTCTTAAAAGATAGATTTTTGCAATTAAGACCCAATCACAACACTTCTATCTTTGGATAGAAGATATACAGAGAAATATCTGCAAATCTAATTAGTGAGAATGAATTTATCTGAATAAAATTACCTTTTGGAAATCATGAAACTTTTAAAGATTATTGCTAGTATTGCTTTGCCTCCTTTAGGTGTCTTCTTAACAGTTGGCGTTAGTTCAGCTTTGCTAATTAATATTCTCTTGACACTTTTGGGTTATGTTCCAGGCATTATTCATGCACTCTGGATTTATTCCAAGCAGTCTGAACGTGAAGTTAACGTTTAAATCAAGGTGATAAATTGTAAATAGAGAAAGATACTTTCTTAACCTTGCTAGTCTTTCTCTAAATCATTCAAATTTATTAGCGTTAATAAATAATTATCTGCAAAAGTCAATTACTAAATCTAGTTAAACTCTGCCGTAGCGTGCCACCATTGGCTCGGTGGGATTATTCTGGTTATAAATCCAAGCCCACATCTGATCGCCACAAGAAAAATGCCACCACTCTCCAGGATGTCTTTGAAAGCCAGCATTGGTCATTACCCGATTTAGTAATTGACGATGAAAATGATACTGCTGATTTTCTCCGTCTTGATGGCTTAAATAATAGTCTGGTTGCGATCGCTCTGAAAGCTCATCAATTTCCCCGCCCATATCTAGAGTTTCGCCGCGATCGTTAACTAAAGTCACATCAACTGCTGCCCCTGTACTATGAGGAGGTGGCATCTTTTTATCTAAGCTAGGTGCAGCCCAAATTCTATATACCTGACTCCATAGGTCTTGACATTGGTGTGCCGTTAACTGTTGTTCCCTTAGATTATATTTTTTTAGCAGTGAATTATAGGTATAGTTGACCATAAACTGCTGCACCCCCACAGGACGATAGGCATCGAATATCTTAATTTTCCAATTAAGATAACGTTTCTCCAATAGAAATTGCGCTTCTAATAAAGCTCGAACAACTCCTTGGCGCAAACAGTATGGTGATTTGTCGCCATACTCTGCCCCTAAATTCATGTAATGATGAGGAAGTTCAACTGCAAAGTTCTCTAAAGGTATAGCAATTAGACGTTCGTTACACTCCTGAATGGGAATTTGATGATATAGTTTCACGATGTTTGAATTCTTAATTTCATCAAGATTTTTACTCATACTGATCTAAAACGACTACCCAAAATTTAAGCTGGGTCTGCTTATTTCTCCAGTTTTACTCTATATCTGGCGTATATTTACGGTTTGTTTTTATATTTACGCTATATATAGTGGTATGATTCTTATTCCTAAAGAGCAAGGAATAAGTGTTAATGGATCATTTACGGGAATGGAAAGCAAGTGGCGTAGACGAAGAGTTAACCCGCTTAAACGTAGTTAACCTTGAGGGAGAGTCCCCTGGGGAATATTTACTATACTCAAATTCTATCCCTAGAAGAAATGACGGCAGAATTAATGCAAGATTTCTTCAACGTTATGCTCATCTTGATGCTGGAGGATGGTGGTGTTCTGGCATAGATATTTTGAGCGGTGAAGAAGATATCTGGGGTTGTTTTAAGCCCGATCGCCCTCGCCAAGATGCTGATAAGATTATCAAGTATGAGCATCCCCCTAAAACCGCCACAGGTTTATTTGCGCTTAAAGTTCCTCTTAGTTTGTGGCAAAAAATTGCCGATCGCGCTCAAGTCAAAATTACTCTTCAGGATATTGCTCAAAACAGTGCTGACTTGGGATTTTGGCAGTGGTTAAAAAATAATCCCCAAGTTCCCCTTTGTATTACTGAAGGGGCAAAAAAAGCAGGAGCGTTATTGTCTGCTGGCTATAGTGCGATCGCTTTACCTGGCATTAATAATGGCTATCGGACTCCTAAAGATGCTGATGGTAAACGGATCGCTAAATCTCATTTGATTCCTCAGTTAACTACCCTGGCTACCCCTGGACGACAAATATACATTGTCTTTGATCGAGATTCTAAACCAAAAACAGTTCAGGCAGTCAATGCAGCAATCAGAAAAACGGGCTATTTGTTACAGCAAGCTGGTTGTCAAGTCAAAGTTGTTACCTGGAATAGTCAGCTAGGCAAAGGTGTAGACGATTTAATTATCAATCATGGTCAGACACATTTTGCACAGGCTTTTGATGAGGCGGTAGATCTAGAAACCTGGAAAGCAAAATCTTGGACAAATTTAACTCATCCTACGGATGTTGAGCTAAATAGCCGTTATTTGCCAGAGTTAAATATACCACCCAGAACCAAGTTAGTCGGTATTAAATCACCCAAAGGCACTGGTAAAACCAGATTTATTGAGAAAATTGTCGCCCAAGCGATCGCTCGTGGGCAGAAAGTTTTAGTCATTGGGCATCGAGTGCAGTTAGTCAAAGAATTATGTAGCAGGTTTGGACTTAATTACGTCACCGACAAAGACTGTCCTGAGCAGACAGCTTTAGGTTATGGTCTTTGTATTGATTCTCTCCATGGCTCTTCTCAAGCAAAATTTAACCCCGCTCACTGGTCAAATAGCCTAGTAATTATTGATGAAGTAGAGCAGGTATTATGGCATGGTTTAAATTCAAATACCTGTAAAGACAGACGGGTTGAGATTTTAAAGTCATTTAAAACTCTGATGCAGAATGTTTTAGGCGATCGCGGACAGGTATACATAGCGGATGCGGACTTGAGCAATATTGCCTTAGATTATTTGATTGCTTTATCAGGAATGGAAATTAAACCCTATATTGTCCATAATATTTGGCAACATGACGACCAAACCTCATGGCAGGTATATAACTATGAGGGGAAAAGTCCAAAAAAACTAGTCGGTAATCTAGAAACCCACATCCAACAAGGAGGCAAACCATTTATTTGTCTCTCGGCACAAAAGCTGACTAGTAAATGGAGTACTCAAACCCTAGAAGCTTATTTAAAACAGAAGTTTCCTGCTAAAAAAATTCTGCGTATAGATTCCGAGTCCCTTGCCGATTTTAGCCACGTTGCTTATGGCTGTATCTCTCAGCTAGAAAAAGTTTTATGGCAGTACGATATTCTGGTGGCTAGTCCTTCAATTGAAACGGGCATATCCATTGAACTAAAAAATCACTTTACCTCTGTTTGGGCGATCGCTCAAGGCATCCAGGCAGAAAACGCCGTCCGTCAGACTCTATCTCGCTTACGGCAAAATGTCCCCCGACATCTATGGTGCGCCAACTATAGTTTTAATAAAATCGGTAACGGTTCAACTTCCATTCCTGCTTTACTTAGCTCTAGTCAGCGTTTTACCCAGCTAAATATCCGCCTGTTACAGCAGTCGGACTTTGCCTATCTCGATGATTTAGACACAGGTTTTCAAGCAGAATCTCTGCTGTGTTGGGCAAAAATGGCGGTACGCTTTAATGCAAGCGCAAGCAATTATGGTAACTCTATTTTGGCGGGGTTAAAAGCCGAAGGACATCAAATAATAGATGCAGCCACGGTTAAATTTGAAGAGTTAGAAAGCCAAGGAGAATCTCAAGCCGATAATAGTTTAGTCGCAGCGATCACCGAAATCAGCACCCAAAACTATTTAGCAGAATGTAAGGCGATCGCCTGTTCTACCGATCTTAATACTCATCAGTATTTGGCTCTCAAAAAACGCTTAATTAAGTCCTTAAGCGATCGCCGTCAACTTAAAAAACATGAGCTACACCAACGCTACAATTTACCGATCACCCCAGAGTTGGTATCTTTAAATGATCAAGGATGGTATGAAAAAATTAGGCTGCATTACTTTCTAACAGTTGGTCGTCCTTACCTAGCAGATCGGGATACTCAGGTTGCCCGTAAGCTAATTGAACAGGGAAACGGTAGTTTATTCTTACCTGATTTCAATAACTCTCAGCTTGGAGCGATTGTTGGCACTTTAGAGCTAATGGGAATTCCCGTTTTATTACAAGATACCAATCGAGAATTACGCAATACCGATGCTGACTTACAGTCCCTCAGTGCGATCGCTCATAATAATCGTTCAGAAATCAAAACAATCCTCAACATTGGCATCGCTAAAAATTTTACTCCCGTAACCATAGTTAGTCGTCTTCTCGCTAAAATCGGCTGCAAACTTAAATGTATGTGTTATGAAAGCATCAACAAAAAGAGAGTTAGAGTCTATCAAATACTGTCCCCCACAGATCGACGAGAACAAGTATTTAGCCACTGGTTAAACGTAGACCGCCAACGTCCTGGCAATTCCTTGTTTTGGTCTGCCGAGCAAACTCTTAATCTTTCTAGATCAAAAGTTGCTGAGGCAAAACACAACTATCTCCAATTAAGCTTGGATATTTAGAACTGAGATTCCGCAGTTAACTTACTCAAACAATAATCAAACGAATTCACTCGATTATAGGTTTAATATAGCGATCGCCATAGGCTCTAATTATACATCTAAAGCGATCGCCATAGGCCACAAATTAGAGGTTTGAAAAGTGCTAATTTGAATGTACTAATTTATTTATAAAACGATCCGAGACTAATATGCTAGAGATAGTCCACCATAATCGCTACAATTTCTCGCCAATCGTCGATCGCCCAGACTTTTCTTGGCAAGATGGTAAGCGGCTTGCAGTCTATATTGGCGTTAACGTTGAATGGTTTGCTTTCAACGAGGAGTGTGGTGCGACGCTCGCCTCCCCTAACCCAACTCCAGATGTGCTGAACTATGCTTGGCGCGACTACGGTAACAGGGTTGGCATCTGGCGTATGCTCGATCTATTCGATGAACTCGAACTACCTGTAGTAGCATTGCTGAACGCTGCGCTCTGCGATCGCGCTCCCCAAATTGTTCGGGCTTTTCGATTACGGGGGGATGAGATTGTGGCTCACGGTCTCACAAACTCGACTCAGCCAGGGCAACTCAGCCGTTCGGACGAGCAGGCAATGATTGAGAAAGTGAAAGAGCTTTTGACCGAGGCGACTGGTACAGCACCGAAGGGCTACCTTGCACCACTTATTTCCGAGTCCGTTCATACCCCAGATATTTTAGACGAAGCTGGTTATGAGTACCTTTTGGATTGGGCGCACGACGAGCAGCCAGTTTGGTTCGACACGGAAGCAAAGAAAGGAACAGGGCGTATTCTCTCAGTTCCTTATCCGCAGGAATTAAACGACGTACCACATATTATGGGTCGCCATCGCGAAGCCTCCGAATTTGCCGAGATGATTGTGTCTGCATTCGATTTGCATCAGCGAGAATGCGCCACTCGCCCAGTCGTTATGGGAATTGCGCTGCATCCTTATCTGATGGGACAAGCACATCGGTTCGCTCATTTAGAACGCGCTCTACGTTACATAAAAGATCGGGCGGGTGCCGAGACATGGTTTACAACAACTGGAGCTATCAACTCCCACTTTCGCAATCTCTAACTAGAGTAGAGATATAAAGAGCTTCGCCCTAGCTATTAGCTTCAAACACTAAGTCTCCATTAGGAGTACAAATAGTCAATACATTCTCTACTACAGCAGCACTGTCTGCGAAGTCTAATTAAAGATGGCGTTGGTGATTTAATTATTTGTAGACGCAAGTCTTTCTGATTTGAGATCTGAAGGTTGGTACAGAGATTGAATCCATTGCCATTCTTGGGTTAAACCTGCCATCAACGAAACTTGAGGCTGGTAAACCAATATTTCTTTAGCTTTGGTAATGTCAGCACTGGTATGGCGGGCATCCCCTGCTGCTTGCTCAATATATTTTTTACGAATTGGCTGTCCTATAACTTGTTCCATCATAGTTAGTAGCTCAATCAAAGTCACTCGGCTACCGCCACCAATATTAAACACTTCCCCTATAGCTTCTGGCATTTCTCCCGCAGCCAGATTAGCTGCCACAATATCACTTACATAGGTATAGTCTCTGGTTTGTTGTCCATCACCATAAATAGAAATAGTCCGATCGTTGATTGCTGCTTTAAAAAACTTGTGAAAAGCCATATCAGGACGCTGCCGAGGTCCGTATACAGTAAAGTAACGCAAAGAAGTAACAGGGACACCAAAGTTCTTTTGATAGAGCCAACATAGACGTTCTCCTGCTAGCTTGGTAATGCCATAGGGAGATACTGGTTGAGGACAGAGAGTCTCAGGAGTAGGCATAGTTGCTGCATCGCCATAAATTGACGAGCTAGAAGCATAAACAAATCTCTTTAATGATTTTGCTTGTTTAGCTGCTTCTAAAATTACCTGAGTGGCGTTAATGTTTCTGGCTGTATATTGCCCAAATCCCTCTCCCCAACTAGCTCTAACTCCTGCTTGGGCTGCCTGATGGTAAACTACGTCTACTTGCTTTAAAAGCTGCTGCCAATCTAACTCTTGAATATTAGCTCTAATTAGCTTAAAACGAGAATTTTGTCTAAGATTAACTATATTGTCCTGTTTTAGCTGGCAATCATAGTAATCATTAAACTGATCGATGCCAATCACTTCTGAACCTTTTTGCAATAAAGCTTCGGCTAAGTGAGAACCAATAAATCCTGCAACACCAGTAACAATATGAATGCCCATGAAAGTCAACTTAAGGTAAATATGATTAATTTATATCTTTAACAGGATAACTGTTGTTTCTTGATTTGCAGCAAGACTTAGTCCAAAAAAACTGTAAACTATAGCCGAAATCATCAGAAACTAGAAAGATGTCAAAATAGTTAGGGGCAATTCGCCAATCGCTCCCAACTGATAACCATTTAATCAATTATCAGTTTATTCCCTCAAGAAGTTCTAAAAAAACCAGTAATCTTAAAAATATGAATATTACCAGCGATCTACACGTTATTGAAACCAGACCTTTGTTAAGCCCAGCTTTCGTTAAAAGCGAATTACCTTTACAACCAAAAGCTGCCAAGCTAGTAACCCAAACCCGAAACAGTATTCGTAATATATTGGAAGGCAAAGACCAAAGAATTTTAGTTGTAGTCGGCCCTTGTTCTATTCATGATGTTGCAGCAGCCAAAGAATATGGCGAGAAGTTGGTCAAATTGCGATCGCAACTCCAAGATCGGCTAGAAATTGTAATGCGAGTTTATTTTGAAAAACCTCGCACTACCGTAGGCTGGAAAGGATTAATTAACGACCCTGATTTAAATAACAGCTACGATATTAATACAGGTTTACGAGCCGCCAGAAAACTATTAATCGATTTAGCAGATATAGGTTTACCTGCTGCTACAGAGCTATTAGATCCGATTACGCCTCAGTATATTGCTGACTTAATTTGCTGGACGGCTATTGGTGCGAGAACTACCGAAAGTCAAATTCATCGTCAAATGGCTTCTGGCTTATCAATGCCCGTCGGCTATAAAAACGGTACAGACGGCAGCTTTACCGCTGCCATTAACGCCATGCTCACTGCCAGAATATCTCACCATTTTTTAGGCATCAACCAAGATGGTCTAGCTAGTATAGTCAAAACCACAGGTAACCCCGATGGACACCTAGTCTTAAGAGGTGGTGCCAAAAAACCCAACTATGAAGCCAGCGATATTGAGGCAGCCTGTAATGCTTTAAAACAGAAAGCAATGAATTCGCGTTTGATGATTGACTGTAGTCATGGCAACAGCAGCAAAGATTTTACCAAACAGGTTACGGTTTTGGATAATATTGTTCAACAAATTAAAACTAGCTCACTTCAAGTTGTGGGGGTCATGATTGAAAGCCATCTAGTAGAAGGTAGTCAGTCCATATCTAAAGATCGCTCATCTCTAGTTCATGGTCAGAGCATTACTGATGCCTGCGTCAACTGGGAAACAACCCAAACCATGCTTCATTCTCTGGCTGCTGCGGTTGCTGATGGTAGACCAGATGTTAAACAAAACCTTGCTTCTGCTGTAGGGAAATAAAAAATTACTTAATGAACAAATCTTCTTTAAGTGAATCAGAACAACAGTTGCTCGAAGTGGCGACTCAAGCACTAACTAAAGCCTATGCGCCTTATTCGCAGTTTCGAGTTGGGGCAGCACTCCTAACAACTACGGGCAAAATATATGCTGGTTGCAATATAGAAAACGTTTCCTATGGATTGGGCGTGTGTGCCGAAAGAAATGCGATCGCTAATGCCATGATCGCCGAAGGAGGCTATACAATCGAGATAAAAGCGATCGCCGTAACTAATAGTCAAAATGTACCCTGCTCTCCTTGTGGAGCTTGTCGCCAAGTAATCTGGGAGTTTGGAAAACAGACTCAGATTATTTTCCTAGGAAGCCAGGGTTGGCAAAATTTAACTATTAAAGAATTGCTTCCAGAAGGATTTACTGAATTTGCTTTATAAATAGGGTTAAATACGGTTCCTAAATTTAATCTTTGAGCCATATCCCAGAATTAACTATCTAAAAATTAAGTTTCTCCATGAAGTCATATCTTGCCGCCGCTGTTCAAATGACCAGTAAACCTGACCTAGGAAAAAACTTGGTCGAGGCAGAAGAATTAATCGAGCTAGCAGTTCACAAAGGCGCAGAATTAGTTAGTCTGCCAGAAAATTTTGCTTTTTTAGGTCAAGAAGTAGACAAAATTGCTCAAGCAAGGGAAATTGCGGACAAATCCGAGCAGTTTCTCAAAAAAATGGCGCAGAGGTTTCAAATCACAATTTTAGGTGGTGGCTTTCCTGTTCCTGTAGCAGATAACCCAGAGAAAGCCTATAATACAGCGGTTTTAGTTACCCCCGATGGTCAACAGGCTGTTCACTATCAAAAAGTTCATTTGTTTGATGTCAACGTCCCTGATGGCAATACCTATCAAGAATCTAGCACCGTCATGGCTGGCGAGAGAATTCCTCCTATCTATGACTCTGAAAAATTAGGTAAATTGGGTTTATCTATCTGTTATGATGTTCGCTTTCCAGAATTTTACCGTTATCTATCTCATTTGGGAGCAGATGTACTATTTATTCCGGCTGCCTTTACCGCTTTTACAGGTAAAGATCACTGGCAAGTATTATTACAGGCAAGAGCGATTGAAAACACCTGTTATGTTATCGCTCCTGCCCAAACAGGCAACCATTACGAACGTCGCTACACTCATGGTCATGCCATGATTATCGACCCTTGGGGAGTAATCCTAGCTGATGCAGGCAATGCCCCAGGAGTAGCTATAGCCGAAATAAATCCTGATCGTTTACAGCAAGTACGCCAACAAATGCCTTCCTTGCAACACCGCGTTTTTGTTTGAGGGAAGATAGATAATAAACCTCATCTAGTTTGAAGTGCGGAAATGCTTGGGTTTCACAAGCTGTCTTGCAACAGTACGTGCGGACAAGTCCTTCGTCTGCGGAGGGTTTCCCTCCTGCAAGGCTGTTGCGCTATTCCACGCACTTGTTGAAACCTGTAGTTTTTCAGTTAACTGTTTTAAGTAACGAGTAACGAGTTTTGAATATGGACGGGGTTTAAAAAGCGATCGCTTTGGCAATCAACAGAAATAACTATCCATTAATAGTTGTTAACCAATTATTGCTAAAGTCACCAAACTCATATATCTTTGTTTCGATCTTTAACTTTTTATTTTTATCTCTAACCAAAGATAGAGAACAAACAAAAATTTTTTATTTATCTTAATAATAACTAGTTACAAAACTCAACAAAGGAATTAAAAATCATGGCAAATATGGAAAATAAAACACCAACAGAACATTATGATGTTCAATCCAGCCGCAAGTATGGCGAATTCGCTACCAAGTTTCAATTCGGTTCTAATCCTAGTGCTGAAATTTGGAATGGTAGATTAGCTATGATTGGATTTTTGGGAGCATTAGCGGTGGAATTAACTACTGGACAAGGGTTCTTCCACTGGCTTGGCATTGTGTAAATAGTTTCTAAATATTCAATATTTTAAGTTCAAACCCTGTTTTTTAACAGGGTTTTTTCGGTTATTTAGCAGAATTTAGACGCTAATAGTTATTTATCACGGCGTTGCTGGATCGAGGTATGATTATATAATTTTCACGATCCAGCAAATCAACTAAAAAGCTAAGAGCTAAGAGCTAAGAGCTGATAGCTACGAACAGATTACTTCTCGGTTTGATACTTTAAATCAGTAACACCTTTATCACTTTGTGCTTCCAATTTAGCCAAACGACTAACAAGATCCTGATTAGTTTGTTTTAATTTATCAACCTCTTGACGTAATTCTTTCACCGCCTTGTCCGCACCCAAGTTTTTCTGCACCTTATTTACAGCTTCTTCTGCACGACGACGCACTCTGCCATCAGGAGTTTGCTCTGCCAGCCCATTGAGAATATTAATTGCTTGGGCTGTTTGCATTTGACCTAAAGCACCGACGACTGCCACCTGAGTTAAGAAAAAAGATTCCCCTGCGATCGCTTCTAACTGTTCTAAAATCTCTCCCAGTTTCTCAGGAGTTTGACCAGTAGATATCTCTCCCAAACAGCGAATGGCGGTAAGTCTTAGAGCTTGGGGAGTACCTAGCTTAGTATATTCCATGATAATATCCACCGCATCAGCAGAAGTTTTCATTCTGCTCAAGCCTGAAATCGCACCACCACGCACAACTTCATTCCAACCCGCACGCTGTTCTAAGATAGTCTTGAGTAAAGCGATAGCCTCTGGCTGTTTCGCCTTGAGATTTCCCCCTACCATACCACCCAAACTACGCGCAGCAGCAGCTTCATTATAGTAGCTAGGATCACCTTGATTAAGAGAATCAGCAATAACTTGATAGCTAGCAGCATTTTTAAAGTTACTCAGGGCAGTAACTATAGTCCTACGTACTCTGGCATCTTCATCTTTCAAGCCAGACTGTAAAGCATCCATAGCCTGATTGAGCTTGATTTTGCCTAGCTTTTTAGCTACCTCTACCCGTACTCCCCAAAAGCGATCGCCAGTTAAAGATTCAGCTAAGGCTTTAACTGTTTCCAGTCCACCTTTTTTAGCTAAAGCAGCAACAGCATAAATACGGGAAATAGGATCGCGATCGTATTTTAACTGTTTTTTAAGTTGGGCAACAGGATACTGTAAGGTAACTGTTTTGAGGAAATTGTTGCCCACATCAAAGCTAATAAAATCAGGCTTACTTTCTAAGGGAAAATAAAAGCTTTGTTCAGCTTGATAGGTACGAAGCGAAAAAGTTTTAAATTCTGTAGCATCAGATTTTTCAGCTACATAGCCAAAAGCAACGGGAATCTTGAGATCGAATAATTCCTTACTCTCACTATCTTTCTGCGCCTGTTTTTGAGTAACGGTCAACTTAGCCAGATTGCTATCGCCATCCCAAGCATAAGCTACCTGAAAATCAGGATGACCACCACGAAAAACATACTGATCGAACAAAAACATCAGGTTATAACCAGTAGCTTTATCGATCGCCCGCAGCAAATCTACTGTCTCTACTGTCTGGTGGGCATTATCCTGGACAAAGGTTTGAATTGCCTTATCAAACAGTTCATCCCCTAAAATTGCCCGAATCATGTGATAAACACAAGCACCCTTTTCATAAAGATGGCGGTCATAAAGCTCGATCGCTTCACGGTAAACATTCGTCACAATTGGACGGCGATAACGAGTACTATCTTCATCGATATAGGTACGGGCTTCATTTAACAGATAATAAGCAGCATCATCTTTACCATATTCTTCCTCTGTCCAAAACACCTCTGCATAAGAAGCCATCCCTTCTTTAATCCAGGCGTGTGACCAGTGTTTAATTACCACCAAATCTCCAAACCACTGATGAGCTAGCTCGTGTAGCACTAAACTCTCTGTCCTCATGTTATCAGTCGCTGCTCGTTCATCTAGCAAACAACGATCTGTTAATAAGGTAGTAGAAGTATTTTCCATCCCGCCAAAGATAAAGTCGTCTACACACACCTGGGCGTATTTAGGATAGGGATAGTCATAGCCATATTTCTGAGACAAAAACTCTACCATACGGGGTGTTTTACCCATACTGCGCTTACCGTCTGCTTCTCTTCCTTTCTCTACATAATAGGTAATCGGTTTGCCTTTCCATTCATCAGCAATCTCGGCAAAGTCTCCTACCGCCAAAGTCATTAGGTAAGTAGGATGTACCTGCTGCTGTGACCAATGGTATATCTCGCCATCATCTGCTTTTTCAGTATTAATCAATTCCCCGTTAGAAACTGCCTTAAATCCTGCTGGTATTTGGACTCGAATTTCTGAAGTGGCTAATTGCCCAGGATAATCAAAGCAGGGAAACCAAAAGCGAGAATCTTCATCCTCCCCTTGTGTCCAAACCTGAGTCGGTTTATCAGGATAATATTCTGTAGGAGCGATAAAATATAGTCCTCGTTGAGGATGATCCACCGAATAGGCGATCGCAACTTTAACTGCTTCTGTTGTAGTGGCTTGCTGTAGACGAATTTCAATTTGTTCCCCGTCATAGTCAAAATTTTGACTAACACCATCAACTAATACGGATTCAATGGTTAAATCTACTGCATCCATCGTCAGTTGCTGAATACCTGGACGTACAGGAGTAATAGTAGTAGTACAAGTCCCTTGGAAACTTTGATTAGGGATATCGAGAATTAAATCAAGAAATATATGATCTACCTGTCCTGGGCGATCTGGATTGTAATGGGGTTTCGCCCCTGGAAGCTCAAAAGACTTGCGTTGATCTTCAGCATCAAAATAAAAATGAGACATGGATTATGTGAATAATTGCAGTATACCTTTATAGATTAGGGTATCTAATTCAGCAAAATTTTACTTAAGATTTATTTTTGGTTATAAAAACCCGAACTGACTAAATTTTAAAAGCGATATTTTAAAAGCGATCGCTTTACCACATTTTAATCTAAGAAATTAGGCAATTAGGAGGATAAATTAGATACGAAATGAGTTTGAATTAAAGGACGGAGATATTATTAAAGTAGAAATAAATGCAGGTAAAATTATAAAAATATAGTTATGAAAGCACTTTATAAATGGTCAGTTGAGGATTATCACCGAATAATTGAATCTGGAGTTTTGGAAGGCAAATCTGTCGAACTTTTGGAAGGGGAAATTATTGCTATGAGTCCAGAAAAGCCTATTCATAGCTCTCGGATTGATACCGTAGCTGATTACTTAAGAGATGTATTACGAGGAAAAGCTAAGGTAAGAGAAGCTCATCCAATTACCCTAGATAACTCTGAACCTGAACCTGATATTGCCATAGTTCAGTTTGAGGATAATAATTATCGCGATCGCCATCCTGATCCTCAAAATATTTATTGGCTAGTCGAAGTATCTAATACTACTTTGACAAGGGATCTTGAAGAAAAATCTGTTACTTATGCTCGTAATAGCATTCCTGAATATTGGGTAGTTGATTTACCTGATAATAAACTTTGGGTATTTACTAGTCCAAAGCAGGATGGTTATTCAAGTAAAAAAGAAATTACTACAGGTATTGTTAAGCCCTTAGCCTTTCCCACAATTGATATCAAAGTAGCAGAAATATTAACCATCAATTCACAATAATTTTCTAATGGAATTAATCTGGCATAGGTAATTAGAAATATAATTTAGAACACCAAGCATAATGTCTGATTATCGTCTAAGTTTCAAATTTTCTCTAGAGCGATCGCTATTTGAAATTTAGTTTACTTAACCCGCCCCAGCAAAGTAACCAAATAACTACCACTAACCAATGCACAAATACTGGTAGCCAAAGAGAACCACTTTGCCAATACGTTAAAGTGTAGATAATCCCCAACCCAGTTGCTAAACAAAGAAAAACTGGATTACTAAAGGTTTCTTTTCCTTGAGGAAAAAAAGTAAAAGCATTAAGGGGATGATAAATGATGAAGCAAAATAAACTTAATAGTGACCATGCAAACCAAGAATTAGGTTGAATTTGCTCTAGAGGATAAGGCAAAAGCGAGACGCGGAAAAATATCTCTTCAATTAAGGCAGGTGCAATCAACGAAGTTGCTGTAATTTTGAATATTAATTGCTTAGATTTGCATATATCCCAGCGCAAAAAATTAGTTTTTAAGCCCCAAGGAATAGCCACTAGACCATATATGCAGAGTAAAATAGTCATTTTAGACAGGCTAGAGTAACTAGGAATGGCGATCGCTTTAACCAAGCGAGTTAGCAATATTGAGAAAATAGAATTTATAGTTACGTTGAGAATCGCTAAAACCATGATTTAACCTAGCCGAAAATGGCACTATCTTCGTGCTAATAAGGCTGCTACGGTATCAATTAATTCTTGTGGCTGAACGGGTTTTCCTAAATAGTCTGTTGCGCCTAATCGTTTAGCTTCTTGCTTATGGCGATCGCCTGTACGCGAAGTTGCCATAATTACTGGCGTGTTTTTAAATGCGGGTTGGGCGCGGACTTTTGCTAATAGTTCAAAACCATTAAGTCGAGGCATTTCCACATCGGAAACTATCAGATCGATTCTGCCTGTATATTGTTCTGTTTGCTCCAAAGCTTCTTGTCCATCACGGCAAACAATTACTTTATAACCAACAGCAGTTAATATTTTATCCAGCATTTTTCTTGTAGCAATAGAATCCTCAGCAATTAAGATGGTAGAAGTGTTGTTGGCTTGAGCAACGGATTTTGCTTTGAGTGAACCTTTGGTCACAGCATTTTGTTCCAAACCTTGAGGCAGAATCACGGGAATTACTTCCCCTGAGCCTAATACAGTACAGCCTGCCATGTAAGCTGGTACAGGAATAGTTTCATCAAAAGGTTTAATAATCAATTTTTCTTCTTTGACAATAGCATCTACCACAATTGTCACAGGTTCAAAGGCTGTTTCTAAAACGATCGCAACTTTCTCTAAACTCAGTTGAAAAGGTTCTCTAGGACAGGGAAACAGATTAGAAACAGAAGTTAAGGTGATAACCTGATTGTGCCAATTAATATGTTGTTTTCGCTCATTGGTAAAATCCAATTCCCGATAGGGCAATATTTCTAAAACGCTAGTGTGAGGGAAAGCTATAATTTGATTCTGTAGCTGAACCAGTAACAAAGATTGTAGGCTGAGGTTTAAAGGCAAGGTGATGGTAAAAGTTGTGCCTAAACCAGCATCAGTTTGTACCTGTAATTGACCTTTCAATTTGCGAATTAAGTTGAGGACAATATCTAGCCCCATACCTCGACCAGAAATATCACTAACTTTGGCTGCGGTAGAAAAATCAGGTTTAAAAATCCAGTTTAAAATTTCTCCTGGCTGAAAGTCTTTAATTGATTTTTCGGGAGGACAAATTCCTCTTTCTACTGCACGATTGTAGACTTTTTCAATACTAATTCCCCCCCCATCATCTTTAATCGTGATTACTAAGCTATTTCTTTGAAGCTTGGAAGTTAACTGTATAGTTGCCGTTTCTGGCTTGCCAGCAGTAATACGTTCGTATTTTGATTCAATACCATGATCGAAAGCATTGTTGAGCAGATGAGTTAAGGGAGTTTGTAGCTGTTCAAGTAATATTTGATCGACAGGAGTATTTTTTCCTTCAATTTTTAGGTCAACTAGCTTATCAAATCGTTGACTTAAGCCAATAATTTGGGGAACGAATCTTTTAGCCAACAAATCAAAGGGAACTAGTCGTGAATCAGTAACTTCAGAATATAAGTTATCTAGATTATTCCGAGTTTGTTCAATATCTTCGGCAAACTCTCGCTCGACAAAATCAATGTCAGTGCGAGTTTCTTGGATCTGAAGCATTAATTCTTGGAACAATTGCAAGCTACTGTGTAAATCTGTGTAGCGATCCATTTCCAAAGAATCGAAGCCTTCATTAACTTTTTGAGCATTACCTATGGTTGGGGATACATCACTAGAACCAATTGCTAGGCGATCGTATAGATTCTGAATTTGCTCTCGAATCGGTTCAAACTGACGAGTAAGCGATCGCAAACGACGATTTGCTTGGTTTAA
Source organism: Pleurocapsa sp. FMAR1 (assembly GCF_963665995.1). Classification (NCBI taxonomy): domain Bacteria; kingdom Bacillati; phylum Cyanobacteriota; class Cyanophyceae; order Pleurocapsales; family Pleurocapsaceae; genus Pleurocapsa; species Pleurocapsa sp. FMAR1. The sequence goes on along the minus strand of NZ_OY762512.1, from coordinate 978,295 downwards.
CTGTTTTTGTTGGCGACCAAAACGAGAGTAGGTTAAAATCAACTCCTCTACGTTGCTAGTCATATCCTGTAGTCTTTCTAAGGGGATTTTTAGCTGATTTGCAGCAGGGGCAGGTTTTTTAGATTCTTCTGCTACTTTAGCAGCCGACACCGCAGCAGGGGCAAACATTATGGTAGCTGGTACTGCTTCCTCGTCTTCATCTTCAGAGCCAAAAAACCCTGCTTCATCTATTTCCTCATTTTCATTTAGTCCCTGCTCTACATCTTCGCTAGATAATTCTTCTGCATCTTCTTCGCTGTCAATAAATGTCTGCTCATCAACCTTTGTCAAATCTAAATAAGAATCTCGCTGTTGACGAATCTGCTCGGCTAATTCCTGTACCGTTAATAAAGCTTCTAGGGGATCGGCTTCAGCTATCAGCGTGCCGATTTCTGATACCGCTTCAATTAACCAAGGCAAGGACAAAGTTTCTCCCAAAAAAGTACATTCATCCCCAAAGCCAGTTAAAGCCTCATTAATAACTTCTTCTGGCGTATCTAAAGCTAAGCCTAAAATACCTTGGCATAAGTCTTCTAAATCCTGATTGAGAGTACTAGCGACAAATTCGTAGTTACTTGCTATCTCAGGTTCAGACTTTTGATTAAGAGTAATATTGCCAAGGTAATCTGCAATCTCAGTTCGTAGCTGAGTAATAATCTCTTTAGTTAGTAACAATGCTTCAACCGCATCAGATCCCTGTAAAGTCTCGGTAATTGGTGCAGCAACTTCCCCTAACCAGGGTAAATCCAGAGTTTCTGCCAAAAAGGTACATTCATCAGCAAATCCTGACAAAAGAGGCTCAATAACTTCTTCAGGGGTATCTAGCTCTAATTCTTCAATAACCACAAAGCTATTTTCTAAGTCTACGGTTAAGGTACTGTAAACTAGAGCGTCTTGGCTACTATTGTCATCACTTTCTCCAGTTGAATATTCTGAATATTCCTGGGTATCTGAACTAAAGCCGACCAAAGACTCTAGAGCCGTAATTAATTCAGGATTGGCGATCGCATTATCTACTGTGCGAGCCTGACTTAAAATATACCCTACCTCGTCAATACTTTTTTCTACTAACGCCCAAGCCAAATCTAGTTCGTCAATTTTTTTCTCCTGAATGCCCACCATCACATCTTCTAGTTTATGAGCCAAGTTTTGCAGGCTAGTCAAACAAGCTAAACCCGCTCCCCCTTTTAGGGAGTGAGCAGCCCGCAATAAATCAGTAAAATTAGGATCGGCACGATCTTGCAAGCCTTGTTCGAGCATCTGAAGATATTCTGGAGCATCTTCATCTAAAAAACACTGACGAGCTTCGGCGGTAATAGCAGCGAGAATTTCAGGGTCTAACTGGGAACTCATGTTGAATAAGACTGCGCCTTGGTAAGATTAGTTAGGTAATAAAAAGTTGGTTTAAAACTATGAAGCTCTTTTTAAGCTTAGAGTTTAAATTGCGATACCGATGATTGAAGAGTTTCTGCTTCTTGAACCAAAGTTTTCAGTGATTTCACCACGTTTTGGGCTTCAGTAGAATTAGTTTTTGCAACTAGAGCAATACCATTAATTTGTTCGTTAACCTGCTTGGAATTATCGGTTTGCTTTGTAGTATTGGTAGAAATTGATTTTAAATATTCATCAATTTGTTGACTAGTGTTTGCTAAACTTTGAAGGTTAAGTTTAGTCATGCGTACTAGTTCACTACCATTTACTACTTCTGAGGTGCTAGTTTCCATCCCTTGCAGTACCGAAGTGGTGTCTTGCTGAATTGCCGTTACTAGTTGTTGAATATCCTTGGTTGATTCGGTAATTCGATCTGCTAAACGACGGACTTCTTCGGCAACAATTCTAAATCCTTCTCCATGTTCCCCTGCCCGCGCTGCTTCAACTGAAGCGTTAAAAGCCAGTAAGTTTGTTTTCTCGGAAATACCCGAAATGATTTCCACAATTTTGGCAATTTCTTGGGAAGATTCTGCAAGCTGTTTTACTTTTTTTGAGGTGTTAGCAACGGTAGTCCGAATTTTTTCAATACTATAAACCGTTGCATCCATCGCTAAATCCCCTTCTTTGGCTTGAATTGAACCATTACGGGCAATTTTAGCAGCCTCTTGAGCATAATCAGCTATAGTTTTTACCGATTGATTAATTTGGTCAATACTGCCTAACGCCTGCTCGATTTCTGCTGCTTGAATCAAGGCAGATTCTGAAAGCTGTCGTACCGAACCTTCCCCAGCTAAAGACAATTGACCGACATCGGCAGATACAGTTTGGACTTTTTGCAGTAATCCCTGTAATTTTTTGAGAGTCGAGTTAAAGGCATCAGCAATTGAGCCGACTGCACCATCACTTATAGCTGCTCTAACGGTTAAATCTCCTTTTTGCGCTCCCTCTACGTCCATCAGCAGACTCATTACCCCTCGCTGTAGAGTTTCTCTTTGTTGCTGCTGATTTTTAGCTTCTCGCTCTTGAGTGTAGAGCAGATCTTGAATTTGCCCTGCCATTTTGTTGATGTTAGAACTTAAATGAGCTAATTCATCTTGTCCAGTAATAGGTATGCGAACATCAAACTTTCCTTTTCCTATTTCGTCAATGGCATTACTAGCTTCTAGAAGAGGTTTAGTGATTTTAGTTGCTAGGGCTGAGGCTGCTAGACCGACTAAAGCTATCAAGACAGCACTACTTAGTCCCAAAGTCAAGCCTAAATTTTTTTGAATTGCAGACTTTTGCTGTTCAGACATTTCTACTTGCAGTACCTGATTAACATAGAAATAGGCTGTTGAACCAATAGTAATAGTTGGTATTATACTCAGGAAGAATACCATTAACGGGACTTTAAGTTTTAAACTCAAATTCTGCCCAAACCAACCTTGAGAATCAGTTGGAATAACCTGAAATTCTTTTGTTAGCAAAGATGGTTGGGATTTTTGTAGATTGGCTAACGCTTCCCTGGCGACATTACCGTAGTTGCCATCAGGATCTAGGACTACAATTTCTTGATAAACCGCGATCGCTTTTTCTATTTCTCCCTTACTTTCTAAGGTGTTTGCCTCAACAATTTTACCGACGATATCATCGCTAATGTTTTCAAAGGGTTTTAATTCCGAATCAGACATAGTATTTTTCCTGGTAATTAAAATATAAAGTTCGACCAACGTTTACAGCTTTACTGTGATTAGGCAGATATTAAACTTGATTGTTGATGTAGCTGCTGTGATAGATTGGCAGGGTTTAAAATATAAGTATTTTTAGCTTCTGTGACGGCACTGGCAGAACAACAGTTTTTTAGGTTAGATGATATGTTCTCGGAGATTTCTTCATGTTGAGCTTTTAAGGTGGTAATGCCGATTAGCTGCTGCGTTACTAATGCTATCTGTCTTGAGCTTTTGGCTGGATCGTACTTGAGAACTACAGCCGTTAGCTTTCTTTTCAACTTTTGCTTACTAACTAAATGAAAATAGCGATCGCTATCTAAAACCCAAAGCAAAGAACCTTTAAAATTTACTACCCCATACCAAAAAGCAGCTACCCCTGGAACTGGGCAGATATTATTTACTTCTAACTGTATTACCGCGCCCATATTTGCTAAGGGAATTCCTAAGTTTATTTCTGGAGCTAATTGAACGCTAAAATATTCTTGATTCATTAACACAAAGTAAATTTAAATCTATCTACAGGTACACAAAGTAAAACTAGTTTGCTTTAAGTTAATTTGCTTTAGCTAGCAAACTGATTCACTTTATCAACCAGATTTTGGGGAACATAAGGTTTGGTAATATATTCATTTCCACCTTGACGCATTGCCCAAAAGCGATCAAATTCTTCAGCTTTAGAGCTACAAAACAAGATAGGAATCTCTTTCCATTCATCACGTTCTCTAATTTTGCGACAGAGATCTAAACCACTTTCTCCTGGCATAACAATATCCAACAAAATCAAATTAGGACTAGGGTTATTATTAAGCCATTCCCAAGCTGCTTCGGCACTCGCGGCAACAGCAACATTAAAACCAGCATGAGACAATAGAGCAGAACTCATTTGTCTTTCAGCGTGGGTATCTTCAACAATTAATATAGTTTTCATAATATTTAGATGATGTTTTTTCAGGTTATGTAAAAGATCGGTAATTGGGCTAATACTATAATTCCCAAAATGATGCTTGAACTATCATCACTTATAAGAGTAATAGCAGGATTGAGACAAAAATATATGTGGATTAAAAACAACTATATTCCAGCTTTTTTTGGAACAAAGTTTCAAATTTGACACGGTTTATTGAGTAGTAAACACAACGGATTTTTCTAAAACTTTAGCTAACTGAATTAATTTGTTGGGGTCACAAGGCTTGGTTAAATAATCGGTAGCTCCAGCTAACTTAGCCCTAACTCGATCGATCATTCCGTCCCTACCAGTTAACATAACTATAGGAATTTCTTTGAATTTTTGTGATTTTCTCAAGAGACTACACAAGTCATAGCCATTCATATTTGGCATATTGATATCCATAAAAATTACCGCAGGTTGATGAAGAGATAATTCTTTTAAGGCGGTAGTCGGATCGTGGATACTGATAACTCGATAATTAGCTGCTTCTAAAGTCATTTTTACCTGTCTTTGTACTGTTTTACTATCATCAATACAGACAATCAAAGTTTGAGCAGCATTACTATCAGCAGGGGGTGATTGATTAACACTATCTTGTTGGCTAGTATTTTGCTTTTGCATTTCGTTAGCAGCAGCTTCATCAAAAGGTAACAAATCAACAATTTTTTCTTCAATAGATTCTTCGAGATTTTTAGCTAAGAAATAAGTATCAACTTTGGCTTTTATTGCTATTTCGTATAGATTGCTTTTGGCAACGAATAAGCTGACAAAAGAAGAAAGTTTTTGAGAGTTTGCCAAAATCTCAAATTCAGGTTTGGTGAACAGCACTTTCCAGATTTTGTAGAACCTCAAGGCGTTTTTCTGATCTAGATATAGCCTGCTAATAGGAGAATAAAAATATTTTCTTACCTGTTGCCAAGCTTGTATCTGCTCTTTTACCTGTTCGTGGAAGTATAGCTTTTTTAGTTCAAAACTAATAATTGATTTGTTGATTCGTTTAGCTGGCTTTAATTCGATACTAGTTTTTTCGATACTTAAAACATTAATTAATCCCTCTTTAGCGAACATAAAAAGCAGCTTTTTGATATCTACTTCTGATAGTTGTTTATCGATTAAATGCTGGCATAATAAAGAATACTCGGAAACTTTTTCTCCCGATAAATCAGGAGATATCGAATCAAGCTTTAAGTTTTGCCACAGATAATTTAAGCGAGTTTGCTGTTCGACATTTGTACTTATATATTGAATTTTTCCCTGTAGCAGATATATATGCCAACAAACAGAAGCATCCTTTGGTTCTGTTACTTCAACACAACCAGACCAAGTTTCTTTTGATTTGGCATTGATAACTTGTAGAGGACTTTGAAGATGGTTGTTCATAATCTTGCTAAAAATTAACTGTTAAGGGAAGCTAGCTAAAAAAAAATTAAAAGTAGATGGTCTGGTTGTACTTTTTTTATAGTTCCCAAAAACTTTAGGAAAATTCATGTTTTAATGATTTGAATTTGGGATCGAGATAAAACTACATGGCTTTAATTATTGCTGGCGATCGCTCTGGAGTAGGCAAAACGACGGTAACCCTTGCCATACTTGCCTTTCTTACCCAACAGGGAAATAGAGTTCAGTCATTTAAGGTAGGACCAGATTATATAGATCCGATGTTTCACTTCTCGGCTACGGGGATACCCTGTCGTAACTTAGATCCTGTTTTGACTTCCCCTAATTATGTTCAGAATTGTTTCAAGCGCAATACTCAAAATGCTGATTGTGTAGTGATAGAAGGGGTGATGGGGTTATTTGATGGTATCCGTAACCCAGAGGTTACTAATACTAATTCCTTGAATGACTATGGCAGTACTGCTCATATTGCCAGAATACTCAATCTGCCTGTAGCTTTGGTTTTAGACTGTTCTCGCTTATCTGGTTCGATTGCAGCGATCGCTTTGGGCTATGCTAATTTAGATCCAAAAGTAACTATTGCAGGAGTAATTCTCAATAAGGTGGCAAGCGATCGCCATTTAGAGCTACTAGAAACGGCCCTAGAAACAATTGAGATGCCAATTTTGGGAGTTATTAGACGTAACCAAGAAATTACCCTTGGCGATCGTCATTTAGGTCTTATTCCCTCCTCAGAAATACCTAATCTTAAAAGCGTTTTCTCTCAATTAGCAGAACTAGCCAAAACTCTAGACTGGGATAAACTATTACCTTTACTCACCTCGTCACCTCGCCACCTCGTCACCTCGCCACCTCGTCACCTCGCCACCTCGCCAAGTCCTGTAAGAATTGCGATCGCTAAAGATAAAGCTTTCAATTTTTATTACCAAGACAATTTGGATCTTCTAAAAGAACTAGGTGCAGAATTAATCTTTTGGAGTCCTTTAGAAGATCGGCAGATTCCCAGAAACGTTCAGGGATTATACTTTGGCGGTGGATTTCCAGAGATTTTTGCCCAGCAGCTAGCAGAAAACAAGACAGTAAGACAAGAGTTAAAACAGATAATTCAAGCTGGTATACCTACTTATGCTGAGTGTGGAGGCTTAATGTATCTTTGCCAACAGTTAATCGATTTAAATCAAAAAACTTGGTCAATGGTAGGCGTAATTCCTAGTTGTGTCACCATGAAAGCAAAATTGACTTTGGGCTATCGACGGGCAATGGCGTTACAAACTAGTTCTTTGGTTACCGCTCAACAAACCGTTAGAGGGCATGAATTTCATCACTCTCAACTTACTGCTGTTTCCCCCACTCCTCAATGGCAGTTAAAAGGTTTTCACAACTCTAGTCTTCAGCTTACAGAAGGTTGGAATATCAAGCAGCTACACGCTTCTTATTTACATCTTCATTGGGGTGAATACAAATTTTTGGCGCAAAGATTTAGCCAACGTTGCCGAAACTATAAAAATTAGCTATATTAATTGGAGATACGAAATTTATTAATAACCATTTAGGGATATAGGAGGTGATGCCCATGACAGAACACAGTAGTAACATGGGTCTTCTAGTTGATGATAGCCAGCTGCGCGCTGGGGCTGTTCTCTAAACAGTCGCATCTTTAGTTTCTTCGGAAACAGCTAGGTAGACATTGTTGGAGTTCCTTCCAGCAGTTAGGTTTCGACTAAGAGACCCTCTAGACCGCCCCTACAGGTAAATAGCCATAGCAACATTTGTTGTTAACCGCTATCGACCTGTGGGGGCGGATAGTTTTTGGGCAGAATTTTATTTAAAACTCGGATGTTAATGTATGAACTTGCTCGCAAGTTGGTACATTAGATAGAAAGAAATTTAGGTGTTCTTGAGGAGATAAAGTAATGGCAATTCAATTACAACAGGCAATGACGGTGGGAAAGTATTTAGTTACCCAACGTCTAAGGGGACGTAAACACTTTCCTTTGGTATTAATGCTAGAGCCTTTATTTCGCTGCAATTTGGCTTGCTCAGGCTGTGGTAAGATTCAGCATCCTACGGAAATATTGAAGCAAAATCTAACTCCAGAACAATGTTTTGCTGCGGCAGAAGAATGTGGTGCGCCAGTAGTTTCTATTCCTGGAGGAGAGCCTTTACTGCACCCTCAAATTGATGAGATCGTTAGAGGTTTAGTCCAACGTAAGAAATTTGTTTATCTTTGCACCAACGGCATTTTGCTAGAAAAAAGCTTGAGCAAATTTAAACCTTCGCCTTACCTGACTTTCAGCGTGCATTTAGATGGGTTAGAAGAACAACATGACAAGTGTGTCGATCGCCAGGGAGTATTTGTCAAAGCGATCGCTGCTATCAAAGCTGCTAAACAACAAGGTTTTCGAGTTACTACCAACACCACGGTTTTTGAAGGTGCCGATCCACAAGAGATGCAGAAGTTTTTTGATTATCTAGATACTCTAAATCTCGATGGGATAATGGTTTCTCCTGGCTATAGCTACGAGTGGGCGCCAGATCAGGAAAACTTCTTAAAACGAGAGCAAACTAAAGCCTTATTCAAAGAAATTTTATCTCCCTGGAAATCTGGCAAAAAGAAATGGAATTTTAACCACAATCCTTTGTTTCTAGAGTTTTTGATGGGCGACCAAGACTTTGACTGTACTCCTTGGGGTAGTCCTAGCTACAGCGTTTTGGGCTGGCAAAAACCCTGTTACCTCCTGAATGAAGGTCATTTTTCCAGCTATAAAGAGCTAATTGAACAGACTCAGTGGAGTAATTACGGCAAAAAAAGCGGTAATCCTCAATGCCAAGACTGTATGGTGCATTGCGGCTATGAACCAACCGCAGCTACAGCAGCTATGCAGCCTGAAAATATGGGCAAAGCGATCGGCGCATTATTCGGAGGCTAGCAAGAGCAATTATTGTGCATCTGTGCTTGATTCTGCTTGGGCTTCCGTATCCGTAGGTGTTGCATTTGACTTCTGTTGTTCTAATATTCTTTGCTGCTGAAGCTGCTTATAATTAGACACAGAATTCTGAATTTGTACTTGAGATTCGGCGTTAAATTCTGCTGAGCTACGTCTATTTAGTTGTTGAGCGCGGTGCATCAAATCTAAAGGGTTTAAACCCCCAGGTGCATCGCCATAGGTTGCATCTTTCTCGTTAGATTGATAGCCATTGTAATCAGATTGAGTTTGGGCAGTGGCAGATGAATTTAATCCAGCTACTAAAGCCAAGGAAATTCCCAAACATAGACCTATACTTAGTTTGTTTTGTTTAAACATAATCACACCTTTATATAAATAAAATCTTTTTCTAAGCAAAACGACGACGTAACAAAGGTTGAATTGATAAAAGAATTAGCGCGTCAAAAACTAACAATACCAAAATAACACTACCAAAACTAAATCCTATCCAGGGTGTATTCATGACGACGCTGTTGATTGCCCATTCTCCATGACCATAAATATAACGAATAGGCTCAATGGCATAGGTCAAGGGATTAAGACTAGCAATTACCTGTAGCCACCCAGCCATAAAGCTTAAGGGTGCAAGGGCAGTACTAGCAAACAACAACGGTAAGTTAGTTACAAATATCACTGCTAAAAGTTCAATATGACCAGGTAAAGCAAAAGCTAAACCCAAGCTCAAAGCTGTTACCCCTAGAACAATCAGAAAGACGATTAAGGCGATCGCGCTTAATCCTGCAATTCCTGGCAATCCTGCACCTAGAATGGCACTAGCAAAGATAATTACTGCTGTTTGAATAAAGCTCAAGGCAATAATATAAACGGTAGAAGCTGCCACAATAGAATAGCGGGAGGACAAGGGCGCAACCAATAAACGGTTGAGAAAACCAAACTCGCGATCGAACATGATTGGTAATCCCGCGTTTAATGCTCCAGAAAAGGCAGTAAAGACAATTACTCCTGGTGCGAGAAATTTGGCGTAACTTATGTCACTACCAAATAATCCAGAAGGAGCTTTGCTAAACAGTGCGCCAAAAAGGACTAACCACATAAACGGCTGAATAATTCCCGCAACCAATGTCGAAGGACGACGTTGCAGTTGAATAAATAGACGTTTGGTAAGAGCTAATGTTTCCTGAATAAAATCAGCTAAAGAACTATTTTGCTGATTGCTTTGTCCACTAATACCTGGATTTGGTGCTAAAGCAGACTTGATATTTTGACTAGATATTGACTGACTCATGATTATTTATTGGTGTTTGATATAAACTAAAAAGTTTAATTTTTCCGTTTTATCTGAAATTTATCTAAGTAGACAAAAGTTTAAAAAGTATTGAAAAAAAAGTTTTAAGCATGAAACCCCCATGAATAATGTTAACTTGCTCTGCGATAACAAAACCAATCTCGATTAAAACACATGGGCGGAAAACGACACAAAGTAGTGGTTTGAATGTCATCCAGAATTTTTTTTGAAAATAATAATCACAATCTCGGCTCGACTGGTTCGCTTTTTAATGCTAAAACGCCAAATATACACTCATGAGTCTGCCTCAAAGCTGCATTACCAACAAAACGCTCTAAAGCTTCAATACCGAGAGCAAATTCTCTCAGGGCAAGCGATCGCTTTAAGCTACGAGTTTGATTTCTGACTACATGATCGCCAAACTGTCTATTGAGACGTTTTTTGTTGCGATCAAGACATACTGACACTATATTAATATTATTTATTTACTATGATTACTTTAGAAGAAATTTTAAATCGCTATCTTGCAGGGGAAAGGAACTTTAGTCAGATTAAGATTCGCCTAGGAGAATTAGCTAATCAAGACTTATCTAATATTAATTTGAGTGATGCCAGCTTAAGTCAGGTCAGTTTAGTTGGCTGCAATTTGAGTAATGCAAATTTAAGTAAGGCTAATCTTCCTGGATCAAATTTGGAAGGTGTAAATCTGAGTGATGCAGATATGAGCCAAACTAATTTTTGTGTAGGGGAAAGTAAAGATTATGCTCAGATAATGACAAGTATTGAGAATAGTTGGACTGGAATTTGGAAAAATTTACCTACAGAGACTGCAACTCAAGCAAAGGAGCAAATGTATGCTCAAATGTCTCAGCAATTACCAGAATTTCTGTTTCCCGTATCTCTAAAAAGAGCTAATTTAGAAAGAGCTAATCTTACCCAGGCAGACTTAAGAAGAACATACTTAAATGATGCTAACTTACAGGGTACAGATTTAACTAATGCTAATCTCAGCGAAGCAGATTTACGGAATGCAAATTTAAGCAATGCGAATCTGACTGGAGTAAAATTTGGTCGCGTTAATCTAAGTCAAACTAATCTCACTGGCGCAAAAATAGATCGGGGTAGTCTTAAAAACGCTCTATTAAATTGGACAATTATGCCTGATGGTAGCTTACATGGCAATCCTGCCCTAGAACTGATTAATTCCAAGATAAATCCTCTACAAAGAAAAGCTTGGTTTCCTATTACGGTTAAACAGGATGGAGATTTAACAACCTCAAAATTCGCAGGAAAACCTTGGTTAAACGCAGATGAATCATTTCCTTGCTGTGGTTGCTGTAATAATTGGATGCGCTTCTTTTTTCAGTTAAATTTAGAACAAGTTCCTAATAATATCAAAGGTGAATTTGGCAAAGGACTTTTACAGTTTTTTTATTGCGTTGATTGTGATGATTGGCAACCATTTTCGGAATCTCATTTAGTAAGAATAATCGAACCTCAAGGCGAAACAGCAGAATATGAATTACCTCACTTTCAAGATAATTGGAGTGATGATTCTTTAGTTAAAAAAAGTAACGGAAAATTTCCCGCCAGAATTATTGTCAATTGGAAAGAGACAACCGATTATCCTGATTGGATAGATGCGGAATCAACAGGAGTTACTTTAAACGATGAACAGTTTAAAACTTTTTTGTCTGGTGGCAACCAAGAAGAATTGGAAGATTTCAGCCATCTTAGCGATTTTCAAAAGGAATATAGTTTGCGTTCTCAAAGAAGCGAAATAGTTCACCATATTATGGATGAAGCAAGTATGTTGCCCCTTGAAAGAGATAAGTTATCAGGATATCCTCGATGGGTTCAAGATCCTGAGTATCCTAATTGTCCCATCTGCGATCATTCTATGGATCGATTGATTTTTGAATTTGCCTCTGACGATAATATTCCTTATCTTTGGGGTGATGTTGGCACTGGATATTTTTTACAATGCCCTGAGCATAAAAAGCAAGTTACTTTTTTATGGCAATGTGGCTAAATGCGATCGCACTATCCAAACTCATCATCAAAATAGAGCGATCGCCCTCAGAGCTTATTTAATTTAAAATTAATCAGCCTAACTTGTCACGATTGCCCATTACTTATACTTATTACCTTCATCTTAACTCCGCCTTCAGGGGTAAAAGTAAAACCGCGACGACCAAATTTTAAGGGGCGATTATCGAGCAATTCCAATTTTATCTGGGACATAATAGTCGCTAAAACTAGTTTCATTTCAAATAAGGCAAAAGCATAGCCCAAGCAACGACGATTTCCCCCGCCGAAAGGCAAATATTCATAGGCAGAAAACTGTCTTTCAATAAATCTTTCTGGTTTAAATTTTTTGGGTTCGGGATAAAGATCTTCTCGTTGATGAGTCAAATAAATAGAAGGAAACAAAGATGTTCCCGCCTCAAGCTGATATCCCATCAATTCAAAGGGTTGCTTTAATTGACGACCAACAAATACCACCACGGGATTTAATCTGAGGGTTTCTGATACTACCGCACTAAGATAGGGAAGTTTAGCAATATTGGTAAATTCGGCATTTTTAGCCAGAGAATTTAATTCTTGTCGGCACTTTTGACCGACTTGGGGCAAACGATGTAGCCAATAGAATGACCAAGCCAAAGAACTTGCAGTAGTTTCATGTCCTGCGAACAACATGGTCATCAATTCATCTTTGATCGATTCATCACTCATTGGTTGACCATCTTCATATCTAGCTGTTAACAATAAGCTGAGGATATCTTCGCCCATAGTATCGGGATTTTGACGACGGAGATCGCATTCTTCTTGTAAAATCTGTTTAATTTGACCTTGTTGTTGGAGAAACTTACCCCAGGGAGTTAATCTACCCAAGTCTTTTTGTAAGGCGGGAAAAAATAAGAAAAAAGAACGCAGTGGCGAGTTAAAGGTATCTAACCAATCTACCAAAATTGCTTTGAGGCGATCGTATCTTTGTCCTTCTTCTAAACCAAAAATAGTTCTTAAAATAATTTGCAGAGAAATCTCTTGAGTATAGTCTCGAATACAAATAGTTTGACCAACCTGCCATTGAGATATTACTTCTTTAGTCACACTAACCATAGTTTGACCATAGCTTTTCATCCTCTCCCCGTGAAAAGGTGGCATCAGTAACTTACGATGTTGTTTGTGTTCGCTGCCGTCTAGCAACACTAAAGATTTATCTCCTAGCAAAACCCTTACTGGTGCGGTGGACTGTTGACCAATTTCAAATAAACTAGGATCGGCGGTAAAAACTTTTTCAATTGCTTGAGGACTACTAAAAATTACATAAGGAGGCATTAAAGAAGATTTTGGACCATAAAATATTTCTCCATATTTTTGGTTATATCTTTCTAGTGTGCCAAACTGATCGAGTAAAGCTTGAACCATACCGACGATCGCAGGAGCTTTTGAACCAGGAGGAAGTTTGGGTTTGGCTGATGATGGAATTGCAGTAGTCATTTCATTTGCTGTTTTTTCTCTTTTTTAAGATCCCTGGTGCTGGATGCGGACACTTCGGCATCCATAATGGTTTGACCAGTAGCAGCGAGGTATACATCGTCAAGGCTAGGGCGAGACTGTGCCAGACTAAAGGTAGGTAAATCTATTTCTGATAAGGATTGTTCTATTTTACTTAAAGAACTCTGACCAGATTTAACAATTAAATTTAAAGAATTACCCTGGGTAGTATTGATAATTATTTCTTCGACGAAAGGCAAAGATTCTAAAATATGCTTTGCTTTTTCTGCTTCTTCTTGGGCAGTAAACTCTCTAATTCTTAAGGTAACGCGATCGCCTCCCAGCTTGTTTTTTAACTCTGAGGGTGTGCCTTCAGCAATCACGACTCCTTTGCCTATGATTGCCAGGCGATCGGCTAAAGCATCGATTTCTTCTAAGTAATGACTAGTAATTAAAACAGTTGTCCCTGCCGATCGCAACTCTCGTAAAAATTCCCAAACTACCCTACGGCTTTCAATATCTAAGCCTACTGTCGGCTCATCTAAAACCAACACTTCAGGCTGATGCAAAAGTCCTGCTGCCAAGTCGAGACGTTTACGAATGCCTCCTGAATAAGTGCCTGTTTTCTTATCGGCATATTCGCTCAAGCCCAAGACTGTCAAAAGCTGGTCAATGCGATCGCCAATCAGTTTTTTAGGTAAGTGGTAGAGTGCTGCCTGTAGCCTTAACAATTCTCTACCAGTTAAAACCTTGTCAATAGCGACTTCTTGAGCAACATAACCTAATCTTTGTCTTGCTGCTTTAGGTGAGGCGATCGCCGATATGCCCCCAACCTCTATTTTTCCGCCATCGGGCTTGGCTAGGGTACACAAACAGCGGATGGTAGTGGTTTTTCCTGCACCATTAGGACCAAGTAAACCAAATATTTCTCCTGGTTGCACAGTAAAAGATATATCCTTTACCGCCTGGACATCACCATAGCTTTTCCGTAAGTTTTTGATCGAAACGGCAGCAGCCATAATATCATTATCTAGTTAAAAAATACTTTCACCTACAATATATTGTAGTAAGTTCAGGCTTAGATAGATCTTAAGTGTTTGCTAAATTGAGTTGCTATAGGATGAGAAACCTCTGTGTGGGGAGTAGTAACGCAACCTAAATATTGATCTACCACATCATTGGTACTACCAATCATTCTAATCCGCCCTTTCTCCAACCAGATAGCTTTGTGGCAGTTTTGACGAATCATTTCCATTGAGTGAGAAACTAACAATACGGTGACATGATCCTGCCAAAACTCTTCCATTTTCTTACTAGATTTCTCTTTGAAGCTAGCATCGCCTACAGAAAGCACTTCGTCCAAGATTAATATGTCTGGCTTAACATCAGTGGCAACTGCAAATCCTAAACGGGCTGTCATCCCAGAAGACAGACTTTTGACGGGGGCTATAGCATAATCTTCCAGTTCAGCAAACGCTAAAATCGCCTTAGACCTGCCTCGCATCTGGTCTTGAGTGTAGCCCAACATTACTCCATAGAGAATAATATTATCTATTACCGCTAAATCGGGGTCAAATCCTGCACCAAGCTCAATTAAAGGCGCAATTTTGCCTTTAACCCTGACTTTACCAGTAGTAGGGTTCAGAATACCAGAAATTACCTTGAGAATAGTAGATTTACCAGAACCATTCGCGCCAATAATACCAATTTTTTCCCCGCGGGCAATGGTTAGGTCAATATTATCTAAGACTATTTTTTTGGCAGGATGACGATATTTGCCTTCTAAAAAAGAAAGAATAGTTCGTTTAAGATCGTAAGAAAACTCCTCTTGAGTCCTGCGCCACAAAGAAACTCCGTCTAATCTAATCGATTCTTGCATCATATAGTTTATTTTTTATAGTAGATCCATAAATTGAGAACGCCAAATTGAAAATCCCACCACGCCAATAGTCAAGACTATTAGACCGCTAATTAAACTGTGAGAAATTAACACTAAGTCAGGAAGATCTCCTGATAATGAAATCTGACGAATACTCTCAATAATGGGATAAATCGGATTTAAAACTAAGAATTTGGCTACATTTTCGGGGACAATATCCTTGGGATAAAAAATAGGCGAGCTAATCCACAGTAAAAAAGTTAATAGCTCATAAAAATAGGATAGATCGCGAAAGAATACGTATAGTGCGCTCATCAACATACCAATTCCCGTACAAACCAAAATTAAACCTGTAATTGGTAGGGTTAAAGCAATAACGTTGATCAAACTTTGAGAAAGAATAAAAGTAACGACAGCCAATAGGGGAAAAGCTCCCATCAACAGTTGAAAAACATTGGCTCCGATAGTAGATAAAGGAAAAACAAATAAAGGCAAACGTATTTTATTGACCATTCCGCCATTCTCTACCACGCTAGGTAAAGCCTGTGCCGTAGATGCACAGAAAAAATTAATTACTACTAAACCTGTAAAAGCTGCCAAGATATAATTTAAGGCAGAATTATCGTAATACTGGGCAAAGGCTGCTCCAAAAATTGCTGCATACAAACCTGTCATTGCTATAGGATTCAACAAAGACCAATAAATACCCAAAAAAGAGCCACGATATCTCCTTTTGAGATTACGTTTAATTAAAACCATTAACAGTTCACGATACCAGGATAGGTTTTGACTACCCTTATTTTTGAGAATGGATGTAAACATACAGTAGTTTTTACAAATATTACGTATGGTCACAGATTTTACTCTGCCGTAATTTGTGACCGTTGGTCAATATTGTAATGAAAAGTGGCTAAAAATATGATAATCAATTTTATTTTTTGCTTAGAAATCGCTTTGCTATAACAAATAACTGAGGCTGTACAACTTCAAAGAGGGCTGGTTTTGCTTTAAACTGTGAAATGGCTCATTACAAATTCAGAATAAATAAACAGCAATGGAAATCGGGCAAAAAGTAAAAGTTTATAGAATTAGAGACAGAGTAAACAGAAACGTTGCTGGAACACTCGGCAAAGTCGGTACTATTAAAGAATATAGAATGACTGATGGCAGTGGTGTTGGCGTAGTTGTTCAGTTTGACGATCGCTCATCGACCTGGTTTTTTGAGGATGAAATTAAGCCCGTATAGTCACAGATTACTTCGCCCTAAACGGACGAAGCCTGCTTACTCAATAGCCTCAACGGGGGGAACCCCCGCAACGGCTTTTCGCGCTGCTGTGACCGTTGGTCAGTCATAATAAGATAAATAGATAACAGACTAAAATTTTTAACGTATGTCCTTGATCGTCACCTTTTTAGGTAAAGGCGGTACGGGTCGCACTATTAGCGCGATCGCAACTGCTAAAAAGCTAGCTACAGAAGGAAAAAAAGTTCTTTTAATCGGACAAGATTCTAGTCCTGCTTGGGGAATGGCACTAGGTACAACTCCTGCCACTGAACCTCAAGAGATTAGCCTTAACTTTGCTGCAATGCAATTAAATTCGGCTGTATTGCTAGAAAATAGCTGGGAGCAGGTTAAGCAACTGGAATCCCAATATTTGCGATCGCCAATTCTTAAACAGGTATATGGTCAGGAGTTGGGCATTTTGCCTGGTATGGATCGAGCCTTGGCTCTTAATGCTATCCGCGAATATTATCAAGGTAATAAATATGACGTAATTGTTTACGACGGTACAGGGGGCATAGACACTCTGAGAATGTTTGGGCTGCCAGAAATTTTAAGCTGGTATGTTCGCCGTTTTCGAGGCGTATTTTCTGAATCAGATATTGTCAAAACCCTCTCTCCTTTTGTTCAACCCGTTACCGGTGCCATCCTCAATACAACCTGGTCAGCCAACGACATTACTAGCAGTACCGATAATCCTGCCAGCCAAATGTTAGAAAACGGTACGGCAGCTTTAAATCAGGGAAAAGTAATGGCTTATTTGGTTACCACTCCCGACCCCGCAGCAGTAGCGACGGCAAAATATCTTTGGGGTAGTTCACAACAAATTGGTTTAGGTGTAGGAGGATTAATAGTTAACCAGGGAACTATTGCTGACGATGTATCTGCTGATTTTGCTCCCTTAAGCGTTGCTTCTGTACCTAAATTTGATGGTGACAACTGGCAGGCAATAATTGACAAATTACCTGCCATGGATGAGAAGCTTGACGTACCCAAGCCTACAGAAGTTGTCATGGCAGAACGCAAAATTAAGGTATTCTTGCCAGGATTTGAGAAAAAAGATGTCAAGCTGACCCAATATGGTCCAGAGATTACGATTGAGGCTGGAGATCAGCGACGTAATATTACTCTTCCTCCTGCCTGGCGTGGTAATTCTGTAACAGGGGCGAAATTTATAAATGGCTATCTTGAGGTGTCTGTTGGTTAAATAGCTGATGTTAAGCACTAATTAATCTGTGAAAAGTAGGTAGTAGGTAGTAGATTTTATTTTTCTGCTTCTACGCGCTTGATGAAAGTATTGATTTTTCGTTATTCTGCGTAACGTTTAATGTGAATTACTTTTTGACCAATGGTCACAGATTACTCTGCCGTATAACAACAGAGTAATCTGTGACTAATTGCCACCAACAAAATCGATCCTTAAAAATATTTTTTAAGGATCGATTTTAGATTCAGATCGCTCTGAAAATGCGATCGCAAACATAGATACTTCTGACTACAACCTTTACCATGAGTCAGCAGTGTCATACTACAAGTACAGTGTTAGATCTTAAGCAAGTTATCAAAAAAGTAGAAGACTTTTTAGTTACTCTTGGTTATCAACGATAAAATGCTTTATTTTGAACCAATTGCCACCAACAAAATAAGCCTGAAATTAAAAACAAGCAACCAGCGGTAATCAAGCCTGTAAATAAATCGTAGCGAGATGCGATCGCGCCAACTATAGGCGCAACGACAGCAAAACCAATGCGAAATACTAAGCTATTGATTGAAAGAATAGTAGCACGCACAGAAGAGGAAATTTGCTGGTTAATAGCGTTGAGAATTAGCGGGGAAGAAAAACCTCTAACTAAATAGATAATCATAATAAAAGCTATTCCCCAGACTTGCTTAATGCTGCCCAAACCAACATAAGCAACAGCTAGTAATAAAACCAAACTCAAAGTAGCTTTTTTGATGCCCAAAATACGTTCAAAGTGATGAGTATTAACCGAAGCCAAACTCATACCCAGATGAAATATTGCCCACGCCCAACCGAAAGCCTGAATTGGAATATTTAATAGTTTTAAATAGTCTTGAGATAACCAAACAATTAAAAAGCTAGCACTAGAAAAAGTACCGCTCAACAAAATCAGCCACCGCAGACGAGGACGTTTAAATACATCAACCATAATGCTTTTAAGCTGTCCTAACTTTTGGTTTTTAGCAATGGGTTGATGACACTCAGGCTCAACTAAAGTTAATGCTAAACAGAAATAGATAACTAAACAAACAGTTTGAAGATAAAAAGGATAGACTAAATTAACAGAAGCGATCGCAGCACCGATAATGCCACATACCGCCTCACTAATGCCAGCGATCGCAACTAGTCTTCCTTCCCAAATTTGATAATATTTTTCTCTGCCTAATTGTAATAAGCTATCAAAACTTAGGGCAGTGTCCGCCCCCGAAATTAGACTTCCTGCTACTCCTGCTAATATTTCGGCGATCGCAAATTCTGTAAAAGAACTGCCAACACAATAAATTAACCAGCTACCAACCCAAACTCCACTACCCACTACCAGACAGGCTTTTCTGCCCCAAACATCAGCTAAGTATCCCGATGGCACTTCTAGCACCAAAACTGATAGAGATAAAATGGTTTTGAGTAAAACTACCTGTTGTAAATCCAGTCCGTGACTCTCGTAAAATAAAACAATAGTTGGGATAGGAAACCAAGCAAAAGCTAGTCCTCTCAGAATGTATAGTTTAGTTAGATTTGAAGCAACAGATTGATTCAAGGTGATTTTAGAATAAAGGCTGTCCTTATAGAATCCATTTAGAATTTGTGCTTTTTTGCATGACAATCTTTAAATAATTACTTCTGTCTATTGCCTACTTTCCAATTTATAACTTCTAATTCCTGAATTTTCTCAAAATGCTTGGTGTTACTTGTGATTACGGTAAAATCATGATGTAGTGCGATCGCGCCAATATAAAAGTCTTCAACGGCTATTGGTGTACCAGCAGTAACCAACTGATGTTTAATATAGGTAATGTATTGATGTATTCATGATCTGGTATGTTTGACGAACATTGTAACAGGATTAAAAAAGGACTGAGGAAAGATCTATAGTTTGTGTATGGTTCTTTCCAATACTCTATACTTTTCTAACTGCACAATATAAATTTTGCACATAAATAATGTCCTCAAGCACAATCAAAAATTACAATATTCCTTTAAATGAAATTTGCTATAACGAACAGGGATTAGTACCTGCGATCGCTCAAGATTATCTTGACGGTACAGTTTTGATGATGGCGTGGATGAATAAAGATTCACTACAAAAAACCATCGAGACAGGAGAAGCTTGGTATTGGAGTCGATCGCGTCAACAATTGTGGCACAAAGGGGCAACTTCGGGGCATATTCAAAAAGTACAATCTTTACGCTACGACTGTGATAGTGATGCTCTGTTGGTTACTATTGAGCAGATAGGCGATATTGCTTGTCACACTGGAGAGCGAAGCTGTTTTCATCAGGTAGACGAAAGCAAAAATAAAAAAGCTCCTCCAGCCGATACTCTAACTGAAGTATACCGAGTCATTCGCGATCGCCAAGCTTATCCCAGCGAGACTTCTTATACCTGTAGTTTGCTTGCAGGAGGAGACAATAAGATTCTCAAGAAAATTGGCGAAGAATCAGCCGAAGTAGTCATGGCTTGTAAAGATGATGACTCAAAAGCGATCGCTTCTGAAGTAGCAGATTTGCTCTATCATACCCTAGTTGCCCTGGCTTATCATAACGTTGATATTCGTGATGTCTATCGTCAACTACAGTCTAGAAGATGATTTAATTACTAATGTAGGGGAGAACAGTTGTTCGCCCCTACTGTTCATTGTCTTTTGGTGCTGCTTTGCGAATTTCTGAATAGAAAGAGGTTTGTTTTCTGCCATCGTGGTATTTGACAACTGTGGTACGCATTTTAAAGTTATCGCTGGCAAACCATTGACGCTCTTCGGCGTACATTCGATCATTCTCAATAGTTAAGGTTAAAGCTTCGTCTACGCCTAAAGCATAATGACCGCATACTTTAGCATCCTGGGGGCGAATTATTTTGCCAGTGCGATCGCTATCAGGGTTACTAACTAAAACTATAGTTGCCGAGCCTACCTGCTTGTCTTTACCCCAGTCTACAGAATTATCCCAGCTTTGCACCGTACCACCAATAATGAGATTAGGGTCTAAATGATGCTTCTGGCATAGCTCAACGGCTCGTGAATCATCAGCAGAAATGGTTTCAATAGTAATATCTGCTTTACTATTGTCTGCTTTGTCCCCGCCTAAGAGATAATTAGTACGCTGACTAAACCATCTTCCCTCACTTAAATCTAGAAATTTCTTTAGCTCCATGATTACGGTGTTTTGCTAATACCTGTAAAAAATTTATAAAACTATGCCTTTAATCAATTGACCATATCTTGGTTTGATTGGCAATACTACAACCTTTTTGAAGTTTATGAACAGCCATCACAATTATCCTACTAACCTTGATAATCTCCCGTCCTTAGGGCTGACTCTTGATATTTTACTCAATCGACAAGAAAAAGACTGGGGATGTTTTCATGTGGTCAAAGAAGGGGAATTTTATGCCCTGTATATTCCGAGTATAGACAGTTTCAAGCTGTACAAGAATCCTAAAAGTGAAAATTATAAGGGCTATTGGCAAAATCCCGTACTAGAAACTTTACCCGATGTAAAAAACAGTAGTGAGAAACCCGATATTTTTCTGCGTAACCGTAGTAAACAAGTAGAGGAGAAGAAGAAAAATTCTTCTATAATCACACGTAAAAAACAGCGCATTATCGACGTTAAGTATCGCTATAATCCTTGTCCAGAAATGTATCGTCTCAACCAGATGATTGCTCAATTGATTCGCGATCGCATTACTAACAATATTACCTTTTCTCCTGCTACAGAAATAATGCCCTTAGTATTAGCAACGGAAGTTGACAATTAGGACAGTTTTGTAGAGTGGGCAAAATTATTTTATTGAATAGTACTATCTAAATTTCTAGAATTTGCCCACCGATTTAAAATGCAATCGCTTTAAATCAACAATTAGTGCGGTTAGAGATATCAGTAGGTATTTGCTTAAATCGCTAAAATAATCAAGTTCAACTAAATATAATACGGCAGGCTTAATTTTTATGGTAGAAGCAAAGATTGGTATCATTGGCGGTAGTGGTTTGTATAAAATGGACGCTCTGAAAGATGTTCAGGAGATAAAATTATCTACTCCTTTTGGCGATCCCTCTGATGTCTTAATAGTTGGAGAAATTGAAGGCGCAACAGTAGCTTTCTTAGCTCGGCATGGGCGTGGTCATCATTTGCTCCCCTCTGAGCTACCTTTTTGTGCCAATATTCATGCCATGAAACAACTGGGAGTGGAATATATCATTTCTGCTTCTGCCGTTGGCTCTTTAAAAGAAGAAGCTAGACCCTTAGATATGGTAATACCCGATCAGTTTATCGATCGCACCAAGAATCGCGAATCTACTTTTTTTGGCGAAGGTTTGGTAGCTCACATTGCTTTTGGCGATCCTGTTTGCCCCAACCTGGCTAGTGTCTTGGCTAATGCTGTGGAGTCTTTAGATTTATCTGAGTTAAATCTGCATCGTGGTGGCACTTATGTTTGTATGGAAGGTCCCGCATTTTCTACTAAAGCCGAGTCTTATCTTTATCGTAGTTGGGGGGCAACTGTGATTGGCATGACCAATTTGACTGAAGCTAAGTTAGCCAGAGAAGCGGAAATTGCCTATGCCACTCTTGCTTTAGTTACAGATTACGACTGTTGGCATGACGATCATGACAGCGTTACGGTGGAAATGATTATTGATAATCTACAGAAAAATGCTATCAATGCTCAATTAGTAATTAAAGAAACAGTCAAAAGGTTAAACGCCAAACCGCCAGAATCAATGGCTCATTCAGCTTTAAAATATGCCATCTTGACTCCTCCTGATAAGATACCTGCTGCAACTAAAGAAAAATTGGCTTTGCTTACCAAAAAGTACTTTTAGGCTCTTAAAAATTGTCGATTCTACGATCTCCTTGTTTAGATTAATGTTCTAGCAAATAAATCGAAAATGACCTATTTTAACTTGCCTTCTCAACATGGGAAGGTAGCTCAGTAATCCAATCCATCCTAGGCGATGTTTGTGTCGATCTAAATAATAATATTGATTAACCAACTTGATTCGATGATTCCAGGTTTCTATTTCCTTTAGATCCTTAATTCCCCATTTATAAGCTGCTTTGATGCCCAATTTGCCAGAATTAAGATTGCTATTGTGAGCCAGAAATATGCCTAATGAGTCAAAAATAATTTCTGATTCAGCAAAATTATCTTTGATATTAAGAATTAATTGCTTAACTTCTGATTCTGAAAAAAACATCATCACTCCTTCGGCAATAAACAGTATCTTGTCTGATGATATTTTTTTTATCTTCCCCAGCCAATCAAAGTCTAAAATTGAGTAGGCAAGATATTGCGATCGCTCTGATGCACCAATCAAACTATCCCAAACTGGCTTGACTTTGGGTAAATCTATATCAATCCAACGGACTAAGCCGTTATCTAGACGAAAAAATCTGGTACATAAACCTGCTCCCAAATTAACAACTGTAGAATTAGGATATTGATTGATAAAATTATAAACCAGCTTGTCTATAGCTTCGGTACGAATGGCAATCAGAGCTTGACTAAAATCCGAATCATGACGCGAAAAATTATAGTTGATTCGATCTACAATCTCGACAGATTTTTTATCTTTGATGATGCCGTTTTTGCGCTTAGTCTCCAAATTTCTCATGTAAAGCGTCAGCAAAAGGGTTTCAGATACTCCTTGTAGCCCTGAAATATTTATAGGCTGTTTCATGAAGCTATTATCTTTCTACAATTTAACAAGCAATCAAACCTAAGTTGTTGATTCGACCTTGAACTTCTATCATGGATAGTTATAGTTGTAGTGTCAATTAAGATAGCTTTTACAGAATTAAAAATTATCAATAAAGCGATTAGCGATCCTATAACAATCAGAAATAGTTTTGCACTGATAACTGATGATTTTGGATACAAAAAGAACTAAAGCTAATCTAAACAAGGTTGCTATTAAAATATTTATATCTATTAAATTTCTCAAAAATAAATATCCTCAAAATGTTACAAAAAAGTGATATTGAGCAAGAATATGATTCATGGTTGCTAGAACAAGCGGAAATACTGCGCCAAAGAGATTTTGATAATTTGGATGTGAATAACTTAATTGGAGAGTTAGAAGCGTTGGTAAGGGGTGAAAAATCATCGGTAGAACAGTTTGCATACCTAATTATGTTTCATCTTTTACTAGTCGATTATTGGCACGAACAGGCTGAATGGACGCGAGATCATTGGGAATCAGAAATTACAGGATTTCGTCTACAGTTAAATAACAAATTAACAACTAATTTACTTAATCATCTTCAGAAACGCCTAGATTTTTTATACGATAAATCACGTAAAGCTGCAATCAAAAAAACTAAAAGTAGCATCAAAGACGACCGCTTTCCTCTGGATAGAAAATACGGCCTAGAAGATATTTTAAATGATTGAATAGTGCTAGTGTAGTTAGCCTCAATATGAAATACAAAATGATTAACTCGTATATTCATTAAGCTTTGTTGCATTGTTCTCAGAAAAAGAGACTTACATCCAAAAGCTTTTTTATTCTGGTAACGAGGCATACTGTATATAGCAATAATTATATGTTCGCGCCCTTTAAAGAATATTTAGAAGAAGAACTTTTTAAACGCTTCGATTTACGTAGTCGTCCTATTCCCGCAGGATTGGAATCTAACGTCAGTGAAAGAGGCAAAAACCCCGCCACCATTCAAAGTTGGTGTTATCAATCTGAACAATTAAGGAAGATCCGCTATTCCTATATAGATGCAGGCGAAACTGCTCAGGTATTCAATAGCGTTGTTTACCCTGCTCATCATTATGATATTCCTTTGTTGGGAGTCGATTTTCTTTCTTTTGGCAAGAAAAAAATATTGGTAGTAATGGACTTTCAACCATTATTTCGCGATCGCGCCTACATTGACAAATACATCGAACCGATGTGCGAGATCCGAGATAAATACAATGAATTAGCACAGGATTTAGAAATGAAGTTCTATGATGCTAATCAATATTTTTCTAAATACTTACTATTTGCTAAACTCGACTCAGAAACCGTAGTCAATCGACTCTTTCCTGCTTTTCAAGAATATCTCGACTTATATTGGCAGATGCTAGCTAATGCTGAACCTCTGACTAACCCAGAAGACATTCAGCGCATCGTCGAAGCTCAAAAGCACTACGATCAGTACAGTGCCGAGCGCGATCCTGCTCATGGCTTATTTAGCAGTTACTTTGGTGCAGAATGGTCAGAGAAATTCTTATATGAGTTTTTGTTTGAAGATGCCTCTCCTTTAGCAATATCATCTCCTAGAAAATGATTGCTTCATAAATATCAACATTTAATACAGTTAACAATAAGCTAAAAGCTAATGGCTAACAGCTAACAGCTTCAAAAATATGACTTTATATCAGCCTTTTATCGAGCAGGCGATCGCCACTTTACAAGCAAAATTGAACTTAGAAACCTATCCTATACCTTCTGCCTTTGAAAGTAAGGAAGGCGTGATGGGTAAAGGGAAAAAACAAGAACCAGTCTTAACGACCAGCTATGGTTTTCAATCTGATAAACTCAGACAGATCAGAGCCGCTCATGTTCAGGGAGGAAACTCTTTACAGGTACTTAATTTTGTTATCTTTCCGAAGCTTAACTATGATTTGCCGTTTTTTGGTGCAGATTTAGTTACTTTGCCTGGAGGACATTTAATTGCGATCGATATGCAGCCTTTATTTAGTCAAGATAAATCTTATCAGGCTAAATATACTGAACCGATCATGCCGATGTTCCAGGGTTATCAAAAAGATTTACCTTGGGGTGGAGACTTTCCCGCCGAAGCACAGCAATACTTTTCTCCCGCCTTTTTGTGGACTCGTCCGACAGAGACAGAAGTAGTCAAAACTAAAGTATTTCAAGCTTTTTGTGATTATCTTGATGCTTATCTTAACTTTGTTGAACAAGCCGAAGAGGTAAGCGATCCACAAAAGCTAGCAGCAATTTTAAAAGCTCAAAAAAGCTATGCTGACTATCGAGCCGAAAAAGACCCCGCTAGAGGAATGCTGACTCGTCTATATGGCTCTGAGTGGACAGAAGAATATATTCATGGCTTTCTTTTTGATCTTGATCGCCAACTGTCATTGGCCAGCTAAAGACTATGAGTTAGTTTTGGTTGTCAATTGGGCAATTGTTGATAAAAGTTACAGAAAATTGCTTTAAGTTACAGAAAAATAAGATAATAAGGTATAAGAAAAGTTGTTTTCAAAAAGTCCTTAATATTGCAACGCTGACCACAATCAAAGAAAAAGTCATTTTTTTTAGATTTAAAATTCAATGCTGAATTACTAAAATCAGTAATTAAGGTAAAAGGCTGAACAAAACTTAATAAGTATAAATTTTTATTGAGCATAAGTAGCCGAATTAGGGAAAATTAACAAGATGTAACAAATAAAGGTTCGTCATCGTTGTATAAAAGTTACCTGAGGGGTAAATGCTTTATGAACGAGAGCTTAAAGAGCAATCGTTGTCAAGCTATCTCTCTTAGAATTTTTTATTAAGAGTGTAAAGTTTTATTTAGTGGCTTAAGAAACTTTTACTAAGCACGTAGAGAATAGTAACTTAGCACCTTCAGCGATAAAAAAACTTTTTTCTAGCTGATTTCGGTCAGTAGCTGAAAGTAGTTTTAAGTTAAAATTTCTTTTTGAAGTTCAACTAAACCAAATTTAAATCGAGTAGGAGATTAATTATAATGTTCGACGCATTTACTAGAGTCGTGTCTCAAGCTGATGCTCGTGGTGAATTCCTATCCACTAGCCAATTAGACGCTCTCAGCGCCATGGTTTCTGCCAGCAACAAACGCATGGACTCTGTAAACCGCATTACTGGAAGTGCTTCCGCTATTGTTACTAATGCAGCTCGTGCTTTGTTTGCCGAGCAGCCTCAATTAATTGCACCTGGTGGAAATGCTTATACAAGTCGTCGCAACGCAGCTTGCTTGCGCGATATGGAAATTATCTTACGCTACATCACTTACGCTATCTTCACTGGTGACGCAAGTGTTCTAGAAGATCGTTGTCTTAATGGATTACGTGAAACTTATCTAGCTCTTGGTACTCCTGGTGCTTCTGTAGCTGTTGGCGTTCAAAAAATGAAGGAAGCTGCTTTGGCGATCGTTAAAGACACTAACGGCATCACTCCTGGTGACTGTAGCGCAATTACTTCTGAAATTGCTGGCTACTTCGATCGCGCTGCTTCCTCAGTAGGTTAATTTCAGCAGAGCAATTTAAACAACCCCAACCAAAGCTTTGGTTGTTTAGAAAAAATTAGTAAAATTATAGAGAATCATCACAATCATGAAAACTCCTCTAACTGAAGCAGTATCCTCTGCTGATTCCCAGGGTCGTTTCTTGAGCAGCACTGAAATTCAGACTGCTTTTGGTCGTTTTAACCAAGCTAGTGCTTCACTAGAAGCTGCTAAAGCTTTAACTAGCAATTCTCAAAGTTTAATCGACGGTGCAGCTAACGCAGTGTATTCTAAATTTCCTTACACTACTAGCACTCAAGGACCTAACTACGCTTCTACTCCTACTGGTAAAGCCAAATGTTCTCGTGACATTGGCTACTACTTAAGAATGGTAACTTACTGTTTGGTTTCTGGTGGCACAGGTCCTATGGATGAGTATTTGGTAGCTGGTTTGGATGAAATTAACCGCGCTTACGAACTATCTCCTAGCTGGTATATCGAAGCTCTAAAATATATCAAGAGCAATCACGGTTTAAGTGGCGATCCAGCTACTGAAGCCAACAGCTACTTAGACTATGCAATCAACGCACTTAGCTAGAATAACTCCTGGTTGTTTTTAGTTACGGGTCGTACAATCTATCTAAGAAAGATAGGTAATATATAAAATCAAGATACTTGATTAACAAAGCATTACTCAGAAGAGTATGCGAATGCCAGCACCATAGCTAGTATTTGTTTACTTCTCTGAGTATTGTCATGTTAAAGGATGAAGGACAAAGGATGAAGGATGAGGAAAGAAATGAGGCAGAGCAGTTAACGGTAGAAAAAGCGATCGCCAACTTGAAGCAAAAAGAAGATTTAGGCGCACGCTATTATGCTGCATGGTGGTTAGGAAAATTTCGCATTAAAGAGTCAGAAGCGATCGCCACTTTATTGATGGCATTAGAGGATGAACAAGATCGCGCTCCAGACGGAGGCTACCCTTTGCGCCGTAATGCTGCTAGAGCATTAGGAAAATTAGGCGATCGCAGGGCAGTCGAGCCATTAACTCGCTGTTTGGAGTTTCCTGATTTTTACGTTAGAGAAGCTGCTGCTCAAGCTTTAGAAATGTTGGGTGACAAAAGTTGTATTCGGGGTTTGATGAAGCTATTAAGGGGAGGAGTAGCAGCAGCTACTAGAGTAGCTGGAAAACCCCATTTGGTGCAGCCTTACGAAGCAGTAATTGAGGCATTAGGAACATTAGGGGCTACGGAAGCCATTGCGCTAATTGAGCCGTTTACAGGTCATACAACGGACAAGGTAAAGTATGCTGCTGCAAGAGCGATGTATCAGTTAACCAAAGAAGATCGATATGGTGCAATTTTAATCGCAGCTTTAGAAGGGAACGATTTACAATTACGACGTTCTGCTTTAATGGATTTGGGTGCAGTGGGATACATTAAGGCAGGAAAAGCGATCGCCAATACCTTAGCTGAAAACAGTATGAAGCTGATTGCTTTAAAAGGATTGCTTGAAGCTGATTTACAACATGATAGCTCAGAAATATCTCAAGCTAGTATTGAAATAATGAATTTGATGGATTCACTTTTATAATTGTAAATAAAACCTATAAATCAAGAATTTTTAAATAAGGCGATCGCTTTGCCTAATATTTATGCAAAAGCTTTAATTTAAAACATCGTAGACAATAAACAATTTTGAACAGAAAATCAACAGTTCTGAGTCATATCAGTTAAACTCAGATACTGTTGACTTGGAAAATCATTGTCTTAAAACAATGATTTCTCAAAACAATGATTTTCTGAAACTAGAATTTAGTAGTTACTAGGAGAGCTTTCAAAACGACGACTACCCCCACCACCTTTGCTATTTTCGCGAGGTCTTGCTTTATTAACCTTCAGTTCTCTTCCCATCCATTCTGCACCATCCAAACTTTCAATTGCTTTTGTTTCTTCGTCCTCGCTGCCCATTTCTACAAATCCAAATCCTCTAGGACGACCTGTTTCACGATCCGAAGGAAGAGATACTCTAGATACAGTACCATATTCTTCAAAAACAGTCGTAAGATCTTCTTTAGTGACCTCATAAGAAAGATTACCTACATAGATTGACATTGATTGTCTCCTGATTAACGAAATTATTTTGGGATAGATATTTCGGCAGAAAGCTTGTCAATCTATATGCAGCCGAGAGGTTATAACAAATTAAAATAAACAGGCTTACCGAATCGAAATCTCTACTTTTTAGTAGGTTAACACAGCCAAAATAAAAGGATTCATCTCAAGATGGAAAACAATCTTAAAAAATACCAAAATGTAGAGGATTTGATTATAAATACTTTGAACAACTGAATAACTAAATTTTATTGGTTTAAAAGAATAGTAAAAATCAAAAAATAATAAGTTTGTATTATTGGACGTAATGTATGATACCAAATGGAGTTAAACACAACGAATTACGACAGTTAGTTCGATCGCAACTAGAATTATTACTAGAAAGTGGCAACCTGCAAGGAGCAAAATCTCTTTTAATTCCTGTACAGCCAGTAGACATCGCCGAAGCAATTGAAGGTTTACCCGAATCAAGCCAATTAATTGCTTTTCGCCTACTATCAAAAGCCGAGGCGATCGAAGTCTATGAATATCTAAATACTGATGTCCAACAAGCACTAATTCAAGAATTCAAACGCCAAGAAGTTTTAGACATTGTAGATAAAATGTCTCCTGACGATCGCGCTAGAATGTTTGATGAACTACCCGCTAAAATCGTCCGTCGTCTATTGTCACAGTTAAGCCCAGGAGAAAGACAAGCTACAGCTATTTTACTCGGTTACGAGGAAGACACCGCGGGGCGCATCATGACCCCCGAATATATCTCTTTAAAAGAGAATTTGACCGTTAGCCAGACTTTAGAGCGAATTCGCAGCTTATCTAATGCCTCAGAGGTGGTTTACTATCTCTACGTAAGCGATACATCGCGACAGCTAACAGGAATTGTTTCCTTGAGAGATTTAGTGATCGCCAGCCCCGAAACAACTTTGGCAGAAATTATGACTCGTGACGTGGTTTTTGTTCATACCGATACAGATCAAGAAGAAGTGGCAAGAACTATTCAACGCTATGATATTCTGGCGTTGCCCGTCGTTGACAGCGAGGAAAGGTTAGTAGGAGTTGTCACCGTTGATGATGTGATTGATATTATTGAACGGGAAGCCACAGAAGATATCTATGCCTTAGGTGGCGTACAGTCTGATAAAGACAACTATTTTCAAACCAATTTACTTACAGTGGCTCGTCGCCGAGTAGTTTGGTTATTTGTACTTTTACTTACCAATACTGTTACTGGGGCAATTATTCGCTATAATGAAGAGCTTTTAAAGCAGGTAGTTATTTTAGCTGCTTTTATCCCTTTGTTAACGGGGACGGGAGGAAACGTGGGCGCACAGTCTTCTACAGTAGTAATTCGTGGTTTAAATACAGAAGAAATTCAAAACATGGGGGCAGGAAAGGTTATTTTTCGCGAGGCGGCTGCGGGAATATTATTAGGTTTAATCTTAGGCACATTGGCAACGGTTTGGGCTTATTTTCTTCAGGGGAGTATAGAAGTAGCCGTGTCTGTAGGCATTAGCCTTGTTGCGATCGCACTTTTAGCTTCCGTTGCGGGTTCGGCTTTACCTTTTCTATTCCGCTCTTTTGGCTTAGATCCAGCCCTGATGTCTGCACCTTTTATTACTACTGCCGTTGATGTCTTAGGAGTATTAATTTACTTTTATATCGCCAAAACTATTTTAGGCTTGTAGCTATCTATCGTTGATTTAAGGATGAATCGTACCATCAGGCATAGTTGTTCCCGTCCAATTAATGCCACTTAGGACACTATTTTTTAGGTTAGCACCTCTAAGATTAGCTCCACGTAAATATACGTCGATTAAACTAGCATTCTCTAAATTGGCTTTTTCTAAATTAGTTTTAAACAATAAGGCAAATCTAAAGTTAGCATTTTGCAGATTTACGCCTTGTAAATTAGCTCCAGTGAGATTAGCATTACTTAAATCAGTCTTATTGCCTGGTTCAAGAGTAGCCAAACTCAATTGAGATAAACTAGCCAGACTACTATTACTTGCATCAGTATCTTTTAATATTGCCCCAGCAAGTATGGCACTACGTAAGTTAGTTGAGCTTAAATTCGCTCCCTTTAAGATTGCTTGCTGTAAACTTGACTGTCTTAAGTTGCTACCGCTTAAGTCGGCTCGATTAAAGTTGGCATAACTTAAATCTGCATTGGTTAAATTAGCTTCACTCAAATCTGCACGAGTCAAATTTGCACCGTTTAAGTCTATTCCTGTAAGGTCTGCACCCGCAAGATTAGCACCCGCAAGATTAGCACCCGCAAGATTAGCTCGGCTGAGATTAGCATTGCTAAAGTTTGCATCGGCAAGATTAGCATCCCGAAAAAAAGATTGACTAAGATTAGCGTTGCTTAAATCGGCTCTAATTAAAGAAGTATTTTCTAAATTAGCCCAGCTAAGATCGGCATTAGTTAAATCAGCACTGTTTAAGCTTGCTCCTGCTAAATTTACCTTGATCAGGCGAGCATTTGCTAGATTAGCGCGATTGAAATTACCTCTAGATAGATTAGCACCACTGAAGTTTGCCCAGTCCAATTCCGTTCGACTTAGATCGATATCAATCAATTCCACCTGCATAATCTGTATTTGACTCAGATCGGCACGGCTAAAATCTTTATTACCCTGTTTGTAAAGTAATAATAACTCTTCTCCATTCATTAAATTTAGATTGCTATCTTAACAACTGGCGATGGGGATAAATTTATAATTCCCGATCGCCGCCCTAAAATAACAGGAGAATTTTAAAGGAATTTTCAAAGCGATGAGGAAATAATTAAACTATTGAACTTCAATTTCTTTGCTTAATAGCTGCCATTCAGTTAGGACTTGGTTAGGAATTTTTAGAGATAATTCGTTATTTTCCTTGAGGACAACTGCTAATTTCAAACTCCCTTTTGATGGCAAATCAAGCATTATGGGAGTGAAATCATATTGACCAACGTTAGGGGCAGGAGCAGACTGAGGATAAGCATCTGCTGCGGTAAGGACATTTCCTTGAGAGGTAATAATTTCTAAAGACTGAGGATGATTAAAAGATTTGATGCCAGGAAATCCTACCAAACGTAAATAATACTTTGTTTCAGAAGTCTTGAGGCTGTCAGGAAATAATATCACCTGCCATGTGTTGCCATCGCGATCCTTTAAAGAATCTTGAGCATGATAACGTAAAACATTTGGCATTTCGTGATGTTGTCTGAGTAATGCCGTCGCTGGAAAACAAATACTCAAAGAACTTATGGTAAAAATTAGAATCAAATTAAATAATAAAATCAAGAGAAAATAAGATGAAAATTTTATTATTTAAATAATAAACTTAATTTTCTTGATAGTGAAATCAATTCAAGTTAGAAATGCGATCGCGCAGAGTCATAAATTAAAGGGTAAATAACAAAGGATAAGGACTTATTCATTGCAGTCTGTTGGACAAAGGATAGAATTAAGGCGAATTAAAAAGCTTTTAGATCAGCCGAGTAGTTTAGTCATGAAAATTTTATTTTTACATCCTAATTTTCCTGCTCAATTCCGTCATTTAGCTACAGTTTTGGGACAAGATCCACGAAATACGGTTGTATACGCCACAAATCGCCATGAAGGTCAGATAGCGGGAGTTACTAAAGTAGTTTACGAGAAATCACGCACTGCTCACCCTGAGACTCATCATTATGTCCGACCATTAGAAAATGCAGTCTTAGAAGCTCAAGGAGCATATCGTGTTGCTCAAAAATTAAAAGATCGGGGTTTTTATCCTGATGTTGTTTACGGACATTCTGGCTGGGGACCCACTTTATTTATGAAGGACATTTTCCCAAAAGCGACTTTGCTTTGCTATTTTGAATGGTTTTATAAGTCTTATGGCTCAGATGCTAGCTTTGACCCCAGCGATCCAATTAACGCTGATGATGAAGCGAGAATCAGAATTAAAAATGCGCCAATATTACTAGATCTAGCAACTTGCGATCGCGGTTTATCCCCGACAAAGTGGCAGCGATCGCAATTTCCCCCAGAGTTTCACAGCAAAATCAAAGTTCATCACGACGGTATAGATACAGAATATTTTCAACCCATATTAAATGCTAAGTTATTTTTACCTCGTATTGATCTTGACCTTACGGGCGCAAAAGAAATTATTACTTATGTCGCCAGAGGAATGGAGCCTTATCGCGGTTTTCCCCAGTTAATTGAAACTATATCCATCCTGCAAAAGAAACGACCACAATGTCACTTTGTCATTGTGGGCAAAGATCGCGTTGCTTATGGCAAAAGCCTACCTGATGGTAAAACCTATAAAAAGGTAATGTTAGAGCAATTTTCTTTAGATAAGTCGCGAGTACACTTTACAGATTTATTACCTTATAACGAATATCTTCAGGTGTTACAAGCCTCTTCAGCGCATATATATCTTACCCGTCCCTTTGTGCTTTCTTGGTCGATGTTAGAAGCTTTATCTACGGGTTGTTTGATTGTAGCTTCTGATACCGCCCCTGTAACCGAAGTAATTGAAGATGGGGTCAATGGCTTACTGGTTGATTTCTTCTCTCCCGAGCAGACGAGCGATCGCATTATAGAAGCTTTAGATCATCGCGATCAGATGGCAGTCATTCGCATCAAGGCTAGAGAAACTATCTTAGAAAACTATGATTTAGCTAAACTATTACCTCAACATCTACAATGGGTTAAAGATTCAGTATAAATTTAATGATTGCTAATCATAATGGGCATTAATGAAAAACAAGACAACAGGAAAATTTAGAAAGCTTGAGTTAACTTTTGAAAGCTTGATTTGGAACTTTCGTTTTTTCATTCTAATTCCAGTTATTTTTAGTTTACTCAGTGCTTTACGCTTGATCTTGATCGGCACTGTAGATATCTGGGCAGGATTAACTCTGACATTAGATCCTCAACATCCAGAGGCGGAAATGACGATTAAGACAGTTACCTACATCATTGGGGGTGTAGATTATTATCTCATCGGCATTGTTTTGTTAATTTTCGCTTTTGGTATTTACGAGTTATTTATTTCAGAAATAGAAATCAAGCATCAAGATGATTCTAGTATTCTGCAAAGCGCCAGCCTAGAAGAACTAAAAGGCAAATTAGTTAATGTAATTGTCGTTGCTCTAATTGTCAGCCTATTTAAGCAAATGCTGAGTATCGAACTCGGCAAACTGAGTGATGTAATTTATGTTGCTTTGGCAATTTTACTTATTTCTATCAGCCAGTATTTACTCCATTTGAGCCATACCAAATCACAAAGTAATCGCACCATAAAAGATCATAATAAGACTCATAGCTGAGAATAACTGCAACGTTTTGCTTGTAACACCTATTGTTAAAATTGTAAGTTTGACAACAAGTTTTTTGTACAAAAATAAAGAGAAAAGTGCTGTAATTATCTATAGATAAACAGCAATGATTTTGACAATTTGTCGAATCTTTCAACGAGCAAAAATTAGAAATCAAATTACCACAAGCAAAAATTTTAGATAAATACTTTTTATCTTGTGACTTTTTTTGCTACTATATATTTTAGTAATCCGTTAGTCAGAGTAGCTCAGTTGGTTAGAGCATCGGACTCATAAGCCGGGGGTCGGGAGTTCAAGTCTCCCCTCTGACACTAGTTTGAAAGATTGATTAAAAGAGTGCGATCTATATTCGATCTAATTAAAAAGGTACTTACTGAACCTAAACATATGCAGTTGGGAAATCCGCGGTACGTTTTTAGGTGCAAAAAATTTTGAGAGGGGTTGTGGTGGTGCGGTGAATGATTGAGTATGAAGCTACATGCGGACAAGTCCTTTGTTACTCAAAACGCACCTTGGGCATATTGTGTTCATGGAGCAATATTTGTCGGCAGCAGAAGTGGCAAAGGCAGTAGGCGTACACTACCGCACGATTGAGAATTGGGCAGCCCAAGAGTATTTGGAGCGAGATGAGGGCAAATATGGGTTAATTTCGGCTCTGAGACATCGTATTGCTCAATTAGAAGATGAGGTGATGGGATTAAAGGATAATCCCAAAGCAGAGTTACAGTTGCAGAAACTAAAAGAGGAGGTCGCCGAACGTAGGGCGATCGCCAGAATTAAAAACATGAAAGCCGATCTGCTAGAAGGTAAGTTGGTAGATGCAGGAGAAGTGCTGGACTTGTGGAAAAATGCGATCGCTAATACTAAGGCAAAGTTTATAAATCTTCCTGCTAAATTAGCCTTAGAATTGTCTGGTATGGATAAGCCCGAAGATATACAGGCAAGGCTTGCACAAGTCATTAATGAGGCGTTGGTTGAATTGGGGGGAGAAGACTAATAAAAGCTAGGCAAATTATCAATTACTGCTTGAGTAGCACTTTTAAGTATTTTATTAGGATCGTTGGCGATCGCTGCCTCGATTTTTTTATTAACAAAATCATCAGAGATTGCCTGTCTGACAACTAAAATAGCTTGAGCAGATAGGTATTGAGTATATTCTGCCTTGCCTAAATCTTTTACCTGTATGCTTTGGAGTTTGCTACAGTAGCTTAGGTTGTCGTTTCTAAGTTTTTCTTGGTACTTTTCTTGGGTAGTTTTGGCAATTTGATTGTTGGGCAATCTTTTGTAGCCAATTCCAGATATGTTAACAAGTTCGATATTTGCCTCTTTTCTGGCTATATTGGCTGCCGAATAAAATATGTGCCTTTTATCTTTGATATCAAAGTTTAAGCATTTGCTCATCTCTTCGTAGGTCAATATTTCTCCTGCTTTAGTTTGCTTGAACTTGTTGACCAGCAAAGATGTCTCTGGAAGGACTTTAAGAGGATTCATCGCTTTGAATTAGTTTGATGGGATGGGATATGCTACGTTTTGCCACGCTTGGCTGAGTTTTGCTTTGCTATGCTAAGACAAAAAAGATTGAAATAATTGCTTCGACTTGTTCAGATCTGATTGGCTGTACTCTGCTACGCTCCGCTTCGCTAAATTTCGCTACGCTTTGCTAAATTTCGCTTCACTGTGCTGGATTCGGCTAGGCTGGGCTTTGCTTTGCTAAGAAGCAGTTAAGCTATCATACCAACTGTGGTTATTGACCTTAAACCTGCCATAGTAGCCGTTGTTAATTGGTCTAAAGCGACCGACACCGATTAAATGACCAGCCTGATTAATATGTTCTAAAAAGACTGATTCTGTAATAATGTCGTCTAGTATTAGCACCGTTAAACTGGTTTTCCAGGCATCGATACAGGGAAAAGTTTTCCAGACTCTCGATCCTCCACCAGCTATGCCGTTGCTGGGAACAAAAACTCTGTCGCCTCTAACTGAGTCTTTGAGAATTGGTTGTTCTTTTTGCGGATTTTTAAGAACTGAAGGATCGACAATCAAGACACCAGCTTTAAAATGCTTGGTAAAAGTGGCTTTACCTGAAGTTTTTATGCTCAGATATTTAGCTGCTTCGGAGATACAGTTCTTAAATGCCATTGGGGGAATAAAAACGCGGTCGTCATCGTCCCAGTGCATTCTGTACATCCAGGTTCTCTGTTCATAGTCATCGTGCGATTCTTTTTTGTTCTTTTCGACGCTAACTGGCTTATTTTGAGAGTAAGTACCCAACGATTCAATTTCTAACTCAATTTTTTTTGCCATTTACCCATACACTATTATTAATTGCTTAGACTCGATACGCTCAGCTACGTTCTGCCTTGCGCCGATAATGATAGCATTCAAATTATTGGACAGCCACATATTTATCCGCGATCGCGATCGCACCGCCCAGGTAAATAAACAGAGTAAATTTAAGGGATGAAAGCTACATCTCTTTTATATCGTGCCTTTACAGAATTTACTCCACCTAAAAGACAGTTAATTTCCCAATGGGGGGTCGAGAATTTTGAATTGCCCGAAACATCCGCAGAGCCTGGGAAGTGGAGTGTAACCCGTGCGCCATATCAAGAGGGTATCTTAGATGCCGTCTGTGAACCCCGCGTACAAAAGGTAACTTTGATGTGTAGCGCACAGATAGGCAAGACAATCATTTTGCTGATGATTATCTGCTATCTGATTGACCTCGACCCTTGCTCGATGATGATGACTCACCCGACTACGGCTATGACGGAGATGTTTAGCAAGGAGAAGTTAGCTAGTGCGATAGTTAACGTTAAGCCAGTCGCTAAAAAGGTAGTTCAAAAGTCAAGAAATGCCACTTCCACCATTTTGATGAAGATGTTTGCAGGAGGATTTCTACGCTTGGCTGGTGCTAATTCTCCTAGCTCCCTGGCATCAATGAGCATCCGTGCTTATTTTGGCGATGAGATTGATAAGTATCCAGCATCGGCAGGAAAAGAAGGCGACCCAGTTAAGCTAGCGATTCAACGGACAGAGACATTCTGGAACTGGCTGGTATTTCTAGTAAGCACTCCCAGTATCAAAGAGAATTCGCGAATTGAGGATGAGTGGAACGTATCGGATAAACGCAGATATTTTGTCCCCTGCCCTCACTGTGGGCATCGTCAGCATTTGATTTGGGACAGGTTTCAGTATGCGGGTAAAGACACGAGTGATGCTGACCCTTTAGGAGGAGTCTACTATATCTGTCAAAGCTGTAATGCTCCCATAGCCGAAAAAGACAAGGCACAAATGTTGCGTAGTGGGCAATGGCAAGCCACAGCCAAAGCAAAAGACCCCAGGCATATTGGTTTTCATATCAATCGCTTTTATTCTCCCTGGAACGGCTGGATTGATTTATGCCTAGATTACGAGAGCAGTAAAGATGACCACCAAAAGCTACAGGTATTCTGGAACGCCACTCTAGGACTGCCTTTTGAACGCGTGGCAGGGGAAAGATTAAACTGGCAGAAGTTACGCGATCGCGGGCTACAATCAAATTATTCTACTGGTACTGTACCAAATGGATGCTTGATGCTAACTGCTGGAGTAGATGTACAAGCCGATCGCCTTGAGGTTGCCATTTGGGGTTGGGGACGCGGGGAGGAGGCTTATGTAGTTCGCTATGAGAAAATAATGGGCGATCCGCTCTCTAGCGATGTGTGGGAACAGCTTTATCATCTGACTTCTCAAAACTATGCTCACGTATTGGGTGGCGAATTAAGGGTTAGAGCCACTTGCGTTGACTCTGGATATTTAACTCAAGAAGTCTATCACTGGGTACGTAAGTTTAAGGCATCTCATTGGTTTGCCATTAAAGGTGTATCTGGAGACAAACCACTGGTGTCAATTCCCACGCTTCAGCAGGTGAACTATCGCGGGGAGAAGATAAAGGCGGCTATCAAGCTCTATAAAATCGGCGTGGATTTGGCTAAAGAAACCCTATACAGCAGGTCGCAAATAGAAACACCAGGAGCTAAGTATTTAAACTTTGCCAATAACTTAGATACAAACTGGTACGAGGGATTTTGTAGCGAGGTGCAGGTAACAAAGCATAAAAATGGCAGACCTTATCTAGTTTGGCAAGTACTAGCAGGAGTTCGTAACGAGGCGTTAGATTGTTCCGTTTACGCTTTAGCTGCTGCTCACCTTTGCGGAGTTAGTCGAGTAAACTGGAATACGATCAAAAAGAATTTAGAGACTCAACAGCCTGAGAATATTTCCGCGCCTCAAAATAACGCAGATGTTAATGGCAAAAGCTCCGAACCAAAAAAAGAGGGCGCGAACGTTAATCGGAGCAGGACAAGAAAAAGAAGGCGAGGTTAGAAAACAAAAATTAAAAAAATCGATACATAGCTGAGTTGATAGGGAAAAAATAAGGGTTGTGTCTATTGTTGTTAAAAAATGCTCCTAAACCCACCCAAATCAATCGTATCTGGCGACTTCAAAAAATGGATTAGTACCTTACCAGAGTATCCCCCGACCGAATGGCAATTATCCTGGGCTATACGTGGAGAATCTGTCTTAGATCTTGTCGCTAGCCCCTATGATGGAAACTACCAAACTCAAATCTCCTCAACCCAGAGTGCTAATTTACTTCCTGGAACTTACTCTTGGCAGGCAATGGTAACTCGTGGCAACGAGAGGACAACCATTGCTACTGGGTCAATAATGGTTATTCAAGATTTAGCCAGAGCTTCTACTGGGTTTGAGGCTAGATTCAGTGATGAGATTGAACTAGAACTATTAACCAAAGCGATCGCCGAACTATCTAGCAAAAATGTAGCCGAATACTATATCGGTACTCGAAAAGTTCGCTATAACGATTTAGCCAGCCTTTACGAGCGTCAGAAATATTTGAGAAATCGCATAGCTAAACTTAAAAACAAATCTTCTATTGGCGGACGGAATGTTGGGGTCAGTTTCCGCTCTTAGATAATTCTTTCCACTTCGCGGAGGAAAATAAAAGCCAATTCTGAATGAGCCAGAGAGAGCAGCACAAATCATGACGGCTTTTGTAGGTGGATCGATATCGGTTAACCCATATTGTTGGTGACCGTTGTAAATTATTATTGATTCGCCATTTTCCGTTACGTTGACCTGTAGACCAAGTTTTTTAAAACCTGTTGGTAATTCAGACCAAAGACAAAAAACCAATTCAACTATCCTATTCTCAATCCCCCCTAGCCCCCCTTAATAAGGGGGGATTGGGGGAACTCTAACTACAGTTATCAACGGTAGTTATATATGGGTTTGCTCAACTTCGCTCTGAAACTATGGAACACTCCCCCAAGGCATTCAATCGAACATCGTACTCAAAGTAAACGTAGATACGACGGAGCAAGACGGGGACGTAACTATGGCGACTGGCTGTCTACCCAAAACTCTGCTAACGCCGATATTTGGCGTGACCTAACTACCCTGCGGGGTCGCAGTCGCGATCTGTGTCGCAATAATGATTATGCTAGAGGCGTAATTGGCAGGCTAGTTGATAACGTTGTTTATCAGGGTATCGGTTTTCAGGCACAGGTAAGACAGAACCCCCCTGCCGAAGGCATCCCCCCTATTAGGGGGGACGAAGGGGGGTTGAATGACGATCGCGTTAACGATCTGATTGAATCTGCATGGAATGACTGGGCATCTGAAAAGATGTGGTGTCATACCGCAGGTCAGCTTACTTTCCCTGAGATACAGCAGCTTGCCTTCAGGTCGGTTTTGGAGTCGGGAGAAGTTTTTATCCGCAAGGTCAAGCAGAGCTTTTCTAATTCCCCCGTTCCCTTTACTTTAGAGATAATTGAAGCCGATCAGTGTGCCGAAGACCACAACCAATCTTGGGCAGGTAATCAGATAGTCATGGGAGTCGAGGTCAACCGTTGGCAGCGTCCTGTAGCCTATTGGTTTTACAAGGAGCATCCAGGGGATTTATGGCAGGGGCGGGGTGGAGTAATTTCAAGAGAATTAGAGCGTATACCAGCATCAGAAATTATCCACCTGTACTTTAGCGATCGCCCTAACCAGCTTCGAGGCTTGCCGATTCTGTATAGCACTCTTTGCAGGATGAAAAACGTGGGGGACTACGAGGAATCAGAGCAGCTTGCAGCCAAGCTGGCTACCTGCGTAATGGGTATTGTAACTACTCCTGATTCTGACCTATTGGGTGAACCAACAGAAGGTGACAATAGTTCTTTGCCCGCCGATGAAAGATTTGAACCTGGGATAATCCGCTATCAGGCACAGGGAGAACAGTTCAACCTACTTGACCCCACTAGACCAAATCCTAACCTAGTAGCATTTATCGAAGCACAGCTAAGAGCCAGTGGCGCGGGGATTGGCGCAAGCTACGAGACTATATCTAATGACTACTCTAAATCTAACTATTCAAGCAGCAGGTTATCTCTAATCACCGCACGCGATCGCTATAAGGTTTTGCAGGCTTGGTTTGTATGTAACTTCAACCGCGAAATCCTATTAGGCAATCCAGAATCTGATGGCTGGCTAGATATGGCAGTACTCTCAGGGGTCTTAAACTTTGCTGACTACGAACTACGCCCCAAACGCTACGCAGCTATCAAGTGGCAGTGTCGCGGTTGGAGTTGGGTTGACCCCAACAAAGAAGTACAGGCTACTTTGGCAAGCTTGGCTGGGGGCATGACTAGCCTGACTAAAGTTTATGCAGAACAAGGAGAGGATTTTGAAGAGAGCATTAAAACCATCGCCCGCGAACGAGAAATTTTGGAAGAAAACGGTATTGCCGTTAATTTTGATGGGATAGCTATAAACCCAGTGTCAGAAGAGCAAAAACCTGGGAACACTAACTGGGAACACTAAGCATAAATGCTTATGCGCCTTGTATTATTTGTCCTGTATGGCTTATAGCCTCTTCGGCGGAAAAGATGCAATTTATTTGGGTTTTTGGCAAGAACGGAGAAAAGCCTCTAAAAATAAGCTTAGGTTTTGGCTTTCGGGAACTTTAGATTGTGATGAGCTAAAACCGCGATCGCACTTTATGAAAAATATATTAATGGAAGATCTAGGAGATGCTTTTTTCCCGATAGATCCAGAGCCTAATAAATTATATAGACACATAAATAAGCACCAAACTAGATTTATTCCTCTGCAAAAGGCTGAGGTAACAGAAGAAAGAACCATTGAACTATCTGTAAGCAGCAGTACGCCTTACCTGCGCTGGTTTGGCTACGAAGAGTTAGAGCATAGCAGTGATTCTATTGACCTATCTCGCTTTAACGATGGAGCAAATGTATTGTTTAATCACAATCGAGATGATTATATTGGCGTAATCAAAAACGCCTGGATTGAAGGGGAAAAGCTTTACAACAGAATATCCTTTGATACTCATGCTTTAGCAGAAAAGATTTACCAAAGTATTAAATCTGGGATTATTCGCAACGTCTCAATTGGCTACGAAATCAAGGAATTAGTTTTGATTGAATCGGCAGATGATTACGATCGCTATCGCGTTAAGAAATGGACTCCTTTTGAGACTTCTATTGTTACCGTGCCAGCCGATCAAAGTGTGGGGGTGGGTCGAAGTTACTTTGTATCTACTTCGAGGGAAAACTGGGGGGAGGAAACGGCTCCACTCCCCCGTTCAAGTAAGGAAGACCAAGAGATAAAAGAGGCGACCCGTATGCCCGAAATTGAAATAAACGAAACCGACTTAATAAAAACCGAACGCGAACGAGTACAGGGGATTTATGCCCTAGCTCAAAAATACGGTAATCCTGAACTAGCAAAACACAGCAT
Source organism: Pleurocapsa sp. FMAR1 (assembly GCF_963665995.1). Taxonomy (NCBI): domain Bacteria; kingdom Bacillati; phylum Cyanobacteriota; class Cyanophyceae; order Pleurocapsales; family Pleurocapsaceae; genus Pleurocapsa; species Pleurocapsa sp. FMAR1. Next base: position 936,199 of record NZ_OY762512.1, on the reverse strand, counting down.
AGGTGCAGGTTTATCAATCGAAGCTGCTAGGTCTAAATATTTAGATGAAGTAACAGTCCAAAAACAAGAACCCGTGGCAACAGGGGTAAAGCCCCTAGGCATGAGCGACCCCGAACGCAGAAGCTACAGCTTTAACCGTGCCGTAGGTTATGCAGCAGGGTTGATTCCTGCCGATAAATGTGGGCTAGAGCTTGAGGTTAGTAGGGCTTTAGAGCAAAGGATAGGCAAGCCCCCACAGGGCAAGCTTTACCTAGATCAGTCTCAGTTAGTGTCTTACCCTAACGGGTTCGACAGTTCCTATAACGGAGGGAACCTCCGCAACGGACTGTCTCATCGCGCTCCTTATGAAACAGGTGTACCTGTTGCTGCTGGTAATTTAATTAGCACTGACTTACTTAGCGATCGCTTTATCGAGCAGCTATATAATATGTCGGCTTTTTTACCGATGGGGGTAACTTACCTGCGCGATTTGCAAGGCAACATTGAAATCCCCAGAGAAGCTACCTATCAAAATGCCTACTGGATTGGTGAAGGACAAACCATCACCGAAGACGAGGGAACTTTCGATAAGATTACTCTCTCGCCTAAAAAGATTGCCGTTATTTCTAAGATGACTTACGAGATGACTGTCCAAAGTTCTATTGACCTAGAGCAGTTAACTCGCAATCGGATCATGCGCGCGATCGCTTTGGAGATTGACCGCACCATCGGCTTTGGCTCTGGTACTGGTGAAGAACCATTGGGAATTATTTCCCACCCAGAGGTAAACAGTATTGTCCTGGGAGCAAACGGCGGTGAGCTTGACTGGGCTGCTGTGATTGCTATGCAGAGCGAATTAGCTGTGACCAACGCCATGAATCAAGGCACGTTTGGCTATGTAGTTAATGCCAGAACCAGAGGCAAGCTGCAAACCAAACTAAATCAGGATACGGGTGCGGGAACTTGGATCTGGCAAATGGGCAACAACAGTGCCGAGGGCATGATTGCTGGTTACCGTGCTAGATGCTCAAATCAAATTCCTAATAATTTAGTTAAAGGTACAGCCAGCAATTTATCGGCTGCCTTCTTTGGCGACTTTAGTAATGTCCTTTTGGGTATCTGGAGCGGTTTAGACCTCATGGCTAATCCCTACTCTCAATTTGACCAAGCGATTATTTCAATTCGCGCTATGCAAATGCTGGACTTGAATCTAACGAGAGGCGAATATTTTGTGGTGGCAACCGACATTATAAATACTTAAATACTACAAAAAATGAAAACAAAATATTACGTGCGATCGCTGCCATTGCACCATGAAAAAATTGTCAACGGCAAAAAGTCAAGACAAATATTTCAAATGGGTGAAACCGTTGAATTAGATGTATTTGAAGCAATTAAATATCAGCATTTAATTGAGACTGAAGAACAATATCAGTCTCGACAACCAAAAATTACTACAGTCACCGTCAAAAAGGAGAAGTAAATGAAAAACTGGTACATAAACAGAGAGGCTGGCGCGTTAAATCATTGTGGCGTGGACATCCCCGAAGGTAAGAAAATATTGTTAAGCGAGGAACAGGCTTCCCTGCACGGCGAAAAGGTAGAAAAAAGTGACGCTCCTGTTGAGAAAAACGAATCTGCTGTGGCTGCTGAGTTTGCCGAGTGGCAGGCTCAACAGGAGATGGAGAGCAGTGGAGAGGAGGAGCAGGGGAGCAGAGGAGTGGAGGAGCTTGCCCCTGTTGCTCCCTTGCCCCCCAGCCCCCTAGTCCCCCAACCCCTCAGTCCAACCTTCGGCAAAAAGAAAATAAACAATGGGCTGGATCTCTGAATCTGAAGACTTGTCTATCTTCATAGACAACGAATTTAGTACCTTGGCTACTGTGGTCAGTACTAACTCGTCCCTAATAGAGCTATCGGGCATACTTGACCTCAACTATGACCCGATATTTAATGGGCAAGGCGTGTCCGAAGGAAAGCAAATTACTTTTTTGGTAGAAACCGTCTCCGTTCACGACTTGCGATCGGGCGATCGCTTAATTATCAAAGGCAAGAACTATTTAATTAAAGGTATTCAGCCGATTGAAGATGGCAAGTTGACAAATTTAATTCTCAAAGAAGACTTTTAATGGCTATTTACACAATTAGAGCAAATACAGCTTTTACGATTGTTAAGCAAGGCGTTGTTTATGGCGCAGGAGAACAAATAGATTTGACTAATATTGAGTTTGAGCGACACAAGCATAAGTTAGAAGGAACTAAATTGACGGTTACACCAATAGTTTTTGAGAGCGTAAACGGTAAAGTTGGCTCTAGTAACAGCACCGTTACTGACGTGATTGTTTTAACACAAGCTGACTATAATGCCATAACCCCCAAGAGTGCTACTACGCTCTACGTTATTAACGAGTAAACGGAAGTTGTTTTTCGCGCGTATGGTTTTGCTAAATAACAACTACAAGCTTTGTCTAGGTTCTGAGACGATAAAAAAGATACATTTAGGTAATGATTTAGTTTATTCCGTAGCAGATTCTATTAAATTACTTTTAGATGAAGTTCCCATAGCTTCAATTGCGTACTCTATACGCAAATTAAGCACGGCTTATACTGGTTTCTGTCTTAGGCTGAGGCGTGAGAGCGATAATTTAGAGCAAGATTTTGGCTTTTTGAACGGATACTTAGATAGCGAGAGCATTGATGCTTTTTTAGGCGCTAGTACTGGTTATGTCGTCAAATGGTATGACCAATCTGATAATAATAATCATGCTATTCAGCCTAATATTCAGTATCAACCCAAACTTGATTTAAGTAGTAATAAACCTGCTTTATTATTTGATGACAATGGTTCTAACTCTTTTGAATTTAATGACATAAGTAATATTAGAACTCTTTTTTTTAAACTTGAATATTCCAGCACGGCTAACCAAGTTTTGGCTTATTTATTGGGTAGTGACACAAACTATGATTTTCATGCTGGAAGTTCTGGTGTATTTTTTAACACACAATATTGTTCTCCTTTTATAACAAATGGAACTATAAAACTTAACAATTCTAATGTGGCTGCCAACACAAAAATACCTGAAAACTCATTTGTATTTTCAATTAACACAACAGGTAATTTGTTGGCAGATCGAATTAGTAAAGACAGATATTTTCCAGACCGTGGATGGCAAGGTACTTATTCGGAGTTATTAATATTTTCAGATGTCATAGATAATTTAACTACATCTAATATCAACCAAAATTTAATTGATTACTATTTGTGATGATTAATATCCCTGTGTTGTCTGAGGAGTTTGGTTATCAAATTTCTGCTTTGTTTTATCAGTTATCAAGACCTAATCCCGATCCAAATGACGTATCTAGATATTATTGCCCCGTAGAACAGCATCCTGTGAGTGGGTATTGGTACTTAAGAATGCCAGACGACGATGAATTTCCGATTAGCAAAAAAGCTAGTACTGTTAAACTGGTCAATGCTCTCAAACCATTTAGAGAGGCGGGCATAATCGACAATAACGATTTAGAGACTATAAAAATAGCGATCGCCCAAAACAAAGGAAAAAAAATCATACCTAACTTATTTTTTCCTGGGTACTGGAAAGAACTTGCTGTTGCCGACTCTGATTTTGAATTGAAGCTACCCAGTACCCAATCCCAATGACAACTAGGCAGGAAATAATCAATCGGCTAACCAGTCTGCTTGGGGAGATCTCGACTTTTGAGCGGGTGCGGGTTTGGGATGATGTCCCAAGTGATTAACCTATAACCTACAAGCTATAACCGCACAAAGCAAAGCTTTGAAGTTGTCTTACGACGATCTGCGCGCTCTGGGCGATAGCCCTGTGGTTAATTTAACAGCAGTCAAGTTAACTATTTAAGTTATAGGTTATAGGTTATAGGTTACGAGTTTTCCCCCAGGTAAGATCGCTCAATTAATGCCAACTTAGTTGAAGCGTTTACTTAAAGTTAATATGCGCCCTGCTAGAGATAAGGTTCAAATAACTGATATCCCGTTTAAAAAATTAAGACTATCTGTAGGACTGTCTCAAGAGAATTTAGCTAGAAGAATAGGGGTGGCGGTTTCTACTATTAGGCACTGGGAAAAAGGACAGGCTGAACCGACAATGACTGTCGCTCAGATGCGTAGATTTTTAGTAGCGACTAAGCAAAGTTTTAATAATTTGCCAGAATCTTTGACAGAGCTTCGCTCTTTAAGTACGAAGTTTGAAGGCGCGAAGTTTGAAGAAAAACATTACTTCATACCTCATACACACGCTCCAGACCGCACCTCATGCTTCTAAATGCTAATTCTAGATCCTGTCTCAACCAGTGCGATAACTAAAAAAACTCTAACTCTTTGCTGGTGCTGGTTAATTACGCGCACCGATGGAGCGCAGCTTGGCTTTACGGGTTTTGACCAAATGATCGCGATCGGCGGGGTAACTTACCAAAGTTTTACAGGTTTTGACTCTACCGCAGACCAGGTAAGTGAGGGGTTAGAAAGATTGGACAGTCAGAATTTAAAAGGTATTTTAGATGTGGCGGTGATATCTAAAGTTGACTTACAAAGTGGTATCTATGCCAAGGCTCAAGTACGGCGTTTTATTGTGGACTATACAAATTTACCTTCTTCTTTTAGTTTAAATCCCCCCAAGCATATAGAGTTACCCACGGGATATTTAGCTGATTTTACGAGCAATAATTTAGGTTACGAAATCAAAGTCAAAAGCAACTTATCTTTACTAGAGAATAATGTCGGCACAACTACTGGTAAGACCTGTAGGGCGCACCTAGGTGATGATGTCTGTACCAAAGATTTAACCAACTTCACGCACCTTTTAGCTGTAACTAACGTAGTTAATCGGCGCGTGTTTTCAGTTAATGGTGGACTACCTGATAAACACTTGGATCGGGGACGCTTATATTTTACCAGTGGGGCAAATAATGGTGTACACCTGGATATTGACTTTTATGTCGGTTCACAAATAATCCTGTTTGAACAAGCACCATTTAACATTGCCGTAGGCGATAACTTGACGGCGCTCGCAGGATGCAATAAAACCAAGTTAGCCTGTATAACTAAGTTTCAAAACTTTTATTATTTTGATGGTGAACCTGATATTCCAACTACAGATTTAGCGATTGAAACACCGACAAAGTAAGTAGCAAAAAATACTACTTGCCACTGGTAAAATTGAGTTACGACGTTCAATTTTTTTCATGATTAATAATAGTATTTCAATTTAAAATAGAACTAGAAATTTTGCTAACAGAGTAATTAACGCTTACACAGAGTTAAATAAAAAACATTACAATGACGCAAGTAAAATATTATTAAAACAGTTTTTACGCTTTGGTACTTCAATAGGTGCAAATTGTTCCGAGGCAGAATTCGCACAGTCAAACAAAGACTTTTTATCAAAATATATAATAGCTTTAAAAGAGGCAAATGAAACAATCGGCATAGCGCGTTCATTGGATTGAATTAATTGTTGAAAATAATTTAGCTTCTGGAGCTAAATTTACCGAGATGTTTTCTGAGATAGAAGTAATAATAAAAATATTAGTTTCAATAACAAAAAAACTAAAAGAAAAATAATTTACCCACTACTCACTACCTAGTTATGAGTGATCGTTTTGGAGTTGGTATTTATAAAAATATCAACTCCAATTACGATACTAACTTTACCGCCGAGCGCGCGGAAGCTAAATGGCGATCGCAATATGCAGTCGATGGTACTCCTGATGTTGTAGCCGAGTCTGGAGATTTTTATTTACTACCTACGCAAAAGAATTATCTGGGTTAATAAAGGGGCGAAGCCCCAGCTATAAGCTTTAAGCCTTAAGCTATAAGCACGGGGCTTACGCCCCAAGAGCGAAGCGCGCTTCGCTCTTGGGGCTGTATCAGACAAGGTATTAAACCCCGCCTGATTGAAGACCACCAAGCGGTTGCTTGAAGGGGGTCTTAAACCCACGAAGCGCAGGGCTTGGTACAGCCGCCTTGCGTCGCTAGGCGCGACTCAAAGCTTTGCTTTGTGCAGTTTAAAGCTACTACGCAGGTAGTCAACTAAAAGGCTTAGAGCCTAGAGCTTAAAGCTTTTTGATAAACAAGACCTAGATAAACTCGAACACATTGTTAAGCAGGGACTAGAAATTTTTTACCGAGTGGGGGAAGCTTTGGCGAAGATACGCGATCGCCAACTTTATAAAGATGTGGGATACTCAAATTTCAATCAGTATTTAAAGGAGCGTTGGAATATGGGCAAGTCGCAAGCTTATCGATTAATTGATTCGGCAGAAGTAGTTAACAACATAATTGAAGCAAAAAAAAGCGGAACAGTTCGTTGCGGAGCACATGCGGCTCACGCCTTTGTCTCCGTTAAAGAAACTGTTCCAAGAAGTGTCCCCCATAGGGGACACTTTTTGCCAATCGCCTATCAATCAACTGACTATACATCAGTTTTGCCTATACCTTAATCAGGAAGAGTTACCAGAGAATTAGCTAAAGTATCTTCAGAAAAACAACCTGAAGCATGGAAAAAGGCTGTGGAATTAGCCAAGGGCAATAATCCTTCTGCAGCATTAGTTAAAGAAGCTGTGCATCAAGTTACTACGTCTAATAAGAAATTGATCGAGCAATTCAAGGTAGGGCAGCTAATTAAATTGCAGCTATCTAACTTTGATGGCGTATCAGAAAAATTGAAGTTAGCCAATCATAGTTTTGGAACTATTACCGCGCTAACTGAAACTGGATGCAACTTCAATGTTTCAATTCTGGGGTATGGCTCTTATGTAGTCTCCCCTCAAGATATTAAGCCAGTTGAATCTGTCAGTTTTTGCGTTGAATTTACCCCAGACCAATTTATCGCTCTGATGTATAAACATCAGTCTAGAAGTGGAATTGAATCTGCAATTGTAGAAGGAGTATTAAGAAAGTAATGACTCCAGAGCAAACTGAAGCACTTCGGAATATCAAAGAAAGACAGGCGATCTCCATCGAAAGAATCGCTCAAATTATCGAGCTATTTTAGAAAACTTTAAATCGGAAAGCGGTGAGAAAGGACGCTTCGTCCGCATCTGAGTCCGTTGCGCGGGTTCGGTTCGGGGCTTATAAAGGCTTAAGCCGCATGTACTGTCGAGGGCGAGCAACTTTCGTAAGAACTGTCGAGGTTGGGTGGGAAGCTACCTGCGGACAAGTCCTTGGTCACAGAAAAGCCGCCTTAAAAAAGCCGCCGATAAGGATGTAGGGCTTAGGTGTAGGGGAATCGCGAACGATCGACTCTTTGAGTAGGGGAATCTTGTTGTTGGATATACTTTTTTACTGTCTCTAGATTAGCACCGCCAATAGAGGAAACAAAGTAGCCTATCTTCCAAAATACAGGCTGGTGATAGAACTGACCGCATCTAGTGGAAAATTCTTTCCTGATACGCCGAGATGAGACTGTTTTGAGATTATTAGCAAAAGCACTTATCTGAGCTTTGGGATTGATTGCTATCAATAGATGACAATGATTATTTTCCCCGTTAAATTCTTTTAATTCACAGCCCCACTTCTTGCAGGTATCAGCAAATATTTCTTCTAATCGCTTCAACATAACTGCATCGATCACCTTCTTTCTGTATAAAGAAGATAACCCCAGTAAAAGGCGAGGCAAAAAAAACAAACCTTTTAACCCTCGTCGTTCAGCAGTTGAAATACATTCTTCTTTGGCAACGTCTTGGCGACAAACTAAAGCTTGGTATGCTGATGTAAGCTCAGATGTTTTACAGCAATCAATTAGACATCAAGATAATGCTTTTCGTCGTTTCTTTTCAGGGCAATCTAAGTTTTCCAAATTCAAAAGAAGTTACGATATTGGTATCGAATTCAAGCCCCGTACAGTCAAAATAAAGGATAATAAATAAGTAATTAGTCTGGTGCGCTGGGTACCACGCTTGCTAGTACCAATTAAATAGAGTCTTGAACTCTACTTAATACCTGAAGCGAAGCTTCACAAGTCTGCTTCGCAGACGATGGGGCGATCGCCCCGTGACGACTGTCGAGGTCGGAGTCTTAAACTCGCCCTCGACAGTCGACGGCACTTACTACTCGGAGCTTGCATCCGAGTCCGTGTCTCCTCTTTGTACGGCGCGTTTGGCGAGACCAAACCGTTGCGGTGAAGCAGTTGCGTTGGTGAGACACTTGCGTTGCAAACGGCAGTTTTTGAGGCGAGGAAACGCCCCCTAAACGGGGGCTGTCTTGGTCAGCGTTCCCTTGCTAAGTCAGCATTCCCTTGCGTCTTACGCCGAGGCGGGGTCTGACTACATGCGGCTAAAGCCTTTGTGACGGCGACGCGGTGAAGCATTGCGGTCTTGGGGGTTTCCCCCATGAGCAAATGCTGAAAGGGTTCCCCGACTTGAGCAAAGGCACGAACCCGAAGGGGGTCTGACCGCTTGTTCCACTCGCCTGTTGGGACAGAATACTCTGAGCCGCCCTCGACAGTACGTGCGTACAAGTACGTGCGTACAAGTCCTTCGTTCGTCTGCGGAGGGAAAGCCAAGGCGCGTTTTGAGGCGAGGAAATGCTTGGGAAACCCAAGCTGTCTTTGTTCAGTTCTTCAACGCGGGGAAGCCGCGCAACAGACCCAAGCGCTATTCCACTCGCCTGTTGAGTATGAAGTTTCATAAGCCGCCGTTCCTGCAAGGCTGTCTCGCCAAACGCGCCGTGTGTGAATATTCACCCCAAAACGCGCCTTGGCTTTCACCGACTTGAAGGAAGTGTCGAGGGTGCTTACTTTTGCGCCGACCATTTTTGACTGTTTTCTTTGATTCGCATTTAGGACACTGCATAGTTAATAGCATTTATCATATTTTAACTGTGCAACGCCAAGAAAAGATATTATGTAACAATGCCATATTTCTTAATCGTTACATATGTCTCCTGAACCCTCCAGTCATTATTTTGAGGATGAGAATCCCAATCAGACTGATGCAGACTTGTTTTTGCGGCTGCAAAATGGAGAAACCGATGCTCTAGCTACTTTGTACGATCGCCATGCCACCTTGGTTTATGGGATAGCGTTGCATTTACTAGCTAATACAGCCGAAGCAGAAGACTTGACTCAAGATGTTTTTCTAAGTCTGACTAAGAATTCTGCTTACGATCCTCAGCGAGGGAGTTTACGCACATACTTAAGAATCTTAACGCGATCGCGTGCCTTAGATCGCCTCAGAACCCGCACTAGAAGACAACAAAAACTTCGCCATCAAGCAGCAAATCAAAATGAGCAATTGTTGTCTGGAAGTCCCATGGAAGAGGTTGCTCAACTAGAGCGATCGCAAGAAGTCTTAAAGGCTTTAGAACAGCTATCAACCGAAGAAAGAGAAGTATTAAGAATGGCGTACTATCAAGGATTAAGCCAGTCAGAAATTGCTACGAGACTAAGTACTGCATTAGGAACGGTGAAGTCGAGAACCCGTCGTGGCTTACTTAAATTACGTCTGGCTCTGACAAATCCTAGGAGGCAGTCATAACATCATGTCAACACTACCTCCAGAATGCGAACAATTATTAGTTTCGGGCTATGTATTAGGCAACTTAAGTCCTGCCGAAGCTTTACTATTTAAAGAAATGCTAACCGAAAATCCTGATTTAATAGAGCAGGTTACAGCTATGCAAGAAGCTTTAGATTTGGCTTACGCTCCTCCAGAAGTAACGCCGACGGCGACCCTTCGCGATCGTATTTTAATAGCAGCTAGTTCTCAGACAGCAAATACACAAGCAGCACTTTCGACCGCTAGCAACTCAGAAAGTACTGTAACTTCAAAGTCTAAATTACCCTGGAACAAAATTTTAGGTGTGATCGCCATAGCTGCAATTACGACATTAGGTATTGCTAACTATCGTTTATGGGAATCTATTCAAACCGCACAAACAACAGATACGCAGACAGATACACAGAGCGATCAACTTACCTATTTATTAAAGAGCGAAGATGCAGCTAAAAAATCAACAGCTAAGTTAGTTGTCTCCCCAGATCGGCTAAATGCTACCCTCAACGTTAATAATTTACCGCCTTTACCTCCAGAAAAAGCTTATGCTCTATGGACAGTGGTAGGTAAAGATGTTCCCTATACCACAGATGAGAAAGGAGCTATTTTAACTGCGGTATTTCAAGTCAACGATTCAGGCTATTTTGCTCAGGAAATTGCTGTTCCACAACCCTATCTTGAACCCAAAACAATTAAGATAGTTGCTATAACTGTTGAAGATGTATCTGCTCCTCAAGCCCATCAGGGTTCAATCTTGATGTCTACACAAAATAATTAGGGAGATAGAAAGTAGGGAGTAGTAAACACAGTTACTGATAATTATGGAAGATCGACATTCTACTAGCTAGATTGATGATAAATTAATTATTCTGGATAATAACGGCTCATCTACTTTAAGTATTTTTTCTGTTAGTTGATTTAATAATTTACAAAAGAAAGCTTAGAGCCAGGAGCTTAAGGCTTAGAGCTACATACAGACATTTATACACATCAAATTTAAGGTTTCCAGCTATTATCATGACTTCTATACTAAAACAGCTTCAAGATTCTGTTAGCCAAGCTCTGGTTGCTGCCTTTGGTGCAGAATTGGCAGATACAGATCCTTTGATTGCGCCGACAAATAATCCTAAGTTTGGTGACTATCAGTCTAACGTTGCTCTATCCTTAGCTAAACCTCTCAAGCAAAATCCTAGAGCGATCGCCCAATCGCTCATCGATCGGCTTCAGCTAGCAGATATGTGCGAAACTCCCATAATCGCAGGATCAGGTTTTATCAACTTTACGCTAAAATCTAATTACATTGGGGAATTGCTACGTAAAATCCAGGCCGACAAAAGATTAGGTATTGAACCGACTCAAAATCCTCAACGAGTCATAGTTGATTACCCCAGTCCTAATGTTGCCAAAGAAATGCACGTGGGACATTTGCGATCGGCGATTATTGGTGAATGTCTGAGTAGGATTTTAGAATTTATTGGTCATGATGTTCTACGTATAAGTCATATAGGCGATTGGGGTACACCTTTTGGAATGTTGATTGCTTATCTAAGAGAAGCTTATCCTGAAGCATTAGCATCTGAGCAAGAAATGAATTTGGGAGAGTTGTCTACTTTTTATCGTCAGGCAAAGAAAAGATTTGACGAAGACGAAACCTTTCGGGATGCTTCTCGCCAAGCAGTTGTGGAATTACAGGCAGGAGATGAAAAAACAATTAAAGCCTGGAAAATTGTTTGTGAATTGTCTAGTCGTTCTTATCGTCAGATCTACGATTTAATGGGACTGTCTTCTATTATCGAACGAGGAGAATCTTTCTATAATCCTTTTCTCTCCCAAACTTTGCAAGAACTAGATCGACTCGGTCTTTTAGAAGCAAGCGAAGGTGCGATGTGCGTTTTCTTAGAAGGTTTTACCAATCGCGAGGGGAATCCTTTGCCTTTGATTGTTAAAAAGTCAGATGGTGGCTACAATTATGCTACTACAGATTTAGCAGCTATTCGTCATCGAGTTAGAGAAGACAAGGCACAACGAGTCATTTATCCCGTTGGTTCAGAACAAAATAATCATTTCGCCCAAATTTTTCAGGTAGGCAAACGTGCAGGATGGATTACAGATGGGCATAACTTTGTTCATGCAGAATTTGGTCTGATTTTAGGCGAAGATGGTAAGAAGCTGAAAACTCGTTCAGGGGAAGCTATTAAGCTCAAAGATTTACTAAACGAAGCAATTGAAAGAGTGCGCGCTGATTTAAAAGCAAGGTTTATCGCCGAAAAACGAACCGAAACCCCAGAATTTATCAACGAGTCTGCTGAAGTCATCGGCATCAGTGCAGTTAAATATGCAGATTTGAGCCAAAATCGCACCTCTGACTATAGATTTAGCTACGATAAAATGCTAGATCTTAAGGGAAATACTGCACCATATTTACTTTACGCTTACGTAAGAGTACAGGGAATTAGTCGCAAAGGCAATGTTGATTTAAAAAAATTATCTGATGCCAAGATTACATTAGCAGAAGCCAGCGAATTAACTTTAGCCAAACATATTTTACAGTTTGAAGAAGTTCTTAAAGATGTAGAAAAAGATTTATTACCCAACCGTATTTGCTTGTATTTGTTTGAACTAAGTCAAAAGTTTAATCAATTTTACGATCAATGTCCTGTTCTTCAAGCAGATGAACCCCAGCGCACATCTCGCCTAATCTTGGCTAATTTAACAGCACGTACGATTAAATTAGGATTGTCATTGTTGGGTATCAATGTCTTGGAAAGAATGTAATTTTAATTGAGATTTATTATTTAAATTCTGCGAATTATTAATAAAGCGATGCCTACGGCTAGCTCCGCGATCGCAATTTTTGGTAAAGAAATTATTTTATTGAAGATATTGTCGAATTACACTGAGTAACTGAAGGCGTACCTTGGCTATGAACATTAGTATCAAACCCACTATTGTTATTATCATCTGACCAACTAGGATTTAATGATGCTTTGATGCTTTGTCGCTTTCTTGCTGAGGCAGTCTAGGTAATTTGTCAAATGGAGGATTGGGATCTCGGACAATAATATCCCGATCTAGGATCGAGGGAGATAATAAGGCGATCGCCTTATTATCTAAATTTAGCACTGCACTGGTTTGGCGAAAATTTAATCCTGTTAATAACTTGTAGATAGCTTGATTTTGTTGGGTTGTTAGGTCGCCAATAGCTACGGCACAATCTTAAAATATCCATTTTATATCTGGAGATTAACACCTCAAATAGATAAAAACTGCTTGGGTTTTTTTATACATACCCGTTTTAGCTCAGTTTGAGGGTAATACACACGGCAATTTGAATCTAAAGTTTAATTCTTAATTTTAAATGTATTCCTATCTGTTCTACCGCCAATCACGTCTAAACCGTCTTGCCAAAAGGTATTATTCATGCTCCAATGAGGCAAACGCATCACGATTAGCTAAAATAGTCTTTAGATACCTATAGAATATTTTAGTCTAGTGACTTTTGTGACGTTATCTTAAAATAAATACTTACACTGTCTCGATTTAAAAAAATTACTATATAGATAGCAAGTGCAAGCAATAGCTTACATTAACCAAACAATAAAATGACAACCGAAAACATACATCTGCGCTCTGAATTTATCAACACTCAGGTTATCGCCCGTAATAGCGGTAAACGATTAGGAGTGGTAAAAGAGGTTTTGGTCGATATAGATCGCAGAGAAATAGTGGCTTTAGGACTGCGAGATAATTTACTTTCGGTTTCTGGAATACCAAAGTATATGTACCTTGACAGTATTCGTCAGACTGGAGACGTGATTTTGGTCGACGATGAAAGTGCAATAGAAGATATAGATATTGAGGCTTACAGTAAGCTAATTAGTTGCGAAGTGATTACTGAAGCTGGCGAACCTCTAGGTAAGGTTAGAGATTTTCAGTTTGATGCAGAAAATGGAGCAGTAAACTCGATTGTGATTGCTTCACTGGGACTACCGCAGATCCCCGAACAGTTTATTAGTACCTACGAACTATCTATCGAAGAGGTGGTTAGCAGTGGTCCTAATCGCTTAATTGTTTTTGAAGGCTCAGAAGAACGGATTGAACAAATTTCAGTCGGTCTTTTGGAGCGTTTGGGTATTGGTCGTCCTCCTTGGGAAAAAGATCGCGAAGACTATTATCCTCAAACTATCAATGCGGAAAACCAGCTAGGTACAGGAACTCCAATTCGTACACCGATTTCTACACCTGTAGATTCTAGAGAACCCGTAATGGAAGAAAGATGGGATGAAGACGAATGGCAAGAAAATCGTGTTGCTCAACAGCCAATTAGACAGCAGGCACAAGCAATTCCCTATGAAGAAGAATATGAAGAAAATAATTGGGAAGATGCAGAACCTGAAATTTATGATGCACCAGTGTATGATGCGCCACCAGTTAAGGAATACGAATATGAAGAAGTAACAAATGAAGATGTTTGGGATGATGATATCAAACCTGAACCCTATAATCCTCCAGCAATAAATATTCCCAAAAAAGAAAAAGCTCCTGAATATGAGGAAGAACCAGGCTAAATAAAATTACATCAGGTTATTTACAAGGCGAGCTTTTTAATGCTCGTCTTTTTTTATCAAAAAGTTTTTAGTTTTTAGTAGTCTCAATCAGGTAGAATTCAAGACTATATTTGATGCACGCTGCAAGGCAGCGAAGTTTCCCCTTGGGGGACGATCTGGTTGGCGGCTTTTGGGTAGGAATCTTCCCACCCAAAACGCGCCAAGCGAATGCCCTGCACCAATAAATAGCCAAGGGGGATAATCCCCACAGGAACTAATAACTAGCCAAGGGGTACCCCCCGCAGGGACTACGGCGCAGCAGTTTATTTTGCGTAACGTTAACGATGTTGGTAATGTTTAGATATTAGCTGAGAGTAAAGGTAATAATAAAGTAAAAAAATAATATACCAAAGGAGCAGTAAAAACGTAACTGTCGGTTCTATCTAAAATACCTCCATGCCCAGGAATTAACTGTCCTGAATCTTTTACCCCAGCATCTCGCTTCATCATTGACTCGGTTAAATCTCCCAATAAGCTAGTAATACCAATCAGCGTGCCTAGCATAACTCCACTAAGTTGCCATGCAGGAAAATCAAAATACCAAGCTCCCAATTCTGCCACTATTAAGCTACCAATTACCCCGAATACAGCACCTTCGACGGTTTTTTTCGGGCTAATATCTGAAAGTCTGGTACGACCAAAACTTTTACCCATAGTATATGCGCCAATGTCTGCTGCCCAAATACAAGCCATCACTAAAAACGTCAGGGTTAAAGCGGTAGGAAACTGGCTAGGATTGAGCCAAGAGTCGGGCCAATAGCCGTCTAAAGGTAGGTTGCTGCCGTTGTTTGTATTAGGTAAGCTAACTCGCAACCGTACCCAGAAAGTAGGCAGATAACCTGTGTAAAATAAGCCTAAAATAGAGCTTGAAATATCGGCAATAGTTGCCATTTTAGGTTGAAACAGCAGATAGAAACAAATAATTGTTCCTCCCAAGCAAAACATCGCGTCAGTTACGCTCGGCGCAATGGTAGAGCTGATCAGCAGAAGTTGAGACACAATTAAAGTGGTTTTTGCAGCAGGTTCTACTCCTTTGGCACGAACTAATCGAAAGTATTCTAATTGTGCCAAGACAATTAAAATACCTATACCAAGGGTAAAATACCATCCTCCGAGAATAATCATTCCCAAAGCCAGGGCGATCGCTACTACTGAGCTTATTATACGAGACAAGGGCATAAGGCGTTGCTGCTATAAACGCTGAGTTAAGGTGAAAAATTAAGTTTAAGACGACTTTATGAAAGATTAACAAATTACTGGATTAAGTTCTAATATTTGTTGAGTTATAAATGATTAAAAATCAAACGTAAGTCAAATCACAAGTAGATAAGACAAGTTATTTATATTATTGACGGCGATCGCCAGTTGCTGGCAGATTAGTTTATGGGTAGCATGACTAAAAAGAATTTTCTCTTATGGGTATTAATCAGCACGGTTATTTTTATTAATCTTTTTGCTAGTCCAGTTTGGGCGCAGTTGCCACTGTTGCCCAAACTGA
Organism: Pleurocapsa sp. FMAR1; assembly: GCF_963665995.1. Classification (NCBI taxonomy): domain Bacteria; kingdom Bacillati; phylum Cyanobacteriota; class Cyanophyceae; order Pleurocapsales; family Pleurocapsaceae; genus Pleurocapsa; species Pleurocapsa sp. FMAR1. The sequence continues at coordinate 920,584 of NZ_OY762512.1, read as the reverse complement.
ATTTAGAAACCCTCAAGCTAGATAGTGATTCAACTGATACTGCTATTTCAGCTTGCGTATATTTGGATGGTCGTTGTGTATTTAAATTATCAGACCAAAAAGCAGATTTAGGTCAACGAATTAAATATACAGAAGAAAAGTTAGCCGATATCAAAAGTGTATATCTCAAGTCTAATCATGCCCGATTAAACGTTTCTGCTCAAGGAGATCAAAATAAGCAAAGTCTTGATGTGGCAGTAGGCGACAAAAAGATCCCTGTTTTGACACTTGATAGTAGTGATGTAGCTGTTGGCGATGTCAATCTAGAATCTCAGGCACAGCAAATAGCCGATCGCATCGAAACAGGATTGGAAAAAGCCAAGTTAGAAAGACAGCCTATATTTTTACTCAAGCAAGCCAAATTATCAGCAGTTGTCTTGCTGCTGATGGTGCTGATCAACTTTGTTCTATTGCGCTGGAGCAAACGCCTAACCAAAGACAAAGTTACCTTGAGCCTAGATGCCGAGTCTTTATCATCTCAATTAGAGCAAAGAAAAACATTTAACCTCAAAGAAGTACAGCACCGCCTATTACAACTGACTCAGATAACTATCTGGGTTGGCGGAATGTTGCTTATTTTGGGCTTATTTCCTGACACTCGCTTGACTCAACTGTGGATCGTTACCATTCTCAGGATTCCGCTGCGGTTGATAGTTGTTGTCTGGATTTGTTATGTTTTAATTCGTCTCAGCTTCGCTGCGATCGCTAGAATTAATACAGTTATCACGGGTAAAGCTTTTACTGATAACTATGTATTAAGCCCCGATACAAATCACCGACTCCAGGTTAGGGTTAATACTTTTTCTCGTCTGTTTAGAGGCATAGTCACTTGCTTTTGGGCGGGTATTGCTTTATTTATCTCCCTGACCATTATTGGTCTGAACATCGCTCCTTTGCTAGCTGGTGCGGGAGTTTTGGGTTTAGCTTTTTCTTTTGCTTCGCAAAACCTGATTAAAGATACTATCAATGGTTTGCTAATTATTTTGGAAGATCAATATGCCGTCGGTGATGTGGTAACTATTGGCGAAGTAGGAGGATTAGTTGAAAATTTGAATTTACGGATTACTCAGCTTCGGGATGGAGAAGGACGTTTGATTACTATTCCTAATAGTTCTGTTAACATTGTCGCCAATCATTCTAATGGCTGGTCGAGATCTGACTTAAAGATTCATGTGGCATATCAAGCCGATGTGGATCGAGCGATCGCCTTAATTGAACAGGTAGCAACGCAAATGTATCAAGACTGTGAATGTCGCGATAACATTCTCGAACCGCCAGAGGTATTAGGTGTAGAAGATTTCGCCGAGCGAGGCTTTGTTATTCGTATCTGGTTTAAAACCGAACCCCTCAAACAGTGGGATATCTCTCGCGAATTTCGCCGTCGGCTCAAAAATGCTTTTGAAGCAGCAGATATGCCCTTACCCATACCTCAACAACAGATTTGGCTAAGTCGTTTTAATTCACTTCAAGATGAAAAATAGGTAGGAGTCAGTTAGGGGCGAACGGTGAGGCAGCGCATTGGGCGGGTTTCCCGACTTGAAGCGACTGCCGAACCCGAAGGGCCGTTCGCCCGTACAGAGATGAGAAGGTTGAAACTACACCCAACCACTAACGTTAATTGCTAGTTTTTGTCCTAGTTTTAGCAAAGGCTTTAATTGTCCACTTTCCCAACGACAGCTATGGTTGTTAAGCAAACAGTCGGGTAATATACGTTGATGCAAACAGTTAAAGTAAACTTCTTGGGCGCGGTCTAAAACTAAACCAAGGTTCAATTGCTCACCTACGGCGATCGCTTTTTCTAATCTGCATATATCTGCTTCTAAGGTTGCGGGATCGCCATTGTAAAGTAGTTTCCATAGCAAGCGTAAGATCGTTTGTTCGAGAATTTTCTTAGCTTCGTCAATATTTAGCTGGCATTGAAGATAGTAAGCTTCCGTTGCTGTTGCCGTTAATTCTGCCAAACAACTATCTACGGCAAGAGGATCTTCAATCACTTTTTCTAAATTCTTAACTGTTTCTAGACAACGATAGGATAGGGCAACATCCGCAGCCACCTTTAATTCTTGGGGAACAGGTAATTCTTCCCTGTGGAAAGCTGCTAGCATACTATAGTTTTCACGGTATACCTGAGTGTATAGCTGATCTAAGTGCTTTTTAGTTTTAGTGGTCAGAAGTCTAATGATACGTTGTCTTTCTTCAGCAAATAAATGCTTGAGATTAAATGATTGATTCCCCATTAAACGATTCATGGTTAAAATCACTTGAGCAGCACTCGCCTGTTGAATATTAGTAAATAGCTGTTGTTTTAATTCTGCATAAGCCAAACGACCATCAAAACTATTAATGCAGCAATGAAAATCCCATCCTCCAAGATGCAGCACCGCAAAGACAAAATGCTGGCTTTCCCAGGTAATCTCGGAAGTTAAACGCACCTGTCCTACAGAAAGAGTCAGCGTCCCTAGCTCTTGCTTTTGATAATCTAATTGCTCTACTTCATAACAGTAAATGCGTTTTTGTTTTTGTTGCCGATAGTTAGTAAATAGAGAGCTAATAGCATAGTGAGCAGCTACCTGCTGCAAACTAACTTGAGAAGGGATAACTAGCTCCTGATATACTTTCTCGCCATTCCCAAAGGATATAACATTACTAGGAGCTTTAGCCAAATGACGCACAAATTCTTGCTTGAGATCGATCCCTGATACTTCTCCGGCCAACTCTAAAGCCCGTGCTGCATAGCGCAGAATTTGGGTACCTTCAGGACGAGAAATCTCTTCAAAAAACCAGCCACAGCTTGTATACATCAACAGTGTATGACGCTGCATTTCTAGTAGGCGCAGAGCGTCAATTTTCTCTGTGGGTGATAATTCTTTTTGCTGATGACCTTGTAAAAACTGCTCGATATTTGCCGAAGAGCGATCGCGCAATACTTCAATATATTCATTTCTAGCAAGCCAAGGATCGCGGAAAAACTTGCTTCCTGTCTCTTGATATATGGTTACTAATCGATCCCGTAGCCAGTCTAAAGAATCTCGCAGCGGTTTACGCCATTTTTGATGCCAACCGCCACCACTAGCACAGCCACAATCATCTTGCCAGCGATCGACTCCATGGGCGCAACTCCAGGCTGTTACAGGCTTGAGTACAACTTCCCAGGTAGGAGGACAGATACTAAGATAGTGAGCATAGTTAGTAACCGTCCAGCCATAGTTGGCAAATTTTTGTTTAAAGGCATAGGCAAGACATTTTTCTGTTCCACCTTTGTGATGTCCAAAGGTTTCACCATCGGTAGCAACGTTGATTAGTTGAGAAGGACGCTGATCCTCATCTGTTTTTATGGCTTGTCCTAGTCTAGTAATAAAATTATCTGTTGTTTCGAGAACATCGTTAAAGCCCATGTCGCGGGAAATTGGACCATCGTAAAAGAAAATATCAATATAGCGATTTTCATCTACAAAGCAACGATAGGGACAAGTAGGATCTATCTGCGAACTTCCTACTTCTTGCCATTTGGTTTCTTCTTTGGTAGACATCAAGCGACATCTTTGTGCTTGAGAAGGAGCAAGAATAATAAACTTGATTTCCTCTTGGATTAAGACTTCTAAAGTTTGGTAATCAACGGCAGTTTCCGCTAGCCACATCCCTTCGGGATCGCGCCCAAAGCGATCGCAAAAATCTTCTTTCCCCCAGCGAATTTGCGTAATTTTATCCCGCTGATTTGCCAAAGGAAGAATAATATGATTATAAACTTGGGCGATCGCATTACCGTGTCCGTTTAGTCTTTGGCAACTTTGGCGATCCGCCTCTAGTATGCGTTGATAGACTTCGGGATCGTATTTTTCTAACCACGACATCAAAGTCGCACCGATATTAAAGCTGAGATATTCAAAGTTGTTAACGATCCCCACTACTTCTCGTTGATGATTAAGGATGCGGGCAAAAGCATTAGGACGATAGCATTCATGATGGATGCGTTCATTCCAATCATGATATGGGTGCGCGCTAGGCTGCCTCTCAATTGTATTGAGGTAGGGGTTTTCCCTCGGTGGCTGATAAAAATGTCCGTGAACAGTAACGTATACTCCTTGAGCAGTTTTGAGGGGATCGTGCTTAGTTTTTGTTGTTGCCTGAACAGGGGCAATAGTTTTGCTGGGTAGACTGGATACCATAGTCGAATATTCTCTATAAATAAAAGATTAGCTAGATGTTGAAAAACTAAATAGACCCAGTTGAGGGTTTGAAGAGAGAGGGAAAACTCAGTAATTTGATAAATATTGTTTTAGCTTGAGTGCAGCGAACTTGCTTACCTTATATTAAAACTCAGTTTATTATTGATTGACTAGTTTGTCAGATAATTCAACAAACTTTTAACAAATATTGCTTAAAGCGTGAAACCATTGAATTATTTTAGCCTAGGGGGTAAGCGAAAACTATGAGAGAAAAAAGTTACAATTGTTTAAGTACTCAGAATTTATTTTCAGGTACTTTAATTTAATTTGAGTTTTTGTAGTGCAAACGCCTCAAACTAGTTCCGTCAATTTTGATTCTATCGATTCAGCTTTAGCTGAAATTAAAGCAGGTCGCTCAGTAGTTGTAGTCGACGATGAAAACCGCGAAAATGAGGGGGATCTCATTTGTGCTGCCCAGTTTGCTACTCCTAGCATGATTAACTTCATGGCAGTAGAAGCCAGGGGGTTAATTTGCGTGGCAATGACGGGCGATCGCTTGGATACCTTAGATTTACCTCTAATGGTTAGCAAAAACACCGATCGCAATCAAACTGCCTTTACGGTTAGTATTGACGCTTCTCCCAAATTGGGAGTAACCACAGGTATTTCTGCCGACGATCGCGCCCGTACTATTCAAGTGGCAATCAATCCCGCCAGTATTCCCGATGACTTGGTTCGTCCTGGGCATATTTTCCCTTTACGAGCTAGAAATGGGGGAGTTTTAAAAAGGGCAGGGCATACAGAGGCAGCAGTAGACTTGGCAAGATTAGCAGGTTTATATCCAGCAGGAGTTATCTGTGAAATTCAAAATCGAAATGGTTCGATGGCAAGGTTACCAGAATTGGTCGAATATGCCCGTGAACATAAGCTAAAACTGATTAGCATTGCCGACTTGATTAGCTATCGTCTGAAGCACGATCGCTTTGTTTATCGAGAGACAGTCTGCAAGTTTCCCAGTCAGTTTGGCGACTTTCAAATTTATGCTTACCGTAACACTTTAGACAATACAGAACATTTGGCAATTGTCAAAGGAGATTTAGCTGAACTAGGAACTAAACCTGCCGTAGTGCGGATGCACTCTGAATGCTTAACGGGAGATTCTCTGGGATCGATGCGTTGTGACTGTCGGATGCAGCTACAGGCTGCTTTAAAGATGATCGAGGCACACGGATTAGGAGTTGTGGTTTATTTACGCCAGGAAGGTAGAGGCATTGGACTGGTAAATAAGCTCAAAGCTTATACTTTACAAGATATGGGTCTAGACACGGTAGAAGCTAACGAGAGGCTAGGTTTTCCTGCTGACTTAAGAGACTATGGTATGGGAGCGCAAATTCTTAATGATTTGGGTATTAAACAGATTCGCCTGATCACTAATAATCCTAGGAAAATAGCTGGTTTAAAAGGTTATGGTTTAGAGATGGTCGATCGTCTGCCTTTACTGATTGAAGCCACTGACTACAACTCTGGATACTTGGCTACTAAAGCTAAAAAACTGGGTCACCTGCTCTTGCAGACTTATTTAATTACCGTGGGAATTACCTGGAAAGAGGATATTACCCCTGAAGTTCAATATGAAAAGCTTGATAAAATTCGCTATCTTGCTCAAGAAGATAACTTTTTAGTCCAGCAAGAGGCTCGACCGATTGCGATCGCTTTGTTTAGCAGATCTTCTCTAATTTTTCATCTTGGTTTAGACCAACCTAATTTAGCTAGTTCAGATTGGTATCAAGATAACCATCCCTATCTATGGGGGGTAATCAAAATTTTAGATACTTTAGCGCAATGGCAAAATGTTAGTCGTTTAGAATTTTTGATTGCTTCTGGAGATGACCCGATGACTGGTTTACAGGTCAAATTAGATCGTCAAAATTACAGTCTGGAGCAAAAACCTTCAAGCCTTGATAAAATCGAAAGCCAAACTATTTATAGCTTTGAATGAAAATGCTCACTTCTTAATTGACCGTTGGTCAGAAGAGAAAATAGCTCGATACCCGATGCGCGTACATGAGGCACTTCGGCGCCTTTGTCTTGATAGGTCAGTATTCCCTAATCTCTAAAGTATTTAACTATTCAACCAAGCCTGATATTATTACTTTATGTCTTCTCCTCTTGTAAGCATTCAAAACAGCGCGCCAAATTCGCAAACGTTATCGATCGATCCTCACAGTATAAGGATTACAGTCAAAGGTAGTATTACCATTCCTGGGGATAAGTCTATTTCGCATCGTGCCTTGATGCTAGGAGCGATCGCCCAAGGGGAAACAGTAATTGAAGGTTTACTCTTAGGAGAAGATCCCCGCAGCACAGCAGCCTGTTTTCGGGCAATGGGGGCAGAGATATCAGAATTGAATTCTCAACGAGTAGTAGTGAGAGGAGTAGGTTTAGGCAATCTTCAAGAGCCTTCAGATATCTTAGATGCTGGCAACTCAGGGACTACTATGCGCTTGATGTTAGGGCTACTAGCTTCTCACCCCGATCGCTTGTTTACTGTGACAGGGGATAACTCATTGCGATCGCGTCCCATGTCGCGGGTGATTAAACCTTTAGAGCAGATGGGAGCAAGTATTTGGGGCAGAAAAAGCAATTCTCTTGCGCCCTTAGCGGTAAAAGGACAACAGCTAAAACCAACTCACTATCATTCTCCCATTGCCTCAGCACAGGTTAAGTCTTGTGTGTTATTAGCAGGATTAATGGTAGAGGGCAAAACTACCGTAACCGAACCTGCTTTATCCCGCGATCATAGTGAAAGAATGCTGCAAGCTTTTGGCGCAACCCTAAATATTGATACAGATACCCATAGCGTCACCCTGACAGGACAACCAGAACTAAAAGGACAACAGGTTATTGTACCTGGAGATATAAGTTCGGCTGCTTTTTGGTTAGTAGCTGGGGCAATTGTTCCTGGTTCAGATTTGCTGATTACCAATGTAGGAGTAAATCCTACCCGCACGGGAGTATTAGAAGCCTTGGCAATGATGGAAGCAGATATCGGGCGTGAGAATGAGCGAACTGTGGCAGGTGAACCCGTGGCAGACTTGCGAGTTAAATACAGTCAGCTAAAAGCCTGTGAAATATCGGGAGATATCATTCCCCGTCTGATTGATGAAATACCAGTTTTAGCCGTGGCTGCTGCCTTTGCCGAAGGAACAACGGTGATTAAAGATGCAGCAGAATTGAGAGTTAAAGAAAGCGATCGCCTAGCGGTAATGGCAACAGAATTAGGCAAAATGGGGGCAAATATCAGTGAATTAAGTGATGGTTTAGAAATTACTGGCGGGAGGCAACTTAAAGGAACAGAAGTTGATAGCTTTACGGATCATCGTATTGCCATGAGTTTAGCGATCGCAGCTTTAAATGCTACAGGCAAAACCACCATTCACCGTGCCGAAGCAGCTTCAATTTCTTATCCTAACTTTGTCGAGACATTGACCCAAGTTTTGCAATAAACGTTAAGTAATATCCTATTAAGATGAAGCTGGAAATTCGACAGAAATTGTGTCTTTGCTCAATAAGTTAGTTTTCCAATATGCTAAAGTGCCGATGACGAAAGATAATCCTGCATAAAAGTAATATAGCCAATGCAGGGGAATTACTCTCAAAGCAAACCAAAAACCACGTTTTTGATAAAAAAACAGGTATGTATCCCAGTTCAGAATCAAAAGCAACATAATTAATATCAGACTGGGAATAATTGCAGCAGCATAGAAAATACTAGCCAATAAACAAAGAAGCAAACTATAGGTGGCAATTGCGCTAATACGACTATTGGTTTGCAGGTTTAAATCATTAATCCGATTTGATTTGTTGCTAAGAAGCAATATTGTCCAGGGAATACCCCGATCGAATATATCTGTTTTAATCAAGCCAAATAGCTTCCAGGCTTTGTGATGCTTTACCTGTAATTCCTTAGCCAAATGAATTTTTGCATCAGTTTGTTTTAGTCGATAACCTAGATCGATATCTTCGATGCAAGGACGAGAATAACGTTCAATATCAAAGCCACCCAATTGTAAAAAGAGTTCGCGCTTAATTACACCAAAACCAGACCAAAACGTCGAAGCATCTTCGCTACCTTGCTGATGGACGTAATGGTGCATCAAATTTTTATATTGAGCTATAAAATTAGTTGCTGCGGGTGCATCATCATAAGAGCCAAATAACGCATCTATCTGTGGTTGTGACTGGAGTTTTTGAGCCAAATCGGCGATCGCATTTTCACAGACTTCACAGTCGGCATCAATAAAGCATAAATACTTTCCTTTTGCTACCTCTGCTCCCTGGTTTCTGGCTGCACCAGGACCTTCTCTGCCACTTGTTTGTAACACTTTTGCGCCGAATTTATGAGCGATCGCTGCTGATTCATCTGTAGAGCCATCATCTACTACTATTAGCTCATAGTCAGTAAATTGCGTTCTAGACATGGCTAATAAGCAGTAAATAAAAGGATAGCCGCCGTTGTATACAGGAGTAATAATCGAAATTAAAGGAGATTTGTTCATAGTATTTTAATTTGATTTTAAGTAATTTAATTTTTTAAATAATTTGAGCTAGTTTCTAATATTATTACTCAAAAAATATCCAAGCTGTAGTAATAGCTGCAAATATAAAAATTAATGCCCAAACTCCAAATAATACGGGCATAAATTTGTTTAGGGAAGAATCATTTTTTAAATCATTTTGATACAGAAACGGTAAAAAATCCCAGCGTAGTTTATTTTTTAAAGCAGTTTTATCTGCACTGTCTTTAATTTTTGGTAGATGGAGACTGTTTTTATCAGCACGATCTATTTTTGCAAAAATATTATCAAATCGTTGGACTATATAAAATCGAGAACCAACACCTAACGTATGTTGAGTTGCCTCTAAGCTAAAGTCTAGACTAATAGAGGCAAATTGAATTAAGATAGCTACCACAATTATAATCCTCGCAATCGAGCGTAAAGCCAACTGACTTGAATTTATGTTTATATTCTTTGCTTGTTTCATAGCACCTCTAACCAGTAAAGGAATAAGAGGAACAAGCAGCAAATGAACTAAGGTTATATGATATCTAGCTCCCCAAACTCCGTCTGTTATCCAATTGGAAGTCCAAGAGTAAATATATGTATGTAATATAAAACTGATTATTACAGTTGTAACATACCATTTGATGTATTGAGATAAAAATTTCTGGCAGATGAAAAATAGAATTAAGCATGGCAGCACCAGCGGATCGTAAAGAAAAATGCTCTTTTCTGGAGAAAATAAAGGTGCTAACAATGCCTCTGGTTGAACCTTTGTCAACAACTTCAAAAAGGAAAAGCCTTTATTTGCTCCCTCGACTATAGCATTGGGATCGCCCAAGCTACTGGCTTTTGAGTATATTTGTAGATGTAACGAAGTGCTGGTTGCTGTCCAATCTCCATAACGGACATAGGTTAAAATTCTTTCTAATAAAATAAACGGAACAAAACCAGTCATCCACAAAGTCAAAGCTTTAAAAGCTCTAGAAAATGATGACTTCAACTTACGTTTACTAAAGACGCATCCTATTAAAAATATCAGAACGCTGACTGCGTATAAAATACTAGTAATTCTGATGAGAAAAGCAACTCCTAAGCTTGCTCCGCTCAATATCGCCAGGGATTTCTTATCTTTGAGAACATAAGCTAAAGCAGCTTGATAACTAATTAAGACAAACAGCAGTATTTGGTTATTTTGTTGATGAAAACTAGAGTAGAATAAGACGCTAGTTCCTAGAAGCCAGACAATACTAGATAGTCCAGCAATTCTTTCTGAATAACCAACAAGCTGTAAAAATTTAAAGCAAGTTAGTACAGCTAGCAAATTTATTGGTAAGAAAATTAAGAAGCTGACAACTGCTTCCCTAAAATATTGACGTTCTTTTTCGTTGTCAATATTTTGACCCAGTTTCTCTCCCAGCCAATCCCCTGGAAGCATTAGCATTGACTGCCCCAAATCATAGGGAACATAGTTTTTCCCATTAATGTTAATCACTACCTTGTTTCCTGAAAAACTTTCTTCAGTTCTGGTCCACCAAGCGTGAGACATATTTAATCTGCGCTCAGTATCAAGATTAGTTATGCTACCAGGATTAACGAACATTAACCACAGTAATGCTATTACGGTTACTCTGTGCGCCGTCTTCATATTTGCTTAGATCTGCAAATCTTTATTCATAAAATGCGATCGCATCTTCAACTTTAGTTTTAGTTAAAATAACACTAACTTAAAAGCTTAAACTGCATCTAAGATATTTTATTTCACGCCAACTTTATTTTGTACAGGCTAAAGCAGCTTTTCATGTAAAAGTTATATGAAGTTTGCACAGCGTATCTTACGTAATATTTTTTGGGAATTTATAATTACCGTTAAGAGTAAAAATGCTTGGTTACATGGTAATATTGCTCACAACATCATCATGGCAACACTAAAAACATTTATAAAATACCTATATCGTATAGCAAGTTTGAACAAAAATACTAATGCTCAACTGCAATAAATATTTGTTCAAATTGCCAATCATCATCTTTGCCTTGAAAGTTTTCTTGCCAAATCAATGATTGCCTTCAAGACAGGTTAAACGTATACAGAAACGAGCCAAAATTATTTACAGGCAAATTATTATGAATATGAATCAAATCCCGACAGTTGTTATTGGTGGTGGTCCTGCTGGTCTAACTGCTGCTTATGAACTAAGTAAGCACGGTAAAAAATCAGTTGTGTTTGAAAAAGCAGATCGAGTTGGTGGTATTTCGCGCACCGAAACTTATAAAGGCTACCGTTTTGACATTGGTGGACATCGGTTTTTTACTAAAGTTGGAGAAGTAGAACAGCTTTGGCAAGAAGTGATGGGAAAGGAATTTATTAAAGTTCCTCGGATGTCAAGAATCTATTATAAAAATAAATTTTTTAGCTATCCGTTAGAACCTTATAATGCCTTATCTAATTTAGGTCTAATCAATAGTACCCTAATTATGTGGAGCTATTTTAAAGCCAAAGTAAGTCCCAACCCTGTAGAGGAAAACTTTGAGCAGTGGGTTTCTAATCGCTTTGGTAAGCGTTTATTTGAAACTTTTTTTAAAACTTATACAGAAAAGGTCTGGGGTATACCCTGTACAGAAATTAGAGCAGATTGGGCAGCACAGCGCATTAAAGGATTATCTCTTAAAACAGCTATTACTAACGCTCTTTTTGGCAGTAATGATACTAAGACTTTAATCAAAGAATTTAACTATCCCGTATATGGTCCTGGGCAAATGTGGGAACGTTTTCAACAAAAGCTAGATAGCAAAGGTTCACCCGTACATCTCAATACTGAGGTTGTTGAAATAGAACGGGATGGTTACCGAGTCAATAGCGTCACCATAAAACAGGACGGTAAAACTAGCAAAGTTGCAGGAGAGAACTTTGTATCTAGTATGCCTGTATCTTTGTTGCTAAAAAAAATGAATCCAGCACCCCCAGAAGCAATTTTGAAAGCTGCTAGCAGCCTTAAGTATCGCGATTTCCTGATTGTTTCTTTGGTAGTAGACAAGGCTGAACTATTTCCTGATAACTGGATTTATATTCATAGTCCTGAATTTAAGGTAGGCAGAATTCAAAACTTCAAAAACTGGAGTAAAGCAATGGTGCCTGATCAGAGTAAAACCTGTTTGGGAATGGAATACTTCTGTAACGAAGGCGATCGCATTTGGCAAATGTCTAACGAGCAATTAGTCGAATTAGCTAGTCGTGAAGTTAAAGCTTTAGGGCTAGTAGATCCAGAAGTTAACATTGAAGACGGTACGGTCATTCGCCAGTTTAAAGCTTATCCCGTTTATGATGACGAGTATCGTCAAAACGTGGAAATAATTCAGGAATACATCCAGAAATTTGAGAACTTACAAACGGTAGGTCGAAATGGTATGCACCGTTATAACAATAGCGACCACTCTATGTTGACTGGTTTGTTGGCAGCGAAAAACATTCTGGGTGAAAAACACGATCTCTGGAATGTAAACGTTGAGCGTTCCTATCACGAAGATTTCACCGATAGCAAAAAAGCTTACTCCAATCTAAAAAACCAAGCTTATGCTGTCTCTAATTAACCCTCTGGTTATCAATTAGCTTCGTTTAAATATTGGTTCATAGCTTTAAGCTCGCTTGCTCTAAGCTTTAAAAAATTAATCGACTCAGATTACAATATGAATAATCCTTTAGTTACGATAGTTGTCGTTCCTCGTGAACGCTTTAGCTATACTCGTGAATCATTAGAAAGTATTTATCAAAATACCGAATTACCTTTCAAGCTTATTTACGTAGACGGTAATTCTCCCCAAGCAATTAAAGTATATCTGGAAGCTCAAGCCCAACAAAAAGAGTTTGAGCTTATTAGAACTAATTATTACCTGTATCCCAATCAGGCGCGCAATTTGGGCTTGGCTAAAGTTGATACCAAATATGTGGTTTTTGCCGACAACGATATAGTAGTGCAGCCAGGCTGGCTTAAAACGCTAGTAGACTGCGCCGAAACGACTGATGCAGTAGTTGTTGGTCCGTTGATGTGTCAATACGAACCAATCCATGAAGAAATTCATTGTGCAGGTGGCGAGTCTCGCATTGTAGTTGATGCCAAGGGCAGAAGACGGATGCGCGAAAAAATGTATAAGCAGGGTCATGCAACGGGAAAAATGCGATCGCAAATGCAGCGTTGCGAAACCGAACTGTGTGAATTTCACTGTATGCTTGTCCGCACCAGCATCTTTGAGGAATTGGGCTATTTTGATGAACAAATGCTTAATACCAAAGAACATATTGATTTTTGCCTTGGCGTAATGCAAGCAGGTTACAAAGTTTATTTTGAGCCAGATAGCCTAGTAACCTATGTTGCCGCAGTTCCTTTGCAGTGGAGCGACTTACATTATTATATGCTGCGCTGGAGCAATGACTGGGAAACCAAAAGCCTGATTCGGATGCGCCAAAAATGGGATTTGGCAGAGGACAGCTACTTTAAGCAAAAGCACAAAGCATTAGGTTGGCGACGCAGAGATACGATCTTGTCTCCTATAGTTAATAAACTAACTTTGGGTATAAATAATCGTTTCTTTAAAAAACTAGTGATGTTTGGTTTATTAGCACCCGTTGAAAAAACCCTAAATCACTATCTGACATCCCGCCACGAACAGGCACATCAGCAGAGACAAAAAAGTTCTCCTACCAAACAAGCTGATACTAGAGAACTAGTTCATCGTTGATCTATGAAAATTCTGATGATTCACGATATCGGCACGGCAACGGGAGGAGCAGAATTACAAATGCTTTCGTTGCGCCAAGGATTGCGGGATTTGGGTCACGATGTCAGATTATTTTCTAGCTTGGCGACACCAGTAAAGGACAGCAAATTATTAGCTGACTATAGCTGTTTTGGTACTAACACTTTATTGCAAGTATTGTCCCAGACTATTAACCCCAGTGCATATTTAAAGCTGCGTCAAATTCTACGGAAATTTAAACCCGATGTCGTCCACGTCAGAATGTTTATGTGGCAGATGTCGCCAGCAATTTTGCCCTTACTTAAAAATATCCCCTGCATATATCAAACGGCAGTCTATAAAGCAATCTGCCCCGCAGGAACTAAAGTCTTACCCGACGGTAGTGATTGCCACAGTAAACCTGGAACAGTTTGTTTAAGCAATGGCTGTCTTACTCCTCAGTCTTGGGCGATGCTGATGGTGCAGCATAAGCTATGGGAGTATTGGCGAGATGCCTTTGATGTGGTGGTTGCTTTAAGTCAAGGAATGAAAATAAAATTAGAAGAGGCGGGAATTAGACCCGTTGAAGTAGTTTATAACGGTGTGCCAATTAGAGAAGAGCAACTGCCTTTAAGTCAGATACCTACCGTAGTGTATGCAGGACGTTTAGTGTCAGAAAAAGGTGTAGATATTCTACTACGAGCCTTTGCTAAAGTCTTAGTTCAAGTACCTCAGTCTCAGCTTATGATTGCTGGTGATGGTGCAGCCAAAGACAGCTTACAGGATTTAAGCAAAGATTTAGGCATTGCCGATGCTGTAACTTGGTTAGGCTATTTACCGCAGTCAGAAATGGAAAAGCATTTTGCAGGTGCTTGGGTGCAGGCAGTTCCTTCTCAGTGGGCAGAACCATTTGGAAATGTTACCACTGAAGCGATGATGCGCGGAACGACGGTAATTGCCTCGGCTGTAGGGGCGCAACCAGAAATTGTCGTCGATGGCGAAACGGGATTTTTGATTTCATCTCCTGGAGATGTTGACTCTTGGACAGCAAATTTAACTCGGTTATTGTCTGACTGTCAGTTAGCAGCCAAAATGGGCAATATGGGACGCGATCGCGCTCTTGCTAAATTCAGCGAAAATAACCGTAATCAAAGCTTCCTGGAGATTTATAATCGCCTCCAAGAGAAATATGCAATTGGCGATCTATCCCTTAATAGATCCATTAGTTGAAAATAGATTTCCATCTCGCCAATGATAAATGTTTAATGATAAATGAAAAAAATGACCATATTACAAGCAGGAGTTCCTAAAAGCGGTAATTATTGGCTTTACTCCATTATCAAAAATATTCTTGCTTCAGCAGGAGAAGAACACCACAGCTATATTCAACAGCACCCAATTCAAGAGCAAGCTAAGAATTGGCAATTAAGCTTTGCAGGTCAAAGTTCAATGGATTTTTTATCTATAGAAGAGCGTTGTTACTGTCGCCTTAGTGGAGTTTTTCGCGAAGAAATTACCGATATAGATAGCTATATTAAGCAATCTAGTCAAGTCTGGACTCATTCAAATTTAAATCCCCTAGCAAAGTCTATATTACCCAAATTTAATAAAATTATTTATATTATTCGCGATCCTCGCGACGTAGCGATTTCTTATTCTAAATTTGCCTTTACCGAACATAAACTTAAAAACGGTTCGCCCCATTACGAACAAAACCCCGAAACCTATTTAGAAAACAGGATTGAAGAGATGACGCGCCAATGGGTGCAGCACGTAGGCGTTTATTTAAAATATCAGACAGAATTAAATATTTATCCTATTTTTTATGAGCGATTACTACATTCATTTGACAGTGAGTTAGAAGGATTACTGGCTTATTTAGAAATAGAATTATCCCCAGATGCGATCGCTCAAATTAAACATAATGTTGCCTTTAAAACCATGAAGCAGCAAAGCCCAAAGCACCTACGAAAAGGTAGTTCGGGTCAATGGCAAACGAAACTAAGCGATCGCCAGAAACAAAAAGTAGAACAAGTTGCAGCACCAATGCTGGATTTGCTGGGATATCCTCCTACACAGCAGGATTTACCTAACTTATCTAAAGATATAGATCGAGCAGCATGGGAAAGTGCGATCGCTTTTTCTCATCGTTCACCTTTAGATCAGGTTCAACGTTTTTACGGCTTTTTAAATAGTCAAAGAACTATCTCGGCGAAAGCAAATCTAGCAAAAGACTGGTCGTTAGGCAAAATTAAACGCTTGGTAAAAGCATAGAGGAGATAAACTGATCATGACCCAGAAATCCTCCCAGCAGCACTTTAATACTGACGATCTATCTGCCAATTTAAAGCAGAAGTCAATCCGCTCAGGTATGATTACCTTTGCCTCTCAGCCTCTAAAGTTAGTTCTGGGTATTGGCTCGACCGCTGTTTTGGCTCGTTTACTTACTCCAGGAGACTTTGGACTATTGGCTATGGCTACCCCCGTGTTTTTACTGGTAGACAGCTTAAGCAGCTTTGGTTTAGAAACGGCGGTAGTGCAAAAAGATTTTTTAGATCAGCAACAAGCTAGTGCCGTATTCTGGCGATCGCTAAAAATTAATACTTTACTGATTGGGATAACGGTCTTGTTTGCTCCCCTTGTTGCCATGTTTTACCATGATGCAAGGCTAACAGGAATAGTTTTGGGTCTGGCTGTAGGTGCATTTAGTGTCTGCCTGGCTTTTCAGCATAATTCCTTGTTAAAGCGACAGATGCGCTTTGGAACTTTAACCATCATTGAACTGGTTGCTCTATTGTTGAGTACGATAGCTGCGATCGCTGCTGCTCTAGTCGGCTGGGGTTACTGGGCATTAGTATTGCAATTATCAGTAATGCAGGTGACTCAAAGCATTGCTCAATGGTGGATTTGTGACTGGCGACCCAGCAAATATATTAAAGATGATAACTCAAACACCGAATTAGATTCAATGTTGAGCTATGGCAAGCATTTAACTGGCTTTCGCTTTCTTACTCGCATTGGAATGCACCTAGACCGCGTTTTGATTGGTTATGTCAGCAATGCTAACGCTTTAGGTTTATACTATATAGCTTATAAATGGGCATATTTTCCCTTTGAACAAGTCTACTTTCCCATGTTTGACGTTGCTGTATCTAGCCTCAGTCGCGTCCAGCATGACCCTGATTTGTATCGATCTTACTCTCGCCACGGGCTAATGCCGATTTTTGCTTTTTGTTTACCCGCCTTGGCTTATTGTTTTGTAGAAGCGCGCAACGTGATTTTGCTATTGGTGGGAGAGCAATGGCTAGAAGCTGTGCCTCTATTTAAATTGCTAGCTATTTCAGTATACGTTGTCAGTATGTACCGCGTCACCAAATGGCTCTATGTCTCTGCTGGTCAAACTCAAAGACAGTTTCGTTGGGCATTGATTCACACTCCAGTAATGATTGTTGCGGTAGTCATTGGGGCAAAATGGGGTGCTTATGGTGTAGCGATGGGATATATGATTGGAACTTGTTTGTTGACTTATCCTGCGGTTAACTATTGTCTTAAGTTTTCTCCTCTTGGCTGGAGTGATTTTATGGGTGCAATTTGGCGACCTTTTGTAGCTTCGATTATTGCAGCAGCTTGTCTCTATTTTAGTAGAGGTTTGATAACGAGCGATCGCCTATTCTTAGAATTTTTAGGCAGATCTATTACCTATGGCTTAATTTATATAGCCTTTTGGTTATTGTTACCAGGAGGTTGGCGATCAACATTAGAGATCGTCAAAGGTATTAAAAATATAAAAGGGATAAAAGGGGGAGTAGTTAAGCCACCTAATTAGCTTATTGTTTGACGTATAAAAAACGTGCTGCAACTTCCAAGAAATCTTGACTTCTTAGACTTTGGCGTAGGGCATTAGCATTATTAATTCCCAGCATATCTGGAAAATTTTGCCCTGAATTATGTATACAGGCAAACATTACAAAATCATAATTGGAGATATAAATTTTAGGTAATTCAAAACAGCATAATTGATAATCCTAAATATAATCTGAGCTTAAAAAATTAAAGATATGAACATTATGAAAGCTGACAATGTTTCTAAGTTCGGATTTAAAAATGTTAAGCGAAGCAATTTCAATCTTTTTTTATTGTTGACCTTTTTTATTGTTGCCGCGTTTGGTCTAATTCATCATGAAATGTGGCGAGATGAATTAGAGGCTTGGTTGATCGCCAGAGATAGCATATCTGTTAATGATTTGTTGGATAATCTAAAATATACAGGTCATCCTGCTTTGTGGTATCTATGCTTGTATTTGCTATCAAAAGTTACCGACAATCCTCTAATCATACAGTTGTTCCATTTGATTGTTGCTACGGTCGTAATATTCATTTTTATCTATTACTCTACATTTAATAAACTACAAAAAGCTTTGTTTTGCTTTGGATATTTTCCTTTATATGAATATGGAATAATTAGTAGAAGTTACAGTCTTGGCGTACTGTTTATTTTTAGCTTTTGTACCTTATTTTGTCGTAAAAAACATAACTATATATACTTAGCTGTTATTTTAGCTCTATTATCTAACACTAGTGTATACGGTTTGATTATCAGCTTTGTTTTTGCAGTCGTGCTTATTTTTACGATAGTAAAGAAAATATCTCTCAAAAAAACTCTTTTGCAACAACGAGATTTAGCAAGTAAATTAGCTATTAGCATAACTATTTACTTATTAGGTTTATCAGCATCTGTTATTCAAATAATCCCTCCTTCAGATGGCAATAGTGAAGTCAACATAAATGTATTGAGAAATAAAAGTAATATTGACATAGCTCAAGCTTCTGGTGAACTATCAAAATTTATCAAATCTCTACAAAATGCTGTTACAGGCATCTGGCGTAGTTATGTTCCTATTCCTAATTTTTCCAAGGATCACTGTTGGGGGTCTAATATTCTTACAGGTAACACTCAGTTACCAGAAATAGCCAATATAAATTTAGGCTCTTTTATAGCTGCATTTTTATCAATAATATTATTCTCAATTTTCGCCTTTATCTTTATTTATAACTATAAAGTATTGTTCATCTATGTTTTTGGCACCTTGTCAATTACGCTTTTTGGTTTGGTAGTTACGACACCACGAATAAGACATAATGGGCATTTGTTTATTTTGCTAATCGCTTGTTTTTGGATACATATTTACGAATCAAGGAGAAAGCGCTACAACCTGAATCAAAATCATGTTACTAGTTTAATTCATAAATACCAAAGCTTATTTTTAACTATCATATTGTGTATACAACTTTATGCTGGGATTGGAATGTATGCCGTAGATTCAATCAGATTGTTCTCAAATAGCCAAAATGCTGCTCAATTTATCAAAGATAATCAATTAGAAAAATTAACTATTGTCGGCAGCGACTATAAAAAAGTGGCTCCTATTTCTGCTTGGCTAAATCGCAAAATATATTATCCAGAAATTAGAGATTTTGGAACATTTACTGTTTGGACATCAAAAAACGTAAGACTCAATACAGATATAACTCAGCTAGATATTCTTAGACAGGTTGAACAGTTAAAGGTCGATAATTCTGATAGTTTGCTTTTGATACTCGATCATAGATTGCGTGAAACATCCACATCCTTAGATATTAACTTTCTTGTATCTTATGAAGATTCTATAGTTGCAGAAGAAAAATACTTTATTTACTATGTTAATTAATTTTTGCTTTGTACAGCTTAGTTGTTTATGTTCTGAGAAATCAACAGCATTTTAGGCAAAAGAATAGATACTTCAATCGCTTTATTTCTTTGATTTTATTTATAACAATATTATCTTTTACTCCTTTCCTACCTTTGATAATTAGCGACAGCTAATTATAATTGTTATGATTGGCTGTATCTCAGTTATGGGTCTTTTTTTATTGCTAATTAGCTATTGTTACAATAGGTAATTAGCTCGATACCATCAATAGTTGTAAATACTTAGAGCTTACTTTATTTAATATCAAGAATATAATGAATCAGCCTTTTTTTTCGATTATTATTCCGACTTACAATCGTCCAGAAAGACTAGCAAGCTGTTTACAGGCGATCGCTCTTTTAGACTATCCTCGCGATCGTTTTGAAGTGATTGTAGTCGATGACGGCAGCAAAACACCTTTAGATTCAATAGTTGCACCTTTACAGAACAAAATAAATATTAAGTTGCTACGTCAAGAAAATGCTGGTCCTGCTGCTGCCAGAAATAAGGGCGCAGAGGTGGCAACAGGAGAGTTTTTAGCTTTTACTGATGATGATTGTCAGCCAACCCCTGATTGGCTAACTCAGTTTGCGACTGGGTTCAATAACAATCGAGGAGCCATGATTGGCGGTAAGACAATTAACGCCCTAGATAAAAATCCTTTTTCTGCTGCATCTCAAAAGCTGATTGACTATCTCTATGAGTATTACAATCCAGCTAAAGGTAAGGACGCTTTTTTTGCCTCTAACAATATTGCCATGCCTGCTGCCAATTTCAAAGCTTTAAATGGTTTTGATGTATCTTTCCCTCTAGCTGCTGCGGAAGATCGAGACTTTTGCGATCGCTGGAATTTAAGTTATCCCATGCTTTATGTTTCCCAGGCACAGGTAAATCACTATCATAAGCTTAGTTTAACGACCTTCTGGAAGCAGCATTTTGGCTATGGCAGAGGAGCTTTTTGTTTTCATCAATTGCGTTCTAAACGGGTAGCAAAAGATATAGAAGTCGAACCATTATCCTTTTATTTTAATTTGCTTTCCTATCCTTTTTCTCAAGCTTCTCGGCAACCAAAATTACTTATCTCTGGTTTATTTTTTATTTCTCAGGTAGCCAATGTTGCTGGCTTTTTCTGGGAAAGATTTAATTTTAATTCAACTCGTACCGTTTAGTTTTTTTTAAGCAAAATAATAAAATCAAAAATATGGAATTAACTAAAAACAACAAAATAATAAATTTACTGGTAATCGTAGCAATAGTTATTACAATTATTGGCTTTCTGGTCGATCTACGAAATACTCTTATATATCCAGGTACAGATTTAAGAAATAGGATTGTAGGCGCAAGATTAATGCTGGAAGGAATAGATCCTTATTTTTTTAAATGGCATCCAGGATTATCAGCAAGATTTTACGATCCGTTAGATATTTCAACAGAATTATTGTCCAAAGTTAGTGTTCCACCTACTGTCTTAGCTTTGCATTCAGCGATTGCGGGACTATCTTATCTACAGCAAAAAGTAATTTGGCTAATAGTTCAATGGGCAGCATTATTAGGCACTGTACTAATCTTTCTAAAAACTAGCAATTCTCAGTCGGAAAATAATTTAATACTTGTTGTTAGTTTTTTTTTGCCAACAGCTTGTTTTGGCGTTTTCACGTTAACTCAGGTCAAATATATATCGTTTATGTTTTTCTGCTATCAATAGCCTGGTTTTTTCTAAATCAACCATCAAAATTTAATAATATTCTTAGTGGTTTCTTTGTAGGCATAACGGTTAGCCTAAGACCCTCTTTTATCCTATTCTTTATTCCTTTTCTAATTTGCCAGAGATATTCTTTTCTTTTAGGAGGATTTCTTGGTTTAGTATTTAGCGTATCTTTGTCTTTTACGGTGGCTAGTGTTTTTATTTGGAAAAAATACGTCCTGACTATGTTAGGAATGACTGGCGTTATAGATTTAAATACATATTTGCCCCCCTCAGAAAGAACTCTTCCTAGTCCAGATATTGTCTATCCAAAAATGATTGAAGGATTCGATACAACCGTTAGAAACCCTTTAGAATACTATCTTGACAATACTTCTTTATATGATGTTTTAAATGCTTTAGACATACCTAACAAGCGAGATATTTTGTTAATTGGATTTGTGATTACTCTAGTATTTTTCTCTCTATATGTTTTAAAGTTTTCCTGGAAAAACAAGAATATGGCTCATCTATTTTTATTGGGAACTTTGATCTGTTTAATCGGCGACTTTTTTATTCCAGTCGGTAGATATTCTTATTATGATATCCAAATGATTTTGCCTCTATTAATTATAATTAGCCAAATAGATGCTAAAGATCTAATTAGTAATAAGATAATTATTCTTTTTCTGTCTGGAATACTATTGAGTATAGCTGGCTTTATTATTTTACCTAGAGCCTTATTTTTCAGCGTATTTTTGATAATGTTATATATTATAATTACATCTCTTATTATTCTCAAACAACGTAATAAAAGCGAAAATACTTCTTTACGAATTTAAAATTTTAGATGTTTTATTATAAAGTGAAGACCGTGTTTTGATTTACAATATCAGAAAATCAATAAGTCCTCTTTGCAGTTGCCAAGCGTGAAGCGACACTGGTGATTAAAACCATCAGTACCAAAATAAATGCTGCACCCCAAGCTAATTCTTGCTGGTTTTTAAAAGGAACGATCGCAAAATTATAAACAAGTACTGCCAGAGAAGCAGTGGGTTCAGCTAAACCATTACCCCAATTAGGCCAAAATTGAGTAAACAGGGCGGTAAAGAGCAATGGGGCGGTTTCCCCAGCAGCACGAGCGATCGCTAGAGTAACACCTGTAATAATTGCAGGTAAGGCAGCGGGCAAAACTACCTGCAAAACTGTTTGGTAGGTATTGGCGCCAATACCTACTGATGCTTGTCGCACTTCTTGGGGAACAAGCTTAAGAGATTCATCAGTAGTGCGGACAATAATTGGCAGCATTAAAATTGCCAAAGCAAATCCCCCTGCCCAGGCAGAATATGTTCCAAAAGTTAAAACAACTGCACTATAGGCAAATACACCAACAATAATTGAAGGTACGCCACTAAGTACATTCGTCGCAAAGCGAATCAAATCGGCGGCTTTACCCTCATAAAATTCCGAGAGATAAATTGCAGCCATAACTCCTATCGGCACGCTAATTAATGCACCAATGCCGACCATGATTAACGTACCTAAAATGGCATTTCCAAAACCACCGCCATCTACCATTGGCGGAGGGGGTAGCTCAGTAAAAGCAGATGCAGAAATAGAGCTAACTCCTTTAGTGATTAAATAAGTGAGGATGATAAATAAAGGAATTATTGCCAGCAGGGTAAAAAAGCCAGCAATACCACTCATAATCAAACCAAACAGAGTACGGGGAGAGGAAGGATTCCGATTGAGGCTTACAACGTCAAAACCTGATTTTGAAGTGTTTATGGTCATTATTTTTTTAAACTTGCTTTGCTTGATTTCTGATAATCTCTTAAATTCTTTGGAGTCTAGTAACTAATAACTGTGCCAAAATATTTACTACCAAGGTAATAAAAAACAAAATTAAAGCAGCGTACATCAAAGCTGCTACCTGTAAACCACTAGCCTCGGCAAACTGGTTTGCCAAAAGAGAGGAAACTGTATTGGAGGGAGCAAAAACCGAAGCATCGACTTTATTAGAGTTACCAATCAACATAGTTACTGCCATTGTCTCGCCTAAAGCTCGACCCAAAGCCAGCATAATTCCGCCGATAATACCAGAAGAGGCAGCAGGTAAAATGATTTGTAAAATAGCTTCCCAGCGAGTTGCCCCTAAGCCTACAGCAGCTTGACGCATACCTTGGTCTACATTAATAATTGCATCGCGAGAAATAACGGCAATGGTAGGCAAAATCATCACCGATAAGATTAGAGCAGCAGGTAACATTCCAGGTCCTCTTAGGGGTGTAAAACCTTTGAGAAAGGGAATCAAAACAAAAATTCCCCACAAGCCATAGACTACGCTGGGTACGGCTGCTAATAACTCTACCAAAAAAACAATAATTCTTTGCACTATAGGGGGCAAATAATCTTCACTCAGAAAAATAGCTACCCCTAAACCAATTGGTACGGAAATCGCCAGGGCGATAAATGAGCTAACCAATGTGCCGTAAATTGCTGGCCAAACTCCATATTGGCTATTAACAGGATTCCAGCTACTGCTAGTCAGAAAGCCTAAGCCAAATTCACTTATTG
Source organism: Pleurocapsa sp. FMAR1 (assembly GCF_963665995.1). NCBI lineage: Bacteria > Bacillati > Cyanobacteriota > Cyanophyceae > Pleurocapsales > Pleurocapsaceae > Pleurocapsa > Pleurocapsa sp. FMAR1. The sequence continues at coordinate 897,096 of NZ_OY762512.1, read as the reverse complement.
CAGGCATAGCTTTAATGGCTACTTGAATTGTAATCCAAGCTAAAACACCGGCGATCGCAAATGCCAAAATCTTTGATATCCAATAAAAACTAGTATCTAAACTTCTTTCAATTCCCGAACGGGGTTCGATCCTTGGCTCATATTTATTATTCATAACTTAATTAAATTGCTTTTTATTCTATTGGTACTGAGGATAATGATTGAAATTAAAATAGTTATCAGTAAATATTCTACTAGTATTTATTTACCCTAACCTCATTAAGGATATGTAAAGAATAAGTTATCTGTTCGCTCCAAATCAAAGCAGCTTTAAAATTACCACTGCCTATTTTGAACAAATAACTCTGTAGCATCATGTTTGGATAAAGGTTTAGCAAAGAAATAACCTTGTCCATATTCGCATTTAAAGTCTTGAATAATCTTTCTTTCTGACTCGGTTTCAATGCCTTCAGCGATGACATCCATACCCAGTTTGTGAGCCAAAATGACTATGGTATTAACAATCTCTAAATTTTTAACTCCCTGACTCATATTACTGACAAAGGAGCGATCTATTTTAAGAGTATCCGTGGGAAAACGATGGAGATAACTAAAAGAAGAAAACCCTGTACCAAAGTCATCCATGCTGATTTTAATATTTAATTTTTTTAACTGATTGAGTAAAATAATTGTATTTTCCACATCGTCCATCACCATGCTTTCGGTAATCTCCAGCTTCAGATTAGCTGGATCTAATTCTGTAATAATTAAAGCTTCCTGAATTTGAGCAATTAGATCGGGTTGAGCAAACTGTCGGCTAGAAAGATTGACGCTCATAACTACTGATTGTGCTTGGGTAAATTCTCTGCGCCATGCCTGCATCTGACTACAGGCTGTTTCTAAGATCCATTTTCCCATTGGCACAATTAAACCTGTTTCTTCGGCGACGGGAATAAAAGCCCCAGGAGATATAAAACCTCTGGCGGGAGATTGCCAGCGCACTAAAGCCTCAAAACCACTAAGCATTCCTGTAGCCAGAGAGATAATTGGCTGATAGTAAAGCTCAAATTCTTGATTAGTAATCGCCTGGTTCAAATCTGCTTCCAATTGCAGTCGCTTTAATGCCTGTTCGTGCATCTTGATGGCAAATACCTCATGCTGGCTTTTCCCTGATGCCTTAGCCTTATACATAGCGGTATGAGATGCTTGCAATAGTTCTTCTGGTTGAAAATCTTCCCCCAGACGATTGAGTGCTAAACCGATACTGGCAGAGGTAAAGATATCTTGTTGACTAAGTTTAAAAGGAATAGATAATACTTTATTTAATTTATTAGCTATTTTGATCGCTTCTGTAGTTTCTTCGGTAGTTCTAATAGCGATCGCAAATTCATCAGCCCCTACCCTGGCAAGAATTGCTTTAGAATCCAAATTGTCCTGTAAACGTTGAGCCGTCTCGATCAAAATGAGATCGCCCGCCTGATATCCTAAGCCGTCATTAATTAATTTAAAACGGTCTAAATCGAGACAGAGAATTGCAATTAATCCTTTTGATTTAAAGCGATTTCTCTGTTTTAGTTCCTCAAGTTTTTTGGTAAATAAAGTACGGTTGGGTAGTCCTGTCAAAGAATCATAAAACAGGTTATATAGAGATTTATAGCCTAAAACGCTGGCGGTAGTTAACGCCAAGGTAATAGCAGCGGGAACAAAGGGAATCCAACCGTTAAAAGTAAAGGTAACAAAGCAAATTCCCCATAAACCGCCTATGCTAACTATACCCACAGTGACAATTAATAAAGGGTGTCTCAGTCTCCAGGCGATCGCTGCTCCTAATAATGCCCACCCCCAAATCCATATTCCTTCAAGCCATTCAGGCCAAAACCAAAATAGAGACTTATCATCTAAAACTACGTTTAAAATTTGGCTGACCATTTGAGCATGAGCTATTACTCCTGGCATAGACCCTTCAGCACCTTTATAGGGAGTAGGATAAATATCTTTAATGCTAGGGGCGGTCGTACCAATTAAAACTATCTTGTCTTTGATTAGATTGGGTGGAACTTTCCCCTCTAATACTGCCGATAAAGTTACTTTTTGGGCAATATTAGGAGAACGATAGTTAATTAAAGTTTGCCAACCCGCAGTCTCAGACGACTTTAGCTGATAACCACCTGAATTTGCTTTTAAATCAGGAAAAACTGCATTACCGATTTGCAGAGAATCATCATGAACTTGGAATAAAAGATTACGCTCTGCCAAATATTTAAGACTTAAGCGCAAAGAAAAGGCATACATCTTTTCCTCTTCTTTTTTACCCAATTGAACATACATAAGATTACGACGCAGAACATCATCTCCTTCGTCGATAACTATGTCATTAAAACCAATTTGCTCAGGTTTTAGCCCTGGAGGTGCAGAAACACTATTATTTCCATTTCCTAATAGTTGAATGGCGACTACATTATCTTTTTGTAATTCTTGTCTGAGGGATTTTGTACCTGGAGGATAAGCCACTTCTCGATAAAGGTCAAAGCCAACTACCTTTGGCTGATACTGCTGTATATTTTTAAGCAACTGAGCAATCGTTTCATCAGTGATTGGCCAGCTATTTTGTGAGTCAATATCTTTGTCCGTAATTTCAACTACTAATAATCTTGGATCAATTTCGTTTTTGCTTTTAAAATTGATCATCCAGTCGTAAGCCAATAATTCTAATCCCTGTAACCCACTAAATTGCCTAGCTCCTAATACTATTAAGGTAACAAAACTCGTTAATAACAATAAAGAAAAACTATATGCCCCAATCCAATTTTTGGCTTTTTTAAAATTAAAGTATTTATAAACCGTTTTGGCATTATCATTATTCATTGACTAGTTAATTCCTACATAATCGAGAGTTTAAAGAGTAAAAAATATATTATTAATTAAGTAAATTTACTAATAGAAAAGCACAATTAGCAAAATATTCAGTAAAACCAGTTAATTTATTAGCCAATAAAATATTGTTTTAAATAAGTATAGTTAAAGTTTACAAACATGGACATTTGTTGACAAATAAGATTAATATATTTATATATTATCAATTAATTTGTCAACAAATAAATAATGTTAAATATTAAATTCATACTAAGTAAATTCAATAGATTATTTGGCTTATTAATTATTGTAAATTTGTTACAGCTAAGTTTAGTTAATCCAGCTACAGCCGAACAAAAATCAGAAAAAAGTAAGTCCGCCAATTCTAATTATGGTTTACCTACTAATCGTCGAGATGGCGGAAGTAGAAGTGGTGATAATTGTTTAGCAAATGTTAGTAATAGCAATTTAATCGCCTTGATTCCTAATGAAACCGTAGGAATCAAGAATTCTGCCTCTCCTACACTTTTCTTTTACGTCCCAGAAGTTAGCCAGCAAAAAACTATTGAGTTTGTGCTGCGTAATGAACAGGATGAATTGATATATGAAGCATTTTTGACTACTCCAGGAAAAGGGATTATGAGCGTCAAAATTCCTGCTGTAATTAATTCAAATCAACCCGAAACCGAGCAAAATTATCATTGGTATCTATCAATGATTTGTAATCCTCAAGAGCGTTCACGTGATGTAGTGGTTGAAGGCTGGCTGCATCAGAAGGAAATCGATCGGGCTATTAAACAAAAACTTCAATTTGCTACCTCCGTAGAAAAGGCTGAATTATATAGTGAACAAGGTTTTTGGTATGATGCTATAGCTACACTAGCTCACGAGCAAGACTTTAATGCTAAACAATCTACAGTTAGAAAGAAATGGTCAGAATTATTAGGGACGGTTGGTTTAGAGGACTTGGCTTCTGAACCTTTTATCAAAAGTAAAATGATTAAAACATCTGCAAATTCTCGATGAATTAGCGATCTAAGAACTAGATGCAGGAAAGGACTAGATGCAAGAAAGGACTTGTCCGCATCTAGCCCTTTCTTGCTTATGGAGCCTCGCCCTCAGCAATAGCGCTACTCGGAGGGAACCTCCGCAACGCTTTGCTTCGCAACGGGGGAAACCCCCGCAACGGCTTCTTGAAGCGATGGCTGCACAACGCGAAGCGTTGAGTCGCGTCCAGCGACGCTCTGGGCTGTACCCAGCCCTGCGGGGAAACCCCCAAGACCGCCTCGCTTCGCTTTTCGCGCTTGTCCGCATATAATGCTCGAATTGACCTCTGACCTCTGAAATAGATAACTCACCTATACGAACAGCAATTAGTATGATTATGTAGCCAGACAATATTCAGAAAGCGTCAGCAAAATAGACAATGGAATTATTCAGTCTTGATATTTTGTAGTGAAGTTTGAATATCTATGGCTGTAAAATCTATAAATTTTATCTTTGTGGTGCTAACCGCATTTTTCAATTTAACCCTTCAGATGACATAACTAAGCCGATAGTTTTCTTGAGTTAATGTAGTATTATAAATTAAGTAAAAATACGTAAAGTTTTGGTATTTTTATATCAAAAGTTATTTGCTTGTCATAGATTCTCTTATTTTCAGAATATTTTGCTTTCAACACCTGATTAAAAAAGAATTTATTCCATTTTTTATTGGATTAATAATGACTAAAACGCCTAGCAGTAAAACCAATAACGGCAAAGATAAAATTAGTTCTCAGGTACTTAAAACTGATATTAATCGCCAAGCTAATTTAACTGATATTTCTCAGAGTTCCGTCTTATCGAATAACGCAGAAGGCAAACTTACATCAGTTAAAGCCTCTAAATCACTTGTCTTTAAACCAGCAAAAGAGCAAGCTAATTCCCATACACAGAATGTTGACAAGAGAGGTGAACTAATCAGGGTAGAGACAAAATCACCGAGCAAAAACCTAAGCAAATCAATTTTTCAAAGGCTGAAAGCCAAAACAGCAGCAGCATTGGTAGGTAGTGCGATAATGTTACCTATACTCGCAATAGGAACTGCAACCTACTATTTTGGTAGCCAAGCTGTTAATAAACAGGCAATCTTAGCAAAACGATCTGATAATATAGATCTGGCTGAAACAGAGTTAGCACGACAACAAGAACTACTGGCTGCTCTATTAATTGGTAGTGGAATAACAGCTTTACTGGCTGGTGCGATCGCGGCCTTGGGGACAAAACGGCTTTTGGATTCGATGTCTCAAACGTCAAGCTCAGGAATCGCTGAAGAAGCGAACACTCAAGTATATAGAGAGTTTATTGATAATTTAAGCCAGTCTGTTTCACAAAAAGATACTCTTAAAGCCATTGTCGAAGAGGCACGCAACTATTTGAATTGCGCTCGCACTGTAGTCTACAGCCTTGACCAAGATAGATACGGCGAAATCATAGCAGAATCAGTTGCTCTTGGCTATACTCAATGGTTGGGTATAGCAATCGAAGATCCCTGTTTTGAAGCTCGATATCTGGATAAATACCGTGATGGCAAAGTCAGAGCCATAGACAATATCTATAAGACAAAAATGACCCCTTCCCATAGAGAACAGTTAGAAAAGCTAGAGGTAAAAGCCAATTTAGTTACGCCTATTATTATTGAAGGAAAGTTATTTGGTCTACTAGTAGCTCATCAGTGTGATAAACCGAGACATTGGCAGCAGGGGGACATTGAGTTTTTACACCAGCTAGCTAAAAAAACTGGTTTGGCTTTGGAAAACGCTAAGTTATTAGATGATATGGTTAATCTCCAAACTCAAGCAGAAAGAGAACGCAAATGGACTAACTACTTTACCGATGCCACTAAGTACATTCGCTCCTCAATTAAACAAGAAGATGTCCTAGATATCAGCGTCGAAGAAGTTAGAAGAGTCTTAGAATGCGATCGCGTAGTGGTTTATAGTCTTAATCAAGACAAGTACGGTGTGGTAATCGCCGAATCGGTATCGGCAGGATATCCTAGGGCATTGAATAAAACCATTGAAGAACCCTATTTTGAAGCCAGATATCTCGACAAGTACCGTGATGGTGAGATCAGAGCCATTAATGATATTTATGAAGCAGGCATGACTAAATGCTACATCGAACATCTAGAAAACCTAGAGGTAAAAGCCAATTTAGTCACGCCGATCCTTAATGAAGGAAAGCTGTTTGGTTTACTAGTAGCTCATCAGTGTAGAGAACCTCGCAACTGGCAGGATTATGAAATTCGCTGGGTAACACAGATTGCCACACAAGTAGGTTTTGCCCTCGATAATGCCAAGGTATTAGCAGCATCAGCGATTGCTCAGATTCAAGTAGAAAAAGAACGCAAATGGACTAATTACTTTACCGATGCCACTAAGTACATTCGCGCCTCAATCAAACAAGAAGATGTCCTAGATACCAGCGTCGAAGAAGTTAGAAGAGTCTTAGAATGCGATCGCGTAGTGGTTTATAGTCTTAATCAAGACAAGTACGGCGTAGTAATCGCCGAATCCGTATCGGCAGGATATCCTAGGGCATTAAATAAAACCATTAAAGATCCCTGTTTTGAAGCCAAATATCTCGACAAATACCGTGATGGCAGGGTCAGAGCCATTAATAATATTTATGAAGCAGGCATGAGTAAATGCTATATCGAACAGCTAGAAAACCTAGAGGTAAAAGCCAATTTAGTTACGCCGATCCTTAATGAAGGAAAGCTGTTTGGTTTACTGGTAGCTCATCAGTGTAGTGAACCTCGCAACTGGCAGGACTATGAAATTCGCTGGATGACACAGATTGCCACACAAGTAGGTTTTGCTCTCGATAATGCCACACTGCTGAAAAAATTAAAAAATGACGGTCTGCCAATGCAACTGTTAAACAATTTCAGTTTTGGTATCAGTGAAAAAGTTAACAGATCGCAACTGCTAAAAATTGCCGTCGAACAAGCTCGTAAAGTAATTAAGCTCGATCGCGTAATCCTTTATCAATTTGATGACAATTTAAACGGAAATATTGTTGCCGAATCAGTTGTCCCTGGTTATCCTAAAGCTTTAAATTCCCAGAGCCAAGATCCCTGCTTTGCTAAAGAATATGGCGAAAAATATCGTCAAGGTAGAACAGAGGCGATCGCTAATATTCATCAGGCTAATCTAACAGCCTATCATTTAGAACAGCTTGAATCTTTATCAGTCAAAGCAAGCGTGATAGTACCAATTGTACAGGACGAGCAATTGTTTGGTTTACTTATTGGACATCAATGCCAACAGCCTCGCCTGTGGTCACAGTCGGAAATAGATCTGTTTGCTCAACTAGCTCTGCAATTGGGATTAGCTTTAGATAGAGTCGGGTTAAGAGAGGCATTAAATGCAGCGAAAAATGTCCAAAGAAATGAGACTGACAAACAACACTTAGAACAACAAAGTCTTAATCAAAAGATCTCCAAGCTACTGACAAAAAACCAAGCTGCATTGCAGGATCTCGGAGCAAAAATTAGCCACCACTCAGCAACACAAGGAAAGGTTAGTAAATCAAAAAATACTCAAATAGAAAATGATGTTAATGCTGCCAAAAAAGTTGAAATACTAAATCAGTCGCACCAATATTTTTACCAAATGGTAAATCCAATCAATGACATGAAAGAAAAGAGCGATCTCTTATCAGCATCGAATCAACCAGCCTTACCAATGGGAGAAATCACCATAGAAGCTAGGGAAGTAACTTTAGAGACAATGGATAGCTATGATTACGATTTAGATGTGATTACAGGGCAGCTAACTAAAGACTCAGAATCAGCACCAAGTTTGCTTTTAACGAATCAATTTATCGGCGATATTACTGACTTGTCAGATAAGATCTCCCAGCAATCTTTAATTGTCACTGATTCTTTTCGGAAGTTAGCTGAGTTTGCTCAACAGCTATCAGAACCTAAAGAACTTTAAAACCCAACTAGTCAAGAGGAACAAAGCCAGCCTTGGTTATCAGCTTTTGACCTTGAGGAGTAAGCAGGAAATTAGCATACGCCTGACCAATTTGTGACTTACCGTTTTCACTTTGTCGAAATACCACATATAAATAATGAGTCAATGGATATTTCGCAGTACGTAGAGCTTTAACATTTAGTCTGTTGCGCCTTTGTGGGCATTCAGAAGCAGGTACTAAAGGCTGTTGATAAGGAGCAACCAAGTCATTCATTTGCTTCCCTAGAGGCAACGGTTTGACAGTACATTGAGGCACAATTGTTGCCGTAGAATCATAGTAAATGCCTCCTGGATTATTAGCTAATTGGCGAAGAGCTTGAGTAGCCGTCGGCATAAATTTAACGTTTGAACCCATTTCCCTATTTTGAAAGATTTTAGAATTAATAAAATCGACTCTTTCTCCCGCACTGGCAGGACGAGAATAGACGGTAATTGGTAGATCTGGTCCACCTATTTCTTGCCAATTTGAGATTATTTTTCCTGTGTAGATTGCTTGGAGTTGGCTAAGAGTTAAACCCCGAATGTCAAGCTTGGGGTTTACTGCCACAGCGATACTATCGACAGCCACTGGCACTTGTTTGAGCTTTATGCCTTTTTGTTTAGCTAGCTGATATTCTTCTGGACGTAGAGAACGAGAAGATTGGACAAAATCTACTTGACCTTTGAGCAGCATTCTAATTCCTGGGCTAGAACCTGGTGGCTCATTTTGGGGTTGAACATAGCGAAATTGTATTTCAGGTCGTTCTGACTGAATAACTGAGTCTACGGCTAAACGAAGAGAAGCCCAAGCAGTGCTACCGCCATAATTGAAGACTCCAGTAGTTACGTTTGGCACACGAGAAAAATCAGGAATATTTTTGCTGTTTGACCCAGCTTCAATTCTGGATTGGGACAATTGCCAAATTCCTTTGCCGACTAATCCTACTGACCATGCTAGAGAAACAAAGGCTGCTATACCTACAGCAACTAAAGTTAACTTCTCATAACTTTTCTCATGCGGAGCGCCCATAAAATCAATTTTAAAGTCAGTGATGTGTTTACTTTCTACTCATATTAAGTGAAAATGCTGACCAAAGATTGTGCCAGGGAAAGTCGTCTAAAATTGTGCCTAAAAAATTTTCAGGCTATTTTAGCGATTTATATAAGCTATATTTATATAATATTAAGTAATCTTACCTAAATAATTGTTTTAGAATGTTATTTCTGCCGCTGAAATTTTATTTTAGACAGCTAAACGAGTTTTTTAATTTTAATTGTCGATTTATTCAAATATTTTAAAAGCTATCTACCCAGGCAATCAATGACTCAATCTCCTAATCTAAAAACAAATAATTACCAGCATCTTGAAGAAATTGTCCAGCTTACTGTTGAGACAACTAGAAAAACTCTCAAATGCGATCGCGTCATTATTTATGATGCTAGTGAACTGCTCAAATCAAAAGTAATAGCCGAGTCTGTTGATTCTCAATATGCTTCTATTGTCGGAAAAACGATCATCAACCCGTTCTTAGCAGGAGATTATCTAGAACTGTATTGCTATGGTCAAGTTGTAGCTATAGATAATATTTATGACACACATATAAGCAAAAGCAAATTGGAAGACTTAGAAAGACTTAAGATTAAAAGTCTACTAGTTGCACCAATTTCTGTCAATCAAAAATTATTAGCTTTTTTAGTCGCTCATCAATGCTCTGAATTTCGCGCTTGGAATTCTGAAACTAGCAAATTTTTGACCGAGAAAGCTAATATGACAGGCTTTGCTCTCTCTAATATTGTCAAAGCTCAAAAGTCTGAGTCAAGCGAAAATAAAAGTATACCCCTTAGTCCGTCTTCTAACAATGAAGTTTTAGAAGCAGCACAACAAATAAAAAACCAAAACAACAACTCTTCTTTAAGAATGGATCGAGAAAAAAACGGTCACGAAAATATTCTACCTTCAGAACAACAGACAAAGATTCAGGAGAACAAAACTAAATTGTTTTCTGATATTAATGACAGAATAGCCGCTCAATTGGGACAAGAAAATATCTTTAACACTACAGTTAATGAACTACGTTATCTGCTTGAGTGCGATCGCGTGGTGGTTTACAGTTTAGATAAAGATAATTATGGAGTGGTAGCAGCCGAATCCGTTGCGCCCCAATGGAACAAAGCTAAGGGCAGAGTGATAGATGACCCCTGTTTGGCGGTTAGATATATCGAAGAATATAAAAATGGTCGAGTCCGCGCTATAGATGATATTCATAGCGCGAGTATTACCCCTTGTTATCTCGAACAGCTAGAAGAACTACAGGTAAAAGCCAACTTAGTTGCACCAATTGTCAGTGAGGATCAATTATTTGGTCTATTAATTGCCCATCATTGTTCCAACCCCCGCCATTGGCAAGAACAAGAAATTAACTGGATAACTGAAATCGGTGATCAGGTAGGTCTGATGCTCGAATATACTGAAACAATTGCCGATAATGACTCTGAATCACAAAAATTATTAGCTGCAAGTGAAAATAAATGGAATCACCATTTCACCGATGCAATTCAATATATTCGTCAGTCTCTAAACCAAGAAGATATTTTGAAAGCCAGCGTCAAAGAAGTACGCCGGGTTTTAGAATGCGATCGCGTGGTAGTCTATAGTCTGAACCGAGATCTCCGCTATGGTGCAGTAATTGCCGAATCTGTTGCTCCTGGTTGGACAAGGGCTTTAAACAAACAGATAGACGACCCCTGTTTTGAACCTACCTATCGAGACAAGTATCGTAACGGTAGAGTTAGGGCATGGAACAACATTTATGAAACGGGCATGACTAAATGCTATGTCGAGCAGTTAGAAGAGTTAGAAGTTAAAGCTAATCTCGTAGCCCCTATTATTAATGAAGGCAAACTATTTGGTTTATTGGTAGCTCACCAGTGTTCGGACTTTCGTACTTGGCAACAGCCTGAAGTTCGTTGGGTAGCTCAAATTGCCACTCAAGTCGGTTTCGCTCTAGATAATGCCAAATTACTAGCTGATGCTAAACAACTTCAACATCAGTTAGAAAATGAAGCCAAAATGACGCAGTATTTCACCGATGCTGTCCGCTATATTCGAGAATCTTTGCACCAAGAAGATATCCTCGAAGTTAGTGTAGAAGAAGTACGTCGCGTTTTGAACTGCGATCGCGTGGTCGTATATAGTCTTAATCAAAAGCTTCGCTATGGTGCAGTAATTGCCGAATCCGTTGCGGCTGGTTGGACGAGAGCTTTGAACAAACAGATAGACGATCCTTGTTTTGAACCCACTTATCGAGAAAAGTATCGTAACGGTAGAGTTAGGGCCTGGAGCAACATTTATGAAGCAGGCATGACTAAATGCTATATCGAACAGCTAGAAGATCTACAGGTAAAAGCTAACTTAGTAACGCCGATTGTCAACGAAGGTAAGCTGTTTGGCTTATTGGTAGCTCATCAGTGTTCGGACTTTCGTAATTGGCAGCAGCCTGAAATTCGCTGGGTGACTCAAATTGCCACTCAAGTGGCTTTTGCCCTTGATAATGCCAAATCGTTAGCTGAAGCCAAACGTCTACAGCAGCAGGTAGAGGACGAAAACAAATGGACAGAGTACTTCACCGATGCCATCGGGCACATTAGAGAATCCCTTAAAACCGAAGATATACTCAAAAGCAGCGTCCAAGAAGTGCGCCGAATCTTAGAATGCGATCGCGTAGTAGTTTATAGTCTAAACCAGGATTTGCGCTATGGTACGGTACTAGCTGAATCCGTTGCCCCTGGATGGACACGAGCTTTAGGTCAAAAAATAGACGATCCTTGCTTTGAACCTACTTATCGAGACAAATATCTTAATGGTCGCGTCCGCGCTTGGAACAATATTTATGAAGCGGGCATGACTAAATGCTATATCGAACAGCTCAAAAAATTAGAGGTTAAGGCTAGTCTTGTAACGCCAATCATCAATGAAGGCAAACTGTTTGGCTTGTTGGTGGCTCATCAATGTTCTGATATCCGTGAGTGGCAGCAAGCTGAAATTCGTTGGATAGCTCAAATTGCCATGCAAGTTGGTTTTGCTCTTGATAACGCTAAACTCCTAGAACAGCTTCAAGAATCTACTCAAACAAACAAGCAAATATCCCATCAGCAATACGAGCAAACAGAAACTCTTAAAAATCAGGTAGTTGAGATCCTTGTAGACAATGGAGACGCTTATCAAACTCTTTCTCAGGAGGCTATGCGTCAATCAGAGACTACAATTAACGTTCTCCATCAAATCCAAAAGGTTGCTGATTCATTCAACGGCATAGCGTTAAATGTGCAGCAGGTTAAATTCCAAGAACAGCAAAATGAATTAGCGGTACATGATACCCAAGCAAGTTTAGATCGTGCTGTAGACAGCATTTCTAATATTCAACGCAAAGTTCAAGGTGTCGCAGTTGGATTTGACAATCTCAGTAATTCTTCTGAGAAGCTGGCTGAGACAGTTAATACGATCAGAGATTTGAGTAAGCAAATAGTTCAGCATTCAATGAGTATAACTAGAGCAGTAAATCGTAGTCAGATTGAAGCAAGTAGTCAAAACTCAGTTATGGATTTGTCTGATACTATTTTCTCTTTAATGCAGCAGCTATATGAAGCCTCCGCTAAAGTCGAACCACTGTTTGTCAATATTCAGACAGAGATAAGAGAAAAGACAATTACTCTAGACTCAGGAACACAGCAGTTAATTAATGGCGTGGGAGAGTTTCAAGCGGTTCGTCAAAAGTTAGATCGAGTTGTTACCTTATACAACAAGGTGAATTCTCTGATTGAAAATATTTCTAGGTCTGTAGAAAATCAGACGCAGAGTTCAACCTTTGCCAAAGATTCTGTACAGGAAGTGGCAAGCATCGCCGAGCGGATTTCGGCACAGTCTATGACTATAACTCAATCTTTTAATCAATTAGTAGTATTAGTACAAAAACTATAATGAGATTCAAATTTAGCCAGATATAATACAACTGTAAGAGTAGATCTGAGTTTCTATCAAACTGATAATAATTGGTCAACACGGGAGTGGAATATACCACTCCCGTCGATTTTCTAGTAAGATTTTCTGGTTTTGCCTTCTCGATGATTAGCTACTGACTCTGCCAAGCCAATACTAATAAAACTAGATAACAAAGAGGATCGTCCATAGCTCATCCAGGGCAAAGGAATTCCTGTAATGGGTGCAAGTCCGATAGTCATACTAATATTAATTACGGTCTGAAAAGCGATAATACTGAGAATACCTATGGCTAATAAAGAACCAAAATTATCTTTAGCGGTAGAAGCAATCCACATTAGACGCATACAGATAAACCAAAACACTGCTAGCAATAGAATACTACCAATAAAACCAAACTGTTCTCCTACAGCCGAAAAAATAAAATCAGTATGCTGTTCGGGAATAAAATTAAGGTTTGTTTGTGTTCCTTGATGCCATCCCTGTCCCCAAAGTTTACCTGCGCCGATCGCAATTCGAGACTGAATCAGATGATAGCCATTGCCCAAAGGATCTTGTTCGGGATCGAGAAACATGATCAGTCTAGCTTGTTGATAATCCTTAAGCAGTCCCCAGAAAACGTTGCCCAATTCTACCGCGCCCAAATTTATAGCGATCGCACTGAGGGTAGAAACAATTTTTGCTGGTAACGTTAGCCAGGCAACTCCTCCTACAGCTAGAACCCAAATCAGCCATCCAGGCAGGTAAAGATGATATAGGATAGCTGAAACTAAGGGAGAAATCATTAAAATCAACCAACCTATATTAACATTAGCCCAGTACAGCATGGTTAATACAATTACGCCAAACACCAAAGAAGTACCTAAATCTGGCTGTAAAAAAACTAGTCCCCAGGGAATAGCCGTAATTGCTAAGGTACGTAAAACCGTTTTTAAGTTAGCTCTATCTTGATTATGTAACAGGGCAGCAAGAGTAATTACCATACCGATTTTGGCGAACTCTGAGGGCTGAACATTAAATCCCCCTACCGTAATCCAACGCTGCGCTCCTTTTGCACTTACCCCAGTAACCATTACCCCAATCAAAGAAAGATTAGTCAGGACATAGATCAGCCAATGCCAGCGCAATAGAGACTGATAACGCCAACGGGACAAAAACAATACTAATCCCAAACCTAAGAGGCTAATTGTCCAATGTTGATAACTATAGCTATGAGTTGAAGATTCTGTACTATAAATAGTAAAACCACCAAAAATAGCTAGACTAACTACTGATAAGAGTAAAAGCCAGTCTAGCCGTCGCCAGTCATAAAGCGAATCTAATATTTGCCGTCCCAAATATTTGAGCTTAAATTTAGGGGAATTAGTTGTTCTAAGTTGGGAGCGAGATTTAATCACTTTGGTTGGTAAGAATTAAGAATAAAGAGAATATCTCATCAGAAAAATATTATTCCCGATTCTATCGACTATTTTAACTTTTGCAACCTTGACTAGAATAAAATATCTCGATCCTTTTCTTTAAATAATTCCCAGTCATCAGGAGTATTGCAGTTAAATAAACAAGTGCGATCGCCAATCGGTAATTCTCCAACAGGATACTTATTAAGCCAGGATTGAAAAGATCGACCACCATCCTCAAGATAAGATTCTAACAACGACAAACAACTAGAACGATAAAAACCACACAAAGGCTCCCAACCTTTGGAGTGGCGGGGTAACAAAGCAATTTCTGTGGGTAATACTGTTGCCAAAATTTGCGACCACTGTTTTACTTGAGACGAAGACAACTGAGGTAAGTCACAAGCTAATAACAATACCCATTCTGTATTAACCATCTTTAATCCTTGAGCAAAGCCAATTAAAGGCGTGTTGGATTTAGCATTTAAAACTAGCTTTTCCTCAATTAGCTGACAGCCTGGAGGTAAAATTCCCTGATATTTTTCAATCCAGGGTGTGACTACATAAACTTGAGCAACACATTCACCAGCAATTAAACAAATTTGAGACAGTAAAGTTCTGTTTTTGATAGCTAGCAAGGCTTTGTCTTGTCCCATACGAGAACTTTCGCCTCCAGCCAAAACAAGTGCTGTAATCTCGTCTTTAATCGATCTTTTCACCAAATTTTGATTATATATGGAAAGACAATTATGAATCATCCACATCCTTCCCCAGGACAAATAGAGCGGCATCTTAAACTATGGATTTATTTATTACCCATTGTGGGGGTAATTCCTGCTCTTTGGACTATATACCACCCTCAAAACCAGATACAAAGCAGAGTAAATCGTGAACAACAAAAAGTTAGTCGTCTAGCTATTTCTTTAATTTTAGTTTGGTTAAGTTCTTATTCTTTACTTTCTTTGGGTGCAGCTAATGCTGTAGATCTTATGTCCTTTCGTTTTTTTTATACCAACGCCATTCTGACTACGGGATATTTTGTAACCTGTACTTTCTTAATGACTCGTCTTAGTAAAAAAAGTTTGTCACTAACGGCTGAAATTAAGGAAATGAATTTCAGCCCCATCTTTAGAAAATAAATCCTAAAAATTGCCACTTATCTAAACTATCGTTACCCTAATGAGGAAGCTGAAACCAAAAAGTTTTTCTAAAATAGTAAGTAGTGGGACAAATAAGATTAGGTAACTAACTAAAGGCAATTCTGTAACAAGTTTTTTTATAGCAAATACCTGTTAACATTGATCGAATTATATTTATATATATTTGAATTTTTTGGTAGTGTATTCTATATTTCTTTATTTAGTGTGAGGGTATTCAGTGTCAGTTAGAAAAGCTTATCGGTCTAATCCTTCAGGAGGAGAGCCTACTGGTCAGGTCAGTTCTGTTAGTTACCACTCTAAAAGCCATAAAAGAAAATTGAATAAAGGAAGAGCGATTTTAGTTGGACTTGGTTTAGCTGGTGTTTCTATGGTTTCAGCAGCCGTAGGGGCGTTTTTAGCTGTTGCTTTATCTACTGCTTCGCCACTACAACAAGCACAATTGAGCAACGAAGAGCAAAAGGTTTTTGGTAAAGAAGAAACCGTAACTGCCGAAAATCTTAACCTGCCAGAATTATCTCGCCCTGTAAATATTTTGGTTATGGGTATTAAGGTAATTACCTCTGATCTTGATGATCAAGGCATAAAATACGATAAAAAAAATGTTGGCTATCTTCATCTGGTTAACTCTTTTGACGGTCTGAGTGACAGTATGTTACTGGTAAGATTTGACCCTAAGAAAGAAAAGGTTTCTGTACTTTCTATTCCCAGAGATACTCGCGTTTATATCGATGGTCATGGAGTCAGAAAAATAAACGACGCCAATAAGTATGGTGGTCCTGCCTTAACTGCTGCGGTTGCTAGTGACTTGCTAGGTGGAATTAAGATCGATCGCTATGTACGGGTTAATGTTCAGGGAGTAGAAAAATTAATTGATGCTTTGGGTGGCGTAACGGTTGATGTGCCTAAAGACATGAAGTATACAGACTTTAGCCAGCATCTTTATATCAATTTAAAAAAAGGAGTTCAGCATTTAGACGGCGATAAGGCGATGCAGTTTTTACGTTTTCGCTATGATGAGTTTGGCGATATTTCTCGGGTACAGCGTCAGCAAATGCTGATGCGCGCTGCGGTTGAGCAAACTCTTAAGCCTGCTACAGTAATCAAGATACCCAAACTACTTTCTGTAGTCCAATCCCATTTGGATACTAACCTCAGCGTTAGAGAACTAATGGCTCTATCTAATTTTGCTTCCAAAATTGACAGACATAACATCAAAATGATGATGTTACCAGGAGATTTTAATAGTGCAAATGAACCCGTTAGCTATTGGTTGCCTAATGATCGAAGTATCCACAAGTTGATGACTCAGCATTTTAATCTGCCGAAGAATGAAGAAGATAATGCACTTTCCAATAATCGCTACGCTAGTCTAAACAATACTAATACTCTTACCATCCTTAATCCTCGCCTAAGAATTTATGTACAGGATAGTATCGGCAACCAAAAGGCATTGCAGTCTGCTTTGGATACCCTTAGAGAAGCAGGTTATACAAGAGTATCTGCCAGTAAGAATTGGCAAGAACCCTTAGGGCAAACTAGAGTAATTGCTCAGTCAGGAGATGATGATGCTGCTAAAGAAGTACGCTCGATTTTGGGTGTGGGAGATGTTGTGGTAGAAAGCACTGGAGTTTTAGGATCTGACATTACCATCCAAATTGGTAGAGACTGGGAAAAACAAGTTAGGAGATTAATTGAATCAAAAGAGTCGCCAGGGATAAGTAGTAACTAGTAAGTAAAGGGTTAGATGCCCACTGCCGATTGATGTTTTAATTTAGGTGCTGATATACTTTTGGTTGCCCACATTTATAGATATTTAATTCTAGTATGAGCGACCCCAAAGGCTACGCACAGCGTAATTGCCAAGCTTCTATAGACAATAATCGCTCTACCCGCAAACGATTGCCCAATCAAAGATGGCACATTGCACCATCTCAGCCAGAAGCAGTCCAGGAGTTGAGTATCTCTACAGGCTTATTGCCCTTGGTAGCTCAGGTAATTATTAATCGGAATATTGCTACTGCCCAACAGGCTCATACCTATATTGAACCAGAATCTCAGGATTTGCCCTCGCCTCTAGATGAGTTTGAGGATTTATGGATAAGCGTCGAACTAATTAAAAAAGCGATCGCCGAAGAAGAACAAATTGCCATCTGTGGCGATTATGATGCCGACGGCATGACTAGTACTGCCTTATTATTAAGGGCGTTAAAACACCTAGGTGCCAAGGTAGATTATGCTATCCCTAGCCGTATGAAGGATGGCTATGGTATTAATACACGCATCGTTGAAGAATTTGCGTCAAACGGGGTCGGTTTAATTCTTACGGTAGATAACGGTATTTCTGCTTATGAACCCATTGTTAGAGCGGTAGAATTGGGCTTGAGCGTGATTATCACTGACCACCACGACTTGCCAGCCCAACTTCCTCCAGCGGACGCTATTTTAAATCCTAAATTATTGGCAGACACTTCTCCCTATAAAGGACTTGCAGGGGTAGGAGTGGCATATATATTGGCGATCGCTACGGCTCAAAGTCTGGGACAACTCAAAGGTTTAACCAACCCTATTTTAGAATTATTTACCCTGGGAACAATTGCCGATCTTGCTCCTTTGATTGGCGTAAATCGTCGTTGGCTCAAGCGCGGACTAAGAGCCTTACCTAATTCTCAGTTAGTGGGCATTCAGGCATTGATGCAGGTGGCAGGAATTGACGAAGCACAAAAACAATTAAAGCCCGATGATATTGGCTTTCGCTTAGGTCCTCGCATCAATGCGGTAGGACGGATTGGCGATCCGCAAATGGTGATTGAACTATTAACCACCGACGATCCTGGGGTGGCTCTAGAAAGAGCAATGCAGTGTGAACAAATAAATCAACATCGTCGCTTACTTTGCGAACAGATAGAAAAAGAGGCAATTAATTTAGTAGAATCTACGCCAATTCCCTGGCAAGGCGATCGCATTTTAGTTGTTGTCTCTGCTGGTTGGCATCACGGCGTAATTGGCATTGTGGCATCCCGTTTAGTCGAACGCTATGGTGTACCTGTGTTTATTGGTACTTATGAAGAGGAGCAGTCAGAATCCTCCGATGCCACTTCTCCGCCCATGATTCGTGGCTCTGCCAGAAGTATTGATGAATTTAATGTCTTTGATGCTCTTAACTATTGCAGCGATTTATTAGGTAAATTTGGTGGACATCGTGCAGCAGGGGGATTTAGCTTCCTGGCAGCTAATTTGGAACAAATAAAGCAAAGATTGAGTGAGTTTGCCCATAAATGTTTAGAAGTAGAACATCTTAAACCTCTAGTCAAAATAGATGCTCAAGCCAGTTTAGGACAGGTAGATTTTACCCTCTACGAACAGCTAGAAGGTTTACAGCCTTGGGGAATTGGTAATAGTACCCCCGTATTCTGGACTCCCAATGTGCGAGTGATTGAACAAAGAGCGATCGGTAAAAGCCAGGCTCATTTAAAATTAACTATTCAAGAAGCCGATACATTTACTCAAATAAAAGCCCTGGCATGGCGATGGGGAGAATATTGCCCTCTACCAGAACATTTGGATATCGCCTACAAACTAAAAGAAAACCATTGGCAAGGCAGCACCAATATTGAGCTAGAAATAGTTGGTGTCAAGTTATCTCAAACTCAATCCAGTAATAATATTGCTGTTTTAAATAAAAGAATTAACGATAAGGTTCAAAAAGCTGTGTTTACCCACAGTGGCAGAATTTATGTGTGTAGTAAAACTCTTACCGAACTACGGATTAGGAACGATCGCGGTAATGTTTTAGCCGTCAGTCAAGGAAATTCGGTAGGGTTACTAGGTAAAAGTAGAGAAGTCGCTAAACAGGTTAATGTAACTCAATCACCCTATTTCCAATTGATTAAAGCTGCGCTACAGGCAATTGAAGATGAATATAAGAATTGAAAAAGGCAGAGGGCAGAAGGATCACAAATTAGCTGCCAGTTAATTATTTAAAGCCGATACGTTAACTTGAGCTAGATGAGCCTGTAGATTAGATATTTGCCATTTATCTACTAAATTGCTCTGGCAAAGATCATCGGTCAACATATAGCAATTTGCAGAATGATCTATGGTAAGAATATAGGGTTTGCCGTTATGATTTTTGAGGCTATAAGTCTGACATATTTTTAGTAACTCACTCAGGCTAAATAAAGTTGGTACTTTAAGCTGGGCAATTTCTGCCATTTCTACAGGCGCGGTAATTAAACTTACTTCTCCAGGTTTGCGCTGAGAAAAATCTTGAGCCAGAGAAGGTAGATGGCTTTGGCTGCCTGGAGTTTTGATATAAGCATAAATTGCTTGTTCGGTTGGTAAATCTTCAGGCTTGATGCCATAACAGCAAAAAATATGATTAGCCTCGGCAATAACGGTTTCAATTAGACTGTTGGTATGGTAGTTTGTGGTTAAATCGCCAATTACCCTCCCAGTCAAAGCTGAAAGAACATTGGTAATTATATTAAGGGCTAGCTTATTACATACGGCGGCGCGTATCTTATCAGTGTAGGTAGCAGCTATACCATGTTGAGAAAATGTATCACATAGGCTTTGTATAGTCTGTTGTTTTAAGTTGTGACGATCGCTTTTGGTTAAACCCAAAATTAATCGAGGCGGTTTGTTAACTTGAATTTTTCCTTGTTTTGTTCGTTGACAAGGAGCTTTAACTACACATCCTACTATAGTGCGATCGCCTAAATTTTTCTGCAAAATACCATTACTATCAACAGTATTTAAATAACGATGAGAACTTAATTTATCAAACAGATTTTCGTCAAGAGTCGAGAGGTAATTATCATTATTAAACCACCAGTAGGGAATACCATTTTGGGCATGAATTAGAATTGTGTCTGGGTTTGAATGAGCTTTGATATAAAAGGCAACTTTGCTTAAATTATTGCTCTTGACGGCAACTATAATTATCTCAAATTTTTCGCTCAAATCTGTTGCGGTATCAACAAATTTAACTCGTGGATGTGATGGGGAAATCCACAAGCTTTCACTATTAGCACAAGATAATTGTAAGCCTTTATTTTTAAGCTGTTTTGTATAATCACTATTTGGCTTTCCCGCAAAAGTTATCTTTAAACCCGCTTTAAACAAGGAAGCTCCCATCAGTGCGCCAACAGAGCCAGCACCTATAACTAAAATATTATTCATAATTAATTTATTTCTTATATATTTCAGTAGCTATTAACCGCTATACTACTAAGATTTAGCTGAGAAAACATTTTAAGTTAACAGCTTTTCCAAAAGTCAAAAAATTAATATTTTTACTGTTATTCCCCTGGCGTGCTATTAGTCTATTTTTATGTCTAACAATATATAGATATCTCTTTTACTAGTTGCCTTACGAACTAATTTATTCACAGCTATATAATAAGTAACTTAAACTGGTTAAACTTGAGCTTATAAGAGAAAATTATTAACCGTCTTAAACAAGATAATTGTTATATTAAGACCAACTTAAGCTAGCAATATAATATCAATCTTGTTATGATTTAAGGCTGCGTATTTGACAGTTTTCTGGATAGTTAATTAAATTTTTATAGATTAATTTGTTGTTAAATTTTTTGGTAAAATAAATAGCAGTTAATTCTTCAGCCTTTATACTTTATCTTTTTCAAGCTTTCTACATCTATCTTCAAGGATTAAAAATTCGGCATCAGTTGGTTAAAGGCGATCGCGCTTTAAATGACAGTGATACCTTGTTCTTAAATTAATAAATTCTTGATAAAGTAAAAATAGTACAATAATATTGAAAAATTCAAATCTTTCTCAAGATGACAAAAACCCCAGCAGTCTCTCATTTTGTTGCAGTCAGCGATCTTTCTAAACCAGTTCAAGAGCAAGAAGGAATTTTGGTAGAGGTGTCTGGTACAACAGGGGATACCAAAAAAAATCGTGCCAAAGCTTTAGAGATGGTGCAAGAAATGTGGGAAAAAGAAGAGATTGATGTTAATCGTTTTCCTGATGGTTTAACACCAGACCACATTTTTTATGTACCATCGGTTAGTCCTCCAGTAAAATCCACTCAAACCGTGTCAGATAACCAGGAATTATTGCCCATTGTTCAGGGAGCAAAAGAAATTATTGAGCTTACTAAGCTGCAATTAGATGTGCAAGAGGCATCAGAAGAAGCAGAGCAATATATACCGATTATCAAAGTTGTTTTAGAGCGATCGCGTCCTTTGACTGCTGAAGAAAAAGAACTAGCTAAAGATAAAAAGTACGGTAAAACCATCGAAAAATTAGGCTCTATTGTCGCAGCACAGGAAGAATACCAAGAGACTTGTACAGGTAATGGTAGCTTAGTTCTAAATGCGATCGCCTGGCAGCTTGAACAAGGTGTCGATCCTCAAGCGGAAAAGAAAAACAGCAATTAACTATTCACCGCAAGCGTGTGAATTAGCTTCCGTTCAAATTAACTGGTTTCTAGCTTTTAGCTCTTCGAGTGGGCGTAAATAAAGTAACCATTTATTTAACTTGAAAACTCGATAATATCTAGCTTGCTGCTTGCTACTTACTACTTCTTACTTAAGCGAAACGATACTAAGATATCGCGCCTAATCCTAATCCCCAAAAAACTACAAAGCTCATGAGGTATAGTCTAGAACTCTGACTAAAGTGCGATCGCCCCTTAAATAAGATTTTTTGACTTCAAAGCGATCTGTGCCTACCTGGGCGACTTCCATATTCTCACTCTTTACCAAAGCCAAAAAGTCACCCACAGGAGCAAGATCGCAGCTTGCTTTGTCGGCTGTGGCAACTCGATATTGGGTAGGAATCACCATTTTTGGATTGAGAACTTTTACTACCCGATTTGCCTCGGACGCATCATAGGCTTTTGGACCACCTCCCACTGGAGCAAGCAGTATATCTGCACCACCTAGCAATATTTTATCTTCTGTAGTTAGAGGCGCAGCAGCACCGCCAAGATGCAGAATATTTACCCCTCCTTGAGTCCATCGCCAGGCGATATTATTGCCAAAGCGTTTACCTCCTTGAAGATCGTGAGGCATAGAAAATCCTTGAAACTTAATACTTTTAAACTGATGAACACCTTGCTCTGTAATAACTTGAGGATTGCCCTGTACTTTGTCTACTGCTCCTTCATCTAAAAGAAAGCTACTAACTAGCACTACGTCTGGCTGCACGTCAGGCAGACTCAAGCCAGCGGTACAGCCAGCCGAATCATAGGGATTAACCAAAACTTTTAAACCATCACCCGTAAATAAAAAGCAGGTATGTCCCAGATATTGAACAGTCACTCCATCGGTAACTTCCTGAGCCAAGGAAAACTGACGGGGAATTAAACTTGTGGCGATCGCCGTTGTCAAACCTACTCCACCATAGCGGATTAACTGTCGCCGTTTCATATATTTATTTACTACCTAAAGAATTTAAAAAATTGCGTAACAATAATTTTCCATTATCCGTCAAAATGCTTTCAGGATGAAACTGCACTCCTTGAAGATGATGATAATCGCGATGACGGACTCCCATAATTGTGCCGTCTTCTACCCAAGCCGTTATTTCTAAGGTATCAGGAATAGTTTGACGCTCAATCACTAAACTATGATATCTGGTGGCGGTAAAAGGAGATTCTAGCCCAGCAAATATTCCCGTATTGTGATGATGAACTGGGGATGTTTTGCCGTGCATTAAAACTGGTGCAGAGACAACTTGACCGCCAAAAACTTGTCCAATACTTTGATGACCGAGGCAAACCCCCAAAATAGGGATTTGAGAACCAAGTTTTTCAATTAACTGTAGTGATATTCCCGCATCTTCAGGGCGACCAGGACCAGGAGAAATTACAATACCGTCTGGCTTAAGCTGATTTATCGTCTTAAGATCGATTGCATCGTTTCTGTAGACGCGAATGTCTGATGCTATAGGCAGTTGTTGACCCAACTCCCCTAAATACTGCACCAAGTTATAGGTGAAACTATCATAGTTATCAATAACTAAAATCAAGTCAAATCTCCATTACAACATAGGTACAATCAGTTTTAACAGATTGGGAAGCAGAATAAGAGATGCTACCATCACCGCAGCGATCGCACTAATTAAAACTGCACCAGCAGCGCAATCTTTAGCTATTTTGGCTAGCTCATGATAAGTTTGCTTAACCGTCAGATCGACCACTGCCTCAAGAGCCGTATTAATTAATTCTAGAACCATTACCATAGCGCAGGTCATGACGATTACTGCCATTTCCATAGCCTGAATTTTTAAAAAAATACCCAAGCAAACCGCCAGGGTACCAATAATAGTATGAATACGAAAATTTCTCTGGGTAACAAATGAGTAACGCACTCCCGCCCAGGCATATTTAAAGCTCAAAAATAAATTTGGTGCTACCTGCCAAGCTAAATCACGAATTATTTTCTTACTGGCTGTAGAAGCTTCGTTAGGAGTAGAAGCAATAATAGAGGATTTCATATTTATATCTAATAAAGGTAAGGTCGGATTATTTGTCTTGTTTGGTTCAATCATATTGATATCAAACTCGATCCGTATATTTACTTATTTATAATGTAATAGTAACTCAACAATTACATACAACTATGTTCAAATAAAACAGTATAACCACTTAACATTACTCACTAATTTTGCCGAACTTTTGATAAATGAACCAGTTTAGACTGTTGCTTCAACATTTTCTCTAGACTAATCTCATCGGGATGATCCCAACCTAACAGATGTAACACGCCATGACTAGCCAACCAAGCCAACTCCGTTGTTAATAAATGATTTTGCTCCTGTGCTTGTTTTTTAGCAGTGTCAAGTGAAATAATAACATCTCCTAAATAAAGAGGTTCAGCAATATCTAAAGGTAAAGGTATATCAGCCTCGGTAGCTGCAAAAGCTAAAACATCTGTAGGGCTGTCTATTGAGCGATACTGACAGTTAAGAGCCTGAATTTGGAGATCGCCTGTTAATCTCAACCCAATTTCGCAGTCTTGCTTTAAATTACTTATAGACTCAAGTGAGTCAAACCAAGCTTTAATCCAGTCGTCCCAAGGAATAGATTCAATAGCTTTTAAACTATTTGGGGATAAGTTCCCTTCATATACATTTTCGACGTAGATTAGAGCATTTATAGGCTGCTTAACATTTATGTCCATAGACTTGCTTGATTTATGGTTTTGTCAGGTAAGCTAGACCAATCAAAACCCCCACTAAACCAGCAGTAGTCAGAAAAAAGTGCCACAAAGATTGTCCTCCTTTGCGAACCATGTTCCGCATTGCTAACTTAACGTAGCTATCTTTGGGCTTGGAACTTTCTGAGATATTATCTCTAGTCCCGTCTGACGTAGCTTCAGGGGTTATAGTGGTTTCTGGTGCTTGTTTAGGCGCAGAATTAGTCATTATCTAGAGTTATTAATTAATTTTGAATTTGTATGGTTAAATAACATTTAACTAAATGATAGTACCTGAACACAAAAAAAACACAAAAATCCACTGCTTATAGGGACAGTTAAATTATCTACACCTAGCTTAGAGAAAGCTTCTAATATTGTGGCAACTACAGCAACCACTAGAGAAATTGACCATACCTGCCAACTATTCCCCTCTACAAATAATAAAATAGCCCCAGTAACGGTAAAAGCTGCCCCTAGCATCGCCAAAGAGCCTTCCCAGCTTTTAGTTATCCCACCGACATGATAGGGATGTTTGCCAAAACGCTGACCAATAATGGCTGCCATGCCATCTCCCCAAGCCATAATTAAAATGCCAATTGTTGTATATTGAGGGCTATCTTGCCAGAAACAGGCAGCCAAGACACCAATGCTGACGGCATAAAATAACGTACCAAAGCTTTTGCGCCCAACGCTTTCAATACTGGGAAGAATAGGAATAAGATAAGATGTAATGGCGATCGCCGCAGCAATTATGGCAGCACCAATAATTACCGCCGAGGATATATCCAGCCACCAAGCTAAAAGGATGACGTTGCCACTGCCAATATGAACAACTTTGCGGGTTAATTCGGGATCATCGACAATGAAGCGACTAAGAACGTCAGCTACAATAACTAACATTGCTAAGTAAGCAAAAACAGTTCCTAAGGGATACAAAAAAAGGGCGATAGCGTCTTGTGCAGAAGATGATTCTAAATTACCCATATATAAAATAAGATATGTGCTTGAATTTATTTTATTGTCTGTTGATTAGAACATTTGTGGAGTAAGAAATCATGAAAACTTTACTGCTGTGGCTAATTAAAGGTTATCGTCGCTTTATTTCTCCTCTTTTTCCTCCCACCTGTCGCTTTCAACCCACCTGTTCACAATATGCCATTGAGGCGATCGCTCTCTATGGAACTATTAAAGGGAGTTGGCTGGCGGTTAATCGTATATTACGCTGTCATCCTTTTCATCCAGGTGGCTACGATCCTGTACCTGCACCCAAAAAGAACTCTGACTAATTTACGCCAGATCGGGTTAAGTTAGTTTAGGCAAATTTAAAGGTTATGCTGATAATAATGGTAAATTTATGATCTAAAGATCCCTAGATTTTTTGTTTTTTGATTCAGTAGAACAAATACTAGCTCAACTTGAGCAACAGCCAGGTTGGGAGAAACTTCGTGAACATCGTCAACTCTTAAAATGCTGGCACGATACCGTCAGTCAAAATACGGCTCAACATACCCGCCCTCTTTACATTAGTAGGCAAGTGCTTTGGGTGGCAACATCGAGTGCAGCAAGAGCGCAAGAGCTTTCTTTTCAACGTTACACTCTACTCAAAAAGCTTAACAATCAACTGCCTTTTGTACTTAAAGATGTCCGCTTTTCATCTTCCCAATGGCATCAAGCAACTGTTCAAAATACTATTAATACCAACTTATTTAGTATTAGTGAGCAGCCGAAATTCAAACATCATTCTGTTGAATATAAAGCCTCAAATTTCAAGAGTAAGGAAGATCGTATATATTCTTCTACAGATGCAAAACTTGCAGCTAGACGCTGGTTAGAAACTATCAAAAAGAAATCATCATCTTTTTCTTGTTGTCCTCAATGTAATGCTTCTACACCAATAGAGGAGATTGAACGGTGGAATTCATGTTATCACTGCATTGCTCAAAAATGGTGTTCAGAATATATTCCCTCAACTTCTTCCTAGTTTTAATGAAAAAACTATAAAGGTTTATCTGCTTCTTATTCACGATCCCTGTAGGTTTTTCAGTAATTTTAGGTAAATTACTGAGAATAAATCTATTTTTGATACCGTTTTATAAAGTTATTGTTTCCATTCGTTACTCAATTATAAAGAGATTGTTAAGGCTTAATAATGCTTGGGGATCACTCTAAGCCTTAATAGATAATGGCTGCAATTGAATTTAGCGGTTTATGAAGTAAGCACAAAATAGAAGTAACGGAGATGGAATTAAACCGAAGTCCTACATAACCTAAATGGAAGAAATAAATTTTTCAACTTCAGCCTGTCGCTTCTGTCATTCATATAAGCCAGAGGGGCGTAGAGGTGGTTCTTGCCAAAGGTTAGGAGTACCTGTTCAAGGCAGTTGGAAAGCTTGTACACTTGCTTCTCATCCTTTTAAAACAACTTTAAAAAAATTAGAAGATATTTTTCACTATTCAAGTTCTGTAGAACCGATATCAACCAGTCAATTGACCTCAAAAGTATCCGAAATCGAGATCGTAGCTACGCGCAGGACACAATTTGTAAAAAATAAAGATGAAGCTTTGAGTTAATTAAAACTTGGCAATTTGGTATATTTATGTTTTTTTGCCTACCAAAAAAGTGCGTCCTAAGATTATGGGGACGCACTTTTGTTTTTCAAGGTAGCCAAGGATACTGTTGAAAATTTGGCGATCGCTTTTCTAAGAAGGCTTGTTTTCCTTCTGCTCCTTCTTCTGTCATATAGTAGAGCATAGTAGCGTTGCCAGCCAATTCTTGTAAACCTGCTTGTCCATCACAGTCAGCATTAAAGGCAGCTTTTAGACAGCGAATGGCAATGGGGCTTTTGGATAGAATCTCTTGTGACCACTTAATCCCCTCGGCTTCTAGGCGATCTATCGGTACAACGCAGTTAACTAAGCCCATTTCCCTAGCTTCTGTAGCGTTATATTGGCGACATAAAAACCAAATTTCTCTAGCTTTTTTTTGACCGACAATTCTTGCTAAATAGCTAGAGCCAAATCCACCGTCAAAACTACCTACTTTTGGTCCTGTTTGTCCAAAAATGGCGTTATCTGCTGCAATAGTCAAGTCGCATAAAACATGAAGTACATGACCTCCACCGATCGCATAACCAGCTACTAAAGCGATGGTTACTTTTGGCAATGAGCGAATCAAACGCTGTAAGTCTAAGACATTTAATCTTGGTGTGCCTTGTTCATCTATATATCCTGCTTTTCCTCTAATGCTTTGATCGCCACCAGCACAAAAAGCATATTTACCGTCTGTATGAGGTCCTGCACCTGTAAGCAAGACTACCCCTACAGTATTGTCTTCGCGAGCGTCGATAAAAGCATCATACATTTCAAATATAGTTTTGGGTCGAAACGCATTGCGCTTGTGAGGACGATTAATGGTGATTTTGGCAATACCATTCCATTTTTGATAAAAAATATCTTCGTAACTTTTAACTGTCTGCCATTCAACTTGCATAGATTATTGCCATATAAAGCAAAATAATTGTTTTCTAAAATTAAATCATTATTTAGCATAATGACGCAGAAAAAATAAAAGCTTAGAAAGAGATAAAGATAAATTGTGTTTTTATAATTAATATTTGAAAATAAGCTAAAAATACCTTCGAGACAGAACATATAGATTGAATTAGACTTATGGTCATCAGGGATCAATATAGAAAGATATAAAATATATCTAAAGACTGAAGAGTAATACTTAAAAGGTAATTACACTTATTTATGTAAACTAAAATTAAAACTTTACCTGCAAACAGAATTTCAGACTCGATCATTTAAGTCTCAAGGTTCTGGGAAGTAAAAATGACTAAGACACAAATAATTCCTTGCTCTAACTGTGGCGATCGCGCTGTAAAAACTATCAATGATTCGATTAAGCGCATTTCGTGTCGTAGCTGTGACTATCTGCTAGTTCAATGCGCTAAAACTGGCAAAGTGATTGAAGCTTACGCTCCAGGTGTCGAATGTCACCGCGTCAATTCTTCTTTTTCTGTTTCAGCCTAAATTTTTGAGGCTCTTAGCTGTCCGCAGGCTGCATCTGCTTCCAAGCCACGAGAATAGCGAACGCTAACGGCTATATTTGCCTCTTCTAGAATATCAGTAAATGCTTGAATGCGGCGTTTATCTGGTCTTTGATAATCAACTTCAGAAATGGGATTATAAGGAATAAGGTTGACGTGGGCTTGGAAGCCTTTAAGACACTGAACCAATTCCCTGGCATTTTCTGATAGGTCATTAACTCCTGCCAGTAGAACATATTCAAAGGTTACTCTTCTCCCCGTAACCTGAACATAATCGCGACATTCATCCAATAGATTATCTAAAGTGTATTTCTTAGCACTAGGGATTAATTGTTCTCGCAAAGCTTGATTAGAGGCATGAAGACTGACCGCTAGTACAATCTGTAGTTGATGTTGAGCTAACTGTTGGATTTTACCAGGAATACCCACTGTAGAGACAGTAAGCGATCGCGCTCCAATTCCGACATCTTGATTGAGAGATTTAACCGCAGCTACAACCTCATCAATATTTGCCATAGGTTCTCCCATACCCATAAACACCACGTTACTTACTCTCTGTTGGAAATCTTCTTGCACCGTCAGCACCTGATCGACGATTTCATAAGCCTTGAGATTGCGAGTAAAACCGCCTTTACCTGTGGCGCAAAAATCGCAGTCCATCGGACAGCCAACCTGAGAAGAAACACACACAGTCAAACGTTTAGAGGTGGGAATGCCAACTGCTTCAATAATCAACCCATCTCCAAGACGCAGCAGATATTTACGGGTAGCATCGGCAGCAACGCTACGATAATGAATTGTAGAGCGTCCCAAAGGATAATCAGCCATCTCTTCGCGCCATTTTTTAGGGAATACAGAAATATCCAAAAGCGATCGCGCTCCTTTTTGGTATAACCATTGGTATAGTTGCTTTCCCCTATAGGCAGGTTGCCCATGTTCTTCTACCCAAGCGGTTAACTCAGCCAAAGATTTGCCCAAGAGAACTTTAGAATTGTCTGATTTTTTTATTGTTTGAAGTGTCATTATGTCTTTACTAAGTGCCTGAGTAGAAAGGGGATGATTAAATTTACAAGTTGATTTTCTGCATTCGCATGGATGCGCAATATTTTTTGCCGATATTTTTAGTTTAGCTTTACCGAGTCGTCCTAATCTAGATGAAATGTTAAAGAATGCTCGTCCAAATGACCTGATTGTGATTTAGAAATTAGATCGTTTAGGGCGATCGCTAAAGCCTACTCTTTTACTCAGATGCTAAAATCAATAACGCATTTAAAATAGAAGCCGCTGCGGGAGAGCCTCCTTTTCTACCTTTTATTAAAATTTGCGGTACGTTTATCTCTGTTAGGGCTTGTTTAGATTCAATTACCGAGACAAAACCTACAGGAACACCGATAATTAATGCTGGTATGGTTTTTGAGGCAGAATTAGCAATCTGCTGACAAAGAGCAAGCAGGGCGGTGGGCGCGTTGCCAATAACATACACAGCCTGGGGATACTTTGACCAACATTTAAGCAAGCCTGTTTCGGTGCGAGTTTTTCCTGATTCGGCTATCTGCACCTGTTCAATAGCAGCAATAACTGGGTTTTTAAAAGTTTTTGCCACTAAACTAGTAATTCCCCGCTGCACCATCGTTACATCTGTCACAATTGGCGCACCTTCTTTGAGTGCAGAAATCCCAGAAGCGATCGCCTTGGGACTAAACTGCAACAGGTTCAAATATTCAAAGTCCGCAGTAGCATGAATTACCCGACGAGCGATCGCATATTCTTCTAGACTAAGATTATGCTCTCCTACCTCCTGGTCGATGATGGCAAAACTTTGTTCAACAATTGGATGATTTAACTCTTTAATTTTAAAACTCAATACTGCTCAACTATTGTAAATATTGTTTAATACAGTTATTGTTCATTGAATTGAACGGCAGCCCAATCAGGTTCACGATGATAATGAACCATGTCTTCAAACTTCCTTAGCTGTGCCTGTTCAATCACAAATTCGGGTAGTTCACTTTCCACTAAATAATCGTTAATTTGCGATAGAACAATACAAAGGCGATCGCGGTTTAAACTAGAAGGTATATCACCAAAATATCCTAAAGTAATATGAGCCGTTAAGTCATACTGCTGTTCAATTCCCAAACCAATCAATCCTGAATTCTGATAAAGAGAGCGTCGCAATTTAACTACCAACTGATAGCTTTCTTGGTCTTTAGGGACTAAACAAGCCATAATTGCTCTAGGTCTGGTGATAATTCCCCATAATTGCCAGGAAAGAGATTGATTAGCCGATATAGAATCTTTATACTGCTCAAAACTAACAGCTACTTGATTGCGTAACTCTTGATCGAAACTAGGATTTGCTGCTGCTATTTGCCGATAATTATCATCCCAAACTAAGTCTGCCAAAGTAAAATGGAAACTTGTTGACGGCAAAGGAATAAAAAAGCCAGGCTCTAGTTGCTGAGATAATTGCTGCTGTAGGTTTTTTACCTGCTTATAAAAACCTTCGTTGGCTGTATCTTCTTTCGCAGGAGGAGTAATTACACTGTACCCAGGAAATGATACTGGCTTGCCGTCGATATACTTGGGAGAGTGTTGAACAGTTTGTAATTGCATCGAACAAGCGCTGGGTAAGGTTAACCTAGCAACTCGGTTGATATAGTCTTGATATGATTCGTCCAATCTAACTTACCTCTGATTCAATTATTTTGGTTAAATAACTAGCATTGCTGTTATTACCATTAAGTCTCATATATATTTATTGTGCCGTTTAAATAGCAGAATGAGATCACAAAACCATGTGCAATTGTAACCACCGAAGGCGGAAAACGGTTGACTTGGTTAAATTTAGCCTATCGGCTAGCAAAATAACTAGCTGTATGGTCAACATTGTCATAATTAAAGAATTCGAGCTAAATTTCAAAGCATCGTCATGGTTGGCGATGCTTTGAATGTGTCAGTTGATGAGTAGATTAAATAATTTTAAATTTGCGCAAACCAAAGTATAGACCTAAAGCAATTCCTGTATACAAGCCAATAATTAATACAAAAGCAATTACGCCACCCATTGAATATCTCCTTTAAGATTTTTTAAAATTTATAACTACTGATTATTTTACCTGATTGTCTAAGGCTCTTATGAGTTAAGTCTATTTTGTGCCAATTTGAAAGAAATCATACATTACTAAAAATTGAGCAAAGATTGATACGCCTAAATTTGGTAATGTAATTTCTAAAAATCAGCATTGAAAGAGCATTTTAAAGAGATTAACATCATTTTATATAATTATGAACTAAATTTCTCAATTGTAAGCTAAAATCAGGCTGAGAATTTGAAACTAACTCAAAAATGCCTGATACTAATACCATTAATATTGCCATTGTTGGATGCGGTTTTGTAGCTGATTATTACCTAAAAACCTTGCAAAACTATTCAGAATTGAGAATAGCA
Source organism: Pleurocapsa sp. FMAR1 (assembly GCF_963665995.1). Classification (NCBI taxonomy): domain Bacteria; kingdom Bacillati; phylum Cyanobacteriota; class Cyanophyceae; order Pleurocapsales; family Pleurocapsaceae; genus Pleurocapsa; species Pleurocapsa sp. FMAR1. The sequence goes on along the minus strand of NZ_OY762512.1, from coordinate 865,029 downwards.
GGAGTATATGATTGGAAGCAAACCAAAGCGGAACATTTTGCTCAATACCATCGCCTTCGGGTTTACGCCTCATTAGAAGAATTGCTTGAAGACCAAGATGTAACGCTGGTTGTCAATTTAACAAACCCCAAAAGTCACTATGAAATAACCCTTGCTTGTCTGAAGGCGAATAAGCACGTTTACTCAGAAAAACCTTTGGCAATGGAAATGGAGCAAGCAGAAGAATTGGTTGATTTCGCCGAACGACAAGGACTATATTTAGCCTCAGCCCCGTGCAATCTTTTAAGCGAAACCGCACAAACAATGTGGAAGGCACTACGAGAAGAAGTAGTAGGGGAAGTTTTCTTAGTTTATGCTGAGATGGATGATGGATTAATTCACAAGATGCCCTACAAATCTTGGGTTAGTGAGTCGGGTATTCCTTGGCCATACATAGACGAATTTGAAGTAGGCTGCACTTTAGAACACGTTGGTTACTATCTTTCTTGGTTTCCTGCCTTTTTTGGACGAGCAGAAAGCGTTACTGCCTTTGGTTCTACTCAAATTAAGGACAAGAGAACAGATGTATCCTTGGAGATAGACTCCCCCGATTTTTCTGTAGCCTGCATCAAATTTGCTTCAGGAGTAGTGGTTAGGTTGACCTGTAGTATTATTGCCCCTCACGACCATAGTTTGCGAATTTTTGGAGAGGAGGGAATAATCAGCATTAAAGACTGTTGGTTTTATAATTCTCCTGTGTATATCAGGCGAATGTTTAATCTGCGACGCAAGAGATTTATAAGTCCTATTAAGCAGAAATACAAGCTTAAAAATAGTCACAAATCCAAAAAATTCAACTATCGCGGTGCTTTTCAAATGGATTTTGCTAGAGGCATTGCTGAAATAGCCAATGCAATTAGAGAGAATCGTCCTTGTCGCCTTTCGGCTCGATATTCTCTTCATGTTAACGAGTTAGCTTTAGCAATACATGATGCTAGACAAACCAATGGCACTTACAAAATCAAGTCTTCTTTTGAACCTATTAAACCCATGCCTTGGGCTAAATAAAGCAACAGTTTTTAAATAAAGCATTGAACAAAGCAATTTAAATCTGAGTAATGTCATCACAATTTATACGCTGGGGAATATTAGGTACAGGTTTTATAGCAGGAGAATTTGCCAAAGGGTTAAGATCTGTCCCAAATGCACAATTATTAGGTGTAGCTTCTAGAAAACAGGCTAAAGCTCAAGCTTTTGCACAAATATTAGGTATACCACGAGCTTATGAAAGCTATGAACAATTAGTCAATGACCCCGATCTTGATGTTGTTTATGTTGCTACCCCAAATCATACCCATAAGGATTTGTGTATTTTAGCTTTAAAAGCTGGCAAGCCCGTTCTCTGTGAAAAGCCTTTTGCTCTTAATGCCCAAGAGACTCAAGAGATAATTCAAGTAGCGCGCAGCCAAAAGCTGTTTTGCATGGAAGCAATGTGGATGCGTTTTATGCCTTTGATTCAAGCAGTAAAAAGAAAAATTGAATCAGGTGAAATAGGCGATCTTAAAATGCTGAGTGCTGATTTTGGCTATCCTTTTGCTTACGATCCTGATAGTCGCTTTTTTAAACCAGAATTTGGAGGTGGAGCATTATTAGATCGCGGTGTTTATGGACTGTCTTTGGCTTATTATCTTTTTGGAGAGCCTTCACAGATAGTCGCTCAGGGGGCGATCGCTCCTTCTGGTGTAGATGAACAGTCTACAATTTTATTAAATTATCCTCAAGGAAAACTAGCTACCTTATCTCAATCCCTTTGTACCTATAGTTCTAACCAAGCAGTAATTATGGGTACTAAGGGCAAAATTATTATTCACGAACTCTTTATTAAACCTGAAAAAATATCTGTCAGCAAGTTTTCGCAATTGACTCAATCTTATCCTTCTCCTTTGATACCTCCCAATTTTAAACAGAGGTTGGTTGCCGCTGCCAAACAAAACAGACTAATTAAGCGCGGGTATATGTTTATTTCCAGCCTGCTTGTGTCTGACCAAACAACAGTCGAACTCATAACAGGCAATGGTTATAACTATGAAGCATTAGAAGTTATGAACTGCCTTAAAAATGGGCAATTAGAAAGTGAAGTCATGCCTTTAAATGAAACTCTCAAAATTATGGAAGCAGTCGATCGCATTCGTAGCCAGTGGTAGTGAGCAATGCCATTGAGCTTGAAAAATACAGTTACTTAATCAACACAAAGCAAATTATCAATCTATTTTAATCAATAATTATACCGAGCAAAGCGTATTTTAAATAAAAAAACGTAAGTTATAATACTGCATTTTTTATCTTATGAGCATCAGCTTACTGATATTTATATAGGTAGATTTAACGTCTTTATTAACTGAGAACATTTGCAAAAGTATTCGTTTTAATTATTTACGCTACATCTGGAGTTGAATAAAAAATCATTGATAATCTGATACTATTTAACTGAATCTGTAAATCTTCACCTAAACTTCATCCATTTACGGATAATTGCTGGGCAGTAAAGACAATTGTTAAGGGAAGAATAAGTTTATAAAAACTGTTTTATATTCTTTCTTTGATAATTATGTCTAAGCTTTTAGTTTCGCAATATCATCAAGAAGTAGAAAAACTAATTCAGTACGGTGGAAAAAGCAAAGAAACTGCAACTAGATCGGCTTTTCAAAATTTGCTCAACGGGTATTGTAAACCTAAAGACTATCTATTAATTCCCGAACTAGATTATAAAACCAAAACAGGAACAACAATACGACCTGATGGCACAGTTAAAGACGCTATCAGACTTGATTATGGTTATTGGGAAGCGAAAGATAAATATGACAATTTAGACCGAGAAATAGAAAAGAAATTTGCCAAAGGATATCCCGACAAAAATATTCTGTTTGAAGATTCTCTAACTGCCGTTTTAATTCAGCATGGATCTGAAACAGGTCGTATTGACATGAAAGATACGTCTGGTTTAGATGGTTTAATCGGTGAATTTGTCAACTATGTTCCCCCAGAAGTAACTAATTTCCGTCAGGCGATCGCATCATTTCGGGAAGATATACCCAAAATTTTAGTTGCGTTACGAAATTTAATTGATATACAAACAGAAACAAATCAGCAATTTAGCGATGCTAGAGATAAATTTTTAGCTATTTGCCGACAGTCGATTAATCCTGAGATCGGTTTACTCGATATAAGAGAAATGATTATTCAGCATATTCTGACTGAAGATATTTTTATTAGCATTTTTAATGAGACGCAATTTCATAGAGAGAATAATATAGCCAGAGAATTGCATTTAGTAGTTAATACTTTTTTCACTGGCAATGTTAAAAGAAATACGTTTTCTAAAATAAATAGCTACTACGAAGTAATTAAACGCACCGCAGCAAATATTGCTAACCATCACGAAAAGCAAAAATTTTTAAAAGCTATATACGAGAATTTTTATCAGGCTTATAATCCAAAGGCTGCGGATAGATTAGGAATAGTTTATACTCCTAATGAAATTGTTCGCTTTATGGTAAATAGTGTTGATTATTTAACTCATAAACACTTTGGAAAATTACTTGAAGATAAAGACGTTCATATAATTGAACCAGCAGTCGGTACAGGCACTTTCATTACTGAACTAATTGAGCATATTCCTAAACACAAACTCAAGCATAAATATCAAAATGAAATTAACTGTAATGAAATTTCAATTCTTCCTTACTATATTGCCAACCTTAATATTGAATATACTTATAAGCAAAAAATGGGTGAGTATGAAGAGTTTAATAATATATGTTTAGTTGATACTCTTGAGCATACTTACTTTGAAGGTAAGCAGGGTAATTTATTTCATTTAAGTGTTGAAAATACCGAAAGAATTGACAGACAAAATAAGAATTATATATCGGTAGTACTTGGCAATCCACCATATAATGCAAAACAGGAAAATTTTAATGATGATAATGCCAATCGTAGCTATAAAGACGGCATAGATAAAAGAATAAAAGAGACGTATATTAAACACGGTACAGCACAGAATCAGAATAGCGTTTACGATCCTTGTACTCGATTTCTTCGTTGGGCTTTAGATAGGCTTAATAATGATGGAATTGTAGCTTATATTGTCAATAGATCGTATATAGATAAAAGAATTTACGACGGATTCAGAAAAGTTGTTGCAGATGAATTTAGCGATCTTTATATACTAGATTTAGGTGGAGATGTACGAGCTAATCCTAAATTATCAGGGACTACTCATAATGTTTTTGGTATTCAAACAGGTGTCGCTATTTTCTTTATGGTCAAGAAAGAAAATAAAAATACTTCGCCTTGTAAAATATTTTATTCTCGTCGTCCAGAATTGGAAGTTGCAAGGGATAAATTAGAGTTTCTGTCTACCACTAAATTTACTGATGTAGATTTTATTCATACGATACCCGATAAACAAAATAATTGGATTAATCAAACTGATAATGATTTTGATGAACTGTTACCGTTGATTGATAAAGATGTTAAAGCTGGTAAATCTGAGAAATCAATATTAAAGTTGTACTCATTAGGTGTAACTACAAATAGAGATGAATGGATATATGATTTTGATAGGCTATTTTTATTAGACAAAATTTCATATTTTACCAAAATTTATAATTCTTCTGTAAAAGATAAGAAAAAAGATTATTCAATAAAGTGGAGTTCTTCTTTAGAATCTTATTTTAAGAAAGGAATAAAAGCTGATTGCAATAACGATTTAATCTTAAAATCGCTTTATAGACCTTATGTGAAATTAAATCACTATACTGAAAAGTTATTTAATCACAGACTTACAAATAACCATTACGAAATGTTTTCAAAAAATCTTAGAAAGAACAATTTGGTTATTGCGTTTTCAGGTATAAACTCTAATAAACCTTTTCATTGCCTAGTATCAAATCTACTAATTGGCTTAGACACTCTTGAAAAAACTCAATGCCTTCCTCTTTACAGCTACGATGACTTAGGAAATCGCATTGAAAACATCACTGACTGGGGATTACAACAAGCACCAGTTCTTTTTAAAGGAAGTACTAACGCTTTATGGTTTAATCAGTGGCTTGAAGAGCATCTCATTCCCGAATTGAATCCGAACTCTACTCTTATTCTTGATAATGCAGCATTTCATCGGCAAAATGATGTATTTCGTATTGCCGAACAAGCGGGTCATAAAGTTTTGTTTTTACCGCCCTATTCAGCCGATTTTAATCGTATCGAACAAGACTTTGCCATCCTCAAAAAAAGACGTATTTATTCCGCTCCTGGTACTTCTTTGGATGACATCCTTAAATCATACGCAAATTATTTAGAATGACTATACTTATATTGGGACACTTGCTACGCGAACTGGAGTTCGCCGCCGTTGCTTACGAGCAGTTCATTTTTCTGTCCTAACCAGTCAACGTACTGCGATAATTAGAGTAGAGCATTGCATTTACCATTCAATTATCTCTTGTTCATGTTTCCCAGTTGGTTACCTTCTAACGCTAGTAGTTTAACTGAATCAACCTCGATCGCTTTGGCAAAACAGATTCAACAAGACTCTATCTCCACACCTTTATCCAAAGATAGTATTGCAACTACGTATACAAATCTAGGACAGGGTGGCACACCAATATTATTAATCCACGGCTTTGATAGCTCTTTATTCGAGTTTCGCCGCTTACTACCTTTGCTAGCAAAACAACAGTCAACTTGGGCGGTAGATTTATTAGGATTTGGCTTTACCCAACGAAATTTAGATATTCCCCTCAATCCCCAAAACATTAAAATCCATTTATATCACTTCTGGCAGACTTTTATCAAGCAGCCTGTTATCTTGGTAGGTGCATCTATGGGTGGTGCAGCAGCAATAGATTTTACCCTGACCTATCCTGAAGCGGTAAAAAAACTGGTCTTGATAGACAGTGCAGGTTTAGCCAAGCAGCCAGCTATGGGCAAGTTTATGTTTTCTCCTCTAGATTATTTTGCCACCGAGTTTCTGCGTAATCCCAAAATTCGTCAAAGCATTAGTCGTGCAGCTTATTTTGATAAAAACTTTGCCAGTTTAGATGCTCAAGCGTGTGCTGCACTTCATTTAAAATGCGCTAACTGGAATAAGTCTTTAATTGCCTTTACTAAAAACGGTGGCTATGGTTCATTTGCAACTCGAATATCCCAGATACAGCAGCCAACTTTGATTTTATGGGGTAAGCAAGACAAAATCTTGGGTACAAAAGACGCTGCTAAGTTTGCCCAGGCTATTCCTGACAGCCAGCTTATCTGGATTGATAATTGTGGTCATGTTCCCCATTTAGAACAGCCCCAAATTACGGCTGAGGAAATCTTGAAGCTAGCCAGATAATGCTAAATCCGATTGACAAAGGTAGTTATCAACTTTCTGACCTCTGACCTCTGACCTCTGACCTCTGACCCCTGACCTCTAAAATAAATAACTTACCTATACGAACAAGATTTAGTATAACGGGGTTGCCCAGCAGATAACCTAAAATCAGACTGCAAAAAGACAACGCTTATTTGATAGCTTTGTTATCCGCCAATTGCTTTTGTTTTAGTTCAATTTGTTCAAACCGATTAATTAAAGGCGATATCTTTTGTTCTTCATTTTCCACATAATCATAAATGTTGGCAAAATTACGCTCAATTTCTTCATAAATAATATCCAATTTAGAATTCAATTTAGCCGATAATTCCCTTTTAAAACGAGCCTTTTCCCGATCGAGTTGGTCTTCAAATCGACGAATCATTTTGCGTTTTTTGAACACCAATGTTCCGCCAGCAAAGAGAATACCCACCCCTGCAAAAGCCGTGCCAATGATATCTAATAATACAATCTCGGTTAAAGCTGCGATCGCCGTACCCGCAACCGTAGCTGCACCAGCACCCACAAGCCTAGGAGCAACACAAGCATTAAGTGATTCGATTGAATAAAGAAAGGTTTTGTCATTAAGTAAGGTAGCTACTTTTTGCTGTACTTCCTCAACAATCTCTTGACGACTTTCAAGAGTACTAACATTAATCGTATTGGTGCTAATCTGATTGACTTTTATATCATGTAAATCATTGACTAGGCTTTGCAAAAGTCTTTTGATTCCGCCGACAAAATGCTTGATGCCATCTTGGGATATTTCTCCTAAAGAAACTTTTAGCTCGTTTTCGCAGCTTTGTTTTAATTCATCCATCCAGCTTGGCGCAGATTTTTTAGTCCGAAACAAAACAGCAAAAGAACCTTTAACCATCGTTAATAGAGATAGTTTTTCACGGAAGTCTGCTTTTACTTTGGCGGTGATTGAATCGTATTTAGTCAGTAGACGATTGATTAAAGATTCCAGTTCAAAACCTGACTGTCTTTTATTTTGCTGTAATTTGGCTTTGATTTTGCCGACTACTAGTCGATCTTTAACTAATTGCTGCTCAATCGCTAACAAGTCTTTTCCTAGTAAATCAATAATTTTATCGCTAGTTTTTGCTACTCCCTGTAGCTTAAGCCTTTTAGTCCCGCCATCTTGAAGCGTCTGCTGAATATAGTTTCTTACTTCTGTAAAGCCACTATGCTGCTGATCTCCATTTACTTCCAACTCGACTGAAGTAGCAAAGACCATCGGGTATCTAATACCCTTTTGCAATGCCAACTCTGTCAGCTTTTCTTTGTTCTTGGCTAATTCTTCGGGTTTAGCTAAATCCGCCTGTTGCAGTACAAACACGACTTTTTTGCGCCACTCGGTATTAACATAATCTAACAATTCCCACGCGCTGCGAGTATAAGGATTTTTGGCAAAGAAAACAAAAAAGATTAGATCGCTATTAGGAATAAATTCCTGAGTAATCTCCTGATGATTATCAACAACAGTATTTGTCCCAGGAGTATCTACAACAGATAAGGTTTTTAGAATTTCGTTAGGTAAGCCAATTTTACGTAGATATTGATTAATCGGCTGCTCAAACCTCTTTTCACTATAGATAATCTGCTGAATAATATCCGTACAGGGATCGGCTGCGGTTTTACAGATATCTGACTGAAGTAAGGCGTTAATAAAACTGCTTTTTCCCGCCTTAACTTCTCCCACCACCACAAACAAAAATGGCTCGTTGATGTTTGCCTGTAGATTACGAACCGTTATTTGTAATCGCTGATTATTTATATCTGTGGCAAAAACCTGTAGCTGACTTAATAAACTATCTAAGCCTGATTGATATTGAGCCAATTCCTGATTAACAATAAGATCGTCCATTTTGCAGAAGTAATAAGTAATAAATAATAAGTATTAATCTTTTATAATCTACTAAAACTGAACATTTTCAATTCAGTACATTTAAAATTAGCTATGTCAAAATCAACTATATCTAAAACAGTAACATTAGCTAAAAATAATGAATCAGACTAGAGCAGTATTGTGTGGATATTATGGCATGGGTAATGCGGGAGACGAAGCATTACTAATGTCTTTGTTACAAATGCTGCCCAAATCAGTTGAGCCTATTGTCTTATCAGGAAATCCCCAGGCAACCAAAAAACAATACGGAGTTCTTAGCTATCGTCGTAAGTCAACCTTGGCGATTCTTAATATTCTAAAACAATCTGATATCTTTATTTGGGGTGGTGGCAGTCTGATGCAGGACTCTACTAGTATTGCTAGCCCCATATATTATGCAGGCTTAATGGCTCTAGCTCAACAAAAAGGCTTAAAAACGATCGCCTGGGCGCAAGGAATTGGGCCATTAAATAAGTCCTTGACTCGCTGGCTGACAAAACAAACATTATTGGGCTGTGATGCGATTAGCGTTCGGGATACAGCTTCTGCAAAATTACTCAGCAGTTGGCAAATAAATTCTGTAATCGCCCCCGATCCTGTATGGGCATTGCAAAGTAAGCCAGTAACCAGTTTAAAAGATGTATCCCAGCCAAAAGTAGCAGTTGTTTTGCGATCGCATCCTCTACTGACAGCCAACCGTTTACAAACTTTAATCGAGGCTTTGGGAGACTTTCAGAAGCAAACTAATAGCTTTATATTACTAATTCCCTTCCAGCCTGTTCAAGATCGGGCGATCGCCGATAAAATTGCAACACAGCTAGAGCAAAATTATACAGTAATGTCAATTGCCGATCCTCAAGAATTAAAAGGATTATTTAAGCAAGTAAAAATGGCGATCGGTATGCGCTTACATAGTTTAATCATGGCAGCAGCAGAAGGCTGTAACTGTTTTGCCCTCAGCTATGATCCCAAAGTCAGCTACTTAATGTCTGAGATCGATTTACCAGGATATGAGTTAACTAATCTACCTGACGATCCTCAAGAAATTAGCCGTACTTGGCAAGAACACTATGATCATGGAGAAGCTTTAGATAGGGTTCAAATTCAATCGATAATCGATCGCTCATTAATTCATCAGCAATTGTTGAGTCAAGTGATTACTAATAGTTAACGAACCTTGGCATTTTTTAGCGCAACGTTTAAGCTATATTTAGCTAAATCTAAAGCTAAGTAAACCAATAAACATCATTAATTGACATTTATACTAAAGTTTAGAAAATAACAAAACAGCAATGATTGTCTAGCCAACAATTATGGCATACTCATCTATGAGTAATTGCTTAGGTTATTTAGATTTTATGGCTGCAATATTTTGACCAACCTAGATATAAATATTATGAGCGAAGTTAACAATAATGCTGCTTCAGTCAACTCAGAATCTGATGTTGAATTTATTTACTTTACAGATGATTATCCAGCAGAGGATCGCAATAAAGTAAGGCAAATAGACAGTAGCCAAGCTATCGAAAATGATTCTAATTCATCTGATAGTAATTTTAACCAGGACGAGCATTATCCACTCAAGAGCAACTCTGTAGAGCAGCAGAAATCTTCGCAAACAAAAATGAACTGGCAAAAAGTTGCTCACAAATTACGAGAATATTCTCGTAATTTATTAAAAAACGTATTTCGACTTGAACAAGAATTAGCAGATATAAATAATAAGTTTAGTAAACAGATTGAAAAAGCTCGTAGTAGCGATTTACTTGTAGCCCAACAGGCGGAAGAAATTGAAACCTATCAGGTAAAGATAGCCGATTTAAATCAACAAATTACCCAGAAATTATCGGGATTTCTACAAACAACAGAAAAGAAAAAAGCTGTTATTGATAATTTAGTTCAGCAAAATGAATTATTTCAACAACAAACTGCTCAGTTAGAAAGAGAATGTACTTTGTTACAGGAAAGCTGCAATAATCAAGCCTATGAATTAACTGCTAAAGATGAAGAAATAAAAGATTTAAAGGCAAAACTTAGTCAGCAACAGCGTCATACAATTCAGCATAAAGCCGAACTAAAACACTATACCGAAAAAGTTGCTGAGTCTAATCAGAGCGTCGATCAAAATCCAGTAGTTGATTCTAATCAAACTGATTTGCATCGTAAATCCATCAAGCCTTGGACAGCTTACGCTACCTCAGAAACGAAACTTTCTTTACCTCAAACTAAGCCTTCGGTAATAGCTAATCAAACCGTTAAGACGGCAGCAGAAATTGCAACTTGGTCAGCATCAACCTCGCAGCAAGTAGCTAAACCCAAAACAGCAGCTAAGTCTTCTTTAAGCAAAAAACCACAGTCTTTAGCAGCGGTTGATTTACCTACTTTTCCTCGACGTACATAAATCTGTTCATGCTTAGAAATTCCCAATATAATCTGTAATCAATTAATGTCGTCTTTTATACGAAAAGTTGCTGAGCAAATCAGCTATCTTCATTTAGAGTGGTAAGTCAACAGTAAAGTATGGTTGCTTGCGTTTAGATAAGTATGCGAATTGAGCAGTTGCAAGCATTTATTGCGATTACAGAAACAGGAAATTTTGGGCATGCAGCTAAAAGATGTGGCATTACCCAGTCTACTATTAGCCGTCAAATACAGTCATTAGAACAAGATTTGGGTTTATCCTTATTTCACCGTAGCACCCAAGCCAAGTTAACCTTAGGCGGGGAAAAGTTGTTGCCTAGGGCGCAAAAAATTTGCCAGGAATGGAGCAAAGCTACTAATGAATGTGCAGATTTAATTGCTGGTAAGCAGCCTGAACTCTGTGTTGCAGCTATTCATTCGGTTTGCGCTCATTATTTACCGCCAATTCTGCAACAATTTTGTCAAGACTACCCTGAAGTCCAGTTGAGAGTTACGGCTCTAGGTAGCGATCGCGCTTTAAAGGTTTTGCGGGATGGCTTGATTGATTTGGCAATTGTGATGAACAATCGTTTTCTCACTGCTTCTGCTGAAGTTGAATTGACTGTACTTTACGAAGAAGAGATAGATGTTTTGATGGCTGCCGACCATCCTTTGAGCAAGCTAACAACTATTCCCCTTTTGGAATTAGTTAAGTACCCCCAGATCGTGTTTAAAGATGGCTATGGTATGCAAAGATTAGTTCAAGACTGGTTTAAAGAGCAAAATGTGCAAGTTAAAACTGCTATGGAGTTAAATACTCTTGATGCTTTTCGAGGAGTAATTCGCCAGGGAGAAATGATTGCTCTTTTGCCCAACAAAGCTCTGATCGATTCCTATAATGACCCCACCCTAGCCATCAGACCTATTTCTCAACCTGATATAGCCACAAGCATCACTGGAGAAATAGATGCAGTTTTAACCCGCCAGGTAGTGATGGTGACAACTCGCGATCGCCTGATGATTCCTCCCATTGCTCACTTTTACCAACTAGTCAAAGATATGGCAAAATCTGCCAACCAGTCTACTATGCAGCTAATCAGTAAGTAATTAAACTAACAGGGTCAAAAAGCTTATAGCTTAGAGCTTAAAACAAAATCATTCTCAATTTAAAAATGAACCCAGACAGATCATGAGCGATGAGTTTCGAGAATTATTAAAAAGAGTTGGTAGCGGTACTCATACGAGCAAAAATCTTACTCGTGCTGAAGCCGCAAAAGCTACTAAGATGATGTTGTTGCAAGAAGCGACTCCTGCGCAAATTGGAGCTTTTATGATTGCTCATCGAATCAAGCGTCCAACTCCAGAAGAATTAGCGGGAATCCTCGACGCTTTCGATCCATTAAGTTCAAAGATAGAAATCAACCCAAAACACTCTTATAAGCCAGTGGTGTTAGGCACTCCTTATGATGGGCGATCGCGAACTGTGCCAGTTACCACAATTACCGCCTTAATTTTAGCTGCTGCGGACATCCCTGTCGTCATGCACGGAGGAGACTGTATGCCCACCAAATATGGCATTCCCCTGAGCGAAATTTGGCAACAGCTAGGAGTAGATTTTTCTGAGTTCAACCTAGCTCAAGCTCAGAAGATCTATAACCAAAGCAACGTGGGCTTTATTTACCTGCCACAACACTTCCAGGCTGCTCATGATTTTGTGACCTTTCGTGAACAAATCGGCAAGCGTCCTCCTTTCGCCACTGCGGAATTAGTCTGGAGTCCTGTAACGGGAGATTGTCATTTGGTAGCTGGGTTTGTCCATCCACCAACCGAAGAGCGTTTTCGCTCAACTTTTAAGCTTCGTCAGACTAAAGACTTTACTTTAGTTAAGGGTTTAGAAGGTAGCTGCGATCTTGCTTGTAGTCGTACAGGAATTATTGCTATGAGTAGCTCAGAAAAAAGCTTTGAACGCCTTTTACTTGACCCAAAAGACTACGACTTGAATGGTTCTGATATTCCCTTAGAATCCACAGAGCAGGCGATCGCTTTAATTAAAGCAGTTATTCAAGGAGATAACAGTAAACTATTTCCTGCTGCCATCCTCAACGGTGGTTTTTATTTATGGCGTTTTAAACAAGCTTCTAGTTTAGAATCTGCTTTTGAGTTAGCCGAAAAAATATTGTCTACAGGAGAAGTTGCAGCCAAACTTACTCAGCTACAAATGGGTGCAAAAACTGCAACACTTATTTAAATGCTGGCTGTTTGACACAATCATTTCAAAAGCTTTCAGTGTACAGGTTTTATTTTTGGATTCTCAAGGTGCTTTTTGATAGAGCGATCGCTTGAAAGTATTAAAGTAGTGTACTTAGTGTGCTGGCAAAATAATGTATGCTTATTAAGCTTTTTGTAATTTCAGCATTGTAATGTTGAAAGTAATCCATAAAAATCCTACGCTGTAGCCAGCAACCACATCTGTCGGCCAATGTACACCTAAGTAAAGTCTACTCAAACCAATCGCGACTATTAATATTGCAGCCATACAGTAGAAGACTTTGACATATCGCGGATAATGGATTCCTAGCAGATAAGCTAAAAAACCATACAGCACAATCGAACCCAAGGCATGACCGCTGGGATAACTATAAGAAGTTTCGGATATTAGCAACTTCCAAAGTTGAGGGCGAGGTCTGCTAAAAGCTAACTTTAATCCGTAACTGAGAACTGCACCACCCAAACAGTTGAGCAAGAAAATTTTAGCTTCTTGATGGTAACGTCGCCACCATAATATCCCCAAAGTAAGTAAGGCAATAAATACCACTGTACCTGGATTGCCCAAGCGTGTAACGTTTAGCATTATCCTATCTAATGTTGGATTGGCAAATTGATGTATCCAGAGCAGAATAGCTTTATCAAAACCAAAAGCTTCTCGTTCTAATACATCTTCGGACAGTTTGGCTAATATATAAATAATTGCCAAGCAGATCAACAGTCCCAGCGTGCCAATCGTGGCAATTAAAGAAACTATTTGAGGGTTGACTTTTTGAAGCCAAAAACTAGCTAGCTTGTGTAACCATGGTTGCATAATGAAAGTAAACTACTCTACACAAAAAATTGAACTTCTATGCTGACATAAGCAGTGCGCTAACTGGTAGAGTTAAAAGCGCGATCGCAACAGTTGTAATTATTGGTTTAAGCATGATGGGTTTCTTTTACTTAAAATATAAAATGTAGATTAGATATGTACCAAGGCTACTTATCTAATCTACTTTTCAAAATAAGTAAAAAATGTCAAGAAGTTTGCAAGAAAATTACGTAAATATATTTAAAATATTGGATCTTCAGATACCTTAATCGAATCTCTCCTTCATCCGTTGCCACTCTCAAAAACATGAAGGAGTAATTTTTGCTTAAATCTTATAAAGTTCCTGATATTTTATTTCTAAAGTAAGTTGTCCAACAAAAATTGAACACTTATGAACTTTTTAGATAAAGCTATTTTAGCTACGTTCCTGATTAATATCTTTAGCTTAGGTGGATTAGTAGCACGAGCATCAATTAAGACTTCTCAAGCCAATTGGGTTGCCTCTCAACGTGCCAAGGACACTCAAGTAGCAAAAAGTAATCATGATCATAGGGATGCAGATAGGGCTGTAATAGAGCAATTAGAAATTTTTGCCCAAGGTTTGCTAGTTAATGACTATACCAACTAATAAACAATTAAAAAAAGGGAACACTATATAGCAGACTTATCTAACTCCTAATTTTATTGGAAACATAAACTTATGAAAATTGAAAATCTTAGAAAAGAGAATAACGCAGATCGAGTCAGAATAATCGCCAAGGTAATTTGGGAAAATTGCGATCGCCCTAGTCAAGATGTTTATTTTGAAACGACCAGTGAATTTGGTGACGCTCTTTTTCTTAATCCCAACTCTTTTTTACTAGCCTGCGCTCTACCTGCCATGCGCTATGGAGAAAAGCGAATTGCCATTGATGCGCCGATTTCTCCTGAGATTAAAGATGGTTTAATAAACTCAATGAAGTGCCTGATCGATTGGCACGGTCAAGGTCGTCAGGTAATCGAGATCGAAGCTCCTATTGAAACAGAAGTTTTGTTTACCGATAAGCCACCTAGAGCAGGCGCATTATTTTCGGGTGGCATTGATGCTTTAGCGATGGTAAGAGATAATCATCTCAATTTTGCCAAAGATCACCCCCGACACATTAAAGATGGCATCTTAGTTTATGGGGTTTTGCAAGGAGAAAACGAGCAAGATCCTAGTTTTCAAAACGTAATTAATGCCGTAAGCGCAATGGCAGAAGATGCAGGGATTAAACTCATTCAAGTTTATACCAATGCCTATGCTCATTTTCGCGATTTAGATCCTGACTTTAGCTTTTGGCGATTTGAATATCATGGTTCTTTTCTCGCGGCGATCGCTCATGCCTTTGTGACTCGACTAAGCGTTGCTTCAATTGCCTCTACCTATGACTTTGCCAACCTAGAACCTTGGGGTTCTCATCCTCTGCTCGATCCTTTATATAGCACTACTAGTTTACAAATACGCCATGAAAATGCTGCTTTATCTAGGTTAGAAAAAACAAAGCTAGTTGGAGAATGGGATGTAGCTTTAAAACATCTGAGAGTTTGTAATGAAAAACAGAGCTATAGCCAGGGTAACTATAACTGTGGCAAATGTGAAAAGTGCGTCAGGACAATGACGGCATTTTTATCTTTAGGATTGCTAGAGCAAATTTCTACCTTTAAAGAAAAAGATGTCTCCAAAGAAAAGTTAGTTAATACTTGTTATCTCAGCGATAACTATGAAGAAAATTGTTATCGTGAATTGATTAAACCTTTAACCGACATAAATCGCCTAGATTTAGTTGATGGCATTAAGCAAATTAGCAAGCGATACCATGAACAAGATTTGAAAGGCATGATTAAACGTCTTGATAGAACCTTATTTAAGGGTAATTTGTTAGAAATTGGTCAGAAACTTAAAAAGTAAAACAATTTATCTACGCGAGCTTGACAAAGATATTCTACATACTTCCTTTGACCACTTTCGCCGTCTGGTACTATTGCGATCGCAATTTGAGTGTTTAGCCTATTATCAAGAAAAGATGCTTTAAAAGACCATAATTTTTAGAGTATCTTTCTCTTACCTGCTAATAACTTGGAATAACGTGGGTTCGACAAAATTAAAAGACAGTACAAAGGGCTAACACGCATATAGGTAAAGATAGTAATCCTGATTGACTCTAAATTCCAGGAAGGTTTAAAAGATGATGTTTTACATAACAGCATTTTTTTGATTGATTTAGTCTCAGTTGTCTTAGTAAAAATTAATATGTTTAATAAAAATATTTTTTTTGTACAATAGCACACTTGATAAGAAAATAATAACTACGCTGGTGGTAAGAAAAAACAGTTTAAAATCAACTTTTATAGTTAAGCATATAGTTTATATCTATATATAAATTGCTTTTACATTACTTTCCGCGAAAACGCTTAACTTGCTTGGCTAATAAATCTCATTAACTACTTATTTAAACTTGATAGAAGCTAATAGAACCTAAAAAAATAAATGTAATTATGTCCTAGTAAGCGATCTCATCTTTTATAGAGCATAACTATACGTTTAGTAATTTTTTAGGGAACAATAAGTACAAGTTCTCTGGAAAATAGTGTTAATCATGCAAAATAACCAAGCTGTTAATCTAAAGCGTAGCCAAAACTACGTCAAGTCTTGTCTTCAGGCAAGACCGAGACACTATGATTTTTCTTACAAAAAGCCTTTTCCTTCACAAAAAACTATTGACGAACTTTTAGAAGAAGGATATGTAGGCATAGATCATAAATTAGCTTATGACAATGCCTTTGCTGGAGTTGCACATAAATTTAAAAGCAAAATTAAATGGACAATTAGTAGTCAAACTGAAGATGAAATTTGGCTGATGACTACCGATAGGCAAGCCCTAGAAAAATTATCTGAATTTATGCTTAATAAGTTTAGCTGGTCGCCTATGATTTACTCTGTCAGACCTAAAGAAGCTTTTATTTTTACTCCTAAAAATGATACAGAAAAAGCAGCAATTGAAGCAACAGTTTCAGGAGAATATGGCTGGCAAGGATCTTTGTATTCTCTAGAATTATATGAATATCATGGTGATGAAGCTGGATTTATTTTTACAACCAAACCATTAGATACTTCCCAGCAAGAATGGCTATTAGTAAAGCTAAATTTTAAGGACTATACAGGATCTTGGAGTCATCACGATGGAACATTAGAAGAAGTTTACTATATTTGGAAAGAGAATATACAGTTGTCTGAGCCTAACTATAATCCTACTGCTGATGAAATCTTAGATGCTATAAATGATTAGTGTGGCTACTTGACTATAAAATTAGATGTAGCCCAGAAAGTTATAAACTATTGAATATAAAAAAGATAGTTTGAGTAATGGATAATAGATTTTCTAATATATTTAATTTAACTGAAGACCAGGCGATCGCCTTATTAAAAAAGCCCTTAAATACAGAAGATGGCACATCAGAGCGTTATGTTGGTGCAGCACATCTAATTAATTTTCCCACCGAAAGATCGATTCAAGCTCTAGTTGAAGCCATAGAAGATCGCGATCCTGTTTTGGAAAATCGTATTGCCAGGCGTAAAGCAGCTGAGAGTTTAGGACGTTTAAAAGCTGAAACAGCTTTACCAACCCTAACATCTTGTTTAGACGATGCAGATGTCCTAACGGTAGAAAATGCGGTGTGGGCAATTGGCGAAATTGGCACAGAAGATCGATCTATCCTCGAAGCGATCGCCCAACTACTAACTAAGCCTAATCAAACCTATCGCGTTATTCTGCACACCTTAGCTAAGTTTAATTACCAGCCAGCTATAGATAGAATTAAACCATTTACTAGCAGCGACGATCCACCAACCGCCAGTGCTGCGATCGCTACTTTAGCTCGTTTGACTAATGACTATAGCCAGATGGATCGGGTTGTCGAGTTTTTGCAACACGATGATATTAACGCCAGACGCGCCTGCATTCAAGATTTAATTGATACAGAATACTATCAGGCAATTTCCGCGATCGCTTTTGCACCTATCTCTATAGCATTTCGCTTACGAGGCATGAGATTACTTGCTGCTGCGGGTATAGCTGCGGGTAAAATAACTTTTGCTGAAATTGAACCTAGCTTAGATCGAGTAATCCGCGATCGCCCTCAAGACATTGAAATGGTACACGAGTACGATCAGCCACCATCGATAGAGTTTTTAATTAGAGAACTTTACCATACCGATTTTGGCAGGTGCTATCTGGCAGGAAAAACCCTTTTAGAAGTTTACCCTGAGCTTGCACCCCAAGCTTTATTGCAAACCTACCAAGAAGAAGCGCATAACGACTATGGCGCACATTTCCATGTGGTTAAGCTGTTGGGTTTACTTAATTACCAGCCTAGTTACGAGCTAATTGTAGAAGCCCTACACAATACCTCGCCTCAGTTTCAAAAATCCCGCGCAGCAGCAGCGATCGCTTTAGCAAATCTTCAAGCAACTCAAGCAATTTCCTTACTAAAAGAAACTTTAAATACGCCAATTTTTGAGCTTAAATATGCTTGTCTGTTAGCCTTAGAACAGCTAAAAGCTCCTTGCTGGTCAATGGTAGCTGATGATTCAAATCCGCTAATCAAAGCTAAAGCTAACAAACAATAACTAATCTAGGGTGTTTTCCAGATACGTTGATGATAATCTTTTACCTTGGCATAAGGATCGCTATTGTCGTGATGATGGTGATGTCCATGTTCATGTCCGTGTCCGTGTCCATGTCCATGTTCATCTACTGCTGCCAGACGAAACTTACACATTTCACAGTTCATCGCCACTTGACCTAGCTGCGCCTCAATTTCTCTTTCTCTAA
This sequence comes from Pleurocapsa sp. FMAR1, assembly GCF_963665995.1. Classification (NCBI taxonomy): domain Bacteria; kingdom Bacillati; phylum Cyanobacteriota; class Cyanophyceae; order Pleurocapsales; family Pleurocapsaceae; genus Pleurocapsa; species Pleurocapsa sp. FMAR1. Next base: position 846,412 of record NZ_OY762512.1, on the reverse strand, counting down.
TTACCTCCAATAGCTGAGGGGCAATTCCCATTTCTGGTAAGCAAGCAAAATCAATCTCAGGATGTCGTTCTTCTTGTTGGGCAGTAATATCAAAAATTTTTTCCATTAACGTGCCTGTAAACATGAAATAGGGCAGGACAATTACCCGTTTAGCCTGATGCAAATATGCCCGACTAAAACCTGGTTCTAAACGAGGATGAGTAATACCAATAAAGCAGGTTTCTACTGTTTTGTAGCCACTACCTTCCCAGATTATGCGAGCTAGTTTGTACACATCACCATTAGCATCAGGATCGCTCGAACCCCTGCCGACAAATAGCAGTACAGTATCTTCGCGGTCAATATTACGGGGGTTATATTCTGGCTTGTCCAACTCTGCCAAGCGATCGCGCCATAGCTCGATAATTTTAGGAGTAATCCCAAAATGGCGACCATAATTAAAGCTTAACTGAGGATAGGGCGATCGCGATCGGTCTAGCTCGTTGGTAACATCAAATTTATTGTGTCTGGCAGCAAACAACAAAATTGGCAAAGCTGTAATTTCTGTATAGCCTTGTTCAACGCAAGCTATTACAGCTTCTTGAATTGTCGGCTGAGTAAGCTCTAAAAAGCCAGGAATAACAGGACGAGAAGTATCCAATTTTTTATAAGCTTCGACAAAATCAATAAAGGTTTGTCTACCTCGTTCATTTTTTGTACCATGACCAATCATTAATAAAGGTCTTTGATAAGGCAATGGCTGTAATTTAAGTTGATTAATACTCGATTGCAGAGAAGAATTGACAAAAACCATCTGTACCTCGCAGATTTGTTAATTAGGTTAACTATTTTGAGCGGCGGGTATTCTGACTTAGAGATTGTTGACTATTTAACTTGCGCATTCCCTTGCGCCTAACGGCGACGCGGGGTCGCTCGTCAACCTCATCACAGTTGCGGGACAGTGTTGGATTTACACCAGTCTTTCCCCATTACTTCTAATGACTGTTTCCCATTAGAACCGACTTATCTCGATCATACTCTTAGTCATATTCAAGTAAATCAGGAATTTAGCTTAAATTAAGACTTGTATAGCCAAAATAAGCTGTTAACCAAAAATCGAAGTTTCTGGCGATGTCTAAACATAAACTTGGCTTCAGACACCAAAATAAAGGAGTTTGGTACAACAATTGCTTGTTGTACCAAACTCCTTTAGTGATTAGAATCTATTTGATTTATGTATGATTGCAGTTGATAGTCTCTGGAGAGAACTACATGATTCCAATTTGGCTAAGAATTCCCTGACCAGTAAAGTACTCTACAGCAACACCAATGACAAAGCCTAACATAGCTAGGCGACCATTCCAGTCTTCTGCGAATTTAGTAAAGCCGAATTTATTTCCTTGGTTTTCCATTAGTTGTGACCTTGTTAAGATATATCACTTACTATTGTAATTAATATAAATTTTTGTTGCAATAGATTTACAAAATAACTTTCTAATAGTTTTGAACGTCAGTTCGGGTTAACGGGTTAAGATGATATTGTCTTCTACGTTTAAAATTGAACCATCGGGGTTTTCTAAGACAAATCCCCCATCGCGAATCATAGCTAAATCAGCGTCTTCTGATTGTCCAGTGGTGGTAAGATAGTCGCCGACAAAAATAGAGTTAGCAGGATATAAACCCATTACCTGTAGCGATCGCAAGTGGACTTCTCTCCCCCCCGCAATTCTGATTTCTTGCTTAGGCAGAATAAATCTAAATAGGCTTAAGATTCGTAAACAGCGACGGGGATTTAGCTGATTAACGTCGCTTAAAGGTGTGCCAGCAATGGGAATTAGAAAGTTAACTGGCACGCTGGTAACGTCTAACTCTCGCAAAGAATAAGCCAAGTCGATAATATCTTCATCGGTTTCATTCATGCCCAGAATTCCCCCTGAACAAGTCGTAATACCTGCTTTTTGGACGTTTTTAATTGTTGCCACGCGATCGCGAAAAGTATGAGTGCTACAAATATTCTCGTGGTGATTTTCTGAAGTATTGAGATTATGGTTAACTCGATCTACTCCCACTTCAGCTAAACGTTGGGTTTGAGATTCATTGAGTAACCCCAAACAGGCACAGATCTTTAAGTCGTGTTTCTCTTTGACGGCTTTAAAGGCATCTAATACGTTGTTAAAGACAGATTCCGAAGGCGATCGCCCTGAAATAGCCATGCAAAACGTACCTGCTTTTAAATCTGCTGCCTTATCTGCTGCCTGGACAATTCTTGCTTGGGCTATCAAAGGATATTTCTCAATCTCGGCGGTTGAAATTTTTGATTGAGAACAATAGTTGCAGTCTTCGGGACATAAGCCACTTTGAGCATTGAGTAAAAAGTGAAGTCTGACGCGATTTGACCAATAATGATAACGAACCTTGTAAGCTGCTGCTAATTGCTCTAATAAAACCAAATCTGGGGCTGTTAGAATGCTTTTGGCAGTGGTGCGATCGATTAACTCTCCTGCCAAAGAAAGTTTAGCGATGGCATCGTAGTCAATTTTAGTCATGGCAATTAAACTTTATTGCAGAGAACTTTATTGTTTTACCACGAAAATCAGTGATTAATTACTAGTTATCATTCCTTGCCATAGCTTAGTAGAGTTAGCTAAAAAATATCAGGCTGGCTGACTAAGGCGATCGCGAATGGTATCAGCGATCGCCTGTAGCCAAGTTTCGGTAATCATTTCCTTTGATAGTTGAAATACACAATAGCCTTGTTGCTGCGCTAAATTGAGCTTTTCATAATCTCGCATAAGGCTTTTGCCTGTAGTGTGTCCACCTTGATGCCAAATTTGTCCATTAATTTCGATTGCTACCTTGGCAGAGAAATTAACATAATCAAACTTAAAGCGACGCTTGGGAATTAGCCGTACTTCTGTTTCCAAATCTAAATCGGGAAATAATTCTGACCATAAGAGATCGAACTCAAATTCTAAGCTACTGATGCTCATCAGTTAAATTAATTGTTTTTTATAAAAGATAACCTCAATTTTTTGTATTGACCAATGGTCACAGCAGCGCAAAGTTAAAAGAAATTTTCAATTCACACACTAGACGTAAATTATAATTGTTAATGCTTGAATCTATATTACTTAGTTCTACAATTCTCATTGCTCAGTTACCAAAACCCGATCCTCAATTTACCCAGCTAAAAACTCAGTTAGAAAGCTATGGATTTAAAGTTAATCTAGCTATTCCACCCAGTTTCAGGCTACCCAATCAGCAAATAGACTTTCAGAGGCGAAGACTGAGAAAACCTTATGGTGTATTAAATGCTGCTAATAAATCTATTTGGATTAACCCAATTGTTTTTGACTTAGGCATTAGCAATCGGGTTTTGATTCACGAAGCTACTCATGCAGCACAATTTTGCGCGGGAAATAGCAACATACAACCTATCGGCTTGGATATTGAACCCATCAAACAAGCTCAACCTTTTTTTAAAAGATATGTTGATACTTATAGTCAAGCTGTAGAAAAAGAAGCTTATGCAGTCCAAACTCAGTCTAATGGTTTTGCCTTAGTCACATCTTTATTAAATCAGCATTGTTAATCACTTTAACAGCTTTGACAAAAAATCTGGCTGGCAAAATATAGCAATACGCATTTATATTAGGACACTTATTACTTTTTACTTACGAGCAATCAAATTTTCTGTCCTAACCGATCAACGTACTGCGATACTTGTACCCTATTCCATTAGCCAGCCAAATAATTCTCCTAAAGTTAGCTCAAAAGCTTTGGCAAAATCTGGTACGGGTAAAACGTCTGTTGCTGCTTCAAAAAACGCGGGCTTTTGCTGGGGAAAATAGACTAAGATTAACTGCTCGTCAGGATCGATTAACCAGCCTAACTGTGTACCGTTATCCAAACAATGAAGAATATTTTTGACTACTTTTGTATGACTTTGACCAGGAGATAAAATTTCGATTGTCCAATCTGGTTCCAAGTTAAAAACATTTGCTATTTTGCCATTGTCCTGGCGTGGAATTCGATCCCAAGTAAATATAGTGACATCAGGTACAGTAGAACGCCCAGCAAATGTACATCTTAACTCGGGAAAGGCTCTAGCAATCTTTTGGGGTTTAAGCGTGCCATTAAGAGCAATAATTAATTCTGCTTGTATCGTACTATGTTCGCCTTGAGGCATTGGTTTTTGAATAATTTTGCCGTCGATATATTCTCTGGCAGGTTTAGTTTCTGGTAATGCCAAAAAATTTTCTAAAGTGATGAGTTTAGAGGGAGTTGTAACCATAACGTCATTTCCTAATCAAATTGAGTTTGATAATAAGGCGATCGCAGCTAAATTTTACGTATATTAGCAGCACACTAAAGGCGGCATCAGACGGCAAATAACTTGTTTTAGAACCATGGCTGTCCAGTCGATGTCTGCCTCGGTGGTATCTTTGCCCAAGGTTAAACGGATGCCTCTTTTAGCAGCAGCAGCATCATAACCCATTGCTAATAAAATGGGACTGGGATTAAGTTTGCCACTATGACAAGCAGAACCTGCACTAATGCCAATTCCTGCCATGTTTAGCTGACGCACAATTGTTTTTCCCGTCACGTCTTTGGCTTTGGCAGCAAAGCGATCGCTTAAAATTAAACTGACATGGTGAGGCAGCCTGTATAGTCTATCGCCTGTAATTTCTAGGCAAGGATAGTCAGCCAATAAGTCAAATAGGCGATCGCGTAATCTCTGCAAACGAGAAATTTCTACGGACATTTCTGCTGCTGCTAATTCTGCTGCAATTCCTAAAGCGGCGATCGCAGGTAAAGCCTGAGTTCCCGAACGAATATTCTTTTCTTGTCCACCGCCACCCAATAAAGGTACAAGCTGAATACCACGACGAATATATAACGCCCCTGCGCCCTGGATACCATAAATTTTGTGAGAGGAAAGAGATAATAAATCTACTCCCAACCGCTCTACGTCAATAGGCAAACGCCCTGCAACCTGCACTGCATCAGTATGAAACAAGCTACCGTGATCTCTCGTTATTTTGGCTAATCGTTCTATCGGTTGCAGCGTACCAACTTCACTTTGTCCATAGATAATTGAGACTAAAACTGTATTTTTTTGCAGAGAAGCCTGTAAATCTAGAGGATTGACTCTACCATATTGGTTAACGGGCAATCTTGTTATCTGCCAACCCCATTTCTCTAGAAGCTTGGCAGGTTCGTTAATTGCTGAATGCTCAACGCTAGAAATTATTAGATGCTGGGGAGTAGAATATTGCCTAGCAACTCCTAAGATAGCTAAATTATTGGCTTCAGTTCCTCCAGAGGTAAAAACAATCGATTCTGGATCACGAGCATTAAGTAAGCTAGCTACCTGTAATCTAGCCGTTTCGATAACTGTAGCGGCTCTTTGTCCCCAATTATGCAGACTAGAAGGATTACCCCATTGCTGCTGCAATACAGTTTGGGCTAGGGCGATCGCTTCTGGACGCGGTTTAGTTGTCGCGCTGTTGTCTAAATAAATCTGCATACAGTTATAGTTTTTATCTTTAAATCTTTAGATCTACTCTTAATTTTGCTGAGTTATGCTATTTAAGTTGTTGGCTTAATCTTATTTTCTCTTGTCAAGGCGATTTTACACTACCCACTCAGATATATTTTTAGAGCATCAAGCAGGGTAAATATTTTTATGTTATCTAACTGACCTTACGCAGCAAGACGAAAAATCATTAGTTTCAACGAACTGCAATGATAAACAAATTAATCTTTTACTCTTTAACCAGTCCTAAAAGATGATTAATTTGTTTCTTAAGAACTACCTAAATAAAACAACAGGTATATGGGAACTGCGAAGCATTTGAGCCGTAGTGCTGCCAATAACTAAATGACGAATACGACTATGACCATAAGCACCCATTAAGAGAAAATCAATGTTTTTCTCGGCGACATACTTTTCCATTTCTGGTTCTGGGTTGCCCTGTAGCACTTCACATATAGGATTAAATCCGCCTGCCTTTACTATTTCTGAGGCGGTTGATAAGTGTTTTCTGGCGGTTTCTTGGTCGCGCTTAGTCACACAAATTATATGTAATTCTAAGTCGCTAAACTCAGACATTTTAGCCAAATAATCTAAAGCTTTTTGACAGCTTTGACCTCCGTCGTAAGCTAATAAAATGCGCTTGATTGGTTTAAATTTTTTAGGAGTAACTAAGCAGGGTTTATGACTAGCGCGCACAATACGTTCCATGTTTGCGCCTAGATGTTCGGTGGCAAAGTTAGCGTTTTCTCCCCGCTTGCCTAAGATGATTAAATCACTATTAGTTTCTAGCTTGTGAAATAAATCAACCAAAAAACCTGTTTCGTGAGTCAGTTTAACCTCATCTATATGGCGATCGCTAAAAAACTGCTTGGCTTCTTCGAGGATAATTTTCGCTCTTTGATGATTAACCTTAGCTTTAGCTGATTCTAACTCTACCAACTCACTTAAAAGCTGCTGATAGGAATCAACACCGATACTACCAGAGAAATCGGCAGCCTGGGTCGCTTGTTCTCCACGGTGATCGGTTACATAAAGGATTTCAATAGCAAATGGCTTGCGTTGTGCCAGCCATGCTGCATACTCATAGCTTACTTGAGAATACGCAGAACCATCGGTGCATAAAAGAATTTTTTTCATGTCGCACTTCGTTTTTGGTTTACCCAACCTCGTACCTTAGAGAGTGTAGATCGTCACCTACTTGATTAACAAAACCCGTGATTTAAGCTAGAGTCACTACTATTCTCTGTTTCCATCAACCTAAATATAATAGTTCTTAGGACATATTAGCCCGTATTATGCCAGGAAAAGTTAAAAAACAGAGTCAAAAATCAGAATAGATTACCAAGAAAAGTAACTCAACTACTAGCAATAATCATATCGTTATTGCGAAACTTTAAAAAGTGTTTCCTTGAACAAACTATAGTAACTTGCTAATTTTAGACATCAATTCAAACCCGTGTTAGAAAAATTTTATTGACTTAGATTTTGCTCGAACCTGTGTTATCTATATCTATATATTGAAACCAAAATAACCGAAGCTGTTTGTAAGTTAATTTTAATTAAAAATTCTATTGGAGGTAATTAGCTACCGTGAACTTTCTAGAGATTATTGATAAGGGTGGTCCGTCTATGTATCCCTTGCTTTTGTTGTCAGTGTTATCTATTGCGACAATTCTAGAGCGACTTTGGTTTTGGTCTAGGGTAGTTTTTAAAGAGAGAAAAATATTTAATCGCCTGATGGAAGCTGCCGATCGCAATTGGGATCTAGTCGGCAAAATTGCTCAGGAACATATTAACCATCCTTTAGGAAATTTTGTTTATTCTCCTTTTAGATTATCTAATCCTGACCCTGATATGTTTCATATTGCTTTAGAATCCGCAGCAGAAGAACAGCTAGCGCGGATGCGTAAGGGAGATAAGACCTTAGAGGCAATTATTGCTCTTTCGCCTCTACTTGGCTTATTTGGTACGGTTTGGGGTCTAATTCAAGCGTTGAGTTCGATTAAAATTAGCGATTTAGGCACAGCCGATACTTCTGGAGTAACTTTAGGTATTGGTGAATCTTTGATTTCTACTGCTGTGGGACTTTTGATTGCCATCATTAGCTTGAGTTTTTATCGTTTGTTTCAGGCTTTTTGGTCAAATCAAATTAGAGTATTGCGCCGTACTGGTAGTCGTTTAGAAGTAATGTATCGCGATCGCTGGATGCAGGAAGACGATGATCAACCCAAAAATATTGTAGTGGATAATGAAGGATATACTTTTGTTAATATTAAACCACCACTCAATGAACAATGAATTGTAGGGTGGGCAGAAAAACAGTTATGTTCTTAATTTGAAAAAATCCCTAATAATGCCCACCAAAAGTATTCACTAATTAATATTAATAATCATATTTTTATGAGTCGTAAAAGAAACTATCAGCCAAAGCCTTTACAACCTTTTAAGCTCTGGGAAGACGATAGTGAAACCAGTGATGCAAATATTCAAATTCTGCCGTTAATTGACGTTATATTCTGCATTTTAACCTTTTTTATCTTGGCAGCGGTCAGTTTTTCCCGCCAACAAGCAATCAGCTTAGATTTACCTAAAGCCAAAACAGGTGCGCCTCAGCTACAAAATATTTTAATTGTGACCATCGATGATCTTGGTCAGCTATATGTCGATAAAGACCTCGTTAGTCGTAGTGATTTAGCCTGGGAAATCAAAAAATATAATCAGGCTAATCCCGATGGCTTGATGACTCTCTATGCAGCTAAAAATTCAACCTATAGAGAGGTAGTAGAGGTATTAGACACACTCCGTGAAGTAGGAGGCGATCGCGTTGCTTTAGCAACTTTACCCGAAGGTTCAGAAGCACCCAAAGTCGCACCCACTCCAGGAGTCAATCCCGCCTTACCAGGATTACCTGGTGCCGTCGATCCTTTCCCCAATCCCCCAACACCCCCAAATCCTTAAAGGATCGGGGATAAAGATAGAATTTTACTTCCTACTTATCCAGGTGGCCAGTTCATAGTGCGATCGCCTAGAATATGCAGATGCAGATGATCTACGCTTTGTCTTGCATCTACACCATTATTAATTACTACCCGATAGCCATTACTAAGCTTTACCTGTTCAGCAATCTTTTTAACCGTCATTAACAAATGTCCCATCAGTGCTGCATCTTCTGGACTCGCTTCTGACAGTCGAGGGATAGGCTTTTTGGGAATTACTAAAATATGAGTTGGTGCTTGAGGGCTAACGTCTTTAAACGCCAAAGTTAAATCATCTTCGTAGACAATATCGGCAGGAATCTCACGACGAATAATCTTACCGAAAATAGTATCTGTCATAAGCTTAATGCCAATTAAAATTGTCAAATTTTTACAATAACCATTATTGTAATATTATTATCCTTTTTTCTTAATACTATTTATTTTTATTTCTATCTAGAGGTTGTTTTTCTCAGACTTGCAGTGTTGCCGAGGTTTTACGGAGTTGGCAATCGATCAATTAACAGTGACAAAAGCATTCAACAATTAACAACCTCGACAGTTTACTCACCCTCGACAACCAAGAGGTACCCCCCGCAGGTACCTCGCCCTCGACAGTTCCTTCAACGCGGGGAACCCGCGCAACGGACTCAGATGCGGACGAAGCGTCCTTTCTCGCAACGGGGGAAACCCCCCTTCGGGTTCGTGCCTTTGCTCAAGTCGGGGAACCCGCCCAACGCAACTGCCTCACCGCAACAGTTTTGTCTCGCAACGGGTCACAGACCACGGGGCTATATGCGGGCAAGCCCTTTGTAAAGGGCAAGGAAGCTCGGCACGAATTTATTTCAGCATACGCAAGTCTTGCCTGGGCGCGATGCAATCACGCCCACAGCCCCTCCGCAACGTAACTGTCTTGCAATTATCAATTGAGATAATATTCACCTCGCGGGAATAAATCTGTATTTACCTGCTTGGGTATACCTTTTGATACCTGAGAATACATTTGTACCTTGGCTGTTCGGACATCGTTACGAACTTTTGCCACATCAAGACCTACTTTTTCTGAGAGAAAATTAATGACTGGCGGTAAATCTAGCTTGGCAAGTAGTTTCTGTCGGTCAAATTCAACAGGGCGATCGCTACCAATCAAAATCCAAAGATTTTTGTTTTTGCCAAGACCGACACTGGTAACGTGAGGAAATACACTAAGCATGGTTTTCTGTGTACCCGAACCAACGTTCCACTCCACAAAAAAACCGCTTGGCTTGAGTTTTTGCCGTACTTCTCGAAAAAATTCTTGGGAATAAAGCATTCCCGCACGCGATCGCCAAGGCTGAATAGCATCTGCTTCAATAATGTCAAACTTTTGGTCGGAGAGGGCTAATTCTCTACGTCCATCACCAACAATAATTTGGTAACGAGGATCGGCAAATAAGTTTTTTAATGGTTTGCCTACAGGGGTTTGAGCATATTTTTTGAGTACGCTTAACTCTGCACCCAAAAGTTCAACAACTTTAATTTGTTTAGTCAGAGGATTTGCACCGATGCTATGGGGTGTTCCTCCCGAACCCAGTCCAATAATCATGACGTTGGTGGGATGGGGATGAAGCAAAGCAGGAATGCTCCCTAAAAGCCCATGAATGTGCAGATAGGGAAAATTAGCCTGCACCTGTCCACTGGCTAATAGTCGTCCCTTTTTATTTGCTTGTGTGATGGCAGCGACGCTAGTAGAATCTTCTGCCACAATAAAATAGGCGTTTTTGTTAATTCCTTGCAAGGCTGCCCAAAACTGGCTGTTTTGAGGAAAAGCAATAATTACCACCAGAGCAATAACCGCTAAAATACTGGTAAATTTAGCTTTAATCCAGCGGGGGCGAATTGCCACCAGAAAACCTAATCCTAGACAACAGAGTAGTTTAATCGAGCCTGAAGTTCCTAATAAATTTAATAAAACCAAACCCGTCAATAGACTTCCCATGACGTTACCAAGAATATTGGCAACCAAAATCGAACCAACTCGTTTGCCGATAGACTGTTCTTGGCTTTGAACTGCTTTTTGTACCAAAGGAAAATAAAAGCCCAGCAGCAGATTAGGCACTATCATCATCACCGAAGGTACAATTAAATATTTAAAAACTAAAGGAAAGTCAATGTTATCAAGGTTGATATAGCCACCATCTGAGCGTAAATTAGGATAAGTTTGCCAAACAAGAGCAATAACCCAAATAGCGATCGCTGAGTAAATCGCTACCATACCTTGAATTAATAAAAACGTTTTTTTGGGGCGACGAATATGCTGGATTGTTTTTGACCCCAACATACTGCCCAAACCATTACTAACGAGTACAAAAGCCAACAAATGACCGTAGGTATAGGCATTTGACTGTAAAGCAATATCTAAAATCCGAAACCAAATAATTTCCCAAGAGATCGCCGTAAAACCTGAGAGAAAAACCAGTAAATACCATTCTCGAATAGATTTTTGCTGCTTTGGTACTGAAGTAGCAAAATCCGCCCTATCTTTTTGCCGACTAAGATTTGTATTTTTAAATTGTCGAGCAATAATTAGGGCAGTTAAACAAACTAAACTACTAAATGTCGCTCCCAAATACACCGTTTTTTCATAGCCAAAAGTTCCAATTAGATACCAGCCAGAAACTAAAGTACCTAATCCCGAACCTAAAGTATTTACGCCGTATAGCCAACCAATTCGAGAAGCTGCGTTTTCTACACCACGATTGATTGCTTTGGATAACAAAGGCAGAGATAAACCCATTAGGGTAGTGGGTATCAAAAGGCTCACAAACACGATCGCTAGCATCAATAGACCAGATTGAGCTAAATATTGCAACCTGAGAAATAGTAGATCATAAAATAAGAAACGACTTAAAACAGCAAAAATAGCAATGCCCAAATTACACAAGCCATAAACTTGAACACACTGGCGATTATTTAGGCGATCGCAATTGTAACTACTAATTAGATTTCCCAATCCTAATCCAAGTAAATACGAAGCAATTACCACCGTCACTGAGCGAACATCCGAACCTGAAAATAATCCCAACATCCGCTGCCAAGCTACCTGATAAAGCAGTGCTGTAAAGCCCGAAATAAAAAATAGGCTAAACACGACAGTGATTGCCCAGGGTCGCTCCATCCCTTTGACAGTAGTGGTTTTATTTGTATTATCTATAATCTTTTTTTCTATCAATTTTATTAATTAACTTATAAAGTAGTATTGTTGTTAGCTTAAATAATATTCTAACTAAAGCATCTTTAGCGTTGAAGAATTTACGTAATCAGAGCGCGATCGCGCTGTAGATGAGGTTTAGTTCTCAACGCAGTCAAAGGATTCTCTATAATTGGGAAATAGTAATAACTAATATCGAATAAGCAAATAATTATTTTTATGGAATATATAGCATTAGCTGCCCGTATTTGTCTTTGTTTGATTTTTTTTAAGGCAGGCATCAGCCACATTACGGGTTTTAGCGGGTTGATCAAGACTATAAGTAGTCAAGGATTACCTCTGGCTAGTGTATTGGCAGCAGGAACAGTGTTTTTTCAGCTTTTGGGAGCAGTTTCTTTATTAATCGGTTATAAAATCGAGATTGGTTCAATTTTATTAATTATTTTTCTGATTCCTGCTTCTTTGGTATTTCATAACCCTATTGCCGATCCGAGTCAGATCAATGACTTTCTCAAGAATATTGGTTTAATTGGTGGATTATTGATGCTTATTTATGCTGGTTCTGGTGCATTGAGTATCGATGGAAAAAAAAAGAGATAACCGCTATTCCAAAAGTTGTAGTTGTTGGAGCAGGTTTTGCGGGTTTAAGAGCCGTCAGACATTTAGCAGATGCTAAAGCAGAAATACTATTAATCGATCGCCATAATTATCATACTTTTATTCCTCTTCTCTATCAGGTAGCTACAGGTTTTATTGAACCAGAATTAATCGCTTACCCTCTGCGTAAAGCGTTACGAAATTTTAGTAACGTTGATTTTTTGATGGCAGAGGTTAAACAAATTGACTTAGAAAGCAAGACGTTAATTACAGACGGTTGTTCGATAACCTACGATTATTTGGTTATTGCTACAGGAAGCCAAGCTAACTTTTTGCAAGTGTCTGGCGCACCGCAGCACACTTTTCCTTTGAGAACCTTGGAAAATGCTGTAACTTTACGCAACCATATTATTTACTGTTTTGAGCAGGCTGTAAAACAAAGCGGTGAAGATATGGCTCAAAAGCTGACTTTTATAATCGTTGGCGGCGGCCCGACTGGGGTAGAGATGGCGGGAGCGTTGCAGGAATTAATCCACGATTGTTTAATTAAAGATTATCCTCAATTAGACTTGCGCCAAGCCAAAGTGATTCTATTACAGTCAGGGTCGAGTTTACTTAGTACCTATCCACAAAGTCTATCTAAATATACCTTGCGTCAATTACGCGATCGCGGTGTGAAGGTACATTTTAATAACCGAGTTAAGGCAGTTTCCCCGACAGAGGTAGTTCTAGAAGATAACACCAGGATTGCTACTTCTACTATCATCTGGACAGCAGGAGTAGAAGCCAATTTTCCCGAACCAAAAGAAGCTGTGGCTACAGCTAGTAAAAATAAGATTGAAGTTTTAACTACACTACAGCTACCAAAATATCCTCATGTTTATGTTGCGGGAGATGCAGCTTATGTCGAACAAAACGGTAAACCCTTAATTGGAGTTGCCCCAGAAGCTTTACAGTTAGGAGGAGCGATCGCCAAAAATATCAAGCTACAGCTAAGAGGGAAAGCCCCAACAGCATTTAACTACTTTAATAAGGGCAGAGCAGCTATTATTGCTCGTAATGCAGGAGTAATCTATCTACTGGGCAAGATTCCCTTGAGCGGTTTTTTGGCTTGGCTTTTGTGGTTGGGCATCCATGTTTACTATTTACCAGGATTGTCAAACCGCGTTAAACTTTTGGGTGCTTGGTTAAAAGATTATATCTGGCGCGATCGCTCTGTACAACAAGTTTTTACGGCGACAAATTCTCCAGACAAAATGTGAGTTCGATAAAATTACCTTTGATTTAATTAAATACGGCGATCGCTCTTGCCAAGCCTAATTGCTAATTTCGACCAATGGACGGGATGCAGTAGAGAGAATACTATTTGTATAGATTTCTTGATTGTGAGGAGCGTAAGTATAGAATCCCTGCATTCCTCTAAGTCTTAAAACAGTTTCGGCACGATGCATTTCTGATTCATTCCCTGTAACCATCACGATGTATTGACCGAGAGCGAAACTATCTTGGAAATATAGTTTTCTATCTTCTGGTAATAGAGCAAAGATGCGATCGAGACTATCGCCAACTTTTAAATTAGGAAACCAGTCATGGCGATCGTCATCACTGATAAATAGAGTTACTTGATTTAAAGGATAACCTATATCAATTAGTTCAATCAGAGCAGTTTTGGCTTCACTCAGATGAGGAAAAGTTCCCATGATGTGCAGGTAATGATCTTCATTTGGTTTAATTGCCTCGGTTTCAAAAGCATCATAAACTTCCCACTCATCTATACTGTGCTGGCTTAGGATTTCTTCTGCCAATTGAATTTCATCTAGCGTACCTTCGAGGATAATTAGATAATCGCCCTCGGCTACTTTGGCACGATGGGTTTTGACTTTTGACTGGGGAATACCCAAGCCAACTAATCCACCTACTAAAGTCCCTGTAGCTGCACCAATTGCCCCGCCAGCGATAGTAGTGGCGATCGCGGTAGCAGTTGCTCCTGCTAACATTATTGGTCCAATTCCAGGAATAGCAATAGTACCCAGACCAACAAGTAATCCAGTTAATCCGCCTAAAGTACCGCCAGTTAAACTACCAGTTGTGGCAGCACCTACTGGAGCTTCATTAGCATATTCTGTTCTTTGATAATCCAAATCATTGATATCAGATTGTTCTCGATTTTGGGCGACAACGGATATTTGGTCTGCTGAAAAACTATGTTTTTTGATTAGTTCTCTCAATGCTGTTTCGGTTTCTCTACGATTGGCAAAAACACCTGATGCTTGATATTGCTTAGTCATCAATCTTTCTCCTATTTAGGTAAAAATTGTTTTCTTTGATTTAACGATCACAATATAAGCAGCACTCATGTCGGCTTCGTGTCAAATTAGTGTCAGTATTCTTAAAAATTAAGTTGTTTTTTATAACTAGCTAATTGTGCCAGTCAAAGGAGAACTAGCAGTAGCATATTGCTTGACAGGAATTCTACCTGATAGATAAGCTAGCCTTCCTGCTTCTGCTGCCAAACCCATTGCTCGTCCCATGGCTGCGGGGTTTTGTGCTAGGGCGATCGCACTATTAACTAGCAAAGCATCTGCACCCATTTCCATTGCTAGGGCAGCTTCGCTAGGTGTGCCTATACCCGCATCGACCACCACTGGAACACTGGCTTCTTCGATGATAATAGCGATATTAGCTGCGTTATTAATTCCTTGTCCTGAACCAATTGGTGAACCTAGAGGCATAACTGTGGCACAGCCAACTTCTTCTAAACGTTTGGCTAAAAGCGGATCGGCATTGATATAGGGTAAAACAGCAAAGCCTTCTTTAACTAACTGTTCTGCTGCTTCTAGAGTACCGATAGGATCGGGTAACAGGTATTTAGCATCGGGAATGACCTCTAACTTAATAAAATTATTGTCTTCTTGTCCTAGTAATTTCGCCATCTCTCTACCAAGCCGAGCAACTCGCACGGCTTCTTCCGCAGTTTTACAGCCTGCGGTATTAGGTAGCATCCAGATTTTATCCCAGTCTAAAGCTTCAGCTAAACCTTCATGTCCTGGAGCTTTGGTTTGGACTCTTCTCACCGCTACGGTAACTATTTGACAACCGCTAGCAGCTACGCTTTGCTGCATCGCTTCGATGCTAGAATATTTGCCTGTACCAGTCATTAAACGAGAATTGAAGGTTCGTCCAGCGATAGTTAGCTGGTTTAGATCTTCAACAATTGTTTGATTGGGTAAAGCAGAAGCAGGAGGCAAGGGAGCTTGAGGTGATGCTATCTGAAAAGATTTTTGAGGACTATTGCTTAAGTTGCTAAAAGAAGTCATGCTGGTTGAATTGTAAAAACGTTGATAGCTAAATTCTGCCAAGAGAGGGTCAGATTTTTGTTCGAGAATTAAATCGCTAAGCAGAGAAGCGGTGACGGGAGCAAGCAAAATACCATTGCGATAATGTCCTGTTGCCAAATATAGATTATCACAGGCACTACGACCCAAAATGGGCAATTCATCAGGAGTACCAGGACGAAAACCCCACCAAAATTCTTCAATCTGCCAATCGGCGATCGCAGGATATAGTTCAGTAGCTCGATCTAACAAACTTTGTATACCAGAAGGAGTATTAAAAGGAGTCCATTCTACTTCTTCTACCGTTGCACCGATAACCAGTCTACCGTCTTGTCTCGGTACAAGGTAAATATCCTCCCCGTATAAGACTCGCTGGAGAGGAAAAGGCTGATGTGGCTTTTGAGGCATCCTCAGAGACAACATTTGTCCTTTAACTGGACGCACTGGCAATGGTAATAGTTGACTAGACCATGAACCCGCAGCCAGAACGTATTCCTCTGCTTCTAGCTGTCCTATATCGGTTAAAACCCCGTTTACCCTGCCCTGCTTTTGCTGTATTGCTTTGACTGCAACTCCTTCTTTAATCTCTACTCCTAAAGTTTGAGCAGCCTGCAACAGCGATCGCATTAAACAGCGATTATCTACCTGACCGTCTTCAGGATACCACCAACCGCCCATCACGCGATCGCTCAATCCTGGTTGATAGAGGTGAATTGCCTGTTTATCTAACCAAACTGCGCTGTTGTCTTCGGCGATTGATTCTGGTTGAGCGTAAACAGGGGCAAGAATACCACAGGATAGATAGCCAGTGTCTACTCCTGTTAACTCTTCCAACTTTTGCGTCCACTCAGGATATAGCCAACGGGATCTAGAGCATAAGTCAAACATGGCAGCAGAAGTTAGTTTTTCTGCCATTGGTGCTAACATTCCTGCTGCTGCATGAGAAGCTGCCTGCATAAAATCTTTGCTAACTACAGTAACTTTGGCTCCCTGACGTTTTAACTCAATAGCGATCGATAGACTTATTATGCCGCCGCCAATAATCAGAATATTTTTGGTTGTTTTCATCTCCTTAACCCCCATCCCTATAACTTTACCGCGAAACCCCCTTAACTTTAGTATGGAATATATCCCTAAAAAAAAGTATGCGATCGCCAATCAACCTTAAAACTTGGCAAAAACAAGCAGGTAAAGAAGTACAGGTTTACATTTGTGTTCCTCATCAGTTTATAATCGCTCATCATCAGCAGCTTTTACCTGATTGGGATCTCTCCCCAGCCAACTTAATTCTATTTTTACAGCGATCGTCTATTTCTCTCCAAGAATCTAGCCCAGAAGTTGCTCAGGAAAAAGATATTTTAAGACAGGAGTTTATTCGTTTTGGCTGCAATTTAATTTTTGCTTTACAGGATCGAGGATACAAAAGCGATCTTTTCGATCCTCGTACTGGTTATCCTCTGTTGACTCGTCCAGGGGCATTAAAGCTAGATGACAATGCGGTAGTCAAAGCACTACTAAATTATCCCGTAATTAGCTATAAAAATTGCTCTTTAATCGTTCATCCGCTTTGGGGTAATTGTATTTACCCTTCGACGATAGTTTCTTCTGCCCCTCACAGTTTAATAGAGTCCATAATTAATGCCTAAACCGCGATCGCCATTGTGGTAAGTTTTTGCGATCGCATCTTTTATTTACAGAATATATTTTGACAATATATAAAATCCATAACAGCAACTAGCCAAAGTATAGACTTTTACTTTGATTTTTTATCAGACCAAAGAAAGATTAAATCAACATTGTTGGCTGATAAATTTTATTTATAAGCCTGATAACTATTTAATAATTTGACGCGCTATATAAGTGGCATTTCTTAAATAGTTTATTCGTTTAAGTCTCTCTTAATAAGAGATCCCTAAAATGAATAGTTATGTTTGGAGCAGCCTTTTGAAATACTGTTTTATAAAACTTTAAAGACTAAGAAAGAATGCTTCATAGCATTACAATTCAGCAACGTTCAAAAATCAAACAACAAGAATATTAAACTAATCATGACTTCTAATAACACTCAGCAAGATGACATCAGTTCCAAAGCACAACCAGGTTCTCGCGAATCTAGTAGTGGTGGTGAAACTAGTACTACAGGTGGTAGTTCTCAGGTTGATGTCAAAGATGTATTGAACACCAATGAGACAGGTAAGTCACCAGAAAACGTTAATACTGTACCCGATGATTCTGGCAACTCTAAATCACAATCAAAAGAAGGCGGTACCTCGGATGTTTCTGCCAAAGAACAACTGGACACCCACGGTTCAGGTGAGCCATCAGCCGACAATGTTGATGTCGAAACTGATTCTCAAGCAGCAGCTAGTTAATCATCTGGACATTGCATAGTTAATAGCATTTATGTTAACCGTGCAACGCGCTTTATTAAATAAAATTGTCTGGCTAATCGATCGCCTTAGTAATCATTAGTCAGACAACACTAGAGAATTTATCATGCTCAAAAGCGATCGCTCTATTATTTTCAAAGAAACTTTGCTTCATGCTTCGATTAAAAATGAGTTTGGCTTTCAAGAACAAGATATTTTACCTTTGTTTCTGAAATATCAAAGTAAGCGACAAACTCTAATTAATGTTGTCAGTTTTATGACTTACGTGGTTCAATTACCAACTCAGTTTTATTTACGGCGTTTGCAAAGAAGCAATACTGTTTATCAACCAAAAAATCGATTTAACTGGTTTAAAATAGGCTCAAATAAATCTTAGGCAACATCAAAAGACCTACCGTTAGAAAGCTAAATCTTTAGGTACAGCAATCGAATTTATAGGTCAGGACATTTATATTTATTAATCTCTCTGCCTCTGTCTTTGTGAGCGTACATGCGGGCAAGCCCTTTGTCTTGCGTCTTTCGCCGACGCGGGGTCTCACCGCTTTGCACGAGATAATTATCTAATTTATTTTTTAGATATAGTTATTTCAAATAGACACCAGATGGATAATGAAAGCTGTAGCAGTTAAGCGTAAACCTTCTGCCTTCTGCCCTCTGCCCTCTGCCCTCTGCCTTTCACTACAAATAAACCTGCGGAAATTAATTGGAATTACTATAGCTGTCAGCTTAATGTTGTTATAAATTTCAATCACTTACTATATTAGATGGCTTATTGCGATTCAAAATAAACCAGCCAACTGCTATGGATAGAATACCCGCACCGATAAAGCTTAAATCCCAAGCAAGCTGATGCGCTCCTGGCTTGACATGGTGAATCTGAAAAATATGATGGCTGAGGATACCTTCGACTACATTAAACATACCCGCACCGATACAAAAAGCACCAATTAAAACCGATGTAGATAGTAATACGTCATTGCGCTTAACTGCTAGCCATAGGGTTATTATGCCAGCCAGGGTCATTATCCAGTCAAAAACATGAAATAAACCATCGCCTAAAGTATTTAATTCTAAACCTGCAACAGTATTGCCACTTTCAATATTGGTAAACATATGATGCCACTGTAGCAGTTGGTGAAAAAAGATCCCGTCAAAAAAACCAGCTTGTCCTAAACCGAGTAGGATTCCAGCAATAATTAAAGGGCGATTGTTGTTAATAGTATTAGTTGTTGACATGAGTAAGTGTTTTAAGGTTGCAATGACTATTTTTTGGTAATAAAATTCGAGCTTTTATTTAATACAGAAAAAGCTATTCTACCTTAATTCTAAAGATAGCAAATTGTTTTTATACAAGTCAGGAAAACAATTTTTATAGCCAGCAAGATGAAGCATTTTATAATAAAAAATTAAGATTTTAATAGCTGTTTAATGCTATAAGTTTGGCTAAAGATAAATAGCGATCGCGTGAGTTAAAATTTTATAATCCGCTTTTAAGATGCGAAAAAAACAATTGACTAGATGTAAACACATACTACATTTACATACTTATTAACTATAATTACTGTGTGGTAGTTAATACCAATAAAACTATCTACATCCTAGCTAAAAAGTATTCAGCCATTAGAGAGATATTAATACTTGTTTGCTATCAACATTAAAAATTAAAAAGATCGCCAAAAACATCTACTTTTTTAGAGATAAATTAAAGTTCTGATTAATGATATAAGTCTATCTTTGTGAAGAAGCAAAGCAAGATATAAGTAAGCAAAAATGTAACTACCTCACTACATAATAAAAAAAATTAATGCTACAAATTGCTGCTGTAAATCTGCTTCAGCCTATAGCAGGACAAACAGACTATGATGCCGATTTACAACCATTAATCAGTCGATCGCCTTTAATTAGCTGTGAAGTTTGCGTAATCGTTCCCGTGCGGGATGAAGCGGACAATATTGAAGCTACGCTTTTGGCTTTGACAAATCAAGTAGATTTAACAGGTAAGCCTTTAGACAAAAACCGCTACGAAATTATCGTTTTGGCTAATAACTGCACTGATAATTCCGCAGAAGTAGCTAGGCGTTTTGCGCGAACTTACCCAAGTTTGATACTTCATATTGTAGAAATGACTATAGAAAGCGATCGCGCTCACATTGGCTGGGTGCGAAAGCTCTTGATGGATGAGGCATACAGACGATTAAAATCGATTGAGCGCGACTTTGGCGTAATTGCCTCTACCGATGGAGATACGCGAGTTTCTTCTACATGGATTGCTGCAACTTTAGCGGAAATTAAGGCTGGGGCTGATGCTGTTGGCGGTCGCATTATTACCAACAGTAGAGAAAGAAGTAAACTAGACAAGACTACCAGACTATATTTTTTACGCTACCTGCGTTATGGCTATTTAACCTCACAGCTAGAAGCTTTTCTCGATCCCTATTTCGATCCGCTTCCCCGACATCATCATCATTACGGCGCAAGTTTTGCCATAACTGCGCGAATGTACGCTAAAGTTGGCGGTTTACCCCCCTTACCTTCCTCTGAAGATTTGGCTCTTTACAATGCTTTGATGCGTGTAGATGCTTGTTTTCGCCACAGTCCAACAGTGCGGGTAGTTACTAGTGCTAGAGATTTAGGAAGAGCAAAAGCTGGGCTAGCAGATCGATTGTCTCAGTTAAAGACTATAGGTCAACAGCAACAGTGTTTGTGGGTCGAGTCGGCTTTGACCACCGAAGCCCGTTTTCGTCTACGTCGTCAGCTACGTTATTTGTGGCACACAACTTTAACGGGTAAAACTTCGGCAGTTAAAATGGCAATTGTGGCTCAAAAGCTGGGCATAAATAAAGACTTACTAACAGAAATTATCTGGCGTAGCCAAGCCATGTCGATAGGCTTATCGCCTAGTTTTGGATTGGTTGTCGAGCAGATTGGACAATATCAAGAACAAAATGCCGATTTATACAGTAAATACGCACAAAAAGTCACGATTCAACAGGCAATTGTGGATTTACAGGCTTTAATTAACCAAACTTACATTGATCGCCATCATTTAAGAAAACAAACTAATTATTATTCAAGTCTAAACTCGCTCGAACAAATCGAGCCGATATCGCTCCTCCCGCAGTCTGTTTAAATGTTTTAAACCAGTAAGTTGTAGAAAAGAATCGTGAACTTCATCGCCTGTAAGGGGATAATCTTTGGCAAATAGCGTCCAGTGAACCAGCAGAAGATGTCCTCCTATCTGGAGATGCTTGAGAATCAATTGCTGAGTTTTTTTGAGATCGTCCCAACTCAGGTAATAGCCAACTTCTGATACCAACGTTAGATCGAACATTTCATCAGGATAGTCTTGTGGCACTTGAGCAATTTTAAAGCGTACCTGGGGTAAATCTTGACAACGAGCGATCGCCTTTTTTTGAGCTATTTCCGAAACATCAATCGAAAGCAAAGAGTCGCAGCGTTGAGCCAACAAAGCCGTTAGCACTCCAATCGAACCACCTATTTCTAAAGCGTTAGCGTAACGAGACTGGGGTAAGGTTGCTATAGTCGTCTGATATTTTTGAGCTTCATAATCACTAGTTTCAAAATCCCAAGGATCGGGATTTTCTCGATACATATCTTCAAAATAACTCGGCGGTAAAGAATTTTTAGGCTTATTCATAATTTAACTTCTAAATATATTTCCCAAGGCTGAGTAAAATTTAATAGCATTTCGGGTGTTAAACGGAAACCTTCGGGGTCATCGTCGATTAAATCGCTAATTTGGGAACGATATTGAGCGATCGCCTGTCGTTTTAATTCTAAGACACTACTAATATCTAATCGCCAAGCATCTACAGACTCAGAAAAATCTTGCCTTTGTTTAGTGTCCCAATCCCAAATAGGATACTCGATCAGACGCGGAAGGTTAATTAAATTCTTAATAGCTGCTGTAAACAATTGCCAACTAGCGCGGTGATCTGGGTGAGGATCTCTACGCCAAGGAAGCAAGACAATTGAAGGTGTCGTGTTTTTTAAATACTGATGACAAAGTGAAATTGCATCTTGATATTCCTGTCCTCTTTCTTTTGTCTCCTTGTCCCCCTGTCTCCCTATCCCCTTGTCTATCTCTACTATTTCATTGCTATTCAAATTTACAGACGGAACTGCACCATCAGGCATACCTAAAAAAGTAACTGCTTCGGGTGCAACTCCTAAAACAGCCAAAGCAGCCAAACTTTCTTGTTCTCGTAATTTCTTCAGTGTTGGAGGTGGATAGGTTTTAGAATTAGGATGAGATTTTGTTCCGTCACTAACAACTAATACTTTTACCACTATATTTAATTGGCGTAATAAAGCGATCGCGCCCCCGCAACCCAAGGTTTCATCATCGGGATGAGGTGCGACTATTAATATAGAAGAATTCTTATTTACCAGATCCTCTATTAGCAATAGAGGTATAGACTCTGGAGTATTAAAAAAAGAGCGATCTCTTGTAGCAGTCATATACAGCAAGCAATAATTTTTGTTTGAATAGAGTCAGGCAATACGCAGGGACGAATAGCTATTCGCCCTTACATAAACTGTTGTCTATTGCTACTAAAATGACCAAAGTTGACTGGCAGATGCTGTTTCGGTAAGAACATATTTTCCGACATCAGTAAGGGCTGCATCAAAAGCAGGTTGACGCAGATACAAACTTAGATCCCTAATTAGACGTTCCATTGGTTCGGGTGGTAGCAATCCTAAAGTACCGATAGAGCGTTGACTTAGTTGAATCGTATCTACGCAAATTTGTTCAATCGCCGTTCGCACCATGTTGGCATAAGCTACTAGTTTTAGGGCTTGTTCTTGGTTATCTTGAGGATAACCGCCAAAAACGGGGGCATAGTTGTCTACTAGCTGCGCTGCACCTTGAAGCCAAAGCTTACCGCTTTCAATGGCGATCGCCATTTTACCAAAACGTTCTTGCTGTTGAGGATGTCCACAGCGATCGAGTTTCTGTAAATATCGACGACTAGCGTTGAATAGAGCTTCTGCACCACCTAGCTGTACCGCAGCAAAGCGAATTACACCACCACTCAACCAAGGCTGACGAAAATAGTCTCCAGGTTTACCAATCAAAGATTTTGCTTCTACTTCTACGCCCGTAAAGTCTACTTTATAACTTACCGTAGCCCGCATTCCTGCGGGTTGCCACCAGTCAGGATCTACTACCGTTTCGACTTCATCCATTGGCACGATGCACATTTGCCAACTACCGTCAGGTAATTTACCATTTACAAAGGGACGCTTTACATAACCGCAGCCCGTACAAAAAGTTTTACTACCTTCTAATCGATACCTGCCATTATTTAAAGGGATAATCTTTACTCCATCTTCCGCTTCGGCATTCCATACCCCAAATATCTTATTTTCTTTGGCATCGGTAGCATAAGCCTCGATTTGTTCAGAAGTGCCAAAGGTTTGTATCAGTTGCAGAGCATTAACATGACCTTCATAAATACGCCCAATAACTAAATTTCCACGTCCAATTTCTTGAAGAAGCATCAATAACTCCTCCGTATAACCCGTTTCAAAACCCAACCCCAGCCCATCCAAGGGACGACTTAAAGGGGCAGTCAATAAACCTGCTGCTGCAATCTGCTGAAACTCTTCGACGGGAAAAACCCCTTGCTTATCTAGCAGATCTGCATTAATTGCTGCAAAATCTGCTATTTTTTTAGCTTCAAGCGCGATGTCTTCGACTAGCTTCGCAATCGCTTCTAAGGATAAATTCTGATTCGGTGCTGCTTTAGAGAATAGTTGGGTAGTAATGTCCCTTCTCCTTTAATAATTAAATTCAATTATATTGTCGCAATCAAAGCTATGTTAGTGCTTCTATCTAAAGAATCAAAAGCAAAGAAGAGCGATCGCGCAAGTTATAAAACAGTCTTTAGCAGCCCGTAAATTGATTACAGATTACTAAAGACTGATATAAGTTGTTAAGCATTAATTCGGTCTGTCGAAGTTGTCTCGCCTTTACCAAAGAAACCATAGTAACCTGCGATCGCACCGCTTAATCCATTAAACCAAATGTTATTACCAAAAATGGGCATAATCCCAAAGACAGTTTTGCTGAAGGGTATCAAACCCATTGCAAAAATCAAAGCATAGCTAATTGCAAAACCTCGGTTATAAAGCTTGGCATTGCCAGTGGTAGCAGCAGCAATACCTAAAATTCCAACAGAAAGATGAACGAGATTATGGATAAAATTGGTGGGAAAGGCACCAAACAGCAAGCTAAATCCTTTGGCATAAATAGTGTCGGCATTCAAAGGAACACCAGAATTGAAACTTTCTCCAGGCAAGGTAGTAAAGCCAGGAATAAAGCCAGCTATGCCTAATAATAGAAAAATGATACCTAAAGCTAATGCACAGTTACGTTGCATAATTTTGTTACCTCTATTGTGTTGATGGTTAATTTGTTTGTTTGATTTTGAAAGTTGAGATTAGGACGAATGGTTTTCGTCCCAAAGGTTTATTTACTTCCCTGTACTGTGAAATCTTGGATCGGGTGCTGGAGGATCGGGCATTTCCGACTCGCCTTCAGGATTTTCCAGATATTCAAATTCTCCTTTCCCATCGGGGGCAGGTCCTTTCGCCCAGCGGCCTTCTTTACTCTCTGTTCCTTCAGATAAGTTCCAGAATTGATAGGAAGCGTGTTGTTTTTCTTGTTCTTGAGGGAAAGAACTAGGAATAGGTAAATCTTCTAAACCATCAGCTTTTAATTCTTCAATTGCAGCTAACCATTGATTTTGGTGCATGGTATCGCGGGCAATCATATAAGCTAGAGTATCTTTAACCCCAGGATCTTTTGCCATTTCATAGATTCTGACTGCCTGTAAGCGTCCTTGTGCTTCTGCCTGAACATTAGAATAAAAATCAGCCATCAAATTGCCAGAAGCGATTACATAGCGACCATTCCAAGGATAACCCGTACTATCGGCAGGTAGTGCGCCCCCACCAGTAACGGTAGCGTGTTGCGGATTCATGCTTGACATGATGATATCTTCGGCTTTCATACCGCCCATAACACCCTGCATAATGGGGTCTTTGACTGCTTCTTCTTTTTGTTCTACTGGTGCATTATCTAATAGATAAGCCATGGTAGTTGCTAGCATCTCAATATGTCCGATTTCTTCGGTGGCAATATCGAGCATCATGTCTTTATATTTAGCAGGGCCACGACAGTTCCAGCCTTGGAAGAAATACTGCATCATGACAGTCATTTCCCCGAAAGGACCACCGATTAATTCCTGCATTTTTTTTGCCAGAATCGGATCGGGTTTTTCTGGTTTGGTGAAATACTGTAGCCTTTTTTTGTGATAAAACATATAATTCTTTTGAGATTGAAAAATCTTGATCTTGGGTAGGAAATAGTGGTTGTCCAGACTCCTATCCTCCCAAGTTTGATAAGAGGAACACTTTTTTCAATAATCATTGAACAAATGTTCGACGTTATATAGTGCTGCTCTTATCAAACTAGAAAGGTTAGCAAATTTTTTTTGATGGAGTATTAATTAACTGCTTTGGCTAGTCTGATAAGAAACAAGCAGTAAAAGATTAATAATTTAGGTAAGAAAGGCGTTAGCGATTAGAACTAACGCCAAACTACTTCAAAAAGATTTATTTAAGCTTTTAATCATCATCGTCGTCATCGTCATCGTCATCGCGATCGCGGTAGCTACGTTCTTCATAATCACGGTCACGATAATTACGGCGTTCATCATCGTCATCGTCATCGCGTCTGCGGTAGCTGCGCCGTTCATCGTCATCACGGTAGCTGCGTCTTTTATCGTCATCGTCATCATCGTCACGTCTACGATACTCTCGGTCATCATCGCGATTGCGGTAACGGCGTTCATCATCATCACGGTAACGGCGTTCGTCATCATTATAGCGATCGCCACTAACCCTTTGTTCTATATCGCGTTTAACACCTTTGAAAATATCATCTATTCCCATTTCAATTCTCCTTTCTAAAATAAATTTGAAAATTTATTGGTTCTTACTCCTAGCTTGCCAAATCGCTTAAATTGATGTCTCGGCTAACAGTTAGATATTCCTTCAATCTTTTGGAGTATATTTTCAACTGCTTCCCTCGCGCATTCCCTCTAAGGTTTAAGAACAACTTTGGTGCAGTTGTCTTCTTTATTGCGGAACATTTTGTAGCCTTTGGGTGCATCGTCAATACTCATGTGGTGGGAAATGACATAAGAAGGATCGATTTCTCCTTGTTGAATACGTTCGAGTAAAGGTTGCAAATATTTATGGACGTGAGTTTGTCCCGATCGCAAGGTCAATGCTTTATTGACAATTGCGCCTAACGGTACTTTATCGACAAAACCGCCATAAACCCCAGGAATAGAAACCGTTCCCCCCTTGCGACAAGCAACTATAGCCTGTCTTAAAGCTGTAGGTCTACCTGTTTCTAGCTTGACTCCCTGTTTGACCTTATCGTAGGCTGCCATCGCATCTGTACCATGTGCCTCCATGCCAACGGCATCAATACAGCGATCTGGTCCTCTACCGCCAGTCATTTCTTTTAATGCTTCACCTGGATCGATTTCTTCATAGTTGATTATTTCCGCATTCCCCTGTTCTTTTGCCATCTGTAAGCGTTCGGGAAAGCGATCGATGGCAATTACTCGTTCTGCACCCAGCATATAGGCACTTTTAATGGCAAACTGACCTACTGGACCACAACCCCAAACTGCTACGGTGTCTCCTGGTTCGATATCAGCATTTTCCGCAGCCATATAGCCTGTGGGGAAAATATCAGTGAGAAATAAAACCTTATCGTCTTCTAAACCATCAGGTACTTTTAAAGGACCAACATCAGCATAGGGAATGCGGACGTATTCAGCTTGTCCTCCTGCATAGCCTCCAAGCAGATGGGAATAACCATAAATACCTGATGGGGAATGTCCATAGAATTTCTCTGCCATCCAACTATTAGGGTTAGAATTATCGCACAGCGACCACAAATCTTTTTGACAAAAGAAACAGCCACCACAGGCAATGGTAAAGGGAACAACAACGCGATCGCCTTTTTGCAGATTCTTTACTTCCTTGCCAGTTTCAACTATTTCCCCCATAAATTCGTGACCTAGGATGTCTCCAGACTCCATTGTCGGGATATTACCTTCGTATAGGTGCAAATCTGAACCACAGATCGCCGTGGAAGTCACTTTGATAATGGCATCGCGAGGATTGAGAATTTTTGGATCTGGTACGGTTTCAACTCGTACATCTTGGGCACTATGCCAACATACAGCTTTCATAATTAATTTTGTTTTTAAGGTGTGGAGATTTGTTCTGTGCTATTGATGACTTTATTGTTGATGTCCAATAACAAGGTTAGTTATTAGATAGCCTGAAATAGCTGAACTGAACTAAATTTTAGAACTGATTTTTCGGTGAAGAGAAAGCGATAGACAGTTGTAAAATCTGATTTACTAATGTTTTAGTTGAGCAAATTTGCTTTAAATTTCAAATGTAGCAGCAACTATAAATCGTGTGCTAATTTTTGCCAAATAAAATCCAATTGCTGCTACATTTATTTTTATATTTCTAATTAGTGTTAGTTGTTCGGCTAATGTGACTAACTAGAAATAGATTGGTTAGAAACGCGGGAGAATTACTTTATACATTGTCTCGCGGTTCGACCACAATTACATCAGCATCGCTGTCTGTAGTAGCAGTGCGATCGCTTGTACGGGTAGTTGGGTCAATAGCATCGGTACGAGTATCCATAACCTTACCTGTAGTATTAGGCTCGAGCACAATTACATCAGCATCGCTATCTGTAGTAGTAGTGCGATCGCTTGTACGGGTAGTTGGGTCAATAGCATCAGTACGAGTATCCATAACCTTACCTGTAGTATTAGGTTCAAGCACCATAGAGCGATCTATATCTCCCATACTAGTTACAGACTGGTTAGTATTTACGCGATTGGTACTAGGGGCTGTATTATACGTGTCATCGCCAATGTCATGAGCATCGTATACGCCATACTCTTCAATACCATTGTCGTGCAAGATTCTCTCTGCACGGCTAATGTCATTATCCGTACCATTGACCATAACTAAATAACTTCCGCCACTAACGCGATCGCTATAGATTTTGGCTTTGTCTTCAGGAATACCCAAACCTACCAAACCGCCAATAATTCCCCCTGCTACTGCACCAATACCCGCACCAGCCAGGGTAGTTGCAATAGTAGTTGCAGCCTGTCCCGCCACAATAATCGGACCAATGCCAGGAATGGCTAAAGTACCTAAACCGACTAATAAACCACCGATACCGCCCAATACAGCACCAGAACTTGCACCAGCACCAGCACCCTCGGCTGCGTTGTTACCTTCATCGTAAGCTGTATCTACCCCAGCCGATTGTGTTACTTGGTCTGCATCTTTAGCAATGACGTTGACTCGGTTCATGTCAAAACCGTCATCTTTAAGAGCGCGCAAAGCTTTTTCTGCTTCCTCACGACTATAAAATAAACCTACTGAACGCTTATAATTATTCATTATTTCCTCTTGATAAACGACATCTACATTCTTCGATCCATCTCATATTTATTCATCACCCAAAAGTTGTAGGTGTCGAGTGATATTTGATTTTTATAATCAAGAACCTTTTGGCTGTCCTTTTGTGGTAGCAATTTCACCAGTTTCCATTAGCTGTTTAAAACGATTTAGCTCATCGCCAATTTGCTCTTGGGGTGACTCACCAAAAAGTTTAGCGAGCGCATTAGTTAATGCGCCTCCTGGTGGCTGATATTCTAAAACTACCTTGACTTGAGTACCGCGATCGCCCGTAGCGGGTTGAAAACGCACAAAACCACAGTTATCGATGTCTGCATTTTCAAGAGCATTCCAAGCAATTAAGCGCTCGGGTTCATCTTTGATAATTTCGGCATCCCATTCAACCCAAAGACCTAAAGGTGCATCAGCTACCCAGTGAGTTATTTTACCTTCTTCATCTTTATTGGTTACCGACTTTAAATGTCCCATAAAGTTGGGTAAGTTGGTTAAGTTACGCCAGTAACTGTATAGTTCAGATGCAGGGCGATCGATTGTTACGGTTTTTTCTACCTGAAGATTGGGTGTTAGACCAATGGCCTCTGTAGCGCGATCGATTAAACTTGTCTCTGAAAGCTGATGGCGATCGCTATAATCAGCTAAAACCTCTTTTAAAGACTGCTGCTGCAAATTTCTAATTACCAATGAACTATTGATAATTTCCTTGCTAGTAATTGCTTCATTCACTGAGTTTGTCCGCTCGACTCTTTCCATAATATTTATCTGTGCTAAAAATGTACCCAAACCCACTTATCTTAATAAGATCGCAATAGCTATAGAATTATCTTTCGACAATTTGATTAATTTAGCTTCAATCTAAAGACAGAGCTTAGGATTTATACAGTTAAACGGAAAATCAAGCTCAATTAAATTGTTAATCGCTGAAATTTTATAGCTAAATATAGATGCACTCGATTGATCTTTTTAATTATCCTAGTAGAAGAGATTGATTCGGCAGTATTAACTCTAGTTACACAATTAAAGAAGTGACTGGACAATGCTCAATGATAAATGTTTATTGTTCAATTTAAAAAATGGCTGCAACCGACTTTAAAGACTATTACCAAGTACTGGGTATAAGTAAAGACGCTTCTGCTGAGGAGATTAAAAAAGCCTATCGTAAACTGGCGCGAAAATATCATCCCGATCTTAACCCTGGAGATAAAAAAGCCGAAGATCGTTTTAAAGAGATTAATGAAGCGCAAGAGGTATTATCAAATTCTGAAAAACGTTCCAAATACGATCGATACGGACAATATTCGCAACAGATGGGACAAGGAGGCACTCCACCGCCAGGAAATACTGGTGCTGGAGTTAATGTAGATGTAGGAGGTTTTGATTTTGGTCAATATGGAAACTTTGAAGACTTTGTTAATGATATATTAGGTCGCACTGCTGGCAGCAAAAGTAGCAACAGCTATAATTATCGTACTTCTCCTGGTGGCTTTGGTGGTTTTGCTGATGGCTACAGTGATATGCCCGCCCAAGATAGTGAAGCTGGAATTGTCCTTACTTTTTCGGAAGCCTTTAATGGGACACAGAAACAGTTTCGCATTGGCAACGAAACAGTCAAAGTTCGCATTCCTGCTGGGGCTAAAACAGGCAGTCGTTTACGAATTAAAGGTAAAGGACAACCTAGTTCTTTTTCAGGACAGCGAGGAGACTTATATCTTAATATTGAACTGCAACCTCATTCCTTGTTTAAGTTTAAGGGCGATAACTTAGTTGCCGAAATCCCCATTACCCCAGAAGAAGCTGTATTGGGTACAGATATTATTGTTCCGACTCCAGATGGCAAAGTAACGATGAAAGTTCCTGCGGGAGTAAATTCAGGACAATCTCTGAAGTTGAAAGGTAAAGGCTGGCGCAAACTTAACCAACAGCGTAGCGATTTGCTGGTGAAATTAAAAATTGTTACTCCCAAAGATATCAGCGATACAGAAAGAGAATATTATCAGAAGATTCAGCAAGCTAGTAGCTATAAACCCCGCAAAAGTTTGGAGAATATTAAATTATGAGTAGTTTGTCCCGCGATGTAATTTCCCAACAAGGCGACGATTTAATTAGTTTTGAGCGCGTCGCTACTATTACCCAAACTTCGGTTACTACAATTCAGTGTTTTATTCGGCTGGGAGTAATTGAACCAGAAGGCTCAATGTTAAGACAAGAAGATACTTTGCGAGTAATAAAAATTATGCGTCTGCGAAGAGACTTAGGCTTAAATTTAATAGGTGCAGCAATGGTATTAGAGCTTACAGAAGAAAATCACCGCTTGCGATCGCAATTAAATGCTTTACGTCAGCCTTGAGAAGTATTTATGATTAAAACAGCCAAATGCCTTGTGCGGTAAGCAATCTAGGTTTTTGACCATAAATAAAGATCTGTCCTTTGCTGGATAGAAAAAGCTTAAAAAATGAAGAAGATACAGTCATCATCTTCATCATTCTCATTTTGGATGAATGTTTTAAGATTGGGCAGAAATAAATATGACAGAACAGCAAAGGGCAATTGGCATCTTTGAGAATGCTTTAGATACTGAAGCTGCACTAAAAAAGCTAGACAAGTCACACTTTTCTCTAGAGCAAGTTTTTGTGATTGCTCGCAATACAGAGAAAGAAGAGAAAATAGTAGATACTCAACTATGCGAATCATTGCGCGCTCGCTTTAATACTCGTATTAGCAGCGTTGCTCAAGACTCGAATATTACTGGAGATGAAACTGTAATGAGTCTGGCTAATGCCTTAATTCACCTAGATATTCCTGTTGATACTGCACGGATCTATAACGATTTGGTTGCTCATGGTGAGTATCTGCTCATGGTTGAAGGTAACACAGCCGATCTATTAGGTGCTGAGAAGATCTTAACTGGCTGTGGTGTTCGAGAGTAGGTTATTTACAAAATTGTTTCGGATCATCCCGAAGTGATTATTGTCGATCGCCGTACTCATCACTCATAAAATTATGGCGATGAAAATTGCTTTAATATTTAAACTGCCATATTTACAGCTTTAATCTTCAAAAAGATTATTTAACTTTCTTATTACTACTTAATCTTTAATACATACACAAAAACCTTTTGTAGTTAAATAAGGGTAATTAGAAAAGCAGATAATTAACAATTTTTAACTGGTGTGGGAATGCCTTTTAACTATACTTAACCAAACAAAATTCAACGTAAGGAACAAATTATTATGGCTTATACAGATCCAGTCGGAAACAGAGCCGGAAACAGAAACACAGTATTAGAAACATTTACTATGGCGGACGATCGAGATCGAATTAGGTGGGGACCAATTATTGCGGGGATTTTTGTAGCGATCGCCACGCAGTTGATTCTTAGTGCCTTGGGTGCTGCGATCGGTCTGACTGTCGGCGCATCAGGAAGCGAGGCTGGTGCAGTTGGCATTGGCGTGGGTATTTGGGCGGTGGTTAGTTTATTAATTTCCTTATTTATTGGTAGTTGGGTAACTGCTTCTGGCTGTAGTCCTATGAACGGTAAAACAGCAATGCTGCACGGACTAATTCTTTGGGCGACAACTTTAGCTCTTAGTGCTTGGTTACTTGCTAGTGGCGTATCGGGAGCTTTTGGGCTGGCAGCTTCCAATGCAGGAGACGTTTTAAGTCAGGTACAGAAACCAGGTGGACCAGACGTTCCTAACCAAGTCCCCAGCGTGCCAATGGACAAGTTACAGGAGGTAGCAGGAAATTCTGCCAAAGCAGCTTGGTCTTTCATTATTGGTTCGCTGCTAGGGCTAGCTGCATCTTTGATTGGTGCTTCTGTTGGAGCGAAAAAACCTAGACCTGTTCGTACAGGAACAGTTCCTGAACCTCAAACACCTGAAAATCTCGCTAGATAAATCTAGATAGATATTGTAGGGCTGTTGACCAACAGCCTCTACATAAACCCGATGTTATAACTTAAAAACCTAATGGTATAAATCAGCATCAATTAACTTATAAAAAGAGAACTTAGTATTTTTCCATTGCTTCAATAATTTTCATTGTTTCCACACTGACAGTACAGACACGCTGAAGTAAATCAGTTACTTGTTCTTTGTAGTCAGCAAAGCGATAGGTATTAAATTTCTCGGCAATTGTTTGATCTTTAGGTTTCTTTTCTTTGTATTGATCTAAAATCCATTCCAATGCACTACGGTTGCCTAGTTTATACTCCCAAGCTTCAGGGGGAATATTATGTAGACTCGTATCGGTGTCTAGGGTAATAACTCCTTTATCTTT
Source organism: Pleurocapsa sp. FMAR1 (assembly GCF_963665995.1). Lineage (NCBI taxonomy): Bacteria > Bacillati > Cyanobacteriota > Cyanophyceae > Pleurocapsales > Pleurocapsaceae > Pleurocapsa > Pleurocapsa sp. FMAR1. The sequence continues at coordinate 813,563 of NZ_OY762512.1, read as the reverse complement.
ATCTGCCTGTAGTTTTACTTTGGGAAATTTAGCATTTTTATCGGCAGTAGGAATATCAATTCGTTTCAAGGTATAGGGTTCGATAGTTTCGTAGTTAATATGCAAATCCATTAGCTGTTTTCCCCAAGCCGTCCACTGGCGGAAGTTATCATAAAAAGGAATACGCGGAAATTCTCGTTTTAGATTAAGTTCGTATTTTTCTCTATATGCAGGGTTGTGTAAAACAGCGTAGGTGTAATGAAAGATATCCAATTTCGTAGGGGTGAACGGCCGTTCGCCCTTACAACGCGAATCGCCCTTACAATAATGATTATGGAATAATAATTCTTTGCCTCTTTTTCCTGCTATTAAGCTTGTTCTCGTTCCTCTTTTGCCATTGCGCTCGCCATAGGTTTTTTGTCCTCGTTTTGACCATCCATATGGGCGATAAACATATTCTTCAAAGCCCGATTCATCCAAGTAAACTAAGTTATTTGAACCATCTAAAACAACAATCTCACGCAAATTTCTCAGAAAAGCGATTCGTTGACCATGCTTACGTTCACTATATTTCAGAGTTTTTTTTACGAGTCAATTTCATTTGTTTTTGAGCAGATCCAATCGCACTCGTATGGACTCCAAAATGTTGCGCCCGCTCTCTCAAAAGAGCGTCTGGATTTTCTTGAATATGTTGGATAAGTGCTTTCCAATCTAGTTTTCGCTTTCTTCCTAGTTGTGGTGTTGGAGTTAAATTCTTTCTTTGACACCAATCATTCACACACCACAAACTTACCTCATATCTTCTTGATGCTTCTGCCTTTGAGCCTCCCGTCGCTACAAAGTCAACTACTCGTTTTCGTAAATCTACACTATAAGTCATCTAATAGGATTGATTTTTCAACTCAATCCTATTATTCCATATGTTTCCTATTTAGAATGACTATAATTCTAGTATTTCTTCCATGATTTATATAGTAAGCGATCGCCTTTCTCTTAAGAGCGATCGCTCTTTTACTATTAGATAATCAGATTATCGCATAGTCACAAACTCCTCCGCAGAACTAGGATGAATACCCACGGTGGCATCAAAGTTGGCTTTAGTTGCGCCCATTTTAACGGCTACCGCCACACCTTGAATAATTTCGGCTGCGCCATCCCCTACCATATGTGCGCCAACTACCTTATCGGTGTTGGTATCCACAATTAACTTCATCATAGTTTTTTCCTGTTTGTCTGGCAGAGTATAGTACATGGGACGGAATTTACTACGATAGACTTTAACAGCATCACCATATTTTTCCTTGGCTTCGGCTTCGCTCAAGCCAACTGTAGCTGCTTCAGGGGTAGTAAATACAGCCGAAGGAACGTTTTCATAGCTCATTTGTCGAGATTGTCCGCCAAAATGGGTGTCGGCAAAAGCTCTACCTTCGTTAATGGCTACAGGAGTCAGATTAATGCGATCTGTACAGTCACCTACTGCATAAATATTATCTTCCGCAGTTTTATTATATTCATCTACTGCTACTGCACCCTTTACTACTTCTACTTGCGTATTTTCTAAGCCTAAATTAGCTAAATCAGGTTTTCTTCCTGTAGCAGCTAAACTAGCAGCATCAGCGACGATAGTTTCTTCTTTGCCGTCATTAGTAGGTACGGTAATTTTTAAGCCAGAATCGGTTTTGTCAATCACCATGCGATCGCAATTGCAACCAGTAACAAACTTAATGCCGTGATTCTGCATTCCAGTCTGGATCTCGTCGCGGATATCTTCGTCAAAACCACGCAAGATTTTGTCTCCCCGAATAACTACGGTGACTTCTGTGCCTAAACCGTTCAAGATACAGGCAAACTCTACACCAATATAACCACCGCCGATAATCACCATACGCTTTGGCTGTTCTTTGACATTAAAAATTTCTCTAGAAGTGATGGCGTGTTCGATTCCCTTAATATTTTTTGGCTTGACAGGTTTACCACCTACAGCAATTAAAATTTTCTCGGCGGTAACTTTGCGAGACAGCCCGTTGCGCGGGTTCCCCGCGTTGTAGGGACTGTCGAGGTTATCGCCGATTTCGATAGTGTGCGCGTCAATAAATTTACCATAACCCTCGTATAGCTTTACTTCAGAAGTATCCAGCATTCGCTGATAAATACCGTTAAGTCGAGTCACCTCGTCGTTGACAGCAGTAATCATTTTTAACCAATCAAAGCTACTTTCTCCCACTGTCCAGCCATATCCTGCCGACTCTTCAAATCCAGCAGGGAAGTGAGAAGCATATACCATCAGCTTTTTGGGTACACAACCACGGTTAACGCAAGTTCCTCCCAGGCGATCGCTTTCGACAATTCCTACTTTTGCTCCATATTGAGCAGCACGTCTAGCAGTAGCAATACCGCCTGAACCCGCACCAATCACAAATAAATCAAAATCATAACTCATTTTTCTTATACTCCTTTTTTATAGCTTTAAGCATTAAGCTTGAAGCTTCGCAATTGAAGGGATAACTTTCCCCTCAATTCAGTGATTTTTCTACTTTCCACCGTAATAAAAAGCAATTTCCTTGTCTTTTAAAGGCGGAAACTCTGCATCTAATAACATCTGATTTAGTTCAGCTTGGGAAAGATGCTTTGCACCTATTCTGACGATGCGCGATCGCATGGTATTAGTAACTCCGCTTCTTTGTCTTCCTGCTTCAAATCCCATTACCTTGTTATATAGTGACAATTTATGCTCAGGAATGGGAGAACCATCTAGATCTTTGCCTTGGGCGATCGCCTTGTCTACCGCGTCTGCACCTTTTGTATCTGTCATAATTTTGCTCTCTTGAAATATGCAATGCTTATCTTGCAGCTTGAACCAAGTATAAAACTATAATTTGTACCGAAGGTAAGCTGATAGCTAAAAGCCAGTCATCACCGAAATATCAACAATGACTAGCAGACAATTTAAACCAAATGTGCTTCTAAGAACCAAAGACGCTTATCGATAGTGCGAGAAATTTCAGTATATAAATCTGCTGTATCAAGATCGCCTAATTTATCGGTACTATCAATTGCTTCACGGACGTGTTTAGCATAAGCACTAAAGCGATCGGCTAAAGCCGTTACGTGTTCAATTCCTGTAACCGCATTTAAGTCATATTCAGGCAAAATAGAATCGCTAGCAGCAATACGGGCTGTTCCCATAGCCACACCACCTAAAGCAGTGACTCTCTCGGCAACCATATCAACATATTCTTCTAATTCCCCTGCCATTTCATCAAACAGTAGGTGTAGCTGATAGAAATCCATCCCCTTAACGTTCCAGTGCGCCTGTTTAGTCTGGGTTTTTAGGTCTAGTGTTGCCGCGAGAGTTTGATTCAAAGTCTCGATTACTTTAACTCGAACATCTTCTGATAAATCGATCCGAGTAGTGTATAGCTTTTCTTGAGAAATAGTAGAAATCATAATTTAGTTCTCCTTGACGTTTACTAAGTTTAAAAAATTCAGCCTTTAAGATTTAAGCAATTGTTACTGATAATTGATAATTGTTTATTGATTCACCCAAAGGCAATATCTAAAAACATCATTGCCACAAAACCAGTCATAACTCCTAGCGTGCCTTCTTGGGCATTGCTTTCTCTATCTATTTCGGGAATAATCTCATCAACAATTACAAATAGCATTGAACCTGCTGCGATCGCCATTCCCCAAGGTAAAAAAGCTTGTCCAAAATTGACGATGCTTGCCCCAACAAAACCTCCAATAGGCTCAACTAAGCCAGTTAGCAAAGAAATTCCTAAAGCATACTTGATGGAATAATCTAACTCTCTTAATGCTAAAGCAACTATCAAACCTTCGGGCATATTTTGTAAAGCAATACCCAATGCTAGAGGTAGTCCATGACTAATACTTCCATCACCAAAGCCAACACCAACCGCTAAACCTTCAGGAAAGTTGTGTATTGTAATCGCAATTACAAATAACCAAATACGTTCAAAGTTCTCGGTAATCTTTCCTTCTGCACCTTTATTAAAATGTTCGTGGGGAAAGTAATTGTGCATTAACAACAGCAAAATAGCACCTAAAGCCATGCCGACACTGACGATTAAAGCAGAATTTGTCCGAGAATAACCTAAATCTACGGCAGCTTCTTGTCCTGGGATAATCAAAGAAAATGCGGTTGCAGCTAGCATTACACCCCCACCAAGTCCCAACATAACTCCTTGCGATTTCTTGCTTATGTTGGCAGTAAATAAGATGGGTAGTGCGCCGACGGCAGTGGCTAAACCTGCTAGTAAGCTAGCTATAGTACCGAGATATATTGTTCCCATGTTTTTTTGTGAGTAGGAACATAATATTTAAATGTTCCTACCTTGATTAGGCTAATTTTTTTCTCCCTTGAGATACGCCAACATAGTATCGGCATCAGAAACTTCAAAGGGGTCAGTAGGACAGTTATCACCAAAATCTGGTTCGATAAAGATTTTTTCAAGTTTCATGTCGTTAACTATCATAGAATAACGCCAGGAACGCGAACCAAAGCCAAGATTATCTTTACTAACCAACATTCCCATCTTGCGCGTAAATTCGCCATTGCCATCAGGAAGCAAGAATACGTTTTCGACTCCTTGCTGTTTACCCCACTGGAACATTACAAAAGCATCATTAACTGAAATACAGACAATTTGATCTACACCCAATGACTTAAATTCATCGTAGTACTTTTCGTATCCAGGTAAATGAGTCGAAGAACAGGTAGGAGTGAATGCACCAGGAAGAGAAAATACAATTACTTTTTTACCTTTGAAAATCTCTTCTGTGTTTACATCTTGCCAGCGGAAAGGATTTGATCCTTCAACGGATTCATCACGAACTCTAGTTTTGAAGATTACGCTTGGTACTGTATCTCTCATTGTTTAACTTGCTCCTAATTGTGAGTTTAAATTTCTTATAAATAAATCATACTCATAACGACTATGAGTTGTCAAGTAAATTTTTCTACTAATATGAGCGATCTCGTGACAAAAATATGATAATTATAAATAAGTAATGTATTAGTTTTGAGCGAAATTTAGCCTAAAAATGGTTTCAAAAGAAGTTATGACAATTTGCTGATAAATTCCCTCAGATTTGGACATCACATATACATAATCTCGACTTGTTAACCGAACAGGGTAAAGAAAATTTAAATTAAAACAACTGTTCTTGGCGGGAAAGACTTATCGTTTCGATGAGCTTATTTGATACAACTCAAACAGTTAACAACTATACATATCGCAGAGGCATAGATTAGATCGATGGAAAACAATTCAAGTCAAGTTGTACTAGTTAAAGATATTTATCCTGGTATTGGTGATTACGGTAGTGCTAATAGTTCTTATCCCAGGAACTTGACCGAGTTTAACAACCAGCTGTATTTTTCGGCAAACGATGGTGAAAATGGCAGAGAACTCTGGGTCAGCGACGGCACAGCTACTGGGACTCAATTAGTTAAAGATGTTTTTCCTGGTAGTATTGGTTCTTCTCCTTATGACTTGAGCGAGTTTAACAACAAGTTATATTTTACGCCTTTCGATGGTGAAAATGGCGCAGAACTCTGGGTCAGCGACGGCACAAGCGATGGTACTCAATTGGTTAAAGATATTAATCCTGGTAGTAACAGTTCTGGTCCTGATAACTTTACCGAGTCAAACGACCAGCTGTATTTCACGGCTTTCGATGAAAAAAATGGCAACGAACTCTGGGTCAGCGATGGCACAACCGAAGGTACTCAATTAGTTAAAGATATTTATCCTGGTCGTGGTCCTTTTGGTTATTATGAATATAGTACTGCTTACGGTTATCCTAAGTATTCTTATCCCGGTAACTTAACCGAGTTCAACAACCAGCTATATTTTACGGCTGATGATGGTGAAAATGGCGACGAGCTATGGGTCAGCGACGGCACAGCAGAGGGTACTCAATTAGTTAAAGATATTAATCCTGGTAGTGGTCCTTATGGTGATTCTTTTCCCAGCTACTTAACCGAGTTCAACAACCAGCTGTATTTTACGGCTAGAGATGGTGAAAATGGCGCAGAACTCTGGGTCAGCGATGGCACAGCAGAGGGTACTCAATTAGTTAAAGATATTAATCCTGGTAGTGATGGTTCTAATCCGTCTAAGGTGACCGAGTTTAACAACCAGCTATATTTCACCGCTGACGATGGTGAAAATGGCAAAGAGTTATGGGTCAGCGATGGCACAACAGAAGGTACTCAATTAGTTGCAGATATTAATCCTGGTAGTGATAGTTCTTTTCCCTCTGACTTTACCGAGTTTAACAACCAGCTATATTTCACCGCTGACGATGGTGAAAATGGCTACGAGCTATGGGTCAGCGACGGTACAGCAGAGGGTACTCAATTAGTTGCAGATATTAATCCTGGTAGTAACAGTTCTTATCCCAATAACTTGAGAGAGTTTAACGATAAGCTGTATTTTACGGCTAGAGATGGTGAAAATGGCTACGAGCTATGGGTCAGCGACGGCACAACAGAAGGTACTCAATTAGTTGAAGATATTAATCCTGGTAGTAACGGTTTTGGTCCCTTAGACTTGAGAGAGTTTAACGACCAGCTGTATTTTAGTGCTGACGATGGTGAAAATGGCAGGGAACTATTTAAGCTAGTTGTTGATGATTCAACTACTACTAATATCATTACTGGTACGAATGGCTCTGACAACCTTGTTGGTACAGATGGTGCAGACCAAATTGAAGGCGGTAACGGTAAGGATACTTTAGACGGCAGTGGGGGAAATGATACTCTCCTTGGCGGTAATGGCAAAGATATCTTAACTGGAGGTGCTGGCAACGATCTCTTAGATGGAGGTAACGGTAAAGATATTTTGACTGGATGTGCTGGAAATGATACTCTCCTTGGCGGTAATGGTAAAGATATCTTGACTGGAGGTGCTGGTAACGATCTCCTAGATGGCGGTAAGGGTAAAGATATCTTGACTGGAGGTGCTGGCGAAGATATCTTTGTGCTGAGATGTGGTGAAGGGAAAGATAGTATTACCGATTTTAAATTAGGAAGTGATTCCGTAACCGTATATTTTTCGGAGCGACTTGGTTCGGCTGGTTTAGAGTTCAATGACTTAACTCTGACTGGAAATACGCTAAAAGTTGGTGATCAAGTCTTGGCAACTTTTACTGGGGTCGATACCGAACAACTAACGGCTGCTGATTTTGACCTAATCTAATGATTTATTTGAGGAGGTTTAAATCTGCTAAACTTCCTCAATCATTTAAGGCTAATTAATTTTTGATTTTATTATAATTTTTTAACTACCAATGGTTCAAATTGAAAATGAAGCTAACTCTAATGCTCAAGAAGAGAAGCTGCCAGAGGTGCGTTATGAATACAGCAATAATCTAGCTAGCATCCTTAATCATTTGGGAATCACTCTCTTTTTTTTTACCTATCAAGCAGGGAAATTAGGGGTGGTTACGGCTAAAGACAATACTTCCAATATTAGTTTTCATAACTTTAACTAGCATAGAATAACGCCAAGAACGCATACCAAAACCAAGATTGCTTTTGTCTATCAACATTTCCATCTTGCGTGTAAATTCGCCATTGCCATCACGAAGCAAGAATACGTTTTCGACTCTTTGCTATTTACCCCACTTGAACATTACAAAAGCAAAGTAAATTTTTCTACTAATATAAGCGATCGCGTGACAAAAAGATGATAATTATAAACAAATAATGTATCAATTTTGAGGGGAATTCAGCCTAAAAATGGCTTTAAAAGAAGTTGTGACAATTTACTTGTAAACTCCCTCAGATTTGGACATCACACATACATAATCTCGACTCCTTAAGCGAACAGGGCGAAGAAAATTTAAATCAAAACAACTGTTCTTGGCGAGAAAGACTTATCGTTTTGATGAGCTTATTTGATACAACTCAAACAGTTAACAGTTACACATATCGCAGAGGCATAGATTAGATCGATGGAAAACAATTCAAGTCAAGTTGTACTAGTTAAAGATATTTTTCCTGGTAGTGATGATTCTTATCCCAGGGACTTGACCAAGTTTAACGACCAGCTGTATTTTACGGCAGACGATGGTGAAAATGGCGGCGAACTCTGGGTCAGCGACGGCACAACTGAGGGTACTCAATTAGTTAAAGATATTTTGCCTGGTAGTGGTAATTCTTATGGTGGTCCTTCTCCTGGGTATTATGGTGCTCCTTCTCCTAGGTATTTGACCGAGTTTAACGACCAGCTGTATTTCACGGCTGTAGATGGTGAAAATGGCGGCGAACTCTGGGTCAGCGACGGCACAACTGAGGGTACTCAATTAGTTAAAGATATTCGCCCTGGTAGTGATGGATCTTTTCCTAATAACTTTACCGAGTTTAACGACCAGCTGTATTTCACGGCTGTAGATGGTGAAAATGGCGGCGAACTCTGGGTCAGCGACGGCACAACTGAGGGTACTCAATTAGTTGAAGATATTTATCCTGGTTTTAATGGTTCTTATCCCGGTTACTTGACCGAGTTTAACGACCAGCTGTATTTCTCGGCTAAAGATGGTGAAAATGGCGGCGAACTCTGGGTCAGCGACGGCACAACTGAGGGGACTCAATTAGTTAAAGATATCAATCCTGGTAGTAATAATTATGGTAGTGCTAATAGTTCTTATCCTTTTGACTTGACCGAGTTTAACGACCAGCTGTATTTCACGGCTAGAGATGGTAAAAATGGCAGAGAACTTTGGGTAAGCGACGGCACAACCGATGGTACTCAATTAGTTAAAGATATCAATCCTGGTAGTGGTAATTCTTATCCTAATAACTTTACCGAGTTTAACGACCAGCTGTATTTCACGGCTGTAGATGGTGAAAATGGTAGGGAACTCTGGGTCAGCGACGGCACAACTGAGGGGACTCAATTAGTTAAAGATATCAATCCTGGTAGTGATAGTTCTTATCCCTCTGACTTTACCGAGTTTAACGACCAGCTATATTTCACCGCTGACGATGGTGAAAATGGCTACGAGCTATGGGTCAGCGACGGTACAACTGAGGGGACTCAATTAGTTAAAGATATCAATCCTGGTAGTGATGGTTCTTATCCTGGAGACTTGACCGAGTTTAACGACCAGCTGTATTTCAGGCTGTAGATGGTGAAAATGGCGGCGAACTCTGGGTCAGCGACGGCACAACTGAGGGTACTCAATTAGTTGAAGATATTCGCCCTGGTAGTAATGGTTCTTATCCCTCTAACTTGACCGAGTTTAACGACCAGCTGTTTTTTACGGCTAATGATGGTGAAAATGGCAGGGAACTATTTAAGTTAATTGTTGATGATTCAACTACCACTAATATCATTACTGGTACGAATGATTCTGACAACCTTGTTGGTACAGATGGTGCAGACCAAATTGAAGGCGGTAACGGCAATGATAAGCTAGTCGGTGGTGCGGGTAATGATACTCTCCTTGGCGGTAATGGCAAAGATAAGCTAGTCGGTGGTGCGGGTAATGATACTCTCCTTGGCGGTAATGGCAATGATAAGCTAGTCGGTGGTGCGGGTAACGATTGCCTCGATGGTGGTAACGGCAAAGATAAGCTAGTCGGTGATGCGGGTAATGATACTCTCCTTGGCGGTAATGGCAATGATAAGCTAGTCGGTGGTGCGGGTAACGATTGCCTCGATGGTGGCAATGGTAAAGATATTCTCCTTGGCGGTAATGGTAATGATATCTTTATTCTTGCTGGCGATCGCCCGAAAGACACTATTCTTGATTTTGACTTAAAAAGCGATCGCCTTAGTTTACTGGGAAGTTTAGAATTGGACGACCTAACTTTTTCGGGAAATACTATTCAAGCAGGTGAGGAAATATTAGCAACCTTGAATGGTGTGAATACTGAAGACCTTACGCCCGATAACTTTTTGTGATCGCAATTGGCAGAGGTTTAGATCTACTAAACCTTTTTTAGACTTTATACCATGATTGTTTATTTTTAATTATTAATAATTATTCCATTGATCAAAAAGCTTTTAGTTATCAACTTTTAGCTAAAAATTAGCGCGCGAAGCCCTTTATTGCTTCAAAATACATCAATAGTAAAGTTTTAATAAGAAGGATTTTAGGCGGTTAAAATAACTGTAGACTAATTGTAGTTTTGAAATAATAATTTGAAAAAACAAATTACCCAAACAAGTTTACTTGGCATAAATTATCTATCTAATCGACAATAAATAATTTATTAATCAATCAAGCAAAATTCAAATGGAAAACAATTCTTCTCAAGTTGTATTAGTTAAAGATATTAATCCTGGTAGTGATAGTTCTGGTCCCAGGGACTTGAGCGAGTTTAACGACCAGCTGTATTTCACGGCTTGATGGTGAAAATGGCAAGAACTCTGGGTCAGCGATGGCACAACCGAAGGTACTCAATTAGTTAAAGATATTTATCCTGGTCGTGGCCCTTTTGTTTATAATTATAGTCCTTACGGTTATGCTACGTATTCTTATCCCGATAACTTGACCGAGTTTAACAACAAGTTATATTTTACGGCTGATGATGGTGAAAATGGCACGAACTATGGGTCAGCGATGGCACAACTGAAGGTACTCAATTAGTTAAAGATATTAATTCTGGTAGTTACGGTTCTTATAGTTACGGTTCTTATCTTTACCCGACCGAGTTTAACGATAAGCTGTATTTCAGGGCTGATGATGGTGAAAATGGCGCAGAACTCTGGGTCAGCGACGGCACAACCGAAGGTACTCAATTAGTTAAAGATATTAATCCTGGTAGTTATGGTTATGGTTCTTATCCCTCTTACTTGATCGAGTTTAACAACAAGTTATATTTCCAGGCTGAACGATGGTGAAAATGGCAGAGAACTATGGGTCAGCGACGGCACAACCGAAGGTACTCAATTAGTTAAAGATATTTATCCTGGTGGTACTGATTACTACGGATTGCTTTTACCAATAGTTCTTATCTTTGGCTTGACCGAGTTTAACAACAAGTTATATTTCTCGGCTAAAGATGGTGAAAATGGCTCAGAGCTATGGGTCAGCGACGGCACAACCGAAGGTACTCAATTAGTTAAAGATATTAATCCTGATGGTGGTTATTATAGTAATTCTTATCCCAGGGACTTAACCGAGATTGACAATAAGCTATATTTCCACGGCTAACGATGGTGAAAATGGCAGAGAACTCTGGGTCAGCGACGGCACAACCGAAGGTACTCAATTAGTTAAAGATATTAATCCTGGTAGTAATGGTTCTTATCCCGATGACTTGAGCGAGTTTAACAACCAGCTATATTTCCACGGCTAACGATGGTGAAAATGGCAGAGAACTCTGGGTCAGCGACGGCACAACCGAAGGTACTCAATTAGTTAAAGATATTAATCCTGGTGGTGATGGTTCTAATCCCTCTAACTTGACCGAGTTTAACAACAAGTTATATTTTCGGCTGATGATGGTGAAAATGGCGACGAGCTATGGGTCAGCGATGGCACAACTGAGGGTACTCATTTAGTTGAAGATATTAATCCTGGTAGTGATGATTCTTTTCCCGGTAACTTTACCGAGTTTAACAACCAGCTGTATTTTAGTGCTGACGATGGTGAAAATGGCAGGGAACTATTTAAGTTAATTGTTGATGATTCAACTACTACTAATATCATTACTGGTACGAATGGCTCTGACAACCTTGTTGGTACAGATGGTGCAGACCAAATTGAAGGCGGTAAACGGTAAAGATACTTTAGACGGCAGTGGTGGAAATGATACTCTCCTTGGCGGTAACGGTAAAGATAACCTAGTCGGCGATCTTCTAGTGCTGGTAACGGTAGATCTTAACTAGATGGCGGTAATGGTAAAGATAACCTAGATCTTCTAGGCAATGGTGGAAATGATACTCTCCTTGGCGGTAACGGTAAAGATATCTTGACTGGAGGTGCTGGTAACGATCTTCTAGATGGCGGTAACGGTAAAGATGTCTTGACTGGCGGTGCTGGCGAAGATATTTTTGTGCTGAGATGTGGTGAAGGGAAAGATAGTATTACGATTTTGAACTGGGAAGCGATTCCGTAACCGTATATTTTTCGGCTCAACTTGGTTCGGCTGGTTTAGAGTTTAATGACTTAACTCTGACTGGAAATACTCTAAAAGTTGGTGATCGAGTCTTGGCAACTTTTACTGGGGTCGATACCGAACAACTAACGGCTGCTGATTTTGACCTAATCTAATGATTTATTTGAGGAGGTTTAGCAGATTCAAACCTCCTCTATACTTTTAGAGCTAATTAATTTTTGATTTTATTGTAATTTTTTAACTACCAATGGTTCAAATTGAAAATGAAGCTAACTCTAATGCTCAAGAAGAGAAGCTGCGAGAGGTGCGTTATGAATACAGCAATAATCTAGCTAGCATTCTTAATCATTTGGGAATCACTCTCTTTTTTTCTACCTATCAAGCAGGGAAATTAGGGGTGGTTACGGCTAAAGACAATACTCCCAATATTAGTTTTCATAACTTCGATCGGGCAATGGGAATGGCAATAAGTCCTACGCAAATGGCAGTGGGTGGCAAAGATTGGGTGTATTTCTTAAAAAATGATTCTAAATTAGCTCCTCAAATAGAACCTCCAGGCACTTATGATGCTTGCTTCTTGACTAAAGGTGGACAATACACGGGAGATATTTCAATTCATGATTTAGCTTGGGGAAATAAGGAATTGTGGATGGTAAACACGCGGTTTTCTTGTCTTTGCACCTTAAGTAATAACTATAACTTTATGCCTCAATGGCGACCAGCTTTTATTAGTGCGATCGCTCCAGAAGATCGTTGTCATTTAAATGGTGTGGCTATGGTCGAAGGGATGCCAAAATACGTTACCGTCATGGGGAAAACTGATACCCCTGGAGGTTGGCGAGACAACAAAGCTACTGATGGCTGCATTTTAGAAGTTCCTAGCAGCAAAGTAATTACTGAAGGTTTAGCCATGCCTCACTCCCCCAGAATGTATCAAAATCGTTTATGGGTACTCAATTCAGGTCATGGTGAATTGATTACAGTCGATATAGCTTCTGGAAAACATACAAAAATTGTCTGTTTACCTGGCTATACACGCGGTTTAGCACTTGCAGGCAAGTATGCTTTTGTTGGTTTATCTAAGATTCGAGAAACGGCTGTTTTTGGCAATTTACCAATTGGCGATCGCTTTAAGGAATTGAAATGTGGTATAGCGATCGTCGATCTCCAAGCACAAAAAATGATTAGTAGCTTAGAATTTCAAGCAGGGGTAGACGAGATTTTTGATGTCCAAATTGCTAAATTTCCTTCGGCAATAATTTCTGGTCCTCATGCCACAACCGATGGAGCAAATCAAATTTGGTCGCTACCAGCCAGTGCATCTCAGTAATTTACTTTACGCTTAATGTGAATAAAAAGATGCTTAATTTAAAATTTATCTGTCAAAACCGTGATTTGTTCCTGGGGGAACTTTCCCCCAGACCCCCTGTCGGGGACGTTACGTCGTCCCCAAACCCCTCACGTAAAAGTTAAACCAATGCTTTTGCTCTAATAAATTTGTTTGGGCTTAAGTCCTTAAAAATTTTTTTATTTCCAAAATATTAATATTTTATTTCTTCTGCCCACTTTAAGAATTTTAGGTTGATAATCAAAAACTAATTCACATTAGACGTACTAGATACTCATACAATAAGCTGCTAAAATCTCAACGCAGTTAGCGATCGCACCGAGATGAGCAATTTCATAACCGTGGGTATTTTGAGTTGGAAAACTCAAACAAGCTCCCCGACAGACATGACCAAACTTCATGGCGATCGAAGCATCACTACCAAAACCATCAATAACTGCTAGCTGAAGGGGAATATTAGCTTTAGTAGCTGCCAGACGAATTTCTGCATTAAGATATTCATCATAAACACCATAGCTATCTTGAGAGAGCAATACTGGAGCTATTCCTGATTCAATCGGATACTCATCGGCTAAAGGGCAAATTTCTAAGGCAATTAATGCCTCTAACTTCTGGTTTTGGGTAAAGTACAATGCACCAATTGCCCCTACTTCTTCTTTGGCTGAGGCGACTAAATAAATATCTACAGGCGGGTTTTGAATTCTGGCAGCCAATTCTAATAAAATAGCCACAGAAGCTTTATTATCAAGAGTATAGCTAGCAATATAGTCCTTAAGACGAAAAGGCTGTTTGCGATGTTTGCCCACTACTACTCTTGTCCCTGGACGCACTCCTAAAGCTGCTAGTTCTTCTAAATCACATTTAGTTTCTACCCAGGCATCCTCCCAGATCAAAGGAGTATCTAGCTGTTGCGCTTTTTGGGGTGACTCATGGGAAACATGACGTGAACCAAAAGATAAAATACCGCTGATTACTTCTCGATCGCCCAGGATATCTACTACTCCTTCTCCATATACCCAGGGAAATGAGCCTCCTAAACGGCGCACCTGTAAACAGCCATTAGGATCAATGGATTTAACGATCATGCCAATTTCATCCTTATGAGCAGTAATTGCGATCGCCCGATCGGCATCTTTACCAGGAATTTTGGCAATTATGTTACCTGCCGAGTCCTGATAATGTTCGACATTCAAAGCAGTAAAGCGATCGGCTAGCTCTAGATCTATTTCACCTTCCACGCCACTAGGAGAATGAGCTAAAACTAATTCCTTGATCGTGTCAAAAAGGCGATCGTAATCTAAAGCTGGTTTACTACCATTACTTTCCATTTTTAGGATATTACTAATTTGAAGGCTGACACCAATTATATTACTGTTTGTAGCTCCATTTTTTATTTATTAACAAGAAATCTAGTTATGATCAATTATGCTGTCAGTATCTTCTGATATCTCTTGTTCTGAGCTTTCTGTAATTTCTAAATTCTCTGGATGATTACAGATCTGTAGCAGTTTGCTGGCCTCATCCGCAGCTAGAGGACGACCAAACCAATAGCCCTGCATTTGTTGGCAATTCAATTGACATAGCAAATCTACTTGCTCTTGGGTTTCTACGCCTTCTGCCACTACTCTCAAGTTAAATCCCTCACCCAATTCTATTAATGCAGCTATAATTGCTAAATCTTGAGGATTATCAGTTAATTGTTGAACCAGAAAACGATCTATTTTCAGCGTATTTAAGGGAAACTGTTTTAGATATTCCAGAGTCGAAAATCCTGCTGTAAAACTATCAACAGCGATATGCACCCCTAAAGAATGTAGCTGGTTTAGTATATAATTACTATGATCTACATTTTCCATTAAGCTAATGGCACTAATCTCAAGCTCCAATAATTGAGGTTCTAAAGCAGTTTCTGCCAGTATTTCGGCAATTTTTTGCGTTAAATCAGGCTGTTGAAATTGAACAGAGGATAGACTTACCGTAATTTTGGCTGATGGTAATCCTTGTGATTGCCAAGCCTTATTTTGGCTACAGGCTTGGCGAATTGCCCATTCTCCAATTGGTATAATTAATTTTGACTTTTCGGCTGATTTAATAAAATTAGTGGGAGTAACTAAGCCCAATTCTGGGTGTTGCCAACGTAACAGAGCTTCAATAGCCTCTAGTTTGCCAGTGTCAACATTAATTTGTGGCTGATAGTACAGTCTAAACTCTTGTCTATCTAATCCTTGTTTAAGCAAGGCTTCCATTTCTAAAGCTACCAAAGCTTGAGAATTCATTGCTTCATCGTAAAACTGATAACTCTTTTTGTTTTGACGAGCGCGTTCTAATGCGGTGTTGGCACTGGCTAATAAAATCTCCCCTTCATCACCGTCTTGAGGATAAATTGCAATACCAATAGTGCTATCGGCATTAACTCTAGTTTCGCCAATCTTGAAAGATTGCCCAATTAATTCTTTTATTCTTTGATTAATTTTGACTACTTCTTCGACGTTGACAATTTGCGGTAATAGTAAAGCAAACTTATTTTCCTGCCACTGAATAACCGTATCTCCTGCACGTAAACAGGTTTTTAGTCTTTCTTGTAAAGTATATAACAACTGATTGACTTTTTCGGTATCAATAATTGCTTGAATATCGGTCAAGGAATTAAGCTGGCAAAACATCACTGCCAATAGCTTTTGGCTTCTTTTAGCATTGGCGATCGCCGTTATTACCTGTTGGTTGAATATCTCTCGTTCAGATATGTTTACTGAAACAAAAGAATCAGGCAGAATTCTAGATTCCGCTTGATTCTTAATAATCAAACATATTTTTTCATCTGCCTCAGAACTAATCAAGCTTATGTTTACAAGCGCATTAACTATATTGCCATTTTGCTTTTTAAATAGGCAGTCTCCAGTATAGTCTTGCTTTTCGGCAATTACTCTTTTGAGAACTGTGGCAAACTTATCTGATTCGTTACTTAGCTCATAAACGTTCATCTGTAGCATTTCCACATCAGAATATCCCAGCAGATTACTACAGGCTAGGTTAGATTCTACTATTTGTTTGGTTGCCGATTCAGCTATGATAATTCCTTCAGCAATTTGCTCAGTTATTTGGTTATAAAGAGTTATTTTTTGCTGTAGTTTCGTCTCTAGGGTTTTTTGAGCAGTAACATCTACTATATAATTCCTAATTGCTTTTTTTTCTGGTAAATAATAAGCAGTTTGCTGAAAAGTTTTATTGCCTATATTGACCTCACGAGTAATTATATTATCGTTACCTTGATGGTATTTAGCAATTAAATTTGCTAATAAAGGATGATCTAGTTTTTGATGATGTATGTCTTTAAAATTAATAATGCCAGCCGAATTAATGTAGATGATATTGCCGTATAAATCTATTTCTATAATTGGTTGAGGACTAAGTTCAGCTAAAGAAGTTTGCACAGAAGCAGCTAAAGGCTTGAGTGTACTTACCTCTTGCTGAGAAACTTGTGGGGGATTAACAATCGTATCTTTATTGACTATATCGTTTGCTGGTGGCAAACTAGGCTTGATTTGCTGTTGAGAAGAAGTATTTTTGGCTGAGTTAGCAGATGTTCGATATGTAACCTGAGCTTCTGCGCTAAACTGAATCGTGTCTGCCGATTTTAATTCGTGAACTAAGCTTTTTTTGCCATTAACATAAATTCCATTACGACTTCTATTGCCCTGTAAATCTCCGTCTAGTACCCAATAAGAACATTTGTTAGTTTTTAGATCGGTTCTGCGTAAAAGAGTGGCATGATTGCGAGAAGTCTTTTGGCAAGAAAGAACAATATCATTACTAGAGTGCCTACCAATAGAATAAGTTGCAGCATCAAGATTAATTTCTCTTTTAAGAGAAGGATCTTCAATTACTAATATATGGTGTAACTGATCTAAACTATCCATTGTGTTGTTTGGGTTTAATGTGTTTATTTCGCTTTGACAATTAACTAGAGTCACAGATTATTTTGATTGGCGAAAGCTGTGTCATAAGCATCCTTTTTATCTTCCAATGGGGGAACTCCGCCTTATAAACGGAAGGGCGCATGAACAATTATATTTTTTAGCTCTTGATTTGCCGACACCGAAAACAATGTTGAAAAGCATATTTTCTGTAAGATTAATTGCGAGTCATAAACTGACTTACCATATATTAAATACATTAGATGTTATTGGTAGCTGTTTATATTGTTCCCGAAAGCGAGAAAAAATTATCAGCCAGAATACAATTATCCATTTCCTATTATTAATGAATTGTTAATCTTGGGCAAATACTGGTGAATTTGCGGTTAGCCGATCGAGTCAATCACGAATAGGCTGGGATAGATGAGTGGTTAATTAATTGATGTTGGCAAGGGTTTGGAGTGCAGCGATCGCTGGTATTGATGCGATTAAAGTAGGGGTAGAGGTTGATGTTTCGGGAGGACTGCCCAAGATCATCGTTGTCGGACTACCCGACATTGCGGTACAAGAATCGCGCGAGCGAGTCAAAGCTGCTCTAAAAAATGCTGATTTTGCCTTTCCTGTGCGTAAAATTGTAATTAATCTCACCCCCGCAGACCTACGTAAAGAAGGACCTTGTTTTGATTTGCCTATTAGTGTTGGCATTTTAGCAGCATCAGAACAGGTAGATCCGCAATTATTAGGGGATCATTTATTCTATGGCGAGGTTTCGCTCGACGGCACTTTAAGAGCAGTTTCAGGCGTTTTACCTGTTGCAGCAGCAGCCTCTAAAATGGGAATTGCGGGATTGATTGTGCCTCTAGGTAATGCCCAAGAAGCAGCCGTGGTTCAGGATATTGATGTATACGGATTTGAAAATTTAGGTCAGGTAGCTAACTTTCTTAATCAGCCAGACAAGTATCAGCCTGTAGTGCCAGCCGAACAACCACCTGACCAACAAACTTGGTCGCACATACCTAATTTAAAAGATGTCAAGGGACAGGTTCAGGCTAGACGAGCTTTGGAGATTGCTGCAGCAGGCGGACATAACCTGATTTTTGTTGGTCCCCCTGGGAGTGGTAAAACTATGTTGGCAAAGCGTCTGCCTGGAATTTTACCCAGCCTTTCTTTTCCTGAAGCTTTGGAAGTTTCGCAAATTCATTCTGTTGCAGGTTTACTTAAAGATCGAGGTCGATTGATTACGGTCAGACCATTTCGTAGCCCCCACCATTCCGCATCAGGGCCATCTTTAGTAGGTGGCGGTAGCTATCCTCGCCCTGGAGAAATATCTTTGGCACACAAGGGTATACTTTTTTTGGACGAACTTACGGAATTCAAACGTAATGTTTTAGAGTATTTACGTCAACCCCTTGAAGATGGTCAGGTAACAATTTCACGTACTCGTCAATCGGTGGTGTTTCCTGCTCAGTTTACATTAATTGCCAGCACCAATCCCTGTCCCTGTGGATACTTTGGCGATTCGATCCAAAATTGTACCTGTTCTCCTCGCCACAGGGAGAACTATTGGGCTAAATTGTCGGGACCTCTGATGGATCGGATTGATTTGCAGGTGGCGGTAAATCGTCTCCAGCCAAAAGAAATGACCAGACAAAGTACGGGCGAAGATTCTGAACTAGTAAGAATCAGGGTGATTGCTGCTCGTAAACTGGCAGAACAGCGTTTTCAGGGTGAAAAAGGAATTAGCTGTAATGCTGAAATGCGATCGCTTCATCTACGAGATTTTTGTAACTTAGATGATGCTAGCCGTAATTTATTAGAGGCAGCTATTCGCAAGCTGGGTTTATCTGCCAGGGCGATGGATCGGGTTTTAAAAGTATCTCGTACTATTGCCGATTTAGCAGGCGATCGCAATTTGCAGAGTAATCATTTAGCAGAAGCAATTCAATATCGCACCATTGATAGAATGCAGTGATGTTAAATCCTGTTGGCGAGTAATCAATTATCAATTATCAATTATCAATTGAACTTAGTATTTAAATACTATTTGATTGCTAAAATTAACCTACACTTTTCTTGAGATAATAAATGCTATCTTCCCAGCAGCAGAGCGTTGATAACTCCTCAATTCTTAATCAAGCAGAGCGATCGCAATGGTTAGAACAGCAACTTCAGCTATTGCGGAGTAGTTTGCGAACAGGACAGCAGGGTTTAGGGAACTGGCAAGGGGGAGAAATGGCAGTGTCGGCTGTACCAGGGGCAGGTAAGTCTCATAGTTTGTCGGTGGCAGCAGCAATAGCTATAGCCCAAAACCAGCTACACAGCCGAAGACAGCTAATAGTTGTTACCTACACACGTTCGGCAGCAGCCAATATTAAAAGTAAAATACGCGATCGCTTAAAAGATTTAAAGCTGCCTCCTGGAGGCTTCGTGGTGCATACTCTCCACGGTTTAGCTCTCAATATTGCTAACTCTAGAAAAGAACTATCAGGACTAAATCTAGACAACGTAACTATTGTCGTCCCTAATACGGGACATCGGATTATTCGCGGGGCGGTGGAAAGATGGATCGCCAATCATCCCGTTGAATATCAAAGACTGTTGGAAGGGGTGCAGTTTGATGGGGAGGAAACAGAAAGATTGCGTCGTCAGTCGGTATTGCGGACTGAGGTATTGCCCAGCCTGACTCATACGGTTGTAAGGGAAGCTAAGAGTTCGGGTTTGTTGCCAGAACAGTTATTAGAATTGAGTCAAGATGCTACTGACGAGTATGGCATTTTAAATATTGCAGCAGGACTATATCAAGAATATCAGCAGCTAATGCGATCGCAAGATCTAATTGACTATGACGATCTGATCTTGGCAGCGTTAAAGGTGCTGGAATATCCGCCCATGCAGATGCTTTGGCAAAATCAGGTTTATGGCGTATTTGAAGACGAGGCGCAAGATTCTAGTCCCCTTCAGTCAAAGCTAATTTCTATCTTGGCGGGTAACGCTGGTGAACCTAATTCTTCTCCTAATTTGGTGCGGGTTGGAGATCCAAATCAAGCTATCAACTCCACCTTCACTCCTGCCGATCCTATTTACTTCAACTGGTTTTGTGAAACCTGTAAGCAGCAAAACAGCCTGACAACTATGAATCAGGCGGGGCGCAGCAGCAAGATAATTATTGATAGCGCAAATTTTGTGGTGCATTGGGTAAATCAACTGTGGTCAGATAATAAACCAGAAGAGAATCAGCCATTATTACCTTTTCGTCTGCAAAATATTGTTGAAGTTGAGCCTAACGATCCGCAACCAGATGCTAATCCTCAGCCAGAAGGTAGTGGCGTAGTTATTATTCACCCTGATGATGTTTACCAGACGGCAGAATTGATTGGTAAACAGGCGATCGCTTTATTTAAAGATTATCCCGATCGCAATGCTGCAATTTTGGTGCGCGAAAATCGTCAGGCGCGTTTCTTGGCTGAGGAATTAGCTTATCTACAAAGAGAACATCAAATAAATATTTACGAAGTAGCAGAAAGTGAAAGATATTCGCAAATACCAGGGGAAATTCTCAAGCTACTTCAGTTTATCGATCGCCCTCACTCTTCAGACAATCTTAAGGCTGCTTTAGAAGTACTTGAGCAAAGGAGTCTTATTCCGACTCAAGATCTTAATGCCCTTGCCACTTCTCCCGAACAGTTTCTTTATCCTACCCCTTTGCATCCAGAACAAAAACCCCAGGTAATCACAGCCCGTCGCTACTGTTGTAACTTGCTGCGCGCCCGCATGGAGTTGCCCCACTACCAATTAATTCCCTTTTTGGGCATGACGCTTACCTACACTGGTTCAGAATTAGCCACGGTGCAAAAGCTTTCAGAAAAGGTTAGTCGGCAAATTACGGGGCGTAGTTCCCTCAAAGCAGCCATTGAGACTTTAGAAGAGATCGTCAACTCAGAAAATTTTGAGGCAGTCGAAGAAGACGATGGCGATCGCTATACTCGCCCAGGACAAATTACCATCATCACCATGCACAAGGCAAAGGGGCTAGATTGGGACTATGTATTTATCCCTTTTCTCCACCAAGATACTATACCTGGACAACCTTGGATACCCAACGCAGGTAAATTCTTAGGCAGCTTTACCCTTTCTGAAGTTGCTCGCGCGCAAATTCGCTCTTTGGTACATCACCAATATATAGCCCCAGATAAGCCGCAAACTATTCCCTTGCCAAGCAAGGCTTGGCAAGAAGCCGTCAGGCTAAAACAAGCAGAAGAATATCGACTGTTATATGTGGCAATGACTAGAGCAAAACGTCTTTTATGGATGTCCGCAGCCGACTTAGGCCCGTTTCGCTGGAGTGTTTTTAGCGTAGACAAACCAAATTTACAGCTAAAGAAACCCTGCCCTGTTTTACCCGCGTTAGTCCGTTACTTACGAAATAATACTAAGTTGCGCTCATAGAAACAATATTATCTCGCGCAAAGACGCAAAGACGCAAAGGAAAGCGCAGATAGTAAAGTTACATAGTTGAACACAACTTGGTATAAGTAGGTGGGTGGAATTAAATGTAAAACAAGCGTAAGCAAGATATTACGATCTATTTTTTTTATTCATTACTCATTACTCGTTACTCGTTACTCATTGCTGAGACTATCTTCTAATTAATTTGTCCTACCTACTTAAATAAAACAGCTATTGCAAATATTCTTGTAGTGCTTTGACCTCTAGTGGTTCAGACTTTAGGGACTGAATGGCAGCTACAGTAGCTTTTGCCCCTGCAATGGTTGTAATAATCGGTAGTTTGTAATCTAGTGCCATCCTTCTAATTAATTGAGCATCTGTTTGAGATTCTTCTCCTGTGGGAGTATTGATAATCAATTGAATTTGATTATTTTTAATCGAATCTACGACATGAGGGCGACCTTCATGGAGTTTTAAAACTAGTTCTACATTCTCAATGCCATTGGCTTGCAGTGACTTTTGTGTTCCTCCAGTGGCAAGTATCTTAAAGCCTAAATCGATCAGGTCTTTGACTACAGGAATGATCGCTTTTTTGTCTCTTTCATTCATGGAAACAAACACCGTACCAGTTAGAGCCAAATCAACCCCTGCACCAATTTCAGCTTTAGCAAAGGCTTTACCAAAGTCTTTATCGATGCCCATGACTTCTCCCGTTGAACGCATTTCTGGTCCTAAGAGAGTATCCGTATTCGAGAATTTATTAAAGGGCAAGACAGCTTCTTTGACGGCAATATGTTTGGGAATAATTTCTTTGGTGACACCCAAAGACTCTAAACTTTTGCCAGACATAACTAGGGATGCAACTTTAGCTAAGGGAACACCCGTGGCTTTAGATACGAAGGGGACAGTGCGGGAAGCGCGGGGATTAGCCTCAATGATAAATACCTGTTCTCCCTGAACCGCATACTGAATGTTCATTAGCCCAACTACTTTTAAAGCGTTAGCTAGTTTTGTTGTCCAGTCGCGAATTGTAGCCACAGCCGACTCAGGTAAGGAGTTATAGGGAATAGAACAAGCGGAATCTCCTGAGTGAATACCAGCCTGTTCGATGTGTTCCATAATGCCACCGATTACCACTTTGCCACCGTGGTCGCACAAAGCATCGACATCAACCTCGATCGCATTTTCTAAAAATTTATCAATTAAAATTGGATGATCGGGTTCTACCTGTACTGCATAGGTCATATAGTGCTTGAGATCGGCATCGGAATAGACAATTTCCATCGCCCGTCCTCCCAATACATAGGAAGGACGCACTACTACAGGATAGGAAATGCGATTAGCAATTCTCAGCGATTCTTCGTAACTACGAGCAATCCCATTAGGAGGCTGCTTTATATCTAATTCTCGTAATATTTGCTCAAATCGTTCCCGATCTTCGGCTGCATCAATAGAATCAGGAGATGTACCCCAAATCTTGGTGTTAGAAGCTTGATTTTCTGCGTCTTCTAAATAATTTTGTAAGGGAATAGCCAACTTCAGGGGAGTCTGTCCACCAAACTGCACAATAATTCCAGTAGGATTTTCGGCTTCGATAATATTTAGTACGTCTTCTTTGGTTAACGGTTCAAAATAAAGGCGATCGCTGGTATCGTAGTCAGTAGAAACCGTTTCAGGGTTGGAGTTGACCATAATGGTTTCGTATCCTGCTTCTGAGAGGGAATAGGCTGCATGACAACAGCAGTAGTCAAATTCAATTCCCTGTCCAATACGGTTAGGACCACCACCGAGGATCATTACTTTGGATTTATCTGAAGGAGTAACTTCTGACTCACCCGCTTCGTAGGTAGAGTAGTAATAAGGCGTATAAGCTTCAAATTCTGCTGCACAGGTGTCCACCAGCTTATACACGGGGATAATACCAAGTTTTTTCCTATATTCGCGCACTTCGTCTTCAGTAGTTTTAGTAGCAAAGGCAATTTGGCGATCGCTATATCCCTGCTGCTTAACAAAGCGCATCTGTTCTGAATCTATTTTTTTGAGGGAAGTACCTTTGAGAAACTTTTCAGTTAGCATAAGTTCCTGCATCTTATCTAAGAACCACATATCAATGGCAGTAAGCTGATGGATTTCTTTGATCGTCATCCCCAGCTTGAAGCCATGATAAATGCTAAAAATTCTCTCTGGGTTAGGCGTACGTAAACTTGAGCGTACTTGGGGAATAGATGGGAGGGTTTCTTGGCGATCGCAACCAAAGCCATAGCGACCAGTTTCTAAGGATCTTAAGGCTTTTTGGAAGGACTCATTAAAGGTTCTGCCAATTGCCATTACTTCTCCTACAGACTTCATTTGCGTGGTCAAAATTGGTTCTGTACCAGGAAATTTTTCAAAGGCAAAGCGAGGAATTTTAGTAACTACATAATCAATAGTCGGTTCAAATGATGCGGGTGTTTTTTGAGTAATATCGTTAGAAATTTCGTCTAGGGTGTAGCCTACCGCTAGTTTGGCAGCAAATTTGGCGATCGGAAAACCCGTTGCCTTAGAAGCTAATGCCGAAGAACGGGAGACGCGGGGATTCATTTCAATTACAATCACTTCTCCATTAAGGGGATTAGTGGCAAACTGAATATTAGATCCTCCTGTTTCTACGCCAATTTCGCGAATAATTGCCAGGGAGTAATCCCGCAAACGCTGATATTCTTTATCAGTTAGGGTTTGGGCAGGGGCAACGGTAATTGAGTCGCCTGTATGTATCCCCATCGGGTCAATATTTTCAATGGAACAGATAATCACCACGTTATCTGCCAAATCCCGCATTACTTCTAGTTCGTATTCTTTCCAGCCTAAAAGAGATTTATCTACTAGAATTTGACTCATCGGCGAAGCATCAAGACCTGAAGCGCAAATTTGCTCGTATTCCTCTTGGTTGTAGGCTATACCGCCTCCTGTTCCGCCCGAAGTAAAGGCAGGGCGAATAATCAAAGGATAGCTGCCGATTTCTAAAGCGATCGCTTTAGCTTCTGCTAAATTATTGGCAATGCCTGAAGGACACATTGGCACCCCAATTTTTTCCATCGCCTTTTTAAACAGCAAACGATCTTCGGCTTTCTCAATGGCAGGTAGTTTTGCCCCAATAAGTTCGACATTATATTTATCTAATACTCCACTCTTTGCCAGAGATACTGCTATGTTCAAGGCTGTTTGTCCTCCCATTGTGGGCAACAAAGCATCTGGTTTTTCTTTGGCAATTACCTTTTCAACCATATCAGGAGTCAATGGTTCAATATAGGTACGGTTTGCCATTTCAGGATCGGTCATAATCGAAGCAGGATTGGAGTTAACCAAAACTACTTCATAGCCTTCTTCTCTTAAGGCTTTACAAGCTTGGGTTCCAGAATAGTCAAATTCACAGGCTTGTCCGATAACAATGGGACCTGAACCAAGAAGTAAAATTTTGTGGATATCGCTGCGACGGGGCATAATACTCTGTCTTTCGCCTAACTTATACTGCTAGCGATTTATTGTATAGTCTCTTGCACCTTATAACGGTATACGCTTTATCTACATTTAATAATTTTTTGCCGCTCGCCAATTATCACGACCCATATCAACTCTTGGTTTGAGCTATTATTTGTCAGTTTTTATTTATTTAATTTTTGCTCTCTTCTCACAATTAATTGAGAATATTCTTGTTTCTCATAATTATTTTGCCGATCAACAAGCTGCAATATTGATTAAAAAGCTAGTTTGGGTAAAGATCCCAACTATTTGATTTGGCATCTGCTTCGTGACAGCCAAGTCTGAATATTCTGTTTCACTTTGTTACATTTTCTGGGGATCATTAATATTTGTTGAATACCATTGACATTGTTGTTAAATTATGGGGGAACACTAATAACGAGGTTCAATTATGACTTTATCTCCAACAGCGATCGCCTTGATCCTAGTTTTAACAACTGGCTACGTAGCGGCAGTTGGTATAGGCACTTGGGCTTATTTTGCCAATGAAAAAAACTATTAAACCCTAAAGCTTAATAGTTTATAAAGTAAGATTCAACAAAATTCAATTTACAGCTAGCTAGGTCTTTCACTTCGTAGCTAGCTGTTTTATTAACATAATATTATAGTCTCAAATACCAAATTAAAAACCATTTGGTAACATTTGACGAATTATCAGAATACCACTCCAGAATTTTAGGCATTAATCAAAAACCGTTTTAACTTTGCGATCATGCTCTTTGATAACATTGTTTTGCTTCGATTTCTTTACCTTGAGCCATCAGAATATCTCCGAGAGAACGATAGACGCTCTTAAAATCTGGCTTGATTGCTAATGTTTTTTGGTAACATTTAATCGCCTCATCTAGCTTATTTCTTTGCTTTAGTAAATCGCCCAACTTCTTGTAAACTTAACCGTAATCGGACTTTAAGGCGATCGCTTTTTGATAATTTCTTACCGCCTCGCCTATTTCTCCTTGCTGATGATGGGCATTGCCAAGGGAAAAATAAATATAGTGCTGGATTATCTGACTCTAAGCCAATAGCTTTTTGCAAGTATTTGATTGCTTCATCAGACTTTTTATCATCCATTAACAGCCTTGCTAATTTAACCTAAAAGTTAGCCTGCCAATCGTGCTTAATTTCTGCTGCTTTTTGATAAGCTAAAAGTGCATCGTTAGCTGTATCATTTTTTTTAATCAAAAGATCGGCGTAAGTTTTATATGCCCTAGCCGACAAATCAGGATTAAGCTCAATTGCTTCAGCCTAGGCAGCGATCGCACCATTAATTTTGTTTTGCTTCAAAACTTCGGCTAATCATAAGATAAAAGCCATGTCTATCTGGATTTAAGCCAATAGCGCGTCTATAACATTTTATCGCTTCTAGCCAGTTTTTCTGGATTTTGTATACCTCTGCCAGCTTGAGTAATGGTTGAATATAATCAGGCTTGAGTTTAATTTACTTTTGGTAGCTAAGGATCGATTCTGTTAATAATCTTTGCTCTCGTAATTCATTGCCTTTTTTGAAGCTAGCTTGCTTTGGCTAACAAATTACCACTAACTTTTTTTGATAATTGAGCATTATCATTTGTGACTTTTGAATCTTCTTTTTGCATCGACGTATCATTAGACATAACTTGTTTTAAAAGTAGATGTTTTAAAATTTATCGGTTTAATAGATAAGTCCAAAAACCCATTTACCAAATGGTAAGATTTGAATGCATAATTAGTTTTGGCGATCGCTCTTGAATATTTAGCAAGAGCTTTAGTTCACTGTCTAATATATGAGCAAAAAAGTTCCCAGTTCAAGTTTTTAAATTAGGGATTTTCAAGAATCAACAATAGTCAAAGAAACTAACTGATGTTACGCACTCATCGATCTTTAAGGCGCAAGGCAACGCTCACCGTTGCGAATTTGGAGACGCTTCAACTAGACTACGCTCTTCGTCACCCCATCACCCCGTCACACCAGTTAGATTAAATGCGTAAAGTCAGAAACTAACTATTTATTTTCTTGATTAGCATTTGGATCTCTATCTAATAAATCTTCAAGGAATTGAAATGAAATATCATCATCTTCCTCATTCAATCTTAGAGTTTTACCATTATTGCTTTTTTCGCTATCCGTATTAGCACTATCCGCATTAAGATTTTCTAACCATTCTGAAATATTTTCGGTATTTTGGTTAGGTGTTTCTAATCCATCTAACCACTCTGAAATATTATTCATGTCGTCAGATTTATCATCGCCTAAATCGGTTATTTCCGCAGTTTTATCACTTAATAAATCAGAAGGTGAATTGGCTTTTCTCTCTAACCTTTCGTCAAAACCAAGTTCATCTAAATCAACTCTTTGATTAAGAGTATCTGTACCAATACTATTAATTAAATCATCAATGGAGTTATCCGCATCATCAAGGGTAATCTCGTCTAAGCTAATCTCGCTCGACTCAGCAGTGTTATCAAAAGCAAATTCATCTGAACTAGCACTGACTGAACTATCGGCATCATCAAAGGTAATCTCGTCTAAGCTAATCTCGCTAGAGTCAGTAGTGTTATCAAAAGCAAATTCATCTGAACTAGCACTGACTGAACTATCCACATCATCAAGGATAATCTCGTCTAAGCTAATCTCGCTAGAGTCAGTAGTGTTATCAAAAGCAAATTCATCTGAACTAGCACTGACTGAACTATCGGCATCATCAAAGCTAATCTCGTCTAAGCTAATCTCGCTAGAGTCAGTAGTGTTATCAAAAGCAAATTCATCTGAACTAGCACTGACTGAACTATCGGCATCATCAAAGGTAATCTCGTCTAAATTAGCGAGATCATCTAAGCTATAATCCGTCTCATCAGAAGTAATTTCAGCATCAGCGATAATATTAGTTTCAAAGTAATTGTTAATTCTAGTGTCTAATATGAAATCACTATCTTCTATCTCTGAATCCACTTCAGTAGTAGCAGTATTATCTACAGAATCTGAGACTGTGCTATCTGGCGCATTCCACTCGCTAGTGGTGCTGTCTACCCAGTTGGTGTCTTCTAAGTCTGTTTCCGTAGGTTGCTCACTGTCTTGACTAGCAAACAATCCAGATGCTGCTGCGCTTTCAGTCTGAGTAGCATCATTGGCAAAACCTGATGTTGGCTCAAATATTTCATCTTCAGACTTTGATAACTCCACTTCAGTAGTGGCGGTATTATCTACAGAATCTGAGCCTGTATTGTCTGGCGTCTTGACTAGCAAACAATCCAGATGCTGCTGCGCTTTCAGTCTGAGTAGCATCATTGCTGATTCCACTCGCTAGTGGTGCTGTCTACCCAGTTGGTGTCTTCTAAGTCTGTTTCCGTAGGTTGCTCACTGTCTTGACTAGCAAACAATCCAGATGTTGCTGCACCACCAAAGGCTGCTGCTCCTCCTGCTAATGCTGCGCCTCCAGTTTGAGTCGCATTATTGGCAAAACCTGATGTTGGCTCAAATATTTCATCTTCAGACTTTGATAACTCCACTTCAGTAGTGGCGGTATTATCTACAGAATCTGAGCCTGTATTGTCTGGCGCATTCCACTCGCTAGTGGTGCTGTCTACCCAGTTGGTGTCTCTAATAGCTGTTGTATCGTCGTCTTCTGTCTCTAAATTGATTTCTTCAATTGGGCTTTCTTCTCTGAGGACATAATCACCTCTAAATTCTCTGGCATTTTCAGTCTCAAAGGTGGTGTCATTATCTTCTGTCACTGACTCTGTAGTTTCTTCTTCTCGATCGCCAAAAAATCCAGAAGCTGCTGCTGCGCTACCTCCTAAAGCTGCACCAGTTGCCGATACATTGTCAAGTAATCCAGAAGAATCATTTAAATCATCGGCCTGTATTCTTGTTGACTGTTCAGTAGTTCGTAATATTGTTTCTTGATCTGTTGTAAATTCATTTACGGGATCAGAAGGTATTTCAACTATAAGATTATCGATATCAGTTTCGGGTTGAGCAACCACATTTTCTAACTCAAAGCGATCGGTATCGACTTCTTCAATATCTTGATTATTGCGATCGCCTATTCTATTAGTAGCTGCTGCACCTCCTGCTATGGCTGCACCTCCTAAGTTGGAAGTTGCTCCCAAATCACCCGTTGCAGTTGTTCTTCTAGGCGATACACCATCAATATCTGGATCGAAGGCAACACTGCCTCCTTGAGGAGCGTTAGGTGAAGGAGTATTGCCTACGGCAGGCTCTTGATCGCTTCTGTTTCCACGTTTTAAAGAGGATATACCCAGTAATGCTAAAAGTGGTAATCCTATTATTATAGGTATCCACCACCACCAATTACCCTTCTTTGTGGCGGTCGCATCACCCTGAGCATTTTCCGTATCTGCTGCGTTTGGATTGGCATCTGCTTGAGCAATTGCATCAATGTTAGCCGTACCGCTTTCTTTTAAATCAGGATTAACTTCACCGCTTTCCTTTACATCAGAATTAACTACGCCACTGTCTTGAAATTCGGGATTGATTTTACCGCTACCCTCTAAATCAGCGTTAACTGTACCACTACTCTCTAAATCAGCGTTAACTGTACCACTACCCTCTAAATCAGCGTTAACTGTACCACTACTCTCTAAATCAGGGTTTGTCTGTGTCAGAGTTGGAGTATTGCTATCAGCTTGAGCTAAAAGGAAAGCCTTTGCTGGTTTTGATACTCCGACTACAGCCAGTAGTACCGCTAATGTAATTACAGGATTATTTTTTTTATGTAACATTTTAGGTCTAAAATTTTATTTGATTTATTGGCGATAATTATAGAGGTCAGATAGGCAAGATATATGGAAGGGTTATCTTGTTTTAAGCATTAGTAGTTCAGTATATATAGCCGATTTTTGTTCAGTTCACATAATATTACCAAAAACACAGAGATCTTTCTATTCTCTTAAAAAACTAGCTAACGATTATACAAAATATGAAAAATCATAGTGAAATAGGTAATTATCATTTGAAGCATTTTACTTTTTATATTTAATTCTGCCTAGCTACTTGGGTCATTACAAAAAATCAGGAGCTAGTAAAATTACTAGCTCCTAATAAAATTATTTTTAACTTTGATTAAAGTGCGCCGGCATTAGCCAAGCCTAAAATTACCCCTGCGCCTAAAACATGACCAAAACTAGTAGCACCTAAGAGTGCAGGTAGTCCCATGCCGCCAAATAAGGCTGGAGAAGGCAAGGCTGGCCCAACACTTTTATTTTTGATGGTAAATCTACCAAAGGCGATCGCAGCTATATTACAAACAATCATCACAATAGCCACTTTAGGACTCCAGGATACGGTGTTAGGTACTGTTGCTGCTAATAATGTTAAATAAGTCAAAGTAATTTTCTCCTTATATTGTTTATTTGTTTATCTTTGCTGAATCGATAATAATTTTAT
Organism: Pleurocapsa sp. FMAR1; assembly: GCF_963665995.1. Lineage (NCBI taxonomy): Bacteria > Bacillati > Cyanobacteriota > Cyanophyceae > Pleurocapsales > Pleurocapsaceae > Pleurocapsa > Pleurocapsa sp. FMAR1. The sequence continues at coordinate 782,871 of NZ_OY762512.1, read as the reverse complement.
TCCTTTAGTTAACAGTAAGTATTAATCGATGTTGCAATATTTATTAATCAAGTAAAGTTTTATATACAAAAATAGAGTTTTCCAATTTAGCTTTTGATCCTAGTTTATGTTTAGATTGAGATAAGCTAGGGGCTGTGGCTCAGTAGGATAGAGCAAGCGCCTCCTGAAAAATCGGGCATGATGAAGGAAACTTCATTCATGAATGTGGTCAAATTCAAGGAAGCCTAAAGTTGTAGTTATTTACAACCACGGTAATCTTGAGCCAAGCTCTATAGTTCCTGGTAGAGAAGGTGCAGAGACTGGTTGTAGGTCTAAAATCAGGAAAGTATAAAGATCTAAATTTATCTTAACTATGCCTACAACATAACGGCCACCGCCTAAAGGTAGCTTACCCAAGGTGAAGGGATAGTCCAGAGAGTGAGGAAACTCACACCAATCTGAAGCGCTAGGTCGCCAGTTCAAATCTGGCCAGTCCCGCTATCTCATTCTATTTTGATCGTCTTTAAAATTTTATTGCGTAGTAGTGATTTGTACCGTGAGAAAAATATACACTCACATACAGACGGAATAATTTTGATCGAGATATTTTTTATGGCTTATTACTGGTTTAAAGCATTTCACCTAATTGGTGTAGTGGTGTGGTTTGCAGGCTTATTTTATCTGGTGCGACTGTTTGTTTATCACGCAGAAGCAGAGCAAGAAAGCGAACCTGCTCGTAGCATTCTTACCAAACAGTACGAGCTAATGGAAAAGCGTCTTTACGGCATCATTACCACCCCAGGAATGATTGTAACTGTAGTCATGGCGATCGGCTTAATTTCTACTGAACCAGAAATCCTTAAATCTACTTGGCTGCATATTAAATTAACTTTTGTGCTTTTGCTGATTGGCTATCATTTTTTCTGCAAGCGGATAATGAAGCAATTGGCTGCTGGAGAATGTCAATGGTCAGGACAACAGTTTAGAGCTTTAAATGAAGCACCGACAATACTTTTAGTTTTAATCGTTCTTTTGGCAGTATTTAAAAATAATTTGCCTTTAGATTTGACTACTTGGCTAATAGCAGGTTTGGTATTGGCTATGGTGGCGAGTATCCAGCTTTATGCTAAAAAACGTCGTCAAGATAAAGAAAAGTTAGCTCAAGCAGAGCAACCAGAGGTGGCTTTAAAAGGATAAAGGATGAGGGATGAGGAAAAATAAATCTGTTGATTATTAATTACTAATTGCTGCTTCTCTCATCTTTATTTGTTAATTAATGTTTTTAAGAAGACTGCATCTGCGCTCATTTCGGAATTATGTTGATCGCCAGATAGAATTTACCGCCAGAAAAACTATTTTAGTTGGCAATAATGCCCAGGGAAAATCCAATTTATTAGAAGCAGTAGAATTACTCGCCAGTCTTAAGAGTCATCGTACCATTCGCGATCGCGAATTTGTTTTAGATACTGCCACTGCTGGGCAAATTGAAGCTACTCTAGAACGTGCTTATGGAACTAGTGAACTAAGCATTATTTTTCGCAAACAAGGGAAACGAACTGTTGCTCTAAATAGAGAATCTTTGCGTCGTCAGTTAGATTTTCTGGGTGTACTTAATGCAGTACAGTTTTCTAGCCTAGATTTGGATTTAGTTAGAGGTGCGCCAGATACTCGCCGTAACTGGATTGATGGCTTATTGATTCAACTTGAACCAATATATGCCAGTATTTTACAAGAGTATAACCAGATATTACGACAGCGTAACGCTCTGCTCAAAAAAATGCGTGCCATTAGACAAGATGAGTCAACAGGATTTATTGATGCTTATGAACCTCAACTTAGATTATGGGATAAACAGTTAGCAGCAGCAGGCTCTAGAATTGCTCGTAGACGCGCTAGGGTGATCGCCAGACTAGCACCTCTTGCTCAATCTTGGCATCAACGCATCAGTGGGGAAACTGAACGCTTAGAGATCAACTATCTTCCTAATGTGGAATGGACAGAAGATGAACCTATAAGAGTACAACAGGCTTTTTTAGCTAAAATTGAGCTACGTCGTGTTGCAGAGCAGTTTCAAGGCAAGACGGTTGTAGGCACACACCGCGATGAAATAGATTTTATTATTAATCAGACACCTGCTCGCTATTATGGTTCTCAAGGACAGCAACGTACTCTCGTATTGGCTTTGAAATTAGCAGAATTAAAGCTAATTGAAGAAGTCATTGGTGAACCACCTTTGTTGCTTTTGGATGATGTCTTAGCCGAACTCGATCCTAATCGTCAAAAGCAACTTTTAGCAGCAATTGGCGATCGCTTTCAAACCATGATTACCACTACCCATATTGATAGCTTTAATTATGATTGGATAAAAGGCTCCCAAATCTTATCTGTCGAAGCAGGAAAAATAAGTGAGGTTTTGCTGAATTAAATCAAAGTTAAAAATTAGTAATCAGTAATCAAAAATGGATTCAATTCAAGTAAATGGTATTCGTGCCTATGGTTATGTAGGTTATTTACCCGAAGAAAGAGTTTTAGGACAGTGGTTTGAGGTGGATTTAACTCTCTGGGTAGATTTAGCCACCGCAGGTCACAGCGACGATATTAAAGATACTGTGGACTATCGAGAAGCGATCGCCATGGTCAAGTCGCAAATTACCACTGCTAAGTTTGATCTAGTTGAAAAGTTAATTAGTGCGATCGCCGATAAACTATTAAGCTTAGAGAAAGTCAATCAGGTTCGCGTCAAACTCTCTAAACCCGCAGCACCAATTCCTGATTTTGGTGGCAAGATAACTTTAGATGTCACTCGAAGTTTAACTTAACTATACAGAAAAATTACTTTTTGACAATTAGTAACAATACTTAATTGGTAGTATGTAGGTTATTATTTTTAGGCATTTGTGAGCATAAAGATTGCTATTCAATTGGGCAAATTAATAATAGAAGATGATTCAACAAGCCGATTAAGCATAGAAGACACGAAGGTTTCCGCCGACTGTATTGTCTTTTTCACGCTATTAGCTATTTTGAGTTTGGGAAATGCCACCATTTCTCAACCTTAAAATCAATTTAAATTATTAATAAAGGAATTTGTGTCGATGAACAGAAAGATAAAACTTACAACTAATTTAATTTGGCAATATTTTAATCAGCAGCTTTTTCACAAGTATTCTATTTGGAATGTTAAGCATTTTTGGTATTTATATCAAATTACCTTGTTTAGAAAATGCTGGGAACAAGAATACCCTCAAAAGACTAATCATCGGTCTTAAGTATCTATTGTCAAAAATTCAATTTTTTTATTTTGAGAAAAAACTTTCTCCTTAAACAATTGTTAACCAGATAAGGGAAAAGAATTATTAGTCAAATGTTGGTAATTTGCTTAATAACCTTTTCCCTTTTAAATTAAATCCCTAACTTTTTTTGCAGGTTAAAACTATACGAGTTAATGGCTGTTGCTTATTTTGCTCAGAAAGATCTAGCAATTTTAAACTTCCCCCCATAGTTTCTAATAATGTTTGAGATAGCAACAGCTTCATGTTGGCAGATAAGCTAATCTCTTGCAGAAACTGTCGTATTTCTGTTAAGTTGCTGCTATCAAAATTTGCTTCAATACCTTTTTGTTCTTGCCATAAAGTAATCGGACATTCTAGATCTATTTCAACAGTAACCGTCTCAGATGTAACCTTGGTTGTTGAAACTTTAATTCTCCCTGTGTTCATAAAAGCAATGCCACTATCAATCAAGTTAAAAATTAATTGAATCAGGCGATCGCGATCTGCATATACTGTAATAGTAGGATCGGGAGCAACAATTTCTAATTTTAAATTGTAGTTAGCTGCTTGAAGATGAGTTAAACGCTTAATTTCGCTAAATATTTCTGCTAGCTGCAAAGATTCTAAGTTTAATTGATTGCTGCCATATTCGGTTTTGGATACAGCTACAATTTCATCGATTAGCTTGAGTAACTTTAGTGCAGATTGATAGGCTTGAGCAATAAATTCTTTTTGTTCTTCTGGGCTTTCGCAAAGATCTGAGAGAATCAACTGATGTAACCCAATCATGCTGCTTAGAGGCGATCGCAATTCATGGGAAGTTCGAGCTAAAAAACCCGCCTTAAATTGGCTCATTTGTGCTGCCATTTGATAAGCAAGCTGCGCCTGTTTAAGTTCTTCCTTTAGCTCATCAATTTCGTTCATAATTCAAAAGATGGATTCTTTAGTCAAGCCAACTATTATGCACTAGAATTAACAATTCCACGCCTACTAATGATCTTAACTGCTAATGGTTATCCGTAATATACTTTTGTTAATTTAGCATAGCTTTAAATAACGTTATGTGTTAATTCAAGGATTTAATAGTCACGCTTCCTTGACGTAAAATCTGCCATTTTTGATTCTGCCAGCAAACAATTGTTGAAGGAAGTCCACTAGCTATTTTGGTTTTTGAGCTTAAATCAGCACCTTCTAAAACCAAAACAGCAGGAAACTCCTGATTTATAGCTTCCATTGTAGTCAAAGCATCATTTCCAGAAAGATTAGCACTACTGGTAGCCAAAACACCAGTTTCTTTTAGTATTTCTAGAGCTACAGGATGCTTAGGAATCCGAATCCCAACTGTATTAGAATTGGTTGGGTTAATTACCGCAGGTACTTTAGGTGAGGCGGGCAAAATCAGAGTTAACGCTCCAGGCAAATATTGATCGATTAACTTTCGCCAAACTGCTAACTCCTCAGAAGTATAAACCGTATAGCTCAATAACTCAGCGATCGATGCTCCCATCAAAATTAACGGTTTAGAATCAGGACGTTGCTTGAGTTGAAAAATAAGCTTGGCTTGCTCTGGCTTGCTTGCTAATGCAGGTACTGTATCCGTAGGAAAACTAACGGCTCTACCCGCGATCGCTCCTTGAATTAATTCCGTTTGAGAAACCTTAACCATTATTGACTATTAATGTACGTTCGCCCTTAACTACTTACCTATTCACCGTCGATATGCCAAGACAAAACGCTCAATGCCATTAAGATCGGAAGATATTTTAATATCATAATATTCTCTCTGTTGTTCAAGAAGTTCAACAACTAGATCCGACTGACCAAGCATAATTTCAATTAACCAAACCCCCCCAGAAACCAAATATTCGGGAGCAGTTGTAATTAAATGACGAATATCATCCAAACCATCTCCACCGCCGTCGAGAGCCAAGCGAGGCTCGTGTTTAGCAACTTCTATTTGTAATTGAGACAATTGACCTGTCGGAATATAAGGCGGGTTAGAAACCATTCCTCTAACTTTACCTTTGAGAAACTCCAAAGGACTCCACCAGCTACCATGATAAAAATTAATATTTGCTAACTTTAAATTATTTGCATTCTCCTGAGCGATATTTAAAGCATCCTGGCTTAAATCCACAGCATGAATAGTTGCTTGGGGAAAAATATCTGCTAGTCCCAAGGCGATCGCACCGCTACCTGTCCCCAAATCTACCCAATGTGTTGCCAAAAAATGCTTATTTGATTTGGCTGCTTCAACAGCAAGATCGATAATCAATTCAGTTTCAGGGCGAGGAATCAAAACGGCAGGGGTAACTTTTAATTGAAAACGTCTCCAAAAAACAGTTTCCGCCAGATATTGAACTGGTAGATTTTCTTGAAGACGCTGCTGCCAAAGCTGCTTTAGCTCTGATAAAGATTTAGTGCTTTTAATTTCTGGTAGATTTTGCCAAGAACCTAAGCGTAGAGAAATACCGCTTAAACTAGTAAGTGTTTGTAATAGCCAATCAACCTCACTTTGGTCAATATTACAGGCGATCGCAGCTTCTTTTGCCTGTTGATACCAATAATATAATTTTTCGCCAGCAATAAGGTTCAATTTTAATTATTTTGCGGGTACTGCCTCAGGAGCGGGTGCTGCGCTAGGTGCGGGTTGCACAGATGCATTTTGGAGAAACTCAATTGATTCAGCAGAAGGAACTAAAACAATTTTCTCTAACATTTTGTCTTCACTAGTTTCTAAAGTTTGAATCACCCCTTCCAAGGGAACAACCTCAATATTTACGCTAGCAGCTACATCAGGCTTTTGCTGTTTAAACTTGGCAACCATCTCTTCTAGCTGTTGTTTATCGAAGAAGAAAGGAATTACCTGTTGAGAGTCTTTTTCAATGGTTAAATAACCCTTGTCCTCTCCACCTTTTGCCACAAATAAAGGCACTCCACCCTGATATGGCTGTTTATTAGCTTCGCCAATGGTTTTAGCCGAATTGACTGCTTCCTCTTGAGGAACGTAATGAAATTCTAAAGCATTTTCTTGGCTTTGAGAAGATTGACCTAATTTGTGTACTTCTCCTAATGAGACAGGAACAACTTTGACCTTACTTGCCAATTCTGGGTTTTTTGTTTTTAACTGGTTAACAAATTGATTAGCATCATTTTGGCTAATAAAAACCCCTGCTACTTTACCTTTATCGTTACCTTCACCTGATGCGACTAAAGGCGCACCTTGTTCATCAGCTATTGTAAATACAGGAACAGGATTTAATTTTTGTAATACTTCCGCTTCAGGTAAAGCCAGTGCTGCCATATTACCTGCTATTGCCGAACCTAAAAAAGCACTTCCTGCTATTCCCAAAGTTGTACACCAACGGACCAATAGTTTGCTCATAGCTTTATGTTTCATTATACCAATTACCGCCTACACATTATGTATAGAAAATTGTGAATTACTGGATAACCAAGTAGCTATTATGCTTACCTGATTTGCCTATATTTATTAATTATATTTATTTTTAAAAATTATCAATCAATAATGAAATGATTATCTGAAAAAAGATAAATTACTATTTTCACTACACTATACAAGTAAATACAATTTTCATCTTGGACTATAATTATAAAATATTGGATAAATGCCTCAATTCTTTCTAGCAATTATCAATATTCCTAAGAATTCTAATTCTAAATCGGGATGACAGGATTCGAACCTGCGACATCCTGCTCCCAAAGCAGGCGCGCTACCAAGCTGCGCTACATCCCGTGACAAATAAGACTTACAACGACCTAAATACGTTCCAGTTTCTTATCAACTTAATTAGATTAACACATTTCTACATCAATAAATTGGTTTTTCTAGGCAAAATCTGGGCGTTATCCATGTTTTCAGGAAATCAATCAAAAGTAAGTATTGGCAAGGTTTCTATAAATATCAAAGCCAACAAATATAGAATCAGATTTACTTAAGCAGAATGTAAGTGATGTAGGCTTTTAAATACTCTAGTCAGGTGATAAAAACTAAATCTTGACTACCAAAGCTGTAAAAAAATCTTGATCGCCATACCGAGATCTAGATACAATTAACCCTGTGTCATTTGTCTAAAGATATTTATGTCTGAGATGAGATCTACTCCTTTTAGTCTGGGCGAAATCGCTGCCGAAGGGATTAAACCAGAAGAATACCAAGAAATTGTCAATCGCTTAGCTCGTCATCCCAACAAAGCAGAATTAGGAATGTTTGGGGTTATGTGGTCTGAACACTGCTGTTATAAAAATTCTCGACCGTTATTAAGTCAGTTTCCCACAACAGGCAAAAGAGTTTTAGTCGGACCAGGAGAAAACGCAGGAGTAGTAGATCTTGGTAATGGTTTACAGCTAGCTTTTAAAATTGAATCTCATAATCACCCTTCAGCAGTCGAGCCTTTTCAAGGTGCAGCCACAGGAGTAGGCGGAATTTTACGAGACATCTTTACGATGGGTGCGCGTCCCATTGCTATCCTCAATTCTCTGCGCTTCGGTAACTTAGAAGATGCTCGCACCAGACGTATATTTCAGGGCGTAGTCGAAGGTATATCTCACTATGGCAACTGCATCGGCGTACCAACCGTAGGCGGAGAGATCTATTTTGATCGAGCTTATACGGGCAATCCTTTAGTCAACGCCATGGCATTAGGTCTGATGGAAACTGATGAAATTGTCAAGTCTGGAGCATCAGGCATTGGTAATCCTGTATTATATGTTGGCTCAACCACTGGTCGAGACGGCATGGGAGGAGCGAGTTTTGCCAGTTCTGAACTAACTGACAATTCTCTGGATAACCGCCCTGCGGTACAGGTAGGGGATCCTTTTTTAGAAAAGTCTTTAGTCGAAGCTTGTTTAGAAGCTTTTAAAACGGGTGCGGTGGTTGCAGCACAGGATATGGGTGCAGCGGGATTAACCTGTTCGACTTCGGAGATGGCAGATAAAGGTGGTGTGGGCATTGAATTGGATTTGGATAAAATCCCTGCTAGAGAAACAGGCATGACTCCTTATGAATATTTATTGTCAGAATCTCAGGAAAGGATGCTATTTGTCGCCGAAAAAGGACGAGAACAAGAGTTAATCGATATTTTCCATCGTTGGGAGCTTCAGGCGGTGGTTGCAGGTTCGGTAATCGAAGAGCCAGTAGTCAGAATCTTATACCAAGGGGACATAGCAGCAGAAGTAACTGCTACTGCTTTAGCTGATGATACTCCTATCTACAAACGTGAATTACTAACTGAACCTCCTGCTTATGCAAAAGAAGCTGCCAAATGGACTGCTGATAGCTTACCTGGGTGCGATTATCAGGGTATAGACGTGCAGGGAACATACAAAACCTGGAATGAAATTCTACTGCAACTGCTAGATACACCCACTATCGCTTCTAAGCAATGGGTATATCGCCAATATGACCATCAGGTACAAAATAACACGATTCTTTTACCAGGCGGAGCAGACGCAGCGGTAATTAGAATTCGTCCTCTAGATGCCAAACCAGAAGACTGCACTATTGGCGTAGCTGCCACCACCGACTGCAATCCTCGCTATGTATATTTAGACCCCTATGAAGGGACAAAAGCTGCCGTGGCTGAAGCTGCCCGTAATTTAAGCTGTGTTGGTGCCGAACCGATAGCAGTTACGGACAACCTTAACTTTGGTAGTCCAGAAAAACCAGTAGGTTATTGGCAGCTAGCTAATGCCTGTCATGGTGTGGCGGATGCTTGCCGAGAAATGTCTACTCCCGTCACTGGTGGAAATGTTTCTCTTTACAATGAGACACTTGATTCTCAAGGAAATCCTCAGCCTATATATCCCACTCCCGTAATTGGTATGGTGGGTTTGATACCTGATATTACTAAAATCTGTGGGCAAGCTTGGCAACACGAAGGCGATATTATTTACTTACTCGGCAATCTTGAACCAACTTTAGGCGCATCAGAATATTTGGCTGCCATTCATCAGACGGTAGCGGGAAAACCCCCTGTAGTTGATTTTGAATTAGAGCGTAAAGTTCAAGCAGCTTGTCGTCATGGAATACGCCAAAAATGGATTCGCTCGGCTCACGATCTTGCAGAAGGTGGCTTGGCAGTTGCCTTGGCAGAAGCCTGTATCGGTAAAAACTTAGGTGCAACTGTTACTGTCCCTGTATCTAATTCCCAACGCTTAGATGAAGTGCTATTTGGCGAAGTTGCTAGCCAAATTGTGGTATCGGTTAATCCTGAGATGGTTAAGGCTTGGGAGGCACACTTAACTGATAATTTTAGCGATCGCTGGACAAAGATCGGGATGGTAAATCAATCTAATTCAGATTTAAACATTTTAACTGATGATAATCTTACGTTAATTAATGTTAGGATCAATATACTATCTACTACCTGGAAACAGGCAATAGAAACTAGGTTAGCTTTTTAGTACCTAATTACTATATTCAAAGATTTAAAGTTAAAATCTTCTAATCAATCATTATAGCGACATAACGACGTAACTTGCTAGGAATAAAGGCAGTTTTATTTCTGGTTACAGTTTCTTAAATAGAAAAGTCAATTGTTCTAAAATTTATAATCGGGCCTTAACACAACTACAATTATTTCTCGAAGCGGTCAGGCTAAAAGATGTGAAAAACATCAACAACCATTTCAAATACTTATTTACCGCCAAATAGGAGCAAGTCAAGAGCATGATGCCACAACAGTCTTTCGATTGGACAGAAGATTCTCTAATGAGTAATCAGCGTGAAGACAAACCAGAAGAAGCCTGTGGTGTTTTTGGGGTATATGCCCCAGATAAAGCATTAGAAGTGGCTAAACTCACCTATTTTGGTTTGTATGCTCTACAACATCGGGGACAAGAATCAGCAGGTATCGCCACCTTAAATAAAGGAGATATTTACTGCCATAAAGATATGGGTCTGGTATCTCAAGTATTCAATGAAGAGATCTTAGAGCAGCTACCTGGAGAAATTGCTGTTGGTCACACTCGCTACTCAACTACAGGCTCTAGCTTAAAAGAGAATGCTCAACCCGTTGTTTTAGATACTAGACTGGGCAAGTTAGCTTTGGCTCATAATGGTAATTTGGTTAATGCCGTAGAACTTAGAAAACACTTGATCGAGAGAGATGCCAGCTTTATTACCTCTACCGATTCAGAAATGATTGCCTTGACCTTGGCTGATGAGGTTGACAAGGGCAAAGATTGGTTACAGGCTGCTATTAGTGCCTTTAAACTGTGTATAGGCGCATACAGCTTAACTATTGCCACTCCCGCGGGTCTAATGGGCGCGCGCGATCGCAATGGGATTCGTCCGTTGGTAATTGGTGTTTTATCAGGAGAAAAGGGCGCAAGCGATCGCTATGTACTATCTTCAGAAACCTGTGGTCTAGATATTATTGGTGCGGAATACGTGCGAGACGTAAATCCTGGAGAACTAGTTTGGATCACCGATTCTGGTTTAAAATCAGTTTATTGGGCAGAAGAAGTAGAGAAAAAGCTTTGTATTTTTGAAATGATTTATTTTGCTCGTCCTGATAGCGTCATGCACAATGAAACGCTATATAGCTATCGTATTCGCTTAGGTAGACAGCTAGCAAGAGAATCCTTTGTCGATGCCGATTTAGTTATTGGTGTGCCTGACTCAGGTATTCCAGCAGCGATCGGGTTTTCCCGTGAATCTGGGCTTACTTATGGTGAAGGGTTGATTAAAAATCGCTATGTAGGGCGTACCTTTATCCAGCCTACCCAAAGTATGCGCGAGGCTGGCATCCGTATGAAGCTAAATACCCTCAAAGATGCTTTACAGGGTAAAAGAATTATTATTGTGGATGATTCTATAGTTAGAGGTACAACCAGCAAGAAAATTGTCAAAACTCTTAGAGATGCAGGCGCAACTGAAGTTCATATGAGAATCTCTTCTCCTCCTGTGACTCACCCCTGTTTTTATGGCATTGATACAGATAACCAAAATCAGCTTATTGCTGCAACTAAGTCTGTCAAAGAAATTGAAGAACGGATCGGTGTAGATACCCTGGCTTATTTAAGTTGGTCAGGAATGCTCGAAGCAACTCAAGAAAACACCGAAAATTTCTGTTCAGCTTGTTTTACAGGAGACTATCCCGTATCTATTCCCGAAGATATTAGACGTTCTAAGTTGATGTTAGAAGAAACAAAAGTTTGAGTTTAGCTGATAGTTTTTATTGAGGTAACTTACCTAGAAATTAGCGTTGCTCGATTGTAATGCTATATAAATTTTTTGTTTACTTATTCGGAACTTAAAGAATACCCAAAAGCTAAAAGCGGTGCAGCGCGGTCTTTGCAAGCGGAAATGCTTCTGTTTAAGAAGCTTATTCCACGCTTGCGGTGTTGGTTTCCAAAGGCGGCTTTTCTGTGGGAAGCTTCCTACAGAAAACGCGCCGTACAAAGAGCGACTGCGCCAAGAAGCTAAAAGCTAAGAGCTAAGAGCTAAGAGCTACGAACAGTAATATTTTGTAGGTCATTACCTAAATCAGCAACGCCCAGAGATTAAATGACTTTATATAATTCTATTGGTCAAGGATATAACCACACCCGTCAGCCAGATCCTAGAATTGTTGAGAGATTAATTACTCTGCTAAATTTACCCTTAAAAACAACAATTGCTGATGTTGGTGCAGGTACGGGAAATTATAGTGATGCGATCGCTAGTCAGGGTTATTCAGTAATTGCCATCGAGCCATCGGCAGTTATGCAGGCTCAAGCACAACCTCACAAAAAGGTTAAATGGATAACTGCTGCTGCCGAACAAATTCCTTTAGCTGACAATTCTGTTGATGGGGCAATAGTTATGTTAGCACTGCATCACTTTCAAGATATTGCAGCGAGTATTAAAGAAATCAATCGGCTTGTAGGTAAGGGAAGAATAGTCATTTTTGCGTTTGAACAAAGTAAAATTCCTGATTTTTGGCTTACAGAATATTTTCCCTACTTTATTCAGGATACCTTAGCCACTTTTCCTAGTACACAAGATATTGCTACGCAGATTAGGCAGATTACTCATAAGCAAGTAGAGGTAATCCCTTTTTTGTTACCTCAAGATTTAAGCGATCGCTTTGCTGCTGCTGGTTGGTGTCAACCAGAAATTTATTTAGATCCAGAAGTACGCAACGGTATTTCTTCTTTCTCTAAAATGCTTCCTGATGAGTTACAAGCAGGCATACATAAATCAAATCATGTGCGATTCGTTGAAGCCGCGAAACTCTAGAAATTAGAGAAATAGAAGCTTCCAGGTGATGACAGGGAGAAAACTGTATGTAACCTGAACTGATAGTTGGATGGAGGTTAAAGTCCCCCCATCTAAGAGATAGATGACTCCTTATCTGGCACTACTGAGTAGGCTCGGAATCCTACAGGGTAAAGCGTGCAGCAGGGCGGAATTAGAGGCAAAACAGATAGCCACACTACCGCTAATAGGGAGATGTCATGGGTAAACAGGTTCTAGGAAAATGTCTTAATTTGGAGCCATAATCTGAACAACAAATATGGACTTTATTACCGCCTATTCTCGTAGCGTTTGTGGTTGACAAGCTACTTCTCTGAGAAGGTAATAGACAAATTGAACCGCCCTAAAACATCAGTCAATCTAACCATCGGAACGAATAAAAACTCTGATACTTGGTTTCAGGAATCGAAAACCTGAATAGGCTAGACGAGTAGCGGAAAACCAAGCAGAGGGTAGGATGAGGCGTGCAGAGTGCGAAGCACTCAGATCGTCGTCTTCGACGACTGGGAAAGCTTTGCTTTCCGCGCCTCAAGGATATCAGAACAATGTTCAACTAAGAAGGTAATAATTATGACGCATAGCATAAGTTATAGCGATAACTGGAAATTTGCCGACTGGAAGGGATTTCAGAAAGTATTATTTCGCCTCCAAAGGAGAATATACAAAGCAACTAGAGAAGGAGACAAAGCTAAGGCTAAAAGTCTACAGAAGTTGATTCTATCTTCTCGTTCAGCAAGGATGCTAGCAATTAGACAAGTAACTCAACTAAACACAGGAAAGAAAACGGCTGGAATTGATGGCAAGAAATTATTGTCATTCAAGGAAAGGTTTGACTTAGAGGAAACTCTAAGAAAGAACTACAAAACTTGGGTACACCAGGGACTTCGCGAGATACCCATTCCTAAAAAGGATGGCAGCAAGCGAATACTGAAAATACCAACAATAGCCGATAGAGCATATCAATGTTTACTGAAATATGCTCTAGAACCAGCACACGAAGCAACGTTCCATGCTCGAAGCTACGGGTTTAGACCAGGACGAGGCACACATGACGCCCAAAAAAACCTGTTCAACAATCTAAGAAGCAAAAGCAACGGAATTAAAAAGAGAGTTCTAGAAATAGACATCTCTAAATGCTTTGACCGCATAAGTCATAAATCCATCTTAGACATAGTTATTGCTCCCGATTTTATTATAGACGGAATACGTCGATGTCTTAAAATCGGAGTTAACCCACAGTTTCCCAATCAAGGTACACCGCAAGGTGGAGTTGTAAGCCCATTATTGGCTAACATTGCTTTGAACGGCATAGAACTAATTGGGGAACAAAGGACATCTAAGTGTACTCGTTATGCGGATGACATGGTTTTCATACTAAAACCAGAAGATAGTGCAGAACAAATACTTGCCAAAGTTGAAGAATTTCTTGCCAAACGAGGAATGGAAGTTAACCAAAAGAAGACCAAAGTAACGGCTTCGACAGATGGTTTTGACTTTCTTGGATGGAAATTTTACGTCCAAAAAAACGGCAAGTTTAGGAGCATCCCATCAGTGGACAACTTCAAAGCTTTTCGTAACAAAGTTAAATACATCGTCAACAACTCTAACTATGATGCGGAAACAAAAGTGTCAAAGCTAGCGCCTGTCGTTAGGGGATGGCGCAATTACCATAAATTCTGCAAGATGGACGGTTCAAGATTCAATTTAGGGAGATTATCCCAAAGAACATTCAAAGTGTTCTTAAAACAAAAATCTATAAACCGCTATAAAGCAGTCAAAATGGTCAAAAACGCCTTCCCAACTGTTAGTTACTCAGAGAACAAATTTGTCAACGTCAAAGGAGAAAAGACTCCTTTTGATGGAGACATAAACTACTGGGCAAAGAGAAACAGTAAATATTACGACGGAGCAATAGCAAGCACGCTTAGAAAACAAAATCATTCATGTGGATATTGTGGATTGAAATTTCTCTACGGAGAAAAAGTAGAATTACATCATATTGATGGTAATCACAACAACTGGGACAGGGAGAATCTAATCGCCAATCACAGAAGCTGTCACCACTATACACACATGGGCAAAGGTCGGAAAGACTAAAGATATTCGGGAGCCGTATGCGGTGAAAGTCGCACGTACAGATCTAAAAGAGAGGGGCGGAGCGTAATAGCTCCCCTCGACTCTACCAGATATTAATAGCGGTACTTGGTTACAAAAATATGGCTATCTACAACAGCAAGCCGAATATGATGCTGGTTATCGTATTTTAGTCATTTCAGAAGCTCTTTGACCAAAGCGATCGCTTGACTCGCAGTTTCGACTCGAAAAACTCGCTCAGATGCTAATTCAGCAAAAAACTGATAGGTTGATTTACTTTGATTTAATAAAATTACTGGCTTAAGGTTTTTTAAAGCCAAGGCTACTTCTGATGCAGTTCCTAAACTCATGCCACAGGCAATTACGACGTTGGAAGACAACACATTAATATTATTTCGTCCATTACCTAAATCAGTGACAATGGGAATATCTACAGCCTCCGACATTCCTACCGTATTATTACTTGGCAAAATTCCTACTACTAATCCCCCAGCAGCTTTGGCACCACCACTCGCTGCGTCCATCACCCCTGCTTTTCTCCCTCCAGTGAGCAGCACCCAACCTTGTTTAGCAACTAATTTACCTAACTGATAAGCTAGTTCAAGATCTTGTGGAGTGGCTGCATTCCCTGCACCCATAACCCCAATGACAACTTTGCTCATTAAATTTGCTGATTAATGGACAATATCCGCCGAGGTTAAAGCGATCGCTAGAAAGAGAGGTTCATTTTCTCCTTGATCGTGAACCTCTATCGATCGACTTACTTAATAAAGTTTAAGCAGTAGCCAATTCAGGCTGAGTACGCTTACTATTGCGAATACCTTCGATAGCCTCAGCATAGTCAGCAGCTTTGAATACGGCAGAGCCAGCTACAATCGCATTAGCACCAGCATCTATAACCTGCCAAGCATTATTAGGCTTTATTCCACCGTCAACTTCGATCCAAGGATCTAAGCCTTTTTCGTCGCACATTTGACGTAATTGAGCTATTTTACTTACCATTTCTTCAATAAAGCTTTGACCACCAAAACCAGGATTGACGCTCATAATCAAGACTAGATCGCAAAGAGGAAGAACGTGTTCGATCAAAGATAAAGGAGTACCAGGATTTAATACTACTCCAGCTTGCTTACCTAGTTCGCGGATTTGTCCTAAAGTGCGATGCAGGTGAGGAGAGGCGTTGTGTTCTGCATGAACGGAGATAATATCCGCACCAGCTTTAGCAAAATCTTCGACATACTTTTCTGGTTCAACAATCATTAGATGCACGTCCAAAGGCTTTTTAGTAAGAGGACGAACAGCTTTAACAATCATTGGACCAATAGTAATGTTAGGTACAAATCTACCGTCCATAACATCAATATGAATCCAATCAGCACCAGCTTTGTCTACAGCTTCGATTTCTGCGCCTAGGCGGCTAAAATCTGCTGATAAAATTGAGGGAGAAATAACAGTTTTCTTATTAGACATAATTTATTTTTAGGGTGTGAGGTTTTGTAACGAGTGTAACAAAAATTCATCTATTTAGCCAATAAAATATCATCTTTTCCCTGGAACAAACTGTAAGCTATGCTAATGTATTTTATTTACTTACAACGGGTTTCAAATAAATAGACCACAATATTCAAACTAACCAACTTAAATTTTTTGCAAGAGAACCATATGAAAAGCCTTTTGGAAAGATTTAGAACAAGGCGCGATCGCCTTACCTCCATACCTAATATTTGATTTGTAGTACCCTGCTCAAACTTATAGCCAATTATTATTACTTCCCTTGGCTATTCTAAAGTTTCTAAGTTTGATGTGAGTAGTTTAAGTTGGCGGTTGGCAGCTTCGTAATCTAAGAGAAGACTTAATACTTTATCTTCAATCTTTAGTTTCTCTTCTTGTTGCCTTTCTAACTTTGCCTTAGCTGCCAACAAGTCTGTATTTGTAGAGATATAGTTAGTCCACTTCTTCTTACTGGTATAGTCGATTCTCTCTTCTGTAACAGCTAGTCTCTCGTCAATCAGGGCAATCCTCGACTCTGACTGCTGGAGTTTTGAAGAGTTGGCGATCGCCATGTCGACTATTACCAGTCCATAGATAACTAATTTACTAACCCTCTTCATCTACCCAAAACCTCGATTGCGTGGAACTTCTTTAGTTCTATTGTTCCCAATAGCTGATGGTTTTTGAGCAGAGTTAGTTTATATTTGGTGCAATCTGAGTTCTGGAAAGGCGATCGTTGTTTTAAATTTGGCTAATTATTGATCTGTAAGTTTTGAAATTATTTAAGTGTTTTTCTGCCGATAAATGTGCATTTGGCTGTTCAATAACGGAGTAGCTTTGGTTCATAATTTCGGCAAGTTCTGATTCTACAACTTTTGCAACCCCTTTACCCACTACTATTACATGGTTGGGCTGGGATTCTTCAATGACCCTTCTAGTATAATTTGACCAAGAAACTCTAATAGCTTGATTCATAGCCTTATTTGACAGTTTTTTGCCCTTGTTATACAAAGCCATAATGCTTACATCTACAAGCCATACCCCATGAGCCTGCAAAGATTGTAGTAATTCAACTTTATTTCGGATTCTTTGATCTATCGGGTTATTACGTTTGAGAATAGGGGCGAAGGATTCTCGTGATGAAATTTCATTTTCGCAACTGAAAAATATCTTCCAAAACTGCGGAGTTCCATCTCTTTTGCATGGATGACTACTTCCTTCCGTCAATGAATTTTCACCATAGGCAAGACAATATACAAACCTAGCATATTGCGTTGGACAACCTGATAACCCATCTATTTCTCGAATTCGGTACTTTCGATCGTCATCTGAAGTGAATACGTGAGATTCGGCTAGTATTACAACGCGCACATTATCTGGTCGCCAAAATTGACGATATTGCTCAACAAGCTCAACTGATTCAAAAGGTTCAGCATCCGTTCCAAGCAAATTGACCATTCTTTCGTAACAGGCGTATAGCTCGTTCATTCTCTGCACAATAATATTATTTGGAAATTTTCTACACGTTATTCAATGTTCTAGATCGCACCATGCTAACCTCTACAAACTCCGCAAATTAGCTATTAACTATTCTCACTTCTACCGTCCCAACTGCATACTGCTCTTTCAAAAGTGCGATCGCTTTATCCAAACTACAATAACTAAACTTCAAACTACTCTCACTCAAAACAGCAGTAGTCATCTGATTAGGTTCAATAGGTATCTTGACATCTTCGGGGAAATCTACTGTTAGTTCGCCGTTTAAGTAGATGTTTGCGCCTGGATAAGCTTATTGAATTACTCACTAAGCGAGAAATGCAGATTGCTCATTTAATTGCTCAAGGTCTAACTAATGTCGAGATTAGCCAAAAATTATGGATTAGTCACAACACAGTTAAATAAGCTTAGAAAAAAATGTTTCGGAAATTAGAAGTTAGCTCTCGCATAGAAATGGTGATGCAACTTCGAGACTAAAATTAAAAGAAATAAAACTTTTTTCTCATTATGCAGTTACAAGCTCGTACCTACACCCCTGAAGAATATTTGCAGTTAGAAGAACAAGCAGAATACAAAAGCGAATACCGCGATGGAGAGATTATTCCCATGACAGGAGGAACGACTAATCACAATGAAATTAGCCTAAATCTAGTAACTAATCTTAGATTTAGTTTAAAAAAGCAAAATTATCGTGTTTACATGGTTGATGTGCGTCTATGGATACCTCGCTATCGTTTATATACTTACCCTGATGTAATGCTAATTAAAGGAGAACCTATTTATGCCGATAGAGGCACAACTACGGTAACAAATCCTGTGATGATTACAGAAGTTTTATCCCCATCAACCCAAAACTACGATCAGGGAGATAAGTTTACTTATTATCGTTCTATTCCTGAAATGGAAGAATATATTTTAATTTCTCAGCAGAAATACCATGTCATACAATACACCAAGACAGAAGCAGGAAAATGGTTATTGTCTGAATATGAAACGGAAGATGCTTTGATTCAATTGGGTTCGTTAGATTTGAAATTAGAATTATCTGAAATCTATACTGGCGTTGATTTTAACGATACAAAATAAGCTAGAACGTAGGGATATAGTTATGGATGAATTATTAGAGCTTAGGAAAAAAGTAGAAAATCAAGACTACCAAGGTGCTTTGTCAATCATCAATGAACTAGAGGAAATGTCTGTAGAGGATAAACTGAATAAGATTGAAAGCTACATGATAATCTTACTTATGCACCTGATTAAACAGTCTGTTGAAAAGCGAACTACGTCTTCTGGGAATAGATCTGTTTCTAATTCAGTCAAGGGAATTAACAAGACGAATAAAAGACGTAGAAGCGGTGGGCATTATGCTGAATCTGAGACAATATCTCAGATGCTTCATGAAGCTTATACAGATGCAATTGAAGAGGCAAGCTACGAAGCATTTGAAGGAAAATATACGGTCGATCAACTTGATACAGTGGCTGATAAAAATCAGATTATTGAGAAAGCAATGAGCTTGATTTACAAATAGGTACGTAATACTTTAGCTTGTTGTAGTAAAAAATATTACCAAATGAAAGATACTTTGATTCAGTAGATTCTGCGCAAGCAGGGTAAACAAGTCCATTTTGGTATCCACCCCGCAGCAGAAAAAATGCCTCTGGACAAATGAACGTATTGCTTGCAGAGGCTAATATAGCCGACGATATCGTTTTAGAGATGGACGAAATCAATGATGATTTATCTAAATTTGATTTGAGTTGTTTTTAATTCCTCCTAAGTTTTTAGGGAAAATTTTTATTGTACGCAGAGACGCTAAAACTTAGAGAGTATCAACTTTCTATAGATTTGAGATTCCAGAACTTAGCTGTATTAATATTTACACTGTTTCTGTAGATATCTACTGATATTTAAGACTTCCATCTCCGTTATATTCAAGTTCGTGATACTTGCCACCTAGTTTCAGATCCCATAAACAACGTTGATAATTCTTCGCTCCCATATTAAAAGGATTGGTTCTATTCAATCTTGCCCATTCAGCAACTTTTTGTTGACTACTCAAACCTGACACATCCATTGCAAATTTAGCGATTTCAAAAAACATTTATCTCGTACCTTTTTTAATTAAATTTATGATTTTCAATCAATAGTTTAATTTTTGATTCCAACCAAAGTCAGTGATCTCAGACAAAAAAAATTACACGACTTGGCAAAATTTAATGACTAATTATGAAAAATAAAGCTTTATACATCAATATGCGATCGCCTTACCTAAAAGCATCATTTATAATTAATATCATTTCAAACTAGGCAACCATGATCGATACTCAAGATTTAGCTTTAAATTACATTACTAATGAAGCGGGTGAAAAAACTGCTGTAATTTTACCTATTGCTCAATTTGAAGAATTACTTGAAGACATAGAAGATTTAGCAACTGTGGCCCAAAGACGAGATGAACCCACTACTAGCCATGCCGATTTACTTGCTGAACTAAAACAAGATGAGCTTATATAATCCAACAAAATTATTTAACTAACTACACTCAACTGACTCACTAGATAACGTTAATATAATTAAGGACTCTTAAGCATTGTTAAGCACTGACTGTATGTCTCCTTCCAGCAACGGTACAAAACCCAACGGTAAAAATAGCAAAATTCAGCCAGAATCTTTAGAAAAGAATGTCATTCGTATCAAAGGTGCAAGACAACATAACCTAAAAAATATTGATTTAGAGTTACCTCGTAACAAGCTGATTGTCTTTACTGGAGTTTCAGGTTCGGGTAAATCTTCTTTGGCTTTTGATACTATTTTTGCCGAGGGACAAAGGCGATATGTGGAGTCTCTTAGTGCTTATGCCCGTCAGTTTTTAGGACAGCTAGATAAGCCCGATGTTGATGCCATTGAAGGGTTGAGTCCTGCAATTTCTATCGATCAAAAGTCCACCTCTCATAATCCTCGTTCTACTGTCGGGACGGTTACAGAAATATATGATTATTTAAGGTTGCTGTTTGGTAGGGCGGGTGAACCCCATTGTCCTAAATGCGATCGCTCGATTGTACCACAGACCATTGATGAGATGTGCGATCGCATTATGGATCTACCCGATCAAACCAAGTTTATGATTCTTGCCCCCGTGGTGCGAAGTAACAAGGGGACACACAAGCAATTATTGTCTAGTTTGTCTTCTCAAGGCTTTGTACGGGTAAAAATAGATGGAGAAGTGCAGCAGCTTGACGATAAGATTAAACTAGATAAAAACTACAGGCATGACATCGAAGTAGTTATAGATCGTCTAATTAAAAAATCAGGAATCGCTGAACGTTTAGCAGATTCTTTGGGAACTTGTTTGCGTTTATCTGAGGGCATTGCCGAAATTGAAATTATTCCTGCTGCTGATGCTAAAGAGCAACCGCCAAAGATTGTCTTTTCAGAAAACTTTGCCTGTCCCGAACATGGTGCAGTAATAGAAGAACTATCTCCTCGTTTATTTTCTTTTAATTCCCCTTATGGTGCTTGTCCTGACTGTCATGGTTTAGGCAGCCATAAGACTTTTGCCCCTGAATTAGTTGTTCCCGATCCTCAGCAACCAGTATATAGCGCGATCGCTCCTTGGTCAGATAAAGATAATTCTTACTATCTCTCTCTTTTACATGGAGTAGGACAGGCATTTGGTTTTGAGATTCAGACTCAATGGTTAAAGCTGACAGAAGAACAGCAAGACGTTATTCTTTTTGGTGCAGCAGAACCTGTGTACTTTCAGTCTGACAGTCGCAACGGTAAGAACAAAGGCTATCATCGCCACTATTCAGGCGTGCTAAAAATGTTGCAGCGCAACTATCAAGAAACCAACTCTGATGCGATTAAGAGTAAGCTAGAACAGTATCTTGTCAACCAGCCTTGTGCAACCTGCGATGGTCAACGTCTCAAGCCAGCCTCTTTATCCGTCAGCTTAGGACAATACCGCATCAATGATTTAGCAGGTGTGCCAATTCGAGAGTGTTTAGAGCGGATAAATGATCTTAAGCTTAGTAACCGTCAAGCATTAATTGGCGAGTTGGCACTCAGAGAAATTAGATCCCGTCTTCAGTTTTTATTAGATGTGGGTTTAGACTACTTGACCTTGGATCGGGCAGCTATGACCCTTTCTGGGGGCGAAGCACAGCGAATTCGCTTAGCTACCCAAATCGGTGCAGGATTAACAGGAGTATTATATGTTTTGGATGAACCAAGTATTGGTCTACATCAACGAGACAACGGCAAATTACTGGGAACACTAAGAAAACTAAGAGATTTAGGCAATACTCTCATCGTAGTTGAACATGATGAAGACACTATTCGCGCTGCGGATAGCATTGTGGATATAGGTCCCAAAGCTGGGGTACATGGCGGGGAAATTGTCTCACAGGGAGATTTAACTACCCTGTTAAATTCAGAGGCTTCTTTAACTGGGGCATATCTATCTGGTAAACGGGTGATTGCTACTCCTCAAGAGAGAAGAAGAGGTAAAGCAGTTGGCATTATTCTTAAAGACTGCCATCAAAATAATCTTCAGCATCTTGACGTAAATATTCCTTTAGGTAAATTTGTCTGCATCACTGGGGTATCAGGTTCGGGTAAATCTACCTTAGTTAATGAAATACTCCATCCCGCCTTAAAACATCATCTCAGTCGTAAAGTTCCTTTTCCCAAACAACTAGGAGAAGTTCAAGGTTTACAGGCGATCGATAAAGTAATTACCATAGATCAATCTCCTATTGGTCGGACTCCTCGTTCCAACACTGCTACCTACACAGGGGTATTTGATGCCATTCGGACGATATTTGCCGAAACCATTGAAGCCAAAGCTAGAGGTTACAAAGCAGGACGATTTTCGTTTAACGTTAAAGGTGGACGCTGTGAAGCCTGTAGTGGACAAGGGGTAAACGTGATTGAGATGAATTTCTTACCCGATGTCTATGTGCAGTGTGATGTCTGCAAAGGGGCAAGATACAACCGTGAAACTCTCCAAGCCAAGTATAAAAACTATTCTATTGCTGATGTCTTAGACATGACGGTGGAAGAAGCATCAGAAATCTTTAAAAATATTCCTCGTGCTGCTAATAGGCTGCAAACCCTAACGGATGTGGGCTTGGGTTATGTCAAACTAGGACAACCCGCCCCCACTCTTTCAGGAGGAGAAGCACAAAGAGTTAAACTGGCTTCGGAGTTATCCCGTCGCGCCACTGGTAAAACTCTCTACCTAATCGATGAACCAACTACAGGCTTATCTTTTTATGATGTGCATCACCTTTTAAACGTGCTGCAACGTTTGGTAGATAAAGGCAACTCCTTGATTGTGATTGAACATAACTTAGACGTTATCCGTTGTTCGGACTGGATTATCGATCTTGGTCCTGAAGGAGGAGATAAAGGCGGACAAATTATCGCCACAGGTACACCAGAAGAAGTAGCTCAAAATAAAAATTCTTATACAGCGACGTATTTAAGACAAGTTCTGCAAAGGCACCCTGTTACTGCTGATTTGGGAGTTAAAAAATCTTAGACATAAAACATTCACAATCAAACGTTGCTATTGTCAGCTCAATCCAGACTACAAATAATTAACCCAAATTCGGGTTAAGCATATTGAGCCAAATTCTTTGCTAGATGTAACTAGAGAGGTAGATAAAAACAGAAATATCTCCTCCTCAAGTTATGGAAATATCTTATAAATAATAGTTAAGTTGAGAGTAACTAAAATCAAACTTAAAGCAAAGGATACATCTATGAGTAGCAAGCCATCTTCCAATCAGCCAGAGAAAAATATTGGTCGCGAACAAATTGAAATTGTTAGTGGAAATCCAGGTATGCAACCTGTAGAACAAACAGAAGAAAAGGCTAAGTCTGAACAAGAGCAGTCATCAGAGTCTTCATCAGGATCGGGTTCGGGTATTGGCGCAAGAGTAGCTGGTGCTGCTCTTGGTGGCGCGCTTGGTGCTCGTGGAGGACTTTTTGGTGTTGTCGCTGGCGCAATTGGTGGAGCTCTTGCTGGGAAGGGAGTAGCTGATACCGCAGACAATTTAGGAGAGGCAGCTAACACCGTGGCTGACGGCGTTAAAGAATCTGTAAAAGAGATCGGAACAGCAGCTAAAAAAACGATAGAAGAAGTTAAGCCTTCGATCGCTGGAACAGCCGAAGCCATTAAAGAGACGGTTGAAGAAGCTAAACCTTCTGTTAAAGGAATTGCACAATCGGTAGACCAAACAGTTAAGGAAGTTAAGCCTTCAGTAGTAGATGCAGTTCAGCAAGCATCTGAAGAAGTTAAACCAACAATTAAAAGCGTCACCAGTTCAGTCAATAAGACTGTAGAAGGGGTCAAACCTGCTGTAGAAGGTGCTGCTAAATCAATTGAGAGTACCGCAGATGCAGTTAAGCCTTCGGCTAAAGCAGTGGCTCAAGAAATTGAGGGTGCTACCAAGGATGTCAGAGCGACTGTAAAAGGCACAGCCGAAGCGGTGAAGCCATCAATAAAAAGCGCAGCCGAATCTCTTAAATCATCGGGAAAAAGTGCTGCTGATTCAGTTAAGTCATCTGTTAAGAGTGGAGCAGAATCTGCCAAGCAGAACAAGGATAAAAATGTTCAAACCTCTAGCAGTCCCGAACTCGAAGAAATTATCGTTATTAAAGATAAAAGAATCGACGAAGACAGAAGAATATAGGAGACATAGCTTAGATTAAGGTTGTGTTGCAACTAATAAGTAGGTAAGAATACTCTGGAAAAAAGTAGTCGCTTAAGCGACTACTTTAAAATATTACTGGAGGGGTTATATTTTCTGACATTGCTTTTATCGCTCTGATCGATTTCAACATCTTGCAGGCTAGGATCATCTTCAATCGTAAGTTTTAGGTTAAACCAACCGCTTTCATAATTTTTGCCTCAAAAGCTTCTGGTACTGTTGGAACGAGAGACACTTGAGTCGCAAGCATAGCACTACTTACAGTATTGACCTAATTACTACGTACAATATCCTATTTTGATTCTAAAGGTTGCAGTATATCTTTAGGGATAACTCCGTGAATACCCTTGACTATATCCACCACCTGAGAAACTTCATAGTCAATTGCAGCACTACCAAACAGTAGAGCATCTTGCTTTGTCAAACCATATTCTTCATTCATGATTCGTAGAGATTCCCGCACGGCTTTTTTCATTGCCCCATCTAAATCTTCATCTAGTCCAATTGCTAGCCAAGCGTCAGGAGTTTCTCCCACTGGTGATTCTTGCTTTTTGCTTTTATGAACAATCAGTTGAAAGGTAGGAGTTAAAGAACACTCAATAGCTGTCAGGGCTACTTCTCCATTTCCTTGGGCGCAGTGAGGATCGCCAGAATAGAATAATGCACCAGGAACTTGTACTGATAGATATAAACTCGAACCCGCAGTTAGACGCTTGATGTCTATATTTCCGCCATAGTTACCTGGCGGTACTGAGTTTACTGCTTCTTTAGCATCGGCTGGGGCTACTCCCATGATGCCCATAAAAGGCTTAAGGGGGAGATTTATATTTGGTCTACCATTAGCGGGGCGAAAAAATCCAATGTTTTTTTCAGTATCAAGGGGAATAACCTTGGTGTATATATCTGCATTGTTTAGGGGATATTCATCAGGTAAAGATCCTTTGGCGTGACGGTTGGAGATCACGCCATAAGGGACGCGATAATCAATGTTAACGGTTTTGATTTCTAAAACATCTCCAGGTTCGGCACCTTTGACAAAAATTGGACCAGTAATAACATGAGGACCTGGTGCAGTTCTTTTGATTTGTTTTTTGACCGCTAGCTGATCTGGTAGGATATCTGCTTTGTCAATTCCTGCCTTGGTAAAAAACTCAACCGTATCTCCTTGATCGGGTAAAATACCTTCATGGGATATGGTTTCAATGGTAACAACATCTCCAGATTTGACCTGTAAAATTGGCTTATCAGCAGATGTAAATAATTTTCCCCAAATTACATTTTCTGGTGTAGATTTGACTAGATAATCGGCAGTTATATTATCATTTACAGATTGAGATTTTACATCTGGTATACCGACTAATGAAGTTAATGCAATCAAGATAGTTACCAGTAAAAAATATTGATAAAAAGATAATTTAGCGGTTTTCATTTGAATTTTAGCTTTTTTACTTACGAAACTTGTATTTAGCTTGTAAGAAAAAGGCGATCGCATTTGTAATCAAAGTTACCGATGTTGTTTGTTTTTAGTTTTAAACCTTTGTCTAGTTAATTCTAATTTTCAAAGAGTGACAAAAAAGAGATACTTCTAATTCCAATCAGCAAGCACTATCTTGCCAATTGCACTGCCCTTTTCAATACGCTGATGAACATTTCTCAGATTTTTGGCATTAATTGGCTTAACTATATCGTTGCAGGTTGTAATAATCGTACCAGCTTCGATAAGCTGACTAACTTGGTTAAGTAATTTACCTTGTTTTGCCATATCATCAGTCTGATACATAGAACGGGTAAACATAAATTCCCAAACCAAACCTGCACTTTTATTTTTTAAGACATCCATCTCCAGTGGTTTTTTATTTTCAACGATGGTACAGATAATGCCCTGGGGTTTAATTGCTTGAGCGATCGCCTGCCAATGACCATCGGTATCGTTTAAGCACAAAATATAATCCACAGTTTCATAGCCTATTTTGGCGATTTCGTCCGCCAAATTATGATGATGATTGACGATCGCATTCGCGCCAAGTTTCTGACACCAGGCGATCGTTTCTGGACGTGAGGCAGTGGCAATAACGTTAAGCTTGGCTAATTTTCTGGCTAGCTGAATGGCAATAGAACCTACACCTCCAGCACCATTAATGATTAAGATTGATTTGCCTGCATCTGCACCATTTTTGCTAATGTTTAACCTTTCAAACAGAGCTTCCCAAGCAGTAATACTGGTCAATGGTAAAGCTGCTGAAGTTGCAAACTCTAAATTCTTTGGTTTATAGCCAACAATCCGCTCATCCACCAACTGAAAGTTACTGTTGCTGCCAGGACGGGTAATATCCCCTGCATAATAGACTTCATCACCAGCTTTGAACTCTGTTACTTTTTCTCCTACTTCCACTACTATACCTGCTGCATCCCAACCCAGAATTCGCGGACGATCTTCGACTTTATCTTTTGGACTGCGAACTTTAGTATCAACAGGGTTAACTGAAATCGCTTTGACTTCTACAAGTAAGTCATATTCTCTAGCTATAGGTTGATCGATTTCAACATCTCGCAGGCTACGATCATCTTCAATCGGTAAGTATTGGGTTAAACCAACTGCTTTCATAATTTTTGCCTCAAAAGCTAAATTGTTAAGATACGAGATAATCAGTAATTGGTTAATTATTGGTCAGCTTGAGGTTAATTATAGATAAACCTAAAATACTTAAAAACAAGACTAAACCAATTGTATTAGCGTAGCTAATATCGTAGTCATATCCAAATGCCTTATCGTATAAATAGTAAACTACGGTTTTGGAGCTATTTCCTGGACCACCTTTGGTCATAACATAGATTTCTTCAAATACCTTGGTGGCTGAAATGGCGGAGATTACTGCTACTAAGAATAAATAGGGACGCATCAAGGGAATAGTAATATCTAAATGCTTTTTCCAGCTATCTGAGCCGTCGATCGCTGCTGCTTCATATAATTCGGTTGAAATTGACTGTAATCCAGCCAAATAAATCACCATATAGTAACCTAGTCCTTTCCAAATAGTTACCACCATAACGCTCCAGAGGGCTAATTTGGGATCGGTTAGCCAAGGAATACCTTCTGCCAAGCCAAGCTGCTGAAGAAACTGATTGAGTAATCCATTTTGCGTATAAAGAGCTTTCCAAGCGATTCCAGCAACAATCATGGAAATTACTACAGGAGCATAAAAAGCCGTGCGAAACCAATTTATGCCTCGCAATTTTTGATTAACGAGAATTGCCAACCCTAATGGTGCAATTACCAAAATTGGTACTACTCCTACTAAATATAGCAATGTATTAATAGCGATTTGCCAAAATACTTTGTCTTGCCACAGTTTCCGAAAATTAGCTAAACCAATCCACTCAGGAAATTGAGTCAGATCGTACATCTGAGTAAAGCTAAGGGCAAAAGCTAACATTGCCGGTAAAAATACCGTTAATCCTAGTAAAGCGATCGCCGGTAGCAAAAACAAATACGGAGTTAGCTTTTGTTGCTTAATCAGTGATTTTTGCAGGTTCATAAATCGGCGTTGCTGATTTAATTAATGACGTACAATGTATTTCTGTTTGTAGCTATTAGCGTCTTGGTGAGCGTTCCCTTGCGCCTAACGGCGACGCGGTGAGACAGTCCGTTGGGCGGGTTCCCCGACTTGCGAAGCAGCGCGGTCTTGTTGGTTTCCAACAAAGAGCGACTGCTGAGGGCGAAGGAACTGTCGAACCCTTTAGGGGGTCTCCCCGCTATTAGCTTTTAGCTTCTTGGCAATGGGCATCCGCCAGCCAGTACCGAAGGCGCGATCGGTAATCTTGATTCCTGGAGGGGCTTGACGGCGTTTAAACTCTGCACGGATAACTAATTTCATTACTTTAGCTACTGTTTCTGTGTCGTGTCCAGCCTTAACAATGTCGGCGGTTGATTGATGTAGACAAATAATGCGCTCAAGTATATCGTCTAGTATTTCATAAGGTGGCAAAGAATCAGAGTCTTTTTGTTCTGGCTTTAATTCGGCACTGGGAGGCTTAGTAATTATATTGACGGGGATTACTTGGCGATGCCTTCGGCTAGCTTCGCAATCGCGATTGAGCCAGCGACACAGTTTAAACACCCTTGTCTTTGGCACATCAGCAATTACCGCCAAGCCACCATTCATATCGCCATAAAGAGTACAGTAACCAACAGCCATTTCGGACTTGTTACCCGTAGAAAGCAGCAAATAACCAAACTTATTGGCGATCGCCATTAGCAAATTACCCCGTATCCGCGACTGGATATTTTCTTCGGCAATGCCAAATTCTGTCCCCGCAAACAAAGGATCGAGAATAGTATCATAAGCGTCCATCCCTGGCTTGATGGCTAACTGCTGGCTTTTTATCCCCAAACTATTAACCAAATCCATCGCATCGCTAACGGAATGATCTGAACTATAGGGAGACGGCATTAGTACCCCGAATACATTTTCTGCACCCAAAGCCTGAGATGCGATCGCAGCTACCAAAGCTGAATCTATACCCCCACTCAAGCCTAAGATAGCCTGACTAAAACCACATTTCCTGGCATAGTCTTTGACTCCTAACACCAACGCGGAAAATATCTCTTCATTGCTATCTTTGTCACCCAGTCTCTCAGCCACCCAGTCTCCTTTAGAAGAAGACAGCAACTGATCCAACTCCACTACCACCAAGTCTGTATCAAAACTTTGAGCATGAGTGACTAATTCCCCTGCACGATTAAACATCACGCTATTACCATCGAAAATCAGATCGTCATTACCCCCAACCTGATTGGCATACAAAATGGGCTTTTGATAAGCTGTAGCTGCATGATGTAGCATCGCTTCTCTTAACTTCTGTTTACCAACGCTATAGGGAGAAGCTGACAGGTTAACAATTATATCTACCCCTAACTGTGCCAATTCTTCAATGGGATTAACTTCATAGCTGCGTTTCCCCCAAAACCGTTCATCATTCCATAGGTCTTCACAGATGCTCACGCCGACCTTTAGATCGTCCAAGGTAAAATAATTGGCTTCATATCCAGGTTCAAAATAACGATCCTCATCAAACACATCATAGGTAGGCAACAAACGCTTATGAAAAATCTGCTTTATTTCTCCCTCAGCCAATAAAGCCATGCTGTTGTATAAAGGTTTTTGTCCTTTGGAGTCTGCATGAGGATTTGTTTCTACAGTGCCAACCAAGACAGCAATCTTATCTGGTAATTCCCTAGCGATCGCTTTTAACTGCTGCGCCATCGACTCCACAAAGTCAGAATAAAGCAACAAGTCTCTGGGTGGATAACCACACAAAGATAATTCAGGGGTAAGTAACAAACGCACGTTTTGTTTAGCTGCGGTATTAGCAGCAGTAATTATTTGTTGGGCGTTATTGGTTATATCGCCGATGGTGGGGTTGAGTTGTGCGATCGCTATTTTCATTTGTTGATGTTTGATTGTTGGATCTGCTAACGTTAAATGATAGAGCGATCGCTACTAATCTTGCTGCTGATGTCAAGGCTGCTTAAGAGAAAATAAATCCCGAATAAAGATTTTCGCTAATATTATCCTAATTCTAATTCTAGTGGCATAACCTAGTAAGTAATGTCTTCAAAATCGTAGTTAGCTGAGTTTTGTTGCCTTAATACTAAATCCGTTCGCTCAAGAGTATAGTTATGTATCCCCAAATATGGTTGGCAATTTCGTACATTCCTCCTGCTTCAGTAGGGACTCAGATTGTAGTGGCAGTGATAGTAGGATTACTGACTGCTTTTGTTGTTCAGTTTTTGCTGACTAATTTGGGATTGGCATTAGGTATCTCGCTGCTTAAATATCGACCCCAAGCTTCATCAAAAGCCGCTGAATCCTCTCAGTCCGAAAGCGGTGGAATCGGCGTTAATATTAGCTTTTTCGCAGGATTAGGAATCTTACTTACCCTAAACTCAGTCTTATTTATTGCTTGTTTTTTGGCTGTCAGGTTTAGTACTGCTAGGGATCCTATTTCAGGAGCAACTTTAGGGATTGTTATTTGCTCAATTTACTTCCTGATTTTAATTTGGGCGAGCTATAGTGCGGTAGATTCGGTTACGGGTTGGATATTCGGTTCGCTAACGACAAAGTTGCGTCAACTAATTAAAGCGATCGCGCTGGCGATTCCAGGAACAGAATCAGCAACTTCAGACCTTTTGACTGAAGCAGCAGCATCAGACCTGATTAAACAAGAATTACAGGCTGCTTTGGGTAAATTTGACCTACAGCAGAACATTGATGATTATCTCAAGACAACACCGTCGCCTCAGCCAGACTTGACCGCAATCGAGCAGGGATTTAGCGATTTACTTAGCAAATTGAACCTAGAATCTTTTGCCGATGCTAACCTATTACAAAATATAGATCGACAAACTTTTATCACTTTAATTGATGAACGTACAAATCTTCCCCAGTCAGTAGTTGAGCAAATTGTCGATCGATTAGATGGAGTTTGGCAACAAGTCTCAGCTAGGGATGAAAAGCAAGATTTAAATGGGAAATTGCAGCAATTTCTTCAGTCGGTCAATCCCGAAGAGCTACAGTTTGAGCAGCTAGCCAAACGCTTGGAACAGATAGTAGGCAAAGAATCTCAGGATAATTCAGCCGATTCAGAGATGCGATCGCTTGAAGTAGATGAAGTAGATGAAGTAGATGAAGTCGCCATAGACGATAACCCTAGCTTGATTGTTGAAAGCTGGAATAACCTAGACTGGAGAGCAATTAAAAATGCACTACTCAACAGAGTCGATCTTTCAGAAGTAGAGTTGGAAGATGTTTGGCATAGCCTCCAATCTCTATATCAGAAAATTAATTCATCAGAATCAGGGTCACAGTCTTTTAATACTATTGGCAACGATGTGGAAGACTTTTTATGGCACGCGTCACCCTGGTATTTGAATTGTGAACAGGGTTGGCAAGAATTTAAGGAGGTAATTTACGATTCTCAAGCAGATCCAGCACAGGTTCGCTCTCAATTAGAACAAGTTCAGCCACAAGATTTGGTCGAACTTCTCCAGCAACGAGATGACTTAGATGCAGCCAAGATCGATGAAATTATCGAACACTTAGAAGCATCAAGGCAAGAGGTTTTGGCTTTAATCGAGCAGGCAGAATTATCAGAACAAAAGCAGGAATTAAGCCAACTTCTCAAAAATTACTTACAAAAAGCAGAACCAACCGAACTGCAAGATGATAATCTACCATCAAAGCTCGAACAGCTACTAATTAAATCGGGAGCAACTACAGGGGTATTGACTCAGTTTTTAGATAATTGGCAGCAGCTAGATTGGCACACCTGGTTACAGCAAAGACAAGATTTAGAGCCAACGAAGCTCAAGCAAATTACAGAACAGTTGACTAGAATAGGCGATCGCTTACTCGAGCGAGTAAAAGATGGGCAAGTTCAAACCTCAACTACTAAGGAGTTACAGCATAAACTAGAATCATATCTGCGCTACACTAATTTAGACCATTTAACCCCAGCCAAGATCGATGCCAAGTTAGACCAACTCTGGCAATCAGCAGCCGATCTTCAGCCATCAGCGCAGCAGTTTCCAGATATAGATTGCTCTAAGTTGACAAAGATATTAGAGAAACGCAAAGGAACAGATGCAGATCTGGTTGAGGCTGTTATTACTCAAATAGAAACCAAATGGCAAAAATCAAACGACTCTATAATTCCAGAAAGTTGGCAGATACAAACAAAATCTAGAGAATTAAGTGAAAATTTAGTCGATTATTTATATCAGGCGATTGAACAAAACTCAAATCTGGCAGAAATTGAAGCAGATTTGCTACCACAATTAAATCTCGATCGCGAGCAAACAAAGACTTTAGTAAATCAGCAACTGGCTCAATTAAACTGGCAAGAGATTGAAGCAAAGCTCAAACAAGCTCAAAAATACAGCGAAATAAAAATTCAAACAACAATTAAACAGGCACGAGAAGCAACTCGTAAGCTAATCAAAACTCCAAGACGCTGGGCAACTCGCACTACTCGGCAAGCTAAAAATGCAGTTGATGAACTGGAAGATTTTTTTAGCCACAGTAATAAAGTCGAATTTACTTCAGAACACCTGGAACAGGAGCTTAAAAGCATTTTCAACCGCTCAAAAACACAATTCGATTCAGAGGGTGATTCTGCTGACTCTAATGGAGATCGCTTGTTAGAATCAACTCTGACAAGTGTTACCCAGTCTCTTTCTGAGCGACAGGATCTTACTGCCGTTGAAATAGAAAAAATTAGCGATCGCTTTGTAGCCATTACTCAGCAACTATCCCAAGAGATTAAAAACCAGCAAGAGCAAACTAACCAACTTACTGAAGATCTAGGAGATCGCCTTGGCGAATATCTTAGTTCACTCAATTTATTTGATCTCGATTACGAACGCATTAAAGATAGCCTGACTAATTTTGACTTTCAATCTTTGAGTGATTCGTGGCGAGAAACGATAGCAGAAATACCTTTAGAAGAATTAGGCGCTCGCCTAGAACAATTAAGCCGTGAAACTCTATCAAAAATTACTGATAATAACGAGCTATTTCACGACTCAACCTTGCAGCCAATTCAAGGAATACAAGATTATGTCGCCCAGCAAATTGAAACCGTTAAAATAACAGTTGACGAACGGTCTCAAGCTCTCAAACAACAAACCTTACAACAAGTAGAGGCAGCCAGGAAAGCGATCTCCACTGCTGCTTACTGGATCTTCGCTATTTCCTTTACTTCTGCTGTAGCTTCTGCTTTGGCTGGGTTTTTGGCAACTAAAGTTTTTGTGTGAACTTTTATCATTTTACTTATCGATGTTTAGAAGTTATTTCTGGGCTTAGATTGCGTCTGGCAACTTCAGCATCATAGGTAAGCATTTGTCCCGAACCCAGACGCTGCATATAGTCTTTAAGTTCTGAGGCGATCGCTCCAGAGAGCATATAACAGCCGATTAAATTAGGAATTGACATTGCCAAAATCATCATGTCACTAAAATCAAGTACCGCGCCCAGGTTAACTACTGAGCCAAGAAATACGCAAAAGACAAACAGAGCCTTGTAAATTAGGATGCTACTATTGCCAAATAAATATTCCCAAGCTTTTTCGCCATAATAACTCCAAGAAATCATGGTTGAAAAAGCAAACAAGGCTACGGCGATCGCCAAAATTATGGGAAACCAACTAACCACAGTCGCAAAAGATTCAGTGGTCAACAGCACTCCATCATCTATAGAAGTATCCTGATAAGTCCCAGTAATGATAATTACTAAAGCGGTCATATTACAGATCACAATTGTATCGATTAGAGGCTCTAATAAAGCTACTAGCCCTTCTCTAAGAGGTTCATCGGTACGGGCTGCCGAGTGTGCGATCGCTGCCGAGCCAACACCTGCTTCATTAGAAAAAGCACTACGTCTAATTCCCTGCACCATTACGCCAATAACGCCACCGCCAACGGCTTGAGGTGAAAAAGCCTGGGTGAAAATAGTGGCGATCGCGCTGGGAATTTCAGTAAAGTTACTCAAAATAATCCACAAACAAGAAGCAATATAAATTATTGCCATCAAAGGAACTAGCTTGCCCGTAATCGAAGCAATTCGAGTAAGACCGCCAATAATTACCACCCCTACCAAAGCAGCGACAATTATACCAAAGAGCCAACTGGGCAGAGCGGGAATAATATTGGCTACAGCGACATAAGATTGGTTTGCCTGGAACATATTGCCTCCCCCAAAAGAGCCACCGATACAGAGGATGGCAAATAAAGCTGCCAAACCTTTGCCTACAGGACGCAAGCCCATATCTGATAAGGGACGAGAAATATAATACATTGGTCCGCCAGCTATCGATCCATCGGCTCTAACTCGTCGATACTTTTGAGCTAGAGTACATTCAGTAAATTTACTGGACATCCCAAAAAAGCCTCCCAGGGTCATCCACAATACTGCCCCAGGTCCTCCAGTCTGTACGGCGATCGCCACCCCCGCAATATTACCTAATCCCACTGTCCCCGATAGTGCCGTTGCCAGTGCCTGGAAGTGAGATACCTCACCAGCATCGTTAGGATCGTCGTATTTACCCTGCACAATATCAATAGCGTGCTTCAAACCGCGAATATTAACAAATCCCATTCGCAGCGTAAAGAAAATTGAGCCACAGATCAACCACAGCACAATTAGAGGAAAACCAGCAATTTCAAAAAAGAGAATTTTATCTAAAACATCAACAAGTTTGGAGAAAATGCTGTCCAGCGCACCAATGAAACCCCCTGGTGCTTTTGCTGCTTTTTCCTGGGCTAGGCTTGGTAGAGCAAAACCTAAAACTATAACCAAAGCCCAAGATAGTATCCATTTAGGCTTGAATTTATTTGATTGTTTGACAAGCTGCATTTGTTTCATTTTGCTAATGAAACATTGAATATTTCTCATAAGATTTATAGTTTCTTTACAATAAAATATTTAATTATGGTGCTTTAGTTTCTCATATAATTTGCTCAATCCAAATGCTTTTTTGATTAAGCAAATTAGCAAAACTGATTTGATTATTATGTTTTATAAATAATTAAGCAGTAACATTTCCTACAAAAAATGCCCTGATTATTTCATTTTTTGTAAAAGCTTTAACTGATAGTTTCTAGATCTTGGCTTTTAACTTTGGTTTTAAATCGAAATTGCATACATTAGATTTGTCAAGAAACGAGATCGCAAATGCTTCACAACTTGCTAACTTTTTAATTTACAGAATTTTAATTTGAGTGCTAACCAGATACAAGATTTATCTTCTATCCTTACTTACAAAACTAAATGCCTTAAATATTTCCGAAAATCCGCTCTGTGACCTCGATCCAATTGCTAATCTTAAAGACCTAACTTCTCTTTACCTCTGGCATACTAATATTCGAGATATTACCTGTTTAAAGTCAAACACAAAACTTGTAGAGCTAGGGTTAGCAGACAACCAAATTAATGACGTTCGTGGGCTATTCGATCTCAAGCAGCTTGATTTACTGTTCCTTGGTGGTAATGAGAATATTCCCGAAAACCAGCTTCAGGAAATTGAGGCGAAAAACCTGAGCGACTTTCGTCGTCCTGATTGGAAAAAGCAAATAGAAAACTAACCAGATATTACATCCATAATGGCAAGCAAATAGGTCGGCTGCGATTAATCCTCAAGACAGTTACCTTTTAATGAGTTTAATCGTTAACCTATATCTGTTACGGTTGCTAAATAGCGATCGCCAAAGTATTCTATTTCTACATTAGTTCCAGGTGTAGAGTAACCAAGGGGCAAATAGGCATAAGCAACACATCGACCCAGACTGTAACCATAACCTGCACTAGTGACATAACCTAATACTTTCCCCTCAGCCATGATTGGCTCTTTACCCATAATCACTACGCTAGGGTCATTTAAGGTTAAATAACAGAGTTTACGGCTTTGATATTGTTTACGCTGAAGTAGGGCATCTCGACCGATGAATTCATCTTTATTAAGCCTGACAGCAAAATCCAAACCAGCCTCATAAGGATCGTATTCGGTATGAATATCTGCACCCCAGGATAGATAGCCTTTTTCTAAACGTAGGGACTCAAACGCACCTACCCCAGCAGCAATGATATTGTATGGTTGACCTGCTTGCCAAAGTAAATCCCATAGCTTCAATCCAGATTCAGTAGGAACATAAATTTCCCAGCCTAGTTCACCGACATAGGATACCCTCACCGCTAAAGCGGGAATTGCGCCAAGATAAATCTGTCGTGCGGTAAAGAAACCAAAGCCTTTATTTGAGACATCGGTATCAGTGACTTCTGATAATACTTTTGGTGCTGAGGGTCCCCACAACCCCAGACAACAATAGCTAGAAGAGACATCGGCAATGTTTACCGAATTGTCTTTTGGTAAATGCGATCGCATCCAGGCTAAATCGTGACCGCCCACTGCACCTCCAGTTACTACCCAAAATCGATTTTTATCCAGACAAGTTATGGTTAAATCGCACATGATGCCACCGTTAGCATCCAGCATCGAGGTGTAAGTAACTTTGCCCACATTAGAACTAACTTTGTTGGCACAGAGATATTGCAGATATTCACAAGCTTTCTCTCCCGTAACTTCAAGCTTGGTAAATGATGTCAGGTCATACATGGCAAGCCCTTCACGAGTAGCCAAATGTTCTGCACCCTGGATAGTTGACCAGTTTTGTGCCGACCAACCCTGACGTTCTGGAATAGTATATTTTTCTAGCAGCTTGGCATTAGATTCAAACCATTGAGGACGTTCCCAACCAGCACTGGTAAAGAACACCGCCCCTAACTCCTGCAAGCGTGGATAAAAAGGACTCACCCGCAGTTGACGAGAATGAGTTGGTTGTGCCAGAGGATGAATGATATCGTAAACTTCGCGATATTGCTGTGCTGCGCTTGCCCAAATATATTTACTGCTTTGAGCCACTTGAGGAAAACGGTTGATATCGCACTCATGCAAATCGAGGCTGGGAACACCCGTAGTTAATAATTCCGCTACCATTTTACCTACGCCACCACCATGAGTTACCCAAACTGCTTCTGCGACCCAAAAGCCTCTGACTTGAGAAGATTCGCCGATTATCGGGAAGCTATCGGGGGTAAAAGACATCATGCCGTTTATTTTATAAGGCAACTCCGTCTGTGCCAAACTTGGCAGCAGTTCTACTGTAGATTGCCATGCTGCTTGAAAATGTGACTCGGTAAATTGCTTTACAGAAGGCATCATCGGTGAATCTTTGTGAGTCAGAATATCTTTGGGGTCTACCAATAAAGGTTCGTGTTGATAAGAGCCAATGCCATAACAGTCGGAATGTTGACGAAAATACATCGACCGATCTTGATGGCGCAGGATCGGCTGCACCACTTCACGAGTTTCCCCTGCTAATTCTGATAGTGGGGAAGTTTTAACATATTGATGCTGTACGGGAACTAGAGGAATTACTTCTCCTACCATCTCGCCAATGAGAGAACCCCAGATGCCAGCACAAACGACAACTTTATCGGTAGCAATATTACCTTTGTTAGTGATTACAGATTTTACCTGTCCCTGTTCTACTTCAATATCTAATACCTGAGTATTGCCATAAAACTTAGCTGCACTGGAGTTTATGGCAAAGTTGGCTAGTGCCTCTGCTGCCCTTACCGCTTTAGCAATACCGTCTGTAGGAACATAATAAGCACCGAGTATTTTAGTTTCATCGAGGAGAGGTATTTTTTCTTTTGCCTGTTCGGGAGTAAGCATTGCCCCTTCAATTCCCCAGGATTTTGCCCATCCTAGCTTGCGCTTTAGTTCCTGCCAACGGGCTTCGGTATAAGCCACTTCTACACTACCTACCCCATAAAAAGCCGAACCTTCACTACTTTCAAGCTGACTGTAAAGTTCTACGGTGTATTTTGCCAGTCGGGTCATGGTTTGAGAAGAGTTGGTCTGAAAAACTAAACCAGGGGCATGGGAAGTAGAACCGCCAGTAGCAAATAGAGAACCGCGATCGATAACTACAATATCGCGCCAGCCTAGCTTTGCCAAATGGTAAGCAGTACTACAGCCAACTATTCCCGCACCGATAATTACCAGTTTTGCCGTATTTTCCATTGTTGTTAAATTAGAATTTAGGGTAGGGGCGATTCGCCCTTTGGGTTCAGCAGTCGCTCTTTGTTGGAAACCAACAAGATCGCGCTGCTTCACGAATCGCCCCTACTTGTTTGCGATCGCCTTGGCGACCAGACGTTGAAATTGATGAACGGTAGTTTCCAAAGCAGGTGAAAAGCAACCACCATCAAAAGCAGGTGATTTTCTACCTTTTTGCAGCCTTTCGATGGTTTCTAAATCTTCTTCGTTAGTAATTTTCCAAAGGTCAATGGGAATCTGGCGCAAAGCTTCATATTCGATACTCGTTGCCCCGTCGCCGATGAAATAAAATGACATTCTCTCTACCGAACGAGTGGGACTGAGAGGATTAACAGTCAAAGCCAAAAAGTAGTCGGGGTGAATGCCCAGCATTAGATTGGGAAAGACAGAAATATACTCGGCTACGGTTTCTCGACTTTCTGGTAAATTCGGAAATACAGGTAGAGTTAGATCGCCCATCGCACCGATGCGATAAAGCTTACTACCCTGACCGACATGATTCTCTCCTACCTCAAAACCAAAATGATCTTCCATCCGCGAACAATTATTTAGCTGAGGATGAACCCAAGGTAAATGGTAGCTCTCCGAAAAGTTCTCTACTGCTAGTTTCCAGTTGGCATCGAACTCAAAACTGAGATCTCGCCCATGAGAGAGTAAGCTAAGATCGTAATCCGACCATCTTTCTATAACTGGTTGTAGATAATCTTCTAACGGTGGTGCATTGCCAACCAAATTAATAAAAATCAGGTCAAGCCACTGTTCACATTTGATAGACTGTAAATTTTTACTAGCGCGATCAAATCCTTCATAGGTATCCTGCCAGTAACCGCCAAAGTGAGGCGTGGATTTGAGTTCGCCGTCTAAAGCGTATGACCAAGAATGATAGGGACAGCGGATTAGCTTTTGTTGCTGACAGGGTTGAGTAACTAACTGTAAGCCTCGATGAGAACAAATATTGTGAAAAGCGCGGATTTTACTAGAGCGATCGCGCACCAGCATTATGGGCATCCCCGCCACCTCTACGGGAACTAAATCCCCAAAATTTGGCAAATCTGAACCTATACCAACGCAAACCCAATGATTAGTAAATACAGTACGTCGTTCTCGATCTAAAAAATCCTCACTGGTATATGCCATAGCAGGTAAGCCAACAGCATCAGCCGTAGAATTATCTAAAGTTGCGATCGCTCGTTCAATTTTGTTGCTATTTGAATTTTGGTCATCGCTCAGACGCGCCAACACTTTCTCGGTCATGACTTACCTCGTCACAGGCAAAAATTATAAATATGCTTAAACAGTGATTATCTCACTAATAAAATTCGCACGTAAGCCGTCTTTAAGTAACTAAAGAACAGCTCGATAGTTGCCGTTGGGTATAAAACTATAAACCCAACTCAGCAAACGTAACGTAAAATTAGCTTAACCAATTTAACTTGTAATTACAAGTGTAAAAACCAAAATTCGGCTTTTGTTTTTTATTGTAAAAATGTGAGCTTTTTTACAGTTTTAAAATTGCATTAGGCGTAAAAAGAATAGATGATACAAAACTCTGATTCTGAAATACCAAGCTTTTTATTCAAGTTAAAGTATTTAGATTCAAAAAACTACAAACTGTGCTGATGGCATATGTCAGGAGATCTTGAGTTTATTACCCAAGAGCATCATGTTTAATTTAATGAGCGATTTGAGTACTCATAAACTCATGGCTTATTTTGGCGATTAATATCAAAGTAATATCTAACTAAATATTTGAACCACTAAGTTGTAAAAACATAAGTAACAACCAACTATTATTGACAAAATAACTAAAAAATAAAAAGTATCTTACCTTACCAAAATGAATTTTAAATATATTGCTTAATTTATAGCTATTCAAACTTTGTGCTTATAACACCTTGTTTAAGGAGAAAAAATTATGAATGGAAAAGAGCCTCGTTCGAGAGAAAGTTCTAGCCCTAATTCTTCAAAGCGAGTTCCTGGAGATAGGAATCTACAAAAATGGGGATTTGATATTCACCCAGAAGTATTCTTTGTTTCGGCGGGACTAATTCTACTTTTTGTATTGGTAACTCTTATTTTTCAAAAACCAGCAGAAGCAGCCTTTAGCAGCTTACAAACCTTTATTGCTAATGCAATGGGTTGGTTTATGATTTTGGTGGTTAGTATCTACCTAAGCGTAGTTGTTATTCTGGCATTTAGTCGGTTTGGCAAAATCCGCCTTGGAGGACAAGATGCTCGCCCAGAGTTTCCCACCTTTGCCTGGATTGCCATGCTAATTAGCGCAGGGATGGGAATTGGACTGATGTTTTGGAGCGTTGCCGAACCAGTTTTTCACTTTCAGACTCCGCCGATTGGTGGAGTAAAGCCCGATACGGCAGCAGCGGCCCAGGAAGCGTTGGGGATTACCTTTTTTCACTGGGGACTTCATGCCTGGGGAGTATATGCGCTTGTTGGTCTGGCTTTGGCTTTCTTTGCCTATAATCGCGGATTACCCCTAACTATTCGTTCTGTATTTTATCCCCTGTTGGGCGATCGCATTTATGGTTGGTGGGGTAACGTAGTTGATATTTTAGCGGTAGCATCAACTTTGTTTGGGTTAGCCACTTCTTTGGGTTTGGGCGTACAGCAGGTTAACGCAGGACTAAATTTCTTGTTCGGACTGGCAGACAATACATCAGTTCAAGTTGCTTTAATTGCAATTATTACGGGTTTTGCCACCGCCTCGGTAGTATCTGGCTTGGATAGTGGCGTGCGCCGTTTGAGCGAACTGAATATGTTGCTAGCTGGTTTATTTATGGCGTTTGTACTGATAGCTGGACCAACATTATTCATTCTCGGCTCATTTGTGCAAACCCTTGGTTATTATATTGCCTCGCTGCCGACTCTTAGCCTTTGGACGGAGACTTTTGAGCAAACCGACTGGCAAAATAGCTGGACAGTATTTTACTGGGGTTGGTGGGTATCTTGGTCGCCTTTTGTTGGTATTTTTATCGCTCGCATCTCTAAGGGTAGAACTATACGGGAGTTTGTCTTAGGAGTTTTACTGCTACCTTCTTTACTGACTTTTTTATGGATGTCTACTTTTGGCGGTACGGCACTGTTTTTAGAACTGAATCAACCAGGGACAGCAATTACCCAAGCGGTTGAAGATAATGTAGCAACTGCCCTGTTTGTGATGTTACAGCAGTTGCCTCTAACCGCGATCACTTCTTTTATTGGCATTATCTTAGTAACCGTATTTTTTGTTACCTCTTCCGACTCAGGCTCGTTAGTGGTAGATAGCATAACCTCTGGAGGGAAATTAGATTCTCCTACTCCTCAAAGAGTATTTTGGGCAGTTACCGAAGGGGTAGTAGCAGCAGCTTTGCTTTT
The DNA here is from genome assembly GCF_963665995.1 of Pleurocapsa sp. FMAR1. Taxonomy (NCBI): domain Bacteria; kingdom Bacillati; phylum Cyanobacteriota; class Cyanophyceae; order Pleurocapsales; family Pleurocapsaceae; genus Pleurocapsa; species Pleurocapsa sp. FMAR1. The sequence continues at coordinate 741,502 of NZ_OY762512.1, read as the reverse complement.
AGGCGGTGGCTTGCAGGCTCTACAAACTGCTTCTATTACTACAGGTTTACCTTTTGCGGTCGTGCTTTTGGTAATGTGTTTTAGTCTTTATCGTGGGCTGAATGAAGAAATGGCGATGCTTGAGGCGGAAGAGTTACAAGCAACTGAGATGAAAAAGAGTCTGGTTGTGAATAAGTAAGAAGTCAAAAGTCTAATGAATGAACTTTTACCGCCTTGGTCATTACTTACAACTTTTTTGGCTGCAAGCTTCGTTCTGGCTGTAACTCCTGGACCAGGCGTTTTCTATATTGTCACTCGCAGCCTAGCTCAAGGTAGGCGTTCAGGACTGGCTTCAGTTGCAGGGGTGGCGTTGGGCAACCTTGGCAATGCTATCGGTGCATCGGTGGGACTCGCTGCTGTATTTGCTGTGTCTTCGGTTGCGTTCACGATAGTTAAGTATGCAGGAGCTTTGTATCTAGTTTATCTTGGGATTCAAGTATTGCGTAGCGAAGCACGCGATGCGGAAGCATCGCCAGTCGTCGTAAGACGACGATCTGGGCTAACGCCCTGTCCGTCAGGCTTATTGCCTGAGTCGGAAGTAAGGAAAAAACTCAATTCTGCTCAACCCTGGAGGATTTTTCGAGATGGTTTTATTGTTGCCTTACTTAATCCCAAAACAGCTATTTTTTTTGCTGCTTTTCTGCCTCAATTTATGGAAACAACAACGCCCATGCTGCAAAGCGTGATGCTTGGTGCGTTATTCGTCGCTATAGCAGCAACAACCGATACTGTATATGCGTTAACTGCGGGTTCTATTGCCCCAACATTGGCACGGGCAAAGGGATTTCGCCAACTCGGACGTTATATGAGCGGTGGTGCATTTATTGGGCTAGGTATGATGACTGCCTTTGCTGGTCGTAGCAGCAAATAGCTATTTATGAGTGACTCAAAAAAATAATTATAATAAATACTGTAAATTATTGATTCGTAATGGTACAACAATTTGATGCGATCGTTCTTGGTGCTGGTGGGGTAGGTAGTGCTGCTGCTTACTATCTTGCTAAATCAGGACAAAAAGTTTTATTACTCGAACAATTTGAACTCAACCACCAACAAGGAAGTTCTTATGGCTTCTCGCGGGTAATTCGCTATACCTACGACAATCCGATCTATATTGAGCTAATGCGGGCTGCTTATCCTCTTTGGTTTGCCCTACAAGAAGAGGCTGGAGAGCAGCTTTATGTAAAGACAGGTGGTTTAGATTTTGGCTTTCCCAGTGAAGAAACATTCCAAAAGCTAAAGCAAAGTATGGATCGAGCGGGATTGGACTATGAATATTTAGAAAAAAAAGAAGTTGATCGGCGTTTTCCTCAGTTTAATTTAGATGATGGTATGGCAGCTTTGTTTCAGGCGGACACGGGATTGCTAAAAGCTTCTCGCTGTGTGCTGGCTCATGTTCGTTTGGCTCAAAAGTATGGGGCGACAGTTTGCGATCGCACTCCCGTGATTAAGATTATTCCTCATAGCGATCGTGTAGAAATAAAAACCGAAACCGAGACATATCTAGCAGAAAGACTCGTAATCACCGCAGGTAGTTGGTCAAAAGCCTTGTTAGCCGAACAAGGTATTAATCTACCGCTAAAAATTATGCCCTGTCAGCTAGGATTTTACCAACCAAAATCAGCAAAATTTAAGCCTGGAAACTTTCCCGTATTTTTTGCTCACATGAATGGCGAATACGGCGAAATGCCCTATGGTATTCCCCACGAAGATGAAAGCATTGGCGTAAAAGTAACAACCTTTTATGGCTGGCAAACTGTAGATCATCCCAGTGAGGTAGACTATACTCCCGATGAAGAGTGGGTAGAATATATCCGTAACTTTTCCCGTCAATATATTCCTGATGCAGCAGGGGAGACAATTTCTACTCGTCGCTGTCTTTATACCCTCACACCTGACAAACATTTTGTAGTCGATAACCATCCTAATTATCCCCACATAGCATTTGGGGCGGGCTTTTCTGGACACGGTTTTAAATTCACCACCCTAATGGGTAAGATGCTGGCGGAATTAGCTTTAAAAGGAAAAACTCAACATGACACTAGCTTGTTTAAGCTGTCTCGTTTTCAGCAGGTAGCCGTATAGGATTCACAAATTTCAATCTGACGATATAAAACTTTCTTAGAGAATATGCTGTCAATGACTATTAACATTCGACGGGCACAGGGTGGCGATGTCCAGGCGATCGCCACCCTTATCCACGATGCCTATTGCTCATATATCGAAAGAATAGGAAAACCTCCTGCACCAATGCTAGAAAACTATCAAGAAGTCATCGAAATGGATTACGTCTATGTAGCTGAAAAGCAAGACTCCATATTCGGCTTGATTGTCCTGAAGATAGTCAACTCAATTTTTCTTCTCGATAACATTGCCGTCCATCGAGATCATCAAAATAAAGGCATTGGCAAAATTCTTTTAGAAACCGCCGAAAATAAAGCTCTAGAATTGGGATTCAAGACGATTACGCTCTACACTCACGAAAAGATGACTGAGAATATCAGTTTGTATACACATATCGGCTATCGTGAAATTAGACGAGTTCGCGAAAACGGTTATGATCGCGTTTATATGTCCAAAAACCTTGATTAAAAATGTCGAAGTTGATTTTGATGGGTATATTCTCAAGTGCATTTTTCAGTTCGACTTTCCTATTAAATGAAGTGATGAGTTCGTCTGGCGGTCATTGGGTTTGGTCAGCATCCTTACGCTATGTTTTTATGGCTTTGATGTTGGTCGTAATTCTTTTTGTTCAGGGTGGGATTAATCGGATAAAAGACGTACTCAAGCTTTTTTTGTCAAACTGGCAGTTTTGGATTTTAAGCGGAAGTATTGGATTTGGGGCATTTTACGCACTTATCTGTTTTAGTGCCGACTTTTCACCAGGGTGGGTAATTGCTGCAACGTACCAGTTCACCACAGTCGCTACTCTCTTGGTGCTGATGTTGTTTGGTCGGTCATTTCCCAAAAGAGTCTGGATTTATGCATTAATTATCTTTGCTGGCGTATGTATGGTCAATTTATCCCGTATAGATGAATTTAATCTACGAGTGCTGGTGCTTGGAGGATTTCCCGTAATCATTGCAGCGTTCTGTTATCCGTTAGGCAATCAACTCGTTTGGGAAGCAAAACATGGAAGCCATAAAAGAGTTCCTAAGATTGACTCCCCTCTTTTAACTAATGTTTTCAATAAAGTTATGCTGTTAACCTTGGGATCTTTCCCTCTGTGGATAATTCTGATTCTAATTTCACAGCCACCCTTACCCAGCTATTCTCAACTATTGAATACGCTTTTAGTAGCTCTATTTTCAGGGATAATTGGTACCAGTATTTTTTTATATGCCAGGAATCTGGCTTCTAATTCAAGTCAAATAGCTGGCGTTGATGCAACCCAATCAAGTGAGGTTGTGTTTGCCTTAATTGGTGGCATGGTGTTCTTAGGCAAACCAATACCCAATATCATATCTACTATTGGTTTGTTTCTGATTTTAGGTGGGTTGATGATGTTCGTAAAATATTAAAAGGTTTAAACTATGCTTCATATAACATCAAATAAGATGCTGTGCTGAGATACAGTAATTATTTATCCCCATTCAAAGGAGAACTATTGCCTAGCGAATTCGAGCTTGGTGTTTTGTTTGGAGTAAGTAAAACTACAGTAAGAAAAGCGATCGCATAAGGTAGACAAACAAAGTTTATGCCCAGAAAAATTAGAGAGTTAAAAGCTCAAATTGCCCGTGAGGGATTTGTGTATCTACCCTAGCGTGGTAAAGGTAGTCATGAACGTTGGCGACACCCTTTGCTTGAGAAAACACTAACAATTCCAGGTAAAGATGGGAATGATGTACCACTTTACTTAGAAAAGCAGTTAGCTAAGTTATTAACTAAACTAGAAGAATTAAGAGAGGATAAAGATTCATGAACCAATACAGCATGATTGTTCAATGGAGTAATGAGGATCGACTCTTTCTAGTTACGATTCCAGAATTTGCCGATCGCGTTATCATGCCTTGTACTCATGGTAAAACTCGTGAAGAGGCAATTCGCCAAGCAGAAGAAGTAATTGAGATGTATTTAAAAGCTTGGCAAGCAGAAGACGAACCCATTCCCAAACCTAGTACGCTGCAAATTGCTTAAAATTATGATTTTGATGAGATAGAAGCGATCGCTTTTAATAATTTAACTTATTTAAAAATAAATCTTCTGCGATCGTTACTTTTACTATGGCAAAGCAGACTAAAAAACCACTGCATCGAATAATCTCAGAAAAGCTGAGAACCGAAATCGAAGCTGGAGTTTATTCCCCAGGAGAACTATTGCCTAGCGAATTCGATCTTGGTGCTTTGTTTGGAGTAAGTAGAACTACAGTCAGAAAAGCGATCGCCAATTTAATCAATCAAGGACTTGTATATACGCAGCAAGGAAAAGGTGCTTTTGTCAAACAGCAGCAAAAGATTAGCTTTTCCTTATCAAATCCCCTCACCTTTTTTAACGAAGATTTATCTCGACAAGGAATAACAGGTGAAATTTGTAATCTCAGTTTCCAACTTATTAAAGCTTCTTCAGAAATTTGCACTCAATTAGAATTATCTCAGCCTAAAACTGAGGTTTATCAACAGCAAAAAATTATTCTAGCAGACCGTCAGGCGATCGCTCTAGATATTTCCTATTTTCCAGTAGATATAGCAGAAAATCTGGCAGAATTATTGCAAATGGGCTTTACCTACGCTACTCTTCATCAATCTGGCTATTACTTAGCATCTACAGAAGTTGTTCTAGAAAGCACCCATGCCACATCTGATATTGCCGAACATCTTCAAGTACCTTTAGGCACTCCAATTTTAGTCTATCGTTATGTTGCTTATGGGAAGAAGCAACAACCTTTAGTTTGCGGTGAAACCCTTTCACGCGCAGATCGCACTTGCTACTCAGTATCATTAAAAAACAAGATTTAGGATTTTAATAGAGAAAAAATGAATAATCAACAATATGAAATCGCTCAATTAAATCAGATGTCTCAAGGGTCGTTTACTGCTGCTTTGGGCGAGATTTGGGAAGAAACGCCTGAAATTGCCAACCAAACATGGCACAGCAGACCTTTTAAAGATATTGATGCTTTGTATCAAGCTATGGTTGCAGTAGTAAATAATATGAGTGAGGCTGAACAAGTAGCATTAATCAAAGCTCACCCCGACTTAGGTAGTAAAACGAAGATGGCAGAAGCTTCGGTACAAGAGCAAGCAGGAGTTGGCTTAGCTCGCTTATCCGAGTCAGAATATCAGCGTTTTCAATCTCTCAATCAGGCTTATAAAGATAAGTTCAATTTTCCTTTTATTATTGCAGTTAAAAACCAAACTAAAGATAGTATTTTAAAAGCTTTTGAAACTCGTTTAAAAAATACTCCAGAACAAGAAAAACAGCAGGCTTTATCAGAAATTAGTAAAATTGCTCAACTTCGTCTAGAAACATTAACAAAATAAGCATATAAACACTTTAAAAACATGAAGCATATCAATCCACCAGAACTTGGAGATTCATCTGGCTATGGATATACTCAAGCTGTTATTGTGCCATCTGGTTCAAACTTAGTTTATATAGCAGGACAAGGCGGGGCAGACAAAAACGGCAATTATGGTAGTTTTGCCGAGCAATTAGAACAATCATTTGCTAATTTACAAATAGCACTTACCGCAGTGGGTGCTACTCCAGAAGACGTGGTAAAGATTACCATTCTTTCAGTCGATCACGATGAAGATAAACTACGCTTAATCTCTGCCAAGAGAAATTCTTTCTGGTCAAGTCAGAAGCCAGCTAGTACTCTAATTCCCGTACCTAGACTAGCAGACGATAAAATGTTGTTTGAGATTGATGCAGTAACAGTAATTCCTAATTCTTAAGAGGTTTTTAAAATGTCATTACCCATCATTCTTCATCCAGGAGAAGGACAGTCGGTAACAATTGGTACGAGTAACTGTACTTTTAAGCTGACAGGAAAGGATACTCATGGTCACTTTGGACTATTTGAATATACCTTAGAGCCAGAAACCGAAGGTCCAAGTCCTCATATACACAAACAGATGACCGAGATCTTTTATGTTGTGGAAGGGGAACTAGAATTGGTGCTAGGTCAACAGAAAATAACCGCTGTCTCAGGAAGTTTGATGAGCGTGCCAGAAAACACGCCTCATGGTTTTTCCAATCGTAGTGCGAAAAGAGCTAAGTTCTTAATTATGTTTTGTCCCGCAGATTCGCGAGAGCAATATTTTATCGGCTTGGCAGAATTGAAAAAAGATGGACGACAACCCAGTCAAGAAGAACTATTGGAATTAATGCAAAAATTTGACCAATATCCAGCCTCTTAAACCCTGCCCACTTTGAAAACTGGAGTTTTATTCAAAAAGTATAAAGTATTGAGGTCAAGTTTCTTTGTCCAAATGAACAAGAAGGATAAGAGCTATGTCTATCAACGCATTCTCTACTATGACGGCGCGATCGCTTTTCTGTAAATTAGCTACACTAGAAAATGTTTATTCGTAGTGAGTCCACATTCTTAAATATCGAACCTTTATCCGCTAAAATTTGCAGCTTAATTATATTATTTAGTATCTTCTTGATAAACTGAACCGTTAGGCATAATTGCGCCTTTGAACATTCTAGACTTGTTGTAATTCATTCCTAAATCGGGAAGGGTCGCATTTGACAAATTTGCCTGTTGAAAACTTGCTAGACCTAATCGCGAGTAGCTGAGGTTCGCTTCTTGTAAATTAGCTCCCTGTAAGTTGGCGTGAGTAAGTCTAGCATAGCTAAGATTCGCTTTCTGTAAGTCTGTTTGCGATAGATTTGCACTGGATAAACTAGCTTTAACTAGTTGAGCTTTTTTGAAAGATACTTTAAAAAATTCTGCATGGTCGAAGTCGGTGTTATTTAGATTGGCGTTTTCAAAAGAAACCTCGATGAATTTTGTAGCTCTAAAACTTAATCCACTCAAATCTCGACCGTCAAAGTTTTCTTGGTAAATAACCTTACCTCTTAGATCTACAGTTTTGATGTCTACCTTACTAAAATCTAAAGGATATTCCCCAGAAGGATATTCCCCAGCTCGAATCATACCTGCCTTTGATGGTTCAAACTGAGCGGGAAAATTTGTATCTCCATTTTCTATACTTTCCTTCTCAAACATTCTTGCTTTAGTGTATCTTGCCTGATATAGATTAGTGTCTGATAAATCAGCACCTTGTAGGTTTGCTCCTTGCAACTCAACATCTCGCAAATTAGCACCGCTTAAGTTTGCACCGCTTAAATTCACTCTCTTAAGAGAAGCCGATAAACTTACATAACAACTGGTGGGTGGTCCAATATAACCATTTGCTCCCGCACCATAATTCCCATCGAACCAGCTAAACTGAGTGTTGCCAAGATTAGCATTCCTTAAATCAGCATCATCTAAAACGGCTTTAACTAAATAAGATCCCGACAGAAAATAATCATCGGCACCTTTTAAATCGGCACCTTTTAAATCGGCATCTCCCAAATAGCAATTAGTACATTTTTTGGTTTTGAGTAAACGTTTAAGATGTCTTTGATTGGTAGTCTGTTTACTTGTGCAGTCTAGGAATATTCCCTGGCATCCCGCAAGAAGAGGAAATAAGGAGAAAATAATAGTTAAGGTTTTTAATTGCATTTTTAATTTGACTCAAATGCTCATAAATAGCTTTACGAGAATAATCATCAATACTTAATTTTTTCTTTTATAACATTCCTTACAAGCAATTAAATCCTTTGCGCCTTTGCGTCTTTGCGAGAAACTAATCCCAGCCACACAAAACACCATAAATACCCCAGATAGCCATCGCTCTTAAATAGTGACTGGCTCTAAAAGTACCAACTGCTGTTATGGCTTCAGGAGTACGAAACTGTAAGCCATTTTCATATACTTGCTTAACCACGGTTTCTGTTAGCTTAAAGGCTTCTTCTTTCATGTCCATTTGCAGCATAAAAGCAGCTAAACCAAAGTTGATTCCCGTCCATACTTCTAAAGGATGGGTATCATCGGGGTTGACGGGACTACCATCAGGTAATACACCATTAGCTGCACCGTATTTGCCATCATGGAACTTAAGAAAACAAGAATCGTATATTTTGTTAAGAGTAGATTTGGTATATTGTTCTTCTACTACGTCGGGTAAACCTAATAAACGAGCATAAAACTGTCCACAGAGTTGATCTGCCATGACTACATCTGAGCCACTTTCGGTATCGAGACGATAGTATTCACCATTCCAAAGAGCATCATGATAAAGCGATCGCGCTTGATGTAACCAGCTACGATAGGTATCAACTGCATTTTCTATACCTGCGGGAAAATCTGAAGGTTGCAGGTTAGGATTTGTCGGTGGGTTGGCAATTAATATTTCGCCGATTTTGATAGCTGCTTCTAAGGCTGCTATCCACAAACCACCGCAGTAGGCACTAATACCCTTTAATCTCCAGTCATCAAAGGTCTGATCGGGTGCGCCAGAGTTTTCGGGGATGCCATCGCGATCGCGGTCAAATTTCTTTAGATATGCCAAGGTTTGAGTAATACTGTCCCAACATTCCCAAAGGAAGTTAATATCTGCGCCATCGGTTAGGACATAATCTCGATATACCTGCAAGACAAAATCACTGGGTAAGTCTTTCCATTGGTTGCAATCTTGATAAGAAGTATAGTTAGCTTCTTCCCAAGGATGTTCGTTGGGTGCGCCAAGGTCATGGGGAGTTGCACCACCTTCTTTTCTAATAGCACTTGAGCCATCGTAACCTACTATGCGGGGTGTATTATCGTGATGGGGAATAGTTCTAGCAAAAGCTTCTAAGACGGATTTATCGAGGCGCGACCAGAGCATCATTAGACCAAATGAGCCGTATAGACGCACATCTAGGCTTTCGTACCAGCGATAGTCCATACATTCCAAGATCCCAAACTGTCCTACAGGGTCGTTTTCTGTGGCTGCCGTCCAGAGAGTCCCACCGTCTGCCAGTAAATATAGCTCGTTAAACAGTGCCATTTTAAACCAGTCGGGTAAGTCATCCCGTTGCAAAATAGGTTTTTGCCAAGCTGCTATTTTCTCTTTCCATAAGTCACCGTGTTTGAGAGAAGTCCTGACCATACTCCAGGCATTTTTACCGTTGCGCCCAAAAAAGTCTGTATAGCGACGAAAATAGTTAATTCCCTGCTTAAATTCGGTAACAGGCAAGTCCCAAGCTAAAGTAAAAGGAATTTGCTTAGTTTTTCCTGGTTTAATTGTAAACCGAATGGCGATCGCACAGGCAATTTGTTCCCCAGGATCGGCGGGAGTTTCGTCTTGCTGGTCAGGTAATGAACCGTCGGCTGCAAAGTAATCCCAAACTTCTGAACCATTCCCGTCAGGATTCCAGCGACTGAGATAAAATACTTCTAGACTAGGATTAAATACAGATGCGATCGCAATTTGTCCATCTCCTTCCTGTACCTCCTCATGTGCCTGGACTCGATTCAGCAAGCAACCGACTCGATAATTATCCTCAATCCATTCGTTATAGTTACCCGTACTGTCTCGCCATTTTGGTTGATATTCATATTCTGGACTACCATCATCTCGCACCTTGACTGTTGGCGATTTAATCGCATTAGTAAACCAGCCGATAACATTCTGCCAAGTGAGCATAATACTCAGGGTTATCGGCTTATCTGTTGGATTATGCACCGTCCAGTCAAAGTTAACTATCGGATAGCTAGACTCTTGATAATTTTCTGCCCAAATTGGTGAAAACTGTTCACAGGTAAGATCCGCAGCAAATACACCTTCATATTCAAACCAACTGCGAGGATATAGCGCACCGTAAGTCCCCTTTGACTGCGGATACCAAGACCAACGAGACAAGGTATCATCTTCTGGGGCTTCCGTACACAAAGCATAAGCCTGAGTCGCTGATTCTGTCTGTTCAAAAATACTAAACTGACAGGCAGGTAAAGACTTGAAGATATGCTCTCCTCCATCTAAATGCCAAAGATTAAAATCCCCTTTAGTGGATCTCCCAATACAGCCTGCACCCATTCCACCCAAAGGCATTCCGTGCCAAGGGCCATCATCCAGATTACTTGCATAGCGAACAGTATAGGGTTTTGACCATCCTTTTCCTATAGGACGTTGCCAAGCACAATGAGGAATCTGAGAGTTAGGTGTCATGTACTTAAATAAGTAATTAAGCAAAATTCAGGATAACAGTTAAATCCTTGATTAACCAGAAACCCCACAAATATTATTTAGAAATATATCTTCTGCTGCTTGACTTGCTTAACCGCGATCGCACTTTTAACTAAAAACTAGCGCATGATCGGACTACCATGATGTTGAACTAGATACCATTTTTGTGCCATCTTCTGAAAGATGTTGGTTGCTATTGATTGTGCTTTTAGTTTTCTGCCTCGGCTCGACTGCAACACGGTTTCGCGGACTACTATATAAGCAATAGCTTGATCGACTTCGACCTTAATAACTTCTACATCAATTTCTATTGAATCAGTGTTGCTAAAAATAGATTTCCAAGAAGCTTGAATTGTATCCCATCCCACCAGCATCCCGCCTCCAGGATGAATACACAAACTGGACGAACCTTGCCACCACAAACGGTTCATGTTTCCCAGTTCTTTGCTGGAAAAGGCATCGTAAAAGGCTTGATTGGCAGCTAATACTGCTTCTTGGTCTGGTGAATTAGTCATGAAATTTTACAACCGAGAAAAGATCTTTTAAAGAAATGGCGATCGCTATAATTAATGCAGTGCTTAAGCAAGTAAGTATTTACTCATTTACATTTTCAAGTGCATTATCAAGTAACATTATGACGATATCTGCTTTACTTCTACCTGCTTTAGCTGCAAGAATAGACAATTTTCGGTGTATTGATTCTTTCAAGTCAATAGTAAAACCCTTAGTTCCCTCTTTTGCTTCAACCTGTAGTTTTTCTTCGATAGGTGCAATGGGTGTTGATTCCTCTTCGACACCTAATTCAATATCTGGTGTGGGTGCTGCTCCTGTTTGGGGTTTATCTCCGCCAAAGACAAATTCTGAAGCTAGAGAATCATCAAGTGGCTTGCGTTGTTTTTTGGTCATGGTAGTTGCTCGATCGATTCTTTTCTTTAAATAATTTTTTGTATTTTGATGCAGATTCACTAGCCAGTCTTCCTGGTATGTCCCAGACTGTAGCCCATTGTCCCGAAGTAACAGCGATCGCCTGTTTCTGATGAATTACTGTATTATTATATTATTTACTTAATTTAATACTTAAATAATTATTTAAAAATCGCAACTACAGTAACTCGTAAAACTACAAAATTAATCATGTCCTTTGTTAAGTGAGATGGATACGGATGAGTCGGTGAGAAAGATCGAGCAATTGATAAGATAATCTATCAAGGGGGCATTTTTATTTCATTCCCTGAAAAATGATGAATACTTTAGAGAAATTCCAGATAACTCGACAAGGGAAAACTAGTACCGATGAAGCATTAAAACTCTTTGATGAATTGGATACTGTGGATTTAAAGTTCATGATGGGTAGATGGAAAGGATCTGGCTTTCACACCAATCATCCGATGGACGGTTTATTAGAGACTATTGGTTGGTACGGAAAAGAATTTGTCTCGGCAGATTCGGTTCATCCTTTACTATTCTCTGATGGCAACAAGATTTTTAAGGTAGATCTAAATCCTACCGCCACGAATCTGGGACTCAACATATCTATTCCCAAAAACGATGCGCTAAAACCGTTTTATAGTTTGACGCTCAAAATGTTCAAAACCGAAGAAAGTAAAGCCAGAGTTCGGATGATGGAACATCGAGGCAAAGTAAGCGCAACTATGATCTATGACTACCTGCCAATTAATGACATTTTTAGAAAGGTGAATGAAAATACGGTGTTGGGTTTGATGGATTTTAAAGCAATGCAACAACCATTCTTTTTCGTCTTGGACAGATCCATTTAGACTGATAGTCATTTTAAATAGCAACCAGTTGGTTTTGGGAAAAAGTAACGAGTAACAATTAGCATTTAACCTAGTTATCAATACAAAACTACCATAAGCAAACTAGATAGAATGACTATAAAAGATTATTCACAGGCTTTTGTGGCGACATGAGATGAGAATTTTTGCTCAATAACTGAAAACTAGGCGATCGCCTTTCTGAACTGTTAATTAATGTTGAAATTGATAAAGACAAATGGCGTTGCTGATTGAAAATATGAAACCGAACAGTAATCTGCTCGTAGTTTTTAGTTTTTAGTTGTCCTGCCAATTGGTTTAGTTGTCTAAAAAACAGAATCATACCTCGATTCAGCAACGCCATACAAATAAGTACGGAAGTTATTTAACCTTCAAGCTTCTAACTTTCGCCCTTTATGCCGATTAAATATAATAATGCCATACGAGTTGATACACCGCTTGCCACCTGTTGAGGAATGAGGCTCAAGCTAGGATCGTCCATTAGGTCTGAGGTTATTTCTACGCCGCGATTTGTTGGACCAGGATGAAGTACTTTAACATTAGGATTACATATTTTTAGGCGATCGCGTGTAATCCCAAACAGTTGATGATATTCTCGTAAGCTGGGAATAAAATTCGCCGTCATTCGTTCTTTTTGTAACCGCAACGTCATCACAAAATCAGCGTTTTCTAGGGCGGGGTTTAATTCCCAATGGAGAAATAATTTACCCTGACGCTGTTGGTTTACCATTGCTAAAAAGGCTTTAGGTAGAAGGGTAGGAGGTGCTGCTAAGTGAACTTCTGCTCCTGCTGTGGTTAGGCTATAGATATTAGAACGGGCTACTCTAGAATGAAGAATATCACCGACGATCGCAATTTTTTTACCTGCTAATAATTCTAAACGAGGATTATCGGCATCTAAGACAGAAGTAAGGGTAAATAGATCCAGCAAAGCCTGAGAAGGATGTTGATGTAAACCATCTCCTGCATTGAGTATGGTTACTCCTGAATTTAGGCGATCCATCTCCATGGCGATCGCCTGAGGCACACCAGCTTCTTGATGGCGAATCACCATGATGTCCGCACCCATTGCTAGATATGTTTTTGCCGTATCTAAGATTGTTTCCCCTTTGCTGAGGGAAGAATTACCAGGAGAAAAATTTAAAATATCAGCGGATAACCTTTTGGCTGCTAATTCAAAACTACTACGAGTGCGGGTAGAAGGTTCAAAAAACATATTTGCCACAACTCTACCCTGAAGCGCAGGAACTTTTTTAGTTCTCCCTGAGAGTACTTTTTGAAAGCTAGCTGCGGTTTGTAATACAATCTCGTATTCTGCTGCCGTAAAATCAATTAAAGACAGGATATGTCTTCTTGTCCAAGTGCTAATTACCATATCAGTTATGACTCGCGCATTTTCTTGCTAAGTCAGCATTCCCAAGTCCGCGTGGCTTCCCGTTTAGGAGTCCCCGTGCTGTTCCGTTTAGGAACAGCTTACCGCCGACGCGGGGTCGCTCGTTGACATTAATTGAGCAACAGCAAATTTAAATTGACAAAACACCGATCGGATTATCAGGTTATCTAAACTAAAAACTTGCTGATACTATGCTTTTACATAAAACTAGGTCGATGACGAATTAAATTAAGAAATTCTTCACGAGTTTTCTGTTCATCTTGAAATACGCCTAACATAGCACTAGTTACTGTCCAAGATCCAGGCTTTTGCACTCCACGCATGGACATACACATATGAGTCGCTTCCATAACCACGGCAACTCCCTGGGGTTCTAATGTTTCTTTAATTGCCTCAGCAATTTGGCGAGTAAGACGCTCTTGTACCTGTAAACGACGAGCATACATTTCGACAATACGGGCAAGCTTGCTTAGACCGACTACTTTTTGATTAGGAATATACGCTACGTGCGCTCTACCCATAAAGGGCAGCATATGATGCTCACAGAGACTAAAGAAGTTGATGTCCCTGACCAAGACCATTTCATTATGTCCTTCGTCAAAAATGGCATCATTAACCAGGGTTTCTAAAGATTGGTTATAGCCACTAGTCAAGTATTCCATTGCTTCAGCTACTCGCTTAGGAGTTTTGAGTAATCCTTCTCGCTGTGGATCTTCGCCGACACACTCTAACATTGTATAAACTGCTTCCATCATTTTTTCTTTGGCAGCTTCAGATTTTGCTTTTATTTGAGCAGCTTTGCCATTATGGGTATTGCGATCGGGTCTACTAGTAATCTGCTCTCGCAAACTTGATTTTAATGGGTTAGAAGCATTATTGTTAAAAGATTCTGAACTACTAGAACCGTTAGAAGAAACTGTTGTCATAATTAATTAATGCGAGTAAAACTCTGTCCTCTTGCTACTAAATTTAGTAAGGCGGCTTTTATGTATGAAGATTCATGCAGAACCTCGACAATAACCTCAACAGCGGAGTGGAACAAGCTCCCTAAACGGGAGCGTTTCCTCCGCTCAACGGGGGAAACCCCCCTTCGGGTTCGTGCCTTTGCTCAACGGAGGGAACCTCCGCAACGCAACTGCCTCACCGCAACGGGCGAGTGGAATATGCTCTCGCGGACTCTCTGTCCGCCGCCGTTGCAAAGCAACGTCGAGGCTCGATAGAGCCTGAGAGCATCGGGAAGCATTCCCTTGCGCCCTACGGCGACGCGGGGTCTTCCCTCATTTCCTCGCCCCAAAACGCGCCGTGATCTAACGTTACTTATAATGCCCCTCCACTAGGCGTAACAATCATCTCTTCTACTACTGCGTAATCAGGTAGTAAAGCTGTATGGAGTATTGATTGGGCAACAATCTCTGGGGTCAACATTGCTTCGCGATCGAAGTCTGCCTGGACGGTATCTGTATCCCAAATTGGAGTGTTAACCGAACCAGGAGAGATTGTTACTGTGCGAATACCATTAGCTCTTTCTTCTACTGATAGAGCTTTGCCCAACGCCACCAAAGCAGCTTTGCTTACACCATAAGCACCCCAGTCAGGAAAGGCATTAAACGCAGCAATTGAGGCAACGTTAATAATTGTACCTTTACGGCGATCGCGCATTTGCGGTAAGACTCCCTGTATACATTGAAAAGGGCTATTTAGGTTCAGCTCGATCACTTTTTGCCAATCTTCCAAGGTTGTATTACTTAAAGAGTTGGTATATGCCATTCCTGCATTATTGACTAGAATATCAATAGAGCCAAAATGGTCGCAAATTTCAGCAATCTTTAGCTTGACTCGATCTACAATTGCTAAATCTATAGGATAAACGCTTGCTTTAGCTTGAGTTTCTAGAGCATTTATTTCATCAGCTACGATTTTGAGATTTTTTGCAGAACGACTTACTAGAGCAACCTCAATACCTGATTTAGCAAAGGCTAAGGCAGTTGCTTTTCCAATACCACTACTTGCACCTGTCACTATTGCCCGTAGTTGATTTGAGGATGGATTCATTATTATTTGAGCTTGTTTGCCCAACTACTAACTATAAAAATTGCACTCTTTCACAGGTAATTAAGAACGCCGCGCTTTAATTGCATCCTTTTAAATTGCCTTATCGATCATTAACAGCTTGATATTACTAAATATTTTGACCATCAATGACGCTAAATATAAAATACTGTGAGTGTTTATACGACTTAATTTACTGTCTTTCACTAATAGTATTTGCAGCCCTACTGCCAATAGAGCTATAGCGAACTAGTACATTTTTGGCAACGTTTTATTAAAATTTATGTAACAAAATGTTGCTTTAGCATTATAGCATTACTAAATAGCATTGCCGATTTGAGCTAAATAACTGGCTAATCTTAATGTTTCACTGATTGGTTTTCGGCAAGCATTTAAGGCGATCGCCTTAAATTTACGTCTGATGTGAATTAGCGGTCAGACCCCCGCGCATGGTTCGTGCCTTTGCTTATGCCAGGGAACCTTTTCGACACTTTGCTCGCCCTCGACAACCAAGGGATACCCCCCGCAGGTACCTCAACGGGGGGAACCCCCGCAACGGTTTTGCGAAACAGCCTTGCAGGAGGGTTTCCCTCCGCAGAGGACTGTTGAGGGTGTCTCGCAACGGGTCATAGACGAGGCGTGTTTTGCGAGAAAGGACGCTTCGTCCGCATCTGAGTCCGTTGGCGGGGTTCCCCCGCTTAAAGGAACTGTCGAGGTTGGGTCAGAGTATTCTGTCCCAACAGGCGAGTGGAACAAGCCCCCTAAACGGGGGCGTTTCCTCGCCTCAAAAACTGCCGTCCGCAACGCAAGTGTCTCACCACCGCAACTGCTTCACCGCGTCGCCGTCAGAGCGGGCGTGGAATAAGCTTCTGTCCAAGAAGCTTATTCCACGCCCGCTAGCAAGGGAATGCTGACCAAGAAAAAAATGCTTATTATCGCTTCTAAATGAAATTGGTCTGTAAAAACCGTGATTTATTCCTGGGGAAAAATTCCCCCAAACCCCCTGTTGGGGACGTTACGACCCTCCCCAAACCCCTGACGTAAACATTAATATCGATTCTTCCCATGATTAGCTAGAGTCTGAATCCGCATAATGTTAAACTCGCTTGAATTTAATTTAAACGATAAATCTCTCTATTTACGGGAATAGATAAATCTTTTCTAAGATGAAAAAAGAAAGTTAATTCACATCAGGCGTAACTTATGAATCTTCTCGATATTTAGCGAACAAAAATGAGAGCAATTCCACTTAAAGAGACTATCACCCCTAGTATTGCTCGCCAACTAATCTTTTCTCCTTGTAGGGCAACTATGGGCATTACGAATAAAGGACTGGTGGCTAAAAAAGTTTGAGCAATTCCTGTGGGTGCAAACTTAAGTGATGTTTGCTGTAGCCAGATGCCAAGATAGGTACTCCCCATAGCTGCGATCGCAATTATCTTTAGACTATGCCAAGATAGTTTCCATTTAATGCCAGGTTTTTGAGCAACAGGTAGAGGTATAAATATTAAACCCAAAACAATCGCCGTACCACCTAGTAAACGAATTAAAGTGCTGGCTAAAGGGGTTATATCTGACTGTGTTAGAGCAAAACGAGAGATAACTGCGCCAACTGCTTGAGCGATCGCAGCTAGGATTCCCCAGATTATACCTTGCCGTGACACGCTGATATTATCTACAGGGTTTCGTTCGCTAATAACCCAGGCTATCCCCAAAATAGTTAACAAAATACCGCACCAAGCATTCGTAGTTAGCTGTTCGCCAATGAAAATTAAAGCCAGCAATGCACCTATTGGTGGCGAAAAGGTTTCTAACAAGAGAGTACGTCTCGCCCCTAAGCTGTTTAAGGCTGCAAAATAAGCTGTATCTCCCAAGCCAATGCCAACTATACCGCTAAGGAATAGTAAAGATAGTGTCTGGGGGGATAAATCTCTCAAGGCTGCACCTTGAATAAGTAAAGTTATGGCAATAAAAGCGATCGCTATTATGCCCTTATAAAGATTAAGCTGTAGCGGGGGAATCTTTAACCCCAAATGAATATAGACAACGGAGGAGATCGCCCAAAGTAAAGCAGCACTTAAAGCAGCTATTTCGCCAATAAAATTGTTGACTGGAAAAATCATTCATTATTTAAAATTTAAGGACTATGTTCAAATTAGCTATAAAAACCTCAGTTCGGGTTAAGGCAATTAATTAGTTGAGGCAGCTAGCTATATGCTATTAAGTCTCTTGACCAACTGCACTGGTTAGTACAAACGAAATCATTTTGTATTTTTCAATACTTTTTTATGTGTCATTATTTTACTTTTGAAACATTATAGCTACTAAAGAAATCTACTTAAATCAAATTCTTCGCCACTAGTTTCAGTCCTAAATCTCTCTGCATTAAGAATCAAAACTAATCTTTCTGCATAATCTACCGCCCCTCGTAATTCATAGCCTAGTTTTTCTAGACCACCGTTGGCATATTCTTCAAAAATAAGAACTCTTTGTGCTTCTATGGCTATATTCTCCGCCGAGAGAATTTTGATATTTTGAGTTTCGGTAACTGCAATAAGTTTAATCAGGCGATCGTAGCCACGAGAGATAAATACTTCTAAACTGATTGGTGCAGGTTCACTTTGGGATATTTCCGTCAACTTGACTCTTTTCTGATGTTTGACTCCTAAACTGGCTGCAAAAGCAATAATATCTGCATAGGTTTGAAACGCCCCCGTTGTTCCTTTTGCATCTAATAGTTTTTGAACCAACTCAGCTTTGTCTTTTGCTATTTTTATTCTGGGTAAAGCCATGTTTTCAAGGATGAAGGATAAGGATACAGATTAAAAGTGATTCTAAATAAGCTGAATTTTGCTATTGTTTTGTGTCAAAATTAAAATAATGAAACAAAATGTCTTTATTCTAACTACTCGGTATATATTCATTCGCGCTAATAGGATTTTAAAGCCAAATAGTTAAGTATGTGTCAAAATTAAATTTCTGACACAGTTCAATCAAATTCTAAACAATCATTATGCTAATTGATGGCAAAAAATATAGTTACCGCCAGTTAATTGAAGAAACTGGCTTATCTAGAAGCACTCTACACCGACGTATTAAAACTCTTAAAGAATCGGGTGTTCCCTTAACAATGGGAGCTATTATACACTTTCCTACTACCTGGGCTTTTCACGATCGCCATGGAGAGTTTTATTCTTCTAAAACTGATTATGCGATTAAAAAGAACATTCCCTACTATGAGATGTTTCAAAATTATAATTCTGAAACAAAAACGAATTAGTAAGCTTTGAATGAATCTATTCCACCTTTAATCTAGAAACTGTCATTCAAAAAATGTTTACAGACTTATTAAATTTATCAATTAATCGAGATAGATCGACTTTACAAGATCAGGTCTTAAGCCTGTCAGGTATGACTTGGGAGGATTACGATTGCCTAACTCAAGAAGCGAATAGCTATCGCCTATCTTATTTAGAGGGAATTATTACTATTGTGTCGCCATCTTATAATCATGAGGTCATCGAGCGAACAATATCTGGGTTAATCACTGCTTACTGTCGTAAGTATAGTTTGCCCTATTTCCCAATGGGTTCAACCACGCTAAAAAATCCTCCTCTAGCTGGCAAAGAACCCGATAGTTCTTATTCCTTCGATACTCGTAAGCCTATTGCCGATCTGGCTATAGAAGTAGTTTATAGTAGTGGCGGTACTGCCGATCTAGATAAATACAAGCTGCTTGGGGTTGAGGAAGTCTGGTTCTGGCAGAATGGAAATGTTGAGTTCTATAGATTAACCAGCACTAATTATCAGCAAATAAAGATAAGCGATCGCCTACCTAGATTGAGTTCTACTTTTTTAATTAATTTTATCAACCGAGGACTAAAGGAAAGCCCTCTAACTATTGAAGCTGATTTTGTTCAAGCCCTACCTAATTAATCGCCATTAAATCTCTGCCATAACTCGCTTCATGTGCTGATAATTATCCAATCCTTCGTCTACTTCAAAATCGTCTAAATTGAGAATTTCCAAGTTTAAAAATGCCTGTTTCGCTATATCAGCCCGACGAAATATATTACACAGCAGATAAGGCTTTAGAAATAGCTAGAAAGGAAATTAAAGCCAGTATTGATTTAAGCAATAGTTCGGACAGCTTTAGATAAAAGCTCTAAAAGCCCACTTTATCGTTAGCTATCCCAGTCTAAGATAAGCCTCAAATACCTAATTTTTTCGTTACTAATTAAATTTTGTCCGAACCATTATTTAGATGGATGTTGGTGAAAAAACCAGCTTATAAAATCTCATCCTCTTGATGAGTCTGGATTTTGCAATCGGATGTGGGATAAGCAACACAGGTTAAAACAAATCCCTGTTCCATTTGCTCATCATCTAAAAATGCTTGCTCAGATTGATCCACTGTTCCTGACAAGATTTTACCTGCACAGCTAGAACAAGAACCAGAACGGCAAGATATAGGTAAATCTAGGTCATTCTCTTCTGCTGCGTCGAATATATATTGATCGTCTGCCACCTCAATAGTTTGATTGATGCCTTCTGCTTCGTTAACCAGCGTTACTTGATAAGTTGCCATAATTTTGTTTTTTTAACGTCTTAATTTTCTAAATTTGAAACTATAGTTAAATAGGTTCTCTCATCATAAACTTTTGCTTGTCGCTCATGCTGACGTTGGCAATAATCTTCGACATTTAATCCTTCTTCCCATGCAGCTAGTTTAGCAGGAGTTCCATGTTCATCTGTACCGCAAATAAAAAGTACTGTTTCTCACTCTTGTCCTAAGAATCGAGCATACACATCGGCTGGCAACATTGAACCACCAAATTGCAAAGATGTTTAATGCCGTTGATATAAGGTAATGCACTGGTAATTAAATACCTTATTGCTTCTCCTAATTATTTGCTTAATTTCTTTTTATTTACCATTCATTTACATATTTTATAGCGATCGCATCTAAGGCATTACGTCTAATTATTTCCATATCAGGCATTGCTGGATAATTTGTATTATATGTGTCAAAAATAAATTAATGAAACATTCGCTGCTCTTTTAAAATATGTTTTTAAACTCGTTCAAGCGATCGATAGGGTTTGGCTGGAAGTTGAATAAGAATACTATCTCCTGCGCTTACTGTTCCATCCGCAAGCACAATGCCCATAATTCCCGCTTTACGAATAAGATTACCTTTTCTATCCTTATTCAAAACAGCAGCCATTAAGCCCGTTTTAAAACTGTCTAGTTGAGCGCAGGGATTACGCAATCCAGTTATTTGAATTACAGCCTTATTTCCAATGTGCAGCTTGGTATTAGTAGGCAAACCAAGTAAGTCTATTCCTTTGGTAGTTATATTTTCTCCCATCTGACCAGGAAAGATATCAAAACCTTTGGTTTTTAATTCATCATGTAATTCTGCATGAATTAAATGTACCTGTCTTAAATTAGGTTGACTGGGACTGGGATCTTTAGCTACCCTGGATCTATGCTTAACTGTTTCTCCTGCGTGAGCATCTCCCTCTACACCCAATCTTGCTAATAGTTTGATGCTTTCTTGGTTGTCTTTGCTAAATGAATGGTTTGTATTAATACTTACGGCGATTACTTTTGCATTCATTAAAATATTTCCTTATTTTGAAGAAATGTATCACTTCTTTATTTATGACCCATTTTAGTTTTACTTGAGTAACGGAACAGAAAACAATGCAGCGCATAAGATAAAATCTTATTTTTCCTAGTCTTTTCTCTACTTATTAGAATATTTGAGATAGTTTCAAGATGCCTTGCTTTATTTGAGTTTCTTCTAGTTGGGCATAACCGATAAAACTTAGTTACAAGTTATTGGAGATGTCTTTTTTGCTAATCCCATTGATTGTGGTAATATTGATAGACAAATATGCAGCACCCTACTACAATTTTATCAAAAATGCAACTCGCCTTTTTTCTATAAAGTAAAAATGAATGGAATCTGAATGAATTAGAATACTATCTTGCTTCTGAGTTCGAGGTCACATTTGTAGGGAGATCGAGCTGCTGCGATTTATTTGATGCAGCAGAAATCTCATGAAAAAAGTTCCAAAAGAGAAATTAGAGTAAAAAACCAAAGTTAGTAGCCGAAAAAAAAGAGATCAAGCAATTTTTAGCAGTACAGAGCGAGGAAATAGAAACGGAAAAACTAATCGTTTTATTTTTAATAGTGCAACTACGGAAAAAAAAAATGTCAAAAAGTTTTAATTCAGATAATGCTTTCATCAAAGAAAATAGTTAAATTAGTAGCAATTTTTTTAATTATGCTTGCAATTGTTACAAGCATAAAACTACTGACAAATAAATATCCACCTGTAGAGGGTTGGAGTAAAAAAAATCAACCATTTCAAGACCATAATATAGCCGATATAAGTATCAAAAAATCTTTTCTTACCGATAATAATAAATCGCCAGCTACTCGTTATCAATCGCTATTTGAGTATTTTGCGTTGGGTTTCGTTAAGTATCGGTCACAAAATGGAGCATTGGTCTATTATCCTGGAGAACATAGTTCTCATGGACTCAGAGTTGATGCTTTAGAAGGATTTTCTCGCTTTTTTCCTCTAGCGGCGGCATATCTCGCATCTGGAAATGAGGCTACGTTAGAGCTTGATGGCGAAAAAGTAAATTTCATTCAAATTTTGCGTCAAGGAATAATTGCTGGTACAGATCCAAACAACCCTGAATATTGGGGAGACATAAAAGATCAAGACCAGCGCATTGTCGAAGCAGCAGACATTGCGCTAGGTTTGTGGATTAGTCGCAATATTTTATACTCAAATTTTTCGATTGAAGAACAAAATCAAGTTGTATCTTGGCTAGAGGGAGTTATAAAGCGAAAAGTTATTGATAATAATTGGCTACTATTTCCAGTAGTTACTTTGAAGTCTTTACAAGGTTTGGGAGTTAATAATCCTAAATACAATAAGGAAATCCAAGAAAAATATCAAAAGTACAAACGCCTTTACTCCGGCGAAGGTTGGTTTAACGATCCTCCTAAGGGATTTGATTATTATAATGCCTGGGCAGTTCACTATACTCTTTTCTGGCTAGATCAAATAGACCCGCAATTCGATCCAGATTTTATTCAATCTACGCAGACAGAGTTTTTAGAGTTTTATCGATACTTATTTAGTAAGAATGGATTTCCAATGATGGGAAGAAGTACCTGTTATCGTCTTGGAGCTCCAGCACCAATAATCGCGGGAACGTTAATAGCACCAGACCTTATATCTCCAGGTTTTGCTTATCGAGTTCTAGATCTAACTTGGTCATTTTTTATTCAGCATGATGCCTTACGTGAGGGTACAGTAACACAAGGCTATTGTGGTCAGAACATAAGTGTTTTGAATAGATATTCAGGAGCGGGTAGCTGTTTATGGTCTTTGAGATCTTTAGTTACTGCTTTTTATGTAGATCAATTTATTCCTTTTTGGGAATCGTCTTCAGAGCAACTACCGATTGAAGTTTCTGACTTTTCTATAGTTAATAAATCGATAGGATGGCTTATCAAGGGAGAACGCTCTACTCAAACAATAGAGCTTCACCTACTAAAAGAAGAAACAAGCGAGATTCCAGAAATTAAACAATATGGGATATTCCATAAGCTAATGGAATCTGTTTTTCAGAAACCTTTTCGACCTAATAATTCGCAAGCATTATATCATCGACCTATTTATTCAACGGCTTCACCAGTTGTCAAATGCGAGTAAACGTAGAATAAGGATTGCTTTTGCACTAAATGGATATTTACATCAATTAAAGGGGTTTGCGTAGCAAGCGAACCAAGAATCACGCGCTTGCCGTCCAATTTAGTGGACAACGTAGAACAAAGCTTTACTGCATCTCCTTTACAGAGATTCTTTGGGAATTTAATTTTGTGTACCAGTTAGACCCTCGGAGAATTAGCCCCATCAAACCATTGAAATCTCGTTCCAATTTTCTGTACTAAATAAACTAGAGTTTATTTGGTACAGCGATCGCTGTAATTCTTGGCTACTCGATCGCTTTACATTGGTGGCAACATCGAACCCACCAAATTGCCAAGATGTTTAATGCCGTTGATATAAGGTAATGCACTGGTAATTAAATACCTCATTGCTTCTCCTAATTATTTGCTTAATTTCTTTTGATTTACCATTCATTTGCATATTTTACATATCAGCCTAACGAACTTATTTTAGTAGCGTGTCAAAACTTTATTTATGACACATATTATTTGTTCCACAGAAAATAATGCAGAGAATGTAACAAAATCTTATTTTTCCTAGTCTTTTCTCTGCCAATCAAAATATCTGAGACAGCTTCAAGATGCCTTGTTCTATTTGAGTTTCTTCTAGCTGGGCATAACCGAAGATAAATTCTCCTTGATGTTGAGGTTTTAAATAATACTCCCTGGCACTTATCAAGCCAATTCCAGCAGCAGCAGCTTTTTGGATAACAATATCATCGGCTAAACCAGTTTCAATTTTTACCATTACATGAATACCTGCATTTTCTCCCAAAATAGTTACCCTGGCTCCAAAATAGCCTTTAAGAGCTTTGATTAAAACTTGGCGACGCAGATCGTAGAGATGTCGCATTCGCCGAATATGTCGTTCAAAATGTCCTGATGCAATCCAATCGGTAAGGGCATACTGTTCTAAAGTTGGGCAAAAGCGATCGCATAACCACTTAGCTTGACGAATAATCGGTATCCATGCAGGAGGAGCAACTAAATAGCCAATTCGTAAAGACGGAAAGAGAATTTTGGAGAAAGTACCAATATAAATTACTGACTGACTTCGATCCATTCCTTGCAAAGCAGGAATTGGCTGTTCTCCATAACGATACTCGCTGTCGTAATCATCTTCGATAATCAGGGTGTCTGTTTCCTGCGCCCACTGGAGAAGTGCTATTCTCTGAGATAATGACATAGTAACCCCTGTAGGAAATTGATGTGAAGGTGTGACATAAATCAGCTTGAATTTTTGACGATTCTTACTAAGAACGGATACGTCTAAACCTTCGGAGTTCACAGCTATAGGTTGTAAATTAGCCCCTTGTCCCATAAAGCAGTAGCGTGCGCCAAGATAACCAGGCTCTTCCATTGCTACCCAATCCCCTGGATTTAAGGTTAGACGAGCAATCAAGTCCAATGCTTGCTGTGAACCGTTAATAATAACTATTTGTTCTGGAGTACAGCGAACCGCACGAGAACGTCCTAAATAGTTAGCTATTTCTATTCTCAAAGGGAAATATCCCGTAGCATCAGAAGCATAATTAAGTAAGGTCGAATCTTTATAGTGGCGAGCCAAAAACTTCCGCCATTGTTGCATTGGAAAATACTCTACCGCAGGATTACCGTAGCGGAAGCTAATTTCATAATCTGGTTCTGAGACTTCTAATTGTTTTATAGAGGTTAAACTCAAGCCAAATCGGGACAAGGTACAAGCCTTAAATACCTTTGCTGTTACAGGTTTTATTGACTGCGGTTTTAGCCATTCATCAGGTATTCGATGACAGATATAAGTACCACTACCACGACGAGTTTCTAAGTATCCTTCGCTCTCTAATTGTTCGTAGCCTTGAACTACTGTAGAGCGAGAAATAGTTAAAGACTTTGCCAAACTTCGAGATGAAGGTAGTTTTTGGTTGGGCTTAAGTCTTCCCTCTAATACAGCATCACGAATTTTTTCTATTAGCTGCTGATACAAGGGTGTTGTAGAAGCGCGATCTAGATGGATAGCTAAGTCCATAATTTTAAAAAGTGGACTGGTATAAAAAACTCAAATTGGCTCTTGAATCATACCAATATTCTTTTTATCTTGGTCAGAGAAAGACAACTACAAAGATAACCAATGTCTGATTCTCATAATCTTCAAGTAACCAAACGCAGTAAAATTAAACGCTTACCAAAACGAGGTAGTCAGGAGCGAGAACTGATCTACAATATTTTAGATGAAGCACTGATAGCCCATGTGGGATTTATTAGTGATACTCAGCCTTTTGTAATTCCGATGGCATACGGCAGAGAAGGCGATCGCCTATATCTTCATGGTTCTTCTGTTAGTCGCTTACTCAAAACTTTACAACAAGGCGTTGATGTATGTTTCACCGTGACGTTACTAGATGGACTAGTAATTGCGCGTTCTTTATTTCATCACTCAATGAATTATCGCTCTGTAGTCTTGTTTGGTAAAGCTAAGTTAGTTGAAAGTGAAACCGAGAAAATGACTGCTCTACGAGCTTTTACAGAACAAATGATCCCTCGACGCTGGGAAGATGCTCGTCTTCCCAATTCTCAAGAATTAAAAGCCACAACTGTGCTTTCTTTTCCGATTGAAGAAGGTTCGGCGAAAGTTCGTACTGGCTCACCATCAGATGATGCAGAAGATTACGCATTGCCGATTTGGGCAGGAGAATTACCATTGGAAATAACACCAGGAGTTCTTATCCGAGATCCCAAACTTACTAACGAGATTACGCCATCGTCTAATTTGACCAATTATCGTCGAGGGAAATAAGAATTAAATCTATGTAGAAAACAGAAAAGACGTTTGCTAAAATTCACTCAATTTATGTGTGTCATACTTAAAGTAATGACACATTAGGCGTACGTTAAATATAGATATAGATGCCGAAGTTTAGTAAAGCTTTTATTGATTTTATTATCTGAAATTCAATAGTAGAAAGCAAATTTAACAGAAAATAATCTAGATTATCTATGCTATTTAATAGAAGCATGATCTAGGTTGGCTGTGCCATTATAAATCTGGTATTAGAGCTTAAATTAAATGCTTTTTATATAATGAATAAGATGATGATCTATGTCCTAAAAGATATTAAACAGGGTGAAATGACAAGAACTCTGGCGAATAATGTATATAGCGTTGACTATCTTGAGAAAGTAAAATCTATTTCAGATGTCATGCTGGGAATGATTGAGGTATAGGAATTTAAGGCAGTACCGATAACAGTAATTATCGGTACTGCCTTGAAAACGTCTACAATATTTACATCGCTACTAACTAAATCGTATCCAGGTAAAAAAATGTCAGATGAACAGATAGCAGCACTGGTTGAATATAGATAGAAAAGAAGACAAAAAGCATTATCAAAAACAGAAGAAGTGACTGAATCAAGAAGCGATCGCTACTTTAGTAGATAAAAAGCAATAAATTACTATCTGTATAGTTGCTAGAAAAACAGGATTTTCTGTTAGTTACATATACAAATATCTTGAGTTATTTTATACAATACAAACCCAAACAGAGCAGCAGAAACATACCTTGATAAAGGCTGACAAAAGCATTATCGTCAAAGAAGGGGATGTATAGTTAACACAAGAAATAAGGCAGCTAAAAGAATATATAAGCTTTATCAAGACGAGGGTTAGAATATACAGAGAAAAATTTGCAGTAAGCGAGAGAATATATTCTTAATCAGAGATACGATATTTAATTTTGGAGATCGAACTAGAAGCAAGAGGGAAAATAATACAGCAAGTAGAAAAAGATGAAACAAATGTAATTGAAATATTTCTTGTAAACTTCAGCAAAAAAGTTTAATAGCTACAGAAGTATATACAAGTTTTGTCGTTAAAAACCGATGTAGACTACGACACAAGATTGATGGTGAGAAAACGAGGAGACACCGAGAGTATGAAAAAAATAGAGGTATAGAAATAATATTTTAGAGAAAAACCAAAATAGTAGCTATTAACATATTTAAAGCGATCGCCTGAAATTATGCAAAGCTGATGTATAGATATAGTATAAAAGCATTAAAAAGAAAAGGGATATTCATGGTTCGCTTTAAATAGACGTTTTAAAGCTTACATTTCATGTTCAATACCCCCTTTTTACGACCAACTAATATCTCTGGTGATACACAGCAAATATCAAATCTTCAAACACTTTCGAGGTCTAATCTTAGACCAGAAAGCTGAAATCTATTGGATTGACTCCTGGTTCTAGATTTTCAAATATCGCTAATTCAGTTTCGCCTAGATTTAACGTATTATTATTAGTGTTAAAGCTCAATGATTCGAGAGAAGATATACCCAAATCAAGACCTGAAAGCGCAATCATATCACCTTCTGCGGAATTAAAGTCAGTAATGGTATCTGTGCCACCAGAACCGAGAGTAAAAGTATCAGCACCAGTATTGCCAGTTAAAGTATCATCATTATTTAAACTACCACCCAGAATATCGTCTCCAGCACCGCCATCAGCCACAATGGCGACATTGCTTAGAGTACCATTTAGAACATCGTTACCGTCTTCACCATTAAAAACAACTTGTTGAACGTCAGTACCAGTTAAATCTTGAAGTGTGAGGATGTCGTCACCACCAGAACTATTGACCTCAACCTGCTCAACATTATCTTGGTTTAAGACAAAGTTATCTAGATTGAGTCGTTCAAACTCAGCGCGATCGCCATTAGCTCTTAACTCGAAGTTATCTCCATCTTCTAAAGCACCGTTGACTTGGCTTACGTCATTGCCAGCATCACCTTCGACGATGTCGCTACCTTCACCATTGCTCCAAATGATGCGATCGTCTCCTTCACCGCCAGTTAGAACGTCATTGCCTTTATTGCCGACCAAAGTATCATTACCCTCACCACCACTAAGGGTGTCGATAATTTCAGGCACGCTACTACCAAATAGAATATCGTCTCCAGCACCGCCATCAGCCATAACGGCGACATTGCCCAGAGTAGCATCTAGAAGATCGTTACCGTATCCACCATCAAAAACAACTTGTTGAACGTCGGTGCCAGTTAAATCTTGAACCGTGAGGATGTCGTCACCATCAACACCAAAGACCTTAACCTGCTCAATATTATCTTGGTTTAAGACAAAGTTACCTAGATTAAGTCGTTCAAACTCAGTGCGATCGCCGTTGGCTCTTAATTGAAAATTATCTCCATCTGCTAAATCGCCGACGACTTGACTAACGTCATTGCCTCCGTCACCTTCGATGATGTCGCTACCTTCACCATTAAACCAAGCGAAGATATCGTCTCCTTCACCGCCAGTTAGAATGTCATTGCCTTTATTGCCGACCAAAGTATCATTACCCTCACCACCACTAAGGGTGTCGATAATTTCAGGCACGCTACTACCAAATAGAATATCGTCTCCAGCACCGCCATCAGCCACAACGGCGACATTGCCAAGAGAAGCATCTAGAAAATCTATACCGTCTTCACCATTAAAAACAACTTGTTGAACGTCGGTGCCAGTTAGATTTTGAACCGTGAGGATGTCGTCACCACCAGAACTATTGACTTCAAACCGCTCAACATTATCTTCGTTTAAGACAAAGGTACCTAAATTGAGTCTTTCAAACTCAGCGCGATCGCCGTTGGCTCTTAACTCAAAGCTATCTCCATCTTCTAAAGCACCGTTGACTTGGCTTACGTCATTGCCACCATCACCTTCGATAATGTCGCTACCGTCACCATTAGCCCAAATGAAGCGATCATCCCCTTCACTGCCAGTTAGAAGGTCATCGCCTTTACCGCCGACAATGGTATCGTTACCTACACCACCATTGAGAGTGTCATTTCCATCAGTTCCACTAATCAAATTACCAGTATTTTCGTCCATAATAAAATTTTCTCCTAATTGTTTTTACAGCTTTATGTATTATGTAGCTGATTTGTGTTATTTCTGTTTGAATATGTTGATAGTTCGGGAAAAATGCAGGCATTCAATTTGACTGTTTGGTATAAACAGCTATAGGTATAAAAGCATTAGAAAGCAAAAAAAATCATCATGGTTTTCTTTAAATTTGCCATTGCTCATAAACCAGTACTTTCTTCCATAATCTAAACTTCAAGGTTGAAAACCATACATTAGATACTAAAGGGAATCTAAAATAGCAAGATCAGGCCAAAGTCTCGAATTATCCAAACTAAAGAAATAAAAACTCTTTAACTTTCGCTTATTCTTCTAGTACATATGCCTGAGACAAAAGTCTTTACTCTAAATTTCTACTTACAATAAAAGTAATCAAGATAAGCTACTCAGCAGCAATCACAACCGAAAGCATTGACATGGATGATTAATGGATTAATCTGTAGCGGTAAGATTAATCTGAGTAAATGAGAATCTAATATAGCAATACGTACTTATATTAGGACACTTGTTACTTGTTACTCGTTACTTACGAGCAGTTCATTTTTCTGTCCTAACTAGTCAACGTACTGCGATATATTCAGTTTTGTAACTAAAGCTCTAAGGCGCGATCGCTTTGGCTAGGCGTAAGCCTAATCGCCTTATTTCTGCCAATTAAAATACTACTTTGGTGTTATAAATTATCCCTATGTCTAATCTAACCCTAAAACAACAAGCGGCAGCTTATGCACCCTGTAGCGTGGTGATTACTGCGGGGGCAGGTACGGGAAAGACGCATATGTTGGCAGAGAGATATCTTTATTATCTGCGGTCGAGAAACTTATCACCTTTGGAGATAGTTGCAGTCACCTTTACAGAAAAGGCTGCTACAGAATTGCGATCGCGCATCCGAACCCTAGTCAGTCAACAATTACCTCAACGTTTAGATCTATTAGCTGAATTAGAAGCTGCTCAAATAAGTACTATTCATGCTCTTTCTGCCCGTGTCTGTCAAGAACACTTTCAGCTAATTAATATCCCAGCAGATTTTCAGGTACTAGATGATTTAGAAGGGCAGGTATGGTCAAAAGATGCTTTACAAAATGCTTTAACTCAATTACCTCCAGAGATTTTTCAAGCAATTCCCTACTCTTTGTTGCAGGATGTATTAAATAAACTTTTAGATGATCCTTATACGGCTGATAAGGCTTTGAGACAGGGTATCCAAGATTGGTCACAGCTAATTATCGAAGCTCGTACTAAAGCTGTAAAAATAATTATTAGCGATCGCTCATGGCGAGAAACTTGGACAACGCTAAAACAGCATCGGGGAAAAGAAGACGACAAGCTAGAGGTAATTCGTCAGTCTGTTATCAAAGCGATGGAAGATCTCGAAGAGGCAAAAAATATTAATGCTGCCATTGAAACTATCGATCAAGTTAATCTGAGAGTCGGCAGTAAAAAGAATTGGCAGGGTGATGATCTAAAGACAGTTAAAGAAGCATTAAAAATTCTTCGAGAGTGCGTCAAAAGAGTCATTAATCAAGGTTTACTAGATTTAGCCTTGAGCGATAGTGATGAACAATTAAAGCTAATGCTTCCTGCTTTGACTGAGGCATATCAAGAAGTTACAAGTTATTTAAGTCGTCTTAAGCTGCAAAAGAAAGTACTTACCTTTAGCGATTTAGAAATATATGCGTTAAGGGCTTTAGAGCATATCCAGGTACAGAACTATTATTATCAACGATGGCAAGTATTTCTAGTAGATGAGTTTCAGGATACAAACCCTACTCAGGCAGAGTTGCTTAGTACTCTAACCGCCAAGGCAGAATTAACTATAGTCGGAGACATCAAACAGTCAATTTATGGCTTTCGACGGGCAGATATTCGCGTTTTTCAACAGTTTCGCGATCGCATTCTCAGCAACAATGGTAAGGAAGTTATTCTCAGCACTAGTTTTCGCACTCATCAAACTTTAATCACTGCTTTTAATCAAATCTTTGCACCTCTACTGGCAGAAAATCATCAGGATTTAAATGCCTATCGAGAAACTCCGATCCAAAGTGAAGGAAAAAACTACAATTATTTGCAAGTATTAACTATTGGCGATCCCTTCTTGAAGCAGTCGCTCATGGGGGAAACCCCCGCCCTCGACAGTTCCTATAACGGGGGAAACCCCCGCAACGGACTGTCTCGCAAGACCGCGCTGCTTCGCTTTCCTCAAGAGGGAGAAGAAAAACTACCCAAGCCGAATAAAGCTCAACGTCAGCAAGTAGAAGCATTTTGTTTGGCAGAAAAAATCAAGCAGATGCTAGACAATAAAACTCCCGTCTTTGATAAGCAAACTAAACAAATTCGCTCGATTCAACCAAAAGACATTGCTATTCTTACTCGTACTTGGCAACCTCTAGAAGTGTATAGTGAGGCTTTAACCTCCATTGGTATTCCCGTTGCCCCCGCAGGAGGAGGAAATTTATTAGCTACTAGAGAAGCCAAGGATGCTAGCGCAATGTTACGCTTTTTGGCTAACCCAAGAGATGATATTGCCTTGGTGGCAGTGTTGCGAAGTCCCTTTTTTGCCATCAGCGATCGCCTTTTATGGCAAATCCGTAATTCATTTATTAAAGCCGATCAAGATAGTTGTTGGTGGGATGAATTACAAACATTACAGTTTGCTGAATTAGAACATCCTGTAAAAGTATTGCAGCAGTTATTAAAATACCGTCAATCTGAAATACCGTCTCGTATTTTGCAGATATGCGATC
Organism: Pleurocapsa sp. FMAR1; assembly: GCF_963665995.1. NCBI lineage: Bacteria > Bacillati > Cyanobacteriota > Cyanophyceae > Pleurocapsales > Pleurocapsaceae > Pleurocapsa > Pleurocapsa sp. FMAR1. The sequence goes on along the minus strand of NZ_OY762512.1, from coordinate 709,594 downwards.
GCCTAACGGGATATACGGCAGTAATTGCCAACCTTGCTGGTGCATCAAGAAGAATGGCAGACTGGCAAGGTTTTCAGCAACTAGTTAAAGATTTAGAACAGGGTACTTACGATTTATTTGGGGTAGTACGTCGCCTCAAACGCTTATTCGCTCAAGAAGTTGCTGTCCCCCGCCCTGTACTGGCGGTAACTAATGCTGTTTCTTTGATGACTATTTTTGCCTCCAAGGGTTTAGAGTGGTCTTTAGTTATAGTTGCTGACTTGAGTAAAGAACGTCCTAAGTTTTCGCCCAATGTTTATTTTGATGCTCAATTGGGAGTAGCGGTTAAAACTAAGGATGCTCAAGGAGAGATGCAAAAACCAGTGCTGTATAGTTGGCTAGCATATCTACAAGAACAAAAAGATAGAGAAGAAGCAGTTAGAGTATTATACGTGGCACTAACTAGAGCCAGAGATTATTTGATTCTCAGTGCTGCCGAACCCTATAAAGGAGAATTAAATCGCCTTCAGCGTGGCTTAATGGCTGCGTCAATTCCGACTCTCACCATTCCCTATACAGATGGTAAAGCCTTGCCTCCTTTGCCTCAAACCCCGCCTATTGCAGAGCATTTGCCACCGCTATTGCTCAATTCTGTTGGTTCAGGATTATCAGAACTGCCTGTGACGGCATTAACTGACTATGCAAGATGTCCTCAACGGTTTAAGCTTCGTTTTATTGATGGACATCCAGGTTTGGGAGAAGGATTGGCTTATGGAATGCAAATCGGTACTTTGGTTCACAAAGCCTTAGAGAATAATATTACCCAAGTGCAAGATTTATTACCCTTTGCTGAGGGAGACTGGTCACAAGAAGTATTTGAACAGGCGATCGCTCTAGCGCAAAGATTCTTTCAACTGCCTATATATCAGCATTTTCGTCAGACCGCAATTGCTAAGGAACAGCAAATTAGTCTAGAGCTAGGAAAGCTAACTTTTAACGGCGTAATCGATCTGGTAGGTAATGATTGGGTACTAGACTACAAAAGCGATCGCGCTATGCAGCCTAGAGATCATCGTTTTCAACTGTGGGTATATGCCCAAGCCCTAAAACACCCTAACGCACATATAGTCTATCTACGCCACGATCGTATCCATAGCTTTACTAAAGATGATTTGGCGGCGATCGCCCCACAGGCAAACAATTTGGCACAACAAATTTATCAGGGTAACTATACCGCTACTCCGACTCTGGAAAAATGCGCTTTTTGTCCTTATCTCGCCTTCTGCGACGATGCCATGATTTAGTAGGGGCGATTCGCGAAGCGAAGGGGCTGTCGCCTGTGGTTTCCCAGGCGTTTATAAGCCCCGTCCCCTACTAGGCTTCGTCGTATGCTTCGATATCTAATAGATGAATATAGGGTTCAGCTAATTCTTCTCTTTGGAAGGCGATCGCTCGAAGTAAATGCCAATCTTCTAAAGCCGCAAAAGGAGTATCATATTCATCCTGCTCTAAGCGACTAGCAATGGTCGCTACGTCTTCTTCGGTCATTTTAACGATGTTTTGCTTGATCAACCTTAAAGTAGTCATTAGCTGTACTTCCTAATTAAAGTTAAAAATCTAAGTCGCTTTATAAGAAAATTCTAACCTAATTCTCTTCTATTTTAGTATTGATAAGATAAATATTCTCATCCCAGTTTCTGCACGATCGCCACATCGGGTTGAAGTTAGTTAGGAAATATAGCCTGATTATAGCGTTCATGTTCTTGGCTATTTTCGCCATACACACCAACAATTTGTTGCTGACAACAGGCGATCGCAAATTGATTAAATTCTGCTGTTTCTACCCCGTACATATCCTGAAAGTTCTCAGGCTTAACTCGACAAAAGCGAGGTCGCTCTTCATATATTTTGCATTGGCGATTATCATGGTCATAATTAATACACCAGCCGTTTTTTCCTACCATACTCATATATAGCTCTAGCTCTGCACTAGACAAGTATTTATCTAGGTCTGGTCTATCTTCTGGAGTCAAATTACAACAAGCACCACAGCTTGCAACGCATTGCCATTGACTTGATCGTGAATCTGATTTAACCTGATAATTTTTCATTATTATTTCTGTACGGGCGAACAAGCGTTCTTCTTTAATGAACCTTTGACCTCTGACTTCTACTCTGTCAAAACTTCTCCAAAAGCAAAATCAGGAGCAGCCAACACAAAAATGGCAGAAGGTAAATCTGCTACTCTATTTTGCAGCTGTTCATAATACTCAATAAATTTTGCCGATGGTTGAGCCATACCTAAAAAGATTAAATCGGCATTGCGGGAAGATGAATTTAGAATTTCATCAAAAGACCTACCTTCAGCCACTATAACCTGGGGAATTACATCAATACGTAAGCTTTGGCTAAAAGTATTGAGATTATCTTTGGCAGCAGCAGCAGCAGCCTGATCGGCTACGACTAACTTAAGATAGATTTTTGCATTACGCCAATTAATGTCAGTGCGCAGCAAGTATGCCAGCAATAGCATTAGACTGCCGTTAGACTGCATACCTCCCCACCAGACATCAATACTACGACGAAAACCAAATCCTTGCTGTTGATTTTCATGAAAGATAACTACATTGCGACGGCTAGCATGAATCTCGGCGATCGCATTACAAAAACCTTCTCTTCTTTCTGGTTGTTCGCTATCTCCCATAACCACAGTATTAGGCACAAGCGGCCCCAAACCATAGGTTTCTACCAAACGCACCGCACCATCAAAAGGATCGTCAGCACTCACTACCCTAACTAAAGCTTTAACTCCTCGTTTTTGGATATAGTCGCGGATGGTTTTTTCCAACTTAAGCTGCTGCTTGAGATCCCTCGAACCACTGGGAAGAACGCTAGAAACCGTCATCAGACTGCGATTATGGCTAAAGCCATCGGCTAATTCAATCAACGACCAGCGTTTTTGAGGTGCGCCCGATAAAACCAAAATATGAGGTCGCCAGTTTTTGGGGTCGTCTTGTTCTTCTATTTGGAAGATCCCTTGGCTGATTAACGCCATCCACATTCCGCGACGCACATCACCCCAAGTCGTTTGTAACTCCCGACGCTGTAACCAAAGATAGATACCCAAAACAATTATCGCAGCACCAACCGTAGCAATGGCATTGATCAAAAACATTACCCCCAGACAGCCCAGTGCTCCCAATAGGGATAATGACCAATGCACCTGAAAGCTTGGGCGATAGGAGGGACTCTGTAAAAAACCTTCGATCGCCGCCGAAACGTTTAATACCAAGTAAGTAGTCAAAAAGAACATCGTTAGCACAGGGGCAATCAAATCCAAATCACCCACGCAAACCGCAGCGATCGCAATTGCTAAACTAACCAGAGTACCGTTACGGGGTTCATCTTCTGAGCCGTGTCCCTTACCCAAAAAGCTGAGAATTGGCGGTAAGACTCCATCTCTAGCTAATGCCTGCAATACGCGAGGCGCGCCCAGAATACTACCGATAGCACTACTCAAGGTTGCGCCCCAGACTCCCAGCAACATGGTAAAACCAAAGCCTTTAAGAGCAGTTTCCTGCATCACAAAGACATCTGGATTAATTAGGCTGGCTGAATCTGCCCGCATTGCCATAAAAATTGGCAAGATCATGTAAATCACATATCCTGCTCCTACTGCTGCCAGTGTTCCTGTCGGTAAAGATTTAATCGGGTCTTTTAAATCTCCTGACATATTTACCCCCGCCATAATTCCCGTTACCGCAGGGAAAAACACTGCAAACACTGTCCAAAAAGGAAGGGCTGTTTTAGGCGGTGCAGAAAACATCTGGGGTTCGACGTTAGGTAAAGGACTGCCCAAGACAAACATCAAAAGAGATATGGCGATCGCTGCCATAATAAAATACTGGGCTTTGATCGCCAAGCTAGCAGAAGTAATTGCCAAAATACCAACTAAAACCGTGATAATTAGGGCAACATAAGTTTGATTTAAGTCATAATTTTGCAGATTAATAGCCCGACCGAAAATATTGATCTTGGCATTGACTACACTTTCAGCAAAACCAATGGTGTAGAGTGCTACAGAAATCGCCTGAGCAAAATAAAGTGAAATACCTACTGCGCCACCTGTTTCAATGCCCAAGGAGCGACTGATCATATAATATGCACCACCCACCCGCACAACTCTGTCAGTAGCGATCGCACATACTGACAGTGCCGTCAAAAAGGTAATTGAGGTAGCAATAGTCACAATAGCCAGGGTGCCTATCAATCCTGCATTGCCAACTACCCAGCCAAAACGCAAGTACATGATGACTCCCAAGATTGTCAAAATCGAAGGAGTAAACACACCGCCAAATGTACCCAAGCCTGTAGCTTGAACTACTGAATCAGAGCCAGTAGGTAAAGAATTAGGATCAGAAGGTGATTTCACTTTTAAATATAAATAAATGCTTACAATATAATATAAGGCTTGCCTATTATGACAGATCAAAATCTTGACCAACGGTGACAGCAGGCTCCGTCCGTTTAGGGCGGAGTAATCTGTCACTGGTAATTGTATCCAGAATCGTCAGTTGCGATCGGGATGAAAGATCTAAAAAATCGATGGTAATATAATAGTTTGTAGTTTAAATATAACCAGAGAATACCAGACTAAACCAACATGACTTTGACTCAACAGCGTAAACAGGAATTAATGGCAGAATATCAGATCCATGAAACCGACACTGGATCTGCCGATTTACAAATTGCCGTTCTAACTGAAAGAATTAATCAACTAACTTCTCATCTAAGAGCTAACAAAAAAGATCATTCTTCCCGTCGTGGTCTGCTTAAAATGATTGGTCGTCGTAAAGGTCTTTTGGCATACATCCAAAAAGAAGATTTTGAACGCTACCAAAAACTGATTGCTCGTCTCGGCATTCGTCGTTAATCATTAAAACTCATGCCATCAGATTCTAAACGGGGTCGTCTACCATTTGAACCCCGTAAAAACAATAAAAACAAGCCTGCTGCATCCAAGGAAAATAGTTCAGAAAACAAGCCCCAGAAAGCTTCTACATCCCCATCTCCCAAATCAGCAAAGGTAGTCAAAAAAGCTAAATCGACTTCTAGAAATTCTCGTCCGAACTCTAATCTTTCAGCAATTCCTGATTTAGTCAGCAAACGCATGGGGAAACGCATGGCGGTATTTTGCGGTATTCCCTCTGTTTTGGGTATGTCTTCCCTGTTTATTTTCTACTGGCTTAAGGTCAAAGAGATCGTCGAATTACCTCCCTATCTAGCTTTCGCTGTTTCCTTTGGCTTTTTAGGTTTAGGAGTTTTAGGCTTAAGCTACGGTCTTTTTTCAGCCTGTTGGGATGAAGATCGTGCGGGTACTCTGATGGGGTTTGATGAGTTTAAAATTAACCTCGGCAGAACTAAAGATGCCTGGAAAGCAGCAAAGAAAGCGAACGGATAATCAATATTGACCTGATTTTTTAGAGGATGGGTCAAGCTAAAGGCAAAACCCATCAATAAAGGTTTATAGTTTTTCGCCACTGAGAATAAACATCGGATTAACTGCTGCAAAAGTCTGATGAATTCCTCTTGTTTCTAAGCGATTTACTGCCGACTGGACAACCTCAATATTACGAGCCTGAAGTTCTGCTAAACCTTCAGAAATAATATAGAGATTTTCTAAATTACTAACGGTAGCAACAATACGTCCTTCTGGCTGAAGGTATTTCCAAGTTTGCTTGAGTATGTCTTTAATGGGTTTACCTCCTTCAATACAAACCAGATCTGGTTTTGGCTGTATATCTTCTAAACATTTGGGCGCACTTCCCTGGACTACCTTGACATTATTAACTTCAAAGCGATCGCAATTGCGCTTAATTAATTTTGCTACTTCATCATCTCTTTCGATGGCAATAATTTGTCCTTGAGGGCAAAGTAAACCAATCTCTACAGGTATTGTTCCTGTCCCAGCACCAATATCCCACAGGACTGAATCTGGCTTCATTCGCAGCGAGGAAATAATTAAAACACGAACTTCTCTCTTGCTTAAAGGAATTCCAGGCAAACGCTCAAACAATTTATCGGGAATTCCAGGGGTTTTGTAAGGCCAAAGCATAATTGGTTTTTAGTTTTTAGTTTACCTACTTAAGTTCTATTTCAGTACTTGTATTGTTTTAAGAGTCGGATCGTTACACCCCGTAATAGTTCCTCCCGCAGCTAGCACCTGTTGTAAGTAGTCAATTGTTTGAGAGGTGATTTTTTCTCCAGGCATTAAGACAGGAATTCCTGGAGGATAGGGACAAATTAATTCACCACTAAGGCGATCGCTTGCTTTGGTAATGGTTATAGTCTTAGTAAGTCTAAAGTAAGCATCGCGGGGGCTAATAGCTGATGGCTGATAGCTGATGGCTGATAGCTGATATCTAATAGCTAACGGTTGAGGGCTAATAGCTAATTGTGAAAGAGTTGTACAGGCTTGGACAAGTTTTTGAATATCTTCTGACGTGTTGCCCAGAGAAATAATAAAAGTTAGGTGATGCAGCAAAGGAAGTTCGCAGGTTACTCCTAATTGTTCGTGGAGTATTTCGTCAGCTTCAAAGCCAGTGATGCCTAGTTGAGAGACGTTAAGGGTTAGTCTGGTACAGTCAAAGTGCCGACAGCCAGAATTTGTTTCTGGTTTAAATACCGATAAGTTCGGGATCTCGGCTAGTTGATTTCTGGCTTTGGTAGCTAGAGCAATGGTGCTATTCATTAACTCTTTGCCTTTGGTTGCCATTTGTTGTCTGGCTGCATCTAAAGAGGCAAGCAGCAGATAACTAGGGCTGGTAGATTGAACTAGCTGCAAGGCTTTACTAATTCGGCGATCGCAAATTCTCTTGCCCTGGATGTGCAGCATCGATGCCTGAGTCATGGCACTCAAGACTTTATGAGTCGACTGTACCGTTAAATCTGCACCAACACTCAAGGCAGAAGGAGGTAAATCATTATTAAAAGCAAAATGTGCGCCATGAGCCTCATCTACCAGTAGCGGAATATTATATTGATGGACAATTTCGGCGATCGCCTTTAAATCAGCGCAAACTCCTTGGTAAGTGGGATGGAGCATCATTACCGCTTTAGTATCAGGATGTGTCTTTAAAGCTTGTTGTACCGCTTCTGGAGTCACGTTATAAGCCAATCCTTCGGTGGCATCATATTCGGGATTAATAAATATCGGTATTGCTCCTGAGAGAACTAAACCTGCGATCGCCGATTGATGAATATTTCTCGGTAAGATAATCTTATCCCCTGCACCACAGGTAGCTAAAATACCTGCCATAATGCCACAGGTAGAGCCATTAACTAGAAACCAAGTTTTCTCTGCGCCAAAAGTCTTTGCTGCTAATTTCTGTGCCTCCTTAATTACACCTTCTGGAGCAAATAAGTTGTCTAATTCTGGTAACTCTGGTAAATCTGCTGCAAATACTGCACTTCCTATTAAGTCTTTAATATTATCGCTAACTCCTTTACCCTGTTTGTGTCCAGGGGCATAAAAAGCTGCATGAGATTTGTGAGCAGACGTTTTTAAAGCATTTAATAAAGGAGTCTCCATCATTAGCTATTTATGATTAATTAACAAAATTAGATCATTAAGACCGTACCTTATTAACGTACCTTATTAAAAACGCTTGATGTGGATTGTCTTCGTTGATATTAATCGGCTCGTAGCTATTAGCTATTAGCTCTTAGCTTTCAGCTTTAGAATACTACGGACGCGAAGCTAATTCTTTAGAATTAGCTCAAGATCATCTGTCGCTAAAAATTTCGCTTAATTAAAACAAGTTTCTACCAAAAAATAAAACGTTCACGAATAATAAAGCTCAAACTATTGAATTTTGAGCTTTATTATTCACATCAGGCGTTAAAAATGAGAACCGCTAAAGTTATTTGACTAATTATTTCTCAACCCAACCTTTTGGTTTCTCGAATAATTAAGATTGACTTACTATTTTTTATCGAGAATTGTAATTGTTTAATTATAACTTTATACAGACTGCTTAATATATAAAGATTGAGTAAAAAACCGTCTTCTACTGTCGCTTATTGCGTATTTACTCTGATATCCTTTAAAAAAGTAAAATTAATAACAAAAAGGATATATAACAAGTGTATTTATTGAATAACTATTACAATCTTGTCGAGAAGCCCCAAAAAAAAATTCTGATTGTAGATGATGATGCAGCCCTACAGCATTTGCTGAACAGATTTCTTAGCTACAATAATTATCTTACTGAAATTGCTTCTAATTGTAGAACCGCCAGAGAAAAGTTCCAAGAGTTTCAGCCAAATTTAGCAATTCTAGATATCAATCTACCTGATGATACTGGATTAACTCTCTGCGAAGAAATGCATAAAAGTAACGTCATGATTATTATGCTAAGTTCCATGACAGATAATAACTATATTTTAGAAGCATTTTCTAGAGGAGCAGACGACTATATTAGTAAACCTTTCGATCTGCAAATTCTCAAGGCTAGAATTGATGTTTTATTTAGAAGAAGGGCTACAAATGATTTACAACCAACTCAGAATAATTCGATAAATTTAGGCAACTTAAAAATCAATTTTTATCGGCGCGAAGTTGTTTTAAATGGGCGCATAATTCCTCTAACTGCCTTAGAATTTGATTTACTATATTTCTTGGCAAATAATCCTAATCGAGTATGGGATCGAGCCGAATTAATTTCGGCAATTTGGAATAAAGATGACTATGATGGAGACGATCGCAAAGTCGATATTCATGTTGGTCGAATTCGCAAAAAAATTGGCGATCTTAATGCTGACTTTATCAAAACTGTGTGGGGTAGAGGCTATATGTTTGAGTTATCTAGTTGTAATGCAGTAAAATTAGCAGACTGAAGCAATAAGTCTATAATAAGTCGTCATGTTAAGAGCAGGAATCGTGGGATTACCAAACGTGGGTAAATCTACTATGTTTAACGCCTTGGTTGCCAATGCTAAGGCAGAAGCCGCTAATTTCCCTTTTTGTACCATTGAACCCAATGTCGGCGTGGTATCCGTACCTGATGCACGTTTAGAGGTACTGGCTAAATTGAATAGCTCGCAAAAAATCGTGCCAACGAGAATCGAGTTTGTCGACATTGCGGGTTTAGTTAAGGGTGCTAGCGAGGGAGAAGGGTTGGGCAATCAATTTCTCGCTAATATTCGTGAGGTTGATGCTATTGTTCACATGGTTCGTTGCTTTGATGATGACGACATTATTCATGTCGATGGCTCTGTAGATTCGGTACGAGATATTGAAGTAATTAATTTAGAGCTAGTTTTAGCAGATTTGGCTCAGGTAGAAAAGCGCATCACCAGACTGCGTAAACAGGCAAAGAATGATAAAAACGCTCAAGCCGAGGTTGAGCTATTAGAAAAAATTAGTACAGTTTTAAATGATGGTGAATCTGTTCGCAGTATGAACTTGTCTGAAGATGACTTGCTAATGATTAAACCACTGGGCTTACTGACAAATAAACCGATTATTTATGCTACTAATGTTGCTGAGGATGATTTGGCAACGGGTAATTCTTGGGTAGAAGAAGTCAGAGAATTTGCTAAAGACGAAGAGGCTAGGGTAGTTGTAGTTTCTGCTCAGGTTGAGTCGGAGTTAGTTGAACTATCAGAAGCGGAAACTAAGGATTTTCTCGAAGCCTTGGGGGTAGAAGAAGGAGGACTAAAATCTTTGATTAGAGCTACCTACGATCTTTTAGGTTTGCGTACCTACCTTACCACAGGAGAGCAAGAATCCCGCGCTTGGACAATTATTGCAGGTATGAAAGCACCTCAAGCAGCAGCAGTAATTCATACTGACTTTGAAAAGAAATTTATTAAAGCAGAAACAATTAGCTATGAAGATTTAATCGCCACGGGTTCTAAAAATGGTGCCAAAGAAAAAGGCTTGCTGCGTTTAGAAGGTAAAGATTATATTGTTCAAGAAGGAGATGTAATTGAATTCCGCATAGGTGGTTAAAAAGTGTCGAGTAACAATAAACCTCTGACCTCATTCTCAATCAATATTTCTGATTTGTGCAAGATGTCTAATTATTTTTCTTTCTTTTTTTGATTAGGGAGGTCAATAAATACTTTTTGATTAGCCTTAACTCCATCAATAATTTGCGTTTTATCACCTAAATACAAACCAACTTTGACAGGCTGAAATTTAGGCTTGTTTTCCGCATCAGGTATCATTACTCCCTGTTTTCCATTTTGGGTAAATATCGCCACAGTAGGAACTACCAAGCTGTTATTTAGTTCTTTGCCAATAAAAGTGACATCAACATTCATTTTAGAGCGTAGTACATCCTCGCCTGTAAGCAGCTTGACCCGTACCTCAAAAGAAGTAACCTCTTCTTCAATTACTGCTTCAGGAGCAATCCGTTTAATTTCACCTGTAAATTCTCTATCTGGGTAAGCATCGGCGACAATCTTAACTTTTTGTCCTGGCTGTAGCTGACCTACATCTAACTCTGGAACTTTGGCAATTACCTCTAATCCTTGGGCTAATGCCAAGATTGAAGTGGCAGAAGCTGACTCAGTACTAGAGCCAGAAGTACTAGGGGCAACAAAAGACCCCTCCACGGCGTATCTTTGGGTCACAACACCTGCAAAAGGAGCTTTGACTAAGCTATCGGTATATTGAATTTCTGATTGCTTCAGGGATGCTTCTGCTTTTTCTGAGGATGCTTCCAATCCTGCTATCTGGTCTGGTGCAGTTGCCTGTTTTTGTTCGAGAGAGACTTTAGCCTCTTTTATTTCTGCTTTGAGTTGTTCAACTTCTGAACCTCCTGTACTCTGAAACTGTTCTAGTCGTTGACGCAATTCCTTAATCTCAGATTGGGCATTTTCATAATTATTAGTAATTTCGTCAAAAGCATCTTGAGTAATTGCTCCCTGTCGCAAAAGATATTTATTGCGCTTAAGTCGCTCTTGCCCAAGTCTTAAACGAGATTCGGCAGCAGCAATTTGGGACTGAGTTTGCCCCACGTCGGCGGGGATTCTATTTTGAGCCTGATTTAATTTTGCTTCAGCCTGTTTGAGTCTAGCTTCTGCTTGAGCAATTTCGGCTTGTACATTTGCTTCTCCTTCGGTAAGGCTAGCGCGGGCTTGTTTGAAATCGGCTTCTGCTTGAGTAACTCCCACTCCCAGTTCGGCATTTTCCATGATGGCTAGGGTTTGTCCTGCCTTGACGCGATCGCCTTGCTCTACTAGTAGTTTGATTAACCGCGCAGGTTCTTTTGGACTGACGTTGACGCTTTTGATCGGCTCAACCCTGCCACTAGCTGCAATTTCTACATTTAAATTTTCTCTATTTACAGGAACAGTTAAAGCGTTAATATCTACTTCTGATTTGGAACTTTTGACAAGGCGATAGGTAGTAAAACCAAGTAAAATTAAGCCCAATGACACCAAAATTGGGATGAAGATATTATGGCGTTTTTTTCGCTTATTTATAGCTATTTTCATCTATATATTTCCTAATCTTAAAACTTCGTCCGACTATAGTATTTATGAATAAATAACGGTTTTACGGCTGTCAGAGATTGTAGAAGATTTGCAAGTAATCTCTGATTTAGCTGGCTTTGAATATTCAATATGTCTAATAAACAACTTCTAACTTTATGGTAGCCTTATTTAACTTGTAAAAGTTCGGCAATCTTGCTAGTATGAAAGGCTTTTAGCTATTCCTAAAGATAGATTTGCGAGTTTTTACGGCAATTTGCTGGCTTTGTTGAGGTCAAAGAGATTCCAAGGGTTTTTATATCTTTCTATTGATGTCTCGACTAAGTATTAATTTGTAATATTTAAAATAGCGTTAATCACTTCTAATTTCATCACTATGTCTCCTACTGCTTTTATTACAGGTGCATCTCAAGGCATTGGTAAAGCTACAGCCTTGCTCTTTGCCAAAAACGGTTACGATTTAATTATTACTGCTCGCACTAAAGATAGATTGGAATCTGTTGCCGAAGAGATTAGAAGTTTGGACAGGCAAGCATTGGCAATTACCACCGACACGAGCGATCGCAGTGCTATTGAAGCCTTAATTAATTTAGGTCTAGAACGTTTTTCGCAAATTGATGTTTTAGTTAATAACGCAGGTGTCTGTATGAGCGCACCAATGGCAAAAACTACCATTGAAGATTGGGAAAGAATGATCAACGTTAATCTTTGGGGCTATATTTACACGATCAATGCCCTTTTGCCTCATTTTTTAGCTAGAAAGCAGGGAAATATTATCAACGTTGGTTCATTTGGAGGAAAAGTACCCTTACCTAAAATGACGGCATACTGCACCACCAAACACGCTATTGTCGGCTTAACAGAAACCCTCCGCTTAGAATTAGAGCCTCAAGGTATTCATGTTTCTGGAGTACATCCCAGCGTCACCAACACGGACTTTTTAGAACGAGCGGTATTTAAGGACAGCGACCCTCAACAAATGAAGCAAATGATGTCTAGTCCTTTATCGAGTCAACCTGAAGATGTAGCTAAAGCAATTTTGGATGCAGTTAAGCACCCTCAAGCCGAGATAATAGTGGGTTCTGCCAAAGTGCCTGCGTTTTTAAATCGTTTGTTTCCTGGTATCACTCAAGGAATGTTAAAGTTGGCAACTAAAGCAGATCTGGGTTAGTCTGCGATCGCCATAAACTCCAGCCATAGCCTGAGATAAAGGGTAGCCATAACAGCCATGTTTCGGTGTCTGTCAGATGCCAACTGCGATCGCCCAATGCTTGACGATAGGGCAAAACAAAATACACAAAAGCCGAAAGACTAACTAGGCGTACTCCCCAATTTTTTGTACCTACTGCAAAGGGAATTATCCAGGTGAAATACCAGCCGTGAACTATGGGAGAGATAATTAGCAACGAGGCAAGGAAGCTGAGAGCAAACTGTTGAAAATTACGAGCTTTCCAGAATAAAAATATAGTTATGATTCTTAAAGGTAGAGCAAAAATACTGTTGCTTTTGACGGGCGGATGCCAAACTTGTGCGAGTAGATATAGCAATACGAGGCTGTGTTAGGACACTCCCTGCGGGGGTCGCACCGCTAACCGATTAACGTACTGCGATATTAAACCATCACTGCCATCACCATCACAAAATAAAATCCAGTCAATTTTTGAGGGCATATTCTGTAATCCTCTCCAGCAGGCTTGCCCATAACCAGCCCTAAACTCAAATGAAACTTCTGCCCCAACTTCTTTAGCTATTTCTGCACTGCGATCGCTACTGCCATTGTCTACTACCCGAATTTTAGTTAAGCCAAAGCTCTGTAAATCTTTAATTACAGCAGCAATTGTTGCTTCTTCGTTACGCACAGGAATAACGACTAAGACATTATCCAAAGAAGTATCAACATTTTGGCGATGGGGTATGTAACACATTTTAAAATCAGAAGAAATTCAGTCTGTTTTCATAATTGTGTTTTAACTTACTGAGAGAACGTTGAAAATCTCTAAATTAATTACCCCTAATCTTTAACCATCATGAATAGCTATATATGGACTTTAATTGTCCATCAAAACTATCTCGCTTTTAGTAATCTTGGAAGTGAAGATTTACTTGGTCTGATTCACCCGATACTAGTAGTTGCCTTTGTTTTTCCTATGGTAGGCATAGTAGCCAATTTTGCCTGGCAAACTCGTCAGCGTCGTTTGGAAAGCAAAAAAGGAAAAAGCAAAATTCCTGCGGTTGTGGGACGAGAACACGTTCAAGTTGGTCGTTGGCTGGCTACTAGCGTAGTTATTGTTTCCTTAATTGCGATCGCTTACTCGATTGTTTACAAAAGCTTTATCAAAGGCAAGCTTTGGGAGAAGAATAACCCCCAGGCGATTTTGATTATTTTATTATTTGTGGCGACGATTGCTTCATTGATTCTGCTGCTACGAGCCAGACCTAAGCTGTGGCGAGGTATTTTTGCGACTATGACAGGCATGGGCTTGATTATTTTGGGTCAACAAGATGGGGTTTGGCGATTACCTGATGAATGGTATTGGTCACATTACTATTATGGAATTGCCGCATCGCTACTGATGATTTTTTCGATTGCAATTTTAGACGATATCTATCGCAGTTTAACCATGCGCAATATCCATATAATTCTTAATTGTTTGGCACTGTTATTGTTTTTTGGTCAAGCAGCTACGGGAACAAGAGACTTATTAGAAATTCCTCCTATAGGCAAAATGCAACCCAAAAAAGCAGCGGTTATTGAAACATTCTCACCTGTAAAGACCGCCAATAGTATTGAACAAAATACTATTTATAATGCTCCTGAAATTAATCCCAGTTAATCTGCTTGAGATATTTATAGCATCACGCCTTTAGGTTATAACATCAAGTTTACGTTGGGGCAAACCGCCGCTTGCCCCAACTAAGATTCATCTTATGTTATTCAATTCGACAGCCCAAAGTTCTCATAGAATCAAGAATTATTTGGGAATTAGGGATAGCCAAACGAGATTGCCGATAGGTTTCACAGGCTTCATTATATTGAGCATTTTTAGTAAAAATTAAACCTTTTTGACTCCAGGCGGCAACATTTTGTGGTTGAATTTCAATAGCGCGATCTAAAGCAGTCAAGGCTTTAGTATCTTGACCAACCATATCCCATGCAGTGGCTAAACCGATCCAGGTTTCGTGATCTTGGGGCGCAATTTTGCTAGCTTTAGTTAAAGATTCAATGCCTTGGGTATAATTCTGTTGCTGATTAAACGCCAATCCGCGATCGCGCCAAAGAGGAGCATAATTAGAGTTAAGGCTAATAGCCTGACTATAGCTAGCGATCGCCATAGCTAAATTGTTTTGTTGATTTTGATATACTTGACCCTTTGCTTGCCAAGCCAGATATGATTCTGAGCGAATTTGCAAAGCTTTGTCCAAGGCGGTTAAAGCTTTTTGTCCTTGATTTAATTTAGCCAAAGCCTTACCTTTACCCAGCCAAGCCTGATAAAAATTAGGTTTTAACTTAATCGCCTGTTCAAAGGAATTAATGGCTTTTTGGTACATTTGGCTATTGGCGAAAAACTCTGCTTGTGTTAGCCATATTTGAGGATCTTGAAGCTGGTTTTGCAGTAATTGTTGATAGTTGCCAATAATTTCTTGATTGACTCGCTCTGCTTCTTGAGGACGGTTTAAAGCTGCTAAGACCAAAGGTTTATCTTGCCATAGTTCTACGCTAGAAGGTTCAATTGCCTGAACTCGATTAAGCACCGTCAAAGCATTGTCATATTTATTTAAAGCGAGTAAATTTTTAGCGCGATCGCTCAAAAACTCAGCATTAGATGAATCTAAGTCTATGGCAGAGTCCTGCATACTCAAGGCTGCATCATAGTTTTTCAACTCATATAAAGCTTTACCTTTGTGATTATATAGTTCGCCATCTTTCTGTTCTAATTCTAAAGCGCGATTATAAGCAGCGATCGCTTTGGTAAACTGTTCTAATTGATAGTAACTGTCTCCCTGTTTTTTCCAAATTTTAAAGTCGGCTTCACTTAATTTTGTCGCTTCAGAGTATGCTTCTAAAGCTTTGGAATAACGTCCTAAATTATATAAAGCATCTCCCCTGCCTGACCAAGCCAGGGAACTGCCAGCTTTAAGCTCAATGGCTTTTGTAAAAACATTGAGAGCAGCTTGAGGTTTTTTAGGCAATAGTTTTTTTCCCTGATACCAGTAATAAATCGGTCTAACTGTAGGAAAAGCAAATTCAATACTGCCTAATAAACAGATCAGACCTAAGAATCCGATCAAAACTGGTAATATAGGTAGTTTAAATTGAGACTGGCGATGATTTGCAGTTTTTCTTTTTTTC
The DNA here is from genome assembly GCF_963665995.1 of Pleurocapsa sp. FMAR1. Taxonomy (NCBI): domain Bacteria; kingdom Bacillati; phylum Cyanobacteriota; class Cyanophyceae; order Pleurocapsales; family Pleurocapsaceae; genus Pleurocapsa; species Pleurocapsa sp. FMAR1. The sequence goes on along the minus strand of NZ_OY762512.1, from coordinate 693,759 downwards.
TGCCCTAGTGGTTTTCTGGTTGCTGACTTAGAAACAGATTTAATTTTTTGCAGATCATCAAGAATCTTGGACGCAGATTGATAACGTTGACCCAAATCTAAATAAACCATTTTGTCAATAATTTTGGCAAAACGGCGATCGACCGCCAGATTTTCCTGCCATAGTAGCTTACCCGTTTGTCTATCTCTAGAAAACCTACCTGGTTTAATTTTAGTCAAAGCCTCTATTGCTGTCATGCCCAAAGCATAGATATCGCTGCTAATCGTTGGTCTACCAGCAATTTGTTCAGGAGAGCAGTAGTTTTGTTTATCCTGAGTTTGGCTAGAGTCCAAAGTAGCATTGGGCAAAGTTCCTATATCTGTCAAAATTCCAAAGTCAGTAAGTACCACCTGCTGATCTTCTGAGCGAATTAGTAAATTGGAAGGTCTAATATTACGATGAATAATACGGTTTTGATGAATAAAATTTAGAACTCCCAGAGTACTAATTAAAATATTGATTATTTGAGCGGTGGATAAATCTTGCTGCTCTATTTTCAGAGCTAGATTTTCTCCGGGAATATATTCTTGAACCAAATAAAATTGATCATTTTCTGTAAAATGATCTCTAAGCTGAGGGATTTGCTCGTGATATCCTAGTCTTTCTAAAATTGATAATTCTTCGGCAAAACGCTTTTCTATTGTGGTCTCGCCATTACCCTGAACATTCGGTAATTCAATTTGCTTAATTAAACAAGGAGACTGATATTGACGGCGCAGATTATCGGCTAAATAGGTTTCTATGCGTTTTTTTCCGCCTAAATAACGAGTAATAGCATAACGTCCTCCTACCACCTGCTTGAGCTTAAGTAATGGTCGTAAATCATACAAAACTTCTAGGGCAGAGGGATATCGTTCTTCAATGTTGAATAACGTCATTCTGCTAAGAATTGCCTCTAGCTTAGAGCTTATCTGACACTGACTTTGCCAAGTAGTATTTGCTTGCTCAAGTTCCTGGGGAGATTTTCCCGTCAAGGCATAAATAGCGGTTTGAGCAAGGGCATAAATATCGCTACCAAAGTTAGATTCTCCTGATTGCTGCTCTGGAGCAATATAAGCCCAATCTAAAGATTTGCTGGAGATTACTTCTCCTTGAAAATCAAGTGCCGTTGATTCGATCTCTCGAATAGCCCCAAAATTAATTAAAACAAAGTTGCGATCGCGCTTTCTTCTCACTAAGTGAATTGGTTGAACATCGCGATGAATAACGTTAGTTTTGTGAACAAAATCAAGAATTCTCAAGGCATCTTGCATTAGATGAATTACTTGTGCTTCATCTAGTACTTTACGCTCAACTTCCTGCTCTAAATTATCCCCATCAATATACTCTCGAACCAGATAAAACTGCCGATCTTCGATAAAGTAATTATAAAATTGAGGGATTTGGGGGTGATCTCCCAGCCTTTTGAGAACCTCTACTTCTCTAATTAGGTGCTGCTTAATAAGCTGCCAATTTGTCTTATTACAGACTGGACTTAACTGCTCCACAGCACATCTAGCATCTCCTGTAGCCTGTAAATCTTTAGCTAAGTAAGTTTTTCTTATTTCTTCTCTACCTAACTTTTGAATAATCTGATAACGATTACCAATAATTGAGCCAGGAACGTGAATTTTTTTCTCGGAATTGGTGACTTTAGAGGCAGAATTGAGTAGATACCTGTCGGGAGTGGACATAGTTAATCCAGATTAGAAAATAAGGCAGATTTTGGCTAGATGCCGAGTTAAATTTGTTTTGATTACTAATTTAATCTTAATTATTTTTAGATGCCCTATTGTATAATCATTTTTCATTCCCTTGTTAAAGCTTGCTGAGTCGGAGAAATTTCTTTAAGGTTAATTACCTTAGAAGTATTACTTTCTCTGGCAACTCGCACCAACAATCCAGCCAGCAATAATGAGGCAATAATTGAATTGATGCCATAGCTAAAGAAGGGTAAGGGCAGTCCAGTAGTAGGCAAAGAACCTGTTGCTACCCCAATGTTGATTAATGATTGACCAACGATAAATACCATACTTCCTACGGCGACCAATCTGGGGATACTTTGGCGACATTTAATGGCTACTCTCAAAGCTAGTGTTCCATAACCAATAATCAGCAATAATAGTAGCACACAGCCAATGAAACCAAATTCCTCGGCATAAACCGCAAAAATAAAGTCTGTAGAGCGAATTGGTAAGTATGATAATTTTTGTTGCGATAATCCAAAACCCGAACCGTCAAAGCTCCCTGATGCGATCGCCAATAAACTTTGAATTAGCTGGTATCCCTTATTATGGTAATCTTTCCAGGGATTAATAAAAGAAGTAATTCGGTCTAGCTGATAAGAATTCAAGGCAATACTCAAGCTAGCTATACTTATTCCACCTAGAGAAACTGCCATTAGCTGACTCCAAGGTAATTCTGCTGCCAAAGCAATTAACCACAAACTCATACCACATAATCCCGTAGTACTTAAATTGGGCTGTTTGAGAATTCCTGCCAATACTAACGCAAACACAGCTAGCCAAACTAGACGTATTTTATTTGTTAGCTTTTCCCAGCGAGAAAATAAATAAGCTGCCTGTAGTACTAGAAAAGGTTTGATTAATTCTGATGGCTGCAATGAGAATGGTCCAATAGCAATCCAGCGACTAGCTCCCATCGTTGTCTTACCTAAACCTGGAATTAAGGTAGCAAAGATAAGCAAAAGAAAAACTAAAACCATCAGAGGAGAAATCCTGATAGTTTTTTGGAGAGGTTGATTTGCTATAAAATTGAATCCAAAAATTCCTACCCCAACTCCGATTAGCTGTCGTTTAAAAATGTATAGTCCATCATTGTTGTTGACAATTCCTTCAGGATAAGAGGCTGATACTAAAGTAACTAAACCAATGATTAACCAAACGCAGGTCAACCAATTCAATAAGCGAGCTTCCCATGTCCAAAACTTGATTTTAGGATCGATAAAAGGAATTAAGTATCCGAGATATTGCCTCACGGTTAAAATCTCAACAAATATAGTTTTTTCTGTTTAAAGGTAACAGCTTAGTCGCTATACGCGAGCCTCATCTGGGAAATAAATCAAAAAACAAAATGAGAAAGACGCAACCGTAAAGACTTAGAGCTTGTGTTTATTTTTTTTGCTGATTTTATATTGTCCAAATTGTGTTGATTCAATCAATAAAAAAGAGGTCAATCTGACCTCTTTTTTATCGCGGAAGACGGTCAACGTTACACCATAGTTTCAGGGTGATATGACGTTAACTCAAATTCATATTTCTGATCTTATGACAAACCTGTATTCATACCTTGTTTACCTGTTGCCAACTCTACTTTAATGATTTTGCCACCCATTTTCATGATTCGCTGTTGTTCGCGAAACCAATTATCGTAAGGTACAAGCTTAGTAAAGAAAGTATTTTGCAGTTCTCTTTGAGTACGAATTCTAGTTTGACTGGGAACACAAGCAGTCACCTTAAACATACGCATGAGATGAATTCTCTCCTAATTTAATAAAAAAAAGTTTAATCTTCTGACAAGTTTGAATCAGCAAAAATTATGTTGGCTGTTTGATGCTGTTTAAATTATTGAATAGTCTTAAAATGCCAAAATTCGGGAGTCAGGAGTCAATACTAGATCGTCTAAACTTATCTTTTTTTCGCGCTCGAAAAACTAAGCTTTATTAGAACTAGCACTCACTCTAGACTTCCCGAATCTATACGTTAACTATCCTACGTCTAGCTCAGGTCAAAAAAGAATTTAGCTTAAGCCAGAGCAGATATAGTCGAAATAAACGCCCATTTCTTTACCAGCATCAGCACCTACTAAACTAGCGGTTACTTCTTTCATAGCTTGGATAGCTTGAACTGTAGAAGAAACAGGAACTCCTAAAGAGTTATAAGTTTCTTTCAAACCGTTAAGTACACGCTCATCTAGAATGGAAGGATCTCCAGCTAGCATTGCGTAGGTAGAATAACGAAGGTAATAGTCTAAGTCGCGAATACAAGCTGCATAGCGACGAGTGGTGTACATATTGCCACCAGGACGAGTAACATCAGAATATAGCAATGACTTTGCTACTGCTTCTTTAACGATGCTAGCTGCGTTAGCACTAATTACGCTGGCTGCACGGACTCTTAGTTGACCAGTTTGAAAATAGCTTTTTAACTTGTCCATAGCAGCACCATCGAGGTATCTGCCTTGAACATCAGCTGAATTAATTACAGAGGTAATTGCGTCTTGCATAGTTTTGTTTCCTTATCTCACCTAGTCTTAAATTATTTAACACTGATAAGTTAGTGTGTTGTTTGAAAAAGTTTGTTACTGGTATATCAGCAAAGTATAAATTAAATACTTACTGCATAGCTCCGATAACGTAATCGAAATAAGAAGCAGCTTCACTAGTGTCATCACCAGACATCATAGAAGTAGCTACGTTTTTCATTTCACGGATGCTTTGAGCCATAGCACCAACGTCAGTACCTAAAGACTTGTACATCTCTCTGGCACCAACTAAACCAATTTCTTCAATTGGAGTTACATCACCAGCTACTACACCATAAGTAATTAGGCGTAAGTAGTAGTCCATGTCACGAAGACAGGTTGCTGTCATTTCTTCACCATAGGCGTTACCGCCAGGAGAAACAACATCAGGACGCTTTTGAAATAACTGATCGCCAGCCTGTTTAACGATACGCTCACGAGACTCAGTTAGAGTTTGAGCAATACGTAAACGGCTTTCGCCAGTTGTGACAAAAGATTTAATTCTTTCTAATTCGCCAGGACTCAAGTAACGAGCCTCTGCATCGGCGTTCACGATGGATTTCGTGACTATACTCATCGATGGATTCCTCCCAATACAATGAAATCAAATAATTAACAAGCTATCTTTAAGTCGATAGTTTTATCTGAACAAGATTTCTAGCCGCCCTTCAAACCACGATTAAGCATTTAGCCTGAGCTTTCAGCTTTAAGCATAGTTAAATAAGGCTGTGCAACTAAACTTAGGTTCTATGTTTAAAATCTACGCTTGGCTGTTGCTAGTCAAATCCCTCTGGATAATAGGTTACTTTGTTTTGTTACCCAGTTTTCAACTTTTAGCTACAAATTAGTATTGCAGCTTGCCCAAACTAATGCGCAAAAAGTAGCTACTGCCTTAACAAACTTTTACATAGAGTCAATACATAACGTAATTAAGGATAAATATTGCTCTACGCTAACTTTTGCTTTTAAAATGCCCTTGAGTTAGCAGTATTGCCGATCTCAAAAGGCTAATTTTTTATTTGAGCGATAACCCAACCTAACTATCATCTAATATTTTGTTGAGGTTTATTAGTTTACCTTAACAGAATTTAATGTTAGATCCTGTCGACCTTTCTTGGTCGAAGCTTCTTTCGCTAGACCCTTTTTAGCCTTAAGGAATAGGAGATAAGTAACCAATATCATGTAGGTGATTTTTTGAGTCTTCAGTTAATAAGGAACTGAGTTTACCAATCACAGATATTGATTACTTAATAATGCAGATTACTTCAGTTTTATACGTTCAGCTTAGTTGGTTCAAAACTAGGAATAACAATTTCATCGTTTTGCTTCGTAAGCCGGTTGTAAAGCTTCTCTGTATTAGGGAAATTAGCAGCAGGCAGGGTTGGAAAACGGCGGAAGGGAACAGTATCTTCACCAAATACCTGAATGTATTCCATGCTGTTAACCATTGCTCCAATAAACGCTTTTAGCCCTTGAGAAGCTAGAATTTTGTTGTATTTCTGAATTTCTCTCTGGTTTAGAGGTGCGCGCCCTAAAAAGTGCTTCGTACCTAGCTCGATCGCTTTAGTATTGGGATAAGGAGTATAGAATTCCTTGAGATATAGCTCAGAACAGCCTAAACCTTCAATAAACTCTTTAACGTTAATTTCTCCGTTACCTAAACGGCTTTCCAGCACAGAAAACTGTGTTTGCACTACATAAGGATTAATATCACGCTCAAACACCTGACGATAAGCAGCATTAATTAGATTTTTCACGGCTACTTTATCAGTAGTAGTAGAAAGTTTAAAGACTTTGCTTTGTTGACGTTGGACACTAACACCTTGAGCTATTTTTTGCTCAACTTCGGGAGTAGTTCTTGAACCAGCAGCTTGACCAAGTTCTACAAAACGAGGAATTTGCTCTCTTTCGACGTTTGCACCAATGCCAGGTTCAATTGCACCAGGACGAGCTTTGCGTAGCTGCAAACCACCAGGAGTTAGATAACGCTCGTAGGGAACGGTATCATCTCCAAAAGCATCAGAATATTCAGTAGAATCGATCATCTCATCTACTAATGCGTAAAAGCCTTTCTTTGAGCAAATATCAAAGTATTTATTGATCTCTTGACGACCATAGGTAGGACGACCTAAAAGGCGACGATGAATATACTCCACCGCTTTAACTACATATAAAGATGTCCAGTACAGGTTACGGAAGGTATCAGATTTAGCTAGAGTTCTGACAAACTCACGTAGGGTAATATCGCCATTTTCTAGCTTGATTTCAGCTACTTTTAGTTCTTGTCCTTGATAGACATCGCGACCAAAAACCTGACGATAGCAAGCGCGAATTACAGCTTGGGTTGAATTTTCCGAAAACTTAACGCTACCGCCGTTACTAGCACCAGGTAGCTCATTGTTTAGACGGAAGACTTTAGCACCCAAAGAACCAGGAAATTCGCTTCGTGCAGCAGGATTGCTATTTTGATTATTAATACCTGCGCCACGATGAATTAATAAACGCTTGGTATCTTTATTGAATGGTGCAGGACTACTGCTGGGGTTACGAGTTTCTTTAGGAAAAATTGCCCCAAACTGGATTTCTAGAGGATCGTTACCAGAACCATAAACGTGCTGATCTGGTAAAGGGCGATTATAGCGAGCAAAAGTAGTGACAAACTGAGGTACTTTGCGGAATGGTGCGCTATAGTTCAACAGGTCTTGCTGCATTCCCCAGTTGCGACATTCTTGAGCTTCCTGACCTAAACCTCTGAGGTAAGGAACAGTTTCTTCACCGAAGTAGTCTGCGTATTCCTTGGAATCAACCAGCTCATCAACTAATCCCGCTAATCCTTTCTCGGACACAATAGAGAAATAGTCCTGAACCTCTTCACGAGAAGAAGGACCTCTACCTAAGATGTGACGAAACGCTAGTTCTAAAGCACGGCTATTAATAAATGGCTCAAAAAACTGCTTACGATATAGCTCAGACTTACATAGACGACGAACAAACTCTTTCATCGAGATATCGCCATTTTTTACCTGAGATTCCAGATAAGAAATAGATTGACCGTAAGCACGAGTAATATCTCGTTCAAAAATCTGTCTATATGCTGCTTTTATTACCGTTTGCTTCTCTAAAGTAGACAAACCAGTCTTCATGACAAATTTAGGACGGTTCTCCGAAGCATTAAAGTAGCTTTGAGGAAGCTGTAAGCCTTGTTTGTCAGAAGCTTGGCTTTGGCGTAATTTATTAGAAGGAGTAGGAGCTTTAAATTCGCTAATAGCAACGTCAAAATATTGAGTGATAATATCTGTTGCGGCTTGATCCTTGCGAAAATAATCTGCTGATGCTGCACGCATTTCCTGTAACGCGACGATAGTTGCTGCGCTAGAACAGGCTCTTTCAATAATCTCTCGTAATCCTCTGATGTTCACCACCAGGATATTAGGATCGCCCGCTACAATTGCATAGCTGATATAGCGCAGAAACCAAGCCATGTCCCGTAAAGACTTCTGCATATTAGCAGGACCATACTGAGAAACATTGATTGGTCTAAAGTTAGCGGGAGTTGGACCAGATCCACCAGCAAACAAGGATTTGAAGGCTTTTAATAGTTTTGTACTGTTGCCGTCACTGCCGTTTTGCTCGGATTTCTGCTCAACAATTAACTCACCAGGAATACCAGTGTTGCCACTAGGAGTAGCCATAGCCATTTCTTCTACTTCGGCTGGTTTTTCCAAGTAGGACATTGGTGAACCACCAGTGAAAATGCGGTTAGCTGCCCTAGATACGATTATGTCTGCATTATTAGTTATGGTCTGAGCGATATTTAAACGTTGAAAACCAGATTTATAATATGCTGTTAATTCTTTGAGTTCGCCCTGTTCTAAGTAGCGATCTTGCTGTTCTGCCTGCAAGATTGCAGACACTGCTACTGTTTGATAGAGTTGAGGACGGGCTAATGAACTGCCACCACTTGCCGTTACACTCATGTTGATTTTATGTAGGTTTTTACTTATACTTCAGCTTTTAGATTAAATCTTTTCGGTCTCGAACAGGGGGATTATTAAGAAGTATGTACTATTATCAGAATTTTGAATAGAGCGATCGCCTGTCTTTATTTTTAAGCTCTAAAGCCCACCCAATAAATATTTTACTCAATCTTTCATCTTATTTAAAGCTGGGAAATTAATTTGCTAATATTAACTTTTGTAATCAGTTAAAAGTTTTTTCAAGATGATTATCCGTGAAGCCAAGTTAACTGATGCAGCAGCGATCGCATTTGTTCACTATGATAGTTGGCAAACTACATATCGTGGACTGTTACCTGATGACTATATTGATAAACGATTATACGAGAAACACAAAAATCATTGGGAGAACAGTCTAGGCAAAAGTACTGAAAAAGAGACAAATTATGTTACTTATGTAGCTGAAAACCCTGATAGAGAAATTGCTGGTTTTATAGATGGCGGCTTGGAAAGAAGCAACAATTCAAGTTATCAAGGTGAAATATATGCCCTGTATATTTTGGAAGATTATCAACGCCAAGGTATCGGACGTAATTTAGTTCAACAAACAGCATCCCAACTATCTCAATCGGATTTGACTTCAATTTTAGTCTGGGTTTTGAAAGATAATTCAGCAGTTAAATTCTATCAAACTCTTGGTTTTCAAGAAGTTATAGTTAAAAAAATAGCGTTAATCTTAAATAAATTGTGATTAAGATCGTTTTGGATAGTAGGTTAAACAATTAAAATTTAATAATACAATTTCTGAATTATTATTATGATTTTAATTATTTTACTTATAATATTTTTGATTATTACTTTCCCCGCATGGATTGTTTTATGGGTAATGATTTCAGCATGGATATCAGAAATCTTTGCCATGATATATTCAGTATTTGTTTTTTTAATAAATATATTTAATATTTTAAAAGAGATAATAATTTTCTTTGCTCCTTATTTTATTGGGACATTAGTTGCAATTACATTTCTTTTGGTAATTTTTGCTTTGGCAAAAGAATTATCTTTAAAAATATTAAAACGACAAAAATAATACAAGCATGAACCAGCTTAAAGTCAACAGTAGTGAGTTTGTAGAAATTGCTTATGAATGGAATGACATCCAAGTCTTGATTGCAAAGTAGTTTTGTAAAATAGAACAAACAACAATAATATTCAGGCAAAAAAAAGACAGGTTTTGTACCTGTCTAAATGTTATTAATTTAAACCAAGCCTAGAACTGAATTAATTAGAAATTCATTTCTGCCGCTTGAACTCTTTCTACTTGTTTCTTCTTAATAACTAGTAGAATTTGGCAAATCATAATACCGCCAGCAAAAGCCATCAAGCCAGCAATACGAGCAGGACTTTGCAGAACTACTTCGGTATCCATTTGTCCAAAACCGCCAACGTTGGGATTGTTAGTTAAAGCTTCGCCCACAGCAATTTGCTGTCCTTCAGCCACGATTAATTCAGGACCGGCTGGAACAGTATCAGTTGCAGTGCCATCTTCAGTATTGATAGTAACTTCGTAACCACCAGCTTCTTGAGGTGCAATAGAAGCAATTGTTCCCGCAGCAGAAGCTTTAATTTGGTTGTTGTTGCTTGCTTCACCAGTAGGATATATTTGACCGCGTCCTCGGTTAGCTCCTAAGTGAACTGGATACTTACCAAAACGGATATTTTTGTCTGTCTTGGGATTAGGAGAAAGTACGGGGAAAGTAATTTCTTGATACTGATCTCCAGGAAGAGGTCCGACAAGAACTACGTTATCATCGCCTTCTTTGTATTCTTGGAAGTAAACACCCGCCGATTCCTCCTTCATGGATTCAGGAATACGGTCTTCAGGAGCGATTTTAAATCCTTGAGGCAGCATCAAGACTGCACCGACGTTCAAACCGCCTTTTGAACCATCTCCAAGCACCTGTTGACTTTCTAAGTCGTAAGGGATCTTGACTACGGCTTCAAATACAGTGTCAGGTAAGACTGACTGCGGAATTTCTACTTCTGCTTCTTTTGCTGCTAGGTGACAGTTAGCACAAACAATTCTGCCTGTAGCTTCTCTAGGAGTTTCTGGAGCAGTTTGTTGCGCCCAAAAAGGATATGCAGCAGCCGACTGGGAAATAGCAATATCACTAGCAAAGAAAATAGCAATAGTCGCGATCGCCACAACGGCAGATTTAGCAATCACCTTTTTGGCAAATTTAATAACTGCCAATGGTTTCAATGTTCTCATTTGTTTGATCGATAATCCCAAAAAGATTAATTTTATGAATAAATATTTGATGTTGATAAAGAGACTCAAAATCCACGGGTAAGGAAATTTTTTTATTTCCTCATCCCTCATTTTTTATCTTTCATCCTTTCTCTACACCCAATAAGGTTTTTTGTCGGTACGAAAATCTGTTTCTGTCCACTGACTAAATATTAGTTTGTCATCTTTTTCTTCAGCATGAACTAGTTGCAATGATAAAGGTGCAGGGCCTCTGACTACCTTACCAGCCTCGTTATACTGAGAGCCATGACAAGGACAGATGAATCTGTTTTCACTAGTATTCCAAGGCACTACACAACCTAAGTGAGTACACACGGCATTAATACCGTAGTTGCGTAAGGTAGAATCTCCTTCAACTACAACATAGGTAGGATCACCTTTAAGACCTTGTGCCAAAGTGCGATCGCCTGGCTGATGTTCGGCTAAAAATTCGCTGACAACAAGATCGTTGCCTAAAGCGTCCTTAGCAGTTACACCGCCAGCACCACTACCGCCAGTGTTAGGAATAAAATATTTTACAACTGGATATAAAGCTCCCAAGGCTACTCCTGTGATTGAGCCAAAGGTGAGCAAGTTCATGAATTGTCTTCGCCCCAAATCAGGGACATCATTGTCGTCCATGTTAGGAACGTTGCCAGAAATTTGAGCCATAACTAACTATAGATAAATTGTATTTTTTGTAAACTAGGATTATGAACCAATGTATTAAATTATTACAGAGATTGAGTATCGATTCCACTCCAAGTTAGTTTCTTTTTTAATAAAAATATGATTACAGGCGAACAATTACACCAGCTTTTATTAGAAAAGTGGGGCTGTTCCTATGATGTGCAACTAAGAAAAGTCAAGGGCCGAATTTTTGTGCAGGTAATGTGGAAATACCTTGAACAAGCCTCTTTTCCCCTGTCTCCTCAAGAGTATGCGGAGAATTTAAATGCGATCGCTAATTATCTCAACGCTTGGAATGGTGTAGAGCAGCTACAGTCTTTTATTCAGAAAACTAAAGAACGTCCTAGATTAGGCAAGGCTGTCAGCCTGCAATTAGATTTGGGTGAACGCAGTTCTGAATGGATTCTGGACGATGTTTAAAGAATATTAAGAAATGTTGCAATGAGATAAATAAGCTTCGTTCTGATAGATTTTGGCAAAAGCTTTAAAAATTCAAGCTAGCTAGTAAACTAATTGTTAGCGAAAACAGCTAGAGGAAGCATGGAAGGCAAACGAGTCGGCGTGATCGGTGGTGGACAATTGGCTTGGATGATGGCAGCAGAAGCACCAGATCTAGGTATCGAGATAGTTGTGCAAACTCCCAACCAAGATGATCCAGCCGTATGTCTATCTGAGCAGATAATTTTAGCTGACGTGGATGATGCGGATGCCACAGCTAAATTAGCCAGTATGTGCGATGTTGTTACTTTTGAAAACGAATTTATCGATCTAGAAGCGTTACAAAAACTAGCTCAATCAGGAATATGTTTTCGTCCTAGCTTAGATACTCTCGTGCCTTTACTAGATAAACACGATCAGCGTAGCTATTTAAAAGATATTGGTATCCCAGTACCCAAATTCAGCCTATGGTCATCTCAAGAGAGTGGAACAAGCGACTTACAAAGGCGCGTTTCCTCTCCTCAAAGTGATATTGAATCTAACTATGGATTTCCCGTAGTTTTAAAAGCTTGTCGCCATGGTTACGATGGACAAGGAACTTTTATTATTAAGGATGCTCAAGCTTTAGCTACACTAGACCACAAAGTTTCCGTACAGGAATTGCTAGTAGAGGAATTTATTCCCTTTGAACGAGAATTAGGTATTATTGCTGCTCGTAATGCTTCTGGAGAAATTGCTGTTTATCCTGTTACCGAAACTCATCAAGTAAATCAGGTATGTCACTGGACAATTACTCCTGCCAATATCGATGATCGGGTTGTAAAGGAAGTAAAGGCGATCGCCCGTACCATTTTAGATAGACTCAAGGTAGTTGGCGTATTTGGCATTGAATTTTTTCTCACCAGTGATAGTCGAGTTTTAGTCAACGAAATTGCACCCCGCACCCACAATTCGGGACACTATACCCTAGATGGCTGTCATACCTCTCAGTTTGCTATGCAGTTACAGGCAGTAACAGGTTTACCTCTGGGTTCAACAGAATTAAAATCCGCAGGTGCTTTGATGGTTAACCTATTAGGTTACGAAGAATCTGAGTCTGAGTATTTAGAAAAACGCACTCAAATTTTGCAAGTTCCTAACTCTTTTGTTCACTGGTATGGCAAAACATCTCATCCTGGTAGAAAATTAGGTCACGTTACAGTTATTTTGGATGCGGAACAACTACCTCAAGCCAAATCAATTATTCAACAAATTGAATCAATTTGGTATGAGAATTAATAAATAGCAATCGCAATTCAATTGAAGAATTAAAAAATTGCTTAAAAATCACAAAACAATGATAAATGCAACATTTCCAAGATGCCAATAGTTTTGAGAATAGGAGCATATCGTTTTTATTTCTACAGTTACGAACCCAACGAAGGTCAGAAATTGACGAAGATTTGAGTACCTAGGGATTATTACGAGGCGCACCAGCACCCCGCAGCCAGTTTCAGGTAAATAGCTAGATAAATGCGATCGCTTTATAATCGGGCGATCGACAATTATTAATTAATAACGGGCATTTGTAACGAAATGCAAAGTATAATAATCAAATTAGGTCGTGAAATATACCGACTTTTGTACAAACCATTATTTGAGATTAGTATTTGTAAATGCGAGTTGCGATCGCCGGAGCAGGATTGGCAGGCTTAGCCTGTGCCAAGTATTTAGTCGATGCGGGACATCAACCCATCGTTTTAGAGCGTAGAGATGTTTTAGGTGGCTTAGTAGCCGCCTGGAAAGATGAGGATGGGGACTGGTACGAAACAGGTCTGCACGTCTTTTTTGGAGCGTATCCAAATATGCTTCAGTTATTTAAAGAATTGGGAATTGAAGATCGGCTTCAGTGGAAAGAACATACTTTAATTTTTAATCAGCCAGAGAAGCCAGGAACATATTCTCGTTTTAATGTTCCGAATATTCCTGCACCCTTCAACGTTATTATCTCTATTATTCGTAACAACGATATGTTGACCTGGACGCAAAAGTTCAAGTTTGCAGTTGGCTTGTTACCCGCCATTGTGCGAGGACAGCAATACGTTGAGAACATGGATCAATATGATTTACTTGCTTGGTTAGAACAGCAGGGAATCGACGAACGTGTTAACAGCGATATTTTTATTGCCGCTTCCAAGGCTTTAACTTTTATTAACCCAGAAGATGTTTCGGCTACTATTCCTCTAACGGCAATCAATCGCTTTCTTAAAGAGCGTTATGGCTCTAAGGTGGCTTTTCTTGATGGCTCACCCACTGAAAGGTTATGTCAGCCAATGGTAGACTATATCACCGAAAGAGGTGGAGAAGTACGTTTGAATGCTCCTTTGAAGCAAATTATGCTCGATGAAGATGGTGAAGTAAATGGCTTTTTGCTTCGCAGTTTAGATGGTGCAGAAGATGAAATGTTATCTGCTGATGCTTATGTTTCAGCTATGCCTGTTGATGTCTTAAAGTTTATGCTACCGAAGCCCTGGCAAGAAAAAACCTTCTTTAAACAAATGTCTAAACTAGAAGGAGTAGAAGTAATTAACCTGCACCTCTGGTTTGACCGCAAGATTACAGAAATCGATCATTTGCTTTTTTCCAGGTCGCCTTTACTTAGTGTATACGCGGACATGAGTAACACCTGTAAGGAATATGCCGATCCTAATAAGTCAATGTTAGAGCTTGTGCTTGCCCCTGCTAAAGACTGGATTGCTAAGTCTGATGAGGAGATTATAGAAGCTACCATGCTAGAACTCAAAAGACTGTTTCCTCAGCACTTTGAAGGAAATGATCAGGCAAAACTGCTCAAATCTAAAGTAGTTAAGACTCCTCGCTCTGTTTATCGTGCTTTAGCTGGTACACAAACGGTTAAGCCTACTCAAAAAACCCCGATCAATAACTTTTATTTAGCAGGTAGCTTTACCAAACAAGAATACTTGGGAAGTATGGAAGGTGCAGTGCTTTCTGGTAAAATAGCAGCCACTGCGATCGCCCAAGACAATCAGGTCAGTAAACAAATTGACCACAAAGCTACTCCCGTCACAATCTAAATATTTGTTGCTTGTGATTTGTCCCTAGTAGCTAATAGGATGAGACAATGCTAAATGGCTAGGGTAACAAACGCATATAACCCTAACTCCTGCCAAATCAAAGATAGTACATCTGCTTGCTTTGTGAATGTTGCAATTACCAAAAACAAAAACGAAAAAAAATCTAGTCTCGGTAGATGAGGCTTATGAACTCTGTCGTCAAATCACGGCAGAATATGCCAAAACTTTTTACCTTGGTACTCTATTGATGCCGAAGGAAAAAAGCAAAGCTATTTGGGCAATCTATGCCTGGTGTCGTCTGACAGACGAGTTAGTAGACGGTGCTAAGGCACAATTCACTACTAACGAAACTTTGGCAGAATGGGAACAACAGCTAGAATCCATCTTTGCAGGATATCCCCTAGATGATACGGATGTAGCACTAGTTGATACCATCCAGCACTATCCTATGGGCATTAAGCCTTTTCGGGACATGATTGCGGGTCAAGAAATGGATTTAGTCAAAAACCGCTATCAGACCTTTGATGAACTTCAATTATACTGTTATCGCGTTGCGGGTACAGTAGGCTTAATGTCCAATGCAGTATTAGGTATTGGGGCAGATGCCAATGGTGTGCCTTGGGAAAGAGAAAAGCCCATCTATGTACCAACCCAAGAAGCTATCTCTTTAGGGATGGCAATGCAGCTAACCAATATTTTGCGAGATGTTGGGGAAGATGTGCAGCGCGATCGCATTTATCTTCCTCTTGAAGATCTTCACGCCTTTAACTATACAGAGGCAGATCTATTAGCTGGAGTAGTTGATGAACGTTGGAAAGCCATGATGAAATTCCAAATTAAGCGCGCTAGAAAGTATTATAAACAAGCAGAAATAGGTATTCGCTATCTAATTCGTGATTCTCGCTTACCAGTGTGGGCTTCGTTGATGCTTTATCAGGGTATTCTTAATGAAATTGAAGCCAATGGTTATGATGTTTTTAAGAAAAGAGCTTTTGTGTCAAAACCCAAGAAAACTCTTTCTTTACCCATAGCTTGGTTGAGGGCGCAGGTATTGTAATTTTTGTTGGATGGGTATTTCGAGCTAAGCTGGAACAATAAAAAAATTACCAATAACAAGAATTACTTATGATATTTCGATTTATAGCAATATTGCTAGTTTCAAGTCTTTTTTGGCTAAGTAGCTGGATCGTGAGTCCCACAGCAGAAGCAACGACTTCGATCAAATTGTCCAATCTTACTTATGAACCCTGTGCTGGAGATGATGCTAATGGCAGCGTTGCTAGCGGAGATCTTAGACCAGCTAATTGTTATACCATTAAAGGTAAAGCCAAAAACACATCAGGTAAAACCGTAGTGGATGCCGATGTATTTGGGCGTATATATGATGCCAATGACAATTTAACTTATGAGAATCGGGGGCGCGTTGGCACAATAGAAGAAATTCCGCCAGGAGTCAGCGACTTTGCAATTAGAGTCAGTGTTCCTGCAAACCAACCAACACCTCTAAAGCTAAAAAACTTTAAAGCTTCTGGGTTTGCAGGAAAAGTTCGCCCTTACTATTACGACGATTTTGAGTACGATAACTAAAAATTAAAATCCGCTAGCCAAAGATGCAGCAGAGTAAGATGCCAAAGAGCCTTGTACAATCTGCAAGAGAAATATCGCCAAAATTGCTGAGATATCGATCCCGCCGAGAGGTGGGATAATCGAGCGAAAGATATTGAGATAGGGATCGGTTATAGGACTCAAGAAAGAAATAATTTGTCCTGCCCATTCAGCAGTTTGAAACCAAGAAAGCAAAATTCTAACAATCAATAATACAAAATAGATATTAAGAAATTGAACGAGACTAGTAATTACTAAATTCATAAATTTAAGCAACTCCGAAGTAAATTAATATTTGGTTTGGTGTAATTATCATAACTCTACTATTTTAAAGGGAAAGCTATGCAGATAGAAATACAAATCGGGTTAGTAATTACCGACAATCATACAATTTATAGTAAAGAAAAATTAATTGTAAAGGTGCTGCCTTGATTCAGTTGAGAGCGGACTGTAATATTGCCGCCCATTCCTTCGGTGAGAGTTTTGACAATTGATAACCCTAATCCAGTTCCACCAGCGCGGTTACGAGACTCGTCTACACGGAAAAAACGTTCAAAAATGCGCCCTTGTTGCTGTAGGGGAATACCTACTCCGCGATCGCAAACTTGAATAACTGCTTGATTGTTGTGTTTATCTAATTCTATGGTTATTGGCGTTTGGGCATCGGAATACTTGACCGCATTGTCAATCAAATTTAGCAATACCTGTTTAAGGCGATGACTGTCGGCTTTGATCGCAATTTCTGGAGCAGAGGAATTAACTGTAATCGTTCTTTTACTATACTGTTGTGCCATGCCAGCTACTTCTTGAATCAGATCATTTAGCACAACTTTTTCTGACTGAAACTGAATTCTACCGCTATCAGCCCGCGCTAAATCTAATAGATCTTGTAATAACTGTACAGTGCGATCGGCTTCTGATGCAGCGATAGTCAAGGCTTCTTTTTGCATTTCCGATAGGTTGTCACCCCGCCTTAGAATACTTTGAATATAGCCAGAAACAATTGTTAGGGGAGTACGTAACTCATGGGAAACATTGCTTAGTAATTCTCGTTGATGTTCCCAAGCTTCGGACAATCTAACTAACATCTGATCGACGGTTTGGGCTAGTTCTTTAACTTCAGTCGGGGCCTGCTCCAAGTTGAGATGAGCCTGGTCTAGTTTATCAGCCGAAATTGTCGCCGTGAGCTGACTAACCTTTTTAAGAGGCTGCATTGAACGGTCAATATACAGGGCAATGATCATGGTCATAGCTGCGATCGCAATTATCGTCGCTACAGTTAAGCTACGAATTAAATGCCGAAACATGACCTGATTTTCAGTAATATTGTGTGCCAAATATAATGTGCCTAAATTGACATCTTTGACCTTTAATGGCGTAGCACACATTAACCAATAGCTTCCATTTAGGTCTTGAACGGTGGGGATTGAAGGCACATTTTTGACAGCTAAGAGAATATTACCAATTTCTGCCTTATTTAAGGCAGTAGACCTAGCTGTTATTTTACCTGTAGTATTCTCGATCCAGATAAGCTGATCCTTGGTAGATAGACTATCAATTGCTCTTTGAGCGCCTGTTTCTAGAGGAATCATTTCGCTATATATCTCAACGTCCATAGGAAAGCGACCAGCAATATAATCCATATTCTCTTTGTGTGTCGAGACGAGAATATGCTGCATTTTGGCACTTGTCCAAGCTGCTAAACTACCTAATCCTAATGCTGCCACCGCAGCAATGCCAACTGTTAATCTTACTTTTAGTGAAGCTGTATCAAATACTTTTCCCACTGTTTTGGCTAAACGATCCTTCTTCTGACTGGCGACATGATTAACTTTTCGTCTAAATATAGTTGTTTGATTAACCAAATCAGAAAGTTCCATTGAGTTTATTTTGTTGTCGCTAGTTTGGTTAGATTAACTATGACTAACGATCCTTAAAAAATGATGAAAACTTTCTGATAAATCTATGGGAATTTTTTTATGGCTAAATTCTGATTTAATTCTATTGCGTCCTTATTGTCTACAATAAAGCTAAATTAATATTTTTATAACGATCTAATTTTCTGATGGTACAAACACCTGTAAAACAAACAAACCAAGAATTAGCCATTTTAGCCGTAGATTTAATTCGTCAGGCTGGTTGTGAATATGGCGATATTCGTGTTTGCCACTATCGTAAACAAAGCTTATCGGCGCGCGATCGCTCTTTGAGCAGATTGTCTGACAACGTTAGTTCTGGCTTTGGGGTAAGAGTTTTATTAGATGGTGCCTGGGGTTTTGTAGCTTCCCATCGCCTGACTCCAGAAGAAATTACTAGAGTGGTTAACCTGGCTATTGAAACCGCTAAAGGCAGTCGGCTTACTCAGCAAAATCCGATTAAGCTAGTTCCTGTAGAAGCCTATAAGGATAAATATATTACGCCAATTCAAATCGATCCCTTTGAAGTGCCGATCCAAGAAAAAGCAGAATTGCTGTTAAATATCAATGATAAATTTCTCAGCTATGGAGAACAAGGCATCAAAAAGGCCTATTCTTTTCTAAGTTTTGGCAAAGAAGACAAAATATTTGCCTCTACCGTTGGTTCGGTAATTGAGCAAACCATTTATCGCAGTTTTCCTGGCATGGGCTGTACGGCGATCGCCAATGGAGATGCTAAAAGCAGAAATTATGAACGCCCGCCCCTCAATACTGGTTATGAACATATTGATCCAGCAGATTTATTAGGCAACATTGAACGAGTTGCTCATGAGGCAGTTGAAAAAGCTTATGCCCCAGAATTAACTAGTGGAGGTAAGACAACTCTAATTTTAAAACCAAGTAATTTATTTCTTACCATTCACGAATCTGTAGGACATCCCACCGAGTTGGATCGAGTCTATGGTTACGAAGCCAACTTTGCTGGTACAAGCTTTGCTACAACCGATCGACTACACAAGCTACAATATGCAGCGCCTTGGGTAAACTTGGTTGCCGATCGCACTCAACCTCAAGGACGTAGCACTATGGCTTATGACGATGAGGGTGTACCAGCGCAGCGTTGGCATATAGTTAAAGACGGCATTCTAAATGACTATCTAACAGATAGGGAAACTGCTTATCGTTTAGGTAGAGGTAGCAGTAACGGTAGTGCTTATGCCGATAGTTGGTCAAGCACGCCGATGGTACGTATTCCCAATTTAGGACTAGAGCCAGGAAAACCAGACGATAGCCATACTGCAACTCTAGAAGAAATGATTGCTGACACAGAAGATGGCATTTTAATTGATGGTATCGGTAGCTATTCTATCGATCAGCAACGACGTAACTTTCAGTTTGGGGGTGACGCTTTCTGGCAAGTGAAGAATGGCAAAGTAACTAAAATGCTCAAAAACATTACCTATCACAGCATGACCACCGACTTTTGGAATAGCATTGATGCTCTTGGTGGTGAATCGGAATTAGTTCAGTGTGGCACAAATATGTGTGGCAAAGGAGAACCAATGCAGATAGCTCAAATGACTCATGCTTGTGTGCCTGTCAGGGTGAGAGATATTCATGTTGGTAGGGCTTCTTAAAATAGCAGCTTAAAGTAGAGCGATCGCTTGGTAAAATGTATTTTTTTTTAGTTAAATATATTTCCTGCAAATGATTGTGCCTGTAGTTTAGACTAAAAAAATCAGCATAAAACATTTTAGCTATTTTAAGCTGAAATGTGAAACTAAGCAGAAAAATAAGCTTTAAGCAGCCTCTTGCTTGATCTAGTTGCTTTTTCCCCTTTTTTCTTGAACCTTTTCCTAAATAAAACCAATCAATAAAAAAGGCTTAAACGAGAAGTATTAGTCACAGTAGTATACAATACTTCTTAAGGAAATAGCTTTGCTCTTCACCCGATCATCACAGGTTAATTAGCACGTAACATTAGTTATTTAAAACTGCCAAAATTCTGCTTGATAATTGCCAAATGTTGATTCTACTTGGCAAGCTTAATTAAATTTTCAGCCTGAACTTGGGGGATAGGAGCAATTGGCTCGACTGCAACCTGGGTAACTTATTGTGGGCATAACTCTCTAGCAACCCATAAAACATTTATATCGGTAATTAATCGATCATCATTTAAACTATAAGTGCGATCGCTTTGGTTAAAATTGCCGTTATTTTTTAGCTTTTGGTGAGTTGTATAACCCCAGATGCGAACATAACCAGCATCAATATTTACCTGTACTGCTAAGTAGTAATCTGCTGTCCATCCAAGAATGTCAATCCATTCTTGAGCAACTCGTAACTCACTTAAATCTTCCGCCTCGGAGGGAATCAAAATTAGTTTGGCATCTTTGAGCTTAATTGCCGTGCCGTTGACCATTTCCCAAATATCAGCCTGAGTAGATCTATTAAACTCAGTCTTGGCTGTGGCATCTTCTTTTATCTGTAACCAGGGCAAAAAGACGTTTAAGGTTATCTGATTGAGATACCTTTGCCAGCGACTACTAGGGTTAGGAGTGTTTTGGCTTTTCCAAGCTGCTTCTACTGTAGCTGGCTCAAGTTCCAAAACTAATTGAGTCGGGTTAAACAAACTTTGGTCGGCAGCAGTCATCAACTTACTCCTAGTTAAAATCTTAAAATATTATTTCTTATTGGTCGCTGCCCTAATAACTAGCTAACCATTCTTCTAATAATGAGCTTATGTTGTCGAGTATGTCCGATGTCAAAGATATATGCAGTTTTTCTTGAGTCCGTTGTGATAAAGCTTTAGTAACTTTTCTGGCTTTAGATAGTTGGCGAGAAATTGTGTATTGTTGAGTTTTCAATTCCTGGGCAATGTCTGCCTGTTTGAGTCCTTGCGAGTAGTAAAGCTTTAGTAACTTTTGCGACTCTGGCTTTAATTGAGCAACAGCATCAATTAAAAATTGATTGATATCTGTTTGCTGTTGACCTCGCTGCTGTATTTCCTTTTTGGCAATCATGTCGCTCAAAAGAGAGTCATCTACTTCGCCCACAATAGAATCAACAATTTCTCCCGATTCATATCCAGGTTTGGGCTTATTAATAGATATAACGTCAGGAAATAAAAAAGAACGAGCAGCTTTAGCGCAAATTAACATCCATTTTTCTATATTTTCGGCAGTAGCGGCTTGTGTGGGTTGCCGTAATTGGCTTTGACGCTTTTGGTTGTGGAGAAAGGCGATCGCTTTCCAAGTTTCAGGTTCAGGCTTTGGCAATTGGCGAATTGAACTATCTTGTGCTACACAAATGATCTTTAAACAAGTCCAAGCTAAAACGTAGCTTTCGACTACTTCAGGATTGAGTCTTTCACTAGTCAAAGCTTCTACAACTTAATTTTTAAAATAACAATTTATTTGCAGGGCGATGAGTGGCAATTAGTCCAAGGAAACAATTCTGGCGACTGTCGGCAGACCATATATTAAGTTAGACAATCAGGGGCAAAAAAAGATTCTCAATCTGACCCAGAACATCAACTACCTAGGACGAGATCCTAAGTGGGCAAATATGCAAGTTCCTAGAGAATGGAAAGTTGTTTCTCGTAGGCAAGCTATTATTGTCAAAGAAGGTAATAATTTTCGGCTCTATGATGGCGATCGCCACAGTCAAAAACCTAGCGGTAACGGTATTTTTATCAATCAATTATGGATAAATCTTACCGAAGGACATATTCTTAAAAACGGTGAGTAATTATAGGTTAGTCAAGATCCTCGTCAGCAGATAATTTTGACCTGCTATAATCCGAAGCGTAGTGAAATGAATATGCCTAGGGTACGACGCTTAAATTTTAAAGGATTGCAGAATTGGTCTGTGAAATTGGGGCGATCGCATTGCCTTTATGGGCTTAGGAGGTAGTCTTTGTTACTATGCTCCAAAATCAGCAATCAGCTTTTTTCAACAGCATTCAGGTAATTTTCTAGATGAGAAATTTGACGACTTTGCCGATATTTATATCGAACTTAATAAGGGTAAAAATAAAGCAGCGATCGCCGAAAGAGTCAAGTATTGGACAGAAAAATATACTAATTCTCCAGAATATAAGACCTATATTCAAAATTCTTTTTCTCCAGGCAAAGAAAATCAGCAGGTAGCCAAATCAAATGTCTCTAAAACAGGTGTTTCAGCTTTAGCTCAACTATCTCTACTCTGTCAACGCTACTGGAAGTTAGTCAGCAGAGATACCACTAGCTTAGTGCTGACCTTGTTAGCTAGTCCAGTTACTATCGCCTTAACTGGCTTACCGTTACGTAATGAACAGCCTTTAAGGATTGTTGTCCAAGCGTTACCCAAGCCTCTCTAGCACTACGATTGCTGTTTATCTTTAGCTGTGTGGCTATTTGGATTGGATTGTCTAACTCGATTCGCGAAATAGTCAAGGAAAGGGCAATATATTTTCGTGAGCGGCTACTTAATCTTGGTCTATTGCCTTATGTTACCTCAAAACTTTTTATTCGTGGTGGTAGAAGCGATCGCTCAAACTATTTTAATTACTGCTGTAGTCTTACTGATTTTTGAAGCTTTTCAATCTAATTTAATCTCGTGGTCAGTCGGTTTCGCTATCACTACTTTTTTGACTCTACCAGCTAGCACTAGTCTTAATTTAATGCTTTCTGTATTGGTTAAAACTGAAAATGGAGGTAATGGTATTTTACCTTTAATAATGATTCCTCAAATTATTTTTTCTGGAGTTTTATTTACTTTAAAAGGCTGGCCTTGCAAACTCTCTTGGTTAATGCTTAGTCGCTGGTCAATTGGAGCATATGGTTCGTTAGCAAACGTTAACGCTATGGCGCCAAAACCAAACTTAACTTTAAGTCTCCAAATGCTGAATGAAATATTCAAATCCACTCCTGTATACAATGCCACGTGGGGAAATCTAGGTTTGAATTGGGGAATTTTGATTGCTCATACCCTAATTTATACAACTATGGCTTTGATAATACAGCGACGAAAAGATATTTTTAAATTACGCATTTTTTGCTTAGGATTTTTGACTATTATCTTCATGCCTAGTAAAGTTTGAGTAAAGCAAGAGATAGTTTTACGTAAAGCCATTGACAGCACCATAAAACTTGAGTTATACATTGTTAATGACTTACGTATTATTCCGTAAATGGAAACACTGAGTTTTTATTTTAGTTATTATTTATGCAAATACTTATTAGTGTTTTTTGAAGCTCAATTATCCTTTAACCAGGATGCTGTCAAATTGGTGTTAGTTAGAGCATTTAGTTTTATGACTAATTATGTTAAATATTAGTAAGACTACTTCCTAATATTTAAGCGATTTGATTTAGAACTTTAAACTAAACCAATTACCAACGTTATGTTAGACAAGTTTTCCAGTACTCCAGACTATGGAGTGGGTAAAAATTATTTGAATAATGAGATAGCTAAGGGTAGAGATCTTAGATCTCCAGGATATTTAAAGTTAGCCGAGAAAGAGTTTTCCTACAGATTCAAAATAATTGTTTTGCTTGTGCTGGATAGTTTATCACTCTGCCTAGGCTGGTCTATTTCTTTGGGTCATAGCTGGCATCAATTTAGTTTGATTACAGTCTGGCAAAAGCCTGAGAAGTATAGCTTGTTTCTAACTGTCCTGATATTTATGCTCTGTCTATTTTATGCCTTTAATTTATACCGTAAGGGGGATAAAAGCAGGAATATTTTTAATTCAATTAAGGCAGTTTTTTTTGCTCATTTATCTATAGCACCGATTATTGTCAGATTTTATAGCACCAGTTATTTTTATCAATTATTAGTGGCGGCGATGGCAACCACATTACTAATTGTTGTTCAACGCATGAGCCTAAACTGGGTTTGGGCATATGCACGCCAAAAATATTATCCTTTAAGGCAGAAAATACTGTTGATTGGCAATTCTGAGGAATTAGAAAAATCTAAGCATCTGTTAGAAACCAGTGAAGTTTATTTAATTGCAGGGCAATTAGACTTATCAGATTTTGATAATGATGAATCGCTATACCTAGCTTTAGATCGAGTAGATTATAAAGAACTTGACGAAGTTTTTATCTGTTCATGGGAAACGATCGCAAGTGCAACCAGCTTATACTGGAAGCTTATAACTGTTGGTGTCAATTGGCGAATCTTACCAATTAATATTAAATTACCAGCAAGACAAGCAGAAATCGACACCATTTTGGGAGTTCCCACAATTAGATTTGCTCATTCAGCAATTGTAGGCATTGATTTTTTCAGCAAACGCATTTTTGACGTAGTGGGTTCACTGTTTTTGTTAATGATTATTGGTCTACCGATGCTTATAATCGCAGCTTTAATTAAGCTTGATTCTTCAGGGTCAATTCTCTATAAGCAAACGCGAGTTGGCTTAAAAGGCAAACATTTTAAAATCTGGAAGTTCCGCACTATGGTTGACAATGCTAGCCAGCTGCAGCATCAGTTGGAAGCGCAGAATGAGATCAAAGGTGGAATTTTATTTAAAATCAAAGAAGATCCTCGTATTACCAGAGTTGGGAAATATCTACGTCGGTTCAGCCTAGATGAGCTACCTCAGCTATTTAACGTTTTAAGGGGGGAAATGAGCTTAGTAGGACCTCGACCTTTACCTGTAAGAGACGTTGCTAAGTTTGCTCAAAATCACTTTTTTCGCCAAGAAGTTTTGCCAGGCATTACTGGATTATGGCAAGTTAGCGGACGCTCAGATACTGGGTCAGATGGGGTATTCAATTTAGATTTTGAATATATCGAGGATTGGTCTTTGGCACTAGATTTCAAAATTCTTTTGCAAACAGTAGGAGTAGTTTTCCGTGCCAAAGGCGCGTACTAAGCTCAAAATAAACAAAATTAATATTAATATAGTAAGTTCATTAATTAAAATTTATGGATTCTAACTTACATTTAGAAGAGTATATAGACTTTAATAAGTATTGGCAGGTATTAAAACGTCGTTGGGTACCTGCAACGGCAACCTTTGCTGGAATTGTGGCACTATCTGTAGCTGCTGCTCTGGCTTCTGAAAAAGTTTATGAGGCTGAAGCTCAACTACAAATTAGACCCGATCGCACCTCTGCTATTCTTAACATTAATGGAGATCCAGACGGTCTTAAAGGATTGACCCAAGATAAAGATCCTTTAGAAACAGAAGCGAAAATTTTTCAATCTCGACCAGTTATTGAAAAATTAATTAAAGAACTGGATCTAAAAAGTGATAGTGGCAAACCTCTAACTTACAAGAACGTAAAAAGCTCTCTTAAGGCAGACCCAGTTTTAGGCACTGATATACTGCAAATTACATACGATAATCCCGATCCAGACATAGCTGTTGCCGTCGTTCAACGAGCCGTAGAGCTTTATTCAGAAGACTATGCTTCGTTTACCCGTAGTGGAAATGTGCGCGCCAAAGATTATGTTAAGAAAGAATTGCCTAAAGCCGAAAAGAGCGTAAGAGAAGCAGAAGAAAACTTACGTCTGTTTCAAAACCGTAATCGCACTGCTAATCTAAACGAGGAAACAACTGCCACAATCGGTTCTATATCGGCAGTTGAAAATGAAATAGATCAGGTAAAAGCACAGTTACAAGATGTTGATGCCCGATACAGCAGATTAAAAAGCCAATTAGGTATGACTTGGCAAGAAGCTTCTGCCGTTAGTTCACTGAGTCAATCTGTTGGAGTACAAAGCACTTTAGAACAGCTACAGAAAGTCAAGTTAGCTTTAGCCCAGAAGGGTAACGTTTTATCTGACAGCTCTCCACAGATTATCAGTTTAAAAGAGGAGCAGGCAGATTTAACTGCTTTACTAAAACAGCAAGTTGCTAGTACGTTAGGATCTCAGCAAAGCTTAGCCAGTAGCGTCAATGTTTTAAGTTTGGGAGAATTGAAGCAGGCTCAGCTAGCTAATTATGCCGAATTAGGACTGCAAAAAGAAGGGTTAGATCAAAGGCTAGCATCTTTACAAAATACCTACACTGCATACCAAAAGCGATCGGATAACTTTCCTCAGTTACAAGAACAACAAAGACAGCTACAGCGAAAAGTAACGGCTGCTCAATCTGCATATGAAGGTCTTTTAAGTAAATCAAAAGAGTTAGATGTGCTTCCCAGTGACATTGATAAAGTGCGGGTAGTTGCTAATGCAGCCATCTTAGAAGACCCGGTAAATCCAAGTGGCAAAATAATTGTTGCAGCAGGAGCTATGATGGGCGTATTATTCGGGATGGCGCTGGCTTTTCTTTTAGATCTCAAAGACAACACAATCAAAAATACTCAAGAAGTTGAGAATATGTTTGCTTATCCTTTACATGGCATAGTCCCTAATATAGATTTACCAGGGCGTAATGATCGGCAACCGCAACTTCCTGGAAGTGCCACACCAGCAAACTTGAATCTTCCACAAAAGCAAAAGCTAGCCAGCGAAGTGTCGATGATGCCTTTGAAAGAAGCGTATCAAAATATACAGGTCAATCTTAAGCTTTTAGATGCTGATGCTAGAAAAAAAGTTATTGCCATAACTAGTTCAGTCCCCCAAGAAGGAAAATCTTCTGTCTCAGCTAATTTGGCAGTAGCACGCTCTGAGTGTGGTCAAAAAATTTTACTGGTAGATGCAGATATGCGTCGCCCAACCCAGCATCATATTTGGGAAATTTCTAACCAAGTAGGTTTAATCGACATTCTTAGGCGTGAGGTTCAATGGGAAGATGCAATCCAAAACACTATGCCTAACTTAGATGTTTTGACTGCGGGATCGATACCAAATAATCCTGTCGCTCTTTTGGATTCTCCAACAATGAGAGAATTTATCGATAGTGTATCCAAACATTACGATCAGATTATCTTTGATACACCTCCTATTAATGGTATTGCAGACACAAAAATTATTGGCAAGCTGATAGATGGCTTTTTGTTCGTTGTCAGACCTGGAGTTGCTGACTATGGCAGTGCTAGTGCAGCGAAAAAAACTTTAGATAGTACTAGACAAAAGGTATTAGGTGTAATTGTTAATGGAGCAGACATGAGCAGAGAACCTGATTATTACAATAGCTATTACTATGCAGAAAAAAGTAATAAGTAAGCTGCTTATGGCGTAATTGCTATTTAAATTGTCAATTGTTCATGATATGCGGATGTGCATTTAAACTATATATTTACTTGTTAAACATTAGCCCTTTATCTCTTTGCTTCCTCTGTTCGAGCGAGAGTTAATTAAATGCTTAACAACGCGTCACTTGACATTAACTAAAATCGAATGTTTGATGGGTGGGTATAAATAGTTATACTCACCCATCAAACAATATTTAATGAACGTTAATTTTGACCAACGATCTCAGCAGCGCGAAGTTAAGGCGCGTTTTGGGGCGAGGAAATGAGGGAAGCATTCCCCTTGCGCCCTACGGCGACGCGGGGTCTTTCCTCTTTTCGCGCTTTGCAACGGCGGCGGACAGAGAGTCCGCGAGAGCATATTCCACTCGCCCGTTGCGAGACAGTTGCGTTGCGGTGAAGCAGTTGCGCGGGTTCGGGGCTGTGGGCGTGATTGCATCGCGCCCACACAGCCCCGTCGCGTTGAAACAAACGAAGGACTTGTCCGCACGTACTTGTCCGCATGTACTGTCGAGGGCGAGCAAACTTCGTAACAAAGGCTTAAGCCGCATGTAGGCTTCGTCCGGGACGTGGCGGAGCCTGCTCTGAATAATCTTGCCTAAGGGATAATTATTGAAGCAAATATTCATCTAGTTTTGATATTAAGAAATAACTTAATTATAAAATACGGCTATATTGTCTAGAAAAACTGGCTGCAATTAGACAACATGAAAAAGTCAATTCGTCCTTTTGAAAACGTATTTTCAGTTATATCATTACTGCTATTTTCAAATGGGTTTTATTCTATTATCTTAGGAGAAACTGTTGGACAGGGGGATATAGATAGCCCAGCACTCCGCCTTGCTTTTATAGGCATATATTTCATTACTATTTCATTACTGGCTTTTCGTTGGCAAAGAACTTTAATGTTTTTAAGTAGCCACTTATGGGTATTGTTTTTGCTTGGTTTGGCGCTCGCCTCAATATCCTGGTCATCTGTTCCTGAGATAGCCTTTAGAAAAGTAGTAGCTTTGATTGGAGGAACTTTATTCGCATTATATCTAGGTTCTAGCTACGATTTTAAGCAACAGCTAAGAATATATGGCTGGACTTTTGGTATTTCTATATTTTTTAGCTTCTTATTGGCTTTGGCTCTGCCACAATACGGAATAATGAATACCGATGCTATTGTTGGTGCTTGGAAGGGTATTTTTCCTCACAAAAATGGCTTGGGAGAAAGTATGTTTGCCAGCTTTATTAGCTTTTATTTTTTGTCACTTTTACATAAAGAAAGACGGTTATTTTTCCAAATTTGCTGTTTTTTATCAGTAATTTTAATTTATTTTGCGGAATCTGCCACTTCTTTAATGAGCGTTTTATTTATTTTTGTGACTGCTCAAGGATTAAAAAGACTATCATTGCAGTCCAAGAAAAGCGTGTTTTTAATATTACTATTTTTAATTTTTACCTCTTTAATCTTGTTTTTGTTTTTAATTAACTTCAATACATTTTTAAGCGTTAATGGTAAAGACATAACTTTGTCTGGCAGGACTCTTTTGTGGCACACTTTATGGCAGTTTATACAGCAAAAGCCACTTCTAGGCTATGGTTATGGGAGCTTTTTTTCTGGACAAAGTAGAACGGCTTATTTATTATGGCAAATACATGATTGGTCTCCTGTCCACTCTCACAATGGCTATATACAACTTTGGATTGATTTAGGACTTATTGGCTTGGTTGTATTTTTACTAGGATATGCTAACTGTTTATTTAGATCTTTATATGGATATTTAGCCTCTAAAGATTTGAAGATGCTCTGGATATTTTTATTTTTAATGTACGATTTGTTTTCAAATTGTACAGAAGTTTCTTTTTTTACTGGAGGCAATATCTGGATCATTACCCTAGCTTCACTCTATTCAATGAAAGTAAAGACTCAGAAAACAACGCCTAAAATTGTGGCATCTCCCAGTTGATTTATGTTTAAAGAAAAGTTTAGTTTAATACTTAGCAATTTATTACAAAATAAACTATTCAAGAATACTTGGACAATATTTCAATCTTTTATTTTAAGATTAGTTATTCAAGGTTTCTACTTCGTTATTTTAGCTCGTACTTTCGCCCCAGAAAAATACGGGGCATATGTAGGCATAGTGGCAATAGTATCTATTTTTATTCCTTTTGCAGGCTGGGGTAGTGGAGAAGTATTCATCCAAAATGTTGCACGCGATCGCAGTCTATTTAGAGAGTATTTTGGAGCTACAATTCTCAAAACCCTTTTATTTAGCTCAATATTTACAGCTTTAATATTAATAGCTTATAATTTTTTTTCTATACCAAATATTTCAATATATTCGGTATTTTTTGTGACTTTAGCTAATCTAACCTTTTTAAAGTTTAATGATATTGCCAGGGATGCTTTTATGGCTGTGGGACTCTTAAATTACACAGCTAAAACTATTGTCTTGATGTCATTAAACAGGTTTGTCGCAGTGCTAGTATTCATTGCTTTTTTTGACCAGCCCAGTATACTTACATGGTGCATACTCTATTGCGTTGCTACGTTTGTTTCTGGAGCAGCATCTATCTATCTGGTTATTAAGCTAGTTGGCTATCCCAAATTCAACTTATCTAGAGTAAAACAAGAGTTGCGACTTGGTTTTGCATTTGCCGTCAGCGTATCTGCCCAAAATATTTATAATGATTTAGATAAATCGATGCTGGCTAAGTTATCTACCTTAGAAGCGACTGGAATATATGGGGCAGCATATCATATACTAAATGTTGCCTTGACTCCAATTCAATCAGTTGCCTTAGCTTCGTTTAGAAAATTCTTTCAACACGGCGCTTCAGGAATTAAAGGGAGTTTTGAACTATGTAAGAAGCTCCTACCTCTTTCTCTTGCGTATTCCTTATTAGCAGTTGTAGGTCTAGTCGTCCTTGCACCTCTATTACCGATTATATTAGGCTCCCAATATCAGGCTTCTGCTCGTGCTTTAATCTGGCTTTCGCCAACAATTTTTTTGCGAACAATGCACTTTTTTGCAGCAGATACTTTAACAGGAGCAAATTATCAAAGCTCTCGAACTACTGCTCAAGTATTAGTAGCTATTATCAATGGCTTATTAAATTTCTGGCTTATTCCTAAGTATGGTTGGCTTGGTGCTATTTGGGCAACAATTGCTTCTGAATTTTTATTAATGGTTTTTCTCTGGGGTTTTGTTTATCGATATTCTAAACAATCGGCATCAAATATTTAGCAAACTAATATAGTCAAAGAATATAGTTCTATGACCAGAAAATTATTTAAATACGGTAGACGTTCATTATTATTAGCTTTTGGTGGATTTGGTGCGACAAGTTTAACTTGTCAACAGCAAGATTCTCAAGCCCAAGAGCCAGAATTTAATTTATATTTGAGTAAATTAACTAAACAAAATAAAAGTGTTAGAGGAGAAACTCTGCGTCAAATAGCAGCATCTAAAGGCATAATTTATGGCGGATATACTCAAAGGGCTTATGATGAATTGCCTCACGATATAAAGTTTAAAGAAAATTTTTGTCGAGAATATGCCATGGTAGTAGGTGGCTTTTTTGGAGTTACCGTTGGTCCTTTCGGCTACAACAATTATAATTTTCAACAAACTGACGCTTTCTTTAACTTTGCAACTCAAAATAATCTGATTTTTCGCGCGCATCCTTTAATTTGGAATGAATTTAATTCGCCTTGGCTAGTAGAGAAATTTAAGGCTGCTGATACTACTAGTGCCGAAATCGATAAAATCTTTACTAATCACGTTGCTACTTTAGCCAAACGTCATGCAGGCAGAATACATTCTTGGGATGTAATTAATGAAGCAATTAACGTTGATGATGGCAGAAGCGATAATTTAAAAGACACTACCAAAAGTGGTATTAGAGGTGAAAAATGTCCAGCCTGGCTTAATTTTTTGGGACCAGACTATATTGAACGTGCTTTTCATATTGCTGCTCAAGCTGACCCTAAAGCGATCTTAGTTTATAACGATAATGGTTTAACCTACAGCAATCCCTACAACAGCAGTTGGGACGGAAAACGCCGAATAGCCGTTTTGAAATTGTTAGAACGATTAAAAGCAAAGGGAACACCTGTTCACGCTTTGGGTATTCAAAGCCATTTAGATGGGAGTAGAAACCAAGAATTTGATGGTCAGAAGTTTAGGAAATTTCTCAGTGATGTTGCCAGTATGGGATTACAAATTATCATTTCTGAATTGGATGTCAGGGATGCTAAACTCCCCAAAGATATGGCAACTCGCGATCGCTTAGTAGCAGAGGCATATTATCAGTATCTTTCTGTTGTTCTAGATGAACCTGCCGTCACCACAATTGTTAGTTGGGGCCTGAGCGATCGCTATACTTGGCTAAGTGGCTTTGCTCCTAGAAAAGATGATGCGGATGTTCGTCCATTATTGTTAGATCGAGGCTATTTACGAAAACCCGCCTGGAATGCAGTAGCCAGAGCTTTACGAGAAGCTCCCAACAGAACTTAAGCCACAGATTACTTCTAAACGGACGAAGTAATCTGTGAGCGTTGGGTAATAGTTAGTTAACAATAGGTAAACTAGTTTAGCCAGAAATCAAATAATTAAAAAGCCAAAACCTAAAATAATTAATAACACTTTTATATTTGCCTTAAACTCTTCACGTTGGCAATGCTATTGCTTTAAATGTAGTTGCCTTGGCATTTTTTTAGATGCAATATAGACTTGAACAGCTTTAGCTCTCAATAACCAATCAGCTTGATTTTTTGATACTAAAGTTATCCATAGGTTAAGGTAATATTAATGAAATACTCCTTGGTTTTTATTTAGTAAAGATATATGAAGTCTAGCAATTTTGCAGGAGAGTTTAACCTGCCAGCTTATAATTTATCTCCTGCGAAAGTTACTAAGTTTCTGCTGACAATTATTGCCTTACTGGAAAAGTTTAGAAACGTTGAAAACAAAAGACTCGGAGAGTTGACAAAGGGAAGGAGAAGTCAGTATTTTGAAAAAGACAATTCAATTACGAAACATGATTAAAACATTTTCATATAGTTAGTTTTGTTAGCAATATTCTGATTAATGATATTCAATTTATTTACCTACACCAGATTTCAAATGCCAAAAGTACAAAATAGACTGGAAGTCAAACAGAATTTACTTGCAGAAATTAAGGAACTACAAAACAATCTTCAAGCCTTTAATGATTCACCAATTACAGATTTAGAAATTAGCCAAAAAAAGGTTCAAAAGATAGAAGCATTAACGGTTAATCTAGAAAACCTTACTCCTTTTCCTCGTCCTCTGACTTATGGTAGTCAGCTACTTGACGGTGCTTGGCTATTAGAATATTCAACCGCCAGAGAAATTCGCTCTTTAAGACGTTTACCCTTCGGTTTTTTGGTTGGTAAAATATACCAAATAATCGACATTAAAACTGCATCCTTTGAAAATAGAGCTTGGGTAAAACACAAGACGGGTTTGTTATCAGGATATGTCAGGATAACAGCCACGTTTGAACCAGCATTAACAGAGGAAGATCGGCTTCCCAATCAAAAAATTAACGTAAATTTTAGACAACGCTTTATTGCCATTACTAAAATATTAGGAATTAAGACAAAGATACTCGATCCGCTCAAAGTTTTAGAAGCTCGAAATCCTCAAGGCAGAATTCCCAGTTTAGATATTACCTATATTGATGAAACAATGAGAATTGGTCGTGGTGGAGATGGTAGCTTATTTATTTTGACTAAAGCTTAAAATGCTGAATAAATAGGTATATTAAATAGTTCCAATAAATAATAATGTATAATATTTGATAAAAATAAATTCCAGTTTTTGAGTTCTTATATCTTTCTTTTTGCTTTTCAGTTGAAACAAATGACTAATCATTTAGCAACTTATGTTTAATTTTCAGTAGAGTTAGTCAGATTTATGCCACAGAAGGGGATAAAGTGCAAGCAGGAGAACCATTAATTCAGCTAAGACCAAATATTCAAACGGGACAGTTAAGCAGCCTTTAATTCTGCCCAGACTGCAAGAGCTAACGCCCAAGCAAAACTACAATCGGTACAGTCACGAGCTACTGCTGCTGCCGATGTAAAACTACAAAACGAGCAATATCGCCGTCGTCAATTTTGGTAGAACAAGGAGCATTAGCGCGAGAGGAACTAGATTTAGTCCAACGCGATCGCGCGATCGCTCAACTCAATTGTGCCGATGACAAAATTCAAGCAGCCCGTTCAAGACAGTGATGACCTACAACATTTACTATTTAACAAAACTCATGCCATACATAGGCTGGTTTTTAGAAATCCAGGTGTGTCTCAATAGCTTTTTTAGCTTGGGGCTAGAATTGGCGATTGTTTCTGGTTGATAATCAAATAGACTATTTTCTAAAGGATGAACATATTGGGGTGTATAGTTACCCAGTAAAGATACTCTAGGGCGATCGCTTTTGTTAACCGAAGTATCATGCCAACATAGACCATGGGAAATAATGGCTGTTCCTGCTGTTCCCGTAATTTTTTCTGCCGTTTTTTCAAACTGTATTTTATTTGGCTTGGTGGCTAGGTTTTGTGTTCCCGCAGCAAACAAAGGTGCGCCATTATCCGCAGTAAAATCTTCCATTAGCCAAATAACTTGAATCTCTAAAATTGGTTGGCTAGGAAAAGGAGAAGTCATTGCCCAGTATGGATAATCGACATGAATGCCCATTCTTTCTGCCCCAGGCTTCAGAATATGCGCCGAGAAACCGCCTAAGACAATATCTTCCCCAAGAATTGCTTCAATAACTGCCAGGATTAACTTGTCTTGGACTAATTTAGTGAAAAACTCTCCTTTATAAATCAAGCCATACAGTCTTTCTTTTTTACCCTGAACAACCAGTTTGTTTTCCTGTTTTTCCTGTTGAGCAAGTTCAAGAATTAAATTTCTTGCTTCTGTTGTTTCTTTAAGACTTAGCAAATCAGGTAGGATAATATACCCTTTCCCTTGAATGATTTCCTCAGTTAATTTAGTTAAATTCACTTTAGTTAGTAATTTGTAATTTGCTAGGGGCGAAGGGCTGTTTGCCCGTACAGTAGTAATCAGTAATTATCTTTCCATTTCCGCAACAGATTTAGGTACATCTGAAGTTAAAACATCGTGTCCATCGATAGTTACGAGTAAATCGTCTTCAATCCTGATGCCAATACCTTTCCACTTGTCGGGGATTTCTGGCTGTCCTTCGGCAGGTTTGATATGGGGAGAAACATAAATTCCTGGTTCAACTGTGACTATATGTCCAGGAGTAAGATTTTGCCAATCCTCGTTATGCCTATATGTTCCTGCATCGTGGACATCTAAACCTAGCCAATGTCCTGTTCGGTGCATATAAAAAGGTTTGTACTTCTCTTCTTTGATAATTTCTTCTAGGTCGCCTTGAAGTAACCCCAAATCCAACAAACCTTGAACAATTACGCAGACAGCCATGTCGTGAAACTCATTATAAGGCTTACCTGGCTGAACTTCAGCGATCGCCTTTAGCTGCGCCTCTAAAACAATTTCATACAGGGCTTTTTGTTCTGGGGTAAATTTGCCCCCGACTGGAAAAGTACGGGTAATATCGCCATTGTAATAGCCATAGGAACAGCCAGCATCTATTAGCAGCAGTTCATTGTCCTGCATCTGGCGTTCATTTTCTATATAGTGCAAAATACAGGCATTTTCACCTGATGCCACAATCGAAGGATAGGCAATACCAATTCCTCCTTCCTTGCGAAATATATGCTCTATTTCTGCCTGTACTTGGTATTCATAAAGCCCTGGTTGAGCAAATTCACGGGCGCGATTATGAGCCATGGCGGATATTTTGGTTGCCTGACGCATCATGGCAATTTCTCCAGGGCTTTTGACTGAGCGCATCGCAAAGGTGAGAGGTCGAGTATCTTCAAGTGCTAGGGGAGCTTTGCCACGTTTTTGGTAGCCTCGCATTAGTCTCTGCCAGTGAGAGATGATAGTGTTATTAAAACTTTCTTCACTACCTAAATGATAATAAATGCGATCGGCATTAACTAAGTATTGAGGTAGTTTTTCATCTAATTCAGCAATAGGATAAGCTTCGTCCGCACCATATATCTCTTTGGCTGCGTCTACACCACAACGATAGCCCGTCCAAGTTTCTTTCTCTGGGTCTTTAGGCTGCACAAAGAGAATATACTGATGTTCTTCATGATGAGGCGCGAACACCGCCACCGCTTCTGGTTCATTAAATCCAGTTAAATAATAAAAGCTGCTTTCCTGGCGGTAGGTATATTCAACATCGTTGTGCATAGTAGCCAATCGCGCACTACGGAAAATTGCCGTACCGTTGCCAATCTTTGACATTAATTCTTGCTGACGTTGGCGGTATTCTTGTTGCTCAATCCCCATTCTGTTTTAATTCCCTAGCACTCTATGTAGAAAGATTTATATAGTTTATTATGCAATAGAACAAATATCTGTGGTGTCATACGTTTGTAGCTAATTAAATGCAAATTTCAGCAGAGGATTTACTAACGCCGATTTTTGTTTAAAGTGCGATCGCTAATCTTTTATTGGTTGTTATGCTTTAGACAAAAATAATAAATTTTGTTCTGAGCGTTGGTCAACATGGCATCTAAAGTAAAATTGAGCTTTTATGGCGATCGCTAACATGAAAATTAAATCAAAAACTGTCAACGCCAAAGGAATTAAATTTTTTGTCGAAGAAGAAAATGAAATAGCAAGAGCTTATCTATACATCATGCACAATGATTTGCACGAAGAGCCTTTTGGTTTACTCGAAGATGTTTATGTTGCTGAAAATCATCGAGGCAGAGGTTTAGGGACGCAAGTAATTGAACAAGCAGTTAAGGTCGCCAAAGAACAGAATTGTTATAAGCTAATTGCTACTAGTAGAAAATCTCGTCCTCAAGTCCATCAACTATATCAAAAATTAGGTTTTTATGAACGAGGTTTAGAATTTAGGTTAAATTTTTAACCTGTCGGCTAAGAGCTAAAAGCTAAAAGCTACATCAACACTTTAATTAATTGTCTTAACCTAAAATTAGCGTTAATTAAGCATGATTTACCGCCGTTATCCTACATTCTTTTTTAGATATTTGTAGACTAATTGAGGAAGTTTATTTTTATAAAACAATTTTTTCACCTATGAAACGAGTATCCAGTACCGAAAATTATTTATTAGTTAGTCATATTTTGGCGATGGCTTTTGGTTTGGCAGGAATTATTTTAGTGTTGCCCAATCCTAATTTTTTGGCAAAGTTAGGCGAGTTTGAATGGGGTCTGACAATTTTTGGCTGGTCTATGGCTGGTGGTGGTGTAGCCTATATGGTGCTTGCTACGGCTGCCGTGGCTCTTTATGCTTATCGCACTTTAGGATTGTGGCATTGGTTAAGCTTTATGATTCCTGCGATCGCTTTATCATTAGGAAGCGAGCTTTTAGGTACTAGTACAGGCTTTCCTTTTGGCGAATATCGTTATCTTAGCGGTTTAGGCTATAAAATTGCGGGTTTGGTGCCGTTTACCATCCCCTTATCTTGGTTTTATTTGGGTTTTAGTGCTTACATTATTGCCTTAGCTGGCTTAAGCAGATTAGATATTAAAAACTGGGTCTGCCAGTTGGGAGCAATTATTTGCGGTGCCTTATGCTTAACATCCTGGGATTTTGTCCTCGATCCTGCCATGAGTCAAGCACCTATTCCTTTTTGGGTATGGGATCAACCAGGAGCATTTTTTGGGATGCCCTATCAGAACTTTGCAGGCTGGATGGGTACAGGAATTATTTTTATGACGGTGGCTGCTTTACTTTGGAGAGTAAAACCTTTTACCTTGCCCAATAATGATCTAAAGTTACCCTTAGCGATTTACTTGGCAAACTTCACTTTTGCTACGGTTTTGAGTTTGGCAGCAGGATTTTATGTACCTGTACTACTAGGGTTTGTCTTGGGTATCTTGCCTCTAATAATTTTATATGGAATAGCAACCAACCCCTCGGCAGCTTCTGCCGACAATGCACTAGCAACTAATAACTAACAACTTTTCGGAGTAATGAGTGGATTCTGAGCTTTTATATGTATTAATCTTGGGGATTTTATTATCTCAAATAGTAGCTACCGCAATTTTATTATCTCGCTTACTCAAGGGTGCCAAAAGGCGATCGCCTTTACTACCTCAGTTGGCTAACCCTGATTTAATAGGTAAGGTAAGCGTTGTTGTGCCTACGCTCAATGAAGCCGAACGCATTACTCCTTGCTTAGAAGGTTTGACTCTTCAAACTTATGAACTTCGAGAAATCATTGTAGTTGATAGCAATTCCCAAGATGGCACTCAGGATCTAGTCAAAGCAGAGGAAAAAAAAGATCCTCGATTTCGCCTAATTACCGACGATCCTTTGCCTCCTGGCTGGATTGGTCGTCCTTGGGCTTTACACACAGGCTATTTACACACTTCGCGCCACAGTGAATGGTTTTTAGGCATAGATGCAGATACTCAACCTCAGCCTGGTTTAATTCCTAGTTTGCTTAATGCTGCTGAGGCAGAAGGCTACGACATGGTATCTCTGGCACCGCAATTTGTGCTGCAATACAGGGGTGAATGGTTTTTACAGCCAGCCTTGCTGATGACTTTGTTGTATCGCTTTGATTCGGCTGGGGTAGATGCAGCTAGCTCTAGTAGAGTCATGGCAAATGGGCAGTGTTTTTTATGTCGTCGTTCAGTTTTGGCAAAACTAGATGGCTATACGACTGCTGCTGGCTCTTTTTGTGATGATGTGACCTTAGCTAGAAATATTGCTGCTGCGGGTTATAAAGTGGGCTTTTTTGATGGCTCAAAAGTAATTAAGGTCAAAATGTACGAAGGCGCAAAAGAAACCTGGAATGAATGGGGGCGATCGCTCGATCTTAAAGACGCAGCCTCAAATGCCCAGGTATGGGGTGATGTGTTGTTTCTCTTGTTTGTACAGGCTTTACCTTTACCGATGCTATTTCTGAACTTATATCTTCTTAGCTCAGGCATTAATTATCCCGTCGTCATTGCCTTACTTAGCATAAATACTTTCTTAGTTTTGATGCGCTGGGGAATGTTGATCGCGATTGCACCTTCCTATTCTGGTTCGTCTTTCTTCTTTTGGCTATCTCCTTTTGCCGATTCCCTTGCCGTGTTGCGAATATTTTTATCTTCCTTGAAAAAGCCAACAAAATGGCGTGGTCGAACCTACTAAACTAGCATTCGGCGCCAATCAGAGAAAGAGAACAATATTTCAATATTAGCGCTCGCAAAGCTAGCGATCGGCATTGTCTTATTGGCTTGTAAAGTAAAATATGAATATCATAAAAATTAAATAGTAAATAAAAATAGTGTCTCCAACATCAGTAACTCAACACATTGAAATTACCCCTGGAGTGTGTGATGGAAAGCCTCGTATTGCTGGGCATCGCATTAGAGTGCAAGATATAGTTATTTGGCATGAAATGATGAGTCTTTCTGCCGATGAAATTATTGATCATCATCCCAGTATCACTCTAGCTGACGTATACGCTGCATTATCTTACTATTACGACCATCTAGAAGAAATTAGACAAAATATCAGAGACAGTGAAACTTTTGCTCAGGAGTTAGCAGCAAAAACACCTTCTATCCTTCGAGGTAAATTGAAAGAGCGAAATGTCAGGCAGGATTAAGTTTCATCTGGATGAAAACGTAAGTAATGCAATCGCCAACGGATTAAGACGAAGAGGAATTGATGTTACTACAACTTCAGAAGTAGGTTTGATTAGTGCATCCGATGAAGAACAAATGGCATTTGCATTTATCGAAGAAAGAGTCGTTTTTACTCAAGATGATGACTTTTTGAAGTTGCATCAAGCTGGCATTTCTCATTGTGGAATTACATATTGTCGTCAAAGAAGTCGAAATATTGGCGAAATTATTAATACTTTAGCTTTAATTTGGGAATGGGTAGAATTAGATGATATTGAAGGGAGAGTAGAATTTATTTAGTAACCGTAGTGTTTTGTCAATTAAGTTTACATCCACCTCTCCAATAAAATCAAAACGACTTAGTAGTTAGTTGCTTTTCCATCAAATAATTCTTAAAAGTTTCTTCTCTACAAGCTACCTGTTGTTCTTTGACAACTGAAAATCCTTGCTTAATGAAAAATGGTTGAGCGGTAATGCTAGCTTCAGTAAATAAACGAGTTAAATTTAACTCTAAAGCTTTGTTTTCTATGGCTTTATATATTTTGTTGCCGACTCCTTGACGTTGATACTTGTGATGAGAATAGAAACGATCAATATGACCACTTGCTTCCAATTCGCCAAAACCAATTATTTTATTATCTTGTTCAGCCACATAGGTAAATCTGCTCGAACATATTTCCAGCCAATTTCTGAAACAAATATTATCAGGTGACCAAGCCTCAACCTGTTCTTTAGAATAGTCTTGAATATTTATATGTCTAACCGTATCGTAAAATAGTTGAGCTATTTGTTCTGTATCTTCTGATTGAAATAATCTAATTTTCATCATAGCTACAAAAATGTAATTTAATCCTAAGTTAAGACTACAAAGAAAAAGGTATAAACAAACCAACTCCAACACCTATATTATTGTTTTCTCCAACCCTTAATTGATGCCAAGTAGAAGAACCAACTCGATTAGTCAAATACAGTTCTAAATGAGGATCGCCGTTATCACTATTAGCCTTTTTGCCTAACAGAAATAATGGTGTCCAACGCACCCCAACTGTCCAAGGAATCTTATTCTCTCGCTGTCCGTCAACAAGGCTATTTCCTTCGCCAACCAGGTTTACGCAGACTTCTCCTGTAAGACTAACTCCTTGATGAACAGCGATCGCGCCACCCAAATTAAATCCGCCAGTTTCCATACTCTGACGTTGTACATAACCAAGTATGGGCGTTATCCAGACTGCTGCACCATCATTTATTTTGTAGTGGACGGGTAAGGCAAAATT
Organism: Pleurocapsa sp. FMAR1; assembly: GCF_963665995.1. Taxonomy (NCBI): domain Bacteria; kingdom Bacillati; phylum Cyanobacteriota; class Cyanophyceae; order Pleurocapsales; family Pleurocapsaceae; genus Pleurocapsa; species Pleurocapsa sp. FMAR1. The sequence goes on along the minus strand of NZ_OY762512.1, from coordinate 653,375 downwards.
TAGAATAAGTCGCTTTACTCTAAAAGCATCGTCTCCTCCTGGAGTAAAAATAGGTACGGTTTTATCTAACCCAGAACGTTCAAAAGCAGTTGCATCGTTCTCAAAGAAATTAAGAAAGGGTTCGTTAGTTAAACTAGCAGTTACAGCAGCACTTAAGGTAAAAGGCGCATTTTTAGCTTGATTTAAAAAACGTACTTTACCGCCGATCCCCTGTTCTGATTCGTCAATATCTCCTGCAACGTAGTCAAGAAAAATTCCTCCTTCCAAGTCTTTGAGTAAGCCGTAGCGGATAGCAGTTAAAACTCCCTGACTGCCTCGTTGAAGTTGCAAAGCTAGTTTGCAACTGGGTATAGTGCCACCATCAAAAAAAGCTAAACCATCTGTAGTTAAAGATTCTGTATCAGTTGAAGTTGCTGAGAAGTCATCATTATATTTACGATTTGCTGAGAATACATCAGGCATAAAGACCAAATTAGCTCCCAAACCCACGAAGTCTCTGTCAGCAGTCAGTGAAAGAGGGACAAAACTAGCAGCAGTATTAGTAGCATATAGGTCTAAAGCCAGACGGGGATTAGTTAAATAACGTATTCCTGCATTGTAGGCGATCTCTTTATCTAGTTTGCCTGAATCTCGATTAATACTGTTATTGCCAGTCAAAGGCAAAAATACATCGCCAAAAACAAATAATCTGGGGTTTAGCTGATAAGAAACTGCTCCAGCCAAACCTAAAACCGTACCAAAACTCTCGTTATCATTAGGCAGGCGACGAAAAAACTCTGCACTCTCATCTTTAAAGAATGCCACCGTCGGCGCAAGATTAAACTGCCAGCGATTGCCAACATCAGCCATAAAAGGCACAGCTAAAGAGACAAATACATCTCAATTATTAAATTCCGTTGATTCTTGCCCTTGAGTAAACATAAAGCCACGAGTTCCCCAAGAAGCTGCAAATACACCGCTTAAAGCTTGTGTTTATGCTTTATTACTCCAAAGTCTTTGCTTAAGTTCTAAGGCTACTTCGTTATCTTCAGTGCGTTCTAAAGTAAAATTGCCCTGCTTAATAGGCGAGCTACTGTCTACGTGCTGAAACTGAAGACTTAGCTGTAAATCATCGCTAATACCCCAGCTAAAGCCAGTATTAAAGTTGACCGCACTATCACTATTATCGACAGTATCTCTGACCAAATCAGGAAAGAAAAAGCTGCGGGTATCGAGATTGATTAAAACTTCTCCTTGACCTAAATGTTTAGCTGTAGGTTGAGCAAATAACTGTTTGGCTAAAGGTGTAAAGGTAATTTTAGTCGGCTCTAACTTATTTTCACTTGGTATTTTTGTTGATTGAGCATTAGTGACGCTTGGTTTTAATAGGAGTAGCGAAATCCCACCAACTAGCCCAACCAACAATTTACTCATGCGATCGCTTTTTACTACCTACTGGGTTGAAAACTACATATATATAGCTTCAATTTTGATTACAGCAAGCTAGATACTATCAGCTTGCTGTACAAATAGAGATAAGAAAGGATGAGGTATAAAGAAATATACAAAAAGGCTACAAAATTACAGCTTGTATTTGAAGTTCTTCTCGCCTTCATATTTAGATAGTTTGGCAAATTCGTCTAGTTCCTTTGTGCCTGGGTAAAGTTGACCGTCAATTTCCCAAGTAGGAAAAGACTGAATGCCTTTGGCTATACAAGTATCTCGCTGCGGATTTTTTCCCTGGGGATCGCATTCAACATAATCAATTTCGGCAAACGCTTCTTTACCAAATAATTCCTTTTGTTGGTAGCAATGAGGACACCAAAACGCTCCATACATCTTGACATCAGTGGATTTTAAATGATTAGCCAAAGCAATTTCCGCCTCTCCAGAAACAGTAGTAATTTCCCAGCCTTTAGGTGGTGTAGGAGCTCCCATAGGTTCAGGAATAACAATCTTGCCATCTTGGGGATCGACTACTTCTGATGGAGAGCTATCTGCTTGAGCAATGGAGGGATTAACGTTAGCATAAATTCCCAAAGTGACAACTATAGTAAGCAATGCCACTATGGCTGCCGTAAATAATATTTGTCCTATATCTTCCCAGTCTCTACCTGTGATAGTCAAAACTAATAGACTTAGAGAAAATGCTGCCGAACCAATACAGTAAGGACAAACTGTCTTTAATTCTGTGGCAAGAATATACATCAAATAGCCACTAAATACTGCCATAGCAATACTGCCTGCTAACAATAACCACCAGGTGAGGCTTTCTAGCTGCTTTTTACGGTTTTTCTGTTTGTCATAACTAATTGCTAAGGGAACAAGAGCAAAAGCTGCCATGGAAATATATGCCAAACAACCAAACAAACTTAAAGGCAATCCAAATACTTCGGCGTAAGGACTATTTAAGACACCTCCGCAACCACCACCAGCAGAGTTTATGCCACATTCCAAGGTGGCTCCAGTCAGCTTTTTGACCGTTAAAAAAGCAGTTAAAACTGTTCCTGCAATGGCTACTGCCCCAATTAAAGGACGTGACCAGCGATATATCCAGGGTAAAGAACGTCTACGGCGCATAACAACTATATGTATATGTCAATTTTATGAGTTCGTTTTTTCATTGAACAGTAAACATTAAACATTTATCATTAAGCCACTGAAATATTGATAAATGGTAAATAACATTACGATCAATGGTTTGTTGTCCAAATTATAGCTTGAGTTTAAATAAGGCTCGATCCCTGACTAACTAAATTGCTTAACTGAGGAATTAGAATTTGCTTGCTTTTCCTCTCTGGGAGCAGATTTGGCTGCTTCAACAAACTGAGATACGCGAATGGGATCGATAGTTTCGCTGATTTTGCCATAGCGTTTGAGAGAGCTTGAAACAATCACACCATCAGCAGCCTGCATAAGTTGGGTTATATTTTCCCAATTTGCTCCACTGCCAATAAATACAGGAGTATCTCCTGCTGCTGCGGATGCTAATTCGAGATCTTCTTGAGTTGGTGGGCTGCCCGTCGCCCAGCCTGATAAAATTACTCCATCTGCTAAACCTCTTTCGATGGTGTCTTTGACTGCGGTGGTTAAATTAGGCGTACTCAAAGGTCGAGCGTGCTTAACTAAAACATCTGCCAAAATTGCTACTTGTGAGCCTAATTCTCGACGATATTTGAGTAATTCATGAGCTTTTCCCTCAATTAATCCCTGATCCGTTGCCATAATTCCCGTTAGAACGTTGACACGAATAAACTGCACATCTGTACAGGTGGCGATCGCCATAGCACTTTTAGCATCGTTCCGCAGAACATTAATGCCAATGGGTAACATCACCATTCCCTTCAGGCGATCGACAATCAGGGTCATAGAACTGACTACCGCAGGATCGACACAGTCTTTCGTAAAAGGAGCATCAAAAAAGTTTTCAATAATAATACCGTCTACTCCCCCCGCTGCTAGGGCAGTAGCTTCCTGTTCGGCTCTGGCAATGACCTCTTGAAGTTTACCTTGCCAACGAGCAGAGGTAGGTAAAGGAGATAAATGAACCACCCCAATCACTGGACGATTTGTTTGCCAAATTTGTTTTAATTCCACTATGAATTCACCACGACTATTGTTTCTCCTCTGCAAAAGTTACTATTATCTCAGACAAAGCTAGATACTGTATATACTCTCATCAAGTCCCAACTAAATGTAATTTTGAAGCTAGATCCGATAATTTTGCTGCTTTTGATTCCCACTGAAGTAATTTATCTGTTAATATAATTTAACGAAAGGGTTATTTACGTATTTCGATTGATATGTATAGCCAAAAGTCAAACTCCCTCAGAAGCGGTGTCTTCAATAAAAAATAGTTTTGCGGAATACAAACTGTCTGGTTAGCTCCTGCTCCGCCGCGAAACTAAGGAAGCATAATCCAACAGTTGGTCTAAATATTTATATTTTATAAATTATATTTTATAGTTGTTCAAGACCAGGAGGTTAACGCTCCACGCAGACAAGATATTGAGTCTGACCATATATATAGATAGGAGAAATTTTTATTGCCTTTGGGTGTAAAAGTTTCAGACAATCGTGCAAATTAGTAGCAACCTTTGTATTTGGTCTTTAAAAATTAGGATGAAAAATGGCAAATAAGCCAACTATAGCTATATCCCATTTGGGATGTGAAAAAAACCGTATAGATTCAGAACATATGCTGGGCTTATTAGCTCAAGCAGGTTATCAAGTAGATTCCAACGAAGAATTAGCTGATTATGTAATTGTCAATACCTGTAGTTTTATTCAAGAAGCTAGAGAAGAATCAGTTCGTACATTAGTAGAATTAGCAGAAGCAGATAAAAAGATTGTCATTACTGGCTGTATGGCGCAGCACTTTCAGGGGGAACTTTTAGAAGAATTACCTGAAGCAATGGCGGTAGTGGGTAGTGGCGACTATCACAAAATAGTTGACGTGATTGAGCGCACCCAAACAGGGGAAAGAGTCATCGAAATCACTGAAGAACCAGTTTATATTGCCGATGAGACAGTTCCTCGCTACCGAACTACTACTGAAGGGGTAGCGTACCTGAGAGTGGCAGAAGGCTGCGACTATCGCTGTGCTTTTTGCATTATTCCTCATCTGCGGGGTAATCAGCGATCGCGTTCGATTGAATCAATTGTCGCTGAAGCTAAGTCTTTAGCTTCCCAGGGAGTACAAGAAATAATTCTGATTTCCCAAATCACCACCAACTATGGCAAAGATCTTTATGGCAAACCGATGCTGGCAGAGCTTTTAATCGAGTTGGGCAAGGTTGACGTGCCTTGGATCAGGATTCACTATGCTTATCCCACAGGATTAACTTCAGATGTCATAGCTGCCATTAGAGATACACCTAATATTCTTCCTTATCTAGATTTACCCTTACAGCATTCCCATCCCGAAATTTTAAGAGCCATGAATCGCCCTTGGCAGGGAAGGGTAAACGATGCCATTATTGAGCGTATTAAACAAGAATTACCAGGGGCAGTATTGAGGACTACTTTTATAGTTGGTTTTCCTGGGGAAACAGAAGCTCATTTCCAGCATTTAGTAGAATTTGTCAAACGACATGAGTTTGACCACGTTGGGGTGTTCACATTCTCTCCTGAAGAGGAAGCCCCTGCTCACAGCATGGAAAATCAAGTTGATCCCCAAATCAGCAATAATCGCCGAGATATTTTAATGCAGACCCAGCAACCAATTGCTGCTGCTAAAAACCAAGCTTATGTCGGTAAAAAATTAAATGTTCTTGTCGAACAAGAACATCCTAGTTCGGGGCAGTTAATTGGTCGCTCTACACAATTTGCTCCAGAAGTTGACGGACTTGTATATGTTCGTGGTGAAGCTTCTCTAGGTTCAATAATTCCTGTAAATATCACTGCCGCAGATGTTTACGACCTTTATGGGGAAGTTGCTCCCGTAGCAGCTTATGCAGCAGTCTAAACAGACTGTTGGGAATTCGTAGAAAGTCTCTAGTACCTTCAGCTAAAGCAATTTTAAGGTGCTGACAATCTATAGCGGTATTAAACTGCACAGTTTTTTAGCAAATAAACAGTAAAAGTACATAACTTATGACAACCACTTTCCAAGACTTAGGACTATCAGACGCTTGTTTAGCACAGCTAGAACAGCTAGAATTTACTGAACCTACCCAGATTCAACAAGATGCCATACCAGCTTTATTAGAAGGTAAGGATATTGTTGGTCAGTCTCAAACAGGGACAGGGAAAACCGCAGCTTTTTCCCTTCCTGCACTAGAAATTGTCGATCCCAATAACAAGGCCGTACAGGCTTTGATTCTGACACCTACTAGAGAGCTAGCTCAACAGGTGGGTCAGGCAATTCAAGATTTCACCTCCAGAGAACAAAAAGTCGTTTCTATGACAGTTTATGGTGGTCAATCTATTGAAAGACAAATCAGTAAACTGCGCCGAGGAGTTCAGATTGTTGTCGGTACTCCAGGACGAGTAATCGATCTTCTAGAACGTCGTGAACTAATTTTAGATGAGCTAAAGTTAGCCATTCTAGATGAAGCTGACGAAATGCTGAGTATGGGATTTATCGACGATATTAAAAAAATTCTGCGTCGTACCCCTGAAGGAAGACAAACTGCCTGTTTGTCCGCCACTATGCCGAGAGAAATTAAAGATCTGATCAAAAACTTTTTAAACTCTCCCGAATACATCACGGTTAAGCAACAAGAAGCAGCACCGACTAGAATTGACCAGCACGTTTATATGGTGCCTCGTGGTTGGCAAAAAATTAAGGCACTACAGCCTATCTTAGAGCTAGAAGAGCCAGAATCTGCGCTTATATTTGTTCGTACTAAGCGGACTGCTAGCGAGTTAACCAGCAAGTTGCAAGAAGCAGGTCACAGCGTTGATGAGTATCATGGCAACTTGAGTCAGGTGCAGCGAGAAAGACTAGTAAAACGCTTCCGTGATGGCAAAGTTAGAATGGTAGTAGCTACAGATATTGCAGCCAGAGGACTAGACGTACAGGATTTGAGTCATGTAATCAACTACGACTTACCTGATAACGCCGAGACATATATTCACCGTATTGGGCGGACTGGTCGTGCAGGTAAAACAGGTACAGCGATCGCCATTGCCCAATCAGGAGATCGTCGTAGTCTCAATCAAATTGAGCGTCGCATCCGTTCTAAGCTAGATGTTGCTCAAATCCCTAATAGAGCGCAGGTAGAAGCCAAGCGCATTGGCAAGCTTCAGGCAAAAATTAAAGAAACCCTAGCAGGGGAAAGAATGGCATCATTCTTGCCTTTAGTTAGAGAATTGAGCGACGAATATGATGCTCAAGCGATCGCAGCAGCAGCCTTGCAAATGGTCTATGACCGTGACTGTCCTAACTGGATGAAAGGCGATTGGGAGATTCCTGAAGATAGCTTTTCCAAACCAGTTGTTAAAGGCAAAAAAGGTCGTTCTTCTCGTAGAGGCAGCTACAGCAGTGGCAGTAAGTCTAAATTAGTTCCTAGAACTAAGCCCCAAGGTAAAGTCAGATCCCAAGTGATTATTGAACAATAAATAATTATGATTAAGTCAGCAGTTTTGAGCCAAGGTATAATTTATGCCGACGGACGCAAAACTGTGAGCTTCTTATGGTTAAATAAAGATTATTATTCAATAAGTTATTAGCTACTAGCTATTGTCAGCAGACCATAACTAGTAGCTAAAAGCTTTGAGCCAAAGTTTACCGAATAACCCTCCATAGCCCTCGTGACACTAAGTATCCCCTTGACCAACCTATCCTATCCAAGCGTTGCCAAAGCAGCAAATAACTGGCAGGGTTTGATCGAAACTTATCGCTCTTATTTACCTGTAAGCGAAGCCACTCCCGTAGTTACTTTACTAGAGGGTAATACTCCCTTAATTCTAGCTAATGGCATCTCGTCTAAAATTGGTCGTGGGGTCAAAGTCTATGTCAAATATGATGGTCTAAATCCTACAGGCAGTTTCAAAGACCGAGGTATGACCATGGCTATTTCCAAAGCTAAAGAAGATGGGGCAACAGCGGTTATCTGTGCTAGTACAGGCAATACATCAGCATCCGCAGCAGCCTATGCTCGTCGTGCGGGCTTAAAAGCGTTTGTAGTAATTCCCGATGGTTATGTTGCTTTAGGTAAACTAGCTCAGGCTTTATTATACGGTGCGGAAATAATTGCCGTAGACGGTAACTTTGATGATGCCTTGACTATTGTGTGTCAGCTTTCTGAAAATTATCCAGTTCAGTTAGTCAATTCTGTTAACCCTTATCGTCTCCAGGGACAAAAGACCGCAGCTTTTGAGATAGTTGATGTCTTGGGCAATGCTCCCGACTGGCTATGTATTCCTGTAGGCAATGCTGGTAATATTACTGCCTATTGGATGGGCTTTTGCGAATATCATACCGCTGGAAAATCTTCTCAGCTACCAAAAATGATGGGTTTCCAGGCAGCAGGTGCTGCTCCTCTAGTTTCAGGTGAGCGTGTGCATAATCCTGATACCATAGCAACAGCAATTAGAATTGGTAATCCTGCCAGTTGGCAAAAAGCGATCGCCGTTCAAGAAGCCAGCCAAGGAGAATTTAATTCTGTAACCGATACAGAAATTCTTGATGCTTATCGTCTCTTAGCTTCAGAAGAAGGAATATTTTGTGAACCAGCTAGTGCAGCTTCAGTAGCAGGTTTGCTTAAGGTTAAAGATCGAGTCCTAGACAACGCTACGGTAGTTTGCGTCCTTACAGGTAATGGTCTAAAAGATCCTAGTAGCGCAGTAGATCATAGCCTTAACGAGGTGAAATTAGGCGTTCCTCTAGAAATAGAAAAAGTAGCAAGAGTAATGGGCTTGTAACCGCGAACATCGAAGAATTACTACTCGCGGTATTGGACAAGCGATCGCAACTCGATTAGCTCAAGAAAGTACCAATGTTGTTGTCACCTATCACAGCAATCAAGAACAAGCTGAAGAAATTGCTAGTGTAATTGCCATGCTAGTAAGCGATGATGCTAGCTGGATTAGACAAAATATTCGCGCTACCTAATAAATGTTTAATAATTATATTAAACATTTATTAAGTTAAAAATGGCGATCGTAACTCTAATTAATTTATTTTCTGTACCTCAAGAAATAGAAGCCCAATTTAGTCGAAGCTGGCATAAAACAGCCGAGCAAATGAAACAGCAACCAGGATTTATTGATACCAAACTGCACCGTAATCTAAAAAAGATGGGAAGTTTCAGTTTATTAATGTAGCTCATTGGGAAAGTGCAGAAGCTTTCAAAACTGCTCAATCTAATGTAGAAATTTTTGAAAAGCAATTAGATATTGAATCAGTTCGCGATCTTTATAGCCTGGAAGCTGAATATTAGATGCTAGAGTGATAAGCTTCAGCTAAATCAATTACTCTTAAAATAAGCGATCGCATTTCAACTATTCCTAGTTTTTCGAGGAAAAAATACGGTGTGTATGGAGAAAATGCGATCGTTCCCGCCTTTGCAAATTAACGATATTCAGAAGTTTGAATATCTTGCAAACGAGCTTCATCCCGTAAAAAACGATCTATTTGAGCCGTAAAAAAGGCGCGATTTTTGGCTAAATGTTCGGGATTAGTATCGTCTAGAGGATATAGTAAAGCCTGACGCAAAGCTTGAATTACTGCCGAAGTAACGTTGTACATTGATCGCTGAAAAGTAATTCCTAACTGCACCAGCATATCGTCTTCACCTCGACAGTGTTGTTTGTAATAGTCCACCAGATAGTCGGGTAGAAAATGCCACATATCATCCATTAGCAGTGTAGGGGGAATTCCCGCCATGCCCACAGGTAAGACATCGGCATAGAGAATGCCATAGTGAAATTCTGCTTGATTTTCTGGTATTTGCTTGGCTTGGGCATTATAAGATTTTGTGCCACGGAAGGGAGAAGTGCGATAAAAAACAGTTTCTACATAAGGCAATGCAGCCTCATATAACCAAGTAAAACCTTGGGATTTAGGAATGATTTCATAGCATTCATCTCCAATATAGACATGATGGTAAATTGGTCTACCTGCTACTGCAAAGATGCCGTTAACTAGAAAATCCATTGCCTCTTTGACAGTGGTCATTTTACCTTCGTCAAAGAGATCGGACATTTCGAGAAACACAGGACACATCACTTCCCAAAATAGTCCCAAATTAGAATAGTAAGATAGCTGTCGCACCTGTTCGAGAAACATATCAGGAAACAGCTTATACATTCCCAACATTACAGGGTTGTTTTTAAAGTATGCCTTAATTGCCCGATCTGCATTGGCTTTATATTCATCGCTATCTAGATAAGCGTTGAACCTAGGATTTGTATCCTCATGCCAAAACATTGCCCGCATACAGGCTTCAGCAAACTCCATATTAATGCGATCGTGGTTGAGATGATGCAGTAACTTGGGCATCTTACCCGTTTCACCCTGGGCGATAAACTCTAATAGTTCGGGGTGTGCCGATGCTTCACCTCGCCAGACTCCAAGATCTGCATCTTTTCCTGCATAGTGATTAGGTAAGTCTAGATATTCTTGGGGCAAAAAGTATTTGAAAAAAGGCAGAGGATTTAAGAAAACTCGTTCGGCAATATAAAGTAAATCCCGCCAATAAAAATCCATCGGGATAGCGTAAGCTTTATAGATACCAATGATCTGCATCAAGTTTTCGGGAGTTTCAGGCAGCATTGAACCCCCCGCTTCTAAACGCTGGATTACATCGGCAAAGGGATGTTTTAAAGGTGGTAGTTTGGTTTGTGTTTGAGTCATGGCGATCGCAGTTAATTAGTTAGAACAGTAAAGTTATTAGTTCGGAAGTAGGGAGTATCGTAGTTGTTAATTGTTCATTGTTCATTGTTCATTGTTCACTGCCACAATAGTTGTATTGATTGGATGGCTAGCGATAACGCTAAATTCGGTGAGGTTCGTTAGCCAGGCTGGCTGTATTCCCAAGATGACAATTAAGAAAGCCAAAATAAATGCGGGCAAACGTTCGGCTAATCTGACTTTAGGATATACAGTGGTCGTTTGGCGACAGTCAATTTTGCCAAAAAATGCTTTATTAAGCAGAATGACAAAGTAAACTGAAGTTAGACCAGTCGCAATCAAGCAAAGTATCGTGAAAATTGGAAATACGGTAAAGCTTCCCTGAAAAGAAATATATTCGCCGATAAAACCGACCATACCAGGAATACCCGCACTTGCCATGACGGAAAGAATCATCAAGCCACCAATGACGGGTAGACCTCGTTGCGGATTCATCAACCCATTAAGAACGCTGAGATCGCGATCGCCAGTTTTGTTTTCTACAACCCCGACTAAGTAAAATAAGAGTGCCACAATTAAACCGTGGGCAAACATCTGGCAAATTGCCCCTGATATCGCAATAGATGTTCCGGCTGCCGTTGCTAAAACTACAAAGGCGATATGGGCAATGGAACTATACGCCACCATTTTCTTAATGTCAGTTTGAGAAATAGCTACAAACGAAGCATATAAAGCACTAACAGTTGCGATCGCAGCTAGCCAAAAAGCAACATCATTCCATAGTTGAGGAAATAACCCCAAGCCAAAGCGGATTAAGCCATAAGTCCCTAGTTTAGAAAGTATCCCCGCTAAAATCATCGACACTGGCGTTGGGGATTCTGTATAAGCATCGGGCAACCAAGTATGTAGAGGAACAAGAGGAATTTTGATGGCAAAACCGACAATTAAAGTGATTAAAAGAATTAACTGTTTGCCATAGGGTAATATCTGGGTTTGAACCATCTCATAGTCAAAGCTGCTGTCGGTCAAAAAGGCAATTCCTAAGAATCCCGCCAGAATAAAAATACCAGACAATGCCGTATAAAGCAGATACTTTGTACCTGCATAACCACGATTTTTTCCTCCCCAAATATTAATTAAGAGATAGGTGGGAATTAGCTTGATTTCGTAGAAAAGAAAAAACAATAGTAGGTTTTGTGCTGTTAATGCCCCATTAATACAGCCTGCTAAAATTAGGATTAGACTGTAAAAAAGCTGGGGTCTAGCAAAACTTTTTTCATCTTTTAGAGCTAAATCACTACTATAAATAGCTAGACAAATTAATAAGTTGTTGAGGACAACTAAGGGTAGAGATAAGCCATCAATGCCCAGATTGTAATTAAGTCCTAAAACCTCAATCCAATGTAAGAATTCGGTTGATTGTATACCTTGAATTTGGAAGTCATAGCGAAAGATTAATGACAAGGAAAGCAAAAATGCCACAAGACTAATTACTAAACTCGTTGTCCGTGTTAATTGTGGATTTTTGTTGGGTAAACAAGCAACGAGCAACGCACCTGCTATAGGTAGCCAAACTAGAAAACTAAGCATGAGTAAAGTTTTGACAATAAATTAAATAAAACGGCTGCGCCGTAGTAATTAGTGCAGGGCATTCGCCCTGTAACTAACAACTAAAAACTTTTGATAATTAATGACTTAAGTGATTATTTGCACTTGGGCTGTATCTAAATCGTAATAACCACCGAAAATTTTTAATTTGTTTTCCTTAATTAATTGTGCGAGTACAGGGGATGATTTTAAGTTATTGATTTGCAGAAAAACGTTATTTTTAATAGTTTCCGTTAGATAGTTTTTATCATTTTTATCTCCTTCTTTCATGGCTGGTTGAATTGCTGCTAAAATACTGCCAATACTTCCTGGGACTGGTTTACCTGCAACGGCTGCTGTTACAGCACCACATTTTTCATGACCAATCACTAAAATTGCCTTAGCACCCGCTACAGCACTGCCAAATTCCAAACTGCCAGTTTCTTCGGGAGTTACTATGTTTCCTGCATTGCGAACCACAAAAATATCGCCAAATCCCTGGTCAAAAAGGATTTCTAAAGGAACACGAGAATCAGAGCAACCAAGAATTGAAGCAAAAGGAAATTGTTCTTTGGCAACTTCAGCTATACGTTCAAAATTTTGGTCGGGATATTTACGTTTGTTAGTCACAAATCTTTTATTGCCCTCCATCAGCATATTTAAAGCCTCATCTGGAGTAATATCTTCGTTAGTAGCCTTTGGAGCGTCATCGGCAGACTCAGCAAGAACTGAATTGTCGATAAAGCTTTTGGCTACGACCGTTGAGCCAAAAGCGATCGCTCCGTATTGTAATAGTTTTCTTCTAGAGGTTGAAAAATTGTCTTTCATGTTTTTAGAAAATTAATAGTTTTAAAGTGTTAAAGCAAACATTAAGCCGAGCAAGATAGTTCCCAGCACAATGGAAAGAAAATAAAACTGTGACTGACCAGAAGTGCTGTATTTAAGAGCTTGACCGCTAAACAAAGTACCGACTCCCACTAGGTTGACTATGCCATCGACAATATAGCGATCGCACCACGCCACAACTTTAGAAGTTACCCCAATTAAACTGACAATTGTTAAACGATATATATCTTGAATATAAAGATCGTTAGCCAGTAATTTTTGCAGGAACGAGGGAACTAACTCTACAGGTTTGTTCTTGCTGTCTCTTAGATATAAAAATGCAGCCAAGCTAAGACCCGTAAGGCTTGAACCAATCAAAAGTAACGCTACGTTTTGATCTAAATTAGCCCAGGTTGGTAATAAGTCAAACTGCTGCAAGATAAAAGGAAAATGCAGGGCAACTCCCGTTAAGATAGTCATCGGCAAGATCATTGCCCACAAAACTTCGGGACAACGTTTGCTCATCGCTTGAACTTTACCCCCAAAGACTAAGCCAAATACCCGCATTAAATTAAACGCAGTTAAACCGTTTGCTAATATCAACACCCCGAACAAAATAGGCTGCACATCCAATAAATAATCCCCTAATTCCAGCAATGCCCAAAAACCACCCAAAGGAGGAATGGCAATCAAGCTAGCAGCGCCAACTAGAAATGTAATTCCACTCACGGGACGACGACCAAATATACCGCCCAACAGCGTAATATCTTGGGTAATGTTGCTGATGATGATCGAGCCTGCACTCATATATAACAAAGTCATTGCCACAGCATGAATCAAAATCAAGAGTAAGGCTGCATGGTTTGCCCCTACTGCTACGGCAATAAAGACAAAGCCCATATAGGCACTGACCGAATAAGACAAAGTGCGTTTAAAATCTACTTGGGCGATCGCAATTAAAGACGCGCTAATGGCTGTAAATGAACCAACGCCGATCATTACTAAATTGGAAATAGCCGACTGTGCCAGCACAGGCTGTAGCTGAATTAGCACATAAGCCCCTGTTGCTACCACAATCGAGTTACGTAGCATGGAGGCGGGAACTGGTCCTTCCATCGCTTCATCTAGCCATAGCTGTAAGGGAAACTGAGCGCATTTAGCTAAAGGTCCAGAAATCAAAGCCAAACAGAGTAAATTAGCCGTCAATGGACTTAAGTTAGCCACCTTTGACCACTCTGCCAAATCGTCATAGTTCAGAGTACCTGTAAAAGACCAGAGGGATATTATCCCGATCAGCAGTAATAAATCTCCTACCCGCTTTGTCCAAAAGGCATCCCTCGCCCCTGTAACTACCAGAGGTTGAGCAAACCAAAAGCCGACAATTAAATAGGTAGCTAAGGTAAGCAATTCCAAAAACACATAGCTAAAAAAGAGAGTGTTGCATAAAGCTAGACCACATAAACCCGCTTCAAAGAAGCCCATCAAGGCATAAAATCGCCCCCAGCCCCAGTCCATCTCCATATAACCAACGGCATATAGCTGTGCCAAAATGTTTAATCCCGTGATTAAAACTAATGCCCCCACGGTAATTGCAGAGATTTTAATATCAAAGGAGATATACAAACCCGCTGCGGTTAGCCAGGGAAATCTTATTTCTTGGACTGGCTGCTGCCAAACTGCTTGTAAAGCCAAGATGCTGTGAGCAAATGCCACGCAGGTTATAGCTAAATTAATATATCCTGCTGGTCTAGAGCCAGTTTTTTTTATAATTCCTGGCGACCACATTAAGGCTAATGTCGTCCCGACTAGTGCATAGCAAGGTACTAGCCAGATACTTTCACTAAATATCTGCATAATAGATGATGTAGTTATAACTGCTGGTTAAAAACTAGGTATTTTACTCAATTGATTCTAAAAATTACTATAGATTAAAATCAATACTTTGTAAATTACTATTTATTAATTACTATGATAAGCCTAACAAATAATAATCCGAAAACTAGCTGACACTAAATCCTGTTTACCAAGGTTACTTATGTATCGCCTCTTGCACCCCCCAAAATGACGAATATCTTTAGTAATTTGAAAAGAGTACTATAAGCGAAAATGCTTTCCGACTCAAGTATTTGTTAAGTTTGGTAAGAGTTCAACAGCCAGTATAAGAACCATGACTAGAGAACAGCTATTGATACTTGATGCTGCCAGGGACGAATCCATTTCAAAAAGATGCAGCGATCGCTGCTGGCGTATCTCGATTCATTCCAGCCGATTTTTCATCTGACTTTACCAAAATGTCTGAAGGTGAAAATAAAAATTTCGATTTAAGAACGGAGTAATTTGTGACTTTTTTGCTTAATATGTCAATTTGAATAAATAATGACATAAAATAATTGATTACTAAATTGCCTCATCATTTAACAAATCTTTCAGAGAATGGCAGAGTTTTAATTCCTGCCGAAATTAGAAAATCACTTAATCTTAAGGCGGGCGATCGATTAGTCATGACCGTTATTGATGGCGAGATTCGTTTAGTGCCTCAGTTGGAAGTTATTAAACGCGCTCAAAATATCATTGCTAAGTATGTTGACCCTAGGCGATCGCTTTCTGATGAGCTAATGCAAGAAAGACGAAAAGAGGCCAAGCGTGAAGTCGAAGAATAAGATTGTTTTAGATGCCTCGGCACTATTGGCACTGCTAAATAAGGAAAAAGGACACGAAAAAGTAGCTGCTGTAATAGATCGGGCAACTATGAATACAGTCAATATTGCTGAGGTTATTACAAAGCTAGCTCAATTAGGTATTCCACTTTCTGAAATCGAGATGATTTTTACAGGGCTAAACATCGATCTGGTTGACTTTGATATGAACATGGCAATATTAGCAGGGAATCTGATTATGAAAACCCACGAGTTTGGTTTATCCCTGGGGGATCGTGCTTGTTTAGCTTTTGCTGAGTCACAAGATTATTCTGTAGTAACAGCAGATAAAGCTTGGCAAAACGTCCAGTCATTATTGCCAATAAAAATTATTTTCATCCGCTAAAACTTTAATTCTTTTTTAGGGTCAGAAGGAGTTAAATTAGATATTTCAATACCTCTTCCCCAGAAAAAGAGCGTTTTTGTTGAATAGCAAGATTTTTTATTTTTTCCCTAAACTCTTGATATTTTTCTTTGGTTAGAGGCTGGTTTAGATGATGCTCAAAAAAATATTTAAAGTTACTCGCACCACTAAATTTGCCAAACCAGATTTCAGGTTGACCATGAGAGAAAAGATAGTAGCTAGTGGAGTCACAAAATAAGGAATCTACATGAATTCCTGTTTCATAACGTAAGCTGGCGGGGGAATAAGGAGTATTGGCAGTAAATCCCTGACTGGATAGATAGTCAGTCACTTTGGTAAAAGCATCGTAGTTGATTCCTGCTACCTGCCAACCATAGCGCAGTTTTAAACCATTTAAAACTTGTTCTAGTGCCACATTTCCCGCTCTTTCGCCAATACCACCAAACGTACCCGAAATGCCCGTCGCCCCAGCTAAAACTGCTTGAATAGTGTTTTCTAAAGCTAAACCGCGATCGTTGTGAAAATGGACAGACAAAGGGGTTTGGTTGCCAGTAAACTCGATTAAATTTCTGATCCAAAGCTTAGTATTTTCAGGGGTAAGAATGCCGACGGTATCGCAGAGTAGGAATTGCTTAATATAAGGCTGAAATTTTGTAATACACTCTACCAAAAAGTCAAAATCGGCACGACTGGCATCTTCGGCTGCAAAACATATTTTTAAACCTTTAGCAGCAGCATATTTTAGATGTGCTAAAACTTTGTCTAGCATTCGTTGGCGGATTTGATGAATTGTTGCGGGATCTAGATCCTGACTAGTTTGGTAGCGTAACTGAGGATCTCTTAAACATAATAGGCGATCGCTGACTGCATTAAACAGAATAATTGTTTCTACACCACACTCTTTTGACTCGTCTATATAGCTTTCTCCCATCATGGTAGAGGCGACGATAATTTTGTTAGATCCTTGGTCAATTAAACTTTTGACTAACTTGGCTTCTGTATGATGAATGGCTGGCATTAAAGCCAAATGATGTACTCCTGTTTTGATAATTAAGTTAGCTAGAGTGCGCTTAATTTTTTCATCAAAAAAGATGCCAACCTGTTGTTCGCCATCTCTTAGAGTTTCATCAAAAATAGTCAGTGTAACCGTTTTCATCAGCAAAGATTATCACAGTAGTAATACAAAATATACGAATTTATTAAATTAAATACACTCTGATGGGAAACTTACCTTCAATCACAACAATTTGCTATAAAGTAACTCTAAATTTGATAAATCGGTAGTGAGTGAGTTTGGTGTGTTTATGAATTCGTCTGAACAAGAGTCAGCTAATCTGTCTATTAGTCACGGGGATGCTTTACCAAGTTCTGTTTTAACCATGACGTTATCAGAAATTCTTGTGCGCGCGGCAGCTTATGAAACAGGAATCACGATTAAAAGTGACCCTAAGACAAAGATTTTTTTATCTTACAGCGATTTACTCCGAGATGCTGAAGCTATTTTAAGCGGATTGCGTCAAAAAGGTTTACAGCCCAAGGATCGGGTGATTTTGTATCTGCGAGATACTCGGTGTTTTTTTGCTGGTTTGTGGGGCTGTTTTTTGGGGGGATTTGTGCCAATTCCCTTAAGTGTGGATTTGAATTTTAATAGCAGCAAATTACATCAAACGTGGGAACTATGCCAGTCTCCTTTAATTATTACCGACAGCGACATCAAAGATTTAAAAGCGATCGCACTCAAGAGCTTATTGGCTAACGAACCTGACGGTAATTGGCATTGTAGTCAGCTAGACGACTTAGCTTTGTTGCTATTTACCTCTGGTAGTACGGGAAAGCCAAAAGGAGTAATGTTGTCGGCGCGTAATCTTTTGGCTAGTGTTTACGGCATGGCGAAAGTAAATAATCTATCTCAACAGGATATTACTTTGAATTGGATGCCCATAGAACACGTTGCTAGTTTAGTAATGTTTCATTTGACTGAGGTTTACCTTGGATGTCAACAAATTCAGGTCAAAAGTGAATTGATTCTCCAAAATCCGTTGCAATGGTTAGATTTGATCGATCGATATCGCGTTACCGCTACCTGGAGTCCAAATTTTGCCTATAACTTAGTTAATGAGAAGCTGGCATCTACAGCAGAACATAACTGGGATTTGTCCTGTTTGCGCTGGATGGGCAATGGTGCAGAAGCGGTTGTGGGTCAAACTACTCAGCGTTTTTTAGAATTACTCGCACCCTATGGCTTAAAATCTTCTGTAGTTAGTCCTGGCTATGGAATGTCAGAAACGACATCAGGGATAGCCCATTCTAATGACTTTTATCATAATATGAATCGGCAGTTTGTGCAAGTAGGCGCACCTATCCCTGGAATATCTCTAAGAATTGTGGATGAGAAAAATGAGCTTGTCCCCGAAGGAAAGATAGGCTTGTTACAGGTAAAGGGCGAAACGGTTACGGCGGGGTATTATCAGCAGCCAGAATTAAACGAAGAGATATTTACTGCTGATGGCTGGTTCAATACGGGAGACTTAGGCTTTTTGAGCGCAGGACGACTGACGATTACTGGTCGTCAAAAAGACGTGATGATTATTAACGGGGTTAACTATTACAACCATGATATCGAAACTGTAGTCGAAGCGATCGCCAATGTTACTATTTCTTATACGGCTGCTTGTGGCGTAAAAGACAGTAACGAGCAAGAACAAATAGCAATCTTTTTTAATACCAACCAGAAGCAAGACAAGCTAAGAGAATTAATCAATCAAATACGTAAAGCAGTCTTTGAGCAGATAGGAATCGCACCAGCCTATATTATCCCCGTTACTAAAGATGCTATTCCCAAAACGGCGATCGGTAAAATTCAAAGATCCCAGCTTGGTCAAAGATTTGCAGCAGGAGAATTTAATGAGGTAGTAGAAGAAGTTGCCGAGTCATTTAACCAAAGAGATTTAAGTCAGCAGGAGTTGCCAAGTAATGCGATCGAGCAACAACTGGTTGAAGTATGGAAAGAAGTTTTAAATTTGGCTACCGTAAGCGTAAACGATAACTTTTTTGAGTTAGGCGGTAATTCTCTATTACTAATGCAGGTATTGAGCAAATTAACGCCTGAACATAATCATCTATCTGCGGTAACGTTGTTTCAATATCCTACTATTTCTGCTTTAGCTGATTATCTCAACTGCGATCGAGAGTCTGTTGCAATACAGCAGGGTAAACGTCGGGGAGAATTACGTCGTCAAGCTACAGTCAATAAAGACGTGGCAATTATTGGGATGTCCTGTCGTTTTCCTGGGGCAAATAATATAGAGGAGTTTTGGCATAATCTTTGCAATGGCGTAGAGTCCATTAGCTTTTTTGAAGATGCAGAAATTCTCGACTCTGGAGTCGATCAAGAGTTACTCAATAATCCCAACTACGTAAAAGCTAGTCCAATTCTCGACGACATAGCAGGTTTTGATGCGGATTTTTGGGGCTATAGTCCCAAAGAGGCACAACTATTAGATCCGCAGCAGCGTTTATTTCTCGAATGCGCTTGGTCAAGTTTAGAAGATGCGGGGTACGATCCTTTTACTTACAAAGGAGAGATCGCGCTCTACGGTGGTGCAGCAACAAATACCTATCTGTTAAATAACATATATCCCAACCGTCATACCATTGATGAGCAGGATGACCTAAAGGTAATAAATCTAAGCTCGATGGGAGGCTTTCAAGCCAGTACTGCAAACGACAAGGATTATCTTACTACTAGAATATCCTATAAACTAAATCTTACAGGTTCTAGTGTAAATGTGCAAACCGCTTGTTCTACATCCTTGGTTACAGTTCACTTAGCTTGTCAGAGCTTAATCAACTCCGAATGCGATCTAGCCCTGGCGGGAGGAGTTTCTGTTCACTCTCCGCAGAAAATGGGCTATTTATACCAAGAAGGAATGATTTTATCTCCTGATGGTCACTGTCGCGCTTTTGATGAGTCAGCGGGTGGAACGATCTTTGGTAGTGGTGCGGGGATGGTGGTGCTGAAGCTATTAGATAAAGCAATAGAAGATGGCGATCGCATTTATGGAATTGTCAAAGGATCGGCAGTTAATAATGATGGTGGCACCAAAGTCGGTTATTTTGCTCCGAATGTAGATGGGCAAACTAGAGCAGTAGCCGAAGCATTAGCATACGCAGACATACCACCGCAATCTGTTAGCTATATTGAAGCACACGGTACGGGAACAAAGCTAGGCGATCCCATTGAAATCAAGGCATTGACTCAAGCATATCATGATGATACCAGAAAAATAGGTTATTGTGCGGTTGGTTCAGTTAAAACCAATGTGGGACATCTACAAATGGCATCGGGGATAGTTGGTTTAATTAAAACTACCCTTTGTTTATATCACCAAAAAATACCTGCTAGTCTACACTTTAATAATCCTAATCCCCAGATAAATTTTGAGCGCAGTCCTTTTTATATTAATACTCAGTTACAAGACTGGAAAAGCGATAACTATCCCCGTCGTGCTGGAGTAAATTCTTTGGGTATTGGTGGTACTAATGCTCACTTAATTTTAGAAGAGTTTACTGTTGAAAAAAGCAATAAGCAACAGCTTCCAGGATATTTATTAACCCTATCAGCGAAAACCGAACCTGCCTTACAGGAGTTAGTAAAAAGCTATCAGGATTATCTAAGGGCGAACGGCTGTTCGCCCCTACGAGATATATGTTTTACCAGTAATATTGGTAGATATCACTTTGATTATCGACTGGGTGTAGTAGCGAGGGATAAACAAGAATTAGCCGCTAAATTAAATCAAATATATATAGTCAATAGGATTCAAAATAACAACAAGATAGCCTTTTTGTTTACAGGACAAGGTTCGCAATATGTCGGCATGGCACAACAATTGTACAATACCCAACCTGTGTTTAAGGAGAATTGCGATCGCTGTTTGGAAATTCTACAGCCTGATTATGATAAGGCATTGCTGGAAGTATTTATTGACTTGAATGAAAATTATCTCGCGCAGAGACGCAAAGACGCAAAGAAGAGCGCCAAGATTGGAATTACAAGTTTATATACAATCAACGAAACCCAATACACCCAACCTTTATTATTCACGATTGAATACTCCCTGGCGCAAATGTGGCTATCTTGGGGAATCAAACCTGATGTAGTAATGGGGCATAGTATAGGTGAATATGTAGCAGCTTGTCTTGCGGGGGTATTTAGTTTAGAAGATGCTTTAAAACTTGTTTCAGCCAGATCGAAGCTAATACAAAGCTTACCAACAAATGGCGCAATGCTGGCTGTTTTTTGCGATCAAGAAAAGATAGATTTTGTCTTAAATAAAAATATAAGTATTGCTGCTTATAATGGCTCGCATATTGTATTATCTGGACTAAAAGTTGATATAGATAACATTATCAAAGAGCTAGAATCATCAGAAATAAAAACGCAATTATTAAATGTAAATTATGCTTTTCATTCTCCTTTAATGCAGCCTATTATAGAGGATTTTGAAAAAGTTGCTAAAACTATCAATTATTCTTTACCACAGATACTAATGATTTCCAATATTACAGGAGAATTGGCTAACGAACCTGTAGCTACTCCACAGTATTGGACAGATCATATTTTAAAGCCAGTTCAATTTGCCAAAAGTATCAAATATTTAGATCGGCAAGTGAGTATATTTCTAGAAGTCGGCACAAAACCAACATTGACAGGAATGGCACAAAGTATTTCAGATAATAAACTATTTTTGTATAGTCTTAATCCTAAACATGATGACTGGCTACAAATATTAGAGGCATTATCACAGTTATATATTGCAGGAGTAGATATTAATTGGTCAGAAGTCAGCAAAAACTATAACGGTCAAAAAATATCTTTGCCCACTTACCCTTTTCAAAGACAAAGATACTGGTTTGATATCCCTAAACCAGACATTATTAGGCAATATAGAAATAATACGCTACAGACTACTCACCCTTTATTAGGAAAGCCTTTATCCTCTCCTTTAAAACAAACAATATTTCAATCTCACCTCCAGTCTAATAGTATTACTTGGCTGCAAGATCACTGTTTGGCTAACAAGCCTGTCCTTCCTGGTACTGCTTATTTAGAAATGGTCATAGCATCTGGAGTATTTCAGTTTAAAACTAAGCGACTAACTATTAAAGATGTAGCTATTGATTCCCCTCTCTATATAAAAGAAAGTTATGTACCTGAAATTCAGTTAATCTTGTCTCCTGAACAAGATACCGCAGCTTGTGAAGTTTACAGTTTTGATAATGATAATGAACAATGGCAATTAAATAGTTCTGGTCAAGTTTTGCCTCTAGAAGCTACAGCAGATAAGTTACAGCTAGAAGTTATTAAATCTTGGTTCAAAAATTTAGAGTTAGACGTTACTCAGTACTATCAACAGTGTCAGCAAAGAGGAATTAATTACGGTAAAAGCTTCCAGGGAATAAAACAATTATGGGCAAATGAAAATGAGGCTTTAGGATTAATTGAATTACCAAATCATTTAAACAGCAATGAGTATTATTTCCATCCTGCACTATTAGATTCTTGTCTACAAATATTATTTGCAGCTTTACCAAGCGAGTTGTCTACCGCAACCTATATTCCTGTCGGCTTGGATAAATTAGATTTGTATAGTCTGCCAGGTAATAAAGTCTGGAGTTATCTAGAATTAGAACAAGACAGTAAATATAACACAGGCTTGTCAGCCAAAATCCAGCTATATAACGATTACGGCGATTTGGTTGCCAAACTCACAGGCTTGAAATCTCAAGCAGTAAATTCCCAACCTCGTTGGCAAAATTGGCTATATCAGCAGCAATGGATACAGCAGCCTTTATCATCTAAATCTTCTCTGGCTATTGAAACTGGTACGTGGTTGATTTTTGCCGATAGTACAGGTATTGGTAACAAGTTACTTACGCTTTTAGAATTACAGCAGCAACAATGTCATCTTGTTACCCGCCATATTATTAAAGATAACCCTGAAGCATTTCAAAGTTTAATACAGCAACATCAAGATCTAGCAGGGGTTATTTATCTTTGCAGTTTAGATGAGATCGAAGATTGGCGAGAGTGTGAAAGTTATTTATATTTGGTACAGGCTTTAATACAACACAATGATAATCCTCCCTTGTGGTTTGTTACCCGTAATGCCCAACCTGTAGATAACTATCAACTGACATCGGCAATAAAACAGTCTTGTCTTTGGGGGATGCAGAAAGCGATCGCCTTGGAACATCCAGAGTTATTATGTGTAGGGATAGATCTAGATCGCAATTCTACAAACAACGAAGCAGAGACTATCTTCCAGGAAATTTGCGCGGTATTAAATGAACAGGTTGGCTATAGAAATAATCAGCGTTATGTAGCTAGGTTGGTTAGATTTGACAAGGAGACGAAGAGACAAGGAGACGAAGAGACGAGGAGACGAGGAGACAAGGAGACTGGGAGACTGGGAGACAAGGAGACTGGAAGAGAAAACTCTACTGAATTTAATTTGCAGTTAGAGATTAATGATCCTGGTAATTTGGATAGCTTACAGTGGAAATCAATCAGCCGACAACAGCCTCAAGATCATGAAATAGAAATAGAAGTTAAAGCAACTGGTTTGAACTTCCGTGATGTGATGGTTGCTTTAGATTTATATCCCGACGAGACGAAATTCTTGGGCTTAGAATGTGCAGGAATAGTTACCGCATTAGGTAAAGAGGTAAACGATTTTAAACTTGGAGATGCAGTAATTGCTATTTCAGATAATAGCTTTAGTCGGTATCTTACCGTTAATTCTCTGCTGGCTATCCCTAAACCAGAATCTCTCAGCTATGAAGAGGCTGCAACTATTCCCGTAACTTTCCTTACTGCCTACTACACCCTTATTTATTTGGCACGAATACAGCCAGGGGAAAAAGTCTTAATTCACTCAGCAGCAGGTGGTGTTGGTTTGGCTGCGATACAGATAGCCCAACAGCAAGGCGCAGAAATATTTGCTACTGCCTCAACTCCCAAATGGGAATTGCTTAGATCAATGGGAGTAAAAAATATTATGAACTCCCGCAGTCTGGATTTTGCTGAGGAAATTGTATCTGCCACCGATGGTAAAGGTGTAGATGTAATACTTAATTCCTTGTCAGGTGAATTTATTTCTAAAAGTGTGTCCGTGTTAAACGATCGCGGGCATTTTATCGAAATAGGTAAGCAGGGTATTTGGTCTAAGCAAGATGTGGCTGAAGTTAAACCAAATATTAATTACTTTATTATCGATCTGTGGCGAATTACCCAAGATCAGCCTGAATTAATTCAACAGATGCTTGGTGATGTGTTGTCGCAATTTGCTACAGAAAAACTCAAACCCTTACCCCACACTATATTCTCTAGCGATAAAATTATTGATGCTTTTCGCTATATGCAGCAAGGAAAACATCAAGGCAAAATTATAATCACCCCGTCACCCCGTCACCCCATCACCCCGTTACTCCCTCATTTCGACGGCACATATTTAATAACAGGAGGAATGGGTGCAATTGGTTTAGAGGTAGCTCAGTGGTTAACAACTAAAGGAATAAAAAATATTGTTTTACTTGGACGTAGCGCAGTAAAACCTGAATTACAGAGCAAGCTGCAAAAAATACAAGGGGATGCCCAAGTTAATCTTATTAAAGCAGATATTGCTGATACAAATCAACTAGCCCAGGCTTTATCACAAATCGAATCAACACTACCTCCCCTGCGAGGAGTCATTCACTGTGCTGGAGTAACAAGCGATCGCACTATCTTAAAACAAGATTGGTCAAGCTTTAGCCAGGTTCTCGCGCCTAAAGTTCAGGGGGCATGGAATTTACACCTTTTAACGCAAAAATATGACTTAGAAAGCTTTATTTTGTTTTCTTCAGCTAGTTCTTTAGTTGGTTCGCCAGGACAAGCCAATTATTGTGCTGCCAATGCTTTTCTCGATGCTTTAGCTCATGGTCGTCGTCGTTTAGGTTTACCTGCGAGCGCAATTAATTGGGGTGCATGGCAAAACACTGGGCTAGCTGCTGACACTCAAATAATAGAAAGTTTAAAACAAAAGGGAATAGGCAGTATTAAACCAACAGAGGGGATTGAAATATTAGAGCAGTTGCTATTGCATTCTCCAACGCAAATTGGCGTAATTCCGATTGATTGGAACGTATGGAATAAAAACAATTCTGCTATACCATTCTATAATAATTTTATTGATTCTCATCCTATTTCTATAGCTAATCTTGATTTTAAACAGCAGCTATTAAATGTAGAAGCTTCTCAACGCCAAGGTTTATTAATAGAACAAATTAGTCAGCAGGTAGCAAATATATTAGGGATTAAAAATATCAATCAAATTGATTTAGAACTAGGTTTTGCTGAATTAGAATTAGATTCTTTAGGTTCGGTTGAACTAAGAAATAAACTTCAGTCTAGCTACAACCTCAAATTATCGGCAACAGTTATTTTTGACTATTCCAATGTAAATAAGTTAGCTAACTATTTATTAAAAACTATGTTTAATAAAAATGTAAGCGAACAAAATATAGATCTAGATAATGATTTAAATCAAATTAATAATTTATTGGAAACAGAAGCAGAATCACTATTAATAGAACAATTAAAAAATTTTAATTTTTAGACCGTTTAGTAATCTCTAAAGAGATCGCTGCTAATGTTTTTTCAATAGAATTTTCGTAAATACCGTAAAAGAAAGCTTTCTCTGTAGTAGTTTTAGGTACAACATCAGCAGTATGAATAACCATAATTCTATTGGCATCAATTTTTTTAATTTGCCAACTTCCTGATAAATGTTTTAAGTCTCCTTTATACAGTTTAAAAGTTATCTTTTGTGGTTTCACTTCTGACGACTCGATTTGTACTGTATACTCTTGCGTATAAAAGAATAAATCAACTTTATTTACCTGCTCAAATATTTTGCGATCGCCATTACTTTTAACTATTCTACTTGCAGAAACATTTGGCAGAAAATTGCGAAAGTTATTGTAGTCAGTCAATACTTGCCAAGCAGTATTCACATTCCCCGTGGCAATTACCTCCCCGACATATTTCCCTTTGCTGCCTTTAAGTACTACTTGACCTTGATTTAACTTAGTTTGTTCTTGAGGAGATAGCTTTACCTGATCAATAGTGTCTTGAGCTAGTACAGTAAAACTCATTCCCAAACTAATAATTAATGAAGCAATAAGTTTAATTAAAAAGCTACTATTTTTAAACCTAATAGGATAATTAAACATAAAATCGCTCAACCTAAAGTTATTAAGCATGAATTGAAAAGTAACAACCAACAATCCTAACAATTTAATTAAGAATATGGTTTAAGCAAATTAGACTAATTTATCGCTTATCTTGCCGTTGATAGCCGAGATGCTTACTACTCTTGGAGATGCCAAATAATTTTTACCAGTTGGATCGCCAGTACGCCCTGTAAAGTTACGATTAGTAGCATAAATACCCGTTTCTTGCTTGCCTAGAACTCCCTTTCCAGAATTAATACAGGCACCACAACCAGACTTGAGAATTTGTACCCCAGCCTGTCGAAAAATATCAAAGTAGCCTACTTCTTCTGCTTGTTGACGAACTAACTGCGAAGCAGGAACAACGTACATCTGCACGTTTGGGTTAATACGCTGGTTGGTTAATACCTTTGCCACTTGAGCTAAGTCTGCTAATTTACCCCCTGTGCATGAACCAACAAAAGCTAAAGTAATTGGTGTATCAGGTAATTCACTAATATTTAACACTTGATCGGGTTTTGGAGGACAGGCTATTTGTGGCTCAAGCTTACTGAGATCGAACTGATATACGTGGTCATGTTCTGCGTCATTATCACCGACTACAGTGTCAAACTCAGATTTACTTTTGTCTTTTAGATATTCCTCAGTTACAGCATCAGGGGCAATTAAGCCACACATTGCGCCACACTCAACCGCCATATTACTTAGAGTCATTCGTTCATCAATAGATAGCTGTTCAATAACGCTGCCTCGAAACTCCATTACCTTACCAATTGCACCCTGACAGCCAATTTTGCCCAAAATAAACAGCATGATGTCTTTAGCACTAAGATATTTAGGTAGTGTTCCAAAAAGCTCAAAAACAATCGTCCCAGGGACACGCAGCCACATATTTCCTGTAGCTAAAATATTTGCCATGTCGGTAGTGCCTACACCAGTGGAAAAACTACCAAATGCGCCATAGGTGCAGCTATGAGAATCTGTCCCCGCAATGATCATTCCTGGACGAATTAAACCTTGTTCTGGTAACAAAACATGACATATTCCTGATGCCTCCCCAGGAGATATTAGGTCAAATAGCTTGCAGCCATGCTGATGAGCAAAATCAATCATATCCTGGTAAAGCTTAGTAGCTTGAGGATCTACTCTAATATCATTAACTTGAATAAAATGATCGGCTACTAAAACTACTTTGCTAGAATCCCAAATCTGGGCATTTTTACCGAAATAGTGATGAAAGAGCCGAAATACGGGTGCGGCGATCGCATCATGGGACATTGCCAAATCTACCTTAGCAAACACTATCTCTCCAGGCTTTACATAGTCATTCCCCGAAGCTTTGGCTAACATCTTCTCTGCCATTGTCATCGGACAAGGTGCAGTATTGTTCTTGGGAACAGATATTTTATTTTGTAACCTTTGTTGATTAAAAGCTGTTAATCCCCCTGCTGCGGAAATAGCTGTAACCAGGGGATTATCTGGACTATCACCAATTATTTCTAAATTTAAGCCAATATTAATACTGTTGCGATAAAAAATCTCGGCAAAAGAATGAGCGCGAACAAGCTTGATTCCCGCAGCTTTGATAGCGACGGGTGCATACTCTCGACTCGAACCACAGCCAAAGTTTTTTCCTGCTTCTATTAGGTCATATTCTAATAAAGTATCAATACCGATTATGTGTTCTAGAACATAATGCTTGAGATGTTCTGGATCTGGGTTAGTCGTCCGATGTGCGGGAATAATGTCATCGGTGTTTATATCATCATCAAGCTGTAAAACTTTTTCCTTCATCGATTTTGATCTACGGGTTTTGGAGTTGGTGCTTGTTTGGATGTAACCTGCATCTTAGAAAAGCTAGCAATAGCGTAGTAAAGCTGTTCGGCTACTTTTTGATTAGCTGCTTCGTTTAGATTAATGGGATCGATAAAGCTGGGGGAAGGATATTGATCGCTTAACTTATATAAATCAACAGCTTTTAAATTTTGAGGAAAGGCTTCAGCTAGCTGCTGTGTTGCTTCGATTAAAGCTGGATATTCATTTCTCATCCGCTCGATATAGGTTCTGCCAAGCTCAGTAGTAATTGTTCCCTCAGTATCGGTTAGTTGAGCGGGGTTGCGTCCAGTAATTTCAGGCTGTATTGCCACTATTAAAGGAACAAGAGATGCTGTACTAAGACTAAGCATTTGTTTTTGATGTTCTACATAGCGATCTATCCTGGCTTGTAGTTCCTTTTGGTTTTGAGGTAAATATTGAACCAGCTTAGAGCTTTGTTCATCAAGAATAAAATCAGTTTTTTCGTCAGCTTGTTTACTATTTAGCCAACGTTCCTGAGCTATTTTAACCAAATAACTTTTATTTTTTATTGGCTCAATTAACTGGTTAATATATCCCTTAAACCCAGTTTGCCGATCCTCAAGATAATTTTTGAGTTGAGGTACTTGGGTAGCATCTTCATTGCTAGGAAGCATAAAGTCTTCATAGCCATCCATGACAATAATTAGATCAGGCTTATATTTTAAAATTTGTAAAGCCAGTTGAGCCAATTCGTTACCCGAAACATAACCAGGAACAGCAGCGTTAATAACACGATAATTTCCAGGCTTAATTTTAGCTGGTTTGGCTGGAGATTTTGGTTTTTCTGCTTGATCGCCAGATAACAAGCCGCTTTTATATAGCTGAGGCGAAGTTTTTTGCTGTTGCAGACGCTCTTCTAGACGTTGTTCTAGCTGTTCGCTAATCGTAGCTCCATTTTCACGACTGCCGTAGCCAAAGGCAGTTGAATTGCCCAAGATAAATATCCTAATCTCATCCTTGGGTTTAACTAATGGTACAGGATCGCGATCGCGAAATCCCTGGGGATTAATTTGCCAAAACTGGCTTTCTTGATTGCTTAATAGCTGATAACCAACTGATAAAGCAGGTTTAGCAAACAGTGCTTGCTGATCTTTGGTTCGATCTATTTGAGATTCATTCGGGACAAACTTAAGCTGATAAGCCTGAATTATTTCGGAGCCTGTCTTGCCTTGAGCAAACTTATCTCTATTGCCTGAAAGATCGACAAATATGCGAGTTAGCAATTCTAAGATTAGCAAAAATAGAGCCAAAGATGCGATCGCTGAAAAGAGCGAAAAACGACGACGTTTCTGCTGACGATAGGAAAAAACTCTTCTTCCTCTGGTTTTAGTCTTAAACATAAAATTACTTTCCTGTCTATATGTGTTGATAAGCGATAAAAATAGCTAGAAATAGATAGGCATCATCGGTTTCTAATTTTATTAGAAATTTTCCTTACCAGTCTGTTTTGTTAACTCTGTGGTACATTGACAAAATGATTGTCGATCTTAGAAAGAAAAACTTACTATCTTATTTTAAGTTCTGATAATTAATCCAGTTTAAGTAGTTACCGCAAGCGGTATCAAATCCTTCCATAAACAATAAAAATACTTAGTACAGTAAATCACCTTCAATTGTTCATGACCTATAAATTGTTATTTGTTTGCCTGGGTAATATTTGTCGTTCTCCATCAGCAGAAAACATTATGAACTACCTGATAACAGAAGCTGGTATGTCCGACAAAATTATCTGTGATTCGGCTGGAACTTCGGGGTATCATATCGGTGCATCTCCAGATCGGCGGATGAACGCTGCTGCTATTACAAAAGGGATTGAGCTACAGGGAAAATCCCGCAAACTAAAACCTTCAGACTTGCAGCAGTTTGACCTGATTTTAGCTATGGATCGAGAAAATTACCAGGATATTTTGTATTTAGATCGAGAAGGAAAATATGAATCCAAAGTGCGCCTGATGTGTGACTTTGCTACTGAGCGAAATGAGCGAGAAGTCCCCGATCCCTATTACGGTGGTCAAGATGGTTTTAATTATGTGATTGAACTACTATTTGATGCTTGTGCAGGTTTATTGGATTACGTTGTGAATTTGGAAAAACATCAGGCTAAGAGTTAGCTTGATGCCAAATATTTGCCGAGCATTATTCTTATAGTTAATAAAAGCAAAATGAATCGATTTAATTTAAAAGTATTAAAGAAATTTTGGTCACTTGCCAAGCTGTATTGGAGCGGAAATGAAAAAAAAGGAGCTTTAACTCTACTAGCTCTTTTATTTGTTTTACTTGTGGCATACACTAAACTCAGTGTTTTATTAAATCAGCAACAGGGTGATATTATCTCTTCTCTTTCGGCTAAAGAGGTCGATCGATTCTATAAAACAATCAAGGCTTTTTTTATCATTTTAGTTATCTATGTACCTCTGTTTTCTGGTTTTAGCTACGTTCAGGGAATATTAGGTAACTTCTGGCGCAGATGGCTGACAAATCATTTCCTTAACCGCTATTTTAGTCAACGCGCCTTTTATAAGTTGGGTAATTTTAACATTGATATTGATAACCCCGACCAACGAATTTCCGAAGACATAAAAGGCTTTACCGTCGATTCTCTTAGTTTTCTGCTGTCTTTGGTAAGTTCTCTGTTTCAGGTGATTGCCTTTAGTTTTGCTTTGTGGAAAATTTCCAATACGTTGGTTTATATATTAATTTTATACTCCTTCGTCGGTACGTTAATTGTAGTCGGCGTATACGGTAGAATACTAGTCAAAATTAACTTTAATCAAATTAAAAAAGAGGCTAATTTTCGCTTTGGATTAGTTAGGATTAGAGAAAACTCTGAATCCATTGCTTTTTATCAAGGAGAGCCTCAAGAAAATCAAAGTCTTAAACGCAAGTTTAATGAAGCTTTTACAAACTTCAATTTATTAGTTCTTTGGCAAGAAATATATTTAGGTTCATTCACCCTTGCCTACAATTTCTTTCCCTATATTTTGCCCGCAGTTATTATTGCTCCTAAAGTTTTCTCTGGGGAACTAGAGGTGGGAAAAGTCACCGAAGCAGCAGGTGCTTTTGCCGTAATATTTAGCTCGCTAAATTTTATTGTCGATCGATTTCAATCCTTGACCTCTTTTGCTGCCAGCGTTGATCGTTTGTATGTCTTTGAAAATTATTTAGAGCGTCCTCAACTAACTTTAGATAAGAGTGTAATAAATCGCCCTAACATCAGCACGGTTTATCAAAATAGACTGGCTTTGGAAAATATAACTCTACAGACTCCTAATTATAGGAGAACTCTAGTTAAGAATTTATCTGTCAATGTACCCAAAGGTGAAGGCTTACTGATCATCGGCGCTAGTGGCTGTGGTAAAAGTTCTATCTTAAGAGCGATCGCTGGCTTGTGGGATTCGGGGAATGGGGCAATATATCGACCTCACCTAGAGGAAATGCTCTTTTTACCCCAAAAACCATACATGATTTTGGGGAGTCTGCGTAGTCAACTAAGCTATCCTTACGACGATCTGAAAACTTTGGAGTCAGAATTAAACGCTGCTCTATATGCCGTTAATTTACCCGATCTGGCTGAACGTTCTGGTGGTTTTGATGTCGAAAAGGATTGGGATGAGGTTTTATCTCTAGGGGAACAGCAGAGACTAGCATTTGCCAGAATCATGATTCATCAACCTAGTTACGTAATTCTTGACGAAGCTACTAGTGCTTTGGATATCAAAAATGAGGACAGTCTTTATCAACATCTGCTCAAAGCCAATATTACCTTTGTTAGCGTTGGTCATCGCCCTAGTTTAGCCCAGTATCACAGTCGAATATTAGAAATGCGAGAAGATGAAACTTGGGAACTCAGAGAAGCTGATAATTATTAAGGCGATCGCATCTCTACAGATAATCTGGAGCTTAAAGTTCTCGATCGCCACGAATAAAATAAATCTACTTAAAAATAATTGTCAACAAGACCAAATCGCGCTATATCTATTTATAGAATATAAATAGTAATTTCTCTCAATAAATTTGGTCATGACTCACTCTGTAGATATTCAATCTTTAAATGCTAAGGAATCTAAAGGATTTCAGGAATTTACCTTTATTGGCGATATATCTTCTAAATCGACTTTAGAGCCAGTAAAACAGCTAGATCCTAATTCCGACTGCCATTTTTTGCATCAGATACCTACAGAAAACTCCTGGTTAATTACCAAGCTCTATACTTCAGGCAAAGTCACTCGCCAATTACGAAATTTACGGTTAAAACCAGGGCAAGTAGTGCAGTTAATCAGCAAAACTAATAATGGTTCAGTAATTCTCAGCTTTGAGGACAAGCTAATTGGTGTTGGCTCAGAAATTGCTCAAAAAATCATGGTTACTTTTGCCAGCTAAAGAGGGTTTATGAGAATAACTATTAATATCTTTGAATTATCTTTGGGTTCGGCAGCGATCGTTATTAGCTATAACAGAGTTTATGGTGGTTATATAGGCAAGTTGATTTCTAAAGGGCTAGTTCCTGGTACGGCTTTTGTAGTGTTAGATTTTTCTGTGGCTCAAGGAGGCGCGCAAATTATGTTGCAAGATAAAATTTTGACTCTATCTAAACCAGAAGCCAACGCTCTTTGTATCGAAACAATGACAGAAAGCGACTGAGATTTAGCTTATTTGCTGGTTTTTCGCGCAAATCTTAACTTAGCCGATCGCGATCGCGGATTGTCTCGTTGTTCGTCTGGTTGAGCCGTAATTGGCTTTTTGCTAATAACTTCTAATAGCTCGCTGCCTCGAAAGCGATGTTTAACAATGCGATCCTCTAGACTATGAAAGCTGATAATCCCAATAATCCCCCCAGGCTTGAGCCAACTAGGTGCATGGTCGATAAATTTTTCTAATGACTTTAGTTCTTGATTAACCTCAATCCGCAGAGCTTGAAAAGTACGGGTAGCAGGGTGAATTCTGCCATGACGATATTTTCCTGGTACAGTAGAGGCGATCGCCGTGGCTAAATCCGTAGTGGTTTGAAAAGGGCGTTGCTGCACAATTTTCTTAGCAATCCGACGGGAAAATCTTTCCTCTCCATATTCATAAATCAAATCAGCTAAAGAAACCTCTTTCCAGTGGTTAACAATCTCCGCTGCGGTAATGCCGTCTGAACGATCCATACGCATATCTAAAGGAGCAGCATTACGAAAGCTGAATCCTCGCTCCCGAACCTCTAGCTGGGGAGAGCTAACGCCCAAATCGGCAATAATTCCCTCAAATAACAAATTGTCTGGCTGATAGTCAGCAAAATTTCCCTGCCAAAAATCTAGCTGTTGAGGATAGTAACCTGCTAATCTGGCTTTAGTAGCCGCGATCGCCGTCTCGTCGCGATCTATTGCCAACAGCCTGATATTTTCTCCGCGATCTAAAATTAGTTCACTGTGTCCGCCACCACCAACGGTTGCATCTAAGTAATGACCTTGTGGATTAATATTTAACCCTGCTATTAATTCCCGACTCAGCACAGAACGATGACTAAAAGTGTTTATCTGTGCTTCCATTAATTAATCTCCAAAATAGCTTAATTAAAATTTTATAACTTAAGTCAAGTAAGATACCAACATAATTGAGATTTATGACTATAATGATTAGGTAGATATAAAGATTGTCTTTAAATTTCTACTTTCTTTAACCATTCACTAAGATAAAGCTAGATTTATCATATTTACATATGGAAGTTAGCCAACGCCCAGAAAAAGTCGAAGATCCTCCTGGTCATAGGTGGGCAGGTGTTTTAGGTACTGGAGTTGCGATAGTAACTTTGATTTTACCTATTGTCATGATTGCATCCTATTCGCCTTTTAGCAGTAACGCACAGCCCGTACCAGAAAAAATTCATCAGCAAAAAAGTGCTGTAAACCCAATGAAATAAAGAGAATTACCACCACGCTACAGGTTTTTTCTTAATAACAGCGTTGGGCAAAATCTAATATCGAGGCCTTTTTTGGATAAGTATATAGGGTTATCTCTTTTTGCAGGTAACCACTATTTTAGATTATAACAAATAATACAGATCAACGTCAACTGGTTGCTGTTCAGAATCAATTGACGTTGATTCTGGTTGTTTAATTTTTATAGATGACTGGTCAACTATAATTAAAGTATGAACCGTGCTAATAAACGCAATGAACTAATCCAAGTCGGCAAGGAAATTGTCGTCCAGCAAGGATTCAAGGGAACAAGCCTCAATGATGTATTAACTAAAGCTGGCGTTCCCAAGGGTTCATTTTATTATTATTTTTCTAGCAAAGAAGATTTTGGACTAGCGATTGTTGATGATTTTGCCCAGGAATATCGTGACAGGTTTAAAACTTTTTTAGAAGACGAAAAGTATTCTCCATTGACACGATTACGTAACTATTTTGAATTCAAAATTGCTGAGATGGAAGCTCATCACTGTAACAATGGTTGCTTAATTGGTAATCTCGCTCAAGAATTATCAACGCAAAATGAATTGTTTCGCGATCGCCTCAATCAAATATTTGCTGAATGGGAACAGTATTTTATTCGCTGTTTAAAAGCAGCTTATGAAGCTGGAGAAATCGAGGACATTTGCAACTTTGAGGTTTTGGCTAAGTTTATTTTGTCTAGTTGGGAAGGAGCTATTTTACAAGCTAAGGTCATGAAGTCTACAGTACCGATGCAAATTTTCATCAAAATTCTATTCCAGCAGGTTTTGAGTATATCTGACTTTAGTAAGATTTAGGATTGCTGCTGCAATTAGTAGGATTCTGATAGTTGCCAATAGACGACTGGTCTACTCGTGCTACGGGAAGCAATTCTTGCCTGTCGCAAAGGCGGTACGGTTTCGATTCCTGGAGTTTACGGCGGTTATGTAGACCACGTACCGTTAGGAGCAGTTGTCAACAAAGCCTTGACTTTGCGCTCTGGTCAAACTCACGTCCAAAGGTATTTGCAGCCGCTTTTAGAACGGATTCAAAATTAAGGTCGCGCTTAAACCATAAGCAATAAGGTGTGAGGAATCTCAACCCAACAAACAAATCAAATAGAAACAAACAAAAGAACCAATTATGTCACAAGAATTAAACAACAAAAAAATAGCGATCTTAGTCGCTGATGGTTTTGAACAAGTAGAATTGACCAAACCCAAACAAGCTTTTGAAGAAGCAGGAGCGCAAGCTCATATTATTTCTCCCAATAGCGACAAAGTTCAAGGCTGGAATCATTTTGATAAAGCCGACTTTTTCTCGGTAGACGTTCCCCTAGATAACGCCAATCCAGCCGATTATGATGCTTTATTGCTTCCTGGTGGAGTAGCTAACCCCGACCAGTTACGTACCCAAGATAAAGCAGTACAGTTTGTTAAATCTTTCTTCGATGCTGACAAACCCGTTGCCGCAATCTGTCACGGCCCTTGGATTCTAGTTGAAGTTGATGCAGTAAAAGGTCGTATCGTTACCTCTTGGCCTTCTCTGCAAACCGATTTGAAAAATGCAGGTGCTAGTTGGGTCGATCGCGAAGTAGTAGAAGATAACGGTTTGGTAACTAGCCGTAACCCCGACGATATTCCCGCTTTTAACGCTAAAGCGATCGAGCTATTTGCCAAACAAACAGTAGCTAACTAATATCGCTCTTAGTTTTTAAGCAAAGGATTGTATGCAGGGACGTATTTTATTACGCCCCTGCCAAAATTCAAGATATCTCAATTATTTTGTAATTCGGCTTTAGAAGACATCCCCATTTAATTTAAAGGTAAACAAAATGGTAAAAATTATTCGCTTTTTTACTAAATCGGAGAAATAACATGGAAACACGCAAACTAGGAAACCAAGGACTCGAAGTTTCAGCCCTCGGACTCGGCTGCATGGGTATGTCAGAGTTCTATGGCAAACAAGACGAAAAAGAAGCGATCGCCACGATTCACCGCGCTCTCGAACTCGGTGTAACCCTGATAGATACGGCGGATATGTACGGCAAGGGTGATAATGAAGAACTAGTAGGTAAGGCAATAGGTGATAGTCGCGATCGCGTTATATTAGCTACCAAGTTTGGTATCCTTCGTGGAGAAGACACAAATTCTCGGGGCGTTAATGGCAAACCAGAGTACGTACATCAGGCTTGCGAAGCATCTTTGCAACGCTTAGGCATTGATACCATCGATCTCTACTATCTGCACCGTGTCGATCCTGAAGTTCCAATTGAGGACACTGTAGGGGCGATGGCGGAACTAGTACAGCAGGGCAAAGTCCGTTACCTGGGACTGTCGGAAGCTGCACCTGAAACCATTCGTCGCGCTCAGGCAGTGCATCCAATTAGCGCATTGCAAAGTGAGTATTCCCTTTGGAGTCGCGATCCTGAAGATAAGATCTTGCCTACCGTGCGGGAGTTGGGTATTGGCTTCGTGCCATATAGTCCTTTGGGGAGAGGCTTTTTATCAGGACAGTTTAAAAGTCCCGATGACTTTCCCGAAGGCGATTACCGTCGTAATTCCCCACGCTTTCAGGGAGAAAACTTTCATAAGAATTTAGAACTGGTCGATCGCGTTAGAGAAATTGCCCAAGCCAAAGAAGTAACGCCGAGTCAACTAGCGATCGCCTGGCTGCTGGCTCAAGGGGACGACATAGTGCCGATTCCTGGTACTAAACATCGCAAGTATCTAGAAGAAAACGTTGCTGCTGCTTCAATTACCTTAACTTCCGACGAACTGAAGCAAATTGAAGCTGTTGCCCCCCAGGGAGTTGCAGCAGGCGATCGCTACTCGGATATGAGTCAAGTTAATCGTTAAATCAATGACGCGATTACTGCTTCTGATGTTTTCGTATCTATGAAATTTATTTGTTTCTAGTTGGAAAAGTAGATAACATGATTATGTTTGTATACAAGAAAAAACTATGGGCAGATTTAGTAAGCAGAAGCTGGTTCTAGGAGTAATTTTTTTAGCCACGTTACTCATAAGTTTAGGGCTAGGGTTAGTCAAGCCAGACGCGCTTCTAGCCGTTCATCGCCATGACTATCCTAGTCCCACAGAGATCGCCATGGTTGAGCCAAAAGCACCTGTAGTCACAGAAACCGTTGAATATGTCACCATAGACGGCAAGGCTATTAACGGCTATTACGCCTATCCCAAAGATAGCACCAAGCCTCTACCTGGAATCCTAGCTATTCATGAATGGTGGGGATTAAACGAAAACATTAAGGCAATGACGCGAAGGTTAGCAGGAGAAGGTTATCAAGTTTTGGCGGTAGATTTGTATAACGGTCAAATAGCAAAAACTCCAGAAAAAGCAACACAATTAGTACTTGAGGTAACAGGCAATCCTTTAGGTGCAGAAGCAAATATTACAAAAGCCTATAATTTTTTGGCAAAGGAAAAGCAAGCACCTAAAATTGCTTCTATTGGCTGGTGTTTTGGTGGTAGTTGGTCATTAGAAACCGCTTTGCTGTTTCCCCAAGAGCTTGATGCAGCAGTAATCTACTATGGTGGAGAGATCGGTACAGCTACCGAAAAACAATTGGCAACTTTAGAAATGCCTATTCTAGGCATATTTGGGGCAGAAGATGAGTCAATTCCCGTAGCCAAAGTAAAAAAACTAGGATCTACTTTAAATAAACTGGGTAAAGAAGCAGATATCCAGATTTATGACCATGCAGGTCATGCTTTTGCTAATCCCTCTGGTCAAAACTATGTCCCTAAAGCTGCGGAAAAAGCTTGGACAGAAACTATTGATTTTCTCAATAAAAATTTAACTGATGCTTCTTAGAATTCGTTAGCAATATAACTAGGACTTAGGCATTGACAGAATGATAAGATGGTAAAGGCTGACTGGGGGACTTGGAGACTTGGAGACTTGGGGACTTGGGGACGGGGTGATACTAAATCCTGTTCGGATAGAACACTTTAAGGTTAGATAGGTCAGAGGTCAGAGGTCAGTAATAATTAACTGTAGTTATTTCTGTCCATGTACTTAGAGACTTTTGTCTTCGGAAAGATTAATTCCAAATCCCAACTAGAAGCAATCTGGGCTAGTTTTTGTGTATCATTCAAATTCTTGATGTGAGGCAAAGTACCTACAATTGGCACTTGGGTTAAAGCCTGAATCAAATCAGTTGGGGTCAAATCCTCAATGTTTGCCATTGCTTCGATTTGAGAACAATTAAGAATAATTCCTTTAAGATTTATATTAAGACTGCGTGCCAAAGCTACATTCGCTACGGCATTGGCGATCGCACCAAGCTTTACAGGTACAACCAGAACCGTAGGTAAACGCCAGTCCGCAGCAATATTACCTACAGTCAGTTCATTAGTTACGGGAGAGCCTAAACCACCTAAAGACTCTAATAAAACTAGGTTGGATTTCCGTTGCGAAGCCTGCAACTCCTGCCAGATTTTACCCAAATCAATTATCTTACCTTCTTGAGCAGCAGCGATGGGTGGTGCTAAAGGAGCATTAAAGCGCAGCGGTACAACAACATCAGTGAATTCAGACTCAGCAAATAGGCGGTTGTATAATTCGGCATCCCCTGAACCAGTTTGCATTAATTTAAATATGCTCAAAACGGTTTTCTCACTTTTATATTTATCCAATTGGTAGCGTTGCCAATAAGTAGCTAAAGCAACGGTTACAAATGTTTTACCCACATCCGTATCTGTCCCCGCAATTAATAGTGCTGTCATAACCTATTATGTAATTGTCGTTTTTTATACCTGCTCTATTACAATATCAAGATTATGTAATCGATAAAGCTAATCAAATTTACCGTAGTAAGATGTACTGATGTTGAAAAGTAGCAAAAAAAATATAATATGTTAGAGAGATTTGGTATACAGATGAACAAATATCATCCAAAAGCCCAAGCAAAAGCCAAATTTTTACTTTAAATATTTGTAATTAACTAGGAGTTTTGAGTTTTTCTCTACCAAAAATATTGTGCATAACAATAGCCTAGTAATGATAAGATTGCCCTGAATTAAGTTGAATATATTTGCCGTGAGCCATAGTACCACCTTAGTGCCTCAGTCGATGGAGCAAACTCCCTTTTTCTCAGATTCCAATCGCCTTAGATTGTTTTCTGGTTCTGCCAACGATTTTCTTGCAAGAGAGGTTGCCCGCTATCTAGGAATGGATCTCGGTCCAATGATTCGCAAACGGTTTGCTGATGGGGAGCTTTATATCCAAATTCAAGAATCAATCCGAGGGGCAGATGTTTACTTGCTTCAGCCTTGCTGCAATCCTGTAAACGATAACTTAATGGAATTAATGATTATGATCGATGCTTGTCGTCGAGCATCAGCACGTCAGATAACTCCAGTCATTCCCTATTATGGTTACGCTAGAGCAGATCGTAAAACTGCGGGCAGGGAATCTATTACAGCCAAACTAGTAGCCAATTTACTGACAGAGGCAGGAGCAAGTAGAGTTTTAGCTATGGACCTGCATTCGGCGCAGATTCAAGGCTATTTTGATATCCCTACAGATCATGTATACGGTTCTCCTGCTATTTTAAATTATTTATCAACTAAAAATTTAGACGACATAGTTGTAGTTTCACCAGATGTAGGTGGTGTAGCCAGAGCCAGAGCATTTGCCAAAAAGCTTAATGATGCTCCTTTGGCAATTATTGATAAGCGTCGTCAGGCTCATAATGTAGCTGAGGTGATGAACGTAATTGGAGATGTCAAGGGCAAAACCGCGATTCTGGTAGATGACATGATTGATACGGCAGGTACTTTAGCAGCAGGCGGCAAATTGCTGAAGAAAGAAGGTGCAAAGGAAATTTACGCCTGTGCTACCCATGCTGTCTTCTCTGATCCAGCCGTATCTAGATTATCTAGTGGAGTTTTTAAAGAGGTCATTGTTACTAATACGATTCCGATTGCAGATGATAAAAAGTTCAAGCAGTTAACTGTACTCTCGGTAGCTAATCTCTTAGGAGAAGCGATATGGCGTATTCATGAGGCTAGTTCGGTTAGCAGTATGTTTCGCTAGTCAATTTTGACCCAACTATACAAAAATTTATACCTATACCTATGAATAATACTCTTGAGACTAACCTATTTGTTGTCTACAAGAGCATTTGTTTGCCCAGCGTTTTTCTAATAAACGACGAGATCTAAAATAATTTACTTAGATTGAGGATAGAGAGGTTCTTTATAAAGAGATCCAACTCGCTTAGGAGGCCAAAAACGGACAGTTGCTTTGCCAATTATATTTTCAAGGGGAACAAAGCCCCAGTAGTGAGAATCATAACTATTATTGCGATTGTCTCCAAAAACGAAGTATTGCCCTTGAGGAACTTTGACTGGACCAAATGTATAGTTAGGAGCATCAAGAATGTATTTTTCAGTTAATCGTTTATTATTAACGTATACTCCATGATTCTTTACTTCCACAGTATCTCCTGGCAAACCGATTACCCTTTTAATAAAAGCCTGCTTATAGTCTTGTTCTCTTAAAGCTTTTGTAGGCGAAAAAACCACAACATCTCCTCGTTCTGGTTTATGAAAATGGTAGCTTATCTTTTCTACAATCAAACGGTCATTAATTTCTAAAGTGGGAAGCATTGACTCAGAAGGAATATAACGAGCTTCAGCTACACAGGCGCGAATACCAAACGCTAAGATAGCAGCAGAGACTAGAGTTTTTAACAGTTCAACTACTGGATTTTCTTCTTTTTCGGTCATAAGCACACAAATCCTCGTGCGTAATAATGGTTATGGTCAAGTTTTTGCGAAATCAAGCCGTATTTTTAGTTTTGCCAGCTAATTTTATTGAATTGGTAGTTGAGAAAAAAAGCTTAATTATCTTGGGCAGATATGAGAGAAAGCAAATTTATGTTGGTATAAATCGCGGTTTTTACGGTCATAGAAAATTCTGGAACTAAAATTACAAAATAGAGCTTTAGCGATTCCCCTATAATAAACTAAGTTATCTTGTTTAAGTAATTTGATCGAAGCTTTTGAGAGCAGCTATTGTGTTGTCAAACAAAAAGAAAGACAGTTATCAACAAAATTTTAGGGAAGAAGCTAATTACCAATGAGTATTATTCGCTCTCTTGAATCATTTTCACTTCCAGAGTTATTTAAATTAATTGAACGTGACTCCAAGTCGGGTCGTCTAATTATCGAAACTCCAATTTCTAGCAAAACCGCAAAACGCCAAGGTATATACTATATCTGGTTTAAAAAAGGACAATTAATTGCGGTCAGTGATTGCATAAATCAAAAAGGTTTGATTAATTTAATTGCGGGGAGAGGATGGTTAAGTCCACTAATTGTTTCTAGACTAAGGACTCTATGTCCTACCTCAATGCCTTTAGGAGTTTATTTACACAGGAAAAAGCTATTAAACAAGGAAAGGTTAAGCTTGGTTTTTCAATTGCAGCTTCATCAAGTTTATCGTCTTTTTCAGCTAGATGGCGGTCGCTTTAGGTTTGATGATTTTTCTCAGCTTTCAAATCGAATTTTGACGATTCCTTGGCTAGAAATGACTGGACAACAGATAAAAACCACTGAAGTTACTATCTATGCCCTTAGACTAATAAGCAATTGGGATAATTTTAGCAATCACTTACCAGAACCTAGTTTTGCTCTGCAACGTGTTGTTGAGCGATCGCATCTTAAATTAACGGCAGTCGAGCGCGAAATTTGGGAGTTGGCCAATGGCAAAACTTCGCTCATAGATATAACTAGATTAATGAAGCAATCATTATCAACAATTCAGGCGATCGCTTTTAGATTAATAGCTGTAGGACTTGTGGAGTCAGTTTTTTACCCTAACTATGATTGGACTAAACCTGACAACCAAAAAGCTCAAAACATTCAATCTAATTACAGTTACAAGCAGTAAGATAAAAAGATAGTATATAATTTTAAGCCCACAATCATAAATTTTATCAATATCATCAATTATGGATAAAAATCCTGCTTTAGTACAAGAACCTCGTTACGAACCTGCAATTGTGATCCCCCTTAAGCAAGAAGCATCTTTACTAGACTGGCTCAAAGCTAGTAATCGTCTAATTCCTCGTGAACCAGTAGAAGTAGAAAAAGAGAAAGTTAAATCTGACGATGATTTAGATGTCCTCATGGATGGTGATGACGATGACTTTGTAGATGATGTTGTTGTTGCTGATGATGATGATTAAAATTTAGCAGATCGATAAAAAAATAAGGATCGCCAAAAAGATAAAATCTTTGTCTGTTCAACATTTTGTGATGACCAGTAATTTTCGGAAAACTCAACGTAATTTAATGGTGAATGCTAAATCGCTTTCTACAGAAAAATTGATCAATCCTTCTGGTAAAGCCTTATTAATTTTTCTGATCTGTGTTTTAACCATAGGAGCGATCGCTTTTGAATCTGCTGGTCGTTCTCCGAATCAGCAATGGGGTTTGCTACTATTTCCCCTTTTGGGCTGCGCCACGATCAGTGCTTTGTTGGGGTTTTGGGTTATTCCCATACTCAACAAGCTCAAAACAGGACAAGTTGTCCAGGAAGATGGTCCTCAAAGTCATTTAAAAAAAGCGGGAACTCCCACAATGGGAGGAATTTTTTTTGTGACTGTAGCTATAGCTGCATCTTTGATTTGGGTAAAGTTGACTAATGGTACATCAATTTCGCCAGAGTTAATTGCTGTTTGTTTGCTTACCTTCGGCTATAGCTTTATTGGCTGGATTGATGATTGGCAGGTATTGCGACGTAAATCAAATAAGGGCATATCCCCTCGGATGAAGCTAACTTTACAAGTTTTGTTTGGGGTAGTTTTTACACTGTGGCTTTTGTGGTATCAGTTTCCCTCGATTACAGATATTCCCCTGCCAGGAGAACTGCATTTAGCTTTAGG
This sequence comes from Pleurocapsa sp. FMAR1, assembly GCF_963665995.1. Lineage (NCBI taxonomy): Bacteria > Bacillati > Cyanobacteriota > Cyanophyceae > Pleurocapsales > Pleurocapsaceae > Pleurocapsa > Pleurocapsa sp. FMAR1. The sequence continues at coordinate 610,657 of NZ_OY762512.1, read as the reverse complement.
TTGGTTTTTTTTGCCCTTGGCATTGTTTGTTCTCACGGCTGAAAGCAACGCTACCAACTTAACCGATGGAGTAGACGGATTAGCTGCGGGGACAGGCGCGATCGCTTTATTGGGTTTAGGGGTAATTATTAGTCCTAGTCATGGCGATCTGACCATTTTTTGCGCTTGTCTTAGCGGTGGATGTCTGGGCTTTTTGGTTCACAATTGCAACCCTGCCACGGTATTTATGGGGGATACAGGCTCTTTGGCTTTGGGTGGTGCATTGGCAGCAGTTGGACTTACTAGCAACAATCTTTGGGCATTATTTGTAGTTAGCGGTATCTTCTTTGTGGAATCTCTATCGGTGATCGCCCAGGTCACTTATTACAAGGCAACTAAAACCCCTGAAGGTAAAGGTAAACGCCTATTTAAAATGGCTCCCCTTCATCATCATTTTGAACTTAGTGGCTGGGGTGAAACTCAGGTAGTCGGTGTCTTTTATCTGGTTAATATTATGCTGGTGGCGATCGCTTATTGGCTGCACTAGCTTCTAAATTAAAAAGCTAACGAGGTCATGTAATACGCTCATTAGCAGAAAATATAACTCTATTTATAAAAAGCTTTTACTTTGTTTCTATTACATGGGTTAATCTTTCAATTGCACCAGTCAACCTTTCTTGAGCTACTAGATTAACATCAGGTTCTTCTTCTTCTAATGCCTCTTGACGAATCACACGTTTTTTAGCCTTTTCAAAAGCCTGTACAAGCACATATATACAAAAAGCAATTATCAAAAAGTTTAAAACTGCCGCTACGAATAAACCGTACTGAATACCACCTGCGGACAATTCGGAAAGTTTATCTACTCCAGCAGCTTTCATGGCAGGATTGAGAATTGCAGGAGTGATAATATCAGCAACCAAAGAATCAATAATCTTACTAAATGCAGCACCAATAATTACTGCCACAGCTAGATCGACAACATTACCACGCATGATAAAGTCGCGAAAACCTGATAAAAAGCCACCTGCTGCCTGTGTTCCTCTTCTAACCATAATTTTTTTGTTTATTCAAAAATTATAAACGCTCTTATTGTAATTGCAGATTTAGATTTGGCAATAAATTTGTTTTTGATTAGCAACTATTTCGATTTCAAATGTAAAGTTTCTAACTGTTGCCAACATAGATATAAGGCACGAGGAACATGGAAAAAGCCTTTCCATTTGCCACCTTTTAAGTTTAATAAGATTTTTCCCTCTCTATTTAAATAACCAAACCATGCTCCATAATCATCATCAAGAAAATGCTTCCATGTATAATTATGAACTTTTTCAAACCAATCTAAACACTCTTGTCGTCCAGTTAAATTAAATCCCATTAATAAAGCTACTAAAGTTTCTAAATGTACCCACCAAAGTTTTTGATCCCATTCCAATTGATGAAGAGGATGTCCTTGAGCATCCATAAAATAATAAATACCCTGATATTTTTTGTCCCAACTAAACTTAAGAGTATTCAAAACTACATCAACAGCCTGATTAACTAAATTTAAATCATGACTACGGTTAGCAATATCCATGACAAACCACATCGCCTCGATACCATGACCAGGATTAATTAACCTACCATCAAAACAATCTAAATGTTTGCCTTCGGGGGTCACGTTTTCGTACATTAATCCTGTCTCAGTATCCAAAAAATCGCCCATTACTTCTTGAACTGTTGCTGCTAAAATCTTTTCTAGCTGATTACTCTCAAGCAACCAGTCCATCTCCAGAGATAGGTTAGCCAAAATCATAGGTACAGCTAAACTTTTGAGCGATCGCGTGCCAGGAAAAGCTTTGTTATATTTACCTTTGGGGTTATGCTGACGACGTAATACGTTGTTGTATGCTTGCAAAGCAATTTCTTTGGCGTTTTCATCTCCAGCAGCCAAGGCATATTGACTAAAAGCCATGGCTGCAAAACAGTCAGAAAAAATATTATAGGGTTGAATCAGAGGCTGTCCAACTCGATCTAAAGCAAAATACCAATTCCCCAACTCATCTCGTCCATTTTTAGCCAGAAAATCTGCTCCCTGTTTGGCAATTTTCAACCATTCTTCTCGGGGGTCTAAACGGTTGTACAACATGGAATATGTCCATACCTGACGATTTTGTAACCAGATAAACTTATCGGTATCGTAGACATTTCCTTGACGATCTAAACAAGTAAAATACCCACCATATTCCTCGTCAACCGAATGGTTTGACCAAAAAGGAACTACATTATTGAGCAAGGTATCTTTATATACTTGGGCTAGATTCTTAAATGTTTGGTTCATACAAGTCTAGTAACGCTGCGGGTCATTAATAAGTATTAATTTACTGGATTTTCCAGCATTCTAATCATTTCAATTGGTTCAACAATATTTAAGCTTTACTCTACTACTGATCTTAAAATTTTCAGAATAAGAAAAGTATTTTCACAAGAATAACTCGCCTAATTATTAGCCCAACGTGCGATCGCTTTTTCACCTTGTTTCATTACCTTTTTATACCCTGCAAAAGTTTTATCTAGAGAGTTGTCTAGACGATGAACATAAAATTTTATTACCAAATCATGCGTTCAAAATTAACATTATTTCTAGCTTTAGTCAACTGTATTTATTGCAAAACTTAGCATCTAAAGCATAGCTTTTAGGTACATCTTCAGAAGCGAAATTGACGTTATCAGATTATGTTTGATTTAGATTATATTCATATTTTTATTAAATTTATGCTTTTCATATATTGATAATTTATAGCTAAAACTATTATGAAACAACTAATTCATAAAATAAGGCTTTTTACTCTTTTAAGTAGCTCATTACTTGCTGTAAGTTCAGTTAAAAAAGTATTTGCCAACGCTCAAACTTCAGTTCCAATTTCATGGATTATTTTCAACGCTGGCTTTGATAACAACATGATGGTGGCTCAATTTGTCGTTCCCGATCGTAACACTACTATTCAAGCAGGTGGGGGATTACGTCGCTATGACGCACACATGGCAAAAATGTTTGAGTTAACTCATTAAGAATGTCTCGATCAGCAAGCAGATCGCAATTGGGATGGCATTAAATGGCAATACTATGCAGGAAATCGCGATCTTGATATGGGTGCATTTAACATTAGCTGTAGCCTAGCTGGCGATATTGCTACTGCCTACGGTTTAGGACGCTCAGAAGTAACACCAGTTACCTATTATCGAGCGGATACAACTATTGACGTACCCAAGCTAAATATCGTTGGTGGAAAAGTACAGACCTGGCTCAGGTTTACGCAAAACTTTAAGCCAGTAGCCCAAGCTCAAATATTTTAATGATCGATTATTTATGTTGAAAAAAATACAAGCCTACAAAATAAAAGGATTGGCAAATTTAGCTTTAATGGCAGCGATCGCAGTACCTGCTGTTACTGTCTCCTTCTTTACAGCTCCAATAGCGATCGCTCAATCTACTAGAAAAGCAGTAGTTTTTAACCCTCCATCTAATATCAGATCTGTTCCCAACGGTCAGATAATTTGTTCAGTTCAATCGAAGACTACCATTAATGTTTACGGTCAGAACAATGGTTGGTATAAAACTGACTATTGTGGTCAGGGCTATATTCATCAAAGTCAAGTCAGTCTTCAACAGACAAGTCAAGCTCAATATTCGAGTAGTTTTTGTGATGTGATCAATATTTCTCAAGGGCAATTGGCTTTGCGTTTTACTCCTAATGGAGAATCGCGAGCGGGGTTGAATAATGGCAATACAGTGCGTCCTCTCCAACAACAGGGAGTTTGGTCATACGTACAAGTTGTACAAGGTTCTAGCAGTCCGGTCAATGGCTTGAAAGGTTGGGTAAATTCTAACTATCTTACTTGTTATTAGTTTTAGTAATTCCTCATTATTACAAATAAATATTGGATATTAGCACAGGGAAAGTAATTCGCAATCTTAGAGGTCATTCAGATGTGATTACTTCCATTGCTATTAGCCCTGATAATCGAACTATTGCTAGCTCTAGTGATGATGGAAAAATTATGGTTTGACAAAAGCCGTAAATAAATTGCATTATTGTTAGCTCAAAAGCGCGATCGCCTATTGGTTAGAAACATTATGTAAATATATAAAACTTTCGGTTCAAGCTAATTCTATACCTTTATCATCGTCAACTTGACCGTAATCAAAGATATAGGCTTTAGCGTGTAGCGTACCCTTGGTATATACCTTGACCTCAAGACGCTCTTCTTCAATCATCTGCACTAGATTTTTAATAAGCGTCTGTGCCTCATCGGTTTGGTCTAATAGTTCAATATCAGAACGTACCGTTTCTACCGTTTCAGCCTCAAGGCGATCGCTAATTAGTTTTAATCTTTTATATCCTTGAGCGATTTGTTCGATTGTCTCGCGGTTAGAGGTATTACCAATTAGTAAGCGTAGTTGCTTGATGTATCTGAGGCGATCGCACTTTGGCGGTAAAACCTAAAATAAAGAAGTAGCTTACAGCAAAATGTGCTGCGCTACTTGATTCGAGAATACAGTTTATTTTGTCTACTAATCTTTGCTTACGATTATCAATAATCTCGTGACTTGGCATATCGAGGTGTATCCATGATAGGTGATTTATAGTGGATTAATATAAAAGAGTTAGGAATAAAAATTTAAAATGACTAATTCAGTAAGCGCAGATGACCAAAAGATGAAAGCCTTATTCAAAGAGGCTATTGTCGAGGTGATGGAAGAAAATCAAGAATTAGTAAGCTCTCTATTAGTAGAAGCCTTAGAAGATATTGGACTATCTCGCGCTATCGAAGAAGGTGAAAATAGTGAATCCGTCAGCCGAGAAGAAATATTTAAAGTTTTAAGTGGTGAATAGTGCAGACAGATTTTAAAAATAGCTTTCTCAAAGACATTCGCGCTATCAAAGATAAAGCAACACTTAATCGTCTCGAAGAATTTATTAATGCGGTAGAAATAGCAGATAGTCTGGCTCAAATTCCCAATCTTAAGAAACTCAAGGGGAAAAAGAATAAACTCCACTATCGTTCTCGAATAGGTAACTACAGAGTAGGTTTGGTTATCAAGCAAGATATTGTTGCCTTTGTACGTTTCCTTCATCGAAAAGAAATTTATAGATATTTTCCATAGTTTTAAATCTGATTTTTCTCCAATAATTTATCAAGCCTTACTCTGAGATGAAATAACTAACTGTCCCATGAATCTCTTTCCTCTTGTATTTGACGATCTATATCCTCAGCACTTCTAAAAGTGTTTCTACTACGGCTTGCTTCAATTGTTTCTAATACAGATCGCTTGCTTGGTGCGCGTTCCCTTGCGCCTTGCGTCGGCGCGGGGTCGCATCCGCTTTGTTGCTTGATGTTTTTTTGGTAAAACAACGAATACATCAACAGTATCGCCAATTTCTCCTTCGGGAATTTCTATTTCAATCTTGTTTCCTGGTAAAACTTTGGTGGTTAAATGTAAAGCTGGTTGCATGGGTTTACTTATCACCATATAAATAATTATTTAAAATCTAAAGGCTAAAAACATCTTCATAAATATCTGCCATTGTTAAGGTTAAACAAACAGAATCTAGTGACAAATTGTCATCCTTAGCCAAAGTTTCAACTGTCCAATTACCTTTATTATCTCGACGATAAATTTCTACTTTAATTTCATCTTGTGAAACCAAAATATATTCCTGTAAGCTATCAATAGATTGATAATTAATACGCTTCTCTCTTTTATCTGTAGTTTCAGTCGAATTAGAAAGAACTTCTACAATTAAACTGGGGCTGGTTTTAAAGTATTTTTTACTATCATTGGGGTTGCAGGTGACTAAAAGATCGGGATAATAAAATATATCCGCTTGTTGTGCCTTAACTTTTACTTTCATATCCGAAACAAAAGCACGACACGAACCACCACGCAGATGAGGACGTAATATAGCAATAATGTTAGTAGCGATAAGATTGTGTTCTCTGCTACTTCCAGTCATAGCATAGACTTGTCCCGCTACGTATTCGTGACGTATTTCGCCATCTTGCTCGAATTCAAGGTATTCTTTGACGGTAAGGAGGTTTAAGGGCGATCGCATGATTTTATCCATTTTAAAAGATTCACTCTCTTCTCTATTGTCCTACAAGCCATAAAGCGCAGCGACGCGATCGTCTATTTTAGATTCGATAGCAGATACATCATGTTGTAAATTAGAATTTTTAAGAAGTAAAATCTCATCAACAAGCTTTGCTATTTCATTTTGTTGTTCGACGCTAGCTTTAGGAATTGGCAGTTTCTTCCAACTTTTTGCTTAAGTAAGCGATCGCCATTGGAACAGCTATAAATTACTCTAAAGTCAACACCGCGATTAGAGATCCTCTCTCGCGGTCATTATTTCTGCCACCAGAAGCCAATAATAAAGGGTAGTCATGCTAACTCCGAAGCAATGCGATCGCTCTAATTTCTACGAAAAAGTTCTTGATTTACTCTAAGGCTGATGATATAAAGCCAAAATAACTGTTTTTTTGACCTATGATATATGAGCCAAATCACAAAAAACTTGTGTTTCTTTTTTTTAATCCTCAAGGTTTATTCATCGAATTAATTTTGATTAAGCTTCCCGTTAAGCTCGTCAATAAAGACAGCAACTTTATCTGCTTCTTGGGTATTACCTGCGCTTTTATATAACTTTAGAGCTTGATTAAAGGCAGCGATCGCTTCATCATATCTTTTTCTAGCTCTTAGAGAAATGCCTAAATAACGATATCCAGAAGGGTTATTAGCAGCAATTGTCGTCAAACGTCTAAACTCAGAGGTAGAACGAATGTAATTCTGCTTTGCTAAATAAACTTTACCAATACCTTCAATAGCTTCTGCGGAATTGAGCTTTAGTCGAGATGCTTGTTGATATTCAATTAAAGCTGCGTCGAATTTTTGCTGTTGATACAGTACGTCTCCTGTACGCAAATAAATCGAATGGTCATAAGGATCATTTTGTTTAGCTATCTTTAATACTTTTAATGCTGATGTAAAGTCATTTTTGCTCAAAAGAGCAGTAGCTAACTGAATTTGTAAATCAGCTAATTGAGGATATTGCTGAATGGCTTTTTGAATTAAAGAAATAGCTTGGGGGGATTTGTCTTGTTCAATTAAAAGGCGAGAAACAACGCTATAAGCCTGTTCGTTGTCAGGAGCGATCGCTAAAATATGATTATAAGTCTCAACTGCTCGATCGTATTCCTTTTCTCGCAGCAAGACCACTCCCAAACCAAGATGGTTTTGAATGTTGTCTGGTTCTAGTTCAATGGCTTTTTCATAGGCTACTGCTGCTTTAGCGTTTTCTCCTGCATTACCCAGGCAAAAGCCTAAAGCATAGTAAAGTTTAGGATCGTCAGGAGATAAAGCGATCGCCTGTTGATAAGCTTTTGCTGCTGCATCATATTCTGTTCTTAGAGTCTGCACATAACCAATGCCAGAAAAAATTTGCGAATTTTGACGATCTAAACTAGCTGCTTTCTCGTAAGTTTTTAAAGCCCGATCGTAATTTTGTTTCTCTACATACTGTTTACCCTTAAGCAACAAATTGTTAAGCTCTAGATAATTTGCTTGAGCGATCGCCTGCTCGGAATTAGCCTTGGTTGCCGTGGGCAGTAGAAGAAGTGCTAGAGCTATAAAAGCAGAGCAAGTAAAGTTCGCAATTTTATACGACATAGAGTATTAATCGTTTTTCTTCAACAAATATTAAAATCTACCATATCCACATAATAGGCAACCAACATATTAACTGTTAACAAACTTGAGTATTATTTTCACTGGCGTTGTCGTTTTGTGATTAGAATTTTAGGCTTTTAATACTCTATGCGATGGCGTTTGGAGTTGGTAAATATTTTTCTGTCAAAGGGCAACCAATTTCTTAACTAGCATTCTCTCTAAATCAATGGCATCCATTTCTCGCTATCTTTTTTTAAGGAAGAAAAGAAGTATCCCTTATCCAATAGCTTGATTCTTCTGCATAAAAGCAGCAAGTTTACAATCCTCCAAACCACTCGTATCCTAGATCTTCCCAATATCCTTTAGTCGGCATCAACTGATTTGTCAGCATAATTTGAGTTACCCATTTACTTTGTTTGTAGCCCAATTTAATTGGGGAAGCCAGACGCAGAGGCGCACCGTTATCAACCGACAAAGGCTGTCCATTTTTCTGATATGCCATCAGCGTTTGAGGATGTGTTGCCGAAGCTAAATCCCAGCTTTCGTAGTAACCATCGGCAGATTTGAAGTAAACATAACGGGCATTTGATTTAGGTTGGGCTAATCGAAGCAATTCGGATAGTCGCACTCCGCCCCATTGGACGATCGCTGCCCAGCCTTCGACACACACGTGCTGAATCACCATTGATGTTAGCGGTAGTGCCTGAAGATCTGTCAAACTTAACTGCATCGGCTGATTAACTTCACCTTCAATCTGTAGGCGATATTGTGCAGGATCGATTTGTGGCGTTTGATCGAAGGTGTTGATTAAAAGTTTATCAGGCTCGATCGCACTGACTGGAAATTCAGGAACGGCTTTGTGGGCAAGTAACAAGGCTTGTGATGCTTGATTGAGTGGCTCAAAAGCTTGCCCGACTTCACTCGATCCTAAACTTGAACCGCAGCTATTAAGCAGTAAAGCGGCACCAGATAATCCAGACCACTGCAACAGTTGACGACGAGAAATAAATTTAGACATTTTTATAAATAATAAATAATTATCCTCAGATAAACATAGATTTTATGAGGCGAACACTACCAACTCTTAAGGCTAACAATGAGTGAACCAGAGTAAATAAGATCACAATAGGAACGGCAAGAAAATGAATGGTACGAAGCGTCTGCCAATTGACAAATAAGCTGGATAACCAATGAAATGAAGCGGGTTTATACATTGCCAAACCAGACGCGATCGACAAGAGTAAAATCGGCAGAATGGCTGTATAAACCAATCGATGGAGTGCGTAATTTTTGCGCTTAGGATTCTGGCTCACCCGCAAAGCCTTAACATCACTTTCGCTGACAAATCGTTTCTCCCAACGGCGCGAAATAAACACATATAACCCATACCACAGCAGATTCAAGGCATAAAACCACATCGCCGTAAAATGCCAATGCCGTCCACCTGCCAACCATCCGCCTAGAGTTAAAAAATCGGGAAAATGCCACCCTCCACGTCCGCCAAACACTGGATTGGCGTTGTAGATTTGCAATCCACTAAAAAGCATTACAAACAGACTAATCAAATTTGTCCAGTGAAAGATTTTTGAGAGGAGGGTTTGAGATGGAGACGGCTTAGATTTTCCACGTTTGGCGGGTATGGCAGAATTCATGATTAAAGTTCCTTATTCTAAATTGAAAATGTCGGAAAATAGGGAGCTAGCCAAAGCTGAATTTGGACATCCCAACCCAACAGAATTGCGATCGCCGTCACAATTACGATCGCACCTCCAGCTTTTTGTAAGACTACACTGTGACGACGCAAACTGAGCAGTCGCCGACTAATTTTACGTCCTCCATAAGAAAGCGCAATGAGCGGCAACGCTGCTCCAAACCCATAAGCCATCAGTAAACTAAAAGCACTTACCACCTGATGATTGACGGCTGCCAGCACTAGAATTCCGCCTAAAACGGGTCCCGCGCAGGGTGTCCACAGCAGTCCCAATTGAGTCCCTAACCAAAACTCTCCCCACAGTCCAATTCGAGGACGTTCTTTAGTCCATTGCTGGATTGGCAAGTAGCTGAACAATTTATAACTCAAGCTGGGAAATAACGCCAGGATACCTAAGAGCAGCAGAATTGCGATCGCGCCGTACCTGAGAAAATTAGCGAGTCCAGTGAACCAGCTAGCACTGATACCTAATAAACTCCCCGCAACCGCAAAGCCTCCAACTAAGCCAACCACCAAAGCAACTGGACCATAGCGATGAGACTGGAGCGATCGACCCACTAATACTGGCAGAATTGGCAATACACAAGGAGACAAAACGGTCAAAATTCCAGCAAGGATCGCAATTGGAAAAGAAAGGGTAAATGTATTCATGAAGAAAAGAAACGCAAGTGCAAATTGTCAGGTTAGGTTTCTTTCAATAGCTGTTGAATGGTCTGCTCAGTCGTATCATAAGCGCCTTCGCCAATATGATCGTAGCGCATAAAGCCGTGTCGATCTGCTAAAAACAAATGAGGCCAATATTGATTGCTGTATGCATTCCACGTTTTGTATTCGTTGTCGACTGGGACAGGATAGGTAATTTGATGCTGTTTTAGGGCGCGTTTGATATTATTCGGCTCGCGCTCAAAGGCAAATTCTGGCGTATGAATGCCAACTACTCTCAATCCCTGTGCTGCATACTTGCTGTTCCATTTGACAATATAAGGCAGCGTGCGCTGACAATTGATGCAGGCAAACGTCCAAAACTGAATTAAGACAACATTGCCTTTGAGATCGGCGATCGCCAGAGGATCTGAGTTTAACCATTGCTGAATCCCCTGAAAATCGGGGAGTTGTTTTCCAGCAGCAGCTAAGGCAGCAGAAGCAGTTTCGGCTTTGGTCGCAGCAGGAGTAGGTAAAGCCGTTGCGGTCGAATTATTGCCTTTAGTGCCTACTCCAAGAGCAGCCGTTACGCCTGCTCCAACCACACCCAGACCTAAATAAAATAAAACTTGACGACGCTGACGAGAAACTTTGTCCATGATAGTTTCACCAAATAAATTACAAGAAGTACAAATCGATTACTTGCACAATTGCCAACTAATTTGGTTTAGCGTGTAAGAACTCGATCAATGAAAGTTGTTCGGATAAGAGATGAAGCAACTGGGGTTTTGTGGGTGTTTATTTTTTCATAGCACCGCCATCATCTTTCATCGTGCCACCCTGCTGCATAGCACCGTCATCATCTTTCATCGTGCCACCCTGTTGCATAGCACCGCCATCATCTTTCATCGTCTCACCCTGTTGCATGGCATCGCCATCATCTTTCATCGTGCCACCCTGCTGCATAGCACCGTCATCATCTTTCATCGTCTCACCCTGCTGCATAGCACCGTCATCATCTTTCATCGTCTCACCCTGCTGCATAGTGTCGGGTTGTGTTGTGCTTTCAGCAGTTACATTGGGTGTAGTTTGCTGACTCTCTGCTTTGGGAGTAGAGCAAGCGGCGAGACTACCAATTAAAGTTAAGGTAGTGACTAAGCCAATAATTTTCTGATTCATATTCATAATTGTTGTCATCCAAATTGTAGGTTGATCTTGAGAGATCGATAGGTAAATTGCTTAACTTAAAAGGCTTTTGACCTTTTAACTTACTCAAGTATGCTGACTGTGAATGAAACTTATCTGAATTAAATCTATAAATTTACTGAATCTATGTATTGGAAAGTCTCATTTAAAACTCAGCGTTTTCTCAGGTAACTGTACTTGCAACTTTATGAAGTCAGAGGTCAGCAAGGTGTACCCACCGCAGCTAGTCAGAAATCAAACACTAGCATCGAAAAAGTATGTTCATGCAAGAGATCCCATGAACTATAGTTCACAACCCAGGGATAAAAATAAAACCATTAATGAATTTGGGTTATTCTAGCTTCTATTTTCAAGCTAGGTCTAGTAATCATCTCCCAAACGTAATCATCCGTAATTTTGACATAATTCTAATATACTTGCACTAATTAGTCTTATTTTTCGCTATCTTTTTTAAGAGGGAACAGTTATTATTTATCCGTCATACTTCATCCCTCATACTTCATCTCTCATCTCTTCAAATTATGGCTTTTGCATCGGTAGTACGGACGATAGAAAAATCGCCTTTAACCAGAGAATTACTAATAAAACTTGATAAAGGGCAGTCATTGCTGCTTAATGGCATACCACGTTTACCAAAGGGAATTGTTAGCTCTAGTTTGGCAAAAGCCCAAGACAAAAACTTATTTTTAGTTTGTCCTACCTTAGAAGAGGCTGGACGCTGGGCTGCCCAATTAGAGGCGATGGGGTGGCAGACAGTAAATTTTTATCCTACCTCCGAAGCAAGTCCTTATGACCCATTTGACCCCGAATCAGAGATAACTTGGGGACAGATGCAGGTTTTGTCAATTATCAATGAGGGAGATAATCATAAACCGATCGCCATAGTTGCTACAGAGCGATCGCTTCAGCCTCATTTGCCACCCCCAGAGGTGTTTGGGTCTTATTGTCAGACGCTACAGCAGGGGATGGAGTTGACCTCGAAGCAGCTAGATGAATCTTTGGCTAAATTGGGTTATGAACGAGTAGCTTTGGTAGAAACAGAAGGGCAATGGAGTAGAAGAGGCGATATTGTGGATATCTTCCCAGTATCAGCAGAATTACCCGTGAGGCTGGAGTGGTTTGGGGATGAGTTAGAAAAGTTAAAGGAGTTCGATCCTGCTACTCAAAGATCTTTAGACAAACTGGAGCAGTTGTTATTAACGCCAACTTCTTTTAATACCATAATTGCTAATAGTATTTTGGAAAATGGTAAAAGTGTTGAAAGCTATTTAGATGATGAAGAATTAGAAGCTCTACTTGAGGGCAATCCGCCAGAAGGGATGAGGCGATTTTTAGGAATTGCTTTTGATAAACATGTTTCGATTTTAGATTATTTACCTGACAATACCTTGATAGCTATTGATGAATTAGAACAATGCCAGGCACATAGCGATCGCTGGATAGAACTGGCAGAATCTCAATGGCAAGGTTTAGAGCAAAGTCTGCCCAAAATTCACGCTGAGTTCCAAAATTGTTTAGCCAAAACTGATAAGTTTGACTGTATTTATTTATCTGAAATTGCCGAAGAAAAACCTCGTTTAAATATAGCTAAACCTGACGCGGTATCAGTACATAATTTACAGGCGCGTCCTATTCCTACTACGCCCAACCAGTTTGCCAAACTAGCGGGGATTCTAAGAGGTAAACGAGAAATATACAGCGGGATGACCTTGGAAAAATATCAAACTTGGTTGATTTCTGCCCAGCCTAGTCGTTCGGCTTCTCTATTACAAGAACATGATTGTCCCGTTCAGTTTGTTCCTAATCCTCAAGACTTTAGAGCCATTGAAAAAGCTCATATTCAAAGTACAGCCGTAGCGGTAAAATATTCAGGTTTAGCAGAATTAGAAGGGTTTATTTTACCGACTTATCGAATTGTCATTGTTACGGATAAAGAATTTTTTGGACAGCAAATTTTAGCGACATCAGGCTATATTCGTAAGCGTCGTCGGGCTACTTCTAAAAAAGTCGATCTAAACAAATTACGTCCAGGAGATTATGTGGTGCATAAGCATCACGGCTTAGGGAAATTTATTGAGCTAGAAACTTTAGTCCACCGTGAATATTTGGTAGTTCAATATGCCGATGGAATACTAAGAGTTCCCGCTGATTCTTTGGATATGCTGACGCGATTTCGACAGGTAGGCAAGCGTCCGCCAGAGTTAAATAAAATGGCAGCAAAGTCTTGGTCAAACACTAAGACTAGAGTTAAGAAAAATATTAAGAGGTTGGCGGTAGATTTATTAAAGCTCTATGCTAAACGCTCAAAACTAGAAGGTTATGCCTACCCTCCTGATAACCCTTGGCAACAAGAACTAGAAGATTCATTTCCCTATCAACCTACCCCAGATCAACTCAAAGCCACCCAAGATATCAAGATAGATTTAGAAAGCGATCGCCCGATGGATCGGCTTGTCTGTGGCGATGTGGGTTTTGGTAAAACGGAAGTGGCAATTAGGGCAATTTTTAAAGTAATTACCAGTGGTAATAAGCAGGTAGCGTTTCTCGCACCTACAACTATTTTGACGCAACAGCACTATCACACCCTCAAAGAAAGATTTGCGCCTTATCCGATCAACGTTGGCTTATTAAATCGTTTCCGCACTGCTTCTGAGAAAAAAGAGATTATGCAACGGCTGGCTACAGGAGAGTTAGATTTAGTGGTGGGTACTCAACAGCTATTAAATAAGGATGTCAAGTTTAAAGACTTAGGAATGCTGGTGGTAGATGAAGAACAACGGTTTGGGGTTAACCAAAAGGAAAAAATCAAGGCTTTTAAAGCGCAGGTAGATGTATTAACCCTCTCTGCCACTCCTATTCCCCGCACGTTATATATGTCCCTGTCGGGAATTAGGGAAATGAGCTTAATTACCACGCCTCCGCCATCTCGTCGTCCAATTAAAACCCATCTTTCTCCTTATAACCCTGAAGTAATTCGCAACGCCATCCGTAATGAGTTAGACAGGGGTGGACAAGCATTTTATGTTGTACCAAGAGTCGAAGGCATTGAAGAAGTTAGCGCACAGATACGGGAGATGATTCCTAATATCAAAATTGCGATCGCTCATGGACAGATGCCAGAGGCGGAATTGGAATCAACCATGCTTACTTTTGGTAATGGCGAAGCGGATTTACTACTTTGCACCACCATCATCGAGTCTGGTTTAGATATCCCTCGCGTCAACACAATTATTGTCGAAGATTCCCAAAGATTTGGCTTATCCCAACTGTATCAGCTAAGAGGAAGAGTCGGACGAGCGGGGATTCAAGCACACGCATGGTTACTATACCCCAACAAACAAACTTTATCAGATACGGCTCGCAAAAGACTTAGAGCTTTACAAGAATTTAGTCAATTGGGTTCGGGCTATCAACTAGCGACACGGGATATGGAAATACGCGGTGTGGGTAGTCTTTTGGGTGCAGAACAATCTGGGCAAATAACTAACATTGGCTTTGAGCTTTATATGGAAATGCTGCAAGAAGCAATCAAAGAAATTCAAGGACAGGAAATACCCAAAGTAGAAGATACCCAAATAGATCTCAAGCTTACCTCCTTTATCCCCGCCAGCTACATTGCTGATGCTGGACAAAAAATGGATGCCTATCGGGCGATCGCTACTGCATCCTCAAAAAAAGAACTGGTACAGATTGCAGCCGAATGGGAAGATCGCTATGGTGCAATTCCCTCCCCGACTCAACAGCTAATACAGGTAATGGAATTAAAGCAAATAGCTAAGGCGATCGGCTTTTCCCGTATTAAGCCTGAAGGACAAACAAATATTGTCTTGGAAACCCCAATGGCTGAACCTGCTTGGAATTTATTAGCGAAAAATCTGCCTAAGCACTTGCGATCGCGTTTTGTCTATGCGCCAAAGAAAGTCATCGTGCGCGGTTTGGGTATTGTTAAACCTCAGAAGCAATTGGATAATTTGAGCGAATGGTTAGGTATAATTCACAAGGCTTTACCTGAATTGGAATTGGTTTAAATAAGGGTAATCATGTAGAAGTAATGATTTAAGATATACTTTTAACTACGAAAACATTATATGCGTCATACATTTAATCACCAACGGCGTTATTAGCTTATGCCCGTCCTCAATAGTCATAAATATGCGATCGCTCTTCACACCAGTACACCTCAGCTTGGAATAGCTCTCAATAATTATCAGGGAAACAGTCGCCATGAGGTTTGGGACTTAGGGCGAGATTTAGCATCTCATCTGCATCAATACTTGCAAAAAATGCTCCTACCGCAAACTTGGCAGGATATAGAGTTTATTGCCGTAGCCAAAGGGCCTGGAGGCTTTACAGGAACTCGTGTAGGAGTTGTTACAGCGCGCACCATAGCTCAACAGTTAGATATTCCCTTATTTGGTATTTCTAATCTAGCAGCAGTGGCAGCAGCCCAAAATCATCTTGGCAATGAATTGTTAGCAGTACAAATGGCTGCCAGAAGAGAAGAACTATTTGTGGCTATTTACCGCTTAGATGAACAAGGGCAACTTCAAGCATATATGGAGGATACGTTAATCAGTCAGGCAGCTTGGCAAGAAATTTTAGATAGTTTGGATGCTTATAAACTAATTATTGCCGAGGATAATATTGCTGGTACGGTAACTAATGTATTGGACTTGGCTTATGCCGACTGGCAACAGGGAAAGTCCGATCATTGGTCAGAAGTTATCCCTTTTTATGGTCAACATCCAGTTAATAACTAGCAATCGGTAATCAACGTTTGATGTGAATTAGAAATGTTCGATTTTGCCGTTTTATTTGAAATTTGTCTTTAAAACCATAACTGAATATTGGGGGACTAGCCCCCCAAACCCCCCATTGGGGCGGTTACGCCCTCCCCAAGCCCCTGACGTAAACATTAACCTTAATTTTCTGCCCTATTAACTAGAGTCTCATCATCTACAATAAACAGCAAAAAGGTTGATTCACATCAAGCTTAACCAGTAATCGGTATTAAATCTCGAATTCCTGATTCTTTTATCGCCTAATAATGATTAGAATAACTATAAGTTTTCTAAATAGCTTATATAAAGCCAAAAATATATTTAATGACTTCCATTATTACTAAACAGCCTAAGCTCAATGCCCCAACTATACGCCAATTAGATAATGGCTTAACCATTATCGCCGAACAAATGCCTGTGGATGCGGTGAACCTCAATGTGTGGATTAATGTTGGTTCAGCCAAAGAGAGCGATGATATTAACGGTATGGCACATTTTTTGGAACATATGGTGTTTAAAGGCACGCCTAATCTAAAAATGGGTGAATTTGAGCATTTGATTGAAGAACGGGGTGCAGTAACTAATGCAGCTACTAGCCAAGACTATACTCATTACTATATAACCACTGCTCCCAAAGATTTTGCTGAACTAGCTCCCCTTCAGCTAGACGTGGTTTTAAATCCTAGTATTGAAAATGAAGCTTTTGAACGAGAGAAATTAGTTGTACTCGAAGAAATTCGTCGCTCGGAAGATAGCCCACGTCGTCGTACCTTTTATCGCTCAATGGAAGCCTGTTTTGAAACTCTTCCTTATCGTCGCCCTGTATTAGGTCCAAGTACAGTAATTGAAAACTTGCGATCGCAACAAATGCGCGATTTTCATGGTGCTTGGTATCAACCCCAGTCAATGACCGCAGCGGTTGTGGGTAATCTGCCAGTAGAAGAGTTAATTGAGATTGTTACCCAAGGGTTTGCCCAGCATTATGATTCTGGCGAGGAATATACTAAAAATACTACTCCCTCGGTAACTCCAGAACAGCCTTTTGCTTCCATAGCTCGTTATGAATATACTGATGAGAGTTTGCAGCAGGCACGATTAGTCATGGGTTGGCGTGTTCCTGGGATGGAAGATTTAGCCGAAACTTATGCCCTAGATATCCTGGCGGTAATTTTAGGACAGGGTAAGGTATCCCGTTTATTTAGAGAGTTGCGCGAAGAAAAAGGTCTGGTTAATCAGATAGGCGTAAGTAATATGACCCAAACCCACCAAGGAGTATTTTATATTTCTGCTGCTTTGCCCACGGAAAATATTCCTGAAGTGGAACAGGCGATCGCCCAACAAATCAAAAATATTCAGACTGAACCGATTGCAGCTAAGGATATTGAGCGTATTCGTACTCAAGTAGCGAATCGATTTGTCTTTGCTAATGAACGACCAAGCGATCGCGCTAATCTTTATGGCTATTATTATTCACAGCTAAAAGATCTAGCACCCGCCCTCAATTATCCACAACATATTCAAGCTATATCTGCCCAGGATTTACAGGCAGCAGCCCAGAAATATCTCAATCCAGAAGCCTATGGCATTGTCACCATGAAACCTGAGTAAACGAGCCAAGCTTGTAGCTATAAGCCATAAGCTACAAGCTCTAAGCTTCTAAAGATAGCGTGAGTTTGGATGCTTAAGACTGCTTTTATAGTCGTTTTAAATAGGAAACATACGAATGTTCAATCTTAGTACTTGTTACTTGTTACTCATTACTCGCTACTTCTAGTACAGATAAACCTACGAAAATTAATTGGAATGACTATAGCTCTTAGCTCTGGGCTTTTGTCCACCAAGCCAAACCATAGGGTTGAATTGGCTCGTTGAATTGATGGCGATAACGAACTCGAATTTTATAACGTCCTGTAGCAGGGATAGGACAAAAAATGTGTTCTACACTGTCTTCAAAACTAGAAGAAGAACAGGTGTTTCTCATGTCACTCTCTTCATCTATGGGTAAGAGATAAACATCCAAGTTGTTTAAACCGCGATCGCTAAAAGTCTCTTCTTCATCATACTGCTGATTGCGATTAAGATCATTTAATTTTACTAAACGATCCCAAGCTAAAGTAATAGCGGCATAACTTCCTTTAACTAAAGGTTTTTGCAAATAGTACTCCTGATAGTTATTGGCTGCTATTTTTCTATAATCCCAACCAAGAGCATTTACAGTTTTATTTTTGTTTTCTCCTGCACTAAACTGTTGGTATGCTCGCCAAACATTTAATTGCCCTGTACCCATCTGTATATCTAGAGGCACACGGGGATTTTGATAGGCATCAGAATCAAACCAGGTATGGTTTTTTTTACCCAAAATAGTATGCTCCATACCTAATAATAAGCCATCGCCGCGATCGGCAATTTTATCGGCAGAATTTAACAGCACGGCTTTCATTACTTCATGACGACGGGAATCTAAACTCCAGTTAGATGATTTAGGTGTCTGTTTTAAACGCTTATCCCCATATTCCTGTAACAAAGCCACCGCACCTGTAATATGAGGGGCAGCAAAGCTTGTACCGCTAACTTTTTCTATTTCCCTTTTTTGATTGAAAACAGCAATTTGTCCGCCAGGGGCAAGCAAACTAACGGCACGGCGATCGCCAAAGTCAATCTCTTTCCTAATAAAGCTACGTCCAATTCCTTTGGGTAAATCACTTAAATTAGCAAAATCTACCTTATTAAATTTACCCTTCCTCTTTGTAGTGTAGGCAGTAGTAATGCCGTTAAAATTATCTGTAGGAATCGGAATTCCTCCCTCCCCCTGGTTTCCTGCTATTACGTACAAAACTTCATGGTTGCGAGCAGACCAATCAATACAGGAAGTTAATAATGCTTTGCCGTCTAGCTTTGCTTCGTCTCGTTCATCTCGCTCTAGAGATTCTCCAAAACTGAAATTAATAGCTCGAATATCACCGCCATTCTGTTGAGCAATATGCTGGCTCGCCAAGCATTCTTGAGGCTGTCCTCCTTCACTTAAAGAGCCTACCGCCGAGGCATACAGCTTGGCTTTGGGGGCAATACCCTGTAGCTGTTTATCTTCAGCAATCATTACCTCTGCAACCATGCTGGCATGATCGTCTACATTTTTATCTGTTATAGCACTTTGATCGCCATAAAAAACTGCCCATGGAGAAATTGCTTTTAAGGTATTAGCTGCTTTATCTTTACCTAGTTTAACAGGACGACCTACCTCTACTTGACCAATACCAATTTTTCGACCCAACAAATTATAGGGAGAAGAATGCAAACGCAGAGCATTAACCCCTTTTTCGCTGATAGAATCATTTAAAGCTAAAACAGGAGTGACTAACCCAGCAATTATCCATCCAGAAACTAAAAATATTCCTTTATTACCCATAATTGTTTATTTGCTCATCGTCGGCTATTCTCACTTTATAGAGTAATTACCGTACTAATTGAAGCAAATCCTTGCGAAATAGTATATATTAAGTTACAAGTATGTCAGGTTGATCTGAGAACTTCAGGCTTAAAGTTTCAAAACGTAAGCCAAACAGAAACCAGACCCTAAACTATTTAATCAACATATCATAGCAGGCAAAATTAAGCGTATGACAAAACAAGTTGCACATCCGATGATGAAATTGCAGCGCAAGGTATCTTCCTTGGTAGACTCTAATATCGTCAAACCAGACGATCGTATTGGCAAAATTGCCTTATTATTGGGCGATGATTGGTCATATTGGAAAAATGAACTACTGGACTTCGATTTTTCTCCTCAAGATCCAATTTGTGAACTACTCTCTGTAGAAGATTGGGATGAGGACTAGTACCGCTCTGGGGAAGTCAATTCGAGCATTCCCTTGCTAAGTCAGCATTCCCTTGCGTCTTACGCCGACGCGGGGTCTGACTTCTGACGGCGACGCGGGGTCTCGAAAGAGGTCAGAAGTCAGAAGTTTTAATGCTCAAGCGTAACCTTATAGGCAAGCAGAAAGAGCTTCCTTTAGTTCTTTAGCTGTCTGATAGCGGTCTTTTGGTTCGGGTTGGCAAGCAATTGATAAAACTTCTCCTAAGTTAGTAGGCAGCCCAGGAATGCTATCAACATCAAACTCAAATTTGCTGCTTTGATAGCGATAATACTGCATTGGTGTTTGGCTAGTTAAAAGAAAAATAATCGTCGTGCCTATTCCATAAATATCTGATTGAGGACAAGGTTTGCCTCGATATTGTTCTGGCGCACTGTATCCTTCCACACCAATGCGAGTTTCTAAGGCCGTACCTAGTTCCTTTACTGCCCCGAAATCTAACAGCATTAGGCGACTATCTAAATTACGCAGCATTAAGTTGGCTGGTTTGATATCTCGATGTACCAAAGGTGGTTCCAAGTTGTGCAGGTATTCCACAATATCGCACACTTGAATCATCCAGTTAATTGTTCTGAGGGCATCGGTTGCTCCTCGCAGGTTAACTAATTGCTCTAAATTGTAACCATGAATTAATTCCATGACGATGTACTTGCGGTTGTTTTCTACAAAAAAATCATAATATTTAGGAATACCTTTATGTTCTAAAGACTTTAAGATACGTGCTTCTCTTTCAAATAATTCTCTTGCTTTGGCAATGCGCGCCATATCTGCGTTCATTTCCTTAAGAACCAAGAGCATAGGTGCATTCTTGATAGTGCGGTTGCGATCCCAAGCTAGATAGGTAGTTCCCATTCCTCCTCTACCAAGAGTCCGTAAGACTTGATAAGAGCCAACATAATGCTCATCGCCGACTATTGGCTCGCCACAATGGCGACAAAAAATACTGCCTTCTGGATTATCTTGATGATCGCAAATAACAGCAGGCTTAAGAATCTCAGTTGTTTCTACCTTTTCTTGGTTTTCAGCTAAGGAAGATTCTAGTTCAAACTTAAATACGGGTCCATTTTCTGCCAGTCGAATCAAATCATCGTTATTTAAGATAGTTTCGGTCACAAAATCATTATTGACTAAAGTACCGTTAGTTCCTCTACTAATTAACTGCCACTTTTCTTGTTGAGGATCTATGAGAGTTAATTCTAGATGCTGTCGAGAGACTTGAAAATAGCCATGCAGCACAATGTCATTATTTTGAGCGCGACCAATACGAATCACTGATTGCTCTAAAAACTCCCACTGTTGAAGAGGTTGGTTTGTCTGCGGTTCTAAAAGCGTAAAAATGACCATATTGGGCAATTATCGATTAAATAAGCAAAAAGAACTATGGTCTTTAAAAATCAGGCTTTAGCTTGACTCTCACCAAGACGGCAGTAATATTATCATGACCATTGTGTTCGTTAGCAAAATTTACCAGTTTAAATAGACCTCCCTGGAGATCGCTTTGGGAACGAAGCAAAGGTTTAAGATATTCTTGCCAATTTTCTTCTAATAAATCATTATCTGAAAGACCATCAGAACAAAGCAATAGTAGGCAATCTTCGGTAATTTCGATAAGCTGAATATCAGGACGCACATAGTTGTTGTCTCTAGGTCCCAAGGCTTGAGTCAACTGATAGGCATCAGGTCTGCCATAGGCAATGTCGGGTTCGACCCCTCGATTAATTTCTCTTTGACCAACTTCATGATCCAAGGTTAAGCGTTCTAGTCCTTGCTTGCGAGTAACGCGATATATGCGACTGTCTCCGACGTGAGCGATCGCAATTTGAGTATCTTGTAAAAAAGCCATTACCAAAGTAGTTCCCATTCTACCGCTACCAGAACGAGAATTATCTACATTTGTTTGATAGAGAGCTTGATTGGCTAATAAAATCCCCTCTTCAATAGTTTTTTGCTCTGGTAATTTTTGCTGCCAGTGGCTTTGAAAATACTTTTGGAGATTTTCAACCGCCATAGCACTAGCAACTTCTCCTGCTGCATGACCCCCCATGCCATCACAGACTATATACAAACCACGCACGCTAAGGTTAGTTTCGGTAGTATTTTCTGCTTTCTCAATTAAGGTTTTGACCCCAAAAAAATCTTCATTATGGTCTCTTTGGGAGCCAATGTCAGTACAGCTAGCATCAGCAATACTTCTTAGGTGCATAGGTATCATTGCCGTGGCTTGTTCTTCAAAATCGCTACTGTACATCATATCTTCTTCCTGGAAAAAAACTGGTTGTTCAGCAGATTCTAAATCATCGTTGGATTGGATTTTGTCGGGTTCAGATTGGGGAATGTTCACGTCAGAATAATTAGTATGAATATCAAAGGACTCAATTTCGTCTTCACCAAGACCAATATTATGAAGCTCTAATCTTAGCTGTTCTATTTCATCTATCTCTCCTGAAATAACTCTCTCTAATAATTTGTTTAGTTCATCTAGATTATCTGAATTTGATTCGGCAAAGCAAACTTGCCATACTTTAGCTAAATCTTTAAGAGTCGGGCAACTGTCAGACTCATCCATATACAATTGCTGTAAACAAAAGGCTTGATCTTCATCTATGCGTAAATTTTTGTCTACTAGCAAACTTTGAGCGCAGCTAATCTGCTGCAAAGGTTCCCACATTTTTGCCATTTCATCTAAAAACCAAATTATCTGTAGCAGCGGCAGTTTTTGTTGAGACCATACATCTTTAAGTAATTGCCACTCAGAACGGTCTGGTAGTAACACGACTCCCCGATCTTCTTGCTGCCACGCATCATAGATTTTGGGAACTGTAGGCGTGTATTTTTCTAAAATTAGATAGGGTAAAGCATGAGTTGGCAGTCCGACTAAATTCCAGTATTGAGCCGCTTTTAAATAGGAATTGTTTAAACTTTGGCTTAATTCTGCAAACAAATCCATTTGTTGTTTTTGGAGAGTTGCCAAGTGGGATTTTTGCAAAGGATATTTATCAATTACTTTTTTTTGTAGATATGTATACTCAGAATTATAGTCATTAGTAGGCAAAGATGTTTCAGAATTATTATCCCCCTCAATTTCGTAGCGACTTGAGGTGTGGTCTTCTCCGTGAAGCTGTAATAGAGATTTGGCTTTGTCTCTACATTCGACAAACAGGTCAGATATACTTTCGATTTCTAATTGTTCATGATTGTTGTTATAAATACTGATCGCTTTAGCTAATTCTGCTTGAGGTAAAGGTTTTGCTACTGGTTTTTGAGAAATTATTGCCCACAGCACAGTATGATTAGCAGCACCGCAAAAGCTACAGGTTTTTGCTTCGATAGGAATATTTGCTTGGCATTGACAACACATTTTGTCCGTCAGCGAAACACCGCAATTTTGGCAAAATTTATTAGCTTCAGGATTTTCAAATTCACACCGTGGACAAATAAGCATAATGTACTTTCCTAATAGATGTAATTTTTGCCTACATTAATTTATTTTTCTAATGGGTTAATTCATAAAAGTATTTCGCAGCTAGATTTTCATCGTCGAAGGCAGTCAACTGCAAGCCTTGCCTCCATACGAACAAGACCTTTAGCAAGGTGGAGAACGGTTGACCACTAAGTAAAGTTGATTTCTGAGGGTAATAATTATGCTTATTAGAGAAGCAATAAAGAATAAAGCTTAATTTAGTTGACACAATCAATTAAAATCTAAAAAAATAAAGGTAATTATATCTGCAATCTTAGCTCATCGTCTTTTTTTGGCAATCCCTGCCTAAACGTTGTTGATTTAGAGGCTAGATTTTGATAATACTATTCGTAGCTTTTAGCTCTTAACTTTTAGACAATTGAAAATTGAATATTTACTAACCCTTACCTGATAATTTATTCAGAACCAAACTTGCTAGAGATTTTATTAATTAACCAGGTAGCAAATGCCCCTAAAAAGAGAATACCGATCGCTGGATTGAAAACTGGCTGCCAAAGTCGATACCAAATATCGAAACCCAAAGGAACATTAAGGTAACGACCAATAACGGCGATCGCAAACCAGATAAAGCCAAAGAAAACTAAAAATACATCAGCAACAAGAATGCGGTTTATCCAAGTGACAATTTGTTCTTTCATATCTGGACTCGTTTAATTAATCGTGGCTAATTCTGGCTGTAAAGATTGTTTCCAGGTAGCTAAATCGGCAAAAGAGCGATCGCGATACTGACCATATCTTTCTCTTTTATTTTTAACTTTAGTTGGCAATGGGGGAATAATACCAAAGTTAGGAGGCATGGGCTGAAAATGTTTGGGAGATGCCGAACTAATAAAATCAAAGAGCGCGCCCATCATGGTTGTCTCAGGCATACTCAGAGGTTTTTGTCCTAGTGCTAAACGAGCAGCGTTTGTACCTGCTAACCAGCCTCCTGCTGCTGCTGCGGTATAACCTTCCGTACCAACTAGTTGACCAGCAGCTAAAATAGTCTTCTTGCTTTTAAATTGCAAAGTTGGTTCTAATAACTGAGGAGAATTGATAAAGGTGTTGCGGTGCATGACTCCCATACGTACAAATTCGGCATTCTCTAAACCTGGAATTAATTTAAAGACCCGTTTTTGTTCTCCCCAACGTAGATTAGTTTGAAAACCGACCATGTTCCATAGTTGCCCCGCCTTGTCTTCTTGACGCAGTTGAACGACGGCATAGGGACGTTTACCTTTGTTTTCTAGGGCGCGAAAATCTCCTAGACGAGAATCAAACAAGCCTACTGGCTTGAGCGGCCCATAGCGCATAGTATCCTCTCCCCGTTGTGCCAGTTCTTCAATAGGCAAACAGCCTTCAAAAAATTTAGCAGTTTCCCGTTCAAAATCTTTTAATTCTGCCTGTTCGGCTTTAGATAACTCTTGCTGAAAATTAAGATACTGCTCTTTGTTCATCGGGCAGTTGAGGTAAGCAGCCTCACCTTTATCGTAGCGAGATGCCAAAAAAGCGACTTCTCGGTCGATAGATTCACCAACAATAATAGGACTGGCAGCATCAAAAAAGCTCATGTATTCCATGCCCGTAAACTTTTGCAGGTCTTCTGTTAACTGGGGACTAGTTAAAGGGCCAGTGGCAAGCACGACAATACTATCCTGGGGAATTTCGGTAATTTCGCCTCTTTTTAATTCAATTAGAGGATGGCTAGCTAAAGTTCTAGTTAAATCACTACTAAAGACCCCTCTGTCTACGGCTAATGCTCCACCTGCGGGAACAGAATGATAATCGGCGGTGGCAATGATTCTCGAACCAAGACGGCGTAATTCTTCATGAAGTAAACCCGCAGCGCGATCGCTATTGTTCGCGCCAAAAGAGTTACTACAGACTAATTCGGCTAATTCTTCTGTATGATGAGCAGGAGAAGTTCTGATGGGGCGCATTTCATAAAGAGTAACAGCCACCCCTGCTTGAGCTATTTGCCAAGCTGCCTCTGTTCCCGCTAAACCACCACCGATTACAATTACTCTGTCTTGGATCATTTCATTTATGATTGATTATTTAATAAACGGTTATGTTATAAAGCATTAACTGATTTAATCTATTTTGAATACAACCAGAGTCTTTTAAAGCGTAACCTACAGATACCATGCTGCTCATTAAATATATCTAAATAACGTGAGTTCGGGTTAAGCAGACAAAATTAAATCATCGATTGCTATTGATGGTTTTTGATCGCGATCGCCTAATACTCTCAAACATTTTCCGCCTCTGGTTTGATATAGGGTGCAACTTTATCGGACGATATACTTTTGACTTGTGCATTAACCAAAAACTGCCTAACCTGATGTGCGCCGATGTATGCAGTTCCATCTGAATCAAAATTAATTCCAATTGGATGTGCATCGAGTTCGGCAAAGTGACTTAAGCCATCTTCAGGATGATATCGCCAGATTTCTTTACCCACATAATTAGTAATATAAAAAGCTCTATCAGCACCAACAGCCGTATTCTCTAAGAAATATCTTTTAGGTAAAGATGCCACAATTTCAGATGACACGATATCTTGAGAAAACTCCGTATCTTTTTGGGCGATCGCTCTATTATTAGTTGCAATTGCCAATACGGCGATCGCCATTAATGAACTAATTTAAAATTTTTTCAGCTTCATCTTTTCTGACTGCTGGAATTTGACATCCTATTTGAGTATACGCGCCGAAGCGACACCAAAAGTATTTTCAAAGAAATGCCCCCTCGCCATTTTGCGAGACAGTCCGTTGCGGGGGTTTCCCCCGTTGTAGGAACTGTCGAGGGTGCCGTCGCGCATTGTAATGCGAACTGCAAAATCAGAATCGGCGATTTTACCTGTTTGACGATGCTTAATTTTAAAAGTACCAAAGACGATTACTGTATCGACCTCAGCAAAAAGTCCTGAGCTTCAAATTGCAGTCCCTCAAACTCTTTGGCGAGTTGTTCGTTTAGTTTTTTAAAACCTTGATGACCTTTATGTACGATTCCCGCCCAAGGAATTTCTGCATTGAGTTCGGCATTTTCTATCGCAACCAACCACTCTAACTCTGTGGTGGTACATTCAGATAGAGCTTGGTCTAGCTTACCCTAATAGATATAGTTGTAAAAAGCCCGAACCGTTTGTTTATTTGTTATTGAACTTATTGATTTTTGTGGTTAGTTTACGTATTGGCTTAAATTGCTTTTAATTCTGGCTGGATAAGATTAAGGACTGTATAAGGATCGTGTCCTGACAAGAGCAATTTAATGACGATCGCCGCAGCAGGTTCGAGCATTCGCGCATATTTTAAATCGCCAATATCTTTAGCTTCACAACCAACATCTTCAATTAAAGTGGCAATTTTTTGTTTAGCGAAATTGTTATCTCCGCAATACATTACCACAAAAGGGCGATCGTCAAATACTGGAGGATTCATCTGCCATACTTTCGCTTGACACATATTAAAGGCTTTAACTACATGAGCATTGGGGACAACTCTAGCTATCTCTTCCGCTAAAGAAATGCCATCATAAGTTTTTGCTAAAAAATCAGATTTATCTACTGGATTATTAATATCGAGTAAAACTTTGTCAGCTAAAGCATCACTCCCGCCAGCAGCATTGATCGCTTCAAAAACCGCCTCGTGTCTAGTTGCCAAGACTACAATTTCGCCAAACGAGGCAGCTTCGGCTTCTGAACCAAATTCAACAGTTTTTCCTAATTTTTTTGCCAGCTTTTCAGCTTTTTCCAGGTTGCGCCCACCAATAAAGAGCGAGTGCTTAGTAACCCATTTAGAAGCTAATGCTTCAGCCATACTTCCGTAACCAATAAATCCAATTTTCATTGTTACTCCTTTATTTAGGCGATCAAGTTTAACTGATATCTATCTGAGATATTTAATAACTGAAATGGAAATCAAAACTAATATTGAAAGCAAATGCGAAATTGCAGGTGCAAATTATTTCTGTGTTCGTATCTGTAGAGTAATAAAACTGAATGTATTAGTCAAACAAATCTTATGGATAATATATATTGATGCTATCAATATCAAAATTTTAAATGAATATTAACTACTCCAATCTCCGCCAACTCGATCTAAATTTGTTAGTCGCCCTAGATGTTTTAATTACCGAAGCCAGCGTCACCAAAGCAGCCGAAAAGCTTAATCTGAGTCAATCGGCAATGAGTTATTCGCTGAAAAAACTACGAATTATTTTGCATGATGATATTTTAATTCGCACTTCTAGAGAGATGGAAGTTACGCCTTATGCACGGCAGATAAGCGATCGCCTTCGACAAATTCTGATAGAAATTCAAGCAACTTTACTAGAAAAAGAAACTTTTAATCCAGCCACAGCAACCAATACTTTTAAAATTGCGACTAGTGACTATGTAGAAGCCACTATTGGCGTAAATTTATTACCGCAGTTAGCTACTCAAGCACCAAATATACGGATTCGGATTAATCATTTAGACAAATCAACCGTGATGGATGCTTTGGATGACAATGAAATAGACTTAGCAATTAACCCCAGCTTAAACCTCAAAAGTTGGCAGGTTCAGAAAGATTTATATCAGGAAGAATTTGTTTGTGTCTTTCGAGGAGACGACTCAATAACAAAAATATCTTTAGCTGATTATTTAGCGCGATCGCACATTCTCGTATCTCTGCGAGATGATTTTCAAGGAGAAAGCGATCGCCTTTTAGAACTACAGCAGCAGTCTCGCCAAGTAATTTGGTCTACAACCCATTTTATGACAGTCCCTTTTTTATTAGCCAATTCCGACTGTATGGCATTATTACCCAAGCGGATGGCTCAACAATGCGCCAAAGCGATGAGCCTAAAAATCTTACCTCCACCTATTGCCATGGAAAGCTTCACTGTATCCATGGTTTGGCATCAGCGTCATACTAATAATCTGGCACATCAATGGTTACGACAACAAATAATCGAGGCGATACGAGATGTGTAATAGACCTCTTGCACAAATCAGAAACACTGGTTGAAAATGAAGTCAGAGGTCAGAGGTCAGAGGTCACAAAGGCGCACTTTTGCATATAGTACCCTTTTGTTACTTGTTACTTATTACTCACTACTTAAGCGTAGCGTTGCTAGTGTTATCCCATTAAAATAACGTTATCAATCACATGAATAATGCCATTATCGGCTTCAATGTCTGCTGCAATTACTGTGGCATTTTTTACTTCAAAAGCATCAGCACAATTAATTGAAATTGGCGAACCTTCTACAGAATCTACAGAATCTACCTGACTTAAATCTGCTTTGGTTAATTTGCCTGCAACCACATGATAAGTTAGTATTCTGGCTAATTGAGGCGGATTGTCAACTAAGGTTTGTACCGTACCTGGAGGCAGCTTGGCGAAGGCAGCATCATTAGGAGCGAAAACGGTAAATGGTCCTGGCGTTTTCAAGGTTTCTACTAAATTAGCTGCCTTGACCGCAGCGACTAATGTACTAAAACCCTCTGTGTTCACTGCAATATCAACAATATCTGCCATATCATTTTTTAAAAATTTAGGATAATTATAATACTTTTTGGCATTGGGTTTTTTATTCGTTCCAGGAAAGATCGTAAAATTACATAACTATAAAGGTGCAATTAAATATCAAATTCCTAAATCATCAAAAAAGTAATTTGCTTAACTATGGAGATTTTAATCGTTGAAGACGAGCGTGAGATAGCTGAAATCATTCAAGAATGTTTAGTAGCAGAAGGGTTTTCTTGTTGCGTCTGTCATGACGGTAACGCAGCTTTACAGCTTTTTGCTGAACTACAGCCTGATTTAATTATTCTCGATATTAGACTTCCTGGAATAGATGGTTTAGAAATATGCACCCAAATTCGCCAAAAACCAGTGGCTAATGACCCCTACATTTTAATGTTGTCTTCTAGGGGGGAAGAAATTGATCGCATCATTGGTTTGTCTACAGGGGCTGATGATTATTACATCAAACCTTTTAGCCCTAGAGAATTAGTTGCTAGGGTGCGAGCTTTGTTACGTCGTCGTTTGCGAGAAAGCGATCGCCTGGGATCGATCAAGACCAAATCTTTTACCATTGACCTAGAACAACACTGTATCAATCGCCATTTAGATCCTGAATCAACAGAACAGCTTGATTTATCCTCTTCTGAATTTAAGCTCATGGCTTTGTTTATCAAACATCCAGGCAGAGTTTGGGAAAGGGGACAACTAATCGAAAAGCTTTGGGGTGATGATTTTTTTGGCGAAGAAAGGGTGATTGATACTCATATAGCTAGACTACGCAAGAAAGTTGAACCCCATGCCAGTAAACCAATCTTCATTCAAACTGTTGTCGGCGTAGGTTATAAATTTGAAGACTTATAGTCATTTTAGCCAGAGCAAAATGAGAAAGCTGAATTTACAGGCCCGACTTTTTTTTTCGCACATTTTGGTAACTGTTGTAGGGGTGACAGCCTCTTCGATAGTGGGGAACTTTTTTTCTCCCCGATTTTTTCAATTTCAGGTCAGAGCTTTAGAAGAAAAAGACTTAAGTATATATACTGCCAATTCTTTGCTCTTAGAAGTATTTAAGACAGCTTGGGCTAGAGGTAATTTTTGGTCATTTTTAATCGGTACTTTGGCAGCAGGAATCCTCAGCTATTGGATTACCAAGCGAATTGTCCAGCCATTAAACCAAATGGAAAGTATTGTTGATAAATTTGCCAACGGTAAGCTAGATGAGAGAATGTCCCATTTAGAAATTCCTGAATTAGATCGCCTGGCAATGGGTTTTAATCGTATGGCAGCTAGTTTAGAGGATGTAGAACAAAGAAGGCGAGAAATTATTGACGACCTTACCCATGAGTTGCGAACACCTCTGACCATAATTCGTGGACGTTTAGAAGAGATTGCCGACGGTATTATTCTGGCCAACTCGACAATTTATGCTCGGCTGATTCATGAAACCAAGCGTCTTCAGCGTTTGGTTAATGATCTACAAGAACTATCTCAAGCCGAAGCAGGAAACCTAGCTATCAAATTGCGCCCAGTAAACCTGCGCTCTATTCTCAATCCCCTAGTAGAAAAGTTTAGCGATCAGTTATTAGATAGCGATCGCACTTTAACTTTAGACTGTTCTAATCATTTGCCCTACATCATGGCAGATAGCGATCGCTTAGAACAGATTTTGGTTAATTTGCTTAGTAACGCCATTCGCCACACTCCTCAAGGTCAGATCACCCTCAAAGCTTGGTTTGATATCGATAGAGTCTGGATTTCCCTGACTGATACTGGCTCTGGAATTCCCGAAGAAGAATTAGCTCATGTGTTTCGACGCTTCTGGCGATCGTCAAAATCCCGCTCTCAGAAATATGGTGGTACAGGTATTGGTTTAGCCATCTCTCGCCGTTTGGTAGAACTCCATGGAGGAGAAATATTTGTTATCAGTCAGTTAGGAGTAGGCAGTACCTTTAAATTTTTCTTGCCTGCTAGAAGATCTCGTCCCCAGAGTGCGTCATCGTTTAACAAATACCCAAAAGCTTAATATCTTATTCACGTCAGAGGTTTAATGAATCAGTTTTTGATGGATACGAACAATTTAGTTACAATCTTAAAACAAAGAAGAGTTAAATTAGGGCAACTGATTCAACATCCAGTTATTTTATGGTCTAGTAGCCCTATCAGTCGCAACTTTTTTGCCAATAAATATCCTTTTCGCGCCAGCAGCCACTTTTTGTACTTTGCGGGATTATCCTTAGCTGATGCTGCTATCCGCATAGAAGGCGGCAAACTAGAGCTATTTATGGATAATAATTCACCTTCTCAAGCAATCTGGCATGGTGCAATGCCTCAAAGGGAAGAAATAGGCGCAATGATTGGTGCAGATCTAGTTTATCCTTTAGCCGAGTTAGCTAACAAAACAAAAGCTGCTGCAACTATAGCCGTACAGGAGCAAATTACTTACCAGCAGCAGTGTAAACTATTAAATCGTCCCTTAGCACTATCCGATCGCGCTTCAGGAATTGATTTAGAATTAGCACGAGCTATAATTAAATTGCGATCGCATCACGACACTTTAGCATTACAGGAATTACGATACTCTGCTGCTGTATCAATCCAAGCACACAAAGCAGGAATTCAAGCCACCAGACATTCTTCTACTGAGGCAGAGATACGAGGGGCAATGGAAAGAGTAATTATTGCCCACAATATGAGTTGCGCTTATAACAGCATTGTTACCGTGCATGGAGAAGTTTTACATAACGAGTCCTATCACAATAAGCTACAGCCAGGAGATCTGATCTTAGCCGATGTCGGTGCCCAAACCCCTAATGGCTGGGCAGCAGATATTACCCGTACCTGGGCATCAGGCAAGTTTTCTAGCACCCAAAGAGATATTTATGAAATAGTTTTAGCTGCACACGATCGCTGTATTGCTAAAATGTTTCCTGACGTGGAGTATCAGGATATTCATTTACTAGCTGCTGAAATAATTGCCGAAGGCTTGGTAAGTTTGGGCATCTTGAAAGGCAACCCTCAAGATTTAGTAGACATTGATGCTCATGCTCTATTTTTCCCTCACGGTGTCGGACATTTACTAGGTTTAGATGTTCATGACATGGAAGACTTAGGAGACTTGGCGGGATATGCAGCAGGGAGAGAAAGGAGCGATCGCTTTGGGCTAGGCTATCTTAGATTAAATCGCCCCTTAGAATCAGGGATGTTAGTCACTATTGAACCAGGTTTTTATCAAGTTCCTGCTATTTTGAATCATTCTGATTTTCGTACCAAATATCAAGATGTAGTTGACTGGGAACGTTTGGCACAGTTTAGTGATGTAAGAGGTATCCGCATTGAAGATGATGTTTTGGTAACTGATTCTGGTTCAGAAGTTTTAACTGCGGATTTGCCAACTAAGGTAGAAGATATTGAGGATTTGCTCCTATAAACGTTGAATATTTAAAAGTGAAGGTAGAAATTGGAGACGAAATATAAGTTAATGTCTAAAAGTCAGCTAAAAAAACATCTTTTGGATAATCGACATGACAAAGAAGCTTTAAGAGAACTTAAATCAAGACCAAAACAAAATGTAATTACTATTTCAGCAAATACGTCAGTTGAAGAACAAGAACGTATCTTGAAACAAGTCATTGAAGAATATGAATAATGTAGTTTGTTGTCATCTTGTCTATTAGAATTAAAATCTATTTCATGTGGAATCCAGAAGATTACGCTAAAAACTCAGATGCACAATTGAAATGGGCGCAAGAGTTAAAAAAGAACATCGATCTACAAAATTATAAATCCATTTTAGATGTAGGCTGTGGTGATGGAAAAATTACGGCTGACTTTGCTGCAACCGTACCACAAAGCAAAGTGATAGGAACAGATAGCTCTCCTGAGATGATTGCTTATGCTGCTAAGAAATATCCTACCAGTCAATATCCTAATCTTACCTTTGATTGTGTGGATGCGCGATCGCTTTTATTTAAGCAGGAATTCGATCTCATCTTTTCTAATGCTGCCCTGCACTGGGTAGACAATCACCAAGCATTTTTCAAGGGGGCAAATTCGGCTTTGCGAGATGGTGGAAAATTAATTATTTCCTGTGGAGGAAAAGGAAATGCTGCTGAGGTTTTGCAAGTTTTTGCAGAATTGACAACTTCTGATAGCTGGAGTGCTTACTTTAATGATTTCCACAATCCTTATTACTTTTATGGACTTCAAGATTATCAGATCTGGTTAGAAAAATCTGGCTTTAAGATCGAGCGTTTAGAATTAGTACCAAAAGACATGACTCACAAAGGCAAAGAGGGGTTAGCAGGTTGGATACGCACAACCTGGATGCCTTTTACTAAATGCGTACCAGAAGATAAGCGCGATGATTTTATTGCTCAGTTTGTAGATTATTTTCTAGCCCAAAATCCTCTAGACTCTCAGGGACTTGCCCATGTTTCCATGGTTAGGTTAGAAGTTGATGCTAGTATAGCTAAAAATTAAAAAAAGCATTAACGTAAGCATTAATAATTGCCTCGCCAAAAAAGAGACTTAAGGCACCACCCAAAGCTAAAAAAGGACCAAAAGGCATGGGTTGTTTCTTGCTAATAATACCTAAAGCGATCGCGCCACCGCCAATAATTGAACCAACTCCACAGGCGATAAAGCTAGAGACTAAAACATACTTCCAGCCAATCCAAGCCCCAATAGTTGCTA
The DNA here is from genome assembly GCF_963665995.1 of Pleurocapsa sp. FMAR1. Taxonomy (NCBI): domain Bacteria; kingdom Bacillati; phylum Cyanobacteriota; class Cyanophyceae; order Pleurocapsales; family Pleurocapsaceae; genus Pleurocapsa; species Pleurocapsa sp. FMAR1. The sequence goes on along the minus strand of NZ_OY762512.1, from coordinate 577,087 downwards.
TTAGCTTTCCATCCCCGTCACCCATTGCCTGTTGTCCCAGCATGATTGTACCCAACAAAGCAATAATTTCGAGTAACCAGATACCTGTAGTCGCGCCACCAACCCCAAACATTAGTTGATTAGCGACTCCCCGCCCTTGTGCCAGATGCCAGCCTAAAATCCCTTGAAATACTAACCCCAAAACTAAACCCGATTTAGTTAAGGGGGCAGGTAAAGTCATGGTGTCTAAATCAATCAAAGATAAAGCCAGTAGCCAAGCCAAAAAAGCACAATAGCCAACGGTTTCAATGCTGTAGCCAAATCGCCAGAAAACCAAAGCAAAGATTAATCCTGTGGAGGCTTCGATAATTGGATAACGGCTAGAAATTTTAGTTTTACACCACCGACAACGCCCCCGAAGCCATAACCAGCCAAATACGGGAACATTTTCGCTCACACCTAGCTGATGAAGACAACGAGGACAGCGGGAAGGGGGATGTATTAAAGATATTCCAGCAGGAATACGGTAGATAACTACATTTAGGAAACTGCCAATACAGGCACCAAAAGTAAAAGCAAGACTAAATGCGATTACTGTAACCAGCGTTTCCATAGCTTAACGATACAAATAAAATAATAATTAAATAATTAACAATACTAGTTTCAATAAGTATCAGCTTCGATTTGTCCAATAGGAATAAAACATTCTCTGGGCAACAGCACTGGCTTATTTTTAAATGCTAGCTGTCCTCTGTGGCTATCTCGATTAATTACTATTCCCATGGGTTGGCTGTTGGCTGACACACCTAGACTATAGTACTTTCGATAGATGTTTCTAGCTGCCTCGATCAAGGTAGGATCGAAAAATATCATATTCGGGTCTTCGGATTTAGTCAAATTATTTTTGCGCGTAGACGGTGTAGAGTTCATTGGACAATCCCTCAAAAGACACCTCTAAATTTAACCTAATTTTTTTGAGAAAGAAAACTAAAAAGATTAATTTATGTTACTAAAATTGGCAATTGTTAAGTTGTAGAGAGTAACAGCTAATCAATTCATTTGTACTTCTTATTTTGGTGTTATGGCATCAAGGTATAAGGTTTTTCTGTAATATTATTTGTAGCTTAGATTCTTTTGCCAAACTCTATTTGAATTTATGACTCTTAAAACAGATCTGCTAGAAACTAGCTTTGCTTTGATATGCGATCGCGAAACTGATTTTACCAATTATTTTTACAGTAATCTATTTAAAGATTATCCAGAGGTTAAACCCTTGTTTTCTGATGCTCAGATGGACGAGCAAGCTAAAAAATTATTTGACTCCTTGGTATTAGTAGTGAACAACCTCACTAAGCCAGATACTTTGACAAGCGCGCTTAAAGGCTTGGGTGCTAAACACGTACAGTATGGAGTTCTGCCAGAACATTATCCCAAGGTCGGCGGAAACTTACTTAAAACAATGGCTGTCGTCCTAGAAGACCAATGGACAGATGAATATGCAGTGGCTTGGACGGAAGCCTATTCGGCTATCACAGAAATAATGTTAGATGGCTGTAATTATCCTCCAGAAGTCCTTAATCTAGAAACTTAGAATTGATGGTTATATATTTAAGCATGAGCATTTGGGCAACCTAGAATTAGAGTTTAATCACATAAAAGATATGAGATTATTTGCTAGGTTACTTGGATTAGGTTTATTGCTACTAGGAGTTTATTTTTTAGGACAAAATATTTACTTTACCAATAACATTTATCTTTACTGGTGGCGGGGAGTCGCTGCCGATACGTCTATTCTCTTTCTCACCGCAGGAGTGTTAATGCTTTTTGTATTACCTCGCGCTATTAAAAGTTGGGCAGGAATTGCGATCGCCATTGGTATTGTTGCCGTATTCTTAAGCAGTAAAGCAATTCTACAACCGACTAGTCTTTGGCAGTTTGTTCTTTCCTTAGCTAGCTTTACAGGGGGATATCAGCTATTTACGAAAGGCTGAATCTTTAATAGGTAATAAGCTTTTGTAGGGTGGGCAAAATAAAATTCAGCGCAAAAAACGTTTCAAATAAAGATCTTTGCCCACCAAAACTGAATCTTTAATAAGTAACAGATTGAGATAATATTTTAAAAGATTAAAAGCCAAGAGCAAGTAGTAGACCTCTGGCACGAATCAGAAATATCAATTGAGAATGAGGTCAGAGGTCAGGAATTCAAAACTAGTATTGAAAAAATATATTCATGCAAGAGCAAGCAGTGTTGAACGCACCGCATATTTACTCCAAAGTAGTATATGAATGATTGGGATTTTCAACCGCCACCAGAATCAGAATTAGGCGATTACGCGATCGCGTCCCCTACGGATCGCCAAGTTACTTTAGAATCAAATCATCTGCAAAATAAGCGTATTGCCCTGTTGGTGACAGGTAGCATTGCAGCCATGAAAGCTCCCTTAATCGCTCGTACTCTCCGCCGTCAAGGGGCTGATGTCGTAGCTTTTGCCTCGAATGAAGCATTAAGATACACCACTATTGATGCTTTGGAATGGAGTACCACTAATGCTGTGGTTACTAAGCTAACAGCAAATGCGGAACACCTCAGCGATGACAATCCTTTTGCTGCCTATTTAGTCGCCCCTGCAACCTATAACACCATCAATAAAATGGCATTGGGCATTGCCGATGGTGTCATTGCTTCTACTTTGGCTTCAGCTATTGGCAGAATGGAAAAAGGAAAATGTCAAATTCTGATTGCACCGACAATGCACGGTAGTTTGCACAACTCTATTTTGACTAAATCTCTACAGCAGCTAAATCAAATGGGAGTAAAAATTATCCCGCCCAAAGTTGCTAATGGTAAAAACAATCTGCCAGAAGAAAAAGCGATCGCCTTGGCTGTATGTCGCGCAGTTAGTTTATCATCTCTCAAGGATATCCCGATCTTAGTCACAGGGGGTCCTACCCCTGTACCGATAGACAATATACGTCGTCTCACTAATCGCTTTACAGGCAGATTGGGCATCTGCATCGCTGAAGAATTGTATCTTCGAGGCGCAAAAGTAAAATTAATTCATGGACAAGGCAGCTATACTCCTCCTAGCTATCTCCCCCATCAAATAGTTACTACCTACGATGAATATCTGTCAGCAGTAATGACAGAATTAGAAAATAATTATCGTTATGGAATCTTTTCTGCTGCGGTTGCTGACTATAAACCTGCTCAAGTATACTCAGGCAAAATCCCTAGCGGTGGGGCATTGTCTAAAATTGACCTAGTAGCTACTCAAAAGGTAATTAGGGAGGTAAAAGCTAAATATCCTAGCTTGGGCATGATTACTTTTAAGTATCAAGAAAACATCTCCCATGCAGAATTAATCAGTATTGCCGAAACTAGATTACAGCAGGGTTATCAAATGGTGCTAGCTAACCGTGGCGAAGAACATCAAGCTACAGGCGCGCAGGTGGCTTATCTAGTAACAAAAAACCAACCACCTCAAAAAGCAGTGGGAAAAAAGGAGATTGCCAAAGCGATCGCTGATTACTTAGAATCAATAGACGATAAACACTAAAAGTGATGGAAGTAAAAATACTTAGGTGTTGAATAAGGGATAAAAAACTAGGCTGGCAAATTATTTAAGTACGCCAATCGCACAATTAGCTACATCTCGTACAGTATCCAAATCGCCCGTAACTTTGTGTAATGTAGCCATGCCTCGTGTTGTCGCAATCAGAAAACGAGCCAGCGATCGCGCATCTTTATCTGAAGCAAAGTTGCTTTGCTGCTGCCCTTTTTTGATTATTTTTGTTAATTGTTCTTCTAGTCCTGCCAAAGTGTGAGACACTTTAGCTGCTGCTTTTGGCGGTAAATCCTGCCACTCTATACAAGCGTAGGTTGACAAGCATCCTCTAGGATTAAAAGAATCTGACATTCGTTCGACAATTGCTTCTAGAAAGCGTTCAATTGCTCGATATGGATCGGGGTCATCGAGTGCATTGTCAAGACGACGATCAAAAAGCTGGGCATATCGTTCGAGTGCTAGCAAAAACAAATCTTCTTTATTGCCAAAAGCATTATGTAAACTGCCTTTACGCAAACCAGTAGCACGAGCTAAATCTTCTAGACTCGTTCCTCTGTAGCCATGTGACCAAAAGGTACGCATAACACCATCTAAAACCTCTTCGCTATCAAAGTTGCGTTTGGCAGCCATTGTTTATCTTTATTAACTATTCGAGCATTATTCAAAAATACTAATTTATCGTTCTTCAGTATTTTGGTCGATCGACCAAAATAAACATTACTATGAGTATAAATTTTGAAGACACATAAAATAATAATTGGGCTATGCTTTCTAACAAAATAAAATTAATAAATGTGCTGTTTGCTTTCTTGGTTGGTTTAAGTGCGTTTTTTAGTACCAATCTTACCCTGGCGCAAAACCAGCCAACAGTGACCATACACCGCTATGAATCTCCACCAATAGATGCGGTAAATTTATACTGGATTGAAACCAATAAAGGAATTATCTTGATTGATGCAGGACGCTTTCTTTCTCAAGCCAGATATGCTTTAGATGAAATACTTGCCGTTAATAAACCGATTTTAGGAATTTTAATTACTCATCCTCATACAGATCATTATGGCGGACTACCCGTATTTGTCGATGCTGCAATAGAGGATGTTCCGATTTATGCTTCTGAGATTACCTATAACGATCTTAAAACAGATTCACAAGGGTTTATAAAAGCGCGTAATCAACTACACGGTAACGATTTTCCAGATAAAGATACGATTCCTCTTCCTAACCATATAGTAAAAACTGGAGACACAATTAAGTTGGGTGGGCTTACTTTTGAAGTTATCGACTTGCCCGAAAATGAAACTATAACTACAACGCTTTACTATCTTTCCCAACAAAATGCGCTATTTGCTGGAGATTTTGTAGTCAATCAGACAATTCCTTTTCTGGGTGATGGTTTTAGTAGCAACTGGCTAAATCAACTGCGATCGCAACAACTACAATATCCTGAAGAGACTATAATTTATCATGGTCATGGTAAACCAGATCGAGTAGAAAGACTAATCAAGGCTCAGATTAAATATATAGAAACTATGCGTCGTTTAGTAGCCGAAGCACTTGCAGGCGATCGCGAAGTTACGCCGTCAGAACAAGAGCAAATTGTTGCTCAATTAGAAAAGCAACATTCTGACTATAAGACTTCGCTAGTTTTACCCAATTTGCGGATAGGGAACATTAAAGGTATTGCCAAAGAGTTAAGTTGATACAAAATTGAATTTGGTATTGCTGCTAGATTCGTTAGCGGCTACCGAGAAGGCGACCTAGAACAATAATTAAGAGATCTTCATGCGTGGGTAGAAGTGTATTTACCTGGGGCTGGCTGGCGAGGTTATGATTCTACTTTGGGCTTAGTAATCAGCGATCGCTTGCTACAAACGCCACCACATCGGCAATGTCTTCTGGTGTTCCCAGTCGGTTAAACAGAGATTGAGCGATCGCATTCCTGGTTGTTTAAAAAATCAAGTTGTTTAGTATAATCATACTGATAGATTAAGGCATTATACCTTGTGCTTATCTTCAGAGATGATACCTTTAACTGGTGGACACCACTCCTAATACAATGCCAGATAATACTGCTGCTAAACCGACATCTTACGGACGAGAAGACGCTTCGCATTCTGTGTCCTCACTATCTCAACAGGCGAGTGGAATATGCTCTCGCGGACTGGAGTCCGCCGCCGTTGCAAAGCAACGTCGAGGCTCGATAGAGCCTGGGAGCATTTCCTCGCCTCAAACTGATAGGAAAAAAGCATACAAGCATAATGTTCTCGCTCAACCATTCCTGAAATGGGCTGGCGGAAAACGGCAGCTTTTACCTACTATTAAAGAGTATGTCCCTCAAAAGTTCGGTCAATATTACGAACCCTTTGTTGGTGCTGGGGCGATATTATTCTCCCTACAGCCTAAAAAGAGCGTTATCAACGATACCAATAAGGAACTTATCAACTGTTATCGCGTAATTAAAGACGATCCTGAAGAGTTACTGGAGTTGTGTCAACAACATCAGGACAAGAACTCTAAAGAACATTATTACTGGTTGCGAGAGCAGGATAGAAAAGATGACTTTAAGGATAGAAGTCCTCAAGAGCGGGCTGCCAGAATTATTTATCTCAACAAAACTTGTTTTAATGGTTTGTTTCGCGTCAACAGTAGCGGTCAATTTAACGTACCTTATGGTAACTACTCTAACCCTCTAATTGCCGATCCTGCGGTCATTAGGTCGGTGAGTGCTTATCTCAATCAAAAAGATGTCAGAATTCTTGAAGGAGATTTTGCTAAGGCGGTGGCTACTGCGAGAAAAGGAGCATTTATTTACTTCGACCCTCCCTATCATCCCATATCTGACACTTCATCCTTTACTGGGTATAGTGTTAATGGGTTTGGAGAGGAAGAGCAGATTAGATTAAAGGAAGTCTGTGACAAGTTAACCGAGCGTGGCTGTCAGGTACTAGTAAGTAATTCCTCTGCTTCTTTGATTAAAGAGCTTTATTCTGATCCGAACTATGAAATTGTAGAAGTTAAAGCCTCCAGAGCTATTAATGCGGTGGGTTCAAAGCGTGGCAGAATAAATGAACTGTTGATCCATAACAGATATGACCGCAAACAAGTCAACACCTCGATTGGATAAGCCGAGGAAGCCTCGGCATCCCTCTCGGTCAAAAAATGATAGAGCCTGGGAGATTATTTTCAAAGAGGATAAAATTCTTGATGAAATAGCCAGACAAGGCTTTTTTCAAATATCATCGACTAGAATCAATCAGCAGCGCGAAGCTCGACTGATGACCAAGTTTGACCATGCCGTTAAACTTCCCCAAATATTTAGGGACAATAGCTTAACAATTCAGCCCATCTCGCGGGGAAACTACATCATTGGGGCTTTTAAAAGTTATTTTCAACTTCCCAGAAAAACTTCGGTAGATGTTGTTTATCGAGAGCTTCCGCCTCAAATTGAAACTCTTGAGCCTAGCAATATTTACTCTGAGTCTTCAGCCATTATCTGTGCCTTCCTCTCAGGCATGATTGATGACATTATGGGCGAAACTACGAATTTTACTGTCTTGGGCAGAATGTCTACAGGGAAATTTGATTATAAGATCCGAAATCTGAAAACAGGATTGTTTCACGATATTAAAGTCACTAATTCCCAATGTGAAATTGATGGGGGATTTGAGGGTGAAAGTCAGTTTGCGATCATTGAAGCTAAAAGTGAAACAGTAAACGATTTTATTGTTCGACAGCTTTATTATCCTTACCGACTCTGGAATTCCAAGCTAGAAAAAGAGGTTGTTCCTATATTCCTGACGATATCCAACGACATATTTACGTTTTATCGCTTCCGCTTTAATAAGGAGGATTTATACAACTCGCTAGAGTTAGTTTCAGAACATAGATACTGTATCAGTAAAAGCGATATCGAGATGTCTGATATCAGAAGCATCTTGGTTGAAACTAGAATAATTCCCGATGATGAAGATATTCCTTTTCCTCAAGCTGATAGCTTTCTCAGAATTATTGATTTATTGGGGAGGTTATACAATGCCAATGAGTTTCTGAGTAAAGATGAAATTACGCTAATATACGCTTTTAATGAAAGACAGACTAACTATTATGTTACAGCAGCGATATATTTAGGGCTGATAACGCGAGAACAAAAAACCAAACAAGAGGTAACTTACTCTCTCAGCAAACATGGGTATTTTGTAATGTCTCAACATCCCCAGAAACGAAATATCGAGCTTCTTAAGTGTATTTTGCAACACCGAATATTTAATGACTCTTTAGCTGCATGGTTAGAGAAAGCAGAGCCTCTTTGCGAAGAGGAAATTGTGTTTATTATGGGCAAAGGTAGTGAAAAAATTGCTGTTGGTTCGGATACTACTCGTGAAAGACGAGCTAGTACGGTAAGGGGTTGGATTGAATGGATTTTGATGCTACCCACTATATAAGTATGGAAAAATATCTTAGAGGATGTCTGAAAAGTCAAAATAAATGCGATCGCGGAACTAGATTTAGGCATCGCATCTGGTCGAGTAGAATGCAGAATTGAACGAATCCAACCCCAAAACCTTCTATGGCAGAGGTGACACTTAAGATGCGCCAGAAGAATATACTGATTACCCGTTACTTAAGGATTGACAGACTGAGTTGACCAAGTTTTCTTTTCGAGAGTATATATACAGCGTTGTTGAGGATCGCCTCGTAATTGTAGATGGTCAATTCTATTGGGGATTAACAACAATAAACAAAAATTGTCTAAAGGGGTATTGGGATCTAAAGGCGATATGTCAAAGGCTGATTTATCTGCTACGGGTTGGGCTGGATCTGGCCAAGCAAATTGCGATCGCCCTGAATCGGAAATATCATGCCAAGTAGCTTGACGTGCGTGTTGTAAGTCAGTGTGCGTATCTTTAGGAGTAATTAAACGTAAATTCCCTGCAATCCGAAACTGTTCCCTGGTTTTAGTAAAATACCAGCAAATTTCGCCAATTGCCTGATGTTCAATATCCTGTATCTTGGCACTGCGAGAATCAACAATGATTTTCAGTGCGTTGTCTTGATCATCTAAAAAGCCACGAAATACTACTGTGCGATTAGCAGGATAACCTTCTGAGGTAACCGTAGCCAACTGAAAATAGCGAGAAAAAGGTTTAGAACGGTTACGGTGTATGGAACTGGATAAAGGCGATCGCCAGGGAGCAAGCATAATCAATTAACAATAGATCAATTATCGGTTGAAGGAGACGGCTCGATTGAATGAGTTACGCCTTCATAAAAAGACATTCCACCACCGAGGGCAAAAATGAGAATCGCTATGATTAGAGTCCAGAAATATAATTCCTGACCATAGCCAAAAGGATGAATCGCATCTGCTGGTTTTTGACTCAGATGGATGCCTAATAATAATAGTAATTCATTGGTATCGACTACCGAATGAATACCTTCAATAGAGCATAGCCGAACTACCGCTAATCCAGGCAGCAATAAATTTAGTAATGGCGATCGCTCTTGTTAGCAGCAATAGCCGCAAAAATAGTTTTTTTTGAGGAGTCAGATGCCATGATCTTTTGAGCATTCTTTACTATTTATAAAGTGGCTAGCAGCAATATGCCCAAAATTACGCAACACAGTGTTATTAGAACACCAAACTGTTGCAGAAAACCAACTCTTTGATTGAGTTTTTTTACAAAGCTGCTAAGATAATTTACTTGCTGTTCCAAATTAGCGTATTGATTTTCTAAAGAGTATTGATTCTTAGATTTTCTATCCTGACTATGAGGATCGCGTCTTGATTGTCTACTGTAGTCAGTATTCAAATTTTCTAGCAGTTTAGACTGCTGAAGTATTACTGATTTTAGCTGCTCTATTTCCTGGGAATTGGATTGAGAATCAGTAACTTTATGCAAATATTTTTCCAGTAAGCCAGGTCCTAACTGAAAATATCCTTTATAAGCAGAATAAATGGCGTTGACTAATTCCTTGGCGGGAGTATTTTTCTTGAGGTATCCTTTGGCACCTACCTGTAAAGCAGAATTTAAATAGGTATCTTCATTGTGAACGCTAATAATTAAGACACTAGTATCTATAAACTTTTCAGTAATAATTTTGGTAGCTGACAGCCCATCCAAAATAGGCATTTCAATATCCATCAATACGATATTAGGTCGATGTGCTTGAATTAAATCTATGGCTTCTTGACCATTTTCAGCACAACCAACAAGTTCTAAGCCTGATTCTTCTTCAATATAACTTTTTATAATTTCTTGGACTGTTTTTTGATCGTCTACTATTAAGACTTTGATCATTAGATTAAATATACTTTTAAATTAATTTGATTTATGATTTTTCAAAATACTATTAAGCAGTGATTGAAGATTACTATATCATTCACAGCTAATTGATTAAATTGTTGTGTAAAACAGTGTTTAAATAAATAGGGCTATCTTTAGTAAAAAATTAATATTAATTTGATTAATGAGTATTTTATTTGAGTTTAGATGTTACTAAAAATTGGTTATTAACTGCTATATATACCAATGGAATACTTGAGAACAAGACCATACTTTTAAGATTGCAAAGTAAACTATATTACCAAAACAGGTTCAAGAGTTTAAACGCTAGGCTTTACTAGCTTAATATGTTTTGTATATTCTTTACTATAAATGGATTCTTAGGGAATAACTTTAAAGATTGTATGAATTTTGATTATCTGGATGTCTTTGTCACTATATCTACTAATAATATTCAAGCTTTAATTGACTTTTATAGTCATCTGTTACAAAAACAGCCTACAGTTTATCTTCCTGGGGTTTACGGAGAGTTCCAATTACAAAAACTGCGTTTGGGCATCTTTCAACCCAAAACGGAACGAAAGTTGGAGTTCGATAATATTAGCAGCAGTATGAGCTTATGTATCGAGGTAGAAAATTTAGAACAGGCGATCGCTTTTCTAGCTGATATGGGTTACACTCCACCAGGAGAAATAATATATAGTTCCCATGGTCAGGAGATTTATGCTTATGATCCAGAAGGAAATCGCTTAATTTTACATCAGGCAAAGAAGAAGTGATCGGCAAATTGCTAAATTACATAATAAAACTTTTCTTAGGTAGCTTCTCGGCACAAATAGCAAAAACCAGGAATATCAAATATTCCTGGTAAAGTCTGCACGTACAGCAAGTTTTTGCAAAAATCGAAAGCTAAATTCTAAACCTGAAAATCAGCTTCACTAAGATTTTTCCGAATCTGCTGCTTCGGCTAATTCTTCTGAATCTGCTGCTTCGGTTGATTCTTCTGACTCTCCTATAATTTCTGTTTCTGTAGTTTCTTCGTCTTCGGTCACAGGCTTGGCTGGAACAACAACCGAAATAGCGGTTCTTTCAGGATCATCTAAAACAACAGCACCTTCTGGTAGAGCAATTTCTCCTACGTGTAAAAGGCTACCAATTTCAAAACTGGTTACGTCAATTTCAATAGATTCAGGAATTTTGTCAGCAGCACAAGCAATATTCAATTCAGTCATGATTTGCTCGACAATTCCCCCTTCTTCGGTACCAGCAGCTTCACCTACAAGTATTATTGGAACAACAATCTCTACCTGTTGGTCGGCAGAAACAGTAAAGAAACTGAGATGATTTAAGGTTCTTTTCCAAGGATGAGCCTGTACTTCTCTAATTAAAGCCTTGCCTTTCCAAGAAATATCTGGAACTTGCAAATCAACTAGCGTGTTATTAATTGCTGCTTGTCTTAATAGCATTTGTGCTTCTTTTGCAGGTATTGTCAGAGAAACAGAGTTAGCTCCATCATGACCATACAAGGCAACAGGAATTAATCCTTCGCGACGTAATGCTCTGGGTTTACTCCCTTCAGGTCTGCTTTTGCATTCAACTGTAATGTTCATAGTCTTTAATTATTTTGATAGTAAGTAATATGGTTCAATATTTTAACTACGGTTTGCAGTTTGCTTACCTTGTTACAGGTTAGATTTGCTAAACGGGTACACCATCGGCATCAAGCAAAGCTCTTTTTGATCCGTGGATTGGATCTTCGACAATGATTGTATGATCTCGACCAGGACCGACAGAAACAATAGCGATAGGAACTTCCATTAATTCAGCCATAAACTTAAGATAGTTTAGAGCTTCTTTGGGCAAGTCTGATAAAGAACGACAGCCTGTAGTAGGTCTTTGCCATCCTTGTAAAGTTTTATAAACAGGCTTGCAGTTGGCAAAATGATTAGCATTAGTAGGAAAATGATGGCAAGTTGCACCATCTATCTCATATGCCACACATACCTTTATTTCTGCCAATTCGTCCAGCACATCTAATTTTGTTATTGCCAAACAGTCCAAGCCATTGATTCGCACAGCATAGCGACCAATTACAGCATCAAACCAACCACAGCGACGACGACGACCTGTGGTTGTACCAAATTCTGCGCCTACATCTCCTAAAAATTCGCCAACGCTGTCATTTAGCTCGGTAGGAAAAGGACCCTCGCCTACACGGGTTGTATAAGCTTTGGCTACGCCAATCACCCGATCGATAGTAGTAGGTCCGACACCTGCTCCGACACAGGCTCCGCCAGCTATAGAATTTGAAGAAGTAACGTAGGGATAAGTACCATGATCTAAATCTAGTAAAGTCCCTTGCGCTCCTTCAAACAGGATATTTTTTTTCTTTTTAACTGCCTCATAAATTTTGAGAGAACTATCTACAACAAAAGGGCGTAAAAATTCTGCGTATTTTAGATACTCTTCAATTACTTTCTCTGGGTCTAAAGGCGGTAAATTATATAGTTTTTCTAAAATTACGTTTTTATAATCGATCGTCCAACCAAGTTGCTTACGCAAATGATCCCGATTCATTAAATCTAAAACCCGAATGCCAGTTCGTTCTGATTTGTCAGCGTAGGTAGGACCAATGCCTCTACCTGTAGTACCAATTTTATATTCTCCTCGGCTTTCTTCTGATGCTTCATCAATCTGGCGATGATAAGGCATAGTGATATGAGCCGTTTGCGAGATATATAGATTGTCTACCGTTACTCCTAAAGCTTTTAGTTGTTCTATTTCTTCAATCAACACTTGAGGATCGATTACTGTTCCAGAACCGATAATACACTCTGTTTTAGGATATAAAATTCCTGAGGGAATCAAGTGTAGCTTAAAAGTTTTTTTAGCTACAACAACGGTATGTCCTGCATTTACTCCACCTTGGGAGCGCACCACGACATCTGCTGAACGACTAAGTAAATCGGTTATTTTCCCTTTTCCTTCGTCACCCCATTGGGCTCCGATTACGATAACATTAGCCAAGAGTTTATTTGAGAGCTAAAGTTTACACAAACTATTATTATGATGATTTGCAGTACATAATGTCAACTACTATTAAATGTTAGTTCTATCAAGACAATTAAAAGCCTGTAAAGCTATCAGCGATTAACTTGTAAACCAAAAGCAAAGAATGGAACTACTGCAACAGGTAAGAGTAATTGACCCTACTCAAGAAATCGATCGCTTGTCGGATGTGCTAATTGAAAACGGTAAAATCAAGCAAATTGGCGATCGCCTGACGGACTATCCCACCGAAGCACAAATACTTTCAGGACAAAATTTGGTCTTGGGAACAGGATTAGTAGATTTATATAGCCATAGTGGAGAACCTGGAAATGAAGCCAGAGAAACTTTATTAGCTTTGGCTCAGTCTGCTGCTGCGGGGGGGTTTACGCAAGTAGGAATTTTACCTGACACTCTACCTCGGATTGATAATGCTGAAATATTAGCTGCTGTTAAGCAAAAAAGTAGCTATTTAACCAATGACGATCGCAACAAGCCTGTATCTCAGCTAAGTTTTTGGGGTGCTGTTTCCCATGTTACCGATACCAAACAGATGAGTGAACTGGGAGAATTAAAGGCAGGAGTAATTGGCTTTGCCGATCGCTATAATTTAAGTGATTTGAATCTATTTAGACAGGTTTTGGAATATGTTCAACCTTGGCAAAAGCCGATGGCGATCGCTCTTAACTGCAACGAACTAGCAGGAAAAGGAGTAGTTCGAGAAGGAATAACCTCTATTTGTTACGGTATGTTGGGAAATCCTGCTTTTTCAGAGGCAGCAATTATAGCAGCAGTCTTAGAAATAGTGGCAGAAATTCCGACTCCCGTTCATATTATGCGCGTTTCTACGAAAAGAGGAGTGGAGTTGATTGCCGATGCCAAAGCCAGAGGCGTAACGATAACCGCCAGCACGACCTGGATGCATCTGTTATGGAATGATGATGCAGTGGGTAGCTATGACCCCAATTTGCGCCTTGAACCACCCTTGGGAGATAAAAAAGACCAGGCTGCATTAATTACTGGAGTTAAACAAGGAATTATTGATGCGATCGCCATTGACCATCAGGCATATACCTACGAAGAAAAAACCGTAGCATTTGCTCTTGCACCACCAGGAGTAATTGGTTTGGAGTTAGCTCTACCTCTTTTATGGCAAGGACTAGTAGAAACTGGAAAACTATCTGCTTTAGAACTATGGCAGGGTTTGAGTAGTCGTCCCCGTCAATGTCTACAACAAGAACCTATAGCGATCGCGCTAGACGATGCTGCTAATTTAATATTATTCGATTCGCAAAAAACTTGGTTAGCTAATCAAGAAAATCTCAAATCTTCTGCTGCTAATACGCCTTTTTATAATCAACAAATTATAGGAAAAGTTATTAAAACCTGGAACAGCTAGCTATTAGTAATCAGCTAGGGGCGAATGTCCGTCCGTAAAGTAATGAGTCATTGGCTTAAGTCAAAGCTATTTCATTTTGAATCTAATGTACCAAGAAATCTATTTCTTGGCTGCTGGAACAGCAGCTGGGTCGCACCGCAAATCTTAAGTCCGTTTAAACGGACTTTGTTTGTTAGACAGAGAATTTATTCTCTGGAAGAAGAGCGAGAATCAAATAGCCCTGGGTTTAAGCAGTGTTGATGAATAAATAAAAAGCATACATCTTTGATATAAAGACAGGATAAACCGACATCTTTTATTGGAAAGATTACCAATCAAAATTCATATTTAAATAGTCTGCTAATTTTTGATTATGAGATTTAAAATAGCTTTTTAATTTACTTTTTAAATTAAATTCAACTTGAGGATAAAAGCCAGTATTATGTTTTGAATAGTCATCTTTTTGCATATTAGGTAAGCTCAAATAATCTAAAACTTCTCTCATTACCAGACTCGGATTAGTAAATAAATCCTCGCTTTTTAAAATTAAAAACTGATTTCTGGGAAATATATTTAGCCAGCGTTTTAATTTATAGTAGTAAAGACTTTGGGATAATAAGCCACCTCCGTAGCTTAATTCTTGTTCACTTTTTTGTTCAAGCCAAGTAATTTCTGAGTCGATTAATTGTTCTAAGTTTAAGTTCTTGTTCTCCGCTTTTTGGTTGTGATAATAGTCAGAAATAGTACGTTCTACTGGATTGCGTAGCACCACAATTAATTTAGTTTCTGATGCCAAATCTTTGATTCTTTGAGCTACATGGGGTAAAAAGAAATAGCTAGGGGAAGCTTCTCCTGTTAATAAATCGGCGCGATCGCTAATCCCAGGAAATTGAGCTAAATACCACTCATAGCCATAGTCAAAGTCTCGATCAAAAAAACGTAGCTCTTTTTTATTTGGTAATAGTATTTGCTGGTGATCGCCTAAATATCTGTATAAAGAAGTTGTGCCAGATTTTCCTGCGCCAATAATTATGAAATCTGGAGCTTTTTTTTTAATTTGCCAATCAAATTTAGCAAACTGCGGGTTTTCTTTGATTGTTTTAGTTTGAATAGCTTGACGAGAAAAAGCGATCGCCTCTACTATATTTCCTTGAGCAGCTAATAAGTCAGCCAGATTAGCCAAAGCGTCTGGTTGCTGAGGATGATCGATTAATATTTGTTGATAAAAGTTAATTAGGTGCTCGCGCTGTTTTGGCTCTAATTTTGTATATCTTAAAGAAATATAGGCAAAAGTATAGTTAGGATTTAGCTTAATTGCTCGGCAAAAACACTCTACTGCTTCTTTAGTTAAGCCTTGATTTTTTAAAGATTTGCCTAATTGAAACTGAAGCTGATGATCTTTTGGATCTAATTCTAGTGCCTGACGAAAACAGACAAGTGCCTGATCGACTGCATTTTTTTGAACTAAAGCTTCGCCTAAATTATAGTAAAACTGAGGATTATTTTGATTAATAGTTACAGCTTGAATAAAAGATTGAACTGCATCTTTAGGACGACCTAATTTTAAAAATGCTTCACCCAAATTATTATAAGACCAATCATAATCAGGCTTAATTCTAATAGCTTGCTCGAACTTATTGACTGCTGCTTCGTATTGTTGCTGTTTTAAAAAAATTACGCCTAAATTAAAATAAATATCCCAACGATGAGGATCTATTTCAATTGCCCGTTGAAAATTAATTTTAGCTTCCTGCCATTTTTCCTGAGCAATATATTCTTCGGCTGACTTAAGATATTCTGCAACATCTAAATTCATACAGCTTGGCTAGTTTGTAAACTTATTTAGACCTCTATCTTGCACTCAAGATAAGATTTACGCCATATTGATGACGATTAAATTTCCTCAATCACTCCTTCAGATTGATTAGCGATCGCTTTTAAATCATCAATCATTTGTGCATCGACATCTTGCCATAATCCTCGTTGATGTGCCTCCAAGAGTCTTTCAGACATATCCCGCAAAGCCCAGGGGTTTTTGGCTTGAATAAATTGCTGTACTTGTTCGTCAAAAATATATGCTTGAGCTACCCCCTCATACATATAGTCGGCGACGCAATTGGCCGTAGCATCGTAGGCAAAAAGATAATCTACCGTCGCTGCCATTTCAAACGCACCTTTATAACCGTGACGCATTACACCTTTAATCCATTTAGGATTTATTACTCGCGATCTATACACCCTGGCTATTTCTTCGGTTAACTTTCTGACTCTTGGATTACTCGGCTGGGAGTTATCGCCAAAATACACCTCTGGGTTTTTTCCTGTCAGACTACGTACCGCAGCAGTCATTCCTCCCTGGAATTGATAGTAGTCATCAGAGTCAAGTATGTCGTGTTCTCTATTGTCTTGATTGTGTAGCACGATCTGAAGTTGTTTTAAGCGACGCTTAAAGGATTCTGGTGCAGCATAGCCTTGACCACTGCCATCATAAGCATAAGAACTCCAGTTAAGATAAGCTCTAGCTAAATCTTCATCACTCTGCCAATTTTGCGCCTCAATTAAACCCTGGATTCCCGCACCGTAAGCCCCTGGTTTTGAGCCAAATACCCGATAGCTAGCTCGTTTTTGGGCTGCCTCAGCATCTATTCCCGCCTCTTGTAATAGCTGTTGTTCTGTCTCAACTGCATTAGCTAGAGGATTAATCTCTGGCGTTTCTGGCAAACTAGCAACAGTTTTTGTTATTTTATTTAATAAGTTGATTATGTTAGGGAAAGAGTCCCTAAAAAAGCCTGACACCCGTACCGTTACATCCACACGAGGACGATTTAAGATAGAGGCTGGCAACACTTCAAAATCCACAACTCGTCGAGACATCCCGTCCCAGACTGGTCTTACTCCCATTAATGCCATTACTTGAGCGATGTCATCGCCTCCAGTCCGCATGGTTGAGGTTCCCCAGATAGAAATTGCCAAGGATTGGGGATATTCGCCGTTTTCTTGGGTATAGCGTTCAATTACTACCTCTGCTGCTTTACTGCCTACTTCCCAGGCGGTTTCGGTAGGAATCCCGCGAATATCTACCGAATAAAAGTTACGTCCTGTGGGTAATACTTCTGGTCTACCTCTAGTGGGTGCGCCCGATGCACCACTGGGTATATATTTGCCATCTAAAGCTTTGATTAGGTTAGTTATTTCGCGATCGCTTTTGATTAGATTCGGCAGTAGGGTGTTTTTAATCCACTGAAGCTGTAATGAGGTAATAGGTAATAGGTTAGGGGCGATTCGCGAATCGCCCGTACAGTAAGAGGTAAGAAGTGTATTGTTGAGCAAGTTATCTACTAATTCGATGGCAATTTCTTCGAGGATGGCGATCGCATCACCTTTATTTCTAGCTTGTTTTAATTCTGTTAGATAATTATCTGGCAAACCTGCAATACCCTGTAGGGGCGTTTCGCGAAAGCGGTGCGACCCCGCGTCGCCGTTAGGCGCAAGGGAACGCGCACCAAGACACGCCCCTACATCTCCGCCTAATAAAGGATCAAAATCCAAACCAAAATCTTTTGCCAATGCCTGAGTTAAACCGATACGGTTATAACTAGGTGAACGAGCGATCGCAATAATTAGATCTCGTAGTTGTTCTCCTTGGGGACATTGCCCAAAGATATGTAAACCATCTCGTATCTGTGCTTCTTTTAGTTCACAGAGATAGCCATCAGCGACAGAGAGAAATTGCGCTAAAGTTTCAGTCTCATTGGGTTTGATACCTAAATCTTGGTCTAAGTTTTCTTGCTGAACTAGTTTAGTAATGCGATCGCTAATAATATTTAAGCGAGTCGGATCTAAGCTTTGTGCTTCATAGTATTCATCGATTAAAGCCTCTAATTTTTCTAACCCACCGTATAACTCCGCACGGGTAAGGGGCGGGGTAAGATGATCGATAATTACGGCTTGCGATCGCCTTTTTGCTTGTGAACCTTCTCCTGGATCGTTGACAATAAAGGGATAGATATTGGGAATAGTTTGTAAGGCAACTTCAGGATAGCAACTGGCTGATAATGCCAAGCTTTTCCCTGGTAGCCATTCTAGGTTGCCATGTTTGCCGACATGAACGATCGCCTGTACCCCAAAGCAACTTCTTAGCCAATGATAATAAGCTAAATACTCGTG
Source organism: Pleurocapsa sp. FMAR1 (assembly GCF_963665995.1). Classification (NCBI taxonomy): domain Bacteria; kingdom Bacillati; phylum Cyanobacteriota; class Cyanophyceae; order Pleurocapsales; family Pleurocapsaceae; genus Pleurocapsa; species Pleurocapsa sp. FMAR1. The sequence goes on along the minus strand of NZ_OY762512.1, from coordinate 558,662 downwards.
AGTAGGTTCTAGATCTGGTGCATGGTAATTTAAACTAGGATCGCGATCGTATCCCCGCGATGGTTGTATCCCTACAAACACATTCCCCAACTGTATTCCAGGAATTTGTATCTCCCTATCTCCCCATCTCCCCATCTCCCCATCCTGCTTGGCAATTTCATGAGGATGTTCAACAGAAACGCCCCATCTATTTGTTATACTTTGCTGTACCGCTTCAGGTAATGTCTGCCAATACTTTTGATAATCTTCTATCGATAAACTTTGATATGTTGGGCGAGAGGCGCGACTTTCAGGATCGTTGGTAATACCTGTAGTCAGACGTTGAATTAATTCCTCTCCCGTCTTGGGCATATTTGTAACTGTATATCCTGATTGTTGTAAAGCTTCAAGAATTTTAATACAGCTTGCGGGAGTATCTAAACCCACGCCGTTAGCAATTCTGCCGTCTTTGTTAGGATAGTTAGCAAGAATTAAAGCTACTTTCCTGTCTTTAGGTATTGTATTAGCGAGATTAACCCAGTTAGCTGCTGAGTCGGCGACAAAATCCGTGCGATCGCTTTTTGGCTGATAAACAACCACGTTAGTTTCTAGCTTTTTGTTCCAGGTTTGTACCGATTTAAAAGAAATAGCGCGGGTGATAATTCTACCATCTACTTCTGGTAGTGCTACGTTCATGGCTACATCCCTGGGCATTAAGCCTTGTAAGCTAGATTCCCATTGCTCAAGAGTACTGCTACTTAGTATCACCTGTAAAACAGGAACATTTAACTGTTGCCAAAACTGTAGTTGAGCAGACTCGCCAATTTTTGCCAAAGAAAAACTAGTAGTGTTCAATAATAGTTTAATCGGATTTTCTTGCAGCAAAGCTAACAATTGTTGCTGTAATTCTACATTTCTTAATGAAGAGATGAATATAGGTATGGGGTGTAAATTTCGAGATACTATAGATTGACATAAACAATCAATTGCCGTGGTGTTACCTGCTAAATAATGAGAACGATAAAAAAGAACCGCACAAGAGCGTAACGAAGCACGCGATGCGGAAGCATCGCCAGTCGTCGTAAGACGACGATCTGGGCTAACGCCCTGTCCGTCTAGCTTATCGCTCTTAACATTTTCTGCCTCAATATTTAAGTTTTCTAAACTATTTTTATCTATTTGGTTTTGCCATTGATAAATTCCGATTTCGGGAACAGACTTTGGTGCTGCTGGTATATAATTTGTTTGTAAACAAGTATCACTAACAAACCGCAAAGCATTGACAAAATTTTCTTTTCCTCCTTCAATTAAATAACGCCACAATTGATTGACTACAGCCAAAGAAACTGTCGAATGACTAATTAAATCAAGATCTGGAGCGTTGTCTCCTGGTAAGACAAATAAAGCAGCATTGCTCAACTCAACGGTTTCTTTAATTCTCTCTAATCCATAAGACCAGTAGGCACTTCCACCTAATAAACGTAAGACAACTACCTGTGCTTTTGACAATACTGTTTCTACATAAACGTCAATGCTTAATTGTTGTTGTAAATTCAACAAATTAACCACTCTGATATTAGGGAAATCATTGTCTAAGGAATCTTGAGCAGCAGCGATAGTTTGAATATCGGTATCAGCATAAGTCAAAAAAACAATTGGTGCAGGAGATTGTTCAATAAAAATTACACCCTCCGTATTGGGATTCCAACCTCCAGGAAGTGCTGCTAATTTGTGCATAGTTAATATTGGTCTAATCTTGAGAAATAATTACGGTTTGGATTAAGAGGATAAAAATGAGCCAAGCTATGTAGAAGCAGAAAAATGTGATAATTGCTGAATTTAAATTGTGTTGAGTTCTTCTTCTTTGGTGTTTAAAAAGGTCGTTAGTTATCAAGTTTGGCTTCAGATTGCCAAACTCTGGTTAGCAATGTCAACAGAAGACGAAAACTTGCTTATTACAGAGCATACACTATTAAAGCTAGCAAATAGCGAACAAAAAAATCAGCTAAATAAACGAACAGAAACAGCTAGTTTTTTGTTGTTAATTACATCGAAAGTTAATGCTTTTTTACGTAGGGAAGAAACAACAGATCCCCAAAAATACCAAGTTACATTAGCTTTTGATACCTCAATAATTACCCAAGAGCTAATCCAGCTTAGTTGCCAACAAAAATGGGAAATTGCGGTTGTTGAATATTTAAAAACAAATTTTATTAATAAATTAATCCACAATCATAATGATTTCGCGGAATTTATCGTCAAGGTAGTCAAATTACTCATAAATGAGGCAGAAAACTCGGAAATCAAACATAATTTACCCCAAACTGCACCGATGGCTAAATTATTGCACTATCAGGTGGAACAAGAGCGCATATTTGAGCAAATTAAAATCCAGATTAGCCAGAATCTAAATTTATCAGAAATTATTCAAACAGCGATCGATCGCAGCTGTGATTTTTTGGCATTAGATAGGCTTTTGATTTATCAATTAGATGTTCCTTTAGAGTCTAATATTGTCAGTTCAAAACCTGTTGAGCTTGTAGATACAGTTACCTATGAATGCAGAAAAAACCAGGATATTACTTCTACTTTGTATTTCCAGGATGAAGTTTGTTGGCGTAAGATTCCTCAATCGATAAATAAATATCATCAAGGATTTAATTTAGTTATTGATGATGTCAAACTTGATTCTACACTTAATCCTTGTCTTAAAGACTTAATGACAAAGCTAAAAGTAAGAGCTAAGGCTGTTACGCCAATTAGAGTAGAGAGCAAGCTATGGGGATTTGTTATTGCTCATCAATGTTCTGAGTCAAGACAATGGCATCAGCAAGATATCCAGTTTTTGCGTCAAATATCTGAGTATTTGGCGATCGCCATCCACCATCATCAATCATATCAGCAATTACAACAGCAGAAATTACTACTAGAAAAACAGGTTCAAAACCAAGCACGACAGATTAAAGATGCTCTCATTGCAGCAGAAGCTGCTAGTAAGTCTAAACATGAGTTTTTAGGTAGCATGAGCCATGAATTACGTACTCCTCTAACTTGCGTTATCGGCTTGTCTAGTACTCTGCTGCAATTATCATCTAGCAAAGAAAAAGTTTTGTCTCCAGAGAAACAGCAGGAATATCTTTACCTCATTCAACAAAGTGGCAAGCACCTGTTGACCTTAATTAATAATATTTTAGAGTTTTCCGAAGTAGAATCAGGTAAACACCTGCTAAATATTCAACAGATCTCTTTAACTAGAGTAGCCAGAGAGTCGATACAGATGCTCCAGGAAATTGCCAGAGCCAAGCAAATTACGCTAATTCCCGAAATTAAACTTAAGCTAGACCAAGACTACTTCTTTGCTGATGAAATAAGATTAAAAGAGATTTTATTTAATCTCCTCAGCAATGGTATTAAGTTTACTCCAGCCAGAGGAGAAGTAATTCTAAGGCTTTGGCGAGAAAAACGTCAGGTAGTTTTGCAGGTAGAAGATACGGGGATTGGCATTACAGATCAAGAAATCCCTTTACTATTTGAGAAATTCAAACAGTTAGAAGATTTCCGTCAGCGCACCCAAGGCGGTACTGGTTTAGGGTTAGCTCTAACCAAGAAGTTAGTAGAATTACATGGTGGAAGTATCGAAGTCGAATCAGCTTCGGGAGAAGGTTCGATATTCACAGTTTATCTGCCAGAAAAGATTCCCTTCCAGCCGAATTTAAATGCTCAATCATCTGTTAATTATCAGACTAATCTGACTTCTCAAACAGTTATGCTAATTACTGAGGATGAGGAAAACGCTACTTTTATTTGCCAGCTACTCAACACTATTGAATGTCAGGTAGTTTGGCTGATGGATTCGGCTACGGCGATGAATCAAATTGAACTATTGCAGCCAAGAATTATTATTGTAGATCGTGATTGCTCGGAGATAGTGGTGAAAAATATTGCGGAAACTATTGCCCAAAAAACATTTGCTCAAAATACTAATTTAGTTTTACTGGGAAATGAATTAAACAATATAGAATGGGAAAATTTCGCCAAATCAGGAGTTGATGACTATCTATTGAAATCAATGACACCAACTCAAGTAATTGCCAAGATAAGCGGATTAATTAAGGGATGAAGGATAAAAGATAAGGAAGTATACAAATTAATTTCTTATTTCCTAATTTCCCAATTCCCTAGCAAACCATCTTCTGATTAATTTGACCAGCAGAAATGCTCTCGATCAGAGAGCTGGCTGCGGCTAATCCCTTGCCTCCACGCTCGTGTTGACTCACCTACCTACTTATTTATTCTGCTGTTGCCTCTTCAACTTCTTCATTAACTTGGTCTTCTTTTTTAACTAAATCTATTTTTTCCTGTTCTCTTTTTTCTCTCTTTTTACGGCTAGCTTCTAAAACATCTTCAATAACCTTAAGCAACTGTTCCATTTTTTCGAGGTTGCTACGATATAGCTCTAAATCTTTTTTCATTTTTTCGCTAGGCAAACCAAAACTTTCGGCAATAGTGCCGACAATTTCATCGCGCTTTTCTTGATTTTGAACTGCCTTACTATCGCATTCCTCTAAAAGAGTATACACGCCGATCGCAAAAGGACGACTGTACTTAAAGTTATCATTATTAGCGATCGCTTTAATTGGCTCAACTATATAACCTGCCTCTCCTTCAGCCGAGGGATTGCTCAACCATGCCATTAGCTCATCAATAGATTTATCTTTGGCTAACGTTAATAAAATACCTGCTTGAGATTTAAAGTTTTGCGGATCGCCATCTGTAGAAGTACAGATAGCATTAAAAATTTTCTCTTTGTCTGATTCTGGCTGATAGCCCTGCATCAAACGCTCGAAAGAAGTGACAATTCCCAAATAATAAACAGGATCAGGCTTAAAATCAGCATTTACTGATAAAAGATGCATTTCTACCAGTAACTCTTCTATCACTCGGCGATATATAGAGTTGATTGGTCGAGGATAAGCAGCATAAAAAGCCCTTTTACTATCGGAAACAGTTTTCATAATTAATATTAATTTTTTCTATCAAACAATTTATCTATCCTATGAGTCCTGCACTATAGCTCTTTTTAGGAACTACTTACCAAAACAAAACTCTTAGTATATCTTTATATTATGCAATGATTCTGCCCTACTATTGGAGATTTCTAATTGGAGACCAATGAATTAAGTGCGAAAATAGACCTAATTAATATATATTTGTGGTTCAAAATTTATCTATGCAGTCACCAGCTATAGGGCAGCATAAGCAGCAGCTTACTTGTCCGAATCTACCTTTAGGAGTGTATCGAGAAGTAGCTGCTCATTTACGACAGGTACAAGGAATTGATACCAGTCTAATTCTTCGTTCGATCAAACATGATGAATCTGAAAAGTTTAATTATTACCAAAGCCAAGTTGCAGCTTTAGAAATTAAATACACAGATAAAACAGACGAGACTGCTCAAGAACAAGTCGAATCTATTTTAGAATATTATGCTCGACGCTACAACTCTTGGCAAGATTATCGAGTAAAAAACTGATAGCTGATGGCTGACAGCTAATAGCTATCAGAAATAGTCAATTCTCAACGTATTCCATTAAGCAGCATGACTTTGAGCCATTTTCTTAAGCTCGTCATTGGAGACACAACGACGCTCAGAACAATAAGCCATGAGGCTTACACCATTAAGCATTTGAATTGTGCTAACCCTAACTCTAAAATCATCAGTTAGAAACCAGCAGCGTTCTTGTCCTTGGTTATTGTCGTAATCGGTATTAATAGTTAAAATACCGTCTTCTCCAAACCAATAGCGACTAATTACTGGTAATCCATCAACATAACCTTTATCACGGATCAATTTGCCACTACGTCCCGTTTCATCATCAGGAACATCAATTAAAATGGCAGCATAGTTAGGATTGGGTTCTTTTTCTTCTAAGTTATCTTGCCAACTAAAGCTACCGCCACCCTTGGCTTTAGTTGGATCGATTCTTTGCACATCGCACACCTGTTTAACTTTAGGATCGTCAGGCTCAACCACCTTAATAATTAAGTTAGATTCTCCTGATTCATCCGCCACAATATCAAAATGATGCACGCTTCTCTCTGTATACCATTTGCCTTCACTCTTGCGAAAAAACTCCATCATGGTCATGGGTACAGTTAAACGCATATAAAAATTTGCTCCTCAAAATTCTCTTCCTAAAATAAGTTTAATATTTAGGAGGTCTATTTTGCTTAAAATGAAAAGCCTGAATATATGTTGATTTTGCCGATGAAGAATAGTTGATTTTAAGAATCAAATCGCATTAAAAAGTATACTTAAATCGTTGTTATTAAGATTCCCCTCAACACCTCCAAGACTGCGGAAAGCAAAATATTAATTTATAATTTTATTGTTTTTTAAGTATTTAGGATTTGAGAGCAAGATTACTATTATCAATGGGCAGACTAAATTATAAACCTTGAAATTAGTCACACGTATGCTTAAAAAAATACTATGCATTAAGAACTTAGGGCTATTTAGCAATGCTGAACGTACTTCACCTGATTTTGATAAAGCCACTTTGATTTATGCAGAAAACGGTCGCGGTAAATCAACATTGGCAAGCATACTGCGTTCTTGTGCGAAAGACGACACGGAATCGATTAGAAATCGGCAAACACTAGACAGTGGTAATTTGCCAGAAATAAAGCTCTTGTTCAAAAATGGGACTTCTCATAAACAAGCTAAGTTTGACGGGGAAAAGTGGTCTTGCTCCTACCCTGACATTATAGTTTTTGATACTGAATTTGTTGACAACAACGTATATCCTGGAACCTAAATTCAAACAAACCATAGACAAGGATTATTGGAATTTGCACTAGGTGAGGATGCCGTTCAATTGAAACAACAAGTTGATAGTTAAACACGCAAAGCATCTGAAAGTCAAAAAGAAGTGGTTAATGTCGAGAAAACATTAGCAGCCTATAGAAACGGAATGACACTGAAAGAATTTGCCAAGTTGCCGTTAAATTCAAACGTGGTTCAAAAAATCAATCGGGTCAATAATGACTACTCTAATTTTTCCACCTGTGATATTGATAAAGAGTGCGCATCCAACTATTACAGAGATCATAAAATGCTTCAGGATTTTATAGATGGTCAAGCAGTTAATGATTTACATTCAGTAGCCAAAGCTATTCGCTCATTACTCGAAGGATATTTACATCGTCGATTTCCAGGACACGTCAAACGATGCAAGCTTTTTGGGCAAATTATTGGAGATGTTAAATTAGCACAATTACCTAATCCGCTTTTTTACTTACAACCATTAGCAACAGAACTTGATGAAATAAATGACTATGCGGGTCAATTTCATCATAATACTGATGTTACTAGTAGTACAGCTTATATAAGCGATTCGGAACTACGCAATTATGCTCGGCGAACTCTTACTATTATTCATAAAGGTGAGCCATAAGTTACGATCACAAACCAAGAATATTTATAAACAAAGCTACCTATATTTATCGCTTCAATTTAAATGTCACAATATATAATATTCAAGCCGAGCAAACTTTTTTCTTAGCTGCAATGGCAATCAAAAGATCTTCCGACTCATCCAACTCAACCCCAAAACAGTCATTTCCACCCCGCAAACGCCAATCTGAACCAGAATTGATGTTGGCACAGGCAAACAATGAGGAAACGGAAAATACTGAAGATAAAATTCGTCCTCAGCGATTAGCAGACTATATAGGACAAAAGGATCTCAAGGGGATTCTTAATATTGCGATCGCAGCAGCCAAAGGTAGACAAGACTCTTTAGATCATCTGCTATTGTACGGTCCTCCAGGGTTAGGTAAAACCACCATCTCTTTGATCTTAGCCACAGAAATGAGAGTCAACTGCAAAATAACCTCCGCACCAGCCTTAGAACGTCCCAGAGATATTACAGGACTTTTAGTAAATCTTCAGCCAGGAGATATTTTGTTTATCGATGAAATTCATCGTTTAAATCGGATGACGGAAGAACTGCTCTATCCTGCTATGGAGGATTTTCGTCTGGATGTAACTATTGGTAAGGGACAGACTGCCAAAACCCGCAGTATTCCTTTATCTCCCTTTACTCTTGTGGGTGCAACCACCAAAGCTGGTTCTCTTTCTTCGCCGTTGCGCGATCGCTTTGGTATTATTCAAAGACTACGTTTTTATGAGCTAGATGAACTAACTTTGATTGTCAAACGCACCGCACAAATTATTAGTACGCCGATAACCGAGTCAGGGGCGATCGAAATTGCTCGTCGTTCTCGCGGAACACCTCGTATTGCCAATCGCCTCTTAAGAAGGGTTAGAGACTATGTGGAGGTGCAAAAAGCCGAAACCATTACCGCAGAATTAGCAGCTACGGCTATGGATCTGTTTGATGTGGATCGAGAAGGTTTAGATTGGACAGATCGCTTGGTATTAAACACTATTATCAAACAGTTTAATGGTGGACCTGTTGGCTTAGAAGCGATCGCTGCTGCTACAGGAGAAGATCGCAAAACTATTGAAGAGGTTTATGAGCCATACCTGTTGCAAAACGGTTATCTGAGTCGCACCCACCGAGGCAGAATGGTTACTGCTAAAGCCTACCAACATCTAGGATTTTCTAGCCATGATTCTGTTGACATTTTTTCAAAATAAAATCGAAGCTAAATAAAGCAAAACACTAATTTATTTGCAGGCTTGATTTAAATCTTTAAATCTGAGGAGATTTTTAGATAAGATAATAGGTATGAAGATCCAAGCCTTAAATATTCAGACTGGCGACCATATTATTGCCTACTTTAAAAACAAAATGCAGGTATGCACTGTTAAACATATCTCTATTTCAGATAAAACTAACATCAAGCTATCAGTATTTCTGGGCGATCGTTATCGCTATTCAAGTTCAGGTACGATTAATTTTGACTCAGAAGCTTTAGTCGATTTAGCTGATTAAATCTTATTTTTATCAATTAATACTTTGGTTTTAAATACTCTTCTTAAACAGTTTAATGCTGGTTTTGTTGGTTAGTTCTTGATTAACACTGTTAATCCGTGAGTTTTTCTTGAGAATCAGCAATCTCTCGATAGTGGCTGCATTTTTAATAGATATAGCAATACGTATAGTCATTCTAAATAGGAAACATATGGAATAATAGGATTGAGTTGAAAAATCAATCCTATTAGATGACTTATAGTGTAGATTTACGAAAACGAGTAGTTGACTTTGTAGCGACGGGAGGCTCAAAGGCAGAAGCATCAAGAAGATATGAGGTAAGTTTGTGGTGTGTGAATGATTGGTGTCAAAGAAAGAATTTAACTCCAACACCACAACTAGGAAGAAAGCGAAAACTAGATTGGAAAGCACTTATCCAACATATTCAAGAAAATCCAGACGCTCTTTTGAGAGAGCGGGCGCAACATTTTGGAGTCCATACGAGTGCGATTAGATCTGCTTAAAAACAAATGAAATTGACTCGTAAAAAAAACTCTGAAATATAGTGAACGTAAGCATGGTCAACGAATCGCTTTTCTGAGAAATTTGCGTGAGATTGTTGTTTTAGATGGTTCAAATAACTTAGTTTACTTGGATGAATCGGGCTTTGAAGAATATGTTTATCGCCCATATGGATGGTCAAAACGAGGACAAAAAACCTATGGCGAGCGCAATGGCAAAAGAGGAACGAGAACAAGCTTAATAGCAGGAAAAAGAGGCAAAGAATTATTAGCACCAGTTCTTTTTAAAGGAAGTACTAACGCTTTCTGGTTTAATCAGTGGCTTGAAGAGCATCTCATTCCCGAATTGAATCCGAACTCTACTCTTATTCTTGATAATGCAGCATTTCATCGGCAAAATGATGTATTTCGTATTGCCGAACAAGCGGGTCATAAAGTTTTGTTTTTACCGCCCTATTCAGCCGATTTTAATCGTATCGAACAAGACTTTGCCATCCTCAAAAAAAGACGTATTTATTCCGCTCCTGGTACTTCTTTGGATGACATCCTTAAATCATACGCAAATTATTTAGAATGACTATAAAACACTGTCTGCTAAACCATCAATATGAGCGTGCAATTTCCATAGTTGCAGAACTAGAAGAGATGGGCAGACAGGATAAAATCAACAATCTTGAATCTTTTCTAGTCATTTTATTAATTCATCTCATTAAAATCCAAGTAGAAAAAAGAGTTACTCGAAGCTGGCGTAGTTCAATTTTAAATAGTCTCAGAGAAATTCAAAAGCGCAATAAATTGGGTAAAAAATCTCAATATATCCAAAAAAACCAGTGGCTAGAACATTTTGACGCTACATATCCAGATGCCATTTTTCAAGCTGCTGATGAAGCTTGTGGAGAAATAGAAATCAAACAACTTAAATCATTGCTAGATTTAGCCAGATTACAAAGTATCACCTTAAAGCTGCTAAAGCTTACTTATAATTTAGATGCAGATAGTTTAGTTGAGTTTGTTAGCGATCGCTTTCCCGTTGGATATTTGTCAACAGAGATGTAATTTAATTAAATAACGTCGGTTCGCGTGGAAGAGTAGAGCTATTGCAAACAGAGGTAATTGAAAAACCGTTTTTCGATGATGAAATTTTAGGTTAGGAAAATCAACAAATCTTTCAAAGGCTTTTTGGTTATAGGTTATAGGTTATAGATTACAGGTTATAGGTTACAGCCCAACCATTTCATGTTCACAACCCGAAAGTAGCGTTAAATAGAATTGTCAACATGATCGGCAGAAAATTGTTGCGCTAAAAGCTTGGTTGCATCTTCACTTTTGAGAGGTTTAGCAAAAAAATATCCCTGACCATATTCGCAATTTAAAGCCTTAAGAATATGCTGATGATTTTCGGTTTCAATACCTTCGGCAATTACGTCCATGTCTAACTTTTGAGCTAAAGTAATAATAATATCGACGATCGCTTTATTTTTATCTGACTGTTCCATTTGACGCACAAAGGATTGATCGACCTTTATAGTATCCGCGCCAAACTGCTGTAGATAGCTTAAAGAAGAGTAACCAGTACCAAAGTCATCAATACTCAATTTAATGCCCAAGGCTTTTAGTTGGTGTAGCAATGCGATCGCTTTTTCTACATTGTCCATCATCGCACTTTCGGTAATTTCCAGTTTTAGAAATTGGGCATTAAGTTTGGTTTCAGCCAGTATTTGCTCTACCTGCTGAACTAAATCTGGTGAAAATTGATGACTAGAAAGATTAATACTGACAGTCAATCCTGGTTGTGGGGTAAACTGCTGATGCCACTGATACATTTGCTGACAGGCTGTGCGTAAAATCCAGTCTCCTAAAGGAATAATTAGTCCTGTTGCTTCGGCTAAGGGAACAAATTCTCCAGGAGAAACAAAGCCTCTGGTAGGCGAAATCCAGCGTACTAAAGCTTCAAATCCAGCAAGGCGATCTCTTTTGAGATTGATGATTGGCTGATAGTATAGTTCAAACTCCTGATTAGCGATCGCTTGCCTGAGATCGTTTTCCAACTGCCACTGAGCAACGGTTTCTGAGTGCATTTTGGGGGTAAAAATTGCCTACTGATTTTTACCAATAATTTGGGCGCGATCTTGTGCTATATTGCTGTTTCTCAGTAGCTCTTCTGCTTGAATTTTTTCTCCTGAATGATGAAAAGCAATACCCAGGTTAGTAGAGATAACAATTTCTTGTTGTATATTAAATACTTGAGCTAAATCTTTTTGGATTCGTTTAGCGATCGCGATCGCCTGCTCTCGATCTTTTAAGGTTAATAACGCCACGGCAAATGTAGCATTGGCGATCCTGGCTGGCTTATCTTGGGAGCGAATAGAGTTCTGAATGCGTTTTCCTGCCAAAATAATCAGGCGATCGCCTATTTGCTTGCCTAAGCTATCGTTAATGGTTTTAAAACGTTCAATATCAATCCATGTATAGCATTACGCATATACGTTAGGACATTTTTTGAAAGCTGTATCAACACATTCTCTAACAGTCTCAAATTCTTTAACTCTCTGCTTCATCCAAGTTTTGAGAACCGACCACCAACGCTCTATCTTGTTTAGATCGGCAGAATAAGAGGGCAAATACCAAATCTGGCACCCTGCTTCTTCTACTATTTCTTGAATACTTTGTCCTTTATGAAAAGTAGCATTATCAATAATAATGATATTTCCAGGTTGAAGTTGAGGAATCAAACTTTCTTTAAGCCATGTCTCAAATAAATCTCGATTACATGACCCTTCAAAAGTTAACGGAGCAAACACTTTTCCTTCTTTGAATGCAGCAATCCAACTTACTCTCTCATTTCTTTTACCAGATTTGAGTGCCTAACATCTTTCTCCTTTGGGGCTATAACCATAGGGATAATCGTCTCGGTTATCGAATCCTGCTTCATCCACATAAACTAGGTTATTTGCCTGTTGATGTTTTAGTTGCTCTTGAAATTCTTTTCTTTTCTCTTCATCTGTTTCTTGATACCCGTAAGTTTGTCTTGGTCAGCGTACATGCGGGCAAGCCCTTTGTCTTGCGCCTGTCGGCGACGCGGGGTCTGACCGCTTTTTTTCTGGTTATGCCTAACTTTTTAATTCCATCACTAATATTTTGCTGGGTAAGATTCTCTCCCCACAAATCTGCCATTTGCTGTTGTGTCTTATCTTTATGTTGTTTAACAAACTGTTTGAATCTCTCTAAATCCTGAATTTTTCGCTCTTCTCTGGTGGGACGCTCGGCGACCGCTTTAAAGTCTCCTGTTTCTTGTTCTCTTTTCAGCCATAGGTCTAAGGTGTTACGGCTTATTTTCATCAATCGACAAATAGTTCTCTTCTTTTCACCTCTAGAACAGGCATCTACGGCTTTTTTTCTTAAATCGTAGCTATAGGGAGCAGGCATTATTTTTCGGTTTTGGCGAGCGCTTTGATTTTAGCTAATTTTGTCCTAACCTAGCCACGTATTGCTATATAAAGTGTACCAAGCACTGACAGGCATTTATCAGAATTATGCACCTGAGTTAAATAAATACGAAACTTTGGCAAATTACCAAGGAAACCTGGGCAAAATGGGTCAGGAAGTAATCGATTCTGGCTATTTTAAAGATTTAACAGAAAAACATTTAATCAGCAAGGTTAACTACAGCATTGATGATTATCTAACTCTGTTAAGTACCCTCTCGCCGTATATTAGGTTGCAAAGAGAACACAGAGATGGTTTTTTTGCTGAGTTGAGACAGATTTTGCAACTCAACTTTGACAATCAGCTAGAGTTGACTTACCTTTCTATGATGCAGATGGCTCACAAAAGCTAAACCTGATTCATAAAGTACTTTAATTTATAAAAACGGATTGTAGGTGGGTAGAATAACGTGAAACTCAGTAGCTTCATTAATTTCATTGGGTTAGCGGTAGCGTAACCCAACTTACGACAAGCTAAAGGTTTTACAAGTTTTCTCAGTCACAGCTTACATCACTTTAAAGTATTCAATCCAAACAGAATTTAATATGACAAGTTTATTCTATTGCCGCCCTAATTTAGTTAGTTTTGAGAGTTACTAAGATTATTTGCAGGCATTGGCATCAATTTTAATTCTGCCTTAAGCTTTTTGTACTCCACTGCTAAAGCGAGAAAGTCTTCATAATGCTGTATTGCTAGCTCGAAAGCTTCTTCAGGATATTTATCTAAGTAGCGTTTGAGACGAATAACCTGTAACTCAGATTCAAGAGGAAGAGGAATCATAATTTTTTATTTTAAAGAACTTAGTGGTTAGAAAGATAATATTTGGTCTTGATGCCAAATGAATTCTTACCGATCAATCCTGACTTTGAGAATATAGACTGCTTTTCTATTTTGTTTGGGTATTACTAGTAATATGTCCCTTCACAAAATTTGTATCATCATACTTTAGTGGTAGTTGAGGTATTAGTTTGTCAGCAATAATTGAGGACTAATGCCTGATTGATTATTGCTGGCAAATGCTTTGCTTAGTCAGAAATTCTCAAAATCGACTTACTTTAAGCAGGTTTTAGATAATAGTAATGAGAATAAAACAATAAGTTAACGGTGAAAATACTTAATTAGATATTGAGCAAGGCTTAATTAGCAAGGCTTAATATTTTGTTTATATTTTTCTTCTAATCGCGATCGCAATTTTTTGACTGTAAAAGTTTTATTGGAGTAATACAACCTATCTGCTTTAAACTAAAAGTAACAACAAATACAGAAATAAAATCTCAATTCAAGAATTAATTGACAACAGAATACTAATATAACCACTATTAAATTTAGTTTTGTATCAGTTTTTACGTTACTAAAGACAATTAAATGGGAACAGTAAGTTCAAATAAAATACAACGTTCGCTTTTTAATTTAAAATTTATCGTGGTTCAAAACTGCTTAATCAAATACCTAGTTTTTTAAAACCAGTACCAATTAATTCTATATTTTGAACAGTTAACACACTACTAATTTCAGATCGGCAAACATTACATTACATTATGTCTAGCGATAGTAATTTGGAAATTATATTATCTAAGCTCGAAGAGGTGGTCGATTCTCACGGATTAAACTTTTCCCAAGCAACTAAAGAATCAGGAGAATATTTGTAATCTATTTAACATTTTAAAATAACAAACAGAACAATTAAGGCAGGCAATTGAACAACAGAAAAACATTGAAGTGATGGTGCAAGACAATTAGCAGCTGAATAGTTCATTTATTTTGCCTATTAAAATTGGCGATCGCCAATCTTAATAATGCCCTAATCTTACTCTTGCGCCTAAAATTGATAATTGCGAGACAAAACCGTTGCGGGGGTTCCCCCCGTTGCGAGAAAGGACGCTTCGTCCGCATCTGAGTCCGTTGCGCGGGTTCCCCGCGTTGAAGGAACTGTCGAGGGTGAGGTACTTGCGGGGGGAACCCCTTGGTTGTCGAGGGTGAGTAAAGCGCGAAAGTGCGGTCTTGGGGGTTTCCCCCATGAGCAACTTTCGTAAGAACTGTCGAGGTTGATAATTGATTTAAAGTTACCAGGGTAATTCACTACCATCCCAAGAAAAGAATTTACCACTATCTTTAATATTCGCTTGTTGAATTACTTTTGATAACAGGTTAACCGTATGTTCTACAGCAAAAAGTTTACCTGGAGGGACATTTTTTTGAAATGGCTGAGACAGTCTGGTATCAGTAGTACCTGGATGTAAAGCCAGAACGATAGTTTGAGGGCATCTACGACTGTACTCGATCGCCGTAGTTTTCAGAAACATATTTAATGCTGCTTTAGAGGCGCGGTAGCCATACCAACCTCCTAAGCGATTATCGCCAATACTGCCGACTTTGGCGGAAACACTGGCAAAAACACTGGGTTCGCCCTTCTTAAATAAAGGCATTAAATGTTTAGCTAGCAATACCGCCCCAATACTATTAACCTGAAAAGAATAAAGCAAATTCTCAGGGTCGATTTGTCTTAGGCTTTTTTCTGGGGTTAAATCTTCTTCATGGAGTACTCCAACACAGTAAATAGCTAAATGTAGTCGTTTACTAGATTCTTTTATGTGTGCTGCTGCTGCTGCAATATCTGATTCTATAGTGACATCAACCTGTAAACATTCTAGGCGATCGCCAAACTCTATTTTCAATGCCAATAATTCGTTAGCAGTTTCTTTTTGTCGATAAGTGGCGTAAATCTTAGCAATATTCTCTTGCTGCAACAAATACTGAACAAATCCTAAACCGATACCCTGACTTGCTCCTACTATCAAAGCATTGCCTTGATTAATTCCTGTTAGCACTATGATTAAGCTTATGTTTTGCTTAATCATAGTGCAATATTATAGATATAGATTGTAAGCAACAACGACATCATGGTGACTTTAGCAAAATGGTCGATCGCTGATTATCATAAAATGATTGAAGCTGGGATTTTAGGCGATCGCCATATTCAATTAATTGATGGGGAATTAGTAGAGATGAGTCCTGAAGGTGCGATTCATGCTGCTGGGGAGCGGAACTATAGCTGATTACCTGCGTCAAGTGCTTGTGGGTAAAGCCTGGATTCGAGAGGCACATCCGATTATTCTCTCCAACTCCGAACCCGAACCAGATATCGCTATCGTCAAACTACCTAGAAGCAAATACTTTCAGAATCATCCTACTCCTCAAGATATTTTTTGGTTAATAGAAATTGCTGATACAACTTTAGCTTATGATTTGAGCAAAAAGAAAGAGATTTATGCTCTAGAAAATATTCAGGAATATTGGGTGTTAAATATCAAAAAGCAAGAGTTGACTGTTTTTACTCAGCCTGAAAACGGTACTTATCATGTTCAATTAAAGTTATCAGCAGGAATAGTCAAACCAATTGCTTTTCAAGATCTCGAAATATCAGTGGCAAAATTATTTGAAAAGTAAATTTTTGCTTGATAAAAAAGAAAGATTACAGTCGCGCTTTGTTAATTTTTATGTAATTCTAGGCTAAAAGGCTAAAATTCGCGAGTTTTAAGCCCATTGGCTAAAAATTAGTGTAAGGATACTAAATAGAATTATGTCTTATCATTTGGCATCTATTATTTATCATTGGTCATTTGCCTTGAAACCAAAAGTGCTTCGATGCTCAGTGCTTCGATGTTTAGAATATGATTCCGTTGCAGCTAACCTTAAAAAACTTTCTGAGTTACCGAGATGCTTCTTTAGACTTTAGAGGCTTACATACTGCCTGTATTTGTGGTGCCAATGGTGCAGGAAAATCATCACTTTTAGAAGCAATCACCTGGGTAATTTGGGGTAAAAGCCGTACAGGAACAGAAGATGATGTAATTCATAGCGGTGGTAATAATGTCCGCGTTGATTTTGATTTTAGCTGCAACAAGCAAACTTATCGGGTGATTAGATCTCGTACTAGAGGCAAAAGCAGTTCGTTGGAATTTCAGGTAGAAACAAAGGCTGGTAATTTTCGCACTCTGACAGCAAAAGGGTTACGAGCTACCCAAGATGAAATTATTTCCTGTTTGAAATTAGATTATGATACCTTTACCAACTCTGCATACTTGCGTCAGGGAAGAGCAGATGAGTTTATGTTGCGTCGTCCCAATGAGCGTAAACAAATACTAGCAGATTTGTTAAAGCTAGACCGCTATGAAGAGCTAGCGGTAAAAGCTAAAGATACGGCAAAAGAATATAAAGGCAAGATAGAACAGCTAAAGCAAAGTCTAGAGCCGATAGTGGAAAAATTAGCCCAAAGAAAAGAGATTGTTGATGATTTGAGTCAGTTAAAGCAAGAATTAACTCAATTACAAGCTATTCAAGATAGCGATCGCACTAAGCTTGAGCAATTTAAGGCAGTCGAATATCAGCGACTCAATTGGGAAAAACAACTAGCCTTTCAACAAACCCAGTATCAAAATTTAACCCAAGATTGCGATCGCGCTACTAAAGATATTAACGCTCTTCAAGGACAATTAGCATCTCTAGATAGCTTAATTAAACAAGAAGCGGAAATAACTACAGGTTACAATCAGCTATTAAGCTGGCAAAATCAAGAAAATGAACTGTCGGGTAAGTTTGCCATTCACCAAGAAACTCAACAGCAAAAACAACAGCAAGAAAAGCAGTTGGAAAAGCAAAAAAACCAGTTAAATCTACAAATCAATCAGATTCAAACTCGCATTGAAAGTATTGAACAACAAGAACAGGAAATAACCAAAGTTCTGACTAAAACTCAAGACGTAGAATCGGCGTTAATCAAGCTAGAAGCAAGCCGTAAACAGCTAGCAGAACTAGACCAAATTCAGCAGTATATTTCTCCTTTAATTAAGCAAAAAAACGACTTACAGACACAAATAAACCGCGAGGAAGCCAAACTCTCAGCCAAGCTAGAACAAATCCAGTATTCTACCCAAAAGCTGACGTTAGATATTGAACAAGTGCCTGAAAAGCGCAATCAGCTATTGACTGTTGATGCTCAAATTGAGGAATTAAATAAAAAACGCATATATCAGAATAGAGTCAAAGAAAAAGGCACAGAGAGAAGAGAGTTTCAGACTAAATTACAGGAAAATCAACGCATTTATGAAAGACAGCTACATGAGCTTCAGCAAAAAATACAGATGCTGGCTAACCCAGATGCCACCTGCCCTTTGTGCGATCGCGAATTAGATGAACATCATCTGCATCAGGTAGTCGGCAAAACCCAAAAGCAACAGCAAGAGATCAAAGAACAAATCTGGGTAATTAGAGAACAGCTATCCACTTGCGATCGTGAAATACAGTTGTTAATTCAAGAATATCATGAGATAGATCGCCAGATTTCTCCTTACGATTCTTTACAACAGCAATATGGACAGCTAGAAGCTCAACTAGAAGCCATAGAAGCAATTTATGAACAGCTACAGACTATTCAAGAAGAACAACAAAATCTGGAAGCATCTCTCAAAAACGGTTACTATGCCGTAGAGTTGAAGACGGAAATTCAGCAGGTAGACCAAAAGCTGGAAACTCTTAGTTACGACGAAAAAACCCATGCTCTTGTTCGAGGAGAAGTAAATAGCTTACGTTGGGCAGAAATAAAACAGGCAAAAATTGAAGATGCAAAAAAACGTCAAGGAAAATTAGACGCACAAAAACCCCAGCTACTCAAAGAACTCAGCGATCTTCAAACCACCCTAGAAAAACTGTACGTCAATTCCGATATCCAGCAGCAAATTAATTCTCTAGAGCAACAGATCCAAGAATTAGGATACGATCGCCATACTCACCAAAACTTATTAACTTCCCTCAGACAGTCTCAATCTTGGCAGCTAAAACACCAAGAACTACTCAAAGCACAGCAGGATTATCCTCAACTGCAAAGCAAGCTAGCTGAACTAGAACAGCTATTACGACAAAGGCTAGAGAGTAAGCAAAGTAGCCAATCACAACTAGAATATCATCTGGCTCAAAAAGAAAACATTGCCGATAAGCGTCAGGAAATACAGGCTTTAGATCTACAAATTTATCAACGCCGTCAACAGCTAGATGAACTAATTTCTCGTAGCGGTAGACTACAACAATCTTTAACTCAGCTAGACAATTTACAAGTCCAACATCAAGATGCAGAAAAACAACTCAAAGAAAACGAAAAACAATATCGCATCTATCAAGAATTGACTCAAGCTTTTGGTAAAAACGGAATTCAGGCATTAACCATTGAAAACATCTTGCCCCAGCTAGAAGCCGAAGCCAACCAAATTTTAGCCAGATTAACGGGTAACCAATTTCATGTCCAGTTTCTGACTCAACGAGCTAGCAAAGGAACATCTAAGAAAAAAACTAAGCTGATTGATACCTTGGATATTTTGATCGCCGATGCCAGTGGCACTCGTGCCTATGAAACCTATTCTGGCGGGGAGGCATTTCGGATTAACTTTTCTATTCGCTTAGCCCTAGCCAAACTGCTGGCTCAACGCTCAGGCACATCTCTACAAATGCTGATTGTAGATGAAGGTTTTGGCACACAGGATGCTGAAGGCTGTAGCCGACTAGTAGGGGCAATAAATGCGATCGCCTCAGATTTTGCCTGTATCCTAACCGTAACTCATATGCCCCAGTTTAAAGAGGCATTTCAAACCAGGATTGAAGTCTACAAAGGAGATAAAGGTTCAACTTTACAGGTATCAAACTAATTTTCTTTAGTTGTGAACTCACTCTAATTTAAACAATTCCTTTAACTTTTACGGCGATCGCTTTTAACTTTTTTTCAAAAATAGGGAATCAATTAACTTTGACACTCGTTGCTCGATCTCATCCCTAACGCGATGAAAAGTCTCTATAGGTTGTCCATCAGGATCGTCCAAATCCCAGTCCTCAAAAATTTCTTGGGTTATCCACTCAGAAGGTAAGGTTGTGCCACAGCCACACATGGAAATTACCGCATTATAATCGACTGCATTAAAATTACTCAAAGCATTAGAAGTCTGATCGCTGATATCGATCCCTACTTTAGACATCACCCCAATAGCAGTGGGATGAACTCGACTAGCTTCTAAACCCGAAGAAGCAACTTCTACTTTTCCCTTGCCTAAAATTTTGGCAAATCCTTCTGCCATTTGCGATCTACAGGAATTGCGACGGCAGACAAACATTATTTTCTTCATTGATTTTAGTTGTTATTTATTAATAGCTTTTGCTTTTCTTTCGCTGTGGCGATCGCTAAGGTAATCAACCCGATCTCGCAATAAGAGAGTAAACTTATAAAGTTCTTCCATTACGTCTATTACGCGATCGCGATATGCCGAGTCTTTCATCGTTCCGTCTTCGTTAAACTCCTGATAGGCTTTGGCGACTGAAGATTGATTAGGAATAGTAAACATCCGCATCCATCGCCCTAAAATTCTTAAAGTATTGACTGCATTAAAAGACTGTGAACCTCCGCTAACCTGCATCACAGCTAAAGTTTTTCCTTGAGTTGGACGAACCGAACCGATATTTAAAGGTATCCAATCAATTTGATTTTTCAAAATTCCTGTAATGTTACCGTGCATTTCAGGAGAAGACCAAACCTGACCCTCAGACCAAAGACTTAGATCTCGCAATTCCTGAACTTTTGGGTGAGTTTCATCTACTTGCCCTCTTAAGGGAAGTTCACGGGGATCGTAAAATTTCACTTCTGCACCCATATCTGCAATGATTCTGGCAGCTTCCTCAGCTACTAGACGGCTATAGGAGCGTTCTCGCAGTGAGCCATATAAAAATAATATTCTCGGTGGATGATTAAAATCTGACATTTGCTTGCTACTTACAACATCTAGGATCTAACAAAGTTGCTTTTTCTGGCTGACGAGGAAACCAAAAAGCAGTTTTTTTGCAAAACTCAACCAGCATCAGCATCAAAGGAACTTCAATTAACACGCCGACAACGGTGGCTAAAGCTGCGCCAGAATTTAAGCCAAATAAAATTATGGCAGTAGCGATCGCAACTTCAAAATGATTACTCGCACCAATTAAGGCAGCAGGGGCAGCATCTTCGTAAGTTAAGCCCAGCTTTAGGGCTGCCACATAAGTAATGAAGAAGATAAAGGTAGTTTGTAAAAACAGAGGAATGGCAATCAACAGTATATGCAAAGGGTTCTTAGAAATTAGCTCTCCTTTAAAAGCAAAAAGTAACACCAAGGTAATTAACATAGCTGCGATCGCTACTGGAGAAAGATACTCTAAAAACTGCGTCTCAAACCACTGTCTGCCCTTGTATTTAAAAATAAAATAACGGCTTAAGATTCCTGCAATTAGAGGCAGTCCAACATAGATTAACACTGATAAAACAATAGTCTGCCAGGGAACAGTTAAATTATTTGCCGACAGCAGCCATTTACCCAAAGGTGCATAAAGAAACAACATTGCCAAAGAGTTTACCGCTACCATTACCAGAGTGTGTCCCTGATTGCTGTAGGAAAGATAGCCCCACATCAACACCATCGCCGTACAGGGAGCGATTCCTAATAGAATTGTTCCCGCAATGTAAGAATCTGCTAAGGTTACCTCGACTCCCCTAATGGTTTCTGTCGCGCTGAGTAAAGGGCGAAATAGCCAACCAAGGAAAAATTGGGCAAAAGTTACCATGGTAAAGGGTTTAACCAACCAATTAATTACTAAAGTTAAGATTACGGGTTTAGGAGTCTTAGCTGCCTGCACTGCCTGGGAAAAATCAATCTTGACCATGATGGGATACATCATGAAAAAGAGACATACGGCAATAGGCAGAGAAACATTATAAACGCTCAGATTATCTAAAGTCTGGGCAATACTAGGAAATAGTTTTCCAAGAATAATTCCTCCCATAATGCAGGCTGTCACCCATAAGGTTAGATACTTCTCAAAAAAACTAAGCTGGCTCCCTGCCTTTACTGCCTGGGAGTTAATTGAAGAATTACTCATTAAAATAAAATCAATTTGATTGCAGAGTGGCTTGTCATGACCAACATTTGAAAAGCCTACAATCATCATATCAAAAAAAGTTGATATGACGATTAAGATAAGGTTAACAGTTCTAAGCTATGGCGATCGCTCTCCACACTATGAAGCCACTTATCGTAAAATTAAGATCATCAAACAAGCATTTCAATCATGTTAATTACGGCAAATTTACCAATAAATCGCCATAAATTCAGCCAACAGGATCAGATACTAACTATTACTGGAGCAACTTGGTCAGATTACCAAAGATTTGAGTCTCAAGAATATCCAGGTTATCGAGTTTCTTATTTCAACGGAGAAATAACGGTTGTGTCCCCAGGGCGAAATCATGAAAAAATTGCTGCGGTAATTGACCGATTAATTATTGCTTACTGTGAAAAATATAATCTTGATGATTTTCCTTTTGGACAGACAAGATTAAACCTATGGGGACAGGCAGGAAGAGAACCAGATCTTGCTTATGCTTTCAATTTCGATAAAGATTTACCAGACTTAGTAGTGGAGGTAATCTTTAGTAGTGGCAATCTTGAAACCCTAAAGTCAAGCTATAGAAATATTGGTATTCCTGAACTATGGATTTGGAAAGACAATAAAATTATCTTTTATGCAATTGAACAAAACGACTATGCTGTCGTTGAATCGAGTAGAACACTTACTCGCATAAAATCAGAATCATTCGTCAAATATGTTAATCGAGGATTCACAGAAAGTCCATCCTCGATCAAAAAAGATTTTTTGAAAGACATCTAATTACTAAATTCTATTCAAGTAGGTTGTTTAAGTACTGGGCAGTTAAGACTCAGCTTTTGGTGCAGATTCTTGTGGTTTAGATTCAGGAGTTTGGGACTCTTGTTTAGTTTCTTTTGGGGCTTCTTGTTTAGCTTCCTTTGGTTCTGGTTCAGGATTTTGCGCTTTTTCCCATCTTTCCTCAGCGTTTGCCATTACCTGCTCTAGTTTTTCTGTATTCTCCCCTGGATATCCTTCTAAAGCTTTAATGGAAAGAGACATCCGATTTTGCACCTCATCAATTTGCTTGATGATCACCTTGATTTCTTGTCCTACGGTAAACACAGTATCCAAAGATTCAATCCGCGCACCGCTAATCTCTTTGATGTGTAACAAACCTGTTGCCCCTTCGAGATCGACAAAGACACCATAGGGCTTAATATTAACTATTCTGCCTGGCATTAATGCCCCTTCGACAATGTTGTTCATTGCCACAGCGCGCATCGCGTCTCGCTGAGATAAAACTAGCTTTCTGTTTTCCTGGTTAACTTCTAAAAAAGTAGCGGTAAGAAGTTGTCCCGTAAGAGACTCTAGGTTATCACGTTGTTGCAGGTGCGATCGCGGAATAAATGCCCTAAGACCCATAACTTCGCCTGTTATACCGCCTTTGTTTGCCCCTGTAACCCTTATTTGAGTGGACTTACTAGTTTCTGCCATTTCTTTGATTTCTGCCCAAGCTTGATCTAATGCCATCTGACGAACAGAGAGAGTAACTTGTCCTTCAGAGTCTTGTTCACGAATAATCAAAAATTCTTTGGTTTCACCAACGGGTAAAATTTCAGCCAAATTATCAACGAAACCCAAAGCAGCCTCGTTGGTAGGTACAAAAGCAGGAGACTTGCCACCAATATCAACATACGCCCCTTCCGAGGAAATTTGAACTACCGTACCCTGCACTTTTTGTCCTTTAGAAAATTCATAGTCATATTCCTGGAGAGCATTCTCAAAATCTTCCATAGAGAAAGCTTGAGCAGACTTAGGGGCAGAAGTTGAATCAGACATAATAAAGTGAATGGTAAATATAAACGGATAGGAGTTCAAACTCCCCATTGCCTAGAAGCATATCCCACAATAAGCGGGATAAGTTAGAATGTCGATCTGACAAACGAAACTGAGTAAATTGTAAACTACTTATAGTTTTTGGCTAAACAAGTCTAGCACTTTTTTCCAAGCATCTTTAGCTGCATCAGGACTATAGCTTTCTCGGCGAGCGCACATAAACCCGTGAGTTGCCCCCTCGTAACGAAATATCTGATGAGGAATATTTTGTTTTTTCAACTCTGCCTCTATTTGCTCTGTTTGTTCGTTAGGAATCAAGGGATCTTCCGTGCCAAAGAAGGCGTAGACTGTGCCTTGAATATCTTTGGTTATATTTATAGTTGGTTCGTCTTCTCCAGGACACCAGGTGGCAATTTGTGCGCCATAAAAAGATGCCGTCGCTGCCACATCTTTGAGGGTAGCTGCTAAATACACTACATGACCACCAAAGCAGAAGCCAATTGTCCCTACTCCTGATTGTTTAACTTCTGGCAAGGTATAGAGATATTTAATTGTAGCTTGAACATCGCTTAACAACTCACTGACTTGAGTTTGCTCTTTATATTTTCTGCCCAACTTCATGTCATCATCCGTATAGCCTGCCTCAAATTCTGGTGCTTGACGCTGATAGATTGCAGGTGCGATCGCAACATATCCTTCTCTGGCTAATCTTCTAGTAACATCTCGGATATGTTCGTTTACGCCAAAAATTTCTTGAATCACCACCACAGCAGAATAAGTACCTGATGCTTCGGGTATTGCCAGATAGGCATCCATTTCTAACTCTTGATTGGGAACTTTGATCCAATCACTAGATATTGCTACTTCCATATTGATTACTATACGGGCGAACAACCGTTCGCTCCTAACTGCTTACTTATTCACTGCCTATTCTTGGTGGGCAGGGAAAATACTTTTGATGTAAATACACAATTTAATTTCCCCACCCTACTAATATTCTGATTGCTATTTGGTGGGCAATAAAAGCTTAATAATAGATAAAATGTAAAACTATTTTTTGCCCACCCTACAATGTTCGCCCTCGACAGTTTGCTCGCCCTCGACAACCAAGGGGTACTACCTGCGGGG
The DNA here is from genome assembly GCF_963665995.1 of Pleurocapsa sp. FMAR1. Taxonomy (NCBI): domain Bacteria; kingdom Bacillati; phylum Cyanobacteriota; class Cyanophyceae; order Pleurocapsales; family Pleurocapsaceae; genus Pleurocapsa; species Pleurocapsa sp. FMAR1. The sequence continues at coordinate 533,839 of NZ_OY762512.1, read as the reverse complement.
GGTACCCCTTGGTCGCAGGTACCTCAACAGCGGAGTGGAACAAGCTCCCTAAACGGGAGCGTTTCCTCCGCTCAACGGGGGAAACCCCCCTTCGGGTTCGACATCGGAAAGCATTCCCTTGCGTCTTACGCCGACGCGGGGTCTTTCCTCAGTTTGCTCAAGTCGGGGAACCCTTTCAGCATTTGCTCATGGGGGAAACCCCCAAGACCGCAATGCTTCACCACCGCAACTGCTTCACCGCAACGGTTTTGCGAGACAGCCTTGCAGGAACGGCGGCTTTTGAGTGGGAAGCTTCCCACTCAACCTCGACAGTTTGCTCAATGGGTCGCAGACCCGCAACGCAACTGTCTTGCAAAACGCGCCTTGGCTTTCCCTCCGCAGACGAACGAAGGACTTGTCCGCACGTACTTGTACGCACGTACTGTCGAGGGTGTCTCGCAATGTTCAATGCTAAAGAACTCCCTTGGAACTAGGAATTTTACCACCACGGCGGGGATCGGGTTCTGTCGCCATGCGAACTGCACGGGCAAAAGCTTTAAAGGTTGCTTCAATAATGTGATGCGAATTGATGCCGTCTATCTGGCGAATATGGAGGGTCATTTGAGAATGATTGACCACTGCTACAAAAAACTCTCTGATCAACTGAGTATCGTAAGTGCCGACTCGTTGGGTAGGAATTTCTAAACCATAGCTAAGGTGCGGTCTGCCTGAAAAATCTAGTGCCACCTGCACTAAAGCTTCATCTAAGGGAGCAACAAAATGACCAAAACGGACAATGCCTTGGCGATCGCCTAAAGCTTTAGCTAAAGCCATGCCTAAAGTTATACCTACGTCTTCATTGGTATGGTGATCGTCAATTTCGATGTCTCCAGTGGCTTTGACGTTGAGATCGATTAAACCATGAGCAGAAATTTGGTTTAACATATGGTCGAGAAAGGGAATGCCAGTATCAGCATGACATTTGCCCGTACCGTCGATATTTAACTCGACCTGAACATCTGTTTCTCCAGTAGTACGGCTAATAGATGCTGTTCTACCTAGGCTTAGATCATGATTATTCTTTAAGGCTGTTTCGCGATCGCTAAGTTGCATTATTACTCCTTGATATGCAGTCTGTTTTAATTATGAACCTAATAAGGCTGAAAGCTAACAGCTAACAGCTAACAGCGTGAAAAGCGAAGCGAGGCGGTCTTTGCTGCACGGAAATGAGAGAAGACCCCGCGTCGCCGCTACTGCGCAAGGGAATGCTTCTCGATGCCCTGAGTTAAAGGGCTGTCTTGGTTCAGTTCTTCAACGGGGGGAAGCCAAGGCGTGTTTTGCGAGACAGTCCGTTGGCGGGGAAACCCCGCTTAAAGGAACTGTCGAGGTTGGGTCAGAGTATTCTGTCCCCAAAACAGCCGTCCGCAACAGACCCAAGCGCTATTCCACTCTCGCGGTGGGGGTTTGCCCGCATGTCTGGCAAGCCCTTTGTGCTCCGCAGACGATGGCGCGGATGCGCTGTACTCAACGCTTCGCGTTGTGCAGCCATCGCTTCAACAAAGGCGCACTTCCGCATGTAGCCATTGCGGGGGTTCCCCCCGTTGAAGGAACTGTCGAGGGCGAGGCTCCATACGCAAGAAGCTAAAAAGATCACATTCCCATGATTTCATATCCCGAATCAACATAGATAACTTGACCTGTAATGCCGCTAGCAAGATCGCTACACAAAAATGCTGCGGTATTACCTACTTCGGTTTGGGTTACGGTTCGACGTAAAGGGGCAGTTTCTTCTACATGGCGAATCATATCTAAAATGCCGCCCACAGCCGATGAAGCCAAGGTACGAATTGGACCTGCCGAAATAGCATTGACGCGAATATTATCTTGACCTAGTTCGGCAGCTAAGTAGCGCACGCTCATTTCTAAGGCAGACTTAGCCACTCCCATCACATTATAGTTAGGAATAACCTTAACTCCCCCTAAATAAGAAAGAGTTACAATACTACCGCCTTCGGTCATTAACGGTTTAGCTCTAACCGCCAGACAGTTAAGGGAATAACTACTAATATCTAAGGCTTTAGCAAAACCCGCTCTAGAAGTAGCAGAAAAATCCCCTGTCAAATCTTCTTTTTCAGCAAAAGCCAGACAGTGAACCAAAATATCTAGTTTGCCCCATTTTTCGGCGATCGCGGCAAACATCGAGTCGAGTAATTCATCATCCTGCACATTACAGGGAAGAATAATGCTGGGAGCAAGTGGTTCGACCAAATCTCTAACTTTTTTTTCAAAGCGTCCTCGTTCATCGGGAAGATAATTAACGCCTATATTGGCACCAGCTTTATGTAACTGCTGGGCAATACCCCAAGCAATAGAACGATTGTTAGCTATTCCTGTAACAAAAGCATTTTTTCCTGTTAAATCTAGCACGGTCGTTTTCCAATTTCAGTTGCAATTATCTATCCTACAACTGCCTGGGAAAGTAAATTTAATCGCATCTATTAAAAGTAAGAAAAAAATTTGGGTTTGGAATGTGAGAATATAGAGTTATGTAGCACAATTTATCAATAAGGTATCTTAAGCTTAACTTTAGGTTATATGGAACTTCCTTTGACACAACACCAGCCCTTATCATCAGTCTTCCGTAAACTTGGTCGCGGTTCTTTTCCTCCCATTGTGGAGAGTTTTGAACGTGGCAAAACTATCTTTTTTCCAGGCGATCCTGCCGAAAGAGTATATTTTTTACTCAAAGGTGCGGTTAAGCTATCCCGTGTATATGAAGCAGGAGAAGAAATCACAGTAGCTTTACTCAAAGAAAATACCGTGTTTGGCGTGCTTTCTTTAATTACTGGACAGAAAAGCGATCGCTTTTATCATTCAGTAGCATTTACCCCCGTCGAACTTTTGTCTGCCCCCATTGAACAGGTAGAAAAAGCCCTGCAAGAAAATCCTGAATTATCTTTGCTAATGTTAAAGGGATTATCTTCGCGCATTTTACAAACAGAGATGATGATTGAAACCTTGGCTCATCGGGATATGGGTTCGCGTTTAGTTAGCTTCTTGTTAATATTATGTCGTGACTTTGGTATGCCAACCGAAGAAGGTATTAAAATTGATCTAAAACTGTCTCATCAAGCGATCGCCGAAGCAATTGGTTCGACAAGAGTAACGGTGACTAGGCTTTTAGGTGACCTGCGGGATAAAGAAATGGTTTCCATTCACAAGAAAAAAATAACCGTGTATAATCCTATAGCATTGAGTCAGCAGTTTGCTTAATAATGTTCAAGCCATTTCGATTAAAAAGGTTAAATTGTCACTGAAAATTTATTTTTAATCATTTCTAATGACGAGTGCCTACATTTTAATTGCAGCAATTTTTCTCTTGGGCGGTATTGTTGCAGTATCTGGCGATCGTTTAGGAACAAAGATTGGCAAAGCCAAGCTTAGATTGTTTAATCTGCGTCCTCGCCAAACAGCGATGGTTATTACTTGGGTTACGGGGATGCTAATTTCTGCTCTGACTTTGGGCATTTTATTCAGCTTGAGCAGTTCTTTGCGTAAGGGAATTTTTAATTTAGACGATATCCTCAAAGAAAAACGCCAGATTAAAGGAGAATTAAAACAGGCAAGGCAAGAAAAAGCAGCGGTGCAACAGCAGCTTGCCCAAGTCAAAAATGAGCAAATTGCAGCGGTTGACAACCTCGATGCCATTAATCAAAATTTCGCTCAGTCGAAACAACAGTTAAAACAAACTTCTGGGCAGGCTAAACAACTCAAGCAGGAGTTAGATAGTCTTCTAGCAGAAAGAGCAAAGCAACAACGGCAGCTTAGTCAAATACAGCAGCAAAGTCAAGAATTACAGGGTCAACTGCAAGAGCGCGAACAAAAAATTAAGCAGCAAGATCGAGTTCTGACGCAAAAAGAAAAACGTCTACAATCACTAGAAGGACAGCAGCAAATTCTCCAAACCCAAGTGCAAGAGCGCGATCGCTCTATTGCTAAGTTAGATGAGGCGATCGCAACTGCTGAAATAAGCTTAAAATTGAGAACTCAAAGACTAGAAAAGTTAGAATCAGAGCTAGATTATCTATCTCGTAACGTGGCAGCCTTAGAGCAATCTTATCAAGAATTACGAGAGAACAGAATTGCCATTGTCAAAGGTCAGGTATTATCTTCTGCTGTAGTAACAGTTGTCGATTCCCATGCTACAAAATCAGCGATTGATAGTATATTGAGGCAGGCTAACAGCAATGCACTCAAGGCAATTCAATTCAGCGGCACTAACCCACAACAGCGCATAGTGGAAATTACTAGTTCTCAGGTAAAACAGTTAGAAGAACAAATTAAAGATGGTCAAGATTATGTTTTGAGGATTATCTCGGCGGGTAATTATGTCCAAGGAGAAAAAAAAGTAAGAGTTTTTGCCGACTTGGCTCTTAATAAACAAGTATTTGCCGCAGGAGAAGAAATAGCCACAGTGTCTATTGATTCTAGTAACATCACTCGCCAAGAAGTACAGGAAAGGCTTAATTGGTTGCTGGCAGTATCCAAATTTCGCGCTCAAAGAGCAGGAACATTGGGTGAAATAGAAATAGGCGATAATCAGGTAGAAAGTATTGTTAACTTCATGAACAAAGTGATTAGAGAAGAAGAGCCTATTAATGAAATTAAAGCTGTAGTGGAAGAAAATACCTATACCGCAGGACCACTAAAGCTCAATTTTGTAGTCATACGCGATGGCGAAATCGTTTTAAGCACTTAAGATCGTTGAATGTGAATCGGTAAAATTATAGGTTATTAGTTCGTAGCTGTTAGCTGCACGCAGCGCGTACGCGCTGCGCTTTTAGCTTTTAGCTTTTAGAAATAAGATAGTAGTAGTTAACAAGTGAATAATTTAAAATTTTTACAACCTATAATTCTTGGTTTAGATCCTGGCAGGGATAAGTGCGGTCTGGCGGTGATGGATAGTAAGCAAAAAGTTGCTTATCATCAGGTGATTGATTCTGTCAGCGCGATCGCCAAAATTGAAGAGTTATGTCAGCAGTTTACTATTAACTTAATTGTTATGGGCGATGGCACTACTTCAAAAAGCTGGGGTCAACAAATTGAATCTAACTTGACTAACAAATGTCCCTTAGTGACGATAGATGAGAAAAATAGTACTCTAGAGGCTGGCGATCGCTATTGGTCAATGTATCCCCCTAAGGGATTACAGCGTCTTATTCCCCAAGGATTAAGAGTTCCTCCTCGTCCTGTTGATGATATCGTGGCTATCATTTTAATTGAACGATATTTGGCAACTCAAAAATCTTAAACAATAGAAACAATGGCAGATTACAAACAGCAAGTAATTGATTTTTTTGATAGTCGAACTAGCTACGATACAGAAGGAGAAAAGCACCCAAGAGAAGCGAAGAAATTATTATCATCTGTTTTAGTAGAACCTGGACAAAGCATTTTAGATATTGCTACAGGTACAGGATTATTAGCTATTTCCGCAGCGCAAAAAGTGGCACCTACAGGTTCGGTAATTGGTGTCGATTTTTCATCAGGAATGCTGGCGCAGGCAAGAGAAAAAATTGCAGCAGACGGTATAGATAATCTGGAATTAATTCAAAAAGATATCGAATCAATTGAATTTGATGCCGAACAATTCGATTTAATCTTTTGTTGTTCGGCGATCGTTTATATTGTTGATGTTCCTGGAATAATAGGTAAATGCTATAGCTGGTTAAAACCTGGAGGCTGTTTAGTCTTTACCACTCCTTATAAAACCTCTTACATGGCGGAAATTCACGTTAGGTTGTGTCGAGAATTACTTAATATCGATTTGCCCCACATAATTCGCCCTTTATGGACTCCTGAAAAGTGTCGCTGGCAATTACAACAATATGGGTTCAAAAATATAGAAATTGAAGTCGATCGCACCAAGAGATTACGATCGCTAACTAATCGTTATGATACTCACTGGCATGGACAAGGATTTTTCCCTAGAGGTAATCCTTTAACTAATTTAACCGCAGCACAAAAGGAATTATTGTTAGTAGGATATCAGAAAGCGATCGCCGATCGTGTTACGGATGAAGGAGTATGGCAAGATTGTACTACGTTATATGTTCGAGCCTATAAGTAAAATTAAAAGCTACCAGAAACTTTAGTGTGTGTTCGATTGATTTGCTCTATAGACTTTGGGTGTCATGCTTGTAAACTGCCGAAACTGTTTACTAAGATGGCTATGGCTATTGAACCCACACTCTAAGGCAATATCCATAATCGATCGCTCTTTTTGTTTTAATAACTGCTTTGCTCGTTCTATTCGTTGCTGGAGCAAATATTGGTACGGGGGTATTCCCAGCGATCGCTTAAATAAATAGCTGAAATGAAATTGACTCATGTCTAATAATCGAGCTAAATCTGCGAGCTTAATTTCTCGCTCTAGATACTCATTAATGTATTCTAAAACTTGCAGCAGTTGAGGTTCGTTTAAACCACCTTCGTAAATTGCCAGACGAGGTTGAGTCGTAGAGTATTGTCTAAGTAAATTAACTGCTAAAACATTTACTAATGATTCGATATAAAGCTTACCGCCTAAATTTTCTTGGAGTTCAGAAAGTAGCATCATACCAATTGACTCAATCTGAGGATCGCGAGTCTTAAATTCGGAGATTACTTCTAGGCAATCGGGATTGGTGTCAAGAGTTTCTCTAGCAATGTTTTGCAGAAAATTAGATGAGATCCGAATCTGCACAAAGCGATCCTCACTGTCCCAACGAGCAAAAAATGCCGTTTCAGCAGGGGTTATGGAGATGTCTCCTTTGCCATAAAGTCCTGCGTAAACTTTGCCTCCTTTATTTTGTAACAAGCGTACTGGACGCGGAGCAAGAGATATACAAATTGCGTGTTCTTTAGTGTAGCAAGTTCTTCCTTCTCCAGCAGGGTGTTGAAATTGTTCGACTAGAATATTTTCCCAACCCCGATCTTGACTGGACAGAATTGGTAAGTTGTTACATTCTATCTGTTGCTTAACTGGATTTTTCATAAGGCAAACTCAACTTATCTTTTTTGATTGTATTCATTTTGGAAGAGTTTATATCCTGGCTGATAGACACAAGTAGCTGAAAAGTAGAACTGGCAAAGAAAATGGGCAAGAAGCATGAGACACTGAGATTGCGAAAAACCAGTGAAGCATCATGACATCACACCCACCTTTTCATCATCAGCTATTGCAATATTTAGGTCAACACACTAATTATTCAGACTATAGACATCTAATTACTTTGAGTTGGATGGTGGTAGGAGTTTTGATGAGTCAAAGCCTTCATTTAACGGAATGGGAGCCATTTGTTGTCAGTCGTGCCAATAAAGCAGAAAGTTATCAAAAGAGATGGAGTCGTTTTTTACAAAATAGTCGAATAGATGAAGAAAAATTGTATCTACCTTTAGTGATGGCAGCAATCGAACATTGGTCAGATAAGAGAATATACCTAGCATTAGATACTACTGTACTCTGGAATCAATACTGCATGATTCATCTCTCAATTATTTGTGGTGGCAGAGCCATTCCTTTTCTATGGCAGGTTGAGGAACATAAAAGTGCCACAATTTCTTTTACTGTCTATCGAAAATTATTAAGAAAGGCATCTTGGTTGCTGCGTCATCACGATGATGTCATGCTCTTAGCAGATCGAGGATTTGCCCATCAAGGATTATTAAAATGGTTAAATAAAAGAACATGGCATTATTGCCTTCGCATTCCTAGCGATACCTTAATTCACGGAGTTCATCGTTGGCGTGCTTGTCCTGTTTCTCAATTAAGAACGGTCAAAGGTGAAGCTAAAATGTATCATCAAGTTCGACTTTGGGAATCAGGAATTGAAAGAGTAAATCTAGCTCATGCTTATCCAATGGGCGCAGCAGAACCTTGGACAGTAATTACTGATGAAACTCCAACTCTTAATACCTTTTGGCAGTACGGTTTACGCTTTCGAGTAGAAGAGCTATTTTTGGATAGCAAGTCTGGAGTTTTTGGTTTGGCTGATTCTCGTCTTCGGACTGCTTCTAAATTAAGTCGTCTTTACTTAGTGGTAGCGATCGCGATTCTTTACAGCACCGTAATGGGTACTACAGTTCAATTATCTGGATTAAGAACACAAGTTGACGTTCATTGTTGCCGAGGCTTGAGTTATCTCAAAATTGGTCTTCGTTGGCTGAGAGGAACTATCTATAAAAATAGACAGCTACTCAAGCTACTACCATTACCTTATCAAGACAGAGAAAGATGTTTTGCTAGTCACCGTGCTGAAGCTGATTATTATGAGCGACTACTTTTTTCTCGCGTGCGTTCTTTAAAATGTTCTGTTTAAATTCAAATTGTTATTTAGATGTGTCCATCAGCCAGGTTTATATCTTTGATTTGCTAAGTTACCGCCACCCAGTCAAATGTAGCAGACTAAATCAATCTCAATATTGACCACAAGATTTTGATAGTTTCACCAGAATTTGATAGTCCAGGATAAGTAGTTTGCCTAAGCTGGAAGTAATTACTCAGGAAAAACTATGGCACATTTATTACACATCGATTCTAGTCCCAGAGGAGAGCGATCTCTCTCTCGCCAAATGTCCAAGGAATTTATCGAACAATGGAAGCATAAATATCCGAATGATATAGTCACCTATCGCGATATTGGACGCAATCCCGTTCCTCATGTAGATGAACCCTGGATTGCAGCAGCTTTTGCCCCACCCGAACAGCGCACACCCGAACTGTGGAAGGCAATTGAATTAAGCGATCGCCTTGTTGACGAATTCTTAGCTGCCGACATCTACGTTATGGGTGTTCCTATGTACAATTTCAGCGTTCCTAGTACGTTCAAGGCTTATATCGATCAGATTGTAAGGATAGGGCGAACCATTGCCTCTGAACCAAATGACTCTGCTCATCTTAAACCTCTTGTACTAGGTAAAAAAATGTTTGTCATCGAAGCCCGAGGGGATTCTGGTTTTGAACCTGGTGGACACTATGAGAACATGAATCATCACGATCCTTATTTGAGGTCATTGTTTGGATTTATTGGCATTACCGACATCACATTTATTCATGTTGAAAAGACTGATTATGGACAGAAGAAGTTAGCCGAATTGATCGCTTCTGCGCGTACTCAAATCGCTCAACTGGTTAAGAGTTAAAGGATTACTGCAAGGAGTGTTTAATAATAATCCACGGGAGATTTTATGTTTGCATTAAAACTTTTCGCGGTACTAGGCTGCGGGCTAGTAGCTGGAGTCTTTTTCGCCTTCTCAACTTTTGTAATGCCAGCCCTTGCCAGACTCAAACCGCAAGAAGGAATTCTTGCCATGCAGTCTATTAATATTACAGTGATTAATCCCTTGTTTATGACTGCATTGTTTGGTACGGCTGTAGTTTGCTTGTTTTTAGTTATCTTTTGCCTTTTAAAATGGCATTATTCAGCTTCAATCTACTTACTGGTTGGTAGCTTACTCTATATAGTTGGCACGGTAGGAGTAACGATCGCCTTCAATGTACCGTTAAACGATGCTCTAGCAAAAGTCGATCGGAGTAGTGCTGAAGGCGCGAGTTTATGGGCTGAATACCTAACGAACTGGACACTTTGGAATCATGTTCGCACAATAGCAGCATCAGCAGCAACAACGGCATTGGCGATCGCTCTACGTTATTAAACAGTTATATTTATATAGATGGTTTGTGAGCGCGATCGCCAATACTAAGTTTAAAATCATATTCGTAATGCGATCGAGATCATATTTTAGATTTAAATAGCGGTTTAAAATCAGGATATAAATATAAATACCGCCAGCTAACATTTATAAAAAGCTGGCTTATAAGAAATCACTCGCGCCCAAGTTAGTTAACTAACTTGGGCGTTGCTATTGTTTTATTGCTGAAATTATTAGGAATGAGTGTAATACTGGATTTTTAAGACTGACTCACAGTTTATCAATTCCTGTTTATGTCCATTTCTCAAAACCCTGATGTAGCCGAGAACACATTTAAACCCGTTTCCAAATCTCCCTTCAACTCTTGGCAACTATGGAACATGAATTTTGGCTTTTTAGGTATTCAGTTTGGCTGGGGACTCCAAATGGTAAACATGAGTGCTATTTTTGAGCTTTTAGGGGCAGATGCCGACCAGTTACCGATTCTTTGGCTAGCTGCACCCTTAACAGGCTTATTTATCCAGCCAATTATCGGTAATCTCAGTGACTATACCTGGACTCCTTTGGGTAGAAGGCGACCATATTTTTTAGTCGGGGCAATTTTGGCATTTATCTCTCTGGTATTGATGCCAAACTGTGACAATATCTGGACGGCAGCAGGGGTATTATGGATTTTAGATACTAGTGCCAACGTTAGCATGGTGCCTTTTAGAGCATTTGTCGGCGATTTGTTACCAAAAGAGCAGCGAACCAAAGGTTTTGCGATGCAGAGCATTATGCTAGGTTTGGGGGCGGTTTCGGCTTCGACTTTGCCCTGGATCTTGAGTCACATTCTCCACGTAAGTAACGCCAGAAATTCTCTACATAAAATACCCCTAACGGTGGAAGTCTCTTTTTATGTCGGCAGCGTATTATTTTTGGGTACTGTCTTGTGGACAATTGTGACTACTTCCGAATATCCACCGCAAAATTTAGCTCGGTTTGAGCAGTTAAAAGCTGAACGTAGCGGGATTTACAGCAGCCTACGAGAAACTTGGCAGACTTTGGGCAAGATGCCAGTCAAAATGCAGCAGCTTGCCAAAGTACAGTTTTTTACTTGGTTGGGGATATTTTGCTTTTTTCTTTATTTTCCTCCTGCGGTGGCGCGCAATATCTTTGGGGCAACCAGCCAAAATTCGGTTATTTATAGCGACGGTATAGAATGGGCAGGAATTTGTTTTGCTTTGTATAATGCTGTTTGTATTGGCTTTTCTTTTTTATTACCTCGAATTGCTCAACGTCTTGGTCGCCCTTTAACCCATAGTATTTGCTTGCTTTGCGGCGGGACAAGCTTAATTTCTTTATTAGTAATTAGCAATCAATATGTTTTGCTTTTGGCAATGATCGGTTTGGGTATAGCTTGGTCAAGCGCGCTGATTATGCCCTACACCATGTTAAGTGATTCTATCCCACCTCAGCGTCAAGGAATCTATCAGGGAATATTTAACTTCTTTATTGTCTTACCAGAAATTGTCGCTTCTCTTGGCTTGGGTTGGGTAATGCAGCATTTACTCCACGAAGATCACCTGCTAGCGGTTGTAATGGGCGGAATATTTTTAATTATTGCCGCGGGATTAACTTTACTAATCAAATCAACTCCCGTTAATGATTTGAAGCTGGAGGCACAAGCCATAGAAACTCAAGAGAATATGGCTTCTAGTGGGGACGAAACTAATTCTGCGACAGAACAAGTAAAATGATTAATCAGTTTGGTCGTTTAACTCAACTCTTACTGTTAGCGATTACGGTGTTGACCTATAATGTCATTGCTATGGCGATCGCCAATTCTCTATTTGTCAGTCATGTTGGGGCAGGCAAACTCCCTATTGTCTTTATTTTGATTGGCTTATGTTCTTTTCCCATTTATGGCGTTTTTTCGCAAATAGCCGATCGCTATAGTCGCCCTTTAGTATTTCGCTATGTACTGCTGGGATCTATGGTCACTATGATCGGGCTGAGACTACTGCTCGATATCGACCTAGATTGGGTTTATTATGTTGTTTTGATCGCTATCTTTTTTCAGTGGGATTTTAATAATAATATTCTTTATCCAGGGCTACTTACAGACTATTTCACTACCCTAGAATACAAGCAAAATGCCCCCTATATTGGGATTGCTCAAGCGGTAGGCACTTTAGTTGGTGGTGGTTTAACTATTTTGCTGTCTCGTTATTTTCCTAGTCAAGAATTACTGTTGTGTTTACCGTTGTTTATGGCGATCGCTTTTGGGCAACTAGTATATCTAGAAAAGTCTCAGCGACGTTTAGAAACGTCTCCCCTAGAATTTAATCTAAGTATTCTCGAATCTCTAAAAACTCTGCCCGATTTGACCAAACGCTATCCTTTAATCTTATTTATCGCAGCAAGCACTTTCTTACTGGTAATTATTTACATAAGCTCTGAATTTCTCTGGTTTAATATTTATGGTCAACATTTTAAAGAATCAGAATTGACGGGTTTTCTGGGGCTGATGCGGATGATTATTTCCCTAATTCAGGTAGCGTTTCTTTATGGTATTACTCGTCCTTTGCTCAAATGGGTGGGGGTAGCTAGGCTAAATGCGCTTTATCCGATTACCACTCTTTTAAGTTTGGGCGGACTACTGTTTAACTTTAATTTAGCTGCGGGAATTGGTTTACAAATCAACGGCGACGCACTATATAAATCAATTAACCTACCTGTACACCAGCTGAACTATAACGGCATTCCCCATCAGTATGTAGGGCGTATTCGGGCTTTAAGCGATGGTTTGATTTATTCGCTGGGACTAACTCTAGCAGGTGTAGTGCTGTGGATCTGCCATCTTTATTTAAGCTTAGAGCAAATTACTTTACTGGCAATTAGCTTAACAGTGTTGCTGTTGCTGGTGCGGTTGCCCATGGGCAGATTTTATACCCGCAGTTTAGAAGAGATGATTCGCTCTGATAGTATTAATTTAGATGACTTTAGGGATGAGCAAACTCAACTACCACCTCAATCAAGTAATGTAATTCGAGAGTTTTTGACAGATAGCGATCGCTATACTCAAATTAAAGGATTAGAATTAGCTGCCAGTGTAGGTAATCCCCAACAGTTTTTTGCTGAAATCGAAGCTTTATTGCCTGATGCTGATAACTCACTGCGTCAGGGAATATTAAAGTTGTTTAGCAGTAATCTCGATCGGGTAACTTTGCAAAAGTTTGCCCATCTTTTGAGCGATCGCAATCCCCAGACTAGGGCAGCTAGTTTAGAAGTTTTAATCACCAATAAATACAATTTTGAACCCAAGCAACTGCAAACGTTAATTGTCGATCGAGACAAAGAAGTAAAAACCTTGGGTTTAATTGCTGCATTTCAAACCACCAATGGGGGGAATTTAGACTCTAGTGTTGCCGAACAGTTTTGGCAGACAGAAATAACCGATACCACCGCTAAAGCGATCGCTCGTGTAGTTCGCTATAGCCAAAATCCAGAATTTATTACCCTAATTGAATATTTACTGCCCCAGGTAAGTCCAGAAGTTAAACAAGAAACTCTAACTGCTTTAGCAAGCTTGGCTCATCCTCAAGATCATAATATAGCCAAAATTGCTCTAGCCGAAATCAATCATTTTGAACCAATGGTCAGGGTTGCAGCCTTTAAACTCTTAGAAATTACCCGTTGTCCGCAAATGCTGAAGCCAGTAGCTGAGGGATTAAGCGATCGCCATGCTCAAGTTCGCCAACAGGTAGCAAATACCCTGGCAGCCTATGGTAAATCAGGTTTAGCTGTAGCCAAAGATAACTTAACTGCTGATAATCCTCATGTAGTTAATACGGCGATCGCAGCTATTGGTAAAGTAAAGAGCAAACAGGCTAACGAAATTTTGTATAAGCATCTCACCCCAGAATTTCAGAATTTAGCTCGTATCCGCAGATGGCAACAGCAAATACCTGCCCAAGATCCAAGCTGGAAGCTACTAGCAGTGGCAATTGAAGACTATCAGCAACGTCTATTACAAAAGGTTTTATATATCCTTTCCTGTTTGGGCTATTCCCGTACCGTTAATTTAGTAACGCGAGTTTTGGCAACTAGCGATCGCCGCGACTTAGCCAACGCCGTAGAAGTTCTTTCTTCAATTAGTCATCGTCGTTTTATTCAACCTCTGATACCTTTATTAGAGCAAACGGTATCCGAAAAATCTGAGGTAAGGATCGAGCCTACTCCCCAATGGCTGAGGAAAAAAGGCTATAAAATACTCTTAGAAGCCTTAGAATCTGGCGATCGCTGGATTAAAACGGGTGCATCTGTAGCCTTGGCAGTCATTCCCACCGCTTTACTCAAAGATCCCGATCCCATCGTACAATCAGTAGCACAAGAAATATTCTTCCCTGCCGATCGGCTTACTTCTCCCGTTAGCACCTCTATGAATCGACTGCTTCTATTACGAAACATCGCCTTATTTAAAAACCTTTCCCTAGATGAACTCTTTCCCATCGATCGGGCTTTAGAACAAAGACAGGTTTTGGTAGGAGAAACTATTTACACCGAAGGAAGTTGGGGCAGTTACCTCTATATTATTGCCGAAGGAAAAGTACAAATTGTCAAGCAGCTTGATGGTGAACAACAGGAAATCAAACAATTAAGCACAGGTCAATATTTTGGCGAAATTGCGCTGTTTGATGAAGCTCCTCGTTGGGATGGCGCGATCGCTCTTGAAGACTCTATCTTACTCAGCTTAGAAAAGAAACGCTTTATTAGCCTTATTTCTCAGCGTCCTCATATTATTCTAGAACTCTGTCGTTTTTTGAGTCAAAGACTACGGGAAACAGACAAGTATATGTCTGCAAAAAAAATGCGTCCAACGCCAAAGGGATAAACGGCTGCGCCGTAGTTATTAGTTGTTAGTTTTTAGTCGTTAGTTATTAGTTCAAATTGACACTAAAAACTTTTTGATAAACTTACTGCCATGTAGCCATCTTCACCATCAACGTAAAAACGAGTCAAGTTCGGACACAAATGAGAATATTTCCTATTTGCGAGGCAAAGCGGTTGAGGGGTACATGCGGCTCACGCCTTTGTCCCGATATAGCTATTGCCGAGGGCGTGTCCGAACCTGGGATTATTTTCAAAATTATAAAGGAAATTAATAATAAGCGATCGCGCTGACTCAAAATCTTATTCCCTAGACTGACTGAAAATAGTGAGCAATCATTTACTATAAAATCTAGAATGATGTTCAATTATGACCAACTGCTGTCCTTATCCCTGAAAAAATGGTTCCTTTAAAAGACGAAAATCCGATCAAAATTGTCCCTTATATTACCTACATCTTAATTGCAGTTAATATTCTGGTTTTTATTTATGAACTAAGCTTAAACTCAAATCAGTTAGATATTTTCTTCCATTTGTTTGCAGTTGTACCCAAAGAGTTAACCGCTAGCTTTAACGGTGTTGATGTGCATCAGGGCATTCCCGAAATAGTTACTCCCGTTACCTCTCAGTTTCTTCATGCGGGATTTACCCATGTTGGTTTCAATATGCTATTTCTCTGGATATTTGGCAACAACATCGAAGAAGAGTTAGGAAGAGCCAAATTTGTTTTGTTTTACTTATCCTGTGGCGTTATAGCCGTACTAGCGCAATGGTTCTTTTCCGCCATGTCTACTGTACCATCTCTAGGAGCGAGTGGCGCGATCGCTGGAGTTATGGGAGCATATATTCTTAAGTTTCCCCAAGCAAAAATTGTTACTGTTATCCCTTTAGGCATCTTTTTTCCGCTATTTAAAATACCTGCGGTATACTTTCTTGGCTTTTGGTTTGTTGAACAGGCGTTAAACGGCATTAGCTCTTTTGAAGTTACCGCTAGCGTCGGTATGGAAAGCGGTGGCGTAGCCTATTGGGCTCACGCAGGTGGATTTATAGCTGGAGCAATTTTAGGACCAATGTTGGGGCTATTTTCGTCTAAATCAGATGAGAAAGTTTTAAACTCCTAATTTTCCAGAAAATTTTCGGATCGATAATTGCTGTTAGTTATTTACAGCAATCAACAACCAACCCCCCATACCCAAGCCCAACAAATTAGGTGTCCATGCTGCCCAAAAAGGCGATAAAATCCCTGTTATTCCTAGTGAACCTAATATAAATGCTAATAAATAATAAACAAAAACAATAGCAACACAGATACCAAAACCTTTAGAACGATTAAGATACGAATATTTTGCTCCTAAAGTTGAACCAATTAAAGCAAAAACAAAACAAATAAAAGGAAAAGCATACTTTTGCTGAATACTTACTTTCAATTTAGATACGTCTACAATTGCCCCACTATCTTTAATTAGATCTAAATATTCTTTCGCTTGCTGAATATTCATGTCTTCAAAGTTACGTTTTTTTTGGGCAATCTCAAAAACATTCGCCGAAAAAGGCAATTGCTTATAAGTAAACCGCTCTGTCTTCATCTCCTCAGCACTATCGCCAACCTTATTTATTTCGCCATCAAACAGATTCCAAACTTGCCCAGACTGATTCCATTGAGCCAATTTAGCTGTAGTAATCTGGCTTATTTTTTCCTGCTCAAAGCTAATTATTGTTACTTTTTTAAAGCTTTGATTAATGTATTGTTCAGCAAAATAAATGTTTTGTAGCTTTTTAGAGGCAGAATTGTGTAGATTTGATTTATATTCTGGATAGAAAACGTCTCTTTTTTGGCGACTTAATTCTGTTTCAGTAATATAATCACTCTGTAATAAATTTGCTTGATAGTTAGCAGCAGGAACAATTAATTCGTTGAGTAAAAAAGTTATGCCTGTAACGATCAAACTAAATAATAATGCAGGTATGGTGATGCGATAAAAATTAATGCCAAAACTAAGCAGTGCCACTAATTCACAGTCACTACTTAAACGACCATATATTACTAAGCAAGAGAGCAAAATAGAAATAGGCAAAGCATAGGCAACATACTCAGGTATTTTATATATAAAGATGAGAATAGCGACAGGAATAGGTAAGCCGTAGTCAGTAATTTTAGATGCTAAATCTGAAACTGTACCAATCGACACTCCCAAGGAGGATAATAAGCCAACGCTGAATAAAAAGAATAAGCTCAATTGATTGGTGATATAGCTATCTATTAAGGGAAAGCGCCACTTAGATATCTTTTTAATGCTGTTAAAATCCAATTTTGTTTGCGCATCAACGAACTATTTACCATAATTACATCAAAATAAATGATTTTTAGTCCGATCGCCAATTTTAACCAAATTATTATGGGCAGTGTAAACTAACAGCTTTGTATTAGTTTATGACAAATTAATCAAATTCATATTTGTTATTTTTATCATTTGTCTTGTAATACCAAGCGTATTTTTTCTGCTAATACTTGAACATTAGGTTCTTGAAGTATTCCTAGATGATTTCCTGGAACATCAATGATATTTAATCCTCCTTGAGCAAAGTTTTGCCATTCCAGCTTGGGATCTCTATCTTCTGCTGCTCGAAATAATACTACAGAACCTGGATAGGGCTGCATTGTATAGCCTTCATTTACTTTTTGATGATCTTTTGTCTGTTGAATATACTCACTCAGAGCAAAACCGCGGCTTGTTTTGTCAACAAAATTCTCGCGCACCCAATCAATTTTGTATAAGTTGTACCTAACATGATCTGTTGTTGAATTTATCCGCCATTTTATTCTGTCTAAAATGTAGCTTGCACCTATGGTGCGTATTTTATTAGCGTGACGATAAATGCGGTCTTTTAAGGGAGGATTTTGATAAGCCGAGCCTTTGTTTGGGCAATGGGAGTCTAATAAGCCTAAAAACCTGACTTCATGCCCTTGAGATACAAGATGCTGGGCAATTTCGTAAGCAATAGTACCGCCAAAGGATACTCCCATTAGATAATAAGGCCCTTGAGGCTGAACTTTCTGAATATTATCAGCATAATAGGATGCTAGATTAGCAATATCTCTAATATGAGGTTTGTCAGGTTCATTACTAAAAGATGATGATAGACCATAAATACTGATGTCTGCATCTAAGTATTTAGCCATGGGACGATAAAACTCCAAACCATAGCCCAAATTGTGAATAGCAAACAAAATTGGCTTAGAGTTGCCTTGTTTAATTGGCACTAGGCATTTTGAGTCGGCATCAGAAATTGGTTCTTTTTGACGAATAATATTTGCTAGAGCTTCAGGAGTTGAGGCTTGGAACATCATAGATATGGGAATATTCTGTTCATATCTCTGTTCTATTTCCGTTACTAAACGTGCTGCTAGTAGAGAGTTACCGCCTAATTCAATAAAGTTGTCTTCGATGCTGATTGATTCAATACCTAGAATTTCTTGCAGCATCTCGATTATTTCTGATTCTAGGCGATCGCGAGGGGCAATAGTTGCCTCAGTTAATTTTTTTACATTAAGCTCAGATAAAGCACGACGATCTACTTTTCCGCTGGTGGTCAGAGGAAAACTATCAACCATGATAAAAGCTTTAGGAATCATATAGCTTGGCAACTTTTGCTCTAGATAGTTCCGCAGCATTTCTTCTGTAAGCGCGTAAGTTTTATTGGATACAATATAAGCAGCTAAAGTTTCTCCTAGTTTATTTTCGCGCACTACTACCGCAGCTTCTACTACTAATTCAGATTGGGATAGTACTGCTTCAATTTCTCCTAATTCAATGCGTAATCCTTGGATATTGACTTGACGATCTACCCGACCTAAAAACTGTAGCGTACCGTCAGACAAATAACGTCCCAAATCTCCCGTTTTATATAAACGTTCCCCTTTTACAAAAGGATTCTCGACAAATTTTTCAGCCGTTAATTCAGGTCGATTAAGATAGCCCATAGCAACTCCATCTCCACTGATGTGAATTTCTGCTGCTACTCCAATTTGGACTGGCTGTAAATCTTCATCTAATAAATACACTCTCATGTTGGGAATTGGACTACCCACAGGCAGCGACTTAAAACGATGATCTATTTGCTCAGGAATTTTATATAAGGTTACAACCCCAGTCCCTTCTGTCTGACCATAGATATTAGCTAATTGAACATCGGGTTTAAAAGTCTCCCGCCAGCACTGATATATTTCTGGGGTTACCTGTTCTCCTCCTGCTGCTACAAGACGTACCTGATTATCTAATAAGTTCTGACGATAATCTCGATCTTGCTGATTGAGAATGCCCCAAAAATTCCGCCAGAAAGAGGGAACATGATCGACAATAGTTACACAGTGACGCTTAATTATTTCAAAAAATTCGAGGGGGTTTCTTGTTTCTGCGGTTGTAACAATCAATGCAGTTGCTCCCTGTGCCAAAGGCATTAATAACTGTCTAGCTGAAACTATCAAAGCAATTGAACCACGATGGAGATAAGTATCTGCTGGGGTTATATCTAAAGCTAACTGCATTGATTGGGCATAATGACTCAAGTTTCCTTGACTTAGCATTACTCCCTTCGGCTTGCCTGTAGAACCAGAAGTATAGACAATATGTGCTAAATCTGAAAGATTTACCTGCTGATCTAAATTGTCTGGGGGTTGCTGAGTAATTAAATGCCAATCTGTATCTACACAAATAATCTGCTCGATTTCGGTAGAAATTTTCTTCAGTAAGCTTTCTTGAGTCAGTAATGTTTTAATCTGGGCATCTTCTAAGATAAAGGCTATTCTGGCAGGAGGATTATTAATATCTAAAGGAACATAAGCTCCTCCTGCTTTAAGAATCCCTAATACAGCAACTACCATAGACAGAGAACGTTCTATACATAACCCAACCAACGAACCTGTGGTAATTCCCAAAGACTGCAAATAATGAGCTAGCTGATTAGCTTGAGTATTTAATTCGCTATAGGTTAACTGTTGTCCTTGGCAAATGATGGCTACTGCATCAGGGTGAGCCTGAACCTGTGCTTCAAACAACTTATGAATGCACTGCGGTAAAGACTGTGTTTGAGTCTGATTCCATTCATTTAAAACCTGTTTTGTTTCGGTAGCTGATAGCAACGATAGAGAAGCGACTGAACTATAAAAATCATTAGCAATTGACTTAAGTAATACCTCGTAGTTATCACAGATACGCTGAATAGTTGATTCATCAAACAAACGACGATTGTATTCAAACCTACAGAGCAAATGATTTGGTTTGTCGATAACGTCTAAGAATAATTCCTGTTCGGGTATTGCTTTAGTTGGTTTAGTTTGTGAGATTTTGAATCCGTCATCAAATCTAAACAACATCTGAAATAAAGAAGATACGGGAAATTCTGAGAAGTCTTGATTCAAAGCTGAAGCTATAGCTGCTGTGCTTGTATTTGAGTAGTTGCTCCCTTCTGTAATTTGAGCCTGAATAATTTTTAGTAACTCACTGAACTTTTGTTTGGCTTCAATTGTCACCCTAATTGGCAATGTTTCAAGTGCTGTAGGGTCTTCTAAATTCGGGTTAGGGTATCCAACTAAAACGTCAGATTGATTTGTATAGCGGTAGAGTAGAACTTGAAAGGCTCCAAGCAAAATAATTGGCAGAGAAACATTTTCTTGTTGAGCAATTTTTTTTAAGTCTTGATTTAAGCCTTGGTCAACTGTCAACAAATTTTGCCCATTAGCACTTGGTCGAAGATTAATTTGAGCTTCTAGACTAGACGATACTGACCTTACTCTGTCTGTCGGAAAATCCAATATGGGAGCAATGTTTTTAAGTTGCTTGCGCCAATAGTCGATGTCTGAGGATTGTTCGTTGGCGGAAAAACTTTTTTGATAATTCATGAACAATGTAGCTGCTTTTAATAATTAATAAGTTTGGTAAAAGTTACTTGGCATTAGTAATTTATTAATGTATAAATGTGAAGGTCAACAGGCTGCTAATAAATTTTATTTATAGTGTTTTGCCTGAATATTAACCAACGCTTACCGATTACTCTGTCCTAAACAGAGGAAGTAATCTGTGACTGTTCAAATATTCCTAGTAACGGGCGATATTATTCTTTACAGAAGCATTCGTGATAAGTCCAAATTTGGGTATCATTACTATAAACTAGCAGCTTTTGAGCAGACAAATCAATGCCAGCTATTTTTAGTCACTTTAATTAAATTACTTCGACGTTTGCAGACATAAAATTAAAAAGTTCAAAAACAGCTTTAGTAGCTAATAACTTTAGTTTAGACGAACCAGAAGGCTAGAAACAAAAAAAGAAAGAGAATAGATCGCATCTTATCTTCAACATTGGTTTTGTTCGGAATTTCTTTCCTTTACTCTATTTCTTCTCTGTACAAAACTTCAGTTTTCAAACTAGACTGGTTTTGTTTTATCTTCATTTCTAATATGTCTTCAAAATGCGATCGCCTCATGAGAAAAATCATAGTAGATTTTTGTTGGGTTTCATTTCTCTACCAAATCTACAAGATCTAGAACAGTGCGATCGCACTGTGATTTATCATTTAATTAATATTCACAAGTTGAAGAAATTGGACTTCGATTCACCAACGTCAATATTATTACTAGATGATTGATAATTTTAGTTTAGACAAATTACCTTCAACAAAGCTTTTAAATAAAGATCAATTACCGCAAAAATCAGGTATTTATTTTGCAGTTGATGAAAAAAAGCGATTACTTTATGTTGGCAAAGCACAAAATCTTTACAAGAGATGGCTCAATCATCACCGATACGATCCTGGTTGACTGACAAAAGATGAAGAGAAAAACCTGAGAATAGAGATTCAGTAAAGAGTTGAGGGATTGACACAAAGCAAGGGGAGTCAGCACTCTGAGATTAGATACCACTCATAATTTCAGAATACTGTGAATCAAAACTCCCGTCTCTACAATGCCTTGAATCAATGGATGAGTCAATAGAAGTTTGAAGACAGAAGTATGAAGGCGCGAAGTTTCAAGTTTGTTCGAGGGCTTGTACCTCATACGAAGGAAGAAGTTTGAAGTTTGAAGTTTGAAGGAATTCGGAATTCGGGAAGGATTTTTTGTAGCTCATACCTCACACCTCATACTTCGCGCCTTCATACCTCATACACAGGGCTATCGCCCAGATCGTCCGTCCTTCGGACGACTTCGATGCTTCGCATCGTGTAGGGCGAAGCCCTGGTACCTCTACCAAACTAAGAGCGATCGTGAACGACGGGGC
Organism: Pleurocapsa sp. FMAR1; assembly: GCF_963665995.1. Lineage (NCBI taxonomy): Bacteria > Bacillati > Cyanobacteriota > Cyanophyceae > Pleurocapsales > Pleurocapsaceae > Pleurocapsa > Pleurocapsa sp. FMAR1. The sequence goes on along the minus strand of NZ_OY762512.1, from coordinate 512,023 downwards.
TTGCAACTATAGTGGAACAAAGGACTTGTCCGCATGTAGGAGGAAGTAGCTGTTTACGAAGTTTGAAGGAAGAAGTTTGAAGGAAGAAGGAAGAAAGATTTTTTGTACCTCATACGAAGGAAGAAGTAGCTGTTTTACTTCATACTTCATACCTCATACTTCATACTTCATGCAGCTGTTTTACTTCATACACGGACTCTCTGTCCGTCGCCGTTCCCAAGGAGACGTCGGAACGCAGAGAGCGTTCACCTCACACTTCGCGCCACAGGGCTATCGCCCAGATCGTCCGTCCTTCGGACGACTTCGATGCTTCGCATCGTGTAGGGCGAAGCCCTGGTCAAGCTACTGACTGGTTACATTTATGTCATCTTCAAACTTGTATTTGGATGATAATTGCTTTAATACACACGGGCAATGTCAACCTGACAAAATGGTCGATGTACATCCCTGGTCGAGGGAAGTTGGCTGGGGGTAGACAGAGACGTATTCAGCGTTGGCTAAACAATCCTCGAATCAATGTCCATCGAATCAGAAAGTCCTTGGTCAAAGCAGCACTTGATGATTGGTCAGAATCAAAAATATTTTTGGCATTAGACACTTCACTGTTCTGGGATGAGTATTGCCTTGTGCGGCTTTGGGTTATTCATCGAGGGAGAGCTTTACCGTTGGTGTGGAGAGTGATGAACCATGAAAGTGCTAGTATTTCAGTTACCGATTATCGAGAGATGATTAAGCAGGCACAAGTTAGGCTACGAGAATCAGTTAAGGTAATTTTACTCGCGGAGCGAGGATTTATACATACCGAATTGATGACCATGCTGACAACTCAACTAGGATGGCATTATCGTCTCCGAATTAAGAGTAATACCTGGATTTGGCGTGGAAGTTGGTGTCAACAGAAGTTTGAAGACAGAAGTATGAAGGCGCGAAGTTTCAAGTTTGTTCGAGGGCTTGTACCTCATACGAAGGAAGAAGTTTGAAGGCGCGAAGTTTGAAGGAATTCGGAATTCGGGAAGGATTTTTTGTAGCTCATACCTCACACCTCATACTTCGCGCCTTCATACCTCATACACAGGGCTATCGCCCAGATCGTCCGTCCTTCGGACGACTTCGATGCTTCGCATCGTGTAGGGCGAAGCCCTGGTACCTCTACCAAACCTCTTTCGTCGTGAACGACGGGGCTTGCAACTATAGTGGAACAAAGGACTTGTCCGCATGTAGGAGGAAGTAGCTGTTTACGAAGTTTGAAGGAAGAAGTTTGAAGGAAGAAGGAAGAAAGATTTTTTGTACCTCATACGAAGGAAGAAGTAGCTGTTTTACTTCATACTTCATACCTCATACTTCATACTTCATGCAGCTGTTTTACTTCATACACGGACTCTCTGTCCGTCGCCGTTCCCAAGGAGACGTCGGAACGCAGAGAGCGTTCACCTCACACTTCGCGCCACAGGGCTATCGCCCAGATCGTCCGTCCTTCGGACGACTTCGATGCTTCGCATCGTGTAGGGCGAAGCCCTGGTCAACCTAAAAACTTTCACTTTCATTTAGCAGAGGCAATTTGCTTACACAACGTACAGATTCACAAAGGTGAATTTTCTGGCAAAGTTCATGTGATTCTTGGTCGCAACAACGTTAACGGCGAACTATGGGCAATTGTCAGTAATGAAAAAACTACTCTACAAACCTTTGCTGAATATGGATTACGTTTTGATATCGAAGCGAATTTTTTAGATGACCAATCTGGTGGTTGGAATGTTCAACGCTCGATGATTCGAGATGTATGCGCTTTGTCCCGTTTGTGGTTTATCTTATCTGTGGCTACTCTCTACGTTAGTGCCCAAGGTGTTGAGGTAGTTCGTATTGGCAAACGAAGATGGGTTGATACTCATTGGTTTCGTGGTAATAGCTATTTTAGGATTGGTTGGGATTGGGTCAAAGCTGCACTCATTAATGGTTGGAATTTACTTCATTGCGTGACTTTCTCTAGTAATCAAGATCCCTCACCTGCAATGGCATCACGATCGCAATATCAAAAACGAGCAGATCAGTTGGAGTTCAAAGTTTTAACTTATTCCTACAATATTTCTTGAAAGTTTTGTCAGTCAATCAGGATTCAAACAGCTAGCAAAAATTAATAAACAAAATCTAATTACATTAAAATGGTATGAATGTGAAAATAATAAAGAAATTCTTAGTAAACTAGAAAATTACTTTATAGAGACTTATTTCCCTGAATTAAACCAAACAAAAGTTAAATCAAGACAAATAACGCCTGCTGAAATAGCTCTAAGAGAAACGTTAACTAAGATTTCTAAATATATAATTATTTGTGGTTATGAAAAAAATAGTGCAATTTTTAAATTACCAACAGTATTTTTAAAATATGATTTTCTTTATCATAATCCTGCAAGAATTTTAAGAAATATATTTAATGCAGATAATAATAGAAAAAACTTCTTGAAGTGGTCTTATTATCGAAGCTCGAAAACTACTCCGATTTGGCAAACTAAATGTAATGGAATAGCTTTGGTAATAGGTTGTGACATGAATATCAATCACTATATTCAGCAGGGACAAATTACAACTTTAGCGGGAATCTCATTATTAAATCTTTCAGAGGAGAATTATGAACAATATATTCGACAAAAAGATTGGTCGCAATCTTATCATCCAAATATACAAACATACAACAGAGATCCTATTCCTCTATTGTGGTCACAAGATTTAACGTTTAATCAATATGATGCAAAAACGATTGAAGAATTTCATCAAAAAAGAACCGAATCAAAAATAGGTAAAGGTAGAGATAGAGGTCGTCAAATAAAAGTATACTGTGAAGCTATAGGTAAAGGAAGATTTGTTATCAAAGCTTATCAAGAAGCAATCAATTGGTTTGGCGGTTGTGAAATATTAGGCTTAGAACAAGCTGATTATATATCTTCTCAAAGAAACTATGCCCCCAAGTGGTTCAAACCTCATAAAGTTACAATTAGAATCTTGGAAAAAGACAAGTATAGATCGTTATCTGCTCCAATTAGCGCAGTAAATCATACAGAGTTAGAACAAAGACTAAAGCAAGTAAGACAAATTAGTCCTTTACATCAAAAAATTAAATTTAAACCACAGTGAGATTTTTAATTATTACTAGTGATAGGAATTTCTTGATATTTTTCTTGATAGTCTTCTTTAACCAATTCCTAAAAGAGTTTCAAACTTCTTAAAAGTTAGATTTTGGAGACTATGTTGCGCTTTTTTCCATAATTTTTCTTTTTTGGTCATATTGTAATTATAAAGACCGTAGCTTATTCTACAAGAGTTGGTTTTCAAAGCTTTGAGCTAGTCTTTAGTTTTATTAGTGCCGAAGAATTTACTTTGACTAGCATCCTCTTAAAAGCTATACTCCAATCGGATTTATAAAAAACAATTAATCTCTAAAAGCATGGTAGCGGTAGTAATCTTAGCAGCAGGGCGCGGCACCCGAATGAAGTCCGATTTACCCAAAGTCTTGCATACATTGGCAGGGCGATCGCTTGTCGAAAGAGTACTTGATAGCTGTAGTTTACTAGATTTGGAGCGACAGATTGTCATTATCGGCTATCAGGGAGAAAAAGTTAAGCAGGCTTTGAGTCATCGTCAGGATGTAGAATTTGTCGAGCAAACTGAGCAGTTAGGTACTGGTCACGCGGTACAGCAGCTAATACCCCATCTCCAGGGCTATGAGGGAGATTTGCTGGTCTTAAATGGTGATGCGCCTCTACTACGTCCTGAAACTCTTCAGCAGCTAGTAGCTACTCACCAAGAAAAGCAAAATGCAGCAACTCTTCTAACCGCTAATTTGCCTAATCCTCAAGGTTATGGACGAGTGTTTTGTAACGGCGATAATTTGGTTAGTCACATTATAGAAGACCGTGATTGTAATGCTGCTCAAAAGCAAAATCGGCGCGTCAATGCAGGCATATATTGTTTTAATTGGCAGAAACTAGCCGAATCATTGCCTAAGCTTTCTACCAACAACGATCAGCAAGAATACTATTTAACCGAGGTTGTTGATTATCTCTCTCGTGTAATGGCTCACGATGCCGAAGATTATCGTGAAACCAACGGTATTAACGACCGCCTACAGCTATCGGCTGCTGATGATGTTTTACAAGCCAGAATCAAAGACGACTGGATGAAGGCTGGAGTAACTATGTTTAACCCCGACAGCATTACTATCGGTGAAGATGTTCGACTAGAGCCTGATGTAATTATTGAACCTCAAACTCATTTGCGAGGTAATACTATCATTGCTACAGGCAGCAGAATCGGTCCTGGTAGCCTAGTTGAAAATAGCAAAATTGGTTCTGGGGTGAGCATTTTATATTCGGTAGTGACAGATTCAGAAGTTGCTGACCACACGAAAATCGGACCTTATTCTCATTTGCGTGGAGACGTTAAACTAGGTGAAAGCTGTCGTGTGGGTAACTTTGTCGAGATTAAGAAAACTACCGTCGGCTCAAATACTAATGTGGCTCATCTCTCTTATTTGGGAAATGCGACTTTGGGCGATCGCGTCAACATCGGTGCGGGGACAATTACCGCTAACTATGATGGTAAACATAAACATCCTACAATCATTAAAAAAGGTACTAAAACTGGCTCAAATAGTGTTTTAGTTGCTCCTGTTACCTTGGGTGAAAATGTTACCGTAGCAGCAGGTTCAGTGGTAACTCAAGACGTTAGTGACAATGCTTTGGTAGTAGCGCGATCGCGCCAAAAAGAAATCCCCGACTGGAATAACGAGGAGTAAATAAGTTATTAGTTGAACTTATACTTTTACCAGGGATTACCCATAATGGAGAAACCAGCCCAATAGAAAGGATGGGAAAGGTTAGTAGTTTTGGTTTCAGCTAGGGCTGGTGGTAAATCTACTGCTCCTCTGGAGCTTCTTAGCCGATCTCCTTCAACATATACTTTGCCCTGTAACATTGCTACCTGAGATTCTCTAAGAGCCTGAGCTTTCATTGAGCCAGACTTGAGATTCTGATAAAACTCGCTCATTAAAGCTACTGTCCCCGCATCATTAATTGACCACAAACTAGCTAAAGCAGATTTAACTCCAGCCTGAAGAGCCAAACCAGCAAAACCAAATTCAGCATCTTTATTACCCACTGCGGTTTTACAAGCACTCAGTACTAGTAAATCTACGGGTGGATTGTTTAATCCTAATTTATCTACCTCATTTAAGCCGACTTTAGCGTCATCAAATTGAATATAGGAATAACAATCTATCGTCAAACCTAAAAATTCTTTAATTGCAGTTATAGCAATACGTGGCTAGGTTAGGACAAAATTAGCTAAAATCAAAGCGCTCGCCAAAACCGAAAAATAATGCCTGCTCCCTATAGCTACGATTTAAGAAAAAAAGCCGTAGATGCCTGTTCTAGAGGTGAAAAGAAGAGAACTATTTGTCGATTGATGAAAATAAGCCGTAACACCTTAGACCTATGGCTGAAAAGAGAACAAGAAACAGGAGACTTTAAAGCGGTCGCCGAGCGTCTTACCAGAGAAGAGCGAAAAATTCAGGATTTAGAGAGATTCAAACAGTTTGTTAAACAACATAAAGATAAGACACAACAGCAAATGGCAGATTTGTGGGGAGAGAATCTTACCCAGCAAAATATTAGTGATGGAATTAAAAAGTTAGGCATAACCAGAAAAAAAGCGGTCAGACCCCGCGTCGCCGACAGGCGCAAGACAAAGGGCTTGCCCGCATGTACGCTGACCAAGACAAACTTACGGGTATCAAGAAACAGATGAAGAGAAAAGAAAAGAATTTCAAGAGCAACTAAAACATCAACAGGCAAATAACCTAGTTTGTGTGGATGAAGCAGGATTCGATAACCGAGACGATTATCCCTATGGTTATAGCCCCAAAGGAGAAAGATGTTACGCACTCAAATCTGGTAAAAGAAATGAGAGAGTAAGTTGGATTGCTGCATTCAAAGAAGGAAAAGTGTTTGCTCCGTTAACTTTTGAAGGGTCATGTAATCGAGATTTATTTGAGACATGGCTTAAAGAAAGTTTGATTCCTCAACTTCAACCTGGAAATATCATTATTATTGATAATGCTACTTTTCATAAAGGACAAAGTATTCAAGAAATAGTAGAAGAAGCAGGGTGCCAGATTTGGTATTTGCCCTCTTATTCTGCCGATCTAAACAAGATAGAGCGTTGGTGGTCGGTTCTCAAAACTTGGATGAAGCAGAGAGTTAAAGAATTTGAGACTGTTAGAGAATGTGTTGATACAGCTTTCAAAAAATGTCCTAACGTATATGCGTAATGCTATAACTAGGTTGGGGCGGAGTATTCCACAGTAAAATTAATAAGCCATCTTCTTTTAAAGCTGCTGCCGTTTTTTGCGTTCTAATTTCTGGAGTTAGCCAATGAAAAGACGTTGTCGCCACCACCACATCAAATTTTTGGTTAGTTAACTCCCATTCTTCAAAAGTGGTATTAATAAATTGGACATTTGAATAAGCTGCACATTTTTGTTGAGCTAATCGACAGGCTGGGAGACTCGGCTCAAGACAGATCATTTCCACGCCCATTTTGGCAAATTCAACACTAGCAATACCAGGTCCCGTACCAATTTCCAGCATCGCTTTTGGTGGCTGTAACTGAGCTATTTCTTGCAGATTTGCCAGAATTTTTGCAGGATAGCGAGGTCTAGTGCGCTCATAAGCCTGTGCTACTTCGCTATACCAGTTATTCTTATCACCACAGCGGTAAATGTTATTTAATCTGTTTGATAGGTTTGAATTCGAGGCTTCTGAGTCGCTCACAATTTGTTTGTGTACAATTATACTTTATAATTTAACTACTAAAGTTTACATAATTTAACATTTGTTGCTATAATTAGATACATAAGTTAACAAATATAAATTTGTAGCAACTTATATATTTATATATTTAGTTTTTATTTTGAATTAGTAACTTTTCTGCAACAGCAGTATTCAAAGCAAACTATCTTCTCAAAGTCAACTTCTCCTGTGTAACCTCAGTCTGGTAGCTGAGGTTTTTTTATAGCAATACCAACTGGGCTTAGGACAATATAAATCGTGAATCTGATGTCATAATCTAAAAACGCACTGCTATATATACTTAAAAAGAGAAAATCGGTACACGTAAATTGTCTATTTTGTCTGCAAGGACTCTTAGAAATAAAGCAGATATTATTATATTATTCGTGTGTTACTAGATGATGTGAAGTACGAATCCTGAAGATTGAAGAGATGAGCGATCGCTTTCAAGAATATCCTATCATTCAAGGTTAACTGAGAAACCATTGTAACGACTCATAGATTTTTCTACCCCTTCTTTCAAGCTTAGTTCTATCGCCTTTATTCCTGCATATAACACTTCTTCAATAGCTGGAATTTCTTGGGGAGCAAACTTACCTAAAACATGATTTATAGTTGTTTTCTTACCATCAGATTTACCAATACCAATTCTTAAACGGGGAAAGTCTTTGACTCCCAAATGAGCAATAATTGACTTCATCCCATTATGACCTCCAGCCGAGCCCGATAGACGTATTCGTAATCTGCCAACAGGTAAATCCAGATCGTCATAGATAACCAATACAGATTGAGCCTGGATCTTATACCAGTCTGTCACGGCTCTTACTGATTGTCCTGAGCGATTCATATAGGTTAGGGGTTTGAGCAAACGAATTTTTGCTCCTCCTGGTGTAACTCCCTCAGCAAATAAACCTTGAAAACGTTTGTTTTCTTGCAACGGCATTTGCCAAGTTTTAGCTAATTCATCAACTGCTGCAAAGCCAATATTATGCCTAGTGCGATCGTATTTTGGTTCAGGATTACCCAAACCAATAATTAGTTCAGGAAAAAGTGCAGTTGAATCGGAAGTCACAAGATTCTTAACAAGGGATGAATGATAAAGGATGAGGATTTTAAAAAAAACTATCTCTCATCCTGATAAACAAAAGTTGAGTAAGTGATGTCTAACTCTTATTTTAAGTCTAGTTTGATTGAAATAAAGTTTCTAAATAAACTCTGGCACAGGCGCGATAGTTTTGAGATGATTCAGTGGTTTGCCCATTGTTGTTTTGCAACAGGAACAAAGATAAAGCAGCAGCAAAAACGCGGTCTTGATCCCAATGAGGATGAGTTTCGAGATAGTTCTTTAACGACAAATGGAGTTCTTCAGGGATTTCCGCCGAAATAGTTACATTTGAGTTCATAGTTGGTAAACTGCTCCAGTTTATATGATTTTTAATGGGACACGAGGACTGTTTTCAAATCTAAAAAACAGATGCGCTTGCGCGCTTAAGGAAAGCTTTTAATTTAAAAACAAAGCTAAAAAATAGCTTTGTGTATTATATAGCTTTACACAAGTAGCTGTTGCTCTTTTGTTTTAGAGAAGACTTGTGGTTCTTCAAGTGGATGTTGATACATTGTCGTCTTAAAAGGGGGCTATTTGTCAATGCTACAAAATATTACGAGATTTGTTAAATCATTATTTTACTTACGTAAACATAGGTATTTAAGCCTGCTTTTTGTTACTTTACTTTACAAACCTGCTTTAAGAAACAGTTAATATTTGGTAAATTTATCAAATCCCCTATTTCAGACTCAAGACTTTATTGCTGCGTTACGACCTGTGGAAAAAGCTGGGTAAAATGTGGATAACTATAAAAAGGCTTGGGGAAACAGTGGGGAATTTATGGGGTAAAGTAGTCCCTAAAAATAAGAAATAATAACTTTTCCTTGACTTTTTGAGAAAAGTAAAAAAGTACTAATTAATGAACAATAAACAGTAATCATGTTTTTTGTTCTTTCCACCATTTTGCAGCCAGGAAGCTTATTTCTTGGGCTTCAGTATCTGACATTCGCTTAAGATGACTTAAAACCAGGTTCATTCTACCTAAAGAATGTAGACGATCGCGATGACGTATCAGAAAATCCCAGTAAAAGAAGTTAAAGGGACAAGCTTTATCTCCAGTGCGATCGCTTTTATTGTATTGACAACCGCTACAGTAATCGCTCATCTTATTGATATAGTTAGCCGAGGCTGCATAGGGTTTAGAAGCCAAGACACCGCCATCTGCAAATTGTCCCATGCCAATGACGTTGGTTTGCATTACCCAGTCGTAAGCGTCAATAAAAGCACTATGAAACCAGTTTTCAATCTCCTGGGGAGAAATTCCTGAAATGAGTGCAAAGTTGCTTAACACCATTAATCTTTGAATATGGTGTCCGTAAGCTGTATCCTCTATCTGAGTTAGAGTTTGGCGTAAACAGTTCATCTCTGTTTTGCTAGCATCCCAAAAAAACTCTGGCAAAGGGTGGTGATGTTCAAACCAATTGCTTTGGCTGTAGCCTTCAGGTTGGTGGTAATAAATACCGTGCATATATTCTCGCCAACCCATTACCTGACGGATAAAACCTTCTACACAATTTAAGGGCAATTCCTGTTGATAATAGGCAGTTTCGACTGCATCAATTACTTCTATAGGTTCAAGTAAACCTAAATTTAAATAGGGGGATATTAAGCCATGCCACATAGTATATTCTCCTGTAATCATGGCATCTTGATATGTACCAAAATTGGGCAAACATTCTTGCACAAAATGAGCCAAAACTGCTTGAGCTTGTTGTCTAGTTACTCCCCAATTAAAAGGTTCAATTTTGCCGTAGTCGGAAAACTTTTCTTGTTTTACCCAATCAATTACTTCTTGGGTAATAGCATCAGCTTTAAAAGTTAAAGGTTCAGGTGTTTGCAGATTTTGCTTGGGTGGCTGACGGTTATCTTTGTCATAATTCCACTTGCCACCAATAGGTTTTTTACCGTCCATCAAGATGTTAAATCTTTTTCTGCCTTCTCGATAAAAATCTTCCATTAGCAGTCTTTTACGAGACTTTGACCAAGTGATAAACTCATCTTTACTCCACAAAAAATGATTATCGGCTAAAAACGTTATTGCACAATTCAAATCTAAGTTTTGAATCAGTTTAAAAAAAGGGCGATCGCAGGGACTAGTTATCTGTAACTCAGTAATCTGATTTTGTCTAATCCATGCTTGTAAAGGGGTGGCAAAATCAGCACTAATTTCATAACTTACCTGCCAGTTATCTGCCTTTAATTCGGCGGCAAAATGACGCATTGCTGACCAAACTAAAACCAACTTTTGCCGATGATATGGTCGTTGTCTAACATAGTTACTAGACTCAATCAAAATTACTGGCGTTTGCTGTTTACGATCTTGATTATTTTGTAAAGTTAACTGCTTTGTTGTCAGGCGATCGCCTAATATCCAAATTCCGATTGTCATATTTAAAGGGATAAGAGATAAGAAAAGAAATTTATCTGTGACTTTGGCAGCGAATCAGGATTATACTCAGGCGATCGCCTTACTCAAGCAACATAAACAACAAAAAATTAAAGTAAAAGTGTAACAATATTTACCTAAACATTACAGATTATTACTTTGTTTTTAATAAAGGAGACTCTGGTAGTGTCAATATTTTATCTTCAGTATTGGTAGATCAATTTAAAATATCTATCAAATTAGATAAAAACTTTGTTGTCAAAATTAAGGAGAGCTCAATGCTTGACGCTTTTTCCAGAGCCGTAGTAAGTGCAGACAGTAAAACTGCATGTATCGGTGGTGAAGAACTACAATCTCTAAAAAACTTTATTTCTAACGGAAACAAACGCTTAGACGCAGTTAACACTGTTGCTAGTAACGCAAGCTGCATCGTGTCTGACGCTGTTGCTGGGATGATTTGCGAAAACCAAGGCTTGATTCAAGCTGGTGGTAACTGCTACCCCAACCGTCGTATGGCTGCTTGCTTACGTGATGGTGAAATCGTTCTTCGCTATATCACTTACGCTATTCTTTCTGGTGATGCTTCTGTACTAGAAGATCGTTGCTTGAATGGTTTGAAAGAAACTTACACTGCTCTTGGTGTACCTCTTCAATCCACTGGTCGCGCTGTTGGTATCATGAAAGCTTCTTCTTTAGCTCACATCAACAACGACAATAGTGAAGAATATGGTGGCAAAAGATTCCGTAAAATGGAAATGAAAGATGGCGATTGTTCTGCAATCACTTCTGAAGCTGCTAGCTACTTCGACAGAGTAATTTCTGCTCTTAGCTAGGCATCTTTTGGCTTAGTCTCAATGCTCATAAACTTTTTGAAGCATTGAAAATATACCATACTTCGATTAAAAGCAATTCAGGAGATATTTAAAAAATGAAATCTGTTGTAACTACAGTTGTTACCGCTGCTGATGCTGCGGGACGCTTTCCCACTAGTTCTGACCTAGAGTCAGTTCAAGGTAGTCTTCAGCGCGCTAGCGCTCGTATGGAAGCTGCTGAAAAACTAGCTAACAACCTCGATCAAGTTGCTCAAGAAGCTTATGATGCAAGCATCAAAAAGTATTCTTACCTTAATGAGGAAGGTGAAGCTAACTCTACTGACACCTACAAAAGCAAGTGTCTTCGCGACGTTAAGCACTATATGCGTCTTGTCAACTACTGTCTAGTAGTTGGTGGAACTGGTCCTTTGGACGAATGGGGTATTGCTGGACAACGTGAAGTATATCGTTCTTTGAACTTGCCTACTGCTCCTTATGTAGAAGCTTTGACTTTTGCACGTAACCGCGGTTGCGCTCCTCGCGATATGTCTTCTCAAGCTTTAGTTGAGTACAATGCTCTTCTAGACTATGTAATTAACTCTCTTTCCTAAGAGATTAATTGATAGTTTGATTTTAGAATAAACGGATAGTATTCCTGTTTATTAAATAGTGGCTTTAGGTCTGTTGCTTTGACTTGTATTAGTTTGAGTGTCAGTCTTAAAGCTTCTGTTGTTTATATAGTATTTATTTTGTTGGTAAATGGACGCTCTATTTGAAAAGCTCAAACATCCTAACCCAAATTTGCGTAGCAAAGCTATGTGGGAAATAGCCGAAGCGAGAGACGAAAATACTATCCCTCGTTTAATGAGTATTCTCAATCAAGAAGATGTAACCTATAGAAGAGCAGCAGTCAAAACTTTGGGAGTGATTGGTGCAGATGTTGTTCCCTTGGTAGTAGATTCTTTGTTAAACAGTGATAATCCCACAGTACGCTCTAGCTGCGCCAAAGCTTTGGCTCAAATTGTGGTCAACCATCCAGATGTACCTATGCCCGATGAGGGTATTCAGGGATTGAAACAAGCACTTGATGATCCTAACCCTGTAGTAAATATTCCTGCGGTGATGACTCTTGGTGAAATAGGCTCTCCTGTTTTTGATTTATTAGTAGAAACTCTTCACACTACTGATAATCTCGCTGTGGGAGTAGCAATACTTAATGCTCTTGGTTCAATGGGCGATCCTAGAGGAGTAGAAGTATTGACGCAGTTTAGCAATGACAAATCAGCCGATGTCTACCTTCAAGAATCGGCAACTAGTGCTTTATCTCGTTTAGAAATGGTGATGAAATACAACAATTAAAATAACAATTATCACATATTTTACATAATGCTTTGACTACTTATATAGCATTATAATAAATACGTAAGCAGTTACGTAACTAGTTTTATATTTATGGATTTTTATTTTCAGGTTGGCAAATTGGCATTAGGTAGTCGCTTACGTCGTTTGAGTGAGATGTTGACAGAGGATGCCACAAAAGTCTACGACCTATATGAAGTTCCGTTAGACCCCAAATGGTTTCCTGTCTTTTATGTCCTTTCACATAAAGAGGAAGCATCAATTACAGAAATTGCGCAAATTATTGGTCATTCGCACCCGTCCGTCAGTCAAATTATCAAAGAAATGAAAACAAAAGAATTGGTAATTACTAACAAGAGTGCTGAGGATGCAAGAGTAAATATTGCCAAGCTTTCTAGTACTGGAAAACAACTTATCTCTAAAATTGAAAAGCAGTACCTCGACGTAACCAAGGCTGTTGAAGATCTTTTATCGCAAACACAGGATGATTTATGGAATATTATCGAAGAGGTTGAGTTTCTACTTGCTGACAAAAACTTTCTCGAGCGTGTCCGAGAAGCGCGAAAAGTTCGTGAACGCCAACAAATTGAAATTATTGATTACTCTACTAGGTTTCAAAAAAACTTTCAAGATTTAAATTATGAATGGATTAAAAAACACTTTGAGTTAGAAGAATCAGACTATCAATCTCTTAACAATCCAGATGAAAATATTTTGCAGCCTGGGGGACATATATATTTAGCGCGTTATAACAATGAAATTATTGGTACTTGTGCCTTGATTAAAGTGAATGACAATACCTATGAGTTAGCAAAAATGGCAGTCACAGAAGGCAATAGAGGCAGAGGTATCGGCTGGTTATTAGGGCAAGCTGCTATTCTTAAAGCACGTGAATTAGGAGCAAAAACAATTTTTTTAGAAAGTAATACAATTTTAAAACCTGCAATTAATCTTTATCAAAAGTTAGGGTTTCGGAAAATTGTCGGGCAACCCTCAGCTTATAAGCGTTGTAATATTCAGATGGAGCTTAAACTTGTCTGATACCATCGCTAATGAGCGTTATTTTGCTGGGGTAATCTATAATTTTTAATTATTTAATTTAACTCATGAAGCATTAAGTATTCAATTTTCTTGAGGCATTTGAGGTAATTAACAGGATCATTTTGGGAAAACTGAGAGTATGTTGAAACAATTACTTTCGGTATTTCTAGAATCTCGCTGTGAATTTTGTCAGCGTGCTACTTCAAAAACTCTTTGTGTATATTGTCAAAAAAAGTTAGCTAGTTGTCGCTTAAAAGAAGACTATCGCCTGTCATTAGCTGACAATTTACCCATCTTTGCTTGGGGTAAATATGATGGACAATTAAAAAGAGCGATCGCCCTGATGAAATATGATAATAAACCAGAAATGGGCAGAGTATTAGGGCAATTATTAGGAAAAGCTTGGCTGGAGAGTAGTTTAATTGAACCTCAGCCAAAAATGACCGTTGTTCCTATTCCTTTATATAGTAAAAAGCTTAAAGATAGAGGGTTTAATCAGGCGGAAATAATTGCTATAAGTTTTTGTCAGTTAACAGGATATGGTCTAAATACGAAGAGTTTGGTTCGGGTACGGGATACGCAAGCAATGTTTAACTTAAGCCCTGAAGACAGAGTTAAAAACCTCCACGATGCTTTTCGACTAGTAGGCAAATTACCTAAACATCCCGTTTTATTGCTGGATGATATTTATACAATGGGAACTACAATCAAAGAATCAGCTAATGTTTTGCAACAACACAATACTAGGGTGATAGGTGCAGTGGTGGTAGCAAAAACAATGAATAATAATTAATCATTAATATTATTTGAGTATTATAAAAACAATTATCTAATCATTTAGTTCAGGCGATCGCAATTTTTGCTCAAGCTATTTTAAAAGAATCATAATTTGAAAGCTATTGCTGTTAGCGGTAAGCCGTAATTAGGGTAACGGGATTTAAAGGCGTAAAGCGGGTTAGGTGATGTACTGGCATGGAACGAGATATCTGTAGCTGTAATAAGCGATATTGCCAGGAATTATTATTAAACCAGTTGATTGCTTGCAAGTGATGCTCAATAGTAGCAAATGCCATGACGATAATTCCCTTTTCTGTTAGCTTTTGACCGCAATAATTTAGAATATCAATTAAGTTTCCGCCACTGCCACCAATAAAAATGCGATTAGGATTGGGTAAATCCAATAGTGCTTTTGGTGCTTTGCCGTTAATACTGTTAATGTTATCGACTTTAAATCTCTGGCAATTTTTGGTAATTAAATTTGAACCCATACTAGTCTTTTCGATCGCAAATACTTTAGAGGTAGGACATAATCTAGCTATTTCAATGGAGACAGAACCTGTTCCTGCGCCAATATCCCATACCGTTTGCTTTGGCTGTAGTGATAATTCTCCCAGGATAGATAAACGAATTTCTTTTTTGGTAATTAGACTAGGGCGATCGCTAAAGCTTAGAAAACTACTATCAGGTAATCCGATTAAGGGCAAATTATTAAGTTCTAAATTCTCATTTTGTGTCTGACGCAATAGTATTAAAACATTTAGAGAAGCAAAATAATTATCGTCTAAATTACTTAATTCAACTACTTGTTCAGAGGAGAAATGATGTATCTTTTCTGCTATATCTCCCAAGTTTTCACAGATATAAAAACTATAGTTAAGAGGCAGGTCTAAACTGAGAAAAAGAGATGCGATCGCAGCAGGATTGTTATGACTATCCGTTAATAGGGCAATCTTCTCCTTTCCTTGCTTCAAAAGCTTAACCAACTCATCGGTACTTCGCCCATGAACGCTTATTGTTTGAGCATCTTGCCAAGGAATTTTTAGACGACTAAAGGCTAATTGAACTGAACTAACGTGGGGATAAAATTGAATTTGTTCGGGAAAAAACTTTTCTAATAACAATCGTCCTAAACCAAAAAAAAGTGGATCGCCACTAGCTAAAATAACAACATTATGTTCAGCCAAGTTTAGTTGTGCGATCGCCTCTAATCCTGTTTGAAGATTAGTTAGCTCTATTTTCTCTACTGCCTGTTCAGCAAAATAATTTAGATGGCGTTTGCTACCTGCCAAAATCGTAGCTTGTTCTACTATATTTCTAGCATTTAAAGTTAATCCTTTTTCACCATCTAAGCCAATACCAACAACGGCAATTACCATTTAATGATAATTAATAATTGTTCATTTAAAAATGCGATAGCCAATATAGACAACAAAGCCAACAACTGCAATACTAACCACACTGCTAACTACATGAAGTACTGCCCCTAAAATTGAAAATCCTAACCAAACTCCGCCAACAGCTACAGCAGCTTTGCCAGCTTTGGGTAAGGTGCTAAACCGTTCGTTGCCGTAATTAATCCAGCCTTTAAACCGTGTTGAAGGATCGGCTTCGATCTGGGGAAAAACCGTCTTGGTGCTAGACTCTTGAGAATCAGAAACAGTTTTTTGATTTAGTTCTGCTTCTAGGTCGTCTAACTTACTTTGTAAATCACGTTCTGAACTCATGATTATTTCTCTCGCTTTGATCTACTACTATCTTTTAGGGTAGCAAACAAAGTTTGATTAAGGCTGTAGAAATTTCCGCCTAGATAAGCTTATCTGTATTTACTAAGATATGATTGCTGACTACAGAGAAATGCTACTTGTGAAATATCAGTACTAATTACAGACAAAAACGTGGTGTAAGGTTAATGTTAAAAGCGATTTTATTTGATTTAGATGGTACTTTGGCTGATACTGACTCAATTCACTTTGCCGTCTGGCAAGATATATTAGTCAGGTTCGAGCTTGATATCGATCGCACTTTTTATCGCCAAAGAATATCTGGTAGAACCAACTCGAAGATAATTAAAGATATTATTCCCCAGCTAACTTTAGAAGAGGCTTGGAAACTGGCTACAGAAAAAGAAGAAACTTATCGGCGACTTGCTAATTCTCTGCGACCAACCCCTGGGTTGGATAGATTAATCCGTTTGACAGACACCGCCTCTTTAAAACGTGCTGTTGTGACCAATGCGCCCGAAGAAAATGCCGTTTATATGCTTAAAATACTGCGTTTAACAGGGACGTTTCCCACAGTGATTATGGCAAAGGATGCACCTCCAGGAAAACCAGATCCCGCTCCTTATAAGTTAGCTTTAAAAAGTTTAGGAGTGAAAAGCAAAAGAGCGATCGCTTTTGAAGATTCGCCAGCAGGTATAAACTCCGCAGTTAGTGCTGGAATCTATACTATCGGTATCACGTCTAGCTATCCTTCAGAGCATTTAATGGATGCAGGAGCAAGGATGACGATCGAAGATTTTAATGATGAGGTTTTGTGGAAATTGCTCGATCGTAAAATTTAAATATTTAACATACTGCGCTTTAATTCTAGTATTCAAGCTCAAATAGCAAACAGCAGCTGATAAATTAATGGTTTAAACTAGAAAATATCCAAGTTTCGATAAATCACTTAAATTCAGTGAATTTTGCTCAGTCAACTAGGTTTGCGATCGCTTCTTTCATTTTAGGTATATTTGCAACTGTATTTCCAGTTACAGCAATAGCAGCCGAAAAAATTACCTTTAACTTATCTCCTTTTGGTCAGTTTAATATCCAAGTTGATGACCTTGAAACCTTTGTAGATACTGGAGAAGTATCTTCTGAGCTTGCTTACTACCTTAATCGTTTACCTCCTCAGCAGGTAGAAAAATTACCCAAGCTATTGTCTACTCCTCTAGAAGTTAATCCTTTAAGCATCTCTAATTTTAGTAACTCGACTGTAGGCGAAGCAGTGATTAAAAACTTTGGTAAAGGTATTAGAGCCGATGCCAATATTAATGGTTTTTTTGCTCTTAGAGGCGCAATTATTGCTGCTGCATTTGATGATCGAGGATTAACGATTATCAACCTGCTGCGTCAATTTCCCTTAGAAACTGTATATGTAGATCCAAAGGTGATAGAGCAGTACATTAAGCGAGGATCGACGTTGCTTAAAAATAGAAAAGTACTCGATCGCGCTTTTTTAAATCATGCTCAAAACTCAGCCAGCAGCAAAGCTCAATCCGAACTTCAAGAGCTACAAATTCAAGGGACGTATACCTGGAATAAGCGTACCCTCAGCTATAAAAATCCTCGTCGCGACAGCAAGGGATACTTTGATCTATATCAGCCAAAAGTAAATCAGCTTGTTCCTTTAATTGTTATTTCTCATGGTCTTGCTTCCGATCGTCAAACATTTGCCTATTTAGGTGAACACTTTGCTTCTCATGGTTTCGCCGTAGCCATAGTTGAACATGACGATATTAGCTTAAATAAGTTTGATCGCTTTTTATCAGGCTCGACAAGATTTCCTGAACCTAATAATTTAATCGATCAGCCTTTAGATGTTAAATCTGTTCTAGATCGTTTAGAACAAGAATCAGCAACAAATCCTCGGCTGCAAAATAAATTGAATTTGCAAGAGGTAGGAGTACTTGGACAATCGATAGGGGGTTATACGTCTCTGGCGTTAGCTGGTGGAAAACTAACTGCCGATAAAATGGCTGAGGAATGTCAGCCAGAAAACTATCGAGATGTTTTGCTGGATTTATCTTCTCTAGCTAAATGTACTTTTGATGATCTAAAAGATTCTCACTATCAGTTACAAGATCCCAGAATTAAAGCGGTAGTTGCCATCAACCCCCTAGGCAAAATATTTGGTAAAGAGGGAATGGGTGCAATCAAAATTCCGACTATGCTAATTTCAGGAACTCATGATTTGATTACGCCTTCTGTTGATGAGCAATTAAAACCTTTTACCTGGCTAAATCGAGACGTTGATAAATATCTTGTGCTAGTCAAACCAGGAACCCACTTTAGTTTTTTGCAAGAAGGTTTGGGCGTTTTACCTGTTCCTGAAGGTATAGTAGGACCAAGCCCATCTTCAGCTTATCCTGGACTAAAAGCCCTAAGCACTGCCTTCTTTAAAGCTTATCTGGCTCATCAAGAAAAATATAAAAACTATCTCCAAAGCGATCGCCTAGATATATTAAGTAATGATGCGTTTGAGTTTTCTTTGATCCGTTCTTTAACTCCTACCAAACTTCAGGAGATAATTACTAATAATTGATTACTAAGTAGAGCGACATAGTTAAACTGAAAATAGAATTCTCCTAGTCCCCTAGTCCCCCAGTCCCCTAGTCAATCTATACCAAGGTTTGTTATTCCCTGCCTACTTAATGGGAATTCGTCTTCAAGCTGACCGACTTTTTCCGACTTAACCTGAGACAAAAACTCCCGACTTTCGCCGACAGACAAACTACGAAAATTTACATAAGCTGTAAGTCATACAAATAAAACACAGCTTTTGGGAGCAGTATGTACCAACCAACCAGAGATTTAGCGGGAGAAGTTTGTTTTCGTCCTAACTTTTTTCAAACCAAAGCCAGAATTAATTATTTAATTGATGAATATTTAAGTCCAGAAGAATTGGGCGATCGCTTAGAAGATTTACCCCGACAGTTTGAGAATCCCCAACCCCGACAGTGGGCTACTATAAATTGGCAGGATATAAATCCAGAACAAGTCGTTGGTCTTGAACTGGATGTTTTTTTGTCGATTATCAAAGGTGCGTTAGACACAGAAGCACCAATTAGGGATTACACCCAAACCAGTAGACAGTATCTTGAACCTATTCATCCGACTATGGCAAAATTTGTCGGCGGAGAGATCAACAAAGACGGCAAAATAATTGAATTAGGTTTATGGGAAAAAGAAGAGCGACTACATACTCCAGCCTTAGCTAAAATTTATCAGCAGCTTACCAATCAAAAAATTATTCCCCAACTGCGAACAGCTAAAAGCTATCAAGCCTGGGAAAATCCTTATCAAGATCTCTACAAACATGGACTGCACCGCGTAGCTACAGAGTACAGCGCAGCTTGTTTATATCTGTGGTTGATGTCTCACACTACAGGCACAATTCAAGAAATACTAGCAGAATTATTAAAGGATGAAGTTAATCATCTAGTTAAGTTTTGGGGGATGGGAATGTGGTTATATCCTCATGGTGCAAAACACCTAATTCAGTATCTTCTTAGCCAAATTCATACTATCTTACCTATATCCTGTGAAGTAAGTTTACAATCTCAGTTAAATTTGAACGAGAGGGGTGGCGAAGAAACCTCACCATGCCCGATCAAGTTGTTGAAATCAACCTTTCAACGTATGATGTCAGCTTTAGATTGGCAGTCTTGGTCAATCTTATCTAGAGGCGAATTAATTTACACTTTTATTTGGGTATTAAAACTTATGTGGCACTGGAGTAGCCAATTGACACCAGAATATTTACAATCATGCTGTGCAACCCCAGAATTTTTTGGGGAATAATAGTTTTGAGGATGATTGCCTTGAAATCAGCATTTTCTGAGCAGTAATACTAAAATTTTTAATTTAACGTCCTTAATTTAAGATAATTCCCATGACAGCCCAACTATTAACCACTTTAGCCACCGAACTGAATCTAGCAAAATTGCCTCACCATGTAGCTGTAATTATGGATGGCAATGGTCGCTGGGCAAAACAAAAAGGTCTACCCCGCATTGAAGGACATCGGCAAGGGGCAAAAACTCTCAAGGAAATGCTGCGCTACTGCAAAGATTTGGGTATTAAAATTCTAACCGCCTATGCCTTTTCGACTGAAAACTGGGGTCGTCCGACTGGGGAAGTCAATTTCCTGATGGCATTGTTTGAAAGGCTTTTACAGAAAGAATTAAAAGAAATGGAAGCCGAAGAGGTATGTATCAACTTTATTGGTGATTTATCGCCTTTGCCCACATCTTTGCAGCAGGAAATGCGTCATTCGATGGAGCGGACTAAGAATAATCAAGGGGTGTATTTTAACGTAGCAATTAACTATGGTAGTCGTCACGAAATGGTAAAAGCCTGTCAGGCGATCGCCGAAAAGGTGCAGCTAGGAGAACTTTCTGCCGATTCTATTAACGAAGAGACGATCGCTCAACACCTTTATACTTCTGCCAGTGCCGATCCTGATTTGCTAATTCGCACCAGTGGAGAAATGCGTTTGAGTAACTTTTTGCTGTGGCAACTAGCCTATACAGAAATTTATGTCACTGATACACTTTGGCCTGATTTTAATCATCAGCAGTTTGATCGGGCTTTACAATCATATCAAAAGCGCGATCGCCGTTTTGGCAAAAAAATTGGCTGATTTGGCAATTTTTTGAGGGATAATTTTTTTCTAATCTCTTAAAACACCAAACAACCTCAAGAGCTAGATAGCGATCTCTTTAGAATTTAAGTCTAATAACCGCAACCCAGCTTTTGAGGCTGTTCTTAGTGATATTTGTTTTTTTGAATAATTAAGCTTAAAACCTTAAATTGATTACTCAGCAGTAGCAAGCTCTGTACTACCACGAACGCGACGACGAGTTAGGGTGTTAAACAACATAACCCCAATCGCTTTGACCAAGTTACCTTCAAGCTCTTGGAATAACTTCATATTCATGGCAAAAGCATCATTAGCTTCATCGACTATCTTTTCAGCAGTAGAGCGATCGATAGGCAATTCGTTCATTGCTTGACGATATTTGTCTTTAAATGCTTTTTCATCAGCGATGTCTTCAAACTCATAAAAAGCTGTTCCTTCGCCATTAGTTAAATTCATAGCTCTTTGAGAAATTTTCTTAAGGATTTGTCCTCCAGAGAGATCTCCTAAGTAGCGCGTGTAGCAGTGAGCTACTAACAATTCTGGCTGAGATTTGGCTAGTTCTCTAATGCGAGCGACATAAGCTTTTCCCGCTTGAGAATTTTTAGCTTCTTCGCGCCAGTTAGCACCGTAGTAAAAATGCAAATCCTGTTCTAAACTTTCTTTGCGATTAAGTTCAGGAAAATAAATTTTAGAAACTACAGGATGATCTTTAAGATTCTCCATCTCTTCTTCCATTGCCGAATAGACAAAGTAAAGACTAGTAACTAGTTTCCGATAGGATTTTTTCTCGACTACTCCTTTAAGAAAACATTTAACAAAACCAACGTTTTCTGCCATTGAGTGAGACTTTTTTGTCCCTTCCCGTAACATTGTGGCTAAATTTACGCTCATACTAAAATTTCCCGCTTTTTTATGATTAACTTTCCGATCTTTTTTTTTACAAAAGATCTAAAATACTGCCTAATCTTCTAGATTAAACTGAATTAATGAGAATTGTTATTAAGAATTCTTACATCAAAAGACAGCCTTAAAAATCATTAGATTTACTCTTTTATCAATCTACAGCTAGGGAATTAAAAAGCAAAAGTAGTTCGCAAAACACCCACCGTAGTTGTATCGTTATTCTTATTACCTTCTGGATTAAACAAAACAAACACTCCAGGGGTCAGACTTAAATTATCGCTAACTTTGTAATTGTAGAAAAATTCTAAATGATAAGGTATTCCTCGATCAACATTGGGTTCTGTTAGTTGTGCTACACCACCAGCATCAACTCGGTTTAAGGGTTGTCCAAAAATGAGTCCTGCCGTATTTCCTTCTTTTAATAAATCTTGAGCATAAAGACCCGTCATCCAGCTAAGAAATTCTGAAGAAGCATCTGCGCCAGATGCGGAATTAACAAAAAAGTAAGATCCATATCCTGTAAAAGCCAGCTTGGGCAAAAAATTCCAGTTAAAAGAAGCCCCGACTGAATGAATTTGTACGGGCGTGTCTAGAATACCGCCAACATTAACAGTTCCATCTGGATTGACAGTTTGATTGGGAATTGCTAAAGCAGTTGCCGAAAATCTATCTAGTCCCGTGGCTAATATATCTAGTTCGTGATAGCTATAAGCATAGTTCAAGCCTATATCGATATTATCTGTCGGCTTCAAGGTCAATTGAGTTGAAGCTAAGATACTGCCATTAAATATCCCCGCACCTAAAACATTATTATCTCCTTTTTCGGGAATAGCAGCACTAACGCTAGCATATAAAGCCCGCAGGTCTATTTTATCGGAGAGGTTAAAAATAAAACCCGTTGCCGAGGCTAATCCAGTTTGAGAAGTTCCTCCCGATATGCGTAGCACTGGATTTAAAGCAGCAAATCGAGAAACTGCCCCCTGTCCTTCATCGGCAAAAGGAATAATAGTTGGAAAAGCATCGGTAGCTTCGACTGCCGTTCCAGCAAACAAAGTAAGTTTATCCCAACCCGAAGGAAAAATGTAAAGTAGTTTGTAAAGCTCGATGGAATTGCTTCCAACCTCTTGGGAGGTATCTTGGGGATTGAAGCGGGGAAACTGAGGTTCAAAACTAAGTTTGGTCGAGCCGGCACTTAGTAAAGATTCTGTAGGAAATAAACTATTTTGAATGCTACCAGAACCATCTATTGCACCGCCAAAATTATTAGCCTGCAAACCCGTAATTAATAAGTCTTTACCAGAAAAGCTGGTATTCAAAGTCAGGCGGAGGCGGTTGTTAAAAACAATTTGAGGATCGTCTCCTGCAACTGGATCTCCTCCAGTTGCACCAGCCAAGGAGAAAATAGCTTCACCGCTTAATTTTGTGGTAGCAGAAAATTGATTGTCTTCAAGTGAGGCCGTTCTTTCTGAAAGATTATCTAGTCTGTTACCTAGTAACTTCAATTCTGTTCCAAACTTCTGTTGTAAACTTTGAATGGTTGCCAAATCTTCTGGGCTAACACTGGCATTGCTAGCAATCAAACGTTCAATTTGATTTAAACAGCTATTTAGACCAGCAGCAAATTCATAACGGGTTAAGGGCTGACTACCTCTAAATGTGCGATCGGGAAAACCTGCAATACAGCCATAGCGATTGACTAGGTTAGCGAGAGCTTGATAAGCCCAATCTGTAGGGGCAACATCTCGTAAACTTTCTACATTTGTTACTTGACCTAGATCATTTTTCGAGTTATTTTGCAGGTCAATTTGATCGAGATCGTTATTAATATTATTAGCTTTAAAATTTCTTGTAAACTTATTGCCAGATTCAACTACTTGTGCTTCAACTTGAGGCGTAGCCAGCAAAAAGACAGAAATTCCTATGATAAATAAAGCACCTGACTTTTTCATCTATGAACCTTACACCCAAATTTATTATTGTTTAATTGTCATAAAATATTCTACTTTGATTGGTTTAAACATTATAGTTACAATATATTAATTACATAGACAAACATCAATAAATCATATTTTCTATTGTCAATAATTAATAGGAAAATTTTTATTTATTATGTCATATTTCTAATCTTTTCTCTGGCTATGATTAAATAATCAAGATAAAATTTGGTTGCTTAATAATTTAGTAATTTATTTTTAATAATTACAGGCGATCGCTTTATTTTTGATAATTAATAAAATCACTATTAGTTAATCTCAACAGCAGCTTGAATATTATGTCCCTACAAAAAACACGATCAGGCTCGCAAAAATATTATTGCTGCTTTTGAAGAGGCAGGATATGAGGTTTTTAAATTACTGGATGTAGTTAATTTCAACAAGGTGAGAAAGGCTTTCGGTTAGAAAGCCTCACCTTCAATGTTCCTTAACCAAGGAAACGGCTAATTTTTGTCGATTTTCGCCAAGATTTTAAATGAGCATTTAATTTTGAGCGGAGGAAATGAAGTGAGCCTCCCCAAGACCGCAACTGAAAAATATGTTTAACAATCAGTCTGGTTGTAAGTCATAATACTTAACGTAAATAAATACAAGTATATAATCCAGAACAAATGCACAGTATCTGAAATTAAACTTTATGTATGTTAAATACAGTAGTGAATCCAGCACAATGAGCATTTTTACTTATAATCATGAAAAGGTTTGTTACCTAATCCTTAATACTTGTGTTTAACCAAAAAATCACGAGATCGCCATTTTACTCAAAATATAATATCTACCACATACTATAATATGCCCAGAATACTTGTAATTGACGACGACCCCGCAATCTCTGAATTAGTCTCTATCAACCTGGAGATGGCTGGCTATGATGTCAACCAAGCAGAAGATGGAATCAAGGGTCAGGCTTTGGCGGTGCAGCTACAGCCTGACTTAGTAATGCTAGATCTGATGTTGCCTAAAGTCGATGGCTTTACAGTTTGCCAACGATTACGCCGAGACGATCGCACCTCTGATATTCCAGTTTTAATGTTGAGTGCTTTGGGACAAACCCAAGATAAAGTAGAAGGCTTTAATGCTGGTGCAGATGACTACCTAACTAAACCTTTTGAAGTAGAAGAAATGCTGGCCAGAGTAAGAGCTTTGTTGCGTCGTACAGACCGCATACCGCAAGCAGCCAAGCACTCAGAAATTCTTAACTTTGGACCTTTGACCTTAATTCCCGAACGTTTTGAAGCTATTTGGTTTGAGAAAACAGTTAAGCTGACTCATTTAGAGTTTGAATTACTTCACTGTCTGTTGCAGCGTCACGGACAAACTGTCGCGCCTCCAGAAATTCTTAAAGAAGTTTGGGGTTACGATCCCGATGACGATATCGAAACTATTCGGGTTCATATTCGCCACCTACGGACTAAGCTAGAACCAGATCCTCGTCATCCTAGCTATATTAAAACTGTTTATGGTGCAGGATATTGTTTAGAGTTGCCTAGCACAGAACAAATGCTTGTTCCTAAAGATCGAGTGACAGCATAAGTATTTATAGTCATTCCAATTAATTTCCTCATGATTTGCTGTTCAGAGGTCAGAGGTCAGTCTACTCAAGGAGGATAATAAGGTCAGAAAAGATTAACTATAAACATTTCTGTCCATGTATTTAAAAGGTATAGAGCAACAGTTAGAGCAGTTAGGATTTTATAAGATTTAATTTTAATGGACTTTAATAATAGATTTTCCAGCAGCTAACAAAGCTGTACCATAGGCTGCTTGCGTGTTAGTAGCTTTGCTAACTGGTACTTTTAAGTGTCGTTGACGAATTTTGCGCCATACCGCATTTTCTGCACCTCCACCTGCGGTATAAATATGAGTTAATTTACTAGCACCTAATTCTTGTAACTTTTGATAACCTAACTTTTCAATACGGGAAACACTTTCCAGTAAGCCATGTAAAAAATCTACTGAGTTTGTCGGGCGAGGTTCTAACTGAGGTGGTAAATTAGGATTATTAACGGGAAAGCGATCGCCTGGCTTTAATAAAGGATAGTATTCTAGAGGACTGATAACATCAGGGTTTATTTGCCTTGATAAATCTTCTAACTGTTGCTCATCAAAGAAGTGTCGCAAAACAGCACCACCTGTATTAGAAGCACCGCCAGTTAGCCATAATTGTCCTAAGCGATGACTGTAAATACCATATTTAGACGCGCTAACTTTGGTTTTACTCAATAGCTTCAAAACTAAAGTTGAACCAAGGGAGGTAACTGCTTCACCTGGTTGACTAGCACCACTGGCAAGAAAAGCTGCAATGCTATCGGTAGTGCCTGTACAGATAACGCAGTTAGGAGCAATATCAAAGCGGTCGCCATTTTCTGGGGTTATTTCCCCCACAGGCGCACCAGGAGGCAGCACTTGAGGATACAGGCGACTACATGGCAAATTTTGCAGCCAATCAGGGTAGTTAAAATTGTTTACATCGTAACCCAGCTTGAGGGCATTATGATAATCGCTAATGCCCAGCTTGCCATGTAATAAATAAGCTAACCAGTCAGCCTGATGCAGTAAATAGCGAGCTTGGGTAAAATAAGGCTGCTGTTGCCACCAAAGTAGTTTTGCCAAACTGGAAGTCGCACTAATTACTACATGATCTTTTGGAGCAATAGCCTCAATTTCTGCTAATACTTCTTTAGCTTTTGAGTCGTTATATAGCAGTGGCGCGGTAATGGGTTTACCTGTAGCATCGCATAGTAAGACTGTAGAAGAAGTTCCGTTAATTGCGATCGCCTTTAGCTGTTTTCTAATCTCAACTGGTAATTGCAAGATTAACTTATACAAGGTAGCTTGCCAAATCTGCGCTAGTTGATTTGGTGCAATATCGATAAATTTGGCACTGGTGCTGGCAACAATACTTTTTTCTCCATCGATAACTATTGCTCTTGCACCAGAAGTACCAAAATCAATACCTAAGTATAGTTCAACCATTACTTATAGCCGTACACAGTTAGATTAGCAGTGCGACCCCGCGTCGTCCGAAGGCGCAAGGGAATGCGCACCAAGACAGGACATATTCAAGTTGTCGGCTCGTAGGTAGTAGATAGTAACAGTCCTAACGTTTACACGCAGTGCAATAAGTTCGGAAAAAAACTATAAAGTTAGGGTAGCTCTAAGCTTTTAAACTATACTCATTCCAAATAGAAACCATCTGAATAATCAAAGCTACATTAATTCGCCGTAAACCTTCTTACTTCTTACTTCTTAACCCGTATTCCGCATTCCCGCAGCAATGCCGTTAATAGTCAACATAGCTCCCCGCAATAGTTCTTCTTTGCTAAAGCGGAAGTGGAGTGCCTGAGACTTATCGTGCTGACGTAAACGCTTAATTAAAGCCACTTGCAAAAAGCCCAAGGGAATAATAGTACCGTTACGCAACTGCACCGATCTTTGTAGCTCAGGATCGCCGTCTAGCAGCTTCATTTGACCATTAATTTTAAGAATTAAATCTCTGGTTAAATAATACTCCTGGGCAATTTGCGTAAACAGCTTATGAAAACGCTCTAAATCCTCTGGCTGAGATAGTTCATTGACATAATGTTCGGCTATTTGCAGATCGACCTTTGCTAAGGTCATTTCAACTTTGGAAATTAGTACTCTAAAAAAGGGCCATTTGACATAGAAGTATTTGAGCAGATCGAGATTTTTTTCTGGCTCTTGGTCTAAAAATCCTTGTAAAGCCGAACCAACTCCATACCAAGCAGGCAATAAAAATCGGCTTTGAGTCCAGCTAAATACCCAAGGAATAGCCCGAAGACTACTCATGTCTTTTTTCTTATTGGCATTACCTTTACCAGGACGTTTAGAGGGACGAGAGCCAATCTGTAGTTGGCTAATTACGTCTACTGGAGTAACAGAATGAAAGAAATCAACAAAATCTGGCTCCTCGTAAATTAAGGCTTTGTATACAGTACGCGATCGCGCTGATAGTTCTTCCATGATTTGATTCCACGGCTCAACACGATCGAATCCACTTCCTAGTAAACTTGACTGGATCACCGCCGTAGTCATAGTTTCAAGATGATACAGAGCCAATTCTGGTAAGGAATATTTAGATGCCAACACCTCTCCCTGCTCGGTAATTTTGATTCTGCCCTTGATGGTATCCGTTGGCTGTGCCAAAATCGCTGAATAAGCAGGACCGCCTCCACGACCGACCGAGCCTCCACGACCATGAAAAATTCGCAAGGAAATGCCAAATTCTGAGGCAACCTTCTGTAATGCTCGTTGCGCCTTATGAATCTCCCAATTACTGCTTAAAAAGCCTGAATCCTTATTGCTGTCAGAGTAACCCAACATTACTTCCTGGAGATCGTTAGGTTTCAATGGAGCTTGCTGGGTACTAATTTTATCTTGAACCGCTGATACGTGCTTGTATCCACCAGAAAGAGCAGCCCGATAAAAAGGCAGTTCAAATAGCTCTTTCATCACTTCAGGAGCGCGTTTGAGATCTTCTACCGTTTCAAAAAGCGGCACAATTCTAATGCTGGTTTGACAGGTAACAGGGTCGTATAGTCCTGCTTCTTGAGAGAGCAACAGTACTTCTAAAACATCACTCACGAAATTTGTCATGCTGATGATGTATGTTTGACAAATACCCTGCCCAAATTCCTGCTGGAGCAAACGTAACATTTTAAAGGTTTCAATCGTTTCACAAGCCGTTTCGGAAAATGGCATTTCCGAGGGAATTAAAGGTCTGCGGGTTTTTAATTCCTGAATCAGCCAGGCAGTTTTTTCGGCTTCAGATAGGTCTTCATAGGGTCTGGGAAGAACCTGTAAATATGCAGTAATCTCAGCGATCGCTTCTGAATGCCGAGATGAATCTTGACGAAAATCCAACTC
The DNA here is from genome assembly GCF_963665995.1 of Pleurocapsa sp. FMAR1. Classification (NCBI taxonomy): domain Bacteria; kingdom Bacillati; phylum Cyanobacteriota; class Cyanophyceae; order Pleurocapsales; family Pleurocapsaceae; genus Pleurocapsa; species Pleurocapsa sp. FMAR1. The sequence continues at coordinate 483,506 of NZ_OY762512.1, read as the reverse complement.
TACTAAAGTAAAGCCATATACTTCTGCTTGACAAATCAGATTATCTAGCTCACGACACTGTAAACTAGTTGCACTCAGGCTACTCTGCATTAATTTTAGCTCGGCGACAAACTCTGCTCCCGAAGCGTACATATTTTCGGTATGAATTTCTGAGATTGCCTGTCTACCCGCCACCGAAGATAAAGCTTGATTACGCTCCCAGGTGTTTTTGAGTCTTTGAGCAATGTACGCTAGCTTGAGGCGATAGGGTTCTTGACGATAACGAATTGCCAATTCTTCATAGATTCCAGACATCTGTTGATGATCTTGTTCTAAAGAGTCTAGAAGCTCTTGTCTAACATCGCTCCAGTGCAGAGAAAGACTTAGTAACTCTCGCAGTTGCTCGATAGACTTGAGATATTTCTCAATTACGATACTTCTTTGATAACAGGCAGTTTCCCAGGTCACTTGCGGGGTAACAAAAGGGTTGCCATCGCGGTCTGAACCGACCCAAGAGCCAAAGTAGCAAAAATTATGGGTGGGAGCAACTAGACCAGGAAAAGACTCTCCTAAAGACTGTTTTAGGCGAGTTGCCAATTGAGGTATTACGTCAAATAAGACTTCTTGAAAATAGTGCAGCGAGTAATCTACTTCGTCTAACACTTTAGGCTTAAACTGATGTAGTTCGTCTGTGCGCCACCAAAGGCGAATTTCTTCTGTTAACTGACTTGTGGCTTCGTTAGACTCCCAAGAATCAGCTAGTCCAATTTCCCGCATCACTTCTTCGGCAGCATCTAACTGCTCTAACAGATGAGATATGCGCCGTTGCTTTTTGCGAATGGTATGGCGCACAATTTCTGTAGGGTGAGCCGTAAACACTAGGCGAATATCCAGCTGATCTAATAACCTCTGTAGTATTTGAGGTGGCATATTAATCTTTTTTAGATACGGGAAAAGCCAGTGAAATAAACCTGCCTGATTACTGCTAGATATAGTTGGTTCAACCCAGTTGCCTTCTAGCTGCTCTATTTGAGGTTGAGTTATAGCTGTAGCAGTTTTGTGAGCTTTAGAACCGTTACCGTTGTGGTTAGATGAGGATAGTTTATGGGTAACACGACGAGCCTGTTTTTGTTCTTTAGATTCGTAGTGTTGTTCAACTATATTAGTCAACTGAAAATAAAGGGCAAATGCTCTAGCTGCGCCAATAGCGTCATTTAAACTTAGCTTCTCGATTAACTGTGGCACTGTCGATTGGGGAAATGTATCTGTTACTTGCCCTTCAGCCGAAGAAAGCGATCGCATTTTTTGCAGCAGATCGAGCATTTCCTGACCACATTCAGAACGCAGTACAGACTTCCAAAGATCCTCAATTAACTTTTGTCGATGTTGCAACAGCAAATAAGAAGCAGCAAGTACCCTTTCTTCTTCTTGGTTGGCTATGGAAGATTGAACAACCGAACTCATAAAGACCTCTGCTTGGCGTATGTGTGTTGTAATTTTGGTGACAATTGTAATTATTCAAGATTTAGCAATTCACAATGGCTATATTGTTCTATCACCGTGACAACAGCCTTCTTCTTTAGCTCAACAGAATCTTGAATCTCGAATCAAAAAAATCTGCATGATAATATCTCAGATTATTATGTTGGGGCATATAGTCTCAAATATACCACCATAATCAAGCTTAAATGTAGTTTCTAGCTTACACTGCTTTATAGTCAAAACTGAGTTTATCTAGTTATTGTCAAAGTTAGGGAAATTTAACAGAGGCAAACGTTCTGAGCGAAATATTTCTTCACTAGCTTTGCCCAATTCAGTCATGAATTCAGTTAATAGATATAAAGTCAAAATACTGAAAATAAAAGGGCTAGTGGCGATACTTAATCCCAGAAAAGACAGTAGGCAAGATGTATTGTTAGACTTCATCAGTTTAGTTTGTATGTATTCTTTACTTACTATTGTATGAATTTTAAGCTTTTATAGAACAAAGATAAACTATTTTTTCTTTGACTTAAACAAGAATAATTTTGCTTCTTGATATTTACTGGCAAATTTGAGTTCTATCACTTAATACTTGGCAAAATTCAATGAAACAGACGATAATTCAGGTAGATGCTTTTACTGACCAGATTTTTCAAGGAAATCCTGCTGCTGTGTGCGTGCTTGAGTCAGAGCGAGATGAGCAGTGGATGCAGTCAGTAGCTCAAGAAATGAATCTATCAGAAACAGCATTTTTGCTTAGACAAGATCGGCACTACATATTGCGCTGGTTTACTCCCACTACAGAAGTTCCTTTATGTGGTCACGCTACTCTTGCTAGCGCCCACGTACTTTGGACAGAAGGTTATGCTTCTACAGGACAAGCGATCGGCTTTCAGACCAAAAGTGGCTTGTTGACGGCAAAATGTCAGGACAATTGGATTGAGTTGAATTTTCCTGTCAATCGATCGCAAGATATTCCCCCTATTATTAAGCTACAAGATGCCTTGGGAGTAGCGATTAAAACCTTTGCTTATAATTCTTTAGGATATTTGGTAGAAATTCGGTCTTCTAAGCAGTTAGAACAGCTAGAACCTAATTTTGCCCTATTGAAGCAATTGCCGATATCTAACGTCATAGTGACCAGTTTGGCAGCCGAAAACTCCGAATACGACTTTGTTTCCCGATTTTTTGCCCCTGGACTAGGCATAGATGAAGATCCTGTCACTGGTGCTGCTCATTGTTGCCTTGCTCCTTATTGGCGCGATCGCCTGCATCAAGACCAGTTTTTAGCTTATCAGGCTTCTAATCGTGGCGGAGTGGTCAAAGTTCACTACGATGGTGGCGATCGCGTTTTTCTTCAGGGACAAGCGGTAACCGTAATGCGGGGAGAGTTTCAGTAAATAATGATTCAAGAGGTGCGCGATCGCTCTAATGTTCGTTTAAACTAATGTATAGAATTCAAGATATACAAAAATTAAATTCAAAACCAATTAATAGTAAACAATTATGAGTTCAAATCAACAGTTTCTGCAAATTTTATATGAAGCCTTCAACAAACGCAAGATCGAAACAATCATCTCGTTTATGCGCCCAGATGTGAAATGGGCGAACGGAGTGGAAGGCGGTTTCGTTTATGGACGCGATGCGGTGCGCGACTATTGGACTAATCAATTTAAGAGTATTCAACCGCAGCTTGAGACATTAAAATTCGAGACGGACGAAAATAATCGCAACGTCGTCACCGTCCATCAAATCATCAGAGATTTGCAAGGCAATTTACTCGCTGATACAACAGTTCAGCAAATCTTTACCATTGAGGATGAGTTGATAAGTCTTTATGAAATTGACGAGACCGAAACAATACAAGAGATGATTCAAAAGACAAAAACTGCCAATGAGCAATGATGTTTCGGCTTTCAGTTTTAGTAACCGCGTTTTAATAAACATTGGTTTTTGAAAATAACGACGCAGCACAACAAATCAATGAACGTGAGAATGAAACAGCGTCTTTCTTATCGCGGTTTTTCTTTCATATAAACTTGCGAGGTAATGGTTTTTCGCCCCACGCCATCTCAAACGTTGGGCAGAGACCTATTACTGTAGTCATAAAAGAGGGATCAATCTATTAATAAAGTTCAGCATTGGTAAACTGTTGTGCTTTTTTAGCATTGGCTGCTTCGCCACAACTGCGAGGAGTCGGAAAAATCTTGCCTGGATTTGCCAATCCCTTTTCATTTAAAGCAGAGCGAATATACTGCATTGTTTCTAAGTCAGTAGCATTAAACATATAGGGCATATAGCAATTCTTATCTGCACCAATACCATGCTCTCCCGATAAACTGCCTCCCGCATCAACACATAGCTTTAATATTTCCCCGCCAATTTCTTCTACTGTTTCAAATGCCCCTGGCACAGAATTGTCATAGAGAATTAGAGGGTGAAGGTTGCCATCTCCAGCATGAAAGACATTAGCAATTTTATAGCCATAGCGATCGCCTAAAGCCTCTATTTCTGCTAAGACTTCGGCAAGCTTAGTCCGAGGAATTACCCCATCCTGGACAAAATAGTCAGGACTTATGTGTCCAGCAGCAGCAAAAGCAGCCTTTCTTCCTTTCCAGAGTTTTGCCCTCGTATCAATATCATTCGCAGTAGTGATTCCAGTAGCATTATTCTGCCGACAAATTGCTTCGACTTTTTGTTTGTAGGTTTTTACCTCCACTTTTAAACCATCTAACTCGATCAGTAAAACTGCTTGAGCATTTCGCTCATAACAACCAGTAGCCACAATATCTTCTACGGCATTGATACTCAAATTGTCCATAATTTCCATGCCCGCAGGAATAATACCCGAACTAATAATATCCGCTACGGCTGCACCTGAATCTTCCACAGTGGGAAAGTTTGCCAGCACTACACATACAGATTCAGGACGTTTAAGGATGCGCAGAGTTACTTCTGTAGCAATGCCTAATGTGCCTTCTGAGCCAACAAACAAGCCAGTTAAATCGTATCCAGGCATTTCAGGGACAATACCGCCAACGTCAATAATTGAACCATCGGTAGTAACGATTTTCAAACCTAATACGTGATTAGTTGTTACACCATATTTAAGACAGTGAACACCACCAGAATTTTCTGCCACATTACCGCCAATAGAACAAATAATTTGGCTAGAAGGATCGGGAGCATAATAAAAACCCGCACCACTAACTGCCTGAGTTACCCAGTTGTTAATCACTCCTGGCTGAACGGTAATATAGTGATTGTCTAAATCTTGATGGAGAATACGATTCATTCTGGCGGTGACGATTAATACACAGTCTGGGGCGGGTAATGCTCCTCCAGACAAACCTGTCCCTGCACCTCTGGCAACCCAGGGTAAATTATTGTCATGACAAACCTTAACTGCTGCTGCCACTTCTTCTGTGGTGCGAGGCAAAACTACCAAGGCAGGACGTTGACGATAGCTGGCTAGACCATCGCATTCATAGGTCAATAACTCTTCTTTGCGACGTACTACCCCGTCTTTACCGACTACAGTTTCTAACTGTTTGATAATTGGCTGCCATTTGTCTTTAATGCCTGGAAAAAACTTACTAAATACCATCGCCATGACCAAATCTCTGTTAATTTACCCGTATTAACAATGATATCTGACTATCAATATCTGACGTTACGTATTTAATTTAACTGCTGTGACGGGGTGACGGGGTGTCGGGGTGTCGGGGTGTCGGGGTGTCGGGGTGTCGGGTGTCGGGTGTCGGGGTGTCGGGTGTCGAGGAGCAACTACGCAGGTAGAAAATTATTCTCCAAGTCCCCAAGTCCCCAAGCCCCTAAGATCGATGAGTGCGTAACATCAGTTAATATTACTTTTTATAGGCTTTAGCTGAAGCGGAAATCCAAGTAGAAGCAGCAATGCCAAACGGCAACAGAATAAAAATTGCTCCAGAAGCTACAGGATGGGTTCTAACGGTCATGCTAGAACTCATAATCGCTAATCCCAAACCACAGTAAACTAGACCGATTAAAGGGATACCAAGGACTAATAAAGCAAATTTTTGGTCGGAATTCATAAATTATCAGGTTCTAAGAACTATTAATTAACTTAGCAGATATTTGCTTAGCGATCGCGCTAGGTAAAATCTTCTCTCACTTAATTACTTAGTTCAAGATCAAAAATCTGCTAAAGTCGCTAGAATCAACATAAGTTAACCAAAATAATTAGCTTGTTGGCTTAAGCTAAGTAATCTTATGAGCGAAAAATCGCGGATTTGTATCGTTGGTGGTGGATTTGGGGGTTTATATACCGCCTTAAGACTGAGTGAATTCCCTTGGCAAAACGGAGCCAAGCCAGAGATTACTCTGATTGATAAGAGCGATCGCTTTTTGTTTTCTCCCCTGTTGTATGAACTAATCACCGAAGAAATGCAAAGTTGGGAAATAGCACCGCCCTTTGCTGAAATTTTGGCAAATACAGGGGTGATGTTTCAGCAGGGTAGCGTTACCGATATTGATATTGAAGCCAAAAAAGTCACTGTCGATGGCGATATAACAATTGATTACGATAAATTGGTTCTGGCTACAGGTGGCAAAACTCCTGTAGATATTGTACCAGGAGCAAAGGAATACGCTCTCCCATTTCGTTCTCTAAACGATGCCTTTCGCCTCCAGGAAGAACTAAGATTACTAGAAGAAGCTAACCACGATAAAATTAGAGTGGCAGTAGTTGGCGGTGGTTATAGCGGGGTAGAGTTGGCTTGTAAGCTAGCAGCCCGTTTAGGTGAAAAAGGGAGAATTCGCATTATAGAAAGAGGTGAACAGATCCTCAAGGATAGTCCTGATTTCAATCGTGAAACTGCAATTGAAGCTTTAGAAAAAAATCATATTTGGCAGGATTTAGAAACAGAGGTAGCACAGCTTGAAGCCCAGAGTATATCCCTTGAATATAAAGGGCAAACTGATGTCATACCTGTAGATTTGGTATTGTGGACAGTTGGTAATCAGATTTCGGAGTTAGTCACCAAACTTCCTCTAGAACAAAACGAAAAAGGGCTGCTTAAAATTGAACCAAACCTGTTAGTTAAGGGTAGAGATGATGTCTATGCGATCGGCGATGTGGCTGACTGCTACGATGCTGAGGGTAACCCAGTTCCCGCTACGGCACAGGTTGCTTTTCAACAGTCTGACTATTGTGCCTGGAATTTGTGGGCATCTGCTACTAACCGTCCCTTGTTATCTTTCCGCTATCAGCCTTTAGGTGAAATGATGACTTTGGGGGTAGATAACGCCACGATCAGCGGTTTGGGAATAAAATTAGATGGCTCAATGGCTTATATAGCCCGTCGCTTAATCTATCTCTATCGTTTACCAACTTTAAAACATCAGCTAACGGTTGGGCTAAACTGGATTACTCAACCTCTAGTTGAACTATTGTCATCCTGATCTGCTATGGCAATTTATAGGTAGGGAAGAACAGCTATAGTAAAAAGATATCTCCATGTCTGATGCAAGATTCATACCGCCCCAGTTAAATCCTTTATTTACTCGCTTAATCCAAAGCATTTTCTATCTTGTAGCTTACTTTGGATACAAAATAAAATTCGTAATTGACGATCGCGACGTGGCTCAATTAAAAGCAATTTCTCATCAGCGAGTAGTCTATCTGCCAAATCATTCTAATCTAGATGATGGACTAGTAGTATTTCTTTTGTCTGCACGTTTAGGGCAGCTATTTCATTATATTGTGGCTTACGAAGCTTTTGCGGGCTTAATCGGCAAGCTGATGCCTATGGTAGGAGTTTATTCAATTCGGCGCGGAGTTGGCGATCGCTATAGCATCAAGCAAACTCTGCAAATACTTCAGCAGCCTGAATCTAAGCTAGTAATTTTTCCAGAAGGCGGTTGCTCCTATCAAAATGATACCGTAATTCCTTTTCGCACAGGAGCAATTGAGCTATCTTTTAAGGCGATGGAGAAGCTAATTAAACAAGAAGCAGATATACCCGATTTTTATTTAGTACCTGTAAGCTTAAAGTATACTTATCCCCAGGCTACAGATGCCAAAATTGCAGAATCTCTAGGCGGTTTAGAGGCAGCTTTATCCATCCAGCCAGTCAAAGAAGATTTTTATTTACGCTTAAGAGCTATATCTGCTCAAGTACTAGCTAATTTAGAAGCTGAATATAATGTAACTCTCGATTTAACAGATTGGAATCAACGCATTGAGTATCTAAGAAAGCACTTATTAGACTATTGCGAAGAGAAACTAGATATTACACCTGCAACTGAGCTACCCAATCGAGAAAGGATTTATAAGGTTCAGGCAATTTTAAGATCTTTAGATAATACTACAGCCAAACAATCTCAGATAAATTACGAACATCTTTATCAAACTACTGTTCGCTTGCTTAATTTTGATGCAATCTATGATGGTTACGTAGCAGATAATCCTACCCCAGAAAGGTTTTTTGCTACTTTAGATCGTCTGGAGAGAGAAGTATTCAATATAGATAGACCTAAACCTAAAGGATTACGTCAGGCAGTGGTTAAAACTGCTACACCAATTAACCTTAAAAAATATTATCAAAATATAAACAGTGATTCTTCTCGCCAACAAGTAATTAATAATCTAACTCAAGAAATACAGCAACAAGTTCAAGCCTATCTAAATTAATTACTCATAGAATCGTCAACCAAACAATTTACAGACTATGTATAAGTAGGGTGTTGTTAGCGTAAGCGTAACGCACCAAATTTAAATTTTGAATTGTATTCAATTCTCATTCCTTAGCCAAATCAATCTTTGCCTATGACACTCTCATCCTCAGCCCAAAATTTACCGAACGTAATCTTTTTAGATGCGATGGGAACATTGTTCGATCTCAAAAGCAGCGTTGGCGAAATATATCAAGAATACGCTCTCAAACATGGAGTAAAAGTAGATGCTAAATTACTTAATAGTGCTTTTCTTAGAAGCTTTAAATCTGCTCCTCCTTTAGCATTTTCTACTACCGAATTAGAGTCGATTAAGCAACAAGAATTTGCTTGGTGGAAAAATGTAGTTCAGATTGCATTGGCACAGATTGGTGTACTAGAAAATTTCAGTAATTTTGCTGACTTTTTTCAGGATATATATTTATATTTTGCCACTAAAGAACCTTGGTATGTATTTTCTGATGTTATTCCTACTTTGCAGCTTTGGCAGCAGCAAGGCATTCAATTGGGAGTTATTTCTAATTTTGATACCCGCTTAATTACTGTGCTAAAGTTGCTTGAACTAGAGCAGTTTTTCACTAGTCTGACAATTTCTTCTGCTGTAGGATTTGCTAAACCAGACCAAAATATTTTTGAAATTGCTTTAAAAAAACACTATATTATTGCTAAACAAGCATGGCATATTGGAGACAGTCTGATTGAAGATTATCAAGGAGCAAAGAATGCAGGAATTAGCTCATTTTGGTTAAATCGTGATTCATCTTCATTGGATATTGAAGATCAACTACCCAATTTAAGTAGTCTGGGATAAACTTGTCTTTATATTGCTTTATATATGCACTTTTACGAAGTTCAAAAAACGGGGGATAGAAGCTTTGGATACAGCTAATCAGCAAAGGATTCTAGGATATTTTATAGAAGAAGCGAAAGAACATTTGCAAACCTTAGAGCAAGGCATTTTACAGCTAGCAAAATCTGTAAAGGATGCAGAAACTGTTAATGAAATGTTTCGGGCTGCTCATTCAGTCAAAGGTGGTGCTGCAATGCTGGGTTATACAAGTATTCAAAAAACTGCTCATCGTTTAGAAGATTCTTTTAAAATTCTTAAAGACAATCCTGTAGATGTCGATCAAAAGCTGGAAACACTGTTCCTTAATGGCTACGATCATCTTCAAGATCTAATTGAACGTCTAGAAAACTCTGCCGATTTTAGCGATCGAGATGCTGTAGAAATTTTGAAGCAGGCAGAATCTAATTTTGCTCTATTAGATCAATATCTTCAACAGCTACTATTAGGTAGTTCAGCAGAAAATGCTGATGTTAGCCAAAAAGTAACCACAATCCTCAAACAAATGCTGCTATTGTTTAAGCAGCCAGATAGCCCAGAAAGCAGACAAAAACTGCATATTGCCTGTAAAAAGCTGGGTGAAATAGCTCCTAATGAAGCAAATTGGCAAAAGCTGGTATCTACAACTCAAACAGCAATTACTAATAAGAAATATCCTTACAATACTATCGCCCAGGTAGTTATCAAAGAAATTAAGCAGGCGGGAGACTATTTAAACTCTGGTCAAACAAATAAATTAGTTCCTAGTCGAAATCTACAGCAGCTAGCAGCATCGGCTGGGGGAACTGCTGGTGCTGTAGTTGGTACAGTATCTATACCCAAAGATCCCCAGGGCGCAGCATTGGCGTTGTTAAAAACTTTCAATAAGCAACAAATCATGCAGATATTCCAAATTATCAAAAGTCGAATTTAATTAATATTTCTTGACCTAATATTAGATTTGTCAATTTAATAAATTTAATATGTGTCATAATAATGACTTAATAAACTAAGTTCATTGATTGCTATTAGCTGTGTTTCAATTCGCTGTTCATTTTGCCAGTTTGTTTAAACCAGTAATGCTCCAACTCCGTTTTATTGGAGCGTGTTCTATATTAGGACTTGTTGCCTGGAGTTTGCTAAGTTTTGTTATGGATACGGTAGCCAGAGCTAAAGAAATGCACCAGATCCCCTGTACTAAATGCCGTTTTTTTACTGGGGATTATCGTCTCAAATGTACCGTAAATCCTCATGTTGCCAATACCGAGCAGGCAATTGATTGTCCAGACTATCGAAATAATTAATTTAAGTTAGTTCGATTCTGCTGATTGTCCTGTTAATCTGTAAAATTTTTCTCGTCCCTCGTTGTATCTGTTGCTAGGATAGCCCATCACCTGGTGAATAATCCATTTTTGAGGCTTACCATCTTTGAGCAACAAAGCGATCGCTGTTTCCATGATTTCGTCATCTTCTAAGCATTTTTCGGCAAAGAAACTACTAGTTTTACGAAAGCTGCTCTTACTGTTTTCCCTATCTAAATAAAGATACATTGCGGCAAGCAAGTCTTTAAAAGATTTAGGTTTATCTTTTTCTGGCACAATTTTTGACCAGTCTGATTCTGAGATCTGCTTTAGGTATTTATTTTGACTATCTTTGGAAGTTATTTTTTTCGTCAGAGGTTTTAACTTAGTCGGATTTGCCTGAAGAATATGATGATACAGATAATCTACTGCTACCGCTTGTAGTAAAGCTTCACCTAAAAACTGTAAATGCTTGTCGGTGGCAGAATGCTCTAACTCTGGTTTTAAATATTTTTTTAGCATTGGCACAATCAAACGTTTGTGCAGCCAGTTGCGTGTCTGAGAAAAACCGCGATCGATAAATATTGCGCCAATTAAAGCCTTGAATCCCTTTTCAAAAGGATTATTTTGTTTAACCCTCAGGCGGTGTCTTTCTTCTGCTAAAGCTAAAAATGGATATGCCTCCCCAAGCTGAAGATCGTACCAAAGTGTAGTCAACCTATCTGTTTCAATAATCTTATCCCGCAACGCCTTGAGCTTACCAACTTGAAAATGGGAAAAGTTCCAGAAAAGATAATCAACTACGACTAAATTTAAAATCGTTTCACCAAGATATTCCAAACGCTGATTATTAATCTCAGGCTCATTAAGTTGCTTGGCATAGGAAGGATGAATTAGAGCCAAGCGAAGGGTTTGATCGTATTTAAAATTAATGCCAATTTTGTTTTCTACTTGCGACGCTTGCCAGTTATCACTCATTTGGATTGGACGAATATATTTTGATCACCATTTTATATTTAATTTCACCCAGCTACCTATATTTTATAAATATGTAATTTAATAGCGTACTTTATAAGACATCAAGCTTGTAAGTGTTTTAGTAAATATGTTGTTTTTGGCTGATAGAAATTGGGATGTTTTGGGAATAATAAAATAAGTATTTCTTTTGATATATTCCTACAGTCATTAACAATAAACGTAGTGCGTAAAATATCTAAACTTTGGTCTAAAAAAACTAAAAAGCTATTTGCTGAAGCTTTTCGCAATACAACTAAAACAAGCAAATTAGTATCTAGAAAATTTAATCTCCTGATTATTACGCAGTTTTATCCACCAGATTATGCTGCTACAGGTCAACTAATTGAAGAGTTAGCCAAACATTTAGGAGAAAAAAATGTTCGAGTAAAAGTTTTTACAGGGCAACCTGGGTATGCTTTTGAAAAAAAGCAAGCTTCAAATTTAGAAATCAAAGATAATGTTCAGATTCAACGTACTAGAATTACTAAAATTTGGTCACAAAGAATCCGTGGAAAAACCCTGAATGGTCTAATATTTACTTTTAGATCGGCTTTATACTTATTAAAAAATGCTCGCCAAAACGATGTAATTTTGTTGACTACTGCACCACCTTTTCTTTTAGTCATTGGTTATTTGGCTAATTTGCTATTTAAAATTGATTATGTTTGTTTAGTTTACGATTTATATCCTGACGCAGTTATAGAGTTAAAGATAATTTCTGAAATTAGTTTCATTGCTAAATTATGGAATAAAGTAAATGCTATTGTTTGGGGAAAAAGCAAAAAGGTAGTGGTGCTAAGTGAAACCATGAAAAAAAGAATTGTCGCCAAACATCCCAGCCTGGCTGAAAAGGTTTCTATTGTTCATAATTGGGCGGATGCAGATTGGATTAAACCTCTGGCGAAACAAAATAATTGGTTTGCTGGACAACATAAAATAAATGAAAAATTTACAGTTTTATATTCTGGAAATTTGGGTCTTTGTCATGATTTAGATACAATTTTGGGTGCAATCAAATTACTCAAAGACCAACCAGTACAATTTGTGTTTATTGGTGCGGGAACTAAACATGAAATATGCCGCCAAACGGTAGCCGAATTAAACTTAAACAACTGTATCTTTTTGCCATATCAAGACAGAACTAACTTGCCCTATTCTCTAACTGCCTGTGATTTAGCCCTAGTAACGATCGCACCTGGTTTAGAAGGAGTTGTTGCCCCAAGTAAAGTATATGGCATTATGGCTGCGGGAAAAGCGATCGCGGCTATATGTGAACCTCATTCTTATCTGCGTGAATTAATTGATAATGCTAACTGTGGAGCTTATTTTAATAATAATCACAGTAAAGATCTGGCAAATTTTATTATGAAACTAGCTGATGATTCTGCATTGGCTGCACAAATGGGTCATGCTGGACGTGTCTATATGAAGCAAAACTTTATACCTCAAATTATTGCTCAACAGTATTGTGATCTTTTAAATATAAATGTCAGCAGTGAGCGTATAAACGTCAATCAGAAGCATGAAAAAGCTGATAGAAATATTAGGGTAACTTAAAGAACGTTGCTGAATTGAGGTATGAAACATACTAATACTATTAAAAGCTAATATTAGCTTTTAATAGACTTTTTTCCTTACTGTTCAAGTCACAGATTAAAGCTGCTTTCATAAACGGCTTTGTTAAACTCTAAATTTTAAAGATACAATTTGATATGGTTGAATTTTATAATTATGTATGCTATTAATATCTTGTTTTTCTTCTAAGCAATTAATAAAACTATCAATCTGTAAATCTATATTATTCTTAAAAGTTAGTTTAGTTTTCTCCCCATGAGCTTCATAACAGCGCATAATTGGCTGCCGATCGATACCTAGCTTAAATGCCATTAAAACCAAGTTATCTGCCGATAAATTTAATAGCTCTTGGCTCGGGGATAACTGATTATTTTGTTGATTGTTCAAGCTATTTTGAGCTGGTATTATTGTCTGCAACGGCGTATTTAGTTCATAACCTTTTTGCACTGTTTTTGCTTTTTTCCAGTCATTTACGTGGGGATAAATAGCATAGGTAAAGTGATGAGTACCTTTGTCACTTTGAGGATCTGGCCAGACAGAAGAACGCAATAAAGTTAAGCGCAATAGATCGGGTTTGGCATCATAACCATATTTACAGTCGTTGAGCAAGCTTACGCCATATTTACCATCGTTATCAGTTAAGTCTGCCCAATTTAATGCTGACACTTCCCACTTGGCTTTTTCTTCTGCTGTCTGGGGTTGGGTAGTTCTTTTTATTGCTCCACAAGGTATTTCATAAGTTACATAGTTGCTCTTGATATTCAAAGGGAAAGCAATTTTAACCATCACATGAGTTTCTTGCCAATCGACCGTATTATTTATTTTTAAAATAGATGAATCTGGTTCTAAGATATAGTCTTGAATAAATTTTGAGTTGTTTAGTTTCTTTACTACTCTAATACCTTTTATTAATTCAACATTTATCCAGGCAATTGATTCTAATTCTGTGGTCGATAATTGTTTTTGTTCATATTCTGGATCGATATTCCAAGCATCCCAGTATTGTCCTCGATCTTCAAAAGCTTGAATTACATTACCTGAATCCCTAAGTATTTCTTTATTGTTTATTCGATCATAAATACTATCCAAATTGCCAGTATCAGGGTTGACAACCACTTGCAAATATTGATTTTCTAAAACGTAATTTTGCTGTTCTAAAGCTTTACTTGTCAAAGAATTATGATTACTACACAGCCAGAATAAACGATAGCCTATAGATGGAATATTTTTAGCTAAGAAAACTAATTGATTGTCTTTGATTAATTGCGATCGCACCACATCCCCCTCGCAATCATATACTCTAGATTTAGAGCCTTCGATAGTTACCACCTGCGATCGCTTCCAGTTCAAAGAATTAAACACAACTAGAGGTTGCGCGTCTGCTTGAGGTGGTGTTGGTAGCTTAATGCTTGAGGCGATCGCACCTAAAGCATTGTGTAATATATTCTTGCCAATTGCGATCGCGTCTGACCAGTCCTGGTTAGCCTCGGTGAAGACTTCAGGGATAGATGTCCCTGGCAAGATATCGTGAAACTGATTAAATAAAACTTTTTTCCAGGCTATTTCGATTAATTGTTGCCAGTCCCCTTGACAAAGACCTTCTTTTCCGATTATTCTGTTCATAATGGAAAATAGTGGCTGGTCAACGAACCTGTCCTTACAAAGCAGAGTTGCAAGAGTTGACCATAACTCTGCCTGATAGAGCAATCTTTCACAGTAGCGGTTATATTTTTTTTGATCTGCATGGACGGTATAGCAACCACGATGTAGCTCTAGATATAGTTCATCATTCCAGACAGGAAAGTTGTCGGCTGAGGAATTATCCGCAGATATTTTGGCAAAATAATCAATCGCCGTCGAAAACTCGATCTTAGGAAAGAAGGGCGAGTTATCCCATTTCTGAGCCACTTCTAACATATCCCTCGTTGGTCCTCCGCCATGATCGCCAACACCTGGTAACCAAAAGATATCTTGCAAGCCTGTTTGAGTTTCCCAGTCAAGAGCGTAATCAGTCATGGTAATTGGGTTAGTATCCATCACTCCTGTCACGTTGGGAGGAGACATCAGAGTTAGTAATCGTGTTCCGTCAGGAGACTCCCACCAAAAACAGCCCAAAGGAAACTTATTAGTATCATTCCAGTGCAGCTTACCCGTTACAAAATATTCAATCCCACACTGTTTAAAGATTTGGGGTAGTTGCCAAGTAAAACCAAAGCTATCGGGTAGCCAAGCAACTTTAGTTATCTTGCCAAACTTCTCTTGATAATATTGTTGCCCATAAAGTAACTGCCGTATCAACGACTCACCGCTAACCAGATTAGTTTCTGGTTCAACCCACATTCCCCCTAGCACTTCCCATTTATTCAACCTGACTGCATCTTGAATTTCTGCAAACAGTTGAGGACGATTAATTTCTAGCCATTGATATAAAGCAGGGCTAGTATGACCAAAAGTTAAAGCAGGAAATTCTTGTTGTAAGCTAAGTACAGATTTAAAAGTACGCTCGGCTACTTCGTAAGTTTCATCTGTTGTCCATAACCACGCCATATCTAAATGAGCATGACCGAGTAAATTAAAGCGACGCTGTTTAATATTTCTCCCTAAAGGTAACAGGCTCGATCGCAATTCAGCCAAATCGTCTCCGAACTTGTCTCCATTTTCCAGATTGTCCCAGTTAAACTTATCTAATGCTGTTGCTAATACGTCCAGGTGTTCGGGTTCAAATTGAGCCAGGTATTTATATAGTACTGTTACCTCGTCGGCTATCAAGCCTGGATCGATATTTTCAGGAGTGTCTAACTTTTCATAAAGCAAATGCGATCGCATTAATGCCCCAATGTCATGATTAGGACTAATAAGTCGGATAGTTACTAAATATTCTTGTCCTGGTTGAGCATAATTTGTAATTAGTACCCGCGCTGAAGAATCAAATAAGTCCCCTTGCTGTACCAATTTCCCGTTAATAAATATTTGCGCATCTTCCGCCCACCAAGTTAAGACCAAGCGTAAACTTAATCCTGGTATTGGGTATCCTTGTAATCTTGGCGGAATAATAATTTGTTGCGCCAGCCATTTGATCTGTTTTCCTTTAGCAAAAACAATATAACCTTGCTCGTTAACTGCTGCGGTTTTGCATTCTTGCAGATTGACCTTTGCTAAATTATTGCCAATATTGACTATACTTAAGAGTGTAATATCTCGCCAATTATGTTGTACCTCTAATTGAATTAGTTGACGTAATTGAACAATAAATTGCTCAATAGTTGGGACGAAATTATCAGACACAGCAATCAAAGTTTAACTTTAGGTGAAAATTCTATTAGCTTCTTGCTCAATAAGCTAATAGCTAATAGCTAAAAACCTATAAATTTGAACGAAGCCAATTCAAACTAAGCTTATATTAGCTTTTTGATGGTACGAGAAACTTTTGAGACAAGACTTTGTAAATCCCTTTCAATATCTCTTTTGGCTCGTTATCCAACATCGAATCTCGGTAAACACACATAATAGAGCAACCTTCTTCGCAACCTTTAGATTGCTGCGACTGTTGTTTTAGATCTCCAAGGCTGTATTCTATAAGCGGTTTATTCAAGCGATCGCGCTGGGAAGAACAGTATTGTACTAATCCGAATTCATCAACGTAAAGATAACGCGAACCAGAACGACATTTCCATTTAGGCTTTTGACCCTGCAAGAGTTTTCTTCCATAATCATAATCGCTTAGGGGATATAGTTCTCCACTTGTTGTAAAATATTCGTCCCAAAGCTTGAGATATTCCTCACCTTCGATCTCAATTTGTCCTTTTTCGTCATGCATCAAACCAACTGAGACATTAAAGCCAAAGGCGCGAATTTTGCTTAAAGTCTCCATAAAAGTTAATTTAGTAGATTCGCATAACACTATATTGGCGTGAACGTCAAAATTTGCGTGTTCTCGTAAAATTTCTAATTTTGGCAGTAATTTTTTGAGTGATTTTTGAATATAACCAGTTGAATCGGTATCTAAAGCATCGATACTGATTTGTAAATTACTCAATCCAGCCTCGTTTAGTTTTTTTACTAACTTTTCAGTTAATAAAAACCCATTGGTAGTAATCGAAACCTGATTTTTTCGATTAGAATATTTAATAATCTCAACGATGTCGGGATGCATTAATGGTTCGCCACCTAAAAGAGAAGTATTGACGACGCGCAATCGATGAATCGCATCAATTCGTTCTTTTAAAAGCTCTAGAGGTACTGGAGAAGAATAGTTGTCGAACTCGGTACAGTAACCACAACTTAAGTTACAACGGCGAGTTACAATCAGTTGAGCTTCTAAGGGCGATTTCAAAAAAAGTAAATCGATCGCCGATCGCAATGGTTGTTTCACCCGCATAATACACACCTATTCTTGGTAAATTTGCAACTATCATTAGATAGCTATGTAGCATCTGAAAATGTAACACAATCTTGCCATGATAACCTTTGCAGTTTTTTCTTTAGCATTGAAACCTATACGCGATCCTGTAGCCGTTTTCTTGATGATTTTGGCTATCATGTTGGTTGCGCCTCTATTATTCGAGCGATTTCGCCTGCCTGGTATTGTTGGCTTAATTTTAGCTGGGGTAGTTTTTGGCCCTAAAGGACTAGGATTGTTAGAAAGAAACAGCAATATTATCTTGTTGGGTACGATTGGTCTGTTGTTTCTAATGTTTATGGCAGGTTTAGAGACTAGCCTCGACGATCTCAAAGACAACAGGGATAAAGCCATTATCTTTGGTCTAGCCACTTTTCTAGCGCCGATGATTATCGGTACGGCGGCGATGATGCTGGTGGGATACGGCATCTTGCCAGCAATATTGGTGGCTTCCTGCTTTGCTTCCCATACTTTACTAGCACTGCCAATCTTAAGCAAACTGGGCATTATGCGATCGCCAGCGGTTAATGTCACCCTGGGAGGGACATTAATCACCAACGTTTTGGCTTTACTGGTTTTAGCGGTAGTAGTCAAAGCCTTTTCAGGCGAACTTACTATAAGTTTTTGGCTGTTTCTGATTCCTGCGTTAACCATTTATACTTTGGCAACCTTATGGGGTGTACCCAAAATTGGACGCTGGTTTTTTGCTAAATTTGGACATGATGAAAGTGCCGAATTTATTTTTGTCTTAGCAACATTGTTTGTTGTCTCCTACGTTGCGGGTTTAATCGAAATTGAGCCGATTATTGGCGCATTTTTGGCAGGAATTGCCTTAACGCCCTTAATTCCCCAATTAAGTCCCTTAATGAATCGGATTCAGTTTATTGGCAACACCTTATTTGTGCCGTTTTTCCTGATATCTGTCGGGATGCTGATCGATCCGCTAATTTTAATTCGTGAACCTAAATCATTAGTCATCGCAGCAGTAATGATTGTTGCCGAATTAATTAGTAAATTTCTTGCTGCTTGGGGTGCGGGAAAATGGTTTGGCTTTAAATTTCCCAGCACGATGGTTATGTTTGGGCTATCCATCGCGCAAGCTGCATCTACCCTAGCCGCAATTACCGTGGCTTATGAAATCAAGTTAGTCGATCGCACTACGGTAAATGGCATTGTGGCAATGATTCTTTTTACCTGTATTGCCTCTCCTTTGGTAACCGAAAGATGGGGTAGACAAATTACCACTGCTGAGAAGACTCCAACTGCTATTAGTAAGACTAAAGTTTTGGCACAGCGGGTTTTAGTCCCTGTAGCAAATCCTAATAACGAAGACAACCTATTAAATTTAGCTTTAATTCTTGCCAAAACTTCCAATGGAATTCTTTTCCCTCTCAATATTTTAAGCGATCGCCACGAAGCAGTTTCTCTTGATGCGAGAATACAGCAGCGCAAGCTATTGGAAACAGCAGAAACTCTTGCCCATGCTGCCAATGCGACGGTAGAAACTATCGCTAGAGTAGATGATGGAATCGATCGGGGAATTGTGCGTACAGCAATTGAACGGGATGTCAGTCTGGTAGTCTGTGGTTGGAAAGGCTATTCTACCTATCAAGACAACTTTTTTGGCAGTGTAATCGATAACGTTGCCTTGCAACTACCTATTCCTGTCTTAATTACTCGCTTTGTTCAGCCTATTGCCAATACCGCCAGAGTTTTCTTAACTGTTACCAAAAGACAGGCACTAGCAGATGAATTTGAACAAACTATTAATATTGCGCAAATGTTAGCTAGCGAATTAAAAACTAGCTTGGAAGTATTAGTGGTAGTCAGCAAAAAGCAAATTCAACTGACTTCTAAAGAATTAGCTAAACTCAATCAAGATGTTGTTATCGATCAAGCACAGGGCAATTTTATCAAGGAAGTTTCCCAGAAAATTCACCGTGACGATCTATTACTCTTTCCTGTCAAAAGTACAGAAGCCAGACTGCGCCAAAGATCGGCTGTCGGTACTATCCCCGAAGCGATCGCTCGTAGCCATAACGATGTTTCAATCTTAGTAATACATTTTCCAATGAACTAACTAATTGTCTCGATGCTGCTTAACTCCAATTTATAGTGAGTCCAGGTAGTTAATAATGACTGCCTGACTTACGGTGTTGAATTGCCGTAATCCCATTTAATTCTGACACTTCACCTTGGTCTACCACTGCATAAATTAAAGTGCGATCGCCTGATGGCAAACGGCTGTGGACAGTACATTCAACGTTAGCTAATGCTTCTTCAATAATCAAGCAGCCATTGGTGGCGGTTTTGGTAGTTACATTATAAAAAGAATCACTACTCTGATTACTGAAGTTTCTTCTAATAGTTCTACCTTCTTCAAGGATATTTAGCACAAACTTATCTCCTGGGTTACTTATTAAATCCATATTTTGTGATTCAGCCACCGCAACCATTACCCCAGGAGGATTAAAAGTTGCTTGAGACACCCAAGAAGTCAACACACCCCTATGATTATTATCCTGACAGGTAGTTAAGACGCAGATCGAACCAACAATTCTACCCACTGCTTGTTCAGTGCGATCGATCTGAATTTCGGTGACAGCTTGACGAGGACTACGCAGTTTTTTCGATTTTTTCAGTCTTTGAGTAAATTCTTGTCCTGCCTGGATACATTCTTTTAAAATAGCGGTAGTGGGACTAAAACGGACACGGATCGGTTCAAATCCGAAGCTATAATGAGCATCTTTTAACTTATTTTCTAACATGGCGATCGCTTCACCACTCCAACCATAAGAACCAAACACACCTGCTAACTTGGTTTTCGCTGCGGTAGCTAACACGATTCCTAATGCGGTTTGAATTTGAGTTGGTGCATGACCCCCTAATGTCGGCGAACCAATGATAAAACCATCACAGGCTTGAATTGCTGTGGTAATTTCTTCAGAGGTAACAAGTTCGCAGTTAATTGATTCTACTGCTACTCCCGACTGTATTAATCCATGGGCGATCGCATTAGCAATAGTGGCAGTGCTGCCATAAGCAGAAGCATAAAGCAGAACTACTTTAAATTCTTGAGCAGTTTTTTCTTGACACCACTGCTGATAATCGTAGCTAAAACGACTGAGGCTATATCTAACTAACGAACCATGAGCAGGGGCGTAAACTTTAGCAGTTAAAGGCGCAAATTTAGCTAAAGCAGCTTCTAATTGTTTGGTTTGGCTAGCATGAAGACAGTCAAAATAGAAACGGCGGTCTATACCTAATTGTTTCCAATGATCATCAAAGATAGAATCATCGCATAAGTGCGCCCCAAAAAACTTATCAGTGTAAAGAATTTTGCTTTGAGGATCGTAGGTACATAGTCCATCAACCCAACGAGGAGTAGTTACGCTGATAAACTTTAGTTGATGTCCCTGTCCCAAGTCTAAAGTATCATTGTCTCTAACTACTTGAATTCGCGATCGCCGTTGAGGAAACATTAAAGCACCCTTGAGGGCATTAACGGCTGGTTTTGAGCAAATTATTTTGGCTTGGGGTGCTTGTCCTGCTAAAGCCTGTATGGTTGCCAAGCGATTAGGATTAACGTGCTGTAGGATAATATAATCTAGCTTTTTTAAGTCAAGCTGCTGTTCTAATGTGTCCAAATAAATTTGCGTAAAAGATTGTCCTGGCGGATCGATTAGAGCAATTTTATCGGCTTGAATCAAATAAGAATTAGAAGTCGTGCCTTTTTGGCGGGAATATTCAACTTCAAACTTCAATCTATCCCAAGTACGCGATCGCAATACTTGAGTATTAGTAGCAATTTCTGCTACTTGAACATCTCTTTTTTTAGCTGTTGGTTGAATAGTTGTTTGTTTCATGGCTTTATGAATGATGAGGGATGAGGGATAAGGAAATAGGCTATAAGGAGAAAAGTAGTAAAGAGCTAAAAGCTAAGAGCTAATACTCTGTTTTACCGTTTGCCCCTACTTTTTGTTTATATCGTTCGGTTATTTTTTGTTCGGGGTCGACACCTTCAAAGGTAGGCGGTAGCCAAACTCTGACTACTAACAAAACCGCTAAAACTAATAAGAAAGAACAGGTGGCTAATACCTGACTCCAATGAATATCTAAAATTCCCTTGACGATAATTTCTCTCAAAACCGAAACAATGGAAACCTCTACTGCCACACCAATAGAAACTCGACGTTCTTGGAGATAAATGATTAATAAGCGAAATAATTCGACCAAAATCAGGATAAACAGAATATCAGCCGTGACTTGCGTGAAGTTTATAGGCGGTAGTAAAGAGACAAACATCTCTCGCAACTGAAGCGTCATGAAGCCAAATAAACCGATACAGAGAGAAATAATAATAAAGTCTTGGATAAATTCTAAAACTTTAATCACTCCGCCATTATTTAGCCATTTATACCAGGGAGTTGGGGGCTTATCAACGGGTTCATACATTATATTTAGTTATTAGTTATTAGTTGTTAGCTTCTTATTACCTATTACCTAATAATGATTGCCAACCTTACGATGATGCACCGCCGTCAAGACATCTAACTTAGCGACTCTGCCAGCTTGTACATTGCTATAAACAATCCAGTGATCGCTACATTCCAAGCGGTTACTTACTTCGCATTCGATGTAAGCTAGAGATTCGGCAATAATCGGTGAACCGTTGCTAGCAGGTACGGTTTTAATGCCTGCAAATCTGTCTGCACCAGGGGGAAAGCGTTTGAGAAAATGTCTAATTAGATGCTGATAATTTCCTTCTTCTAAGACATTTAAGACAAAGCGATCGCCAATCTGTAAGAAAGA
This sequence comes from Pleurocapsa sp. FMAR1, assembly GCF_963665995.1. Lineage (NCBI taxonomy): Bacteria > Bacillati > Cyanobacteriota > Cyanophyceae > Pleurocapsales > Pleurocapsaceae > Pleurocapsa > Pleurocapsa sp. FMAR1. Next base: position 461,401 of record NZ_OY762512.1, on the reverse strand, counting down.
TTCAATTGCCCGATCTTTAGCAACCGCGATCGCAATTCCTAAAGGAGTTAAACTAGCTTGGGTTACCCAAGATGCAACCATCGCGCTTTTTATCTCGCCTTTGGTAGCAGTAATAATATATAAGCCGTTGCTAATTCTGCCCAAAGCTTTTTCTAGAGTGTTATCAATGGCTTTGATTTGTTTAGCGGTGCGATCGCGAGTTAGCCACTGTCCCAAATCTATACCCGCCTCATCGCAGACTTGATTAATGACTTGATTGGGAGATTCTTTAACTAAAATTGGTGAAAAGGCTTCGATTAGTCCAATCTCTTGAAACTTGTTACGTAAAGGATAAACAGGTTCATCTTCACCACCACCAGATTCAAATAAACCAATTGCTTGTTTACCGTTTGCTGCTGCAAGTATAGTGCTGAGAATAGCATGAGCTTCTTTATCTGATTGGGCTGGCATACCGATTACTAAACCTGCTGCTTGGGAGACTAATTCTCTTACTTCTTGAGGTTCAGTATCGTTCCAGTTGACTAACTCTACCGCTACTCCTGTTTTGGTAATTCCCTGAGCGATCGCTCTTGCCAGATCGTCACTGTAACCATAGTCTTCAGAGTAAACCAGCACGACTAGGGTTTCAGTCTTAGTTTGTGCTTGACTCCATTGCTGATAGCGATTGACTAATTCAGGTTGATGGTGTTTCAGTAAGGGTCCATGCCCTGTGGCGATCGTTTCTAGTTCCAATTTGCCCATCCGTTTGATAGCTGCTAATACCGAACGGGCATTAGGTTTCATCAGACAGTCATAATAATATTCAAAGTCTGCCTCGATTAAGTCCAAATCCTCATCAAAAGTCGGATCATCGCAATAGTGCATCCCAAAGGCATCGCAAGTATAGAGAACTTGAGTTTTATAATCGTAGGTAAAAATGGTATCGGGCCAATGTAAATTAGGCGCAGAAACAAATTCTAATTCATGTCCGTTGCCTAAATCCAGGCGATCGCCATTTTTAACGATTATATGTTCAAAAGGTTGATGCACCATGTCGCTTAAGAACTTAATTGCCACCTTTGCACCGACTACCGTAACTTGAGGTGCTAACGCCAAAATATCTTTAACCAAACCGCTGTGATCGGGTTCGGTATGGCTGATAATTAAATAATCAAGTTGCCAGGGATCGATCAAACCTGTTAACAGATTGAGATAAAGCTGACGAAACTTGGCGTGAGAAGTATCAACTAAAGCTAGTTTCTCCCCTTGAATCACAAAAGAATTGTAGGTTGTCCCGTTTTGTAAGCCAAATTCAATATCAAAGCGATCGCGATCCCAATCGAGACAACGAATAGCAATGGTTTCTGGGGCAATTTCGACGGTTTGTAAAGTTAGTCTAGCAGTATCAGTTGTTTGCTGGATATTTGTCAATGCAACCATAAGTCAGTTCCTCTTGGATTTAAGTACTTCAAATTTTCTGGGCGTATATTTCAGTTAAATACCACTGTGGTATATCGAAGGTGACAGAATTTTTTACTCACTATCTATTACATAAATTAATGCGGTTTACTAAAACAAAAAATACTTTTTTCTTTCTTTCTTTATATTTACGTGCAATCTACTTATTTGTAAAATACTTATTTTTAAATACACCGATTAGCAAGACTTATAGTAATAAACCAAAATCTTTTAAAGAATCAAAAAATACAAAGACTATCGTTTTGTTATAGATAAATATTAATAGTTTTTATATCGAGCAAACTATAATCAAATTTGCTTTGAAAAGCCGAAAACAATAAAAACACTATAGCAATTGACTTTAATAATATACAAATTCTTTTTTTACTCTCATTGATTTTGTCTATTTCTCTCTGAGTATAAATACCTGAGCCAGCAGGTTTAAATTTGTATTGAGAAAAATCAATCTTGATAATTGAGAAACCCAAAACATTTTGTAAGTCAAAGTATAAAATAATAAATTTTAAAATCAATACTACTTATAGTATTGATATTTCTCAATCAAAACCATTTGTTTAAATATTTAAATATTGCTAATAAGAAAGTATTGAGAGTCAAATTAACAATTTTTATAATACCAATTGATTATTTTTGGAGTTTTTGGTGTATTATTTTGCAATAGATATAAATCAATGACTTTTATCTTTAGATTTACTTTAGTCTATGAAAATTGCCAGGAGTTATCTATAACTTTGGTTCTTCTTATACCAATTCAACTTTACTTGAGTGACGGTCAAAGAGTATATAAATCAAGCTGTCAGGAGATTTTATGAATCAGTTTCCTAGAAGAAAATTTTTATATACGGCTGGGGTGTCTGCTGCCAGTGCGGTATTGCTTAATGCTTGTCTGGGCAATCCTCCCGAATCTGGAGGTGAAACGGCTACAGAACAAGCTAAACCAGTCGATCTTAGCCCTGAAATGATGCCTGAAACTACTCAAGCTGTTTTAGGTTATATCCCCATTGTCGAAGCAGCGGCTTTAGTCATTGCCAAGGAAAAAGGATTTTTTGCCAAAGATACGAGTGCTCTTTTTAGTCGGTAGCAATGAGAGTAATAGTAAGCATTGATTTATCTCTTTTTGAATTTATCTATTTTAAAAATAGGAGGATACCATTATGAATAAGACAAAGGCGAAACCATCCACAGGCTAAGGGTGGGCTGTCCATGTTGACGATAGCGATCGCCACCTGCGGTTTACTCTAGAGCCTTCGCATATTTTGGCGTTCAGTTGGGGCATTGGGGTGGGTCTTCTAGTAGCCATTGTGTGGTCTGCGCTCTATCGTCCCATAGCTTCTCAAGCAATACCAAGCATTAAACAAACTTTTCACCAACCCCTGAAACCATCTCTAGAGATGGTTTCCGCACTGAGCCTACCAGTTCATTCCCCTTGGGGATAGATTGACTATTGGTCACGACGATTAGATATGACTCAGGCTTAAATTATAAGCTTAGATTATTAATCCAATAAAATAATACGTCTCAAATTTTGGAAATTTAGTCAGCTTTTGCGCAGCTAATAGAATAGACTAAATTCAATGATAAATGAGATAGTGATTGATTTAATTCAATCGATACCAAACCCTAAAATTTGATTAAGAAGGAATTACAACATGGATTTTTTGTCCGATTTCTTGACGCGCTTCCTGGCGCAGTTACAGTCCCCAACACTCGGCTTTCTGATTGGTGGTATGGTCATTGCCTCCGTCGGTAGCCGACTATCAATTCCAGATCCAGTCTATAAGTTCATCGTCTTTATGCTGCTTATGAAAGTTGGCTTAACTGGTGGACAGGCAATCCGCGACGCCAATCTGGCGGAGATACTGTTGCCTGCGCTGTTCGCCGTAGTAATAGGGATTCTTATCGTGTTCATAGGACGCTACACGTTGTGCAAGCTGCCGAACGTCAAAACCGAGGATGGCATTGCGACCGCAGGCTTATTCGGTGCCGTGAGTGGTTCTACCCTCGCGGCAGCCTTGGAGCTAATGGACCAGCAGGGCATGGCATACGAACCCTGGGCCGCCGCACTCTATCCCTTCATGGACATCCCAGCGCTTGTGACTGCAATCGTCTTAGCCAGCATTTATACCAGCAAGCGGCGCGGTACTGCAAACGAGTCTCTCAGCAAGCAGCGCGTTGCCGTAGGCGGTAACGCAAGCGAGTATCCCAGCGAGCCGCACGGTACCGCAGGAGAGTATCCCAGCAAGCGGCGCGGTACCGCAAGCAAGCGGGTTAGGGTATGGCCCATCGTGCAGGAAAGCCTTCAGGGTTCTGCCCTATCAGCACTGCTACTCGGCCTCGCGCTAGGTCTGATAACCCAGCCAGAAACTGTCTATGAAAGCTTCTACTCTCCCCTCTTCGCTGGCCTGCTTTCGGTGCTAATGCTGATCATGGGCATGGAGGCCGCAGCAAGGCTTAAAGAGCTGCGCAAGGTAGCCCAGTGGTTCGCCGTATATGCCTTTGTGGCACCTCTGCTCCATGGGTTCATCGCCTTCGGTCTCGGTATGATTGCTCACTACACCACGGGATTCAGCCCTGGCGGAGTTGTGCTCCTTGCCGTCATCGCCGCCTCCAGTTCAGACATCTCAGGGCCGCCTACTTTACGGGCCGGTATCCCGTCGGCTAATCCCTCCGCCTACATAGGCTCGTCCACAGCCATCGGCACGCCGGTTGCGATCGCCTTGGGAATACCGCTCTACATCGGGCTTGCCCAGGCGCTGATGGGCGGCTAATCCCAGACGGGTCGCGGTTTGCCGGTGCGACCCTAGCCCAGCGACCAACGCGGTGGCTAGATCAGCGCGATAATGCGCGGTGCTGCCGTTTTCCTGAGTTTCTATATAATTTAATAAACACACAACACATCTAGAGGTAACCCACATGGCCAAGCCAGCCACCAAGCTCGTCATCGTCACGGAAAAGTTGCTGCTGAAAAAGATCGCCAAAATCATCCACGAAGCCGGGGCGACCGGTTATACGGTGGTGGACGCTGGCGGTGAAGGCAGTCGCAACGTGCGCTCGTCGGGACAACCCTCCGTTTCCGACAACTTCTCAAATATAAAGTTCGAGGTGCTCACCGACAGTCGGGATATGGCGGTGAAGATTTCGGATGAGGTCGCAGCGCGGTTTTTCGACGATTATTCGGGCATCGTCTATCTCTGTGAGGCGGAGGTACTGAGTGCGCACAAGTTCTGTGGGCCAGACGGCTGTTAAATGGAGACGACGCAGACCTTAACACGAGTCGACGAAGGAAATACCATCAATCAGTCAAGAGGAGACGCACTCATGCTCGGAGGCGATCGCCACGTTATTGAGCGGGCGACAGCAACGAACCATTTCTATCATTTTGGAATACAGTGTATTTCAAAATGATGTAATACGCTGAAGTTTAGTTTTAACATAGCCTTTGCTTTACTCAATTTCTCTAGTATCTGATTCTTCCTTCGCAGACGAAAGGCGACTACGAGCAGCGGCGATCGCCCGTCACGGTTTAGAAAAAGTCAACTTAGTGCGCCTGTGCGCCTTTAGCAGTAGCCAAAGAAAAAGGCTTCTTTACAAAACACGGCTTAGATGAAGTGAATCTAGTCAGGGAAACCAGTTGGCGGGGCATCGTCGATGGTATGGTTGGAGGCTATGTGGATGCAGCCCAGATGCCTTCGGGAATGCCCTTATGGTTAACTTTGAGAGGTCATCAAGATAGACTTTCGGTGGTATCGGCGTTAACCATAAGGGCAACGGTAATGCTATCACTCTCGACCGTCGCTTTTATGACCAAGGAGTCAGAAGTTTAGCCGATTTTAAACAGTATCTTCTCAAGACTAGAGATAAATGGCACATTATGGGGGTAGTTCATCCTTCATCAATGCACAATCTAATTCTGCGCTATTGGTTAGCAGCAGGGGATATCAACCGCGATCTCGATGTGGAACTGCAAAACATTCCTCCCGCTCAGATGATGGTAGACTTGCAGAACAACAGTATTGATGGTTACGGCGTGGGCGAACCCTAGAACTATCGCGCTGCTGCCGAAGGTATTGGCTTTACCGTTGCCACGGATCTTGAAATTTGGAACGGACATCCAGGCAAGGTTTTAGGAGTCAGAGAAGATTGGGCAAATGCTTATCCCAATACCTACGTTGCTTGGCGTTGGTAATTTAATATATGACGTACAAAGTGTTTCTGCTCGTAGCTTTAAGCTATAAGCGCAGGGCTAACGCCCAGATCGTCGCCTCAAGGGAACGACTTCGCTGCATCCGCAGCGTGCAGCTTTAAGCTTTTTTTGAATAAAGTTTGATACAAAATTGAAAAACCATACTTTGATTTACCAACGCCCGTTGCTTTAGTTAAAGCCTTGCTTGAAGCTTGCCATTATTGTGCCGATGAAAATAATGCTTTATAAATCGAGCATATACTAGCCCAACGCCAGTATATAGGAACTTCCCTTGAATACATCCATCTTGCTAGTCCCAACGCAGATACCTGCAATCCTAATCTGTCCATGCGCGAATATGCCCATCATCTATTTTATGGTGCTAGAATCAATCGCTCAAGTCGTACCGAACATCGGTGGCACACAACTCAGTTAGCCAGATGGGGACATACGCCCTTCTCTCGCAATTGGCTATAACTCATGGAAAGAGTCTGTCGCGTCACCGTCTTTAGTACCGCAGTCAGAGAACTTGGCTCACTAGATACTAAATACAATCGCGGCAAAATAAAACTTTTCGATGGCACGACCTTCGACGCTGACGATCCCATTACCTACCTTAACAACCTCAAAATAAAACGAGATTTCAGCGTTGCCGAAATTGTCCTCGATCCTCATTCTCGTGCTGCTTGACCGACCAAATACTTGCTATCTGCTAATAACTAGGTGGGCAAATCTACAAACTGAAACCAAATGACTTCGCCAAAAGATAATTTTGCCCACCCTACCAACTAATAACTAAAAAATAAACAAATTAGATCTAATCTCCAATTACCCCGCTAAAACTTCCCAGCAAACAATGCCCTTCTTATTAATCGAAAATGTGGCTAAATCCTATCCTACTCGCAACGGTGATTATACTGTCGCGATCATCTAGCCTTAGTGGGGCTAACCGAAGCAGCCGACAAAAAACCGACTCAAATTTCTGGCGGGATGAAACAAAGAGTTTCCATTGCTCGTGCTTTAGCTATTCGTCCGCGTATGCTAATTCTAGACGAACCTTTTGGAGCATTAGATGCCATTACCAAAGAGGAATTGCAAGAAGAACTACTGACTATCTGGAACGAACATCGTTGTACGGTGTTAATGATTACCCAGGATATCGATGAAGCTTTTTTTCTTGCCGATTGCGGGAATGATGATGACTAATGGGTGAAGTGTTGGATATCCCTTTTGAGCGTCCCCGCGATCGCACTCAGATTATGGAAGATCCACTCTATTATAATCTCCGCAATCGCGCTCTAGAATTTCTGTTTGAGCGTTTTGCCCATGATGAGGATTAATCTATCTTTATAGAAAAAGTGACTTAATAAATTGCTTCATTAGACGATAACAACCTTTTAGCAAATCAAATATTACAGCCCACATTTTTTATTCTAGTAAAGCCTTTATTATTTGTCTATGTTGGGTTTAGTGATTGAAGCGGGTTTTAAAATTTATTAAAAAACCACGTTAGAGTATTCCTGGTAAAGAGAGAAGATAAAATGACAAAGAGAACTATAAAAGCACATCCAGGAGCAGTAAAAAAACAATTTATTAGCAGTCTCAATAAGATTATAAACGTTTAAATTGAGGAAATTTATGACATCAGCAGGCAAAGTTTCAAAAAGGTTGATACCTGTATAATCACTTATAAAAGCAAAAGGATAAAACGCAACAGGTACTAAAGAATATGTTCCAACAAAGGTAATCAAAGCTCTTTTTTCAAAAGCCAAACTTACAAAAAAGTAAGCTATTAAAGTGAACATAAGTATAGCTGCTGATACCATATTTAGCATCTTAAGGGGATAATGACTGAAGACCACCATAGATAACATCATCAAACCAAAGTTAATTGACAGATTGTTTTTAAGCCAAGCTGCAAGAATTTCCCCTTTTTCTTCTGCATTCTTTTCTTGAATCGATCTTAGTAATTTTATTCTGTATTTTTTTGGGCTGAAATACCTGAGTTTCTTCACAGATGAGATCACAAAATATTTAATTTTATCTTTGGCAAAAAATAAGCATACGCAAAACCCTCCCAGTATCAAAACCCATTGAAGAAACGTAAGATTAACTAAGAAGTGAAAAACTTCCGCTTTAAAAAACCACAAAAAAAAATAGACAATAAAATAGAAATAGACAATATTCCAATTAAGAATTACATCACGGGAGCTTATTTTGTATTGATAACACAATTAAACGTCAGACTTGCAAATAATTTAATTTTCTTTAATTTTATTGAATTATCTTAACTTAAATATACTTGTTTTAATGGTGTTTCAATGCGCGATTGGTTTTTTTATTTGTTTTTCTCTATCTATTTGATCGATACTTTTTGGTATTAGATTAGGACATCTTTATGACCTCTCTGCGTCTTTGCGTGAGATAGTTGTTTAACGTCTTAACCTTTACTTCGACTGCTATAATTAAGAATGTTAAATGACACAATATCTTTTAATACTTTTAACAAACTCAGTAGTTCAGGCTGTTATATTGTTGATGTCTGTTCGTTTGTAGTCAAAAAAGCATCTTGGACAATTCTTCTTTTAGTCAGTTTACTTCTATTGCCGCGATCGCCACCCATCCTCAAGCAGCACAAATATTAACGCCTTTATCTCAAAGCACCAGCCTGCAACTATGGCTACCTTCTACTATAGAGAAACAAGGCAATTCTCACCATTACCAAGGCTCTCTTAAAGAACATTTAGCGTCTATTTGGACAGAACATGAGGCATTTGTATTTTGCCTGGCTGCTGGTGCGGTGGTAAGACTAATTGCTCCATTACTCAAAAGTAAGGCAGAAGATCCTGCGGTAGTAGTAATTGATGCTCAAGGTGACTATGTAATCAGTCTTTGTAGCGGACATCAGGGTCAAGCAGATTTGTTAGCTCAATTAGTAGCTACTCAAATCGGTGCAACCGCAATTATTACAGGGGCATCCCATAATCTATCATTACCAGCAATTGATACTTTTGGCTTTACCTACGGTTGGCGTAAAGGAAAAGGAGATTGGACAGGAGTAATGGCAGCGATCGCTAAACAAGAAACAGTTCAGGTAATTCAAGAGGCTGGCTCGATTCTGTGGCGGGAACATTTACCCGCAAAACATCCATTTAGCTTTGGATTTGCCGACGCTCAAGCAGAAACTCGCCCCCAAGGGCGAATTTGGATTAGTTCAACTAAAAGAAAGTTTGCTCCGCAAGGAGACTTTCCTAAAGTACAGTGGCATCCTAAAGTATTGTGGCTTGGCATTGGTTGTGAGCGAGGCACATCAGGAGAACTAATTGAGCAGGCTATTGATGAAACCTGTAGAACCTATCACTTGGCTTCAGAAGCGATCGCGGGAATTGCGAGTATTAATCTCAAAGCTGACGAGATAGGCATTCTCGAAATATGCCAGCGACGCAACTTAGTCTTTAAAACCTTTGATGCCCAACAGTTAAATCAGGTAGATGTGCCTACCCCGTCAGATGTGGTACAGCAAGAGGTAGGGACTCCCAGTGTTGCGGAGGCTGCTGCTATTTTGGCAGGAGAAAATCTTTTAGTGTCTAAGCAAATCTTTAAAGCAGATGCTTTGGGAGGGGCGGTAACAATTGCGATCGCTCAAGCTACCGTTGAATATCTTGGACGAACAGGAAAGCTATATTTAGTCGGCATTGGTCCAGGTAACTTAGAACAAATTACCCCCGCAGCACAGACTGCAATCACTGAAGCTGATGTGGTGATTGGCTACAGTCTCTATCTCGATCTAATTAAATCTCTAAAGCGTCCAGGACAAATAGTGGAAGCTTCGCCTATTACCCAAGAACAACAACGAGCCAAAAGAGCTATAGAACTAGCTCAATGGGGTTTAACCGTGGCGGTGGTTTCTTCTGGAGACTGCGGTATCTATGGTATGGCGGGTTTAGTATTAGAAGAATTACAGGCGGGAGGCTGGAATGGTAAAACACCTCAAGTAAAAATCTACCCAGGAATTTCAGCTCTACAGTCAGCAGCCTCTAAAGTTGGCGCACCTTTGATGCACGATTTTTGTGCCATTAGCCTCAGCGACTTATTGACCCCCTGGGAAGTAATTCAAACAAGATTAACCGCAGCAGCCAGCGGAGATTTTATCACCGCCTTATATAATCCGCGATCGCTAAAGCGCACTCAACAAATCGTTACCGCCCAATCAATATTCGCCCAACATCGCCAGCCCGATACTCCTGTGGCGATCGTTCATAGTGCTTATCGAGAAGACGAACAGGTTATTTTAACCACTCTCGACAAAATGCTAGATCAGTCCATCGATATGCTTACTACCGTAATTATTGGCAATACCACCACTCGCAATCATGCCAACTGGATGATTACCCCCAGAGGTTATTTAGGATTTACAGCATCGTAGGAGCGAACGAACGGCTGTTCGCCCCTACTTTATTTATTTAATTAAGCAGATTTAATCTTAGTTAGCTTACCAACCAAATTCAAAACATCATGACGACTTAGTTTAGGCTTGCCTAAAGCGATCGCTTCCAATGTACCTTTAGCTAAAATATAGGGAATCTGACAAAAATCTAAAGCAGGACTGTTTTTAGGCAATGCTTGAATATACAAACTGGCCTCTTGAAGTTGACGACGAGCATAAGCTTGAATATCTTCATTAGTCCAGCCTTCAGGCATAAAGCTAACTCCTCTTAAAGAGTCTTCTTGTCGATTACGAACAATATTAACTGCCTGTAAACCTCGTCCAAAAGCGATCGCTTGAGTTCTATTTGTTTCTGTACCGTCGTGCCAACCCCAAAGATCTGATAATAATAAGCCTACTGCTCCAGCGACGCTAAAAGTGTAACGGTCTAAATCTGCTTCGGTAGTAATTGTCCAGTTTTGCTCTGCCCAATAAGCCATCCGATCTGCCATTGCAGCCGTAGCGTCACAAATCCGCGGAGCGATTGTTTCTGGTGCTAGACTAGCCCATTTTCCAATATTTAGACTAACTTCGGGCAAAACATGATTATAAGCAGCTAAATTCGCCCCAATGCGCTGATAAGAGTCAACATCTGTTGTTTCTTGTAAACTTAGACTGATGCTGCGTAAAAGCTGAGCTTTAGTCTGATTGTCAAGGTCAGGAGTATCTTCAACTTCATCGATCGCGCGCATACAAAGATAAGCTGATGCTACTGCATCCTGTAACTCTCCTGGCAAGCGAGCAATAGGAATATAAAAAGTCCTGCTAGTTTGTTTTAGAGTTTCTAATGCTCTTTGACGAAAATCCATTAATTCGCTACTCCTCACGCTGACCAATGATCATAGATTAGTTTGCTGCACAAACACTATAGTAATCTGTGACCTAACGAAAAGCATACACCCAAACTATACAATTATTAGGTTCGTTTTGAGGTAAAGCCATTTCAGGCTGAATCTAATCCACTTTTACTCGGCTTTTGAGACAGAGTAAATTTACGTCACATTAGTTAGAAAACTTACCGATATTTAGAAATAGTCCAATTCCACAAGTATTTTAATCTAGACAAAGCATGGTGAGAAACTATAATTTAACAGTTATTGAAGTAGCAAAAAATCAACCAGAAAAATACTACTTTACTCAAATTTTTATTCGAGAATAAATCAAAAATATGGTTTTAGAAAACGTTCAAGTTTATGATGAAGATCTAGATACAGCCACTCTAGCTCGCTATATGTCTGCTGATGAGATTGCCATAGATACGGAAACTATGGGTTTAGTTTTGGGACGCGATCGCCTGTGTTTAGTGCAGCTATGCGATCCTCAGGGTTATGTCACGGCAATTCGCATTGCTAAAGGACAAACCGAAGCTCCCAATTTGCAAAAATTATTGACTTCATGGGATATTACTAAAGTTTTTCATTATGCTCGTTTTGATGTGGCTCAATTTAATATTACCTTTGGCATTGAAACTGCACCCATTTTTTGTACCAAAATTGCCAGTAAGCTAGCTCGTACCTATACTTCTAGTCATGGATTGAAAAGTTTAGTTACGGAGTTAGCGGGAGTAGAGTTAGATAAAAAAGCTCAAAGTTCTGATTGGGGCGATGCAGAGAATCTTTCTAGCGAACAATATAGTTACGCTGCCAACGATGTTCGTTATCTGTTAGATGTCAAGGACAAGCTGACAACGATGTTAAAACGAGAAAATCGCTATCAATTAGCGCAACAGTGCTTTCAAGCAATTCCCATATTTGTTACCTTAGATATATTGCAATATCAAAATGTTTTTGAACATCGATAGTTTAAATATCAACTGCTGATTCATACCTCATGGCTAGCGACTGTTTTTGCGGTCGTTTTTTTTAACTGCTTTATTTTTTAGGGATCGCAGCGAATTTCGATCATAAATCCGTCAGGATCGTAAATATAAAAACCTCTGCCAGTAAGACGAGTTACCACGTCTATAGCAATAGGAACTTGAAGCTCTTTTAGGGTTGTAACTGCATCATCAAATAGCTGTGGATTGATATCAAAAGCCAGATGATTAGCACGGGTAAAACCCTTATCTGGATCGGGATCGGGAGGTGATAAATCAGGCTCGGCAAATAGATCGAGTATTGTACCGTCGGGGGTTTTAAAGTTGCATACTTTTCCTGCTGCAACTAATTTAACTAAGGTTGAGGGAACTTCTTCTCCCTTAAGTTCGTGTAGTCCTAAAATATTGCCGTAAAAATACTTTGATGCTTCCATATCTTGGACATTGAAAGCAATATGATGCACACGACGTAAACTTCCTGCTGCAATACCTTGAGTCTTTATTTCTTGTTTGAGCATAATAATTAATTCTCCAATAGATTATAACGAACGACCGTTCGCCCCTACTGTAACTCTACTCGATGGGTTATTCCTGCCACGGTAACGCGATCGCCAGTAACTAATTTGCGTCCTCGTCTAATCTCTTCTTCTCCGTTTACTTCTACCTGTCCCTGTTTGATAATAATTTTGGCTTCTCCTCCAGTTTGAGCAACTCCTTGCCATTTGAGAAATTGATCTAGCTTGATATGAGACTGTGCTGTTAAATCGTTCATAATTTTAAGCGATAAAAATACTGATTACTAAGAACCGATAATGCTACTCTTTTATTAATAGTTTAAGTAAATCTGTTGATGAGCGACAATTAAGACCCAATTGTTGAGCAAAAGACACAGTATCCAATTAATTAGAGAGATAAAAAATGACTTCTGTAACCAAAGCTAATTTTGCAAACGAAGGTGAATTTAATCAGTTGCTGAGTAATGAAAAGCTTGTAGTCGCTGACTATAGCGCAACCTGGTGTGGCCCTTGTCGTGTAGTCGCGCCTTTAATCGATCGATTAGCTTCAGAGTACAGCGATCGCGCTACCGTTATCAAAATTGATATTGACGAAAACAAAGACATTGCCAAAAAATACGGTATCCGAAGTATTCCTGCGGTGCTAGTGTTTCGTGATGGAGAAGTAGTAGAAAGTTTATTTGGTAGCAAACCTTACGAAACCTATAGCAATATTTTAGAGACTCAACTGAAACTTTAAAAGGATGAGGGGTAATACTTTCAACAAAAACAGCAAACACAAAGTGCCAAAGACTTCTTAGAAAAAGCGTTTGATAGTATTAGTAACCCTGTTTTTGTCAAGGATACCAATCATCGTTGGGTATTAGTTAATAATGCTTACTGCAAATTTGTCGGTTATGCCAAAGCTAAAATGTTAGGCAAATCCGAACCAGATTTTTATCCACAAGAACAAGCCGATATTTATTGGGCAAAAGATGAATTAGTCATGTTAACAGGCACTGACGAAGTAGACGAAGAACCTTTTACTGATGCCGAAGGAAATGAGAAAATACTTGTTACCAAGAAATCTTGTTTTCAAGACCTAAATGGTAATACCTTTTTGCTAAGAATGATTACTGATATTTATGATGTTTAAATCAATTATCAATAATAGATTTTTTGCATGAATATATTTTTTCGATACTAGTTTTAAATTCCTGACCTCTGACTAGCTGCGATGGTTACACCTTGCTAACTTCTGACCTCATTCGAGACCCCCTAAAGGGTTCAACAGTTTGCTCGCCCTCGACAATAACCTCAACGGGGGGAACCCCCGCAACGGTTTTGTCTCGCAACGGGGGAAACCCCCCTTCGGGTTCAGCAGTTTCTTTAAGCGGGGGAACCCCGCCAACGAACTGCTTCACCGCAACGCAACTGTCTCACCGCGTCGCCTAATGGCGCAAGGGAATGCTCGAATTGACCTCATTCTCAACCGATATTTCTGATTCGTGCAAGAGGTCTAATCAATTAAGCTAATTACTTCTAAAGCAGTTGCTGGGGCTAGTAAGACACCGTTACGATAATGGGCTGTAGCTAATAAGACATTATCGTAACCTGATAGCTTATTGATAATTGGGGCGGAAATACCGTCAGGGCGAGGGCGTTTACCAGACCAAGTTTTGAGGATAGTAGCATTTTTTAATTGAGGGCAAAGATTAATTGCCTCTTGCTTTAGCTGTTCTAATATTTGAGCATCAGCAACACCCTCTCCTCTTTCATTCGGAAATTCTACGGTTGCACCGAGCCAGTATTCTTGATTGCCCAACGGTACGATATGAATATCATTGCCTGTAACTACGGGTTGAAAATTGGCATTGCCTAAAGGCTTGTCTAACTTGAATTTGATTGCCTGTCCTAATACAGGGCGAATTGGAATTGTTTGCTGTAAAGACTGAGTTAAGGGGGTTGAACCCAAACCTGCCGAAATAATTAGTTGTTCAACCTCAATTTTCCCTGCGTTGGTTTCTAACTGTTGACAGCTTGATAGTTCATTGTCATTTGCAGCTTGAGTAATAAAATCTTTGACCATAATGCCAAAATGAAACTTGACCCCGTTAGCAGTGGCAGCAGCTACTAAAGCTTCGGTTAATTTGACAGGATTTATCTGTCTATCTTGAGGGGAATAAACCGCACCAATAATCTGGTCATTAACTATGTGGGGACATTTTTGAGTGGCATAATTGCGATCGCCAATTTCTAATTCCCAACCTTCTGAGGCACGAAATGCTTGTAACTTATACCATTTTTCTAAATTTTCCCCTTCAAACAACAGCTTGACAATTCCCTGACGATTAACAGGAATAGATAACCTTGTTTTGGCTTCAAGTTCGGGAATTAAAGTTTCATAGCGTTTTAAGCTAGTGGCACGAAACCGCCAAGCCCTGCCTTTTTGCTTGTGGCTAATGACACCCATTAATACGCCTAAAGCTGCCCCCGTTGAACCAGAAGCGGGAGTATTCTTTTCAATTACGGTAATGTCTAACCCTGAGATTAGACTAAGCTCATAGGCGATCGCTGCGCCCACTATCCCACAGCCAATTATGACAATTTTGCTCATCTTTGCTGACAAAAAATTGATTAAAAAGAAAAGGCTCGGCAAGCCAAGCCTTTTAGCTTATAATTACTATTGAGTTACTTAAGTATCTTCACCAAAATTAGGAGTAATCTCTTTGATGGTTTCATTTACTTCAGCTTTAACTCCTTCAAATACATCTTCAGCTTGTGACTTTGCTCTTTCTGCCTGGTTGACAGATTTTTCTGCTGCTTTTGTAGTTGCTTTTTGTGCTTGATTAACTGACTTTTCTACTTTGTTAGTTACTTTTTGTGCCTGCTTAGCTGGTTTCTCAGTTTGAGGAATCAAACTAGCATAAGTATCCAAATCAGATACAACTTTCTTATACTGGTCAGTTGCTACGCTATAGTTATTTTCGCTAACGGCAGCATCAATATTTTCCAGATGCCTAAAAATATCTTTAGCTTGCTCTAAAGCTGGCTCTTGCTCATCAGGTAGTAAAGCTTTGGATAAGTAGGTTAAGTCTCTTCTAATCGAGCCTAAAGGACCATGAAGAAAACTTTTTGCGTTTGACCAGTTTTCATTGCTAATAGACTCACCCAGTTCAGAAATCCTCTGGCGGGCGATATCCAGCGGAATACGGTAGGTTTCAATTTTTTGTAGTTTTTCAGGGGTATAGGTTGGTGGCGCAGAGACATTAGAACCGCCACAGCTAACTAATAGGGTTGTTACCAATACCAATATTAAAGAGAGAATAGGGCGAAAAATTTTCATCTTGCTCAAAAATGTATATTACTATGTCTTAATTTTCTCAGGAAACCTGCATCTTAAAAAACTTTACGGCGAAAAAACTGCACAATTTCTTTAGCAATGTCTGATGCCCAATGTTCTTGAGGATAATGCTTGGCTTCTGGCAATTCGATTAAAGTAATATTGGAATTAGCAGCAGCTAGTTTCTGGACATCAGTAATATCCAGCCATTTATCGGCTGTCCCCCAAATTATCAAGGTTGGTTTTGACCATTGACTTAAACCAGCTTCGATTTCTGGCATAGTTCGATTTAGCTGCAATTTTTTAAGAATAACCATCAAAGATCTACCCACGTCTGAACTTTGTAAGAAGGGTTTACGCAACACATCAAGATCTCGATCGGCGACTACAAAGCCACTGCCTTTTTCGATGGTGCGATCGACTAAAAGTGGATCTTGAGTCATCATGTCTCCTACCACGGGTAAACTCAACTGCTTCATCAGCCAAGGAAGTTTAGCACTTGAAGTAATAGGAGTATTAAGAATAATTAACCCTTCAATTTGCTGAGGATTTTGAATAGCATATTGCAACCCAACTGAACTAAGAAATCCTTGCACAACTAAGTAAAATTTCTCTAACTTTAAAGCTGTAATTAATTCTTGTAAGCCTGTTAAAAAAGCTTCAGGAGTGTAGGCAAAATCTTTTTGATTAGGTTTGTCAGAAAATCCGCAACCGAGCCAGTCGGCGGCAATACTGGGAATATTTTCATCCGCTAATAGGGACATAATTTGTCGCCAAGTATAGCTATGGGATGGCAAACCATGTAAAAAAAGTACGGGAATACGTTCGCTTTCTAACTCAGTTTGACGATAAAACCACTGAAACTTACCCACCTGGATTTTATCTGTTTTAATCGACATTTATTTTTTGGTTTTATTGACTCTTTGAGGCAGCATACACTATGAAGGTATTAACAGATAAATAACCAATAGTGAAGAACAAGATTTTGCTCACGGGTGGCGGTTCTGCTGGACATATTACGGTCAATTTGGCTCTAATTCCTCTATTAATTAAGTCTGGATGGGAAGTTGTATATATTGGCTCTTTTGCAGGAATTGAACGGGAACTCATTGCCGATTTTCCTGAAGTTACTTATCACGCAATTCCCACAGGTAAACTACGACGCTACTTTGATAGGCAAAACTTTAGCGATGTTTTTCGCGTGCTGAAAGGCATCATTGAGGCTTACAAAATTATTCGTCAGGAGCAACCGAAGATTGTTTTTTCTAAGGGTGGTTTTGTTTCTGTTCCTGTAGTGCTAAGTAGTCGATTAAACAATATACCTGTAATTACCCATGAGTCTGACTTGACACCGGGATTAGCAAACCGCATCAATATGAATTTTGCTCAGAAAATTTGCACTACATTTCCTGAGACTTTGCAGCATTTACCCAAAGATAAAGGAGAATTTATCGGTGCTGTAGTACGTCCAGAGTTAAAACAAGGCGATCGCGAAAGAGGAAGGACTTTCTGCCAATTTGATTCTACTAAACCAGTAATTCTAGTTACTGGTGGTAGTCTTGGCTCTGTATATATTAATCAAACAGTACGTTCACTGCTCAATAAATTGCTCCAAGAGTTTCAAATTATTCATATTTGTGGCAAGGGCAATATAGATCGAAGTTTAGAACACCAAGGCTATAAGCAATTTGAATATGTAGCTAATGAGCTTGCAGATTTGATGTGTTTAGCAGATCTGGTGATTTCTCGCGCTGGCTCTAATTTTCTCTTTGAATTTCTAGCTCTTAAAAAACCGATGATTTTAATTCCTCTACCGAAAAAGTCTAGTCGTGGCGATCAGATTGACAATGCTAAAGTATTTGAAAGACAGGGATATGCCGAAGTGATTTTAGAAGAAAACTTAACTGAAGATAGCTTGTTGAACACAATTCACACTGTTTATAGTAATCGAGAAAACTATATCAAGAAAATGGACAATTGGAATAGCGATCGCTCTTTAGCTAAATTGTTTGATTTGATTACTAATTCAGTAAGTTAAGCAGTAAAAATTTCAGTTAGTTCTAAAGTAAATCCTGGTAATACATCTTCTCCAGATAGAGATTGGGGATTGTTTAATATTTCTACAGGTTGTCCTAAGCGGTATATTTCTACTGTCTTCGCTGATGGTTCAATTAACCAGCCAAGATTGACTTCATTGTCTAGATACTCGTTCATTTTTGCCTGTAAGTCTCTATATCGCTGATTTTTGAGATCGCTCGGACTCACAAGTTCAATTACAAAATCGGGAGCAATAGGAGGAAATCCATCTTGTTGTGCTTGAGTCAGCTGATTCCAACGCTCCAGTACAATCCAGCTAACGTCAGGGCTTCTTCTCGCTCCATTGGGTAACGCAAATATCGTGGATGAATCAAAAGCTTTGCCCAATCTAGTTTGACGATTCCATATTCCTATATCAATATAAAGATTAAAGTTTTTTCCTCCTGCTGTTCCACCTGTAGGACTCATGACAATCAGTTCTCCATTTGCAGTCAACTCTAAACGTGCTAATTGTTCGACTTCGGCTAATTGCTCAAACTGTTCTGAAGTTATGCGGAATCCTTGGGGGATAGTAAAGGGAAAAGTCATGCCTTTGACGATCGCTTCCATTTTTCTTAAATAATTTAATTACTATTTTAATATTTCTGAAACAGATTACAGACAAGTTCCCCTGGACTATTAGCTTGGAAAGGGATGGGATATTTGCCTTTGCGGGTCAAAGTGCGATCGCGACAATTGTAAATTTCTTTGTCTGTTTGCTTTTGTCCGTTGATACTTACCTTAGCTCGATATTCCCAATAGTTTTTAGCACTCCGCTTGAGCTTAAGAATACACACCTGTTGCCCATTGCGATCGCCACACATCGCAGCATTAGCTCTGGTTGCAAACCCTAGCCAAAATATCAGCAACACTAACAAAAACAACCGCTTACACTTCACTACTCCCTTCCCGTACGGGCTGTTCGCGAACCGCCCCTACACTACTCGGTAACTCCAAGGAAATCTGTCCCATATTTCCTGTACGAAAATCATGTAGTATTTGGCGGGCAACTCGTTCTTTGTCTCCCTTGAAAGAGCGAGCGCTAACTTCTTGAATAAAAGCTTCTCCTGTCATTCCCGTAGGCTCAAAATTGAAGCGAGATTGTAATGCTTTTTCCCAGCCTAAGCTTAAGAGTAAATCTACTGCTGCTGCTGCTACAACTTGATTGTCATAAGACGCCTCACCAATATCTTCGCAAATAGCTAATTTTATTGCATCCTGCTGATTTTCTAATCTCCAGGGAATTACCCCAGGAGCATCTAATAATTCAATTTCATCAGAAATTTTTACCCAACGTAACTGACGGGTTACACCAGCGCGACGCTCACTAACAACAATTTTTTGACCGACTAAGCGGTTGATTAAAGCTGATTTGCCCACGTTGGGAAAGCCAATGACCACAGCCCTTACAGGACGAGGGCGCATACCGCGATCTCGTCGTCGTTGATTTGTTGCCACACCTGCTTTTTGAGCAGCACTTTTAATGGCTTTGATTCCCTTTCCCTGTTTGGCATTAGTAAAAAATGGTTGTTTTTCCTGTGCTTGAAACCATCTTGTCCAATCCTGTTTAGCTGATTCAGAAATCATGTCCATACGATTTAAGACTACTATACGTGGTTTACTGCCAATCCAGCTATCGATTTGAGGATGATGAGAAGCAAAAGGAATTCTAGCATCTAATATTTCTAAGACTACATCAACTTTCTTTAGCTGTTCTTTGAGTTGCTTTTCGGCTTTGGCAATATGACCTGGATACCATTGAATTGGCGGAGCAGACATAAGTATTTAAGGATGAAACAATAAAAAACCCCATAGATTAATCTAGGGGCTATGGTTATCAGTTGGCAAAAGCTATTTTCATGGCTCAGATATAGCTATAGCTTAACAATAGAGTTCTGAGGTTAACGCGCGATCGCGCTTAAAATAAATTTTACGGTTTAAGAATATATTTAGACTCCAAAGGTTTGAGTTTCCCTTTTTGGACTAAAGCTTGGTGAATCATAGCTGCAACCTCACCGCGAGTTGCTGATTTATTGGGCATCAGAGAATCTTCACCAAAACCAGGACGATTAACAATTAAGTTTGCTTCATAAGCAGCTGCTACCTGTTCTTTTGCCCAATCGGGTAGGTTTTCACTACCCTTGAGCTTTTGGAGAGCTTGGTCGGCATTTTGAGATGGTTTTAAACCCAATCCAGTCGCCAGAGCAACTAGTACCTGATAGCGAGGGATGTTTTCTAAAGGACGAAACGTATTTTTAGAATAGCCTTTCATAAAGCCAAGGCGAACTGCTTTATCCACATCCTGGGCGATCTCATTTCCATTACTTACATCATTAAATTTTATAATTCCTTGAGTTTCAGGCTGCATATCAAAAGCTCGGCTAATTAAAGTAGCCATACTAGCTCTAGTAATCAGCTTATTTGGTTCAAACTTTTTATCGCCTATCAAGGCACTTGCTAACCCATTATCATTCATCTGCTTTACAAACGGATAAATCCAATCTTTATCAGTAATATCTTTAGGCATTCCAATGGGAACAATTGCTGGCTTTTTCTTGGCAGGAGTTTCAACGAAAGCAGGTGGCTGTGGCTTTTTCTTAGCGGGAGCTTGAGTAGTAATATTGTTTTTATTTTGCTCGGGTTTAGCTGTAATGGCAGGAAGAGCAGCAATTCCAGCTAAAGGAACTAGCTTGGCTCCAGAATCAAGCTGATAAGATTGCTTTTGGACTTTAGCAGGTAAATTAAGTTCTTGGGATGGAGGAACAAAAGCAACAGGTGATTCTGACTGACTCAATTTATTAAGTATTTCTCGCTCATCAGATTTTGTCATGCTAGCGTTAGTATCGGATTTTGAACCGATGACTCCATTATTTAAACCAAAACCAGTTGAGGTAGTAATAGAGTCAGAAAGTAAGCTATTGCCTCCGCCTAAACCACCAAAATTGGCAAGACCGCTTTTTTTTCCGCCTAGCGTCCAAAATAATATTGCCCCAATAGTTGTAAAGGCAACAATTATGCCGATCATTTCATCAAAAGTTACACCAGAGGCAGGTCTCCTTCTGCGTTCTGGAATCGGGTTTTGCGGATCTTGAGGAGATGGATTTGTCATAAAAATAAACTACTAATTTAACAATTATATTTAAAAAGTAAACTACGCTGAAGATATTGTCCTGAAAATACGCTTAAGTTTTATGTTTTAACTTGTAGCAGGATTGTTAAAAGTTTTCAAGGTTAAAGCTAAAATCAAACAATTGTTTACCAAAAGTCGGCGTATGAGCAAAATATCAAAAAGGGCGATCGCCAGTTAAACTGCGATCGCCCTTAACTATGTAAGATTAAGGTATCTAATGATCGATATAGACTATACAGAGGTCAAAGTCTTAGTTTCTGTTGCACCTGTTTCTAGACTATCTACTTCTGATGGAGGAACTACCTGCCAAAATTGACCTAAATAATTGTCCCAATCAGCTAGAATAGTTTTTCCTTTAGGGCTGCCAGTTTTCTCAACGTGCTTTTGAATCATTTCTTTTAGTTGTTTTTCTCCTGCGGGAGAACTAACTCTCTGAATTTTGACAATTTCGGGATTAACCTTATCAGGAAAGAGGTTATTTTCATCCAAGAAATAACCTAATCCACCTGTCATCCCTGCGCCAACGTTACGCCCGACTTCACCTAAGACCACAACTAAACCGCCTGTCATGTATTCACAACAGTGATCTCCCGCACCTTCAATAACCGCTTTAGCTAGGGAGTTGCGCACTGCAAACCTTTCTCCAGCCCTACCATTGGCATATAACGCACCACCAGTTGCCCCATAGAGACAGGTATTACCTATAATTACGTTTGTAGCGGCATCGTAAGTAGATTTGGTATGGGGAGCAATAATAATTTCGCCCCCGTGCATTCCTTTGCCAACATAGTCATTCGCTTCACCAGAGAGGATCATCTTCATTCCAGGTAAATTAAATGCTCCAAAGCTCTGACCAGCAGAACCTCGGAATATTAAGTTAATCTCTCCTTCAAAACCGCTGTTGCCATATTTAGAAGCGATCTCACCAGCTATCCTACCTCCAACACTACGATCGGTGTTGATGATAGTTACGTCTTTGATGACTTGACCCTGAAACGCGATCGCCTCAGCTACTCGATCATCAGCTAAGATTTCCTCGTCTAATACTTTGCCATTGGTATGAACATCAACGTGCTTTAACCAACTGCGATCTTCTTTAACACTTGGCAAATTAATTAGGCAGCTTAAATCTAAACCGTTGGTTTTAGCGATCTCCACTTCAGGATTTTGAACCAGTAAATCAGTACGTCCAATAATTTCATCTAAATTGCGGTAGCCTAATTTCGCTAACAACTGTCTTACTTCTTCTGCCACAAAGTAAAAGAAGTTAACCACGTTTTCGGGTATACCTTTAAAGCGATCGCGCAAATGCTGCTGCTGTGTTGCCACGCCCACAGGACAGGTGTTCATGTGACAAACTCTTGCCATGATACAGCCTTCGGCAATCATCGCAATTGAGCCAAAGCCATATTCTTCTGCGCCCATCAGAGCAGCCATGATTACGTCCCAGCCAGTTTTTAAGCCACCATCAGCCCTTAATAAAACGCGATCGCGCAACTGATTTTCTAGCAAGACTCGGTGTACCTCTGTTAGCCCTAATTCCCAAGAAACTCCTGCGTGTTTAATCGAGCTAAGAGGTGATGCCCCTGTACCTCCATCATGTCCTGAAATTTGAATCACATCAGCATTAGCTTTAGCTACCCCTGCGGCGATCGTGCCTATGCCTATTTCTGCCACTAACTTGACGGAAACTTTAGCATTAGGGTTTATTTGATGCAGATCAAAAATTAGCTGCGCTAAATCCTCAATAGAGTAAATATCATGGTGCGGTGGAGGAGAGATTAAAGTTACTCCAGGTTTAGAACGACGCAGAGAAGCAATATAAGGGCTGACTTTTTTACCTGGTAACTGCCCTCCTTCTCCTGGTTTTGCCCCCTGAGCTAGCTTTATTTCCAGTTGTTTGGCACTCATTAAATATTCAGGAGTAACTCCAAAACGTCCTGATGCCACCTGTTTGATAGCAGAACTAGCAGTATCGCCGTTTTGCAAGCCATTAAGATGAGGCAAAGTAGGAGACTTTCCATCTGCTGCAACATCATCTAAAACTTTAAAGCGAACAGAATCTTCTCCTCCTTCTCCTGAATTAGACTTTCCGCCAATCCGATTCATTGCCACGGCTAAAGTTTCATGAGCTTCCCGTGATAAAGAACCTAAAGACATTCCTCCAGTACAAAAGCGTTTGACGATGCTTTCTACTGATTCGACTTCTTCAATCGGAATAGATTCACGGTCTGGCTTGAAGTCCAATAAATCCCGTAATGCCGTTGCTGGTCGTCCATGAAGATGTTTTTTATATAGTTCGTAGTGGTCATAATCTCTACTGGCTACAGCTTGATGTAATGCCTTAGACATTTCAGGGGAGTTCATGTGATATTCCCCGCCTTTTTTATACTTAACAAAGCCGTAGTTTTCCAGCTTTTTGCCGTGAATTTCTGGGAAAGCCTTGTGGTGAAAAGCAACAACTTCTTGAGCCAACTCAGATACTGTTAAACCACCCAAGCGAGAAGTTGTACCAGCAAAAGCTAAGTCAACTAGATCTACTCCTAAGCCCAATGCTTCAAATATTTGCGCTCCATGATAGGAAGACAGCAATGAGATTCCCATTTTAGAGAGAATTTTGAGTAACCCCGCTTCAATAGACTTGCGATAGTTCTTTTGAGCTTTGTCCAAGCTTACAGACACAATTCGCTCATTTTGCATTAATTTTTGCGTCTTAGGATCGTTCCACCACTGACGGACACTTTCCAAAGCTAAATAAGGACAGATTGCTGAGACACCATTACCAATCAAGCAAGCAAAGTGATGAGTACTCCAACATTGAGCCGTATCTACCACTAAAGAAGTTCGTAAGCGTAATCCTTGGCGTATTAGATGATGATGAACTGCCCCTACTGCTAGTAAGGGAGGAATATAGCTATATTCTGTGCCAATGCTTTGCGATCCAGAGCGATCGCTTAAAATAATTATTTCCACTCCAGCCTGCACCGCAGTCGTAGCAGCTTGGCAAAGCAGGTTTACCGCCTCTTTTAATCCATTAGGCCCTGTAGAAATTTTGTATAGAGTAGATAATTCTTGAGTTTTAAACTCTGAAGCCTTGATGCCAGCTAACTCTTCATCATTTAGCACAGGAGATTCCAACTTCAGCAATCTAGCATCTTCAGGTTTTAAGTTAAGCAGATTTCCTTTGCCTCCCAACTGCATCGACAAAGACATAACTAAGCTTTCTCGAAGAGGATCGATCGCTGGATTTGTCACCTGAGCAAATCTTTGTTTAAAGTAATCGTAGAGTAGCCTTGGCTTATCTGAAAGCACCGCCAAAGGAATGTCATCACCCATACAAAAAGTCGGCTCTTTACCGTTAATTGCCATTGATTGAATAATTAATTCCAGATCTTCTGCGGTGTAGCCAAAAGCAGTTTGTCGTTGTAATAGTTCCAAGGAAGTTATTAGGTTTTCAGTCCCAAAGTTTTGAGGTTTAATAGACTGACGATGTTGCTGTATCCACTCTCCATAAGGATTCGCTTTGGCAACACGCTGTTTTACTTCCCAGTTACGCAACACTTCTTTTGTTTGTAGATCGACTACTATAGTTTGACCAGGGCCTAATCTACCTTTTTCTACTATCTCCTCATCGGGCAAATCTACAACCCCTGTCTCTGAGCCGACAACTACATAACCATCTTTGGTAATGGTATAGCGAGCAGGACGCAAGCCATTGCGATCTAAAACTGCACCTACTGTTTTTCCATCGCTGTAAACTAGTAGTGCAGGACCATCCCAAGGCTCTTGTTGTCCACTGTGATATTCGTAAAAATCAACTATCTCAGGATATTCTTTGAGGGATGGTTGATTTTTATATGCCTCTGGAACTAAAATCATAGTTGCTTCAGGAATGCTACGACCAGTTCGCACCAACAACTCCATCACGCTATCTAAATTGTAAGAGTCGCTATTCTCGTTGTTGACGATCGGCGTTAATCCTTCAATTTCATCTTGAGTCCAACCAGGCAAAGATGCTTCGCCAGAGTTAGAAATTAATTCTTTCTCCCGATTGGACATCCAGTTGATATTGCCCAAGAGGGTGTTTATTTCGCCATTATGACCCAACATCCGCATTGGTTGAGCAAAGGGCCATTTGGGCATCGTATTCGTACTGAAGCGACGATGATAAACAGCAAAGCTACTTTCGTAATCTGAGTTAGCTAAATCTTGATAAAATTCACCTAGAATAACCGAGCGCACCATGCCTTTATAAACCACGGTACGACAAGAAAAAGAACAGATATAAAAATCATCCGATAGTCTCTTGCCTACGCGCGATCGCGCTATGTAAAGTTTGCGCTCTAAATCATCCCCCGTTAGATTTTCTGGTGAACTAACGATAATTTGCTCAATATGAGGCTGATAGGCTCTTGCCTGTTCCCCTAATACTTCGGGACGAACTGGAACTTTTCGCCAACCTAATACCGTTAGATTTTCCAGCTTTACTGTTTCTTCGATAAACCTTTTTAATTCTTCAGCCTGACTTTTATCTTGAGGTAAAAATACCATCCCCACGCCCCAAGCTTCTTCTGGTGGCTGAGAAATATTATTATTTGCAAACCAAGCAGCAAAAATCTTGAGAGGCAATGAAGTCATAACACCTGCACCGTCTCCAGAATCGCGATCGGCACTGCATCCGCCGCGATGCTCCATACATCCTAAAGCTTTAAGAGCTTGTTGTACTAGCTTATTACTTTGTCGACCATCTTGGTAAGCAATAAACCCCACACCGCAAGCATCTCTTTCTTCTACTAACCAACGTTGACCCTGAAAAGGTTTGTTTGCTGGCTTATCAGATAGTTGAGACTGATGCACATTATTGCCCATTGCTTCTTTTGATTCCATTTCTTGCTTGCTCATACAAATTACAAATGTAATAGATTATTTTAGATAACTTTTAAACAGTTGATTGCTGTTTTTATTTTGTTTTTAAAGCTAAATATATAAACATCGATTAAATACTGACAAAAATAATGCACCCCTAATTATTTACAGAATACAAATGGATACCGTACTTTATCGGTATAAAATTTTACAAACTAGCTTTTGATAGATAATTGAGCCATTAAATATAAGTAGCTAAATTAATTATCAGAATATTCCAGATAATCTAACGCTACCGATTAATACTTAAATTTTAATAATATTTGGTTACACAAAGCACGCAAATTGTTAAAAACTGTAGGGGGGATATACTTAAATCGATTAAACATCTAGCAATTTTAATGCCTGAGCGAAATCTTAGCTTAAATTTTCTTTTGCCCAAACAGCCGCAATGCGATAAGCCTTCAGCATGGCTACGCTACGCGCATCTCTAATTTACTCAAGATTTGGGTAATATAATTTTTTACAGAAATCGCCTTATATCCTACGCTTGAAAGGCGTAGGATATAAGGCGCGATAACTTTGCATTTTAGACACAAGATCTTCATAATATTAATGGTCTAAATCGTTATACAATAAGATTGTCTCCAGGTTGAAATACCGTCGCACCGATGCGGAAATTTCGGGCGAAATAAACCGACACTTTTGAGGAAAAAATAAAAAGGCAAGAGGTAGCGAAAACTCTCAAAACAGCGCAGTAATCGATTAAAGTCGGTGAATGAATAAGCAGCATATCTCGCGCTGTTGAGGCAACTCAGGTAGCGTAGGGCATACGCAAGTGTGATTCGTTGAAGCTGCGAAGCTCTAGAAAATAGGGAAGTAGAGGCTTCCAGAAGATGGCGGGGAGAAAACCGCAAGTACTCTGAACTGATAGATAGATGTGGGTTAAAGTCCCATCAGCAAAGAGATTGATGACTCCTTACCTGGCACTAGCGAGTAGGCTCAAAATCCTACAGACTAAAGCGTGCATCAGGGCGGAATTAGAGGCAAAACAGATAGCCACACTACCGCTAATAGGGAAATGTCACGGGTAAACAGGTTCTACAAAAGTGTCTCATGCCCAAACCACAATCTGAACGAACAATGTGGATTTTTATTACTATAACTCTCACAGCAAGTTTTGCGTCTTAGCTGTTTCTCTGAGAAAGTAATAGGCAAATTGAACCGCCCTAAAACATTAGACAATCTAACAACAAACTACGTTTGTTCGCCAATGCCTTCGGCATTGTCGGCAGTCTCCAGACTGCGAAGGAATAAAAACGTAGCACCAGATTCTAGGGGTAAGAAACCTAGATAGGATGGACGAGCATCGGAAATTCTGGCTACGGGTAGGATGAGGCGATCTGAGTGCTTCGCACTCAGATCGTCGTCGAAGACGACTGGGAAAGCTTTGCTTTCCGCGCCAAAAGGATATCAGAAGAATGTTCAACCACGGAGGACAGAAATTATGACGCATAGCAATAGTTATAGCGATAATTGGGAATTTGCCGACTGGAAGGGATTTCAGAAAGTTCTATTCCGCCTACAAAGAAGAATATTTAAAGCAGTTAAAGTTGGAGACAAGGCAAGAGCTAAAAGGCTTCAGAAACTTGTTCTTTCTTCTCATTCAGCGAGAATGTTTGTTAGCAATCAGGCAAGTAACCCAGTTGAATACTGGCAAGAAAACGGCAGGGATTGATGGCAAAAAGTCTTTAACGTTCAAGGAACGATTCCAATTAGAGGAGACTTTAAAACAAAATACAAAGACTTGGAAACATCAAGGGTTACGAGAAATTCCTATCCCAAAAAAGGATGGAACAAAACGAATCCTCAAAGTCCCAACAATCGCCGATAGAGACGGAGAGCAAAGCTCTCCAGCCCGCTAGGGCGGTCTGCGCGTATGCGCTGTGCAATGTCTTGTCAAATATGCTCACTTTACCAGCACACGAAGCAGTGTTCCACGCACAAAGCTACGGATTTAGACCAGGAAGAGGCACATATGATGCCCAAAAGAAACTGTTCCTAAATCTCAGAAGCCAAAGCAACGGAATAAATAAAAGAGTTCTAGAAATAGATATCGAAAAAAAAAGGCTTCGACCGCATAAGCCATAATGCAATCTTAGATAAGGCAATTGCCCCTGAATTCATTATAGGCGGATTACGCCGATGCCTCAAGAATTGATCGCAATGCTTTGTGTAACAAGTTTCCGCTTAATTCTCAATGTCAACAACCGCCACTCCAGGTTATTAAACTAAACTTAGACCGTTCTGGAGAAGATGATCAATGGATTCGCATTGAAAGACAAGATAATAAAATTGAACTCTTACATACAACCAAGGTGAAAGATGGTCGGGTTTCAGGTGCTTTAAATGGTGCTTTAGGCTTCCTTCCCTTTCCTTTACCGTTTGTCGAAGCTAATAAATATGATTGAGAAAATCATCGAGTGATGAAAGTAAGTTTTAAAAGCGATCGCTGTAAAGTAGATAATTGCCCGAAGGAACAGATATTTATGCAGGGTTGTTTACGATTAACTATCAAGAAAAAGATTTAAGGCGATCGCTTTCCTTTAAAATTCCTGCTGACACCGAAGCTGAAACCATCGATACGATCGCTGTCGAAATTAATTAATGATCATCCCTATTAACTGTTGACTGAAAAGCTGCAATCGCTTCTTCACACCACTCTACTCATTGGGTTTCATAACTAATACCCCGTCTTAGGGTTAAATACATACATTTTTCAGCCAAAGATAGTTCTGACGACTCAACAAACATATCTTGCTCTTTATTTTTACAAGCTGCTAAATTTTCTAAGTATATTTGATGGCGACGTTTTAATTCTTGAATGATTACTTGGGGAGACACTAAATGTCCTGCTAAAACTTTAACTAGCAGTTCTTCTCTTATCGCCATTGGTTATGAAGGTTCGGCAATCCAGGCGGTTAAAATTTCTTTCCCTATTGTCGTTATTCTATACAGCTTTTTGTCGGGACGACCTTCTTGAGGAACTATTTCTGGGACGATCGCGCCTTGAGTCTCTATTTTACTCAGTTCTCGGTAAACCTGTTGTTGGCTAGCTTTCCAATAGTGATTGGTGCATTCAGAAAATTTTTCTAGAGATCGTAACCACTATAGGCTTCATTCCCTAAAGTCGCCAAAATTGTATGTGTTAATGCCATTTTAGTAATTTACGAGAACCAACTTTTGTTGGCTCGTACAGGGTAATCGATCTTGATAATAAACGAATTATCGATCGCTAGTTTACATATTCAATAAGTTGTATATATATTTATTTTATACTCAATTTATTGTCGGGTAGGTCAGGGGCATTGCTGCCCCTTTCCCCCCTAAGAACCGAACGTGCAAGATTTCCAAGCATTCGGCTCAAGCAATATCACTCATTTTTGATGGTGAGTTTTGTGATCACAGAATAAATGCAATAAAACTAAATTATTAATGTTGTCTTTACCACCTTTACTTCTTGGAATAATATGGTGAAGATGTAGTGCTTCATCATTAAATAATGATTGACCACATACAGAACATTTATATTTTTGTTTATGTGCTATGTACTCTTGTCTTTTGTTTAGCTTTTCTGCCTCGGATTTATTAATCTTTTGACTTCTCTTTTTCCAATATTCTTTTAAAGAAGGATCATCGGGAGATGATTTTTTTGGAACTATTGAATGTCTTTTGATTTTTACCCAGGCAAATTTTGTGATATATTTACCATTGCTCTTTTGCTTCTGGTTAAAGTTCCTCGGCTGTCATATTATTTGACACCTAATGCTTTTTCCATGCCGTGTAAGGCAATATTGGCTAAGAGAGGGCTTATTATTCCGCCTTGGGGAGTTCCAGCAATCTGGGGATGAAAAGTGTTCTTTTCTACATACCCAGCTTTAAGCCATTTTTCTACATGATTTCGATAGGGAAAATTCCCAATGATTTCTAATAGTTTAATGTGGCTTATCTTGTCGAAACATCCTTTTATATCGGCATCTACAATCCACTTTTTTGTCTTGTTAGGACGTGCTATAAGATATATTTTCCTATAGCGTCGTGGGTGCTTCTGCCAGGTCGAAAACCGTAGCTAATTCCTTCAAATTGAGCTTCCCAACATGGTTCTAGAGCATTTTTAACAATTGCTTGTATTGCTCTATCCCTAATTGTTGGTATGCCTAATGGTCTTAATTTGCCATTCTTTTTAGGAATGTTTACTCTTTTAACTGGCTTGGGTCTGCAACGGCGGTCGAATACCAAGTCGTAAGACATGGCTAACCTTTGTTGCGGAGTATTTACCACAATCTTGTCAACTCCAGCCATCTTTTTTCCTTGATTGATTTGTGTTGTCTTCCTGATGGAATGGACAATGTTTGACCAACTTCGGAACATTAACTTTTGGAGATTTCTGACTTTCCTCCAGTTATTTTCTTGAGTTGCTTTGAATATACGTCTTCTAAGATTTCTAATATTTAAATTGACTTTATACCAATTGATATAGTGCCAATTTGATATTCTCGAAGTTACGTTTGCATTATTTTGCATCTAACTTTTCCTTTCGAGTTCAAAATATTGATTGCATGATATTCAGCAGATATCACCTGTCTACGTCAGCATCTTTTCAGATTGGGTATTGCCCTATTCGTCCAGTTATTTATTTCTGTTATCTTTCGATATGACGACATTCGCTTTTTAAACTTTCCTGTCCCTAATAAGAATTAGGTTTTCCTTGCGGTTAACTTACTCATTGAAATGAGACTTATTAGGGGTTTCCCTGTTGCACATCTTTGAGATGCGACACACTTAGATTCCTGCTATACTCCTGTTGTTTCGAGATTGTTGATAGTCTAGTTATTTGTTATATCGGTAACTAATAACAAGCCATCCCTAAGAGAGAGGGATAGCCTTAATCTCTCTACACCTAAACATCGTTTATTTGGTGTAGTCTTATAGTTTAGAAGCCTCATCACAGATTCACGCTTTGTTAATCTTATGTGTCTTACCCTAGCCCTTTCCTATCCAGATGTTTTGGAATTAGTCGGGACAATTAACCCTCTAGCTTTGAAACATTTCCGTTACCAGAAATGCTCCTTCGGGCGGGTACAGCTTTGACTATTAAGCTGGAGTCTTTCTTAGGGACTCACTCTAGGATGCGCCTTTGCAGGTCGCACCAATACTAACCAAATTATAGATCAAATAACTATTCAATTATCTATTGGTGAGCGAGATGAGCTTAAAGCAACCACACCAGATCGAGGTTATAACGACATCGAATGAGAATGCTGAGGATAAATTGGGACTTTCACATCAGATGAAAGCAAAGAAACAAGTTCAAAACTGGCAGCTAGCGATCGCAATAGTCATGTTATTAGGATTAGGTTTCGTGTTGGGGCAAAAATTTCAGCCGAAGCAGCCAACAACTGCTAAATCTGTAGCTAGTCAAACAAATATTCTGCCTGTTAAAACTACAGTACTCGAACCAGTCGGGTCTTACTCTACATCCCAAACTTATACTGGAGAAGTAACGGCATTACGGACAAGCGAGGTAGATTTTGAACGTGGGGATAAATTGATTGAGGTATTAGTGGAAGAAGGCGATCGCATTTCTCTCGGCACTCCTCTAGCCAAGTTAGATACAACAAACTTAGAGGCACAACGCTAAGGATTAATTGCCCACAAAGAACAACAAGATGCAGTTCTGGCAGAACTAAAAAATGGTGCGAGAATAGAAGAAATAGCAGCAGCACAAGCAAACGTAAGGGATCTTCAACAGCAGCTAGAACTAGAAAAGCTTAAAAGTTCCCGTCGAGAATATTTGTACGCAGAAGGTGCGATCGCCCGTGAGGAGTTAGATGAAATCGCTTTTAATCGTAAAGCCTTGAAAGAACGTTTAGCCAACGCCAAAAGCAATTTAGACGAGTTACAAAATGGTTCGAGGGTCGAACAAATAAGAGCACAGCAAGCAGCAGTAAGACAACTATCTGCTGAGATTAAAGACTTAGATATCACTATCGATAAAAGCATTCTCAACTCACCTTTTGACGCGATAGTTTCAGCATTAAAGCCCTCTTTAAATTTATTATCAAACCAAAATGGTTCGAGTGATGAGGTTCAAAATGTTCCCCTATCATCTTTAGGCAAGATAACTCTCGAACCAGAACTTGCTAAAATCACTCGCTACAACGGACAAAGAGTTAATACAATTCAAGGCTTTTTGACCCCAGGAGTTTCCCCCGATAAAGCATTGACCGATTTTAAACAGCAACTAACTGAAGCTAACTGGCAACTTCCCAACGGCTATAGCTATGAGTTTGGCGGAGAGGCAGAAGAAAAAAATGATGCCCTCGGTGGTTTAGTTTCGACGGTGGGAGTCTTAATTGTCCTGATGATAGCGACTTTAGTTTTATCTTTAGGTTCTTTTCGTTTGGCTGCGTTTATCGGCGTGGTGGCGATCGCCTCTTTTGGGTTAGGCTTGTTTTCCATTTGGTTGTTTGGCTATCCTTTTGGTTTCAACCCAATTATCGGTAAGGTAGGCTTAATTGGCGTAGCAATTAATGATTCGATTGTGGTGCTAGCTGCTATTCAACAGCATCCTCTAGCTAAAACTGGGAACAAGCCAGCTATTAGAGAAGTGGTGTTGCATTCTACTCGCCATGTAATTGCCACTACCTTAACTACTGCTATTGGTTTTGTACCTTTATTATTAGGCGGTGGGGAATTTTGGCCACCTCTAGTAGTTGCGATCGCCAATGGAGTTATAGGAGCGACTTTACTAGCACTGTATTTAATTCCCGCAACATATCTAAATTGTTATCGGCGCCAAAAGTAATAAATTTCGCGCCAAGGCGATCGCTTCAAACTGAAATAATTGAGGTTAAATATAAATTTCAATTAAAGTTCACTAATAATTTTTCCATTTTTTCATTGGGCTTTATAAAGATTCGATGTAGATGCTTTAGTAGCTTCAATAATTTACTAAGATTTTAATTAATGTTTGTTATCTTTGTTATCAGCTTAACCAAGCAAGCTTAGAAAAAAAGCAGGCAAGTTATAGCAGGCTTCGTCCGTTTAGAAGTCCCCGTGCTGTTCCGTTTAGGAACAAACTCGCGCGTTCCCTTGCGCCTGTCGGCGACGCGGTAAGACAGTTGCGTTGCGGGGGTTCCCCCCGTTGAGCAAACTGTTGAACCCTTTAGGGGGTCGCTCGTCTTTATGCGGGACGTGGCGGAGTAATCTCTGACTGTTGGTTAGTTTGATTTCTCGTTTAAATTTAAGTCTATATCTATATTACTGTTGTCACCAAATTTATTTATTATGCCTCAATCAACTGAAATTAAGTCCTACCTAAATAAGCAAGCTAAAGCGATCGCAAGTCCTCAAAGTTCATCGGGAATCACTGCCACAGAAATTCGTCCTTGGGGTTCTTTTACTACTTTAGAGGAAGGATCGGGATATAAAATTAAAAGAATAGAAGTTAATCCTGGTCATCGCTTAAGCTCACAAATGCACCATCATAGAAGTGAACATTGGATTGTCGTTTCTGGTACGGCAAAAGTTAGCTGTGGCGACCAAGAAATGATTCTAAGTAGCAATCAATCTACATATGTGCCTCAATGCACTACTCATCGATTAGAAAATCCTGGCGTAATCAAGCTAGTTTTAATCGAAGTTCAGAATGGTCAATATCTAGGCGAAGATGACATTATTCGTTTTAGTGATGATTATGCTCGTCAATAGTAGATCTTTAGTTTTGCCTCACAGATAATTTTAACTAAAATTAAAGATTTTTTTTAACCAAGGCTACGTAAATTAAAGCTGTGAAAGTGTTTTGCTGTAGCATAATCTAAAGATTAAGGAGTTATAAGCAAAGCATTTTCATGGTTAATATTAGTCCATCCGCAGTCAAAGAAATACAGCGAATCCAACTGAATAGAGAAGCAAAGAACAGTTTTTTGCGACTAGCTGTTAGTCCAGGGGGCTGTTCTGGTTGGTATTACCAGCTAAAATTAGAGCATACTCATGCTCCCACTTCATCTCAAGAACAGGTTTTAGAAGTTGGAAAGATCACAGTATTAGTCGATGCCAATTCTTGGAAATATCTTGGAGATCTAAAGTTAGACTATTCTGAGGATCTTATGGGAGGCGGATTTAGGTTTCATAATCCCAAAGCCAAGAATATTTGTGGTTGTGGCATATCCTTTGATATCACTAAAGAAAAATAAAATATCAGCCAAGCCCAATATTGTTTCTATTATGTTCATAATCACGAGCTAACGATAATGTTATATTTAAGATTGACAGAAGAATGCATTTTAAACTAGTATTATAATTTGTCTGCTACTCTGTTAGCTTATTTTGACATTAATAAATTTAAGAGGATTTGAAACCACACAAGCTAATAACTCATGCCCACTATTCAGCAACTAATTCGTAGCGAAAGATCTAAGTCGCAAAAGAAAACTAAATCTCCCGCTCTCAAGGAATGTCCTCAGCGTCGTGGAGTTTGCACTAGAGTATATACGACTACCCCTAAGAAACCCAATTCAGCACTGAGAAAGGTAGCTAGGGTACGTCTGACTTCAGGGTTTGAAGTAACCGCTTACATTCCAGGAATTGGACACAATTTACAGGAACACTCGGTTGTGCTAATTCGTGGAGGTCGGGTTAAAGACTTGCCAGGAGTAAGATATCATATAGTTCGTGGTACTTTAGACACGACTGGTGTAAAAGACAGATCTCAAAGCCGTTCTAAGTATGGAACTAAAAAACCCAAGTCCTAGGGCTTGTGTCAATGTTTTTATCGCCAAATAGAGTAAACTAAGCGCATCCTCATCTGAAGAGTTGCTATTGCAGACAAGGATGCTATTTTTAGTGAGAAGCTGAATCACGAACTTCTTTGTTTCTATGGACAGCAAAGCAGTGGTATTTAGTTCAAACATTATTATTGCTCTTAATCTCAAACTCGGTTTAATAAACTTAAAATAAATTAGCCTAAATGGTATCAGTTTCTTGAGTTTAGACAAGTTTGTCATTTTTTAGTCGTAATCAGTAGCATTTATTGATTACGACTAAAACACAATTTTATAATCCTTAACTTAAGTAATAAGCAAATGTCTCGTCGTTCAACTAAGAAAAAACGCCCCGTTCCCCCAGATCCAGTTTACAATAGTCGCCTTTTGAGTATGACTATTAGAAGAATTATGCGTAGTGGAAAGCAATCTTTAGCGTCTCGTATAATTTATGATGCTATGTCCATTATTGGCGAAAGAACTGGCAACGAACCAATAGAAGTATTTGAACAGGCTATCAAAAACTTGACTCCTTTAGTAGAAGTTAAAGCTCGCCGTGTTGGTGGAGCTACATATCAAGTACCTATGGAGGTAAGGCAGGGTAGAGGTACAACCTTGGCTTTGCGCTGGTTAATTCAGTTTTCTCGTTCTAGAGGCGGTCGTACAATGGCAAGTAAGTTAGCCAGCGAAATTATGGATGCTGCTAATGAAACTGGAGGAGCGATGAAGAAGAGGGATGAAACCCATCGTATGGCAGAGGCAAATAAGGCTTTTGCTCATTATCGCTATTAAATAAACAGAAATTGTGTTGTTTTAGCTTTGATTAGATAAATTAAATAAGGCAGCCTAGCAATTTATTCAGAATAAAAGAAAATACTACGGTGTATAGCTAGATTCGCTTTATTTCATTTTTAATT
The DNA here is from genome assembly GCF_963665995.1 of Pleurocapsa sp. FMAR1. Classification (NCBI taxonomy): domain Bacteria; kingdom Bacillati; phylum Cyanobacteriota; class Cyanophyceae; order Pleurocapsales; family Pleurocapsaceae; genus Pleurocapsa; species Pleurocapsa sp. FMAR1. The sequence goes on along the minus strand of NZ_OY762512.1, from coordinate 425,807 downwards.
TAAGTCAAAACAACTCAATACTTTTATATTTCTATGCCTACTGCTTACGGTAATCCCCATAGTAAAGCAGTTTAATTTTAAATAAAATTTAATAAAAGTATAGAATCATAAGCGGCGTTAAAAAAAGTCACAGATTACTTCGCCCATGTAGGGCGAAGTAATCTGTGACAGTTGGTAAACATTTAGCAATTTCATCCTGCAAGATGCAAGGAGGTACTTGTGGCACGTACTATACCGCTGGAACGAGTGCGAAACATAGGCATTGCTGCTCACATAGATGCGGGCAAAACGACAACAACAGAGCGTATTCTTTTCTACACGGGCATCGCCTACAAAATGGGGGAAGTTCATGATGGCGCAGCCACTATGGACTGGATGCAGCAAGAGCAGGAAAGAGGAATTACTATTACCGCTGCTGCCATCACTACAAGCTGGAAAGATCATAAAGTCAATATTATTGATACCCCAGGTCACGTAGACTTCACAATTGAAGTTGAGCGTTCGATGCGCGTGCTTGATGGCGTAATTGCTGTATTTTGTTCTGTAGGCGGTGTACAGCCCCAGTCTGAGACTGTTTGGCGGCAGGCAAATAGGTACAATGTGCCAAGAATTGCTTTTGTCAATAAAATGGATCGTACAGGAGCAAATTTCTTTAAAGTTCATGAGCAAATAAAAGATCGCCTTCAGGCCAATGCAGTACCAATTCAGATTCCTATGGGTAGCGAGGGAGAGTTTGAAGGGATTGTAGATTTAGTTGAGATGAAAGCCATCATCTACAAAGATGATTTAGGAAAAGAAATAGAAAATATTGAAATTCCCGAACAGCTATTGGATAAGGCTAAAGAATATAGAGCGAAGTTAATCGAATCTATCGCCGAAACTGACGAAGCACTCCTTGAAAAATTCTTGATGGAGGAAGAGTTTAGTACAGCAGAAATCAAAGCAGCAATTCGTAAGGGTACGATTGATGGTTCTATTATGCCTATGCTGTGTGGCTCTGCCTTTAAAAACAAGGGAGTTCAAGTTCTTTTAGACGCGGTAGTAGATTACTTACCTGCTCCTACCGAAGTACCTCCTATTACGGGCGAACTACTTAATGGCGAAGAAGCCGTAAGGCATTCTAGTGATGAAGAACCATTTGCAGCTTTGGCTTTTAAAATTGCCAGTGATAAATTTGGTCGTTTGACTTTTGTGAGAGTCTATTCGGGGGTTTTGGAGAAAGGTAGCTATGTTTACAACGCCACCAAGCAAAAAAAAGAGCGCATTTCGCGCTTAGTGGTTTTAAAATCTAACGATCGTATTGAAGTAGATGAACTCAGGGCTGGTGATTTAGGAGCAATTGTTGGCTTAAAGTTAGCTGCTACTGGAGATACTCTGTGTGATGATAAACAGCCGATTATCTTAGAATCTTTATTTGTTCCTGAACCAGTAATCTCTGTAGCAGTAGAACCTCAGACTAAGAGCGATATAGAAAAGCTATCAAAAGCTTTACAGACTCTTGCTGATGAAGATCCTACTTTTCGCGTCAGTACTAATCCTGAAACTAACCAGACTGTAATTGCGGGAATGGGAGAACTTCATCTAGAAATTCTCGTAGATAGAATGTTAAGGGAGTTTAATGTTGAGGCTACGGTAGGTAAACCTCAAGTGGCTTATCGCGAGACGATTCGCCAAAGCAGTCGAGCCGAAGGTAAATACATCAAGCAGAGTGGCGGGAAAGGTCAATATGGTCATGCCGTATTAGAAATTGAACCTGCTGAAGCGAAAAGTGGTTTCGAGTTTGTTTCCAAAATTGTCGGTGGCACTATTCCCAAAGAATATATCCCTGCCATTGAACAAGGGGTGAAACAAACTTGTGAATCTGGTATCTTGTCAGGATATCCTCTGATAGATGTCAAGGTTACTTTAGTTGATGGTTCGTACCACGATGTAGACTCAAATGAAATGGCTTTTAAGGTAGCCGGTTCAATGGCAGTCAGAGAAGCAGTAAAGAAAGCTTCTCCTGTGGTCTTAGAGCCTATGATGAAAGTTGAGGTTGAAGTTCCTGAAGATTTCTTAGGAGATGTGATTGGAGACTTGAACTCTCGCCGAGGCAACATTGAAGGTATGAACTCCGAAGCTGGCATAGCAAAAATAGATGCTCAAGTTCCTTTGGCTAAAATGTTTGGCTATGCTACCGATATCCGCTCAAAAACCCAAGGACGCGGTATATTTTCGATGGAGTTCAGTGAGTACAGCGATGTTCCTCGCAATGAAGCAGAGGCAATCATCGCTAAAAACAAAGGAAACACACTAATTTAAATAAGGAATAAGTACATTAATGGCACGCGCAAAGTTTGAACGTAATAAAGAACACGCTAATATCGGTACAGTAGGTCATGTAGACCACGGTAAAACTACTTTAACAGCAGCTATTACTCTAGCTTTGGCTGCTATAGGTAATGCTAAAGCGAGAAGATACGAAGATATTGATGCTGCTCCTGAAGAAAAAGCGCGTGGCATCACGATCAACACTGCTCACGTAGAATACGAAACAGAAAAACGTCACTACGCTCACGTGGACTGTCCTGGACACGCTGACTATGTAAAAAACATGATTACTGGTGCTGCTCAAATGGATGGCGGTATTCTAGTGGTATCAGCAGCAGATGGTCCTATGCCTCAAACTCGCGAACACATTCTTTTGGCTAAACAAGTAGGTGTTCCTAGCTTGGTAGTGTTTATGAATAAAGAAGACCAAGTAGACGACGAAGAGCTAATTGAATTGGTCGAATTGGAAATTCGTGAGCTGTTGAGCGAATACGATTTTCCTGGTGATGATATTCCCATCGTTGCTGGTTCTGCTCTCAAGGCAGTAGAAGCATTGACTGCTAAACCTGATACTAAACAAGGTGAAGACCCGTGGGTTGATAAAATTTACGATCTAATGGAGCAGGTAGATACTTATATTCCTACTCCTGAGCGTGAAATTGATAAGCCTTTCTTGATGGCGGTAGAAGATGTCTTCTCCATTACAGGTCGTGGTACTGTGGCTACTGGTCGTATTGAGCGTGGTGTGGTAAAAGTAGGCGAAACCATCGAAATTATCGGTATTAGAAATACTCGCAGCACTACTGTCACTGGCGTAGAAATGTTCCAAAAAACTTTGGATCAGGGTATGGCTGGAGACAATGTAGGAGTGCTTCTTCGTGGTGTACAGAAAGAAGATATTGAACGGGGTATGGTTTTGGCTAAACCTGGTTCAATCACTCCTCACACCGAATTTGAAGGAGAAGTTTATGTACTAACCAAAGAAGAAGGTGGTCGTCATACTCCTTTCTTTAAAAACTACCGTCCTCAGTTCTACGTTCGTACAACTGACGTAACTGGTACTATCACTGACTACACTGCTGATGATGGCAGCGCAGTAGAAATGGTAATGCCTGGCGATCGCATTAAAATGAACGTAGAGCTAATTAACGCGATCGCTATTGAGCAAGGAATGCGCTTTGCGATTCGTGAAGGTGGTCGTACTATCGGTGCTGGTGTAGTCTCTAAGATTATCAAGTAGTCCGTAGGACAACCTAAATAGAACGAACAACCTAACCCTTCGGGAGTAGACTTTGTTAGTCAAATAGCTTGACTGGCATCGTCTGCTCCCCTAGCTTTGGTGAGAGAATAATATGTATATTTAGCATTAGTGGTGAATTTCATACACCCACTCTTAAGCTATAATCCTTTTTAACCATCCGTACCTCGACAATTAAGCAACATGGCAACGATTCAACAACAAAAAATCCGCATTCGCCTCAAAGCATTCGATCAACGTCTACTTGATACCTCGTGTGAAAAAATTGTAGACACAGCCAACAGAACTAACGCTTCTGCTGTTGGTCCAATTCCTTTACCAACTAAAAGAAGAATTTACTGTGTATTGCGATCGCCTCACGTAGACAAAGATTCTCGCGAACACTTTGAAACTCGTACCCATCGCCGCATTATTGACATCTACAAGCCTTCTTCTAAGACTATTGATGCCTTAATGAAATTGGATTTGCCTGCTGGGGTTGATATTGAAGTCAAACTTTAATATTTAGATTTTTAGGCTATAAATAAATCATTCTGCCCTTTAGATTTTCTCTGAAGGGTTTTTAAGTATGTACGTTCTGATTAAAAATCCGTTAAAGTAAAGAATAAGTAACAATACCAGCTATAAATATAAACAAGTTTAGATGGCACCTTCTTCAATCGCAGTCAGAGAACTACCCTTATTTCCCCTTCCTGAAGTCGTTTTGTTTCCCAGCCGTCCGTTACCGCTGCATATATTTGAGTATCGTTACAGAATTATGATGAACACAATTCTGGAAAATGATCGTCGTTTCGGAGTGTTGTCTATCGATCCCGCTACAGGAGAGATTGCCGAATATGGTTGCTGTGCCGAAATTTTACATTTCCAGAGACTACCTGATGATCGGATGAAAATGTTAACTTTTGGGCAACAAAGGTTTAAAGTTTTAGAATATGTTCGTGAAAAACCCTATCGCGTCGGTTTAGTAGAGTGGATTGAGGATAAGCCACCTACTCAAGACTTAAGACCGATAGCAACTGAAGTTGAAGAATTACTAAAAAACGTAGTTCATTTATCAGCCAAGCTTACTAGTCAAAAAATAGAGCTTCCTGATGATTTACCTAATTCGCCTACCGAGCTATCTTACTGGGTAGCCAGCAACTTGTATGGTGTAGCATCAGAACAGCAGGCATTGTTAGAAATGCAGGATACTTTGGAGCGTTTACAAAGAGAACAAGAAATTCTTGCTTCTACTCGTAATCATTTAGCAGCCCGCACTGCACTTAAAGATGCTTTAGATGATTGATTTTTAAAAAAACCTAACAAGCGTCTAAAAGTCTGTACAGATAAAACTAGTCTGCATCGAGTAGATTATAGTTTCCAAAGATTTTAAGAACCTCTGTACAGGCAGATAAATCGCTTAAAGCATCTCTAATTTCTATATTATGAGAATTACCTTCTAAATCTATAAAAAAGATATATTCTCCCAAATAGCGTTTAGTAGGGCGGGATTCAATCTTACTCAAGTTAATTTCTCTACGGGCAAAGATTTCTAAGGCTTTGACTAAAGCTCCTGGAGCATTTTGAGGCAGGCTAAAAGCTAGGGAAAGATGGCTACCGTTTTTAATGTCATGAGAACTTACAATCCAAAAACGAGTACAGTTGTCGGGGCGATCTTTAATATCCTGTCTTAATAAGGGAACTTGGTATAATTCTGCTGCTCTAGGAGCAGAAACTGCTGCTGTGGTCAAATCATCTTTGAGTTTTTGTATGCCCTCAGTAGTAGAGTTGGTAGGCACTAGCTGCGCTTGGGGTAAAAATTTTTCGAGCCACTTCTGACATTGAGCCAAAGCTTGAGGATGAGAGTAAACTGTTTTAATTTGCTCTAATGATTGAGCGTAAGATAACAATCCGTGCAGAATAGGGATGGTTAGTTCTTGATGTACCTGGAGATTTTCTGATTGCCATAGAGTATCTAAAACAACCGTAACGCTTCCCTCAACGGAATTTTCAATTGGTACGACTGCATAATCAACTTTACCTTTAACTACAGATTGTAAGGCAAGAGCAATACTAGGATAAGGACAAAGAGTTGCCGTTTGATTCTGATGGGCAGTTAGCCATTTTGCATATGCCAAGGCAGCAGTTTCGGAGTTAGTTCCAGTAGGTCCTAAATAGGCAAGAGATAAATTCATAGCGATCGCATCTTATTAACATAGATACAAAGATCTAACCATAGTATTAATTTTTCGACATATAAATAATTTTTGAAGAAATGTAACCTAAAATTAATAAAAGATAAAGATTTCAGTAGTTTCACTTATGGATGTTAGTTTCAGCGCCTCAGAATTAGTTCAGATTTCAGTAGCTAATCAGGAAACTCCGATACAGCATTATTTGCGTCAACCTAAAAGGCTGGTAAAGGCGATCGCCGATCCGCAGTTAATGAAGCAGATATCTGATGATTTATATGAGTTGAAGATGCGACCGATTAACTTTATGGAAATTTATCATTTCCAGCCAATTGTAGTGCTTAAAGTTTGGTCTGGTTCTGACGGCAGCGTATATTTAAAATCTGAGAATTGTCAAATTAAGGGAATTGACTACATAAATCGGCGTTTTTCTCTCAAGCTCAAGGGTATTTTATCTGCTCAAGAGTCAGCAGGCAACACCATCTTAGAGGGTCAAGCTGATTTAGAAGTAAGAGTTGAGTTACCGACTGGTTTAATGTTTACCCCCAAACCATTTTTAGAAAAAGCAGGGAATAAACTGCTCAAAAGCGTTTTAGTTAGAATTAAACAAAAGCTGACAACTCAATTAATTCAGGATTATCGCACCTGGGCATCTCAAGAAACCATCTCAAGTGCGACACCTGCATCTGAGTTATCTCCAGATCACGGATTTTGAATTGATCTGAGTTAATATTTAGTTTTACAGTCATCCTCCGCAATCAGAACATTGACATAATTTAAATGAGCGACGGTGTTCGGCACAAATGCCGTATTGCTGGATAGCTAAACGATGAGCAGCAGTAGGATAGCCTTTATTAGCAGCTAGATTATACTCTGGATACTTTTCTGCCAAGCCGATCACTAATCGATCGCGCCACACCTTAGCCAAAATGCTAGCTGCTGCAATTACAGGCGATCGCAAGTCTCCTTTAATTACTGTCTTTTGGGGAATTGACAAATTAGGCACCCGAAACTTGCCATCCACCAAACATATATCTGGCATGACTGGCAATCCAGATATACTTCTGTTCATAGCCAGCAAAGAAGCCTGCAATATATTAAGATTGTCTATTTCGCTAACGCTGGCATAACTAATATGCCAACCAGCGACAATTTGCTTAATTGGCCAAACTAGTTCCTGACGTTTTTTAGCAGAAAGCTTTTTACTATCTTGAACTCCAGCAGCAACTAGTTTGGGAATAGCTGAGAGGGGTAAAACTACAGATGCTGCCACTACTGAACCAAACAAAGCTCCTCTGCCAACTTCATCAACCCCCCCAACTAAAGTATCTGAGGAGATAAATTCTGCCAACAAAGAATCGTCGAAATTGTCCGTCAACTGCTCATTGCTCACTGTTCATTGATAATCAATTAAACCTCAACTTCTTTAACGGCTGAAGAACGACGACGGCGACGACGACGACCAGTAGTCGAAGCTTCTTCATCGGCTACAGATTCTAGTTCTGGTTCAACTTCAGCTTCTGGTTCAGCTTCAGGCTCTAATTCAACTTCAGGCTCTAATTCAACTTCAGCTTCTGGTTCAGTTTCAGGCTCTAATTCAACTTCAGCTTCTGGTTCAGGGACAAATTCAGTTTTGTCCTGGCTTTGGGTCTTCTGAACTCTAGTTTTGGGCTTTCTTTCAACTTCTGACTGTTCAGGAACAAGCGTTTTTGTTTCTTCTTCAGCTAACTCTTCTCCAGGTTTTTTGACGTAAACTAAAACAGATTTAGGATCTTGAGCTTCTTGGTCAGCATAAACTAGGGGAGATATACCCATCAAGGCATAGATCTCCTGTTCCATGTCATCCATTTCTATAGTCACTTTTTCTAAATTAGCTTCATCTCTACGAGGGGAACGGGATTGAGAACGAGATTTACGCTCTTCAGTATTATTCTCACTATCTAAATCAATAACTCTGTTGTTTTGCTCTAAATTTTCTTGTTCAATTAACTCTTCTTTGATCAGCAGATCGTTACGACGACTACGACGACGACGACGATTACCGTTGCTACTTCCTGCCTGTTCTTGATAGTTAGGATGACTAATTAAGTCTGGTTGACGACTGTTGCGATCGTATCCTAGATCTGGGGTCGAGTTGTTAACCAACTCTGGTTTTTCTGGTCGTTCTACGGGAGAAGGAATTACAGGACGAATACTATTAACTGGTTCACGAATCGCAGCAGGAGGAATTATCGGCGAAGTCTCTAAAGGTTCTGCCTCTGATTTTCCTGGAAGATGGGCTATCTGCCCTAAACCACCGCAAGTATGACAAGTTTGACCAAACAATTCGTATATATTTTTGCCTTGGCGTTTACGAGTAAGCTCTACTAAACCTAGTTCAGAAAGTTGAGCAATTTGCGGGCGTGCTTTATCTCCTTTGAGGCTTTTATTAAACTGTTCTAACAGCTTGATCTTATCTCGATGGGAATCCATATCAATAAAGTCAACTACAATCACCCCGCCAATATTCCGTAAACGCAACTGACGAGCAATTTCGGTAGCAGCTTCAGTATTTGTCCATAGCACTGTTTCTCTGGCAGTTGCCGAGCGAGTAAACGACCCTGAATTCACATCAATCACCGTCAAGGCTTCTGTTGGTTCAATAATGACATAACCTCCAGAAGGCAGTTCGACTCTCGGTCTAAGAGCTTCTTTGATTGCAGCATTAACGCGATAATAGTCTAAAATCGGCTGCTGTTCGCGGTGATAATCAATAAAGACACCCTGGGGTGAGCGTCCACTACTCCAATTCATTAACTGTTGCTTGACTCTTTTTACTCCAGCAGAAGAGTCAACCACAATAGTATTAACTTCAGCCGAGTATGTATCCCGTAAAACACGCTGAATAAAGTCATCATCCCGATTAAGTAAAACTGGAGGCTTGGCGTAGTTTGCCTGATACTGAATCGATTCCCACTGCTTTTGCAAAAATTCTAAATCTTCCATGATGGCCTCTTCGGCTTTACCATCTGCCTCAGTTCTGATTAAGATGCCCATTCCTGGTGGTTTAATCAAAATTGCCAAGGCGCGAAGACGACTACGCTCATTTTCATCGGCGATACGACGAGATAGTTTAACTCCCTTACCATAGGGCATCAAGACCAAGTAACGTCCTGGTAAGGTGATATTTCCAGTTAGCCTTGGTCCTTTATTGCCTGTAGGTTCTTTCATAACCTGAACTAAAGCTTTTTGCTGAGGAGCTAGCAGTTCAGTAATGGCTGCTGCGCTTCTTTTAAGGCGTAATGGTCCTAAATCTGTGACGTGAATAAAACCGTTACGTTCGCTATTACCAATGTTAACAAACGCAGCATCGATACCAGGAATAATATTTTCTACCGTACCTAGGTAAATATCACTTACTTGCTGATAACCTGTGGCAACAATTAACTCTTGTATTTGTTCTTCCCAGAAAACAGCAGCTATGTGATGTTGTTCTGCAATAATTATCTGTTTTGACATTAATTTTCCTCAAAAATTTTAATGGCTGATTATCAATTAGCCTGTCGTAAAATTATGTAATTCACTGAGTAAAAAATGATTGATATTATCTTATTAATGTTCAGTGTTTTCCAATTTAAGAAAGTAGGCAATAAAAATAAATCAGTGAATTTCACATATGTATCTATAGCGTTTAGATATTAAAAAATAATATCTGTTTGAGCAGTCTTAATTATTTAGCTGGTGCTTGGGGGTTAATTTTTTGTCTCTCGTAGAATTAACTTTCTACTTTATTTACTTCTATTTTTAGAAGAAGACTATAGGGAGATCCGCTGGTCGAAAGTAGTAATAAATAGTTATGACTAAAACTTTATTAAGATTAGTAAAGCAATAGTCAATTGATGTAATTTATTGGCAACTAGGGAAGTTCTATTAACCTTAAATTAGCGTTAGGCTCTGCCATCGCTAAAAGATACTGCTAGTTGCATAAGCGCAAGCTTGAGATTTTCCCTAACTGTTGAGCGCCAATGATTTCACCTTACATTCTTTAGACTAGAATTACTAAGCGACTACGAAGTTGCTGAGACGTTACTCTACCAAATTTTAACCTGAATATAACCTTGAAGGGTAATCTTTGGCAAGGAAATTAGCTGTTCTACTCGGTAACATTGCCGAATAGGGAGCTTAGGCTAATTAGTTAATTTTAGTAGTTATTTCTTGCTTTATTATATCTGCGATCTGTTGCGCTGCACCACTCTTTCCTCTGACCGCTACTAAATTGACCTGCATATTCTCAAGTTTATTAGGATGGGCGAGATAATCTAACACTAACTCAGCAACAGTTTCAGGTTTTAGCCTGCCGATTAGTTCAGGAACTATTTCTCGCCCAGCCCAAATATTGGGCCAAGCAAACAAACGTCCTTGCTTAAGTACTAGCCAATTAATTAGTTTGGCGAAAAATGTTCCTACTCCTGGTAGATTAGCCATAATTCCTGGTATTCCATCCCAAGAGCGCATAGCATCTAGCTGCTGAGTTGGTAATAAAACAATCATCGGGATTCCCAGAGAAGCCAATTCGGCTGTATTTGCGCCCACAGTTGTCAGGCAAAGCTGACAAGAGACTAATGTTTCATAGGCAGGAAACTGGGTAATTAGTTCAATCTTTGTTCCTCCTGAAGTAACTAAATAGGTAATATCTTCATCTGCCGATGTAATTAATTTGCCTTCTACGTTGCCCAAAGATGAGATCAAAGGGTTATGTTGTAAATTAGCATAGTTGCCCAAATCACTTAAATCTAGAGTGGGTGCAACAGGGATGATAAATTCAGCTTGGGGCTTTTGTTGCTGAATCTTTTGAGCGATCGCCAAACATAAAGGAACTCCTTGAGCGAGTTTGGCGGGTTTTGAACCTACAAGCAAACCAATTTTGGCAATGCCTGGGTCTAATTTACCAGACTGATTTTTTACTTCCAAGGCGGTATCCGCCATCAAGTCGCCTACCAAAGTAAACTTGTGTTGATAAGACTTGGGTACTGCCTCGATTACCTTTTGGTTCATGGCTGCAAAATAATTAACGAAGCGATACCAACGAGCATCCCATTCGGCATAAATTAAGCTGGAGTACCTTAATCGTTTGCTAATAGCAACGGTATAAAACTGATCGCCGCCTAAGAAAACTACCATTCCTTGCTTGTGCCATTGCCAATTATCTGGAGTTTTACCCCAAAGCAAAAAAGCAAAAAACTCTGAAGCTGGCAGTACTCGATCTACTTGCCGATAGCTTAAGGCGATCGCTGCCTCTTTGCCCGTACTGTGGGGACAAGGAGACAACAAAACCGAAATTCTTAACTGATTCTGTTCACTTCCAAAAGCCTGACGCAGACATTTAACCACAGGACGTACCCAAGTTACGACTTCTCCTGGGCCATTAGACAAAATGACAATATCAGTTGATTGCATATAAAATTTCCATCCTTCATCCTTCATCCCTTATGAGTTAGCAACTTCATAGATAAAGCTAAGGGTTGCCCAGTGATTAACATCCAAGGCATAGACATCACCATTTGGTAAAAGCTCTGGTGACACTGAACTGGCAGCGTGCAAATCTTCCATTAAAGAATTGACTACAGCTACTGGGTTAGTCACGTTTAATATCTGTTCTTGGTCTAGTTTAAAGGTTGGCTGGTTTGCCAAAGCCGTCAAGGTCTTGGCAAATGGTTGGACAGAAAAAACAGCATATAGAGTATTTATACCAACTGAATCCGAAACTTTCCATTTCCAAGAATCCTCTACTGATGGTACTGTCAGTTCATCCCCAGATGCAATCTCTAGATTTTTTAATTGCGTCTGGGCTTCGGCTGGTGTCGATTTAGTAGGAGTATATAGGGCAAAAATACTACTGTCAGAATTAATTCCCAAAATAAGCAGATAGAGCGGTCGATCGCTAGTATTGCTCAAAGAAAGTTGAACATCTGAACCTTTAATTAAAATCGGCACGGTACTATAGCGATCGCCAGGAAAAATTTGCTTCTTCTCGGCTGGTAATTGTTCATCCTCAGCGATCAAAGTCGTTCTGTGTAGATTGATAGGCTGCTCGGTTGTGACTGTTGATAAGCTAGCACCTGCTTTTAAGCCTGAAGAAAATTCATTGTCAGTCAGCTTGAGCCATTTAGCTGCTAGCAAATTATTAAACTGTGGCTTGAGGCGATCGATAGCAATTTTAACTGCTTCTTCATCTACACCTGTAGTTTTGCTAATTAATTCTCCTCCAGCAGTATATAAACCGTAGCTAGAAGTTTGATTTTCAGTGTTTGAATTGCCAGTTTCTTTGGCTGAAATTCGCTCGATCTTACCCAAAAGACAATCAGCGTTTTGCTCTCCCGAAGCGGTCGCCGAGTTGACCCCCGAAATATTAGCAATAGCACTAGTGGCATCTACTCGTTCAATTCTCGGCATATCGGCATCTAGGGCTAAGTTTATCCCTAAGTTACGCTCTAGCATCCGAATACTTTCGCGGACTAACTGCCCCGGAAGCGGTGAATCAACTGCTCCTGGCTGAATAAGCTTGGTTTTGCTAACCAAACCTGCTTTTGATTGAATTTGGAGTTGGGTCGCGTCTAGACCATCGGCAGATAGCAAACGCAGGCAGGAATAGACTCCATAACAGTCAAGAATTGTTGCCGGTAAACCCAAAAGTTTAACTTCAATGATGTTATTGCTGACCTTGCTAACAACTCCCGTGGCATTAGGAGCATCGCTAGTGGCTAAATAATAAGCGATCGCCGATTTCTCAGGACTATTGAGCGAGGGTTGTTGTTGCCTACCCATTGTCTGCTCGACGGTGGCTGCTGTTCTAGCCAGAGCTATTTGCACCTTATTACTGGGAGTTAAATGCCAAAGATGTTGAGTTAAAGCATGGGTAAATAGTCCTGCACTAAAGCCATTCCAATGTCTTTCTGCTGCCACTTGATTATTGCTGCTTGCAGAAAGAACAACTCCAGGCAAAGATAATAATCTTTTAGTAGGCTTAAGTCCTTTAGCCGCAAAATCACTGCGTAACTGTTCTAAAAAGATCAGCTCTTGGGGACTAGAACTCTCGGCAACTTCTGACACTGATCGCACCTTGAGGCTACCATGTTTGCTCCCAGGAGTAGTGTTAAAGCTAGTATCTAAAACAAAAGTGCATTTGGAGGTAGATAAAGACTGTGCCAATACCAGTAGAGTATCTTGCAGAATGCTATTGGCAATAGAAGTTTTTTGAGAAGGTAGCACTCCATCGACAGGTACAAAACTATTAACTAGTTTAAAGGGATCGGGATTATTTGTATCGTTTGCTGTTGCCACTGTAGACAAAGGCATCTTAATTTGACCACCGTAGCCACTAAAATGAAACACTACTACATCATCAGCTTGAGCCTGTTGAGCTAAGTGTTCGATAAAAGCAGTTTCAATATTTTCTCTGGTGGCTTGGCGATCGCATAAAGTAACAATATCTTGGGGATTAAATCCGAAACGATGAATTAATAGTTCACGTTGTAGTTCAACATCCGTCAAACAACCATCAAGATGTTCATGGTCGGGATAGCGATTAATGCCCACAAGCAAAGCCAGCTTGCGACTAGTAGATTCTGCTAAAGTTTGATGATAATTTTTAACTAAGGCTGCTAATTGACTATCTTTGTCTAAAGATGAGATTCCTGCTTCGGTTGCTCCCCAAGTAAACAAAGCCAATCCAGCCTGCTGTAGAAAAGTTCGGCGATCGAGTCCCATATCAGCTACTAGCTTTTAATATCAGCTATCAGCCTATCAGTAATAGCTGTTAAATGTTATTTAAAATCAAAAAGGTTACAGATTAAGACTACCTTAAGTATTCTCAACCTGTAACCAATTATAGTGTTTTGCCTCGGTAATTCATAATTATCTGAATCTTGCTTGAGGAGGCTATGAAGCTTTCATTGCTCTTGCTAGTTCTTCGGCAACTTTTGGACGAGAGAATTGGGGAGGAGGTGTTTTGCCTTCTCTCAGCATAGCTCTTACTTTTGTCCCTGACAAATGAATTCGCTCATCCTTAGTTGCAGGGCTAGTTTTAGCTGTTGCCATCTGTTCTGTCCGCGTACAGTAAAAAGCGTGTTCAAACTTGAGAGGTGTAATACCTAGTTCTTCTGGTGCAAATTCTCCAAAAATTTCTTGAGCATCGTAAGTTCCATAATAGTCACCTACTCCAGCATGATCGCGACCCACAATAAAATGAGTACAGCCATAGTTTTTACGAATTAAAGCGTGGAAAATGGCTTCTCTTGGTCCTGCATAGCGCATGGCAGAAGGATTAATGGCTAGAATTACTCGTTCTTGAGGAAAATAGTTTTCCATCATAATTTCGTAGCAGCGCATTCTTACATCAGCGGGAATGTCATCACTCTTTGTTGCTCCGACTAAAGGATGAAGAAACAAACCATCAACAATTTCCAAAGCACATTTAATAATGTATTCATGAGCGCGGTGAATAGGGTTACGGGTTTGAAAACCAACTACCGTTTCCCAGTTTCTTTCTTGAAACATGGCTCTAGAAGCAGCAGGATCGATTTGATACTTAGAAAACTGGGGGTGATCTTCTCTCTCTAGCAACCATATTTTGCCAGCTAAATTGATTTCTCCCTGGTCATAAATTACTTTGACTCCAGGATGTTTGTCTTCTTCCGTGCCGTAAACGTTTGTTGCCTCATGCTTCTTGTCGTAGCTATACTTTTTCCTTAGCTGCAAAACCCCAATAAATTTGCCGTCAGGATTATCTAAGCGAATTAGACTATCTACTGCTAAAGGATCGGCAACCTCTTTAGTTACCGAGAGGGTCACAGGTACAGACCAGGGTAAACCATTAGCTAAACGCATTTTTTTCACTACGCTAACATAGTCTTCTTGACCCATAAAGCCACTGAGGGGGCTAAATCCACCAATGGCGATCATAACTAGATCGGAGGTAGCTCTTTCGTCTAACTGAACTCTGGGTAAAGAGTCGGCTTTGGCTAGAAAGTCTTCTTTTTCGGCTGGGGTAGCCAAACGATCTATTAATTCACCACCGTGAGGTGCAATTAAGTCTTTACTCATAATATCTGCATCTTAATTTTTATTACTTATGCTTGGTTCAGAATGACGAAGCTAACAAGTCACAGATTACTCCGCCCTAAACGGACGGAGCCTTCTTGCTCAATAGCCTCAACGGGGGAAACCCCCGCAACGGCTTTTCGCGCTGCTGTGACCGTTGGTCAGTGAGAATAATATTTTCTCCCTGAAAACCATTTTAAATTAATTGAATATATTAATTTTTTGTTATGGTCTTAGCATTACTTGTAATCTTTATGTTAAGTAAATCATATTTTTGTAGATTATGAAACGTTTGATTTCGATTCGATTTTGGCTAGCTGTTGCCTTGTCTTTCTCACTTTCTTGCACAACGATACTGCCTAATGCCTGGGCAATGGGAGGCAAACAACCGCCTCTAAATGAACCTGCACCCGAATTTGTGTTACCTACTAACACGGGAGATGGTGATATTTCTCTTAAAGATTACCAGGGTAAATGGGTAGTACTATATTTTTACCCTCAAGATTTTACTTCTGGCTGTACCCTTGAAGCTCGACGTTTTCAACAAGATCTAGCAGAATATGAGGCAAGAGACGCACAGATTTTGGGAGTGAGCGTTGATGATGTTGATTCTCATGCTGAATTTTGCGATGCCCAGGGGCTTAAATTTCCTTTGCTAGCAGATACCAATGGCAGCGTAAGTAAAGCTTATGGCTCTTGGTTGGGAGCGATGTCCTTGAGACATACTTATCTAATCGATCCTCAAGGTATTTTACGGGAGACTTTTTTGGGAGTTAGACCTAGTATTCATAGTCAAGAAGTACTTGCTCGTTTAGACGAGTTAGAACAGGAATTATCTAGCTAAAAGTCCCAGTTATAATCGGTAGTAGTAACTTTTTATTTATTTGCAATTATAAATATAGCTGGACTTGCATGGAGTCAATAGTTGGTAAAATATTAAGCGATCGCTATCGCATTATTCGAGAACTAAGTCAGGATGATTTTAGTACCCTTTATGCAGCCGAAGATCTGACAGATGTAAACTCTCCTCAATGTCAAATTGAAAGGTTGCAGCCACTGTATGAAAGTGAAGTTTTAGGTACTCAGTCTTGGCAAAAGGTTCTTCAGGCGTTTGTCGAACAAGGTAAGATCCTCAAGAAGATTAGCCAGCATCCACAGATCCCTCAACTATTGGCTTTTTTTGAATGCGATCGCCAGTTTTATTTGGTTCAGGAACTGTTTGAGGACGAAACTTTAGAGCAAAGGTTGGAAGATTCACTTATTAATGAAGCAGAAGCTATTGAATGGTTACAAGAAATTTTGGGGATTCTCGAATTTACTCATAAAGCTAACGTAGCCCATTTAAATATTCAGCCTTCAAGTTTAATTCAGCATCAAGATGGTAGAAAGTTTTTGACTAATTTTGCAGGAATCAAAAACTCTATTTTATTCAAAAACAAACCTTTACAAACTATAGTTAATCAAGATTTTGCAGCCCCCGAACAGATAGAAGGAAAAGCCGACTTTACTACTGATATTTACGCTTTAGGAAAAACAATTATTTATGCTCTAACTGGACAAGTCTCTGAATTTATTCAGCCAAAAACACTCCCTGATGAAGACGTTCAGCAGCCTTCAACAATTGATAGTTACTCTAGTGCCGATATTAGTCCCAAACTTGCTAATATCCTTAACAAAATGGTGGGTAATCAACCATCTTTACGTTATCAGTCTGCTGCGATCGTTCTATCCGAACTAGATTTTGAGCAACAAAATGTAGTTGTCTTCCCACCACCTTTTGCATTCGATCCTCAATCGCCTCAATTTTCTGGCGAAGAAATGCCTTTTGCTGTATCGCCTAAAAGTAGAAAAACTAGGCAGAAAAGAAGTTTCCCTTTTGAATTTCCCAAAGGGATCATTTGGTTACTATTAGCACTTCCTTTTGTTACTGCCTTAATAATCATATTTATTGGCATGAACAGAAATGCTTATCAAGGCTTTATTGATTATACAAACAAAGATTATCAATTTAAGCTTAAATATCCTCAAGCATGGTCAAAAAGAGATTTAGACGATCCAATTACAGGTGAAGTAGTAGTTTTTGCTTCTCCCTAGAAACTAAAGCTGATTTATTCTTGGAGAGGGTATCTATTGCTGTTGAATATTTACCTTCTGAATCAACTACCTTAAAACAGTATGGTCAGACTGTTTTTAAGCGGATAAAACAAAATAGGGCAAACAACATCGAAATAGATGAAAACCGCAAAACTAAAATCGATGAGTTTCCTGCCCGCATGATCGTTTATTCTCGTAAAGAAAGAGGATTGCAGTTAAGGCAAATGGAGGTATTTATAATTAAGAACAACCAAGTCTATATTGCTATTTATACTGCCGAAAAAGCTAAGTATTCTAAATTTTTAGAAACAGCAGAAAAAATCATTGATTCTTGGGAAATAAATTAATCATTAAACATTAGACCTCTTGCATAAGTCCCATAAATTTCGGTTGGGTTTAGGGAAAAGGCAAAAGGGAAAAGGAATTAATTTTAATTCCTAATTTATTTTTGCAAGAGGTCTATTGAACATTTATCAAATCTCTAAAGTAAAAGTGTTCAGCGGTTCTAACTGATTGGGAATACTAATGGCTGAATGTAACTGCCAAGCTGAATGCTTTTAAGCTTTCTAATCCTAACTGTTGCAAAGTCAACTTTAGGAAAAATAGTTGGAGATTTCTTGGGCAATTTGAGTTGCACCATCTTTGGCTAAACGCTCGGTTTTTCTAGGAGGCAGCATAGCTTGATTTAAAAAGTTCCAGTTTTCCTTGAAAAACTCTTCTGTAGAAATAATTTGATGATGAGAATAGTCTTGTATGGCTTCGAGCAACACTGACGCTTCAGCAAAGTCTTGGCGGGTTAGAGAGACAATAGGCAAGTCACAACATAAGGCTTCGGAAAATGTACTATAGCCTGGTTTAGAAACTATTCGTCCACAAATAGGCATAAAATCTAAAGGGCGCAGGGTATTATCTGCAACCTTGAGTAAATTTGGTAAATCTGGTGCAGTACGATCGAAGGTAATAAACTGCCAGTCAGGAAATTGCTTCAAATTATGGTAAGGAATTGACTGTAATCCTAAACCGCCAAAAGTCAGCAAAACAGTTTTCTCAGCAGGTGCTGTTAACTGAAATTTTTGTTTTATTCCCTTGCCATAACGCGGAGTACTGCCTGTTAAGCCAACATCGGTAATTTGAGGAAAAGCACTCATGGGTTCAGCTAAAGGCAGACGAAAAAGGCGATCGCTTTGACCATAATACTTGGCTATCCACTGCACCACTTCCTTAAAATCTTTTCCCCAGTCACGATAAATAAAGTCCCAGCCAAAATTGCTCATCATCCAGCAGGGAATACCCGCAGCATGAGCTATAGGAGCAGCTAAGGCGGGTATATCGGCTAACATTAGCCCCACACTATTGTCACGAATAAAATTTGCTTCTTCGGCAATAATGCTATCCTGCCGAGCAATAATTCCCTGCATTTTATTCAAGGTTGCTTGCTTATCCATAGTCAGACTATCACTTTGAATTACCCCCACATCAAAAACGCGCTGGCGGTAAACAAATTCCCCTGGCACATAAGATCTAAGTAACCATTCAGGAGCAACCGTGACAAATATTAGAGGAATGTCAGGACGTAACTGCTGCAATTTCTCGGCTACCGTTGCTGTCCGCACAGCATGACCAAAACCGTGGCTGGTTACCGCAAGATAAATAGCTGGCTGAGACATTAAACAATGAACAATTAGTTTTAGGTTTTATTATTGCCCGACATAGCGATTCAGAAAGCTTTCTAATGATTCCATTTTTATAGCAAAGACAGATTCTAGGCGCGCAATCTCATCATTAGTACAGAAAAATTCATGTGCCAAAAGAGTCCGTAATGTACCTAATGATTTATTTAACTGTGGATTAATGAAACCTACCCCTGCACGCAGACCATCAAATAACTGTAGAGGTGGATTAATGACAATTGGCTCACGATTAAACAAACGCGCAAAAATCCGCGGAATATCTTCTCTTTTAAGAATATCGGAACCTCCTACCGCAAAAATTTGATTCTTTGCTGCCTCAATCTGAGTCGAAGCGATCGCAATCTTAGCCAAATCATCGGTACTAACTATAGAGGAGCGATTTTGCTGATCGCCAATCGAGAAATAAATCCCCGTATCTCGAAATCTCTCTGCCAAGGGAATTAAATTATTAGCAAAACCTGAAGGACGTAGAATTGTATAGTTTAAGCCACTAGCAGCAAGATATTTTTCTACTTCGCGTTTGGCTTTAAAGGTAGCCGAATCTTGATAACCTCGGTCAACTCCTAAAACAGAAATAAAGACAAAGTGTTCTACCTCATTAGCCACAGCCTGATCGATTAAATCAACATTAGCTCGGTAGTCTAGAGCTTGAGCATCACTACCAGAGCCATGACTACTAATAATGTATTTAATATCCCGACAAGCTTTGACGATATCTCTCTCTTGTTTTAAGTCGCCAATAAAAATTTCTGCTCCTCGATCTTCTAATTCACCATAATGGGAAGCAAGACGAACAAAAGCTTTGACAGGCTCATTATTTTCTCTCAATTGTCTGACGATTCTGCGTCCTAAAGATCCTGTTGCGCCTGTGACTAAATACATTGCAATACCTTTTTTTAGAGCTAATAGCTTCTTATTTATCAAGTTTAACTAAAAACTAATTGAGCAAGCAATTGAACCAGAATTAAGATCAATTGCTCCTCAAAACAATTTTGACAGACTACTAAGCTTAAAGCTTTTAAAATAATCTACTTATTAAGCAAAGTCATTAAAGCTATAAACGCGATCGCTATTGCCAAAATAGAATGCCTCTAAGTTTTCTACATCTTTAAATAATATTTTTTTGACATAACACTTGCTTTAGCCAAAACAATTTGACGCTAAAAAGACTATTTATAGCAAACTAATTATCTGTTAAGCAGATCGTATTTATTGTCAAGCTAAGATAAAAAAATCATTTTAAAAATAAATTAGCAGTAAAGATTTGATGTAATTTAGATAAAGCATTTCCCTTATTTGCGTATCAATCCCTGTTCCTTCATTTCTCAGTTTCTCAATTGCTCAAAAATATGACCGATTCACAAGCTATTAACCAAGCCGTCGCTAATCTTTATAATACCTATCCTTTTCCTCCCGATCCCCTTTCAGATCTCGAACCTCCTGGCTATAACTGGCGGTGGAATTGGACATCGGCATATAGTTTTTGTACGGGAATGAAGCCTGCTACTCAAGACATTCGTATTTTGGATGCAGGTTGTGGTACAGGTTCGGGTACAGATTATCTGATTCACCTCAACCCAGAAGCAGAAGTTACAGCAATTGACCTGAGTGAAAAAGCGTTAGAAATGGCAGAAGAACGTTGTAATCGTTCAGGAGTAATTGCTAAACACGCTAAACCAGTGAAGTTTTTCAATCTCAAGTTAGAAGAAGCAACAAACCTAGAAGGAGAATTTGACTTTATTAACTGTGTCGGCGTTTTGCATCATTTACCCGAACCAGAAAAGGGTATTCAGGCATTGGCGAAGAAGCTAAAGCCAGGGGGAATTTTACATATATTTGTTTATGCAGAATTAGGACGCTGGGAAATTAGCTTGATGCAAAAAGCGATCGCTCTTCTTCAAGGAGACAAGCGCGGTGACTACCGTGATGGGGTAAAAGTTGGTCGAGATATTTTTGCTAACCTACCTCAGAACAATCGCATTTTGAAGCAGGAAAAAGAAAGATGGGCATTAGAAAATCATCGCGATGAAGCCTTTGCCGATATGTATGTCCATCCCCAGGAAATTGACTATAACGTCGAGACGTTATTCGATCTAATTGATGCTTCTGGCTTGGATTTTGTCGGCTTTTCTAATCCTAAATATTGGCAGTTAGATCGTTTTTTAGGCGAATCAGCAGAATTGATGTCTAGAGCGAAAAACTTAAGCGATCGCGCCTTATATCGTTTAATAGAGTTATTAGATCCTAATTTGACTCACTATGAGTTTTTCTTAGCTAAACCACCTCTAGAAAAAGAAGATTGGTCAAGGGATCAGAAGTTAAAGGCAGCAATTCCCGAATGTAGTCCCTGTATGCAGGGGTTTCCCAGTCAAAGCTTTCTTGATTTTGAATACCAGATGGTTCACCTTTGTGATGATGAGTATCAGTTTATGCTTGCCTGTGATAAAAACAGCGAACAGCAAATTAGTGTCGGCGAGATTCTAGCTAATTGTGAGTTAGATTTAGCAGGAGTGCGATCGCTTTTTAATCGACAGTTAATTATTTTAAAGCGCAATTAAACCTGTTAACTGTTTTGAATATCAAATTATTGATGTGATTTTTGGTTTAAGGCGATCGCCATCCGCTATCATTTCACTCCTAATTTTGGGATAAACTGGAGTTAACTCCTTATATTATGAATTTAACCGTGAAGAAAAAGTAATTTTTATTGACCGCGTTGGACATCGCCGAGAGGTTTACGATTGATTGCAAAAGCATAAATAAAACCTATAAAGTTAGAGCAATGCGCTTCAGGCTAGCATAGGCGATCGCTTTTTGATAGGCAATATAGCTTTCAGCAATCTCCAACTTCAATCACTTTCCCCAGAGCAACGGTATTCAAAACGTTACGAACATCTGGCATCAGTGGAAGTAAGTCAGGAAGTCTATTGCTGGGTGCTACAAGAACAACGACTGCCACTCCAGCTTGCTGCAAATTTTGCTGATAACGCAGATTTTGATCTGTGGTTAGCAAAATCGTGAAGCTCTCTTGACTCATAAGTCGTAATAATTCACCGTTCTTTTTTCCTGACCATCCCATCTCGACAACTGTACGGATCTCGTAATCAGAAAGTTCACGTTTTAAAGGTCGTGGGACACATTCATCAAGCAGAATTCGCATAGGCTGTCAGCATTTTCTTTGCTAATTCAAGGGCTGCGATCGCCTGTTGCCGAGTGACGCTAGGAAAATGATCTAGAAATATCTCTAACGAATCGCCAGCCTCAAGATAATCAAGCAGAGTTATAATTGGCACACGAGTCCCAGCAAAGACAGGGGTTCCCCCTAGAATATCGGGATCACTGTGAACAACGCGGGATGTTAATGCCATAACAAATTCAGCCAGATGACTACCAATCTTTACTGTAATTATATTCTAAAGTCATCTGGTGGCTGTCAACTGAATGGAGATCCAGAGTTAAATTGCCTCCATTGAACATTCTTCCTGCTGCGAATTAGATTTGACCGCAGTGCGATCGCTTTTTGACAGACAGTTAATTATTTTAAGCAGTAATTAAATCTAGCGATCATCTTGAATAATAGATAGCAATGAAATAAGACTTGGTAGTATATGCTAAGTGCGAAAAATTACATACTTAGTTTTATTTAATCTGATCGAAGTTTAAGTGTCTTATGTTTTATATAATGTCACTTTCATTTACTGATTGCTACTAATCTGCTAACGTACCTAACGGGATTAAAATTAGAAAGATACCAACTAGCGCAGAAATAATCTGACCAAGTATGTTAATCTCTTCACCGCCTACTATACCCATGGGAAGAAATATCGCTCCTATCAAGAAGATAACAATAGAAAAAAGAACACCCATAATTACTAATACTCATATTTTATAAGTTGCATATTTATTGTTCCCACATAAAAACCTTAAGTAAACATAATTAAGTAAAATAAATGTTAGGAAAAATAATTTTTGTATTATGATCGCTAAATTAAACTAGTTGTTTAATGAGCTTAATAGAATGGTGAGTTGATTTTCAATAGTTCGGACAGTTTTTGAACAAAGCTCGGAAAGCCTGATTTATCGTTAGTTATTTGAGTTAAAAATAAGGTTCAAATACCTATTATTTCGTTACCGATTAAATTTTGTCCGAATCATTGATTATTGTAAATTTTTTAAGTAAAAATACTCTTTTTTTTAAAAGAATATGCCCTACATATACTTTGTTAGTTTAGTAGAGCGATCGCTCTACTAAAGACGATTATCGTAATTGAGTACCAAGACGTAAGTTTTTACCATGTAACCTATTAAGTTCAACTAAATCTCTTTTAATCGAGCATTTAGAAATTTTTAATAATTGGTTACAATACCATGATATGATCGCTGGGGACTGCGACGTAGAAGCATTGCTACTAGGTTCGTAGTAATGTCAGGTAACACCCTAGTAAACAATTGTTTGGCTAAGGTAAACTGCATAATCCATCTGGATCAGCGGTTGCTTAAATTAAGCTACATTTTATTTATGTAGCCAAATTTAGTTGCAGTAATCAAAATAAAGAATGGGTCAGCATTCGAGTAAGGTAACTTTGTCTAATCAATCTCCCGAACCATCCCAAGTTCAAGAGCAAATTACCCTTGAAGATTCTAAGTTTTTAGAAGCTCATGATTCAATGGCAGATTTCTATCAACTACAGCGATCGCTATTGTTGAATACTCTGACATTGACAGGAATAATCTTTGTTCCTGTGTGGTATTTTTTCTCTCTTAACACTGCTTTCAACTATTTGGTTGGTGCAGTTGTCGGACTTGTATATTTGAGAATGTTAGCTAAAGACGTTGAACGCCTAGGTCAACAACGCCTCGGTGCTAAGGGATTAGGACTTTTTGTCATCCTGATACTGGTCGCCAGCAAATGGCAACAGTTGCACATTCTTCCTGTCTTTCTTGGATTTCTAACTTATAAGCCAGCGATCGTTATCTACACTGTGAAGTCAATCTTTTTCTCCACAGAAAAATTAGAAAGTGACGCTTAAAATTAAGAGATTTTTAAAGAAACTACAAGAACAGTTTTAATTTAATGTTTTGTTCAATCTAGGCATATGGAAATTCTAGGTGCTTTGACTTTTCTAAATATTTATACCCTGGCAGAATTGGAAGTTGGCGAGCATTTTCTTTGGAAAATCGGCAATTTTACAGTTCACGGACAGGTTTTTCTCAACTCTTGGATTGTAATAGGTCTTTTGGTAATAGCTTCTTTAGCTGCTACTAGAAACTTGCAAAAAATCCCTAGCGGCATCCAAAATTTCATGGAATATGTCCTAGAATTTATTCGAGATTTGGTGAGAAATCAGATCGGGGAAAAAGAATATCGTGACTGGGTGCCTTTTGTCGGCACTTTGTTTTTGTTCATTTTTGTGTCAAATTGGTCAGGTGCGCTAGTGCCATGGAAACTCATTGAGTTACCGTCTGGTGAATTAGCTGCTCCCACAAATGACATTAATACAACGGTGGCTCTAGCATTGCTCACTTCCTTGGCGTATTTCTACGCTGGGTTGAAAAAGAAAGGACTAGGGTACTTCAAGCATTATATTGAACCAACTCCTATTCTTCTGCCGATCGCAATTCTAGAAGATTTCACCAAACCTCTTTCTCTAAGTTTTCGTCTTTTTGGTAATATTTTAGCTGACGAACTAGTAGTTGCTGTATTAGTGCTTTTAGTTCCGTTATTTATCCCATTACCAGTGATGGCACTAGGTTTATTTACTAGTGCGATTCAGGCTTTAGTATTTGCTACCCTTGCAGGAGCATATATACATGAGGCTTTAGTAGATCACGATTAAGAGGTTTATTTTAGAAGTAATTTAGCTTCTAGATTTTATTGAAGTGTTAAAGCAGATTATTTTTATCGCTTCACTTCATTTTTAAGTTCTTTCAGTAAATTTAAAGTAGGAAAATTTTATGGATGTTCAAGCTGCTTCCGTTATCGCTGCTGCATTAGCTATTGGTTTGGCTGCAATTGGTCCTGGTATTGGACAAGGTAACGCCTCTGGTCAAGCAGTATCAGGTATTGCCCGTCAGCCTGAAGCTGAAGGCAAAATCCGCGGTACTCTTCTGTTGACTTTGGCGTTTATGGAATCTTTGACCATCTATGGTCTAGTGGTTGCTCTAGTATTATTGTTCGCCAACCCCTTTGTATAAGCTTTTCTAAGGTCTGTGGAAATGCTAGCGTTTCCACAGACTTTGATTGTTCAATCCAATTTGCCCTATAAAAAATGTTTGATTTTGATGCGACTTTACCTTTAATGGCAGTGCAGTTTTTGCTTTTAACAGCACTGTTAAACGTAGTATTTTACAAGCCATTAATGAAGGTGCTGGATGAACGAGAAGAATATCTTCGTGGTGGCGATACTGGTTCTAAAGAAAAGTTAGCTAAAGCAGAAAGCATAGTCCAAGAATATGAGAAACAGATAGCCGATGCGCGCCGAGAATCTCAAAATCTGGTACAAAAAGCCCAAGCTGAAGCTAAAGAGATTACTGCAAGTAAAATAGCAGCGGCACAGCAAGAAGTTCAAGCCCAAAGAGAAACAGCAACTCAAGAAATAGAGCAGCAAAAAGCGACAGCTTTTGAAACTCTAGAGCAGCAAGTAGATTCTTTGTCTCGTCAAATCTTAGAAAAAATACTCGACCCAGAATTAATTAAGTAAAGCTGATTAATAGCTGGCATAAATGAAAAAAATAACAAAACTCAAGATCTGGGTATGATAGAGACTTTATTATTTCTAGCAGAAGCGCACTCAGAGGTTGAAGGCGGTTTTGGTTTAAATTTAAACATTTTTGAAACAAACCTAATCAACCTTATACTTTTAGTAGGAATACTAATTTATTTTGGTAAACCCCTACTAACCAAGATTCTGAGCGAGAGACGTTCAAAAATTGCCGAGCAAATCAAGGCAGTAGAGCAAAAACAAAAGCAAGCCGAAGTAACCCTAGCTCAAGAACAGAAGAAGCTAGAGTCAGCCAAGGAAACAGCAGCCAAGATTCGCTCCGAAGCCAAAACTAATGCTCAAAAAGCCAGAGAAACCATTCTGGCTCAAGGAGAAAAAGAGGTCGAACGCCTCAAAGAAGCAGCAGGTAAAGATCTAAGCTCCGAACAGGAAAGAGCGATCGCACAATTAAGAGAGCGTGTTGTAGCTTTAGCTCTAGAAAGTGCCAAATCCCGTGCGGGGGATGCACTCAGAAACGAATCCGAAGCACAAAGCAAGCTAATCGATAGCAGCATCGCTAAATTAGGAGGTTAATAATGAGTGGAACTTTAATTAATAGCGAAGTTGGCGAACCCTATGCTCAGGCATTAATGTCTTTAGCACAGCAAAACGACTTAACTAACCAGTTTGGCGATACCTTTCGTTCTCTAAGTTCTCTCCTATCAGAGTCGAAAGAATTCAAAGACTTTGTTCTTAATCCAGTGGTAAAAGGAGAAGACAAAAAAGCAGTGCTAAAGCAGGTATTGGGTAACGACGCAAACCCTTACTTAGTAAATTTTATGATGCTGCTGGTTGATAAAAGACGAATTGTCTTTCTAGAACCGATTGTGGAGCAATACCTTAGCTTATTACGTAAGTTAAATCAGACCGTTTTAGCCGAAGTTACTTCTGCCACAGAGCTAAATGAAGAACAAAAGCAGAACGTAGTTGAGAAAGTAAAGTCGCTTACTGAAGCTCACGATGTAGAGCTAAAAACTAGCGTTGACCCAGATTTAATTGGCGGAGTCATCATCAAAGTTGGCTCAAAAGTAATTGATGCCAGCATTAGTGGTCAACTCCGTCGTATTAGCATCAGCTTAAATCAATAAACTACAAACTAGGCGCAGGATCTTAGAGTGATTGCGTCTTTAGACTGAGATAAACTAAAACTAACTCTTACATACAAAAAAAGCTATGGTTAGCATTAGACCAGACGAAATTAGCAGCATTATTCGCCAGCAGATTGAATCCTATGAGCAGGATGTTCAGGTATCCAATGTGGGTACAGTTCTCCAGGTAGGAGACGGCATCGCCAGGATCTACGGTTTAGAACAGGCAATGGCAGGAGAACTGCTAGAGTTTGAAGACGGTACAGTAGGTATTGCTCTTAACCTAGAAGAAGATAACGTCGGTGCCGTACTTATGGGTGACGGTTTTGGTATTCAAGAAGGCAGTACAGTTAAAGCAACTAGTAAAATTGCCTCTATTCCTGTAGGAGATGCAATTGTTGGTAGAGTAGTTGATTCTCTTGCTCGTCCTCTTGATGGCAAAGGCGATATTAACACCAGTGAAACCCGTTTGATTGAATCAATGGCACCAGGGATTATTGCCCGTAAATCCGTATGTGAGCCAATGCAAACAGGTATTACGGCAATTGACGCGATGATTCCCGTCGGTCGTGGTCAGCGGGAATTGATTATTGGCGATCGCCAAACAGGCAAAACTGCTGTAGCGGTGGATACAATCATTAACCAGCAGGGTGAAGATGTAATCTGTGTATACGTAGCGATAGGACAAAAAGCTTCTACAGTGGCACAGGTAGTTAACACCCTAGAGTCAAAAGGCGCAATGGACTACACAGTAGTAGTCGCAGCTAACGCCAATGACCCTGCAACACTTCAGTATCTTGCTCCCTACACGGGTGCTGCGATCGCCGAATACTTTATGTATCAAGGTAAAGCAACCTTGATCATCTATGATGACCTGACCAAACAAGCTCAGGCATATCGTCAAATGTCCTTGTTACTGCGTCGTCCACCAGGTCGTGAAGCATATCCTGGAGACGTATTCTATCTGCACTCCCGCCTTTTGGAGCGTGCAGCCAAACTTAGCGATGCCTTAGGCGGTGGTAGTATGACCGCTTTGCCAATCATTGAAACTCAAGCGGGTGACGTATCTGCCTATATTCCTACCAACGTAATTTCTATTACCGACGGTCAGATCTTCTTATCTTCTGACCTATTTAACTCTGGTTTCCGTCCTGCAATCAACGCTGGTATTTCCGTATCCCGTGTTGGTTCTGCTGCTCAAACCAAAGCCATGAAGCAAGTGGCAGGTAAGCTGAAGTTAGAATTGGCTCAGTTTGCTGAGCTTGAAGCATTTGCTCAGTTTGCTTCGGATCTCGACGCAACAACTCAAAACCAGCTAGCGCGGGGACAACGTTTACGCCAGATCTTGAAGCAGCCTCAAAACTCACCTCTTTCTGTAGCCGAACAGGTAGCAGGGGTATATGCAGGTTTAAATGGCTATCTAGATGACGTTCCTGTAGAAAGAGCTAGTGAATTTGCTCAAGGATTGCGTGATTATATAAATACTAGCAAGCCTAAATATAATGAAATCATCGCTTCTGAGAAAAAATTAACCGACGAAGCAGAAAACCTCTTGAAAGAAGGAATTAACGAATTCAAACAATCCTTCATGGCAACAGCATAACTTTTAGGGAAATGGGTAAAGGTTAAAGGGTAAAGGATTTGATTAATTACTTGCCCTTTTTCCTATAATTCTCATCCTGATCCTTCATCCCTTATAATTTATCCTTTAAAATCATGGCTAATTTAAAAGCGATTCGCGATCGCATCGCGTCGGTAACAAATACTAAAAAAATCACAGAGGCAATGCGCCTAGTGGCTGCTGCTAAAGTTCGTCGCGCCCAAGAACAGGTAAACTCTACCCGTCCTTTTGCCGATAGCTTGGCACAGGTTCTTTACAACATTCAGAGTAAACTTCAGTTTGAAGATGTCGATCTACCTCTGTTGGAGCAAAGAGAAATCAAAAAAGTAGCTCTTTTGGTAGTTAGTGGCGATCGCGGTTTGTGCGGTGGCTATAACACTAACATCATACGTCGTGCCGAGATTAGAGCTAAAGAACTACAGGCGCAGGGCGTTGAATATACCTATGTTTTAATTGGACGTAAAGCCAAGCAATATTTCGGTAATCGCAATGTTCCTACTGAAAAAACCTTTATTGGTTTAGAGCAGATTCCTACCGCTCCTGAAGCAGCAGAAATTGGTGACGAGCTATTGTCTCTTTTCTTAGCTGAAGAAGTAGATAAAGTGGAGCTTATTTATACCAAGTTTGTTTCTCTAATTGCTTCCAAGCCCGTTATTCAAACTTTACTCCCTTTGACAACTAAGGGGTTAGCAGTAAAGGATGATGAGATTTTCCGTCTAACCACAAAAGGCGGACAGTTTGGCGTAGAAAGAGAAAGCGTAACTTCAGAAGTTCAAGAATATCCTCAAGACACAATTTTTGAACAAGATCCTGTGCAGATATTGGATGCTTTGCTTCCTTTGTATCTCAACAATCAAATTTTGCGTTCTTTACAAGAAGCAGCAGCTAGCGAACTTGCAGCCAGAATGACTGCTATGAACAACGCTAGTGAAAACGCTAGCGAATTAATGGATAATTTAACCTTGTCCTACAACAAAGCCAGACAGGCAGCAATTACCCAAGAACTTTCTGAGGTAGTTGCAGGTGCAAATGCTTAGTAATTTTTTAAAGCTCTAAGCTTAATTAACTCATCTTTTGTTGTTTATTTAACGTCTAGGCTAACTTGGGCGTTTTTTTATTGTTTTTGGGTAAAGGCAATTTTGCTAAATTATTTAGATAGCTATAAAAGATCCCAAATAAGTCATTAGAAAGGTGAAAAACAATAATTTTCTGATTGCGCGATCGCCAAAATTTAAAGCCAAAACCGCTACAATAATTTTATGGCTACTGAAAAAGAGACAGAAATTGAAAGATTGATAGTCGATCGCTTTGACCAAATAGATAGAAAACTAGAGAATCAAATCAATGAAATTAAAATAGAGATAAATAAACTTGAATCTAGGTTGGGTCAAGAGATAAATAGAGTTGAATCTAAACTAGGTCAAGAGATGACCAAAGTAGAATCCAGGCTAGGTCAAGAAATAGCAGGAATTAAAGTTGATGTCAATTGGATTAAATGGCTGTTTGGTGGACTACTCAGTGCAATTTTAATTTTGTTGAGCATAATAATTACTATTCTTTTTAAGCTAGTAAATCCTTAATTGTCTGCAAAGTTTACTGTCTACTTCTTTCTTTTTTGTTTAATAAATTACTAGCAATTTCGTACCACATTTGACGATAAGCCCGATCTTTTGAGCCTTCAGTAAGCTGTAGCCTTTTTAGTTCAGGATGTTGAGCGTGAAAAACACTATCCACCTCTTTATAAAAAGCACTGGCATCAAGATTCAAAGACTCAATCCGTTGATAAATCTCCTGTTGCAAATCCCGTTCATTTTGGCTAAGAACAGAATGTTCTACATTATTAGAGCTAAAGGCAATTGTTTGAGACATTTTAGCTTTAATTGTCGCAAAGCTAAGTAAACCTGGAATCAAAAATACTCCTGCACTAATCATTCCCCAATGCCATGGTTTAATCCGTTTCAAATCAACCGTGAAGGGAATACGAGAAAAGTGACGAGAAATAGCTATAGCTTTGGTATTAAGCCGAGAAATATTGCTGTAGGTTCTAGATCTAAAGCTGCCAGATGAATTAGAATTAAAATCATCAGAATTTCCTGGAGCAACTATCAAGGTACGAACCCTAGAAATAAAGCTGCTAACTGGCGAATCATTCTCTTTAGTTAAAACTTGTAAGACTCGATCTGCTGACCCGTAGCGATCGCCAGGTTTATCTGCCAGCATTTTATTGAGTACTTTTTTCAAGTTAGGACTAACTTTCGCCTTAGATTCCCACTGCCATTTTCCTTGATAGCTATTGTATAGCTGACTAGGCTGTTTTCCAGTTAAAAGAACCACCGCCGTAGCTGCTAAAGAATAAAGATCGCTACAGGGAAAAGCATGACCAAGGAGGGTTTGTTCGTTAGGAGAATAGCCTTTTTTACCGATTAAGGTAACCGACTGTCCTGTTGAGCGAGAAATTGCATTCGCAGCAATTTTGACGCAGCCAAAGTCAATCAAGACAGTTTTGCCATCACTCTCTCGACGAATCAAGTTATCAGGAGAGATATCACGATGAACTAGCTTAGAAGCATGAATATAGTCTAAAACTGGCAGCAAGTCCCACATCATATTAGTGACTTCAGCTTCGCTCAATCGTCCCTTTCTGGTCAACAGTTCCCAATAATCTTCCCCTTCGATATATTCTTGCACTAAAAATAGCGATCGCTTGCCATCAACGCGAGTCTGCAACAGTGCTTCAAACTTAGGAATTTGTTTATGCTTCAGTTTATAGAGTATTCCTGCTTCCCGTTCAAATAGTTCTTCAGCTTTATTCAATTCGCGATCGCTTTTTACTTGGGGAGCAAACTCTTTGAGGACGCATAATTCTCGGTAACGGTGGGTATCTTCGGCTAAGTAGGCTCTACCAAAACCACCTCGACCTATCTGCTTAACAATTCGGTAACGATTGTTAAGGATAACTCCATCCCGCAAAGTAGCAGAAGTTCTAGACATTAGTAGCTTTTTTATTTTCCCAGAAAACAAGGCTATTGTAGCAACGGTTTTAAAAAATCAACAAGATAAACATTGAGCATTAAACATTGAACAATGACTCTTTCAAATGAAGATTTATACTCCAGGTACTGAAAAAAACTAAATGATAAATGCTAAATCTTAAAAATATGAGCTTTATTAATTAAAGCTTAGAGCTTAGAGCTAAAAGCTGAGAGCTAGTTAAGATTTCATAGATAGCAAAGAATTAATTCAAATGGCTCAAGTTAGTCTGCAAGAAATCACTCGTCAATTTGGCAATGTTACGGCAATTGAAAATATTACTTTTGAAATTGCCGATCGCGCTTTTTGGGTGTTAGTTGGTCCCTCTGGCTGTGGAAAATCGACTATTTTAAGGACGATCGCTGGATTAGAATCTATCACTAGGGGCAAGCTTTATATTGGCGACAGGTTGGTTAACGATATTCCCGCCAGACAAAGAGACGTGGCAATGGTATTTCAAAATTATGCCCTTTATCCTCATATGAGCGTGGCTGAAAATTTAGCCTTTGGTTTAAAAATGCGCCAAGAAAAACCCAAGGCGATCGCCAGAAGAGTTCAGGAAGTAGCCCGCTCTTTGGATATCGAACATTTACTCAAGCGTAAGCCCAAACAGCTATCGGGAGGACAACAGCAGCGAGTAGCATTAGGTAGAGCGATCGCTCGTCAGCCCCAGGTATTTCTTTTAGATGAACCTTTATCCAATTTAGATACTCAATTGCGGGATGATACAAGAGCAGAATTAAAACAGCTACATCAAAGAGTCGGCATCACCACTATTTATGTCACTCACGATCAGGTCGAGGCAATGACCCTAGCAGATCAAATAGTAGTTTTAAAAGATGGCAAAGTTCAGCAGATAGGCAGTCCGCAAGAAGTTTATGCCCATCCAGTTAATAGTATGGTGGCGGGGTTTTTAGGTAATCCACCGATGAATATTTTGCCCGCAGTATATGAAAACGATCGCCTGATTGTTTTTAATAATCAATCAATAGCAATAGATGCTTCTCTTAGACAGCGATTACCATCTAATAGACAAAAATTCGACATTGGTATTCGTCCTGAACATATTACTCTTGCCAATTCAGAACTAGACAATAACGATAATTGCCTTATATTACAGGTTGATTTAATTGAACCTTTAGGGAGAGAAACTTTAATCAAAGCGATCGCTCCAGATAGTAACAGACTTAATTTGTTAGCTGGTGCTGCGTGGCAAGGAAAAAAAGGCGATCCCATCTGGGTAAAATTTGACCTGGAACAATTATTTATCTTTGAGCCAGATAACGGTAAAACTATTGAGTAAAAAACCAATAACACATAACCGATTGTTAACTCTAAATCAACAGTTAAGATATACGGAGTCTGCAATCCAAGTCCCTTCACTGCCGAAGCGGGTGTGGAACAGCGAGACAGTCTTGCAGAAGGGTTTCCCTCCGCAGACAAAGGACTTGTCCGCATGTACTGTCTCAAGACAGCTTCTTAAACACAAAGGCGCTTTGCCGCATGTAGCGTTTCCACCCACTCTAACTGTTACTAAATAAATATGTCTTTAAATAACCTCACGGATTTAGCTTTTACTTCTACTCTAGAACAGGCTCGCTTAATCAAAGAGCGTCAGGTTACGCCTTTAGAGTTAACGGAGCTATATTTAGCCAGAATAGCCAAGTATAATCCCGCTCTGGGCTGTTTTTATTATGTGGCAACAGAAAGTGCGATCGCCGATGCCCAACAGAAAACTGAACAAATAGCTCAAACTTTAGATACTAATTATCTTCCTCCTTTTTTTGGTGTTCCCATTGGCATTAAAGATCTTAAATTTGTAGCCAATATGCCTATTACCTACGGTATTGCTGCTTTAGCAGATCAAATAGCAAAATATGACGAAGGTGTAGTAACTAAAATTAAAGAAGCAGGATTTATTATTTTGGGTAAAACCGCCACGTCTCAATTAGGCTCTTTTCCCTATACCGAGCCAGAAGGCTTTGAACCAACTCGTAACCCTTGGAATCTCGACTATACCCCTGGTGGCTCTAGTGGTGGCTCTGCTGCTGCGGTGGCTGCGGGGTTATGTTCTATTGCCCTGGGAGGAGATGCAGGAGGCTCTATCAGAGGTCCTGCTGCCTCTTGTGGGTTAGTAGGTATTAAGCCCAGTCGTGGTAGAATCTCTTTTGCGCCCGTGGGCGATCGCCTGAGTGGACTAGGAACTCACGGGATCTTAACCCGCACCGTTGCCGATGCTGCTGCCTTTTTAGACATTGCTTCTGGATATATGGTAGGAGATCCCTATTGGCTAGCCAAGCCAAAGATTCCCTTTCTAGCGACGACTAAACAAACATTATCACCGTTAAAGATTGGTTTTGCTACCTCTTTTTTACCACTTGGTGAACCAGCCCCAGAATGTCAGCAAAGCGTAGCTACAGTAGTTGGGCAGTTAACTACAATGGGACATACAGCTATCCCCCAGGCGATCGACTGCTCGGCTTTAATTGAACCATTTAAAACTGTTTGGGCTTCGGCTGTTGCTGCTTCAGGAATCCCTCCAGAGGCATTAAGCCCGATGAACCAATGGGTGCTTACTCAGTCTGGTACGGCAGGAGAATATTTACAGGCGGTGACGCAAATGCAGCTATTTGCCAGACAGTTAGTCAGTCTGTTTGCTCAAATTGATGTTTTAGTCGCTCCTACTTATATGCACCCGACAATTAGAGTCGGAGAGTGGGCAGATCTAAGCCCTGAAGATACCTTAGAAAAGATTATCAACTGGATTTTTCCCAGCCCACCTTTTAACGTTACGGGTCAACCTGTAGTTAATATACCTGCGGGTTTTGATAGCAATGGCGTGCCTTTAGGTGTGCAGCTAATTGGCAAACCTACTTCAGAAGCAACAATTATTGCTTTGGCATCTCAGCTAGAACAAGCTCAACCTTGGAGTCAACTGCGTCCTCAAGAATTTGCCTAATTGTTGCTCGTTCTCATCTTACTTCTTCGTCAAGTTGGTAAGTACTTCATTTGAACGTTCGACAAAGGCTTTCATTTTCTCAGCATCAAAGGCTTTTTGGGACATTAAAGCCAAATCATAAATATGATTGCACATTAGCTTAATCATAGGATTGGAATCTTCTCCACCTTGAATAATTGTGCCTTTATTTAGATCCAAGAGGTTTTGAATTAAAGGATGAGCAGTATTGATCATTAAAATGTGGTCTTCAGGGAATGCCATCATTTTTTCCTGCATCAATGCCGCCATTTCCTGCATCCGTCGCATCGCTTCAGGCAGCAAAACCATTGCCGGAGGTGTACCTTGAGGATCGTCAGATTTGATAGCTTGAGTTTTGATGTTGACTCTTGGCTTATTGATTGCTTTTTCAAACAACTCTTTAATCAACTCGCTACGAGTCTTATTAGTAGTAGGATCGACAATTTCTTGTGCTTTGTCGTCTTCTACTAAAGTGTCGTCTAGTTCTGAATCAACACGGGCAAACTTAACCTCAGAATATTCTCGCTCAAGGAAAGGAATAAAGTAGTTGGTATCGATAAATGAATCGAGGAAGAGAACTTCTAAGCCTTGATTCTTGTATAGTTCGACGTAGGTGTTTTGGGTACCAGGATCGCTACAGTAGATAACGCGGTTTTCTTGCTTTTCTTTATTGCGCTCTAGATATTCTTGTAAAGTAGTGTAGGGTTCTGTTGGTGCGGTGTTCTTGTCGTTATCAACACTTGACCAAGCATCATCACCAGCAGATTGTATCTCAACTTTTGGTGCTTCTTCTGGTGCAGGATTTGATGTATCTGCTTGATAGGTAGTGCGGTAAATAATTAGATCCTCTACCTGTTTTTTAAATTTCTCGTCTCTAATTGCGCCGTATTTTACGAAAGTTCCCACATCTGACCAAGAACTAACGTATTTGTTACGATCTTCGTTATAAAGAGATTTCAGACGATTACCAATTTTTTTGCTAATAAAGTCAGCAATACGGCGGACGGTGCGATCGTTGGTTAAAGCACTACGAGAAACGTTGAGGGGAATGTCAGGACTATCAATTAAACCCTGCAACGGCATTAAAAATTCGGGGATAATCTCCTCACAGTGTTTACTAACAAATACCTGGTTACAGAAAAGCTGAATTTGTCCTTTAGAAAAGTCTACATCGGGCTTTAGTTTAGGAAAATAGAGAATTCCGTTGAGTAGAAAAGGATAGTCTGTATTTAGATGCACCCATAACAGGGGATCTTCTTGGAAAGGATAAAGATAACGATAAAACTCTAAATAATCTACGTCAGTTAATTCTTGGGGGGATTTTTTCCATAGTGCTTGCTGCTTATTAACTTGTTCATTATCTAGAACAATCTTGACAGGCATAAAGTCACAGTAGGTTTTGACTAACTGTTTGACTCTTTGAGGTTCGGCATATTCTAGCTCTTCGTCTTGCAAAGTAAGAGTAATAGTTGTACCGACAGTGGTGCGATCGCTTTGAGTCAGTTCAAACTCTGGTGAACCATCACAAGACCAATGTACCGCAGTTGCGCCTTCTTGATAAGATAAAGTATCGATTTCTACTTTCGCCGCCACCATAAAAGCAGAGTAGAAACCTAAACCAAAATGACCAATTAGCTCATTAGAATTTTTCTCATATTTTTTGATAAAGTCTTCAGCACTAGAAAAAGCGACTTGATTAATATATTTTTTGATTTCATCGGCAGTCATACCAATACCGTTATCGGCGATGGAAAGAGTTTTCTTAGTTTTATCAACTGCCAGTTTGATCTGCGGTTCAGCAATTTCTCCCTGCATTTCCCCCGCCAAAGATGCCATCTTTAGTTTTGAGATCGCATCAACGGAGTTGGAGATCAGTTCCCTTAAGAAGATTTCGTGATCGGTATAGAGAGACTTCTTAATAATCGGGAAGATGTTCTCGGTATGAATCGTAATGTTGCCTTTTTCAAGTACAGCCATATTTGTAATTACAGTCTCAAGCGTAGATTTCCTTCAATATTAATATTGTCCGATCGCCTTAGCTAAAATGTTCCAGGATACCCTACCTGTAACTATGCGGATTACCCTACCTCTTTTTAGAAGTAATAAGTAATAAGTAGTAAGTAACAAGTAATGCCTTTGCCTCAAGTCAAAGGATTCAGATTAAAGAACTATTTTTTCTTCTTTCTCCATGAAATATCAGGTTATTTACGATGGCAAATGCAACCTCTGTAGCACTTTTACCGAGCTTTTGCAGCAATACGATCGCGGTCAGCTTTTTGACTATATTCCCATGCAGGATGAATCGGCTTTGGCAAAATTCGGCATTGTGCCTACAGATTGCGAAGCAGGTATGATTTTAATTGACGGTAATCAACCAGCTAAAAGATGGCAGGGTAGTGAGGCAGCAGAAGAGATTACCCGCTTGCTACCCTTAGGCGAGTTATTTATTGCTGCCTATCGGGCTATTCCAGGCATGAAATGGCTGGGCGATCGCAGTTATGAGCAAATACGCGACCATCGCTATGAGTGGTTTGGTGAGCGAAAAAATTGATGATTGAAAATTAAAGCAAGATTTAAGTAGTGTACTCAGCGTTAATTTCGACATATTTATAGGTTAAGTCGCAGCCCCAAGCGGTGCTTTTGCCTGTACCTACGCCGATATTTACTGAAATCAATACCGTATCTGTTTTTAAATATTCTCCTGCTGCTGCTTGCTTGAGATAGTCACTTGCCCCACTGCGGTCAAAGTCTTGGGGTTGACCATTTTTCATCAACACGATGTCTCCTAGCTTAATATTCAACTCGTCTTGATGAAACTTGACCCCTGCTCTACCTGCTGCTGCTGCAATTCTGCCCCAGTTAGGATCGCGCCCAAAAACTGCTGACTTGACTAAAGATGAGCCAGCAATAGTTTTGGCTACTTGGGAAGCAGCGCGATCGTCTGCCGCTCCTGATACCTGTACTTCAATCAGGCAGGTTGCTCCTTCGCCATCACGAGCCACTGCCTTTGCTAAATATTGACAGACTTCAGTGAGCATTGCCTCTAACTTTTGGGCGTTAGCACTATCGCTAGTAATGGCGGTAGTGCGAGACTGCCCATTAGCTAAAGCAAGCACGCAATCATTAGTACTAGTGTCGCCATCTACGGTAATCTGATTAAAGCTTTTATCTACGGCTCGTTTTAGCATTTCGTGCCACAAACCAGTAGACACAGCAGCATCGCAGGTAATAAACCCCAGCATAGTTGCCATATTGGGTGCAATCATGCCTGAACCTTTAGCAATTCCGCCAATGCGTACAGGACGACCCTCAATAGTGGCTTCTAGGGCAATTTCTTTGATAACTAAATCAGTGGTAACGATCGCCTTGGCAGCATCAGCACCACCTTCAACGGTAGCTGCACTAACTACCTGGGGAATTCCTCGGCGCAGCGCATCCATTTTTATTCTTTGTCCGATTACTCCTGTAGAGGCAAGCAGTACAGCATCGCCAGAAATATTTAGTGCTTCGCCTAGCAACTTGGCAGTCTCAATTGCGTCATTCCAACCAGGCTCTCCTGTAGCAGCGTTAGCTTGTCCTGCATTACATAGAATAGCTCTAGCACTTGCCTTGGCTTGAAGTCTCTGGCGACAATAATCAACACAGGCAGCCCGTACTTGCGAAGTGGTAAATACTCCGGCGGCGATCGCATCTGTCTCCGATAAAATCAAAGCTAGGTCTTTTGCTCCACTAGATTTCAATCCCGCAACAACTCCTGCTGCCCTAAATCCTTTGGGTGCAGTGATTCCACCGTTGACTACCTGCCAGTCCACCATTATTTCTCATTAGTTAAAGGTCAGTTTAAAGCTGATTATAGCAAGACTAAGACCCCTTAATTCAATCTAAGTTATATAGTTGCGAATCAATTTTAGCTAACTTCTTCTTCGGTTGCTGAATCACTAGCTATCTAATACCGAATAAATTCTCCTTGCTTACCATATAGAAACCATGTGATATCTTGACTAGTCAAATAAGAGAGTAAAACCGACAGTTTAAATATTTATCGCGATCGCTTTTCGATCTAGTTTGTAATGGTACGGTGTAAGGAATGAAACCATTTACTGCTAAAGAAGCGAGAGATAACCTTTATCGTTTAATTAAGAAATAGCCAAAAACCATC
Organism: Pleurocapsa sp. FMAR1; assembly: GCF_963665995.1. Classification (NCBI taxonomy): domain Bacteria; kingdom Bacillati; phylum Cyanobacteriota; class Cyanophyceae; order Pleurocapsales; family Pleurocapsaceae; genus Pleurocapsa; species Pleurocapsa sp. FMAR1. Next base: position 387,569 of record NZ_OY762512.1, on the reverse strand, counting down.
AACCGCAATTACGATTACGAGCAAAGAAAAGTGCAACATGGGTCATCATTATGAATAGATATTTAGCGATCGAGATATTTGAGAAAAGCGATAATTTTACTTAGTTAGTAAAAGATTTAAATAAATCTACGTCGTTAATTTCTCGGTTGAATTAGCCGATCTAGTTATTTTTACGCGCTTATATATATCTAATTATTAAAGACGAATATAAATTTGAGTCAATATCAAACAACCAATTTTAACAATCTACTCTACATATAGTGTAGATCGATGGCGATTATAGACTTTTATACTACTTATAATTTTTCTTCATCAATTCTTCATAAAATTGCGGACAACAACTAGAAACTTATCAAGAATATAAAGGGAAGAATAAGTTTATTAAAACTGTTTTATATTCTTTCTTTATTTATTATGTCTAAGTTTTTAGTAGCCCAATATCATCAAGAAGTAGAAAAACTAATTCAGTATGGTGGAACAATCAAAGAAACTGCAATTAGGTCGGCTTTTCAAAATTTACTCAATGAATATTGTAAGCCTAAAGACTATTTATTGATTCCCGAATTAGATTATAAAACTAAAGCAGGTAAAACGGTTCGTCCCGATGGCACTGTAAAAGATGCAATTAGGCTTGATTATGGTTATTGGGAAGCAAAAGATAAATATGACAATCTTGATGAAGAGATAGAAAAAAAGTTTGCCAAAGGATATCCAGATCGAAATATTCTTTTTGAAGATTCACTAACTGCTGTTTTAATTCAGCATGGCGATGAAACTGGACGTATTGACATGAAAGATACGACTGGTTTGGATGGTTTGATCAGTGAATTTGTTAATTATGTTCCTCCAGAAGTAACTAATTTTCGCCAAGCGATTAAGTCTTTTAGAGAAGATATACCTAAGATTTTAATTGAATTACGAGATTTAATTGAAAAGCAAACAGAAACAAACAAACAGTTTAGCGATTCTAAAGATAAATTCTTAGCTATTTGCCGACAGTCGATTAATCCTGAAGTTAGTTTTCTTGATGTGCGAGAAATGATTATTCAGCACATTCTGACTGAAGATATTTTTATTAGTATTTTTAATGAAACGCAATTTCATAGAGAAAATAATATAGCAAGAGAACTACATTTAGTAGTCAATACCTTTTTCACTGGCAATATTAAAAGAAATACTTTCTCTAAAATTAATAGCTACTACGAAGTAATTAAACGTACCGCTGCTAATATTGCCAATCATCACGAAAAACAAAAGTTCTTAAAAGCTATATACGAAAATTTTTATCAGGCTTATAATCCAAAAGCTGCGGATAGATTAGGTATCGTTTATACTCCCAATGAAATTGTTCGTTTCATGGTACAAAGTGTCGATTATTTAACTCATAAACACTTTGGAAAACTACTTGAAGACAAAGATGTTCACATAATTGAGCCAGCAGTCGGCACAGGTACTTTCATTACAGAATTAATTGAGCATATTCCCAAACATAAACTTAAGCATAAATATCAAAATGAGATTCACTGTAATGAAATTTCAATTCTTCCTTACTATATTGCCAATCTCAATATTGAATACACCTATAAACAAAAAATGGGTGAGTATGAGGAGTTTAACAATATCTGTTTAGTTGATACTCTTGAGCATACTTATTTTGAAGGTAAACAGGGTAATTTATTTCATTTAAGCGTTGAGAATACCGAAAGAATTAGTCGTCAAAATAGCAACTCTATATCCGTAATACTTGGCAATCCGCCATATAATGCTAAACAAGAAAACTTTAATGATAATAATGCTAACCGCAGCTACAAAGACGGTATAGACAAGAGAATAAAAGATACATATATCAAACATGGAACAGCACAAAATCAGAATGCAGTCTATGATAGCTACACTCGTTTTATTCGTTGGGCTTCCGATAGGATAACTGAAGGTATTATTTGTTTTGTTATCAACTCATCTTTTATAGATGGAAAAGCATTTGATGGAGTTAGAAAATGTATACAAGATGAATTTACGTATGCCTATTTAATTGATTTAGGTGGAAATGTTAGAGCTATATCTGGGAAGAATGGTATTTTTATATCTGAGAAGCATACTATTTTCGGTAAAAGTGCAATGACTGGTATTACTATTTTATTTTTAGTCAAAGAAAAAATATATAATAAAGCTCAAATATCTTATTTCAATCCGTTTCATGTGCATGATTTGCGAGAAACTAAAATTAGTTACTTAGTTAATAATAAATTTAGAGGATTTACTTTTAATAATATACTCCCTGACAAACAAAATAATTGGCTCAATCAAACTGATAATGATTTCGATACACTATTACCGTTGATTGATAAAAATGTTAAAGCTGGTAAATCGGAACAAGCAGTATTTCAGTTATTTTCATCTGGCATTAAAACTCAAAGGGATGAATGGGTTTATGATTTTTCTAAAGATAATCTACAAGATAAGATGCAGTTTGCTATAGATGTTTATCAGCATACTTTAGCAAAGCTAGATTATAAAAATAAGAACAAAATAAAATGGGATAGAGAATTAACTAAGTATTTATCAAAGCAGATAGAAAAGAAGTTTGACGGCAATAAAATAATTAAAAGTTCCTATCGTCCATTTGCTAAGAAGTATTTGTATTTTGATAAGCATTTTAATGGAATGACTTATCAGTGGTTTAATATTTGCGATCGCAATGATCCAGAAAATAAGTATATAATTATACCTGGGCTAAGTTCCCCAAAAGACTTTTTCAATATAGCTTCAAAATATGTAATTGATTTAAACTGTCTTCCAGCAGGTTGTCAGTGTATTTCTCTCTATAGCTACGATAAATCAGGAAATCGCATTGATAACATTACTGACTGGGGATTAAAACAATTTCAAAACTATTACAAAGATGAAGCAATAACCAAACTAGAAATATTCCATTACACATACGCTATTTTACACAACCCTGCGTATAGAGAAAAATACGAACTTAATCTAAAACGAGAATTTCCTCGTATTCCTTTTTACGATAACTTTCGTCAATGGGTAGGTTGGGGAAGACAGCTAATGGATTTACATATCAACTACGAAACTATTGAACCTTATCCACTAAAGCGTATTGATATTCCTTCAGTAAGTAAAAAATCGCCCAAAGTAAAGCTGAAGGCAGATCGAGACAAGGGAATTATTACTCTTGATGCGGATACAAGTTTACATAGTATTCCTTCTGAAGCTTGGGAATACAAACTCGGCAACCGTAGCGCGCTTGAATGGATTTTAGATCAATATAAAGAAAAGAAACCCAAAGATAAAACTATTGCCGAGAAGTTTAATACCTATCGTTTTGCTGATTACAAAGAACAAGTAATCGATCTGCTTCAGCGTGTTTGTACAGTCAGCGTAGAGACAATGAAAATTATCCAGCAAATGAAGTAGCTGAAAAAACTAAGGCTGTTTAAGCAGGCATTCAGTTAAATTATTACCCTTCTGTAAAAATTGGCGATCAACAGTATACAACTTTTTTACCCAAAATGCGATCGCCAATAAATTTGGAGTAACAATATCTAATCTTCTTTATCGCCTGAAATCTTTAGGTTGGATTATAAAAAACGATAATTCAAAGCGAATTTATTTGGGTAAAATTACGAATCAATAATTAGGTAAACATTAGTTAAATTAAGGGTTAAAATGATATTAAGGTTAATAATTTGTAAGTTTTAAAGCCTTAGTTAAAATTGGTACTAAGATATACTGTCCATCACAAAAAACACTACAATAGATAGTATTTTGATAAATGTTTACACTTAAACTTAAGTTAAACAGTTGTTAAATAAGCTTGATTAATTGTTAAATAACCAATTGCTTGTTCTTAATTTAACTGTGCAATTCTAATAGGTGAAAGAGCAAAAACATGGAAATAATGATCGTGTTATTTCCATGTTTTTGTTTGCAAATTTTAGGAATTTACATTTCACTTAACTAGAAAATACAACATGGCTAATAAACTAGCTGGTTTTGCCACTTTGCCAGCAGATACTTTCGCTGAGGGCAGTCCCGCGGGGGGCAATGATGGCGAAGGTAATCCTATAGATGCCAATGGACGTACTGGCGCTTTTGAAGGACAACCTATACAAGGTTTTAGTGGCGTACAGTTTGCTCCAGGAAATACGGGGGCATTTTGGTTTTTATCTGACAATGGCTTTGGCAAACAAGAAAACAGCAAAGATTATCTATTACGCATCTATCAGGCAGATCCAAATTTTATAGGATTAGAAAATGGTGACGGAAGTATTGAAATAGAAGACTTTATTCAACTATCAGATCCAGACAAGCTTATTGATTTTGATATTGTTAATCAAGATAGTAAAGAGCGTTTACTTACAGGCGGAGACTTCGATATTGAGTCCTTTGTCATCGATGATAACGGGGATATATGGGTAGGAGATGAATTTGGTCCTTATCTGCTGCACTTTAACTCGGATGGCAAGTTACTCGAAGCACCTGTTTCCACCCCAAACGAAACTAATTTAAATACCTTAAACGGTCAAGATCCATTAGTTATTGGACATCGTGGTGCAAGCGGGGTATTACCAGAGCATACCTTGGAAGCTTACCGTGTGGCGATCGCTCAAGGAGCAGACTTTATTGAACCAGACCTAGTATCTACTAAAGATGGTGTTTTAATAGATCGTCATGAACCAATATTAGACGACACTACCAACGTCGCCGAAGTGTTTGGTAAAGATAGGATGTCTACTAAAATCCTGGATGGTGAAGAGGTGACGGCATACTTTGCTGAAGACTTTACCTTAGAAGAAATTAAGCAGATACGAGCCGTTCAACCCCAAGATTTTCGCGATCAAAGTTTTAATGATGCTTTTGAAATCCCCACTTTTGAAGAAGTCATTCAACTAGTTCAAGAGACGGAGGCAGAAACAGGGGTAAAGGTGGGAATTTATCCTGAAACCAAACATCCTTCCTTTTTTGATGAGCAGGGTTTATCTCTAGAAGAACCTTTAGTTAAGACTTTACAGGATACTGGCTTTACCGATCCAGACCGTATTTTTATTCAGTCTTTTGAAGTTAGTAATTTAATTGAGCTTAACGCAACTTTAGAAGAGCTTGGTCTAGGGGATATTCCCTTGGTACAGCTATTTGGTAACACCGAAGACGACGACATTAACGAAGGCGGTGGAGGTTTTTCTGTCCCCTATGATTTTGTCGCTAACTTTAGTCAAGAGGAATTTACTCAAGAAGATGCTGTGGCTGCTTATGGCGAGGAATTACTCACCGCTTTAGGCATCATTGGCGAAGACGGTAGCTATAAACCTGAAGTCGCTCAATCAATTACCTATGGCGATTTTGCTAATCCAGAAGTGATTGAAATCATCAGTAGCTACGCTAGTGGTTTAGGTCCTTGGAAAAACAATATCTTGTTGCGAGAGGATTTAGACAAACCCGTAGATGGTGATGGCGATGGCAACGCCGAAATTACCACCCAGCTAACGGGAGAAGTTTTTCCTCTGGTTGATTATGCCCACGATGCAGGTTTACAGGTACATCCTTACACCCTGCGGAATGAAGAACGATTTCTAACTCTGGATGCTGAGGGTAATCCTCAAACTCCTGAAGAAGAGTTTAAACAATTAATAGATGTAGGCGTGGATGGCTTCTTTACTGACTTTCCTGCTACTGGAGTAGCGGTAGTAGATTCAGTGACGGGTGAATTTGTCCAGTCTCCTCAAAATCCAGAGTTAGGGTCTGACTTACCTAACCTAGCTAGTTCCAAAGGTTTTGAAGGCATGGCATTTAGTCCAGATCGCAAAACTCTTTATCCTTTTTTAGAAGGAACAGTAGATGGCGATCCTGAAAATGCCCTACGCATCTATGAATTTGATGTGGAGTCTGCTGACTATAACGGCTTAGTTGGTTACTACCCAACCACTGACGGCAATCCTATTGGTGACTTTACGCCCATTAACGATCATGAGTTTCTCGTTATCGAACGAGATAGCAACCAGGGAGAAGAAGCCAAATTTAAAAAGATCTTCAAAATTGATGTTTCTCAGGTAGATGAGAACGGTTTTGTCGCCAAAGAAGAAGTCGTTGACTTATTAAATATTGACGACCCGAATGATTTAAACGGCGATCGCAAGACTACCTTCGATTTTCCCTTTGAAACTATTGAAAACATAGTAGTCGCTGACAAAGACACCATTTTAGTTGCTAACGATAATAACTATCCTTTTTCCCAGGGAAGAGAAGGAGATATCGACAACAACGAAGTAATCGCCATCAATTTAGAAACCCCATTAAATTTAGACCCAAAACTTGGAGGAAATATTATGAACCCCACATTTATTAACAACACTGGCGATACAGAACAACCCGCACAAATGAAAGGGTTAAATGGTTACGAAGTAGATCCCATTTTTACCGTTGGTGAAGAATTTAATGATTATGCACCTCCAGGAGATATTGATGGCTTGGGTGCATTTGCCCTAGATGACGATACCGTAAGAATATTGGCAAACCACGAACTTACAGATGAAGGCTATGCTTATACTTTAGCGAATGGTACAGAATTAACTGGCGGACGGGTTAGCTTTTTCGATCTCAATAAAGAAACCCTGGAACTTGAAGATTCAGGCTTGGCTTATGACAAGATTATTAACCGCAATGGTGAAAAGGTAAACGAAATTACAGACTTAGAATACGAAGGTCTTAATCGTCTTTGTTCGGCACACTATATCGAAGCAAATCAATTTGGTGAAGGTCGCGGTTTAACAGACAGTTTGTTCTTCACTGGCGAAGAAACTGCTGGTGGTACAGAATTTGTTCTCGATCCCGCTACTAATACTCTTCAGGCTGTGCCTTGGATGGGTCGTGCTGCTTGGGAAAATGTTACTGAATTGGATACTGGCACTACCGATCAGGTTGCTTTCTTGGTAGGAGATGATCGCGAAGGCGCGCCCTTAACCATGTATGTTGGGGAAAAAGATACTACTGAAGGCGCAGGGTTACTCGAACGCAATGGTTTAGCAGGCGGAAAACTTTATACTTGGGTTCCTGAGGGCGATCTTGCTGACACTCCTACTTTCACAGATGAAGATGGGGAAGAAGTAGACGATGATAATGCACCCGATCCTGCTGGTTTTAATGGTACTGGAAACAGTCAAGCTGGTAGCTGGCTAGAGCTTGATTACTATCGCCCTGACAAGTCAGGTTCGGCAGTAGATACTAATGATGATGGCGAGATCCAAGATGAGCTTGGTTATGATGAACAAGGGTTTGCAACTCAAGCACAGCAAGATCAAATGTCTATTGATGCGGGTGGTTTCCAATTCTCTCGTCCTGAAGATGTAGCGACCAACCCAGAAGATGGCACTCAAGCGGTGCTAAATTCTACTGGTCGTGGTGGACGTTTTGCAGAGGATAACTATGGTACAACTTACAAAATAAGTACGGAGTTTGGCGAATCTGGCGCTCCTTTGACTGGACAAATTGACATTCTCTATGATGGGGATGATGCAGGAAATGGTCAATTTAAGGGTTCTGATTTCGGTGTCCGTAGTCCTGATAATACAGATTGGTCGGATGATGGTTATATCTATATTCAAGAAGATCGAGCTACGGTTGAAGATGAGGATTTTGGCGGAACTTCTGGCGAAGAAGCTTCAATTTGGAAGCTAAATCCTAATTCTGGTGAACTAACTCGCGTAGCTCAAATGGATCGTTCTGCTTTACCAGAGGGTCAAACTGACCCCGAACCAGATGATATTGGCAACTGGGAGTCTTCAGGGATTCTCGATGTTTCTGAGCTATTTGATGAAGAACCTGGAACGCGCTTTATCTTCGATGTTCAGGCTCATAGTGTTGAAGATGGCATAATTGCCAAAGCTGATTTAGTTGAGGGTGGTCAATTAAGTTTCTTGACTACTGATGCGCCTGAAGATATTTCGGATATGGGTGAAGACACTCCCACATCTGTATTTGGTACTTTAAAAGACGATATCTTAGAAGCGGGTCTTGATTTTGATACTAGCAACAACCTGATCTTTACTGGTGAAGGTGATGATCTAATCGATCTTTCTCCTGGTGAGGGAAATAACCGCGCCTATGGTGGCAATGGTCAAGATGTCTTTATCTTAGGTGAAAGCGATCGCATTTTTGCTGATGGAGATGATGACCAGTTATTTGTTCTCTCTGGTGGCGACAATACTATTACTGGTAACTTAGGCTCAGATCAATTCTGGATTGCCAATAGTCAATATCCTGAATCTCCTAACACTATTACTGACTTTACTAGTGGCGAGGATGTCATCGGTATTTCTGGCTTAGGTATTGGCTACGACGACCTGAGTATTACCCAAACTGATGCTGGAGCGTTAATTTCTGCTAAAGGTAATGATTTGGCAATAGTTAGTAATACCCCTGCTGACTTTCTGGCTAATGAAGATAATTTTGCTTTTGCTTAAATCAAATTAAGACATTTTGCTCAGAAAAGCGACTGCATTAGGAGAGCGATCGCTTTTCTAAGCAGTCGCTCTAAATAGTCAAGCCTGTTTGATGTTAGTTTCTATCAAACAGACTCGAAATATCACTCTTGGCAAATAAGATCAATTTGGAATAACGTTTACCGCACAAGGTCCTTTCTTGCCTTGTCCAACTTCATATTCCACTTTCTGTCCCTCATTGAGAGTAGTATTGCGATCGCCTTGAATTTCGGTGGCATGAACAAAAAGATCTTTGCCTCCGTCATCTTGAAGTATAAAACCAAAGCCTTTCTCGTCATTAAAGAACTTTACAGTACCTGTACTCATGCAGTTTTCTCTTTGCTAAATAAATAATCCAGTAGCTTGAAGTGTATCGCAAAAATAACTGACAGATTCTTTATATTGCACCGCACAAGATAAAGAGTTCGTAGCCAGAATCAATTAAAATACAGGGTTCAAGCATAATTAATTGAATCGTTAAATTTTTTCAACTTGTGGATCGATCAGTTCGTAAATTTTCAATTTATGAGTCAACTAACAACATCATAATAACATCGTCAAAGCCACTTTTATTCAATGTCTAAGGATTAAAACAACAATTACCCAGTCTCTCCTGCCAAGATTGGCAATCAAGATGGATATCGCTTACCTCGCGCTTTCTCCAGAGATCATCCTGAATTAGTTGGTGCTAGCGGTCATGTTGAAGTTTTAGATGAGAATACCTTAATTGGTTCGTCTGAATCCTGTTGAGAAAACAGAGAAAGAAAGTGATGATGTGATAATGAGTTTGTTTCTAGACTTTTTAATGAAGTCTGCCGTTGAAGAACCTGAGTCTCTTATTGCCTATACTTCCAAAATGAGCCAGTCGGCAAATGAATTATTAGTTGGGGAGATTATCGATGAAGATTAATGGGTGGACTATCTTGTTTCATCCTGTATTCAATCGGCAGTGGCAGCAATTACTCAATTCGGTAAAGTCTCTACGCTCACGTCTGTCTCAATCAGATTTTGTTCGGCATCCCCAGGTTAAATTGTTTAAAGCTTTTACTGTTGGGATTAAAGAAAAAATACCGACTGACCCTCTGGCTTCATACTTTGCTTTGAAAAAACCCTTAGATAAGTATAGTCGTCTTAAAAAAATGGGACTGCCTAGTCGTTACCGACTCTTCTTTAAAGTATTTCCCCAGCAACAGGTAATAATTATTCTTTGGCTAGGATTTCCCAGGAAAGAAGAGCGATCCCCGCGCATGGTTCAACATCAAAAAGCATTTCCTTGCGCGAGGAAAAGGGGGATAAGAAAGATTGTTATCGTGTATTCGCCAACGCAGTGGTTGGTCAAGCGGAAATAAATTCCGCGACACCCACTGCCAAAATGGTTAATAAGGGTCAATTTCCCCTTGACTTAAAAGACATTATTGAGTCTGATTGATGAGAAGAAAAGCTAATCTTAAATGTGTTTACTGTGCCAAAAATTATCGCACTGAGGATGAGGCAAAGGAAAAGCACCCTGAATGCTATGTTGGTCATAACTGTCGGATTAAAACGCGGTCGTCTGAGAAACAAGAGCAAAGTTAATGCTAAACGTCGCGCCTATGCTGCCAGGAAAAAAGCGATGAAGTGTGGTCTTTGCTGCACGGAAATGCTGCTTGCGAAGCAGCTTGTCTTGGTGAACATTCCCTGGAGCGGGGGTCTTTCCTCTTTTCGCGCTTGTCCGCATCTAGTTTGTCTTGGTCAGCGTTCCCTTGCGCAGTAGCGGCGACGCGGTGAAGCAGTTGCGTTGGTGAGGCACTTGCGTTGCGGGTCTGTGACCCGTTGAGGAGGGCGTGTCGTCGTAGCTTTGCTGCGACGTTTATACCGCCCGTCAAAGTGCCGAAAGGCTTCCCCGACTTGAGCAAAGGCACGAACCCGAAGGGGGTATGACCACTTTTTTCTGGTTATACTCAATTTTTTTATTCCATCACTTACATTTTGCTGTGTCAGTTTCTCTCCCCATAGTTCTGCTATTTTCTGTTGGGTTTTATCTTGATGTTGCTTCACAAATTGTCTAAATCTATTTAAATCTTGAATTTTCCGATTGTCTCTACTCAAAAGCTGAATAATCGCTTGGAAGTCTCCTGTTTCTCGTTCTCTTCGCAACCAGAGGTCTAAAGTATTGCGGCTAATTTTCATTAATCGACAAACAACTATTTTCTTTTCACCTCTTTTAACTGCATTTATCGCTTTTTCTCTCAAATCGTAACTGTATGGAGCAGGCATTGTCTTCTTCTTTATTGGCGATCGCCTTACTATTTATACTTCGCATTTCGGCAAAGTCAAATTCATCTCGATGTAGTGCATAGTGCCAGAAAGTTTTTTACCGTAGAATGTGCGCCTCCAGTCAGGACAATTATTGCTCCTAATTTGAGCCGAGACAAGCCAATTGCCGAACCTAAAGCGTCAAAATCTACAGTCTGATGACACAGAATTATATCTATTTTTTTTAGCTGATAGCTTTTTTAGTCTAAGCTATTTGATACTAAATTTGATTAATAACACGGTGATTGGGCAAGGGTCGGAAAACATGCGGGCAAGCCCTTTGTCCGCGTCCCTCACCGTCAAAGTGCTTTTTTCTGGAAATAGCTATAACTCTTCTGACCTCTGACCGACGGGCGTGGAACAGCAAGAAAGGACGCTTCGTCCGCATCTCAGTCTTGCACAAAGGACTTGTCCGCATGTACTGTCTCAGGACAGCTCTCCTTTACGGGAACGCTGACTTAGCAAGGGAACGCGCGAGCTTCCCGTAAAGGAATGCCAACTCGCGCATTCCTCTCGCTCAGGCGACGCAGACTTCTAAACGGACTGATCCGTAACAAGCCCTAAAGATATATGATTATTCCGTGGCAGCAGCTTTCATTCTCATACTCTTAAAGCTACATGAATACTCAAATAGGCTTTATTTTTAAAATATTATTGCTCTCGGCTGGACTATCTTTCTTGATTAAGTATGGAGGTCAGCAGCTACCTATCCAGGGGACAAACCTCACTGCTATCATTATTGTTTTGCTACCTTCAGTGGTCATCGGCTTAATTTTAGGTCGGCAATATTACCGAAAATTCATGTCTAATGCAGATTAGCTTTGCTTGTATACCAAAAGAAAAAATTACTTTGGTAAATTAATATTCAATAAAATAAAATCGCAAAATTCGGAAAGCAGGTTAGCCTATAGACCAAATTTATATCCAGCATCTTTCTCTAAGGAGATTTTCAAGGTGAATTTTGGCACTTGGATCGGTCTAATTGTTTTTTTCATTTCTTTGTATGTTTTATGGCAGATTAAGCAGCTATTACTATTGCTATTTACCGCGATTGTTTTGGCTACCTCGCTTAATATTCTGGTCAAAAGCATTCAAAAGCGAGGCATCAAGAGAAGTAATGCAGTTTTGATTTCTGTGCTGGCTTTGATTTTTGTGGCTGCTGGCTGTATCTGGATTGTTGTTCCTCCTTTTATCGATCAGTTTCAGGCTTTAGGAAACTTAATACCCAAGGGAATAGGAAAATTAGATACCTGGATCAATCTACTATCAGAGCGACTTGACCCCAGAATAATTGATTTTTTACCAAATACAGACGAATTAAATAAACAAATACAGCCTCTGATTCGGCAATTTTTGGGTGGTGGATTGACGGTTTTTTATAGTTCCTTGGGAGTTTTGCTAGGTATTTTACTGTTGCTAGCAATTACTCTAATGCTGCTGGCAGATCCAAATTCCTATCGTCAAGGATTTATTAGGCTTTTTCCGTCTTTTTATCGTCGGCGGGTTGGGGAGATTTTGGATCTTTGTACCAAAGGTTTAGAAGGTTGGCTGGTGGGAATTCTCTTTAATATGGTGGTCATTGCTGTCCTGAGTTTTATCGGCTTGTTAGTGCTAGGCATTCCCTTGGCTTTATCCCAAGCAATGTTGGCTGGGGTGATGACCTTTATACCTAATATTGGTCCTACTTTGAGCGTAATGTCACCGATGGCGATCGCCTTAATTGAAGCACCCTGGAAATCTTTAGCAGTTTTAATTCTTTATATAATTATCCAACAGCTTGAAAGCAATGTTTTGACCCCGATTGTCATGGCACAACAGGTATCTCTTTTACCTGCTGTTACTTTAGTATCTCAAGTATTTTTTGCCACCTTCTTCGGCTTTTTAGGCTTATTTCTCTCATTACCTCTAACGGTTGTTGGTCAAATCTGGTTTAAAGAAATAATCATCAAAGATGTATTAGATAATTGGAATTATCCATTTCCAGGACATAGAAGAATAAAAGAGCAACCAAAAATCGAAGTAGTTAAAGTAAATGAGGAAGAATAATTAGTTAGGGGCGAACGGCCCTTAGGGTTCGGTAGTCGCTCTTTGTTGGAAATCAACAAGACCGTGCTACCTCACCGTTCGCCCGTACATTAGTAATTGATAATTGAATAACAATGCGGACGATCGCTGAAATTAACGACAAAATTAGCCGTGGTCAAGTTGTTGCTTGGACAGTAGAAGAAGTTAAAGCGAAAGTAGCCAAGCTTGGGGTCACTAAAGTTTTTCAACAAGTTGATGTTGTCACCACAGGGACATTTGAGCCGATGGAGTCTTCTGGGGCAATTATTAATCTGGGGCATACCGATCCGCCAATCAAAATCCGTCAGTGTTGGCTAGATAATATAGCTGCTTATGCTGGCTTTGGGGCGGTAGATCTCTATTTAGGGGCTACTGCCATGGCTGATTATAATCTCAGTGAGACTGACCCTAATCTTCGAGAAGGAGTAGGCTGGGAAAGAGGCGGAGGTCATGTAATTGAGGATCTGATTGCAGGTAAATCAATTCAGCTAAAGGCGATCGGGCAAAAGACTGACTGTTATCCCAGGGCAGTTTGGGAAAATACGATTACCAAAGACAGCATTAATCAATTTTATCTATTTAATCCCCGCAATCTCTATCAAAACTTTATTGTGGGCGTAAACGGTGGCGATCGCACTTTATATACTTATTTAGGACAATTGCAACCCAGATTAGGTAATGCGGTATATTCCAACCCTGGAGCAATTTCTCCCTTACTAAACGATCCAGATCTAAATTTAGTCGGTATCGGTAGCAAAATCTTTCTGGGGGGTGGTATTGGCTATATAGCCTGGGAGGGTACGCAACATTTCCCTTTACAAAAACGTCTTGCCAACCGTACTCCTATCGGTCCTGCTGCGACTGTAGCGTTAATTGGCGATGCCAAACAAATGAATGCTAACTGGGTAAGGGGCTGCTATTTTAAAAACTATGGTCCCTCTTTGATGTTAGGAGTAGGAGTAGCATTACCAGTAATCAAAGAAGAAGTGATTCAAAACTGCGCCGTGGGTGAGCAAGACGTTGTTGCCCCAGTAATTGATTTCTCTATTCCCCGCCGAGTTCGACCCACCTTTGGGTTAGTTAGCTATGAGCAACTACAAAAAGGGCATCTGACTATTGAGGGCAAATTAGTTAGAACTGCCCCGCTAGCTAGCAAATATCGATCGCGCCAAGTAGCCTTAGAATTAAAGCAGTGGATCGAAACAGGCAAGTTCACCTTAACCGAGCCTGTTGCTGCTTTGCCAAGCGATCGCACTTTTGTACCTCAAGACACCAATAGATCGATTATCTCCTTGGAGTAATCTATTAATTGACGAGCGATTTCGCGTCAATGCCAGGCGCAAGGAAACGAACGCGCCAGTTTGTCAAATTGTTTATTGATTACCCTTCATCTCTTTTCTTTGGTTTAGGACGGGCGGTAGGATTAGGCTTACTTACTCTAGAGGACTTGAGTTGAATCTTTTTGGGGTCTTTTTTGAATTGTGGTTTGCGTTTTTGAGCAAAGCCTAAATCTGTTCCTGATTCAATAATTAAATTTTCTTGTTCCAAACGAACTTTTAAATCCCAAAAACGCTTTAAGGGTCTGTCTCCTGGAATACCCTGTAATTTGAGTTTAAAGAACTTAGGCTTTTCTCCTTCCTTGCGAGGAAACTGCTTAATCTTCACAATTACGTGGTTTTCTTCAGTTGAGTAAAAAATTACCTCGCCCCTAATCGAAAAATAACCATGTTCGGCTTCTTCACCAGCTATTACTGCCTGTCCATCTTGGCTAAGGGTTTCTGGTTCCCAAACGCCGACAATTTGCACGTGGAGGCGATCTTCATTTGTCTTTGTCCGTGGATAAACCACCCACAAATGCTCTTTTTCTAAATCAAGATGATTTTTAATCAGGCTAATTAGCCGACCTAATAGAACAGCCTCGATTTGGGCTCCGTCTGTGGTGATCAAAGTACCTTGAGTCATTTGTTCTGCACTTTGCTGATACTTAGCTTGAATCAAGCCAATAGCCCGATACTGTCGAGGATGGGAAGGAGGTGGAATTGGTTGATGTCTTTCGGGACTAGATTGAGCGGAGGGAGTAGGTGAGGCAGAATCTTGAGATTGATTAAACATGATTGACTCGGCAGATTGATTGGCAGCAGTAAAAAGTGGATCTGATATTTTAAGAGAATTATTTTTAGCCAAATTCATCAAGAGAATAAATAGCAGAAATATTATTCAATAGTAAGAGAGATCATATTTTATACTCTCATGGAAGCTAGAATAACTCGCAGTTTTTATCAGCTAAATACAGCCTATACTATTGGCTTTCTGGTTGAGGATAAACCATACTAGAAGCGACACGGTGACTATAGTAAAAAGTCAAGTGTAATCTGCCGATCTTAATTTAATGATAAGAGCATGAAAAAAAAGCGTAGTAGCTGGATTTATTTAGTTTTGGGGGTAATGTTGTTTTCCCTGATCACTGTTTCGGCTCTTCCTTTGGTAGGAAGCGTTGTCGAAGGTACACAGTTTGCTAAAAACCCTAACAGTGAGGTGGTTGTACTTTCTCAGCAAGAATTAGCCAAGCTAGAAGCCGAAGCTTCTGGCTATCAAAAAGTCTTGGAAAGAGAACCTGATAACAACACTGCTTTAAGTGGCTTGTTAAAAATTAAATTACAGCAAAAAGATATTCCTGGGGCGATCGCTCCTTTAGAAAAATTAGCGAAACTTAACCCAGAGCAAACTGAATATGGAGTCCTCTTAGCTCAAGCCAAGCAACAGACCGAAGACTATGAAGGAGCAGCAGCGGCATATAGCCAAATTTTAGGCGAACATCCAGGAGATATATATGCCCTGGGGGGAATAACGAATTTATATCTAGTTCAAGACTTGCCTGAAAGAGCGATCGCTCTATTAAAGAAAACTATCGCGGTGGCAAGCAATGAAGATAGCCCTAATGCTGACTCTATCGATCGAGATTCAGTGGAACTACTCCTGGGAGAGCTTTATAGCAATCAAGAAAGATACGCTGAGGCGATCGCTCTTTACGACGAGCTAGCCACAGCAAACCAAGACGATTTTCGCCCAATTTTGGCAAAAGCTCTAGTTTTGAAAAAACAAGGCGATTTAATAGCAGCAAAACCAATTCTGGAAAAAGCCTACATTGCTGCACCAGAGCAATATAAAGATCAAATTGGCGATGAAATGGAACAGTTGGTTAAGGGTATTAAACAAGCTGAAAATCTCAAACTTTAATTCTTTACTGAAAATTTGAGATCGGGTAGATAGGGAGACAATTAAACTTATGTTATTTTGACCGAATTACTTGGCAATAACTAATAATTAATTGTCTCCCATTTTTAATTAGGCTTTTTCGAAAATCTTTTTGCTTCACGGTCAATTAACCCTAATAGCATATTCAAAAACTTTTAAGTCGTTTTGTTTTTATTTTTATATTCTAAATATTATCTGGAAATTCTAGGTTTATTGTCTCACCAAAATCTAATAATGACGGTGGTAAAGAAATTCCATCAGAGCGAATTTTTTTGGGTAGCTGCTCTAATATTTCTACAATATTTCTAGAAAATTCATTAATTGAGTCGGTTATTCTCAAATTTGCGCTTAGATCATTATCATCTATATTGAAGACTCTGTATATTTTGTAAGAATTATTTTCATTCATTTGAAGTAATTCATTGAATGAAATATGAATTGTGTTATTAAAGTTCCCCTTCGTAGACTTCACGTCTATCAACTCTTTTGATCCATCTAAATCTGTTATTTCAAAATCGTATGGTGCGATTGCATTGCTATCTGCTTCCCAAATAAATTCTTGTATTAGTCCTTCATGTAATTTCTGCTCCAGATAAACACATATGAACTTTTCTCCTAAACGCCCTGTTCTATCAGCATTTTTTTTGGCTTGTTCTAAATTTTGACGAGATATTTTACCTTTGTATGGACCAATTCTTAACTGCTTGATGCCTTCAATACCCCCTAGTGCTGCATCTTCCAAATTTGTTGCTAGCTTTAGTAAATTTATGGGATGTGTTTCAGGTAAATTAAGAATCGAAATTAAATTTTCTAAATTGCGAATTGAAAGCTCAATCATGCTTTTAGTAGTAATTAATTTATCTAACGCTACATGAATATTTTTATCGATTTTCAGAGATTGTGCGATGAAAATGGCTCTTGCTGAAGTAGGTTCAAATTCTCCCACAAAATCAAAAATTACAAAATCTCCAGCTTGCAGAGAATGAAATCTATTAGAATCTTCTTCTGGATCGGGTGTAAATTCTCCATTCAATCGATAATTTTTGTACGATCCCCTTTTTTGGATTTTTCTTTGAATATTATACTCAAAAGACAATCCAGGCCCGTATATGTATAAATCCAAAGGTATAGTTCCTTGTTTTTCTTCTATAATTGCGGGTACATTTGGATAAAGCTTTTTTATAAAAATATCGGCATTTAGATTTATGGCTTTTTGTTTTCCTGCTGAACCATGTTCCAAATGCCATTTAAAAAACGTTAAATCAGATGCAGTTAACTTTTTAAGTGCAAGTTTTTGTGACATATGTAAAAATTTTGATAAACAAGTTTTCCACCGAGTCTGGCTCTGTTTTTAAGAACTATGGTAAGACTAAGATTTTGTAACTATGTATTCAAGCTTTTCAGATTCGTGATTTTGCTTTTTTGTTAAAAATGCTTTGTCCAGAAGTTGTTTAAGTTTTACGGCAATTGCAAAAGCTTGTAAAGGAGGAACAGCATTTCCTATTTGCTTAAAGGCGGCGTTCATTGCTCCCTCGAATTTAAATCCATCAGGAAAAGATTGAAGTCTTGCTGCTTCTCTCACCGAAATAACACGAGATTGTTCTGAATCATAGTGAATATGTGAGTATGTATCTTTGCCAATATGAGCAGTAAGAGTGCGAGATGGCGCATCTGCCTCCATTTTTCGCCATTTATTCGGAAATTTGCCAGGATCGTAAGGAGGAACAAACTTAGCTCGTAACTCTTCAAATTGTGATGAATGTTTTTGAAGAGATATACCTGTAATTAATTCGTATTCGGTTAATGCCTTCTCGAATATCTGTTCCGCTATTTTATAAGCTTCAGGATATTGGTCGCCTGGATTCATTTTGCGAAATATTTTGTAATCTCTAGGTAGATATCTTGTTACATGGTCAAATATTCCTTCCTTCGATTCAAATTTTGGCCACTGACGCATTAGTTTTGCATAATCAGATATTTGTCCGTGATCACTATATTTAGCAAGCTTATTAAATTTTCTTGCTCCTTTGGTAATTGAACCAACATTTATTGGAGGAATATCATGTAATGCTTGTTGAACACTTACGGCTTCTGGCAAGTTAGGATCTAGTTTTGGAGGTGTAATGTAATGGTGTTTTATACTTTCACTGTTAAATAAAGTTGGCATTTCTATTCCACCCAATGCCACCATGTGAGCATTGCAATAACCTTGAGGAAGTTTTACATAGTGAGTACACATAGGAAACTCAGGTATAATCTCAAGATCCTTGCGTGTAGCCATTAAAAAGAAACGCTGTCTCATTTGAGGAACGCCATAATGAGCAGAATTCATTATAGTGTAGCGACTTTCATACCCAATTTTTTCAAGGGAAAAAGCTATTCCTTCGGCGATGTTTGTACCACCATAATTCATTATGTCAGGAACATTTTCTATTACAATAGCCAGTGGTCGAAAAAACTCTACGTATCTAAGGTAATGAAGATACATTGAAGCACGTTCATCAGTTAAAAATGCTTCAGGATGATCCATTATCTCTCGTAATTTAGCTCTACCAATTCTGGCAAAAGCTTGGCATGGAGGACCACCGACAATTACATCAATTAGTCCAAATGGATTCGTTTCGCACAAAATTTCTTTCATAAATTTCTCAGGAGAAAGCTTGGTTATGTCCTGGGAAACTGAATGACGTTTCAAAGTTGATTCATCTGAATGACGAAAAAAATTGTTTGCATGAGTTTTAATAGCTGTGGAGTCTACTTCAATTCCTCCGCGCAAATCAAATCCAGCATATGTAAAACCAAGAGACATACCTCCACATCCAGCAAATAAATCTAAGAAACGGTACATAAGCTATGTCTAGAGTGATGATTATCGAGCGTTGTAATTATATCAATTTCTAATTTCAATAATTTTCTATATCCCAGATCAGATCATGATATTAATCTTTATCTTCATTCATCAGAATCTGGTTTATTTATCAAATTCACTTATATTTAAAGATTGAAGAGTTTAGTTGAGATAAGTTTGTGGAAGGGAAAAATAGAGAGCCGTTTGCTAGTTTAACCTTATATCATCTGCTGAAATGGTCGGTGGTTAGCCCTTTATTACATACCTATTTTCGGATTAAGATCTATGGGGCAGAAAAAGTCCCCCGCTCAGGAGGGTTAATATCTGTTAGCAATCACGCTAGCTATTTTGATCCGCCAATTCTTTCTAACTGTATTGGTCGCCCCGTGGCTTTTATGGCAAAGGAAGAATTATTCAAAATTCCTGTATTTAAGCAGGGAATTGAGCTTTATGGAGCATATCCCGTCAAACGCAGTTCAGGCGATCGCACGGCACTGCGGGCAGCCCTAAAAGCTATGGAATCAGGCTGGATAGCGGCGATTTTCTTACAGGGAACTCGCGCTGCTGATGCCAGAATTACCGACCCTAAAAGAGGAGCAGCTTGGATTGCTTGTAAGGCTCAAGTTCCTCTATTGCCTGTTAGCCTCTGGGGAACAGAAAAAATATTAACAAAAGGTTCATCTTTCCCCAAGCCTGTACCGATAACTGTACGTATTGGTGATGCGATCGCACCGTCAACAACCTCAAACAAAGAAGATTTGCAAGCCGTGACAGATCAATGCGCTACTGCGATCAATTCTTTACACGATCTGGGACGGTGAATATTAAGCCACTGAATGCACTGATAATTGTTAAGACTGTTTAAATAAATCTAAATGATAGCGATATAGTGCCACAGGGCGATCGCCTGCCGTGAAATAATCAGGATCTTGAGGAGAAAGATAAATAGCCGTAATTTGTTCGGCACTGACGTTTCCTGAGTCTAATAAGTGATAGTCAGAGGTAGTTTCTACCTCATTTAGGTAGAGTCTTTGAGGAGATCTAAATAGCTGCTGAGTGACTTCGGTGGCAATAAATTGCTCTTGACTGGGAATTTCTTTCGTCCGTCCTGTTATTTTAGAGATGAGCTTCCTTTCCCCCCGCAAAAAAGTAATCTGCTGATTAGGATTATCAGGATCGATTTTTACCTGATAAACATTGTCATCTCCTAAATATGCCTGGGCAATTTTTTTACCGTTAAAGGCTCGATCTGCCACTACAAATGGTTGAGAAGAATTAAACTTTGAAAATAGCCCTGTGGGGGGAGAATAGTATTCCGTACCAAATCTAACCTGAAAAGCGATCGCCTGATTGAGATAATTATCGTTATCTTCAAAGCCAGGAGTGACAATTTCGGGGGCGAGGGGAGCTATTTTTTCGACTAATGTGCTTTCTACGTTCCATGTTCCAGCCATCCACTCAGGGTATTCTAAATCTCCTTTGGCAAGCTGTACTGGTGGTTTATTGTGCCACTGAGGAAATTGTTGCAGACGCTCTGCAATTGGTGCTGCCGATACTGAGTCAGCAAAACTAAATAGTATGCTGAAAATCAGCAGAATCTTTAATAGACTTTTTGTACAAATCATTGTTAAGTACCTTACTAAGAGGCAAGAGGCATGAGTTACTTTATCCCTCATCCTACAAACAATAGTTCTACAACTTTAAACTGTCCTAACTGTCCTAACTGCTCTAACTGTTGATAAAACATGGCTCAATATACTATTAGCATTATTATCCCAGTTCTTAACGAAGCAAGAGTTATTAAACAAACTGTAGGGCGACTTCAAAAAAATTATGGTGTCGAGATAATTGTGATTGATGGGGGAAGTCAGGACAATACCGTAGCTATAGCACAGCAAACAGGGTCTACAGTGCTTACGGTAGCAGGTAAAGGACGAGCAGCGCAAATGAATGCAGGCGCAGCTATTGCCCAAGGCGATATTGTACTATTTCTCCATGCAGACACTCAACTACCTTTAAATTTTAAATATTTAGCTGTCCACACCCTAAAACAACCTGGAGCGATCGCAGGAGCGTTTGAATTGGCGATCGCAGGGACAGATAAATCCCTCCGCTGGATTGAAATCATGGTCAAAATGCGATCGCGTCTGTTGTCTTTACCCTATGGAGATCAGGCAATTTTTCTGAAAAAGCAGACGTTTGAGGAGGTGGGGGGATTTGCTGATTTACCAATCATGGAAGACTTTGAGCTAGTACAGCGACTTAAGCGTCAGGGAAAAATTGCGATCGCTCCTGCACAAGTAATTACTTCTGGTAGACGTTGGCAAAAGTTAGGAGTTTGGCAAACAACTTTAATTAATCAGCTAGTAATTGCGGGGTATTATTTGGGCATCTCTCCTGATAAGCTGAGTAATTTATATCGAAGTCGAAATAAATAATTGATTATTTAAACTGTTTTGGAAGTTAGAAACACCACAAGGACATAACAATCCAAGAATCCAATTTTATCAAGCTAAGAGTTAAAAGCTTTTAAAGTGTTTCATCCTCCTTAGTTTTTCAGTAAGTCCTACTTAACTGCTTAACCATTTTTACATGGGGGATATTAGCTTCATCAAACTCTTTGCCTACTATTTCAAATCCTAGCTGTTGATATAGCTGGGCGATATAGGCTTGAGCATGAACAATTGCTTGGGACTTGTTTTGCAGCGAGATAGTTTCTAAAGCTGTTATCATCAGCTTTTTACCAATACCCTGCTTTCTTGCTTCTGGTAAAACTGCTAGCCTTTCAATTTTGGCTGTATTATGGTCAACTTCTCTAATTCTAGTTGTTCCTACCGCTTTGTTATTCCAGTATGCTAGAAAATGGGTTGCATCTTTATCTAATCCATCAAACTCTAATTCAGATGAAACTCCTTGTTCTTCCTGAAATACTCTGGTTCTGATATTTTTGATTGCTTCTATTGCGTCTTGATACACTACAGTTTCAATTCTTATTGAACTTTTACCAGGAGCAAATTCATTTTCGTTCATCAATAGATAATCTCAAAATTAAGGCGATCGCAATACCTATAGAGTAGCTAAAAAAGCTATCAGCTAAAAAAAATGGATATAATTCTGTGCCATCAAACTGTAGATTTTGACGCTTTAGGTTCGGCAATTGGCTTATCTCGGCTCAAATTAGGAGCAAAAATTGTCCTAACTGGAGGCGCACATCCGACGGTGAAAAACTTTCTGG
Source organism: Pleurocapsa sp. FMAR1 (assembly GCF_963665995.1). Taxonomy (NCBI): domain Bacteria; kingdom Bacillati; phylum Cyanobacteriota; class Cyanophyceae; order Pleurocapsales; family Pleurocapsaceae; genus Pleurocapsa; species Pleurocapsa sp. FMAR1. The sequence goes on along the minus strand of NZ_OY762512.1, from coordinate 365,383 downwards.
CACTATATCGAGATGAATTTGATTTTGCCGAAATGCGAAGTATAAATAGTAAGGCGATCGCCATTATTTATATTGTCGATACCCAAAAGAGCGATCGCCTGGGTGCAGCAGCAGACTGGTTAAACTTGCCTAGCCTTAAGGGAATTGAAGTTTTTGACCATCATCTAGATACTAATTCCGATATTCGGGCAACCGAGATTCATACTGAAGCCGTAGGGGCAATTACCACCTACATTACTGAATTATTGCAGGAGCAGAATGTTACTTTAACACCTTTTGAAGCAACGGCGATGGCGTTGGGAATTCATGTAGACACGGGAAGTTTAACCTTTGAACAAACTACTCCCCGTGATGCTAGAGCGATCGCTTGGTTGCTGGAACAAGGGGCAAATGTGTCTATAATCGCTGAATATAATGAGCCAGGTTTATCCAATGAGCTACAGGACTTATTTAAATACGCGCTCAATAACCTCAAGCAAACATCTGTGCATGGATACACTGTAGCGACCGTACTATTGCAGACTGAAAAGTTTGTCAGCGGTTTGGCTACTTTAACAGCAAGATTAATCGATCTAACCGAAAGCGATATCTTATTGTTGGGTCATCAGTACCAAAGAAGCACAAGTCAAAAACTAGTCGTAATTGGGCGATCGCGTATACCAGAAACCAATCTCAATCAGCTTTTTACGCCTTTCGGTGGTGGTGGTCATAGTCAAGCAGCCTCTATGTCTACGCAAACAGATGAGCCTAAGCAATTATTTGAGCAGTTGTTAAACGAGCTACAGCAGCAAATTCCCCAGCCGCCAACCGCTAGAGACATCATGTCTTCCCCTGTACGGACTATTCGCCCTGATGTAACTATTGAACAGGCACAAAGAATACTGTTTCGCTATGGTCATTCTGGACTATCGGTAGTGGATGAAAAGGATAGTTTAGTAGGGATAATATCCCGCCGAGATTTAGATTTAGCCATTCATCACGGTTTCGATCATGCCCCTGTCAAAGGCTATATGAGCCGTAATCTTAAGACTATTACTCCTGATACCCCACTGCCTGAGATAGAGTCTTTGATGGTGACTTACGACGTGGGTAGATTACCTGTATTAGAAGTTGGTGAATTAATTGGCATTGTGACTCGTACCGATGTTCTACGCCAGCTACACGATCAGCGTCATGATAGCCAAGCAGATCAAAACGATCGCCAGAATTTAACTTCTCGTTTATTACCCACCCTGCAAAAACGATTAAAGCCTGCTATTTGGCAACTACTACAGAAAGTAACCAGCGCAGCACAGTCAAGAGGTTGGAATCTCTATCTAGTTGGCGGAGGAGTCAGGGACGTTTTGTTGACCAGCGATAGTGAACCTTTGTTGTTACAGGATATTGATTTGGTAGTTGATGGCTATCATCGATCTGCCGACGATCGCGCTGGGGTAGAATTGGCTGAGACTATTCAGGCTATGTATCCGAACGTCAGCGCATCTATACATGGAGAGTTTCAGACAGCAGCTTTGTCTTGGCATCAAGATCCTGCGTTGGGTAATCTTTTAATTGATATTGCTACTGCGCGCACCGAGTTTTATCCTTATCCCGCAGCCAACCCCCAAGTAGAAGCTAGCTCAATTCGTCAAGACTTATATCGCCGAGATTTTACGATTAATGCCCTAGCTGTCAGGCTCACGCCTCCCAAACGGGGCGAATTTTCTCGTAAAGGGGACTTGTTGGACTTTTTTGGCGGTTTATTAGATTTGCGAGCGCGTCAAATCCGCGTCCTTCATGCAAACAGTTTTATTGAAGATCCTACCCGTATTTATCGCGCTGTTAGGTTTGCGGTACGTTTGGGTTTTACTATTGAGCCTCAAACCCAAGAGTATATCGACTATGCGCTTAAAAGTGGCGTGTATGAAAAATTGAGAATTGGCGATCGCCAAGCTCCTGCTTTAACCACAAGACTACGAGCCGAATTAAAATATATCCTGCAAGCTAACTACTGGAAACCTGCTTTAAAGCTGTTGTCCAAGTTAAATGCTTTGAGTTGTTTGCATCCAGATTTAAGCTTAACTCCAGCTTTGGAATGGGAAATACACTGCGTTTCCAAGTGGTTAACTTATTTTGAATCTCAATCTGTATCCCAACACTGGTTAATCAGGTTAGAAGCTTTGATTGCTCACTTGAAACCAAATGACAGAATAACAGTAGCAAATAATCTTCAGCTACCAAAAGATAGTTTACAGCGATTACAGCAGTTGGAAACCTTAGAAACAGAAGTTACTACTAAGTTGAATAATTGCAGTTCTCCCAGTCAAATATATCAGACATTGTATTCTTATAAAACTTTAGGATTAATTTTATTTGCTGCTAAAAGTAAGAAGCATATTCGTCGTTTGGTTTGGCAATATATCACTAATTTATCTCAAGTAAAACCATTGTTAAATGGTCAAGATTTAAAAATCCTAGGTTTCAAACCAGGGCCATTATATAAACAGATTTTAGATGATGTTTTAGCAGCTACTCTTGATGGTAAGATAGGCGATCGCATCACTGCCAAAGAATATGTAAAGGCTAAATATTAGTCAGGATAAATTACTGTGGCTACAGGATTATTATTTACTTTTAAGACTACATCTTGAAGGATCGAAGGCAACGCAGGCTTGATTAGTTGTGCCGAGTTCTACTTTTAACAACAAACTCATTAGCTATACAATACAAACGTTCCATCAATCCTTGGATTTCAACGGCATCCAAGGGAAAACAGCCCCAAAGCCCAGAGGCTGCGAAAACCTGAAATCCTGTTCGAGCGATTAAATCTGCCAAGTTACTACTACGTCTCTTTTTTCACAATGAGATTTAATCATTTCAAGAAAAAGCTCTTGACTTTCCCCAAACAAATGTATTCGCTTTTGATGTGAAGGATAGTAATCCCCATAAACCAAAATTTGTCCTAAAGCACATTTCCAGGATTTGAACAGCAAGCGATCGCTGTTAATAAATCGGCTATGTTTCTAGACAGGAATTTCAATATCTAACAGATGGGAGGTCTAGACGATCGGTAACGAACCAAGTCTTTAGTCTTTGTTGCTCGTGAAGAAGACTGGCTACTCTTTGCATTTTTTGATAACTAGCGCATTGTTTTTGAGTTTCATCAAACTCTAAAGATATTTTATGTTCGAGATACATAACCGTTAAATCTGTACCAAATCCTCTAGATCCTGGAGGAAAGTTGTCATAATAGCTATTTTCAGCTTTTACTTTGGATGCCTCAAATCCAAATATTGCTTCTGTACAGGTTTTTAGTTCTTTATCAGTCATATCATTCCAGTCAGCATAAGCAGGAGCAACCATAGATGTAGCTATAGCAATAGACAATATCAGTTTTTTATACATGGGATAACTTGGGATAAGATTTATTTTCTCAGATTATCCACATTTTTATTACCTGTGTGTGACACGGATCGCTATTGCAAAAACTTTCCTTACAGGTTATTTTGTTATGACTGATAGTATAGTATTACTGTAATGAATAAAGAAACTAAGGATGATTCAACAAACAAAACCTTTATCTACTATGAGATGTACAAAAATGGTTTTACTTTGACAGATATAGCTAGACATTTTGGCAGATCGATTAACACTATCAAAACTCATATTAGATATCATCCTAAATATGAAGATCCAAGATCGGGCAATAGATTAACTAAGGATCGACGCAATACAGCAACCAAAAGTAAATCTAAGAATGATAAAACCAAACAACTATCATTCTATTGTCCTGAGATTTTACTCGATCGGATTAAGCTTACTCCTGGCATCAAGCTAAAAGACAGATATATAAAAGCTTTTGAACAATACCTAAAGTTAAGCTTTAAGAAAAGATCAGATCCAAAGCTTAAATCTACCTCATCAGACAAGAAAATTAATTTTTTATGTCCTCAGAAGCTAGTAGACAAGTTAGATAAACCAAATCTCGACCGAATAAAGAAAATAGGCGACGACTTAAGCAGATCTCACAAGATAATTGCAGCGTTAGAGCTGTTCTGTGAAAGCAACAATGTTTAAAACTACTGATATATATAGCGTCTAAACTATTTTAATAAATGCAAATGACAGTATAGTTTTAATAGATTGCCATAGGAGATAAGAAAACAAACACTCTTTTAACGATGAGATTACTTATCAGGTAAGAAAAGCAGAGGGATATCGGTTATTGCTCAAAAGCGATCGCATCCTTTATCAATCTTGAAAGTGATATTGTTGGTAAAATTTAATAGAAACCTAAGAGTTAAAACATCAATCAATCTAAGACTTAGAGATTAAATTAACCTAAAATAATGACTTCAACTTCAACACAATCTACTAACAATCAATCAAAACCAGCTTGGAAAATAAAGTTGCTATATGACGGCGAATGCCCCTTATGTGTGCGGGAAGTAAACTTTCTAACCAAAAAAGATAGAGGCAGAGGAATTGTCCGCTTTGTCGATATTGCCGATCTCAATTACAGTCCTCAAGACAATGCAGGAATAGACTTTGCCACGGCTATGGGCAGAATCCACGCAATTTTGCCTGATGGCACTGTAATCCAAAATGTCGAGGTATTTCGACGAGTTTATGAAGAGTTAGGTATGGGGTGGATTTATGCTATAACCAAATTACCAATTTTAGGTGCGATCGCCAACTGGCTTTATGGTATTTGGGCAGACTGGCGACTAAAGCTTACAGGTAGACCAAATATTGATGCTGTAATTGCCCAAAGGCAAGAAAAACTAAAATTAAAGTCAAACTCAGGCAGATGTAAGGTAAATTAATGACTAGTAATTTAAATAAATAACCATTACTATTCATAAAAAACAGTCGAACTAGGTTAGTTCGTAATGTTATTATCAATGTGCCAGTGATTATTTTAAAGTAACAATTATGGATCAAGCACCTATATCTCCAGTGGTGCTAGCTATCTTAGATGGTTGGGGTCATCGTGAATCAGCAGAGGCTAACGCTATTGTCACTGCCCAGACACCAATATTCGATAGCTTGCAGACTGCATATCCCCACACGCTAATTAATACATCTGGTAAAGATGTTGGTTTGCCCAATGGTCAAATGGGTAATTCGGAGGTGGGACACTTAAATTTGGGTGCGGGAAGAGTTGTTCCTCAAGAATTGGTTAGAATATCTGATGCCGTTGAAGATGGTTCAATTCTAGAAAATCAAGAATTAATTGCTGCCTGTACCAAAGCCAACGCTGCGGGAGGAAAACTACATCTAATTGGTCTTTGTTCTGAAGGTGGGGTTCATTCTCATCTTAAGCATATTTTGGGGTTACTAAAATTAGCCAAGTCTAACAATGTCAAAGATGTCTGTATTCACGCTATTACTGATGGTAGAGATACCTACACTACAGAAGGAATTAAAGCATTAAGCAAGATTCAAGACTTTATCGATCAGGTTGGCATAGGACGCATAGTTACTATTAGTGGTCGTTATTTTGCCATGGATCGCGATCGCCGTTGGGATCGGGTTCAGCAAGCCTACGAAATTATGACTAGGGACAACATTACCGACAATCGTTCTGTGTCAGAGATTCTAGAAGGCTTTTATGCCCAAGAAATTACCGATGAGTTTATTACACCTACCAGAATAGCTTCAGGCGCAATTAAACCTAGTGATTCAATTATATTCTATAATTTTCGCCCAGATAGGGCAAGACAGCTAACCTATGCCTTTGTAAATGATAGTTTTGATGGCTTTACTAGAGAAAAAATAGAACCTCTACATTTTGTTACTTTTACTCAGTACGATGCTAATGCCCCTGTAGAAGTGGCTTTTAAACCCCAAAACCTGACTAATATTTTAGGTGAAGTAATTGCCGATCATGGCTTACGTCAGTTTCGCACCTCAGAAACCGAAAAATATCCCCACGTTACTTATTTCTTTAATGGCGGTTTAGAACAGCCTCTAGAAGGAGAAGACAGAGAAATGGTTCAAAGCCCTATGGTTGCAACCTATGACCGTGCGCCAGAGATGTCGGCAGTAGCAGTAACGGATGTAGTTTGTAAGGCAGTCAAAAAGCAGATTTACTCTTTAATTGTGGTTAACTATGCTAACCCTGATATGGTGGGACATACAGGTAACTTAGAAGCAGCAGTTAAGGCGGTCGAAACTGTAGATAAATGTTTAGGAAAATTAGTTGAAACTGTCAATCAAGCTGGTGGAACACTCTTAATTACTGCCGATCATGGTAATGCTGAATACATGAAAGATCAAGCTGGTAATCCTTGGACAGCCCATACCACCAATCCTGTCCCCTTTATCTTAGTTGAAGGTGAAGCCAGAAAAATAGTGGGACATGGGACTGAGGTGCCACTGAGAGAAGGTGGTTGTCTAGCAGATATTGCCCCAACCATTTTAGAAATATTGCAGCTAACTCAACCAGCAGAAATGACTGGCAGATCTTTGATTGAGTCAGCAGTTTACGAAGCCAGAAAAGAGCGTACTCCAATTCAGATATCAATGTGATTAAAGCTATAAGCCATAAGCTCGCTTGCTATAAGCTACTCTCGAAAAATTATCTTAAAGAAATCTAGTTGAATATAGCTCTGTTGGCAGCTTACAATGAGAGTCTACCAGCCTTAGATAAAAAATAAAAACTTAAATTAATGAATACCTATCAAATAGTTCAGATTATTTGGGCAGCTTGTGCCTTTTTAACGGTTGTCTTAATTTTGTTACACAGTCCTAAAGGAGATGGTTTAGGGGGAATTGGTGGACAATCTCAAATGTTTACCAGTACTAAAAGTGCTGAAAATGCTTTAAATCGTATTACTTGGGGTTTGGGTATTGCCTTTATAGCTCTAACTGTTGTCTTGAGCGCAGGTTGGTTAGGCTAGTATCTTCGAGGAATAAAAGTTGATAAATCATTGGCGATCGCTTTTACCCAAGCTGGCTGTTTTGGCGATCGCAACTTTGGTCATTTTGATTTTTGGCAGTAGCTGGCTCGATTCTCAAATTTCTTTATCTGCTGATTTACCCCCTGCTAAAGTCCATTCTCTTCCCAAATCTTTAGCTAATTGGCAGGATCGAGCAAAAAGCGGTGACTATTTTCGCCAGACTAAGTCAACTCCCTTGGGCTATTTAGTTTGGTCTAAGTTTCCAGTTACGGTCTTTGTAGAGAAGCCTCTTAAGGCAAGTATCGCCGATACCGCAGCCGAGCGGCGTTTTCAAGAGTGGGTGATAGCGGTGCGTAAAGCGATCGCCGGATGGAATGTCTATTTACCCCTCAAAGAAATAGCCGACTCAGAAAAAGCCGATATAGTTATCTGGCGATCGCAACCTGAAAGAGAAGCCAAATTAAATCCTGATACAGGACTTTTTGATATCCCTAGAGCAGTTACAGCCGAAACCAACTACAAATTTTATTTAGGACAAAAACCTCGGTTGATCGCTCATAAAATGACTATAGAGATTAGCCCTAGCTATACAGGAGAAAGTCTTTTAGCTACCGCACGCCATGAATTAGGTCATGCTTTAGGAATTTGGGGACATAGTTCAAATAAGAATGATGCGCTGTATTTTTCACAAGTAAGCTATCCTCCTGCAATTTCTTCACGGGATATCAACACCCTCAAAAAGATTTATCAGCAGCCAACCAAATTAGGTTGGAAAATCTAGCTATTAAACGCTCAATAAGCAATCAATTGACAATAGAAAAGTGCTGTTAGTGGCTAAATGCCATTGCTCACTTTAACGCGATCGCCGTCTTTGAGATAAGCTGCACCCTCGATCACAATGCGATCGCCTGATTGTAGACCTTCAATTACCTCTACTTTTTCACCAGAAAGAATCTCTCCCATTTTGACTGTCTGAGCTTTCACTGTATTATCAGACTGCAAGACAAAGGCAATTGCTTGGTTATCAGACTGGGGTAACAATGCCTTAATGGGGACAGCTTGCCCCTTGCTTGTATTAGTGCTAACTGCTGCATTAAGAAACATTCCTGGCTTGAGATTTGTCCCACTAGGCAAATCTACCTCTACAGTTGCCTGACGAGAGCTATCATCGATTAGGGGATCGATCTCTCTTACTTTTCCAGTCAGGTCTAAATCTCGATTGGCATTGGAGCTAATTTGTACCAGTTGTCCTGGTTTTATTTTGCCAATTAAGGTTTCAGGTATTTGTAGTCCCAACTCCAAACGTCCATTTTCAATAATGGAAAACAGCATTTGGGAAGCAGAGGTGATTTGTCCGACCTTAGCATCTCTTGAGGCAATAATACCGCTAGTAGGAGCAACAACAGTCGTATCTGCAAGCTGGGCTTCAATTCCCTCTAACCGTCCTTTTGCTTGAACTAGTTCTGCTTGTGCTTGAGCAATAGTTTGGGGACGAGAGCCAGCCTTTAACTGTACCAAAGCCTGTTTTGCCTCTTGAAAATTGGCTTTAGCTCCAGCTAAATCCGATTTTGTAACCTGTTCTTGATTGAGAACTTCATCAAAGCTATCGCGAGTAATTGCTCCCTCTGTCTGAAGATTTCGGTTACGTTCAACTCTTTTCTGGACTAATTTTAGCTCGGATTCAGCTTTGGCGATCGCCGATCTTGAATTATCTACCTTAGCTTCTGCTTGAGCTATTTCTTCGGTACGTGTTCCTGCCTGTAACTCATCTAAGCGAGCTTGAACTTGAGCAACTGAACCTTCTGCTTCTGCTTTCTGTGCCAAAATACTTCGATTATCAAGCCTAGCTAAGACCTGTCCTTGTTTAACAATTTTTAAAAAAGTATATTTAGATTAACTAATACAATCAGTAAATTAAGCTATTGACACGCCAAATCTACAGAATATCGATTTGCTTGACAAATGTTTTAAAGTTTTGAGAACTGAAAATTTTTATTAAATAAAGGTTGAGAGATAGCATTTAAAAAATAGTCGGTGTTAATCTAAATAGTGTGAATAGGGCTTATTGTCCTACCAAGCGAGGAGTTACGGGACAATGTTTCATTTCTCCTAATTTTTTATCAACATCAGTTTTTTCCTTGGCTCCACTGGGGTTTTTCTTACAGATCATAAGAGTCGAAACTATGGATTTCCCGCTTAACTGTACAAGTACAAACTTCGAGCAGGCTGCTTTAACTAAGTTCCGTTCTTTAGTGTCTTTTTTACCCAAGGATAGCAAAATTTTTCGTGAACCTTGGGGGCGCTCCACAGTCGTGTGTATTGACTTTGCAAATTGTCCTCATTTATCTAGTTTAGATCAAGAACAAGCTCGTTTACTAACTAAGGCGATCGCTCGACTAGGTTTAGCTAATTCGGTTATTTTTCGTATTGGTAGTAAAATTGTGGGCTGGGAAAACATTAAGCGATAAAACTGTTAGTATTTTTAGCTTTGCTGACGTAGATAATTTTAGACTTTTTTAGTAAGCCTAGTTATCTTCAAAAACCTGCGTTATGGCTGGTAAAGACTCTTTGCTATCTTCTTCTAATTCCTCAGTGTCTTCTACTGAGCGATCTTTTAGGGGGTCGTTAAGGCGATCGCTCAATCTTCTCAGCACGCCATTAATAAATCTAAATCCTTCTTCATCAGAATAGCGTTTAGCTAATTCTACCGACTCATTAATAGCCACCTTTTCAGGAATTTCTAGATAAATTATTTCAGCTACAGCAATTCGCAAAATATCTCGGTCAATTCTTGGTAAACGACTTAATTGCCAAGCTACCAAGACGTTTTCAATAGACTGCTCAATTTCATAGCGATTATCATTAATTACTGTAATCAACTCTATGGCATACTGTCTAACCTGATCTTGATTAGTAAGCTGCAAAAACTCAGGAAACTCGAGCGCCATCCCCAACCGATTGACTGCGGTTTGCGAAACTTCCAAAGCCTCTTTAATCATGACCCTCGCACCATCTAAATCACTGGCACGGGTTTCACTATTGAGCAGACGATCTTCGCCTTGTTTAATCTCTGCTGAAGCAACCTCAAGATTATCCTGAACTTCCATAGTCAATGTACGTATGGCAGCTAACATCAAGTAGTCTAAATCTTCTTCTGTAAGTTTATTTTTTTTGCTTTTAACTTGACTAATGCTCAACAATGCCAATTCGCGAGCAATACTTCGGGGTTGTTTGCGGAGAGCCATATTCTCTGTCTAATGTGAATTACCAATGTTTAGATACGCAGCCAATAAATTGCGAGACACTTGCGTTGCTAGAGTTTCCCTGTTGAGCAACTTTCGTAAGAACTGTCGAGGGTGCTACTCAAGCATAGCGATACTAGCAACAAGATCTAGCTTAGTATTCTTTAACCATCTTCTTCTACAGAAATTAATCTTGATGTCTTAGTAACCAAAGTGTTGTCTGCAATAACTTCTTTGTGTGCATCAGGAGTAGACGTGGGGGTTTTTGGGGTTGGAGTTTCAGGACTAACAATTCCACCCGATATAAGCACTTTAAAAGCGTCTTCAATAGAGATGTCAATATCGATCGCCTCCTTTTTGGGAACTACAGCATACCATCCCGAAGTTGGATTAGGGGTAGTAGGAATAAAGACGCTAATCATCTCCTCTGCCAAATGAGTTTGCAGAGTAGGACTGACTTTTCCTGTTACAAAGCCAATTGTCCATACTCCTTTGCGAGGATATTCCACCATCACTACTCGTCTGAATTTAGTTTTAGAATCTCCTAAAAGCGTTTCTAAAATCTGCTTAAGAGTTTTATATACCGAACCTGCTAAGGGGATAGCCTGAAGAAACTGTTCCCCAAAATCTAGTAGCCAGCGACCTACTATATTTCTCGCCATTAAACCAATAATGAGAATAGTCAGTAATGGCACCGCCAAGCCGACAATAAAATTGAGAAAATTGGTTAAAATCGGATCCAATCCATCAAAGGGATTGATCTGTTTGGGTATACGGGTAAATAAATCGATCGCCCATTTTGCTAATGAAATGGACAGCCAGATAGTTGTAGCTAAAGGAATTACTACTAATAATCCAGCAATTAAATCGCTTTTTAAATCTTGCTTTAAACGTTGCAGCACAGAGCAAGTACTCTCCTTACAACTAATTTGTAATAAATTTAATGTCTACTATATGTTTTAAAGCTTATGAATAATTGTTGCAAGTACTGACCACCGTACAATGACTAAATTTTCAAGCTATAGCATTACGAACGAACGTGTTTGACGTTTGATTAAATTATTACTTCCTACTTTAAAGTTACAAATTGCATTTCTACTTTACATTTACCAACTAGCAGAGGTACTGGTTACCTCATAATCTTCTCTATACCAAATTTTAGTTGCGAAAGATAATTTAAGGCATACTCAATTTATTGCCCATAACCTCGAAGTTCTAGGTCGAAGCAACCGCCTCCCAATCCATCTTTGCCTAAGATTGCTGATATTAAATTAACTCGCAGTTCGTAATCTAATATCAGGGTATAAACCAATTAAGATTGAAGCTCAGACGCTTTCATTTTTTGCAGTTTTAGCATCGTGATACAAAAGGTTAGCCACAAAAAACCAATACCATAGCCACCGATAATGTCGGTAGGCCAATGTACTCCTAAATACAGTCTACTTAAGCCAATTGTCCCAATGATAAATATTGCCACTGTATAAATTAATAGGGCAAATTGCGGGTAGCGTGTTGCCAAAAGATAAGCAAGAAATCCATATAAAACCGTGGAACCTAGAGCATGACCGCTAGGATAACTAAATGAGGTTTCTTCAATGGCAGACTGCCAAAGAGCAGGTCTAACTTTGCCAAATACTGATTTAAGACCATAACTGAGAACCACGCCACCTAGACAGTCGATCGCAAATATTTTGGCTTCTGCATAATACCGTCGCCACCAAAGTAATGCTAGAGTAAAAATAGCGATCGCAGTAACCGTATTAGGATTGTTCAAGCGGGTGAAAGTGTGCATGATCGCATCAAGAGTTGGATTAGCAAAAGAGTGAATCCAGAGCAAAATGATTTTATCTAAGATAAAAGCTTCTCGATCTAATACTTCATCAGAAATTTGAGCCACAACATAGATAATGATTAAACAGCTAAGTATCCCAACAGTGCCGATCGCGGCAATTAGAGAGGTTAGCCGCTGATGAATGTTATTCTGCCAAAATTTAACTAATTTTTGTAGAAGAGTTTGCATAGTAAAACACGATCAAACATTTGTTGGTATATTACTGGTTGATGTTTGACTGATTTTAATCAATTTAATATCTATAATGATTTTGAGGTAGGTATAGCATAACAGCCAAAGAAGCATATTATTTGATTTTCAAATTGCTAATTAGGAGAGATTAAACTGTTGAAACGCCGTCAAATACTATATCGGGGAATAGCAAGCGGAATTGGGCTAGCTTTAGGGAGTCACAATCTGATTTCTAGAGCTACTGCTTCTAATAAATCTTCTCCTTTGTTTCGCTTTGTCGCTTTAGCAGATGTAGGAACAGGAAATATCGGACAATTGGCGATCGCCGATGTGATGGACGACTACTTTAGACAAGATCCTTTTAAGCTGGTTTTGATGGCTGGAGACAATATTTATGAGGATGGCGCAATAGAAAGAGCTGGGGCAACATTTGGCAGACCTTATCGTTTCCTCAGAAAACAAAAAGTTCCATTCTATGCTGTTCTAGGCAATCACGACATACGAACTAATAACGGTGTCGATCAGGTTAACTACTCAGCATTTAATATGCAGGGACGACGATATTACACTTTTACTCAAGGTATTGTGCAGTATTTCGCCCTCGATACCAATAGCAATGCCAACTGGTCAAAACAGCTTAATTGGTTAGACAAGAACCTCGCTAAATCTACCGCCACTTGGAAAATTGTTTATGGACATCATCCTTTATATTCCTCTGGAGTTCACGGTAGCGATCCTGAACTAATTGCCAAACTATCGCCGTTGTTTGCTCACTACGGAGTTCATCTATACATTAACGGTCACGATCATAACTATGAGCGCACCAAAGCAATTGAAGGAACAACCTATTTAACCTGTGGTGCAGGGGCAAAAACCCGTCCAGTAGGCAGTTCTGATTGGACTGCAAAATCAGCAGCTAGATTGAGCTTCGCTACTATCGATGTTTATCCAGAACGTCTAAAAATTCAAGGCATTGGCAAGGATGGGAAAGTATTCGATCGCGGGGAAATAGTTAATAGTTAAGGGTAAATCTAAAAGCAATAAACCTCTTGCACGAATAGGGAAAAAATGAGAAAACTAAAGAAAAGAACCAAGAAGACTCATGACCTACGAACAAATAAAACATCTGGAAGAAAAAGAATTTAAACCCCTGTGCGGAATTATTCTAGAAACTAGTCAAAGCGATCGAACAAAACAAACTTTGGCTAAACTAAAATTTAAAATCGAAGTTAAAAAATAATTATGCCTTTAATAAAAGTTCAGTCCTCTATCTCTCAGCCTGAAAGTGCAGCAGTTGCCAGCTTGTTAACGGGACTATCTGCTAAACTGGCTGAACACCTTGGCAAGCCAGAATCTTATGTAATGACAGCTTTTGAAGCCGATGTACCGATGACTTTTGCAGGTACATTCGATCCTGTTTGCTATGTAGAGATCAAAAGCGTTGGCAATATGAGTTCGTCTCAAACTAAAACCATGAGCCAAGATTTTTGTCATCAAATTAGTGAAAAATTAGGCGTTCAGGCTAACCGCATCTATATCGAATTTGCTGATGCCAAAGGCTATATGTGGGGCTGGAATGAGTCAACTTTTGGTTAAGCTGATTAAGTCTTTCTTTTTGCCTGAACGTTTTTCTGCTTCTTGTTTAATTGCCATTATGGTTTCTTGCAAACGGCTCTCATAGATGTTATAAAATATATCGCTAGGTGCTTTAGCAGATTTTACCATTACCTTATAGGTCATTAGAACTTTGTCGGGAGGAAAGCTAGAGGAAATAGCTACTGGCTCTAAAATCCATTCTCCATTTAAGGTTTTTAAATCTCCACCTACTGCCTGAAAAGTAATTTGCTTGGGGTAATACTCTTTGGTGGCAATTTTCACCCGCGACTCAATACTAAAAACAAAAGTCTTGATTTTATTAATCTGTTCAAACACTTGGCGATCGCCTGTTTTTTTCACCACTCGGCTACTTATAACTCCTGGCAGAAATTCGGCATAGTGACCGTAATCAGTGATGACTTTCCAAGCAGTATCTACTGATGATTTTACGAGTATACGACAGGTGTACTTGCCATCTGTTCCCAAAAAAACAACTTCGCCGTCTCGCAAAGAAACCCTTTGTTCTAGAGGTAATCGATCCACTGGTCCATCAAATAGTTTAGCTGTAGCTACAGGACTAAATACAAGACTTGAACTTAAGGCAATCGCCATTAAACAAGAAAATATCCCTAGCTGATATTTTCGTCGATAAAATTTATTAATCAATTTGTAGTATTTAGTAATATTGAAATATTGCTCCTCGCTTATTCTAGCCAAATTTAGGTTAATCTTTTAAAAATCTTGCACACCAAAGAAGTTCAACAGCACATTACCTGCTTCGCTAAGGCTTTTGCCAAAGGTAAGAATGCCTTCTTCATGACCACTCATAACGATAATTTTTTGTAATTGAGTTGCTTTTTGCTGACACAGCCTAATAATTTCCTCTGCCATTTCTGGTGTGCCATAGGCGCAATTAGGATTAGTAGTGGGGACATGATTGATTAATTTACGCCATAAGTCTGCATGATGAACATGAACTACGGCACTTATTTGAGGTTGGGCAACGTAAATTGCAGCATGGGTCAAAGTCTCAGAAGAGGCTTTAATTAGTCCTTCACAGGTGACATAATTTTTGTGCCAGTTAAAATCAGTAACTTTGGTATAGTGTTGCGCGGTGAGTTCGGCAATTCCCCCCGTTTGGGTGCCTGAAATGATGAGATTTTGAGATTGAGTCACACGAACACTCAGATTACCAAAACCTATTCCGTTATCGTATTCGCCGATTAGACCTAGCTGATGTAGCTGGTTTCGCCATTGATTTAACTCGACAATTTCTTCTTCATTAACCGATGGTTGATTTTGCCAGTGGCATTGATATTTGATATATCCTTCGTCATACATAGGATGGGGTTTGGTAGTCTATAATACTTAAAGATATTACGATTAATTAAGCAAAATTTAGAATAAAGGTTACGGCTTTTACCACTACATATTAATAACTAAAAAAGATAAATTAAATAGAGAAGATAAAGAAATGTTAACACTAACTAAGAGGAGTCTTTTAAACGATGTTTGAATACTTCAATGAGAAGGCTATTAAAAACGTTGTACTCGCCCAAGAAGAAGCCAGAAATACTGGACACAATCTTGTAGGGACAGAACATATTTTGTTGGGGGTAATTGGCGAGGGAACATCTAAGGCAGCAGAATTACTGGCAAATTTTGGCGTTAATTCGGCAAGAACTAGAGAACTAGCCATTGAGTTTGTGGGCAAAGGTTCTGGGTTTATCCCTGCTAATATTCCCTTCACACCAAAAGCCAAAAGAATTCTTGAGCAAGCTTTTAATGAAGCACGTCAGTTAAAAAGTAATTTTATCAGTCCAGAACATATTTTACTGGCAATTGTTAAGCATCCTGATAATATGGCTGCCAAGCTGTTGACTAAACAAGGTGTCGATCTAAGACAGCTACGCACAGACATTATCAAAAAGTTAGGTGAAGCCGAGACAGTCGCAGCGACAGCTACTAAAGAAAATCCTTTCGGTTTTGGTGGAGGTAGAGAAAAAGCTACCAAGCTTAAAGAGTTTAGTATCAACCTGACTGAACTTGCAAGAGAAGGGAAACTAGACCCTGTGATCGGCAGATACCCAGAAATCGAACGCGCGGTTCAAATATTGGGCAGACGCACTAAAAACAACCCGATTCTAGTTGGAGAACCAGGAGTAGGCAAAACTGCGATCGCCGAAGGACTTGCTCAACGCATTGTTAATGGTGATGTTTCTTCTCTTTTAGAAGGCAAAGAAGTTATCAGTCTGGACATGGGTTCGCTGCTAGCAGGAACTAAGTTTAGAGGTGAATTTGAAGAACGCCTTAAATCGATTGTGGAAGAAGTTCGCGTTGCGGGTAATATAATTCTGGTAATTGACGAAATCCATACTATTGTTGGTGCAGGAGCAATGGGTGGGGCAATGGACGCTGCTAATATGCTAAAGCCAGCCTTAGCCAGAGGCGAAATTCAATGTCTTGGTAGCACTACTTTAGATGAGTTTCGTCAGTATATCGAGCGAGATGCTGCTTTAGAACGTCGCTTCCAAAAAGTAATGATCGGAGAGCCTTCAGTAGAAGACGCGATCGCTATTCTTCAGGGTTTACGCAAAACTTACGAAGATTTTCATAAGGTCAAATATACCGATGCAGCTATCAAAGCTGCGGTAACTTTCTCAGAAAGATATATCAGCGATCGCTTTTTACCCGACAAAGCAATTGACTTAATTGACGAAGCTGGTTCTCGGACTCATTTAAATCACTGTTTAAAGCAGGATGAAGAAAAATCCGATGTGCCTACCATTAATCCCCAGGCGTTGACTCCTGTGGTTGATGAAGAAGCGATCGCAAAAATTGTCGCTGCTTGGACTGGCGTACCCGTCACTAAAATGACGGAAACAGAATCCGAAGCCTTGATGTATCTAGAAGACAATTTACACGAGAGAGTAATTGGTCAGGATGAGGCTGTACGAGCCGTTTCCCGTGCCTTACGTCGTTCTCGTTCTGGATTAGGCGATCGCAATCGTCCGATTGCCAGTCTGTTCTTCTCTGGCCCTACGGGGGTAGGTAAAACCGAACTTGCAAAAGCTCTAGCTGTTCAAATGTTTGGTTCTGATGAGGCAATAGTACGGGTAGATATGTCCGAGTACATGGAATCCCATACTGTATCAAAGCTAATTGGTTCTCCTCCAGGATTTGTCGGTTATGACGAAGGTGGACAGCTAACTGAAGCAGTACGTCGTCAACCTTACACGATTGTCTTATTTGACGAGATTGAAAAGGCTCATCCTGATGTCTTTAACTTAATGCTACAGCTACTTGATGATGGTCGTCTGACCGATGCTCAAGGACGCACCGTTAGCTTTAAGAATACTGTAATTATCATGACCTCCAATATCGGTTCTAAAGTAATCGAGAAAGGTGGTACTGGTTTAGGTTTCGATTTCTCTGGCGATAAAGATGACGCACAATACAACCGCATCAAAGATTTAGTTAATCAGGAATTGAAAAACTACTTCCGTCCTGAATTTATTAACCGTCTTGATGAAATTATTGTCTTCCGTCAGTTAACCAAACCCGAAGTCAGACAAATTGCCAGTATCTTGCTCGACGAGATATCTAGCAGACTAGAAGAACAACGACAAATTACCATTGGTGTAACTTCCGCTTTTGAAGATAAGGTAATTGAACAAGGCTTCGATCCTAGCTATGGTGCAAGACCTCTACGTAG
This sequence comes from Pleurocapsa sp. FMAR1, assembly GCF_963665995.1. NCBI lineage: Bacteria > Bacillati > Cyanobacteriota > Cyanophyceae > Pleurocapsales > Pleurocapsaceae > Pleurocapsa > Pleurocapsa sp. FMAR1. The sequence goes on along the minus strand of NZ_OY762512.1, from coordinate 347,923 downwards.
AGCAATTATGCGTCTATTAGAAGATAGTTTAGCCGAAGCAATTCTTACTGGTCGCGTCAATGATGGCGATAATGCCTTGGTTGATATTGATGAAGATGGCAATACTACTGTCTCTGCTGTACAAGAGCAAGTCTTGGTAGAAGCAACTCGTTAAATAAAACTGAAACAAATTAACTATGAAGGTGGGTGATAAGCTCACCTTTTTTGTTGGCTGTTTTCTTTATGTTTTTATAGCTAACGAACTTCGCTAAATAAGTCATTACAGAGGATCAAAACCTACGCCATGACATTCTAAAGAAGAAGCTTAAAACTTTTGCTCCCATGTTTAACTAGTAAAGTTCCTGTATGCCCCGTTATCAGCCAGAAAATTGACCTAGCACCATCCCGCAAGCATTTTTCCAAAGGTTCGGGGGGATTGCTCGAAGGGACGGCAATAGGCTCAAAATCTATACCTCGACTGCCAAAAACAATATCGCCAATTATCTTAGCTCTGTTCATGTGGTTTTCCGAAGTAATCAAATAAACATTATCTATTCCTTGTGCTTTAAGTTCGTCAACTAAAGTAGTAAAGTTAGTAACGGTATCGCTAGCACGATAATCAAAGTGTAGGCGATCGCGCTTGATTCCCGCATGAGCAAAAATTTCTTGGGCATATTGCTGAGGGCTACCTGAAGAAATCCAGATTGGCAGTTGGGGATATTGTTGAGCTAGTTTGGCAGCAAAACGTTCTCGCTCCTCATGTCCACCCAAAACTAGTAAAGCTTCTGGGGTGGTGGCGACTGAATGATTAATTGGTTTAAATCCAACGCACAGAGAGGCAGAAACTATAGACAAAAACAACAGCTTTCTGATTTTACTAAGAGGATTAACTACGACTAAGTTCGATTCTTCTCTAGATAGGAATTTAAAAAACATAGGCGAAATGACCAGATAACTGTAACCTATAGCAAATGATGCCCACAAATTATAAAGATTCAGAAAACTATTTGAGGTAATTGCGATCGCAACTATAATAATTCTTTAAAAAGACCTGATCAATTGTAGACAGCATTAAATAAAATGTCTCTAGTTGATATTAATTAACGCTACTTTTAGACAAGACAATTAAACCCTTGAGGTAGCTATCGCTCAGGAAGTTTTTAATAGCAACCCAGGGCAATCGCTGTTGTGATTATTCTATACTTTTTAGAGTTTCTTCGCGAATAACTTCAAATACTTGACAACTGAGTTGGGTAAATTCTGGTGTCATAGTGTCATCGATGTGACGCGGACGTTTAAAGTCCCCTAAAATATCTTCCCACCAGCAAAAGTTGGTACTCCTGTTTGCGCTCCATCATAAATTTTTTTATCAAAGCCTCGGAAGGGAAATAGTTCGCCAAGTTTGGGGATCTAGGGAGCGGTAGAAAAGTAACCTATAAGAACAGGATTTAAGATCATTTATCATTGTGGTGTTTCTGAGAGATCAAATTTCTCAACCAATACAATAAATGGCTTTCCAATTGTTCGGATAGCCTAATAGGTAGATCTCCCATCTTCAAATTAATATCTCTTTGAGGAAAAGGAATATCAATTTGTTGTTCCTCAAACAGTTCTTTGATCCGAAAATAAAGATCGCTTTTTAAGGGTGCTTGGCGACTAGGATCGGATGTCCAAACCAATAGTTCAAAGTTAAGAGAACTATCGGCAAACTCAGTAAAAAAGACTTGGGGAGAAGGATTGCGGAGCACTTCTAGATGTTCTTCCGCTGCCTGTAATAAAGCTGATTTAACCTTTGCTACGTCAGATTCATAAGCAACTCCAATTGGTAGATGTAAGCGAGTCACGCTTTTACGATGATTCCAGTTGATCACCTCTTCGCTAAGAACACGGGAGTTAGGCACAATAATAGATACACGATCTAAGGTTTTCAGCACGATGCTGCGAGTTCTAACCTCTTCAACTACTCCTAAATGATCCCCAACCTGAATAAAATCTCCCACCTGGATTGAGCGTTCAAATAGCAGCACAATACCGCTGGCGAAGTTGCGGGCAATATCTTGAAAACCAAAACCGATACCTACGCCCAAAGCACTACCGATTAAAGTTAAAGAACTTAAATCCAGACCATAAGCCTGAAGTAAAACCACTGAAGCCAATAAAACTAAACCATATTTAGTAATTATATAAATGATTTCTTGAGAACCTCTGCTCATCCTGGTAGCTTGGAGAACATTGCTACGCAGCAAATTGGCAAGGTGTCCACTAACGACAATCGAACCAATTAATAAACCAATCAAAAACAGTAGCTTGATGATGGAAAAATCTTTGCCGTTCCAGCTAAATACAGATGTATTAAATGTGCCAATTAAAATGTTAATTAGTGCATATAACCAATGGCGGGTAAGAGGAAAAAGACAAGCAATAGCAAAAATTGTGACTGTCCAAAGCAGAAACTGAGCAAAACCCAATTTCAGACGGAACAGAGTTGTTAGGTTAGAAGGACTAGAAGTAGTGTTGCTAGGAAATCCAGGAATAACTCTTTGAATTGCTTTTCTCAGTGGATAAGTTTGTAGCTGTTCTATTAACCTGGAAATGAATAGAGCTACTAATAATAAAACTAGGGCAATAACTCCTTGACGACGTGTAAAAGCAGCAGTTCTTTCTTTCTTGGCTTGAGCGATCGCCTGCGCTATTTCCTCCTTTAAATCTATTGCCGTTTCTAGAATAGACTTTTTAGCGATAGTATCTTCTCTAGTGACTGTAAATAAGTACCGTTGCTCTTGATTAGAAGCACCATCTATTTTTTTTCTAAACTCAGGTTCTGGTGGTTTATCAAATACCAAGTACAATACTGGCAGCCTATCTTTTTCTTCAATCTTTACCCCAGTAAAGTTATCATCTTTAATTGCTCGAACCATCTCTTTACGGATAACAGAAGCTCTTTCTTCTGCCGAATCACTATCAAGTTTACCAACCCTTAATATAACTCTCCCGTCAATTTCTACAGGTGCTTTGGAAATACCACCATCTTGATTTAGCTGTAGATTTTCAATTCTCAGATCGTAGGGTAAGAAATTATAATTTGTCTGAGTTAATCCTGGACTAAGATTAATAACTAAAATCGTAACGGTAGTAATTACTATTAAGGCAGCTTTAGATAGTTTTGTTGACCACATTAATTGAGAGGTAGAAGGTAGTGGGTAGTAGGTAAAAAGTAAGAAGTAAGAAGTAGAAAGTAGGGAATAAAATCTTGCTTATTCGGTTTTATATTTAGTTCTGCCTACTTACTTATTTAAAATAATATTTATCTTAACTTTTGAGAGCATTAATTATATTGGTATTCATTTTTGGTAAAAGCTTTTTTTATCTTTATAATGCACCCTAGTACCTGCCCACTGTAGTTTTTCTCTAAGGGTGTCATAAAAAGAATAGCTTTCTCGCAAAATAATAAAATGCGCGTGACAATTTGCCATTTTAATCACTACTCTTTGACCAGGCCAAACCGTTGTCCCCAAAGCACCATCTGTCCACAGCTTAGTATTAACCTCATAGTCTCTAATTGGACAGACGCTAACTACGCTACCAGGGGGCAAAACCAATGGACGACCAGACAGACTAAGAGGACATATCGGCGTAACGGCGATCGCCCACAGATCTGGATGTAAAATAGGACCATTAGCTGAGACAGTATAGCCCGTAGAGCCTGTAGGAGTTGAAACTAATAGACCATCACCGCTATATTGATCTACTACCTGTCCATCTGCCTCCAGTTCCAAAACCGAAGTAGGCATCCGATCGATACTAGCAGGTTTAATGCACATCTCATTAAGGCAATAAAATATTTCGCTGACGGAGGTTAATTGTGTTCCTCCCTCATATAGCTGCGCCTGTAGCATCATGCGTTTATGCACGGCATAAAGATCTGACTGCAAACGATCCCATATCTGTTCACTATCTTGAAATAATTCAAAGGGTTCGGTCAAAAAACCCAAATGTCCTCCCACATTTACCGCCAAAATAGGTATCCTCTCAGGAGCTAGTTGTCTGGCAGCAGCCAAAACCGTCCCATCTCCGCCCAAAATTATTGCCAGGTCAATTTTGACCACTGAAGAAGCCAAAAAGACAGGATAGGGATTATCTTTGATACCGCTTGGTCCGATTAAAACCTGACAGTTACGAGTTTCTAGCTCTCTGGCACATTTTTCTGCCCACTGTCTGCTATTCTTGTCTCCTGCTTTGTAGGCAATAATTGCGCGTTTTAATTCCACTGTCTTTTTGAGAGTAACTTAATTAGCTTCATCTCATACTATCGTCTATCAATTATCAATGAACAATTATCTTTATCCCTTATCAATGCCTCTTGCTAAATTCTCAAAACTGATTATGATGGATAAAGTACCACTACCACGTTGGTGACTACCTCTCAAGTTTATTGATCTATGCTTGATTTATGTCGGGAATAGCAATAGCTCTGGTGGCAGTATACCGAGCCAGTACTCGGAAACAGAAACTGGAGCAGCCAATTCCCACCCTGGTATTCCAGGTCATAAACTAAGGTAAAACGGCGTGGCGGTGGGCTATTTTTTTGCCTGAATAACCAAGATTTTGCAGAATTTGAGGCTATAGCTATTATTGGACTTGGGACAAGCAGTTTCATTTTCCCGCTCAAAGATAACTTTAGCTATTAAAACAATGAATAACATCGACTGGAAAAAGCTGCAAAATGGCTCTGATATTCGTGGAGTTGCCCTAGAGGGCGTTGCTGATGAGGCGGTTAATTTAACTTCTGATGTAGCTAAAACTCTTGGTAATGCTTTTGTCCAGTGGCTAAAGGGACAGGCTAATAAACCAGAGGAGGAGATAACAATTGCAGTGGGGCGAGATAGCCGTTTATCTGGAAACGCCCTGAGTCAGTCCGCGATCGAGGGAATTGCGCTCGCAGGATGTAAAGTTTATGACTTCGATATTGCCTCTACTCCCGCTATGTTTATGAGTACCGTCACAGATGGATTTAACTGTGATGGGGCAATTATGCTCACCGCTAGTCATTTACCCTTTAACCGTAATGGGCTGAAGTTTTTTACTCCCCAAGGTGGTTTAGGAAAACCAGATATTACCGCTATTTTGGCGATCGCCGAAGCCGAAGAACTAACTATCGGTGCAGCCAAAGGAGAAGCTACCAAGCGAGATTTTATGACTATTTATGCAGCCAGGTTAGTCGAGACTGTTCGTCAGGGAGTAAATAACCTTGATAACTTTGAGCAACCCTTGACAGGCTTAAAAATAGTGGTAGATGCGGGGAATGGTGCAGGAGGATTTTATGTAGATCGAGTCCTAAAACCTCTAGGGGCAGATACGACAGGTAGCCAGTTTCTCGATCCTGATGGTACGTTTCCCAATCATGTTCCCAATCCAGAAAACAAAGAAGCAATGGAGGCAATTTGTAAGGCTGTTGTCGATCATCAAGCCGATTTAGGAATTATATTTGATACGGATGTAGATCGCGCAGCAGCCGTAGACCGCCAGGGAAATGAGCTAAATCGAAACCGCATGATTGCCTTAATTGCAGCAATTGTCTTACGAGAACATCCAGGCTCAACTATAGTCACCGATTCAATAACCTCAGACGGCTTAACTCAATTTATTGAACAGCAGCTAGGGGGGAAACATCATCGTTTTAGACGAGGATATAAAAACGTGATTAATGAATCGATTAGGCTAGATAATTCTGGAGAGGAATCTTGGCTGGCAATTGAAACCTCTGGACATGGGGCAATGAAGGAAAATTATTTTCTTGATGATGGGGCATATCTAGCCACAAAACTGTTAGTTGAATTAGCCAGAACTAAATTGCAGGGAAAACTAATTACAGATCTGACTAGCAGTTTACAAGAGCCAGCAGCCAGCGAAGAATTTCGCTTAAAGATAAAGACTGCTGATTTTCAGACTTACGGTAATAATGTAATCGAGCAGTTAAAAGAGTTTGCCAATACTCAAGCAGATTGGGAGACTGTACCCAACAACTATGAAGGAGTAAGAATAGCTTGCAAATCTGAGGACGAAGCTGGCTGGTTTTTATTGCGCTTATCTCTTCACGATCCTGTTATTCCCTTAAATATTGAGTCCAACGCTGCCCAGGGTATAAGTAAAATAGCAGCTAGACTACTAGAGTTTTTGCAAGGCTTTGAATTATTAGATTTATCAGCTTTGAAAAGCTATTTGTAGAGCAGTTGGGGCGGTTAGATCTGAAACATTGTTATGAGGACTTATCTAAAAAAATCTTAACTTCAGCCCACTCAAGAACATATAGTGATGAGAGATATTAGTCGCTATATAAAAAACATGAAAGCAATTACTATTTTGGGGTCTACTGGTTCTATTGGCACACAAACCCTGGATATTGTTACTGATAATCCTGATAAATTTCGGGTGGTGGGTTTAGCCGCAGGGAGTAATGTTGCTCTTTTAGCTAAACAAATTGATAAGTTTCAGCCAGAAATAGTTGCTTTAGGCAATGAAAAAAAGTTGGCACAATTAAAAGAGGCGATCGCTTTTTTGCCCAATAAGCCTCAGATATTGGTTGGTCAAGAAGGCATTTGTGAAGTCGCTCGTTACGGCGATGCCCAAAGCGTAGTTACAGGAATTGTCGGCTGTGCGGGTTTATTGCCCACCATTGCAGCTATCGAAGCTGGGAAAGATATTGCTTTAGCTAACAAAGAAACTTTGATTGCAGGTGCGCCTGTAGTCTTACCCCTGGTCAAAAAACATCAGGTTAAGCTACTTCCTGCTGATTCAGAACATTCGGCAATTTTTCAATGTCTTCAGGGTATTCCCGAAGGAGGGTTACGACGTATTATTTTGACCGCTTCAGGGGGGTCTTTTCGGGATTTGCCCATCGAGAAATTAGCCTCGGTGACGGTTAAAGATGCCCTCAAGCACCCTAACTGGTCAATGGGACAAAAAATTACGATTGATTCAGCAACGCTGATGAACAAAGGCTTGGAGGTAATCGAGGCACATTATTTATTTGACGTTGATTACGATCGCATTGATATTGTTATTCATCCCCAGAGTATTATCCATTCGCTCATTGAAGTTCAGGATACTTCTGTCTTAGCACAGTTGGGCTGGGCTGATATGCGTTTACCTTTACTTTATGCCCTATCTTGGCCAGAAAGAATCTTTACCGAATGGGAACAGTTAGATTTAGTTAAAGCAGGGGACTTGACTTTTCGTGAGCCTGACCACAAAAAATATCCCTGTATGCAGCTTGCTTATGCTGCGGGAAGAGCAGGGGGATTGATGCCTGCGGTTTTGAATGCAGCTAATGAACAGGCGGTGGCGTTATTTTTGAGCGAGAAAATTGACTTTTTAAATATTCCTCGTTTAATTGAGCAAGTTTGCGATCGCTTTGGTACTCAAAACACTGCTCAACCTAACTTAGATGATATTTTAGCTGCCGATCGCTGGGCAAGACAAGCAATTTTAGATGCCCAAATTGCGATCGCCTAAAAACTCTATTGCTACTCTAAAAGAACAGTGAATCGCCATTCTCCCTTACCTAAATCTAATGTCATAATTTAAAAACCTATAGCTATAACTAACTAACTGATGTTACGCACTCATCGATCTGTAAAGCTTGGGGACTTGGGGACTTGGAGACTTGGGGACGGTTCAGCTAGACTACGCTCCTCGTCACCCCTTCACCGCAGTTAGATTAAATGCGTAACGTCAGTAACTAATGCAGGCTAAAGCAATTTTCAGCTAACTAAAATTAATAATTATTGATCGACCGTATCTAAACATAATTGATTATAAAAATATGAACATAATGGAGACTATTGCCCAAATAAAGTCTCAGCTAGAGCAGATTGAGCGACAGGAAAAAGTTAATCAGCAAGAACAAGCAAAGGTTAATCAACGTATAGTCGAGTTGGAAACAAAGCTACAGGAGAAACAACAGCTTCGTAATCAGCTTGATGAAGAGGCTTTAAGGCTGTATACCCAAGCTGAGGAATTAAGACCTAAACTAAGTAAATTAAAGCGTATTGCTAATTTATCCCAAGAGTTTTTAGAACTACACGCCGAATGTCAAGATAATCAAGATTTATTAAATACTTTATATTCTTCTGTTTCTAATATCTCAGTAGAGGACGACCAGCAAACGGCTCTCAATCAACCTATCATTAGTTTAGATACATACGCGGTTGTTTCAGAAACTCCAGAAATTCCCGAAACTAATCCCAACAGCTACGCCAATTACTCAATTTCCATTGATGAAATTAGGCAAGCATTACCTAATGCCGAAAAGATGTATCAGCAGCTAGTAGCTCGTAACCTAGAAGAATATAAAACCTATCAAAATTATATTGTCGATGGTTTAGATCTAATTTGGTATGCAGTAGCCTTTGCGCTTTTTGGACGTTCTTCGTATCTTAAAATGAGCTTTAAATATCATCCAGATTTGGATGGCTCAGAAAAAGCGATGCAGCTAATCAATACAGCTTGGGCTATTTCCCAAAACTTTGTGGAGGACTCTACATCAAAGGGGACTGTTAAAAGTCTTTAAAATTACTAATTATGTTCTTCCGCGGTCATCGGTTATATGATAAAAAGATATTTTTTACAAACTCAGCTTAAAAAAATTAAATTTTGGACTAAAACCCCTAGAAATTATTTGAGCAAGAGAAAGCCAGATTTTGAGTTTTACGGAAGGGGTTTGGGGAGGGTCGTAACGTCCCCAACAGGCGAGCGACCCCGCGTCGCCGTCAGGCGCAAGAGTAAGGCTTTAGCCGCAACTGTGCGCGAGAGCGGGGTCTGGGGGAAAGTTACCCCAGGAATAAATACGGTTTTCACAGATAAATTTCAAATATAATGCGAGAAAATTAGACGTTTTTGATTCACACCAGACGTTAATTACTTAACCAATAACAGGGTAGGATAAATGAGCATAAGGTACGCTTAAATTTGATGACACGCCCTGATATTTAAGTTCTAAAAGCCTTTGTTTACGTAGTTTCCCAACTAAATTCAGAAGTGTATGCCTTGTGAGATTCAAACTTTACCAGATGAGGTGATCGATCTCATCGCTGCGGGAGAGGTCATTGATTCTTTGGCAGCAGTGGTAAGAGAATTGGTAGAAAATTCCCTTGATGCAGGGGCAAATAGAATTACGATTTCTCTGCATCCTGAACTATGGCAAGTTCAGGTAATAGACAATGGCAAGGGAATGTCTTTAGATGATTTAAGAATCTGCGCTCAACCTCACAGCACTAGTAAAATTCGTAGTCGTAAAGATCTTTGGTACATTACTAGTTTGGGATTTAGGGGTGAAGCTCTCCATAGTATTGCTCAAGTAGCAGATTTAAACATTTGTAGCCGTACTAAGCATCAATTAGATCCTGTTGGCTGGAAGGTTAATTATTCTGAGGGTAAATCTCAGCCTGAATCGGCAGTAGCGATCGCCACAGGCACAATTATTACCGTTTCTAACTTGTTTGCCAAGCTTCCTGTACGTCGTCGAGGTTTGCCAGCATTGAATCAGCAGTTAAAGGCAGTTCAAAAACTAATTCAGCAAATTGCCCTGTGTCATCCACAAATCACTTGGCAAATTAAGCAAAATAATAGTCCTTGGTTTTATGTTAGTCCTGGTGCAACCGCTAAAGATGTCCTGCCTCAATTTCTTAGAAGAGTCAGCAGTAGTGACTTACACCATCTCAAAATAGAAATTCCTACTCCTTTTAAAAAGGATAATTCAGCCTCTTTTATAGTTAACGAACAGCAGTTCAATTCCCAAATTGAATTAATCATGGGTTTACCAGATCGCTGCCATCGCCATAAGGCAGACTGGGTAAAAGTTTCAGTCAATAATCGCTATGTGCGATCGCCTGAATTAGAGCAGACTATTCTTAACGGTATGGCAAAAACTCTGCCACGCGATCGCTTTCCTGTATGTTTATTACATCTTCATACCTGTCCTAGCCAAATTGATTGGAATCGTCACCCCGCTAAGACCGAAATTTATCTTCACTCTCTTGCTTATTGGCAGACAGAAACTAGCAAGGCAATTTCGCAAGCCTTAAAGTTAAATATAGTTAATCTTCCTGCTGCGGTGGGCGATCGCCGAATCGGTAAAATGTTGAAGGTAGCCGAAGCTTCAGGCAAATATCAAGTAGATCGCCATCTCACCGAAAAACTTGAAGCAAACACACCTTCTCAACTTAATTCTCTAAAGCTAAAGGCAGTAGCACAAGTCAACAAAACCTATATTGTGGCAGAACATTCTTCTGGAGTATGGCTAGTTGAACAACATATTGCCCATGAAAGAGTATTATACGAGCAGTTACAAAGCTGCTGGGAATTAGTACCTTTAACAACCCCCATTACTTTAGAGTATTTAAGACAATCTCAGCTTGAGCAATTACAGAAACTAGAAATTAACGTCGAACCTTTTGGCGAGAACATTTGGGCAATTCGCAATGCACCCAAAATACTTGCTGATCGAGATGACTGTGCTGATGCTTTAATTGAGTTAAGCTGGGGAGGAGACTTGCGATCGGCTCAAGTAGCTAGTGCCTGTCGTAGCGCAATTCGTAACGGTACAACTTTAAGTATCAAAGAAATGCAAAATCTATTGGATTTATGGCAAGCTACTCGCAATCCTCGCACCTGTCCTCACGGTAGACCGATTTATCTTTCCCTTGAAGAATCTAGCCTCTCGCGCTTTTTTCGTCGCCACTGGGTAATTGGCAAAAGTCATGGCATTTAATTTAATTAACTTTACATATTAATGCCGATAATATTCGCTTCTGCTGGGATATTCTTGTCTAGATCTGTTGTCTCTATAGTATTTATCTTCTTCTCTACTAGGTCTATCTCGATTCCAATAAATATCATTTTCATTTTCGCGATCGCTTCCATATTCTATTTCTCTTCGACGTTGTTCGGCCTCTTGGTAATCTCTGCTGCCTCTGCCATCTCTATATTCAATTTCATCTTTTCCCAAATCCCGATCTGTTTCTTGTCTGTACCTTGATTCGTTAGGTTGACCTTTAGCTAAATAACCTTTTTTATCTAAGGCGATGTTTTGCTGAATAGGATTTAACTCAATTGAGTTTTTTCTCTGACAAATATTGAGCGACAAAGCCAATGAACCAGCACAAATTATTTCTAACATAAGATTTTTTTGTTTAAGATATACAGAAAACAGACATTTTAATTAATGCCTGCACAATTTTATTTTGGAAAGATAGCAATCAAATCGATCTTAATCTAAACAATATTAATATCTTCAAAAGGAACAAAATTAACGTTCCCTTCGATAATGGCAAAAGCTTCGCCATCAAATGATACTTCTCCTGAACCTTGATCGTAGGTAAAGCGATCTATCTCATCGGTATTTATACCAAATCCTTCGGCAACTACTTCAATCTTGTCATCTTCTTGAAAGTAAAAGTCCTGAATAGTGTCAACTCCCGTACCTAAAATAGTGGCAAAGACAAAAGTATCTGCCCCTAAACCTCCATTAAGAAGATCATCTCCTGCCTCTCCTTCTAAGATATCGTTCCCATCGCCACCGACCAAAATATCATTACCCGAACTCCCTAATAAAGTATCATTATCAGCTTCCCCAAAGAGTTGATCGTCACCATCTCCACCATCTAAAGTATCGTCTCCATTGAAGCCAAAGAGAATATCTCCATCTAATTCTCCAGAAAGTAAATCATCACCTTCCCCCCCTGAGAGAGTATCTAGACCATTGTAGCCAAGTAAAGTGTCGTCACCATCTTCTCCAGCTACATAATCATCACCTTCTCCACCATTAATATTATCGTTTCCATCAAAGCCTAGAAGAGTATCATTACCCAAGTAACCATCTATAGTATCGTCTCCCTCACGACCATCCATTTCATCATTTTCGGCACTTAAGGGAAAAATGAATCGGAAATCTTCGCTTTCTGAATTACCAATATATGTAGCCATCTTGATTATTTTCTCGCTTGTATTAATGTAAAAACTTTTTCTAGAAGTATTTATAAATTGATAAATACTTGCATACTTAAAAAGTTAAAGAATTAAGATAAAAAAGTTGGTAAAGCAATTAAATATTATTTAGTTGTTTTTAACTTTTTGTATACCTTGAAAATTAATTGTAGACGTAATAATCTATGGGAGCATCCCACTTTTGCAGTAAGTAAAAATGCTTAGAGTAGAATAACATCAAGAAAAAACTCTTTTAAACAAAGCATGACACCAGAAGAGCAATCAACTATTGACCAAAAGTTGAGAGAAGTAGCAGAAATACTTTACAACAATACCCAAGAGCGAAGAGTTAGCTACATTTGAAACCATAGAATTGAGCGTCAGAAAACACTTACTAGGAAAAGTCGCGCCCAAAATAGGAGAGTTTGTCTTGGTGCGCGTACATGCGGGTAAGCCCTTTGTCTTGCTGATTAAAAATCAGCGGGGTCGCACCGCTTTTTCAATGAAGCAGGGGGAAATAAAGCAGGAAGAAAGCGAAAAATAAAAACCTGCATCGGTAGAATAACTATTTCCAGTAAACAAGCAACAAGATTGAAGTTAAAAAAGGGAAACCGCTTAAGTCCTCAAATAGAGAAATGCTGTTTGTTACTTGTAGGGAATGAATCATTTGTCAACGCCGAAAAAGATCTGGAGATTCTAACAGGGGTCAAAGTTGCTCACAGCAAACAACATCGGCTAGTTAACAGCTATCAGTTACCAGAAGCAAAGATTACAAAAAGGGCAAAATCTTTGAGTATAGATGGTGGAACAGTAAGACTAAGAACACCATTAGGACAACAAAGCGAATGGAAAAATTACAAGGCAGTTAAAGTTCACAACCGAATTGGAATGGCATTTTTTTAAGATAACAAAAGTCTACTTAGTTGGATTAATCAACAACCATTGAATAAAATAGTAAACTGCTTGGGAGACGGACATGATGGAGTCTGGAACATCATTAAGCAGATTGGATCAAAGCATCGAAGAAGAGAGATTTTAGACTGGTATCATTTGATGGAAAACCTCCACAAAGTAGGTGGTAGTAATCAAAGACTTAGACAAGCCAAAAACTATCTTTGGCAGGGTTTCGTTAACGACGAGATCGCCGTATTTAATGATTTGCCCAAAAAACAAGCGAGAAATTTTCAGAATTACCTTCGCCAACACCGATTTAGAATCCCTGATTATCAGCTAACCCGAGAGCTTGGTATTTGTATTGGTTCGGGTTCAGTTGAGTCTTGGATTAAACGAACATCTACGATGTTCCCAGAATCTTTGATTCTGGACAAAACAAAGTTTTGTGGTTCGAGAGTTAAGATTGTTGGCGCACAATGGAATCCAAAAAACGTATCTCAAATGTTGAGGCTTCGATGTGCCTATTTAAACCAAGATATTACCCTAAGTATTTGTACTTAGTTAAAAAGTGGGATGCTCCCATAATCTATTAAATTGTTTCCGCTCTAAAATATTCTTTAGTTTAAGGAATTAATATACAGTAAAAAATAACTTTATTTATTCAAGAGATAAAAGCGATGCTTGCGCCTAATGGAAGAGGCGTAAATAAAGTAACCTTTTTAATAAGCTGTCAAAGCCTATAAACATAGTACCTTAGTACTTATCGCTTACGCGTGGCGGTACTAAGCTTCGCCAATCGCACTTTTATTCAACCCTTTATTTAACTCAAAAAATATCTCAGCTTGGTTTAGTACCAATAATTGTCCGATGGCGAGGATCGCTAGCCACGGTAGTTTGATAATCAAAACCCGCTTTAGTGACTGCCGCTTCTACATCAAAAGTATAATAGTCATCACTCCAAGGTTCAGTGCTTTTCATGAGGGTAAACAGTACTGGGGGTAAACTTTGAATTACAGCAGAGGCGGGATTATTATCCACAATTCCCATTACACCCCCTGGTTTGAGAATGCGTAATACTTCCTTAAAGATTTTTTGAGTTGCTTGGTTGGGTAACTCATGAATGACAAATTGTAGGGTAACTAAATCCAGAGAATTATCCGCTAATTTTGTAGATTCTCCCCTGCCATGCAGCCATTGAGCGATTTCTTGTTGAGCATCAGTAGTTTTTGCTACTGCCAACATATAGGGAGATAAATCTAAACCAATGGTGTTGATTGCATTCTTTTGTTTCTCGGAAAAATAGCGATGCAATTCTAGAGTGGAGATACCTACAGAACAACCTAAATCTAAAATATCTGTAATTGTTTCTGGTGTATATTGTTCTAATACTTGATAAAAACTATGGCGCAATCTTTGCTGTGCTGTTTGCCAAGTGATATCTTCATCTTTCCAGACTCTTAACCCCATAGAGTAAGTTGCAGAAGGAGCCTCAAAAGCTGCTTGCCAACACAAATTGCCTTCATCGTAGGCATGAAAAGGTACTTGATAGTAGTCGGGATAAACTAAATCTTTATTGGTCAGGGAGTCTAATAATTCCTTTGCCCCAGACTGTTCTAATTCCTGATAATTCTTGCGCCAGGGAATACCGTTTTTTTCAGCAGTTTTGATCAATACCTGTCGCGCTTGATGCTGCATCACTCTGTATATTGGCTTGGTTTGAATTAGCAGGTTAACAAAGCGGGAAAGTAGATCTTCTCCTGCCCAATCTGGTTTTAATTTATCGGTAGAAATTGTCACAGTAGTTATAATTTATACAATTATCTAAATAGTTGTGCAGAAAAGTATCAGACTAAGAGATCATCGTATCAGACTCCAAGGCAATCGGATGGCTACTCTTAGTGTTTGCCTTTATTCAGTATTTCTTGGTCTGTTGATTGGGTCATTAGTTTTGAAATATAGTTTTAAAATAATGCGATCGCTTTTATAACTTACAGACGGCAAAGCTCTATAATCTAGGTGCAATGTTCAGTGGATATACCTTAACTGCAAATGATGAGTTTTATTCTTTTAGCAAAAGATAATGAGTTTTATTTTCTTGCTTAATTTTAATTTGATTGACACAGCTTTGTTTAATAAAATTCAAAGCAGATTTGCCAATTTTATTGCTTTTAAGAACTTCTGATATTGACTGTTGATAGTCATGCTTAAATTGCTGAGAAAGCTGTGATAAGGTAACTGGTTCGCTTGATATTTGTGTAAGTTTATTTAAAGTTAAGGCGATTTTGCTTTGAATTGACTGTTCTATATTTGGCTCTTTAGTGGGTCGTGATTTATCACCAAGATGAGAAACTGTAGATATTACCGAAGTGCGATTATCAATAAAATTGTGTAGATAAATATTTCGTGAATGCTGATACACTTTGTACGTGCTGCATCCTTGCCTTGGTAAATTTTGATGTAAACAATCAAAAATAGAGTCGTGAGAAACTATTACTACTTCTTTTACTTGAGGAAATTGTAATAACAAAGAACTACCTAAAGTCAAAATTTGAGCATCAGCAGAATTTTTTCCCTGGGGTACATGAATTAATTGATATCCTTGTTGATATAAATATTTATCTAGTTTGGAAATACTATTGTTCAGCCAATTGGCGACTGCAAACTTAATAGTTATTGGATATTGACAATATGCTTTGAGATATTGTGTCAAGTCTAACTGGAAGGGAAAGTTTTCTACATCTAATAAGATAGCTCCCGAAGGAGTTAATGTTTTAGACAGAAAATATAGTTGTGAATTTAAAAAATCCATTGATTTAGTGTAGTAAAAATATTATTCCAAGTTTAAACTACCTAATTATCGATCGCTTGTGATTTACTCCCTATTGCTAAACTACTCATATAATCAGTTAGGGGCGAACGGTCGTTCGTTCGTACAATAATCATGAGCGGAACTACAGTTAGCAGTGAACAGCACAAGCAGAAGATGCAACGTCGCCAGGAGGTGCAGTCGAAACGTTTAGCCGAGAAAACCCAAGAAAAGGGTCTAATTGTCGTTAATACGGGCAATGGTAAAGGCAAAACCACTGCTGCTTTGGGAATGGTAATACGATCGCTTGGTCATGGTTACAACGTGGCAATTGTACAGTTTATTAAAGGAGCATGGGAACCTGCCGAAAAAGCGGTACTAGAGAAATGGTCAGATCAGCTAAAATTTCACGCCATGGGCGAAGGATTTACCTGGGATACCCAAGATCGAGATCGAGACATAGAAATGGCAACTGCTGCTTGGGCAAAGGGATTGAGCTATATTATTGACCCCAAATATAGATTAGTGCTGCTAGATGAGGTCAATATCGCCTTAAAGCTAGGATATTTAGACGTTAATACTGTAATTGCAGGTTTAAAACAAAAGCCAGCAGATTCTCACGTAATTTTGACAGGCAGAGGCGCACCTGAAGAATTAATTGCGATCGCTGATTTAGCAACAGAAATGACGTTAGTTAAACATCCATTTCGTGAACAAGGAGTTAAAGCCCAGCCTGGAATCGAATTTTAGGGATTTGAGGGTTGGGACTATAAGACTATAATTAGATGCAAATTTTTGTAAATTTGTTCCTTGTCTTGGTCAGCATTCCCTCATCCCTCATCCTTTTAAAAATCACTTAATGAGTAGCACCTCCAATAATGAATTTCAAATTTGGCTACAACGTTCATTAGCCGCATTATTTCTTACAGGACAGGTTGTTGTTCATTTGCTCAAAGGAAAAATAAATCGCCGCAACACCATAGAACAAATGGTAATAGTTGGACCAGATTCTTTAACAATTGCTCTGGCAACATCAATTTTTGTCGGCATGGTATTTACAATACAAGTCGCTCGCGAGTTTTTAAATTTTGGCGCAGTACAGGCAATTGGAGGTGTTTTGGCTTTAGCGTTAAGCAGAGAACTAGCTCCCGTACTGACAGCGGTAGTGCTAGCTGCTAGAGTTGGTTCAGCATTTGCAGCCGAGATTGGTACTATGAAGGTCACCGAACAAATTGATGCTCTGTATGTGCTAAAAAGTGACCCCATTGACTATCTGGTGATTCCTCGTCTGCTGGCTTGCTGCCTGATGCTACCAATGTTGACCATGCTTTCTTTAGTTGTCGGTTTGATTGGGGGCATTCTGGTGGCAACGGGTTTTTATAATGTTTCTTATGTAATCTTTATCGAGTCCATACAAAGTTTTATTCAGGTATGGGATATAGTTAGTGCTTTAATCAAAGCAGTTGTTTTTGGAGCATTGATCGCTATTGTTGGCTGCAATTGGGGATTAACCACCATAGGGGGAGCTAGAGGAGTGGGAGAATCAACCACTACGGCAGTAGTTATGGCATTGAGCGCAATTTTTATTTCTAACTTTTTTATGTCCTTGCTAATGTTTCAAGGTTTAAGTCGTTAGTTTCTAAATTGAATGTAATTAAGGCTTAAATCAAACCCAGCTAAAATTCGGGTCGTTGTAAAATAGAAACTATTAATCAGTAACTAATTTAAATGGCTACTAATATCAAAACTAACAATCCCAGCGAAGTCGTCGAACTTTCACCAAGCTACAGAATTCCTCTATTTTTAATAGCGGGAGCTTGCGCTTTAGCTTTAGTTTCTCTGTGGTTAGCTGGAGTTTGCGCTTTACTTGGTCTATTTTTAACAATACAAACAATTTTAATTAGACTGCAATTTACGGATGAAGCTCTAAACGTCCTGCGCTCAGGCAAGGTTATTTTAAGCTTTCCCTATAGTGAATGGTTGAATTGGGAAATCTTTTGGTCACCTATTCCCATCTTGTTTTACTTTCGAGAAGTTAACAGCATTCATTTCTTGCCAATTATTTTTGATTCTAAAACCTTATTAGATTGCTTGAATAAATACTATCCTCGTGAAAGAAAATTATACTCATAGTTTTCAACTGTAAATAAACTGTACTACTTACTCTTGGCGTTCTCATGAATTCTGAAAACCCTTCCATTCCCGAATCAGACAATACCAATTCTGAATCTATTGAGCTAGACACTGAACTACAACCAGACCAAAAAGAATCAATTTCGCAAAGCTATACTGATGCTTGGTCTAAACAAGATAATGTGATTAATGTGACTATAGACTCAGAACTTTCAGCCGATGATTCTCTTCCAGTGGATAATTCTCAGGGTAAAGTTGAACCTTTAAATGTTTTGGAGCAGTCAGAATTAAATCAGAACGAAATATCAACTAAGCCCAGCAATGTCGATAGTGAACTAGATACTGCTGCAAAAAGCTTCAAAACTGAACCAGAATTATTTGTAGATAGCTGGTTAGATGAACCTGAGTCAAATATATCAGCCAACGGTAATTCTGTTAAAAAAAACCAGGCTTCAGATGATCGCGAGATAATTAGCTTAAAAGAGCAAAAAGTTGATCTCCAAAGTGAAATTAAAGCATTACAAGAGCAAAAAGAAAAATTACTGTTACAGCAGGTAAAAGATATCCAACAAAGCATTGGACAGATGATTGAAGAGGGAACAAAAGAACTACAAGCTCGCAAAACGGCTCTGCAAATTGAGATTGAAAAACTAGAACGGCGTAAAGAAAGAATTAATCAGGAGATGAGACGTAATTTTGCAGGTTCATCCCAAGAGTTAGCCCTTAGAGTTCAGGGATTTAAAAACTATTTGGTCGGTAGTCTTCAAGATTTAGCCACAGCAGCAGAAAAACTAGAGTTAGAACCCAGAGAAGTTTCTTCCCCTAAAAGCCGTGGGAGAATTAGAGACAGAGAAAATCCTCGCAGAGATGAGCCAGAAAGAGATAGAGGTAGACGAGGGGAGAGGGAACTTCGCCGAAATAGAAACACCTCAGACCAAGCAACCTCTGCACAAGCTCAGTTTTCTGAACCCACTTTTACCGATCAAAGTAGACGCATTCGTCAGCTATTAGATAAATATCGTAATAGCCCCGATTATTATGGCTCTCCTTGGCAATTACGCCGTACATTTGAAGCTACTCACGCCAAAAGAGTTCAGAATTGGTTTTTCTCTCAAGGCGGTAGAGGCACAGTTGACAGTATGGGAAGCCGTCTGCAAAATATCCTGGTAGCCTCAGCAGCAGTTTCAATTCTCCATAGTCTGTATGGAGATAGCTGTAGAATTCTTGTGTTGACAGATACGCCCGAAAACTTAGGTGAATGGCGCAAAGGATTACAAGATTGTTTAGGTATCTCGCGAAATAGCTTTGGTACTAATCGAGGCGTAGTCTTGTTTGATTCTCCTGAAGTTTTGGTTCAAAGAGCCGAGCGTCTGATTCAAGACAAATTATTACCCATGATTATCATTGATGAGACTGAAGAAATATTGAATTTATCTGTTCTCAAGTTTCCTCTTTGGCTGGCGTTTGCTTCTGGGGCTAAGTCAACATCTTCTAATTATTTGTATTAGATAAAAACTAAAAACTAAAGGTAGTCCTAATTGTGCCAACAACCAAATCATTAGAGTCGATATCGGTATCGGGTTTAGTAATCCAAACTACTCCTGGAGTGATAGCAATATTATCATTAACCTGATATTGATAAAAAGCTTCTAGGTGTAGGGAGCGTTGACTATCTTCGCCAAAATTATCATTGTTGATGCTTGAATTGGTTACCGTAGGTTCTGAACCCACTACAATTCCTGCCAAGTTACCTTCCTTGCCTAAGTCGGGTAATGCCAAAGTTGCAGCCCAGTTCCAGATATTTTGGGTTCCCCGCTCAATTTGTTGATTGAGATTGCTAAGACTATTAACCTTACTAAATCCTCCCCAACCACCAATGATCAGGCGATCGCTAATTGACCAAGATAGCTCTAGCCCATAGGAATTGCTCACAGTTTGTGCTTGTTCTCCTAGTAACTTGGCAGTTTGAGATTGCAAATTAGCTCGATTGGTTCCTGTCTCGGTGTCGCTTTGATCGTAACTATGAATATAGGTGGCAGCCAATTTTAGACTGTCGATTGGGGCGATCGCAATTTGCCCCAGCGCGCTATATGAACCATTAAACAAGCCACTGCCTGAATTTGAGTCATTAGCAGTAGAAGCCAAATAACCCGCACTAATTTCAATTTGTTCGATAGGACGACCCACAATTCCTAACCCCGCATCCCCAGTCTGATAGTAAATAGGATTGCGTGTACCGAATCTGGAAATTGCACCCGAACCTCCATCTCCATCTAAGACGTTTATTGTATCGGCAATATCGTCTGCCTCTGTTCCTGTTGCTCCTAAAATAAAGTCAACTTTATCACCCACGCCAAAAGTGTACTGCAAGACTTCTAATTGAAAATCATCTTGTTCTGGGTCGGCAAAAGCTAATTCACCCTGGAAAGTGCCAGTTTCCTCGGAAAAGCCAGGAAAATTTAAACTAGACAATCTAGTTAATAGTAGATCGTCTCCCCCAAAGCTAGTTTCTATATTTAATCGTAATCTACTACCTAAAACCGTACTATCGCGATCGCCAGCTAAAAGGCTACCTAGTCCAAAAATTGCCTCACCCTGAAGTTTACTGGTAGTAGAAAATTGCGTAGCTTCTAAATCTTGTAATCTTGCCTGAGAGCCGTCTGTTTTCCCCTTAAGAATGGCTAAATCTGACTGAAATTCCTGTATTAACCGTGAAACAAGATCTACATCTGTTTGGGGAACGCTATCAGAATTGCTAATTAAACTTTCGATTTTGCTTAGACAATTATTTAATCCTGCTGCAAACTCAAAACGAGAAATAGGTTGTTCTCCTCGAAAAGTGCGATCGCTATATCCGCTAATGCAACCATAGCGATCGCTCAAGTTTTTTAATGCTGCGTAAGCCCAATCTGTAGATTTGAGATCTCGTAGCTGATCGACGCTATTAATTTGAGTTAACAATAGTGTCCTATTGTTTTTTTCTGAGTAAAAATTGCTAATATCTTCTGCTTGACGGTGCAAAACCTGTGGCATGAATTGTTGATGCTGATTCAAGTTAACGCCGAGCAATTTTGGTAATTCAGCAGCTTCGATACTCGGAGATAACGATAGGTAAGTAGTACAAATAGGCACTATTAGCCTAGCTTTGACCCAGAATCTAGACATTGCAAACGATCCTCACTCACACCAACATAAATCAGAATTCTTTAGCTATCAATAATCAGCAATTACTAAAGAATTTATGATTATTTCATCTCAAACCATTTTGGCATTGCTATAAACTAATTGGGAGAAAAAAATAGAATTATACACTTTTGTAGACAAGCATAAATTTTGCGATCGCCAATATTAAGAATACTCAGCGCATCGGATGATTAAACGAGCCTGTAAATGGGCTGGAGTAAAGAAAAAAGCTTCGTCTCACTGGTTACGTCATAGTCATGCCAGCATAGTCTTGATGCTGGCTGCAATCTGAGATTATTACAGAAATCATTGGGTCATGTATTTTTCTTTTGATATACTATTATCACAAATAAAATTAAAGGTTTTGGGGAAGCCCCAGCGGTTCGACTCCGTGATGAGACTGAATGTATTGTCCTAATGATTTGTTTTGTACTCTCACTTCTACAAATTATATGGTCAAATTCAATTCCGAAGTTATGGCAAGCAGGAGGTAGGCTCATGAACAGAATCACTAAAACACTTTCTACAGTCAAATTCTGTGGATTAATTAGCTATTCTGGCTATATACTCAAATCTTGGCTGGCGACAGGATTCCCTCTTCCAGTTAACAGTTGAATAACCTTTTTTAGTTGGCACGAAAGAAATAATTACCCCTCACTTAATTCTCTTTATTTCAATTTTAGGATGGCTAACTGAATGGTTTATCAAAGCTATTCAAAATTTTATAGCAGAGAAAATCGCCTACTTCCCGTCTTGAATATCCGTGCGTCACCTCAACATTTTGTAACTTCATTCTGATTGCGGATAGCGTTGCCATAAGTCTGTTTTTTGCCTAAGACTTTGATGATCGCCATTACCTAAGATCAAATGATCCAACAAAGGGATATCCAAACATTGCGAACCTTGGAGTAATTGTTCAGTCAAATAAATGTCTTCACTCGAAGGCTCTAAGTTTCCTGATGGATGATTATGAGCAATAATCAGCTTAGTTGCACCCTGACGTATAGTCTCTCGAAAAACCTCACGGGGATGAATCAAAGTCTCTGTAGCTGTGCCAATAGTTAAGATTTTCGTCGCTAGTAAACGATTTTTTACGTCCAGCATCACTATGGCAAATCGCTCTTGATCTTGCCACATTAAATCATGGCTTAAAACCGCAGCAGCCGAAGCGGGACTATCGACGGCGACTCTTTCATTTGGTCGAAATTTAAAGGTGCGTTTGCCTAACTCCACCGCAGCAACAATAGTAGCAGCTTTAGCCGGACCAATGCCAGGAATACTCATTAATTCGCGAGGATTAACGTCTCGCAGCATATCTAAAGGCGATCGCTGGTATTTACCTAATTCTTGTAATATGTGTTGCCCTAAGCCAATTGCTGATAAATTACCTTTTGTCTGTCCAGTACTAATCAAAATAGCCAAAAGTTCTGCTTCAGTTAGATTTTTTGCGCCTACAGCCATTAACCTTTCACGGGGACGCTCACTAATAGGTAAGTCAGCAATTCTAAGGCTATAGGTCATGACAAATTTTTAAATCGGCTAATATTTTTGTAGCATAACTATAGCTTACAAAATACTAGTCTTCAATCTTCCTCATCTAATCTTTAATTAATTCCACTGCATCTCTGCCATCAATTTCATTGACATAAACCTTGACTTTTTCTTCTGAGGCGGTAGGCAGCATTTTGCCTACAAAGTCTGGATGGATGGGTAATTCCCGATGTCCTCGATCTACCAACACCGCTAATCTAATTACTTGAGGTCTACCATATTCAGTAACGGCATTCAATGCAGCACGAATAGTACGACCTTTATAAATTACATCATCGATCAACACCACAGTTTTATTCGTTAAGTCAAGAGGGATTTTTGTTTGAGCGGGAATACGAGTCCGAATCTTATCTAGATCATCACGATAGAAGGTAACATCGATCGCACCAACAGCAACGGAAGTGTTTTCTAAAATCTCAATCTGATTGGCTAATAAGTGAGCTAAAGGCACTCCTTTGGTATGAATACCTAATAAAACTACGTTAGATAAATCCCCTGATTCTTCAATAATTTGCGAAGCCAAGCGATTTAGAGTACGGCGAATTTCTTCAGCAGATAAAATTGTGATTACTTGGGCTGACATTTATCAAGAGTGAACAGCGAACACTTGCTATGGTATTTATGGATTAATTATATAGCTCACCTGTTGGCTAATTGTAGAACTCCCAATGAATCAAACAAAACAAGTAGTCCTTAATTCGCCTTTAGATATGCACCTTCATTTTCGTGAGGGAGTAATGGCACAAACAGTTATTCCTCTTAGTTCATACTCGTTTGCAGGCGGGGTAGTAATGCCTAATCTTGTTCCTGTGGTAAATAATTTAGAGCGGTTGCAAGGATATATAAAGGAAATTAAATCAATTATTGGCAAAGACGTATTTGAACCCTACATGACGCTGTTCTTTAAGGAATACAGCTATCAAGAGCTTGAGCAACTTAAGCCGTATATTCTCGGAGTTAAGCTTTATCCTGCGGGAGTTACTACCAATAGCGAAGATGGAGTAGCAGCCTTGAGTAAAGCCGAAGCTACAATCAAGCATTTAGAAGAGTTGGAAATACCCTTAATGATACACGGGGAAACTCATGGTTTTGTGATGGACAGAGAAAAACTGTTTTTGCCTATTTTTGAACATCTGGCACAAAAATTTCCTCAGCTTAAAATTATTATGGAGCATATCACCACTGCCGATGCCGTATCTTTGCTAAATAATTACGAGCATCTTTATGCAACTGTAACCCTGCACCATTTAATTATTACTTTAGATGACCTAGCAGGGGGACTACTTAGACCTCATTTGTTCTGTAAACCCATCGCCAAACGTCCTGAAGACAGAGAAGCTTTAGTCAATGCAGCTATCAATGCCCATCCTAAACTAATGTTTGGTAGTGACTCCGCACCCCACCCTATTGATAAAAAAGAAGCTTGTGGCTGTGCAGCAGGGATTTTTACGGCACCGATCGCACTACAGGCTTTGGTAGAATTGTTTGAACAGCATAATGCGATCGCAAATCTACAGGGTTTTGTATCTGATAATGCTCAACGTATCTACAACATTACCCCACCCCAAAAGTCTGTCACTTTAGAACCTGTAGCCTATAAAGTTCCTGCTATGTATGGCGAGGTTGTACCCATGTTTGCTAATCAAGAGCTTCCTTGGTCAATTACTCAAGTTAGATAGCTTGAATTTCAGCCAAATTTTTGGTTATATTGCAATACTTGAATTGTGACGATGTATAAAAAGCATATTTGCTTTAATATTGTCTAGCTTTAGTAAGTTTTGCTACAAAATTTAGCCCAAAGCGATGGCACTCTGGGATTAAAGCCAGAAAAGAAAAAAAGAAAAGTAGTAATGAGAAACTTAGCAGCATATATACTTCCCTCAATTTTAGGATTAGTCGCAGGCATCGGACATGGTATTACTTCTCACAACCAAAACCTGCCTTTCTCTTTATCAGATCAACTTATTGAGTCAGTAACAGGGCAACAATCAACAATCTTTTAATTAAATTAATTTTTGTAAAAAGTAGCCATTGTTACATTTTTCTGAGATAATTAATACAGAAAAATAAAACTTTTGAGGCTTCGATAAATGCATTTACAAACATCTAACAATAATACTTCTACTTTAGACAAAGCTTTAGGGTTTTCTCTAGCAGCTTTTTCTATGTTTGTAGTAGGATACACTGCTACTCGTGCTTATTTAAATCAACCTCAGGCTCAAAATGTAGCACCTGCAAACTCCGATCTTGTAATTCCTCATCAAGCTCAACTATGGAGTGAGTTTGGAAGTAGATAATTTATCGTTCCAGCTATTAAAATTAGTGACTACTAAAAGCTTAGAGCGATCGCATTTCTTCAACTGCGATCGTTTTTTAGTAAGCTAATATTTGTACTTTACCCTAGAAAAATGGGCAAAGAAATCGAAAGAAAGTATCTAATCAAAAAAGACGAATGGCAGTCTTATAAGCAATATTCATCAGTTACAGGAACAAAATATTGTCAGGGTTACATCCCTACAGGTAACACGACGACAGTTAGACTGAGAACTATTGATAAGCAAGGCTATATAACGATCAAAGGTGAAACGACAGGCTATACTCGCTCAGAATTTGAGTATCCGATCCCGCTAGAGGATGCTGAGGAGATGCTAAGTACCTTGTGTCTTAAACCCTTGATCGAAAAGATTAGATATAAAGTTAATCAGAATGATTTTACTTGGGAAATAGATGAATTTTTAGGAGATAATGCGGGGTTAATTATCGCTGAAGTAGAATTAGAAAGCGAAGACCAGCAAATAGATTTACCTCATTGGATCGATAAAGAGGTCAACGATAAAAAATATTTTAATTCCAGCTTGGCTAAATATCCTTATAGTCAATGGAAAGATAAATCATAAGTGATGTTGTCGATCTAAATATATGAAACTGTAGTCAAACGAAGCTCAATAAGATCTTTGACTAGCTGCGGTGGTTACACCTTGCTGACCTCTGTACGGGCGAACGGCCGTTCGCCCCTAACTGACTTTTATACAACTGCCTTTTACCGCTTATTTCATGAGGGAAACTTTAATTATCTTCAGTCGTTATCCTGAAGCGGGAAAAACAAAAACTCGTATGATTCCAGCTTTGGATGCAAAAGGTGCAGCAGAATTACAGCGACAGATGAGCGAACATACTCTCAACACTGCAAGAAATCTCAAGTCTTACCGTGACATTACCATAGAACTACATTTTGCAGGCGGGAATAAACAACTAATGGCAGAATGGTTAGGAAAAGATCTTGAATATATTCCCCAGGTTATAGGAGATTTGGGTTATAAAATGCGATCGGCGTTTGAGCGAGCTTTTAGTTTAGGAAGCAAAAGAGTAGTAACTATTGGTACTGACTGTCCTGATATTGATCGAGCAATATTAGAAGCAGCTTTTAATTCATTGTCAGATCGAGATTTAGTAATAGGCTCGGCTACCGATGGCGGATATTATTTAATTGGCTTAAACTGTACTATACCCGAACTGTTTGCAGATATAAATTGGGGAACAGATCGAGTCCTCAATCAAACAAAAGCGATCGCTACTCAATTAGATTTAAACATCCATTATCTTAAAACTTTATCAGATGTGGATCGCCCTGAAGATTTAGCTATATGGCAAAAATATATTTAGCATCAATTATTCTTTGGTAGAGAATTTCAAATTAAAGATGGCAAAATTACGAAAAAAGGTTTAGATTTACCAAAGCATATTCTCAGGAAGCTTTAATCTTAGTTAACTTAAATAATAGAACCTAAAAAATTAAATTATCAGGGAGTAATTTATCTACTAAGAAGGATTGAATCTATACTCCCTATGATTAACCTGTATATAGCCAAAGTTAAGTAAAAGGATTAGCTATCTGTGACTGAGATTGCAACTGACCAACAGCCAACCCCATCAACGACCCTAGATTATGATATTGAATCTACCGTACTAGAAAGATATCAAGAGGGTGCAAGACAACAGCAGCCTAGTTTATGTTGTCCCACAGAGTATGAGGGCAACTATACCGAAATCTTGCCCGAAGAAATTATTGCCAAAGATTATGGCTGTGGCGATCCTACTCGCTACGTCAATGAGGGAGAAACTGTAGTTGATTTAGGTTCGGGTGCGGGTAAAAATTGCTATATTTTGGCGCAAAAAGTCGCAGAGTCTGGCAAAATTATTGGCGTAGACTTTAACGATGTCATGCTCGATCTGGCGCGGAAATATCAGGGCGAGATGGCAGATAAGTTAGGCTATCACAACACTGAATTTGTTAAAGGTAAAATTCAAGATCTAAAATTGCCTTTGGATAAGTTACAAACATGGTTACAGGCTAATCCTGTTACCTCAGTAGCCAAGATTGCCGAATATGAAGCAGAATGCGATCGCCTAAGACAACAAGAGCCACTTATCCCTGATAATAGTGTAGACGTGGTAATTTCTAACTGTGTCTTAAATCTTGTTCGTCCACAAGATAAAGAACAGCTATTTGGCGAAATCTTTCGTGTCCTCAAGCGTGGTGGACGGGCAGTAATTTCGGATATTGTCTGTGATGAAGATCCTACTGCTACGATTCTTAACGATCCTGAACTTTGGAGTGGCTGCATTGCAGGGGCATTTAGAGAAGATAATTTTCTTAAGATGTTTGAAGATGCAGGTTTCTATGGTGTAGAAATCCTCAAGCGTGAAGAAAGCCCCTGGCAGGTTATCGACGGCGTAGAATTTCGTTCTATGACTGTTCGGGCATATAAAGGCAAAGAAGGGGTTTGCTTAGAAAGAAAGCAGTCAATAGTTTACAAAGGCCCTTGGAAACAGGTTATAGATGATGATGGTCATGTTTTCTGTCGTGGAGAAAGAATGGCTGTCTGCGATAAGACCTATAAGATTATGACTAGCTGCTGTAGTCCTTATGCAGATGATGTTATCGGTATTGCACCCTATAATAATATTCCTTTAGAAGACGCGCAAGATTTTAACTGCAAAACTAAAGCAATTCGTCACGCTAGAGAAACCAAAGGTTCAGAATATAACCTAACAAATACCAGCAATGATGACTGTTGTTCTCCTGGGGAATGCTGTTAGTTAGAGGATAAGGGATAAGGAACTATGCAGGTAGCAAATTATTTCCTTTACCCTCTTCGATTAGTAGTTAGTAATTAGTAATCATTTATCAAGCAATATTTGTGAGATAAATTTGCTAATTTATGGTTAAATCGCTTTTATTTTGACTTTTAAATCATGGAAATCGGTAATGAGCAAGAAGAAATTTTAAAAGATATTGATAGACTGAAGATATGTTATCAAATAAAATTGTATTCGCCAGAAAAAAAAGATTGGCAACCATATTTTCACGAACTGTCTTTGGATTCTCATCAAAATAATCAGCTTTGCTTAGACTACCATCAGTTGTTTTTTAATCATAAGCCATCAATTGTTCTGAGCGGACTTGCTCTCGGTAAAGAAAACCACGTCAAAGAGATTTATCTTGTTGGAGATAATTGCTGTATTTTAGGGGAAATCGGCTGTGCCTCTCCTGCTTTAAAGGCAAGACTGCCAAATATTAAACACAGTTCAAATTCTCGGTGGAGATGTGCATTAAATTTTTCTAGTCAAGAAAAACAGAGTTTTGAACTAATAGTCTGGTTAAGCAATAATCAAAAATTTATCTATAAAAAAATTGAATTATGCATAATAAAATTAAGCTATAGTTATCAAGAAATCAATCATCAGAGAAACAGCGTATTAGGTAACAAAATCAAATCGATTTATCATAGCCGTAAGCTTATGGCTAATCGCATTTTACAACAGAAAAATTATTTATTTGCGATCGGTAATGCTAGATCTGGAACTACTGCCTTAGGACAAGTTTTAAATTCTAGTCCAGAAATATGCTTGGGCATAGAAAGATACTCCACAGAAGATAATATTCTGGCATCCTCTTTTGAGCAAGAAGCTTTTTTTGATTCTGAAAGTGAAAATTATTTAGTCCGTCCTCATTTTTATGAAGAGATTAAAGATAAATTTGCGAAAGCGAGATATATCGGCGATAAAAGACCTAGATTTATTCAATCATGGAAAAATACTTGGTTGAATTTGCCTCAAGCTAAAATAGTCTATATTTTTCGGAATATTTATGATATTGCCTGCTCTTATAATACCAGGGCTAATAATGCCTCTTTAGGAAAAGATACGAGTTGGTCGAAGAATAGAGATTTTTCCAAAGCTGTTGAGGATTGGAATGAGGGGCTACAAGAAATTAAGCAATTAAGACATTTTTATGAAGTTTATTTAGTTAAATACGAAGATTTTTTTAGCCGACAGACAAAAATGATTCATCTATTTAATTATTTAAAAATTGACTCAGAAAATCAAAATATAAAGAGAGGTATAAATGAAATTAATCAAGCTGCTTTAAAGTTGAAAAAGAAGGAAAGAACTTTATCAGACTTAGAAAAAAAGTATATTGATTCCTATGCCGATTTTGAGAGTTATAATATTTTACTTACTCTTTATGAACAACAGTTTAGCAAAGAGGTAATAAGCAATAATTAAGTAGATATGGAAAATTATTTATAAAACAGAATTAAACATTAAACATTGAGCCTTGTAGGTTGGGCAATAAAAGTCATTTGTAAGTACAATAAAAAACTAATTTTATTGCCCACCAAATAACTCCAAAGAGTATATCGAAGTGTATCCCTTTAGGGACACCTTCGGACAAAGATATGAGCCGAATATAGGATATCGCTTTGCATATAATTAGTAATCAGTAATCATAATGTCTACAATTAAAACTTCAATCACTCCCTTTGCTAAAAAAATAGAATCATCTCTTACCAAAGATAAAATTACGGTTTTACAAATTAATCTTGGGAAAAAATGTAACCTTGCCTGTACTCATTGTCATGTTGAAGCAAGTCCAAAACGTACTGAGGAGTTATCCCTTGAAATATGTGAACAGCTAATCAAATTAATTAATCGTTTTCCTCAGATTGAAACAGTTGATTTGACTGGTGGTGCGCCAGAAATGAACTATGGTTTTCGTCCTCTAGTTGAAGCAGCTAGAGCTAAAGGTAAAGTGGTTATTGTTCGTTCTAATTTGACTATCTTTTTCGAGCCTGGATACGAAGATTTGCCCGAATATTTTGCGAACAATCAACTTCGCATCACTGCTTCTCTTCCCTGCTATCTTGAATCAAATGTAGACAAACAAAGAGGTGCAGGAGTATATAATGATTCGATTCGAGCAATTCAAAAGTTAAATCAATTAGGTTATGGAAAAGATCCTAATTTAATTATCGATTTGGTATACAACCCTCCTCTGCCTTCTAACACTAATTTCTCTCTTACACCTGAGCAACAAAATTTAGAACAAGATTATAAAAAATATTTGGCTGAACACTTTAAGATAAAATTTAATAGCCTGTTTACTATTACTAATATTCCTATTGGTAGAACCAAACAATTTTTACAAAGAAGAGAAATTCATAATGACTATCTGCAATTTTTAGAAAGTAACTATAATGCTGCTACCCTAAGCCATGTTATGTGTCGTAATGAGCTATCGATTGACTATCTTGGTAACGTTTATGATTGTGACTTTAATCAAATGGAAAACGTTAAAGCTACTACTCCCGATCGAGAACAATTAACCGTTGCTAAACTTTTAGAATTAGATAACTTAGATGTAATTAAAGAAATAAGGACAGCAAACTATTGTTATGGGTGTACAGCAGGAACTGGCTCAAGTTGTGGCGGTTCTCTAGTTTAAACATTAAATAATGCTCAAAAAGATTAGCCTTGGGTTCAAAAGAATAGCAGTTTCCAAAAAGATAATAGTTATAGCGATCGCTTCTTGATGCAGTCGCTCATGGGGGAAACCCCCAAGACCGCGCTGCATCGCTTTATTAGCATTTTTTCTACTTTGCATTTTTACGCCCTTGAAAACTTTTCTCAATCCAACGTTATTTAAAAACTTTATCAGCCAATATGAAGGGCATATAGAAATTATATTTATTGCTATTTATATTGGGCTAACAGTAATCGGTGTTCCTGGGACAATTTTAACTATTGTTGGCGGTGCTCTTTTTGGCTTGTGGTATGGTACTTTTATCTCAATTATTAGTGCTACTTTGGGAGCTTTATTTGCCTTTTTAACTGCGCGCTATCTATTTCAAGATTTTGCTCAACGTAAGTTTAAAAAAAGCAAAAGACTAACAAAATATCAAAAAGCAGTTTTAAAACAACCTTTTTATTTTGTTTTAACTACTCGCTTAATTCCTATTTCTCCTTACAACTTAATTAATTATTTATTTGGCTTAACTTCTATTAATTGGCTTGACTATACTTTCGCTACTTTTGTCGGCGTGATACCTGGTTGCTTTGCATATACATGGATTGGAGTTAGCGGAGAAAAAGCTATGTCTGGAGGCGATCGCCTTTCATTCTTTCTTGCTCTTACTTTCTTGGCTTTATTATCTGTAATTCCTCTAATTTATCGACGTAAAAATTAAAGCATAAGTAATTTAACTATGAATAAATATTGGCAAGAAATTAGCAATATATTTAAATATAAAAATGTATGGAATTTTTTTTACCTAAATGATGGAGCAAGCAGTTCGCAAATAGAAAGTTTAGAGTTGTTAACTCAATTGCAATTGCCTCAATCAGTTCGCTCTTTTTATCAAGTACATGACGGAGAAATAGCCTTTTGGAAAAACAATAATCAAGCGTCTTCAGGCTTATTTTTTGGCTGGGAGCTTTTGCCAATTGAATTAATTATTGAAATTTGGCAAACATGGAGCGATATTCAAGTAGAAATGAATCAAGAATTAGCAGAAGATATGTCTTCATATCCACCAGATCATATTAAAAATTTATACGCTAACAATAAATGGATTCCTTTAGTTCATGACAGAGAAGGTAATCATGTCGGCATAGATTTTGATCCTGATATTAGAGGCATTAAAGGACAAGTCATTCTATTTGGTCGCGATGAAGATGAGAAAAGATTATTAGCTAACTCTTTTGAAGAGTTGATTGAAAAGTTTATTTACTTTATAAAAAATAAAGAATGGGATATTGACAAATCTGGAAATTGGAAAATTAATGAGCAAGACCATTACAATTTTTTTCATAGTTATTACAGAATAAAGTTATAAATATTGTTACAAAGCATAAGACTTAAAGAAAAGCGGTGTTAGACCCGCAGTTTCTACTTTGCAAGCAAGTAAAAACATCTAAGTTTAAAGACAGATTTTCTTGCTAGTGCAATAGAATTTGGCGATCGCTCTTATTGCCTCAAACATTAATACTTAATTACTTATTCTGATTACTTGTTACTTCTTAATACCAATGGCAGTTAATACCCATAAAATGAAACTGTCATCTTGTAATCTAAGAGAACAATAATGCCCATCGCCACAGCGTCCCAAGATTTATCAATAACAACTAATGGTTTACCCAACATCTGTGGTTGGGAATCAGATATCGCCACGGTAGTTAATCATAATCAGCCTATATTTTTACCCCACAGCAACATCAATCTTGAGCAGGTAAATGCCAGCTTTGCTTGCGCCCTTCATATGCACCAACCCACAATTCCCGCAGGGGCAAACGGCGAACTAATATGTAACCTGCAACATATGTTTGAACATCCCAATGACGGAGATAATCACAACGCAGGAGTATTTGCCTGGTGCTATAGCCGTATGGGAGACTGGATACCCGAACTTGTAGCTAATGGCTGCAATCCTCGCATTATGCTGGACTATTCTGGAAACCTTCTCTGGGGTTTTCAGCAAATGGGACGCAATGATATTCTCGACAACCTCAAGAAACTTACTGATTCACAATACCAGCCCTACGTTGAATGGCTAGGCACTATGTGGAGTCATGCAGTTGTCCCCTCTACGCCTATTCCCGACATCAAACTCCAGATTCAGGCTTGGCAACATTACTTTGCAGCTATTTTTGGTTTTGAGGCACTCGGGCGAGTTAAAGGCTTTTCTCCTCCAGAAATGCACCTGCCAAATAACCCTGATACTCTCTATGAATATATCAAGGCTCTTAAAGAGTGTGGCTATCGTTGGCTATTGGTACAGGAACATTCTGTCGCCAGATTAGACGGTGCAAGTTTACACCATGATCATAAATATCTGCCTAATCGCCTAGTTGCACGCAACTCCAAAGGGGAAACCATTAGCATCACGGCACTAATTAAAACTCAGGGTTCGGATACCAAGCTTGTGGCTCAAATGCAACCATATCATGAGGCTAAAGGCAGAGGCAAACAACAACTGGGAGATATATCTGTACCTAGTTGCGTTAGCCAAATTGCTGATGGAGAAAACGGCGGGGTGATGATGAATGAATTTGCCCGTGACTATCAACCCGTTTGGCATGAACTAAAAGATAATAGTGGTGTTGTAGGGCTTAACGGTACGGAATATATTGAGTTAATCGAAGCTGCGGGAGTTAAACCAGAAGACTATCCTATCTGTCAGGCTGTGGGACAACACAAAATTTGGCAACAAGTCGATGTTGATAATGCTACACCAGAAAAGGTAGCACAGGCGATCGCACATCTACAATCAACAGATCATCAATTTCACATGGATGGTGCATCTTGGACAGACGATCTCAGTTGGGTCAAAGGTTATGAAAACGTCCTCGAACCAATGAATCAGCTAAGTGCTATGTTTCATCAGAAATATGATACTTTAGTCGCCCAAGATCCTGCGACAACTAAAACCAAAGAATATCAAGAAGCATTACTATATGTGATGCTGGTGGAAACTAGCTGTTTCCGCTATTGGGGACAAGGCACTTGGACAGACTATGCACGGGAACTATTTCGCCGTGGTGAGGAGTTACTAAAATAGGCGTTGCTTATTTAAAGTATGAAACTGAACAGTAATCTATTCGTAGCTCTTAGCTACAGGGCATTCGCCCAGATCGTCGCGCTAGCGCACGACTTCGCTGCCTTCTTGCTCAATAACCTCAAGCGGGGGAACCCCGCCAACGGTTTTTCGCGCTTCGCAGCGTGTGCTTTTAGCCTTTGATCTTAATCTGCTTAATCATGAAAATGATAGAATCATACCTCGATTCAGCAACGCCCTAAAATAGATTCATGCTTTGTGAGGTGGGCGAATTTAGTTCCTACTTTTGCTTGCCTTACTTTATAGAAAAGACTATCAACCAGTTTTTAGGATTCAAAGTGACTACATATACTGACAACAACAAAGGCGTAGAAGTAACTCTCGAACCAGGAGAGTCTATTTTGGCAGAACCCAGCGCATTCTGCTACAGTGATGGATTCATTGAAGCTAAAACAACTACTGGCG
The DNA here is from genome assembly GCF_963665995.1 of Pleurocapsa sp. FMAR1. Lineage (NCBI taxonomy): Bacteria > Bacillati > Cyanobacteriota > Cyanophyceae > Pleurocapsales > Pleurocapsaceae > Pleurocapsa > Pleurocapsa sp. FMAR1. The sequence continues at coordinate 314,032 of NZ_OY762512.1, read as the reverse complement.
GTATTATGTCAGCCGTTAAAAAGCTAGTTACCAAAGAAAAGTTATTTCAAGTCCTTTGGCAAAATAAAGGAAATAAGCCTGGAAGAATCGGCTTTGCCAGTCCATATTTAAGCACGATTGAAGAGGTTGAAATATCTCCAGACTATAGTTTAATAGCTCAAAGAGGTGCATGGTTGGCTTCAGACCCTACTGTTAAGCTGGATATTACCATGAATTTGGGCTTGAGTGGCTTTCTCGGTGGAGAAGGTATTATCTTTCAGAAGTTTACTGGACGTGGCAGGGTATTTATCACCGCAGGAGGCGATCTAAAAGCAATTAACCTCGAAAGAGGTGAAAGCTTAAATGTTGACACTGGGTGCATTGTTGGTTTTGCCGACTCGGTAAAATACGAGATTAAGTTGGCAGGAGGCATATTTACTTCCATATTCGGAGGTGAAGGACTTGTTTTAGCTAAACTTTTTGGTCCTGGTATAGTAATCCTTCAAACCCATCCCGAAAATGTAATTAACAAAGTAGTATCATCTTCAGGCTCAACTCAAGTATCGTCTAATTATGCTTCTAATATAGATCTAAGCGATGGATTACAAGCTAATGAATTAGGAGCGATCGCCCGCAATCTTTTTGGCAATAGACAATAATCTACCTGATTAATTAGAGAGTGAAGCAATTGCTACAAATTACAGTAAAGCAAAAAATTATGCTGGTGGTATTTATACTGGTGGTATGATGCTTAACAACTCTCGCCTTGGACTGGAACAAGAATTCTTTATAGTAGACTCAGAGGGTTTTTTATCTCATCGCGCTGATGAATTTTTAGCAAGTTGCAATCGCCTTGCCAAGCAAAAAAACCGCTCTGGTGATTGTTTTGCGCCTGAATTTGTCAAAAGTATTATCGAAATTAATACTGTTCCCGTTAATAACTTCAAGGAATTAACTGCCGAATATCTCGACCTGCTGCAAATATTACTAGAAGTGGCAAAAAAATTAGACCTGCGGCTATATCCCCTGTCTACCTATCCTCTGCATACTACGCCCATTATCAGGAATAAGCCCAATTATTATTTGCAGGTGCGCACAGTAGGATCGGGGAGATTTGATAATGCTGCCAAATGTACGGGAACGCATATTCATTTAGATTTACCCGATGATGTAGTAGATCGCCAAATTGGTATGGCATATAATTCTTCTCCCGAAGCTAGAGAAAGGGTACTTAGTATTTACAATTTGGCTACTGCATTTGATGCCGCAATTATTGCTTTATCTCGCGCCTGTCCTTTTTATGAAGGTAAGGTAGCAGGCAAAGCAATGCGAACAATTCACTATCGAGGCAGTAAACGTTTTGCTTGGCAAGGAGTATATACTAATCTTCAGTCTGTAGGTGGTTTGATGCCCTATGCCGAAACTGTCCAAGATATGACTCGACAGTTATTCAATCGCTATCACAGTTGGCTACAGGCAATGGATCTTGCTGGTGTCGAACGGTCATTATTTTTAGATTCTGGCGGTGAATTATTAACTGCGGGCTGGAATCCAGTTCGACTCAATTCTATCGGTACAGTAGAACTAAGAAACGCAGATAGCAACTATCCCCAGGTAACATTAGCATTGGTGGCTTTAATCTCTGAGGCTGCTAATCGAGTTCGGCGAGAAAACATAACCGTTAGACCAAAGCCAGGATGCAAAATATTCCAGCTACAGGGTCAAGAGTTGAATGTACCTGAATTTGACTATTTAAATAATGAGTTGCTACACGCTGCGGTTACAGAAGGAATTAAAAACACGGCGGTTAAAGATTATCTCGATTCAATTTTAGAATTTAGCTGCCAAAACGATAGTGAAGTTGGTAATTATTTATCTCGATTCCAAACAACCATAGGAGAATATACCACTACCGAGGCTCAATTATTAGCTAAGTTCCCGACTACCACAGGTACAATATCACAAGCAGACGGTTTGGCTTTGGTTCGTTATTGTTGCGATCGCCTGGAAGAAGAGGTAAATCAGCTTGAATCTGGACAATCAGCTAAAGATTTTTTAACTACTGGCTTAAATTGAGTAAATAAAAGTTTAAGCAGATACTTTAGATAAGTGCTGTAATTCCTCTAAAACTCCTGATACAGAACTTTTCAACGCTTGATGTACGGCTGACATTTTGGCTAAGTCTAGCTGATGAGTCCATTCGCTCATAAAAAACTTTTTGACTTCAACAGATAATACGCAGGCAGAATCAGGAAAATGCGTATGAATCCACTTAGCAAAATGCCCGCCTGCAAACTTGACGTTTTCTCGAACATCCAACTGCCTGCCTAAAAAATCAAAGTGTCTCATGTCATAGATAAACCGCTCCACCACAGGTTGCCAATATTCTCGGTCAAGAGTCCCCGTGCCTAGATTAATCTCTGGGTTATATAATTCCTCAGCAGGGGAAGCGTGCATTCCTTGACGGTAGTGATTATAGGTATGGATATCGTAAATCACAAAGCGTCCGTAGCGTTGTTCTAATGTCTGACAGATTTGACCAACTTTGGCATAGAAAGCATCATATTCGGCTAAAGTCTGTTCAATCAAGTCTTGAGGCGGTTGTTCTTTCCAAACCTGCAATCCCCAAGAATCTTCAGGCTTGAGGTAAATAGCCCGATGGCGAGGACGATTAAGATCGACTTCAAAACGCGATCGCAAAACAACCAGACGCGTCTCGGCAATTTCTGTCCAGGCAGCCGTAAAGGGATCTTCTTCTCGCTGGCGCTCGTCTGCGCTAATAGCTAACAATTGCTCCACTTGTGAGCGCACATAATGACCGTCGTGAAGAGCTACAGCAACTATCGGCTGCTGTCCTTCTGTTGATATCCAAAGCTGTGACATATTCTAAGCTTGTTGGTTTAAATTGGTAGAAAAACGAGTGATTTACTCCTAAATTACCCAGATGACCAAAAAATATCTGTCAAATATAAACATTTAGGACTTAAGCCTTCGCCTTCACCAGATTTAGGGGCTAGTAAATACCATTTAATTTCGTATTGATTGATTTTAATTGAGCAGACGGCTAAGATTTTAGCTAAATATTCAAGCCTGTAGACTAGAGCCTTTTAAGAATGAGCAATTATAAACGATTGATTTGGCTATTAATCTGGGGCTTGATCCTAAGTCTGTGCTTTAACTGTATTATAAATAATCAAAGTCGAATTAAATTTTTCCTAGCCATAGAGCCTGCTGGTGCAAGTCTGACTAAAAGCTTATATTTACCACCCCGCAAAGACTTTCGGATTGTAGTTATTAGCGATCTTAATAGTCAATATGGCTCAACTGAATATGAACCTGAAGTAGAAAAAGCGATCGCTTTAATTCCCCAATGGCAACCTGATCTAGTTTTATGTGGTGGGGACATGATTGCAGGACAAAAAGCTTCTTTGACGCGATCGCAAATTGAAGCAATGTGGCAGGCTTTTGACGATCGTGTTGCTGCACCTCTGCGCCAGGATAAAGTTCCTTTTGGCTTTACTATTGGTAATCATGATGGCTCTGGAGCAGTCAAAGAGCAGACTTTAATTTTTAAGCAGGAAAGAGATCTCGCTCAGGCTTATTGGCATCAACATCAGCATCAACTAGGTTTGAATTTTGTAGATCGTGCCGAGTTTCCTTTTCACTACAGTTTCGAGCAAAATGATATATTCTTTTTAGTCTGGGATGCCTCTAGCCAAAATATTGACCAGCAGCAGCTAGCTTGGGTCAAGAAAACATTAGCTAGTCCCAAAGCTAAACAGGCAGCAGCACGAGTTGCTATTGGACATTTACCTCTTTATCCTGTCGCTACAGCTAAAAATAAGCCAGGAGAATATTTGGCTAACGGTTCGCAATTGCGATCGCTCCTGCAACAAAATCAAGTTCAAGTTTACATCAGCGGACATCATCATGCTTATTATCCTGGAAAGAAAGGCAAATTAGAATTGCTCAACGCAGGAGCATTAGGACAGGGCGCAAGGCAATTAATCAATAGTGACTTACCACCTCGTAAAACTCTGACGGTGGTTGACCTAGAGCTAAAAACAGCTCAACTTTTTTATAGCACTTATGATGCAACAACCTGGGAATTAATTTCTCTAGAAGAACTTCCAGCTTCAATTACTGGAGAATATGGCACAATTTTACGACACGACTTGTAAGATCGGGTTCGGTTGAATAGCTGAATACTTTGGATAATAATAGAGCGATATCGGGATGAAAGGATTTGAACCTTCGACATCCTACTGAAGTTACCAAGCCTCATCGGCTTCAAGGCTTACTCACTAACCTTTAGAAGCAAAGTGAGTAAAAAATGAGTAAGGATTACACAGGCGAAATAGGGTACGAATCCCTGTTAGCAGATTTTGGCAGATACCAAAAGCAAACCCCTAGGGGCGTAGGGATGACTCGTAAAGGACAAAATATCTACCTACAATTCAAGACCACTAATGCAGCAAGAAAGCCTTATGCGTGTAATTGTACGTTTACCTTAGATGGCATGGTAGATGCTCTTAAAAAGTCAAACAAAGTAGCAGAGGCATTAAAAGACTTGTCATCTGAATCTGAATTTTGGCAGTGGTATGAAAAAGAAATTAAGCAGGAATCTCAATTAGCTAACGACAGACTAACTTTTGAAGAGGCTATCAAGAAAGTAGAAGATGATTTTTGGAGTAGACCCGATAGAAGAAAGAAAAAAAGAAGCAGGAATAATCCGAGTCACATTCAAAGTTGGAAAGTGACTTACGGCAATTATTACAGACATCTTCCTTTGAACGAAATTATTAGCCTACAAAAAATAGAAAAAGTTATCAGCAAGTGGAAAAAAGGAACTAAGCTTTATGGTGAAGCTGTCTCCGCTATGAGGAAGCTTACGAGATTCAACAAACAAAAAAGCATTCTTTTGGTCCTTGAGGAGCTAGATACTGTCCAAACAGATTTCACTGAGTTACAAACTATTGACCTCGAACAATTCATTGAGTGGAAAGACAGGACAGAAGGGATTACATCTACCTTGCATAAGAATTCTAGAATAGATGTGCGGAAAGCTTGGTTATGGGTGTTCTCTACTCAAATAGTTTATGCTCTCAGAATAAGCGAAGTCTTTGCTATTAAAAACCTATTCGAGCCTTATGTCACAAAAGACGGTGTATTATCTATACCTGCCCTCAACGATGCTAGCAACACAGATAATCTAATCTACATAGGTGAAGAAACAGCAATCGGTACTACAGTTAAAACAGGTAGCAGGTTGGCTAGACCACAGATACCTCCCAAGTATCCCAACCTGATAGACAAGCTAAGTATCAAAACCCCTCTTTTGCCTGTCAATAAACCTGAAAGCAAAAACACTAGTACTTTAACTAAATTCTACGCCAAAGAGGCACGCAAAAAGTTGGTTAAGTGGGGTAGTCCTAAAGATGTAAGGATATAAAATAGGAAATTGTAGATCATTTGATTTCCATGCCAGTAGATTTGCCATCTTGTCCATCATGTAATTCAGAACAAATTGTTAAAAACGGTCACATTCACAATGGCAAGCAAAATTATAAATGTCGCGACTGTGGTAGACAATATGTGGAAAATCCACAGAATAAAATGATCGACCAACCAACCAAAAACTTGATTGACAAATTACTCTTAGAGAAGATTCCTTTAGCTGGAATTGCCCGAGTTACAGAAGTTTCAGAACCTTGGTTACAGAGTTATGTCAATGCTAAATACGAATCAGTTTCTCAGCAAGTTAAAGTGAGAACAAAAAAAAAGGAAAATTAACGATTCAGTGTGATGAAATGTGGTCATTTGTCGGTAATAAAGCCAATAAACAATGGATTTGGTTGGCTTTGGCTGCAAAAACTAAAGAAATAGTCGGGGTTCATATCGGCGATCGCCGTCGTCATGGAGCGAGAAAGCTATGGCAATCTTTGCCCTCAGTCTATCGACAGTGTGCTGTTTGTTATAGTGACTTCTGGGAAGCCTATGAACAGGTAATTCCTTCAAAACGCCATCAAGCGGTGGGGAAAGAGAGAAAAACCAATTACATAGAACGATTTAATTGCACAATGCGACAAAGAGTTTCTCGATTAGTCAGGAAGACTCTATCGTTCTCTAAGAAAATCGAAAATCAGATCGGGGCAATCTGGTATTTTGTCCATCATTACAACACGTCCTTACATCTTTAGGACTACCCAATATGTATCTCTAATACTTGATGAGATTTTTTTCCCATAATTTAAAGCAATTACTATTGATTATTGTAGCGATCTCATAAGCATACGTAAGTTTTACCTAAATGACACGCAAGTCATATCTTCTAAAAGCCCAAGTAATACATAAGTTACAGCATTCTATAAGAGTCCTAATTTAAACGTAGACTCATGGAAGAATTATTAATTCTGATTTTCTCAACTCTCTTAGCTTGGGCAGTAGACAGATCTGCTGACGCTGTACTGGATTTAATTATTGAATGGCTAAAACGCACGTTTTAGGAAGTATCGAAGGCGATCGCAATAGAAAGAGCGATCACCCGATTCATTAAAATCATCACTAATTTGAATTTGACCTGCTAATCTACCAGAAATAAGGTTACTTGTAACTTCAGGAAAAGTATAGGGAATCAACTTAGCTACGAGAATACTGCGATCGCTTTTTCCAGAAATAAGGTTACTTGTAACTTCAGGAAAAGTATAGGGACGGGCTTGCTGTATCAACTTAGCTACGAGAATACTGCGATCGCTTTTTCCACAAAAAAATCACTCAATCGCCAAACTGGATTTAACAATAAAGGTTCTTAGCTGGTGGGGGTTGGGATCGGGATGATGTACCGCAGGCGATCGCAAATAGGGAATTTGTTGTGCTGCAAATTGTCGATTCCACTGGAATTAATAATTTAGTAAGTTTTTTAAGGAATAATTTTTAATGGAAGTTTTTAAAATTGCAGTTACGGGAAATGTCGGAGCGGGTAAAACAACTTTTATTCGTACCATTAGTGAAATTCAGGTTGTTGATACAGAGCGTCGTGCTACTGACGAAACAGCTTCTTTGAAAAAAAATACTACTGTTGCTTTTGATTTTGGACGATTAACTTTAAATTCCGAACAGCTTTTATATTTATACGGTACACCAGGACAATCTCGCTTTGACTTTATGTGGGATATTGTTATTAAACAAGCTCAGGCATATGTGCTGTTGGTTGCTGCTCATCGTCCTAAGGACTTTCGTGGGGCGCGCCGAATTTTGACCTTTATGAATCAAAGAGTCCAAATTCCCATGATTATAGGTTTGACTCATACAGACTGCGAAGGTGCTTGGCAAGAAGATGATATTCTTTTAGCTTTGGGTTTTAATAACAGGAAAAATGCTCCTACAGTGATTAAGGTAAATGCAGAACAGCCTAATTCCGTAGCTCAGTGTCTGGTTGTTTTATTAGAGCAGTTAATGTTAGTGTCGGCAGTTTAACTAACTATTTTTATTGCTCAAATTACATGGTTTATTAATCTATATTTTTTGGAAAAGGGCTTTTATATTTAAAGGCTTTTAAATATTTTGGTAATAATTTAAATCGCGATCGACAAGTATCTTATTTATTTTCAGTTTTTTTACTAATTGTTAATTCTACTGACAATATTGGGAACTATAAGCATAAGCATTTTTTTGAATAAACATAACGCTTTATTTAAGGAATACCAGAAAATAAGTGGTATTTTATTACCACCTTATTTTATTTTGTAATACAAACTAGTAATTATTTAAATATTCAAGAAAGAGGAAACACAATGGCTCAAGTATCAATGCTGACCGAAATGGTGCAAAAATTTGTTACAGCCACCCCAGATATTCAGGGTGCTGCCTTGGTAACACCAGATGGTTTATCTCTGACTGCTGTTCTTCCTGGCAACATGGACGAAGAAAGAACTGCTGCTATGTCTGCTGCGATGCTTTCTTTAGGAGAAAGAATCGGACAAGAATTGTCTAGAGGAATAGTAGATCGAATTGTAGTAGAAGGCGAAAAAGGCTATAGCGTCATGGTTTCTTGCGGTGAAGACGCAGTTCTATTAGTTTTAGCCAGTAAGGAAGTAAAACAAGGACTATTATTCTTGGAAATTAAGCGAATTGTTAAAGATTTAGCTCCCATGATGAGCTAGTTGCAGTAGATAGAAATTGAAATTAATCAGAGTTAAAAATTAAGGAGAATAACCAATGCCAAACGTAAGAGAAAAGCTAGGTGGTTTTGTCAGTATTGTTTGTTTTAAAGGCGTAATCACGGGGATGGAAGAAGCCTTGGGCGAAAAAGCTACGGCGATCGCTCTGGTTTCGGCGGGACGTACTAGAGGCAAAAACCTAGTTACCGAATTGGGTTTAGCAGATTCTAATCCTTCTTTAGAAGATCTTGCTAGCAAACTAGACCATGCTTTGGGTGAAAATGGAACTCGTCTTTGTAAAGTCGATAAAATCGAAGATACTGGAGACATGATTAAAGTATATGCTCACGAGACTGTTTGTTCTGCCGGAGAAGAACAAGGTAGCCCTCGTAAATGTACCTATTCTTTGGGTGCGGTTTGGGGTGCGATCAAAACTATTCAAGGTAAACGCTATCGTGGAAAACATACTGAATCAGTACTTCGAGGCGGTAGTCATGATGTTTTTGAACTATCTCCTATCGATTAATTCCAGTCAAAGATTAGGATAAATTAAATTCTAAATTAGTTAATATTAAGCGCGGTGTACCATAAATTGTTGTTAGGTGCATCGCGCTATTAATTTTAAGGTCAAAAAATCAGACGTAGAGGATTCGCACCGAGCCTCAGCGACAGCGAAATAATTGGTTCTGTTGCAAAAAACAAAACAGAACCCCGCTTGTCATATCTTTCATCTTAGTGGTCAACGCTTTGGAATTGAAGACGATTGATAGAGAGGTATACCGAAAAATCAATTAGTTTTTATTGGACAGAATTTAGAAAAGGAGAGATTAAGGGACTTACTGAATGCTTGTGTTGGTTGATTGTGATTATGGCAAGTCTAAGTGTTGAGCTAAAGTGCGATCGCATATCAACACTAGATTAATCGCGCAGATTTTTTAGAACGAGGTAAAATGATAATCATTATCATATAAAATTAGAGACGAATTACCCAAAAAATATGACTCGTCCAAACTTTACCCTGTCCGATGCCTTGCCATCCCTACCTAAAACGGGAATGCCTGTAACGATCATTACTGGTTTTTTAGGTAGTGGCAAAACTACCTTACTCAATCGAATCTTACAAAATAAAGATAATTTAAAAGTAGCTGTTTTAGTCAATGAATTTGGCGATATTAATATCGATGAGCAACTACTAATATCGGTAGAATCGAATATGCTAGAGCTTGATAATGGTTGTATCTGCTGTACGATTAATGACAGTTTAGTAGATGCGGTTTATCGGGTTTTAGAACGAGAAGCAATAGACTATTTGGTAATTGAAACTACAGGAATCGCCGATCCATTACCAATTATTTTGACTTTTCTCTCTACAGAATTAAAGTTCTTAACTCGCCTTGATGCGGTGATTACAGTGGTCGATGCAGCAGCTTTTGATGGGAAACATTTTGAGAGCGATGCTGCTTTTAGTCAAATTAGATATGGCGATCTGGTTATCATTAATAAAATTGATTTAGCCAGTGAAGCAAAAATTACCGAATTAGAAGCATTTATAGGTGATATTAAGCCAGAATTTAGAATTTTACAGAGCGAATATGGCAAAGTACCTTTACCGCTAATTTTAGATATTGGTTTAACTCAAGAAGATCGTTATCAGGATAAAATTTCCAAGTTTCGACGCGATCGCTCATCTTTTAATAATCATTTAGCAAATGATGGTTTTAGTTTTGTTTCTTTCCAAAGCGATCGCCCTTTTGAACTTGAAAAATTTACCCATTTTTTAACCGAACATTTACCAAATAACGTATTTCGAGCCAAAGGAATATTATGGTTTATAGAAAGTCCCACGCGAAATATTTTTCAACTCAGTGGGCCACGTTACGATCTTCAATCTGATGATTGGACGAGTCAACCAAAAAACGAAATTGTTTTAATCGGGCGTAATTTAGATGAGTCTTTAATTAAAGAACAGCTTAATGACTGTTTAGCTGGTTTAATAATTAAAAATAAGTTTGGTCTGCCCAACTTACCCTGGTAACTGTAGCTGAAATACAACAGTTATATATTTATCTTGATTGTCAAAGAAGACCTTCACTTTATCTTCAGGCGAGCGCAAACAAGGCGATCTCTTAACATTGTGGTAATTTTATCGCTGCTATAAATTTCTAAAAGGGCTTCAGGCAATGCTTTAAATAAAAGCAATTCTCCAGGGAAAATTACTCGTTCAAAATACCAATTAATAATATTAGTAATACGAATGATTTGTACAGTAGAAGTGTTGTTTCGATAGTGACAAAGAATGTTTAACTCGTATTTATCTGGCAAACGGTTAAGAATTTGAGTCATGAATATAAGTCAAAATTGAGAATTTATAAGACATCAAAAAGAGCGAGGCTTATCAATAATCTTCCTTGAGCCAATAACGAAGAAAAATCACTAAGAGCGATCGCTCTTGTTTTTCAATAATGATTATCATTATAATAAATAAACATTAGACAAAACATACTTTTTTTACCATGCTAGAGACTTCCCTGCCAGAATTACCAGTCACCATAATTACAGGCTTTCTCGGTAGTGGTAAAACCACCTTGCTTAATCAAATTCTGCAAAATAATCACAACTCAAAAGTTGCAGTGTTAGTTAATGAGTTTGGCGATATCAATATCGATGCTCAACTCTTGGTTTCTTATGACGATGACATGGTGGAATTGAGTAACGGTTGTATTTGCTGCACCATTAACGAAGGCTTAGTAGAAGCAGTAACAAAAATACTAGCAAGGGAAGAAAAAGTAGAGCGTCTAATTATCGAAACTACTGGAGTGGCTGACCCGTTACCAATTATTTTGACTTTTATTGGTACGGATTTTCGCGATTTTACTCGCCTCGACTCGGTTATTACCCTAGTAGATGCCGAAACCTTTACCCCAGAACATTTTGAGAGCGAGGTGGCATTTAAGCAGATTACCTACGCAGATATCCTGCTATTAAATAAAACCGATTTAGTCAACCAGAAACAATTAACCGCATTAGAAACCTACATTGCATCTATCAAAAAAAATCCCAGGATTATTTATACTCAATACGCTCAAGTACCCCTACCGTTAATCTTAGATGTGGGTTTAACTGTGACCGAGAGGGGTGCCGAGGTTTCCTCGGCATACCCAATCGAGGTGTTGACAGATAATTACATTGCAGAAGAAGACCACAAACATCACCATCATTCCCATCACCTAGAAGCCGATGGTTTTATTTCTATGTCCTTTCAAAGCGATAAACCCTTTGATGTCTATAAATTTAACAAGTTTTTAAACGATGGACTTCCCCTAGAAGTATTTCGTGCTAAAGGAATTGTTTGGTTTGCAGGAAGCCAATTACGTCACATCTTCCAACTGTGCGGACAGCGCAACGATATCAAGTCCGAACCTTGGTCTACTCCTCCTGTTAACCAGTTAGTCTTTATTGGTCGTCATTTAGATACCGATAAACTCCACCAACAGCTAAGTAACTGTTTGGCTACTTCCGTTACTGTTTAATTTAACCTTTGGACTTCTACTCTTTGCAGTCAGAGGTATATTCGCTGATGATGCCAAAACCCGCCAGGAGTTTATGAGTTTGATTCGGCACAACCCTACGTTTGCTTAATTGATTATCGTGTCATTTGTAGAGATGGGTATAGGTACTGACTCATCGCTTTTCTTTAAATTCTCCCACATCATAGTTACGTGTAAACGTGATAGACATTTCTTAAAACTCGTTGAATAAGTCAGAGTTCATTTTCCGTATAGTGCTTCGATTAGATGCGAACGAAATGCTTCTGTGTCTACTGCTAAATCTCATAATAATTCAACAGCAACATCTTTACCTAAGTCTAAAATTCCCAGCATTAGATGTTCTGGAGCAATTGTCGAGTTGTTTTGGGCATAGTCGTCAGCTTAAAACCATCCAAATTTCTTGGACAAGGTTAACATCACGTTTCAAGCAAACCATAGTATTTACTTTTTTCCTCTTGGTATGTATCGCTAATCGCTCGGTTAGACAAATAGCAGTTTATTAAAATTGCTTAAATACTTCTATAACTTGTTGAATCATTTGATAATCTTCTATCCTTCCCTGTTTTTTACTTATTTGCGCTTCTGTTTGAGCAGTTTTGAGCATTGATTGTAATTTTCCTTGTTGTTTATAAAGTTTGGCTGCGGTTTGCCAATTTTCTTGGGCTTGTTGATCGCCTTTTAGACTTTTGTAAGTCATACCACGCAGGGTATATGCATCAGCATTTTTAGGCTCAAATGAAATAACTTTATTCAAGTCAGCAAGTGCTTGAGGATATTGTTCTAAACTAAAGTAATTAGCACTACGCTCAAAATAAAGTTGTGTATATGTAGGTTGATACTCAGTGCAATTTTCAGATTCATCTTTATTGCAGATTTCAATGGCTTTGGTGAGATCCTTAATTGCTGCTGGATAGTCTTCTAAAAAAGTATGAGTAAGACCTCGATTGTAGTAAGCATCAGTATATTCGGGAAAGAGTTTAATCGCTTTAGTAAAATCAGCTATGGCTAATTTGTAGTTTTCCAAGAAAAAATACGCTTGACCCCGACCTAAGTAACTGTTCGATTCAGGGCTATTTTTGATGGCTTTAGTGTAGTCAGCGATCGCTTTCTGATAATCCTTCATTGCTACATATACGCTAGCACGAAGATCGTAAAAACCAGAATCGGGGTAAACAGCAATGGCTCTGGTAAAAGTCGAGAGTGCAGATTGGTAATCTTTTAAGTCATCTCTGTAAAGTAAAGCAAGATCAAAATAATATCCAGGTTTTGGCTCAATTTTAATTGCTTTATTCTGATCGGCGATCGCCTTTGAATAATTTTTGAGATCTTGATAGGCAGAACCTCGACTTTTATAAGCCTCCGCAGATTTTGGCTCAATCTTGATAGCTTTGGTAAAAAATTCTATGGCTTTTTGTTTATTAGGTCTTGCTTCACTACTATAGAACCCATTTGGTATCTTTATAAAAAAGAAGATCAAATAGGATGACTTATTCAAGCAGCTTAACGGATAAGGAGTGGGAAATTATCGAACCCCTGCTACCGAAGAAAAAGAAAACCAAACCGCCGACATGGAGTAAAAGAGAAATTCTAGACGGGATTTTCTATCAGCTAAAAAATGGATGCAGAGGAGTGTGATTTACCCAAAGACTTACCGCCATATTCAACAGTCTTTTGGCATTATAAACAATGGCGAGAGCAAGGAGTAATTGAGGAAATTATGATGATATTGCACAGCAAAGTGCGAGAAAAAGCCAAAAAAAAACCAAATGGACAACTCTAATAATGATTGACTCTCAGGCAGTCAAACTCGCGCCTTCCCTTGCGCCTTTCGGCGGCGCGGTGAGACAGTTGCGTTGCGGGGGGAACCCCCGTTGAGGTACCTGCGGGGAGTACCCCTTGGTTGTCGAGGGCGAGCAAACTGTTGAACCATGCGCGGGGGTCGCTCGTCAAAATACCTGTAATGCAAGCATTGAGAGTAAAGGATTTTGCTTTTATAAATCCACGCTTGGGCATTAAAAGACATCTGGCGGTAGATACTTTGGGATTTCCCCGCTTGGTGCGCCTTCCCTTGCGCCTGTCGGCGGCGCGGGGTCGCATCCGCTTCTTTACTCATTGTACTCGTGCTAGTTTATCTGACGATGCTGGATTGTTAGAGATGTTGAAAAACAACATTGATTATTTCAAATCTAAACCAGTCAACATTCCCAAAATAACTATTCTTCTCGACAACGGATATCATCCAGATAAATTGACCACAGAGCTAATCAAGATTTATCCTGCCATAATGACCAAGATCAAATTTGAGTTATCTCCCAAGCCATCAAAGTCCCAAAAGAAAGCAGAGGGAAAATCAGGGTTTGTACCAGTTAAAACTCGATGGGTCATAGAAAGATCTAATGCTTGGATGGAAAGATGTAAAAGTCTAGTTAAGAATTTTGAACGCACCTTGAGTCATGCTAACGCTAAAATTAATCTTTGTTTTATTCGACTTTCACTCAAAAGACTTGCCTTCAATTAGATCTCAAATGGGTTCTATAAGACTGGCGAGCAGATAATTACAAGAAAAGTGACTATTGAAGTAGACGAAGCTGCCAAGACTAAAATAATAAATCTTAGTTTCAATGATGAAAGTGCCGTACAGCCTCTACAAGAACTACAGCAGGCTGATAAAGATGCAGACATCTATTCAAACGGAGAACTAACGGTAGATTTCCCAGAAGATGTCAAGATACCTATTGAACCTAATCAGATAACTACTGCTGTTTTGAGTGGGAGTAGTTTGAAGTTTAGTTATTGTAGTTTGGATAGTGCAATCGCCATAAGTGAGAGAACAGTATGCAGTAGGGACAGTTGAGATTGAGGTAATACAGTCTTAGCCAAACTTTCTCAAGCTGTCTGCCTTGTCTAGGCGAACATGAACAGGGATAAATTCTGCAAGCTCAACAGTAGAAAGTTCAGTATCGGTAACAGTTGCGCTCGCGATCAAACCGATTAACAGTAAACAGATTAAAAACATGATGATAATTCTAGGAGATGAACTTTATATTTATAGCTGAGTATTCTTGAAAGCAAAAAGCGTTCTCGTTACTTTATCAAGGCGAGAACGCTTTTTACTAAATTCTTTGAGAGTTATCTAACTCTATTTTATTATTACCCGTTAATTGCAGGTGCAGTTAATGCTACAGGAGCTCGAGCGCCACTTGCTAAATCAAGCGGGAAGTTGTGAGCGTTACGTTCGTGCATTACCTCAAAACCCAGGTTAGCTCGGTTTAAGATGTCTGCCCAAGTGTTGACTACACGTCCTTGTGAATCCATTACCGACTGGTTGAAGTTGAATCCATTTAGGTTGAACGCCATGGTGGATATTCCCATTGCTGTTAACCAGATTCCAATCACTGGCCATGCTCCTAAGAAGAAGTGCAAGGCTCTGGAGTTGTTAAAGGATGCGTATTGGAAGATTAGACGACCGAAGTAGCCGTGGGCTGCGACGATGTTGTATGTTTCTTCTTCTTGTCCGAATTTGTATCCGTAGTTTTGTGATTCGGTTTCAGTTGTTTCACGTACTAAGGACGATGTTACTAGTGAACCGTGCATGGCAGAGAATAATGCTCCACCGAATACTCCTGCTACTCCTAACATATGGAAGGGGTGCATCAGAATATTGTGTTCTGCTTGGAATACCAACATGAAGTTGAATGTTCCAGAGATACCAAGAGGCATTCCATCACTGAAGCTTCCTTGTCCTAGTGGATAGATTAGAAATACTGCTGTGGCTGCTGATACTGGTGCTGAGTAGGCTACACATATCCAAGGACGCATTCCTAAACGGAATGATAGTTCCCACTGACGACCGAGGTATGAGAATACGCCGATTAGGAAGTGAAAGACAATCAGTTGGTATGGTCCACCGTTATACAGCCACTCGTCAAGTGAGGCTGCTTCCCAAATTGGGTAGAAGTGAAGTCCAATGGCGTTAGAACTAGGTACTACTGCACCAGAAATTATGTTGTTTCCGTAAAGCAAGGAACCTGCTACAGGCTCTCTGATACCATCGATGTCTACTGGTGGTGCTGCGACGAAGGCGATTAGGAAACAGGTTGTTGCTGCAAGTAGTGTAGGAATCATCAAGACGCCGAACCAACCGACATAAATGCGGTTGTTGGTGCTGGTGATCCACTGACAGAACCTTTCCCAGCTATTCTGGGTTTGGGTTTGTTGTAGAGTGGTTGTCATTTGTTTTATGATTGCGTGTGTATATATATTGGTGTTCTATTTCTAGAACCAGACTTAGAAACGAGGTAAAAAATAATGTGTCTCTTTTGTCTATGTAATCAATATAGCTAAGTATTAATACTTTGTCAAGTTATGTAACAATATTCTTGACGAGCGATCGCCGAGCTGGAAATCACAATTATAGACTTGTTGGCAGCTAAGGCAGAGTTTGAAAGGCAGCAAGAAGAGGAGAAACTAAAGATTAAAGATGAAGTATTAAGTCTTCTCTTCGATTACCAAGCTGCCCAACGCCAACTCAAACTACTCACATCAAACTTAGAAACTTTAGAATAGCAAAGAGAAGTAATGAGGATTGGCTATAAGTTTGGGCAGGGTACTACAAATCAGATATTAGGTATGGAAGATAAACGCGATCGCACTATTGAGCAGTCAACTGAGATTGAGATTAGGCAAAACGAGTCGGTGCGGAAGCTGTTTCATTTAATTAAGAAAGAGTAAAGACTCTCGAACAAAATGAGAGGTCAATAATTCTTAATTCCCCTTCTTAAGCGTTGAGCTGTGCTTCGCTAATCCAAGCACCATGAAAACCGTAGGGTACACGCTGTGGAATTAACACCCTTGCTACTGGTTCGGAGGTAACATCTTGGGCATTTATAACCACTAGTTCTGAGGTTTCTTCAGTGCGATCGCGGACAAAAGTAATCAACCAACCATCATCCTCATCTTGACCATCTGGGCGTGGTGCAAACACCGCTTCGCCACCGTAACGTCCCGCTCCTAATTTATGAGTCTGGGACTTGTTAGATTTCAAGTCATACTTGACGATTCCATCAAACAAAGGCATAGAACCCTCTACCATCCTACCTGCATAGCCGTATCGGGTTTGTCTTCCTAAAAAGTTTTCATTTACACGGGGGAAATCTGTGGCTACATCATCGAGCATAGTTTCACTGGTAGTTCCAGTATTAAGGTTAAAACGCCATTGATGTAATCTTGGAATACTATTCGATGGAGCGGATGCTGAATCTTGAGACATCAACACGTTAGTAGAATCCATGCGACAAGCTATCAACACTACTTCATCTCCCTCTTCGTAAGCATTTAAAGTGTGAAAAACATAGCAAGCAGGAGTTTCAAACCAACGAATATTGCTGTTGTCACCGTGGCGGTTTACGATCCCAAAGCGGCTGGGCTTCTCACTTTCAAACATTAATGGTAGTTCTCCCCGTTGCATTCTTGATTGGCTAAAAGTTAGGGGTAGATCCATAAAAATAGTATAGTTTTCCGTAATCGCAAAATCGTGCATCATTACTGCCATCGGTAGCTCAATGGGTACTGTTTGCAATAGTTCCCCTGTAGAAGAAACCACTCCATATTGTAGGTAAGGTGGAGCAAAAGAGTAACCAAAAAACATCATTTCTCCCGTCATCGGGTCTATCTTGGGATGTGCAGTAAAAGAAGATGCCAACTTGCCATCATAGGTATACTCGCCAAAGGTATCTAGTGTTGGAATATCTATAGCATGAGGCGCACCTCCCTCCCACGTTGCCAACATGGTTCCAGCGTGCCAGACTAAGGCCGTATTAGCCGCATTTTTAGTAGGACCATAAGGATTATCCATTTGTGGAGGTTCTAATAAACCACTCCAGATTGCTTTACCTGCCTCATGTTCAATCTGCCATCCTTTAGTACGTACATAACGGTTTTGATAGCTGGCTTGTCCATTGTGAATCCGAACGCCATGTATCATGCCATCCCCGTCAAACCAATGATACTGACCGATAGGTGAGAATTGGGGGTTAGGACCATTACGCAGGAACATCCCTGACAAAGAGGGCGGTAGTTCTCCAATTATTTCCAGTGTGTCTGAAGTGATTTCTTGATGTACTGGTGCAAAATTACCATCAAGATATGGGTTGACTTGTGTTGTTAGCATTATGATGACTAAACGATTAGAGTATTGTCTTTTATCTTAGCGAGCAAGCGATAGTTAAGCTTAGGGCGTAATTAGAGTTTCAAGGCATCAATTATAAATGTACTACCAAAAA
The DNA here is from genome assembly GCF_963665995.1 of Pleurocapsa sp. FMAR1. Taxonomy (NCBI): domain Bacteria; kingdom Bacillati; phylum Cyanobacteriota; class Cyanophyceae; order Pleurocapsales; family Pleurocapsaceae; genus Pleurocapsa; species Pleurocapsa sp. FMAR1. The sequence continues at coordinate 296,065 of NZ_OY762512.1, read as the reverse complement.
AACCGCTTTTTAATTTCAACTTATAGATTTTATAGTGATTGAAATTGGTCGCCATCCGATTTGCCCCCAAGCCAAATCAAAATTAACTCGCGATCGCTGGCTGCATTAGTAATTTTGTGAGGGCGTAAGCGTGAAATAAATTCACGCTGTTGACCGCCCGAATTGTTCTCTAGTGACATTAGTAAGGGTGCATCGAAGAATGTGCATCAATATTGTTCAGATTGGTATCAAAAATCAGTCAAAGCAATGCAACAAGAGTTTCCTATTCCTGATGATAATTTAGTCAATCTGCAAACAATAATGACAAATAATTATTTTGGAGAATTTTAAACTGATTTATATTATAGGAAAGCCACCAAATTGCTCAATAGTTTGATTGATACTCTCCATTAGCTTGATAGTTTCAGAAATTGCCGAGACAGTATTTTGATAGTGAATCAAATCCTCGTAGCTTAAAGTTCTGCCTTTACGATCTTTGAGCCATTTATCACAAACTTGATAGCCTCCAATATAGAAATCCCAAACTTCTGGCGATACGCCATCAAAATACTGGGTTTTATTAATCCAAACTTTGCCTAACTCCGCTTTCTTCTCCCCCTTTTTAAAAGGGGCTTGGGGGAGACCGTAACGAACTTTATCCACGACATTATCGCCTTCTACAGGATAGCTAGTAATCTCTTCGCCATGTTTTTCCATTAAGTGCAATTCGATTAGCCTATCTCCCAAGTCGCATAACTTTTTAAATAATTTAGGTTGGCTAGTTAAGGGAAGACGCGGAAAATCTGTTTTTAGAAATTCACTATAGCGATCGCGATAAGTTGGAGAATGAAAAACCGCATACATATAAGCAAATACATCTTCTGGTGCAAAAGTTTTAACTCTATCTCCTTTGCCATCAGGAATAAATTCAAGCTTGAGACGTTGAGCAAAATCGTTGATAAATTCATCTGAAAGATTCGGACGGCGATCGCAGCAAAAGTATGCTGGAACAAAAATAGTCAAACTAATTAAAAATTGAATTTAAATATAAAAATCAGACTTTAATCAATTTTGTTTACAAAAAGAGACTCCGCACCAATAACTATTTTTCCTTGCTTTTCTTTTTCAGCTAATTCAAGATTTAACTCTAAAAGTTTTTCCAGGATGTTATCGTCAGCTTTAAAGTTATAAGCCTGCATAACTAACTTATCTAACTGTTGATGTAGCTGATAAAGTTTGCTGGCTGGTTCGTGAAAGTATTCATTATAAAGTTTAGTAATACCCCATTGTTTCTTTTCCATCTGTTGCGTTCTATATTCATGGAGTTCAAGAGTTTTAGCGCGGATTTGTTGAATTATATTATCCGTAGGGGCGAACGGCCGTTCGCCCTTACAGGGAGTTTGTGGGAAAGGAAAGGTTTCAAAACAAGTCTGATGCGTATAAGCGATATCTGCTTTTAAAGTTGATTTTTTTGCTTCCATCCAAAGACGATGAACATTGGATAAAAGAATACCTAAAACATAATAATCTTCAGAAGCAACAACTACTGATTTATCTCCTGGTAGCCAGTTAAGAGGTGCGGGAAGAAAGACAGCCCACTTAGAAACTCTTGGTACTGTAAAATAATAAGATAGCGGTGCGATCGCTTTTCTCATTGCTTCATTTGTTCTTTTGTATCGCCACCATTTTTCTCTCATTACGGCTTCTCTATTTTTCTGCCTTTCTGGTTTTACATAAATTTTTAGATGTTCTAAAGGCAATTTATAATCATTAGCGTTTTCTAGATCCATATTGCTAAAATCAATAATCCATCTGTCAGGCTTTCCATTAACATTTTGAGCCAGATTAGAACCCATTGAAAATAATTTCAAAACCTGCTCATTTTTACTATCCTTGGCAATCCATTCTTTAACTTGTTCTTCAGTAACAATAAAATCTTTGCCAACAGGAATTACACCTTGGAAGCATTTATTTTTATTTGCTTGTAAAGTTTTTGCACTAGACACATCAATGTGTGGTTGCAAAGAAGAATTAATAAAATTAACTTCTCGATCATCTAGAAAATATCGCTTAGGTTGTACAAAACTCCAGTTAACAATACTGACATGAACTTTGGCTTCACCCGACCAAGGTTGAGTCGAAATTGCTTCGTGTATATGTCCACCTTCATTGGTTACATAATCTAATGTTGCTTTACGGCTTTTTCCCTGACTGATGGAATTTGTGCCGACTAGACCAACTCTTCCTGCTGGGGTAAGGGCGGTTTCCGATGTAAGGGCGATTCGCGAATCGCCCCTACAGATATTATCGTGTGCCAACCGAAACCAATAACTACAAAAATCGACATCTTTTACATTAGGAAACTGTTTAAAAACTTTCTCTACATATTCATCTCCCAAATCTCTTCTTATATTTTTCCCGCCTAAAAATGGAGGATTGCCGATAATTGCATCCGCTTTTACCCAAGAAGTAAATAAAGCATCTTGGCAGACAATATTATTATCCAAAGTATCGAGGGGTAATTCTCTTTCGGTTAAACTTAATTTATCGATCGCAACTTTTTTAGCAATAGTTAAAGTCACTTTCGCCAACTCCACCGCAAAGGGATTGATATCCATCCCGTAAAACTGCAACGGGGTAACTAATCCTATTTGTGTTTGTTGTTTACCAGTTTCGGATCTACGGCGGTCAGATATTTTATCTAGTAGGGACTTTTCGATTTCTTTTAACTCTTGATACGCCAGATATAAAAAATTTCCTGAACCACAAGCAGGGTCTAGTACGCGATAATTTTGTAGTTCTAACTGTAAAGAATTTAGTTCGGCAATAGTATTAGCAGCTTCTATCTTGGCTTCCCAATAATTGCTAATCGTTGGCTTCACAATTTTCATGATGTCGGCTTCGGAAGTGAAGTGCATCCCATGAGCATGACGTTCTTTTTGATTAGCAGTACCTTCAAAAATATTGCCAAAGATGGCAGGGCGAATCTGTTTCCAGTCTTCTCGCGCTGCTGCATCGAGATAGTTTAATTCTTCTTTAGTTAATTCAATCGGGTGAATTGTGGCAAATAAACCACCATTAAAATAGTCTACTCCCTTGTATTGACCAGCAGGGGCAATTCCTGGTCGATTCATTTCTTGAAATAAACCACCCAAAACATCATAGGAACTTTTGCCTTTAAGACAATCTTGAATGCAGCTAATAAACATATCTTGAGGAAGCAAGCCACGATCTTCGGCGAACATGGCTAAGACACACTGTAAAACCAATCTTTGAGCAGCTAAAGTATCAAAACCTTCTCTTTTACCTCTTTGCTTGAGGATTTCGCACAGTTCGCCCATTTTACGGGCAGTTTCTTTAGTTACCTCTACCTGATTATTTTGGAAGATGGAATTTTTCTCTTCCAACCCCATAAAGCCAAAAGCAGATGCTCTTTCTGGTAATTTCAGAAGTTCGATAACATCAACAGGTTCATCAACTTGATTATCGAAATCGTAAATCCAAAACTGATCAAAGTTGCACAGCATTACGTAGCGTGGACGATTAGGAACAATTCTTGTCCAATAATTAAAAGCCTGACGATAATGTTTACCTAAGTCTTCCCCTTGCGTCTTCATCTCAATTAAGACACGAGGTTTCCAAACTAGATCGGCAAAGCCTGTTTTACCTTTCTTACTTCCCTTTTTTATGGCAACTTCGTATTCTGCGCCAGCCTGTAACGCACCCTGATGTCCAAAAGCCTGAAAAAATCTATCTAAAAATAGCTGCGCTTGACTTCGTTCTTTACCTGAAATGTATTGCAAGCGATAATTAACAAACTCATTCAGACTTTGGGGTGTGGCTACCATATATCTAGTCCAATAACTGATATAGATAGCGTTCCCGCCTATTTGCCTTAAGCTATACAGAGAAATACGTGATTTCGATTAATATTTATTAGTTTTAGTTGCAACTTTAAACTTCATGTAGGTATTTTCTGGTAATTCAAAGCGATCGCCTGACTACAAGCGATCGCGTTCTAAATCATAGATAACTTTTTCAGCCAACCAGTTAGGACGATCGGCATGACCCAACATTGTACCTCTTAAAAGACGGTTTGCAGTTTGCTTATTGTGTACCAATCTAAGTAGTTTTTGAGGCGATAGTGTGAAAAATAGTAAAGACTTTCTCTTGATGTTCAGCAGCAATTCCCATCCCATCATCTGCTACTGAAAACCGATAAAACTCCTGACTTTCTTCGGCAAAAATGGTAATTTTGCCATCATCGCGATGATGATGTTCATAATTAAACAGTAAGATATCGATGCACTAAAGAATCCGACAATTCAGGGGTTGTTCCTCTAGCAACGATCGCGCCTTTGTCCATAATAAAAAATCTTTGGGCTAACTGGCGGATAAAGTCAATCTTCTGTTCGACGACAATTACGGTAATGCCTTTTTCACGGTTGATTCTTCTTAAGGTATCCTCAATTTCCTGCACAATAGAGGGTTGAATTCCTTCGGTGGGTTCGTCCAAAAGCATAATTTTAGGATTGCACATTAAGCCTCTGGCAATGGCTAACTGCTGTTGTTGTCCACCACTAAGTAATCCTCCTTGACGGGGTAAATGTTCTTTAAGCATCGGGAAAAATTCAAAGATCTCGGAGGGGATTCTTTTGCTGCTTTTGCCACTAGCACTAAAGCCCAACTTAAGATTATCTAGTACAGAAAGATAGGGAATAATTTCTCTTCCTTGGGGAATGTAGGCAATACCGTAACGCGATCGCTTATAGGTAGGTGCTTTGGTAATATCTTTATTATCAAAAGAAAGGCTGCCTTTAGTTAATTTATTTAAGCCAATAATGCTGCGTAAGAGCGTAGTTTTGCCCACACCATTACGTCCTAAAAGACCGACCATATCTCCTTTATTGATAGTCATGTCAATATTGAACAACACGGGAGTTTGCCCATAGCCAGCGGTAAGATTGTTGAGTTCAAGCAGCGACATCGATTTTTTCCCTTCCTAAATAAACTTCAATTACTTGGGAATTGTTTTGAATTTCTTGTACAGTACCTTCGGCTAACTTTGCGCCTTGATGCAGTACGATAATTCTTTCAGCGATTTGTTTAACAAATTCCATATCATGTTCGATCGCAACTACAGCATAATTTTGTGCCAAAGTTTTGATTATTTCTCCCGTGGCGTGGGTTTCTTCGGGGGTCATTCCGGCAGTGGGTTCATCTAATAATACTAAACTAGGTTCTTGAGCGATTACCATGCCAATTTCTACCCACTGTTTTTGACCGTGAGATAATGAGCCGACTGTTTCGCTAGCGTAATTCAATAAACCGATGCGATCGAGTACATCGATAATTTTATCTTTCTTACCCGAAGTCAATTTGGCAGTTATCGCACTAACAATTCCTCGCTTGCCTTTTAATGCCAATAAAATGTTTTCAAATACGGTTAATTCATTATAAACGTTGGGGTTTTGAAATTTTCGCCCGATACCCATTTTGGCAATTTCATAGGGATTTTTATTGGTGATGTCTTTACCTTGAAAATAAACATTTCCTTCTGCTACAGGAGACTTGCAAACGATCGCATCCAAAAGAGTGCTTTTACCTGCACCGTTAGGACCAATGATCGTCACAATTTCGCGATCGCCTACTTCTAAATTTACTCCTTTCAAGGCTTTAAAACCAGAAAAGACTACCTGCAAATTTTTGACTGATAAGATGGGTTCCATAATTAGTTTTTACTATTAGCGGTTAACTCGTCCAAACATGAAGATAATTGACCAATACATTTAATGAATAATTACCTACGTTATACCTTCTTCTTATTGAACAATTTTGTAACAGAACCTACCAATCCATCAGGAATAAATAATACGACAATCAATAGCAATATCCCTACAAACAATTGCCAGTCTTGAGTAACTTGTTCGGCAGAATTTTGAATTTGACCTAAAAGAATGGCAGCGATCAAAGGTCCAACTAAAGTACCCCTGCCACCAATAGCTACCCAGATAACTACCTGCGTCCCAAAAGCCACTGCCAGATAAACAGGAGAAATAAAGCGATTGAGAGGAACAAATAAACCCCCTGCAATACCAGCAATACCAGCAGAAAGTGTCCAGATAAAGATCTTGAAGCTAGCTACGTCATAGCCCAAATAGGAGATACGATTTTCGTTCTCTTGAATTGAGCGCAAGATTAAACCAAAGTTAGATTGAGTCAGCCACCAGCTACCCACCAACACAAAGGTAGTAAACAGCAAAATCATCCAATAAATGCCACTCAGGGGAATATCTGTGCCAAAAACGCTAAGTTTGGATACATCAGTAATGCCGTTCGTCCCGCCTGTATATGCCTGTTGACTGATAAAAAAGGTGGTTAAGGCTGAGGATATAGCCAAAGTAATAATTGTGATATAAACACCGCTTACCTTAGAGCGAAAGATAAACCAGCCGATTAGATAAGCAAACGCCGCAGGGACTAAGACCATAGCAAGGGCAGCTATAGGGAAATACTTTAAAGGCGCGATAAACCAGGGTAATTCCTTTAAGCCATTCCAGACCATAAAATCTGGTAAATTTCCCCCGTAGGTATTAGCTGAGGCGGAAAGATTTAGCTTGAGGTAATACGCCATGGCATAACCCCCCAGGGTAAAAAATACCCCATGAGCAAAACTAAGAATCCCAGTAAATCCCCAGACTAAATCTAGAGAGATAGCTAATGCACCATATAGCAATAGTTTTGATAGCAAAGATACCTGAAAATCACCGACAATTAAAGGCAAAACTGCCATAACCAAAAAGCAGATCGCTGTAATAATAGCTAACCTTGTGGGAGTTCGCGATCGCGTTGCAATACCAATAGTTGACTCTGCCATGATTACTGATTACTAATTAATTGTTAATTGTTAATTGTTAATTGTTAATTGATTCACCCGCGTTTTTGAATGGTAAATAGACCTTCAGGCTTATAGCGAATAAGAATGATCACTGCTGCGAGGACGATTACCCTGGCTGTAGGATCGTTAAGTAGATAAGCAATACCTGAACTAGATTCGCCGATCACAAAAGCACCAGCTAGAACACCAACTAACTTATCTACTCCTCCCGTTACCACCGTCATCCAGGCATCGATTAAGTAATCTTGTCCCATAGGCGGAGAAACACTTTTAAGCGAAGAAATAACCGTTCCCGCCACGCCCGCTAGACCACAACCATAGGCAAAGGTTATCATATCTACCAAGCTAGTATTTACCCCCAAACACTTTGCCATTTCTCGGTTTTGAGTTACTGCTCTTACCTGCCGACCCAAATCGGTTTTATTGAGCAAATAGCCTGTTAAAACCAGTAAGGCGATCGCTACAACCACAATAAATAGTCGATAATAGGAAATTGCGATCGCAGGAGAACCTTGAGCATCTTTGAGCAAGGTTAAATTACCAGAGATATAGGGTGGAGATTTTACATACTTTAGCTGGGCGGTAAAAATCAGCTTAATTATCCCCTGCAAGACAATACTTAATCCCCAGGTAGCCAGCAGAGTTTCTAAAGGACGACCATATAATCGCCTGATAATAGTAAGCTCTACCAACGCCCCAATTGCTCCAGTAATTAGAAAAGAGAAGGGAATAGTCAGCAGTAAGTCCATGCCAAAAGCATCCTGCATCATGAAAGTGACATAAGCCCCCAGCATGATAAATTCACCGTGTGCGAGGTTAATGATTCGCATCACCCCAAAGGTAATTGCCAAACCCAATCCAGTCAGCAATAGAATTCCGACAATACCAATCCCATTAACTAGCTGATTGCCCAAAGCAACCAAGCTGAATGCTCCAGTCGGTTCTTGAGTTGCGGCTTCTTGCGCCAAATAATAAAGCGAATACATAATTACTGATTACTAATTATTAATTACTGATTGCGATGGTGGGCATTATCTAAAGAATCTTTTTCTGCTGTAGTTGATGACCACGCCCACCCTACGATACTGTTCTAAGATTTTTCTAAATACTTAACTCCTAACTCTTTTCCTGTCTCTTTAGTTGAGTTACTGCGATCGTCAGGAGTTGGATGAACGCACTCACGACCTTTATAAAGAACTTGACTCCAAGGAATTGGTTTGACTGCTGAGGGTGTAGAAAAGACAATATCCGCTTGTCCCTCGGCGTTCCACTTACCAATCCGCGAATAGAGATAGGTGTGAAAGTTTTCGGGATCGACTTTAACTAAACCTTGAGGTGCATTAAATTCCTGCGTTCTAGTAGCTTCTCTCAAAGTTTGGGTATTTATTTCTCCTTTTTTCTTGAGTACGTCTGCCATAGCCTGTGCCATGAAGAAGGTTTGAATGTATGCAGCTTCCATTACCCCATTAGTGACTCGATTATCGCCAAATTTTGCTTTAAACTGTTCGACGAAAGCTTTATTTTCTGGGGTGTCTACGCTTTGGAAATAGTTGAAGCTAGTATAGTGACCTTGAGCATATTCAGAACCCATCGCCTGTATTTCTTCTTCGGTAGTGGGATAAGCCATGATTGGTACTTGGTCGGCGGTAATCCCTGCGTCTTTATACTGACGATAGAAAGCGGGAATACTGTCTCCAACTAAGTTACTGAGAACGAAGTCAGGTTTAGCCTGTTTAATTTTATTGATAATGGTGATAAATTCTGTAGTTCCGAGGGGAGAATATTCATCACCGACGACTTGACCGCCAATTTCTTCTAGTTGGGCTTTAGCTATACGATTACTTTCTTTAGGATAAATATAGTCTGAACCAATGAAAAATCCTTTAGGTCCAAAATTTTTGTAACTATAGGGAATAGAATCGGTAATTTGTTGGTTTGGTGCAGCCCCTGAATAGAAAACATCAGAGCTACATTCGTTACCTTCATAGTAAACAGGATAATAAAGAATAGTATCTTTTTCTTCAAATACTGGCAATACTGATTTGCGACTTGCAGAGGTATAGCAACCAAGAACACAGGTTACTTTATCTTCGTCGATGAGGCGTTTTGACATCTGGTTATACAAATCCCAGTCCGAGTTGGGGTTAACTACCACCTTCTGAATTTTTCTGCCTTCAATACCGACTCCTTTACCTTTCCAGGGACCAGTATCGGTATTAATCTGTTCTAGAGCTAGAAAAGTAGCATCTTGTAAAGATTTTTCAACAATCGCGATCGTTCCAGTAGTAGAGTACATTACTCCCACTTTGATTGGATTTTCTCCTAAGTCTTCGTCTCCTGTGCTAGAAGTCCCACCACCAGTACAGGCAGCTAAGATGCCTGTACCTACAGCTAATGAACTATATTGAATAAATTTACGGCGACTTAGACCCCCAAAAGTGGGAGGTTGATACTTTTTGTTCATGTGTTTGTCTTTTCTACTGAATGAAATTGAAGATAGTTGCAATAAATAAATTTAATTGCAGAAGCAAATGAAAAACATCTCTTTTTTTAGCTCATAAAAGCTCGTAAAGATCGTATATAAGGTATTAGGGATTTTAGATTATTAGTTTTTGCTTTACTGAAGAATAAACTTGTCTTCCTATTTGTTTTGTAAAATTGAATACATAATTAACGTCTTCTCTAATTTGCTCCAATTATCATAATTGGGTAGACTAGCTAGTGCTGATTTTGGTTATTTTAAAAGTAAATCTTCGAGAATCTTAATACTGTAACTAAGCACTAAGCATTTAAACTTTAATCGTTTTGAGTAATTATTTTGCTCTAAAATTAAGATTCAGATGGAAAGGCTACATATTTTTTAACAATATCTCAATAGTTTTTATTTTTTACACATCATTGGCTATAAAAGTTACTGCATCATACTAAATCATGTATGGCAAGCAGCTTTATTAATTATTTTTAAATCATTAATACTATCTATAAATAACATCCAAGACAATTTAGGCAGTTGCAATATTTAATTATTTATTAAACTGGAGATAAAATTCATTTTGTAGCTATTGTTACTTTTAATATTCTGCAAATAGTCCAATATTCCTAAATAAGTCCGTTTTTGTTATTCAAATGATTTCTCTTTTTAACGAAATTATTTACACGAAAATATCAAAAGATTGTTAAAAAGTCCTATAGTTCCTAGCTGCAATCTTTAGTTTTGAGGAATCACATTTGTCAGATTTCCTCTTCTATACACTTATTAGTAAAGAGCAGAATAAAATGCCAGAAACTCTCTTCAAAATTGACCTGACCAAACCAATGGCAAAGCAGGATGTTCCTGGTCATAATCGTTGGCATCCTGATATCCCTGCGGTTGTTTCTGTTAAGCCTGGTGATGTCTTCCGCATCGAATGTAAAGACTGGACGGACGGTCAAATTAGTAATAACGATGACCCCAGCGACATAGAGAAGGTGGATCTCAGAAAAGTCCATATGCTTAGTGGTCCAATTCGAGTAGAAGGAGCCCAACCAGGAGATATCCTAGTTGTAGACTTGCTAGATATTGGTACTTTGCCTGGAGATGAGTGGGGCTTCACTGGGATTTTCTCGCGAGATAACGGCGGTGGTTTTTTGACCGATCATTATCCTCAAGCAGCTAAAGCCTGTTGGGATATACAGGGAATATATACTAGTTCGCGTCATATTCCTGGAGTACGCTTTGCAGGTATTACTCATCCTGGCTTGATTGGTTGCGCCCCATCGATGGAATTATTGCAAACATGGAATAAACGAGAAAGAGCTTTAGTGGAAAAAGGCGGACCGCCTTGGAAACCAGAAATACCAGATTTAGCAGCTTTACCTAACCCAGAGGAGGCAGTATTAGGTACTTTGTCGGGTTCTGAATTTGAGCGCGTAGCAGCCGAAGCTGCCCGCACCGTGCCACCAAGAGAACATGGTGGAAACTGCGATATCAAAAACTTATCCAAAGGTTCAAAAATATACTTTCCTGTATATGTAGATGGGGCAAACTTATCGATGGGTGATATTCATTTTTCTCAAGGGGATGGAGAAATATCATTCTGTGGTGCGATCGAAATGTCGGGCTATATTGACCTCCACGTAGATATTATCAAAGGGGGTGTGGAAAAATATGCAATGGTTAACCCCATTTTCAAACCTGGTCCTGTTGAACCCCATTATTCGGAATATTTAATCTTTGAGGGTATTTCGGTTGATGAGTTTAGCGGCGAACAATATTACCTAGACGCTCATGTTTCCTATCGAAACGCCTGCTTGAATGCAATTAATTATCTAAAAAAATTCGGCTTCACAGGAGAACAAGCATATCTTTTGCTTAGTTGTGCCCCTGTCGAAGGTAGAATTAGCGGTATTGTCGATGTGCCTAACGCTTGCTGTACCATAGCATTACCTACTGCCATCTTTGACAAGAGTATTGTCCCGACATAAAGATATTTTGGCAGGTTAAGTATACCCGATTAAAAAGGTGGGCAAAAGTATTTTTTCAATTTGAAAAGTTCAAACAAAACCCTTGCCCACCCTACTATTAATTATCAATTGTCTATTATCTATTATCCATTGAGAAAATGCCCCTATACGAATATCGCTGTAGCACCTGTGGAGAATTTGAAGCTTGGCGCAGCATGGACAAATATAACGCACCTATAGATTGTCCTGATTGTAACCAAGCTGCTATAAAAATATTTTCTGCTCCTAATATCAATCTTAATTCAGGAAGTTTATCGGCGATCGCCAGAGCACAATCTTCTGAACCGAGAGTAGTTAAACAAGAACAAAAAGAACCCGCTAAGCCAAGATATCAAAGCTCCACTAGTAATAGACCCTGGATGGTTTCTCATGCCCCAGCAAGGTTTTAAACAATGAATGTAAACTATTAATGCGCTTTAAACTTTCATCTCACGATACTTGACTTTGCTAGGGTCAATAGTTTCTAATATTTAGTACCTATGTTCTGAATGGACATACCAAGCTTTGTCTGTAATTGCCAAATGCTTGTCCTCACAAACATACCCTAGATAATAAAAGTAATGGAAAGTCTTACTCCCGCGCAAAAGGAACTTTATGACTGGCTGGTGGAATATATCAAATCTACTCAATATGCGCCGTCTATTAGACAGATGATGAAAGCGATGAATTTGCGATCGCCTGCCCCTGTTCAAAGTCGTTTAGAAAGATTACGAAACAAAGGTTACATTAATTGGACTGACGGGAAAGCTCGGACTATAAGAATATTGCATCAACCTGATAAGGGGTTATCAATTGAGGGTGAGATTGCAGCCGGAGGTTTAGTTGAACCTTTTAACGATGAAAAAAACAGGTTAGATTTATCAGATCTATTTTCTCAATCAGATTGCTACGTATTGCGTGTCGTGGGAGATAGTATGATCGAAGATTTAATTAATGAAGGTGACTATGCGATCATGCGATCGCTTTCATCCTCAACAGAAATCAAAAATGGCGATATTGTGGCTGCTAGAGTTTCTGGATACGGTACAACTTTGAAACATTTTTATCAAGAACAGGAAAAAGTGATCCTCAAACCTGCTAATCAAAAATATGAACCAATTAAGGTAGAAGCTAATAATGTTGATGTTCAGGGAATTTTAGTTGGTATTTGGCGTTCGGTAGCCGATCACAAGTAAGTCTAAGGGATCGGGATGAGAGATTGACTACATCTCACAGTCTTCTTGATTGTGGCTTTATATGTTAGCATATATGCGAATGCGGGATGTGGCGCAGCTTGGTAGCGCACTGCTTTCGGGAGACACAGTGTTATCCAACTGTCCAGTAACGGTAAAGCCAAGTCATAACAAAGGTTTAGAGATTTGGGTTATCTGGGTTGTGAAATTACTTAGTGTATTATGACCCAGATTTGACCCAATTTAGCAATTTTATAGTGTCTTTATCTAGTTGTATCTAAACTGTGTTCTTCCAGGTTTTTCCAGAGGAAATATACTCTACAGTTCTTAGACTTACACTAAATTGTAATGCTATTTCAGGTTGAGTTTTTTTTCTAGTCTGGAGAAGCTGCTTGATTTGAATTACATCAACCTTCTTTAATTTAGTGTTGCTGCATTTCCTACCTTTTCTCGCAATGCTAGTGTTTTCCTTGCTAGAAAGATATCGCAGGTTACAAAGCTTGTTATCTAGAGAATTGCCGTTTATGTGGTCAACAGATAAGTCGCTCCTACCGTGAAATGCTTCCATAACTAAACGGTGTACTTTAACAATGCGTCTTTTACCATCTTTGCATAAACCAACGGATAGGTAGTTCTTTTTACAATTGTAGGGTTTAAGTAGTTTGCCCTTACTACGCACGTTACCTAAGCTACTAACTTGATAACCTGGGAACTCTTCAATGTCTTTCCAAACTTCCATTGTTCACATTTGTCTGTACTACTCTACAAATGTAACTTTAAAGACTACAAAACGGTATTAGTGCAATCACCTAAATATTTAGAAATAAGAAACCATTATTAACTGTACTTAAAAATGCAAGAAAATGCACGAAATTACAGAAAACATTGCATTATCCCCAAAGCAGCTACAGGCGATCACTTTGCTTTCTACGGGAACTAGTGTCGGTGATACTGCCAAAGAGCTAGATGTTAACCCATGTACTTTAAATAGGTGGGGACATCAAACTGAGTTTAAGAAACACCTCAGACAAGTTTCTACTGCTAACTTGAGACATCAGTTAATGCGTTTTCACGAAGTCTTGGATATTGGGGTAACGCGGTTATTAGCAATCATCAAAGAACCTCAGACAGAAAGCAAAGATGTTATCAGAATCGTAAAACTGGCTCTTGATAGCACTGGTAACTTTGAATACCTGGATATGCACGAACAACTAGCAGAAATACGACAAAAATTAGATGAGGAATAAAACCATGAGTGAGAACGTGAATTAAAAAAATGCTAAAGCTAAATAAGTATCAATTAAACCGTTTAAAAGAACTAACCAAGGATATTAAAACCAAGAAGGAAATGGAAACGGAACAAGCTATTAAAGATAGATATGCAGCGATGTCCAAAGAAGAGCTAGAGGCTGAATTTAACGCTAAGATGTCTGAACATCACGAGCCAATTATCATAAACGGTAAGGATATCTATACTATGTCATCAGAGGAACTAGCGATCGCGTTTTCAGATGAGATGAGGAAACACCTTAATTAAGCAAGTTTATTATTAATTAGACTGGACATACCAGTTAGTCATTCTCTATTTGAATTTAAATTTGTTTTTCGTGTCTCATATTAGTTTCATCTAAACCGTCTTTGTCATAGAGGCGGTTTTTTCTTATTCATTATTTGTATAGATGAAACTTACTAAATTAATTCAAATGAAATTAAGCCAAATACTGAAAGAAATCGATGCAATTAAAATAGCGATCGCAACATTAAAAGACGAGTTAGATAATACTCAAGCTGAAATAGAAGCCAATGAGCTAAAAATCGAGAATTGCCAAGATGAAGACGAAATCGATACTTTAATAGACTTGGTTCAACACAATAATTCAAACCTTAAAAAACAAAAGGTTAAAATCAATCTAAAGATACGAAACCAGGAAGCGAAATTAACCACGCTAGAAGGTGAGAGCCTAGTACAAGCCAAGTTAGAAAACGAAGCACTAGCAGCTAAATACTGCGATGAGTTGGAAACAATCGCAGGAGCATATCGTACCGCTTGCAAGTTGGTCATGAACATTGATAAAAAACTTAGAGCTACATTAAACGAAGCTGCTAAAGAAACTGGTTTAGGGTTTAGGACTGATGGCTTGAATAACCCAAAACTTTACTCGGTCGAAGGTACTTTAAACCGTGAACAAATTGGGTCTTTTACCAGGGCAGAGATGGAAGCTGGTATAAAACCAATTATTGAAGAGCGTTTGAAATATTCCTTTGTTAGTTCTAAAAAAATTGAAGCGGAGGAAATTTAAATGTACCAGCCAATTGTCACTCGTGGCTTAAGTGCAGCTAAAATCGCAGCTTTAACAGAGCAAGAGAGAGTAGCACTAGACTATAGCATCTACCGTTACGATCGCCTAGCTGAGATCGGCAGTGAAAACTACGATCATGAAGCTGAATTAAAGAGGTTTAGAAAATTACTAGGCTTGCCTTTGTTAGATCGCGCAGATAGTACTAGAGAACTAGTCAAAATTGATTCATTAACTAACCAACCAAAAACAGAAAGTAATATGTTCAACTCCAATCCTTTCGATTTTAACCTCAGCTTTCTAGACTATCGTGACACGCAGGAATCGGCAGCAAAGACAGATAACCACGCAGCGATCGCGGTTGCTAGAGACCTGTATGAGGATAGCAGAAGAAACAAGTATACTCCAAATACAAAAGGGATGTCTCTAGAAGAAGCTAGGCAACATTATCTTGACTCAAGAACTAATGCCAACAAAAACTAGAAAGCAAAGATCTCCTAAGACTGTACCAGGGCAATTATCTTTGAACCTGGATATCCCACCAGAGAAGAAGAAGAAACGCTAATTTAACTACTTAAAATCACCTAACTCAAGGTGGTTTTTTAATGGTCTTCTATTCTAAATTAACTATTTAGCTTAACTATTTATATAAAAGAGAAGAAAACGCTATAACCCATACACATTAACATTTTCCAAGGTATCACATCCCCTATAGTATATATAGGCTTTGTGATGACCGAATATAGGTTATTTTATCCCTCGTTTTCCAACAGCTAGTCACTCAGAGGCAATTACCCTAATAGCTCAATAGCACGACAGAATTGCCCCTATTAGCCACGATAATTCTTAATTGGCATAAGTAGCCATTTGAGAATTAAAGGTGACTAAAATTGGCTAATTCTGAGAGTTCCCGCACCAGAGAAGCGGGAATGTCAAACCTCGTTTTCTTAAAGACTCAGATATACATCTATTTTTTCTTGGTACTCATATCTTTGTATTGACACGCCCAAAGCTGTTAATTTAGGTTGTTTTTTTATTTCTTTGAGTATGTCTTCCTTGCCGACTTGAAGACAAATAGAATAACCTGTTTCTGTCGGTACAAAAATAAAAACGCGGTCTATTTGAGGCATTAATTCAATGAATTTAGTAGTTTTCATCTTGAAGCTCCTAGATAGATGGAATGTTCTAGTTCATCAGCACCTTGGACTTTGACTAAGCGACCGTTATCGCTTTTCCTCAAAACGTCACCTCGGTCTATACATTGTTTCTCAAAGACTGAAGCCCAGAATGGAGCGCGTCTTGACCCACGCTCAATTATCAAAACGCTGTGGACGTGATCGCCACGATAAGAACTGCCGTTATCCCACACCTTAAGAACGGTATAGATTGCTTCCCTAGTTTCAGGTACAGAGACAAAGACAGGAGTGATAGGTTTTGCTCTTAGAATTGGCTTTTCTCTGACTGGTGCGATCGCTTTCTTAGAAACGAATATTGGTCTACGTTTTAATTCTTTGGTAAACACAATCAGATAAACATACTGGAATTCTCTGACTCGCTCCATATTGCAAGTTGTTTCTAGTTCTAAATAGTTGGCAATTCTCAAATTTGTTAAACTCATCTTGGTTCATTAAGTAAGTGGACTGAGAGGGCAGGTGTTTCTTAGCGGGAAAACTGCCCTTCTCTTATGCTTACTATTCTATTGCTATTGTAGTGCTATGTCTGTGATCGCGATCACAAATAGTTAAGTATTTCTACTATGTTGACTAGCACTATTCTATTGCTACAATATAAAGGTAAATTAACCCCTAAAACCTCCATGTCAAGAGAGCAATTAAATTTAAATTTAAAAGAAGGGCTGAAAGCAGATCTTAAAAAACTTTGCGAAGGAGTCCTAACACCTTCTGGTCAACCAATATCACTAGCGATCGCCGTAACGAATTGGATAGAAGCATCAAAGAAAGCTGGATATCTAATAGGAGTTGCCGACCTTAACATAACTAATGTCCAACCCAAAGCAGCCGACATTGAGGCAATGGTCGAAAAGATGGTTAATAAGAAAGTCGCTAACCTTAGCAGTGAGGTAGAAGAGCTAAAAAAGCCCGTCCAGGTCTAATTGAACCGTTCAAGGATAAGCAGAAAGGTACATTAAAAGATGCTCAGGAACAGACAGACACCCCTGAAAGCGATAGCGTTTTAACCAACGAGCAAATTAAAGAGAAGTTTTTTCGTGATGCCAAGCTTGACACAGTTAAACAATATCGGAAGAAGAGTAAGAAACATTACTGGGAGAAAATAGGCTACGAGCCAACAGGCAAGACAAATTGGAAAAAGATAGTTTTACTTTAAGCCCTCAATTAAGAGGGTTTTTTTTAAAGTTCAGTATAAATACTAGTTACTATAGCACTATGCTATTGCTATAGTAGTAAAATAAATAAAAACTATAAACAATTATGAATAACCAAGTAAATTCGACCGCTAACCAACTATCCCAAGCCATAGAAGCTTTAACCGACAATATAGCTAGCAACGAAAAGCAAGCGATAATTCAAGCCACTGAGAAGATGTTTAGTGCAAAGTTAGAAAGCAAGTTAAGTCAAGCGAGAAATGAGGCAATAGTTGATATCCAAAACTCACTAATGGCGATCGCTACCCAACATCAAGCCTCTGTAGCCGAACACCTTTCAGAGAAGATATTAACTGCTGAAGCTAATAGTGTTGTATCTGAACCATTACAACTTGAATGGTCGCTAAAGCCAATTGACTTACAAGCTCAGTTATCGGCAGCCAGAGACGAACAAACTAATATGCGTTTAATTGCTAGCGAAGACGAGGTTAATAGCTGGATAGACGGTTAATACCTCTGTGCAATAGCTTTATCTCACCACCACCTACACATTTAAGAGCAATGCACCATCATCAACTAAGTCTAATGCCAATTCAATACACTTCAGAACAACTACTAGAACTCGCTACAGCACCACTACGTTATCAAACGACTGTAGACTCTTTACTTGAGTTCTATGGCTATATCAAGCAATTATGGTCAAGGCAAGCTATCAAGTCGCTAGCGCATCAACACGACTTGAATTTAAGAATTACCCAAGATAAACTTCAATTCGCTCAAATTGCTGCATCCATCGAATTAGATAGCTATGTTGAGCCAAGCCAATTAGAGGCTGAATTAGAAACAGTAAAGCAAGAATTAGTCAGTGCCAAAGAAACAATTAAAAAGCAGGAGAAGGCGATCGCTTTACTTAAAGCAGGTAAACCTCTAAATGGTCGTCAAGAGACTCCTATATTCAAAGTATTTGGGCAGCCAACCACTAAAGATATGTTGGTATCGAATTACAGGAAGCTAAGGGTTAAAGAGCATCCAGATGCGAGTTCTTACCCTTCTGATATAGCATCCCAACGCTTTGCTTTCCTGAAGAGTGCCTACGTCGGTTTGTTGAATGGTTGGGACGAGAAATATAACCCGACACTGACAATAACTCAAGAAGAATTGACTAAAGCGATCGCTGCTAAACTGCCGTTTCCTGCATCGTCGTTTCATTAACTAAGTGCGGAGTGACTAAGCACTTTAACCACCTAATTAAAACTATTTAACTATGAAAACATCAAAAGGTTTTGCACCAGCAATAAGCATTAAGTCAAAAACTGTAGACTTTCACGGAGCAACGGTCAAAATAGCTAGAAATACTGCCAATAATTTAGACCTGCTAAAACTAGCTGACTTGAATAAGCACTGCGACCAGCCAGCTAATAGAAGATATGAGGATGTGCAGGTCTATGCTTGTATTGACCAACATGACGAAACTGCTTTCTATATAGATGGCAAAGGTGTTAACAGAGCGATGTGGATATTAAGCCATGAAGGTAATGTTGCAGGTAGTCGGCTACAAAGCAAGATGCTGGACGAAGGAATTAAAGGCAGTATTGACCATAAAACTCAAATGATGTCTATCCCAGGCACAAATACCAAGTTAAAGCTCTTTAACGGCAAATTGATGTTAGGTGATGTGGCTGCAATTCTAGGTCTTACTGAAGCTGAGATGATAGCCGAAATGAACAGTCCTGAGTTTCAACAATACGCCAAAAACGTAGGTATTGACCATTTAATGTAATACCAACCATAGCTCTATCTCTTTTAACTATTTAAATTACAACTATAACTTTTCTCAAAACGCTTGGTCATTATTAAGTAAGACAAAGTAATTTTTAGAGAGACAAAACAATGCAAAAACCAAAATTAATAAACAAGTCAATTAGAGTTGATGAGCGTGAATACGAAAAGTTAAGTGCGATCGCTACATCAAAAGGTGCGACTGGTGCGGGAATTATAAGAATGCTGATAGCTCAATATCTAGAACAAGCGGAGGTAGTAGCATGAAATTCTTAATGCAGACATTACAAGAACAAATACAGGCACAAAAGGCAGTAGAAACACCCCACTAAGACAAGCAAGGTCTTTCATAGCGCATGGGGTAATGCTATTAATATCCCCATTTACTTTTACGATGGCACGGTAATAGGTCATCAACCTAAGAATTTTAGTAAAGATGCCCCTAAATATACTTGGAATGCTCACAGTGATAGCCAAGATAAAGTTGTTAATAATGCAGCCATCATCACACCACTTAAGACATTGGAACTACCAATGCAGAATGCGATCGCTTCTTATGAAATTGGACAAGACTTGTGGGAGTGTGAAGGTACGTTAAAACCGCTTATCGCGAGTCATAAACACAATATTAATGTTGTTGCTGCCAATTCTACTGGAACACCATCAACACCTTGGCAAATTGAAGAGACATTAAAAGCACTCAAACCGAGCCGTTATATCTTGGCTGTAGATGCTGGTTGTTTTAACAACACAGATGTATTTAACAAAATATTAAAAACTATCGAGTTCATTTCCAAATTGCGCGACAAACTTGGTCAGACATTCGAGATATTTGTAGCCGACTGGAAACAGTTTTTTGCAACAGAGGGACAACGAGAATTCAAGGATGTAGACGAAATTGACACTCTCATTTTGAAACGCTGCACGTTAGTACCAGCAAGTATTTTCAGCGTTTTCAAAGACGAATTTGGAACAATTGATACCCCTCAAAGACGTTTCTCTTATATATATATAGAGAAACAACTTTTGCACCCCCCAAATAGTACAAAAACACTCTCTGAAAGTACCTTTGACCTATATACAGCAACCGATACAGAGTTTGAAAATGAGCAAAAAATATTGGCTGAAAACATTGATATCTCGTTCGCTAAAACCCAAAATTTACTATTTTCTCGGTTTATTGCCCAAGAAAAGTTAACCTCTGAAGAATATTTTGAAATTGCAGTTAATTTAGCAGGTTTTAAAGGTGGTGAAAAAGTCTATCAAGAATATCTACATTCAGACTATCTTGAAGCTGGTGGAAGACTAGCAAATATCAAAAACTTTGTGGCGATCGCCCGTCAGATGAAGGTCAAAAAAGGACATTTATTTGAACTACTTAGAACATCTTCTGTATTACGTTTAAAACAGCCTGTAACCATCCCTGCCGATGAAGCCTATGAAATACTCAAGAATAACTTTAATAGTGCTTTAACCGCCGTCATTGATGGCTCAATATATAGCAACAATGCCGATACTGGAATTGGTAAAACTAGGTTAGTTCTTGAGAACCTGAAAAGCGGTCGCTTGAATAATTGTGTTATAGCCTTCAAGACCCATACCTTGAAGGATGATTTTGCTGGCGAATTGAAAGGTCTTACTTACAAAAAGCAAATTGAGTTAAAACTTCCTGAAGCACTTACAAAGTTCTTTAATAAGCTTTACGCTTGTGGCTTGAACAGTGTTGTATATCAAATTCTGACTGAGTTAGCTAATTTTGGGACAAGCCGTTACCCATCAAAACACGACAGTACCATCTTAAAAATGGATACTCATGCTAAAGCGTATGGGGTTAAACCAACTTACATTCAATTTGACGGTTTGGTTGAGGCTACTAATGATGTCGATAAAGGTGTGAGAGAACACATAAGGGAATATCTTGCAGTCAACAAAGAACTATGTAGTTCTGAGTGTGAGTTACCAAAACTAGTTACTCATGACTTCTTATTATATCGTGCTAAAGCCTTTAGAGGAATACCGATTATTATTGACGAAGATTTTACGAATAGTCTTTATCACTCAGTAGATTTAAATATAGGTGATATCACTAATATTGCTCATTCAAGCGATCGCATAGACTTTTGGGGTAAAAAGTTAGTGGGTGAACTGGAAGTGATGAAAGAATTCTCAACTTTAGACATTACTCACATCAACCCTGACTTTTCAGATATTGAAAAGTCAATTTATACTTATTCTTTAAACCTTGATGTCGCAGTTTTATATAGTGCAACCAGAGTTTTGAAGTTAGAAAAAGGGCAATTCACATTCTATGTTGATAAAGATGTTTTACCTTTGACTAATAACTATATTCAACTTTCTGCAACCCCTAGAAACGATATATTAAAGCAGAAATATGGTGATAGGGTAAAAGTACTCGAAACGCCAACAGTTGCTTTAAAGGGCAAAATACGGCAAGTTGTAGATGTTAAGACTTCTAAGACTCAGCTTAGAAAGCTTGAAGACTTCAATAATTTACAGAAATTAGTTGCTGATGATATTGTAATTACTCACAAAGAATTTAAAAAGCACTTCAAAGCCGATAGTAAATGTCATCACGGCAATGTAGAAGGTTATAACCATCTCACAGGTCAGAATATATCTTTTGTTGGTGAATTAAAACTACCTCATCAAGCTTTAATTAAACAGTTTGTAGGTGCGGGTTTTTCCCTGAAAGGTCGCAGTTTGAGACTAATTAAAAACCAACTAGTAACTTTTAATAATTACCGCTTTGGACTACATTCGTTTGAGGATAAAGACTTGCTTCAGTTTCAACTCGAAGCTATTAATGCTCAACAAGAGCAAGCTGTGGGACGCGCTAGGCTAGTAAGAACTGAAGCGATCGCCACAGTAATTGCACATTTCCCTTTGCTTCAGTCAAAGATTATAAGCAGCCAAGAATTAATAGAACAAAGAGATACAGAGACATTAGCGATCGCCAGTGTTAAAATAGAGGAACTAGAAACAGCTACAAACGTTGCTGAAACCATTATTAAGGAAGAGCTAGTACAAAGAAATGAACAAACCACAGAGCGTAATAGTACCATCTCAACTATACAAAGCTGTATTGAGAACTCAGATCAAGCAAGATGCAGCGATAATGAACGACAGAGTGCGCAGACTGAACTTGAAGCTTTTGTACAAAAGAAGCTAGAGGGAAACAATTTTGACCTGCAAACTACTAAGCTTTTTATTCTGTTCTACCAAGACACGGGTAATTCCCAGCCAATAGAGGAAATGCTTGAGAACGAAATGTTTCTAGCATCTAGTGTAAGGCAGTTCAGGAACACTCCTGATGCAGAACTTGAAAAACTTACAATTGGAAAAGCGATCGCTAAATAGATTAATTAACCGCCTCGGTTGGCGGTTTTTAATTTGTGGATAAGGCTTAAAGTTCAGGTATCTCAAAACCGTCTCTTTTAGCGGATAGATAAAAGTTAACGATAGTCTCGGTAGAATTGCCACTGATTCTAGCAATGGTGGCAATATCCTCACCGCTTCTAACTAACCTAGTGATGAATGAATGTCTCAGAGAGTAATTGATATAATGTTTATCTAATACACCATCAGCTATTAACCCTTTGGTTACGGTATTCCAGTATCTACGGCTAAAGGTTTTCTGATTGATGTATCCGCCTGTGACACTAGGGAAGATTAAATTATTAGGGTTATTTCTCCTTATAGTGGCATCTATGAGCTTATTTAGCTGGTCATTGACAGGGAATAGTCTAACTTCATGTGTTTATAGTGTGAGGTAATAAAACACCTACTGAATACGCTTTATTGAACCTGATGTAACTCTTATCAATTTTTTGCTTGATATCATCCCAGGTTAAAGCATTACATTCTGAAGGACGGCAACCTGTAAGAGCCATAAACTCTATCTTTTGGGCATAGTAAGAGTGTGGATATCTATTGCTGTATTTGCTCAAATAAGTATCCTCATAAAAAGCCTGTATTATGGCTTTTACTTCGTGCGGTTCGTATGCCTCAATTTGCTTTTTGTTTTTCTTAGCTAAAGGTATAGCAGCATAAGGATTGCGTTTGATTTTACCTGTTTTGACAGCGAGATTAACCGAGGGCATGAGACAGTTACTAAAGAACGAGTCTAAACTCCCCACAGCGTAACGAGTAAGCAAGTGAGCTATGAACTCTGATGATTTATCTATCTCTAGTAATTCTGGTGGTGTTTTTCCTAAGTAATGCTTTTCCCAAGGTATCCATGACCGCTTGATAGTCGTTTCTGCTACACGGTTTTTTGAAAGTTGTTTATAGGTTTCCCATAAGTCCAATAGATTAAGAGGTTTATCTACTACTGAGATCTTTTGTGCATATTTGGCAGAGTAACGCGCATACGACAGATCGACATCATTAAGTTGAATGTCGCGATCGATAATTTGGGCTATTCGGAGTGCTTCATTCCAGTTGCAGTCTAGTCGGATTTGATTGCGTTTTCCTTTGGGATAGGTAAACCTCAACCTATATTGATTTGCATTGGAGTCAACAGTCACCTTGCCGATTTTAGCTTTCTTTTGTTGTGGGTCTGAGTACATGGGTTTTGACCCAGATTTGACCCAATTTCTCTACAGTATTAAACTAAACTGGCTTTATCCTTTATCCTTCAAACCTCTTGATTGTGGCTTTATATGTTAGCATATATGCGAATGCGGGATGTGGCGCAGCTTGGTAGCGCACTGCTTTCGGGAAGCAGGGGTCGAAGGTTCAAATCCTTTCATCCCGATACCTCGTAAAACCTCGGTATCTTTAACTTTCACCTCTATCCCTGCTTTCCAAAAGCAGCTTTTTACTCAAAACTTACTCAAAACTGAATATAGCAATAACCTAGTAACGAGCGCAACGAGTACTTATGTACCTCAATTTATCAAGCGCTTAAATAAGCACACAAAAAAGACGGGCTGTAAAATATCACAACCTCGTCAAACTGTCAAACCTGGGAATTGAAATTTACTCTGACCTCTGCTCACACGAGGATGCGATTTTAGCCCTATGCACATCCCGCCATGCGTACCTTATTATTTCTATTTTCCCTTACCTCTATTAGCCTGTTTTCAATCGCTATTTACTTCTTCTTGTATTTTATCTATCAACCTCATTGCTTCTTTTTGAGTTTCTATTATTCTGCGTAAATTACGTGCTATTGATATCTTCTTTGCCACTTTTCCTCTTTCGTAATCTAACCACTCTTGTATTATTAAATCCAAAGCACTAGCTGCTCTGATGTCTCTATCCGTAGCGACCGTGCTTATTATAGACACGGTTCTGTCTGACATCATAAAAGTTCTAGGTTCAAAATTTTCTCTATCCATAATTTTTCTCCAATACGTACAATTTATCGAATCTACCTAAAATCACTCAAATAGCTCTGATTTTTTGCTATAAGCGTTGGTTTGACCCCCTCCATAGGAGAGGATTTGAAACTTTTTGAAAACGCTTCTTTGGGGTTATAATAGAGGCTAATTAGCCTCTTCTTCTTCAATCGCTATGTTCGTGTCTCTGACGTCAAGCCAGAGACGACTAAGAGCATACCCCAGTAGGATGTGGCTGTCACTAAGTTCTGCTAACCGCAGTTCTAATGTCGTACTCGTGAGGTCAAGTTCCCAAAGGTCAAGCGGTTCTTCTCGTTTAAGTATTATCCATTCTCGTACTATTGCATCTAGAGCTCTGCTGTAATTGCCGTTCTTTTCAATAGACTTTCGCTCTATTACTTTTACTGTTTCCGTATCTAAGCTGAACGTCCTGTGTCGCTTAACTTTTTCTCTCATAGCTCTCCGTTGATGTTTATATATTCCTAAAACGTGATACGAAACGTGATACGTTTTCTACTTATGCCTACGCTTCTTTCTTTTCTCTTTCTTTTCAATAGCTTTCTGCCTGTCTACACCAGCATTCAAACCCTGTAAATAAGCCAATAAGTCTTCTAGCTGCTCATCGCTCAAAAGCAACCTAGAACGCTTCCGATAGCGTTTATTGATAACATTCCTACAGGCTGTAGTAGACCAGCCTAGAGTAGCCACCTCATCATCTATCGCGTGCTTAAGTTCCCAGAACTTAAGTGCTTTCTGCCTTGCCTGTTTGCTTTCCATAGCTTCTTTGCCTAACAAGCCTGTCAAACTCTTTAATATTTTTTTTACTAATGTCGAGCAGCTTATTTTGCCAGTTATTGTCAGTTATCCCTAGCTCGTTTTTACGCTCGTCCGTAAGTTCTTCTACTCGTTTACAAGGGATTACTATCAATCGTCTTTTTAGCTCTTTAAAGCGGTCGTCTAGGTGCAGTGGTGTAATGCTAGAGAATATCTTTGGACAAAAGCATCTAAACTCTATGTTCACCCCTGTTTCTCTAGAAGAAACAATTATCTTGTCTGTACTTTTGTCATAGCCGAACTTAAACATATTGTAAAGTTCAGGGCTATTGGTAAAGGTACTCGCGCTTACGTCATCCCAAACCATACAGATATTTTTCTCAACAGATACCGCACTGCCTACTTCCCCTGGTTCTGCTCCTTGCCTGTATGCCCATGCTTTTTTTCTTTTTGAAAGACTGTTCCTTATCGCAGCAAAAGTATCACTACTAGAGTTAACTGGACTGCCGTGTAAATATCCAGCCAGTTTAGCAACTGTTGACTTACCGCTTCCCGATTGTCCGTTAAGGAATAGATAAGGCACAATCTTGCACAAAGCAGAAGGCAACAGGAAGTAAGCAGCGATAATATCGTAAAAGTCATAAGGCAGAAATATTGTTTGTTCTAGAGCGATTAACAGGTTTTGGGCTAAAGTCAATTCATCGTTATAAAAGCCTTGCCAAGTGTCACCTGTTCCCTCCTCAGACTTGAATAATCCCGAGTAATCAAAAGCCATAGTTATCTAATAATTGCCATCAGCATTTCAAAGTAAATATCAGCAAAACCGTCGCAATCTTCAAATCTCACTTGTATTTGTCTTGTAAGAACACCTAAAGAATCGCTTTCAGTAAAAGCAACGTCTGTAATTTCTGCAATCAATAGCTTCTTGAGAAAAGCTACTTTTTCATCCATAGATATTCCTTTGCTATCGCTACCATTCTTCTTGAAACCCCCACTAAACGGCACTGAGTACTCTGGCAGCTTCCCACTTAAGTCAATGACCAATGACCTGAGTGTTTACATTTGTTGCCACCAAGGCATTTAAAGCAGCCTCGTCCATCGACGCACATATCCCGTTAGGTACAAAAGTAAGTTCGCCTTTAATACCACCAGAAGGAGGAATAAAGAAAGCTTCATGCACCTTAATATGGTCATACAAAGCCTTCTCAAACACAGATGGTTGATATTTAACTCCCTGCCAGTTACCGTTAGCATCTTTTCCTCTTATCTCGTATTCTCGTCCGTAGATAGGGATGGCGCATAGTCCTGGCAGTAGCGCGTCGCTTGCTTTGAAGCTCCTAACGACCCCAGAATAATTAGTGATAAAAGCAGCCACAATGTAAGCATCATCTGTAGAGTAAACCTTAGCCTCGTCAAACGAGATTTTAAAGTAAGCTTCTGCTTTGTCTCCTCTGAGTTTGCCATAGGGGTCGTCTTTGTAGGGGTCTAAATACTTTACTGTCATTACTGTTCTCGGTATATGTTTGCGTTAAAACGATTAATAGATTGCTTCTGAGAGGATAGAATAATGAGAAGATAGTTTTCTCAGATAGTCTTTTTCTCCTGTTTCGTGTAGCCTCTTGTTCGTTACATATAGCAACTCTGCTATGATTGTCTCTGGGTCTCTATCCTGTTCGAGTGCTAACGTTTCAACTGCGTTGATAGCTAAACCGATTAAGGTAACAAGTCGAACATCGTAAGGTGATTCTATTGGTGTCATGGCAATACTCTAAATTTCTCTAATTCTTTTAACGTAAGCAAGTTCTTTCTAAAATCTGACTCAAGCAGTGCCTTTGCTACTTTGCTACTTTGCTTCTGACTGGTAGCTTTTCAGGAAAAACAATCTTAAGCTTGCGAAAAACATTAGGTAGTGCTAAAGATGTAATGATGAGTTGTAGTGATGTACGAAATACCAGATAGCACCTATGTGATTCTCTAGGGATTTAGAAAAGGATAAGGTTTTCCTAACTAGCCGAGATACCCGTTGTCTAAGTGTGTTGTTAAATCGTTCAATATAACTCGTTTGACCAGTCTCTTTTCCTACTGATCTATGTCGTTGACGGGGAAATACTGCCC
Organism: Pleurocapsa sp. FMAR1; assembly: GCF_963665995.1. Classification (NCBI taxonomy): domain Bacteria; kingdom Bacillati; phylum Cyanobacteriota; class Cyanophyceae; order Pleurocapsales; family Pleurocapsaceae; genus Pleurocapsa; species Pleurocapsa sp. FMAR1. The sequence goes on along the minus strand of NZ_OY762512.1, from coordinate 268,841 downwards.
CATAAGATGACCAGAAGTCAGTGTAAGCAACTGCACATTGACGATAGACCGAAGGTAACGAATCCCAGAGTTTTCTAGCTGCTAATTCATCGCGATCGCGCCTCATAAACTCCCACAATTTCCTTAGTATCTGCATCTAACCCTAACCAGACCCATTGTTTGTTGCCTTTATTATCTACAAATGACCAGAGTTCATCACCTTGAATAGTCAACTTTCCTTTTTTTTTGTGTTACTTGTATTGTTCTTGCTACCAGAGCATATTTATTATTGACGTATGTTTGTAGCCATCTCTCAGAAACCATTGCCACACGTGCAATACCAGCCAAGGAAATTCTTTCTAATAAGAGCCTGTCAATTAGCTCGCGCTTGTCTTGGCTAATCATGATTTTCTGAGGATTTTCAATAAATTGGCGCTCGCACTCATTACATTTAAATCTTTGTTTTCCGTTGTGAATGTGACCGTTTTTAACAGTTTCCTCAGAAGAACAATTTGGGCAAGTTGGCATTGGTCTAGCTTTTTAAATGTCAAGGCTCATTCTAGATCATTACTTCTGCAGGACTACCAAACATTAAACTGGTATTCTTCTAGGATGCCTAAAATTAGAGCAAATTCAGTTAAGAATGCACCCTTAGCCTCTACGTAAAGCAGAGGCTTAACACCTTCAGCACCACTAGAGATTGCAAAGTCAACTTTCCATGTTTTGCCTTTTGGATAAGAGAAACCAGGTGCAATTACCAATACAGGGACTTGCCTTAAAACCCTGTGTTCGCCATACATTCTTTCGAGTTCTAAATAAACTTTAAACTCATGCTGGGAATCAAACCTCCAGATATGAGAAGGTAATTTAAACCTTTCCTTTATTCGAAAGCTTTCTATTATTTCAGCAGGTTCAACACGACAATCTTTTGAATTCCAAATGACAGGCTTTGCTTTGTATTTTGGTTTTACTGGCATTATACAGATTCCTCGGTAGTAGCTTGTTCAACGTCCAGGACTCCGTAGTAATTGTCCCATGCTTCATCAACAAGATTTAATACACCTTGTTTACCTAAAACAAATAGAGTTTTGCATATTCCTCTGCCTACGTAATCAATAACATATTGACGGTCATAAATAACTCTAAAGGCGGTTGGTACAGCGTCACCAATACGTCGAACGCTTTTGACCTTTTCGTATCCAGCTTTACTAACCATAGCAGGATGCAAAGCCTTAGTATATCTATTACCTACCATTTCTTGCCAACTAATAGTTTCCAAATCAAGCATAATTTTTCTATTCAATTGTTAACTAAAGTCTTAAAAGTAATCTCTCAGAGCTTTGATTCAAAGGTAAGTGAATTTGACTTTTTAAACTTCATCTACTATCCTTTTTTTTCTCTCGCATCAGTAAAAACACTTAAATTTTAGATAAAAATTAGCTTGTTCGTTAAATAATTGAAAATATTATTTTTTATGTAAATAATTATTTACTAACTATTGACGTTAGTGATTTCAAAAGCAATTATATTAATAACCCTATTCCGCTTTGCTTCAAGGGAAATATACTAGGGGCGGGTGGGCGTAGCCACAGGGAAATAAATACTTATATAAAAACCTTGCTTGTTCCTTCTTTTGAGTACGTATTCTAAAAGTCTACTAGACTTTCTACTAGACTTTTCAGATACACATCTACTCACTAGCCACTTGCTTGATTATTTTCTTGGTAGCTAATATTTCTGTTCGTAATTCTTCTGTATTTCTTACTTCTGGTAATTCTTGAATCTCTTCTATTGCTCCTTGTAACTTTCCGTATCCTTCTTGTCCTTTTAAAGACTCTTCATATACTTTCCTTAGCTTTTCGTAAGCCTCGTCCTTCTGTCTGATAATCTCAGCTTGATTATCTAGTTTAACTGCTACTTCAGAAAGCTTGTTTGCACTACTGCCGATAATCAATTGTGTATTGGCTACTTTTAAGCCAACCTCAGGTGCACGGGCAACACGAATACCTAAGCAGACGATAAAAACAAAAGCACCCCCAGAAAGCAAGTTTAATGACAATGGAGGTAGTCTAGAAAAGTTCTTATTAATCATTGTTTTACAAATAAATCACGTTCATCTAGTCTGCGGTTAACTAAACCAGGTAGCCTTTGACCACCAGCATTAACCCAACGACTAAACTGTTCTGCTACTGCACTGGTCTTACCTTGGTTAAGTAGCTTAAGCAAAGTAGAACCACTAAACGCACTAATGCCTACATTAAAAACAAAGCTAACCAGTGCATCAAATTGATTCTGACCTAGAGGTACACTAACAAGCTTGACTACAGCTTTTTCAAAGACTGTCAGGTCATCTTTCAATAGCTTCTCTGCGTCTAAATGACTAATCATTTGTCCTTGCTTGACTCCCTTGGTATGCCCATAGCCAATTGTCCAAACGTTTGCAGGACACAGGTAAGCATTGGTTCTTAGTCCCTCGTATTTCTTTATTAGATTAATTCCCAATAGAGAAGTCTTAGTAGGTGCTAAACTGACGTCCTTGTTATCTACCATCCAGCCAACGTAAGGTAACGCATCTTTTGGTCTAGAAGGCAGGTTTAAGACTTTTCTTGCTTCATCATCGATTAAATAATCTACATCCAGATACCCATCCTCATTCTTTTTACTAGATATTATTTGTATCGCTCGTTCTCTCGCCTTATGAAATGACAGGCTCATCTGTTATCACCTCTGGTACAATTATTGTTTTTTCTAAATAAACAGGCTGACAGTAAAGCGTTATAGACTTCGTGTCTTCAAATGCTTTAACGCGTATTAAGTCGTTTGTCTCGAAAAACAAAGCATTATAGGTGCCAACAAATTGCGTAAACGTAAAGTATTGTTGATAAACCCTTTTGCCCTGTCTGATAACAGATATAAACCCGCTTGCACTTGTGTAACTAGAAGCTGTTTGCTCATCAAGGGCGACAACATCGTCATCTGCTTTGACATCTGTTACTATTCTAATAACCTGATAATTACAGCTAGACACTGATTCCAAGTCAAAAGTATGTTCGATATTTGCCCTTAGATTCTTAAGTACTATCGGCGTATAGCTTTCTAAGTCTTTTGCCCTATACACCAAGCCATCTTCTTTAAATACGGTTATCGAATCCGTACCGTTTAAAATAATATCTTTCTTTATTGAATTTTCCATTACAAGAATCCTAAATCTAGTTGTAATCTGTTACTTACCGCTCGTCTCAAAGCCTCTCCTTGTTCAGGTGGCAGTATCGCAGCCAGTCCCTCAGCTAAGGTGTAAACCCCAGCATTTGTCTGACTAATCCGAGTATTAAGTTGCGACTCTCTAAAGTCATCAAGCTGTACTTGGGAAGACTCCCTGTTTCTTAATTCTGCAAACTTATCGGTTATCAACTCTTCAATGATTGTTAGCTGAGCCTCTATCAAGCTTTCTGGCTGATTAGAGAAAGCACCCAAAGCATTACCGATGTTAAACAAAGAATCTTCAACAAAGTTAAGCGTATCTCCCGTGTACTCGTACACCCTAATCGCACAGCTTCTAAACCAAAACGGTGGGGTATATCTAAGCCTAAACCTATCGGTACTAATCCGATTTGTTTCAACTATCTGTAACTTATTAATAAACAAGCGTGTCGGTAAACTTTGAAGAACGCTTGTCACAGGACTACTGCCACCAGGTACAAAGTTGTAAACCTGTCTGATATCCCCTGCAAACTGCCAGCTAGGCTTACCTACTTCTGTTGTAGCTACAACAGCTATGTAGTCACAAAGCAAGCTAACACCAAGGTCAATAGGTGAGATAGGGACAAACCTGTCGCCTGGCAAAGGCTGAGCTAACGTACTAACATCAGCCACAACCTGCCAATCCCTAGAATTATCAAAGAATATCAGGTCCTGACCTGCTGGCATTACGTTATTCTCTCTGTCTTAAATAAAAATCTAGGTTCTCTCTGAAATCATCTACGTTAACGTCCATGGTTGAGAACTCGTCAAAGCTAACGTCGCAATCGCAAAAGTCCATAAGCAGACCGTTCGCTTTGGTAACGTTAGTCATTGCTTCTTCGTCTTCAGTTAAATAAGAAGGTAACCATAACATTATTGACTCTGGCAGGTTGTTCACTAGTTACGAACCTCTTACTTTTTCAGGAGAAAAAGTAATTAAGCTAGCGTCTGCAAATGCTGTTTGAATAGCACCTCTTATTTGTGCTGACTTTGATAAAAAAGTATCCGATTCAACGCCTTGACCAAAAGGTGCGCTATAGCCTAAATCTCCTTTCTGATAGTAGGTTTTGTACTTTCTACCCGTAATACGGCTAGTTTCAGGACGCGGACTAGTAGCTGCGCCTCTACGAAAATAAACTTTCGCTGGTTTAAACCCTTTTAAAGGATAGAATACTTTTCCTGTGGGGTCTTTTTCGTGTTTTAGAATATTTTCTAAAACATCGGTTAAAATAGCGTCTGTTCTTTTGGTGACGGTTACCTTGGCGTAGTTGTTAGCTGCCATGTCTATTCCAAAAGGATTAATACCTATGTAATTCAGCTTTCTGCCTGTCGTTCTAACTGAAGCTGCGTCTAAATCATGACTTGTAGCTGACGGGTCTAATTTCCATGCCCAGTATTTTGCTAGTTCTTTATCTTGACTGGTAGCAGGGTTTCCACCATTGCTAAGTATCGCAAATGCGCGTTTATCTAAGTCGGAATACGGTTTTCCCATGGCTGTTTAAAAATGGTTGATTAGTAATCCATTAATAACTCTTGTTCTTCCTATTTTCAACTGTGTTCCAAGATAGTCGACCTATAGGGCGCGAAGTTTGTCAAGCGCGTTTTATAGCTTTGGTTTTATAGCCTGAAGCGTCTACTAAAACTATTGGCTGCGTAGTACCAGGAATGAATAATTCTGCATAAGCAAATTTTACTGTAGCTAACGGCCTTCTCTTTGGCTTGCGTATAAGCTTGGCCATTACTCGAACACTACCAGGTACGTTGTAGTCTTTGCCGTCTTTATGTTCTCTCAAGTTATTATCCCAATCTGGCTCGCTGTTGTCTTGTATTCTAATTACTTGTTCAATTATCTTTTTAGCATCCGTTCCGTCATCTGTATAAACTGTAAATCTATATGCTTTTTCTTTGTCCCAATAGGTAAAGGCTTTTCTTCCTTTTCTATAAAAAAATACAGGTTTAGCAAAGTCATTTAATATTTTTGTAGCCAGTTGATTAATATTTACCGTTGAATAATCTTCTTCTCTCCAGCGAAAACTTACTTCACTTCTAGCGACTTTTCTGTCATTATCGTAAGCCTCGTATTTATCTTCTCTAAAGTGAAGCTTTACTTGAGGATAATAGGTGTTAGATATCTCAAAGTCAGTACTAGGAATACCATAGATATATTCATCTAACAAGTTCCCTGCTTCTACCCACCAAGTCAACATCCTGGCTAAAGTAAGAGTCATCGTATCTGTATCCTTATGTAGACAAATCCGTTTAATTAGTTGTCTAGGCGCAGCCGTACTAAGACTAGCGTCGTCACTACCGTCAACGTCTCTAAAATGCTTGTTTATAGCCCTATTAAAGTAGGTTCTACAGTAACTTTGAAACGTTTCTACATCTGGTTTACTCACAAGTTCGTACCTCGCTTGTCTTGATTAATACATTTATACTAACTTTTAATTTTAGGTGTTAAGATTCTAACTAGTTCTTTTTAAGCACTCGTGTATCGTTATCAGCCTCTGTTTTGCAATCTAAAAAACATTTTCTTGATGTTTAAAAAACAGCAATCAAGCTGACAAAACAATCTGTACAACCACCAACAATAAAAACAATTATGGCTCAAACTTTAACTAGTATTTTAGGCGAAAACGCTACCTCAAGCGGTTCAACTATTACCATTGATTTAACTGATTTCAAGTTTGCCAGCGGCACACGGATGTTAGACACTCCTGCCACTGCTACAGTCAGTCAAAAGATAGCAACTTTGGTTGCTGGAATCCATCAGAATTCAAAGCCAGTTAAAGACGCTAACGGATTAGACGTAGTAGATAAAACTAATTCTCTTGTAGCTTCTGAATCTTTTTCTCCTAAAACCTTTGAAGTCAGACAAGAAACTGCGCAGGTTAAAAATGAATTTGTGTTTTCTGTCTATACGGTAGACTCAACAGCATTTGACCCTGACAATGCGGTTTAACTATTATGGTTTTGTGTCTTAATAACGAAGACCCTATTATTGAATGGCAGTACTCAGGCGGAGCAAAACAGCGTATTTTAAAAGCTGATGATTATACTCTCAGCACACAGTTCGTTTACCCGCGTGATACCTACTACAACCTTGTCTATCGTTCTTCTAATATTAATAACGGTGTAGTGACTTGGAATAGCGACCGCACGAGGTACAACTCAGATCGGTTTAATGGCATTCTATCCTGGCGACTAAAGGTAGTCTATAAAGGGGTTATCTCTTATCCAGCCGACAACAAATTTTTTACCTATGTTTATAAGCCTAGCACAGACAAATACGATACAAGACCAGCAGGTCAACGTACTGCCGATTTTTATGTAGAGGTCGTTGATTCTTTAGGAGAAATAGCGACTATTTTTATAGGCTCGAATGATGGACACTGGAGTCAAAGGTTTATAGCTGCCGACAATCAACCAATACCAACTAATTGTAATTTTAGAATCCTCAAAAACAGCAATGTCGTTTATCAACAAATAAAAGATACCTGCCCTGAAGTTACTTACTCATGCGGAAATCAATGTCCTCCAGGTACTTGTGAATGTAGCTGCGGGAATACCGTTTGCTGTTACGACGAAAAGACAGGCGAAGTAGTGAAAAGTTTTAAAAAATAGGTAATCAAATATGAGCGAATGTACAGCGTTAGCCACCAAGCTAGAAGTAAAGAAAGTAGAAGCTCAAGTCTCTGGCAAGCTAGACCAGTCAGAAAAACCCAGAATAATACAAACCGCTTCTGCTCTAGGAGCTACTGCTGCACTTGGTATATTTGACCCCAGAATACAGGCTTTATTAGCTGAACTAGCTAAAATTGGCGGTGAAGTAAAAGCATTAGGAGGCAAGCTTTTAAATTTTCTGGGAAAACTAGGGGGAATACTAAACCTTATCGCGTTGGCAGCTACTCAGGTATCGTTACAGATTTTGGTAGTCCTAAAGATGTAAGGATATAAAATAGGAAATTGTAGATCATTTGATTTCCATGCCAGTAGATTTGCCATCTTGTCCATCATGTAATTCAGAACAAATTGTTAAAAACGGTCACATTCACAATGGCAAGCAAAATTATAAATGTCGCGACTGTGGTAGACAATATGTGGAAAATCCACAGAATAAAATGATCGACCAACCAACCAAAAACTTGATTGACAAATTACTCTTAGAGAAGATTCCTTTAGCTGGAATTGCCCGAGTTACAGAAGTTTCAGAACCTTGGTTACAGAGTTATGTCAATGCTAAATACGAATCAGTTTCTCAGCAAGTTAAAGTGAGAACAAAAAAAAAGGAAAATTAACGATTCAGTGTGATGAAATGTGGTCATTTGTCGGTAATAAAGCCAATAAACAATGGATTTGGTTGGCTTTGGCTGCAAAAACTAAAGAAATAGTCGGGGTTCATATCGGCGATCGCCGTCGTCATGGAGCGAGAAAGCTATGGCAATCTTTGCCCTCAGTCTATCGACAGTGTGCCGTTTGTTATAGTGACTTCTGGGAAGCCTATGAACAGGTAATTCCTTCAAAACGCCATCAAGCGGTGGGGAAAGAGAGAAAAACCAATTACATAGAACGATTTAATTGCACAATGCGACAAAGAGTTTCTCGATTAGTCAGGAAGACTCTATCGTTCTCTAAGAAAATCGAAAATCAGATCGGGGCAATCTGGTATTTTGTCCATCATTACAACACGTCCTTACATCTTTAGGACTACCCTTTCTTGTTCATAGGTTTTTATCTTATGGACAGCTTAACTTTTAAATTTTAATGCTTAAGATACTTGTTGAGTAAAACACTGCAAATATATTCAATCACCTTTTTGATAATGATAGCGAGCTTGCAGAAAATAAACGCGATTATCTTTTTATTCTGAAACGAGAATATATTGCGAAGCAAGATTGCATCTCTAACTCAGGTAACTTGTATCTTGTACCATTGAACTAATAGATTTAACCGTTATCCTAAAATACCCGTGAGTAAAACCAAAACAGACGATCTTTGTCAGGTACGATGTTTCAACACCGATTTAGTTACTCAAATTCGGTCAACTTTGCCCTCAGAAGATATCTTAGAGGAAGTTACGGTTATTTTTGGTGCTTTAGCAGACCGATCGCGGGTTAAGATACTTTATGCCCTCAGAAACGGCGATGAACTTTGTGTTTGCGATATTGCCGCCATGTTAAATGTCAAAATCGCTACTGCTTCCCATCATTTGCGGAAAATGCGAGATTTGAAATTACTTAAATATCGTAATGACGGCAAATTGGCTTACTACTCCCTAAGAGATCGGCGTGTGACCGATATCCTCAGCTATTCTTTGCAAGAGTTGGTGTAGCTAATAACCAATATATTTCGTCTTCTCATTTTGATTGTTTTAATTTGGGTTACATTCTAATGTTCTTTTGAACGTTTGAAGATACAATAATCTTTATTCAAACAATCATTTGAACGTTAAAGCAAAAAAATGGCAGAACATTGTTGTCAAAATAAAGCCAAGGAATTAGAAAAGCTACAGCAACGCCAGAGCAAAGTATTATGGATTATTCTGGTAATTAATGCGGTGATGTTTGTGGTGGAGTTTAGCGGAGGCATGAAAGCAGCCTCTCTATCTTTGACAGGCGATTCCTTAGATATGCTGGGCGATGCTTTAGTTTATGGCTGTAGCCTTTACGTCATTCAAAAAGGTAAAAAAGCCCAAGCGCGATCGGCAATGCTCAAAGGCGGTATTATGTTTTTAACGGCGATCGCTGTATTTGCTAGAGCCACCTATCAATTATTTGCTCAAACCGTCCCCACAGTTCAATTAATGGGCGAGATTGGTATTTTAGCTCTGGTAGCTAATTTAATCTGCTTTTTACTGTTGATTCGTCACCGTAATGACAATATTAATATGTCTTCAGTTTGGCTGTGTTCCCGTAATGACATTATTGCCAATACTTCAGTGTTGCTAACTGCTGGCTTAGTTTTATTGACTAACTCATTTTTACCCGATCTCATTTTGGGGCTATTACTCACTGTAGTTTTTGCCCAATCTGCGGGACAAGTTATAACTCAAGCAAGAGCAGAATTAATTTAGAGCAATCGGAATTTATCGTCATTAATTAATATTCCCCAAGGTTCGGATGAAAACTATCCTCTGTATGAATTTATAGAAGCAGAAAGTGATGCTGCTGTAGCTTTGTATGGTTGCGATCGCCCTGTGTGTATCAATGCTTTAAGACAACTGCAAAGTTAATTAACTATCTGACTAAAATCCTATTATAGATAGATATCTCTTTACTAATAGCTATGACTGAAGCAACCTTACCAACTCAACTTGATTCTAGTATTGGCGGGATAAAAAATGTTTACAACTGGAATTTTTTAGGTAAACAATATCAAATAGTCTATGAAACCATCGGCGCAGGAAACCCCATACTGTTACGGTCACGTTTTGTGTATGAAGCTTCATACACAAAAGCTGACCTTACTTCCAGCCTTTAGCACGGTTTCTAGTCGCACAGAAATGAAGGGTATTGCCAATCTACTTGCTACACAATATCGAGTAACGGTTTTAGATTGGTTGGGATTTGGCGAGTCTCAATGTCCCCCTGTGGATTATAGTCCCGTATTATTTCAGCAGTTGTTGTCAGATTTTACTAAATCTGTTTTTAATAGCTCAATTATCCTTGTTGCTGCGGGTCATGCTTCAGGATACGCTTTACAACTAGCTCAAGATAATCCATATCTGGTTTCCCAACTAATTTTAGTTGCTCCCACTTGGCAAGGACCTTTACGAGTCATGGGTTTACCCGATGGGGTGAGAAATGGCGTTAAAAACTTAGTGCGATCGCCTTTATTGGGTCAGACTTTGTATTATCTCAACACTACGCCATCTTTTCTACGATTGATGTATAAACGCCACGTCTATGTGGATGAAACTAAATTAACCCCCGAATTTATCGCTCAAAAACACCAAATAACCTCAAAATCTGGTGCGAGGTATGCCCCTGCTGCTTTTGTAACTGGCGCGATCGATCCTGTAACTAAGCGAGAAGAATTCTTGCAGCTTTTGAATTCTGTATCGATGCCCGTATTAATTATTCTGGCAGAAAATGCACCACCTAAATCGAAGGCGGAAATGGAAGCGATCGCAGAATTGGAACAAGTGCAAACAGTTAGATTAGCAGGAACGTTGGGGATTTATGAGGAGTATCCTGAAGCGGTGACAGAAGGCATTCAGAATTTTCTTTAGCATCAATGTTTAATGATCTTCCAGGCTAATTTTAGATTGAAAACGGGTATTTGAGAATGAGATCGATTATCATTATCTAAAAGAACTTAGGAATTAGATTATGGTAGCGACAACCAGCAACACCGTTCCCGTCACAGTATTAACTGGCTATCTGGGTGCGGGAAAAACGACTCTCCTCAATCGCATTCTCACCCACGAACACGGTAAGAAAGTAGCAGTCATCGTTAACGAGTTTGGGGAAGTGGGAATTGATAACCAACTGATAATTGATGCCGATGAAGAAATCTTTGAGATGAATAACGGCTGTATTTGCTGTACGGTGCGTGGTGACTTGATTCGGATTATCGGCAATTTAATGAAGCGTCGTCATCAATTCGATCATCTAGTAATCGAAACCACTGGTTTAGCCGATCCCGCCCCCGTTATTCAAACTTTCTTTGTCGATGAAGATATGAAAGACAAGATTGCTTTAGATGCAGTTGTTACCGTCGTCGATGCCAAACATATTCAGCAACATTGGGATGCAGATGAGGCACAGGAACAAATTGCTTTTGCCGATGTAATTCTCCTCAATAAAACCGATCTCGTTAGTCCTGAAGAATTGACAGAATTAGAAAGCAAAATAAAAGCCATGAATGGGATGGCAAAAATTTATCCCACTCAAAATTCTGAATTATCGATGGATGCGTTGTTAGGAGTACAAGCATTCGATTTAGAACGCGCTTTAGAAATCGACCCCGAATTTTTAAACGAAGATGCCCACGAACACGACGAGACAGTAAAATCTTTTGCCATAGTCGAATCTGGAGAACTAGATGGACAAAAACTAAATGATTGGTTGAGTAACCTATAGAAGAGTCGAGGAGGATGTTACCATCTCTCCCCTCTCGTCCGAAACCGTGCGTAAAACTTTCGCTTTACACGGCTACTCAAAAGTGCTGCTATTTGTCTTTTACAGGCTTTTTAGCTGCATTGATTAATTTGATATCAGATGCAGTTTTTTCATCATGGCAATGTCCGTGAAGTAATTGATAGTTTGAATATACATTCTTTCCATTTAGCTTTTTAGCTATTATGTGGTCGGTTTCTTGTATATCACCATTGCGGATATATAGTCCGCATCTGGCGCATTTCCCTTTTTGTTTTTTCAATAAACTAGCTTTTAGGCTGTCCATTTCTGGATGTCTACCCATTCTGGTTGCCCAGTATATGAGGTTTCCATCATAAGGGCTTGCTTTACCTTTTACTTTCACGTATTTGGTGCTACAAGGTGTATCGGTGTGTTTAGTAAGGTATAGTCCGCCTTTAACTCCTTTGGTTGAGAAGCGACTGACTATTTTTCCTCTAATACTCACGTGATTCCAATACTTTGTGTAGGCTCTTTTCCAATTCGCTTTACATCTTCTCCTGCTCCAACTTCTCAGTTTATGATATAAGTCACTATCCTGATTAGAGTGTCCACCTACGGTACTAATATCAGAGGTTTTATAGTAGTTCATCCAACCCCTAATGATAGGGTTGAGTTTTCCTATTAATTCTGCTTGTCCTTCAATCTTTTTATTCTTGATTGTTTCTCTAAGCTTTTCCTGATGTTTTTTGTAGGCTTCCTTAGTTGGAGTGATAAGGGTTCTGATTCCTGGTCTTTTACCAGTACTTAACCTGATACTTGAATGATATCCGACTTTGAAAGTACGAATGTGAAATCCAAGAAAGTTAAAACCAGCCTTACCGTCTTCGCTTTCTTCTGGTAGAAGTGTGTGAGCGATTCTGGTTTTAGAGGGTTTCAGTTCCAATCCTATCTTTGATAACCATTTTTCTACAATTGCTTTTCCTTCTAGAATTACTTTTTTATCCTTGTGCATTAAGACGAAATCATCTGCGTATCTGATAAAGTTGAGAGATTTCACTTTATCCTGCCACCCCTGTTGATGACGACCATCAGGTTTTTTCATATCAATGGTCTTGGCAAATTCATTTAAATGTTCTTCTAATCCGTGCAAGGCTATGTTTGCGAGTAAAGGGCTAATTACGCCACCTTGGGGCGTTCCTTCCTCTGTTTCTAAGAAGGTTTTATTGTCAATTACACCTGATTCTAACCAAGCTTTGACTTGTTGCCTGACCTTACCCTTGTACCCTATTTTTTTGAGTAATGCAGCATGGTCGATTTTGTCAAAGCACTTTGAAATATCCGCATCAAGTACATACTTGGGCTTCTTTTCAATTGAAAATCTAATTAGTGTAATGGCATCATGACAGGCTCGTCCTGGTCGAAACCCATAGGAATTTGGCTCAAAAATCGCCTCCCATTCAGGTTCGATGGCGTTTTTGACAACACCTTGTAAGGCTCTGTCGTGCATTGTTGGAATCCCAAGAGGTCTTTTCTCATCTTTTCCAGGTTTTGGTATCCATACTCTGAGAGTAGCTTTACTAGTTCCTCTTATGATGAGTTGTTTGGCGAGTCTGATTCTAGCAACTGGTGTTAGGGATTTAATTCCGTCTACCCCTGCCGTCTTCTTTCCGCGATTATCCTGGGATACCCTTCGTACAGCTAAGAGCCTGTTGTACCAAAACCTTATCAATGTTTTCTGAAGCTGACGAACTTTCTTTTTATCGCCATGACTTGAAGCTTTAAAAATTTGTTTTTGCAGCTTGTAGACATATCGTTCGACCTTAAGCCAATCGATTTTCTCCCATACCTCTATATTCTTTAACGAATTAGAATTAGTCATATTAACTGTTTACTTACAACTTTTTTAATCAGCAATTTGCGGAATACGTCTGCGTATCCTGGGCATTACCCCATCTCTTTTTCAGCATTACCTGTCATTTCAGGTTAGGCATTTGCTTCTTATTCCATCTTTACTTCCTATTGCCTAGTTTCCTAGAGTGTTTGTCTTGATTGACTACCTGAAGTAAATTCAGGAGCGCAAAGAAGGTTATTTCGTTCCGAGTTTCCGTTGTTTAAGTTCTTTAGAGGGTATCTATCCACCTGTATGCCAGAAAATGCGATACAACCTTCTGCAAGAGGTGTACTTCTTTATTATGGCTTCCCGATATTTCGGGTTGCAGGGAGTGGCATTATCCACAAGCTTATATCCCCTGCTCCTTTTTAAAGATGGTTTCAATACTTTGTTTGTTCTCCTCCACGATGTCCTATTCCTTGGAATAAACCTCAGTCCAGGGTCGAGTATAGAACTCTTTGCTACGGGTTGGCGTTTTCAGCAATTATCACCAGTTCATGTTGCCATGTACCGCCGCTTTACTCCCGCTTCAACATCTGAGTTATCAATTCAGATGTTGGGGAAACTTCACACCACTCTTATGAGTGAGGACGCTGTATGCTTTTCAACCCCGCATTAGGGCGATGGGATTTTCACCCATATCGGAAACTAAGTTATCGTCTATTGAGGATTAAAAGTGCGAACTTTACCCAGGTTGGGTTACTCAATAGAAGCCAGTCATCCCCCTAGTTACTAGGTTTCGACCGAACGAATCGCACTACAAACTAAAGGGGTAGATATCTTCCGCATGAAAGGCATCTTAAATATTGCGGGGGAAGATGAACGGTTTGTCTTCCAGGGAGTACATATGTTGCTTGATGGTAAAGCAGATCGCCCTTGGAAGGAAGGAGAAACCCGTAAGAATGAATTAGTGTTTATCGGTCGCAATTTGGATGAGGCAGAACTGAGAGAGGACTTTAAGCAATGTTTGGTGTAGGTGCGAAGACTAAAGTCATATTTCAACAACATTGGCAGGGTAGTCTCTCAGAATACGTTACAGCAGTAGCTTGGTCTGGCGATGTATTAGCTGCTAGTTCGGCTGCGGGGGAAGTGGTTTTATGGCAAGATGGCAGCCTGGTTAGTTTATTACCTGTGAGGTCAACATCGATAGACTGTCTGGCTTTTTCCTCTAATGGCAAGTTTCTAGCTGCTGGGGGACAGGATGGCAAGGTTAGAGTCTGGTCTATGGCTTCTACCTTTTTGGAAGGGGGGTTAGGGGGAATTTATATCTTAGATAATGCACCGAAATGGGTCGATAAATTGGCTTGGAGTCCTACTTGCAACCAATTAGCCTTTAGTTTGGGTCGTTACGTGCAAATTTGGGATGCAGATACTCAAACAGTTATGACTACTCTACCCTTTACTAATTCTTCTGTTTTAGATTTAGCTTGGCGACCAAAGGTCGAAAGTATCGCGATCGCAGGTGATGGAGGAGTCAAAGTATGGTCTACTAAGGATTGGGATGATGACCCCTATCTAATCGATATGCCCTCAGCTAGTATTGTTACTGCCTGGTCTGGGGATAGTAAATATATAGCTTCTGGTAATTTAGATAATACCATCACCGTTTTAGAATATGGCTTACCTATTCCTTGGGTGATGCGGGGTTTTCCTGGGAAGATTTCTAATTTAACTTGGTCACAATCTCGACTAAATAACGAACCTGTACTAGCAGCATCTAGTATCGAAGGAATTGCCGTCTGGAAAAAAGAAGCTAACGATAAAGATGGTTGGAATGCTGATGTTTTAGCTTTACATAAGAGTAAAATTCAGGCTTTGGAGTTTCACCCTCATAGTTTATTACTCGCTTCTGCTGCGGATGATGGCTGCTTGGGTTTGTGGACAAAAGCCAAACAAGTCGGGCAAATCTTAGAAGGTGCTAGGGGTGGGTTTTCTTGTTTAGCTTGGAGTAAAGATGGTCAACAGTTGACTGCTGGCGGTCAAAATGGAGAGTTGATTGTTTGGTCACAGTCTAAGCGCGGTAAAGGTTTTGGCTAATTTAAGTTGGGTAGGTGCGATCGCTCTTTTAACTACTTTACAAATTCCAGGCTTCCATTGAAATATCAACTAATAAACTTCATTATGATTGCCAATATCAATCAAAACAACATTTCCCTCGTCTGTAAAGTAAAATATAACTCGTTGATCGTACTCTATACTGAAGCTCCATAAATCTTTCATTTTTCCCGATAACTTATGAGTTCTCAGACTTGGCTCGAAGGGGTTATTAGTAAATACCTCTAGTTTTGTCCAAAATCAAGATTCTAACTCTGTATTGCCTTTAATTCTTTTTTTGAATACCCGCCGAAAAGATGAACTAAAGCTAACTTTAATCATTAATCTTCTATCAGTTGTTTCAATTCATCAATGTTTGAGGAAAAGTTTAATTCGCCTTTTTGCTCCTCACTAATGCTTTTTTGATAATTGTTATATATTTCTTCTCGTCGCTCTTCACGAAGATATTGAGATAATAAAGCTTGGATTTCTTGCTTTTCTTCTAATGAAAGGTTTTTAATTGTTTCTAATACATCGCTAAAGCTCATAATTTAATGGTTAAATCTTTGATACTGTTAGATTATATCTTTGTTATCGTATTTCTTGATTCGGTTATTTAGACAAAGTGCGATCGCTTTTTTAACTGCTCTATAAATTACAGGCGATCGCGCTACAACAAAACAATTAAGCATACAATAATTGATTATTAATTTCTTCAACTTTTAACGCACTTACTAAAACACCGATACGCCTCGCAATTTCATAGAGATTTTTCTGAGGAACAATTATAATCCCAGAATGTTTTTGATTTTCCTTCATATACTGAAGATGCAATCTCTCGAAATCAACACGGTTATGAGTCAAGAGACATCTACCTAAAGAAAAGAAATAACGGCAAAAAGAATAGCTGTAAAACCGAAAAAAGGCTGATTTGGGGAGATTAAATGGATGAAGCGAGCGACAAATACTGGAGTAGCAATGATTAATGTTGATATAAATGCTATAGGAACGCTGAAAAACCATGTAGAGATATAATATATGAAGAATATAAATCCTACAAAAGTAGAAAGCAATGCTCCACAGAGAATAGGATGTGTTGGAAACGAGAGACCCATCTGAATTAGACTTTCTCGCAAAGGTTCTACAATGAGCTGCATAATTTGGTTATCTGTTACAAAACACAATATACTTAACGCAAAAGGGCTGAATGTTATATAAAAGATTTGTAATTTGAACTCAGAAACTGTTTTCTTATGCTCAAGACACCACTTTAACGAAAACCATCCAAAAAGGCAGAGAATGAAAGCAATAGACCAAAATGAAATCAGTCCAATACTACTTGAGAAGAAATAGTGAAAGATAACGAGGAATAAGAAATTGATAATAGTAAGCCAACCATATAATTTGCGAACAGCTATCAGATTGTTGACTATTTTTATTTCCTTGATATTTTGATTAAAATATCTGTAGCCACTTTCAAGAGATGAAACGAAGTTATCTATATAAGTATTCTGTCTGGCAATCTCGCCAGCCCAATAAATACCTATCAACACTTGCGTAAGTGTGAACATGAATTTAAGCATGAGGATTATTTATCAAACGCCCTAGTGTGTTGAATTGAATCACTAATAAACATTATTATACTGACGTTTTTCCAGAAATATTGAATGATAATAAAAAACTTATATTCATTGGATTAAACGCTACATCTTTTTTCATAATAAGCAGCAGTAGAGGCGTAAAAAGTCCTCTCGACTCTTGATAATCTAAACCCAAAATCTTTAACCTCGCCGACAGCATAAAGCCACTACCAAAAACCCAAATAACTGAACCAAAACAATACTTGGACCACTGGGCAGATCGAACGCCCCAGAAATCACCATTCCCATTACCCCACTGGCTGCACCCATACCAGCAGCAGTAGCCAAAAACGGCACAAACTGCTGACAAATTAATCTGGCACTAGCAGCAGGAATAACTAAAAAACCATTGACGAGTAAGATACCAACGGCACGAATAGTTAGGGCAATAGTGATTGCTAAAAGAACGATAAAAAAATAGCGATGCCTACGAACTGGTACGCCTTTAACTATAGCTAAATCGCTGTTCAGGGTTAAGAGGATTTGGTCTGGTAAACTGATGATTAAGTAAGCTAAAGTTACAGCTAAAAGTACTAATAATAAAATTAAATCAGTATTACTAATTGCAAGAATATCGCCAAATAAAATCGACAATAAATTACCCCGATATCCTTTTAAATAACTAAAGCCAATCGTTCCCAAAGCTACCGAACCCGATAGGGAAATACACAAAACTGTATCGCTAGCTAAATCGGTTCTGTCGATTAAATAAATAACTCCCAAGCCAAAAGCGACAGTAAAACCGATCAACGTCCAAGTAGAGGGAAGTTGCAATAAAGCAGCTAAAACTACCCCCAACATTGCCGAATGTCCCACCGTATCCCCAAACAAAGATAGACGACGCAGGATTAAAAAGCTGCCTAAGATTCCCCCCAAAATACCAAACAGCACGCCTCCCAGGATTGCCCGGTGCATAAAAGGTAAACTAAATAGACTCAGTACGTCTGGTAGGTTCATGATGATGACAGGTAGGACTAACTAAAGAGCCGTATATTTGCAGAAGGTTTTCAGGTGTTAGGGTGCTTTTAGGTGAACCTTGGTAAAGTAAGCGACTGTTTAAACAAATAACTGAGTCGCAATATTTACTAACTAAATCCAAATCGTGGGAAACCTCCAAAATTGTCCAGTTTTGTTCTTGCTTGAGGTTATTAAGCAAAGTAGCAAACTCAATTTCTCCCGTAGCATCTACCCCTGCTAAAGCTTCATCAAGAACCAACAAACGACGGGGAACAACTAAACAATAAGCCAGTAATACCCGTTTTAATTCTCCTCCACTAAGAGTACCGATTTTTTGTTTAGCTTGCTTACTTAGATGAACCTGTTCTAATGCCTGTTGGATAATTCCATGTTTGCGTTTACGGTCGTACCACCATTGTTTAGTATTTAATCCCAAAGCCACTAACTCGGATACGGTTAAAGGAAAGGTGCGCTCAAAAGGAAAATTTTGCGGAATATAGCCAACTTCAGTTTTCAAGCGATTTAACTGTTTGCCACTACAATTAAACAGCTTTATTTCACCTGATCGCGCCTCAATTAAGCCTAAAATAGTTTTGATTAGTGTACTTTTCCCCGCACCGTTAGGACCTATAATCGCCGTATGAGTACCTGGCGATAATTCAAAAGAGACACGATCTACTGCTAAGTATTCCCCACGCATCACCGATAAATCTTTGACCGTAACTATGGGTTGGGTAACAGATAAGTTTTGACGCATTTAATTTACTGATTTTACAAAAACAGAAAAAACAATCAATCACTTTTGACTTTCCCTCATTTGCACGCTCTTTCTAAAGCTGCTAAATTACTCCGCATGACTTGAAAATAATATTGTGGATTGGTTTCTCCCGACTCTAGAGGATCGATTACTTCTAATGGGAGGTTTAAGTCACTAGATATCTGTTGAATGCGTTTATCTTCAATTCCAGGTTCGGTTAATAAGGCTTTAACTTTGTACTGGTTAGCAGCTTGTTGTACCCGTTGAATATCTTTGGGCGTAATACTATCTTCGGGAATTTCGACGATCGCTTCTTGTTTGAGTCCATAGCGTCGGGCTAAGTAAGGAAAAGCATCGTGAAAAGTAATAAAATTACAGCCTTTAACGGGTGCTAATTTTTGCTTAAATTCACCATCTAACTGTTTTAGTTGTTGAATATAAGCCTCGGCATTGGTACGATAGCTATCTGCGTTAGTCGGATCGATGGCAATCAAGCGATCGCGAATAGTCGCTACCTGTTGTTGCGCTAACACTGGATCTAACCAAACATGGGGATTTACCTCTTCGCGATCGTCTCCTGGTTCTTCTTCTTTAATGACTGTTATTCCTTTACTAGAATCAATTTGCTGTAGCTGCGAATTACCTGCATTAGTTACTAAACCTGCCAAGAATTCTTCAATACCCAATCCATTTTCTACTAAAACATCTGCTGATGCTAAGGTCTTAGCATCGTCTGGAGTAGCTTGATACTCGTGAACTTCTGTACCTGGAGCAATTAAAATATCTACCTGTCCCGTATCTCCCACCACGGCTTGGGTAAATAGATCGATTGGCAGAAAAGTCGCGACAATTTTGGGACTGGAATTACTTTGTGCTGTGGCAACGGTATTTACCAAAATAGAACTTAAGCAAGTTAAACCCGTAATTAAAGAGTATTTAAAGAATTTTATTCTAAAAGCTGAAGATACATTGAAGGGTATCTTAATCTTGTGACTACCTATTAGCATTTATTGGACTCTCGATTGATGTAAAATGATAATCGTTATCATAAACTATAATTCAACATAATGAGAAGGTAATTTTTAATTACATCAATTGAGCGTACTGCTTACCCTCGTTTTAAACCCAACCCCAGTAACAAGGAATTAATCGAATTTTACACTTCCACAGAAAAAGAAATTAAATTAGCCAGATCTAAAACTTGTAGTTATTAAGGACAGTTTAGCTTTTTGGTCATGCTCAAAACCTTTCAGCGATTAGGCTACTTTTGTGCGGTCAATTTGAGTTTATCCCTCATCCTATTATTGACCATATCTGTACCTGTTTGAACTTGGGTGAGGAATATAGTGCGATACCTTTTGTCGTGTCAGTGCTGACGACAAATATAAATATCTTGAACCTTTATTTGGAGATGTCATTAATTGGGAGTTAATTAAAACTCATTGGCAAGATTTAATGAGAGTGGTTTTATCTATCAGAGCAGGAAAATTGATGCCCTCGACTATCTTGAGAAAATTGCGAGCCACCCTCAACAGTCCTCTGCGGAGGGAAACCCTCCTGCAAGGCTGTTTCGCAAAACCGTTGCGGGGTTTCACCCCGTTGCGAGACAGTCCGTTGCGCGGGTTCCCCGCGTTGAAGGAACTGTCGAGGGTGAGGTACCTGCGGGGGGTACCCCTTGGTTGGCGAGGGCGGGAACTTATAGTCGTAAAAATAGGCTTTATCAGGCTTTATCAGGCTTTTCGCGAATTAGGTAGAGTCGTCAGAACCATGTTTCTACAGTCGGCTTTTTGGTGGGAAGCTTCCCACCAAAAACGCGACGTATTGCAATATATCTCCGACATGGGTTTGAGAAGGCAAATTACTTCCTGTACCAATAAATATTGTAGAAGCCTATAACGGTTTTTCTAAATGGCTGTTTTTTGGCAAAGATGGATTGATTACTGATAATGACCCCTTAGAACAAGAAAAGCGATGCAGCGCGTTGCGGAGATTCTCTCCGTTGAAGCGACTGCATCAAGAAAAGGCTCAAGTATCTAAATTTAATTGCTAATTCTATTATTTGGCAGAATGCTTTTGATATTTCTTCGATTATTCGCTCTTTGAGTGCTGAAAGATATGTTATTAAACCTCGAACATTAGCTACTTTGAGTCCCTATCTGACTGGTCATCAAAGCGCGTTATGGAGACTATATCGTTGATTTTGATAATCTACCTCAACCGTTGGAAACAGCAATGGTTATTCCTATCGAACCTGAAACGCAATAGTAGCAGTAGTTGTAAGTCGATGTGGCATGATTTTACACGTATCTCGGCTCAACGCCATATTGAGATTATGCCCCGCGCTTGCACTTGTTATCCCACTTGATGGCTTGTACTCTTCGAGCATAAATACTTGAATAGGTAGGACGAATGGGTGTAGCCTTCGGATCGCCAATAAGTTGAAATTGTTAATATTGCTGTATGTTAGTTCTAATGAACTATAACAATGGGTAAGATTGGTGACTCATTTAAGATCGAGCAAATTATCGACGTTAAAAACAGTCGAGCGCCTGACTCTAACTTTCGATACTTTATGTGTGAGCAAGAAAAATGCTGTTGACTATTACTACTACCCATCAACCCGCTACAGACTTAGGATATTTACTCCACAAACATCCAAATAAATGTCAGACATTCTGGGTTTCGGTTGGTAAAGCACACGTATTCTATCCAGAAGCAACTACAGAACGCTGCACCGCAGCCTTACTTTTAGACATCGACCCAATAGAATTAGTTCGGGGTAAACTCTCAGCAAAAGACAGCCTTTTAGAACAATATGTAAACTATCGCCCTTATGTTGCTTCTTCTAATGTACAGCCAGAAAGCCGTAAGCCTTTAATTAATTTAGCCAAACAGTTTCATTGTTTTGCAGCAGCAATTGTTTTCGATCTGCCTGAGTCGATATGTCACGAAAGAAACAAACAACGACCAGATCGACAGTTTGGCTCTCACGTGGTCAAAAACCATGCTCGTAGTTTAAAGAGATCGCTCAAGAATTTAAAACGGGAGGGTTTTAGATTTATCTATAAGCTGTCTTCTGTCGAGGAAATTGAAGCGGTAGAAGTTGCTATCCAACCAATGTGGACCAACCGCAAACACGAACGGGGTGCTTTCGATATTTTGCTCTCTATGGTGAAACTACAGGAGAAATAGACGAGTTTGGTTTTCCCGTTCGTTACGAATGGGCGAGAGAATATCGCGGTCAGGCGATCGTTGTCTACGGACATACTCCAGTACCAGAGGCAGAATGGTTGAATAATACTATTGATATTGATACGGGTTGTGTTTTTGGTGGAAAGTTAACCGCCTTGCGCTATCCCGAACGAGAATTAGTTAGCGTCAATGCTGCTAAGGTGTATTGCCAACCTGCTAAACCTTTGGATGCAGAAATCAATAACAATTTTCAGCAACAGAATGATGTCTTAGATATTGAAGACGTAACGGGTAAACGGTTTATCAATACTGATATCTATGGCAAGATCGTCATCCGCGAAGACCAAAGCATTACTGCTTTAGAAGTTATGAGCCGTTTTGCGGTCAATCCCAAATGGCTTATTTATCTTCCTCCCACTATGTCTCCTGTCGCCACATCCAAACTACCAGATTTTTTAGAACATCCTACTGAAGCTTTTACTTATTATCAGCAACATAATGTCAAGCAAGTTATCTGTGAAGAAAAACACATGGGTTCTCGCGTCATAGTTGTTTTGTGTCGCGATGAAAGCGTGGTTGAAAAAGGCTTTGGTATTAGAGATGAAGGAATTGGTATTTGCTATACTTGTACTGGGAGAAAGTTCTTCAATCAAGACAAAATTACTTGCTCGTCGTGCGGAATATCTCAGAATTATCTACAGTTTGGAATACTCATTACCAGAACATCTAGAACGACTCAAACAAAGAGGCTTGACTAGAAAGCGATGCAGCGCGTTGCGGTGAAGCAGTTCGTTGCGAAGCAAAGCGTTGCGGAGGTTCCCTCCGAGTAGCGCTATTGCTGAGAGTGGCGGGGTTTCCCCGCTGCAGGCTGCAAAGCAGCGCACGTTGGAACGTGCCGACTTTCCTCCCGTTAGGCGAGGCTCTCCAGAGCCTGTCGCTAGACGCGACTTGGGCGGTACCCCGCCCTGCGAAACTGCTTCACCCGAAGGGGGGTTACCCCCGTCTTCTGCGACACAGAGGCTAACGCCTCAAAGTCCCTTCGGGACGCTGGCGCGAATGCGCCGTTCAAGAAGCGATCGCTCGCCCTCAGAGAATTTGCTCTTGGTGTTGAGGCTTTAAAGCGTTTTGTCAGTAACGAACCATTGAGAAAGGTTCATGAATGTGTGTTTGGAGTGTTGGCACTCGAAAGCGAACCTGTCGATCCGAGATTGTAAGCCAGCGGTTACTTCATCTTTAAACTAAAAGAAATTTTGGCAAATTCTACTCTTATGCTCTAGTTCGTTTGTTTTGATGGCGAGGGGTGCCTCCGTTTAGGAGGCATACCCAATCGCCATGTTGATATCTTGCAATAATCCAATAAGAAGCGCGATCGCATCTTGTTTTAGCCAATACAGCATCTGTAATCTTTCTCTACTGCTAGAGGTAACTGAATGATGCAATCGATGTCTTAATTCTTTTTTACTCTCATTGACTTCTACCTGAAATCTATTTCCCATTTCTTTGCGCCAGATCACCATTATTAATTTAGTGCATCTTCATGGAGAAATGGTATGACAGTTAAATTGTTATAAATACAGAAAGTGCCACCTAATTTGTTAATTTGTTCAAATGGCACTTTGAAGTCTGGCTATGCTTGGGTTTCCCAAGCTTATAGAATCGACTTGTTGAAGCAATTTAATTAGATTAATCTGGCTATAGTCTATCATTTGTAACAGTTTTGGGATGTTAAAAAATAAATGACATTATTTTGTTAAGATAACAAATAATTAGTTAATGTACATCAAGCTTATGCTTGAAGTTGCAAATGGTATTAGACAGTATTTGTAACAGATGTCTTCTAATAGCAGTTAGCAGTTTCTTCTATTTAGTTTAAATTAGCATTATTTCTTTTCGTATTTCATACTTTATCAAGCATAAATTGAAATTTTTATTGTCATAAAAGTTATTCAAAAAATTGCCTTAGTAATTTGGTTATTATACAGGCAATATTTTTGATTAATCAAAAATATTAGCGTAAGTATCGTTTTGTTGTTTTTAATTATATTTTTTTGCTTTTCATCAAGGTAAATCTGAGATAAATGTAAATTACGTTAACAAACTTAAGACAATCTTAACATAAATTTACAAATGATGGCGAATTAAGCCCCAAAAACTTGCTTTAATGAAAATGTAAGTAAGTGAGAATTAAATAAATCGGCAATTGCATAGCTTGATAATCACTTTTAATCTGTTGAACGATTTTTTCTGAACTATGACTATGTGCAGATACTTAAGAATAAGAATTGTGTTACATATAAATAGGTAAGGTTAAATAAATTGATTACAGGCTATCCACCAGTACTTTTTCTACCGAGGTTTTTGTTCTAAATTTAGATTGTTTACTTTATCTTTTTAAAAGGTAGTAGCTTCTAAAATTTAGATTGAAAATAAGCAAAAAACTGACATCTTATAAAAAAGCCAAGTCATTGCCTTCAATGGATGGAAGATATTTATAGGAGTTAACCAATAAATTGAGGTAAATTTTACCTCAGTTAGTTTTCTTTCGCCCATAAAAAAAAAGATGATTTGTAAATAGTTTACAAAGTAATCTTGTAGATATTTCAGTTGTATTTAGGCAAAAATAATGAGTCAAATTGAAGCAAAATTTGTAGCTACAGACACAGCGTTTAGAGTTGAAGGCTACGAAAAAATTGAGTACGATCTTCTGTTTGTAGAAGGAGTGTTTGATACCAAAAATAGAGAAATTGCAGACAGCTATGAAAAGTTCGGACGCTGCTTAATGGTTGTAGATGCTAACGTGCATCGGCTTTACAAAGACCAAATCGAAGCATACTTCAAGCATTACGATATCGATTTAACAGTCTTCGCGATCATTATTAGTGAGTTAGATAAGAGTTTACAAACTTTAGAAAAGATAGTTGACGCTTTTGCTGATTTTGGTTTGGTACGTAAAGAGCCTGTATTAGTAGTTGGTGGTGGTTTGATTACTGACGTGGCTGGTTTTGCTTGTGCTAGTTATCGTCGCAGCAGCAACTATATTCGCATTCCTACGACTATGATTGGCTTGGTTGATGCTAGTGTAGCTATCAAGGTTGCAGTTAACCACAAGAAACTAAAGAATCGTCTTGGTGCTTATCACGCCTCGAAAAAAGTAATTCTTGACTTTTCTTTTCTACGTACTTTACCAGAAGCACAGGTGCGTAATGGAATGGCAGAATTAGTCAAAATTGCCGTAGTCTCTCATAAAGAGGTGTTTGAGCTATTAGAAAAATATGGCAAAGAACTATTAGAGACTCGCTTTGGTTATCTTAACGGTAGTGAAGAAATCCGTGAAATTGGACGTAAGCTAACTTATAAAGCAATCAAAAAAATGCTGGAGTTGGAAGCACCCAACCTCCACGAACTAGATTTAGATCGGGTAATTGCTTACGGACATACCTGGAGTCCTACCTTTGAGCTTACTCCAGAAATTCCTCTATATCATGGTCATGCGGTCAATATTGACATGGCACTGTCGGCTACAATAGCAGCAACGCGAGGCTATATTACTCCTGAAGATCGCGATCGCATTTTAACCACCATGAATAATATCGGACTGGCATTAGATAACCCAGTTTTAGATATAGACTTACTGTGGAAAGCTGGTGAATCTATTACCCAAACTAGAGATGGTTTACTTAGAGCAGCCGTACCCAAACCGATTGGAACTTGTTTCTTTATCAACGACCTAGAAAAAGACGAGTTGGAAGAAACTTTAGCCGAACACAGACGTATTTGCGCCGACTATCCTGATTCAGGTTTAGGAACGCAAGTATACATGAATGAAGGCAAAGAATCAACTGAAGAAGCGTTAGCAGGGAGTAGATAGTCGTGGTGGGAACAGCAGAAGCTCAGAAGAAAACCGCAAGACCAGTTACTCCTTTAGGGATTCTTGTCCAGCAGCTAGAACACATTCTAAACGCAGCCAAAACAGAATCGATTTCAACTGAATTTAAAACATTCTTAGACGAAGCATATCATTTAGCTGCGGGAATCGACCCCTATTTAGAAGCCTGCACTACTTCTGAATCAGAGGCTCTAGCTAATTTGACAGATAGAACCCAAAAAGAAGACTGGAGTAAACGTTTTGACGATGGCGAAACGGTTCGCGCTTTAGAACAAGAAATGCTTTCTGGGCATATTGAAGGACAACTACTCAAGATGTTGGTGTCTATCAGCAAGTCCAAGCGCGTACTAGAAATTGGTATGTTCACTGGTTATTCCGCTTTAGCGATCGCCGAAGCTTTACCAGATGACGGTTACTTACTTGCTTGCGAAGTAGACGAATACGTTTCCCAGTTTGCGATCGACTGTTTTGCTGCTTCTACCCACGGTAAAAAAATTGAGGTTAAGGTTGCCCCCGCAATTGAGACTGTGAATCAGCTAATAGATACGGGGGAGTCTTTTGATTTGGTGTTTATCGATGCTGATAAAGGTGGATATATCAATTATGTCAACCTGTTATTGGAGAGTAATTTGTTAACACCTGATGGTTTTATCTGTGTAGATAATACTCTGATGCAGGGACAACCTTATTTGCCCGAAGAACAACGGACAGAAAATGGTAAGGCGATCGCCCGTTTTAACCGCTTTGTTGCCGAAGATCCTCGTGTCGAACAGGTGATGATTCCCTTGCGGGATGGCGTAACCCTCATTAAGCGTAAATAACCCGTAGGGGCGTTTCGCGAAACGCCCCTACCACAATGTACTTGAATTTATTTCAGATGGCGCAAACATTATTTATTTCCCGTGGTTTGGCGATTGCGAAGCTAGCCGAAGGCATCGCCAAAAATTTGGGTACACTGGCATTACTATTGCTGTTACTTCCTTTTAATTTGGCGTTGGTGTTTTTGTCTATGATTAAAAATATCATCTCAGGTAAGGGCGATCGCGCGATCGCGCCCAATACCCCAACGGAAAAAAAACGCATCCTGATCACAGGTGCAAAAATGACCAAGGCGTTACAGCTAGCAAGATCTTTCCACAGAGATGGACATGAAGTATATCTGGTAGAAACCCATAAATATTGGCTGTCGGGTCATCGTTTTTCCCGCGCTGTCAAAGGGTTTTTTACCGTACCTGTTCCCGAAAAAGAACCAGAGGCATACTGTCAAGCTTTAGTTGATATAGCCAAAAAGCAAGATATCGATCTTTTTGTTCCCGTATCCAGTCCCATTTCTAGCTACTATGATTCTTTAGCCAAGAAAGCTTTAGAACCTTACTGCGAATCAATTCATCTCGATCCAGAAGTTACTGCCATTCTTGACGATAAACACGCCTTTTGCTCAAAAGCTAGAGAACTAGGTTTATCTGCACCTAAAGTATTTCGTATTACCGATCCGCAACAGATCCTAGACTTCGATTTCGAGAGTGACGGTAGTAAATATATTGTTAAAAGTATTCCTTATGATTCGGTATTGCGACTAGATTTAACTAGATTGCCCTTTTCAGAAATGGAAGACTATGTTCGTAGTTTACCTATTAGCGAAGCAAAGCCCTGGGTAATGCAAGAATTTATTCGCGGACAAGAATATTGCTTTCATGCAACTGTCCGCAAGGGAAAAATTAGACTGCACTGCTGTTCTAAATCTTCTCCTTCTCAGGTTAATTACGAACAGGTAGATAATCCCACGATCTATCAATGGGTAAAAACCTTTGTGCAGAAAATGAATCTAACAGGACAAATTTGTTTTGACATGATTCAAACAGAAGACGGAACAGTTTATCCCATTGAATGTAATCCTCGTCTGCATTCTGCCATTACTATGTTTCACGATCATTCAGGAGTAGCAGAAGCTTATCTATCAGATGGTGAACCACAAGAACAGCCCATTACTCCTTTACCCGATAGCAAACCTACCTACTGGACGTATCACGAACTCTGGAGGTTATTAAGTATCCGTTCTTTAGCAGAACTTAAAGCTTGGTGGCAAAAGATAACCAAAGGAACTGACGCTGTTCTAAGCCCAGACGATCCTTTACCCTTTTTAATGCTGCATAACTGGCAAATTCCTTTGCTTTTACTCGATAATTTACGTCGTCTTCAAGGCTGGGTCAAAATCGATTTTAATATCGGCAAATTAGTCGAAATCGGCGGAGACTGAAACATTGAACATTGCGAGACAGTTGCGTTGCGGGGGTTGCCCCCGTTGAGCAAACTGTCGAGGGCGAGCATTAAACATTTATCAATTTGTAGGGTGGGCAAGTCTAAAATTCAAATTGTACAACAAGTTCAATAAGCCGATTTTGCCCACCTCGCTAAAACATTAAATCATTAAATATTGTACAGACTGTTTTAATAATCAGTAATCAAAATGGTATCTACTCGCGCAAATCCCAATACCGAAGCAAAAAAAAGAGCTTTCGATCTAATGTTGACCTTTGTAAAAAGTCAATGTCTTTATACAGCAACTCGTTTAGGAATTTTTAATTTACTTGATGATATTGGAGAACAAACTGTAGAGAGTTTGGCAGATAAAACAAATACTGATACCGAACGACTGTACTTTATTCTCCGCGCTTTAGCTCATGTTGAGGTATTAGAAGAAAAAGCAGGACGAGTATTCGCAGCTACAGAAACATCCACCTTATTAGTAACCAACAAAGAACCGTCCGTAGGGCATTTAGCAATGCACCTCATTGAACCTGCACAGTGGGATGCTTGGAAAGTTTTACCAGAGGCATTAGCCAAGGGTGTAGTTCCTTTTGAGTTGGCTAATGATAAAGGTGTTTATCAATACTGTTACGACAACGACTGGAGTAAAGATACTTTTATCAAAGCCATGAGTTTCCTAACCAACTCACAGGTAGATGGTTTGCTAGATGCCTATGATTTTGGTCAGTATGAAACGGTAATGGATGTCGGTGGTGGACAGGGCGGCTTGATAGCCAACATCGTTAAACGTTATGGCTGTAAGGGGATTTTGTTTGATGTGCCTGATGTTGCAGAAACAGCCAGGGAATATATTGGCAGTTTGGGTGTCGATCCAGATGATATTGAAATCAAAACTGGAGATGTCTTTCAAGAGATACCAAAAGGGGCAAATGCGATCGTCATGAAGCACTTTATCTCTGCCTGGAGTGACGAAGATGCGATGAAAATTTTGGCAAACTGCAAAGCAGCATTACCCGATGATGGCAAACTAATCCTTCTACAGTCTTTTGTTCCCGATATCGATGAACCTAAAACCGAAGCGGATGGAATAATGCCAGGTATTTTTGCGGTACAAATAAATGTCGCTACTCCTGGTGGTGGTTGGCGCACTAAAAAACAGTTTCAAGAATTGTTTGCCAAGAGTGGTTTTAAACTCGAACAGGTTATTAAAACCAATAATAGCCTATCAGGAATGGAATTTAGTTTATAGCGATCGCAATCGTAGTTTCAGCAGTTATTAATTCTATAATGTTCGCAAGTTATTAAAATTAATAGCGTCAATTCCTTGTGCTTTTAAATGAAGTGATAGCTTTAAATCATCAGTTAAAACAAGATATTTATCTTTAGCAAGATACATAATTGCACAGTCGGTCAAACCAAAACGAGCAAACAATTCGTGCTTGGCAACAGAACCACTATCGAGGCATTGTTCGCTAATTCCCGCAATTAGCCCAGCAAATATGTTTAGACATTGCGATCGCTCAGGTTCTCCTAACTGATTAGCTAGGCTATTAACTTCGGTAAGAATATTTGGAGTTGTAATTACTTTTTGAAAACTATTAACTAACTGAAAAAGAAGATCATAATCTTCAGGAATAAATTGTGCAGTTCTCTTAAACCGAGGAATTCTGTCACGGTTGACTAAGCCAATCAAATATAAAAGCAAAATATTTGTATCAATTAAAATTCCTTTAACACTATATTTAGATAATAATGCTGAAATTTCAGTCATTACAGTTTGTAAATTTTCATCGATACGACTTCCCCTGTCGATGAATCTACCTTGAAAATTTTGTAGTCTCTCCTCATAGTCGCTGGTTTCTCTGCTTTAGCGAGGATACCACCCATAAGTGCAGATACATATTGTTCTCGTGGATCAATCTTACGATTAAAACCAATAGTAATTAACCAATATTTCTCATCCTCTGATAACTCAGTTTCTTCAACCATTGCTCCTTCTAAATTATTTTCGAGAATATCATTGAACTCAACGATATAATCTTGAACATTCTGAACAGCTTTTCTTAAATCAATTTTGGGCATACTTCTTTATGTTTTCAATAAAATTATCAAACAGTAAAATATCTTGCCACAGGATGATAGGTAATAATGGCTATAGTAGATTGTTCGGGATAAAGTTGCTTAAACTATTTTTGAATGATGTTATAACCTGTTACTACTCTTTGACCATTAGAATAAGTTGTCCAAATCCACTCCACTTCTTCATTTTCGTTTAATTCAACACTAATTACAGTAGAGGGAATATTAGTCGCAGTAGAGTCTAAAGATAAGCTTGGTTGAGGTGCTGTGACAATTCTTTTTTGATTTTCTTGGCTGTTAGCAACAATCATAATGCTCTCTCATTTTCGCTAAATTAAAAGATAATACAGACTATTTTGAGAAAATATAATTTTCTGAAAAATTGAGTTTACTTACCTATAATAGCATTTACTTTTAAATGGGGAAATGCTATTATACCGAGCCTTTTGCTTCATTTCATTAGACATCTAATCTAATTTTTTATGGCTTTGACCCTAATTTCCTTTTTATTTTTTCTGCTATTATTTACTATTGTAGGTACTTATGCAGCAACTCAGAAGCAAGACAGTACGAGTGATTACCTACTTGCAGGGAGAAATGTTAATCCTTGGGCGATCGCTTTATCTGCTTTATCTACTGGACAAAGTGGGTTTTTATTTACTGGGCAAGTAGGATATGCTTACACTCAAGGTTTATCAGCAATTTGGCTAGCGATCGGCTGGGCGATCGGCGACTATCTAGCTTGGACGTTCGTTTTTAAGCAATTACGCCAAGTTTCAGAAGCATCTGACTCTGAAACTGTGCCTGCATTTCTGGCACAAAAGCAACCCGGTTATCGCTGGATCTCTGTTATTTCAGCGTTGATTACAATTTTCTTCTTGGGTGCTTATGCAGCAGCGCAACTGCTAGCAGGAAGTAAAGCATTAAATAGTCTTTTTGGTTGGGATTATGCTTGGGGGATTATCATTGGTGCAATCATTGTAGTTGTCTACTGCTTCTCTGGAGGCATTCGCGCCTCAATTTGGACAGACTCAGTACAAACTATTGTGATGATTGGTGCGTTGCTACTGTTGTTTACCGTCACTATCTTTGCAGGTGATGGAGTTGGTAACATATTTACCAACTTAAGACAGATAGATGCAAACTTGGTAGCTTTATTTCCGAGCGATTTAGCCTGGGGATTTTTGCCATTCTTCATCGGCTGGCTAGTAGCGGGATTTGGTGCTGTTGGACAGCCTCACATACTAGTCAGGGCTATGGCACTAGATTCGGCTGATAATATGAACAAAGCACGAAATATCAGAACTATTTGCGGTTTTATTACTGCTTTTACTGCCATTTTTATTGGCTTTGCAGCCAGAACAATATTACCAAACTTAAGCGATCCAGAGTTAGCTTTGCTCGATTTATCTCAGGAATTGTTACCAGGAATATTAGTCGGAGTAATGTTAGCTGGCTTATTTGCTGCTGTACTATTTCTACTGCCGATTCTCAAATACTGTCTTGTTCTGCTGCTTTAACTCAAGACTTGTTTCCAGGATTAGCCAAGTCCTATAAATACGCCAAAATAGGTACTTTAATTGTTACCGCAATTGTCTTAATAATTGCGCTTGCTAATAACGATAGCGTATTTGGTTTAATCACCTTTGCTTGGTCGATTTTAGCTTCTGGTTTGGGAGTCTTGCTAATATTAAGGTGCTATGAAAAACCTGTCTCTACTCCTGCTGCGATCGCCATCATGATTTCAGGTATCGTAGTTTCTCTACTTTGGAAATTAGGCTTAGGATTATCAGATGCAGTGTATGAAGTCTTTCCAGGTATGACTGCGGGATTTAGTTGTTTATTTGATATCTACTATGTTTAATCAACAAAAAAAAGTTTGATTGCCACTAAATGAAATTGAAGGAGTTTAAGAAAGAAAGCGATCGCACTAAAGGTAGAATTTATGCTTATACCGATAATTATGTTACACAGAAAATATAATTGTATTATTAAATACTACTTAGATGATAATTGCCAAATGTAGATCAATCTGGAACTTTTGATGAATATCTGCTAATTGCTTTAGTTAAATAGTGAGCCAAAGTAGTTGCATCTACACCTAATTCAGAATATTCTTGCGCTGCCATAATTCCTGCTTGAGCGTGCCACCAGGCAGCACTAGCCACAATATTAAATAAATTATTGCTTTTTATTTTTGTTCCTTGAGCAACTAAACCGCCAATCAAACCTGTTAAGACATCGCCACTACCACCTCTGGCTAAAGCTGGAGTACTCGCAGGAATTAACCAAGTCAAACCATCAGGATTAGCGATCGCTGTTTTTGCTCCTTTTAAGAGTACGGTAGCCTGGCTTTGTTTGGCTGCGGTCGTTACTGCATTGAGGCGGTCATTTTCTAAGTCGCTAATCTCAGGAAACAAGCGTTTAAATTCTCCCGAATGGGGAGTTAGGACGGTAGGAGCATCTCTTTGAGTTAAAATTTCTGTTGCTCCTTGTTCTGCCACAAAATTTAAACCGTCAGCATCTAAAATAAGAGGACATTCTGATTGCAATGCTTTTTCCACCACAGACTTAGCATCGCTACTTAAACCAGGACCACAGGCGATCGCTGTAAACTGACTTAAATTAGCTGTAGAAAAAGGTAAAGAGGCGATCGCACCCTCTTTGTTTTCAGGACAGCTAACTACTAACGCTTCAGGTAAATGACTAATCAGTAAGTTTTTCAACGATTCTGGCACAGCTATAGACAGCATTCCGACTCCACTAGCTCTTGCTCCTAGGGAGGTTAAAATAGCGGCTCCTGTATATTTGCGAGAGCCACAGATTAAGAGCAGGTGTCCTTGACGGTATTTGTAGGTAACTAAAGGACGAGGAAGAGGTAAAAATTGAAAGGCGATCGCTTTTGTTATCTGTTTTACTGGTGCTGGTTGAGGCAAAACAGACCAAATATGGTGCGGTAAAATACCTAAATCAATTCTTTCACTTTCACCAAAATACTCTAAAGCTAAATCCTGGAAAAAAGCTCGTTTCCACAAGCCTAAACAGAATGTGTGGCTTGCTTTGATAGCAGAACCTAATACTGCCCCTGTATCGGTATGTATTCCCGAAGGCAGATCGATACTGACTATTGGTTTAGACCAACTGTTGATTGAGTTTAAGGCTTCAATAATATTATCAGGCAAATCTCGTGTCAAACCAGAGCCAAACAAACCATCAACAATCAACTGACATTTTTTTAAAGGCTGAATCTCTTCATAAAATGTAATGCCCAAACTATTGGCATAGTTACAGTGTTGAGATGTCAACGTCTTTAACTTAAAAAATGGACGATAAATTTCGACCTGATATCCTGCTAAATGTAATTCGCGAGCAATTACCAAAGCATCTCCGCCGTTGTGTCCTGGCCCTACCAAAATTCCCACGCTGCCAAACTTAGATCGAGGATATAAACTTTGGATGCGCTCAGCACAAAGTCTTGCCGCTTTTTCCATCAATGCTGCCACAGGCATACCAGCGTTAAAAACCTGTTCTTCTATTTGCTGCATCTGAGAAGCAGAGACGACAATGGTTTCGACAACATTTTTCATAGCTATCCGCTCGACACTCTAGGACTTGCAAGGTATATCATCAGGTTATACCAATATCACCTCATAAGCCGATTAACATCTTAAGGCAGTAGTAGAGCGGACAAAAATTATTTTATTAAATACTACTATCTAATTTTGGGAATTTGCCCACCAATTTGAAACTGAAAATTTGCGACAATTATTTATATAGCTAGTCTGTTTATCAACAAAAATTATGTCTGCAAAGGATTTTAACATCGATATTGCTACCTACATCGAGCATACGCTGCTCAAGCCTAGTGCTATTCCCGAAGAAGTTAAGCAAGTCTGTCAGGAAGCTTGGCAATATGATTTTCCCTCGGTGTGTATTTACCCCATAGCAGTAACACAGGCAAAAGAACTATTACACGATAAAAAAACTCAAGTATGTACGGTAATTGGTTTTCCAAGTGGTGCTACTTCTTCAGCAACCAAGCTCTATGAGGCACAAGAAGCGGTGGAAAACGGCGCAACCGAGCTAGATGTAGTAATTAACCTTGGCTGGCTAAAATCAGGAGAATCAAGCAAAGTATACGACGAAATAGCCGAAATCTGCTCCGAAACTGGGCAAGTCATTAAAGCAATCTTAGAAACTACCGTTTTGACTAACGAAGAAAAAAGGCTAGCAGGAAAAATATGTATGGATGCGGGAGCAGCATACCTCAAGACTAGTACTGGCTGGTTTGGTGGCGCAACGGTTGAGGATGTAGAAATACTTAAGCAAATTACCAGAGGAGAAGTGGGTATTAAAGCATCAGGAGGCATTCGTACCTACGAACAGGCGATCGCTTTAATCCACGCTGGAGCAACACGTCTAGGTACATCTCGCGGTATCTATTTAATTCGCCAACAGAATGAATCAGCTAAATAATTACTGATTACTTAATACTGTAAGGGCGAAAAGCCGTTCGCCTCTAGCTTATTACTAATTACCGTTAATGAATCAAAAATATAAAGCCACGGGAATTATCTTGAAAGGCTCGTCAATCAAAGAAAACGATCGCCTGGTGACAATATTAACGCCAGAATATGGTATGATTCGGGCTGTTGCTCCTGGGGCAAAAAAGCTCAAATCTAGCTTGAGAGGAAGAACAGAGCTATTTGTAGTCAATGAACTATTGATTATTAAAGGGCGATCGCTTGATAAGATTATTCAGGCTGATACTCAGTATACTTATCCTGGTTTGAGTCGAGATATTGGTAAACTGGCTGCTGCTCAATATTTGGCAGAGTTAACTATATTTTTGGCGGTGGATGAACAACCTCAACCAGAACTATACGAATTATTAAATGAACATCTACGACGTTTAGAGAAGTTTCCAGTAGGCGAATCAGTGTACCCTTATTTAGCTCAAGGGGTATTTCATTTAATTGCGATCGCTGGTTTAAGTCCCCAGGTATTTGACTGCTGTTTGACACAACAACTTATTACTCCAGATCTAACTTCTGCTCAATGGCGGGTAGGCTTTAGTTTTGAAGCTGGGGGAATTGTCGATTTGAGAATGTTAAAACCAGAACAAAATAGAAAAACAGGTGAACATGATGATCACTCAGAAAATTATAATAGTCGTCTGCCCAAAATAGACCACCGAGTAAATAGTTTAGAGTTATCTTTGTTACAGCAGCTTAATCATCACCAACTACCCCCCGCAGCAAAATTTACTGCCGAGCAATTAAATAATTTTGATTTGCATACTGCCTGGATCAGAGTTGAAAGAATTCTGCGAGAATATATTCAATACCATATTGGTAGAACAATTCGTTCGGCTAATCTAGTAGATAACTTATACGTAGAGTTTTAGAATAAAATTAGCACTACTTACAATGCCACTGTCGGAATTAGAAACTTCAGAAAATACAATAAATAATAAAGTTACCGTAGAGCCAAAGCCCAGAGAAAAATCCCAAGGGTTTGCTCCTGTATTGAAAAATAGTCGCTTCCTGATCCTTTGGAGTGGTCAAATATTTTCTCAGCTAGCAGACAAAGTTTACTTAGTATTAATGATCGCCATTATTGCTAATCAATTTCAATTGCCCGATCAGCCAATTAGCCAATGGGTATCCCCTGTGATGATCGCTTTTACCATCCCTGCGGTTTTGTTTGGCTCTTTTGCGGGGGTATATGTAGATCGCTGGCAGAAAAAGTCAATTTTAGTTATTTCTAATTTATTAAGAGGAATATTAGTACTAGCCATACCGCCTCTATTACTCTTATCCCAAGGAAAAACTTTATTTGAAGGCGTTTCTTTAGGATTTGCCTTCATGTTAGGTATTACTTTTATTGTTTCTACCTTTACGCAGTTTTTTGCCCCCGCAGAACAAGCTGTAATTCCTCTAATCGTTAAAAAAAGAAATTTATTAGCAGCTAACTCCCTTTACACTACAACGATGATGGCGTTGCTAATTATTGGTTTTGCCATTGGAGAGCCATTGCTAAGTATTGCTGATAGTATAGCTGTTGAGATCGGTTTGCCTAGTCGTATAGGTAAAGCACTTTTAGTTGGTGGAGCTTACGCGATCGCTGGTATTATTTTATTAGCACTACAAACGGATGAACAACCTAAGTCAGCCGACGAAAAGCTGCCCCGCGTCTGGCAGGATATCAAGGATGGTCTTAAATATTTAGAACAAAATAGCACTGTACGCAATGCCCTGATTCAGCTAGTTATTTTGTTTTCTATCTTTGCTGCTTTGGCAGTTTTAGCGGTTAGCATGGCAGATCAAATTCCTCAGATCAAAGCCGAAGAATTTGGCATCTTGCTGGCAGCAGCAGGAGTGGGTATGGCTATTAGTTCAGCTATTCTCGGTAGTAAGGGAGAAAATCTCGATCCTACTCTATTGAGCTTAATCGGCTCAATTGGTGTAGCAGCATCTTTGGTAGGACTGTCTTTTGCTACCCAGAATCTCTGGTTTGCTTTAAGCATGATTACTTTGCTGGGTGCTTTTGCAGCTTTGGTTGGTGTGCCAATGCAAACTACCATCCAGTCTGAAACCCCTGTATCAATGAGGGGTAAAGTCTTTGGTTTACAAAACAACGCAGTTAATATTGCCCTTTCTTTACCTTTAGTATTAGCTACCGAAGCAGAGGCTCGTTTTGGATTACCTGCGGTGATGTTGGGCTTAGGAGCGATCGCAGCCCTAGGTGGAGTTTTAACCTGGTACATTCTTCAAGAAAGTAAACAATCCTCTTCTCAGCAATCCTCAAACAAAGCCTAAATTGGCTATTAATCATTATTAAAAATTAGAAAAGATTAAAATTTAATACTGGAAAGGCTGATTTTTGCAGTAATCAGCCAAACCGCACCCCTAATCTGGTAAATTAACTAAAGTCGATCGACAGTAATTAAAAATCAATTATTAATTGTCGTTGCTTAAAGGAAAAAATCATTTGAATGCACATCGCTTGGCTGGGAAAAAAATCGCCCTTTTGTGGCAATGTAACCTATGGTCGGGAAATAACTAACTCATTGTTAGACAGAGACTATAAGGTTAGCTTTCTGCATTTCTCTCAACCTCAGAGTGATTATAAACTTCACTGGGAGCATCAAACAAATCTTCATGACTCCTCTAACTGCCATGAAATTCCGCTGCCATTTATTTATAAATCTCAGGTTTACACTATTCCTACACTCAAGTCTAGTAAGATCTTGTTGCGATCGCTGCGTAAGCTAAAACCAGATTTAGTCCATGCTTCTTTAACTCTATCTCCTTTGGATTTTTTGCTGCCAGAGATCTGCGAGGAATTAAACATTCCCCTAGTTGCTACTTTTCATCCCCCTTTTGACAGCAAAATCCGCAATCTGAAGTCTAGTACCCAATACTTGACTTATCAGCTATATGCCCCCTTTTTAGCTCGTTACGATCGGGTCATTGTTTTTAGCGAAATTCAGCGAGATCTATTGATTAAACTGGGAGTACCAGGCGATCGCGTAGTTATTATTCCCAATGGCGTTGATGAACGTAAGTTTTCTCCTGGCTATTCCAGTCTTAAGTATCAGCTAAATGCCAAAAAACTATTTGTCTATCAAGGACGTATTTCTACCGAAAAAAATATTGAATCTCTCCTTAAAGCTTGGAAATCAGCCGACATGGGAGATGATTGTCAACTAGTAATGGTTGGCGATGGTCCGATTAGAGCCTCCCTTCAGCCTCATTATGGCAAAGAATACAATATTATCTGGCTTGGCTTTATTGCTGATGAACAACAGCGCATTAATATTTTAAGGGCTGCTGATGTGTTTATTTTACCGTCCTTGGTAGAAGGTTTGTCTATATCTCTCTTAGAAGCTATGTCTTGTGGGGTAGCTTGTCTAGCAACAGATGCAGGGGCAGACGGTGAAGTCTTAGAAGACGGCGCGGGAGTAGTATTAGATACCCAAAAAGTCGCAGCACAGCTAAAAATTTTGTTACCTTTGTTTCGTAATCATCCCGAAATGACCAGCTTGTTAGGCAACAAAGCTCGACAAAGAGTGTTAGAAAGATATACTCTTCATCAAAATATCAACAAGCTAGAACAAATGTATTTAGAAATAGCCAATAAAGAATTTGTTTCAGCTTAAATCAATTATTAGCTACCTAACTTGAAGAGAATTTAGTATTATCCCACCTTCTCAATCTGTAATTTATTGATTATCATAAGAGTAGAACTATTAAATCGTTCATCTTTCCTCTGCACTTATGAGAGAAGACGGAAGTAAGGAATAACTCAAGCATCCTGAAGGAACGCACCTCACAAAAATACAGTAACAGAGGTGACATCCATGAAGCTAACTTATCGGGGAGTGCCATACAACGAAGAGCATCAGACCCTTTCCGCACCAGCAGTAATAGTTGAAAACAGAGAGATTATCTATCGAGGAAATTCTCTTAGCGCGAGAATTAATCCTAAATTTCCCTGGCTGAACTATATCAAACAGCTATTCCAGAAGTCTGAATTAAGAGTTTTCGATCCGATCGCATTTTGGTATGACCACAAAAGAGAATTTATTCAAGATTGCTGGAATTTGGATCATATAGAAAAACTCGATTGCGCTTGGAATTTGACTTTACAAATTGAAAAAAGCAAGACTTTAAAGCAACAGAAAACCAAATTAAAATATCGTGGCGTAACCTATTATAAATAAGTAAAAGCGATCGCTCTATCTGTCAAGCAGTACAGCATCGGCTATAGGAAGATATCGATCGCTTTTACTTATAGCAGTCGAAGCAAAGGTTAAGACAGTAAATAATTATCTCGCGCAAAGCGGTGAGACCCCGCGTCGGCGAAAGACGCAAGGGAACGCTCACCAAGACAGACGCAGAGGCGCAGAGAGGTTAGAAGATGTCCTAATCTATTATTCGATTGCTATATTTTACTGGTTGATGATCGCGATCGCTTTCAAGCTGATAAAGAATACTTAAAATTAGACCAATCCTCACTAATTTTGAGATTTAACCGTGAATAAAAAAGAGGCGATTGAATTACTCAATCATGAAGGTTGGACGAAAGCCGATGCTCAAAGAGCTTTAGAATCAATTAATTTTAAAACCGATACTGATATTGATGAATTGTTTATTCGTCGTGCTGCATCGCAGTTTGCTGGTGCGGAATTATCTAATCGTCAGCGACTTCAGGCTGCTCAAAAAGGGATGGTCACCAAGCGCAATCAAGAAATTCAGTCATATATTGTGCAGATAGAAGAACTTACTCTAAAAATAGGCAGCAGCAACGGCGAAAATTCAGCAGAACTAGAAGAGCAAGTTAAGGAACTCAAAGATAAAATAAGCAACCTAGTTGAAGCTAACGATGTTCTTAAAAAAGACAACAAACATCTCAAAAATATAGTTGATGAAATTAGATTTAAATTAACCGTAGAAATTAAATCTTTGCTCAATTTAGAAAATATTTTAGAAATTAGAAAACGTCTGTTCGAGCTACTTAAATCTACTTTGGGTTAATTTTTCATGAGCAGTAAAAAATCATCAGCACGAACTTTTCGAGGCATGAGTTACCGCAAAGTTCAGCGTAAAAACTCTCGCGATCGCCAGCAATTAACTAAAGAAAATCAAACTTTGCTCAAGGTGCATAAGTATCGTAATCTTGGCTGGACAAATGTTATTAAGCTATTTGAAAAAATTAGGGAACTACAGGAACAAGAAACAGTTAAAAGCTTGAGTCTAGAAGAATTATTTATCGAGGCAGACCGTATCGGTAATAAATATTTTGATAGTCAAGAAATCAACCAGCGTAATCAAAGAATTGCTCAAGAATTAGATGAAATTGCCGATATTATCGACAGTCAATATCCCGACCAAAAGGTAGAAATAGTTGACTATAGTAAATGAATTTATATTAATTAATCATGGATTTAGAAAATAAAGAATTAAGCGAACTTTTTAAATTAGCCGATAAGATTGGTAGCCGTAGATATAACCGATTAACAACCCAAGACTTTCAAGAGTATTTAAAATTTAATTACTGGCGATATATAAACGGCGACTTTGAATGTGGTACTACTGCCGAAAGCAAAGCTTGGGTCACAGAACATTCTGACTGGTATTGCCCAATTTGTAGCGAAAAATATGGCGATCGCGGAGGTAAAACTATCGATCATAAGTTACCGCGATCGCAATATCCTTGGTTATCTTTAGAATGGTCAAATCTCTGGGTAATTTGTCGTACTTGTAACCGTGAAAAAGGGGAAAAGCACTGGTACGAATACGAACAATATATGTATCAGAAATATCCTCAAGATTATCCCGTAATTAAGGCTACTCGTCCAATCAAGCTACTGAACTCTCTAAAGTAAAAATTTATTTCTCTATCAAAGCGATCGCCATAATCTTAACCTCGATATATTTGCGCTTCTCTTTTGCTAGAACGTGCGCGCTCTCTTGTAGCTTTATTTCCTCCTGTCAGATTAGAGACGATAATAAATGCAGTTAATCCTACCAAAGGACTAATCAGAGTCGGAAAACCATCAAAATCTGCCGTAAAAATATCATTAGGAATATATAGCAGCGTATTGTCGATCCCAAAGGTAACAGGCATTAGCACAAAGAAAATTAATCGCGTCAGCGAACCTAAAACAATGCAGGATAGCGCACCCTGCCAAGTTGCCTTACTCCAGTAAATACCCCCAGCAAGAGGTACTAGAAGACCTGCGAAGCCGAGATCAAAAGCCAGTAGCAGCAAAACCCCAGTTTGAGGAACTTTGAGGGCAAAAATCACTCCCAAAGTGGTAATTACAAAAGCCATGGTACGAGTAATTAATAAAAGTCTGTCTCCTGCTGCATTGTTGTCATTGGCTTGAATCCCTACAATATTGTGGGCGATGACGGAAGAAGTGCCTAAAATTGCTCCATCAGCAGTAGAAAGAGAAGCAGAAAGGATTGCCATAATAACTATCAATCCCAGTAGGGGAGGTACCACACCATCAATTAAGGCATACAAAATGGGACCATCAGGAGTAATCCCCGCATCAGCGAGAATTTGTGGTGCAGAAAGAGCAATAAGAGAAAAAGGAATACCAATAATCAAAGTACCAGCACAGCCAATTAAACAGGCTCTTTGTGCGGTTTCGGGGCTTTTAGCTGCAAAGATGCGTGCCATAAAGTCGATCGCCACGATATCTCCCAATCCCAATGCGAGTAGAGTTGCCCAGTTAACTACTGCACCAGCACCAGGATCGGTTAATTGTGCAAAAGCCAATGGACCAGTATCGGCAGGAATTTCTAACCCAAAATTAACAGCGATAAAAGCCAGTAAACCTAATGAACCAATAAGAGCGATACCAACTTGAATAGCGTCAGTATATGCCACAGCAAACAGCCCACCGCTAGCAGTATAGATAAAGACCACAATTGCTAACAGTATTACCCCAGCCGTATAGCTCGTGCCGAGAAAAGCCTCGAACATATATCCCCCTGCCACTAAATTACCAGCTAGCAGAAAAGAAAAACTCAGCACCATTAACAGCGATGCCACTACTTCAGTGAGATGATTGTATTTAACTCTATAAAAATCTGGCAGAGTAATTAAACCCATACGGTTCATTGGTTTAGCAAAAAATAGGGCAGTTAAAAACAAGCACAGTGCTAACCCAATTGGTAAAGATGCCCCAGCCCAAAAACCAAACTCGGCTACCAAATCAGTATTGCCCAAAGTGGCATTAGAGTCTACTGACTGCGCCATCAAAGTCGCTGCTGCTAAAGGCAAAACTAGCCCTCTTCCTGCAACTAGATAGTTTTCGCTATCTCCCTTAACTTGTTTGGCAGCCCATAGTCCAATTGCTAAAGTACCAACCAAAAATACGATAATTCCCCAGAACAGAAGTTTTGTTGTCATAATTATAATACTGGTCAATTTTGATCGTCATGTATTTGATATTTGTTGGGGCGAATGGCAGTTCACCCCAACTTCTTTAAACTTTTGTTGCCAACTGGTTGGCTTGGTTTGCTTTTAGACTTTGACCGACCCAATCAAACCACTGTTGCAAACCCTCGCCTGTTTTCCCTGAGAGGTAGATAATGGTTACGTGGGGATTCATCTGCCGTACATTGTCAGCAATGCGATTAAGGTCAATGTCTAAATAGGGTGCTAAATCGGTTTTGGTAATTAACAGGCAATCTGCTTGCTGGAACATCACGGGATATTTTAAGGGTTTGTCTTCTCCTTCGGTGACGCTGAGTAAAGCCACCTTAGCGTGTTCGCCTACTTCAAATTCGGCGGGACAAACTAAGTTCCCCACGTTTTCTACAAAAACTAAATCGAAATCGCTGGGATTGTATTGATGTTGAAGAGTGTGAATGCCTCCCGCGACCA
Source organism: Pleurocapsa sp. FMAR1 (assembly GCF_963665995.1). Taxonomy (NCBI): domain Bacteria; kingdom Bacillati; phylum Cyanobacteriota; class Cyanophyceae; order Pleurocapsales; family Pleurocapsaceae; genus Pleurocapsa; species Pleurocapsa sp. FMAR1. Next base: position 226,432 of record NZ_OY762512.1, on the reverse strand, counting down.
TCTTGGAATCTAAATGGCAAGAACGTCCAGTGTTAATTGGAATTACAGGAACATCATATTTACGAAGGCGATCAGCATCCAGTTCGGTGGTCATATCTCCTTCAATGACTACGAGCTTAAATTTAGCTTTTAATGCAGCTAATGTTTGTTCGAGAAGAACAGTTTTTCCCGCCCCAGGACTGCTCATAATATTGAGACAGGTAATACCCCAGCGATCGAAGTGTTCTCGGTTATGGTCTGCGCCTTCTTGGTTGGCGTGGAGTAAATTAAGCTCAATTGCAGCGTCAAATGTTTGGTGCATTTTTTCAATTAATAGTAATTAGTAATCAGTAGGGGCGAACGGCCCTTCGGGTTCGGCACTTTTCTCAAGTCGGGGAACCCGCCCAACGAAAGTGCCTCTCCGTTCGCCCTTACAGGAATTTGCAGAATATTCAATGCGATCAATTTTTAGTTCTCGACCAGAGCGAATATCTTCCATAGGAGATTTACAATCGGGACAGCTATATTGCAGTCCAATTTCGGGTGTGTACTCGTGTTGACAGGCATGACAAAAAGCAATTAAAGGAATGTCGCGAATGGCTAGTTCCACTCCTTCCAAGAAAGTATTGCGAGTTTGAACTTCAAAGGCAAACTGCAAACTTACGGGTTCGACACAGGTAAACTTGCCAACTACTAAATGAATCTTGTCTATTTTTAGTGGTTCGGATTGAGAATAATACCAATCTTTAACCGTTAAGATTAAAGCCTTGGTCATATCAGTTTCGTGCATTTGTTAAATAAACGTTAGTTTGATATTGCAGGTAAACTAAACCCAATTTATCGCTATATTTCTGGTGTAAATTAGTTAAATTATTAACCAGTTGTTGATGTATATCTCCTCTTTTAGGTATATAGGAAGCACTAAGAGCTAACCCAATTAATTGTTCTTTAGTCATAGCTTGCTGATAGGGAAAACTATAGCGAACCAGATTGGTAAACCAAGAATTAATTAGCTCATAACTATATCCATCGAGACGAGAGTGAATGGGGCTGTTACCAGATGCTTGAGTAATAATCTTTCCATGTTGACGAGTAAATTCGTCTTTTCCATTAATGTCGCGGTCATTCCAAATTAGAGCGATTTTGCCTTGAGATTTAACAATACGGGCAACTTCGGTTAAAGTTAGTTCGGGATTAAACCAGTGAAAAGCCTGAAAACAAGTAACTAAATCGACTGAATTGTTATTTAATTTAGTACTCTCAGCATTACCATCTTTAAACTGAATTAATGGATGAGGAGTTGCTACTTCTCTCATGGCTAAATTAGGCTCGATCGCTTTTACCCTAACTCCTCTATCGGCTAGCAAGCGAGCAGAAATACCAGTCCCCGCTCCGATATCGGCAGCTATTAACTGAGATGGTGCGCTCAATTCATCTAAAATACAGTCTATAGCCTCAGATGGATAACTAGGTCGATATTTAGCATAATCTTCGGCGCGATCGCTAAATCGCTCTTGAGGATTCATTTGATATAGATTGTCCGTCATTTATCTCATCCTTGGACTAATAAGTAGTTCTTAGTTTTATAGCAACCGAACTATAGATTAAGACATTTAAAATATCTCTTAAATCTCTTTGCGTCTGTCTTGGTGCGCGTTCCCTTGCGCCTTACGTCGACGCGGGGTCGCACCGCTTTGCGTCTCTGCGCGAAACAAATAATAGTTGTCTTAACCTTTGCTTCGACTGCTATACCTTATCTTCCCCCTACTTCCTCTGCACCTCTGCTTATTGCCAAGGTTCATCGACTACTTGGGCTTCGTCGTGAATATAAGAGGGCTTTTCTGTACGAGGTAACTGTCCCGATATAATTAAATGTGCCATTGTGTCGCAGATTACGCGGGTTGCCATTAATGCCGTCATGTCGCTAACGTCATAGGGTGGAGAGACTTCGACAACTTCTATTCCGCATACGGTGGTATTTTGAACAATCCTCTTGAGTAAATGCAAAACTTCGCGGGGCAACAATCCGCCAGGTTCGGGCCAACCAGTACCAGGGACAAAACCTGCATCGATGCAGTCAATATCAAAGCTAATCCAAACGCAATCCGTACCGTCTGAAGCTCGCTCTATAGCAAAATCTGCTGCTGCATCTAAGCCCATTTCCACAATGTCGGTTACGGTCAAAATATTAGTCGCTCTTTCTCGACATACTTTTACTCCTGGGCGGGGTACTTGCCAGCCACCGATGCCCATTTGCACTAAGTTTTTGGCGGGAGCATTTACCATATTGGTCGCATGAAACCAAGGACAGGTGTGCATTCTTTCATCTAAATCAGTTTCTTGGGTATCGGCATGGCGATCAAAGTGAATAATACCAACTTTCTTATCTCCTAGATGACGACAAACAGCCCTAACTGTAGGAAAGCCAATGGAATGATCGCCTCCTAAGATAATCGGAAATGCTCCCGAACTAAAAACGTGTGCCACACCTTTGGAAATCTGATCGAAAGACTTTTCATTATTAGCAGGAATAGTAAATATATCTCCCACGTCGCAGAGAGTAATTTGTTCGCGTAAATCTACCCCCAGCTCAAAGTTATAGGGGGTGTATAAAGCAGAAATTTTGCGAATACCTTGAGGCCCAAACCTTGTGCCAGGGCGGTAGGTAGTCCCAGAATCATGAGGAACGCCAATGATTGCTACGTCGTAATTGCCTACTTGATTTACATTCTCCAAATAGGGAGCTTTCATGAAAGTATTAATTCCTGCATAGTGGGGCAATTCTCCCCGCGAAAAAGTAGAAATAGTTCGGTCATTTATACTTTCTGCTGCTTCTAAACCATATTCTAAGCCTTGGTCTACTTCTTGCTGCCAGCCTGTAAGGGGTAGCTGTCTTTCTTTGTCTAACGCTTTTTGCGCTTCACTGCTGTATTCATTTTCATTGTTATTAGGTGGTTGAAATGGGGGTTGTCCGCTCATTAAATTATTTCTCCACAATTTGCTATAAATTAAAAAACCCAGGAAGTTCGACACTTAGTATAAAGCATCGAATCCTCCCGGGCTTTTTTCCCGCCGTGGAGCTACCTAGTAGTAAAATCTACTGAAATTATTAACTTTGTAGGTAGCTTGCTTCTCTCGGACCAGCCATTTATTAGTTGCCTTAAATCGGAACCCTAGAAGCTATCTGAAATTTTTCTTACACTCAAGATACTTACTTGCTGTAGACAAAAATGTATAACTTGTTACCGTAGCTGTATCTAAATGTCATGGTTTACTAACTAAAATCATGTATGAAGAGTAGACTTTTGAGGATATACGTATAACCTATAAATTCAGTAATGCTAATTAGCCTCATCCGTGATCTTTTCTTACGAAGTTTGCTCAACGGGGGGAATCCCCGCAACGCAACTTCGCGCTTATCCCTCATTGCTTGAATACTTATGATCAAAGTTAGTGTAATTATTCCCGCCTACAATGGCGATCGCTTTATTGGCGAAGCTATAGATGGTATTTTGGCTCAAACCTATACAGACTATGAAATTATAGTAGTAGATGATGGCTCGACAGATAACACCCGTCAAGTTGTCAAACAATACGGCGATCAAATTAAATATCTCAGCCAAACCAATCAAGGAGTTGCTGCTAGCCGTAATCTTGGCTTAAAAGTATCTCAAGGGGAATATGTTGCTTTTTTGGATCAGGATGATGTTTTTCTGCCTCGTAAGCTGGCTTCTCAAGTAGCTTTACTAGAACAAAATCCCTCTTTGGGCATGGTTAATAGCGGTTGGCAAATCGTTAATGAGCAAGGCGAAGTAGAGGCTGCGGTGCAGCCCTGGCAACACATTCCTAATCTCAGTTTGGCTGATTTAATTGTCTGGAAACCTGTGTTTTTGGGGGCAATGTTGTTTCGTGCTGCTTGGCTAAAGCGATCGCCTGGCTTTGATACCAGCTTAGAACAAACACCTGATGTAGATTTGGTATTACGCTTGGTTGCCATGGGTTGTACTGCTGCCTGGGTAGAACAAACGACTGTAAAATATCGCCAGCATGAAGCGAATGCCTCTAACAATACCCTGCTACAGACTCAAGAATTAGATCAGATTGTCACCAGATTTTTTGCTCAATCGAACTTACCTCCAAAAGTTAAAGCCTTAGAGGCGAAATCCCGTTGCCAAACTCTAATCTGGAGTGCTTGGCGATTATATCAAACAGGACATTTGACCAAAATGAATTACTATCTCTATCAGTCTTGGTTTCACAGTCCCAAATATCCGACAAAAATTATTTTTAACTGGATTAAATCTTTTAAAAACTATTCTGCTGAATATGGCAAAGAGTTTGATGTTCTCTCTCTTACTTCATCTCTTGAGTGGCAAAACCTGATGCAGAAATGTATTTTCTAGTGCAGTTTAAAGATTATGCCCACACTAGATATGACTATTAGGACTTACGCACCCAATTTTCGATTCACTGCGTAAGTCCTAGCTTAATAAGCTAGTAAAAATGGTCGATGCCAAAACCTACTGCACGAGGATGATTTAACCTGTGAGCAAGGTCGATCGCTGCACTACGAGCGACCTTGGTTTCAAACACTGAAGACAAGACAATATCTAGAGAGTTACTGGTACAAAACTCCTCGATTCTGCTAAGAAAACCCATAATTGCTGCTTTAATGACAAATACTCCTCGCCATTTTTGCTTATATGCTTGCTGGAGTTTTTCAAAGCTAGCAACAGACTCATCCAATGCTATTCGGGTATTGTATTCTTGGCTTAATTTTAGGATTTCAGTAAAACAGTCAGGAGGTAGTGGCTGTTCTACAAATTCAATCGCTGGTAATTGATCTGTCACTGCTAACCAAGTTTTTGCCTGAGTTAAATTTAACCCCCCATTAGCATCAAGTCTTAATTTAATGTGTGCGGGAAAGCTCTTAACTAATTGTTTTAAAATCTCAATTTCTGTTGCTAAAGGATACACGCCAATCTTCCACTTAAAGGTAGAATTTGATTGAGCCTGATAAATTGACTGCCAGCTTGTTAAAGCCAACTCTCCTGCGGGCAAAAGATAACAATAATCAAGATTACGATTAGTATAGTTAGCTAATCCTAAAGGTTGCTTCAGGTTTAATAAGGCTGACTCAAAAGCAAATTGACAGCACCGCAGGCGATCGCTAATACTGAAAATATCTTGTACTTTGACAGTATCTCCCAACTGCTGACAGAAACTTAATGCTTGAGACATAGTTTCTGAGCCAAAAGAAGGCAAAGGAGCAATTTCCCCTTGAGCAATGCCTGTTGAATCTTCTAAGCTAATAATAATACCCTCACGTATTTGCCAAAGACCATGACTAGTACGCAAGGGTTGCTTAAAACGACGTTGATAAATATCAAATTTAAATTTAAACTTATCGACCATTTTGCTCTGCAAAACTAGGAAAGCTTATAGCTTAAAGCTAACTGCTTCGCAGTTTAATGTTTACGAAAGCGAATTCCTAAAAATATATCGTATAAAAAGCTAAAAAAGTTTTTATTCCATAGACCTAAAGATTGTTCACAGCCTTTGGCATCTAATAAGGGCTTAGTCTTGTAATAGGCTGCTTGATACTTATACCAGGGAATAGAAGGCCATAAATGATGAACCAGATGATAGTTTTGCCCCAAAATAAGCAAATTTAAAACTGCACTAGGATAAACTCGCGAATTTTTCCAGCGATCGCGTTCTTGAAACGGACGATGGGGTAGATAATCAAAAAACAACCCCAATGCCATCCCTACTACCATTGCTGGTACAAACCAAAAGTTCATTACATAACCGATGAAGTCATAATGAATCCCTAAAGCAACTATAGTAACGAGAAACAATCTGCTGAGAAACCATTCTAGCAATTCATATTTGCGCCATAGTTTTCTTTGAAAGAAAAAAAACTCATGATAGAAAAAACGGGCGGCAATAAGCCATAATGGACCACCCGTAGAAACAAAGTGGTCAGGGTCGTTTTCAGGATCATTTACGTGAGCGTGGTGTTGCAGATGCACTCTGGTAAACACAGGGAAAGCAAAACCCAGCATCAAAGCACTACAATGCCCCAAGATAGAATTAATTATACGATTGCTGTGAGCGCTATTGTGAGAAGCGTCATGAATAACTGTTCCTGACAAATGTAGTGCTAGGACATTAGCTATAAAACAACACCAAGCTGTGAATCCCCATCGAAAATAACCAGTGGTCGAGATAGTTAGCAACATAATTGCTGCAATCACCATCAACACATTGGGATTGAATCCACCAGGAGCTTTTAAATACTCTCTTGGTACTGTTCGCAGTGTCTGAGCCGACTGCATCTTTTCTTTTGCTCCTCTTACTTTTGATATAGTTTGATATATGACGTTTCTCAGGTAGTTTACACTAATTCTTAGCTATGGTAAAGAAATGTAAAGTTTTCCTGCTGATTTCTCATTTAAGAACCGATTTTCTTATTTGCTAATATTGAGCATACGGTTTAATTCTACAAGAACAAGCCATAAACAAGAATCGGTGAATATTACATTTCTTTGAGATATGCTTGATACCCCAATCTATCAAGCCGATCTTGTTTGTCAAGCACGGTTTGCGCTAAATTTTGCCGATACTGCTCTACTTTTTTTTGCAGTTGGCGATCGCCCGTAGCCAAAATTTGCACGGCTAATAATCCTGCATTCTGAGCATTGCCAATAGCGACGGTAGCAACAGGAATACCTCTAGGCATTTGCACAATAGAATATAAAGAGTCAACTCCATTTAATTGACGAGTAGTAACAGGAACACCTATAACAGGCAAAGGAGTGAGAGACGCTACCATCCCTGGTAAATGCGCTGCGCCCCCAGCACCTGCAATAATCACCTTGATCCCTTTTTGGTGTGCATTACGGGCATAACTAACCATTCTCTCTGGAGTCCGATGGGCAGAAATGATTGCTACTTCATGAGCAACATTAAAATCCTCACAAACAGCGATCGCTTTTTCCATCGTCGGCAAATCAGAATCACTGCCCATAATAATTCCAATTAACGGCGTAGTTTCAGTCAATATTTTCTACCAATTCTGAATTATGTATTTTATCTTGTTTGGCAACCTTTATTAATATTAAATAAAAAAAGCAACGCTATAAATGACAGTCAGCCAATTAATCGTCAATGCCCGTCTTGCTGGACATGAGACTTTACAACAAGTTGCTATTGAAAACAAAAAAATAGCCAAAATTGCTCCTCAGCTAGCCTGTCAAGCGTCAATTATAGACTTAGATGGCGATTGGCTGTCCTTGGGAGGAGTAGATTTACAAATCAATGGAGGCTTGGGTTTGGCTTTTCCCGATCTAGAAGCAAAAGATTTACCCAAACTAAAACAAATCTGTGACTTCCTTTGGCAGCAGGGAGTAGATGGCTTTTTACCAACTATTGTGACCACGGCGGTTGACAAAATACAGTGCTCGCTAGCTACCATAGCCCAATTTATGGCAAACCAAGATAGTTTACAAGATACGGCACAAGTTTTGGGAGTTCATTTAGAAGGGCCATTTTTGAACTATCAAAAGCGAGGCGCACATCCAGAACAATATTTATTGCCTTTAACTATCGCCAATCTTAAAAGTGTTCTAGGAAACTATAGCCACGTTGTTAAGGTGATGACTCTCGCGCCAGAATTAGACAGCAGCCGAACAGCAATTAATTATTTAACGGAAGAAAATATTATTGTTAGTCTGGGGCATTCTCTAGCTACAGCTACGATCGCAAAAACAGCATTTAAGCAGGGTGCATCAATGGTGACTCATGCTTTTAATGCCATGCCTACTCTGCACCACCGCGAACCAGGATTATTGGGCGAAGCAATTGTTGATCCTCATGTGTATTGCGGTTTAATTGCTGATGGTAATCATGTATGTCCAACAATGTTGGAAATTGTTCTAAAAGCCAGCAATTATGATCGGGGAATCTTTTTAGTTAGCGATGCTCTATCGCCTATTGGTTTAGCTGACGGGGATTATCCCTGGGATGAGCGCAAGATTACTGTTACAGAGGGTATCGCTCGATTACCTGACGGTACACTATCAGGCACAACTTTACCTTTGTTAGTCGGCGTAACCAATTTAGTCAAGTGGGGTTGCGATGTCGAAAAAGCGATCGCTATGGCAACAGAATCTCCCCGCAAAGCAATCAATTTATCAGGAATTGGTATTGGACAACCAGCTAACCTGTTACGTTGGCATTGGGATAAACAACAAAAATTATCTTGGACGAGACTCAATTTAATTAGGTAAAAAGAAGGATAGAAAACATCATAAGGAAAAGAAAAAAAATACATTTCTTATCAACATAAAAAACTTTTACTTGACTTAATATTTTATTTGGTTTACAGCGTGCAATTATTGGCGAAACTAAAAGTATCACTGAAGCAAAAATAGTACATAATCTCATACCTAGTGATCAATATTCTATTTTTTCAGCTATTGCTAGATGTGGCATCGCCGAAAGAATAAAAGAGAGTACAGAAAGGATGCTTTGTAGAAGAAGTAATGACTTTTTTTTATGGTCGATGTACTGATTAAAGCACAAATAATTATATTTTCACTAATCATTTGCGGCAAAACAAATTTCATTAACTAAAAGTCATATTTTTAATGTAGAGCATAAAGATATCCATTCTTACACCCAACGTATATTACACTTTCATAAATTATTGGAGTCGAAAACTTTTCGGTACGAAATGTAGCTCCTGTTAATTTAGATAAAATTTGTTCTCCCAATTTACCAATCAAAAATTGTGGTTCTAACATTATATTTTCAGGCAAAGGAGTTGAAAATTGCCAAAGCTCTTTTCTCGTACTTAAATCTAATGCTTGTAAAAATCCTTGACCTCCAATGTAAATTATGTTTCCTACCATTACTGGACTAGAAAGATACTTCACATCACTTTGAAATGCCCACAAAGTTTTTCCTGTTTCAATATTTAAAGCGGACAAAGGAGTATTAGAACCACAAATATATATGGCTTTTTCAGTAACTATAGGTGCGTATAAACACATTCCCTTGTCTTTAAATGTCCAGATTAATTCTCCTGTCTGAAGGTTCAAAGAATAAAGAGTATTATCACTGCTGATGATGTAGACTGACTGATTAGCGATCGCTGGAAAAGAAGGCGAAAAAGGCTTTAAACCGCCAATTTCATACTTCCATTTTTGTTGTCCTGTTGATAGGTCAATGGCATATAAATAGCCATCGCCACTAGCTACACAAATAATGTCATTTTGAAGTGCAGGAGGAGTCAATGGCATATTTTTAGTTGTCTTGAAACTCCACACCAATTCTCCTGAAGAAATATCTATTCCGTAAAGATAGCCATCTGTTGCGCCGATATAAACTACTCCTTGGGATACTACTGGTGATGAAGGCACAGAACCATAAATTAAAGATGATGGTTGAAATTCTAGTTTAAATTGCCATAACTCTTGTCCAGATTTAATATCTATTGCTCTAAGATATTGATCTGTTATCGCTCCATTAAATTTAAGGCTAATGACATAAACTATTCCATCACAAATTGTTGGGGAAGAGGAAATTTTTTCGCCTAGCTGATATATCCACAATTGTTGTCCAGTTTCAGAATCCAATCCATATACATGGCGATCGCTACTAGCAATACAAACTATCCCCTCTCCAGCAGTAAAACCAAAACACCAAGTCAAAAAATCAGGAGATTTAGGCGATCGCCACTTAAGTCTATTGAATTGACGAATTTCTGACGTACTATAAACTCCAGTTCTTTGAAAGTTAGAGCGAAACATAATTTCAAGTTCTCAAGTTAATTTTATATTCTTAGTTTTCAGAATAGTTTCTCCATAAATCAGGACGCTATAATCATTTTCAACTAGAATGAATTGTGATTCTTAAAATTAAGTCACGTACTAATTGTCTATTGGTTCAAAATAACGACATCCTTTACAAGGACCTTCAGGGACAACCGCACAGCGCATAATTTCTGAGCGAGCATTAAAGCGACAGTTAGCGTTGCCAACTACATAGCGATCGCCAATTAAAGTAGTTTCTTCTGGTCTTTTTGATTCTTGGACATGAAGAGTGGCTTTATTAAAACGATAGCCACCTACCCGATATTGATAAAAGTGATGACGTTCAAGGATGGCATAGGTTTTACCCTCATAATCCATATAGCCGCCTGGCTGAAGTCGGCGATCAATATTAAGCTTGGCAATACATTGACGAGCAGGTGTCAGAATAATTTCTGTCGGTAATAAATTTTTCTTGATCGACATAAATCCGTATCAAAACTTTAAGAGTCATTGAAAAATACTAACCTGTTCTGGTTTTTCTCGGCAGCAGTTTTTGCTTTGTTAAGACAATTAATGAGAACATAAGAAATTGTTAGCATATTTCGCCAAAAATAGCTGTAAAATCTTAATCAAGATTAAAAATTGCAACCTACAGTATTACTAAATTATCTTCTACTCTGGACTGACTCTATTTATAATTGACAAATTATGCGTATTGCCCTTTTTACAGAAACGTTTTTACCAAAGGTTGATGGTATTGTTACTCGTCTTAAACATACGATTGAGCATTTAGAAAGAAATGGCGATCGCGTTTTAGTAGTTGCGCCAGAAGGTGGCTTAAGCGAGTATAAAGGAGCAAAAGTATATGGTGTGCGTGGTGTTCCTCTGCCTTTATATCCAGAACTCAAATTAGCTTTGCCTCTAGGAACAAAAAATGCGATCAAAGAATTTCAGCCAGACTTGATCCACGTAGTAAATCCTGCATTTTTAGGAGTGGGCGGTATTTACTACGCTAAAACCATGAACATACCTTTAGTAGCTTCTTATCATACTCATTTACCTCAATATCTTCAGCATTACGGCTTAGGTGCTTTAGAAGGGCTGCTGTGGGAATTATTAAAGGCTGCTCATAATAAAGCTAGATTAAATCTTTGTACCTCTAGCGTGATGGTCAAAGAATTAGTCAATCATGGCATTGAAAGGGTGGACTTGTGGCAACGGGGGGTAGATACAGAAATGTTTCAGCCTCATTTAGCTTCTGCCCAAATGCGATCGCGCCTATCTCAAGGAAACCCTGATGCTCCTTTATTGCTCTATGTTGGTCGAGTCTCAGCAGAAAAGCAGATCGATCAGATCAAGCCTGTACTCGAAGCCATTCCCGAAGCTCGTTTGGCTATAGTGGGAGACGGTCCTAGCAGAGAGTCATTAGAGGCGCATTTTGCAGGTACAAAGACTAATTTCGTTGGTTATTTACAAGGATTAGAATTAGCCTCGGCTTTTGCTTCTGCTGATGCTTTTGTATTCCCTTCCCGCACCGAAACCCTAGGCTTAGTTTTACTCGAAGCAATGGCTGCGGGTTGTCCTGTAGTGGCTGCTCGTTCGGGCGGTATTCCTGATATTGTGACAGATGGAGTGAATGGTTATTTGTTTGAACCAGATGATCCTGATGGTGCAATTAACGCCACCAAATCTTTGTTATCAGCTACAAAAATAAGAGAAAAATTACGTCAAAATGCTCGCTCTGAAGCTGAACAATGGGGTTGGGCTGCTGCTACTAGGCAGCTACAGGAGTATTATCGTAGCGTCGTGAGTGCAAAATATAATTTATCTTCTGCTGCCTAAATACTTGATTATAAAAGTTACCAAGCTGCCCATACGGATATTTGTCGACTCAATTTTGAATCAAACGACCATCTTCCAGATAAACAAGGCGATCGGCAATATCTAAAATACGGTTATCGTGAGTAACTAAAAGAATGGTACAACCTTGTTCTTTAGCTAACTGCTGCATTAACTCTACTACATCCCGCCCAGATTTTTTATCGAGTGCAGCAGTCGGTTCATCTGCTAAAACTATTTTAGGATTACTAACAAGGGCGCGGGCGATCGCAACTCTTTGTTTTTGTCCTCCTGATAAACTTTCAGGATAGTAATCAACCCGATTTTCTAAGCCAACTTTTTCTAAGATAGCGATCGCTTTATTATCTAAATCTCGATCTGAAATTTCGTTATGCAATTCTAAAGACATACGCACATTTTCTTTAGCTGTTAAAAAGGTCATTAAATTATGCGCTTGAAAAATATAACCAATCTGACGGCGAAGTTGGGTTAATTGTCGTTTACTAGCATTGTAGATTTCTTGTTTTAATATTTTTAAACTTCCTGCTTGTGCCGAGCGCAAGCCACCCATTAAGGTTAAAAGAGTAGTTTTACCAGAACCAGAAGGCCCTGTCATAATTACAATTTCTCCTGTTTTGATCTCTAAATTGATATCGAATAAGACCTGTTTGCGAAGCGCGCCTGCACCAAAATAGTGATTGAGATTGTCGATAGAAATAATCATTTTAGTTTGCTACTAGCTACTTGTTACCTGAAAAATTACTTTTTACTTTTTTAAAAAACATCTGCTGGATCTGCCGAGCGCAGTTTTTTCATCGCGATCGCTCCTGAAACGCTACACATGACTATAGTTAGGATCAAAACGGATATTACTGTTTCTAACTTCATAATGATCGGCAGTAGAGTAGCAGCATAGGCAATTTGATAAAGTCCGAAAGCCAGAAGCAGTCCAGGAAAATAACCTAATAAAGCCAAAAGTAAGGCTTCTTGTAGCAAAACCCATAATAAATAGCGATCGCTATAACCCATTGCTTTGAGAGTGGCGTATTCAGGCAGATGTTGAGAAACGTCGGAGTAAAGAATTTGGTAGACAATGATGATACCGACAATAAAACCTACGATTACACCCAGTCCAAAAATAAAGCCGATACCTGTACCGTTTGCCCAATATTGTTTTTCAATTTCAGCAAATTCTTTGGGGGTTAAAATTTTGACATCATGGAGTAACATTGCTTCTAATTGCAACTGCACCTGTTTGGGATCGACTTTAGGCTTTAATTTAATTAAGCCAACGTCAATGCGATCGCTTTGGCGTTGGGGGAAAATTTGCAAAAAGGTTGAGTCGCTAGTAATAATATTGCCATCCGCAGCAAAAGACGAACCAAGAGTAAATAATCCTTTGACAGCGATCTCTTTATCGTTAATCTCAGTTTCGACACTACCTTTTTGTTTTAACCAGTCTGGAATTGCACCATATTCGGGACGACTAGCGCGATCGAATAATACTTGATTTAATTGTTTTAAACTATCTCGATTTTGCTCGACTTCAGGAAACTTAAACGCACTGACAGTAGGATCGATTCCCCAGACTAATATTGCTCTTTCCTGTCTCGTTTGGGGATTGCGCCATTGTCCAGTGGAGATATAAACAGGACTAACTGATTTAACTGCGTTATTTCCTAATGTCTGATAAAGTTGATCGCGAGAAAAATCTTTGACGGAAAATAGAGTTTGAAATTGGGGATTAATCATCACCAAATCCGCCTGTAAACTCAAATGCGGTTTAATTGCAGCATCGTAAAGCGCGTTTTCAAATCCCATCTGCACAAACATCAAGATATCTGCAAAAGCAATTCCCGCGATCGCCACCATTAAACGAGTCTTGTCTTTCACTACTTGTCTAAGTGCTAACGGTGTTCTGCGAAATAGTTTAGAAAACATAGTATCAATCTCATCTGTTTATTAAGTGATTAGCAAGCAAATATTTATCTGTGGACATCATTTCAAGTTCGTATACGATCGAACGTTCGATATAAATAAATTGAAAGAAAAAGGCGATCGCTCATTATTTTTCAGGGCGCAAGCCTTGCGCTGCTAATTGCTGTCTGCACTTGTAAATTAGTCAAACCAGTAACCCGTTTGCTGTCTTCTCGATTGAGACGAATTTTTACTTCAATCACACGGCGATCTAAATTTTCTCCAGGCCGATCGCTAAATACATCCTGTCTGCTAACCTGTAAGCCAATTTGAACGACCTTGCCTCTGACTATTCCCTCAAAAGCTTGACCAGTAATTTCTGCTGACTGTCCCACTTTTACTTTAGCAATATCACTCTGATAAACTTCAGCTATGGCTATCATGGAATCCGTTTGTGCCAATTCGACAATACCCGAATCGCCTATCTTTTCCGCTGATCGCGTCTGAATTTTAAGAATTTGACTATCCATCGGCGCACGAACGTAAGCCTGTGCTAAGTCAGTTTTTGCTTTGTTTAAGACAGCGATCGCGCTATTAACTTCGGTGTGTGCTGCATTAACATCTACTGGACGAATTTCAGAAATCTGATCTAAATTTGCTTTAGCTTCGGCTAACTGCGCTTTAAGAGTGCTATTGGTGCGATCTTGCGTTGCTTGTGCTTCTTTCAATTGTTCTTGTGCCGTTTCTAAAGCCAGACGTTTGCTGTCTAAAGTCGAAATTGCGATCGCACCTTCTTGATATAGTTGCTGATGACGATTGTATTCACTGCGGGCATTATTTACCTGTGCCTGTAAACTAGCGATCGCTGCATTTTGACTTTTAATTTCGCCAATTAATTCGGCTTTTAAGCGAGAAATCTGTTCTCTTTGAGCTTGAATTTCCCCCAATTTAGCACCAGCTTGAACTTGAGCGAGTTTAGCCTGAGAAACTTTTACTTGTTCTTGTGCTTGCTGCACTGCGTCTTGCAAGGAATCTCTTGAATCGAGAATAGCAATTACTTGTCCTGCTTTAACGCGATCGCCTTCTTCTACTAATAATTCCGCAAGGCGATCGCCATCTAATGCTAAGGGTGCAGATAATTTAATTACTTCTGCTTCTGGTTCGAGTCTTCCTAATGAGGTTATTTTCGGCGCGAGCGGTTTAGTTGGCACTGAATTTGATGTCGTTTGATTTACTTGTCCATACTGAGAAATGCCGTAGATTGTAATTCCACCAGTAATGGCAGTAGCGGTAATTATCGAACTAATTAACCATTTATTTCTAGATTTCACAAATAGCTTAAAAGTCATAATTTCTTCTTCCTTAACAGAAATAAAATTTTTTCTAAGTTTTTGTACAACAACGTAAATCTTACTTTTCTAAATAAGCAGTAAGCATTTTGCCTAATAATTGACATTGTTCGGGAACAGAAACTGATTCATCTCCCCATAATCTTTCGAGAATTAGACCATCAATAAAAGAATAAATAAATATAGCCAATGCTCTATCTTTAACACCTAATAGATCGTAAATTGCCTTAGCGTAGTTTTCATTTGCTCGCCTAAATACACCACTTTTTTTAAATTCTTTAGCGTCTTGATGTTGATAAAAATTGACCATAATACAAGTCCACTTGATAAAATAATCTTCATTTTTAAGCAAATATTCTCCAATTCCTGCTGCTTTTTCTTGCAGTGTTTGCATTCCATCCAATTCTTTCAATGCTTGATTAATGTCTTTTTGAGACAACGCTTCTACTAACTGCTCAAACAATGCTTCTTTGCTAGGAAAATAATGATACAAAGTTCCTGTAGAAACTTCTAATTCTTCGGCTATTTGACGCATCGTTACCGAACCATAACCTTTATCTGCGAAGAGATCGAAACACTTACTAAGTAATTCTTCTCGATAGCGATCGCGGTCGACAATCTTGGGCATATTTTATTTATATCGAACAATTGTTATAAATAATAGCAATTGGTTAAATACTTTGTCAAATATTTAGACAGTTACTACAAAAATCGACGTTGAGTAGCAAAAATCGCTGCTTGAGTGCGATCGCCGAAAAAGCTATCAATTGAGTGAGTGCAAAATCTCTAAACAAAATCTGACTGAGACTTTCTGATAAAATTGGATAATACTAAACCAAAGCTCATTAAGTCATGTCTATAAGCGAATAGCAGACGAAAATTATGAATTGCTAAAAACAGATCCATGACATCAATCGCTACACTTCAAAAAGGTTAGACAATATTGATCGATTCTTGCTGGGAAAGGTTATAGAGCCATTGAAAGTTGAAGTTAAAGATGGTATTTCAGGGGTGTGGGTTTGTACTCATGCAAAATATGACAAGCTGATTAGCTAGATGTACAAATCGAATCATAGATTATATTCAATAGTTTTTCGCAGTCAATATACTTAAGGTTCAATATTTAATGTGTATATGAATTTTTCTGCTCAGGCTTGGGACAACATTGATAACATCTATAGCTCTATCTTGAAGATGGAGTTTATTCAGCAGCTTGAGCAAGGTTCATTAAGCAAAGAGATATTTCAGCATTACATAATTCAAGATGGCATATATTTGGGGGAATTTGCCCGCGTATTAGCTATTATTGCTGCCAAAGCACCAACTGCCGACTTACAGTTAGAGTTTGCTCTTAATGCTCAAATTGCGATCGCCGTTGAACGTAGTTTACATACAGAGTTTTTTCGGGAGTTTAATATCTCGCCAGAAGTAGCATTATCCAGTCAAGCTTCTCCTACTTGTTTGAATTACACTAATTTTTTATTAGCCACTGCCTATCAACATAGTTTTCCTATTAGCGTTGCTGCTGTTTTGCCTTGTTTTTGGATTTACTTGGAAGTAGGCAAACATATTTATCAACAGGTAAATGAGCAAGATAATTTTTATCAAAGATGGATTGATACCTATATTGATAAAGATTTTGAAGCATCTGTTGAAAGTGTCATTAACGTGGCAAATGACATGGCAACTAAGGCTAGCAATTCCGAATTGGCTTTAATGAATCAGGTATTTTATCGCGCTTCTCAGTTTGAATGGATGTTTTGGGATAGTGCCTATCATCTCGAACGCTGGCAAATAAATTAAATCTCAGGATGATTATGAGGTGCAATACAGCCATCTGGAAGTAAGGCAACTGATAGAGCAATAGAGTAATATTTAACTTGAATCCGCTCGGCTTTAGTATGCTCTAGATCGATTACATCATAAATTTTGATAGGCAGCACGCCGTTAGCAGGAAATGCCCACCAACTTCCCTGTTGATAGAAACAATCGCTATAGCCATGTTGCTCACACCACCTACGACACACCGCAGCAGCAGCAGCCTTTAGATCGGGATAAATAGTATTTGAATCAATACCGTTGTTTATCAAGAATATTTTTCTAGATATTTAGCTTACTCCAAGAAATCATGATTAAATTCAAGAAGCAAAAATTACCTGCTGCTAGAGTATTTAGCCTAACCAAACATATTATCCACGATCGATCTCATCGATAATAGCACTGGCTTTAGTACAAAGTTCTTCATGGCAATGTCCGTTAGTAGCTACAATACAACCCCAGCGTTTCACATCTCCCTGATTATAATAAACGGGTTCACCATTGACATAGGTAAACTTGCCACCTGCTTCGGTGAGAATCAATTCTGGTGCAGCAAAATCCCAATCTTTAGCTGCCGACTTACCTGAGAGTGAAATATAAACATCTGATTCTTGTTCTAAAAGGGTAGAAATTTTTCCTCCAACTCCACCCATATATTTCTTACCTGCAAAGGGCAAGCGATCGATTAGCTGTTGAAAGCGATCGTCACGGTGCGATCGACTAACGATTAAATATAGATTCTCAATAGTGTTACGTTCAGATACTTTGATCGGTGTAACCGTACCATCTTTAGTTTCCACAAAAGTACCATTACCTTTTGAGGCAAAATAAACTTTTTCGGCTTCAGGAATAGCTACAATTCCAATTACAGGGCGACCTTGATAAACCAAGGCGATGTGCATCCCATATTCACCATTTTTGTCAATGAAATCTCGTGTACCATCCAAAGGATCGATAATCCAAACCCAATCGTGGTCAACTGGTTCGGCTTTTTTAACGTCAAAAGTTTCTTCGGACAAGTAACCAAAATCTTCTGTACCTAGCTCTTCTTTAAACCGACCAAGAATATATTTATTCGCAGCCATGTCAGCGTCAGTAACAGGACCATCCTTTTTATTTTTAATATCCAAGTCAGAAGTATCTTTATGATAGAAAGAGCTAAGAATGTCTGCTGCTCCCCAGGCGACAGAACGAGCCACCTTCAAAACTTCTGCTAACTTTTCAGGCTGATTATTATCCAAAGCTATCTCCTGATATTATTCTTTTATATTTGCCGATCTGATTCCCAGGATATATCTTACATCAGCATCACTAAAGACCAAAGTAAAACTTGAACATCCTTAAAACCTTATTTGTCCAGGTTAAAGCTTCATTATGTAATAATCTACGCAGGCTTAGATAAATATTTATTTGAACGTTATTTTATCAATCTACTTGATTGCGAATTTAAACTTTTGGGCGAAGACAAGCGGTACCTGGATTAATGTTCTTACCGTTTTGTTAGGGAGTAGTCTGGGCTTATTACTCAGCGATCGCCTTTCTCCTAAGCTCCAAACTATCATTACTCAAGGCATTGGCTTATTGACGATTTGGATTGGTTTAACTATGGCAAACAGTCTAGGCAAAGTTCAGTCTGGAGGTATTGATGGCGCAATTTTAGGACTACTGTCAATAGTGCTGGGAGGGGTTGCGGGAGAATTATTGCAAATTGAAGAAAAACTCACCAATATTGGTAATTGGCTCAAGAAAAAGTTTCGCGGCAAAGGATTATTTACCGAAGGTTTTGTTGCTAGTAGTTTGTTATTTTGTGTTGGTCCAATGGCTTTGATTGGTAGTTTTAATAATGGTCTAAATGGCGACAATACTTTATTAACTTTAAAAGCAACTATGGATGGAGTGATTTCTATTGCTCTGGCTAATATTTATGGCATTGGAGTTGCTTTTTCTATCTTAGTAATTGGGATTTATCAAGGCGGATTATCTTTAATTGTTGGTTTAGTAGCCGATACTATTCCCGATCCTAGTAATAATCCCTATCTGTTAATAATTACGGGCATTGGTGGTCTAATAATTATGGCGATCGGCTTTAACTTATTAGAAATTGTTAAAATTCGCGTCGCTTCTTTTTTACCTGCGATCGCTATTGCGCCTTTAGTTTATCTTTTTGCCAGCTATCTATAGTTGAAAATAACTTAGTAGCTTCAATATTTATTTATTATCTTTGTTTAGGCAATCCAAGTACAAGAAACAATAATAAAAACTAAACAGATAGTACTGATAATACCTAACAGCAGCCATTGATGAGAATTTATAAAATCAAGCTGACACAAAATTTGGCTATTTTTATTGGGTATTAAGGAAATTTTTGGCAGCTTTTCGACAATGAATGATTTTTCGCCATTAATTCTAATTGGATTGATAGACATTATCAAAAATGAGCTTGAGTTACAAAAAAAATTTGTCAGCAATAGTTAAAAGCTAATGGCTGAGAGCTAAAAGCTAATATCTAACACAAGCAAAATAAGTCTTAATCAAAAACCGAACTGGTATCATAGCTTATATTTTTGATTGAGCTTTTTGCCCGATTTTTTAATTACGCTCACTACTGTAACAGAATGTAAAGAATATGCCTATTGATTTAAATATTTTAAATCAACTATTTCGTCCTGAGCGTCTAAATACCTAGATCAGATCTTTAAACAAATTTTAAAAAGAGAGGCAATTATATCAAGTTTTCAACAATTGACCGTAAAAATACTTAAGGATAAATAAGACGTGTAATAATGTAGGTAATAATATCTAAATAAATATACGCAAAATATACGTTTTAAAAATTATGCTAGATGATATTTTAGCCCCAAAACCATCATCATTTAAATCCTTAAACGTCGTCATAATTGAATCTCATAGACAAGGACAACAGTTAAATCAACTTATAAAAACTGCCAGACCAAATCTTCAGGTAATTTTGCTAAATAATTCAGAACAGGTATTTTCTTTAATGTATGGTGAGATGACCATTGATGTCTTATTTTTTGATATTGAAGAAGAATCTGATACTGATAACTTGAGCTTAATCAAAGCTATTTCCCCCCAAACAAGTTTTATTCACTGGAGTGATTATCAACATCCAGAAGTAATTGAGCTTTTGTATTCTTTGGGAGTCAATTCTTTCTGCACCAAAGAAAGTGATGCTGCCATCATTTTGGAAGCTATGGATTTGGCAATTAATTATCCGCAATCTTTGTATTTAGATGAAAAACTATATCAATGTTTGCCCTTGTTACAAAATTAAGGTTTAGATAGCTGTTAAATATTAGGTTCAATTTATCGAGCTTGAAAAAGCGGTAAACTTGAAGCTTAAGCCTATTTAAAATTGTAATGTCTAAGCTATTTGCTGAACACAAAAATCGATTAACTGAACTGATTGCTGCCTATAGCGATCGCGTTGACTTTTTGACTATTCGCCTAGAACAGGCAGAAGAAACAAACATCTTTCTACGTAGCAATAAAATAGAAACCCTAAGCGAGAGTATTGCTTTGGGGGGACAAGTTCGCGCCTGTTATCGCGGTGGTTGGGGTTTTGCAGCATTCGATGATTTGACAACCCTAGTAGCTAGACTTGAGGAGGCAATTGCTGCTGCAAAAATAGTAGGTGATTCAGAAACTATACTCGCCCCAGTTGAACCTGTACAAGCAATCTGTCAAATTCCCCTCAAAGGCAGCGATCCTCGTGAAATACCTTTAGCAGATAAAAAAGCGTTATGCGATCGCTATAATGACTTACTACGCGGTTATCATGACTGTCTAACCACTACCACTGTGGGCTACAGTGACAGTTCCCAAAAGATAATTATCGCCACATCCGAAGGCAGCGTCATTGAGCAATCTTGGTCAGATATGGAAATGCGCTTTTCAGCTACTGCTAGAAAAGAAGAGGTAATCCAAACAGGTAGAGAAACAACGGGATCTCGTCAGGCTTACGAAGATTTAACTCAGTTAGACTCACAGGTAAACAGTGCGGCACAAAGAGCGGTAGATGCCTTGTCCTTGCCCAAAATTAAAGGGGATATTTATACCGTAGTCATCGATCCCATTTTAACAGGACTGTTTGTCCATGAGGCTTTTGGACATTTATCTGAAGCAGATATGGCTTATGAAAATCCCGATCTGCTCGAAACAATGAGTATGGGAAAACGTTTTGGTACAGATGATTTACAGATATTTGATGGTGCTGCGCCCAGAGAATCCGAGCAGAACTATATTCATCGGGGTAGCTACTATTATGATGACGAAGGTACTCCCGCTACCACTACCCAACTAATTAAAGATGGAGTTTTGGTTGGTAGACTCCACTCTAGAGAAACCGCAGGTAAATTAGATACAAAACCCACAGGCAATGCACGCTGTCTTAACTATCACTACTCGCCGATAGTCAGAATGACTAATACCTGGATTGGTAGAGGCAATACTCCAGTAAAAGAATTATTTCAAGGAATCTCTAAGGGAGTTTATGCGCGCAATTGGTTGGGTGGAATGACAAATGGCGAAATATTTATCTTTAGTGCAGGAGAGGCTTGGATGATTCGTAATGGAGAATTAGCTGAACCTGTCAAGGACGTTACTCTTTCTGGTAATGTTTTCAAAACTCTGGCTGATATTGAAGCAATTGGCGATGATTTTATTTGGGACGAATCTGGAGGATGTGGCAAAGGAGGTCAATCTGGTCTTGCTGTAGGCTGTGGTGGCCCTAGCTTAAGAATCAAAAATGTCACAATTGGTGGAGATTCTAGTTAATTAGGGTTGCAATTGAGTTAATTTTTATGTTTGCAAGGTTACAATTTACAATATTGTTCATTGTTTTGACAAGAAAAAACCTAGCTTAAAGGCTAGGTTCTGGAGCAAGACTATGATAGTTAGGCTAGCTATGAAGAGCAATGTTTATCTTGGACTAGGCTAACGGCAAAAAAATTTTGTATTCAACTATTTTATTTAGTGAACAGAATTATCATCCTGTTTATTGCTATAAATAACAACAGTATATTTACGAGAATTTGCTTGATAATTCTCTTTTTTGTTAGTTGTTTTTACTGAAATTAACCAAGTGTCAAGAAGTGCCTGTCAATAACTCTAACTAATTAATGAATCGCGATCGCCTGACTCGTTGGCTTTATCCTGTCTTGGGATCTCTGTTGCTGGTTTTCTGTCTTTACATACTCAACCGAGAATTAGGGCGATATAGCCTGGATGATATTTTAGATAGCTTATCTAGAATAAGCGATCGCCAATTATATGCTGCGATCGCTTTTACTATTCTCAATTGTTTAGTAATTAGTAGTTATGATTTAATTGCTTTTCTACATCTCCAGTATTATCTGAGTATCAAGCGAATTTTATTTACCACCTTTATTACCTATGCTATTAGCAACACTACAGGTTTTACTCTACTTATTGGCGGAGGAATTCGCTATCGTTTTTACTCTATCTGGGGTGTCCCAGCTAAAAGTATTGCCAAGATAATTGCTTTAGGTAATCTTAGTTTTTGGTTAGGACTATTAACCTTAAGTGGTCTGACATTTGTTCTTAATCCCCTACAGTTACCTAAATCTATAAGTTTTGATATCTCACTAATTCGCTATTTAGGAATTGTTTGTTTAATCTTAATTGGAATTTATCTATTTTTATGCAAACGTAGAAAACGTTTAAGAATTGGCAAAAACATAATTTCTTTTCCTAAACTTACTATTTCGCTGTCTCAAATTGCCATATTTTCATTAGATTGGGCATCGGCAACAGCAGTTTTATATTGCCTAATTCCTGACTATGTAGGTAAATCTTACCTGAGCTTTTTTAGTATTTATTTGTTTAGTATGGCTATATCAATTTTGAGTAATATTCCTGGTGGGATTGGTATATTTGAAACCATCATTGTATTTTTGTTACCCAAGATTCCTACAACCACTATTTTAGGTTCACTTTTGGCATATCGAGCAATTCGTTTTTTATTGCCTTTGTTGACTGCAATTATCTTATTTTGCTGCTTTGAACTCAAGCGAAAACTCAGAAAAAGCTCTTAACTAATACTGCTGTGCGGAAGTAATAAGTAATAGGTAAAAAGTTAAATCTTTTAGTAAAAATTGCCAAAATACCCCCCCACGGGATTGCTTTTATTCGGTAAAGATACTTAAAATCTACAAGAGAAATAGCAATAACTAGAAATATTGCCAAAATCCACAAAATATAAACAATTAGTATTGTGCTATCTACTATATCTTTCAGTAACTGGTTATTTTGGAATTGGCAGCCTCAATTGGCAATGCATATTCCAGATGGGTTTTTAAACCTGCCAGTTAGTTTAGTAACTTGGGTTATTGCGATCGCCCTAATCACCGTCGCTTTGAATCAAGTACAGGCGAAATATCAAGAGCGGACAGTTCCCATTATGGGAGTCTGCGCTGCTTTTATTTTTGCTGCTCAAATGATTAATTTTCCCATACCAGGAGGAACTTCTGGTCATCTACTCGGAGGGACGTTAGCGGGAATCTTACTCGGTCCTTGGGCGGGTACTTTGGTAGTAAGCGTAGTGTTTATCGTTCAAGCGGTTTTCTTCCAAGACGGCGGAATTACTGTATTAGGAGCAAATATTGTCAATATGGGGCTAATAGGCACTTTTGGCGGTTATTATCTTTATCGGGCAATTCGCTCGGCGATCGGTCGCGATAGCTGGCGGGGAATGGCGATCGCTACAGCCATAAGTGCTTGGACAAGTGTATTTATTGCTTCACTTGTAGCTGCTACAGAACTAGCCCTATCAGGAACTGTACCTCTAAACGTAGCCATATCGGCAATGGCATTTTGGCACGTGCTAATTGGAATCGGCGAAGCATTAATTACCGTAGCGGTAGTCAGTTTTATTTGGCGGACTCGACCAGATTTGCTTTACGATCCTCGCCAAAACAAATTATCTCGTTCACGCCCAGTAGTACAGCGTTAATTAGATCTAATTAAATAGGATTTTAAATTTATGAGTAATAAACATCCAGATCGTAACTTCGCTTTTATTATTACTGGCTTAGGTGTGGCATTGCTAATTGCCATTTTTGTTTCTCCTTTTGCCAGCCCAAATCCCGATGGACTCGATCGCGTTTCCCAAGATTTGAAGTTCGGAAATCGCGCTGCTGAAGACGCACCAGCCCACAAATTGCCTTTTGCTCGAGTATTCGATGAATACTCTCTTAAAGGCGTACCCGAAGGAATAGCTACACCCATGGCAGGTTTAGTTGGAACTTTAGTTACTTTTGGTTTGGCGTGGGGAGTTGGCAAACTAGTGGTTAGAAAATCCCATTCATCTGCCGATAATCATCTTTCTTCTCATCGAGAAGAGTAACAAACGAGCAAATTAAATCAATTAAGAAGTAAGTGAATGCTATTGCTACATCTTGGGGCGTTTTATTTAGACATCGATAGCAAACAAGCTACTTTCTGGCATTCTCTTGCTCCCCGTACTCGTCTATTGTGTGCCTTACTCATGGTATTTGCGATCGCCCTAACCCCAAATGGACGCTGGTGGACTTGGGCAATCTACGGGTTAGGAGTATTAGGCGTAGTTTTTTTCAGTCGCGTAACCAAAAAAGTATTGTTTAAAAGGATCGTCGTTGAGTTTGCTTTTATTGGTGTTGTGCTGCTGGGAACTTTATTTCGAGACGGCGGTGAAGTTCTTTGGTCTTGGGGAATACTACGAATTACCACAGAAGGCTTAACTGTTTTGGGTAGTGTCACGACCAAGGCTTTATTATCGCTGCTGACGCTAAACATACTAACTCTTACTACTTCAGTTCCAGCCCTGCTTAATGCTTTGACCGCCTTACGAGTACCTCCACTGTTGGTTGCTACTTTGGCATCAATGTATCGCTATATCGGCGTTTTAATTAGAGAGTTTCAGGCAATGCGTAAAGCTGCTGCGTCTCGCAACCTATCTAATAGTAGCGTTTGGCAAAGGCTCGTTATTGGCAACATGATGGGTACTTTATTTATTCGCACTTACGAGCGAGGAGAACGAGTTTATCAAGCGATGCTAGCCCGTGGTTATCAGGGAATACCTGTAGTCGAAAAAGTACCATCTGGCGGACGACGAGATGCAATTGTAATTACCTTGACCACAGCTTTAGCATTACTAGGACAAGCTATTTATTTACCGCAGTGGTAGCAGGGAAAACCTAGTAAGGTGGGCAACACCCAAATTTGACTTGATAGCGTACTCAAAAATATTATTGCCCATCCTACCTAAAAATTAATTACTCAAATCTTAATGCACCACAATCCCATCGTTATTAAAAATCTTACCTATGCTTACCCTGATGGAACCAAGGCTTTAAACAACATTAATTTAGCCATCGAAGCGGGTGAACGAGTAGCACTTATCGGTGCTAATGGTTCGGGCAAGTCAACTTTACAATTACACCTCAATGGAATTATTTTGCCCCAATCAGGAAGTATTAAAGTAGGAGAATGGTTAATTGATTCAGATAATTTGCGCGACATTCGCAATTTTGTCGGCTTAGTCTTTCAAAATCCAGATAATCAGCTATTTATGCCTACAGTTTGGGATGATGTCACTTTTGGTCCTAAAAATCGTGGCTGGCGAGATGAAGAGTTAGCCGAGCGAGCTAAAAACGCCATGATGATGGTTGATATCGATCCAGAATATTATGGGTCAAGAAATACCGAAAATTTATCGGGGGGAGAGAAAAAACGAATTGCGATCGCTGGGGTTTTGGCAATGGAACCCCAGGTGTTAGTTTTAGATGAACCTTCGGCACAGTTAGATCCTCGTTCTCGTCGTCAATTGATTGAGCTATTAAAAAATTTGTCTTTAACTCAACTAGTGGCAACCCACGATTTAGACTTAGCTTTAGAACTTTGCGATCGCACTGTCGTTTTAAGTCAAGGTCAGATTGTATACGATGGAGCAACTGAAAAAATTATGAGTAATCCCGATTTTTTGGTACAGCATTCATTAGAGTCCCCTTTATCTTATAGTCGTCCCTATTGTTTGCTAGAAGATACGCCAAAGAGCCATAATTCCCGTCTAAGGCTAATTAATTAGCGCGATCGCACTGTCGTTACCTTGTTGATTAGTGTCAACCAAAAATTTATGGTGACTACTATCGTGCTGGCTGTTTTTTGCTTTTATTCTCATTGTGATTAACAAGATCACAAACACTCAGAGGCGACACCCAGATTTGAACTGGGGATAATGGATTTGCAATCCACGGCCTTACCGCTTGGCTATGTCGCCCTACACTTTCGCGTAATGCTCAATTAGTATATCAAACTTTATTCACTATTAAAATATTCTGGGCGTTGCATCTCTGCGGAATGATCTAAAGAGGAATGTTATCAACATAAAGTTGGGAATTAATTATTAATTATTTAATCATAATTAAGTGCTTGAGTAACTAAATCAGAGCGTCCGACTTCAATTAAAGCGCGATCGCGGATACGACAAGAATCACATAAACCACAGGGAGTATCTCCACCTTGATAACATGACCAAGTATCGGCAATGGGAACGTTTAAATTTAGGGCGCGACGCACGATATCTGTTTTAGAATCTTCCACCAAAGGAGCAACTAGCTGCGGGGCGTGACCTTCAATTCCAGCTTTAGATGATAAATTGGCTAAGTGTTGATACGACTGCAAATATTCGGGACGACAATCAGGGTAACCAGAATAGTCTACTGCATTGATGCCCAGGTAAATTGCTTGAGCATTTTGAGCTTCGGCTAAAGAAAGAGCGATCGCAATAAAAACCGTGTTGCGCCCTGGTACATAGGTAGAGGGAATTACATCTGCTTGCAAACCAGCTTGAGGAATAGTCATCGAGTCATCGGTTAATGAAGATCCACCCCACTGAGACAAATTAACATCGATAATAAAGTGCTTCTGGATGTTGAGGGCAATGGCAATTTTTTTGGCAGACTCTATCTCTTTATGATGTTTTTGACCATAACGAAAAGAAAGAGCAATTAACTGATAACCTTGCTCAATAGCAATTGCAGCAGTGGTAGCCGAATCTAAACCTCCAGAAAGTAAAACTACTGCTTTTTTCATAATCTATTACCTATTACCTTTTACCTCTTATCTTTATACAACAAGAGCAAAGGCTTTAAAAGGTTAATATGTAACGTATTAGGCTAGCTTATATCAGGCAAATTAAATGTCTTTAATTCAGGGAGAAACTATAGTAGCGATCGCCACGGCAATTGTCCCCCAGCAGGGCAGTGTGGGTATAGTTCGTTTATCAGGAGCAAAATCTCTAGAGATCGCCAAAGCCCTATTCTCTGCCCCAGGGAAACAAGATTGGTCAAGTCATCGAATTATTTATGGTTATATCCGCCATCCCCTAACTAAAGAGACTGTAGATGAAGCACTGCTACTATTAATGCTTGCGCCTCGCTCTTTTACCCGTGAAGATGTAGTTGAATTTCACTGTCACGGGGGAATCATGGCAGTCCAATCAGTTTTACAATTGTCTATTGCTCAAGGAGCAAGATTGGCACAGCCAGGCGAGTTTAGCTTAAGGGCTTTCCTCAATGGCAGAATCGATTTAACCCAGGCTGAAAGTATTGCCGAACTTGTTGCTGCCCAGTCAGTTGAAGCATCCCAATTAGCTTTGGCAGGAATACAGGGAAAATTAAGCAGTCCTATAAATGAGTTACGGGCTGCCTGTCTTGATATATTGGCAGAGGTAGAAGCTCGGATCGATTTTGAAGATGATTTACCGCCTTTAAATGAGGCTGAAACCAAACAACAAATACAGGCTGTTTTAACCCAGGTAGAGAATATTTTAGCCACCGCAGAGCAAGGGGAATTACTGAGGAGTGGTTTAAAAGTTGCGATCGTTGGCTGTCCAAATGTTGGCAAATCTAGCTTGCTCAATGCCTGGAGTAAAAGCGATCGCGCCATTGTTACCGAGCTTCCTGGTACAACCCGCGACGTGATTGAATCTACTCTAGTTGTGGGAGGAATTCCCGTTCAGGTATTAGACACCGCAGGTATTAGAGATACTGCCGATCGGGTAGAAAAAATTGGTGTAGAGCGATCGCGCACCGCAGCAGCCAAAGCCGACTTGATTCTGTTAACCATCGATGCAACCACAGGCTGGACAAGCGAAGATCGGGCAATATATCAGCAGGTAAAACACCGACCTTTAATTTTAGTAATTAATAAAACTGATTTAGCTATTCCTCAAGATGCTTATCCTTCAGAAATTAAGCAGATAGTTCATACCAGCGCAGCTAACTATAAGGGAATTGAAGATTTGGAAAAAGCTATTTTGTCCTTGGTTAATCAAGGAGCAACTGCTGCTGATGCTGAAATAGCCGTTAATCAAAGGCAAGCCGCAGCTTTAGTTCGAGCCAAAGCATCTTTAGAGCAGGTACAAGAGACTGTTGCTAATCAACTACCCTTAGACTTCTGGACAATCGATCTGCGAGGCGCAATTCAGGCTTTAGGGGAAATTACGGGGGAAGAGGTCACAGAGTCTGTCTTAGAACGTATTTTTAGCCGTTTTTGTATTGGCAAGTAATTTTTAGGAAAAGTAAAGCTATACGGGCTTGTATTAAAAGACTTATTACTTACGAACAGTTGAATTTTTTCTCAGCCGATTAACGTACTGCGATAACTATCTGCCTTTGCCTAAGAACACTACTCTAAGAGTTTTCAAGGCGATCGATAAGTCTAAAAAGAGAGAGTAATTTTTGATGTAATAAAGATCGTAAGCTACCTTCTGATATGAATCTTCAACTGAAGCACCATAAGGATAACAAACTTGCGCCCAACCAGTAATCCCTGGCTTAACTAAATAGCGAACATCATAGTAAGGTATTTCGTCTCTGAGATTAATATCAAATTCTGGACGCTCAGGACGAGGCCCTACCAAGCTCATATCTCCTTTAAAGACATTCCACAGTTGAGGTAGTTCATCAATTCTAGTTAAGCGGATAAAGTTGCCAACACGGGTGATGCGAGGATCTTTTTTCTTTGCCCACTGAATGCCTTTAGCCTCAGCGTTTTGGTACATAGAACGGAATTTATATACCCGAAACTTTTTACCATTTAGACCCGTTCTTATCTGAGAATAAAATATTGGGCCCTCACTGCTAAACTTAATGGCTAAGGCAATGGGAACTGTAATAGGCAAAGTTGCAATCAACAAAACTGCTGCAACCAAAAAGTCGATTAGCTGCTTTAATTTTGCCTTAATGCGGCTGTGTAAAATGTTAAAACCAGAGGTAAAGGCAAACCAATCATCTTGAACATAAGCGGGGGGAATTTTTTGCCAAAACTGTTCGCAGAAATCAGCTATGCTATAGACATATACCCCTTTGAGCCTTATATCCATTAATTCTCGAATCATTTGCTCAGATAAATTACGCTCTGCCCCATCAATCAAAATTCCTGACCAATGTTGCTGTTTCCAAGTTGAGCTTAGACTATTTATCTTGTCTAAAATTAAAGAGTTGTTATCTCCTCTGCTAAAATTTTGCTCCAGAGAACTAGAACTATTGGTAGCCAGTTTATCTGAAAAGGAAACAAATTCAGCACGCGAATTTAGCTTGCGGTGTTCCTTACCAAACTCGATAACCTTTTGATAGTCTCCTAATACTAAAAATCTACTATTTTGCTGATTTGCTTTAAACCATTTATCAGCAACCATTCGGCTGGTTACTGCCCAAATAGAAAAAAGGCACCCACTAATTAATAGTACGCCTCTGCCAACTAGAAACTCACTACCCCACAAACCTGTAAGGTAGATACCAGAGGTGACTGCTGCCATAGTTATCACAATACTTAAGACGGCTCTTTCTGAAAGGCGTACACCAGAAACCTGTCTATTTAGCTTGTAAGTGTCGGTTAAATATAATCCAAACAGATATATAGCTATCAAAGCATAGAGAACTGGCGAACCTAAGTCAAGGGATTTGGATAGTCGTAATTTAAGAGCTATATTGAAACACAATAGTAAACCAAGGATGTCTCCAATAATTAGTAAGGAGACAATAACCACACGGGAGGTACTACTATATACCAGCAAGGTCGATGAATATTTAGACCGTTGTTTACTGTATAGCATTGATAAACAGAATATTGAGTTCAGGAAATTTTATAATTAAGATTCATATTACAAGAAAAACAGTAAAAACACCTAAAAAGCATTGTTTTAATTTAATTGTTATTAACAGTGAAACTACTGGTACGAGAAATCATAGAATCAGGGCATATATATTTAGTCAAATTTATCTATAAATCAATTAAATAATGGCGATCTTGGAATGTTGCCAAATATTAAATCAATATCAAAAAATAGGCTAGACAATTAGTTTACTAACTGATGTTCTGCGTCTGCTAATTTTTAAAAACCAAAAGATAGAGAAGTAGGGAAGTGAGGATAAATTACACTTTATCTAAAAAATAAAACGCATGATTGTAGTATGTTTTACCGTAGTTTGCCAGAGAAATGCGAGTTTATCTGGAGGTAGATTGTCAAGCATGATTTTAAGATTATTCTTGCTAAGTTTTTTTTTAATTAATGGTTGTAGCAGTAGTTTATTAGTTCAACCAGAAATTATTCCTGGAGGTATCAACAGCAATTCTGTAGAAGAATATCCTGCCTATAGTTCGGATGGTCGTTACTTAGCTTTCGCCTCAGATCGTCGTGGTCGCAGAAATATCTTTCTTTACGACTTAGAATCTAAACAGCTTGTATCTTTGCCCAACCTCAATCGGCGAGATTCTAGTCAAGATCAACCTGCCTTGAGTGATAATGGTCGCTATATTGCCTATGTTTCTACGGAAAGAGGAAAAACAGATGTTTTTGTCTACGATCGCCAACAACAGAAAACAGAGCTATTGACTGTAAACATTAAAGGCTCTGTTTCCCAGCCTACAATCAACGGTGACGGTAGCAAAATTGCTTTTCAAGCTAGTCAACTTGGACAGTGGAAAATTGTTATTCTTAATCGGCAAATTTCTACTAACCAGTAAACAGTGATCTTTTATACCAATTATAAAAATCGCTGCTACAAATCTTTCTCCCCATCCCTTAGCCCCCTAGTCTCCAAGTCAGTCATTTGTAGCCTACACAAATAGAAACCGTATTACCAACGTCCTTCTTTAATCCCTCAATTTAGTATCTGAATCTTTACGTGCAGTACTTATCATTACTCATTCAGCAACGCCAATATTTGAACTAGCGCAAGATAAATAAAGCTATTGAATTTTGCAGCTTCTAAATATTTGCTGCAAAACTTTTAAATTGACTGAAAAAAGTAAACAATATAATCAAATAAAGACATACCTAAAGGATGCTTATCAAAAAAGGTTATGCCTACAATATCCTGCATCTTTGCTTGAACCCCAATAAAGTTAAATGTATTAGATGCCGCCATAAAAATAGTTATGGCAGAAACTACGGCAAAATTTTTGATTTTATTAGGCTCATTTAACTTTTGGTCATCTAACCCAATACAAAAAAACAAACCAAAAAAAGCTAAGAATAAATAAACGATTCTTTGATTAAATCCTGTCACTAAAATAAACAAAATTTGTAGCAAAGACATAAAATAAATAGAGATAAAAGACCATATTTTAGGAGTAATTTTTTTGTAATTTCTAGATACTATAAAAATTCCTACAGACAAAATAGCAATAGCCAGAAAAATATTTAAGCTAAATAGTTCCGTATCTCGTCGATCATTGTTTTCGACTCTACCCTGTATCGATCTACTTATTTGAGCTTTAGGTACAATCTCTAAAATACTACCTATAAATCGATATACACTTTGAGGATTTTTATATACTTGCAATCCAATATACAGCAAAGTAATTACTGCTAATCCTAACCCAATCAATAAGAAAATTTTATCTTCTTTTTTCCATTGAATTTTTTTAATAATTTGACTAATATTTCCTGCTGTTTGAACTCCTAAGCAAACTCCTATATAAATAACGCTACTGGTATGAGAAAAAATTGCTAACAAAGAGAAAATCCAAAATAAAAGCCAATTTGATTCCATACTAGCGATCGCAGCTAGTACAAAAACAAGAGAAAAAAACTGGCGCATATAAAATACTTGTGAGTAATAAAAGTAACTAGAAAAGAGAATTATAAGTAAAGTAGGATAATACCTCGGCGATAGATTTTTACTAATATAAAAAACGATTACAGAATTATTAAATAAGGCAAAGGAAAATAAGCACCAAAATGTAGATTCATTACTTAGATAG
This sequence comes from Pleurocapsa sp. FMAR1, assembly GCF_963665995.1. Classification (NCBI taxonomy): domain Bacteria; kingdom Bacillati; phylum Cyanobacteriota; class Cyanophyceae; order Pleurocapsales; family Pleurocapsaceae; genus Pleurocapsa; species Pleurocapsa sp. FMAR1. The sequence continues at coordinate 194,418 of NZ_OY762512.1, read as the reverse complement.
TGAATGATTGCAAAAAATAAAAATAAGACAACTTCAGAACGATCTTTAGCAATATAGTTATCAAAAGGACTTTGGCGGTCTAAGTTATCATAAATATCTAAATAAACTTTAGTATCAGCAAAAGCATCAATGCTAGTAAGATAAAGCGAGATAGTTAAAACGATTAAAATTAAAACAAAATTATTTAAAGATAAAAGCTTACTGTACTTTTTAGATGGTCTTAAAAAATCTAGTTGAATAGCTAAGAGCATGGGAATAATTCCCAAAATCGGAAATGATACCCAAACAGCAAACCCAAAAAATAATACTGGCAATCTTAATTCGGCAATATTCTGAATTTTTTTTATTCTTTCAAAGGTTTGAGCGAACATGGTATCTTATTAGGCGTTATGTTTTAGTAGCGTTGTGGAGAGTTATAAGTAAAGTTCTTCAGTAAATAACAGCTTACTACTTGTGCATTTGGCATTAGCTTTTTTACCAGACTTTTGTACGGTTTCCACAAGTCTATACTTATATATTCAATTTTATTAAGTATTTCTCCTCTCCTTGAATTCACGACTTCCATGATTTTCTATTGACTCCGTTCCTCTAAAATATCTACTATACTTAATTGAAGAATTGGATATTGACAGCTATAGCCGAAATCTCAGCTGAAGCAATAGTAAATAATAGCGATCGCATTGATATCAAATACTTAATCAAAGAAGCACATAAGATAGCCTTAAAAGGTGGAAGAGTAACTGAAAGTAAGAACAAAAAAACGATAATGGACTTCTTGCATGAATCAGGCGATCGCTAACCGTATATGAAATTTGAATTTGTCTCAGATCCGCAAATATCGGTCAAGATAGACCAGATGCAGCGTAGAGTGCGTTGGCAAGAATCTTTATTTAAAGAAGAGGCGATCGCTCAAACTAAATTAGTAATTGACGAGAAGGATACAGATAATCCTCAATTTTCTTTTTTAGTAATTGGTGATAGTGGCTGTGGCTCACACTTAAAACATCACCCCCAACGTAAAATTACCGAGATGATGCTAGAACATCAGCAATCACGTTTTATCCTGCATATGGGAGATGTAGTCTATCAAGTAGGTTCTAGCGAATATTATCACAATAATTTTATTAATCCTTATAAAGAGTTTTTAGTTGGCGGAGAAAATCCCCAACACCTCAAATACGATGACTTAACGTTTAAATTACCATTTTTCCCTGTTCCAGGTAATCACGACTACTATGATTTATCTCTTGTTTATGGCATCTTGTTTCAGGCTACCTGGTTGCCACGTCGATTGCTGCGAGGCAGATTAGATTTAGATGTGGGTTGGCACGGCTCAGAGCAAGGAAATGCTTATGCTAGGGCTTTTCTAGACTATTTATTAGATATTAAAGGTACGGTCAATTTAAAACAGCATTTAGATAATTACTATACAGCTAAACATCAAGGCGATCGCTGTTTAAACTATCAACCAGGCAAATTTACTCGCTTGCCCAATCGTTACTATACTTTTCGCTATGGTGGGATTGATTTTTTTGCCTTAGATTCCAATACTTTCAATGAGCCTTTAGTGATTCCTGATACGGAAGCAGGAAAAAATAAAAGAGTCAAACTATTAGAGCGTCAACGTGAGTTAGCCAAGCGAGAAGAAGCGATTCAAGCAGCAATGGACAAGCTCGATCCCAATAACTATGAAGATGCTGAACAAATAGATGATTACTACGCAAAATTAGAATATACTGCCGAAAGTCAGAGAGATATAGAAAAGCAGCTAAATCAAGTGCAACAAGCAACTGATTGGGAACAATTAGATTGGTTTAGGGATAGCTTAATCGCATCTTGGCAGGATGAATCTGTACGAGGCAGAATTGTTTTTTTCCATCATCCTCCCTATGTTACCGAAGCTACAAAATGGAATCAGGGACAAACTATAGCAATTCGCGATCGCTTGCGTCAAGTATTTGATAACGTGGTCAAAGATATAGGAGAATTACCGCCAGGCAGATCTGTAGTAAATTTAGTTTTATCAGGTCACGCTCACTGTATGGAGCATTTGTATACTAAAGATACAGGTTACGCTGATTCATATACAGACTGGATTGTCTGTGGTGGAAGTGGTCATAGTTTGCGTCGGCAAAGAAGAGAAGGCGCAGTGTTATTTCAAGATGGCGATCTCGATTCCAAGCCCATAGGGCAGTCTCAGTTATTTATTGGTCGCCATGGTAAAGGTAGAAATACCAAAAGACCCTATTCTTTTCTACGTATTGATGTCCAGGCTGGAGAGCAGCCTGAGTTTGTTGTCAATCCTTATGTAGCCCAATGGCATCAGCGTCAATGGCATGAATACGCTGAGAAGCCCTTTGTAATTGATCAATAATCATTGCGAGACAGTCCGTTGCGCGGGTTTCCCGCGTTGAAACAAAGGCTTTAGCCGCATGTACTGTCGAGGTTGTTAATTGTTATTTTACCTGAACATAATATTTGCTCAGATTTAACAACTAATTCTTTGATTGCCACGTCTTGTCCCAAATCGATTTTTAAAGAATGAGCAAATTCTTTAAATTTTAAAACGCTCTCGATTTCTACAGGTGATAAATCAAGAGTATGATAATCAGCCAACTTAATACCCGTAGATAAATACAGCTTTTGCGCTTGATTTTCGATATCTTGATAAATCCCTGTTAAATTTAGTCTTTGAGCAGCGATCGCAATTGATTGCCAGTTAATTTCTGAGATAGCTCGATCTTGTATCAACGGGATCGAGCGCAACAAATCTGTTAATCCACTTTGTAATAAAGGCGAAGTCAAAGAGGATTGTAGGTCAGCAGAGTTGATGCTTAATTTAACATCTACTACGATTGGCTCTAAAAGCTGAAAAGGTTTCTTTTTGAGAACTTCTGGTAAATTAAAGCCAATATTAGCTCCTTTAACTTCAACTTGATTTAAGTGCAGCCCTTGATATATAACGCGATCGCAACTAAGCAAGACTTGGGGAATATAGCCCTGAAGAATTTGCCTATTTTTACCAACAATTTTTACCTGTAAATCTTTTACCTGTGAAACTTGCGATCGTAAATAAAACTTAACTGCCGTAGATAATATTCTATTAATCACTTTAAATCTTAAGTGTTTGCAGAAGACTCAGCTTAAATCAAAGCAGCTAAGGGCAGCAACTATTTTAGGGGCTATGCCTTCTGTCCAGTTTCCTTCGCAACGGCGATCGCCATTAAGAATTATTCTTAAGGTATAACTTTGGGGATATCCTTCTACTTCTAGCCACAGGCGATCGCTTTGCGCTTCGCAACTAATTTTTTCTTCGTCCATCAACTCAGCCTCCATTTCTCTCATAGTATCGACTAGCTGATTTAATAAACGGTAAAAATCATTTAATTCGGCTTTAGTAAGCTCAATTGCCCAATTGTTTGCACCTATTAAACCTTGATATTTTGAACCATGAGGATGCCAGCCAACACGCCAACCATCCCCACTTTTCATCATACGTGACAATGTTTTTGGTTTTGAATCTAATTTGAACCTGAAAACTGAAAGCTGGCAATTTACTTAGTCGCCAATGATTTCTGGCTGAGTTAATTCGTCTGACATTTCGATAATGGCGCGAATTACGGGTTTCATATTTGGGTCGTCAAAACTTTCAAGTTCTTCATAACGACGACGTTTAGCGCGATTGGCTACCTGGACAGTGATACGGTAGCGATTAGAAGCAGCACTAACTAGTTCTTCAGAACGATACATGATTTGAGAGGAGTTAAAAGAACTTTTTCTTTGCATTAATTATAGATATCCTTTGTATGAATATCTGTATTCTAACAAAGGATGATCTTTAATATTTTTTGATTGTCGCTCGGCAAAAGAGCGATCGCTCTCTAATACAGGCGATCGCCAATTAAAGTTAAGTTTTTTAATAAAACAACTATTCAACGTGAGTTCGCGTGGAAGAGTAGAACTATTGTAAAGAGAGGTAATTGAAAAACCGTTTTTCGATGATGAAATTTTAGGTTAGAAAAATCAACAAATCTTTCAAAGGATTTTCCGTTATAGATTACAGGTTATAGGTTATATAGGTTACAGCCCAACTATTTTATGTCCATAACCCGAAAGTAGCGTTATTTATATGTGACCTAACTTTTATCTATACCTACATAGACAACAACATTCACTCTGTTTAAAATCAAGCATCTATTAAACACGAGCAAAAATCAAAATCTAGCTTTAACTCCCCACAAAGCTTTAAACTGGGATTTGCAGAGAATTTGAGATGTTTTTTATATTGTGCGAAAAATAGTTATTGCTGGCAATTGGAAAATGTACAAAAATCAAGCGGAGTCCTTGAAATTTGTGCAAGAGTTTAAATCGGAGATTGAGGATACCGCAGAAGAACGAGAAATCATTTTATGTGCGCCTTTTACCTCTCTTACTGTAATGTCTAAAAACTTACATGGTAGTAGAGTCAAGCTGGGTGCGCAAAACGTTCATTGGGAATTAGAAGGTGCTTACACTGGAGAAATTTCAGGAGAAATGCTGACTGAAATCGGCGTAGATTATGTAGTTATTGGTCACAGTGAGAGACGACAGTATTTTGGTGAAACCGATGAGACAGTAAACCTGCGATTGAAGGCTGCTCAAAAATACAAACTAAAACCTATTCTCTGTGTTGGAGAAACTAAAGAACAAAGAGATGCTGGTGAAACAGAAAATATTATTATCAATCAGCTAAAAAAAGGTTTGCTAGAAATAGACCAGAGTAATTTAATTATTGCTTATGAGCCAATTTGGGCAATTGGTACAGGCGATACTTGCAAATCTACAGAAGCAAACCGTGTCATCGGTGTTATTCGCCAACAGCTTGATAATAAAGATATTTCAATTCAGTATGGCGGTTCTGTAAAACCAGGTAATATTGACGAAATTATGGCACAACCAGAAATTGATGGAGCATTAGTCGGAGGAGCAAGCTTGGAAGCAGCTAACTTTGCACGAATTGTTAAATATCAGTAATTAGTAGCCCTAAAGCGATGCTAAAAACAGTTAGTCTTTAGATGGCAAAGCAGGCACTAGAGATATTATATCCTCATAAACTTTTTTAGCTACCTGATTTAATAGGGCAACTCCATAAATAACTCAACATTTTTATAGTATAAAATACTGTCTTTGAGAATATGAAGCAAGCTGCTTATTTACACTAGTGTTAAAAGAAAGCAGCTTTTCTCTACGACTCTTAATATTTTGATAAACATAATCAAACACTTGTATCGCTAATCAAAGCAAAAAAGCATCGTCAGAATTCAGGTATCAAGAATTAAACAGAGTTGTTATTCAACTCCAACATAAGCCTTAGCAGAAGCAAAAAAATGCACGACAGAGCGACTTTGAAAGCGAGAAGTCTGTATCACACTCAAATTAATGGCGGTGTCTTGAAATCGCGCCATAGAACGCGAATCACAACTGATTTTTTTTAACCTAAATCCTTACCCATTTCTCTCTTTTTGATACCTGAATTTTTACGTTTTACAGATGTTTATGTTTATATTACTCTAATTATTTACGATTAAGACAGTTTTTGAACAGCAAAGGAAATTATTTTTCAAATACACGAATATGCTTGAATAAATACAAAGCATAGATGCTTATTGATAGCCAAAAGATTTAAATCTTAATTATTTTAAACTTGAACGGATTTGAAATCCAGCCAACGCTAATCATTTTTTTGACTAATTATTTTTAAATCTCAATTAGTTGTCCATTTTCAAGCTTAAATATTAGTTTGTTTGCTAAACCGCTTCAGAACAATTACTGAATTTGCTTAAATATATTCGCTATGTGTTGCGTAGTTTATCGCTTAATTTAAGATTAACTTTAATATCAAACTTTTGAATTTAGGTGTTTTTGCTAATAGTGTTCTTTTTTTTTTTTGTTAGTATAGACAAAATTGAACGGATAAATAAAGCGGATTGTTATCTCTATATTTTTTCCCTAATCTATTTTTAAGCTAAATAAAGCTGTTAATTTGATAGTGCCTAGCAAATATATTTTCTAATTCGCTAATTACTCTTATTTTATCTAAACAGCAGTACCAAAGTATATTGCCATATTAAGCATTGGATTTTATAGTTAGTAGCAGCTAAAAAACATTAGTTATTAGCTTTACCACTATACATAGCATCTTGAAATAAAGTAAATTCAATATGTATACTATTTGCTGTTTGATATTTCTAATACTCAGTTCTATCGTAATTTATGACTATGACCAGACCAAAAAAATCTCAGCATCAAGAAACCAATTCTCCATTTAAAAGATTAAGATTAAACGTCAAACTTTCTCAAGAACAATTAGCTAGAGAAATCGGCGTAGCAGTTTCAACTATTAGACGCTGGGAAAAGGGACAAGCTGAACCTACCATGACAGTTTCCCAAATGAGGCAATTTTGCAAGGCAGTAAAACAAAATTTTGAAGAACTGCCTAATTCTCTTTTACCAACAAATAACAATAATAATGGTTCTAACGGCAGTGCATCATGGCATAAATAAGGTATTACTGATTAAAAATATAAGTTTGGTTAAAACAATTACTTGTTTGCCTACTATTTACAGTAAGTTAAAGTAAAAGTTATTTATTTATTTTTTGTTACTTTATTTAACGTGAGTGTCCAAAGAACTTAGATTCTGAATGTTAGAAAGAAATAAACTCACCAAAACTGACTAGTTGAGAATAAAAGTGTCTTAGCAGTTAAGAGCGACCGAACAATAGTGTTTTAAGACCCTTGCGTGAGCGTGGTTCTACGTTCTTCAATGGGTCAAAAAGCATCGGTTAAATACGGGGGAAAAGGTTCAAGGAAGGAAAAATAAAGCTCTTCCCTTGTCCCCTTTTCCTTTGAATCAATCTCTAACGAGCCTCTTAAATGTTTTCGTCGAACTGACATTTTCTTAATACTGGTTCTTACATTTATCTCCAAGGCTTAGAGCTACCTCAACCGTATTAATTGTCTTTAACCTGAAAGTAGGGTTGATATGGGTAATATATCGAGGATTAGAACTAATCAAAATTGTCATTATTTTTGCTCATTAGCAACTAATTACCAAATAAGATTAAATCAGATTAACAAAGGTAGGTATTAACTTCCTGACCTCTGACCTCTGACCTCTGACCTCTGACCTCTGACCTCTGACCTCTGGAATAAATAACTCACCTATACGAACAGGATTTAGTATAAGGTTGAGCATCAAACATCACCTGGATTTAACTGCATCATTTTCCACGTAACAAAAGTTCCTACTGGACTCCAAAGTAGATAAGGAACTAGTAGCCAAAACGCAGTAGTAGATATAGGAAAAACTATTACCGCTAAGATTGCTCCTAAAAAGAAGCCAGTCCCACCAATAATTGTGCCTACCTTGAGGCTGCGCGTTTTACACATTACCAAGGTGTAAAGAGAAATTGATATTTCAACCAGCAAATAAAAACCCATTAGTAACCAAGGAGAATTGCCACCAGGTTTAGTTTCCCAGACGTTGTAGGCAGACCATGCACCACAGATAAAAATAACTGTCCAGATAATAGGAATAGCTCCTTCAAAGGTTAACCAGCTAGGACGACGCAAGTTTTTAAACCAACGAAAGTCTTGACTTGAAATTAAACGATTTAAACCAAAGGGAACAATCAGAGTAACAATAGCGATCGCTAGCCAGGAAGGAATCATAATAATTGGTGATGATAAAATTGCTGAACGTTATTAAATTTTGTCATTAAAATCACACAATAAAAAACATCAGCCTATCATGCTGTATTTAGACTCTTATTTGCTTCCTTCGATGGATATAAAATGAACTTGGTATGACAACTAACCGCTCACCCACACATACTTAGAAAATACCATGGCAATACTAATTCCTAAGCTCAGACCAACTAGAACTTGAAAAGGCGTGTGTCCTAATAGCTCTTTTAGTCTTTCTTCATTTAAATTATGCTTTTCTTGAAACAGTTCATCAATTAGCTGATTGAGAATTTTTGCTTGTTTCCCTGCTGCTTGACGTACCCCCGCAGCATCATACATGACAATGATGGCAAATAAACAGGCGATCGCAAATTCGGCAGAAGACCAACCTTTTAGTGAGCCGACGCTAGTAGCTAACGCACCGACTAAAGCTGAATGGGCGCTAGGCATTCCTCCAGGAGACATTAAGTAAGTTACGTTTAGCTTACGATTTCTAACAAGATCGATGACTAGCTTTAATCCCTGTGCTGAAATACAGGCTAAGAGTGCCACCATTAGTATCTGATTGTGTAAAATACCAGCAACTTCCTGCATGGTTTATCTTCTTGCCCCAAAAATATTAGATAAATAGAGTTTCGTTTTAGCGATCGCGAGTGACGATATATTTAGCTACTGCTCTTAAAGGCTCGGCTTTTGCACCATAGGTAGATAGCTCGGCGATCGCGCTATCTACTAACTCCTGTGCTTTGAAACGTGATTTTTCTAATCCCCATAAGCTTGGATAGGTGGCTTTTTGTGCCTCTAAATCCTTACCAGCAGTTTTGCCTAACTGTTCGTCTGTCGCTGTAATATCTAAAATATCATCAATTATCTGAAAAGCCAGACCAATATTTTGAGCATAGTTGGACAGCCTGTTTATATCAGCTTTTTGGGCATCGGCTAAAATTGCTCCTGACACGACGGAAGCATTTAGTAACGCCCCTGTCTTATGAGTATGAATAAAACTTAAGGTTTCAGCCGTAATGTCTGGTTTTCCCTCTGATTCCAAATCTAAAACCTGTCCGCCAACCAAACCCGCAGCACCTACGGTATGTCCTAAACAAGCTACAACTTTGATGATATTTTCTGCTTTGACGTTTTGGGTTTGAGTGGCAACATATTCAAAGGCATAAGCTAACAAGCCATCTCCTGCTAAGATGGCAATATCATCGCCATAAACTTTGTGATTAGTTGGCTTTCCCCGACGAAAATCATCATTATCCATGGACGGTAGGTCATCGTGGATCAAAGACATGGTATGAATCATTTCTAAGGCACAGGCAGTAGGCATCGCCATTTCTATAGTGCCACCAGTTAGTTCACAAGTTGCCAAACAAAGAATTGGGCGTAGGCGTTTGCCTCCAGCTAGCAATGAGTAACGCATTGCCTCGTAGATTTTCTCTGGTCTGGCGATCGCAATTGAGCTATCTAACGCTTGTTCAACAAGAACTTTTTTTTGCTTTAAATAATTATTTAAGTCAAACTTTTTTGGCTCTGTTAGCTTTTTGTCGGCTTGTACCATACTGCACGATAGTGTCTTAGTTCATCTTCTTTTATAATCCTATTATCCCTCGACGGGTTACTTTAACCAAATAACAGGTATATTAACTTAATAGAAATAATGGTAACGGGCTTTGCCCTAGCTATCAGCTATCAGCCAATTAGACAGAGCTTTAAACCCAATAGCTTAAAAACTCTCAGCCTTTTACTTAGGTAATCTTTAGAGCTAAAAGCTGACAGCTTCTTTTGGTAAAATCATTGATTATTTCTTGATTTTCCTCAATAAATTAAATAACCAAAAATCACTAAAGGGATCTATATATTTAGCTGAAGACCAAACTAGTAAACAAGGGTGAGCCACAACCTGTAATAACGGAATATCATCCTCAGAATCAGTAACCACAATTGCTGAGTGAATTTGGGACTCTGACAATACTGAGCGCATCATTAATAGTTTACCTTGATGGCGATCGCTTGCTCCTTGCCAAAATCGACAGCCAACCAGGCGATCGTATCTAATTGACAGATGTTTGAGAATGGGATTGATGACAAAGTTAAATCCTAAACTAGCGATAATTATTGGTGAATCGCAATTTTGCTTTACTGCTTCAATTAATTCTAAATTACCCTGATTTTGAGCCAGCTTTTGCGCTTTTTTCTGCCATAAAAAAAGCGTCCAAGGTAATAAAATCGTAGGGATAACAACTAAAAACCAGTCTCTAATTTTATCGCCTCTAAATGGTTGTGGTAGCCAAAGCCAAGGTCTAAAAACTTTTAAAATGCTTACTAAAATAAATCCGATGAGACGAGGACGCAAACTATTAATATATTCAGCCGTAGAATTTCTTAATAACAGCGTTTCGTCAAAATCTAAAATTATCGGCGTATTTTGAGCAGCATTTTTAATTAGATTTATTACCTTAATGTTTTCGCTTAAATTGCACTTTTTTATTGAATTATTATGCATGATAAAATAGATAAATATAAGAGCAAATGTTGATTTTTAATGAGTAAATAATATTAGTTAATATTATAAAGTTGTGTGATTAGCTTAATATTTGTGAGCAATTTAAAGGTAAAAATTATATTTTTAAAACTATACAAAAAAAGTTTTTAAAAAGCTTGCGCTAAAATTAGGAAGATATTACTTGAGTATTTAGCAACTAGCGACAAAATATTTTATTAACTATTTTAAGTTACTAAATGATGTTGAGCAAACTAAATAAATTTCAAATACAATAATCAAATAAATTAGTTGAAATCTTGGTAAAAAGTTTGGCGTATTTATTCGATAGAAACATTATAGTAGTATGTTTTAGTTATTACTTCTTGATTATTTCAGCGAAACTGGCATATCAAAGTATTCATTAAGTAAGTAGGTGTAATTAAATATAGAATGGTTTTGATAGAGGTCAGAGGTCAGGGCAAAAGTTAGTATTGGTATCTTATAAATGATTTCGCCCACCTACTTATTTATTCAAATTTTTAGAGCCTATAACTATAATGTTTAATGTTTAAGTAAACAACGATGCCATAAATTTTTCATGCTTGATAGCCAATCTGAATCTAATTTTCAATTGCCACAGCCACAAAATACTGTTGTAGATTCCTGTTTAGTATCTAAAAGTGAAGTAGATTGGACAGTTGCAGACAGTGCCAAACTATATAACATTGAAGGTTGGGGAGAACCATATTTTGGCATAAACCAAGCAGGAAACGTCACGGTGTCGCTTCTGGACAAGCAAGATAGCCAAATAGATTTAGCTCAACTAATTGAATCTTTGAAAAAACGCAATATTAGTTTGCCGTTGCTGATCCGTTTTCCCGACATCTTGGCAGATAGAATGGCAAGGCTACAAGGCTGCATGGAAGATGCGATCGCCAGATATAATTACTCTGGTAAATATCAGGGAGTCTTTCCGATTAAATGCAATCAAAACCGCCATTTTATTGAGGCTTTGGTGCATTACGGCAAATCCTATCAGTTTGGCTTAGAAGCTGGCTCAAAACCAGAACTAATGATTGCTTTGGCGTGTTTACACACAGAAAAAGCTGCTACTCAACCATTGTTAATGTGTAATGGTTACAAAGACAGAGAATACATTGAAACTGCCTTGCTCGCAACCAAGCTAGGGCAAAAACCGATAATTATCATTGAACAGGCGCAAGAACTCGATTTGATTTTAGCCATTAGTCAAGAGTTAGATATCAAGCCTGTCTTGGGAGTTCGTGCCAAGCTAGACTCTAAGGGCATAGGTAGATGGGGTGATTCTACAGGCGATCGCGCCAAGTTTGGTTTAACGATCGCCGAAATTCTTCAGGTAGTCAGGCGATTAGAAACTTTAAATCGCTTAGATTGTTTGCAACTGCTGCATTTCCATATTGGTTCTCAAATCTCTGCTATTAGGGTGATTAAAAACGCTATCCGCGAAGCTAGCCAGATCTATGTACAGCTTGTCAAGCTAGGGGCAAATATGCGCTATCTCAACGTGGGTGGCGGATTAGCAGTAGACTATGATGGCTCGAAAACTAATTTTGCTGCCTCTAAAAACTACAATATGCAAAATTATGCTAACGATATTGTGGCACAGGTAAAAGATGCTTGCGATCAGGGTAATATAGCCGTGCCAACTTTGGTGAGTGAAAGTGGTAGAGCGATCGCAGCCCATCAGTCGGTGCTAATCTTTGATGTATTAGGAACAAGTAGCGTGTCGTCTCCTAAGATTTGTGCGCCAAAATCTAACGCACCCTTGATTATTCGCAATTTCTGGGAAACTTATCAATCTATTGACGAAACAAACTTCCAAGAAAGCTATAACGATGCTATTCAATTTAAGCAAGAAGCTTTGAGCCTTTTTAACTTTGGTTATTTGAGTTTAGGCGATCGAGCTAAAGTAGAAGAGCTATTTTGGTCTTGCTGTGACAAGATTGCAGCAATTGTCAATAACTGTGATTATGTATCAGATGATTTAGCAGATTTGTCACAGATCATGTCAGCTATTTATTACGTCAATTTGTCTATTTTTCAATCTGCCCCCGATGCCTGGGCAATTAGCCAACTTTTCCCGATTATGCCCATTCATCGCTTAGATGAAAAACCAACCGCCAAAGGGATTATAGCTGATATTACCTGTGATAGTGATGGCAAGATCGATCGGTTTATTAATCGCAAAGATGTTAAAAATGTTTTAGAGTTGCACCCTCTAGATAATTCTCATTCAGCTTCAACTCCTTATTATTTAGGGATGTTTTTAGTTGGTGCATATCAAGAAATTATGGGTAATCTGCACAACCTTTTTGGCAATACAAATATAGTACATATTAAAATTACCCCTGATGGCTATCAAGTAGATTCTGTGGTTCAAGGGGACAGTATCAAAGAAGTCTTAAGCTACGTGCAGTATGAAAGTAAAGATTTATTAGAAACTATGCGCTGTCGTACTGAAGCAGCTTTGCAAAGCAAAAGTATAACTTTGCCAGAGGCGAGAAAGCTGTTGGAAAATTATTCTAGTAGCCTTAATAACTATACTTACCTGAAGTTAGATAAGACATAGGAGAAACAAGTAGAAAGATGTTGCGATCGCTTAGAGTCAACATACTTGGCAATGATATCTTGAGCGCGTTTAATGACTTCAAACTGAGGCACTAACCGAATCTCACCATCAATAACGGTCATGACTAATCGATCGCCCGCCTGAAGATTGAGTGATTTTCTGATTTCGGCAGGAATTAAAACTCTGCCATTCTCTGAAAGATTTGTTAAATGATGAGGCAATTTGGTAATCAATTTATAAAAAATGATTGTACATCTTTAATTTAGCCTGGAATAAATTTGTCTGAGACTTCATTTCAAATCTACGACAGACGGCGATCGCCATCAAATTGGCACCTCAAATTGAAAGTAACAAATATAATGTGTCATAAAACTGAGTAAGGGAAATTGTTGGTTTTGGGTTTACTAAATTCTCTCCGCACATTGGTCACTAAATGTCTGATCTTAATTTGGGTTACGGTGCTATTAATTCCCTTAACCGCCTGTAACCCTGCTGCATTGACTGCCAACCCTAATCAACCACCCGAACTAGTCATGACAATTCTCAGCGACCCCAAAACCTTTAATCCTGTAATCGCCACTGATGAAACTAGTAGCAGTGTGGGAGGAATGCTATTCGATGGCTTGACTACCCAAAATCCCATCACAGGGGAAGTAAAACCAGCGTTGGCTAAATCGTGGTCAATTTCCGACGATAATCTCGAAATTGTCTATACTCTAAGACCAAATCTTCAATGGTCTGACGGTTATCCATTAACCGCAGATGATGTAGTTTTTACCTATAATCAGATTTATCTCAATCCAGATATTCCTACAGGTATGAGAGATATCTTGAAAATTGGGCAAAGCGAAGGTTTTCCTGAAATTATCAAGATTAATGATCTTCAGGTCAAGTTTACTATCCCCGAACCATTCGCCCCATTTCTAGAAGTAACTGGAGCATCTATATATCCCGCTCATATCTTGCGAGAAACTGTCGAGCAAAAGGGCAAAGATGGGAATTTAAAGTTTCTTTCTACTTGGTCGTTGGATACTCCTCCAGAAAATATTGTTGCTAGTAGTGCTTACAAGCTAAAAAGCTACGCTACCTCCGAAAGACTAGTTTTTGAAGCAAATCCTAATTATTGGAAAAAAGAGGTCGTCAACGAACCTCTCCCTTATATCAAGCGTGTTATTTGGGAAATTGTTGAATCTACAGATACTTCTTTGGTGCAGTTTCGCTCTGGAAGTTTAGATTCTCTGAGCGTTTCACCTGAATATTTTTCCCTGCTTAAAAAAGAAGAGAAGAAAGGAAACTTTAGAATTGAAGAAGGCGGAGAAGTTTACAGCATGACCTTTATCGCCTTTAACCTCAATCAAGGCAAAAAAAATGGCAAACCTGTAATCAGTCCTAATAAATCAGACTGGTTTAACAACGTTAATTTTAGGCAAGCCGTATCCTATGGAATTAACCGCGATCGCATGATCAAGAATATCTTTCGCGGCTTAGGTGCGCCACAAAATTCCTTTATGCCCAAGCAGTCTCCCTTTTATGATGCAAGCATTGAAGGATATCCCTACAATCCTGAAAAAGCCAAACAGTTACTGTTAGAAGCAGGATTTAAATACAACAAGCAGGGTCAGTTATTTGACCAAAAAGGCGATCGCGTTAGCTTTACTCTGAACACCAATACAGGCAATACTATCCGCGAGGCGATGGGTAATCAGATCGAAGAAGACTTGGCTACCATTGGCATTAAAGTTAACTTTAGAACCGTTAACTTTAACGTGTTAATCGGCAAACTAGATAACACTCTTGATTGGGACTGTATTTTATTAGGTTTTACTGGTGGCAACGAGCCTAATAACGGTTATAACTTATGGGCGGTTGATGGTAACTCTCATTTGTTTAATCAAAACGTTCCAGATTTGAAAGATAGAAAAATAGCTGACTGGGAATCTGAAATAGCCAGACTCTATATTGAAGGTGCAAGAGAACTAGATCGAAAAAAACGCAAAGCAACCTATAGCCAAGTGCAGCAGCTAGTATCAGAACAACTACCTGTAATTTGTCTGGTAAATCCCTATTCTATGGCAGCAATACGCAATAAGATAAAAGGTGTAGAGTATTCGGCTTTAGGCGGTGCTTTTTGGAATTTGGAAGAGTTAAAAATTACTAAATGAGGCTTAGAGCCTATAGCTACCTCAACCGTTTAATTGTCTTAATTAGAAAGTAGCTTTAGTGAAGGTAGGTCACTTATCACCTCGATCAATGCGGAATCTTTCAACTGAAGATAGCAAACCACGAGCAATACCCACAAGATTTTGGAGTGCGCCTCCAACCCTCTGAGACTCTTGAGAAGTAGCCTGAGCCGTTAGCTCTACAGACTGCATTACTTGAGCCACAGCACGGGAGTTTTCCTTTTGTTCGACAGTATCGGCTGTAATCGATCGCACCAGAGTATCAATGCGATTAGATACTTGAATAATATCCTCTAGGGCAGTTTTTGCCTGTTCTGCTCTTTCTGTTACGTCAATTACCTCTTGAATACCTTCTTCCATGGCGGTCATTACCGACCCCGTTTCACTTTGAATTTGCAGTACAATTTGCTCAATCTCTTTGAGAGATTTACCCGATCTATCTGCTAATTGCCTTACCTCATCGGCAACTACCGCAAAACCACGACCTGCTTCCCCTGCTTTTGCTGCCTGAATTGAGGCATTAAGTGCAAGCTGATTAGTTCTTTCAGCAATTTGCGAAATCAACAGAACAATTTTCGAGATTTCTTGGGATGCTTCGGCTAAACGTTTTACCTTACGGGCTGTTTCTGATACTGTTTCTCTAATCTGAAAGATTCCCGATACTGTTCTTTCTACCGCTTTACCGCCTTTGAGGGCAGTTACAGAAGATGAGCGGGCAACTTCTTCTGCCTCACGAGCATTGTCTGCCACCCTTTCAATAGATTCGGTCATCATCTGCACCGAATTTAAGGTAACAGCAAGCTCTTCTGCCATCCGTAATGCTTCACTCGATTGATTACGGGCAAACAGTTCACTATCGGTAGAACCTTTATTTACCTGTTCTGCTGCTTCTTTTACCTGACGGACAATTTCTCTTAGACTTTGAATGGTTAAGTTAAAAGCATCAGCCACTGCGCCCAATACGTCGGCAGTTACGGTAGCCTGTACGGTCAAATCTCCTCTAGCTGCGCCCTCTACATCATCTAGAAGACGGATTACCTGACGTTGGAGGTCTTCTTTTGCCTGCTCAGTTTCTTCGGCTCTTCTTTGGGCTTCTTGGGTGGTGGTCAAAATAACCCCAGTCATGCGGTTAAAACCACTGGCTAGCTGCCCAAATTCATCTTGAGCATATACCGTCGCTTTGGCGTTGAGATTTCCTTGATAGACATCATCAAACTGAGCCTGTAAATTATGACTAGCTCTGGTTACGTGTTTAGCGGTAATTTTACCCAAAGCGGCTGCTGTGCCAAAACTGGTAACCCCAGCAATTAAACTTAAAAGCAGGCTATTTCTAGCACCCTCAAGGGGTTCATCAGGGTTGGGATTGATAATAGCCGAACCCGCTGTGCCGATTAATAAAACGGCGATCGCCGAAACTACTCCTGTAACTCCAGCCGTAATCAACTGTTTTTTCTGAATCGGCGCATTAATAAACCCAGCTAAAGCTCCTTGCTGAACTTCTACTTTATCTGCTGTCAAAGAGGTTGAAGCATTTGTTTCCACTCCTATTTCACTAATAGCAACTTCATCGATACCAATAGCATCTGTTTCTGAAGCTAAATCGTTAGATAAATTCGCGCTAATGCTGCTTGGTTCTTCGGCAACATTAAATAAACCAGTATCAGGCAAACCTTGTTCCAATTCTTCCAGGTCAAAAAAGCTACTGTCAATTTCATCAAATTCCAGTTCATCTTGATAATCTAAGCCCTCGTGCTCGGAAACATCAGGCATTTCTATTCCATATTCTTGACTGCCATCCATAGAGAATGGTTCAGTTAAAACCGTATCAATTTCTAATTCAGAACTGTCATCATAATCATTTTCATATTCCTTTTGATTGGCGATCGCAAAGTCTTCTTCAGTATAATCAGGAAGTGAATCATCATCATCAGAATCTATCATAAAGGTAGATCTAGTCTGAATTCCTGGTTGTACTGGCGATGAGGGAAAATCTTGAGACTCTGGAGATGGCTCTGATTCAAATGGCGTAAAAGGATTGCTCAAACTAGTATCATCATCAATTGATGTCAAATCCTCAGCATCTTCCAACCCTGACTCTGCAAAAGAATTTCCGTAAGAGTTATCACCCTCAGGAATAAAATTATGCTTAATATCTGATTCTGCACCATCATCTAATTTCAAATCGTATTCTTGGTCAAAATCAAAATCATCGTCACCAAAGCTTTTGGCAAATTCTTCGTCGTCAGGAAAATCAATTTCTACTGAATCTTCTACTTCGTCAATCTGCCCTACATTCAGCATTTGTGTCTGGGCAAAATTAGTTTGATCGAAAGCTAATTGTGGCTCACCCAACTGCTGCTGTAGCTGCTCTGCCTGTTCAATTCCACTACGGGCAAAATCAAGCAAATCTTTTTGTGCGCTTGATTCTAATACATTTTCATATTGTCTTATAGCCAGATCGTAGTTTTGAAATCCATAACAATAAATATGACCTCGCAGCAACAAGACATTAGGATCGTTGGGAAATTCTTCAGCTAAATGATTGATTATTTCTGCTGCTTGAGCAAAATTACTTTCTAAATAAGCCTTTTCTGCTTGTTCGTATTCTTGTGAATAGTTAGTTCCTGATGCCATGTGCTTCTTGCCAAATTAATCTAAGTTATTTATTACTTGCGCTGACGAATGATATTGCTTTAAAATTTAGACTTGTCAATGACAGTCAATTTTTATAAGAAAATAAGAAAGTTAAAATAAATAATGATGTTTTCTTTAATTAATATTGCCCAATAAGTATAAGTTTAAACCCACGCATTAATTAATCATGCGCAGTATATTCTTAGGTTGCCCATCGTGCCGAACGCAAGATTTTTGCTGAATCTAATAAATTCACGACTACACCACTTTCATCTTCTGGCTGCCATTGAGCCTGAACAAAAGGAGCCATAGTATCTGATAGAGGATAATTAATTTTTAGTTGTTCCACGTTCAACCAATCCATATTTCCAATACTATTTATGGCTAAACCTAGTATTTGCTCTTGATCTTCGATCGCAATTACAGGAATTGTCGGTCGATCTGTTTTAAGCACAGCCTGATCTCCTAAAAACTGACCAAGATCTGCTACCCAAATTACTCTTCCTCTCAAGTTGATCGTCCCCAACAATAAGGGCGACGCATTAGGAATCGGCGCAATCTGGTCGGGGGTTTGCTGCATCACCTCAGCAATACCTGTAGCGGGAAAAGCGCAAGCTTCTCCTGATGGCAGATAGAAACGAAGATGTAATTCACCCTCTGGATTTTCTAAGGGCTGTATATCTAAAGATAAATCTAGATCATCCGTATACGGTTCTGAATTACTAACCATAATTTCTTTTTTATGTACTACTCAACCACTGCTAACTATATTATTAAATATAAATGGTAATCTTAAGCCCGTAGCAGTTGTTTGACGGTGCCAATTAATTCAACTGGCTGAAAAGGTTTGGCAATATAAGCATCTGCGCCTTGCTTCATCCCCCAGTAGCGATCAAATTCCTCTCCTTTAGAAGAACACATAACTACTGGAACATTCTGTGTTTTGGGATCTGATTTTAAACGGCGGCATAGCTCATAGCCATTCATTCTAGGCATAACAATATCCATAACAACTATGTCAGGATTAAATGATTCCAAATGCTCCAAAGCTTCTACTCCATCACAAGCAACAGTCACCTTCAAACCGCTACCTTTTAAAAGATCGGAAATCATTTGTCTTTGTGCCAAACTATCTTCTACGATTAGAACTTTGCTCATAACACGCTATCTACAAAAGTCACATTCAAGTTTAAATCTACTTGGTAGTTTATTAAATATAGGAAAATCAAACTTTTTGCCTAATTTACTAATTGGTAATTACCCTATAAGAGAATAACTTACTCACCACATATATTCCTCCATTTTATTAAAGCTACATTCAACCGAGCAAAATTAATAAGTTGAGCAGAGATTAAGCTTTGGTTCAATCTACAAGATTTTTTTAATCGAGTAAAGCGAATTGATCAATAAAAAGTAGACTACTAACTTCTTTGCTTCAGAATATACTCTACTTTTCAACCAATCGCCACGTCACGAGCAACATAAACTAGATCGGGTTTGTATTTTAATTAATTAAGTTTTAAACAATTTGTTGGCAGGAAATTACCAATAAAGTCAGCGGTACACCGCCTTGAAAAGGCGGTGCCTGCGCTGACCGCCTTCCGCGGTCAAATTTTGAGTTTTAATTAAAGATTGCTCAGGTTTAAGGCATTTTAATAAATATATATTGCTTTTTTGTCTTTTAAAATAACGTTGCTTTATTTGTAAGATAAATCTAGTTGAAATTACGTAACAAATAAAACTAGATGTGTAAACTCTAGTCAATTAACGGACGAACTTAATTGATACTTATAGTTATGGTATTTAATGTTTGGCAATTTAACTTAAGAGCGATATTCGAGCAAAAGTATTGGCAACCTATTCTAATGCTGGTTATGCTAAGGAAATTAAAATTGATTAATCACTAACTCTATTAGATTAAATTAGATTCTAATCTGGATGTTTCAATAAATCGACAGTAAACTAGAAAAGCTTAATTTTTCTGAGTTTCAGCACAGAAAAAATCAAGAGGAAGGCGCATAGTGCTATATCTGGCAGAAGTACAAAAACAAAGTAAGGGATTTATGGGCGGTACCGACACTAAGCTAAAGCTCATAGCTTGTCAACGTAACGATGAAAGTTGGAGTGTTGTCGGCAATGAATCTATTGCGATTAACGATGCTAGTGATTTTGGCGATGGTGCTTTAGTTGCCGTTAACCTAGGTGTTAACCGTCAGATACAGGGTAATATGGAATTAGCTTCTCCCAAAATTGTTGGTATTTTAAAGAACTTTTCTCGTCTTTTGGAAAAGACCAAGGATCAAGAACAAGAAATTGAACAGTGGAAAGAGTCACTAGAAAGACAAAGTGAAGAATTAAGTATACGACAAATTGAGATGGAAACTCGTCTTGAGCAAGTCGAACATATGGAAGAAGAGTTTGAGCAATTTGAACAGCAGAGAGAAGAAATCGCAGTAGCTAAAGCAGAAACAGAAAAAGCTAGAGCCGAATTTGCAACAAAAAGCACAGAACTTCAGGGTGCTTGGCAACAGTTACGGGGACAACAGCAAAATTTAGATGAGCAGTTAAAAGAATCTAAAGTATTAAATGAATCTCAGGCTGCGACAATCAAGGAAAATTTGTCTGTCTTAGCTATGGTCATAGACTCCAGTAAATCTTTTAAAAGTAAGCTTGATTTAGCTGCTGAAGCAGTTGAAAATCAACAAGAGATTTTGCAACCTCACTGGCAAAATCTGACACAATATTCTCAGGATTTGCAAATAAAACGTCAAGAATTAAAACTTACTGATACGGAACTAGCGGCGAAAAATCAAAAAATACAGCCTTTAATAGCTTCGATCGCCGAAATAGGGAGACAATTAGGTATCGAACAAAAATCATTAGAGGCTAAACAAGAGTTAACGCAGTTTCTCAATGTTCAATCAGATGCTCAAAACAGTATGATATCGATGCTGGCTGGCTCTGAATCTGACTCTAATGCAGAGCAAAAAGTGAGCATCAAAGAGCTAGAGAATATGCCTCTACCAAATTTAGAGGAGATGGTAGCCAACTTGAAAAAAGATTTGGAGAAGGTGGCTCTATTTGTCAACGATCAGGAAGAGGAACTAGGGTGGCAATGTAAAGCCGTGGAAGAGCTAGAAGCTAAAATTGCGAACATGGCAGAATTTGAGCGTTTTACTTTAGAGCAAGAATTAGCAGATGAGCTTGAGGCTAAAAAGATGTTAGATCAAACTCTAGTTGGTCAACGTCGATCGCTTAAGGAAAGATATAATTTTTTGTTACAACATTCAAGAGTCCTTAAACGTCGTCAGGGCATAATTGATTTTGACCTGGAATCGGCGATTGAGGATATTGATTTGACACCTATCAAACAGGGATTGGAGAAACAATCTCAAAAGCTACAGCAACAGCAGCAAGAACTAGCTCAAGAAGTAGCTCAAGTCCAAGAGAATATCAAAAGCCTTGAAGCTAAATTAAACAAGCAGCAGACAGAAAAAAGCGAATTAGAGTCAGCCTTCGTTCAACAGCAAGACACTTGGCGTAAATTAAATTTTGATGTAGTTCAGATACAGTCTCAGATTGATTTTTATCAGCAAGAGCTACAGCCATTACAAGATGCTCTAGATGCTATCGGTAATCAAGTTTCGCAAATGGAGCAATTAATAACAAATGATGCAGAACCTGGAAAAGCTGTTCTGGAAATAGAGCAGATTATTAACGAAATAACCGCTACATAAATTAAATAGTATTTAAGGGAAATTGCCAACAGAGTAATGTATATGTTCCCCTGAATCCAAAACTTTTTTGACTGGTATCATTTTGACGACGCAATTACTGTAGAATAAGCTTTCCAAGGTTCTGGTAAATTGAGGAGTCCAAAGGTTTTCTTTGACTGGAATATTTTGCTTTTGGAAAAACTTGAGTAGATGCGATCGCTCTATACCTGGTAAGATTCCTACATCTAAACTAGGAGTATACCAGCAGCCATCTCGCAACCCCCAGAGATTCCCAGTACTGGTTTCTAACCAATTTTGGTGGCGATCAATTAAAATTGCTTCGGTGGCATTAAAGCTCAAGGCTTGATTTCGGGCTAAGTAAGCCCCTAAATAATTACCCGTTTTATGGCTAGCTAAATCTCTTTTGTATAAATTACCCGTAGCCACCCAGGCAGTTATCCCCTCAGTTTGCCGCTGTTTTAAATCACCTGGCAAATTACGCCCTGAAATTAGTTCTTTGCCATCAGGAAATACTACCATCCTTAAGACGGGAAAATAAGCAGCTAGTTCTTTTGCTCCTTGACTAAAATTTTGCCAATTAGGCTGCTGCCATTTAAATGCGCTCAAACTCTGACTAAGGCGATCGCAGTGAGATTGCCAATAGGTAAGAGGATGTTCCAATGATTTTTCATATACTCGCAGCGTAGTAAAAACATTAGCACCATAAAGTAATCCTGGCTCATTAATATTGAGTTGCAGTCGCTCAGAATTAATTAATTCCCCTTCATACCAATACATTTAATGTGAATCAGGCTTTGCTTAGATTTGTTGGTTTTTAGCTTTCAGCTTCTTACGACACTTGCTCAAGTCACGGAAACCAACAAGACCGCAGTGTCGCGCTATCAGCTTTCAAAAACTAAGTAAGTAGGCAGAATTAAATATATCGCAGTACGTTAATCGGTTAGGACAGAAAATTTAATTGCTCGTAAGTAATTAAGTGTCCTAACACAGCATCGTATTCGTATAAAACTGAATAAGCAAGATTTTATTCCCTACTTCCTACTTATTCATCAGCTAATCTCATTGCCTGATTTCTGAGTCAGAGTCTGGCAGTGGTTTATTATTTGGTTTGTCAATGCGATCTTGCAAGATAATAAAGGCGATTAGTCCGATAACGGTCGCTGTGGCTAAAGCTATAATCAAGGGTTTGAGCAACTTTGGTTGTTTTTTCGCTGCTAGTGGCTCGCCAATTGTCGGTTTGCCAATTTGCTGTTCTGGGAGAGAGGCTGTAGCAGATGTATTATCAACCAGACTCTGCTCTTTTGCAGAAGAATCAGTCGAATTATCCCCAGACCATTCTTTTGATTCTTTAAGAGCATATTCAATATCCGACCAAGAAACAGTTGTGCTTAGATCGCGATCGCGATCTTTTACTTGGCAATGAACTAGGGCTACTGTCACATTGTCATGACCATTTACTTGATTAGCAAAATCAATTAAATCATGAACTGCGCTCGTAAGATTTTGAGTTCCTTCTAATACTGGTAATACCTTTTGTCGCCACTGTTGTTCAACTCGGTCAAAATCGCTTAAACCATCGGTGCAAAGTAAGAAAACACAGTCACCGTCAATCATATAGTGTTGTATATTGGGGTGAAGCGTTGCTGAATCTTTCATACCTATAGCCTGAATTAAAGCTCCTGCCGAAGGATACTGCAAAGAATCTCGATATACGGCATAACCTAAACGCACCTCCCTAGAAGCTAGATCATCATCAATAGTTACTTGATGACAGCTATTTGGGGTAATCCAATAAATACGAGAATCACCAACGTGAGCCAGATACATTTCATGGGCATAAGCAAGAGTCATGACCAGGGTAGTTCCCATGCGCTGTCGTTCCTGACGCTGTTCGCTGTCATTGCGATCGCTAATGATATCATTAGACCCATTAATATATTTGGTCAACTGCTTTAATATTTTCCGAGGATCATGATCTTGCTCGTTTGGCTTTAAAGCTGATATTTGGTCATGCAAATATTTGATGGTTGCTTGAGAGGCAATTTCTCCACCATCGTGTCCCCCCACTCCATCACAAACAATGGCTAAGGAACTTTCTAACCCATTAATTTCATTTGGTTGATGATAGATAGGATAGGCTGCATCTTCGTTGTTAGAGCGATTAGGTCCTGAATCACTAAGAGCATAAATACGATAAGAGTACTTTCTGGCTTTGCTGCATTGGTCTGCTACTTTATCTAATAGTGCCAGTACTTGACTAACTCGCTCAATTTTGCCAGTCTCCAAACAAGAGGCAATTTGTCCTAACACCTCTTTAATTTCAGGGCGAGCATTGTTTGCCCACTGCGTCCATAAACTTCCCAAATCTTTTAAAGTCGGCTGAAGATCATTATCCTGCTGTAGCTGAATAACTTGAACTATTTGTCCATTAATTCGGATCTGGTCTGAATTAAGTAAGGTAGAAGCTACTTTTTTATTTAATAAAGGTTTCCAGAGTTTAACTATTTGCCACAGCCAACTGATTTGTTGAAAAGCGTTAGCCTCGATCCATAAACCATCTAGTTTGGGAATAAGCTGCTGAGGATAATCTAGTTTTCCTGTAGCATTGCTTGGCACAGTACCATAATCAAACAGCCAAACATCCGTACCATCTAAAAGTCCGTACACTTGCGGTACGTGAGGATAACAGGAAAAAAGCTGTAAATAAACTACAATTTCTTGGGGAACTTCTTCTGGAGTGATGGGGGGTTTATTTGGTTTAGTATCGAGAAATATTTGAGTGCCTAACGCCAAATATCTACCGTTAATTAAAGCTTGCTTGTGTTCTGAAGATACTGCTTTGTTGCTCCATAGATATCTTCTAATCAGTGGAGTGTCACATCGATGGCAACAATTAGCTTCTAGTTGGTTAGACGCTGCGCATTGAGGATTCGAGCATTGTATTTTAGGCTCAGGATGTGGCATAGATATTTTGAGCTATTGAGCATACTCCATATTTATTGGAGATTAGATCATGTTTGGACACAAGGATTACTAAAGCTTGTATACAAATAGCAATCACATAAACTCGATCTTAATCTGTAACTTTTAGACAAATATTATAAACTCATCGAGCGGTTTATGGCTTCAAATAGTTTAGTAAATGAATCTCTATGGTAGTCGAAAATTTTGCAATTTTTATGTCAGTCTCAATCGGCAACTATTGCTCTATCCAGTTTTAATATTCATATAGTTTTTTTAAACTTTTCTCCAAAGCTGCCGTTAACTTTAAAGAGCTTTGACGCAATGAACTATCGAGATAGTCGGCTACGGCTAAAGGTGAGCCTATATCTACTCTAATTTCTGTTCTCCAAGTAGGATAAAGCTTGCTATAGCGAATCGCCATCGGTAATATTTTAACCTTTGACTTATCTGTTTCTGCCTGCAAGGCGATCGCTGCCACACCTCTTTTAAGCGGATGAATTTGGTAGTCGTCAAAAATTCCCCCTTCAGGAAAAATAACCAACATTTCTCGCTCATTTTTCAAAAGTTCAACACTATGACGCACGCTCTTTAGTTGAGGATGTTCAGTATCTACAGGAAAACCTCCCATACGGCGAATGACCCAGCCTTGTATTCCTTTGACCTCATTGGCAGAAACCATAAATCTAGGATCTCTGCCACTTACTAATCTTCCTACTGCATAAGGAACAATAAAGGCATCCCAACGAGAACGATGAGTTGGGGCAATAATAACGGGGTCATCTTGAGGAATATTCTCCTGTCCAGTAATTTGGATTTTGCTAAAGAAAAAAGGCAACACAAAATAACATCCTAGGGGATAAATTATTTTGGCTACCCAAGGAGATACAGAAGAATTTAGTTCCTTTGATTGTTTTGAAGATAAACTGTTTGAGTTCTTGGATGGTTCTAGCTGAGTCATTAATGAACTAAGATTATACTCATTCTATTTACTAGCTTAATTTTTCTTTAACAAAATGTGTGTTACAAGCGGGACACTTACTTAGTTGTCATTGTTGTCATCATGTTTGATTTCCTTAAGAATTAAACAAAAATTTTTGGTAATTTAAATAAATTACCGAACAAACATAATTTATTTGATTGAGTCGTGCAAAAAAAATTATCAGCCGAATCATTACTTCAGGCAACAAAACTGTCTAAGAGCTTTGGTGGAATTAAAGCAGTAAATAATGCTCATATAGAAGTTAATTATGGCAGTATTACGGGCTTGATTGGTCCAAACGGAGCAGGTAAAACGACTTTATTTAATCTACTATCTAATTTTATTCAGCCTGATAGTGGTACGATTTTGTTTGATAATCAGCCAATTCATCATCTACCGTCTCACAAAATTGCTACCAGAGGATTTATTCGCACTTTTCAAGTGGCTAGAGTTCTGGCTCGTTTATCAGTATTAGAGAATATGTTGCTGGCTACACCAAATCAAACAGGAGAAAACTTTTTTCGAGTTTGGTTTCAACAATCTAAACTGAAAACAGAAGAAAGAGAAAATAAAGAAAGGGCAATGAATATTTTAGAGTCTGTGGGATTGGCAGCCAAAGCTCATGACTATGCAGGCGCATTGTCGGGAGGACAAAGAAAGCTTTTAGAGATGGCTCGAACTTTAATGACCAACCCCAAGCTAATTTTATTAGATGAACCCGCAGCAGGAGTCAATCCGACTTTAATCAATCAAATTTGCGAACATATAGTTAACTGGAATCAGCAGGGAATTTCTTTTTTAGTAATTGAACACAACATGGACGTAATTATGAGCTTATGCGATCGCGTTTGGGTTTTGGCAGAAGGTACTAACTTGGCAGAAGGTACACCTGAAGAGATTCAGAATAATGAGTCGGTACTAGAAGCTTATCTCGGACAATAATCAATGACAATTATTTTGACTAACGACGATGGAATCGACGCGCCTGGGATTCGTGCCTTACAAAAAGCCGTCACGGGAGAAACTATAATTGTTGCTCCCAAGAAACCGCATTCGGGTTGCGGACATCGGGTGACTACCCAGCGAGGAATTAAGCTAGAACGAAGATCGAACACAGAATATGCCCTAGAGGGTACTCCTGTTGACTGTACCCGCTTAGCAATCAAGCAAATAGCTACAAATACTAAACTAGTCCTGTCAGGAATTAATGCGGGGGGAAATCTGGGTGTAGATGTTTATATTTCAGGGACGGTAGCTGCGGTGAGAGAAGCCGCAATTCACGGTATTCCTGGTGTTGCTATTTCTCACTGGATTAAAAGACCTTTGCTGATTGATTGGGAAGTGGCTACTCTGTGGACAAGTAGGGTACTCAAAGATTTGCTATCTCGTCCTTCCCCCCCTAATAGTTTTTGGAATGTTAATTTACCCCATTTAGAACCAGAACAGCCAGAACCCAAAATTATTCTGTGTGAACCTAGTACTGCGCCTTTACCTGTAGATTTTCGAGTTGAAGGAGATATGTATTATTATCAAGGAGAATACGCCAAGCGCGATCGCACTTCAGGAACAGATGTAGACGTATGCTTTGGCGGTAATATTGCCGTAACCTTAATCAGAGTATAGTGCGTTTGACCAAAGCATCTTGCACTACAGGAGGAAGCTGGCGCATAATTTTGCCTTTTTCGCGATCTATTCCTACTAAAACTACTGTTCCTGAAGCAAATAATTCTTCTCTGTTATAAGACTGAATTTCATAATCCCAGTTGATACGGACTCCTTTGGTTTCGATCAAGCGAGTTTTGACTATTGCTGATACTCCTAAGCGAATTGGCAAGTGATAGCGCAAAGACACTTCAACTACTGGCAAATCACAACCTAACGCTACTAAATCAGCAAATTCAACGCCAACAGAGCGTAAATA
This sequence comes from Pleurocapsa sp. FMAR1, assembly GCF_963665995.1. Lineage (NCBI taxonomy): Bacteria > Bacillati > Cyanobacteriota > Cyanophyceae > Pleurocapsales > Pleurocapsaceae > Pleurocapsa > Pleurocapsa sp. FMAR1. Next base: position 167,183 of record NZ_OY762512.1, on the reverse strand, counting down.
CTCTACCCTAGCCTCCTCCATCCAGGTTAAGTATGTACCATGCCAGACAATACCAGCATAATCTGTGTGGTGGGGTTGAGCTTTGACTGGGTACTCAAACCATCCCTGACTTTGAGCCTCTAACCCTTGCTCTGGCTCAATAGCTGAAGTAGGTAGTTTTGGTAGCTGAGGAACTTGCCTATGTTGTTCTGTCAATTGCCCTTACTCCTATAGATTATTTTAAAACCTCAGACCACTTAGTTTAATCGTAGGAGCTTAAAACTGACATCTAAAATTTTTATTTAGCAAGAATTAATTATTATTTATTTCTGAGGCGACAGACTTGATGGACTCAGCCAGAGAATCAGGTAATTTTTTGATTTGCATATTTCCCTGTAGAGTAAGCTGTTGAGATTTAATTTCGATGCTGGTGATGTCGATAGCCAAATCAGCATTAGAAAAGTGACGCAGATAAAATAGATCTCGAACTTTGTTCAGGATGGCTACTGTTTCGTCTAAATCTAAACTCTGTTTGTCTAAATATTTACCGCCTTTGAACTTAATTACTGCACCATCTTGCTTAAACTGAAGTGCCATTTGAAATTCTGCCGTTTTAATTTGCTGTTCTCGATTTAAAACGGCAGTGGCCATCAAAGATACTTTACCGTTGTCGTTTAAATGACATTTCGCCTGTTGGAGATAAAAATTTGCTGAGGAGTGATTTATTTTTAAGGCTAAACTTTGTAAGAGAATTCTGACATACTCTGAATTTAATAAGCGATCGCAATCCGATTCAGTAAAGATGATTTTGACCTTAAAGTTGCCTGGCTGTTCAAAAGCAATCTTGCCTAAGATCGCCTGAGTTAGATCGAGAGAAATATTATCAGAAGTAATGTTTATTTGTTCTAGCTGAATATCTTTAAAAGCAACAATCTTTTCACCAAAAAATTCTATCGACTCTGCTTTTCCCTGAATTGTTTGAGATGCTTGACTATCAACATTGATCTTGATGTTTTCAGCAGATTCTACTTGAGTTGCGATCGCCGTTTCGACAGCTTTATTAACCATAGTGCGACCTAAATCAATATTTTCTTTAGGTTTATTGTTCATTGAATCAGGTTACTACAATAGTGGGATTAATATTGATTGTAGCGATAGTAGCTCAGAAAACATAAATATTAATTGCTGTATAGATCTAGACAGTATGCAATCTCTATCTATTCTATACTTTTGATTTAACCTAAAATTTTGCACTGATGCAAAAAGTAGACAAAGGTGCATCTTTTATGGTCAGGCACATTTGTAGCTATTGATTAACCTGATTGTCTCAAAAAAAGATATATTAATTTCCGCTGGCATTACGACAAAGAAATAGATAATTAGAAAATTAAAGAGGAGAATCGATGCTAAACCAATCAGAAGCTGCTATTGAAGCGATCGCTGCTAGAGAAATTTTAGACTCCCGTGGTCGTCCTACCATTGAAGCCGAAGTACGTTTAGAGTCAGGCGTTGTGGGATTAGCTCAAGTACCCAGTGGCGCATCAACAGGCAGTTTTGAGGCACATGAATTAAGAGACGGCGATAAAAATCGTTACGGTGGCAAAGGTGTTTTAATTGCAGTTCGCAACGTCAAAGAAAAAATTACTCCTGAATTGCTGGACGTAGATGCTTTAGAACAGGCAACCGTCGATCAAATCATGATTGACCGCGACGGCTCTCCTAATAAGAAGAATTTGGGCGCAAACGCGATTTTAGCGGTGTCTTTAGCTACAGCAAAAGCTGCTGCTGAAGTGCTGGAACTGCCCCTCTATCGTTATCTAGGAGGACCATTATCTAATCTGCTCCCCGTACCGATGATGAACGTGATCAACGGTGGTTCGCACGCGGATAATAACGTTGATTTCCAAGAGTTTATGATTATGCCTATAGGAGCAGATTCTTTTAGGGAAGCTTTGCGCTGGGGTGCAGAAGTATTCGCCTCTCTTAGTAAAGTTTTGGGTGATAAAAATCTCCTAACAGGGGTAGGTGACGAAGGCGGATATGCGCCTAATTTGGGTTCTAATCAAGAGGCTTTAGATTTGTTGATTACAGCCATCGAAAAAGCAGGCTATAAGCCAGGAACGGAAGTGGCTTTGGCAATGGATGTAGCTGCTAGTGAATTTTATGCCGATGGTAAGTATACCTATGACGGTGAAGCTCATTCTCCTGAAGAATTTATTACTTATCTGGCTGAATTAGTGGAAAAATATCCGATTATTTCCATTGAAGATGCCCTGCACGAAGATGATTGGGATAGCTGGAAAACCTTAACTGAAAAGCTCGGTGACAAAATTCAGCTAGTGGGCGATGATTTGTTTGTGACCAATAAAACCAGACTTCAAAAAGGAATTGAGCTTGGAGTAGCTAATTCCATTCTAATTAAATTAAATCAAATTGGTACCTTAACTGAAACCCTAGAAACTATTGAACTAGCAACTCGCAGTGGCTATCGCTCAGTGATTAGCCATCGCTCAGGAGAAACCGAAGACACTACTATAGCTGACTTGGCGGTTGCCACCCGTGCAGGACAAATTAAGACTGGTTCTCTCTGCCGTAGCGAAAGAGTAGCTAAATACAATCGCTTATTGAGAATTGAAGAAGAATTAGGCGATCGCGCTGTTTATGCTGGCAAAGTTGGTTTGGGTCCTAAAAGCTAAACTCATAACCTCAGTTTCTAAACCAAAGATTAAGGCTTGGGTTGCTCCCAGGCTTTAATCGCAAATCTAATAGTAACCTATAAACAGTCGAGTTAAACTTGGCATGGCATTATATAAATAAATAAACAGGTTATATGAAATTTAATCTAGACAGCGTTTGCCCCTACAAAGGTTTTTAAAAAATTACTCGATAACCTCAACAATTATTCATTCAGACACTATAATTTAGGCAAACATGGAAATAAAATCTTCTCAACAGCTTAATCAGACCGTTACTACTAGCAATTTGGCACAGAATATTCAAATAGAAGACGATCGCACAGGAATGAGCGTTGAGACTCTCAAACGAGCCTTCGCCGACAATCTGTTTTATCTTCAGGGAAAAGACGAATCTACTGCCACTCTTCACGATTACTACCAAGCATTGGCATATACCGTGCGCGATCGCTTGTTACACCGCTTTATTAAAACAGGACGCACCTACTACGAAGAAAACGTCAAGGTGGTTTCTTATCTCTCGGCAGAGTTTTTGATGGGTCGTCATTTAGAAAACAACCTCATTTCTTTGGGTATCTACGAAAAAATGCGTCAGGTAGTCAACGAGTCGGGTTTAGAAATTGAGGATCTGATCGAACAAGAACCAGATCCAGGCTTGGGTAATGGTGGCTTGGGTAGACTGGCTGCCTGTTTTCTTGATTCTTTGGCTAATTTAGAAATGCCAGCTATCGGTTACGGTATCCGCTATGAATTTGGTATTTTCCATCAGGCGTTGAGAGACGGTTGGCAAGCAGAAATTCCTGATAACTGGTTGATGTTCCAAAATCCTTGGGAAATTGCTCGTCCTGAAGATTCAGCGGAAATTAAGCTAGGCGGACATACCGAAGTCTATCGCGATGAAAAAGGAAACAGCCGCGTTAGTTGGATTTGCGATCGCAAAGTCAAGGCCGTTCCCTATGATACACCAGTACCAGGATATCGTACTAATACAGTCAACGCCCTACGGTTATGGAAAGCCGAAGCCAGTGAAGAATTTAACTTCGAGGCATTTAATGCAGGTAACTATGACCGCGCCGTAGGCGAAAAAATGAGTTCGGAAACGATTTCCAAAGTGCTGTATCCCAACGACAATACTCCACAGGGTAAAGAACTACGTCTGGCGCAGCAGTATTTCTTTGTCTCTGCTTCTCTGCAAGACTTAATTCAGATTCATCTTAATGTTCATCCTAATCTCAGCAACTTCCACGAACGAGCAGCAATTCAGCTAAACGATACCCACCCAGCGATAGCGGTAGCCGAGTTGATGCGCCTATTTATCGACGAACACAGCATAGACTGGGATCAGGCTTGGGATATTACTCAAAAGACTTTGGCATATACAAATCACACTTTATTACCAGAAGCTTTAGAAAGATGGTCGGTAACTTTGTTTGCTAGAATGCTACCCAGACATATTGAAATCATTTACGAGATTAATCATCGTTTCTTAGAAGATATTCGCACCTGGTTTCCTGACGATCAGGAGCTTGCTTCTGAGCTTTCGATCATTGAAGAAGGCGCAGACAAAAAAGTTCGCATGGCAAACTTAGCTTGTGTTGGTAGTCATGCTATTAATGGAGTAGCTGCACTGCATACACAATTACTCCAAAAATACACGCTTCAAGGTTTTGCTAAACTTTGGCCTGAAAAATTCTTTAATAAAACTAATGGTGTTACTCCCCGTCGCTGGATTCTGTTAAGTAATCCTCGATTAGCAAAATTAATCACGGAAAAAACCGAAGGCGATAGCTGGTTAAAAAACCTAGACGAGATGCGAGTATTAGAGAACTTTCTTGACGATCCTGAATTTTGCCAGGAATGGCGGGAAATTAAGCGCAAAAATAAAATTACTCTAGCTGCACAAATCAAGAAAATTAAAAATATTGACGTTAACGTTGATTCGATATTTGATGTTCTAGTCAAACGAATTCACGAATATAAACGTCAACATTTGATGGTGTTACACATTATTACTCTCTACAATCGCATCAAGAAAAACCCTAATATTGATATCGTACCTCGCACCTTTATCTTTGGTGGTAAAGCTGCGCCTGGTTACTTTATGGCAAAGTTGATCATTAAATTTGCTAACGCAGTAGGAGAAGTAGTCAACAAAGATCCTGATGTTAAAGGTCGTTTAAAAGTTGTTTTCTTGCCTAACTTTAATGTTTCCTTGGGGCAAAAAATTTATCCTGCTGCTGATTTATCAGAACAGATTTCTACCGCAGGAAAAGAGGCTTCTGGTACTGGTAACATGAAGTTTGCCATGAATGGCGCCTTAACCATTGGTACTCTAGACGGAGCAAATATTGAAATCCGTGAAGAAGCTGGCGCGGATAACTTTTTCTTGTTTGGTCTGACTGCTGAAGAAGTATACAAAATGAAAGAAGAAGGATATGATCCCATGGCTTATTACAATAGTAATGAAGAACTAAAAGCGGTAATCGATCGCGTTGCTAAAGGTGACTTTAGCTATGGTGATACTAAGCTATTTAAGCCAATTGTTGATTCTTTACTTTATGACGATCCTTATATGCTGTTGGCAGACTATCAGGCATATATTTATTGTCAAGATATGGTTTCAGAAACCTATAAAGACCAAGACAAGTGGACAAAAATGTCTATTCTTAATTCTGCGAGGATGGGTAAATTTTCTAGCGATCGCACTATCAAAGAATACTGTGAGCAAATCTGGGATTTACAACCAGTTGAAATCAGTTTGGAAGCATACAGTCAGGAAAACAACGTAATTAATCATGACTAATAAATTGTCACAAATTACTCCAGCGTAAAACGGAACAGTGACCGTTAGTCAATCAACAGCAAAAAGGGATGTCTTTTTAAAGACATCCCTTTCTGATTTAAGATTACTTTTTTGTTTTTTGGGCAACAACTAAGCTTGCTCACAAGTAAACTTAACTAAAGAAAATTCGCTCGGCAGTAAGTTGAAGTTGAGGAAAAAGGCAAGATGCGATCGCTTGTTCCCCTTCAAATACCTTCTCTTCGTAAAGTCCTTCGTTCAAAATCAAAACCGTCACTTTATTAATTTGAGGATCGACAATCCAATATTCGGCAATGCCTCTAGCTGCATACTCAGATCGCTTATAACGATAATCTCGGTCTTGATTAACTTTCCCAGGAGAAACCACCTCCACAACTAAAGCAGGAGGAGACATATCCGACATAATCGTACTGCGTCCAAAACTACGTAAAGCATCGGCTAATTCTGCCGTCAGCACCATCAAATCTGGTAAACGAACTGTGGTACGACTGCCACTAACTACAATTTCGGTATCTTTGCAGCGCAGCAAACCAGGGGCAACAAATTGAGCAAAAATCAAGAGCAATTTGATGGCAATCTCAGCATTTTGGGGGCTTTCTGGTGGCATTTGAATCAAATTACCTGCCGATAATTCCCAATGTTGCTCTTCACTATTTTCATAGTTAAAGTATTCTTCTAGAGTTAATTTATCAGTAGCAGTAGTCATCAATTTTGGGCAGTCTTATATTAAGATTGTAATCAGTAAACAAAAGCTATTTAATAGGTTGCGCTTAACGATTGAGCATAGGTAGATTATGCGCAAATTGCGATCGCTCCTAAAACTATGTTTAATTTTACTAATTGATGACACGCCCTAAGAATCTATGGCTGAAAATCAAGGTAAATATTCAACAATCTTTTGTAATAGTTCATCAGCATCCACCGTTTTCTTGAGAAAATCCGATGAGCCAACCATTTTAGCTCTAAGGCGATCAATAATACCCGAATTGCTAGTCAGGAAAATAATTGGGGTTTCGGCAAACTCAGGATATTTACGCAGTTGAGCGCAAAGATCGTACCCACTTACCTTGGGCATAACAACGTCTAAAAATATCAGGTCTGGTTGACGCTCAATGAGGGTGGATGTCGCTTGTGTAGGATCGTTAACTGCTACAAAACGATAACCTGCCATGCCGATAATTTGTTCCATCATCTGGGAAATCAGGAACGTCTACCAGACCAAAGATCCCAGACTGAATATAGGGTAACAGAGAAGAAACCGCCTGTAGAGGTGATGTCCTTAGCTGTACGGCAAGATCCCTCATGGTTCTATTACCGTTGAGTAGTTTACATAAACTTTGGTAAGCAGAGATAGAAGTTTTTTTCTGTAGTTCTTGGGGTTGTAAAATTACAGGAGCTAGATTTGGCAATCTATCAGCCACCCTCGCATTTTCCCAGCTTTGCCAAACCTGTTGAGTCTGATTGACAAGTTCTTCAGGTTCAATCGGCTCAAGCTGAGGGGCGAGAGCATCGTTTTGGCTAAGGCGACAAATTATCTGTCTTGCTTGAGTTATATCAAACAATATCTCTTTTAAGGCAAACAAAACTGTATTTCTTGCTTGTTGAGGAGTGATTATGTTTTGTTCTACCCAATGATGTAGCTGTTCGTACTCCCAGATATTGTCGTCTAAGTCAGCTTCGCGCTCGGTTAGCTCTTCTTGCAGGCTAGAAAGCCCAAAAGGAACTTGAGGTAAATTAGAAATGAGATTTCTTTGCCAACGGCGAATGGGGTGAACTCCCCCCGTACCATAAACTATTGCGCCCAAGTGAAGATATAAATGCCATTCGCTCTTCTGCATCGGCTCGGTAAAAGTTAACTTTCCGCTTACCTGAGACTCTTGTAAAGAATTAAATAATTTAAGCTGCTTTAAGGCCGTAAATTCTCTGATGATTAGGCTATTAGAAGTAGTTTTGGCATTCATCTAGTTATGCCTCTTTGTTGCAGAAGATTAATAATTTGTATATTAGCTTGAGGAAATTGATATTGATTCATCGCCAAGGGACTTACCCAATGAATTTCGTCACATTCTAGGCATTCTGGTGTTCCATTCAAATGCTGACAATCATGGACATATAAAGTTATATTAAACGTTTTATATCTATGAACGATAGTTGTCAGGCGATCGCCTACTAATATTTCAATATTTAGCTCTTCCTTTATTTCCCGCTGGATACATTCTTCGATGGTTTCTCCTGGTTCAATTTTTCCTCCAGGAAATTCCCATAAGCCTCCCATCTCCCCTTCAGGTTTTCTTTTGTCGATTAGAATTTTTCCCTGCTGGTTAGTGATTACAGCTACCCCAATCTGCTTATGAGGAGTTGGTGATTTTGCCATGAAGTGTCGAAGCTTAATTTATCTACTGAGATCTGACTTAATGATTATAAACAAACGGCAACCTCTATTTTACGTCGATAAAGGTTGCCTACATGAATAATTTAATTCACAAATCTAATTTACAGTTAAGATTGTTGACTATCTACCTGAGCTGCCGATAAAGATTTTTCAAAGGTCATTCTTTGCTCTGCATTACGCAAGAAATAACCGCTCATCATCGCCGAAGCTAACATACGACCTAAGCTTTCGCGATTAGTGCTGATCGCTACTTCAAAGTTATCTGTAGGCAAATTGCCTAATAATCCAACTATATTTTGTTCTATGATTTGAAAAACTTCTCTCGATTCGGGTTGGGAGAGTTGAGCCGTGGCTTCTGGGCTTAAAGATTGGACATACTCCCATAAATGGTTATCTTCTTTATTCTGCATAAAACCGTTCTGAGAACTATTTTGGCTCTGCACTTTCTTACCTCTATACTTAAGATTGATCTTAGATCATATTTATTTAATCGTTACTTAATTTAATCACCATAAGTCAAATTAAGGATTACGTAGAACCGAACTATGCTCGGCAAGTTTCCCGATCTAACTCTAAAATAAGCAAGCCTTCAGCTAGCTAAATATTCGCGAATCACTATTTTACGCTTGCGTAACTTTGATAGTGCTTCTCTCTCTATTTGTCTAACTCTCTCTCTGCTAATGCTTAAACATTCGCCTATTTTAGCTAAAGTCATCGGTTTACCATCGCTTAAACCAAACCTCAAAGACAGCACTTCCCTTTGTTGGGGTGTTAAATCTGCCATCAGCTTTTCTAGGTCTCTTCTAAGAGATGAAGAGGTGGCGAAATCTTCTGGAGATTGTCCTGTGTCTTCTAACATATCTCCTAACTCGGTATCATTGTTGTCACCAACCCTGACATCTAAGGAAATAGGCTGACGGGATTTTTCTAGGTAGTCCCGTACTTGCTTGGGCGTTAGCTCTAGTTCTTTTGCCAATTCGGCAATAGTTGCTGTTCTTCCTTTTTGTTGAGCTAGTTGCCTTTGAGCTTTCTTGATTTTGTTGAGCTTTTCAGTGATATGAATCGGCAGGCGAATAGTACGACCCTTTTCAGCGATCGCTCTGGTGATTGCCTGACGAATCCACCAGTAGGCATAGGTACTAAAGCGATATCCTTTAGTGGGATCGAACTTCTCCACTCCTCTTTGCATCCCAATCGTTCCCTCTTGGATCAAATCCAACAGATCGAGGTTACGCTTGAGGTATTTTTTGGCAACTGAAACTACCAGACGCAGGTTTGCCTCTACCATTTTGCGCTTGGCAGACTCTCCCGCCTCAATTAGGGTTTGTAGCTCTTCTTGAGTTACTTTTGCAGCTTGCGACCACTCTTCGACTGTCGGTTCTATCCCTAGTTCTGCTTCTAGCTCTTCTTTGATTTGAGTTAAAGCGATCGCTTTTTGAACTCTTTTGGAATATAGAATTTCTTCCTCGTGAGTCAGCAGAGGAACGCGACCTATTTCTTTAAGATAGCTCCTAACTAAGTCGTTAGATTTTTGTGCTGTTTTCATGACGCGATTTACTTACTGTTATTGGTTAGGTAAGAATGAAATTCTCTCGTTTACTGGAATCTTAAGCCTTGAAAAGCCTTAAACTGATAAAACCCAGAGTTTTATGAGAATTTATGTTTACTTTTGTTAAGAATATGGCTTTGACCAACGGTCAGAGCAGCGCGAAAAGCCGTTGCGGGGGTTGCCCCCGTTGAGGCTATTGAGCAAGAAGGCTCCGTCCGTTTAGGGCGGAGTAATCTCTGACTTCCAGGTTTAGTATTTTTAGCAATTTTTTGTCTTGATTTTTTGGTATCAGCTTTTACCAAAATTCCTTGAAATAGACAAAACTAAAATCTTTATCTTTTCAATTACTTATTTCTACAATACACGATATTTATTAACTTATGTAACTTTTATTAGCAAAAATTGCTTACAAAACTAAATAAATTAAAACTTCGTTTTTTCCCTAAACACCGATCATACAGATAAAAGCTAGTTATAAATGCAATATTTGCAACAAAAAACCTTATAAATTGAGGTTTTATTCTTTATAATACTTAATTGCTTAAATTAGCTGCGTTTTGTAGTGGCAAAATTCTGTAGAAGATATAACACTAGATCTCTTGCACGAATCAGAAATATTGGTTGAGAATGAGGTCAATTCGAGCATTCCCTTGCGTCTTACGCCGACGCGGGGTCTCGAAAGAGGTCAGGAATTTAAAACTAGTATCGAAAAAATATATTCATGCAATAAGTCTACTAAAAGAACTAATTTGTAAGTGATTATAGAGAACCACTGATTCTACTTAAACTACTAAATTAGGTCTTCTGCTATACAGTGCTACCTAAAATATTACTATAAGAGTTGTGTTCTCAAAGCTGTAAAAATAATTAAGCGTAAACGCAAAGAATTATATTTAAAGCGAAGCAATAAAATCATGATTATGTCTCAAACAGTTACTTATGGTTCTTGGAAATCTCCTATCACCTCAGATCTAATTGTCTCAAAAACAATTGGAATTGGGGAAATTACCGTAAATAATAATGATATCTACTGGTTAGAAAAACGTCCTCAGGAAAAAGGTCGCAATCTAATTGTGGGTTATTTCAACGAGCGAGGAATTAAAAATATCACCCCTTCTCCCCTAAGCGTTCGCAACAAAATACACGAGTATGGTGGAGGAGCGTATACAGTAGCCAAAGAGACAGTTTATTTTTCTAATTATGAAGACGGGAGAATATATCAGCAGGTTCTAAACAAGCAGCCTCAGCCTCTGACCAATAAATTACAGCAACGCTATGCAGATATTATTGTCGATCAAAATAGAGATCGTTTGATTTGTGTCTGTGAAGATCATTCCCAAAATGACGCTGAAGCTAAAAACAGCATTATTACAATTGATTTGGGTACAGGAAAAATTCAAACCTTAATTGAAGGTAGTGACTTTTATTCTTCCCCTCGTTTAAGTTCTGATGGTCAACAATTAGCTTGGTTAAGCTGGAATCATCCAGATATGCCTTGGGACAGTACTTATCTATGGCTAGCTAAGATTGACGATCGCGGTGTCGGCAAACCTGAACTAGTAGCAGGTGGAGAAGCTGAGTCTATCTGTGAACCAAAATGGCATAAAGATGGTAGACTCTATTTTGCCAGCGATCGCACTAATTGGTGGAATATCTATCGACGCAATCCTAATGGTTCAGTAGAAATATTACACCAAATGGCAGCCGAGTTTGCTTATCCTCACTGGGTGTTTGGCTTGTCTAGCTATGCTTTTGTCGGCAGCGATCGCTTGGTCTGTGCTTATTCGGCTGATGGAAGTTGGAATTTAGGCGTTATCGATCTCGAGACTAAAAACTTTAGCGAAATTAAAACTAGATACACCAATATATCTGATGTACAAAGTACAAAAAGCGGTTGTGTAGTGTTTATTGGTGGCTCACCCACAGAAGCAACTGCGGTGATCAAACTGGATTTAAATAGTAGTCAAGAACAGGTATTAAAGCAAACAGGAGATTTAACTATCGATCTTGAGTATCTTTCTTTGCCAGAGGCGATCGCTTTTCCGACTACCGACGATCTGACTGCCTACGCCTGGTATTATCCCCCTACCAATAAAGATTATACCGCCCCAACAAACGAACTTCCTCCTTTAATCGTCAAGAGTCATGGAGGACCTACCGCAGCAGCCTCGGTAGATTTAAACCTGCGTATTCAGTATTGGACTAGTCGGGGTTTTGGCTATGTAGACGTTAACTATGGCGGTAGTATTGGTTATGGTCGAGAATATCGCCAAAGACTAGATGGCAAATGGGGCATTGTTGATATAGATGATTGCGTTAATGCTGCTAAATATTTAGTTAACCAAGGAAAAGTAGACAAAAATCGGCTTGTAATTACGGGTAGCAGTGCAGGAGGCTATACAACCCTGGCAGCATTAACTTTTCGCGATACGTTTAAAGCTGGTGCGAGTTACTATGGCGTAAGCGATTTGGAAATATTGGCAAAAGACACTCATAAATTTGAGTCCCGTTATCTCGATCGCCTGATTGGCAAATATCCTGAAGATCGAGAAATTTATCAAGAGCGATCGCCAATTCACTTTACCGAACAATTAGACTGTCCCGTTATCTTCTTTCAAGGCTTGGAAGACAAGGTTGTTCCTCCCAATCAGGCAGAAATGATGTTCGAGGCGATTAAAGCAAAAGGCTTACCCGTGGCTTATGTGTCTTTTGAGGAAGAGGCACATGGCTTTCGGATGTCAGACAATATTAAAAAAGCTTTGGACAGCGAATTCTACTTTTATTCCCGCGTCTTTGGTTTTCAACCAGCAGAACCAATTGAACCGATTGAAATAATTAATTTGGACTAATTATGCAGACAATTTATGGTGAATATTAGTTACTTTGTACTGTTATTAGGAACACAATTATTTTTCTTGCCCACCTCAGGCTTGATTGATAATTGTTAATTGACAGCCTAAGAGATTTTTAGAAATTGTTTGCTACCGCGATCGCTCTCTAAACCTAAAACAGCGGTTGAGGAACTTCACCCCACTTTTTTGGATTTGGAAGCTTAGATAATGCCAAGCCAAAAGTATTACATCAATGTAATATTGCATCTGTAAGTTATTGAGGCTATGGGAGGCGAGTTAGAAATTACTGCTCGTTTTGACGACAGTGAAATTAAAATTACTAACTTTGATTTTGTTCGTAAAGATCTTTAATCGATGGCGATGACCGCTCTTACGAGTTTAAGTAACATGAGTTCGGTTTAAGCAGAAGCAGATAAAGCAAAGCGATCGATGGCAGTAGAAGGCTTGCGATGAGGTACTTGTATGATTGAAATGACTGTTGACGAGCTGTTGTGCAGGTATGCTGCTGGAGAGAGAAACTTCTCTGCTATTAGATTTGTCCGTGATATTGAAAGTAGACGGGGTAGGGTCGATCTTGGTGGTGCTGACCTCAGAGGGGTTAATCTCTGTGGTTCCGATTTGCATGGGGCTAATTTGAGTGGGGCTATCTTGAGTTACGCCAGCTTGCGGGAAGCTAATCTGGATGAGGTTGTCGCTGTCGGTACTATGTTGAGAGCTAGTTGTTTGTGGTTATCTAGTCTTCGTTCCGCTGATTTGACTGGAGCGAATATGTTGGCAGGTAGTTATCTCAGTGCCGACCTTACTGGGGCGAACATGTACGGTGTTACTATGTGCCAATGTACTGTTGATGGTGCTGATTTCAGCAATGGCGATCTCGAACTTGCTACTATTTTTCTAGTTGACTTCTCCAAAGTTGATGTCAGAGGATTTTTCACCCATGAACAGGCTTTCTTCTGGAAAGTTACTTTGCCCAATGGAGTCTATGTCGAATGACCCACGATCAATGAATGATGAGGCGAGCAGATTTGCTGAATTGATTTTATTAGAGTCATCTCTACTTTCTAGCTGATCTTCCAGTTCATCTGGAATTTCAGAGAAGAAATCTAGCCCAGTCAAGGATTCAATTTCATTGATTGAAAAAGCCTTGTAGGGTGGGCAAAACATAATTGAGATCGACAAGCGTTTTAGGTAAAGATCCTTGCCCACCAAAACCAGAGTCATAATTCCCAGCAAAATAAGGATTTGAGGTTAATTTTGCCAGTAGCTCCTCTCCTGCTGGCTTGCTACCATTTTTCTCAAGCTCAGTAGCAATAAGTGCCTGGATAATTTGTACATCAAGCTCCGAAGGTAGCTTACGCATTCCTGGGGCAAGATGAGTATTTAACAGGAAGATATTTCTTCAACGGGCGATCGCCATTTCTCGGAAAGTCAAATAGAATCTTCACAACATGATATAGAACCAGATTTGATTCTAGTCTTTCTCAACCCAAGATCACTACTCCTTCTTCGGCTATTAGTGACTCAAGGGCAGGTGTTGAAAATATCAAAAACAATCTGAATCGCACAGGCGAACGCGACAAGAGTAATTATTACCAAGGAAGATAAAATATTACTAGCTAAAGCCAAAGCTAGAATAAACGCTGCTGCACCCAGACGATAAAAAGTTAAAATTCTTTTGCACTTAGTTTGTCCAAGTTCGCAGCTTGTCCAATGAAGATTAGAAAGGATAAGCAAACACAGAGCTACTGCTAGGCAAAACAGAAACTTCTCCCCACTAGCTGAGTCATGTTTTAGACCATGGATCATCTTTTCTACTCCTACCCCTGTGGCAGTTAAACCAATTGTCAAAGGAAGATGAGAATAAAGCCAAGCAAGAGCAATTTTCATTTGACCTTTTTTCATAGCCTGAAGGGGAGATGCGTCCACCGTGTCAAAATACATCCACCAGAAGCTAAAGGCGATCGATAAACCTAACAAAGCGATCGCCACCGATACAGGAGTCCATTCTCTATCGGCTACTCCACTTACCACCGCAACTATCGACTCACCCAAAACAATAATGGTAAATAATCCAATTCTTTCGGTAGAATGCGCCATATCAGGAGGCACGTTGACCACTCTTTTTCCGGCTGTCAGGGGGGTAGCAAAATCAATGATTAGTCCTATACCCCAAAACAAAAAACGCCAGGGGAGGGGAACGAATATAGAAGCCAGCCAAAAGACAATACTTCCAGCAAAACCCCAGGCATACCAATTGGTTAATTGTCTTGCTTGAGGTACATGATATCCTGCATGAAGATATTGACAGATTAGCACTCCACGAAAAGCAATATAGCTCAAGGCAAAACCAACTGAAGAAGAACTTAATCCATGATGAATATTGGCAGCTATCGTTGCTGCGATCGCCATTTGCAACAGCGTAATTAGACGATCTACTAAGCCATCATTATCGAAACGTGTATCGTAAAAGGTTGCGCCGATCCAGCACCACCAAACAGGTACAAATAATAGTGCTAGTTTAGCAAAGCCTAAAAAACTAAAGTCTGATTTGAAATTATGAGCTAATTGGGCGATCGCTACCACAAAGATTAAATCAAAAAATAACTCTAGCCAGGTTGCGCTACGCTCTCCTTCCTCGCATTCTTCCCGTCGTAATCTTGGTGGTTGAAAGATGGCTTTAGCCATTACGCTTACCAGTGTTTAGTTATCAGTAATTTACCTGAAAGACTATCATATATTTATTATTAGATGTTCGTGATTACCTAAATTAATCTAGACACCTACTACTTGAGCGCGTTTATATGCCTCATCTAAAACTTCGGAAAGAGTAGGGTGAGTGTGAATATTAAAGGAGAGATTTTGGACTGATTCTCGTTTGGCGATCGCATTTGCCGCCTCTTGAATCAGATCTGAAGCATGAATACCAATGATATGTACTCCTAAAAGTTCTCCCGTATCCTGGCGATAAATAATCTTAGCAACCCCTTCAGTTTCTCCCTCTGCCAAGGCTTTGGAGTTGCCTTTATAGAAAGATTTGACCGTAGATACTTTAAATCCTTCTTGTTCGCCTATTTCTTTGGCTTGTGCTTCAGTAAGACCCACATAGCTAATTTCAGGATGGGTAAAAGCAGCAGCAGGAATACAGCGATAGTCTATTTCTTTGTCTGCGCCACAGATATTCTCTACCGCCACAACTCCTTGTCCAGAGGCAGCATGGGCTAGCATCATTTTACCTGTAGCATCACCCACCGCCCAAAGATGAGGAACAGGTTTGCCGTCGCGCAATACCTGCATTTTGTCGTTGACGGGAATAAAACCACGCTTGTCTATTTCAACCGCCAGAGTTTCTAAACCAATTTTTTTGGTGGCGGGAATACGTCCAGTAGCTACCAAGCAAGCATCTACTTCCAAGACTTCAACAACTTCTTTTGTTTTGGCATCGGTTAATTCAATTTGTACTGGTGCGCCAGGAGTAATTTTGGTCGCAAATACACCTTTGTAAGTTTCAATATCTCGCTGATCGAGTAGAATTTTTTTGGCAATTTTGGCAATGTCAGGATCGAAGCCAGGCATCAAAGTGTCCAAAGCTTCGATCATGGTTACTTCACAACCCAAGGCGGTATAAACATCAGAAAACTCTAAGCCAATATAGCCACTACCAATAATAGCAATCCAGTTGGGAAGGGACTCTAATTTAACCGCGTTGTCGCTAGTAAAGACAGTTTTGTTATCAATTTCTATACCACGCGGGACAAAAGGCACAGATCCAGGACAAAGCATTATTTCTTTGGTAGTGTAGGTTTTGTCACCTTCTTGACTTACAACTTTAACCTTTTGTGTCCCTGCAAGTTCACCCCAACCGCGAATAATATCCACCTTGAGACGTTTAAGGCTGTTGGTTAAATCTCCTTGAATTTTGTTAACTAAATTTGTCGCATGATCGGCGATCGCGCTACGATCAAACTGAATATTTCCTAGCTGAATTCCCATGTCCTGTAGGTGATGGCGATCGCCAAACTCTCTAACTCTGCCAGATGCTGCTAACAAAGCCTTAGAGGGAATACAGCCACGATTAACGCAAGTGCCTCCCATATCCCCCGCTTCAATGATTGCCGTTTTTAGACCGCTTTTAACTGCATGAAGTGCTGCACCATGTCCACCCACACCCGCGCCAATAATAATTAAATCGTAATCAAAATCGCTCATTGCTATTTCTTCTATAATTGCTCCAGTCTTATATTGTAAAGTTTAATCGCGGAATTGGGCGGGGCGTATCAAGCGCAGAATAACATCTGGTTATTAATTTCGATCTTGTCTTGCTTCAACAACTTGTCTAATCTCTTTCCATCTCTCTACAATAATTGTTTTCATCTTTTCTGACTGCCACTGAGGAATACTATTTTTTTGGTTGTTTTTGTCTCTACTCATAGGTTTTACTTTGGTAATTGTTTACGATTTTTTGGTTACAGCAATAAGCTCAATATAGCTATTTTTGTTTAATATCAAGATATCATTACCCGCACAATTATTGCAAATAATTCTCAATAAATACTAAGTGTTAAGATCGAACTAAGTTTGTAGTTAAGGTATGATGCGATACGGTTTAATGAATGGGTTTAAAGCCTTGTCACTGATGAAGATTGGGACAAAGGGTAAGGGGTAAAGGATCGATTAATTGGCTACGTAGTCAGTTAACTCCATCCTTTAACCTACGAATCACAGTCCATTCATGACAATCAGGAGTGTCAACTAGTCACGGGAGTAGCTAATTCTACTGCCGAGCAAATATCGCTAACTTGAATCAACGTTGCATATACTAATTTTTCGGGCGTATTTTTGTTAAACCTTACTCAATTTATAACAAACTGCACGTTAGCCTAGTTATCTAAAATCACTTTTTTGCACGCCTGATATGAATTAAGTTTCTTTTTTAGCTTAGAAAAAATCTATATATTTCCGTGAATAAAGAGATTTATTATTTAAATAAAATTCAAGCAATTTTAATCGTATTAATTATGCGGATTCAGACTCTACCTAATTATGATAAGAATCAATGTTAATGTTTACGGAAGGGGTTTGGGGAGGGTCGTAACGTCCCCAACTGGGGGTCTGGGGGAAAGTTCCCCCAGGAATAAACCACGCTTTTTATAGACCAATTTCATTTAGAAGCGAGAATAAACATTTTTTAATTCACATCAGACGTTTTATATATTTATCTATGTATTTAATATCTATTAGCCAACAAGCGTTAAAAAAACTGCGTAAATCGAAGATTTTAGCAGGATTACTAGCATTAATAATGGTAGTCATAATCTCTGCACCTACTATTAGTCAAACCACAGAAAACTATGGTGAAGCTTTACAAAAAGCTATTCTCTTTTATGAAGCACAGCAAACAGGAAGGCTACCAGAATGGAATCGTGTACCTTGGCGAGGAGACGCAACCCTAGAAGATGGTGCAGACGTAGGGGTAGATTTAAGCGGTGGTTGGGTAGACGCTGGAGATAACGTCAAGTTTAATTTTCCCCTGGCATTTAGCGTCACAACCCTAGCTTGGGGAGGAATCGAATATTATGATGCTTATAAAAAATCAGGTCAATTAGTTCATTTATCGCAAAACCTTAAATGGGTTACAGATTATTTTCTCAACGCCTTTGCTAATGATACTCCTGGAGAATATGTGCTTTATGGACAGGTAGGTAATGGTGAACTAGATCATCAATGGTGGGGGTCAGTTGAAGTAGTTAACTACCAAATGGAACGCCCCGCTTTTAAAATTGATACGAGTTGTCCTGGAACAGATTTAGCAGGGGAAACTTCTGCTGCCATGGCTTCTAGCTCTATTTTATTTCGCAAGAATGGCGATACAGAATACGCCGATTTGTTGGTAGATAAAGCTGAGAAGCTGTTTGATTTTGCTAATAAATATCGCGGTAAATATTCTGACTGTCTAAAAGAAGCAGTGCCTTTTTACACCTCCAATAATGGCTATCTAGATGAACTAATTTGGGGAGCAATTTGGCTGCATAAAGCCAAAAAAGCCCAAAACTCTAGTTATTCTGCTGAATATTTGGCGATCGCCGAAACTGAATATCAGCAAATGGGCAAACCCTTTAATTACACCTATCAGTTTGATGACAAATCCTATGGAATCTACGTCTTACTGGCACAAGAAACAGGAAAAATAGAATATCAACAACGCACCGAAGCCTGGTTAAACTTTTGGACAATAGGACATGAAGGTGAACAGATTAAATATACTCCAGGGGGTTTAGCTTTCTTAGCGAAATGGGGTTCTTTACCTTTAGCAGCCAACACGAGCTTTCTCGCTTTTATCTATAGTGATTGGTTACAAACTCAAGGAAAATCACAAAAAGCCGAAGGTTATTTTGATTTTGGCGTTAATCAAATCAACTATATTTTGGGACAAAATCCCGCAAAACGCAGTTACCTAATTGGCTACGGCGATAATTATCCTCACAATCCTCATCATCGTACTGCTCATGGTAGCTGGTTAAACTCAATGAACGAGCCTACAGAAACACGTAATCTTTTAATCGGTGCCTTAGTTGGAGGTCCCGATGAACAAGAACACTGGGCAGACGATCGCAACGACTGGGTACGTAATGAAGTCGGCGTTAGCTATAATGCTGGGTTTGCAGGTGCTTTAGCCAAAATGTATCAAGAGTTTGGCGGAAAACCTTTAACTAAAGTGTCTTTTCCTCAATTAGATGATGAACCAGAAATATACGTAGAATCTAGAGTTAGTCAAGCCAGCAAAAATGCTACAGAAATTAATCTGTCAATAGTTAATAAATCTGCTGCACCAGCACAAGGCTGGGAAGATCCTTTAATGCGGGTATTTTATACTGCTGGTTCAAATAAGGTAGAAGATATAGCAGCGTCGGCAACGTCTAACGATTGTTCTATTGATTCGGCAACCGTAGTCAAGCTGAAAAAAGGTCTTTACTATACTGAAATTGCCTGTGGAGGAACGGTTATTTATCCTGGCGGAAACGAGAAATATATGAAGCAGATTTCCTTGAAATTAAACACCGATCGAGCAACAGATAATAACTTCTTTGGTAGTTTGAGTTCACTGTTTGCCAAACCTTTGCAGATTACTAAAATTTGTTTGTATGACGGAGATGAATTAATTTGGGAGTCTGATTCGGCGATTTAATTTATGATTGTTAAACCGCTAATCTTAGTTTGTATTAGCTAACAAAGGTGCAGCGGACAGAAGCTTTTTGGTGTAGGGATGTTGTGCTTGGGTAAATATCTTTTCGGTGGTGTCTATTTCGACGATTTTACCTGCATTCATTACGGCAATGCGATCGCAAAAGAATCTGGCTACCCAAAGATCGTGGGTAATAAATAAATAAGTTAAGTCAAATTCCGCTTTTAAAGCCAACATAAGCTCTAATACTTGAGTTTGTACCGTGGCATCAAGCATACTGACTGGTTCATCACAGATTACTAATTTAGGCTTAGTAATTAAGGCACGAGCGATCGCAACTCTTTGCTGTTGTCCTCCAGAAAGTTCATGAGGATAACGTCGAGCATATTCTTTGGTCGGCGTTAAACCGACTTTTTCGAGCATGGTTGCTACTTGCTGTTTGGCTTCAGTAGCAGTAGCCAATTTATGAATTAACAAAGGATCGGCAATACTTTTTCCCACGGTCATTAGAGGGTTTAGACAAGCATGAGGATCTTGAAACACCATCTGTAGCTGTCGTCGTTGACTCCGCATGGCAGAATTAGAAAGAGTAGTTAGATCTTGTCCCAGAAATTTTACCTGTCCCGCCGTCGGTTTAATTAACTGTAAAATTGTCCGCGAAAGAGTACTTTTACCACAGCCAGACTCTCCTACCAGCCCTAGTATTTCTCCTGCATAAAGCTCAAAACTTATGTTGTCAACAGCTTTAATTATTGATGCTTTCTTTTGAGAAAATAACTGCTGGAAAAAATTTGCCTCTAAAGTAAAGTGCTGCTTTAAATTTTTGACTTCTAAAATTGCTGATTGCTTAGTAAATTCTGGTGGGCTATCATCAACTACCTGGAGGTGAAGGGCTGCATTTAATAAAGACTTAGTATACTCATGCTGGGGCTGATAGAGAATAGACTTTACATCTCCTGTTTCTACCATTTTACCCTGGTACATTACCGCAAGGCGATCGCAATATTCACCTACCATTGCTAAATCGTGAGAAATTAACAGCAAAGCCATTTCTCTTTCGCTACATAGTCTGGTTAATTCCTTCAGAATTTCGGCTGAAACCGTAACGTCTAGGCTGGTTGTCGGTTCATCGGCGACAATTACTTTCGGATTGAGTAATAATGCCAAAGCGATCGCTACTCGCTGTCTCATGCCACCACTAAACTCATGAGGATATTGTCCCCAACGGTTAGCAGGGATTTTTACAGTTTCCAAAGTTGCGATTGCTAACTTTTTGGCTGCGGATTTGGATAGCTGAGGTTGATGAGCTTTAATAGTTTCTAGACAGTGATCGCCAATAGTCATCAAAGGATCTAGCCTCGTCATCGGATCTTGAAAGATTAAAGCCACTACCTCTCCCCTAAATTGGCGTAATTCTGCTTTATTCAACTCAAAAACCGACTTTTCCTGAAATATGGCTTTGCCTTCTACCTGACTTCCCTCTGGCAACAAGCGCATAATTGCTCGCCCTAAAGTAGACTTGCCACAACCAGACTCGCCCACTAGCCCCATTTTTTCTCCAGGCTTAAGACTAAAAGAAACATCATCTACCGCCCAAACAGTAGCTTGATTCAATTTATGGGGATAAGCAACTCGAAGATTGGCGACTGACAATAGAGCTTGAGTCATAATCTGAGTCATGATTAGCAGTAAAAGAGAGTATAGTTTATCGCATTGTAATCATCGGGCAGAATAGCGTCTAGAGCAACTTCAGACCTAGATATTAAGAAACCATCATTTTAGAGCAGAAATAATAAACAAGAGTGACTCAGATTTTGTTACTCTTGAATACGCTGTGTTTCCAATTTTAATTACTTTAGCTACCAGGCATGAGAACAAACTACTGTGGCGAATTGCGAGCCGAACATATAGACCAAACCGTTACCATCTATGGCTGGGTCGATCGCCGTCGCGATCACGGAGGAGTAATCTTTATTGATTTACGCGATCGCACTGGCACGGTTCAAATTGTTAGCGATCCACAACGCACGCCTCAATCTTATGCCGACGCGGAATTTTTACGCAGCGAATATGTAGTTAAAGCAGTTGGAAAAGTCAGCCAGCGTCCCCCTGAATCCTTAAACGATAAGCTACCTACAGGACAAGTAGAGATCTATGCCGAATCCATTGAGTTACTTAACGCCGTAAACAAACAACTGCCGTTTCAAGTATCTACAGCCGACACAGAAAATGTTGGCGAAAAACTACGTCTCCAATATCGTTATCTAGATCTGCGACGCGATCGCATGGCAAAAAACCTCCAGCTACGTCATCAGGTAGTTAAAGCAATGCGTCGTTTTTTAGAAGACGAAGAAAACTTTATCGAGATCGAAACCCCAATTTTGACTCGCTCTACCCCCGAAGGCGCGCGGGATTATCTTGTACCTTCTAGGGTGAATCCTGGTGAATGGTATGCTTTGCCCCAGTCCCCGCAGTTGTTCAAGCAGCTATTGATGGTGTCGGGATGCGATCGCTATTATCAAATTGCTCGTTGCTTCCGTGATGAAGATTTGCGCGCCGACAGACAGCCAGAATTTACTCAGCTAGACATGGAAATGAGCTTTTTATCTCAAGATGAGATTATTAAACTCAACGAAGCTTTAATCTGCCACATCTTTAAGGCTGTCAAAAATATTGAGATGCCTCGTCCTTTTCCCCGCATTACCTATGCAGATTCCATGGCTCGCTACGGTACAGATCGACCAGATACCCGCTTTGCCATGGAATTAGTAGATGTCTCAGATATTGTCCAAGACTCTGGTTTCAAAGTCTTTTCGGGTGCTGTAAAAAGTGGTGGACAAGTAAAAGTCTTGCCTATTCCTGGCGGTAATGACGCTATTTCCAACGTTCGCATCAAACCCAAAGGAGATATTTTCAATGAAGCCGTAACCGCCGGGGCTAAAGGCATTGCCTATATTCGCGTCCGAGAAAATAATGAAATAGATACTATTGGTGCAATTAAAGATAATCTGAGTGAGGAGCAAAAAACAGAGCTATTAAGCCGTACTGGGGCAAAACCAGGACATTTACTCTTGTTTGGAGCGGGAGATACAGTCACAGTCAATAAATCTCTAGACCGCTTGCGTTTATTTATTGCTCAAGAGATGGGATTAATTGATAACGAACAGGTTAATTTAATCTGGGTAACAGAATTTCCGATGTTTGAATGGAATGCCGATGAAAAACGCTACGAAGCATTGCATCACCCTTTCACAGCACCCTATCCTGAAGATATTGAAGATTTAACTACCGCTAGAGCGCAAGCCTACGATCTGGTATACAACGGCATCGAAATAGGTGGAGGAAGCCTACGAATCTATCAAAAAGACATTCAAGAAAAAGTCTTTGAAACGATTGGTTTTTCTACTGAAGAGGCTTATAACAAATTCGGTTTCTTACTAGAAGCGTTTGAATATGGCACACCTCCCCACGGCGGTATAGCTTTCGGCTTGGATCGTTTGGTGATGTTATTGGCGGGAGAAGAATCTATTCGCGATGTAATTGCTTTTCCTAAAACTCAACAAGCAAGCTGCCTACTCACAGATGCGCCAGCCTCAGTCGATGCCAAACAGCTAAAAGAACTAGAAATAGCCTCTACCTACAAACCAAAGAAGGACTGAGTTTGTAGGTAACGTCATAATGTTTAGGACTTACGCATCCACCCCCTAAATTCCCCAACTCGCGCGTATATGCGGAAGTGTGCCTTTGTTTTGCGCCTTTCGGCTTAGGTAAGAACTAAGAAAATATTCTTAGCACTAGCTAACAAAAAGCGATCGCCTCCACTTCCACCAGAATTTCTGGTGATGCTAGAGAAGCAACTCCGATCCCTGTCATAGCAGGACGAGATTCGCCAAAGAAATTAGCGAGAATAGGCGTGAGAGCCTCCAGGTATTCACCAAATTCGCCTCGAATATAAATACGAACTTGCAATAACTTATCGATCGATGACCCAGCATTTTCCAAGGCAATAGTTAAATTTGCCAGAGCCTTTCGCATCTGACCTTCAACAGACTGTTTAGTTTCAGATTGACGCTGCGAATCTATTTGACCAGAGAGAAAAACAAGTCCCGATTGAGTTTCTATAGTAGCTTGGGACATACCATATACAGCACCATCAAACAATTCAGGAGGATTGATTAGTTTTTTATTCATTTTGGATTTCTAAATTAAGACTGGTGACTGCTCACCGCCCTAAAAAAAACGGTGATTCTAGGGATTAGGAATTAGGGATTGATTAGCTACGTAGAAGTCCCCAGTCCCCAGTCCCCAGTCCCAATCGAACTCTTTGTGCGAGGCTTTAAACCCATTTATTATATGGTAAATCAAATTGCTAAGATCCCGCTTAGGTAAATAAACTATGAGTTGGTAGCACTATTCCAGAACATGATGCGATCGCTGTCCTCTTTCTGGAATTGGTAGCAATTGCACTACTTTATCAAGACAAAGCCCAAGAAAGTGCCAATTAAGGTAACTTTCATCAATTAGAGAAATTACAACCCGTTCTTTCACTACAACCTATTCATCGCCAACAAGACGGGATCTGTACAAAATCACGCTGACCATTAGATAAGAACTAACAAAAGGCGATCGCCTCCACTTCCACCAGAATTTCTGGTGATGCTAGAGAAGCAACTCCGATCCCTGTCATAGCAGGACGAGATTCGCCAAAGAAATTAGCGAGAATAGGCGTGAGAGCCTCCAGGTATTCACCAAATTCGCCTCGAATATAAATACGAACTTGCAATAACTTATCGATCGATGACCCAGCATTTTCCAAGGCAATAGTTAAATTTGCCAGAGCCTTTCGCATCTGACCTTCAACAGACTGTTTAGTTTCAGATTGACGCTGCGAATCTATTTGACCAGAGAGAAAAACAAGTCCCGATTGAGTTTCTATAGTAGCTTGGGACATACCATATACAGCACCATCAAACAATTCAGGAGGATTGATTAGTTTTTTATTCATTTTGGATTTCTAAATTAAGACTGGTGACTGCTCACCGCCCTAAAAAAAACGGTGATTCTAGGGATTAGGGATTAGGGATTAGGGATTGATTAGCTACGTAGAAGTCCCCAGTCCCCAGTCCCCAGTCCCAATCGAACTCTTTGTGCGGGGCTTTAAACCCATTTATTATATGGTAAATCAAATTGCTAAGATCCCGCTTAGGTAAATAAACTATGAGTTGGTAGCACTATTCCAGAACATGATGCGATCGCTGTCCTCTTTCTGGAATTGGTAGCAATTGCACTACTTTATCAAGACAAAGCCCAAGAAAGTGCCAATTAAGGTAACTTTCATCAATTAGAGAAATTACAACCCGTTCTTTCACTACAACCTATTCATCGCCAACAAGACGGGATCTGTACAAAATCACGCTGACCATTAGATAAGAACTAACAAAAGGCGATCGTTTCCACTTCCACAAGGGTTTCTGGTGATGCTAGAGAAGCAACTCCAATCCATGTCATAGCAGGACGAGATTCGCCAAAGTAATCATTGAAAATAGGTACAATCGCGTTTGTGTATTCACCGAATTCGCCTCGAATATAAATACGAACTCGCAATAACTTATCGACTGATGACCCAGCATTTTCTAAGGCAATGGTTAAATTTGCCAGAGCCTTTCGCATCTGACCTTCAACAGACTGTTCTGTAGTTTCATATTGATGATTCCAATCTACTTGACCAGAGAGAAAAATAAGTCCCGATTGAGTCTCGATCGCACCTTGTGACATACCAAATGCAGCACCATCAAATAATTCAGGAGGATTGATTAGTTTTTTATTCATCTTGGTTTTCTCAGTTTACTTGTAAGGTTGACAGTTATGATTATGCACAAAGTAAGGAGGTAAAAACTTGTACATTTTGCCGATTGCAGGATATTATTACGATTATTTTGGCTATCAACGTTCTTTACAAATAGTTACAGCTAGGCAAAATCGCGCCAACACTTCAGCGTTAAAACCATTTGAATAATAGAGACAGCAAAAGTAGCGAGGATTAATAATATTGAAACTGGTAAATCAAATTGCTTAAATCCCGCTAGGGTAAATAAACTATGAAGACGATTAGTTTAATTATCTTTGCTGCCTTAATTGTCTGGGAGATACACCTAATAGCTTTTTCATATGGCGACTAAGGTGACTTTGATCGTAAAAACCAACGCTACTGGCTACATCGGCGATCGCCATATCTTGTTTGAGCAGTAATTCTTGAGCGCGATCGATTCTTTGTTGTATTAAAAATTTGTAGGGAGATTTTCCCGTACTTTGACGAAACAAATGAGAAAAATGCGACTGGCTTAGTTTTACATGACTGGCTAATTCACCCAAGGAAATATCATCTGCCAAATAAGTATTGATATAATCAGTTACCTGCTTGAGTTTATAAGGAGGTAATCCACCTGTATATTCCGCTACCTTGACTGGGAAGGTACAGTAGTGTCTCAATAGATGTACGGCTAGCATATTGCTAAGAGACTCAATATACATTTGATTGCCAGACTGAGTGTGAGCAATCTCTTGCTGAAACAACATCGCCAAATTCTGTAGCTGAGAGTCGTGTTTATTTAAAACGGGTAAAATTTCCACACTATCGGCGTTAGCAAAATCATTCTCTAAGGCAATTTGCCGGAGAAAATCTGGCGCAATCTTGAATATCAGGGACAAGCATTCATCAGAGTCTGACGACGACCAAAAACCATGATGTGAATTAGGCTTGAGCCAGATATCGCCCCGTTTTGTTTCACCAGTATATTCGCGATCGCCAATTCGAGTAATTTGCTGCAAGTTACAATCTCTCAACAAATAACACAGCCAATGATGATTGGTAGCAGCTACTTCTTTTTGATTGTCAAGTTCAAAATGATGAGAAACAACAAAGCTTCCTTGATGAGCAATTTTTTGAGCAACAATTCTACGATTTATGTCATGAGGATAAACAATTGTTGGCGGTAGACTTTCGTTAGCTTCTCGATTTCTCATTTTGATAATTTCTCAATCGGCTCTGTTTGTTCTGCTTACCGTTAATTAAATCATTCCTCATCTTTCATCCTCTAAAAAATGCTATTCTGGAATTTATAGTAAAAATACTTAACGCTTAATATCATTAGGATTAAAGCAGGTTTTAAAGTTATTTAGTTTAGTTAAAAACTTTTTTAGACTTAAAAATTATGTCACCATCTCAGTTTAATCGAAACGAGGAATATGAAGAAGAAACTCTGACTATTGTTGATGAACTTGGGCGATCTCTGCCATGCTACATTGAACAGTCTTTAGAAATCGACGATATGACCTACTTGCTGTTGTTTCCCGTTGATATCCCCGTGGTGATTATGAGCATCAACAGCGACAGTGATGAAGAATTAGAAGCAGCATTGCTGGATGATGATGAAGCGATCGCCGAAATTTTTGACAATGCTAAAGCGGTATTGGCAGAACAAAACCTGGCACTACATCATACTGCCTACACTCTGACGGCAATAGGAGAACTTCCGCCGATCGAAGAAGAGCAAATCTTAACCCTCGAAGATGATGGTGATATGGAAGAAGAAGAATTGCAATCTTTGGCGTATTTCTATCACGACGAGCAAAAATACGGG
Organism: Pleurocapsa sp. FMAR1; assembly: GCF_963665995.1. Lineage (NCBI taxonomy): Bacteria > Bacillati > Cyanobacteriota > Cyanophyceae > Pleurocapsales > Pleurocapsaceae > Pleurocapsa > Pleurocapsa sp. FMAR1. Next base: position 140,077 of record NZ_OY762512.1, on the reverse strand, counting down.
ATCTATACACCCTTAACTCCCCTCTTATTTTTTGCTAGATACGACTCACAAAACCATCTAGAATTAGTTTCTCCCGATCAGGAGAATTTAATGCCTATCCTCGAAGAATTGTTGTCAGAAGATTAAATAACGAAAGTCCAGTACAGACAAGGCTTGTCTCTATCCTAACTGTTGCTACTAGTTATACAGATTTTTGGTATAGATATTACAAAAATCGGGCAATTATTAAAAAAGCAAGGTAAGATGAAGCGCGATTAGCTACGCTACTTTTGGGATTGCACCTCAGCTCACTAATTATTAATAATTTTACTGAACTATTTCAATATATCTATCCAAAATGATGACTCGTAATAGATCGAACAAGAAAAAAGCTGCTAAAAAAAAAATTAAAAGTAATTTGGCTGCTAAACTAATCCCAGCAAGTATAGGGGTTTTATTACTTGTAGGCTGGGCTGGTTGGCATGGTTTGACCGCTCCCGTAGAAACTCAAGGTGAACAATCAAGCCAAGAAAAACAGGTTCAGTTTACAGTTAAGCCTGGGACATCTGGCAATCAAATTGGGAGTGAATTAGCACAGTCTGGTTTGATTAAATCTAATAATGGCTGGAAGCTTTGGACAAAGCTGAAGCAGGTTACAGATTCATCTGGTGATTTTAAAGCGGGTACATATTTAGTATCCCCTGAAGAGTCTTTACCAGATATTGCCAGCAAGATTTGGAATGGAGACATTATGCAGACTAACTTTACTATTCCTGAAGGTTGGTCTACAAAGCAAATGGCAAAATATTTTGAATCTTTGGGCTATTTTTCTGCCGAGGAATTTGCCACCGCAGTCAAGAAAATTCCCTATGATAAATACCCCTGGCTGCCACCAAACTTGCCTATTTTAGAAGGATTTTTATATCCTGATACCTATAAAATTTCTAGCGATCGCAGTAGCAACCCCCAAGCAATAATTGACACGATGCTAAATCGCTTTGAAAAATATGCTCTGCCCGTTTACGAGGCTGCAAAACCAAAAATGAGCCTTTTAGACTGGGTAACTTTAGCTAGTATCGTCGAAAAAGAGGCAGTAATAGGCAAAGAACGTCCTGTAATTGCAGGAGTATTTACCGCCAGACTTAAACAAGGGATGAAGTTAGAATCCGATCCCACCGTAGAATATGGTTTAAATATTAGACAAACAGCAGATCGACCCTTGACCTATTCTCAAGTAGGAACACCGTCTCCTTATAATACCTACATGAACACTGGCTTAACCCCTACTCCTATTGCTTCCCCTGGCATAGCCAGCCTAAAAGCGACCCTAAACCCTGAAAAGACAAACTATTTATACTTTGTGGCTCGTTATGATGGTACTCACGTCTTTAGTAAAACTTTGAATGAACATGAAGCAGCCACCAAAGAAATTCGCCGCCAAAGGAATCAATGAACAATGAACAATGAACAATGAACAATGAACAATTATCAATATACCAGTGAACAATGATTAAATAAGCTGTTAGCTCTTAGCTTTAGAGTTTTCCTATCTTTTAAAATTATAAAATAAGAACGATAAGGCTATCATCCAGATAATTAAAACTTTTACAACTGAAAGGATAAAAAATAAGTTGTGAGTGCCAAGGAAATAACTTGGTACTTGCGTAGTTTGTCATTCTAGATAGGGCTTCAGCCTTTATTCCCTCAATCCTCATCCTTTTAAAATGGATTTATTGCGATCGCTTCCTATTGGTTCATATCTCGAACAGCCTGTCACTTGGCTACACAAGATTGACCCGCGAGTAAAATTAGTCTGGTTAATGACTTTTTTGATTGCTCCGCTGTTGGGCAATCCTTTGTGGCGTATCGGTCTGGCTGCATCTTTAATTGTGCTAACTATTGTCGCTGGCATTCCCTTTAGGGCTTGGAGTAAGCAGATGGGTTGGTTATTGCTGCTCTGTTTGTTTATGTTTTTGTTTGCCTGCGTTGCTCCTGACTCCTTGGGAGCTAAACCCCAGCCTAGAGTGCCTGAATTTTGCGCTGATGTTGCTACCGTAAGTAGTACAGCCGAAAAGCCGAGCAAGCAGCTTGAGTGCAAATCCCAGTTACCGCAACCAACAAGCTACCGTTATGTCTATTTCGATCAGCCTAAGTTTGTTTTTATTCCTCGTTTAGTAGTTACCCGACGCTCTTTAGATGTAGCAGTGAGAGTTTCTACTTTAATTTTTACTCTGATTTACAGTACTAGCCTGTATCTTTTAACCACCGCTCCTGAAGAAATTACCGCAGGTCTAGAAGATCTGATGAGTCCTCTACGCCGTTTTAATCTGCCAATCTCCGAAATTACTCTGACTCTAACTCTTTCTTTACGTTTTATTCCCCTTGTCTTAGAAGAAGTCCAGAATTTAGTTCGCTCCATCCGTACTAGGGCAATAGACTGGAAGAAACTAGGTATACGTCGTAGCACACAGCTATGGTTAATTGTCTCGGAGAAGCTATTGGAGAATTTGTTATTAAGAGCCGAACAAATAGCTACAGCCATGGATGTTCGCGGTTTTACTACCCCAAATGAACATCGGGTTCAATGGCATCAGCTACGGTTGCGGTGGCGCGATTGGCTAGCTTTAGGAATTTTAATTCCTTTTTGGTGTGCGCGTTGGTTTGTGGGGGGAGTCTAAGCATGACCAATAAGACAGCTACGCCCCCAGCCACAAAAATACAGTCATGGCTCTGGCGATCGCAGAATTTAGAAAATCGCACCGCTTCAGATATATTTACCGCCTTATTTGCCCAAGAAAAGATTGCCACCCTATTAGAAAGCCCTGCTATAGCCGATCCAGAATATCCTCAGCTAGCTCGCTATTCTATTTGTGCAGGTTCTCCCCGCACTGTTGCTGGACAGCCTCAATTATGGACTCCTGAAATTGGTAAAATTCTGCCTTTTTTGCGATCGCGCCTGCAACAACCTACTTTAGATAACCCTGAAGTTGCTCACTTGCCTTTTACGGGTGGCTGGTTGGGTTGGTTGGGTTATGATTTGGCTTGGGAAATTGAACGCTTACCTAATTTAAATCAGGATACTCTACCTTTTCCTGTCGCATATTGGTATGAGCCAGATTGTTTTGCTGTCCTCGATCATGTAGAACAAATCCTCTGGTTAGCTGCTGGTGAATTTCAAGAATTAGATAATTTAGAAAACCGACTGACTTTGTGTAAGGGCGTTTCGCAAAGTAGGGGCGTTTCGCGAAAGCGGTGCGACCCCGCGTCGCCGTTAGGCGCAAGGGAAAGCGCACCAAGACACGCCCCTACACAAATACGTTTTTCAACCGATAAACAACAATATCAAAAGGCCGTTAAACAAGCCAAACAATACATTCAGGCAGGAGATATCTTTCAAACTAATTTATCCTTGCGGTTTCAGACAGAAACTACCGCTAATAGCTGGTCAATTTATCGTCAGCTACAGCAGATAAACCCTTCTCCTTTTGCAAGTTATTGGCGATCGCCCTGGGGAGATATGATCAGCTGTTCTCCTGAAAGATTAGTATTGCTTGAAGGAAAAAAAGCTCAGACTAGACCCATTGCAGGGACAAGAAAACGGGGTGAGAATCAAGAAAGCGATCGCGCTTTGGCAGCAGAATTACTTAGTAATACTAAAGAACAAGCAGAACACATCATGCTTGTTGACTTAGAGCGCAACGATCTCGGTAGAGTCTGTCAATGGGGTTCAGTAGAAGTAGATGAGTTATTAGCAATAGAACGCTACAGCCACGTAATGCACTTGGTAAGTAACGTCAAAGGAATTTTACAGCCTGATTATGATGCTGTAGATTTAATTCAGAGCATATTTCCAGGGGGAACAATTACAGGCTGTCCTAAAATGCGCTGCATGGAAATCATTGAAGAATTAGAGCCAGTGCGTCGCAGTCTATTTTATGGTTCTTGCGGCTATCTTGATCGCAGAGGTAATTTAGATTTAAATATTCTTATCCGTACTTTGCTATACGTCAAAACTGCTGATTATGATCTGGCTCAAGTGTATGGACAGGTTGGGGCTGGCATTGTTGCCGACAGCGATCCAGAACAAGAATGGTACGAGTCTTTAAGCAAAGCCGAAGCACAGATAGCCGCCTTACAATTGATCATTGATTCTTAGGTAAATCTCTTTCTGTCTTTAGCCATCTGCTTTGAGGTTTAATTAGGAACTTAAAATAAATAGGAATTTTGCCCAGGATATAGAAGGGAATAGCGATTAAATTTTTGAGAGGCAAATCAGAACGACCAAATTTAACCCAGGCGAGTAATACTCCCGTCATTAAAAATCCTCCCGCAATGCTGACAAGAATTGCAGGAATGTTAGAAATTCCGCCAACAATGGCTGCTAACCAAGTAATAATCATGCTCACCATCCAAGCCATTACCAACAAGGAAAGAGGTGGAACAGAAATATCTAAAGCTAATCCTAAAGCTGCAAAATTACCAGTTTTTAAAAAGGCTTTTAGGAGTCGGGGAACTTCTACTAAGATCATTTCTAAGTGTCCGTGTTCCCAGCGCGATCGCTGACTTGCAGCATCTTTGTCTTTCATCAGGCGACCAACTACAAAAGCATTCTCACAAAATACAGGCGTAGAACCAGCCAAAGCCAAGTCCACCGTTAGCTGCATATCATCAGTAGTTTTGCTTCCTGCTAAAGAAACCTGATTAATTAATGACCAAGGAAAAGCCATACCCGAACCTGTAAGCAAACAGTGCCAACCAAGACGATTTAAACCTAATAATCTAACTAGGTTTTTTACCTTAATCGAAAACATCGAAATATTATCCTTGAGGCTAGGATCTTCTGGCTGTTGCATCAGATAGGTAGATTGTACTGGTCTACCTGTGGCGATCGCTTTACAGGTAATATTTTTGATAGTATTGGGTTTGATAATGCAGTCCCCATCCAAAATTACTAATACTTCAGGAGGATTATTTTTAATTTGCTGCATTGCATAATCTAAAGCATATCCTTTACCGCGATCAGTTAAATGCTCTCTTTCTAATACTGTGACTCCTGTTGCTCTGGCTAATTCTGCCGTATCATCATGACAATTGTCGGCAATGACAATAACTCGATCCTGTTCTGTAATTTGTTGCAGCAATACTTCTAATACTTCTTTAATTTGTTCGGCTTCGTTATGAGCAGGAATTAAAACCGTTGTTTTTGGTCGTTCTAGTTCTTCTATATTTGCTAGATCTGAATCAGATGAGTCAGAAACAAAAGCAGCCAAGCATTCTATAAAAAATATTAGACAGGGAATAATTAAAATTCCGCCTGTTAATAGGAAAGCGATATTAATAATGTATATAAGATTCATTTGAATAATTATTTATAACTCGATAATTTTGAACGTTTATCAATTAGCAATACCATGTTAACCTCTAACTCTTAGTAAAGTTGTAAATCGCCTTTTTAAACAGCTTTATATTTACGCTAGGTGTCTTATGAAAACCGTGTTAAGTTTGGTGAGATAGATAATAGGTAATAGAGACAACATAGATTTGGCAATTAACTGTATTTGGTCAAAGACAATGCTTATCGTTAAATCATGCAATTCAAATTCTTCCAGGTTTAGTGAATTAATATATTGTTCTACTAAGCTAGCTTTCATAACTCGCAATCCAAACAAAGTATGCTAATTTCTATTTGTGTTATTACTTTTAAACGCCCTGAAGGATTAAAACGCCTTTTAGAAAGCGTCAACCAGTTAACATTTGCAACCATAGACACTCCAGAAATTGAGGTTATTGTGGTGGATAATGATACTTATGGTGTGGCAGAAGAAATTTGCAGCAAAGTAAAACTAAATTTTAAGTGGTCGCTAAAAACGGATGTGCAACCACAGCGAGGAATTACCTATGCTCGTAACAAATCACTTAACTTGGCTTCAAAAGAAGCAGATTTTATCGCCATTATTGATGATGATGAAGTAACAGAGCCATCTTGGCTAGAAAAATTATTGTTAACACAGCAGAAATATAATGCAGATGTAGTAACTGGCCCTGTTGTACCTCACTTTCAAGATAGCGATGTTCCTGAATGGATAATAAAGGGAGGCTTTTTTGATACTCCTCGCTACGCAACTGGAGAACAGCGTCATGTTGCCTTTACCAATAATGTCCTGATTCGCGGTGAAATTATTCGTCAGCAAGAGCAGGTTTTTGACGATCGCTTTGCGATTACGGGAGGTGAAGATTCTCACTTTTTTCTTACCCTTAATAAAGCAGGATACAAAATTATCTGGGCAGATGAAGCGGTAGTCTATGACTCGATTCCTTTATCACGTACTAACTCAAAATGGATTTTATACAGAGGTTATCGTACCTGGGGGAGTCATAGCCGATTAGAGAAAGAACTATATCCTTCATTGTGGGTGCAATTTATTAGAGCCTTGAAAGGATTAGCGTTGGTTTTGATTGGCAGCATTAAATTGCTTCCTGCCTTATTGATGGGTAAACAGGCGGTTGTCAGTGCATTACTCTATATTTATCGTGGTGCAGGTACTTTTGCAGGTTTATTAGGAATTGATTATCAGGAATATAAAACAGTTCATACTGATTTGGGAGTTAGTAAAGAGTATCCTTCAAAAGAAACCGCAACAGATTAAGAATACTATTCGTCATATCTGTGATTTAGTTAGATAATCTTGGAGTGGGATGGAAGTGTAATTATTTACACTCAAGTAGTACGTAGACGTTCCACATCTTTAATAGGCGGCGCACCAAACCTTTGAGAATATTCGCGACTAAACTGGGAAGGACTTTGGTAACCCACCTCATAGGCAGAATTGGCTGCATCAAAATTTTCAGTAAGCATCAGACGACGTGCTTCTAATAGCCTTAATTGCTTTTGATATTGAAGTGGACTCATGGATGTCACTTTTTTAAAATGGTGATAAAAAGATGAAGTAGACATACTAACGTGTTTAGCTAGCTGCTCGACCCCGATAGGTTTGGTAAAATCAACTTTGATCAGTTTAATTGTCTCGGCAATGCGCTGCATATTACTGCCAGGTATGGCAATTTGACGCAGAGCCTCCCCTTGTTCGCCCATCAAAAGACGATAATAGATTTCGCGGAGAATTATCGGTGCTAGAAAAGGAATATCCTGTGGCGTATCCAAAAGTTTGGTCAGTCTAATAGCACAATCGATTAATGATTTATCGGCATTGCTAACAAAAAAGCCTTTAACAGAGTTTTCTGGCTTACGTCTACTCAATTGGGTTTGAGCAATGATAATCTCATAAAGTTGAGCAGGATCTAAATTCAGTTTAAATCCTAAATATGGCTTGTCTGGGGTCGCTTCCACTACAAATCCAGTTATGGGCAATTCAACTGAGACAACAATATATTGAGCCACACTATATCGATATAGTTTTTCACCAAGCAAAGCTTCTTTTTTTCCCTGAACGACAATGCATAGGTCGAGTTTATTGTCACTGTGGAGTGAGGTGGAAATAGAAGACTCTCGCATAAATTCCAGCTTATCTATAGCCGTTTTATGAAGGCCGTTTCCCTTGCCGTCGGTGTGCTGGGTTAGTAATGTCGCTAACTCTCGACACTCATTAACGGGCGCATCGTGTTTAGATATTTTAACTACCATGCTAACTTTTGATGAAATTATCCTTATAGGATCATTCTAGAGAATTAGGCAATAATCTGCGAGGTTTATGTATTTAGAATCATTGCTGCTATTCCTAAGATGAATACATAGAAAAAAAATAATCAAAGGATTAGACATGACACAAGACAAAACAAAAATCGCTTTAGTAACGGGGGCAAGCAGAGGACTAGGCAAAAATACGGCTTTGGCTCTGGCGAAAAAAGGTGTGGATGTTATCGTGACGTATCACAGCAGCGAAGCAGAAGCTAAAAGCGTTGTCTCTGCAATTGAAGAAATAGGTCGCAAAGCTGCTGCGTTACAGCTAGATACTGGTAACACAAAAATCTTTGATGGCTTTGTGGCGCAAGTTAAGCAGTTGCTTCAGGAGAAATGGCAAACAGAGCAGTTTGATTTTTTGGTCAACAATGCTGGAATTGGCCTTCATAAACCCTTTGCAGAAACAACCGAATCAGACTTTGACCGCTTGATGAATATTCACTTAAAGGGTGTTTTCTTCCTAACGCAGAAACTTCTTCCTTCGATCAAAGATGGTGGGCGGATCGTCAATATTTCCTCTGGTTTGGCTCGCTTTGCCATCCCAGACTCTTCTGCCTATGCAGTCATGAAGGGAGGAGTAGAGGTGTTGACCCGATATTTGGCGAAGGAACTGGGTGAAAGACAAATTGCCGTCAACACGATCGCCCCTGGTGCGATTGAAACAGATTTTAGTGGTGGCGCAGTGCGGGACAATCAAAAGATGAACGACTTTGTTGCCTCGCAAACGGCTTTGGGTCGAGCAGGAGTGCCAGATGACATTGGAGGTGCGATCGCTTCTTTGCTTTCTGAAGACAACCGATGGGTAAATGCCCAAAGAATTGAAGTCTCTGGCGGTATGTTTCTCTAGTTCCAACCTATCTGCTGCCAAAAAGTAAGATTTTTGGCAGCCATACTAGCTATTTTTTGCTTGCTGCATCAGCTTGACAAAATTAGCAAATAAATAATCTGCATCGTGAGGACCAGGACTAGCTTCAGGATGATACTGTACTGAAAAGAAAGGTAGGGTTTTATGACGCAAGCCCGCTACAGTTCTATCGTTGAGATTAAGATGAGTTATTTCTACATCTGCCCCTAAAGATTTTTCGGCGATCGCAAAACCATGATTTTGACTAGTAATCTCAATCTGTTGTTCTTTCAAGCCTGCGGGTTGATTTAAGCCACGATGTCCAAACTTGAGCTTAAAGGTTTCTGCGCCCAAAGATAAGCCCAAAATTTGATGACCCATACAAATCCCAAAGGTCGGCTTGTTAGCTTTTAATAGCTCTTTAGTAATAGCTATGCCCTCAGTAACAGCAGCAGGATCGCCAGGGCCATTCGAGAGAAAAATACCATCAGGATTATGAGCCAGTATCTCCTCACTAGGAGTATTAGCAGGAACAACAATTACTTTACAGCCATAGCTTGCTAGACGGCGCAGAATATTGCGCTTAATCCCAAAGTCAATTGCCACCACGGTTAAAGAATTATTTTTATTCATAGCAGGAGCAAACTCCCAATTCGTATCAGTTTCTTCAGACCACTGGTAGACTTCTGGGGTAGTTACTTCTTTGACTAAATTTAAACCCATCATATCGGGTGCTTGGCGGATTAAATTTAGCAACCCTTCAGGGTCAAGAATTTCTGTGGAAATTGCCCCGTTAATCGCGCCATAATCTCGCAATTTCCGCGTTAAAGAGCGGGTGTCAATGCCATAAATACCAGGAATATGCTTCTGTTTAAGATAGTCAGGTAAAGACTGAGTAGAACGCCAGTTGCTAGGACGATAAGTGATATTTCGGGCAATTACTGCTTTTGCCTGCACAATACTAGATTCTTCATCAGCAGGATTGACTCCTGTGTTTCCTAGTTCAGGATAGGTAAAAGTAATAATTTGACCAGAGTAGCTAGGATCGGTCAAAACTTCTTGATATCCCGTCATTCCTGTATTAAAAACTATCTCTCCCACCGCAGTTGTCTCGGCACCAAAAGACCAGCCATGATAAGCAGTTCCATCGGCAAGAACCAGTAAAGCTGGTTTGGTATTTGGTTTGAGCATATTGACCATTAATTTACGAGCTTGACTAAATTACTGTGACCACAAAATAATCTAGCAGTTATCGGTAAAGATAAGATGGACTATTTCTTTGATTTACTCAGGCTTTTAAAATCTTTACTGTAGTCATGGTTACTAAGACCTGCCCAACAAGATAAACTGTTCACATAGGTAGATGACATAGTTAGAGAGATTTAACTTAATATTGATATTGATATCACAGCCAAACTAACGCGAATTTGATTAAGAAAGCATGAGTCCTAGAAAACTAACCGAAGACGATAAACAAGAGATTCTTCAGCTATATCGTAACTCCCAGGCAACCACCTCAACTTTGGCAAATAATTATGAGGTAAGCAGTTCGACGATTAGTCGCTTTCTTAAAAACAAACTATCTACTTCAGAATATGAAGATTTAATTCAGCAAAAACGTTTAGCACGTACACCTAGAGGTGAAAAATCCTCTGAAAAAGAGTCAAAAACTAAGACAAAATCTCCTAAAACCAAATTAGATAAGTCTAAAAATGCTGCTACTGCCGAAGTCACAATGCCTTCAGTGATAGAAGAAGCTATTGACAAGCCCGAAACTGAATTAAAACCATCTGTTCGTCGTCGTCGTCGTTCCAACGTTACCGAAGAACCTATAGTCGCTGAGGTTGTTCCGACACAGACTGAAGACAATCAGCCTGAAGAATTGGTAGAAGCCCAGACAAGCAATTCAGAAGAACCCTTGACAGCAAAACAACCCAATAAATTAATAATTGATAAACAGCCTCGTGGCACTGTCAAAAACTCAAGTAAAGACACGGAGGAATTAGCCTCTTATAAAAGCAATAGTTTAATTCTCAAAGCCGATCGAGTCGATCTTGAAGATGAGGACGGTGACGATGACGATGACGATAATGGAGTAGACATCATTACTCTCAAAGAAATGCTGGGAGAAGACCTAGAAGACATCAATGACGATAACGATGATGATGATGATGATTGGGAAGACGATAACGAAGATGGAATAACTTATCATAGCAAAAGTTCCAATTTAAGTGACGTTCAAATTCTGCCTCTTTCTCAAGCCTCTTTTCCGAGAACTTGCTATTTAGTTATCGATCGCTCAGCAGAATTGATTGTCAAACCTTTAGCCGATTTTGCTGATTTGGGTGCAATTCCTCAAGCAGAAGTTAGGGAAACGACTTTGCCTGTATTTGATAATCATCGTATTGCTAAGCGTTTTTCTCATCGTCGTGAGCGAGTAATCAAAGTTCCTGATGGGCGTATGCTGCAAAAAACTTCCCATTATCTTCAAAATAAGGGTATTACTAGATTACTGATTGATGGTCAGATTTATTCTCTATCTAACTAATTAGGATCTTAACTTTATTTACTGTTAAGCTATATGGATAAAACTGCAATCGAAGCAACGAAAAAACTACAATTATTTACAAAGCTTCTGATGAGACTAACGTAATGATAGTTATGATTGCAGACCAGCAAATTTTATCAGCTAAACAGGTTTGTCAAAGTTGTTTAATGGCAGATAATAGCGGTTTACCTCGTTGGTATAGTGGTCAGTTAGGTTGTGGAAAAGCTTTAGCAAAATCTACTCCCAGACAAGCTACAGTCTATGAATGTCAAATGGGATTCAATGTTACTTTGATCGATTGATTGGCAAGCTTGGGCTTGTCAAAGTAATTTGCTGCATAGATTTTTTGCCAGAGTCTAAATTCTTGCTGAAGTTTATTAAGCTCAAGCAGAGGTAAAAGGGCTTTACCCAGCTATTAGGCGTGAGCTTCATCAAACAGGATCTAGTACCCCTTGCTAACTTTTGACTCTTGAATTGCGATCTAAAAATTTTAAAACGCTCAGGCTAACTAATAACCATAAATAGCCAAAAAGATACCCTCCTATAACATCTGTCGCCCAATGAGCTTTGGTATAGATACTGCCAAAGCCGATTAATAAGACGATTATGGTGGCAAGAATATAAATATATTTGGTTGATTTAGGGTATTGTGCAGCTAACAAAAAAGCCAGGTAAAAGTAAAAAACCAGATTTCCTGCTGCATGACCACTAGGAAAACTATCTCCACCTAAATCGTGTACTAATCTGGGTTGTGGAGGACGAGAACGCCCAAAAATAGGCTTGAGGATTCTATCAACCATTATTAAAATACCTAGCGTAGCAAATGCTAGAGCTTTGGCTTCTTGCCAATATCGTTTACGAATCAAAAATCCTAGGGTAGCAAGCACTAAAGATCCAGCAATATATGTGTTACCAATTGTATAGAGACCTATAAAAAAAAAGTTGAGCAACACCCGCCTTTGAGACTGCAATATTTGTAATACTTGCGAGTCGAACTGAGGATAATTGCGAGTAAATATTAGATAGCAAAGATGCGCGAAAGGAATAGTGCAAAGTAAAATAAAAACCAGATTTGCTTTGCTAATTTTATACGAACTTTTCATCTGGTTAAAATTTCAACACTTTGTTTAAAAAACCAATATTTTTTTTAGACATCTTCCTCTAAACAAACAGCCAGATTACATTCAGTCTATTCTAGACTTTTTGCTGCAAAAATTAACCAGCTTTTAACCTTTCCTTGACTAATTCCTCAAAAACATGGGCAGATATATCTTACCTGAGTTTAGTCCGTCAGTTTCGCTCCCGCCTGATATCCAAATAATTACGCCAACAAAAGCGATTCAGCGCGGTCTTGCGAGAAAGGACGCTTCGTCCGCATCTGAGTCCGTTGCGAGGCAAAGCGGTCTTGAGGGTTTCCCTCATAGAGCTATTGCCGAGGGTGCGGGGGTTCCCCCCGTTATAGGAACTGTCGAGGGCGGGGGTCTCCCCCATGAGCGACACAGAGCCTATCGGCTCAAAGTCCCTTCGGGACGCTGGCGCGAATGCGCCGTTCAAGAAGCGATCGCCCGACATACTCGCCAGCTTATTCCATCTACTTGTCAATCTTCTTGTAGCTTGGAAAGTCTGGCGCAAAATATCGTCCGTCGTCAGGGATGGGGAATTGCTTCTACTCTATTAAGCCGTCGTCTACTCCAAAATGCGGTCACAGAAGTAATTAAAACCCCAGATGTAGAAGGTACGGCTAAAGCCTATTTATCAACTATTAAAGATCTATTTCGTAGTGGTATAAATTTAGCTCAGTTACAGCAAAATTCCGATCTTAAAATGCAGCAATTAGCCAAGATCGCGATCGCCTATCAAAAACTGTTAAGACAGAGAAATAAGCTCGATAGTGCCGAACTTTATTGGCAGGGTGCAGCCAAAGTTGTTTATCAAAAAGTTTATTTATTTTATGGCTATTTTGCCCCGAATAAAGATGAACTGGCTTTGATAAATGCGATCGCTGCTCAAGATAGTATATTAGTGTTGCCCGTAGATAATTTGTTGACTCAAAATCAAAAAGCGTTAGACTGGCTAAAAGCTCAAGGGTGGTCACAAAAAAACCAAATACAGCCTACGGGATTTAATCAACGGTTACAGCAGTGTTTTAAGCAGACAGGAGAATTGCCAGCAGGAGTTAGCCTTCAGGTCTTTCCTAATTTGCTAGAAGAAGTAAGAGGCGTATTGACTCAGGTAAAGATTTTACTGACTCAAGGGGTCGAAGCTAAAGATATTGTTTTAGTAACTAGAGACGAAAAACTATACGGCGAGACTTTAATTGATCTTGCCTGGGAATATAGTATTCCTGTGCGGGTAGGTTATGAAATTCCCCTAGAACAAACTCGCATAGGTGCATGGCTCAAACTATTGCTAGAGGTAATTGGGGACAACTTTTCTTTTGAAGCAACGGCTAAACTACTAGCTCATCCTTTAGCCAAATATATGTCTGCTGAAATTTGGGCAGAAGCTAGACATTTACATCCTCACGGGGTCGATGCTTGGCAAAAATTAGGCGTAGATTTGAGCTTGTTGAAGCTAGAAGACAATAGCTATAGTCGCTCAAGTTGGATTAAATATTTGCAGGATATCTTAGCTGCATGGGATGTTTTGGAAAAAGGAAAATGCTGGGCAAAAGAAGTTGCAGCCTTTTATCGTTTTCAGGAAGCTTTACAAGAATTAGCCAAGCCAGAGGCGCAAAAGTTAAGTAAACAAGTCTTTATTCAAGAAATCAACGACATATTAGCTTTATTGACCGTTCCTGCCCAACCGGGTATGGGAGGAGTTGAATTATACAATCCTACTTCTTTACTAGGTACTCAATATCCCTATGTATTTGTTTTGGGTAGTGCAGAAGGAATTTTGCCGACAGCAATTTGTGACGACCCAATCTTAGATTTTCATAGTCGCAAGCAGCTAGCCAAACAAGACCTAGAAATTGAAACCGCCGTAGATATCGCTCAAAGAGAAACCTTTTATTTTTATTGTCTGCTGGGTATTCCCACCTACAGTATTATCTTTTCTTATCCTGAATTAATCGCTCGCCGTTTAACTTTACCTAGTCCCTATTTAACCCGCCTGGGACTGAAAGTTACTTCTTTGGACACCTTGCCTCTTGCTAGTGTTGAACTAGCTCGACAATCATATCTACGTCAACCAAGTCTGTTGACTCAGCCAACAGGCGCATCATTGCTTTTGCCCAAAATAATTAAAGCTTGGCAGGTAGAGGCACATCGAGAAACGGGGGGGACACCCAATGAATACGAGGGGATGCTGGGGATTAAAATCGATCCTCAAAGCAATGTTTTCAGTGCTTCTCAGCTAACTCAGTTAGGTCAATGCCCCTTTAAATGGTTTAGTGCGCGGTTGCTCAAGCTCAAAGAATTAAGCGAAGCCGAATTAGATCTTGGTGCTGCTGTGCGAGGCAACCTATATCATCGCTGTTTGGAATTATCCTTGGAACAGATTAAAACTGCTGATGATCTAGCTAAATTCAACCAGGAACAATTAGCAAAAGCCTTTACCAAAGCCGAAGCAGAATTAAACTTAATTCAACTACCAGGATGGTCGGCACAACGCCAAGAACATTTAAACTTATTGGCACTTAATTTAGCTACAGCGGAATTTCTTCCCAACCAAAGGGAAGTCATTGCCAGAGAAACCAAATTTTCTACCCAATGGTACGGCTTAAACATCAAAGGACGGGTAGACAGAATCGATCGCACCACTACAGGATTAACGGTAATTGATTACAAAACTAGTGGCGTAATTCCTGCGGGGGTAAAAGATGCTACGGGTAAAGCCAATCTTGATATCCAGCTAGCAGTATACCAAGATGCGATCGCCAAAAAATATCCTGGTGAAGCTATAGATGACGCAGCATACTACTCTGTAACTAAGCAAAAAACTATTAGCCGTCCTCAAAAAGATGCTGAATCACTAGCTACTTTTGCCGAACAGGTAAAAACTCATTTAGAACAGGGACATTATCCCGTCGCCCCTGACGTAGACCGCAAAGCCTGTCGCTATTGTGACTATGATTTGGTTTGTCGTCAGGGTAGTAGACAAAGTTATAGACGCGAATAAAGTCATGGAGTTTTATTTTAGGAATTAGCTTTTTTTCGCATGGGAAATTGATTAAGTTGATTGCCCACAATAAATGTTAATTGTTAGAGTAATACAGCCTAAACCTATTGAGATGAATTATTAAGCTAATGATGAATTTAACTCAGGAACTAGCAAATGGTGTAGCTCAAATGTTTCCTGATGCTATTTTCTATAAAAAAACTACCGAAAAAGTAGTTGCTTTAACTATTGACGATGCGCCCTGTTATCAGGATCGAGAAGATTTTGGTACTAAACTGATTTTAAAGGCAATCGCAACGCATAATCGGCAATATAGTCAACTAGAACCAGCTAGAGCCACTTTTTTTATCATTAGCAGTCATTTGTGTCCAGATTCGCAAATTATACCCGAAATTGTCGCTAATGGTCATGAAATAGGCAATCATGGCGTTATTGATGAGACTCATGCGTGGTTGACTCCCCAACAGTTTGAACAACAGTTAAAAGAGGCTCATGAAAAATTATTAGAGCTTACGGGGAATAATGAGATTCGCTGGTATCGCCCTGGAAGAGGCTTGTATAATCAAAAAATGCTCCAGGCGATCGCCAATTTAACGGCAGCAGAAAACTACGATCTTAGGCTAGTGCTGGCTTCGATGATTCCTTTTGATACTTTCGATTTTGCTAATCATCCTTGGTTAACGGCAACGTATACTAGACAAATGATTTTTCCTGGGGCAATTTTAGTCTTTCATGCCAATTCGTTGAAAGTAGCCCAAAATACGGCACTCGCTCTAGAAACTATCTTAAAAGACTTAAGACAAAGAGATTATCGTATCGTCACCGTCAGCGAACTGTTAGACAAAAGGTAAATTATCGCCAGTATAAATCTTTAGATAGAAGCGATCGCATCTGTATTTAGCTTAATTTCTAGCTAGAGAAACTATATTTATCAACTACATGACTTATACAGATACAAAAGAGCAACCTCTAACTATTGAGGGAATAGAAGAATCAGCTATTGTTAATTACTTTGCAACTATCAATAGAGAAGAGTTTGAATTAACTGCCGAACTATTTGCCGAAGCAGGAGAACTATTGGCACCCTTTGAAAAGCCTATCATAGGTAGAAGTGCGATCGCATCTTATTTGACTAAAGAAGCCAAAGGAATGCAGCTACTTCCAAAACAAGGAGAAAAAATAATTGAAAATGATCTTGAGGAAATAAAGGTAAGGGGAAAAGTTAAAACGCCTTTGTTTAGTGTTAATGTAGCCTGGCACTTTAGCTTAAATACTCAGCAGCAAATTACTCAAGTACAGATCAAATTACTAGCATCACCACAAGAATTACTAGGTTTACAGTCAAAAAAGCAAGACAAGTAACATTAACCTTGCCTAACGAGAATCTAAAATTTCAATTTACTATCTTTTTCACTTACTTTTAGAAAGTTGATAGCCATTGAATATTATCACATCTATCTGTGGTTGAAGCTTATTTTAAATGTTTATCTGTCTTTATACGGTTACTTTTAAACATAAAAATGTATAGCGTGGTTATTAACAGCTTTGTACTCTTATAAATAATCAAAGCTTTAAAAATATAATATTGGAGACAAGTAAATAATATGGCTACAGCAGCTTCAGATCAAAACGTCACCCAAGCATTAAACAGCTACAATGGCTTATCCACAGACGAAAAATTAGCTTTGCTTTGGTATGTCTATACTAAAATGGGAGAATCTGTAACTCCCGCAGCACCAGGAGCAGCAGCAGACGAGATTGCTGGAGGATTGTTCAATCAAGTAAAAGAATTATCTCAAGAAGAACAGTTGGAAGTACAGCGCCAGATTATTGAAGGACAAGACAGCCTGATTTCTCGTGAATACGGCTCTTTAAGCGAAAATACGAAGCTATATTTTTGGTATCGTTTGGCTCAAGGAATGGAGGCTGGAACTATTATTCCTGTACCCGACGATTACAAACCTGCTGGTAGTGTAACAGAATTGCTATCTCAAACAGAACAAATGGAATTTGAACAGCAAATTACTTTCTTAAGAGATGCAGTGGTTAATGCTGGTGCAGAACCAAAATCTGGTGCAGGAATCTAGATTGACGATCGTTTAATTACTAGATCATTTTTTAATTTTAAGGCTATTAGCTAATTGCTAGTAGTCTTTAGTTTTTTGCGTCATTAAAATAAATCTACTAACTAATAAAAGTTATCACTTTGGGAGGATATTTAATTTATATATTTGACCTTAAATAATATAGATAATCATAGTATTTAAAGGAAAAAAAGTTAGTGAGTACACCAGATATTGGCGAACAAGCACTTAGTAAGGCAGTAGAAATTGGATTAGAAAGTCAGCTAGACAAAGTAGACAATTTGGATGTAGATATAAGAGCAGATCCCCTAGAATTGGCTCAAGGAAAGCTAGAATCTGTGATCGTCGACGGCAAAGGTATGGTGATGAAAAAAGAGCTAAGAGCAGAGAGAGTAATTTTACAGACCGATAGTATAAATATCGATCCTCTTAAAGCTGCCCTTGGCAAGATTAAGTTAGAGACTTCTACTAATGCTGAAACTAAAATAGTTTTATTAGAATCTGATTTACAGCAAGCCTTCAATTCTGAATATATCAAGGATAAGCTCAAAAATCAAAAAGTGAATTTGGACGGTGAAACAGTTACCGTCAACGCAAGTAATGTGAAGTTTGCTTTACCAGGAGAGGGAAAAATTAGCCTCAAGGCAGAACTTGAAATAGTCGAGTCGCAACAAACAAAGCAGATTGCTCTTTTAGCCAAACCAACTATAAATGAACAGGGTAATAAAATTGTTATCGAAGACGTAGAGTATCCTGATGGTGAGAACACAGATCCTCAACTAACAGACGCTTTGTTGCGTAGCACTGAAGAATTATTAGATCTACGAAATTTTGAACTTGGTAAAATGACTTTACACATCGATCGACTTGATATAGGTCAAGGAAAAATGACTATGGCTGCTCGCACCACAATTCAAGAGTTTCCTAATAGTTGATAGCTAGGCAACCGTACTGTAGATGAGATTCGGGGGCTAATTTGACTTTAAAGATTAGCAACCGATAACTTAATTTGGGATGGATAATCAACACCAGAATGAATTGACAAAGTAATTATCTGCATATCTATCAAACGAGATTCATGAGGCAGCTTACCCGTACCAGGATTAACAGGATAGGCAGGAAAACAGGCAGCACTAAGGCTTAAACGTAAGCTCTGAGTTTGGTTAATGCACATACAGGTAGCCTGAAGAGGAATAGAAACTATGTTCGTATCTTGAGCAGGAGAAGCTACTCGAAGATAACCTTGGGTAAAATTAAATACTCTACCATCAGCATCAACTGTTGACAGTACTGCACAAAGATCGAAACTAGCATATTCTACGGTACAGTAAACTTCTACAGTTATTGCTCCAGCAATATGTAAATCTGCGTCTAAAGGTGCAGAAGTATAGGTAAGAATATCTGAACGACAGTCCAAACCAGAACGCTCAAAAGAGCCACCAGGATAACTAGCGTGTCCTCCTAATGCAGGTACTGGTCGCCAAGGATCGTGAACTAAAACATCGGTATTATTAGCAAATTCTGTCACTTGTTCAGTTAAGTTAGTTTCTAATAATCCACTGGGAGAAATAGATTCTGCGATCGCTTCTTCGTATTCCCAGAGCATTCCGCTGTCTTCTCGCATACTTGCTAAACCATCGCTAGCTAAGTAATAAATTTTCAAGTTATCAGCAAAATAATCGAATTCGCGCCATTGATTACTACCCATTTCAAATAGGGAAATCGGTGACTCTTCTAATAGTCCTGTGTCTTTGCCTTTGAGCCAATGATCAAACCAGCGTATTTGAATTTCATCAAGGGGATTTTGAGCTTCGATGCCGTAATCTACCGCCCCAAGTTTTCTTCCCCAGGGAAGATGCGCCCAAGGCCCTACTAAAAGATGCTGTGGTTGTTTACTTTTGGCTGTCATGGCTCGATACAGATTTAATGTACCCCGTAGGTAGGGATCGAACCAACCGCCAACGTGCAGCATCGGAATGTTGACGTTGGCTAGAAGGTATTTAGGCGATTGCGAAGCTAGCCGAAGGCATCGCCTTTGCCAATACTCCGCCGTGGGATCGGGGTTGTTTAACCACTGGTGATAAAAAGAATCGGGGGCTAGCCTCTCCATCAGTTCAGGATTGGCGGGAATCGAGCCATTTAACGGCAAGTTACCCGAAGCAGCGCGTAATTCTAAATATGCTGCTTCATCTCCTTTGAGCCTTGCAGTTTCCCCCGCTAGCTGAATTGCCCAGGCTAAATTAGCATACAAACAAAATGCTCCGTTTTCGTAAGCCCAGTCGGCATAAAGATCGTAAGCTACCATAGCAGGTGCGATCGCCTTTAAACACTCTGGCTGATGCACCGCAGTATATAGCTGCGTCATCCCCTGATAGGAAAAACCGTACATCCCTACTTTACCTGTACTGTTCGGTAACTGCGATACCCAGTTAATTGTATCTAAGCCATCAGCAACTTCATGGGTAAACAGATCGAACTCACCGCCCGATGTTCCTCTACCTCGTACATCTTGAATTACCACAATATAGCCTTGGGCTGCATACCAACGAGGATGAGCATAAACTACTGTAGAGGCAATTTCCCTGCCATAGGGCTGACGCATTAACAGTATCGGTAATTCTTCATCAGTATCGGGACGATAGATATCTGCATCTAATCTTACTCCGTCCCTAGTTTGCATTGATGCTGTTTGTTTAATTATTTTGACCATTATTTAAGCAAGAGAAAACTACTATTTGCCAAGCTGCTTAAATAATTTTCCTACTTCTGGGTTATAAATCAGCTTATAGTTCTAATATTCAAATACCTAAATTTGATTAAGATTCTTCAAGAAAGTCAATATCATGTTTGCTTGTAGTCGCAATATTGTTTTGCTTCTCGTTCTAACTCAGCTATGTCTTGTCTCCAATATTCTAAACTGCGATCGCGCCTCCTCATATTTTCGGATGAAGGTTTAGGTAAACCTGTTTGTCGATTATATTTTCTATGTTGATCGGGTAAACCTTCAAAATCCTGAATATTGTCATTAGGAAAAATGCCTTTCGATCTTAGTAATTGTTCGCAGAAATATTGCCAGCAAAATTCATGATCGTGAATATCGCGTTCTAAGCAACGAAGACGTTTAACTGATAATTGAGTGTGAAAAAGTGTTTGTTCATTTTCATTATCTTTTCTAATGATAGAAGTTTCACTACCATCACCACGAAAAAACTCAACTACAAACCAATTACCGAAGTCAAAAACGCATATTTCTGTCGGGTCGCTGCCATCATTTAGTAAAATACTGACATCCTGATTGTTAAGATAATTACCTAAAATATTGACTGAACTTTCAGGTAATAAAATCTGAATACGTTCAAAGCGATCGCTATAGTTTGACCAAAATCCACTACGGCTTTTCAATCGTCTATGTTCGTGTTTTTCTAAGCTTACTCGATCTAAAACAAGGTTTGCTAATTTTTGGAAATCTTGATAGCTGACTGCACCAAGCCACTTTCGCATTGCTGCTTTAGCTTCTGAAGACAATTCATTCCAACGAGAGTTAGTTACAGGAGAACCATAATGTTGACTTAACCAATTAATCAATCCTGGATGTTCTGCACCAAGTTTAGGATCAACTAGAGTAAGTACAAGTTCTACAGCTTTAATTTGTTGTATTGTCTTCAATCTCCTCTAAACATTGCAACAGCCATTTAACTTGTTTTTGATTGGGAGTAGGTATTAGAGAAAATACAATGACAATATCGTCTAAAGCTTGCTCTAAAATTAAAGATTTGGTCGGAAGTTGATGTTTTTGAAATAGTTTATAAGGCGTAAGAAATTCTTGAAGACACAGTTTTACTAACCCATTAACTGGTTCAGATGTTGTAAGAACTTGAATTATTTTTAGTTTTTCTTTGTCTAATATATTTTGAGGTGAAAAAGCAGAATGATTTTCCACTAAAGATGAAGCTAAAGCTTGTTTGCCATTATAGTTAAGAACTAAATTCCAAAACAATCGCTGTTTTAGCCAAGTATTTTGTTCGGCTGCTTTCCAAATTTTTTTGGATGTAGATATACTTCTACCTGGATTTTTAGCATCCCATTTATCTTTGTTATAAAGACAATGAACCCATTCTAAAACAGTAATATTTTCAGTTTTACTATTTTCAATATCTTGAATAATTTCATCTAGATTAGAACGGGAAACAATCTGGCTTTTGGGTACACCAGCAGGTAAAGAGGGCGGTTTAAAACTAATATTTCTATCGTTTTCTACTAGCTTAGTTAGAGCATCAGCATTAACTTCTGGAAGTGGAGGTAAATGTATTTTGCGAAATTGAATATTCATTTTTGTAGTTATGGCTTAACAGTATCTTGCTTTAAATTCTCAAAGTTTACTTGTCGGAATTAAAAACGGAAAACAACTTTGCGATCGCTTAGATTATCTTTGCTCTTGTCTGCATCTATTTCACCTCTGCCAGATGCCAGAATTTTTTGCTTAAACTGTTGTTTAGTATCGAAGTTTAATTGTTGAGAAAAGATATAATCTGATACCGACAAAGTACGTCTAAGGCTTAATTCCATATTTGCTTTATCTGAGCCTTTAGAGCTAGTATGACCTTCTATAACGACACGAGTAATCTGGCGGTCAAATAATTCATCTGAGAAAATTATATTGCTATAAACAGGTATAAATTCTTTTAGAAAAAGCTTTCCTGCTGGTTTTAAATTTGCACTTCCCTCATCGAACAGAATGCTGTCCCCAATAGTTACTCCTCCTGTTTCTGGATCGACTTCAAAAGCATATTTATCCCCCAGTTTTTGGTGAAGTGCTTGTTGAATTGCAAGAGGAAGTTTTTTGTACAATTCTTGATATTCTTGAAGTTGAACTTGAACAACAATAAATAGCAAAGCAAAAAACATCAACAATCCAGACATCAAATCGCTAATAGATAACCAAATACCTGAGTTATCTTCTTCAAGTTCTGTATCTGGTTCAAAGTGTTCAAAAGAGTTCATAATTAATTACCGACATTGCTGTTTTTTAGGTCATTAGCAGCCGAAACCAAAAATTCAGCCACACTCATCAAACCGTGAGAAGTTTCATTTAATTTATTACAAACTTCGGCGGCAGCTTTATCGGCATCCTGTATACTTTTGCTATAAGTTTCATTAGCTTGTTTTAGGTAATCATCTAGATGCTTGTTGCCATCTTCTAGAGCTTCATTAAATTGCTCGGTCATACTTTGATAACTATGTTCTACGCGGTGTGCTTCACTACCAATAGTGCGAGCTAGTTCTTGTAGTTGACCTAAACGTTCGCTAGAAGTCATACCCATTGCACTAGCCAAATTATTTACAGTTTTGACTGTTTCTCCAATTCGGTTTAAACTTTGGTTTACTTGTGCGGTCATTTCTTTCCGTTGTGTTGCTTCTTCACTAAAGGTTTGCTGTAGGTTGACTACTACTCCTGCTAATCCTTCTCTTTGTTCTCCTAATGTGTCGTTGAGTAGGTTGTTCTGCTGGGTAAAGAAATCTTGTAAGGCTGCTTGATAATCAATGCGGAATTGTTCTAGTTCCTGTTGCACTGTAAGACGAGTATTTTGCAGCATTCCGCCAATATTGCTTAATGTACCGAGAAAATTATCGTTAGCTTGGCTCATCAATCCCGAAGCTTCTCTTCCTACTGTTACCAAAGTATTAGACTGATTCAAGAAGGCTTCGTTGGCTTTAACTAAAACACTTTCGGTAGAGATTTGAACATCCTGCAACATTTGCTTTTGCTGTTCGGCTTGGGTATTAAGTGCTGCTTGTAAGTCTTCTCTGATTCCTCTAAAAGTTTGAGATGCTTGGTTTGCGCTGGCTTCAAAAGCAGTTCGTTGTGCTTCCATTCCCGTAATACTTTGGTTTACTGCTTGCTGAATTTCTACAGCAACTTGTTCCATTACTCCTTGAGTATCTGTACGAAATTGACCGAGAATAGATTGTAAATCAGCAGCAAATTCCTGAAGACGAGTTAAAGTATCCTGTTGGAAACTTTGAATAGTTTCTACCGCACCAGCTAAACTTGTACTAATACCGCCTAATTCGTTTTTCAAATCTGTTACTGCTGCGGACGCTTCTTTGGTTAATTCTGCACTTTGATCCAATCTAATAACAACAGGTTCGATTAACTCATTGCGTAACTGTTTAACCAAAGTTTCTACAGTTTGTCCTTGACTTTCTTGGAGTTCGCGAAGTTGTTTTATCTCTTGAGAAATCGGATTAATTAAGAGTGTGAAATTATCGCTTGTCGCAGAAGCGATCGCCTTGGGAGTTAAATTAGATAAACTTGATGTATTGTCTACAAGCTGTTCGATTTTTTCTAAAGATTTTAATTCTGAAATTAGTGGTGCGATGCCTTCGGCTAGCTCCGCAATCGCACTTTTAACGGCATTAGCAATTACATCGGCACTCAAACCAGATAAATTATCAGCAACAGTTTGAAGAGTTTTAGCAACTTCTAAATTTTCTTCGTTATCTAATTGTGATAAAAGACGGTTGGGACTTTCTAAGAAGGCAATATCGCTCAGTTCTTTGCGTAACTTATTGCGAGATTTAGTCCGTTCTTGGATTCCAAAAGATAAATATCCAATAAAAAAAATAGCAGTCCCCATGCCAAACAGAGAAGTTAAAAAAGCTGTTTTCATTCCTGCTAATAACTTAGTGCTTGCAGCTATTAAGTTTTGAGTTTCGCTAATATTTCCTAAATCTATACCTTGTAAACCCAAGAAAATACCAGTAAAAGTTCCTAAAATACCAATTGCGGTTAATAGTGCAGGAGCAAAACTAACGGGACTTTGAGGTACTGGTTTTCCTAAAATAGACGGGTAAGACAGTAAAATAAAATCACCATTATTGTTTCGTTCTGGCTGAAAATCAGATGTCCTAAATTCTCCTTTAAGATGTTCTGATAACCATCTAACAATTTTGGTTTTTTCCTCTTGAGCTTTTATTATGAATCTATTATGATTGCTTTGGCTGTAGTTATTAGCTAATTCACTAATAGAACTTTTAGCAATTTGCAATTCTTTATTCTTATATTCATCTACAAATTTTTTTTCTTCTAACCCAATCCAAATTGCTACGCCGACAATAATCAAACAAAATAAAAAATTAATCATTTTTGTCTACTCCTTTAAAATCAACCTTTAACGAACTGCTGCAACTCTTGCGCTGACAAATTTTTTTCCGCGACTCTTACAGGCATATGTGCAGCATCTTTTCTACCATGTATTGATTTCATTAACTGCAAACCATAAAGGGGTTCGTCGTAATCTGAATTTAGGTTTGTGTCTACTGTCAGATAAACTCGACTTGGCGCATAGCTATGTAAGAGTCTTACCTGTAAACGTGCTTTTAAATCTCGTAGAGAATTAGCTAAAGAGTTATCTGCATGGTCAAATAAATCTTTAGCTTCTTTCCAAGCACGATTTACAGCTATTATTTCTGTGACTAGCTGTTCGATAGATGGATTTAAAAATTCCATTATTTTAATTTTCTCTAGATATCTATTTATATAGTTCCCATCCAAGCGAGAAAATTACTTAATATTTAATTAAAATCTATAATTTCTTGGATTTATTGAGATGTAGCAAATAATGCTTTATATTTATAGAACTGCTTATAAAAAGCTTATATATTCAAGATAATCGATCGCCTTAAACTGTGTTCAAGGCTCAAAAGAAAAGATTATTTTTTGCAGAGTAATCTTTTAGACAGCTAACTAAGTAAATTCTTGAATAATTTTCCTACTTCTGGGTTATAAACCAGCATATAGTTCCAATATTCAAATACCTAAATTTGATTAAGATTCTTCAAAAAAGTCAACATCATGTTTGCTTGTAGTCGCAATATTGTTTTGCTTCCCGTTCCAGTCTAACCATGTCTTGTCTCCAATATTCTAAACTGCGATCGCGCTGACTCATATTTTCGGATGAGGGTTTAGGCAGCCCTGTTTGAGTATTGTATTTACTAGACTTGTTCGTCAATAATATTGGCGTTGAGTAAAAGTGACTACCGATCCGCCACAAAAAGTTGTTTTAGATGGAGAAATAATTGGCACAATGCCGATTGAAGTTAAGTGTATCCCTGGTGGATTAACTGTTTTTGTTCCCCTAGAGTTTGAAGTTCAGGCTGATGAACAATTGGATAATTTACCTGGAGTAGAGGTCAAATCAAAATAGACCTCAATTAAAATAGCCTTAGCGATTAAACTAACGTCCAATCTCTCCAAAAAGATTTGCTTAAGCTTGATTCTTAGTTGTCGTCATCATCGCGATCGCGGCAATCACGGCGGTTATCATAGTCGCGATCGCGATTGGCTTTTCTTAAACCGCGTTAAATTCGGTCAAACACATCTTTAATTCCCATGTCGATCCTCTTGAATTAGTTTTTTAAATTTGCTTAATTCTGATGCTCAAAAAATTATTTGATAATTGATGTCAGCTAAGTTCAACATTAACTTCTTCAGATTCCTTACTTCCTGGTATGTCAGTAGTTATCTTGAGATGAGCTACGTTCATTACGCCGACACCAACTTCTAATGTCACTCGCTCGCCATTTAGCTCTTTTTCTCGTACTCGTTGACCAGCCACTTGAATCACATCTAAAGCTTGATCGACCGCAGCTTGGATAGCTTCCTCCGTAATTTCTTCTATTTTGCCGTCGGTAATGTTAGAAACTTGATTTGCGACTTTCTTACCTGTTTTCTCAACTGCACCAGTGACTCGATTCATTAACTTTTTGCTTTGTTGAGGAATGTTTTCTAAATTCATTATTTTATTAGCAAACTAAATGGTAAATTCTTTGGTTTAGTTCGCTATTTCATATCACCACAAGGCAATTTTGAATTCATCCTCCTTAAGATAGTGATGTGTATTTTGGAACGAAGCTTTTCAGCAGAAAAAGGATAGAAAATAATTTCTTATTAATTGATTTAAAATTTAATCTTCGGAATACTAAACCTTCCACGGTCAGAACTAGATAAAATCTGAGATTGATTTAAGTTACAAAAGGCTTATTTTATACTTAATGTTTCTTTAAACTTTTTATTGGTTTTACATCACAGATTCGGTAGAGCCATAATTACTGAGCTTATAAAATTGACTAATAGATGAATTTCTATCTATTAATATTAAGAGTGTGAGGAATAGGAGTAAATGTGAGAGTAAAAAAATCGATTTTACAGAGTAAAGTTATTTTTAAAATCTTGTCTAGTCATAGGTTGATTAATTATCAATCCTTCTTGACCTAATGTTTTAAGCGGTTTTCCTTCAACATTAATCCAGACAGGAACATCAGGATTTGAGCTAGTAGCCGTATAAATAATTTGGGCTAATCTACTGCTCATAGCGGCACTACCGCCACCAGCAACAAATTCTTTAGATAAGTTCAGGTCAATGCCTTTTTTATCTACAGTTAAACCCAATAACTTAGTTCCTTGAGGAATAGCCGTAGTGTATTGAGAGTCTTCAGGTGGACTAGATAACAAAGTTTTAAAAGCAGTTTCTAAGACTTGCTCAGATTTAACCGACTTTTCAAAAGTCATCGTCTTAGAAACCAATTCAATCTTGTTTCCTTGGGGATTGAGCCAGCAAATCTGGACAACTTTTTCTTGCGTAATGGGTTTGGGCGCGCTTGGTGTTTGGTCTTCTACTATGGGAGAAGGATGGGGCTGAGTTTTACTAGCGTCTCGCTCTAAAGAAGATTTTGCCCACCAAGCAGCACCTCCCCCCGCAGCCAGAATAATCCCCGTGATTACTGCTACCACAGGCAGAGAAAAGCGATTTTTATTTTGATCCTGCATGGATAATACTCCTGCTTAAGAGAAATAGGTAAAAGACAAAAAAACAAGTTTAAAGTTAGGGAATTGCTTTTATCTCCTTTGAAGACAATTGTGATCCTTTTGTTTCCAGCTTGAGGAAGCCAACTAACTTTAGTTTATCCTCGTCGATCTCTAATTGTAAGACACGAGCTAAGATTCCGTCTGCTTGTAGAGAGTCTAAATCAAGGCGATCGCTAATGCCTTCGGCAAAACCATTAAGTAGCCTGGATGACATAGGACGACCGTTTACAGTTCCTTGTGGCTCGGTAATGCGAATTGTTTTACCCTTAAAAACTCTGATTTTCAATTCCAAGGCGATCGCTAATTCCCTACTAGGTCTAGAAAGAGAACCTTTGGCAGTTTCATCGACTTCGAAATTATTTACGGGTCTATTTAATTTAAATTTGACTCTTAAGCGATTTGCAGGGAGTAATGCCACCTGAAGATCTCGTAATTGATAGGCAATATTTGTTGAACCAGCCCTACGAGCTATAAGGCGATTGAGGTTTTTTGACAATTTTGCCAAAATTTCAGGAGATTCTAGAGCTTGATTCAGATTAGCTTCGGTTAAGACTAGTTTCCCCGCTCCCTGTAAAGGCTGCTTCAAAGACTCTCTTAATTCACCGATGTTATTAAAATTTAATTTTGCTAAATCAACATCTAAGGGATCTGTTTCCAGTTCTAAAACTGCAATTTCTAGATTGGGCTTAACTTTTAAGTCTCTAGCAGCAATTCTAACTTTTGATAATTTTCCTTGAGCAATTTGATAATTAGGAGTGTTGTCAATTCTAATTGCTTGCTTTTGAGAACTAATAATTTGGGACTTAATTCGATGAGCAGCTACAGAATCCAAAATTGTGCCTCCACTTGAGGTCAGAGACAGCAACCCAGCTAGCACTATTGTCAGAATTTCCATAGAGATATTAGCAGTTAGGGCAAGTTAGAGCGGGTGGAAACGCAACTGTCTCGCAAAGCGCCTTTGTGTTTAAGAAGCTGTCTTGAGACAGTACATGCGGACAAGCGCGAAAAGCGAAGCGAGGCGGTCTTGGGGGTTTCCCCGCAGGGCTGGGTACAGCCCAGAGCGTCGCTGGACGCGACTCAACGCTTCGCGTTGTGCAGCCATCGCTTCAAGAAGCCGTTGCGGGGGTTCCCCCCGTTGAGCAAACTGTCGAGGTTGAGTATGAAGTTTCATACTCAAAAGCCGCCGTTCCTGCAAGACTGAGATGCGGACGAAGCGTCCTTTCTCGCTGTTCCACACCCGCTTCGGCAGTTAGGGCAGTTAAAGCAGTATTTAACTATAAGGGATTAACCATAAAAAGCAAGAAGACTGCTATCTCCTCATCCGCGATCCCTTACCCCTTCATTATCCTGGATCGACTCTCATCAAAACTTGCCCAAACTCTACTGGTTCGCCATTTTGGACAGATATTTCCATAACTCGTCCTGATACTTCTCCTTCTATTTCGTTCATTAGCTTCATCGCTTCAATAATACAGACCGTATCTCCTTTATTAATGCGATCGCCTACGGCAGCAAAAGAGTCTTCATCTGGAGCAGGGGCAGAATAAAATATCCCTACCATAGGCGATGTAATATCTACCCATTTTTTGTCATCTACGGTAGGAGTAATAGGTGCTACTTCTGGGGTAGCCACAGTTTGACTGCCGATCGCTCCAGGGATATTTATTGACTCAACAGCAGTGGAAGGTGCGACAGTAGCTTGAGGAATAGAAACTGCACTTTGCCCTGTTTGTTTTTTGACAACCAATTCAAAATCGCTATTTTTGAGAGTTAACTCTGTAATATCAGTTTGAGAGATCGCCTTTAGCAAATCACGAAGTTCTTGAAAATTTATAGACACAAACTATACAACCATTATTCTAGTAATTTTGCCAGATCTCCAAGATAGCTGTGTAGTATTACATATCTAAGAGATTA
This sequence comes from Pleurocapsa sp. FMAR1, assembly GCF_963665995.1. NCBI lineage: Bacteria > Bacillati > Cyanobacteriota > Cyanophyceae > Pleurocapsales > Pleurocapsaceae > Pleurocapsa > Pleurocapsa sp. FMAR1. The sequence continues at coordinate 111,016 of NZ_OY762512.1, read as the reverse complement.
AGAAACTCGTTGCTCAATTCAGGAGGAGATTAATTTTCTCTACCCAAGTAAGAACCATCACGAGTATCAACTTTAATTTTTTCACCGATAGAGATAAACAAAGGTACCATTACCTGCGCTCCAGTTTCAACGATGGCAGGTTTTGTACCTCCTGTCGCCGTATCTCCTTTAACTCCAGGATCGGTATCGGTAATTTCTAAGACTACTGAAGTAGGTAACTCGATCTCCAATACTCTTTCGTCCCAGAAAATAACATTAACCTCCATTTCTTCTTTAAGAAAATTAATGCGATCGCCCAAGTTCTCTCCACTCATGCGCGTTTCTTCATAGGTTTGCATATCCATAAAGACAAATTCTTCTCCATCTTTGTAGGTGTGCTGCATGGTGCGCTTTTCTAAATTTGCTTGGGGAACAGTTTCACCAGCGCGAAAGGTTTTTTCTACCGTATTACCCCCTTGCACATTTTTGAGCTTAGTTCTGACAAAAGCAGAACCTTTGCCTGGTTTGACGTGAAGAAATTCTACTACTCGCCAGACAGAGCCATCAAGCTCAACAGTAACCCCTGTGCGAAAGTCATTACTAGAAATCATGAAGCTAAAAATACTTGCTTAGAGATCGACATTTAATTGTACCTGATGGAGGACTTTAAAAAGGATCGAGTAGGTAATAAATTATCTTTAAGTCTTCAAATCTCTATTTAGCCAATTTTCAGTCTCCTTTAATTAAGAGTAATTAAGCACTAAACAAGTAAAGAAATGTTGACAAAGGCTAGTGAGAATGAAATAGCCCTAGAAGCAAATTACTTTAAACTCAAAACTTGAGTAAAAGTTTCAGCCATTCAAAAAGGTATAAATTGAGTTCGGGTCTTAAAATCCTTGATATGACTGGATTTGTTGTGCAATAAGCCGAAACTTAGTCATATCTTATTCTTTTTTGCCAAACTCTTCATTGAAAGTTAATAATTTTTAATAGGCAACAAGTTATACTACAAACTAGATAAGTAAATTTTTTGCTGAAATTGATCTTTCAGTAAAATGTATTGTTTTTCAGGCAAATGATACTATTTTGCTGTTTTTTATTTAACACTAGAAAATTTCAAGCAATAGTCCTGCGCATAATATAGTCAACTACATCATATAGAAAAAAATACCAAACTTAAAATTAATTAGATCTATGAATCCAGAAGTATCGATAATAATCCCCACTTACAATAGCGAGAATTATATTGCTAAAGCTTTAAAATCTGTTTTGAATCAAACCTACAGTAATTTTGAAATAATATTGATTGATGATGCCTCAAGCGACTCTACGGTGGATATTGCCCGTAGCTTTAACGATAAAAGACTCAAAATAATTGCCAATAAATACAATCGCGGCGTGAGTTATGGACGCAACTGTGGCATCAAACAAGCAAAAGGACAGTGGATTGCACTTTTGGATTCTGATGATTGGTATGCACCTCAGCGACTTGAAAGGTTATTGTCTGTAGCGAAAAAACGCTGTGTAGACATGATTGCAGATAATTTGTTGCTTATTCAAGAGCAAGCAACAAAGTATTGGAGTACCCTTTTGCAAGAAAATGCACAGGATCTATCTTCTGCAAAACTGATTAATGCTGTAGAATTTGTGACAAGCGATCGCCCATCTTCTATTGGTGCTAAACGCAACTGGAGTCTCGGTTATCTAAAACCTCTAATTAGAAAAGAATTTTTAATTAAAAACAATATTTGGTACGATGAAGCTTTAAACGTTGGTGAAGATTTTAGTTTCTACTTGGAATGCTTAAGACATCGAGGACGTTTTTATCTTATTCCCGAAGCCTACTACTATTATCAAACTCGCTCTCTTTCTCTATCTACCAGAAAACCTACAGAATATCTATCTCAGTCTTGTGAAATAACTCAACGCTTTATCAATCAGGAAAACTGTGTCTCTACAGATAGTAAATTGCTTGAAGCTTTAGCTCAAAATTTAGCAGCTTTTGAAAGAAGATTGGCTTATCATCATTTATTAGAAAATATCATGAGCAAAAAAATACAGAGAATTTATCAACAGATAGTTGAGAAACCTTATCTTTTGGCAGATGTAACTAGTAGACTGCTTTATGTTTTCGTTAATAAATTGGCATCTAAACTAGATTTGAAGAAGGTTTATCAAAATATTAATGCTTCTTACCCTAAAAAACCAATTTTTACTTCTGAAATCTCGAAATAATTGAGCATCTAAACAGACAATATAATAAAGAGAAAACCAACTCTAACTCTCAGTTTAGATAGACTTTGTTGCTTGGCTTTTCAGATTTACTAAAATTGGAAATATATTTTAAATTGATGACTATAAATAAATAAGCACAACTTTTTTTGTTAATCTTTAGTTTCAGAGAAATTAAATTCTTTTTAATCTAAAATTAACTTAAATGAAAAACACTGTCATATTTGAACAAAAGCTGGCTTTTGGGGCAGAAAATTTTGAAGAACCTGCATTTTTAACCAAAGACACTTTGTTTTGGCTGCAAAACGGTCAAAAACAACAGTTGGCTCTTCAAGACGTGGTGGGTGTTTCTTTAGTTGAGCAAGAACAAATAGATTTTCCCTGTATCTTAGTTCATACTTATCTTCTGACTAAAACCGATCATTCAGCTAGAAGCCAGCCAAGAGTGTTGCGTGAATACTGTTTTGCTTGTCCAAATTTAAAAGTGCGATCGCAATGGCACAGGGCAATTATCAATACACTAAGAGCAAAGCCTGTCGATGCCATCGTTAAACCCCGACATTTACAGGTTGTTATTAACCCCACTAGTGGTAAGAACAAAGCTGCTCAAATATTTGAGCAGGTACGTCCTCTTTTTGACAAGAGCAACCTAAAATATACCGTTACTAAAACCCGTAGTGCAGCAGATACCAAAAACTTAGTTCACAACTTAAACTTGTCAGATACAGACGGACTAGTTATTGTGGGAGGAGACGGCACAATTCATGATGCGATCGCTGATTTGATGAGTCGTTCAGATTGGGAAACGGCAATTAAACTCCCTTTAGGTATCATTCCTGGAGGCACAGGCAATGGCTTTTGCAAAACTTTATTGGAATTGTCTAAAGAAGCTTATCATCCTTTAAACGCTGCTTTTTTGATTGCTAAAGGTAGACAGCAAACCTTCGATCTGGCTACGGTCAAGCAAAATGGCAAAGAATACTATTATAGCTTTCTCTCTCTAGCTTGGGGATTGATTAGCGATGCTGATATTGAGTCGGAAAAGCTCAAGTTTTTAGGTTCTCTAAGGTTCGATGTATATGCCTTGATGCTGATTAGTTTATTACGCACCTATAAAGGTAGATTTTCTTTTATTCCTCATCCAGAATGCAATATTCCCTCAGACAAGAATATCTCTAGCCAAGGAGAATGGCGCGTAATTGAAGCTGATTTTATTTTTCTTTGGGCAATGAATGTGCCTTGGGCAGCCGAGGATATGAACGTTACGCCTCATGCCCAGTTAAACGATGGGGCGATGGATGTGCTAATTATGCGTCAAGGAACATCCCGTCTAGAATTACTCAAAGCCTTGTTGCGCTGCGGTAAAGGTCAACATTTAGATTTACCCCACATGGAATACTACAAAGTTAGTGCTTTTCGACTTGAGCCGTTAACTGACAAGGGTATTTTAGTGGTGGATGGTGAAGTTGTAGACTACTCACCCATCGAAATGAAGGTTGTTTCTGATTTAGCCTGCGTTAATTGTTGAACTACATTTTTCCTCTGGTAAAAATTGCCTTTGTAGTTGAAAAAATATATTCGTGCAAGAGGTCTAATAATGATTTTTATGTTGATCTTTAAAAAGTGAGCGAATAGTAGAATTTATCCTATTTTTACTATTCGCTCAAAACAAGTATTTTATTAACCCTTGATGATAGATCAATCAATTATCAACTTATCAAGAAAGTAGTTGATTTCTTTAATTAACCATTCTTTTTCAACTCGTTTTATGTATCTGCCAAATTGTTTAGCCTTTGTTCCTTCAACAATAAAACATCTAGCAACAACTGAACGTGAATAATATTGTTCATCATAAGAGTAACCAGATAAGAAATTATACCCAATTTCTGCTTTTGTAATATATTTCGTCTCACCAGATATTTTTCGCTTTAAGCCAAACAAACTATATGTTAAATAAAAGTTTTGCTGATTAATTTCAAGCTTGGTAACTCCAAAAGTAGAGAAAAAATAATTGAACGAAAAATAAGATAAAGCAGTTACTACTGGAACAGCTAAAATACTACGTATCATTAGATCCTGATTGACTGACAAAACTTTCAAGAAATATTGTAGGAATAAGTTAAAACTTTGAACTCCAACTGATCTGCTCGTTTTTGATATTGCGATCGTGATGCCATTGCAGGTGAGGGATCTTGATTACTAGAGAAAGTCACGCAATGAAGTAAATTCCAACCATTAATGAGTGCAGCTTTGACCCAATCCCAACCAATCCTAAAATAGCTATTACCACGAAACCAATGAGTATCAACCCATCTTCGTTTGCCAATACGAACTACCTCAACACCTTGGGCACTAACGTAGAGAGTAGCCACAGATAAGATAAACCACAAACGGGACAAAGCGCATACATCTCGAATCATCGAGCGTTGAACATTCCAACCACCAGATTGGTCATCTAAAAAATTCGCTTCGATATCAAAACGTAATCCATATTCAGCAAAGGTTTGTAGAGTAGTTTTTTCATTACTGACAATTGCCCATAGTTCGCCGTTAACGTTGTTGCGACCAAGAATCACATGAACTTTGCCAGAAAATTCACCTTTGTGAATCTGTACGTTGTGTAAGCAAATTGCCTCTGCTAAATGAAAGTGAAAGTTTTTAGGTTGACCAGGGCTTCGCCCTACACGATGCGAAGCATCGAAGTCGTCCGAAGGACGGACGATCTGGGCGATAGCCCTGTGGCGCGAAGTGTGAGGTGAACGCTCTCTGCGTTCCGACGTCTCCTCGGGAACGGCGACGGACAGAGAGTCCGTGTATGAAGTAAAACAGCTGCATGAAGTATGAAGTATGAGGTATGAAGTATGAAGTAAAACAGCTACTTCTTCCTTCGTATGAGGTACAAAAAATCTTTCTTCCTTCTTCCTTCAAACTTCTTCCTTCAAACTTCGTAAACAGCTACTTCCTCCTACATGCGGACAAGTCCTTTGTTCCACTATAGTTGCAAGCCCCGTCGTTCACGATCGCTCTTAGTTTGGTAGAGGTACCAGGGCTTCGCCCTACACGATGCGAAGCATCGAAGTCGTCCGAAGGACGGACGATCTGGGCGATAGCCCTGTGTATGAGGTATGAAGGCGCGAAGTATGAGGTGTGAGGTATGAGCTACAAAAAATCCTTCCCGAATTCCGAATTCCTTCTTCCTTCAAACTTCAAACTTCTTCCTTCGTATGAGGTACAAGCCCTCGAACAAACTTGAAACTTCGCGCCTTCATACTTCTGTCTTCAAACTTCTGTTGACACCAACTTCCACGCCAAATCCAGGTATTACTCTTAATTCGGAGACGATAATGCCATCCTAGTTGAGTTGTCAGCATGGTCATCAATTCGGTATGTATAAATCCTCGCTCCGCGAGTAAAATTACCTTAACTGATTCTCGTAGCCTAACTTGTGCCTGCTTAATCATCTCTCGATAATCGGTAACTGAAATACTAGCACTTTCATGGTTCATCACTCTCCACACCAACGGTAAAGCTCTCCCTCGATGAATAACCCAAAGCCGCACAAGGCAATACTCATCCCAGAACAGTGAAGTGTCTAATGCCAAAAATATTTTTGATTCTGACCAATCATCAAGTGCTGCTTTGACCAAGGACTTTCTGATTCGATGGACATTGATTCGAGGATTGTTTAGCCAACGCTGAATACGTCTCTGTCTACCCCCAGCCAACTTCCCTCGACCAGGGATGTACATCGACCATTTTGTCAGGTTGACATTGCCCGTGTGTATTAAAGCAATTATCATCCAAATACAAGTTTGAAGATGACATAAATGTAACCAGTCAGTAGCTTGACCAGGGCTTCGCCCTACACGATGCGAAGCATCGAAGTCGTCCGAAGGACGGACGATCTGGGCGATAGCCCTGTGGCGCGAAGTGTGAGGTGAACGCTCTCTGCGTTCCGACGTCTCCTCGGGAACGGCGACGGACAGAGAGTCCGTGTATGAAGTAAAACAGCTGCATGAAGTATGAAGTATGAGGTATGAAGTATGAAGTAAAACAGCTACTTCTTCCTTCGTATGAGGTACAAAAAATCTTTCTTCCTTCTTCCTTCAAACTTCTTCCTTCAAACTTCGTAAACAGCTACTTCCTCCTACATGCGGACAAGTCCTTTGTTCCACTATAGTTGCAAGCCCCGTCGTTCACGATCGCTCTTAGTTTGGTAGAGGTACCAGGGCTTCGCCCTACACGATGCGAAGCATCGAAGTCGTCCGAAGGACGGACGATCTGGGCGATAGCCCTGTGTATGAGGTATGAAGGCGCGAAGTATGAGGTGTGAGGTATGAGCTACAAAAAATCCTTCCCGAATTCCGAATTCCTTCTTCCTTCAAACTTCAAACTTCTTCCTTCGTATGAGGTACAAGCCCTCGAACAAACTTGAAACTTCGCGCCTTCATACTTCTGTCTTCAAACTTCTATTGACTCATCCATTGATTCAAGGCATTGTAGAGACGGGAGTTTTGATTCACAGTATTCTGAAATTATGAGTGGTATCTAATCTCAGAGTGCTGACTCCCCTTGCTTTGTGTCAATCCCTCAACTCTTTACTGAATCTCTATTCTCAGGTTTTTCTCTTCATCTTTTGTCAGTCAACCAGCTTCAGTTGTCCGCCAACTATTTTCTACTAAAGTAAAAAGAGATTTCCCAGAGATGAATTTTTGAACTAAATACCAGTGTTTTTCGTGGGTATTATCTATCTGAAAATAATTAGATAATCAGGAATTCTAGGATGTTTTAATTGAGCGAGAATACTAGCTTCTCTTTCAAACATTTCTAATATTTTCCAGTTGCTTGTCTGCTGTAGAGATAAAACCTTTAAAGCTACTAATTGTTCGTTTTTAAGATCGAGTGCTTTGTAAGTTTCCCCGCCTAGACCTGCTCCCAAAAAATCTATAATCCGATATTGCTCTACTATTAGTTTTTCTAACTCATGCTGCATTTTTAAGATATGTCTGAAATAACTTGCTTTCTATATGATTAATTCAATTATAAATGTACGATTTAAACTTAATGTAAAGCATATAAATATCCATTATCGCAGAAAGTGTAGATGACTTTATCAGCAATTACAGGAGAAGAAAATTGGATTGTTGAGCTTCCTGCAAATCTCTTACTTAAGTTATTGAATATTTGAGGTAGCCAGAGATTAGGTTTTAAGATCCACCAATCGGGTTCGGGTGCAGCAAACTCCCATAACTCTTTTCCCGATTCTGCTTCAATTGCATTGATAGCTCCTGAACGCTCACAATAAATAATTCCATCTGCTAGTGAAATACTGTTGATTCGTTGAATAGCACGCCCTAATTTCTGCCATGATTTTTCCTGGCTTTTAATATTTATCGCACACAGAGAACCAATGCCTATCCCTATATAGATAAACTCGTCGTCAACTACTAGTGGGCATAACGGAGAAAGGTAATATGTATCCTCTATCTGAGATTGCCAGATTTCTGTTCCCTCTTCAGCATCTATGGCATAGATAATACTATTTTTAACTCCTATATAAACCACATTATTAACTATAACAGGAAGGGAAAATAGCCATCTTAATTGACCTATTTCAAATTTCCATTTTTTTTGCCTTGTATTAACATCTACGGCATAAATATTACCATTCTCACTACCAATATAAAGAACTCCATTTCTCAATGTAGGAGGAGTTACGGCCATATCTTTAATAGTTTTAAATCTCCATTTTTCCTGACCAGTCTCCACATCTAAAGCATAAAGATTTCCATCTATACAATTAGCGTAAAGAACATTATTGTAAATTACTGGATTGGAATAGCGAATAAAATTGATTGATGACCTCCACTTTATCCTCCGTGTTTCAATACTTATTGCGTAAAGGTTTCCATTCTTTTCACTAGCGTAGATTGTTTGATTATGTAATATTAAATTATCTATGCTAGTACTACCTATTTTTATTCTCCAATTTGAGCATTTATTGCATACAAATATCCTTTTTTATTACATAGATAAATTACTCGATCAGTAATAACTAAAGGACAGTTAAGACCAGTATTTGATGGGATTATTTCTGGATTAGAATCTATTAGTAGCTTCCACTTTATTCCCCTTAAGTTGCGAAGACCTTGAGTTTTATAAATTCCAGTACGCTCTTTATTAGCCCGATACATGATTCACCTTTATGAGACTGTCCGTATAGTACCCAAGATTCCATAGGTAATTAACCTAAAAAGCAAAAAAATGATTTGAGCATATTTCAGTTAAAGACACAGAGATAAGATCAACAACAGCTAAAGGTCGTGAATTAAATAATTTATAGATTGTAGATTAAGCGTAATGCAGTAATATTCAAATCTTGAATTTAATAAAATTTTCGTAATTGCGATCGCTTTATACGTAGCACAGCAGCAAACCCAGCCAAACAAATAACAAGTTGAAATTTTTGCTCAAACAATCAGTTTAAGTTTCTATCCCGTCCAGAAACTAGATAAGATAGATAACTAGTAGCAGGTAAGAACTAATTCATTTCTTAATCATAGAAATATTGCTGATTTATGGCACAGATAGAAACTAGAACCGAACCCATGATTCTCAACATGGGACCTCATCATCCTTCAATGCACGGCGTTTTACGCCTGATTGTAACTCTTGATGGGGAAGATGTAATCGATTGTGAACCCGTAATCGGTTATCTTCATCGAGGTATGGAGAAGATTGCCGAAAACCGCACCAGCGTTATGTATGTTCCTTATGTAAGCCGTTGGGACTATGCTGCGGGGATGTTTAATGAAGCAATTACAGTCAATGCCCCCGAAAAGCTAGCTGGTATTGAAGTACCCAAGCGCGCCCAGTATATTCGGGTGATCATGCTAGAGTTAAACCGCATTGCTAATCATTTACTGTGGTTAGGTCCATTTATGGCAGATGTGGGCGCACAAACTCCCTTCTTTTATATTTTCCGTGAACGGGAGTTGATTTATGATTTATGGGAAGCTGCTACTGGACAAAGATTAATTAACAATAATTATTTCCGTATTGGTGGAGTATCTGTTGATTTACCCTACGGTTGGATCGACAAATGTGAAGATTTTTGTGATTACTTCGATCCCAAGATTGATGAGTATGAAAAGCTAATTACCAATAATCCTATTTTTCGTCGTCGCGTTGAAGGGGTAGGAACAATTAGCCGTGAGCAAGCTATTAACTGGGGTTTATCAGGACCAATGTTAAGAGCTTCTGGGGTTAAATGGGACTTACGCAAAGTAGATCACTATGAATGCTATGACGACTTCGACTGGGATATACATTGGGAAACTGCGGGAGATTGTTTTGCCCGTTATTTGGTGCGTATCCGTGAAATGCGCGAATCGATTAAAATTATTCGTCAAGCTCTAAAAGGTATTCCAGGCGGTGCTTATGAAAACCTTGAAGCACGCAGGATGGACGAGGGACGCAAATCTAAGTGGAACGACTTTGAGTATCAGTATATAGCCAAGAAAGTTGCGCCGACGTTCAAAATACCTGAAGGAGAACACTATGTTCGCCTAGAAAGTGGCAAGGGTGAACTAGGAATCTTTATTGTTGGCAATGATAATGTCTTTCCTTGGCGTTGGAAAATTCGCGCCCCTGACTTTAATAACCTACAAATTCTGCCAAATATACTCAAGGGAGTTAAATTAGCAGACATCATGCCTATTCTTGGCAGTATAGATATCATTATGGGTTCAGTTGATCGCTAGATTCAAAAAAAAAATAAACGTTTTTGTAAGGTGGGCAAGTCTCATCTTATTTTTTTGGGAAAATATTTCACAAGTCAAAACGGTAACGACATTTTTGGCGATCGACTTCTAGATATCGATTGTTATCCTTTGGTAAATCAATATCCAATAAACAATAAGAAAAGAGGCTTAAAGCCTCTTTTTTACATATAGATGGTATGAGCCGAGTTGGATTTGAACCAACGTAGACATAGCCAGCGGATTTACCGATAATTTTGGGTCTAAAGCCTCGCCGTAGAACGGCGACTTTTGATGTAGTATTCATGGTACAATTATTGAATAAAAACGTATAAATTGTGCGGTTCGTCGGGTTTAGGAATTCCTAGAAAATAGGAATGTATGAAACTCCAGGAGAAGGCGGAGATAAAACCGCAATGTAACCTGAACTGACACTAGGATATGGGTTAAAGTAGAAAGGTCGAGGTGAGTGTTACCACTACACCCCTCCCGTCCGAAACCGAGCGTGAGAGATTTCTCCTCACTCGGCTACTCAACATATTCCCCATTGTCAGTGGGACATCCTACTCTTTGTTGTCTGAAACTATTAGAAAATCATTTTCATTCCAAAGCCAGTTAGATTTAGCTAGTGTTTGGTTGATGTAATCCATGTATTTTATGAATCTTTGATTTCTAATAAATTCCATGTCAAGGGCAGTTTTTTCGTCATGGCAATGCCCATGTAGGAGTTGTAGATTCTTATATTCGTCTTTACCACCGAGGGCGCGAGGAATATTGTGGTCAGTTTCTAACAAATCTCCTTCACGAAAGCGTAAGCAACACCAGGAACACACACCTTTTTGTCTCTTGAGCAGTAATGCTTTTCGAGAAGGCATATCGGGGCTACGTCCCATCCTGGTATTCCAATAGATTAATTTCCCGTCAAATGGACTGGCATCACCTTTAACTTTCACATATTCAATGCTACTGCTTCCAAATTCAGTATGTGTTAGTAACCGAAGGGGATTTTTATCTCCTTTTCTGGTTGCGAATACCCAGTTTCTATTACCAATGGTTGTCCAATACTTTTTAATTGCTTTTCCCCAATCACCAGTACGGTGACGACTCCAAGCTCTAAGTTTTTGGAATACGAGGTAATCTTGACCTGTTAGTACTCCTGTTCCCTGAGCATCAGAAAATGAATAATAATTTGTCCATCCTCGGATAATCGGGTTAAGCTGCAAGCAGGCGACGGCGGACAGCCTCGATGCATCGAGGCTTCCGTGCGCCTCAACTATAAGTTTTGCTTGATGGGAGTATTTGTGTTTCTTAAAAACATCTTTAATCTTTTGTTGATGTTTCTTACAGGCAAATTTTGATGGAATAATGAATGTTCTAAAACCAAGTTTTTCTTTGGTGCTGGGATGTATTGAACTTTTGTATTTTCCCACCCGAAACTGTCGAATGTGATAGCCCAAAAAGTCAAACCCAGCTTGTCCATCTTCGCTTTGCTCTGAAATTAAAGTGTGGGCGATTCTGGTTTTTGAAGGTTTTAGTTCCAGTCCCATGTCTTTTAACCACTCAGAGATTAATTCTCTGCATCTTTTGACTACATTTAGGTCATGATGTATTAGAAGAAAGTCATCTGCATACCTGATAAAGGTAAGAGATTTGACCTTTTGTTGCCAGCTAATCTGGCTGTTTGGTTTATCTTTCCTTTTAACATCAAGAGTTTTGGCAAACTTCATTAACATCTTTTCCATCCCGTGTAGAGCAACATTAGCAAGTAAAGGGCTTATAACCCCACCTTGAGGTGTTCCTTCGGATGTGGCAGTAAATACCTTTTGGTCTATGACTCCAGATTTTAACCAAGCTTTAAGTTGTTGCCTGAATTTGCCCGTGTAACCGAGTTTCTGTAGTAAGGCTAAGTGGTTGATTTTATCAAAGCATTTTGCAATATCAGCATCCAGCACATATTTGGCTTTAGATTGAATTGCATTTTTTATTTGCTTGATAGCATCTTGACAGGAACGTCCTGGTCGAAATCCGTAGGAATTGCTCTCGAAGAGAGCTTCCCATTCTGGCTCTATGGCGTGTTTTAATAACGCTTGTAAGGCGCGGTCGTGCATTGTTGGGATTCCAAGTGGACGTTTTTCATCCTTTCCAGGTTTGGGTATCCAAACTCTTCGAGTAGGTCTACTTTTTCCTATAAGTTTGAGTTGTCCTATGAGTCTAAGACGTGCTTCTGGAGATAGTGATTTCTTACCATCCACTCCTGCTGTCTTTTGCCCTCTATTATCTTGAGTTACCCGCCGAATCGCTAAGACCTTATTTGACCAAGACCTCATTAATGTCTTTTGGAGTTTTCTAACTTGTTTTACATCTCCATGACGAGATGCTGCGTAAATGCGCTTTTGTTGCTTAAATCCCCCCTAGCCCCCCTTATTAAGGGCGGAATTGAAGGGGGGATTGCCAATCGATATCGTTCCATCCCACAGTATTCGGTTTAATTGAATCTGTATTAGGCATATTTGCTACTACTCGTACCTTTACACATTGATATATTGCGAGTCACGTTTGCGTATCTTGGGCGTTACCCCATCCCTTTTCAGGCATTACCCGTTGATTCGGGTTAAGCGTTGGCTTCTTGACCCATCTTTCTCAATCTCACCATACGGCTTTGACGATGCCTACCAGTTAGTCTGGGGATGAGGTTGAGTTACTTCGTTCCTGTATTCCTTTGCTGTATATGACGGCATATATAGTTGATTGGAGTCCGTTAGGGTTCATCTATCCACCTATGTGAGCTAATTGTGCGTTACGTAAAGGAGGGAAATTTCGTAAATGTAGGCTCGTCCCGATGTTTCGGGTCGCAAGGTGTGGTCTTTGATACCACTAGCTTATACTCCTTGCTATCTCTTAAAGATGGTTCAGAAGATGATTCGTTTTTTCTACCCCACGATTTCCTATTCCTTGGTATTACCCTTAGTCCAGGTCGGTTATAGAACTCATGCTAGCGAGTAGGCGTTTTCAGCAATTTACTCTCTCGCGTTCACTCCCGCTTTTAAATCTGGGTTGTCATCCCAGAGATAAGGGAAACTTCTCTCTCTCGTCGCCGAGAGGGACGCTGTGTGCTTTTTCCTCCGCACAAGAGGACAAGGACTTGACGTTCTAGGTTAATAGCCTCACCTTGAAGAAAATACAAGTTATCATTCTGTTAAGGATTAAAGTGCGAACTCAATCCATTATTGGATTACTTAACAGAAGCCCTACATCTCTCTTCAAAGAAGATTTCGTAGGAACGAATCGCACCCCACCATTAAAGAGAATAATGACTCCCTATCTGCCTACAGTGAGTAAACTCGGAATTTTACAGGCTCAAGCTGGGAACAGGACGCAATCAGAGGTAAAGCAGATACACCACACTGGCGTTGACGGGGAGATGTAATGGGTAAACAGGTTCTACAAAAGTGCCTCAACGTTGAGCCATAATCTGAACAAACAATATGGACTTCACTACCGCAACTCTCACAGAAGTTTAATTTGGCTAGCTGTTTCTCCGAGAAGGTAGTAGGTAAAGTGAACCACCCTAAAACATCAGTCAATCCTAGTATCGGAACGAATAAAAACGTAGCCCCAGATTTTAGGGGTAAGAAACCTGAATAGGATGGACGAGCATCGGAAACTCTGGCTACGGGTAGGACAGGGCGTAACTGCCTTTAGGAAACTAGACAATGTTCAATCGAGTAGGAAATAATTATGACGCATAGCGCACGGCGCGTTTTTTGTAAGAGTACTCTTACAAAAAAGCCGCCTTAAGTTATAGCGATGATTGGGAATTTAGAGACTGGAAGAAATTCCAGAAAATATTATTTCGCCTACAAAAGAGAATATTCAAAGCAATTAGAGATGGAAACAAGGCTAAAGCAAGAAGGCTTCAAAAGCTAATTCTTTCCTCTCATTCAGCTAGAATGCTAGCAATTAGGCAAGTAACCCAGCTCAACACTGGGAAAAAGACGGCAGGGATTGATGGCAAAAAGTCTTTAACGTTCAAGGAACGATTCCAATTAGAGGAAACTCTAAATCAAAATACAAAGACATGGAAACATCAAGGTCTAAGAGAGATACCCATCCCCAAAAAGGATGGTTCAACTAGCAAATGTGTCAACTACTAAAAGTCCCAACAATAGCCGATAGAGCTTGGCAATGTCTTGTCAAATATGCTCACTTTACCAGCACACGAAGCTACATTCCATGCCAAGAGTTATGGATTTAGACCAGGACGAAGCACACACGATGCCCAAAAAGTCCTATTTCTAAATCTTAACAGCAAAGCTAACGGAGCAAAAAAACGAGTCTTAAAAATAGACATCGAAAAATGCTTCGACCGAATAAACCATGCTGCAATCTTAAATGAGATTGGCGTTGGTAAATCAAAGTATGGTTTTTCAATTTTGTATCAAACTTTATTCAAAAAAAGCTTAAAGCTGCACGCTGCGGATGCAGCGAAGTCGTCCCCTTGAGGCGACGATCTGGGCGTTAGCCCTGCGCTTATAGCTTAAAGCTACGAGCAGAAACACTTTGTACGTCATATATTAAATTACCAACGCCATGAGATTATAGCTCCAAAGTTTATAATACAAGGCATAAGCTATTGCTTAAAATCAGGCATAAATCCTAAATTCCCCAATCAAGGAACTCCACAGGGCGGGGTGATATCACCGCTTTTAGCAAACATTGCGCTCAATGGAATAGAAAAGATAGGGGAGATTAGAGCAAGAGTTCTATATCCGACCCTAGACTAAGATTTACATCAAGGAAAAGGACATCGTGGGGTAGATAAACGAATCATCTAATGAACCATCTTAAAAGGTGTGCAGGGGACATAAGCTAGTGGATAATGCCACACCCTGCGTCTGAAATATCAGATAGAGCTTAAGTTTATAGGATTTCGGCTTTCCTGTAACGCACAACTAGCTCAATAGGTGGACAGATGAACCCTAAAGAACTCAAATAAATGGCTGTAGGAACGAAGTAACCCAATTGCATCCCCAGATTAACTGGTAGGTATCAAACCGTATGGTGTGATTGGATGGGATGGGTCAAGAAGCTAATGCCTAACCTGAATCAACAGGTAATATCAGAAAAAGGATGGGGTAACGCCCAGGATATGCAGACGTGACTCGCAAATGTATCAAAGCTAAAGGTGTAATTAACAGTGCATAAGCCTAATACAGATTCAAACAAGAAGACTGTGGGATGGGACAACATCAATTGGCATCAAGTCGATAGATATGTCTACAAGCACAGCCGCATTCGCGGCAGATCGTCGTAAGACGACTGGGACGCATTCGCGTCCGTAACGCGCATTTATGCTGCCTCTCCTATACGGAGAAATAAAACAAGTACGTAGACTCCAAAAAACACTATTGAGGTCTTGGTCAAATAAGGTTGGTTTTAGCGGTACGTCGGGTAACACAAGAGAACCGTGGCAAAAAGACGGCAGGAGTGGATGGAATTAAATCCCTATCACCATTAGCGCGTATGAAGCTCGTAGGACAACTCAAACTTACAGGTAAAAGTAAACCAACTCGACGAGTTTGGATACCAAAACCCAATGGAGAAAAAAGACCTCTTGGAATACCCACCTTGGAGGAAAGAGCTAAACAATGCCTAGTAAAAATGGCAATAGAACCACAATGGGAATCACAATTCGAGGAAAATAGTTACGGCTTTCGACCAGCCAGGTCAGGACACGATGCCATAGAAGCAATCTTCCTGGCTATTCGTAGCCAACCGAAATATGTTAAGGATACATATAATAATCTACAACTACTTCACCGACATTGCCATGATAAGAAATCAAAAACAGATGGCTCGTATGATAAACCATTTAAACCAGTCAAACTACCTGACGGTTGGCGATGGAATGAGTACGACATATTAATAATTTGATGATGATTTGTACCCATGACAAGGGGTTTGTCGGAGAGGAGCGCAGTGAGGTAAAAGTCTCATGCTGCGTTCATTTGACGAGTCAGGTTGGTAACAATCTGGCTTAGTTTAACTACGACCGTGCCTTACAAGGAGTAGTAAAATCTGCCCTTGAACCAGAATGAGAAGCTCGGTTCGAGCCAAACAGTTTTGGTTTTCGACCAGGAAGGTCATGTCACGATGCAATTTGTCAAATAAAGATAGCAATTAAGCAAAAAGCCAAGTATATTCTTGATGCTGACATTGCTAAATGCTTTGACCGCATCAACCACACAGCCCTACTTCAGAAACTCGCTCATACGGGGAAAGTCAGGCAACAAATTAAATCCTGGCTAAAGTCTGGAGTCATAGATCAAGGGGCATTCACTGCTATATCTGAAGGAACACCCCAGGGTGGCGTGATTTCGCACTTATTAGCGAATATCGCACTACACGGAATGGAACAAATGTTGATGGATTTCGCCAGAACTCTCGATATGAGAAACCATAAAGGCAATCAAATCAGTTGGCAGTCTAAAGTCAAGTCCTTGACTTTTATAAGATATGCGGGCGATTTTTTACTGATACATTATGACCTAAAGGTAGTCCAAAGATGCCGAGAATTAATCTCGGAGTGGTTAAAAGACATAGGCTTAGAATTAAAACCAGCAAAAACCAGAATCGCCCACACTCTGCATTCAGAGTCAAGCGAAGACGGTATAGTAGGATTTAACTTTCTTGGATACAGTATCCGACAATATCCTGTCGGTAAATACAAATCAGCCATAAAAGCTAATAAAGACCTAGTTGGTTTTACTACACTCATAACCCCTTCTAAAGACTCATGTAAAAGGCATCAAGAAAAAATTAATAGCATTATCAGGAAGCATAAAAGCTCCCCTCAAGCAAAGTTAATAACTGAGCTTAACCCTGTTATCAGAGGATGGTGCAATTATTTTAAATTTTCAGATGCCCAAACAGTCAAAGAGTTTCCAAATAATTACCGCATCTGGTAGAAACTGCAATTAAAGCAAACGACAAAAATACTAATAACTGTGTTGTTTCTTTAAAATTAGTCATAACCTTTAATTACTAGTCCTTTTGGTAACTAGATCCTTGATGAATTGCTCCTCTTAATGACTGAGAACTTTAATAAATTCAACACCTCTGTATTTCAAAATACGAATATCAGCGATTTTTTTCTCTTTAACCTTTGATAGCTGATAGCAAACTCCTCGATATTTGACATTGTTTTTTTGTTCAACGGTTGCTAAATATGTGGTGATAGGTTGATAAGAAATACCGCGATAGGTAAGTTGCATAACTTTATCCTGAATTGGTTGTGTTGTCTTCTAATTAATAGCTGACCATAAAAACAACTTATGCACTTGTGGATGTTGCTCGAAAGAATTGTAGCTAAATCACTAAGCTTTTAAACTTAGGATTGCACTGGTGTTAAAAAAGCTGGCAAATAAAAAAGCATCGCCAAAAGGCGATGCTTAAAATATATCTTTGTAAAGAAACATTTGATTTTATTAAAAATAAATCGTTATTTGCTTTTTTCTTCAAGCAATTGAGAATATATTTCTATAGTGCCGCCAACAAAAAGACAGATAATGTCATAGCTAATCATATAGCTTATGCTGTCATTGATTAGGCTGTAACAATTATTTTCATGAGATCACAGCCTAATGACTCATACATAATTAATCAGCGAATCAAAGGTAAGCTAATGGTATTTTCTAATTGCTTGCCACAGTACAACAAACAATAAGCACTCGCAAAAATAGCACCAAAAAATTCTGCTAAATTAGCAGTTTTCGTAAATGTTAAGTCGGGAAGAATACTATGTATAATTTAACTGATTGTTACTACGCATAAACCGATTACGATACCGATAATAAAGTCTTCTTGGGCTTTTTAAGATAACATGGCAATTGCTTTAGAAAAATTTTTTTTCATTATTCTCTCCTCGAAGACTATGTTGTAAGTTTTAAAGCTTGAAGAGCTTATGCTCCTCTTGGCACCACACTAGATCGGATCATTCAAACCTACGGAAACTAATTGGAATGACTATAGTTTTTGTTTGTGTCAACAACTAGGTTTAGTTGCCTTAACAATCTGCTGGAGTTTCAACTTCTAAATTTCCATCTTGTTTGACAGAAAAATCTTGTTCGCTTCTACTTGTTCAGTCCAGCAGCACCAGCTATTGCTGTTCCTGCCAACCCAAGTCCCTCGTATCATTAATATCCGTAACTAGTACAGTAAAGTCAATTATGACTCCCACAGCTGGCTGCCTGACACATTTATTTGAGGACAGTTAAACTCTTAAGCACTTTAATTCCGAAATTCTGATAAACGAAATGGCATCATAGTATTTTCTTCTAGCCTTTGAAGATGCAAAACAGGGCAAAGTATTTTGAGAAAATAAAGGTGTAGGGTCAAACAAACTACGACCTTTATGTAAAACTCCTTTGAGCCATCTGATCCCAATTTTGAGATAACTTAAACCTCTCTCCCAATGCCGATCTACTTGACTTCTAAGTCCCTTCAATTGAACTGTCATGCCATGAGTAGTCGCAAATAAAAGTGCTAAGGCTACCACCAAATATAAACGTTCCAATGCCTTGCGATCGCGACCTCGACAGTCCCTTCAACGCGGGAAACCCGCGCAACGGGCTGTCTGGCAATTTTAGATTCTTCCAATTGAAAAGCTCCAGATTTAGAATCTAAAAATAATTCTTCAATACGAAATCTTAGAGCCTACTGCCATAAAGCTTGTAGAGTCGGGTCTTCATCAGTAATAACAGCCCAAGGTTCTTTTGTCCCCTTGACATTGGCTAAGACAAAGTTGCTTCGGCATTCTCCATCGAGCCATAGTCCAACATTGTGATACAAAATCGCCTCTGACTTTGGCGGATAAAGATATTTCAGTTCAATAAGATGTCTCCTTGCCCCCTGAATAGTTACGTCACAGGGTAAGCGTAGACAATAGTGCCATTGACTAGTGATGAGCCAATTCATCAACTGATGGTTGGCAAAACCTCGGTCAGCTAGAAGCATCACATCAGGATACTTGCGGAGTAATCTACGTGAAAATTTCAGCATGGTTTTGTATTCTTTGAATGCTACTGTTGAACTTTTATGTTCCATTACTTTCCATAAGAAAGGAATTGCCCTACCACCACAAATCACAGAAAGATGAATCATGCAGTATCGATTCCATAAAACTGTTGTATCCAGTGCCAGATAGAGGCGTTGTCCACTCCAGTTACTAATTGCCGCCATTACTAGAGGTACATACAGAGATTTGACTTTAATTCGACTGTTATGAACGAATCTTTGCCATCTTCGCTCAATACTCTGTGCTTGGTTCGCCCTACTTATCACGTAAGATTCCCACTCACTAAGGTTAATTTTGCTGCTACATATCAGCGCGTTGATCATCCAAGCTAACGCTTTGATCTGCCTGAAATCTCTGTATGTGGAATCTTGACTCAGTAGACTCAGCAGTTGATGATAAAGAGGGGTAGATCTTGACATGGAATATAAGGCTAAAACTATTCATTTTCAGCTTCCCATAATTGCTCTACCTTTTCTTTTTTCTGACCGCATTTCGACTCTTTTAGCTACTTGTGTCAGGCAGCCAGCTCCCACAGTTGCTTAAAATAAGGAAGTTATAGCTTCAATCACTTCTGGTATTGAATATGCAATAAGAGCTACTCGACGCTTGAAGGATTAATGAACGAAATAACTTGTCCCAATTAGGTACGAAAACTACTAATTAGAAAGCTTGCTCAACCAATTAGTAGCTTTTCAATTAGTCGGACACAGACATGACATGAGTGAAACTATAAAACCTAAAAAAATAATAGAATACGCTAACAAAAAAGCTTTAATAGAACACAATTAATAGTATATAAAAGCTGAATTTTGGGAATTATTAAAGGATAGCTTTCTATCATTTCAAATGTCACCATCACCACCAATTTCCCTAATTATTACCGTCTACAATCGTCAACGGTACTTAGGCATCAGCTATAGAAAGTGTATTGGGGCAAACTTATCCAAATTTTGAATTACTAATTTTGGATGATGGCTCAACTGATAGAAGTGTAGAAATAGCTAAAAAGTATGCTGCCACTGACAAAAGGATTAAAGTAATTGCTCACGAGCATTTGGGATGGGGATAGACTCTAAAAAAAGCGATCTCCGCTACATCAGGGAAATGAATGAATGAAATAGCGATCGCTTCATCTAAATAAACTGTTTAGGACTTACGCAAAAGAAAAATCTGATTATAGAAGCACGAACGAGTTAAGGTCAGAATATGGCAAATAAAATGACTTGTTTGGACTACTGCCAATAACTTCTGGTAACTCAGATAAACTATACTCTGACTAACTTTGCCAATCATAGCAGCAAGTTTAGCCATGATAAAATAAATCTTTTTCTTAGAGGCAAAAAAGTTACACCGTGAAGGAAAACAACTAACAGGATGGGAAAAATGCCAGTGTCGCAAAGCTAGAATTTAACGTAATCATATTGGTTGTGCTTTACTAGTTTGGCTTCGTTTAAAAGCATTAGCGATCGCCAACTATTCTACTGTTTACCAATTTAAAAATGGTCTTCTCCAGGATTATTTAATTCAGCAACTTCAAAATCCTTTACTGAAAATGATTCTTGCGTAGATAATGCCACTTTTCATAAAGCGGATGCGAACCACAGCCTCCTTCGGAGGCCAAGTCATGCTCCGCATGACGATGGCGCGGACAGCGCCGTTCGGCGTAAGACGCAAGGGAAGGCGCACCAAGCAGGGGGTCGGATTCAAGAATTAATTGAATCGTCTGGCTGTCGAATTTTGTATTTACCACCCTATTCTCCAGATCTAAATCGAATTGAAAAGTGTTGGGCATGGCTCAAAAGCCGTATTCGTCATCGCTTGACAGACTCAACTTCTTGAAGATTTGTAATTGAATCGGTTCTTAAAGATGCTACATCCTAACACTTCTGGCTATAGCTATATATCTTTCAAAGTTCGCGATCGCTCTACTTGTATTTGTTAAGTTCGCGACGAGCGTATCAGTTGGTTAGAGTCGAAGGAAGTTATTACACTTCGCCCCTCTCTGTGAAATCTGGACGTGCCTGTTTCCATGCATCCAGCTTCCGAAAATCTTAGCTTTTACTTTTGCCCATGTGGATATAATCGTGGCAGCTTTCATGTATTGCTAGAAGATTGCTCTTGTCCCAGTTTCCATGATTTCCATCATAGTGATGTAAATGTACTCTTTCACCTGAGATGAATTTTAATTTACATCTTCCACATGAATGGTTTTGTTCCTTCAAAGCTATAGCTGTTGCTCCATTGTATAGTCGGCTATTCCTTTGACTCCAGTAAATCACATCACCGTCATAGGGAGATTTTTCACCCTTGACGGGAATAAATTTGCTCTCTTTGTATCCAACTTTTGGAAAAGCTCTTCTAACCAATGCTTCTGCACTATACTTAGTTTGCTTCTTTTCTTTGTTGAATACTTTGAAAGTTCGATGATTTATGAACCAAAGGGAGTCTCTAGTACTACTCAGATCGCAGTAGCGATGGTAGTTACGCCATCCTCGTATAATGGGGGCTAGCTTGTCAGCTTTTTCAGTTGCACCATAATTTGAACTATTGACGACTTTTTTGACTTTTTGTTGAAATGCCTTAAAATTCTCCTCGCTAGGGGTAATTTTAAACTTTCCATGGCTTTGCACTTTGAAATGCCAACCTAAAAAATCAAATCCGTCTGTCGTGGCTGTCAGCTTGGTTTTCCTTTCACTGATCTTCATTCCTCTTTCTGCTAAGAATGTTTTGATCTTTTCTAGTAGTTTGTCAGCATCTTCATTGGGTTTGAGAATAAACACCATATCATCAGCATATCTAACGCTTTTGCCTAAATCCTCTATCCCATTTAAGGCTACATTGGCTAAAAGTGGTGAACACACTCCGCCCTGGGGTGTTCCTTGTTCGGGAAATTGAGGATTTATCCCAGCTTTGAGACAGAGCCATATTCCTTGTTTAATAAACTGAGGCGCTATAACTCTTTTTATGATTGCTTTGTGGCTTATTCTATCGAAGCATTTTTCGATATCGAGTTCCAGTACTCTTTTATCTTTTCCGTTGCAGTTACTTCTGAGATTACAAAACAAAAACTTCTGGGCATCGTGTGCCGAACGTCCAGTTCTAAATCCGTAGCTTCTAGCATGAAATTGTGCTTCGTGAGCTGGTTCTAGAGCATATTTGACAAGACATTGCCATGCTCTATCTGCGATAGTAGGCACTTTCAACATCCGCATTGTTCCATCCTTTTTAGGGATAGGAATTTCTCTCAACTTTTCGTGTTTCCACTCACTAGCTGATTTTTTGAGCGTAGATTCAAGCTCAAATCTTTCTTCAAATGTTAGTTTTGCCGAGCCATCTACTCCAGCAGTTTTTTTCCCTTGATTTAACTGTGTTACTTGTCTGATAGCTAACATTCTTGATGAATGAGATTTCAGAATCAGCTTTTGGATGTTCTTAGCTTTCGCCATGTCTCCAGTTCTAACTGCTTTGTCCTTACACGGTGTTGTAGGCGGAATAGTACCTTCTGGAATTGCTTCCAATCGGCTCTTTCCCATAGTTCGCTATAGTTTTCTATGCGTCCAACCATACTCTACTCAACAATGTTTGTTCTGATTTCCTTTTGGCGCGGAAAGCAAAGCTTTCCCAGTCGTCGAAGACGACGATCTGAGTGCTTCGCACTCTGCACGCCTCATCCTACCCGTAGCCAGGGTTTCTGATGCTCGTCCATCCTACTGAAGTTTCGACCCCCAGACCTGGTGCTACGTTTTTATTCGTTCCGATACTTAGATTTGTCTGACAGTTTAGGACGGTTCACTTTGCCTATTACCAACTCGGAGAGTACGGCTATGGAGTAGAAATGCCGTGAGTTTAGGTAATGAAATCCACATTGTTTATTCAGATTGTGGTTCGCGTTTAAGACACTTTTTAAGAACCTATTTTATCCATGCTGTCTCCCCGTTAACGCGGCTTGTGCCTATCTGTTTTGGCTCTGATTGCGTCCTGTTCCCAGCTTCACTCTGTAAGATTCCGAGCTTACTCGATGTGGGCAGATTGGGAGTCACTTTTCTCCTTAAGGGAAGGGTTTTCACCTCCATCTATGTATCAGTTCAGGGTACTTATAGTTTTCTCTCTATCATCCCCTGGATGTCCATACCCTCCTATTTTCTAGAAGTTCCTGACATCAACGAATCGCACCTATTCAAACCCCGTAAACTGAGTGATGATGACTCAGAAAAGATAAATTTTAATCTAATCGAAGCATTTGGACTCTGAACCGTGGTGGTGATGCTGCTTTATAAAAGTAAAAAGATATTGGTATGGGAATTAACATAACCCCAGTAGAATCAAGTATAAAACCAAAATATCTGGATCTAGTTGAAATCTCAACTGAAGCTATTATTCCTGAAGTTATTGACATTGACATAGAGCAGGTTTTTGCTAAATTTCTTGAGCTTGAGGTGGGAGATGGAGCAGCATCAATTGATACTGTTAAATCTTATCTCTGCCAAAGCAGACAATATTTTGAGTGGTGCAGGAACAATCTTGTACCACCACTAGAGGCAGATCTAGACGACATCAAGCTTGATCGTCAATACTTGATTAACCAAGACTATTTTGAGACCACATTAGGGTCTTGCACAATTTTGGTGAACCGAGAAAAGGGCGATCGCTAAAATGAGATTTTTAACATTAAAAATGTTTGTTGGATAAGCAATTTATGAGTAATCCGATTCCTTTGTCTGTTTTTGAGCAGGGTTCAGCTTGGGAATCCCTTGTCAGGCAGCACAGCCGTTTGTATATTCAGATCTTCCCAACCATCCTGACCTAAAGCTTTTTCGCCCTTGGTCAGCCGTGCGCAACGGCGTTCAAACAATGGTGCTGATTCACCTCGTTTCTGGTGACGGCTTTTTGGGTACCTTAACGATTAGCTATCTAGAAAGTTATTTTTGTTCGTCGGAATACTTATATCTTCTCGCTGCTCTAAGGCAGCAGGTCGTTTTAGCAATTCAACTGACTCGCTTGGCGGAGGATGCAAAACAAATGGCGGTGGTTGAAGAACACAACCGTATAGCGCGAGAAATTCACGATACCCTCGCCCAGACTTTAAATAGTATTTCGCTGCAACTCAATAACGCTCAATACTACTCCACTCATGACCCCGCGATCGCCTGGGACATTATTGAACAGGTCAAAAACTTAGCCCATTCTGGACTAATCGAAGCTCGTCGTTCGGTGTGGTCACTGCATCCCGATGCCGAGCAGTACCGAGATTTAGCAGGGTCGCTACAGCAATCTCTAACTCAACTCACCCTTAATACTGACCTATAGGTTAGCTTCAAGCTGGTGGGAAGGGTGCAGCCTGTGCCACCCGACATCGGCATGAATCTATTACGAATTGGACAAGAAGCCATTACCAACGCCTTGCGTTACGCTCAGGCACAAAACCTGAAGGTAGAACTCAGCTTGGCGACAGATATGATTACCCTTCGTATTGAAGATAAGGGCAAAGGATTTAATCCGCAACTGGCTAACGATCGCCGTGGCTTTGGCTTAGTATCAATGCAGCAGCGTTGCGATCGTTTAGGGGGGCAATTTGCCCTCCACAGTCAACCTGAACAGGGAACCTGTATCATCGTTCAGATTCCACTTACGTCTCCATCATCATGACTTCATCCCCCAAAATCAAAGTTTTAGTAGTTGATGATCATCCGATGGTGCGAAGCGGGTTAATAATGATCCTCGATTCAGAGCCAGGTTTAGAACCTATCGGTGAAGCTAAGACAGGAGTCGAGGCGATCGCAGCGATTCTCCAAGATTTTCCCAACGCACACATCACCATTTTCACTTCCTATGATGGCGACGAAAACATCTATCAGGGGCTGCAAACTGGAGCTAAAGGTTATCTACTCAAAACTGCCGAGCGCGCTGAACTATTAGGGGCAATTCGGACAGTACACGCTAGACAAAATTACGTTTCGACATCTGTAGGTGCTAAATTAGCCAGCCGTATGAATAGTCCACAACTAAGCAAGCGCGAAATTGAGGTGTTAAAGCTGTTAGCCAAAGGCAATGGCACTCAAGCAATTAGTGCTGCGTTATACGTCAGCGAAGGAACGGTTAAATTTCACATCACTAATATTTTGCACAAATTGGACGTGAGCGATCGCACTCAAGCTGTTGTTGCTGCCTACCAACGGGGAATTGTCGATATCTAAAGTAGTTAGAGCAGGTGGAAACGCAACTGTCTCGCAAAGCGCCTTTGTGTTTAAGAAGCTGTCTTGAGACAGTACATGCGGACAAGTACGTGCGGACAAGTACATGCGGGCAAGCCCTTTGTTCGTTTGTCTGCGGAGGGAAAGCCAAGGCGCGTTTTGCGAGACAGTTGCGTTGCGGGGGTTCCCCCCGTTGAGCAAACTGTCGAGGTTGAGTATGAAGTTTCATACTCAAAAGCCGCCGTTCCTGCAAGACTGAGATGCGGACGA
The DNA here is from genome assembly GCF_963665995.1 of Pleurocapsa sp. FMAR1. Taxonomy (NCBI): domain Bacteria; kingdom Bacillati; phylum Cyanobacteriota; class Cyanophyceae; order Pleurocapsales; family Pleurocapsaceae; genus Pleurocapsa; species Pleurocapsa sp. FMAR1. Next base: position 85,508 of record NZ_OY762512.1, on the reverse strand, counting down.
AGCGTCCTTTCTCGCTGTTCCACACCCGCTTCGGCAGTTATAATGGGCTAAATATTTTTCCAAAAGTCTTAAAATTTAGAGAATTGAAAAATCTTTCAAAAGCTGATGGCTAACAGCTAATAGCTACCTTAACAGACTAATCTTGTTAACCCGAACTCACGTTAATATTAGTTACCCATTCACCAATTGCCACCCACGTAACACTTCGGCTACACTCCAAGCCTGAGCAAATGCACCTCTAGGCACAAAAGGCGCATCTCCATCAAAGATTTCACTAATGCTTCCCAAACAACCATTTTGTAAGTGATCTGCCATTGGTTCAATAAAACTACGAGCTAGTTGAGGATTGTTATATACTCGCAAATGAGCCTGGACAAAATGTCCAATTAACCAGCCCCAGGTAGTTCCCTGATGATATGCCCCATCTCGTTTATAGCGATCGCCACCATAAATGCCGATATAATCAGGATGGTCGCTAGACAGCGATCGCAATCCATAAGAAGTTAATAAACGTTGAGCAACAATATCCACTACTTGTTTTTGTTGTCGAGCATTTAAAAGCGGTGAGTATCCTTCGCCCAAAGAATAGTCTTTGCTGGTAACAGGTAAGGAGACGGCAAAAATCTGATTAGGACGTAGGGCATCATCATTACCATCAGGGGTATCTAATACGTCATAGCAGTATTGCTTATCTTGATTCCAGAAACGTCCGAAACCCTCTCTGGTTTTGTCAGCCATTTCTTTATATTCTGTCTGTGACTTACCGAGATAGCCAGCAAACTGAGACATAATAATTAAAGCGTTATACCAAAGGGCATTCACCTCTATGGGTTTGCCAATGCGGGGTGTAACTACCCAATCATCTACTTTGGCATCCATCCAGGTTAACTGAACTCCCTTTTCTCCTGCGTAAATTAAACCATCGGCATCGAGATGAATGTTGTAGCGAGTTCCGCGACGATGCCAGTCAATAATCTCAGCTAAAGCAGGAAAAAGCTCGGTTAATAGCTGTTTATCTTGAGTATGAGCGTAGTAGTCTCTAATAGCTTCAAAATACCATAGAGTTGCATCAACGGTATTATATTCAGGGGTTTCTCCTCGGTCGGGAAATACGTTGGGCAACATTCCTCGATCAATATATTTGGCAAAAGTACGCAAGATAACTTTAGCTATTTCAAAACGACCTGTAGTCAAGGTTAATCCTGGTAGGCTAATCATCGTATCTCTTCCCCAGTCTGCAAACCAAGGATACCCCGCAATAACGGTTTTACCCTGAGATCCATCTGCCAAAGGGCGATCGACAATAAACTGGTTCGCTGCTAAAACTAATTGTTCGATCCAACTAGGTATAGTTTTACGCTGATGTCTAGAAAAAAGGTCGATTAACTTTTTGTCCTCTAGTCTCTCCGTCTTCTCCTCCCCCTGTCTCCTATTCTCTTCAGTACTGGCAGCAATTGTCACCGACTCACCTAACTTGAGAGTAACGCTACAGTTTCCTGCATATAAATGATCTTCAATATTACTTAAGCCTCGGTATTCTTCTATTGCCAAAGCAAAATTTTTGTACCATTCATGGTTAATCTGCCAACTTACTATTTCTTGCTCTTTTACCCCAGACAAATATAGATTTGTAGCATCTGCTGATGCCTTAACTCTAATACCCTGCTGTTGATTAACAATTTCAAAATGGCGATTGCTCTCCTGAGTGGTACTATGGCGATCGCGATAATTAACTAAAGCTTTGAGAGAAAGAGTCAAAGGTAGAGTACCACGCAGCATCTTGTAGCGAATATAGGTCGTATTTTCTCCCTGCTGCATCCAGATTCGCTTTTCGAGCTTCGCGTCGGCGCAAGCATAAATCCATACAGGTGTCGTCTCTTCTAAATAGAATTTTTCTAGATATTTATAACCGTGAGGAGAGACTACATCATTCAACCAGCGATTAGTATGCAGAGGGTAGGAATTGCCGTCATAGACGACAGTTTCATCGAGTTTAGCTAGTAATAAAGTTATGCCAGAAGGAGGCTCAAGAGCAGCCAACAGTAAGCCGTGGTAGCTTCTAGTTAATAATCCCGATACAGTACCAGAGGCATAACCACCAATGCGATTAGTTACCAACCATTCTCGCTGTTCGGCTACATTTAAGTCCCCGCAAATTTCTCGACCAAATTTTAGATTCATTTTAATTTAAGTGGAGCTTCAGATCATTAACTTTGGCGGTGTGATAAACAAACATTGTCTCAAAGTTGAATCCAGTTATTAGCATTTTTGAGATATGTTTACTTATCAGATGGCTTTGATTAGTAAAATTTCCAACTAGTAGCAATATAATCCAATTAAATATTGAATTTCTTTTCTTTTCTTGCTTTTTCTGGTCTTTTATTGCCCTATTATGTAAAAAAAGGAGCAGAACAGATGGATTAAGCTACATCTAATCTAATTCTAAATTATTGCTGGTTTGGAACAAGCACTTGAAAATACTTAAATGCGACGGTTTGATCGCTTTTTCTGTACCGATGCTAAAGTTTTATTCAAAGTTGAGTCATTTAAAAATTACAGGAGATAAATCATGAGCGAACTAATTGTAGTTGGTTTTGATAACGAACTAAAGGCCGATGAAGTGCTACACAAGTTAGGAGATATGCAAAAAGAGCATTTAGTCGATCTAGATGATGCCGTAGTCGTTATTAAAAACGAAAAAGGAAAGGTCAAGGTAAAACAGTCTTATGACTTGGTTACATCAGGTGCGCTCAGCGGTGGTTTTTGGGGTTCGCTAATTGGACTTCTATTTCTCCATCCCCTCTTAGGAGTTGCAGCAGGACTTGCTACTGGAGCTTTGAGCGGTGCCTTAACTGATGTAGGGGTTGACGACGAGTTTATCAAAGATTTAGGCAAAACCATAGAACCAAGTACATCGGCTTTATTTCTCTTAGTACGCAAAGCTACTCCTGATAAGGTTTTAGAAGAATTACGTCCTTATGGCGGAAAACTGCTACGAACTTCTCTCTCAAAATCAGATGAGGCAAGTTTAAAAGCTGCTTTAGAAAAAGCAAAAGTCGAAGCATAGTTTTTTTTGGCGTTGGTGATTTAGCGGACGAGCGACTCGTTCAAGAAATGAGGTGACGTACAGAGCGTTTCTGTTCGTAGCTCTTAGCTCTTAGCTTTTTTAATTTAGTTTTAAGATCTGAAAAAATCAAAAATCATCCCTAAGTTCACCAACGCCTAAGTTTTACTTAAAAACAAAGGTAAACGTGATTCAATCTACACTCGCTTTTCTAAGTACTGACCAATAGTAATCTCTTGTCCTGCGCGGGAAATAATAGTTTGTCTAGTGCGATACTTACTACCAACTAACTTGATTTCTTCTTCAAAGACGTTGGAATTATACTCGGTACGCAAACTCATAGTGTCTGGATTAGTAAAAGAACAAACAGCGATAATAGGTTTGGGGGTGGCAAAACCGCGATCGCGATATAGTATATTACCTTTTATCCCAAATACAGTAGAACCAGTAACAGGCTTGCGACTTTCGCTAGTATAGTTGCTTTCCCAAGTAACTTTAGTTCCACAAACTAAGGCTGATAAATCTTCTAATTCATGGCTTTGAGCTAGTTCAGCTAACTCAGGTGCGCCTTGTTCTAAAAATGAAATATTAAGTAAGCTTTCTACCTCTTGAGGTTCTGCGTCTTTGTTAAGACTATAGTAGCGTCTGTGGGAATCCCAACTACCTGCCGACTTACGGAAAAAATCGACTGCTAAAGACTGTAAGGCAATATTTGTTGTTTCCGCAAATACCATTGAAAAACCTCTTTATTTTTTGATTGATTTATATATCAGTCTTTATGTCAAGGAAAAAGACTCTTTGCGTAATATTTCTTAATTTATCACAAATTCATATTACCGCCACTCTTTCTTTGGTTATAGTTTCTTGATAAATTTATTTATCTATATTCGTAATATTTAGTATGTCTAATTATCAAAATCTTTTTGTAAAGCTAGTTACAAGTTTGGCGAGCGCAGTTATCATTAGCTTGTGTTTTATATCCCCTGCAACTGCCGTAACCCAAAAACTACAGCTTAATAGCGCAGCGGGTTACATAGTCGAAACAACGTTTAGCTACGATGAGAATCAAACTCCGATGATAATTAAGGAACAGGGAGTAGGTAAAACTAATGTCATAGATTCAATGAAGGTCAGTTTTTATAAGCCTTCTGGTGAAATAATTGCCAGCTACGACAATATTGTTGATGGAGTTTCTCAGGGAACTTATTTTGAATTTAATTTCGCTCCGACAACCCAAAAACTATTAGGAAATATAGATCTGGGTGGAGAGTCAATAGGGGAAATGTACTTAAAAGGAGAAATTGAGCAAGGACTATCTTTGATTGAAGTGGAGACAACGGGAGAAGAAAAGATAATCGACCGAGTTTATCGATGAACTATGAATAGACTTCTTGCGTGAATATATTTTTTCGATACTAGTTTTAAATTCCTGACTTCTGACCTCTGACTTCTGACCTCTGACCTCTGACCTCTAACCTCTAACCTCTAACCTCATTCTCAACCGATATTTCTGATTCGTGCAAAAGGTCTAATATTACCGTGTCTCAAAAGTTTTAGCAGCATTAGTGGTTATCTGACTATGGAGCGACGTTCTTTACTCAAATGGCTAGAAGGTTTTACAGCAAGAATTTTACTGACTTCAAAAACCAATGCTCAACAAAATAGCGATCGCCCCCGCAAATTATTATCTCTAAGAATAGATGGTGGCAAGCTCGGATACAAATAGGAATTATTCTCATTTGCGAGGCAAAGCGGTTGAGGGTTACATGCGGCTCACGCCTTTGTCCCGATATAGCTATTGCCGAGGGCGTATCCGAGCTTGATTCATTCTCTAGCTTGTCGTCGGGTTCAGCACTAAATACTGCAACTTTCATCATCTAATTTAATTCGGGGAGATTCCTGCGGACTGAAGTGCCATTTCCATAAAGGTGTCGTGAGTGCTGCGTGTTTCTTCGTCTTTCTTCGGTTTCCTTTGCACAAAGCTACCGTCTGGCTGTAGTTCCCAGGCTTTACGGTTGTCTGCTAACATCACTCCCAAGATTTCCTGTAGGTCTTTAAAAATTTCAGGAGATTCAATCGGCGTTACCGCTTCTACTCGACGACTTAAATTGCGAGTCATCCAGTCAGCACTACCAATATAAATCTCTTCTTTACCATTGTTATGAAAATAGAAAATACGAGAATGTTCTAGAAAACGCCCAATTATACTAATTACGCGAATATTATCACTTATTTCAGATTTGCCAGGACACAAACAACAAATACCTCTAATGATTAAGTCTATTTCTACCCCTGCTTGAGAAGCTTTATAGAGAGCTTGGATTATCTGCTGATCGACTAGTGAGTTCATTTTAGCCACAATGCGCCCAGTTTTTCCCTGACGGCAATTTTCTGCTTCACGGTCGATCATTTCAATCATCCGTCCCCGTAAGCTAACGGGTGCAACTAGTAACTTGCGATAAGATTTTTGCCGTGAATAACCAGTCAAGAAGTTAAATAAATCTGTTAAGTCTGCCCCCAATTCTTCTCGACAGCTTAAAAGACCAAGATCGGTATAAATTTTTGCCGTTTTAGGATTGTAGTTTCCTGTGCCGATATGGACATAACGGCGTATTTTTTCTTTTTCTTGACGTACCACCAAGGTAATTTTGGTGTGGGTTTTGAGTCCTGTTACCCCATAAACCACATGAACTCCAGACTTTTCTAATTTTCTTGCCCACAGGATATTATTCTCTTCATCAAAACGTGCCTTAAGCTCAACTAAAACTACCACCTGCTTGTTATTTTGCGCTGCTGCAATTAAAGCCTTAAGAATTGGTGAGTCTCCAGAAGTACGATACAGGGTCATCTTAATCGCTAAAACATCAGGGTCATAAGCAGCTTCAGTTATAAAGCGCAACACAGTATTGCTAAAGGAATGATAGGGATGATGAATAAAAAGATCTCCGTGGCGGATGACGTTAAAAAAGTTTTGTCCTTCACCGCTTTCTTCTTCTTCATTTTCTTTCAACCAACTAAGACGGGGAGGAAGTACAGACTTCCAAGGTTCATCTTTTAGTTCAGGCAAAGGTAATCCTAAAAAGGACATCAAATCTCCTAAACTCAGTAAACCGTCAACATCATAAACATCGCTTTCTTCTAAAGCTAATTCTTGAATAATTGTGCTACGAAGTTCAGCAGGAATAGAAGCTTCAATTTCTAACCGTACCGAAGAACCGCCAATGCGCCGTTTTTGTAGTTCTTTTTCGATCGCCAGTAGTAAATCATCTGCTTCATCTTCTTCTACCGATAAGTCGGCATTACGTGTAACCCGAAAAGCATAAGACTCTAAAATATTCATGCCTGAAAACAAATACTCTAAATTATGAGTAACAATCTGTTCAATTGGCACGCCAGTCCAAATCTCATCTTTGCCTCGATGTTTTTGGCTCAGTTCTGCGGGGAAAGTTACAAAACGGGGCAATACCTGGGGGATTTTGACTCTAGCAAACAATTCTTGCTCTAGGAAGGGATCTTTTAATACTACAGCTAGATTCAAGCTGAGATTAGAAATATAGGGAAAAGGATGAGACGGATCGACAGCCAGGGGAGTCAAAACAGGAAAAATATAGTCTTCAAAAAATTGATTAATGTAGGTTCTTTGTTCTTGATTTAAATCTACATAATTAAGCAGATACACGCCAGACTTAGTTAGTTCTTTCTTTAATACTTTTTCAAAATGCTGATGCTGTTGCTCAATCATGGGGGTGAGAGTTTCAGTGATCGCTTCTAGCTGTTGCTGAGGATTGCGTCCGTCCATAGACAGCTTAGTTACTTCTGCTGCCATCTGTTTTTTTAGTGCTGCCACCCTAACCATAAAAAACTCATCTAGATTAGAGCTAAAAATTGCCATGAACTTGAGACGTTCCAATAATGGTGTCCTTTTGTCTAATGCCTCCGCCAAAACCCTGCGGTTAAACTCTAGCCAGCTTAATTCTCGATTGAAATAATACTTGGGGTCATCAAGATTAATTGCTTTATCAACGGATTTGGTATTGGTCATTGCTTAGTGCTTTAGGAGTTTGCCTATATAGTCTTAGGATATTTTACACAACCTATCTCTAAAATATTGCTCAGATAGAATTGTTTTATCCCTCTATAGTAAGACTTACTTTTTAAGCTTTAGTTAAAGTGGCACTAATAGTTTGAGTCGTTAACTAAAATAGTTTTGAGTCGGGCAAAGATTTGAAAGAATCAATCAAAAATCTCGGTTAAATATATATATAATATTCTTAAGTCATCTGTCGTAATTAATTTAGCCTAATACTAGTTAATTATCTTTTCCTAAGAAAACCGAGATTTGATGGCTGTAAAGCTTAACATCAAAAGCAAACACCATGAGCATGAAAATAAATAATTTATATTAAACATTTAAAATACTCTATCTTCATAAAGATTAAGATGAAGATAAGGTATTTTTTTTAGTATTTGCTTGTGTTGAGCAATATGAAATTGTATATTATCAACATAATACATTTCTTTAGTTGCCTATAGTACTTAACGTAAAAATACTATACAAAGAAGGAGTAATAACGATAACATTAATTTATAGCTAAAGTTGATTAAAATATGTCTAAGATAAGCCAACAATATTTTAAGATTTTTATTCTTTTATCTTGCTACTTGCTATAGTAAGCCAATAGCAACTGCATCATCAAAAGTTATTAAATGTTTTGCAACAGTCAATAACTAAACTTAGTTGAACTTGCTTTTTATAGATTAAACTAGAACAGTATCTTTAAACATTTTATTGTTTAAAAAATAAGTAATTTTAGCTCTGTGGTTTACGACATTTACTAAAGCTAAGTATTTATATATTTAAAGTGAAAATTTATATTCCGCTTCTATATTCGGAAAAAGTAAAAAGACCAGATAGAAAATACTTCTTAAATAATATTATTGGAGAAGATTTTTTAATCCTGCTTTTATCCTTTGCTTATTCAAGTTCTCACCTGCCGCTAGATATTCTTGGCTTATTCTTTTTGCAAATAGCTTTTTGGTGCATTTACGAACTGGGTTATATAGAAAATGACATAATCGGCGAGAAATTTGAGCATAGAGCCGTTCTTTCTTACAATTACAAATGCTATGAATACTCGTTCAGGCTTTGGCAGCCTTGGGTATGGTCTATCGCATTATCTTTTTTCGGCATTCTGGCAATTTCCAAGGATCGAGGTATTAGAAATAGCGCGGGAATAACAACCTTTCATGAATACGGGTATGACTTAAGCTGGGTTTCTCAAGAATTAGTTTTATGGCTTATTTTTTTACTAACCTTGAGGTTTTTATTTCACGTATACAATAAGATTAATAAACAAAGCCGAGTTTGGTTTTATTCATTATTACAGGCCTGTCGATACTTAGGTTTTTTGGCAGTTATGACTACCAATACTGTAGGCTTAATGCTGTTGGTCAGCAACATTGTAACTCGCTCAATTCAGTATATATTGTATCGTTATTTAGGCGGCAAAAATAGCAGCTGGCCAATGGACTTTCCTAGATACTTTTTTTGCTTATTAATCTATCTTTTATTAATCGGCTCAATAGCAGCCAATGAGCGTGACTTATCTTTGATCGTGAACCCTCAAGTGTTTTTGATTGCTGCTTTTTGCCTGTTAAGAGGTACTAAGCATTTTTATAACGTTTTTGTACGCTTTCTTCCCGTGAGTGAAGATGGCTCTAGTCATGTTACCCTAACTAAAAAGTGAAATTATCCAAATTATGTTTTAGTTTGTAATCGATAAACCAAATCATTAAAAGGTTGCCAATTATTGTCTTCACTAATAGCTTGCCATACGGATTCAATAGTGGAACGTAGCAAAGCAGTGGGAGGATTATAAAATAATAAGCGATCGCCTATTATTTTCATTTCTGCTGCTGGTAATTGATTTAAACATTGATGATATGAGTTGCGCCAGCGATCGCTGATCTGCTGAGTAAAAGCAGCATTTTCTAAAATCAAATTGCTGTCTTCTCGCCAACCATAATTAAATTCTTCAGCTATGGCAGCAAAAAAGCCATGATAGCTAATATCAGTACTTTTCAATAATTCAATAGTTTGAGTTAACAACTGAGAGTAAGATGGTTCAGAAGAGGCTTCAACAAGTCGATTGCGAGACAAAGCGGTCTTGTTGGTTTCCAACAAATAGCTATTGTCGAGGGGAGAGTTGCTTTCTGACCGAAAGCCTCTCTCGACTTCAAACCCTAGCTTTTGCAACATCAACATTCGATAGTGTTCTTGATAGCAATCATCGAATTGTGCCAATCCAGCTTCAAGCTCTACTTTGTCTGTAACCATTGCTAGAGGTAATTGCAGCATCTCTAAATTAAATTTACAAATATATGGTTGATTGCCATAGCTGTAGCGTCCACCATAGTCAAAGCTAGCTGCTGTAAAACGAGGATTATAATTGGGAATAAAAGCATAGGGGCCGTAATCAAAGCTTTCCCCTGTAATTGACATATTATCGGTATTGAGTACGCCGTGGCAAAAGCCTGCTGCCATCCATTGTGCTGCTAGTTGGGCAACTCTAAGAACTAATACAGCGTAGAATTGGTGATATTTAGCTTTAGTATCAACAATATCACCATAATAGGTGTCAATAACGCTATCTAATAGCTTTTTAATCAAATCTGGACGCTGAAGATAGTGAAGTCTTTCAAATGTGCCAAAACGAATATGAGAACTACTAAATCTCACCATTACAGATGATCGCGTTGGAGAAGGTTCATCACCACGCCATAAAGATTCCCCTGTTTCAATTAAACTTAAACAACGAGAAGTTTTTACTCCTAATTGGTGTAAAGCTTCGGCAGCCAAAACTTCTCTTACTCCACCTTTGAGGGTTAGCTTCCCATCGGCAGTACGAGAATACGGAGTTCTGCCTGAACCTTTAGTCCCTAAATCGTACAGGTTACCGTCTTTCCCTCTTATCTGTCCGTACAAAAAGCCTCTGCCATCACCTAAAAAAGGGTTATACGCACCGAATTGATAACCGTGATAGCGTAAAGCTAAAAAAGGGTGTACTCCTGAGAATTTACCAAAAGCTTTAATAAAATCAGCATCGTCAACCTTGGCTGGCTGTAAACCTAATAAAGGTAACAATAAATCGTTGCGAAAGCGTAACCAATGTGCAGGAAACTCATCCGCTGCCACTAGATCATAATAATCATCTCCCAAATTCTCCATCACTGGTTCATATTCAAGATTGAGGAAAGGATTGGGATTAATTTCCATATATAGTTACAAGATTAGACAATTAACTGGCTTTAGAATTAATGTATCGTCTAATCACTCAATTCACTTAACTTATTTATCTCATGGCAGACCCGATCATGTATCAAGAGGATGGCTATGTTGTCCTCGAATCAGACCGCACAGAACAATTTATGACTGCTGAAGAATTAAAAGCCAAACTGGTTAATCTTCTGTTATTAGAAGAAATAATTATTCCTAGAGAATTAGAGAAGTTTGATTCGCTGGAGTTGCAGGCACAGCATTTATTAGATAATTATTTTGAGTTAGATATAGGTGCAGATCAATATTTGCAGTGGTACGTGGTGCGTTTAAATAACGTGAGTTCGACATAAGCAAACAAGACAAAAGAGAAGACGGACAATACTTGGAGACGCACTCTTGATTTAGTCGCTTTTGGCGGTAAATGGGCGTATGCAATCAACCTATTAAAATTTATACACGGGTGTTTCTACAGAGCGATTTTTTACATCTCCTTGATTGCCCCAACTTCTATTTATAATCACATCTTTTTTATCTGAATCCGACTCAGAAATATTATACTGACCTAGTTTATTCAGATTATTGTCTAGAGATTTAGATTCTGATGCGCTAGAAAAACCCCAGTTACTATGCCCAGCTTCAATACCCTCAAGATAACCAGAATTATAATCATTAGGGGTTGAGTTACCAGCAGGTGTGGTGGACGAATTCCCTGTGGATTGTGAAGGATTAGTCTGGGCATTTGCCTGCACGCTATAAACACTTGTTAATAAAAGTCCTAGAGCGATCGCAATATATTTGCGTATAAATTTTGTGTTAGAAGTAGTAAGCATAAGAAGTATTTAATAATTAATACCAAACATCTTAGAAATTTATACGACTTATGACATCTCTACAAAGACATATTTTGCCATCTATCAAAAGTAGTAAAGATGCAGTTAGCAAAAGCACTTGTATCTTTTACTGGACGTACCTCATCCCTTCAAACAAACGGTTTGAGCAGCTTACGAGCAATTGCCAAATCAAGAATAGAACGAGCGATCGCAAAACAGATAATACTTTGAAAGACTAAAAATAATAAAGATAATAGCTCAGATAAAACAAAGTTTACCTCAACCAGGGCAAGTCCTCTAACCAAGCCAAATGCCAATACTGCACCATCATTTAAATGAAAGTTGCGATCGTCGCGAATAATATACCGATAGGTAACGCCAAATAAAAAACCGCTAATTGCACCAATAGCTAGCTGTATCGGCAATTGCCAGTTTAATACTGCTGTTGTTTCTTGCTCTATCAGTAGATCGATAATTAAAGTCTTAATCAAAACAATCACTAATTCGGCGACAGTAAAAGCGATCGCACCTAATATTCCTGCTTTGACAGATTCTATTCTTTCAGTTACTAAACTAGGCACAATCCTCACCACAAAAGACCACTTAAGAAGTATGATAGGGTTTATATTGCCAGATTAATTACATATTTCCCAAAAATACTAATATGGATATTTTGACGCTAGGCTGGGTGACAATCCTGGCTTTGTTTACATGGTCGATTGCTATGGTTGTTTGGGGTCGTAACGGATTCTAAGTCGTGGAAACAAACCAATTACTAAACACTCTATTTCTTGCTGCCGTAGGCATCCTAGGGCTAGTTAGTTTGGGGATTTCATACCTAACTATAGTTCGATGGCGCGATCGCCGTCGTCAAGGGCGCGATAAGCGAGGCGAAGCCTAAAACTCAACAAAAGCAATATTTGACCATAGTAGGGATGCTATTTTTAGTGTCCCTACAGTTTTTTAGATTTGCTATTTGTCAATTTACGGGCTAGCTTATCTTTATGCTAAATTTCTCTGAAATTAACAATGATAATTGTTAAATGAAATAAAATGACTAAAGCCGTTGTTAAGTTCTCTTCTGAAGACTGTGGTGTCTGCCACAAAATGTCTTTTTATGATGCCAAAGTTGCTAAAGAACTAGATTTAGAATTTATAGATGTCAAAATGCAGGATGCTTCTACCTATCGTAAGTATCGGCAAATTTTGATGGCGCAATATCCCAATAAAGAAGAAATGGGGTGGCCAACATATATCGTTTGTAACTCCCCTGAAGCAGATTTTCAAATTCTTGGCGATGTTAAAGGTGGTCACCCTAAAGGAGAATTTCGCAAACGTTTACAGGCTATCTTAGACGTTGTTAACTGAATGTATGATTGCCAAGAAGCTAATAGCTGATAGCTAAGAGCCAAGAGCTACGAAAGGTATTATTTTGTACGTTACTACTTAAATCAGCAACGCCGTTTATTAAGTTCACCGAATCAGTTCAAACTCATCAAATTTGATTGCAGAAGAGTTTGGTTTACGGGTGTCATAACGATAGCTGCTAACTGTTCCTGTTTGAGTTTCCAGAATACTAAATACAGTAATATCGTTACTAGCAATATATGGTAGAGGCTCACCTAATTTATCAGTAATAGGAGCAATGCTGGGTACGATTGGGTTTAAACCATTTGGATCGCCTATTTCAGCGTAGTTGTGTTGATTGTAAGTAGGAATTGGTCTTTTATTATCTCCCAAGTGCGCCCCGTAACTATTACCCACATTAGAAGACTCCAAAAAGTGCATTCCCGAATCACTTTCAAAGCGATTCCATAAATGAGAATGCCCATAATAAACTAGCTGTACTTCTGCTGATTCGAGTAAGGGAATTAAATCACGAATGATATAGTCATTTTCAATTGGGTAGTCATAATATCGCCCAATTACCTTGTCGTCTTCAGCGTAATAAAGCTTGGGCTGCGGATCGGTATAGGCTGGAACAATATTACCCCCTAAAGTATGAGGCGGATGGTGCAGCATGACTATTTTATATTTTGCCTGTTGATAGGCTTCGCTAGCTAATTCCTGTTTTAGCCACTCATATTGGGAACTTCCCTGGGCTATAGGTTCAAATATATGTTGTCCATATCCCCATGCTTTGGAGTTTTCGAGGTCTAAATCGCTTTCTTTGTACCTGCCTTGCTCATCCGCTTCTAAACTAGGGCTGCGCCAAACATTAGTTACATATAGAGAAATCAACCTGATATCACCAAAGGTTGTGGCATAATAACGCTTTGTGCCATTAGTGTTTTGGGGGAGGCTAAATATCTCCTCGTAGGTATCGGTATTGAATGAGTTATTCTCGATCCAGCCGGCTTTAAATTCTGCATTATTAGCAGGATTGATTTTTGTCGCCACAGATTGATAAGACTCTGTAGCTACCTTACGAGGAATAGGATTATTAAATACTTCCTTCAGCTTTGCTTCGGTAGAAAATCGCCCCATAACCTCATGATTACCTATGGCAGTAAATAAAGGAGCGTGTTGAATAATTTCTCCTCCGCGATAGATAGTTTTGACACCATTACTTTCCAGTTCATAATTAGCTTTACCCTGTAAAGCAGGAAAAAATGCTCCTCCACGGCGATCATCAAACCATTCTGAAGCGCGATCGCTAACGTTAACTAAATCTCCTGCAAAGAAAACTGCATCCACTTGACCTACAGTTTTTACAACCTGTTCTAAGTTAGCCGTCGTCATAGGCATAAGCTGATGATCTGAAGTGAGTAAGATTTTTAAAGCTATTTCTTTTGTAGGTAGACTAGCAAGAGTAAAAGCTTTGCTACTGATGTTTTTTTGCCCGCTTCTACTAATTACTTTATAGGGCAGACGTTGGTTAGGAGTTAAGCCTTTGATAGTTGCTTCATGTCGCCAAATATTTCTAGAAGTAGATTGAGTGGGAGGATTATCTAATTGCGAGTCTGGATCTTCTCTAACTCGACTTAGTTTAGCAGTATTGGCAACAGCTTGTTGCTCAAATCTTGTGCCATATTTAACTAAATGGCGATCTCCTGCAAATTCTGTGAACCAGACAACATTTACAGTTGTTTGGGTCGGTAGCTGGAGAAAAGGATCGCTCAACAAGGAATCATTCATATAGCTAGGCACTTGTTTTTCAAAAGCAAAAGTCATAGAAGAAAAATAAACAACGCTTAACGCTAGGATAATTAAGGTTAGCCATTTGAGTTTACTGCTTTTCATCAAATTGATTAATAACTTAAATTAACTAGCAAACAACTACTTACTAAGGGTTTCACTTAATTATTGTTTATGTTTTAAACGGACTTGCTCAAATTATTCAGTACAGTTGACTAATAGTTATTATTTTGATTTCAAAACTCTATAAACTAGATATATCTAGCTTTTGGTATTGAATATAGTTAGCAATACTAAGATACATTTATAAAGTTAAGATAACTATACAAACAGGGCTATTTTATTCTCGAAAGCCAGAGAATAAATTCTCGCATCTTATATATTAAGTCCGTTTAAACGGACTTGGACTTTAAGCCAACTCGCGCGTTCCTTAGCTGCTTACCAAGCAGCAAGGTCGCTCGTTAAATTCATTTCTTGGTTGATTATAGTCAGAATGAAATAGCCTTGCTATACAAATAATCTAAAACACGATTAAGAAAGCTCGTTTTAAAAACTGCATATATTTTCGGCATTGTAATATTTACGAGCAAAACACTCTTCCTGTAAGCTTTTTAGAAAATAAGTAGAAATATTCTTGGGTAGATAAAGATTATTTTAGCTTTAATAAATACTGTTTTACGCCACTTAAATCAACGGTTTTAATAGCTTTTCTGGAATTAGCTTTTTAATAGTTTGATAAAGACAAGAAAAGAATTAGTTATTTTTAACTATACTTGTCTATAATGATAAGTAATAAAAAGAGTAATTTTAATAAGCTATTTAGTCAAGCTGTATAGAAACATTAGTGTTTTGGTATTTCAGCTATTTTATAAACAATCAGTAAATTATAAATATTGTGTGCTTTGTGGTGTCCTTCTTATGTATCCCACTCCTTGTTTTTCAAGGGTGGGATTTTTTCTGTTTATTGTTACCAAGCCTGAAACTTTTACTGTAATTAAGATTGAGAAAATATCAACCAATAAAAGTAGATCTACTATTTAATTAACCTTGCAGTTTTTTACCTAACATTTGATTTGTCAATTTAGGATCGGCGCGTCCACCAGTTTTCTTCATTACTTGCCCCACAAAGAAACCTTTGAGCTTAGTTTTACCATTACGAAATTGCTCTAACTCTTGGGGATGGTTAGCAATCACTTCATCAATAATCTTTTCAATTTCGTCCGTATCAGAGATTTGAATTAAACCTTTTTTCTCAACTAAAGCTTTTGCCGAACCACCTTTGGTTAACAAGTCTGGTAAAATTTCTTTACCAATTTTGCCACTAATTGTTCCTGCCGTAATTAAACTAACAAGTTCTGCTAGGATTTCAGGCTTTAATTCAGTTTCGGTAATCTTAAGATTATTACTGTTTATATAAGCTGCAATATCTCCCATTACCCAGTTAGCAACCTGTTTAGTGTCTCCGCCAGCAGCGATCGCCGCTTCAAAATATTCCGCCACGGTGCGATCATCTGTTAGTACTCTAGTATCATAAGCTGACAAGCCCAATTCAGATTCATAGCGATAACGTTTAGCTATAGGAAGTTCTGGTAATTCTGCTTTCCAGGTTTCTAATTGTTTAGAAGATACTTCAATGGGAGGTAAATCGGGTTCTGGAAAATATCGATAGTCGCTGCTGCCTTCTTTGAGGCGCATACTCTTAGTTCGTTGTGAGCCTTCTTCCCAAAGACGAGTTTCTTGATAGATCGGTTCGCCATTTTCTACAGCTTCAATTTGCCTGTCAATTTCGTAATCGATCGCCTTTTGAATTGCGCTAAAGGAATTCATGTTCTTGATTTCTACTTTAGTGCCAAATTGCTCTTGACCCACAGGGCGCACAGAAATGTTCACATCACAGCGCAAAGAGCCTTCTTGCATCTTGCCATCACTAATGCCTAGATAAAGCATAATACGGCGTATTTCTTGGGCGTATTCGGCTGCTTCTTTGCCTGTACGCAGATCTGGTTCGGAAACTATTTCTACTAAAGGTATGCCAGCACGATTAAAGTCTACCAGGGAATAAGTAGAACCATCAATGCGATCGCTACCGCCGTGGGTTAGTTTCCCAGCATCTTCTTCCATGTGTAGGCGAGTAATGCCAATTTTTTTTCTGATCGGTTCGGTATTAGGTTTTTCGGCAATCTCAATTTCAATCCAGCCATGTTCGGCGATCGGCAGATCGAATTGAGAAATTTGATAATTTTTGGGTAAATCAGGATAAAAATATTGCTTACGGTCAAATTTACTATAGGGAGCAATTTGACAGTTAAGAGCTAATCCAGCTTTGACGGCGTATTCCAGCACTTTTTCATTTAATACGGGGAGTACTCCTGGATATCCTAAACAGATAGGAGAAATATTAGTGTTGGGGTTATCGCCATCAAATTTAGTAGATTCGCGACTAAATATTTTAGTTTTGGTACTGAGTTGACAGTGAGTTTCTAAGCCAATTATTGCTTCATACTCTGTCTTAGGGAGTGCAGCGCTAGTCATAAATCTTTAACTTGATAAGAAGTAGTTTTTTTATTTTATCTGTTTTACTTCTTTTCAAAACACTACAAACTTGGTCAGTAGATCTCGCCAATCTAATTCTGTTTCTCAACTCCAAAGCTATTCACACGTGAATTGATGTGCAACTACTTCTCGCAGAAAGGATTTAGTTTCAGCATCTGCAATACCGCAAAATAATAAGACAGATTTAAACAAGCTAGAAATTTTGCTGGCAAATAATCCAGTTTAGCGCAAGCGTTCAACCCAGTTTAAACCCAAAAAAGCTCAGCTATTTCATAATGTAAGACTAATGAACTTAATCATATACAAATAAAATGAATCTCTCAAAGCTTTCTGAATTTTGACTTCCTGCCGTCACAGTTAACTTTAATCGTCCCTACCTATTTATTAGACTATCTCTAATAAGTTTTAAAAGCGAAATTCAAAGCAATATAAGACGGCGATTTCAATCATAATTCAGATGATTTTAGCCATTGTTTACATTTTGAGTAGAAACTCTAGGTAAAGCAATAGTTTCGTTTCCTGGAGGTAAATCGGTACGAAGCCTAGTTGAGTTATTGCTTCCTAGCTGCTGCATTAAACTAGCCATCTCTAAGGCATTTAGGGCATAGTTCCAACCCAAATTACTTTTGATACCTGCACGCTCTAGGGCTTGTTGCATAGTATCAACAGTTAGCACCCCAAAAATAACGGGAATGCCTGTCTGAAAACTTGCTGCTGCTACCCCTTTAGCAGCTTCAGAGGACACATAGTCGAAGTGAGGAGTCTGTCCACGAATTACTGCACCGAGGCAGATAATAGCGTTATAACCACCAGAAAGGGCTAACTGTCGGGCTACCATAGCAATTTCGTAGCTACCTGGAACCCATACATAGTCTATCTGACCATGATCGGGATCGATGTTTATACCGTGACGTTTTAGACAGTCTTGACAGCCTGAAATAAGTTTTTCTGTAACCAGATCATTAAAACGACCAATGACGATCGCCATACGCCAAGTAGATATATCCCCTGTGAAAGTCCCTTCAAAAACAGCCATAAGCTAATGTTCGACAATAAGTATAGTAATTTTGTATGTTTAATCTTAAATAAGGCGATCGCTCTGCTAGCAAAGCGATCATCTTGATAAATTTATTCTTTAAATAACAAAAAAGTTTAAAACAGCAACTGCTATAACCAAAACAGTCCAAATTCCCGAACCAACGTAGATCAAGGATTTGGACTGTTCCCAGTTCTGGGGGGAAGCATAGGCAACTGGCACGCCAATTACCATGACAAACGAAAATAAAACTAAAACAGCTAATGCCAACTGAAATAAAATAGTCATTGTTTGATTCTCCTAAATGTAAGATAGCCAAGGTCAACTGGCAAATCTTTAAATAATGTTTTAATTTGGTTTTTTTTCCTAATATATTACGCTACCAAAAATTGACTACATCTGAGAAGGGATCTTTGACACTATGCTAGATAACTTTACTCAAACCTCTGTAAACTTTGTAAGATAGAACAATCTTGAATTTACCAGAAAGCTTTGATTTTTCTGATAAATTTAGGTAAAAATTACTAAAATTTCCCGATCATAAATGTTAGATTTTCGAGCTAGCGGTGTTCTGCTTCATCCAACTTCTCTGCCTAGCCGTTTTGGCATCGGCGATTTGGGCGGGAACGCATATCAATTTATCGACTTTTTAGCCAACAGCGACCAACAGATATGGCAAATTTTGCCAATTGGACCCACTGGTTACGGAAACTCACCATATCTATCTTATTCTGCTTTGGCAGGAAATCCGCTATTAATTAGCCCTGAAATTTTACAAGGTCAAGGATTATTGACCACGGAAGAATTAGACAGACTACCTGACTTTCCTGTAGATCATGTTGATTTTGGCTCGGTAATTGATAGTAAAATGCCTTTGTTACGACTGGCAAGCGATCGCTTTAAAGAACAGGGTTCAGAAACAGATAAAGAATTTCAACGCTTTTGTGATGGTCAAAATGACTGGTTAAGTGACTATGCTCTGTTTATGTCCCTCAAGAAGGTTCATAATAATGCCAGTTGGAATCAATGGTCACAAGATATTGCTTATCGTCAGCCTCAAGCCATGGTCAAGTGGGCAAATGAGTTGGCTGACGAGATATTCTTTCACAAATTTGTCCAGTATCAGTTTTTCTCTCAATGGAAGAACCTCAAGCACTATGCTAATCAAAAAGGAGTAAAAATATTTGGCGATATTCCTATTTACGTGGCGCACGATAGCGTTGATGTTTGGGCGCACAACAAAATCTTTTGTTTAGATCAAAAAACGGGAGAAGCAACATTAATGGCTGGTGTTCCTCCAGATTACTTTAGTGCCACTGGTCAACTCTGGGGTAATCCTGTCTACAACTGGGAAGAACTAGCCAAAACAGACTTTAAGTGGTGGATTAGGAGAGTTGAAGGCATCCTAGAATATGTAGACATTATTCGTATTGACCATTTTAGAGGGCTTCAAGCATACTGGGCAGTGCCTCAAGGAGCAGATACGGCAATGGACGGTACATGGCTTGAGGCTCCTGGAGATGAATTTTTTCAACAGTTAGAAAAACAACTGGGTAAGCTACCAATTGTGGCGGAAGATTTGGGAGTAATCACGCCAGAGGTAGAAGCGTTGCGTGACAAATTTGGTTTTCCAGGCATGAAAATTATTCAGTTTGCCTTTGATTCTGACCGTGACAATGGTTTTTTACCTTATAACTATACAGACCGCAACTGTGTTGTTTACACTGGTTCTCACGATAACAATACTACTGTAGGCTGGTATGAACAGCGATCGCCTGAAGATAAGGCTAAGGTCATAGACTACTTAGGCTGTATTGGTCAAGATGGTATTCACTGGGCATTAATTCGCATGGCACTGGCTTCTGTGGGAAATACGGTGGTGTTGCCGTTTCAAGATATTCTAGGATTAGGTACAGATGCTAAAATGAATACTCCTGCTCAACCTACAGGAAATTGGTCTTGGCGTTGTCGGGTAGAGGCATTCAATGACGAGTTGAGCGGTCGCTTGCGACATCTAACTTATCTTTATGGACGCACGCCAGTGAACATTGAGCATTGACGAGCGACCCCCTAAAGGGTTCAACAGTTTGCTTATGCCGGGAAACCCTTTCGACACTTTGCTCACCCTCGACAATCAAGGGGTACCCCCCGCAGGTACCTCAACGGGGGGAACCCCCGCAACGGTTTTGCGAAACAGCCTTGCAGGAGGGTTTCCCTCCGCAGAGGACTGTTGAGGGTGTCTCGCAACGTGTCATAGACGAGGCGTGTTTTGCGAGACAGTCCGTTGGCGGGGTTCCCCCGCTTAAAGGAACTGTCGAGGTTGGGTCAGAGTATTCTGTCCCAAAAACTGCCGTCCGCAACGCAAGTGTCTCACCACCGCAACTGTCTCACCGCGTCGCCGTCAGAAGTCAGACCCCGCGTCGGCGTAAGACGCAAGGGAATGCTGACTTAGCAAGGGAACGCGCGAGTTGAACAGTTAGGAGCGAACAATCCTTAGCTCTTAGTTTAAAGGCTAAAAGCTAAAAGCTAAGAGCTAAGAGCTACGAACTAGTAAGCTTTAAACGACGCTAATTCACTTAAAGCGTATATTATGAGTTGGATTATTTTCAATGTTGTCGAAAAAATTAGACCTTACTCCCAAAGAGAAGAGTCAAGACTAGCTAAGGCAGTGGCAGCTAATGATGTTGCTGCTCTCAAAAAGCTATTGGAGCAGGGAGTAGATCCCAATACAAAAATAGTGGGGCAAGCATCTCAATCACTGATATTTTCGGCATTTGAGAAAGTTTGGTTCACCTTGCCTCAGGAGTTAATTAGCGATCGCTCAAGAAGCAGTTATTATATTACAGCCAAAGAGAAGTGTCTGCGGTTACTACTAGAATATGGAGCAAACCCAAATGTAAGGAATAGTTTGGGGCGTAGTGTTTTAGAAGTAGCTATTCTCTGGTGTATGCCTCATATTGTTAAGCTATTATTGCTTCATGGAGCAGATCCTAATTTTAGCGATAAAAATGGCATTACTCCTTTGATGAAAACGGCTATCTTAGGTATTCAAGATGCCAGACCAATCGAGGACAAGTTACAAATAATTATGCACTTAATCGAAAGTGGTGCAGAAATCGATGCTCAAACGCCAAATGGTAAGACTGCTTTGATGTATGCCACTGGCAACGCCAGAATGGAAATAGTTGAGTTATTGGTTAGTAGCGGAGCATCTTTATCAGTTACAGATAGTTAAGGAAATCAAGCCAGGGACATAATTAGTCGAGAAGTTAGCCGAGAACAAAGAATTTATGAATTTATTTAAAAAAAATTTTGGCATAGTCTCAATTAAACCCAATTAAATATAAAAATAAAAATGTCTGAGGCGAGGAAATGAGAGAAGACTCCCGCGCATGGTTCAGCATCAAAAAGCATTACATACGGAAGCGCGCCTTTGTTTGCGCCTGTTGAGAATCTGTAATTCTACATCTATTACCCTATCTACCTCACAGCTACCAAGAACTTTTTCTATTGTAGTTTTATTTTCCGAGAGTGACAGAAGCGGGGTAATTATAAAAAAATAAATCTACAAAATCGCTTGTTTTGCTGTGTAAACATATAAGGTGATGCAAATTACGTAAAAATTGCTACAGCCTGGAAATACAAAAAAGGTTCTAATTACTCATAACGAAAATATTGGTTACAGTTATGGTAATTTCCTCAAGTACAAACGCTACAGATAAAGGGATTAATCTTAACTCCTGGCGAGGAAATCTGAGCGAATTAGATTCAAGATGTAGGGATTGTGGTGGTTTTCACCTAACGGACGATCACTAGAAATTCATAACAGAGGGTATGCTCAAAGATCCAGTAAACATGACGAAGATCTGACAGAAATGGGTATTCATTGAACATATTTGGAACAAACAGCGTAAAACTGCCGTGATGATTACTCACAGCATTGAAGAAGCTTTGCTGCTGTCCGATCGCATTGCCATGATGACTAAAGGACCTGCTGCCAAAATTTCCCAAGTTTTAGAAGTCCCTTTTTCTCGTCCTCGCGATCGCACTACCGTCGCCAACCATCCCGATTATCCAAAGCTAAAAAAAGAAATGGAAGACCATTTGTATCGAGAAACTAGGGCGGTAGAAAAATTAAGAATTAAACCGTAGGGGCGAACGGTTGTTCGCCCTCCCCAATTAACGAAAAACAAGGAGCAAGAATTATGCCTATTTCAGAAATTACTGAAAAACTATTAGCAGCTAAAAAAGAAAAAGGTATTACCTTTGAGGATTTAGAAAAAGCAGTGGGACAAGATGAAACCTGGATTGCTTCAGTTATCTATCGTCAAGCTAGTGCAGATATGGACGAAGCAACCAAAATCGTTACTACCTTGGGCTTACCAGAATCAATGGCTGAACCTCTTACCGTAGCACCTCTAAAAGGTTCTCTCGATCCTCAAATACCTACCGATCCATTGATCTATCGTTTTTACGAAATTATGCAGGTATACGGAATGCCTATCAAAGCGGTAGTCCATGAAAAATTTGGGGATGGAATTATGAGTGCGATCGACTTTTCGGTGGAAGTAGAGAAAGTAGAAGATCCTAAAGGCGATCGCGTCCAAATAGTGATGTGCGGGAAATTCTTGCCTTATAAAAAATGGTAAATTTATGTATCTAACACCAAAAGAAATGGAGCGCTTGACGATATTTACCGCTGCGGAAATTGCTCGTCGTCGTAAAGCAAAAGGGATTAAATTAAACGTCCCTGAAGCGATCGCCTATATTACCGATGTCATGGTAGAAGGGGCGAGGGAAGATAAAACCGTAGCTCAATTAATGAGTGAGGGGGCCCAATTACTGACAATGGATGATGTCTTACCAGGAGTAGCAGAATTGATTCCCTTAATTCAAGTAGAAGCACATTTTCTTGATGGCACAAAGTTAATTAGTATTCATAATCCGATTAGATCGCTTTAGCGGTCTGCCATTAACCACTAATCACTAACTACTAAATAATGATTCCAGGTGAAATATTTTTTGCAGAGGATGAGATTGAAATTAATGCAGGTAGAGAGAAGAAAACGATCGCGGTAGATAATACAGGCGATCGCCCGATACAAGTAGGTTCTCACTTTCATTTCTTTGAAGTCAATCGAGCCTTAGCATTTGACCGCCCTGCTGCTTTTGGGTTTCGTTTGGATATTCCTTCGGGGACGGCAGTTCGTTTTGAACCTGGAGATACCAAAGAAATTACTCTAGTTGCTATTGGAGGAAATAGACGAGTTATCGGACTTAATAATTTAACCAACGGTGTATTGGATAATCCTGAAACTAAGGCTCAAGCGATCGCTCAAGCCCAACAATCGGGTTTTTATCAATAACTATAAGGGCGAATCGCCCCTACCATTGACCATTAACGACTAACCAAACCATGAGAATAAACCGCGAACGTTACGGAGAACTATTCGGTGCGACTAAAGGCGATCGCCTGCGTCTGGGAGATACTTCGATAATTATTGAAATTGAAGCGGATACAGGGGTTTATGGTGATGAATGTGTTTTTGGTGGCGGGAAAACGTTACGGGATGGTTTGGGTTTAGCACCAGGGGTAACGGCAGCCCAAGGGGCATTAGATTTAGTTCTAACCAATGTCATCGTCATGGATGCGATGTTGGGCATTATTAAAACCGATCTGGGCATTAAAGACGGCAAGATAGTCGGCATTGGTAAGGCTGGTAATCCAGATATTATGGATGGGGTCACACCTAATTTAATTGTCAGTGCCAATACAGATGTGCGCTCGGCAGAAGGCTTAATTGCTACGGCTGGAGGTATTGATGGTCACGTTCATTTTGATAGTGCTGGGTTGTGCGCTGAAGCTCTTTCTAGCGGTATTACTACCATGATTGGTGGTGGTTTAGGCCCTGTTACCGTGGGAATTTGTTCGGGTGGGGCGCGAAATTTGGGAATTATGCTGCAAGCCACAGAAAGCTTTCCGATTAATTTTGGCTTTTTGGGTAAGGGTAGCTCTAGTTTACCTGCCAGTTTAGTCGAACAGATCGAAGGTGGTGCAATTGGTTTGAAGATTCACGAAGATTGGGGGGCAATGCCTGCTGCCATTGATACTTGTCTAAGGGTGGCAGATGAATACGATTTTCAGGTACAGCTACACAGCGATACTCTTAATGAATCGGGATATGTGGAAGATACGCTAGATGCGATCGCGGGCCGTACTATTCATATGTACCATACAGAAGGGGCTGGGGGCGGTCATGCACCAGATATTATCAAAGTAGCTTCCTATCCTCACTGTTTACCCTCTTCTACCAACCCGACCAATCCCTATACGGTAAATACTTTTGACGAGCATTTAGATATGGTGATGGTCTGTCATCATCTCAATCCTAGAGTTCCTGAAGATATTGCTTTTGCCGATTCGCGTATTCGAGCCGAAACTATTGCTGCCGAAGATATTTTGCACGATATGGGAGCAATTTCCATGATGGGTTCGGATAGTCAAGGAATGGGGCGCATCGCCGAAACTATCTGCCGTACTTGGCAACTGGCTTCTAAAATGAAAGACCAACGAGGAATATTACCAGAAGATAGCGATCGCCATGATAATCAAAGAGCTTTACGTTATTTAGCTAAATATACAATTAACCCTGCTCGCACTTATGGCATAGATCGTTATGTAGGTTCATTAGAACCAGGAAAAATCGCCGATATCGTACTATGGCAACCTGGATACTTTGGTATCAAGCCAGAATTGATTATAAAAGGTGGTTTTATTGCTTGGTCGCCAATGGGAGAATCTAATGCTTCGTTGATGACTTGCGAACCAATTATTTATCGACCACAGTGGAGTAGTTTTGGTATAGCACCTCAAGCCACTTCTTTTAGCTTTATGACCCAAGCTGCCATAGATAAAGGTATCCCTGATAAATTAGGCTTGCAAAAGCCTGCTTTAGCCGTCAGTGGTACTCGTTCATTATCGAAGTCTGACCTAACACACAATAATATTTGTCCAGATATCGAAGTCGATCCTGACACATTTCAGGTTAGAGTTGATGGCGAACTAGCAATCTGCGAACCAGTTGATCGCGTTCCTTTAGGAAGATTATATATGTTTCGTTAAACGTAAACATCGCTACTGCCACAGTCAAAACCCCATGGTAATGTTAAGTCCAAATATCCTTGAAAAATGCAATCTGGCAAAATATCTTTTATGGAACGTACATTTGTTGGTACTCTCAAAACCTTGTGGCGTTATCCAGTCAAATCTATGCAGGGGGAAAAATTAGATAAGTCAGATATTGGGACAAAAGGATTATTAGGCGATCGCGCTTATGCCCTTTGGGACGTAGAAACTAAGCGTATTGCCAGTGCCAAAAATCCACGAAAATGGTCGTCTTTACTTAACTGTCATGCAACCTTAGCCCAAACAACCCAGGTAGATAAACTCATACCTACCGTACATATTTCTCTCCCTGATGGTTCTACTGTAACCAGCGAACAGCCTGATATTGATACCCAGCTATCTAACTGGATTAACCGAGAAGTAAAGTTTCTGGCTACTGTCCCTGAAACTCCTAGCCTCGATCAATATTGGCCAGATGTAGAAGGTACTGCCTATCAAGATACGGTGACTCAATTGTTTATGCCCCCTGGAACTTTTTTTGATTCTTGCCCGATCCACGCTATCACTACCGCTACTCTCAATCGCTTACAAGAACTTTACCCTGATGGTGAGTTTGCTCCCTGTCGCTTTCGTCCTAACTTGTTGATAGATACCCCATCGGCGCAGAATGATTTTGTCGAAAATGCTTGGGTGGGAAATACTCTTGTGATTGGAGATTCTGTCAGGCTGAAGATTGATACAGCCTGTCCTCGATGTGTTGTCACCACCTTGGCACAGGTAGGATTGCCACAAGATCTGACTATTTTAAAAACGACGGCACAGCATAACGAAGTTATTGCAGGAATAAGATTGTCAGTTATTCAAGGAGGCACTATTCATCAAGGAGATTCTGTGTGGTTGTCAGAAATTGAAGTTCCGTAGTTAGTAATTAATTATTGCCTCTGTCTAAATACTTCGTAAAGAGCGATCGCTGCTGCCACAGAAGCATTAAGACTAGGTGTTTTACCAACTAAAGGAATAGCTACTAACTGATCGCAGTTTTTCTCGGTTGACTGACTCAAGCCTTGACCTTCTGAGCCGATAACTAAACCCACTGAGCCACTAAAGTTGGTCTGGTGCAGCATCGTATCTGTATCGGCTGTTGTGCCATAGATCCAAAAGCCAGCATCTTTAAGCTTGATAATTGCTTGGTTTAAGTTTACTACTCTGGCGATCGCCATATTTTCTAATGCCCCTGCTGCCACCTTCATTACCGTTGAAGTAACTCCTGCTGCGCGTCGTTGGGGAATAACTATTCCCTGAACTCCTAACGCTTCGGCAGTACGGATAATTGCTCCTAAGTTATGAGGATCTTCGATACTATCGGCAATTACAATTACAGGGTCAGAAGTTTTTTTAGCATGGTCAATTAGAACGGACAAATCCCAATAAGAATAGGGAGCAACCTGGGCTGCAATGCCCTGATGATTGCCTCCTTGGGTTAGTTGAGCTAAACGACGGGAATCTACCTCATCAATAATTGTGCCGTTGGCTTTAGCCTCTTTAACTAAGGGATAGAACTGTCCGTGAGCAAGTAGTTTATCCGTAAGCCAAATTCGATTAATCTGGCGATCGCTTTTTAAAGCAGCCAAAACTGGATGACGACCATAGGTTAAATCAATTTCTTCTGCTGGTTGAGTAAAAGTTTCAGGAGTATTATTACCATCAGAGTTAATTTTTGATTGAATTTTTTTCCTTGGCGGAGACGATTTGGGTTTCATTATTTGATGCCTGTTACAAAAAAGAGCTGAATATCTATTCTCCACCGTCAAGGAAAGCAAAATCCAATTTAGCCAACAATTCTTGTAAACGCTGAGGATTAGTTAAATGAAGATAACCAATTAATGTTTCCAAGCTGCTTGCTTGCTGGTAAATGTGACGAGATAGACGACGAGGCTTAGTTACACAAGCGTTGCGTCCTCGGCGTAAAATTTCTTTTTCCCCATCAGTTAAGCAAGGCAATAAATTAGATAAATGTATCGCCTGACTTTCGGCTCTTACTTGGGTGACGACTTGACCATGATAATCAGTCATACGTTTCGGGGGCATTAAGAATTTGGTGCGAACATATAGTTCAAATACAGCATCTCCTATATACGCTAGAGCGATCGGCGACAAGCATTCAATTTGATTTAATTGACTTGTCGTGGTCGAATCTCCCATAACTCCGAACTTTACCTAAGTATGAGCCGTGTCTATTGGCGTATTATCGAGTTTATTCTTCTGGTAAAAAAGCATCCATCAAGGACGTTATTTTTTTAGGCTTTCTAGGGCTACTTCTACAGAAGGCTGGAGAGAAAGAAATTTCTCTAAACGAACTAGCTTAACGGTTTGTGTAACCCTAGGGTTAGTAACAACCTGTAAACTACCTCCTATTGTCTGCGCCTTTTTCACGAGCTGCACCAAAGCTCCCAGACCAGAACTATCGATAAAATCAATTTGTGCAAGAACCAAAATTAGGTTTTTTGGTCCCTCGTCTATACAGTTACCAATAACCTTACGGAATGCTGGTTCTGAAAAGGCATCGAGTAACCCAGTTAGACGAAATATTTGATAGTTTTCCCTGACTTCGCGGGAGCCTCTTAAGCTTACAGTCAGGTTTAGCTGCTCAGGAATAGCCTCCTCCTCAACTTTACCTTATGATTGCTAGCAGTAAGTGCTGTGCCGAATACCGACTCATAACATTACTTTTAGCTTTGTCAATGGTAAAGTATAGCTCATTTTTACTAGGGTTGATGATTATTCAATTGAACATAATCTATAAGCTTTATTTAAGCTCAAAGTAATAGAAAAAAGTCAAATATATACAAAAAACCCTGCTTTGGCTAGAAATGCAGGGTTGTAGAGCAAGAGAAATTAATTTTAAAAAACTGTGTAAAACCACCTTGCAAATAGTGGATTACCTTTTGATTAAACAAATGTTACTGCTAATAAAATTTGCATACATTCGTATAAACACGGAAGTTTCCTAGTAAATGGTGTTTTGATGACTTTTCTGTTAAAGATTTTTAATTTTTGATTGTCAAGGGGACTTCGTTGTAAAGTAAGCACACATCTGAAACTATTGCCAACATTACTAATCATTTAGCTCAATAGATATAAATAATGTTAATTCTTCGTCTGATAAGAAAAATCAGAAAAAACACCTTTAAATTTATTAAAACTTATTTTTTAATTGTTTTACTGGCTGGTTTGGGTTTAACTTTTTTCGTAATCTTACCTGCTTGGACTCAGCAAGCTGTGACGATCAAAACTTTAGTCAGAGCTGATGAAGCACAGCAGCTACAGCCTTTGGCAACTAAATTCAATCAACAGCATTCAGGTATTCGCTTTCAAATTGTCGAAGCTCCCAGTGATAGTAACCAAGTAGAAGATTTATATACATCTTCGTTTTTACTGGGTAATTCTCCTTACGATTTAGTTTATATGGATATCGTTTGGACTTCCAAATTCGCTGCTGCGGGTTGGTTGAAAGATATTAGCGATCGCCTGTCGGCTGCTGAAGCAGCAGAATATCTAAAGACAGATATTGCAGGAGGTATGTTTGAAAACAGGCTGTATCGTCTTCCTTTTCGCTCTGATGCGGGAATGCTTTATTATCGCCAAGACTTACTCGAACAAGCTGGATATGAACCGCCAGAAACCTTTGATGAACTACTAAAAATTTCTCAGGACTTACAAAAGCAGGGATTAGCCAACTGGGGGTATGTATGGCAGGGGAAGCAGTATGAAGGATTAGCTGCCATGTTTGTGGAAATATTGGCAGGGAATGGAGCTTTTTGGGTCGATCCTGACACTTTGGAAGTTGGTTTAGATCGACCAGAAGCGATCGCCTCGGCAGAATTTTTACATAAGGCGATCGCGCTAAAAGTTTCTCCTCCAGGTGTCACTACCTATGCCGAAGAGGAAACCCGCCGTTTATTTGAGAATGGCAAGGCAGTTTTTTTAAGGAATTGGCCTTACGTCTACAGCTTGGCGTTAGAGTCTCCCATTGCAGGAAAATTTAACATTAAGCCAATGGTTCATGCCCCAGGCAAAAATAGCGGTGCAACCCTTGGAGGATGGGGATTAGGTATTTCTACAAGCACCAAGCATCCAGATGAAACCTGGGAAGTAATGAAATTCCTTAGTAGTGAGGAATCACAGCGAGAATTTGTCTTAGAAACTGGCTTTGTTCCCAGTCGCACAGTTTTATTTAATGACCTTGAAATTGTGGCTAAATACAATTATTATCCCAAGCTACTAGATGTTGTTAAAAGTTCTGCCTTACGCCCGCCTATTGCTCAGTATGCTCAAGCTTCAGATATTCTTCAGCGTTATCTTAGTGCAATCATAACAGGCAGTTCGACTCCTAAACAAGCTATGAAAGCTGCTGCCAATGAAACCCGCAACTTATTAAAAAGATGAGGGATGAAAGACAAGGAAAATAACAATAATCATGAACAATGCTTAATAAACAAGAAAAACTAACGGGCTGGCTTTTACTGTTTCCAGCTTTACTGATAATGGGTTTGGTATTTATCTATCCCATTGCTAGAGCCTTTTATCTAAGCTGGTTTACCGAAAACTTAGGTACACAACTACAGCCAGTTTTTGCAGGTTTTGGTAATTATCAAAGAATGCTAGGGGATGGCAGATTTTGGCAAAGTTTATTTAATACCTCTGTCTTTACGGTAATCAGTGTCTCCCTAGAATTGATCTTAGGCTTGGGAATTGCCTTAGTTTTAAACAAATCTTTTTTTGGTCGCGGAATTGTCCGCACAATCTCGATCATTCCCTGGGCTTTACCTACCGCTGTCATGGGGTTAGCTTGGGCTTGGATTTTTAACGATCAATATGGGGTGGTCAACGATATACTCACCCGTTTAGGATTGATTGATACGGGAATTAACTGGCTAGGCACACCTGCTTTGGCCATGACGGCTTTAATCGTGGCTGATGTTTGGAAAACAACACCCTTTATTAGCATTATTTTATTAGCTGGACTGCAATCTATCTCCGAAGATTTGTATGAAGCTCATCGAATGGATGGGGCAAGTCCCTGGCAGAGTTTCTATCAAATAACCTTACCCCTACTGATGCCTCAGATTTTAATTGCCTTGCTGTTTAGATTTGCTCAATCTTTTGGTATTTTTGATCTAGTGCAGGTCATGACGGGCGGTGGTCCAGCAGGTTCTACGGAAACGGTTTCAATCTATATTTACTCAACGGTAATGCGCTATTTAGATTTTGGCTATGGTGCAGCTTTAGTTGTAGTAACTTTTCTCTTATTGATATTAGCTGTAGCTTTTACTTCAGTGATGTTGAAAAAAGTTCGTGCTTAAATTCTTTGTTGTCTATTAAGAGCGATCGCTTTTAACAGACTAAATTAGGATTTAAAGCATATATAAGGCAGCTATTGGGAAGGGGTAAAGCTGGTTATTGTGCTTAATTTGTGCCAATATGTGTATTCAGTTATGTAAAATTTTACATAATTGTCGGCAATCTCTGGAAAACTATTTTCGAGGTAAAAACTATGGACATAAACACAAATTTTGAATTATCAAGTGTAGATCTTGATAACGAGTTTGAATCATATGAAAGTCCTTTTCATGTCACAGAAACACCTGTAGAAGCCAGTAAAATGGTAGCTAAAACTAGAATAACTGCGTTTCTTAGAGACATAATTGAAAGAGCCGAGTGGACACAAACCGAAGCAGCTAGAAGATTACAGGTAGATCAGTCTAGAGTTTCTCATTTAATGACAGGTAAAATTGATATGTTCACTATAGATTCTTTGATGACAATGCTCGATCTTCTAAGCGTTCCGTTTAGTATTGTCAATTTAGAAGACGGCAGCATAAGATTTGAATTTAAAGCCCCTGAGCTTGCGTAATCATTTTCCACTCTTATTTCTATTTGCAATCGCGCTTAGTTTAGCCATCAATTCCTTATATCTCTTAGTAGCTGTGTTTATTGCTTGCTGGTCTGTTTTATTAGTTGTCTTAACAAATGAATGTAAGACAAAAACAGTATTTGCGTATTTTGCTATGTATACGCATCTATAGGCTGGACTCCCCTGTATTTTTAGCTCGAAGACTCCTGCGCCGATACTGCTTAATTGAGTTATAGGTAGAAAAGGTTTTATGTTGTTCTGGACTAGATTTAAACTACTACCAAAGTCTTTTTGAATATTCGCTGGTAATTTTTTGTATTCTCTTCCTGCTGCATCGCTAGCAAAACGAAATTTTTTTTCTGGCATCATATAATAGATTTGCTACAAGTTTGAACATCATTCCTCATCCTTCATCCTTTAAAGAAGGCAACATGATCCAAGCCTGGGCAATCAATTCACTCAACCACTTGCGTCGATCTAATTCTAAAAGGCTGTCGTCTTTGAGAATTCCTGCGGTCAAATCTTCTAGAGACTGTCCTTGTTGACGAGCTATTTGTATCACACCTGCGATCGCACTGGCAATAACTTCTTCATTAACGGAACTATTTCTTAGTGCCAATATTTCTTCTGTGTTAGCGGGAATGGGATAATCCATAAATATAAAACAGCAATATGAGGACAAATTAGTTATTGTGTACTAACAAGAAGACTTATCTGACCAACGGTCAAATTACCTCGCAAGTGTAGCCCATTCCTACCTAATTCAACTTTGTTTTAAAATCTTTTTAAAAAGAAAATAATCTTTATATATGAAAGAGTTACTGTACACGGAAATACCTACTGTCGATATAGAAGCGGTAAAAACTTGGTTACAAGAATGGCAACCCATAAAGGGTAAAAAAACTGCTACTCCCGACGGCATTCGTCTTCAGTTTGATGGCTTGCCTAACGGTGAATTATCTATTTTTGTTTGGCAGCTACAGCGTACTACCTATTTAAAAGTTTTTCAATGGGGAAGTAAACCAATTGCAGCAGCGAATCAAATTAAGCAGCAGTTAGTCAGGGAAATTCAGGCAGCATTTCCTCAAAAGTATCCTATTCCCCCAGATATAGATTTATCACAGCAGTCTATCTTTGAGGCTTTAGCTGACAGCTATCCCCAGACAGTACATTATTTCCAGAAAATGCCCAATGGAGAATACGATCTCAATCGAGTTTACTGGTGGGAAAAACGCTGGCGAGATAGCGTCAATAATCCTCAACAGCCAAAAGAAGTAATTTTTAAAGATAATTCTGATTCAGCACCAGAGAAAGAATACGATTTAATTTATATTGGTGGTGCTTTGGGGGTAATTCATGCTGCGGTAATGGCACAAAAAGGCTATCGAGTGCTGTTAGTGGAGAGACTGCCTTTTGGCAGAATGAATCGAGAGTGGAATATTTCTCGTGATGAGTTTCAGAGTTTGATTAATTTGGGTTTATTTACCCCAGAAGATTTTGAGTCAGTAATTGCAGCCGAATATATTGACGGTTTTAGTAAATTCTTTGATGCCTATAATCCCAATCATCTAAAAGCTTCGGTGTTACATACTCCTGAAGTTTTAAACGTGGCAATTGATGCGGAGAAGCTTTTGCATTTCTGTGGTGATAAACTGCGTCAGGCAGGGGGAGATATTTGGGATGAGACAGAATTTGTGCGGGCTGATGTTTCTGAAACTGAAATTACAGTACAGTTAACTCATTTGCCTACCCAAGAGAATAAGCAGGCAACCGCTAGGCTACTGATAGATGCAATGGGAACAGCCTCTCCTATTGCTTGGCAACTAAATGGCGGTAGAACTTTTGATAGTGTATGCCCTACAGTGGGGGCAGTGATCGAAAGCGGTTTTGCCCCTGAAGTTTGGGACAAAGACTATGGAGATGTCTTAAATTCTCATGGAGATATATCGAGAGGCAGACAGTTAATCTGGGAATTGTTTCCCGCAGGAAATGGAGAATTAACCTTTTATCTGTTTCACTACCATCAGGTGCATCCAGAAAACCCTGGTTCTCTTTTAGAAATGTACGAAGACTTCTTTACCATTTTGCCAGAGTACCGCCGTTGCGATGTAGAACAACTTGTCTGGAAAAAGCCAACCTTTGGCTATATTCCTGGTCATTTTAGCGTAGGCGATCGCGATCGCACTGTGGCATTCGATCGCTTAGTAGCCATTGGCGATGCTGCTTCATTACAGTCTCCGCTAGTTTTTACGGGATTTGGTTCTTTAGTACGTAATCTAGAGCGTCTTACAACCATGTTAAATACCGCTTTGCAAAACGATCTACTTGCTGCCAAGCATTTAAACCAAATTAGAGCTTATCAGAGCAATATTGCTGTTACCTGGCTCTTTTCTAGAGGAATGATGGTGCCTACAGGCAAAACTTTACCTCCCCAAAGAATCAACTCCATGTTAAATACCTTTTTTGGCTTACTAGCTGATGAGCCAACCGAGGTTGCCAATACTTTTATTAAAGATCGCACTGACTGGTTGACCTTTACCAGATTAGCCTTAATTGCTGCGCGCAAAAATCCCGCCTTGTTAATTTGGATCTGGGAAATGGCGGGAAGCAAAGACATGATGCGCTGGCTAGGTTCGTATGCTGCTTTTAACCTAGATGCTCTGAGAAATTTATTGCTAGCTAGATGGTTTCCTGGCTGGATCGCCAAATCCCAACCATGGTTAGAAAAAAACTATCCTGGTTTGTGGCTTAAGCTTTTAAGTCTAAATTATCAGCTACGTTACTCTGGTAATACTAAGCAGTGATTAGTAGATGGAACTATATTTGGTGGGCAAAAAATATTTTTATATCTTACCTCCCAATAAGCTTTTATTGCCCACCCTACAATGTTTAATCCTTTTATGTTGCCCAAATATGCAGAAACCAGCCGATCGCAATTCCCAAAAAGACAAAGCGTACTACCTGCCAAAATATATCGGGCAGCAAAACGCTTTCGAGAGTTAGCTCTAAGCCATCAAGCTCTTGCTGAAGGCTGCGTAGTTCAGTCTTTAAGGGTTGAGGAATAGATTTATCTTTTTGCTGCTGTTTGAGTTCTTGTTGACGCTCTAAAAGGTGCGATCGCGCTTTTAAATCTTGTTTAACTTGAGCATGACGTTTCTGTAACTTTAGAAGTGATGTTTCTACTTCAATTAAGATTTTTTCTAATTCGTTTTCTTGCGTATTGCCAGATTGAGGAGATGACATCGTTAAAATTAAAGGTGAAGCAATATATTTAGATCGACACGATATTAACCCATGTTTGAAGTAACGCCGATATCCACCAATCAAAGCAAAGTTTCTGCTAATTTAACCGATTTAGAACTAGCTCAGGCTTTAGTCGAACGGAGTTTAATTGCCCATCAAGATTGGCATCGCTTAAAAGGTAATCGACAAGCCCAGGCAAAACAACAGCTAACCTCTGCACTGGTTTTTTTACTTAAAGAGCAACCCCAAGAAGCTTTACAGCATCTCAATCAGGCTGCTGGCTGGCTAGATGGCACTCTTGCCTCTCCTCCTTGTCCTGATGCCCAACGTAGAGCTAAAAAATCCTAAATTATCAATAATTTATTTCTTATTTACTAGCTTTGATAAATCAGATTCTTGCTTTGCCTGAACATAAAGAAACATTGCCCAGGATGCGATCGCATCTTGACTAGATTCTATATCTCCTAGTTCTGTCTGTGCAGTTTGCAAGCAATGTTTCAATAATCTGGCATCTGCCTGTATTTGCTGCAATGATTGATTTAGGCTGGGTTGCTGCTCAAAAAAGCTATTATTCTGGAGATCTATTGACTCTGATTCAAGATTTTCTTTGACTGTACGTGCAGGATTTATTTCATCCCTACTAACTTCGTCTGCAAAGCTAGAAGCAACGATACCTGCGGGCAGAACAAACACTCCAATACCAAAACAGGCTAGACTTGCTCCTAATAATTTGCCAGTGACGGTAACTGGATAAATATCGCCATAGCCAACAGTGGTTAAGGTGACAACTCCCCACCACATAGCAGCAGGAATACTGGAAAAGGCTTCTGGTTGGGCATCGTGTTCAGCAAAAAACATTAAGCTTGAAGCAATTATTAGTAAAAAAGCGATAATTGACAGGGTAATAAATAGTTCTTCCTGCTTACTGATAATTACTCTAACTAAAGAACGAACGGATTTTGAGTGTCTACCAATTTTGAGAATCCGCGCCAATCTAAGCAGTCTTAGGGTTTTAAGCACAGCTAAGTTGTGAAACACCAACAACAGGTAAAAAGGAAAGGTGGAGATAAAATCAATAATCGCCATCGGCGTAAAAGCGTAGCGCAGTCTACCCCATACGGGATGTCGAAATTGATGTTCAACAGTACATAGCCACAAACGCAATCCATATTCTACGGTAAAAACTACGGTAGAAAAGATACCAATGCCTCTAAACAACCAGTGATAATTTTGATTTATTGGTTGTGAAGTTTCTAAAATAAAAGCACTAATATCTAGCAAGATTAAGACAGAAAAGAAAATTTGGTCTAATCTGCTAATCCAATTACCATAGTCAACATCTTCTAAAATATGGTAAAGTTTACGCTTAAAGGCTTTACGCTTCATCTTTTTCTCAGATTATCCTATTTAATAGTCGGCTAATATACTAAAGATTCTTATCTCGTTGACTTTTAAGTCTTTAAAATATTTGTAATTACCAAAATTTGCTCAATATACCTATGCTAATGGTGTTTAATCGAGAGTTATCGAAAAGTAATTATAAATTCAACTATCAAATTTGCATCATAGTCTTCTTTGTTTGCAGCCTTTTGTGTTTGTTATTACTCGGCGGTTGCAGTAACCAAGGGCAAATAAGCAAACAGAAAATTACCAAAATAACTTTTTGGCATGGTATTAATCCCCCTGAAAATCGCGATATTTTTCAGGGATTAGTTACCAAGTTTAACCAAAAAAACCCAGATATTGAAGTCGAGGCTTTATATATTGGTCAACCCGATGCTCAACTCCCTAAAATATTGGCTGCTACTATTAGTAATCAACCTCCTGACATTCTCTGGTTTGTTCCCCAAATTACGGGTAAACTTGCTCAGTTGGGTGCATTATTACCGTTAGAAGACTGGCTGGATAATTCACCGCTAAAATCAGAAATAGATCCAGTCATGTTCGACTCGATGAAGTTAGACGGACATATTTTATCTGTTCCCTTAGCTACTAACAATGCTGCCGTATTTTATCGCCCTAGTTTATTTAGACAAGCAGGAATTAGCGATATACCTCGAACTTGGACAGAATTAAAACAAACAGCCCAAGCATTAACCCAAGATACTAATAACGATAAACGCATAGATCGACACGGTATCTTTTTATCTCTAGGTAAAGAAGAATGGAATGTATTTGCCTGGCTACCTTTTATTTATAGTGCTGGGGGTGATTTATTAAAAAATGGTCAACCAGATTTAGTTAACGATGGCGCGATCGCAGCCTTACAGTTAGGATTAGATTTAGTTCAATCTGGGGTAGCCGTTTTGTCCCCACCTGAAAGGGGTTACGAAACTGATGACTTTATCGCTGGTAAAGTGGCAATGCAAATTACAGGACCTTGGACACTGGCTGAGTTAAAATTAGCCAATATAGATTATGATGTCTTTCCTATCCCTGTCGATAAAAAGCCTGCCGCGGTAATTGGTGGCGAAAATCTATTTGTGTTTAAAACCACCCCGAAAAGAGAACAAGCCAGCCTAAAATTTTTAGAATATATCCTCAGCCAAGAGTTTCAGACCGATTGGGCTTTAAGAACAGGCTATTTACCCGTGAATATCAAGTCACAACAGAGTCAAGTATATCAAGATTTTGTCAACAAAAACCCTGTGGTAAAAGTATTTCTTGACCAAATGAAGTGGGCAAAATCTCGTCCGATTATTCCTCAATATAATAGACTATCAGAGAACTTAGGCAGAGCGATCGAAGCTAGTCTTCTAGGTAAACAAACTCCGACTGAAGCGTTAAAGCGATCGCAACAACGATTAGAATTAATTTTTGGTAATTGATTCGTTAAACTGCTTGTTTAGCTTTTGTTTAAATTCCTCTAATTTTTCCAAGTCTTGAAAAGTAAAATCGCAGTTTACGGTATTTTCTGTTTCCCTAAAAATTTCTCCCTTAGCTTTCTGCTTAATAGTCAAGGTTTTATCTCTTATTTCGAAATAGTATTCTTCTCCTTCATAAGACAAAATTTTGTTTCGCTTTTCTTCACCCAATAATTCAAGCGTTTTTAGTGCAATTTGAGAAATGCGATCGCTATATCTGTAATATAATATCAATCTGGCAAAATTTGGAACTTGGCGATCTAAAAGCACAATAAGCTCTTTAATTGTCATTGATGGTTTTTTTAAGTCAGCCGCTTGTTGTCTAACAATCTCCACAGCAATATTCATCTCAAAATCAGAAAATAGCTCAAGTAGAAATTCATCTGGATGTTGTGCTTTAATTCCCCAAGGCTGCAAAAATTCTGGTGGAAAGTCTTTCAAGTTAAATGTAACAATAACATTGGCTTTGCTTTTTACTGCTGCTGCTAATACATGACGATCTTTAATATCATTGGTCATAGAAGGGATCAATGATTCATATCCTTCAACCATTGATTCTGGAAAGTATTGTTTTATCTGCTGCTGATATCTAATTGCTTTCTCTTCGCTCATCCTGTTTTTTTTCACAAGATTACGAGTAGTTTCGTTTAAAATTTCTTGTGACAGATGAAGACGATACAATTCTTCTTCTGCAATACGCAATAAAGTGTCACCAAGAGGCTTAGGAAAAAGAACACACGCATCGAGAACTACTATAGTTTTCACAAACTCAATTTGGCTAATTTCAAAATAACCAGTTAAACTCCATTCAGTCTATCAGAATAAATTAGAGTTTATAGGGGTGTAAGCCAGTGTTTAGCCTAAATGGACTCTACAGCTAGTGTCTTAGATCATGTTTACTGACTATATCATCAGTCGCACTAAGATAATTAAACTCAAATTATTCTGTATAAAATCCTTCTTCTTGCAAGAAAGCAGTTAACTCACTCAAACCTTTACGTCTTTCTACGTCTCTATTACTTTTATAATCAAGAAGATCTTTAGTATTAATATGCTTAGAAACTCCCACTGCTTTAAAAGTAATTTTTCCTTGATCTAGAAGTTTTTCTAAATAAAAAGATGATACATTCAGAACATCTGCTGCTTCAGCAATAGTCATATCTTCATCTATCGGCGAAACAG
The DNA here is from genome assembly GCF_963665995.1 of Pleurocapsa sp. FMAR1. Taxonomy (NCBI): domain Bacteria; kingdom Bacillati; phylum Cyanobacteriota; class Cyanophyceae; order Pleurocapsales; family Pleurocapsaceae; genus Pleurocapsa; species Pleurocapsa sp. FMAR1. The sequence continues at coordinate 47,279 of NZ_OY762512.1, read as the reverse complement.
TAACTTCAACACCAGCTTCCATTGCCTCTAGAACTTGATAAAGTAAATCATATACAGGTTTAGATAGAACTACCTCTTCGCCTGTGCTGCTAACTAATTTAGGCAAAGATTTTTCAGAATTTAAAAGCTGTTTTAGTTCTTTGACATTTATTTGCTCGCTTTTTTCAAAATTAGAGGAATTGGGATTAGATTTCTGCTCTAACATACTCTTATATAACTACTTGACTTTTGTATATACTTGACTAAGCTAAGAGTAAAGAAGTAATCAAAAGCTCAATAGCCTTGTTTTATATAATCTATATAACTATACCTTCCTTTATATAACACTATACTTGACTTTTATATATACTTGAATAAGCTAAGAGTAAAGAAGTAATCAAAAGCTCAATAGCCTTGTTTTATAACAATTAAAATATCGTAGCTCTTTAGAATAATTAATCATTTGATGAAATTGTTTATTGACCAGCTTATTAAGAAAATTAAACAAAAGAATACTCCTTGTATCGTTGAATTAGATCCCGCTTTTGAGAGAATGCCTGACCAAGAAATAAGTGTTTCAGCCCACACTGGCTATGATGGTACAGTGCATTTAGACATGGAACTGACTACAAGCATAATTAATCAGGATATTCAGATTACTGTGTCCTATAAAGGATCTCAAGAAGTGACATTACTAGAAGATGATTTTCAAGAAATTTTAGGAGAAGTAAAACCTGCAAGCCGTTTAGATAAGCACGTGGGAAGTATAGCCTTAAAAGAAGATCCACTAACTTTTCAGAAACGTATTCGTAGTGAGTGGTAGTTTTTTTGTCGTCCTAGATACTAATGTGGTGCTGTATCATTTAGGAGGTTATTTATTGAAGCCTCTGGAAAAAAAGCAGTAGTTAGATCTCAGTGATAATTGAGCGAACTACTTTCATATTCAAGCATCGAGGCAAATGAAATTAAGGGAATTCAAAATTTCGTTAATGATGTAACTGTTGTCGAACTTAAGAATCCACTTAAGAAAGAAACGATCGCCTTAAGAAAAAAATATAATCTTAGAGTGCCAGATGCGATTATTGCCGCAACTGCTTTGAAGCTAGATTGTCCTCTGCTTACCAATGATAAAAAACTATTAAGCGTCTCGGAAATTGAGACTTGTCCTGTACTAACATTAAACCGAAGTTGCTCTACTTTGATTTTATGTTAAAACAGATGAACTAATAGTTATATTTGCGTTATTTTATAGATTATGACCGTATAAATATATCTTCTAAATGAGCTTATTTAATCTGCAAGCACCCTTTGAACCCCAAGGAGATCAGCCCAGTGCGATCGCGCAATTAACGGAGTCATTACAGGCAAATAACCGCTTCCAGACTTTATTAGGGGCAACAGGTACAGGTAAGACTTTTTCGATTGCCAACGTGATTTCTAATGTGCAGAAACCGACTTTAGTTCTGGCACACAATAAAACTTTAGCTGCTCAATTGTGTAACGAGTTGCGCCTGTTTTTTCCTGATAACGCGGTGGAATATTTTGTTAGTTATTATGATTATTATCAGCCAGAGGCATACATTCCCGTTAGCGATACCTATATCGAAAAGACGGCATCTATCAATGATGAGATTGATATGTTGCGTCACTCGGCAACGCGATCGCTTTTTGAACGCAAAGATGTAATTGTCGTCGCCTCGATTAGCTGTATTTACGGTTTGGGAATGCCCGCGGAGTATCTTAAAGCAGCCGTGTCTTTAAAGTTGGGAATGGAAGTAAATCAACGGGAATTATTACGAGATTTAGTTACAGTTCAATATTCTCGTAATGATATTGAACTTGAACGAGGACGATTTCGGGTTAAGGGAGATGTATTAGAAATTGTCCCTGCTTATGAAGATCGCATTATTCGGATTGAGTTTTTTGGCGATGAAATTGAAGCCTTGCGCTATGTCGATCCCGTCTCAGGAGAGATTTTGCAGAGTATGAACGGTGTTAGTATTTATCCTGCCCGTCACTTTGTTACCCCCCAAGAAAGATTAGAAAAGGCTATTCAAGATATAAAGGATGAATTAGAAGCCCGTTTAATTGAGCTTGAGACTGATAATAAACTACTAGAAGCACAGCGATTAGAACAACGGTGCCGTTACGATTTGGAACTATTGCAGGAAGTTGGCTATTGTAATGGTGTAGAAAACTATTCTCGGCATTTAGCAGGAAAAAAACCAGGCGCACCTCCAGAATGTTTAGTGGATTATTTCCCCGATGACTGGTTGCTAGTTATTGATGAGTCTCACGTTAGCGTACCTCAACTACGTGGGATGTATAACGGTGATCAGGCGCGGAAAAAGGTTTTAATCGAGCATGGCTTTAGATTACCTTCGGCTGCGGATAATCGCCCTCTCAAAGCAGATGAATTTTGGGAGAAAGTTAGCCAGTGTATATTTGTTTCGGCTACTCCTGCTAAGTGGGAATTAGAACAGTCAGAAGATCGAGTGGCGCAGCAAATTATTCGCCCTACAGGAGTGATCGATCCTGAGATCTTGGTTCGCCCTACAGAAGGACAAGTCGATGATCTCTTAAGTGAGATTAATGAAAGAGTAGCCAAGAGAGAAAGAGTTTTAATTACTACCCTAACTAAAAAAATGGCGGAGGATCTTAGCGAATATTTTGCCGAACGAAATGTAAAGGTACAGTATTTGCATTCAGAGATTAAATCAATTGAACGCATAGAAATTCTTCAGGCTTTACGTAAAGGTGAGTTTGATGTCTTAATTGGGGTTAACCTGCTGCGGGAAGGCTTAGATTTGCCTGAAGTATCTTTAGTAGCAATTCTCGATGCGGACAAAGAAGGATTTTTGCGTTCAGAAAGTTCGATCATTCAAACCATCGGTAGGGCTGCACGACATATAGAAGGACAGGCGATTTTGTATGCCGACAACTTGACTAATAGTATGGCAAGGGCAATTGAAGAAACAGAAAGACGACGTAATATTCAAGTGGCTTACAATAAACGTCACAATATTACTCCCAAGCCAATTATCAAAAATGAAGAGAATTCGATCCTAGCTTATCTGGATATTTCTCGTCGTTTAAATTCTGAACAACTAGAAGAAGTTTATGAGAAATCTTACGATCTGCCTCTAGAAAAGATTCCCGCTTTGATAGAACAGCTAGAAGCCAAAATGAAACAAGCAGCAAAGGATTTAGAATTTGAGGAGGCTGCTAAGTATCGCGATCGCATTTTAAAACTACGAGATAAATTATTAGGGCGAAGTAAAAATAAGTAATTCGCACAAGAGTACTTTAGAAGAATTTCATAGATTAGAATTAGGTCTTAGCATGGTTTCGCGAGGTAAAAGTAATGAGCTATGAAGACATAATCACTATAGAACCAGGTAAGCGGAGTGGAAAACCCTGTATTCGAGGGATGAGAATTACAGTTTACGACATTCTGGAATATCTAGCAGCAGGTATGTCTCATCAAGAGATTCTTGAGGATTTTCCATATTTAACTGAGGACGACATTCGGGCTTGCCTGAGTTATGCTGCCGACAGAGAAAAAATATTGATGGTCATAAAAGCGTGAAACTGCTTTTCGATCAGAACTTGTCTCCAGTATTGATAAATCACCTGGGAGATCTTTATGCTGGTTCTAATCACGTTTACAATTTAAATCTCGATCGAGTTTCAGATACTGAAGTTTGGGAATATGCGCGAAAAGAAGGTTTTCTAATTGTTACCAAAGATGCAGATTTTAGCGATGTTTGTACACTGAGAGGCTTTCCACCCAAAATTATTTGGATTATACGAGGCAACTGTAAAACAGCTAATATTGAAGCGATTTTGCGAAATCATTACGATGATATTGAGGCATTAAATAACGACCAAACTACTGGTATTCTTACATTATTTTAGTGGCACAAGCTAATCAAGACTTCACTGGACGGACTCAAAACTCTCAATGATATTTACCGCAGCCTAAAAATTGAAAGAAGAGAAGTTGCTAAGTATCGCGATCGCCTGATTGAAATTACGAGATAAATTATTAGGGCGAAGTAGAAATAAGTAAAAAGCACCACAAGGGCATAACATCAAAAGTCAGAAGTAATAATAGATTCGTGACTGATGACGCTTAACTGTTCAACTCGCACCGAAATCAAGCAATTTTTCCAGTTAGCTATTCCTTTAGCCAGCGCACAAGTGGCTCAATCTTTGACAGGATTTTTTGACACGATTATGATGGGCAGACTAGGGGTAGAAACTTTAGCAGGTGGGGGATTAGCTGCTTTAATCTTTTTTGCTATTGCCAATGTTGCTGCGGGAATAGTTATGGCGGTAAGCCCTTTGATTGCTGAAGCCAACGGCGCAGGAAACCAAAGAAGGATTGAGGATCTAACACGACAAGGATTTTGGTTATCTTTACTGCTATCAATACCAATTACGATCGCGATCGCTCATTTCGACTCAATCATGCTGCAATTGGGACAGCCAGAAGCAACCGTTACTCTAGCTAATACCTATCTAGATATTATTCTTTGGGGCGTATTTCCTGTTATCGGCTTTGCTATGCTGCGGGGTATGGTATCTGGACTATCTCATGCTCATCCCGTGATGTATATCGTAGTTGTCGGCACTCTGTTTAATATTATGGGTAACTATGTTTTGGGCTTCGGAAAATTTGGCTTTCCTCGTCTAGAATTGGCAGGATTAGCCCTATCAAGTACCGTAACTCTTTGGGGGATGTTTTTTGCCCTACTAATCTATATTCTCAAACATCCGCAACTGAGAAATTATCAGATTCTCAAGCAGCTACATCACCTAAAACCAAGAATTATCTGGGAATTAGGTAAAATTGGTTTTCCTATTGGGATATTTTTGGCATTAGAAATTGGCTTATTTACGGTTGTAAGTTTCCTTATGGGAACATTGGGAGTAGAAGTGCTGGCTGCACACCAAATTGTCTTTCAAACTATGATCGTAATCTTTATGATTCCTTTAGGAATGTCTTATGCAGCTACAGTTCGAGTCGGACAATGGCTTGGACAAAAAAACTTAGCGGGAATTAAGCGAGCAGGATATCTAAGTATTAGCGCGGGAGCGATATTTGCGATCGCCATAACTATCGTCATGCTTTTGTTTCCTACAGCGATTATTAGCCTATATATCGATATTAACGATCCTGCTAATGCAGAAATTATACGTTTAGCTTTGCCGATGCTGGCGATCGCTACGGTGTCTCAGATATTAGACGCGGTGCAAAAAATTACCTACGGTGCGCTACAAGGACTTCAAGATACTCGCATTCCAGTGCTGCTGAACATTCCCGCTTTTTGGATTATTGGCTTAACTTCAGGCTATCTGCTGGGCTTTTATTTCGATTTGGGTGGTGTCGGCTTGTGGTTAGGGCAGTCGATAGGCGTAGCAGTGGCTGCATTCTTGTTCTTGATTCGTTGGCAACAAAGATTATTGCAGATTTCTCAAATAGGTAGAGTAGACATTTTGCATCAATCGAGCGATCGCTAGTCAATAATATAATTAAAAAATAAAAGCGATCGCCTTTTCAGACTCAAATTATTTAATATTTAAGACAATTGCTATTATTTTCGGATTATCCATAGCCATGTTCAGCTAGGAAAGATAAACTAATTTCTTCTTGCTGATGATGACCAGGTAAACGATGAGAGATTAATCGATCGACATATTTGCCTAAAATATCGCTTTCTAGGTTGACTAAATTGCCCGATCGCAAACAACTTAGATTTGTCTCGGCATAAGTATGAGGAATTACGGCTGCGCTAAACCAACTACCATCAGGGGCGCAATCAGCTATGGTAAGACTAATACCGTTGACGGCAATACTGCCTTTAGAAACTAGATAGCGTCCTATTCTCTCTTGCCATTGTTCACTCATGCCTGTGGGCATACCAAAGCGAATTTTCCAGGAGGTGGCAGTAGAAACTGATTCTATAAAGCAACCGATACCGTCAATGTGTCCTGTAACGAAGTGTCCGCCAATTTTGCTGCCCATACGCAGAGAGGTTTCTAGGTTAACGTATTTAGAAGCGTTCTCGCGATCGCCCAAAGTTGTTCTCTCTAAAGTTTCAGGGGATGCCGTAGCAATAAAGCCCCGATCTAAAATTGTTTCTACTGTTAGACATACCCCATCGACAGCGACGCTATCGCCAATTGCCAAATCTGAAATAATTGACTTATAAGCGTTCTGGGCAATTGAAACCTCGAAGGAATCTTGGCTGTGGCTCTCAATTGAGCCTAATGACTGTACTAAACCTGTAAACATTATAATTATGTGTAAATCTGTAACTTTAAATAACTTAACTATTATTTTTTCTTGAATACTACAGGCAACAGAAAAAAACTAAGGCATACTGTGATTAAACATTAACATTTAAGACTTTCTGTTCTAGTTTTTTTTTCCTGAATAGGGTTGAAAGAGTCTTAAAACATATCTAAAGTATTAAGAGTAGATACATTTAAATTTCTTATCTATTTTTCTTAGCTATTAACTCCTGCCGATCTACTACCTCAGAGGACAAAACCATGATTGAAATGAAAGTTACAGGCATTGTTTTAAATGCTGCTAGTCGCAGTCCTATGATTCTGCTCAAGGACAGTTCAGAGCGTAGAGCGTTACCAATTTTTATTGGACAAGCCCAAGCTGAGGCAATTATTGAGGCTTTAGAAGGACATCGCCCATCTCGTCCTCTGACTCATGATTTATTTGCCAACATCTTAAATGACTGTAACGTCAAATTAGACAAAGTAATTATTCATTCTCTTACCGATGACATTTTTTATGCAGTGCTTTGCATTGAGTTTAATGGAATCAAAAAAGAAATTGATTGTCGTCCTAGTGATGCTGTGGCGATCGCTCTTCGTACCAATAGTCCTATTTGGGTATTAGAAGAAGTTATTGCCGATGCTTCTATTCCCGTGGATACTGATGCGGATGATGCCGAAAGACAAGCTTTTAGAAAGTTTATTTCTAGCCTAAGTCCCGATCAACTTATTAAAAAGGGTGGTTATGAAGAAAAACATTAGTTTGATATCGCTTCGCTCAAGTAGCAAGTAGCGAGTCATATTTATGCGACAGCGATGGTTTGGTAAAACTAAGCTTAATTTATCGGTGTTTTCTTTGGGGACAATGCGTTTGGCTTCTCCCCAAACCAGCCGTCAAACTGTCGCCCGTGCAGTTGCGCTGGGGATTAATCATCTAGAAACTGCAAAGGGATACGGTCAGAGCGAAGCATACCTGGGTCAAGCATTACAAGATTTAGCTATTCCTCGTGAGCAAATTTATCTCACCACCAAGTTATCTCCCACTACGGACAAAGAAAAAATTAAGCTGGAGATCGATGAGTCATTAGCCAGGCTGCAAGTCGATTATATAGACTGTCTGGCAATTCACGGTATTAACACCTGGGAACATTTAGAATGGGCAATAAAGCCCAATGGTTGTCTAGCAGCGATACAGACGGCAATTAAACAGGGAAAAATTAGACATTTAGGCTTTTCGACTCATGGCAGTTTAGACTTGATTTTGGCAGCAATCGAAACTGATTTATTTGAGTTTGTTAACCTGCACTACTATTATTTCTTTCAAAGGAATGCCAAAGCGATCGCCTTGGCTGCTGCCAAGGACATGGGCATATTCATTATTTCTCCTGCTGATAAAGGGGGTAAGTTATATACTCCTCCTCAAAAGTTAGCCGAGCTATGTTCTCCCTTTACTGCTTTAGAATTAAACTATCGTTTTTTATTAAGCGATCGCCGTATTACAACCCTGAGCGTTGGTGCTGCTACTCCAGAAGAATTAGTTACCCCTCTGCAAGTTGCTGATGCCGATTATTCTTTAACGAAGGAAGAAAAAGCAGTATTCAGCAAGCTAGAACGAGAGTTAGAAACTACTTTAGCTACAGATCTTTGTCGTCAGTGTTATCAATGTCTACCCTGTCCTGAAACAATTAATATTCCTGAGATCTTGAGACTGCGTAATCTAACTACTGCTTACGATATGCAGGACTATGGGCAATACCGTTACCGAATGCTAGAAAATGCGGGACATTGGTTTCCAGGTAAAAAGGGCAATAACTGTACCGACTGTGGTGATTGTTTGCCTCGTTGTCCAGAACAATTAGATATTCCTAGATTATTGCGTGATACTCATCAACAGTTGAAAGGTAAAGAGCGTCGCCGTTTGTGGTCAGAATAGTTAAGGAGAATAATTGAAAGTTTCCCAGGATTGATGAATTTAGAGAGGTTTAGTGTAACAAGTTTGAGTTCTCCAACCCATTTAGATAGATGATTAAAAACAATTCGCTAAGGTTAAAGTCAGGGTTTAAGTTTACGGAAGGGGTCTGGGGAGGGTCGTCACGTCCCCAGCAGGACGGCGCTTATAAAGGGGCGAATGCATTCGCCCCACAGCACCTTGGGTCTGGGGGAAAGTTCCCCCAGGAATAAATATGGTTTTTACAGATAAATCTAATTGTAAAAGAGTAAGAATAAGACTTTTTTAATTCACATCGAGCGTAAAACTTAACTTGGTAGACTAAAGTTAAAAATAATAAAGACACTATAAATAAACCATGCCCTCTGTAAATAAAGCCAAGGATGTTCAGGTATTTCCCATTGCTGCGAATACCCGCGTATTGCGATCGCGTACTTGGGAGCGTCTTAAGTTTGAAATTGAATACGCTCTGCAAAAAGGAACTACTGCTAATTCCTATCTAATTGAAGGGGATAAAACGGCTTTGTTCGATCCGCCAGGGGAATCTTTTACCACTATTTTTCTTGATGCTCTACAGGCAAGAATTGACCCGAAAACAATTGATTATGTGATTTTAGGGCATATCAACCCAAATCGCGCCAGCACCCTCAAGGCTTTATTAAAAATTGCTCCCCAAATTACGATTGTCTGTTCCAATCCAGGTGCAGTATCTCTGCGTAAAATTTGGGCAGAACAAGAATTAAAGTTGAAAGTCATCAAAGGGGAGGAGACTTTAGATCTTGGTCAAGGGCATATTTTAGAATTTATTCCTACCCAAAATCCTCGTTATCCCGACCATCTTTGTACTTACGATCGCATAACGGAGGTTCTTTATACTGATAAGCTGTTTGGCTGTCATGTATGTGGCGAGCGCATTTTTGACGAAGGTTGGGCAGTAGATTTAGAAGATCGCCGTTATTACTTTGATTGTCTAATGGCTCCCCATGCTCGTCAAGTTATTGCTAGCTTAGATAAAATTGCCGATAAACCTGCCCGTGTCTATGCTACTGCCCACGGTTCATTAGTTAGATATAGTCTAATTGAATTGACAGAAGATTATCGTACCTGGGCGCAACAGCAAAACGAACTAGAACTAAACGTGGCTTTAATCTATGCTTCTGCTTATGGTAACACTGCTACTATTGCTGGTGCGATCGCCAGAGGCATTACTAAAGCGGGAGTAGCGGTAGAATCGATTAATGCCGAATCCGCCAAAGCAGAGGAAATAAAATCGGCGGTAGACAAGTCTGCGGGCTTTATTATGGGTTCGCCTACCTTGGGAGGTCATGCTCCTACTCAAATACAGTCAGCTTTAGGAATTGTACTGGCTAATGCCGCCAAAACTCAGCTAGCAGGAGCATTTGGTTCTTTTGGCTGGAGTGGCGAAGCTGTAGACTTATTAGAAACCAAATTTCGTAACGCTGGTTACAGGTTCGGTTTTGAACCTATTCGCGTTAAATTTACCCCTACCGATGCCGTGTTAAAAACCTGTGAAGAAGCAGGAACAGATTTTGCTCAAGCTCTAAAAAAAGCCAAACGCGATCGCCAAAAAGTCAGAAAAGCTCAGGGAATTACCGCCGATGTCGATCGTACAGAGCAAGCGGTAGGTAGGCTGGTAGGTTCAATGTGTATTGTCACTACCAAAAAATCAGAAGTGTCGGGAGCAATGTTAGCTTCTTGGGTATCTCAAGCCACCTTTAATCCTCCTGGTTTAACCGTCGCTGTAGCCAAAGAAAGAGCGATCGAGTCTTTACTGTATACGGGCAACAACTTTGTCCTAAATGTTTTACCTGAAGGAAAACACATTAGCTTAATGAAACACTTCCTCAAGCCTTTTGCTCCAGGTGAAGATCGTTTTGAAGGGGTAGCCACACAAGAAGCCACCAATGGCTGTCCTATCTTAAGCGATACTCTGGCTTATGTAGAGTGTCAGGTTGCTAATCGTATGGAATGCGGAGATCATTGGTTAATTTATGCTGTTGCCGAACAAGGAAAAGTATTCCAGTCTGATGCTGTAACAGCAATTCATCACCGTAAATCAGGAACTCATTATTAACTTAATGTAAATTGGCTTTGTTTAAATTTATGGCTAAAAGCTATCAGCTATTAGCTTTTAGTTAAGCTACCTCAACAGACTAATCTTGTTAACCCAAACTCACGTTAAGTAGATGGCAAACTCTAAACGGGTAAACCTTCTATAGTATTGGCAAGAAATTCGGTACGACAAGCATGACGTTGAATTTTACCGCTAGAGGTTTTAGGTAGACTACCAGGCTTGAGCAAAAGGGTAGTGTATACCTGTAAGTCGTGATTTTTAGAAATCTCTCGTCGAATGATTTGGATTAAATCTTTAACATTAATCATTTCGTTGGCGGAAGAACTACCATTTGAAGCAGTTTTAACAGAGCGATTGCTACTCCAGTAACGACGCTCAACCTCAGCTAAAACAATAAGTTTCTCTTCTCCTTGAATATTGACGGAAAAACTAGCAACGCAGCTTGGTCTTATCCAAGAGTTGGTATCTTCAACGGTTTTTTCTATGTCTTGGGGATAGTGATTGCGACCTTTGATCACAATCATATCCTTGAGACGACCAGTAAAAAATAATTCCCCTCGATCGATAAAGCCTAAATCACCTGTACGTAAGAAAGGTCCTTCTTTAGTATCTTGAAGATAGGCTGCAAAAGTTTCTTTAGTTATTTGGGGTTGTCGCCAATAGCCTTGGGCAATACTAGAGCCAGATACCCAAATTTCGCCTACTTCTCCTGGCTGACAGCTAACCATAGTTTCAGGATTGGCGATCGCAATTTTTTGATCGTTTAAACCCATCCCACAGCTTACTAAAGTATGGGGGTGAGGTTCGTTCATATCGGCAAGCACAATTTGATTTTGTTCTAAAGCTTTTCCCTGCACGGTTTTGGTGACTACTGCTGCGTTTTTTGAACCACCTGAGATAATTAAAGTGGCTTCTGCCATGCCATAGCAGGGATAAAAAGCAGAATATTTAAAACCATAGGGTGCAAAAGTAGCGGCGAATTTATTGAGAGTTTCATGATTGATTGGCTCTGCACCATTAAATGCTACTTGCCAACTACTAAGATCCAAGTCCGTTAGCTGTTCTGGTTTAAATTTGCGTACACAAAGATCGTAGGCAAAATTAGGACCGCCACTAGTGGTAGCTTTACAGCGAGAAATTGCCTTGAGCCAACGTAGAGGATTTTGTAAAAACATCAACGGCGACATTAAGGTCACAGGAAAATCGCCATAAAGAGGCTGGAGAATACCGCCAATTAGACCCATATCATGATACGGAGGTAGCCAAATTACCCCGTTGCTTTCAGGAGAGTGCCTAAAGCAGCGATGGATTGCCTCCATGTTGTGTAGCAAGTTTCGATAAGCAATCTTGACCCCTTTCGGTTCTGCCGTTGAACCAGAGGTATATTGTAAAAAGGCGATACTATCTTCAGAAATGTTTGGTTCGCGCCAATTTTGCCCCAAATCATTGTTGATTGTATCTGTCGCGATCCAGTGTAAGCTTTGTAGCTCTGTGGTATTTTCTAATTGACGCTGAAGACCGTATAGTGTTTCGGTATTGGTCAACGCCAGATTAGTCTGGGCATTTTGCAAAATATTATGAATGCGGTTTAAGGAGCGGTTAGGTCTGGGGGGATAAGCGGGAATAGCAATTACTCCAGCATAAAGGCAACCAAAAAAAGCAGTAATATAGTCTAAGCTAGAGGGGTATAGCAATAAAACCCGATCTTGAGGAGAACATACAGATTGAAGATAGGCAGCGATCGCTTTTGCCTTCTTTTCTAACTGACCATAGGTAAGGCTAGCTTCTTCTGTTTCGCCATCAATCAAGTAATTATATACAGTTTGATGAGGCTTTTCGTCAGCCTGATTACGGAGGATATCGACTAGGGTAGCTGCTTTAATTTTATTTCTTAAACCACTCATTCACTTTTGATTGTTTAAAATCAATTTACACCATATCTTATTTATTCAAAATGCGAGTATATGTTACTCAAAGGGTAATTTTGTCAGATAATAATATAAATTCTTCCACAGCTTACATCAATCAAAAGCAGATCCGAGTACAGATGTGACACCTTGATAATAGTCTGATTAATAATTACTGATTGCTAATGATCTCTCAAGAATTACGCGAAATTCTTATTGCCAAAATTAAAAGTTCCCCAAAACAACAAATCACTTTTGCTGAATATATGGCGTTGGCTTTATATCATCAGCAGTATGGTTACTACAATTCGGGAACAGTAACCATCGGTGCCCAAGGAGATTTTTTTACATCCTCTTCTCTGGGCAAAGATTTTGGCGAGTTATTGGCAATTCAATTTAAGCAGATGTGGACAAATTTAGGCTGTCCCGATCCTTTTTATCTCGTGGAAATGGGCGCAGGTAATGGTGAACTTGCTCAGGATATTCTGCTTTATCTGCAAGAAAGTGAAGCTGATTTAACTAAGACTTTAAAATATATTATTGTCGAAGAATCCACTGCCTTAACTAGAGTACAGCAAAAACGTTTGGCTGAAAATAAATTTACTCAACTTAGTTGGCAAAATTGGTCAGATATCAGCAGTGAGAGTATTACGGGGTGCTTTTTTGCCAATGAATTAGTAGATGCTTTTCCCGTACATCGAATAACCAAAAGTCAAAATCGGTTACAGGAAGTATATTTAAGCTTAGAGCAAGATCGACTAAGCGAAACTATTGATTCTCTCTCTACAGCCAGATTAGCTGAATATCTAGATTTAGTAAATATTGATTTACTAGAACCACAATACCCCCAGGATTACTATACCGAAATCAATCTTCAGGCTCTTGACTGGCTAAAAACAATAGCAGCTAAACTAAAACGAGGATATATCTTGACTGTGGACTATGGCTATACCGCAGATAAATATTATCGCCCTGCCCGTAGCCAAGGAACTCTTCAATGTTATTATCAACATCGTCGTCACAACAATCCCTACGCTAATTTAGGTCATCAAGACATTACGGCTCATGTAGATTTTACTGCCTTGCAACGCCAAGGAGAGTTATGTAATCTAAAAACTTTAGGCTTTACTCAACAGGGATTATTTTTGATGGCTTTAGGTCTGGGCGATCGCCTAAATGACCTTTCTAGCGGTAAATATGAGATCACAGAAATATTTAAACGCCGTGATGCTCTACATCAATTAATCGATCCTACAGGTTTGGGTGGATTTGGAGTATTAATTCAGGGTAAAAATTTAAAGGACGAGCGATCGCTTCAAGGTCTAACCATGCCACCAATGTTATAAATCATCAATTCTGTTAAGTACATGGACAGAAAGAACTACAGTTAATTATTACTGACTTCTGACTTCTGACCTCTGACCTCTGACCTCTAACTTTGAGCATCAACCTTGAATTTAATTTTGTCCAACTACTTACTGAGGAGTAGCTTTAGTTACCGAACCGTTATTCAGTCCCATAGTAAAAGTTAAAGGCGTATCAGGATAAGCTTTGACTACCTGTCGATAAACATCATAATTAGTTGGTAAATTCAATCTTTCTCCATCTTGGTCAAACTTGACTCGATATTCGACCTCTCGCAGTCGTTCAGGTTTGCCAATTTTATCAGTGGGTCTTTTTTGTTTTGCTTCTATTTCATCAAGAGTAGGCTTAGGAGGTTCTTTGGGCCACCAAATGCCTTTGTCATCTTGATATACTGCGCCGTCTGGCTTTTCTCCGTTACGGTTAACTAAAGAAACCGATTCAAACTCCTCAATTTTAGATTGCTTATCCCCCGATGGATCGTTAGAGTAGTTTACTGCCCAAGTAATTTTAGATGTGGCGGTTGCCTCATATTGATCTGATTGTTGTGTTCCGCAGCTATTGAGAGCGATCGCAAAACCTAAAGTAGCCGTAGCTAAGGAAATTCTCTGGAAATTTCGTCGAGAAAAGAGTTTGGATGTACTTATCATAAGTATTTTTAAAATATCTACGAGTATATACCGTGATGATCATGTTTCATTGATGCCTAAAAGCGATCGCAACAGAGAATTAACCGACTGTTGTGCCTTAACTAGAGGCTGTTGCTGATTGAGAAATACGCGGGCGCAATTGCGTCCTGGCATCCCCGAAATCGATCCTCCTGGGTGAGTTCCTGCCCCTGTAAGATAAAGGTTTTTAATTGGGGTAGTATAGTTGGCAATTTCTGGCAGAGGACGTAAGAAGATCATTTGATCCAAGGTCATATCTAAATGATAATAATTGCCCTTGTATGAACCTAATCTTTCTCCCAACTCGGCGGGACTTTCTACCCGACGGGCAATGATTGAATCTTTGATATTAGGGGCATAGTCGGCAAGCTTATCAATAACGTTATCGGCGACTTGGTTTTTTAGTTCATCTGTCCAGCCAGTGCCGTATAAACCAGTATTTTCCTTGCCAGCTATTTGATAGGGCGCAAAAAATTCAATCCAAAGGGTATGCTTCCCTTCTGGGGCGAGGGTAGGATCTAAAACAGAGGGAATATCTAGATACATCGACGGGTTGGCATCAGGAATTTGTCCCATGGTGGCTAAAGAGTGTGCCTGTTCAACATGGGCTACGGAGTCGGCAATTAACACAGTACCGATTAAATGCTCATTGTTATCGTCCTGATATGCTGTAAACTTGGGAGCTTCGGATAAAGCACAGTCGATTTTGAGTATGGTTTCGTTGTTGTTGGTAATACGGCGATCGACTTTTTCTCTTAAATCTGGCTTAACTGCATCTCGATCGATTAGCTGTAAAAACAGCCGACGGACATCAATATTAGAAATTACGGCTTTATTAGCTCGATATTCCTTGCCCCCAGCTACTCTTACCCCAACAGCGCGGTTATCTTCGACGATCACTTCTTTGACCATTTGTTCGGTTAATATTTTGCCACCTTTAGCGGTGACTAACCTAACTAAAGCCTGGGTTAATGCTCCTGTGCCACCTTGAGGGCGAGCCATGCCTGGGTGATGACGCATCGCCAACATCATTAAACCTGCGGTAATGCCTTTTTGGGAAGGCGGTGCGCCAATTTCGGCTGCCAACCTAGCCAGGGGAGCTTTGACAAGTTCAGTATCAAAGTATTCATTGAGCAGATCCTCTGGAGCGGTAATCATGGTGCGGATAAAGTTTAACGCCTTATCTTTAGAGCCTGCGATCGCCAAAATATCTGCTAGATTTTTGCCTTTATAGCCTTTAGCAATACCGAAGATAGACTGAGGTGGAGCATTAAAAAAAGGCGCGATCGCACTCATTAATTTTGACCAATAACCAATAAACTCAACGTATTTAGCTGCATCTCGTTCGCTGTAACGGGCGATCGCTGCTTGAGTTTTAGCTAAATCTTGATGTGCCAAAAAGTATTTACCGTCTGGGTGGGGACAAAAAGTATGAGGATCGCAGCTAAGATACTTCAAGCCATATTTATTTAGCTGCAATTCTTCAATAATAGGACCAAGAAAAATAAACTCATGGTCAATAGCACATAGATTAAACTTAAATCCTGGAGCTTCTTCGGGAATTGCTTCTTCGGTAGTTGCTGCCCCTCCAGGTACAGGACGCTTCTCTAACAACAGGACGCTGTAACCAGCATTTAGTAGGTATGCAGCACAGACTAATCCATTATGACCAGCACCAATGGCGATCGCATCATACGCTTCCATTAAATTTATAATTCCTTTTTTGTCTAAATTATCTCTTGATTACTTATTATCAAGGTAACAAAGAATAATCTAGACAATTAATTTGCAATGCTAATAGAAAAAGCTTAGAGATAAATATGCCATTTTGCGTATTGCATATTAAGTTTTTCTCTGTTATAAATTCGATTATTTTGTTATACTTACTTTTGTCTTGACAAGATTAAACTACTTTTAATATATGAATTCTATTGTTCAAATAATTGAACCTATAGGTATTTTTGACGGCACCAAAGCAGCAGATTTTCAATACCAAATTGACCAAAGTGTAGAAAGTGGTGTACACACTATTCTAGTTGACTTTAAGGAAGTCACGTTTATGGATAGTTCTGGTTTAGGAGCTTTGGTAAAAGCTTTGAAGACTTTACAAGCTGCTGATGTCAGTCTTTTTATATGCTCAATTAATGAACAAATTAAGATTTTGTTTGAATTAACTAGTATGGATAAATACTTTGCTATTTTAGATAGTCGTGAAGAATTTACCAAACAGTTGAATAAATCGGCATGATACAGAACAAGATTATGAAATCTTAATGTAAACTAAAAAGCAATTCTGTTTTTTCTTAGTAGCTAAGTAACTCAAGTTTCCTCTGTAGATAATAGCCCAAAACTAATAAAGCAGTATCTGATCTTGATATTAGAGAATAATCGTTACCTTTTAAATCTGCTAGATAACCACAAGCCCTTCTAGATCCTACATAAAGATCGAATCCTGGGGTTTTATCGTTTTCAATTAATTTGTAGATTTCACCAGCATCATTTAGCTTACGACTCCAAGTTTCACTAGAGTCTTGGCATTCACGGTCAAGCCGCACCGAAACCCATGCACTCAATATAAAAGTCACCACTAATTCACATTAGACGTATCATCGAAACGAATTTACGTTTTTACGTCAAATAACTAATCTTTAGCCTTTTTAGCATAACTTTGCACTGTATTACTAAGCAGCATTGCTACCGTCATCGGACCTATTCCTCCAGGAACAGGAGTTATATAGCTGGCTAGTTCTGCAACCTCAGCAAAAGCCACATCACCTACTAACTTTGATTTTCCCTCTTTTTCTACTCGGTTAATACCCACATCAATAACTATTGCACCAGGTTTGATCATGTCGCGGGTAATCATTTCTGGTCTGCCTGCTGCTGCAACCAAAATATCTGCTTCACGACATACTGCACCCAAGTCTGAGGTATAAGAGTGAGCAATAGTAACAGTGGCGTTTGCTTCTAAGAGCATTAAAGCCACTGGCTTACCGACTAAAATACTCCTGCCTATCACTACAGCTTTTTTGCCCGCAGGATTGAGATCATATTCTTTTAAAATCTTCATCACCCCCGCAGGAGTGCAGCTACGTAAACCAGACTCTGAACGCACCAGCTTACCCAAATTCACCTCATGTAAACCATCAGCATCTTTATCAGGATCTATACAGCGCAGTAAAGCAATAGAGTCTAAATGCTTTGGTAAAGGAAGCTGCACCAAAATACCGTCTACTCGCTCATCTTGGTTTAATTGAGCAATTACCTGTTCTAATTCTGCTTGGGTAGCATTGCCAGTAAAATGCTGACCCATGGTCGCAATCCCCACTTTTTGACAGGCTTTTTCTTTATTACGAACATAAACAGCACTAGCAGGATTGTCTCCCACCATCAATACTGCTAAACCTGGAGGACGACCAATTTTTGGCTGGAACTGGTCAATTTTGATTTTTAATTCTGACAGAATTTTTTTGGCTAAGGCTTTACCATCTAGCAGACGAGGGTTTGAGGCAGACATAGGCTAATTTTAAAATTAAATAAAAATCAAAAAAGTTAAGCTGGAATTTGATGGCGAGGGGTGCTTCCGTTTAGGAAGCATACCCAATCGCCATGTTGATTATCTGTATGGATGAGAAAAAATGTTAGTTGACAATTTAAGACCTAAATTAATTGCAGATAGATTCAAGCAGATTAGCCTTGGGATTATATTGCTAGGTAGCTTAATTGGTTGTCAAGCATCATTGATTTCTGTTCAAAAAATTTCCGCGAAGAAAATAGGCAAAACCGTACTTCTGACGGGAAAAGTGGTACATTTGGCTCCTTTGATCGATCAAACTGCCTACCAAATAGAAGATGCCACTGGTAAAGTCTGGGTCGTTACGTCTCAAACTCCCCCAAAGATAAATCAGCTAATCAGCATCAAAGGGAAAATTAATTATCAAAGTTTACCATTTGCCAAACAAGAATTAGGAGACTTTTATGTGGTTGAATTAGAACAGCTGAAGCCTCCAAGCAGCGATCGCCAATAGTATATGCCATAATTATAAATTATCAATCAACTAAGTTTTATGAGCGATCGCTCTGTTCAGCATCTAATACCAATAGCGATCGCGATAATTCATCAAGACGGGAAGTATTTGATGCAGTTGCGAGACAACATTCCTAGTATTATTTATCCAGGGGTATGGGGACTATTTGGAGGTCATATAGAACCAGGAGAAAATCCAGAAGCAGGACTAAGAAGAGAATTAATCGAAGAGATTAACTATCCCGTTGAGCAATTAACCAAGTTTAATTCTTATAATGACAACAAATACGCGCGTTATGTTTTTTCTTGTCACCTCTGTGTCACAATAGATAATTTAGAACTTAACGAAGGGGATGATTTTGGTTTATTGACTTTGGCAGAGATAAAAAATGGTTTCGGGTATTCGCCAAAAAATAAAGAATTCAGAGCTTTAGGGGATCTCCCGCGCCAAATTATACTTGATTTTATTGCCGCCTAATCTTAAGTTAGGCATATCTAATCTACTATTTTCAGTCTGTAACAACAGCAAGATGCTATACCTACATATCAGAGCAGTAATTTGAAGTTATTTTGGCATCGTATAAAAAGACTTCAGTTATACTGATGTAAATAGGTTAGTCTGATTTTAAAATCTTAGTCATCTATCAACACTATTTTTACTATTTCTGCCAAATAACTGAGATACTATTTTATCGAAAGTTTAGAAACTCATCTTCCAGGGTAACTTATCAAAATCATCCTTCTTACTTTAGCTAGCTCATGAACTATTCTTCTAAGCGTTTTGGTTTTATTTTAAGCTCACTAAGATTTAAAAAACATTGTTCAAGAACTATTACATTAGGCGTTGCTTTGACAACAGCTTCTTTGTTAATACCCCAAAATACTGCACCTGTAGCCGCCGCTTTAGAAAATAGCCCTAAAACTGTTGTTGATGAAGTATGGCAGATTATCAATAGCGAATATGTAGATCCTGACTTTAACCATATTGACTGGAAAATTCAGCGTCAACAATTATTAAAAAATAAATATAGTGATAATAAAGCTGCATATCAGGCTATTCGTAAATCTCTCAAAGATTTGGGCGATCCCTACACCAGATTTTTAGATCCAGAGGAATACGCAGAACTAACTAGCCAAACTTCAGGAGAATTATCAGGTATTGGTATTCGTTTGGGAACGGACAAAAAAACTAATAAGCTAGTTGTGGTTGAACCTATTCCAAATTCACCAGCAAGCAGAGCGGGATTAAAAGCAGGAGACTATATACAAAGCATTAATGGCAAGCCGACAAAATCAATGTCGTTAGAACAAGCTTCGGCAGAAATCAAGGGTGAAGTCGGTACCCAAGTAAAATTAACCATAGCTCGTCCAGAAAAGCCAACTTTTGATGTAGCCATTGCCAGAGCGCAAATTGAACTTCCTTCGGTTAGCTACGCTCTTAATCAAGAACGAAACTCCAAAGTAGGGTATATCAAGCTAGATGAATTTAGCTCCCACGCAGCAGAACAAATGCAGAAAGCGATCCAAGATTTAAGTTCTAAGCAAGCCTCTGGCTTTGTCTTAGATCTGCGGGGAAATCCAGGAGGCTTACTGTTTTCTGGTGTAGAAATTGCCCGTTTGTGGATGGAAAAAGGAGCAATTGTTTCTACCATAGATCGCAAAGGTGGTAACGATAAATTTGCAGCTAATGGTAAAGCATTAACTGATTTGCCTTTAGTAGTGCTAGTTGATGGCTACTCTGCCAGTGCCAGCGAGATTTTAGCAGGAGCTTTAAAACAAAATCATCGAGCCAAGCTTGTAGGTAGTCGCACTTATGGTAAGGGTACAGTACAGTCAGTTCATTCTCTTTCCGATGGTTCTGGTTTAGCAGTGACTATTGCTCACTACTATCCTCCCAATGGTGTAGACATCAATAAAAAAGGTATTGCTCCAAATATTACAGTGGATTTAAATCGTCAGCAGCAAACTGATTTAAGTATTAATCCCAGCTTGATTGGTACAGACGCAGATCCTCAATATTCAAGAGCAGTAGCAATTTTACAAAATGAGTTTATTAGCAAAACTAAAAACGCTGCTCCTGTTGCTAGTCCTAAGTAAGGTAACTCTAGAAAATAAAATATCAAACTCTTAGATGCGGAGGTCACGCCCTTTTTCCATAAGGATAAACGGACAAGTCCTTCGCGATTATATGCCTAAGTGCGCCTGTAATTTTGTCTCTAAATAGAAATACCGATTCCCTTATCTAGAAACTCAGTTACGGTCTTATCTGATAAATCATGAGTTGCCATTGCCTGTAAAATTGACATAGGAACGGTGAGGTGATGCGCTCCTGCTTGCAGGGTCGCAGCAGCTTCTTCAGGAGACTTAAGGCTAGCTGCCAGAATTTCCGTATTGCTGTGTTTGAGTAGATCAGACATTTCTCTGACCAGTGCTAAACCATCTCCTAAAAGCCTGGTGGCACGGTTTACGTAGGCGATCGCACTATCTAAACAATCAAATTCTGATAAAAATTCTAGCTTGGGTGCTAGTCTATCTAAAGCAAATAGATCGCTGCGTTTAAAACGTTTAACAGTACCGATAATAGGACGTAAATAATCGGCAATAATCCTCTCTTCGGGATTCATTAAACTTTTACGAGCAAGAGCGATCGCATCTGGTGGATATTGACGACGCTTCATTGCCATGGCAAAGGCGACAGTGATTTCTTTGTTAGATGCTCCAGATGAAACTTCTAAAACATCATAAGGATTAGGTGTTGGCGATTGTTTATTCATGATTTTGGTTTTCTCCTTAATAAATTCCCAACTGACTGTAAACAGGTCTAAATGCTGGTTCGTGTGGGCAAAGTTCATCTGTTGATAGTTCAAACTACCGCTCTTTGAGCTTTCTAAAATAATATCAACACAAACTTCAGCAACTCTAAAGCGAACTTTTTCATGACGCGATCTTTTTGCTATTTGAACACCTTCTTTGAATTCTTGTTGCATAGCACGATTTATTTTTTCTAGCTCTAGTTGAATTTCGACTGTTTCAATTAGATTGAGGATAGTATTATTTTTGCGGTCAATATCCTGTACTTTTTTTAGTTCATCTAATCCTTGCTGGAGACTAATTTTTTTGTCATCTAGCTTTTGAGCAAGTTGTATAGCTTGTTGTTCGGCAAAATACGAAAACGCTCATAATAGCCAGGAAGAATAAACAATTGCTGCTTAACTCTTATGCCACAATTATTCTGCTGCATTAAAGATAATGTCACCATGTCTCGACGATAAACATCTCGTAGTTTTAAATACTTATCAATATCCTCATCTTTAACAGCATTGATCGTATTTTCTAATACTTGCTTTAGTTTGGCGGAAACATCTTTGATATCTATAGAGTTGCTTCCCAACCAGGGAACATTTTGTAAGCTAGGATCTGAGTCTATATTGGCTAAAGCTGTTAACCAAGCAATTACAAAATAGCCTAACTTGTTTGAATCTATCTGAGAAAGATAATAGCTAGCGATCGCCCAGTTATGTAGAGAATCAATATTCTGTTGTTCCAACCAAATTTGTTCGGTTTTTACGACTATTTCTTGCCAGTTTTGAGTTTGCCAAATTTGACGTTCTAAAAGAGGCTGAATATGATTTTCTAAATTATGTTTTGCTGTGGTTTCTGAGCCAAACTTATTAATAAATTCTAAACTAAGTGTTTTAGCTATCTCGAAATTGTTATTATCAACTGCTGACTCAATTTCTTTTATTTTTAATAAGCGATCGCTTAGGGAATGCTCGCCAAGACACTTTATCGTTTTCTAAATCGTTGGAGAATCATCTAGGTGCTATCTGGTACTTTGTACATTACTATAATGCTTCATTACCTCTTTGACACTACCTAGATTTTTTATCTTAGTTTTTCTTGGTGAAAACGCCTCTAATAAATCAATTTTTTCACTGTATGAATTAATTCTTCTCGATCTATTGGATTAGGAATATAAACATCAGCACCCTGCTATTTTGCCGCAGAATTTATCCATTTCCGTACCCTTGGTAGAACAAAGAATAATCGGTATTTTACTAGTATTTTTCGAGGTTTCGAGTTGGCGAAAAATCTCAAAACTGCTACGTCTTGGTAGAACGATATCTAAGACAATTAAATCAGGACAATTATGCTCAATTTTTTCTAATGCTTTTTCTCCACTCAAAGCAACGGATATATTAATTTCAACTTCTTTTAAACACCCTGTAATAATCGAGCTCTCCGTAGCCGAGTCATCAACAATCAATGTATATCCCATAATAATTGTTATTCCCAGTTATTAATAATTTTGAGCGGTTGTCGTTTCCTACTTTTAAATTCAAAAGATTAATTTTTTTGTGGACAATACATATAGTTCCCTTTAATAGAATCAAATTAACAATAAGTAAAAACTGCTTAATATTTTCTTTTGCCAAACAGCAAGCTTCTTGCTGAAGAAATATTGTTCGCTTAATTTTTCTTCTGGACTACATATTTATTAATAGTTTCTAAAACCTGTTCTGGTTGAGCAGGTTTAGCCAAAAAATCTGTTGAGCCTACCATTTTGGCTCTAACTCGATCGACAATGCCATCATTACCTGTAAGAATGACGATGGGAGTGCTTTTAAAAAAAGACAGTTGGCGTAGCTGGGAACAAATTTCATAGCCGTTAGTATTTGGCATGACTAGATCTAAAAAAATCAAATCTGGTTTACGACTGAGCAAAACCGCGATCGCTCTCAAGCCATCCATTTCCTGCACAAATTGGTATCCAGCCTCGGTAATAATGCTCTCCATTATTTTACAGACAACTGGACTGTCATCAATACAGGCAATGGTTACACGACGAGGAGTTTTTGTTTTAAATAGTTGTTGAGCAACTGGCGTAGATACAGGAGGCGCAATATCGTCAATTTCACCTAGCTGCACTAGACCTAGCTGAATATATGGCAGCAATGAGCGAGTTACGGTAACTACGTCTCGCTTCATCCGCACACTTAGATCCCGCAGACTTTGTTGACCATCCAACAAGTGAGTCAGATTTTGATAAACTTGGGCAGAAGTTCTTTTTTGTAAGGCTTCTGGCTGACGAATAATGGGAGCCATATCAGGACGGTCTGCTATCTTAGCATCTTGCCAAGCTGAATACAGCTTGTTTGCTTCTTTGATAACTTGTTCGGCATCGATCAAAATTAACCTATTGGTTAGTAAATTGTCTTCGATTGATTTACAAGTCACATCCATTGCTTGGGTCACATCAAACAAAATTTCAATTACCGTAGCCGTAATTGCTTTTGTAGCCTGATCGCGACTGATTTTGTTTTGATCGATCCAAACTGATAAAAGCTGATATTCCCAAGAAATTCTAGATTCTTCTTGGGCAATATTAGCTAGAGCTAACTGAATTTCTTCGACATGAGCTAATCTTTCTGGACAATAAGCAACAACGTGTCTTCTCCATCTTCTAACGGGATGTATCCCGCCGCTAGCGTATACAATACGCCCTAAATACAGATAAAATACCCAAGTACGATTTTGAGTATCGGAGATGACTAACTGACCGCTAAACCGAGATTCTTTGAGAGACTCAAAAAGTTCAATTTGTTTAGTAGCCGTAAAGTGTTGAATATGAGTTTGAGTATAACCAGCTTCAGTTTTGGCAGTCGTCATTATAAACTTCCTCGTATAAAGTAATCGCAGTTTACTAACAAAATGCTGCTCAACATTATTGCGGTTGAAATAAGGACTTTTTAGTAAATATTTAGGTGTAGTTACTTTTCATCAAATAGTGATAAAAAACCTATGTTGCGATCTGAAATTAAATTAAGCTAATCTCAATTCTATAGTTCCCCAAAATTCAGGTAATGCTATCAAATTTATCAATATTTTTTCTTCGGACGCTGATGTTACGCAGCTAAATGAGATTTCAATATGTTTCCGTAATTAAGGCGTAACATCCGTAAATATATAATTCTAGGGTTGCTCAGAAACATTTGCCTTTATTGATCGTCAAAACTATATAAAGCGCAAAATAAACAATTTGCACTATTGGTATTTTAAATCGCTAATCTTGTAGAATCTCAGAAAATAAATACAGTGTCACTACAATTTATGAACTCTTCAAACAATCATTTAAAATCATTGGTTTCTTTGGCTAGCATTCCTAGCTTGGCATTAGTTTTTTGGAGTAGTGCCAGCAATGCCAATGCCCTACCTGTAAAAAATCTAGACTTCAACAGCATTCAGCAGTTACGTCAGGTTATTAGCCAAACTAAAGAACCGCCAGAAGTAATAATTAATCAACCCAACAGTCCTAGTTCTCCTCCTTCTACTTCTATCAGCAGTGCTGATACTAGATTTACCTGCCAATTAGTTAATAATGAATATACGGTAATGTACTCCCCTGAAAGCCAACCCAACCAAGCATATCCTTGGGCAATTCCTAGTGAATTAGGTGGTGGTTGGACTCCTAAAAAACGTTGTGACGCTATCACCAGCCGTTTTGAAACCTATCGTCAAGATGGACTTCTAGAGTTGTCGACTGGCGTTGAAAATGGCTACGATACTATCTGTGTGACAACTCAACTAGATCCTACTGACTGCCGTCTAATTTTGACTGTTCCCCCTGGACAAGATCCTAAGTTGACTCGCGATCTAATTTTTGACAACTTATTAGTTGCTGATGATGGTCAACAAACCCAGGGTGTTTATACCTTTGGCGATGGTCAATCTGGGGGAAATATTTTAGATGAAGTGGGTAAGGTCATTGGTGGTAATTCTGGTAACAATGGCAGCCGTCGTTCACCTAAAAATATTAATCTTAAACCCTTTCTTGATCCTGCTGATGGTGGTACAGGACAGCGACTAACCAAAAGTAGCTCTGTGCCTGCTCGTCCTAATAATTCCGATCGCAAACCAGCTATTTTTAAGTAAGAAGTAATAAATAGGTAAGAGATAATATTGCCTTTTGCCTATTTAGACCCGCAGCATTTTAGTATTATTACGTAGATAAACATTTTCCTGTCTTAGTAGCTGGTTTTCACACTGTAGAGAATTAAGCTTTCTTTGAGCTTTTTTAAACAAGTTCTGACAAGTTTGTAGACTTTTATTCTGACGATCGCTTTGTTGCTTGGCGGCACGCTCTTGAATAAACTGGGCAATCAACCAGCGATATTTTAATTTTAATTCGTGAAGACCTTTATTTAATTCAGATTGTAGATGATTAATTTCGCGATCGCAATTTTCTAACTGTTGGCTCAATCTAGCTATTTTTCTGTTCTATTTCTGCTTCTTTTTGCAGTAGTAAAAGCTTCTAAGTCTTGCTGAATTTGAGAAACTCTTGTGAGTTTTTGGTTAAGTTATCGATAAAGCAAACGCATTTTGACCAAGAATTTTTGGTTATAAAGTCATATTGTTTGTTTTCAAAAATAGGGGAAGACAGTTTAAGTTCTTGAAGATGTTTAACTTCTTCCAAAGCGTAAGTTTTGGCTTTAATAATTTTCAGCAAAATTCTCTGGACACGTATAAATATCCAAGGTCGAAATAAGCTCTAAGTTTTTACCTTCTCGGATAGAAGCTAATCGTTCTAAATCAGTTTGTGATAGCCCTAGATCTAAACAGCGTTGATATTCTGCTTCTAAAATTGCTAAAGAAGAATTTAACTTAACTTTTACTATTTATGCAATTTGATATTGTTTTAGCCTTCGTTGCAGGTCTACATATTTCATTAGTTGCGTTTTGGTTGGTTATCATAACTAAGACCTTAAATATTAGGTATGACTTTAAAACCTGATTTTGCTCAAGGGTATTTATATCTAAATCCTATTTGAGTAGGTAGCTTTTGCTTTTCTAAGTAATTGTTCTAGAATAATGAGCAACACAGGGACTTCCCCAAGCAACTTTTCTAGCAGGAATGCTCTTCATGACGCTGCTTCTTGCTCCAATAACGCTATTAGAACCGATATTTATGCCCGCAGTAATAAAACAGTCGGTAGCTACCCAAACACCATTACCAATTGTGATGGGTGCGGTAATAAGAGCAAATGATTTGTCTTGGATGTCGTGACTACCAGTACAAAGATAAGATTTTTGGGAAATGACACAGTGAGAGCCGACTATAATCCGATCTACGCTGTAAAATACAACGTCATCGCCAACCCAACTATAATCACCGATTTCTACTTTCCAAGGATAAGTAAAACGAGCGGTAGGGCGAATTACTACACCTTTGCCTATTTTTGCCCCAAAAAGACGCAATAAAAAGCAGCGAAAATTGTTTAAATTATGAAGACTTAGAGGAAAAGCGATCGCCTGAACTAGCCACCATAGTATTACAACCCAGGTCGATCTACCCCGCTCAAAGTTAGAAAGGTCATAGGTACGCAGATCGACTAAAGATTTTTCTTCAAGATATAGATCATGCTCTACATTTATTTGGTCATTTTTGCTCATTGGCATACAAAAACATATTCAAATTAAAATTTGCTCTCAATGCACACCAATAAGTAACTAATCTGTGAGCGTTGGTCAAGACAATTTGCTCAAAAAGCTCAATAACTTTTTAGTTCTTTCAGTTAATAAAGTTCGACGATAAGTATCAGCCGCCTGTTTAATAGCACTTGCTTGAGTGGGATAAGGATGAATAACTGTAGCCAGTTTACTCAAGCCCATCTTGCCAATAATCGCTGTAGTAATCTCACTAATCATTTCTCCACCGTGAGGGGCGACTATGGTTGCTCCTAAAATTTCGTCTGAACCTTGTTTGTGGAGAATTTTCAGAAAGCCTTCGGTTTCTCCATCTGCCAAGGCGCGATCAACTTCATCAAAGTTGATTTTAATGGTGTTGCAGCTAATTCCTTTTGCCTGTGCCTCTGATTCATACATTCCCACATGAGCAATTTCAGGATCGGTATAAGTTACCCAAGGCATAACCAAATCACTCAGCTTCGATTTGCCCAAACCAAAGGGAGAAAATAAAGTGTTTTTAATCACAATTCGCGCAGCAGCATCAGCAGCATGGGTAAATTTCCAATTCATACAAATATCTCCCGCAGCATAAATTTTGGAGTTGGAAGTTTGTAAATTGTCATTTACTTTTACTCCTTTTCGGGGATCATATTCTACTCCCACTGCCTCTAAATGGAGACTTTCGACATTAGGCTGCCTACCTGCACCAGCCAAAATTTCATCGACTACAATTGATTCGGGTTCACCATCACCTTTAAAGCTAATCACTTTACCTTCCACACTCTGCTCAACTCTCTGTAGCTGGCAGTTTAAAACTAAGCGTATACCTTCTTTGACAAATGCTTGTTGTATTATCTTTGCTGCGTCTGGATCTTCTTTATCGAGTAAATGAGAATTTTTGTGAAATAAAATGACTTCACTACCCAAACGATTAAAAGCCTGAGCTAGTTCGCAACCAATTGGACCTCCGCCAATTACCGCTAGCCTTTTAGGTAATGCCGTGAGGGAAAAAACATTTTCGTTAGTTAGATATCCGACTTCTTCTATCCCTTCAATTCTGGGTTTTGCTGCCCTCGCACCGCTGGCAATTACCGCCTTTTTAAACTTCAGGGTTTGCCCGTTTACAATAATAGTATTCTCATTCTCAAAACTTGCTTCACCAAAAAAAACATCAACCCCTGCTTTTTTAGCTGCTACTGCCGAATCTACTGGACTAATCTTAGTTCTTACCTGACGCATCCTTGCCATTACTTTAGGGAAATCGACCTCAATATTTTCTGGGGGTTTAACTCCATAAGCTAAAGACTCTTTCATGTTTGCTACCACACGGGAAGAACGAATTAGGCACTTTGAGGGGACACAGCCTACATTTAAACAATCTCCGCCCATGAGGTTTTTTTCGATCATGGCGACTTTCAAACCAATATCTAATCCTGCTGCACCTTTGGCTGTAACTAGTCCTGCTGTACCTGCACCAATCACAACCAAATCATAACAATCTACGGATTTAGGATTTGCCCAGTCTGGGGGATGAACGTTAGCCAGCAACTGCTGATTATATTCGTCCATTGGCGAAATGGTCACTGCATGATCTTGATTATTCATAATTAATTACGCTCAATGTAAATTTGCGATCTTAAAATTTATTACTTATTACTTAAACTTGTTTTTCACCTCCATCAATCGTATCAATCGACTCATCTAAAGCCTTTCTAGCAATCTTAGTAACGTAGAGAGTGACTGCTACTGTAGCAACAAAGCCAATAATGCGAATAGCCCATTGAGCAATAGGATTAGCATCAAGTTGTGTTTCTCCACCAATTGTGGCAATACTTCCAGCTAGAGAACCAATATAAACATACATAATTGTGCCTGGAATCATGCCCACTGAACCCAAAACATAATCTTTTAAAGATACTCCCGTAACACCCAATCCATAATTTAAGAGATTAAACGGAAAAATAGGTGATAGTCGGGTCAAAAGCACAATTTTAAGTCCTTCTTCGCCTACAGCTTGATCGATCGCCTTAAATTTTTGATTGCCTGCAATTTTTTTGGAGATCCAGCCTCTTGCTAGATAACGACCCACTAAAAATGCTAAAGTTGCCCCAATAGTTGCCCCAAAGAAAACATAGATTGAACCTTTAAGAATCCCGAATACTACCCCTGCACCAAGGGTAAGAACTGAACCAGGCAGAAATGCCACCGTAGCCACAATATAAATTAACATAAAGGCAATAGGCGCGATCGCGCCTAAATCATCAACCCATTGCAGGGCATTACGTAATAGTTCTTGAGGATGGAAACTCCCGCTATTGGCTGCTGATTGTGCTTGGGCTGGTGCAGCAAATAACATCACTCCGAGCAAAAGGAGGATGACGATTCTCAAATCTTTGATTTTCATAACTTTTGAGAGGGAATATTGCCTCTACCTTAACTCCATAATTAAATTTCACAAGACTTGCTGAAAATAAGCTGAAAACTTGAATAGCTGTTGATTAATTCTAGAAAGTCTTGACTTTAGAAGTAAGTTTTGATATCCCAAACCAGACAGAAAGCTGATATGTTATGGGGAGATAAATAACAAGAAAGATCGGGGTTTACTTTTTTTAAGAATGAGTTACCAGAGGGTTTTATTAAAACTAAGTGGCGAAGCTCTGATGGGCAACTTAGGCTATGGCATTGATCCCGCAGTAGTCGCCGAGATTGCTCAAGAAGTTGCAGATATTGCCAAAAGCGGTGTGCAGGTTGCCATTGTTGTCGGTGGAGGAAATATTTTTCGAGGGATGAAGGCTTCGGCTGCGGGGATGGACAGGGCTACGGCTGATTATATTGGCATGATCGCCACTGTTATGAATGCCATGACTTTGCAAGATGCTTTAGAGAGAATTGGTATTGCCAATCGACTACAAACTGCTATTTCGATGCAGGAAGTCGCTGAACCCTATATTCGTCGTCGGGCAATTCGTCACTTAGAAAAAGGGCGAGTGGTTATCTTTGGTGCAGGTTCAGGAAATCCATTCTTTACTACTGATACCACTGCTGCACTAAGAGCAGCAGAAATAGATGCGGAAATTATTTTTAAAGCTACTAAAGTAGACGGGATTTATGATAGCGATCCCAAAAAGAATCCCCATGCTCATCGCTATCAAAGTTTGACCTACAATCATGTACTAACCAATGAATTAAAGGTAATGGACAGTACGGCGATCGCTTTATGTAAAGAAAATGATATTCCTATATTAGTATTCGATCTTTCTGTTAATGGTAATATTATGCGTGCTACTAAAGGGGAATCTGTCGGCACTATTGTAGGAGGAAGCTGTGAAGTTATCTGAAATAAAGGAACGTATGCAAAAGACAATTGAGGCAACTCAAAGGTCTTTTAACACTATTCGTACAGGAAGGGCAAGCACTTCTTTATTAGACCGCGTTATGGTGGACTATTATGGCGCAGAGACTCCCTTAAAATCTCTGGCTAACTTAAGTACTCCCGACGCGACAACAATCATGATTCAGCCTTACGATAAAGGCAGTATGGGACAGATTGAAAAAGCAATTTCTCTTTCTGATATTGGCTTAACTCCCAATAACGATGGAAATTTAATTAGGCTTAACATTCCTCCTTTAACCAAAGAGCGTCGTCAACAACTAGTTAAGACAGCAAGCAAGTTAGCTGAAGAAGGTAAGGTGGGAATTCGTAATATTCGTCGTGATGCGATCGACGAAGTGCGTAAACAGGAAAAAAGCAGCGATATTTCTGAGGATGAGTCTAGAGATTTGCAGGATGAAATTCAAAGCGTTACTGATGAGTTTAACCAGAAAATTGATGATTTGCTAGCTGTTAAAGAGAAAGATATTTTGACCGTTTAGATTTTACAGCAGTTTTCATGCTTGATAGACTACGTTGTTAATCGATTAGTTTTTAGCTATCAGCTATCAGCTATTAGTTTTTCAGATTAAACTTGTTTGTTTTACTCAACCCAAAAGCGCAGTAAGTCAATAACTTTTTTTTAGGGTTAAAATATAGACCGTATTTTATAAGAATGATGCGGTCTATAACTTCTATGACTGATGATAATCCCCAATTCTTACTGTTTGCTCAACATGGCTGGGCTGATACGGGCAAAGCAATTGGTAAATTAGCACAAATAGCAACAGCTAATTCTTCTACATTAATTATCGCACCTAGCTTGGGATTGATCAAAACTTTTATTAGAATTGAGCCTTTAATTAAAAGATTAGAGCAAATTGCCACCCAAGTAATTAACAATTATCCCCATGTGCCGATCAAAATTATGGGACATTCTATGGGGGGATTATTATGGTTAGAAGTGCTAAATCGCAATCCTCAATGGTGGCATAAGGTTCATTCCCTGATCTTACTTGGCTCTCCCGTTGGTGGCTCAAATATAGCTCGCATCATCGATCCTCTGGGTATTGGTGTTGGTACAGCTAGAGATTTGGGCAAAAATCGTCGCGATCTGGCTGAAAGAATTGCTCAACAAATTCCCACTCTTTCGGTTGCTAGCGACATCGATCTCGGCAGCGATGGTTTAGTAACGGTAGAAAACACCAAGTTTGCTTATGCTAACTGGCTGCTGATTCTTGGTGTTCAGCATGATGCCATGAGATATCATGCTGATATAATTCCTATAATTCAAGAATTTTGGAAAAACCCTCAACTAGGATTACCCGCTGAAGACAACGCTAGCCAATTTATTAAACGTTTACGTTCTGTACCAGGTATGACTGATGCAGGCTATCATAACTTTGGGCGATCGCAAATTATCGCTAGCTTTGCTGACGGTACTACCTTGCACACCTGGAACAATCTATTAGGCATAAATCATGTCTATATTGGCAACTCTAGAAAAGAGTGTCTTTATGCTGGATACGTCGGTTCAATCCATAATTTTGGATTACGTCAAGCCGTTAAAGAAATTCAACAGTATATTTCTTAAAACTAACTGAAGTTTTTCTGCTAAATTACTTGACAAGCTTAGGGATAAAGTTGCTATACTGTTTCTGTTGTAAAACGTTGGGGTGTCGCCAAGCGGTAAGGCATCGGTTTTTGGTATCGACATTCCTAGGTTCGAATCCTAGCACCCCAGTAAGATAATCTATGATCAAGCTCCTGCAAGAGTTATACAAACTAAGGGATCTTCTAAAACCAGATTTTAATTAATTCTGGCAACAGTCGTTATCAATAAAATATTATTCGCGTTGTTCGGGTCGCAGCACAATTATCGTGAGAACTCCTGAAATAATGATAAATCCCACGTTAATTCCCAACAAAAACAAACCGCCAAAACCTATCACAGGATTTTTGGATAAAAAAGCAATACCCGCAGCTGCGACCGCTGGGACTAAAGCCAAAGCAGCCACTACTCCCACCAAAGTATCTGTTTTCTGCTTAATTAGAGCGACCGCTCCAGAAACACCTGCTGCCATTGCTGCAATAACGCTATACCATCCTGGCTTTACTCGTTCTTCTAATAAGCTCTTGTTGAGCAGATTAGTTTCTGCGCGAATTACTTGAGTAATATTTAAGATCCAGGTGGTTAACATAGCAAAAGCCATTGCTATTAAAAAGCCGAGAAATGCGGTAGTCAAACCTCTTAATGCTAACCGAGGCTTTCTAACTACTATTGCCAAAGAAACTAAACCCAAAGGCGGTAATGCAGGAGCAATAACCATCGAACCAATCAAAATGGGTACTGAGTCAGTTAATAAAGCAACTGCTGCTAACACGCCAGCCATAGCCATAAATACCAAGTAGGAAGAAGTTAGTTTTGCCTGCTTGGTAATTTTTTTAATGGTGCGTAGCGAAGCCATGCCGTAGGCTTATCGCTAACTAACGGTTTAGAAGTCACATAATTACACAATACTATTATTTTGAATATATTATCATCACTCTGATTCTTCCAAGGGGATTAAGTTTGAATCACCAACCTCAAAACAGCAAGCAAAAAGCCGCGAATACTTCGTTAAAATATCCCGCGACTTATAAGATAATTATTAAATTTAGCTACAAAGTTTATACGTTGGCTGTTTCAGTTGTTTTAGCTGTAAGCTTTTCGTAAGTTTCGCGCATTTTTAAACCAACTAATACTTGGAATAAACCAGTTCCATTATTAGAACCAGGATAATCTTTATGTTTTAGCAACAGTTCAGTCATTTCACCATAGTGACCAGTGCTGGTATTGCTTAAATGGCTTTCAATGTAGATCATTTCTTCGAGATTACCAAATTGACCATCTACTTCTAAAATAGACACTTCGTTGTTGTAAAAGCTATCGGGACCATAGTACATTTTAATACCAGGGTAAGCACAAGTAAGCTTACGTCCACAAGGTCGCCAGTCAATAGTAGAACCTTCGTCAAATAGATATACAGTATCAAAGTTGGCTACGCCTTCTTTCTGAATTAAACGAACTTTAAGCAGCTCGCTTTCTTTGTCCTGTACTAGCTGAGTTGGCAACACTTGAATTACAACATCAGCATATCCTCTTTGTACTTCGATATAGGCTTTAAAATCAGGTTCACGAGCCTTAATTGAAGCTAAAATATCTTCGTAAGTATGACCACGTTCAGCCATATCACGTTGAATTTTCCACTGGATTTTAACTTCGTCGCTAATATCAAGATAAACGCTAAAATCTACCAGTTCGCGTACTCTTTCATCGTATAAAGGATGTAGTCCTTCGATTACAACTACTTTATTAGGTTTAATTCTTTCGGGGGGATCGAGTTCACCAGTTTCATGATTATAAATTGGTTTATCGATCGCCCTACCTTCTTTAAGAGCTTTAACTTGCTCATACATCAGGTCAAAATTATTTGCTTTAGGGTTTAAAGCCGTAACACCGGCTGCTCTTCTACCCTTGCGATCGAGACTATGATAGTCGTCAAGACAAATCACGGTCATAAATTCTTTACCAAACAAGTCAGTCAAACGGCGCAAAAATGTTGATTTGCCACATCCAGAGTCGCCTGCAACTCCGATAAGCACCACTCGGTCAAAATCGGCGGTCATAAAATTCCTCTTCTACAAAACTAGATATTTAATTCATGATTATTAAGCAAGCCCAAGGAGTTGAGACACAGAATTATGTTTACCTGCAATTCCTACCTAAGAAAGAAAACTAAAGCTTAATTTTCTAACGTGGTTTTGGACACGTAATAAACATAACAATTCTATTCTAGTGATTTATTCTTAAGTCGCTTTCTGTTTTATTTACGAAAGCGACTTTGGATAAGCTCGATCCTTAGTCAGTTAATTTAGTATTAAATGCTAACTACTAACATTGAAGGATCTTACCAGAACCTAACCACCTCTACAAGAGAAAATAGCTTTAAGCTGCTTGCCTTAAAAATCAAATTAGAAGCTGGTTTTTCAATTTGCCAGCTTAAAAAAAAATTAAAATGAATTGAAAACTACAGATTTTTATTTGGTCAAGAATATACATTGTACTCAAGGACTAATCTCTGATACTATTTTTCACCCAAAATCTTGCTGACTTATGAATGAAGAATAGTCTCTCAACGACACTCTATTGATACAATACAAACATTCTAAACTACTGCTTTTAGATTTCTGCTCATCACAATCAAGAGTACGAAGACGAATTCAGTTATGTAAGGTATTTAATAGTTTAAATTTAAATTGGGAGAAAAAAGTCAGCGTAATGTATAACTCTAGTGCAGCTTTTTCTAGCAGCAATTCACAGTACAAAAACCGTTTATTTATTTATGAGGTAGAAGGTCTATCTCAAAACGGTACTGATACAAACGTTCCTATTCGCAGTAGCGGTACTGTGTCCATTACTGTTCCCTACAGTCGAATGAATCAAGAGATGCGACGTATCAACCGTTTGGGTGGAAAAGTAATCAGTATTAAGCCAGTTGGTAGTGATGTGCCAGCACAGACTAGCCAACCTGCAACCCAGAAAAAAGCTGAAGCCGCATCCAAGGATAAAAAACCTATGACTCAAGCACAACCAAAAAAAGCAGAGAAAAAGAAAGTTCCCGTTAATATTTACCGTCCTAAAGAACCATACGTTGGTAAATGTACTGATATCTATGACTTAGTAGATGAAGGCGGTATTGGTACTTGTCGCCACATGACATTTGATCTTTCTGGTGGAGACTTGTACTATGCCGAAGGTCAAAGTATTGGCATCATTCCTCCAGGTGAGGATGATAAAGGCAAGCCTAACAAGTTGAGACTATATTCGATCGCATCGACTCGTCATGGAGATAATCTAGACGGCAAAACTGTGTCTTTGTGTGTACGTAAATTAGAATACAAAGATCCTGAAACAGGAGAACAGGTCGAAGGAACTTGTTCCAGCTTTTTGTGTAACCTCAAGCCTGGTGATGATGTAGCTATTACTGGTCCTGTCGGTAAGGAAATGCTGCTTCCCGATGATGAAGATGCAAACGTAATTATGATTGCCACAGGCACAGGTATTGCTCCTTTTCGTGCCTACCTATGGCGAATGTTCTTAGAAGGAGATAAAAACCCTGACTATAACTTTAAAGGTTTTTCATGGTTGTTCTTTGGAATTCCCAAAACTGAGAATATTCTCTATAAAGAACAGTTAGAAGAAATGGTTGAGAAACATTCTGACAACTTCCGCATGGACTATGCCATTAGTCGTGAGCAAAAGAATTCAGAAGGTGGAAGAATGTATATTCAGCATAGAATTGCTGAACACGCTGACGAACTTTGGGAGTTAATCCAAAATCCTAAAACTCATACCTATATTTGTGGTCTAAAAGGCATGGAAGGTGGTATTGATGAAGCACTCAGCGCAGCAGCAGAGAAAAATGGCGTTAACTGGGATGAATATCGCAAAGCGATGAAAAAAGAACACCGCTGGCACGTTGAAACCTACTAATATATTGCTTTAAGCTCTAGATTAACAATTGTAAACGTTAATCATAGTACATCGCGTCTACTAAATAATTTAGTGGGCGCAATTTTTTGAAAATTGCTGGAACACATTTCTGTAGCTTTTCCTAATCATCCCAATTCTTGAAAATAGCTGAAGAGATGAATATCCAGATGTAAAGGTTAACAGCCGTTGACCCCTACTTAAATAAAATTGAAGGTAGATCTTGAAACAGCCGAATAATGCCGACAAAAACGGTAAAAAATTCCAAACGTCCTAGAAACATTCCTACAATTTGCGTCCAAAGCAACCCAACAGGCGCATCAGCCGAAGTAACGCCAATAGAAAGCCCTACAGTGCTAAGACTGCTGGCATATTCAAATAGGCTATCAGGAAGAGGATTGCCATAGGCAGCAGTAATTATTACACCGATGGAAAATACTAAAAAGTACAAAAAGAGAAATAGGGCAATAGTACGAACTTGATTGTCATTAAGAAAGCTACGGCGATCGCCCTGCCAGTAATTAGGTTCGGTGACAGTATTCTTAGGCTGCAACATTCGTTTTACTTCCCATAGCAACGCCCGATATAGTGCGTAAACCCGAAACTGTTTGATCCCGCCTGCGGTGGCGCCTGTACCGCCACCAATTAACATCAGAATAATCATAATTGTCCAGCCTAAGCTATTCCAATCGCTATAGCCAACCGTAGAAAAGCCTGTGGTAGAAAGAGCAGATACTACTTCAAAAATAGCTACTCTGACTCCTTTTCCTAATGTGTCATAAAGGCTAACTGCAACACCAAAAAATATAATCAAGACGCACAGGGGTATAATTAAAGCCATTAATCTGACTTCACCATTACGAATTACAGACTTAAATTTACCCGTCAATAAAAAATAGCTAGTTAAAAAATTAAGCGTACCTAAAATCATCAGAAAAATAGTAACAGCTTCAACGGAGGGAGAGTCCCAATAGCCAATCGAATCGGTGCGGGTAGAAAAGCCACCCGTAGACAGTGCAGCAAAAGAATGGTTAACCGCATCAAACCAACCCATTCCCGCGATCCACAATGCTAAAATACCGACTACGGCATAGCCTGAATAAATACTCAAAACCAATTTAGCCGATCGCCTGACGTTGGGCGCAAGCTGTTCAGTCCTACCTTCTGCTGAGGTTAATCCTGCACCTGAAAGCCCAGAAATAGCACTTAGGGCAATAATGGCAAACCCACCACCACCTGCAAGCTCGATGTTGCTGCGGTAAAGTAAAACTAGGTGAGAAGCTTGGGTAACGTCTACTACAGATAACCCCGTAGTCGTCCAACCGCTAGTAGATTCAAATGTAGCCTGAGTGAAGTTTAATCCTTGAATCAGGATGAAGGGAATTGTACCGACGGCGATCGCCACTAACCAAGCTAAAAATACAATTACCGAACCTTCTGGCAAAGAAAGACTAATTACTCTTTTCGGTGCGAGAAACCACCATAACAAGCCACCAACTATGGTTAAAATCACTCCTGGTAGGGCGAAACCCCAAGCCAAGTTAATTTCTTCAGGATAAAAAATAAGTGCTAATAGAGGAGAAAGTATAACTACTCCTGCGATCGCCCAAATCAAACCCGTATAGCCCAAAATTGCCCGATATCGCTGACGTAAAAACTGACTGTAGCGATTAGTTTTTTTCCTTTCGAGTAACACTGTTTTACACTCCTCAAAAACTCTTTAGCCGTTTAAAAGTTTAAATTACTTCTTATATATAAAGACTTAACATACGTCTCTATTACTTTTTACTTACGAGCAGTTTACTCTTTTGTCTTAACAGATAAACTTACTAGAACCCTACTCACTGCACAACAACCGCATTAATTGTCCATAACTTTCTGGTTGACCGATAACTACCAATCGATCTAAAGCCTGTAGACTATTTTCCCCACTAGGAACAATTACCTCACCCTGTCGCAGAATACAGGCAATCAAAGTACCATTGGGAAGCTGTACATCATTAATAGTTTTACCCACTACTGGATTATCTGCTTCTAGTGCAATCTCGGTTACGTTAACTTTCCCATCTGCTATAGGCAGTAAGTTTTGAATATCTCCTGTAGCCGTTTGTTGTTCGATTAAGCTAGCAATAATCTGGGTAGCCGAAAAAGCAACGGTAATACCTAGTTTTTCAAAGATTTGCTGATTTTCAGGATCGTTAACTAGAGCAATGGTACGAGGCACGCCGTATTCTTTTTGAGCAATTTGACAGGCAATCAGATTATCTTCATCTTGAGTCGTCAAAGATAAAACCACATCAGCCTGATATGCACCAGCTTCAGAGAGAGTAGCAGGATCGCTGCCTTCTCCATGTATGACGGTTGCTTTTAAACTCCGTGATAAGGTCTTGGCTTCTTCTAAATCTGCATTGATAATAGTGGTGTAGTAATTCTTGCTGGCAAACTGTTTGGCTAGAAAATAAGCTAATTTACTCCCGCCGATTAGGATAATTTTCATGGTTTATATATTTTTAATTTAGCTAGGAAGATTAGCCATAAAAGCATCGGCAGAAAGCTGTGTCGGACTGATAGTAGCGATACCAAAGTCGCGGTAAATCTTTTCCCGTGCAGGATCGAAAACCCGCGCCAAAACGATCGAAGTCTGAAATACTTGTTTTGCTATTTGTGTCACCATCAAATTGATATTATCTTTATCGGTAACGGCAAGTAAACAGTCTGCTTGCTCGACTTTGGCACTGCGTAATATTTCGAGCTCAGAAGCGTCACCAGTAATCTGAAATCCGCTAAAATCGCTGCTCAAATTGTTAAAAGAACTCTCGTGAGGATCGATTACCACTACGCTATTACCCTGACTGCTGAGACGAGAAGCTAAAATCGACCCCAAACGCCCACATCCGACCACAACGATGTATTGAGATGCCATTGGAAATAAACTCTTAAAAGTAAAATATTGCCACCAAAGTTAGATTGATTTATCAAACGGTAGCAATGAGATTTAAAAAATAAATCGGCACAAGGATAGAGATTAGATGGGTAGAGATTGATAGGTTCTGGCTGCGAAACGATCGGGTATGACAATTAAATAAACGGCAAACATGAAAATCCAGAATTTGTATTCTAGTTGAATTTCAATTTCTGCATCACCACTAATTATTAAAAATGCTGAGATATATTAAGCTGTAGTAATATTTCAATATTTTTCCATAGTTTTTAATTTATTAGTAGTAAAATCAATATCTTTATTGTAAATAGCTTTGAATATTTAAAGCTATTTGTATAATTTTCATGCGAATATGACAAGAATAGAACAGCAATTACGTGAGATAGCTATCGTCAAATTGATAGATATTGAAGCAGATAAAATTAAAGGTAAACACAAAGAAGAATTTAAAAAACACGCGCAAACAATTTTTAATAGCTTACAAACCAAAAACTATTATGAACAATGGAGAATATTTTGCTTTTCCTTTAATTCATTCCATATTTGACTACACAAACAATAGTGTTTTCTATGTTCCCTTTTCAAGTAGCTTTATTGGCATTGGTTCTTGTATTAAGTTTGGACAAGAGACGTGAATATCTTAAAGACTCTCTTGAAAGAATGAAAAAAAAGTCTAGCAAGCGATCTCTATTCGCCAAAATACTTAAATACTTAGCCAATTTTAGAATCAGTAATTAAGGTTTAATTTCTCTTACTGCGCTTTTCTATTTCACAGCCTGGTTATTATAGTTATTTTGCTGTTGCTGAATTTGTTGTTGGATTACTCTTTTTGATGCGCTTGTTCCCCTTCAATACCTTCTAGACGGACATCTAACTCTACCAAAGCGGCCTTGCGTTCGTAAACAATTAAAATATCCCCAGGATAGATACAGGTATCTCCATAGGGTGCGCCAATGTAAATGCGTTGCGGAGTCATGCCGAAAGACTTATCGCGTCTTTCAATACCCAAAACAGCAATTCCTTCATCTGCTAATCGTAACTCTTTCAATTTCTATCACCTTGTATTTTCCTTTCAAATGCAAAAGACGAGCATAATCTTGCAAATCTAGATCCGTCCAGCGACGTAAAGCTTTTCTCACCAGACGAGTTAAAATGCGGTTAAAAGCGCGATTAGTAGCCAATAGCCACAAAACCCCAATGCCAATTAGCAGATAAAACAAGCGAGATAGTCCATCTCCAGGGGAAGAGGTGGAAACAAAAGTTAGAACTAAAGAAGAGATAACGGTAATAAATCCTGCATTACCTAAAAACATCAGCCACATAATGATACGTCGCCGTAGGGGGTGCTTAACTATTGCCTCTGATTCTGCCGTCGTAAATCCCGTATCAGTAAAAGCCGAACGCGCCTGAAATCTAGAGGATGTTCGCGATAAACTAGTTAAGGTCAATGCTTCCAAGATGCCTTCATTGCTCAGTTATAGGCAAATTTTGTCAGGCAGGTATGTGGCAAGATTCATCGCAACGACCTCGTAATTTTAGCAACCAATACTTCTAATCAAAGAACTAATAGCAAATCTACTGTAGGGAAACTAGCAGAGGCAGTTGCTCGTTCTTAATCTACCACTTCTGTTTTAGTAATTCATTTTCCTAATAGTTAACAGTTATTAGATTTATTATTTAATCTACTACTCGATATTTGTGAAGCACGATTCTTAAGCTTCAACCAAGTGTATATATCAACGTCTCGCCTAAAACTCCGAATACATTCCATGGCATCGAAAAAATTCTCTTCTGTACCAGTCAACGCAATATTAATTATCATTTGTCTTGCTTCTTCTGTATAAGCTTCATCAAGAAGATGAATTAAACACTCAATCCAAAAATTGCTTTTTTCTTTTAAATTCAAATTACGTAAAGCCAACCAATCACCAGTAGAAAACGAACGTACAAATGCAATACCTTCCTCTTTAACTCCGACTTCCTCACCCCAAGGTTCATTTGGATAAATAGCACCATTATTTGTATGGCGATCGATAAAGTTAATTAAATTGCTAATAGTCATGAATGTTGAAAATAAATGAGATAATTTGTACCTCTAATCTCAAAGCCTTTACCAATTCAATTAGCAATAAGCCTATAGGTCAAAAAATATCTTGAACCAGAAGAATAAAAACTACGGTTTTTAGAGTATATGGGGTTTAGGCATTAAATTTGTTAGTTATTCAAGTTTTAAGGGAATTATATTTTTACATGACTTATAAGATTTGGATAATGACTGTTAATCAATTAATACACGGTTTAAATTTTCAAGCGCATTCTAAAAGAATAAATTCTATTTGCTTTAGCGACAACGGTAAACTTTTGGCTAGCTCAAGTAAGGATAAGACTATAAAAGTTTGGCAATTAGAAAAAGGAAAATTAGTCAATACAATCTTTTTTGAATCAGATTACGCTAATTGTATTGCTTTCAATCGAAATAATAAAACGCTAGTTAGTGCAGAAGAAGATAAAACAATTAAACTCTGGTCTTTACAGGCTGAAAAACTAACTTACACTTTCACTGGTCATCAAAAAGCAGTAAATTCAGTAGCTGTTCATCCTAATGGCAAGTTGATTGCTTCTGCAAGCGATGATGAAACAGTCAAACTTTGGTCGTTAAAATCAGGCAAAGAAGTCTGCACTTTAACAGGACACACAGATAATGTTGTCGCCGTTTTGTTTAGCCCTAATGGAAGTATTTTAGCTAGCAGCGGTGATATTAATGACAAAACGGTTAAGCTATGGTTTTTATCAGAAAATAGAAGCGTTACTATAAAAGGTCACTCTGATTGGTTTGGTGGAGTTTATTCAATAGCTTTTAGCTTCGATAGTAAATTGATTGCTAGCGGTAGCAAAGATAAGACTATCAAAATTTGGCAAGTTGATACAGGAAAAGAGGTAGCTACCCTGGAGGGGCATAGTGATGAGGTTACTTCTGTCGCTATAAGTGCAGACAACAAAATTTTAGCCAGTGGTAGCAAGGATCAAACTTTGAAACTATGGAAGTTAGACACCAGAGTATTAATCTCTACTATAGATTTTGGTGAAGCAATACAAACAGTTTCATTTAGTCCCAACAGCAAAATGCTAGCGACAGGGTGTGAAAAAGGAAATATAAGGTTATTTAAACCTCAATCAAAATTGAATAGCTTTCTTCAAGAACTATTAAACTAAAGTTGCTCGCCAGTAAAACCACAAAATAAAAGCTTTTCCTGATACAATCAGCGATCGCTCTTAAAATCTCCAACTTATAATGTTTTGATAAATGCTCAACGTTAAATGATATGACTTATACCCTTAACCTAAAAGCCTTCACTGACTCAATTAGCGATCGCTCTCTAGAACAACTATGTAGAGAAAATCCCGATCTTAGATTTGAAACCGATACTAATGGAAAACTAATTATCATGTCGCCAACAGGAAGCGAAAGCGGAAAAAAAAACCTGAACCTGGCGTTTCAATTTGAATTATGGAATCGGCAGTCAAAAACAGGAGTAGTGTTTGATTCTTCTACAGGCTTCAGGTTATCAAATGGTGCAATTCGTTCTCCTGATGTTAGCTGGATTGCAGGCGATCGCTGGAATAGTTTGGGCGATAAACAGAAAAGAGGCTTTGCACCGATAGATCCTGATTTTGTTATTGAGTTACTGTCTCCTACCGACAACCTGTCAACCACTCAACAGAAAATGGCAGAGTATCTAGACTGCGGTGTAAAATTAGGTTGGTTAATCAATC
The DNA here is from genome assembly GCF_963665995.1 of Pleurocapsa sp. FMAR1. NCBI lineage: Bacteria > Bacillati > Cyanobacteriota > Cyanophyceae > Pleurocapsales > Pleurocapsaceae > Pleurocapsa > Pleurocapsa sp. FMAR1. The sequence goes on along the minus strand of NZ_OY762512.1, from coordinate 4,909 downwards.
CCGATGCCAAAGAAGTAGAAATATATCGCCTCGGCGAAGATAAAGAACTAATTAGTAATCCCAGCAACTTATCTGGCGAAGACATATTACCAGGATTGACTATGGACTTATCCGATATTTTCTAAATTTTTTTGGCAAATAAAGTTTTTATTACTTCCTACTTCCTACTTTTTACTTTCTACTTCCTCATCAAAGGCTTGGTCTATTACTAGAATTACTGGTGGCTCTATCTAAATTATCTTTTGCAGATTGATAGGTAGGATCTAAACTTATAGCAACGCGGTAGTTTTTGATTGCGCTAGCAAAATCTCCCAAAGTTTCCTGTAGCTGTCCTAAAAAATCGAAGGCATCGGGTTTAGCGGGATCTGAACCGATCGCTTTTTTTGTTTGAGCGATCGCATTATCAAAATCTCGTTTTCTAGCTGAGTTTCTAGCAGCTTTTAAACTAGCTTTATATTCTGATACTGACTCTGCTTCAGTTGATTCTGTTTCTAAAACATTATGAACTAGATTTCTTAGTTCTTTAGGCGTAAAAGGTTTTTGCAAGAAATCTACTGCGCCTAGTTTCATAGCTCCTACTGCATTATCTACCGTGCCGTGAGCGGAGATCAAGACAATTTTAATCTCAGGATATTTGGCGATCGCCTGTTGCAGCAGTTCCATGCCGTTCATCCCAGGCATTTTCAGATCGGTAATAATCAGATCGTACTGCTCGTTGGTTAACTGCAACATGGCATCTTTACCATCAAATGCCGTATGTACAAAATAATCAAGAGACTCTAACGCCATACTCACGGTACGTCTAATGTTTTTGTCGTCATCAACTACCAGAATTTTTGCCTGCGACATTAGTTTGCTCTCCTATAATTTTATTCTCCGTGACTGATTGGTAAAGTAAAGGTAAATGTGCTTCCTTGACCAACAGTAGAATCTACCCATATTCTACCTCCATGAGCTTGAACCATTTCCTTACAAATAGCTAAACCCAAACCACTACCACCGACATCTTTTTCGGTTTCGACCTGAACAAATTTATCAAATATTTTACTTTGAAATTCTAAAGGAATACCCGCTCCCTTGTCGGTAACAAATATTTCTACCCAGCTATTTCTAGACGTTGCACCAATTTTAATTTCTTCTCCTGCTTCGCTATAGCGCAGTGCATTAGCAATTAAATTAGTTAATACCCAAATAATTTTATTGGCATCTGCCTTTACTCGTATCTCCTCAGATAGAGATTGCTTTGCTAGGGTTATTTCTTTTTGTTTTGCCTGTATCTGCAAAGCGGAAATTGCTTTATCTAACAAAAAGTTAACTTCAACATCTATAAAGTCTAGCTCTATTTTTCCCGACTCAATCTTAGATAAATCCAGCAGATCGTTAACCAAACTACGCAACCTTTCCACGTCTTCGACTGCGGCGTCTAATAGTTCTGATTCTGACTCAGAGAGCTTATTTTCTGTGGTTTCTGCAAGTAAATTGAGGCTCATTGCCATTCCCGTCAGGGGAGTACGTAACTCATGAGAGGCCGTAGCCACAAACTCGCTTTTAAGATTATCCAATTCTTTGAGCTTAGTGACATCCTGCAACAACAAAATTGCTCCAATCGTCTTTTCTGTCTCACTAATTACGGGGGTGATAGCAAACTTATAGTACAGAGTATGTTTTTCTCGCTCAACCGTTAAAATATCGTCTTCTAACTGGGGAGGTGTTCCTGTTTCGGCAGTATGTCTAAGATGTTGATACAGTTGGCGATTATCAAAGACATCCAGAAAATGATTATTAGTCGCCAGCATTGACTTAACATTGGCAATACTGGCTGCAATAGGATTGATCGCTATAATTCTAAGTTCGCTATCGACGACAATAATGCCGTCGGCAATACTCTGGACAATTGCTTCGCTACGCTGCTTCTCGACGATCGTTTTACCCACGTTGAGATCGCGAAATGCCTTGAGTTTTTGACTCATGGTAGTTATTTCTCGCGCCAGCACTCCTAATTCATCTTCGGATTTAACCTGGAGTGCAATATCATACTCACCCCTAGCAATCTTTTCTGTAGCAGTAGTCATTTCTGTCAGGGGTTGAACGATGCGACGGGTTAATAGCAAACTAAATCCCAAACTAATTCCTGCTGCGGTAGCCCCAGCGATCGCCATCGACCAAATCGCTTGGCTCGATACCTGTTGAGCGTTGGCTGAAGCTGCTTCCATTGCTGATTGATTTATATTCCGCAGTTGAGCGCAGCGATCGCGTATTTGTTCAATAATAGGTACGATTCTTTCGTAGTAGTCTTCGGTATTTGGGTTGTTCTGCTGCTGTAGTCTAAAGAAAGCCGTTAGATAATCTTGATAAGCTTCTTCAATGCTAGCAATGATTTTTCCCTCTCCTGGAATGGTAATGTTACCTTCTGCTCGTCCTAACCACTTGAGAAATTCGATTTGGTTGTTCCGAAACTGCTGACCACCTTGTTCTTTATTTTCCAAGAGAAATAATAAAATTGCACTATCTTGTCGCTCAAGTGCATCAATAGTATTTTCCGCTGCCAGGATACTGCGGTAGTTTTCTTTTAAAATTGCTTCGCTAGCTTTACCCAAGCGACGCAGATTAACTACACCCCAACCACCGACTAAGATAACTAAAGCCAAAGACAGGCCATAGCCCAGCAAAATTTTACTTTTAAGCTTCATATTTTAGTGTGGAACTAGCACAAGCTTTCTTAGTTCAATCCTTATCCAAAATTTTATTACAGCAAATCTGAATTACACACTTTCTCAAATTTAATTCTCAAAAATGTCTTCTAGAGTGCAAAATGTTTATGCCGATTTGTAATTTTGTGATAAATTTTGCCTTAAAAATGAGAATTATGTTAAATTTAGTTAAGCTAGAGATAATACAAAGCAAAGAAACTTGACAGAGAAAAGGCGTTTACGCTTTGCATTACCAAAGTAAGATGCACTAAATGATTGACTGACTGTTCGCCAAAAATAATAACACCACTAAAATAAGAATAACTTGAGCAGTAAAATCTTAGTAAAGTTGTGAAAAAATGGAAGTAGCGTATACACCGTGCGACGAAGCATTTCTGCTAAAGAGCAAAAAATAATCTTAAAAATATTCAATTTAGAACATTACTTAACTTATGAAAGATTTTTCGTGGAGAATTGTATTACTTTGGACATTACCTTTATTGGTAGTCGGATTTTTCCTTTGGCAGGGAACTTTTTCCGCACCAACTGCTAGCAGTGGCTTAAATGGCAATACTGCTAACACTCGTATGACCTACGGACGATTCCTAGACTATCTCAATTCAGGGCGGGTTTCTTCGGTAGAACTGTACGAAAATGGGAGAACGGCAATTGTCGATGCGATTGACCCAGAACTTGACAACCGCATTCAAAAGCTAAGAGTTGACCTACCTGCTAACTCCCCTGAACTTATTACCAAGTTGCGCGATGCAGATATTAACTTCGATTATCATCCGACTGGTAATGAAGGTGCAGTATGGGGACTTTTAGGTAATCTTCTGTTTCCAATAATTTTAATTGGAGCATTGTTTTTCTTATTCCGTCGTTCCAACAGTATGCCTGGTGGTCCTGGACAAGCAATGAACTTTGGGAAATCCAAAGCTAAGTTCCAAATGGAAGCCAAAACAGGCATCATGTTTGATGATGTGGCGGGTATTGACGAAGCCAAAGAAGAGCTACAAGAAGTAGTTACTTTCTTAAAACAGCCCGAAAGATTTACCGCAGTTGGGGCAAAAATTCCTAAAGGGGTATTGTTAATCGGTCCTCCTGGAACTGGTAAAACTCTTTTGGCAAAAGCGATCGCTGGTGAAGCTTCTGTTCCTTTCTTTAGCATCTCTGGTTCTGAATTTGTGGAAATGTTTGTCGGCGTAGGTGCATCTCGTGTGCGGGATTTATTTAAAAAAGCCAAAGAAAACGCTCCTTGCTTAATCTTTATTGATGAGATTGACGCAGTGGGTCGTCAGCGGGGTGCTGGTATTGGTGGCGGTAACGACGAGAGGGAACAAACTCTCAACCAACTGCTAACGGAGATGGACGGTTTTGAGGGTAATACAGGGATTATTATTATCGCTGCTACTAACCGTGCCGATGTTTTAGATTCTGCCTTAATGCGTCCTGGTCGTTTTGACCGTCAGGTAATGGTAGATAACCCCGATATTAAAGGTCGTCTAGAAATTTTAGAAGTTCACGCTCGTGATAAAAAAATTGCTCCCGAAGTTTCCTTAGATGCGATCGCTCGTCGTACCCCTGGCTTCTCTGGTGCAGACCTTGCCAACTTGCTAAATGAAGCAGCCATCTTAACTGCTAGAAGACGCAAACAAGCTGTTACCATTCTTGAAATTGATGATGCGGTAGATCGCGTTGTCGCTGGTATGGAGGGTACTCCTTTAACCGATGGTAAAAGCAAGCGGTTAATTGCTTATCACGAGATTGGTCATGCGATCGTGGGTACTTTAGTCAAAGACCACGACCCAGTACAAAAAGTAACCCTAATTCCTCGTGGACAGGCTCAAGGTTTAACTTGGTTTACACCAAATGAAGAACAAGGCTTAATCAGTCGCTCACAGCTAATGGCAAGAATTGCTGGTGCTATGGGTGGTCGTGCAGCCGAAGAAGAAATCTTTGGTAACGATGAAGTAACTACTGGTGCTGGTGGTGACTTGCAGCAGGTGTCAGAAATGGCAAGACAAATGGTCACTATCTACGGCATGAGTGACCTCGGTCCTGTGGCGTTGGGTGGACAACAAGGTAATGAAGTATTCCTGGGTGCTGGTCTAACCTCTCGTGCAGAATATTCTGAAGAAGTAGCATCTCGCATTGATGCTCAAGTACGTCAAATTGCTGAACATGGTCATCAGCTAGCACGTAAAATCGTTAGAGAA